>NZ_CP192088.1:0-4804878 GCF_050955745.1 Nocardia sp. CA-120079
ATGGACGACGAGCAGAACGTGTTGGCCACCGTGTGGCCGGAGGTGGTCGCCGAACTCACCACCGGCTCGGCCGATGGTGCCATCCCGCCGGTCTCCCGGGCACAGCAGGCCTGGCTCAAACTGGTCAAGCCGCTGACCGTGGCGCAGGGGTTCGCCTTGCTCTCGGTGCCATCGTCGTTGGCCCAGGAGGCCATCGAACGCGATCTGCGCGAACCCATTCTGCGTTCACTCGGCCGTCGTCTCGGTCCGCAGGTCGAGGGCCTGGGCGTCCGGATCGCGGCGCCGGCGTCGCAGCCGACCGAACGCCCCGGCAACAATCCGCGTCACGCGCGCATGACGAGTCGGCCCGAGCGTGGCCGCGACAGCGGTCGCGGTCCGGCGGGCTATCCCGCCCCCGACTATCCCGGGCGCAACGACTACGCCCCGCCGCGTTATGCACAGCCCAACGATTACTCGGCGGCACCCGAATACTCGACCGGACCGGAGTACTCGGCGGCACCCGACTATGAGCCCACGCCGGAATACTCGGGCGCGCCCGAGTACCTGCCGGTGCCCGGATACGAGGCGGCGGGGGCGTACCCGACCGACGAATACCCGAGCCGCGGCGACTATCCGGGCCAGACCAATGGCGAACGACAGGAGCCGCCCGCGTCTCGCCGCGAATCCGGACTCCCGCCGCGACGCGATTCGGTGCCGCCCGGCCAGGAGTCACTGTTCAATCCGGAGCCGCTACCGGAACCGGTGCGGGCGCAGGGTCGCGCGCCGATGCGGGAGGCGGCATCCGCACGAGAATCCCGGCCGGGCACCGATCCGGCCATCGCGGCCGCGCACGAATCGGTCCGCGAGCCGATCTCGGACAACTCGCACGACGACGAACCGGTCGTCAATGTCCGCAATTCGTGGCCGACCTACTTCACCAAGTCGCAGGAGAATCCGGCGCCGTCGAATTCCTCGGCGAGCCTGAATGCCAAGTACACCTTCGAGACCTTCGTCATCGGCGCGTCCAATCGCTTCGCGCATGCCGCGGCGGTCGCGATCGCGGAGGCGCCCGCGCGCGCCTACAACCCACTGTTCGTCTGGGGCGCCTCGGGTCTCGGCAAGACCCATCTGCTGCACGCGGCCGGACACTATGCCCAGCGGCTGTTCCCGGGCATGCGGGTGAAGTACGTATCGACAGAGGAATTCACCAACGACTTCATCAACAGTCTGCGCGACGACCGCAAGGTGGCATTCAAGCGCCGCTACCGCGAGACCGACATTCTGCTCGTCGACGACATCCAGTTCATCGAGGGCAAGGAAGGTATCCAGGAGGAGTTCTTCCACACCTTCAACACCCTGCACAACGCCAATAAGCAGATCGTGGTGTCTTCCGACCGGCCGCCCAAGCAGCTGGCCACGCTGGAGGAGCGGCTGCGGACCCGGTTCGAGTGGGGCCTGATCACCGATGTGCAGCCGCCGGAGTTGGAGACGCGTATCGCGATTCTGCGCAAGAAGGCGCGGATGGACCGGCTCGACGTGCCGCACGACGTGCTGGAACTGATCGCCAGTCGGGTCGAGCGCAATATCCGCGAGCTGGAGGGTGCGCTGATCCGGGTGACGGCGTTCGCCTCGTTGAACGGCCAGCCGCTGGATCTGCCGTTGGCCGAGGTCGTACTGCGCGATCTCATGCCGGATACCGCGACGCTGGAGATCAACGCGGCGACGATCATGGCCGTAACCGCCGAATACTTCAACACCACGCTCGAGGAGCTGACCGGGCCGGGTAAAGCCCGGCCGCTGGCGCAGGCCCGGCAGATCGCCATGTATCTATGCCGGGAACTAACGGATCTATCACTTCCCAAGATCGGCCAGGCTTTCGGTCGCGACCACACCACGGTCATGTACGCGGAGAAAAAAGTGCGCAAGGAGATGACCGAGCGGCGCCGCGTGTACGACCAAGTACAAGAACTAACAGCCCGGATTAAACAGCGTTCGCGCTGACCGGCACTAACACCTCGGCACCGCCCCTGACCTGGGGCGGTGCTTTTTTGTGCCCTGTGGACTCCTCGAGGAATTCTTGTGGAGTCCTCGAGGAAACTCCGAGTTGTGCACCGGTTCGTCCACAGGCTGTGCGGATGATCGTGGATCCGTTGCTAACAGGGGTGGAATCAACAGAGTCCACAGCCGTATCCACACACAGGTCCTGACCAGCGACGGGCTCGGTCAGCGGCTTGGGGAATCCTCGAGGAGTCCATGTGGAGTCCTCGAGGATTCCTCGAGCTGTCCACGATTCGGTGCACATGTGTGAACAACCTGGTGAATCAGGTGGAACAACTCGAGGAGCGCTCGAGGATGAATGGGGGACAAACCCGCAACGTCCACAACCCCCATCCGTTCATCCTCGAGTCACCCAGCGGTCATCCCCACCGCACCACGCCCCCGGACCTGCGGATTCGGCCGCAGTCCACAGATTCCACAGTGCCTACTACTACTTCAGTTCTTCTTCTAGAAGATCTCTCTTCAAAACAGGATGTGTGGAAAGTCGATCAGTGAGCATCGGCATCCGAGCCACTCGCCGAGACAAGCAAGGAGAAGCGGGAGCGACACATCCGCGCGATTCACCCGCACCTGTTCTCCTTGCTCGATATTTCGCAGCACGGATCGTCTTCGCTACACAGAACAACCGGAGGGTCGGGCTAGGTTCAGCTGGTCCGGACGAGTACGGTTCAATGTCGGTCGCCTATGCCAGACTGCAAAGGCGGCAGGTACAGCACCCCCTTTCGAGAATCAACGCTGACGAAGCCGACAGAGATCACGGAACCGGGAGAGGACAGAACGGGCGATGGAGCTGGCGAGTATGAAATTTCGGGTCGCCCGAGAGGATTTCGCCGAGTCCGTTGCATGGGTGGCACGCAGCCTCCCGTCGCGGCCTCCGGTCCCGGTACTCGGCGGCGTACTACTCGTTGCGGGCGAGGACGGACTGACCGTCTCCGGCTTCGACTACGAGGTCTCCGCGCAGATGCGCGTCGCGGCCGAGGTCGCCGGACCCGGCGAGGTGCTCGTCTCCGGTCGACTGCTCGCCGATATCACCAAGGCGCTTTCCAATAAGCCCGTCGATGTTGCCATCGACGGCACCCGCGTGCTGATCAGCTGTGGCAGTGCGAAGTTCTCGCTGCCGACCATGCCGGTCGAGGACTATCCCCAGCTGCCCGAGGTGCCGCAGCAGACCGGTGAGCTGAGCGTCGATGTCTTCGCCGAGGCAGTCGGCCAGGTCGCGGTCGCCGCCGGACGCGACGACACGCTACCGATGCTCACCGGCATCCGGGTCGAGATCGAGGGACCGCAGGTCGTGCTCGCGGCCACCGACCGATTCCGGTTGGCGGTCCGCCACATCGAATGGCAGCCTGCCCGCACCGATATCGAGACCTCGGTGCTGATTCCGGCCCGGACGCTGTCGGAAGCCGCCAAGACGCTGGGTCCCTCCGATGCGCCCGTACAGCTTTCGCTCGGCACCGGCAGCGGCGCGGACGGTCTGCTCGGCATCGTGAACGCGGGCCGACGGACCACCACGCGACTGCTCGATGCGGAATTCCCCAAGTTCCGCCAATTGCTCCCCAAGGAGCACACCTCGATCGCCACCCTCCCGGTCGCCACGCTGACCGACGCCATCAAGCGCGTCGCGCTGGTCGCCGAGCGCGGTGCACAGGTGCGGCTGGAATTCACCGACGAGGGGCTGCTGCTCTCGGCGGGCGGCGATGACGCGGGTCGCGCCGAGGAGTGGCTGGAGGCCGAATTCCGCGGTGAGTCACTGACAATCGCGTTCAATCCGGGTTACCTCATCGACGGCCTCTCCGCGCTGCACGCCGATCGGGTCACCTTCGGCTTCACCACGCCGAGCCGTCCCGCGGTGCTGCTGCCAGCGAGCGACGAGGAACCCAAGGTGACGGAGTCGGGTGCGTTCGTCGCACTGGAGAGCCCGTACATCTACCTGTTGATGCCGGTTCGGTTGCCGGGCTGAGCATCGGCGGCGATGCGATTTATCCACAGTTCGTCCACAGACAGTGGATGGACCACAAGATGTTGTGGTTTGCGCGCGATTCGTCGTCGGCAGCGGCGGAAAAAGGCGATTACGACGGCCGGAGCGGAGTAGACGGGTGTTCATCCGGACGCTGTCACTGCGCGACTTCCGCTCCTGGGAGCACGCCGAGCTCGAATTATCCCCAGGCCGCACGGTTTTCCTGGGGGCCAATGGCAACGGCAAAACGAACCTGCTCGAGGCGGTCGGCTACCTCGCCACCTTGGGCTCACACCGGGTCGCCGTCGACGCACCGCTGATCCGTATCGGCACCGAACGCGCCAGGATCGGCGCGACCGTCGTGAACGCGGGCCGCGAACTGCGCATCGATCTCGAATTGAACCAGGGCGCCGCGAATCGTGCGCAGATCAACCGATCTCCGGTGCGCAGGCCGCGAGAAATCCTCGGCATTCTGCAGACGGTGCTCTTCGCGCCGGAGGACCTCGCCCTGGTCCGCGGCGATCCGGGTGAACGGCGGCGCTTCCTCGATGAGTTGTGCACAGCCAGGTTGCCGCGGCTGGCCGCCGTGCGCGCCGACTACGACCGGGTGCTGCGACAGCGCTCGGCCCTGTTGAAATCCGCTGGGCGCCAAGCCCGCTCGAAGGCGGAACTCAGCACCCTGGATGTTTGGGACGGGCATTTGGCGACCCACGCCTCGGTGCTGCTCGCACAGCGACTGCGCCTGGTGCACGATATGTATCCGTATCTCGCACAGGCGTACTCGTCGATCGCGCCCGAATCACGCCCCGCCGCAATCGGCTACCGCAGCGCGAGCCTGCCGCCGGAATTCCTGGACCCGATGCGCGCACCGCAGCCCGATGACGTCGAGGCGCTGGAGGCGAATTTGCTGCGCGAACTGGCGGCGGCGCGGCCGAAGGAATTGGAGCGAGGGGTCTGCCTGGTCGGCCCGCACCGCGACGATCTGGATCTGATGCTCGGCACCGCCCCCGCGAAAGGCTTTGCCAGCCATGGTGAGTCGTGGTCGTTCGCACTGGCGCTGCGGCTCGCGGCCTTCGAACTGCTGCGCGCCACCGGCGCCGAGCCGGTACTGCTGCTCGATGACGTATTCGCCGAACTCGATCGCCGCCGACGCACGGCGCTCGCCGAGGTTGCGGCCGGTGCCGAACAGGTGCTGATCACCGCCGCGGTCCCCGAGGACGTGCCCGTGGAACTTTCCGCGGTTCCGCTCCGGGTTGAAACGAACGGCGGTGCGGACGGCCGCATCTCCCGAATCGCCGACCGGGAATCCGACGCCGCCACCGGTTGATCGGGGCACCGTCGGATCCCTGTCGCATCGGTAAGATCAGCGCCGATTGCAATCCGACGCGTCGGCAACCAGCGCGCGAACGGCGGCGGGGAGAGAGGCGGACCTCGTGAGCGAGCGTCAGCGAGTGAACCATCAATACAGCGCGCGATCGCGCACGACGGAGCTGAGTGTCAGCGAGGCGCAGTCGTGAGCGAGCGTCAGCGAGTGAACCATCAATACAGCGCGCGATCGCGCACGACGGAGCTGAGTGTCAGCGAGGCGCAGTCGTGAGCGAGCGTCAGCGAGTGAACCATCAATACAGCGCGCGATCGCGCACGACGGAGCTGAGCGTCAGCGAGGCGCAGTCGTGAGCGATCCGACAGCGTCGAATGCTTCCGCATCCGAGCCGGAACCGGAGTTGCGCGGTATCGATCTGGCGCGGCGTGCGTTGGAGGAGGCGCGGGCGGCGGCCAAGGCGAGCGGTAAATCGGTGGGGCAGGGCCGGGCATCGCCGCGTCGGCTACGCGCCGGAGCCCGCCGTCGCACCGGCTGGTCCGGCGCGCGGCCCGATGACCGTGACCCGCAACTGCTTTCGAGCCTGGCCGGCGCCATCGCTAAGAATCGGGGCTGGTCGGCCAAGGTCGCCGAGGGCATGGTCTTCGGCCGCTGGGCCGGTGTGGTCGGCGAGGACATCGCCTCGCACGCGACCCCGATGACATTGAAGGACGGCGTGCTGAGCATCGCCGCCGAATCCACGGCGTGGGCCACCCAGCTGCGCATGCTGCAGGGCCAGATCCTGGCGAAGATCAATGCGGCGGTGGGGCAGGGCGTGGTCACATCGTTGAAGATCACCGGTCCGGCGGCGCCGAGCTGGCGCAAGGGTGAGCGGCACATCAAAGGCCGCGGTCCACGGGACACCTACGGATAAGCGACAGTCCAGCGCATAGATCAGTTTCACGTGGAACGCCGCGGCCGTCATGCGTGAGTCCGCCACGTAGGCTGAACTATGTCGTGTGCACCCGCTCACGACCGCGCCGCGCCGACGCTGCGCTCTGTCGTGCGCGATCGGGCGCTGTGTCAATGGTTCGCTCGCTGACGCCCGCTCAGGAGGCCGCTGTTACGGCTCCGTCACACAGGCAACTCTCAGGCCGAATCTGATGGACTCAAAGGGGTTGAAGGCGGAACCGACCCGCGCTCGACCGATTTCTCGCATCCACGGAGCCGTCAGGGGTGTCGTAGGTGCATTGTGGCTTGGGTCTACCAGTAGGATGGTGGGGTAACTAGCGGCGAACCTTTCGGCGCGTTCCGTTCAGCCCGCGCGTGGACCCTATCTTCACCACAGAATCAAACCGGTGCCCCACACGTGCTGTCCGACCGCTGCGCCAGGGATCAGCAAGTAAGGAGAGCTACCGACCAGTGGCTGCCATGGACTCCAACGCAGACGGCTCGAACAAGCCCAAGTCAGGCAATTACGGTGCCGAATCCATCACCGTCCTCGAAGGTCTCGAAGCCGTTCGCAAGCGGCCCGGTATGTACATCGGCTCCACGGGTGAGCGCGGTCTGCATCACCTGATCTGGGAGGTCGTCGACAACTCGGTCGACGAGGCAATGGCCGGATACGCGACGCAGGTGGATGTGACCCTGCTGGCGGACGGTGGCGTCGAGGTGATCGACGACGGCCGCGGTATCCCGGTGGCCATGCACGCCCAGGGTGTGCCCACCATCGAGGTCGTGATGACCCAGCTGCACGCCGGCGGCAAGTTCGACTCCGATTCCTATGCGGTGTCGGGCGGACTGCACGGTGTCGGCATCTCCGTGGTCAACGCGCTCTCCAGCCGCCTCCAGGCGGACGTGGACGTGGACGGGTACCACTGGACGCAGGAATACAAGGATTCCAAGCCCGGCAAGCTGATGCAGGGCGAGCCGACCAAGCGCACCGGCACCACGATTCGCTTCTGGGCCGACCCGGACATCTTCGAGACCACCACCTACAACTTCGAGACGGTCGCGCGCCGCCTGCAGGAGATGGCGTTCCTGAACAAGGGCCTCACCATCACCCTGACCGATGAGCGCGTCACCGACGCCGACGTCACCGACGAGGTGGTCAGCGAAACCGCCGAGGCGCCCAAGCATGCCGATCCGGATGCGCCCGCCGCGCCGGTCGAGCACAAGGTGAAGACGCGGACATACCACTACCCGGGTGGCCTGGAGGATTTCGTCCGGCACATCAACCGGACCAAGCAGGCCATCCACAACTCCGTCGTCGCGTTCACCGGCAAGGGCACCGGGCACGAGCTCGAGGTCGCGATGCAGTGGAACTCCGGCTACTCGGAGTCGGTGCACACCTTCGCCAACACCATCAACACCCATGAGGGCGGCACCCACGAAGAGGGCTTCCGCGCGGCGCTCACCACGGTGGTCAACAAGTACGCCAAGGACAAGAAGCTGCTCAAGGAGAAGGACGGCAACCTGACCGGTGACGACATCCGCGAGGGTCTGGCCGCCATTGTGAGCGTGAAGGTCTCCGAGCCGCAGTTCGAGGGGCAGACCAAGACCAAACTCGGCAATACCGAGGTCAAGTCGTTCGTGCAGCGCACCTGCAACGAGCACCTCTCACACTGGTTCGAGGCCAATCCGGCCGATGCGAAGACCATTGTGAACAAGGCGGTTTCCTCCGCACAGGCCCGCGTCGCCGCGCGTAAGGCGCGCGAACTGGTGCGTCGTAAGAGCGCCACCGACCTCGGCGGTCTGCCCGGCAAGCTGGCCGACTGCCGCTCCAAGGATCCGAGCAAGTCCGAGATCTACATCGTGGAGGGCGACTCCGCCGGTGGCTCGGCCAAATCCGGCCGCGACTCGATGTACCAGGCGATCCTGCCGCTGCGCGGCAAGATCATCAATGTCGAGAAGGCCCGCATCGACCGCGTCCTCAAGAACAACGAGGTTCAGTCGATCATCACCGCTTTCGGCACCGGCATCCACGACGAATTCGATATCGCCAAGCTGCGTTATCACAAGATCGTGCTGATGGCCGACGCCGACGTGGACGGCCAGCACATCTCGACCCTGCTGCTGACGCTGCTGTTCCGCTTCATGCGGCCACTGGTCGAGCACGGGCACGTGTACCTCGCGCAGCCGCCGCTCTACAAGCTCAAGTGGCAGCGGTCCGATCCGGAGTTCGCCTACTCCGATCGCGAGCGTGACGGCCTGCTCGAGGCGGGGCTGGCCGCGGGCAAGAAGATCAACAAGGACGACGGTGTCCAGCGCTACAAGGGTCTCGGCGAAATGAACGCCAAGGAGCTCTGGGAGACCACCATGGATCCCTCGGTGCGGGTGCTGCGTCAGGTCACTCTCGACGATGCCGCCGCGGCCGACGAGCTGTTCTCCATCCTGATGGGCGAGGACGTCGAGGCACGTCGCAGCTTTATCACCCGCAATGCCAAGGACGTTCGCTTCCTCGACGTGTAACCGGCGTGACGCGCAATTCCACGTCCGGTACCAAAGGAGACTTTTAGATGACTGAAACCACGCTGCCACCCGAGGGCGGAGCGGGTGACCGGATCGAACCGGTCGATATCCAGAACGAAATGCAGAGCAGCTACATCGATTACGCGATGAGCGTGATCGTGGGCCGCGCGCTGCCCGACGTCCGCGACGGCCTCAAGCCGGTGCATCGCCGCGTGCTCTACGCGATGTACGACAACGGCTACCGGCCCGACCGCGGCTATGTGAAGTCCGCCCGCCCGGTCGCCGAGACCATGGGTAACTACCACCCGCACGGTGACGCGTCGATCTACGACACCCTGGTCCGCATGGCCCAGCCGTGGTCGCTGCGCTATCCGCTGGTCGACGGTCAGGGCAACTTCGGTTCCCGCGGCAATGACGGCGCGGCCGCCATGCGGTACACCGAATGCCGCCTGACCCCGCTGGCCATGGAGTTGCTGCGCGAAATCGACCACGAGACGGTCGATTTCACGCCGAACTACGACGGTCGCTCACAGGAGCCGACCGTTCTCCCCAGCCGCGTGCCCAACCTGTTGATGAACGGCAGCAACGGCATCGCGGTCGGTATGGCGACCAATATCCCGCCGCACAACCTCAACGAGTTGGCCGAGGCGATCTACTGGGCGCTGGAGAACTACGACGCCGACGAAGAGGCGACGCTTGCGGCCTGTATGGAGCGCGTCAAGGGTCCGGACTTCCCGACCTACGGCCTCATCGTCGGTAATCAGGGCATCCAGGATGCCTACACCACCGGTCGCGGCTCGATCCGGATGCGCGGTGTTGTCGAGATCGAAGAGGACAACCGCGGCCGCACCACGATCGTCATCACCGAGCTGCCGTACCAGGTCAACACCGACAACTTCATCAACTCCATCGCGGAGCAGGTGAAGGACGGCAAGATCGCCGGCATCTCCGATATCCACGACGAGTCCTCGGACCGCGCGGGTATGCGGATCGTGGTCACCATCAAGCGCGACGCGGTTGCCAAGGTGGTGCTGAACAACCTCTACAAGCACACCCAGCTGCAGACCAGCTTCGGCGCCAACATGCTCTCGATCGTCGACGGCGTGCCGCGCACGCTGCGCCTGGATCAGATGATCCGGCTCTACGTCGAGCATCAGTTGGAAGTCATCATCCGGCGGACCAGGTACTTGTTGCGCAAGGCCGAGGAACGCGCCCACATCCTGCGCGGCCTGGTCAAGGCGCTGGACGCGCTGGACGAGGTCATCGCGCTGATCCGGCGTTCGGCCAATACCGACACCGCGCGCACCGGCCTTATGCAGTTGCTGGATATCGATGAGATCCAGGCCACGGCCATCCTCGATATGCAGTTGCGCAGGCTGTCCGCACTGGAGCGGCAGAAGATCGTCGACGAGTTGGCCAAGATCGAGGCCGAAATCGCCGACCTCAAGGACATTCTCGAGAAGCCGGAGCGCCAGCGCGCGATCGTGCGCGACGAGCTGGCCGAGATCGTCGAGAAGTACGGCGACGAGCGGCGCACCAAGATCGTGGCCAATGACGGCGATATGGCCGATGAGGATCTCATCGCCCGCGAGGATGTGGTCGTCACCGTCACCGAGACCGGTTACGCCAAGCGCACCAAGACCGACCTGTACCGCAGCCAGAAGCGCGGCGGCAAGGGCGTGCAGGGCGCGGGTCTCAAGCAGGACGACATCGTCAAGCACTTCTTCATCAGCTCCACGCACGACTGGCTGCTGTTCTTCACCAATAAGGGCCGGGTGTACCGGGCCAAGGCCTACGAACTGCCCGAAGCCAGCCGGACCGCGCGCGGTCAGCATGTCGCGAATCTGCTGGCCTTCCAGCCGGATGAGAAGATCGCCCAGATCATCCAGATCAAGGGCTACGAAGATGCGCCCTATCTGGTACTCGCCACCAAGAACGGCCTGGTCAAGAAGTCGAAGCTGTCCGATTTCGACTCCAACCGCAGCGGCGGCATCGTCGCGGTGAACCTGCGCGACGACGACGAATTGGTCGGCGCCGTGCTGTGCTCGGCCGATGACGATCTGCTGCTGGTTTCGGCGCGCGGCCAGTCGATCCGCTTCTCCGCCACCGATGAGGCACTGCGTCCGATGGGCCGCGCCACCTCCGGTGTGCAGGGCATGCGGTTCAATGCCGACGATGAACTGTTGTCGCTCAATGTGGTTCGCGCCGACACCTATCTGCTCGTCGCGACCTCCGGTGGTTATGCCAAGCGGACCGCGATCGAGGAGTACACCCCGCAGGGTCGCGGCGGTAAAGGTGTATTGACTATCCAATACGACACCAAGCGTGGCACCCTGGTCGGTGCGCTCATCGTCGACGACGAGGATGAGTTGTACGCGATCACGTCCGGCGGTGGTGTTATCCGGACGGCGGCGAAGCAGGTTCGTAAGGCTGGACGACAGACCAAGGGCGTGCGATTGATGAACCTCGCCGATGGCGATACGTTGCTTGCTATCGCGCGCAATGCCGACGAACCCGATCCTGATTCGCTCGTCGGCGGAGACGGCGACACCGGTTCCTCTGAGCAGTAACCCCACAGCGGCGGCAACGAACGGATCTAAGGATTCCCATTGACCACGAATCAGCCGAACGACGAGCGGCACCAGACGAACGGTGTAACCGAACGGATCGCACCGTCACCGATTCCGCCGCGGCCGATCCCACGGCCGGTCGCATCGGCCGAGAACGGCCAGCCGAGTGGCCCGCAGGGAGGGGCCCAGCCGCACGAAATGCACAGCAAGCAAGGCGAAGTCGCGTTCAAAGCGCCGGAGCCGAGCTCGGGTGCGGACGGGCATGAGGCATTCGATCAGCGGGCGGCTCGGCCGGGTAACCCAGGCGAGCCTGCCGCGCCGGAAGCGGGCGACCGCTCGGCATCGAACGGCGGCGGCCAGTCGCCCTTCCAGGAGGGCTGGTCGCAGCTGCCGCAGCGGGAGCCACAGTCGAACCTGTATCGCCCCGGACAGTCGCCGGTGACCGGTCGCCCGAATTCCACCGGCGGTGGGCTCGGCGGTGGCGGGCTCGGCGGCGGCAGCGGTGCCGGCGGTGGTCTCGGTGGCGGTGGCGGTGGTCTCGGTGGCGGCAATGCCCGCACCACCGCGGATCTCGCGGCCAAGGCGGCACGCAAGGAAGCGGCGATGGTGAAGTCCGTCGGCATCGACGGACCGACCCGCAGCATCGCCCGCCCGGAATTGATCAAGGACATGCCGGACCTGTCCGACATACGGCACCCGCTGCCCGTCGAAACCCCGGGCCCGCAGTCGGTACCGGTCTCGCCCGCGGTTCCGGTCGCCGTCGCGGCGGCCGTCGCCTCCGGTGAGCCATTGCGGGCTACGGTGCAGATCCGCCGGATCGACCCCTGGTCGACCCTGAAGATCTCGCTGGTGATCAGCGTGGCCATGTTCTTCGTGTGGATGCTCGCGGTCGGTCTGCTCTACATCGTGCTCGAGGGCATGGGTGTGTGGGAGCGGCTCAACAGCACCTTCACCGATATGGTCTCCTCCGACAGCGGCTCGGTCGGGTTGGTCGATGCCGGTTCGGTATTCGGCTACGCGGGCGTCATCGGGCTGATCAATGTGGTGCTTTTCACTGCATTGGCGACCGTCGGCGTCTTCATCTACAACCAGTGCTGTGACCTCGTCGGCGGCATCCAGGTGACCCTGGCCGACCCCGACTAGAAGCGGTGTCCACGCGGCCGGTCGCTGTCCTCGCGCAGGGTGGTGACCGGCCGTTTTGGTCTTCGGCGGGCGGGTAAGGTAATCTCGTGCCTCGGTTCGGTTAGCAGCTCCGGCGGGTAATCGGAACAGGAAATAGGGGCCTATAGCTCAGGCGGTTAGAGCGCTTCGCTGATAACGAAGAGGTCGGAGGTTCAAGTCCTCCTAGGCCCACTCCCGAACATCACAGTAGGGTGGGAATCATGAAAATTCTTCTCACGGTCGGTGTCGTGGTCGCGGTTCTCATCGGAATCACCAAGCTGCGCAAGCGTGACGATGCGGACCTGTGGCACGAAGTCACCACCCGCTGAACTGTCCTCGGACAGTAGGGATTCGGGGCCTTAGCTCAATTGGCAGAGCACTGCCTTTGCAAGGCAGGGGTTAGGGGTTCGATTCCCCTAGGCTCCACTTCAAACGCCCTCTACCTGGACTAACAGGTCGGGGGCGTTTCGTATGTGACGCAAACCCCCGGAAATCCCTTACTTTGCCCTTACTTTGGGTCCGCACTTTCCCCGGCGTACCTGTCCAGAGCTTCCCGAACGTCCGGTCCGTGGGTCTGTCGCAGTAGGTAATGCCGCTCGGTGGTCGACAGCTGCGCGTGCGACAGCTGGGCCTGAGCCTGCGCCGGTCCGAGCTGGTCGCGGATCAACGTCGCCACTGTGCGCCGCGAGGTGTAAGGCACCACCCATTTCAGGTCCTCGGGCATCGCCGCGCGGAACGCTCGCCGTAGGTTGTGCAGGTCCACCCATCCACCGATGCGGTTCACGAACACCGGGCGTTCCGTGTCGGCCTCATCGGTGAGACCGTCCGGGAACGACTCGCCCAGTAGCGCGGTCAGTGCCTCGACGGCCAGTCTCGGCAGGACGACGGTATGGTCCGGCGCGTCTCCCTTGCGATAGTCCTGGCGGTGCAGCGGCATCCCCTCGACCTTCCCGCTGCCGACCAATTTCCCGGTGACGGTCACGGTAGGCGGGCTGGCGAGCAAGTCGACCTCATGCCAGCGCAGGCCGAGCACTTCGTTCGGCCGCAGCCCAGTCGATATCAGCACATCGACGAACCGGGGGAGGAGACGACCAGGTTTCGGACCACTGACCCCGGGCCGCCCCTGGCAGTACGCCGCGACCGCGGCACGGACGCGGAGGAAGTCCTCGGGGGTGAGCACCTGGACCGGTTTGCGCTTGCTGGTCGGTTTGGTGGCCTCGCGGACCGGGTTGTGGTCGATCACGTCGTATCGGGTTGCGAGAGCGAGCATGCCGAGCAGCACGATACGCAGCAGGCGGGCGGATGAGGGCGCGTTCGCTGCGACCTTCTGAATGTGCCGCTCGGCCCGACTGGTGGGGAATTCTTGGATTCGTAGCGCACCAATCTGTTTGGTGCCGTGCACCTTCCACGTGTCCTTGTAGTTCTTCGCCGACTGTGGGGCGAGATTCGTCTTGGTCGCGATCCAGATATCGAACAGCTCGGACAATGTTGTCTTGTCGTTGACCGTGGAGTCGGTGATCGGTGCGCTGCGCTTCTGCAGGTGATCCTTGAGGTTCCGCTCGGCGTCCTCGCGGCTGGTGCCGCTGCGCTCCACCTGACGGCGCTTGCCATCGTCATCGCGAACGTACGTCGTTGAGGTGAACTTGTCCTTTCCGGTCTGCTTTGTGGTGATCTTGCCCCACATGCCGGGGCGCATCCGCTGTCTAGGCATCGTCTTTCACCGTCAATCCTTGCTGTTTCATCTCGGCGATGTGCTTGTCGAGTCCGCCCTGAGTTTCCGTAATCGCTTTGGCTGCTTGCTCTTTCGAGAAGGCAACATGCTTCGGCGTTAGCTGCGCATCGATGAGATTCAGGCGGGCTTGACGCAGCGCATTACGAAGCCGTGCCCTGATCCTGGACATCCCTACTCGTAGGTTGGTACTGGCTCGCGTCGTGTCGTCCTCGACGATCATGAACGCCGGGATTTCGCCGGAAATCCATTGCACTGCTTCGAAACTCGTTGTCGTTACGCCTGGCCAGATCTCGACCGGGCCGTCCGCCAGGTCTGGATATATGAATTCGACAGGCGGCCGTCCCAACCTCCGAGCGATCAGCATGAGGGTCAGCAGGTCAATGGTCGACCGCCGGTTTGCTGGTGATTCGAGGTTCTGAAGGGCATTGCGCGTAAGCCCCACGCTCGCTGCTAGCTCGTCCTGCGTGATGTCCGCCGCGATCCTTGTCCGCTTCACTTCCTGGCCGATCCGGTTCAAGGTCTCCTGTACCCACTGCTCGCGCGTCATGAAAACGGATACTAGCGGACTTGCGCGCACTTGTAACGCGGTGCTAGAACTTGATATGTACGCAACATCTAGCAATCTCGCGTTCTGAGAACGCACACCTAGGAGGGTGGAGTGACAGCAATCCAGGCCCGACTGCACACGATTCCGTCCGCTTGCGAGCAACTTGGCATCGGCCGGAGCTATCTGTTCGAGCTGATCCGCGACGGCCGGTTGCGCTCGGTCAAGCTGGGCCGTCGCCGTCTGATCAGCGAAGAAGCTATCCGCGATTTCATCGCCAGCGCCGAGAGCGATTCGGAGGTCGCCTAATGCTGACCTCAAACGCAGGCGACCCGGAAGCGGATGCCACCGCTTCCGGGTCGAAAACAAATCCCTCACCACAAAGGAATTGCCAATGCCCAGATTAACGCACCCCACCGACGACGACACTGTCTCAGCCCGCGTACAGAACGCGATCGACCAGTCAGGCCGATCCGTTGACGCGATCGCGGCCGATAGCGGCATCCCGGCAAAGGTGCTGAAGGCGTACCTGCGCCGGGAACGGTCATGGCGGGTTACCGCGATCGTGACCGTGGCCCTGGTCCTCGATGTCAGCCCGTTGGACATGTTCGGCGCGCCGGAATGGATCGACATCTACTGCAGCGGTTGTGGCCAGCTCGTCGGCCGGGCGCACGCGCCTGCTCCGACAGTGTCGATCCAGTGCCGCGACTGCCGAGAAAGGGATGCGTGATGGCCGAAGCAGCCTTCACCCGTACCAGTGCCGCGCGGCGCATCGAAGTCGAGCACGCTCGGCAGCGCCGCCTGGCCGCGGCGGCCCTCGATGCACGGCTGGGTACCGGGCGCGTATATCGCTGCGGCGAGTACAACCCGCTATCTGCCCGGCAGGCGCTGGCCGATGGGCTGCGCGATGACGAATTCCTTTCTGACGCAAAACGGTTCGCGCTCGATGTGCTGCGGTCAATCGAAGGCGGCGCGGACGCCGTCGAAGTCTGGTCGCTGATCTTGCGGCAGGGCCGATCGCTGCGGACCAACGCTCCGAGGAGGCAACCATGACCACTGAACGACGCGCCGTCGACGGCGAATTGTGCACATGCGGCCGAACGGCCGTCACCGTGTTCATCACCGAGAAGTTCGGCGAGACCGGCTGGTGCGGCCGAAGCGATGGCGGAAGCAAAGCCCGCTGCGTGTTCTGCAACGGCACCGAACAGCACGAGCCGGGCGGGCGTTGCCCGCGATACCGGTTGCGCCTCGACACTGGGGAGGCCAGCGCATGACCGAGTTCATGCTCATCCAGGGCGAAGACGGAAACCCGATCGGTGTCGTCGATATCGACCAGATCCGTGATGCGGCACAGATTCTGGCGTATGCGGCAGCGGCTGTCGCCGAGGATGGAGCCGCGGTGGATGCCACGTGCGCCGAGTGGGTCCAATGCTTCAAGCCCGACGAAGTGCCCTTCGTCCTGCTGGCCGCGCTGGAGATCGTGACCAAGATGGTTGTCGGGCCGTTGGTGTCAGCGCTGGAGACGGTTGCGCCGGAACTGCGCACCCGCGAGCAGCTTCGCGAAGCAGCCGCTTGGGCCGAAGCAACGCTCGGCGGTGGCCGTTGACCAACAATCGCGAAAACGTCTCAGGCGCAGCGGATTCCGCTGCGCCTGTAGGCGCGCCCCCACGGCGTTGCCCCAAGCACCCGAAACCGCGGACCGATTGCGCCGAGTGCGCGAAGCTCAACGACGAGTACGTCGAATGGGGGCGTTCCGCCATCACGAACGACCCGGAAGACGAGGACGACAAGCCGCGCTCGGCGTCCACCGTGCTGGTCGAATTGGCATTGAAACGCTATCGCCTGGGCGTGACGGACGACGGTGAAGTGTTCGCGGTAGCGACGAGGGTCGGTAGCCCGGTTGTTCGGATGCTGCGCGGCGGTAAGTCGGGCCTGCGGGCGGAGCTGTCCGGGGCGTACTTCGATCTCATGGGCCGCGCCGCGCCGCAACAGGCCCTGGCCGATGCACTGCTTGTCCTGGAGGGCAAAGGCCGTGCCGCCCAACCTGAGTCGGTACACCTGCGGATCGCCGAGGATGACTCTGGGCGCACTTACATCGACATGGGGGACCGCACCGAGAACGCCATCCGCGTCACCGCGAAGGGCTGGGACGTCATCGAAGCGGCCCACGTTCCGGTGCTGTTCCAGCGGACCAGACTCACGGGCGCGTTCCCGGTCCCCGAGCGCGGCGGAGACCTGTCGGCGCTGTGGGACGTGGTGAACGTCGCCGAGATGGACCGGGCGCTGGTACTCGGTTGGCTGGTGGCCGCGCTGGTGTGCCCAGATGTACCGCACCCGATCCTGTCGCTGTTCGCCGAGCAGGGCAGCGGGAAGTCCTCGGGAACAAAGGTGCTCGTCGCGCTCGTCGACCCGAGCCCGGTGCCGCTGCGCAAGCCGCCCCGGGACCCGGAGGGATGGGTGACCGCTGCCGCCGGTTCCTGGGTGGTGGCGCTGGACAACTTGTCCGAGCTTTCGCCCTGGCTCTCGGATTCGATGTGCCGTGCGGTCACCGGTGACGGTGATGTGCGTCGCGCCCTCTACACCGATGGCGAGCTGGCGGTGTTCGCGTTCCGTCGCTGCCTGCTCGTCAACGGCATCGACCTCGGCGCGATGCGCGGCGACTACGCCGAGCGCTCCCTGGTGGCGTCGCTGGAGCGCATCACGCCGGGCCGGCGCCGCACCGAATCCGAACTCGGCAAGCTGTGGACTGAGGAATACCCGCGCATCCTCGGCGCGCTTTTGGACTTGGCTGCGGGCGTCAAGGCTGCCCTTCCCTCTGTCCGTCTCGACTCCAGCCCCCGCATGGCCGACTTCGCGCGGGTGCTCGCGGCAGTGGACCGGGTGCTGGGCACCGATGGACTCGAACGCTATATCGACCAGGCGCGGTCCCTGGCTGTCGATTCCCTCGACGGTGAGCCGTTGGTGGTGGCGATGCGTGAGCGCCTGGTGGTCGAGTTCATCGGCACGGCCGCCGAACTTCTGGACTTGGTTCGACCGCATGACGAAAAGGAGCGCCTGCCCGCCGCATGGCCGAAGAGCGCCCGTGCGGCATCTGGGGTCATCAAACGCGCCGCGCCCGCGCTGCGTGTCGATGGGTGGTCCGTCGAGCAGATCGCGCGCGGCGGACGCAACAAGGTCCTCCGCTGGCACATCACCCCACCCCTACGCGAGACGGTAGGGGAATCATGCCCGTCATGCCCGCTATGCCCGTCATCGCAGGTAGAAGGCCCAGAATTACGCGGGCATAGCGGCGGGCATGATGAGAGCATCGTTCCGCTATGCCCGCCTGATCCATCACGCGGCGGGCATTGCGGGCATTGCGAAAACGATGCCGACGGGCAATGCCCGCAAGATTTTGATGCCTCTACCTGCGGTGACGGGCATAACGGGCATGACGGGCACGAAATCCCCCTATCTCTCGCTAGCCTGTGCCCCGAGTGCGGATTCGACGGTGTACCAGACGGGTGCGACATGCACCACGATTGCCGCTCGAAGGTCGAGGCCGCGGGGGTGAGCGGATGAACCTCCCCGATGAAGAGGTGCCATGGGCGGAGCTCGCGGTCACTGGATGGATGCGCGCCCGGCGCACCATCGAAGGGATTCCGGAGCCGATGCGCCGCTTGGCGCTCCGGCTTCGCTGTGCGATTGCGGATCAATCGGAAGGGGCCGAACCTGACGCGGTCGGGGGCGATGAGATCGACACCCGGCAGGCCGCCGCGATCCTCGGGTGTACAGAGCGGCATGTGCGTCGGCTCGCTGCTGATCTGGATGGCGACCAGGTCGGCCGAACGTGGGTGTTTCGCCGCGACATCGTCCAGGCATACGCGGATGCGAGGGGTTCCCGAATAGTCGCGTGACCAGCGGCATGTCCGTCGACGGACATGCCGCTGAGGGTGCGCACCGCACACTCGAGGCTGACCGAAGCAGGAAGTACGAGGGGTTCTCGGTCATCTCGCAAGTGGACGTTTTGGTGATCCCACGGGGAGGCGCTTCGCGGTCCAGGTCAGCCGCGGAGTTCCTCTGCCCGGGTGCCTCGGCAGCGACGGGAGCGGGTGCATGGCAACGGTGGTGATGCGCTGATGCCGCAATTCGACGCCGGAACGGCTGCCATCCGCGTCAAGCCCTCCTTCCTCGGCTTCCCCACCGCGGTCGAGACCGAGCTTCGCCGCTACGACTTCCACCTCGATATCAACATCGGCGCCGACACCCGGGTCGCTGCGGCCGAGATCGAAGCATTGCGGGCCGCGGCGCGTGAGAACGCGACCTTCCGTGTCGATGCGAACACAGCCACTGCGGCTGCCGAGATCGAAGCGCTGCGCCGCGCCGCGCGCGAACCGCTCCCGCTGCGGCCGGAGTTGGACCGCACGGCCGCCAACCGTGCCCGCGCCGGGCACAGCAGGATCGTCGACGATCTGAAGGCCGCGGGGACGTTGAACCTGCGGGTTTTGGGTGTGGTCGGTGCCGCTGGTGCGATCGCCGATATTGCTGCGATCGGTGCTGAGGCAGGCAAAGCCGCGCGCGCCGTGGGATTGCTGACCCCTGCTGTCGGTTTCGCGGGCCTGGCTGGTGTTGCTGGTATCGCGACCGGATTCAACGGGCTGCCAGCCGCTTTCAAGGCCGCCGCCGCGGCGTCGAAAGACGCTGCCTCCGACGTGACCGCGCAGCGCGACGCCCTCAACAGCGTGGCTGACGCCGAGTTCCGGGTACGTCAGTCGCAGGCGAGCTTGGCCGATGCCTACAGGGACAGTGGCCGAGCGATTCGCGATATGAACAGCAACCTCGTCGACCAGAAGCTGGCGACCCAGGACGCCGCTCTGTCGGTGCAGGAAGCGGCCCAACGCTTGCAGAAGGTGCAGTTCGATCCGACCGCCGACGCGACGCAGCGCGCGCGGGCGAAACTGTCTTACGACCAAGCCGTCCAACGGCTCTCAGAGCAGCAGACGAAAACCCAAGACCTGCAGCAGGACACCGCCGAAGCGAACAGCAAGGGCGTCGAAGGCTCGAAGCTGGTCACCGAGGCCCGCCAAGCTGAGGTACAGGCCACCCAGGCATTGGTGAAGGCGCAGGAGGCTGCGGCCAAGGGGTCGGGTTCACAGACCAAACTCGACGACGCGATGGCGAAGCTGTCGCCGAACGCCCAGCAGCTGGTGAACGACGTCCGCTCGATCGGCCCGGCATGGACCGAGGCCCGCAAGGCATCCCAGGACGCTTTGACTGCGGGTATGGGTCCGGCTGTGACCCACCTTGCCGCCGTGCAGCTGCCGAACCTGCGTGAGGGTCTGGTCGGTATCAATGGTGCGATCAACACCGGGCTACGCGGCACACTCGCCGCCCTGTCGTCGGACACCAACAAGGTCGACTTCAAGACCGCGTTGGGCAACACGACAGTTGGTTTCGCGAACGCCGCGAAGGGTGCTGAGCCGTTCACCAACGCGATTACCAAACTGATCACGGTCGGTTCGGAGTTCCTGCCGGGGTTCGGGGCCGCGATCGACCACGCTGCCGAACGGTTTGACAGCTTCATCCAGCGCGGCGCCGCGGACGGCAGCCTCAAGGCGCGGATGCAGGACGGCATCACCTCTCTCAAGGAGCTTGCCGAGATCGCCGGCCACGTCGGATCCTCCATCGCGTCCGTGTTCCGGGCGGCGGGGGACAACGGCGCCACGCTGCGCAGCCTCGAGCAACTGACCGACAACATGGCGAAGTTCCTCAAATCCAGTGAGGGACAAGAGAAGTTGAAGGAATTCTTCCGCGACGCACGCGGCGACATGGACAAGATCAAACCGCTGCTTGCTGATCTGCCGAACATCTTGCGCGGCGTCTACGAAGGATTCCGAACCTGGTCCGGCATCGCGATGCCGTTCCTCAACGCCGCCGCGGGTCTGCTCGCCGCACACCCCGGGCTTGTGCGCGATGTCGTGACCGGCTATCTGGCGTTCAAGGTGATCGGCCCGATTTTCGATGCCGCCAAATACGCCATCATGCAGGCCAATACGCAGGTCTCGAACTTCCGCAACGGCCTGAACGGTGCGTCGGGTGCATCCGGCGCGGTCGGTGGTCTGGGTAGCCTGCTCGGCGCGGCCGGTCCTCTGGGCATCGCCGCACTGACGATCGGTGCGGGCGCCGGTTTGACGTATCTGACGCGCAAGCACGAAGAAGCGGCCCGCGCGGCGGAGGAACAGCGCCGCAAGGTCGACGAGTTACGCGAAACGCTCAGCGCGTCCGGTGATGTCACCAAGGAAACGGTCAGCACCACCGCCAAGGACCTGACCTCTCGCGGGTTTCTCACCCGCGCGAAAACCCTCGGCGTGGATCCGCAGGCGTACGTCAACGCAGGCCTCGGTCTCGACCCGAAGGCCAAGACGGAGATCAACGATCGCCTCACCCAGATCATCCTCGAGCAGTATCCCCGCGACAAGAACGCGCAAATGCAGTTCGACCAGACCGCGCAAACTCTGCATCTGTCGAAAACCGAAGTGGCACAGGCACTGCAAGGCATCCCGGAAGCTGTAGCCAAGTTCGACCAGGCATGGGCCAAGAACGGCAACGGCAGCCTCTCCGACCTAGCCGAGCTGAAAGCCGTCCTCCCCGACATCGGCGAATCCGCGGTCACCCTCGGCGGCGAAATGAACGGCCTCGGCACCAAGACCGCCAAGGCCGGAAACGACATGCGCGACTACCAGGCCGCGACCGAAGGCACCTTCAAAGTGACCGGTGACCTCGCCACCCAGTTCGACAACCTCAAGGTGTCGGTGGCCGCGGTACCGAAGTCGAACACGATCGTGGTGAACGCGCCCAGTGTCGATGCGTTGCCCGCCGAGCTGCGCGCACTCGCCACCCAGGTCACCGCACTGCCCGGCGGCAAGGTCGAGATCATCCTGAAGGACGAAGTCGCCAAGGCCGGTATCGCCCAGATCACCGCGCCCGCCACCAAGCCCGTAGAGGTCGTCTTCACTCCTCTTCCGGAGTGGTTCACAGGCACTGGCAACTACTCCAAACCCCAAGGCGCACAGCCGATCCGGCGAGCTGGGGGCGGCCCGATCGACGGCGGCATCCCGGGCCGTGACTCCGTGCCGATCCTCGGAATGCCCGGCGAACACATGCTCGACACGACCGACGTCAACAAGCTCGGCGGCCAAGCCGGGGTGTACCGGTTCCGGGCCGCACTCAAGCGCGGAGAAGTCCGCGGTATGGCCGACGGCGGCGCCGTCGAGAGCCTTGCGGCATATGCGAAAAGCCTCGACGGCCAGCCGTACGGCGGCGACCTGGACTGCTCAGGGTTCATCTCCAAACTCGCGAACGTCGCGGTCGGCTTCGCCCCGAACCAGGGCCGCATGTCCACCGCCAACGAGGGTGAATGGTTGTCGGCACTCGGATTCCAGTCCGGCAGCGGGACCGCAGGTAGCTTCCGCGTCGGTTGGGTCAACGACCCGTCAATGCCCGCAGGCGGTCACACCGCGGGCACCCTGCCGAACAACACCAACGTTGAAAGTGGCGGTGCCACAGGCAAAGTCATGTACGGCGGCCAAGCCATCGGGTACGGCGCGTCCATGTTCAACCAGCACGCCTACCTCGCGATGGGTGGCGATACCGCGGCCGGTATTCCCGGATCCGGTATTACCACCGGCCAGTCCACGCTGTACCCGCAAGCCGCGCTCCCCGGGCGCCGCACCGACTCCCAGCTGCAAGAGCTACAGGGCAAGGCCGCGGTCGACACCGCGAACAGTGAACGCAACGCCGTCTATGCGAATCCGGCATCCACCGACCAAGACCGGTTGGCCGCCGACCTGAAATATCAGCAAGCCCAGAACGCACTCGAGTCGGCCACCAAGAACGGCAGCGGCTCCGTCCCGGTGTCCCTGCAAGGGTTCCTGTCGAAAGCGGGCAGCATCCTGGCCACCGGCATCTTGTCGGGCCTCGGTCTCGAGAACAGCATCCTCAGCGAAACCGGCTACTACAGCGGCGCGATCAAGACAGGCGTCGACTTCTTCACCCAGCAGCAAGGCCAAGCGGGAGGCTACAGCTACACCCCGCAGAACCTCCCAAGCATCGCGACCACATCGACGCCTCAGTCGTCGACGAGCGTCAACGACCCGAGCTTGACGACGCAGATACCCGGCGCAGGCCCGGTCACCGGCGGGCTGTCCATCAACCCGAACCTCGGCAGCGGCGACGCCACAGCGCCCGGCGTTGCCTACGCGGGCGGTACCGGCGTCGAACGGTGGCGCCCGCTCGCCCTGGCAACCCTGCAACGCGAAGGCTTCAGCACCGGGCAAGTCGGCCTCATGCTCGCCCAAATCCAATCGGAGTCCGGTGGCGACCCCAACGTCGTGCAACAGGTCGTCGACGTCAACACTGGCGGCAACGAAGCGGTCGGTCTGCTGCAGGTCGCCAAGGGGACCTTCCTCCAGTACCGCGACCCGACCTTGCCCAACGACCGCACCAACCCCGCATCGAACATGGTTGCCGCCCTTCGGTACTACCGTGCGCGCTACGGCTCGGACCTGTCCACCATGTGGGGCCAAGGCCACGGCTACGACCAAGGCGGCGAAGCCAACGGCATAGGGCTGATGCTCAAGCAGACCATCCGGCCGGAACGCGTGCTCAGCCCCCACCAAACCGAGACATTCGACAGCGCTCTACCGCTGCTCGAGTCCATCAACGCGTCGATCTGGTCACCCGCCCGAATCGACTCAGCGGCCCTCAACATCAACACCCAGGCCGCACCCCGCACCCCGCAACCGGCCTACGCCCCAACCATCCACGCCCGCGTCGCAGACGTCACGGACCTGGCCGACCTGGTCGAACGACAAGGCCAAATGAAGGCAATTGGCCTGATGGCGGCCACCTAACCCACCACAGAAAAGGAGCACACCATGGTCTCTATCCCCGACGCGGCGGAGATGCCCGACATCCGCCGCAACCTCACCGCCGCAATCTCACGCATCAACGCCGACAGCCGCTACAGCGACACCGGCAAGCGCAACGCCATCGCCAACGCCTACCTCACCGCCCGACGCCAAGTCGACGACCTGATCACCAAGTACGAGACCAAGGTGAAGACCCAACGCCTCGACCTCGAGCGCTCCCTGTTCGGAATGCGCCACACCGACGACCCTGCCGCCCTGATCTCCTGGCGCGACGCCCAGGACCGCGCCGACGCCATCGACAGCGAGCAAGCAGCCATCCGCGCGTTCAACCGTGCCCGCAACTCCGGAGACACCCATCTCGCCAAGGCCGTGCTGCAGCGCGCCGTGCACAGCGGCTGGCACGACATCGTCCAGTCCGCCGACGAGGTCTTGCCTGGCAGCATCGAACAACTCAGCGAACTGGAGCAGCTGCCCAGCGACAAGTCGTTCGCCCTCATCCGCTCGACCCGCTACAAGCTCGACATGCCGACCGAACTCAACGGCGCGAGCCTCAACGGGATCGAGCAATGGGCCGACGAGCACGAACCACCCAGCAGCGCACCAGGGAGCGCGGTCGCCCTCGAAAGCATCCCCGCCGACGCGCCGCACGGCTCAGTCGGCGAACACCGCGACCCACTCCGACACGCCCCCGGCGCATTCATCTGACCAGCACATTGTCACGACACGACACGCAGACCACCACCCAAACCACCCCGCAAGCCCCCTACCAGCACCAACAGGGCCAAGGGGGTGGGGAGGGGGGTCAACGACTCGACAGCCGTCAGTCGGACAGCTAGGTGCTAAGGCCGGGTGCATTGCGCCCGGATTACTGGAAGGAAGCCCCGACTGTGCAGCCGTCGGACGAGATCAAGCAGCGTATGGACGCTGAGCTGCCTCGGGGTGCGCTGTGGACTGAGCGGGAAGAGATCTATCTCAAGCTCGCCGGGCGGGCCGCTGATCGTGCGTCCGTGTTGCAGTCGCAGCTGGATGCCGAGCTGGAGCGGGACGAGCCGCGGGCGAGTTCGGTGGTGCGGTTGTCGGCGGAGCTGCGGCAGTTGGAGCGTGCGCAGGCGGATCTGGTGGCGCGGCTGAGCCCGAACCCGGGCGGGGCGGTGAAGTCTGAACGTCATCAGCGGGCCGCGGTGGTGCGTTGGGATCGTGTGAGGCGCGCGCGTGGCGAGGTGGGCTGAGCGGTCGGCGCGGCGTGGGGTGCCTGCGGTGCTGGCCGAAGCGTTGGAGTTGGCCGGCGCGGCTGGCCAGTTCTACAGCTACGGTCGGATTCCGGGTGCGGGGTTGCGTAGCGACCAGGTGGCGGCCGATTGGCGGCGGTGGTGTGAGCTGCGGTCGGACTGGCTCGCAATGGCGGAGGAAGCCACTGGACAGCGGCACGGATTCGACGTGTGGGTCGCGGCCGTGGCTGAGGCCAAGCTCAGATCTTGACGTTGGCCCAGCGGGCGAAGCGCGTGAGTGTGTCGGTGCCGCGCCGTGAATGCGCCAGGACGCGCAGCGTCTCGTGCACCTGGGGGTGGTTGCGGGTCAGCTCCGGTGCGATCTTGCGGGCCTGCTCGAGGCTGCCGAGCGCACGGGCCTTGTCGCCGTGCAGCAACCACGCCCGGGACACGTCGATCCAGTGATGCCCGGCGCGCGACGGCGCGACCGACGCGGGCAGCCGGATTTGTTCGGCGCGAGCCACGGCTGTGGTCCCGTCGCACAGTTCGACGGGTACGGCGACGGAGTGGATTGCCACGTTGGGCATCTGGAATTGCGTGCCGTAGTCCTTGGCCAGTTCTGAAGTGACTACTTCGCCGATGCCGTGGGCCTCCCGTAAATGCGAGTCGGCGGTGTCACCGTCGAGCGCTCGGGCCGACAGGATCGATCCACGCAGATGCAGCGCACCCCGGACGGCGAGAAGGTCTGGTGTCGTGGGCAGCTGCTCGCTGGCGGAGTAGGCGCGGTCGACGACTTTGAGGCCGCTCGCGTAGGCGCCGGAGTACAGCAGGATCAGGGCACGGTGGTACTCGGCCGCGATCGGCCATATCGGATCGCCGCTGTGCTCGGCGGCCCACACGCAACGCTCGGCCGCCAACCCCGCGAGATCGAGGTACCCGTACCGGTAGGCGAACGACGATGCCCTGTTGTAGGCGTAGGCCAGCGTGGAATAGACCTGTTCGAGGTCATGCCCGGGGGGTACGTCGGCCGCGAGGACGTGAAGCCCGTGGATCACGTCGGGAAGCTCGGCCGTGAGGTCGGAGTATTGAGCGCGGCGCATACCCTCACGGACACGGTTCAGTGCTGCGGCGATTTCCTCCAAAGTCGTTGGCCTGGTGAGTGGTTCGTCATTGAAGGCCATTATTCGACGGCGCAGGTCTCCGATGGTTGCGTGCGCGGTGGAGTCGGCGGGCTGTGGTGTGTAGGGCTGCCCGGTCAGATCCTCGATATTCACGCCGAGTTGGCGAGCCACGGCAGCGATGAAGGCGGGCGATGCGGGCCGCGCGCCTTGTTCGACCTTGCGCAGCAGTGACACTGACACGTTCGCTTTGTGTGCCAGTTCGGGTTGTGTGAGTCGTGCGAGCTTGCGAGCCCTGGCGGTCCGCGCTCCGACCCCAGTTTCATCCATGCCTCCCACGGTGACACAGGTTGTGCCACTTCGCAGCCGCTCGGCGAGTGACGCTCGAATTGGCCCCGCCGCTGGGATAACCATCCTCGACCGGTCCCGGCGGCGGGTGCTCCCAACTACAACCGGAGCCCACCGGGAGGCGGCACGCCCATGACTGCGGAACTTATTGCCACATGCGTCACCGTTGCGGCTGTATTGCTGCTCGGCGGTCTGCTGTTCGTCCTATTGCCGTGGTTGCTCGACCGCGGCGGCGATGCGGTACCGGACGGCGCGATACCGGCCGCTGACATCTTGGAACGTGTTGCGGCACAAGGTTCGCTGCGTACGGACTCCTGGGAGCTGGAGCCGTCGCACCGTGCCCCGGCCGAGGGGTACACCCCCGAGCGGGCGCACGCCGAGATGCAGCGGCATCGCGAATGCGCGACTGACCTGTGCGCCGCGAAGTACGCGGCGTTCTGGTGTCTCGTCGATGCCGGGGAGGCTGTGCCGGATACGAGGGCCGTGCGGTGAGCGGCTACATCGAGTTCAGCGACGGCACAGTCGGTCTCGTCGGCGACGACGGTTGGGTCGACGAATTCGACGCCGTCGAGGTGCCCGCGCTGGAGACCACTCCGGCGCTCGGCGCGGCGTTCATCGACATCGACGCCGACTCTGTGGTCGACACCGAGTTGCCGGAGCGGTCCGCGTTCGTCGGTCCGCCGCGCCCGATCGGGTTGCCCGTCGAATTGGTAGAGCGGGTCGCGGATGCGGTGCGCGAGTGGGGCGAACGGTGAGGCTTCCCGCGAGCCAGATGCCCCGCGCTGCGGCCTACCGGCCGGACTCCCGCGACGCCGGGTTACGCCGCTACTTCGGCCTCACCCAGTTCGCGCTCATGACCGGAGTGGCAGCCTCGAAGCTGTCCGCCTGGCGGCACAGCACCTACGTGTGGGTGCCCGCGCCCGATATCGAGATCGGCGACCACAGCGGTTGGTCGTTGGCGTGCATCAGTGCATGGAGCCCGGAGGGTGAGTCGTTCCTTCGGCCGCCGACAGTGCGGTTCGCCGATACCGCGATGATCCGCGACCGGTATCACGGTATGCCCACCTCCACGCTGTGGGCGTGCATCGGCGACGGCACGATTCCCCGACCGGTGGTGTGGGTGGACAACCGACCGGGCTGGCTGTTGTTGTGACGCGTGCTCGTCGCAACGACGGGGGAACGCCCCGGCCGTGCGTGGCCGGGGCGTTCTCGCGATGAGCTGACGCGCCCGATCCCCTCGAAGGCGTCCGCGTGCTGGACTCACGCGGGCAAAGGAAGCCCCCGACTTACGTACGGAGTCGGGGGCTTTCCCGTGTTCTGGGGAATTGAATCCCATACTTTCCCCGTACAAACCTCCCCGGATTCGTATGGAATCCGACAAACGGAAGCGGACGGATGTATCTCGTAAAGCCCTTGTGCCGCAATACATCTACGGACTTTGGTGGACGAACATGGATGTGCAAAACCGGCGAAAATCCAAGCAGGGGTTAGGGGTTCGATTCCCCTAGGCTCCACCAGGAACCGTGCAGGTCACGGCCTAGATCTATGATCTTAGGCCGGGCCAGGTCCACGTATCTGATCTGAGAGATTCGGCGCATGACCGAAAGGCACGCGCGTGCCCACCCCGCACATCCGCACCCGGACCGATGGGTCCACTATTCTCGGGTTCGCTGCCGCATTCCGCGTAACGGTCGCATCCTCGAGACCTCGCCGAGTTTCGATGACCGCGGCGATCCGCTGGGCCGGACTGCTCGACGGTGTCGGGCCGAGCGCGTCCTAGCCACCCGACACGCTGCGGCTGACTAGCTGCTCGTCACGCTCACCAGCTGGCTACAGCGCTATGCGGACCGCGAGACCCGTATGCGCTAGCATCGCTACAACGATCGTGGCGCACAAGATCTGCGCGGCCAAGGATTTGAGCGCAACTCCGGCCGAACCGGAGGCCGGGCTTCGCGCCCGAGTGGGCGGACGGTCAACGCGTGAAGCTCCGCGCATAATCGACCAGGCCTGCGTCGTGCGGTTCGAGCGATGTGCCATCTTCGCCGTGGGAGTTCGGATATGCGGACCGGGTACCGGCTTGATTCACAGGGCGACCGAGGCCTGCTTCAACTGGGTGAGCATCGTTTCATCGGGCCAGAAGCGGGCTTCGAAGCGAATGGGAGACATGCCGGGAATCGGTGTGAGGCCGGTTATTTCGAGGGCGGCGGTGAGTGGGACGGTGCAGATGGGAACGGCGTTGTCGGCGGCGTCGGTGCCGGCGAACATGATGTAGTCGGCGGCGGGGAGCAGGTAGTCGACGCCTTGTCCCCAGACGGTGTAGGTGTAGGGGTGGGTGTCGGTGCCCGCCGGCTTCATGTCGCCGACGATGGCCATCTTCAGGTCGTAGCGGGTGAATTCGAGGTCGCGTTCGAGCGCCTGGTTGAGCCAGTGGGCCTGGACGGCATACTCCCACATGGCAAGTCGGTATCCGGCGCGGACGGCAGCCTGGTGTTGTTCGTGTCGGCCTGCGCGATCGAAGGGAACGACGGTGTCGTCCTCGTCGAGGGTGTAGCCCTGCGGCGAGAGGCGTTGGCGTGCATCCACATACTGTTGCTCGACCTGGCGGTAGATGCGGGCGAGCAGGTGTGGGATATCGGGGACCACGATCAGTGTGTCGATGTCGGGCATGAAGACTACGGGGCGGCGGCCGGCGTAGCGCTGACTGAAGCTCGCCAACCAACCCGGGGCGAGCGGCCAGGAGGTGAGGTATGCGCTGCCGTCGCGATCGGTGCCGGTGAGGATGGCATTGCCGCGCGGATCATGCGGCTGCGCAATGGCTTCCAGATTTTCGCGGGCCGCGGTGAAGACCTCGTCGGCCGAAACAGGCCAGAGCGCCATGGTCGAGTAGTTGATGACTGTTCGCGTGTTCGGCAGGTCGATCGCGACCAATTCGTCGACGAACGGGAAGGCCGGGCGGCTGACGAACCGGGTGTCGATCTCGGCGGCCTCGGGCCAGCGGTGCAGCAGGTTGTCGAGTGCGGCCTGTTTGTAGGTCGTCGGACGCAGAATCGGCCGCAATAGCGGTCGGATTTCGGCCCAGGTGCTGTGTTGTGCAAGTGCCGCAAGGTGATCCGGCGTTGGATCCTCGAAACTCCCCACCGGACAACCGTATCCGTCGCCTCGACGGCGCGCACGTGGGTCAGCTCGTCGTGGGCGGGCCGTGGCGGTCCAGGTGCAGGTAGGTGAAGCAGGTAGTGATCAGGCACACCACGGTGGCGGTGATGAGCATGGCCCAGCCCGCGACGATCAGGCTCAGCAATCCGCCCAGCAGCGCGCCCGCGCAGAAGGCGGCATAGAGCAGCAAGTAGCCGAGCCAGTCGGCGTAATCGCCGCCGCTGATATGGCGTTCGATGCCCTGGCCCATTTTTACGAGGGTGCCGGTGACGTAGCTCAGAGGTATCGAAACCTCGCCGTTCTTGACGAACGAGGTGTTGAGCGCGCCGACCCCGAAGGCGACGAACAGGATCGGGATGAGGTCGATATTGGTGGCGCTCGTCGCCCAGTACATGATGCCGTCCAGCAGGGATGCCACGGCGAGGCTGAGCGTGGTGAGCAGGGTCGGGCCGTGCGGATGGCCGGACCAGTAGTGCGTGCGACACCAGGAGGCCACCACGACGCCGGCGAGGAACGAGAGCATGAGCAGCGCCGCGGCGACGGCGATATCGGGTTCGTCGTGGAAGTAGCCGAGGACCGCGCGCTCGGTATTGCCGGTCATGAACGTGACGAAGTAGCCCGCGGTATGCATGAAGGCCGCGGCTCCGATGAGACCGGCCAGTGCGGCGAGCACCCAGGACAGTCGTGCCTCGGCGTCGTACAGCGCCCTTCGGCGCGCGAGATCCGGTTTCGTCACTGGTCAGGCTCCTCATGAGGGGTATGACCAGTCAGTGATACCTGGTGATCCTGAGATTCTGCTGTCGCATCGCCGCGTTCCGGATAAGGATTGCGGGGTAGTCGCCGCCTTCCTGGGTGCGAGCAGCGCGACGATTCTCGATTAGCGTGCACGAGTGGATTCTGTGTTCGATTATCTGCTGACCGAGGCGCTCGATCCGACACCGCTCGAGTCGATCACCGATGCGTGGACGCGGCATCGGGCGGCCGCCGAGCGGTTCGACAACACGATCGATATAGCGATCGCCGGTGGATTCGGTGCGGACCGACTGGGTTTCGCATTTCTGTCCGGATATCAGCAGGCGCTGCGTGCGTTGCTGCCCGACCTCCCGGCCGATGAGCTGGTCGCGGTTTCCGCGACCGAGGCCGGTGGCGCGCATCCGTCCGCGATCGCGACCGAGGTGACCGAGACCGACCGCGGTTGGCGGGTGAACGGCACCAAGACCTTCACCACACTGGGGAAACTCGCGCGGCGGATGTTGGTGATCGCCAGCGCGGGCACGGCGGCCGACGGGCGCAACCGGCTGCGCGCGGTACTCGTCGATGCCGCACAGCCCGGCGTCGATGTGACGAATCTGCCCGCAGTACCTTTCGCACCCGAAATCCCACACGCCTCGGTGACATTCACCGATGCCGCGGCCGAGCCGCTGGCCGGCGACGGGTACTCGGATTACCTCAAACCGTTCCGCACCATCGAGGACGTCCATGTGCTCGCGGCCACCCTCGGCTGGTTGCTGCGGGTCGGGCGCGAGTCCGGTTGGCCGCGGGCGACGCTGCAGCGGTTACTCGCCGCGGTGGCCTTCGTACGTGGTCTCGATATGGATCGGCCGGCCGCACCGGGCGGGCACATCGCACTGGGTGGTGCGTACGCGTATTTCGAACAGGTGCTGACCGAACTGGAGCCGCTGTGGGCACAGGCCGATCGGGTCGTTCGCGAGCGGTGGGAGCGGGATCGTCGGTTGCTGGCGACCGCCGGAAAGGTACGGGCGCAACGATTGACGGCGGCCTGGCTATCGGTGGGCACAGTCGAGAATCCGGCGGTGCCGACAGATAGCTGAGCGGGGCTGACCTGCCCCGGAAACGGGGAGCGGGCCTCGGCGAAGGGGGGGAGTTAGCCGAGGCCCGCGTAAGGTCGGCCCGGGGGGGAGGGGCCGACGTGAATGATCCTACGCGATGTTCCGGGATTGTGTGTGCGTGGGGATCACCACTTTTCAAGATTTTTCGGGACGGCTCACCTGCGCCGGGCGCGGACGCCGCCCAGGTAGTGGGACCGGTCGGTTGTCGGCCTGTTTGCCGGTTCGGTGACTGTTGTCAAAAATGTTGTCGCGCAGGGATTTACGACCTGGGTGTGATCTCACTACGCGGACGATGTGAAAGTGAAAACCATGCCGACCGGTTGCTGTACGTCCGGAATCGCTCCTGGGGTTCATCGACCGGACGGCAGATTCGGTCGGATTTGCCGCGTGTCGTTCGGGCACGGGCATGTCGGGCCCGCGGCACCCGAGTACCGGCCGGGCCCGAATCGGGTAGTGCGCTACGCGCGATCGGACTGGGATCGAGCGGCAGGATCGAAATCGGTCGCATCCCGATCCGGCACCCCCGAGCACCGCCCGGAACGGGATGCGACCGTTTTGTGTTCGGTGGCAATTCGCGACCATCGATCGCTGGTAAAGCCCAGGTCGACGAAAAATCACCGGAAATTGTCGGTGCACAGGGCAATACTGACTCGGGTAATGGTCACCTCGCTCGGAGCGAGCGAACCTCAGGAGAATCATGCCCGACGCAATCGTCGCCGAGGGTCTGGTCAAACGATACGGCCAGTTGGTCGCCCTCGATGGACTCGACCTGGCGGTGCCCGAGGGCACCGTCACCGCATTGCTCGGACCGAACGGTGCGGGCAAGACCACCACGGTCCGGGTGCTCACCACCCTGCTCATTCCGGATGCCGGCCGCGCGACCGTCGCGGGTATCGACGTGCTCCGCAATCCACAGGCGCTGCGCTCACGCATCGGCGCGTCCGGGCAATACGCCGCCGTCGACGAATATCTCACCGGATTCGAAAATCTGGAGATGGTCGGCCGGCTCTATCACATGGGCGTGCAGCGCAGTAAGGAGCGCGCGCGGGAACTGCTGGAGCGCTTCCGACTGAACGATGCCGCCGATCGACCGGTCAAGGGCTATTCGGGCGGCATGCGCCGACGGCTCGACCTGGCCGGCGCGCTGGTGGCCAATCCACCGGTGCTCTTCCTGGACGAGCCGACCACCGGACTCGATCCGCGTGCGCGCCTCGACCTCTGGGATGTCATCGAGGAACTGGTCGCCGGGGGAACCACCCTCCTGCTCACCACGCAGTACATGGAGGAGGCCGACCGACTGGCCGACGCCATCGCGGTGATCGACCACGGCAAGGTGATCGCCCGCGGCACCGCGGATGAACTCAAGACCCTGGTCGGCGGCGATCGCATCGAACTCACCGTCGACCACGCCGACAATCTCGCGACCGCCCAGGAGGCACTGAAGGGCTTGGCGGACGGGGAGATCCATCTGGAACCCGGACTGCGCCGGATCACCGTTCCGGTCAGTGACGGATCGCAGGCGCTCGTCGATGCCATCGGCAGGCTGAGCAGCCACAATGTGCAGATTCACGATGTCGGGCTGCGTCGTCCCTCACTGGACGATGTCTTCCTTACGCTCACCGGTCACGAGGCCGAGGAGTTGATCAACGGCAATGGCGGCAAGCCCGCGGATCGGCTCGAAGCAACGGAAGGACGCAAGCGATGACCGCGGCGACCGTGGACACCAGAACCCGCATGCCGCTCGGCGAACGTCTCACCATCGTCTGCACCGACAGCTTGACCATCGCCAAGCGCAATGTCATCAAGATCAAGCGCGTACCCGACGTGCTGATCTTCTCGACGCTGTCGCCGATCATGTTCGTGCTGCTTTTCGCCTATATCTTCGGCTCGGCGATCGAGGTGCCCGGTATGTCGGGCGGTTACCGGGAGTTCCTGATCGCGGGCATCTTCGCGCAGTCGGTGGTGTTCGGCGCGACGTTCACCGGACTGGGCCTGGCCGAGGATATGCAGAAGGGCATTATCGACCGGTTCCGTTCGCTGCCGATGGCGCCGTCGGCCGTGCTGGTCGGGCGCACCATCAGCGATGTGGTGATCAACGTGGTCAGCCTGGTGGTGATGTCGCTGACCGGTTATGTCGTCGGCTGGCGGATACGCGGATCACTGCTCGACGCGGTGCTGGCCTATGTGCTGTTGCTGCTGTTCGCGTACGCGATCTCCTGGATCATGGCCGTGGTCGGCCTGCTGGTCCGCGCGCCCGAGGTGTTCAACAACGCCAGCTTCATGGTGATCTTCCCGCTGACATTCCTGGCCAATACCTTTGTGCCGCTCGAGAATCTGCCGACGGCGCTGCGGGTATTCGCCGAATGGAATCCGGTTTCGGCGGTCACCCAGGCGACTCGCGATCTGTTCGGCAATACCAGTCCGATGGCCCCGAAATCGGACGCCTGGTCCATGCAGCATCCGGTGGCGACCACCCTGGCGTGGGTGGTGATCATCCTGCTGGTGTTCATCCCGCTCGCGCTGCGTCAGTACCAGCGCACCGTCAGCCGCTGATCGGAATCGAAGCGGGAGTCAGCGACCGTTGTCCGCGCCGGCGCCCGCCAAGGGGGTCGGCGCGGAACCGTTGCGGGAGTAGCCGATTCGCGGCGGCGCCGGCGCCGGTTCCGGCGGTTGTGGACGCTTGCTGCGGACCAACCAGGCCACGCCACCGGCCAGCGCGACGACGACCGCGGCGATCAGACGGTTACGAGAACGTGCGGAGGTGAGTAGGCGCCCCAAGGTCATTCGACAACTGTGGCACATACCCGCGCATCGCGCAGTAATCCCAGATGACAGCCGCACCCGGCCCGGTGCGGCGAAGATTGCGAGGATCGTGGCACGATGGGCGGCGTGACCTCACCGAATCAGACCGCCGTGGCCACGTTGCACACCAACCACGGCGATATCAAGATCTCGCTCTTCGGTAACCACGCCCCGAAGACGGTGCGGAACTTCCTCGGCCTGGCCGATGGATCGGCACTGTACGAGACGGAGAACGCCAGCGGCGGCACCTCCGGCCCGTTCTACGACGGCGTGAGCTTCCACCGGGTGATCGACGGGTTCATGATTCAAGGTGGTGACCCGACCGGCACCGGACGCGGTGGACCCGGCTACGAATTCGGCGACGAATTCCACCCGGAGCTGCGCTTCGATCGCGGCTACCTGCTGGCGATGGCGAATGCGGGACCGGGCACCAATGGTTCGCAGTTCTTCATCACCGTCGGTTCACAGCCGCATCTGAACCGCAAGCACACCATCTTCGGGGAGGTCGTAGACCCCGATTCGCGCAAGGTCGTCGATGCCATCGCGACCACGCCGACCGATCGCAACGACCGTCCCAAGGAAGCCGTCACCATCTCCAAGATCACTATCGAATAATCCGATGAACGCTCAACCGCCCGCACCGACGTGCGTCCGCCACCCCAATCGTCCTACGGGCCTGGCCTGCACTCGGTGCGGGCGGCCTGCCTGCCCGGAATGCCTGCGACCCGCGGCGGTCGGACAGCACTGTGTGGACTGTGTCCGTCAGGGGCAGCGTGAGGTCCGTCCGGTGCGAACCGTCGCCGGTGCGCAGACCGTGCGGACCCCGATTCCGTATGTCACCTATGTGCTGATCGCGTTGAACACGATCGTCTTCGCGGTCACCGCGGGCCAATCGAAGAGTCTGGTGGAGAACACCGGGCATTCCGCGCTGTACGTCGACTGGGTGCTCTATCCGCCCGCGGTCGCGCACGGTCAGTACGTGCGGCTGATCGGCTCCGGCTTCCTGCACTACGGTCCGATCCACCTGCTGCTCAATATGTTCGCGCTGTATGTGGTCGGCCGCAGTATCGAGCCGGTGCTCGGGCGGGTGCGCTATCTGGTGGTCTACCTGGTGTCACTGCTCGGCGGTGCGGCCGCCGTGATGGTTTTCGCCAGGGACAGCCTCACCGCGGGCGCGTCATGTGCGGTCTACGGACTGTTCGGCGCGATCACCGTGATCCTGATCCGGGTGCGGCAGAATCCGAATCAGATGTTGATCCTCATCGGCATCAACGTCTTCATCAGCTTCTCGCTGCCCGGTATCTCATTGGCCGGACACCTCGGCGGACTCGCCGCGGGCACCCTTGCCGCACTCGGCATTCTGTTCCTGCCCGAATGGTTGCGCGCGAAATCCCAGGAGAATGCGCGACTGATCGGGTGGGCTGCGGTTGCCGTCGTCGCCGTGGCGGCACTCGCGGTGATCGTCGCCGCGGCGATATCACTGCGGTAGATGCTTCACGTGAAACGTTGCCGCCGCAGGCATTCGGCGCGCGGCTACTGCGCCAGTCCGTGCGCGACAAGGGTCTCGAAGACCTCGTCCGGGCTGGTGCCGAGGTCCCATCGGCCGAAGATCAGCAGTCGTTCGTCGCCGTGGTGCTCGACGTCGATTTCGAGCATGGGATTCTTGCGGCCGAGGCGGCGGTAGCCGACGACTCGGGCCCGCATTACCTGATCGCGGGTGTATTCGGTCGGCCCGGTAAGAGTGCGGACCACCAGTCGTGGCTGTGGATCGGAGGTGATGCTCAGGCGCGGGCGCTGTCGGAATCCGAGGCCGGCCAACGCCAGCAGGCCGACCGCCGCCAATCCGATCAGCAGCCGACTCGGCCCATCCTTGGCGAGGATGGCGGCACCGGCCAGCACCAAACCGCCGATGGTGACCGCAATGAGAGCGGCAATCGGTGTGGTCCAGGTGGTGCGTGGTTCGGGAAGCGGATCAGGCGAATCGGATTCGGGATCCACGTGTCACTTTCCCCAATCGTTCCTCGAGTTGTCCACACGGTTATCCACAGGTGTGCATGAATGACACGTCTGTAATACTTGCCGTAGCGACTGCTTGCAGGTCGCTCGAAAAGGCCAGCTACTGAGCCAGGTCACCGCCACCGCATCGTCATGATCAGGCCGATGACCATCAGGCCGAAGCCGATCAGGAAGTTCCACGCCCCGAGATCCGCCATCCAGGAGATCTTGTCGTTGGCCAAGTAGTAGACGAGCAACCAGACCAGCCCGGCCAGCATGAAGCCGAGCATGATCACGACGTACCAGACCGGGGACGGCCCAGCCTTCACCTTCACCGGCGTGCGGCTGGCGGGATTGATCGTGTAGTCGGTCTTCTTGCGGACCTTCGACTTGGGCATGTCGTCCTCGTGTTCGGCGTTCAGGTCGGGTACCGGCGGGCGGGATTCGGTTGAATTATGGCCGAGCTCGCGCACCACAGAACCCGATCCGGCGGGGGCCGAGACGGTCCGGGTGAGGGCTCAGGTCCCCTCCGGTCTGCCTCTAGGCTATCCCAACTGGTAATGCGGGCGACGGCCCGCCGGGTCGCCACGTAATCTCGACAGCATGCGTGTACTGGTCGTCGACAACTACGACAGCTTCGTGTTCAACCTGGTGCAGTACCTCGGCCAGTTGGGTGCCGAGGCTGTGGTCTGGCGCAATGACGACGCGAAGTTGGCCGATCTGGACGCGGTCGTCACCGAATACGACGGCATTCTCATCAGCCCGGGACCCGGCACTCCGGATCGGGCGGGTGCGAGCATCGATCTGGTGCATGCGTGCACCCGGCACGGCATTCCGCTGCTCGGGGTGTGCCTGGGCCATCAGGCCATCGGAGAGGCGTTCGGCGGCACCGTGACTCGCGCGCCGGAGCTGCTGCACGGCAAGACCAGCTCGGTCTTCCATCTCGGCGCGGGCGTGCTGGCCGGTCTGCCCGACCCGTTCACCGCGACCAGATACCACTCGCTCACCGTCCTCGAGGACACACTGCCCTCGGATATCGAGGTGATCGGGCGCACCGAGTCCGGGATCGTGATGGCCATGCGGCATCGGAGCCTGCCCATTCACGGCGTGCAGTTTCATCCCGAATCGGTGCTGACCCAGGGCGGGCACCGGATGTTGGCGAATTGGCTGGAGGTATGCGGCGAGCGCCCGTCCGAGGGGCTGGTGGAGATGCTGGAGGCGGAGGTCGCGGCACTGGTGACCCAGTGACGCGTCGGCCCTATGTGCTGCTGTCCGTCGCGGTCAGTGTGGACGGATATATCGACGATGCGAGCCCGGAGCGGCTGAAGCTGTCCAATGCCGCGGATTTCGATCGGGTGGATCAGGTGCGTGCCGAGTCCGACGCGATCCTGATCGGTGCGCAGACGCTGCGGCGCGACAATCCACGGTTGCTGGTCGCCAGTGCGGACCGCCGGGCGGCCCGCATCGCGGCCGGAAAACCGGAGTACCCGTTGAAGATCGCCATTAGCGCACGCGGTGATCTGGATCCCGAGCTGCGGTTCTGGCACCACGGCGGTGACAAACTCGTCTACACGACACATACCGGTGCGGCGAAGCTCGGCGATCGGTTGGCCGGTCTGGCGGAGGTGGTCCCGCTCGGCGCCGATATAGACCTCGCAGCATTGCTCGACGATCTCGGCCGCCGCGGCATCGCCCGGCTCATGGTCGAGGGCGGCACCCGGATCCACACGCAGTTCCTCGCGGCGGACCTGGCGGACGAATTGCAGATGGCGGTCGCGCCGATCGTCGTCGGACATGCCGCGGCGCCGCGCTTTCTCGGCCCCGCGAGCTACCCGGCCCGCCGAATGCACCTGGCCGATGTCACTCGGATCGGCGATATCGCATTACTGCGCTACCTGCCGCGCGCGTCCGAGGAACAGACCGATATCCGATTCATGCGCCGGGCAATGGAACTGGCGCGGCTGTGCCCGCCCAGTCCGACCGCGTTCTCCGTCGGTGCGGTCATCGTGGCCGACGGCGTCGAGATCTCGACCGGCTACTCGCGCGAGACCGATGAGAAGGTCCATGCCGAGGAGTCCGCACTCGACAAGCTCGACGCGGACGATCCTCGGCTGGCGCGAGCGACGATCTACAGCACCCTGGAACCGTGTTCCCAGCGCGCCACCGCGACCCGGCTGCCGTGCACCGACCGAATTCTGCGGGCCGGGATTCCGCGCGTCGTCATCGCCTGGCGGGAACCTACGACCTTCGTGACCAACTGCGTCGGGGTGGAGCGATTGCGGCAGCACGGCGTCGAGGTGGTCGAGTTGGCGGAGCTGGCCGAGGCGGCGATGTCGATGAATCGCCACCTGGATCTTTCCTGATCGGCGTCACCGCCCGCGGTAGACCGCGCGCGGTGACGAATTCGCTGAACTGATTGTCGCCAGGTTGGCCGCTGTTACGGCGGACCGAGGACGTAGGTGGTGATCGACACCGTTCCGTTCTTCGCGATCGCCGATCCGGCCGCGGGCTGCTGGCTGACGACCCGGCCGACGCTGTTGGTATCGAAGGTGCCCTGGGTGGCCTGGCTGATCTGTGCCGATGTGCCGGTCCAACCCGCCTGCCGCAGCTTGTCCACCGCCTGCGCTGTGGTCAGGCCGACCAGGCTCGGCATGACGATGTCGCCGCTGGAGACCTGCACGGTGACCGTCGATCCTTTGTCCGCGCTGGTGCCGCCCGCCGGGTTGGTCGAGAGCACCTCGCCCTTGGGCTTCGAGGACGGCACCTCCTGGATGTTGATCTTGAAACCGGCGCTGTCCACCAGGTTCGGCTGCGCGACGCTGATGTCCTGACCAACCACATTCGGCACCCGGATCTGCTCCGGTCCGGAGCCGAGAATCACGACGATGGCCCGGTCGACATCGACGCGCGAACCCGCCGAGGGATCGGTGCCGATCACCTTGTCCGTCTCCTGCGCACTCGACGGCTTGCGCTGCACGTTCGGATCCATCCGCAAGCCACTGGCGTTCAGCTGCTGCTCCGCCTGCTCCTGGGTCATGCCGTCGAGCCGAGGAATCTGCACCTGCGCCGGCCCGCTGGAGACCTGCACGGTGATCGTGCTGCCCTTGTCGACCCGGGAGCCGCCGAGCGGCTGGGTGGAGATGACATTGCCGGTGGCGACCTTGTTATCCGGCTTCTGCTGGATGGCTACCGTGAAGCCGAGCTTCTGCAGCGAGTCCTGGGCCTGTTGCGCGGATTTGTTCGAAAGGTCGGGTATGGCGACCTGATCCGGGCGCGCGCCCGGTCCGATCAAAACCCAGAACAGGGCGAACGCAACGATGACCGCGGCGGCGGCGCCGAGCGCGATATAGAGATTGCGGCGTGGACTCGCCGGTTCGGCGGGTTCCTGCTCGGCGGTGTCGTCATTGCGTTCGACGGTGCGGAAGTTGCGCGGCCCAGGTTCGTTCGAGCCGAGGATGGTGGTGCGGTCCTCATCGGTCATCACCATCGGCGCGCTGGGCTTCTGCCCGCCGAGCACCCGGATCAGATCGGCACGCATCTCGGCGGCCGACTGGTACCGGTTGGCCGGATTCTTGCTCATCGCCTTGAGCACGACGGAATCCAGCTCGCGCGGCACTCCGTTGTGGACATGCGATGGCAGCCGCGGATCCTCCCGGACGTGCTGGTAGGCAACGGCGATCGGCGAGTCACCGGTGAAAGGTGGCTCGCCGGTGAGGATTTCGAACAGCACACAGCCGACGGAATAGACATCCGAGCGGGCGTCGACGGTCTCACCGCGCGCCTGCTCGGGCGAAAGATATTGCGCGGTACCGATAACGGCCGCGGTCTGGGTCATCGGGTTGGAGCTGTCGGCGAGCGCGCGCGCGATGCCGAAGTCCATCACCTTCACGGCCCCGGCCCGGTTGATCATGATGTTGGCGGGCTTCATATCGCGGTGCACGATTCCGGCCTTATGGCTGAAATCCAGTGCGGCGCAGACGTCGGCGACGACCTCCATGGCCCGGCGCGGCGGTATCGGACCCTTACCGCGCACGATGTCACGCAGCGTGTCACCGTCGACGTACTCCATCACGATGTACGGCAGCGGGCCGCCGTCCACCTCCGCCTCGCCGGTGTCGTAGACCGCGACGATGGCCGGATGGTTCAGTGCGGCGGCGTTCTGTGCCTCGCGCTTGAAGCGCAGGTAGAACGTCGGGTCGCGGGCCAGGTCGGCGCGCAACACCTTGATCGCGACGTCCCGGCTGAGCCGAAGATCGCGCGCCTTGTGGACTTCGGACATGCCGCCGAACCCGATGATCTCACCCAGCTCGTAGCGGGAGGAGAGATTCTTCGGGGTCGTCATGGTTGTCCTTGCGGAGTAGCAGCGCCTGGAGTGGCCGAGGGTCCTCGGGCACCGGGACTATCCGGAAATGGTAAATCGAGCGTAGGGAACCACGAGCCTCTTGTGGTGGTGGACGGACTCGTCGTCTTCGACGACTTCGTCGTACTCGGCGCTGTGGTACTCGGCGTTGTGGTCGGCGGCTGCGTTGTCGTCGTAGGTTCCTGGGTCGGTGGCGGTGGCGGGGCCGGTCTGGTCGTGGTGACGACGGTCGTCGGCGCCTCGGTCGTGGTCGTCGGCGGCGTCGTGACCGGCGGCGGCGCGACCTTCGTGGTGGTGGTGACCGGGCGCACGGTATCCGGATTGGTATCGCCGCCGAAGAGCAGCCACAAAACGAGTCCGACGAGCAGCACCGCGCCGACGGCCACGGCCGCGCCGACCTTCTGGCCGGTGGTGAACTTCGAGGTCTCCGGACCGGGCCCTGGGTGGGTGCGGGTGGCGCCGGAACTCATCACGGTCCTGGGCGCGCCCGCGGGCGACTGTCTGGTCGAAGCGACGCCGCCTACACCCATCGGCGTGGCCGGGGTGTTGTACCGGACCGTCGGGCCATCGTGGTCATGCGACGGCAGAATCACGGTCGGGCCCGGCGGCAGCACCCGGGTCGCACCGGTTGCCGTCGGTCCCGCGGTGGTGACCGGCGGTGGTGGACGCCGTCCGGCGCGCACGGCGGCGACGGCATCGGCGAATTCGCCGCCGCTGGCATAGCGCAGGGCCGGATCCTTGCCCATGGTGATCTCGATCAGCTCGCGCACATTGGGCGGCAGATCGGACGGCATCGGCGGCGGGGCCTCGCGCACATGTTTCATCGCGACGGTGATCGCGCCGTCGCCGCTGAACGGCCGCTGCCCAGCCAATGCCTCGTAGCCGACCACACCGAGTGCGTACACGTCACTGGCCGCGGTCGCGTCCTCGCCGACCGCCTGCTCGGGCGCGATGTACTGGGCGGTGCCCATCACCATGCCGGTCTTTGTGACCGGGGAGGCGTCGACGGCCTTGGCGATGCCGAAGTCGGTGATCTTCACCTGACCGGTCGGCGTGACGAGGATATTGCCCGGCTTGACGTCCCGGTGCACAACGCCGGCAGCGTGTGCGACCTCGAGTGCGCGACCGGTCTGCTCCAGCATGTCCAGACCCTGGGCCACCGAAAGCCGCCCGAGCCGGTTCAGCACCGTATTGAGCGGTTCGCCCTGCACCAATTCCATGACCAGATAGGCGGTTTCCCCGCCGCTGGGATCCATGGTCTCGCCGTAGTCGTAGATTCCGGCGATACCCGGGTGATTCAGCTGGGCCGTGGTCTTGGCCTCACTGCGGAACCGGTGCCGGAAGGTCGGGTCGGCCGAGAACTCCGACTTGAGCACCTTCACCGCGACCCGGCGGTCCAGTCGGGTGTCGAGCGCCTCCCAGACCTGCCCCATACCGCCCGTGGCGATCAGGCGTTGCAGGCGATATCGGTCGGCGATCATCGCACCGTTGTTCAGCATCCCGGCCCCCGTACATCCACTCGCACGTTCATAATCCCTCAGCGCCCTCGCAAACCGGCGTCCAGCACCGCGCGGGCAATCGGCGCGGCCACCGAGCCACCAGTGGCGGCCAACGCCCGGTCGCCGCCGTTCTCCACAATCACCGCGATGGCGATCTTGGGGTTCTGCGCGGGCGCGAAGGCGATGTACCAGGCGTGTGGTGGCGTATTGCGCGGATTGCTTCCGTGTTCGGCGGTTCCGGTCTTAGAGGCGATTTGATACCGGGTCTGGCCGTGTCCGACGGTGTTGTCCTCCGACGCGATCATCAGGTTGGTCAGCGTCGACGCTACCTGGGCGCTGACAGCTTGGCCGACCGAGACCGGTTTATTTTTCGAGAGTTCGCTCAGATCGGGTCCCTGCAGTTGGTCGACCAGGTACGGCTCCATGCGGACGCCGCCGTTGGCGACGGTCGCGGCGATGACCGCGTTGTCCAGTGGCGTGAGCGCGACATCGCGCTGGCCGATGCTGCTCTGGGCCAGTGCGGCATTGTCCGGAATCGTGCCGACGGTGCTCTCCGCCACCGGAATCGGGATACCGCGGTGCGCGCCGATGCCGAATGCGGCGGCCTCGTCCTTGAGGTTGGCGGAGCCGACCTTGACGCCGAGTTCGGCGAAGGCGGTATTGCAGGATCTGCGGAACGCCTCGGTGAGCGTTGCGGTGGGGCCGCTGCCGCAGGTGGTGCCGTTGTAGTTCTCCAGCGTCGTGTTCGTCCCCGGCAATGTGATGTTCGGCGCGGCGGTGAACTGGTCGTCCGGGGTTGCGGTGCCGTTGGCCAACGCGGCGGCGGTGACGACCACCTTGAAGGTGGAGCCCGGCGGATAGGTCTGCGACACAGCACGATTCAACATGGGTTGGCGCTGGTCCGCACTCAGCTCTTCCCAAGACTTGGTGCCCTGGGCGCCATCGTGCCCGGACAACAGGTTCGGGTCGTAGCTGGGGGTGGACACCATGGTGAGAATCTTGCCGGTACTCGGCTCGATCGCCACCACGGAACCCGTGTAGCCCTTGGCGGTCAGCTGTTCGTAGGCAACCTGCTGCATCATCGGATCCAGCGTGGTGAGCACATTGCCGCCGCGCGGATCACGACCGGAGATCATATCGATCAGGCGGCGTCCGAACAGCGAATTGTCCGAACCGTTGAGCACCGTATCCTCGGCGCGCTCCAGCCCCGTGCTGCCGTACTGCATCGAGTAGAAGCCGGTGGCCGGTGCGTATGCCTCCGGATCGGTGGGGTAGGTGCGCAGGTACTTGTAGCGGTCGTCGGTGGCGACCGAACTGGCCAGCACGGTGCCGCCCGCGGAGATCTGTCCGCGCTGGCGGGCGTATTCGTCGAGCAGCACGCGTGAGTTGCGTGGATCGGTGCGGTAGTCGTCGGCCTTGATCACCTGCACATAGGTGGCGTTGAGCAGCAGGGCGACGATCATGAGCATCACCGCGACCGCGACTCGTCGTAGCGGCGTGTTCATTCCTGCGGCCTCGCTTCCGGTTTGCGCAGAAGCTCGGTGGTCGCATCCGCGATCGGGGCCACCGGATCCTTCTTGCGCACCGGCGCCGGGGCACGTGCCGCGTCGGAGACCTTGATCAGCAATGCCAGCAGCGCGTAGTTGGCCAGCAGCGACGAACCGCCGTAGGACATGAACGGGGTGGTGAGACCGGTCAGCGGAATCAGTTTGGTGACACCACCGACCACCACGAACAGTTGGATCGCGATGGTGAACGACAACCCGGCGGCCAGCAGCTTGCCGAAGCTGTCGCGCACGGCGAGCGCGGTCCGCAGGCCGCGCACCACGAATACCAGGAACAGCAGCAGCACCGCGGCCAGACCGAACAGGCCGAGTTCCTCGCCGATGGTGGTGATGATGAAGTCGGTCTTGGCGAAGGGCACCTGCGAGGGCCGTCCGCTGCCGAGGCCGGTCCCCGCCAATCCGCCGGTGGCCAGACCGAACAGCGACTGTGAGATCTGGTAGCCGGTGTTGTTGTAATCCGCGAACGGGTGCAGCCAGGTCTGAGTGCGCACCCGGACATGGCTGAAGGCCTGATAGGCGAAAAAGAATCCGATGGTCAGCAGCACACCGCCGATGACGAGCCAGCCGACCCGCTCGGTCGCGATGTAAAGCATCACCAGCACCGTGCTGAAGATCAACAAGGAAGTGCCGAGGTCCTTTTCGAAGACCAGAACGCCGATACAGACGATCCAGACCACCAGAATCGGTCCGAGGTCGCGGGCGCGCGGGAACTCCATGCCGAGGAAATGCCGACCGGCCGCGGTGAACAGATCGCGCTTGGCGACCAGCACCGAGGCGAAGAAGATGATCAGCAGGATCTTCGCGAACTCACCCGGCTGCACACTCAATCCGGGCAGCCTGATCCAGATCTTGGAGCCGTTGGTCTCCGAGTACGCCCCGGGCAGCAGTGCCGGAATCGCCAGCGCGACAAGGCCTGTCAAGCCCAGGGTGTAGCTGTATTTGGCCAGCGTGCGGTAATCGCTCAGCACGACCAGAATCGCGATGAAGATGATCATCCCCAGACCCGTCCACAGGATCTGTTGATTGGCGTCGGGGGAGGGGATCGGCCACGAGTTGTAAGCGGCGGTCTGCGCGTCGGCGAGATCGAGCCGATGGATCAGCACCAGGCCGAGTCCGTTGAGCAGCGCGGCGATCGGTAAGAGCAGTGGATCGGCGAACGGTGCGAAGCGGCGCACCGCGAGATGCGCGACCGAGAACAGGGCCAGATAGGCGAGACCGTACTTGGCGATATCCCAGGTGACCGATTGTTCCTGACTCGCCTCGACCAGAAACAGCGAAACGGTGACAATGCCCGTCGCACCGGCGAGCAATACGAGTTCGGCATTGCGCTTCGTCGACGGTGGCGGCGCTGGCGCGAATCCGCCGGGCGGACTGGGAAAGGCCCCAGCGGACGGCGGTGCCGGAGCGGACATCAGTCCGTCACCCGGCAAGGCTCCCCCGCCGTCTGGGGGTTCGGCGACGCCGTCGCCGTCGGGGTCTTGGCATCGGGGCTCTTGGTCTCACTCGGCTGCGGTTCGGGCGCGGGCGGCCGGTTCTCGGTGGTCGGGGCGACCGTCGTCGGCGCGGGGACCCCGGGCTGCGTGGGAGGCTCGCTCGGCGGCACGACGCCGGGCTGCGGTACCGACTCCTTGGTCGAGCAGACGGGCAGCAGCTCGTTGCGCGCCAGCATCTGCATCTGCTTGCGCGCCTCGTCCAGCGAACCCGGCGGCAGCCCCTTGTCCACCTGGTCGTGTCCGGTCTGCTTGAGATCGGAAACCTTGAGCGCCTTGCACTTCGGCGGCAGCGTCTCGCCCGGCTGCTTCAGGGTGAGGGCGCCGGTCGGGTCGACACAGCCGATCGTCTCGACCTCGTGGATCGAATAACCCAGCACCGAACCCGGCAGCCCGCGCATGATGACGACCTTGTCGTTATCCGCGCCGACGTAGTAGTTGCTGCGAATCATGTTGTAGCCGACCAGCAATCCGACCGCCGCGGCCAGTACCAGGGCGACCGCGAGCAGGATCCAGCGCAACTTGTGCGATTTGCTCTGCGGCGGCGTCTCCGGTGTGGCGGCGGCCCGGCGTGGTTCGGCCCGCGGCGGACGCATCGCGGCGGCCCGACCGGCGGCGGTATTCGGCGGCGGGGAGTCCTCGTCCTGACCCGAGGCCGCGCCCGCCACGATCGGGTGGCTCTGCCCGTAGTCCAGATCGATGACATCGGCGACGACCACGGTGACGTTGTCCGGGCCGCCGCTGCGCAAGGCGAGTTCGATGAGACGATCGGCGCATTCGTCGGTGCTGCCCTCGCGCATGGTGTTGGCGATGGTCTCATCGCTGACCACATCGGAGAGTCCGTCGGAGCACAGCAGATAGCGATCGCCGGCCCGGGCCTCGCGCATGATCAGCGTCGGCTCGATCTCGTTGCCGGTGAGGGCGCGCATGATCAGCGAGCGCTGCGGATGGGTATGCGCCTGCTCGGGCGTGATCCGGCCCTCGTCGACCAGCGACTGGACGAAGGTGTCGTCGCGGGTGATCTGGGCCAGCTCGCCGCCGCGCAGCAGATAGGCGCGCGAGTCGCCGATGTGGACCAGGCCGAGTTTCTTGCCCGCGAACAGGATTGCGGTGAGCGTGGTGCCCATGCCGTCGAGTTCGGGCTCTTCCTCGACGTGATCGGCAATGGCGCCATTGCCCTCGTGGACGGCGGCATTGAGCTTGCCGAGCAGATCGTCGCCGGGCTCGTCGTCGTCGAGGTGGGCGAGCGCGGCGATCATCAACTGCGATGCCACCTCGCCTGCGGCGTGGCCGCCCATACCGTCGGCTAGTGCGAGCAGCCGTGCGCCCGCATAGACGGAGTCCTCGTTGTTGCCTCGGACAAGACCGCGGTCGCTGCGCGCTGCGTAGCGGAGAACAAGTGTCACGATCGCAGCTCGATCACTGTTTTGCCGACACGGACGGGGGTTCCGAGTGGAACTCGGACTGCGGTGGTGACTTTCGCGCGGTCGAGGTAGGTGCCGTTCGTCGAGCCGAGGTCTTCGACGTACCAGTCGTCACCGCGCGGTGAGAGCCGCGCATGTCTGGTCGAGGCGTAATCATCGGTGAGTACCAGCGTTGAGTCGTCCGCACGTCCGATCAGCACCGGTTGGGTGCCGAGCGAGATGCGAGTGCCGGCGAGTGAACCTTGAGTCACCACAAGAAATTTGGCGCCCTTCTGGCCTCGGCTGAAAGACGGCAGCACCGCGGAACCGCGTGCGGCCCTGGGCTGGATCCGGATGCCGGATGCCGCGTAGATGTCGCTGCGCAGGGTGCGCAATACCGCCCACACGAATAACCACAACAGCAGCAGGAACCCCGCACGGGTCAATTGCAGGATCAGTCCCTGCACGGCGCTCCACCTCCTGTTCGACCGTGTACGTCGGTGCCGTAGGTGCGAGTTCGCCCCCACCGGCCTGCTGGTTTCGCGAGCCCCGGTCCTGGCGACGCGCGTGTGTTGGCAGCATCATAGGGCCGTGGGTCGAGTTCGATCACGATACGGCCGCAGAATCCCTGTACGCCATGTCGTGACCTGCACCGCGAGCTTACGGGATCAGACGATACGGATCAGGATCTCGGAGTGCCCGGCGCGGATGACGTCGCCATCGGCCAGCTGCCAGTCCTGAACCGGGGAGCCGTTGACCAGCGTGCCGTTGGTCGAACCCAGATCCGAGAGCATCGCGGTCTGCCCGTCCCAGCGAACTTCGATGTGCCTGCGAGAGACTCCGGTATCCGGCAGCCGGAAGTGCGCATCCTGACCGCGGCCGATGATGTTGCTGCCCTCGCGGAGCTGGTAGGTGCGGCCACTGCCGTCGTCGAGCTGCAGCGTCGCGGAGTAGCCCGAACCGGCTTGTGCGCCACCGCCATACGCGGGTGCGGGGGCCTGGTAGCCGCCGCCCTGGGCGCCGTAGCCGGGCTGTTGCGAGTAGGCCTGGCCATAGCCGCCCTGCTCTTCGGGCGCGGCGTAGCCCTGCTCGCCGTAACCGGGTTCCGCGTAGCCCTGTTCGCCGTAGCCGGACTGCGCGTAGCCCTGCTGGCCGTAGCCTGGCTGCTGACCGTAACCGCCCTGGTCGGCGTAGCCCTGCTCGCCATAACCGGACTGTCCGTAGCCCTGCTGGCCATAGCCCTGTTCGCCGTAGCCCTGCTGCCCGTAACCGGGCTCCTGGTAGCCCTGTTGGCCGTAGTCCTGTTCGGCGTAGCCACCCTGCTGCTGGCCGTAGCCGCCGCGCTCGCCGTAGCCCTGCTGCCCGTAACCGGGCTCCTGGTAGGCCTGCTGGCCGTAGCCCTGGCCACCCTGCTGGTAGTCGTAGCCGTTCTGATAGTCGCCGTAACCCTGCTGCGAGTCCGGCGCCTGGTAGTCGGAGCCACTGCCGTAGGGCGCGGCGCCCCGGCCGTAGTCGTCGCGGTACGCACCGTTCGGCGGCCCGGGCCGCCCCGCAGGCGGCGGTGCGTACCCGCGGTTGCGTGGATCGGACTCCGCGGGCTCACGGCTTGGGTCGTAGCCTGAGTTCTGCGTCATGGGGCCAGCTCCTGGTTGCGGGTGTGCAGGTCGTTGTGGCGTGGGTTCGGGGCTGCGAGCCGGGGTGGCTCTGCGGCCGATGTCGGGATCGACCCGACCGCTCGCCCTGAACTGTCCGGTGTGCAGCGTAGGTGATGCCTCGAATGCCACGTGTACTTCGCCGTAGGTCTGCCAGCCTTGCTCGCGGATGTAGTCCTGAAGGTGTTTGGCGAACGCGCGGGTGGTGAGGTCGTGGTCGGCGTCGAGTTGTTGGTGATCAGAGGTGTTGATGGTGATCACATAACTGTTGGGCGCCAACAGATGTCCGCCACCCAGATCCTGGATATTGGCGGCGGCTTCCTGCTTGAGTGCCGCTTCCACCTCCTGGGGAACGACACTGCCCCCGAAGGCTCTGGCGAACACGTCACCGACGGCGCCTTGCAGGCGGCGCTCGAATCGAGAAACGATGCCCATCTCGGCCTCCCTTCGGTGCGCGTCTGTTTATTCATAACAACGACACGCAGATATGGCGTGTCGCGTATCGACCACGTTCATTGCATGATATCCACGATCGTCCACACCTGTAACTCCCGGAAGCCAGCCTGGGTTCCCGCGCCTGTCCGGACCGCACTCGAGTGCCGTCAACAGGCGATTTCGTGTCTCGCAGACCCGCGTGATACTGTCTCCCAGTCGCTCGGGCGAGTGGCGGAATGGCAGACGCGCTGGCTTCAGGTGCCAGTGTCCTTCGGGACGTGGGGGTTCAAGTCCCCCTTCGCCCACAGATATGCGGAAAGCCGCAGATCAGAGATTTTCTCGGTCTGCGGCTTTTGTCGTCTGCGGGGTTTTCCCGTGTGCGTCAGCGGTTCGGTGAATGGGGTCGGGTGTAGTCGGGGCGTCTGATCCGTACCTCTGTGTCGACGTGTTGGTCGAAACCGAGTGGGTATGCGATCGGTGTGGCCGAGGCGTCCCACTCGGCCGACCGGCGCTAGGAGGTTGTCGTGACCAGTGACATGCAACAGGCCAAGCGCCCGGTCAGCGCGATGCTGGCCGGTCCGTACGGACATCCGTTCCATCCGATCCTCGTGACGGTGCCGATCGGGGCATGGGTGGCGAGCGTGGTATTCGATATCGCTTCGCATATTGCGGGCGACCCGCAGTCCCTCGCCCGTGGCTCGGCCTGGCTCATCGCGGTCGGTGTGCTCGGCGCGCTGGTCGCGGCCGTGGTCGGCCTGCTGGATCTGCTCGCGATCCCGACCGGCACCTCGGCGTTTCGCACCGGCCTCGTCCACATGAGTCTGAATCTGCTCGTGACGGCCGCCTTCGCCATCGACTTCTGGTGGCGGCAGTCCGGTGACGGACCGGATGGCGCCGTGCCAATGGGCCAGCTGGTGTTGTCGATCATCGCCCTCGCGGTGCTGGGCGTCTCGGGGTATCTCGGCGGCAAGCTCGCCTACCACTACGGCGTCCGGGTGGCCGACGAAACCATCCAGGCCTCCGGGTACCGACACTGAGTCCGCATCAGGTCTCGCGCCGTCGGTGCTTGCGATGGCTGGTATCGCACAATGGGTAGTTCGACGAACGGCGGCACAGACACAGCGCGACGACGACTCGGTCGGAGTGAATGGACTGTCCGTCCGGGGTGACGAGTTCGACCGGCCCTTCAATGAGTGCCGGGCCGTCGGTAGTGAGCTGGATCCGCCGGGGTTCACGGTCGGGGTTTGTCGGCACGGATCACCACCAGATCTTCTCGGTTCTGGCCGGGCTCGATCAGCCCGGTCGAGGTCAACCACGGGGTCAGCTCGCGCATGATGGGACCGAACGGCACCGACGAGCGCGCCACGATCGCGACGTCGAGTCCGCCGTCCCGGAGTTGGGCAACGGTCGCATCGGGATGGCACAGACACGAATGCACGGTCAGTGCGACGCCGCCGGGTTCGAGCAGGCGCGGCATCATCGCGCACAACCGGTCCAGAATGGTTCGTCCCTTTTCTCCCGCGTTCCAGGCCCTGGCTTGGCCGCGATCGGGAGCGCTTCCAGGGGCGGGGACGTAGGGCGGGTTGGCGAGAACGAGATCGAAGCGATCGGTTCCGAGTATCGCCTCGAAGTCGCCGTGTAGCGCTCGGACGGTCAGGCCGCGCAGTCGGCAGTTCAACCAGGCGGTGGCGACCGCGCGGCGGGAAATGTCGACCGCGGTGATGGTGCGGGCACCATGGCGGGCTGCGGCGACCGCGAGCGCTCCGGTGCCGGTGCCGATATCGAGTACGCGACCACCGTGCGGGATGCGCGCCTGCGACAGTGCGTGCATGAGCAGCCGTGTGTCGTGCTGGGCTCGATAGACGCCGGGAGCGCGGACCAACATCATATTCTCTGGATTATCCGTTCGGACCGCTCTAAACATCCGCACCGGGCAGCAAGGAGCTGCGTCCGGCACGCCAGGCGTCGAAAATGTGGTCGGCGAAGCGGTCCTCCAACATATTTGTGGCCTGAATGCCGAGGACCATGGACTCCGTCAGCGCAGGCTCATGCGCGATCAGATCACCGATTACATCTGTGCGCATCAATTGTTCGTGTACCGCATCGGCTTCCACGTGTTCCTGGTAGAACCGCACGCAGGCCGGGTCGGCTTCGAGTCGTCGCAGGGCGTCGACCAGGCGTGATGACGCCGGTGATGAGCTGATTTCGACAGTCGCGAAATGTCCGACCAGCGCACCGCGCAGCGACCGGTGCAAGCCGAACAGCGACATCATGTTCACCAGCGAAAGCATGGGTTCCGGGACGGCATCGAGGTAATGCAGATATTCGGCGTCGAGGCCGGCGCCTGCCATCAGCTCGGCGAAAAGTCGCGCGTGGATGCGTTCACCGCGACCGCCGCCGAATTCGTCGAATTCCACCGCGACGAGAGCAGCTTTGGCCCGTCCGCGCAGGCGCGGGATCACCCAGGCGTAGGGGTCGGCCTCTTTATGGTGATAGATCGATCTGTGCACGAAATACTCGCGCATATGCCACCATTTGCCCTCGTCGCGGAGGAACCGGGACGGACCGCTGGATTCGATCGGTGTCACCAGGAGTTCGTCGAGCTCCGATTCGAGATCATCGCCTCCGGATACCTCCGCGCGTATAGCGTCCAGGAATGCGGTCTCCATGGCGGCTCGCAGGGTCAGTAATCCGGGATCCCATTCCCATTCCGGGTCCACCGCCGCGAATCCGTGATAGTGCAGCTCATAGCAGGTGTGCAGGGCAAGCTGCAGATCCTCGCTGTACGGTTCGAGCGATCGAGCCTTCGGCACCGGTTTGCCAGGTATTCCGCGCAACAGCCCTACCACCGCCTCGGACAGGGTGCCGCGTGGGCGTGGCAGGGGGCGAGGTCGGATATCCGTGGTGACCGTCATACCTCCTCATACTCCCCGCGACCTGATGCGATATCCAGCGATGTCCGGGGTGACGACAGTGCTCGGGGAACCGCCGCGCCGTTATCCGCAGCAACAGTCGATCCCGCGTGGCCAAATGCCGTGGGATTGCCGGGATTCGTTCGGCAGAAAATCGAATGACAGCTTGTTCAGGCGGTCTTTAGTGTCTGTCGGGTGCACCGATTGTCCCTGATTGTCCCGCCGCCGGGCTCCTGAGCGAGGTGTAGGACCGCGCGTCCGCTCTGGCAGGTGAATTCGGTTCTGCACCTCGCTTCCGCGACCCCCGATCAATTTCTGTCGCAGGAGCGCGAATGTCCACTGCTATATCCACGGTCAACCGATTCGGGTTGGTCTGCCTTGTCGGCGCCGGACTGTCGGCGGGGACCGGCGGTCTACTCGGCATCCTGCTGCTTCGTGCGACCGGTCTTTCGCCGGTATCCGTCGCGGCCTGTCGGCTCGCCGTCGGCGGGCTGTTGCTGATCGCTCTGCTGACCGTGACGCGGCGGCCGTTGCCGCGGAACATCTCGGCCTGGCGCAGGATCGGGATGGTCGCGGTCCTTGTCGCGATCATTCAGGCGAGCTACTTCGGTGCGGTCGCGGCCTCGTCGGTGAGTCTGGCGACGCTGATCACCCTCGGAATGTCACCGGTTGTCGTCTCGCTGCTGGAACATCTGACCAGCAGGCGGATCCTGGATCGTCGGCGCGCGGCGACGATCGGGATCGCGGTGTTCGGGGTGATCCTGTTGGTCGGTGCGCCCGCCGGTGACGCGGCATCCGGCGGGGTATTCGCCGGTGCCGCAATGGCATCGGTGTCCGCGTGCGCCTTCGCGACCCTCACCCTGATCAGCGCCCGTCCGGTGCCCGGCCTCGACGTGATCACCACAACAGGTTTCGCCGTCACCGGCGGTGCCGTGCTGCTGACGCCGCTCGCGGCCGTATCCGGGCTCACCTTCCACCCGACGGCGCACAGCGTTGTCCTGGTAATCGTGTTCGGGCTGATATCCACTGCCGTGGCATACACGCTGTACCTGCGTGGTCTTTCCGAAGTCGGTGCGGGCACGGCCGCGGTGCTCGCCCTTCTCGAACCGCTGACCAGCACGATCTTGGCCGCCGCAATCCTTGGTGAACGGCTGACCCCAACCGGCCTGGTCGGCGCGGCATTACTGATCGTCGCCCTCGTCCACACCAGCCTTCAGCAGGCGCGATCGTCGGGCAGGTGACCGCGCAGCGCGATTCTGGCCGCTTCATCGACGACTGCGGAGACCGATTCGGGCGCAGCATCATGTGCGGCAACCGAATTCAGTACGGCGTCGACGGCTCCGACCAATGCGCCGGTGAGCGTCGCCGCGTGCACGGTGTCGATGTCAACACGCCCGTCATTCGCCTACCGAGCACCGAACCTCGACTCCACAGAACAGTCGTAGTCAGTGATTGCGCGCCGACGCTCTGAGCTCGACGGCGCTGTTGGCCAGGACGCCGGCGAGTTGGTGCCAGCGGCGGTGGCGGTGGCGGAACATCAGGTGGACGAAGATGCGGGTCGGGGCGCCGCGCAGGCCGGAATCGATTTCGATTTCGTCGGTGTAGCGGCAGCTGGATTCGGTGATCGGCTCGAAGGTGAGGCGGTGGTTCCAGGTGCGGACGGGGCCGCCCCATTCATTGGTGTAGATCTCGCGGGCATCGAGCCGCACCAGACGCAGGTGGTGGCGCCAGGAGGGGATGATGCCGAACCACCAGAGGCGGGCGGAACCCTCGGCGCCCGGCTCGACGTGGTCCGGGAGGTGGAATTGTGGCACCGAAAGGATCGGTGCCACAACGTAGGCGAACAATTCCGGCGTTCGTGCCAGTGCGCAGGCCACCTCGGCGCCGATCGGCAGCTCGGTAGTTAGGGTTACCTTACTCATAGCTGAATGATGGTCCTCGATGGCGCTGCCCGCAATAGCTTTCACACAGCTGCGGCGTCGGCGATCTCGTCGCTGGTCGCGAGCCAGACACCCGGATGGTTCGCCACATAATCCAAGGCCTGCTCCAGATATTTGATACGGAAGGCCTGGCCGATGACGAAGGGGTGCAGCGCAAGAGCCATGACACGGCCGGACTCCGCATGGAGCCGGTCCAACTGGTCCTTGACGATCTGCACGAAATCCGCACCGCGCAAACCGGTTCCGAGAAACAGGGCGATGTCGTTGAGTTCGACCGAGTACGGAACGCTCAGCATCCCGGGCACATCGAGTCGATACGGCTGATCGTCATTGGTCCAGTCCAGGACATAGTCGAGGCCGAGTTCGGCGAGCAGTTCCGGGGTGTGGAAGGTCTCGGTGAGTGCGGGCCCCATCCAGCCGCGCGGGCGGCGTCCGGTCGCGCGCTCGATGGTTTCGACGATATCGGTGAGGTAGGCGCGCTCGTCGTCGATCGACATATCGGCCTGGAAGATCGAGTTGTTCTTGCCGTGCGCCAACCAGGTCCAGTTCCGCTCCCGCCCGGCGGCGATGATCTGCGGATTATGGTGTGCGACATCGGAGTTGAGCAGGGCGCTGGCGCGGATACCGTACTTGTCCAGTGCCTGCATCACCCGCCAGATGCCGACCCGGGGACCGTAGTCGCGCCAGCCGTAGTTCAGCGGATCGGGGGTGAGGGCGGCGGTGCCGGGGAAGATGCTGGTCGAGGGTCGGTCCACCTGGTAGTGCTCGATATTCAGCCCGACATAGAACGCGACGCGGGCATCGTCGGGCCACCGAACCGGTGCGCGGTCGACGATCGGGCTGTACTCGAAGAGTGCGTTGTCCATGCGGCCTATGCTCGAACCATCACATACATGTGAAGGTCAAACCAGAGGTGGAATCCAATGCGGATCGGAGAACTTTCGGAGCGTACCGGCACCTCGCGGCGGCTGCTGCGCTACTACGAGGAACAGGGCCTCATCGTCGCCGACCGGTGCGCCAATGGCTATCGCAGTTACGACGACCGCTTCGTCGATCGGGTCCTGCAGATCCGCGGCCTGCTCGACGCGGGCCTACCGACCCGGATCATCAAGCAGATCCTGCCCTGCCTGGACAAGCCGCGCACCATCTACTTCCCGGACGCGACCCCGGAAATGCTGGCCACCCTGGAACGCGAGCGTGACCGCATGTCCGACCGCATCCGCTGCCTGTCCCGCAACCGCGACGCCATCGCCGAATACCTCGAGGCGGTCCGCGAGAACGCCGCCTTCTGACCTCGGTTCCATCAGAACCTGTTGACTCCTAATGAGAACCTGTTCTAATTTTTGGCATGCGTAGATTTGACGGCCGCCGCGTATTGGTCACCGGAGCAGGATCGGGTATCGGGCAGGGGATCGCCCTGCGGCTGCTCGATGAGGGGGCGACGCTGGTCGCCGCCGATATCGATGCGGCCGGTCTGGAGAGCACCGCGGCGAAGGCGGGTGATGCGGCCGAGCGGCTGCGCACCGTAGAGGTGAATATCGCCGATATCGAATCGGTGCGCACCGCGACGGGGGAGGCGGTCGAATTCCTGGGCGGCCTGGATGTGCTGGTGAACGCGGCGGGCATTCTGCGGCCCGCGCGCACCGACCAGATGCCGCTCGAGGTGTGGAACCAGGTGATCGGGGTCAACCTCACCGGGACCTTCCTGATGACCCAGAGTGCGTTACCCGCGCTGTTGGAGTCCGGCCACGGCGTCGTGGTGAATCTCTCCTCGACCGCGGCCTTCAGCGCGTCGCCCTATCTGGCGTCGTACGCGGCATCGAAGGGCGGGGTGAACGCCTTCACACACGCGATCGCGCTGGAGTACGCCAAGCAGGGGTTGCGCGCGGTGAATATCGTGCCCGCGGGCATTACCAGCGGGATCACCACCAAATCCATTCTCGATCAGCCGGAGGGCTTCGATCCGAAGCTGTTCTCACGCCTGACCGGCTGGCTCAACGGCGGTGCGCTGGGCACTCCGGAGGATATCGCCGGTGCGGTCGCCATGGTCGCCTCCGATGACGGCCGCTACATGACCGGCTGCGAGATCCGCATCGACGGCGGCGCCCTGATGTAGTCAGGAGGGTCGGGCGACGAGCAGGTGATGCGGAATCGGCGGATCGGCCAGTTGCTTGTGGTCGACGACGCAGCCCGCGCCTTCCAGCACGGCGATCACCTCGGCCACCGGCCGCAGCGTGAAACCGTATGCGGTGAACGGCATTTTCGCCATCGTGTCCGGATCGCCGATACCGACGACGAGGCTGCCACCGGGACGCACAACGCGCACGAGTTCGGCAACCGCGGCGGCCAGATCCGGCACGAAGTAGACGGTGTTGACGGTGATGGCGGCATCGAGTGCGTCATCGGCCAGCGGCAGATCGGTCATCGAGCCCGGCTCGAGTTGCATTCGGCCCGTACCGATTTCGTCGGTGAATTTCGACTTCGCCCTGGTCAACATGTCCGGCGAGATCTCGAAACCGTGCACCGTCCCGTTCGTGCCCACCCGCTCGAGCAGTATCGAAAGCCCTGCGCCACCGCCGAATCCGATATCCGCGACCGTCGCGCCTGCCGCGATCCCGGCCGCATCGACCGCGCCGACGATGGCGCGCTTATTACCGCGATTGAGCATGAAGGCGAAGCCCTTGCCGAGCGTTCCGTGCGGATTGCCGAGTTGACCGGCGATCGTGGACAGCACGCGGGTCCGGATACTCATGCCGTCATGCTAGCCACTGTCCGATAACCGAAAGCTGAACCCGATGCGATCACCGCTGGTACTCCTTGCCGCCGCCGTCCTGGCGCTCGCGCCGATCGGCACTGCCGAGGCGGCGGGATCGTGGGGGCCGCTGGCGCCGCCGAATCCGTACCTCGGGCCGATCGGCACCGCGACCATGCACGGCGATGCCGGATCGTCGGATGCGACGCCGCTGGCCGGGCCTGGCACCGGAGCGATTTCGGTGGCCGGGTATCCACTGGCTTCGGCATGTCCGACCCTGCTGCAAGGGTCGGACAATCTGGTCATCGCGCTGTGCACACCCGTGATCGGCCAGACTCCGACCATCCATCTGCTCGATGCGTCCTTTGTCGGTCCGGTGGGCACCCCGCTGGCTTCGCTGGAGATCGCGAAGGGAAGTCTGCTCGGCGGTGTCTATGCCCATCTCGACAATGCCGACCGACTGGTCATCGTGGACGGTAACCGCACTCTGCTCCGCGTCGGCCACTCGCGTGACGCGGCGGGCAAATGGCGGCTGTCGATCGATTCGTCCACCGATCTCAGTTCCGTAATTCCGGTGGGCGACAACGTGACCGGGCTGGTGCCGGACTGGTCCGGCAATGTCTGGTTCGCCACCGGCAAGAGTCTCGTCGGCCTGGTGCCGCCCGCGGGTGCTGCGGCCACCGTCGCGCTGCCCGCGGGTGAAGCGGTGGCCAACAGCATTTCGTCGGCACCGAGCGGTCGGGTCGCGGTGGCCACCACGCACGCGCTGTACGAGTTGCGCGCCGATGCAACCGGGCGACCGGAGGTGCTGTGGCGCGCGGCCTACGACCGCGGATCGGCGCGCAAGCCCGGCCAGCTGAGCTGGGGTACCGGCTCCACCCCGACCTACTTCGGGCCCACCTCCGGCGCGGAATATCTGACCATCGTCGACAATGCCGACGGGCAGGTGAACGCACTGGTTTTCCGTTCCGGCACCGGACAATTGGTGTGCTCGCAACCGGTGCTCACCCGTGGTGGTGCGGGCAGCGAGAACTCGCCGATCGGCATCGGCCGGTCGCTGTTCGTCGCCAGCACCTACGGCTACCCGTACCCCACGGTCCCCGAGGGCGCGGGCCCCGCCGTTCCGGCATCCGCACCGTTCCTCGGCGGGATGACCAGGGTCGACGTCGAGGACACCGGCTGTCATACGGTATGGGAGAACACGGTTCGCAGCGCTGCCGTTCCGCATCTGTCCACCGCGGACGGCGCCATCTACACCGTGACGCGCGTCGGACTGGACCTCACCACCCCGCTCGACGGCTACGCGTTCACCGTCGTGAATCCCGATACCGGCGTGGTGATTTCGCATCGGCCGCTGGCCGGAACCATAGTCGACGATCCGCTGCAGACCTCACCGCTGATCACGCACGACCGCAAGATTCTGCAGGGCACGATCACCGGAATTCTGCGCGTCAGCTGAAGTCGGGGGCATTCGGGCCGGTGGCCAAACCCCGTTCGACCACCGCGAGGGCCCGGTGAATCGCGCTGTCCCTGGCCGCATCGTCGAGGTCGTCGAGTACGCCGTCGATGATCAGCGAGGCCATACCGTGGACCGTTGACCAGGCGGCGTATTCGGCGTCCGGTCGGTCCGCCGGGTCGAGGAAGCCGACGTCGACGAGTTCGTCCAGCAGTCCGGCCAGCAGATCGAAGGCGGGCGAAGGCATTTGGTCGCCGCAGAACGCGGTGCGGAACAGGCCGGGTTCGCGCAGCGCGAAGGTGATGTAGCCCCGGCCCACCGCGCCCAATCGGGTGATCGCATCCGCAGGCGGCGCCAAGCTCGCCATCGTCTCGGCCATTGCGCCGAACAGGGTGTGCTGAGCCTGTTCCTGTGCCGCGTTCAGTAACTCCTCGTGATTGGTGAAGTGCCGATAGGCCGCGGTCGGCGTGACGCCGACATGCCGGGCGGCCGCGCGCACCGTCACCGCCTCCGGCCCGCCGGTTTCGGCGAGTTCGGCGGCGGCGCGCACCAGGGCATTGCGCAGGTCGCCGTGGTGATACGGGCCGTCGCGGGTGGCGCGCTTCGGTGCTGTTTCCGAATCTGTCATCGCATCGATGTTGACACCCACACACATCGCGTGGCAAGTTAACACCCATAAAGTTTACGCATGACAACATGCCCGATCGGAGACCCGATATGTTCGAAATACTCGGCAGATTCGTTGTCCAACGCGCCCGCTGGATCCTGGTCGTCGGCGTGCTCGCCCTTATTGCGGGCGGTGTGGTCGGCGCGACGGCCTTCAGCAAGATGCAGCCCGGCGGCCAGCAGGACCCCAACGCCCAATCCAGTACCGCGCAGACCCAATTGGCCGATAAATTCGGCGCCGATACCGACTACGTCTTCATGATCGAGGCGAAACAGGGGACGGTCGACGGCGCTGCGGTCGCCACCATCGGCCGCGATCTGGCTCGGCGGCTCGCGGCCGATCAGCGCCTGACCAATGTCGTCTCGTATTGGGATACCGGATCACCGGCCATGCGCTCAGCAGACGGAACCGCGGCCGTCGTCCTGGCGGGCAATGTCGATAAGGACGCCACCGATAAGGAGAAGTCCGCCGCCTCGATCGTCGAGACCTATCGCGCCGACGGTCCGGTCGCACGGATCCAGGTCGGTGGCGGCACCGCGATCTTCCACTCGATCACCAAGCAGATCGGCAAGGATCTCGGCCTCGCCGAAGCCGTTGCGGTGCCGCTGATTCTGGCGCTGCTGGTGCTGGCCTTCGGCAATGTGGTCGCCGCGCTGCTCACCCAGGTGGTCGGCGGGATCGCCATCCTCGGCACCTTCACCGAACTCTCGATCCTCGGGTCCGTCACCGATGTGTCGATCTACGCGGTGAATCTGACCACCGGACTCGGACTCGGGCTCGCGGTGGATTACGGCCTGCTGATGGTCAGTCGCTTCCGTGAACGCCGCGCGGCCGGTGCCGAACCCGACGATGCGGTGATCGCTGCGGTATCGACGGCCGGACGCACCATCGCCTTCAGTGCGGCCACCGTCGTGGCGGCGCTGTCCGCGCTGGTGATCTTCCCGCAGTACTTCCTGCGGTCCTTCGCCTACGGCGGGATCGGCGTGGTCGCCATCTCCGCCGTTGCCGCGGTGGTCGTTTTGCCCGCGCTGCTCACGGTGCTCGGCGCGCGGACCGATGCGTGGCGGGTGCCCGGTGTCCGTGGGATTCGCGGTGACGCAACGCCGTTCTGGGCCGGCGTGGCCGGATTCGCGATGCGTCGGCCGTTGCTCGCGGGTGTGCCGGTGGTAGCGGTGCTGCTGCTCGCCGCCGCGCCGCTGTTGCACGTCCAGTTCGGTACACCCGACGATCGAGTGCTGCCGACCAGTACCGAGGTGCGTCAGGTCGGTGACGCGATGCGCGACGATTTCGGCGGCGGCGATGTGAACGCGCTGTCGGTGATCACCGAAACCGGCGTTGCCGCAGCGCCGCTCGCGGATTACGCGCGCACCCTGTCCAGGGTTGACCACGTCACCCAGGTCGAGTCGAGTGCGGGCACGTTCGTCCACGGCGAGCTGACGGCGAGCACACCCGCCGATGCCCGGTTCGCCCGCCCGGACGCGCAGCGCCTGACCGTACTCACCGATCTGGACCGCAATTCCTCCGCTGCCCGCGATCTGGTCGATCGCGTGCGTGACGTGCCAGGTCCGGCCGGTGTCAATGCGCTGGTCGGCGGGCAGGTGGCCGAACTGCGCGACGGCCTCGCATCGATCGGCGCGAAGCTGCCGATCGCCATCGGGTGGATCGTCGTGACGACCTTCGTGCTGCTGTTCCTGTTCACCGGCAGCATCGTGCAGCCGTTGCGCGCACTGGTGTCGAATGTGCTGAGTCTGGCCGCCACGCTCGGGCTGATGGTGTTCGTCTTCCAGCAGGGGCACCTGTCCGGACTGATCGGGTTCACCCCTGCGCCGCTGGATGTTTCGATGTTGCTGCTGCTGTTCTGCATCACCTTCGGACTGTCGATGGACTACGAGGTCTTCGTGATCAGCCGGATCAAGGAACTGCACGATCGCGGTGCGTCCACGAAGGAAGCGGTTATCGAGGGACTGGCCCGCACCGGCCGCTTGGTGACCACCGCGGCGGCGCTGATTTCGATCAGCTTCCTGGCCTTCACCAGCAGTGACGTCCGGTTCATCCAGTTCTTCGGACTCGGCGCGGGGTTGGCGATCCTGATCGACGCGACGCTGGTGCGCGGCGTGCTGGTGCCGGTCGCGATGCGACTGCTCGGTAGGGCGGCTTGGTACGCGCCGAAGCCGTTGCGTTTGGCGTACGGGCGGCTCGGTTTGGCCGAAGCCTGAGACGTAGGTCACGCGGCCCCGCATGCCACAGTGCGGGGCCGCGTTCGGCTGTCGCACTGTCGTTTTCGCCCGATCCGGCCGGGTCGAGCCAGGAAGGTGGCCGAGATCACAGAGCCGGTTATGGTTGCGGCCGTGGTGCTGACCGCGGTCCGATTCGGTGCTCCGGCGACCGCATTTGCGCACCTGGTTAATCATGATCTTGACCGGATGTAAGTCCACCCCGAAGGGTTACGGCTAGGTGTAGATCACGTTTATAACGCAGTAAACCAACCTGAAGTCTCTTTTGTTCTATCCAACTGTCAGCAACACCAATTATCGAGCGATAAATGTGCAGGTCCGAGCGGCATTTAGTAACCATTGAGGACTCTATGTTCACAATGCAGCTAATCGATCGAAGAATGTTTGTCGACAACCTGTGGTTTCTGGATCGTGATCTGGGATCGCGCGCCGAAGGTCGGTTCCGGGGTCTGGTTTCGGCCGCCGAATGGCCGCCGAAAGTTTGCTGGACTACCGAAAAACGATGCGCCCACCTGGGTTTGCTGGGGCGCTGCTTTATACGCCTGACCTCGGCGGGGAGGGTTGCGTCGGGATAACGATTGTGTAGAGTTGACGGTAACGCTGGCCGCAGCTGAGCTGGACTCGCTGCGGCCAGCGGAACTCAATTGGGGGACTTCGAATCTCAGTCGTTACATAGCGTTGCTACCGATTGCCCGGACCCATTTCACTCACCGTGTGCTCGGCGTTGTCTGCCAGCGCTTCGCGGAATCCTCTTCAGCGCCACCGAATCCCAGTGTCGCGGCGGCTCGTGCGTCCTGCTCGACTGCGGCCCGGCGACCCACCACGAAGACGTAGCCGAGAAACAGTGCCTCCGCGATGAATCCGACGCCGACCTTCACCGGCACAGGCAGCGAACTCGGTGTGACAAAACCCTCCAGCAGTCCGCAGACCAGCAGCACCGCGACCAGACCGAGCGCGACCGTCGCGGTGGCCCGGCCCTGGCGCGCGACCGCCTCCAGCCGACTCGAACGTCCCGGATCGATCAGCGTCCAGCCGAGCTTCAGACCGACCCCGCCGGCCACGAAGATCGCGGTCAGCTCGAGCGTGCCGTGCGGCAGGATGAATCCGAAGAACGAATCGAGCCGACCGGCATCGGCCATCAACCCGCCGGTCACCGCCGTATTGAGCGCGTTCCCGAACAGCAGGTACACCGCGGGCAGGATCAGCACCCCGGTGAACAGCACCATCGCCGTCACCCATGCGTTATTGGTCCACACCTGCGCGGCGAACGCGTCGTGCGGATGTTCGGAGTAGTAGGTCTCGAATTCGCCGCCTGGTGCGGTGAGCCAGTCGTTGTGATCGGAGATGCCGAACAGATCGCGCGCCGAACCGGAACCGGCGATCCAGACGGCCAGACCGGTGGAGACGATGATGAAGACCGCCGCCACCGCGACCCACCACGGCCACGCCCGATACAGCGTCGCGGGGAATCGGTGGGTGAAGAACCGGCCCACCTGGCTCCACGCGTCGCCCTTGGTGCCCAGCACCCGGCCGCGCGCCTTGGTCAGCAGTGCGCTGAGTCCGGCGATGAGTTCCGGATCCGGACTGTGCGATTGCAGCCGCGCCAGCTGCTGTGAGGTGCGCCGGTACAGCGCGACCAGTTCGTCGGCCTCCGCGCCGCTGAGCCTGCGCCGACCGGCCAGATAGGCCAGCCGATCCCATGCCCCCCGCTGTGCGTAGCTGTACGCATCTATGTCCATTGGTTGCCTCCCATACCGCCGGTCGGAAGAATGCTATCGACATGGCTGAATTCACCACCGGCGAAGCGGTCGCACTCGAGCTGCCGATCGCCCGGATCCCGACCAGGGCCACCGCGTTCCTCTTGGACGTGCTGGTGCAATTCATGCTGGGCAGCATGCTGATGCTCGGCCTGAGCGCGGCGCTGCTCTACTTCGGCGCCGACTCCGCGTGGTACAGCGCGGCGGCGATCACCACGATCGTCGCGACGCTGGTCGGCTATCCGGTGCTCTGCGAAACCCTCATGCGCGGACGGACTGTTGGCAAGCTCATGCTCGGCCTGCGGGTGGTGCGCGGCGACGGCGGACCGATCGATTTCCGCCACGCCCTGACCCGCGGGCTGGCGGGTGTGATCGTCGACTTCTGGATGTTGGGCGCATTCGGCGCGGTCGGGGTGATCACCTCGATGTGCTCGCCGAATGCGCGCCGGGTCGGTGATGTGCTCGCCGGCACCGTTGTCGTGCACAGCCAGCGCAGTGTGCCCTTCCCGCTGCTGGCCGTCGCACCGCCCTGGCTCGTCGCCTGGTCCGGACAGTTGGACCTGTCCGGCATCACCGAGGACCTCGCACTCGCGGTGCGCCAGTACCTGTCCCGCATCAACACCCTGAGCCCCGCCGCCCAGGCGAACCTCGGTCACACCCTGCTCCTCGCCGTGTGTGACCGGCTGCAAATTCCGGTACCCGCCGGGTATCCGCCCGTACAGATCCTCGGCGCGGTGATCGCCGAACGCCAACGCCGCACGCTCGCGCCGATCATCACGCCGATGGTGATGGCAGGTCCGCGCCCGATGCCGATCGCCCGCGCGAGCTGAGTCTCCATCTGCAACACGGTCATTCGGCGGTGACCCGAGCTGGGCTGCACGACCGCCGCGCTGGGGGACGGTTGACTCGCTGGCGGTTGAGGAGCGTGTTCATGGCTTCTATGGTCGGCGCTGCACCCGGGCTCGTAGTCGGGCTGGTTCTGATTGCCCGTCTGTGGGGCAGGGTTCGCGGGCGATCGTTCGCTCGCCAACGACTGGTTCGCCCCGGAGCGGGAGCTCGCAATCCGGATAGCGCAGTGTTCCCGGATCGACATCGATGCCGAGGCGACTTCGGGTCCACGCCCGAGCGATCGTGGAGTCACATTGTGCCGGACTGCTTCAGCTCCAGGTATTCGTCGGCAAGGGCTTCGGGGAGGCGCTCCGGGGAGGCCGCGACCACATCGATGCCCATGCGGCGCAGGGATTCCTGGACCAGGGCGCGTTCGGCGATCAGGGATTCGGCGGCGGCCGCGGGATAGAGGTCGGCGAGGGTGTCGCGTTTGGCGGCGGCCGCGGCGACGTCGGGATCGGTGACCGAGACGATCAGGACGCGGTGGCGTTGGGCGAGGGTCGGCAGGACCGGTAGCAGGTTCTCCTCGACAGCCGCCCCGTCCAGACTGGTGAACCAGACGACCAGGCTGCGGCGGCGGGCCCGTTGGATGGCGGCGCGCACCAGGCCCGCGCTGTCGGTGTCGACCAGTGCGGGGGTGACGCCCGCCATGGCGTGCATGAGTTTCAGTTGCAGGCGGCGGCCGCCCACACCGCGGACCTCGGTGCGTACCTGCCGGTCGTAGGCGAGCAGATCCACCGAATCGCCTGCGGCCGCGGCCAATCCGCCGAGCAGAAGCGCGGCCTCGATACTCGCGTCCAGCCGGGTGCCGGTGCCGACGCGGCCCGCGCTGATGCGGCCGGTGTCGAGCACCATCAGCATGTGCCGGTTACGTTCCGGACGCCAAGTGCGCACCAGCACATCGGTGGCGCGAGCTGTGGCCCGCCAATCGATGGCCCGCACATCGTCACCGGCGACATACTCGCGGAAGGAATCGAATTCGGTGCCCTGACCGCGCATATTCGCGACATTGCGGCCCTCGAGATGTTGCAGCCGTTTGACTTTCGAGCTCAGCAGCCGTTCGCTGTGGAATTCCGGCAGCGCCCGGACCCGCGCGGGCACGGTGTGGCGACTCTGCCATCCGGCCATACCGAGCAGGCCGAACAATCGCACCGTCACCGGACCGGCGACCCGATCGCCGCGGTAGGTCGGTGTCAATGCGGTTTGCACGCGCATGCGGGTGTTGGGCGGCAGATCCAGTCGGTGCGTGCGGGTTTCGGCGCGAGCGCTGCCGGGCCAGTCGTCCCACAGCCGCCCGCGCACGGTCCTGGTCCCGTTGTTCACCACGCCGAGTTCCACCTCGACGCTGCGCCCGAGCCGGATCACGGTCAACGATTCCCTGGTCAGCGTGAGGTCGCGCGCTCGCGCCACCGTGCCGAGATCGAAAAGGACAAGGGCGGCAAGCACACTCGTCATCAGTACGACACCGAGCCACGACGGCATGACGAAGCAGACGAACAGTGCGAGCACCGCCGCCGTCAGGGCGAGCCGACCGGTAACGACCACGAGCTACACCGGAACCGGAACCGAAAGCAGCAGTGACGACATGACGCCCTCGGTCGTCACACCGTCCAACTCCGCCTCGGGCCGCAGATGCAGCCGATGCCGAAGTACCGCGACCGCAACCGATTTCACGTCGTCCGGGGTCACGAACCCGCGACCGTTCAGCCATGCGAACGCGCGCGAGGCCGCCATCAGCGCGGTCGCGCCGCGGGTGGACGCACCGTGCTGGACCGCGGGGGAGTTGCGGGTGGCCCGGCAGATATCCACCGTGTAGGCGAGCACCTCCGGACTGATGGTGACCCGGGTGATCGCCGCCCGCGCCGCGGCGATATGCGCCGGTCCCGCGACCGGACGCAGACCGGCGGCGGTCAGATCGCGCGGATCGAAGCCGCCCGCGTGCCGCTGCAGAATGCGGAATTCGTCGTCGCGCCCGGGCAATTGGATATCGACCTTGAACAGGAAGCGGTCCAGCTGCGCCTCCGGCAGCGGATAGGTGCCCTCCTGTTCGATCGGATTCTGGGTGGCGACCACGACGAACGGGTCCGGCAGCGGCTGCGGCTTACCGTCCACCGAGACCTGACGCTCCTCCATCGATTCCAGCAGCGCCGATTGGGTTTTCGGTGGCGTGCGGTTGATCTCGTCGGCGAGCAGCAGATTGGTGAAGACCGGGCCGTGCCGGAAGGTGAATTCGGTGGTGTGCGGATCGTAGATCTGCGAACCGGTCACATCGCCCGGCATCAGGTCCGGGGTGAACTGGACCCTGGCGTGTTCCAGATCCAGGGCCGTCGCGAGCGCACGGACCAGCAGCGTCTTCGCCACGCCGGGAACGCCTTCCAGCAGCACATGGCCGCGGCAGAGCAGGGCGAGCACCAGATACATGATCGCGGTGTCGTTGCCGATCACCGCCTTGCCGATCTCGGCACGCAGTGCGGCGAATGCGGCGCCCGCCTCCTCGGCGGTCGGGGTGTGGTTGGTGTCCGTGCTGGTCATCCGACCTCCGCCTCTATCCATTCGAGTTGTGTGGCAACGAGTTGCAGGGTGCTCGCATCGGGCACCGGTCCGTACAGCGCGGCGCCGACGATGGCCGGATCGACCCGGGTCCGTGCGGCGACGGTCGCGACAAGCCGGTCCGGCGTGACATCGGTGCCGACGCCGAGCATCGGGCGGATGCGGCGCAGGGTGGCGGCGCGCAGCCGGGTCGCTACATGCTCGTGGTCCTTCGACCGGCGATAGAGCGCAGCCTGGCCGCCGAGCAGCTCGTTCGCGGCCACTTCCACGGGTCGCGGTTCGCCGACCAGCGTCCCGCGACGACGCGCCCGCCACCACACCAGCACGGCCGCGGCTATGAGGAATTGCAGGCCACCGAAGGCGACCGGTGCGGGCAGCCTGCCGAAGATGGAATCCTGGCCCGCGCCGAAGCCGGAGTCGTCGCGGTTGTCATCCGGATGGTGCTCGGGGGGTTTGGGCGGCGGGATATCCGGCGGTGTCGGCTTATGCGGTGCGGGCGCGGCACACGAATTCAACACCGCGTACAGCAGCACGATCAGCGCGATGGCGGCGAGCAGCGCGGCCCAGAATTTCGGATTGCGCAGCAGGTCCGGTAGCGGCGGGAGTTGTCTGCGGGCCTTGGTCTTCTCGGTGATCGTCGCTTCGACCGGTTCCGGTGCGGGCGGTGGGGCGCTGCGCGAGTAGCGGTCGGCATATTCGAGGCGGCGGTATTCGTCCTCGGTGGCGCGGCGGCCGCCGTACACGACCTCGTCGAAACTGTGTGCGGCCGGGTGTAATTCGCTCGCATGCTCGAGCGGTAGCGCGGTGGTCGCGTCGTCGGCGGTTTCCCGCGCGGTCCGCGAGCGGCGGACCTCCAGCATGCCGCGCTGTTCCAGGCCGCGTAGTACCGCGCGGAACCGCTCGCGGAGCGCGGTATCGAAATCTCGGTGCAGTGCGGCGTTTTCGGCGGCGTCGCGGTGGGCGTCCGCGGGTCCGAGTCGCGGGGTCGGCGGTGGGGCCGTGGGTTCTGTCATCGTTTATCCGTCCCGGGGACCCGGATATCGAGCCCCTCACGGCGGCACCGGCGATCCACATACGAGACCACCCGCGTCGCCGACTCGACCACCTCCCCGAAGGCGATGATCAACAGCGTCGACGTGGACAGCAGGACGATGACCTGCCAGCGATGAGTGCCGGTGAAATCCGAGAGGTACCACGGAATGCCGAGCAGCGGCACGGCGACGAGGACGACCAGGGCGCGGCAGGCGAACCACAATCCGGTTATCGACGACTGCGCCCCCTGGACGAGCAGCTTCGAGCGCGCGACCGCACCGGCATGGGTGGTCCGTTCGACGAAGATCACCGGCACCGCGACGAACCGTCCGGCGCGCAGATAGCCGAGCCAGATCAGCGCGAACGGATAGGTGATGATCAGCAGGCTGCCGACGATCAGCACGCCGATGCCGACCATCGTGAACAGCACGTGGAAGGCCAACAGCGGACCCGCGACCGCACCCACCCGACCCAGCGCGGTGCGCCAGCCGATCGGCGATCCGGCGACGGTCGCGAGTCCGTGGGCGACCGTCATCCCGCGCAGCAGGAACCGCAGCAACCAGGCGGCGGCCGCTGTCGACAGGATCGCCGCCCCCGCGGTGCCCGCGTCGGAGCCGTCGGTCAGATAGGAGATCCCGGCGGTGACCGCGACGACCAGCAGTTCGGCCAGGACGAGTCCGACCGCGGTCGTGCCCGCCAGCACGACGACATTCGCCTGGATCAGCGCGAACGGCTCGTCGAGCAGTTCGCGAAAGCTCAGTGGGCGGATCGGCACCGTCGTTCCAGGGGAGGTTGGCACCGGATCGTTCCCCGCCCCGACGGCACCGGCCGGCTCGGCGGCTGGTAACACGCGGCCGAGTCTAGCCGTCGGCGACCCGCCAGGTGGGGCGCAACATACGGGGGATCAACGCTCGAGCAGTCGGTCCACGACTTTTCGGTACCGCGTCGGGTCGACCGGCGCGAGACCGAGCAGCGCGCGCAGGTAAACGCCGTCGCCGACCAAACGAATGATGTCGGCCCGCACCGGATCCTCGATGTCGGTATCCAGGCCCTGCGACCAACTGTTCATCATGTCCGATAGCGCCTGCTGCACCTCGTCCGTCTCGGGGCCGGACTTGGCATCGATGGTGCCGGCTGCTGTCCATACTGGCCATGGTGCCGGTGGTGTACGCGGTCAAGGAAGTCCGCGGCGCACAGTATGAGCCCGCGGCTCTTGGTGATCGGTGCGATCGGCGTGATCGCGGGTGTGCTGTTCGTGCGCAGGCAGCGCGGTCTGGCACATCCGATGCTCGATTTGAAGCTGTTCGCATTGCCTAGGTTCCGCACTGCGGTGCTCACCAGTCGGCTTGCGGTATTCGCGCTGGCCGGTGTGCTGTTTTCCGGTTCGCAGTATCTGCAATTGGTGCTGGGGCGTTCGCCGATGCAGGCCGGATTGCTGCTGCTGCCCGGTCTCGGGGCGAGCGTATTCGCCTCGCTCGCGGCGGCGTGGATGGTTCGGGTGCTGCGTCCCGGAGTGGTGCTGGGTGGTGCGCTGGTGCTCGCCGCGGTCGGTGCGGCGCTGCTGCTGTGGCTGAGCCCGGATGCGGCGACCAGTACGGTGCCGTTCATCCTCGGGTTCCTGTTCATCGGGGCGGGTGTTGGTGTGGCGCTGACGGTTTCGTCCGATCTGGTGGTGAGTTCGGCTCCTGCCGAAAGGGCCGGTGCCGCCGCGGCGGTTTCGGAGACCGCCTACGAGAGCGGCATCGCTCTCGGTGTCGCCATCCTCGGCAGCGTGACCATGGCGGTGTTCCGCAGCGGGCTCGATCTGTCCCAGGTTCCAGGTGCGCAAACCGAGGCGGCGTCGGAATCCCTCGGCGGTGCTACCGAATTCGCGCGTCAGCTGCCGGAATCGGTGGCCGATGGATTCCTGACCTCGGTGCACGAAGCCTTCGTTTCGGGCGTCCACGCGGCTGCTATCGCCACGGCCGTCGTACTGTTGATCGCTGCTGTGGTGGCCTTCCGGTTGCGGAGGACACGCGGGTAGCCCATCGCAGCCGAGGAGATTCGCCACTGTCGCGAAGATCCCGGTCACCACGAGCGGCGGGGTCTCGGAGGCGGCCAACCGCCGTTCCTGGAGCGTTCGCCGACGCGGTCGAATACTCACTCGGCCAGGGCAGCCGCCATCGAGCGGGCCGCGTCCGCGGACTGGTCGCCGGTGCCGGGCGCGGAGACAGCGGCTCAGATAGCTGGTTTCACCCGGTCAGCCGGGGCTCCTACAGCGGCCTGCCCAGTTGGGTCTGTGTTATCCGGCCGCGGAGGGTGACGGACTCGCCGAGCAGCCAGTACGTCTCCTCGGACGGATCGGCGGCGGCGATGGTCGACGCCGAGGTGAGCAGGCGGTTGGGGTCGGATTTGGCGAGTTCGCAGAGTCGGGCGGCCTCGTTGACCGCATCGCCGATGACGGTGAATTCGTAGCGTTGGTGCGCGCCGACATTGCCCGCGACGACGCGGCCCGCGGCAACGCCGATGGCGGCGGTGAAATCGGAGGCCTTGGCGGTCAAGCGGTTTCGGATGGCGCGGGCACACGACAGGGCCGTGCCCGCCGCGTCGTCGAGCGGTGCCGGCGTGCCGAAGACGGCGAGTGCGGCGTCGCCCTGGAACTTGTTCAGCAGGCCGCCGCACCCTTCGACCTCGTCGACCACGATCTCGAAGAAACTGTTCAGGATGGCGACGATTTCGGTGGCGGGTCGGGTGGCGGTCATGGTCGTCGAGCCGATGATGTCGATGAACAGCACGGCCGCCTCGCGCTCCACCCCGCCGAGATTCGGCTCGCGCTCGAGCGCCGCCTCCGCCACCTCGTGGCCGACATGTCTGCCGAACAGATCCCTGATCTGTTCGCGCTCACGCAATCCCGCCACCATGCGATTGAATCCGCTTTGCAGCTCACCCAATTCGGTGCCGTCGTACACGGTGACCGCGACATCGAGATCGCCGTCCTCCACCCGACGCAGCGCGCGCCGCACACCTCGAATGGGTGCGACCGTCGCCGAAAGCGTCTGCGCCATCAGCAATAGACCGAAGCAGAGCCCGGCTCCGCCGAGCGCCAGCATGCACACCGCCAACCGCGCCGTGCTCACGGTGTCCATGGTCAGCGCCATGATCGCGAGCACCATAGAGCCTGCGACCGGCACCGCGGAGCCCAGCGTCCAGGCCAGAATCGACCGGCCGAAGACACCGATCCCGCGCCGCTGTCGTGAGGCGGCCGCCTCCAATACCCGGGCGGTCGAGGGTCGCAGCGCGAACTCGATGATCAGATAACTGTTGGCGGAAACCACGATCGCACTGATCCCGATGCCGAAGACGATTTTCGGAATCAGCGCCGGATCCGACAGTCCGTACAGCGTGGTCAGCAGCGCCATCCCGCCCAGCCACAGCACCGCCTGGCACCCTACGAGCAGTATCGGCACCCGCGTGGCCGCGATCTGTTCCGCCTCGTTCGGCACCTGATCCGGATCGATGGCCCAACGCAACGCACGCAGCCCGCGGGTCGTGCCCCACCACATCCCGATCAGCAGCGCCAGCACCCCGTACAGCGGTGTCGCAACGAAATTGAGCAGCACCAGCCGCCGGGTGAACACCGTCGGCCCGGGCAGTACGAAGCCGATCAAGGCGATCGAGACCGTAATCCCGGTGACATTCGCGATCAACAACGGCACTGTCAGCAGCAACTGCACCCGAATCCGCCGCTTCCCCGCCGACTCCCCGGCCGACCCGAGCAGCCGCGACCCCCACGGGGCAGCCCCCGCATCCGGCACGGTCCGCAAGTCACTGTCGGGCATGCGTTGCAGACTATGCGCCGCGGTGGTGTCAACGGCAGTCAGCGGTGCCGGCATCGAGCGGCCGCCGGTCGAGCTTGGCGGCAGCCTCTCGAACCGGGCCGCGACTTCCGCCGACAGCAGGGCACCCCACCGAGCCCGTCGCACAAGGCCGGGTGAACCAGATGTGGTTACCGCGGCCGATCGAAGGGACTCATGCCTCCGATGGCGCCATCGGTCAGGCCGCACGAACCGGCTGCTGGATCGTGCAGGCCAGTTGGCGGCAGCAGTTCCCCCGGAGTGACTGCGGCCCGCAGTTGGCACCGCATAGCACCCGCCGAACATTCGGTACACCAACGTGGACACGGCGGTTGATCCTCGGGCGTCCGGTCTCGGACGGCCATGAACCGGCTGCTGGATCGTGCGGATCAGTTGGCGGGCGGCAGTTCCCTTGGGCCGCGGTGGCCCGGGAGTTCGTTGCGGGGGCGGGTCGAGAGTTCGTCGTGGCGGTCGGCTTGGGAAAGGTTGTAGCCCTGGGAGTGGGGGTTCTGGGTGTAGTCCGCGTCGACGACAGTGGCTGCGACGCGTTGGGCGTGCCAGGACTCGGGGGTGGCGGGCAATTGGTAGCCGGGGTGCGCGGGCTGCGTCATGGCCGGGGCGTGCGAATCCTGGGTGTCGACGGTCACCTTGCGGGTGCGGCGCAGGGTGAAGGTGATCTCCTCGACCTCTTCGAACGCCTGGCGGGCGGTGCGCAGCGGGTGGGTGGCGGTGTCGAGCGCATTGGCGACGAACGCGGGCACCAGCGGTCGGATGAAGCGGGCCGCGGTATCGGAGAACGGCACGGTGCCGATCAGCGGAAGTTCCAGGCCGCCGCTCTTGGATGCGGCGGGTGCGGCCGAGGCGGTATGCGGTACCACCGCGCCTGCACCGCCGGTCGGTGCGAGCGCGCCCGCACTCACGGTGGCCGGAAGATTGGGGGTCACCTCATGAGACACGGAGCTGTCCTCTCGGTCGCCAGCCGTTCCGGCTGGAAGTTCACCGCGTCCCGGGTCCGTGATGCCGATTTCCAATCCGCCGATGGCGGCGATGATCCGGGTGCGCTGACGCTCCCGGTCGATGGCGGTATCGGCCTCGACGGCCAGTCGGGCGGCGGTCAATTGTTGTTCGGTGCGCAGGTTTTCGGCCTCGGTCCGCACCTCGGCGCGTTTCACCGCGATGGCGGCGTCGGCGCTGCGTTCGGCGCGGTCCTGCACGGTGTGGAAGGCCAGTCGCCGATCGAGTGAGGTCTCCCCGCGCCACCACCGCATGATCAGCGGCAGCAGCGCGAGCAGGACGAAGGTGAGGATGCTCAGCACCCGCAGCAGGAATGCGCCCGCCGTACCGGTGGTGTAGTCGTTCATGGCCAGCCAGCGCGCGCCGAGGCCGCGATCGGCTTCGGCGAAGGCGGCGGAACCGGCGGTGTCGAGGGCCTTCTGGTCCTCGGTGATCCGCTGGTCCAGTCCGGCGACCCGATCCTGCGCCGCGGCCAACTGCTTGCGCGCGTCGTCGAGCATCGCGTTGGCGGTCTGCGATTCGGGACCGCGACCGGGCACACCGGTGATCCGGGTCTGCGGGCATTCCGGCGTCGGGTTGTATTCGCAGCGCGCGATCACCAGCGCGTGGTCGATATCGGCCTGCGCTTTGGTAATCGACTGGTCCAGTGCGGCGCGATCGCCCTTGGCGCGGTCCAGTTCGGTCCGCGCGGTAACCACCGCAGGTGCGGAATCGACCGCACGCTGCGCCTTTTCATCGAGCAGCCGATCGACGGTGCCGCCGAACAGCACCGTCGAAGCGAGTTCTGCGACCAGTACCCCGGCCACCACCGCGACCGCAATCCGTCCGGCGAGGCCGCGGCGATCCGGTCCACCGGCGGGTCGTGCGGTCGCCAGGGCACGGGCCACCGTACCCGCCAGCAGTGCGACGACGAGCGCGACGAACACGATGGCTGACAGCGGCATGGCATCGACCGCGGCGAGTGCGATCGTGCCGACGATCCCGGCCACCGCCGCGAACAGCAGTACCACGGCGCCGCTCACGGCATAATCCGCCCGCTCATGCGGATAGTCGAGTTCGGTCCCACCCTGCTCGCGCCCGACACCTCCACCGAGCCAGGTGAACAAGCCGGTGACTGTCATGGGATCCCACATCCTCTACATCCCAAGTCAAAGTGGCGGCCCGCTAGCGACTGCTTGCAGGTCGCTCGAAAACCCGCCGAAGCTGTCACTGATTCGTTGTCACAGCGTGACAGGCCCGACCGCGACACACCGAGCACGCGGCCCGGGATGTGGTCAGGCTCACAGATTTGGTATGACCGCCCGACTTGTGCGCCCGCTCACCCTTAATCTGGCAGGAATGACCGCACCGGAAAGAGCCGACGAACGGGGTGTTGCGAGTGTTTTTCCGAGGCTCGGCAAGGGTTTTGTTGTGTGTGGCAGCTGCTCTGTTGATGGCCGCCCCCGATAGCCGTGCGCAAACACTCGATGACGATCCGGCCTTGGATCGCATCGTCGCTCTGGTGACCGAACGCCTGGATACCGCCGACGCCGTCGCCGCGGCCAAATGGGCGACGGCCGCGCAGAACGGCGGCAGGCCCTCGATCGACGATCCGGAACGCGAAGCGCAGGTGTACGGCGCGATGGTGCGCCTCGGCGCCGACCGCGGACTTCCGGAAAGCTGGATCTATCAGGTGTTCTTCGGACAGATCGAGGCCAACAAGATCGTCCAGCGCGGTCTGGTCACCCGGTGGCGCTTCGATCCGGCCGCGGCGCCGGGCACGCCGCCGGACCTGGCGTCGGTGCGTCCGGTGATCGACCGGGTGAATCTGGAAATCGTCGACCAACTCGTACTGCGCCGCGCCGAGCTCACCGGTCCGAACTGTGTCGTGCGCCTGGCATCGCCCGTTTTCGGGATGCTCGCCTCCGGCCGCGATGCGCTGCATCAGGCGGCGCTGGTCCGTGCCGCCGCCGCGCTGTGCGGTCCCTAGACGGGTGTGCCGCAAGCCGCAAGTCGTCGGCACCTGGTGTCGCCCGAGGTAAATGTGTTGTAAACCACTCGAATTCGATTGCTGGAAATGTGCTGAATCCCACATAGAGCAAAAGAGTCCGGACGGTCGGATCGGGTTGTGTGCTTGTCACACCCCTGTCGGAAATCTCTCATCCAGCCCGCCTGCGAGTTAGCCACCGTGGATCGGGTTTGCCCCGACCGAAGCAGGGGAAATCCACTTCGATGCAGGTGAGCGCCGGTTCTCGGGGTGTCGCGTGCGGCGTGGTGCGGGTACTGGGCACCCGTTCTCGCTGGTTGGCACCCGGTGCCAAGGGGATCGATCGCACCGCGTTCGCTGCTTTACACTGGACGACGCGCACACGTGGAGGACCAATTGAAGAAGCCCAGCTAGACCCGGTTATTAGCACGACCTAAGTTGGTTGGGCCCAGGACCTGACTTATCGTTTGCTCTTAATGCCGAACACAACAATGTTCGGCAATAGCGCCCGCTCGGGCTCGGAAAACCGGTGCCCAAGCGTAGCGGGCGCGCACCCGTGCGGAGGTAAGGGACACGTAAGCGTTCCGTTACCGACGAGCACCCCTACGTCATCGCAGCGGGTGGACAACTGGAGACGTGACTGCACGAAGAAGACCATCAGCGCGGCTGGTTTCGCAACGTACAGGCGCAGTCTTGACGGAGGCAATCGACGAAAGGCCCCTTTCCCATAGGCCGATTCATCGAGGCCGACTTTCTTGAAGGCAGAGGCATGACGCAACTTCCTGGCCACAGGTCCCCCGGACCCATCGGGCTCTATGACCCGGCGAACGAGCACGACGCCTGCGGTGTCGCATTCGTCGTCGACATGCACGGCCGCCGCAGCCGCGACATCGTCGACAAGGCTATTACGGCTCTGTTGAACCTGGAGCACCGCGGTGCCGCAGGTGCCGAACCCAATAGTGGTGACGGCGCCGGCATCCTGATCCAGATTCCGGACCGGTTCTTCCGTGCCGTGGTCGATTTCGAGTTGCCGCCGGAGGGCTCCTACGCCACCGGTATCGCCTTCCTGCCGCAGGCCCGCCGCGAGGCGACCAAGGCCGCCTACGGCCTGGAGCGCATCGTCGAATCCGAGGGCCTCGCCGTGCTCGGCTGGCGCGAGGTGCCCACCGACGAGTCCACCCTGGGTGCGCTGGCCCGCGACGCCATGCCGACCTTCCGCCAGATCTTCATCGGCTCGCCGAAGGGTTCGGCCGAGCAGCTGTCGGGCATGGATCTGGAGCGCCGGGCCTACGTGGTGCGCAAGCGCGTCGAGCACGAACTGGGCAAGGCCGGTGCGGGCGAGGGCGCGGTCGGCAAGGAATCGGTGTACTTCCCGAGCCTGTCCGGTCAGACCTTCGTCTACAAGGGCATGTTCACCACTCCGCAGCTGCGCGCGTTCTACCTGGACCTGCAGGACGGCCGGATGGAGTCCGCCCTCGGCATCGTGCACTCCCGGTTCTCCACCAACACCTTCCCGTCGTGGCCGCTGGCGCATCCGTTCCGCCGGGTCGCGCACAACGGTGAGATCAACACCGTCACCGGTAACGAGAACTGGATGCGCGCCCGCGAGGCGCTGCTGCGCTCGGATGTCTTCGGCATCGACGAGGCCGGCAACAACCGCCTGCAGAAGATCTTCCCCGTCTGTACCCCGGGGGCGAGTGATACCGCGCGCTTCGACGAGGTGCTGGAACTGCTGCACCTCGGCGGCCGCAGCTTGCCCCACGCGGTGCTGATGATGATTCCCGAGGCCTGGGAACGCAACGAGAACATGGACCCGCAGCGGCGGGCGTTCTACCGCTACCACTCGATGCTGATGGAGCCGTGGGACGGCCCGGCATCGGTGTGCTTCTCCGACGGCACCGTGGTCGGCGCCGTGCTCGACCGCAACGGTCTGCGCCCCAGCCGCATCTGGGTCACCGATGACGGTCTGGTGGTCATGGCCTCCGAGGTCGGTGTCCTCGATATCGATCCGGCCAAGGTGGTCCAGAAGGTGCGGCTGCAGCCGGGCCGCATGTTCCTGGTCGACACCTCGCAGGGCCGCATCGTCGGCGACGAGGAGCTCAAGAGCCAGCTGGCCGCCGAGCACCCGTACCAGGAATGGCTCGATGCCGGCGTGACCAAGCTGGCCGACCTGCCCGACCGTCCGCACGTGCACATGTCGCACGATCGCGTGCTGATCCGCCAGCAGATCTTCGGATACACCAATGAAGAGCTGAACCTGCTGATCTCGCCGATGGCCAAGACCGGCGGTGAGGCGCTCGGCTCGATGGGCACCGACACCCCGATCGCGGTGCTGTCCTCGCGCCCCCGGCTGCTCTTCGACTACTTCTCCCAGCTGTTCGCACAGGTGACCAACCCCCCGCTGGACGCGATCCGCGAAGAAGTGGTGACCAGCCTGCGCCGGGCCCTCGGCCCGGAGGCCGACCTGCTGCATCCCGGCCCGGAGTCCTGCCACCAGATCACCATCCCGCAGCCGATTCTGGACAACGACGAGCTGGCCAAGCTCATCCACATCAACGACGACGGCTCGCATCCGGAGCTGCGCTCGGTGGTCGTGCACGGTCTGTACCCGGTGAAGAAGGGTGGCAAGGGCCTGCGCAAGGCGCTCGAGGCCATCAACACCCAGGTCTCGGCCGCCATCGAGGGCGGCGCGCGGATCATCGTGCTGTCCGACCGCGAGTCCAATGAGAAGCTGGCGCCGATTCCGTCGCTGCTGCTGACCTCGTCGGTGCACCACCACCTGGTGCGCGAGCGCACTCGCACCATGGTCGGCGTGGTCGTCGAGGCCGGTGACGCCCGCGAGGTGCATCACATGGCCATGCTGGTCGGCTTCGGCGCGGCCGCGATCAACCCGTACATGGCCTTCGAGACCATCGAGGATCTGCTCGAGCGCGGTGGGCTCCAGATGCCGGGCAGCACCGGCGATCTGGCCGCCGATTACCGCAAGGCCGTCGCGAACTACAACAAGGCTGCGAGCAAGGGCGTGCTGAAGGTGATGTCCAAGATGGGCATCTCCACCATCGCCTCCTACACCGGCGCGCAGTTGTTCCAGGTGATCGGCCTGTCGCAGGAACTGGTGGACGAGTACTTCACCGGCCTGCGTTCGCATCTGGACGGCATCGGCCTCGACGAGATCGCCGCCGATGTGGCAGCCCGGCACACCGTGGCGTTCCTGGAGAACCGCAACGAGCGCGCGCACCGCGAGCTCGAGGTAGGCGGTGAATACCAGTGGCGGCGCGAGGGTGAATACCACCTGTTCAACCCCGACACCGTCTTCAAGCTGCAGCACGCCACCCGCAGCGGTCAGTACTCGATCTTCAAGGAGTACACCAAGCTGGTCGACGATCAGTCCGAGCGGCTGGCCTCGCTGCGCGGTCTGTTCAAATTCCGGACCGGTGAGCGCAAGCCGATTTCGATCGATGAGGTCGAACCGGCCAGCGCCATCGTCAAGCGGTTCTCCACCGGCGCGATGAGCTACGGCTCCATCTCCTCCGAGGCGCACGAGACCCTCGCGATCGCGATGAACCGCCTCGGCGGTCGCTCGAATTCCGGTGAGGGCGGCGAACATCCGGCCCGCTTCGAGGTCGAGGAGAACGGTGACTGGCGGCGTTCGGCGATCAAGCAGGTCGCCTCGGGTCGTTTCGGTGTCACCGCGCACTACCTGACCAACTGCACCGATATCCAGATCAAGATGGCGCAGGGCGCCAAGCCCGGTGAGGGCGGTCAGCTGCCCGCGCACAAGGTGTACCCGTGGGTCGCCGAGGTGCGGCACTCGACGCCGGGCGTCGGCCTGATCTCGCCGCCGCCGCACCACGATATCTACTCGATCGAGGATCTGGCGCAGCTGATCCACGATCTGAAGAACGCGAACCCGCAGGCGCGGATTCACGTGAAACTTGTTGCGGAGCCAGGTGTCGGCACGGTTGCGGCCGGTGTGTCGAAGGCGCACGCGGACGTGGTGCTGATCTCCGGCCACGACGGTGGTACCGGCGCCTCGCCGCTGACCTCGCTCAAGCATGCGGGCGGTCCCTGGGAGCTCGGCCTGGCCGAGACCCAGCAGACGTTGCTGCTCAACGGACTTCGCGATCGCATCGTCGTGCAGGTCGACGGCCAGATGAAGACCGGCCGCGACGTGATGATCGCCGCACTGCTCGGCGCCGAGGAATTCGGTTTCGCCACTGCGCCCCTGGTGGTTTCGGGCTGCATCATGATGCGGGTCTGCCACCTCGACACCTGCCCCGTCGGTGTCGCGACGCAGAACCCGGTGCTGCGCGAACGCTTCACCGGCAAGCCGGAATTCGTCGAGAACTTCATGCTGTTCATCGCCGAAGAGGTACGGGAACTGCTGGCGGAGTTGGGCTTCCGCACCCTGGACGAGGCCATCGGCCGGGTCGATATGCTCGACACCTCCCAGGCCAAGGCGCACTGGAAGGCCAGCAAGCTGGACCTGTCGCCGATCCTCGACGATGTCGAGACGGCATTCATGCGCCAGGACCGGTACTGCACCAAGAGCCAGGACCACGGCTTGGACCGGGCGCTGGACGTGCAGCTGATCGCGCAGAGCGCCGATGCGCTCGAGCGCGGCCAAGCGGTGAAGTTCGAAACCAAGATCACGAACGTGAACCGCACCGTCGGCACCATGCTCGGCCACGAGGTGACCAAGCTCTACGGTGGCGCGGGCCTGCCCGACGACACCATCGACATCACCTTCACCGGTTCCGCGGGCAACAGCTTCGGCGCGTTCGTGCCCGCCGGCATCACGCTGCGGGTGCAGGGCGACGCGAACGACTATGTGGGCAAGGGTCTTTCCGGCGGCCACCTGATCGTGCGCCCGTCGCTGAACGCACCGGCCGACTTCGTCGCGGAGCAGAACATCATCGCGGGCAACGTGATCCTGTTCGGCGCCACCAGCGGCCAGGCCTTCATCAACGGTGTGGTCGGCGAGCGGTTCGCCGTGCGCAACTCCGGCGCCACCGCGGTGGTCGAGGGCGTCGGTGACCACGGCTGTGAGTACATGACCGGTGGTCGGGTGGTCATCCTCGGTGAGACCGGCCGCAACTTCGGCGCCGGTATGTCCGGCGGTGTCGCGTTCGTCTACGACCCGAACGGCACCTTCGAGGCAAAGCTCAACCCCGAGCAGGCCGACGCGGTCGAGCAGCTCGCCGGTGACGACTTCACCTGGCTGCGCGACATCGTCACCCAACACCGCGATCAGACGGGTTCGGCTGTCGCCGAACGCATTCTGAGCGACTGGTCCCAGCAGGTGAACCACTTCGTGAAGGTTATGCCGCGCGAATACAAGAAGGTTTTGCTCGCGATCTCCGAGGCCGAGAAGAACGGCACGGACGTCGACGAGGCGATTATGGAGGCGGCACGTGGCTGACCAAAAAGTTCTAAAGATGTCGACGAGGCGCTGTGACCATTCAAGGCGGCACGTGGCTGACCAGGGAGTTTTAAAGATGTCGACGAGGCGCTGTGACTATTCGGGGGCGGCACGTGGCTGACCCGCAAGGATTTCTGAAGCACACCAAACGGGAACTGCCGACGCGTCGTCCGGTTCCGCTGCGCCTGATGGACTGGAAAGAGGTCTACGAGCAGGGTTTCTCACACCAGACCCTGCAGACCCAGGCCAGCCGGTGTATGGACTGCGGTATTCCGTTCTGTCACAACGGCTGTCCGCTGGGCAACCTGATCCCGGAGTGGAACGACCTGGTTCACAAGGGCCAGTGGCGTGAGGGCATCGACCGGCTGCACGCGACCAACAACTTCCCGGAGTTCACCGGGCGGCTGTGCCCGGCGCCGTGCGAGGCGTCCTGTGTCCTCGGCATCAACCAGGATCCGGTGACGATCAAGCAGGTCGAGGTCGAGCTCATCGAGAACGCCTTCGACGAGGGCTGGGTAACGCCGGTCTACCCGACCCGCCTCACCGGCAAGCGGGTCGCGGTGGTCGGTTCCGGTCCGGCCGGTCTGGCCGCCGCACAGCAGCTGACCAGGGCCGGTCACACCGTGACCGTCTTCGAGCGCGCCGACCGCATCGGTGGCCTGCTGCGCTACGGCATTCCGGAATTCAAGATGGAGAAGCGCTTCATCGACCGCAGGCTCGCGCAGATGGAGGCCGAGGGCACCATCTTCAAGACCGGGGTGAACGTCGGTGTCGACATCACCGCCGCGCAGCTGCGTGCGCGGTTCGACGCGATCGTGCTGGCCGGTGGCGCCACCCTCGCGCGTGACCTGCCCATCCCGGGCCGGGATCTGGACGGCATCCACCAGGCGATGGAATTCCTGCCGTGGGCCAACCGGGTGCAACTCGGCGACGATGTCACCGACGAGAACGGCCTGCCGCCGATCCACGCCAAGGACAAGAAGGTCGTCATCATCGGTGGCGGTGACACCGGCGCGGACTGCCTGGGCACCTCGCATCGTCAGGGCGCGGCCAGCATCCACCAGTTCGAGATCATGCCGCGGCCGCCGGAGGAGCGCGCCTCCTCCACCCCGTGGCCGACCTACCCGCTCATGTACCGGGTCTCCTCGGCGCACGAGGAGGGCGGCGAACGCGTGTTCTCGGTGAACACCGAGCGTTTCGTCGGCGCGGACGGCAAGGTCACCGCGCTGGAGGCGCACGAGGTCAAGATGGTCAACGGCCGCTTCGAGAAGGTGGAAGGCACCGACTTCACCCTCGAGGCCGATCTGGTGCTGCTCGCCATGGGCTTCACCGGACCCGAGAAGCCGGGCCTGCTCGAAGGTCTCGGCGTCGGCTACGACCAGCGCGGCAATGTCCAGCGCGATAAGAACTGGTCGACCAATGTCCCCGGCGTCTTCGTCGCCGGTGATATGGGCCGCGGCCAGTCGCTGATCGTCTGGGCCATCGCCGAGGGCCGCGCCGCCGCGTCTGCGGTCGACAAGTTCCTCGAGGGCGAGACCGCGCTGCCCGCGCCGATCCCGCCGACGGCGGTCGCGCAACGATAGAACCTCTCTTACCGGAGCGGAAAGGGCGCCTGTGGATCTCGAATCCACAGGCGCCCTTATCGTTTGCCATGCGTACGTATTCGATCTTGGCGCGACACGCGGAAGGTCGCTGAGCGGAGCCGTTTTCGGCGGGCGCTGACGGGAATCGGACACGGTAACGAGTTCGAATGGCGCAGGTCGAGGCGTTGCCTTATTGTGATCTGCGGCGTGGTGCGTGATCTTGGGATGTGGGTTGCGACGTATGTGTCATACCGGTGGGTGACCCGATATGCACTGGACCGACATCCGCCGAGGTCAGCACGGTTGGCAAATGACTGTCGGAGCTAGCTCTCGCAAGGGGCGATGTTTTGAACTGGAGCGGTATGCGGTTGAAGAAGGTGGCCGCCGCACTCGGTGCGTGCGCGGCTGTAGCATCCGGCGTAGTAGTTGGTAGCGGTTCGGTAACGGCCGATCCGGGCTGCCCGAGCCTGTATGTGGTCGCGATTCCCGGTACTTGGGAGACCGGCAAGGACAAGACGCCGCAGCCCGGCATGCTGGCCGGCGTCACCAATGGCCTGGGCCGATCGGTGGACGTCGATTACGTGACCTATGCCGCGACCGCGTTCCCGTGGGAGGGCGATGTCTACGGCGCGTCCAAGAAGGAAGCGACCGATCGCGCCCGCGGCCTGGCCACCGAGATGGCACAGAGCTGTGGCGGCACCAAGATCGCGATCGTCGGCTACAGCCAGGGTGCGGATGCGGCGGGCGACCTCGCCGCCGAAATCGGCACCGGGCTCAGCCCGATTCCGGCGGACCGGATCGCGGGTGTCGGCCTGATCTCCGATCCGCGCCGCTCGCCCACCGACATCCAGGTCGGACCGGTCGCGCCGGGCGCGGGCGCCGGCGGTGCCCGGGTCGGCGGCTTCGGCTGGCTCAGCGATCGCACCCGCACCATCTGCGCGCTCGACGATCTCTACTGCGCAACCGCCACCGACGATTTCGTGACCCGGTTCGCCGGCTTCCTCGCGCAGACCTCGGAGGCGAATCCGGCCAACCTCTGGCGCTACCAGCTCGAGGCGGGCGCCATCATGAACGACCTGATGAACCTCGGCGGCATCCCGACGCTGCAGTCGCAGCTCACCGAATCCGCCAACCAGCAGCGGGCGAAGGATCTGGAGCGGTTCTACAACTCGCACGCGCATACGCTCTACGGCAGCTACCCGGTGGGCGGCGGGCAGACCGCCATCTCCTGGATGCACAACTGGATCGCGGGCATGGCCTGACTCTGAGGCGATAGTCCCAGACAAAAGCGCAGGCCACCCTTCCACACGGAGGGGTGGCCTGCGCTTTTGCCGAACGCCCTGTACTGCTCAGCCAGCCGATCCGGTCGACGGCAGGGCCGGTACACCCGGCAGCAGCGGCGGCTGTCCGGGGCCATTGTGCCAATCACCGCCGGGGCCATTGTGCCAATCATCAGGACCGCGACCGTCATGGTCGCCGCGACCGTCCCAGTCACCGTGATGGTGGCGGTTGATTTCGGTGCCTTGCAACGGAATCTGGTCCGATACTGTCTGAACCGTCGGCACGGACGAATCGGCCGTGGCCGCGGATGCGGTGACCGCGAGCGCGCTGAGCGGAATTGCGGCCAACGCGCCCGCGATCGCAACGCGAGCGAAACCACGCCTGAAGGTCGATGTCTTGGTGAGCAAAACGGATTCCTTTCCTCGGACGATGAGTCGCTGGTTGGTTCGAGCGACCTTTCAGTAGTCGCTGCGGCGGCTCACCAGTCCAATACAAGGCTCCGTCACTGGGATTGAGGTGCGATCATTCTGGCAGTCGACTGTGAATGACCGGTGCTGGGAACAACCGTCAAGGTTGCTGTGAAATATTGCGCGGCAACAGATCCCACACGTGGCCGCTCTCATTGATGGTCGCGGCGGTCCGGCGGCCACTGCGGGAGAACAGGATCCGGGTGATCGAGCAGTAGTCGATCGGGAAGGTCAGCGGCCGGGCCAGGCCGAGCACCTCCTGCAGGAACACATTGATCACCCCGCCGTGCGCGAAGACGAGCACCGTATCGGCCGGATCGGTGTGCGCGGCGATCGAGGTGATGGCATCGCGTACCCGGGTGGTGAAGGCCGCCGCGTCGATCTGTTCGGGCAGATGCCCGGACTTTATCCGGTCGTAGACGGCCGCGAATTCGACCTTGGCATCCTCGATCGGAATGTAGGAGGGCAGGTCGCGATCGTATTCGGCCAGATCGTCGATCACATCCACCGCAAGCCCGAGTTTCGCCGCGGTCGGCTCGGCCGTCTCCCGCGCCCGTAGCTGCGGACTGCTCACGATCCGACTGATCCGATGCTGACTCAATGCCGCAGGCACTCGTTCGGCCTGCTCTAGGCCGACCGGCGCCAATCCGGGATCGGCCGGTCCATTGGAGTCTTGCACCCGCAACGGCTGAGCATGACGAACGAATATCAACTGCACCCAGCCCACTCTGCCGTATGATCGCTGTTCATTCGCACTAGGGGGATTAAGCGACGTATGGGTGCCATACTCGAAGCCATGACCGTCGAACCGTTTCCGCAGTGGCTGCGCCCGCCGCCGGGTGGGTTCGTCGCCGAGGATCTGGATCGCCTGCCGGACCTGCCCCCGCGTACCGAGTTGATCGACGGGAGTCTTGTCTTCGTCAGCCCGCAGGCGAAGTTTCACATGCAGGCCATTAACTTGCTCGCTTTCGCTCTGAACCCCTTGGCTCCCGCACATCTGCGGATTCGTCGGGAGATGTCAGTGACGCTGGGACGTGACCAGCGACCTGAACCCGACATCATCGCGGTACATGCCGACCGCGATGGTGGTCCGGAGCTGACGACATACCAGGCCGATGACGTCGTGCTCGCCATCGAGGTTGTGTCGGTGGAATCTCGCACTCGTGATCGCGAACGCAAGCCCCAGCTGTATGCACGGGCAGGCATCACCCACTTCTGGCGTGTCGAGAATGTCGACGGGCGTCCGGTGGTCTATGTCTACGAACTCGATCCCGCGACAAAGACATACGCCCTCACTGGGATCCATCATGACCGCCTGCGGCTGAGTGTTCCGTTCGAGATCGACATCGATCTGACTGAAATCGACCGGTGGTAGATTCGTCGCCGCTTACTGCGGGGGATTCGCGGTGCATTCCGGGGGTAGCTCGAAGAAGCTGACGAATTGTTCGACGGCAGCGGGCGGCCCACTGATCTCGGTTTCGCCGCAGGCCACGCTTTCGACCAGCGGTCGGCCGTGGAAGGCGATGGCGATGAAGACCGGGACCGTGGTGTGGATGGCGACGGTTGCGGAACCGGTCGCGCCACGGCTGATGCCCAGGGTGTCATCGGCGATCACCGCGTGGAATTCGTCTGTGCCGGAATCGGATCCGGTGAAGTACAAGTCGTAGTCGGCGTGCACACCTGCGGCACGGGCGGGTTGGAAGAAGGTGCGCAGGGTGACTATCAGCGAATCGGTGGACATGTCCGAGCAGCTGTAGCTGTTGGGGGTGCGGGCGCCCCAGCGGTTGAGCGCGACGATCACGTCATCGAGTTCGCGACCCCAATCGGTGAGGTCGTATACGGCGGCGCCGACCGGTGGCGGCAGCTTGCGTTTGTGCACGATGCCGATATGGACGAGTTCCTCGAGCCGTTGCGAGAGCACATTGGGACTGATGCCGGGCAGTCCGGCGCGCAGATCGGTGAAGCGCTTCGGGCCGTGGAGCAATTCGCGCACTACGAGCAGAGTCCAGCGCTCGCCGACGAGGTCGAGCGCGCGGGCGGCACCGCAGGCGTCGTGGTAGCTGCGCTTGGCGCGCTGCTCCGGGGCAACAGTCATGAGCTACAGCATATCAGTCGATTCTTCAACTGAATTAATTAGTTGTCTTTTAGGACTAACCATTGCTAGCGTGCCACAGTAACGATCTTCGGGTGGAAGGCGTCTGTGGTGACGGAAGCAAAAGAACGACATAGACAGGTGGGGGAGGCTCCGGCCGGTTCGGACAGCAAGCGCTGGCTCGCCCTCTATGTGTTGTGCGGCGGCATGCTGATGATCGTGCTCGATGCGACGATCGTGAATGTCGCACTCGCGGATATCCAGACCGACCTGGGCTTCACCGCATCGGGTCTGGCCTGGGTGGTGAACGGATATCTGATCTCCTTCGGTGGCCTGCTCATGCTGGCCGGCCGACTCGGTGACCTGATCGGTCGCCGCACCATGTTCCTGTCCGGTCTGGTGGTCTTCACCCTGGCCTCGGCGCTGTGTGGTGCGGCCGTCAACGAGGTGACCCTCATCGCGGCCCGCTTCCTGCAGGGCATCGGCGGCGCCATGACCTCGGCGGTCATCCTCGGCATGATCTTCGCGATGTTCCCGGATCCGCGCGAGCAGGCCAAGGCGATCGGTCGCTACGCCTTCGTCGCGTCGGCCGGTGGTGCGATCGGCCTGCTGCTCGGCGGTTTCCTGACCGCCCTGGACTGGCGGCTGATATTCCTGGTCAACCTGCCGATCGGCATTGCGGTCGGCCTCGGCGCGCTGAAGATCCTGGACAAGGACAAGGGCACCGGACTGAAGGACGGCGCGGATGTGCCCGGCGCCGTGCTGATCACGGCGGCGCTGATGCTCGGCGTCTACACGATCGTCAAGCCTGCGGCGGAATACGGCTGGACCGATCCGGTCACGCTCGGGCTCGGCGCGGCCGCGCTGGTACTGCTCGGCGGATTCATCGCGCGGGAAGCGACGGCGGCCACCCCGCTGATGCCGCTGAAAATCTTCCGCTCCCGGAATCTGTCCGGCGCCAATGTGATCCAGGTGCTGACCGTGGCCGGCATGTTCGGCATGTTCTTCATGGGTTCGCTGTACCTCAAGCAGGTGCTCGGTTATTCGCCGATCCAGCTCGGCACGGCCTTCTTCCCGGTCGCGGCGATCATGGGTCTGCTGTCGGTGCGCTACTCCGAACACCTGGTGATGCGCTTCGGCGCCCGCAAGGTGCTGATTCCCGGTCTGCTGCTGATCCTCGTCGCGCTGCTCTGGCTGACCCGGGCCCCGGTGGACGGCAGCTACTGGATCGACATCTTCGGCCCGATGGTGCTGTTCGGTACCGGTGCGGGTCTGGCGTTCCCGTCGCTGATGAATCTGGCCATGTCGGGGGTCGAGCCGCAGGAGGCCGGGCTGGCCTCGGGTCTGGCCAACACCACCATGCAGGTCGGTGGTGCGCTCGGTCTGGCGGTGCTGGCCACGCTGTCGGCGAGCAAGACCGAACATCTGCTGAAGGACGGTGTCGCGGCGAATGTGGCGCTCACCAACGGATTCCACCTGGCGTTCTGGATCGGTGCCGCACTGGTGATCGCCGCGCTGGTCGCGGCGATGGTGGTGCTGAAGTCGGTGCAGACGCAGTCGCACGACGAAATCGATGACGAGCTTTTGCTCGAGGCCGAGGTGGCCTCCGAACGCACCGTCATCTAGTCCGAAATACCGAAAAGGCCCGGTTCGCGAAGCGAGCCGGGCCTTTTCATGGATTTACTGCTGCTTCTTGCGCTGGGTCAGCAGGTAGATGCCGCCGACGATCAGGGCGACGACGACCAGGCAGCAGATGCCGCCGATGATCAGCCCGCTGCTGCTCTTCTTCTTTTTCTTGGCCGCGAACTCCACTGCCGATGCGACAGTGTCGGAGTTGGTCCACGTGTCCGCGCTCGCCCACACCTGCGGGTCCAGCAGGGCGGTGTTGGTCAGCAGATCAAGGTACATATGCATCCCATTGTCGAAGGTAACGGCCTCCTCCCGGGGCCGAATTGTCAACACTAGTAGGCGAATACCGCCTGGGAAGCCTTTCCAATGTTTGCAAATCCTTCAGAATGAAATTCTCACCGTGGAGATTTCAGCGCGGCTTCACCAATGGGAACGGAAGTGTCTCGCGGATGCTGCGGCCGGTGATCAACATGACGATGCGGTCTACGCCCATGCCCAATCCGCCGGTCGGCGGCATCGCATGCTCGAGCGCCTGCAGGAAGTCCTCGTCCAGCTCCATCGCTTCCGGATCACCGTTGGCCGCGAGCATCGACTGTTCGGTGAGCCTGCGGCGCTGTTCGATCGGATCGGTGAGTTCGCTGTAGGCCGTACCCAATTCGACGCCCCAGGCGACCAGATCCCAGCGCTCGGTCACGCCGGGGATGCTGCGGTGCGCACGGGTCAGCGGGGAGACCGAGGTGGGGAAGTCGATGTAGAAAGTCGGCTGCTCCGTACGGGATTCGACCAGATGCTCGTACATTTCCTGCACGACCTGCCCGGCATCCCAGCCGTGCTGATAAGGCACCTCCGCCTTGTCGCAGAGTTCGCGCAGCTCGTCGAGTGGGGTCTGCGGGTCGATCTTGGTGCCGAGCGCCTCCGATACCGCGCCGTGCACGGTCTTCACCGCCCACTCCCCGGAGATGTCCACCTCGTCGAAGGAGCCGTCCGGTTTGGGGCGCAGCGCAACCATCGAACCATTGGCGGCCTGCGCGGCGTTCTGGATGAGCTGGCGGGCCAGCTGCATCATCCGCTCGTAATCGGCATGTGCCTCATAGGCTTCCAGGCTGGTGAACTCCGGATTGTGGCTGAAGTCCACACCCTCGTTGCGGAAGTTGCGCCCGATTTCGAAGACCTTCTCCATACCGCCGACGCACAGCCGCTTGAGATACAGCTCGGGCGCGATCCGCAGATACAGATCCAGATCGTAGGCATTGATATGGGTGAGGAACGGTGTCGCATTGGCGCCGCCGTGCACTTGCTGCAGGATCGGGGTCTCCACCTCGAGATATCCCCAGGCGTTCAACGAATCCCGCAGCGAGCGCACCACCGCGGTCCGCTTGCTCAGCACCTCGCGGACTTCGGGATTGATCGCCATATCGACGTAGCGCTGACGCACCCTGGCCTCGGGATCGGCCAGGCCCTTCCACTTGTCCGGCAGCGGATGCAGGCATTTGCCGATCATCCGCCAGTCTGCGGCCAGCAGGGAGAGTTCACCGCGCCGACTGTGCCCGATCTGGCCGCTGACCTCGATCAGGTCGCCGAGGTCGAAGAATTCGCCGAATTCGGCGCTGCGTCCGGCGCCGACCCGATCGCGGTCGATGACCAGCTGGATATCGTCGGTCCAGTCCCGGACCACCGCGAAGATCACACCGCCGTAATCGCGGATGCGCAGCAGTCGGCCGCAGACCCGCACCGTGGTGCCGCGCGGTGAACGACGAGCTGCCGCAACGGTATGCGTCGGGGGATAGGCGACCGGATAGGCGTCGACGCCCGCGGACGCGAGCCTGTCGAGTTTGTCCATGCGCACCCGCACCTGCTCCGGGCGGCGGGGAAGCTGTTCCATACCGACGTTTTCCGGCAGATCCGGCGGACTGCCGTCGGCGTGCAGTCCGGTGACGCCCGCGGGTACCGCACTGTGCAGACCGGTGTGGGTGATGGTCTCGGGTTCCTTGCCGAAGCGCGGTAGGAAGCCCTCGGCGAGCGCACTGGCGATCGCCACCCGGGGTAGTTGCCTGCGCTCCTCGAACAGGAAGAACCGGGGCACCCAGTGCGGCTGATACTTCACATTCGACCGGTACAGCGCCTCCAACTGCCACCAGCGCGAAAAGAACAGCAGCACACCGCGCCACAGCCGCAGCACGGGTCCGGCGCCGATGCGTCCGCCCTCTTCGAAGACGGAGCGGAATACCGCGAAGTTCAGCGAAACCTTGGTGATGCCATGCTGTTCGGAGTTCAGCGCGAGCTGGGAGATCATCAGCTCCATGACACCGTTGGGGCCGTGTGGATCTCGACGCATCAGTTCGAGTGACGCACCGGTGCGTCCCCACGGCACCAGCGACAGCATGCCGAGCACCTGCTCCTCGGGTTCGGATGAGCCGGCCGCGGGCCCTCCGTTGCGGGTTGTGGTGGGCCGGCGGGTGGGCTTGACCGCCTCGACCAGCAGGCAGTCGCCGTCCAGCCGATCGCCGAGGCGGCCGAGCGCCATGGAGAAGCCGCGCTCGGTTTCGGTATCGCGCCAGGCATCGGCGTGGGCGATCACCTGCCGGAATTCCTCGGCCGGAATATCGCGATGGCGGCGGATCCGCACGGTGATCCCGTGCTTGCGCAACCGGTTCGCCGCCTGGCGGACCTGCTTCATCTCCGGGCCCGCGAGCGAGAACGTCCTGGTGTCGAGAATGGCCTCGTCACCGAGGCGCAGCGCCGAAAGTCCGGCCCGCCGGTACGCCGTGGCACCGAGTTCGCTCGCGCCCATGACCGCTGGCGCCCAACCGAATTCGTCGGCCAACTGCAGCCACGCATCGATCGCCTGCGGCCAGGCCTCGCGAATGCCGATCGGATCGCCACTGGCGAGGCAGACGCCCAATTCGACACGATAGGTCAGCGCCGCCTTGCCGCTCGGCGCGAACACCACCGCCTTATCGCGCCGAGTCGCGAAGTAGCCGAGCGAATCCTCGACATCGGAGCGCTCCAGCAGACCGCGGATCGCGGATTCGTCGGCGCCGGTCATCGCATTGCCCGCACGTTGCGAACGCAGCAGGATGACCACCGCGGCCAGCAGCGCGATGGCGCCGAAGAGGCCGAGCAGGAAGTTGACGAACGGGCGCGGATGGCCGTCGAAATGTTCGTTGTCGACCAAGACGGCGGCGGTAACCCGATATACCGACCACAGCGGCCGCTGCACGCCCCGGGGCAGCGAACCGGGGAGCAGCTCTACCAGACCCCAGCCGAGCAGACAGCCGACCGCGAGACCGCCTGCCAGTACGCCCAACGCCTTCCAGCCCGCCCCCGGGCGCACTTTGGTGTAGAACTCCCGCCAGGACGCGAGCAGCACGCCGATCGCGGCGAGCTGCACCACCGCGGCCACCAGCGCGTGCATATTGCCCTCGTCGGCGAATTCGAGCACATTCGCCAGCGCGTAGAGCGCGATATAGCCGAGCAGCAACCACCAGGCGATTCGCTTGCGGCTCGCCGTCGCCCCCGCGAGCAGACCGACCACCAGCGCCCACACCAGGCTGGTATCCGGTGCGTCGAAGTAGTACAGGTCGATGTAGCGACGCGGCACATGCGTCAGATATCGCAGTCCGGGCGAGAGGCTCCACAGGAAGCAGAGCACGGCGAACACGCCAAGGAGCAGACCCGCGATATGCGGGACCTCGCGCAACCGTCCGTGTCCGCGATGCGGAACCGGTGGTGCCGATCTTTCCGAGGGTGCTTCGGTGTCGATGTGTTGCCCGGCGTGCATGGTTGTCACAGCACCAGTGTGTACGGTGCCGCGGTAGTGGTGCTCGAAGACCACCCGGGCATGTCGGTGTTTAATTCGCGACACTCGCGGGTCCCTCCGTGGTCACGCTGCGCTACCGCCTCCGGGCCCGTCGCTCGCGTCGCCGGTATCGGTGCGTCATCCATGTGTGTCGGTCGCTTGCGTGGGGGTTGGATTTCCGGTCCGACGGCGACGGAGTAAGGATGTATCCCATGTCCGATGCAGTCGATGTGCCGATCGATGACGACGTCATTCGACTCGGTCAGTTCCTCAAGCTGGCCAATCTGATCGATTCCGGATCGGAGGCCAAGACCGTGATCGCCGCGGGTCTGGTTCGGGTGAACGAGGAGGTGGAACTGCGCCGCGGACGGCAATTGCATGTCGGCGACATTGTGGCCATCGCCGGTCACCGGGCCAGGGTGGCGGCCGTCTAGCCGCTCAGTCTTCGGCACGGACCACGATGCCGTCGTGGTCGCTGTAGAGCATATCGCCGGGCACGAAGGTGACACCGCCGAATTCGACCGGGACATCGCGTTCCCCGGTGCCGGTCTGGGTGCTCTTGCGCGGGTTGGTGCCCAGCGCCTTGATGCCGATATCGAGCGTGCGCAGGATGGCCGAGTCGCGCACCGCACCGTTGACGATGACGCCGGACCAGCCGTTGGCCACGCCGCGGCCGGCGATGATGTCGCCGACCAGTGCGGTGTGCACGCTGGCATCGCCGTCGACGACGAGCACGCCGCCGTTGCCCGGCTCGCCCAGCGTCTGTTTGACCAGCAGGTTGTCCTGGAAGCAGCGGATCGTGGTGATGCGCCCGGAGAACTCCCCGCGCCCGCCGAACTGGATGAACTGCGTATCGCAGCTACGGATTTCGGGGCCGATCTCGTCGGCGAGGTCCGCGGTGGCAATGGTGTTCACTGTGACATTCTGCCGCGCCTGCGGCGCGGCGTGTTCGCGGCCCCCTGGTGTGCGGTGGCCTCGCATTCGCTAGCGGTGCCGTCGAGACTCGCGCCTGCGGCGCATGCGCTTCGACGACTCGGACGCGAGACGGGCCGCGAACGGGTCGCTCGTAAGACTCGCTCCGTCGTGGTCGAGTGGTGCCGATGGTCTGCATTCACAGGCGAACCCGCTGCAAACCCGTCGCTAGCGATGCCCGTAATGCATCTGGTACTTGATTCGCTCGGTTTCGCGCATCTTGTTGTGGTTGATCCATTCCGGATCGAGGCCGTGCTGCTTCATCCGGTAGCGGCGCCAGACGTAGCTGCGCGCCACGGTGAACACCACCAGTGGCACGAGCATCATGATGATCACGCCGATCTTCAGCGCCACCGGCCCGGGGAACAGCAGCGGCAGTAGCAAGAGCGGGATGAACGGAACGATGAACCGGACGAGATAGCGCACCTCGGCCCCGTGCCCGACGAGGTCGTGGATGACCCACTCGTGCAGCTCCTCGGGGAGCTCGCGGCCGAGATCGTAGGAGATCCGCTGGCCTATCGTGGGACGTTTCATATGTTCAGGCTATGCCTGTGAGATGCGTCACGGCCAGGTTCGGCGAATATTCGGCAGCCGGATTCAAGCGCGGCCGTGGCGGCGTTCATAGGCCAGCCGCTCGGTCTCCGCGCGCTTCCTGGACGTGGCGTCGGCCAGTGCCGGATCCAAGCCGTGCTTGACCAGACGCGCCCTGCGATACACGTACATGAGCGCCGCGGTGAAGTAGATCAGCGGCAGATACAGCAGGGCCATCATCGCCAAACCCATCCATTTGGGTCCGGGTACCAGCAGGAACAGGCTCAGCACCGGAATCATCGGAATGAGGAAGCGCATCAGGTAGCGCCGTGCCGCACCGGGTCCGGTGAGATCCTCGAGCACCCACGCCGACATCGACTCCGGCAGCGTGCGCCCGCAGATGTAGGCGATGCGCTGCGGGAATGTCGGTGTCGTGCGGTCGGCCATATTGCACAGCATCCTCCGCCCGGACCGGCCCGGACAAGTGCTGGCTAGCCCTGCCTGCTGGCGTGGAATTCGGCGATCTGGGTGGTCAGGTTGTGCGTGGAGTGTTTGACGGCGAGCTTGACGAACGGCTCGATGGTCTTGCCGAGCACCTTGCCCGCGATTCCACCCGGCACGCGATAGTCGACGATCGCGTCGACCGTGCAGCTATCGGTGCCCTTGGCGTGGAACAGGAAGGTGGACTCGATTTCGAAACCCTTGATCGACTTCACCGCGATCGCGTAGTTCTCTTCCCACCGCACGACCCGCAGGCGCGAATGCAGCGCGGCGGGACCGAGTTTGATGGTGCCGTCGAAGGTCGCGCCGACGCCCTCGACCTGTTCGGTGATCGGCGTGAAGTCCTGGACCTCGGTGATGAAACGCGACAGATTCCGGTAGTCGTTGACGTACGCGAAGGCTGTTTCGGCCGATGCCACACAGTCTTCGACGATCTTCACCTCGGTCATGGCACAACTGTAACGGGTTGCTAACAGCCCGGCCGCAAGGTGCTTGCATTTGCAAGCGTCAGGCGGTTACCGCCAGGGTCGCGGCCAGTCCGAAGGCCACGGCCATCACTGCCACCTCGATGATCGCCCGCCGCAGTGAGGACTCGGCGGGCATTCGATGTCCCGTCGCCTGCGGTACCCAGCTTCGTCGCCACCACCAGCCGAGCGCCAGCAACCCAACCAGCACAAGGGTTTTCGCGAGCAGAATGCGGCCGTAGCCGGTCGTCACGAACGGGGCGATCCCGCCGACCCGCACCAACCCGTTGACCAGACCGGTGACCGTGACGATGCCGACCAGCGGCAGCGCCACCGCCGAATACCGGGGCAGCGTCACCGCCCACTCACCGCGGGTGCGCACCACCAGCGCCAGCGCGACCAGCAGGCCGAACCAGGACGCCGCCGCCAGTGCGTGCACCGCGGCGAGCACCGAGCCGAACGGCTGCTGCGACATATGCCCGGTGATCGGCCGCAGCGCGAGGGCCACCGCCGCGAAGACAAGCACCAGATCGGCCGACGCGGTCTCCGGCCGCCGGAACGCCATCGCCGAATAGCAGGCGACCGCACCGCTGCCGATCAGTACCGCGATGCCGACCTGACCGCCGCTGATCTCGACCAGGAAATTGCCGAACTGCCCAGCGCTGAGCTTGCCGACGGGCACGCCGACGACGGCGGCCGCCTCGAAGACGAGCACCGCGAATTCGGTGACACACCAGACCCCGGCCAGTACCGCGAGCGTCCACCACGGCGGCTGGAGCCGATCGTGCAGTCGGGGCAATGCGGCCAGTCCGAGCACTGTGGCCCCGGTGCAGTCCGCCAGCACCCGGATGACGCTCTCGGTTTGCGCGGGAGACGGGACAGCCAGGATCAGCGCGAGCGCCACCCCGAGCAGCCCGGCCGGGACGACCAGCAGCAGCGCTTGCGCATTTCCGCCGCCGGTCGTCCGCGGCACCCTGTTCACCCGTGTGCTCTTCTCACCGCTGCGATTTGCGGCTCCTGCCGCCGTACAGGGCGAATGCCAGACCACCGCCGAACAGGACGACCGCACCGATGATGAAGACCCACAGCGGAATTCCGCCGGAATCATCGTCGCCGCCACCGGAGTTGTGTCGGCTGTCGGCCTTTGGGCCGGGCGTACCGTTGCCCGCCTTGGTGAGGGTGAAGGTCCGCTCGCCCTTGACCGGATGACCGTCGGCGGAGGTGACCCGGTACCCGATCTTGTAGACGCCGGTCGGGCCGAGTTCGCCGACCGCGACGCTCACCGTCGGGCCGTCCACCTTCGGATCGCCCTTGGACCACAGATTCCCGTCCGGACCCACCACGGTGAGTGCCGGAAAGCTTTCCTGCAGCGGCTCGTTGAAGGTGATGCTCACCCGCTCCGGACCGGTTTCGATGCTCGCGCCGTCGGCGGGCACGCTGCTGACCGGCGTCGAATGGGCCGACGCCGTTCCGGCCGCGAGCGCGCCCATGCTCAGCAGGAGCAGGCCCGCGACCAGCCCGGCGACCGTGCGACGCACGGCGATGCCACTCATGCCCGGCGTCCGCGGATCACATTGCCCACACCGAGCGCCACGCCGAGCAGGCCGAGCGCGAGACCGATGCCGCCGAGCCAGCGCGCGGTGTTGTCGGTGTCCTTCGACTTCTGCGCGGCCGAACTGCCGACGTGGTGGTCGTCATGGCCGTCGCCGGAGGCTGCCGCGAGGGTGAGCATCGGTGCCGGATGCTCGGGTTCGGAACCGTCCGCGCCCATCGGCTGATCCCATTTGACGACCTTGCCGTCGCTGTAGGTCTGGGTGGCCGGGAAGCTGACCTCGTCCTGGGTCGGCAGCGGGCCGACCGAGAGGACGAAGCGCTGGAACTGGCCGGGACGCACACCGGGCGTGCCGGGATCGGCGGTCCAGGTGACCGAGGTGGCCTCGGCCTTGTCATTGCGGTCGACCTTGGAGCTCCAACCCGGGATGGGCTCGGTGCGGGCGCTCTTGAGGTTGGGCAGGGCGACGGTGAGCGTCGTGGTGTTCGCGGTCTCCGATTCGGTCGGGACCTTGAAGGTGATCACCGAGTAATCGCCCTGTGTCGCACCGGGTGCGTCGGCGGTGACGTGTGCGGAGGCGGTGCCGCCCGCGAGGAGAACGAAACCGGCTGCGGCGACCGCCGTGCAGGCGCGCGTGATCTGCGTACGCATGGGTGAAGTGCTTTCTGTCCGAAGGGGTTTGGGTGTGGCGGGTCAGGCCGACACCGGTGGCGCGCGCGGACCGATCGCGCCGTTCGGATGAAAGCGGTAGTGCCGCAGAATCGGATCGGACCAGCGGAGCGTGCGGTTGACCGCCAGCGGTGATCCGGCTGGGGAAACGGCGCGAATGACGCTGGACGCCAACGCATAGAGCCGCTCGGCCAGCAGGATCAGTGCGGCGCAGCCGAGCGTCGCGATCAAGTGCGCCGACAACATCCAGCCCGTGGGCAGAAATGGGGCGAGTTGCGGTACGGCGCTGTGGCTGTGGGTGTGGTCGATCAGCCCGGATAGCACCGCATGTCCGGCGAATTGTCCGAGCGTGAGCGGACCGAGCACGGCCCAATGCCCGATGGTGCCCCGGTGCAGCCGTCCTGCGGCCAAACCCGTCAATGCCGAAACAATCAGCAGCAGTGTGGATTCGGCCGAATCCGGAAATCCGCCACCGGCCGCACCGTGCGCGGTGATGGCGAGCGCACCGACCATGCCGCCGACCAGACAGCCACGCGGGCTGCCGGAGGGCTGGCCGGTAGACATCGGATGGATCAGCTGACGCCGAGGCGCGCCAAGACGTCGGCCTCGATACCGGACAGCTCGCTCGAGATCGACGCGTGTACGGCGCGGCGACGCGGTGCGGGCATCTGCTCCGCGGTCCGAATCGCGGCGGTCAGATTGCCGAGTCGATCCTGGGTGGCGGTGACGAATTTCTGGGTCTCCCCCTTGCCCGCCTTGTCGCCGGACTGCGTGCCGATTTTGTCGAGAGCGGCTTCGGTATTGGAGATCCGCGCCTGCAGCCGACCGCCGTGGCCGCTGAAATCACCGAGCTGTTCGACGCCGATGCCCAGCTGATGCGCCCGGCGGGTATCGATCCGGCCGCGGATGTAGGTCGCGGCGCGATAGGCCAGCGGTGCGAGTACGGGCACGAGCACCCGGGCGACACCGAGGTACTTGCGGACCTGGCTCGCGGTGAACGGATCCCGCTCGGCCTTGGCGGCCACCTTCAGTGCGGCCTTCTCCTCGGCTTGCAAGGTGGCGATCTGCGCCTTGGCAACCTTGGCCTGGGTGCGGGCCTCCGCTCGGCGAGCCTTGCGGTCGTTCCTGGCGCCGAGTTTCGCCTCCATGGCCGCCTTGTGCTTGAGGGCCTTCGCCTCGGCCCTGCGGCTCGGCCGCCGCTTGCGCTTCGTGAACAACCCCATCGAAGGCCCTCCGTGATGCTCGTTCGCCACTGGCAGTACGACGTCGGGGAACGCTCGTCCGCCCATGCCCCACATGTGTCGCAAGTACCCTAGCCTGTGTCATATTGTCGCGCCTACGGCGCTGTGTGCTCGCCTCCCCCGATGTCTCGCCGCCGACCCTGTCACGACCTGCGAGCAGTCGCTCGCGGTGCCGTTGAGACTCGCGCCCGCGGTGCATGCGCTTCGACGACTCGGCCGCGAACGGCGCTCTGAAGACTCGGTCGGAGCGGGTCCGGTTGATAGGCGAATCATTGGATGCCCCCGACCACCTTTCACCAGTCCCGCAGTAGGTCGCGTCATGCGGCTCACAGAGTTGTCAGGGGTCTGGACCATACTGCGTATGTGTATTCGGGCAGCGGTGACCGCGACGGTCGCAATCACGAAGGCGTAGCCGACGAGCGGCAGGCCGAGGTGAGTGCTGCGTCGATGCCCGCGGAGCCGAGCGCATTCGTCGATGCCAGGGCATTGATCGGGTGTCGGCACCGATTGCATTTGAATGCCGCGCATCCGAACCTGCTGACCGGGGTGGTCGAGGATGCCGGGGTCCGTCAGCGCCGGGAGGCCGCTACCGCGCATCGCACCCGGGTGCGTGAGGCGCTGATCGCCGCGGATCCGGGCAACTGGGTGGTGATCGATCCGACGCTGCGTGCGGGGGAGCGGGCCACGGCCACCATGCGCGCGTGTGCCGAAGGCGCACAACACATCTGGGGCGGACTGCTGCCGCAGGAACCGGATACCGGCCGCCGCGGCGGTTCGGAGATCCTGCTGCTCGACCGCGATCGCGGGGGCTACATCCCGGTCATCGTGGTCAATCACAAGGTCACCGATCCGCGCCAGCCCGAACCGGCCGATTTCCACCCGATCACCTCGGATCCGTATCACTGGGATCCGCAACCTGATCCGCATCGCAAACTGCGCCAGCAGCCCCGCGATCAACAGCGGCTCGCACATCTGTACCGCATGCTGCAGCGGCATGGTCTGGCTAGTCCGGCGCTGGTCGGCGGCGTGATCGGCTACCACTTCGACCGCATCCTGGTACACGATCTCGGCCCGCTGCTCGCCGATTACGACCGGCGCTATGCCGATCGAATCGCGGTGGTGCGCGGGGAATTGCCGACGGTTCCGTCGAAGGTGCCCGAATGCCGCCAGTGCCCGTGGTGGACGCGCAAGGCGCCCGCCGATGAGACGCAGGTCGCGGGTCACAGCTGCGAGGGCTGGCTGGCCGAGCACCGGGACGTGAGCCTGGTCGCGCCCGGTTCCCGCGCGGAGGTGCTGCGCGGACACGGCGTCGAGACGATCGACGATCTGGCCGCCTGGGTGGGCGACGATCCGGAGGACTGGCAGCACGGCCCGTTCGACGAGGCCGTGGTGACAGCCCGCGCTTGGCTCGCGGGTGCGCCGCTGGTGCGCCGGGTCGAGCGGGTCTGGGTGCGCCGGGCCGATGTCGAGGTGGATGTCGATCTGGAGAGCTTCCAGGAGTACGGCGCATACCTGTGGGGCACACTCCTCGACGGCGTGTACCGCCCGTTCGTCACCTGGGATCCGTTGCCCACCGAGGACGAGGGCCGCTCTTTCGGCGAATTCTGGACCTGGCTGATGACGGTGCGTGCCGAGGCCGTCGCGGCCGGGAAAACCTTTGCCGCCTACTGCTATTCGCGCACGGCCGAGGACAAGTGGCTCTACGAATCGGCGCGCCGGTTCGCGGGTAAGCCCGGGGTGCCCACGGTCGATCAGGTGCGCGCCTTCGTCGACGGACCACAGTGGGTGGATATGTTCCAGGCCGTCTCCGATCAATTCATCTGCCCGAACGGCAAGGGGCTCAAGAAGATCGCGCCGGTGGCCGGGTTCTCCTGGCGCGATCCCGAGGCGGGCGGCGAGGCGTCGATGAGCTGGTATCGGCTGGCCGTCGGCTACGAGGGCGAACCCGAGCTGAGTCAGCGCATCCGGCTGCTCGAGTACAACGAGGACGATGTGCGGGCCACCATGGTGCTGCGCGAATGGATGCATCCCCGGCCCACACGGGCGGATGACCCCCACCGCGCCGACATCGAGGTGCCCGGTCTGGCCGACTTCGGGCAGATGTCGGCGGATGTCGGATAGGCGTGGCGGTACCATCGCGACGTGACAGAGCACGTCGAACAACTCGAGTTCCAGGCAGAAACCCATCAGCTGCTCGAGCTGATGATCCATTCGGTCTACTCCAACAAGGACACGTTCCTGCGGGAGCTGATCTCGAACGCTTCCGACGCGCTGGACAAGCTGCGGCTGGAGTCCTTCCGCGATAAGGATCTGCACGTCGACACCGCCGATCTACATATCGAGCTGGAGGTCGACAAGGACAACCGGATCCTGACCGTCAGGGATAACGGCATCGGCATGTCCCGCGCCGAGGTGGTCGATCTGATCGGCACACTGGCCAAATCAGGCACCGCGGAGCTGCGCAAGAAACTGAACGAGGCGAAATCCGAGGCCGCCGCCGAGGAGCTGATCGGCCAGTTCGGCATCGGCTTCTATTCGACCTTCATGGTCGCCGACAAGGTCACCCTCACCACCCGCAAGGCGGGCGAGACCGAGGGCACCCGCTGGGAGTCGGCCGCGGGCAGCTCGACCTACACCATCGAAACCCTCGACGAGGCCCCGCAGGGCACCGCCGTATCGCTGCATCTCAAGACCCCCGACGAGGACGATCACCTCTTCGATTACACCCTGGAGTGGAAGCTCCGCGAGATCGTCAAGAAGTACTCGGACTTCATCGCCTGGCCGATCCGCATGCAGGTCGAGCGGACCGTCACCGAGGGTGAGGGCGAGGAGAAGACCGAGAAGACGATTCTCGAGGAGCAGACCCTCAATTCCATGAAGGCGCTGTGGACTCGTCCGAAGAGCGAGGTCAGCGACGAGGAGTACAAGGAGTTCTACAAGCACGTCAGCCACGGCTGGGACGATCCGCTGGAGATCATCCCGATGAAGGCCGAGGGCACCTTCGAGTACCAAGCACTGCTGTTCATTCCCTCGCAGGCGCCGTTCGACCTGTTCACCCGCGAGCACAAGCGCGGTGTCCAGCTCTACGTCAAGCGGGTGTTCATCATGGACAACTGCGAAGAGCTCATGCCGGAGTACCTGCGCTTCGTCAAGGGTGTGGTGGACGCGCAGGACCTGTCGCTCAATGTCTCCCGCGAGATCCTGCAGCAGGACCGGCAGATCCAGATGATCCGCAAGCGCCTGGTGAAGAAGGTGCTCTCGACGGTCAAGGAACTGCAGGGTGCGCAGGATCAGGAGAAATACCAGACGTTCTGGAAGGAGTTCGGGCGCGTCCTCAAGGAGGGCCTGCTCTCGGACTTCGACAACCGCGAGACGCTGCTGCAGGTCTCCTCGTTCGCCTCGACCAACTCCGAGGAAGAGCTGACCTCCCTCGCGGCCTACGTCGAGCGGATGCAGGACGGTCAGGACGCCATCTACTACATGACCGGTGAGACCCGGCAGCAAGTCGAAAGCTCTCCGCATATGGAGGCCTTCAAGGCCAAGGGCCGCGAGGTGCTGATCCTGACCGATCCGGTCGACGAGATGTGGGTCGGTTCGGTCACCGAATTCGACGGTAAGCCGTTGCAGTCCATCGCCAAGGGCGAGGTCGATCTGGAGACCGAGGAGGAGAAGAAGGCCACCGAATCGCTGCGTGAACAGCAGGACAAGGACTTCGCCGAACTGCTCGCCTGGCTCGGCAAGAATCTGGACAACGTCAAGGAGGTGCGCCTGACCAACCGGCTCACCACCTCGCCGGCCTGCCTCGTCGGTGATGTCTTCGACTTCACCCCGATGCTGGAGCGCATGTACCGCGCCTCCGGTCAGCTGGTGCCCGAGTCCAAGCGGATCCTCGAGCTCAACCCGACCCACCCGCTGGTCACCGGTCTGCGTGACGCCTACGACACCCGCCGGGACGACGCCGACGCGGGTAAGGTTCCCGAGCTCACCGAGACCGCCGAATTGCTCTACGGCACAGCGGTTCTCGCCGAGGGCGGCGAACTGAAGGATCCGGCCCGCTTCGCCCAGATCCTCACCGAGCGCCTGACCCGCACGCTCTGAAGGTCGACCCGCCAAGAATAGGGACACATAAACCAGTGAGCGGCTCACATAGGTTCCATCCAACCTGTGTGAGCCGCTCACCAGGTCTGCGACGACCCGCCAACGCGACTATCGTGGCACTTGATCTGGCTTGAATACGCGGGGAGGCGGGCTAGCTAACGTGCCGAATCCGAACGGGCCGGTCATCCGGGCCGCACGTGCCGATGACTACGACGCCATCGCCACCGTCATCGATGACTGGTGGGGACGCTCGGTGTTACCGCACCTGCCCAGGTTGTTCCTCGATCATTTCTACCGAACCAGCCTGGTCGCCGAGGTGCCCGGCGCCGGATGGCGGGAGCCGACCGAATGGCTGGCCGGATTCCTGATCGGCTTCCTCTCGCCGTCGGAATCCGATGAGGCCTACATCCACTTCGTCGGCGTCGACCCGCAGTCCCGCAAGAGCGGCCTCGCGCGCGAGCTGTACGAGCGGTTCTTCGCGATCGCCAGGGCCGATGACCGACACATCGTGAAGGCGATCACCGCGCCCGGCAATGACGCGTCGATCGGCTTCCACCGGCATCTGGGCTTCACCGTCGCCGGGCCGGTGCGTGATTACAACGGACCGGGCCATCACCTGGTCACCTTCGAACGCAAGATCTGATCCGCTTGGCGCACAGCGTGATCGGCCGGAGTTGGTAGGTTCCGGGGGTGCTGCCCGGTTAGCCTTTGACGGTCGAAAGGATCGTCAGCTGATGTCTGGTAACCCGCTTGCCGCCGCCGAACCGTGGGATCTCGTCGCCGACGGATATGCCGAATTCGGACCCGCGATCATGGCGCCCTTCTCCGCTCGCGCACTAGAACTGGCCGGTCTTTCCGCCGAATCACATGTGGTCGATGTCGCGGCCGGGCCGGGCACGCTGAGTCTGCCCGCCGCCGAACGAGTGGCACAGGTATCGGCCATCGACTTCTCCGAGCCGATGATCCAGCGACTCGCCGAGGATGCCAGCGCAGCTGGGCTGACCAATATCGAAACGCGGGTGGGGGACGGTCAGGCGCTGCCGTTCGACGACGACAGCTTCGACGCCGGTTTCTCGATGTTCGGGCTGATGTTCTTCCCGGATCGGGCCAAGGGCTTCGCGGAATTGTTCCGGGTACTGCGTCCCGGTGCTACCGCCGTGGTGTCGAGTTGGGCGCCGGTGGCCGAATCGACGCTCATGCGAATGATGTTCGGCGCCTTCGCCGCCGCCGATCCGACCATCTCCGAACCCCAGCCCGACTTTCTCAACCTGGAAAATCCCGAGGTCTTCGCGACCGAGATGCGCACCGCGGGCTTCGCCGGGGTGAGCATCCAACGCCATACCAGCACGATCGCTTTCGCCGACTCCGACGAGATGTGGGAGACCATGGTGCGCAGCAGCGCCCCACTGCTGCTGATGCGCCGCACGGTCGGGGAGCAGGTATGGGCCGAACGCGTTGCCCTGATGCGCGCCTACCTCGCCGTCAACTACCGCCCGAACAAACCCCTGTCCACCACGGCATTCCTCGGCATCGGCCACAAACCGACCCTCTGACAGCCGAAAAACGCCCCGCCATCCAGTGGATGACGGGGCTTGGTTGCCTTGCGACGCAGGCTATTAGCGGGGAGCCATGCGCAGGGCGCCATCCATGCGGATGGTCTCGCCGTTGAGGTAGTCGTGCTCGACGATGTACTGCGACAGCTGCGCGTACTCGTCCGGTCGGCCCAGGCGCGACGGGAACGGCACACCGGCCTCGAGGCCCTTGCGGTACTCCTCGGTGACACCGGCGAGCATCGGGGTGTCGATGATGCCGGGGGCGATGGTGTTCACGCGGATGCCGAACTGGGCCAGGTCACGCGCGGCCGGGACGGTCATGCCGTGCACGCCGCCCTTGGAGGCCGAGTACGCGATCTGGCCGATCTGGCCTTCGAAGGCGGCGACCGAGGCGGTGTTGATGATCACGCCGCGCTGGCCGTATTCGTCGACGGTGTCGGTCTTGGCGATCGCGTCGGCGGCCAGGCGCATCACATTGAAGGTGCCGAGCAGGTTGACGGTGATGACGGTGCGGAACAGTTCCAGGTCGTGCGGGCCGTTCTTGGACAGGATGCGTCCGGCCCATCCGACACCGGCGCAGTTGACCACGATGCGCAGCGGCGCACCGGAATCGACGACCTGCGCGACGGCGGCGGCGACCTCGTCGTTGCTGGTGACGTCGGCGGGGATGAGGGTGACACCGTCGGGCACGTTGTCCCCGGCGCGCTCGATGGATTGGGGTACGTCGAGTCCGAAGACGGTTGCGCCCAGATCGGCGAAACGCTTGGCAGTGGCGGCGCCGAGGCCGGATGCGCCTCCGGTGATGATGGCGGCGGAACCCGAAATCTCCACGATGGTCCTCTCGTTCGTGACAGCCAGTTGGCCCTTCGTCAATTGCACCCTAACCGGTGCCGTATGAGAGGCCGATCACGGCTCCCTCGCACCCGACGCCCGCCCTACATAGCACTGTCGGATAAACGGCAAATTATTTGCGAACATATATGTTCGCGGCTGGTATCGTCGCAGCTATGCAGCATCGCGTGTTTTCCGCCGCGCCCATAGCCGGGCGCCGGATTCTGATCACCGGCGCGGCGCGCGGCATCGGCGCCGCGCTGGCGCGGCAGTTGCACGCGAAAGGGGCGAAGGTAGCGCTGCTCGGGCTGGAGGCGGATCTGCTCGCGGAGGTGGCGCACGAATGCGGGGACGCGCCGTGGCGCTATTGCGATATCGCCGATCACCGGCAGGTGGAGCGCGTGGTGAGCACGCTGGTCACCGAACTCGGCGGGCTGGATGTGGTGGTGGCCAATGCGGGGATTGCCAAACAATTGCCGCTGCTGGGCGGGGATCCGACGGTCATGGAGGAGACGCTGGCGGTCAATGTGCTCGGCGTCTACTACACGCTGCGTGCCGCTGGACCGCACATCTGTCATCCGGACGGGTATGCGCTGGTCATCTCTTCGCTGGCGGCCGCGGTGAATCTGCCGCTGGTCGGGGCATACAGCGCGTCGAAGGCGGGGGTGGAGGCGCTCGGCAATACATTGCGGCACGAGGTCAGGCACACCGGCGCGAAGGTCGGGGTCGCGTATTTCGCCGAACTCGATACCGATATGACCGCGCGCGGCTTCGGCACCGCCGCAGCGCGGGCCATTCTCGGCCGGTCAACGGTGTCGGGAATCGCACCGCTCGGACCCGCGATCGATGTGGTCGAGCGCGCCATCGCCCGGCGCAAACGTCAGGTGGTATCGCCGTGGTGGGTGGCGGTGGCGCTGCCTTTCCGGCCGATCGCCCAGCGGGTCATCGATATCGCGCTGCGGCGCGGGGTGGCACGGGCGTTGGAGATCGCGCGCACCGAAGAGGCACCCTTCACCACCGACCAACCGGCCCGACCCCGCAAAATGGAGCGACCGGCGTGGCCGGACATCGCCCGCCCGACCCTCGGAGCCACTGAATGACCGAATCCGCAAGCAGCGCACGCCAACTCCCACGGGGGCGGCACGGCCTGCCGCGGGAGGAGGTGATCGCCTCGCAGCGCGAGCGGATCCTGAGCGCGATGGCCGAGGCCATGGTCGAGAACGGATACGTCGGGACCTCGGTCGCGGTCATCCTGAAGCGGGCCGGGGTTTCGCGGGAGACCTTCTACGAGCAATTCCGTTCCAAGGAGGATTGTTTCGAAGCCGCCTACGAGCGGGCCGTCGAACTGCTGATCGCGAATATCGCGAATGCGATGAGCGGTGATCCGCGGGATGCCGCCGACCCGGCCGATCCCGATCGGATGGGCCGCATCCTCGAGGCCTATTTCGACGGGCTCATCGCCGAGCCCGCATACGCCCGCCTCTACCTCGTCGAGGTCTACGCGGTGGGTTCGAAGGCGGTCGCCCGCCGCGCTCAATTGCAGGAATCATTCGTCGCCATGATCGCCGACGTCCTCGACGCCCGCACCGACCAACAGCGCTTCGCCTGCCAAACCCTCGCCGCCGCCGTCAGCGCCATGGTCACCGCCCGCGTAGCCGTCGACGACCTCCCCGGCCTCCGGGCACTGCGCGAACCCCTACTCGACCTGGTGCGCCGCAGCGGTGATCTGTACGGCGAGGCGATGCCGCGGCAGTCCGAAGTACGCGCCTGAGCGGCAGCAGGCCGAGGCTCCACGGTTGGCCCCACTTGCGGCGCTCGGCGGCATGCGGTTCGGGCCGATGATGTCCAAGGGCAAGCGAGTCGAGACGACTAGCCCAGAGAGTGACCGATGAGTGCATCTGTCGGCTTCTGGTGCCGGGTCGTTCGGGACGTGTGCCGAACTGCGCGCTAGCGGTGATCTGGACGGCGAGGCGATGCTGCGTAAGTCGGAAGTATGGGCCCAGCTGCAGCGGACTGACCGCTACTTGTGACGCTCGGCGGCATGCGGCCTGGGCCGATGATGTCCAAAGACAAGCAGCGTGGACCCGCCCTGGATGTCGATCCGCTTCGGCGCGGTGCCGTGCCCGAGACTTCTCCTATAGAGGCTGGCTGCTGTGGCCGAGTTGCTGCGAGCAGCAGTGCCTGGTCAGCGCAGCTCTTCGGCGGGCTCGGCCAGTGGGGCGCGTTCGGAAATTCGGCGTGCGCGCCGCGATCGAATCAGCAGGGCAATGCCTGCGGTGGCTGGGGCGAGGGTGGCGACTGCGCCGCCGGTGAGTATGCCTAGGTCGGGGAGGGCGGCGGCGAGCAGGCTCGCGGTGCCGAAGTAGAGGAACAGCAGGCCGGAGCAGATGCCGATGACATGTTCCGGGAGATGTTTGCCGACCAGGATGCCCGCTGCGATGGCGAGCGCGTCGGCGGCGACCATGCCGATGGTGGAGCCGATCCAGACGCCGATCCAGCTGTTGTCGGTGGCCAGGGCCGCGGTGGCGAACATGGTCCGGTCGCCGAGTTCGGCGAGCAGGAAGGCCGAGAGAACCACGAGGAACGGCGCGGTGGTCGAACGCGGCGGCTTGGGTTCGGCCTGGGCATCATCGCTGCCGAAATGTTCGCGCAGGGTCCACAGGCCGACGGCCAGGAAGGTGAGCGCGGCGACCAGTGTGATGGCCCGGGTGGGCAGCGCGGCACCGACGAAATAGCCGACACCGACCGAGATCAGATGCACCGCCGCACTCGCGCTCGCGATGCCGCCGAGCACCACCCACCAGCGGTAGCGCAGCGCGAACGTCAACGCCATCAGCTGGGACTTGTCACCCAACTCGGCGAGAAAGACGATTCCGACGCTGAGCAATATCGTCGCGATCATGTGGTCTGCACTCCCGGGCTCCGGCCTGCCGGCCGGGAGATCGGGTTACGCCTCCGGCCGACAACGAAATGGTTGTCTCGGCCGAAGGTCTCGCCCACCGGTTCTACGCCGGTTCACGCAGCCGGGTCCGCGCCCTCGTGGGGCGGCGGACCAGTATGTCGACAGCGCGATTGCGGGCTACTCCCCTTCGCTGTGATCGACTGTACCCCCGCAGCCATACTCACGCCAAGCCGTTGTAATCGAAATCGCAATGCGCACAATAAGTTTGGCGATCCAACTATCGAGTTTCGGGTGTCCTGACTGGTCCGGCAGCACGCGCTTATCCAGAAGTGAGCTAGCCCTTGGCAATCAGCGCAACCCGGTCGCGACCTGCTATCCGCGTTTGCTCAGCACCGGACAGCTCAACCCCGAGGACGCCGTCCGATTGCAGCGGCTCGCTCGGCGCAGCGGGCCAGGCGAAGAGTGGTTCAGGCGGCCAGGAGCATGGCCAGCACCGCGGTATCCGGATCGCTGATCGGATCCAGTCCGACCCGGCTCACCAAAGAGGTGACGGTGCCGTCGGATTCGGCCTCCGCCCACGCCGCCCGATGCTCCAATCCCAGATGCGGAACGCCGGGTAGGAGCACACAGCCCGATGCCACCCCGACGCATTCCGGCAGCGACGGCCGGGTTTCCGAGGGCGGGTGCAACATCAACAGCGCCGGCGGCACATGATCGGCGAACCGGCCGGGTTCCAGTGCCTGGTCGCCCAGCACCGGTCCCTCGGCGAGGACCAGCCCGACGGTGCCCGGCGCCGGATCGTCCGGTAGCTCCTCGCGCACACCGAAGACGGTCGAGGTGGTCAGCAGGCCCGGATACGAGGCCACCCGCACGGCGAGCACGAGTACCTGCGCCCATTCCTTGGTGGTGTCGGGCCAACGTCCGGAGATGACGAATCCCCGCAGCGATCCGCGGGCCTGGAACGGCGTGATGCCGATGGGTCCGTTCGTATGCATGATGCCTCCCGTGATCGAACCGGGGGCGGCTTTGCCCGTCCTCGAACTGTGGATTCTCGAGGATGCGCCAAAACTCAGTTGGCACACAAGTACCAAAGAGTGCTAATCGGACACGACGAACGCAACGAGCCCGCGAACCGGTCGGTTCGCGGGCTCGCAGGCGGGAAAAGCTCAGCCGAAGATGAGGCCCTTGGCCTGGCCGACGGCGCGCGCAAAGCGCTCCTGCACGTCCTCCCAATTGACGACGTTCCAGAACGCGGTCACGTAGTCCGCCTTGACGTTCTTGTACTGCAGGTAGAAGGCGTGCTCCCACATGTCGACCTGCAGCAGCGGGATGATGCCCAGCGGCACGTTGGCCTGCTGGTCGTAGAGCTGGAAGGTCAGCAGCTTCTGGCCGAGGGTGTCATAGCCGAGCACCGCCCAGCCGGAGCCCTGCAGGCCGTTGGCCGCTGCGGTGAACTGTGCGCGGAACTTGTCGAACGAACCGAACTGGTCGTCGATCGCGGCGGCCAGCTCGCCGGTCGGCTTGTCACCACCGTTGGGGGAGAGGTTCTTCCACCAGATCGAGTGGTTGACGTGCCCGCCCAGGTGGAAGGCCAGGTTCTTTTCGTTCAGGAAGATCGCGCCGTGGTCGCCCGCCTCGCGTGCGGCCTCGAGCTTCTCCAGCGCGGTGTTGACGCCGGCGACATAGGCAGCGTGGTGCTTGGAATGATGAATCTCGTTGATCTGCCCGGAGATATGGGGCTCCAGGGCGCTGTAGTCATAATCCAGATCTGGCAACGTGTACTCAGCCACGATGTCCCTTCCTAATGTCGGGCCGGGTGCGCCCGCCGTCTCGAACGCACTCAACCATCATTCGTACACCCGCTCGTTTGCAACCGCGCTCCTTGCCCCTACATTCCGCCGGGGCAACCTGCGCAGTGCGCTGGACAACTGACGGTACGACTGATTTCGTGAATACATGGGTAACTCGCCGGGCACGTCCGAAAGTCGGCTGGGCACCCCACGCAGGACCTGAGATTCAGGTCGTGCGGCACTCGACTCGTAGGCCTGAATACGCGGAGAGGCGGATGAGCACCATGTCCTGGTACGACGAACTAGTCGGACGGGTCCGTCTTCCCGAGCCGGTGATGGTGACGTCGGAGCAAGCGCTGCCCGGTCGTCTCGACCCGATACCGGTCCCGGAGAGCCATTATGTGAACGGTCGGCCGATCCATCCGCCGTTTCCGGAGGGTCTGCAGGTCGCGGTGGTGGCCATGGGCTGTTTCTGGGGTGCGGAACAGGAGTTCTGGCAACTCGACGGTGTCTTCACGACCGCGGTCGGGTACGTCGGGGGCTATACCCGCAACCCGACCTACGAAGAGGTCTGCAGTGGGCGCACCGGCCACGCCGAGGCGGTGCTGATCGTCTTCGATCCGAACGTCATCGACTACGCCGGTGTGCTGCGCCGATTCTGGGAGAACCATGATCCGACCCAGGGCATGCGGCAGGGCAACGATCGCGGCACCCAATACCGCTCGGCGCTCTTCACCGTCGACGCGGCGCAGGCGCGGCTCGCACGCAGCACCGCGCAGACCTTCGGTGAGCGGCTTGCTGTCGCGGGCTACGGCGAGATCACCACGGAGATCACCGAACTGCCGGGACAGGGCGGCACGGATCCGCTGCGGGCGCTGCCCGAGTTCTTCTACGCCGAGAGCTACCACCAGCAGTATCTGGCCAAGAACCCCGGTGGCTACTGCCCCGTGCACGCCACCGGCGTCAGCTGTCCGGTCGGACTCGGTGCCTGAAAACAGAACCGCACACCCGATGACCGGGTGTGCGGTTCGAGGTGCACCGACTACAGCTGCGGCACGATTCCGGCGCGCAGGGTCCGCGGATCGCCCGCGTCATGCGCTTTCCACCAGCGCACCCCGCCCGCGATGAACTCTTTCAGCGGGATTTCGGCGCCATCGGCATCGTGAATCGTCATGTCGTCGAACCACACCCGCACATCGAGTTCGCGCGGGTCGATGCCCTCCTCCTGGGAGAACTCGATGACGTGGGTGGTGGCGTGGGAGTCGATCCGGGTGTCGAAGCTGAGCAGTTCACTCCAGTGCACCCAGCCGCTTTCGTCCACGTCGATGAATTCCCAGCCGTGCAGCCGGCCGCCGCCGAAGCTGCGGATGGCCGCGTCCAGTTTGTCCAGCTGTAGCGGCAGCACCCTGGCCGCCACGTCGTCCCACTCCTGAATGCGCAGTGAGGCCGCGACTCGACCGACACCGGTGAATGTCAACTTCACGCGATAGTCCTCGGGCGCGGGGCCCTCGGCCGGAAGCGTCAGAACCTCCAGGTCGAGGCTCAGTTGTGCGTTCGCTGTATCGACCTCCACGCCTAGGCATGTGGCCTCGGAGAGTGCTGTGTTGAGTGCTGTTGTTTCCATTCCGTCGAGTAGCCCCCTGCTCACGTTCATGCATCCAGGCTACCGACAGCACCTGCGGGAACCCGGTATTTCAGTTATTCGCTGGTGTTCTGGTTTTTTTGGGGAACCGATCCGCGATCGGCGGCGTCCAAGAAGATATCGGGACCTGCACAGCCTCAGGTCCTGAAGCGGCGGCGAATGACCGCTCCGGGATGGCAAGGAGGGGAGTCTCGGATCGGTCGTTCGTACCGCGACCTGCTACAGCAAATCTCTCGGGATCGCCCGTTCGATCCGGTTCCAGCGCATCAGCCCTTGTAGATCGACAGCTGCTGGACGGGCGATATCCGCGATTGGTGTGCTGCCAGATAGCTGTGCCCTGTGGATCAAGTTGTGGATTATGTGGATAACTTTGACCGAGATATGCACAAGCGGCCCCGGAGCAGGGCATCGGACAGGATCCAGAAGCACAGAACATACCCGAGGTAACGTGCCGATGTCGAGGCCGTGAAGTGCCTGTGGGTCACCGGCATAGCGGGGCCGGAACTCCCCGGTGGTGGGCCACCCATGGCAGGATCGAAGCGTGACGAGCCCCGAAGTGTCGTCGGTGCCGGTGGAAGCCGTACCGGACGAATTCGACAAGACCGAGCGTGTCGCGGCGGACGCCCCGGCGGCGATTCTGCTCGACGTGCGCGAGGACGACGAATGGCAGCTCGGACATGCGCCCGGAGCGATCCACATTCCGATGGCAGACGTGCCCGCCCGCGTCGACGAGCTGGACTACGACGCCCAGCTATATGTGATCTGCCGCCAGGGCGGCCGCTCCATCGAGGTGGTCAAGTACCTGGCGCACATCGGATACGACGCGGTCGATGTCAGCGGTGGCATGGTGGCATGGCAGCGGGTGGGTCGACCATTGGTTGCGGACGGCGATCACCAGGCGAAGATCTACTGAGGAAAGAGAGAGGGGCGCCGTGAGTACGGTGGTACAACCTTGTGCGCGCTGCGGCGCGCGCTGGGCCGTGCAGACGACGCCGATGCACTGGTGCCCGCGCTGCCGTGGCGTGCTGTTGTCGCCGGCGCCCATCGACGCCCCCGCCGAGCGGCGAAACTACCGCTGGGTGGCCCGCCGTCCCGATCAGCGCACCCGCAAGTCGAGCTACGGTCGGCCGCGTCCGTCGGTGGAAACGCCGCGCTACCAGCAGATTCCGCGCTGGGGCCTACTGGATCCGCCAGTCGAGTCCGCGCCTGCGCCACAACGTCCGCTGGACCGGCTGACCAATCGGGCCGGTGCGCTACTCATCGCGACCGCGGCGGTTTTCGCGATCGCCGCCTGCGCCGAACTCGGGCGCTATCTGATCCTGCTGCGCAACCGCACCCGACTGATTCCGTCCTGGCTGCTGCACATCTCCGATGCCATGGTGTGGCTTTCGGCATTGGTCGGCCTCGCGCTCGGGTTGATCACCGCGATCGCGATGCTCGGCTGGTTGATCGAAACGCGTCGGGCCGCCTTCGCCGCGGTCGGCCGCCGTGACCCGCGCTTGGTCCGGACGCTCGCACTCGGCTGCCTGATACCGGTGGTGAATCTGTTGTGGCCCGGTGTATTTCTCACCGAGACGGTCGCCGTGCGGCCGGATCCGCGGACGCTGCGGGCCGTGCGCATCTGGTGGGTGGGCTGGGTGCTCGGCGCGGGCTGCACGGTGGCGGCGCTGCTGTGGCGGACCGCGGATACCCTGCAGGCCAAGGCGGACGGTGTGCTGTTCACCGCGTTCACCGATCTGGTCGCGGCCGGGGTCGCGGTGCTGACCTTCTGGGTGCAGCGGTCGATGTCGGGCCGGGATCTGTTCGGCCGCACCAGGATTGCGCGCCGGTGGGTGATCGCCGTCGATCCGGCGGTGCCCGTCATCGAACCGGTGCAGCCCGGTGGCGGCGCGGCGAAACAGCCCGTCGCACTCGAAACAAGTACACCGCACCGTGAGTACGAGGAGGTTTCGGCCAAGTGAGCCAGGGCAGTCGCGCACCGTTCGTCGTCGCGCACCGGGGATCATCGGCGGCGCTCCCGGAACATACGCTCGCCGCGTATGAACTGGCGCTGCAAGAGGGCGCCGATGGCGTGGAGTGCGATGTCCGGCTGACCAGGGACGGACATCTGGTCTGTGTGCACGACCGCACCGTAGACCGGACCTCGTCGGGCACCGGACTGGTCAGCGAAATGACCCTGGACGAACTCGAGGGACTCGACTTCGGGGCCGACGGCGCACCCGCATCGGTACTCACCCTCAGTCAATTGATCGAGCTGGTACTCGATTGGCGCAGCAGGCCGACCAAGCTGTTCATCGAGACCAAGCATCCGGTGCGCTACGGCGCGCTGGTGGAGAACAAGCTGCTCGCCGAACTCCAGCGCTTCGGCATCGCCACCCCCGCCTCCGCCGATCACTCCCGTGCGGTCGTCATGTCCTTCGCGGCCACCGCGGTCTGGCGGATCCGCCGTTCCGCACCGCTGCTGCCGACTGTCCTGCTCGGTGAATCATCGCGCTACCTGGGCGGCAGCGCCGCGACCACGGTCGGCGCGACGGCCGTGGGTCCCTCGGTGAAAACCCTGCGCGAACATCCGGACCTCGTCGACAAGGCTGCCGCCGCGGGCCGCGCCACCTACTGCTGGACGGTGGACGATCCCGACGATGTGCGCCTGTGCGCCGACCTGGGCGTCAGCTGGGTGGCCACCAACCACCCGGCCCGTACCAAGGCACTGCTGGCCGCGGCCTGATCTACCCGCCCGAACAGCTGCAAATCAGACAGAGCGGCGCGCAGCACATCCCGCGTTCGACCCTGTAGTTTGACCTGCCGTGGGTAAAAGCAAGCGCAATAGTCCGAAGCCCGGAGGGAACCGGGCCCAGCGTCTCGCCGAGCGGCGGGCGGCTTTGGAACTGCAGGCAGCGCGGTCCGGTGCGCGTCCGTTCGAAGGGCTGGCCGCGGAGTGCGATCTGGTCGCGCTGCGCGAATTCGTGCCGTCGGCGACCGCGACGCTGCCGCTGTCGTCCGATATCGCCGCGGAGCGTTCCGTCGTGCTGGCCACGGTATTGCCGGGCGCGGTCGCCGGATTGGTGCGGGCGGGCGAGCCGTCGATCGGATACGTCGCCACGCAGGTGCAATTCCAGGGTCCGGATCCGGCAGCCGATATCGCGGCGGCGATCCTGTGGACACAGTCCGCCGAACCCGGTGAATCGCTGACCGTGGCCGAAAGTGCCGAGGGCGGACCGCGATTGGCCGATGTAATCGATGCGGACGCACAGCTGGAACTGACCGTGCACCAGGACTTCGACTGGTGGGTACCCGAGGGCGTGCAGCCCGATCCGCAGGTCGCCGCGACCATCGAACAGGCCAAGCAGGCGATCATGCCGTCCGCGCGACTGGATCTCGGCCCCGATGCGATCAGCGCGGGCTGGTGGGTCGATGCCGGTGATAAGGCGCATCTGCGTTGGGTGCGCCCGGAGAACGAGGACGATCTGATGCTGGCGCTCGCGCGGCTGCATGCTTCGGGCGGACTGCATCTCGGCGATGGCTCCCGTTTCGCGGGCTCGTTCCGCACGCACGGCCTGCTGGTACCGGTATTCGACCTGGATCCGGAACTGCACGCCACCGAGTGGGCAAAACCGGCGATCGAATTCGGGGAACGCCTCGCGGCGGCGCTGGCCGACGACACGGCGCTCTCGGCGGAGGAGCGCCGTTCCCGGGATGGGCTGCGGTCGCGTCAGGTCACCCTCCGGTGATTTCAAAAAAATCGCAGAGAATTTTGTGAAACACCCTCCTTTCTAATCAACCCTCGGTTAGGTTCTCTGCATCACCGAAAGCTGGTGGTGGTGAGCGAAGTCTCACCGAAAGATGAGGAAAGTAGGACCATCATGGAAGCCATTCTGGCGCTGCTCAAGACGCTGCTCAGCTCCCTGAGCGCTGCATAAAGTCGACAGGGCCGGCTCGTCGTGACGAGCCGGCCCTGATTCCGCTATGGGAAGCGTGAATTAGATGCTGCCGCCCGCAGTGGACGGAGCGCCGGAAGCATCGCTCGGACCACTCATTTCACGAGCGATGAAATCCTCGAGGTCGAACAGGTTCGACCCGGCACGATCGGCGATGGTGAGCAGGGTCGTCATATTTGCGACTTCCTCCACCTGCTCCTTCAGGAACCACTGCATGAACTGTTCGCCCAGGTAATCGCCCTCTTCGCGGGCGGTGCTCGCCAATTGGATGATCTGCTCGGTGACGTTCTTTTCCTGCGCGAGGGCCAGCGCGATCGGTTCACGTGCATTCTCGAAATGCGATTTCGCGGCGTCGATGCCGGAAAGCTCGACGCTGATATCCCGGTCCAGGAAGTACTGCACGATCATCATCGCGTGATTGCGCTCTTCGACCGCCTGCGCATAAAAACGCTTGGCCAGCTGCGGCAGATCCGCATTGTCGAACCACACCGCGATCGCGATGTATTGATGCTCGGCATTGAATTCGTGCCGGATCTGATCGTGGAGCAGGCCGTGAAATTTGCTGCGTGGGGACTCCGGATGGCTGGACATAGTTGCGACATTAGCGCTGGTCATGCCGCGTGTCATCCAAGTGCAGCCTTATTGAGGCTAGTGTTGCCTAATTAATTCTTGGCAGCACCGGCCATTCTCGGAGCGGAAATATCGGCGCGCGGTGTGGTGCGCAGCTCGCGCGAGATGAAGTCCTCGACATCGAACAGATCGCCCGCGGCACGGTCGATGACGGTCAGCAGGGTGGTCATCCCGGCGACGTCCTCCACCTGCTCCTTGAGGAACCACTGGATGAATTGCTCGCCGAGGTAGTCGCCGGAGGTCCGCGCGGTGCCGGCCAATTCGGTGATCTGCGCATTGCGGGCGCGCTCGGATTCCAGCAGGAAAACGACGGCGCCGCGCGGTGATTCGAAGCTGGATCGCACGTCGTCGAGGCCGCCTACCTGCACTTCTAGATTGCGGTCGAGCAGGTACTGCACCATGCGCAGGGCGTGCGAGCGGTGCTCGGCGGATTTGCCGTAGCTGTGTCTGGCCAACTGCGGCAGGCGATTCGAATCGAAGTAGACCGCCGCCGCCAGATACTGCTGTGAGGCGGTGAAGCCACGACGGATCTGGTCGCGCAGCAGGTCCGGGAACGGCTCGTCGGCATCGGTATCGGGCATAGGCCCGACGCTACCTCGTAAGCAGATCGTCCGGGATCGGTTGGTCCTTCGCGAGGTCGTCGAAGAATTGACCCGCACGTTGCTTATCCCACAGCAATACATTTCCGCTATCGGTATCGGTGAAGCCGCCGATCGGGACGGTGGTCGCCACGGTATCGCCGCGCATCGCCCAGCCGAGCTGGCCGAGATTCCAGATGTGATCGCCTTTGTCGACCTTCAGCGATTTCGCGGTATCGCCGGCCAGCGGCCACAGCGTGAACGGATTGGCCAGCGTGCCCGCGCTGGTCGCCTTCTTCAGCAGGGCGGCCATGAACAGGCGCTGGTTGTTCATCCGGTCGATATCCGCGAGGGCGGTCGCCCGGCTGCGGACGAAGCCCAATGCCTGCGGACCATCCAGGGTTTGGCAGCCGGCAGCCAGATTGATGCCCGCGAGCGGATCGTCGATGGCCTTGGGCACGCAGACATCGATTCCGCCCAGGGTATCGACGATGCCGGCGAAGCCGCCGAATCCGATCTGCGCGTAGTGATCGATGTGCACGCCGGTCGCGGTTTCGACGGTCTGCACCAGCAGCGGTGCGCCACCGAAGGCGAAGGCGGCGTTGAGTTTGTCCTTGCCGTGGCCCGGAATGCTCACATACGAGTCGCGCGGCAGGCTGACCAGCGTGGTCGCACCCGATTTCGGAATATGCACCAGCATGATCGTGTCGGTGCGCTCGGGTCCGACCTCACCGCCGGTGGCGAGTTCCTGTTCCTGATCGGCCGTGAGTCCGGCCCGGCCGTCGGAGCCGACGAGCAGCCAGTTCGTCCCCGGGGTATCGCCGACGCGGTCGGAGTAGTTGGCGAGCGCGTCGATCCGGTTGAGCGAACCGTCGAGTTTGATGACGGCACCGACCACCGCGAGAACCAGCACCACCAGCAGCACGAGGAACCAGCGGAACGGGTGCCGTTTGCGACGACGGCGTGGTGGACGGGGTTCGCGGTCGCGGCGCGACGGCGGCAGGGATGGCGGCGGCGGGGGTTCCTTGCGGCGTGGGTGCAGGTTCCGCGGGTCGTGGTAGGGAACCGGCTGCTGCGGCGGCGCATAGCCGGGAACGCCGCGAGGCTGGGGCTCGTGATACGGCTGTGGCTGCTGCGTCGGCGCATGGGGGGGCCGGGAATTGCGCGGCGGCATCCGCGTTTCGGGCGGTACCTGCGAATATGCCAGTGGCGGTGCAAAATTCGACCCGTCGCGGCGGATGACCTTGGTGGGGTCGATATGCCTCGGGTCCGGACCGGGTCCGCGACGACCCGGCGGATGGGGGTCGCGCCGCTGCGGCGGCATGGATGGCGCACCGGGATTTCCGAAAGGTTGCGGCTCCCGGCGCGTCCGGTCGTAGCGCTGGGGGTCGTCGCCGTTCATCACACAGACTCTACTGTTCGAGGGCCGTCGGGGGGCTTGACGAGCGGCCGGAAGTTGGTGCGCTCGAGTGAGCGCTTGTCGATAAATTCGCCGCGGGGACCGGCGGGTGTTACGGCAACCAGGAAACGTGACCGCGTAGCAATGTATAGCCGATATAGGCGACCGCATCGATCGTCGCGTGCGCCAGCACCAGCGGCCACAGCCGGTTGGTGCGCTGCCAGAATCGGCCGAAAATCACACCCATGACCAGATTGCCGAGCCCGCCGCCCAAGCCCTGATAAAGGTGATAGCTCCCGCGCAGCAGCGCCGAAGCCAGCAGCGACCGGTTCTCCGCCCAGCCGAGCCTGCGCAGTCGGGTGATGAGATAGGCCACAACCAGGATTTCCTCGGCCGCCGCATTCGCACAGGCAGACACGATGAGTGCGGGCAACCGCCACCAGTGGTCACCCAGCGAACTCGGCACGATCGTCACGCTGAACCCCAGCGCATGCGCGGCCAAGTAGAGCCCGAGCCCGGGCAGCCCGATGACCGCAGCGAGGAGCAGTCCCGGCAGCACATCGGAACGCCAACGGACCCTGGCCAATCCGATCAGCCGCGGCCCTATTCCACTGCGCCACAACAGATACAGCCCGAGCGCACCCCACCCGGCCAGCCGCAACGCACTGAGCAGCTGGAAGAGCAGGTCGATGGTCGATTGCGCCGCCCGCGTCGGATTCAGCGCGACGGTCTGCCCGCCCACCCCGCCCGGCGACAGCGCGCTCTCGAGCAACGACAGCGCCGCATTCAACCCACTCAGCCCGAACGTCACCACCAGCACGACCAGGATTTCGAGCCGAATCCCCAGCCGCTCCCGATCGGTCAGCTCGGGCTCGTCCCCGGCACCGGTCTCAGCACGCATGCGTCCGAATCTATTGCCCGCGCCGTTCCGGCCCGAGCCTGGGCGCGTCAGATACGGCGCAGACCGTTCAGGAAGGGGCAGCCTGCGAGGGTGCGGACGGCGCGGCCGAGGGATTCGATGTCGTCGGCGGGGGAGTTGAACGGGAGGCGGAAGTCGTGGTCGCCGTCGTGGCCTTCGATGCGCAGGGTCACGCCGTAGCGATCGATGGCCAGTGGGTGCACCGCGCCGGTCTGCAGGCGTGGCGGGAGGTGGCGGGCGAGTTGGGCGATGATGTCGGCGTGGTCGGCATCCATATGCTGCAGCCAGGCGGATTCCAGTGCGCAGAACGGATCCGGTTGGGCCAGTCGGAGCTCGTCGACGCAGACGGATTCGGCGCCGGCCGAGTCGGCCACCACCGCGGAGTTGATCACCACGCGCAACAGGGTCGCGCCGTGGCCGACATCGAGCAGGTCGGGATGCGGATGATCCTTGGCGACTTCGGTGGCCAGCGCCCGCAGTGCCTGCGTCGGCACCGCGCGCACCCACCCGCGCAGCCACACCAGCGCACGCACCCGTTCCCGCAGCGGCAGCGTCGCATGATCGGTCAGCTCCAGCACCGCCGGCGCACCGCTCTCCCCCGAATTCCCGGCCAAGACCGCGGCCATGGACGCGGTCGGCACCGCGATCACCGCATCCCCGCACTGCCGCACGTGATGCACCGAAATCGGCGTCGGATCAATACCCGGCATCGCCAATACCGCCTGCTCCGCGTGGGCGCACGCACTCCGAACCCGCTCAGCGGTCGACGGTGCAACAGTCGGCTTCAGCATGCTGGCCTCCATACGAGTCACGCGGTGCAATTAGGTTACCCTAAGCTAAGTCACGCTCTCGCTTTCCGCAACCGCTCCCCGCACGAATCCCGACAATTCCCCGCCCTGAGTCCCGACTTGCGGCAGCACCGGCGCCGCGGCCCAACCCTTGCCGGCATCCTGCGCGAGCAGGCGGGCCGCGCGGGTCGAACGCGCGGAGCGGGCGGAGGTGGCGATGGTCTGTGCAGGCGAGTGTGCGCCGTGGGGCGGCCCGGTGCGAGGGGGTGGACGCCGGTGGCCGATCGCCGTGCGCGGGTGGGGATTGGACAGACGCGCGGAGTGGGCGGAGGTGGCGCTGGTCTGTGCGGGCGAGTGCGCGTCGTCGGGCGGCCCGGTGCGAGGGGGTGGACGCCGGGTGGCCGATCGCCGTGCGTAGGTGGGGATTGGGCAAACGCGCGGAGTGGGCGGAGGTGGCGCTGGTCTGTGCGGGCGAGTGCGCGTCGTCGGGCGACCCGGTGCGAGCGGTTGGACGCCGGGTGGCCGATCGCCGTGCGTAGGTGGGGATTGGGCAAACGCGCGGAGTGGGCGGAGGTGGCGCTGGTCTGTGCGGGCGAGTGCGCGTCGTCGGGCGACCCGGTGCGAGCGGTTGGACGCCGGGTGGCCGATCGCCGTGCGCGGGCGGGGATTGGACAGGTGGCCCGCGAGCCCGCGCAAGCGGGGTGGTGGGTGGGCGCGTGGTTACGGTGGACGTATGGCGGATGGAGTGCAGGCGGCGCATGGGGTGGCGGGGGAGCCGGTGTTGCTGTCGTTGGCGGCGCCGTCGGCGGCGCGGCGGAGTTTGGATGAGGGGCTGGTGCGGGCGGTGGGGACCGGGGCGGCCGGTGTCCGGGTTCTCGACGCGGATGTGAGCGATGCGGAGATCGCCGGATTTCTGGTCGAGGTCGCGCACTCGGATGGCGGGTTCATTGCGCGCACCTCCGATGGGCAGCGAGCGCTGGCTATTGTCGCGGGAACGGTTGCGGCGTTGTGCGGTGAGGATATTCGGGCGGCGTTGGCTCGGCCCGATATCGCCTTTCTGACCTCGTTGAAGCCACCTGCGGTCGAGGCTGCGCGCAGCGTGTTGCTGGCGATCGAATCCGATGCACCCGACGATCTAGCTGGAACTCTGAGCATCCTCCGCGCACGCAAGTAATGTCGTAACCGTGCCGCGAATCGCGTACTTCGGGCCGTCCGGAACCTTTACCGAGATGGCCCTCGCCAAGCTCGAGTCCTCGCAAGCCTTCGACGGACCGGTCGAGCGGATTGCCGCGCCCAGCCAAGGCGCGGCGCTAGATCTCATCCGGTCCGGTGATGTCGAGGGTGCGGTTGTGCCGATCGAGAGTTCGGTCGAGGGCTCCATCTCGTCGACCCTTGATTCGCTGGCCATCGGTCCGCGGCTGCAGATCGTGGCCGAAACCGAGCTCGAGGTGAGCTTCGCGATCCTGGCAAGGCCGGGCACGGAGCTGGCCGATGTTCGCATCCTGGCCGCCTATCCGGTCGCCGGGGCCCAGGTGCGGCTGTGGATAGCGCGGAGGCTGCCGGATGTCGAGATGTACACCTCGGCCTCGAATGCGGCTGCGGCCGAGGACGTCGCGGCCGGTCGTGCCGACGCCGCGGTCTCCACCGCGCTGGCCGGAGAACGCCTCGGTCTGACGGTGCTGGCGTCGGGTGTCGCCGACCACGACCAGGCGATTACCCGCTTCGTGCTGGTGACCCGCCCTCGAGTCGCGCCGTCGGCAACCGGTGCGGACCGCACCTCGATTGTGCTCGAGCTACCCAACGAACCGGGCTCGCTCATGCGCGCGTTCGCCGAATTCGCCACCCGCGGTATCGATCTCACCAGAATCGAATCCCGGCCAACCCGAACAGGTATGGGCACCTACCGCTTCTACCTCGACTGCGTCGGGCATATCGACGACACCGCGGTCGCCGAGGCACTCAAGGCATTACACCGCACGGCGCGGATCCGTTTCCTCGGTTCCTGGCCCGCGACCTCGGCGACCGGAACCCCACCGCCCTCGGATGAACCGGCCGCCGAGTGGCTGATCCAATTGCGTAAGGGGGTGGCCGACCTATGACCGGCAGACTGATACTCGTTCGCCACGGCGAGACCGAAGGCAACGTAGCCAAGATCTTGGACACCCGTATTCCCGGCCTACCGCTCACCGAACGTGGTGCGGCCCAAGCGAAAACATTCGGCTCGAGTCTGTTGAGACCGCCGAAGGCGCTGTTCTGCTCGGCCGCGCTGCGCGCCAGACAGACCGCCGGATACATCGAGGCGGCGACCGGCGTACCGGTCGAGGTACTCGATGACATCCACGAAGTTCAGGTCGGCGAGATGGAGGGTCTGAACACCGAGGAAGCCCACTCGTACTTCCAGCGGATCTACCGCGCCTGGCACGAAGGCGATCTCGCCGAACGCGTCCCCGGCGGCGAATCCGGATATGACGTCCTGGCCCGCTTCCTACCGGTCGTCGAGGACCTGCGCACCAAATACCTGACCGATGGCAGCGATGGCGACATCCTGGTGGTCAGCCACGGCGCCGCCATGCGCTTGGTCTCCCGGAACCTCAGTGGTGTGGCACCGCCTTTCACCACCAACAACCACCTCGACAACACCGAAACCATCGAACTCGTCCCCCGCCCCGTGGGTGGCTGGGAATGCATCCGTTGGGGCCGCTTCACGCCACCCTTCGCCTACGAAGTGGCGCCAACCGCCGACGACCCTATGGGCTGAATCCCCTTGGGGCACAGTGCCCCGTTCGGCCCTCAGGCCAACGTCGGACTTCTCGGAAACTCTTCCCGCTCCGGCAAGGAATGGATCAGATCCTCCACGGCGGCGCGCAGGCGGCCGGGCGTACCGCTGGCCAGTGACGACCACTTGGTGCCGTCGTCGGCAACGCTCGCCGTCGAGATGAATCGTCCGTTGCGCGTGTTGAATACGGCGATGTGCTTGTCGACGATGTCGCGGGTGCCGTCCCCATACAGCACGGCGCTGATCTGCGCATGCGAATGGATTTCGACCACGGCCGACGCGAGGGTTTGCGCGTCGTGCGCGGGAGTGCCGACCTTTGCGAGTCGTTCGGCGGTGGCGGCGGCATCGCCGAGGTCCTCGAAGATCGTGGCAAGCTCCTCGGTCGGTGCGTTCATGCCGTAGAGCTCGAGCGGCGGGGCCGTGCCGAGCGCCGCTATCACGGTGCCGGCCAGGTCGATTCCCACTTCGTCGATCACATACGAGTCCTGCCCGCGAAGGGCGACGACGGAAAGGTCATCGCTCTTCGCCAGACAGAAACGACTCACGTACCCCTCGACGATCAGCCGCATGGTGACAATCCAGTGCGGGCGGTTCAGTACCCGCAGTCGGTCCTCCAAGTCGGGTTGAACCGTGTTGTCGATCAGCAGGTCCCGTTGTTCGAGCGACTCGGCCGCGCGGGCCATTGCCGCCTGAAGCGCGGGCACACTGTCGAAGCGAGCGTATGCGTTCAGCACAACCGGAAGGTCATCGAGATCCAGCTTCTCGCGGAGAAACTGGATCTCGTCTGGCGACAGCACCACCGCCTCGAGTGCGGAGGGCCCACCACTGGTACCGAGGACGGTCACCCAACCGTCCCGGCGTTGGCGCCGATCACGCCGTCGGCGGCGAAGCGGCCGTCGGTGAAGTGATCGGACCGCAGGTCGACCTTGGTGTCGTGCTCGGACTCGTCGTCCTCGTCGCCACGAGTCTGGTTCCCCAGCAACGGGTTACCCGCACCGTTGTTGCTCGACCGGGCCGGTGCGGCTTCGACAGATGCGACCGTCTCGGGTGCCGCTGTCGCTGTGTTGCCGCCGATGACGCTGCCCGTACCCCAGCCTTCCGGCAGTTTGAGCTGGGTGCCGCCCGCACCGGCCGAGATTCCGGAGAACGAGACCGCGCGGGTCGCGGCCGTACTGCCCGCCGCTCCCATCGCGCCACCCATCGCCATCGGGGCCATTGTGCTCATCGGCGTGCTTGCCGCGGCGGTGACCGCATTGGTCGCCACACTGCCGACCGTCGAAACACCGGTGCTGACAACCGAACCGACCGCCTGTGCGGCCTGCGTGGCGGCACTGGCCACACCTGGGTTGGATACGAACGCCTGCACGGCGGCGACCGCCGTCGAGATCGGGTCGGTGGGCGCTCCGAACGCGGCATCGGCATTTCCGCTCGGCTCGGCCTGACCCGCGCCCGCAGCGATCGGCGGCGGCATCATGAAGTCGGCGGGTGTAGCCAACATCGCCGAGGTCGCCGCCTCATAGGTCTCCATCACCAGCGCCGCGCGGATGTCCATGGCGTTCCTGGCGATCTCGGCGGCCTCCATGGCGCCGGTGACGGCGCCTGCCGGGTTGGTCGAAGCGGCCAACGCGGCATTGACAGCCGCGATTTCGGGCGGGCTCGGCATCGCGAGCGCGGCAACGCCGTAAGCGATGACGTTCGCCGCGGCCTTACCGCCCATCGCCGCGGCCTGCACGCCCTGCTGCTCGGACCAGCCGAGGAATCCGGTCAGCTTGCCGAGCGCGGCGATACCGTTGACGCCCTGCATGCCGACGCCGAGCTCGGCCATGACGCGGGCAACGGTGGTCGTCGCGTCGACCCAGGCGGCGGTGAGTGCGCCCCACGCGGTAGCGGCAGCCGAAATCGGGATCGCATGTGCGCCCGCGTGAAGGGTGGCCGAGTTGACTTCGGATGGCCGGGCGATCCACACGACCCCGGTAACTCCTGCAACCATGCTTTAACTCCCCTGAATGTCTGAATGGTGGTTGAGGACAGCGGTGCGGGCTAGACCTGAATTGCGTCGACTCCGGCGGCGCGCACGACGTCGCCGGCGATGTGCTGGGCCAGCTGCATACGCAGTGTCTGGGCAGCATGGTGCAGTTCGAGAATGCCCTGGGCGATCGAATGATCGTGGGTCACCGCGCCCTGGTTGAAGTGGCTGGCGGATACGAGCGAAACCTCTTCGGCACCGGACGGGATCACGTGTGTGGCCGGCGCGGTGATCATGGACGCTGCGGAGAGCCGCTCGGCGACCAGATCGAGTTCGGCCGCGGCGGCGAGAATGGCCTCGGGCGAGATCAGTACATGTCCAACCATGACTCGACTCCTTCTAGTGGCTGTGGGGCGGAACCACGAGAATTCCCCCTTCGAGTGATAGGACGCGACAGCAACGCGATCGGTTCCATCGAATCCCCAAGTTTCTTCCGGTCATCCGTGCTGGTTTCGCGCTCGTCGAGCCGAGCCCGAAATACAGCTTGGATAAGACTAGCCCCATCCCAGCTCATGCAACCGGTCTTCGTCAATGCCGAAATAGTGTGCAATCTCATGGATCACAGTGATCGCGACCTCCTCGACGACCTCGTGCTCATCGCCGCAGACGTCGAGAATCGCCTCGCGATAGATGGTTACGGTGTCGGGTAGCGAGCCGCCGTAGTGACTGTCCCGTTCGGTCAACGCGATTCCGTGATACAGCCCGAGCAGATGTGGATCCTCCGGATTGCGCGGTTCGATCAGCACGACCACATTGTCGATTGCGCGAGCCAACTCCGGCGGGATGAGATCGAGCGCATCGCCGACCAGCTCCTCGAACCGGTCCGCGGACATGGTCACCGCCATCAGCGCGGTTGCGGCTGTGGTGGCAGCGGTGCGGCGCCGGGCAGCGGGGCGGGGGTGGAGCGTCCCGAATTCGGCGGCGGCACCGGAGCCTGGCCGTTGATCAGGATTTCGCCCCTGGCCGATCCGGTGATCGGTGCGAAACCCTCACGGTCGGTGCCCTTTCCGATCATGCAGTCCAATTTGCGGCTGCCCGCCAGCCAGCTGCGCGCGTCGAGGTAGTCGAAGAACAGCGTCAGCGTCTTATTGCGCACCGCGTCGGGCGAGCCGAGGTAGTCGTTGGCCGCCTTTGCGCACTCGTCCTCCATGAACTTGTCCTGGTCGTCCTTGGCGGGCGGGCCGCCGGAAAAGTGCTGGCCGAGGTCGACGGTGGACACGATCTCGACGGCATGCGCCTGCGCGCAGTCCACCGGATCGGTGGGCAGATTCTGATTGATGCCCAGACAGGTGCCGGGCTCGAAGACCTTCGACTGATCGTGCTCGGTAGCGGCGCCGGTGGTCGGTAGCGGAGTGCCGGTGCTGCCGGAGAACTGGAGTCCGCAGCGCAGTGTTCGATCACCGTGCTTCCACCCGTCCGGACTCGGATACATCAGGCCTACGACATAGCGGCCGCGCGGATCGAATTTGCCGTTCAGGTACTGGTCGACGGCCGGGGTGCAGTGCTCTTCCTTGAGTTCGGTCAGTCGCAGCGAGTCCGGAAAGCGTGAGCCCGGACCGAATTCCACGCCGGGATATTTGGCCATATCGACATCGGCCGCGACCTCGAACAGATGCTTGTTGGAGCAGGCGACCTTCACCAGATCGCCGCGGTCCTGTTTGCTCCAGCTGAGGCAATCGCCCTTGGCCGCGGTGCCGAACTCCTTGTCCAAGGCGGTCTGGCCCGGCGAACCCGGATTGTGCGCCTCCAGACGCTTGTCGTTGTCGTAGCCGGTGATGAACAGACCGACCAGCGAGATGATGACGGCACCGGTCGCTGCGGCGAGCAATACCCAACGCAGCTTCGGTGCGGACAGATGCAGCTTGCCGTCGGCGACGGCGTCGCGGTCGATGATCACCGACTGCGGGAACGATTCCGCGCGCGACGACTCGCCCGAGGGCGTTTCGGATTCGTGCGGGTCCATGGTCACATCCTCAGCAGACATTGCGACCCATCATGTCAGCGTCTGATCGCTGGTGCCACGACCTGGTCGAATCGATCCGAAGTGCCCCGGTCGTACCTATGCGCGGTGCGTCATCCACGGAACGTGGACAGGAACAGACCGGGCAACCGCGCGATGCGGACCGAAACCACTATCGAGAAACGCAGTGGCCGATCTTGTCGAGGGTGAGAAAATATGGTGCCTACCTATTGCGGCGTCGCCGCTCGATATCGCGACCATTAGGCTGGTCACCCATGATCGACCTCCGATTCCTGCGGGACAACCCCGACGCGGTCCGCGCCTCGCAGCGCGCCCGCGGCGAAGACCCCGCCCTCGTCGACGCCCTGCTCGAGGCGGACGCGGCGCGCCGTGCGGCGGTGGCCAACGCCGATAACCTGCGCGCCGAGCACAAGGCGATGGGCAAGCTGATCGGCAAGGCGAAGCCGGAGGAACGGTCCGTCCTGCTGGAACAGGCGCAGGAGATGTCGGCGAAGGTCAAGGAGGCCGAGGCCGCGCAGCACGCCGCCGACGCCGATATGGACACCGCGCACCGTGCCATCTCGAACGTGGTCCAGGAAGGCGCCCCGGCGGGCGGCGAGGACGATTACATCGTGCTCGAGACCATCGGCACGCCAAGGGAATTCGACTTCGAGCCCAAGGACCATGTGGAGCTCGGCGAATCGCTCGGTCTGTTCGATATGGAACGCGGCGCGAAGGTCTCGGGCGCGCGCTTCTACTTCATGACCGGTTACGGTGCGCTGCTGCAGCTGGGTCTGTTGCAACTCGCCGCGCAGAAGGCGGTGGCCAACGGGTTCACCATGATGATTCCGCCGGTGCTGGTCCGCCCGGAGGTCATGGCCGGCACCGGATTCCTCGGCCAGCACAGCGCCGAGGTCTACCACCTCGAGGAGGACGAGCTGTACCTGGTCGGCACCTCGGAGGTGCCGCTGGCGGGCTACCACGCGGACGAGATCCTGGACCTGAGCGCCGGCCCGAAGCGCTATGCGGGCTGGTCGTCGTGTTTCCGGCGCGAGGCGGGCAGCTACGGCAAGGACACCCGCGGCATCATTCGGGTGCACCAATTCGACAAGATCGAAATGTTCGTGTTCACCCCGCCGGAGCAGGCCGCGGCCGAGCACAAACGTCTTCTCGCCTGGGAGCAGGAGATGCTCGCGGCCGTCGAGGTGCCTTATCGAATTATCGATGTCGCCGCGGGCGATCTGGGCAGTTCGGCCGCTCGCAAATTCGACTGCGAGGCTTGGGTGCCCACCCAGCAGACCTACCGCGAGCTCACCTCGACCTCGAACTGCACCACCTTCCAGGCCCGCCGCCTCGCCGTGCGCTATCGCGACGAGAACGGAAAGCCGCAGATCGCAGCCACTTTGAACGGGACGCTGGCGACCACCCGCTGGATTGTGGCGATCCTGGAGAACAATCAGCAGGCCGATGGTTCTGTCCGGGTGCCTGCCGCGCTGGTACCGTTCGTCGGTACCGAGGTGCTGACACCACCGCGATAAATATCTCGAATTAGCCCGTCCCACATTGCCTACAGGTAAATAGCTAGGGGTTCGCCATGCCGGATTCACAGGATGTGGCAACTGTCGGTAATTTCTATGTCTAGGCTATTCCCCGTGCGAGGAATCGGGTCTCGCGGCGATACCCGAACCCGGGTGCGGGCCGCGTCTGCGTTGGCGACGGCAATGGTCATGTCCCGGACCACCGGTGCCTTCTACGTCATGGGGGGCGCGCTCGGCCTGCTGATCACGGGAATCGCCCCGGGCAGCGAAGGCAATCGAGCACTGGTGGGTACCGCCGCCGCGGTGGCGCTGCTGCTCGGACTCAGCCTGCTCGGCTGGGGTCCGCGGTTGCCGCACGGGATTCACCATGGTTATGTCGCGATTGCGACGGTATTGGTGACAATCGCGGTATACGCGTTCCCGAATACCGTCGGCGCGATCAGTCTCGCCTCCTTCTATGTATTCGTGGCCTGTGATGCCGCATTGTTCTTCGCATGGCCGCAGGCGTTCGCGCACATAGCGTTCGCTATGGGTTTGTGCCTGTGGGTGATGCCGACGCGGCCGGTGCACCCCACCTTGCCGTGGTGGTCCGGGTTGATTCCGGCCGGTGTGACGTTCGGCGTCGGCGTGGTGGTCGGCATCCTGACCCGAATGGCGTCCGAGGCCGATATCGATGTGCTCACCGGACTGCTCAACCGGCGCGGTTTCGACCGGGCGCTGAACGGCGCGATCGAAACCGCCACCCGCACCGGTCAGGGGCTGGCGCTGGTGCTGGTCGACCTCGACCGCTTCCAGAAGATCAACGATCACCTCGGCCATCGCGCGGGCGATGCGGTGCTGCAGCGGGTCGCCGATACCTGGTCGAAGTTGCTCGCGCCCGATCAGCGACTCGCCCGCTACGGCGGCGACGCCTTCGCGCTGCTGCTGCCGAATACGACCGAGCAGGCGGCGATTCTGCTGACCGAGCAGTTGCGGGCATCGGTGACCACCGGATGTTCGGCCGGTGTCACCTCCTGGCAGCCGGGTGAGTCGGGTTCGCTGCTGGTGAGTCGGGCCGATGTCGGTCTGTACCGGGCCAAGCAGGCGGGGCGCAACCGGACGGTGCTGGAGTCGTCGCGGCAGTTGCCGCTGGCGGTCGAGTTGCGCGAGGCGATCGACCGGGGCGCACTCGATGTGCACTACCAGCCGATCGTCAGCCTGACCGAGGGCGGCGGCAAGGCGGTCGGTGTCGAGGCGCTGCTGCGCTGGTCGTCGAGTGCGCAGCCGGATGTCACCACCGAGGGACTGATCCGGGTTGCCGAGGAATACGACCTCATCTCCGATCTGGACGAGTTGGTGCTGCGTCGGGCCTGCGCGGACGCGGCGCGCTTGCAGGAGACCTTCGCGCAACTGGATCTGACGCTGAACGTCAATGTCAGCGGTCTGGAACTGGCCGAGACCGGTTATGCGGACCGCGTAGCCAATATCCTGGCCAGCACCGGCTGGCCTGCCGATCAATTGGTGCTCGAGGTGACCGAGAGCGAGCTGGCGGCCGAATCTCAAACGGCCATCGGCAATCTGCACATCCTGCGCGAGCGTGGCGTCCGCATCGCGATCGACGACTTCGGCACCGGCTACTCCTCGCTGAGCCGCCTGGCCACTCTGCCCAGCGACATCCTCAAGGTCGACCAGTCCTTCGTCGCGGCGATCCGCTCGGACTCGCCCGCGCCGCCATTGCTCGGCGTGATCGCCGCACTGAGCAGTGCGCTGGACCTGCAGGTGATCGCCGAGGGCGTGGAGACCGAATACCAGGCCGCGGTGCTGACCGAACTCGGTTTCGCGCTGGCTCAGGGCTATCACTACAGCGATTCGCATCCGGTCTCGGAACTGATCACCGATCTGAACGAGCATCAGGGGCGAGTCGGCCCCGGGCTCAACGATCGGGAACTCGGCGATGGGGACCTGCATACCGCCAACGGATGGTTGCCGCTCGGCTGAGTGCGTCCGGAAAATCGCTTGACGTGCTCGGGGGCGGGTCGTCAGGCTGACGGTATGCGTTTGCTTATCTACGGCTATTGATTCGATAGGTCGCGGACCGGCGGGATCGATGTGCGCGCGCTTACGGTGCGAGCGGTGCTCTTCAAGGGCATCGGTGATCTCATTCCGCTGTATGCGCTGTATGCGGTGCTGTTCGCCGATCATGGTTTGAGCACCGGGCAGATCTCTTCGTTGCTGGCGATGTGGTCGGCGACCGCCTTCCTGTTCGAGGTGCCATCGGGTGCCTGGGCCGATACGGTGTCGCGGCGTGGGCTGTTGGTAACGAGCGGTGTGCTGCTGACCGCCGGTTTCACCTGCTGGACTGTGCTGCCGACTTACCTGGGTTTCGCGGCCGGCTTCGTGCTCTGGGGCACCTCGGGCGCGCTGGTGTCGGGGACGTTCGAGGCATTGCTCTATGACGAGCTCGTTGCCCGGAACGAGCAGCGGGCGTATCCGCGCATCATCGGATATGCCAGGGCGGCATCGGAAGCCGCGATCGTGATCGCGATCCTCGCCGCAACGCCGTTGTATATCTGGGGCGGCTATCCGTTGCTCGGCTGGTGCAGCGTGGCGTTCGCGGCGGTGCATACTCTGCTCGGGCTGTCGTTGCCGAGCGCGCCGAAGGCTGTATCGGCCGCGGCGGTCGAGGATCTGGATGATTCGGCTGGCTCGCCCGAGATCGTGGTTGCCCCAACTCGCGAGGTCGCGGTAAAGGAGTCGAGCGCGTCCCGGGTGGTCGCTGCCGCTGGGCAGTTGGATCGTGACAGTGCACAGGGTCCGGCGCAGCGTGGGAGCGTGGCGGCGGACGGACCCCTTCGGCGACGACCAGCGCTGGCAGCCGATTCCGGATCGCCAGGTGTCCACATCGCTGCGTCGATCTCGACGGAATCACGGCCGTTCGCTACGTATCTGAACATGCTGCGAACCGGTGTGGGGGAGGCGATTCGGGTGCGTGCCGTGCGTAATGGCGTGGCATTGGGGGCGCTGCTGTCCGGGGTTACGGCCTTCGACGAGTACTTCGCCTTGCTCGCCCAGGAGGTCGGGGTACAGACGGCGGTAGTGCCGGTGCTGGTCGGTATCACGGTTGTCGGTTCGCTGGTGGGTTCGGTGATGGCGGGGCGCACCGAGGGCATGTCGGCGCGCGCCATGGCGATCGCGGTGGCGCTGGGTGGTGTGCTGTTCGTCGGCGGCGCGGTGGTCGCCGGTCTCGCCGTCCGCTGGCCGGGTGCGGTGTATGTGCTTGCGGGCGTGGGATTTACGGCGATCGGTGTTTCCTACGGCATCGTCTACAACGCCAGTGTTGTGGCGGGCGCTCGGTTGCAGGACGCGATCGAAGGTCCGGCACGTGCGACGGTCACTTCGGTGTCCGGACTCGCCTCGGAGGTTATCGCGCTGGCGGTATTCGGTTTCGCCGCGGTCGCGACGCTGTGGCTGTCGATGTCGACAACGGTCGCGCTGCTGGGAGCATCCATGCTCGCGATAGCCCTGCTGATTCCGTCCTCGCTGCCGCGTCGGAAGTCCGATTCGTAGGTATCTCGCGTAACACCGCTGCCGACGGGCGGCACCATCACCCGCTCGTCAGTTCGATGAGATGGGTCGCGGTCAGCAGGAACTGATCGGTGGAGCGGTCGATCAGCGTGTCGCGGGATATCGCGAGGGTGCCCGCCAGCCAGCTGTTGGTGGTCTCCCATAGCCCGCCGAGCAGGTGGGTGGCGGCGAATTCTGCTTGGTCACCGGCACTTTCGACGATATCGGCACCGATCTCCTCGGCGCAGACCGCCATCATGATGCCCGCGAACGAGTGCATCACCTCGGCCCGGCGCATCAGCAGCGCCGGATTCAGCTGCGCCTCGACGGTGACGATGCGGGCCCTGCGTGGATCGTCGGCGATCAGGTCGACGGCCGCGGCGATGGCTGCTCGCGTCTTGGCGCGGATGTCGGCATCGGTCTCCATGAATGCGGTGACCACGGCCTGGCCGATTTCGTCGACGATGCGCTCGAACAAGTCGCTGAACACGGTGTCGAGGTCGCTGAAGCTCTCGTAGTAGTAGCGCTCGGAGAGTTTGGCCCGGGTGCACAGTCCGGAGACGGTGAGCTTGGCGAATCCCGAGGTCCCGATGATTTCCTGCGCGGCGTCCAGCAGTGCGGCGCGGCGGCGGGCGCGGCGCTGTTCGATCGGTATGCCGCCGTAGGACCGCGAGGTAGTAGCCATTGGGCTCCATTCTGGCATAGATTCTTGCCAGATATTCGAATTTGTGAGACGGTCTTGTCAGAATGTGCTCGGCCCGGGCGCGAACCTCTCTTGCGATGGGTGAAATGCAATGACGCATGACAACCAGCTCCTGCCCACTCCGCCGCTGTTCACGGAGTTCCCGTTCCGGTACGCGGTGCCGGTGCTGGCGCCCGGCGATCTGCGCTGCACCGCCGCGCAGCGGGATGCGTTCCGTCGGTTCACGCAGGTCGGGGATCCACTCGCGGACGATGTGGTCGCGATGTTCAAGCGGCTTCCGGTCGGCGAGGGTCGGCGGATGTTCGAGATGGCCGTGGAACGCGGTATCGATGCGGTGCCGGAGGCGCCCGCCGAGTTGACGGCATTCTTCGGTCGGGTCGAGACGGACCCGTACTGGCTGGACCGCACCAAGATCGACCGCGGTGCCCGGGTGGTGGAACGCACCAGCGTCTGGGGCGGCATCGCGATGGGCATGTTCGCGCTGATGGGGGGCTATCTGGCCGCCCGCGCGGATAAGATACTGGTCGGCACCGGCGACCTCGACGCCATGGCCCCGCGCCGCCTGGCCGAAACCACCCAGTGGTGGCTGGATGTCACGACTCCCGGTGGACTGCAACGCAATCAGGTCGGCTACAAGAGTGTGCTGCGAGTGCGGCTGATGCACGCGCTGGTTCGGGCGGGTATGAATCGACGTCCCGATTGGGATTACGAAGCCTGGGACCATCCGGTCAACCAGGTGCTCACCGTCGGCACGCTCGGGCTGTTCTCGATGGCGAATCTGGTTGGCGCACAGGCGCTCGGCCTGCGCTTCTCGGCGCAGGAGAAGGACGCCGTATTCCAGCTCTGGCGCTATGTCGGCTTCCTGCTCGGCATCGACACCGAAATCCTGCCGACCAATGAAACCGATACCTGGCGCGCATTCTGGATCCTGGCCGATACCGAATTCATTCCCGACGAGGACTCCCGCCGCTTGGCCCAGGCCCTGGTACCAGCTGCGGGTGGCCTGTTCATCGGCACCGACACCGCAGCTCAGCGTCTGATCCGCCGCGTGATCACCAGTTATATGGTCGCCTACAGCCGAATCGTCCTCGGCCCGACCAACTCCGATTTCCTCGGCCTGGAGAACAGCAAATTCTTCCAGAGCGCCGTCATGGCCACCGCCGTGGTCAACGGCGCATTGGAAGTGCCGCGCCAACTCATCCCCGGCGCCACCCGCTTCCAAGAACGACTCGGAGCCCGAATCCGCGCCCGCCTGGTTCGCGGCTCCATCGCTCGCAACGGGGGCGACCGCACCTACGCTCGTCACGACACCTACGCCGCCCGCACCACCCTGCGCGCCGGGTAACCGATGGCCTGTGCGCCAGGTGGTCGGCCTCCGGCCCGTTTCGACCGATGCCGCCGTGGCGGCACCGCGAGCTCTCGAGGGTCCGGCCATTGCGGGGCGAATTCGGGGCTGCGATCGCCAGCGAAGGGGTGTCTGATTCGGCCGTGCGGGGTCGCGGTGTGCTGTAGCGCGGTCGGGGATGTGGGGGTGGCGGTACGGTGCGGGGATGGTGGCGCGGGCGAAGGTGGGGTTGACCTTCGGGTTCTGCATCGGGGTCGGGGTGGCGGTGCAGGGCCGGATCAATGGGGCGTTGGGGGTGCGGTTGCAGGATGGGATCGCGGCTGCCTGTATCAGCTTCGGCCTCGGTCTGGTGGTGTTGCTGATTGCGTTCGCGGTCAGTCGGCGGTTGCGGGACGGGCTGGTGCGGGTGCGGCGGGCGGTGGCCGGTGGTGAGTTGCGGCCGGTGCAGTTGTTCGGTGGGCTCTGTGGAGCGTTCTTCGTTGCGTGCCAAGGACTCACCGTTGCGGCGATCGGCGTCACGGCCTTCACCGTCGCCACGGTCGGCGGTCAACTGCTGAGCAGTCTGGTGGTGGACCGGCTCGGGTTGGCGCCGAACGGCCGCACCCCGGTCACAATTTCGCGCGTCGGCGGCGCGGCGCTGGCCCTGGTCGCAGTGATCCTCGCCGCGGCGGGACGGTCTGGTGCGCCGGTCGGTTCCGCGGCGGTGCCCGAATGGCTGCGCACCGGGCCCACCGCCGCGCTGATCCTCTTGCCCGCGCTCGCCGGAATCGGACTGGCTTGGCAGCAGGCGGTCAACGGTCGCGTCGGCGCGGTCGGCGGCCCGTTCTCCGCCACCCTGGTGAACTTCGGCGTCGGCACGGCTGCCTTGTTCGCCATCGAGGCCTGCATCTTGTTCGGCACCGGCTGGCCGACCGAATTCCCCAGCGAGCCATGGCTCTATCTGGGCGGACTCATCGGCGTCGCCTTCATCGCCCTCGCCGCCGTCACCGTGCGCTGGATCGGTGTTCTGCTGCTCGGCCTGACCTCGGTAGCAGGCCAACTGCTGGCCTCGATAACCCTGGACCTCCTCACCCCAACCGGCGCCGGACTGTCACCAACCGCCGTAATCGGCTGCGCCCTGACCTTCGTCGCGGTCGTCGTCGCCACTCGTTCGCGAACCTGACCTGAGCATCCGCGCTCGAAGTTCCGGCACGGCAGTCCCTGCCTGCAGTTCCGGCTATCGAGGTGCCGATGTCCAGTGCGCCCGAACAGGGGTCACCCAGCGACGGCAACCGCAATGCCCGACATCGCCGGGAGATCTATCTCGCGGCGCTCGGATTTGTTCGATTAGCTGCTGCCGAACCAGCCTGGGGGAAGAACCAGCCCGGAGGGAAGAACCACTGGTTGCCCCAGCCGCACCCGCCCCAGCCCTTCCATGGGTTCCCGTGGAACTTCCACGGGTTGCCATGGCCGTGCCAGGGCTTGCCGGTGTCGAAGCCGAGGTCGAAGTCGAAGTCGCAATCAGTCTGTACGACACCGGGTCCAGGTGTCGGCATTGCCATGGCGGGAGCCGCCACTGCCGTCATCGGAACCGTCATCGCCGCCCCGATCAGTGCGACCTTTGCGATTAGTCGGCACGTGCCGTTGCCGCGCGCCTTGTTGGTGATCATGGTGACTTCTTCCGGCGAGCCGTCGCGCGGACCTGGCTCACCGACCGTTGAGAAGATCGTCGCTATTCCCGACGCTCCCGATTCTAGGAGCGCACAGTGGTCGCCACCAGCACATGAGCGGCTGGATTGCGTCGAATTTCAGAACCGCCGGCAGAAGGCCTCTGGGGCCAGGATTCAGACGAGCTTGCGCGAGCGCAGCTCATGCCCCTTGGAGGTTTTGCACCGGCCGGATTCCAGGTCCCACTGCCATCCGTGCAAATTGCAGGTGAGGTTATTTCCTTCGACCACGCCGAATTTCGACAGATCCGCCTTCAGGTGTGGGCAGCGGCGCTGGACTTCCCAGCCGGCCAATTCCGTCGAGGCGGAATCGTCGTGCGCCTCGGCGAACCATCCGTCCGCGTAGGCGATCCGCTCATCGGTGAGGCATTTGAAGAAGGTATACAGGAATTCGTTGTAGCCGCCGATGCGCCAGGCCTGGAATCGGGTGGACAGGAAAATGGTGTTCACCCAGTCCGGCTCCTCCTCGCGGAGCACGGTGCGCACCAGCTCCGGCGGGATCCGGAAGCCGTACCGGTACTTGCCTTCCCCCTCGACCGGCCCGCGCACCACCCGCTTGGGGAAGTCCAGCACCACGGTTTCGTCACCGATGACCAGCCCGACCGGATAGCCGATCCCGTCACAGATCAGATCGCTCTGCTTCATGATCGGCTCGAACAGTGCCTGCAGCGGTTCCAGCAGCCGTTCGTCACCAGTTGCCCACGCAGCCTTTTCGGCCGCCAGCACGGGCGCGAGGCGCTGCGCCATCAACTCGATGTATTCGGCCTTGTTGTCATAGATCAGGCCCGGCTCGAACGGATGGGTCAGCGTGAGTTCCGCACCGCGCACATCGGCGACCGAGCCCGGAATCATCAGGATCCCGCCCTCGTTGCCGTGGATCTTCATCTGTTCCAGGAACACCATCTGGTCCGGGAAGATATTGCCCTCGTCGCCGCGATCGTCATTGAGGTAGCGCAACTCGTCGTCGAGGAATACCGGCGGACCTGCCGATGGCACCACCCAGGTGGCGCCGACCTGCTCGATATAGCTGCGCGCCCGGTCCATTCCGCGCTGACGCTTCTGCTTACCGAAATTCGACTTGGTCCGCGCCGGAATGTCGTAGACCATCGGATACCAGATCGCGCCGGAGTACTGCAGCAGGTGGATATCGATATCCCCGAATGCGGCGTGCAGCACATCCATATCCACCGGACGGGCATCGTTCATGTTGAAACAGGTGGTCTCGCCGTCGGAGACGACCAGCCCGGAGTCGCCGATCGGTCCGTCGGCGGGTGCGCGCAGCGCGATGATCATGATGTCGATCTCGCCGCCGGGCCCGGCCACCCGGTGCTTCACCGAATCCTCGGTCTCGAAGAAGTTGTGGAAGCCGAGCTTCTCCAGTTCCCGCTTCAGATCCGGCACCGGGTAGTCCGGCAGCAGCACGGTCGCGTCCTTGTTGACGTGCTTCGCCAGGTGCGCCGCGTCGAAGTGGTCGCGGTGCAGATGCGAGACGTACAGGAAATCGCAATTGCCCAGCTCGTCCCAGTCCAGCTGGGTGTTGTCCGGAAACGGGAACCACGAACCGAAGTACGCGGGGTTGACCCAGGGATCGCAAAGGATCGACCCGGCCGCGGTACGGATGTGGAATCCGGCGTGTCCGACGCTGGTGATCTGCACGAGCTGTTCCTCCTGACCGGTTACCAGCCATCAAGGGTAGTGGTTAGGCAGAAACGTCGCCGATGCAGTAGCCCTCGTTGCCCGCGGTCAGGGTGAAGGTTCGGGTCTGCGTCACACCCGAGGAGTTCGTGACCGGAACCTCGACGCTGACGTAGCCCGCGCGCAGCCGCTCCGAGCGGATCTCCTGATCGGTGAATTTCGTGGTGCCGGTGAGCCTGCCCGGGTTGTTGGCCAGCGGCGGAGCTGTCGGACTTCCGGTTCCGCTCGGGTCCCAGTTCGCCGGGCTCGCCTTGCAGACCAGTGGGTAGGTTCCCTCTTTATCGGCGGGATCGAGTGGGGTGCCGACGAAGCGGGACAGATAGCGCCGCACGGTATGCCTGGCATCGGCCTCATTGGGTCCGGCGTCGGCCCCGTCCTGCGCCACCCATGGGCAGGCGATCTGGGACGAATTCTTCGTGGCTGCCACGAGTTCGTCCCGATCGAAGGCGACGGTCGTGCCCGCGTTCTGCCAGGTGACGGTGTTCTGTGTGGTGGTAGCGGGTTGTGCGAGGGCTTTGAGGATCGCCGTCTGCGCGGTGGCCATATCGGCCACATTGCCCGGAGCCAGCATCCAGCACTTGGACCGCAATTCGGCGGGTGTCGAACCAGCCAAGGCGGCCCCGAAGCGGGCCACGGCATCCGTCGCCCCGGGCAGGCCGGGGACCGCGCCGACCGGCACCGCGAACGCCTGCGCCACGGCCATAGGAGCTGTGGTCGCGATCGCGGCGGCCTGCGTGCTGGTAGTCGGCCCCGAGGTTCGCTCCGGCTCGTCGCCGGGAATGCCGGATACGGAATCACAGCCGGTGAGCAGGACGGCGCCGGTCAGAACCAGACCACCCATGATTGCCACCAGCCCTCTCCGGTCGCGGTCGCGCGGGTCCTTCCAGTCGCGTTCACGCGGTATCGGGCGGGCGCGTTCCACTTCGAGGGTCCTCTTTCATAGACGGTGAGCGACGGGTCAGACGCGCGCAGTCGCGGCGGCTCTGCCGGATGGGACAGTCAGCGACTACGCTAGCGGAATTGTGGAACCCGTCTACCGGACGATAATCGGGCTTGCCCGTACCGTCTTCTTTGTCGAAGGTTTGAAGTTCAGCGTCAAGGGCGCTGAACATATTCCGGCGCGCGGTGGCGCCGTCCTCGCGGTGAACCACACCGGCTACATGGACTTCACCTACGCGGGTCTGCCGGTGCGCACCCCCAAGCGGTACATCCGCTTCATGGCCAAGAAGGAGGTGTTCGACAACAAGATCTCCGGCCCGATCATGCGGGCGCTCAAGCACATTCCGGTCGATCGGTCCGCGGGGGCCGACTCGTACCAGGCGGCACTCGAGTACCTCCGCAAGGGCGAGTTGGTCGGCGTCTACCCGGAGGCGACCATCAGCCGCAGCTTCGAGATCAAGGCTTTCAAATCCGGTGCCGCGCGCATGGCGATCGAGGCGGACGTGCCGATCATTCCGATCGTCATCTGGGGCGCCCAGCGCGTGTGGACCAAGGGCTTCCCGAAGCGTCTGGGCCGCACCAATACCCCGATCTCCATTGCCGTCGGCGCACCGATCCAGCCCTATGAGCCCGCCGCCGAACTCACCGCCCAACTCCGCGGCACCATGCAGACCATGCTGCTGGATCTGCAGCAGGACTACGTGCACGAACCCGGCGCGTACTGGGTACCGGCACGTTTGGGCGGCAGTGCGCCTACTCTCGAAGAAGCTGATGCCATGGATGCCGCCGAAGCCGAGGAGAAGGCGGCGCGCCGGGCAGCCGAGGATTCGTTGTAGGGGAACTATGTCGCGGGAACCGGTCTATGACATTCTCACCGGTTTGGTTCGCGCGATGTTCGCGGTGCAGGGTCTGCGCATCGACATCACCGGCCAGGACCGGATCCCCCGCATCGGCGGCGCCGTACTCGCCGTGAATCACACCGCCTACCTGGACTTCATGGAGGTCGGGCTGGTCGGGCGCAAATCGCGGCGCAATGTCCGCTTCATGATGAAGGCCGAACTCGAGCACGGCATCGTCGGCTTTCTCATGAAGCACTGCAAGGCAATCGGCGTCGATCGCGCGGCCGGAGCGGCGTCGTTCCGGCACGCCCTCGAGGCGTTGCGCGGAGGCGAACTGGTCGTGGTCTATCCGGAAGCGACGATCAGCCGCAGTTTCGAGCTGAAGGAATTCAAATCCGGCGCGGCTCGTATGGCGATCGACGCGGACGTGCCGATCATTCCGATCGTCATATGGGGCGCGCACCGCATCTGGACCAAGGGTTTCCCCAAAAAGCTCGGCCGCCATCGTTTTCCGATCAATATCCGCATCGGCGATCCGATCCCGCCCGCCGAATCGACCGAGGACCTGACCGCCGAAATCCGTACGCGGATGGGCGAATTGCTCGAACAGGCGCAAACGGGCTATCCGATGCCCGAGGGTGCGCCTTGGGTTCCGGCCCGACTCGGCGGCAGTGCGCCCACCCTCGCCGAGGCCGCGGTGCTCGAGCGGGAAGAGATGGCCCGACGTCGTGCTGCGGCTCAGCGGAAGACTCACTGAGTTGGTCGGGCAGACCGGCACGAGGTCGGTGCGGGCACGTTTCCCTGGAAGAACTTGGCCGGTGGCACACCCATCAGTGCTTTGAAGTCCGCCGACATGTGGGATTGGTCGTAGTAGCCGTGGACGGCTGCGACGTCGGCCAATGAAGCCTCCGTGTTGCTCGCATCGACGAGGATCCGGCGGACGCGGCCGATCCTGGCGAAATGCTTTGGGGAGATACCGATTCCGCTGGTGAACAGGTTGCGTAGTTGGCGTTCGCTGACGGCGAGGTCGGTGGCGAGGTCGCGGACCGTTGGCGTCGCGGATATGGCGGCTACCGCATCGCGGAGAAGTTCGCGGTGGGTGCGTTGTGTCGCGTCTTCGGAGATCCGTTGTGGGAGAACCTCTTCCAGAAAAGGCAGGACCTCTTCGGCTGGCAGCATGGCGAGTTCGTTCGCCAATTCGGCGGCGACGCCGGGGACCTCGGCGAGGCGGACGACACGATCGGCGAGCTCGGCGGCGGGAACGCCGAGTAGTTGGCGGGTGGCGCCGGGGGCCAGGCGCAGGCGAGCGCAGCCAGCGGGTTTATCCGCCTTGGAGTACGAGGCGCGGGTTTGCGGGCCGAGGACCAATGCGTCGGGGCGGTCGGCAGCACGCAGCACGATCGTCGTGCCGGCATGCGGCACATGCGTGAACGGCAGGGACGCATCGGTGGCGGCGGGGAACCGTCCCAGCTCGGTGATCCACGGACGCAGCGACTCCGGCGCGGGCACCGTGGCTTCGATCAGGTCTACCTGCATGGTCACCCGACCCACTGTAAGCAGCGCACAGCCGGATACAGCGCCCGAAGCCGTGCCGAAATTTCCTATCGAACGGGGTGGCGCCGGCGGCACGCTCTCCTCATGATCGTCATCACCGGTGCCACGGGCACCATCGGCAGTGAAATTGTCCGTCAGCTGGCCGCACGCGGAGTGCGGGTCCGCGCGGTGACGCGGAATCCGGAGCGGGCGCCCGCCGGGGTCGAGGTGGTCCGGGGCGATTACCACGACCCCGACTCGATGGCCGCCGCGATGACCGGCGCGGATGCGGCCTTCCTCGTCGGCGTCCTCGGCCCCGACGACGCCGAAACCGATCGCGAACTGGTCCGCACGGCTCGCGACGCGGGCGTGCTCCGGATCGTCAAACTTTCCGCCATCGGCACCGGCGATCCGCAACTCGGCCGCGTCGGCACCTGGCATATGCCTGGCGAGCAGGCGGCTCGCGAAAGTGGTCTCGAATGGACGATCCTGCGTCCGACCAGCTTCGCCTCCAACACGTTGAGCTGGGCCGATCCCATCCGATCCGGCCGGCCCGTGCCGAATCTCACCGGTACCGGCAGCCAGGGCGTCATCGATCCACGTGACGTCGCCGCAGTCGCCGCCGAGGCTTTGCTGAGACCAGGCCACTCCGGACGCATCTACACCCTCACCGGCCCTGCGCTGCTCACCTGCGCCGACCAGGTCACCACACTGGCGACAATCCTCGGCCGCCCACTGGAGGTGGTCGATGTGCCGGAAGACGTTGCGCGCGAACACATGATCTCGTCAGGCATGTCCCCGGAATTCGCCGACGGAGCACTGGCCGGCCAAGCCTATGTCCGCGCCGGCGGCAACGCGACGCTCACCGACGACGTCCACCAAGTCCTGGGCCGCGCACCCCGCAGCTACGCCGATTGGGCCGCCGACCACGCCACCTTCTTCACCGCTCTCGCCGACCGCAGCGCTCCCTGATGCGCCAACGTCGCATGTCCGATTTTCATTTGGACGCGATGACGGACTACAGTTTTGACGCACGCCGTCGCGGCCCTCCCGGACCCCGACGAAGCGCATGCGGATGTAGCGCAGCTGGTAGCGCATCACCTTGCCAAGGTGAGGGTCGCGGGTTCGAATCCCGTCATCCGCTCCACTAAAACGCGGTCACAACCTGCTTCTCAGGGCACCTATCGGCTCTGGAGACTTCATGCTCACACCCCGCTCGCGACCCCGCCGCAACGGGTCGATCGCCTGGCAGGTTCCGTTCCACTACTACGACGAGACCAGGCGTCGGCGCTCGACTTCGGGAACGGGAACGGTTGGCACGGGTGTGCCCGTCACCAGGGCACTGTTCCGGCGTCGTCGAAGAATCCGCCGGTTGGTCCGTCGTCGGGCAGGGTCGCGAGGTGAATCGCGATCGCCGCGCCCTGTGGTGGTGTGCGGACGCCTCGGAAGCCGTTGAGGTCGGTGGCAGTGAAACCGGGACAGCAGCGAGATCTTGATGTGAAGTCTGCCGCGACTTGACGAACCAGGGTTGGCGACGGTCGTGGCCTTCCATGCCCACCCGGCCGACGCCACGCACGGGACCGACGAACATAGGTGGCGTTTGGTTCGGCGTGCGGCGGCGGTCAGCACTGTAGGTCCACATCAGTGGCATTCGCGGCGAAGGATACGTGCACGTGGTCGTAGTGATTTGCGGTCGGGCTCCCACGGTCTTCCATGGACGACCAGCCGTTGCCGTCGTTGTATCGCTGCCGCCAGATCACGTAGGTCACACCGAAACGCTGCTGATTGGCCAGCACGAATTCGGCGATCGCATCGCCGTGTGCAGAATCAGATGTCATCAAATCGACTGCCAGACCGGCGCCGTGATCGTCGCCGCCACGGCCCAAAGCACCGCCGATGTCGGTGATCCCGAACATCTTTCCGAGGAAGTTGCCCACCTGTGCCACATGCGGTCGGGTGCCGGCGAGTTCGGTCGAACACAGGACGCGTAGGTGTTTGATGTATTCCTCGGTCGGCGGTCGTAGTTGCTCGGCCGCGGCTGCCGGTGCCGGCCGTGCCGTCGACGGCGCGGCGGCAGGGGCTGCTTGGACCGCGGCATGTTGAGCGGTCGGGCTCGCCACCCACAGCACGACTGCGACAATGGCAGCGATGCCACACGTGGCCACAACCACAGTTAGCGGAGCGCGCTTGCGGCCTACCGGACGTTTGCGGTGTTGACCAGGCATAATGTTGACTACTGGCTATCGTTGGGGACGCGTCACCGATACATTACGAAATGATCTCGGAAATGTCACGCGGACGTGATCGGGTGCCGCTGGCTTGGAGGACCCCATCTCGGTGGTCCGTCCATCGGACTCAGCCCGAACGCAATCACACCTACCTGACCTCCAGACCCGATCCAGCACCCGGCCACCGTGCGGTGAATGCGCTCTTCTGCCGCTGACCGAACCGGCCAGCGCGAGGCGCTGGCGGCCGGAACCTGGTGCGGTGCAGAACATCCGCTACTGGCCGTTGTGACACGAAGTCACACGATTTGAGTGAGCTCGCAGATAGGAGGGCCGGATCTGGTTTCGGCTGTGTGAGTTCCGGGTGCGTGCTCGATGCCCGGCCCCGCTCTGACGTGCGTTGCTGGTAACGGCAGGGTGCAAAGCTCAGGGAAACACCGAAGGGCCTCCCGTTCCATCCCGGACCGACGGGTCAGGCCGGACGGGTGAATCGCGTGAACTTCGTTGATGTTTCGTAAAGCAGGCCCTGTCGATGGGTCGTGGTTGGCAGGGGTTGGGGCTGGCCGTTGAAGAGCGGCAGGCGCCGGTCGCGGCACTCGGTCGGGAGAGCACCGCCGCCCCCGGGATATAGAAGCCACCCGCCCCGAGTTCTCAGAGATTGTGACGTTCCTGCACGATCGGGAGCTGCTGCACATGGACTTCCACTTCGGCAACCTGCGCGCCGACGGCGAGCGTATCTATCTCAGCGATTTCGGGCTGGCTACCTCACCACATTTCGACCTGTCGCGCGCCGAACGTGACTTCGCCGAACGCCACGCCACTCATGACACCGACTACGCCGCTATGCGACTGGTCAACTGGCTGGTGACCGATGTCTGCGGAATACCGATGCCGACCAGCGGCGGCCCCGTCGCCCGCAATGAGTGCGTACTCCAGTGCGCCGCTGGCCACATCCCGGAGGGCGTGCCGCCAGTCGTGGCCGCGATCCTGACCCGGCACGCACCTGCCGCAGCGAAGATGAACGCCTTCTACTGGAAATTGTTCGGCGGCGACATCCACGCGGAATACCCGGCCGGTTGATACGCGATAGCGTCAGTGCACCCTGCGCGGCAACATGTTTCGGTGTTTTGCCATTGCACACCGACTGAGAGGGACCCGTATTCAACTGGTGTGCATTCCCCGGATCACCTCGTTGAGTCGCGGCCGGTTTCCTTGCCACCGACGCCCGCTACGGTCACAACGATCACCGCGCCAGCGCCGCAGCCGCACAGATCATCGCCAACAGGCTCCCCCGCGCCCGCGCCGCGATGCTGCGCACCGTCGCCTAACGCAGCCACACCCCGAGCACTCCACCTGCCCACCAGGATTCTTTTCATCACCGCAGTGTCGGAATGGAATGAAACGTCCATGATGCTGAAAGCCGTCAACCCACACACCATCACCACCGGCACCCCGACGGGAGCCCGTTGGACAACGGGGGCGCATGCGAGGCCGCCGTCCCGGCCAGCGGCAGACCGGGCGCACCGCGCAAATACTGCGACAACCCCGACCGCACCGCCCAAAAGCACTGCGCCGCAAGCGCCGAGGGTATCTCGCGAACGTTCGTTGATGAGATACCCCGAGGGGCAGTGGAATCCGGATCCGATGGGTCTTGCGGTCGGCGAGTTTCCGCTGAGGGCTTGACCTTGCCCCTGGGGCAGGGTTCGAGCATGGTGGCATGAACGAGGTAACGCAGCAACTGTCGGAATTCGTAGCGGCCACGGCCGAGAAGTTGGGCCTGCCGGGTGTGGCCGTCGGGGTGTCGGCCGATGGTCGAGAAGACTTCGCGTGCCACGGGGTGACGAGTATCGACAATCCGCTTGCGGTGGACCGGGACACGATGTTCGTGGTCGGGTCGGTTAGCAAGACGTTCACCGCGACCGCGTTGATGCGGCTGGTCGCCGAGGGGCGGGTGGAGTTGGACGCGCCGGTGCGGCGGTATGTCCCCGAATTCGCGCCCAGCGATGCGGTCGCGGACGAGATCACCGTATTGCGGCTGCTCAACCATACGGCCGGGCTGGAATGGAAGCTCGGCGTCGACACCGGCGAAGGAGACGATGCGTTGGCGCGGCACGCGGCGAAACTTGCCGAGTCGCCGTTGATCGCGGAACCGGGAGCGCGGGCGTCCTATAGCCAGGCGGCATTCAACCTGGCCGGCCGGATCATCGAGAACGTCACTGGATCGAGCTTCGAGCGGGCCGTCACGTCGCTGTTGTTCGAACCGCTCGGGCTGGCGCACAGCTGTTACGCGATCAACGACGTGATGACTCGGCGATTCGCGGTGGGCCACAACGTCGATGGGAACGGTGTGCTCGCGGTGGCCCGGCAGTGGAAGGACAACCGTTCCAACAATCCCGGCGGCGGTGTGGCGACCTCGGTGAGTGATCTGCTGCGCTGGGCGCGGTTCCATCTCGGCGACGGCCGGACCGAGGGCGGCAAGCGCATTCTGCCTACCGGAGTGCTGCACCGGATGCGAGAACAAACCGTAGAACTGCGCGGCAGCACCTTGGGTGACGCATTCGGCATCTGCTGGTTTCTGCGTGAAGTGGATGGTGTCGCGACCATCGGGCACGGCGGGTCGGGCAATGGTCAGTTCGCTGACCTCCTCATAGTGCCCGAGCGGAACTTCGCGGTTGCCGTGACGTCGAACGCGGGCCCGGATGCCGGCCTCGCGTTCAACCGGACCCTGGTGAACTGGGTGCTCGAACACTACCTCGGCGTGCTCGAACCCGACCCGGAACCGCTGCCCTACGACGCGGGGCGGGCGGCGGAGATCGCCGGGTACTACGAGAACGAGATGATGCGACTCACCCTCGACGCCGACGGGGCAGTGTTGACGATCGGTTGTGCCATCAAACCGGAGATCCGTGCCGCCGCGGACACCGAAATGCCGCCCGACCTGCCACCGGCTGTCCTCGGCCTGTTGCCCGGCGACGCGGACGAGTACATCGTCACCGACGGCGGTCTGCAAGGACAACGCGGGTTCTTCACCCGTGACGAATCCGGCGCCCTGACCGGAATCGATCTCGCCGGCCGGTTGTTCGCCCGGGTGCGATGATGTGCCACGCGCCTCGGCGCATCAGCGAAGGGAGACGCGCATGATCACGATCGGGCAGCTCGCACGGTATGCGGGCGTGACGATCAAGGCCGTGCGCGTCTACCACGAGCGCGGGCTGCTCCCGGAGCCGGCGCGCGACTGCTCCGGCTATCGCCGCTACGGTGCCGAAGACGCCGTCGATCTGGTCAAGATCAAGACACTGGCACGGGCCGGTGTGCCCCTGGCGCGCGTCAAGGAGTTACTGGCCGCGAACTCCGAGGAGTTCGCGGCGGCGATCGCCGAAATAGACTGCATGCTCGCAGAACGCGCCGAAGAGATCCGCCGGACCCGCGAGCAGATCGCCGAATTGGGTTGCGGCGACCGTCTATTCGTCTCCACCGACGTTGCCGAGTACCTCGACCGCCTGCAACACCTCGGGGTAAGCGAACGGGCGGTGCGGATGGAACGCGACATCTGGATTCTGTTGCAATCGGTCGCCCCGGAACAGGCGTCCGAGTGGATCGCCGACAAGCTCGACGCCATCGACGATCCGCAATTCCGGGCCATCTACCTCGATTACGACGCGGCCTTCGACTGGCCCCCCGACGACCCGCGCCTGGTCGATCTCGCCGACCGCACCCGGCAGTGGCTGACCGCCAGGTCCACTGGAGCAGGCCGGACAATCCCGGCGCTGGACCCGAAACTTGTTCGCCTGGTGAGCGAATCAATCGGAATCACATCGCCGGCCTGGGAACGACTTACACAGATCGCACAAAGCGCGACCGTTGAATAACCTTCTCTACGCGAAGGACACCACGGCAGCGCGTGCGCGAGCACGGCGCATCAAAACGGCGATGCCGAGCAGTTGGATCAGCGCGCCGGTGATATCCAGCGGTCGAGCGGAATCCATCCAGTGCCCTGCCCCAAGCCGCGGTCACCTCCGTCGAGCTGAGCCTCGTACCGTACCGCTACCTTGCCCTGCCGTGCCCTGGCCTGGGCCGTCGCCGCAGCCGCGATAGGCATCACGGCCTTCGCGATACGCACCCGCCCACACCGCAGCAACCACGGCAACGAGTCGGCCAGCCCGACCGTGGCCGACGACATCATCCGAAGCACCAGCTGAACCCAGTTGTGAATGTTCGAAGTCGCGTTCACCGCTGAACTGTGGTTTCGGTGTGTCAAAGCGAACGGGGCTGCTTGACCGATCGGTCAGGATGCTACACAATGAGAGTCCTGACCGATCGGTCAGGGCGTGGGTGGGAAGGTTGTGGTTGGCATGACGACGATGCGGGCCGTGGTGGTATTCACCTCGGGTGGTCCCGAGGTGGTGCGGGTGGAAGAGATCGACCGGCCGACCCCGGGAAATGGCGAGGTGTTGCTCGAGGTGCATGCGGCCGGGGTGAATCCCGCAGACCTGCGCGGCCGGAGCGGGTTCGCGGACCTGCCGCCGCAGTACCGGCCTCCGATTGCGCGCCCGTCCATTCCCGGCGCGGACGTCTCCGGTCAAGTCGTTGCTGTAGGCGCGGACGTTGCCGAGTTGTCTGTGGGGGACCAGGTCTATGGTCTTGTGCGCTTCCCGCCGTTCGACGGTCGCGGCCCAGGCCGCACACACGCGGAGTATGTGAACGTGCCGGTCGCCGACCTGGCGCCGAAACCGCACCGGCTCAGCCACATCGAGGCGGCGGCCGTGCCGATGGCGGCGCTGACCGCCTGGCAGCAGATCCACCGGCACGGCGCGGTTGCGTCGGGAGAGCGTGTGCTTGTCGTCGGCGCTGCGGGCGGGGTCGGTCATTTCGCAGTGCAGCTGGCGCGGCTGCACGGTGCCGAGGTTGTCGCAGTCGCGTCGGGTCGACACGAAAAGTTCCTGCGCGAGTTGGGGATCGAGACTTTCGTCGACTACACCGCCGCAGACCCGATCGGGGCCGTCGGCACGGTGGATGTCGTGATCGACTGTGTCGGCAGCGTCGGGGGAGTCGATTCCGCACGCTGGCTGTCGGTCATTGTCGACGGTGGCCGTCTGGTTCCCATCACGCTGGGGTTCTATCCGCCCGAAGAGCTTTCGCGGCGCGGTATCGCGCGAGTCGGCGGACAGGTGCAGTCCAGCGGGGCGGACCTGCGCGAGCTGAACAAACTGTTCGACGCCGGCACGCTCACGGTCGCCATCGACAGCGTCTACCCGCTGGAGGACGCCCGCAGTGCGCACGAGCGCGCCGAACGCGGGCACGCCCAGGGCAAGATCGTCCTGGCAATGGCGGCGAGCGCCCGGTGACCGCAGGCCGTCGTGACGAGATCCTGGCCGCAGCCCGGGAACTGTTCCTGCGCAAGGGATACGCCGCGACCTCGATCGCCGACATCGCTGCGGCGGCGGGCATCAGCAAGGCGGCGGTCTTCTACCACTTCAAGACGAAGGAGAGCATCACCGCCGAACTGCTGGAATCGCCGTTCACGGCCGTAGCCCGGCTGATCGAGCGAGCCGAGTCGCAGCGGCTGAGCCCAGCGCAGATCCTCGCCGACTACATCGACGGCGCGGCCGAAACCGGCGCCTTGTTCGTCGCATTCGCGACCGACCCTTCGGTGGTCGACCTCATCCCGCGACACGCCGCCGATGCCGCGTGCCGGCGGATCATCGATCTGCTCGCCGGCCCGACGGCAACGCCAGTCGACCGTGTTCGCGCCCGGGCCGCCTTCGCCGTCGCTCAGACCGTCATACCCGCGCTGCAGGAGAACGCGGGCCTACTCGACGACGCGGCCCGGCGGGAGATCCGCGACGCCGCGCTGCGGGCCCTCGGCACCGGATCAGGCTCCTGACACAATCCACTCACCGCTCGTGTAGATGACTTCCGACATCTGTGCACACGACTTTCCGGGCATGGCCAGCCAGACTCGCTCCCCCGACATCGCCGAACCACTGGCCCTCGATGGCCGCTCGCGTCGTTTTGGAGGCAATCTGGGGCCGCACCTGTCAGCGGTGGATGCCGACCTGGCGCGTCATCCACGAGATCCTCTGCCCAGGAAGCCGACGTGCCGGGAGTGGCAGCGACCATTGCTGCTCGTGACGATGGTGGCGGGAATACGATCGGCTCTGTGTTGCGGGGCGACGGGGGAGCCCGTTGCGGAATCGAAGGGCTACAGGGATGACCGATTCCAAGCGCGGACTTGACGGTCGGCCGCTTGTGCCGGGCGGTGTCGATTCCGCTGCGCGGCATCCGGATCCGCCGACAGGTGGCTGGGTCATGCCTGACGGGCCACCTGGCCGGGGATATGGGCCGACACTGTCGTATCAGCCACCATCGACTGGAGGCGGCAGAACGGTTCTCGTCATCGCGGGTGTTCTCGGGCTGGTGGTGATGCTGGGGGTCGGTGTGGCGATCGGTATCGTCGTCGGCCGGGGCGACAGGAGCAGTGACTCCGCCGGAGCCTCGGCTACTGGGAAAACCAGCACCTATTCGATGAATGCGGTCACCAATGCCTGCGATCTTGTCGATCCCACGTCGTTGACCAAGTGGTCGCCTACGCCGAAAGGTGTTCCCGAGCATAGGGAAACGCGGCCGACCGCCTACGAGAGCGGCGGGCTGAAGTGCGATGCCGGATATACCAGCGCGAGCGCTGGTGAGTTCCCCATGAACAAGGCCGGTATGAGCGTCGAGGCCGAATTCACCAACGGTGCGGCGCCTCCCTATTACGACCATTGGAAGCACGCCGATGTCGCCACACCTGCAGCGGAGTCGGCGTCTGGTGCGGTCACCGGAATCGGCAATCAGGGCTACTGGTACTCCGAAGTCAGAGGAGACCTCGTCGCGAACATGGCCTATGTCGTGTGTGTCCAGGACGGCAATGTTTCGGTGCGGGTGCAGATCTCCCTCACGCGTGAGCAGGGTTCGCCCGCGGTGCGGCGGGACGAACTCGATTCGATCGCCAGGTCCCAGGTCCGCAGGACACTGGACGGTCTGCGAGAGAAGTAGCGACCGGTGACTCGAGTGGAACGGTGCGGACGAGCGATGGTGGCTGGATACGATCGGGGCGGAGTTGAGGTCGACGGGGAGACCGTTGCGCAACCGGAGGGGCTATAGGGATGACCGATTCCCAGCATGGACCTGAGGATCGGCCGACGCCAGAGGGCGCCGATCCTGCTGTGCGACAACCCGATCCGCGAGTTGGCGGCTGGGGCATTCCGGACTTGGGCATGTACCCGCCTGCGCTCGAGGCTGCCCCCGGTCAGCCCGTTACCGCATACGGCCAACCTGGTCCGGGATACGGGCGGCCACCGTATCCGCCGCGAACCGGCAGCGGCAGAACGGGTCTGATCGTTGCCGGTGTGCTCGGGCTGGTGGTGGTGCTAGGTCTCGGTGTGGTGATCGGTGTCGTGGTCGGCAAGAGAGACAGCGGGTCCGCCGCTGCCCCGAACCGGTCCAACACCTCGGCCTCGTCCACTGCGGCCACGACGACATCCCTCCGGGAACCGGCGCCGGGAATCTATTCGATGAGTGGGATCACCAACGCGTGTGATCTTGTCGATCCCACGCCGTTGCATCGGTGGTCGTCCACCCCGCGGGAAGCCCCTGTGCATCAGGAATTCCCGCCGAATAACTCCGACGGCGGCAACCTGTACTGCGCCCTGCGCTACACCAGCCCCTCGACCGTCCCCGACGATGCCACCGTCGATGAAGCCGGCATCGGCCTGCAGGCGCAGATCACCGGCGCCGACGCCCCCGCTTACGACCGTTGGAAACAGACCGACACCACCGCCACCGGATCGGGGCGGGCCTGGGGCGAGGTCACCGGAATCGGCGCTCAGGGTTACTGGCATACCGCGAGCACGGACACCGGCAACGGGATGACCTATATCGTGGGCGTGCAGGACAGCAATGTTTCGGTGCGAGTGGAAGTCGCTGTCCTGCGCGCGAAGGGCGAGCGCCCGGTGAACCGGGACGAGCTCGCCGGGATCGCCGAAAGCCAAGCTCGCAGGGCGTTGGACGGATTGAAGAAGACGTAGCACGTTCGCCGACAGCGTCACCCGCGTCACGGGCTTGAATCCCAGCACCGATCCCTGCTGACCTAGCCCCCTCGAAATGAGGCTCTAGCTCAGTGCTGCACCCCGGGTTGCGTCACCGATCGGCAGAAACCGACCGCGACAATCTGTCCATACCCGACATAGCGCAGCTCATCGGCGAGACCACACACCAGATCAATTGTGTCCTTTGCCAGTTGATCTGACGCAGGCGACGAGGCCTGAGCAGGAGTGCGTCGGATGGGTGGCAGAGGATGGTGTCGGGTTCCTGTCAGGTTGTTGGCGCGATGTTGGGCTCGGCGGCCAGGCGGGGATTATGCGCATGGCTCTGTCTCGGGTGCGGTCCGTGGCGTTTCGACTTCGCTGGTGACCGACAGCGGTGGTTGGGGAGCCGGACCGATGTCGATCGGGAACCGGGGTTTCAGTGCGTCGGACCGCCCGGGGTCTTCTATTCGCTGCGCGTTCCAACGGTATTAGCGTCCGCCATCAGCGATTGGAAAGCACCGGCCTGTGCGGCCAGCACCGCCGCCGCGGCCGCACGCTCCGGAAAACCGGCGTCGGCGGGAGTGCGCAACAGCACCAACTGGTGATACACCGGCGCCGTAGCCGCGACAAGCAGTGCGCGCGTATCGGTTTCGGTCGGGATCTCACCGCGCTCGATCGCACGCTCCACGACGATCTCGCACTGCGTATAGCGATCCTCCCACAGTTGCCGCAGTGCTCGGGCCGCGTCCTCCGAGCGAAAAGATACCGCGATCAGTGCCATCGCGATCGACGATTCCTCGGTGAACGAATCCTGGATCTCGCGGTTCAATTCCGCGAGATCATCGCCAAGTGAACCGGTGTTAGGTGGATGCCAATCCAGATCGCGTGCGGCGGCGAACACATCGGCGATCAGGCCACCGACATCGCGCCAGCGGCGATACACGGTGGTGCGGTGCACGCCCGCGCGGGCGGCGACCGTGTCGACGGTCATTGCGTCGTAGCCGTTTTCGGTCAGTTCCGCCTCAACGGCCGCGAGGACCTGGGCGCGAATGCGGGCCGTGCGGCCGCCCGGGCGCGGGCGTGACCGCGGTGGGGCGGCGCTCTCTGTGACACGGGACATGGGACTTATCCGGTTGCTCGGCGGGACATCATGTGCGATCATCCTAACGCAACATTCGTCGCACTAGTGAGGTCGCCAATGCTCATTCGAAGTGTTCACCAGGCTCAGCGGTCGCCCCTGACCGTGTCGTCCTCGAATGCTTCGGAGGTAGTTCGTGCCCACTCAGATCACCGCGCTCGCGGTCAGCAAGTCCTTCAACGGCCGCACGGTTCTCGATGCGGTCACCTGCTCGCTCGGCGCGGGTGACCGCACCGGGATCATCGGGGAGAACGGGTCCGGTAAGAGCACGCTGCTGCGCCTGTTCGCCGGATGCGAGCAGCCCGATCAGGGTGAGATCGTCGTGCACGCCGAAGGCGGCGTCGGCTATCTCGCTCAGGACGAGCAACTCCCCGCGCACCTGAGCGTCCAGCAGATCGTCGACCGGTCGTTGCACGAGCTGCGCCGGATCGAGGATCGAATGCGCCGTCTCGAAATGGCGATGTCTACCGGCGACGAGTCGCACCTGGGCGAATATGCCGAACTGGCAACGGTTTTCGAGCTGCGCGGCGGTTACGATGCCGATGCTCGCGTGGAGCGAGCCCTGCACGGTCTCGGGCTGGGGGTGGTTCCGCGTGATCGAGCGGTCGGTGGACTGTCCGGCGGGGAACAGGTCCGTCTGCGCATGGCAGCCCTGCTCGCCGCGGCACCCGAGGTGCTGCTGCTGGACGAGCCGACCAACCATCTCGACGACGACGCGCTGACCTGGTTGGAGGACCATCTGCGGACTCGGCGCGGCACAACCGTCACCGTCTCCCACGACCGCACCTTCCTCGAGCGGGTAGCAACCACGCTGCTCGAAGTGGATTCCGATCGTCGATGCGTCGTGCGCCACGGCAACGGATACAGCGGCTACCTCGCCGAACGTGATGCCGCGCGGCAACGCTGGGCTCAGGCCCATCGGCGCTGGCAGGACGAAGCCGACCAACTGCGCGAAACCATCGCCACCACGGCACGGCGGGTCGCGCCGGGGCGCGCGATGAAGGACAACAACAAGATGGCCTACGACCGGGCAGGTGGCCGCGTGCAGCAGTCGCTGGCGGGCCGGGTACGCAATGCCGAGGAACGCCTGCGGCGGTTACTGGCCGATCCGGTACCGCCACCGCCGGAACCGTTGCAGTTCAAGGCGGTTCCCCCGGCGGCACGCGCGCAGGGGGTCGTCCTGGATGTCACCGATATCGCGGTGGACGGCAGGCTCGCACCCACGAGTGTGCGGGTGTCCGCGGGAGAACGGCTGCTGATCACCGGCCCGAACGGTGCGGGCAAGTCCACTCTGTTGCGGGTGCTGGCAGACGAGCTCACGCCCGACTGCGGCACAGTGATCCGGCGCGGCCGAGTCGGTTATCTCGCTCAAGAACCGCGTCCCCCTGTACCCGGTCAGACCTTGCTGTCCGCCTTCGCTCAGGGCCGTTCGGGGCAGCCCGGCGATCACACCGAACGCCTGCTGTCGCTGGGTCTGTTCACACGCGCCCAGGTCACGAACCGGGTGGAGAATCTGTCCACCGGGCAGCGGCAGCGGCTCGAACTGGCACGACTGGTCAGTGAACCATCGGAGCTGTTGCTCCTGGACGAGCCAACCAACCACCTCTCGCCCGGACTCGTCGAGGAGTTGGAAGCCGCCCTGGCCGGCTATCGAGGTGCGCTGGTGGTAGTCAGCCACGATCGCCGGCTCCGAGACCGCTGGCGTGGTGCCCGGCTCGATATGCGCGCACTGGCCTCGGCCTGATTTCGATCATCGACCACAACATTCGATCACTCACTGACAGAACGGATTCCGCATGCCCGAACAGCTCCCGGTCACCGCACCCACCGTGCTGCATCCGATGCCCGGACAGCCGCGCGTGGTACTGCTCAAACCCCTGGTCACCTCGCCGCTGATCGAGGTCGGCGAGTACTCCTACTACGACGACCCGGACGACCCCACCACCTTCGAAACCCGCAATGTCCTATACCACTACGGTCCGGAGAAGCTGATCATCGGCAAGTTCTGCGCCTTGGCCACGGGCGCGCGGTTCATCATGAACAGCGCCAACCACCGTATGGACGGACCGTCGACCTTCCCGTTCCCCACCATGGGCGGCGCGTGGTCGCAGCATGTCGATCTGCTCATGGACCTGCCGAATCGCGGTGACACCGTGGTTGGCAACGATGTCTGGATCGGATACAGCGTCACGGTGATGCCCGGCGTACGGATCGGCCACGGCGCGATCGTCGGCGCCGGCTCCGTGGTGACTGCCGACGTCCCGGACTACGGCATCGTCGGCGGCAATCCGGCCGAACTCATCCGCTATCGCTACAGCGCGGACGACATCGATCGCCTGCTGGCCCTCGCCTGGTGGGACTGGCCGATCGAGCACATCAATGCGAACGTCCGCACGATCATGTCCGGCACCATCGACGACCTGGAGAAGGCAGCGCCGGCGTAGGCGGTATAGCCATCATGTGGCCGCGCTCCCACACCAGTGGCCGATGACGTCGGACAGTGACCAGCTCCTCGGACGTCCACGCGCATCAGCGACGTCGTAGTTCGCCGATACCAGCGGATCTCAGCCTTGGCCGGTGACACCGTAGTTCGCGGCCACCCAGCAGGCATCACCAGCCGCGACCGCAGCGACAGCGCCCACCGGCCACAGATCTGGCGGTTCTGGACTTCCTGCTGTCGACGCGAGCTGAGCTCGATGTCGACGAATACGACTCGAGTGATGACGGCGACGACGGGTAGCCGCGATCCCGGGATTGCGGACGCTGTGACCAGCCCTGCCGTCACACTTGTTCCCTGATCACGGAATCGTCTTGTAGGCGCCGACGAGCCGACGTTCGGCTGCACGACTGCGATGCCACTGCAGGTATTCGTTGGTCGCACCGTCGGTGTGCTGGATATCGTCGGAAGTTCGGCAGATATGTACGGCGGTCCGAGCAGACATGACAACCCGAGGGGGCGGCGTGATAGAGGTGCGGGTCCTTCATCCTGAGGACTGGCGGATGTGGCGTCGGCTTCGTCGGGAGGCATTGACAGATGCACCGGCAGCGTTCGGCTCGACACTCGCCGATTGGAGCGGTGCTGGCGATACGGAGGTGCGGTGGCGTGCGCGGCTGACCGACTTTCCGTTCAATGTGATCGTTTGGTGGCGCGGGATCCCTGCAGGCATGGTCGGTGCCTACCTTGCCGATGCCGACCGGGTCGAACTCGTGTCGATGTGGGTCGCACCGTTCGCACGCGGCCGAGGTGTCGGAGACGCGGCTGTCAGCGCTGTCCTGCACTGGGCACACGACCGAGAAGTCGGGTTGTCGGTCAAGACCGACAACCAAGCTGCGATCCGGCTGTATCGGCGTCACGGATTCGTGGATTGCTCACCTCCCGACGACGCTGGCGAACGTCGGATGCTGAGGTCGATAAGCATGAACCAGAGGCCCGATGCGCCCTAACGCTGCATATCGTCGAGCGCTCAGCATCAGCCATCCGGCACTGCAAAAACACCGCCACTGAATGCTGCGAGTCACACTCTCCGGGAGTCTGGGTTTCGGGTCAGTTGCTGATGGCGGGCATGGCCCGGTGGTAGCGGGTGTCGGTGAGCTGGGTGATGAGGAACGCGGCGATATCGGCGCGGCTCATCGTGGAGCCGATCCGGTGGTGGCCGAGGAAACCGGACCGGATGTGGCCGGTGGCGGGTTTGTCCTTCGGCGCGGTGATGCGGGCGATGGTGTAGTCCAGGCCTGAGCCGGTGACCGCGGCGGTCATGTTCTCCAGCTCGATCAAGGCGTTGGGGAAGGCGAGCCGTGCCATCACCGGCAGGACCTTGTGTTTCCAGTGGGGCTTGTCGCGCGGGTCGGCCAGCGACGGGGTCGCCAAACCGATGAACCGCGACACCCCCGCGGCCTGCATGGCGGCCACAATTGTCTTCGTGGCGTCGGTGACGGGACGGCCGGTGTCGGAGCGTTTCAGCGAGGGGCCCAGGGCGCTGATCACCGCGTCCGCGCCGGTGACCGCCTCGGTTACCGCGGTGGTGTCGGTGAGCTCGGCGGTGACCACCGCGAGATCGGGATAGGTGAGGGTGAGTTTGGCGGGGTTACGGACCACGGCGGTGACGTGGTGGCCGGCCGCCAGCAGTTGGGCGACGACGAAGCGGCCGATACCGCCGGTGGCGCCGAACACGGTGACCTTCATATCGAAGTCATCTCCTTGTAGTCATGGAACAAGCGGGTGGTCAGAAGCTGTAGGGGCCGAATCGTCCCCATGCCACGAACACCGCGGCGGCCAGCAGCACGAGGTTGAACACGATCGCCGACGGTTCTTTGCGGCGGGCATGGGTGACGATGGCCAGGGCCATGATCACGGCCAGGCCGACCGCGGCGATCGGAGTCAGGATCGGGGCGATGCCTGTCCATGCCGGCAGGACCAACCCGAGCGCGCCCAGCGCCTCCGAGACACCGATCAGGCGCAGCGTGCCCACCGAGACGTCGGCGACCCACGGCAGCTTCTCGGCGAGTGTGTCCTTGGGCTGGGTGGCCTTCATCACCCCGGCCATCCCGAACATGACGGCCAGGACCCCGGCCACGATCCACAGGGCGACGTTCACGGCAGAACTCCTTGATTCGAATGATGGATCCAGCGGCTTTCCTGACAGGTCGGCGCTGGTCCGGCGGTTGCAGCAATAAGTGGAACGGTCTTCCCGGTTCGCTCGGGAAGTATAACCACGGAACTGGGTAGGGTGTTCCACTTGGGTAGAGTGGTGGCCGTGACATCCGCTGAACCCCCGGCCGAATCCGATGAGCAGCGCGAACTGCGCGCCGATGCCGAACGCAACCGCGAACGCATCCTGGCCGCGGCCCGGATCCTGTTCGCCCGCGAGGGCCTAGGGGTGTCGATGGCCGCGGTCGCCCGCGAGGCCGGGGTCGGCAAGGCGACCTTGTCGCGGCGCTTCGCCACCCGCGAGGACTTGATCACCGCGGTGTTCGCCGACCGCATGGACGCCTACGCTGCCGCGGTCGACACAGCCCTGGCCGACGCTGATCCCTGGCGTGGGTTCGCCGGCTACGTCCACGCGGTCTGCGCGATGCAGGCCGCCGACCGCGGGTTCGCCGATGTGCTCACCATGACCTTCCCCACCGCCAAACCCCTTGAAGCCCGCCGCGCCCAGGCTTACAACGGCTTACTCGAAGTCATCACCCGCGCCCAGGCCAGCGGACATCTGCGCCCAGAATTCTCCGACCGGGACATGGTGATCCTGTTGATGGCCAACGCCGGCGTCGTCGCCGCCACCGGCGACGCCGCCCCCGACGCATGGCAACGCCTGGTCGGCTACATGCTGCAGTCCTTTGCCACGCCCGGCACAGAACTGCCCCCGCTACCCCCGCCGCCGCAACCGCAGGCTCTCTACCGCGCCATGATCCGACTCACCCGGCCCCACCCGACCAGCGATACCGAAAAGCAGCCGCGCCACCCGGCGTGACCAGCGCGGATGACGGTCCAGCCTTCGGGGGACTGGAGGTGACAGACGGTACCGAAACGGGTGCGGATCTCGGTATCGGTGGTGGTGAAGTGCACGAGGTAGAACCGGCCGTCCATGGGGCAAGGCTGTCACCTGATCGACAGACGATGTGGCTCAGGTCATTTCACGTGAGTAGGTCGTGGAGGTCGGTCCACGATGCCTCTTCGGGAGTGGGCGATTCGTCGCGGGATTCGATGCAGTCCGCCGCTGCTTGCATCCGCTGCGTGTGGCGTCGTAATGCCGTGGCTCCTCCTCGTCGGATCGGGGGCTGCGGAACGCGGCCGCTTTATTTGTCGTTGTTCCAGCTGTGCCAGAACGATCTTGTGCCGCTGGCAATCACAGCTTTGAGGGCACCGGGGCGTAGGTCTGTGGTGTCGATCTGGTCTATTGGGAGCCAGTCGAATTCGAGGTGGTCTTCTTGGCTGGCCGGTGTGCCGTCGAGTTCTGCTTCGAAGATGAGATTGAGTTCGTGGTGTGTGTTGCCGTGATCGGTGTACCCGTGCTCGATTACACCGGCGAGGCCGGTGATCCTGCCTGCGGTTCCGAGTTCTTCGGCGAGTTCGCGGATGAGTGCGGATTCGACGGGTTCGCCGGGTTCGACATGTCCGCCGGGGAGGAAGGTCCAGGTTTTGCCGCGTTCGCGTGCCACGAGTAGCCGACCGCCATCGCGGATGATCGCGCGGGCAATGATTTCGGTGGCGGCGCTCATCGGTGGCTCTTCGTCGAAGGTCGTGTAGGTGTGGGTGGGGTGATTCAGAAGCAACGAGCTTCTTTGCTATCCAGCCTGTACTGACCGTCGGTGCGTTAGAACCGGAAGCGCACGATGCGGGTGGACCGTTTCATGCCCGGCAGCAGATTCAGGAGGCGGAACATGCGGCGCGCGTTCGCGGGTGCTTTGGCCATCAGCACCGGTGAGTCGTTCATCGGTGCCTCGTCGACGTATTCGAGGCGCGGGTGCCAATCGGCCAGCGCGGCCGGATCGTTGAAGCCGCAGTGGAATTGGGTGTCGTATTTGCGCAGGGTGGGGTCCCATTTCGAGGTGCGCCACGCCCAGACCGGCACCGTGTCGAACTGTATCTGGCCGGTGGGGAAGTCGTCGACGATGCTGGTCAGCAGCCGCCGGACGTCGGCCTCGGTCAGGTAGGGCACCAGCCCCTCGGCGATCATCAGCACGGGCTGCCCACGAGGGATACGCTCCAGCCAGGTCAGGTCGGTAACGCTGGAGCCGATCAGGGTGTAGTGCTCTCGCGGCGGCAGGAATTGTTGGCGCAGTTCGATAATGGAGGGGTAGTCCAGGTCGTACCAGTCGATAGTGGCGGGCGGGTCGATCCGGTACACGCGGGCGTCGAGGCCGCAGCCCAGATGCAGCACCACCGCGTCGGGGTGATCGGCGAGAAAGCTTCGGGCCCAGTCGTCGTGGGCCTTGGCGCGTACGACGGCGGCGAGGCCCATCTGGCTGGTTCCGAATCTGCGTTTGTCGTAGGCGGGGTCGAGGCGGCGCATCGTCTGCTCGGCGTATTTATCGCCGAGGATCGGGTCCGACAGCCGGTTGTCCAATGCTTTGGCCCTGAGGACGGGACTGACGGTCTTCTGCACTCCGACCAGTCCGGTGTCTTTCACGCCAGCGACACTACTCACATTCTCGGCCCCGCCTATCGAGGCCGCCGCCGCCCGATGCCGGATCGTTTCTACGAGCGTTCGCGCGTGTGGACGAGCCGACGACCCTATTGATATCCATGCGCCGATACCATTGGCGACTTCTTCGCCGGGCGAGGTGACGTTCGCCGGATCGAAGTAGCGCTCTTTCAGCCCGAGGAGTTCGGTGCTCCGTTCGGGACGGGTAGTCGCCGACCTGCCCAGCTTTCCGGCTCGGCGCCGTCCTCTTATCGCGCGATGAACCTGCCGATGCCTGCCGGTGACGATCGAATTGCGGGGGTCGGCGTGTGGCTGCGGTCCTCGGAAATGGAAGTGGTAGTGGTGACACCGGGCCGATATCCTGTGCATATTGTGGGGAGGCTGACCATGGACGATGCCCTGCAAGTACCGCATCTGAGAGCCACCGCAGACTTGGAACTGCGCCCGTGGTCGTTGTCTGCGGCAGACCTCGAGCTTGTCAGGGAAGCCTCTGCCGACGACCTGATTCCGATAACCACGGTGCCGGCGACCTTCTCGCGCGAGGCCGCAACGCGGTTTGTCGAACGCCAGTTGCAACGAGCGACCGATCGAACCGGATACCCGATGGTGATCGTCCGGCGACGGGACAACACACCACTGGGAAGTATCGACCTGTGGTTGAAGGACATCGACGAAGGCCGCGCATCGCTCGGCTACTGGGTGGTCCGCTCTGCCCGCGGCCATGGCGTCGCCGCGCATGCTCTGGCGGCAATGGCTACCTGGGCGCTGGAAGAGCTGCATATCCCACGGCTCCAGCTATATGTGGAACCTTGGAACCGCGCTTCGATCCGCACTGCGGAGAGAGCCGGTTTCGAATGCGAAGGGCTCCTCAGATCGTGGCAGAAGGTCGGCGATCGACGCCGCGACATGTTCATGTACGCGCGCCTGGCAACGGGAACCCTCGCAGAGGCGGATCGGGTTTGCGCCGTTAGACCTCAATGACCGTTTGCCGGCGGTCGCTGTCGTTTGCCACCGTCCGCGTTGCCAGTCGTGGGACCACCGACAGCAGGTGATCCGCTGGGAGAACATGTTCCAGATGCGTTATGCCGACAGATAACGGCGCCGGCAAACTGAACGTCCGGAGATCAGCGTAAGTCGTTTCGTGTCAAGCGGTTCGGTCGGTGCCTTCGTGGTCCCTGCATAGCGGTGATGGGGATGAGCCCAGCAGCGTGTAATCGGGTTGAGGTGACCGATTAGCGGATCATTCGCCTAGTCGACCCGAGCGAGGGCCGCTAGGTGCGCCGTCTCGTCTTCGACCTGCCACGTAACGCCGCCACACACCGCGGGAATCTTCATGGCTATCGCCGGGATCGACCTGAGGGTCATGCGTGGTCCTCAGGTTTTGCGGCGGCGTCGATCTCGGCCATGTGCTCCTCCGCCCACGCCCGCAGCGCGGCCAGCGGATTTTCCAGGGAGAGCCCGAGATCGGTAAGGCGATAGTGAACGCGCGGGGGAACGGTGGGTTCGACGCGGCGGGCGACCAGCCCGTCGCGGGACAGGCTTTGCAGAGTCACCGACAGCATCTTCTGCGATACGCCGGGCATCCGACGCTGCAGTTCGGCGAAGCGCACCTCGCCGGGCGCGGCCTCGGCGAGCAGTTTCACCACCATGGACACCCATTTGGTGCCGAGCCGATCCAGCAGCCGACGGGTCGGGCAGTCCGGAGCGAACAGATCCCCGCGCTGGCCTGTGCTGGTTCGGGTAGTCACCTGGAGCTCACCACCTGTATCAAAAGTGCCGTCTTGGCAGGCTACCTCAGGTTACCTACGGTCAGCTGGTAACTATCGGTAACCAGATAGCGGAGGATCGAATGTCTCACGAACTGCCAGATCTCACAGTGCGGATGGTGGCAACCAACGGGATCAACGCGAACGTGGCGATCGCGGGCACCGGACCGGCAGTCCTGCTGCTGCACGGCTTTCCGCACACCTGGCAGCTATGGCGCGAGGTGATGGGCCCACTCGCGCAACGTCATCGGGTGATCGCGCCGGACCTGCGCGGCCTCGGCGCCAGCACACGAGCACAGGGCGGCTACGACGCGGGCACGCTTGCCACCGACGCCGAGGGGCTGCTCGACGCCCTGGGTGAAACCAGCGCGTCCGTCGTCGCGATCGACGCCGGTGCTCCCCCGGCGTTCCTACTGGCGATGCGGCGGCCCGATCGAGTCAACCGGCTGGTGCTCATGGAATCGCTGCTGGGCACGCTGCCCGGTGCCGAAACCTTTCTGGCCGGTGGGCCGCCCTGGTGGTTCGGGTTTCACGCCGTGCCGGGTCTTGCCGAAAAGGTCCTTGCCGGAAACGAATCCGATTACCTCGACTGGTTTCTGGCGACCGGTACCCAGGGTCGCGGCATCCCCGCACCAACCCGCGATGCCTTCGTCGCCGCCTACACCGGCACTGATTCCCTGCGGTGCGCTTTCTCCTACTATCGGGCGATGCCCACCAGCGCTGAGCAGATCCGGCGGGCTGTCGACACCGCCCGGCTCACCGTACCGACGATGGCCATCGGATCCCATCCGGTCGGAACCACACTCGAAAACCAACTGCGTCCGGTCGCCGACACCCTGACCGGGCACTTGATCGAGGATTGTGGTCACATCATCCCCCTCGACCGTCCGGCGACGCTGGTGCCGCTGCTCGTCGACTTTCTCGATTCCTGAAGGGCCAGAACCTGATCTGGCCGTAAGCGAAGTCCCGATATCACGTCCCTACAGCAACGCACGATAATAGCCGCGTATCGGTCGTTCGGGAACGAAGCCTTCGCCAATCGACAGCGCAATAACCTGTTCCACTTCTGTTCCGCTGTCGGTGGTCCCACGACGGGGCTCTGTCGCAGGTTTCGTGAAACGCGCTGATGCTCAGGCGATATGAGTGTTGGCGAGTTCGTGAGTCGGGATGTCGGTGAGTTTCGCCCAGGTGCTGATGGTTCCGGCGAGGGCGAGGGCGACACCGTAGAGGACGTGCAGGCCGCCCTGGCTGGCGATGACGGCATCTTGTTTGGTGAAGGCGCGGTGCTTGCGGGCCAGGGCGAGCAGGTCGGTGGCTGCGCGTTCGCCGGTCCAGTGGCCGCGGGGCAGGCGAACGGCCGCGGCCAGCCCTTGCGGTGTATTCGGGTGGCGTCCGGACAGCCAGTCGTCGAGCAGGCCGGCGCCGACACCGATGGTGCCGGACACGATGGCTCCGTCGGGGCTGGTGGCGGTGGGCGGTATCGCGTCGAGCAGCTCGGTCGCTGTAGCGTCGTCGCCGTCGGTCAGGGCCGTGATCACCGCGCGCAGGGTGGCGAGGGTGTTGTCGCGGGCGGCGCCGACCGGGGTGGATTGGATCATGTTGTGGCGCTCGACTGCTCGGGCGAACGCGGCGTTGAGGGTTTCCATGTCGGGGACGTCGATGTTGTCGACATCGATGCCCTCTTCGGCCAGGAACGGTGCCAGCTCGCGCATCGTCTCCTGTGCCATGCCGGGGGTGTGTTGGATCCGCATCGGGCCGGGCTCGGATTCTGGGGTCTGTCGTCGCATGGTCGCCACCCGGCTCATCCTGCCAGCTCGTGTTCGGCCGGTACGATCAGTTCGGGTGCAGGACCCGTTTTCGAAGTAAATCGAGCCCGGCCCGACCATACATTTGCCTCTTGAGCGCCTTAATTCTCGTAACCGCGCCCTCGGTAGCGCCATTGCTGAACGGCAGGGTGAGCCCGGCGGTCACTGCGGCGAAGTCGTGTTTAAGACCGGTTGTGAACGAATGTAGCGCGGGCAGATCGTCGGTGCGGACCAGGTCGATCCAATGGAGGCGCTCGCCGCGCAGGTCACGCATCATGACAGCGAAGGCGCCGACATGGCGGCGGGTCGCAGCCAGCTCGGGGCACGCGTCCAGGATCCGGGAGAGTTTTCCGGCATCATCGGCGGGCAGGTTGTCGGGGTTGCGCATGATCCACGCGACCACGGTCCGGATCTTCGGTGCCACGGGCTTCACTACGGCGGGGCGGGCGGGTTTCCGGCCGGTCCGGTAGGGCTGCAGGAACCGGTAGACGGTGCGCTGGCTGCCGCGATAGCCGAGTCGGCGCAGCTCAGCGGTCAAGACGGCGATGTCGGTGCGACCGGAGTTCCATTGTGTGAGGAGGTGCGGCACGAACTCATCCAGCAGCATCACTCGCGATGCCGCGGCCGCGATGACATCGTCTGGACTGGTCGCAGCTGCGTAGCGCCTCGCCGTTTTCCGGTCGATGCCGAGCTCTGCGGCGATCGTGCGCAACCCCTTGCCTTCGGCGTGGAGCCGTTTCACGGCATCGAACCGTTCGCGGGCACGTTCTTGCAGCAGACCAGGCCGATCTTCGGGTTCGGGCCCGAATTCTGTCACCAAAGTTGGTGTGGCAGAGGTAATCTCGCTAGCGGTGACGATCGGCTCATGTTTTGCGGCGACCGCTGCGGTCAGGCATGATCGGTGCGCGATGACGGTCTTCTCCACGGCTTGGCCGAGGTTGTGCCACAGGTGCCATCGATCTGCGCATTGGGTGGCCTGCGGTGCACCGCGTCGGGCGCCTTCGGCATACGCACCGGCTCGGTCACGAGTAATGACCTCGATTTGCGGGTGCGCGGCCAGCCACTCGGCAAGCGGGTCGGCGTCCCGGCCTGCCAGCACGTCGATCGGCCGATGGGTGGCCATGTCCAAAAGGACTGTTGCATAACTCTGCCCACGCCGGATCGCGAAATCATCGACACCCAGAACCGTCACCGCACCGACCGGCGGATCCGGTAATCCGCGAATCAACCGCAGCAGCGTATCCCGGCTGGTCGACAACCCCAACAGCCGCGCCAGCCGAGTCCCGGCACGACCGGCCAGCGCCGACCCGATCGCGGTCAGCATCGATGTCAGCTGGTCCGTCCGCCGCGACCGCTTCCGCGTCAAGCCCTCAACCTGCTCGGTGAATGTCTTTGCCGCACAGGCAATGTTCACGCAGAAGAACCGACGCACCAACAGTCGCACCACAACCGATCGACTGGCGATCGGTGTATCGGTCAACCGACGCCGATAACGAGAGTGCACTCGCGCAGAATCAGTTCCACATCGCGGGCATCGAGCGGACGGAGCAGCGACAGCCGCCTCGATAACCACTGCGGATTCGTCCTCATCGACATCGATGATTACCAAATCAGTCAAGTGCGGCAACAACTTCCGAGCAAGATCACCAGCGCACGCCCGCCACTATTACCCCTCGACGCATCCCGCGTGCGGCAACACGCCGAACAGGCGCGTCACGAAACCTGCGACAGAGCCCACGACGGTGGCAAACGATGTCGCGGGTGCTCGTGAACCGGTATCACTGCTGGCACAGTGTTCGATAGGCCCCGGCGGTGTACTCGCATCGTGGTCGACCTCCACGGCCTCGCTTCTAAAATTGGTCGCGGCTACGCTTGATCTGCGTTTGTACGCACAGCCAGTGGATAAATCCGCTCGAAAACATCTGATGAATCGCTTCACCCTCTCTATGAGAGGACCGTCCGATGGGTTTTGCAGAAATGCGCCGGTTCCGGCGTGATCCGTTGGGTTTCCTCGAGAATCTGCGCCGGACCAGCCCGGTAGAGGTGTTCGGGCTGCCGTGGGGCGGGTGGTGTGTCGGCGATACGGGTCTGGCGCTGACGGTGTTGAGTGACCGCACTTTCAATGCGGGGAAGTCCGGGTTTTTCGGTTCTATGCTGCCTTCGCGGTCTGCTCAGGTCGATTTCGGCCGCGCGGTGCGCGCTTTTCTGCGGACGCATACGCCCGAGTATCGCGATTCCCTGGCGGCGGCGGTCATCGAAATGCCCTCCGTCACCCGCTGGCCCGCAGCGGGGGTCGAGCTGGTGTATCGGTGCACCGCGGACCTGTTGCTGCACCCCGATGGTTCTCCCGAGTTGCGGCAGTTGGTGGAGAAAAATGCACGCGTGGGCGCGCTTCGCCCGGCCCGAATGGCGCAGCGGGCGCGGGCGCAGCTGCTGCGCAACAAGCTGTCCACCGCGCTGAACGAGCAGATCCGGGACCGGCGCAGCGCCAGCGGCCGCGCTACGGAAGCCGAACCACGCGATCTGCTCGATGCCGTGATCGGTGCCTGTCCCGACGGCGTCGCCGATACAACGGTGGCGCAACTGTATGTGCTGATGTTCCGGTCCATTGTGGGACCGCTTGGCTACTCGCTCGCGTGGTCGGTGCTGCTGGGCAGTCTCCACTCTCCCGGCTCACCATGGCCTTGGCCTGTCGACTGGGTGGTACGTGAGGCCCTGCGGCACCGGCCGGTCTCTTGGATGGTCAGCCGTGCCGTCCCCTATCCCGCCGAGTTCGGGGGGATCGCCTTCCAGACCGGCGACCTGCTGTCGGTCAGCCCCTATCTGCTCCATCACGACGACAAACACTGGACCAGACCAGGGGCATTCCAACCCGACCGCTGGGTTCGACCGAGCGAACACGGCCCATTTGTGCCCTTCAGTTCCGGCCCGTTCACCTGCGCAGGCGCCGCGGTCGCCCACGATCTGGTCACCGATGCAGCCACCATCCTCATCGAGAACACCTCTCTGCGCGTCATCGGCGGCGGCGATACCCGCCCGATCGTGACCAATGCCGCGACCCCCAGGCCGTTCACCCTGCGGCGTACCCCACAAAGCCCTGTCCGCGCCCGACCGAGCTCCAGGAAGGAGGTGACATCATGATCAAGGCATTGCGGTTCATCTTCACCAACAAGCCGACCCGTACCTGGGACCCCGCTCAATACGGATGATTCTGCTACCGGCTGGATGGCTCGACCAACGCCACCCAGCTCTCGGTCATCGGTGGCGGCCCCGATGACATCGCGTTTCCACCGCGGTCTTTGGAGCGGATGAAACGTGCACTGTACGACGGGGATTCGGGGACACCATCGTGGTGGGACAAGATCGTCGACTATGTCGAGGGCGGGGTGTGGCCCAGCTCCGAAACCGACACCGCGTATCGAGCGGTTTTCAGCTGCTCGCAGCCGGTGAAAGCTGTGCTGGGTACCTGGTCATCGATGGTCAGGTGTGGCCTGATCGTGTTGTAGATGCCCTGGGCACGGGTCGTGAGTCAAGGAGGCCGCCATCTTGGGTTGTTTCATTGTCCGGCGAGCGGATATGCATGCTTTATGCATAGGTCAGGTTCGGTAAACCTACTGGGTGCCGCTGCGCTCGCGATCACTGACAAGATGATTCATGAGGTCACCGCGCGGTCGAAGCTGAACCCCAGTGCGTCGGCGGCGCTGGTGGTGTTGCTCGAATTCGAGCCGGTGGGGGTCAGCGAGCTGGGCCGGCACCTGGGATTGACCCAACCCGCCGCCACCCGAGCCTTGGACGCGCTGGAAAACGCGGGCTTGATCCGCAGGACCCAGATCGGGCGCGGTCGCGCGGTCGCGCTCACCTCCGCCGGGCGCCGCAGCGCCGCGATGATTTTGCAGGCGCGTACCGAGTGCCTGCAAAGCCTCGTCGACGGGCTGGGCGACGACGACCGCGCGCATCTGAACCGGATCCTCGGTCGGCTGCTGACCACGATCTACGGCCAGGTGCCGGACTCGAACCTGCTCTGCAGGCTCTGTGATCGGCAGGCATGTACACACGAACAGGTATGCCCTGTCGGGCAGGCGGCGCGCGATCGGTCCGGGTGAGCGTGATGGCCTGGTTACTTGCCCTGGCCTCCGCGGTCCTGTACGGCCTGTCCGATTATGTCGGCGGAATCACCTCGCGCCGATTACATTTCGCTGCAACCGCGATCATCGGGCAGGCGGCGGGCTTGACGGTAGCCGTCCTCCTGGCGGCAGTTACCAGGACCGGAGTGCCGCGGGCGGCAGATCTGGCCTGGGGCGCGCTGTCCGGTGTGGGTACCGCGGTGGGAATGGCGGCGCTGTTTCGCGGGCTGGGGCGCGGCACCATGAGCACGGTGGTGCCGGTCAGCACGGTGACGGGCATGGGCCTTCCGGTGTTGTTCGGTGTCCTGGCGCAGGGACAGCGGCCGACCTTCGCGGCCGGTATCGGGATCGGGGCAGCACTGCCGGCGCTCTGGATGGTTTCCCGCACCCCCGGCGGCGCTTCCACCACGTCACGCACTGCCGTCTTCGACGGGCTGGTCGCCGGTGTCGGTATCGCCGTCCAGTATCTAGCGCTGGCACATGTTGCCCCGGTCTCGGGATTCTGGCCGGTCGCGGCCGGTCGGGTTGCGGCCGTGTGTGCGCTGGTCCCCCTGGTGTTGCGGACGCGAGCCACGTTCGTGGCCAGCTTCCGGCCGATCGGCCTGGCCGCTTTCGCCGGGGCGACCGCAGCCCTGGCACTGGTGGCGTATCTCGGTGCGGCCCAGCGCCAATTGGCCGTCATCGCGATCTGCCTGTCGTCGCTGTACCCGGTGATTCCGGTACTGCTGGGAATCACTATCCTGCACGAGCGTCTCACTCGCGCCCAATACGCAGGGCTGGCCCTGGCCACGCTCGCAGTGGCATTGCTTGCGATCTGATCGATCGCCTACCGGTGCCACAGCCCTATCACGCGTGCACAGTCAGGACGACGCTTCCGAACCGAAACCGCTACGACCGAATCGTTGACCTACACGCACATCGGCACCGACCGAACCGCTTGACACAAAACGACTTACGCTGATTTCCGGATGTTCGAGGTGAAGGCGACAGCGTCCTTCGCCCCGCCGCGGTGACAGGAGCAACCTGTAATTGGTGACAACTGCCGCCTGCGGCACTCACCGAATGCAATGGTCGATGGCCACGGCTGGTGACAACTAAGACCTATCGTCACAACGGAATCAGCGCAAATTCATTGCCGGTGGTGGGAGTTCGGCGGTCCTGTACTGGGTTTCGGGTGGTAAGCACGGCCTGGGGGTAGGGCAACACCTGGCGGTCCCCTCCAGGCCGCGCTATTTCCCTGCGGCGCTGTCGGTTTCGGCGCTGCAGGGGGCTCATCAGGTGGCGAAGTTCGAGTGAAGTTGGCGAATGGTTGGCGGCGACCAGGGCTTACGCGTCATCTCGTCTGCGGCCGCATGCCCGACTTCGCCACAGACCGTACGGGGGTCGAGGAGTATATCCGCCCGAACAGCACGCTGGGTTCGCCGAAGGTGTCGACGACTTCGGTGAGGGTGCGGTCGTGTTCGGCGAATGGTGTGATCGCATCACGCAGCTCGATGTACTCGTCGCGTGTCAGTATGCGGTCCAACTCGAGCCAGCCTCGGTTGCGGGCGGCGTCGGCGTACATCGATGACAGGGCCTCGACGATGGTGTTGTCTGGAAGTTGGCGTTGCAGAGCGCCTTTGAGCCCGGTGGGAGTGAAAGCGTTGCGGTCGCGCCAAGATTGGCGTAGGTCGTCGATACCGCGGTCGTCGTCTTCGAGGTAGAACAGGTGGTCGAAGGTCGTCCATAGCGCGGGCTCACCGCCGAACATACCCAGTCGGCGCAGCATGGAGTTGATCTGGCCGACAAGGTAGCCGTGTATCTGATCGCCTGAGCGGACCATGGTGAGTTTGCTCCTTCTCGGCGCTACGATGATCGGTGCGTTACTCGCCACAGACCTGGACGATCTGGCTGAAACCAGTCCGACTGCAAATGGCGAACCGCAGCATAACGAGCCACCACAACCTGGAACGGACAGTCAGGCACCTTTTGCCCAAGCCCAGGCCGTCAGCCGCCACTGTGTCCCTACCTTGCCGAGCGCGACGGTGAAGAGTGAGCCGGTTTGCGTCATCTGCTTGCCCCGCAGATTGACCGTCATGGTCGCGGGCACAACGACATACGCGTGGTCACCGGTGACGTCGACGTGGCGTGGTTCGCCGAGCGCTATGTGGTAGCCCGAGGCTCCTGCGTGCTCGCCCTCCCTACGCACGTCCGTCCACCAGTCTTCGCTGGCTGTCGGTCCCTGCCAGACATGCGGCGACATACCGTCGAGTATCTGCATCGGGTCAGCGCACAGCGCAGCCATCGCCTTCGAGTCACCGCTGTTGAAGGCATCGACGTATTGGAGCACCACCGCCATGGGCGGGTCGAGGGCGATGTCCATGTCGGGGACGGTAACTCGAGTTCTTCGCGCCGGACCGAATGACGCTGTCGTGTCGTGGTTCGTCTGCGGGGCCCGGCACTGAAGTCCGCTCAAATCCGCACAGTAGGTCGGACACTTCGGCGGCCTGAACCGTCCGCGCAACTTCTCGGGCCGCAGGTCAGCAACTCGACGTCCGCAAAGTTCGACCGGAGCGGACATTTGTCCTGTGCGGATGTAGTTTTCGGTGTTCGGGCATGGATTGCGGGTGCGCTGGTGGTGACCAGCGGAGACGCGATTGTTCCCGTCGCCGACCCCACCTGCGAGTCGCGCACAAAGTCAGCGCTAGACCTATTCGGGTTCCTCGGGCACGTTGTAGATGGCGGACAGGGGACTTCCTGACCGGCCAGGTTCTCGGGGAACCGGCGCACCAGTGGCCGTTGCAGACCTTTCGGGTGAATGTGCTCTGGTCTATCTCGTTGGCCCAGGTCTGCTTGTCGACGAGTTCGTATAGTGCGTAGATGCTTTCGGGCACCTTAATGGTGGCGGGGATATCGCCGCCGAACAGTTCCTTCAGCTCGGCGGTGGTGCTCGGTCGGCGGCTCGATGTCGAGTCCGGCAACGCGGCATCGCGAATCCACACAGCGTCGTGGGCATGAGCGTGCATCGCCAGCGAATGCGCGCTACGCGGCAGATCCGGACGCTCGCGGATCCAGCGGCATTATCGTGCGTTCGATACGGTTCGAACCGAGCTTTTAGTCGGGTTCGGTCAGCGCGGTGCACGGCATGTGCGGATGTTGTCGGTTAGAGGCGGATCGCCGTGCGGACGAGGTCGGCGATGGCTTTGGATCTGCTGTGTGGTGGCCAGGCGATGACGGTCGTGACGGGGGGTGCGTCCGGCACCGGCACGATGGCGTGATCGTCGCGTAGTTGGGCTCGCAGCGACTCGGGCATGACCGCGCAGGCCCGTCCGAGCGTGATCAGCTGGGTCAACTGGGTGTGGTCGCGAACCTGTGGGCCGGGGCCGTCGGGATAGCTTCCGTCCGGTCGGGGCCAGCGCGGCAGGGGCAGGTCGGTCAGGGCGTGGACCTCGGCCATCGACATGTGGGGTCGGTTGGCGAGGGGGTGTCCGGCAGGCAGGACCACGACCTGCTGTTCGGTGTGCAGGTCCTCGGTGTCGAATCCGGCGGTCGTGTCGTAGGGCCGGTGCAGCAGAGCGACGTCGGCACTCCCGTTGCGTAGCAGGTTTTCCGGCTGGCCCGGCCCGCACAGCATCACCTCGACTGCGACCGCGCCGGGTTCGGCGGCGTAGGCGTCCAGCAGCTTCGACAACAGTTCGCTCGACGCTCCTGCCTTGGCGGCCAGCACCACGCCGGGCCGGTCGGGTGCGGCGCGGCGGGTGCGGCGCTCGGCGGCTTCGACCGCTTCGAGGGCGAGGCGGGCCTCCCGCAGCAGCACCGCCCCGGCCTGGGTCAAAGTGATCGCGCGCGAACTGCGGTGCAGCAGAACGACTCCGAGCCGCCGTTCCAGCTGCTGGATCGCCCGCGACAGCGGTGGTTGCGCCATCGAGAGCCGTTGTGCCGCCCGCCCGAAGTGCAACTCCTCGGCGACGGCGACGAAGTATCGCAACTCCCGGGTCTCCACCAGGTCATCGTATCCGGCGCTCACCTCGACCAATACCCGTGCGGTATCGTCGCCCACCCGACCGGTCTTGGACGCCCCGCCCGTGTCCGCAACATGATCGACGGCATGAGTGAACCGACGATCGCGCTGGTAACCGGCGCGAACAAAGGAATCGGATACGAGATCGCGGCGGGCCTGGGCGCCCTCGGCTGGCGGATCGGTGTGGGCGCGAGGGATCGACAGCGCCGCGAGACCGCGGTGGAGAAGTTGCGCGCGGCCGGAACCGATGCGTTCGGCGTGCCGCTCGACGTGACCGACGACGCGAGTGTGGCCGCGGCGGCCGAGCTGATCGCCGACCACGCCGGAGGGCTCGACGTCCTGGTCAACAATGCCGCGATCACCGGCGGTATGCCGCAGACACCCACCACGGTCGATCCCGCGACCGTGCGAGCTGTCGTGGAAACCAACGTGATCGGCGTCATCCGGGTCACCAACGCGATGCTGCCCATGCTGCGCGCCTCGGCCTCACCGCGGATCGTGAACATGTCCAGCAGCGTGGGCTCGCTCGCCCTGCAGACCACGCCCGGCATCGACATGGGCCCGGTTCCCACTGCGTACTTGGCGTCGAAGACCTTCCTCAACGCCGTCACCATCCAATACGCCAAGGAACTGAGCGATACCAACATCCTGATCAACTCCGGCTGCCCCGGTTTCACCGCCACCGACCTCAACGGCTTCCAAGGCGTCCGCACACCACCACAGGGCGCGGCGATCGCGATTCACCTCGCGACCCTGCCCGACGACGGACCGACCGGCGGATTCTTCGACGACGCCGGAACAGTGTCCTGGTGACGGGCACACCGGTGCGAACCGTTCCCGAAGTCAGCCGAGCACCGCAGGAGACGCAAGACAATGACATTGGCAGTCAGGTACGACGAGTTCGGCGGAATCGACGTCCTGCGGATCGAGGAGGTCGAGCGCCCCGTGCCCGCGGACAGGCAGGTCCTCGTGCACGTGAAAGCGGCAGGCATCAACCCCGGTGAGGCGGCCATACGCACCGGCACAATAACGGACATCTTTCCCTCGACCTTTCCGTCCGGGCAGGGCAGCGATCTCGCCGGAGTCGTCGCCGAGGTCGGCTTCGGAGTCGACCGATTCTCGGCCGGCGACGAGGTGATCGGATTCTCCGAGCTGCGGGCCGCCCAGGCCGAGCTGGTCCTAGTCGACGTCGACAACCTCACTCCCAAACCGGAAAACGTCTCATGGGAGGTGGCCGGTGGCCTGTACGTCGCCGGCGTAACCGCATGGGGGGCAGTGCATTCCGTACAGCTCGAGCAGGGCGAGAGCGTCGTCATCTCCGGAGCCGCCGGAGGAGTCGGCTCGCTCGCCGTTCAGCTTGCGCGCCGTGCTGGAGCCACGGTCATCGGTCTGGCGAGCGAGGGCAACCACGAGTGGCTGCGAAGCCACGGCGTGATCCCCGTCGCATACGGTGCCGGCGTCACGGACCGGATCAAGGCCGCCGCACGGGGCGGCATCCATGCCTTCATCGACACCTACGGCGACGGGTACGTCGAACTGGCCCTCGCTCTCGGCGTCGCAATCGAGCGGATCGACACCATCGCCGATTTCGCAGCAGCCGCAAAGTATGGGGTCAAAACCGAACCCGGGACCAAGCCCAGGCCGGGCGCCGAGGTCCTCGCCGAACTGGCCGCCCTGATCGCCGAAGGACACCTCGAAGTCCCGATCGCGAACGTCTACCCGTTGACGCAGGTTCGTCAGGCCTACACCGAACTCGAACGCCGACACACCCACGGCAAAATCGTGCTGAGGCCCTAGCCGGCGCCACACAGTGCGGCGCGCTTTCAGGGGACTGCCCGACCGCGGGGGCTGATTCCCGTCAGCACGGTTGTCTGCCACCCCAAGACCACGACACCGCCGACTACATATCCGGTATTCGGCTACTCGAGGCTGGTGGTAGGGCTTGATCCCGGCCAGGATCAGTCTCAGGTACCCGCTGGGAGGCCCCCTATCGGCTACACATCAGTGTCATTGGTGTGGCTCGCTAATGGCTTGCGTCCCACTGGTTACCGTGCGGGCGTGGCTGGAAAGGGGTCTGCCCTGGCTCGAAGTAGCGGTGCCTTCCTGCACGGATACCGATCCGTCGATCTGGAAGGATACCGATGTGGGTCATCATCGGCATGGACCCGCACAAACGCTCGGCCACCATCGAAATCATCGACCCTGACGCGAAGATCCTCGCGACCGGGCGTTACGGCACCGACACCGCCGGATATGGTGAAACGCTCACCGCTGCACAATGATTCCCGCAACGGGTGTGGGCGATCGAGGGTTGCAACGGTGTCGGACGGCATGTGGCGCACAGGCTCGTGGCCGACGGGAAACCGTAGCGACGATGACCAGCGATGGGGCAACACCCAGTTCGAGGCTGACAAAACGGTCGCCGTCGCGTGGTCGAAATTCCAGACCCGCTGTGGCACAGCGGCCCTCGCTGAGCGCTGGCAGAGACGCACTGCGACCGTGCTCTTGCTGCTTGCCGCGCTGGTGGGTTACTGATCCTCGCCCTGGCTGAGGACGCGGATCATGTGTCGAACAGCTGGATGTGGACGAAGCGTGTGGACGGGTCACGCTCGTCCACGATGACGATCCGGTTGACTGACTTTCCGTCGGGGCGATGGTAGACGTCCTCGGCCTGCATGATCGACGGCGAAGTCTCCAGAGGCGGACCCGCAATGGTGGTTTCGGCCACGCGGAAGACTTTGGTCAGTGGCGCGGAGAATTTCGATGTGGCCAGCAGCAGGGTGAGGCCCTGCGAATCGGTGGATATGGCTAGCCGGTAGAGCGTGTCGCGGCCGCGCTCCGATCGGGCGCCGAGCACGGAGGCATTGTCGGGAATGACGATCCCGCCGAATTCGGAAGCCTCCCTGGTGATGTCGGTGTCCTTCGCGGCCTGGGGCGGGTCCGACCGGTGGTCACCGTCATGTGTTTCGCTGCCGCAACCGGTCACACCGACCGTCACGGCCATGAGTCCGACGACACAGGCCAGCTTCATCTGCCGGATTCCAGGCATTGGGTACCTCATCGCGTGGGATCACTCCTATCGCCGTCGCGGCCGCCGGGCGCCCCTGGCAGGTTCACCGGTCCGTTCGACGGTACTGCCCCCTCGAATCGCCGGACCTCGCTGGATCCTGCGATGTCGTACTCCCGCGCCAAGCCCGCTGTGTGTAGCGCTCCCATGCGCTTGTCCGAGACTGTGATACCGGCGATGTCGGTGCTCTTGTCACCGTCCCAGTTGTAGCCGTCGGCTCAACAAGATGAGCAAGGACTCGCGAGACCTGTCGTAGAGGCCGAAGTTGAGCGATGCGCGCATGGACTGCTCGACCGTTTCGCGGCTGCGGCCAATGGCCCAAAAGGCGTCGGTCGAAAGCCGGCGGTGCACCAGGTCGACGTCGAGACGGTCCGGGTCGATGGTGATCTCGTATTCTTCTGCCCTGCAATTGATCAGATGATGGATCGTAGTTCCGGTTGCTGTCACACCGCCGACAGATTTGGGTGGCCCGCCGCTGTGAGCGCGACGGGCTGCGGAGATGAACCGGAGTTTGCTCCCAAAGGCATCGGCTGCCGCGCGGATCCGTCCGATCGCCGCCGGCCGGGCTGGTCCGCTCGCGCTATTCGCAGACCTGGTGGGAGAACCCGAATTCAACGGTGACGGCCGCCTGTGTCGGGGCGAATCGGTTGTGCGGTATGCCGGGGGTGAAGGCGAAGACCGAGACGTGCTCGTTCTGGCGATCCAGCCACCAGCCCGCGGTGCGGCAGGCGCGCCAGCGGGTGCCGCTCAGGTCGGCGAGCCGTTCCGCGCCCGCGGAACCGAATGTCCAGCCGCCGGAATCACCCAGATGAGCGAGCAAGCGGCTGGCCACCTGATCGTCGGGCGTGTCGTCGGTGGCGGCGATGGCGAAGGTGCGATCGCAGGAGGGGCCCGCGTCGGAGTCCTCGCAGTTGGTCGTGTTGTCGACGACCGTCAGGCCGGCGGGCAGGGGTAGCAGCAGTTCGGCGTCGGGGGTCGCGACGGCCTTGCCTCCGTAGGCTGGGGCGCTCGCGAAGACGCCGAGGTCGCCCAGCACGAAGAACAGCAGCACGAACAGGGCCAGTACGCCGTACAGCCCGCCGAGCACCCGGGCGATCCACTGCCGTACCCCGCCACCGTCGGTATCGGCCCAGTCCCAGATCAGTCCCGCCAGCAGCACCACGACACCGGCGGCGATCATCAGCACCTCGAGACTGTGCTGATAGTGGCGCACTCGCCAGCCCCCGAACGCCACACCCAGCTCGGCTGCGGTCAGCACCGCCAACACCGCACCCACGCGCCACCGGGTGCGGGGCGCTCGCGCCGCGAGCAGCCAGCAGGCCAACGGCACCAACAAGATCAGCCGAAACACGTCGCCAGTCTAAAGTGGCTGCGCCGGTGACCACCGGTTTCGATGATGCGAAGAGTGACCATGTCTGCTCGGTGCCGCGCCGACGGAGGCCTTGCCGTGCGTCGGTTGTCGTTGGTCAACGACGCGCGGCATTGGATGAAACTGAATCGCCCCGGAGTGTCGGGAGACTTCAACCTCTGTGAAGGATGGAGTCGTGTCGAGTTCGAAGAAGTACCCGCAGGAGCTGCGTGAGCGGGCCGTGCGGATGTTCGCCGAGATCCGTGATCAGCACGAGTCGGAATGGGCCGCGATGAAGGTGATCGCTGATCTGCTCGGGGTCGGCACCCCCGAAACGGTCCGGAAATGGGTACGGCAAGGCCAGATCGACACCGGAACCCGCCCGGGGGTGACGACTGAGGAGTCCGACGAGCTGAAGCGGCTGCGGCGGGAGAACGCAGAACTCAAGCGTGCCAACGCAATTCTGAAGGCGGCGTCGGCTTTCTTCGCCGCCGAGATCGACCGGCCCAGTCGCTGATCGTTCGGTTCATCACCGAACACCAAGGCCGCCGCGAGCACGGCGGTCTGCGATGGGGTGTCGAGTCGATCTGCGCCGCGCTCACCGAGCTCGGTGTGAAAGCTGCCCCGTCAACCTACTACGCCCACCGCGGCAAGATCGCCACCACCCAGCAGCGGCGTGACGCGGACCTGATCCCGCAGATCCAGCGTGTTCATGCCGAGAATTTCGGCGTCTACGGCGCGAGAAAAGTATGGCTGCAACTGAATCGGGAAGGAATCCGCGTGGCTCGATGCACTGTGGAACGGCTCATGCGTCGGCTGGGACTGCGGGGTGCGGTGCGCGGCAAGGTCAAACGCACCACGATCGCCGATCCGGCCGCGGCGCGACCGGCGGATCTGGTGCAACGGCGGTTCGCGCCGGCGGCACCGAACCGCCTGTGGGTAGCCGACATCACCTATGTCTCGACGTGGTCGGGGTGGGTGTATGTCGCGTTCGTCATCGACGCCTACGCCCGCCGCATCCTGGGCTGGCGCACCTCGACGTCGATGACCACCTCGCTGGTGCTGGATGCGATCGAGCATGCCGTCTGGACACGGGAACGCGAGGGTTGGGACGTGAAAGATGTTGTGCACCACAATGATCGAGGATCGCAGTACACGTCGATTGCGTTCACCGAACGTCTCGCCGAGCACGGGATCCAGCCCTCGGTCGGAGCTGTGGGATCGAGCTTCGACAACGCCCTCGCCGAAACGATCAACGGGCTTTTCAAGACCGAACTGATCAAGCCGCGGGCCCCGTGGCGCACCATCGACCACGTTGAGCTGGCCACCGCCGAGTGGGTGGACTGGTTCAATCACCGGCGCCTCTACCAGTACTGCGGGGACATGCCCCCGGCCGAGATGGAGACCGCCTACTACAGTCAACAACCAGCCCAGCAGATCGCTGAGCTGTCACACCAATAAGTCTCCGGACTCGCCGGGGCGATTCAAACTGCGTGGTGTGCAGCAAGAAGGAGCGATGTGAACGGCGGCTGTCTCTGCGGCAATATCCGGTTCTCCGCGACCGGTGACCAGGACTTCCCCCACCTGTGCTCGTGCGAGCACTGCCAGAGGCTTTCGGGCGCCCCGGTGATGTCGTGGGTGTCCTTCCCGGAGGAAGGATTCGAGTGGACGGGTCCGGGCGGGGAACCGACCTGGTTCGAGACCTTCCCACAGGTCTGCCGCGGGTTCTGTCCGAAGTGCGGTTCCTCGGTCGCGTCCAAGGGTGATGAAGCTGGCTTGGTGGGGGTCACGATCACGGCGTTGGATGATCATGCCGACCTGGTGCCGGTCAAGCAGAGCTTTGCTCACAACGCAGTCCCGTGGATGGCCCCGCTGGGGTGAGGCGCTGCCCTTGCGGGACAACCCATCCGGGCTGTCCCACAAGGGCGTTGGGTTTGTTCTCCTAGCCCCTGCTGGACGGTGGCGCCAGGGTGACCATGACGGCTGGCCGGGCCAATCGCTCTGTCTCCGAGCGCCTTTGCCGTAAGAAGCGCAACGTCGGATTGATCCTTCGATCTCGCCGAGCCAGGCACTCGTGTTCGTGGATCGGGTTTCCCGCATCCCTAATGGTGACGTCGGAGGTTGCGCCGGAATCCGGCTGCATGGGCGGGGACCGTTCCACGTGGCCGCCCAGCGGTTCCAGTACAACTCAATGAGTGCGTAGGGCACCACGTGGGCAGGTAGCGCAGCCGCGACGGTCCGTTCGGTCGAAACCGCCCGATCGCCAGGAGTCCTCGGTGGTTTCTGTGATACTGGCCAGACCGAAAATGCTTGGGGGGGTGTTGAAGACGGACGACGAGCCCGATAACGGCCAGTTCATATTGGGGTGGGCGGAATCTGTTGCGCTGGCGACGATGCAGATCGCGATGATGCAGGCGGATCTGGCGGCAACCCGGGACGAGGACGAGATCGCGGCGAAGCGGGTGGTTCGTGACGAGGCGGTAGCACGGTTGTGTACGGGGTTGGCGTCTGCTGAAAGTCCCACCTTCGACACACAATTCGTGTCGGAACTTGTCACCGAGATCGAGTCGGATGGCATCGCTCCCGTTGCGCAGCGGGTAGCCGATTTCGGTCGGCGGGCACCGCGGAGTATCGGTTCCCGCTCCCGGTCTCTGCTGGTGCTGGTCGATCTCGTGCTCTTCGATCCCTGGCCCGCCAAGCGCAGGTGGAATGCATCGGCCCGTCAGGAAATACTGCGGGTATTGACCGCGGGGTTTCCTGATGCGAGGGAGTCAGACCTCGATGCGATGTTCACCGAGCAAAAGGCACTCATCCGTCGGCTCCGCCGCAAGAACGTCCGTTGGGGGAGAGTAGCGGTGGCCGGTGTGCTCGGCCTTGGTGTCGGAGTCGCGACCGCTGGCTGGGCCGCGCCATTGATCGGCACCGCGATCGGCACGGCGGCAGGACTTTCCGGCGCGGCGGCCACCTCGGCTGGGCTGGCCACCCTCGGTGGCGGAGCGATCGCGGCGGGCGGCTTCGGTGTTGCCGGTGGTACGGCGCTGGTCACCGGTGTCGGTGGTGTCGTGGTCGCGGGTGCAGCCGCGAGCGGTGCGCGCTGGACTCCGTTGGCCGCCGGACAGGTCGTGGTCGGGGCGATGCGTTTGGATCTGATCAATCGGGTTGTGCTCGCGGAGCAGACCGATCGGGACGAACAGCGTCGACGGGTGGTGCTGGCACTGCATCAACGTTTGGAAAGCCTTGTCGCGGACCGTGAGTTGCTGATCGGGCGGATCGGGCGGCTCAGCGCCGATAACAAGCGACTCACGGCGGAGAACCGGCGGCTGCGCGAGGAGCTGCGGCTAGAGCGTGATCAGGTCGAAATGGCGGAGAGCGCAATCGAAGTCGTGCTCAGCCGTATTCCCGAGTCGGCTGTGAGCTGAGATGGACGAGTCCATCGATCGGAATCTCGACACCATTAGTCGACGAATGGCCGAGCTAGAGGCGGCCACGGAATCGGCGCTCTCCGACGGCGATGCGGTGGTTGTTCGCGGCGAGCCGATACCTGTGTCCTACACCGAGATGACGGCGATCAACGATCGGGTGCGCGCCGAGTCCGGTTGGTTCGACATAGATTTCGACGCCGCTCTGACACCCGTGCAGCGTGCACAGTTGGAGAGTTGGCGGGCGCGCCAGCGCATCGCCTGGGATCACGACGACCTGCTGGCGGTTGGTGTCACCGGCGTCATCGGAGCGCTTGCGGCGTGGTTCGATTCGACGCTGGACCGCGTGGTCGTGAAATCGATGGGGCCGATTCGACGCACCAAGCGGATGCGGGCTTGGGAGCGTGCCGGGAAGCGGCTCCCGATCGACTACACCGGGCCGGGATTCGGCGGGCGAGCCCATCGTGTCCGCTCTGCCGGACACGATCTCGCCCGACCGTTGGAGGCGCTGCGGCAGATCCGTACTGGCGAATTTCGTGGGGTGCGTTGGGATCACGGAGAGAAAGAAACGATCTCGGTATCGGGTCGGTTCCGTGCGGTCGAATCCACCCCGGAGGCGTTCGTGCTATGGGTCAAGCACCTCGCCGCGGATCTGGTTACACCGATGAGTCTGCCGCTGCCCGGGTCATCGTTGTTGTATGAGCTCGACAATCGAGATCTCCGCAAGTTCGCGCATGCTGTCTACCTCGGCCCCTCCGCGGGAAATGGGCTGAATGTGCGATCGGGGATTCTTACGCCGTCGCTGAGTGTTCTGGCCACCGAGGTCGTTCTGCGAACCCACGTCCATGCGAAGGCGTACGTCGTTACTGGCAGTGCTGATCTCGATGAGCGGCGCCAAAGGCTGCGTGGTGAGCTTCTCCTCGCGGCGCACGCCTTGGCGGGTGCGGCTGCGGCGGGCAAGACGCTGTCCCGGTTCGTCATGCTGGATGACAAACAACGTTGGACAGCGTTGCGCCACATGAATATTCCACTGGCACTGCGGATCGGTTGCCTGGCTGTCGAGAACGCGCGCGCGATGCAGGCCAGTCATCGGTCCAGCGCCGAAGGATGGGATGAACTCGAGCGAATGCTGGCCGCGGACTAGCAGGAGAAGCCCTGAACCCCTTGACGCTGATCATCGAGCTGAATGCCGGGCTTCTCCACCGACTGGGCAGTGCGATGGTTTACCCCAGGCCCGGCCGACGGTGTGATGGACAGCATGGCATCCGCTGAACTGAGCGCGTATTCCCTGCGGATGTGGGTGCTGTCGGTTGGTTTTGTATCCCAAGGGAATTGGCGAGCATTCCTGGATCGGGCGGTGGCCGGCGAGCCGTAGGTATGCTGCGAGGGCCTTGGTTTGGTGGGTGGCCGATAGATCGTGAGCGGGGTGGCTAGGCGATTGGCTGAATTCGACAGTGGTGCCGCGTTGCGGGCGGAGATCGCGGCTTTCTATGCCGGTTTCGGGCAGCCGGAGGTGCTGGCGGCGGCGTTCCGGCAGGCTGGTTTGTTGGTGCCGTTGGTCGATGATGATCGCCTGTGCACGTCCCGGCTCAGGGGTGTCGATTGGATTTGTGCGTTCACCAGTGTCGAGGAGTACGCCCGCTATATGGCTGCGCGGGGTGTCGCTGGTGATCAGGAGTATCGGTATCAGTCGCTGTTGGGGTCGCGGCTGGTCGAGTACGCGGCGGGGCGGTCGGAGCCCACCGGTGTGGCTGTCGATATCACCGGTTCGGCGCCAATAGCGTTTCCGCCGCAGGTGTCGGACGATTCGGCCGGGCAGGGGAGGTAGCGGTGGGGGATCAGCTGAACGTTGACCCCGCGGTGCTGCAGCAGGCTGCGGACGGGATCACCGGGGTGATCAGTGAGCTGTCGGATCTGGGTGTCGGGGAGACCGGGGCGATGGGGCGCGGGTTCTCGTTGTTGACCCTGTCGCCGATGGAGGCGGGTAAGGCGTCGGTACAGAGCGCATTCGAGACCTTCACCGAGCGTTGGTCGTGGGGGGTGCGGTCGTTGGTGCAGGCGGGCAACGAGATCGCGAAGACGTTGGGGTTGGCGGCGGGGCGCTATCACATCATGGATGAAAAGTTCTCCGACACGTTCAAGGAGATGTTCACGCAGCTGACCGGCAACCCGCATCTGTCGAAGGAAGAGATCGATGCGCGGTCGTGGGGAGAAACGCTGGCCGACAACCAGTTCAACCAGATCCGCCACACCGACTACAGCGCCGAGTCGTTCCAGAACGCGTTCACCCATATCGGCACGAACGTCAAGGTGATCGAGGCGGTGGGCCCGGACGCGTTGGGCAACAACGGTCCGATACCAGGGATCCCAAGGCATTGGAATACCGGTGCCGCCGAGCGGGCGGCGGAGATCATGAATGGCCAAGGTGGGGGCGAATAGGTGAGTGGTCTCGGTGATTTCGTCAACAAGGTCGGTGACGCGGTCGAGCACGGCGTCGAATCGGCCACGCAGAAGGCGGGTGAGCTCGCCGATGCTGGTCTGGATGCGGCGGCGGGGCTGGCGCGCAAGGTCGGTGCCGACGGGGTCGCGGAGGACCTCGACGATCTCGGCGACAAGATTGCCGATCTGGCCGGCGGTGAAATCAAGGAACGCGAACTCGGACAGACCACTGACCCGAAAGAGCTGATCCGGGGTGAGCCCTCTGCGATCCACGACGCGGTCGAGGCGCTGCAGAAGATGGGCGATTCGATCGGCAAGACCGGTGACGCGCTGCGCACGGTCAACACCGCGGACTGGACCGGCTCGGCGGCTGAGGAGTTCCACACCGAGTTCGCCAAACAGCCGAAGCTGTGGTGGGAGGGCGCCGATGCGATGCATAAAGCATCGAGTGTGCTGGATGGCTGGTACCACGAGGTCACCGCGGCACAAACCAAAGCCGCTGATGCGATCGCGAAATGGGAAGCGGCCGATACCGAGGAAACCAGCAAGAAGAACCAGTGGAACGCCCTGTCGGATGAGCAGAAACGCAAGACTCCTCTGACTGACACGTGGACCTCGATCCGCAACGAGGCCCGCGAGATCCTGCGTGGCGCACGCACCCAGCGTGACAACGCGGCAGCCTCGGCCGCGTCGGCGTTGGCGGCGGCGACCGAGGCTGCCCCGACCGAACCGCCGTTCACCGAACGCTGGACCGACAATGTCTCGGATCTGTCGGGGGCGTTGGATCAGGCGAAGCTGAACTTCACCTCCGGGTTGCTGACCAGTTTCACCGGGATCGTGCAGTTCGTACGTCAGGTCAGCCCGATGGACCCCTACAACCTGACCCATCCGGCCGAATACTTCTCGGGCATGTCGGATCTGGGCACCGGGCTGGTGGTCGCGGCGGCCGATCCCGGGGCGACGGTGTCTTCGATTCTGTCCGGTGCGCGCAAGAATCCGTCGGAGTTCATCGGTTCTTTGACCGGGGATCTGATCACCACCGTGGGCACCGGTGGTGCGGGCGCGGCCAAACCTGCCCTGTCCGCGTTGGACAAGATCGGTGACGTCTCGAAGGTCAGCAAAGCGACCCATACGGTGGCCAGCGCGGCAGAACACGCCCCGCACACCACCCCACACGCCCCCGGCAGCGCCGCATCCGGGGCGCGTACGCCATCATCGACCCCGCATGAAACCGGTACACCGACCGGCACTCATCCGTCAGCAGAGACACCGTCGAGCAGCCCGACTGGGCACGAGCCGGGCACACCGTCCGGAACCCAGCCGAGCGCCACAGAGTCCGGCACACACCCGAACGCGACAACTGAATCTCCGACACAACCGGGAACGACCAACCCGCAACCTGAAACACCCACGCACACACCGGACTCCGGCACACCAGGGCCCGACAACACCACACCGGGGCACACTCAGCCGGATGCGCCGCAGCAGGCGCACCCCGAACCTTCGGCACCTGACTCCCGCCCCAGCGGTGAGCATCCCGGCGACGCGCCCCAAACTCCCCACCAACAGCCCTCCGACACTCCAGCGGTTCGACCGGATGCGGAGGTGTCCTCAGGACCGAACCCGAGCCACGAGACACCCGTCCAACACCCTGATCCCGACTCGAGCCCGCCTACTCACACCGATTCGCCCGACACCCCGACCGATCACGGTGACGGCAGTCCGCGTCAAACCCACGACGGGACAGAACCCAACCACCCGGACGGGGATGGCACGAACCCCAATGGCCACGACAATGCGTCCCCGGAAAACCAACCGTCCCATCATGATTCGCCACAGGAGCACCCGACACCGCAGGAGCGAGCCGAGGCCGATCAAGGTGCTGGCGATACCGCGCGGGAGAACGGTGCCGACCACGACCGCGTTGAGGGCGACAAAACGTGTTCCGAGGATCCCGTCGATATCGCGACCGGCGAATTCCTGCTCCCCGAAACCGATGTCGACCTCCCCGGTGTCCTCGCACTGACTCTGCGGCGCACGCACCGCTCGAACTACCGGTACGGCCGCTGGTTCGGCCCATCGTGGTCGACCACCCTGGATATGCGTCTGGTCGTCGAGCACGAAGGCGTCACCTTCCTCGGCGAGGACGGCATCATGCTGGCCTACCCGCACGCCGAGGTCGGTGCCGCCACCGAACCGGTGACCGGTGGACAGGGGTGGACGCTGACCCGCACCGAGGTCGGCGGTTACCGCATCTGGGACCAGCAGCGGGAAATACTGTGGCATTTCGCGCCCGAACCGACCCTCGATGGCATCGAGTCCCGCCTGGGCAACTACGCCATCTCCGCGATCACCGACCGCCACCGCAACCGGGTCCGCTTCCACTACGGCACCGACGGCGCACCGATCGAGGTGTCACATTCGGGCGGCTACCGAGTACGCATCGACACCGCCGCGGGACGCGTCACCGGGCTATCCGTACTCGACGCCGACCCTGATGGCGCCGAAACGCGAACCCGATTAAGGGAATTCGGGTACGAAGCGGGCGAGCTGTCGGCGGTCGTGAACGCTGTCGGCGCTACCACGAGCTACACCTACGATGACGAACATCGGCTGACGTCTTGGACCGATTCCAACGGCAACCAGATGGTCAACACCTACGACGAATCCGGCCGCGTCGTCTTCCAACGCGGCACCGCCGGGATGCTGGATACCGATTTCGACTACTTCGAATTCCCTGATGGCACTGGCCGTCTCACCGCTGTCACCGATTCTCTCGGTGGTGTCACCACGCATGGCTTCGATCGAGATCTGCGTCTGCGTGACCTCGTCGATCCCTCCGGCGGCCGCCTCCACACCGACTACAACGCCGACCGCAAACCACTGGCGGTCACCGCCCCGGACGGGACGGTGACCCGGTACCGATATACCGGCGAGGGTGACGTCGCTGAAGTCACTCGCCCCGACGGTCGCACCGTCCAGATCGACTACATGTGGCGTAACCGTCCCATCCGAGTCACCGACGCGGATGGCACTGTGCGGCAACAGGAGTGGGACACCAACGGTAACCTTGCCGCCGTTGTCGACGCGGCGGGCGCTCGAACCGAGTACGCATATCACCCCAATGGTGCGATCGCGGCGATCACCAATGCAGGCGACACCCGGACCCGGATCGAAGTTGATGCCGCTGGTCTGGCCGTTCAGGTTACCGATCCATCCGGGGCGATCACGCGCATCGAGCGTGACTGCTGTGGCCGCCCGATAAGTGTCATCGATCCGCTGGACGCACAGACTCACTATCAGTGGGGGCCGGATGGAAAACTGCTGCGACGCCTCGACCCGGACGGGTACGCCGAGTCGTGGACCTACGACGGCGAAGGCAACCTGCTTACGCAGACCGACCGTGCAGGCAACACCACCCGCTTCACCTACGGTGCCTTCGATCTGTTGCGCTCGCGTACAGATCCCGACGGCTCGACAACTCACTACACCTGGGACAGCCAACGTCGTCTCACCACCGTGACCAACCCGCTCGGCCAAACCTGGACATACAGCTACGACTCGGCCGGGCACTTGACCGCCCAAACCGACTACACCGGCGCCACCACCCGATACGCCTACGACACCGCCGGGCGAGTGACTGCGATCATCCCGGCCACCGGCGATACCCGTCACCACACCTATGACCTCCTCGGTCGCCTCACCGCGGTCAGCACCGACAGCGGGGACTGGATCCGATACACCCATGACCCTGCTGGCCGAGTCCTGACCGCGGTCTCCGGAGTAAACGACGATCCCACCCACTCCCTCGAATTCACCTACACCCCTACCGGCCAACTCGCCTCACAACAACTCGACGACCAACCCGCGATGCGCCACGAACATGACCGACACAGTCGCCGCATCCGCCGCACCACTCCCACAGGCGCAACGACCGGCTGGGACTACGACCACACCGGCAAAGTCCGAAGCCTATCCGCCGACGGGCATCACCTCGCCTTTCACTATGATCCGGTCGGGCGCATCGACGGTTGGCGCGTCGGTGAAATCGCCATCACCCGAACGCTTTCCGATATCGGCCGCGTCATCGGTCAAGAGGTGATCGCCCATCCCGCCACCTCGCTGAACCTCGACACCGGACCACGGCCAGACGCCCGGACGCTGCGCCACGACGAGTATGCCTACCGCCCCGACGGATACCTCCTCAACCACGCCCTCACCCGCGCCGGCACCACCCCTGTGCTGAGCGACTACACCCTCGACCCTGCTGGGCGGGTTACAGCGATCACCCGCGACAGCGCCCTCGCCGAGCAGTACACCTACGACCCACTCGGCAACATCACCAGCACATTGCTGCCACGATCGCCCAAGGACACCGGCACGACGACCGCCAAGGCGACAGAAATGCGTGCGTCGCACGACGCGCCCCAGTTTGATGCCGACGGACGCCGCGAATACCGCAACAACCTGCTCATCCATGACGGCCGAACCCGCTACCACTACGACGAGGTCGGGCGCCTCATCCGCAAAACCACCACCCGGCTGTCCCGCAAACCCGATATCTGGCACTACCGCTACAACAGCTTCGACCAACTCACCGACGTCTGGACTCCCGACCGCCAATGGTGGCGCTACACCTACGACGCACTCGGCCGCCGCACCACCAAACAACACCTCACCAACGACGGCGGCGTGCTCGAACGCATCGACTACACCTGGGACGGCACTCACCTGGTCGAACAGCACGCCACCGACTCGGTGACGAGGTGGCAGTACCGACCGGACTCCTACACCCCGATCACTCAGCACACGGACCAGACAAGCATGGACCGCGAGTTCTACGCGATCATCACCGACCTGGCAGGCACTCCCGTCGAGGTCGTCACTCCGGCAACGGCAACCACCGCGGGCATCGCTGTTGTAGGCCTTTGGGGTAATTTCACCTGGAATGGTGAAGCCGCCACGCTTCTCCGATTCCCGGGGCAGCAATACGATTCTGAAACTGGGCTGCACTATAATCTGAACCGCTTCTATGACCCTGGTACCGGTCGCTATTTGACGCAGGACCCTCTGGGGTTGGCGCCAGCATCGAATCCGGGCATTTACCCTCATAACCCCACAACCTGGATCGACCCACTTGGCCTTATCCCGGAACGATGCAATGCAGAGGTCGGTGGCGGGGCATCACTGGACAACATAAGTCCCGGTGAGGCCCAGCGTATCCAAAACGCAGCAGACAAGATCGGGCACCCGATTACGCTCGTCGGCAGTAGAGCAGAAGGTACCGCGCATGCATTTTCTGACTGGGATTACATCGTAGAAGATTTCAACAACCAGATCAGAAAGAAGATCTATAATTCCCTACCGATCGGACCAGCCGAGTTGGGATATGGCCGTAGATTCGACATCCTCAGGGGTCCGGTAGATACGAGCAGACCGTACATAACCTTCAATCCAAGGTAGGCGTAGATGGATGTAGAGTTGCAAGAGATCGCGAATCGTGGAAACATTCGCTTGGTTCGTGATTCGACCCGAAAGTTTCCGGGGTTGCTGGTGCAGGGCGACACGCTGAAATCCTTGCTGGAGGCCGTTGAAGAGGATTGCCCCGGATCGTTTGCCCATGAAACCGTGGTCGAATGGGTTGATCTCTATGAATCCATGATGCGGGAGGCTGGCCTCGCCTTGCCATACTATAGTGAGTGATAATGGCGAAATGAAAATCCTTGAGGCGCGAAGTCCGGCAGAGCGCATAATTCAGTACTGGGTATACTCAACGACGCGATAGTCAAGTGCGGGAAAATATTACGATGACTCCAGAGGATGAGAAAGTAATACTAGGGTTGGTGTACAGCCCGGTAAATCCGACTCGGGTCGGTTCGGCCGAAGAAGTACTGCAGCACTTCAGGGTAAGTGATGGTCGCGAACTCGGATTGAATTTACTGAAACAGGCGACTGAAGATCACGATGCTGACGGTGTCGAGCTCGCTCTAATTGTAAGCTCAGAGTTCGGGCTCACAATGGATTATCTCGACACGCTGTTGAAGTTGAGTTCAGCAGATTGGCATTTCATGCACGAAGCTGTGGCGTCAAGCCTGGGGCAGCTTCGGACAAAGGCTGCCGTCGACGCGTTGTATCGAACTGCGGTCTGGATTCCAGATTATCTCGATTACGACGACAACAGGGCTCTCGCTAGAAAAGCGATTTGGGCGCTTGGCGACACACCTGGGCCGGAAGCCGAAGCCGCTTTAGTTCGCCTGCGTGATTCGGATAGCGAGATTGTGCGGAAGCGAGCCGAAGCGCAGCTCGAACGCAGGCAAAAATCTCATACGGCAACGTAGGGAAGGGGTTCGCATGTCCGTCGTCCAACGTGGTGAGCCGCATGTCGCGAATGGTTACAAACCGTCATCGCCAAAAGGGGACTAGAACTCTCGGCCGCTGATCAGTGGGCGACTAGTCCGGTGCCCATTCCTAGTTGCCCGCGCAGATCGGGTGGGGTCGGGTACGGCTTTTCCGCGGGCAGGCGATCGGGAACGTGCCTCCCGGCGGCTACCTCACGTCCGATCTTATGGGCGAGTCCAGTGACGTCTTCGATCCCGACGATCCACTCGTCGCAGTAGCGATTCACCGCTTCACCGGACAGCCCCACCTGCAGTGATCGGAATGGTAAGGGACGAAATGCGGTGTCACGCTCGGGATCCCACTGAATCCGAACCGGCGCGGCCAAACTGGCCTTCCACTGCGCATGGTCCTGATGCACAGCGCTGTCGAAATGCGCGAACGCCGAATGACGAAGTGCCCATTCGAAACCCGAACGCGAGATCCGGACGGCCAGCACATGCTCCTGCCCAGGTTTACTAGCCCAGCCGGATCGGTACATCATCCACAGAAATGATGGCTTGATCCAGGTCATGCGCTCCCGCTTGAAGGCGCTCGGGAACCGCCCAGAAGCCGTGACCGGGGTCCCCGATAACGGATCAACCCGGTCTTTGAGTCCGGGTTGTTTTCATCCAGTTTCAGTTGATGCTGCAGGCCACCGGATGGTGGGTGTGGCCGCAGCGGGCAGCGTACTCGGCCGGGGTCAGATAGCCCAGCGCCGAATGTCGGTGCCGCCGATTGTGTTCGTCCTTGAAATCGCCGATCACCACCCGGGCCTCGAGCAGGGAAGTCCAGTGGTTGCGGTTGAGGCACTCGGCCCGGAGCCGCCGGTTGAACGATTCGATGAACCCGTTGTTCCACGGCGTGCCCGGCGGGATGTAGACGATCCCGACCCTGTTGGCGCAAAACTGTTGCAACGCATGGGAAATCATCTCCGGACCGTTGTCCATACGCAGCACTCGCGGTGGACCGCCCCGCGCGAGGAACACCCGCTCGAGTTCGGCGACAAGTTTCTCAGCGGTGATCGACCGCTCCACCAGATGCAGCAGCGACTCCCGGGTGTGCTCGTCGATCATCGACGCGATCTTCACCGCTTTGCCATCGACGGTGGAGTCGAACTGAAAGTCCAACGCCCACACCACCTTCGGTGCATCCGCGTCCACCGGCGGCACCGACGAGCACCCGGCCCGCTTGCGCGGCGAATGCTCGCGCACCTGCAATCCCTCCTCACGCCAGAGCCGGTGCACCTTCTTCAGGTTCACCGCGCTGCCCTCGTCGAACCGCAGCGCCGCCCAGGCACGACGGAACCCGTGACCCTGATGTTTCGTGGCATAGGAACGCAGCCAGGCCCGCACACCGGCATCCGGATCGGCCGGGGTCGCCGCGGCCGGCAGCCGCCGATAGGTCGAACGGTGAAGCCCAACAACCTTGCACGCCAACCGTTCCGACATGCTCTTGACCTGTTTGAGCATGTCCACAGCGCGGCGCTTGGCCGCTGGGCTCAGAATTTTCCCCGAGCGATCTCCCGCAGCGCGTCCTTCTCCAACTCGGCATCGGCCAGCAACCGCTTCAACCGGGCGTTCTGCTCGCGCAGCTCCTTGAGCTCCTTGGCCGCGTCGGTGTCCACACCGCCGTATTGACGCCGCCAGTTGTACATCGTCGCCGCCGAGATCCCCAGCTCCGCGGCGATCTCCTCCCCGGACTTACCCGCCGCCGCCAACTCGTCGGCACGGCGCAGCTTCCGCACGATCTCCTCCGCGGAATGCCGCTTGCGTCCAGCCATGATCCCTATCGTCCCTTCCAGCCCCTGATCAGGGCAAACAGGACTCTAATACCGAGCGGTCTCATTCACTGGGGACAGGCCACCCCAACCTGCTGATTTCCGTGGAAGAGTACAGAAGGCGGCATTGGATTCGTCCACCAACTTTCGACGGCGTACCTGTTGTGCGGGTAGGAGTGGCTTGCCACTATGGCCCGCGCCCGCGATCCGGCTCGGCCGAATCTCGTTCTGGCACAGGGAATGAGAAGTCCGGCAGTCGACGCGTTCCGGCCGCGATCTCGAAGCACAGATCGCTGTAGCCCACGGCGAGCTCGGTGAGGCGATGCTCGGACCAGTGTCGACGTGCCCTGCGCGGCGCCGACGCGAGCATCGACCGCGAACTGAGCGAGCCGGTCGATCACCATGCCGACCGTCTCGGTGTGGTGGTACGCGGCATCTGAGGCTGGCGGTTGATCGGCGGCCACCCAGCTGTCGATGCGGGACACCAGTCGATCGCGCTCGCGGTCGATCATGCCGATATCGGCGTTGTCGTCGAGACGGGCCTCGTGCAAGCTGGCCAGTTCGTAGGCGCCTTGCAGGACCGGATGTTGGATGGCCACTGTTCCAGCGCAGGCTTGCAAGATCATGTCTTTGGACGGCAGCGGCGTCCTCATGCCTGCCTCACCGGGCGGGCCAGCAGTCCGGACTCTGCGGTCACCGAATGCTCTGGTCGCTGTCCTTGGCGGCGGTCCTGCCGAATCGCGGTTGCATGGGTGCAGGCAGTATTCAGAATCAGCCAGCGCCGGTCTTGGATTCGTGGGCGCGCGAAGATTGTTGTCGCGGTGATCATCTCGTCTCTTCGATGTGTGCTTGGAGCTTCCGGATTTGGCAGGCGAGGTGGTGATCCAGCTCGTTGGATCGCGCCGATTGCAGGGGAGTGGTTGCGGATAGTTGCGTCGGGTCGGCGACGTTGGACTGGGCACGTGGGGTGGTGGTCGAGGTATATGCCGTACTGAGGGTGTCCAGCGCCCGCCCGAGAACTAGGCATTGGGGCGGGCAGCGGTGGTGGATGCTCATGGCGCGTATCGCGTCGTTGTCGGTGAGCGCACCGGGGTCTGTGAGGCAATCGTGAAGGTAGGCATCGTCGTCAGGATCGACGGCTGTTGGTGTGTTCATGAGACCGCTCGTGCCGCGGGGTCGGTGTCGTCGATGATGCGCGCTCCGACCCACTGGCATCGGTGGGCGTCCCATGTGCGGTGTTCGCCGATCCGGTTGCCGGACACTCGGACTGAGCCGCAGAGCACGGCGGGGCACGTCACGCTGACTAATCGGTTGTCGCTGTCGAATTGTGCGCGCCCGCAGTCGGCGTACAGCCGAACATGGCCACAGCCCGTTGCGCCATAGGTCGGTGTGGGCTCGTGATAGCGAGGGTGTGTGCGGCCCGAGGTACTGGGAGTTTGTGGTGGATGTGACTGGATCCAGCGTCGCCAGTTCAGGCGAAGCGTGAACCGCGCCGATACAGGGCTGGTATGAAAGCTGTGCGGGCGCGTCTTGTTGCAGTACCGGTCATGGAACATGGGGCAGTGCACTCCCTTTCACGGGACGATCATCGATTGTGTCCCGAATACGTTGGGGGACATTGCTATTCATTGCGGTGTGGTGTGTTGTCGTAGTCGGCGGATGCCGCAGGAGAGTTCGTTGGCGAGGTCCTGATACGCGTCGGCGGCCTCGGCGAGTTGCAGTGAGGCGTCGTAGAACAGTCCGTCCGGTGCGGTGGCGAGCGCGATATGGGTGTGCACGGTCAGCTGCGCGAGTTGGTCGATGACTTGGCCCATGGTGTGGGTGGATAAGCGCGCGGCGGGGAACGGGATCGGGGTGGCCGCCGCTACCCATTGATCGATTGCCGAGATCACGTGGGTGCGTTGCCGGTCGATGTGCTCGAGTGCGGACAGCGGCGTGTGTTCGCGGGTCTGATGCAGTATCGCGAGTTCCCCGGCCGCGTCCAGCATCGGATGGTCGGTCATGGTGGGGAGCCCCCGGCATGCGGCGAGCACGGCGTGTTTGTCGGGGAGTCCGGCGAAGGTCACCAGTGATCCCCCAGGGTTGGAAGTCGCCGCGCTCGCCGCGCGATGTCGGTGGTCAGATCGGTGTAGCCATCGACAAGTTCAGCCAGCCGGTACCAGGCCGCATGCACGGCGGGGTCGGCAGGATCGATGGTCATCAGCAGGCGGTAGGCGTGTACCTGGGCTTCAGCCAACCGGGCTATCACCGCTCCCAATGTCTCGGTGTGCATGGTCGCCCCGGGGTGCGGGATCGGCAGGTGATCGGTAACCCACACATCCACCGCGAGCACGAGTTCATCTCGACGGCAATGACATTCACCGCCGATCATCGCCAAGTGCCGGTGGTACATGACCCCGAAGTCGTGCGCCAGCTTCGCCAGTGGATGGATTCCTACGTGATGCCCCCGGATCGCCGACAACAGCGCCTCACCCGAGGGAAACAGGGCTACCGCGCCGGGTTCGCAACTGCCCGAGACCGTTTCGCTCCCAGCCGGATCTGGAATGGTGTGCATCGCTCACCGCCACACCGCAGAAGACCGAACCGGGCCGAGGAGCCGACGAGCAGCGGAGACCACGCTGGTACGTGACGGCAGCGAATGTGCAGTGGCGGGCTGCGACACCCAGAACCATCCGGTCGGATGATCGGTCATCGGAAGCCAGACTCGTTCGCCGGACGCGAGGATCCGCACGCCGCGTTCCTCTAATTGGGCCAAGGTGTGCACGCCGAGCCTGGCGCCCCACGCCGGACCGACGAGGAAGACCCAGTCGCGATTTGGTCGTGAGTAACTGATGATCGGCATCGACACGCAGCGGGTCTCCTCGAGAAGCACCTCGCGCACGTGCTTGCCCAGCCCCGCGGGCATCGCCACCGCCCCCAAAGCTGGAGTCGCGATCAACGACACACGCTCGAATGAACACGACACCGAGAACCCCAACCCGCGATACACGTGGGCTACCTCATGGGCGCTGTGACAGCTCTGGAACATTACCGCCCCTTCCGATGACGCCCACCAAGCTGTGGCACCACCGAAAGGTGGGATCGCGACCTTTGCCGCGCCTCCGCCGCTACCCGACGACCCCACGTGGCACCAGCGCTGAACGACACGATTCCCGACGCACGCTGCAGCGCTCGCCTATGTATCACCGGGAACCTCCATGCCAGAAACCGGTATGCAGTCCGCCTGACTGTCTGTTCTCGGGTTGCCGCCATGTGCACTCGGTCGTGGCCATGCCGGCAATCTTGAGCGCGGTCAGACCCAGTAGTTGGGCGCACTGCTGAATCGCCGACAGTTCCTCGGCGGCAAGCAGGGCTGCAACTGCCTGGTCCTCGGTAATCGTCCGCGCCGGCAGGTAGCTGATCACCCATCCGCCATCGCCGACGCTGCGGGCGTGATGTGTGGTGCGGTCGCTTCGTAGCACTTGCGAGTCGTGGAGAACGGTCATCGCTGATCCCTGTTCCCGGTCGTTGTTTGCGGTCTTACCGCCCTCCGTTGAGAATAAGCAAATATATAAGCACATACAAGAGCTTATGAACGGCGCTATACGTGGCCTTCGAGGGTGTGGTGAATACTGAATCGGACGACTTGGGATCGCAGGAGGACACCGCAGTGACCGTCAGCCGCTCCGACCCGTCAGCGCTACGCTTCCTAATCGGGCATGAGCTGCGGTCTGCGCGTTTGCGTGCCGGAGTCAGTCAGGCGGAAGCTGCCAAGGAGCTCGGCTGCACTCAGCCGAAGATCAACAACATGGAAACCGGCAAGTATCAGCAACAGCCGGACGAGTCCGCGAAGTTGATGCGGCTGTATGGAGCGGACGTCGATCAGATCGATCGCATCGCGTCTCTCGCTGGCCGAGCGGACCAAGCGACGTGGTGGGCACCCTTCAGCGAGGTTCTTCCAAACTGGTTCAAGGCGTTCGTCGGTCTCGAAGGCTTGGCAACGAGCCAATTCACTTACCAAGCCATGACCCTGACGGGTCAGCTGCAGACCGAGGGGTACGCAAGTGCACTGCTCAGCGGAGGGCTCCAAATTGCACCACTGGATCTGCCCCAGGCGATTCGGGCTCGTATGGCACGGCAGCGCTTAACCAACGAGACCAATCCACTGCGTCTGAAGGCTGTCATCGAGGAGCACACGCTAGACAGGCTGGTCGGTGGCCCAGCGGTCATGGCTGAGCAACTTCAGCATCTGCTCGAGCTGATGGAACGCGAGAACGTCGAGCTTCGCATCATGCCAACCAGCACGGCTGTTCATGTTGGTCTCGACGGCGACTTCACGCTTCTGAACTTCGACGAAGCGCTCAGCCTCGGGTACATCGAGTATCAAACTGGCGCGCTTTACGTGCAGGATCAGGACCAAGTCTCGATGTATAAAATGATTGCAGATCGACTCCAGTCCCTGGCTTTGCCGGTTGAGGAGTCCGCCCAGGTAATCCGTGGGCGCGTGGATCGCCTAGAGCGAGTGTAGGAGTATGGAATGACTTCCCAGGACCGCCTGGTATGGCGGACCTCGAGCTATAGCGGAACGAACGGTGGCCAGTGTGTACAGGTCGCCTTCGGCGAGCGATCGGTTTTCATCCGGGACAGCAAGTACCTCCGCGATCCGGCGAATGACCCTGCAACACAGCCCACGATTGCGGTCTCGGCTGAGGACTGGAACGCATTCCTTCGAGCAGCAAACGGGACGGAGCCGGACGCGTGGCGTGACCTGCCGATCATCACTCGCCATGGTTCCGGCGAAGTGACTGTGCAGGCCGCCGACGGCATCACACTCAGTTACACAGCAGCCGAGTGGGTTGCGTTCGTCGCCGGTGTTCGCGACGGCGAGTTCGCCGCAGCCTGAGACCACTGGGCGCCGGGCGGGTCTCAGAACTCGTGGCGGAATCCCGGAATGGATGGCGGTGACGTGGCGGATCCGTCATGTTTTTGAGATTCCGCTCCCTTTTGCTGGTTGTTGGGCTGATCTTCGCCAGTTGTCTTCCGCGGCAGGAGGATTCGAGTTGGCGAGCGTGGTGGTGTTAAAAGCATCCTGGTCTCGAGGGTCGGCTACTGTCGATGCTGTGCAGGTCGGGTCCCACGTGTTGCCGACGACGTCGCGAGGTCGGTTCGCTTGCGGCGGTGAGTAATTGGTGGGATACCGCGTCCGGCATGTCATCTACGAGTCGCGGCTGATCGGGGTGTTCTTTAGGACGCATCCTCACGGCCGGGACCAATTACGACGAGGCGACCGCCGCAGTCTTTCAGAGGAGAGTTATGTCCTTACTCCGCTACCGTTGCCGTGTCGGGATCAGTTCAGCCTTCCGTCACTCAGCTGTCACCGAATGCCACGCAGCCTGGTGGTGACGATGCTCCTGCCACTGCCGGAAACGGCAGATGCGTCGATCTGAAGTCGGCGGTGGTCACCGCCGCGCTCGGGACGCTCGGTACCGGTGTCGGCGGCGACGGGTTCTACGCAGACAGCGGCACCGACGCCTCCGTCGGCGCCTGTCCGGCCATACTTTGGGTGCTCGCTGGGACTCCGCACGGCACCGCCAGCTCACCGTGGCACGTGATGCTGTTCAACCACGCGGGCTATCTGGGCACTGCGACCAAGAAGTCGACTGCTTATACGCAGGTGGTCGGCTCGTCTGATCGCGGTATCCGGGTCCAGTACCGTTGGCTGGCGGGTAAAGACGCCAGTTGCTGTCCCTCGGGCGGGCCGGTCATTGTGACACTCACCTTGGGCGCCGACGATCGCACGGTGACCCCGGACCGTGACTTCCCCACGGAGGTGATCGATCCGAGTTCAGCGAGCTTGCCGCCGGTGTGCCCGGTTACCAAGGCTGTTTTGCTCGAAGCGTTGCGAGGCACTGATATCGAGTCGCGGTTGGCGACGCCGATCGAACTCGAGGATCGAATCGACTGTGCCGGTGAGTGGGCGATGGCCCATACGGGAACCCACGACAACACTGTCAACCGAGCTCGAGTCCTGTTCCACTACGTAGCGGCCGACGGAGGCTGGAAGCCTGTGGACCTCGGCAGTGCGCTGCACTGCACCGAGGCCGGCGTGCCTGCCGATGTCGCGGACAAGATCTGCCACTGAGCGTCGTGAGATCAGTCGGCAATTTGGCGAGTCGCCCGTTCCGGCAGGATCCCGGCCTGCACGAGTTCCTCGTAGATCCGCTGCTGCTCATCGTCGAGATTCGAGTACAGCATGTCGTATGCCAGATCTTCCTCGGCGAGCACCGCGACCGGATCCCAGTCGTCACCGAGCGCCGCGACGACGGCGCTGCGCCGTCGTGCCTCGTCCAGCGTGAGGTCGTAAGCAAAATTGTGGTCGGCCATGTCGGCATCTCCAACCGGGTTCTTTCCAAAAACGATTTGACGACGATGCCCAACCACGCCTGCTCGGGCAATGACCTGCATCACATTCCGCGCTGGACTTCGTCACATTCGATGCCCGTGCGCGGGCTGGACCGCGGAGTAAATGCGTCCACATAATCGCCAGGAAACCGCCGAAATCGGGCACGGCGACGCTATCGCGCCACCAAGAGAGCAGAACTCGCCAATGGCCGTCGCTGGCGCCTGGCCACCCCGACGCTATTTACGCCGACGCGAACACCGCGCACAGATCGAACCCGAACCGGGCCGTACGACATCAGTGGCCGATGACGCGCGCACGATATTCGGCAAAGTAGTGCATGTCGAGTTTTGGATCGTCGGATGACCTTGCAGGCCAGGTGATCTCACTTCATCGGCCCAGGCAGATCTTCCGGGGAGGTGTGCCGTGACGCAGCTGGACAGCGCCCGTCCCGAATGCGGTGCCGAGAGGACAGGCGCGCTGGTTTGGCTCGGTGCTGCGAATCCGTTGCGCAGCGCGATCGGTGCGGCGGCCGCGTACTCGATCCAGCTGGACTGACTATTGGTCGGTGAACGAGACGAGTCCGAGCAGCGTGAGCTGCTCGGACTCGACGAAAAGAGTTGTGCCCTAGGGGATCAGGGCAGTACCTGGGGGATGACGCCCGGGTTGATCGAGCCGATGATCCCGCCGATCACGGCGCCGATCAGGGTGGGCACGGGATCGATGAAGGAACCGGTGGCGGAGCCGATCGCAGCGCCCGCAGCCGCGCCGTTCAGCACCGGATCCGGGTACTGGGCGTCGGGGTTGGTGGTGACATCCTCCAGCGGGAGTCCGGCGATCGGCTGGGCGACAACCGGTGCCGCCGGAGCCGCAGCAGCAGCCTGACCCGCGTCGGCGGACGATGCGCCCGCGAATACGACGGCCGCAGCCAACGGCAGGGCGCTCACCGCAAGGACGCGGCTCGTCTTGATCAGGGCATTACGGAACATTGTTTTCCTAACCTTTCGGGCCCTCGGAACAACCGAGTTCCACTACTTCATCAGGGGAAGGCTGCCTCTTGCTGCTCCGATGAATAGACAGCAATCGAGCGGCCATTACTGCGCACCGCGCCCGAAGATACTGCGCTACATGCGAACCCGCACAGTACCGGCATAACAAAGTAATGACCAGAGACCTGACCGGAAAGCCGGGTTCCGTCGGATCATCGCAGCACCCGGTGCGCTCGCGCGAAATAGCGCCGATGCATGAATGGGCGTTCGCGCATCCGGCATTATCGGATGTTCGAGAGAGATAGAAGCTCGGCCGAGTGCGAAACGCTGATCCCCGCCCCTGTTGTCATTCGCGAATATCTTCGGTGCATGCACGTGGCGACACGCCACGCGGATTCGCGAATAACTGCCGTAATCGCGCACGGACAGAGCCGCCGGGCCGAGCAGGCTCACCAACCCATTTGTGGCCGGAATGCGGTGCACAGATGAGTTTTCCGGCTGGCGGCGTACGCCGGGTGCATCGAGGACGGGCGCATACCGCTCGGGCCAAGGGGCCGGGTTCCGGCGGCTGGCGAAATCTGGTTCTCGGTTGACAGGTATGTCACCGTTGACCTTCGTGAACGACAACGTCGCCGCGATCTGAAATCTAGCGGGTTCGGCCACGCCGATGGCGCTACGTGTTGCGGTAACCCTGGGACTGCCGGACCGGCGTCATCCGCTCTCCCGGTCGCGGGGGCATCTATTCGCAGCGATACGGTCAGGGGGTGTCGGTGCAGAGCGCTGGCGGCTCGTTCGGGGATTACCACCTCGAACGCTTGGTGGGTCGTGGCGGTATGGGTGAGGTGTGGTTGGCGCGTGACCGCACCGGTCGCATTGTTGCGTTGAAGGTGTTGTCCGCGGCGTATTCCGCCGATCCGGGCTATCGGCGCCGTTTCGAGCGCGAGGCGCGGCTCGGCGCCCAGGTGCGCAACGCGCACGTCGTGCCGATTCACGCTTTCGGTGAGGTCGACGGTCATCTTTTCTTGGAGATGGACTACATCCCGGGCATCGATCTGGCCACGCGGCTGCGGTCGGGTGCGTTGGTGCCTGCTCGGGCGGTCGAGGTCATCGCCCAAGCGGCGGAGGGCCTGGATGCCGCTCATGCGGCGGGGCTTGTTCATCGGGATGTGAAGCCGGGCAATATCCTCGAGGACACCAGCGGTTTCGTGTATCTGATCGACTTCGGTATCGCCCGCGCCGCGGACGGCAGCGCCCTCACGGCCACCGGTTTGGTGGTGGGCACGTTGGGTTATATGGCGCCGGAACGGTTCACCGGAACGGCCGATGTCCGCTCGGATGTCTATTCGCTGGCCTGCGTGCTGTATGAAACCCTCACCGGGAAGCTGCCGTATGGCGACGGCGATCCGGCACAGCAGATGCATGCGCATTTGATGTCCGAAACCACCGCGTGCGTCGCGGGCTGCCGCGGGTGTACCGCCGCAGCTGGACGCTGTTATCGCCCGCGGGATGGCCAAGAAGCCGGTCGAACGCTATGCCAGCGCGGGGGAGTTCGCCGCCGCCGCAAATGCGGCTTTGGGCGGGCCCGTGTCGGCGCAACCGGCCTCAGCGAGATCGGGCAGTCACCCGCCCACCCGCGTTATGACCGCCGTCGGCCCGCACCCGACCTTGGCCGAGCCCCTGTCGGCGCCGCAATCGCCCGAGCCTCGGACATTCTCACCAGCGCCTCGAAAGCTGTTGGTGCGCAGATGGTTACCGATCGTCGCCGGTCTAGCACTTGTCGCTGCGGCGGCACTGTGGCTGCTGCTGAGCAGTGATCTCGGGTCTGATTCCGCGCCAGGCACGACGACGCCCGCTGCTGCCTCGACCAGTTCGCTGTCGCCCGCAACCGGTGGACAATCCCCGGTTCCAGCTGGTGCGGTGCGTGACGGGAACTTTGCTTTCACCGTTACCGGGGTTGCGTCCAACGTGAGCCGCACCGGTTCGGTAGCCCCGGGTGGTTCCTACACCATCGTGACGCTGTCGGTCACCAACGTCTCCCAACATGGCCAAGTCTTCCGCATCGCCGACCAGCGCCTGAACACCGCCGCCGGCCGCTCCCTCGCCCCCGACGCGGCCGCGACCACCGAACTCAACCCGTCCGGCCCTGGCGTCGACCAGATCGATCCCGGCGGTACCCGCACCATCCGCTTGGCCTTCGACCTCCCCGGCAAGGACAAGAACGGCAAGAAAAACGACAAGAAGAACGACGCCGCGAGCCAGCTGGTCCTGCACGGCGCCCCGTCGTCCTCCGGCGTGACCGTGCCGGTCGGCTAGCCGCGGGCCGACCGGAACCTCGGAGTCGGATCGCTTGCCGACCTCGTGCAGGTCGTCGCAGACGTCGTGTTTCGGATAACTCTCACTGCCCGACCCCGCCGCGAAGGTATGGACAACGATCCGCTGGCGCGTCTTCATTCGGCTATGCATTCCGTGGATACGGCAATATGCTGCCAATTGTGTCGAATCTGCGGATCAGTGAGGTTGCTGCGTTGATGGGTGTCAGCGATGACACCGTGCGGCGGTATATCGATCAGGGCCGACTCAACGCGATCCAGCTGGACAACGGGCGCAAGGGTGTGAGCGGCCGCGAGCTCGCGGAATTTCTGCGGGCCAACGCGGAGGCCCCGGAGCCGGGTGCCACGGTGGCGGTCTCGGCGCGGAATCGGATGCGCGGGATTGTGACACGCATCGTGAAGGACACGGTGATGGCTCAGGTCGAGATGCAGGCCGGGCCGTTCAGATTGGTGTCGCTGCTGAGTCGCGACTCGGTCGACGAACTCGGCCTGGAGGTCGGCAGCGTCGCGGTCGCATCGGTCAAGTCCACCCATGTTGTTGTAGAAATCCCGGAAAGTTGATGAGGATGATTCGTTCGCTGAGTGCGGTTGCTCTGACCGGAGCTGTCGCATTGACGTTGGTCGGCTGTGGGTCGGACACGTCGTCCGATCCGGCCCCCACCGACAAGATCTCCGGAACGGTGACGGTATTCGCGGCCGCATCGTTGACCGAGACGTTCACCGAGTTGGGCAAGCAGTTCGAGGCCGCCCACCCCGGCGTCAAGGTTGTCTACAGCTTCGGTGCGAGTTCGGCGCTGGCCGAGCAGATCAAGCAGGGCGCCCCGGTCGATGTGTTCGCCTCGGCTGCGCCGAAGAATATGCAGCAGGTCGTCGACGCGGGCGATATCAAGGCCACACCGGTGACGTTCGTGCGCAACCGGCTCGAAATCGCGGTCCCCAAGGGCAATCCCGGCCACGTCACCGGTCTCGCCGACTTCGGCAAGACCGAACTCAAGATCGCGCTGTGTGCTGAGCAGGTGCCCTGTGGTGCCGCGGCGAAGAGCGTGTTCGAGGTCGCCGGTGTCACCCCGCAGCCCGACACCCGTGAGGCCGACGTCAAAGCGGTACTGACGAAGGTCACCCTCGGTGAGGTGGATGCGGCGCTCGTCTACCGCACCGACGTCAAGGCCGCCGGTGACAAGGTGGAGGGCATCGACTTCCCCGAGGCGGACAAGGCGGTCAACGACTATCCTGTCGCGCCGCTGGCCACGGCCCCCAACTCCGCGGCCGCCGGGGCGTTCGTCGATTTCGTCCGGTCCGACCAAGCGCGCTCGGTGTTCACCAAGGCCGGATTCGACAACCCGTGATCCGAACGTCGGCGCGACGGCGGGCAGCGCGCGGGCGGCGACCGCTCGTTCTCGTGCTGCCCGCCGTCTGCGGTTTGGCGTTCTTGTTGTTGCCGCTGGCCGGGCTGCTGCTGCGCGCGCCGTGGCGCGGTCTGCCCGACCGGTTGTTCAGCGCCGAAGTCGGCCAGGCGCTGCGCCTTTCGCTGGTGTGCGCGAGTTCGGCGACTGTCGTCTGCCTTGTTTTCGGGATTCCCTTGGCGTGGTTGCTCGCTCGCGGTGAGATCCCTGGACTCGGGTTCGTGCGGGCGCTGGTGACGGTCCCGCTTGTGCTGCCGCCGGTGGTCGGCGGTGTCGCGTTGCTGCTGGTCTTGGGCAGGCGCGGGGTCATCGGCCGTCATTTGTATGAATGGTTCGGTGTCTCACTGCCTTTCACCACTGCCGGGGTCGTCGTTGCCGAGGCGTTCGTGGCGATGCCGTTTCTGGTGATTTCCGTCGAGGGTGCTTTGCGGGGAGCCGACCCACGCTACGAAGAAGCCGCCGCCACCTTGGGTGCGTCGCGTTGGCTGACTTTCCGGCGGGTGACCTTGCCCTCGGTGCTGCCGGGTGTGATCGCGGGTGCGGTGCTGTGCTGGGCCCGTGCACTAGGTGAGTTCGGTGCCACGATCACCTTCGCGGGCAACTTCCCGGGTAAGACGACGACCATGCCGCTGGCGGTCTACCTGGCATTGGAAACCGATCCCGAGGACGCGATCGTGCTGAGCTTGGTGCTGCTCACCGTATCGGTGGCCGTACTGGCGGCGCTGCGGGAGCGGTGGACGCGAGGAGCGCTGTGACACTCGACGCCGAAATACGCATCACCCGAGATAAATTCGAACTCGATATCGCCGTCAGCGTGGCACCCGGTGAAGTCGTCGCACTGCTGGGCCCCAACGGTGCGGGTAAAACCACCGCGCTGCGGGCGCTGGCCGGACTCACCCCACTCACCGGTGGCAGCATTCGTCTCGACGAAAACACTTGGGACGCACCGCCGAAGCTGTTCACCCCGGCCGAGCGTCGCGCGATCGGCGTCGTATTCCAGGACTACCTGCTGTTCGCGCACATGTCCGCCCAGGACAATGTCGCCTTCGGACTGCGCGCCCGCGGGCACCACCGCCGGGCCGCACGCGACCGCGCGAAGTACTGGCTCGAGCGAGTGGGCCTCGCCGAGCACCTGCACGCCGAACCGCGTGCGCTGTCGGGCGGTCAAGCTCAACGTGTCGCGCTGGCCCGCGCGCTGGCCACCGATCCGCGACTGCTGCTGCTGGATGAACCGTTGGCGGCACTCGACGCCAGCACACGTTTGCAGGTTCGCTCCGATCTCGCCCACCATCTCGCCGACTACACCGGACACACCGTGCTGGTCACCCATGACCCGCTCGATGCCATGGTGCTGGCCGACCGCCTTGTCATCGTCGAAAACGGCAGCATCATCCAGGAGGGACCGCCCAGCGAGGTCGCCCGCAGACCACGCTCGGACTATGTCGCGAACCTGGTTGGCCTCAACCTTTATCGCGGCACAGCCCACGGCAACATGATCGATCTCCACGACGGCGGCACACTCACTGTCGCCGAACCTGCCCAGGGTGCTGTACATGTCGCGTTTGCGCCGAGCGCGGTGAGTCTGCACCTCGAACAACCAACGGGCAGCCCGCGAAATACCTGGCCGGTCATCGTGGTCGGTCTCGAACAGCATGCGCACACCACCCGGATTCGCCTAGATGGCAGCCCATCCGTGCTCGCCGACGTCACCCCCGCGACCGTCGCCGATTTGCGTCTTCAGATCGGAGCGCGCATGTGGGCGGCGGTCAAGGCCACCGAAATCCACACCTACCCGGCGTGATCCAGGTCAGTAGAGATCTTTGGACAGGACCGGCCACGATTGCTTGAGGTCGTCCTGCCAGTAGCCCCAGGTGTGCGTGCCGGTGGGGGGCAGGTCGAATGTCGCCGGAATTCCCAACTGGTTCAAGCGGTTCTGGAGGTTGTGTGAGCAGGCGCTCATCGCGGCCTCGATGATGCCGCCGACGACGACGTGGTTGGCCACGCTGATCGGGTTGTACTTGTCATCGCCCATGATGAACGGGTCGCCGGGGCCGTCGTGCGCGCCGGGCAGACCGCCGCCCGCCGCAACCCAGAGGTTCGTTCCGCGCAGTTTGTCGGCGTGCAGGACCGGATCGTTCGTTTGCCAGAGCGGGTTGTCCGCGGGTCCCCACATATTGTCCGGGTTACCGCCGCCCCATGTTTCGACCGTGGTCTGCACGAACTTCTGGCCGACCGGATCGCTGGTCTGCGCGCAGCCGCTGTAGGCGGCGACATTCTGGAACAGGCCGGGCTTGGTGATCGCCAGCATCAGCACCGATGTACCGGCCATCGAGTAGCCCGCGATCGAGTTCTTGCCGTTGGTGCCGAGCGCCGCATCGATGATCGGCGGCAGCTCCTCGGTGTAGAAGGTCTGCCATTTGTTGACGCCGAGTACCGGGTCGGCCGCGCGCCAGTCGGCGAAATAGCTCCACCGGCCGCCGATCAGCTCGACGACATTGATGTTCTTGTCGCCGAGGAATTGCTTGGCGTCGGTCTTCTGGTCCCATGAGGCGTTACCGTCGACGCCACCGCCGCCGCCGTTGACCAGATACAGCGTCGGACGCGGGACCGAGTTGTCCGCGGGCAGATCCACCAGGACCGGGAACGTCCGATCCATGGCCGTGGAGTGGACCTCGAGCTGCAGCTTGCGGTCGCCGAGGCTCTCTACTTTCTCGATGTAGGAACCGTCGGGTGCCTTGGCCGAGCTGTTGATCGGTGCGGCCGAGGCCGCAGGCGACCCCAGGCTCACTCCCGTGCCGACGACCGTCACAGCGGCGGCCGCCGCAACGAGAACTCTGAATCGCATACCGCGTCTCTCCTGAAAATCGCATCCGCGCAACGTTCAAGCCCGTTTAGGTAGTCCACCAAATGGGCAATCGTTACTACCGTAGATCGAATCGGACGCCGGACGCGGCCGGAAGCCCCCAGTCCTGGGGGTGGTGTGACCGAGAGTTGTGTCACTTTCGCCAGAAGAAGTGATGTACCACGCCGCTCGGGCTCGGGATCTGTTCCAGATGGAAACGGTCGGTGAGTTCGTCGGGGCTGGTCCACAGCCTTTCGCCGCGACCGATTTCGATCGGTGCGACGGCGATGTGCATGTTGTCGATCAGGTCGGCGTCGAGGAATTCCCGGACTGTTGCGACACCGCCGCCGATTCGCACATCCTTGCCCTCGGCGGCGTCGAATGCCTGCGCCAGAGCGTCTTTCGGAGACGCGTCGAGGAAGTGGAATGTGGTTTCCCCCAGGGTGATCGAGGGGCGCACATGATGAGTGAGGACGAAAACCGGTGTGTGGAACGGGGGTTCGTCGCCCCACCAGCCTTGCCAGTCGTAGTTCTCCCATGGACCCCGCTGCGGGCCGAATTTGTTGCGCCCCATGATCTCGGCGCCGATGTTGTTGGTGAAGTCGCGGGTGCAGTAGTCGTCGAGGCCGTAGCTGCCGCCAGGATCGGTTCGGTTGGGCCAGTGGGCGGTGGCGCCTGCCCAGAACATGAGCGCGCTCGGATCGGCGTGGCCGAATGGGCGCTCGCGGGTTTGTCCCTCGCCGGCGCCGTAGCCATCGCTGGAGACGGTGAAGTTCTGAACTCGGACCAGCTGTGTCATTGGAATCCCTTCTGATTGCAATTTGCAACCGGTTCAGAATTTACCTGAACTGATCCCGGTGTGCAACCAGTTCGGGTCGAACAGTTACCGCTGGTCACGCGCGAATGTCATCGGCCATGTCGGCCCACTGTGCAAGTGCTTTGTACAGCCAATAGAGAGCAGCTCCGGCGGTGGTGGTCCCGGTGATCTCGGCGGTGAGTTTCCAGTAGCGATGGATGCGCGGGTCGTTGTCGGGTGCGTTGTCGAGGAGTCGGTGTCGCAGCCGTGGAGTGTCGCGGCCGCGTCGGGCGGTGGCATGCGCGTCGATGAACCGGTCGAGTTCTGGGCCCGGGTGCGGTTGAGTGCCGAGCGAATCCACGACCGCGCATGCTTCGGCGACCCCGGTGACCAGTGCGAGTTTGTCGTGGATTCGGGTGGGGTTCGTCCGCCAGAGCTGTCGTGACATCGCGGCGGTGCTTGCGGGATCGGTGATGAGGGTGGTGAGTTCGGCGAAGGCGACGATGTGCTCAGGGGTTGGACCGGCGGGTAGCCGTGGGACGTTCATCGCGATGAATCCGTCGAACAGTGCCGGTGGGATCGGGGCGAGCAGTGTCCGCCAGAACGTCACCAGATTGTCGTGGGCGCGGTCCCGATCTGGTACGGACGCAAGCAGTTCCAACCGTCGGGCGCGTTCGGCCGGTGGCGCATCCTCGACCGCGCGTAGCGATGCGCGCCGCCAGGACAGTACGCCGAGTTCGGTGTCGAGTGCGGCGCGTTCCGCGGCGATCGCATCGGCGATCGACAGGCTGCCGGTGAGAACCTCGATGATTGCCGGCAGGCTCAGGCCGAGCGTTCGGAGCCGACGCACCAGCAACACCTGATCGACCGTGGTCGCCGGATCGAACAATCGGTGCCCGCCGCCGCTGCGCCGCGACTCCAGCACCCCGTTGTCGCAGTAGAAGCGGAGTGTGCGGACCGGTACGCCGGTGACTCGCGACAGCTCCCCGATACTCACGAGGCCGTCGCGGTGTGTGTTCTCGGTCACATTCGCTGGAACCTCCACCTCGGTGGAGTTCCTACCCTACTGGAACACCCACCGGGACAAGGAGATACGCGGATGGCCGAGGACACCATGATGAGCACCGACCAGATCTGGCGGGCTGTCGCCGCCGAGCGAGCCAGTCTGGTCGAGCTATTGGAGCCGCTGTCGGAAGCCGACTGGGACCATCCTTCACTGTGCGATGGCTGGCGGGTCCGCGACGTCATCGCGCACGTCGTGCTGTCGGCCCGCGCCTCCATCGGTTGGATTCTGATCAATGTGATCCGCGCCCGCGGCAGCCTGGACCGGGCGATCCGCGATACCGCCATTCGTCACGCGGACCACATCACGACCCAGCAGCTGCTCGGCGAGTTGCGTGACAGCATCGACGCACGGGTCACAGCGGTCGGCACCACACCGGCCGATCGCCTGATGGACCTACTGGTGCACGGCCAAGACATCGCGGTCCCGCTCGGCATCACCCGGGAAATGCCGGTCGCCGCCGCACGAGCGGCCATCCGCCGAATCTGGACAATGGGCGCCCCATTCAACGCCCGCAAGAAATTCACCGGCTACCGCCTCGCCGCAACCGACACCGACTGGTCCGCAGGCGACGGATCCACCATCACCGGCCCGGTCGCCGCCCTGCTCCTGATCGTGACCGGTCGCGAGCACGCATGGGATCAGCTCACCGGTGCAGGCGCAGCGCTATTTCCGCAACGTGACCGACGGTAGAACGCGAAATTTCTTGCTGGGAATTGACTGGCAATGTCGCGAGAGGTTGCCGAGAGTATCGCGCAGCTGATTGTGGACGCCTTTGGGCCGCAGTAGTTTTCGATTGCTGATCGTTGCTCTACGAAAGGTCGAACCGATGATTCTGCTTTCCCTCTTGGGTATGACCGGAAGTGCCGCTGCCGCATGGGCCACCGGAAGTGCCGCGATGGGTCTGGGAAATAGCGGCATTCTGCAGTGAGCCATGGGATCGGGCGGGACGGCATGGACGTCGTCCCGCCCGATTCCTATCGAGCGGTGGAGCGGAAGCCGCGCAGGCGCAGACTGTTGCTGACCACGAAGACCGAGGAGAACGCCATCGCGGCGCCGGCGAGCATCGGGTTCAGCAGTCCGGCCATGGCGAGCGGAATCGCCGCGACGTTGTAGGCGAAGGCCCAGAACAGATTTCCCTTGATGGTGCCGAGGGTCCTGCGAGACAGCCGGATCGCATCGGCGGCCGCGCGCAGGTCACCACGGACCAGGGTCAGGTCGCTGGCCTCGATGGCGACATCGGTTCCGGTGCCCATCGCCAGGCCGAGGTCGGCCTGAGCCAGAGCCGCGGCATCATTGACGCCGTCGCCGACCATCGCCACCACCTTGCCCTCGGCCTGCAGCCGCTTGACGGTGTCGACCTTGTCGGCGGGCAGCACCTCCGCGATCACCGCATCGATACCGACCTGTGCCGCAATGGCTTTCGCTGCGGCGGTGTTATCGCCGGTCAGCATGATCGGGGTGAGACCGAGTGCCTTCAGCTGCGAGATCGCCTCGGCGGAAGTGGGTTTCACCGCATCCGCGACCACGAGCACGCCGCGGGCCTTACCGTCCCAGCCCACCGCGACGGCGGTCCTGCCATCGGTTTCGGCAGTGTGCATGGCCTGCTCGAGGTCGGCGTCCAACTGCTGCGACCAGTCCGTGAGCAGCCTTGCGCGCCCGACGATCACCGCATGGCCGTCCACCACGCCTTGCACGCCGAGGCCCTCGATATTCGCGAAATCCTCGACCTGCCGCAGCGCACCGACCTTATCCCGGGCACCCTTGGCGATCGCCTGGGCGATCGGGTGCTCCGACGAATCCTCCAGCGCCCCGGCCAGCGCCAGCACCTCGGCGGTGTCCTCACCTTCGGCGGCAATGACATCCAGCAGGGTCATCTTGCCGGTGGTGACGGTGCCGGTCTTGTCGAGCACCACGGTATCCACCCGACGGGTCGACTCGAGCACTTCCGGACCCTTGATCAGAATGCCGAGCTGCGCACCGCGACCGGTGCCGACCAGCAGCGCCGTCGGCGTGGCCAGCCCGAGGGCACACGGGCAGGCGATGATCAGGACCGCGACCGCGGCAGTGAAGGCCGCGGCGACCGAACCGCCGGTGCCCAACCAGAATCCGAGCGTCGCGACCGACAGCGCGATCACGATCGGCACGAAAATCCCGGAGATCCGGTCCGCCAACCGCTGCGCTTGCGCCTTACCGGTTTGCGCGTCCTCGACCAGTTTCGCCATCTGGGCAAGCTGGGTGTCGGCGCCGATGCGATTGGCGCGCACCACGATCCGGCCGCCCACATTGACCGTCGCACCGACCACCGCATCCTCGGGACCGACCTCCACCGGCACCGATTCACCGGTGAGCATCGAGGCGTCGACCGCCGAGGAACCCTCGACGACCACGCCGTCGGTGGCGATCTTCTCACCGGGCCGCACCACGAAGGTGTCGCCAACGCTCAACTGCTCGACCGGAATTCGCTGCTCTACTGCGCCTACCCACCCCGCCGACTCCGTCGGCTGCCGTCCCCCTGCACCGCGCAGCACCGAGACTTCCTTCGCACCGAGCTCCAGCAGTGCCCGCAGTGCCGCCCCGGCCCGCCGCTTGGAGCGCGCTTCGAAGTAGCGTCCGGCGAGGATGAAGGTGGTGACGCCCGCCGCGGCCTCGAGGTAGATGCTGCCGGTGCCGTCCATCCGCGAAATGGTCAACTCGAACGGATGCTTCATGCCGGGCATCCCGGCCGTGCCCCAGAACAGGGCATACAGCGACCAGCCGAATGCCGCGAGCGTGCCCATCGACACCAGGGTGTCCATGGTGGCGGTGCCGTGCCGCAGGTTTGCCCACGCGGCGCGGTGGAAGGGCAGTGCGCCCCACAGCACGACCGGCGCGGCCAGCGTCAGCGAAAGCCACTGCCAATTGTCGAACTGGAGTGCGGGCACCATCGCCAGCGCGATGACCGGAACCGTCAGCACCAGCGAAACCAGCAGTCGGGCCCGCAGCGCCGCTGTCGGATCCTGTTCCGCGGCCGTTTCCGCGGGCTCCTCGATCGGCAGCGCGGCGGTATAACCGGCCTGTTCGACGGTGGCGATCAACTGCTCATGTGAGATATCACCGCTGAAGTCGACCCGCGCCTTCTCCGTCGCATAGTTGACCGTCGCGGTGACGCCGTCGAGCCTGTTCAGCTTCTTCTCGATGCGATTGGCGCAGGACGCGCAGGTCATGCCGCCGATCACCAATTCGACCTGTCCGGCGGATGGTTGTGTCGCGGTGGTCATCGTGTGCTCCGTTCTGTGCGACTCAGGGTAGTGATCAGTGGCCGTGTCCGGCAGGTTCGGCTGCCGGGATGGGTGCGGGACCGGCAACCGAGACGGTGAATTCGGCGGTGCGAACCACGCCTTCGTGCTGGAAATCCAGGAAGAGTCGGTAGTCGCCCGTGCTCGGCGCATCGACATAGAAGGTAATGCCTGGTCCGGCCGGGGTCACACCGTCGCCGGGGCTGCCCTCCGGGTGGACGTGCAGGTAGGCGAGGTCGGCGGCGCGTAATGCCACGAGGTGACCATAGGCCCCCAGGTAGGGCTGCAGATCGGTGACCGGTTTGCCATTGCGGCTGACCGAGACCACGACCTTCGAGGCCTGGCCCGGCGTGACCGTGCCGTTCAGCGCGACCGTGTACTCGCCGACCTGCGCGGTAGTCGACGGCGCGGGCAGTGCCTGCGCGTCGTAGTTGCCCGCGACCCGCAGATCGGCGCCCAGCGTCAGATTCTTACCGCCATCGGGTGTGAAGTCGGCGAAGACCCGGTAGTCACCGGCGCGGGTGAGATCCAGCGGGACGCTCCAGGCTCCGGCCTGGTCGAGTACCGGATGCACGTGCTGGAAGGCGGCCATATCGCGGCGGACCACGATGAGGTGCAGATCCTTGTCGTGGCTGCGCACATAGCTGGTGACGGGTGCGCCGTCGCGATTCAGGATGCGAAACCGCAGCGCAACATTCGCCGCCGCGGTGGTCTGCGGGGTGTCCAAGCGCAGGGTGTAGCCGTTTTCGCTGGCCATGAGTCCCGCGGGCAGCTCCTCGGACTCGCTCATGGCCTCGTGCCCCTTCGAGTCGTGCGCGGACTCGGTGGGTTCCGGCCCGAGCGTGGCACCGACGGCCAGTGCGATCCCGAAGACCGCCGCGAGACCGAGGGTGAAGCCGGTGAACTTGCTTGCTGCGTTCATCAGGGGGCTCCGTTCGGATCATTCGGCGGACCGTCCCGTCGAACTCGGCTCTACCATACCCCCCTAGGGTACATTGTCAGCATGGTACGGGGTGAGGGTATGCAGACGAGAGCCCGGCTCGGTACTGGACCGGGCCGGGCTCTCGACTGCGATGCTCAGGCTCCGGGGCGGTAAGTGACCAGCGCCACCGCGGGCGCCGAAACCACCTGCACCTCGGCCGACTCCGCAATCTTGATGTGCAGGAATCCACCCTCGATCGACACTTCGACGTCATCGATCGTCCGAACCGGCTGTCCATCCCGGTCGAGCAGTGAATATCCGTCGACCAGGGCGACTTTGGTGGCCTTACGCCATTTCGCGTTCATCGCGCTGCCTTTCGTGGGTTCGGCGGGAGGAAAGTCCAGCTCCGGCTGGGCGACGTGATTGAAGTAGTTCGACAGGACGTTCAGCGCGATATGACCGACCACTTCGCTCAACTCGGCATCGCTCACGCCACGCTCACGGGCCGAGTCGATGACGCGATCGTCGACCCGGCCGCGCGATCGCAGCACCTCGCGCGCGACCTGCAGTACCGCATCCGCGTGCGGATCATCGGCGTGCGCCGCGCGGGTGGCCGCGATGGCCTCCTCGGTGAAACCCATCCGCCCCGCTCGCATGCTGTGCGCGGCGACGCAGTAGTCGCAACCGTTTTCGCTCGCGACGAGCAGGGCCAGCTGTTCGCGGATGCGGGCCGAGAGCTTGCCGCGGGTGAGTGCGTCGCGCATGTTCAGGTATCCGCGCAGTGTCGCGGGGCTGTTCGCCATGGCAGCGTAGAGATTCGGAACCCGGCCCAGTTGGCGCTGCACCTCGGTGAGCAGGTCGGCCTGCTCGGCGTCGGCGATTTCGGTCGATACAAGCGGTAGCCGAGACATCGTGACTCCAAACTCGAACGTGATGGTACTGATCGGTACCGAATCGAGACGGTACTGATCGGTACCGAATGTGTCAAGTCAGATGGTACCGATCGGTGCCGTCCTGGTATGGTGATGCCATGGCAACACAGGCCAAGCAGCGACTACTCACCACGGCCGAGGAACTTTTCTATGCCGAGGGCATCAGGGCGGTCGGTGTCGATCGCCTGCTGCAGGAGTCCGGCGTCGGCCGCGCCTCCTTCTATCGCCACTTCGCGAGCAAAGACGACTTGGTCGTCGCCGTACTCGAGGACCGGGATCGGCGCTGGTTGGCGTGGTTACGGGAATCCGTCGAAGCGAAGGCCGGCGATCCGGCGGACCGCCCGCTCGCGGTCTTCGAAGCACTCTCGGAACGCTTCGCTCGCAACGACTTCCGCGGCTGCGCCTTCATCAACACCATGGTCGAGGTAGCCGATCCGGACTCGGCCGCCCATCATGCGGCCGATCGGCACAAGCGGAGCGTGATCGACTATCTCGCCGAATTACTGGCCGCCGCAGGCCGCTCCGACGCGCCCGAACTGGCGGCCGAGTTCGCTCTCCTCGTCGATGGCGCAATCGTCACGTCTGTTCGCGAGGCGACCCCGGCTGCCGCCGACCGCGCCCGAGCCATTGCCCAACGTTTGCTCGCGGCGAGCTGAGACTGTCGGTGGGTAGCGATCCCGCCCGACTGTGTATCGACGCCGATTCAATTGGTGTGCACCATGATCCGCCCGCCGGCAGGGCCGGTCCTGCCGACCACCGCACGATTTCCTGGGGACGGCGTGCCTGGGCGCCGCCGCCCACCTCGGCCATCTCGCCCAGCGCAGGGTGGCCCCGGACGGTGACTGAGTGCGAGTGGTGAAGGCTGGAAGCGCCGCGCTCACGGTAGTGCGAGCTTCAGGCCGAGTGCAGGTGGCGGGCTGTCGGGGAGGTTTCCGTGGTCGCCGGATCGGGATAGGTGCCGAGTAGACGGTCGGCGGTGCCAGAGGTCGTCACGGTGAACCAGTAGTGCTCGTTCTTGTAGTGGTGATGACGATGGTTGCGCCAAACCGCCCGGTAGAGCGAGCCTTTCGGCTTGTAGTCGGTGTGGATCAGATAGTGGGTCCACTCGTAGCCGAGGCCTAGTGCGGTGATCATCAGCAGGAAGGTCAGGCCGAGGGCGAGCCGGGGGAAGGCCAGGGTCGCGATCGCGATCAGGACGACCACCAGTACCGAAAGCGTTTTGGTCGGGATGAAGATCAGCGGGATATCGCGCGGATCCACATGGTGCTCGCGGTGTTTGCGGGCCAGTTCGCTATCGATCGGGATCGGGCCGAGTTGCCGCGGCCGCCAATGCAACACCGTGACGTGCACGATCCATTCGAAGACCGGGAAGACCGCGAGCATGACCGCGGGCACCAGCGCATCGGTCGATTGCCAGTCGCCCACAATGATTCGGGCGACCAGCGCTGCCACCAGGGTGGTGCCGATCAGCCATGGCGACGGGTGCCGGATGAATTCGCGGAAAGCGGCGGCGAGGGTGAGGCCGCGGCGCAGGGGCCGCTCGTCCTGACGCACGCGCGCCGTGGCCGAATCCTTGCTGGATGGTTGTGGTTTCGTCATGGTCTTTCCTCGATGGAGCCAGTCGGTGCCATCCATTCGGTGGCGACCGAGCGATATTTCGAACCGTCGCGGTGATCCGGATTGCCGATGCCGGATCGCGTATTCGCCGTCAGCGTTCGATGTTTTCGGTGCCCTCCAATACTTCGATCAGGGCCGCGGTCGCCGGTTCGAGCAGCGCCCGAGCGGTGCTCGAGGCCTGTTCCGGCGTACCGGCCTCGATGGCGGCGGCCAGGTTTCGATAGGCCTCGACATTGCCCACCTCGGCGGACATGATCGGGGCCAGTGCCGCGAGCGCGGGTTCATAGGCGGCGCGCAACATGTTGAACATCAGCCGGAAAACTATGGAGTCGGCGGCGTCGACGACGTGATCCCAGAACTCCATCGCATGGCGCTGCTGTGCGATCGGATCCTGTTCGGCGGCAAGCGCTTCGACCGTGCGATCCAGGGCAGCGCGCACGCCGGCCGATTCGGTTTTGCCGAGCCGGATCGCCGCGAGTTCGGCCACCTTCGGTCCGTTGTGCAGCCGCGCTTCCAGGATGCTGCGCGCGACCTTCGGTTCCAGCTCACCGGCCTGAACCAGCAGTCGCGGCAGCACCTCCAGCCCGGCCCCGCGCCGGTAGTCCAGCACGGTGGTCGCATCTCCCTGCCGCACCACAACCAGTCCGGCCGCCGCCAACCGCTGCAGCGCCTCGCGCACCGCGGGCCGCGAAACTCCCAACGCCTCCGCCAACTGCCGCTCGCTGGGCAGCGTCGCGCCGGGCGCCAACTCCCCACTGAGCACATCCGCCGCGATCTGCTCGAATACATCGCCCGATACCGACCGCTTGACCACAGGTTGCAACGCCATACCCCCACTCTGCGCTTAAAAGGTCAGGAGGTCAAGTGGTCAGACCAGTTGATCGCTCGGTTGGCACCTTGGGAGTGGTCGTGCCGATGCGCCGCTCAGCTCGACGAGTCGATGTTGGTCCGTGATGGTGCAACACCGGCAGGATCTGGAGCGAGGGCCGATGTCGGTCGGCCGCTGGTGCGGACGGGTGTGGGCGATTCGACATCAGCTGGGGTCGGAGCCGCGGATGGCGGCGAGCCAGATGGCGGTGGCGGCGGCTACCGAGGTGGCAGCGACGAAGGCCATGAAGCCACCCGCGGCGATGTAGACCCACATGAGGGCTACGAAGGGTGCGGCGACGGTGGATTGTGCGTCGAGCAGGAGACGGCGACGGACCCGAGCGGAGTCGGTGGCGAGGTTCGCGGCGTCGGGATCGGGAAGGGATGGGTTGTCGATCAGTCGGCCGGGCGGTTCGGAGCTCCGAGCCTTTCCGGACGGGTAGAAGTGCAAGGTGGCGGTGTCGACTGATCTGTCGGTCACCTCGGCTTCGGTCTCGGCTATGGCGAGCAGTGCCGGATCGAAAAAGATTGGCAGCCAGCGAGTTCGATAGTTCTCGTTGATCTCGAGCCAACTTCGGCTGACGAGCCGATGTTGCTGGCGCACCCGCTTCATCTCCACGGTGCGCGTGGTATGTGCGCTACTGCCGGTATCCGAACTCCCGCCGCCGGCATCGAAGTGCGCGCCGACGTTGTGCGGCGTATCCCGGTGCGGGCGGGCATTGCCTTCGCCGCGAGACGTGTCCGTGCGGTTATCCCGGCGCCGCCCGATATCTGCCAACCCATTCGACAGCTTGCCCGACGCCCTGCCGAGCTGAAATCCCGTATAACCCAGAATGCCAACAGCAACCGTCGCCAATGCCGCCACCTGGTCCAAATCGCCGAACGGCGCCCAGGCCAGGCAGACAACCAGGGCGCCGATCGTTATGCAGACCGGATAGGCCAGGGGGTGGCCCGGTCCGAATTTCACTTCAGGAAGCCGACTTTGGTGTAGTCGGGGTAGGCGAGACCGAACGCGCCGTAGTTGGCGAGGTTGTCGCGCACCGCGTAGGTGCCCGAGGCCTGCTGCAATGGCACCGAATAGCCCTCGGCGAAGATCATCTGATCGCATTTGTTGGCCAGCTCGATGGCCTTCGCCGGATCGAGTTCGGCAATGGTCTGCTCGATCAGCGCATTCAGTTCCGGTGATCCGATGCGGGCTTTATTACCCAACTGACTGTTCGGATTGTTCGGATCATACGTGTAGATCTGCTGCAGGGCCGCGAGCGGTAGCACGCTACCTCCCCAGCTGAATTGGGCGATGTCGAAGTTCCCCGGATCGATCACGTCCTTGAACAACCCTTGGCCGGGTACGGTTTGGATGGTCATCTTCACCCCGACCTTCGCCAGGTTCTGCTGCACGATCTGCGCGGTCTGCACCCAGCCCTCCTGCTGGTACATGACGTCGCGCAGTTCCAGCTTCCGGCCGTCCTTTTCGCGGACATCGCCGTTGAGCTTCCACCCGAGCGCGTCGAGCATCCGCGCCGCCTCGGCGGGGTCGTAGGCGATGGGAGCCGAATTGTCCTGGTAGCCCTTCTGTCCCTTCATGTAGATGTGATTGTTCAGCGGCGTCGGATTTTCGACGACACCGTTCTGGGCAGCGGTCACCAGGGCCTGCCGATCGATTGCCTTCGAAATGGCAATGCGCAGTTGCGGATCCTCGAGCAGGGCGCCTTTGCCGCCATTGAAGGTGAGATGCGACCAACTGGGCTCGGGTGTGCGCCGCACCACCACGTTCTTCGAATTCCGCGCGCCGGTCACATTCTCGATGCCGGACATATAGGCGTAGTCGATCTCGTTGTTCTGGATCCCGGGCAGCACCGCGGAAGCGTCGAGCACGCTGAGCGTGATCGTGTCCAGCTTCGGAGTATCGCCCCACCATTTCGGATTGCGGCCCAGCGTGATCCGGTTCTGGGCGCGATCGATGCTGGTGAGCACGAACGGACCGGAGCTGACCGGGAAGGTGTCGTGGTCGGCGTTGCTGAACGCATCCGGGGTGGCAGTGACGGACTTCGGATACAGCGGACTGAATTGACCCTGCCATTCGGCATACGGCTTATCGAAGGTGACGATCGCCTGCCGGTCGTCCTCGCCGCGTTCGACCTTTTCGACCCGGTCGAAGCCACTGGGGGAGGAGATGAGGAAGCCGGGGTCCTTCGTGCTCAGCGCGGCCGCCTCCGATCGCAGGTCCTCCCAGGTGATCGGGGTGCCATCGGACCATACGGCCTTGGGGTTGATCGTGTAGGTGACCTGCTGGGGGCTGGTATTCGTCAGCTTGATGTCGGTGAAGTAATTGTGATCGACGGTCAGTTCTCCCGCGGCATTGCTCACCCAGGGCGACGGCATGGTCGGATTGATCACCGAGGCCGTGGTTTCGGTGGTGCCGTCGATATGCAGATAGTTGAAGTTCTCCGGGAAGCTGGTGATGGCAAGGCGCAGATTCCCGCCGTCGCGCAGCTCGCTGCGATCCTTCGGGTTGATGTCGTTGGTACTACCGATATCGACCGTGCCGGGCGTGATGCTGTCGTCGGAGCAACCGGTTGCGATCAGACCGAGGGCGACAACCGGAACTGCTACGGCGGTTGCGAATCTCATTTCTCGAACCCGATCTTGGTGTAATCCGCTGACGCCAGGCCGAAGGCGCCGTAATTGGCCAGCCCCTCGCGCACCGCCACGGTGCCCGCGGACTGCACGATGGGCAGCGAGAAGCCCTCGTCGAAGATCATCTTGTCGCACTCGTTTGCCAGCTCGATGGCCTTTTCGGGATCGAGTTCGGCGATCGTCCGCTCGATCAGCGCATTCAGTTCCGGGGAGCCGATCTTGCCCTTATTGCTCAACGTATTCGCCGGGTCGAAGGCATAGATCTGCGGCAGCGCACCGAGCGGAAGGATGCCACCGCTCCAGGTGAACTGGACGATGTCGAAGTTGCCCGGGTCGACCACATCGGTGAAAAGCCCATTGCCCGGGTAGGTCTGGATGAGCAGCTTGACGCCGATCTTGGCCAGATTCTGCTGCGCGATCTGGGCCATCTGCACCCAGCTCTCCTGCTGGTACATCACATCGCGGATTTCCAGCTTGCGACCGTCCTTTTCGCGGACATCACCGTTGAGCTTCCACCCGAGGTCATCGAGCTCCTTTGCCGCCTGTTCGGGGTTGTAGGCCACCGATGCCGCGTTGTCCTGATAGCCCTTCTGGCCAACCATGAAGATGTGGTTGTCGAGCGGCTTGGGATCGATCACGACCCCCTGCTGGGCCGAGGTCGCGATGGCCTGCCGGTCTATCCCCTTCGAAATGGCAACGCGCAGTTTGGGATCCGCGAGGATCGAGCCGGGCGCGCCGTTGAAGGTGAAGTGCGAGAACCGCGGCGCGGGCGCGCGGCGCACCTTGATGCCGGGCGCGTTCGAGGCCGTCTTGACCTCATCGATGCCCGATACCGATGCCGAATCCAGTTCATTGTTCTGCAGTGCGTTCAGCCGCGCCGAGTAGTCGAGCACGCTGTAGGTGACCGTATCCAGCTTCGGTGTATCACCCCACCACTTCGGATTGCGGCTCAATACGATTCGCTGCTGCGCCTTGTCGATCGAGGTGATCATGAACGGGCCCGCCGACACCGGCAGACCATTGCGGTTGACGTCGTCGAAGGCCTGCGGGGTCGCGGTCGAAGCCTTGGGGTAGACCGTGCTGAAGATGCCCTGCCATTCCGCATAGTGCTGGGCCATGGTGACGATCGCCTGCCGGTCGTCGACACCACGTTCGACCGTGCCGATCTGGGCGTAGCCCTGGGTTGCCGCCACCTGGAAGGCCGGGTTGCGCCCGCTGAGCGCCTCGGCCTGGGATTTCAGATCTTCCCAGGTGATGGGCGTGCCATCGGTCCATACCGCTTTGGGATTGATCGTGTAGACGATGGTCTGCGGATTCGTATTGGTGAGTTTGATCTCGGTGAAGTAGTTGGTGTCGGTGGTGATATCGCCCGCCGCATCGGATTTGACCGAGCCGGGCAATGCCCACCCGACCAGATCGGAGACCTCACCGTCGGAGTCGACGTGCGATGCGTTGAAGGTCGCCGGGAAGTTCGTCAGCGCCAGCCGCAGATTCCCGCCGTCGCGCAGGTCGCCGGCGTCCTTCGGATTGATGTCGTTGGACGTGCCGATCGAGCTGGAACCAGCCGTCACGGCCTCGCCCGACCCGCACCCGGACAGAATCAGCGCGATGGCGACAGCGGGTGCCGCGATCCGAATTCCCACCCGGCGCTGCCGGGCGATGCGTGCTGTTGTCATTTCACGAATCCGATCTTGGTGTAGTCGTAGGACGCGAGGCCGGGGGAACCGATATTGGCGAGATTCGCGCGGACGCCGAAGCTGCCGTCGCTCTGCATCAGTGGCAGCGAATGACCCTCCTCGAACACCTTGCGATCCACCTCATTGGCCAGCTCGAGCGCCTTCGCCGGATCCAGTTCCGAGAGGGTGCGATCGATCAGGGCATTGAGCTCCGGCGAGCCGACGCGGGCGTAGTTGCCCTGCAAATCGTTCGGGTCGTAGTAGTACGCCTGTCGAATACTGCTGAACGCGAACGCATCACCCACCCAGATGAACTGGGCGGCGTCGAAATCGCCAGGCTGGATGACATCGGTGAAATACCCCGCGCCGGGCCTTGTGTCGATGGTCAGCCCCACGCCGATCTCGGCGAGGTTGCGCTGGATGATCTGGGCGATCTGCACCCAGGTCGGGTCGTTGTACATGACATCGCGGATGACGAGCTTGCGCCCGTCCTTCTCCCGCACATCGCCATTGCGCTTCCATCCGGCCTCGTCGAGTTCGCGGGCCGCCGCGGTCGGGTCGAAGCCGAGACTGTTGTCCTGATAGCCGGCCTGACCCTGCAGGAAGATGTGATTGTTCAGCGGCTTCGGATTCTCGACCAGCCCGTTCTGAATCGCGCTGACGATCGCCTGCCGATCGATGGCCTTGGAAATGGCGACGCGCACCTTGGCATCGGACAGGATGGACCCCGGCGCGCCGTTGAAGGTGATGTGGCGCCAGCGATTACCCGGCGCGCGGCGCACCACCAGGCCGCCGGTATTGCGCACCGTCTGGACGTCGTCGACCGTGGTCAGCTGCACCAAATCGAGTTCGTTGTTCTGCAGCGCCGTCGTCCAGGCGGTGTGGTCGAGCACGCTGTAGGTGATGGTGTCGAGCTTGGGCGCGGCTCCCCACCATTTCGGATTGTGGCCCAGCACGATTCGGCCCTGCGACCGGTCGGTGGAGACAACCTGGAACGGCCCGGCACTGGGGCCCATCGCATCGGCGAGGCTGTTGTTGAACGAATCCGGGTCTGCGGTAACGGATTTCGGGAACAGTGAGGCATTGCCGGCGAACTGGCCGCGCCATTCGGCGTAGGGGTGGCTGAAGGTCAGGACGGCCTGGCGGTCGTCGACGCCGCGCTCCACCTTGTCCACGAATTCGAAGCCGTTGGTGATGGCGATCAGGAATCGCTTGTCCCTACCGCTGAGCGCGTTGGCCTCGGATTTGATGTCTTCCCAGGTGATCGGATTGCCGTCGGACCATACGGCCTTCGGGTTGATCGTGTAGGTGACCTGTTGCGGGTTGGTGCCGGTCAGCGCGACGTCGGTGAAAAAGTCCTTGTTGATGGACAATTCGCCTGCCGCATTGGTGTCGAACGCGCGCGGCATCAGCGGCCGTTCGATATCGGCTATCTCGCCGTCGTTACCGTCATTGGAAAGGGTGTTCCAGTTGGCCGGATACGACGTGGTCGCCAAGCGCAGATTCCCACCGTCGCGGACTTCGTCGACGCTCTTGGGGTTGATGTCGTTGGTGGTGCCGAGCGTATCCGACAGCCCCGCCGTCGAATCGCCGCCCGAACCACAGCCCGCCGCGATCAGACCCAATGCGACAACCGGTGCCGCCCATTTGGTTCGGGTTCTCGATCGCATCGCGTTCTCCCTCTATCGGCTGACGACCGGCACCGGGACCGCATCGATCAACGCCCGGGTGTACTCGTTGCTCGGACGGTCGAAGATCTGTTCGGCGGGCCCGGCCTCGACAATCTTCCCGCGATACATCACCGCGATATCGTGGGCCAGATTGCGGACCACCGAAAGATCGTGCGAGACGAACAGATAGGACAGACCGTTTTCGGTCTGCAGGTTGCGCAGCAGATTCAGCACACCCGCCTGGATCGACACATCAAGTGACGACACCGGCTCGTCCAGCACGAGAATCTCCGGATCCAGGGCCAGTGCCCGGGCAATGCTGATGCGTTGCTTCTGGCCGCCGGAGAAATCGGCGGGATAGCGGTCGGCGTGTTCGGGCCGCAGACCGACCTGTTCGAGCAATTGCGGTACCCGCTTGGTGATTTCGGTGCGGGGCCTGCCATCGATGCGCATCGGTTCGGCGAGCACGTCGAAGATCGGCAGCCGCGGATCCAGTGCGGCCGTCGGATCTTGGAAGACGATCTGCATCTTCCGGCGGATCTCCCGCTTGCGCGCCTTGGTCAGGGTCGCGATATCGCTGCCCATGATCTCGATGGTGCCCTCTTGCGGCTGCACCAGGTCGAGAATCTGGGTGAGCGTGGTGGATTTTCCGGATCCGGACTCGCCGACCAGCGCCAATGTGCGCCCGGCGCGCACCTCGAAGCTGATGCCGTCGACGGCGCGGACCTCGCCCTTACGGCGCTTGAACACCACGCCCGAGGTGATCGGATAAGTCTTCACCAGATCCGAAACCCGCAGCACCACACGCTCATCGGTATCGGCTTCGGCGGATGGCTCCGAAATCTCCTGGCGGTAGGCCTCGAACAGATCGGCGGAGGTGACTTCCGCGGTGCGGATGCAGGCGGCCGAATGGCCGGGGCCGGTCTTCTCCAACGGCGGCTCGGCCGCACGGCAGTCATCGATAGCTATTGGGCAGCGGGGTGCGAACGAGCAACCCGGCGGCAGCGCGTGCATGGCCGGCGGTGCGCCGACGATCGGGATCAGCGGGCTGCGGGGCGGACCGTCCATGCGCGGTATCGAGCCGAGCAGGCCGACGGTATACGGCATCCGTGGAGCGGCGAAAAGCTCTGTCGCCGGAGCGGTTTCGACAATTTTCCCCGCGTACATCACCGCGACCCGATCGGCGAGTGTGGCGGCGATGCCCATATCGTGGGTGATCATGATGACACCGGCGCCGGTGATATCGCGCGCCTTGCGCAGCAGATTCAGGATCTGCTTCTGCACCGTCACATCGAGTGCGGTGGTCGGCTCATCGCAGATGATCAGCGCGGGATCATTGGCAATGGCCATGGCGATGACCACACGCTGACGCATACCGCCGGAGAACTCGTGCGGAAATGCCTTTGCGCGCAATGCCGGTTCCGGAATGCCGACCAGATCCAGCAGCTCGACAGCCCGTGCCGAGGCCTCTCGACCGGTCATATCCGTATGTGCGAGTAGGGCTTCGGCGACCTGATCGCCGACCCGATACACCGGTGTCAGTGCCGAGAGCGGGTCCTGGAACACCATGCTGATGGAACGCCCACGCAGCTTGGACAATTGGCGATCGCCGAGACCGAGCAGCTCGCGGCCGCGCAGCCGGATGGAGCCGTTGATCCGCGCCTGCTCCGGCAGCAATCCGATCACCGCGAGCGAGGAGACCGACTTGCCGGATCCGGATTCGCCGACGATGGCGAGCACTTCGCCATCGGAGACGGTGTAGTTCACCCCGCGCACCGCGTCGATGCGGCCCTCTTCGCTGGGGAAGGAGACCCGCAGGTCGGAGACCTCCAACAGCGGTGCGGTGGAGTTCTTTTCGGTGGAGACCGTGTCCGCTGGGCCCGTCATGCCGCTACCTTCTCTTCCGACCCAGCCTTCTTGCGCGAGCGAGCCCGTTTGGCACTGGGATCGAATGCGTCCCGCAAGCCGTCACCGACCAGATTCGCCGAGAGCACGATGACGATCAACAGTCCACCGGCGAACATGAACAGCCAGGGGAAGGTGAGTGCCGATGCGGTGCCCGAGGCGATGAGCGTGCCGAGTGAGACATCCGGCGACTGCACACCGAATCCGAGGAAGCTCAAACCGGTTTCGGCCATGATCGACGCGCCCACCGACAGCGTGGTGTCGATGATCAGGATCGAGGCGATATTCGGCAGGATATGACTCAGGATCACCGTCCTGGTCGGCGCGCCCATATACCTTGCGGCCTTGACGAATTCGCGTTCACGCAGACTCATGGTCAGGCCGCGCACGATGCGCGCGCTGATCATCCAGCCGAAGACGCTGAGCAGCAGGATCAACAGCAGGATCGACCCGCTGCCCTTCGTCTTCGGCGCGAACAGCGCGACGATGATGAAACTCGGCACCACGAGCAGCAGGTCGACCAGCCACATGATGGCCTTATCGGTGAAACCGCCGATGAGGCCGGCGATCGAACCGGTCAGCGCCGCGATGGTGGTGCTGATGATGGCGACGCAGAAGCCGATGATCAGCGATTTCTGCATACCGCGCAGGGTTTGAGCGAGTACGTCGTGGCCGATGGCGTCGGTGCCGAAGGGATGCTCGGCAGAGGGCGGTTTGCGCAGTGCCGTGCCGTCGAGTTCCTGATAGTCCCAGGTCCAGAAGTACGGCAGCACATAGGCGACCAACACCAGGATCAGCAGCACGATCACGCCCGCGACGGCGGCCTTGTTGCGCAGGAACCGCCGCAGTACGAGCCTGCGCCGACCCGAGGCGGCCGCGACCTCCGGCGCGCCCTGGACAATGATTTCGGCTTCTGTCATCCCACACGCACCCTGGGGTCGAGAATCGCGTACACGACATCGGAGAGCAGACCCGATACCAGCACGACAAGACCGGCGAATGCCGTCACCGTGACGACAACGTAGAGGTCCTGGGCATTGATCGAATTGACCAGCCACTCCCCGACGCCGTGCCAGCCGAAGATCTTCTCGGTGAAGGTCGCGCCGGTGATCAATCCGCCGAGGCTGTAGGCGAACAGCGTCGCCATCGGGATCAACGCGGTCCGCAGGCCGTGCTTGTAGAGCGCTTTGTTGCGGGTCAGACCTTTGGCTCGGGCGGTACGGATGAAATCGCTCTGCAGCACGTCGAGCATGGCATTGCGCTGGTAGCGGCTGTAACCGGCCATCGCGCCGAGGGCCAGACCGGCCGTCGGCAGCACCAGATGCTGGAGGCGGTCGAGCAATTGCGGGAAGAAGCCGTTGATCTTGTTCGCCGAGGTCTCGCCGGTGTACAGGAAGATCTGTGATCCGGTGAGCGTATTCACTTCCAGCGCACCGTATTTCAGCAAGGTGGCGAGCAGGAACACCGGCGTGCTCAGCACCAGCAGGGACACGACCGTGGTGAAGTAATCACTGAATTTGTATTGCCGGATCGCCCCGGCCGCACCGATCAAAACCCCGAGCACCGTACCGACGATCGAACCGATGATCAGCAGCCGCAGACTCACCAGCACCCGGCGCGGCAGTTCCTCACTGACCGGCTGCCCGGCCAGCGTCTGGCCGAAATCACCCTGCGGGATGCCCTTCAGCCAGCTGATATAGCGCTGTGGAATCGGCTCGTTGAGATGCAGCTGTTCGGCCTTGGCATCGATCACCGCCTGCGGCGGACGTGGATTGCGCTGTTCGAGACTGTCCAGCGGCGTGAACGTCAGCGACGCCAGACTGAACGTCAGGAACGAGGCCAGCAGCAACAGCACGACATAATTGAACGCGCGTCGTAGCAGGAAGCCGGTCATCAGTCCTCTGGTCCTACGGCTGGTCGGGCCAGCATCGAGTATTAGTCCCTGATCATAAGGACGTGCGTGCGAGCGTGCGTGACACGCGTGAGATCGGCATGTCCTCTATTCTGTGGAGACCGGTGTTTCCAGGCTTTTCCGGTGCTCAAAGGGGGATTGCATGGGTTATCCGCAATATGAGCCATATCCATCGGTCCCGGCACCCGCACCCGGTGGCGGCACCGCGATCACGGCCGGGGTGCTGGCGAGTATCGGCAGTGTGGGCCAATTGCTCGGCGGCGGTTTCAATATCGTGCTCGGGCTCACCGACCTGACCCGTGATCTCTCGGAGTACGACTCGACCGGCCTGTTCGCGCAGAGCTGGATCAAGACCTACCTGCTGGTCGCCGGTTCGATCGCGGTGGTCACGGCGTTCCTGCTCGGTATCGGCGCGATCATGATGTTCACCAGGCGGCCGCTCGGTCGGGTGCTCGTCGTTGCCGGATGCGCGGTGGTGGTGATCGCGGGGATCACGGAGTACGCCGTAACCCTGCACTACACCAGCTCGGGCGGCAGCGCGGCGGAGATCGGCGGCGGCATCGGTGGTCTGATCGGGTTGATCTTCCCGATCGCGACCGCGGTGCTCGCCCTCGTGCCCGCGACAACGCGCTGGCTCAACCACAACCCGGCAGCCGCGCCGCCGGTGGCCATGTATCCGTATGGACCTGGTGCTCCAACCGCTGGGCACCCGTCCGGACCTGCCGTGCCACCGGCTGGGTATCCGTCCGGACCTGCTGTACCACCGGCGGGGTATCCGTCGGGTTCGACGCCTTATCCGCCGTCGCCTTATCCGCAATACGGTCCGTCAGCCGATGTTCCCCCGTATCCCCAAGCAGGTACCGATCAGGCGGGCGCGCAGCCGCAATGGGGAGCGAATCCGCAGGCAGCACCGGATTCTCCGCCACCGGATCTGGCGAAACGGCAGTCCGACCCGACGATGCACGCCGAGGACTCCCCGTGGCGGCGACCGCCGTCACAGTGATAGCCGCGACCTCGCCGAGATGGTCTTCCGGCAGGATGGAATAGGTGACTCGCCTGCACCTGCCCAAGCCGAAGATGGTTGCCACCGATGTGGACGGCACCCTCATCGATCACGACGAGCGGGTCACCGCGCGAACCAAGGCGGCGGTGGCTGCCCTGATCACCGATGGGGTGCCGTTCGTACTCGCCACCGGACGGCCGCCGCGCTGGATCGATCCGGTGGTCGACGGGTTGGGTTATGCGCCGCTCTGCGTCTGTGGCAATGGTGCGGTGATCTACGACAGCGCCGCGGACCGCGTGCTCGCCAGCCGGACCCTGGACGTGGACGCCCTGGCCTGGATCGCCGACCTGGCCGAACGCGCACTGCCCGGCTGCGGTCTGGCCGCCGAACGCGTCGGCGCCAGTGCACACGACGCGGTGACGCCGCAATTCGTCAGCTCACCGGAATACGAACACGCCTGGCTGAATCCGGATGACACCGAGGTTTCGCGCGCCGAGGTCATTGATGCGCCCGCGATCAAAATGCTGGTCCGACTACGCGGCACCCCCAGTGCCGATATGCGCGCGGTTCTCGCACCGCTGATCGGCGACCGCGCCGATATCACCTATTCGACCGACCACGGCCTGATCGAACTCTCCGCACCCGGCGTGACCAAGGCGTCCGGCCTGACCATCGTGGCCCAACGCCTCGGTGTCGAACATTCGGCGATCATCGCATTCGGCGATATGCCCAACGATGTTCCGATGCTGTCGATGGTCGGCCACGGCGTCGCGATGGCCAATGCGCATCCGGAGGCGCTCGCCGCCGCGGACGAGATCACGGCGGCGAACTCCGAAGACGGTGTGGCGCAAGTGCTCGAGCGCTGGTGGGTGTGAACGCGCGGTTCAGCTGGCCGGGCCCGGCGCGACGACTTGGCCGACCGGACTGCGGTTGACCTGCTGCTGGTAGGTGTCGTTATAGGTCTTCCGGACGGTGGTGATGATGCCGGTCAGCTGGTTGAGAATCAGTGAGCCGTACTGGAAGTCGGTTCGCAGCCCGTCCGGCACCGAGTAGCCGTTGCTCATCGGCAGCCCGAGCAGCCCGGCATCCCCGCCGAGGGCGAGGAAGCGATCCAGGATCGCGCCCATGACCTCGAACACCTGACCGTTCGGGCCGGTATAGACATACCCGTTGACGAACTTCGCGTACTGCTGTCCCTGCGCGGCGGGCAAAGGCTCCGACACCGGCTTGCCGAGTGGACCGTCCGGACCGCCCTTATCGGCCCAGTGCCTGGCGATCGCATTCTGATTCACCATGCCGAGCAGCTTGGCCGTGAGTGCGGCCAACGTGGCGATATCGCTCTGCGGGGTGGTCTGCATCTGCGGTTGCTGTGTTGTCGGCGCCTGTGCCTGCTGTTGCGGCTTGGTCGAGGTACCGGACGGTGCCGATATGCCCGCTGCGATATCCCGAATGCGGTCCATATCGGCATAGGCGGAGTCACCGGGGCAGCTGGTATTGCCGACATCGCGATGCGCGAACACCACCGGCAGCCGAACCGCCTCACCCTGGGCATACGAGGTGAATTCGGTGCCCTCGGAATACATCGTGGTGTAGCCCTCGGGATCCAGGCCCGCGATCTTGGACCGCCACCCGATGAACCGGCCGATCGCATTGATCGCCGCTTCCGACGGTTCCTCGGATTCGTAGTTGCCCATCAGTGCGACACCCGAAGTGTTCTCGTTGAACCCACCCGCGTGCGCGCCCTGCACCGGGCGATCCAGTCCGCCGAAGCGGCCCTCGAAGATCTGGCCGTACTTGTCGACCAGTGCGTTGTAGCCGATATCGCACCAGCCCAACGTCTTTGCGTGATACGTGTAGATCGCGCGGACGATGCCCGCCGATTCGGCCGGGGTGTAGTCGTTGCGACCCGCGGTGTGGTGCACGGTGAGACCGCCGAGCTGGTCGTCGTAGGTGGGTTCCTCGCAGCGGATGGATTCGTCCGCGCCCCACTGGGATCGGGTGATGACATTGGGTCCGCCACCGGGAAGCGCCGCGGCGACATTCGCGAGTGCGCCATCGATCGCGCCGCGGCCCGGATCGATCAGCACGGCCGTCAGTGCGGCGTCGGTCTGGGCCGGATCATCGGAACGCCCGGCGGTCGGGGTGGGCAGCATCGGCACGGCGCCCTCCGCGTCACCCACGACCGGCGGACGCGGTACCGCCGCCACGGCAGGCTTGCGGGTCACCAGGATCTGCACGGACTTGGTATTGCCGACGTAGATCGGTTCGGTGCCGGTGGGGCCGCCCGTCGCCCGATCGTTGCGACGGGTGTCGACGGCCTCGGCGTCGTACCAGGGACCCCAACCGCCATCGGACTGACGGGCCCGGACCAACGTCTTGGTATTCGCCAGGTCGTGCGCGGTCAGTGCGACAACGCTGAACGGGGTATCGCGGCTGAGCTCCTTGACCTGCGCACCCACCTGGCCGAGGAGTTCCGGCGGGACGGCGCCGGGCGACAGTGCCGGTGTGTCGGGGGTGACGTCGGGCTCGAGCTGGGCGGGATCGGCGATGAATGCGACGGCAGGGGAACGGCCTTGGGTGGGTTGACCGGGGGTTGTGCCCTGAGCTGGGGCGGCGGTCTGACCCGGGATGGTCTGGCCGGGTGCCGATTGACCCGGCGTGGTTTGGCCGGGGAGTGATTGGGCGGGGGTGCCCTGGCCTGGAACTGTTGGGCCGGGGAGTGATTGGGCGGGAGTGCTCTGGCCTGGAATCGTTTGGCCGGGGAGTGATTGGGCGGGTGAGCTCTGGCCTGGAATCGTTTGGCCGGGGAGCGACTGGGGGGGTGAGTTCTGGCCCGGAATCGTTTGGCCGGGGAGCGACTGGGCGGGGGTGCTCTGGCCCGGAACCGTTTGGCCGGGAACCGTTTGGCCTGGTGTGGTGTGTTCGGGGTCGAGCTTGGGTAGGGGAATTTCCGTCGGTAGCTCGACACCGGGCGGCAGCGGCAAACCCTGGGGAACCGGAATGGACTCCGGAATCGGCAGCATGCGTAGATCCGAAAGATGCAGATCAGGCAGGTCGAGACCGGTGAGTTCACGCAGCGGAAGGGTGATGTCGGGCGCCGTGGCGAGCACCACCTCGGCCAGTTGCGCGGGGATTGCGGCGAGCTCGCTGCCGGTTGTCGGGCGGTAATCGGTCGAATCGCTCAGCGTGAATGTCGCGAGCGGAGCCGCTACCGCAAGTGTGGTGACAACCGGGAGCACGTAGGAACGTTTCGGTTTGCGGTACGGCACGAGCATCTCCAATCAGGTCGAACCGAGCGATCATCTGCACGAATGTCAGGGTTGCTTCCTGATGCATCAACGACCACACTAGTTCACAACTGTCACATATCTAAACCTCTGGTTGAGGATTATGTGATTGCTCGAATGTAGCTCTCGATTTGCGACCGGCTGGAACGACATGCCGACAGGTATCGAACCGATCAGGTCCTGGAAAACCGTGGGAGTGAACGGATGCGAAGTAAACGGCACCGGAATGACGCGACGCGGGGGGAGCGAAAATTGCGGATGAAAACGAGTGCGCCACACGAACGAATTGGCGGGCGACGGATATCGGGAACTCCGATTTCCATCCGTCCTGTGCTGGTCACCGGTGGTGCGGCCGTGCTGGCCGGCACAGTACTCGCGTTCTGGGTCCGGCCGACCGACGCCCCTGTCCGTCCGTTGGCGGGACCGGGCCATGGGCGCGGTATGAGTCAGGTCGGCGCGTTCGACAGTGCCCTGGAAGGCTGGACCGCCGAACGCATCCTCGATCACTACTACCCGGGCGCGACGCTCGGCAAAATCTCGGCGACCACCGTCGGGGTGCGGCTGTTCGCCCAGGACGATTCGACGCTGGACGTCCATGCCGACGCCGGATTGCGAGTCGCGGGCCAAATGCTGCCGCGCGGCCAGGTCGCGCATCTCACCGCGCTGCCCGACGGCGGCGCGAATGTGGTTGTCACGATGGGCTGTGACGGTGCGGTGCTGTGGCAGCGGGCGACCCCCGACCCGTGGATCTATCCGCTCAACCCGCGGCCCAACCGTCCCGCCGCCGAACATCTGACGCTGTGCGGTGGTTCGGCATATCGCGGCTCACTCGGCGTTGCCATGGAAAACGGTGAGGCGCGCACGGTGAACCGGGTCGACGTCGAGGACTATCTGCTCGGTGTCGTCCCAGCGGAGGTGCAGGCCAACTGGGTCGACAAGGGAGCGACGGAAGCCCTTCGCGCACAAGCGATCGCGGCACGTTCGTACGCGCTGGCGGAGCACCGTCACCTATACGCGCAGACTTGCGATACCGCCGACTGTCAGGAGTACCCCGGCACTGCCAAGGAGGATCCGCGCGCGGCCGCCGCCATCGCATCGACCGCGGGGATGGTGCTCTTGCGGGACGGCCGAATCCTGCGTTCGGAGTACTCTTCCGCACCCGACGGTGGGGAACCGGCCGATATCTACGCCTTCGATGTCGGACCGACGCCCGCCGAACTCGGCACCCCGGTGGTCGGCGCGGGTAATCCGGTGGATCCCCGCAAGCAGACCCTCGTCGCCGAATCCCCGATCGATGCCGAGTACCGCCGGATCGGCGGCGCGAACAGCGCGGTCGGCCAGCCGCTCGGACCGGAAATGGCGCTACCCCAAAACGCCGGTACCTACCGGCTTTTCACCAACGGCGTCATCATCGCGACACCGACGCTCGGCGCCCAGGTCGTCGACTTCACGACGCTGATGCAGCTGGCGCCGGATACGCACGAGGGCAAACTTGGTGGCTCGGGGCGGCCGGGCAATAACGAGCGCGCCGTACCACCCGGCACGAATGGCACACCCGAGGGCACGGTGCCCGGTGCTGCGAATGGTGTGCCCGAAAGCGCCTCGCCCGGACGTGCGCCCGGCGTGAACAGCTCACCGGAGAGGTCGGTGCCTGGTGCTGCGAATGGTGTGCCCGAAAGCGCGTCGTCTCGAAGTGCGGTAGCGCCCGGCGTGAAGAGCTCTCCGGAGGGCGCGGTGCCGGGTGCTGCGAATGGCGTGCCCGAAAGCGCGTCGCCCGGACGTGCGCCCGGCGTGAACAGCTCACCTGAAAGCGCAGTGCCTGGCGGCGCGAACGCCGCGCCCGGCAATGTCGCGCCCGGGCGCGTGCTGCCTGGCGGCAATGTATTGCCCGAGAACGCATTGCCGAGTGGCGCGCCCGAAAGTGTGCCGCCCAGCGGCAACATATTTTCCGAGAGCGCGTTGTCGGATGGTTCGAATGCCTCGCCCGAAAGTGCGCCGCCCGGAGGCGCGCTCGCGCCCGGAAGTGCCGTGTCGCCGGGACATTCCGCTGTATCAGGCGCCGCCATCGCGCCCGAGGTCTCGCTCCCGCCCGGAACTACCGTCGCACCGACCACGGCATCAACCCCAACCCCGCCGCCCCCACGCGGTCCCGCGATCCCCTCGGCCGCGCCGACAAGTGAGGAATCGGAGGTGACCGAAGAGCTCTAGTCGCCCTGAGCACCTTTGTAGTCCGCTGGCCTTGGCCTCGCTTCCTTGGCTCCTTGGCCTCTCGGTTTCTTGGCTCCTCGGTTTCTTGGCTCCTCGGTTTCTTGGCTCCTCGGTTTCTTGGCTCCTCGGTTTCTTGGCTCCTCGGTTTCTTGGCTCCTCGGTTTCTTGGCTCCTCGGTTTCTTGGCTCCTCGGTTTCTTGGCTCCTCGGTTTCTTGGCTCCTCGGTTTCTTGGCTCCTCGGTTTCTTGGCTCCTCGGTTTCTTGGCTCCTCGGTTTCTTGGCTCCTCGGTTTCTTGGCTCCTCGGTTTCTTGGCTCCTCGGTTTCTTGGCTCCTCGGTTTCTTGGCTCCTCGGTTTCTTGGCTCCTCGGTTTCTTGGCTCCTCGGTTTCTTGGCTCCTCGGTTTCTTGGCTCCTCGGTTTCTTGGCCTCTCGGCTCCTCGGCCTCTCGGCTCCTTGGCTTCTGGGCGGCTTGGTGGCTGGGCGGCTCGGCTTCTGGGCCTCTCGGCGGCTGCGGCTGCCGCCCGCCCGATTACCGCTGCTCGTGCCGCGTGGCGTATTGCCCGCACAGGTCCTCATCCCGGCCCGGCCGCACGCTCGCACTCGCGGGCGCGCACCGTGCACTGGGGGTGCGGCTCACAAGGGAGTGCTGCCCTCCGGGCGACCGGCGCTGGCGGGATGCCGTGTAGACCGTTGGCGTCGGTTCATGGGTGGCGCGGGCGCGACTCATTTGCCGCAGCCGGTGTCGACTGTGGCGAATCCGATTGCGCGGCAGTAGTTCTCGGGCGTAATCGGGCCGTCGTCGAATCAGGACGACGCGGTATCGCCCAGTGATTCGGTCAGGGTTCGCAGCAGATCGGCGAGGTGACCACGGTCCTGCTCATCGAGTGCGGCGAGGAGGCGCTGCTCGTTCGCCATGTGCAAGGGCAGTAGGTCGTCGATCAGGGTGCGGCCGGTGGCGGTGAGTTGGACGCGGATTGCTCTGCGATCCTCTGGGCAGGGTGCGCGCTCGACGAGGCCCTTGGCTGCGAGGCGGTCGATGCGGTTGGTGATGGCACCCGAGGTGAGCATGGCGACCTGGTTGAGGGCGCCTGCGGTGAGCCCGTCGGCGCCGCCGGAGCGACGCAGGGTCGCGAGCATGTCGAACTCCCAGAACTCCAGTCCGTGTCCGGCGAAGAATTTCTTCAGCTCCTGTTCCAGCAGGCGGGAAAGCCGCTGGATGCGCCCGATCACTGCCATCGGTGACACATCGACGTCCGGCCGTTCCCGGTTCCAGTGCACGGTGAACAGATCGATCGCGTCGGCCACGGCATTCCTCTCGATAGTGATTATCTCAACATTCATCTACTTGACGGTGAGGTGTGTCGGCGAGTAGATATTTCAACGTTGAGATTATCAATGAGGAGCGACCAACATGACAACAACCACCGCCGCGCGCGACTCGTACGCCGGCACCCTGGCGCTCGCCGCACTCGCCCCGATCGCATGGGGCTCCACCTACGCCGTGACCACCGAATTCCTGCCGCCGGATCGTCCGCTCTTCACCGCGCTGATGCGCGCGCTGCCCGCCGGACTCGCGCTGCTCGCCATCACCCGCGTGCTGCCGCGTGGGGTCTGGCTCGGGCGCGCCGCTGCCCTCGGTGTCCTCAATATCGGCGCGTTCTTCCCGCTGTTGTTCCTCGCCGCGTACCGGCTGCCCGGTGGTGTCGCCGGTGTTCTGGGTGCGGTCGCACCGATGTTCGCACTGGCTTTCGCAACAGTCGTGCTCGCCGAAAAGCCCAACGGGCGCAAGGTGATCGCGGGCCTGATCGGTGTCTTCGGGGTCGCGCTCGTGGTGCTGCGCGCCAATGCGCAACTCGATACGGTCGGTGTGATCGCCGGACTCGCCGGTGCGGCGTCCATGGCGATGGGCACGGTGCTCACTCAGCGCTGGGGTCGGCCCGATGGTGTCGGACCGCTCGCGATCACCGGCTGGCAGCTCACCGCGGGTGGCCTGTTCATCGCGCCGCTCGCCTTCCTGATCGAGGGTGCGCCGCCCGTACTCGACGGCCGGGCCGTCGGCGGCTACCTGTACCTCGGCGTGATCGGCACCGCGTTGGCGTACTTCCTCTGGTTCCGCGGCATCGCCAAGGTGCCGGCCACCTCGGTCGCCTTCCTCGGACTGTTCAGCCCGGTATCGGCCGCTGTGATCGGGTGGATCGCGCTCGGTCAAGCGTTGAGCCCGCTGCAGGTGGTCGGACTCGGTATCGCGCTCGGCGGCACGCTGCTCGGTCAGGTGGCCGCAAAGCCGCGGATCGAACCTGCCGTGGTCACACTTCGGGTGCCGGTGGACACGCATTAAAGGGTTGACCTTGACGTAACGTCAACTTGCAAGCTGGTTGTACCGACGAGAAAGAAGGGAGAACAGGTCATGCGAACGGGCACCGAATGGTCCATCCAGGATCTGGCCAAGGCGGCCGGTACCACCAGCCGAACACTGCGCCACTACGGGCAGCTCGGGCTGCTGCCGCCGAGCCGGATCGGCGCCAACGGGTACCGCTACTACGACCAGGACTCCCTGGTTCGGCTGCAACGCATCCTGCTGCTGCGCGAACTCGGCCTCGGCCTCCCGGTCATCGCCGAAGTTCTCGCGGGCGAACAGGACACCGCCGCCGCACTGCGCGCGCACCTGGAACTGCTTCGGCAGGAACAGGATCGGATCCGGCGCCAGATCGAGTCGGTGACCACCACGCTGCACAAGACGGAACGAGGTGAACAACTCATGGCAGCAGAGGTTTTCGACGGTTTCGACCACACTCGGTACAAGGATGAGGTGATCGAACGCTGGGGCAAGGCCGCCTACGAAAGCGCCGACCGCTGGTGGCGCTCGCTCACCGAGGCGGATAAGCAGGCGCACTTCCAGACCCACCTGGATATCGCCGCCGACTACGGCCGGGCACACGCCGCCGGACTCGCCCCGGACAGCGACGAGGTCCAGGCCATCGTCGCGCGGCACTACGACTGGATCGGGGTCGGTTCGCAGCGCCGCCCGTCGTACGAGTACTTCACCGGACTCGGCGAAATGTACGTCGCCGACCCGCGTTTCGCGGCCAACTACGACGTACATGGCGACGGCACAACCGAATTCGTGCGCGACGCGATGAAGGCGTACGCCGAGGCCAACCTGCGATAACAACAAGGTAGGGCGCCCGCGTCCAGCGGACGCCCTACCCCCGGTTCGCATTCACGGAGGCGGACCGGCAGTATCGATCCGGGCGTTGTACTTCGTCGTGGCTCCGCTCATCCTTGCCGCTGTGCCGTCGACCGGCCGCTGAATCGACATCTCGACCGGGTTCGGTACGGCGGCCGTAGGATCGAATCGTCCACAACCAGGTGGTGAGGAGTGTCGACGATGCTTTACCGGAGTGGGGATCGGCCGCCGAGCGGTGCGGCCGCGCAGATCGGCGCGGTGCTTGCGGTGCTGTATGGGTTGCGGAGCCTCGTCGGGGGCACGTGGCTGGTCGTCGATTTCCTCGGTAATCGAAGCCGGTTCGACAATTCGCTCGTCATCTTCACCACGCTCGCGGCGGCGCTGATGGCCGCTGTCATGATCTTCGGCGGTGTCCAACTCTGGCGTCAGGACGAGAGCGGGCGCTACACCCTGATCGTCGCGTCCGGTCTGTCGATCGCGATCGGCATTGTCGGACTTGCCGTTTCGCTCACCGGTTACGAATTCGGCCTCGGCATCTTCTGGTGGTCCCCCGACGACCACCCACTTTGGGTGTCGTCCTCCTTCTTCGGCCTGGTCGGCCAGATCACCGCCCTGATCCAGGAAGACCTGCTCCGAACCGCTCTAGACCTCATTCAACCCATCCTCATTTTCATCCTGTGTGCCAACGGAAACGCCGCCCGCTGGACCGCCGCCCGCCCCACTCGCCCCTCCCACCCCGCGCTGACCTACTGACCGCGCTCGCGTCGAACGAAACCCGCACGGCGCGGTACAGTTTTCCGCTCGACCATCGGAGGAGTGATGGTGCTCCTGGGCTGCGGGCTGGCCCTGGTGGACTTGCCGCCCGCATGCCAGCCCGGGGCACTACCCGTATCCGCCACAGCCTCCTGCTGGGCAAACACCGTATCCGTCTCAGCGAGCTCGGCTCACAGGTCGTTTCGGCCGCGCTGAAGTACTCCGGACGGAATGCCTTGGGCGCATCCGTCACTAGCCTTTGAGCGCCTGCATCAGTTGACCTTCTGTGATGGGGGGTACGGGGAGGGGGTGGGCGGCCGTGGCTCGGAGTCCGTCCAGGACGAGGGCGAGGTGGCGGCGCCAGGCTTGGGGGGCGATTTTGGCGGTGGCTTCGATGATGCGGGTGTGGGACCAGGTGATGAAGGCTATGTCTTCCAGGACCCAGTCGGGGCGCAGGGCGCCGGATTCCTGTGCGCGGGTGACGATTTGACGCATCAGCCCGTGGCCGTATTCCTGGGCGCGCGCAATCGCGGGGCTGGGGGCGCCGCGTAGGGCGAGGTCGCTGAGTAGGCGGTCGGCGGCCTGGAGTTCACAGACCTTCTCGACCAGGTAGACGAAAGCGTCCCAGGGGTCCTGGATTTCGATCGCCTCCCGGGCGATGCGGCCGCCCGCTTCGATGCGGTCCTCGACGGCGGCGGCGATGAGGTCGTCGCGGGTGGGGAAGCGGTTGTAGAGCGTGCCGATGGCCACGCCGGCGCGGGCGGCGATTTCCTTGAGTGGTGCGTCCAGGCCGCGTTGCTCGAAGACCTCGCGGGCGGCGTTGACGAGCGCGTCCCGGTTGCGTCGGGCGTCGCTGCGTAACGGCTTGTCCACGGGCATTCGCCGATCCTACAAATCCGGTACCCGATTTATCTTGAGCATGGGTTCAACTTAATGCTACCGTCGAAGCTAACTTGAACCCCTGCTCAACTTAGCGAGGAAGTATGACCAAGACGATCGCGATATTCGGCTTCGGGCCAGGGCTCGGCATGGGGACCGGACGGCGGTTCGGCCGGGAAGGATTCCGAGTGGCGGTCATCGGGCGGAATCCGGATAAGGCCCGCGGACATGTCGCGGAACTGGCCGCCGAGGGCATCGAGGCCGCGGCCTTCCCCGCCGATCTCACCGATGAAAAGCAGCTGTACAGCGTGGTCGACAAGATCACGGCCGAGTTCGGGCAGATCGATGTCGCGATGCACGGCGCGGCGGGCGATGCGGTGAATCGCATCCCGACCACCCTCGATGTCGACGCCGACAACCTGCGCATCCCGCTGGAATTGAAGGTCTACTCACCGATCTGGATGACCCGCGCGCTCGCGCCCACGATGATCGAGCGCGGGGCAGGGGCACTGCTGTTTTCGTCCGGATATTCCGACAGGTATCCGGTCCCATATCTGTCCAATTTCGGCGTCGCACTCGGCGCGCAACGCACCTACATTCGCCAGCTCGCGATCGAACTGCAAGGCACCGGCGTCTATGTGGGCCTGCTCAATATCGGCGCGCTGATCGGCAACAGCAAGGCCGAGCGCCTGGTGGACGAGCAGCCGGAACTGTTCCCGGCCGGGCTCGAGATCGTCCGCATGACCAATGCCGAACTGGGCGACCACTATTGGCGCATGTACACCGACCGCGATGCCGTCGAGTCGGATATCGGCTTTCCGGAGTAGTGCCACGGTGACGGTCGACGGACCTGCCCTCGCAGGCGGATTCGATCCGGCGACCCGCTGCGATATCCGCATCGCAACGGAGACAGCGGTTTTCGCGCATCCGGAACCGGCCTGCTCCGATGCGCTCTACCGCCCGCTGGCCGAGCTGGTCGGCGGTGCGGCCGCGCGCTACCCCACCCTGTCGGGCCGATGCATCGATGCTGCGAGGCATTGCGCATCGGCCTGGTCGCAGAGGTCGAGCCTGCGGCGGAGCTGATGGATACCGTGCGCCGCCTGGCCCGAGATATCTCGTGCGGTCCGCGGGAAGCGCTGATGCGCACGAAGGCGAAGGCAGTGCGGCGCATGGGCATAGCGGTGGGATCCCAGTTCCTCGGTCCAGCGCATCAGTGCCAGTTTCGCGACCCGGTTGTCGCGCAGAAAGCCTTGCAGGGACTCGGCGCCGACGTTCAGCCCGGCTCGATCCAGCGGCAGATCGGCCTGCTGCAGGAACGCCCTGGTGCGTTCGACCAGCGTCCAGACGATCGGATCGTCGAGGAATTCGGTGCGCTCGTTCACCACCGACGGTGCGACCGGCAGTCCGTCCTGTGCACCCGCACCGCGGCGATGGTGCCGTGGAAATCGGCGACCTGACGGTCGAAGGCGGCGACCTGCTCGCCCGGCGCCGTCGTGCGCAGCGCGGTCGCGGTGGCGGTGACGATGTCGTCGAAGGTCGGTGCACCGCCGACGCGCACCGTGTCCGCAACAGGTGTAGCTGCCAGCGAGTCGAACTCCGCCGCGTTCGTGGGCGCCGGGACGACTATCGCCACCGACACCGCGAACAGCGGGAGGAACGGGATATGGAATTTCCGCATCATCAGGTCTTCCGGGTCGGGCCGCTGGCGACTGCCGAACTGGACATGTGATCAGTTCGCGTCCGATGTAAGAGCGGCTCTATTGCGACGGGCGTATTCGTTTCGGCAAACACCAGGAGAAATTCCGATGGCATCCGTCGCCGAATGCACGCAGGTCGCGACTCCACCCGGCTCGCGCGCGGACTTCCGATACGCTGGGCACCCGTGACCGTCGCATCGTCCCCGGGTAACTCCGCAAACTCCGCCTCTCAGTTCGATCTGATCGTCGTCGGCTCCGGATTCTTCGGGCTGACCGTCGCCGAGCGCGCCGCCAATCTGCTCGGTAAACGGGTGCTGGTGATCGATCGTCGCTACCACCTCGGCGGCAACGCCTACTCGGAGCCGGAGCCGCAGACCGGGATCGAGGTGCACAAGTACGGGGCGCACCTGTTCCACACCTCGAACAAGCGGGTGTGGGACTACGTGACCCAGTTCACCGAATTCACCGGCTACCAGCATCGGGTCTTCGCGATGCACAAGGGGCAGGCCTATCAGTTCCCGATGGGCCTCGGTCTGATCTCCCAGTTCTTCGGCCGCTACTTCACGCCCGAGCAGGCGCGCAAGCTGATCGCCGAACAGGCCTCGGAGGTCGAGACCAAGGACGCGCAGAACCTCGAGGAGAAGGCGATCTCGCTGATCGGCCGTCCACTCTACGAGGCTTTCGTGCGCGACTACACCGCCAAGCAGTGGCAGACCGACCCGAAGGAACTGCCCGCGGGCAATATCACCCGCCTGCCGGTGCGCTACACCTTCGACAACCGCTACTTCAACGACACCTACGAGGGTCTGCCCAAAGAGGGCTACACGAAGTGGCTGGAGAATATGGCTGCCTCCGAGCTCATCGAGGTCCGGCTGAACACCGACTGGTTCGACGTGCGCGAGCAGATCCGCGCCGAGAACCCGGACGCCCCGGTCGTCTACACCGGACCGGTGGACCGCTACTTCGACTACAGCGAGGGCGAACTCGGCTGGCGCACCATCGATTTCGAGACCGAGGTGCTCGAAACCGGTGACTTCCAGGGCACCTCGGTGATGAACTACAACGACTCGGATGTGCCATACACCCGCATTATCGAACCGCGGCACTTCCACCCGGAGCGCGACAGCTACCCGAACGACAAGACCGTGATCATGCGCGAATTCTCCCGCTTCGCGCAGACCGGTGACGAGCCGTACTACCCGATCAACACACCGGAGGACCGCGCCAAGCTCACCGCATACCGGGCGCTGGCGAAGAAGGAAACCGCTGCGGCGAAGGTGCTTTTCGGTGGTCGCCTCGGCACCTACCAGTACCTGGACATGCATATGGCGATCGGCAGCGCGCTCAGCATGTTCGACAATGTCCTGCGACCGCACCTGGAGTCGGGCGAACCTCTTTCGGACCAGGAGGCGTAGATGAGCGACACTGGCGAAGCCTTGCTCATCGAAGCCGACCGGGTGCGGGTGTCCCGCACTGACGCGAGGCGTAGATGAGCGACACTGGCGAAGCCTTGCTCATCGAAGCCGACCGGGTGCGGGTGTCCCGCATTGACGCTGAAAGCGACGAATGACCTCCCAATCGATCCTGGAAGATATGACCACCGAAACCCGCGCGAAGTCGCTGCTGCAGCGCATCATCCTGCCCCGGCCGGGTGAACCGCTGGACGTGCGCACCCTCTACCTGGAGGAGTCGCCGACCAATGCCCGGCGCGCGCACGCCACCACCCGCACCTCGCTGTCGGTGGGCGCGGAGTCGGAGGTGTCGTTCTGCACCTACTTCAATGCGCTGCCGGCGAGCTACTGGCGGCGCTGGAGCATCCTGAACTCGGTGGTGCTGCGGCTGGAACTCGCCGGGCACGGACGCGTGGACGTCTACCGCTCGAAGGCGGACGGCTCGCGAATCCACGTGCAGGGCAAGGAATTCGCGGTCGCACCGGGCACCGAATCGGTGCATGTGGAATTCGAGACCGATCTCGGCCCGTTCGAAGACGGCGGCTGGATCTGGTTCGACATCACCACCGATACGGCAGTCACGCTGCTCGCGGGCGGTTGGTACGCGCCGGTCGAGGCGCCCGGTGCGGGCACCATCGCGGTCGGCATGCCGACCTTCAACCGGCCGACCGATCTGGTGAAAACCCTTGGCGCGCTGGGCTCGGATCCGCTGGTGCTGGAGAAGATCGCCGCGGTCATCGTCGCCGATCAGGGAAACCGCAAGGTGGTCGACGAGCCCGGCTTCGCCGAAGCCGCCGCGGTGCTCGGCGATCGGCTCGCCATCCGCAATCAGCCCAACCTGGGCGGTTCCGGCGGCTACAGCCGGGTCATGTACGAGGCGCTGAAAACCACCGACGCCGAGTACATCGTCTACATGGACGACGATATCGAGATCGAACCCGATTCGATCCTGCGCGCGCTGGCCTTCGCCCGCTTCGCCAAATCGCCCATGCTGGTCGGCGGGCAGATGCTCAACCTGCAGGAGCGCTCACACCTGCACAGCATGGGCGAGGTCGTTGATCGCGGCATCTTCATGTGGACCTCCGCGCCGAATGTCGAATACGACCACGACTTCTCGAAGTACCCGCTCAAGGACCGCGACAACTCCAAGCTGCTGCACCGGCGCATCGACGTCGACTTCAACGGCTGGTGGACCTGCGTGATCCCGCGCCAGGTCGCCGAGGAGATCGGTCAGCCGCTGCCGCTGTTCCTGAAGTGGGACGACGTCGAATACGGGCTGCGCGCCCGCGATCACGGCTACTCCACCGTCACCCTGCCCGGCGCCGCCGTGTGGCATATGGCCTGGAGCGACAAGGACGACGCGATCGACTGGCAGGCGTACTTCCACCTGCGCAACCGCCTGGTGGTCGCCTCGCTGCACATGCCTGGCAACGGGCGCGGCATGGTCGTCAACACCGTCAAGGCGACCTTGAAACACCTGCTCTGCCTGGAGTATTCGACGGTCGCCATCCAGAATCTGGCGATCAAGGACTTTCTCGCCGGACCGGAGCGACTGTTCCAACTGCTGCCGAGCGCCCTCGGCGTGGTGCACGAAATGCGCAAGCAGTACCCCGATGCGGTCATCCTGCCCTCGTCCACCGAACTGCCGCTGGCCAGCCACATCGGCGTCGGCGCGGTCGGTGAACCGGCGAATCCGATCGCCAAGGTGGTCCGCCTGGCCAAGGGAGTCGTGCACAACTTCCGCCCGGCGCATGCCGAGCATCACGAGCGTCCGCAGCTGAATGTGCCTACGCTGGACGCCCGTTGGTTCCTGCTCTCGCAGATCGACGGCGTCACCGTCACAACCGCGGACGGCCGAGGCGTGGTCTACCGTAAGCGCGATCCGCGTCAGGCCCTCGGCCTGTTCAAGGAGGCCATGCGGCTGCGCAAGGAGTTGGCGGCCCGCTTCCCGGAGATGCAGCAGCGCTACCGCGCCGCTCACCCGACGCTGACCAGCACGGCGGCTTGGGAGAACGTCTTCGGTATCGATACGAAGGATGAGCAGTAGTGAGTCTGGAAGCCACCGCCGCGGACGACAACACCGCGGTGCACTCGAGTGCGAACGGCCACGGCGGCCCGGTATCGGCGGTGCCGTCGGCGCCGCAGCCGCCCGAGGTCAAGATCATCAACGCGGTTCAGGCGACCATCGGCACCAAGCCGGAGGTGATCAAGGCCGCGCGCGGCATGTCGCATTTCGGTGAGCACGCGCTCGGCTGGATCGGCATCGCGGCGGCGGGCTGGGTCGTCGACAAACCCCGGCGCAGGCAGTGGGCCGGGGTCGCGGTCGGCGCGGTCGGCGCGCACGCGGCATCGATCGTCATCAAGCGCATCGTCCGGCGTCCGCGCCCCAATGATCCATCGGTGCAGGTCAACGTCTCGACGCCGAGCAAGCTGAGCTTCCCGTCCTCGCACGCGACCTCGACCACGGCAGCGGCGGTGTTGCTCGGCAGACTGACCGGGCTACCCTTGCCTGCGGTGCTCGTCCCACCGATGTTGCTCTCCCGGGTTGTGCTCGGGGTGCACTATCCCTCCGACGTGCTCGCCGGTTCCGCGCTCGGCGCCGCGTCCGCCGCTGTTGTGCTTGCCGCCGAAAAGAGACTCGATAGTGACCGCACAAGAAAAGACGTTCGTTGACATGAGTGAAGAGCCGACCAGCACGGACCTAGCCGAAGCGGTAGTCAAGGGTCCGCCCAAGACACTGGCCGGGGGGCTGTTCAAGGCGGTCCGCCCGCGTCAGTGGGTCAAGAACGTGCTGGTGCTCGCCGCGCCGCTGGCCGCGGGTCCGGATACCGCGACCGAACTGAGCGTGCTCGGCCATGTCGGCATCGCCTTCGTGGTCTTCTGCATGGCGGCCTCGGGCATCTACCTGGTCAACGACGCGCTCGACGTGGAGGCCGACCGGGCGCACCCGACCAAGCGGTACCGCCCGATCGCCGCGGGCGTGGTCCCGGTGAATCTGGCCTACCTGCTCTCGGTGGTGCTGCTCGTCGGCTCGATCGCCGGATCGTTCCTGGCGTCCTGGCATCTGGCCGTGGTGATGACCGTCTACATCGGCATCCAGCTGGCCTACTGCTTCGGCCTCAAGCACCAGGCGGTGCTGGACATCTGCATCGTGTCCTCCGGCTTCCTGCTGCGCGCGGTTGCCGGTGGCGCGGCCGCGAATATCGACCTGTCGCAATGGTTCCTGCTGATCATGGCCTTCGGCTCGCTGTTCATGGCCGCCGGTAAGCGCTATGCGGAACTCCAGATCGCGCTGAGCACCGGTGCCAAGATCCGCAAGTCGCTGGAGTACTACACACCGACATATCTGCGCTTCATCTGGACTCTCGCCGCGACCGCGGTGGTGGTGTTCTACGGTCTGTGGGCGTTCCAACAGGACAGCCTCAAGCACACCAACTGGTTCGCAATCTCGATGATTCCGTTTACCATCGCAATCCTGCGTTACGCGGTCGACGTCGATGGCGGCGAGGCCGGTGAACCCGAAGAGATCGCGCTGGGGGATCGCATCCTCCAGTTCCTCGCAATCGCCTGGATCGGAGCGGTAGGTGTCGCTGTCTATCTCACCTGACGAACTGCTGGTAGAGGGAGCGGAGCGAACAGAACAAGTGACGGAGGAGCCGGCCGAAGGGCCGGCTCGTTCGGCCTTGCGGTTCGTCAGGCTATCCCGAGCCACCTTCGTCGGTGGGATCGCGCTCAGCGTCGCACTATTCTCGGTCGGCGGCTGGCAGCGACGCTGGATCGCCGACGACGGCCTCATCGTGCTGCGCACGGTGCGGAATCTGTTGGCGGGCAACGGGCCGGTCTTCAACGAGGGCGAGCGCGTCGAGACCAACACCAGTACCGCATGGACCTATCTGGTGTGGTTCTTCAGCTGGCTCACCAGGGCCAGGCTGGAGTACGTCGTACTCGGCGTGGCGCTGACGGTGTCGATGCTGGCGATCGTCTTCGCCATGCTCGGCGCCGCGCGGTTGTGGGGCGGGACCAAGTCTGCGCTGCTGCTGCCGGCGGGCGTATTCGTCTATATCGCCCTGCCGCCCGCCCGTGACTACGCCACCTCCGGTCTGGAGAGCGGTCTGGTCATCTGCTGGCTGGGCCTGCTGTGGTGGCAACTGGTGCGCTGGAGTCAGACCGAGCGGGTGAAGCTGCCCGCGCTGTTCGGGCTGGTTTTCCTCGCCGGACTCGCACCGCTGATCCGTCCGGAGATGACGCTGGTCGGCGTGCTGTCGCTGCTGATGATCTTCCTGGCCCCGATGCCGCAGTCCCGGCTGCGCCCGATCGTATTGCGCGCCTTGATCGTTGTCGCCGCCGGACTGGTGCCGATGTGCTATCAGGTCTGGCGGATGGGCTACTACGGCCTGCCCTATCCGAATACCGCGGTCGCCAAGGACGCGGGCGGCGCCAAGTGGGGGCAGGGCTTCAAATACCTCTGGGATCTGGTCGGTCCGTACTACCTGTGGGTGCCGCTGCTGGTGCTGCTGGTCCTCGGCGTTGTCGCGGGCCGCTCGGCGCGTGCCGACAAGGCGACCGACGAGCGCGGCTGGACGGTGCGCCGGGTTCGTGAATGGCTGCACTCGCCGAGTGCGGTGGTCGCGCTCATGCTCGGCAGCGGATTCGTCCTCACGATCTACGCCCTGCGCGTCGGCGGTGACTTCATGCACGGCCGGATGCTGCTGCCGCAGCTGTTCTGCCTACTGCTGCCGGTCGCCGTGGTGCCGATCCGGCTGCCTGCGGGCGGTCTGCGCGCGGTGACCGCGAAGGACTGGTCCTTCGCGGTGATCACACTCGCGCTGCTCGGCACCGCGGGCTGGGCGCTGTTCGCGGCCAACACCACCGCCATCAAGTCCGGCACCAAGATCAGTGCCTCCGGCATCGTCGACGAGCGCGTCTACTACGTCCTCAATACCGGCCACGACCATCCGATCCTGGCCGAGGACTACCTGGACTACCCGCGCGTGCGGGCCATGGTGAACAACATCGCCGAAACCCCCGACGGCGGTCTGCTGCTGAACTCGCCGTCGTTCATGTTCTGGTACATCGCGCCCCCGCCGCAGCCGATTCCCGACGGCGGCGCCGGGCATACCGTCTACTTCCTCAATCTCGGCATGACCAGCATGAACGTCCCGCTGGACGTGCGCGTCATCGACCAGATGGGCCTGGCCTATCCGCTGGCCGCGCACACCGACCGGCTCACCGACGGCCGGATCGGCCACGACAAGAGCCTGTATCCGGACTGGGTCGTGGTGGATACCGGCATGGTCGACCGGCATCCGTGGATGCCCTGGTACATGGACGAGAAGTGGGTCACCCAGGCGCGTACCGCCATGAGCTGCCCGGACACCGTGGCGCTGAATATCTCCTACCGTGATCCGCTCACCTGGGGTCGCTTCAAGCACAACCTGATTCACGCACTGCACTTCGCGAAATACCGGATCGATCGCGTGCCGAAGTACGAGATCGAGCGGTGTGGGCTGGTGGATCCGTATCCTCAACCGCAAAGATGAGAAGCAACTCCTGTCACACTGAGCCCATGGATCTCCGTGGGCTCAGTTCTTTCACTGACCAGGGCAGATAAACGTGGCGCATATCGCTTTATCTCTTTTTGATAACGCAACCGCATCGATGAAGCGATATGGTACGTGGGAACGCCCGTTGGGGGCGTCCTATTCGACATGGGCCCATCCAGTGGTCAACGTAGAGACGCGGTCGAAGTACGACCGCATAACGAAAGGCCTATAACCAGATGCGAGGCGTGATCGGGCGAAGGACGCAGAATGGACGTCTGAAAACCCGTAGAGCCGGTTCGTGGCTCAAGCGGTCGGTGCTGATGTCGCTGGCTATCTTGCTGCCGCTCGGGGTGTCAGTAGCAGGTCCGGCGGGTTCCGCGTCGGCTGCTTTCAACCCGGACGGCTTCGATTTCTGGGTCGACTCCAGCATGGGTCCGATCAAGTCGCGAATCTTCCGCGCAGCGGACGGCAATACCGGGCGCGTGGTCTACGCGCTGGACGGTATGCGGGCCCGAGGTGACCTGAGCGGCTGGGAGATCGAGACCGAGGTCGCCCGTGAGCTGACCAAGTGGAATATCAATGTCGTCATGCCGGTCGGCGGCCCGTCCAGCTTCTATGCGGACTGGAACGCGCCGGGTAACTTCCTTGGGCTGAGCACCGGTTCGTCGGGTTCGGCCAATGGTTCGTCCTCCGGGTCCGCGATGACCGGCTCATCGGGTTGGAACGAGACCCTCGGCAAGTCGAACACCTATAAGTGGGAGACCTTCCTGACCAGCGATCTGCGCAATGCCCTGCGTGATCGCCTGGGCTTCAGCCCGACGCGCAACGGTGTCTTCGGCCTGTCCATGGGCGGCAGCGCCGCGCTGACGCTCTCGGCCTACCACCCGGACCAGTTCGTCTACGCCGGTTCGTATTCCGGCTACCTGAACATCTCCGCGCCGGGTATGCGCGAGGCGCTGCGCGTCGCGATGATCAGCGCGGGCGGCTACAACATCGACGCGATGGCGCCGCCGTGGGGCCCGCAGTGGCTGCGCATGGACCCGTTCGTCTTCGCGCCGCAGTTGATCCGGAACAACACCAGGCTCTGGGTGGCCGCAGGCAGCGCACTGCCCGGTCCGGCCGACGCGAGCTCGCCGATCGACGTCATCCAGGGCACGCCGCTGGAGGCGCTCGCACTGGTCAACACCCGGGCCTTCCAGGTCCGGATGGCGACGCTGGGTGCGCAGAACGTCACCTACAGCTTCCCGTCCGTCGGCATCCACAACTGGCACAACTGGGAGTCCGAGGTCTACCGCATGATCCCGGATCTCTCCGCCAACATCGGGTAGTAGCCGTGTTTGATTCGCAGCGCCTTCGGCGCGAACGTCGCTCGTAGGACTCGCTCCGAGCGGGGCTGGTAATGCGGTGAGCTGACCGCCTGGTGTGTTCGCACACCAGGCGGTTTTTGTTTGCTCGCATCCGTCCGAAACCCCCGTTGACAACGAATCAGCTATTGGATGCCTTCGCATAGTTGTGGGTTGGATCACTTTTCAGCAACATAGAAGAATTCGCTGGACATTGATGCGCGATCAGTATGTATGCAGGTGGTATGCCTGTTTTGGACAGGGTCGGTTGTCTTATGCCCGATGAGGCGCCAGTCGAAATTGCTTGATGTTTGCTGACTGGCCGTCTGGACGAAAGGTCGAGTCGAATGCGAAGTGTGCGCTGGCAGCGTAGGCCCGGAAGCTCGGCCGGTTCGTCGGCCGGGGCGCCCGGTGGTTCCTGGGCGAAGAAATGGGTGCTCGGTGTGGCGACGGCGATGGTGTTACCGCTCGGGATCTCGCTCGCGGGCAGTGGCGCCATCGCATCGGCGGGCGTCGACCCGGCGGCCTTCGACTTCTGGGTCGATTCCCCGGTGATGGGTCCGATCAAGAGCCGGGTGCTGCGCGCGGCGGATGGCAATACCAACCGCGTCGTCTATGTGCTCGACGGCCAGCGGGCACCGGAAACGCTCAATGGCTGGGAGATCGAGACCAACGTCCCCGCGGTCCTCGCGAGCTGGAATATCAATGTGGTCATGCCGGTCGGCGGCATGTCGAGCTTCTACGCGGACTGGAATGCACCGAGTAACTTCTTCGGCGTCACGCCCGGTTCGATGGGTTCGGCCACCGGATCCGGTGCGACGGAAGCCTTTTTGGCAGGGCCCGGCAAAAGCTATCGCTACGACTGGGAAACGTTCCTGACCCAGCAACTGCGATCGGCGCTGCGGGATCGCTTGGGCTTCAACCCGAATCGCAATGGTGTGTTCGGGCTGTCGATGGGTGGCAGTGCCGCGCTGACGCTTGCGGCCTATCATCCGGACCAGTTCAGCTTCGCCGGAGCGTTCTCGGGCTACCTCAATATTTCGGCGCCGGGTATGCGGGAGGCGATTCGGACGGCGATGGTCGACGCGGGCGGCTACAACGTGGACTCGATGGCGCCGCCGTGGGGTCCGCAGTGGTTGCGGATGGATCCGTTCGTCTTCGCGCCGCGCTTGATCGCGAACGGCACCCGGGTGTGGGTCGCCGCCGGTAGTGCGCTGCCGATGCCCGAGGATCTGAATATTCCATTTCCGGTTGCCGCGGATCGTCTCCTCAGGGGCTCGCCGCTCGAAGCGCTCGCCTTGGCGAATACCAGGGCATTTCAGGTCCGCATGATGTCGTTGGGGGCGCAGAACGTGGTGTATTCGTTCCCGCCCGCCGGACTGCATGCGTGGACCAACTGGCAAGACGAGGCCTATCGGATGATTCCGGACATGTCCGCCAATATCGGTTGAGCCCTCGGCCGCCGCGCACGGTCGCTCGCTCCCCCGCGGGCATGTTGCGGTGCACAAGCCGCCCGGTGCACGCACCGGGCGGCTTTGTCTTGGTCCGCGTCGAGCAGTTGCCCATCGGTTGGCTGGATGATCGCTGGATCGCGAGTCTCGGCGCAGCATGCCCGGCGAAGGCGCGTGGTAAGAGTTCGCGTCGGTATTCCCCGGACCTCATCACGACCCGACATCGCGGCCATTTCTGGTTCGAGCACTTGCCCGTAGAAGGGTGATAACGCCGAGACCTTCTGTCCGCGCGGAGCATCGGTGTCGAGTGTCGATCCTCAAACTCGACAGCGCGAGCAATGGTGCTCGCACGGGCGAAAGGTCGGATCGCTGCGGCATCACTGAGTGCGCTGAATAGTTGCCGTTGGCTGGCTGCGGAGCTCGGCGGTTGGGTGGCATTCGGCATTGGCGGATCTCCCGGATGCTGCCGCAGTGGAATATCAACGTTGTCATTCCGGTCGGCGGGCAATCCAATTCCGCTATGCGGGTTCGTATTCGGGCTACCTGAATATTCCGCGCCCGGTATGCGCGAGGCGCTACGGCTGGATTCCCGCGGCCCGACGAACCCGGTCTTGCGCTACCCCGGCGGTCGGTGTGCACGCCTGGCACTACCTGGCCGACCAAGTGCTCGAGATGCCGCCGGATCCGAGCCGGTACCCGGGGTAAGGATTCGGACTCCCTAGTGACCCCCTAATCTTTGTTCGAAATTCCCGTTCCGACACGACATCTCCGCATGAACGCGATAGGGTCTCCGCACGATCACAGCTTGTGAACGGGCGGAATTCGGCCACTCGAATACCCCGGTCTTGCTAAGGCTTCGCACGTCGAATAACCTCCAGCGAGCGCAAGTGTGACCAGATCGTTGTAGCGCCGTCTCTTGTGCCGGAATGTCGGGTACCGGTTCGCATGTGACGCGCGTCTCGTTGGCAGCACGGGTGTTGCCCGGCCCGCAAGGGCTACGGGCGACACCACAACAGCAGAAAGAGAGCAGGATTCATGCGTTTCGGCAGGGCGGCCGCGCCGAAGAGAACCAAGTCGGGACGGCGAGGCACCCCTCGTGGTTGGCGGAATCGAATTCTGGCTGTCGGTGCGGCGGCGTTGGCGCTACCGATCGCCGCGGGCGTGACGGGCCCGACCGTTGCCTTGGCCGCGCCGGTGCACGGCCCCGCGCTGCGGACGCCGTCGGGCGGCTTCGAGGATCTGATGGTCCCGTCGCAGATGGGTCCGATCAAGGTCCAGGTGCAGTGGGCGGCGCGCGGCGGCGGCGCGGCGCTCTACCTGCTCGACGGCTTGCGGGCACGTGACGACCGCAATGCGTGGTCGTTCGAGACGAACGCCCTCCAGCAGTTCGGCAACGACAACATCTCGCTGATCATGCCGGTCGGCGGTCAGTCGAGCTTCTACGCCGACTGGTACGCGCCGAGCAACACCAACGGCCAGAAGACCACCTACAAGTGGGAGACCTTCCTGACCAAGGAACTCCCCGCCTTCCTCGAGGGCTACGGCGTGTCGCGCACCAACAACGCGGTCGTCGGTCTCTCGATGGGTGGCTCGGCCGCGCTGGCGCTTGCCGCCTACCACCGTGACCAGTTCAAGTACGCCGCTTCCTTCTCCGGCTACCTGAACATTTCCGCGCCCGGTATGCGCGAGGCGATCCGCATCGCGATGCTGGACGCGGGCCGCTACAACGTCGACTCGATGGCCGCGCCGTGGAGCTCGCAGTGGCTGCGGATGGACCCGTTCGTGTTCGCCCCGCAGCTGCGTGGTCTGCCGATGTACATCTCGGCGGCCAGCGGTCTGCCGGGTCAGTACGACAACCCGAACTCGGCCGTCGGCTACTTCAACACTGCCAACGGTATGGCGCTGGAGGCGCTCTCGCTGGTGAACACCCGCGCGTTCCAGTCTCGCCTGGCCTCGCTCGGTATTCCGGCCACGTTCGACTTCCCGGCCTCGGGTACCCACTCGTGGAAGTACTGGGAGGGTGAGCTGTGGAACGCCCACAACGGCATCCTCGACGCCACCGGCGGTTGGTGAGCTAAGGGTCCAGACGCCGAACGGCGCCGTCTGCTTCCGAACGGAAGCGGCGGCGCCGTTTCGCATTAGCCAGGCGGATAAGCCTGCCCGCGTGTCTTACCCGCAACCGCGCCGCAACCGGGGTAGGAAACACGTGTGGCAGGACTTGCATTCGGCAGATGTGTGCGGCGTAGCGGACATGTGACCCGTGGCGCGGTCGCGATGCTGGCCACCGCCATCGCGATCCCACTCGCCTCAGGGCTTTCCCCGAGCACCGCCCCCGCAAACGCCCAACCCGCCGCGGCACCCGCTGTCGGCGCGACGGTGCAGCGGGCGGTGTGGCTGACCGATCGACGGGTGGCGCTGTGGATCAATTCGCCATCGATGGCCACACCCATCCAGGTGCAGTTGCTGCTGGCCCGGGATTGGAACACCCGCCCGGAGGCCAGGTTCCCGGCTCTGTTCATGCTCGATGGTCTGCGGGCAACCGATGAGGAGAGCGGCTGGACCCACGACGCCGGTGCGGTGGATTTCTTCGCCGATAAGAACGTCACGGTGGTGCTGCCGGTCGGCGGTCAGTCCAGCTTCTACTCCGACTGGCTGCAGCCCGACAACGGTCGTAACTACAAATGGGAAACCTTCCTGACCAAGGAACTTCCGCCGCTGCTCGAGAGTCAGTGGCGGACCACGGACGTGCGTGGCATGGAAGGCATTTCGATGGGCGGCACGGCCGCGATGTTCCTGGCCGGGCGCAATCCGAACTTCGCGAAATACGCCGCGTCGTACTCCGGTGTGCTGACCACGACCACTCTCGGCATGCCGCAGGCGATCCAGTACGCCATGCACGATGCGGGCGGTTTCGATTCGGCGGCCATGTGGGGTCCGCCGGGCGGTCCGGAGTGGGAGAGCCACGACCCGTATGCGTTGGCGGACAAGCTCAAGGGCGTCAGCCTGTACATCTCGAGCGGTAACGGGTCGATCGGACCGTTCGACCAGGCCAGCGGCATTCCGGGGGTCAGCACCAATTACGCGGGCATGGGGTTGGAGATCCTATCCCGGCTGACCTCGCAGAACTTCGTGACCAAACTCGGCAAGCTGTCCATCCCGGCCCAGGTGAATTACCGTCCCTCCGGCACACATTCGTGGCCGTACTGGGATTTCGAAATGCGCCAGTCCTGGCCGCAGGCCGCCGCCGCGCTCGGGGTCGACCCGAACAAACCGGCCTGCCAGACCGGGGGCGCGATTGCCGCCCTGGCGAGCGGCAACGGCTGGCTCGGCGAATGCCTCACCGGTGAGTATCAGGTGGCGGGCGGCATCGCACAGGACTTCAAGGGCGGCCGGGTTTTCTATTCGCAGGCCGACGGCGCGCACGCGGTCGGGGGCATGATCGGCGGCGGCTACCAGGCCGCGCTCGGCCCGGGCGGTGCGCTCGGCCTGCCCGCCGATGACGAGCGCGGGCTGCCGGACGGCCGCGGACGCATGCAGGCCTTCCAGAACGGCCTGCTCTACTGGACCCCGCGGACCGGCGCGCAGGTGGTGCGCGCCGCGATTCTCGACGAATGGGGTAGGCAGGGCTTCGAGCGCGGTCCGGCCGGATATCCCACCGGACCCGAGACCAAGGTTCCCACTAAGGACGGTGTAGTCCAGTCCTTCGAAAACGGTCCGTTCTACTACAGCGCGAAGACCGGTGTGCATCATGTGCAGGGAATGATCTTGGGCAAGTACGCCGAATTGGGTTATGAGAACAGCCAACTCGGCTTCCCCACCGCCGACGAGGCCCCGAGCAAGGATTTGGGTCGCTACTCCAAGTTCGAGGGCGGAAATATCTACTGGAGCCCGCTGTCGGGTGCGTGGCCGGTGCGTTCGGGTCCGATCATGGATATGTGGTCGGTGGTCGGCTACGAGAACGGCAGGCTCGGGTACCCGACGAGTGACGAGTTCGCCGTTCCCGGGGGGATCCAGCAGAATTTCCAGACCGGATTCATTACGGTGCGCGACGGCAAACCCGAAGTCCACGGCATTTAATTCCAACCGGTCTGTTTGCCTACCGCCTGCACGTATGCTCGGCTTTCCTCTAGCCTGGGTGGCGACCCGTCCCCTTAGCGAACAGATCGAGGACACGAATTCATGCATCGGACCCGCGGAAAGGTTATCGGCGTAGTCGTGGGGATCGCCGCTACCGGCTTGCTCGCCGCCTGTGGCAATAACGATTCGACTGTGTCGAGCACGCCGACGCTGTCCCACACCACGACGGCGGCGGCGACGACCTCCGCCTCGAGCCCTGCCTCGACCAGCGCCGGCGCAACCGGTCAGCCGTCGCAGGCCCCCGAGACGCCCGCCGATACGGCGACGCCGGAGCGCCCGCAGCCCGTCCCGACCAATGCCGCCCCCGGTGACACGTCGAAGCTCACCGACAAGGACAAGAAGTTCCTCGACGCGCTCAAGGCCGCGGGCATCACTCCGTCCAGCCCGGATATCGCGCTGAGCATCGGCACCTACGTCTGCCAGGGCGTCGCGGCGAATGCCTCCGATCAGGATCTGATGACCTTCGCTACCGCGATGGCCGGATCGGATCCGTCCTTCGATCCGGCGAAGATGCCGGTGGAACAGGCCGGAAAGATCTACATCGATACGGCTAAGTCGACGTACTGCCAGTGAGTGCGCGCGGTTCGGCCTCCCGCCGGTCCCGAAAACCGGCGGGGTGCCTGCTCTTCATCGGTCTGGTAGTGCTCGTCGTCGTCATCGCGCTGCTGCTGTGGTTCGTGCTCGCCGGACCGCTGCGCAAGCCGAAGCCCGGTCCGAAGCCGCCGCCGACACCGCCGGCCTCCCAGCCGGCCTGGTGTCCCGACGTGCAGATGATTTCGATACCCGGTACCTGGGAATCGAACAGCAACGACGATCCGCACAATCCGACGGCCAATCCGATCTCGTTGATGCTCAACGTCTCCGGGCCGGTAGCGCAGCAGTTCCCGGAGGGGCGGCTCGATGTCTACACCGTTCCGTACGTCGCGCAGTTCTCCAATCCGATCGCGATTCCACCGGACGGCCAGCAGTCGTACAACAACAGCCGTTCCGAGGGCTGGCAGCGCACGCAGGACGCGATGGCGAATCGGTATCGCGACTGTCCGCTGACCACCTATGTGGTCGCGGGGTTCTCCCAGGGCGCGGTGATCGCGGGCGATATCGCCAACCAGATCGGCGCGGGCAAGGGACCGGTACCCGCGGAGAAGGTGCTCGGCGTCATGCTGATCGCCGACGGCCGCCGCACCGGTGACAACGGACCGGGCCAGGCCATCCAGATCGGCACCGCGCCCGCCGGAGTCGGCGCCGAGGTTTCGCTCAACGGGTTGAAGGTGCCCGGGATCACGATGACCGGTGCGCGTTCGGGTGGGTTCGGCTCGCTAGCCGATCGCACGTACACCATCTGCGCGCCCGGCGACATGATCTGCGATTCGCCGCGCGATGCGTTGAGTCCCCTGAACATCGTCGGCAGTGTGCTGACCCTGGTCCGCGCGGTCGGCAACCCGGTGCACAGCCTCTACAACGGCTACGTGGTGGACGGCGATGGCACCACCGCGACACAGTGGACGGTGAGCTGGGCCAACGGTTTGATAGAAGGCGCACCACACCCGGCGCATTCGTGAGATCGCACAGCGGACGCGGTCACAACCTGTGTTCGAGCGGGCGGACCGCGACAACCGCACTGGAGTTGCGTCGCACGCTGTAAAGTGCGCCTGATGATCGCGACGCCGGCCCTCGAGCCCCCAGAAGCGTGGGCACGATGCGGCCCGGCCTCGCGCCCACATTTCCTTACAGCCAGGAGCATGAGTTCATGACAGAAGCCGCACCGGCCACCACGGCGAGCCGTGAAGCGGATGCTGAGTTGACCGCGCTGGGTACTCCGCTGCGGCCCTTCCGCTTCGCGGCCGCGGGCGAGGGAAATAAGCAAGAGGGCGGGGCCAGGAAGTTCGTCCAGACCGCGCAGACGGCCGAGGAGTACGGCTTCGACACCTTCGTCGTGCCGGACCACCTGGGTGACCAGATCGGCCCGATCGCCGCACTCGGTGCGCTGACCCAGGCCACCGAGCGGATCCGGCTGGGAACCTCGGTGCTGGCCAACGGTTTCCGGCATCCGGTGGTGCTGGCCAAGGACCTCGCCACCATCGATGTGCTGTCCAAGGGCCGCCTCGAGGTCGGCATCGGCGCGGGCTGGAAGCAGGACGAATTCGTCGCCGCGGGTCTGCCGTACGAATCGCCGGGCGTGCGCCTCGCGAAGCTGGACGAGACCCTGACCATCCTCGATGTGCTGCTGCGTGGCCAGGAATGCACCTTCGAGGGCAAGTACTACCAGGTGAACGGCATCAAGGGCACGCCTCGGCCGCGGCAGGGTCCGCGCCCGCCGATCTGTACCGGTGGCGGCGGTCCGAAGATGCTGCGGCTGGCCGCCAAGCACGCCGACATCGTTTCGGTCGTTCCGGTCACCACCAAGAACGGCAAGGGCCTGCTGTCCGGCATCACCTTGGAGAAGACCATCGAGAAGGTGAACCTGATCAAGGAAGCCGCGGGTGAGCGTTTCGCCGATATCGAGCTGAACTGGGCCATTACCGCGATCGTCATCACCGACGACCGGGAGAAGACCGCCGAGATGGCGCTGTCCGCGATCGAGCGCGGACTGCACCCGGACCTCGAGGTCGACGTAAAACTGTCGGTCGAGGAAATCCTCGCCTCGCCCTATGTGGCGATCGGCACATTCGAGGAGATCGCCGAGCAGATCCGTCAGGTGCGGCAACTCACATCGATGTCCTATGTCGGTGTGTTCCCAACCCAGATGGACGCGTTCGCGCCGATTATTCCGCTGCTGCGGGGGGAGTGACCCGGTCTTCTCTGTAACATGACTCTGGTTTGAGAACATCTAGCCGATAGCGGTCTACCGCGCAGACCGCAATAAAATCTGCAGGCTGGCTCTCGCATGTAGAGCACCCGCGGGCGATAGCGAGTCGGGGCCTCACAGGTAACAGCGGCGTTGTCGCCGTCTTGCTGCGTGTGCCTCGGAGGAGATGAAGGAATGGAAGAGACTTTCGACGATTACCTGGATGAGACCGGGAACATCCGTATTCCCGATGATCACACCCTGGTAGACCACGTCGAGAAGCACACCCGCAACGACGCGAACACCCTCGCGTACCGCTACATCGATTATTCGCGCGAGCGTGACGGTGAAGCGCAGGAGCTGACGTGGCGTGAGTTCGGTATTCGGCTGCGCGCGGTGGCCGCTCGACTGCAGCAGGTGACCAACCCGGGTGACCGGGTCGCGATCCTGGCCCCGCAGGGCCTGGATTACGTGATCTCCTTCTTCGCCGCGATCTACGCGGGCACCATCTCGGTGCCGCTGTTCGACCCGGACGAGCCGGGCCACACCGACCGCCTGCACGCGGTGCTCGGCGACTGCGAACCCTCGGCCATTCTGACCGCGAGCTCCTCCGCGGCCGGTGTGCGCCAGTTCTTCCGCTCGCTGCCCGCCGCTCAGCGTCCGCGCATCATCGCGGTCGACGCGATTCCGGACGCCGTCGGCGAGAGCTGGGTGCGTCCCGATGTCGCCGTCGATGACATCGCTTACCTGCAGTACACCTCGGGCTCCACTCGCGTCCCGGCCGGTGTCGAGATCACCCATCGGGCGGTCGGCACCAACCTGCTGCAGATGGTCGACGCGATCAACCTGGACTGGAACTCGCGCGGTGTCACTTGGCTGCCGCTGTTCCACGACATGGGCCTGCTGACGGTGATCCTGCCCGCGGTCGGCGGCAAGTACATCACCATCATGTCGCCGAGCGCGTTCGTGCGCCGCCCGTACCGCTGGATCAAGGAACTGGCCGCACACAACGACGGTGCCGGAACCTTCGCCGCCGCACCGAACTTCGCCTTCGAGCACGCCGCCGCGCGTGGTCTGCCGAAGAACGGCGAGTCCCTGGATCTGTCGAATGTCATCGGTCTGATCAACGGCAGTGAGCCGGTGACCACCTCGTCGATGAAGAAGTTCAACGACGCGTTCGCCCCGTACGGCCTGCCCAAGACCGCGATCAAGCCCTGCTACGGCATGGCGGAGGCGACGCTGTTCGTCTCCGCGACCAAGGCCGAGGACGAGGCCAAGGTCGTCTACGTCGACCGCAACGAGCTCAACGCCGGTCGCATGGTCAGGGTCGAGCAGGGCGCCGAGAACGCCATCGCGCAGGTCTCCTGCGGTTATGTGGCGCTGTCGCAGTGGGCCGCCATCGTCGATCCGGAGACCGTCGATTCCGACGGCGGCGGGCACGAACTGGCCGACGGCCAGGTCGGTGAGATCTGGCTGCACGGCAACAATATGGGCATCGGCTACTGGGGTCGTCCGGACGAGACCGCGGCGACCTTCCACAACAAGGTCGCGCATCGTCTCACCGAGGGCAGCCACACCGAGGGCACCGCGGCCGATGCCAACTGGATGCGCACCGGCGACTACGGCGTGTACTTCGAGGGCGAGCTGTACATCACGGGGCGGGTGAAGGACCTCGTGATCGTCGACGGCCGCAACCACTACCCGCAGGACCTCGAGTTCTCCGCGCAGGAGGCCTCGAAGGCACTGCGGCCCGGTTTCGTGGCCGCGTTCTCGGTACCCGCGAACCAGCTGCCGGCCGAGGTGTTCGAACAGGGCAGCCATTCCGGCCTGAGTTTCGATGCCGACGATGCCTCCGAGCAGCTCGTCATCGTGGGCGAGCGCGGACCCGGCGCAGGCAAGGCCGATCCGCTGCCCATTGCCGACGCGGTCCGCGCGGCGGTATCCCAGCGTCACGGTGTGACCGTGCGCGACGTGCTCTTGGTTCCCGCGGGTTCGATTCCACGGACCTCCAGCGGCAAGATCGCTCGACGCGCCTGCAAGACTGCTTATCTGGAGGGAACGCTGCGGGGTGGTTACACCCAGCAGGCCTTCCCCGATGCACCGGAAGAGTAATTGCCCGAGGGTGGCTCGATCCGAATATCGACGCTAGGCGTGGCTTCCCACGTCAGGCGTCGATTCGCGGCGCGCCCGGTACGCAGACAGGTAGCTTGAGGAACTGATGGCTGACAACGAGGGCACGCCCGACCAGACGACCGAGATCGTGCTCGCCGATGCGGACGCGATCGAGCCCACTGGCGCCGGGGACGTTTCGCAATCCGCCCCGCGGACCGACATATCCGTCGCGGAGCTGCGGGAGTGGCTGCGCCGCTGGGTCGCCGACGCGACCGGTCAATCGATCGAGCAGATCACGGTGGACCGGCCGATGGAGGAGTTCGGGCTGGCCTCACGCGATGCCATCGCGCTCGGCGGTGATATCGAAGAGCTGACGGGTGTGGTGCTGACGGCGACGATCGTCTATCAGCATCCGACCATCGCGTCGCTGGCCGAGGTCGTCGTCAACGGTGAGCCGGAGTTGCCGCAGGAATCCGCTGACGATTCGTTCTACACCGCGGGTTATCAGCCGGGCGAGGCGCACGATATCGCGATCGTCGGCCTGTCCACCCGGCTGCCGGGCGCGGGCGATACCCCCGAGTCGACCTGGGAATTCCTGATCAACCGCGGTGACGCGATCCGGGAGCTTCCCGAGGGCCGGTGGGATGAGTTCACCGACGACCCGGCGGTGGCTGCGAAGGTCGCCGAGGGCAACACCCTGGGCGGTTACCTCGACCAAGACGTAGTCAAGGGCTTCGATGCGGAGTTCTTCGCTATGTCCCCGATCGAGGTCGAGCGGGTCGATCCGCAGCAGCGCTTGATGATGGAGCTGGTCTGGGAAGCGTTGGAGCACGCCAGGATTCCCGCGAGCGAGCTCAAGGGCGAGCCGGTCGGAGTTTTCGTCGGCACTTCTACCAACGACTTCCAGCTGGTGTCTGCACTCGGATTGGGCCAGTCCGATCCGACTGCGCCTGCCTCGGCCGATGCATATGCGCTGACCGGTGGATCCTCCGCCATCGTCGCCAACCGGATCTCCTACTTCTACGACTTCCGTGGGCCGTCGGTCGCTGTCGACACAGCCTGCTCGTCCACGCTGGTCGCGGTGCACCAAGCGGTGCGCGCACTGCGCGATGGTGATGCCGACCTGGCCCTGGCCGGCGGCGTGAACATGTTGCTCGCACCCGCGATCACGCTTGGATTCGATTCGATCGGCGCGGTCGCGAAGAACGGTCGTATCAAGGCGTTTTCCTCCGATGCCGACGGCATGGTCCGTTCCGAGGGCGCCGGTCTCGTTGTGCTCAAGCGCTTCGCCGACGCCGAACGTGATGGCGATCAGATTCTGGCGGTGATCAAGGGCTCGGCGGTCAATTCGGATGGCCGGTCCAACGGCATCGTGGCACCGAACCCAGACGCCCAGGCCGATGTGCTGCGCCGTGCCTACCGCGACGCAGGCATTGCGCCGTCCACGGTGGACTACATCGAGGCGCACGGCACCGGCACGCTGCTCGGTGACCCGATCGAGGCCGACGCGCTCGGTCGGGTGGTCGGCCGTGGCCGCGACGACGACAAGCCAGCGCTGCTCGGCTCGGCGAAGACGAACTTCGGGCACCTGGAGTCCGGTGCGGGCGCTGCCAGCCTGGCCAAGGTGGTCATGGCGCTGCAGAACAACATACTGCCGCCGAACGTCAACTATGCCGGGCCGAACCCGTACATCCCGTTCGAGCAGGCCCACCTGAAGGTTGTCGACGAGCCGACGGAATTCCCGCGCTACAGCGGCACCGCGACCATAGGTGTTTCCGGCTTCGGTTTCGGTGGCACCAACGCCCACGTGGTCATCCAGGAATACAAGCCGACTCCGACTGCGGTCGAGCGGAGCCAGGTCGCGGGCTCAGAAGACGAGACCGCGGAACTTGTCGCCGAGGCGGCAGACCAGAGCGAAACGATAGACGCGGATATCGAGACCACAGGTGTGGTCGCGGAGGTCGATCAGATAGTCGCGGAGAGCGCCGAGCAGGTTGCGGGAGACGTAGCGGCCGTTGCGGAATGGTCGACCGAGCGGGCCGAACCGCTGCCGGTGATCCTTGCGGTATCGGCCTACCTGCCTTCGCGCCGCCGCCGCGCCGCCACGGAGCTGGCCGACTGGCTGGAGACCGAACAAGGCCGTAACACCCCGCTCGAGGATGTGGCGCGTTCGCTGGCCAAGCGCAGCCACTGGCGTTCGCGTGGCGTGGTCATCGCCAAGACCCATGAAGAGGCCGTCGCTGGTCTGCGCGCCATCGCCGCGGGCAAACCAGGCCCCGGTGTGTTCACCGCGGACGCGCCCGCCGCACAGGGCCCCATCTGGGTGCTGTCCGGATTCGGCGCGCAGCACCGCAAGATGGGCAAGCAGCTCTACCTGGAGAATTCGATCTTCCGCAAGACCGTCGACGAGGTCGACGAGCTGGTGCAGGACGAGGCCGGGTATTCGGTGCGCGAGATGATCCTGGACGACGCTCAGGATTACAACGTCGGCACCTCACAGGTCGGCATCTTCACCATTCAGATCGGTCTGGCCGCACTGCTGCGCGCGCACGGCGCGCAACCCGATGCGGTGGTCGGTCATTCGATGGGTGAGGTGGCCGGGGCCTATATCTCCGGTGGTCTCGTGCTCGAGGACGCGGTGCGCGTGATCTGCGCCCGTTCGCGCCTGATGGGCGAGGGCGAGGCGATGATCAGCGATGACGACGTGCGCAATATGGCGCTGGTCGAGCTGAGTGCCGCCGATGTCGAGGCGATGCTGGTCGACTATCCGGATGTCGAGTGCGCGGTGTACGCGGCACCGACGAATACCGTGATCGGTGGTCCGCAGGATCAGGTCGCGGCGATCGTGGCCAAGGTCGAGGAGGCGGGCAAATTCGCCCGCGTGCTGGCGACCCGCGGCGCCGGGCACACCTCGCAGATGGATCCGCTGCTCGGCGAACTGGCGGCGGAGCTGGCCGGTATCGAGCCGACCAAGTTGACGGCTGGCCTGTACTCGACCGTCAACAAGGAAGAGTTCTACCGCCCCGGCAGCGATCCGGTGCACGACGAGGCCTACTGGGTCAAGAACATGCGCCACTCGGTGTACTTCACCAATGCGGTGAAGCTCGCGGTGGACACCGGCCACACCACCTTCCTGGAATTGGCGCCGAATTCCGTTGCGCTGATGCAGGTTCTGGGCACGACATTCGCGGCCGGTGTGCACGATGCGCAGCTCATCCCGACGGTCAAGCGCAAGGAAGACGAGTCGGCGGGCGTAATCTCCGCGCTGGCACAGCTTTACGTGCACGGGCATCGCGTCGATCTGCCGTCGCTGCTGCCTGCGGGCGGTTACGCCGATATTCCGCGCACCGCATTCCTGCGCAAGCAGTACTGGCCGAAGGCGAAGATGGCCGGTGGCAGCGGCAATGCCCGCGTGCCCGGTGCGCATGTCGCGCTGCCGGACGGCAGGCACGTGTGGGAGGTGCAGGCCTCGGCCGTCACCGATCTCGCCTTGCTGGTGAAAGCCGCTGCGGCACAGGTATTCGGCGAGGTGTCGTTGGGCGCGTCGGTCCCGCACGCGGTGCTGCCGACCACCGGAACGCTGACCACCACGTTGATCCCGCACCTCGGTGGTGCGTCGGTACAGGTGCATGCGCGTGCGGGTGCGAGCTTCCAGCTGCTGTTCGAGGCGGTCGTCGCCTCGGGGGCGCCGCTGCCCGAACCCGTTGTCGCCGTCGCGGTTCCGGGAACCGAGGTCGCGACCACCGGCGAGGCCGATCTGGAGGTCGTCGAAACCTTCGGTGAGCGTTGGGATCCGGCGGGCACCCAGACACTGGAGGAGCGGCTGGCGCTGATCGTCGCCGAGTCCATGGGTTACGCGGTCGAGGATCTGCCGATGGAGATCCCGCTGATGGAACTCGGCCTCGACTCGCTCATGGCCATGCGGATCAAGAACCGGGTGGAATACGAATTCGATATTCCACAGCTGCAGATCCAGGCCGTGCGCGATGCCAACCTGAACGAGGTCGGCAAGGTGCTGCACTACGCCATCGAGCACCGCGACGAGGTGCAGGCGATCGCCGATAAGCAGGCGGCCGGTGAGGAGATCGCGGTCGACGGCGGATTCATCGCCGCGGCGCGCGCCGCGGTCGCGGCGGGTGCGGATCCGGCGGCCGTGGTGGCGAATGCCGCTGCCGCTGAAGGGGTTTCGCTCGACACCGAGAACACCTCGGTGGAGGCGGAGGCCGAGAAGATCGTCGTCGAGGCGGAGACGGCCGCCGGTATCACCGGTGCTGTGGCTGGTACCGCCGCGCCTGCCCCGGCCACTCCCGCGCAGGCCGTCGCGGCCGAGGCCGACGAAGCCGCGATCGAACGCGCTCTGGATACTGAGGACACCACCGCGGTGGGTGGGGCCGAGGCCGTAGCCGCCGCTGCGATCTTCGGTGGTCAGCCCGCCGGTGCCGATGAGGACGATGTGCCCCCGCGTGATGCCGCCGAGCGGTTGACCTTCGCCACCTGGGCGATCGTCACCGGTAAGTCGGCGGGTGGCATTTTCAATACCCTGCCGATCCTGGAGGAGGAGGTCGCCGAGAAGTTGGCGGCCCGACTGACCGAGCGGGTCAAGGCCGAGGTCACCGTCGATGATGTGCTCGACTGCGAGACCATCGAGCAACTCTCCGATATCGTGCGCAATCTGCAGGACAGCGGTGCGGATGTGGACGGGTTCGTCCGTACGCTGCGCCCGCGCGCCGAGGGCTCGGATGCGGTGCCGGTCTTCGTCTTCCACCCTGCCGGTGGCAACACTCTGGTGTACGAACCGCTGCTGAAGCGCCTGCCCGCCGACACCCCGATGTACGGCATCGAACGTGCCGACGGCGATATCGAGGACCGTGCCAAGCAGTACGTGCCGCAGCTGCGCCGCATCCAGGGTGACGGCCCGTACGTGCTGTACGGCTGGTCGCTCGGCGCGGTGCTCGCCTTGGCGGTCGCGCATCTCCTTCGTGCCGAGGGCGCGGACGTTCGCATGGTCGGCCTGATCGACCTGGCCATTCCGACCGAGCCGGAGGACAACAGCCCGGCGGAACGGATTCGCCGTATCCAGCGCTACCAGGCATTCGCCAAGAAGACCTATGGGGTCGAGGGTGAACTGCCGCAGGAGCAGTTGGAAGAACTGGCGCTGGCCGATGACGAAGATCAGTTCAAGATGATCAGCGATCTCGTCAAGATCAGCGGAACCAAGATTCCGGGCGGTGTGCTCGAACATCAGCGCACCTCGTGGATCGAGAATCGCGCATTGCAGAAGCTGCGCCCCACCCGCTACGAGGGCGAGGTCGTGCTCTATCTCGCCGATCGCTACCACGACGGCGCGATCGAGCTGGAGCCGCGTTTCGCGGATCGGCGACCCAATGGCGGTTGGGATGAATACATTCCGAACCTCGAGGTTATACATATCCCGGGTGACCACCTCCAGATCGTTGACGAGCCGCGGATCGGAAAGATCGGAGCCGACCTCACCGCGAAGCTTGCCGTTTTTGCCCCGTAGGGGTGCACCTGATGAGAGGGGCCAAGTGAGCACTACTGCCGAGAAACTTGCCGACCTGCGAAAGAGACTGGAATTAGCGCAGGAACCGGCGGGCGAAGCGGGGGTGGCGAAGCGGGCTGCAAAGGGAATTCCGAGCGCTCGCGACCGGATCAATATGTTGCTCGATCCGGGTACCTTCGTGGAAATCGGTGCGCTGGTGCGCAAGCCGGGTGATCCATCGGCACTGTACGGCGACGGTGTGGTCACCGGACACGGCCTGGTCGAGGGCAGGCCGGTGGCGGTGTTCTCACACGACCAGACCGTCTACGGCGGTTCGGTCGGGGAGATGTTCGGCCGCAAGGTCGCCGCCGTTCTGGAGTTCGCGGCCAAGGTCGGTTGCCCGGTGGTCGGTATCAACGACTCCGGCGGCGCCCGGGTACAGGAAGCCGTGACCTCACTGGCCTGGTACGCCGAACTGGGGTTGCGTGTGGAGCCGCTTTCCGGGATGGTGCCGCAGGTTTCGATGATCCTCGGCAAATGTGCGGGTGGGGCGGTGTACGCCCCGATCAATACCGACGTGGTGGTGGCCACCCACGAGGCCTATATGTTCGTTACCGGGCCCGGTGTGATCCGGGAGGTCACCGGCGAAGACGTCAGTCTCGAGGAACTCGGCGGCGCCAATAGCCAAGCGCAGTACGGCAATATCCATCACGTCGCCGATGATGAGCAGTCCGCGTTCGAATGGGTGCGCGCGTATCTCGGCTTCCTGCCGACGAGCTGCCACGAGCGGCCGCCGATCGTTAATCCGGGTCTGGAGCCGGAGATCACCGAATCGGATCTGGAACTGAATTCGATTGTCCCGGACTCGGATAACGCCGGGTACGACATGCACGACATCCTGTTGCGCATATTCGACGACGGTGATTTCCACGAGATCGGCGCAACGGCCGGGCGCAATGTCATCACCGGATTCGCGCGGGTGGACGGTCGCAGCGTCGGTGTGGTCGCGAATCAGCCGATGGTGTCCGCCGGTGCGCTCGATGCCAGGGCCTCGGATAAGGCCGCGCACTTCGTGCGGATGTGCGACGCGTTCGATATTCCGCTCGTATTCGTTGTCGACACACCGGGATTCCTACCCGGTGTGGAACAGGAGAAGATCGGCGTCATCAAGCGCGGCGGCCGCTTCCTGTTCTCCTACGTCGAGGCCACCGTGCCGAAGGTGACCGTGGTTATCCGCAAGTCCTATGGCGGCGGATATGCGGTGATGGGTTCGAAACAGCTCGGCGCGGATGTGAATCTGGCCTGGCCGACCGCCCGGATCGCGGTCATGGGCGCGGAGAGCGCGGTCAGCCTGATCGGCCGCAGACAGATCGATGCGGCGCCGGAGGATCAGCGCGCCGCGGTGCGCCAGCAGATGATCGACTTCTACAACGCAACCGTGGCGACCCCGTGGGTCGCCGCCGAGCGTGGCTATATCGACGCCGTCATCGAACCGTCGACCACCCGCCTGGAACTGCGTCGCGCCCTGCACCTCCTGCGTGACAAGGCCCTCGTCCGCAACCCCCGCAAACACCACCTGCTGCCGCTCTGACGGCATCGGGCCGCATCCCCGGCAGGATGCGGCCCGATGCTCTTCGTGGCGGCGGAAGTCAGGCGATGGTCGCGGACTCGATGATGACGGCGTCCTGCGGCACGTCCTGGTGCATGCCCGCCGAACCGGTGGATACCGCGGCGATCTTGTCGACCACCTCGGAGCCCTCGGCGACCTTGCCGAAGACCGCGTAGCCCCAGCCCTGCGGGTTCGGCGCGGTGTGGTTCAGGAAGCCGTTGTCGGAGATGTTGATGAAGAACTGCGCGGTGGCCGAATGCGGGTCGTTGGTGCGGGCCATCGCAACGGTGTACTTGTCGTTCTTCAGGCCGTTGTTCGCTTCGTTCTGAATCGGGGCCTGCGTGCCCTTCTGCTGCATCTCGGGGGTGAAGCCACCGCCCTGGATCATGAAACCGGGAATGACGCGGTGGAAGATGGTGCCGTTGTAATGGCCGGCGTTCACGTAATTCACGAAGTTCGCGACGCTGTTCGGAGCCTTCGCGTCGTCGAGCTCCAGCACGATCGGTCCGTAGTTGGTTTCGAGATTCACCTTTGTCATACCCAACACCTTTCCATCCCTCCGGCAACTGGTCAGCAGTTCGGGTCCGCAACTACGTCTCTGCGTTCGGCGAGTTCGTCACCCTCCGATGAATGGTGACCAAGGAATCGGACACCAGGTTTCGAGCGAAGCGACATCGAGCATGCGCCGTTCGCGGCCCGGCTTGCGTCCGAGTGGCCGAAGCGCATGCGACGCAGTCGCGAGTCTCGGCCGCTCGGACGCAAGCCATCCAGGGGCCGCGAACACGTCGCGGCGCAGCCGCGACAAATAAACACAGCTACCATTGCCAACCGTGCCCGACGCCGCTACCGCTGTCTTGACAAAACCGCCCGCCGCGCCCGAAGTCGCACCGAGCGATTTCCGAACCGCGCGTCTCGTCGCGCTGGTCGCCGGCGTGCTCGGCGCGCTGTTCGCGCTGGCAGCTCCGTTCTTACCGGTCAGCCAGACCACCGCGACGCTGAACTGGCCGCAGGACGGCGCCCTCAACAGCGTGCAGGCGCCGCTCATGTCGCAGGTGCCGATCGATCTCGACGCGCGCATTCCGTGTTCGGCAATCGATCAGCTGCCGAGTTATGGCGGGATGCTGCTGGCTACCGCGCCGCCACAGGGCGACCGGGCCTCGCTCGAGGCGATGTTCGTGCGGGTCTCGGACACCACGGTGGATGTGGTCGACCGCAATGCCGTGGTCGCCTCGGCCGAGCGTGCGCAGTTGGGCGCGTGCACGTCGATCACCATCAGCTCCGACATCAATCGGACCAGGGCGTCGTTCGACGGTGTGACCACGACGATCGAGCGGCCGGTCGAGGGCGCGGCGCCCGGGACGACGCAGAAGGTCGAGGTGCCGGTCGAGGGGCAGTTGAACGGTGATCTGCGGCCGCAGGTGGTCGGCGTGTTCACCGATCTGAAGGGCGCGGTGCCCACCGGCCTTTCGTTCCATATGACGGTCGACACCCGGTTCTCCTCCAGCCCGACCCCGGTCAAGTTGATCGCGATGATCGCGGCGGTGCTGTGCACGCTGATCGCGCTCGGCGCACTGGCTCGGCTCGACGGCAGTGACGGGCGCGGGCACCGCCGGATCCTGCCCGCCAACTGGCTGAAGCCGAACTGGGCGGACGGTGCGGTCGTCGGCACGCTGCTGCTGTGGCATTTCGTCGGCGCCAACACCTCTGACGACGGCTACATCCTGAGCATGGTGCGGGTGGCGCCGCACGCGGGCTATATGGCCAACTACTTCCGCTGGTACGGCGTGCCGGAGGCGCCGTTCGGCTGGTACTACTACGTCATCCAGGCCTTCTCGGAGATCTCCACCGCGAGCCCGTGGGTCCGGTTGCCCGCGCTGTTCTGCGCGATTCTCTGTTGGATGGTGATCAGCCGCGAGGTGGTGCCCCGGCTCGGGCGCGGGGTGCGTAACAGCAAGGTGGCGCTGTGGACCGGTGGGCTGGTCTTCCTGGCGTTCTGGCTGCCGTTCGACAACGGTCTGCGCTCTGAGCCGATCGTCGCGCTCGGCGCGCTGCTGACCTGGGTTTCGATCGAGCGGGCCATTGCGACGGGGCGGTTGCTCCCGGCCGCGGTGGCGATTCTGGTGGCCGCGTTCACCCTGGCGGCGGCGCCGACCGGTCTGATGTGTGTGGCGGCTCTGCTCGCCGGTATCCGGCCGCTGGTGCGGATCGTGGTGCGGCGGCATCGGCAGTTCGCGGCGCAGGGTGTCGGCAAGTGGGGTTCGACGCTGCCGCTGCTCGCGCCGATCGCGGCGGCGGGTCTGCTGGTGCTGATCGTGGTCTACACCGACCAGACCTTCGCCGGTATCCAGGAGGCCAACCGGGTGCGGCAGGTGACCGGCCCGAACCTGGCCTGGTACGAGGACTACCTGCGCTACTACTACCTGTTCGTGGAGACCGTCGACGGATCGCTGTCGCGCCGCTTCGCCTTCCTGATCATGCTGCTGTGCCTGTTCACCACCATGCTGGTGCTGTTGCGGCGCAGGCAGGTTCCCGGCATCGCCAGCGGTCCGACCTGGCGGCTGATGGGCGTGGTCTTCGGAACCATCTTCTTCATGATGTTCAACCCGACGAAGTGGACGCACCACTTCGGCGCGTACGCGGGCATCGCCGGATCACTGGCCGCGGTCACCGCGGTGGCGGTTTCGGCAAGTGCGTTGCGGGCCAGGAAGAATCGGGCGATCTTCCTCGCCGGATTGCTGTTCGTGCTTGCGGTCGCCTTCTCGGGTATCAACGGTTACTGGTACGTGTCCAGCTTCGGTGTGCCGTGGTTCGACAAGCGGATCTCGCTGCACGGCCACCAGTCGAACACGCTGATGCTGGTGCTGTTCGCGCTGGCATTGGCACTGGTCGGCTGGTCGGCGCTGCGTGAGGACTACACCAAGCCGCAGCCGTCGGCGAAGTCGGTGCGCGGCAAGCGGATTCGTAAGTTCGCCGCCATCCCGCTGACCGTCGTCGCCGCGCTGATGGTGCTGCTCGAGGTGTGCTCGCTGGTCAAGGGCGCGGTGTCGCAGTACCCCGCATATTCGCTCGCGCGCTCGAATTTCGATGCGGTGCAGGGCAACTCGTGCGGTCTCGCGAATGACGTGCTGGTGGAACCGGATGTGAACAAGGGCAACGGCATGCTCACGCCGATCGCCGATCCGGCGAATCCGCCGAAGAACGGTGATCCGCTGGCCGGCGCCGATCCGGTCGGCTTCGATCCGAACGGTGTGCCCGAGAAGCTCAGCGCCGACACCATCGAGGTGAAACCGGGCACCGGCAATACCTCCACCCAGTCGGTCGGTCCGGTCGGCGCGGACGGTCAGAACGCGGGCACCGACGGCGGTTTCGGCGCGACCGGTGTCAACGGCAGCCGGGCCACCCTGCCCTTCGGCCTCGATCCGGCCACCACGCCGGTAATGGGCAGCTACCAGCAGGGCGTGCAGCAGCCCGCGCATCTGGTCTCCAGCTGGTATCAGCTGGCGCCGCGCTCGGGTGATCGTCCGCTGGTGGTCATTTCGGCCGCGGGCCGGATCCTGTCCGTCGATGACACCGGCGACACCAGGTACGGCCAGTCGCTGACCGTCGACTACGGCAAGCACCTGCCCGACGGCAGTGTGCAGCTGCTCGGCACCTACCTGCCGCGCGATATCGGTCCGTTCCCGTCGTGGCGCAACCTGCGCATCCCGCTCGACGAGATCGCACCCGATGCCGATGCGGTGCGCATTGTCGCCAACGACCCGATCCTGATCGGCGACCAGTGGCTGGCGTTCACCCCGCCGCGGATGCCGAAGTTGGCCACGCTCAACAGCTTCATCGGCTCCGAGCAGCCGGTGCTGCTGGACTGGGCGGTCGGGCTGCAGTTCCCGTGCCAGCGGCCGCTGGACCACAAGAACGGCGTGGCCGAGGTGCCCGGGTACCGGATCCTGCCGGACCGGCCGCTGGCCATCAGCTCGACGAATACCTGGCAGGCCGAGGAATTCGGCGGGCTCCTCGGCTTCAGCCAGATGCTGGCGAAGTCGAGCACCGTTCCGACGTATCTGAAGAACGACTGGGCGCGGGACTGGGGTTCGCTGGAGCGGTACGACCAGTACTACCCGAATGCGGTTCCGGCCAAGTTGGATACGGGTACGGCCAGCCGTTCGGGGCTTTGGTCGCCCGGACAACTGCGCGTGTTCTAGGTCGTGAATGAGGGCAGGCCCGTCGAATCGGAACTCCACCGATTCGTCGGGCCTGTTCTATATCTAAATGCGACCGCGCGGAATGTTTAATAGCGCGGCGCGGAACTCAACTGTCTATTCGCGAGCCCATATGCGAAAGCGCGATGTGGTTCCGAACCCGCGTGTGGCCTGCACTTACGTGTTATCGACAGCGAAAGGCCGCCGCACTGGCGATTCGCGCCATTGCGACGGCCGGGTGGTCGGTTGGTAGCTGAACGGCGGGCTCAGACTTTTGCCATACGCAGGCCGAGTTCGCGACGGAGTAGTTCTTGCGGGGTTTGGCGGGATAACACGCGCAGCACCGCCGGTCGAAGCTCCCGTAGTTCATCTTCGGTGAGCAGTCCGACGAGGTCGCGCAGATCCATATCATCGAAGGCCGCGGTCATGAATAAAAGGTTAAGGCCAGCTTCACGTGTGGGAAGGCTTTCGCGGCCAACATTTACGACATGGTCACGCTGGTTCACCGTCGTAACGTGCGCGGGCCGCGAGCACTTCGTCCATGCGCTGCTCGGCCCACGTTTTTATGGCGCGCATCACAGGCCGCAGGCTGTGGCCGAGCGCGGTGAGTTCGTAGTCGACGCGGACCGGCACCTCGCATTGGTCGACCACGGCCACCTCACCCTCCGGGTAGCCGAAACCTATCCCTTGGACGCGGTAGCCGCCGCCCACCAGCGCCTCGCGGCAGGCGGGCTCCGCGGTCGCCTCGTTCTCATCCCCTGACCCCTCGAAAGTACGACATCAAGCCGGAGCGCAGCGTGCGCGTCGCGGCCGACCCGTCAACGCGGACGATCGAGCCCGGTGCGCCGCACTCGATCGTGTGCGGTCGTTCTCATGTGGTTGGGATTGTGACTCGTGGTCGCCATAGCGTCGGGGCGGGGCGCGGCAATGACACCCGGCCGACGCCGGCCGTCGTGGCGATCGGGGCTAATCGGAGTCTGCGAGTAAATCCAGGAAGGTGCGCATCTCGTCGGCCTCCGGGACGTCGAGATCCGCATACAGGCTCATCGCGACAGCGGCGTATTCGCGCGCTCGACCGACGTCGCCGAGATCTCGGTACGCGCGCGCCAGCCCGTCGTTGGCGCGCGCTCGCTCGGGTAGGTTCAATGCCTCGTCGGCCAACGCCAGTGCGGTGCTGTGCTTTTCGGCGGCTGAGCCAGGATCGCCTGCGGTGCAGGCGGTCTCGCCGAGGCCGTTGAGTGCGGACGCCTCGTCGCCACGACTGCCCAGCATCCGATACAGGTCACGGGCCCGGGAGTGGTTGGCTCTGGCCTCGTCCAGCAGGTCGTTGCGGCGGCACAGCGATCCCAGATAGTTCAGCACCAACGCTTCGCCGCGCTGATTGCCCATCTCGCAGTGCAGTGCCAGCGCGCGGTCGAGATGTTCGCGGGCGTCGCGGTACTGGTTGTTGTCGGCGCCGAGCAGCATGCCGAGGTTGCCGAGCACGTGCGCCTCGCCGACCCGGTTGCCCAGTCGGTTGGCGAGCTCGAGCGCGTCGCGCAGGTATCGCCTGGCCTCGTCGTAGTCCCGTTTACGCCACGCCACATTGCCGAGCGTGTTCAGCGCTCTGGCCTCTTGATAGCGATCCCCGGACGTGCGGGCAATCCGCAGTGCCGCTTGCGAATGCGTGGTCGCCGCCTCGTAATCGCCTTGGCGCCAGCAGGCCCAGCCCAGGTCGGTCAGCGCTCTGGCCTCGCCGATCGAGTCGGCCAGCTGTCTGCTCGCCAGCAGTGCCACCTGGTGCAAGCGTGCGGCGTCGGAGTGGCGGGAGTTGCCGTCGAGATAGGGACGCAGGGTTTCGGCCGTGTCTCTGGCGTGCGCGGGCGTACCGTGGCTGGACGCGTAAGCCGCAGTGGTGACGAGGTTTTCGCGTTCGGCATCGAGCCACTCGGCCGCGTCCTCGGCGTTATCCAGTGGCGTCACCCGGGCCGCGGAGGGCGGCAGTGGTTGGCGGTGATCGGCGCTGTAGGGGAACAGCAGATCCACCGCTGACCGCGCGGTGTGCAGGTAGTGGTCGAAAAGTCGTGACAGCGCGGTGGTTCGGGCATCGTCGGATTCGTCCATCGACACCATGGCGCGGGCGTGCTGGCGCAGCAGGTCGTGAAAGGTGTAGCGGCCGGGCTCGTATTGAGCTATCACGTGAACGTCGAGGAGGTCTTCCAACAGCATTTCGGCGTCGTCCACCGGGATATCGGCCAGCGCCGCCGCGGCACCGGGATCGATGTCCCGCCCGGGGTGCAGGCCGAGCAGCCGGAACATCCGTTGCCCGTCCGCGCGAAGCTGCCGATAGGAGAGGTTGAACGCGGCAACGACACCCCGTTCTGCCGTGGACAATTCGGCCAGCCTGCGCCGCTCCCCACGCAACCGCCCCGCCAGATAGCCGACGGTCCACTGCGGGCGATGCAGTAGTCGAGCGGCGGCGATCCGCACCGCCAATGGCAGGAACCCGCACAGGTGCAGCACGTCCAACACCGCGAGCGGTTCGGCGGTGGCGCGTTCGCCGACGATCCGGTCGAAGAGGTCGACAGCATCGCGTGCGGGCAGTGGATCGACCGACAATGCCCGAGCCCCATCCAGGTCGACCAGCCGACGCCTGCTGGTTATCAGGATGAGACTGTCTGTTCCGCCGGGCAGCAGCGGCCGGACTTGATCGGCATCCACGGCGTTGTCCAGCACCGCGACCACTCGCCGCCCGGCCAGTTCCGACCGCCACAGCGCGCCGCGATCGGCGGTCGTCTGCGGAATGCGTTCGGCGGGAATTCCGATCTGGCGCAACAGGATTTCCAGCGCCGCGTCCGTCGCGACCGGTTGCCGGTCGATCGTGTGCGCTTGCAAGTCGATGAACAGCTGACCGTCGGGGAATCGGTCGGCTACGCGGTGCGCGGTGTGTACGGCAAGCGCGGTCTTCCCGATGCCCGCCATGCCGTCGATCGTTGAAATGGTCGCCGCGGTGCCGGTGCACGGTGCGAGGAGATGTTCGAGTTCGGCGCCTCGGCCCGCGAAATCCGGTATGTCGTATGGCAAGAAGTTCGCACAACGTGGCGCTGGTTCGGTGCGTGCGGCCAGTGCCGTAACGCGTGTGACCGGTTCGCCGTCGTCACGCAATACTGCCTGCTCCAGCGCGACAAACGCGCGTCCCGGATCCAGACCCTGCGCCTGCGCGAGTGCTGTCCGGAACGATCGTGCGGCGGCGAGCGCATCGACCTGTCGTCCCGCTCGATGCAGTGCGAGTATCAGTTGACCGGCCAGCTTCTCCCGCAGGGGGTTTGCGGTCACCATCGCTGCCAACTCGTCGAGCACCGCCTCGTGCCTGCCCAGCCCGAGTTCCACCTCGGTCAATTGCTCGAATGCCGCCAACTGCTTGTCCTGCAGGCGGCGCCGCGCGGGCTCGACGTAGTCGGCGTTCAGATCGGCGAGCGCCTCGCCGTGCCACAGCGCCAGCGCCGCACGCAGTTCCGCCACTGCGGCCTCGGGGTCGGCGGCGGTCAGCGATCGGCCGGCACCCACCCGGCTGGTGAATTCCTCGAGATCGAATTGCCCCGGCTCCGGTAGCGCAACGTATCCGGCGGATCTGGTCTGCAGGACCTGCGCCGCGTCCGCTTCGCGCAATACCTTGCGGATCGCCGTCACCGCGGCGTGGATCTGTGAGCGCGCGGTGTCCGGGGGATCCGTGCCCCACATGGCCTCGATGATTCGGTCTGCGCTGCACACTCTTCCGACATTGACCAGGAGATAGGCGAACACTGCCCGATGTCTCGGCGCTGCGGCCGACTCGCGACCGTCGACCACGATTTTCATTGGTCCGAGGACCGTAAAACGCACACCCATCTCGGCTCCATACAACACCCATCGTGCAGGCATCGCAAAAGTATCAACGGGCCGTAACACGCTGTTCCCATGCCGCAAATGCCCCCGATAGACCCGGAGAACGCGGGTGACGCTGCCGGACACCTGTTCACTGTCAGCCAGCGGCTGTTCGGCGTCACACCGAATAACGTCAAGGTGATGGCGCAAAGCCCTGCCGTCCTGCGGGGGTATGTGGCCCTGATCGAAGCGCTGGGAGGCAGCGAGATGCCGGCGTTCGCACGTTTCGCTGTCGGGCTGCTGGTCGCCCAGGAGCACGGGTGTGACTACTGCCTTTCGGCGCACAGCTTCCTCGGCAGCCGCCTCGCGGGGATGACCGAGGACGAGCTCAGCGACGCCCGATTCGGCGCGGCCGACGATCCGAAGTACGCGGCGATCCTGGCCTTCGCGGCGGCACTGATCCGGCGCCGCGGCGCCATCACCGACGACGAACTCTCCACAGCCCAGGCGGAACTGACGTCTACCGAACTCGTCGACGTCATCGCTCACGTGGCGCTGGCGATCTTCGACAACTACCTCGTCCTGGCCGGACGAGTGGATATCGATTGGCCGCTGGTCCGGCACACGGACCACGCCCACGACACGAAGGATGCGGAATGACTATGCAAGACAGCACGATCGCGGTGGCGGGCGCCACCGGACGGCTCGGCCGCCACATCGTCGATGTGCTCACCGAAGCCGGGCACAAGGTCGTGGCGATGTCGCGGTCGACCGGAGTGGATGTGGTCACCGGTGCCGGACTCGCCGAAGCGTTGCACGGCGTAACCGCGGTGATCGACGCGTCGAGCACGCCGTCCTTCGAACAGCAGGCAGCCACCGACTTCTTCACCGCCTCGGCCCGCAACCTGCACGCGGCCGCGCAGTCGGCCGGAGTGCGGCGGATCGTGGCCGTGTCCATCATCGGCATCGACGGCTCCACCGCTGGATACAACGCCGCGAAGCTGGTGCACGAGCAGGCACTGCTGGCGGGCCCGGTGCCGACGCGAATTCTGCGGGCCGCGCAGTTCCACGAGCTCGTCGAACAGATGATGCAGTGGGGCGCACAAGGTTCGGTGATCTACATCCCGAAGATGCGTACCCAACTGGTCTCCGCACGCGCGGTCGCCGAACAGCTGGCCGAATTCGCGACCGGTGCGTGGTCGGCGCACCAAGTAGGCCCCTTCCCGGAGATTGCCGGACCGCGCGCCGAATACCTGGCCGAGATGGCCCGGCTGGTGAACGCGCGACGCGGGGACGACAGGTCGATCGAGGAGGTCAGCGATCCGGCCAACCCCGACCGCGACCTGTACGAGAGCGGCGCTCTGCTCCCCGGGCCGGATGCCGTCCTGTCCGGTCCGAGCTTCGCCGACTGGCTCGACCAGCGGGCCCACATCCACCACTGATTTCGAATTATCGACTCCCCGAGAGGAACACCTGACATGAACGCTCGCATGAAGAACCCCGCCATGGTCCTGCCGGACGCGATGAAGGGAATCAACACCCTCTACAAGGCCACTTATCAGGGCGGAGTTTCCGCCGAACTACTGGAATTGGTCGCACTGCGGGTCAGCCAGATCAACGGGTGCAGCGCCTGTGTGCACTCACACCTGGCGGGTGGTCGTAAGGCGGGGGTCGGTGACGAGAAGCTGTTCGCCGTCGCCGCGTGGCGCGAATCCGCCGAGTTCAGTGCGGCCGAGCGCGCGGCGCTGCTGCTGGCAGAGGTCGCCACCCGGATCGCCGACAAGTCCGAGGATGCCGTGCCGGACGCGGTGTGGGACGAGATCGCCGATCACTACGACGAAAACCAGCTCTCCGCAGTCATTCTCATGATTGCGCTGACCAACTTCTTCAACCGACTCAACACCAGCATCAAGGAGCCCGCGGGCGCCAGCTGGGCCTGAGCGGAATATTGCGATGACTGCACAGAACTCGAGATCAGCTGCACTTTCCCGGATCCAGACCGCCGCGTACTGGGTGACGACGCTGCCGGTTGCCGCCGAGATGGTCAAAGGCGGCATGTGGGATCTGACCCGGGAGCCGTTCGCGGTCGAAACTTTTGATCAGTTGGGCTACCCCAGGTATTTCTTGACGATTCAAGGCATCTGCAAACTGCCCATGGCCGCAGTGCTGCTGGCGCCGGGAATGCCCCGGCTCAAGGAGTGGGCCTACGCCGGATCCCTCGCCGTCTATCTCGGCGGCGCGGCCTCGCACCTGGCGAACGGCAATCCACGCAAATTCGCCATGCCCGCAACGGTTCTCGCCGGGTTCGCGGCTGCTTCGTGGGCGCTGCGGCCAACGGCGCGCCGCGATCCGAGTCCCGACCCGATCACGGCGACCCTGCGAATCGGGCGGGGCATCGTGCACGCCCTGCTCTCCGCACCGCCGCCGGAAGCGGCGCGTCCGTGAGCGCCGACCTCGTCGGCGCAACCGTTCCATACCGTTCCATCAGGAGAAACCCGTGACCCTCGACATGACGACGATGTACGCCATGCATCACGCGCTGCGGCGCGAACTCGAAGACATCGCCAAAATCGCCGATCGGATCGACGACGATCCGCGCAAGATTCTCGCCACCGCTGCCGGTTGGCGAATGTTCACCAAATCCCTGCTGGTGCACCACACCGCCGAGGATGACGCGCTGTGGCCGGTGATGCGGCAGACGCTCGCCGAGCGACCCGACGAGTTGGCACTACTGGACGCGATGGAGGCCGAGCACGCCGTCATCGATCCGCTGCTCGAGCAGATCGACGCTACCTTTGCCGCTCCCGACAGTGGCCCGGAACGCATCGGCGGTCTGCTCGATGCCTTGGCGACCGGGTTGACGCGGCACCTGAAGCATGAGGAGGGCGAGGCATTGCCGCTGATTCAGGCGGTCGTGACACCGGAGCAGTGGCAGGCGTTCGGTCAGTTGCACGCCAGTCGCATCGGTCCCGCTGCTCCGCAACTGATTCCGTGGCTGCTCGACGGTGCCGACGAGCAGACGGTCCAGGTGCTGCTCGCACCGATGCCGGAGCCGGTGCGTGCCGCGTACCGCGATCAGTGGCAGCCCGCGTATGCCGCGCTCGATCGGTGGAGTGCGGGCACGGCGACTTCATGAAGGCCGCAAGCCGCCCTCGAACCCGGGTATTCGGTCCGAGGGCGGCTGTGCGTCGGCGGTCCGGGACTCACAGTGCCGACTCGCCAAGCTGCGATTAAAGTACCGGACGGTATTGAGATGAGGGCATGTGCGATACGCCGGGTCTTGCCGGACTGGGCGGCGTCGACGGAAACCTGTGATCGATGAGGAGAACCGTCGGATGTGCACTCCTACCTATGGCGAGGTCGAGGCGGCCGCCGAACGTATCGCCGGTGTGGTCCGCCCCTTGACTATTGCGCCGATGGGCAGGCAATTCGATGACGAGCAGGCGGCCGGTTCCCTCCGGCCGTCGACCCGTACGGGCGGCGCCGAAATCTTCCTGGGACTCGAATTCCTGCAGCACACAGGATCTTTCAAGGCCCGCGGCGCGGCCAACCTGATGGCGGGGCTGATCGAAACCGGGGCCATGCCGGATGCCGGCATCGTATCCGCTACCGGTGCCAACGCCGATATCGGATTCGCCTGGGCGGCAAGAGTGTTCGACGTGCGGGCGACGGTATTCCTGGCCGGTTCGACGCCGCGGGCGAAGGTGGCGCGGCTGCGAGCGTTGGGCGCTGAGATTCGGTTGTCAGGCGAAACGCAGGACCACGCAAGGGAATCCGCCCACGAGTTCATGGCGAGCACCGGTGCGATCGACGCCTACACCCACGACGACAACCTGACCTCGGCCGGTGCGGGCACCATCCTGCTCGAATTCGTCGACGCGGTAGCCGGCTTGGACACAATCGTCCTCGCGGTCGGTGCGGGGGGTATGTTCTCCGGAATCGCGGCGGTCGCCGACCATTTCGGCATTCGAGTGGTCGGCACCGAACCCGATGGCAGCCGGGCACTCAATGCGGCATTGGCTGCCGGCACGGTGCTCGACGTGGATGTGGATTCCATCGCGGCCGATTCTCTCGGCGCACCAAGGGTTTCCGCTGCCGCGCTGGCCTGGGCCAAGGCCACAGACGTGCGCTCGGTCGTCGTCGACGACGAAGCGATCGTACGGGCGCGGCGGCAGCTGTGGGAGCGGCATCGACTCGTCGTCGAACACGGCTCGGCGACCGGCCTGGCGGCGCTGGCTACCCGGGCATACCAGCCACGCGACAGTGAACGAATCGGTGTCGTACTGTGTGGAGCCAATACCGATCCCAGCGACCTCGTCCCTTGAGCGTTCCGTCGCGGGCTGGAAGCGCTGAATGGGCTAGCGCGCTCGGATCGGGTCGGCTTTCTTCCAGCCGTTGACCGATTGCACGGTGGTGGCGATGGTCGCGGGGGTGGCGGTGGGGTCGTAGGGGGTGAATTGTTCCAAGGAGCCCCAGTCTCGGGTCCAGTTGTGGGTGAGATAGGTGGGGATGGTTTGGGACTTCAGGAGTAGACCGGTCCAGCCGAGGGGGCCGCCGCCGATATCGTCCTGCCAGGCGTTGGAGGCGTCGGAGCCGACGCGGTCGGGCAGGATGCGCCAATTGGGGACCTCGGCGACGCCGTCGTGGTGGTCGAACGGGCGCTGGCAGGGGAAGGCCAGGCCGACGTGCCAGTCCAGCAGGACCGGAGCGGTTTCGCCGACAACGGAATTCAGCGTGGCCAGATGCGGCAGCCGGGGCGGGGTGACGGCCAGCCATTGCTTCTGGGTGATGTCGTTGTCGACCGCGACCAACCGGACCGCGTTCACTCCGGTGGGCAACTTGTCCAGTGGCACCCGGAGATTGCGCCAGGACGGTGCGGGCCCGATGTCGAGCGGATCGGCCGAACCGAGCGTTTGCACCTCGCCGTCCGCTCCGCGCACGCCGTACTCCAAGTGCAGCTCCTGTCCGTAGGTGAGCACACCGTCGGCATCGACCGAGCGGATCCGGCCCGCCGCGGTAATGGCGAGCACCTGGTAGGCCGGGTCATCGCGCATGCTGTCGGTCAGATCGAGCCGGTACCACTGCGAGGTGAGTTCGGCCTGCTGCTGATCGGCCCCGTCCTGGTAGCTACCCATGATCGGGGTCCGCGCCGGATCCAGGCCGAACGGCAATGCCACTGTGCTGCCGTTGATTCCGGCCTGCTGGGTGGTGCCGCCGCCGGTGCCCGCACCGGTCGTTTTGGTGGTCTTGTTCTTCGAATCCTTGTTCACCGAATTCGCACCGCCGGTGACTGTTTCCTCGGCATCGGCGGTGAGGTCGGCGGCCACCCCGTTGGACGTGAAGCCCTTCGATTCGGCGGACAATCCGTCGGCGGGGGAGCCGGTGTAGGGGAGCAGCAGCGAATTCGCGGTATCGGTCTCCACCAGCACCTCGTTGGCGAGGGCACAGGTATTGCCACTCAGCGATTCGAGATTCGACTTGGCGATCGAGTACGCCGGGTACTGCGTGACCGCCGCCTTGGCCAGCGACGCCACCTCGAACAGCACGAGCAGCGCCGCCGCGATCGTCAACGGCGCGGAGGCGTAACGCTCGAAACAGCGTGGCGCATCGGTCTTCTCGCGGTACGGCTCGCGATAGTGCAGCCACACCGCGACGATCAGCGCCACCCCGCTGAGCCCGAGGAACAGTGTGGACAGGCCCTTACCCGCGACCAGCGGCGCCTTGTCCCACCACGGCACACCGTAACTGGATACGTACCACCAGCCATTGGATCCGGTGAAGGTGATCGCCAGCAGGAACAGCACGGCCGCCGCGAACAGCGCCCGGTTGCGTGGCGAGCGAATCCCATTGGTGCCCACCGCGACCGCCGCCAGCGCCGCAAGCGACCCGGCCAGCCCGGCGTAAACGCCGAAGTGGTGGGTCCATTTGGTCGGCGTGAACATCATCAGCAGCAGCGAGGCGAAGACGATGCCGAGAATCCGCACCGACGGCCCGCGCGACGTTCCCGGAATCCGTCCCTTGCGCAGCACCTGCAGCACACAGACCAGCAGGCACAGCAGCATGATCAGCACACCGAAGCGCCGCGCCAGCGATCCGTCCGGCGAGAGCATCAGCAGCGAATCCCACCGCGTCCGCTCGTCGAACCAGGCCACATTCGGTCCGACGAGGGTGCGCACCCGGGTCGCTTCCATCACGGTCGCCAATGTCTGATCGGCGAAAACGACCACCAGCACGAGCGTTCCGGCGGCCAGGCCCGGTGCCAGCAACGCGGCATATCGGAAGAAGGTGGCCAGGCGTGAGGTGCTCCGATCCGTACGCACGTCGACGCGAGCCTGTCGTCCTGACTGTTCGGCATTCGGATTTCCCTGGTCCCCACCAGGGTTCGCGGCATAGGCGGGTTCTCTTCCGACAGTGTCGGGTTCGTCGGCCGATCCTGCGGCAGCCGCCGCAGGTCCCTGCTTCGCGCTGGGCGCGGAATCCGGCAATGTGCCGGCCGCATCGCGCGCCCGCCGAATAATGATCTGCAGCACCGGCCGCGACCCCGCGATCAGCGCCGCCACACAGATCAGCCCTGTCGGACCGGCCGCCAGCGAGAACGCGGCGATCAGCACACCCACCGCGGCGGGCAGCAGCCGTCCCGTCGCAATGGCCCGCTCGATCGAGCACCAGGTCAACAGCGCACCCGCGGCGATTAGCGGTTCGGGCCGCAGACCGTTGTCATAGGGCAGCCAGAACGCGAGAAAGACCAGACCGGCGGTCCACAGCGCCACCTTGTGCCTGCGCACTCGAGCGCCCAAGCGCGGCAGCACCTCTCGGCTGATCACCATCCAGCACACGATGCCGGCGGCCAGCGTCGGCAGCCGCATCCACGGGCTGGCATCGGAGACCTTGGTTATCCAGGCCAGCACCTCGTAGGACCAGCCGAACGGGGCCTCGGGCACCGCGAACCAACGGTAGTAGTTGGCCATGTATCCCGAATGCTCCGAGACGCGGGCCATATTCAGGATGTAGCCGTCGTCGGAGGTATTCGCGCCGATGAAATGCCACAGCACCAGGAGCCCGAGCACCGCCACATCGGCTACGGTGAACCGCCACCAGTGCGCGGGCAGGAACCGGCGCGCGCGCCGGCCATCGGCATTGTCGAGCAGGTGCAATGCGATCAGCGCGACGATCGTGCAGATCGCCGCCGCGATCATGGCACCGAGCTTCAGCGCGGACGGGGTCGAGGAGAAGCGGGAATCGATATCGGCGTGCAGCTTCGCGCCATCGAGCTTCGCGGCATCCAGATCGGTGAAGACGCCGACCACCTGCGGGCGGATATCGCGGGTGATGGTGTTGCGGAAGGGCGTACCGTCCTGACGCTTCGCACCGACGAATTCGACCGAGGTCGCGGCCGCCGTGGTGGTGATGGTGACGGACTCGCACCCGGCGATCTCCGCGACCGGTGCGGACAGCAGCGGCACATCACGCTGCAGCACCGCGAGCGTGCCGTCGGTGACCGAGACGATCAGTCCCTTGGCACTGGCCTGACCCGAGGCGTGCGGAATGGTCGACAGCACCGTGCCCGACCCGGCCGCGGTCACCACCGAACACGGCAGCGTCGCATCCAACCGCAGCGGCACATACGAAACCAGCGGCGCCTCGACACTGGTACGGCCCGCCTGGGGCCAGTCGAGCGCGGCCTGATCCTGTTTCACCGGAAGCAACGGCGTCAACAGTGCCAGCACGAATCCGAGCAACCCGGAGACGAGGGCGATCAGGCGGTTTCGGGTGAACGCTGCAGAAGTTCGGTCCGGTCGCACGAGGCACCATGCTAGCCACCCGCATCGGTGACGCTCGCCACCGAGATCATCGCCGCTGCCTATCGCAGCGGCCGGACGTCCCAGAGCCACACGTCGTCGACCTGTCGCGGCGCGACGCCGAGCAGTTGCGTCACGGTCGTGCGCAGCACTTCGGAGTTCTTGGTTGCGGGCAGGACCATCACGTCGGCCTCCCAGAAGCGCAGGTCGTCGAGTGCCTGTGCGCGGGTGTCGTCGTCGATGGGCGGTACCACCCCGGTGTCGAGGGCGCCGACGAGCAGGGCGGTGGTCGGACGGAAGTCGGGTCCGTAGATGCCTTTCTTGTTCGCGCCGGTCGGGCCGACAAAATAGCCGCCGGCGAGCGGGAAGTCGAAGTCGGCGTCGGCTTGCCAGCGCAATGCCTGCGCATCGGGGGGACGCGGCGGCGGCACCATGACAACCGAGCCGCCACTCACGTACTTCTGCACTGTCCCGTCGGCGAAGAACTCCGGAGTCGGTGCGCGCTCGATCACCGGAAGGACGGTTGGGATAAGCGGAGCCAAGGCCAGGCCGAGCGCTGGGAACCAGGCCAGCGGCCGCCAATCGACCGGCGACTGCTTCCACCAGGTGAGCGCCTGCTGGGTTGCCAACGCCAGCACCGCACCGATGGCCGGAATCGCGGCCATGGTCAGCCGAGTCTCCAGCACGGTGTTGAGCAGCGGGACCAATTCGGCCCAGCGCCAAGGCAATTCGATCCCGGTCGACACCTTGCCGAACATGGCCGTCGCACCGAGTGAGAGCACCCCGAAGGCAACCATCACCGCGGTCGCCGCCCGGACCACCCGGTCGCGCCACAGCAGCGCCACCGTGACCAGCAGCAACAGCAGCAGTGGCCAGCCGAAATAGGCGTTCTGCTCGGTGTCGTTCATGGAAACGTACTGGCCGGGCGCGAACATCCCGCCGAGCGATTCGGCGGGGAACTGCACGATGGCCTTCAGATCGTTGCCCATCGGCCCGTGGTCGATCGAGCGATAACTCTGCGGCCCGAAGAACTGCCACCACAGCGGAATTTCGGTGAGCATCAAGGTGATCCCCGCAGCCAATGCGATGGTCGGGGCGAGCGCCCGCGCTACCTGCCAGCCGGTGCGCGGTGTGTGCAGGTAGTACACGAGGCCGAAGAGTCCGAAGGCGAGTGCGAAGATCAGCAGCGGTTCCTCGCCGAGTGCGATCTGCAGCGCCACCAGGAAGCCGAGCGCGACGGCATCGCGAACTCGCCTGCGTGGCTTGGCCGTCTCCGCACCTGATACGCGTCGTGCGAAGCGGATCAACAGCAGTGCGATGACCGGAAGCAGCGCCAGCAGTACGAAATTCGGGTGCGCATTGGCATGGGAGATCATCGCGGGCGCGAAACCGCAGAACAGTCCGCCGATCGCGGCGGCCGGCCGGGACTCCACCAATTCCCGGGAGAACAGCCAGTACCAGGCGAAGGCGGTGGAGGCGAGGCCGAGCGTGAGGACGAGCACGAAGGTGACGGTCGGTCCGAACAGCAGCGTGACCGGCGTCAACGGCACCCCGACCCCGAACATGGCCGTATTGGCCATCATGTTCACCCCGGCCGGGAAGTTCTGCAGATCGGTGCCGAGCGGGTTCTCCAGATGCGCCACCGAATGTGCGGTGACCGCGAAGAACCACTCCCACATGGTCTGGTCCTGACCGCTTTTGATCAGGTACCCGCTATGTGTGTTGCGCCACTGTCCGGACAGCACCGTGACGGCCAATGCGAGATAGCTCACCGAGGCGACCAGATCACTGCGATCGACCCGGATCCGTCTCCGCTTCAGGGTGCGCTGCTCGGGTCTGGCCCCGCCAGCCGGTGTCGATCCGTTGGTGACGACGCCTATTGCTGGTGGTGCTTCGACCCGCAAAACAAACTTCTCCCGTAAGTGGTCAGATCAGCGATCCACCGTAACCGAATACCCTGTGAACCGCCTCCCCGGCGCCTTCGGGCCGGACTCGAGTGCCGCGACGCGACCGTTGGCGGCCGCCGGTCAGTGGCCGGCTGGGTCAGCAGTTCCCCACGAGTTACCCAAGTCCTCGCGAAATCATGCGTCGAGCGAGCGCACCGGCTGCGCTGATCAGTCGGGCGGGCGACGTCAGCGATTGACGACGACCAAGGTGAAGGGGCCGATATTGGTCGTGGTGAAGTGCGGGTCCGCGAAGAGCTCTTTGGGGAAGCTCACGGTGTAGCGCTTCACATTGGGGTCGTTGGGGTAGACGTCCTTGGCCAGGCGCAGGGTGTAGGTGTCGCCGCTGCTGCGGAAGAGGAACGCGTCCGGTGCGCGCCACGGGGTCTTGCCGAGTGCGTCGACCAGGGCGGCGGAGGAGTTCAGCTTGCTCCACGACTCGATGGTGGCGGCGCGGCCCGCGAAATCGGCAAGCGGGTTCGCATAGTGCGAGGTCAGTGCCTGGAAGCCGTAGTACGGGTAGAACGAAAGGAAGCTGGTGTCGGCGGTGAGGACCACCGATTCCGAGCGCGGACGGCCGGTCTGCGCGATCAGTGCCGCATCGATTTCGCGGTAGTACGACGCCGCACCCGGTGCCCGCTTATCGGCGCGTTCGCCGTGGCCGTCGGTATCTGTGTATGCGGTGGTGATCTCGGACTTGAGTACCTGCGGGATGTCCTGGGTGAACGCGAGCGCACCGACGATGGCAACCACGACGACGGCGAACTGGAGCCGCCGCGGCTCATCGAGTGCCTGATATGCCGCCCGCGCGCCTTCGACGAACCCGAATGCACCGGCCGCTGCCAGCAGCACTTCGAGCACGGGGGTCAAGCGGAACGAGAGCAAAGTTGTACCCGCCGCGGTCGCCGTCATCGACAGCAGACACCACAGATAGATGGCCACCACGCCGATCCCGAGCGCCTGCGCCCGCCGCGACGACGCCGCCCGCAATACCAACCACGCCGTCCCGAGCAGGAAGAACGCCCCGGAAAGCGAGAACTCCGCCATCGGCAACGGCAATTGCGACCCGCCCTCGGGCAGGTAGTGGAACGCCGTCCCCGAACTCGGCATCGTGCCACCCAGCATCTTCAACACGAACGGCAGCCAGACGACCAGCGCCACCACACCCGCGATGGCCGCGATGACAACCAGCCGAACCAGTGGCGGCACCGCGGCCCGCCACACCGAACCCGACCCGCCCTCGCCGGTACCGAGCCCCGCTCGGTTCGCGGCCCGCTGTGCCCGCACCGCAAGCCCCGCCGATACGAGTCCCATCAGCCCGACCGCAAAGGCCGCCACCGCGAAATACAGCGTGTAGAACGACGCCGCCATCCCGAGGAACAGCCCTGCGCCGATCACCGCGCCCCAGCCCCCGGCCGTTCCGATACCGCCCGCCGCCGCGGCGCTGCCCGCCACGCGCCCGCCCGATGCGACTCCGTCCTCAGATGCAGCCGCGCCCGACAACTCGCGCGGCCGATACAACGCGCCCCACGCAAGAATCAACGCGGGCGGCAGCAGCAGCACGATGACCGCGCTGTAAGCCTCCGGCGAGGCATAGGCGATTGTCACCGCGGTCGTCGCCGCACTGACTCCGATCGCCCAGTCGGCGCGAATCAGCTTGGACCACAATACGAGTGCGATCACCGCGACCACCGCGAGCGAACCGATGGCGTACGGCTTGAACGCCTCCCAGCCGTCCATTCCGAGTACATTCGCCACTCGACCGCCGATCCAGAACCAGCCGGCCGGATAGAACGGCGGCAGGTCGGCGTAGGTCATATCGTGCAGTGCCGCGCTGTCGGTCAGCCGCGTCAGATATTCGGTGCGGAATTCCTGGTCCACCGAGACGCCGAACAGGTACAGCCTGGTCGCCGCCAGCGGCATCCCCAATGTCACCGTGACGAACGTCGAAATCCCGACCCAGGACAGCGCTTTCGCCACCCACGGCCACCGCCGCGCCCGCACCAGCCAGATCGCCGCCCCCAGCAGCACAGCCGCGCCGACCTGTCCGACCGTGGTCAACGACCTGGTCACATTGGACGAGTTGAATGCCGGCCACTGCACCATCGAAAACGCCACCAGCCCAATGGCGGCAACGATCGCGGCCACTACGGCAGCCAGCAGCGCCTCGCCGACCCCGGAGCCGATGTGCCGGATCAGCAGCGCCCCACGGCCGCGCTCCGGTGCGGAGTGCTCGGCGCGTTCTGCCGTGATTGTGCTCAACGGAGTGCTCCTTCGACGATGCGACGGCTCGAGGTCGGCTCCGAACTTGCCACGTCGCCCGGCCGCTCGCACGGGCAGGGTGCCGGATGCCGCATCGACCGGTCCCGGCGAACCGTGCCGATGGCATCCACCGAAATGGCACAGTGGCGCGGGCTGATGCCGGACTCGCTGTCACATCGGCACCGAACTCGCCGGGCAGCCACGGAAGCGCGTGGTGCTGATATAGACGAGCCGCACCTGTCCCGCGCAAACGAATGCGCGGCCGACACGGTGCGGCTCGTGGAAATCAGATGGGCAGCTTGCGGAAGATCGGGCGCGGGATGTGGCGCAGGATCATCATCACGAAGCGGAAGGTGCCGGGTGCCCAGACGAGCTCCTTGCCCCGCTGCGACGCCGAAACCGCCAGTGCCGCAATGTCTTCCTTGTTGACGGTGAGCGGAGCCTCTTTGACGTGCGCCGAGAACCGGGTCCGCACCATGCCCGGCCGGATCACCAGCACGCGCGGTCCGTACGGCCGCAGTGCCTCGCCGAGCCCCAGGTAGAAGCCGTCGAGTCCGGCCTTGGTGGATCCGTAGACGAAGTTCGAGCGACGCACCCGCTCACCGGCCACCGAGGACATGGCGATGATCCGCCCGAAGCCCTGCTTCTTCATCTTCTCGCCGACCAGCACACCGACGGAAACCGCGGCGGTGTAATTGATTCCGGCGACCTGCACGGCCTTGCGCTGGTTCTGCCACAGCTCTTCCGGATCGCCGTCCAGGGCGAACGCGACGATGGCGACATCCACGTCGCCGCCGTCCCAGGCCGCGTCGATAACCCTGGGATGGGCCTCGGTATCGAGCGCGTCGAAGTCGATGACGTCGACCTGGGTCGCACCGGCCGACTTCAGCTCGGAGACGGCGTCCTCGCGCAGCGGATCACCGGGCAGTGCGGCCAGGATGATGCGCGCTGGACTCTTGCGCAGGTACTCGGCGCAGATCGCCAAGCCGATCTCCGAGGTACCGCCCAGCAGCAGGATGGTCTGCGGGTTGCCTACGGCATTAATCACTGGAGCTCCAGCCTTCTCGCCATATCGGACATGAAAACGCCTGTGGGATCGACACTTCGGCGGATCTTGATCCACTCGTCGATCCGCGGGTACATCTGGTGGAAGGTCTCCGCGGTGGTGCGCGAATCCTTCGCGGTGTAGAGCCGCCCGCCGAACTCCATGACGCGGCGGTCCAGTTCGCTCACCAACTCGTTCAGACCCGGCTTGATCGGGAAGTCGACGCAGATGTTCCAGCCCGGCATCGGGAAGCTCAGCGGTGCGGGGTTACCCGGGCCGAACAGCTTGAAAACGTTCAGTGCCGAGTAGTGTCCGGAGCTCTGGATATCGATGATGATCCGCTTGAACTCCTCGACCGCCTCGGTCGGCACCACGAACTGGTACTGCAGGAAGCCGTTGGAACCGTAGCCGCGGTTCCACTCCGCGATCATGTCGAGCGGGTGGTAGAACTGCGTCAGATTCTGCACCTTGCCGGTGTAATTGCCGCCCATGGCGTAGTACGCCTCACCGATGGCCTGGAGCGTGAGCTTGTTCATGGTCCAGTTCGGGAAGATATCGGGCACCGTCATCAGCTGCGGCGCGTCGAACTTCAGCGGCTTCTTGCGCAGACGCTTGGGTAGTTCGTCGACCTTGGCGAGGCGGCCGCGGGTGATGGTGGCCCGGCCGAGCTTCGGCAGCGGGCTGATCACGTCGAACCACGCGCTGGAGTAGGTGTAGTTCGCCTCGCTGCCGTCGCTGTGCGCGGCGATGGTCTCGTCGAGCGTCGTGGTCTTCACGCCGTCGTTGAGGAAGTACGCCGTCTCGGTGGGCGCCATCTCGATGGTGGCGCGCAGGATGATGCCGGTGAGTCCGTTGCCGCCGACGGTCGCCCAGAACAGCTTGGCATTGCGCTTGGGCGTGATGTGCTGCACCTGCCCGTCGGCGGTGAGCAGATCGATCGAGCGCACGTGGTTGCCGAAGCTGCCCTCGCTGTGATGGTTCTTACCGTGGATATCGGAGGCGATGGCGCCGCCGATGGTCACCTGACGGGTGCCGGGCAGCACCGGAACCCACAGCCCGAACGGCAGCGCGGCCTTCATGAGCTGGTCCAGGCTGACGCCGCCGTCCACATCGACGATCCGGGTGTCCCGGTCGATCCGGTGGATATTGTTCAGCGCCGTCATATCGACGACGAGGCCGCCCGCGTTCTGCGCGTGATCGCCATAGGAGCGGCCGAGCCCGCGCGCGATGATGCCGCGACGCAGGTGGGCCGGCTTGGAGTCGTTGTCCTCGGCGACCATGGCGACGGCCTTGGCGATCAGTTCGGGATCGCTCGTCGAGAGCACTTCGGAAGATGTTGGTGCGGTGCGACCCCACCCGGTCAATGCCTTGGTCCGCGTCGGCAGCGCGTAGGTGCCGTCGGTGACATTGCCGGAGTTACCGGTTGTGGTGGCGGTCGGAGCTTTCGTGGACATCGGCATAGAGGCTACATGCATGAGGCGATATGCGGTCGGCGTCGCCGTACTCCCCAGTATGTGGGGTCCGGCAGCGGTCGCGTCGCGCCGGACAAGTGTCCAATCGGTGCTCGGTCCGCGTGCCGCGGGTCACCGGCGTTACGCTCGTCGGCGTGCAAGCAGAACCCCAGCTGCCGCTCCCGGCCGAACTGCCGTTGGTCGACGAGCCGGCCGGCGTGACCGACGGGCCCGAAGGCGGTAGCCCCGGACCAGCGCAGTCGGCCGAAGGCCGCCCGTCGAGGGTGGCGGTGGGCGACGGGCGGGCCCACGAAGGGACCCGGGAGCGCCGAATCGAATCCGGTACCGAGGTCGACCTCAAGACCCAGATCATCCGGTTCACCCTCACCGGTGGCCTCTCGGCCATCGTCGACTACGGGATCTACAGCTTCCTGCTGAACCTGATCGGCCTTCCGGTCAGCGTCGCCAAATCGATCAGCTTCATCGCGGGCACCACCACCGCCTACCTGATCAATCGCCGCTGGACCTTCCAGGCACCCCCGAGCCGCGCCCGCTTCATCGCGGTGGTGATCCTCTACGCCGTCACCTTCGCCGTCCAGGTCGGCATCAACCAGGTGCTCTACGCCACCCTGCCGGGCGACTGGTGGCGCCAGCCGCTGGCGTTCGTCATCGCCCAGGGCACCGCGACGGTCATCAACTTCGTCGTGCAGCGCCTGGTCATCTTCAAACTCGGTGTCTAATGGCAGCGCCTGCGGCGCCGCGAACTCCTCGCTCGTAAGACTCGCTCCGTTTGGGTCGAGTATGCAGCTCGGCGAACGAATCAGCGCGGAATCAGGGCGTTGGCCTGCGCCTTGGCTCCGAAGTAGTCGCCGCCCTTGGCGCGGACGTTGTCGGTGCCCCACTCCCGCTGCTCACGCGCCGCGGGGACCAGATGCGGGATGTGTTTGCGGCAGTGGATGTAGGCCTCTTCCACATCGACCACCACCCAGTGCTGCGCGGCTCGCCCCTTGACGTTCTCGGGTAGTTCCGCGACGTTGTGGCGCAGCGCGGTGTCGTCCACGATCCGCGCCGAACCGTTGATGTGCAATCCGATCAGATCCTGGACGAAATCGATTAGCAGGATGCCTACGTGCGGGTTCTCCAGGATGTTGCCGAGGCTGGCGTGCACACCGTTGCCGCGGTATTCCGGGTAGGCAAGAGTGCGTTCGTCGATCACGTGCAGAAAGCCGGGCAGGCCGGCACGGAAGCTTGTGTCGCATTCGCCGTGTTTGTCCGCGGTGGCGATGAACGCCATATCCATCCGGGCGATGAATTCGATCATCGTCGGGTTCAGCTGGTCGAGTACTTGATCTTGGTAGAAGCGTTCGGCGCGGTCCTGCGTACCGTACCTGTCCTGTAGTTCGCGCTCACCGTCACTGCCACAACGTGTACCGGGCATCGCGCCCCCTCTGGTAGCTGGAATCCGGCACACCGCAACGGGTTCGACGCTGAGCCCGCGACTAAACCGAAATCCTGTCCATTTTAGTCTGGCAACACAGCAAAATCCATGTTGAGAATGCATTGAATCTTTAGTTAGCGCAAGGGTTTCCAGAAAATAGCTACAATCCGACCGGCCGGAACTTTTACTGCCCGGCCGGTCGGATCGAGCGCAACTCAGGCAGGGGTCAAAGTCACCGGAACGCCATTGAAGACCGCATTTCCGGACGGCACATCCACCACCGAATCATCGGTCAGCACATTGGCATTCACCCCGGCATGCGCCCGGGCCACCGTCTGTGTGCTGTCGGTATGTCCCCAGCCGTGCGGCAAGCTGACCACCCCGGGCATGATCGCCTCGGTCGGCTCCAGCGGCACCGTCAGCGTCCCCGCGGCGGACTTCACGACCGCGGTATCGCCGAGCCCCAACCGCGCCACATCCGCCGGATTGATATGCAGCGTGCAGGTATTCGACCCGCTGACCAGCGTCGGGATATTGTGCATCCAGCTGTTGTTGGATCGCAGTTGACGCCGCCCGATCAACACCACATCCGGCGCGGCATCGGCGAGCCGGGCCCGCATCCGCGCGACATCGTCGAGCAGCGGCTGCGGCGCCAATTCCACCTGCTTGGACGCCGTCCGCAGCACGCCGGGCAGCCGCGGCTGCAAAGGGCCGAGATCGACACCGTGCGGATTGTCCAGCAGCACCTGCAGATTCAGCGTGCTGTATCGACCTCGGCGCTCCCGGGGCCCTGCGTCGTCACCCGAGCTACCGGCTGCGGGCCCGTCGCTCGCGGCGGCATTCCACTCGCCGTAGGGCCCGAGCCGCAGCATCAGGTCTATGCGCTGCTCGGTACTGTTGGACCCGATGAGTTCGGGCCGCCGCTCCGGTATGCCCGCCTTGTGCAGCATGCCCGCGATGATCAGTTCGTCGACGCCGGTCAGCGCCTCCGGTCCGGCAGGCTGCCCGGTGAGTGCGGCCCCGAGCCTGGCCAGGATCTCCGACTCCGAAGGCCGATCGCCGAGCGGGACCAGCGGCCGCGAGTACCGCGCGTAATTGCGAACCGCGAACTGCAGCAACGCGAAGTCGTAATGCGGCGACTGCGTCGAGCGCGGCGGCGGCAGGATCACATCCGCATGCCGGGTGGTCTCGTTCAGGTACCGGTCCACGCTGACCATGAAGTCCAATTGCGCGAATGCCGTATCCAACCGGACCCCGCTCGGCGCGGACAGCACCGGATTACCCGCGACGGTCACCAGCGCGCGCACCTGCCCCGCGCCCGGTGTCATGATCTCGTCGGCCAGGGTCGCCACCGGCAGTTCTCCCATTGCCTCGGGCAGCCCGCGCACCCGGCTGGCCCAGCGCCCGATGCGGAACGGCTTGGTGCGCGGGATACCGCCCGCCGCCGCATCGGCGAACATGGCGCCGCCGGGTGAATCGAGGTTGCCGGTCAGCACGTTGATCACCTCGACCAACCACTGGGTCAACGTGCCGAATTCGGCTGTGCAGGTGCCGATTCGCGCATACACCGCCGCGGTCGGCGCGGCCGCCAACTCCTGCGCGATCCGGATAACCGTCTCGGCGGGAATTCCGGTCCGTTCCGAAACCACCCCGGGTGTGAAATCCGCGGCTGCCGCGCGCACTTCGTCCAGTCCAGCGACATCCACGCGGATATCGGTAAGCCCCTGTTCGAACAATGTGTGCACGATCCCGAACAACAGATAAGCATCGCTACCCGGCCGGATGAACAGATGCTCATCGGCCAGCTTCGCGGTCCGCGTTTCCCGCGGATCGACCACGACGAATTTCCCGCCGCGCTTGCGCAATGCCTTCAACCGGCCAGGGAAATCCGGTGCGGTGCACAGCGATCCGTTCGATTCCAGCGGATTCGCGCCCAGCATCAGCAGATAGTCGGTGCGATCCAGATCCGGCACCGGCACGGTGAGCGGATCACCGAACATCAACCCGCTCGCCACCTGCTTGGGCATTTGATCGGCGGTACTCGCCGAAAACAGATTCTTGGTGCCGAGCGCCCGGATCAGCACCGGCACATACAGCGCCCCCGCCACGGTATGCGCGTTCGGATTGCCGAGATACAGCGCCGCCGATTGATTTCCGTGCTCGGCCACGATCGCCGGGAAACGTGCGGCGATGAGCTCGAATGCCTCGGGCCAGGATGCGGTGCGCCAGGTATCGGTGGCCCGGTCCCGGATCATCGGTTCGGTCAGCCGATCCGGATCTTCGTCGAGATGACCGAAGCTGGCCCCCTTGGGGCAGATGAACCCCTTGCTGAACGGATCCTGTCGATCCCCGCGAACCGAGGTCACATGGTCGTTCGAGTCGAGTGTGATCTCGAGTCCGCAGACCGCCTCGCACAGCGGGCAGGTCCGCAGAAGCGTCCGGGAGTCATCAGTGAGCTGGGCCATAACCCCCATCATCGCGCGCGATGGATCTAAGTGAAACAAGAACGATCGATATATTCGCGCGGAGTGCATCGGCATATTCCGCGAATCAGTCGAACGGCACCAACGCAACGACTGATTTCGCGAGAACATGGGTAACTCGTCGGGTACGCCCAACACTGATCATGCACTCGACGCAGGACCTGTACGCAGGCCGAGCGGCACCCCACTTGTATGGGCTAAGTATGCGGGGAGGCGGATGAGCTCAGCAGGCGACGGTGCTGACGGTCGTGCGACGCGAGAGCGCCGAGCGAACCGCCGCGCCGATCGCGACTACCGGCGGGATCCAGCGGGCCTCGCCGGGCGCCACGCCCCAGCAAGCCTCGCCGGTGGTGAGCTGGGTGGGGGGCAGCGGGATGCCGTCGCCGTCGGTGTAGACGGTGGCGCCCGCCTCGCGCAGTGCCTCCAGCGCCATCGCGGCCTTGCGCAAGCCGGTGACCAAGTGGATCTCGCGACGCTCGGCGCCGGGAATCTCGATAACCGGACCGGTCAGGTTGTTCGCGCGCAGGAACCGGCGGACCTCGCCGGCCAGCTCACCGCTGATCTCGATACCCGACAGATCCTCATCCGTGATCAGGCAGATTCCGTTGGTCGTTTCAGCGATCGTCCACCCGCGCTGGATGTAGTCCTGCGCCGCGGCAGTCATCTCTGCCGCCGATGCGGAAGTCGGAAACGTGGTGCGCACTGTCTTTCTCCATTCCCCGATTGATCTGGGTCCTGCATACGTGGGTGGTATCGGGGCGGGGTGGGGTGGGCGTTACGGGTTGTACAAAAGATCTTGGTGACTGTCGGGTTCGTCTCACCCGGTAGTGATCGGCTATCACCGGGACACCTCTTTTAATGGGGTCGTGCCGCCGTCCCACGCGGCTGTACCGGTCGGTGTGAATCCACTCCTATTGGCCGGGCGTCGGATTGGGGGAAGGATCGCCATATGGGTGAGCATCGCGTAGCGATTCGATGGGGGGTGATGGTCGGGTGACGGGCGGGCGAGATGAATCCGATCGTGACGGGGCGGCGGATTCGGCAGAGTTCGAAACCGAATCACGCTGGATCACTTGGAAAGGCACCGCGTCCAAGCGGTTCTCGCGCACCGCGGAGCCCGAACCCGCCGAACCCTTCGAAAGTCCGCGGGCCTGGACCGCAGATGCCGCCCGCGGTCTGGTCGACGTGCAATTCCACCGTCCCGCGACCAGGACGTTGCTGCCGCTGGCCTACATGCTCGGCCTGGCCTTCGCGATCGGTATCCCGATCGCACTGACGGTGCTGATGTGGCAGGTCTCCGCGGTGCTCGGCGTGCTGACCGCCTTGATCGCGATACCGCTCGGCCTGACCATCGCGGCCGTCGTACGCCTGCTGCTCGAATTCCTGGAGAACGCGTCCAAGCTGGCCGGCAAGGTCGAGCACATCGCCGATCTCGCCGACGATCTGTTCCAGGCGCTTGCCGATGTCGCCGAGCCGGTCAACCAGCTTTCCGAAGACGTTCGCGCCGTGCAGTTCTGGCGCTTCCGCAAGGGCGGCGCACGCAAGTAGAACCCGGCTGGATTGCCGGATCATCCCCTGCGGGAACCTATTCGTCACTGTTGCGCCCCTGGCCTGCGTGCGACACCAATCGTGACCTGTGTCGGATTTACTGTGAAACAATGCTGTTCGGATATCGCGAGGGGGAAGCATGGCTTTACCGCAGGGCACAACCGGATCGACCATGCCGCGCAGGCAGCTCGGCCGACATCTGCGTGATCTGCGCAATCGGGCCAGGATGACCACTCGGATGGCGGCGCAGCAGCTCGAATGGTCCGAGGCCAAGATCTGGCGGATCGAAACAGGGCAAACCTCATTGCGCAGCCTGGACGTCGAGGCCATGTGCAAGATCTATGGTGCGCCAACCGATCTCGTCGAACCGCTGACCACACTGGCCAAGGAGACCAAGGCCAGGGGTTGGTGGACCGGATACAGCGATGTGATCGCCGAGGGTTTCGAGGTGTACATCGGTCTCGAGGAGGCCGCGCGAGCCCTGGCCACCTACGAGAACGAGCTGATCCCCGGACTGCTGCAGACCGAGGCGTACACCCGCGCGTTGCTGAAGTCCGCGCGTCCGGACGCGTCGGAGTCCGAAATCGAACGTCGGGTGCAGCTGCGCACGGCCCGACAGGCGTTGCTCACGCGCAAGGATTCGCCGCTGCATCTGGATGCGGTGATCAGTGAGTCGGTGCTGTGGCGGCGGGTCGGTGGTGCCGAGGTGACCGTCGAACAGCTCGCGCACCTGCGGCGCATGTGCGACCTGCCGAATGTGCGAATCCAGTTGGTGCCATCGGATTCCGGCTATCACGACGGTATGGATTCGGGCCCGTTCGTCCTGCTCGAATTCGCCGATACCGCGCAGGTGGAGCTGCGGGAGCCGCCGGTGGTCTATGTCGAGGCGTTCACCGGTCCGGTGTACCTGGACAAGGATCACGAAATCGAGCGCTACCGAACGGCTTTCGCGAACATCAAATCGGTGGCCGCGGATGCGCGCACCGGCATAGAGGAAGCGCGCGACAGTATCTGATTTGCCGCGCCTGCGGCGCGAACGGTCGCTCGTAAGACTCGCTCCGTTGTGGTACCTGATGGCGGGTCGTTCGACACCTGATGCGCGCGCGTCGAGACTTGCGCCAGTGGTGCATGCGCTTCGACGACTCGGACGCGAGACGGCCCGCGAACCTTGCTCGTAGGACTCGCTCTGTGGTGGCTGGGAAGGCGTGGATCAGCTAGCGCCTCAGCACTTCTGCCGATTGCCCCAGGTTCGCTCGAGCACGTCGCGATGGGTCGGCAGCGCCGACTCGTAGACCTCGCGCCCCTTCTCGGTCAGGCAGACGAAGATCGCGCGCCGATCCTCGGCGCACATACTGCGCGAAACCAGTCCGTCGCGCTCCAGCCGCGCCACCGCGCGTGAGAGGGCGCTCTGGCTCAGGTAGATGTCGTTGGCCAGATCGCTCATCCGATAGTCGCCGCAGGCCGCGTCGACCAGCCGGTCCAGCGTCTCGAATTCGCTGAGGCCGATATCGTGCTTGCCCTGCAGCTCCTTCTCGAGCGCACAGCTCACGGCGGCGTGCCGGTCGAGCAGCTCACGCCACTCGGCGACCAACCCGGTGGGCGCCACATCGCGCCCCGCTAATTGTGTTGTCGACGGCTTCGACATGGCCCTATCCTAGTGCTCCGCACAGTCCGATGCAAGTGCATTAAATGTGTTGGCATTTAATGTCGACGCATGTAACGTTCCCGCCATGACTTCTGCAGCAACCCTTTCGGCCGCGACGGCGACCGATCCGATCAGATGGTCCACCCGTCTCTGGGGCATGCTGATCACCCTCTGCATTGTGTTGTTCCTCGATGGTCTCGACGTCTCGATGATCGGTGTGGCGCTGCCGTCCATCGGCGCCGAACTGGATCTGTCGACTTCCACCCTGCAGTGGCTGGTCAGCGGCTATGTGCTGGGGTACGGCGGCCTGCTGCTGCTCGGCGGCCGCACCGCCGATCTGCTCGGGCGGCGCAAGGTCTTCCTGATCGCGCTCGCCGTCTTCGCGCTGGCATCGCTGGCGGGCGGTCTGGTCACCTCCGGCCCGCTGCTGATCCTGACCCGCTTCGTCAAGGGCCTGGCCGCGGCATTCACCGCCCCGACCGGTCTGTCCATCATCACCACCAACTTCGCCGAGGGGCCGGCCCGCAATAAGGCGCTGTCCATATACACCGTGTTCGGTGCGGGCGGTTACTCCATGGGTCTGCTGTTCGGCGGTCTGATGACCGGCATCGGCTGGCGCTGGACCTTCCTGCTCCCGGTACCGATCGCGCTCGCCGCACTGGCCGCGGCGTGGGTGCTGGTCCCCAAGGACGAGGCCGCCGAGGAGGGCGGGCACGACATCCTCGGTGCGCTGCTGTCCACCGCGGGCATGCTGTTGCTGGTCTACACCGTCGTCTCCGCGCCGGAGGTGGGCTGGGGTTCGGCGCGCACCATCGGTTCGTTCGTCGGCGCCGCGGTGCTGTTCGCCGGATTCGTCGCGGTGGAGAAGAAGGTGAAGTACCCGCTGGTGCGCCTCGGCATCCTGCGCAAGGTGACGCTGGTCCGGGCCAGCCTCGCGATCATCGCGGTGGCGGGATCGTATTTCAGCTGGCAGTTCATCGTGACCCTGTACATGCAGGATTCACTGGGCTGGTCGCCGCTGAAGCTGGCCATGGCGCTGCTGCCGGTCGGTCTGCTGGTCGTCGCGTCGGCGTTCTTCTCCGATAAGCTCGTCGACCGGTTCGGCACCGGGCCGATCATCGCGATCACCATGGTCGTGATGGCCATCGGCTACCTGCTGTTCCTGCGGCTGGACACCACCCCGTCGTATCTGACGATGATCCTGCCCGCGGTGCTGCTGATCGGCATCGGCTGGGTCGGCTTCCCCGCCATCAACATCCAGGCGACCAACGGCATCGATGATGATGAGCAGGGCCTGGCGGCCGGTGTACTGCAGACCTCCATGCAGGTCGGCGCGGCCATCGTGCTCGCGGTGAATACCGCGATCATCTCTTCGGGTGACCACGGCGCGAGCACTCCCTCCGCCATGCTCGACAACTTCCGTCCCGGACTGCAATTCGCCACGGGCGTCGCCATCGTCGGCGCGCTCATCGCCCTGACGGCTTACCTGCCCAAGCGTGCCAAGACACGGGCGCAGGAGCCGGAATTGGAACTCGTCGGCTGAATCAATCCCCTCCGCCGACGGTAAGTCGAACGTCACCGCTCCCTCCTCATCGGGGGCGGTGACGTTCGGTGTTTCATGAGAAGGGCGGAGCGGCAGCGTCTTTCGGGGAGCGGATATACGTCAGCGGGCGACCGTCCAGACCGACCTTCGGCCATTCGATGCCCAGCCGCGGATCGAAGGCATCCATATCCCTGTCGAATTCCGGCGTGTACTCGATCGAACAGAGATAGGTGACGGTGGAGTGATCCGCCAGCGACAGGATCGCATGGCCGAGACCCTCGGACAGGAACATCGAGCGCCGATCGACATCGTCGAGCACCACGCTGTCCCAGCGTCCGTAGGTGGGTGACCCGGGCCGCAGATCGACGACGACATCGAGGAACGCGCCGCGCACGCAGGTCACATATTTGGCCTGACCCGGCGGATCCTCGGTGTAGTGGATACCGCGTAGCACCCCGGCCGCCGAGACCGAGCAGTTGACCTGGCGCAGATCGAACGGCCGACCGGTCACCTTCTCGAATTCCGAGGCCTTGAACGATTCGCAGAACATGCCGCGCTCGTCGCCGAATTGGCGCGGGGTGATCACCCATGCCCCCGGCACGGCGAGTTCACGGAACTCCATCGTTCACCAATCCCGTCCGCGCTCGAGCAGATCGAGCAGATATGTCCCGTAGCCGGAGCGAACCAGCGGTTCGGCCAGCGCGCACAGCTGTTCGTCGTCGATGAAGCCCTGCCGCCACGCGACCTCTTCCGGCACGGCGATTTTCAGGCCCTGCCGCTGTTCGATGGTGCGCACGTAGTTGGCGGCGTCGAGCAGCGAGTCGAAGGTGCCGGTGTCCAACCAGGCGGTGCCGCGGGCGAGGACATCGACGCGCAGCCGATCCTGTTCCAGATAGGCGCGATTGATATCGGTGATCTCGTATTCGCCGCGCGCCGAGGGCCGCAGCCCGCGCGCGATCTCCACGACATCGTTGTCATAGAAATACAGCCCGGGGATGGCGTAGTTGGACCGCGGCACCTTGGGCTTCTCCTCGATCGAAACCGCTCGGCCCTCGGTGAATTCGACGACGCCGTAGGCGGTCGGATCAGAGACCCAGTACGCGAAGACCGCGCCGCCGTCGATCGCGGCGAAGCGTTCGAGGCTGGTGCCGAGGCCTGGTCCGTGGAAGATATTGTCGCCGAGCACCAATGCGGCGCTCTCGCCGCCGATGTGGTCGGCGCCGAGGACGAATGCCCTGGCGAGTCCGTCCGGTTCCGGTTGCACCACATAGCTGATCGAGATGCCGAACTGCGAGCCGTCGCCGAGTAGGCGGGCGAACGCGTCGGCGTCCTCCGGGGTGGTGATCACCAGGATGTCCCTGATGCCCGCCAGCATGAGCGTGGACAGCGGGTAGTAGACCATCGGCTTGTCGTAGACCGGGACCAGCTGTTTGCTCACCCCGCGCGTGATCGGGTGCAACCGGGATCCGGTGCCACCGGCCAAGATGATTCCGCGCATGGTCATCGAGTCTGCCAGGCGCATCCAGCTCGGCTTCGGCGAGGTTCCGACTCGCCTACGAATTGATCACGAACGTTTGGTTATCCGGCGCGGCGGGCGATATATGTAGCGTAGATCACGCTACGGTGTTGTGAAACATCAGCGTGTGAGATGTCAGCGTCGACTCTCGCCTGAGAACCGTTCGGTCGGGTTCGGCGCGCCAGTGTGAGGTAGGTGCGCGATGGTGGCGATCAGCGGGAGTGAATTCGACGCAGTTGATCCGGGTCTGTTGATGAACCCGGACGGTCCGAGCGCATCGGCCCGACTGCTGCTGGCGACCTGCCTCGGCGCGGTGCGGCCGGTGCTGCGGGTGTTTCCGGTCAGTCGCACGACCATCCCGATCGGTGCTCTCGCGATCGACGGACTGGCGCGACTGCGGCCGCAGCCGCGCGGAGTCGATCGAGAACAGGTGACGCTGAACGGGTTTCGGATGGAAATCCTGCGTCCCTCGGGCGGCTCGCGCGCCCTGCGGCACGGCGCGGTGCTGTACATGCACGGTGGCGGATTCGCCGTCTGCGGTCTCGGCACCCATCGCCCGATCGCGGCCAGCCTGGCCCGGCGCACCGGACTGCCTGTCGTCAATGTCGACTACCGTCAGCTGCCCGGGAACAATGTCGCCGCTGCGATCGAGGACTGCCTGACCGCCTACCGCTGGCTGCTGCGGCACGGCGCGGACCCGGCCAGGATCATGTTCGCGGGCGATTCGGCGGGCGGCTTCCTCGCCTTCGCCACCGCATTGCGCGCGATCGAGTCCGGGCTGCCGTCGCCGGGTGGGCTGATCGGGCTGAGCCCGCTGCTCGATCTGGACTACGCCGCCAAGCGCGACTATATGAATGTCGCGCGCGATCCCTATCTGCCGCTATCCGCGTTGGAGGCGGTGGTGCGGATCGGCGCCGAGGTGGACGGGGTGCTGGATCCGCTGGTGTCGCCGGTCAACGGCGCCCTGGCGAGCCTGCCGCCGGTGCTGCTGATCACTGCCGAAGACGAGATGCTGCGCTACGACTGCGAGCTCATGGCTCGCAGGCTGACCGCGGCCGGTGTCCCGAACGCGCTGGAGATCTGGCGCGGTCAGGTGCACGCCTTCATGGCGATAGCCCCGAACCTGCCCGAGAGCAGGATGGCATTGGCCCGGGTATCCCGGTTCGTGCGTGCCCGCCTCGAGCAGCCCCCACAGGCTCGGACGGCTTGACCTGGATCGGCCGGACGAGTCGCGAACCCCGCATCCGGACCTCGCCCTTCGGCGACGGTCCGGGGCGGGGTTCTTTGGTTGGAAGCCGAGCTTCGAATTCCCCTCGGCTATCCGGAGAATTCCCTGCGGCAGGCACAGCGATGCCTTTAGTTCAGTGTGATTTACCTTTTGTTCACTTGCCGGATGTTTGAAATTATCCCGGCTTCGGGTAGATCACAGCCCTATCAAGCGTGCAAATTCGGCCCGCCCATTTCGGTCGAGCGGCTATCAGCAGCGGAAACCCCGCCCGAGCGATGCGCGGGCGGGGTTTCCGGGGCTCGTTTTCAGTTGTGGAGCCGTTGTGCGACTTACTTCGCCGGTGCCGGCGCGTTGAACGGCGCGCTGGTGGTGGCGAAGTACTGGATCGCCGCACCGATCGCGACCGGAGCCGTGATGAAGATCTGACCGAGCAGGGTGCCCAGCGCACCGACGGCGAGGATGCCGGCGACGCAGCCGACGGCCGCGGCCGGGATGAACGGGCCGAACAGGCCGACGATGGTGGCCGAGGCGACCGTGGCACCGGCGATACCGCCGAGGACGCAGCCGAGGGCGCCGCCGCCGAGGCCGCCGACCAGGGTGCCGATGGTGGCGCCCATGGCGATGGTGTCCTTCATGCGGTTGAAGGCGGCCAGCTCACGGTCGTACTGGGTCTTGAACGGGGCCTGGTCCTCGTAGGGCAGCGCGACCGGCTTGTAGGTGGCCTTCGCCATGTCGAGCTGCGGGGTGAGGGTGGCGGTGTGGTCGGCGATGTCCGCGGCGATCGGGAACTCGAAGTCGTCGACGCGGAAGGTCAGCGGGGTGCCCGCGACGGTGGTGCCGTTGGCGGCCTTGATCTTGAGGGCGTTGTCCTCGACGACCAGCGAGCCGGAATCGATCGAGATGATCGACTGGGTGTCGGTGGCGTTCGCGGTGAAGTTGATCGGGGCGTCGGCGGATTCCGCCGGTGCCGCGTTGACAGTGCCCGCGGTGACGCCCATGGCGGCGATCAGCAGGGCCGAAGTCGCGGCGAATTTCCTCATCAGCATTTTATTTTGGACCTCGATGTGAAGCGTTCGGGGGGACTAGACGATCGAAATCTAGACCAGCTAACGAGTGGTGAACCCGTTGTGACCGTTAATTCAAATTTTGTTCACCATCGCGACTCGAGGCTTGGTGGGTTCGTTGAAATGTGCGCGTTGACCTTGCTTTTTCACAAAGAACTGAACCACGAGTCCTTCTTTCCGCTCGATAAGAGTGACTAACGTCACAGATTGAAACCCTGGTCGCGCAGGGGAATCTGGCCGGACGGATCCGGCCGCAGCGGTCCGCGCGGGCGACGTAAGGTCATGGGGTGCGACTGCTCGTAACCGGCGGGGCCGGGTTCATCGGTGCGAATTTCGTCCAACAGACCGTGGCAGAGCGTCCCGACGCCACCGTAACCGTCCTTGACGCCTTGACCTACGCGGGAAATCGGGCCTCGCTCGAGCCGGTGGCCGACCGCATCGACTTCGTGCACGGCGACATCGCCGATCTGGATCTGGTCGACGAGCTCGTCTCCGGTGTCGACGCCGTGGTCCACTTCGCCGCCGAATCGCACAATGACAACTCCCTCGCCGAACCCTGGCCGTTCGTGCAGACCAATATCGTCGGTACCTACTCGCTGCTGCAGGCGGTACGCCGCTACGACGTGCGCTATCACCATGTCTCCACCGACGAGGTCTACGGCGATCTCACTCCGGACGGTCCCGCATTCGACGAGGACACTCCCTACAACCCGTCCAGCCCCTACTCGGCCACCAAGGCCTCGAGCGATCTGCTGGTGCGCGCCTGGACCCGCTCGTTCGGCGTCCGCGCGACGATCTCCAACTGCAGCAACAACTACGGGCCGTATCAGCACGTGGAGAAGTTCATTCCGCGCCAGATCACCAACCTCATCGACGGCGTGCGGCCGCGGCTCTACGGTGCAGGCCATCAGGTGCGCGACTGGATCCACGTCGACGATCACAATCGCGCGGTGTGGGACATCCTGGAGCGTGGGCGAATCGGGCAGACCTATCTGATCGGCGCGGACGGTGAACTCGACAACAAGTCCGTGGTGCGGATGATCCTGCAGGCCTTCGACCGCGATCCGGACGATTTCGATCACGTCACCGACCGGGCGGGTCACGATCAGCGCTACGCCATCGATGCGACCCTGCTGCGCACCGAACTCGGTTGGACGCCACGCTATTCCGACTTCGCTGCCGGTCTCGCCGCGACCATCCGGTGGTACCGCGACAACGAATCCTGGTGGCGCCCGGCCAAAGCCACGACCGAGCGCGCCTACGCCGAGGCGGGCGAAACGACCATCAACGCCTGAGTCAGCCCCAGACGATCGAGTAGTACTTCCACAGCGCGGCGATCAGTGCTACCAGTGTGGCCGCGATGACGGCGACAGCCGGACCCTTGGTCGGGGTCTGGCCGCGAACGTCGGTGAGCCGCAACGGCATCCAGCGCAGCAGTACCACCGGTGCGACGATCGCCAGCGGCACGAAGTACCGGCCCTGGACGCCATCGATGATGTAGTAGCCGACCGGCGTGAACGACATGTACAGCGTCACGTAGATCATCGCGACGCTCGCGAGCAGCGTCAGCGCGACGATCAGTGTGCGCCGGAAGGTGGCGGTCGCGGTATTCATCCGATCCGCGATACCGATGCTGACCGCGAAGGCGAGCAGGCAGGCCAGCACCGACAGCGCGGGGACATCGATGTAGGCGAAGCCGAGTTCACCGAAGAACTGCATGAACCACCGCTGGTCGCGCAGTGCGATGCTCTCGCCGAAGGTGTTCACGAAATTCACCGGGTCGGTGAGGATTCCGTGCAGCTGATCGCTCGGCCGCACCGAATTCCACTGGTGCTGTGGGCGCATCAGGCCCATACCGTCGGTGGTCGGTCCCGCGATCTTCATCCAGACCGCGAACGCCAGCGCGCCCAGTCCCGCGAAACCCCATGGGATGAAACGCTTCCAACCGGCCGCACCGCCGAGGGCGAACCGGTTCGTCGGCACCAGCACCACGAGCATGGCGAGCAGCACGTAGGTCGGCTTGCTGACCGGCAGCAGCAGGATCGCGCCCAGTAGCGCGGCCGTCTCGGTACGACCGAGACCATCACCCAGGAACAGCGCCTTGACCAGCAACGCCGAAACCAGGATGGCCAGTGCGTTGGTCATGGTGTCGGCGGTGACGGTGCCCGCCTGGAAGACCGCGATCGGCAGCACGGCGACGGTGAACGCCAGCCACTGCACCCGGTGCGCGCGCAGTGCCCACAGCCCGAATCCAACCAGCGCGAGGTAGGTGGCCAGGCCCGCGAGCCGGGTCAGCAGCATCATCGCGCCGACATTCGGTCCGAACAGCTCGGCGACCCGAATGCCGATGGCCGCAGGGATATACGGCACCGGCGAGTAGGCGGCGGTATTGGTGAACCAGACCGGCTCCTCGGCCTCGGAAACCGCGGCGCCCTCCATCCGGGCGTAGCTGCCGGGATCGGCCACCATCTGATCCGGCTCTTCCGGATTGGTGCTGTAGTCGTGCAGCGCGTAGCCCATCAGCTCGGTGATGCTGATCGGCACATCGCCGCCGTAGGAGATGCCACGATCGTCGTGGATCCGCTGCGGCAGGAAGCCGCCGTGCGCGACCTGGTAGGCGCGACCGAACTGGGTGATTTCGTCGTGGCCCCAGAACGGCGGGGTGATCCAGGCGAACAGTGCGCCGAAGACCGTGGCGACGATGGTGAAGGCGACCGTCGCGGCGCCGAAGCGGGCCACGATCCGGCGTCCGAATTCACGTGCCGGATTCGATCTGCTCGAATCAGGTTCGGCGGCAGTGGATTCGGCTGTCGCGACATCGTTGTCCGTGGTCTCCGGTTCCGGATTCGCGGCAGTTGCGGTTCGATCCGCCGAGGTGGTCAACGCTCGGCTCCACCGATGTTTATGTCACCACCATGCGCGTCGTCCGCGCCGACGGCCGAGTAGCGCAGGTAGACCAGCCGGGCCGCCTCGTGCCGGGAGCGCCGGATGCCGTCCAGGATTAGCCCCGCGGTCCAGGCCAGGCTGCCGAGCAGCAGCAAGGTGAATCCGAGGAACAGTGTCGGGAAGCGGGGCACCTCGTGGGTGTTGTAGAACTCGACCACGATCGGAATGGTCAGGATGATCGAGACCAGCCAGCTCAGCGTGCCGAACAGCCCGTAGAACGCGACCGGCCGCTCATGTCTGGCCAGGCCGATGATCAGCGCCAGGATCTTGAATCCGTCGTGGTAGGTGCGCAGCTTGCTCTCACCGCCCGCGGGCCGATCGCGGAACCCGACCGGAACCGCGGTCTTGGGGACCCGCAGATGCAGGGAATGCACGGTCAGCTCGGTTTCGATCTCGAATTCGCGCGAGACGGCAGGGAAGCTTTTCACGAATCGGCGCGAGAACACCCGGAAGCCGCTGAGCATATCGTCGACGTTCTCGCCGAACACCTTTCCGACCACGCCGTTGAGCACCTTGTTGCCGGTCTCGTGGCCGGAGCGGTAGGCCGAGGCGCCCTCGTCCTGTTTGCGGACGCCGAGCACGTGGTCGTACGGACCGTCGAGCAGTGTCTTGATCATCAGCGGCGCGGCCGACGCCTCGTAGGTGTCGTCGCCGTCGATCATCAGATAGATATCGGCCTCGATATCGGCGAAGGCGCGGCGCACCACATTGCCCTTGCCCTTGGTGTGTTCGTGGCGCACGATCGCACCGGCCGCGCGGGCCCGCTCGGCGGTCGCGTCGGTGCTGCGGTTGTCGTAGACGTAGACGACGATTCCCGGCACGGCGGCCTGCAGGTCGGCGACGACCTTGGCGACCGAAGCCTCCTCGTTGTGGCATGGCACCACTGCGGCAATTCGGAGCTCGGTGGAGTCCACCCGGTCAATCCTCGATGTCGGCGGTGAATGGGGAACACCGGGAGGGTACAGGGCGGTACCTATTGGTGCTCACTCGGTTCACCGAGCCTACTGGGGTACCGTCGCCGGGTGTCTTACCCAGAGCAGCCCGTGTCATTCTCCGAACGGTCCGGCTCACCGCAATCGACGCCGGTTGCCGAGCCGCTGACCGCGAAGGTGATCGCCGCACTGCGGCGCGGCGGCGCTTTCCTGGTGGTCGGCGCGATCGGTTTCCTCGTGGACGCGGGCACCTACAACCTGCTGGTGTTCTGGGGCGGCGAGGGCGTGCTGTACCACGCGCCGCTACCCGCCAAGATCATCGCGATCGCGGTGGCCACGGTGGTGACCTACTTCGGCAACAAGTGGTGGACCTTCGGGCACAAGAAATCCGATAATCCCGGGCGCGAGTACCTCTTGTATGCCATATTCAATGTGGTCGCTATCGGCCTGCAACTAGGTTGTCTCGGGTTCTCCCGCTATGTGCTCGACCTGTCTTCACCGCTGTCGGACAACATCTCCGGCACGCTCATCGGCCAGATCGTCGCGGTGGTGTTCCGCTACTGGGCCTACGACAAATTCGTATTCGTCGGTTCTTCGGACAGTATGGCTAATGACAAGCAACCATAAATAGCAGGACCGCCCCGGTTCCTGGACAGGCAGTCGCCGAGCCTGATTGATATCCTCGCACCCGCCGCGAAGGCATCCAGGGGCGTGTCTGTCCCGTCGGCACCAAAACGATTTCGAGGACTTCATGGATCAGTCGGCTACCCAGGCCGTTACCGAGACAAATGACCAACCTTCGACCGCGCCCGCCTCGCTGCGCGTCGACCACCAGGCGCCCGATCGGCTGGTGCTGCAGCGCGGCATCTTCACCGGTCCGTCGGCGAAGGTGAGTGACGAGCTCTACGCCGTCGTCAAGGGTCGGGCCCATCGGGAACGCCTGGAGCTGAGACTGGACAAGGGCTCGTCCGCGCATACCAACACCTACTTCGGGCGCTTCGCGGCCAGCTATTGGCAGCGCTGGACCACGGTCACCGAGGTGTGGGCGAGCATGGTGCTCGATGTGACCAAGAAGGCCCGCGTCCGGGTGGTCGCCTCCGATATCGCCGGGCACCGCCGGATCATCGAGACCGCCGAGATCACCACCAGCGGCCCGCTGACCCTGACCGCACCGCTGGACCAGTACGTCGACGGTGGCGCGCTGTGGCTCGAATTCGATGCCATCGGCGGCGAACTCGGCATTTCCGCGCAGACCTGGTCCGCCACGGCACCCGACCAGATGCGCCCGGTCGCCATCGCGATCTGCACGTTCAACCGGGCCGCGGACTGCGCCGAGACGGTGGCCGCGCTGGCCTCCGACGCTCCGATTCTGGAGGCCATCGACGCGGTCTATGTGGTCGATCAGGGCACCGATCTGGTGGAGAACCAGCCACGTTTCCAGGAGACCCTGCCGATCTTCGGTGACAAGCTGCGCTACATCCGGCAGCCGAATCTCGGTGGTGCGGGCGGCTTTACCCGTGGCCTGTACGAGGTGTCCGCGGTCAACGAGCACGCCGACGTCATCCTGATGGACGACGACATTCTCTGCGAACCGGAAACGGTGTTGCGGCTCAACGCCTTCGCCAATCTGACCGTGGAACCGACGCTGGTCGGCGCGCAGATGTTGTTCCTGCTCAACCCGGATTACCTGAATGTCGGCGCCGAGGAAGTGCATCTGCACGAACTCAAGCACGGTCAGAAGGTGTCGAAGGCATTGCGCAACACCAGCATGCTGAAGAAGAACCAGGAGCGCCGCGTCGACGCCGGCTACAACGCCTGGTGGACCTGCCTGATCCCGGCCGAGGTGGTCGCCGAGATCGGGCTGCCGGTGCCGATCTTCTTCCAGTGGGACGATGTCGAATACGGCATCCGGGCCCGCGAGCACGGGTTCGTCACGGTGACGCTGCCGAACGCCGCGGTGTGGCACGCGGACTTCTACTGGAAGGACTACGACGACTGGGCGCGCTACTTCAGCACGCGCAATTCGTTGATCGTCGGTTCGCTGCACACCGATCTCGACGGCAAAGCCATTACTCGCCAGCTGTTCCGGAGTCTGGCCGAACATCTGGTCGCCATGCAGTACGGCCTGGTGCACACCACTCTGCAGGGCATCGAGGACTTCCTACAGGGGCCGAAGGTCCTGCGCGACGGTGGAATCGCCGCGCTGGCCGCCGCTCGCACCAGTCGCGGCGATTACGCCGAGACCATCAAGCATCCCGCCGCGACCCCGCCGGTGCGCTCGGCCGATATCAATTTGCGTCGGGCCGGTGGCGAACCGAGTCGGGTCACGGCGGTGCTGATCAAGCGGGCCATCGCCCAGTGGACCGGGCGCACCCAGCACGGGCTGATCGGCGTCACCCGCGAGGACGCGCACTGGTGGCACGTCTCGCTGTTCGACCACGTCGTGGTCACCGACGCCTCGCAGTCCGGTGTCCGGGTCCGGCAGCGCGACAAGGCGCGCGCTCGCGCCCTGCTCATCCGCACCATCCGCGTTCTGCGCCGCCTGCGCCGCGAACTGCCCAACCTCACCCGGGAGTACCGCGCCGCGATGCCGGAGCTGACCAGCCGGGAGAACTGGGAGCGCCTCTACGGCATCGAGCCGAACTGAGCCGGTGCCGCGCACGGTTTGCCCGCCGACACGAAATGATCGGGCAATCCATGCGCGGCGCGCCAGATAATGCGGCGGACGACCGCGCTCAGCGCAATGCGGCTTCGAATGCGGCGTACGCGCCCTCGTCGAAGAGCACGAAGCGGGCTTCTTGTGCTGATGTTTTCGTGTGGCGCACCGTTTCGGTAGCGATGCGGGCGCCGTCGTCCATCGGCCAGCCGTAGATGCCGGTCGAGATGGCAGGAAAGGCGACTGTTCGCGCACCCAATTCGTCTGCTACCCGGAGGGATTCGCGGTAGCACGAGGCGAGGAGGGCGGAGCGGTCTTCGGTCGCGCACCATACGGGGCCGACGGTGTGGATCACCCATCGGGCCCACAGGTCGCCCCCGGTAGTGGCGACCGCCGCGCCGGTGGGCAGGCCCGTGCCGTAGCGCGATGCGCGCAGAGCGCGGCAGGCGTCGAGAATCGCCGGTCCACCAGCGCGATGGATTGCGCCATCGACGCCGCCACCACCGAGTAGCGAAGAGTTGGCCGCGTTGACGATCGCGTCGACCCGCTGTTCAGTGATATCGCCCCGGCGAAGGATGATCGTGGCGGTACCGGGAGCGCCCGAGATCAGGTGCCTGGCGCGCCCTTCGAGTAGCGGCATCAACGCTTGCCGCCAGGCATCGAGACTGACCATCCCGCTCGACATGCCGCCGTGCGCGAACTCCGGTCGATGCACGCTGGCCGGTGCGTTTTTCGCACCGAGGCGCAACCCGACGACTTGCTCGAAGCTGTCGTGCAGCAGTGCGATCAACTCGGTGGCAGTCGACGGCGGGTCGAGATCTACGAGCCGACTCCGCATTTCTTGCCAGACGTAGGGATCGCCGCGCAGCCCCCACCCTTCGGGCTCTGGTTCGAAGAGCGCGGCCAAGGTTGGTTTACCGGTCACGACAGCGACGGTAGCGGTCTGACGGTCCGAAGGTGGCCGGGGTGGACCACCTTCGGGGTCGGCCTCAGAGGAACAGGTCGGTGGTCAGTTCGGCGTCGCCGGGGACGACGCGGTACTTGTCCAGATCGGTGATGCCGTGTGCGGCGAGGACTTCGTCATCGAGGAAGAAGTTGCCGCTGGTCTCCTTCGACGGTGAGGTGAGGACCAGGTAGGCGGCATCGGCGTAGATATCGGGGGTTCGGGAGGTGGCGATCATTTCCTCGCCGCCGAGCAGATTCTTGACCGCGGCCGTGGCGATGGTGGTGCGCGGCCACAGCGAGTTGACGGCGATACCGTCGCCCTTGAGCTCCTCGGCCAAACCCAGTGTGGTGAGCGACATTCCGTACTTGGCGATGGTGTAGCCGAGCGCCATGCCCGCCCACTTCGGGTCCAGGTTGAGCGGCGGGGAAAGGGTGAGGATGTGCGGGTTGCGGCCCGCCGCGGCCGATTCCCGCAGCGCGGGAATGCTGAGCTTGGAGAGCAGGAAGCTGCCGCGGCAGTTGATGTCCTGCATCAGGTCGTACTTCTTCATGGAGATGGCGTCGGTGGGGGACAGGTCGATCGCCGAGGCATTGTTGACGACGATGTCGATGCCGCCGAACCGCTCGACGGTCTGGCGCACGGCCTCGGCGACCGACTCATCGATGCGCACATCGCCGACGAACGGCAGTACGGTTGCGCCGGCCGCCTCGAGTTCCGCGGCCGCGGTATGGATGGTGCCGGGCAGCTTCGGATGCGGCTGGTCGGTCTTCGCGATCAGGGTGATATTCGCGCCGTCGGCGGCGGCTCGTTTGGCGATCTCCAGACCTATGCCACGGCTGCCGCCCGACATGATCATCGTCGCGCCCGCGAGCGGCTTCGATCCCGGTTCCGTCATGACCTGCTCCTGTCGTCCAGGCCGCGGGTGGGTGCGCCCGCGGCCGTGCCGACCCGTTCGAGCGACCGGCGAGCAGTCGCCGACGGGTGTTGTGCACGTCAAGGGTAACCCAGGCCCCTATGCAACCAGTTGCATAGGGCGGTCGAAGAAAGGGCGCCGGAGCCCCGACGCCCTTTCGACGGCTGTCAGATGCTGGATGCGCCGGCGATCAACACGATGTTCAACAGGATCATCAATGCCATGATGCCCCAGCTGATGTAGATGAAGATGGCGCCGGGCGTCTTCTGCGGAACCGGGCCGATCGCACCGTTGAGGAAGATGACCGCGGGCGGCTTGTAGTAGAACCGTGCGCCCTGACCTTCCTGAATCGCGGCCGTCGCATTCGCCGGGCCCATATCGAACAGCCAGGGCGTGGTCACCTTCACGTGGTACTGCCCAGGGCCGACCGGAATATGGTTCTGACCCCACCGCGTATTCGGCACCCGCTGACCGTTGATCAGGATCTTCGGCTTGGTGATCGCCAACAGGAAGGCGAACCACTCATAGGAGGCCTCGACGGTGATGCCCGGCGGGGCCGGTGCCTGCTGCGGAACCGGCTGGCCGTAGGGCGCCTGGCCGTACGGCTGCTGCCCATAGGGCTGCGCAGGCTGACCGTACGGCTGCGGCGGTACCGGCTGGCCGTACTGCGGCTGCGGAATATGCGGCTGACTGCCGTACGGCGGTTGCGGCACCTGTGGTTGGCTGATCGGTGGCTGCCCCGCGGGCGGCGCGTATTGCGGTGGCGCACCGTAGGGATTCGGCGCGCCCTGCGGCGCCGGCTGACCATATGCGGGCTGTCCGGGCCATTGCCCGGGCTGGCCCTGTGGCGGATACCCGCCGGGGTAACTCATCGGAACCCTCCCGTTTAGCGATTTGTGCGTGCCGACCCTACCGTGTTGATGCGGCGTCCGCTCTGCCCTACGTGGTTACGCAAGCTGCCGCCTCCGGGCTGTCGCTCCCCGCCGGGATTCCGCGGAATCAGCGTTTCGAGCTTCTCTCCTGGTAGAACTGCCGCTGCTGCTTGCGGATATCACGCCACACCTTTGCCCGTTCGGCTTGCAGCCGCTTATCCGATCGCGCTGCCATCCAGGCGTTTTCCCGTTCGAGTTTGCGGTAGCTGTCGAAGCGCCGCTGGGTGAGCGCGCCACTGTCGATGGCTTCCTGTACGGCACAGCCGGGTTCACCGTTGTGCGCGCAGTCGTCGAATCGGCAGTGCGCCGCGATGGATTCGATATCGCTGAAGGTCTTCTCGATGCCTTCCGCGGCATCCCAGAGTCCGATGCCGCGCAGCCCAGGCGTATCGATCAGCGTGCCGCCGCCGGGCAGCGGCCGCAGCTCCCGATGCACCGTGGTGTGCCTGCCCTTCTTGTCCGCCGCGCGAACGGCGTTGGTGGCGAAGACTTCCTGGCCGAGCAGGGCATTGGCGAGCGTCGATTTCCCGACGCCGGACGGACCGATCAGCGCGACGGTGCCGTCGAGCATCGCGGTGAGCACATCGAGTCCGAATCCGGTATCCGCACTGACCGCGAGGGCCACCGCGCCGGGCGCGACGGCCTGCACTTCGTCGAGCGGAATATCCAGCGCCGCATCCGCTTTGGTGAGCACCACGATCGGCTGCGCGCTGCTCTCCCACGCCAGCGCGAGCATGCGCTCGATCCGACCGAGGTCGATATCGCCGTCGGCCGTACTGCAGATCAGCACGGTATCGACATTCGCGGCGAGCACCTGACCCTGTGCGCGCCGGTCGGCGGCCGAGCGCATGATCGCGCCGCGGCGCGGCAGCAGTTGTCGCACATTCAGTTCGGCATCGATGCTCACCCAGTCGCCGGTGCACAGGCCGCTGATCTCGGAGTCGGCACGTGGGCAACGGGCGCGCGTTGGTCCGGTCGGTGTCGCGACATCGCATTCGCTGCGATCCATGCGGATCACCCGGGCGGGAACACACCCCTCGTGGATGAGCGAGTCGTATTCATTGGCAACGGCTTCGGTCCAGCCGTAAGGGACGAGGAGGTCGTGGTCGACCATGATGGAAGGAATCCTTCGTCGGGCGCCGAGCCCGAACCGGACTCAGCGAGAGGTATCTGAGGCGGAAATTCGTGCGACAGCGTGCGTTTGCACAGCTGATCCGGGCACGACAATCCGAACGGTCCGTGTCACGATCTCCACCTCCTCACTCTCTTCTCGACGTTGCTCGCCAACTTTGGCACGGCGGGCAGACCCGCGCAATCTATTTTTCGTCGGTGGGCTTCTGCTCCGGGGTCGGCTTGCCGAACTGCTCGTTGCGGCCCAGGCTGCGCAGGTGGAACCATTCGCGCAGACCGGCCGGATCGCGGCGGGTGACGAGGAAGAACCAGGAGAACCGGATCCATTCCTGGGGCAGCAGTTTGCGCATACCGGGCTGGGACATCAGGTAGCCGCGGTTGCGGTAGGTGAAGTAGCGCTTGACCGGGTCGTCCGGGTACTGGGTGTGCATGCGGCCGCCGAGGATCGGCTTGAATTCGGCGGCGCCGTTGGGATGCAGGTAGGCCGTCTGCAGACAGGTGCCGAAGGGCAGACCGGAGCGGACCAGCCTGCGATGCACCTCGACCTCGTCGCCGCGCACGAATAGCCGCAGGTCCGGAACGCCGATCAGATCGACCGCCTTGGCGGAGATCAGCGCGCCGTTGAAGAGCGAGGCGATGCCGGGCAGGAAGTCTTCATCACCGAGTTCGGAACGTAGCCGCCGCCAGACCACACCGCGGCGCAGCGGGAAGGCGAGCCGGTCCGGTTCATCGATGTCGCAGACCACCGGAGACACTTCGACCAGACCGTGTCGGCCCGCGCAATCCAGCAGCGTGGCAAGGACTTCCGAGCCGTCGGGGCGGCCGTCGTCGTCGGCCAGCCACACCCAGTCCGCGCCGAGGGTCAGCGCGTGCAGCATGCCGAGCGCGAAACCGCCCGCGCCACCGAGATTGTGCGCCGAACCGAGGTAGGTAGCCTCGACCGGCTGCTGGGCGACCAGTTCCGCGACCTCGGGTTCATTGGCGTTGTCGACCACGATCAGGTGGTCTACCGGGCGGGTCTGGGAGACAAGCACTTTCAGCGATTCGGCGAGCAGTTCGCGGCGCTTGTGGGTGACGACGACGGCGACGATCTTGGCGTCGGGACCGGTGCCGGCTGGGGTGCGGGCGGCTTCGATCTGTGCGGGGGAAGGGTCGTCGGAATCCGGCACGGAGTCGATCGGGCCCTCGCGCCCCGCGTCGATCGGGGCGTTCTGCCCGGTCGGCTCACTCATGCTGTCACCATTCGGCATGATCGGGGGGCCCTCCGTGGTTACGCGGGCTGCCTCCTCCGGGCCCTGACCGTTCATGCCTGATTCCGCTCCAATTCTCGCTCGGTTCCCATTTTCCGTTCCGCTTCCATTTCGCGCAGCACGGTGGCGACGTGATTGCCCGCGTCCGGGCCCTCATAGGCACGCACCACTTCTTCGATACCGCCACGTAAACGGATCTGCCCGTGGTCGACCCACATGGCGGTATCGCAGAGCTGGGCGAGAAATTCGTTGGAATGGCTGGCGAACACCAGGATGCCCGAGCGGGCCACCAGTGATTGCAACCGGATCCGAGCCTTCTTCATGAATTCGGCGTCGACCGCGCCGATACCCTCGTCGAGCAGTAGGATCTCCGGATCGATCGAGGTCACCACGCCCATCGCCAAGCGCACCCGCATACCGGTGGAATAGGTGCGCAGCGGCATCGACAGATATTCGCCGAGTTCGGTGAATTCGGCGATCTCATCGATCTTCGACAGCATCTGCTTGCGCGTCTGTCCGAGGAAAAGCCCGCGGATGATGATGTTCTCGTAGCCGGAGATCTCCGGATCCATGCCGACGCCGAGGTCGAATACCGGCGCCACTCGGCCGCGGATGCGGGCACTGCCGCGCGAGGGTTCGTAGATTCCCGAAAGCAGCCGCAGCAGTGTCGATTTGCCCGCGCCGTTATGTCCGACCAGGCCGACCCGGTCGCCCTCTTTGAGCGAGAGGGTGATGTCGCGCAGCGCTTCGACCACCACAACGTCGGACTGATTGCGGCCGATCGCACCGCCCGCCTTGCCGAGGAATGCCTTTTTCAGCGACCGCGATTTGGCGTCGAAGATCGGGAACTCGACCCACGCCTGGCGGGTTTCGATACTCACATGGTCGGTCATCGGGCCCGATCTCCTATACCCAGTACGGCACGCGCGAACGGTACTGCTTCATGGCGAAGATCGCCACGATCCAGCCGACTACGGTGATGGCGCCGACGATCACCCAGTGATACAGATGCTGATCATCACCGAGCAGCGGCGCGCGGACGATTTCCAGGTAATGGAAGGTCGGCACGATTTCGGCCAGTTTCGCGCGCTCGCTCACCTGACCACCCTGGGATTCCAGACTTTTCGTATTCCACATGACCGGCGTGAGCACGAACAGCATCAGCGTGAGGCTGCCGAGGATCGGCGCGATATCGCGGTAGCGGGTGCTGAAGATGCCGAACACGATCGAGACCCACATCGAGTTGAGGAACAGCAGCCCGAGCGCGGGGATCGCGAGTATGGCGGTCCAGTGCAGTTTTTCCCAGACGCCGAATGCGAACAGCACCACCACATAAATCAGCATGTTGTGCGCGAAGAACAGCAATTGCCGCCAGACCAGGCGATAGACGTGCACACTCAGCGCCGACGGCAGCTGTTTGATCAGCCCCTCATTGGCGATGAAGACATCCGAACCCTCGAGGATGCTGGCCTGGATCACATTCCAGATGATGATGCCGACGGCCACATACGGCAGATACGACTTGATCGACTGGCCGAGCAGCGCGGAGTACAGAATGCCGATCGCGGCGGCCTGCACACCGGTCGCGATGGTGATCCAGAACGGGCCTATCACCGAGCGCCGATAGCGCTGTTTGATGTCCTGCCAGCCGAGCGACAGCCAGAGCTCGCGCTGCGTGAAGCCGCCGCGGAAGTCCTTGAACGCGCGCCCGAAGGTCTGCGAGTCCGAGACGATCGCGGTCGCGACGGCCTCGCCCGACGCGGGCGTTTCCGCGTCGGAGCTCACCGGATGCTCCGGCGCGGTGTTCTCTTCAGGAGGTACGGAGGTCTCATTGGAACTCTCGTCGGTACGCGCTTGGCTGGTATCTGAACGCACTGAACCCTCTTCAGGACGATCCGAGCTCTCATCGGGACGCGCCGTATTCACATCGGAGACCGAGTCGGGGCGGGCGGCAGCGGACGGCACGGTGCTCGACACTACCCTCGCGATTTCCCGGGGCGTGAGCGGCAGGGCTCGGAGGCGGTAGCGGAGCGTAACCGCGTAAGGCCCCGCGATCGCCGCAAATCAGACACCGCCGACCCGGTTGCCCTCGACTCGGATCTGCTCAGAGATATTGTCCGGAGCCGCCGATCGGCGAGTTCGACTGGCCTCCGCGCGGGTCGGTCGCGTGGATGCCGGGCGGCAGCGCACCCTGACGCATCTGTTCCAGCTGTGCGCGTGCCGCCATCTGCTGGGCGAACAGCGCCGTCTGGATGCCGTGGAAAAGGCCTTCCAACCAGCCGACGAGCTGGGCCTGAGCGATGCGGAGTTCGGCATCGGAGGGTACCGCGTCATCGGTGAACGGCAGCGTGAGCCGCTCCAATTCCGCGCGCAATTCCGGTGCCAGACCCTGTTCGAGTTCGCGCACCGAGGATTTGTGGATCTCGCGCAGCCGGGTCCGGCTGGCGTCGTCGAGCGGAGCCGCGCGGACCTCCTCCAGCAATTGTTTGATCATGGTCCCGATGCGCATGACCTTCGCGGGCTGCTCGACCATATCGGCGAGCGATTCCTCGACGTCGTCCTTATTGTCCGCATTGCCGGATTTCTCATCACCGTCGGTCACGACCTGCGCGGTGAAGGGCGTGTCCGAGCCGGACTCGACCGGAATAGCCAGCGGCCGGCCGTCGGGCCCGATCACGACAATGGATTCGGGTGCTCCATCCGATTGCGTCATGGTCCCTATCATGTCGCGTCAGCCGCGAACGCGCTAAGTCGGTCGCCTTCGATCAGGTCACCGGGTCGGTGCCGCGGCGCAGAGGCGGCGTCTATTCTGTTCGGGTCGTGTGGTTCGGATTTGGGTGAAAGTCGGTTGCCATGCTGAGTCCCAGTTCACTGCACCCCCGCCTGCCGGTGAGGGGGAACGCGGTTACCCAGGCTCGCCCGCTGCCCTTAGAGTGGCCAACATGACATACGACGTCGCGAGGGTTCGGGGCCTGATACCGTCCCTCGGCGACGGCTGGATCCATCTCGACCCGCAAGGCGGAATGCTGGTCCCGGATTCGGTATCTCGTGCCGTATCAACAGGTTTCCGAACCTCTTCGTTTTCCCATATCGGCCGCAATGGCGCCGCCGTTCGCAGTGCCGCGATTCTCGATGCGGCGCGCGAGGCCGTGGCGGATCTCGTCGGCGGTGATCCGGCGGGCGTCGTGCTCGGACCGGACCGCGCGGTTTTGCTGGCCTGGTTGGCGGAGTCGCTGAGTTCGCGGCTCGGCCTCGGCACGGGGATAGTGCTGTCGCGATTGGATGATGAGGCGAACGTCGCGCCGTGGTTGCGGATCGCGAATCGCTACGGCGCGCATGTGCGCTGGGCCGAGGTCGAGATCGAGACCTGTGAGATGCCGTCGTGGCAGTTCGAGGAATTGATCGGCCCGACCGCGCGGCTGGTCGCGCTGACCGCCGCATCGCCGATCGTCGGTTCGGCGCCCGCGGTGCGGGTCGCGGCGGATCGGGTGCACGAGGTGGGTGGTCTGCTCGTCGCCGATTGCTTCGGCGCCGCGCCCTATGCCCTCATCGATATCGACGAACTCAATGCCGATGTGGTCGCGTTGAGCGCACCCGCCTGGGGTGGTCCGCAAATCGGCGCACTGGTCTTCCGCGATCCGGCCTTCCTGGACCGTATTCCATCGATGTCGTTGAACCCCTATGCCAAAGGCGCCGAACGCCTCGAGGTCGGCGGCCACCAATACGCCCTGCTCGCCGGCTTGACCACGTCCATCGACTTCCTCGCCGGCCTGGACGAGCGTGCCCGCGGCACCCGCCGCGAGCGCCTGGAAATCTCCATCACCTCGCTGCAGGACTACCACGACCAACTCTTCGAGCACCTGATGGACGTGCTCGACAAAATCTCCAACCTGACCGTCATCGGCCGCGCCTCCACCCGCATCCCCACCGTCAGTTTCACCATGGCGGGCATGCAAGCCGAAAAGGTAGCCGCCAAACTCGCCGACGCCCGCATCGGCACCTTGAGCGGCGTCCACGGTGGCAGCCGGTTGCTGGATGCCCTCGGCGTCAACGACGAAGGTGGTGCCGTAACCGTCGGGTTGGCCCCGTACACAACGAAATTCGAAATCGATCAGCTGGGTCGCGCGCTGGCCGCCCTGGAGTGAGTCCGGGCGCTGCCGGTAGTCAGTATCGCTTCGGCTGCCCCCACTGATTGCTCGGTCGCTCCGGCATCTCGTCGCCGCCCTCGCGTGGCGCGACCGCGTCGGCCGGCGCGATGAAGTCCAGATAGATCCACTGCCCGTTGGTCTCGACCGGCACCTCGATACTGGCCACCCAACGCCCGTCCACGAGCCGATGCCACGCCCGCTGCCTGGCCGCCATCCGACCGGACAAGACCAGGCCGTACTTCTTCACCCGCGCCGATACCTCGCGGGTCGGCGATCCATCCGGCGGAAGCACACGATCGATGTCGACGTAGATCGGCAGCAGCGGTGAGTACGGCCGCCAGACGTCTCGATGTCGATTATCGAACATACATTCGAGTATGACATCGATGATATGTCACGCAACTGTCCGGGGCGCATCGATCCGGATCAGCCGAAACCCGAGTACTGGTTCGCAGCATCCGTGCACCGGACGAAACCGTTGCGCCCGGTTTCCGGCGGCACGGTCGCCGAGGGCAGTGTGGTTCCCAGCACCGGGAGGGCGTTCGAGAGGGTTCACCGGCTCCGCTGATTCTGTGAGTTTGCTTGCAAGACAAGCTATCTCGCGTAGGGGAGACTCGGATCGAAGCTGGGAAGCGGGAGTCGCGCCGAACTCGTCGGCGCTATAGTCCCCGCACATCTGTACGGAGAGGATCCCCAATGGCTCTTTCACTGCCCGTGACGTATCTGGTGGGAAGCGCCAACGCGCCGACACGACAGATCGCGATGGAGAAATTCGGCACGATGTGGGAGTACCTGCCGTCGTTTCCGGAGGGGGACACGGCCTTTCCCGGTTGGATCATGCCGAGGCTGCGCAGTACCTTCGCGCTTCCTGGAATGCGGAAAGTGAAGGACGGAAACATCGAGTTGGCGTATCCGGGGATGCCTGGTTACGAGTACACCGGCGAGCGTGAGCTCGAGATTCCGCCGGTGCTGCTGGGGTATTTCGACCAGGCCGAGGCGGCCAGGCCGATTCTGGAGCGCATGATCGAGGAACGCGGCAGCAGCAAAAGCTATCAGGCGTGCATTGTCGATCCGTACGATCATGCGTACTTCGCCCTCGGGGAGGCCGGACTCGAGCAGCATTACGAGGCGTTTCGGAAACCAGCGCTGGAAGAGATCTTCGCTATTCATCGGCTCTTCGATGGCGATGTGGTTTTCCAGCTCGAGAGTCCCGGGCGCATGTTGACGATCGAGGTGATCGAGTCGGCGCAAGAGCGGGCCGCGAAAGCTGTTGAGCTGGCTTCGGATCTCGCCGCATTCGTGCGCCGGATGCCGGACGGTGCCCGGGTCACGATCCATCTGTGCCGGGGCGACTGGGAGCACAGCACTTGGCTGAAGCAGATCAACGGGTTCGAGCCGGTTGTGGTCTTGGTCAACGCCATCGTGGCGGCCTGGCCCGAGGGCAGGACGCTGCAGGGCATTCATATTCCGCTGGCAGCGGCCGACGTACTGCCGTTCGCCGACGTGGACAATCCCGATATCTATCAGCCGTTGGAGCAGCTGACCACCGACGCCGCCATCTACGCAGGCATCGTGCACGAGAAGGCGAGTGCGGACCATGTCCGCTTGGCCTTGACGCAAGCGCGGAAGTATTACCCTCGCCCATTCGGCGGGCTGAGCACATCGTGCGGCATGGCTCGAATGACCGAAGCGGAGATGGACCACGCATTGCGATTGCTGACCGAATTGATGGTCACGACGACCGGTTGATCGGCACGGACCCGCGATCGCCGTATCGTCGAAAAGTGTTGCGGAGACGGAGGGATTTGAACCCCCGGTCGCTCTCGCGACGCTCGCTTTCAAGGCGAGTGCATTCGGCCGCTCTGCCACGTCTCCAGTCCAACGAGAGTACCCGTTGCCGTACGCCGTCCGCCGACGGGTTAGTCGGAGTTGCCTATCTCGTGGTCGACGCGGGCGAAGACCTCGCCGACTATCTCGAGTTGTTCGGGACCGAGTAGGTCGATGAAGTTGCGGCGGACCGCCTCGACGTGACCGGGTGCGGCGGCCTCCAGCCGACGCATACCTTCCTCGGTGAGTTCGGCGAGTACGCCGCGGCCGTCCTCGAGGCAAGTATTGCGGCGGACCATCCGCTGGGTCTCCAGGCGGCGGATCTGATGGGTGAGCCGACTGCGCGAGGACAGCACGCCGTCGGCCAGTTCGCTCATGCGCAACGAACGATCGGGGGCCTCGGAGAGCAGGACGAGGATCCGATATTCGGCGAGGGTGAGGTCGGAGTCGCGTTGCAGTTGACGGTTCAGTGCCGTCGCCAAGCGCTGGTTACCGTCCATGTAGGCCCGCCAGGCACGCTGCTGCGACGACGAGAGCCATTTCGGCTCGACAGGCGCGTGACTGCTCGGTTCTGGAATCACGGCTTCCATTCTATGCGCGCCTGAACTGCACAAACGCACAACCTAGCGGTCCAGCGAAAGACCTGGACACACGATTAATCAAATCCTGGATTATGGCCCGATGGCCGGACGGTCAGCGGATTGTCGCGATCAAGGAACGGTCGAGCTCGGCTGGATTCGCGCATCCGGACAGGCCCATGACGGAGTCGAAGTCCGCGAGCAGGACGCGCAGCGCGTGCCGCACACCCGCCCGGCCCGCGATGCCGAGACCGTATGCCCATGGGCGGCCGTAGAGCACCGCCTTCGCACCGAGTGCCAGCGCTGTGAGCATGTCCGAACCGGTGCGGATGCCCGAGTCGAACAGGAGGTCCGCACGGTCGCCGATGGTGGCGACCACGGCGGGGAGCGCATCGAGTGCGGCGATGGCACCGTCGACCTGGCGGCCGCCGTGGTTGCTGACGATCACCGCGTCGGCACCCGCGTCGACGACTTGACGGGCGTCGTCCGGATGCAGGATGCCCTTGACCGCGATCGGCAGATCGGTCCACTCGCGGAGGTGGGCGAGGTCGGCGGGGCGCAGGGCATGGTTGCCGAACAGTCCGCTCCAGGTGAGGATCGCGGCTCGCATCGCGTCTTCACTCTGCTCGGGTGGCGCGGAAAGCTTCGCGCGGAAGACCGGATCCGACAGATAGTTGGCAATGCCCTTGCCGTGCAGGAACGGCAGATGCGCGAGCTCGAGATCGCGGGGTCGCCAACCGAGGCTCGGGGTGTCGACGGTGACGACAATCGCCGACGCACCCGCCCGTTCCGCGCGCTCGACGAAGGATCTGGCGAGTTCGTTATCGGCGGGCCAGTACAGCTGATACCACCAGCTGCCAGCCGCCGCGCCGACGTTCTCGATGGTGGACGAGGCCGCCGTCGAGAGCACGGTACCGACGCCGAGTTCCTTCGTGACCTCCGCGACGATCACCTCGCCACCCTCGTGCAGCAGCTCCAGCACCCCGACCGGCGCGGTCAGCACCGGCGCGGCCAGTCGCGTCCCGAGCACCTCCACCGACAGATCGCGCGCACCCGGTCCCGAGGTGCCGCGCAGCATCCGCGGCACGATCCGGTGGCGGTCGAATGCGGACCGATTCGCCGCCGCCGTCCGCTCCCCGGAAGCACTGCCCGCCACATACGCGAAGGCTTCCTTGCTCAGCACCGCACGCGCTCGGTCTGCCAAACCCGCAGCCGTCAGTGGCAATTCGGGCACCGCGCCACCGAGTCCACCCAGGTAGATCTCGTTCTGGAAGTCGACAAAGCTGCTCACGCCGGGAACGCTAGTCCCCCGACCCCATCCCCGCAGGCAGCTCGCCATATTGCCGCCGCCGACGCCGACCGTCCCAGCGGGACCGACGTCCGGCACTCGGGTGAGCCGCACACTCGGGCGCTGCCGGACTTCGGCTGCGCGCCCCGTTCTCGGGCGCGGTTCTGCGGTGTTGTTGCGGCACCGCGCGCTGTGGAGTCATCAGGTCTGAACCTGGGCGCTGCGCGGCGGCGCCCGTGCGTGCGGCACTCGGGTGAGCCGCATACACGGGGTGTGTGCTCGCGAGGATGAGTGGATAGGGGCAGGATGGGGCGGTGCGCGCTATCAAGCTGAACGGGTTCGGGGGACCCGAGGTGATGGAATGGGGCGAAGCGGCGGATCCGGCGCCCGGGCATGGGGAGGTGCTGATCGACGTTGCCGCGGCGGGGGTCAATCGCGCGGATCTGCTGCAGCGACGGGGGTTCTATCCGCCGCCGCCCGGGGCCAGTGAGGTCATGGGGTTGGAATGTTCGGGGGTCATCGCCGAAGTCGGTGATGGGGTGCGGGATTGGCATGTCGGCGATCGGGTTTGTGCGCTGCTGTCCGGCGGCGGGTATGCGGAAAAGGTCGTGGTTGCCGCGACGCAGGTGCTGCCGGTGCCCGACGGGCTCGACCTGGGTGCGGCGGCCGCGCTGCCCGAGGCGGCTGCGACGGTGTGGTCGAACCTCGCGATGACCGCCGGGCTGGACGCCGGGCAGTTGGTGCTGATCCATGGTGGCGGCAGCGGAATCGGTACGCACGCAATCCAAGTCGCGGTGAGCCAGGGCGCGCGCGTAGCGGTGACCGCGGGCTCGGCGGAGAAGCTGAAGCGGTGCCGTGAATTGGGCGCGAGCGTGCTGATCAACTATCGCGAGGACGATTTCGTCGCAGCGGTCCGCGCCGAGAACGGTGCGGGCGGCCCTGGCGCCGACATCATCCTCGACATCATGGGCGCCGCCTACCTGTCACGAAACGTCGAGGCGCTGGCGCCGCACGGCCGTCTCGCGGTGATCGGCATGCAGGGCGGGGTCACCGCCGAGCTGAATCTCGGTGCGCTGCTGTCCAAATGGGGCACCATCCACGCAAACAACGTACGCAACCGCCCCACCACCGGCCCCGACAGCAAGGCCACCATCATCGCGGAACTTCGCCGCCACATTTGGCCCCGGATCGCAGACGGCACCATCGCCCCGGTCATCCACGCCGAACTCCCGATCACCGAAGCCGCCGAGGCCCACCGCCTCCTGGACTCGTCCGAAACCTTCGGCAAGGTGGTCCTGAACGTCCGCGACGCCTGAAACGCTGGCTCGAGAGCAGCCGCAGCTTCGCTGAGCAACAGCTCTGCCATCAAGCCACCAGTGCGACTTCGAGATCTTGCCAAAGGATTTCCTGTCGCACAACTAGTGGTCGGCAATGGCTATGCGACGGCTCAGGGTTCCTTCATGGCTTCTCGCGATCTACGACGTTGATCGTGCGTATGGGGGATGCACGCCAGGCATCCTGCCGACGATCCCGTTCGATCCGCACAGCAGAACGTGATCGTTGAGCGGCTCGGCTCTGCCTGCGGAAGTGCCCACGAATTGGGCTGTGTCAGGCGAGAATTGACCGATGACTGAGCTCGCGTTGACGGGGGATCGGCGGGACGAACTGGCGGCGTTGCTCGGTGATGAGGAGCGGCTTCGCGGCGAGTACCCGAAGGTAGCGGAGTACTTGGATACCGCGCCCATGCTGTCGGGGACGGGGGATGATCGGGCCGACGCCGCGTTCGATTTGCGGTTCGTGCATTACCTGACCGGTGGCCGGTCGGTCAGCGCGAATCCGTACTGGGAGATCGTCGCGCCGTCGGTGTACGAGTACGAAGGCCGACGCATGGTGAACGGCGGTCGAGCGAAGGGCAGTGCGCGTCTGGGGTTCGCCCAGACAATCTTGCAGGCCGCCTACGCGTACGCCATCCCGTCTCCGGAGACGGTTGCGTGGGTGGCGCAGTTCTGCGATGGCCGCAAGGTAGTCGAACCGGGAGCCGGGCGCGGGTATTGGGCGGCCCAGCTGACCCAGGCGGGAGTGGGCGTCGACGCGTACGACTCCGAACCGCCGGACAAGACGGAGAACGTGTCGTTTCTCGGTGCGGCCGGTCAGTCGGACGTATGGCATGACGTCGGGGATCTCGATGATTTCGTAGCGCGTCCGAGCGGCGGCTCGGATGATGTGCTGTTGCTCTGCTGGCCGCCCGGCTGGGGCAACACGATGGCGTCCGATGCGCTTGCCGCATTCGAGGCCGCAGGTGGCGAACGGCTGGTCTACATCGGAGAGCCGAAAGGCGGAAAGACCGCTGATGCCGCGTTCTTCGATGGGCTCGCCGCGCGCTGGGAACTGAAATCCGAAGATGCGCAGTTCGTTTCGTGGTGGAATCTGGCGGACCGTGCACAGGGTTGGATTCGTCGCTGATGCCCGCCTGACATGACCGTCGGCGGCGCATGCATCTGGCGTTCAGGCGATATCCGGATCAGCTCGGGCTGATCGCTGCCCAATATCAACCGCAACCGGCCACAGATTGTGGGTGTAGCGGCCTTTGCGGCCGGACAACGCGTACCGCTCGATGGTCAAGGCCCCGACCTTGTCGAAGCTGATGAGCCAATAGTGCGGAACATCCGCGTCGGCGTAGTCGCTCCAGCTGACGGACCCACGCCCTCCAAGGTTGATGGGCACTCATGTCAACAAATACGAGTGCACCCGAGGGGATTCGTACCCAGCCGGGGGCGAAGCCCTCCGGCCAGACAGGGGGTCCGGGGGCGAAGCCCTCCGGGGTGGGGGTGTGGGGGTTCCACCCCCACAAACATGACGAAACGAGCAACGGCTCACGCTCTCCGTGAGCATGAGCCATCCGCGAGTGAAGTGCGCCCGAAGGGATTCGAACCCCTAACCTTCTGATCCGTAGTCAGATGCTCTATCCGTTGAGCTACGGGCGCATGCCTGTGTTCAGTTGTATAGGCCCCGGCGAACCGGGGTGTGGCGGAGGCGAGAGGATTTGAACCTCCGGTCCCCGTGAAGGGACAACTCATTAGCAGTGAGTCCCATTCGGCCGCTCTGGCACGCCTCCTGGAGCCTTCTCTTCGAGGGCACCGGTCCTTTCGAACCGCCGAACAGGAAGGTTACAGTAGCCGACGTCCAGATCGCAAAACGCCAGGTAATCACCGAAGATTGCTGTCGAACCAGTCGAAAATCCGGGTCTGGGAATCGATGAGATCGAAGTCTTCATCGCCGCCTGGTCGGTCGGCGCGGTGGTGCAGGCCGGGGTAGGTCACCACGAGGCTGGCGACCGCGGCACGGGCGGTGGCGTCCCGGAGTTGGTCCACTTGGGTGGGCGGGGTGTCCGGGTCGTCGGCGCCGAAGAGCCCGAGCCAAGGCGCCTGCAGATCGGGGGCCGCGCGGATGAGGGCATCGGCCTCGTCGGTGAGCGGTTCGACGATGCCGGATGCGGCGACACTGACCGCGGCGCCAACGGGGCGATTGGTCGCCACCAGGAAGGCCGCGGTGCCCGCGTGGTCGAAGCCGAGCACGCCGATGCAGTCCGGGAAGACGCCGCGGCGGGTGAGCCAGTCGAAGCAGGCGTCGAAATCGTCGAAGAGCTCGTCGCCGAAAACCTCCTGCGCCGGCTCGCCGTCGATGCGATGGAACAGATTGGGCGCGACCACCGTCCAGCCCTCGGTCGCCAGGGCTTTCATGAGTTCCAGCAATGTCCCGGTGAACTCCCGGGCCTCGTGCAGCACCACGATGCCGCCGCGTGCATTGCCCTCCGGCTCGGCCACCGTGATGGGCACATGGGCGCCGGCGGTCCGAAGCCGATCGTCGGTCGATGGTTGTGGGTCCGAACCGGAAATGATGTCGTCGCGACTACGTAGCGGCGCAATATCGTCGTAAATGCCCGACATGAAACAAGGGTAGGTGGATCTGCTGATCTTCGCGAGAAATTGCACGTGAGCGGCCCTGGCACCCAGATTTTCCTGGACCCGGCATATGGTTGAACGGTGACAGCGCACATCCGGCCGGACCTCGATTCGATCCCGGCGTACGTCCCCGGCCGCAACCATCCGGGCGCGGTCAAGCTCGCCAGCAACGAGACCACCTTCGGTCCGCTCCCGTCCGCCGCGAAGGCCATCGCCGAGGCCGCGGAATTGGCGAACCGCTACCCGGACAATCAGGTCACCGAGCTGCGCGCGGCTCTCGCGGACTTCCTCGGCGTCTCCTCGGCGAACGTCGCGGTCGGCTGCGGCAGTGTCGCGCTGTGCCAGGAACTGGTGCAGATCACCTGTGACGCCCCGACCGACGAGGTGCTGTTCGCCTGGCGCTCCTTCGAGGCGTATCCGATCGTCACCCAGGTCGGCAATGCGACCGCCGTGCGGGTGCAGCTCACGCGAGATCATGTGCACGATCTGGATGCGATGGCCGCCGCGGTCACCGAGCGCACCAAGCTGATCTTCGTCTGCAATCCGAACAACCCGACGGGCACCGCGGTCGGCGAGGCCGAGTTGGTCCGCTTCCTGGACGCGATCCCGGACCATGTGCTGATCGTGCTCGACGAGGCCTATTTCGAATACCTGCGGCTCACCCCCGAGCAGCGTCCGAACGGTGTCGAGCTGGGCCGTAATCGGCCCAATGTCGTTGTGCTGCGGACCTTCTCCAAGGCGTACGGTCTGGCGGGGCTGCGCGCGGGTTATGCGGTCGGCGATCCGGCGGTGATCACCGCGCTGATGAAGGTGCACATCCCGTTCAGCGTGAACCGGGTCGTGCAGGCGGCCGCGATCGCCTCGTTGGAGGCGCGGCACGAGCTACTCGACCGCACCGACAATCTCGTCGTCGAACGCGATCGGGTGCGCGAGGCCCTGCTCGCCGCGGGCTACGAGGTGCCGCCGAGCGAGTCGAACTTCCTGTGGCTGCCGCTGGGCGAGCGCAGCGCCGAATACGGTGAGGTGAGCGCGCAGGCGGGGGTGCTGCTGCGGCCGTACGGCATCGACGGTGTGCGGGTGACCATCGGTGATCCGCACGAGAACGAGCAGTTCCTGCGGTTCGCGACCGATCCGGATGTGTTGGCGCGCTTCGGAATCGGCTAGACGCCCAACGCCCGCGAGATCGTCGGCCAGGACAGACCCAACTCGTCGGCCCAGTACGGCCACGAATGCGTCCCGGTTGCCCGGAAGTTCGCGGTCACCGGGATCCCGAGTGCGGTGAGCCGATCGGCCAGCCTGCGGGTGCACATATTGGTCGCGGCCTCCAGCGGACCGCCGAATCCGATGGTGCTGACCAGATCCGGGTTGTTCGGGGTGTCGTATTTGCCGGGCAGTCCGCTGCCGACCGACAGGTAGATCGCCTTGCCGCGCAACGCTTCCGCGTGCAGCAGCACGTCATGGTCGAGCCAGGCGGAATCGTGCTGATCGCCGAACATATTGTCCGGTCCGCCACGGTAGGTCGCGACCACCGCGCGGGCCTGTGCCTGTCCGAGATCGGTGCCCATGGAGAAGCATCCACTGTGCGCGGCTATCGCCGTGTACAGCTTCGGCTGCCGGAAGGCCAGCATCATCGCGGCCTCGGCGCCCATGGAGACGCCCATGACGGCATTGCGTCCGTTGCCGTTGAACTTCGCATCGATCAGCGGCGGCAGTTCCTTCGTCAGGAAGGTCTCCCACATATTGGTGCCGAGCACCGGGTCCGGGCGCTGCCAGTCGGTGTAGAAACTGGCCGGTCCGCCGACGGTCAGCACCACGTTCACGTCTTTGTCTTCGAAGAATTTGTCCGCGTGCCCGAGTTCGGTCCAGTTGTTGCTCTCCGCCTCGGCACTGCGCCCGTCGAGCATGTAGACAGTCGGCCGCGGATGGTTCTGCTCACGCGGCAGCAACACCTGCACCTCGACGGCGCGACTCATCGCGGGTGAATTCACCCACACCCGCAGCCACCGGTCGTTGATGGGCACGATCCGATCGATCGAAGCCTGCTTCACGCCGGGGACGGTCGGCTCCGCGGGGGAGGGTCCATCCGCCGAGCCGGTATTCGGGCGGGGCTGATCGCCGGGCGCTGCTAGCACCTGTGGTGGGCCGACCACCGCCGCACCGGCAATCAGTGCGACACCAACTATGGCGCTGGAGACCCAACGCCGCACCTCGCGCCGAGACAGCATGGCGCCCATCCTGCCAGAAATGCGAAAGTGGGCCCGCCAGCCGTAAATATGCCGGTTGGTATGTGCCATGAGGCGCGCGGCCTGGCTACTTCGTGGCAAGGTCACCTTGCCAGCGGCGTTCTACTCCGGCGAAGCGCCAGATCGCTGCTGCCACCACCCAGGTCGCCACGAACAGACCCACCACGATGTAGCCGAGATCGCCCAGATCCAGATTCCCGATCCACGCGACGATTCCGGATTCGACTTCGAGCCGTTCGGCGAAGATCGACACGATCTCCTGCCCACCGATCAGCAGTGCGATCGCCACCGACAGTCCGGTGATCACCAGGTTGTAGTAGATCTTGCGGACCGGTTCGGCGAAGGCCCAGTCGTAGGCGTAGCTCATGAATGAGCCGTCGAGCGAATCGAACAGCGCCATACCCGCCGAAAACAACACAGGCAGAACGAGAATCGAATACCAAGGCAGTCCGGTCGCGGCCGCGCCGCCCGCGATCACCAGCAGACCGACCTCGGTCACGGTGTCGAAGCCGAGTCCGAACAACAGCCCGACCGGAAACATCTGCCACGGCTTCTCGACCAGCCGCACTACCGGAGCGAGCACCCGGTTCAACAGGCCCCGGCTGTCCAACTCGCGCTCGAGCTGCGCCTCGTCGAACTCACCCTGCCGTATCCGTCGGAAGACGCGCCAAATGCCGAGTAGCGAGGCCAGATTCAGCAGACCGATGACGATCAGGAAGGTGCCCGAGATGCTGGTGCCCCACAGGCCGGTCCACCGCTGCAGCCCCGAATCCTGGTTCTCCAGATTCGCCGCCAGCGCCCGCACCCCGAACGCCAGCAGCGCGACCAGGATGAACACCACGCTGGAATGGCCGAGCGCGAACCAGAAACCGACTGTCTGTGCCCGGTGCCTGCCATTCTCCGCCACCAACTTTCGAGTGGCGTTATCGATCGCGGCAATGTGGTCGGCGTCGAAGGCGTGCCGCATGCCGAGGGTGTAGGCGGTGACGCCGAGACCGACTCCGAAGACCGCGCCCTGCACCACGTGATGTCCCGGCACCACGAACAACAGCAGAGTCCCCCAGCCGATGACATGCAGCGCCAGCACGGTCACCGCGATACCGACAACGCTGCGCACGAGCCAATCCTCACTGCTGGACGAACCGTTCGTATAACGGTACTGCGAACGCAACATACGGGTCGGTCGGGTTCGGGCCGATCGGCAAACAGTTGCCGGTATCCGGCAGATTCCGAACAGGCATTACGTCGAATTCGGGCACACGGCCAGCACACCGGTCTTAGGCTGCTGTGCGGGCGTTTTCAGGCGTCGATTGGGACAAACATGATCGTGGACAGCAAACGGCAGCAGCCAGGTCATGATGTTGTGCGCGCGATCGGCAACCCGGCAGCCCGCACAGCTCCGTTTCCGAAACCGGCTGCCATGTCCCGGTTCCCCGCAACGCGGAGGCTACCGCGCGGACCTCCGGCGCAGCCCGGTGTCAGCTGCGCTCCGCGCGCGAAATTCTCTGCTCGATCAATGCCTGTCTGTTCAGACGCAGTACCTGATGCCCGACCGGAGAAAACCGTGAATCAAGCGTTACCCGTCATGTCGCTCGAAAGTTCCGCTGACACAAAACCTTTCGGCCTCGATCTGAAAAGGCGAATGCGGGAGTGTGATGAGTTCTTCCGATTGCCCGAACTCGCGCATCTATCCGCGAACCGCCGCCGCACCGCATTGGAGCAACTCCAACAAACCGGCAGCTACGTGCAGACCGCCGAGGAGATCCTGATCGGCGCCAAGCTCGCGTGGCGCAACCACGCTCGCTGCGTGGGTCGAAAACACTGGCGATCACTGAAATTGCTCGACGCACGGCGGGTGCGATCGGCCCGCGACCTGGCCGAGGTCTGTTGGCAGCACCTGCATATGGCGACCAACGGCGGCGCCATCCAATCGATGATCACCGTCGGACCACCGCGCCAGGCCGACGGCAGCGAATTCCGCATCGTCAGCCCACAACTCATCCGCTACGCCGGTTATCGCAACGGCGACGGCACCGTCACCGGTGATCCGGCCAATATCGCGATCACCGAATTCGCCGTGAAGCTCGGCTGGCGCGGCGCGGGCACGCCCTTCGACATCCTGCCGGTGCTCATCAGCACTCCGGACGAACCGATCCGCTGGTTCGACATCCCGCCCGAACTGGCCCGTGAGGTCGAACTCGAACATCCCGAATTCGACTGGTTCGCCGGACTCGGCCTGAAATGGCATGCGCTGCCCGCGGTTTCGAATATGAACCTGGAGATCGGCGGCATCACCTACCCGTTCGCACCGTTCAACGGCTGGTATATGGGAGCCGAAATCGGCGCACGCAATCTCAGCGACACCACCCGCTACAACATGTTGCCGCTCATCGCCGAAATGATGTGCCTGGACACCAGACACGAACGGTCGCTGTGGCGCGATCAGGCCCTGGTCGAATTGAATCGTGCTGTGCTGTATAGCTTTCGGAAGGCAGGGGTGTACATCGTCGACCATCACACGGTCGCCAAGCAGTTCTGCGACCACGTCAATCGAGAGCAGGCCGCGGGCCGCAAATGCCCGACCGACTGGAGTTGGATCAATCCGCCGATTTCGTCGGGCGTGACCCCGACCTTCCACCGCTACTACGACGAACCCGAGCCGGATCTGCGCCCGAATTTCGTGCGTCGGGACTTCGGCGGGGAAGGTGAAATCTGATCTTCGTTCGGCAGCGGCAGTGCGGTCGATGGGCAAGAATGGGCCCATGGCACGGCGTTCCATGGGCTCGAAATGGGAAGAATTCGGCGCGCATCTCGAAGGTGCGCCGGGACGGCTGCCGGTCGAGGTGCGGCGGTCGATTCGGGCGCGGTCCTCGGGTGAAGAAGGTGCGGCCGGGGTCCCCGATGATCTCGCCGATTTCGTCGAGCTGGTCGCCGAACGTTCGTATCGGCTCACCGAGAAGAACATCACGACACTGGCCGAGGCGGGACGCAGCGACGACGAGATCTTCGAAGCGGCCGCTGTCGCGGCCTACGGCGCCGCCGACCGACGGCTGCGCGCCGCCCGCCGCTCCTGGGAGGGGCACTGAAAATGTGGCTCGACTCAGTCGAATCCGGGCAAGAACTGCCGGCCCGAATCATGTTCGCGACCATGCAGCGGTTGGGGCGCACCGAGGTTCCCGCAGTCATGAAGGTCATCTGCTATCGGCACCGCTATTTCGGCACCCCGCTTTCCGACCTGATCCAGGACGCCATGCGAGGACCGTCCTTCTGGACCGTCGCCGAACGCGAAATCTTCGCAACCAGGACCTCCCAGTCCAATGAATGCCCCTTCTGCGACTCCGCCCACCGGGGCATCGCAGGCGCGTATATCGCCGCGGATCTGGTCGATGAGGCCCTGGCCGACGGCGAAAACTCGCCCCTGCGCGCCGAAGCTCGCGCCATGCTCGAATTCGTCGGCAAAATGGTCCGCGATCCCGATGGCCTCACCCCGGGCGACGCCGACAAAGTCCGTGCGGCCGGCGTCACCGCTGAGGCTTTCGACGAAGCCATCTGGGTGGCAACCCTTTTCAACGTCATAAACCGAGTAATGAATACCGTGGGCGCCGAGGCGCTCGAGGCCGGTGAAGCCCGAATCGGAGCCCGCTTCATCAAAGCCTTCGGTTACCGAACCCCACCTCCCGTCCGCTACCTTTCCCGCGGCGCTTGAAATCTGCTGCTCGCGCGGGTGTTCTCGGGAAGCGGCGGAGTCGGCTTTCACACTGATCGTTGCTGCGTGCTCGATTGAAACGACCCGGCCCATATCGAGTCACGATTTCCGCAACGCGGGCCGCTGCTGCCGCGATCGGGGAATCCGCCTAGCGCCTGCGGCACGATCCGCCGGTCAGCGCATCGACGGTCAGTTGGGCGGCCGCCTGGGATCGTGACGAAAGTCTGACGGCGTGGCCTGGTTGCGGCGAATTTTGGCGGCTTGGCAGCACAATCAGGGGCATGACCTCGGTAAACGATGGAGTGGGTTGCGGGCGGGTTGGGCACAGGGACTCGGGGTGGTGGTGATATGCGGGTATTGCTGACCGGGGCCGCGGGCTTTATCGGAACGCGCGTGCATCGGGAGTTGGTGGGTGCGGGGCATGAGGTGGTGGCGATCGATGTGATGCTGCCCGCGGCGCACGGAGTTGATGCGGTTGTTCCAGATGGCGTCCGGTTGGTCGACGTGCGTAATGCGGATGCGCTGGATTCGGTGTTGCGGGGGATCGATGTGGTTTGTCATCAGGCCGCGGTGGTGGGCGCGGGCGTGAGTGCGCAGGATGCGCCTGCTTACGCGAGTCATAACGACTTGGGGACCGCGGTGTTGTTGGCGGCGATGGATCGGGCCGGGTGTCGCCGGTTGGTGTTGGCTTCATCGATGGTGGTTTATGGGGAGGGGCGGTATCGCGGGGCTCGGACCGTCGAGGTCGGGGTGCGCAGGCGCGGGGATCTCGAGAACGGGATGTTCGAGCATCGGGATCCGGATTCGGATGAGGTTTTGCGTTGGGAGGCGGTGCCGGAGAATGCGCCGTTGCGGCCGCGGAGTCTTTATGCGGCGGCGAAAGTGGCGCAGGAGCATTACGCGTCCGCATGGGCGGCGGTAACCGAATCCGGGGTCACCGCATTGCGCTATCACAATGTCTACGGCCCCGATATGCCTAGGGACACACCATATTCCGGAGTTGCCGCGATCTTCCGATCCGCGCTGGAGGCAGGTGAGTCGCCGCAGGTTTTCGAAGACGGCGCGCAGGCACGGGATTTCGTGCATGTCAGTGATATCGCTGCGGCGAATCTCGCGGCGGTCGAATATGCGCATACCGGTTTCGTGCCGCTCAATATCGCCTCGGGACGGCCGATCACCATCGGCGCGGTAGCCACCACGTTGGCCGCGGCGCGCGGTGGTCCCGAACCGGTGATCACCGGACGCTATCGCCCCGGCGACGTGCGGCATATCGTCGCGAGCCCCGAACAGGCGCAACGCGTTCTGGGATTCACCGCGCAGGTGGCTCCGCACGACGGCCTTGCCGAATTCGCCTTCGCACCGCTGCGGGCGGTTGCCGGGGCGGGTGCGCCGGTCGCGTAGCTCAGTTTCCGTTGAGCGGTAGCCGAACTTCGAAGCGGCAGCCCTGCTCTCGATTCTCGGCGCTGATATCGCCGTGGTGGGCTTCGACCAGACCCGCGGCGATCGCGAGACCCATACCGCTTCCGGAGGACACGCCGTCGGACGCGACCGGGGAGCGCGCGGCGGTGCCGCGATAGGCGACCTCGAATATTCGTGGCAGATCTGCCTCGGAGATGCCCGGACCGGTGTCGTCGACGCGCGCCCAGGCCTGGCCGTTGGAGGTGCCCGCGGATATCGCTACCTGGCCGCCGGGTGGGGTGTGCGCGATCGCGTTGGAGACCAGGTTGGTCAGCACGCGGCCGAGGGCTCGATCGCTCGCCGCGACAACGATTTCGGAGTCTGGCTGTTCCGCGCGCAGCAGGACTTCGGCGCGTTCGGCATTCGGTCGGTTGGCGGCCAGCACCTCATCGATCAGCTCGCGCAGATCGACCGGCTCCAGTTCCAAACGCAATGCGCCCGCATTGATCTTCGACATTTCGAACAGATCGTCGACCATCACCGACAGCCGATCGGTTTCGCGCACAATCTGTTCCGCGTAACGCGCCACGTCGTCGGTGCCGGTGACCACGCCGTCGGAAAGTCCCTCGGCCATCGCGCGGATGCCGGCCAGCGGGGTCCGCAGGTCGTGGCTCACCCAGGCGACGAGTTCGCGGCGCGAGCGCTCCGCCATCCGCTCCTGCTCGCGGATCTGTTTCTCCCAGACGGTCTTTCGGGCCTGTTCTCGCCCGAGCAGCAGAGCCGCGGGCACCGTGACCGCCGCGACGACCGCGAGCACGACCGCCGTGCGCTCGAGTTCATCGGTGAACATCAACCCGCTGACCCCGATAATGCCCGCGAGCGTGGACAGCGTCGGGATCAGCACCAGCACCGCCATACTCGCGGTCATGGAGCGATTGCTGGTGGCGCGCAGGATCGCCGCGCCGATGGCGACGATCGGAAGCGAACAGGCCAGCACGTAGCCGATCAATTGCAGAGTGTTCTCAGGCACTGGATTCTCCATTCCGGCCCCAGATGTAGCCGCGGCCCCATACCGTCTCGATTCGGTGCCGGTCACCGAGTTTCGCCCGCAGCCGCTTGATATGCACGGTGACGGTGGACAGGTCGCCGAAATCCCAGCCCCACACCTTGGCCAGCAGTTCCTCCCGGCTGAACACCTGGTGCGGGTGGCGCAGCAGGAAGACGAGCAGATCGTATTCGCGCGCGGTCAGGTCGACCGGCCTGCCGTCCACCAGCGCCGACTGCGAATCCGGCCGCACCTCGACCGCGCCGTCGCGCAGTACCTCCGTGCTCGGCTGCCGCGTCGCCTGCGAACGCCGCAGCACCGAGGCGACCCGCAATGCGAGTTCGCGGGCGCTGAACGGTTTGGTGACGTAGTCGTCGGCACCGGCCTCCAGGCCGAGCACGCGATCGTCCTCGTCGCCGAGTGCGGTGAGCAGGATGATCGGGGTGTCCGGACGTGGGCCGGAACGCACCGCGCGGCAGATCTCGATGCCGTCGGGGGCGGGCATCATCACGTCGAGGACGGCCAGGTCGACGGGGTCGCCGGTGGGTTCGGTGAGCTGTGCCATGGTCGAGGCACCGTCCGAGGTCTCCACGACGGTCAGTCCGTCGCGTTCGAGATAGCGCCGCACCACATCACGGACCAGTGGGTCGTCGTCGGCGATCAGAATGCTCATGGATTACCAATTCGTCAGGATCGTATGGGCGAGTACGAGCGTGCCGAGCGCTTGCAGGAATAGCCAGACTCGGGCGGTGGACTGCGGCAGAAACGCGGTCGCGGCGAGCAGCCAGACGTCGAACGGCAGCCAGATGCGCTCGGTCTCCGCCTTGCTCAGGCCACTGAGGTCTGCCACCAATATCGCGCACAATCCCGCCGCTACCAAGAGCGCGGTCGCATCGAATGGCCTGCGCAGCGCGCGTGGTAGACCGGCGGCGGTGGCCAGGCCGACCGCGCAGCTGGTGGCTGCGAGATTCGCCCAGACCCAGTACGCGTACGGACGCTCGGAGGCGATGCCCTGGTAATACCGCTCGACCACCAGGTGGTAGCCATCCAGCCACCAGAAACCGGAGAGCGTGCAGACAGCCACGACGATCAGCGCGCCGAATACAGCAGGTAACAGCGGCCGGACGGTTCGGCTCGCGACCAGGACCGCGACCGCGGGTAGCGCCATGATCACGAGGCCGTAGCTCAGATAGATGCCGACCCCGAAGAGCACACCGGAAGCGACCGCGACCCACGGCCGCCGGATCCCGATCGCCAGCAGCGCCACCGCCCATGCCGTGACACCCGCGAACATGGCGTCCGCCGAAACCGCGATCCATATCGCAGCAGGCGCTATCGTCAAGAACGGCAATGCCTTTCGCGCTCGATCCTCGGCACCGAGCGTGCGCAGCGTGACCGCGACCGCGACGATCGCACTGGACCCGATCAGCACACACGCCAGTCCCGCCCAACCGCTGCCGCGCAGGCCGATGCGATCGAGCAGGACGAAGAACAGCAACGCGCCGGGCGGATGCCCGGAGACGTGGGTCGTCCAGGAGTCCGGTTGGAAATCCAGGATGCGGCCGGAGAATCCGCGCAGCATGGCGGGGATATCGCGGACGCCGGGGACCTCGTACAGATATTCGTGGCCGTCGGCGAGTCGTCCGGTGAATCCGCGCTGCCAGCCGTCGATCATGGCCAGGGCGAAGGCCCAGGCCAGAGCGGTCAGCCAAGACACCGCGAGCAGCCGTCGCCAGGGCAACGATTCGGCCATCGCGGAACCGAAACCGATGACCAGTATCGCGATCGCGATGGCCGGTACCGAACCCCAGCCGACATGCGGCAACCAGTTGCCGAAGATGGGCGCCGACCCCGCGTAGAGCTTGCTCCGCCAGCGTTCGCTGGCAATTCGCGGAATCAGGAATGCTGCCAGGGTGAGTGCGGCGGCGATGCCGGCTCCAAGATATTCGCCACCTATCCGGCCGCGTGGCCGTGTCGCGGCCTCCGTCACGTCATGCACGAACCTCACGATAGGGCCGCAGCGCCAAGAAAACCGGTGCTCGAGCGGTTCTGAATGAGGACGTCACTGTTTCGTCACCGGTTTTGCGACCATGATTCGGCCGGGCTGGCCTAGCGTCGAGCAGGTGACCGAGACCCTCCACAACCCGGGCGGCGTGACCGTTGTCATCCCGTGCCGAGACGAAGCTGAGGCGTTGCCAGGTGTGCTCGCGGCCATTCCGGCCGGGTTCCATGCGCTGGTCGTGGACAATGGCTCGACCGATGCGACGGCCGAGGTGGCCCGCCGGTGCGGTGCCGCTGTCGTGTCCGAGGCGAGCCCCGGGTACGGGGCTGCCGTGCAAGCCGGCATTGCCTCGGCCAGAACGGATTTGGTCGCCGTCCTCGACGGCGACGGCTCGATGGATCCGAGGGAGTTGCCGCCGCTGGTCGAACTGGTGCGTGCGGGTGCCGATTTGGCGGTCGGACGGCGTAAGCCGGTGCGCCGCGGTGTGTGGCCGTGGCATGCGCGGCTCGGCAATCGAGTCATCGCCGGGCGCTTGCGTCGCCGATATGGGCTACCCGTGCACGATATCGGTGCCATGCGGGTGGCCCGCCGGGCCGCTTTGCTCTCCCTCGGACCGCTGCACACCCGCTCCGGATATCCGCTGCAACTGCTGATCGGCGCCGCAGGGGCGGGGTGGCGTGTGGTCGAGCGCGATATCGCGTATCGGCCACGGGCGGGTGGAGTTTCGAAGGTATCCGGATCGTGGCTCGGCACCGTGCGCGCCACTCGTGACTTCCTGGCGGTGCTGCGATGAATTACTTTCGACCGTCGCCCGTGGCCGCGACACTGCTCGTGCTGGCCAAGGCCCCGATTGCCGGTCTGGCCAAAACACGTCTGACACCGCCGCTTTCGCCCCCTGATGCGGCTCGAGTCGCTGCGGCATCGCTGCTGGATACCTTGGCGTCGATGTCGCGGAGTCCGGTCGCACACCATGTCGTCGCGTTCACCGGAGAGCTCGCGGATGCGGAGGGTGCGGATGAGGTGGCAAGGGCGCTGACTGATTTCGAGGTCATCCCGCAGCGTGGTGCGTCTTTCGGCGAACGCCTGGCCAACGCGCACGCCGATGCCGCGCGATACGGGCTACCGGTTTTGCAGATCGGCATGGACACGCCGCAGATCGGCCCGGAGGTGCTGAGTTGGGCGGCTCGCGAGCTGGTATTGCGCGGCGACGCACTGCTCGGTCTCGCCGACGACGGCGGCTGGTGGGCACTCGGGCTGCCGACACCCCAGGCGGCGCGCACACTGGTCGACGTTCCCATGTCGACCGATCAAACCGGCGAGCTCACCCTGGAGGCCATGCAGCGCTGTGGTCTTCGCGTGCGCTCGTTGCCGCGCTACAACGATGTCGATACCTTCGCCGACGCACTCCAGGTGGCGCGCGAATCCGACGGGCGGTTCGCGCGCTTGATCCACCAGCTGCACCACACCCTGCTGGCACCCCGATGAGCGATATCTTCGATCTCGCGCTGGCGGGGGAGGACTGTTGGGTGCGCGATACCGACGGACGACGCCATCCACTGCGCACCCGGCGCTGGCTGGGCTTCGACGACGCCGACCGTCCGGCCGATGCCGCGCTGACCTGCTGTTGCGATGGACCGACGCTCGATCTGGGATGCGGTCCCGGACGGCTGGTCACGGCACTGCTGCAGCGCGGAGTCATCGCGTTGGGTGTCGACATCTCGCCGATGGCCGTGGCCACCACCAGATTTCGTGGAGCGCCCGCATTGCGGCGCGACCTGTTCGGACCGCTGCCCGGCTCTGGCCGTTGGTCCTACGCGATCCTGGCAGACGGCAATATCGGGATCGGTGGCGACCCGGTCCGCTTGCTGACCCGCGCGGGTGAACTCCTGGCTCGCAATGGCATCGCGGTGGTCGAATTCGCTCGTCCCGGTGCGGGTGTGGTGTCGAATCCGATTCGGCTGGAGACGAGAGACCGAGTGGGGGAATGGTTTCCGTGGGCGCGGGTGGGGATCGATCGCGCGGAAGGACTCGCCGCGGCCGCCGGGTTCCGCATGGTGACGGCGATGGAGGTGTCCGGTCGGCATATCGCCTGGTTGCGATCGGGCAAGCCCGCTTCGAGTAGTCGGTGGGCGTTGTGATGAAGCGCGGCAGCTGGATGGAATCGCCAGCGCGATTTCGTATGAATTTCCCGGCTACCGCGCGCCCACGGGTGACAACCGCACGCGGCCCCGCGGTCGCGAGTCGTGTGGGGATCGCGCTGGGCAGTGCGATATTGCTGTGCTTCGGCACCGGTTTGCTCAGCCACTGGATTCAGCATCCACCGAACTGGTTCTGGTGGCCCGCGCATCCGGTCTGGCTGTATCGGGTAACCCAGGGCGCACATGTGATCTCGGGTGTCGCCGCGATCCCCCTGCTGCTGGTGAAGCTCTGGGCGGTGTATCCCAGACTGTTCCACCGTCCGATCATCGGTTCGGCTTTACGAATCCTCGAACGCGGCTCCATCGCGATCCTGGTCGGCGCGACGATCTTCCAGCTGTCGACCGGGCTTCTCAATATCGCCCAGTACTACCCGTGGAAGTTCTTCTTCCCCACCGCGCACTACGCCATGGCCTACGTCGCCGTCGGTGCCCTGGCCGTGCATTTGGCCGTCAAACTTCCCGTCATCCGGGACGCGCTGCAACATCGGCTGGTCGAATCCCCGACCGAGCCGCCTGCCGACACCAGCACGCGGCCGCACCTGTCGCGACGTGCGGTACTGACGGGTGCCGGTGTCGCTGTCGTCGCAGCGGGGTTGGCCGTTGCCGGGCAGACGATTCCGTTCCTGCGCTGGGCTGCGGTGCTCGCGCCGCGCAGTGGGCACGGGCCACAGGGCGTTCCGGTCAACCGATCGGCCGCGGCAGCCGGGGTTGGTGACCGGGCCCGTGATCCCGAGTACCGGTTGACGGTCACCATCGGCGATCGGCAGCGCCAATTCACCAGGGACGAACTGCTTTCCCTGCCGCAGACTCGGGCCGGCTTGCCGATTGCCTGCGTCGAAGGCTGGAGCGCGGGCGCCGACTGGTCCGGGGTGCGCCTGCTGGATCTGCTGGCGGCGGTCGGCGACTATTCCGGTGGCGATATCCGCTTCCGCTCGCTGGAGCAAACCGGCATCTACGGGAGTTCGATTCTGCCGCAACGTCATGCGGTCGACGACTGCACCTTGGTCGCCCTGACCATCAATGGCGAAACCCTCGATCTGGACCACGGCTACCCATGCCGTCTCATCGCACCCAACCGACCCGGCGTCCTGCAAACGAAATGGCTGTCCGAAATCGAGGTGCTGCCATGATCGCGGCCCGCATGCTGCTGCTCTTCGTCGGCGGTTGGCTCGGCTGGTTCGGTATCAGCGCGTTGTTCGACCTACCTCCAACAGATCTCGACTCGGTCGCGATCTGGTTCGCGGGCGGAATCCTCTTGCACGATGCGGTCTTCGCCCCGATCTGCGCCGCAGTCGGACTCACCGCTCGCCACCTGCTGCCGCGCACCTGGTGGGCCGTCACTGCCTGCGGTGCCATCTGCTCGGTCGCGCTGGTACTGATCGCCCTCCCGGTCCTCGACCGTGGTGAGGGCATGCCGAGCAATCCCACCATCCTGGACCGCGACTACCCCGTCGGACTGGCAGTCGCGTTGATCCTCGTATGGTCGCTGGTTTTCCTCGCGCACGCTGTGGCCGGCCGGTCCCGCCGGGCCCGCGCACACCACGAGATACCGGGTCTCCGGTCGCCGTGACAGACGAAACTCGGCCGCCGATCCGCAACGTAGCGAGGTGCTCTCGTCGCGCCGCTATTTCCACGAGGGAAGCGTCGGCAACGCACCACTGAGCTCGGCGCCACCGGAACGACCCAGCAGCCACGCGAGCAAGGCGGAAGCGGGCCCGCGGACGGTGTGGTCAGGAGAACCACTCCCAATAGTCGCCGTGAAGTCCGTGTCGGTGCTCCGCACCTCGAACGCAATTGAAGGATCAGCCCCAGCAGCAATCCCATTGGTCAAATCGGCAGCGGCCCGCGGAAGCAGCCGAGCAACGAAATCCTCTGGCCAGTCACCGGGTTGGTATCCGGCCGCCAAATCGACATGATGGATCTCCACCTCTTGCAGCCGCATCCAAATGACCTCGGTCGCCGGAATCGGCCGCCCCTGCCTGGTCCGAACGGTTGCCGTCCAGGCCTCCTCGGGAGCGGACTGCGCAAGCGCCAGCCAGCGATTCGCCGCCGCTTCGTTATCGGCCAACTGCTCGGCAAGTGGCCGCGGCGCACCCGCCTCGATATCGGCGTCCCGAATGAACATGCTGGCGTACTGCGGTGTTTCGATCCCGGTCCGCGCCCAGAGCAGCAGATTGACCAGGCTGTCGGCATTGCGTGCGAGGTGCGCGAGCAGATGTCCCCGCGTCCACCCGGGCAGCAGCGAGGGCACGGTCACGTCATCGTCGAGTCCACGGATGGTGTCGAGCAGACGGTTCGTCGCCGCGGCGACGGTTTCGAGCGGAACGGTGGTCTCCGGTGCGTCGCTGGTCACCGAACCGACCTTAGCGACCCGAACCCGGAACCGTCGCACAAATCGCGTCCGCCTCGATCTCGACCAGCAGCGCGGGCGTGATCAGCGCCTTGATTTCGTACATCGACGCGGCCGGACGGATATCGCCGAATACCTCGGCATGCGCCTTCGCGACCTCGGGCCAGCGAGCGATATCGGTGACGAAGATCCGCGTCCGAACGACATCGGCCAGGCTCGCACCCGCCTCGGTGAGCGCGGTGCCGATGCGGCGCAGTGCTTCTCGAGTCTGTTCGCCGATATCGTCGCCGCCGACCGCATTGCCACCGGGTAGCGATGCCGTGGTGCCGCTGACGGCGACCGTATCGCCGACGCGCACCGCTCGGGAGTAGCCGACGATGTCCTCGAACTCCGACCCCGACGCGATATTCATCCGATCACCCATGGCGTCAGCATGACACCAACTGGTCATTCGGACGTAGGGCTTTTGTCGGCTGTCTGCGATAGGCAGACACGATGAAAGCGCACCCTCGTATCACCGCGGTCGCCGTCCTCTGTGTGGGCGTGCTGGCCGCAGGCTGCTCGTCCTCGGATACCAAGGCCGACTTCACCGTGGCCAAGGACCAGCCGCTGGTGATCTCCCTGGACGACCTGCTGGCCGCCACCGGTGGCACCGCCGCCGTGACGATCGCCGATCCGGAACACGGCACGCTGACCCGCCGCCTCGACGGCGCACTGGTCTACCAGCCGAAGCCGGGCTACACCGGCACCGACGAGCTGAAGGTCACCACCACCGACGCGGTTCGCCTGTACACCACCGACATTGCGCCGCTCGGCGAATTCGGCGGCACCACCGTGCAGGCCAGCGGTTACGGCTCGGCATGGACCCCGGTGCCCGGCGCAGCGGGCGAGTTCTACGGACTCACCGATCGCGGTCCCAACGTGGACGGTCCCGGAAAGAACGAGAAGCTCACCCCGACACCGGGTTTCGTGCCGAAGATCGGTCGATTCAAGCTGGTCGGCAATCGCGCGGTCCTGCAATCCACGATCGATCTGCACACCGCCGACGGCACTCCGTTCAACGGTCAGGTCGACGTCGCCGCGAGCACCGGCGAAACCATCAAGGACCTCGCCGGAAACGTGCTGCCGCCCACCGACCATGGCCTCGACCCGGAGGGCCTGGTCGCGTTGCTGGACGGCACCTTCTGGGTCTCCGACGAATACGGCCCGTTCCTGGTGCATTTCGACGCCAAGGGCGGCGAACTGGAGCGATTCGCCCCGGGATCCGTTCTGCCCAAGGAACTTTCGCTGCGCACCCCGAACCAGGGCATGGAGGGTCTGACCATCACTCCTGACGGCGGCACCCTCGTCGGCGTCGTGCAGAGCGGCCTGAATACCCCCGGTCTCGGCGGTTCGGCCAAAGACGTGCCGATGACCCGCATCGTCACCGTCGACCTGAAAACCAAGGCGGTCAAGGAATTCGTCCTCCCGCTGCAGGATCCGAAGGCCACCAAGGTCGCCGACTCCGAGATCACCGCGCTGAGCGCCACCACTTTCCTGGTCGACGAACGCGACGGCAACCTGCCTCCGAAGGCCGATAAGAAGCTGTGGACCATCGATATCTCCGGTGCCACCGATGTCGGTCCGGACTCGAAGGTTCCCGGCGCACAATATGTTTCGGAACGCGGCGGCCTCCAGATCGAGGGCAAGCCGCTGGAAACCCTGGTCGGCGCCATCTCGACCAATGACGCGACCGCGGCGCTGAAGAAAGTGGGCGTCACCCCCGCCGCGAAGACCGCGAACCTGGATTTCACCGCTCTGGTCACCAGCCTGAACGCCGACGGCAAGTTCTTCGGACACGACAAGATCGAGGGCGTCGCGACGCTCGACGGCGGTAAGACCCTCTACATCGCCAACGACAGCGATTTCGGCCTTGCCGCCGGCAAGGGTGACCAGCCGCCCTTCGGCCTGAAGCCCAAGACACTGCCCAACGGCCTGCAGGACACCGGCGAAATCCTCGAGGTGGACACCAGCGAACTGCCCGCGAAACTCGACACCCACACGGTCGAGATCAAGATCGACTAACTCGAATCGCTCTCGACCCACTCGCGGCCTTCCAGAATCACCGCGGCCGCCAATGTGATCAGCCACAGCGACATCGATCCGACCTGGATCCGCTGGGCGATACCGAGCGCGTAATTGCCGGTCAGGTTGTCGGCGACCAACATCCACACGGTCGCCGCCGACCCGATCACCAGCACCACCACGCCGGCCTCGCGCAGGATCCGCCAGCGGTGATATCGGAAGGCGGCCACGCTGAACGCGAAGGTCGCGATGGCGATGGCGGTGACCGCGATGGTGCTGGTCAGCGCGTGCGGCTGATGCAATTGCGGGAACAGTTCGCTGCCACCGCCGCCGCATTCGGCGTTGTCCTGCGGGGTGCAATCGCGCAGCGGGAGCAGTACGTCGCCGATGGTCGCGGCGCCGAAGCAGAACAGCGCGATCCAGCCGATGGTGGTGAATCTGCGGCGCGGAAACAACAGCAGCCCGGCGATCGCGGCGGGCATCAGCAATGCGCCGACGATCTTGTCGGCGGTCGCGAACAACTCGCGATGCGGTTTGCCGACGGCATCGAGTTCGCTGAGGAACGAGTTGACCGGATCGACATCGATCTTCAGCACGAACTCGAGCAACCACGACGAATAGCAGAGTCCGGCGATCGCGATCGCGGCCGCGATGAGCCCGCAGGCCACCCGGACGTGTCGTTCGGCGAGCCTCCGGCTATCAGTCACTGGACCATTCTCCGCCTCCTCGTTGGTCCGGTGATCAACAGTAGGTGCGTGTCCGCACCGACCGGTCTTCCACACACCTCATTACCAACTCGAACACAGGGTTCTGTCAGGTCCGTCGGCGATGGTTGGTAGAACTGAGGAGGTCCCCATGATCGGAATCACAACGGCCATCGCCGGAATGCTGGTGCTGACGGTAATGGCGGTGTCGGGCTACCTGGCCGCGCACGCGCCGCGCTCGCTGGTCCGGGTGCGTGAACGCCGCTGGTGACTGCTTGCCGGTCGCTTCAAAGATTCAGCTAGCGTCTCGCGGCCAATACGGTCTGGATCCGGTCGGCCGCCACAATGGCGTCCTCGTGTTCCCAGACCCGGATCACCTGCCATCCCTCGGCCGCCAGCGCGGCATCGGTCGCCCGGTCACGGGCCACATTTCCGCTCAATTTGTCCGCCCACCACTGCGCGTTGTTCTTCGGATCGGTCGCGTGCTGCGGGCACCGATGCCAGAAACATCCGTCCACATACACCGCGACGCGCAGCCGGGGAAAGACCAGATCCGCCCGCCGACGCTGCCCGCGCAACGGCGCCCGATCGACGAAATAGCGCAGTCCGCGCCGATGCAATTCCCGGCGCAGCGCGAGTTCGGGCCGGGTTCCGGTCCGCCGCTGACGGGCCATCCGCGCGCTGGTCGCGGCGTCGGTGAGCGGATGGCGAGCCGGGTTCATGACGTACCGAACCTCATGCCGCCCAGCCGCCCATCCGATCGAGATGACTTTCCACATCGGCCAGAAATCCGGGCGGGAACCGTAGATTGCCCATTCCGGTGCGCCGCAGGAAACCGGCGGTGGCACGCGCCGAGAGCAGTCGCGAATCGGTGAGGAAATGCTGCAGATCTTCGTACGGCTCGTGCACCGGCCACGTCGAAAGCGGCACCCGATAGGCGTTACCCGCGCGACCCCACGCGGCGACCGGCCACGGCCGCCCCGGCGGCAACGGCTCATCGCCGGGAATCGGGTCGAGTGGCTCGGCCAGCCGCGCGCCGACCCAGGACGCCATCCGCACGCTCACCGCATTCCCGATCAGCTTCCATCGGTGTCCGTGCCGAATTCCGGGCGCCGTGGTCGCCGGTTCGGTCCAGTCGGCGTCGAAGCCCTGCAGCCGCTCGCCGTCGACGATGCCCGGCGTGACGAGCTCGCCCGAGGGCAACCGCACCGCGGGCGGACTCGCGATCCCCAGTGCCGAACCGCCTTTGAGCGTCGGGATCGCATTCACCGCCCAGCCGAGCCCGCGCACCCCCTCGGTCCAGTAGAAGCCGCACGGATCCTGTTCCGGGTCACCGAGATCGAGCGGTCCGGCATCGTCACCGAACAGCACCCGACGCGGATCTTCGGTGCGCGAAGCCAGCATCAACACCCGCTGACGGCGCTGTGGCAGCCCGAACGCGCGCGCGTCGACCAACCGGTATGCCCAGGTGTAGCCGAGCTCCTCCAGCGCGCTCGTGATGTGCCGCATGGCGGCCCCACGACCCAGCTGCAGCATGAACGGCACATTCTCGATCAACAGCCAGCGCGGTCCACGCTGACGGCGCACCAGCCGGAACACCTCGTCCACCAGACCCGAGCGCTTACCTGTGATGCCCGCGGTGCGTCCGGCCTGCGACAGGTCCTGGCAGGGAAATCCGGCGGCGACCAGCTCGGTCCCGGCGGGCAGGGCCCGCAGCCGAGTGATGTCCCCCTGCAACGGAATCCCGGGAAAGCGCGCGGCCAGCACCGCCTGCGCACCGGGATCGATCTCGCACAGCAGCTCGGTGTGCCAGCCGTGGCGCCCGAGGCCGAGCTCCAGCCCGCCGATACCGGCGAACAGCCCGACCATCCGCCCGCCCGTCACAGTCATCCCTTCTCGCGGTTGCTCGCGGATCGCTCGGAACCACCAGCGCTGCGTATCCGCTCAGCAGGTTACTCGAGCATCGAATGCGACGACCAGCGACCGCCACGGTAATGTGTCGAGCACCCGATCCGACCGGATGCCCCGAGCAATGCTCACGGTCGGATCACGGTTTGCTCGGTCGTTCGATGACCTTCCACGCGCAGTTCCCGGTTTATCCCAAGAGTGACGCCAGGAAAGTGAGCGAAATGCAGATTCCGTCCACCAAGAACGGAAACTATCCCAACGTTGTCGTGACCAGTCTGGCGGCGACCACTTCGATCGCCGGTGATGTCGACTCCACCTGGAAGGGCCTGCTCAACGGCGAGAGCGGCATCGATGTCCTCGAGGACAGCTTTATCGAGCAGTTCGAGCTACCCGTGCGCATCGGCGGACATCTGAAGGTCAAGCCTGCGGATTGCCTCACCAGGCAGGAGTCACTGCACCTGTCGTATGTGGAGCAGATGGCCGTGGTGCTGGCCCGTGAGGTCTGGCGCAATGCGGGCAGTCCGGAGGTGGACAAGAACCGCCTCGGCGTCGCCATCGGTACCGGTCTCGGCGGCGGCGAATTCATCACGGCCGCGCGCGACCGGCTGCAGAACGGCGGCTATCGGAAGGTGTCGCCGCTGACCGTGCAGCGCATCATGCCCAACGGCGCGGCCGCCTGCGTCGGCCTGGAACTCGGTGCGAAAGCGGGTGTGGTGACACCGGTCTCGGCCTGCTCGTCGGGTTCGGAGGCGATCGCCAATGCCTGGCAGATGATCGTGATGGGCGATGCCGACATGGTGGTCACCGGCGGGGTCGAGGGTTCCATCCAGGCCGTGCCGATCGCGGCATTCACCATGATGCGCGCTATGAGCACCCGCAACGAGGACCCGAGGGCCGCATCGCGACCGTTCGACAAGGATCGCGACGGATTCGTCTTCGGTGAGGCGGGCGCGATGATGGTCATCGAAACCGAGGAGCACGCCAAGGCGCGCGGCGCGACCATTCACGCGCGTCTGATGGGTGCCGGGATCACTTCCGACGCCTTTCATTTGGTCGCACCCGATATCGAGGGCAAGGGCGCCGCGCGGGCGATGACCAGGGCCATGCAGAAGGCCGGAATCAGCAAAAGCGATGTCGGCCATGTCAATGCGCACGCGACCGCGACGCCGATCGGCGATACCGCCGAGGCGCAGGCCATCAATGCCGCCGTGGGCGACCATGTTTCGGTCTACGCGCCGAAATCCGCACTGGGCCATTCGATCGGTGCGGTCGGCGCCCTGGAATCGGTGCTGACGGTGCTCTCGGTGCGCGACGGCATCGTTCCACCGACGCTGAATCTGGATAATCAGGATCCGGAAATCGAGCTCGATGTGGTCAAGGGCGAGGCCCGACCCGGACGAATCGACTACGCCGTGAACAACTCGTTCGGTTTCGGCGGGCACAACGTCGCGATCGCTTTCGGGCGGTACTGAGCCGAGTCGGGAAGGCATACCTGCTAGCCTTCCCGACACTTCGTTATCGACCTGTGTTCGGTGTAATCGCACGGCCCGAGTGCCTGCGTTGGCAAAAGGATAAGGCGATGATCGACGAGACCTTCGACGACTATTTGGACGATCAGGGCAATATCAAAATCCGTGGCGACAAGACCCTGATCGACTTCGTCGACAAGCACAGCATGGAGAACGGCGACGAGCTCGCCTACCGCTACATCGACTACTCGCGCGAGCGCGACGGCGAGTACATCGAATTGACCTGGCATCAATTCGGCGTGCGGCTGCGTGCGGTCGCGGCCAGGCTGCAGCAGGTGACTCGGCAGGGTGATCGGGTGGCGGTGCTGGCCCCGCAGGGGCTGGACTACGTCGTCTCGATCTTCGCGGCGGTTTACGCGGGCAATATCGCGGTGCCGCTGTTCGATCCGGATGAGCAGGGCCACACCGATCGCCTGCACGCGGTGCTCAATGACTGCAAACCATCGGCGATCCTGACCGTCGGTTCGGCCGCCGCGGGTGTTCGGAACTTTTTCCGGTACCTCCCGGTGGCCCAGCGTCCGCGGATTATCGCGGTGAACGCGATTCCGGACAGCGTCGGCTCGACCTGGGTGCGACCGGAAATAAATATCGACAGCGTCGCCTATCTGCAGTACACCTCCGGCTCGACGAGGACCCCGGCCGGTGTCGAGATCACCCACCGCGGGGTCGGCACCAATTTGCTGCAAATGATCGATGCTATTGGGGTACAAGAGAATTCGCGTGGCGTCACCTGGCTGCCGCTGTTCCACGATATGGGTCTGCTGTCGGTGATCCTGCCGACCATCGGCGGTGGATTCATCACGATCATGTCGCCGAGCGCCTTCGTGCGGCGGCCGTATCGCTGGATCAAGGAACTGGCCGCCGCCTCCGACGGCGCCGGAACTTTCGCGGCCGCACCGAATTTCGCATACGAACATGCGGCCGCCCGCGGTAAGCCGAAAGCCGATGAGGAACTGGATCTTTCGAATGTGATCGGGCTGATCAACGGCAGCGAGCCGGTTTCGGTGTCGTCGATGCAGAAATTCAACGAGGCATTCGCGCCGTACGGTCTGCCGAAGACCGCGCTGAAGCCCTGCTACGGCATGGCCGAGGCAACGCTGTTCGTTTCGGCGACCAGGGCCACCGACGAGGCGAAGGTCGTCTACGTCGATCGCAATGAGCTCAACGCCGGGCGGATGGTGGAAGTGCCGAAGGGCACGGAGAATTCGATCGCACAGGTGTCCTGCGGTTTTGTGGCGCTATCGCAATGGGCGGTGATCGTCGATCCGGACACCGGCATCGAGCGCGATAACGGCGAAGTCGGCGAAATCTGGCTGCACGGCGACAATATGGGCATCGGGTACTGGGGTCGGCCGGATGAAACCGCCGCGATCTTCCACAACATCTTGGCGCAGCGACTATCGGAGGGCAGCCACGCACAGGGCACCGATCCGGACGCGAAGTGGATGCGCACCGGCGACTTCGGTGTCTACCTGGACGGCGAGCTGTATATCACCGGGCGGGTGAAGGATCTGGTGATCGTCGACGGTCGCAACCACTACCCGCAGGATCTGGAATTCTCGGCGCAGGAATCCGACACCGCCCTGCGGCCCGGATTCGTCGCGGCATTCTCGGTGCCCGCGAATCAATTGCCCGCATCGGTATTCGAACAGGGCAGCCATTCCGGCCTCGCCTTCGATGCCGATGACACCTCGGAACAGTTGGTGATCGTGGCCGAGCGCGGCACCGGTGCGGCGAAGCTGGATCCGCAGCCGATCGCCGATATCGTGCGCGGTGCGATCGCACAGCGCCACGGCGTCACGGTGCGCGATCTGCTGCTGGTTCCGGCGGGCTCGATTCCGCGCACGTCCAGCGGCAAGATCGCCCGGCGCGCCTGCCGCACCGCGTATTTGGAGGGCACATTGCGCGGCGGCTATCAGCAGCAGGACTTCCCGGACGCGCCGGTTGATTCGGCGGATGTGACCGTCTGATCTCGGGTTATACGACGGTAGAATCGAAGTAGCGGCCATCGGCGCCCGGGCATCCGGGCGCCGATGTCGTATGCGGTGCGTTCGGGGGTGTTGCGGGGGTGCTTGACCTCGAGGTTACTCGAGGTTGTTGGCTGTGGACGTGGCGGAAAATCGGTTGGTCTATCTCGGGACTGATGCCACGCTGAAATGTCGGACCCCGATGCGAACATCACCGGGGATCCGTTCGCGACACGGCCAATCCAAGACGATCACGAGGGGGAGCTTTGTCCGTCACGCTCGATATGCCGTTGGCCGACACGGAGGTCGACAGACCGGAGCGGCCCGCCGCCGCGGCGCCGGGCCGCCTGCAATCGCTTCGCCGGTTCTGGCCGTATCTGCGGCCGCATCGGTTCACGCTGCTCGGGGCCACCACGCTCGCGGTGCTCGCCACCCTGACGGCGATCATGATTCCGCTGGTCATCGCGCGGATTATCGACGGCCCGATCCAGCGGCGCGATTTCGGCGGCGTCGTGTTTCCGGTGCTGCTCGTGCTGTCGCTCGGTCTGCTGGAGGCGTGCGGCGTATGGGGTCGGCGGTGGCTGATCGCGAAGCCCGCGGCCCAGTTCGAGATCGATATGCGCGCCAAGATCTTCCGCAAACTGCAGACGCTCTCGATCGGACGCCACGATGCCTGGGAGTCCGGCCAGCTGCTCTCCCGCGCAGTCGACGATATGGGCACCATGAAACGGTTCGTCGCATTCGCGGGGCCGTTCCTGATCATCCACTTCATTGTGATCCCGATCGGTCTGGTGGTGTTGTTCGCGCTGAGCTGGCGGATCGGGCTGACCTTCGCGGTCCTCGCGATCCCGCTGTCCTACGTCTGCCTGCGATTCGAGCGGCGCTACGGTGTGGCCTCGCGGCGCTCGCAAGATCAGGCCGGTGACTTGGCCACCACCGCCGAGGAGTCCGCGCAGGGCATCCGTGTGCTGAAGGCATTCGGTCGCGGTGCGTTCTTCGGCGGCCGGTTCACCGCGCAGTCACGGGAACTGCAGCAGACCGAACTGCTCAAGGTGCGGCTGGATGCCACGCTCTGGTCGGCGATGGTGTGCCTGCCGCAACTGGCCATCGCCTTCGCGCTCGGCTACGGCGGTTACGCCGTCGCACACCAGATGATGACGCTCGGCACCCTGGTCGCGAGCATCACGCTGGCGACCTTCCTGCAGTGGCCGATCATCTGGACCGGCTTCCTGCTCGCCGAGTGGAACGATGCGCGCACGGCGGCGGACCGGTTCTGGGAGATCATCGACACCCCCGTCGAAATCACCGATCCCGCGGATCCGGTGGCACTGCCGGAGCGGATCGTCGGCGAACTGACGATGCATGGTGTGCGTTTCGCTTTTCCGGACGCGAAAGGTGAAGTGCTGCATGATATTTCGCTGAAGGTGCGCCCGGGTGAGACGGTGGCGCTGGTCGGCGCGACCGGTAGCGGCAAGACGGCGCTGCTCAACCTGATTCCGCGGCTCTACGACGTGACCGACGGCGCCATCACCATCGACGGCATCGATATCGCGTCCATGCGGGTGTCCGATCTGCGTTCGCTGGTCTCGGTGGCATTCGAGGAGCCGGTGCTGTTCTCGGCGAGTGTGCGGGAGAACGTAGCGCTCGGCGATCCGGAGGCCACCGACGACGATGTGCGGCGCGCGCTGGATGTCGCCCAGGCCACCGATTTCGTGAACGACCTGCCGTGGGGACTGGATACCCGAATCGGTGAGCAGGGGCTGAGCCTGTCCGGCGGTCAGCGCCAGCGTCTGGCTCTGGCCCGCGCGGTGCTCGCGCGAGCAAGCGCGGGGAAGCGGACTCGGATCATGGTGCTCGACGACCCGCTGTCCGCACTCGATGTGGAGACCGAGGAGCGCGTTCAGGAACGGCTGCGCACAGTACTGGCCGGTGCCACCACATTGCTTGTGGCGCACCGACCTTCGACCGCGGCACTGGCCGACCGGGTGGCGCTGCTCGCCGACGGCCGGATCGTCGCCGAAGGCGCTCACGATCAACTACTCAAAACCAGCAGTCGCTACCGCGAGCTGATGGGAGGTGAATCATGACCATCACCGAAACCACCGTCCCCGCCGATGATTCGGCCGACCGCGACGAGGTCGCCGACTGGCGCGGCATCGCCAACGAGGACAAGACGGTCACCGAGACCGGAAATCTGGTGCTGGCCGGTCGATCTCGGCGCCTGCTGCTGAGCCTGGTCCGGCCGTACCGCAAACTCGCGGTCTTCGCCCTGCTGCTGATCGTGCTCGACAATGCCGCGATGGTGTCGGCGCCGCTGTTCGTCGCGCACGGGCTCGACGTCGGCATCGCCGAGGGAGCCGCGGGGAACTGGGCGCCCTTGGCGCGCACCGTCGCGGGTTACCTCTGTGCGGTCGGCGTCGGTGTCTTTACCACCTTCGTCTTCCTGCGGATCTCCGGAAGGCTCAGCCAGAGTGTGCTTTTCGATCTGCGGGTCCGGCTGTTCGCCCATATGCAGCGGCTCAGCGTGGCCTTCCACGAGCAGTACACCTCTGGCAAGGTCGTCGCACGATTGACCGGTGACATCGAAACGTTGCAGCAGCTGCTGGAGAGCGCGCTGAATCAGGCGCTGAGCGCGATCCTTTCGGTGCTGACCATCGCGGTGCTGCTGATCTACCTCGATCAGACGCTCGCCGCGATCGTGCTGCTCGGGTTCGTGCCGTTGGCGCTGGTCACCCGCTGGGCGCAGCGCAGGCAGCGAGCGGGCTATCGGCGCACCCGCGGCGCCATCGCGAAAGTGGTCGTGCAGTTCGTGGAGTCGATGGGCGGCATGCGCGCGGTACAGGCCTTCCGTCGCGAGACCCGCAACGAATCGGTGCTGGCAACCGAGGATGCCGAATACTTCCAGGCCACCACCGCGGCGATGCGCGGCATGGGCGACTATGCCGGTCTCACCCGCCTGCTCGGCAATCTGACCACGGTGATCGTCATCGTGGTCGGCGCCTGGCAGGTGATCGAGGGCAACCTCGCCGTCGGCGTCCTCGCGGCATACCTGTTGTACCTCAACGAGTTCTACGGCCCCCTCGACGAGCTCGCCCAGGTATTCAATGCCTACCAGTCCGCGGCGGCCGCGCTGGAGAAAATCTCCGGCGTGCTCGAGGAGGAACCCTCGGTTCGGGAACCGGAGCAGCCGATCACATTGGCGAAGGCGACCGGTGCCGTGCGGATGGACCGAGTGTGGTTCGGCTACGGAGCTGCTGCCGCGCGGACCGCGGCGCCGGAATCTTCCGATGCCGATGCCGATGCCGATGCCGATGCCGTGCTCGGGCCGTCGGATGCGGCTCGAGGGACTGTTGCGGGCGTATCGGACAACCCTGATGTGGTGACGTCGAGCGTGGGCAAGGTGACTCCGGGGCATGCGCCGGCCGATTCGGATTCCGCCGGACGCACTGTGGCGCTCGTAGTCTCGGATGCTTCGGGTGCGGTGCGAGCGAGCGTGACCGGGCTGCCGCGGGGCGACGCCGCGGTGGCGCGTCTCGAAGGTGTTGTGCCGCAATCCGAGGAGCCCGGACGAGCGCGTCCGGTACTGCCCGAGTTCTCCCTGGAGATTCCGGCCGGGCAGGTGATCGCGCTGGTCGGTGCGACCGGTGCGGGCAAGTCCACGTTGGCCAAGTTGTTGACGCGGTTCTATGACCCGTCGGGCGGCACGGTGGCCTTGGACGGTATCGACCTGCGGCGGTTGTCCGATGCGGATCTGCGGCGCAACGTCGTGATGGTCACCCAGGAGTCGTATCTGTTCTCCGGATCGGTGGCCGACAATATTCGGCTCGGCCGGCCGGAGGCCAGTGATGCGGAGGTGTTCGCGGCGGCGCGCGCGGTCGGGCTGTACGAGTTCGTCACCGCGCTGCCCGAGGGCTTCGACACCGATGTGCGCAAACGCGGTGGGCGATTGTCGGCGGGGCAACGGCAGTTGGTCGCCTTCGCCAGAGTGTTCCTCGCGGATCCGGCGGTGATCGTGCTGGACGAGGCGACCTCGAGTCTGGACATTCCGAGCGAGCGGCAGATCCAGCGCGCGCTGGAGACGGTGCTGCGCGATCGCACCGCCGTGATCATCGCGCACCGGCTCTCCACGGTCGCCATCGCCGACCGCGTGCTGGTGCTGGAAGCGGGTCGGATCGTCGAGGACGGTACGCCGAGCGAGCTCATCGGGGGCACCGGCCGGTTCGCCAGCCTGCACGCGGCATGGCGAGAGTCGCTGGTGTGATGCGGGCAAGGCGCGTGCGTCGCTTACGGTAGATACGTGACGAACCCAGACCTCGGCCTCGACAGCCAACCGGCGGCATCGCGGTGGCCGGCGATTCTCACGTGGCGCGCGCACAACGCGTCACGGATGGAGTCCGTCCGCGTGACGCTCAATGGCAACCGCATCCGCGCCGCCGGTCGCATGATCGGCGGCGAATGCGCCGACCATCCCGCGTTCAGTGCGTCGTATGACCTGGTCACCGACGAGAACGGTGTCACGAAGCGGCTGTCCCTGCGCAGCACCACCGCTGCCGGGGAACGCCAGGCCTCGATCGCCAGGGACGAGGAGAACTACTGGCTCGTCGACGCAGGCGGCGGCCACGTCCGCTCCACCTTCGCGGGCGCCCTCGACGTCGATGTCGTACTCAGCCCGTTCTTCAACACCCTCCCCATCCGCCGCTTCGGCCTGCAGAACGGCGTCGACAACATCCAGGTCCCGGTCGTCTACGTCCGGCTCCCCGACCTCCTGGTCCAAGAAGCCAGCCTTACCTACAGCAGCGGCGCCACCGGCATCAGCGTGCTTTCTCCCGTCTCCAGCGCCACCGTCACCGTCGACGCCGACGGCTTCCTCCTCGACTACCCGGGTCTCGCCGAGCGCATCTGATCCGGTGCTGTGCGATCAGTCCAGCTTGGTGATCACCCCGCCGCGTTGGCCCGCCTCGCGCAGCGCTTCGAGCCAGTTGTGGTCGCCGGGGCGGATGTCGGTGATCTCCCAGCGCTGGGCGGTTGCATAGCGTTCGCGGCCGTCGTGCCCGGCCTCGACGAGGTCGACCAGGGTGCCTTCGTCGCGGAGGCTGTCGCGCGCGGCGCCGAGCACGGTGAGCGTCTCCTCCAGCACGTCGAGCAGGGCGGTGGCGTTCGGTTCGCAGATGGCGCGGACCAGGTCGGGGGCGGTGGCGGCGACTCGAGTGCCGTCGCGGAACGAACCCGCGGCCAGCCCGAGCGCCAGCTCGCCGCCCGCCGCCCCGGCCACCGCAAGCGCCTCGGCCAGGACATGCGGCAGATGGGATATCCGGGCCACCGCCCTGTCGTGCTCGCCCGCGACCACCGGGATGACCACTGCACCGCACGCGAGCGCAAGGCGCACCACCCGAAGCCACGGTTCCGGATGGGTGCCCTCGTCCACGCCGACCGCCCACACCGCGGCACGGAACAGGCCGGGATCGGTAGCCGCCCAACCGGATTCGGAGGTGCCGGCCATCGGGTGCCCGCCGACATAGCGAGCCGCGAGCCCGTGCCGCCGCACCGCCTCGGCCACCGGCGCCTTGACGCTCACCACATCGGTGAGCGAGCAGCGCGGCGCGAAGGTGGCCACCTCGGCGAGGATGTGGTCCACCGCGGGCATCGGCACCGAGACGACGATCAGCGCATCGGTATCCGCGGCCCGGGTCAGCACCCCGAGCAGATCCCCGGTGACATCGAATCCGTCCGCCCGCGCGGCCTGCGATCCCGCCTCTGACCTGTTGTAGCCCCACGCGTCATAGCCTGCGCCGACCGCGGCGCGCAGCAGCGAACCGCCGATCAAGCCTGTCCCGAGGACACACACCGGTGCTTTCTGGTCAGGAGTCATCGGAACAGATTCGCATACGACTTCAACATTTCGGCTCGAGCCGACTACCGTTGCGGCATGGCAGCACAGCGCTCGGGCACGAACAAGGCTGCGTCGGATGATTACGACGACGTGGAAGGGTTCGCAGTGGCGGTTGTCCGCGAAGAAGGACAATGGCGGTGTAGTCCGCTGAGTCAGGCCGCGCTCACCGATTTGTCCGCGGCGGAAACAGAACTCAAAGCATTGCGCAGTTCCGGTGCGGTGTTCGGATTGCTGGATATCGATGACGAGTTCTTCATCGTGCTCCGGCCCGCGCCGAGCGGTACCCGGATGCTGGTCTCGGATGCGACGGCCGCGATCGACTACGACATCGCCGCCGATGTCCTCGAGGCCCTGAATATCGAAATTCCGGACATCGATCCGGACGAACTCGACGATATCGAGCCGTGGGAGGAGGGCGACCTCGGCGTCCTCGCCGACCTCGGCCTGCCCGAACCCGTGCTCAGCGTGATCCTCGCCGAGACCGATCTCTATCCGGACGAGCAGCTCGGCATGATCGCCCAGCGCCTCGGCTTCGCCAACGAACTCACGGCCGTACTGGACAAGCTGCCGCGCTGACGTGAGCCTGCTCACCGACGACACCGACATGGTCCGCGCGGCGATCGCCGCCGCAGCCGATGCGGGTGAGCGCGACGTACCGGTCGGTGCCGTCGTCTTCGATGCCGACGGCCGTGAGCTCGCGCGCGCGGCCAACGCCAGGGAGGCCCTCGGCGACCCGACCGCGCATGCCGAGATCCTCGCCCTGCGCCGGGCCGCCGCCGTCGTCGGCGACGGTTGGCGGCTGGAGGGGTGCACACTCGCGGTAACCCTGGAACCGTGCACCATGTGCGCGGGCGCCCTGGTGCTCGCCCGCGTCGGCCGCCTGGTCTTCGGCGCATGGGAACCGAAAACCGGTGCCGTCGGCTCCCTTTGGGACGTAGTCCGTGACCGCCGTCTCAATCACCGCCCGCAAGTCCGCGGCGGCATCCTCGAAGCCGAATGCGCAGCCCTCCTCGACGCCTTCTTCCGCGCCCAACGCTGACCCCTCCCACCCCCCGCTACAGCCGATTTAGCGATCCGCCCCCCGTCCGGTATGGTTGTCGGCGGTGGCGTGTCCGAGCGGCCTAAGGAGCACGCCTCGAAAGCGTGTGAGGGGTAACCCCCCTCCGAGGGTTCAAATCCCTCCGCCACCGCTCTCGCCTCCCACCTGAATCGCCAGGTGGGAGGCTTTTTTCTTGCCCACAGAACGCGCGATCGTCCGCCGTGCCCACATTTTGCCCACAATCCTTCGGCGCGTACGCCGCGTCCATCGCGTTCGCGAGCTTGTCCAGGTCGTCATCGAACAAGTCCGCGTAGGTGTTCAACGTTTCCTTGGCGTCCTTGTGGCCCAACAGCCGAGCCAACGCCAGCACATTCCCGCCCGCCGAGATCGTGAGCGACGCACAGGTGTGGCGGAGATCGTGCGGCGTGATCGGCTGCACCTTCGACCTTTTCACCGCACCGGTGAACCAACCATCGGTTGTCTTCGGCCGTGGCAGGTACTTCGCCGGGTCGTCGGGGTGCGGGAACACGAGCGCATCCGGCCGACGCCCCTTCACGTGATCGCCGAGCATGGACAGCAGAAAGCGAGGGACGGGCACGCTGCGAATCTCCTTGCCCTTGGTCTGCCCCTCGGCGTGGTCGACTCCGAGCTGTACGGCGTTGTCCGCCACGGTGAGACGACGACGCGTGAAGTCGATGTCACGGACGCGCAGCGCGATCGTCTCGCCCCATCGTGGACCGCAGTACGCCAGCATGAGCACCAGGAGGCGGTGCCTCCCTGCCTCTTTCGCGAGTCGTTCCACGTCGGCAGCGGTCAAGTAGACGTGGCGCTTTTTGACCTTGTCCGGCAAGTTCTCGACGCCTCGAGCGGGATTCTTTGGCAGCCTCTTGGCTTTCACGGCCGCGTCCAGAATGCCCGCCAGGACGCCATGAGCACGGATGATCACGGTAGCCCCGTTGCTAGTCTTCTTGCCCTGCTCGGCCTTCTCTGCGGCCCGTTCCATGGCGGCTAGGCGCATATCGGTAATCCAGTCTTCGACGTCGGACAACTCGATTTTGCCGATTTGTGTTGCGCCCCAACGTGGTTCGACATGGTTACGCCACGCCGCTTCCAGCGTCCGATAGTTCGACGGTGCGGTACTGGCCTTCTTGGCTTTCAGCCAGTCGGGTGCCAGCTCGGCGACGGTGACGCGGCCCAGCGACGGGGCTACGTACTCGCCGGTCATCTTCTTTACCTCGACCGTGTTCGCGAACGCCTCGGCATCGCGCTTGCGTCGAAAGCCTCTCTTGTCGGTCTGCGCCCCGCTGGGCTTGCGGTAGCGGACTCTGTAGCGAGTCCCGGACTTGGTCTCGTACGGCTCAATCGTTGCCATCTGAAATCGCCTGTCTCAGTTCAGTTTTCAGTATCCGGGAGACCTGCCCCCGCTTCTGTGCGTTGCTGTTCTCGCCTGCGCGACGGTCGCGCTCATCTGCGAAACTGCGGTCCCAGAGCTTCGCGGACTCGATGGCGAGCTGTGCGACTGAGATTCCGAGTTCCTTCGCGGCCCGTTCCTCTGCTGCGCCGGATTGATGAAGAGCTGGTATCGCAACTTGCCCGAGTTCGATCCAGTCATCGCGGTCGCGGATGGAGTTGAACGCGGAGCTGCGCTCGGCCCGCCTCTCGATCTCCTCAGCGACGTCGGAGCCGACAACCTTCACCGGAGTGTCGGCGAAGAACTGCTTGAGTCGCTGACCGCGCATCGAGAGGCGGTCGTTCAGCTTCACGAACCCGTCGTAGTCGAGCAGGTCAGACATCGAAATCGGTTGCCCGAAGGCGCTTTGCAGTGCGAGCGTCAGCGCAACCAGGGTGGCGAGCGTGCACGCGACCTTGCCGTTCTCCATCGCTGAGACTCGGCTATCGGTCCACTTGAGTCCGGCCCATCTGCACTCAATGGCTAGCTGGTCGGTTGTCACGCCGTGGGCTGTTCTGAGCCGTCGTAAGTTACCGCCGACGACCTCGGCTATCGGTTTGGTGGGTTCCACGGGCCGACCATACCGCAAACTTTCGTCGGCTTGACGATTTGCCGTGATCCGTGCTTATCTCTTCTCATGCCGCAATAAATCATCGGCTTGAGGAGGTTATGGGAGTGACCGTCAAACGAGTACCGCTCGCGACGCCCGAGGAGGTCGCCGAGTATCGCCGCACGACAGTTGCCGCACTGGCACAGGAGAGATGTCAGGGCCGGGGACCGCGGTTCCGGAAGTTAAACAGGCGCGTTTTTTATGACTGGGCCGATGTCTACGCCTGGGTGGATGCAAACGGCGCTTCTTCCACTGCCGATCGGCCGGGCGCGGCCTGATGTCATACCCGCCCCAAAACAGAGCGGCCCGGCGAGCGGTTGCCTCCGCTCCCCGGGCCTACCAGAACCCCAACCAGCCAGGAAGAAGTTCAGTGAGCACCACCGTACCAACCCCCAGCGTCTACGGCAGCGGATACCACCGCCTCATCGCCGTACGGATGCGCGCCGAGATCGCCTACTGCGGTCGCACCCTCCTGGAACTGGAGGAGCAGACCGAGATCGGCGTAGGCGAATTCGAGGACTACTTCAAAGCGGTCAACAGCTGGACGCTCGATGACGTCGAACTCGTCTGCAAAGCGCTCGGCCTCGACTTCTTCGACATACTCGCCGTCAGCCCAGCACCGTCCGAGATGACCATCGGCGCCCTGGTCCTATGGATAGGCAAGCACTACGGCCGCGTCGTGAAGGTGTCCCAGATCATCAACGGCGTCATCGACAACCGCGACGAACGGCCCGTCGAGCAATGGGCACACCTCGTGCAGGTTTGCGACTACCTGGCGATGGAACGGGCGCGAGGTGCGAAGTGACACCACTGCGTCGCCGCGCGGACGCGGCACACCGACTGTGGGGCGGTGACCCATGGTTGCCGTCACGTGACGATTCACCACCGACCGCCCGTCAGCTTGAAGCGTGGTGTCAAGCCGCCAAACACATTGCGGCAGACGGGGTTACGCCAATTCTCCCGCTCGAGGTGCTACGCGCCCTGTACCGCCTCGGCGGACCGGAACGCGAGCTTGCCGAGGCGGTCGACAGAGCAGGAGGTACAGCAGCTTGACCGACACCAATGAAGGATCCCAAGGCGCAACCGGTTCGGTTGCGCCTTCGGGCGTGGCCGGACCGGGGTGCGCCACCCACCCGACCTTCGTAGAGGGCTGCACGGACTGCGCGCTGGCCTACGCCCGATCACTCATGAAGAAGCTCAATTCCGAGAACCCCGGCGCGCGCTCGGTCCGATTGTCGACGTTCGCCGATGAACGCGACGACGTACCGATCTGGGCATGGAGCTACGGCGGCAAAGGGCGGGCCGCGGTCGGGACACTCGCCCTGTTCGCCGGTCGCCCCGGTGCGGGCAAGTCGACCGGCGGCCGATGGGTCGCAGCTGAGGCCAGCAACGGCACCCTTGAGGGCCACTGGTACGGGCAACCGGTCAACGTCGCCTATATCGCCGCGGAAGAGTCCGCGCGCTACGTCGTCAAGCCCGGCCTCCGTGCCGCTGGTGCTGACCTCAAGCGCGTCTTCATGCCGAGAGTCGAGTTCGGTGGCGAAGAGGTTCGGTTTCTGTCCTCGCACGACATGGCCGCTCTCACCAGAGAGTTGATCGACCACGATGTTCGGCTGGTCGTGGTCGACCCGCTGATGTCGACCATCGGCGCCCGGACGGACGTCAACCGCAACAACGAGGTCCGCTCACTGATCGAGCCATGGGCCAAACTCGCCGAGCACATCGACGGCCTGGTCCTCGGCATCGCGCACCTGAACAAGAGCGGCAACGGCGACGTGGTCGCAGGCATCAACGGGTCGTCGGCGTTCGGTGAGGTCGCCCGCGCGGTATTCGGGTTCGCGAAAGACCCGGACTCCGACGAAGGCGACCGGATCATGTCGCAGGAGAAGAACAGCATCGGTGAGGAAACCCTTGCCCTGACCTACCGCATCGAATCGACCACCGTCACCACCGACTCCGGCCGGTCTGCGGATGTCGGCCGGTTCGTCATCGTGGGTGAGTCACACAGGACAGTCGGCGACGTGCTCCGGTCGCAGCCAAAAGTTAGCGGAGAGGGTGCCGTAGACCACGAGATCGACGCATGGTTGCTCGCCCTCCTGGAGAACGACCCCGTCCTCGCGAACGAGGTCTACAGCTCCGCGAACGCTGCGGGCTACTCCCCAGACAAGGCCAAGCGCGCCAAGGCCCGCATCAACAAGGCGCACGGCAGCGACCGGATCGAGGCGTACAAGACCAAGAACTCATGGTTCTGGCGGCGCACCGACGTTGATGACGGAGCAAGCGAGCAGCAAGAGAGCCCCGACACCCGTGATGGTGCTCCCTTGCACCCTTGCCCTTCTTCGCAGGTCACACAGGGTTCGCTGCTTGAGATGGAACAGGAAGGGAGCAAGGGAGCAAGCGAGCAAGGGTCTACGCGCGACTCAATCGCTGGCGTGACTCCACTCGATGCCGCACGCCGCACCGAGCACCTACATAAGCCCCGCGTCCGCAAACGTACGCGCCGCGGACAGGAAGGAACACCGGCATGAACTACCAACACCACGACCCAAGTGCCCGGCACGTCGCAGCCATGCGTGCGTTGCTCATCGCTAGCCAGAACTACCAACCCGGCACCGGACTCGTCGACGCACTCCAGATCCACACCGCAGACCTCAGCCGTCACGAAGTGTTAGCTGTCCTCGCGCTACTCCTCGGCGTCATGTCGACCGTAAATCTTTCGGAGCAAGTCATCACCTCACAGCAGTTCGGAAATCCTCCGATCGAGCCGTAAATCTTCCGGCGATCAGACCGGAAAAATTACGGTCCCGGAAGAATTCCGGCCCGCGAAAACAGGTCTCGGCAATCTTCAGCTGTTTTCACGACCCGGGGGGAGGGGCGCTCGCGCGAAACGAGCGCCTCGCGTCGCGACTCTTTTGCCCAGTCCCCGCCTCTCTCCCTCAAAAATCGGAGCATGGACATAGCACATTGGAAGGTGGAAATGCAAGCAAAAACGGCCATATTCAGGCATTTTGCTGGATTCCGTAAATTTTACGGCGGTCAGATGGCCGTAAAATTTACGGTCATGGGTTACGCTCGAGGTAGCTCGGTATCTACCGATCACGCCGGACGCCGTGGGGCCAACCCGGACAGGTCGAAGTCACCATGCGACGAATCCCCGTTCGTTTCTGCAGGTAGGTGACTTGTGACCATTCTCTATCGCAGCGCTTCGCTATCTTCCGGCAACGGTCGCACCGTGCACGGTATCGCTGTCCCGTTCGGGCAGGTCGCCGAGATTTTCGAGGACGGCCGCACGTATCAGGAGCGCTTCCAGCAAGGCGCATTCGCCCGTTCCATCCGTGAGCGTGGCTCGAAAGTCAAGCTGCTGACCAACCACGACGCTCGCCGGTTGCCGGTCGGTCGGGCCGTCGAGCTGGAAGAACGCCCCGACGGCCTCCATGCGTCTTTTGAGGTCGCGCAGACCCGCGACGGTGACGATGCGCTGGAGCTGGTGCGCAGCGGCACTGTGGACGCTTTCAGCGTCGGATTCCGTGGGCTCCGCCACCGCATGGACGGCGACGTCGTGGTTCGTACCGAGGCCTCGCTGTGGGAGGTCTCCTTGGTCGCGTTTCCGGCCTATCCGGGTGCCGCTGTCGCTGGCGTGCGCTCTCAACTCGTCATTTCCCGAGCTATTGCCGAGCGACGGCTACGGCTCCTTGATCTGTGAAAGGCATTCCCCATGAAGAAGGATCTGGAATCACTCCGGAGCGAAGCTAAGGCCATTCTGGACCGGGCCGAAGGCGATTTGACCGGTGAGGACGCGCAGCGGTTCGACGAACTGACCGCCGAGATCGAGTCGGCACGTTCGGGTGAGCAGCGGCGCAGCGATCAGCTTGCCGAGTTAATGCAGCTGGTGCGCAGCGGTGACGCTCTGCTGGAGTCGGGCAGCATCCAGCCCGACCCTGACACTGAGCGTCGTGTCGGGCCGAACGATCAGGCGATGCGCAGCCTTGACGCGGCCGTGTCGGCCAATCGTCTCGAGGCCAGTGGCGCCGAGCTGGTCCAGACGCTCCTTGAGAACGGCACGGCGCATTCGCGGTCGTGGACGGCCCGCTACGCGGTCGCAGCGAGCTCGGAGGACTACGAACGGGCCTTCGCCAAGCTCGTCGGCAATCCCGACCGCGGACACATGATGTGGACGCCCGCCGAAGCTGAGGCGTTCCGAGTCGCGGAAGGTCTGCGGATCGAACAGCGCGCGATGAGTTCCACCGACACCGCTGGTGGGTTCATGGTTCCTTTGACCTTGGACCCTGCCATATTGCTCACGAGCAGCGGTTCAGTGAATCCGCTGCGTCAGATCTCGCGGGTTGTGCAGACCTCGACTGATTCGTGGAACGGTGTCACCTCGGCCGGTGTGACTGCTGAGTGGGTCGCTGAGGCTACGGAAGTGGCGGAAGCGACTCCGACCCTGGCTCAGCCGTCGATTCCGGTCTACAAGGGTGATGTGTGGTGCCCGTTCAGCGTCGAAATCGAAGGCGACGCAGTGGGTTTCATGACTGAGTTGGGCATGATCATGCGTGATGCGGCCGACCAGCTGACCGCTACCGCCTACACCACCGGTTCGGGCACCGGTCAGCCGACAGGCATCATCACGGCCCTGGTCGCTGCCTCCACGCCGATCGTGACCGGCGACGGCACCGAAGCCCTGGCCGCGTCGGATCCGTACAAGCTACAGAACGCGCTGGCACCCCGCTGGCAGCCGAATGCGGCGTGGAATGCGAACCTGACGACCCTGAACACCCTGCGCCAGTTCGAGACCACCAACGGGTCGTTGAAGTTCCCGGAACTGACCGGGAATCCGCCGCGTCTGCTCAACCGCACCGTGTACGAGAACAGCAACATGGACGGCGCGATCAACGCCGCGGCGACCGAGGCGAATTACCTGCTGCTGTACGGCGATTTCAAGCAGTTCGTCATAGTGGATCGTTTGGGCTCGACGCTCGAGCTGGTGCCCCACTTGATGGGTGCCAACCGTCGCCCGACGTTGCAGCGGGGCGCTCTGCTGTGGTTCCGCACGGGCTCCAACGTCGTCGTTCCCGGCGCGTTCAAGCTCCTCAACGTCGCCACAACCGCGTGATGTCCAGCCTTTCCGAACTGCGGAAGCGTCACCCGGACAATTTCGGGTGGCGTCTGTGGAACGTGTGGGGCGACGGTCGTCTGTATTCCGCGTACCAGTGCGATGCGTTCGCCGACGAGCCCACGTTCACCGCCGGCTGCTCGCACGGCAATGATGTGCCGAGCGACGCTTGCGCGTGCGGCGTGCATTACGTGACAAATACGGAGAACTTCTTCACGACGGTCGAGTACCTGAACAACCCTGCGACCGCTTGGGACTGGCCGTTGTGGAGCCAGGTGTACACCTTCGGCGCAGCGATCGGCGGGACCACGCTGGATTTCAATGAGGGTGAGTTCTGGCTCGAGCGTCCCCGCCGCTGTGCCACCTACCGGATCCTTGGCATCGTGCTACCGGGCTTGTCGTCCAACTCGCGCTTCAAGGTGCTAAGTGCCCTGGTGCTGAGTAGTCCGAGGCAACAGGAACTCGCCGCGCGCTACGACCTACCTGAAGTGCATCGGCACAAGGCGCACCTCGCCGAACGCTACGGCGTGCCAATAATGACCGGGCAATACTCGATCGGCGATTACGGCAACCTCGTCCACGCCGGACGGGCGCTCGAACAGAAGCTCGACAAGTGCGACACCTTGGCGGAGGTTGCCTCACTGGGCTGAGGACGCAAAGGGGTACACGAATTCGTGTACCCCTCTCGCGTCCGTCAGTCGACTGTCGGCGGCCGGGAGTATGCGTCGAGCGTCGCCTTGGATGTCGACCGGTCTTGCAAGATCAGCTCCCACGGTCCGGAGTTAATGTCGAACGTCTTGCCGAACCCGATCCACTTCCCGGCCATGCGGGTGCCGGTCAGTTCGATCAGCAGTTGAATAGCTCCGTGGTACTTGGCACCCCGGTAGTAGCCATCGGCGGCGGTGCGCTCGGTCCAAGTCCCCGTTGCGACGTTCCCGTCGATGGTCAGGTCCATCTCCATCGCCGAGATAGCCGACTCGGGCAGGCTACGGATTGTCAGCGCGTCATCGTGCTGCAGCACCACGACGTAGTGCTCTGCGGTGAAGGTGGCGTCACGCCCGGACGAGTAGTACTCGTACCGCGACAGCCACACACCGTTGTAGGTCCCGTTCGCCGGTCGTGGTGTGCCCGTGGCGGATTCATGCGGCACTTGGCCGATCGCGGAGTCGACCACGTGCCCGTTCTCGTCCTCGCTGGATAGGGAGCGGCCCGGCTCGACCGAGCCGAAGCCCAGGGATTCGATGGGCAATTTCATCACTCTCTCAAGAGCTCGTGCGTGTGATGGCCGTGGGTTGAGGGTAGTTCCCGCTTCCCATCGCTGCACGAGTCGCTTCGTTGCGCTCGCGCATCCGACTTCCCGCAGGGCACGCGCCAAATCGTCTTGGCTCATTCGCCGCGCGTTGCGGGCCGCGCGGAGTGCGAGGTTCGGTGTCGTCCCCATGACGACACGCTAGAGCAATGACGCCGGAATGTCGCCCCAAATAGGTGCGGTTTGACGTCTTCCGCGTCGTCGCTTCGCCATGCGTATGCGGCGGACTCTGAGATTGGCCCCGCCGTCGGGTTGACGCCCCGAACGGTCAGCCTGAGCAATGAGCCGCCCGGCTGGCCGCTGTCCTCGGCGGCGGGTGCCTACCAACAACGTAGGGAAAGGCACGCCCGAGATGAGTTGGATTGACGTAGGTCTGGCCGCGGTGATCGTGATTCCGCTGGGGGTGATCGGCCTCATGATCTTCTGGCCGTCCGCTTACGACGTCCCGCCCTGGTCCGACGACGCCGAGATCGAGCAGGGCGAATCATGACCGGCCCCATCGAGTTTGACGACATCGACTTGCCTCAGAGGATCCCGTTCGTTGGACCACCGGTTCCGGTCGATCTGCTGCCCGTCGAGTTGATGGAGCGCTTCGTGGGTGCGGTTCGCGAATGGGCTGAGGACGAGGCCCGGTGACCGATGACAACTCCTCGATCATCGACCAGCTCGAGAAAGTCACTGCCATGGCAGAGGAACGGGCGTACGGGCTGCGCCGTAACCCGCGTCCCCCGTACGGCTGGGAGCTGTACACACCTGACGGTCGAGTCCCGGTGTTCGGGTCGCTCGGCCTGATCGAGCGGTTCCTTCAATCTGAATAGGCGTCTGTGACGCACGTCCGTCACAGCGACGAGCACCCCGGGTCTGTAGCCAGCCCGGGGTGTTTCGTGCCCACATTTTGCCCACAATTGCGCGTGACTCAGGGTGATTGAGCGTGAATTACAGCGATGTGTTTTCGCTGGTAGCGCCCATATCGACCCCCTGATCAGCACCCCCGGAAGGGTTCAAATCCCTCCGCCACCGCCACAGCCCCTCACCTGTCAGCGCAGGTGTGGGGCTTTTTCTTGCCGACTGCCGGTGCAGCGGCGGCTGCCATCCGGGCGAGCCTCGCGCAGCTGCTCGCCCAGCGTGATGACGGCAATATTCGTCGCCCATTCGGACAACCAGGTGAGCCTGGATCCCGGAGGTGCCATCCTGGACGTGCAGGGCAGCGGAGGCTCGTCGGCAAGCGGTCGCCGACACCGCCCCGGGCGCATGCCGATTCCGTGACGCACCCGGTTGCCCACTCTGATATGCGGAGTTCGGATCGAAACTCGCCGAGCCTCTTTCGAGCGACACCACCGCCGTGGTGGCTGTAACCGCTACTACCGCTGCCCGATTCGACAGTACGCGCACGAGTTCTCCCGTGGGCCCAGCGCGCTTGCGGCCGGGTCCGGGGGACCGATCGTCTCTAGTTCGCGTTCGGGAAAGCCTGGCGCACACCGATGGTGATCGCTTCGGCGTCGGTCAGCCTGCGGCGTTGGACACGCTCGAGCGCCTCCACGACGCTCGCGGTCCGATTGTCGCTGTGTGCATCGATGAACGTGACCACTTCTGGACGTCGGACGGCAATTCGGATCCTCATACCACCCATACCTCGATGGTAATGCGCATGGCTGCAGAAGTTGCGCACTGATCACGCAACCGATTTCGGTCCGGTTACTGCCGCGGATCCTGCCGCGGCAGGACAACGGTCTGCCGGTCCAGGTCGACCCCGACCCCAGGCGGCGCACCTTGTGCTTCCTCGTCGCGCAGCATCGACACCGAGTCCCGGTGGTCCAGTTCCATCCGCTTCGTCCCGTAGAACATGGCGGTGAACTCGTCGGTGAAGGTGCCGGACACGGGGTTGCGGCGCTTGCGGCGTTTTCGGGTCAGGGCTTCGTAGAGGGCGACGGCCATCAGCAGTAGGACCCAGCAAGGGATGGACCAGCCCAGGAAATCCGCCATGTGGCAGCAACGAACCCGTCGGCTGCGGAGTTCCTGGGTAAGTCGGCGGCGGGCGGGTATACGGCGATTAGGTAAGCGCGGGGAGGGTGCGCAGCGATGATGCGGTGCAGTACGAGCCGCGCGCGATTGATTCGCGAGAGTTAGATGAGAGAGCCCTATTTTCGATTCGGCGGTCTGCTGGTGCTGATCTGGCTGGTGATCGGCGTCGTTGCCGCGGGCCAGCGACACTATTTCGACAGCGGTCCGGTCAATTGCGCCGGCTTCGGCACGATTGCGGTGACGGTGATCGCCGGCCCGCTCAACTATATGGGTGTGAACCCGAAGATCTCCGACTGCAATGTGCCCCAACCGAGCCAGTAATGCGTGAGGGCTGAGTTCCGAGGGTTCGGCCACCCTCAGGGCTCAGGGCGTGCTCTGCCGGGCGGCGACATGCCGTGCGGTCGGGCGCGCCCGACCGCGCCCGGCAAGATGCGACAATTCGCTGAAACCCGTGCGCGCGGTTTGCGGGAGAGATATGGGCGAGATGAAACTTGGCAGCGTGCTGATCGTGCTCTGGTTGGTCGTCGGCGTTGTCGCCTCGGGGCAGCGGCACTATTTCGACAGCGGTCCGATCAACTGTGCGGGCTTCGGCACGATCGCCCTGACCGTCCTCGCGGGCCCGCTCAACTACATGGGCGTGAACCCGAAGATCGCCGATTGCAATGTCCCGCAACCGAGTCCCTAGATCGGCGTCGGCTCCAGATCCCGCTGCGGCTCAGGAGCTTTCGTCGAACCACTGCCGGAAGCCCCGCCGAGGCGATGATGACGAGGCCGATACCCGCGCACTGAACGAGCGCGAGATCTTCGCCGAGCAAAAGCAGTCCCGCCGCGGCCGCGACCCGGCTACCACCGTCCACACCAGGTCGCGCGGGCGACGCGAGGCGATGACCGCGACGGTGAGCGGTCCAAGGAAATCCAGGGTGACCGCCACACCGAGCGGTATGCGTTCGATGGCGGCATAGAAGCACAGATTCATCCCGGCGACGGCGACACCGAGGCCGATGATGCCGGGTAGTGCCGCGCGGTCGACGGGTAGCGAGGGCCGCCACAGCAGCAGTGCGATGGCGCCGGCGAAGGCCAGACGCACGCTTGCCGCCGTGCCGGCGCCGATGATCTCGAACAGATACTTGGCCAGGCCGGCACCCAGCTGGATACTGACCATAGCGGCGAGGATGAGGATGGGCGCGGGCACCGCGCGAGCCGCGCGTGGCTGAACCTTCACAGCCCGAAAGCTAGGTGTCCTAAGTAAATGACGATGGACTGGTCGGTTTCTCGAAAACGGTGCTTACCTTGCCGATCGATGCCCGATCTGTGGTGATCGGCACAAGTGCTCATCCGGCCGGAGAGTGATCGTCTCGCGTGCGGGTATCCGAGTTGGTACGCGAGTGCGAAAGGAAGCGATGACTATGCGCGAGCGTGTGACCCATCCGAGACCAGCGCCTTCCGCTGGTGCGCGACTGTTTGCGATGCTTCTGATGATCTGGCTGGCCGTCGGCGTTATCGCCGCAGTTCAGCGCCACAACTTCGACAGCGCCCCGATCAACTGTGCCGGTTTCGGCACCATTGCCGTGACGGCACTGGCCGGTCCGCTCAACTACATGGGGGTGAACCCGAGGGTCGAGGAGTGCGACCTTCCGCAGCCCAGTCAGTAATGCCTGTTCTCCCACCGGAATTCGAGTTGTCATCGGTGGATTCCAGTGGGAGCGTTACCAATTCGAAACTCAGCCGCCCCGCACCGGCTGTCGCACCTCGTCGCGCGCCGGCCGCCCGCTCATCTCGATGGTGAACGCACTCGGCCCCGCACCCGAATCCGGGTGCGGGGCCGAGCCGGGAGTTCCGATCAGCTCACGCCGACGGGCACCCGCACTGTCTCCGCGGACCGCTGCTGCAGCTCACGCAGCTTCGCGCCCTCCACGTCGATATCCGGCAGGATCCGATCCAGCCACTTCGGAATCCACCAGGACCACTTGCCCATCAACACCAGCAGCGACGGGATCACGATCATCCGGACGATGAATGCGTCGATCAACACACCCGCCGCCAGCGCGAAGCCGAACGACTTCGCCGTGACATCGGTTTCCAGCAGGAAGGAACCGAACACCGAGATCATGATGACCGCGGCCGAGGTGACGACCCGGGCGCCGTGGTGATACCCGGCGACCATCGCATCCTTCGGCGACTTGCCGTTGACGAACTCCTCGCGCATCCGGGTCACCAGGAACACCTGGTAATCCATGGCCAGACCGAACACCAGACCGATCAGCATGATCGGCAGGAAGCTGACCAGCGGATGCGGATCCTCGATCAGTCCGAGCTTGCCCTGCTGGAAGATCAGCACCGTCGCGCCGAAGGTGGCCGCCATGGAGAGCAGGAACCCGAGCGCCGCGGTCAGCGGCACCAGGATCGAGCGGAATACCAGGATCAGCAGCAGGAATGCGGCACCGGCCACGATCGCCAGATACGGCACGATCTTGCTCAGCAGCACATGGTCGACATCGGCAAAGATCGCCGTGGTGCCGGTGATGCCGTATTCGATGCCGTACTCGGACTGCATCTGCGCTTCGGCATCGCGGGCGTCACTGACCAGATCCTTGGTGGCCTGGTTGTTCGGACCCGACTTCGGCACGCCGTCGAGCAGTGCGCCCGCCTTGTCCTCACCGCTCCACTTGGGCTCGGTCACGTAATCCATGCCCGGGTACGAGGCGAGCTTGGAGCGCAGCGCGGTTACCGCGGCCTCGCGTCGGTCGGCGGGCACCTTGGTGAGGTCGACCGCGACATTCAGCACACCGTTGCTGCCCTCGCCGAAGCCCTCGGTGCGCAGCTCGTAGGCCTTGCGGATGGTCGAGGTCTTGGGCTGGCTGTCATCGCCCGGCAGGCCGAGGTTCAGCCCGGCGGCGGGTGCGGCGAGCAGACCGAGCACGACCACGCTGAGCAGCAGTGTCACCGCGGGCGCCCGGCCGATCAAACGGCCGACGCGCATGCCGTTGGTGACCGACTTGTCGTCCTCGGGATCGTGCTGGGCCACGAGCGGCAGCTTCGGCTTGAACAGGAACCGGCCGAACGCGCCGAGCAGCGCAGGCATCAGCGTGATGGCGGTGAGCACCGCGAACGCCGCGGCGATCGCACCACCCAGACCCATGAACGTCATGAACTGGACGCCGACGATGCTGAGTCCGCCGAGTGCGATGATGACGGTCAGACCGGCGAACACCACCGCCGAACCCGCCGTACCGAGTGCGGTACCGGCCGCCTCCTCCGGCGAATCCTGCACTGCCAGTTCGTGTTTGTAGCGCGACACGATGAACAGCGCGTAGTCGATCGACAGGGCGATGCCGATCATGGACGCGAGGAAGGTGGTGAAGCTGGGCACCTCGATGATCGAGGTACCGAGGAAGATCAGCGAGGTGGCCGCGCCGAGGCCGACGATCGCGGTGATGATCGGCACGAAGGCGGCGACGATGGCGCCGAAGGCGATGATCATGACGACCAGCGCGATGCCCATGCCGATCTGCTCGGACTTACCGCTGGGTCCCTCGTTCTTCTGCGCGATCGAGCCGCTCATCTCCACCTGCAGCCCGGCATTGCGGGCGTCGCTGGCGATGTTGTAGGCCGCTTGGCGCTGCTCGTCGGTGACGTCGGTGAACTTCTTGATGGTGAACGGGACGCTGAAGAACGCGACCGAGTCGGGCGCCGTCTTGCTGAGCACGTTCAGCGGTGCGCCACTGCACTTGGACGGATCCGGGTCGGTGATGCAGCCCGACTTCTCGGCCGCCTCGACCGGATCCATTACCGGCTTGCTGTGGTCGACGATGTCGAGCGTGCCGAGCTTGGCGATGAAGGCCTCGAGCGCCGCCCGGTTCGCGGGATCGGTCAGCTTCTGCCCATCGGGTGCGGCAATGACATAGGTGCCGGTGACGGCGTCGAATTTGAAGGCGTCGGAGGCGCCGGGAAAGTGCTTGTCGAGAATGTCGTTGGCACGGGCGGACGGCAGCGCCGGCATGCTGAAGTCATTGGTCATCGGCTCCTTGAGCTGCGCGCCGAGGCCGCCGAGCAGCAGGAAGAGGACAATCCAGACCGGGAGCACTATCCATTTCCGGCGGAAAGCGAACTTCCCCCATCTATACAGATAAACGGACACGAAAGGGTTCTCCTTTTCGAGCGACCTGCAAGAAGTCACTAGGGATGGCTGGTTACGTGCTGAGTCGTGGCGCGTAGACAGCACTCGCGGGGATTGCCCTGCCTACCCCCGCCTCCATTGACGCTTTCTGCCTACCGTGCGGTAGGTAGACTACCCAGGAGCTAAGCGGAGGTACAACCTCAATTCTGGTGGCAACGTTAGCTCAGCGCATAAGTGGTGAGAGGATCATCCCATGATTGTTCGTGACGCAGGCGACGCTGTTGTCGCAGGTGGCGGCACAAAAATGGCAATTCGCGACGCTGCGGTAAAGCTGTTCGGGGCCAAGGGTTTCGAACAGACGAGCCTGCGCGAGGTCGCGGATGCGGTAGGAATCACAAAGGCTTCGCTCTACTATCACTACGCCTCGAAGTTAGATCTATTACTGGCGATCGTCGATCCGATTGTCGATCACATGCGCTCGGTGGTCGAGGATATCGATGCCGTCCCGCACGACGAGGAGGGCGTGCGCGCCGTGTTGCGCGCCTATCTGCGCGGCATGATCCGCCATCGCGACGCGGGTGCGCTGTGCGTGCGCGACACCGTCGCGATCATCAATGTCATGGCCGACCGGTATCCGGACATGCTGGATTCCACTCGGGTACTGCGCGAATGGCTCGCCGGACCCGGCGCCGACGATGTCGCCAAGCTGCGCGCCAGTGCGGCGCTGGAAGTGCTCGGAGTCGCGCTGCTGTCCACCGAACTCGTGCCCGGGGTGGAGGATTCGGTGGTGGAACGCATACTTCTGGACGCGGCCACCTGTGTGCTGACCGGCTGCCATACCGCGTAGATTCGTTCGAACACCGAAGAGGCCAGGGAGTAGCCGCCGTGCACATCACCGCGAGGGTCGATTACGCGGTGCGGACCCTATTGGAGATCGCCCGCGCACCGCAGATCCACGGTGCGTCGGATCGGGTCGCCGTGCAGGTCGCCCCGGTGGTGAAGGCCGACGCGATTTCGACCGCGCAGCATATTCCGCCCAAGGTGCTCGAGACCGTACTCGCCGAATTGCGCAGAGCTGATCTGGTCACCAGTAGGCGCGGCCCGGACGGCGGCTATTGGCTGGCCCGCCCGGCCGCGCAGATCTCCATCGCCGATGTGATCCGCGCGATCGAGGGCCCGCTGGCCTCGGTGCGCGGCGAGCGTCCGGAGGATGTGCGATATCCGGGTGCGGCCGAACCGTTGCAGCGGGTGTGGATCGCGCTGCGGGTGAATATTCGTGCGGTGCTGGAGAACGTCTCCATCGATGACATCGCGCGGGACCGGCTGCCGGGATTCGTCAGCACACTCACCGAGGATCCAGGTGCCTGGGCGCGGCGATAATTCGAATCGAACTACACCCGGCCGAAAGCCGCACGCGCGAACATCGCTGCTGGTCAGGAATGTTCGCGACGGACCGCGCGGATTGCCGGTAGCCTCCTTTTCATCATGCTGATCAGACTGCTTCGCACTCATCTGGCCCCCTACCGGGCCCAATTGGCGGGCGTCGTCGGCCTACAACTCATCTCGGTCATCGCGATGCTGTACCTGCCGACCCTGAACGCCGACCTGATCGATAACGGTGTCACCAAGGGTGATATCGGCTACATCTGGACCACCGGTCTGTGGATGCTCGCCGTCACCGGCGTGCAGATCATCGCCTCGGCCTGCTCGGTCTACCTCGGCGCGCAGGCCGCGATGGGCGCGGGTCGGGATCTGCGCGGCGCGGTGCTGCACCGGGTCGGCACCTTCTCCGCGCGCGAGGTCGGCATGTTCGGCGCGCCCTCGCTTATCACCCGCAATACCAACGATATTCAGCAGGTTCAGCTGTTGATCGTGATGTCGGCCACCATCCTGGTGATGGCGCCGATCATGTGCATCGGTGGCATCTTCATGGCGCTGCGCGAGGACCTCGGGCTGTCCTGGCTGCTGCTCATCGCGGTGCCCGCACTTGCCATTTCGATGGGTGTCATCGTGGCGAAGATGGTGCCCGGCTTCCGCGATATGCAGCACCGGATCGATGAGGTCAACCGGGTGCTGCGCGAGCAGATCACCGGTATCCGGGTGGTGCGCGCGTTCGTGCGCGAACGGCAGGAGACCTGGCGCTTCGGCGTGGCCAACACCGAACTCACCGAATCCTCGCTGCGGGTCGGGCGGCTGATGGCGCTGATGTTCCCGCTGGTGATGCTGATCAGCAATATCACCGCGGTCGGGGTGATCTGGTTCGGCGGACATCTGATCAACGAAGACAAGATGCAGATCGGCTCGCTCACCGCGATGCTGTCCTACATCATGCAGATCCTGATGGCCGTCATGATGGCCTCGTTCCTGGCCATGATGGCGCCGCGCGCGGCCGTGTCGGCCGACCGGATCGGTGCGGTACTCGAGACCGAAACTTCGGTGCTGCCGCCGCGGCTGCCGCAGCCGTTCAAGGGCGATCCGGCGCAGGTAGATCTGCAATTCGCCGAATTCGCCTTTCCCGGCGCGGAGAAACCGGTGCTGTCCGCGATCCGGTTCCAGGTCGAGCCGGGTACGACCACGGCGATCGTCGGTTCCACCGGCGCGGGCAAGACGACACTGCTCAATCTGATTCCCCGGCTCATCGATGTGACCGATGGCGCGGTCTACGTCGGCGGTACCGATGTGCGTCACATCGATCTCGAAGTGCTGCGCGAACAGATCGGGCTGGTGCCGCAGAAGGCATATCTGTTCTCCGGCACGATCGCGAGCAATCTGCGCTACGGCAATCCGGACGCCAGCGACGAGGAACTGTGGCGATGTCTGGAGATCGCCCAGGCCGCCGACTTCGTGCGCGATATGCCGCAGGGTTTGCAGACGCCGGTCGCGCAGGGCGGCACCACTGTTTCGGGTGGACAGCGTCAGCGGTTGGCCATCGCGCGGGTGCTGGTGAAGAAGCCGCGGGTCTACCTGTTCGACGATTCGTTCTCCGCACTCGATGTCGCCACCGATGCCCGACTACGCGAAGCATTGCGGCCGGAGACCAGGGATGCCTCGGTAATCATTGTGGCGCAACGGGTTACCACCATCCGCGATGCCGATCAGATCGTGGTGCTCGAAGACGGCATGACAGCCGCGATCGGCACTCATGAGCAGCTGATGCGCGATTGCGCGGAGTACCAGGAGATCGTCGCCTCGCAGCTCGGCGCCGATGAGGCCGTCGTGCTCGGCAAGCGCAACGTGGTGCCGCCCGATGCGAGCGGTGACGGGTATCGGACCCGGCGGGAGGAGATCCGATGAGACCCGGAGCGGTGAATCCCGGTGCGCCGGATGCGAAAGCGAAATCGTTCGGTCCGTCGCTGCAGCGGTTGTTGCGCAGGCTGGCGCCCGAGCGAGTGTACGTCGGCGTGATCGTCGGACTCGCGATCATCTCGGTGGTGCTGAATACGCTCGGCCCTTACATCCTCGGCAAGGCCACCAACGTGGTATTCGATGGTGTCGTCGGCCGCCGATTGCCGAGTGGCATCACCAAAGAAGAGGCGATCCAGCGCCTGCGGGCCGCGGGCGACAACACCTTCGCCGACATGCTCGGCGCGATGGATGTCACCCCGGGTGTCGGTGTGGATTTCGGCGCCGTCGGCCGGGTGTTGATGCTGGTACTGCTGCTCTACATCGGCGCCGCGGTCTTCAGCTGGCTGCAGTCCTTCCTGCTCAATATCGTCATCAACCGCACCGTGAAGCGGCTGCGCAGCGATGTCGAGGAGAAGATCCATCGACTTCCATTGCGCTACTTCGATTCCACGCCGCGCGGTGACCTGCTCAGCCGCGTCACCAATGACGTGGACAATGTGTCGCAGACCCTGCAGCAGACCATGAGCCAGCTGATCCTCTCGCTGTTCTCGGTGGTCGGCATCCTGATCATGATGTTCTGGATTTCGCCGCTGCTCGCGTTGATCGCCCTGCTCACCGTGCCCGCCGCGATCGTGGTCACCACGCAGATCGCCAAACGCTCCAAACCGCACTTCGTGAACCAGTGGAAGTACACCGGCATGGTGAACGCCCAGGTCGAGGAGGCCTTCACCGGGCACGAGGTGGTCACCGCATTCGGCCGCAACCGCGAGGTCGGTCAGGAATTCGACAAGCGCAACAACGATCTCTACGAGTCGAGTTTCAAGGCGCAGTTCATCTCCGGGCTGATCATGCCCGCGATCATGTTCCTCGGGAACGTGAACTTCGTGCTGGTGGCGCTGGTCGGCGGCCTGCGCGTGGCGACCGGCAATCTGTCGCTCGGTGAGGTGCAGGCCTTCATCCAGTACTCCCGGCAGTTCAGCCAGCCGCTGACCCAGATCGGCGCGATGGCCAACCTGCTGCAATCCGGTGTCGCATCGGCCGAGCGGATCTTCGAGATCCTCGATGCCGAGGAGCAATCGGCGGATCCGGTCATGGAGAACACCCGTCCGGTCGATCGCGGCCGGGTCGAGTTCGAGGCGGTGTCGTTCCGCTACGAACCGGAGACGCCGGTCATCGAGCGGCTGTCGCTGGTCGCCGAACCGGGACATGTGGTCGCCATCGTCGGTCCGACCGGTGCGGGCAAGACCACCCTGGTGAATCTGCTGCTGCGGTTCTACGAACTCGACGCGGGGACCATCACCATCGACGGCGTCGACATCACCGAGATCACCCGAGATCACCTGCGTTCCAGGATCGGCATGGTGCTGCAGGACACCTGGCTGTTCAAGGGCACCATCCGGGAGAACATCGCCTACGGCAGTCCGAATGCGAGCGAGGCGGATATTCTCGAGGCCGCCCGCGCCGCCTATGTCGACCGCTTCGTACACGCGCTGCCGCACGGATACGACACGGTCATCGATGAGGAGGGCTCGGGCGTGAGCGCTGGTGAGAAGCAGCTGATCACCATTGCCCGCGCCTTCCTGGCCAAGCCGTCCATCCTGGTGCTCGACGAGGCGACGAGTTCGGTCGACACTCGCACCGAGGCGCTGGTCCAGCACGCGACCGCGGCCCTGCGCCGGGACCGCACCAGCTTCGTCATCGCCCACCGCCTGTCCACCATCCGCGACGCCGACCTGATCGTCGTCATGGAGGCCGGCCGCATTGTCGAACACGGCAACCACGAGCGCCTCCTCGAAGAACGCGGCGCCTACTACCGCCTGTACAACGCCCAGTTCGCCGCGGCCGCCGCCGAGGCCTGACCCGCGGTGCCGCATACCGGGCAGCTATCGCGCATAACGGGTGCGCCCATTGCCAGGATGGTGGTGAGACACATCGTGTGCAGTGGGCGCGATGCCTGTCGGCTGTGGACAGCGTGGTGCGGGGCACTACCGACTGCCTGAGAGGATGTACGGCGTGGCTGATCCCGGAGCTTTCTCGTTCACCGTCGGTACCCGCATCCCGGGGCGACACGGTCGAACGGGCATGATCGGCACACCGCACGGTGATATCGCGACGCCCGCATTCATTCCGGTCGGCACCAAGGCGACGGTGAAGGCGGTGCTGCCCGAGACCATGAAGGAACTCGGCGCGCAGGCGCTACTGGCGAATGCCTACCACCTGTACCTGCAGCCGGGCCCGGACATCGTGGACGAGGCGGGTGGGCTGAGCGAATTCATGAACTGGCCCGGCCCGACCTTCACCGACAGCGGCGGCTTCCAGGTGATGTCGCTGGGTGTCGGCTTCAAGAAGGTACTGGCCATGGAGGCGGTCGACGTCCGCAGCGATGACGTGATCGCGAAAGGCAAAGAGCGCTTGGCCACCGTCGACGATGACGGCGTTACCTTCCGCTCGCACCTCGACGGCTCGAAACACCGGTTCACTCCGGAGGTTTCGATGGGCATCCAGCATCAACTCGGGGCGGATATCATGTTCGCCTTCGACGAGCTGACCACCCTGCTGAATACCCGTGCCTACCAGGAGAAGTCGCTGCAGCGCACACACGAATGGGCACAGCGCTGCATCGACGAGCACGAACGGTTGACCGCTGCGCGCACCCATCGCCCGTATCAGGCGCTGTTCGCGGTGATCCAGGGCGCGCAGTACGAAGACCTGCGGCGCAAGGCCTGTCGGGAACTGGAATCGCTGCGCGGCAGTGCCGGATCGGGTTTCGACGGCTACGGCATCGGCGGCGCACTGGAGAAACACAATCTCGGCGCCATCGTCGGCTGGTGCTGCGACGAACTGCCAGAGGACAAGCCGCGCCATATGCTCGGCATCAGCGAACCGGAGGACATCTTCGTCGCGGTGGAGAACGGAGCGGACACCTTCGACTGTGTGAACCCGTCCCGGGTCGCACGCAATGCGGCGATCTACGTCGCCGAGGGCAGATTCAATATCAATACCGCCAGATTCCGCCGCGACTTCACCCCGATCGACGACACCTGCGACTGCTACACCTGCGCGAATTACACCCGGGCCTATATCCATCACCTGTTCAAGGCCAAGGAGATGCTGGCCTCGACGCTGTGCACAATTCACAACGAGCGCTACACGATTCGGCTCGTCGACCGGATTCGCGAGAGCATCGAGGGCGGCTGCTTCGACGAGTTCAAGGCCGAAACGCTAGGCCGCTGGAAAGGTCGTGTCTAATTGCCGCGCCTTCGGCGCGGCGTGTTCGCGGCCCCCTGGTGTCTCGCGGCTGACCCTTTCGAGCGACCTGCAAGCAGTCGCTAGCGGCGCCGTCGAGACTCGCGCCTGCGGCGCATGCGCTTCGACGGCTCGGACGCGAGACGGGCCGCGAACGGTCGCTCGTAAGACTCGCTCCGTGGTGGTTGGGAAGGGCTTGGATCCTTACTGCTTCAGCGCTGTCTGGTGGTTACCCCGGGGCCGGTCGGGCACCTCGCGATGTGTCGGGAGCGTCGAGACGGTCGCGAACGGTCGCGAACGGTCGCGAACGGTCGCGAACGGTCGCTCGTAAGACAGAGAGGATGTGTGGCTGGGAAGGGGCTTGGATTCTTACTGCTTCAGCACTTCTGGTGACTACCCCAGGTTCGCTCGAGCACCTCGCGATGCGTCGGGAGCGCCGACTCGGATGCGAGACGGGCCGGAACGGTCGGTCGTAAGACGCGCTCCGTTGTGGTTACGCTCGAGCGAGCCTGCGGCGTAGTAACTTTCAGCTCAGGAGCGCGGGAGCTTCGCGTGGCGCGTAGCTCGGCTCGTGCTTCTTCAGGAAGGCGATCACCCGGTAGGTGATCGGCAGCACGATGACCTCGGCGAGCGTCTTCCAGACGAAGCCGACGATCACGTAGTTCACGAACTGTCCCCAGCTGTCGATGCCGATGGCGGTGGCCGCGATCGAGCAGAAGATCAGCGTGTCACCGAATTCGCCGACGACCGTGGAGCCGATCAGCCGCGCCCACAGGTGCTTCTCCTTGGTCTTCTCCTTGATGAATACCAGCGAGGCCGAATTCAGCATCTCGCCGACGAAGTACCCGGCCAGGCCCGCGGCGACCAGCTGCGGGGTGGTGCCGATGACGGAGCGGAAGGCTTCCTGATTGTCGTAGAAGGTCGCGGCGGGCAGCTCGATGGCGATCTTGAAGCAGATGACCGCGAGCAGCAGGATGGCGAAGCCGTAGTAGATGGCGCGGCGGGCGGCCTTGAAGCCGTACACCTCGCTCAGGACGTCGCCGATGATGTAGGCCAGGGGGAACAGGAACCACGCACCGTCGGTGGAGATCGGCAGGATCTCGATGGGGCCCAGCTTCACCGAATGATCGGTGAAGAATTGGACGCCTTTGGTTGCGCAGATATTCGAGATGATCAGCGTCGCGGTGAACAGGGCGACGACGGGGGTGTAGTAGCCCCGCGCGGCGACGGCGAATGCCGCGTGGGCCGCTGCGGGGCCCCCAGATTCTGGGTGTTCTTCGACTGTTTTGGACTCACTCACGCGCTTCATCCAACCAGGTTGTGGAATAGGCTGTACCAATGACGAATCCCGGCGATTCCGACGAATGGTGGAAACAGTACGGCGGCGAAGGCGTGTCGCCGGAGGCTGGCTCCCAGGGGTCGGTACCGCAGTACCCCTCGGCACCGCAGTACCCTTCCGCGCCGCAGTACCCGCAGCAGCCGGCTCCGACGCCGCCACCTCAGCCGCAGTCGCAGTACCCGAGCTACCCGCAGCAGCCGGTCGCCGGCCCGCAGCAGCCGTATCCGCAGACCCCGGCCTATCCGGGCGCATATCAGCCGTACGGCTATGCGCAGCAGGCCCAGGGGACTAATGGCCTGGCAATCGGTTCGCTGGTCGCCTCGGTGGTCGGGCTGTGCACCTGCATCGGTTCGATCGTCGGGATCGTGCTCGGTGTCATCGCACTCAACCAGATCAAGGAGCGCGGACAGGAGGGCCGCGGCCTGGCGCTGGCCGGTATCTGGGTGGGCGCGGGCGGCATCGTGCTCGCCATCGTCTACGTGATTCTCAACGTCGCGCTCTCGACGACATAGGACTCGAAAACATCAGGGGCGCTCCCGATTCCGGGAGCGCCCCTGAGTTGTATCCAGGTTCGGCGATCAGGCCTTGACGACCTGGGTGCCGCCGGCGAACTTGTCGTGCCAGCCCTGCTTGTTCGGGTCCTGCGAGGTGGTGATGATCATGTAGATGACCAGGCCGAGCTCGGCCAGGCCACCGATGCACGGGATGATGCCGAGGGCGACATAGAGGTTGCGCTTCAGCGAAACCTCCGGGCTGATCTTCGCCGCACCGCCGGGCGCGACGACCTTGAGGCCCACGATCTTCTTGCCGAGGGTGGTGCCCTGCGAGGTCTCCATGCCGACGAAGTACCCGAGCGCCGCGATAGCGCCGACCAGGCCGGTCACAATCTGCCCACCGAGTCCGGAGCCCACGATCAGCGAGATGATGACGGCGACCGGGATGCCGACGATCAGGTGATCGATGACACGGGCGCCGATGCGGGCGCCGATATCACCGGGCTGTCCGCCGTATCCGTATCCCGGCTGCTCGCCATAGGGCTGCTGGGGGTAGGGCTGCTGCTGGCCGTAGGGATCCTGCGGCTGCTGTCCGTATTGCGGTTGCTGGCCGTACTGGGGCGGCTGCTGTCCGTATTGCGGCTGCTGGCCGTACTGGGGCTGCTGTCCGTACTGCGGCGGCTGCTGGCCGTACTGGGGCTGTCCACCCTGCGGGTACTGCTGGCCGCCTGGGTATTGTTGCCCGCCTTGCGGATATTGGTTGGGGTCGTACCCACCGCTTGTCATATGTGTGTCCTCGTCAGTGATCAGTAGATCGGTCGCTTGCGTACGTTACGGACATCGCGCGGGTTGCAACAACCCATTCTCATCGAGTATCCACGGTTCCTGGGTCAGATCGGCCGGGTCGAACCCGTCGAGTAGTTCGGCGGGCGAAATCGGGGGATAGCCCAGCGAACTGGCCAGTGCGGCCGCGACGCGATCGGGTGTGTTGCCGAGGGCGAGCTGATCGGCGAGTGTCACCGCGCCGTCGCGCTTGGCCAGTCGCTTGCCCGCGGCATTCAGCACCAGTGGCACATGTGCGTAGTGCGGTACCGGAAGGTCGAGCAGCGTCGCGAGATAGGCCTGACGTGGCGTCGACGGCAGCAGATCGTCACCGCGGACCACCTGATCGATGCCCTGCTCCGCATCGTCGACGACGACGGCCAGGTTGTACGCCGGAATTCCGTCGCCGCGGCGCAGTACGACATCGTCGACGGGGCCGCGGTAGCGCCCGTGCAATTCATCGGTGATCTCGAATTCGGTTGCGTGCGCACGCAACCGCAACGCGGCCGGGCGTCCGTCGGTGCGATGCTCGGCCCGCTCGGCTTCGGTCAGATCACGGCAGGTGCCCGGATAGTGGCCGAGCGGTCCGTGCGGTGCGGTCGCGGCCTGCTGGATTTCCCTTCGGGTGCAATAGCACTCGTAGGTGAGCCCGGCCGCGGTGAGTTGATCGATCGCCGCTCGATAGTGCGGCAGCCGGTCGCTCTGCCGGACTACGGGGCCGTCCCAATCCAGTCCGATCGCGGCGAGATCCGCCAGTTGGCGTTGTTCGGCGCCCGGCCGGACGCGATCCAGATCGTCGATCCGGAGCACGAAGCGGCGTCCGGTCGATCGCGCGAACAACCAGGCCAGCACCGCGGTGCGCAGATTTCCGATGTGCAGATCGCCCGACGGGCTCGGGGCATACCTGCCTGCTGGATTTCTGATTACTGGCACGTTTGCCATGCTAGGGGTTCCGGCGCGGGTCACCGGATCAGCAACTGCGGCTTGAGTCGGTCTTCGGTGATGGAGGTTCCGCTGTCGAGGGCAGCAAGCAGGTCCTCGGCGTGCGCGATGAGACCCGCGTGGTCGATTCCGTACGGCACAGCAGTGTTTCGGTCGGCCTCATAGGCGCGCAGCCGGGTCACCGCACGGGTGAGCAGCGTGCGCGCGCCCTTCGGATTCGCGCGCTGGATGTGGGTGAGGCCGACCGCATATTGCGCTAGACCCTGCCACAGCATCCTTTCGGCGAACGGCCCGTTCTTCCATGCGGCCTCCAATACCTCGTGTGCGTTGAATGCCAGGCCGTCATCCAGCAGTTGCTGGGCGTAGGAAAGGGTTTGCTGGGGCGGCAGATTCAGGTCGTCCGGAATTCGCGGCACCCCGACGCTGCCGACGGGCAGCGGCCGCCCGAACCGGTCGCGTGGGCGGGGATTGCGTGCGCGACCTGCCTCGTCGCGCGGGCGTTCGACCATGCTGCCCATCATCCACGGACGGAGTCGAAGGCGTCCACCCGAGTTGGTTCGATCACGATTAATTGACGGATCACGGAGCAATCACATCCCAAAAAGTTTGCTGCCCAGCAAACATATGAATGAATGTCATCTTCCGGCAATGTTCCCGCAACTCCTCATCTTCGCAAGATTGGCAAATGCGAGCATTGAATGGGCAAGAGATCGGCAAATTCTCGAGGAACCTGCTACTGTTTACCGCGCGGGGGCGACCCCGCGAGGTGAATTCACCTCGAAGTGCAGTGCGATCACGACGCACCGTGAAAGTCGCGCGCTTTGGCAAGGCGCACCGCGGGATTCGGCGTTCCGCGCCGGATGCCGGTGCTAGTTAGAACGATGTCAGAAGAATATCTCGTTCTCGACGCAGCAAAGGAGCTAGTGCCGTGGAAGTTGACTTGACGGGCGCTGTGTGGCGTAAGAGCACATACAGCGGCCCCGACGGGAACTGCGTGGAAGTCGCATTTCTCGTCGACGGCAACGTGGCGGTCCGCGACACCAAAGACAACGGCTATGGTCCGTTGTTGGCGTTTACGCCCGGCGAGTGGAACGCGTTCCTAAAAGGAATGTCGAGGGGGGAGTTCGGCCGCGCCTGAAAAACAGGTACGTCCGAGCCAACAGCACGGGCCCCGGGTCGGCACGGACTCGGGGCCTTCGCAGGTGCTCAGTGCCCTTTCTCAGTGGTGCCGGCCGTCGGTCTCCTCCTGAGCTGCGCGTAGCACGGCGAGCTGCTTGCGCTCTTCCTCGTGCTCGGCCGCCATGTGCGCGCGGGATTCCTGCCACGGATCGGGTCGGAAGAATCCGCCGGTGCCCGGCTTGCCCGCCGAACCGAGCTTGTTCATCTTCTTCGGCACCGTCGCACCCTGATAGGTCAACGGAATCGGGTGACCGTGCTCGTCGACCGGACCGAGCGGCTGGTGGATCTCGATGTACTCGCCGTGCGGCAGCCGCCTGATAATGCCGGTCTCGATGCCGTGCTCCAGCACGGCACGGTCGCTGCGCTGCAGGCCCAGGCAGATGCGGTAAGCGGCGAAGTAGGCCACCGCGGGCAGGGTCAGAATGCCGATCCGGCCGACCCAGGTGGTCGCGTTCAGTGAGACATCGAATTTATAAGCGATGATGTCGTTCACGCAGGACAGCGTCAGTACCACGTAGAAGGTGATCGCCATCGCGCCGATCGCGGTGCGGACCGGCACGTCACGCGGGCGTTGCAGCAGGTTGTGGTGTGCGGTGTCCTTGGTCAGGCGCCGTTCGATCCACGGATAGGCGATGAGCACAGTGAACACCAAGCCCATGATCATCGCACCCCAGAACGGTGCGGGCACGGTATAGCGGCCCGGATACAGCTCCCACGGCGGGATCAGGCGCATCATGCCGTCTGTCCACATCATGTAGAAGTCCGGCTGGGTGCCCGCCGATACCTTGGCCGGGCTGTAGGGCCCGAAGGCCCAGATCGGGTTGATCTGCAGCAAGCCGCCCATAAGTGCGACGACACCGAGGGTGAACGCGAAGAACGCGCCCTGATCCAGCGAGAACACCGGCACGATGCGTGTGCCGATCACATTGCGTTCGGTGCGGCCGGGACCGGGGAACTGGGTGTGCTTCTGATACCAGACCAGCGCGATATGCGCGGCGATCAGCGCGAGCATGATGCCGGGGAACAGCAGCACGTGCGCGATGAACAGGCGCGGAAGGATGATCTCGCCCGGATAGTCGCCGCCGAACATCAACCAGTGCATCCAGGTGCCGATGAGCGGGATGCCGAGCGTGATGGAAGAGAACGCCGCCCGCAGGCCGGTGCCCGAGAGCAGGTCGTCGGGTAGCGAGTAGCCGAAGTACCCCTCGAACATGGCCAGGATCAGCAGCAGCGAGCCGAGTACCCAGTTCGCTTCGCGCGGCTTGCGGAACGCGCCGGTGAAGAAGATCCGGAACAGGTGCACGATGATCGAGGCCGCGAAAAGCAGTGCTGCCCAATGGTGCACCTGGCGGACGAACAAACCGCCGCGGACCTCGAAGGAGATGTTCAGCGCCGTCTCGTAGGCGCGGGTCATCGACACCCCGCGCAGCGGCTGGTAAGCGCCGTTGTAGGTGACCTCGGCCATCGATGGGTCGAAGTACAGCGTCAGATAGGTACCGGACAGCACCAGGATGATGAAGCTGTAGAGCGCGATCTCGCCGAGTAAGAACGACCAGTGGGTCGGAAAAACCTTGTTGATCGACCGTTTGATGAATCTCGCGGCCTGATATCGCTCGTCGAAGGAGTTGGCTTGTTCGCCTGCCTTACGACCTATGTCAATAGCCATGGCCGACACCCCGCTCTGGTGAGTGGTGGTATGTGTTCTACTACAGACGGTAGCAGGGGATCGGCCGGGAATCGATAGGTTTCCCTGAACCGCAATGTGGAACAAGATCATTCAGTTTCCCGGTGCCGGCCGATAGTGCCGGTAAGCGGTGTCATATCGTCGAGTCGTGAGTACGGTGACCGCCCAGGACGCAACGATGTACTGGCTATCGGGCCGTACCCGAAATGACCTCTTCATGCTGTATTGCTTCGAAGATTCCGGGCGTTCCGGTGCGCAACTGCGCGAGTTCGTCGCGCACCGCAGTGCGGAGATTGCCGACCTGTCGGTGCGGCTGCGCGAGCTGCCCGCAGATCTGGACTATCCGGCATGGGTTCGGTGTGAATTCCGTGCCGAGCAATTTGTGGAACATATCCTTCCGGAACCGGATTGGCCGAATGTGTGTGAGGTGCTCGGCAAACTGCTCGGTACCGGGGTGGACGCCGCGGTGCGACCATGGCGGTTGCATGTGTTTCGTGAGGTCGTCGGTGCACCGGGAGGTGCTGGACCGGCAATGGTAGCTGTGTTGCAGATGTCGCACGCGTTGGCGGATGGGCGACGGGGTGCGGAGATCGCCCGGGGGTTGTTTTCCGAGATTGATGGGGCCGAGATGGTTGCCCGGGACGTTTCGTCTGCGCAAGCGCCGACGAATCCCATACATATGAACTCGGTGCTGGCGCTGCTTCGGATGCCGATTCAGTTCGCGCGCACGGTGATTCGTGGCTATCAGGCATTCCGCGCGCAGCAGGAGCTGGCCGAATCGACCAGTGCGGGAAGGCTTCCGGGGCCGGGGCCCGCGTTCACGCCGAGTCTGCTGAACCGGAGCGATTCGATAGGTGGATCCGCCCATCAGGCACGGATGATCGTCTGCGATGCCGAACGGGTACGCATCCCGGGCCGCACCGTGACCGTGGTCGCGCTGACCGCAGTGTCGATCGCGCTCGATCGCTATCTGACGGCGCGGGGGGAACGACCGGATCGCCTCGGCGCGCAAGTGCCGATGGCCTTGTCCGACAATCGGATAGCGGCTCGCAATAACTACCGAAGCCTCGGTGTCGACCTGTTCATCGACGAACCGGACCTGCTGGCTCGCGCGAACAAGATCGCCGCGGCCCTCGCCGATCGCCGAACCCGCGCACAGCACCCACTGCTCACCGCACAGGACCGCGTCACCGCCGTCACCCCGGCTCCACTACTGCGCCGCGACATCGAGCGCTACCCACTCGACACCGTCCCCGACTCCATCGCCGGGCACACCGTGGTCTCCAGCGTCCACCGCGGCCCCGCCGACCTGACCTTCGGCGGCGCACCCGTCCGCTTCACCGGCGGCTTCCCCGCAATCGGCTCGGTCATGCACCTGACCCACGGCGTACACGGCCTCGGCGACACCGTCACCGTCTCGATCCACGCCGATACCGCCGCCCTACCGGACATAGACACTTACGTCGACTTGCTACGCGCTGCCCTGAACGAGGTATTCGACTGTGCCACAGCTGAATTAGGCGGACCCGAAACCTCAACCGGGTGATCCACCGCAGCCCGACGCCGTACTTCTACTCATGGCCCAGCGGCATCGACATGTTCGAATGCATTGAACGCCTACACATTCGGGCGGAGACCGTGGCGGCGGCAATCGAGCGGGGGCGCAACCACAACCCACATCACGAATCGACTCGGCTGAATGGCCGAGCCGATTGCGGTGCAGCGACGGGTGCGCCGCCGAGCGGTCGCGGGCCGGCCATCGCAGAGATCCGAGAGCAAGCCCAACAGTGCGTGTTTCCAGTTCGAGGATCGGACGCCGGCGCTACTGCTGATTCGGCGCGAGCACGCCCGGGAAGCCGAACATCGTGACCAGCGCTGGGTCGTGCAGTGCGATCACCCGGGAGACACCGGTAGTAGTTGGGGCCAGCACAACGATGCCGCTTGCCCGGAACACGCAGTCGGCGTCCCGGTAGTAGATGACGGCGGCCGGCTGGCCGTTGGCTGTAGTAGCGATCATCCGCCAGTCGCCGGGTGTGCCGAGCACGTACGCGTCGAGCATGTGGATGCACCGCACCCGGCCTGCATACCATTCGCGGAATGGCGTCGCCTCCAGCGTGGCGTCGGTGCGCAGCACTTGTTCCAGCAGACCGGCATCGGAACGCTCGAAGGCCGCGATGTAGCCGTCGAGTAGTGCGCGTGTCCGCTGGTCGGTCGGTTCGAGCAGCTCCTCGGGCTCCGGATCCAGTTCGTCGAGCCGGGCACGGGCGCGCTGCAGACCGCTCTTGACCGCCGCCGTAGTGGTGCCGAGGATCTCCGCGGTTTCGGCCGCGGAGAACGCCAGCACCTCGCGCAGGATGAGGATCGCGCGCTGGCGGGCGGGCAGGTGCTGCAGGCTGGCGATGAGTGCCAGCCGTAGCGACTCGCGTGCGATAACCGTTGCGGCCGGATCGTCGGCGGCCGGGGTGATCCACCCGTCCGGCAGCGGCTCCAGCCACGAGACCTCGCCCGGCGCAACGTGACTCGGCGGGCGATCGGGCCCGTCGTAGGCCCCGGTCAGGCCCGAGGGCAGCACCCGGATCCGGCGCGGCTGCAAGGCCGTCAGGCAGACATTGGTGGCGATCTTGTAGAGCCAGGAACGAATCGACGCGCGCCCTTCGAAGCCGGCGTAGGAGCGCCATGCCCGAAGATATGTTTCCTGTACCAGGTCCTCCGCGTCCTGGGACGAGCCGACCATGCGATAGCAGTGCGCCAGCAGCTCCCGGCGGAACCGCTCGGTTTCGGCGGCGAACCGGTCCTGGTTCGCCGCTTCCGGCACGTGCGCCGTCATGTCGTGAGTGTAGGGCGTGGCCGGTCGGCCGGATGTGCGGTGGAATCCCACGGGCAGCTCCTTGTCCGGTCGGGACGGTCGCTGATTACGACCGGGATGCTGTTGTGAAGGAATCGAAACGCAGCTCAGCGGGTGGTCACGGCACCAGTGCCAGTTTGCCGGTGGTGCTGCGGGTTTCGAGTTCCGCGAGGGCTTTCGGGCCGTCGGACAAGTCGTAGGCGGTGGGGCGAGCGGGAGTGAGGACCCCAGCGGTGATGAGCGCGGACAGCTCACCCATGAGCTCGCCGAATATCTGCGGTGCGGCCTGGCTCAGCACGCCGATGTTGAGGCCGATGATGTGGACCTGGTGCTTGTACACCAACTCCCAGTTGGTGATCGCGGCTGCACCGCCTGCCACGCCATAGACGACGATTCGGCCGGTGACCCGCCTGGCCGCGGCCAGGCCGGCGGCGAAGGTTGCGCCGCCGGCGGACTCGAGCACCAGATCGGCGCCGATGCCGCCGGTCAGCCGCAGTACCTCGGCGGCGAGGTCGTCGGTGCGGGAGTCCAGGACGTGGTCGGCGCCGAGTGCCCGCACAGTCTCGTGCTTGACCGGCGAGGCAGTGGCGATGACCGTCGCGCCGTAATGCTTGGCCATGGTCACCGCGGCTTGGCCGGTCGCGCCCGCCGCGGCGTGGATGAGCACGGTCTGCCCGGCGGTGATGCGGCCCAGAGGCCTGAGCGCGGCCAGCGCGGTGGGCCAGTTCACGACCAAGCCCAGCGCCTGCTCGGCCGTCCAGCCGTCGGGAATCGGCACCGCCGCAGCCGCGGGCAGGGCCATGTACTCGGCGAAAGCCCCGTAGCCGACGCCGATAACCCTGGCCCCTGGTTGCGGGGCGCTCGTAGCCTCACCCACCGCCACGACCTCGCCGGCGGCCTCGAAACCCGCAACATACGGTGGTTGCGGACCGTCGAGGAACGTGCCGTAGGCCCGCGAGATATCGGCGAAATTGACACCGGCGGCCGCGACTCGGATCAGGACCTCGCCCGGGCCGGGCACCGGTACCGGCGCGTCGATGATCGACCGCATATCCTGCGGCCCCTTCAGCGAAGTCTGCTGCAGGGCGCGCATAGTGGTGGGAATACTCACAGCAATCAGCTCTCTTTCTCGGCTTGCGTCGCGGTCGGCCGCTTCGGCGGTCCGCACCGTCGACCATGTAGACCTCGATCGCCACAAAAAGGAATCGGCAGCCGCGCATCGTCGGAACATCGACGAACCGGTGATCCCGCGCGAACGCCATGCGGCACAGCGACCTTGGCAGCAGTCGACGAGAGCGAGGCGTGCTGCCGCCTACCGCGCTGACCGCGTCAACACCCGGGTGGGGTCGCGCCTGAAATAGCGGTCGACAAGCGGTCCGAAAACAGCAGCAGATCAGACCCCCTTTGACATGTCGCAAATCGACAGGCCAAGGGGGCCTTTGCCGCAGCCGATATCCGCCGGCCCGTTTCCGGCGGTATCGCCAACTGTTCGAGAAAGTGGAACCTCTGTCAATCGGTCGTAGGTTCGCCGGTGGCGGCCTCAGCTGGGCCGAGAGCTCGTGGGGGTGCGGTGAGGGCCTGCGTCGCACCGAGAACCGCGCCGATACCCGCGCCGATGGCGGCGAGCGGTGCCGCCATGAGGGCCGCGCCGTATGCGGCGCCGATGGGCCCCGCGGCGAGACCGATCGGTGCGAAAGGCACGCCGATCAGCAGACCGAGTGCACCGCCGACACCTGCGCCGATCAGTGCGAACGGGCTCGCCATCGCTGCGCCTGCGGCAGCACCGAGCGCCGCGGAGCCGACGGTCTGACCCGCGACGCGATCGGAGCGAGTGCGCTCCATACCCACCGAGTCGAAGAACGTTGCGAGATCGGCCTCGGTCACCGCCGCGGCGTCGTTGAGTTGGATGGCGGGCTCCCGCGGCAGCCAATCGGGTGCCTCGACCTGTACGTTTCCGAAACGCAACATGCCAGGCGGCGGCGCGATGGGCGGCACCGGTGCGACCGGGACCGGGCCGTGCAGCGACTCGACCGGCGATAGATACTCGTTTTTCGGTACCGGTCGCGCCCACTGCAGCGAACTGCGTGTGTCGTCCGGGATTCGTGTTCCCCGGTACGGGCGCACATTCGGCACCTGGGCGGCGGGCCAGTCCGTGGACTGCTTCGTCTGCTCTGCCTGCCCGGTGGGGTTCGCCTCGGCCGAATCGGTGTCGTCGGCCACGAAGGCAACGTGGTCGCCGTGCTCGGTCCGGCTCGCCGGAACGTGGCGGTCGAGCTCGGCGTTCGCGGTTCCGTTGCTCCCCACCATGGTGAGAAGAACGGGAACCGCTCCCGCCACTACCATCGACCCCATCTTCTGCTGACGCGAACTGACTTTTCTGTGCTTGCCTGTGCCCATCTATTACCTTTCACAGTGCAGAGAACTTGTTGATTCGCATTCGGATCACGGGGCGTCTTGGATGGTCGAGAATGCGGTGACAGGTTCGAATCAGGGCTGCCACCAGGACTTTCCGGGCATTTCAACACCCTGGATCGTGGTGTCCATGTCCACCATCCGTGCCGCGACAACGAACATGACTCGGTCGTGCTTTCCGAGCAGTCGGAGCTGGATCTCGAGACAGCGGCTACGAAATTCGCGTTGTACAGGCTTCAGGGTCAACAACGCTGAGCGTTCGCGAGCGTAGCGAGGACAATACGAAAAACGCCCCTGACCAGCCAGTTGGGGCTCGTCAGAGGCGTTCGCCGTGGCGGAGGATAGGGGATTTGAACCCCTGAGGGCGTTAACCCAACCCGCGTTCCAGGCGAGCGCCATAGGCCACTAGGCGAATCCTCCGTGCAGCAGCATACCGGGTGCCCCCGGCCGGTCACCAAATTGGGGCTGCTCGGGGCGGGAACTCCCAGTTCGGCCCCGTTTCGACCCGTTGCGGTCCACCCCGTGGTGATCATTGTCGGATCCGCCCGCTACACTTGCATACGGATCCCGCGCGGCGCGCATCCTGTGAACTCCCCCAGGGCCGGAAGGCAGCAAGGGTCAACGGGCTCTGCCGGGTGCGCGGGGTCCCCTATATTCACTCCAATTCGGAGCAACCGCCGGGTAACGTGAACACGGTCCGCCGGACGTCGAACGCGCACGGCTGGATCAAACGGTCCGACCGCGGTAATCGGCTCGGACGTCAATCGCCCCTTCGCTGCTTCGAAAGGCTGCTCAGGATGCCCCGGCAAACGCAGATCGGTTTGATGAGCCCCCCGGAGCTCGTGTCCGAACACGAGACCCAGACCGCGAATTACGCGACGCTCAAGACCGAGAAGCTCACGCTGGATCTGACCAGGGGTAAACCTTCGCCGGAACAACTCGACCTTTCCGCGGAACTGCTCACGCTGCCCGGCCCCGGCGATTTCAAGGACGGCGCCGGCACCGATTGCCGCAACTACGGTGGGCTGCACGGTCTCCCGGAATTGCGTGCGATCTTCGGTGAGCTGCTCGGCATTCCGGTCGAGAACCTGATCGCGGGCAATAACGCCAGCCTAGAGCTGATGCACGAGGTGATCACCTACGCATTGCTGTACGGCACACCGGATTCCGAGCGGCGCTGGGTGGCCGAGCCCACGCTGAAGTTCCTGTGCCCGAGCCCCGGCTACGACCGGCACTTCGCGATCACCGAGGCGCTCGGCTTCGAGATGATTCCGATTCCGATCGGTCACGACGGACCGGATGTGCACGCCATCGCCGCACTGGTGGCCGATGATCCGCAGATCAAGGGTCTGTGGGCGGTGCCGAACTACTCCAACCCGACCGGCGTCATCTTCTCCGAAGAGGTTGTCCAGGAGTTGGTTTCGATGCCAACTGCGGCGCCGGACTTCCGCCTGTTCTGGGACAACGCCTACGCGGTGCATCCGCTGACCGATACCGCCGCACCCGTCCTGGATGTGCTCGGTTTGGCCGCTGCGGCCGGAAATCCGAACCGCCCCATTGTTTTCGCCTCCACCTCGAAGATCACCTTCGCCGGTGCGGGGGTGAGCTTCCTCGGTGCGTCCACGCCGAACCTGAACTGGTACCTCGACCACGCGGCGAAGAAGAGCATCGGCCCGGACAAGATCAACCAACTGCGTCACCTGCGGTTCTTCAAGGACGCCGACGGCGTGCGGGCGCATATGCAGAAGCATCGCGCCATCCTCGAACCGAAATTCGCGCTGGTACTGAAGATTCTGGAGGATCGGCTCGGCGCGTCCAAGGTGGCGTCCTGGACCGAGCCGAAGGGCGGCTACTTCATCAGTCTCGATGTCCTGGAGGGCACCGCGGCCCGGGTGATCGCGCTGGCCAAGGATGCCGGCATCGCGCTCACCGCCGCCGGTTCGGCCTTCCCGTACCGGAATGACCCGGAGGACAAGAACATCCGCATCGCCCCCAGCTTCCCCCAGCTGCCGGAACTGGCCAAGGCGATGGACGGTCTGGCCACCTGCGTACTGCTCGCGGCCACCGAAAAGCTGCTCCAGAAATAGTCGGCGAATACGGTGGGCGCGTATCGAATCCGATACGCGCCCACCGTATTTCAGGCCTCCAGCAGCGTCCGCAACTGTGCCAGATCGGCCCGATTGGCGCGCCGCATCGCCGCCTTCATGATCGGTGCGGCCAGCTTGCCGAATCCGCTCGGAGTTCCGGTGTTGCGCAGGGTCATTCGAGTGCGGCCCGGTCCGGCGTCGGCCCAGGTGTAGGTTGTCTCCATCGGGAACGGTCCCTCGGCGGTGCGCATTACGAGTCGTTCGCCGGGTGTGTACTCGACTACCTCATAGGTGTACACGAGTTGCCTGCCGAGGAATCGCGCGACGAATTCCATGCGTGATCCGATCCGCAGTGGCGGCTCGGTCTGCCATTCGATGCGGTCGATATTGGCGTACCACCGTGGAGCGTTCGTCGGATCGCCCGCGAAGGCGGCGACCTGAGCGCGTGGACACTCGATCACCGCCTCGGTCGATACATCGACGGCCACAATCAGCGGGGTTTATGTGCCAGCACGGCGAACATGGTCACCGATAGGTGGACGTCACCGGTTTCGGCGCCTCGTTCCAGATCCGCGATGAGCTGGTCGCGCTGTGCCTCGGTGATGGAACCGCGCGCGACCGCCATGGCGGAGATGCGGTTGACCAGCGCGCCCGCGCCGAGTGTCCGGTCCTGTACCAGGGCGTGCGAGCCGACGTCGTCGATAACCAGGCCTGCCTTGGTCAGCAGGCCGGGCAGCCTGCGGCCGGAGAACGGGTTGGTGGTTGCGGCGATCAGGGTGTCGACGACCTCGCGAACTACATGACGGTCGCCGGGATGCACGATTGCCGTGCCCCAGTCGCTGTCCATCACAACGACACGGCCACCGGGCGTGAGCACCCGGGCGATCTCGTTGGCGGCACGACTCGGTGCGGTCAGGTGTTGGAAGACCCGCTCGCAGAGTGCGGCGTCGAAGGTTTCAGCGCCGAACGGCAGCCCGTAGGCGTCGCCGGAATGGAATTTGGCCGTCGAACCGGCCTGTTCGGCGCGGCGTAAGGCGGAGGCGAGCAGTTGTGGATCGGGTTCCACACCGATCGCGGTGCCGGTCGGGCCGACCGCATCCGCGAAGGCGATGACCTCCGAGCCGGTGCCCGATCCGACATCGACCGCACTCTCGCCGGGCTGCAGCGCCAATGCTTCGTGTGCCCACGTGCGCAGTCGGCGGATGCCCGGCAGCGCCGCCTGCAGATCCCGCACGTCGACCAACTGATCCTGGCCCGCGCTATCGAAGCGATCCGGGCGCAACCCGTGCATATTCATGGGCCCGATTCCGTCTCTAGGTATTGCCGTCGTCTGAGGCATGGCGCTGAGCCTACTTCGGCGCCGACCGCATCGCACGGCAGGACTGTGAGGTGGGTCACGATTTGGGCAGGTCACCGATCCGAGTGGGCCGGACCACGCAACGGTTCCGAGTGAGATGATCGAAAGAAGTCCGGTACCAGCGAAAGGAAGTCCTGTGGCCAAAGCGAAGTCCGCGACTGTCAAGCTGTGTCTCGCCCAGGAGCCGGAGGCGGACAAACTCCTTTCCGAGGATTTCTTCGCGCTGCTGACGGGCATGCTGCTCGATCAGCAGTTCCCGCTCGAACATGCCTTCCGCGGGCCGAAGAAGATCGCCGACCGCATGGACGGCTTCGATATCCAGCGGATCGCCGACGCCGATACCGAGGCGTTCGAGGAACTGTGCGCGACCCCGCCCGCCATTCATCGCTACGGCCGGTCCATGGCTCGTCGCACCCAGGAACTCGCGCGCTATGTGGTCGAGCATTACGACGGCAAGACCGAACGCATCTGGACCCAGGGCGAACCGGACGGCAATGAGGTACTGCGCCGGTTGAAGGACCTGCCGGGCTACGGCGATCAGAAGGCCAGGATCTTCCTCGCGCTGCTCGGCAAACAGCTCGGTGTGCAGCCGAAGGGGTGGGAAGCGGCGGCGGGCGCCTACTCCGAAACGGGCTCACGGCGCTCGGCCGCCGATATTGTCGACGGCGAATCCCTTTCGGAAGTAAGGGCTTTCAAGAAGCAGATGAAGGCGGCGGCCAAGAAGTCCTGAGGTCGCTCCGGGTTTGCCTATTCGAATCTGTCTGCATTTTTCCCTCGTGCCCGATTGAGTTCTAGCCGATGCTTTTCCCTCGGTAGCAACACCTAGATGAGGGAACGCAGTACATGAAGATGAGGAAACTCGCCGTCGTCGCGGCGCTGGTGACCATGGCGACCGGTGTGGCCGCGGGCACCTCGGGCGCCGCCCCGGCCGCGACCGAAAGCGACGATAGCGCAATCAATTTTACCGCCGAAGCAATAGGCGATTCATCGATTATCAAGACCGACGCGGGTTCGCTGGTGGTCGAGGGCGATGTCTTCAAGATCAAGGCTGCTGATGGCACCGTGCTCGCGGGCACCCCGCTGCGGTTCCAGATCGATGACTTCGAATTCCCTATCGCCGCGCAGATTTCCGATCGCACCGCGACTTTGACCCCGCAGATCGATCCCGAGCACGCGGTCTACAAGCCGGTCGCGCTGCCCTACGAGGACCAGGCCCCCTGGAAGACCCCATACGACCGTGAGGTCGCGGCCTGGACCCGTCTGACGAGCACCATCTCGGCGGCGGCCACCATCGGCACGCTGGTCGGCGGCCTCGGCGGCGGGGCCCTCGGCTGCGTCCTCGGCGGTATCGCCGGTGCCACGGTCGCCTCGGCCACCATCGTCGGCCTGTTCGGCCCGTTCATCCCGGCCGCGGCCGTCGGCTGCGTCGCCGGCATCCTCGCCGTCGGTGCGCTGGGCACCCTGCTCGGTCAGATCTTCGTCACGGCTCCGGTCGCGATCGGTGCGGCGATTCAGTACTTCACCACCATCAACCAGCCGTTCGCCCCGGCCAAGTAGGTCGCACGGCATCCGTGGCCCCACCGTCGCCACGGAGACAGGCCCCGCCCAGTACCTCTCGACTGGGCGGGGCCTTCTTGCGCCGGGGCAGGCCGGGCCGACCCGGCCGGCATGCACTGGCCACGGACGCAGGCCCCGCTCAATGCTGAGCGGGGCCTTCTGGTGTCGTCCGGCAAGATCATGACCAGGTCTTCTATGTGCCCGCATTACTTGCGTTGACATTTAATGCATGTGCATCTAAATTACCGAACGTGACTATGACAGCTACCGCATCCGATACCCGGACCGCCGCACCTACCGAGCACACCCCGGGCCGTTGGGGCCCGACGCTGTGGGCCGTGCTGTTCGTCGCCGGTCTGGCGATGTTCCTCGACGCACTCGACGTCTCTATGGTCGGCGTCGCCCTCCCGTCCATCGGATCCGAACTGGGGCTCGACACCGAGAGCCTGCAGTGGATCGTCAACGGCTACATCCTCGGTTACGGCGGCCTGCTGCTGCTCGGTGGCCGCGCCGCCGATCTGCTGGGTCGCCGACAGGTATTCCTCACGGCCCTGGTGGTTTTCGGACTCGCCTCACTCGCGGGCGGTCTGGTCGATGACGGTGCGCTGCTGATCGCCAGCCGCATCATCAAGGGCGTCGCCGCCGCATTCACCGCACCCGCCGCACTTTCGATCATCACCACCACCTTCAAGGAAGGTCGCGATCGCAACCGCGCCCTGTCGATCTTCACGGTCTTCGGCGCCACCGGTTACGCCTCCGGCCTGATCGTCTCGGGTCTGCTCACCGGCGTCGACTGGCGACTGACCTTCTACGTCCCGGTGCTGGTGGTCGCGGCCGTGGTGGTCACCGCCTACTTCGTGGTGCCGCGCAGTATCGAGAAGGAACAGGGTCGCATCGACTTCGTCGGTGCCGCACTGCTGACCGGTGGCATGCTGGCCGCCGTCTACACCATCGTCACCGCACCCGAAAAGGGTCTCACCGCAACGGTTGTCGCGACCGCCGTAATCGCCGTCGCCCTGCTGAGCGCGTTCTTCGTGGTGGAGAACAAGGTGGCCCACCCGCTGGTTCGGCTGAGCATCTTCAAGGTGAAGTCGATCGTGCGCGCGAATCTGGCCGCACTGGCCATCTTCGGCTCCTACATCAGCTTCCAGACGATCGTGTCGCTGTACCTGCAGAACACCCTGGGCTGGACGCCGCTGAAGATGGCGCTGGCCCTGGCGCCGACGGGAATTATCGTGGCGATCCTGTCGCCGGTCGCGGGCAAGCTGATCGACCGCTACGGCACCACGCCGATGATCATCGCCTCGATGACCTCCTTCGTGATCGGGTACGTCTGGTTCATCTCCTTCGGCAGTAGCGCCGACCCGACCTACGTCGTGGACTACCTGCCCGCGTTCCTGCTGCTCGGCCTCGGCTTCGCACTCGGCTTCTCCTCGGTCATGGTGCAGGCCACCGAGGGCATCGCCGACCACGAGCAGGGGCTGGCCTCGGGACTGGTGCAGACCTCCGGTCAGATCGGTGGCGCGGTCGTGCTGGCCGTGGTCACCGGGCTGATCAGCGGTGGCGCCGCCACCAGCATCGCGCAGTACCGGCCGGGTCTGTACCTGGTCACGGGGGTCGCGCTGGTCGGGCTGATCGCCTCGGCCACCGCACTGCTGGCCCGTCGTCAGTTGGTCGCGGAAGCGGCGTAACCGAACAGCCCGGGATCGGGCGAGCCAGTCACCCCATGGGGGTCGCCGAAGCGGCGGCCCCCATTCGGCTTTCGGGCAAACGTGCTTTGGGCCACATTTTGCTCGGAACCCGGTGCGCGCCAAGGATTTCGGAACGAACCACGCATTCGAGGAGTTCCCGCCTTGCCGACAGGGCTTGGTGCGCGGCGATTTCGGTGTTAACTTTGATCCCATGTCTTCGAGCCGTCCGACCGCACTGCGGGTCACCTACGTGACCGCCGCACTGGGTCTGCGACTGCCGTTGACTCGCGAACTGTGTTGTTCCTGCTGCAGCTGAGCCGCTCTTTTCGGCTCGTGCGCTGCCCCGCCGCCGCACGTGTAGGCACGTCCCGTGGTACGGGACTACAGCAAGGAATCTTCATATGTCCCTCACCCTTGATCGATCCGCCTCCAGGGTCGTAACCGGTCGTGTCCGTGTCCAGCGCCCCGTCGTCGCGCCGGAACTCCGCATCGCCGACAATCCGGCCGCAGCCGTGCTGCGCGCCGCTACCGGCGGTCCCGTCTCCCGTGACAATGCCGCGCGCACAACGGGTTTGAGCATCGCGACGGTCAACCGGCAGGTGTCGGCGCTATTGGCCGCCGGGCTGCTGCGCGAGCGCCCCGACTTGACCGCATCGGGTGCGGTCGGCCGTCCGCGGGTGCCGTTCGAAATCGACCACGAGGCATATCTGACCCTCGGCATCCACATCGGCGCCGCGGTCACCAAGATCGTCGCGGCCGATCTGCGCGGGCGCATCCTCGGCGGGCTGGCGATCGCGACGCCGCAGACTGGTCAGGACTTCGCGACCACGACCGTCGCGCGCAGCGCCAAGGCCTTCCTGCAGCGCTGGCATCGGCGCAAACCGCTCTGGGCCGGTGTGGCGATCGGTGGACGGGTCGATGTCGCGACCGGTGTCGTCGATCATCCCAAGCTGGCTTGGCAAGGGGCGCAGGTCGGTTCGGTGCTCGGCGAGGTGCTCGAGCTGCCGGTCTCGGTTGCGCCGCACGTCGAAGCGATGGCCGCGTCGGAACTGCTGTTGCCGACCGGCGAGCCGCGTGGGACCACTGGTCCCGGCAGCAGCCTGTACTTCTACGTTCGCGAAACCGCCGGTATCGCAGTGACTTTGGACGGCCGGGTGCACACCCCCAGCAGCGGACCCGGTTCGATCGCGCACTTCCCGACCGGCTCCGATGTCGAATGCACCTGCGGGCGGCGCGGCTGCCTCGAGGTGACCGTCGGTGATCGGTCGCTGCACGCCAGAGCCGTTGGGCGCGGGATCATTCCGGCGCACAAGGGCACCGGCGGCAGCACCATCGCCGACCTGTACCGCGCCGCCGAGGCGGGCGCGGCGGATGCGCAGGAGTTGCTCGCCGAGCGCGCCACCATCCTCGGACACACCGTCGCGATGGTCCGTGACATGCTCAACCCGGACCGGGTGATCCTCGGCGGCCAGGCCTTCACCGGCTACCGCCCCGCGGTCGCCCACGTCGCCCGCGCCTTCACCCAGTCCTCCCAACTCCCCCCGACCGACATCCGCATCAGCGGATTCGGCGGCAAGGTGCAGGAATTCGCGGCAGTGGTCACCTCACTCAGCGCCATCTACGCCGACCCCCTTGCCGCCATCCGCCGCACAGCACTGAACGACTGACAGTTCGCCTGCAGGTCTTCTCGCCTACTTCAGGAAGTAGGCGAGAAGACCGGTCGAGCACGCTGATCGAGACGACCATCGCCAGGATGGTCAGAGCCGTGATCAGGGCGGCGCGCAGCGTCTGATTTCCTCGATCCGGTGTGCGGTCGTCGCCGCGAGCGTGTCCAGTGGCTGAACTGCAGTTCACGCAGCATCGCAACGGTGAAAAGCGTTCCCGCAACCGCCATCCCGACGGTGATCCCGATCATCATGTGCCACAGGGCGTATGCGGGCCCGTCGCTGAACGGCGCATGCCGGCCGCGGTCCAGTCCGCCCGCCGACAATGAGCCAGCCGGCACCGGCGGCGGCCACCGTCACCTAGCAATGCAATCACAACGAGGCCCGTGCGGCTGGTCTTCCGCGATCGGTGGACGGCTGCCGACGAAATTGCTCGGCTCGCTGGATGCTCCGAGGACTTACGTGAAGAGAGCCTCGAGGGCGGTGATGAAGTAGGGGAAGTGGCCTGCGAAGCGTTGCAGGTTGCGGTCGCGTTCGAAGGTGCCGAACCAGTAGAGGCCGGGCTGGGAGTCGGCGGCGGGGTTCAGGTCGCGGAAGGTGCGGATCCAGTGGTCGGCGCGGCCGCCGATCACCATGAACGGCAGCGCACGGGAGAAGACCAATTCCTGGTCGGCGGGCGGGATCTGGTCACGGGTGGTCGCGTCGAGGCCGCGCTGCAGCGCGCGGATCTGGCCGACGAGTTCGCGGCCCTGGGCCGTGCGCACCGGTAGGAATCGCGGCAGCAGTACCGCCGCGACGCCGGCAAGCAGGATCGCGACGCCGACCAGTGCGCTGCCCGAGGTGAGCGCCAGAGCGATGGTCGCGGCGATACCGGCGACGATCAGTGCCCCACCCAACAGGATCGGCAATCCGATGCGGGCCCGATCGATGAATGCGCCGCGTTCGACCGCATCGGCGAGCATTGCGCTGCGCACCGTTTGGGACTGCAGGCGTCCCGGCGCGCGCAACTCGCCGACGGTCACCGAATCGGTGCCGTCCGGCAGCAGTGCGCGGTAAACCGCTTTTTCGTAGGCGCGCAGCTGGTCATCGGGCGCGTTCACCCGGTCGATGCGCCAATCGCTATCGCCGACGGGCGTGATCCAGATGTAACGGCGCACGGCGAGGTCGATCACCGTCGCGGCGATATCGCTCGGATCGGCGTGTTCGTCGAGCAAGACGCCCGCCTCGCCGGGCAGGATGCCCTCCGGAGAGGTGAACTGGACCCGCGTACCGTCGCGCAGCAGCGGATCGATCGTCGCCGAACCGGCTGTGGCAGCGGCGTTTTTCCGCCTGGTCTCGAGCACGTAGCCCGCCATCGCGGCCAGTGCGAGCAGCAGCACACCGAATGCGACGAGCACCGGAGTCGTGAAGGAGAAGGCGCCGGCCTCGCTGTTGTCGCGAATATCGGCGTTGGCGGGCACCGTGCCGGGCGGCAGCTGCAGGGTCAGGTCGATATTGTCGCCCTTGCGTAGGTCGGTCTGGCGCCAGTAGAGCACTCCGTCCGCCTCGATCTGCAGATCGGAGCACTGGCGCAGATTGCCGGGCGGGCCCAATTTGCAATCCACCACGCCCATTTCGTAGCTCGGGCTGATCAGGGATGCATCGATCGATGCGACATCGGCATTGATGGTGCCGAGCCAGCGGAAGACCTGGGTACCGGGTGCGTTGCTGACCGTGTTGTGGATCGCGTAGGTGAACGTCGATTCGCCCGGCTTGGCATCGATGGTGAACAGATCGTTCGCGACCGTCGCGGTGCCGGGGCCTTTGGTATCGACATCGGTGACTTTGAAGACGCGTTCGACATCGTCGCCGACCTTGAGGCGCAGCGGCAGTGTCATTTTGAAGCCTCTGTCGGCGGGGACGGTCACCTTCTCGGTGACCTCGAGCACACCTTCGCGGCTCAGTTTCAGATCCGCGACAATATCGACACCATCGGTTGCGGGCTCCGTGTGGGCAATCGGTGCGGCGGCCAGCATTCCCGCAGCGGCGAGAAGCAGCGCGCTCGCGGCGCCCCCCCGAAAAGTCAGCATGGCTGCCTACTCTAGACAAGTTGCTAAGCTGCGTCAGCAGCCCGGCGCGAGCGACGGGCCCGCAGGCGGTAGCGCTCGGATAGGTACAGTCGGCCGCCGGCCGCCCGTTGAGGGTGGTGGTGGGTGACGGGCGGGCCCACGAAGGGCCCCGGGAGCGCCGCAAATTCAATACCGCAGGCGATCATGAGACGAGGGGGTACGGGGGACGTGACCCAACCACCGTACGGCTATGGGCCGGTTCCGCCTGGTGGACAACCGGTTCCGCCGCGTCCCGGTTCGCCGTATGGGCAGCCCGGATACCGTCCTGCGCCCGGGCAGCCCGTTTATGGTCAGCCCGGATATGGTCAGCAGCCGGGTTATTCGCCCGGTTACGGTCAACCCGGGTATGGTCCGCCGCCGGGTTATGGCCAGCAGCCCGGTTATCCGGCGCCCGGATACGGACAGCGCGCGCCCATGCCGCCACCGACGCCCTACGGCCCACCCGGACGTCCACCGCAGAAGCGCAAGGGCGGCGGCGGGTGGATCGCGCTGCTGTTGATCATCGTCTTCGTGGTCGCGGGTGGCCTGGTGCGTGGCGCGTTCTCGCACGGCAGGCTCAGCAGCACCGCGTCGGGCCCCGGCCCGAGCATGACCTATACGCCGGATTCGAACGGCGGCGTATCGGAGACCGGAACCAACCCGCTGCTGACCGATCCGAACACCACCTTGATCCCGGCGAAGTGCTCGTACGCACCGTGGAGCACGCAGGTGGATACCGCGCGCAAGTTCTTCGAGACCGCCGCGAGCTGTCTGGAGTCGGCGTGGAAACCCGTACTGGCACAGAAGAATCTGCCGTTCCAGTCGCCGACACTGAATGTCAGCGCGAGCACGGACGGCATCACCACGCCGTGTACCGGCTCCACGAGTAATTTCGCCGCGTTCTACTGCCCGGCGAACAAGACGATCTATATGCCGCTCAGCCAGCTGCAGACCGATCTGTTCAAGGACAACTGGATCGTCTACCTGTCGGTCTTCGCCCATGAGTACGGTCACCACGTGCAGGCGATGGCCGGAATCCTGCGCAAGGCCAATAGCGATCGCGTCGACGCGGGTGTGCGCAGTGAGAAGGGTTTGGAGCTCTCGCGTCGAATCGAGTTGCAGGCCAACTGCTTCGACGGCATGTATCTCGGCTCCTCGGCCAATGGTGGTTCGCTGAGCACGGCGCAGATCACCCTCGCCCGCCGCGACGCCCACGGCCGCGGTGACCAGCGCGGGGATATGCGCGATCACGGGACCGCGGACAACGGTGGTACGTGGTTCGAGATCGGCGTGGACAAAGACCGTGCGGCACAGTGCAATACGTTCACCGCGTCGGCCAGTTCGGTGTCGTGACCAGATGACGCAGCCGCCCTACGGCTATGGTTCGCCGCCCGGCTACCAGCCGTTGCCCGGATATCAACCCGCACCCGGATATCGGCAACCGCCGGGATATGGCACGCCACAGGGTTATCCGCCCGGTCCTGCTCCGCCCTACGCGACGCCGTACGGTCCGCCGATGCCGTATCAGCGGCCGGGATATCCGCCGCGCCCGTACCCGCCGCGACGCCGGAGTTCGGGTGCTGGGCTCAGTGCACTGCTCGGTGTGCTGACGGTCATCGTCGTGGTCGTCGGACTGCTTGTCTCATCGGCGATTTCGGCCGATAACGAGAACAAGCGGCACCGCCCGTCGGCCTACACGCCGCCGACGCCGAGCTACACCTACACTCCGCCGACTTCATCGACCTCCTCGCCGAGCCCGACATCGAGCGCAGCGGCGACCACCAGTCGCGCCGCCGCGCCGACGACGACGAAACCCGCTGGGCCGCAACCGGTTGCCAAAACCGGTGACAACCCGCTGTTCAGTGACAGCGACGCGGGTGTGGTCAATGCCGAGTGCAGTTATCCGGCCTGGTCCGCGACTGTCGAGGCCGCCACCCGATTCTTTCAGGCTGCCGCAGCCTGTCTCGACAAGAAATGGCGTCCCGCTCTACAAGGCGCCAACCTGCCGTACTCCAGCCCGGCTGTGAGCGTGCCTGCCCGCGGGGCGGACGCGGCGTCACCATGCGGCTCCGGCAGTGCCAATTGGGCAGCATTTTATTGTTCGGCGAACCACACGATCTACATGCCTCTGGACAAGATCCAGATCGAGCGGTACGGCAACGACACGGTCGTCTACTTGACGGTTTTCGCGCACGAATACGGCCATCACGTGCAGGCGATCTCCGGCATCACCCAGGCAATGAGCAGTCAGCGATCGGACGCGGGAGCGCGCAGCGCGCTCGGGCTGGAACTGTCGCGTCGCATGGAGTTGGAGGCGCAGTGCTTTGCCGGAATGTATGTCGGCACCTCGGTCGTCGATGGTGCCTTCGACAAAGCGGAGCAGAACAGAACGACAGCGGATCAGTACGGGCGTGGAGATAAATCCGGCGATGCCCGCGATCACGGCACCACCCAGCACTACGGGGCGTGGTTCGAGCAAGGCCAGAACTACGACCGGACATTTCAGTGCAACACATGGAATATGTCGTCGGACGAGGTGTCCTAGCTAGCGCTTTCGTCCCCCGGTGGATCAGTGATCGCCACCAGGTGTCTGCCCGAAGTGCCCCTCGCCCAAGCGTCGCGGCGCATGTCCGTGCACGCCTTCGGCATATGCGGTCTCCGCGTGCAGTGCGAAGTCGATGCCTGCGGATTCGTCTTCCTTGCTGACCCGGAATCCGAGGAACCGGTCGATGGTCTTGCCGAGCACGAAGGAGACGGCGAACGCATACGCCGAGACCACCAGCACGCCGACCAGTTGCTTGCCGAACTGCGCGAGTCCGCCGCCGTAGAACAGGCCCTCGACACCACCGGTCATCACCTGATCGGCCAACAGTCCGATCAGCAGCGTGCCGACGATGCCGCCGACGAGGTGCACGCCGACCACATCCAGGGAATCGTCGTAGCCCGCCTTGAATTTCCAGCCGACCGCGAACGAACACACCACACCCGCGGCCAGACCGACGATGAGCGATCCGAGCGTATTCACCGAACCGCACGAAGGTGTGATCGCGACCAGACCGGCAACCACACCCGAGGCCGCACCGAAGGTGGTCGGCCGACCGTCGCGGATCTGCTCGACCGCGAGCCAGCCGAGCATGCCCAGACAGCCCGCGACCAGAGTGTTCAGGAATACCGCTGCCGCAATACCATTCGCCGATAGTGCCGATCCGGCATTGAAACCGAACCAGCCGAACCAGAGCAGACCCGCCCCCAGCAGTACGAACGGCAGGTTGTGCGGACGCATCGCATCGGTCTTGAAGCCGATGCGCGGGCCGAGCACAAGGGCCAGCGCCAGCGCCGAGGCGCCGGAGGCAATCTCGACGACCATGCCGCCCGAGTAGTCGAGCGCGCCGAAGGAGGCCAGCCAGCCGTCCGGTCCCCACACCCAGTGCGCGATCGGCACATAGACCACCAGCGCCCACAGCGGAACGAACACCATCCAGCCCGCGAACCTCGCGCGGTCCGCGATCGCGCCGCTGACCAGTGCCGCGGTCAGGATGGCGAAGGTCAGCTGGAAGGTGGCGAACAGCAGTTCCGGGACGGTGCCGTGAACGGAATTCGGATCGATGCCCGCCATCCCGAAGTGGCCGAGATTACCGATCAGACCGCCGCCCGCGTCCTCGCCGAAGGCCAGGCTGTAACCGGCCAGCAGCCACACCACGGTCACCAGCGGGATCGCGATGAAGTTCATCATCAGCATGTTGAGTACGCCGGTCGAGCGCACCATCCCGCCGTAGAAAATCGCCAGCGCGGGCGTCATCAGCAGCACCATGGCCGTGCTGACGAGCAGCCAGGCAGTGGCCGCGGGATCGATGGTTGAGGACACGGGGTAACTCCTTCCACGCTTGCATGCGTTGCGAAGAAGTTACCGAATGCTCACATCGTTGCTGGGTGTCGGCCCAGACAGTTCAGCGCCGCGCCTTCTTGGCCAAGGCGCGCAGACCGCGTCGCCCGGGCACCGGAAGGTCCTCGCTCTCGGCCATCCATTCGGCGGTGGTGAGCCACCGGCGCTGGATGCGCGCGTCGGCGGTGTCGTGGAAGAGCCGACGGCCGCGATCGTCGCGTAGGTCGTGGGCGAGAGTCGACCAGCGCGGCGCGCGGTCATTTTCGACCAGATAGTCGCGCAGGTAGGTCGCGACGATCGTGCCGATCGTATTGACCGGCCGCAGCGAGACCCGATTGCCGTACTTGGCGGAGTAGAAACGTCTCGCAGCGCAAAGCGATCCGGCATTGGCATTGGAGGCGATCCAGCCTGCGCGCTGTGCGCGCTCGATCAACCACAGGTGTTTCACCGCGGACGGGGCGATATCGCCGATCCGGTCCCGGATCAGTGTCATCACCGGTTCGGACTGCAGTACGTCACGTCGGGTGGGGCCTGCGCCGTGCGCGAGCCAATGGTCCTCGGCCAGCCGGGCGAGTATCCGGCCGAAGTCATCGATGCTGCGCTGGGCCCGGCGGCCGAGGCGTTCGATGCGTTCGGCCTCCCGGCGCATCTCGTTCTGCGCTGTGAGAGTGCGAATCGCCGCCATGGTCGGCACCTGGCCGCGTTCCAGTAGTTCGAGGATGGCAGCCGCGGTCGACGGATCGGCGGCTGCGGCCACCGGTAGCGAATCGCGCTTGATCGCGAAGTCCTGGGGGCTGATCGCCCGGCTGAGCAGGTCGACGGCGGCATGGTCGTCGGCGAAATCGGTGCTCGAAAGCCAGGCGGCGGCGATGTCGTCACACGACGGCACGGTGGAAATTTCCTCCGGTGGAAGTGGTGTGAGTTCGGCGAAAAGCGCCGGAATTGCGGATTTCAGGTTGTGCCCCGGTCGGGATGAGGGACCGGCCGGGGCCACCAACCTGATGAAGGTTTGGCTACCGAAGTTGCCGAGAACCACGGTAGCCAGGCGATTGCGTCCATGTCATGCACGTTGATTGATTCGTTATCTCCGCAAATAGCTCCAGAACCGGGGCGCGAGTTCAACTAATCGCCGCGAAGTGCACTGGACGGGCGCCAAAATTCGGTGTTCGTCCGTTCTCGATCTTCGATTGCTCCGACTTTGCCGCCTTCGGCGCTGATCAGTGGGGGCTAACGAAGATTCGAGCATCCTGTGATCTACATCACATCATTGTCGCGAAACGCCCGGCGTCGCGCCGCGCCCGGCCTGTCGGTCGAGGGGAATGCGCTTTGTCGGTGGGCGCCGGTAACCTCTGGCCGTGGCTCTGTACCGGAAGTACCGACCGGCAACGTTCGCTGAAGTGGTGGGTCAGGAGCACGTCACCGACCCGCTGAGTACCGCACTCGACACCGGTCGCATCAGTCATGCCTATCTGTTCTCCGGTCCCCGGGGTTGTGGCAAGACCTCCTCGGCGCGCATCCTCGCGCGCTCGTTGAACTGTGTGCAGGGCCCGACCTCGACACCGTGCGGCGTCTGCCCGTCCTGTGTGGCGCTGGGACCGGGCGGTCCGGGGAATCTGGATGTGATCGAACTGGACGCCGCGAGTCACGGCGGTGTCGACGACACTCGCGAACTGCGCGATCGAGCCTTCTACGCGCCCGCGGAGTCGCGGTATCGGGTGTTCATCGTCGACGAGGCGCATATGGTCACCACGGCCGGGTTCAATGCGCTGCTCAAGATCGTCGAGGAGCCGCCGGCTCATCTGATCTTCATCTTCGCCACCACCGAGCCGGACAAGGTGCTGCCCACCATCCGGTCCCGCACGCACCACTATCCGTTCCGGCTGCTGCCGCCCGCCACCATGCGCGGACTGCTCGGCAAGATCTGCGAGCAGGAGCAGGTGCCGGTCGAGGAAGCGGTGTATCCGTTGGTGATTCGCGCGGGCGGTGGTTCGCCGCGCGACAGCCTGAGCGTCCTCGATCAGCTGCTTGCGGGCGCCGGTCCCGAGGGCGTCACCTATTCGCGGGCGGTTTCGCTGCTCGGTGTCACCGATGTCGCGCTGATCGACGATGCGATCGACGCGCTCGCCGCCGGCGACGGCGCTGCCCTCTTCGGCACCATCGACCGTGTCATGGAGGCGGGGCACGATCCGCGCCGCTTCGCCGTCGACCTGCTGGAACGTCTGCGCGACCTGATCCTGCTGCAAGCTGTCCCCGATGCCGCCGACCGCGGCCTGGTCTCCGGCCCCGGCGATGTCCTGGACCGCATGCGCGAACAGGCCGAACGCACCGGCCCGGCCACCCTTGCCCGGCACGCCGAACTCCTGCACGACGGGCTCGGCGAAATGCGCGGCGCCACCGCCCCGCGCCTCCTGCTAGAGATCGTCTGCGCCCGCATGCTCCTTCCATCGGTCTCCGACGCCGAATCCGCAACCCTGCAACGCCTGGAGCGGCTCGAACGCGGCATAGCCACCGGAGCAGTGGCGCCCACCGCCGCGGCCCCATCCGCTCCGCCGCAGCCCGAAGCCCCGGCCCAATCGGCACCGCCGCGTTCGTCCAACGAACCTGCGCGCCGCCGAGGCGCGGAACTCCTCGCCGCCGCCCGCCGCGAAAAGGACGCTACCCGCGCAGGCGCGAGCCCAGCGGGCGTTCCGGCGCAGGCGGGCGTTCCGGCGCAGGCGGGCGTTCCGGCGCAGGCGGGCGTTCCGGCGCAGGCGGGCGTTCCGGCGCAGGCGGGCGTTCCGGCGCAGGCGGGCGTTCCGGCGCAGGCGGGCGTTCCGGCGCAGGCGGGTGGCCCGGCGCAGGCGGGTGGCCCGGCGCAGGCTGGTGCTCCGGCGCAGGCGGGCGTTCCGGCGCAGAGCCTGCCTGCGGAGCGGGCAGCGGCTGTTGAACAGCACTCGGCCGCCGGACATGGTGCCGGTCCAGCGGGTTTGGCCGGTGGGCCGGATCCTGCGGTCGGATCGAGCGCTGCGGCAACACAGACCCCATTGATGCCAGCGGCTTCGGCCGCCCACCAGCATTCCGTAGAGCAGGGCGCAGCCGCAGGGCACGCCGAAGCGGGAGCCGGATTCGCTTTCGTACCAGACGATTCGACGGCCGAGCGCGGCGAGACGCAGGCGGGTGCCGATCGCACGGCTCTCGATCGGGGTTCGAGCACTGAACAGGTTGGTACGGCAGAGTCGGCCGGAGTAGATGCCTCGGCCGGGACGAGCGGCGCACCCGTCGATGCGGCGTCTGCGGGACAAGCACGCGATGCCACACGTAGCGAGGCTTTCGCCTCTTCACGCGTCGAATCCGCGGATCGAGCCGCCGCACCCGGTCGAGGTGTGGCCGACCCGGCGGGCGAGGCGGGTTCGCAGGCTGCCGCCGGATTGCTGGAATCCGGGGGGACGCAGGAGGTCTTCGAGACAACTGCGCCGCGAGAGCGCGACTCCGCCGGGGCCGCGGCGGCTGGCGAGGGTCGAGCGCCGTCCAATTCAGAAGTTGCGCAGTCGATTTCGGCTCGGCCGCCCGACCAGGCTGCCGCCGATCGGGCGGCGTCCACGGCCGGTGCGGCGCAAGCGAGCGAACAGACCGGTGGCGCAGGTGCCGCAGGGCACCACGACGCTGCGGTGCAACCATCGGAGCGAGGTGTCGCGGATCGGGCCGCAGGCGGCGCGGCGCCGGAGGAGGGCGCACAAGGTGTTTCTGAGCAGCAGGGGAGCGTGCGAGGCCCCGCGCAGGACAGCGGTGCGCACGGTCTCGCGGAGCAGGCCGGTGGGCAGGGGGATGGGGATTTGTTGCGGGCGGTGGAGGGGGCCTGGGCGGAGATTCGGGCGAAAGTTCGGGAGTTCGGGCCTACCGTGCAGGCGTTGCTGTCGGGGGCCTCGGTGGCGCGGATCGAAGGGGAGGTGATCGTATTCGCGCATCAGCATGCGCCGTTGGCGCAGCGGTTGTCGGATCCGCGGAATGTGGAGGCGGTGCGGTCGGCGGTGCGGGCCGTGCTCGGCAGCGATCATCCGGTGCGCTGGGAAGCGGGTGGGGCCGCGCCTCGGCCCGCGGCTGCCGCGCCGAAGGCGAGTCGGGGGCGTGGTCAGGCAGGGCAGCAGGCCGTTGGTGCGCCAGGACGCGAATCCGGCACTGCGGCCGGACGCGCTTCGGATGCGCCTACGCCGCCGCGGTTCTCGCGGCCGAGTCAGGCCAGGGCCGCGGCCTCCGATCCGGCGGCAGGCCCTGGTCGGCGGCCCGCACCGAGTAGTGACGCGCGGTCGTTCCGCGGCGACGACGATATTCCGCCGCCCGACTTCCCGGATCTACCGGATGACCCGGGTCCGATGGATTACGCGCCGATCGATGGCGTCCCGCCGCCCTCCACGCCGGAGGAGGAACAGGAGATGCTGGCCGAATCGCAGACTCCGGTGGCGCCAGGGGATCGACGCGACCCGGATGAGGTGGCCTTGGAGTTGCTCAAAAGTGAGCTGGGTGCCACACGGCTGGATGGTTGACAACCCTCGTTCACAAGACGTTAAGTTAACCGGAGTTCGCACACCACGGTAGTATGAACGGGTGGCCGCGAGCCGCGGTGTGGCGAAGTTCTATGGTATGCGGAGGCATGCGGGTATCTGGAACTCGTCATCGCCGCTGCTTGTCGACTTTTGTACAGCGTCAGGACGGTCGGTCTCCGGACCGATCGGCGAGGTCACTCGCATGGACGGACGAATGTTCGGCCGCCGCACCCTTAAGGAAGGAACACTCCGATATGACCACAGAGGCCTACATTTACGAGGCCATCCGCACCCCGCGCGGACGCGGCAAGAAGAACGGTTCGCTGCACTCGGTCAAGCCGATCGACCTGACTGTTGGTCTGATCCAGGAGCTGCGCGGCCGTTTCCCGAACCTCGATGAGGACCGGATCTCCGACCTGATCCTGGGCGTCGTTGCGCCGGTTGGTGACCAGGGCGCCGATATCGCCCGCACCGCCGTGACCGTGGCCGGCCTGCCCGACACCGTCGGCGGCTTCCAGCTCAACCGCTTCTGCGCCTCCGGCCTCGAGGCCGTCAACCTGGCCGCGCAGAAGGTCCGCTCGGGCTTCGACGACCTGGTCCTCGCCGGTGGCGTCGAGTCCATGTCCCGCGTGCCGATGGGCTCCGACGGTGGCGCCTGGGCGCTGGACCCGGCCACCAACTACGACACCTACTTCGTGCCGCAGGGTGTCTCCGCCGACCTGATCGCCACCATCGAGGGCTTCTCCCGCGATGACGTGGACGCCTACGCCGTGCGCTCGCAGGAGCTCGCCGCCAAGGCCACCACCGGCGGTTACTTCGCCAAGTCGATCGTTCCGGTCAAGGACCAGAACGGCCTCGTCGTCCTCGACAACGACGAGCACATGCGTCCGGGCACCACCGCCGAGGACCTGGCCAAGCTGAACCCGTCCTTCGCCGTGGTCGGCGAGATGGGCGGCTTCGACGCCGTGGCGCTGCAGAAGTACCACTTCGTCGAGAAGATCAACCACGTCCACCACGGTGGCAACAGCTCGGGCATCGTCGACGGCGCCGCGCTGGTGCTGATCGGTTCGGAAGAGGCGGGCAAGGCCTCCGGCCTGACCCCGCGTGCACGCGTCGTCGCGACCGCCACCAGCGGCGCGGACTCCACCATCATGCTGACCGGTCCGACCCCGGCCGCCAAGAAGGCGCTGGCCAAGGCGGGCCTGACCCTCGACGACATCGACCTGGTCGAGATCAACGAGGCCTTCGCCTCCGTGGTGCTGAAGTTCCAGAAGGATCTGCAGATCCCGGACGAGAAGCTGAACGTCAACGGTGGTGCCATCGCGATGGGCCACCCGCTCGGTGCCACCGGCGCCATGATCACCGGCACCATGGTCGATGAGCTGGAGCGCCGCAACGGCCGCTACGCGCTGGTCACCCTGTGCATCGGTGGCGGCATGGGCGTCGCCACGATCATCGAGCGCGTCTAACCCCAACCGACAGCTGAGAATTCAAGGAGACACAGAGCTGTGAGCGAGACCAACATGATCGGTTGGGAGCAGGATTCGGATGGCATCGTCGTTTTGACGATGGACGACCCGAACCAGGGCGCCAACACGATGAACGAGCTGTACAAGACGTCGATGACCGCGACCGTCGACCGGCTCGAGGCCGAGAAGGACAGCATCACCGGCGTCGTGATCACCTCGGCGAAGAAGACCTTCTTCGCCGGCGGCGACCTGAAGAACATGATGAAGGTCGGCCCGGAAGACGGCCAGGCCCTCATGGAGGAACTCGGCACCATCAAGTCGGCGCTGCGTCGGCTGGAGACCCTGGGCAAGCCGGTCGTCTCGGCGATCAACGGCGCCGCACTCGGTGGTGGCCTGGAGATCACCCTGGCGACCCACTACCGGATCGCCGCGGATGTGCCGGGCGTGCAGCTCGGCCTGCCCGAGGCGACCCTGGGCCTGCTGCCCGCTGGCGGCGGTGTCATCCGCACCGTGCGCATGTTCGGCCTGCAGGGCGCGCTGATGCAGTTCCTGCTGCAGGGCAACAAGTACCGCCCTGGCAAGGCCAAGGAGATCGGCCTGATCAACGAGGTCGTCGGCTCGGTCGAGGAACTGGTGCCCGCCGCCAAGGCGTGGATCAAGGCCAACCCCGAGGGTGGCGTGCAGCCCTGGGACAAGAAGGGCTTCAAGATCCCGGGCGGCACCCCGTCCAGCCCGGCCTTCGCCGCCAACCTCCCCGCCTTCCCGGCCAACCTGCGCAAGCAGCTCAAGGGCACCAACATGCCCGCACCGCGCGCCATCATGTCGGCCGCGGTCGAGGGTTCGCAGGTCGATATCGACAACGCGTCGCTGATCGAGTCGCGCTACTTCGTCTCGCTGCTGACCGGCCCGGTCGCGAAGAACATGATCCAGGCGTTCTTCTTCGACCTGCAGTCGATCAACAACGGCGGTTCGCGGCCCAAGGATGTCCCGAAGAAGGAGATCCGCAAGATCGGCGTGCTCGGCGCGGGCATGATGGGCGCGGGTATCGCCTACGTCTCGGCCAAGGCGGGCTACGAGGTCGTGCTGAAGGACGTCACCATCGAGGCGGCCGAGCGCGGCAAGAACTACTCCGAGAAGATCGAGGCCAAGGCCCTCTCCCGGGGCAAGACCACCGAGGAGAAGTCCAAGGCGCTGCTGGACCGGATCAAGCCGTCCGCGGATGCGGCCGACTTCGCCGGTGTCGACTTCGTCATCGAAGCGGTCTTCGAGAACACCGAGCTCAAGCACAAGGTGTTCCAGGAGATCGAGGACATCGTCACCCCGGACGCGCTGCTCGGCTCGAACACCTCCACCCTGCCGATCACCGGTCTCGCGACCGGCGTGAAGCGCCAGGAGGACTTCATCGGCATCCACTTCTTCTCGCCGGTCGACAAGATGCCGCTGGTGGAGATCATCAAGGGTGAGAAGACCTCGGACGAGGCGCTGGCCCGGGTGTTCGACTACACCCTGGCGATCAAGAAGACCCCGATCGTCGTCAACGACAGCCGTGGCTTCTTCACCTCGCGCGTGATCGGCACCTTCGTCAACGAGGCGATCGCGATGCTGACCGAGGGCATCGAGCCCGCGACCATCGAGCAGGCCGGTCTGCAGGCGGGCTACCCGGCCGCGCCGCTGCAGCTGTCGGACGAGCTGAACCTGACGCTGATGCAGAAGATCGCCAAGGAGAGCCTGGAGGCCGCCGAGAAGGGTGACAACACCCTGGGTGTGAAGCGGCACCCGGCGCAGGATGTCATCGACTACCTGGTCGAGCAGGGTCGCCCGGGTCGCCTGGGCAAGGCCGGTTTCTACGAGTACGACGAGGACGGCAAGCGTCTCGGCCTGTGGCCGGGTCTGCGCGAGCACTTCAAGACCACCGCCGGTTTCGGTGTGCCGCTGCAGGATCTGATCGACCGCATGCTGTTCATCGAGGCGATCGAGACCCAGAAGTGCTTCGACGAGGGTGTGCTCATCACCACCGCCGACGCCAACATCGGCTCGATCTTCGGCATCGGCTTCCCGGCCTGGACCGGTGGTGTGCACCAGTACATCGTCGGTTACCCGGGCGGTCAGGCGGCCTTCGTCGAGCGCGCCGACTACCTCGCCAAGACCTACGGCGAGCGCTTCGAGGTCCCGGCCTCGCTGCGCAAGTAGATCACGTCGTAATCGGCAGAGCCCGCCACCGCATATCGCGGTGGCGGGCTTTCGCCTCTATTCGGCCGGGAGGGTTTCCCACTTGGCAAGAGTTCTGAAAAAGTTCAGAATGGAGCCATGGTTACCGAAGTTCAGTGGAGCGAGCTACAACGTGATCCCAAAGAGGTCGCTCGGCTGGCCGACCAGGGCGACGTTCGAGTTCGGCGTCGCGACGGTGTACCGCTGTTGCTGATCCGCGAGGATCGTGCACAGACCTTGTCGGAAGGATCTGTCGCCGCCGCGCGAGCGCTGCGAAATGTGCTCATGCACCTGCCCGCCGCTATCGCAGCCGAAGCGCTGCTCGACGAGTTTCCTTGGGTCGACGTGCTGCCCGTCGAAGCCAAGGCGCGGTTCGTCAAAGACTTTGCCAGGGCATTTCAGGCGTCGGCAGAACTCGGCGAGTGGTCGGTGCTGGCCCAGACCGTTCAGGAGTGGCGAAGCACGGCCACGATCTATGCCGATCCAGCACTCGCTGAACAGCTTTCCGAGCCACTGGGCGACGACTTCGGCCCGGTACCTGAACCTGTCGGGGAGGAATGAAGCATGCCCGCCAAGCGCGGTGACCGTGTCGCGCCACCAGCGCGACCCGGTATGTGGGAGGCACGCTTCGCGACGTCGGAGGCCGCGAAGGGCTGGGAGGAGCTATACCGCATGGCGCGCTCCAACACGTGGGAAGCATGGATCGTGCTGACCGAGCGGCCGACGACACCAGAGAACCCGGCGCGTCAGCACCGTTTGCGAGATGCCTTCGCAACGCGGCTGATCAGCGGAAAAGTCTTGGAGCAGTGGCAGTATGAGGTCACCGCTGGTGGCCGAATCTGGTACTGCCCTGATCCTGGCAAGCGGATCGTGTGGGTGGTCCTTGCAAGTTCCGGTCATCCCGAGCAGACCGACTGATCGCTCGACCCACGAAATTCCTTGTCCTGGAATGCTCTTTCGTGCTTGGCGTGGGCAATAGGATCCGGATCTACGAGGCCGATACCAATGGCGCGAGCAATATCCTCGATGCTCCGCTCGGCACCGCCCGGCCGGTCGCCAAGCGCTTGCTGGTCGACCTCGCCGACCTCGGGCTCGACCCGATCGACAATATCGAGGGCATGACCTGGGGTCCGCGGCTACCGTCGGGCGAACGCACCCTGATCCTGGTCAGCGACAACAACTTTTCGGATAAGCAGGTTACTCAGATCGTGGCACTGGCGGTCCAGTAGTAGCGCGTGTGCGGTCGGCTCCCGCATTTCGTCGCGGACGGCTTGTAGTTCAGCTGGGCCGCAGATCCTCTGCCGCCTGGTAGTACGCGTCCGCGGCACGGGTGAAGTAGTCGAAGAGCACCTCGCGCTGTTCGGCGGAATAGCCGCCGAGGATTTCGCCGATGGCGCGGCGCGCGGGGGCCAGGATTTCGTCGAGATCGGCTGGCTTGTCGATCAATTCGACGATCACCTTGCGGCGGTCGCCGGGCACCGGGGCGCGCCGCACATAGCCTGCGTCTTCCAGGCGATCGATGAGGCGGGTGGTCGGGCCGGTGGTCAGTCCGCTGCGCGCGCCGAGTTCGCCGGGCGTCATGGCGCCGTTGAGTTCCAGGATGTTCAGGGCGTAGAGGTCCGTCGCGCCCAGGTCGACGGCCCGCGCACCGGCCTGTCCGTGCAGCATGACCGCGCTCAGATAGCGGCGGTAGACCTCGCTCGCGTCCGGGCGCATGGCAGGTGTTGACACGGATACCTCCATCTTCTAGTCTCTTCTTCAACGAAGAGACGTCTTAAACGAAGAAAGCTCTTCCAAGAAGAAATCTAGCACGGAGGGCAAAATGAATGCAGCATCGCGTAGCGATTCGATGAGCGGCGGCGGTCGGGCGACGCGTGGGCGCAGCAATGACACCCAGGCGATCGAAGCCGTACTCGCGCAATTGGTCGACGCATGGGGCCGCGGCGATGCCGACGCCTACGGCACCGTCTTCACCGAAGACGCCACCTACACAAGCTTTCTCGGCACCCTCTACCGCGGCCGCGCCGATATCGTCGCCTCGCATCGCGCCCTGTTCGGCAGCGTCCTGAAGGGCACCCGGTTGGCCGACGACATCGTCGACATCCGCTTCTACGGCCCGGATACCGCCGTGGTCAACAGCCACGGCGACACCTACAAGGGCAAGCCCAAGCAGCTCACCAAGACCCAGACCTACACCATGGTCCGCCGCGACGGCCGCTGGCTGATCGCCGCCTTCCAGAACACCAAGCGCAACAAGCTCATGGAGCGCATCACCTACCTGTCCACCCCCGCGGCCCGCCCCGCCGCCGAGCGCTGAACTCCCACTGCCCCAAAAGGATCCAACATGAACGCCCCCGCACCCCGCCATCGCCGCCGCATCGTCTCCCGCGTCCTGGCCGCCTCCGCCATGACCCTCGGTGTCGCCGCGGGCGGCGGCTACCTCTGGCTGGACCAGACCTCGGACGTGCACAACCTCGGCACGACCGCCTGCACCACCGTCACCACGATGGAGCGGATCTCGTTTCTCTACGATCCGGCGACCAGGCCCGCCGCCGAGCGCTGAGGCGGTCGCAACCACGCTGTTTCGAAAGCCACCCACTCGGGTTGATACCGCGCTACGTTGGAGTATGCGTGACATATCGGGCATCGTGAGATCGTTTCGCGATGTCCGATGTCCGTGTGTTTCTCGGTCGCCGGTGACGCCGATTCGATGTGAATTCGAGGTGGTCACATGAATCCACAGATGCGTTCGGGCAAGGCAAACGCCGAATCGACTTCGGCCGAATCGGACACACAGCGGCACGCGCCCATCGAAATGGCCGACGAGCTGGAGGCGATGGGCCTGTCGGGTGCGGTCGAGATCGGCCGGGGCGGGTTCGGGGTGGTGTACCGCTGTGTCCAGTACGCATTGGACCGAGTGGTCGCGGTCAAGGTGCTGTCCTCGGAGATCGACGCCGAGAGCCGGGAACGGTTCCTGCGCGAGGAGCAGGCGATGGGCCGGCTGTCCGGCCATCCGAATATCGTCGACATCCTGCAGGTCGATGTCACCCCGACCGGCCAGCCGTTCATCGTGATGCCTTTCTGCACCCGGGGCTCGCTCGAACAGGTCATTCGGGACCAGGGTCCGCTCACCTGGGCGGATTCGCTGCGGGCCGGGGTGAAGCTGGCGGGTGCGATCGAGAGCGCGCATCGGGCCCAGATTCTGCATCGGGACGTCAAACCGGCGAATGTCCTGCTCAGCGCGTACGGCGAACCGCAACTCACGGATTTCGGAATCGCCAGGATTCCAGGCGGTTTCCGCACTTCCAGCAGTTTGATCACGGGCTCACCCGCCTTCACCGCGCCCGAGGTACTCAAGGGCGACGAGCCGACCGTGCTCTCCGATGTATACGGACTCGGCTCGACGCTGTTCGCCCTGTTGACCGGCCATGCCGCCTTCGAACGGCAATCGGGGGAGAAGGTGGTCGCGCAATTCCTGCGGATCACCACCCAGCCGGTGCCGGATCTGCACGGCCACGACATTCCCGACGATGTCGCCGATGCCATCCAGCATGCGATGGACACCGATCCGGGTAACCGGCCCGCGTCGGCGTTCGAGTTCGGCGAGCTGCTGCGCGCGGTGCAGCGCGAGCATGATCAGATGCCCGATGAGATGGCGCTGCTGGATACCTCGGAGGTGGCGCCGGAGGAGACGGAACATCCGAACGCGGCCGAGGTGACGGTAACGCGACCGGCGGTGACCGCGCGTCGCAGTTGGCCGTTGACATTGCGCCCCGCGGTATCCCAGCATCCGGCCAACTCGAGCTCGGTCGCGCCGACACTGCCTCCGACGGCCACGACGAAATTTCGTCCGCCGACCCCGGCCCGGGAGCCGGTGCCGCGCCCGCGCCTGCTGGACACCCTGCGAGCCGGTGGCCGCCGCCGACTCGCGGTGATCCACGCGCCGGCCGGATTCGGCAAGAGCACGGTGGCCGCGCAGTGGCGCAACGAGCTGACCGATGGTGGGGTCCCGGTGGCCTGGCTCGGCATCGACCAGTACGACGATAACGAGATCTGGTTCCTGGCCCACCTCATCCAGGCGATCCGCCGGGTTCGCCCGGATATCGGCGACGGCTTGGAGCAGGTGCTCGAGGAACGGCCCGCCGACGCGGTCGCCTATGTCATCTCCACGCTGATCGATGAGATCCACGCCGGCGGGACCACCGTCGTGGTGATCGTGGACGACTGGCACCGGGTCGGCGATGCGGGTGCGCGGCGCGCGCTGGATGCATTGCTGGACAACGGGTGTCACCACTTGCGCTTCGTGGTGACCAGTCGGGAGCAGTCGGGTCTGCCGACCAGTCGGATGCGGGTGCACGACGAATTGGTCGAGATAGGCTCCTCCGCGTTGCGCCTGAGCACCGAGGAGACCAAGGAAATCCTGGTGCAGCGCAACGGATTCGCGCTCACCGATAACCAGATCGAGGAGATCCACGCGGCCACCGACGGCTGGCCGGCGGCGGTGCAGCTGGTGAGTTTGTCGTTGCGCGGCAATGTCGATCCGGATCGGTTGATCGCGAATCTGGCCGAGGGCAGTCACGGCATCCGTGAGTATCTCGCCGAAAACGTCTTGGACACCCTCGAACCCAAGATGCTCGACTTCCTGACCTCGATCTCGATCACCGAGCGGGTCAGCGGTTCGCTGGCCTCGGCGCTGTCGGAGGAGCCGGAGGCCGAATCGATGCTGGAGCAGGCCGAACAACGCGAGTTGTTCGTCCGGCGCATCGCCCATGATCCCGAGTGGTTCCGGATGCAGCCGCTGTTCGCCGAACATCTACGGGCGCGGTTGGAGCGGGCCGATCCGAGCAAGGTGCGGGCCTTGCACCGCAAGGCATCTCGCTGGTATGCCGAACATAATTTGCTGCGCAAGTCGGTCGATCACGCGCTGGCGGCGACGGATCTGAAAATGGCGTTGGATCTGCTCGAGAGCGGCGGCATGGACCTCATCGATAAGTCCCGCCTCGCGACGCTGCTCGGGACGGTATCGAAGCTGCCGGTGCAGCAGGTGGCTTCGCGATCCAAACTGCTCATGGCCGTGGCCAGGGCGAATGTGAATCTGCAGCAGCCCGCCGCGGCGCGCGCGGCCTTGGGCCGCTTGTCCAATGTGCTGGCGCGCGGGTCGTCCACCGATGACGATGCGGACCGGCAGCGCTGCCAGGCGGCGGTGCTCGCGGCCTCGGATCAGATCGCGCGCGACCACACCGAGGGTGTGCTCGACCGGGTGGCCGAATGCCTGGAGAAACCCGATGAACTACCCGCCTGGACCGTGTCGATCGCCGCGAATCTGACCTCCTTCGTGCGCTTGTGCGAATTCGACTTCGACGGGGCGCGCGAAATCCAGGAATGGGCGGCGCCGTTTCACGCTCGATCCAAGGATCCGCTCGGCGAAGTTTTCGGACTGTGCGGCAAGGGTGCTGCGGCCTATGAACAGCTCGATATCGCCACTGCCACAAGCTGTTTCCAGCAGGCGTGGGAGACCGCGCGGCAGAAGTCGGGGCCGCGCTCCGATGCGGTGCGGGTGGCCGCGGCGCTGCTCGGCGAAATGAGTTACCGTCGGGGCGATCTGGATTCCGCCGACCGGCTGCTCGACGACAGTCATCAGTTGGTCACCCGGGTCGGGCCGGTCGACTTCCTGATCTCCACCTTCGTGGTCGGTGCCAGGGTCAAGGCCGCGCTCGGCGATCTGTACACCGCGACCGCCCGCCTCGACGAGGGCGATCGAATCGCGGCCGATAACAGACTGATCCGGCTCGCCGCGCATATCCGCGCCGAGCGGCTGCGTCTGGGGCTGCTGACCGATACCGCGGCCCGGCGCGTCGCCGATGCCGCGACCGGATACGAATCGGATATCTCCGGAACCATTCACCAGGCCCATCGGATGACGGGCGCGGCGGCGCTGGCAGCCGAGGCGGAGGAGATCGCCGCGATTCGCGCGCTGCTATCCGAACGTCAGCTGCGCGCCGACGATCGCGCGGTGCGTCGGGCCCGTGCGCTGCACGCTCGCATGGTCGAACAGCGCCGTCCCCGTGCGGAGTTGGACACCGTACTGCTGCTCGCCGAATGTCTGGCCGCCTCCGGCTGGGTCGGCGAGGCCACCGGACTGCTGCTGCCCGCGGCGGCCACCTGCGCCGAACACGGTTGGACCATGCCACTTTTGGATGCGGGACCCGGCGTGCTCGGTATCCTGCGCGTGCTGCGCACCGAAGTGCGTGCGACACCGGGACAATCCGGCGAAACGACGCTGCCCGCCCTGTTCCTGGATGAACTCCTGGGCTAGGACGGGCAGTATCAGTCGCTGATTACGGCTGCCACCACGGGCGCAGCGGCAGACCCGATTCGCCGTTCGGGCCCAGCTTGACGCCGAGCACCTGGTGCAACTGAACCACGTTGCGCTGGAAGCCGAGTCGGCAACCGGCCATGTACAGGCCCCACACCTTCGCGGTGCCCTCGCCGACCTCTTCGACGCAGGCATCCCAGTTGGCGACGAGATTCTTACACCACTCGTGCAGGGTGAGCGCGTAGTGCTCGCGCAGGTTCTCCTCGTGGATCACCTCGAGGCCGATGTTCTGGATCTCGGAGATGATCCGGCCGGAGCCGATCAGTTCGCCGTCCGGGAAGACGTAGCGGTCGATGAAGTCACCGGCCTTGGTGGTCCGGGTGTTGTCCGGCCTGGTGATGCAGTGGTTCAGGAACAGGCCGCCCTCGCGCAGCTTGCTCTTGATGTAGTCGAAGTAGAACGGGTAGTTGTGCACCCCGATGTGCTCGGTCAGGCCGATCGAGGAGACGGCGTCGAAGTCGACCTCCGGAATATCGCGGTAGTCGGAATGCCGCACTTCGGCGAGGTCGGACAGACCCTCTTCGGCGATCTTCTGCTGCGCCCATTCCGCCTGTTCCGCGGATAGGGTCGCGCCGATGACCTTGACGCCGCGCTTGGCCGCGTAGCGCACCATGCCGCCCCAGCCGCAGCCGATATCGAGCAGCCGGTCGCCCGCCTTCAGCCGCAGCTTGTCGAAGACCAGGCGGTACTTGTTCTCCTGGGCCTGCTCCAGCGTCCAGTTCTCGTCCCCGTAGGTCGCGCAGGTGTAGGTCATCGAGGGGCCGAGGACGTATTCGTAGAAGGTGTTGGAGACGTCGTAGTGGTGGTGGATGGCCTCGGCATCGCGAGTCTTGGAGTGCCGCAGGCCCTCCAGCGCGATCCGGCGCCAGCGCGGCAGCGTCTCCTGCGGCGGCGGCGCGATCGGCTTGAGCCGCTCCCAGCCGAGCGAGCGGGCGATGGTGACCAGCGCGAGCGCCGACGGACGGCGGAACTTCAGCCCGTCCATCACCCGGAGAATGTCGTACGGGTCGCCGGGGTGCACGCCGGTGGCGGTCATATCGCCGGCGATGTAGGCACGGGCCATGCCGAGATCACCCGGCGCGGTGGCCAGGTAGTTGATCCCACGCGGGGACTTGATCTCCAGGGTGTATTCCGAATCCTCCGGCCCGGTCGCGCTGCCGTCGTAGGCGGTCAGTCGAATCGGAACATCGCCGTCGATCAGCGTCTCGAAGATCTCGGCAATGCTGAGTTTTGTCCCGAGGTCCGCGAAGACATCGGAACGGTCCTTGAATGTAGTCATTTGCGTTGCACCGCCTTCGAATACAAATCCAGCAGTCGCTGGTCCGGGTCGTAGCGCTTCTTCAATTCGGTGTAGGTCTCGCCGCCGTACAGGGCCGCGAATTCATCCTTGCCGTAATACGAATCCGAGTACAGGGATTTGTGCCCGTCGAACTCGGTGACGGTCTGCTCGATCGCGCGGTTGGCCTTGCCCTCCTGCTGACCTGCGACGGTCGGCACCGCGGACCAGAATCCGACATTGACGTAGGTACGGTTCGGCTGCAGCGGATACAGCGGCCATGGACGCCCCGTCGCCGACGCGTCGTTTTCGCGCAGTCGCAGCGGGCACAGCCAGATCGGTTCGATCGGAATTTCGCGCAGGAACCATTCGACGAAATCCGCGGTCCGCTCGACCGGAACCTCGACATCCTGCACCACACGCTCGCGCGGCGGATTGCCCTGGCGGGCCTCCAGTTTGTCGCCGATATCGTACTTGTGATCGAGTGCGATGAGCTTCCAATAGAAGCTGCTGCGCCGGTAGCGCTTCGGCCAGAACCGGCGGATCTTCGGGTTCTGGGTGCCGAAGGCGCGCGAACACCAGAACCAGTCGGTGTCCCAGCGCCAGAGATAGTCGTGGATGCTCAGCCGGTCGCGTTTGGGCCGGTCGGAGTCGTGCTGGATGGACCGGTAGTAGATGTCCATGCCGGTGTAGTCGCTGACCGGGCCGGGTTCGTCGGTCTGTCGGCCGAGCGTCAGATAGCTTTCGTCAGCGGTGAAGACCACGCCGTCGAGGTAGTCGACGCGTTCGCCGTCGTGGGTCTTGTCTGTGACGATCCGGGCGAGGGTGGACTCCAGCTCGCGCAGGTCGTGGAAGCGGACGTGGCGCAGCGCCACATAGGGCTGGACGGTCTCCAGTTCGATCTTCAGGCGCACCGAGTAGCCGAGGGTGCCGTAGGAGTTCGGGAAGCCGCGGAACAGGTCCGCGTGCTCGCCATCCGGTGTCGCGGTGATGATCTCGCCCGCCCCGGTCAGCACGTCCATCTCCAGCACCGACTCGTGCGGCAGACCGCTGCGGAACGAGGTGGATTCGATGCCGAGGCCGGTGACCGCGCCGCCGAGGGTGATCGTCTTGAGCTGCGGCACCACCAGCGGGGCCAGGCCGTAGGGCAGTGTCGCGGCGACCAGATCCTCGTAGGTGGTCATCCCGGCGACGTCGGCGGTCTTGGCTTCCGCGTCCACCGCGATGACCTCGGCGAGGCCGGAAACATCCAGGCCGGGTGCGGCGTTCTCGGCCCTGGCCCGGAACAGATTCGAGGTCTTCTTCGCCAGTCGCACGTTGGCGTTCGCGGGTATCGCGCGGTAACTGGCCAACAGTCGGTCCACACCCGCTCGATGCGCGGCGAACCCTGATTCGTGTGCGGCCGATGCGCGTCCGGCCTTCCCCAACAGACTCACTGCCACTCCTCGACGCTAGTACGCACCGGTAACACAAGCCACTGCAAGGTCACCGACGAGGGATAAATGTCACGCATCTGTTGCATCGGGAATACCCAGGACTCGCCATGTCAGTCCGGCGGTGGTCCGGGCGGTTTCGAACACTCGCTTCGCACGACATATTGCATGGATCCCCTCCGGCGCAATCTGATCGGGAAGCCTAACAGTGCGGACCTGTCGGCGCGCGGTGATCAACAGGACCGACCTGGTCGTCGCACAGCCGTGGGGACAGGGCAGGATAGGAGCAAATCACTGCCCGGACAAGGAGCTCATCGTGGGACAGGTCAGCGCCAGCAGTTCGATCGCCGTCGCGGCGGATCCGCAGCGCGCACTCGAGGCCATCGCGGATTACGAGAAGGTGCGTCCGCGCATCCTCTCCGCGCACTACCGCGACTACAAGGTGGTCGAGGGTGGTCAGGGCGCGGGCACCGTCGCCGAATGGACCCTGCAGGCCACCGAGAAGCGGTCCCGCAACATCCACGCGGTCGTGTCGGTCTCGGATTCCATCGTGACCGAACGTGATTCGAATTCGACGCTGGTGAACACCTGGACGGTGACGCCGGACGGTACGGGTTCGCAGGTCACGCTGCGCACGTCGTGGCAGGGTGCGGGCGGCATCGCGGGAATCTTCGAGGGCATCTTCGCGCCGTTGGGGCTGAAGAAGATTCAAGCCGAGGTGCTCGCGAACCTGCAGCGCGAACTCTCCTGAGATAGCAGGGAAAGGCCCGATACACGGGCCTTTCCTTATCCGGCCGCTATATCGAAGAGATTGCCCTCCGGATCGGCCAGCGTCGCCCATTGCGTGCCGTACTCGTCGAAATCGCCGATGTGCTTGGCACCGAGGCCGATCGCGCGATCGATCTGCTCGCGCCAGTCCGCGGCCTTCAGGTCCAGGTGGATCACATTCTTGCCCGGCGTCTTGTCCGGCACCTGGATGAACATCAGCACCGGGGCCACGCCTTCGGCCATACCGACCGTGGCGAACTCCGGGCTCGCGTTCTCGTCCAACGGACGGTTCAACAGTTCGGACCAGAAACCGGCCAGCGCCGCGGCGTCGGCGCAGTCGAAGGTGATATGCCCGATCGTGAGTGTCATTGTGGTTCTCCTTCTTTCAGAGCCGACCGATGGGCCAGCAGACTTCGGTGCGGTAGGCATTGGGGTCATCGATTTCGCCTGGACCCAGGACGTACAGCTCACGGACGGGTTCGGCGAGCGAAGTGTCGTGTTCGGCGACATGGCTGCCGAGGGCGCCGTAGGTGCGGTCGAAATCGTCGAACGGGCCCGAGTGCACGGTGATCGCGAACCGGCGCGCGGGCAGTTCGATGACCGAGAGTTCACTCGGTAGCGCAATCCGCGGGTCGGCCGGAATCGGGATGAAAGCGGCGACCTCGCCACCGTCGTCCTCGAAGAATTCCATCGAATAGGTCGCGCCGTCGACACCGGCGGGTGCGATATTCGTCGCGGCCAACGTCTCGTGCAGCAGCGGATATGCGGCGGCACACCAGTCGCCGATCGCATCCCGGCTCACCGAATCGACGTACGCGAGTGCCGGAAATGCCGCGATCGACCGGTATTCGACGGTGATCGGCGCGGCCGGGGTGAGCAGCGAGCGCAGCGAAGCAACCACCGACTGCGTGCGCTGCAACTCCGCTTCCATGCGTTCGAGATGCGCCCGCAACGCGGCATCGCGGGCCTCGGTATTCGCGGCCGCCAGCACCGCCTTGATCTCCGGCAACGGCATGTCCAGCCCCCGCAGCCGACGGATCAGATGCGCCTGCGCAACCTGATCGACCGAATACCGCCGATACCCCGACCCCGCGTCGATCGCAACGGGTTCCAGCAGCTCGACCTCGTGGTAGTACCGCAGCGTCTTCACACTGAGATACGTCAGCCGGGCGAACTCCCCAATCGAAACTGTCGCTGCCATACCCTCCAGCGAACACTCTCCCCCCACGGGAGAGTCAACCTGGTGATCAGCTGTCCACTTCCTACTCCCCCGTACGCTGTTCTGGTGAGCTACGACCACGTCTTGTTGCCGTCCGGTGTCGCGATGACGATCGCGCAGGTCGACGCGTATCTGGCTACCCAGCAGGGGCGACCCGAGACGGAACCGGTCGTGGCGATGGCGGCGGAGCTGAACAGGCGCAATGCCGAACTACCCGAGCAGGACGGATTCCTGAGCACGGTTCCGGTCGGCGGCGCGGCGACCGGTGCGGTATTACACGTGCCCTGCCCGTACGACGCGATCGGATTTGTCCGGCAGTTGCTGTTCGAGATCGCGACACCGCTGAACTACGCCGTCTACGATCCGCAGCTGGCCTGGCTGATGGATCCGACCGGACATGTGCCCGCGCTGGTCACCCACGGTGGCGCGGGCGAGTTCCCCTATTTGACGAAAGCCCTTGCCGACCAGTGGATTTTCGAGCTGGCCCCGCCGAATCCGTATCTGGTCGTCGAACGTGACGAGCAGGTCTACATCCAGACCTACCGCGACAAGTCCGGGACATTCACCCTCGAATATCGAGATGGCGCACCGGAGAAGCACTTCGGCATCACCGTCACCGACCCGCAGACCGTCGCGGACCTGATCTGGGATTGGGCGATCGACGACCGCACCCGGCTGCGGGCCCTGCCCTGGAGTCGAATCACCGTCTGACGCTCACTGGTTCTGTACCGCCAGCCGACCGGCCAGGGCAATGAACGAGGCCCCGAATACCCGGCGCATCCAGGTGACCACGGCGGGCCGGGAAATCACCTGGTTGCGCACGGCGGCCGCGCAGGCACCGTAGATCGCGAACACCACGAAGGTGGCGAGCATGAAGAGCCCGCTCAGTTCGAGCATGCGCGCCAACGCATTCGGGGCACCGGTATCGCCGGCGATCGCTTGCGGGTCGCTCGAAAGGGTCGGCACGAACTGGGGCAGGAAGGCGAAGAAGAAGATCGTCAGCTTCGGGTTGAGGATATTGAGCAGCACCGCCGAGGTGATCACCTGCCGGGCGGAAGGAGTTCCGGCCTCCGCTTCGGGCACGGCCAGTGCGCCCTTGTCCCGGAACGTATTCCACGCCATGTACAGCAGGTAGGCGACACCGAGATACTTCAGCGTCTGGAAGGCGACGGCACTCGCATTGAGCAGTGCGGCCAGTCCGGTGACGGCCGCGACCATGTGCGGAATGATGCCGAGCGTGCAGCCGAAGGCCGCTATCACGCTGGCCTTCGTTCCCCGGGAAAGTCCGGCCGCCAGCGTGAACAGTACGCCGGTGCCGGGTGTGGCGACGATGACGAGCGTGGTCAGCAAGAACTCGATGCTCATCCCCGACACAGTAACCCGTGCACGGCCGAACGCAAGCTACAGTGCCCGCCTACCCGATAGCGCGCGGCCGAGAGTGAGTTCGTCGGCGAATTCGAGATCGCCGCCCATGGGCAGACCGGATGCCAAACGCGTCACCGACAATCCCGGAAAATCGCGCAGCATCCGCACCAGGTAGGTGGCCGTCGCCTCGCCCTCGGTATTCGGGTCGGTCGCGATGATCACCTCGCTGACATCGACGCCGTCCTCTTGATTGCCGATGCGTGCCAACAGCTCTCGAATGCGCAGCTGATCCGGTCCGATGCCGCTGAGCGGATCGAGCGCGCCGCCGAGCACGTGGTAGCGCCCACGGAATTCGCGGGTGCGCTCGATGGCCTGCACATCCTTCGGCTCCTCGACCACGCAGATCATGGTGCGGTCGCGGCGCGGATCCGAACAGATGCGGCACATTTCGTTATCCGAGACCGTGCCGCAGACAATGCAGAACTGCACGCCGTCACGCACCTTCTGCAAAGCGGCCTGCAGCCGGTCGATATCGGGCGGCTCGACCTGGAGCAGATGAAATGCGATGCGCTGCGCGCTTTTCGGACCGACGCCGGGCAACTTGCCCAACTCGTCGATCAGATCCTGGACCGGGCCCTCGTACAAAGACGTCCCCGGATCAGAAGTCGGGCAGACCCGGCAGCGACCCGCCGCCGGCCAGCGGGCCGAGCCGCTCGGCAGCCAGCTGCTGCGCGTTGGACATGGCGTCGTTGACCGCGCCGATCACCAGATCCTGCAGCCCCTCGACATCGTCTGGGTCGACGATCTTCGGATCGATGCTCAGCGTGACGACCTCACCGGTCGCCTTGATGGTGACCTGGACCAGCCCGCCACCGGCTTGCCCCTGCACTTCGGTCGCCGCGATCTCGGCCTGGGCCTGCATCACCGCCTGTTGCATCTGCTGCGCCTGGGCGAGTAATTGCTGCATATCGAACTGACCACCGGGCTGCACGGCTTGTCCTCTCTGCGGAAAGTGTCGTCGTCCAGCCTAGTGGGCGCGGTAACAGCGGTGTCCGCAGCCCCGAGCCGCCAGATAACAGTTCGATTTTTAACCAGATGTCTGCGAGGCCACCGTCTTACGATCGATACAGGGTCGGGGACCGGGTGTGGTGAGTTCTGGAGACAGCAATGCGCGCAAACCGAGTTCTTTTCATGGGCACCGCGGTGCTCACACTGGGATTTCCCAGTCTGTTCCTGGGGGCAGGCCTCGCCGCCGCCGACTCCGGCATCGTCGACCCCGAGGTTGCCGATGCCGAGGTCGTCGATACGGCGGTGGACTATGGCGGCGGGTGTGTCCTCTATCCCGACAATCCGACCGCCACCATCGACTCGCTGCGGTCGCAGTGCTCGGCCGAACAGCAGGACGCGATTTTCCGCAATGCCCCGCGCGGCGAGGTGCCGAGGGGAGTTACGAACGGCTGGGTGACCAGGCCTCCCATCATGGAGGTGGTGGCCCCGGCTTTGTGGATCGGTAAGACGTTCTACACCGGCCCCGACGGTGGGTTTCTGGTGAACCGGGTCACCCAGGCGGGCCTCGAGGCCTGGCAGGCCGATGTGTACACCGCACCTGCGATCACCGATGGCGGGCCGACCTGGGCGTTGAACTATGCCCCGTCACCGACCCCGCAGGTCTACGACGAGATCCGTGAGGTCACGCCCAATGTCTGGTTCGGCTACTCCTGGTGGCGCGGCTACTTCCAGACCACCTTGCTGCTCACCTTCGCGTTGACCTACTAGCTCGGGCGGTGCGCGTGACGTCCCGTGCCGCGCAGGCGCAGCCGCCGGCAATGTCACCGCAGTCGACGACGAAGGCGTGCCGTGCGTGGTCGAGATCGATGCAGTCCGCATCGGTGCATTCGGCGGTGCGGCCGAGGTGGACGATGAGGGTGCCGTGGCAGTGGTCGGTGGCGGATTCGCAGGACGGACACGTCGGCGTGCGCATATGGCCTCCAGACGAGATCGGTTCGTGAATCGGTCATAGCATCCGTCCCGGACAGGTGGTGGGAGATCGGTCGCGTGTCGCGCGACAGCATCGCCGACGGCGGCTGTCCGGAAACCGACTGTTCAGGCTGCGTCCCCGCGGTGTGCGCGACGGGCCCGGAGGCGGCAGCTTGCGTAACCACGCAGGGCCCCGGGAAGACCGCAATTCGAATGCAGCCGGCTCGGTTGTGATGAACTTGCTGCATGGGCATCAAGGTGTCGCTCGAACACCGGACCACCTACACCTTCGACCGGTCGGTGCAGGTCCACCCCCATGTCGTGCGACTGCGGCCCGCGCCGCATTCGCGGACCAGGATCGAGGCGTACTCGATGCGGGTCGTCCCGGGCGATCACTTCTGCAACTGGCAGCAGGACGCGTTCGGGAATTTCCTTGCCCGGCTGGTCTTCCCGAATCCGGCGCGGGAGTTGTCCATCACCGTCGGGTTGATCGCCGATCTCGAGGTGATCAACCCGTTCGACTTCTTCATCGAGGATGTCGCCGAGCACTTTCCGTTCGCCTACAGCCCGGAGTTGGTCGCGGATCTGGATCCGTATCTGCGTCCGGTCGATGAATCCGAGCCGGGTTCGGGACCCGGTGCGCTGGTTCGCGAATGGGTGCGCGCGTATACGCCGACCGATCGGCCGCGCACCATCGATTTCCTGGTCGCGGTCAATCAGGCGCTGCGCGATGACGTCGGGTACATGATTCGGATGCAGCCCGGTGTGCAATCGCCGGACCACACCCTGCGCAGCGCGATCGGGTCGTGCCGTGATTCGGCGTGGTTGCTGGTGTCGATACTGCGGGAATTCGGGCTGGCGGCGCGGTTCGTCTCCGGATATCTGGTGCAGTTGGCGCAGGACGTGCCCGCACTCGACGGGCCGTCGGGACCGCCCGCCGATTTCACCGATCTACATGCCTGGACCGAGGTGTTCCTGCCCGGTGCGGGCTGGGTCGGCCTAGATCCGACCTCCGGACTGTTCGCGGGCGAGGGGCATATACCGCTGGCCGCGACACCGCATCCGACCTCGTCGGCGCCGATCACCGGCACGACCGGGCGGACCGAGACGACCATGGATTTCGCCAATACCGTGCGGCGGGTGCATGAGGATCCGCGAACCACATTGCCCTACACCGTATCCCAGTGGGAGCGGATCACGGCCGCGGGTGCGGCGGTCGACGCGCGCGTGGCCGATGTCGGGCTGACCATCGGTGGCGAGCCGACGTTCGTATCGATCGATGATCAGACCAGCCCGGAATGGACGACCGAGGCGGACGGGGCGCGCAAACGCGAACGCGCCGTCGATCTCGCCGATCGGTTGCGTCGCATCTATGCGCCGACCGGGTTGGTGCAGTATCGGCAAGGTAAGTGGTATCCGGGAGAACCGTTGCCGCGCTGGGAGATTGCGGTCGCGTGGCGCGCCGATGGTGCACCCGTCTGGACGCGTCAGGATCTGCTTGCTGATCCGTGGACGCCACCGAGGATGGTTGCCTCGGTGGCGGAGGGGGAATCCGTCAGTGTGGAGCCGATGGCTGAGCACTCGGGGGATATGACACGGCAGCGTTCGACTGCGGCTGATGGCGCGGTGCCGAGCGATGGCTCAGTGGTCGGCTTCGGGCCAGGTGATGGCGTCGGGAAACTCGCGGTGCTGGAGCACGGTTCGATCAGTGGCCGCGCGACTTCGTCAGGGCCGCAGTCTCATTCGAATGTTTCAGGCGGTGGATTCCCTACCGCGATGACCGGGGATGGGTCGGCTCCAGGCACCGCATCCACTGTTCGTACCCCGTTGCCGGCACCCGCCGGTCCCGAATCCGCCCGGTCGCTGATCGCGCATATCGCCGCAAGTCTCGGCCTGCCGGACACCCAGGTGCGTCCGGCCTACGAAGACCCGCTGGCCCGGCTGGCGGGCAGTGTCCGTGCGCCCGAAGGTGATCCGGTTGACCCGGCCGATGATCTGGAACAGGATTCGGCGCGGGCGCGCAAGGAATTGTTGGCGCGGCTCGACACGGCCGTGACCGCACCCGCCGCCTATCTGCTTTCGCTGTATCGCCGCGCGGACGGTGCCGGTTGGGCCAGCGCCGACTGGCGTATGCGGCGCGGCAAGTCGTCCGACCAGCCGGAGGGGCGAATCGTATTGTCGGAGGGCGACTCTCCGGCCGGTCTGCGGTTGCCCCTCGATGCCGTCTCATGGCAGCCGCCGGGTCCGCGCCCGGACAGTGATCCCCTGTTCCTGGGACCGCTACAGTTACCGCGGACCGAACCATCCGCCGTGGTGGATGACCCGGATCGGGAGCCGACCACCGCACTTGTCGGCGAGGTCCGCGATGGCAGACTGCACGTCTTTCTGCCACCGCTGGAAGAACTCGACGACTTCCTCGAGCTGATCCAGCGCGTCGAGGCCGCCGCGGCGGCGGTGGATCAGCCGGTGGTGCTCGAGGGCTACGCTCCGCCCGTCGATGCCAGGCTGCGCACGCTCTCGGTGACGCCGGATCCCGGCGTGATCGAGGTGAATGTGCAGCCGACCGCCTCCTTCGGCGAACAGGCCGAACTGCTTTCGACGCTCTACGAGCAGGCCCGACTGGCCCGGCTCGGCACCGAATCCTTCGATGTCGACGGGACGCACAGTGGAACCGGCGGCGGCAATCACATCACGCTCGGCGGGGTCACCCCCGCGCGCTCACCGCTGCTGCGCCGCCCGGATCTGCTGGTGTCGCTGCTGACCTACTGGCAGCGGCATCCGGCGCTGTCGTATCTGTTCGCCGGTCGCTTCGTCGGCCCGACCTCACAGGCGCCTCGGGTGGACGAGGGCCGCGAGGACGCGCTGTACGAATTGGAGATCGCCTTCGCCGAAATCGCTCGGCTGAGCAGGGATTCGGACGCACCGTGGCATATCGATCGCGCGCTGCGTCATCTGCTCACCGACCTCACCGGCAATACCCACCGCGCCGAATTCTGCATCGATAAGCTCTACAATCCGGAAACGGCAAGGGGCCGACTGGGGTTGGTGGAGCTGCGCGGCTTCGAGATGCCGCCGCATTTCCAGATGGCCATGGTGCAGTCGCTGCTGGTGCGCGGCCTGGTCGCCCGGTTCTGGGCGGAACCGTTGCGGGCCGGACTGATTCGGCACGGCGCGAATTTGCACGGCCGCTATCTGCTGCCGCATTTCCTGATGACCGATATCGCCGAGGTGGCCGCCGACCTGCGCGCGCACGGCATCGAATTCGACACCAGCTGGCTCGACCCGTTCACCGAATTCCGCTTCCCGCGCATCGGGACCGTGGTGCTCGGCGATGTCGAACTCGAACTGCGCGGCGCGATCGAGCCGTGGAATACCCTCGGCGAACAGACCGTGGCGAGCGGCACCGCCCGCTATGTCGACTCCTCGGTGGAGCGGTTGCAGGTCCGGGTGGTCGGCGCGGACCGCGACCGTTTCGTGGTGACCTGCAATGGGATGCCGGTGCCGCTGCTCGCCACCGACAAGGCCGATGTGCAAGTGGCCGGAGTGCGCTATCGCGCCTGGCAGCCGCCCAATTCGCTGCATCCGACCATCACCGTCGACGCGCCGCTCGTATTCGATCTGATCGATGCCGAGACCGGGTTGTCCCGCGGCGGCTGCACCTATCACGTAGCGCATCCGGGCGGCATGGCCTACGCGGAGCCGCCGGTCAATGCGGTGGCTGCGCAATCGCGCCGCAACCGGCGGTTCGAGGCGGCGGGCCACACCACTTCCCGGGTCGATCCAGGGGTGCTACGTGCGAAGATGGCAGCACAGTCCATCGACATCGGTGCGCCGGGCATCCTCGATCTGCGGCGGGCGCGCACGGTGTGGGGACTGGTCAGCGATCGGTAAGCGAGGGGCGGAGGTCGGCGCGGTGACTATGCGCGACGAAGCGCGCGGCTCGGGTGCTCGGGAATCCGAGACGACGCTATTGAATGCCGGACGGCTGAGTGTCCGCGAGCAGGTCGCGGAACAGTTCGCCAGATATCGCGCCGAGGGTGCCGATACCGCGGGCTACGACGAATGCGGTCGGCCGACCGGCGGGTATTACGACGAGCTGGTCGATCCAGCGGGTGGCGTGCGGCGCATGTGGTCGGAGCTGTCCGCCGATTTCGTGGAATTGGGCACGACCGGGCTCGGGCGGCTGGACAGCCGGGTGCGCAGGCTCATCGATGACGACGGCATCTACTACACCGAGGTGGGTGCGGCGGGCGAACCGCCCATGCCGACCGCCTGGCGGCTGGATCCGATTCCGCTGCTGGTCTCCGCCGACGACTGGACTCGGCTGGAGGCCGGGCTGGTGCAGCGCTCGCGGGTGCTCGACGAGGTGCTCACCGATATCTACGGCGCGCGCCGCACCATCACCACCGGTCTGCTGCCGCCGGAGGTCGTGTTCGGCAATCGCGGATATGTGCGGGCCGCGCATGGCATCACGATTCCCGGGCGGCACCAGTTGTTCCTGCACGCCTGCGATCTCAGCCGGTGGAGCGACGGACAGTTCCGCGTTATCGCCGACTGGGCGCAGGCGCCGTCGGGTGCCGGATACGCGCTGGCGGATCGGCGGGTGGTGTCGACGGCGATTCCCGAGGCCTTCGAACATTCCAATCCGCGTCCGCTCACGCCGTTCGCGCGGGCCATGCGATTGATGTTGATCGAGTCCGCGCCGATGGCCGATGACAATGATCCGGTCGTCGTGGTGCTCAGTCCAGGTGTGCATTCCGAAACCGCCTTCGACCAGGCCTATCTCGCCTCGACGCTGGGTTTTCCGCTGGTGGAGAGCGCGGATCTGGTGGTGCGCGACGGTGCGCTGTGGATGCGCTCGCTCGGCAGGTTGAAGCGGGTCGATGTGGTGCTGCGGCGGGTGGACGCCGAATTCTCCGATCCGCTTGATCTGCGGCCGGATTCGCGGCTCGGGGTGGTCGGGCTGGTGGAGGTGCTGCGACGCGGTGCGGTGACCGTGGTGAATACGATCGGCAGCGGATTGCTGGAGAATCCCGCGCTGGCCGGATTCCTGCCGCGGATCTCGCGGGCTCTGCTCGGCGAGGAGTTGGCGCTCGAGAGTGCGCCGACGTACTGGGGTGGCAATGACAGCGAACGGTCGCATCTGATCGCGAATCTGGATCGACTGATCATTTGCTCGGCGGTCGACGGTGCGACGCTGTTCGGTCCGGAACTGTCGAATGCCGAACGCGCGGAACTCGCCGCTCGGATCGAGGACTGCGGCTGGCAGTGGGTCGGGCAGGAGCCCGCGCAGTTCTCGGTCGCGCCCGCAGTGCAGGGTTACGGCGGACTCGCCTCGGCGCCGGTCGGTATGCGGTTGTTCTCGCTCGCCCGACGCGGCGGCTATACCGCAATGGAAGGTGGCCTCGGCCAACTGCGCCAACGCCTGCAACCCGAGCGGGTAGTCATAAAGGTTGCCGCCAAAGACATTTGGGTCCGCGCCGCGCCGACCGCAGTGGCCGCCATCAGCACCGAACCCGCCCAGGAGGAACGCGAACGTCGCGCCCCGGCGATCGAGCCGGTCAGCTCCCCCCGCGTGCTCAACGACCTGTTCTGGATGGGTCGCTACAGCGAGCGCGCGGAAGCTGTTGTGCGCCAGCTGATCGCAACACACGACTGCTACCAGGACTACCGCTACCGTCCCTGGCTGGATGGCGCCGACGCGCTACCCGTACTCATGGCCGCGCTGGCCCGCACCACCGGAACGCCGGCTCCGCTCAGTGTGCTGCCCGGTGGTGTGCATGGTGCCGGGGTAGTTGAGAAGGTGGCCGCTGAGCCGAGTTCTCCTGGTGGAGAGCATGATTCGAGTGCCAGTGTCCATGGTTCCGCGACGAGTGGGTCAGGCGGTGGCAAGGCCACGGAGGCTGCCGGGCCAGCGGATGCCGGTGCGATTGGGGCGGAGTCGCGCCAGCCAGCTGCACGGTCACAAACGCAATCGCAGGCGGCAGGACCCGGTCCGCGTGCAGCAGGGGCGCCGGGTCCGGCCGGAGCGGAACCGCCTGCGTCGAGCTCGGCTGGCCAAGGGCCCCAGGCAACGGGAGCGCCGTCTGGTTCCGGCGAGCCCGGGTTGGATGCGAATTCCGGTGCGCAGCTGCCAGGGTCCGGTCCTGCATCGCAAGCGCCCGGATCGCAGACGCAATCGCAGGCGGCCGGGCGAGGACCGGGTGTCAGGGGAGCGGCTTCAGGCTCCGATGAGCTGGGATCGTCGCAGTCGGGTGGACAAGGGGCGAGCGCCTCGGGAGCGGCATCGGGCGCCGCTGATTCCGCGAAGCCGGTTGCGGCGATTACGGCACGGTCGGTGCCCGAGGAGGGGCGGGAGGGGCATGACTATTTGGTGGCGTTGACCGTTGATCGGGATATGCCGGGGGCGATGGCGTTTGCGATCAATCGGTACGGGTCGGCGGCGCGGGCGGTGCGCGATCAGTTGTCGGTGGATACCTGGATGATTCTGGGTGCGGTGGATCGGGCGCTGGAAGAGTATCGATTCACCGGTGACGATCAGGAATCGGCATTGTCGGCGCTGCATTCGCTGTCGTTGGCGGCACTGCTTTCACTGTCCGGTATCGGTGCCGAATCGCTGGTGCGCGACACCGGTTGGTACGTCATGGATATCGGCAAGCGCATCGAGCGGGGCCTGTCTTTGACCGCATTACTCGCGGCCGCGCTGACGACGGTCTATCCGCCGGAAGCCGAGCGGGTGGTCACCGAAACGGTCCTGCGGGCGACCGAGTCGTCGGTGAGTTACCGTCGGCGGCACCGGGATTCGGTGCGGGTATCGGCGGTGGCCGGACTGCTGCTTTTCGACGCCGGGAATCCGCGTTCGCTGGCCTATCAGCTCGATCAGCTCGACGCCGACTTCCAGGCGCTGCCGGGCGCGTCGGGATCCTCACGCCCGCAACGACTGCTGGCCGATGCCCAGCGCATGCTGCGCCGAGTGGATCCTGCCGATCTGGATATCACCGATGCCGAGGGCCGGCGTACCGAACTGGCCGAGTTGCTGGAGGGCGTGCATTTGCGGTTGCGCAAGATCTCCGAATCCTTCGAGACCACGAAACTGGCACTGCCGGTGGGCATCCAGCCGCTGTGGGGTAGCACGAGGGTCGTTGGATGATCGCGCGCAACGCCGCCGCCCGGCACTACCGGGTCGAGCATCGCACCACCTACAAATATTCCGACGAGGTCACCAGCTCCTATGGGCGCGCCTATCTGACACCGCGGGAGTTTCCCGGACAGCGCCTGCTCTCGCATGAGATCCATATCGATCCGACACCGTCGGACCGCTCGATCGGCACCGACGTGTACGGCAACACCACCTCGTATTTCCATGTCACGGCAGAACATACGAAGCTCGTGGTCACCGGGGAATCCGTGGTCGAGGTCGACATACCCGATGCGACCGCGGTGAGCGCCACCGGCAAGCCTTGGGAGCAGGCCCGTCCGTCCACCGCCACTGGTCCGCTGGCGGTGGAATTCACCCTCGACCTGCATCCGCCTGAGATCACCCCCGAGGTCACCGCATACGCTGCCGAATCCTTCACGCCCGGCAGGCCGCTGCTGGAAGCGGTGACCGAACTCAACACCCGCATCCACGACGACTTCACCTACAAATCTGGCTCGACGACGGTATCCACCAAAGTCGCCGACGTCTTCGCCGCACGTGCGGGCGTCTGCCAGGACTTCGCCAGGATCGGCGCCGCCTGCCTGCGCTCACACGGGCTGGCCTCGCGCTATGTATCCGGTTATCTGGCAACCGATCCGCCGCCGGGTAAGGAACGCATGGTCGGCGCGGACGCGACGCACGCGTGGTCCGCGGTATGGGTTCCCGGCGATACCGCGCACGACCGGACCGGTCACTGGATCGGCTTCGACCCCACCAACGGCCAATTCGCCGACGAGCGGTACGTAACCGTCGCATGGGGTCGCGATTACGCCGATGTGCCCCCGATGCGTGGCATCATCTACACCGACGCCAAGGAGAGCTCGATCACCGTATCCGTCGACGTGGCGCCGGTAGAGGTGTAGCCATATGCGCGATTTCACCTGTCCGAACTGCGGACAACAGTTGGCCTTCGAGAATTCGGTGTGCCTGTCCTGTTCCAGCCCACTGGGTTTCAGTCTCGCCGATCGCGCGCTGGTGGTGATCGGCGATCCGCCGGGCGACGCGGCGGTGGATCGGTCGCGCGGCGTTGTCGATCGCGACCGCTTCCGGCTCTGCGACAACTTGCATGTGGCGGAATGCAATTGGTTGGTGCCCGTGCCCGGTACCGAGGTCTCGGTCAGTTCGATCGTGCCGCCTCCCTCGGGTACGTCGGAAGATGCCTGGCACATCACTGCTTCGCCGTTGCCCGCGGATGGCAATGACGGACCGCGACTTTGCGAATCCTGTCGCCTGACCCGCACCCGCCCCAACGATCTCGACGCCGCGGGCCTGCGGGCCTTCGCCGAGGCCGAGGCCGCCAAGCGCCGACTGATCATGGAACTGGTCGAACTCGGTCTGCCAGTCGTCGGCCGCGACCGGAACCCGCACACCGGCCTGGCCTTCGACCTGCTCTCCAGCGCCACCGACCGGGTTGTCACCGGCCACAAGAACGGTGTGATCACCGTGGATCTGGCCGAGGCCAACGACCCGCATCGCGAACAATTGCGGATCGAGATGGACGAGCCGTACCGCACCCTGCTCGGCCATTTCCGCCACGAGATCGGCCACTACTACTTCTCGGTGCTGGTCGCCGATGACGATGCCGCGCAACGCTTCCGGAATCTGTTCGGTGATCCCGACGCCGATTACCAAGCGGCACTGGACCACCACTACTCCGCGGGCGCACCCGCGGGCTGGGAAAATGGCTACGTCTCTTCCTACGCCACCATGCACGCCGCCGAGGACTGGGCCGAAACCTTCGCGCACTACCTGCACATCCGCGACACCCTCGATACCGCCGCCGCCTTCGGCATCGCCCCCGCCGGCGCGACCCTGGACCGTCCCCAAGTCGGCCGCGCCGGCTTCGACCACATTATCGACCTCTGGCTTCCCCTCGCCTGGTCGCTCAATATGGTCAACCGCTCAATGGGCCACGACGACCTCTACCCCTTCGTCCTGCCCGACCCGGTGCTCGAAAAAATGCGCCTGGTGCACGACCTCTGCACCATGCCGGAGCCCAGCTGAGCTAGCCGACCCCGTTGGTCGCGATCACGTGGTCCGCCATGCCTTCCGGTCCCCATTGGTTCTGCGCCAGCGCCTCGTATACGCAGATCAGCAGTAAAATCCGGGCTCGCTGTCCGGCCGTCAATTCGGTATCCAGATACGAATCCTGGACACGCAGGCCGGCGCCGGATACCCGGCGCGGGTTCGGCTCGGACAGCAACCAGAACAACTCCGGACCGATCAAGGTCGAGCGGCCGCCGGTTTCGGTGAACCACCGGGACGCGTATTCGATCATCAGATCGGTGAATGTTTCTCCGCTGCTGATCGATTCCGCGAACTGGTTCAACGCGCCCGAGCGATCGATGCCGCTCTGGATCACCGACGCGAGCCGGCCCGCGACCTCCCGGAATTGTTCTACGCCCTGGTCTTGCCAAACGGTAAAAGCCATCGCTTACTCCATCGACGTGTCCGATTGTGGCTGAAGCAGTTTCGAGTCAGAAGGGGTTGATCGTTGTCTTGCCGCCCGCGCCGTTGGTCGCGAATGTCGGGGTGATCCGCGGTGCGGCTGCTGTCCGAGGCAGTGCGCTGGCCAGCAGCTTTTTCGGAGCGACAGGCAGCGGGTCGGTATTCTCCAGGATCGCGGCGCCCCGAGTGGACACGACACGCTCTTCCTCGGGCACCGAATCCCAATCATCCTCTGCCGGGTCGTCCCAATCGTCCTGCGCGAGGTCCCAATCCTGCTCTGCCGCTTGATCGCGGACTTCTGGCGTTACCGGTGCGAGGTGCTCTGGCATCGCCGGTGTGCGATCCTCCTGCGCTGTTGGGGTCTGCTGCGCTGTTGGGGTCTGCTGCGCTGTTGGGGTCTGCTGCGCTGCTGGGGCCTGCTCCGCCGTGCGGCCGCGCCCGAACAGCATCAGGGTGAGATGCACCGCGAACAGCATGGTCAACGGCATACCGGCGTACAGCGACAAAGACACGGGGCTACCCCCGATTTCGCGCGCGTACTCGATATTTCCGGCCACCGACACCAGGGTCCAGAAGACGAACAGCGCGGTGGCGTACCACCAGGCCGAACTTCGCCGCTTGAAGGTGGCGGTGGCAATGATCGAACCGATGACCAATCCGTCGATGGCGATCGGCACATTCGCGGCGAGCGCCGGAGCCACCAGGTTTCGCACCGACAGATCGTGCAATGCGGCAAACGACATTTCGAACGACGTAAGTGCGACGACGCCGGTGACGATTGCCGAAGCATGTAGTGGGCGCGGTCGCCATGCCCGAAGCCGGGTGATCAGCGGCGGCCGATGATCCGCCGGTGCCGACTTTTCCTCGAGCAGTTCCGTTTCCGTTGTTGTGATCGTCGCCATAGCGGGAGCGTATCGTGCATCACTGCGTATTCCGCCGAGGCTCCCGGCGAAGACCCGGCGCGTTGTCCGTATATCGGACATCGCGCCCAAATCCGCCATGCGCATTGGCAACCTGGTTGCGCCCGCTATGGACAACCAGGTGAGCGCTCAGGCGCGCAGGCGTTCTCGGCGGAGTTGGTCTACCTCGGGGAGGTGCAGTGGGGGGAGTTCATCCACGCCGAGGACGCGCGCGAGCAGGAGGTCGGCGAGTTCCGGATTGCGGGCGAGGGCGGGGCCGTGCATGTAGGTGCCGATGGTCGAGCCCTGGACCACGCCCTCGAGTCCGTCGCCGACACCGTTGCCGACGCCGCGGGTTACGTGCGCGAGCCCGGTGGCGTCGCCGCCGAGTTTGGTTCCGCCGCGATGGTTTTCGAAGCCGGTGAGGGCCGCGGTGAGACCGGGGAGCAGCGGGGTGGTCGTCACCTCGCCGATGGCGCGCTTGGCCTGCGGAGAGGTGGTGACATCAATGAGGCCGACGCCGTCGACGCGCTCGCCGGTGGACGTCTCGTACCAGTGGCCGAGCACCTGGATGGCGGCGCAGATGGCGAGTACCGGAGCGCCTTTCGCGGCGGCCTGCTGCAGGCCGGGATAGCGCTGCAGATGCCGGGTGGCCAGTCGCTGCGCCGAATCCTCCGCTCCGCCAAGGGTATAGATGTCGAGCGACTCGGGAACCGGGTCGGACAGCGTGATTTCGACGATCTCGGCGTCGTGGCCGCGCATGCGCAGCCGCTGCCGCAGCACCAGCGCATTGCCGCCGTCGCCGTAGGTGCCCATCACATCGGGCAGCACCAAGCCGATTCGTACCGTCGATTCGTGCCCGCGCGTCACCCGGCCACCACCCCCCATCGAATCGCTACGCGATGCTGACATTATTCTCGCTCCTCCAGATCGCGGTTGAGATCGCGGAACGCGGTGTAGTTGGCCAGGACCTCGACCCGTCCCGCCGGACAGGATGCGATGGCATGCAGCGGATCCGGCACCGTGGTGTGCCGAACTCCGGCATAGGTCAGGCGCACCGCGAGATCGGTGGCGCGCTCACCGGCGGCCACCACTTGAATGCCCTCGAAGTGCTCGAATCGCACATCCCACAGCCAGGACAGATCCTCGCCATCGGGCACCTGCCCGTTCACCGCGATCACCAGACCGGCCGAATCGGGCTCGATCATCGACAGCGCCTCCTGCCAGCCGGCCGGATTCTTCGCCAGCAGCAGCCGGGCGGCGTGCTCGCCGACCTGCACCGTCCGATAGCGACCGGCGATCTCGCGCACCGTACCCGCCGCGGTCGCCGCCGCCGCCGGATCCGCACCGAGGGCGACCGCCGCGGCGACCGCCTGCGCAGCATTGCCCTTGTTGGCCCGTCCGGGCAGCGCCAATTTCAGCGGCAGCCGGACACCGTCGGGTCCGACCAGCTCATCGCCGTCCAGCCACCAATTCGGTTCGGGCCGTTCGAAATCCGTGCCGGTGCTGCGCCAATGCGCGCCCTCCCAGACGATCGGCTCACCGCTGCGGGGGCAACTCGTCGCATCCATCGACCAACCGCTGCCCGCCGCGACCCACACCACATTCGGGTGGTCGTAGGCAATGGAGGTCACCAGCACATCGTCGCAGTTGGCGATCACCACGGTCTGCGGATGCCGCGCCAGTCCGGCGCGCAGCTTGCGCTCGATCATATTGATCTCGCCGACCCGATCCAGCTGATCGCGGCTGAGGTTCAGCAGGACCACCACGGACGGATTCAGCGAATCGGTGACGTGCGGCAGATGCAGTTCATCCACCTCGATCGCGGCCAGCGGCGTCCCGCGGTGCGCACTCAGCGCGGCCACGATGCCCGCGTCCATATTCGCGCCATCGGCCTGCGTGGCGACCTTGCCGAGGGTGCTCAGTGCGGCCGTGGTCATCCTGGTGGTGGTCGACTTGCCATTGGTGCCGGTCACCAGCACGGTACGCCGCCCGCGGCCCAGCTGATCCATGATCGTCTTATCGATCTGCAGGGCGATCAGCCCGCCGATCATCGACCCCTTGCCGCGGCCCGCCTTCTGCGAGGCCCACGACGCTGCCGCCGCCGCCCGCAGCGCGAGTCGCCCGCGCACCGTTATGTCTGCCACGCCGCGAGTCTATGTGTTCTGCCCGGCGGCGCATTCGCTGCGGCCCAGCTCCCCCGCCTCCCCGGAACTTTTGCCGGTCGTCGAGCACGGGGAGATTCCCGTTCCGGGCCGTCAGATCTGTGTCGGACGACTGTTGGGCGTACCCGACGAGTTACCCATGTGCTGACGAGATCAGTGCTTACGTTTGTCTAATACAGCTTGGCGTTGTAGTTTTCCGGCGAGTAGTAACGCTCCAACTCCTCCACCGACTCAGTCACATTGGTCTGGACCTCTTTGACGAGCCGGGCCGCACTGGGCAGATTGTCGACCGGCCACTGCTCCGGTTCCCACAGGTGACTGCGGATGAACGCCTTGGCGCAGTGGAAGAAGATCTGCTCGATATCGACCTCGACCGCCAGGATCGGCCGATGGCCCTTGACCACCATGTCGTCGAAATACGGTGCGTCGCGAACCAGGCGCGCCCGGCCGTTGATGCGCAGCGTTTCGCGGCGGCCCGGAATCATGAACAGTAGCCCGACGTGCGGATTGCTGAGGATATTCAGGTAGCCGTCGCCCCTGCGATTCCCCGGCCGTTCCGGGATGGCGATGGTGGTGTCGTCGAGCACCTTCACGAATCCGGCCGGATCGCCCTTCGGTGAGGTGTCGCAATTGCCGTCGGCATCGCTGGTACTGAGGGCGATGAACGGGGTGGCCGCGATCCAGTCGCGGTCGCGCGGATGCAGTGCGACGCGCTCCTTCGTCGCGGCTCGCGGCATGACCTCCCCGAGCAACTGCCGCAGCTCGCCCGGGTCGGTGATCTGATTGGTGTCGGTGATCTCGCCCATTCTTCGATCAAAGCACCGGCACGGGGTCGCCGACGATCGAATTATGTTCCCGCGAGGGGAGATCGATCACAGTCGCACGTCGAACAGGTTCGGCTGGCCCGCGGCATAGCGGTCGGCATCGATGCGGCGCAGCGGTTCCAGTTCGGTGGCCCGGTAGAGCGTGAACTTGCGGCAGCGTTCGGCATTCGAACCCGAAACGTCGAGAATGGCATTGACCGCGTCGCGCGCGGATTCGTTGGCGCCCTCCATGGTTGCCAGATCGACATTGGTGCGCACGTAATCGCCTGCCAGGAACAGGTTTTCGAGCGCGCCGTGGGCCTGCGGCCGACACTCCCACGATCCGGCGGTATTGATCAGCAGCGGATCCGCGTTGGCATTGCGCCGCTCGGACTCCTGCCAGCTGATGCCAGGATCGAGGAACCAGGAATGCAGATCGGCATCGCGCAACAGGTCGTCGCGGTCGTTCAGATGCGCCCGCAGTTGCGCCCACACTTCGCGCGCGATCTCCTCGTGCGTGCACTCCTTGGCGGGCTTGCCGTAGAGCATGCCGGGGGAGTTCCAGTCGGAGATATCGACCGAGAGGCAGTCCTGCACTGTGCCGTCGCCGAATTCGGTGAGTTTGCGCGTCCACAGCTGATTCTGGGTGATCGAGGTCAGCGACCACGGGGCATCGATATAGGCGGTGTGACCGTGTGAAATATCCATCGGTCTGCGCAGATAGAACTGGATTCCGTTCATCCAGTCGACGAAGAGGCGATCCATCGCCGCCAGTTCCGGGCGCACCTCGAGTACGTCGGGCGACCAGAGCGCGCGGGCCCGTTCGGCGGACAGCGCGACCACGAAATAGTCGGCGTCGATGCTGCGCTGTGCGCCGTTTTCATCGACGATGCGGGCCGAGGCGATCCGCCGATCGCGCACCTCCAGCCCGCGTACCTCGGCCCCGACCGCGAATTGCACGCCGAGGTCGCGCAGACGCCGCACCCATGGATCGATCCATACCGAATTGGTCGGGCCGTTGAGCACCCGGTCCAGCGCGCCGTCGTTGCCGATTTCGAAGGGGTTGCCCAGGAACTGTTCGCCCATGGTGCCGATGGTGCGGACGCTGGCGACATCCTCCTTCGCGGCGACCATGATGCTGGTCAGTGTGCGCGAGAGCAGGGCGCGGAATTCGTGGGAGCGCTGATGGCCGCCTACGAAATCACGCCACGAGGTTTGCTCCCACTGTCCTAACCGCCGGGCATCGCAGCTGGAGTTGAATACCAGCAGGCGATCGGCGAAGTAGGCGCCTTCCTCGGCGGGCATTTTCAGGGCCGTCGCGATTGCCGCGCCCACCGTTTCGCGGAACGCGTCCGGAGTGAAATTCGTGCGGGCCTTGGGGCCAAGGGGAAGTCGGAAATCATCGCCGCCGCGGCGGGCGAAACGCGCCTCCGGCACGCCGATCAGATTATTCCAAACGCCATTCGGATTGCCCGCGAACGGAATTCGCCGCATGGTGTCCGGAATGTGTTGATAGAAGCCGGGAAAGAAGCGGAAGCCGTGCTCACCTGGTAGATCCGGCCGTCCGCCCGACCCGCTGCCCGGCACCGGAATACTACGCGCCTTGCCACCGAGCGCACGTCTCTCGAATACGGTGACCTGGAACCCCCGCTCGGCCAATTCGTGCGCCGCGGTCAATCCCGCGACCCCACCGCCGAGCACCGCGACCCGCCCGCCGCCGGGACTACCCGCGGCAGGCGCCGGTCTCAGCCCCCCGGCCGTCAGCGCCGCCGCCGTTGCTGCCCCCATCGCAACCGTGCCGCGAAGCATCGTTCTTCGCGAAACGGTCCACCGTTGATGTGCCATGCGCTTCTTTGCTGCCCTAAGCCTTCGGACCGATCTCTACCGCCGCCGAACACTGTAAAGCGACTGCTTGTGGGTGAGCCGACCCACCCCTGCCGCCGCCGGACCCGGTCGTCCTCGCATTCGACCAGGTCACGAATACAGCGGGGCAGACACTACCGGGCGGTGTGACCGGGTCGAGTTGGTTTCTGGAACCCGGGGTTGTACGCAAACTTCGCAGGTCAGAGCGTCGTTATGGCGATGTTGGCGAAAGGGGGCAGGTAAATCGCGTACAGCTGAGCTGGGCTGTTTATCGCACGCTGTGTGGGCGAGACAGAAATGGACCTGCGCGATGGCTCTGGGCCGTACGAACCAGGGTCGCCTGCCGAGAGTCGGCTCCGGCGTGGGGGGGCGTGGGGGGCGGGGCCGGTTGTGCTGTTGTGGCGAGTGCATGGCGGTTGGCTCGGGCGTCTATCAGTGGGGTGGTTTGCCCGAGGGTCGGCTTCGGTACCGGGGACGGTTGCACTGCTGTGGCGATCGCATGGCGCTCGGCTCAGGCGTCTACCAGTCGGGTTTGTTTGCCGAGGGTCGGCTCCGGCGTCGGGGGCCGGTCGGGGACGGTTGCGCTGCTGTGGCGATCGCATGGCGGTCGGCTCGGGCGTCTACCAGTCGGGGTGGTTTGCCGAGGGTCGGCTTCGGTGCCGGGGACGGTCGGGACCGGTTGCGCTGCCGTGGCGATCGCATGGCGTTCGGCTTGGGCGTCTATCAGTCGGGTTTGTTTGCCCCGGGGGCGGCTCTGGTGCCGGGGGCGGTCGGGGACGGTTGCGCTGTTGTGGCGAGTGCATGGCGCTCGGCTCGGGCGTAAATCAGTCGGGGTTGTTTGCCCGAGGGTCGGCTTCGGTGCCGGGGGCCGGTCGGGGACGGTTGTGCTGTTGTGGCGAGTGCATGGCGGTTGGCTCGGGCGTCTACCAGTGGGGTTGTTTGCCCGAGGGGCGGCTCTGGTGCGGGGGCGGTCGGGGCCGGTCGGGGACGGTTGCGCTGCTGTGGCGAGTGCATGGCGGTCGGTTCAGGCGTCTACCAGTCGGGGTTGTTTGCCGAGGGTCGGCTCCGACACCGGGGTAGCGGGCGAAACCGGTTCCGCCGCTGTGGTATTCGCATCGCGACGTCCCGCCTTCGTCGCGGCGAACGCACCCGCGATCACGATGGCTCCGCCGAGTAGTGACAGCGGTGTCGGGTCCTCGCCGAAGGCGGCCCAGGCGGCGAGGATGCCGACCACCGGAACGAGCAGGGACATGGGGGCGACAGTGCTTGCCGGGTACCGGCTCATCAGGTAGGTCCACAGACCCGAGCCCGCGATGGTGCCGAGCGCGACGATGTAGGCGAGGCCGAGCAGCGCGTGCCAGCCGCCGGGGGACGTGACGTCGGTCAACGCATGCAGGCCGGTCGTCGGCCCTTCGATGAACGCGGACAGCGCGAACATCGGGATCGGCGGCACAGCCGTCATCCACAGTGTCAGATGCAGTGGGTTGACCTCGCCGGACGCCGTGGCCAAACGTGAGCCGACATTGCCGAAGGCCCACCCGAGCCCGCCCGCCAGCGTCAGCAGCACCGGCAACAGGGCCGCATGCTGTGCGCGATCGAGCCCGATCACCACAATGCCCGCCACGGCGACGCCGATGCCGAGCAACTGCGTCACCCGCAACCGCTCCCGCAGGAACAGCGCACCCAGGACAACCGTGAACGGCGCGGAGGATTGCAGCACCAGCGAGGACAACCCGGTCGGCATGCCCGCGCGCATCGCGGTGAACAGGAACGCGAATTGCAGAATCCCGAACCCGATCCCATACAGCAGCAACCACCGCAGCGGCACCTTCGGCCGCGGCACGAACGCCAGCACCGGCACCGCGATCACCACGAACCGCAGCGCAGCGAAGAAGAACGGCGGAAAGTGGTCCAGCCCCACCCGAATAGCAATGAAGTTCAGCCCCCAGAGCAGGACAACGGTAAGCCCGAGCAAGCGGTCACGATTGGTCACGTTCCTTATCGTCGGTAATGAAACCAATAAGAACAATCGAATAAATGTGCACTGTCGATGTAGCATCACTTAATGGTTTTCGGCAGTCGTCCCTCTCTGACTCCCGACGCCGCGCGATCGGTCGGCAACACCGGCGAGCGCGGCGCTGTCGCGGCGTCGGTGTCAGCACTTGCGACCGAGGTCGCAGCCTCGCCGCCGGCTGCAATGTCGGAACAAGCTGCGGCTGCGCGATCGGGCCGCGCAAGAACGCCATGGATCGCAGGTTCACTATCGGGCGTAGGGGCGGCGTATGCCGCGGTGTCATGGACGGTTGCGGTTCTGGTCGCGGTGTTGCCTTTGGTGGGGGTGTTGGCGCATGCGGTGGGTGTGCGATCGGGTGGTGTAGGGGTCGCGGTTTCGCTATCGGGGGTTGGGGTGGTGTATGCCGTGGTGTCGTTGAGGGTCGCGGTTCTGGTCGCGGCGTTGCCTTCGGTGGCAGTGTTGGCGTACGCGGGTGCGCCATCGGGTGGTGCGGGGATGGCGGCAATCTCAGGTTCGCTATCGGCTGTAGGAGCGGCGCATGTCGCAGCCGCCTGAGGACGTGCGGGTTGGGCCGCCGATGGCGGTTGAGCGGCTGCGTGTGCTGCGGGAATTCGCGGATCGCGGGACGATCGCGGCTGTGGCCGAGGCGCTTTCGATGACTCCTTCAGCGGTATCGCAGCAGCTCAAGGTGCTCGCCAAGGAGGCGGGAGTCGCATTGCTCGAGCCCGATGGGCGCCGGGTTCGGCTGACCGATGCGGGGCACGCGCTTGTTGTGCGCGCCGACGAGGTGCTCGCCGCGATGGACCGTGCGGTGGCCGAGATGGCGCACTATCGCGGGTCCGCCCGCGGCCGGGTCCGGGTCGCGCTTTTCCCGTCCGGTGCGGCGCTGCTGCTGCCGCGGGTGCTGCCCGCACTGGCCGACAGTGGTGTCGAGGTCGTCGCCCGTGACGAGGACCTGCCGCCGAGTGAAGTGCCGCGGCTGCTCGCCGACTACGACGTCGTTCTCACCCACCGCGACGAGCGCTCACCCGGTATCGCGGGTCCTCGCGTCAGCACCACGGTCATCATGCGCGAACCCACCGATGTCGTTGTCGCACCGACCCATCCGCTCGCAACTCGCACCGAGGTGACCCCGGCCGAACTCGCCGAGGAGACCTGGCTCAGCGTCCGCGGCGGCTTCCCGGTCGACGACGTGCTGCGCTCCATCGCAACCATGACCGGCGTCCAACCCCGTATTGCCCAGCGCCTCAACGACTTCCGCGTCATCGAAACCCTCGTCGCCGCCAACTACGGCGTCGCCCTCATGCCCCGCTGGGCCGTCGCGCACCCGGATCTGGCTGTCCTACGCCTGTCGGGCGTGCGCGCCGCCCGCCTGTACGAACTCGCCACGCGCCCCCACGCCGCAACCCGCCCCGCCATAGCCACCGTCCTGCAAGCCTTTCACACCGCCGCCGCCGAAATCGCCGCCGAATAGCCCACCCCCGGCAGCCTGCTGTCGCACACCCAATCACCCCCTCGCAGAGGCTGCACCGCATGTGCCGTGCTCACTACCTGTGCGCCAGCCGGATCTCGGGCACGCTCGCTGATCGCGGGGATGGCGACTGTCGTGTGCGGTCGGTGGAATCCGTTGGCGCACACCCGTGTGATGCTGTCGTATGGGCGTGCGTCCTGTGCGCTGTGGACGGGGTTGCAGGTTTCAGGCTCGCAGGAGGCCGCACGCCGATGTGTCGTGCTCACTACCTGTGCGCCAGCCGGATCTCGGGCACGCTCGCCGATCGCGGGCCTGGCGACTGTGGTGTCCGCGTGGTGGAATCCGTTGGTGCACAACCGTGTGATGCGGTCGCATGGGCGTGCGTCCTGTGCGCCGTGGACGGGGTGGCAGGTTTCAGACTCGCAGGGGCCGCACGCCGATGTGCCGTGCTCACTACCTGTGCGCCAGCCGGATCTCGGACACGCTCGCTGATCGCGGGGCTGGCGACTGTGGAATCCGTTGGCACACACCGTGTGGCGCTGTCGCATAGGCTGCAACTTGTGCGAGGGTTCCAGCAGCTATGCGGCAGCTGAATCCGGGGTACGGCAGCAGATTTCGGCCCCGGGTGCGGCCCCGGCAACGTGCTCGGGGCCACAGGGGTTCGAAATGCTAGTGGTGTCGGGGCGGGCCGGGCCGGTACTGCTGGGAGCCGATATAGCCGAAATCGTCGGCGACCATGGCGGCCAGTTCCAGGAGGGCACGCCGGGTCGGCTTGCTCACCAGTTCCAGGTCGATCTCCGCGCCCTCGGCGAGGTGGTCATCGAAGGGCACCACCTGGACCGCGCGGGTGCGGTCGAGGAACAGTTTGCGCAGCTGGTCCAGGTCGACGGTGGAGGCGCCGCGGCGAGATGCGTTGACCACCACCACCGTTCGCTCGACCAACTTGCCGTAGCCGTGGTGGTCCAGCCAGTCCAGGGTGGCCGAGGCGCTGCGGGCGCCGTCGATGGCGGGTGAGGTCACCAGCACCAGCGAGCTGGCCATATCGAGCACACCGGCCATGGCCGAATGCATCAGACCGGTGCCGCAGTCGGTGAGGATGATGTTGTAGAACGACTGCAGAATGCCGATGGCCTGGCGGTAGTCGGCCTCGCTGAAGGCTTCGGAAACCGCCGGATCCTGTTCGCTGGCAAGCACTTCCAGTCGGCTGGGCGCCTGGGATGTATGCGCCCGGACATCGGAGTACCTGGTGATGTGATGATCCTCGAGCAGATTGCGCACGGTGGAGCGGGTCTGCCGCGGCACCCGATGCGCCAGCGTGCCGAGGTCGGGATTGGCATCGATCGCGATGACCCGGTCACCACGCAGCGACGAGAACGTCGATCCGAGCCCGACGGTTGTCGTGGTCTTGCCGACGCCGCCCTTCAGCGACAGGATCGCGATCCGATAGTCCCCGCGCACCGGCTGGTTCACCCGGTCGACGAGATCGCGGAAGACGACATCCGCCGCGGACTCACCGGGATTGATCATGCCGCCGGAGGCCTTGTGCACCGCGCGTCGCCAACCACTGCGCGGCGCTTTGCGCGCCCGCTTGAGCAGGTTCAGGTCATTGACCGAATGTCCCGGCTGACCCGGCTGCGGCACATGCTGGGGCTGGAACGGCTGCTGCGTATTCGGCGGGCCGCCTTGCCATCCCGGCGGCGGCCCCTGTTCGGTATACGGCACCATCCCGGTGCCCGGCCCTTGCTCGCCATACGGCATCAGACCGGTGCCCGGCCCCTGTTCGGCATACGGCAGCGGTTGCTGCGCCATGGGCGGCTGCCCCATCGGAGGCTGTTGCCCCATGGGCGGTTGCTGATACATCGGTGGCTGCTGCACCGGTGGTGGCGGCGCCCAACTGTAGATCGGCGGCTCGGCCGGACTTTCCACCGGGACCCGCCGGACCAGCCCATCGGGCCCGATCTCCTGGCGGTATTCGCCATAGGACGGCTCGGGCTGCACCGGATGGTTACCGCTCTGGCTGGGACTCGGCTGATACGGCTGCGCGAATTGACCTGTGTTGTACGGCGTTCCGGGTGGCGTGAACCCTTCGGGCGGCCCGTACTGCTGCTGCGGCGGAACCCCGGCCTGCGGGTAAGTGTTCTGATCTGTTGGCCCGCCAGGGTATCCGGTGAACTGTCCCGGCTCCGATTGTTCGGACTCATCGGGCTGTTCGGTGACCTCGGCGGCCTCGTGCTCGTCGGTCGCGGGCTCCGCGTCGACGGGTACGGATTCCGATGTTTCGTCCGGCGCCGAGGAGTCGGTGGTGACCTCGGCCGTATCCACCGAATGACTCTGCAGCCAGGGCGGAGAAGTCGGGTTGTGGTCGTTAGTTGTCACAGTTCCCCCATCTGCTCGGGAATTCGAGCAGAGAGCTCGGCGCTTGAAGTGCGAATCAACGCTAGCACGGGGTACTGGGCCCCGCGCCGTGGTATACACGGCCGCCGCGCCGAATGACACTCCGCGACCAGCCGATTCTTGCAGCTAACTCGAAAGCACTGTCCAACAGCAAGATCGAGAGCCGGGCACCCGAGTCGGCGACAAATTGTCATCGACGTGTGCCCGATCCCCACCGTACTCCGCGCCCTACGCCCAGGTCCCGCAATCCCGCCGGACACCGACCCAACTCGCCGCCCCCGCAAACGCCACGGCTTCCACACATCCGCCGAAGTCCTCAACCGGCTACTGTCGAACCCGGACAACCCTGTTGCATCGACCCCTTGAACCCAAGCGAGTAGCCCCCGCCACCAGTGCTACCTGATCTTGATCCTGAGAGCCTCGGGGGGCCGGCTCGGTTCGATGCTTGCGCTGCGGACCCGCCCTCGGGGTCAGGCGGGTGCTGGCTCAGTGCGCCCGGTTCACTGCCGAGACCACGGCTCGCAGCGACGCGGTGGTAATGGATGTGGCGATGCCGACACCCCACACCACCTTGTCGCCGATCGCGCACTCCACATACGCCGCGGCCTGCGCGTCGTCGCCCGCGGACATGGCGTGCTCGGAGTAATCCAGCACTCGCACATCGAATCCGACCGTCGCGATCGCGTCGACGAATGCGGCGAGCGGTCCGTTGCCCGCGCCGGTGACTTCCTGCTCGACGCCGTCGACCTTGACCACCGCGGTGATCGAGTCGACGCCGCCGTCGGTCTCCGAGGCGGTGACCTTCTGGCGCATCCGCTCCAGCGGCCGGATCGGGCTCAGGTATTCGTCGGCGAAGACGTCCCACATCTCCTTGGGCGAAACCTCGCCGCCCTCACCGTCGGTGATCTTCTGGATCGCCTGGGAGAACTCGATCTGCAGCCGGCGCGGCAGCACCAACCCGTGATCGGTCTTCATGATGTAGGCGACGCCGCCCTTGCCGGACTGCGAGTTGACCCGGATGACGGCCTCGTAGGTGCGGCCCACATCCTTCGGGTCGATCGGCAGGTACGGCACCTCCCAGACGATGTCGTCGACATCGGATTCGGCGGCGTCGGCCGCGGCCTTCATCGCATCCAGACCCTTGTTGATCGCGTCCTGATGCGACCCGGAGAACGCGGTGTAGACCAGGTCGCCGCCGTAGGGGTGGCGCTCGTGCACCGGCAGCTGGTTGCAGTATTCGACGGTCCGGCGGATCTCGTCGATATCGGAGAAGTTGATCTGTGGATCCACGCCGCGGGAGAACAGATTCATCCCCAACGTCACCAGGCAGACATTGCCGGTGCGCTCACCGTTGCCGAACAGGCAGCCCTCGATGCGATCCGCACCGGCCTGATAGCCCAGTTCGGCGGCGGCCACCGCGGTGCCCCGGTCGTTGTGCGGATGCAGCGACAGCACGATCGAATCGCGGCGGGCCAGGTTGCGGCTCATCCACTCGATCGAATCGGCGTACACATTCGGGGTCGCCATCTCGACGGTCGCGGGCAGGTTGATGATCATCGGCTTGTCGGGGGTGGGCGCGATGATTTCGGTGACCGCGTCGCACACCTCCTTGGCGTAGGACAGTTCGGTGCCGGTGTAGGACTCCGGGCTGTACTCGTAGCGCCAGTTGGTGTCCGGGTAGCGCTGCTCGACCTCCAGGCACAGTGTCGCGGCATCGGTCGCGATCTTCTGCACCGCCGCCTGGTCCGCGCGGAACACCACACGCCGCTGCAGGACCGAGGTCGAGTTGTAGAAGTGCACGATCACATTGGCCGCACCGGCGCATGCCTCGAAAGTGCGCTCGATCAGTTCGGCGCGACACTGGGTCAGCACCTGGATGGTGACGTCGTCGGGAATCGCCCCGTCCTCGATGATCTCGCGGACGAAGTCGAAATCGGTCTGGCTGGCCGACGGGAAGCCGACCTCGATCTCCTTGTAACCCATCCGCACCAGCAGGTCGAACATGCGGCGCTTGCGGGCCGGGCTCATCGGGTCGATCAGGGCCTGGTTGCCGTCGCGCAGGTCGACGGCGCACCAGCCGGGCGCGCGGTCGATGATCTTGTCCGGCCAGGTGCGGTCGGGCAGCGTGATCGGCTCGACCTCCTCCGCGAAGGGCCGGTAGCGGAAGGTCGGCATGGAGGAGTTCTTCTGCCGGTTCCAGGCGGGCTGGTCGGCAGGGGCGGGCTTGCTCGGTGCCGTAATGGTGCGCGAGCCGGATACAAAGGCGTCAGCAGGGGACATGCGATTTTCTCCAGGGTGTGGTGGATCCCAGTTATCGGGTCGACCGGCACGGCAGAACCCCGCGACGGGAGGCCAGTCCGATCAGACCCCGTCGCGGCGGCCGAGAAGAAGTGCCCGCTGCATGATGTCGGCGAGTTTACCGCGCCCCGGCGCACTGCCGAAAGCCCGGTCCCCATCGTCCGGTCATCCGACGTAACGATTAGCGTTCCGACCGGCTGGAGGTAGGTTCATATGACTTGGCTGGAACAACTGGCGGTCTTCGGCGCGGGCATCGCGGCCGGCGGCATCAACACCATCGTGGGATCGGGCACCCTGATCACCTTCCCGGTGCTGCTCGCCTTCGGAATTCCGCCGGTCACGGCGAACGTTTCGAACACCATCGGTCTGGTCCCCGGGGGTGTCAGCGGGGCGTACGGCTATCGGCGCGAACTCGAGGGCCAGCGGGCCAGGTTGGTCCGGCTCGGCAGCGCGTCCCTGCTCGGCGGCACCACCGGTGCGATCCTGCTGCTCATTCTGCCCGCCGCGGCCTTCAAGGCAATCGTGCCGGTGCTGATCGTCGCGGCGTTGATCCTGGTCGTGGTCCAGCCGCGGTTGGCGCACTGGGTGAAGAAGCGCCGCGCCGCCGATAGCGGTCCGGCGCCCGAGCACGGTGGCCTGATCCTGTACGTCGCGATATTTCTGTGCGGCATCTACGGCGGTTACTTCGGCGCGGCCCAGGGCGTGTTGTTGATCGGGTTGCTCGGGGTGTTCGTGCACGAGGACATCCAGCGGCTCAACGGGGTGAAGAATGTGCTCGGTCTGCTGGTGAACGCGGTCTCCGCGGTGGTGTTCACCCTGATCGCCGATGTCGACTGGCGGGTCGCCGCGCTGATCGCGGTCGGTTCGATCATCGGCGGTCAACTCGGCGCGAAGATGGGCAGGCGGATGCCGCCCACCGCATTGCGTGCGGTGATCGTCGTGGTGGGCAGCATTGCCGTCGTCCGACTGTTGATGACGTAGACGAAGGATGTACGTGGCACTCGAGATACGAAACCCCTAGTGCGGTCGCACTTGTCGCGCAGCTGGATTGGTCCCAAAGGAGGACGACGGCGGTCGGGTCCGCAACGCAGGATGGTCGGTATGCGCGGGTGGAAGATCGTCGGGTTGGCACTGGCGGCCGTATTGGTGCCGTCATTGGTTTCGTGCTCTCGGCACAGTGCTGCGGTTACGCAGGTCGACGAACTGGTTGCGCAGGCCGATGCGGCGCCGACCCCGAAACTCGATTGGGCGCAGTGCCCCGAAGCGGAGTTGAGCAAGTATCAGTGCGCGACGGCCGCGGTCCCGATCGACTACGCGCAGCCCAACGGTGCGACGCTTTCGCTGGCCGTCGTCAAACAGCCGGCCGCGGATAAGGACCGTCGCATCGGCACCCTGTTCAGCGCGGTCGGCGGACCCGGCGGTTCGGGCTTCAAATGGGCGAGTCACGGTGAGTTGTCGGCCGGTGAGGTGGCCCGCCGATTCGATGTGGTCACCTTCGATCAGCGCGGTATCGGCCGCAGCGGTCAGGTGCGCTGCTTCGCGAATTCCCAAGAGCAGCAACGGTTCTGGTCCGCCATCCTGCTCCCGCCGGCGAATGCCGAACAGGAGGCCGCGGCCGCGCGCAGCGCCCGCGACCTGGCCGCCGGTTGCGCCGCGCACAGCCCGGAGCTGCTGCCACACCTGACTACCGTCGATGCCGCGCGTGATCTGGACCTGCTGCGCCGCGCGGTCGGCGAGACGACCATGACTTACACGGGCGGTTCCTACGCGAGCTATCTGGGCGAGGTCTACGGCGCGTTGTTCGGCGACCGGGTTCGCGCGCTGCAACTCGGCTCGATGATCGACCCGGACGCCTACACCAACGATTCGCGCGCCCAGATCGCCGACTCCGCGGCGGGCACCGAAGAGGTGCTCGCGGAGTTCCTGCGGCTGTGTGCCGAAGCGGGACAACCGCGCTGCGTGTTCGCGGGCCCGACCAAAACCGATGCCGCCGCACTGCGCGTCCGCAACGACGCCGTTCTGGACCGGCTGCGCCAGGGCCCCATCGTGGTCGGCCAGGGTGAGCGCACCCGCGCGGTAACCCTCACCGAGGTGCTGCCCGCACACGCCACCATGCTCTACGACACGAAGGAGGGCTGGCCCGCACTGGCCGAACTGCTCACCGAACTGGAGCGCGGCCCGGCGGGCGATCCCGATGTCGTACAACAGCTTCTGGACGCGGGCGGTTTCACCGAAGACTTCCTCGATGCCTTCACCGCAATCACCTGTGCGGACAACAGCTTTGGTCGCGAACCCGAGCAATGGCCCGTCATAGCGGACGAACTCGCCGGTGTCGCACCGCATTACGGTGCCATGTGGCTCTACTTGCGACAGGCCTGCGGCGCTTGGCCCGCATCGGCCGAGGGATATCCGCAGCGCATCACCGGTCCGTGGATTCTGCGTTCGGATAAGCCCGCTCTGCTGTTCAACAACCGCTTCGATCCGGTCACCCCATTGACGGCCGCCCGCAGGGCGCAGCAGGAGTTGGTCAATGCCAGGCTGGTGATCATCGAGGGCGGTTACGGACACCTGGTGGTGAGCGACTGCGCGGGCAGGCTCCAGGAGCACTACCTCGTGGACCTGCAACTCCCCGCGCCCGGCGCTACCTGCAAGCCGGACAGGCCCCCGTTCACCGACTGAAACGCCAGTACCGGAAACCGCTCGACCAAGATCGTCCGCATTCCGGCGACTACCACTGTTCAGGACTCCCGAATCCCGGTAGTCTGCGCTCGGCCATGCGTGATGAGGGAGGTGGCCCGGGTGCATAGACGTGCCTTTTTCAAGGCAGCCGGTGCAGCCGCGATGCTGGGTGTCGCGGGTACCGCATTGGGCAGGGCGACAGCCGATGCCGCAGATCCGATGTGGGACAACCTTTTCCGCATGTGGGTCCCGGAAATCTTTGCGCCACTTCCCGATCCGCCCGAGCATTCACCCGCGATCGTCATCGGCTCCGGCTTCGGCGCTGCGGTCACCGCACTGCGCCTGGCCGAGGCGGGCATCGCCAATACCGTGCTGGAGCGCGGTTCGCGCTGGCCGAACGATCCGTGGCGGGAGATCTTCACCGGTGACGATCTGCCCGACGGCCGCGGCTTCTGGCATCGCACCAACTTCACCGGCGTCACCAAGGTGCCGACGCATTTCGCCAGCTTCGGCGGGGTGCTCGATTGCACCCAGTACCCGGGCATCGATGTGTGGCGGGCGGCGGCGGTCGGCGGCGGCTCGGTGATCTTCTCCGGTGCGATGGTCGCGCCCGAACGCCGCTTCTTCGACCACGTCTTCGGCGGCACCGTCGACTACGCCGAAATGGAGCGCGTCTATTACCCGCGCGTGCGGGAGATGTTGCGGCTCAGCCCTATTCCGGCGGACCTGTACGCCGCTTCGCCGTTCGCGCATTCCCGGGCCTGGGACGAGCAGGTGCGCAGGGCCGGCTATCAGCCGGTGGCCAATGACTCGATCTTCAACTGGGCTGTGCTGCGCGGCGAAATCGCCGGCACCACAAGGCCTTCCGCGACGGTGGCGCGCAGCAATCTCGGCAACTCCAACGGCGCGAAGTTCGACCTGAACCAGAACTACCTGCGCTACGCCGAGGACACCGGAAAGTCCGCGATCTATCCGGGGCACCGCGTCGACGCCATCGCGCAGGAATCCGGCGGCCGCTATTCGGTTACCGTGACAAAACTTTCGCCGACCGGCGACGTGATCGGCACCCGCACCCTCACCTGCGATCGCCTGTTCCTCGGCGCGGGTTCGGTCGGCACCTCGGAGCTACTGGTGCGGGCCCAGGCCACCGGCGCACTGCCGAACCTCAACGAACACGTCGGCGACGGCTGGGGCACCAACGGTGACGTGGTGCTGGCTCGCGGCGCCAGTCAGTTGGCCGGCTTCGGACAGGGCGTGCCGAGCGCGAGCCGGATCCTCGACGAATCCGCGGTGCCGCTCACGCTCGAAAATTGGTACATCCCCGGCATTCCGTTCGAGACCGGCGCGCTCGCCTCATTGGGCATGGTGCTCGATCCGGCCCGCGCGCGCTTCGGCTACGACCGCGCCGGCAATGCGGTCGGGCTGTCCTGGTCGGCCAAGAACCGTGACGATATCGTGGCGGCCGCCCGCGCGGTCGATCATCGGATCGCCGAACGCTCCAATGCTCTGGTCGAATACGGCGCGCTCGGTTACGACGCGAACGCGCTGTTCACCGCGCACCCGCTGGGCGGTGCGGTGCTCGGGCGGGCCACCGACGGCAACGGTCGCGTGCACGGTCATCCAGGCCTGTACGTGATGGACGGTGCGGCCATCCCGGGCAGCACCGGCACGGTCAATCCCTCGCTCACCATTACCGCACTGGCCGAACGCAATATCGAGGCGATCATCCGCGCTGGGAAGTAGCCCGGCGCGGCGCGTATTACTGTCGGCGGGACCGTTCGGCGTCGAAGGGATCCTCACGTGGCAACACCGACCAGGCCGATCACGCCCGGCCTCGACGACGGACCGAAGCTGGATTTTTCACGCAAGCCGCCCGCGCTGTGGTCGGACCTGGTGATGCTGGCGCTGGCAATCGTCTCGGTCGTGCTGGTCACCTGGGTCAGCTTCTTCGACGTCTCCGCGCACACCTACCGCGTGATCGTGGTGCTCGACTACTCGGTCTGCGCGGTATTCGCCGTCGAATTCCTCTGGCGCTGGCGCCGCGCGGGCTGGCCGTGGACGTTCCCGTTCGTCTATTGGTACGAAGTGCTCGGCATGATCCCGGTGACCAGCCCGTTCTTCCGCGGGTTCCGGTTACTGCGGATCGTGGTGATCGCGGTCCGCCTCGGCCGGGTCGCCGATCGGGCCCTCGGTGATCGTGTGACCGCCGCGGTGGTGAACCGGTTCGTGACGACCATCGTCGATGTCATCAAGCGCCCCATGACCATCGCCATCATGGACGAGGTCGCGCAGGTGCTGCGCACGGGCCACTACACCCGCAATATCGCGGCGGCGCTGGAGGAGAACCGCGCCGAAATGGACGAGATGATCCTCGAACTCATCAAGAACGATCCGCAGGCCGGTCGGGTCCGCTACATCCCGTTCCACGACGAGATCATCCGGCTCATCGCCGACACCACATTTCGGATCGTTTTCCAGGTGCTGGCGGATCCGCGCACGGACGAACTGGTCTCGGACATGATCCGTGAGAACGTGGATCAGATCCGAGACGCCGTGCATGCCGGGGTGCGCGTCGCGCCGTCCAATTACGGCCCGACTCCGCACGAACAGACCGTGCGCTACCACCTCAGCCGTGTGTCGCGTGCCTGATCTCGTCGCGCGGCGCCGCGTAACGCATTGTCTCCCAGACGATCAGCAGCACCAGCACACCGCACAGCAGCCCCAGTGAGGCCAGCGCGGGCAGCGCACAGGCCGCCGGAGTCAGCGCGAGCAGCAGTCCGGCGGCCACCAGGCGCGGCACCGTGACGTTCCCGGTCGCGTACTGCTTGAACCCGACCAATGCGATCAGATACAGCACCACACCGCCGTACAGTGCGAACAGCGGTATCCCGGACAGGGCGTCCTTCAGGCTGTGCGCCGACTCGTCGCCGACGTAGTAGAGCACCTTCTTCAGTCCGAGCGAGAGACCGATGATCCCGGCGATCATCGGGAAATGCCAGAAGGTGTAGGAGGTTCGGGCGATCTTGATCTGCCGCTCGCCCTCCGCGTGCTGCAACTCGTGCTCCACCGACAGCGCCGCCACATCGAAGTACGCCCACCACAGCAGACCCGAAACCGCGAGTCCGAGCAGGGATCCGACCGCGATCGGCCACGAAATGGGCAGTCCGGCAACGCCGATGCCGATCGAGACGATCGATTCACCCAGCGCCACAATGACGATCAGCCCGTAGCGTTCGGAGAAATGGCGGGCCGAATTCAATCGCCAGTCCTCGCCCGCGAGCAGGGTCCATCCCATATCGCCGACGATCGCGGCGATCCACAGCACGATCTGCGTCGTGCCTTCTGTCATGGCGGCGATGACGAGCAGGGTGGTTCCGATGGTGATGGAACCGAGACTCCAGCGCAGCACCTGGTTGCGCAGTTGCGAATCCTCGGCGCTGGCCAGCACGAACATGGCCAGATGCACCAGGCGCACAATCAGATACGCGATCGCGAAGACCAGCGGGCCGAACCAGCCGCCCTGCGCATCGTCGAAGGCCTCCGGGATGGTGAGCGCTGCGAGGAATCCGCCGCCCATCGCGACGAACATGGCGACCCGTGCGATGCCCTCGTCCGCGCGCACCACATTGCCCAGCCAGGAGTAGGCGATCCACAGCCACCACATGACGGCGAGTACCAGGATCGCGCGCAGCATGTTCTTGGCGCTGGTGTCGTGTGCGACCAAGCCGGTGACCATGGTGAACGCGAAGACGAGCACCAGGTCGAAGAACAACTCGAGCTGAGTTACCGACGCATCCTCGGCCGTTGGCAACAGGCGTGCCCGTTTGGAACCGATCATGGTTCACATCGTCGCATCCGAATGCGACAGGTGCGCTCCTATACGGCCTGATAGTTCTCGTTCTCGGTGAAGCCCTCAGCGAACTCGATGAAGTTCTGCACGACGGCCTCGTTCGAGCGGCGCATGGTCCGGCTCACCAGCATGCCCGGAACGGGGATCGGGATGTAGAGCTCGACGTGGTACCAGACCTCGGTGCCCTCCTCGCCCTCGGTGACCTCGAACCAGCCGCCGCCCTTCACCCCGCGGGTGCTGTCGGCGACCTCCCAGGAGGAGCGGGTCTCGGTCCATTCGTACTCCAGGACCTGCAGATCCGAGCCGCCCATCAGCTCTGCTTTGACGAATACCCGGCGCGGTCGCAGCGCGTCGTCGCGGCTCGCGACCCGGGCGTCGCTGTATGAGGTCGACCACTCCGGGAGCATCTCGACGGCGGCCAGTGCATCCATTACCCGCTCGGGATCGGCGTCGACGACGAAACGGATATCGGTCTTTGTACGCATTCCATACCTCCGCCCCCGCCCAACTACATCGGCAAATTGTGCCCAGCGACACATTCGCAAGTCAACTGAGCGGGCAGTGCCCGAAGCCACATCGGCCGCATATCTCGGGGGGATCACGGTCGATTATGTACGGCGAGAACAAGTTACGGTTCAGTATTTTCGAACGAATCGCGATTTCGCCGGTCCAGTGGACTTGCCGTCGGAGCTGCGGGGCCGTAAGTCGATCGTGCGCAAGGTATTCGCATCCTCAGCTGCGCAGGAGGTAACGGGCCCGCTGCAGGCGGGCCCGCGGGTGCGGCGGCTCAGTGCGGCGTTGGTTCGACGATCGCGTCCGGACCCGGGTAGACGAGCGATTCGTGCCCGTCATCGAATCGCACCACATACGGTGGTGCGCCCTGGGGCCCGCGGACTTCGACGATTTCGCCGTGGCGATCGCTCTGTCCCACAACGTGGCCGTGTACGAGGAGCCGGTCTCCGACATTCGCCATCATCGCCCCATTATCGAATGCCAGTGACACGCGTCACAAGGGTTTCCCGTCCGCGCGGCGTTTCACTCGTTACCGACGAGTCGATCGACCGCGGCCTCGATCAGCTCCTGGCTCTGCGTCTCGGTGAAGATTCCGGGCAGCGTGAGCCGGTCCACGATCAGCCAATTCAGGGCCAGATACAGCAGAATCACCGATTTTTCGTCGCCGGGCAGTTCGGCTTCGAGATGGTTGCGCACATTGAAATCGAGATCCGCGCGCACGGCCTCGGTCATGACCGCGCGCAACTCCGGTCGCCGTGTCGCCTCCAGGCGCAGCTCGAGCATGGCCAGGTAGCCGGTGCGGAACGCCTCGATGCGACCGACCGTCTCCCGCATCAATTCGGTGATATGCGCCCGTGTCTTCGGGCCTGTCGCGAGGTCGGCCATGGTCGCCGCGCTCGGCGTCAACCGTTCGTAGAACCGCCCGCCCACCTGGGTCAACAGGTCGTCGCGGTTGGCGAAGTAGTTCGACGCCGTACCCGCGGGCACCCCGGCCTCCTTGTCCACCGCACGAAAGGTGAGCCCGCGCGCCCCCTCCTTCGCCAACACTTCTATCGCCGCGTCGAGCAGCGCTTGCCGCCGCTCCGGATTTGTCCGCACTTGACACCACTCCATCTGTAGTACTACCTTCAAATCACTTCAGTTAGAGTACAACGGATCAGGCGGTATTGATATGCGAAAACTCGTCTACTACGTGGCCGTCTCGCTCGACGGCTACATCGCCGGTCCGACAGGGGAGTTCGACTTCTACCCGCTCGACGCCGAGATGACGAGCTGGATCACGGGGCGATATCCGGACTTCGTGCCGAGTCAGGTGCGGCCGCACGTCGGGATGGCGGTGGACGAACCGAATAAGCGGTTCGACACCGTGCTGATGGGCCGTGCGAGCTATGAGCCCGCGCTGTCCGAGGGGGTGACCAGTCCGTACGCGCATATGCGGCAGTACGTCATTTCGAGCACCCTCGGCCCGAGCGATGATCCGCAGGTCGAGGTGGTCGCGGGACGTCCGGTCGAACTGGTGCGACGGTTGAAAGCCGAAGCTGGCGGCGATATCTGGCTGTGCGGCGGCGGCAAGCTGGCCGCGACGCTGCTCGACGAACTCGACGAGATGATCGTCAAGAGCTATCCGGTCGTCGCGGGCGGCGGCATATCCGCCTTCTCGGGTGCCTTCAACCCGACCCTGTTCACGCCCACCGAGCGCCGGGAGTTCGGCAACGGCGCCCAGGTCACCTGGTTCTCCCGGTCCTGACGATCCAGCACCACGAAAGAGGTATTCATATGCGAAAACTCGTCTACTTCGTCGGCATGTCCCTCGACGGCTATATCGCGGGGCCCGGCGACGACATCAGCTTCTATCCGGTCGGGGACGACGTGTGGGACTGGATGAAGGCGGAGTATCCGGAGACGCTGCCGACCCACGTGCGCCCGCATATCGGGCTGGCGGTCGATGCGCCGAATCAGAAGTTCGACACCTTGGTCATGGGTCGAGGCACCTATGCTCCGGCCCAGGCCATCGGCGTGACCAGCCCGTACGCGCATATGCGCCAGTACATAGTCTCGAGTTCCCTCGGCCGCATCGATGACCCGACTGTCGAAGTCGTCGACGGCGATCCGGTCGGCCTCGTGCGTCGCCTGAAGCAGGAGGACGGCATGGACATCTGGCTTGCGGGTGGCGGCAAGCTCGCCGCACAGCTACTCGGCGAGATCGATGAGCTCGTCATCAAGAGTTATCCAGTGGTGGCCGGAACCGGAACCCCGGCCTTCGCAGGCGAATTCAACCCCACCTTGTTCACACCCACCAAACGCACCGAATTCGGCAACGGTACGCAGGTCACCTGGCTCACCAAAGCCTGAGGTCCGGCCGTGGCGGCGGTGCGCCGCCACGGCGCCGAGCGTCCGTCACCGCTCGCCTTCGCCGATCCGGTCGTAGACCAGAATGATCGCACCGGAATCCGTGGTGGACAGATCGGTGAGCGACCAGCTGGTTGCGGGCCCGCCGTCCTCGAACAGTCGTGCGCCGCCGCCGACGAGTTCGGGGCACAGCGTGATGATCAGCCGATCCAGTTCACCCGCCGCCAGCAGGTTTTTGATCACGCTGCCGGAGGCCAGTACCACGATGTCGCCGCCGGATTCGGCGCGCAACTGCTTGACCGTCGCGGCCGGATCAGCCTCGGCGATACGGGAGTTCGGCCACGGCAGCTCGGTCAGGGAGTGCGCGAAGACCACCTTGTCCACCGCATCGAGCCAGGTAGCGAAGGCCCTGTCGCGCGGCTCGGCGTTCTCGTCGGCGGCGACGGTCGGCCAGTAGCCGCCGAAGCCCTCGTAGTTCTTGCGGCCGAGCAGGGCCGTGGTCGCGGTGGTGGTCAGCTTGACCATCTGATCGCGAGAGGCGTCGCTCACGGCGTGCGGCACGATCCAGCTCATGTCGTAGTCGCCGCCGCTGCCATTGGTCCGGCCATCGAGTGACAGCGAGATATTGGCGATGACCCGGCGGGCATTGGTCTCGGTCATGTCGGTTCCTTCGTTTCGGTGGCGCCCCGTGCGCCGCTGCAATGAATACTTCCGGCGCGGCCACCCCCGAACATCTGCCAGCTGGCCGATATTCGCGCCGGGCAGGTGGCAGATACCCGGTGGTCGGATGCGGGCGGTCGTGGCAGACTCCGAGGCGCGATGATCGACTCCGGCCAGCCCTTTCCGCCCGAGCTGTCGTCGTTCGTCGGCCGCGTCGAGGAACTGGCCACGCTCACCGCAGCGGTCGCGCCCGGACGGGTGCTCTCCCTGGTCGGCCCGGGTGGCTGCGGTAAGACCCGGTTGGCCCTGCGCTCCTGTGCTGCGCTCGCCGATTCCTGGCCCGACGGCATCGGCTGGGTCGGCTTGGCGGACGAACGCGACGCCGACGGCGTCACCCGAGCCATCGCGTCGGCGCTCGGCGTACCGCTGGCCGCCGATCCCGTGCACACGCTGACTCGGGAACTGGCCGCGCGGAGCATCCTGCTGGTGGTCGACAACTGTGAGCACCTGCGCGAACCGGTAGCGGGGATCGTGTCGGCCATCTTGGCGCGCTGCCCGAGCGTCGGTGTGCTCGCCACCAGTCGGGTGCCGCTCGACCTACCCGGTGAACAGGTGTATCGCCTGTCGGCACTCAACCTGGCCGATGCACTGGATCTCTTCTCGGACCGCGCGGGCACCGCGAACCTCGGCCCGGACGCGCTGGCCGCGGCGCGTCGGGTCTGCGATCGGCTGGATCGACTGCCGCTGGCCCTCGAACTCGCCGCAGGTTGGGCGGGCACTCTTTCGTTGGCGCAGTTGGCGGATTCGTTGCGGGATCCGTTCGTATTGCTCGATGACGACACCGGACGCGCCCCGTTCCGGCAGGCTACGCTGACCGCATCGATGCGCTGGAGCCACGACCTGCTGGACCAGGATGAGCGCGAATTGTTTCGGCGTCTGGGTGTTTTCGAGCCCGGATTCGCCGCGCAGGCGATAGCCGGTTTGGCCGAACGGCTGGACGTTCCGGTCCAGCGTTATCTGCGGGCATTGCGTGGCTTGATCGCCAAGTCGCTGGTGTCGGCGGATACGACGGGGCCGGTGGCCCGCTACCGAATGCTCGGTGTGGTGCGCGATTACGCGCTGCTGCGGCTCGACGAGGCGGAGGAGACCGCGGCCCTGCGCGATCTGCATCTGGAACTGATGCTTGCGCTGGTGGAAAGTGCTGCGCCGCTATTGGATTCGGATAAGGACGAGTGGCGCACGCTACTCACCGTCGAATATCCGAATGTCCGTGCCGCCATCGAATGGGGTCTGGATCGGGCCGAACCCAACGCCGCAGCGGGCCGTAGACTAGCGGCAGCGGTGGCCTGGCTGTGGCACCTGGGCGCGCACGCCGCCGATGGCATTCGGTTACTGGAACATGATGCGGCGCAAGGGAATAGCACCCCTGACGAGACCCAGGCGCGCGTGCTGCTGGCCCAAGCGCTCGTTGCGGACACCGTGCTGCCCGGGCCGATGAGTTATGAAAAGGCATGCGCCGCAGCGAAACTAGCCGAACAGCTCGGCTTGGAGGATGTCGGCCTGCTGGCCCGCACACTCATCGCCATCGGCACCATCGGATTCGATCTGGAGCGCACACGCACCGAAGCGTCGGCGGTGCGCGCAGACGCGCAACGGGCCGGCGACGGCTTCGTCACCGATGCCACCCAGGCGTTGATCGGCCTGGTCCACCTACTGCGCGACGAACACCGCGACGCGATCGAACAGCTGGAACCCGCCGTAACGGGACTGCTCCGGCGTGGCGACCGCGCCATCGCCTCGTCCGCACTCGGCTGGCTCGCACTGGCAACCGCACAATCCGGTGCGCTGGCCCACGCCATCGAACTCGCCGAACAGGCCGTGACCACCGCGGAACCCCTGCGCGACTTCCATCGCATCGCACTGGCCCGCACCGCGCTCGCCGAAATCCTGCTGTGGGCAGGCAGATCCGGGTCGGCGGGCGCGGCGCTGCTTCCGATCGATCGGCTCATCGAGGGAGCGCGGACACCGCCGTTCGTCCCCGGCTGGGAGCGGGTGCACGCCTTACTCGAACTCGACGCCGGACGGCCCGCCGCGGCGGCTGCCTGGTGTCGTCGCGAAGGTCGTTGGCAGGAGCGCCCTTCCGACGATCAACTGACCCCGTGGACGCGGCTGGTACTCGCTCGTGCGCTGCGAGAATCGGGAGCGGCAGCGGATTCGGCCGAGCTGCTGGACCGGTTATCGGCCACACCGCTCATCACGGCCCTGCCATCCGTGCGCGCCGCTGTGCTGGAGCAGCGGGCATTACTGGCTCCGGATACCGAGCAGGAAACGCGAATGCAGCACGAGGCCTTGCGAATTCGAGACGAACACGGCCTGGTGCTCGCATGTGCCGACAGCCTGACGGCGCTCGCGGCTGTGGCGCTGCGACGTGAGTCGTTCGAGACGGCGGGGTTGCTGCTCGGCGCGGCCGAACGGGTCCGCGCCGACGCCGGATCGGTTGTCCGCGTTGATATCCCCGACGAAACGCGGCTGCTGGAATACCTCGAGCGCGGCCGCACCATGTCGTTGCGGTCGGCGATCGACTACATCACCCGTGCCCGTGGCAGACGCAACCGCCCCGATTCCGGTTGGGAAAGCCTCACACCGACAGAGCGTTCCGTGGTCGAACTCGCCGTTTCCGGCCTGACCAATCCGGAGATCGCCGCGCGCCTGTTCATCGGCCGCGGCACCGTGAAAACGCATCTGGCCCATGTATACGCCAAGCTCGGGATCGCCAATCGCACCGAACTCGCCCGTCTCGCGCCGAGTGATTAGCCGCGCAGAAATGACAGGCGCACTTGGCGATCCGGGTTGTCGACATTGAGGTCGACCATCGCGATTGATTGCCAGGTGCCCAGGGTCAGTGCGCCGCCGATGACCGGCACGGTGGCGTAGGGCGGGATCAATGCGGGCATGACGTGGGAGCGGCCGTGCCCGCGGGAGCCGTGGGCATGCCGCCAGCGATCGTCGGCGGGCAGCAGGTCGCGCAATGCGGCGAGCAGATCGTCATCGCTGCGCGCGCCGAGTTCCATGATCGCGATCCCGGCCGTGGCATGCGGCACGAAGATGTGCAGCAGCCCATCCTCGCCCGCCTCGCGCGCGAACGACGCGCACTGCGGGGTGATGTCGTACACGACCTCGGATCGTCCCGTTGTCACCTCGATCACTGTGCTCTTCATGGGCTACATCGTCCTCTCAATCGGTGTTGTCCGACCGCAGCAGCGCCGTCACCCGCACCGATGTATTCGTGTAGCCGGTTGAACACATCCAGCACCAACTTCAACTGCTCGACCGAATACCCGGCCATCGCCGCCCGAACTCGCGTGCCAGCACCTCGTAGTGCGGCGCGATCTCGATCGACTATGTCGGTGTCCTACTCGCAGTGAATCCAGCGGCGGGGCTCAAAGCTGTCTTGCGGAGACTCGCGAGTGCTCGGATGGCGTCGGTGAGCGAGATCGGGTGGTCGTGCTCGATCGCGGCGAGTCCCGTCTCGAGCAGTTGCCGCATCAACATGGACTGCGTGATGCCGCGATCGGCGGCCGCATCCTTGATGCGCTGGTCCAGCTCGCTCGGCATTTTCAACGATCGCGACACCATAACCCCGTCGGGGCCGGGTGGCGGCGGTAGCTCGACCTCTTCGTCGGTGTGCTCCAGACGCGTAGCGAGGGCCGCCATCTCTGCGGAGGTTTCGGGCCATTCCGGTGTGCTCATCGCGTCGTCGTAACGCACTCCTCGATACTACGCTGTGGGTACCACCCGCGTGGTACCTGGTTGCGTATTCGCGCGGCCTCCTGAATGGCGTTGATCGCCGGAGGTAGGACGCAGTTTCGGCCGAGTTCGATTCGCGAACGGCCCCTTCGGTACTCGCGGGCTGAGGAGGTAGGAACAAATCCGCTGGGCCTCGGCCGGTACGCTGGGGTGCTGTTAGCAGCTGATTGTCGATCTTGGAGGACCCTGTCGTGGCTCTCGTTGTTCAGAAGTACGGAGGATCCTCGGTAGCGACCGCCGAGCGTATCCGGCGCGTCGCTGAACGGATCGTCGAGACGAAGAAGCAGGGCCACGACGTGGTGGTCGTCTGCTCGGCCATGGGCGATACCACCGACGAGCTACTCGATCTGGCGCAGCAGGTGGCGCCTGCGCCGCCGGCTCGGGAAATGGACATGCTGCTCACCTCGGGTGAGCGCATTTCCAATGCGCTGGTCGCCATGGCCATTCATTCGCTCGGCGCCGAGGCTCGCTCGTTCACCGGCTCGCAGGCGGGTGTGATCACCACCGGGTCGCACGGTAACGCCAAGATCATCGACGTTACCCCGGGCCGGGTGCGCGCCGCGCTGGACGAAGGTCTGGTCGTGCTGGTCGCCGGTTTCCAGGGCGTCAGCCAGGACAGCCGCGACGTCACCACGCTCGGTCGCGGCGGCTCCGACACCACCGCGGTCGCACTGGCCGCGGCGCTGGAGGCCGACGTCTGCGAGATCTACACCGATGTGGACGGCGTCTTCACCGCCGACCCGCGGATCGTGCCCGACGCGCAGCAGCTCGAGCAGGTCTCCTATGAGGAGATGCTCGAGCTCGCCGCTTGCGGCGCGAAGGTACTCATGCTGCGCTGCGTCGAATACGCGCGTCGCTACAACGTTCCGGTGCATGTGCGCTCGTCCTACACCGACAAGCCCGGCACCTACGTCTATGGATCGATGGAGGACATCCCCTTGGAGCAAGCAATCCTCACGGGCGTCGCGCACGACCGCAGCGAGGCCAAGGTGACCGTGGTCGCACTGCCGGACGAGCCTGGCTACGCCGCCAAGGTATTCCGCGCGATCGCCGACGCGGAGATCAATATCGATATGGTCCTGCAGAACATTTCCAAGGTAGAGACGGGTAAGACCGACATCACCTTCACCCTGCCCAAGACCGAGGGCGCGCGTGCGGTGGAGATGCTGACCAAGCGCCAGGACGAGATCGGTTTCTCGCAGGTGCTCTACGACGACCACATCGGCAAGGTCTCCCTCGTCGGCGCGGGCATGAAGAGCCATCCGGGCGTCACCGCCACCTTCTGTGAGGCGCTGGCGAACGCGGGCGTGAACATCGACCTCATCTCCACCTCCGAGATCCGGATCTCGGTGCTGGTCAAGGACACCGAATTGGACGAGGCCGTGCAGGTGCTGCACAAGGCCTTCGATCTGGGCGGCGACGAGGTCGCCGTCGTCCACGCGGGAACAGGACGATAAGCATGGGTGTACGGGTAGGAGTCGTCGGCGCGACCGGACAGGTCGGCGCCGTCATGCGAAAACTGCTGGAGGAGCGCAACTTCCCGACCGACGAGGTGCGTTTCTTCGCCTCGGCCCGCTCGGCGGGTAAGACCCTGCCGTGGCGCGGCGGCGAAATCGTGGTCGAGGACACCGAGACCGCCGATCCCACCGGCCTGGATATCGCGCTGTTCTCCGCGGGCGCCACCATGTCGCGCGTGCAGGCCCCGCGTTTCGCGGCGGCCGGTGTCACGGTGATCGACAATTCGTCGGCTTGGCGTAAGGATCCGGAGGTCCCGCTGGTCGTCAGCGAGGTGAATCCGGAGCAGACCCGCAATCTGGTCAAGGGCATCATCGCCAACCCGAATTGCACCACCATGGCCGCGATGCCGGTGCTCAAGCCGCTACACGATGTGGCAGGCCTGCAGCGCCTGATCGTTTCGAGCTACCAGGCGGTCTCGGGCAGCGGCCTGGCCGGTGTCGAGGAGCTGGTCTCCCAGGTGCGCGCCGTGGTCGACGATGCCGAAAAGCTGGTGCACGACGGCAGTTCGGTGCCGTTCCCGGCTCCGAACAAGTATGTCGCGCCGATCGCCTTCGACGTGATCCCGCTCGCCGGTGCACTGGTCGACGACGGCTCCTTCGAAACCGACGAAGACCAGAAGCTGCGCAACGAGAGTCGCAAGATCCTCGGCCTGCCCGAGTTGCTGGTCAGCGGCACCTGCGTGCGTGTCCCGGTTTTCACCGGCCACTCGCTGTCGGTGAATGCCGAATTCGCCGAACCGATTTCGGTCGAGCGGGCCAAGGAAATTCTCGCCAAGGCCCCCGGCGTCCAGCTCACCGACGTGCCGACCCCCTTGGCCGCCGCGGGCAAGGACGACTCCCTCGTCGGCCGCATCCGCCAGGATCCGGGTGTCCCCGACGGCCGCGGTCTGGCGCTGTTCATCTCCGGCGACAACCTCCGAAAAGGCGCTGCTCTCAACACCATTCAAATCGCCGAAGTCCTGTTGGCGCAGCGCTGACATCGACCGAACGGGCCGTTGTCGATCATGAGATCTGCACGGCCCGTTTGTTTTTCGGTCATCTGACATCGAGTTTCACTGACGAGCCGAGCAGCGCGGTCAGTGACAGCCCGAATGTGCGCCGGAAGGTTTCGCTCAGGTGTGACGGGGAGGCGAATCCGGCATCGGCGGCGCAGCGCGTGAGGTCGTGTCCGGCGGCCAAGCTCGCGAAAACCATTCGGAGCCGGGCCCATTGGCGGTAGCGGCGGAATGTGGTGCCGGTGTGTGCGGCGAAGGTTCGCAGGAAGTGGGTTTCCGACATCCCGGCCGCATCGGCCGCGTGCTCGGCCCGGATGTGTGCGGTCGGATCGTCACGAATGTCGCGGACAATGGCATCGATTCGGGGGTCGATCGTCGATTGCCGAACCGATATCAGGCACTCCAACTCGGCGACACCGGTTCGGGCCGCGGAGATGAGGGCGGCTTCGGCGCTCGGATCGACCGCAGTGGACTGGACATTGCCACCCGATCCGGTGGTGACGCCGGCGATCATCGCGATGCCGGGTTCGGCGAACAGCAATGCGATCCGGCCCTCCGAGACAATCCGGGCTGGTACCCGAGCCGGTATGAACACGCTGCGGGTGATGATCGTCGCTTCCGCCGCCGTCTCCACCGCGAACGGTCCGTCCAAGCTCAGGCCGAGATACCCGATCGACGTGGCATGCATCCCGACGCCCAGCTCCGGGCCGAGATATCCGACATGTCCGGGCCGCATCCACAGCACCGGCGCACCGCAGGTTTGTGAAAGCGCGGTCCCGGTCATGTTCGTCAGGCTAATCGGTGCCCGGCGCAATCAGCCGGTGCGAGCCGCGACGACAGGAGATGAACGGAAATGACGACCGAGGCAGTTACCGCGAAGCCGAGCTTGCAGACCAGAGCCATCACCGCACTTTTGGCCTCGCGCGGCCAGAAGCAGATGCTCGGCAGCGCGGAGGGGATTCATGCGGCGCTGGAAAAGCGTGACCGTCGCGTCAAAGAGGTGCGGCCCCCGGCGTTCCTACGCAAGGCGGCGACCGTCACCCGGGATGATCTCGGCGGTTGGCCCGTGTTCCGGGTAACGCCGAGCGCCGGACCCGCCGACGTCAGCGTGGTTTTCCTGCACGGCGGCGGCTTTTTCGCCGAGATCGTGCGCCCGCACTGGAGTTTCGTCCGCGAACTCGGCGCTGTCGTTCCGGCGGAGGTCGTGGTCCCGATCTATCCGCTGATCCCACACGGCAGCGCCGCGGAGATGGTCGCCACCACCGCCGCGATACTCGCCCGCACGATCGAGCAGCGTGGCTCCGGCAGGACCGTGGTGATGGGCAACTCGGCAGGCGGTCTGCTGGCACTGGCGGCAGCACATGTCCTGCGCGATCAGGGTGGGCCGCAACCATCTCGGGTCGTGCTGATCTCCGCATGGCTCGACGCCACCCTGTCCGACCCGTCACTGCCCGAGCTCGAAAAGGTCGATCCGTTGCATCAGCGGCCCGGAATGGCCGAGGTGGCGCGGATCTACGCGGGTGGCCTCGACCTGCGCGACCCGCGCGTCAGCCCGCTGTTCGGCGCTATCGAAGGACTGCCGCCCCTGACCATCTTTTCCGGCACCCACGAAATGGTCCTGCCCGACGCGCGAACCCTCACTCGCCGCGCCGAAGCCGCCGGGGTACCGGTCGACTACAACGAGGGCCCCCGGCTGCCGCACAACTACGCGCTCATGCCCAGCCCCGAAGGTCGTGCGGCTCGCAAGATCATCGTCGACGCCTGCCGCGCGCCACGTCACGATCTGTCGGCAGTCGATCGGGACAGCGCGAGTCGATAACGGTCCTGCTCACGGCGGCATGCTCGCCCGCTTCGACCATGCCGGGCACTCGAAAGCGGCGAGAGCATCGACGAACACGCGACCGGTGCGGGCTAGCCGGGAACCGCTCAGTGAGGTCGTAGTCCGTCGAACATGATCGCGAACGTGCGGCGGCGTTGGTCGGGGGTGGTGTTGGTGGAGTTGGCGGCCAAGAAGGTGCCCTTCACGACGCGCATGAGATCGTCGATATCGATATCGCGTCGTACGTTCCCGGATTGTTGTGCGCGGGTGAGTAATTGGGCGATGGCCGCCCTCAGCTCGTGGGCGGGTTTGTGGCTTTCGGCGCCTACGGCTTCGGCTAGGTCCCGTTTGACGCTGCCCTCGGCGACCATGCGGTCGAGGAAGTCGAAGAAGGCTTTGCCCGGTTCGGGGGCGGTGGCGAGTTCGCGGGCGTAGGTGATCATGCGCTCGACGCTGTCTACGATCGCGGCTGCGAAAAGGGCTTCCTTGGTGGGGAAGTGGCGGTAGACGGTGCCTGCGCCGACGCCGGCGCGGCGGGCGATTTCATCGAGCGGGACCGAAATGCCCTCGGCGGCGAAGGCCGCCTGGGCGGCGGCGAGTACGCGGTCGCGATTGCGGCGCGCGTCGGCGCGCAGCGGGCGCGGTCCCTCGCGATCGGTCATGAGGGCTGAGTTTACTGGAGGCATTGACAAGCGGGGCGACCGTTCCGGATGATAAGCGGGGTCAACGTTCCGCTTAATTGAAGCAGGTGTTTTCATGATGGAGACTTCGGTGGAAAGCCCTCGTGAACTGGTAGAACGGCTGTTTCGGGAGCTGCCCGCTCGCGATGCCGACGCATTTGTCGAGTTGCTCGCCCCGGATGCGGTGTTCGAGATCCCCTTCGTCATTCCCGGAATGCCGACCCGGCTGGTCGGGCGCGAGGAGATACGCGCGCATCTCGCGCAGCGCTGGTCCGGAATTTCGCGAATCGAGGTGCACGGGATCTATCCACAGGTGTACGAAACAGCCGATCCCGAGGTGGTTTTCGTGGAGAACGAGGTGGATATGACGGTGCCCGGCGCCGAGCGGGCGCGAGTTCGCACCTCCGTCAATGTCGTTCGAGTTCGCGACGGCAAGGTCACGCTGTTCCGCGACTACATGGATACGGCGCGCTTCGCCCGGCTTGTGGAGAACTGACCCAGCAGGCCCGGGCGGGGCCGAAATTCCCTCGCTCCGCTCGGGTGCCCACTGCTAGCCTGCGCCGATGGCGAATCCTTATCCACAGGTGTATTTCGGGGACCGGCTGATCGACGCGGAACAGGCGTCGGTCGCGGTCGCATCGTCGGCAGTGCTGTACGGGCTCAGTGTGTACACAGTGTTCCCAGTACTTGTGGATGGATCGGCACGCACCGCATTTCGGCTCGACGACCATTTCCGGCGACTCGAGGAATCCTGCAAGATCATCGGCATCGACCGGTTCGCCGTCGAATGGGACTTCGCCCGATTCCGCACGGCGATCATCGACTTGGTCGCGGCCAATACGCCGAGCGAGGACGTATTCGTCCGCGCGACAGTGCATGTCGTCGAATCGATTCCGGGCACCCGGGTACGGGGCTGTGCCATCCAAGTCAGCATTTTCGTCTACGACGCGGTGCCGATCGTGCCCCAGGACGGCATGCGACTGAAATCCAGTCCATGGCGGCGCATTCCGGATAATGCGATTCCCTCGCGGGCGAAAGTCAATGGCGCGTACGTCAATTCGGTACTCGCCAAACAGGATGCCATCGACAGCGGCTACGACGACTGCATCTTCCTCGACGGCAACGGCCACGTCTGCGAACTCAGCGCCGCCAATATCTTCCTCGTCCGCAACGGCACCCTGATCACCCCGGATGTGTCCTGCGACATCCTCGACGGCATCAACCGCCGCACCATCCTCACCCTCGCCGCCGAAGACGGCATTCCGAACGTCGAACGCACCATCGACCTCACCGAGCTCTACATCGCCGACGAAGTCTTCGTCACCGGCACCTCATCCGGGACCTCGCCTGTCACCGAAGTCGACGGCCGCCTGATCGCCGGCGGCCACCCCGGCCCCCTTACCCAAGCCCTCCGCAAACGCCACACCGCCGCCCTCCGCACCGACACCAACCACAACTGGCTCACGCCCCTCTGACCGCTCCAGCGCAAGTCGTCACTACTGTGCCCCGGCGTGACCGTGATCCTCGATCGGCGCGAAGGCGAGTGCAAACTGCATATCCACGCCCGCCTCGAACACGACGGTGAACTCGTCGCCGAGGGCAATGCACTGTTCATCGCGGTCTCGCCGGATCACTTCTTCGCACAGGGCGCGAAGGAAGGCGATATCCCTTTCTTCGGTGTGTGATTCAACGGATGCCCGGTGTGCGCGGATCCGGACCGAGGCAGACCAGAATGGCGCAGCCGGGTGGGGTATCGGCGAACGGCGGCGCCAACGGATAGTTCAGGCAGGTGAAGACATCGCAGCCCGGATAGGCCGCGGGTCCGATGCCGAAGACCGCGAGCAGCAGATTCGTATCCACGAACCGCCTCGGATCCAGCCGCAGCGGCGGCTCCACATACGGACCCGGATCGGGCACCGGACGGACTTCGAAGGCCGCGAACAGGCGACGGAAGAATTCGTACGGCAGCTCCGCGGTGTTCTGCACAATCCCGGAAATGCCCTCGTTGCTGACATTTCCGAAGACTCCGGTCCACACCACCGTCAAATCCAGGCTCGGCATGATGAAGACGTTCTGCATGCCGAGTCCCGACATCGAGTAAATGTCGGCGGGTAGGTAGTCGGGGGTCTCGGCACATCCCGGTCCGATCCAGAACAGATAGCCGTAGCACGCGTTCTGCGCTGACGGCTGGCGTGCTTTGTACAGATACGTCCGGGAGACGATTTGCTGCCCGCCCCAGCTCCCGTTATTGCTCACCAGCAGGCCGAGCTTGGCGAAATTGTTCGGTGGGATCATCAGATGGGCGTATCCGTAGGTGTGCCCGGCGCGGTCGCGCGCCCAGTAGTAATCGCCGCGTTCGATGCCGAGCGGATCGAAAAGCTCACGCTGCGCGAACTGCTGCAGCGGTTCCCCGACGGCCAATTCGATGACATAGGCGAGCAGATCGACATTGCGCTGGCTGTAGCTGAATGCCACGCCCGGCGGATTGTCCAACGGCACCCCGAGCGCCTGTACCGCACTATTCGGATCGAGTGGAATCACCCCGGTGACGCCCTCCGTGAGCACGCCCACCTTCATGCCGGAGGTTTCGGTCAGCAGATTCTCCACGGTGATCGACCGATGCTGCGCATCACCGAGTCCGGGCGGCAGGTACCGGTCGATCGGCGCTTCGATATCGAGTTTCCCCTGATCCCACGCTATTCCGGCGAGCAGGGAAACCACGCTCTTCGTCGCACTCCAGATATTCCAGGCGACATTTCCGGTCTGGTCGTTCGTCGGCCCCTCGCCGATCAGGCAATTGTGCCGGAACACCTGCACATTCAACCGATTACGCCCGCCGGCGAACTCCAATGCCTCCGCGAGTCGCCCCGAATCCAGTCCAACCTGTTCCGGCGCCGCCCGTTCCGGCTCTCGCCCGGACGACACCCCACATGACAGCTGCTCGGTATGCGTGGCCTGCGCACTTCCGGCGAAAACGCTTCCCGCAACCAGCGATACCGCGGCGATTCCGGCCAGGAATCCGTAGATGCGCCCCATGCGCAAAGGCTATCGCGACCGACCTCGCCAGACGGGGCAACAGGCTGAATGCGTCTCGGTCAATTGCCGACTCGGCGCGCCGCTCGACGACGTAATGCATCCGCGGCGCACCGCTCACTCAAATCGGTCCGCACTTCGGACGACATCAGCGGCGCGAACGTACCGCGAACCAGCCAGCGCCCACGGCTGGGACGGTGAGTCCGGTCAGCACTGAACACCGCACCGACCGCCGACTCCGCCCGATGCGGCACACCGAATCGCGCATGCACGGCGGCCAGCGAACCCGGCAGATATCTGTCGCGTGCCATTGCAAGTACCGTGCGCGAAACCCCGAGTATCAGCGCGAGCAGCGATCCGGCCGCCGCGAGCACCGCACCGACCCGGACCACCGGGGCAAGCCCGGACACCCCGGCCGTCGAGACGACCCGGGCCAGCGGATCGATCGCATGCGGGAGCCCCGCCGACCCGAGCACCTCCAACGCGGCCACTGCCACCAGTGCATAGACCGCCAGCGCGATCCCGAGCGCGATCATGATGGCCCGGGGAATCGTGCGTCGCGGATCGCGCACCTCCTCGCCGAGGGTGGCGATACGGGCATATCCCGCGAAGGCGAAGAACAGCAATCCCGCGGCCTGTAAGATGCCGCGCGGTCCGATCCGGTCCGGCAGAGTCGTTGCAGCGGAATGTTTTCCGAACAATCCCACCCCGACGACCAGCACCAGCACAGCCAGTACCGCCGCCACGATGATCCGGGTGGCCAGCGCCGATTTCTGCACGCCGGTGTAGTTGATCGCGGTGATCGCGACAACCGCCGCGACCGCGACGATCCGCGAATGTTCCGGCCACGCGTAGCCGCCCACTGTCAGGGCCATCGCCGCACACGATGCGGTCTTCCCCGCGACGAATCCCCACCCGGCCAGATATCCCCAGAACGCACCCAGACGCTCGCGTCCATACACATACGTCCCGCCCGATACCGGATACCGCGCCGCCAGCCGCGCCGAGGACGTCGCATTGCAGTACGCGAGCAGTGCGGCCACCGCAAGGGCAAGCAGCAGCCAACTGCCCGCCGCGCCCGCTGCGGGAGTAAGCGCGGCGAAAATGCCCGCGCCGACCATGGACCCGAGCCCGATCACCACGGAGTCGGTGAGTCCGAGCCTGCGTCGCAGTGCGTCGCCGCGCGTTGCCATGGCTGCATCATCGACCACACCGCGGTCGTTGACGAGTCGAGCCGCTCGGAAATACCAAACGCCGCCAGGTTGGTAAACCTGGCGGCGCTGAGTCGCCGGACGCCACGCCAACGTCACGACTCGAGTGCCGACGTCCCACAAGCGCCTCTCGGCGAGTGGTCGCTCGTAGCGACGAATGAGGTGAGGCCCGGGGCTGTCCGGACGCCGACAGAGGTGATCAACGGTCCGCCGGCCGGATCTATTCCACGAATCGCGATGTGATGCGCACAACGAAAATCGCCGGGTCGGATCCCGCCGCGCCGTCCGATAGCTTTCCGCTGCCTGGGCGGCGCGGACCTGTCTGTGCAGCACGGACGGATGCTGCGGCCCCGGTCACTAAACCGACCGATTGGTATCTATCGAGCTATTCGCCATCAGCGGTGTCTGTCGCCCGGTCTTTGCGATCACGGCAGAAGCCGACGTCCTCTCACCCGAGACCGGATATGCACCGGCAGATTTGTGGGCGGCATGCCGCCGCACGGCGCACCCGGCGACCGTGATCAGATGCGGCACGGCCGCTCGACGGGCAGGTCCCTGGCACTGTCGGCTACCGCGGGTGGTGGTTCGGGCCGCTACGGACTCGCGTGCCGCAATCTAGAATCAACGGGCTCACGAGGTGAAGAGGGGGATCGGCGTGTCCGATGATCTGGTACTGGCCGAAATGCTGGCAGCGTTGGAGCGCAGTCCGGAGGTGCTCGCGCTGCGGGTGCGGGTGATCGAGTTGCTGATCGATCGTGGCCGCCATGCCGAGGCGCTGGCGCAGTGTGCGACCGCGCTCGGTCAGGAACCGGGACATCCGCGAGTGCTGGAGTTGTTGCAGCAGTGCACAATCGCGCTCGCAAGTGGTGCGGTTCCCCCCGCTGCACCGACCCGGCCGACGTCGAGCGAGCCGATGCTCAGCCAGCCATCGCCGACAGAGCCTACGCTGAGTGACCCATCGCCGAGCCAGCCCGCGTCGGCCCACCCATCGCCGACCGAGTCGACGCTGAGTCAGCCCGCGCCGAGCAACACCACGTCAAACGGGTCGGCCCCGGATGAGGCGAAAGGCGATCCGTCGCAATATGATTGGGCGGCCGCCGAAGAACAGGTCGGCGATATCATCGCCCCCGCATTCATCGACGGGGGCTCGCGCGAATTCGTCACCGACTCCGATGTCGGCGTATTCGAGAAGCCCACCGTCAAGCTGGCCGATGTCGGCGGCATGCAGGATGTGAAGCGTCAGCTCGAACTCACGCTGCTCGGTCCGATTCGAAATCCCGGATTCGCCAAGGCTTTCGGCACTTCCGCGCGTGGCGGACTGCTGCTATACGGGCCGCCCGGCTGCGGTAAGACCTTCATCGCCGCGGCGGTTGCCGGTGAACTCGGTGCGAACTTCTACCCGATCGAGATCGCCGACATCCTCGATATCTATCACGGTTCCGGCGAGCGCAATCTGCACGAGGTCTTCGAAATGGCCCGCCGCAATGCGCCCTGCGTGCTATTCCTCGACGAGGTCGACGCACTCGGGCACAAGCGCAGTCAGATGTCGGGTTCGGCCTGGATGCGCAATGTGGTGAATCAGCTGCTCAACGAGATGGATTCGGCCACCCACAGCAACGACGGCGTCTACATCCTCGGCGCCACCAACCATCCGTGGGACCTCGATGTCGCCCTGCGTCGCCCCGGCCGGTTCGACCGCATGATCCTGGTCGGCCTGCCGGATTCGGACGCGCGCCGGGCGATCCTGCACTACCACCTGAAGGGTCGTCCGGTCGCGGGCATCGATCTCCCGGCGATCGTGCGGCGCACCGACGGCTTCTCCGGTGCGGACCTGGCCCACATCTGTACCTCGGCAACACAATTGGCGATGGCCGACTCGATCAGCACCGGCACCGTGCGCCCGGTCGGCATGGCCGATATCGAAGTCGCGCTGAGCCAGATCAAGCCGAGCGCGGGCCCCTGGTTCGAATCCGCCCGCAACGTAATCGAATTCGCCAATAACGACGGAACGTACGACGAACTCGCGAAGTACATGCGAGCCAAGAAGTTCCGCTCCTGAAACAGGCCCGCCCGCCCCGCGAGTCATCTACGTAGGGGTGCGTGGTGTCTGCGTCCTGGGGTGCGGCATCTCCGTCCCGGGCGGTGCGCGTCAGTGGGCGTCCCGGGAGCTGCGCGTCGTCTGCGTCGTGGGTCTGTGTTCAGGGTGTGCGCGTCACCGGTGTCCGTGGAGCCGTGGGTCATCTGCGCCCCGGGGTGTGCGGCATCTCCGTCACCAGATGTGCGCGTGACCGGCGTCCCCGGGAGCTGCGCGTCGTCTGCGCCCCGGGTGTGCGGCATCTGGGTTCTGTAGGCGTGCGGCATCTCCGCGCGGAGGGTGCGCGGCATCGGCATCCCGCTTGCGTTTCGATGCGCCCGACCGCCCAGGTCTTCCATGACCGCCGCCACATCCGCTGGCTGACCGGCGCGATAAAACCATTTTCTAGATCTATCCAAATTCTTGACTAATTCTAGAAAAGGCGTAACCATCGGATGCATGCACACCAACCTCACCGATCCGGGCGAACGACTGCGTGCGGCCGGTCTGCGGGTTACCGCCCCGCGGGTCGCGGTGCTGGCTGCGGTGGCGGCCCGACCGCATTCGGATGCCGATCGGGTGGCCGCCGCCGTCCGCGAAACTCTGGGCTCGGTATCCACGCAGGCCGTCTATGACGTGCTCCGGGCCTGCGTGAACGCCGGAATTCTGCGGCGCATCGAACCCGCCGGTTCGCCCGCGCTGTACGAGGCCAGGGTCGCGGACAACCATCACCATCTGGTGTGCCGAAGCTGCGACACGGTCGTCGATATCGACTGTGTCGTGGGCACAGCACCCTGCCTGGAACCCGAGGACGCGCACGGGTTCGTGATCGACGAGGCCGAGGTCGTCTTCTGGGGTCTGTGCCCGACCTGCCGTACACATTCAGCGAAGGAGGCTGCCGATGACCAAGCCGACCACCACCAACACCGGAACGCCGGTATCGAGCGATAACGAATCGCTCACCGCGGGCACCCAGGGTCCGATCCTGCTGCACGACCACTACCTCATCGAAAAGCTCGCCCAGTTCAACCGGGAGCGGGTGCCGGAGCGGATCGTGCACGCCAAGGGTGCGGGCGCATACGGCGAGCTGGTGGTGACCAATGACGTGAGCCGCTACACCAAGGCCGAACTCTTCCAGCCGGGCGCGCGGACCGAGTCGCTGGCGCGGTTCTCCACCGTCGCGGGCGAACAGGGCAGCCCCGACACCTGGCGCGACCCACGGGGTTTCGCGGTGAAGTTCTACACCGAGGACGGCAACTACGACCTCGTCGGCAACAACACCCCGATCTTTTTCATCAAGGATCCGATCAAGTTTCCGGACTTCATCCGTTCGCAGAAGCGCCTGCCCGGTAGCGGCCTGCGCGATCACAATATGCAGTGGGACTTCTGGACCCTGCGGCCGGAAACCGCCCACCAGGTCACCTGGCTGATGGGCGACCGCGGCATCCCGAAGACCTACCGTCATATGAACGGCTACGGCTCGCACTCCTACCAGTGGATCAATGCCGTGGGCGAGCGCTTCTGGGTGAAATACCACTTCAAGACCGATCAGGGCATCGACTACCTGCCCCAGGCCGAGGCCGACCGCCTCGCGGGTGCGGACGCCGACTATCACCGCCGCGATCTCTACGAGGCGATCGAGCGTGGCGAGTTCCCGAGCTGGACCCTGTACGTGCAGGTCATGCCGGTCGTCGAGGCCGATGGCTACCGCTTCAACCCGTTCGATCTGACCAAAGTATGGTCGCATCGGGACTACCCGCTGATCGAGGTCGGCAAGTGGACCCTGAACCGCAATCCGGCCAACTACTTCGTCGATATCGAGCAGGCCGCCTTCGAACCCTCGAATATCGTTCCCGGCATAGGCTTTTCGCCCGACAAAATGTTGCTCGGCCGGGTATTCGCCTTCGCTGACGCGCACCGCTACCGCATCGGCACCAACTACGCGCAGCTGCCGCCGAACCGCGCACGCGCCGCGGAGGTGAACTCCTACTCCAAGGAGGGCGCGATGCGCTACGACTACAACGACGCGAATGTGCCTGTCTACGCACCGAATTCGTTCGGTGGCCCGCATGCGGATCCGGAGCGGGCGCCCGATGGCGGCGTCTGGGAGTTCGATCCGACCGTGGTACGCGCCGGCTACATCGAGCATGCCGAGGACGGCGACTTCACCCAGGCGGGCACTCTGGTCCGTGAGGTCTTCGACGACGCGCAGCGAGATCGTCTGGTGGACAATATCGTCGGCCATGTGCTCGGCGGTGTGCGCGAGCCGGTGCTGTCTCGGGTCTTCGAATACTGGAAGAACGTGGACGCCGAACTCGGCAAGCGTGTCGAGGAAGGTGTCCGCGCCGGACTGGACGGCTGCTAGCTGAGGTCCGAAAACAGCTCCGCCCCTGACCATTTCGGTCGGAGGCGGAGCTTTTCGTTATGGGGGAATCCACGGACCCCAGGGCTCGGAACTACAACAGGCCCCACCAATAGAGCAGTGTGGCCAGCACCCAGACAACCACGGTTTCCATCGCCGCTCCCATTCTCCTTGGCGCCTCATCCTCCATCATCCGCCGATTCGTGCCACCGCGCCGCAAACTTGTCGGGATCTTCCGCAAATAATGCGACTACCTGTGGTTTTGTTCCTGCAAGGTCTTCTTAAGTGCCCAACAAGCCCGCGACGGCATTGTTTGTGTCAACACCGCAACACAAGCCACCACCGGGGGTGGGGAACCGGACTCGACCTGTTTACGAGGGGTAGCAGGTCGCGTCACGGGGGTAGTGCCAGCCGGGCCGGTCCACGAGGGGTGACCGGCCCGCTGGCGCTTTACCGGGGGCAACCACTTCGGATGGCTCTTCCCGGAGCTGACCGGCGAATCAGTCGCCGCTGCCGAAGGTAACCATTCGGTGCGTGCCGACGATCCCATCCAAGGGTGTATGTGGCCGGGCCGGTTCACGAGGGGTGACCGGCCCGGCCGGGCCTCGAGCGGTCAGCCGAGGCGTCTGGACCGAGTAATCAGGCAGTTCGTAGCTCTCGGTTTTGGTGAGCATCTTCATCATGAGCGGCTTCATGATCTTGGTGGTCATCAGTTTGCTGACGAACAGGCCAGCGCGAATGCCGAAGCGCGATTGGGGCGTCATCGAGCGCAGACCACCCGGCGGCAGCTCCTGCGCGGTAGCGACGAACGGCCGCAGCACCTCTTCGTAGCGAGCCAGCGCCTTTTCGGGATCGGTTGCGTGCGTAGCGATTTCACCGGCCAGGACGTACGCGCCGACGAGTGCCATCGCGGTGCCCTGTCCGGTGAGCGGCGAACCGCAGTAGCCCGCGTCGCCGAGCAGCACCACGCGGCCCTTGGACCAGTTCGGGACGTCGATGCGGGCCAACTCGTCGAAGTAGAAGTCGTCGGCGGTGGCCATGGCATCGCTGACGGTGCTCGCGATCGTGCCGCCCTCGGCCAGCCGCTCGCGGATGAGCTGTTGCTGTGCCGCGACATCGCGACGCAGCGCCGGATTCGCGGCGTCGCGAATGACGACCAGCGCCTTGCAGGTGGTCGGATCGGCGTCCGGGCGCAGGCCCACACCGGTCGCGCCGACCAGCGAGTTCATCGCGATCCAGTGCTGCTCCGCATAGGCGGGCGTCGGCAGCGTGAAGAAGGACATGTAACCGCCGAGATAGGTGGAGAAATCCTCCTCCGGGCCGAAGACCAGGCGCCGGGTCGAGGAATGCAGCCCGTCCGCGCCGATCACGATGTCGAACCGCTCGGTGCTGCCAGAGGCGAAGGTGACATCGGTGCCCGCGTCGTCCTGGCTGATCTCGGTAGCCCATTCGCCATAGCGGTAATCGACGCCGCCCGCCTCCTCGAGCAGATCGAGCAGCACCTGGTTCAGGTCGCCGCGGGTGATCTCGATCTCGGCGACCGCGCCCTTACCCTCGAAAACCTCCGCGGCCATGCGCAGCAGTTCCTTGCCCTCGCTGTCCACGAAAACCATGCCGCGCTCGTCCAGTTGGGATTTGCGAATACCGGGCATGAGCCCCATCCGCTCCGCCACCTCGACGCTCGGACCGCGCAGATCCACAGCCTGCCCGCCGGGGCGAGGCGCGGCCGCCCGCTCGACCACGGTGGCTCGGATCCCGGCCCGGAGCAGTTGCAGGGCAACGGCATTGCCGCCGATGCCGCCGCCGCAGACGAGGACCCGCGGGCGGTTGGTGGCGGGGTTGGTGTTGCTCATGATCTGTTCCTCACTGGCTCGAATGTCTTGCACATATGTCTAACAAAGGCGTTGCACGTTTGTCTAGTACAAATGTGTAAGACGTTTGAGCCAGCGGCTAGTTCTGGTGCTGCAAGTAGGCCTTCCAACTGCCGTAGGAGGTGATATCGGTGGCGGTACCCGCGGCATCATAGGTGCAGGCGAAGCCGATGACCGTACGTCCGTCGGATAGTTCGACACTGGTCAGCGCCATCGGCGCGGGCAGCGCGGCGAGGAAGTGGCCCAGTCCCGCCGCTGATACCCGGAACAGCTCGCCGAGGATCGGCGCACCGAGTCCCGGGCCGTGGCGCACCAGTCCGGGTTTCGCGGGCGTGGTGTCGAGTGCGGTCAGGCGGTAGGCGTCGGTGGTGCGGATCTCGCCGGTGAAGCGCGCGCCGATCTCCTCCAACTGCCAGTGCAGCGGCTGACCGCGCAGGTGCGCGCCGAAGACGGCCAGCTCAACGCCGTCTTCGATCAATGTCGGAGCGTTGTCCGCGCCGATGATGCGGGCGGCGATATCGACGGCGACCTGATCGGCGCAGGCGGGCGTCACGACCATCACGCCGAAGGGCGCGCCGGTCGCGGTGGGTTGGCCGGGGACGGCGACGGCTGCCATATCGAGGAGATTGCAGAAGTTCGTGAAGGTGCCCATCCGTCGGTTGATGCCGAACGGATCCGCTTGTACCGCAGCGATACTCGGATGCTCAGTGGTCGTCGGCAAGAGCAGTCCGGCGAACCCCTGCAAAGTCACCGCCGCCGCGGCCTTGGCTCGCGCCAAGGCGTCCAGATCAGCCGCGAATCCGGGGCCGGTCGTTGCTCGCGCGGCATCGATGATGGCAGTCACGGTGGGATCGGCGCTCGCCGGCGCGGTATCGAGAAATGTACCGACGGCCGCATAGCGTTCCGCGACGATCGCGCCGTCGTAGAGCAGAAGCGCGGCATCGAGCATCCCGGAGATATCGACCTCTTCGGTCGTTATCGCGGCACTCGTCACCGCGGATACGGTGCGGGCGAACGCATCTCGATACGAATCGCTGAGCGCGACGAGATCCTCGGCGCGCGGGACCGCCAGCCGGATGTTCTGCGGCGCGGCCAGCGGAACATCGGCGGGCCAGGACCGGCTGCGCGGATCCCGAGGCTCCGGTCCGGCCATGACCGCGGCCGAGGCGACCGCGCTGTCGAGGTCGGTGGCGAATACCGTCACCGCGTCGTAGTCCGCACAAGCCGGAACCACGCCGTGTGCCGGAATGATCCCCAAAGTGAGCTTGATACCGACGATTCCGTGCAGCGCGGCCGGTACGCGTCCGGAACCCGCTGTGTCCGTTCCGATTCCGACATCGGCGATACCGAGAGCTACGGCGACTGCCGATCCGGAACTGGACCCGCCGGAAATCAACTCCGGATTGTGCGCGTGGCGAACCGCGCCGTATGGGCTGCGCGTGCCGACGAGCCCGGTTGCGAACTGATCCAGATTGGTCTTGCCGAGAACCAATGCGCCCGCCGCGACCAGGCGCTCGATCGCCGCAGCGGTGACCTCGGCGGTGTAGGCGAATTCGGGGCAGGCCGCGGTGGTCGGCAGCCCCGCGACATCGATATTGTCCTTCACCGCGACCAACACCCCTGCCAGCGGCAAGGATTCACCCGCGGCGAGCCGCTGTTCGACGCTCGCGGCCTCGGCGGCGACGTCGGCCTCGGCACGCAGCGTGATCCACACCTCCGGCCGATCGACCTCCGCGATGCGTCGATACGCGGCGGCGACCCGCGCGGTCGGCGTGCCGTGTACTTCGATATTGCCTAGGACGCCTGCGGTCATTCGGTGGCTCCGATTACTGCTAGTGGGGTTCCCGGTTCCACTTTCGCGCCGGGGGTGGCCAGTACCTTCAGTACCGTGCCGGTGCCCGGGCTGTGCACCGGCAATTCGAGTTTCATCGCCTCGAGGATGGCCACCGGATCGCCGGCGCCGAGACGCTGGCCCACCTCGATTTCCACCCGCCAGACATTGCCGATCATCGGTGCGGTGACCACCGTTGCGTCCGGCGGCAATCCGGCCAGTGGATCGGTTGCGGGTTCCGGCACACTCTCGACGATCGTGCTCTGCTCGAATTCCCCTGCGGCGCGCCAGGCCTGTTTCTCTGCTTCGAAGGCGACGGCCTGTTTGGTCTCGAATTCCGCTATGGCCTCGGCATTTTCGGCGAGTACCCGCAGGTGGTCGGCGAGTGCGAAGGTGCCATCGCTGACCTCGGCGTCGAAGCGCCCGGCAGCGGCGGCCGCGCGCTGTTCGAGCAACTGCTCGGGAGTCACCGGCTCCCAGACGATGCGGTCGAAGAATCGGAACAGCCACGGGGTGCCTGTTTCGAATGGTGCGGATTGTCGGTAGCTGGACCAGATCGGCACCGTCCGGCCGATCAGCTGATAGCCGCCCGGTGATGCCATGCCGTATACGCAGAGGTACTTGCCGCCGATGCCGACGGCATCCGCTGGTGTCCAGGTGCGCGCCGGGTTGTATTTGGTGGTGACCAGCCGGTGCCGCGGATCGAGCGGAACCGCGAGCGGCGCACCGAGGTAGACGTCACCCAGGCCGAGCACCAGGTATTCGGCGTCGAAGACCGCGGCACGCACATCCTCGACGCTGTCGAGTCCATTGATGCGGCGGATGAATTCGGTATTCGAAGGCAACCACGGCGCGGTATCGCGGATTCCGCTGCGGTATCGATCGATGGCCTCGTCAATCGAGGGATCGTCGAACGACAGCGGCAATCGAATCGTGCGACTGGGCACCACGAGGTCATGGGTTGCGGGCAGTTCGGATTCGAGGTCGGTCAGCGTGCCGAGCAACCGATACTGCGGCAGCATCTCGGGATCGAAATGGATATGCAGTGAACGGACACCCGGCGTCACATCGATGATGCCCGGGAGACCGGTGCCCGCCAATGCTTCGGCGAGTGCATGTACCCGCATGCGCAAGCCGAGATCCAGCACCATCTCGCCGTATTCGACCAGAATATTGTCATCGCCGCCGCGCAGATAGGCGACTTGCGGGCGATCCGTACCCGCCGCAACGGTGCCGAGGATGCCGCGATCGGCCGGTCCGACCGGCGCGCGGGAACCGGTGAGCGGGCTCAGCGCCACAGTTGGGGCCTCGGCCTTGGCGCGAGCGGTGTTCGAACGGCGCAGCGCGGTGGCACGGTCATCGTCGACCGGCGCGAAGCGGACGGTATCGCCCGGACGCAACTGGCCGAGTTTCCAGCGATGCGCCGAGATCACAGTGAGCGGGCAGGCGAAGCCGCCGAGACTCGGACCGTCCGGCCCGAGCAGGATCGGGGTATCGCCGGAGACATTCAATGTTCCGACGCTGTACGGGTTGTCGTGCAGATTCGACGGATGCAATCCCGCATCGCCACCGTCGGTGCGCGACCAGGTCGGCTTCGGACCCTCCAGTCGAACGCCGGTGCGATTCGCGTGACTGCCGACTTTCCAAGGGTGCGAATAGAATTGGTTCATATCCGCATCGGTGAAATAGGCGGGTGTGGTCTGCGGTCCGATACCGACGGCCAGTTCCCACACGTGCGTGAATTCGGGTCGCTCATCGAACGGAACCACTTGTGGCTCAGCGAGTTCGGGCCGATTCCTGACGATTCCCAGCACGTCCCCCGCGACAATGGCTTTGCCGGTGCTGCCGCCGAAACCACCGAGAGTAAAGGTGGCGGCGCTGCCGTGATAGAGCGGCGCGTCGATGCCGCCGCGTACCGCGAGGTAGGTGCGCAATCCGGCGTCCGACGGTGCGCCGATATCGAGCACCGACCCGGCCGGGACGGTAACCGGCTGCCACATCGGGACCGGCTGTCCGTCCACCGTGACCGGCGTCGCAGCACCTGTCACGCAGACCACGGTCGTATCGGCGAAACGCACCTGTGGACCCTGGAGCGTGCATTCCAGCGCGGGCACACCTGCGGGGTTGCCGACGGCGATATTGGCCAGGGTGAACGACAGATCGTCCATCGGACCCGACGGCGGAATTCCGACCTGCCACAGGCCGATTCGCCCCGGATGATCCTGAATCGTGGTCATCGTGCCACCGCGCAGCACATCGATGCGATGGCTGGCGGGTCGGATATCGGCCAGTGTCGTCGTGACGTGGTCCGCGTCGAGCACCACGGCATCGGCAATCGCCGCCCGCAACTGGGGCAGATTCGTTTGGACCCCGTAGATCCTGGTCGCGGCCAGCGCATCACTCGATCCCGCGAAGGCCGCGTCGCGAGTAGGTCCCGACGCGATCACCTTGGCCAGCAGCGGGTCGTAGTGCGGACTGACCTCGGTGCCCGTCGCCACCCAGGTGTCGACCCGAACCGCCGCATCCACCGGAAAGGTCGCGGCCGTGATCAACCCGGCGCTCGGCCGGTACTGGTGTACCGGATCCTCGGCATAGACCCGCGCCTCTACGGCCCATCCGCTGATCGCCGGTCCGGTCTCGGGCAGGTCGTCGACCATCGAGCTGTCCCCGCCCGCCAGCCGCAACATCCACTCGACCAGATCAACCCCGGTCACCGCCTCGGTCACCGGATGCTCGACTTGCAGCCGGGTGTTCATCTCCAGGAACGAGGCCGCAGCGCGCTCGACGTCGTAAACGAATTCCACTGTGCCCGCCGATCGGTACCCCACCGACCTGGCCAACTCCCGCGACGCCGCGAGCAACTGCTCCGACAGCTCCGGCGCGAGTCCGGGTGCGGGCGCTTCCTCGATGACCTTCTGATTGCGCCGCTGCAGCGAACAATCCCTGGTGCCGAGGCTCACCACACGCCCGCAACCGTCACCGAACAGCTGTACCTCGATATGCCTGGCCCGCGCCACGAACCGCTCCAGGAAAACACCGGTCGAGGAGAAATTCGTTGCGGCCAAACGCTGCACGCGCAGGTATGCCGACCGCAGCTCATCGGCATTACCGCAGGCCTGCATGCCGATGCCGCCGCCGCCACCGACCGCCTTGAGCATCACCGGATAGCCGATGCGCTCGGCCTCGGCCACCGCGTGTGCTGCCGATTCGAGCAGTCCACTACCCGGAATCAGCGGCACCCCAACGACCGCGGCGGTCTCGCGAGCGCGGTGCTTGTCGCCGAAGATGCGCAATTGCTCCGGCGTCGGCCCGACGAATGCGATCCCGGCATCGGTCACCGCCGTGGCGAAATCCGCGTTCTCCGAAAGGAATCCGTATCCGGGATGAATCGCGCCCGCACCCGTCGACAGCGCCGCCTCGACAACCAGGTCGGCACGCAAGTAGGACGCCGCAGCCGGACTCGACCCCAGATGCACTGCGACATCAGCGATTTCGACATGGGCAGCACCGACATCGGCATCGGAGTACACGGCGACGGTTTTCAATCCGAGCGCACGCGCCGTCCGCATGATCCGGCAGGCTATTTCGCCGCGATTGGCGACCAGAACTGTATCGAATTCCAGTGTCACCGGAAACTCCCCTATTCAGTTGCCAAGGACATCGCGGCGATGGCCCGCGTGACCCGATCGAGAACGACATCCAGCGATTCACCGATGTGCGTGTGCAGCAGCCGGTATGCCAGCAGAAGATCTTGTGCCAGCACGGCATCCAGAATTCCCAGATGCTCGGCGATGGTGGTTTCGATGCGATTGTTGACCATGAAGTCGTACATCCGCACATGCCTGATCCGCGAATTCACCGCCTTCAGCGAGCGCACCAGCTCGGCATTGCCCGCCGCCGTCAGCAGCGTGACGTGGAACTCCTCGTCGCGGACCACGAAACCGGGCTCCTGCTCGGGCGGATCCGCGCGCAGGGCCAGCCAGGCCTCGCGCTCGGCCGCCAGCAGCGCATGATCGTGCACGACCGCCGGATTATCGATGGCGCGCTGAATTCCACCGAGCTCCAAGGTAATTCGCAGCTCATACAGGTCCCGGATCAACGGAATGCTCGGCCGCACCGGAGTGAAGCCGTATTCCTCCCGCTGCAACAGTCCGTCCGAGCACAGCATGGTCAGCGCCTCCCGGACCGGCGTCCGCGAGATTCCGAACCGGGTCGACAGTTTGGGCTCGGTCAGGCGCTCGCCGAACCGGATATCCCCGTTCATCAACTCGCCGCGCAAGGTCGTATAAACAACGTCCCGCAGCGGCCGTCCCGCTGCATCCGCCAGTGTGGCCACCCGTGTCGACATGGGTGTATACGCTATGGACCTCGCGTTTCGTCGAGATGACCGCACGTTAGCAAGCGGTAAGAGTCTGCTCACCGCCCATATCGGACGACCGGGGACATATCGGAACATCGCGCGTTCCTTCGGCGTGCCGCCTTCCGGAATTTCGCACCGGCGGTGCACAGTGAGGGGGAGCAGACAGCAACACTCGGCAACGTCGCCGCACCACCGCAGGACACATTGTCCCCGCAGGCTGATGACAGCCGGGCACTTCCGTGCCGGTCGGTGCCGATCCGTCGCGACGCCGGGGGCACCTACGAGAAGTCTCGGGAGGTATGGATGGATGCGTTCGTGATCGTTGGCTTGCTCGCCCTGGTCTGCGGGCTACTAGCGGTCATTGCCTGCGCGGTGTGGTGGCCGACCCCCGACCGCCGGGCCAACCAGCGAAAACGGTTCCGCCCCCGACCTGTGCGGGCCGGGGGCGGAACCGTTCGTCTCAACCACGAGTCGGGGTGACAGGATTTGAACCTGCGACCTCTTCGTCCCGAACGAAGCGCGCTACCAAGCTGCGCCACACCCCGTGAAGCGAACCTGGAGTAGCTTACAACAGCTCATGTCCAGACGTTAAACCCGCAGGTCAATCAGCCTCCATGGGGGCGAATGCTGGTGAAGATGCGCATCGCGGTGGCCGCGTCGAGGGCATTGGGGACGCCGGTGTCGGCCGCGATCACCATGACGAAATTGCCGCTATCGGTGGGGGTGGCGAAGGTGTAGATCGAGTAGTCGGTTGCGCAGCCCGGATTGACCTTGGTCGCAGTGCCCTTGGTCTCCACGAACATGCCCTGCTGGGAGCCGTCGAGCGAGCGGAGCGGCTGCGCGGCGCTCGGGATACCGCCCGGTGAGTTGGTGTAGGCGATCTTGGCGGTCCTGGTGCCGAGTTCGGTTGCGGCGGTTGCCGAATCGGTGTCCTTGGAGCCGGTCAGGAAGGCCACGGTGCGGGTCGAACCGGGGCAGTAGCTCTTTCCCTCGGTGGCCAGCCCCTTGCCGGTGACAGCGTCCGGCGGATCGCCGAAGCCGCCGACCTTGCCGTCGGGGGCGACTGTCCAGTCGGCGGGTACGTCATAGGCGGCCCCGAGGTCCGAGGCCACCACAACCTGGTAACCGGGTACGACGGGGGTCTCGTTATTCGCGGGGGCGTGCTTGGTGGTGGTCGGCTGGGTCGAGGTATGTGAACCCGTGGGGGTGAGTGCGCTCACCATCGACGGAACCGGATTCTGCGCCGCGGTGTCCTCCGAGCCGTGGCCGGCCGTGACTATCGCCGCCGTCGCCCCGCCCGCGACCACGAGCGTCGCGACCGCGGCGGCGATCCATGCGGTGCGGCGCCCGTGGCCCGGTCGGTTCGCGCTCGATGCGGCGGCCAGGTCCGAGGCGAATCGGTCAGCGAAGAACGCATTGGAGCCACCGCTCGGCCCATGGGGAGCTTGCATACCGCCGTGCGGTCCGGAAGGCGTTGCGCCGGGCTGGAATTGCATCGGCGAGCCCGGCTGCCATGCCGGCGCGGGTTGCGGCGCCCACTGCAGGGTCGGATCGAATTGACCAGGGGCGCTTGCTGTTTGCTGCTCGGGCTGCCACGGCATGGGCAGCGCCGGTGCGACGCCGCCGTGCCACGGTGTGGCCGTCGGTTCGGGGCCGAACGGCGACAGTGCGGCCGGATCGAGCTCGACCGGCGCACCGAATGTGCCGTGCGCCGCGTCGGCCCCCGACTGCGTGGGAGTGGACTGCCCGGATCCGGGCAATCCGAGCGCGGGGCCGAATTGCGCTGCCCCATAAGGCTGTTGCTGATACGGCGTACCGGTTTCGCGCCGGTCGTCGAAATCACTCACACTGTCCCCTGCCTGATGTCAGTCAGTCTCGGCAAAGGACCTTACAGCGTCTCTGGAAACCCCTTGTCGATGGTTCCCACACCATGTAGTGCACACCATCTGGTGTGCACGTCGGTTCCCACTTCATCCGGGCTGGTTTGAACCACACCGCGATGCAGGCCCGAGCCCTCCCGTCCATGGGTACTGTCACCGGGGCTCGCGCTTCGGCCACTCGGACCAGAGGCAGTGCTGCTCTGCGTCCCGGATGAGATCAGTCTGCGACAGAGAGTTCTCGACGCGCTCTCAGCGGGCGATGGCTTCCGAGGGTGAAACGCCCTGTCCGCTATCGGCATTGGGACGTTTCGGCGGTGCGGCGACCAGCGTCAGCAGCGTCGCCTCGGGGCGGCAGCAGAAGCGGTACGGCGCCCACGGGGAGGTACCGAGACCCGCGGAGACGTGCAGTTGGGTGTGCGCGCCCCACTTGGACGAGCCCTTCACCCGCGAGCGATCGATACCGCAGTTGGTGACCAGCGCGCCGTATCCGGGCAGGCACAGCTGGCCGCCGTGCGTATGTCCGGCCATGACCAGGTCGTAGCCGTCCTCGGCGAAGCGGTCCAGCACCCGGGGTTCGGGGGAGTGGGTCAGGCCGATGCTCAGCACGGCGAGCGGGTTGGGCGCACCGGCGACGGTGTCGTATCGGTCGCGTTGCAGATGCGGATCGTCGACGCCCGCGCTCGCGATTCGAATGCCCGCGACCTCGACATCACGGCGGACATGGGTCAGATCGAGCCAGCCGCGCTCGGTGAAGGCCGCGCGCAGGTCCTTCCACGGCAGCGGCGCGCCATACACCCGGCGGTGATCCTTTTTGAAGTATTTCGCCGGATTCTTCGGCACCGGCGCGAAATAGTCATTGCTGCCGAAAACGAAAAGGCCCGGGCGGGAAAGCAATCCGCCGAGGGCCTGAACCACCGCGGGCACCGACTTCTGGTGCGAAAGATTGTCGCCGGTGTTGACGACCAGGTCCGGCTCCAGCCGGTCCAACTCCCGCAGCCACTGCTGCTTGAGCTTCTGACCAGGCATCATGTGCAGATCGCTGATGTGCAGCACCCGTAGTGACGACGAGCCCGGCTGGAGCACGGGCATCGTGGCCTCGCGCAGTACGAAGGCGTTTCGTTCGATCAGCGAGGCGTAGCCGATACCGGCCACCGCGGCCCCGGCAGCTCCCAACGCGGTTCGTCGGATGGCGGAGGTCGAGATTACGGGCATTTGCCCAGCATAGGTGACCCCGGTGCGGAACGCCGAGTGTGTTTCCGCACAAGCGGTCGGGCCGGTGTGGTGAATCCGGGTCGAACGCCAAATGTAATGGGCCGGGAACAGGGAAAGGGCTACCGTGTGGCACATGTCGGAACTCAAATCGCAGCTGCGTGCGGATATGACCGCCGCGATGAAGGCCAAGGACACGCTGCGCCTCGCCACCCTCAGGATGCTGCTCGCCGCCATCCAGACCGCGGAGGTCGCGGGCTCGCAGGCACGTGAGCTCTCCGACGCCGAGGTCATCGCCGTACTGCAGAAAGAGGCGAAGAAGCGCAGCGAGTCGGCCGAGGTCTATGCCCAGGCCGGACGTGGCGAACTGGCCGCCAACGAACACGCCGAGGCGCGCATCATCGATGAATATCTGCCGACGCAGCTGACCGACGCCGAGGTCGCCGATGTCGCCGATACCGCGATCGCGCAGGTCGCCCAGGAACTCGGCGAGCGCCCGGGCATGCGGCAGATGGGCCAGGTCATGAAGGCCGCCACCGCGATCGCCGCCGGTAAGGCCGACGGCTCTCGCATCTCGGCCGCCGTGAAGTCGCGTCTGTAGCCGTACCGAAGAAAGCCGCCGATCCGGGATCCGGATCGGCGGCTTTCGTATTTATGAGGAGTTATCGAGGGGCAGGGAATCCCGGAATACTCGGTAATCCCGGAATACCTGGAATGCCCGGAATCGGAAGACCGGGTGCCGGCGCCGGTCCGGGTGCCGGCGCGGGTGCCCGTTCCGTCCCGTCGCTGATATAGATCGTGATCACCGACCCGGGAATCGCCGACCCATTCGGCGCTGTCCCCATCACCGTCCCCTTCGGCGGTGCACCGGTGCCGTTCACCGGCGAGACCTGGAAGCCCGCGGCGACCAGTGCGGCAGTCGCCTGCCCCTGGGTCATGCCCGCGACATCGGGGACCTGGGCCTGGTTGGACCCGCGCACATACTTGTCGTCCAGTGGTGGCAGTGCGGGCGGCGGGAAGTTCCCGAGCACCGGCCTGACCGCGTTGAACCAGGTGCGAGCGGGTTCATTACCACCGAAGAGATTGCCGTCGCCGCAGCCGCGCAGCGGGAACGAGCAGATCTCACCGGGTGTCGGGCTGTCGCCGTAGACGTAGGCCGCGGCCGCCAGTGAGTTGGTGAAGCCGAGGAACGCCGAGGAGCGGTGGCTCTCGGTGGTTCCGGTCTTGGCCGACAGCGGCGCGTTCCAGCCGGTCGCCCGCGCCGCGCCGGCCGCGGTGCCGCTGATGTCGTCCTGACTCATGGCGTTGGCCAGCGTGTTCGCCAGTCCGGGATCGACGACCTGCTCGCACGCCTGCTGGGTGAGCGGCACCGTCTTGCCGGAGCGGTCGATCACCTCCTTGATCGGCGATGGCGGGCACCACCGGCCGCCGGACCCCAAGGTGGCGGCCACATTCGACAGCTCCAGCGGGTTGATCGCGACCGGGCCCAGGGTGAACGAGCCGAGGTTCTGTTCCTTGATCATGTCCGCCAGGCTCTGGTTGCCGTGGCCCGAGCTGCCCGACTCGGTGTAGGAGCGCATGCCAAGGCGTACCGCCATATCGACGGTCGGGGTGACCCCGACGGCCTGGATCAGCTTGACGAACGCGGTATTCGGCGAGGTGGCCAGTGCTTCGGTCACCGACATCGGCGACTTGTAGTTACCCGCGTTCTGTACGCAGTAGGTGGCAGGCGGGCAGCCACGCGCACCACCGTTACCCATGCCCTTCGCCTCGAATCGGCCCGGCACATCGAGCTGGGCGTTGATACCGAGGCCCTTTTCCATGGCCGCGGCAGTGGTGAAGAGCTTGAAAATCGAGCCCGCGCCGTCGCCCACCATCGAATACGGCTGCGGCTGCACCGTTTCGTTGGCATCGCGGTTCAGGCCGTAGGTGCGGCTGCTGGCCATGGCCAGCAGCGGATGCGAATCCTGTCCCGGGGCGACCACCGACATCACCTGGGCGATGTCGTCGAGATTCGGGTTCGCGGCCTCGGTGACCGAGCGTTTCACCGAGTCCTGCAGAGCCGGATCGAGCGTGGTCTTGATCGTGTAGCCACCGGTATTGATCTGCTCGCGGCTGATACCGGCATTGGCCAGATACTGCAGCGCATAGTCGCAGAAGAAGCCGCGATCGTTGGCGGCGATGCAGCCGCGCGGCAGGCCCTTGGGTTCGGGGAGCACGCCGAGCGGTTCGGACTTGGCCTTGCGGAATTCCTCGGCGCGGCTGGGGATGTTCTGGATCAGCGTGTCCAACACGGTATTGCGCCGCTGCAGCACACCCTCGGGATTGGTGTAGGGATTCAGCTTCGAGCTGGACTGCACCATGCCCGCGAGCATCGCCGACTGCGGCACATTCAGATTCGCGGCGTCGACGCCGAAGTAGGTCTGCGCCGCGTCCTGGATGCCGTAGGAGGAGTTACCGAACGGGACGAGATTCAGGTATCGGGTGAGGATCTCGTCCTTGGTCAGCTCCCGGTCCAGGGTGAGCGCCATCCGGATCTCGCGCAGTTTGCGCGCGGGAGTGGTCTCGATGGCGGCCCGGCGCTCGGCGTCGGTCTTGGCGACGACGAGTAGCTGGAAATTCTTCACATACTGCTGATCGAGGGTGGACGCGCCCTGTTGCACCTCGCCGCTGCTCGTATTGGTGACGAAGGCGCGCATGGTGCCGGTCCAGTCCACACCCGCGTGCTCGGCGAAGCGCCGATCCTCGATTGAGACGATCGCCAACTTCATATCGTTGGAGATCTTGTCGCTGGGGACCTCGAAGCGGCGCTGCTCGTACAACCAGGCGATGGGCGTTCCATTCGCGTCGACCATGGTCGAGACGGCGGGGACGGTGCCCTCCACCAGCTCTGCGGACACATTGTCGACGGCGTCGGCGGCGCGGTTGGAGACGAACCCGAAACCGCCTGCGAGAGGGAACAACAACCCGGCGACGAGCACGGCGGCCAGCGCGCAGCTGCCGGCCAGCCTCGCGAGCGTATGTGTGATCGGCACGGACCCAGACTACGGGGTGCCGATCCGGCGCTCTCGGGTGTGTTTGCGAGTAGCTCGGATCCTGGAGTTCGCATGCCGGATTGGGCGTGTCGCGGGATGGATTCCGGCGTGTCGCGGAGGGGCGGACCGCAGGTCGAGTCGACCGCCCGGTTCTGGATCACGGTTGCAGGGACGGACGTACCAAAAAGTCTCGGGACGGTCTTGCGCAGAAGCCATACCTTTACCTAGATTGAGAACCCAGTGTGATAGAGCTAACACTCAAAGTGGAATGTGGTGCAGTTCGCAGCGGGGTTTGGGTTGCTGCGACACTGACACGCGATTCTGGAGCGCCGTTGACCCGGTGTTCGGACTGCAAAGGGGCACACCAAATGCACATGACAACCCCCATCGCTCGATTGGACGTAGAGCAGGCCGAAGCAAGGATCGCCTGGGTAGCCCAGGCCCGATGCAAGGAAGTAGACCCTGATCAACTGTTCGTCCGCGGCGCGGCGCAGCGCAAGGCGGCGACGATCTGCAGGCACTGCCCGGTGCTGATGCAGTGTGGGGCCGATGCACTCGACAATCGAGTCGAGTTCGGCGTGTGGGGTGGAATGACCGAACGGCAGCGTCGTGCGCTGCTCAAGCAGCACCCGGAGGTGACGTCCTGGGCGGACTTTTTCCAAGCCCAGCGTCAACATCAAATCGCAATCTAACCCTGGAACTGAAGCCGAGCCCGCGATTGCGGGCTCGGCTTCGTTAACGGGTCTATATCAAACCGGCATCAGAATGACACAGTCGCTCGAGCGATTTCGCCGCCGATAACGGCTCAGGCGGTCACCTCGACCGGGTGCGCATCGGTGAGTTGCGCCGCGACGGCACGCAGCGCCTCCAGATCGGAGACCTCGAAGGGCAGGGCGGTCACCGAGGCGATCGGCACCCGTGGATGCGCACCGGTGAACCGGTGCAGCAGATGCTGTTCGCGCTTGGCGGTAGTGACCCGCTGGGCGTGAATACGCAGCACCGCGGCGGTCAGCGGATCGGATTCGGCGAGCTGATCGGCGGCAGTCAGCGCATGATCGGCCGACAGTGAACTGAGCATCGGGTGGGTCCGGTTCAAGATCAGCCCGGCCAGCGGCATGCGTTCGGTCGAGAGCCGGTCGACGAAGAAGGACGCCTCGCGCAGCGCATCCGGTTCGGCGGCCGCCACCACCAAGAAGTGCGTGCCCGGCTTGGACAGCATCGCGTACGTGCGGTCCGCGCGATCCTGGAAACCACCGAACAACGACTCCAGCGACTGCAAGAAATTCGACGCGTCCTTGAGCATCTGGCCGCCGACAATGGTCGAAACCCCGCGCACGGCCAGGCTCATCGCACCGGTCACCAATCGGGTGACACCGCGACCGGGAGCCATGATGACCCGGATCATCCTGCCGTTCAAGAAGTTTCCGAGCCGCTGCGGAGCATCGAGGAAATCGAGCGCATTGCGCGACGGGGGAGTGTCGACCACGATCAGGTCCCACTCCTTGCGTCCGGCCAGCTGACCGAGCTTCTCCATCGCCATGTACTCCTGCGTACCGCCGAAGGAGGAGGCGACCGTCTGATAGAAGGGATTGGCGAAAATCTGCTCCGCCTTCTCCGGACTGGTGTGCTCGAGCACCATATCGTCGAAGGTGCGCCGCATATTGAGCATCATCGCGTGCAATTCGCCCTTGGCGTCCGGACCGAGCGCCACCCGCTGCGGGGTGTTGTCCAGATCGGCGACACCGAGTGACTGGGCCAGCCGACGTGCCGGGTCGATGGTGAGCACCACGACCTTGCGCCCCTGCTCGGCCGCGCGCAATCCGATGGCCGCCGCGGTGGTCGTCTTGCCGACGCCGCCGGAGCCGCAGCAGACCACCACCCGCGCGGAGGGATCGGCGATAATGCTCGAAACATCTAGTGGCGTGGCCACATTCGGACTACTCATCGGACCCCCTGCTTGCTCAGATGTTCGGCAAGTTCATAGATGCCACCGAGATCCATGCCGTCGGCGAGCGCGGGCAGATACATCCGCGATACATCCACCTTCGCGAGTTCGGCGGCGCTTTCGTCCTGTGCCCGCAAAGTGGCCGAATGCTCGACGGTTTCGGTGATCAGGCCCTGGAAGTCCTGGTCCGACAGGGAAATTCCGGTCTCGGTGAGTCCGGCGCGAATGGCATCGCGATCGATATCGCCCTCTGCGGCTTTATTACGCACGTCGGCCGGCAGTTGGCCCTTGGTCGCCCGGTTCACGATGACGGTGCCGATTCGCAGGTCATTGGCGGTGAGTTCGGCGACGGCGTCGGCGGTTTCCTGCACCGGCAGCGCCTCGAGCAGGGTGACCAGGTGGATCATCGTCTGATCGGAGTGCAGCAGCCTCGAGACGCCCTCGGCCTGCGAGGCGATCGGCCCGCCCTTGGCCACCTCGACCATGGCCTGGGTGACATCGAGGAAGCTGGCGATCCGTCCGGTCGGCGGTGCGTCGACAACGATTTCGTCGAATACGGGCTTGCCCTGCTTATCCACCCGGACCGCGCATTCCTTGATCTTGCCGGTCAGGATGACATCGCGCAGACCGGGTGCAATCGTGGTGACGAATTCGATGGCGCCGACCCGGCGCATCGCCCGCCCGGCGAAGCCCAAGTTGTAGAACATATCCAGGTATTCGAGGAAGGCGTGCTCGATATCGAGTGCGAGCGCGACGACTTCACCGCCGCCGTCCGCGGTGGCGATCCTGGTTTCGGTGGGCGGCAGCGGCGGCAGATCGAACAGTTGGGCAATGGACTGCCTGCTCTCCACCTCGACCAACAGCACCCGCCGTCCGCCCGCGGCCAGCGCGAGTGCCAGCGCGGCGGCGACCGTCGACTTACCGGTTCCCCCCTTGCCGGAGACATAGTGCAGGCGGGCCTTATCCGCGCGTTCCGGCCAACCTGCTTCCGGCGCCGGCTCCGCCGAAATAGGCACTGCTGTTGGTACTCCCACGATCGCGAGCCTATAACCCGTTCTGACATCGCGTCCCAGCGATATGGTCAGCGCCTCATTTTCCGGAGATTCTGCCTCAGACAGTGGGAGCCGAGTTTGCCGCAGAGTCGGATACCTGCTCTACCAACCACCATGGAGCGAGTCTTACGAGCGACCCGTTCGCGGTCCGGCTGGCGTCCGAGTCGTCGAAGCGCATGCGACGCAGGCCTGGGATTCGACCACCCTGCACGCGTGCACCAAGTGCCGAACGCCCCGCCATCACCGACCACCACGGAGCGAGTCAGTTCGCGGCCCGTCTCGCGTCTGAGTCGTCCAAGCGCATGCCGCAGACCGGCACTTGACCACCCAGCACGCGTGCACCAAGTGCCGAACGCCCGCCCTCGGCGACCACCACGGAGCGAGTCTTACGAGCGACCGTTCGCGGCCCGTCTCGCGTCCGAGTCGTCGAAGCGCATGCGACGAAGTCGCGAGTCTCGACGGCTCGGACGCGAGACACCGGGGGGCCGCGAACACGCCGCGCCGAAGGCGCTGCAAAATGTCACAGCATGAGTGATTCGAAGGTGTGGGAGTACGCCACCGTTCCGTTGCTGACGCATGCGACCAAGCAGATCCTGGACCAGTGGGGCGCCGACGGTTGGGAGCTGGTGACCGTGCTGCCCGGTCCGACCGGTGAACAGCACGTCGCCTACCTCAAGCGCCCCAAGTAACCGAAGGGACTTGCACTTATGACCCAGTGGGAGAAGAACCTCGCCCAGCTCGGCCTGGCCCTGCCGCCGGTCGTGGCGCCGGTCGCCGCCTACATTCCGGCGATCCGCACCGGATCGCTGGTCTACACCTCCGGTCAGCTGCCGTTCGTGGACGGCCAGTTGTCGGCGACCGGCAAGGTCGGCGCGGAGGTCTCGCTCGAACAGGCCAAGGAGGCGGCCAAGTTCTGCGCGCTGAACGCGATTGCCGCGGTGCACGATCTGGTCGGGCTCGATGCGGTGGTGCGCATTGTGAAGGTCGTCGGATTCGTCGCCTCCGCACCGGGATTCACCGATCAGCCGCAGGTCGTCAATGGCGCCTCGGAATTGCTCGGCGCGGTCTTCGGTGATGCGGGCGTACACGCGCGCTCCGCGGTCGGCGTCGCCGAACTGCCCCGCAACACCCCCGTCGAAGTCGAACTGATCGCCGAAGTGCGCTAGACAGGATCGATGACGCTCACCCATCCCGCATACGGCCGGCTGCGGCAGGTCACGCCGACCGCGGCCGTCGTGCTCGCGGACAATCCCGGCCAGATGACGCTGGAGGGGACCAATACCTGGCTGCTGCGTGCGCCGGGGCAGTCGGAATACGTCCTCGTCGATCCGGGACCGAAGGACAAGGCGCACAGCGAGACGCTCGCGCGCGTCACCGACGGCAATATCGCGCTCACCCTGATCACGCACCGGCATCACGATCACACCGGCGGTATCGACCGGCTGGTCGCGCTGACGGGTACGCCGGTGCGGGCCAGGACCGCCGAATTCCTGCGCGGTTCGGATGCGCCGCTGGTCGACGGAGAGGTGATCGAGGCCGCCGGACTGCGGATCACCGTCCTCGACACTCCCGGCCACACCAAGGATTCGGTGAGTTTCGTACTCGACGACGCGGTGTTGACCGGTGACACCATCCTCGGCTTCGGCACCACCGTCCTCGATTCCACCGACGGCGCCCTCGCCGATTACCTGGCATCGCTGGACAAGCTGGTCGAGGCGGGTGCGGGACGTGCGCTGCTACCCGCACATGGTCCGGATCATCCCGATCTGGAACCGGTGGCGCGGTACTACATCGCGCATCGGCAGGAGCGGCTCGATCAGGTGCGGGCGGCATTGCGCGTGCTCGGGCCGAACGCGGGGGCGATGTCGGTTGTGCGCAAGGTCTATGCCGATGTGGACAAGCGGCGGTGGCCGGCGGCACGCAGTTCGGTGCAAGCGCAGTTGGAGTACCTGCGCGCCGAGCAGAACTAGAAACACCGAAAGCACGCTGAGTTCATTCGGTAGCTGAACTCAGCGTGCTTTTGCGTTCGGATGCGTCAGCGCGCGCGGCGGGCCAGGCGCTCGGAGTCGGAGATCAGCACGCTCTTGCCCTCCAGCCGTAGCCAGCCGCGGTGCGCGAAGTCGGCCAGAGCCTTGTTCACGGTCTCGCGGGAGGCGCCGACCAGCTGCGCGATCTCTTCCTGGGTGAGGTCGTGGGTGACCCGCAGCGCACCGGCCTCCTGGGTGCCGAACCGCTGCGCGAGCTGCAGCAACGCCTTGGCGACCCGGCCGGGGACGTCGGTGAAGATCAGGTCGGCCAGGTTGTTGTTGGTGCGGCGCAAACGACGGGCGAGAACGCGCAGCAGTTGCTCGGCGATCTCGGGCCGCTGGTCGATCCAGGACTTGAGTGCGTCACGATCCATGGTGACCGCACGGACCTCGGTCACGGTGGTAGCGGTCGAGGTGCGCGGACCCGGGTCGAAGATCGACAGCTCACCGAACATGTCCGACGGACCCATGATGGTCAGCAGGTTTTCCCTGCCGTCCGGGGAACGTCGTCCGATCTTCACTTTTCCGGAGGTGATGATGTACAACCGGTCGCCGGGCTCGCCCTCGTTGAAGATGACATGGCCGCGCGGAAAATCCACGGGCTGCAGTTGTTTGGCGAGAGCCGCCACCGCGGTGGGCTCTACGCCTTGGAAGATGCCTGCTCTGGCGAGGGCCTCGTCCACGAATGTGCTCCTTATGGGAAATGGCTCTGTCCTGGACCGAAGCGATTCGGCCAACAGCGCAGTCTACGCGGCATTACAGCAGCGTAGTGACAGACACCACGTAACGAGTCGATTGCGCGGCGTGCCAGGTACCGGTTGATAGGGGGATTCAGCTGGCGCGTGCGACGTCCAGCTCTTCGCCACGGGACCGACGCCTGCGCATCCGTGCCACCGCGGCGGGCAGTCCGAGCTTCGTCAGCTCCTTCACTTCGGCGTTGCTTGCCTTGTCCAGGTACTGCTGAACCTCTTCGTCGGGTTCGAGAAGTTTGCGGAGCCGATTCTCGACCCGCTCCATGCCCAGTGCAAACAGCATCAGCACCACTGGGAAGAGCACCACAGCGAGTCCTTGCATGACGAGCAGTAAACACGGTCTAGGTCTCAGATGGAACACGGCAAGAGATCTAGGAGGGCACCGTTGTGGGGTGGTTCCGTATGGTGGACGCGTGCGTGTCTCCCCCTCCACTGCTGCCGTGAGCGGGCCTGCGCCTGCCGTCGAGGCGACCGATGCGCAACCCGCCGCGGTCCCCGCGCCGAAGCGCAAATCCCGAGCGCGACAAGCGGAAACCCAGCTCGGCCTGACCCGAAGGGCCCGCCGGATGAACCGCACTCTCGCGGTGGCTTTTCCGGACGCGCACTGTGAGCTGGATTTCACCACACCACTCGAATTGGCGGTTGCGACAATACTTTCCGCGCAGTGCACCGATGAGCGGGTGAATCTGACCACACCCGCGCTCTTCGCAAAGTATCCGGATGCTCGCGCCTATGCCGAGGCAAACCGCGCCGAGCTGGAGGAATACATCCGGCCGACGGGCTTCTTCCGCAACAAGACCAGTTCGCTGATCGGGCTCGGGCAGGCGCTGGTCGAACGCTTCGATGGTGAATTGCCTCACACCCTCGACGAACTGGTGCAGTTGCCGGGCATCGGCCGCAAGACTGCCAACGTCATCCTCGGCAACGCCTTCGGTGTGCCCGGCATTACGGTCGACACCCATTTCGGCCGGCTGGTGCGCCGCTGGGCGTGGACCACCGAGGAAGATCCGGTGAAGGTGGAACACGCCATCGGCGCGATCATCGAACGCAAGGAATGGACGATGTTGTCCCATCGCGTGATTTTCCATGGGCGCCGGGTCTGTCATTCCCGCAAGCCCGCATGTGGTGTCTGCATTCTGGCCAAGGACTGCCCGTCGTTCGGGGTCGGGCCGACCGATCCGGAAACCGCGGCCAAGCTGGTGAAGGGTCCGGAGGCGGAGCATTTGCTCGAGCTGGTGGGCCGGTGAGACGAATACCTGTCGCGGCGCGTTTGGCGCTGGCAGGGTTGATCACCGTGGTGGCCTTGGCGGTCGCGCTGTGGCCCCGCGCTGACGACGACACCGCGACGAGCGGCGACCACTCGGCGAATTCCCTTGCGAGCGCATCGGTCGAGGCGCGCACTGCCGCCGGGCTCGCGAATTGCCCGGCGCCCGCAGCGGATACGGTGGGACGCGGGCCGCTTGCCGGACTCGCCCTGACCTGTCTGGCCGACGGCAAACCGGTCGACCTGGCGGCCGCACTCGCGGGCAAACCGGCACTGCTGAACCTGTGGGCGTACTGGTGTGGACCGTGCGCCAAAGAGTTGCCAGATGTGCAGGAGTACGCGCGACGGGCCGGAAACGCGATTACCGTGCTGACCGTGCACAGCGATCCGGATGAGGCGAGGGCGCTCGCGCTGCTGACCGACCTGAAGGTGACGTTGCCCAGCGTCCTCGACCCGCGCACCAAGGTGCGAACCGCGGTCGGTGCGCCCGCGGTGCTGCCGGTATCGGTGCTGTTGCGTGCCGATGGTTCGATCGCCGAGGTGGTGGTGCGGGCATTCAACGGCGTCGACGATATCGCCGATACGGTCGCGAATAATCTGGGAGTTGCGGCATGACCGAGAGCACCGTGCCGGGCAGCATCCCGAAATGGCTGCGCCGAGCGGCGGACCCGAATACCGATTCCACCGACACGCTGTCCTTGGCGCGGGCGGTCCGGCGGGCCATGACGATCAGCACCACACCGCGGCAGGCGGCGGTGCTCGTACTGTTCAGTGGTTCGCCCGAAGCCGATCCCGAGGCGCCGGGCGGGGTGCCCGCCGATGCGGATGTGCTGCTCACCCAGCGCGCTTCCACCATGCGCCAGCACCGCGGTCAGGTCGCCTTTCCCGGCGGTGCGGTCGATCCCGGCGACTCCGGTCCGATCGATACCGCCCTGCGCGAGGCCTGCGAGGAGACCGGGCTGGCGCGCGAGGGCGTCGAACCATTTGCGGTGCTGCCGAAGCTTTTCGTGCCCCCGTCCCGCTTCGACGTGACACCGGTGGTGGCCTACTGGCACACCCCGAGGGCGGTCCATGTGGTCAACCACACCGAGACCGAACGCGTCGTGCGGGTGCCGCTTGCCGACCTGCTGGACCCGGCGAATCGCTTCATGGTGCGCGGCAGCCTCGGCTATCAGAGTCCGGCGTTCCAGGTGGACGGAATGCTGGTGTGGGGACTGACCGGCGGCATTCTGGCGGGCATCTGCAACACCGCCGGGTGGGAACGGGACTGGGACCACAGCGATGTTCGCGATCTAGAGTCCGCGCTGGCGGCCGTAGGGATGACGTTATGAGTTCATCGGCTTGGCTCGATATCGCTGTGGTGCTGCTCGCGCTGCTGGCCGCCTCCTCCGGTTGGCGGCAGGGCGCGGTGGCCTCCGCGCTGGCCTTTCTGGGCGTCGTACTCGGCGCGGTCGCGGGCATTCTCATCGCTCCGCACATCCTGATCCATGTCAACGAGGGCAGACCGCGGGTGCTCACCGGCGTGCTGTTGATCGTGCTGCTGGTCATCGTCGGTGAGGTCGCGGGCATGGTGCTCGGCAGGGCCGCGCGCGGCGGTATGCGACATCCGTTCACTCGCAGTGTGGACAGCGTCGTCGGCGCGGTGCTGCAGGCGGTCGCGGTGCTGGTCACCGCATGGCTGCTGGCGTTGCCGCTGGCCACCTCGTCCCAGCCGGCCATCGCCGCGGCCATCAACGGTTCGAAGGTGCTCGCCGACGTCAACGATGTCTCCCCGAGTTGGCTACGGCGGCTGCCGAACGAATTCTCCAAGCTGCTCAACACATCCGGGCTGCCGGATGTCATCGGACCGTTCGGTCGCGCGCCGATCGCGGCGGTCGAACCGCCGGACCCCAGCGTGCTCGCCAGCCCGGTCGCGGCCTCGCTGCAGCAGAGTGTGCTGCGCATCCGCGGCGTGGCGCCGAGCTGCCAGCGGGCGCTGGAGGGGTCGGGCTTCGTGATCGCACCCGAACGCGTGATGACCAATGCGCACGTGGTCGCGGGTACGACGAGCGTCAGCGTGGATACCGCGCGTGGCCCGCTCGAGGCGACGGTGGTGCTGTTCGATCCGTCCAAGGATGTCGCGGTGCTTGCGGTGCCCGGCCTCACCGCCCCGATCGTCCCGCAGGCGCCCTCGGCCGCGCACTCCGGCGACAGTGCCATCGTGCTCGGCTACCCGGGCGGCGGACCGTACACGGCCAGCGCGGCTCGGGTGCGCGAGACGCTGGATCTGACCGGGCCGACCATCTACCGCAACGGCACGGTCGAGCGTGAGGTCTATACCGTCCGCGGTTTGGTGCGGGCAGGCAATTCCGGTGGGCCGCTGGTGGATACCGAGGGGCAGGTGCTCGGTGTGGTCTTCGGTGCGGCTGTCACCGACGATGACACCGGTTATGTGCTGACGCTGAACGAGGTGCGCGCGCAATTGGAGGCCGCGCCCGGTTCGAATTCGCCGATCCAGACCGGAGCCTGCGTACTGAGCTGAGACCGGGTGGGGCGACCGACTATGCGAGCCGGTCGCCCCGATCGGACCCAACTCGGACACAGCGCCCAAGGTTCCGGCGGTCTCAAAGGCGTGATTGCGGGCCGCCGACGCTCGAACATCGGTCCTGTTGCATGCGGCGCCGACAATGACCGGATCGGTCGGGGCTGCGCGGCCCATGGTTGCGATCAGACGGTCCGGCGTGAAATCGGTGTCGACGCTGAGCATTGCTCGGACGTATCGCAGTGGCGCGGTATGTCCGGGACCATCTGCTCGACGAATTGTCCGGGCTGGAACCGGCTTACCCGAGCAGCTTGGCCAACTCCATCGTGACGGCTTCCGGGTTCTCTTGGTGCGCAAAGTGACCCGCGCCGGGAATCACGACCTGTCGCCGCTGCGGTGACAACCGGCGGCCGCGCTGGAAGGTCGCGGGCAGGATGTAGCCGTCGAGTTCACCGCGCATGGCCAGCACCGGAATGCGGATCGGCACCCGCATGGTGGCCATGAACCGCCGACCATCCGGACGCCACTGACTGCGGAAGGCCCAGCGCTGGTATTCCAGCGCACAGTGCGCCGCACCGGGAATCTGGATGGCCGAGCGCATCCGATCGGCCGTCTCGATGAATTCGGCGGTGCCCGACCAGGTTCGGCTCACTCGCTGGCGCAGCAGCCGTTCGACCTCGAAGCCGTTGCCGGTGGTCAGCAGATGTTCGCCGTAGCGCGGCAGCTGATAGCGCAGGAAATTCGGCAGCCAGGTGCGCCGCTGACGCCGGTCCCGCAGTACCGCGCTCTTGAGTGCGGCCGGATGCGGGGAACTCACCAGTGCGATCGAGCGCACCAGCCGTGGATGCAGCACCGCGGTGGTCCAGCACACCAGTCCGCCGTCGGCATGTCCGACCAGCGTGGCCTCGGAATAGCCCATGGCGCGGATGAGGCCGGCGATATCACCGGCCAGCGTCCAACCGTCATAGCCGCGCGGCGGTTTATCGCTGTCGCCGTAGCCGCGCAGATCCACCGCGACCGCGCGATAGCCGAGTTCGGCGAGTCCGGTCAGCTGATGCCGCCAGGACCACCAGAGATCGGCGAATCCGTGCAGCAGGACGACCAGCGGTGCGTCCGGGCGGTCCGGTTCGGCCTCGACGACATGGAAGCGAATGCCGTTTGCGTGCACGTCCCGATGCGTCCACGGACCGTCGTAACGGACGCTGGACGGATCGGGAAACGAGTTCGACGACACGCCGACCGAGCCTAGTAGGGGTCCGGCCAACCGCCTAGTCGACGCTGCCGTGCCGCTCCGGCTGCTACCCGAGCGACTTCGACTGCGTCGGCTCCGCGAGCGTGAGGGGCTGCTCGTGCGAGCCGAATCCGCTCGGCAGCACGGTGCGCGCCTGCTTGAGCGAATCGATCGTCTTCTCCGGCGCCCGCAGTTTCTTGACCCGCAGATAGCCGAGCAGGGCGAGCACCGCCGTCGCGACGATCATCAGCAGGAACACGATCAGGAACGCCGCCCAGCGCGCCAGCCAGACATCGAGCAGCTCGCCGAGGAAGAAGAAAAAGAAAAAGGTGCTGAACAGCAGCACGGTCAGCGCGAGGATGAAGTAGACGCTGCCCTGCAGGCCCTTCTTGATCTCCCCGGTCACCTCGGCCTTGGCCAGTTCGACCTCGGCCCGCACCAGCGTCGACATCTGCTCGGTGGCATCGCGGACCAGGGTGCCGAAGCTCGCCGACCCGGCCGGGTCGGCGTCCGAGAGGGGAATCGAGGTGACGGTGCGGTCGCGACGCGACTCATCCCCGTTACCGCGCTGCGTCCCATTCCTATCTTGGGCGAAACTCACTTGGTCGACCCTTCTCCCTGTCCCGGCACTGCTTCCGCCTCAGTCTCTCGTTCTATCGCACGCGCGTCCCGCCGCGCCTGGTGGACACGCCCACGCCGCAACAGTAGCGCCGAACCCGCGAGCGACGCCGTCATCGACGTCACCAACACCGCGGCCTTCGCCAATTCGACGGCCGAGCCGTCACCGACGTCGGTCAGCGCGAGTTCTGCCACCAGAAGGCTAACGGTGAAGCCGATCGCGCCGAGCACCGAGAGGGCGAACATGTCTCGGTAGCCGAGGCTGACCGGACGCTTCGCAATGCCCAATCGGATTGCCACCCAGCTGATTCCGAAGATACCGACAGTCTTGCCGAGCAGTAATCCGAGAATTATGGCCAGCGGCAGCCTGTCACTGAACAGGTGTTGGAAAACCTTGCCGTCCAACGGAACTCCGGAGGCGAACAAGGCGAACAGCGGCACGCAGAGGCCGGCCGAGATCGGCTGGATCATATGCTCGAGCCGCGTTGCCGGGGCTTCGGTCTCGCCCGGATCCTTGCGCACCCTGGTGAGCAGGCCGAGCGCGACACCGGCCAGCGTCGGATGGATGCCCGCCTCGTGCAGCGCGTACCAGGAGACCAGCGCGAGCGGCACATACAGCAGTGGTGTGGATATTCGCCTGTGCTGGGCCAGTGCCCACATAGCGAAGCAGGCCGCCGCGCCCAGCAGCCACAGCGCCGAAAGCGTCGTAGTGAACAGCACCGCGATGAGGATGATGGCGAGCAGATCGTCGACCACCGCGAGGCTCAGCAGAAAGACCCGCGCGCTTGCCGGAATCCGGGATCCGGTCATGGCCAGCACAGCCAGCGCGAACGCGATATCGGTCGCCACCGGAATCGCCCAGCCACGGTCCATCCCGTCGACGCCGAATCCGACCGCGAATGCGATCAGCGCCGGGGTGACCACGCCGCCGACCGCCGCGATGATCGGCAGTAGGGCCCGTTTCGGATCGGCGAGCTCGCCGACCACCAGCTCGCGTTTGAGTTCCAATCCGGCGACGAAGAAGAAAATGGCGAGCAAACCGTCCTTGGTCCAGTCCGCGACGGTGAGATCCAGATGCAGTGCTTTGATCGGCAGGACGTACTCGGTGACGGTCAAGTAGCTCTGGCCGCACGGCGAGTTCACCCACAGCAACGCGGCAGCAGCCGCGATCAGAAGTATCGCACCGCCAACGGTTTCGGTGCGTAGATACCGCGTCAGCTCCGAGCGCACTTGGGTGATCACGGGAAACCTTCCGCCAGGGTGGACTCCGACCGCGGGCGCGCAATCCCACCGATCCGGCTTTCAGGTACGCGACCGCATGCCGACCAGGCTTCCCGGCACACCTTACGCAATTCTAACGGGTACGGCCGGTGACGAATTCCGTCACCGGCCGTACGACGTGCCGATTCAGGCGCGGCTGGCCCGGATCGCCTCGAAAACGTTCGGATCGACCAGCGTCGAGGTGTCGCCCAATTCGCGGCCCTCCGCGACATCGCGCAGCAGTCGCCGCATGATCTTGCCGCTGCGGGTCTTGGGCAGCTCGGGTACCACGTGGATCTCGCGCGGCCGGGCGATCGGGCTGATCTCCCGTGACACCTCCGCCTTCAGTTCGCCGATCAGCGCGTCTCCGGTGTCCTTGGCCTCGGCCGTCAGGATCACGAAGGCGACGATGCCCTGTCCGGTGGTCGCATCGCTGGCGCCCACCACCGCGGCCTCGGCGACGCCGGAGTGACCGACCAGCGCGGATTCGACCTCGGCGGTGGAGATGCGGTGACCCGACACATTCATCACGTCGTCGACCCGGCCCAGCACCCACAGGTCGCCGTCGGCATCGAGCTTGGCGCCGTCACCGGCGAAGTACCAGCCCTGTTCCGCGTAGCGCTCCCAATAGGTGGACCGGTAGCGATCCATATCGCCCCAGATGCCGCGCAGCATCGACGGCCACGGCTGATCGAGCACCAGATAGCCATTGGCCTCGGTCTCGCCGAGCTCGACCGCTTTGCCTTCTTCGTCGACGACCATCGCCGAAATTCCGGGCAGCGGGGTCATCGCGGCGCCGGGCTTGGCGGCGGTGACACCCGGCAGCGGGGAGATCATGATCGACCCCGTCTCGGTCTGCCACCAGGTGTCCACGATGGGCGCGGTGTTCGCACCGATTACCTCGCGGTACCAGCGCCAGGCCTCCGGATTGATCGGTTCGCCGACGCTGCCGAGCACCCGGATGCTGGACAGATCATGTGCGGCCGGAATCTCCCTACCCCACTTCATGAATGTGCGAACCAGCGTCGGTGCCGTGTAATAGATTGTGACGCCGTACTTTTCGACGATATTCCAGTGCCGGTGCTCGTCCGGGAAGTTCGGCGTGCCCTCGTAGACGACCTGGGTGGTCCGGTTCGACAGCGGTCCGTAGACGATGTAGGTGTGCCCGGTGACCCAGCCGATATCGGCGGTGCACCAGTAGATGTCCTGTCCGGCCTTGTGGTCGAAGACATTGTGGTGGGTGTAGGAGGCCTGGGTGAGGTATCCGCCGCTGGTGTGCAGGATGCCCTTGGGCTTTCCGGTGGTGCCGGAGGTGTAGAGGATGAACAGCGGGTGCTCGGCGTCGAAGGCCTGCGCCTGGTGTTCGGGCGCGGCCTGCGCGACGGTCTCGTGCCACCACAGGTCGCGGCCCTCGGTCCACGGCACCTCGATATCGGTGCGCCGCACCACGAGTACGTGTTCGACAGAGTGCGGCACATCGCCATTGGCGTAGAGCGCCTCGTCGACTGCCTCCTTGAGTGGGGCGGCCTTACCGCGACGCCACTGACCGTCGGTGGTGATGATCAACCGGGCGCTCGCGTCGTCGACGCGCTGGCGCAGCGCCGTGGGGGAGAAGCCCGCGAATACCACCGAATGCGTGAGCCCGAGTCGGGCGCAGGCCAGCATCGACACGATCGCCTCGGGCACCATCGGCATATAGATGGCGACCCGGTCGCCCGCTTCGAGCCCGAGTTCGGTCAGATAGTTTGCGGCGCGGGAAACTTCGGTGAGGAGTTCGGCGTAGGTGATGTCGCGGGAGTCGCCCGGTTCGCCCTCCCAGTGGATGGCGACCTGATCGCCGTGTCCGTCGAGCACATGGCGGTCCACGCAGTTGTAGGCGACATTGAGCTTGCCGTCGACGAACCACTTCGCGACGGGCGCGTCACTCCAGTCGAGCACCTGTGTCCACGGCTGCTCCCAGTGCAGCCGGTCGGCCTGCTCGGCCCAGAACGCGTCGCGATCCGCCGTGGCCCGCTGGTACAACGACGCGTCGGCATTCGCCGCCGCGGCGAATTCCGCGGTCGGCGGGTACGAGTCCCGGTGGTCGGTGGTTTCGGTCATCTCGTCTCTTCCTCACGTAGCCCCGTGGTGCTGGCAGTCGCAGTCGATTTCGACAGTAACCAACTGTGATCCGGCCCGCGCCTGCTGTGTCCAATGGGTTTCCATCGCGTCACCGCGGCGGGTATCCTGCGCGATCCGCTGACAAACCGAGCCTTCGGTAGCTATCGTCATAGATCAACCAGCTCCGGATCCCGGAAGCCCCAACGGAGGCATACTTCCGGCGGATGGCTGTCTTCTCCTTAATGTTTAGCGCGTTTCGACGATGTTGCCGGATTGGTAACAAGTGGAACGAACCTCTGTCAATCCGGTGACAAGGCTGCTTCGAATAGCTAACGTCCCAGGCATTCCAAGGCGGATCGAGTCGAGGCACGCTGGGCAGATACCCATGCGTCGTCGCGGATCCCCTTCGCCTGTCTCGAAATCGGGAGAACGCGTTGAGATTCAACAGAGCTACAGCGTTGACCGCGGCAGTCCTGCTGGCCACAAGCCTGGGACTGTCCGCATGTTCGTCGAGCGATAGTGCCGACGCCGACGTAGTCACCACCAACGGTGGCGAACCGCAGAATCCGTTGGTGCCGACCAACACCAACGAGAACATGGGTGGCCGCGTCGTGGACCGGCTGTTCGCGGGTCTGAAGTACTACGACGGCAAGGGCGTGGCACACGACGAGATGGCCGAGTCCATCAAGACGAACGACCGCAAGACCTACACGATCACCATCAAGCCGGACTGGAAGTTCACCGACGGCAGCACGGTGACCGCGAAGTCGTTCGTCGACGCCTGGAACTACGGCGCCCTCGGCACCAATGGTCAGCTGCAGAGCTACGCGTTCACCCCGATCGTCGGATTCGACGAGGTGTCGGTGGAAAAGCCCACGGCGCAAACGATGTCGGGGCTGAAGGTGGTCGACGACCGAACCTTCACCGTCGAGCTGAAGTCACCGTCCATCGACTTCGAGACCGAACTCGGCTACGCACCGTTCTATCCGCTGCCCGATGCCGCGTTCAAGGATATGAAGGCCTTCGGCGAGAACCCGATCGGCAACGGCCCGTACAAGTTCCAGACCTGGGAGCACAACGTCAAGATCGACTTGGTGCCCAACCCGGACTACAAGGGCGGCCGTGCGCCGAAGAACAAGGGGCTGCGCTTCGTCATGTACCAGTCGTTCGATACCGCCTACTCGGATCTGCAGGCAGGCAATCTCGATACCCTCGACACCATTCCGGACAGCGCACTGACTTCGTACAAGAAGGACCTCGGCGATCGCGCGATCCTGGAGCCGTCCGCGCAGAACCAGCACATCGGCGTCCAGTCCAATGTCCCGCATTTCGGCGGTGAGGAAGGGCTGCTGCGGCGCCGGGCCATCTCGATGGCGATCAACCGGCAGCAGATCTGCGACACCATCTTCAACGGCACCAAGATTCCGGCGCGCGACTTCACCTCGAGCACCCTGCCCGGATTCAACGGCAACCTGCCCGGTTCGGAGGTGTTGAAGTACAACCCCGAAGAGGCGAAGAAGGTCTGGGCGCAGGCCGATGCCATTTCACCGTGGTCGGGACGCTACGAAATCGCCTACAACTCCGACGGCGGCCACCAGGCGTGGATCGAAGCGGTGGCCAACAGCATCAAGAACACCCTCGGTATCGACGCGGTCGGTGCGCCGTATCCGACATTCAAGAACATCCGAGATCTGGTGAACCAGAAGACGATCGGCAAGTCGTTCCGCTACGGCTGGCAGGGCGACTACCCGACCATGCTGCAGTTCCTCACCTCGCAGTATTACAGCTACTCCGAGACCAATAACGTCGACTACAAGAGCCCTGAATTCGACCACCTGCTCGACGCCGCACTGGCCGCGCCGACGCTGGACGAGTCGTACAAGATCGTGGCGCAGGCGCAGGCGTTGCTGATCAAGGATATGGCCGATATCCCCGTGCTCGATTATCTTGCCGCGGCGGGACGTTCGGACAAGGTGAAGAAGGCCGACCTGGCCTGGAATGGTCTGTTCGACTTCGAAAACATCGAGAAGTAGCCGCTCGGCGCGGTCGTGCCGCACATTCCGACGGCACGACCGCACCGCTCACCCAGGAGATGAAATGGCCTGGTATGTCGTGCGGCGTCTGCTCCAAATGATCCCCGTCTTCCTCGGGGCGACGCTGCTCATCTATGCACTGGTCTTCTTAGTTCCGGGCGATCCGATCCACGCGCTGGCCGGTGACAAGCCGATGACGCCTGCCGTCGAGGCCCAGTTGCGTGCGCGCTATCACCTGGATCGTCCCTTCATCATGCAGTACCTGCTATATCTGAAGGGCATTTTTACGCTCGATTTCGGGACGGCCTTCTCCGGCCGCCCGGTGCGCGACGAACTTGCCCGCGCCTTCCCGATCACCATCAAATTGGCGTTCATGGCCGTGCTCATCGAGGGCGTCTTCGGTGTCGTCTTCGGTCTGATCGCTGGACTGCGCAAGGGCAAACTGTTCGATTCCACGCTGCTGGTGGTCAGTCTGATCATCATCGCGGTGCCGATCTTCGTGATCGGCTTTCTGGCCCAGTTCGTACTGGGTGTGAAGTGGGGGATCGCGCCGGTGACCGTTACCGGTAAGGCGAGCGTCGGTGAATTGCTCGTGCCCGCATTCGTTCTCGGGTCGTTGTCGTTCGCCTATGTACTGCGGCTGACCCGAAATTCGGTGGCGGAGAACATGTCCGCCGATTACGTTCGCACCGCGACCGCGAAGGGCCTCAGTCGCCCGCGCGTGGTCACCGTGCACATTCTGCGTAATTCGATGATTCCGGTGATCACCTTCCTCGGCGCCGATCTCGGTGCGTTGATCGGCGGCGCGGTCGTCACCGAGGGCATCTTCAATATTCCGGGCGTGGGTGGGACCCTGTACCAGGCGATTACCCGGGGTGAGCCGCCGACGGTGGTCTCGTTCGTGACCGTGCTCATCGTGATCTTCCTGATCTCGAATCTGATCATCGATCTGCTCTATGCCGCGCTCGACCCGAGGATCCGATATGCCTGAGCTCGAGAAGAAGATTCCGGACAGGCAGCAGCATTTCGTCGCACCGCCCGATGAGGTCGAGGTGCTGGCCACCGATCAGGTCGTCGATACCGGTTCGCCGACCAGCATCTGGCAGGACGCGTGGCGGCAGTTGCGCCGCAATCCGATCTTCATCGTGGCCGCGGTGCTGATCGTGTTCATCGCCATCGTGGTGCTGTGGCCCGGCCTGTTCTCCGATCAGGATCCGCGCTACTGCAACGGCGATTTCAGCATGGATCCGCGCGGGCCCGGACATCCGTTCGGTTTCGATAAGCAGGGTTGTGACGTCTACACCCGAACCGTTTACGGCGCCCGAGCTTCCGTGCTGGCGGGCTTGGGCGCCACCACGGTATTCCTGCTGGTCGGCGGCACACTCGGGGCCCTCGCGGGCTTCTACGGTGGGTTACTCGATTCGGTGGTGTCGCGCATCGCGGAGATCTTCTATGCGATTCCGCTGATGCTGGCCGCGATCGTCATCATGCAGTTGCTCGATTCGCGCACGATCTGGACCGTCATCCTGATCCTGGCCGCATTCACCTGGCCGCAGGCCGCACGCATCGCGCGCAGTGCGGTGATCGAGGCGAAGAACAGCGAATATGTCACGGCGGCAAAGGCATTGGGGGTCTCCCGAATACGCACGCTGCTGCGCCATGTGCTGCCGAATGCGGCCGGACCGCTGATCGTGGTCACCACGATCTGGCTCGGTGCGTTCATCGTCACCGAGGCGACACTGTCCTACCTCGGTGTCGGCCTGCCGCGCACGATCGTGTCCTGGGGTTCGGATATCAATACCAACCAGCACGAACTGCGCGGCGGGTCGCCGATTCTGTTCTATCCCGCAACGGCTTTGGCGCTCACCGTGCTGAGCTTCATCCTGCTCGGCGACGCGCTGCGGGACGCGCTCGATCCGAAGGCGAGGAAGAGGTGACCGCGGCGATGTCGGATAAACCATTGCTCGAGATCGAGGATCTCAACGTCTGCTTCTCCTCCGAGGGCAAGAAGATTCCGGCGGTGCGCGACGTCAGCCTGACGGTGTATCCCGGCCAGACCGTCGCCATCGTCGGCGAATCCGGATCCGGGAAGTCCACGACCGCGCACAGCATTATCGACCTGTTGCCAGGCACCGGACAGGTCACTTCCGGCTCGATCAGGTTCGACGGCAAGGATCTGGCGAAGGCGTCGAAGCGGGAGGTCGTCGCGGTCCGCGGTAGCGGTATCGGATTGGTGCCGCAGGATCCGATGTCGAATCTGAATCCGGTGTGGAAGATCGGGTTCCAGATTCGAGAGACCCTGGCGGCCAATGGCATTGCCAAGGGCAAGGCGGCCGAGCAGCGCGCCATCGAACTGCTCGAGGAAGCCGGGATGTCGGATGCGGCGCGTCGGGTGAACCAGTATCCGCACGAATTCTCCGGTGGTATGCGCCAGCGCGCGCTCATCGCCATCGGATTGGCCTGCCGACCCAAACTGCTGATCGCCGACGAGCCGACCTCGGCCCTCGACGTCACGGTGCAGCGGCAGATCCTCGACCATCTCGACGGACTCACCAGCGAACTCGGTACCGCGGTCCTGCTCATCACCCACGACCTCGGCCTGGCCGCCGAACGCGCCGAGCACCTGGTCGTGATGTATCGGGGCAAGGTGGTGGAATCCGGTCCGGCACTGCAGATTCTGCGCGAACCGCAGCACCTGTACACCAAGAAGCTGGTGAATTCCGCACCCTCGCTCGCCTCGCAGCGGCTGTCCTCGGTGCGTGAGCGCATAGCGGTGCGTAAGCAGGCCGTGCAGGTCGCGGAAGAGGTCGCGGCGGCCGATGCCGAAATCGCGGCGGTCTCCGATGACGTGGTGGTCGCACAGAATCTGACCAAGGCGTTCAAGATTCGGGGTAGCACGCCGTGGAAATCGACGGATTTCGTCGCGGTAGACGATGTGTCGTTCCGGCTGAAGCGCGGCACGACCACGGCCATCGTCGGTGAGTCGGGTTCGGGCAAATCGACTGTGGCACAGATGGTTCTGGGTCTGCTCGAACCGACGTCGGGTTCGGTGACCTTCGACGGTCGCGAAGTGGCGAAACTCGATCGCAAGGGCGCGTTCGCTTTTCGTCGTCGAGTGCAGCCGATCTTCCAGGACCCTTACGGTTCGCTGGATCCGATGTACTCGATCTACCGCACCATCGAGGAGCCGCTGCGCACGCACAAAATCGGCACCGCCAAGGAACGTGAGGCGACGGTGCGCGATCTATTGGACAAGGTGTCGCTGCCGTCCTCGGTAATGCGCCGCTACCCCAATGAACTCTCCGGTGGCCAGCGCCAGCGCGTCGCAGTGGCGCGTGCGCTCGCGCTCTCCCCGGAGGTCGTAGTGTGCGACGAGGCGGTTTCCGCGCTCGACGTCCTCGTCCAGGCCCAGATCCTCAAGCTGCTCAACGACTTACAAGCCGAGCTGGGTCTGTCCTATCTGTTCATCACCCATGACCTGGCCGTGGTCCGCCAGATCGCCGACGACGTCCTGGTCATGCAGACCGGCAGGATCGTCGAAGCGGCCACAACCGACGAGGTCTTCCAGAACCCCGAGGAGGAGTACACCCGCCGCCTGCTGGACGCCATTCCCGGACGGGACCTGCTGGCGGGCTGACCAGGGGAGATAGATACCTCGCTGACCCAACCCAGACGGAGCGAGTCTTACGAGCGACCCGTTCGCGGCCCGTCTCGCGTCCGAGCCGTCGAAGCGCATGCGACGCAGTCGCGAGTCTCGACGGCTCGGACGCGAGACACCAGGGGGCCGCGAACACGCAGCGCCGAAGGCGCTGCAAAATGACACAGTGACCGATCCGCTACAGCCCCTCGTCGATCTGCCAGGTGTGCGCGAAGCCGCCGATAAGGCGCGTGACGCGCTCGCCGCGGTGCACCGGCACAAGGCGAACCGGCGGGGCTGGCCGACCACCGCCGCTGAGGCGGCGGTGCGTGCCGCGCGCTCATCCGCCGCCATCGAGGGCGGCAGTACCGAACTGCCCGCCGACGGCCGGGTCGCGGATCCGATCCTGGCCGGCTCGCTGCGGGTCGGGCAGGCACTCGACGGTGACGCGTTGCGGAATCTGGTCGGCACCTGGCAGCGCGCACCGCTGCAGGCGCTGGCCCGGCTGCATCTGCTGGCCGCGGCCGATCTGGTGACCGACGAGGCGCTGCTCGGACGGCCACGCGCTGACGGCGGTGTGGCCGAACGGCTAGACCTGCTGGTGCAGACCGTGCTCGGCTCCAAGGCGCCCGCGCCGGTTATCGCGGCGGTCGTGCACGGTGAATTACTGACCCTTCGGCCGTTCGGTACGGCCGACGGCATCGTGGCGCGGGCAGCATCTCGACTGGTGGCCGCGTCCAGTGGACTGGATCCGCACAGCCTCGGCGTGCCGGAGGTGTTCTGGTTGCGGCGGCGTCAGCAGTATCTGGATGCGGCGGCCGGATTCGGCTCGGGTGCCCCGGATGCGGTGGGCGGCTGGGTGATCCTGTGCTGCGGCGCTTTCGAAGACGGTGCGCGAGAGGCGACATCGATCGGCGACGCGGCATCCGGATAGGGGTCTGCACACATCAAAGCGGGCGGCGTTGTCGTTGACGACCTCACCGCCCGCTAGCACGGATACCCGGTTACCAAGCGTGCTAGGTGGGTTGTGTTCTGCGGCCTCGGCGATTATCCGAACTCCGCCGGTTCATCCCCGCAACCTGTGCGAGGCCTTCGCCGTCGAAAACCCGGATCTCGCAGGCCCACAACGCTTCTGCCCTTGTCGCGGCGCGCTCCGCGTGGGTGCCTGGTGCCCGTGCTGGGAAGGGGAGGTCGGGGAGCTGAACCTTCTCTTCCGGTTCCGCTCAGGCCTTCCGCCCTTCCGTAGTTACCTTTCTACACCTGTGACTGCCCTCACATCAAGGCTTGGAAAAACATTAAATAACCGGCGTGTCTACCGGCATTTCATGGTTAAATGCCTGGTCGCGGCGGCCTCGGTCTCATGTCCGCAAGCCCTCCGTCACGCCCCTCGACAGCCCGGCGACGCGGTCCGCGCCGGGCGGCAATAGCTCAGCGGCGTCGACGCAACAGCCGGTAGCTGATCGCCCCGGCCAGCACCGCGCTCAGCCCGACCGCCGCCGTCGCGGCAAGGGTGGTCGACGACGGACTCTGGAAACGCGCCCACAGCGAGACCGGGTTGGAGAACGTGAGAATCGGCCAGCCCTTGGCCACCGCTTCGCGGCGCAGATTGCGATCCGGGTTCACCGCCGTCGGATGCCCTACCGCGCTCAGCATCGGTAGATCGGTCACCGAATCGGAGTAGGCATAACACCGCGAGAGGTCGTAACCCTCAGCGGCGGCGAGCTTTTCGATCGCGGTCACCTTACCCGCACCGTAGCAATAGAATTCGACCTCGCCGGTGTAGCGGCCGTCCTCGACCACCATCCGGGTCGCCGCGGTATGTGAGGCGCCGAGCACCTCGGCGATCGGACCGACGATCTCCTCGCCCGAGGCCGAGACGATCACCACATCGTGTCCCCGGATCTTGTGGTCGGCGATGAGATCCGCCGCCTCGGCATAGATCAAAGGGTCGACGAGTTCGTGAAGTGTTTCGGCAACAATGGATTTCACCTGCTCCACATCCCAGCCCGCGACCATATTCGTCAGATTGGCGCGCATGCGCTCCATCTGATCGTGGTCAGCGCCCGAGAGCATGAACAGGAAGTGGGCGTAACTGCTCTCCAGTACCGCGCGCCGGTTCAGCAGGCCCTGTGCGTAGAAGGGCTTACTGAACACGTAGGTGCTCGATTTCGCGATCACCGTCTTGTCGAGATCGAAGAAGGCGGCCACGCGCTCGCCACCGGCGCTCGGTCGCTTCGCCGGCGTCGCGTCCCGTGCCGTCTGGTCCTCGAGCTCTGTCTGGTCGCCATCGGCCGTCACCCGTTCAGAATATGCATGCCGCCGCGAGACTGTCGGACGGGTCGGGCGTCTGGTTCGTTCGGCGGGTTTGCCCCGGAGACGCCGGGCCGGTGGTGGCCACAAAGTTCTCCGTCGACAGACTTGCGTTGTGGCCCCGGCTTGGGTGTAGTATTGCTGGCACCTGGACATAGTCCAGGCGCGTTCAGCCCGACCCCCCGGGGCTGAACCCGACGGCCCCAGCCTCCTCCCCCCCCGGCTGGGGCCGTCCTCTATTTCGGGGTAGGTTCCCCCGGTTTCGGGCCTCCGGATTTATCCACACCCCCCGAGTTATCCACATTCGGCATATTCCGTCTTCTGCTCGGCTTCGTATTCGAGCACGCTGACCTGCATGAATCTCGAAGCCGCCCCGGCACTCACACCGCCGCCAGCGCTCGTGCTCATCCAGGACACCCGGCTGTGCGATGAGGTGCGCCGGGTCGCGGCGGCCGCCGAGCGCGAGCTCGACGAGCGCGCGCTCTCGGTCGGTCGGCACGCCTGGGTGGCGGCACCTCTGGTGATCCTCGACACGGTGGCGGCCGAGAGCTGTGCGCGGGCCGGTTATCTCCGACGGATCGGCATCGTGCTGGTGACAGACGGGGAACCCGGATTGACCGATTGGCAGGCCGCCGCGGCTGTCGGTGCCGAGCGCGTCATCGCGCTGCCCGGTGCCGCGGTCGGACTTATCGAGAAGTTTGCTGAGCACGGCGAATACCGCATGGGCGATGGTGTTGTCGTCGCGATCGCGGGTGCCGGCGGCGGTGCGGGCGCCTCCACATTGGCCGCGGCGACCGGACTGCGATCCGCCGCCGAGCGGTTCCGCCACGACACTGTGCTGGTCGACGGCGCACCGCTCGGCGGCGGTCTCGACCTGCTGCTCGGCATCGAGAACGGGGCCGGACTGCGCTGGCCGGATCTGGTGATCGAGGACGGCCGGGTGTCGGCCGCCGCACTGCACAGCGCACTGCCGGCAGCCGCCCCCGGACTGGCGGTGCTGTCCTGCGGCCGCGGCGGTGCCGGACGCTTGCCCGCCGAAATCGGCCCTGCCGCCGTGCGCGCCGTCATCGAAGCGGGCCGTGCCGCAGGCGATTTGGTGATATGCGATATCTCGGGCGAACGCGGCCCACACGCCGACCAGATGCTCGACGCGGCCGACCTCGTCGTCCTGGTCGTCCCAGCCCGCCTGCGCGCCGTAGCCGCCGCCGAAGCGGTCGTCGCCCATATCGGTAAGCGAAATCCCAATCAGGGCTTGATAGTCCGCGGCCCGGCACCCGGCGGACTCCGCGGCCCGGAGGTCGCCGAGGTCCTCGACCTCCCCCTCCTGGCCGCCGTCCGAGCCCAACCCGGACTGGCTGCCCGCCTCGAACGCGGTGGCCTTACTTTGCGCCGCGGGCCTCTCCGCGACGCTGCGGACGCGGTGCTCGGCGTGCTCGGCGCTCCCGCCGGGAAGGGGCTGCGATGAGTGCGCTGGTTACGTCGGAGTTGTTGGATCGGGTGCGCGAGCGGCTGTCCGGTGCGTCGGGGGATCCGGATCCTGCGCAGGTGGCGGCTGCTATCCGGGCCGAGGCGGGTGGCGTGCTCGGTGATACCGACCTGCTGCGGGCATTGCGGCTGTTACAGACCGAGATGACCGGGGCTGGGCTGTTGGAGCCGCTACTGCACGATCCCGGGGTCGCCGACGTGCTGGTGACCGCGCCGGATGCGGTGTGGATCGACCGAGGCCGCGGGCTGGAACGAACCTCGGTCGTCTTCCCCGATGAGGCGGCGGTACGCCGCTTGGCGCAGCGGTTGGCGCTGTCGGCCGGGCGGCGGCTCGACGACGCGCAACCCTGGGTGGACGGCCGCTTACCCGGAAGGGAAGCGGCACTGGGGGATTCGTTCGGAGTCCGGCTGCACGCGGTATTGGCGCCGCTGGCACACGGCGGCACCTGTCTGTCGCTACGCGTGCTGCGTCCGGCGACACAGGGATTGGATGCGCTCGCGGCAGCGGGCGCGGTACCCGGCGACGCGAAACTTCTACTGGAGCAGATCATTCGGGCCAGGCTCGCCTTCCTGGTGGTCGGCGGCACCGGCGCGGGCAAGACAACGCTCCTGTCCGGCCTATTGGCCAAGGTCGCTGCCGACGAACGCATAGTGTGCGTCGAAGACGCCGCCGAACTGGCACCCCCGCATCCCCACGTCGTGCGCCTGGTCGCGCGCACGGCGAACGTCGAGGGCGTCGGCGCGGTAACCGTCCGCGATCTGGTCCGGCAGGCCCTGCGAATGCGGCCCGACCGAATCGTCGTCGGCGAGGTCCGCGGCGCAGAGGTGGTCGACCTCCTGACCGCCCTGAACACCGGCCATGACGGCGGCGCGGGCACGGTCCACGCGAACTCACCCCGCGAAGTCCCCGCCCGTCTGGAAGCCCTTGCCGCGCTGGGCGGAATGGACCGAGCCGCCCTCCACAGCCAACTCGCCGCAGCCGTTCAGGTCGTACTGCACGTCCACCGCCGAGCCGACGGCTCCCGCGGCCTCCGCGAAATCGGCGTCGTAGACCGCGACCCACAAGGCCGCGTCGCCATAACCGCCGCCTGGCACGCCGACCGAGCCCCCACCCCGGCCGCATCCACTCTCACCCTCCTGCTGGATGAACGGCTCGGCCGGTGAATGCGGGCATGGAGCGCACGGCGCTCGCAACCCGGACCGCAGCGCTGTCGCGCATACTCGCGGTCCCGTCGTCGGATGTGGTACCGGTGCTCCTCGAGGAAGTGACTCCGGCGGCGTTGCGGTCCAGCCTGATCGAGGCAGCGGTGTACTCGGGAATTGCTGGTCGGATGGCGCCGGTGCGGTGCCTGGTCGGTGAACGGCTCGGTCGATGATCGCGGGATTGGTGTGTCTGGCGCTCGCGGTTCTGCTGGCGCCGCCGCCGAGTTCGCGACGTCGGTTCGTCAGGCTGTTCACGGCGTTGGGCGGCGCCCGAAAGTTCCGGCGGAGCAGTGGATTTCGGGTGATCTTCGGTGTTGTCATCGTGGGGGCGTCGGCCGTTGGTGTAGGTCCGTTGGCTGCGGCGATGTTGATTGCGGGAACGGTCGGTATTCGGGGGCGGTGGGCGAGCCGGGAGCGGCGGCGCAGTGCGGAGTGCGCCCATCTGTTGGACGCGCTCGAGGCGGTGATCGGGGAACTGCGGGTGGGTGCGCATCCGAGTGCGGCGGCGGAGGTAGCCGCGCAGGAGTCGCGCGGGGAGGCGGCACGCGTCTTCGCGGTGAGCGCGGCGCGCAGCAGACTCGGTGGTTCCGGCGCGGACGGGTTGCGCGATTCCGATTCCATCGTCGACGCGGAACTCGCCAGGATCGCCGACGCATGGGAGGTCGCCGAGCGCCACGGTCTAGCTCTCGCGGAACTACTCGTGGCTGCTCGCACGGACCTGTTGGGGCGCATCCGTTTTCGCACGCGCACCACAGCCGCACTGGCCGGTGCTCGCGCCACAGCGGCGGTCTTGGCGGGCCTACCGGTCCTCGGTATCGGCCTTGGCCAACTGATGGGTGCCGCGCCACTGCACGTGCTGCTGAGCCCGGGTGCCGGAACCGTACTGCTGCCACTCGGCGCGGCACTGGCGTGCATCGGCTTGCTGTGGACCGACGCGATCACGCGAAAGGTCTTCGTATGAAACAAATCTGCTGGTCGTTCACGGATTCGAAGGGGTTGCGAATGGTTGGAATTGCCAGTGCGCCACTGCTTTTGCTCGCGATGGCGTTGGTCGTGCTACCTGGACGAGTCGCGACGAATCGGCGATTGCGGGCGCTAGGAGAGTCGGGTCCACAGCCGGTCGCCCTGGTATCTCCCCGCAGCACCGACAGCGATCCGATGGCCATAGCCTCGGTATTCGACCTGCTGGCCGCCTGCCTACGAGCCGGATTGCCGATGGCATCCGCAGCCCGCGCAGTGGCGCCGAGCGCCCCGACGGCCCTCGGCGCGGCATTGCGCAAGGCAGCCGACCTGCTGGCACTGGGTGCGGACGCGGCAACCGCCTGGAATCAGGTGGCCCGCGACGGCGCAGACCAACCAGGCGCCGAGGAGGTCGATTCACTGGCCCGGATGGCCCGGCGCTCTGCCCGCTCCGGCGCGTCGCTCGCCACCGCCATCGGCGAACTGGCCGAACAGCGCCGCAGCGGAGTCGAGGATGCGGCCGCCGCCCGCGCCGAACGCGCCGGAGTCCTCATCGGCGGCCCACTGGGCCTCTGCTTCCTCCCGGCCTTCGTCTGCCTAGGGATCGTCCCCGTAGTAATCGGCCTCGCGAGCCGCGTCCTCGGAGGCGGACTGTTGTGAGAACCACACGGCAGGGAAGTACCGCATCACGAGCGACGGGTTCGCGAACGATCGAGTTACGAACGACCCAGCGAGGCGTTACCGGTTCCGGCAGTTCTCCTGCCCCGGACAGCGCAGCACGGGGCGCTACCGAGCTGGGAATGTCCACTCGGAGCAGGACCTACCCGGGCGCGATCGCGCCGGACTTTGTCGGGCCGGAGACCGCCGCGCGAGGCTCTGTCGATCACGGCTCTGCCAAAGGTGGCGTTGCTGAGCTGCTGGGTGCTGCGCTCGGGAGCGTTGAGCTGTGTGGTGCGGTGCCGGGACGCGCGCGGCCGGGAAGAGTGTATGCGCGCGGAGTGCGCGCGCGGGACATTGTCGACCCGGTGCAGGGCGCGCACGGTTCTATCGAACGCGGCCGTGTTGAAGGTGCCGTCGCGGAGCTACCGAGTGCGTTGCTCGGGACGCTTGGGCTGTGCGGCGCGGTGCCGGGGCGTGCGCGACGGGGAAGAGTGTGTCGGCGCGGAGTGGCCGCGTGGGCGGGAATGAGAGGGGAACACGGTGCGAATGATGCGGGATCAGGTGGTGCTCCGGCTGGGGGCCATCGGCATGGAGTTGCGGGCCCGGGTGCTGCGGGTGTTGGTCGCGGACGACGGGATGAGTACGGCGGAGTATGCGATCGGGACTATTGCGGCCGCGGCGTTCGGGGCCGTGCTCTATGGGGTGGTGACCGGGGACAGCATTGTGAACGCGCTGACGAAGATCATCGACAAGGCGTTGAATACCGCGGTCTAGCGCGGGGTAGTTGTCGATTAAACTACTGTGGTGCAACGCATCTCGGTGACGATCGGGGTGCGGTGACGGTTGAGGCGGCGATCGCGCTCGCCGCCATCGTGTTTGCGGTGGTGCTGTGCGTCGGTGCCTTGCTCGCGGCGTCGACGCAGGTGCGCTGTGTTGACGCCGCTCGCGAAGCGGCCCGGCTGGCTGCCCGCGGTGATCAAGCGAATGCGGTGTCGGCGGCGCGGCGGGTAGCTCCGCCGACCGCCGACATCTCGCTGCGCAGTGAGGGCGACCGGGTAGTCGCGGCGGTCTCCGCCCATGCTCCCCTGCTGCCCTTACTGGTCCTGCACGCCGAGGCCGTCGCCACCCGCGAGCCAGGAGCCGAGCCGTGACCAGCAACGGCCGACTAATCGACCGCGACGTGCCACCGGGCACCAGGCAGATGAAGGACAGCGACGTGCCGCGCCACCGAACCGCGGCAGTAAGGATGCCCAGTGACCGAGCAGTAGAAGCAGCTCCGCCGAACAGCCGGCCCTGCCGATCAGGCGACCACAATCACAGCGACATCGTCGACCGGAGCGCAGCACGTCGCCGCTGCGCCACCGCTGCCCGCTGGCTGGAACGCCGGTCTAGCGCGCTTACATGGACGGACAATCGAGCTGACCACGGGCGCGATGCGATTGCTTCCAAGGGTGCGGCCCGCCTCGATGAAGTGGAGCAGGCCCGCAAAGCGAATGCGGTCGGTGTGGTGCGGCGGGATGAGGGCGTTGCGACGGTGTTCGCCTGCTCGGCGCTGGCTGCGCTGATCGGCGCGACGCTATTGATCGCTCAGGTTGGGGCGGTCGTTGTGGCGCGACATCGGGCGCAGGCTGCGGCGGATTTGGCGGCATTGGCGGCGGCAGGGGAACTCGCGCGCGGGGCCGATGTCGGATGTGCGGAAGCCGGGGAGATTGCGCGACGGATGGGTGTGCGGATTCAGCAGTGTGAAGTCGTGCAGTGGGATGCGACCGTCACTGTTGAAGGGAATGTACCAATGGGTCTGTTAGGAAAGCGGACTGTTCGCGCGGTTGCTCGTGCCGGACCTGTAGAAGTCGAAGCGTGACCGGTACGTACTTACACTCGCCAGTGGTACTTCACGATGCCGGAATTCGGTAATTGCGATGCTCGAATAAATACGCCATTGCCTCAATTTACTTGGTAACCGCAGAACGCAATCGAATGAATCTGCACGTCGGGTGGTAATGGCCGTGGCAATACCTCAGTTAACATGAATCTAATCCTCTTTATTCGGCGGTCCGACACGCCCGGCGCAGCACGGCGAGGCACGCCGACACGCGCCTATAACCCCTGGTGACCACCCGGAAACGTGGACAAGTGATCGCGTTCTGGGGTCGGCGCTGTCACGAATCGAGCGCGGCGCGTTCGCCGTGCCGCTCAGTTGCCCGTATCGGCGGCCAATTCGCCCAGAACCGCGGTCAGCAGGCGGGCCGCACCGGCCTTGTCCAGTGGATGGTTGCCATTTCCGCACTTGGGCGACTGCACGCAGGACGGGCACCCGACCGCGCAGGTGCACGTCTCGATCACCGCGAGTGTGGCCGACAACCAGTGCTGTAGCTGTGCGAACCCGCGTTCGGCGAAGCCCGCACCACCGGGCTGTCCGTCATAAACGAACACTGTCGCCAGTCCGGTATCCGGATGTTCGGCGGTCGAAACACCGCCGATATCCCACCGGTCGCACGTCGCGACCAGTGGCAATAGGCCGATCGCGGCATGTTCGGCGGCGTGCAGCGCACCCGGCACCCGTGGCGTATCCAGGCCTGCTGCGGCCAGCAGCTCGGGTGTGACCGTGTACAGCACCGCGCGCGTCGGCAGCGTCTGCTCCGGCATATCCAGCTCGACGAGGTCCAATACCTCGCCGGTGCGCAGCGTGCGCAGATACCCGATCACCTGACTCGTGACTCTGACCTGCGCCAACGCGGTCGTCACCCGGCCGTGGCGGCGCTGTTCGGTCACCGTGTCGACGGCGATGGAAGTGACCTGTCTGGCGCTGGTGGTCCAGCCGGGATCGGTGCTGCGCACGAAGGCCACTCCGCCCTCGAGATCCAGCTCATCGACCAGGTAGGTATCGCCTTGATGCAGGTGAACGGCCCCCTCGTGCAGCGTCGCCCGCGCGCGCCCGGCATCGGCCGTGCCGAGCAATCTGCCGGTCTCGCCATCCACGATGGCAATGGGTGTGCCGATGCCACCGCGCACGTCGACGGCATCGTGCGGCTGCGCCTCGGCCGTCGCGAACCAGCGCGCGCTACCGTCGCGCACCGCACCGTTCCGGCGTCGAATCAACCCCTGACCTGCGAGATCGGCGAGCACCCCACCCGCCCCGAGCTCGTCGACCTCAGCATCGGTTAGCGGGAGTTCCAGCGCCGCGCACAGCAATTGCGGACCAAGTACATAGGGGTTGTGCGGGTCGGTGATGGTGGCCTCGATCGGCTTGTCCAGCAGCGACTCAGGGTGGTGGACCAGGAAGGTGTCCAGCGGATCGTCCCTGGCCACCAGCAGCACCAGCGATCCCTGCGTGCGCCGGCCCGCGCGCCCCGCCTGCTGCCAGAACGAGGCGACCGTGCCCGGAAAACCCGAGATCACGACCGCGTCCAGCCCCGCTATATCGACGCCGAGCTCCAGCGCGTTCGTAGTGGCAGCCCCCAGCAGCGAACCGTCCGACAGCGCGGCCTCCAGTTCGCGCCGATCCTCCGCGAGATAACCCGCCCGATAGGCGGCGACCCGTTTGCTGAGCTCGGGATCGACGTCGGCGAGCAGCCTGCGGGCCTCGATCGCGGTCAGCTCGGCGGCCCGCCGTGACCGGACGAATGCGAGCGTGCGCGCGCCTTCCACCACCAGATCGGCCATGATCCTGGCCGCCTCCGACGTGGCGGATCGCCGAACCGGCGCACCGTTTTCGCCGGTCAGGGCGGTCAACAGCGGCGGCTCCCACAGTGCGATGGTGCGCGAGCCCTGCGGCGATCCGTCCTCGGTGACCGCGACGCAGGGCGCGCCGATCAGCCGGGATGCCGCGGCCGCGGGCTCGGCCGTGGTGGCCGAGCACAGTATGAATACGGGATCCGCGCCGTAATGTGCCGCGATCCGCCGCAGCCTGCGCAGCACCAGCGCCACATGCGAGCCGAATACGCCCCGGTACGCGTGGCATTCGTCGACCACCACATAGCGCAGCCTGCGCAACACCCTGGCCCAGCGCTGATGTGAGCGCAGCATGCCGACGTGCAGCATGTCCGGATTGGTGAGGATCAAGCGGGCATTGGCCCGCACCCATTGCCTGACCTCGGCCGGTGTGTCTCCGTCGTATGTGGCCGGATGGACATCCCGCAACGGCCCCTCATGCGTCAATTCCGCTATGGCCCGCAGCTGATCAGCACCCAATGCCTTGGTCGGCGCGAGATAAAGGGCAGTGGCGAGTGGGTCTTCGCGCAATGCGGTGAGCACCGGTAGCTGGTAGCCGAGCGATTTCCCGGATGCTGTGCCGGTGCTGACGACAACGTGCAGGCCGCTCGCGGCTAGGTCGGCGGTCTCGGTCTGATGAGTCCACGGCGCCTCGACGCCGGTGGCTCGCAGCGCGGCGACGACGTCGGGTGCGGCCCAATCCGGCCAGGTAGTCGCGGCTGCGGGCCGGGCGGCGAGTTCGACGACATGAGTGAGACGGGGGTCGTCATCGGGCACCCCGTCGAGGACACGATTCAGCAACGATGCCCCGTAACTTCGGCCGTTGCTGGCGCGTGGCCGCGTCGCCGGTTCGGTCGGATTCACGACTCGGACTCCGCGACACGCGCAGAAAGTGTGAAACGTGTGCGCTTGGGAAGCCCCACCTGCCATTTCGATACCAAATAGCGACCTGGGTCACAGGCTGTTTGCCAGACACTGGCTCGGTTATCCGTAAGCAAACGAACCACAAGTCTGGATTCCGGCATTGTGTCCCTCACCTGCGCATTCGCAAGATCAACTTTTTTGCAAATTGTCGGTAACTCGACTGTTGAATTGCTCGAAGACATGGTTCACTAGTTCCTGGTCGCAAGCTTCTGTGTTCGAGGGACGGATCCAAAGTCCAAACCGTCAGCAGGATCGATGTTGCGAACGCTGTGCTTGGTGCTTTCCTGCAGGGGGAACCAACAGTACAACGGTCGGAACGGACCCGGTGGATGAACCTACTTGTCCGCCGTTCCGGTAAGAAAAGAGAAGGAACAGAATGGCACAGGGAACTGTGAAGTGGTTCAACGCGGAGAAGGGGTTCGGCTTCATCGCGCCCGAGGACGGCTCCGCTGACGTCTTCGTCCACTACTCCGAGATCCAAGGGTCGGGCTTCCGCACCCTCGAGGAGAACCAGAAGGTCGAGTTCGAGGTTGGCCAGGGCACCAAGGGCCCGCAGGCCACCGGAGTTCGCGCGCTCAGCTGAGCGTCGAAACAATTCGCTCGTCCCTCACCACCGGTAACGGAGGTGAGGGACGAGCTATATCTGGGGTAAGACAAAACCGGCGTGTACCTGCGGTGCGGTCGTATCGCGATAGGCACTGCATACTGATCACCAGCGACGCAGGTACGCTCTGTGGTTCGAGTCGCAAGCGCTCGGCCACACGTCGGGTCAAGGTATAAACGTGTCTGGTGGCAACGTCCTCCCCGTCGCCGCCGCTTGCCCCAGCCGCGCACAGCGCGAAAAAGCGCCGCGCGGGTCGATAAGGAAAGGTGTATTCGCCGGTGGCAACACGAGACCGCGGTGCAGCCGACCAGGGCCGTCCCCTGCGTCGTCTCGTGATCGTCGAGTCCCCGACCAAGGCCCGCAAAATAGCGCCCTATCTGGGCCGCAATTACACGGTCGAGGCCTCGGTCGGTCATATCCGGGACCTGCCGCGCGGTGCGGCGGACGTGCCCGCCAAGTACAAGGGCCAGTCCTGGGCGCGCCTGGGCGTCGACGTCGACAACGACTTCGAACCCATCTATGTGGTCAGTCCGGATAAGAAGGCCAAGGTTTCCGAGCTCAAGAGTCTGCTGGCCGATGCCGACGAGCTCTACCTCGCCACCGACCCCGACCGGGAGGGCGAAGCGATCGCCTGGCACCTGTTGGAGACGTTGAAGCCCAAGGTGCCGGTGCGACGAATGGTGTTCCACGAGATCACCGAGCCCGCCATTCTGGCCGCCGCGGCCGATACCCGCGACCTGGACAACGATCTGGTCGATGCGCAGGAAACCCGGCGCATCCTGGACCGGTTGTACGGCTACGAGGTCAGTCCGGTGCTGTGGAAGAAGGTCATGCCGCGGCTGTCGGCGGGCCGGGTGCAGTCGGTCGCGACCAGGGTGATCGTGCAGCGCGAGCGCGAGCGGATGGCGTTCCGCTCGGCCGAGTACTGGGATATCGCGGCGAAGCTGGATGCGGGCGGGGACAACGGCGACGCCACCAATCCGCGGACCTTCGGGGCGCGACTGGTCAGCGTCGACGGGACCAGGGTCGCCACCGGCCGGGACTTCGGACCGGACGGGCAGCTCAAGGGCAATGGCGTGGTCGTCCTCGACGAGCCGTATGCCCGCCGCCTCGCCGAGGCGCTCGAGGGCGCCGATCTGGTGGTCTCGTCAGCGGAGGCAAAGCCGTATACACGTAAGCCGTACGCGCCGTTCATGACCTCGACACTGCAGCAGGAGGCGGGCCGCAAGCTGCGGTTCAATGCCGAGCGGACCATGCGGGTCGCGCAGCGGTTGTACGAGAACGGCTACATCACTTACATGCGTACCGACTCGACTACGCTGTCGGAGTCGGCGATCGCCGCGGCCAGGTCGCAGGCGACCCAGCTGTACGGCGCCGAGTATGTGCACCCGACGCCGCGGCAGTACACCCGCAAGGTGAAGAACGCGCAGGAGGCGCACGAGGCGATCCGCCCGGCAGGCGATACCTTCGCGACCCCGGGCCAATTGCATGCGCGGTTGGACAATGACGAGTTCCGGCTCTACGAGCTGATCTGGCAGCGCACGGTCGCCTCGCAGATGGCCGATGCCAGGGGCACCACGCTGACGCTGCGGATCACCGGTGTCGCGGGTACCGGCGAGGAATGCGTGTTCTCGGCCTCCGGTCGGACCATCACCTTCCCGGGCTTCCTCAAGGCCTACGTCGAGAGTGTCGACGAGGAGGCGGGCGGTCAGTCCGACGACGCCGAATCCCGGCTGCCCGCGCTCGACGAGGGCGAGCGCGTCACGGCGGTGGAGCTGAATCCCGATGGGCACAGCACGAATCCGCCCGCGCGGTATACCGAGGCCTCGTTGATCAAGACGCTCGAAGAGCTCGGCATCGGTCGACCTTCGACGTATTCGTCGATCATCAAGACCATTCTCGACCGCGGATATGTGTACAAGCGCGGCAGTGCGCTGGTGCCGTCGTGGGTCGCCTTCGCGGTCGTCGGTTTGCTGGAGGCGTACTTCGGTCGGTTGGTCGACTTCGACTTCACCGCCGCGATGGAGGACGATCTCGACGCCATTGCCGGTGGGCGCGAGCAGCGCGGAAATTGGCTGTCCAGCTTCTATTTCGGCGGCGATCACGGTGTCGAGGGTTCGGTCGCACGCTCCGGCGGTCTGAAGCGGATGGTCGGTGAGCGGCTCGATGATATCGATGCCCGCGAGGTCAACTCGATCAAGCTGTTCGTCGATGGCGAGGGGCGCGACGTCGTCGTTCGGGTCGGTCGTTTCGGACCGTATCTGGAGCGGCTGGTCGCCAATCCCGATGACCCGGAAGGGGATTCGATTTCGCAGCGGGCGAATCTGCCCGATGATCTGCCGCCGGACGAGCTGACCCCCGATGTCGCCGAGAAACTTTTCTCGACACCGCAGGAGGGACGTTCGCTGGGTACCGATCCGGCGACCGGGCACGAAATCGTCGCCAAGGAAGGACGTTTCGGCCCGTACGTCACCGAGATCCTGCCGGAGACCGCGGCCGAGGACGGACCCGCACCCGCGAAGAAGACCGCGAAAAAGGCTGCGGCGCCTAAGCCGCGAACCGGATCGCTGTTCAAAGATATGGATCTGGCGACGATTACGCTCGACGATGCGCTGAAGTTGTTGTCGCTGCCGCGCGTTGTCGGTGCCGACCCGGTTTCCGGCGAGGAGATCACCGCGCAGAACGGGCGTTACGGCCCATATCTGAAGAAGGGTACCGACTCTCGTTCGCTGCTCAACGAAGACCAGATCTTCACCGTGACCCTTGACGAGGCGCTCAAGATCTACGCCGAGCCCAAGCGGCGCGGACGCCAGGCCGCCAGTGCTGCGGCGCTGCGCGAGCTCGGGAACGATTCGGCCACCGGTAAGCCGATGGTGATCAAGGACGGGCGTTTCGGTCCGTACGTCACCGACGGCGAGACCAATGCCAGCCTGCGCAAGGGCGACGAGGTCGAATCGATCACCGATGAACGGGCCTCGGAATTGCTCGCCGATCGGCGCGCGCGTGGTCCGGTGAAGAAGACGGCCAAGAAGGCGGCGGCGAAGAAGACTCCGGCCAAGAAGGCGACGGCGGCGAAGAAGACCGCCGCCAAGAAAACCACCGCCAAGAAGACGGCCGCGAAGAAGTCCTGACGGTTTTCGTCGGTGCCTTGCCGTAGCCTCGCCCCGGTATCGAAGCTCGATCGGGAAGGGGACCGCCATGGCCATCGATCAGGAACGCGAAGATCTCATCCTCGCACTCGACAGTCAGCGCGAGCTGTTTCGAATCACCCTGCGTGGTCTGGACGAGCAGCAGGCACGGCAGCGCACCACGGTCAGCGAGCTGACTCTCGGTGGGCTGCTGCACCATGTCGTCAACTGCGAGCGGCACTGGACAAAGGTCATCGTCGAGCGCGATGAAACGGCGAAGCAGGAACTGGCCGAATTCGAGGGCGAGTATTCGATGGCGCCCGACGATACGGTTGCGGGACTGCTGGCCACTTGGGACGAGGTGGCGGAGGCGACCGCGAAGCTGATTCGCACCGAGCCGGATCTGAGCACGTCCATCCCGACCCCGACGACACCGTGGACGCCCGACCGCGTGTGGTGGACCGTGCGGTTCACGCTGCTGCACGTGTTGCGCGAGATCACCCACCACAGTGGGCACGCCGACATCATTCGGGAGGCGCTCGACGGTGCCAATACCACCTACCAGCGAGCTTGATGCGGATCCGTTCAGCCGTCCGGCCGGGGCTGTCGGGCGGGGCGGCTAGGGTGTAGCGCGTGGCGGGTGTCTTCGATCGGCTGGTTGGGCAGGATGCGGTCGAGTCCGAATTGCGGGCGGCCGCGGTCGCCGCGCGCGGGGGGACCGGCAATGGCGCGATGACGCATTCGTGGCTGTTCACCGGACCGCCCGGATCGGGGAGATCCGTTGCGGCGCTGTGCTTTGCGGCTGCGCTGCAGTGCACGGACGAAGGGGAGCCCGGATGTGGTCGGTGCCATGCGTGCACGACCACGATGGCCGGAACGCATGGTGATGTGCGGCGGGTGATTCCGGAAGGGCTGAGCATCAGCACCAAGGAGATGCGCGAGATCGTGCAGATCGCCTCGCGGCGGCCGAGTACCGGTCGATGGCAGGTGGTGCTGATCGAGGACGCCGACCGGTTGACCGAGGCGGCGGGCAATGTGCTGTTGAAGGTGGTCGAGGAGCCGCCGGATCGAACGGTATTCCTGCTGTGCGCGCCGTCGGTGGATCCGGAGGACATCTCCGTGACGTTGCGGTCGCGCTGTCGGCATGTACATCTGGTGACGCCCTCGGTGCCCGCCATCGCGCAGGTGCTGCGCGAGCGCGACAAGCTCGATGAGAAGACCGCCACCTGGGCGGCATCGGTGAGCGGCGGTCATGTGGGGCGGGCTCGGCGGTTGGCCACCGACGAGGAAGCGCGTGCTCGTCGGCAGCGGGCGTTGGCGTTGGTGGGTGCTGTCTCGCGGCCGGGTGCCGCCTACGCGGCCGCGGATGAATTGGTGAAATCCGCCGACGACGAGGCCAAGCAGATGAGTGCGGCCCGCGACGAACGTGAGCGCGAAGAATTGGCGACCGCACTCGGTGCGGGCGGCACCGGCAAAGGCGCAGCGGCTGCGACCCGAGGTTCCGCCGGTGTCCTCAAGGACCTGGAGCGCAGGCAGAAATCCCGCGCCACCCGCACCGGCCGCGATGCCCTGGACCGCGCGCTGATCGACGTCGCGGGCGTCTACCGTGACGCTCTGGCTGTCGGCTTCGGCGCCGCCCGCAACGGTTCCGGTGTCACCCTCACCCACCCCGATATGTCCGACCAGATCCACGATCTCGCCGACCGCGTCCGCCCCGAGGGCCTGCTCCGTTCCATCGAAGCCGTCCTCGCCTGCCGCGAGGCCCTCGACCTCAACGTCAAACCCCGCTTCGCCCTCGCCGCCATGGTCGCAACCCTCATCTCTGCCCAATCCGCGTGACCGCTACCACCCGTTTTCGCGATCCGACACTGAGACGACAGATTCGCCGCGCCGCCTCAGCTCAGTCGGTAGAGCGCTTCACTCGTAAGTACTAACGGTGACCAACGCATCACCGTTGGTGGCCGGGCCGGCCTAGGCCGTTCTCAGCCGGTCAAGGACAGCCCGTTCAGCACGCCACTCTGGGGCTTGGTTGCAGTCGATCGCGGAGCATATGACCGCGGTGCGAAACGACCACGAGAATCCAGTCGGTCGTTCGGCCGACATGGACCGGTCGGGATATTCTGGCAGGTGCCCGCTGGGTGAGTCATGAGTAGCCGATGGTCAAGATTGATCCGTTCAAGACGCAGCGTGATGTTGGTTTTGATGTCGTCACGGAGTTGAGGGCTGCAGGTTTCGAGAACCCGGAGGAGATCGGGCGGGGCGGATTCGGGACGGTGTATCGGTGTACCCAGCTCTCCGTGGATCGCGCCGTCGCGGTGAAGGTGCTCACGGGCGAGCTCGACGAGAATCGGGAGCGTTTCTTTCGCGAGCAACGTGTGATGGGACGGTTGACCGGGCACCCGAATATCGTCGACATGCTGGAGGCTGGTGAGACCGGAAGTGGTCGCCGGTATCTGGTGATGCCATACCATGCTCGCGGCTCCCTCGACACGCGCATTCGTCGCGATGGTCCGTTATCGCTCGGCGAAGTGCTGCACCTCGGGGTGAAGATCGCCGGTGCGCTGGAAACGGCGCATCGGGCAGAAGTCCTGCACCGCGATGTCAAGCCGGGCAACATCCTGCTCACCGAATACGGTGAGCCCGCGTTGGCGGACTTCGGGATCGCCCACGTCGCCGGTGGATTCGAGACGGCGACCAGCACGGTCACCGGTTCACCGGCGTTCAACGCGCCGGAGGTGCTCGGTGGGGACGCACCGAGCCAGGCCTCGGATGTGTACGGGCTGGGAGCGACGTTGTTTTGTGCGCTGACCGGGCATGCGGCCTTCGAGCGCCGCAGCGGTGAGCAGGTGGTCGCGCAATTTCTGCGGATCACCCAGCAACCGATCCCGGATCTGCGCGAGCAGGGAATTCCGGACGATGTGTGCGCGGTGCTCGAGGCGGCGATGTCCCGCGAACCGCGGGAGCGCCCCACCGCCGCGGTGTTGGGCGAGCAACTGCGTCAGGTGGAGCGCAATCATGGTTTCGCGGTCGACGAGATGGCATTGCCGGCCGAACCAGGAGCCGAGCATGCGGCGGTTGTGACGTCGGTGCCCGCGGCATGGGATCGTACTGGGAACCTGCCACTCGAGCTGACCAGCTTTGTCGATCGGCGGATCCAGGTAGCCGAGGTCAAGAACCTGCTGGCGGGGTCACGTCTGGTGACGCTGACCGGTATCGGCGGGGTCGGCAAGTCACGGCTGGCACTACAGGTCGCCCGCAAGGTGCGGCGGAGTTTCGCCGACGGCGTGTGGCTGGTCGGCTTGGGTGATTTGCGGGATGCGGCATTGTTGGTCGATGTCGTGGCCGCCGCCCTCGGCCTGCGAAACCAGGCTGCCCGACCGGTACTCGAGGTGCTGATGGGATTCTTGTCATCGCGCAATCTGCTGCTGGTGCTGGACAATTGCGAGCACATGATCGAGGCGGTCGCGGAGCTGACCGAGTCGCTGCTGCGAACCTGCCCGGAGGTGCGGATTCTGGCGACCAGTCGGGAGGCTCTCGGCGTCGGCGGGGAATCCATATTCGCGGTGCCCCCGCTGGGGATTCCCGATCCGACCGACAAGCCGACGCCGCGAGCGGCGGCCCGCTACGACGCGGTGACCTTGTTCGCCGAACGAGCTGCCGCGGCCGTGCCGGACTTCGAGATAACTGACGAAACCAGGCTGACCATGGCCCGGATCTGCGCCCGGCTGGATGGGTTACCGCTGGCGATCGAGCTGGCCGCGGCCCGATTGCGGACGATGTCGCCCGCGCAGATCCTGTCCCGGCTCGACGACCGGTACGCCCTGCTGACTCGTGGGAGTCGCAGTGCCCCGATGCGGCAGCAGACCCTGCGGTGGTGCATCGGCTGGAGCTATGACCTGTGCACGCCGGTCGAGCAGCGATTGTGGGACCAGCTGTCGGTGTTCGCCGGCAGTTTCGAACTCGATGCCGCCGAGCAGGTATGCGGCGCAGACCTGACCGAGGCGGAATTGCTCGACGCATTGTCCGCACTGGTCGACAAGTCGATCCTGATACGCGAGGAAACCGACGGGACGGTCCGCTTTCGAATGCTCGAGACCGTCCAGGAATACGGCAGGGAGCAAGCCGAGGGCCGCGGAGCATATTCGGAATACGTTCGGCGGCATCGGGATTGGTGCGAGCGGTTGGCGCTCACGGCAGAGGCGGAGTGGATCGGTCCGCACCAGCTGGCGTGGGTTGCGCGGTTGGAGCGGGAGCTACCGAATCTGCGGAAGGCGCTGGAATTCAGCCTGTCCGAATCGGACGACGGCGGGTTGCGGATCGCCACCGCCCTGTACCTGTTCTGGATGTTGCGTGGGCGGCAGGGCGAGGGACGCCGCTGGTGCGAACGCGCGCTCGCCCATTCGACCGGCGCGCAGACCACTATCCGCGCCAAAGCGCTGCACGCCCTGTACACGTTGGTCGTCACACAGGGGGACGTCCCGGCCGCCGCCGACAAACTGGCACAGCTCGAGAGCCTGGCCGAGCAGACAGCCGACCCGCTGGTCAGAGCCCTGCTCGCTAATATCGAGGGAGCCAATTGTCTTGCAGGCGGTGATGCCGATCTGGCTCGCGCGGCGACCCTCCTGACCGATGCCATCGACTACTACGAGGCATCCGGTGACCTCAGATTGCAGCTGGACGCCCGGACTCCGCTCGGCTGGGCTTATGCACTGAGGGGAGATATCGCGCGGGCCATCGCTTGTCACGAGAGAACACTCGCGATCACCGAATCAGCTGGTGAAACGATATTTCGGTCGTGGGAGTCGTGGGCGTTGGGTTTTGCCGTGTGGCGAAACGGGGAGCCCGACCACGCTGAACACCTTTTGCGGGAGAGTATTCGAGCGGGCCGACTGGTGTCCGATCCGCTCGTCGTGACGGCCTGTTTGGAGACATTGGCCTGGATCGCGAACCAGCAGCACCATGCCCGGCGCGCCGCGGTACTGCTGGGCGCCGCCGATACGCTGAGCCGCATCGTCGGCAGTGTCACCTTCATGTTTCCCAGTTCGCGTGTCTATCACGAGGAATGCACGCGCAGTAGTCGCGAGACGCTCGGCGCGCGAGCATTCGAGGCGGCCCATCAGGAAGGCGCCGCGATGAGTTTCGCTGCCGCAGTGGGCTTCGCGCTCGGCGGGCGTGCCGAAGCGACCGCGCGGCCCTCTCGCTCGGGAGGAAACCTGACCAAGCGTGAGCGCCAGGTCGCCGATCTCGTTGCGCGCGGTCTGACCAACAAGTCGATCGCCGCGCGGCTGGTGATTTCACAGCGCACCGCCGATGGACATGTGGAACATATCCTGACCAAGCTGGGCTTCACCTCGCGCGCACAGATTGCGGCCTGGGCCGCCGAGCAGCCCGAATTCTGACCCCCTCGGTTTCGCGGCGGGTCGGATTCGGCGATCGGGCTCGAACCGGGAAACCGACGCGAACACCTAGTTCAGTGCGAGTTTCGTCGCCGGCGTCCATGCGGCGCGGCGCGTGCGACATGATGCGGGACGCACTGGCGACGAGGTGCGCGTCGCGAGCGCAGCGGTCGCGCAATCGCCACCGATTGCGGTTTCGCAGACGGTCCGCGGAGATTCCTCTAGAGCGAGCCCAAACGGCTTGAAGGACGGCTGAGGCCGACTTGCGCCCGAATGTCGACCGGCGGGTATGGATCCGACCGAGAACTGGCCGGCCGCCCCGGCCTGGTCCGCCGTTCGCGCTCCGATGACCTCCCGTTTTCGCGATCCGACCGCCGAGACGATAGACTCGCGTGGCCGAAAGGCACGCCGCCTTAGCTCAGTCGGTAGAGCGCTTCACTCGTAATGAAAAGGTCGGGGGTTCGATTCCCCCAGGCGGCTCCATTTTCCCAGGTAGAGGCTGCTTTCAGTGGCTGTCAAGTTCTACCCATCTGGCTGAATCTCCCAACTAAGTCCCAACAAAATCGCCCAACGTGGCTGCTGATCAGCCAGGATTGCTCACCGCACGGTTCAACGCATCCGCCGCCGCGTGATGCACTCGACCACGGGCCATATACCGCCGCTGTGTCATCGCAGGATCGACGTGCCCGAGGACATCCGCCGTCACTCGCGCCGAGAGCCCAGCATCATCCAGAATCGTCGCCACAGCGCCACGGAAGCTGTGTGCCGTCACATCGTCAGGGATGCCGAGGGCATCACGAACACGCTGCCACTCGTGCCCGACGTTCTGCGGATCACGCAACGTCCACACGGCCGAGGGAAACACCAGATCCAGGTCGGCGGGTTTCCCCTCATCGGCCTTCTTCGGCGGTGACGCCAGTTTCCGCGCCGCCAAATCCTTGCGACGCCGCTTCAGCATCTCCACCACGAAGTCGGGCAGCGCAATAGCGCCCTTCCGATTCTTGGGATCATCGTCGCCGACAACGCGCACCAGGCCCTCACCCTTGACCCGCACGACCTTGCCCGTCGTGCGCAGCGTTCGGCCCGCCAGGTCGACATCCGACCACAACAACCCGAGCGCCTGACTACGACGTAGACCGGTGCCGGCGAGCAGTGTCACCCAGTCGGCCAGGTCGGCACTCTCGCAGAACTCCGCCACGGTCGGCGGGGTATATGACTTGACCGGGGTCTCCCGAATTCGCTCAGCCCTGGACAACTTTCGCGGGCAAGCTAGTTTCGACGTTCGAACAGCCGCCAGGATGAATCGGAGCTCATCCACGGTGATGTCACGAGAACCACCCGTACGGCCCTTCGGCTCGACGTTTTGCGCCAACTGAGATTCGCGTACCGGGTTCACGCTCAGGGCATCCTTGCGCACCGCATACCGGAACATCCCCGACAGAACATTACGCCCCGTCCGCATCGTTCCCGGCCCCTTGGCCTTGCCCACATCCTTCAGGAACGCCTCAACGCTCGAGGTCGTCACCTCCAACAGACGCCGACCGCCGAATGCCGTGTTGAACATCTCAGCCATGAGGTCGTAGCGCTCAACCGTCGCCGACGCGCGGCCTTGTTCGACCAGGTAGTTGCGGTACAGCGCCCACAGTTGCCGAACGGATGTGGAGTCCGATAGTTGCCCGCCAGCATCGACACGGATGGATCCGGCGACCGCCAGCACCGCATCCACGGCCCGAGACCCGTTGCGGTCCGGGATGTTCCGTCCGCGCGAGTCCAGTTTGACGGGTGATACGCGAACGACATCGCGACGTTCACCAGAGGCATCCCGAACCAACACCCGCGCTTTCCACCGGCCAGGGGAGAGTTCGGTCAGCATCAACTTGCCCGGAACACCGATCGGGCGCGCTGGCCTGCCGCGCCTCACAGGGCTGTCAGTTCGCGCGGTCGTCCTGCGCGTCGAGCGCTGCGTCTAGCGCGTTCAGGTCCCATCGGAAGTCCTTTCCGACCCGCTTCGGTCTCGGTAGCCATGGGTGCTTGCTGCGTTGACGGTTCCAGCGCCGAAGGACTTCCGGGTTCACACGGATGTGGGCGGCTGCGTCCTTCGTCGTGGCCCAGCGCCGGACTGGCTGGGAGGGTGAATCGGATTGAGCAGACACGGGATTCTCCTTGCGGGTCAAGATCAATTTTGTTGCTGACCGATAGCTGTGATGGAAGTTGCCGAAACATTTTGGTCTCCGGCATCAGGGGGAGGCGGTGCGGTGAGGACGGCCTGTTCGTACTCGGCTCGCCACGCAATCCGTTGTGCGACACCGGTCATCAGCAGGTACGCACGCGAGGGGATGCGGGTGCCGGGTGCCAGCGTCGACCACTCGTAGCGGCCCGGCTCCGGTTCGGGCTTATCGATCCCGACTGCTTTGAGCGCGCGTTGTACAAATTCGATGCGTTCGGTCTTGTGGTCGCCGAGGGTCTTTCCGGTCCAGCGTTGGGAGTTGAGTACTCGTCGTCCTGGTAGGCCGAGAGTGGTGCGTCGATGGGCGCGGGACTTGCAGCTACCGGGCACCATTCGGGATTTCGCGCCCTTGGGCACGATCCCGTACAGCAACCAGACCGCGCACCGCGGCGAACACGGTGTACGGCACAGCGCCTCATGTAGCCGGTCGTAATGGGTGTGCTGGCGTGCCGTGGTTGCGTCCAGCGCTTCGCTGACCGATTTGGTGAGGTACTTGCACAGATACCCGATATGTCGGTCTGCTTCCTTGGTCCCGGCAAGGATTCCCCGATAGTGGACTTGCGTCCCGAAACGAGCGACATGTGCGGGTTCGTCGTCGTCATCGATCGCGGCGATTGCTTCGTCCCAGGGCTGCAACGGGGTGTGGGTGTGTGGGTCGACGAAGGTCCTGCGGTCGCGGTCCCAAAGCGGTAACCGGCCCCGGTTCGGGCTGTAGAGCATCGTGGTTGGTTTGGGCCACCAGATATGGCGGTAGGTGGCTTTGGTGACCTGCTTGATGATGCGGCGGGGCACGGTGCCGCGTAGTGCGATGTGGATGTGAGGTGCGCCGCGTCGTTGGGGCTCCACAGCCGCGAAATATTGGATGTCCCAGCCGATCACGCGGCGCAGATTCTGTATCCACCGATCCACCAGGGCGGCGAAGGTGATCGCGTCCCACGCGGCCCGCTCGTAGTCGTAGGCGTCGGGATCGACAGGTGTGCCGTCGTCGCGGTGGACTGGTCCGTAGGAGTCGAGAGTGAGCGTGATGAACATCGAGGGCCGGAATCGTCCCGCGTACTCACGTCCGATCGTTCGGGTTTTGTCGATCGGGTTGCGTGGCAGGTCCGCCACATCCGAGCGTCGCCGTGTCGATCGGTTCGGCTTGTCCGGGGCGTCGGCGCCGCTGGAGTTGGGCTGCTCTGGTGCGGGTGTATTCCCGCGCATCCCCAGCGCGGTCAGTTGTTTATCAATCCAACCGATTTCGGCGTGTAGTTCGGCGGCGTCGGAATCAGCGCCAGCGTCGCGAGCGCGGTGGTGCTCGGCTACCTGGTCGGCCCGGTACTGCATCAGCCCTTCCTGGTCGAAGGTCGGCGGCCGAGCTTTGATGTCGGGTTCATGGTCGAGGTGCCAGCCTTCACGACATTGGATCGCCCGCAAGGCACGTGCTTTCCGCGCGCATGGCCCGCAGACCGATTCCATCGTGTTGCCGCACGGCACCGGGATGTATTCCACGCGTCCGGTGTGAGTGTCGGTCTGTTGCAGCACCATCGGCCGGATACACACACCGTTCTTCTCAGCGGTGGCGATCGCGATCTCATCGAAACTGGGGAGCCGTGGCGGTGGATCGGTCACCGCGGATTCGGTGTCCGTCTCGGGGTTGTCGCTCATTGACGATCACCACCGACCAGTTCGCCGCGCCCTGATCGGTGCAGAGCCGCCAGTACCGACAGCGCGTGCTCATGGCTACTTTGCTTAAATTCGGTGAATTCTGTTGCCTCACTGCCATTTTCAATGCACGCTGCTGGTGCAGTGGCTCTGATTCGTACGCGGCCTTCGCGAATGCCTGCCGCGAGACTGGCAACGACCATCCACGCGAGATCGGTGTCGTTCATGCCGCCCCGCCCTGGTCTTCGTCCGTCTCGGCAGGCTTGGTCATATCCACGATCGGTCTACCGTCCGGATCGCGGAGTAGCGGCGGGTAGGTGGCCATGATCCAGCGGATATCGTCATCAGTCACGTGGTGGGCACGGACCCTGGTGATGTCGGTGGAGCCTTCTTCTTGGACGTAGGCGACACCTGGTGTCGTTTCCGGGATTTCGTCGCACAGTGCGCCCCTGTCACGACCGGACGGCCCGAACAACATGTTCGGCTGAGTTGGTTCGGCCATACGCAGCCCCAACCGGCACGGAAACAGCTGCCTCATTTCGACCACGTCTTTTCCGGCGTCCTGGACGCACGCCACGACCGGAGCCGCGACCGCGCGAGACTGGGTCAGCACCACACCCAACAACCGCGAGATTTCGTCTTTGATCTTGCGGTCGCTGTAGTAGGCGGTCAGACTCGCGGCCTCATCGATGAGCACCACCACCAGCGGCTCATCCACGGTTGGGGAGATCTTGCGTTCCCACTTGTCCATGTAGATGTTTCCACGTTTCTGCACCAACTCCACCGCGTCCCGCAGGATCGCGACCGCGCCAGGACCGTTATCGGATGCAAAGCGCGCCAACCATTTTCGGGCGGCACCGTATTCCATACCGCCCTTCGGGTCGATCATCCACAACACCACCCAGCCTTCCCGGATAGCCGGACCCAACGCGGCGATCAACGACCACACCACCGAGCCCTTACCCGAGCCGGTCTCGCCGGCCACCAAGATCTGATTGCCCAGCAGCCGCACTTGCCATGGCGTGCCCATCTCGGTCAACCCGATCGTGAGTGCTTCCAGGTCAACGGTTTTCGGTTCCTCCCGAGGAAACGGGATCGGTTCCAAAAGTCGATCGGTGTGGATGACCTGCACCCGCACCCAGCCGGGTTCCGCGAGCCGCACGCGGACCCGCAGCGCGCCGAACGAGTGCCGCAACGCATCGGCCTGCTTGGCCCACTGCTCCGCGGTCTGCCCCTTCAACAGCTTGATCAGCAACTCATCGGCGGTATCACCGATAGTGACCGTCGCCAGCCGTGGTGTCAGCACTCCGGTATCGAGGATTGTGGTCAGCTTGTGCAGCGCGGTGAGTGTCTTCCACCCGCGCCTATAGCGCTTCCACGACAGATACCGCGACCGCATCCGCCCCCACACCCACCGCCGCCACGAGTTCGGCCACCACGCCCACCACAACACCCAGCCAGCTACCGACAACGCCGCCACCCCGACCGCGTACGGCCATCCCAGCCACCACCACACCGCCCCGACCCCCGCGACCGGGAGCGAGATCATCGGGAACAGCAACGCCCACCACAGCACATGCACCATCCCCAGCACCGCCGCTTCGAGGGTGAACATCAACGCTTGGCCGACATCGTCGAGCACCGTCGGTGTCCCATCAGGAGGTTTCTGATACTCCGCAGAACGAACCATGAGTGAACCTTTCATCAGGAAATGTCGTGAATCGCATTGCCCTACAGGCGATTAGGAAGCCGATCCGTAGGGTTATGCGCGGGGTGGGTCCGCTCACGCAGACGAGAGGACCCACCCGTCTTTGTTTGGAACTCAGCGCCGTCGATCAGGCGCTCTTGGGACCCGGGCCACCCGAGCGAGCACTGGGAGCCGGGGCGTACCCGGTGGCGCGCACGGTGTAGGCGAGGTACTTGAACTCACCCTGCCCAGCCACCCGAGGCTGAACAGTCACCCCGGTCAAGGCGATCGGACGCACAAACGGCGCGATCTCCGCCGTCGTGGGCTCGGGTTCCTCATCGGCCAGCAGCAGCACGTCATAGCTGGTGCGTGTGGCCTTCTCCTCGGCCGCATCGGTGACCTTGATCTTCCAGACCTTCGTCTTCGTCACCGGATCGAACTTCTGGGGCCCCGGCCTGTTCGGATCACCGGTGTACTCGGTGTCGGCACGAACCGGCCCGATCTGATACAGGCCCATCCGAAACCAGTCCTCGAACGACACCGGGAACCGGACCTCTTTGCGGGGGTCTTTCTGAGCTTCATTTGCCATTGGCAATCACTTCCTAGGTAAGGGGCAACAAACCCGTAGAGACACGACCGCCAGGACCGCGCCAGCAGTCAGGGACGCGGCAGCACGCACCGACCGCGCGGGGGCAACTCGCCTGGCGAACTGCGGAAACGGTCGGATCACGACCGCCGACGTAACCTGGCGCACCATGGACGCTGAGGCGCCCGATAACGTCGCGATGCGTCTCAATACGTCGTGAAAACACCTGTAGTGGTGTAGATCTGCGTGCTTATGCACTACTCTGGACACAGCAGAAACCCGTTTCTGCACAAGAATGAACAGGGGACTCTGAATGGCTGGGCTGCTACCCGTATGCCTTCTAGAGTTGTGTTTCGTTCACGCTGTCCCCTCGTTGGCGCGGGGGGACAGCCACGAAAATGTTCGGCTTAGCCGATACTCACTTCAGCGAATCTGCTTCACCTGCCTCTCATTTCAGTAATCAACATTCCATGCTCGCCCCGCGCACCCGATCTGTCCAGGCTCCCGATTTGACTATTTTTGCGTTAACGATGGGAGTGTCAAATTGCTATTCAGGACGGAGATGTTGAAAGCTATTGTGCCGCAAGCATTTTCGCCAGGGCGATGCTGACCCTCATCGCGATTTGACGATAAAATCGTCAAAATATTTGAATGCCCCCGCGGGGCAGTATGGCGGCGCTCAGCACCATTCGGTCCACCCTCTCGGGGCATTGGTCATCCTTCATCGAGTCGGCGACCGCGCCGTACATCCTTGAGGACCTGTATGATCCAGAGCACCATCGCCGCAGCACGCTATGGGCCGGACCATGTTCGTCCCGCACGAACCCCGCCCCTGGGCCGCAGTACCTGGCACATCCGCGACCAGCCGTGCCGGGGAGCCGGAATGGTGCAAACGATGTAAGTCGACACCGCCTGTCTGCCGACAGACCAGTGGTCAGGCCGGGGATGGTTGCACCGGGGATAGCAAGAGTGCGCTTCGCTCGCGTAGACGCGCTAGCCGTCCCGGTGTCGTCCTTCTCGTTCACGCTCGGAGCGTTCACGTTCGCGCTTCTGATGTATCGACCGATCCCGTTCCGCCTCGGCGCGCGTTCGCGCATGGTCGACATCGATCATCTTGGGTGGGCTGCCGCTGTTGAGCCCCAGAATGCCCATGATCTCGGGCGACAGCCCAGCCTCTTTCGCTGCCGCTCGGGCGTTCTCGCGTTCCTGTATAGCGCGCGCTAGAGCGTTTTCACGTTCCTGCTGCGGCGTTCGCTGCGGTACGTGTGGCATCGAGGGTTCTTGGACGCGTGAGGGTTTCATCTCGAGGACTACGTCTTGGCTTTCGTTGTCTCGCTCTTGCCTCAGCGCCGCCAGCACTTGTGCTTTCTGCGCATCGCTGAGGTAGCCGCCCAGGCGATCGACCATCTCCCGTGCTTGCGCTTCCTCGCGCTCGCGTGTCTCCCTGGCTTTCGGCGTAGGTTCGGCGCGTTCTCTGGCGACGGCCGGCGGTGCCGCTGGATCCCGCTCGCTTTCTCTGGCGCGCGGGTCCAGGGGATCTCGCTCAAGTGCTTTGCTCTTCGGCGGGTTCTCCCGTTCCCGCTGCTGTGGTTCCTTCTCCTGGGCCGGTTGCTCGCGTAACCGCGCTTCCCGTGCTGCCTGTTGGCGCGCCTGCCGCTGTCGCTCCTTTTGCAGGCGCGCTTGCTCACCAACGCCAGGCAATTCGAGTTGCGGACTCGGCTCCCGTTTCAACCCGCGCGCCCAAATCTCGCGGGCATCGCGCCGCGGAATGATCTGATGCGTGAACCTATCCGGGTAGTCTCGGGCCAATCCGTCGATCAGTTCCCGCACTTCTTTCGATTTCGGTTCGCCCTCAACGGTTCTCAGTAGAAGATGGTCGACAATGCCACGCTCGAGCAGGAATCGGTCCTTCTCCAGCTCCTTTCTGTCGTTATCGCCGGTCATCGACCCGGATTTATCCTCGACGCCGCGAACATGACCGTTGTCGTCGACTCTTTCCTTGTCGTAGCGACGGTAACCTTCCGGAGTCCAATACTGGCGAGACTGCGGTGGCTTGTCGTAGCCGTTCTCTCGGTCGCGGAAGAATCTGTCTGTACCGTTCTCCCAGATTCGTCCTCGGTCGTTGTTCTTGAAGTTTTCGCGGTCTCTGTCGTAGCCGTCGCCAGGCATGGCGGTATCCACCCCCGAATATGAGACTTTCTCAGGAGAGGAGGGTTGGACCGCCGCTAGTCACCTGTCGGTCAGTGGCGGTCGGCTCGCTCCTCTGCATACCGGTCGGCGAAGTCCCGCAGCATTCCTGCGGTGCGGGAAAAATTGCCACCGGCAACGTCTTTCATCAAACCCCACGCGGTATCGGCCTCCGCACCAGCGAATCCGTATTGCAGCGCGGGGTTTACGTGGTCATAAAATGAATATTCACGGCCGAACCATGGTGCATCTATCCATTCCGCGCCAGTGAACTTGATGAAGCATTCACCCAGAAAGCAAATGAACGCGTCGGCCATATCAGCGTTCTTAGGAGCCATCGCGGTAGCCAGATCCGGAAACAGCTCAGCGACAACACCATCGAGCTGAGCCAATTCCGGCGCGCCCTCTGACCACGGCTTTGCCGGAATGGCACGCAGTCCGGCTCGATCGAGAAACTTCCGGACCTGCTCCTTCCGGCGCTCCGGGTCAACCCATTTACCCCATTCGGTCTGCTCAACCGGAACGCCGAGATCCAAACCGAGCTGCTCGTCACTGCCCACGATGATTCCTCCGCTTCCGTCGCTTCTCATTCACTATCCGGCCAAATCGCGTTGACGCTCTTGCGTTTCGGAAACCGCAGGTCAGTGTCTCATCTCATGGGCCAAGATAAAGCCGCTCGCACGGAAGGCGCTGGTAGCCGCTGGTGTCGCCGAGGTCGATCGTTACGGCGTCGGCGTAATGCCGCGCCTGGTGTTCGTGCACGAAGGTCAACGCGGCGGTGAGGCAAGCCACGAAGTCGAACCGTGCACCGTGCAGGAACACCGACAAATGCACGTCCGGATCACCCGGTAACGGGGACGCCCGCTCATCCATGATCCGGCTTCCGTCTATCGGTGCTCGTGCAGGCCACGAAGTTGGTCGGCGTGATCAGGTCACACACCACAGTGATGGCCCGCACACGGCTGTTGAAGTGGGCCATGCTTGGCGCGATGACCGCCGCCGCGCCCCTGCGGTGGGCTGTCACGACAATGAGCGTGGTCGGCATGAACGTGTCATCGCCGATCCTGACCAGCTCGCTCAGGGTGTAGCCGCGTCGCTGCGCCAACTCGGCGATCACGCGTTCATCCCGCAACAGATGCGGACCGGTCACAGCCAGCGAGAGAACACCGATTGCTTTGGAAGCAAGGGTATTTGGGTTCATGATCGCCGTACCTTCGTCACGTGGTCGGGCTCAATGTCATTGATGACCCGCACGCCGATCAATACCCCGCAACCACATTCAGACATGAGCGACCCACCGCCTTACCGGCCGATACTGTGCCGAGCAAGCGCGGATCGCGTCGACCACCACAAGCCCGGACGGCCGGAACGTGCATCGCGGCGGTTCGATCCAGCGCCGGAACTGCGCGCCGTGGTCAGCGGGCGATGGTAACGCCACGGTGCCGCCTGTTCGTACTACCGACACGTTCAGTCGGAACATTTCAGCGAACAGGCGCACGTCATCAGGGATGTCCGGCCGCACCAAGTAGGCCCAGCGGTTCGAGCGGGGATGGGACAGAATCGGACCAATATCCGAACCATGCTGCTGCATACGAGCTTTCACGGTCTGGCCGAGATGGGCCGGGAGCACCATCGCCCACACGTGTTCGGCCTTCATGACGATGCGGCCCAGGTGCGGCGGATCGACATTCGCGGGCAGATCACACACCCGCCGATAGAAGTGGCAGCGCGATACCGGGGTATCACTGAAAGGGATGTGGTCCATGGGTTCTAGGCCCTTTGGTCAGGTTGCTCAGTGCGGGTTTGCCTGGGTTGCCACTCGCGCAGGGCGTCTAGGTACCGATCGAGAACATCGGCAGGGACATCAACAACGAGTGCGGCAGGCGGACCTACGAGTGGCGTGCGGTGCGGTAGTTCTGGGTTCAACGTCGTGCCCCCTCAGTACGGCGACGGCTAAGGTGCGCCCGGCCCCTGAAACAAACTCCCTGATGAAAGGGAAGAAGAGTTGTCTCTCCGGGCGCACATCTAGCTGACCACGGGAAGTACCCGGAGAAATATGGGTTGGCATCCACACTGCGTTCACAAACGCTAGATTCGACGGCATGGACGGTCCTGCCGTTATCGTCGGCGCGCAGCTCCGAGCGGCCCGCGAAGCCGCTGGGGTATCCCTCGCTGTGCTGGCCGGTCAGATCCCATACAGCAAGTCCGCGCTCTTCTACTACGAGACCGGAAAGCGCTCACTGACGCCGGATGTCATAGCGTGGTACGAAAGGCGTTTTGGTGGCATCCAAGACCCGGTAGCAACCTTGCTCAACCTCGGAAGGGCTGATGTGGAACGGCGCTCTTTTCTACGGGTCGGATACTCCACAGCTATCAGCGCGTCCGTATTGCTCCCAGGGTGGCTCGACGGGGCGGCGTCGAGGGGGCCGTGCAAAGACGCGGGCCTTCGTCATGTGGGCCAAGCCGACGTAACCGCTGTGCGAGACGTGATGTCGTTGTTCTCCCAGATCGACCAACGGCTCGGCGGTGGTCATGGACGGACGGCTGTTGCTCAGTATCTGACCAACGAGGTAACCGGCTATCTGAACGGCTCCTTTGTCAGCGAAGCTGTCAGACGTGAAATGTTCATAGCGGCAGGCGAATTGGCGTATCTGGCTGGATGGATGGCGTTCGACAACGACGAACATGCAGTGGCGCAGCGCTACTTCACCACTGCGACAAAGCTTTCCGTCGAAGCGAACGATGGCCCGCTGACGGGACATGTGTTGCGCGCTATGGCACATCAAGCCGTCGACCTCGGCCATCCTCAGCAAGGGCTCCAACTCGCCGAAGCATCGGTGAGCGGGACCCGTTATCGAGACGCTTGCCCACGTGAGCGCTCGCTCCTGAAGGTTGTACACGCCAAAGCGTTGAGCGCGGCCGGTCAGAAGGCCGAGTCCGCGAAAGCCCTGTTACAGGCTGAACGCGACCTTGCAGCCGCTTCCGACTCCGATCATGAGCCCGCTCGGGTGTTCTTCTTCTCCGAAGCGAGCCTTGCTCACGAAACCGCTTGCGCACTACGAGATTCGGGTGACCTAGCCGGTGCTGCCGACCAATTCCAGCTCAGCGTCCGCAAACGCAAAGCCACAACGTTCACCCGAACCCACGCGGTAACCCTTGGCTACCTCGGCACCGTGCAGGCCCGCAGTGGCGAACTCGAGCAGGCATGCACCACATGGACATCCGCGCTCAACGCAATGGACGGCGTCCAGTCAGGTCGCACCCGCAACGTTGCCCGCGACATTCGCACAACGGTGGCACCGTACCGACAGACCGCGGGAGTCAGCGAGATCGATCGGCGCGCTGCGGACTATCTAGCCGTCAGCGGAATGTAGGACAGGGGCCAAATGGCAGACGAAGTGTTCGAAGTTACGCCGATCGCCCACGTGGTCGGCGGTCGTCGCGAACCCACAGATGATCACTGGGGCGGTACCGAGGCGATCATCCGCATAGATGACCCGCGGTTCACCGAAGAGTCCGTGCAGGGGTTGGACGCGTTCAGCCACCTCGAAATCATCTTCCGGTTCCACTTGACCGACCCAACAGACCTGCACTTCGGGGCACGCAGCGCCCGCGACAACCCCGCATGGCCCAAGGTCGGCATCTTTGGCCACCGGAACATGCGACGGATCAACTGGCTCGGGGTGTCGCGCACTCGACTGCTCCGCGTCGACGGCTTGGATCTGCACGTAGCCGAGCTCGACGCGGTCGACGGCACACCCGTGCTGGACATCAAGCCGTGGTTCGCGGAGTTCGGCCCGCGTGGAGAGATTCACCAGGCTCCGTGGTCAACCGAGATGCTCAAGGACTACTTCTAGACAGCGCAGAGCGATAACCCTGACGTCCCAAAGGGATTGGTAACCCGGTCTCTGCGTGTGCTAAGCCCCGTCGTGCCGGATTCGGTGACCCAACCCCCGGTATCCGCACCAGCGTGCCGCCCAGAAGGGGCGCAGATGGAGCAAGCACTGGTCAGATCCGCGAAAGTGTGAGGTGCCGGAGGCTTGATGAGCCAGGTAGAGAGTGTGAAAAGTTGGGAGCCCCCGGAAGACAAGAAAAGGAAAAGGGTCCGGAAACCCAACTGGAGAACTTGCCGAATTGCCCTCTACAGAATCAAGAGCGGCGCGCATGCGCGCGCCGCCCGGTGCGCCCGCCCTCCCGCTCCGCTCCCGGGCAGGCACCCCGGCGCAGAACCAGTATGGAGGACCCAACCACCACAGCTTCCCGGCGCACACCATCAGCGCCGAGGTTGATGCCGTGAGTAACCATCGTCGACCACTCTCGGGTACTGCCGCGCCCCTGCGGGACTTGCCACCCAGACCCATATCAGCCGTATCTCGGTGACCGCATCACACCCAAGTTGATTGCTCTCTCATCAGGGCTGTGGGTCTCCGAATGGGCTTGCTAGCCAACTATCCTAGGTAAAACACCGTCTGCGCAATGACTGTCATCCGCGTTAAGGGGAGGTTCGGTTTTGGGCAAGAAGCAGTCGCGTGGCGTCCCCAAAGATCGGACGATCACACGTATGCACATGACTGTGGCAGTTGCTCCCTCCAGTCCTGACCGAGCCGATGCTGAGTTACGGCTCAGTCGCTCGGCACTGCTCTACGCAGACACTGTCACGCTGATCAGTCCCAAAGCGTCGGCGCTGCACAAACTGGCGAAGTATGGCACCGCAAGCGAGCTCGAACACATGCGTCTCGCTGCCGAGGCAGCCCCAACCTTTTTTCCCGAGCATGCAGACCTACTTCGACAGAAGGTTGCGGAAATAGAAGCAACCTCACGTGCCGAGCGCCGCGCACAAAAAAGACAATTACAACAGATCTACGAGTGGTTTCAGCCCGTCAAAGAGCGCCTGACCGCGAACATAGATGGGCTTCTCGAAAAGTTTGGCTATGAAGAATTGAAGCTTGCAATCGACGAGGGAATTCTTGCCGTAGAACCAATTGAGCACGCCGACTTCGGAGCGTTTGGCGATCTGGCCCGTGAAAATACCGACGCGCTGCCATTCGAATACATAGGCCGCGTGCAGAGAAGTCTGCTTACAGGCGACAGCTATCCGCTCTTTGACAATGTTACAGGCAATATCATAAAGAAAGGCGTTGATGCTGGGATTCTAGCCCCTGTCCCTACAGCGCGCCGCCGTGGTCGAAATGCCGCCTTGGCGAATGGGTTCTTTGACGAACTGCCGTTCATCGAGCGAGCGACTGTCGACGAGGTGCTCGATATACGAAAGGATCTGCGTAAACCTCTTGGTAATTTTCGCCGAGGCGTGGAAGAGATCGCAAAGGATTTAGGTATAAATCCAGAGGATCCTGAGTTTCCATCTGCAATAGAGGATGCATGGACGTTGAAGGTTGCCCCTGCTCTAGATGAGTTGCAGACGATAATGGCTGAGAATACCAGCTACCGTGACCTACTAAAGCGCGCCGTCAACGATCCCGCGGGCCTTATGGGAATGGGTGGATTTTCAGGAATGCTTGTTGCTGCCGGGCCTGGCAGCGGTATGCCAGCTGCCACAGCTGCAATCCTTACCGGCGCTGCCGCAACGGCAGGAATACCCTATGCTGCCGTTAGAGCGATGATCGGACAATGGAGCGATATGGAAAATGCGAAAACTGCGCAATTTTATTTTTTGTATGCCACTAACTCTCGGCTCGCAATGCTTGATAGCTGAAGCTACCTAATCCACGAGTAGCCGACGCTGCTTGGTCTGCACTAATCTAACTTGCCGCACTGGCGGGTCTAGTCGGTCACTACCCAGGTGAAGCGTGGATCGCATGGGCCGCTGCTCAGCAGTCCCCCCCGGAACCGCCGGGGATCGCCTGCGCGTGGCTTCCCAGCTGCGCATCATGGCACAGTTGTGTCCGTGGGTGTTCGTCCACCACAGCAGATTCTGGTGTTCAAGCGTGTCGGCGATTGTCGATTTCAACCACTCAGACTTCTCGGTATGGGATTTCCGAATGAGTGACCGTAACGTCGCCAAAATCGTCTTTTCTTTCCGCGAAATAGCGCTCAAGGGACGCTTTTCGTAATTCTCCGAACGCACCGGGGCCGACAATCACCTCTTGTACGGCCTTCCTATCATAACTTGTCTTTGCTCGGGGTATCAGACCCAGGCCGGAGGGGGTGAAGAACGATTCGCGACACCGGGAAACGATGCGATATTCGTGCTCCTCAAAGAACTTCTGATGTTTAAGGATGCTAACTAATTCAATGATGGAGTCCGTGAACTTCCGAGCGGCTTCCTCTTGCTTGGCATCGTCTTTCGCTTTGACCGCTTCTGCCGTGTCGGTCACGCGGGCCTGAACGATCTTGTCGACGCGCTCGGTCACCGTATTTCTAAGATAGATCGCCTCGGCTACCTGCGGCTTCTCATGGCCAGGGATCGCTGCGCCGGTTTCATCGATAATCGCGAATGAATCCCTAAGTAATTCTGGATCGAACGCAATAGCGTAACCCCCATTCGCATAGCCTCGCCATTGGCTAAGCTGATCGCGAGACCTTGAAAGACATGCAATAAATGGCGCGTGCGCATTCTTAAGGAAATCGGCATTGCTGGCTAGTCCTGAGGCCATCGCACGGTAAAGCTCGGAAATGAACTCGACGCTTTCCGGGTTGGTTGTCTTATCTGGGTTCTCGTTGAACCAGTCGGCTTGAGATTCGATCATTTCGCATATAACGCCAATGCCGTACTCGAATTCCTGAGAGTCGTTGAGGTACGCCATGTGCGTCAGCCATATTTCACCTGAATCTAGAATTCCTTTTAGTCCGTATATGTCTGTGTAGTGGTACCACTGCTGGTCATCCGAGTACTTGGCATTGAGAGCCCGCCACGAGATATTCGATGCAAGCGCCAGGTCCTCAGGCCAAGAGTCTGCGTCAGTCACGCGCCAGAGGCTACAGCGCAGCAGATTCCTGCGTCACCTGCAACGGCCCGAGCTGGCCGCTGAGGGCGTAGGAGTGTTTAACCAACTCTCACGCCCGCGAGCTGTGCTCCACCCGCCCTTGCAAAGCCGGTGGGGGCCTTGGTTTCGGTGAGTCCCACGTCGCGCGGGCCACCTTCAACATGATGGTGCAGCCGTACTCTGCGCTTACACCAGCGAACTCGTCGTCAACCGTCACCACCAAACCGCCGCATCTACCCGCATTGACCGCTGCCTATCGCCGCCCCGGCAACCGGGTGAGAAACCCGGTCCGCGTAGCTGATGGTTAACCGATGGTGGAAGGTCATGGCGTGTCATGGATTAGACACGCCGATGTCAGCCGGAGGATGCTCCCAACTAAGTCCCAACAAATCCCACCAATGTGGCGATCTGCCGAATGTGTGTTCGATGGTCCTGGGCAGTTGATTGTCGTCGTATGGGCTGGTCGGACCAATTTTTCCGACGGTAGAGTCGTTCGGAGTCGTCTGTGGTAGTCATGAGTTCTCGTAATGAAAAGGTCGGGGGTTCGATTCCCCCAGGCGGCTCCATTTTCCCAGGTCAGAGGCCTTTCAGCGATCCTTGTACGTTGTACGGATGCCCAGGGTGTCAAGGATGAGGTCGGTTGCCCGGGCGGGCGAATACGCCCAGGCGGGGGCACGACGGTCAGGCTCACGTCGGTGCACAGACAGCGGTGATTCACGGCAGATCATCGATTGCTCATACTTCGTCGCGGATCGGGTGGCCGTATTGCGCCGATCGGCCACACACCGTCGGCGACAACCGTTCGCGGACGGTGCCCAACCGAATAGGCGGTCTGTGCAGTCGGTGGTCATTCTCCTTCCAGGAGTGACCAGATGGTGCTGTCGTGGAGGTGGCCGTCGTCTTCGAGGGAGTAGTCGCGCAGTACCGCGTCGGCTCACCGCCACGCGTAGGCGGTGGACTCGCAGGTGTCAGGGCGCTCCCGACGACGGGCGCCGACCCCCGGATCCCTTCCTGGCGGTCGCTGAGTCCGAGAAGCGGGGTCGGCGTTTGTGGCGGCAGTGTCCCTAGAACGTGAATTGTGTTCCGTAGCCGGTTGTTTGGGCGGTTCCGTTGATACCGTCGACGCGCGCGGTGACGAACGGCATGGCTGATGCGGGCGACAGGCATCCGTTGACGTTCAGTGGCGTGTTGGTGTGACTGAATGTGTAGGGGTACGTCGCGTCCTGATCCAGGCTGGCCGCACCGATAACCGCCGCCGTGACCTTCCCCGGTACGACGGTCACCGAGATCGCTCCGGCGAGACCGGCATTGACGCCGAAACTCGGTGAAATTGCGACGGTGACGCTGGTCGAGTCGCCCATGGTCAATGCGAGCGAGGGTGCGATACCCGCGCTGACGCCGACGCTCGGAGCAATTCCGATGGTGACGCCTTCGGAGATATCCACGGCGCAACCGATCAAGTATCCGATCGCAATTTCCCCGTCGCGGACTGAACCGCCGCTGACAGACACCGAATAATCCCCGGACACTTTGGCTGCGTGCACGAACGGGATTCCTTGTGTCACTTCGTCTCCGGCCAGGACGAGATTGCCCACATCCACCGCCGCGACGAGGTGCATGCCACCGGCACCGGCTTCGCCAGGTGCCGCATCGGCGGGCACGTTCGCAATGCAAGTCACTGCACCGACCATCGCCGTGAGCGATGCAATAATCCTGAGATATTTCCTGGTCATACCACTCCAGTCGAATAATTACCGACACAGACTGTTCCGTAGAAATAGATCGCTCGCGACACCGCGCTCGAAGTGTCTAGCCGCGCAGGAGGTTCGATACGGGACCAGCACTCGAACCTTCCGGCAGACCCTACCGCATCTACGGGACAACTGATCTCATGCGCCCTATTACTCATCCGGCCTGTCGACCAGCCGGGCATCGGCATGGCGCGACTCGAGAATCGCAGGGACTGACAGGATCGTCGCGACAATAGCTGATTGTGCTGGGCCCCAAGGGGTTTCGATTCGCCGGGGCGGCTCCACGCAACCGTCAAGAACCCGCGTGCTTGGCCTCGTCCGCGATCCAGGCGGCGATCTGGGTGCGGGAGGTGAATCCGAGTTTGCTCAGGATGTGTTCGACGTGGTGCTGTGCGGTCCGTTGGGAGAGCACCAGTTTTGCGGCGATCTGTTTGTTGGTGAGCCCCTGGGCGACAAGGTGCGCGACTTCCAGTTCGCGCTTGGTCAGTGTCGTTGCTGCATTGCGTGGTGTCGTGGATGGTGGTTCCCGCAGGGCATAGGACACCGCGGCACTCAACCCCATCGCCTGGCCGCGGCGGTAGGCGGCATCGAATCCTCGGTCACCGAGTGCGCGGCGGACCTTGCGCTCGCATTCGTCATGAAAGTGGGATAGCTCGTTGAAGAAAGTTGTGACACCTGAGGCGGAGCGCAACAGGTATTCCGCGGCACCCATCAGAATGGCCGCGCGTTCACCATTGTCGGCGGTCCAGGCCAGTGCCTCGATGGCAAGTGCGGCTACGAGGGGGCTGGGTATGTGTCGGCTGGTTCGCAGCGATTCCAGCAGCACTTCTTCTGCCTGCGAACGGTCGCCCCGCTGCCATGCGGCAATGCCGCTCCCCCACAGCGTGGTCGACCGAAACAGCGATTCGCCGCACGCTTCGGTGATGGAAAGTATCTGCTCGTGATATTCGATCGATCGCTTTGCATCTCCCAGGAGTCCGTGTGCCCAGCCGAGCATCGACAATGTGGAGATATACCAATGACTTCGCGTATTCGATTCGAACACCGCGAGCGCGGGCTCGAGCACGGATACCGCCCGAGCGTGTTCACGTCGATACAGCGCCAGGGCTCCCTCGGCGGCTGCGGCCAGCGCCTTGGTGGTGGGCGCGGGGTCCTGTTCGGCGAGCGTGCGCGCCTGCTCTACAAAGCCGGCCGCACGCTCCAGGTTTCCCTGCACCGCCGCCATGATCGTGCTCGCGAGCAGAGCTTTGACGCGATCGGGTATCGAGTGCGCGGCGGGGTGGGACAGGATGCGGTCGAGCCAGCGTCGGCCTTCGCCGTACTGGCCCCGGAAGCTCCAGAACAGGTATAGGGCGGCGGCGGTGCGCAGTCCGGCTTCGGCGCCCGCCGCGCTGTCTTCGGCCAGGCAGAACTCGAGCGCGTCCCGGAAATTCGGTTGTTCACGGTCGAGACGCGCGAGGACGTCGAGCTGCCGGTCACTGATCCACCCGGCCTCGGCGTCCAACGCCAACCGCAGATACCAGTCGCGGTGTCCTCGGCGCAGATCCTGGTATTCGCCGGTCTCCCGCAGCTTCTCGCGACCGTAGTCGCGCATGGTCTCGAGCATCCGGAAGCGCACGACGCCATCGGGTTCCTCCCGGATCACGATCGACTTGTCCACCAGGGAGGACAATGCGTCCAGCAGACTCTCCGGCGCCAGGTCGGCACCGCACACCTGCTCGACCGCATCGAGTTCGAAGCCGCCGGCGAATACCGATAACCGGGCCCATATCCGCTGCTCGACCGGTGTGCACAGCTGGTAGCTCCAGTCGATGCACCACCGCAGCGTCTGCTGTCGCGTCGGCGCGGTGCGGCTACCGCGGGTGAGCAGCGCGTACCGGTCGGTGAGCCGCTGCAGGATCTGTTCGGGCGACATGGCGCGCATCCGAGCCGCCGCGAGCTCGATCGCCAGCGGCAATCCGTCCAGCCGGGAACAGATCCGCGCCACGGTGGTCTTGTTGTCCTCGGAGAGTTCGAAGCCCGGCACCACCGCGGCGGCGCGGTCGGCGAACAATGTCACGGCGTCGTATTTGGGCAGGCCGCGAAATGCGGGTTCGTGGTCGGGATCCGGGACCGTCAGCGGCAAGACCCGCACGGTCGCTTCCCCGGCGATGTCGAGCGGCTCGCGGCTGGTGACGAGAATCCGCAGGTTCGGACAGGCCAGCAACAGCGTCTCGACCAGATCCGCCGAGGCCGCCACCACTTGCTCGCAGTTGTCGAGAACCAGCAGCATTTCCCGCGGGCTCAGAAACTGGACCAGCACGTCGAGCAACGGCTGGTCGGACTGGTCGAGCAGGCCAAGGGTGGCTGCCACGATTTCGACCAGCATCGACGGCTCGCGCACATCGGCCAGTTCGACAACCCAGACCCCATCGGCGAAATCTCGTCGAGCATTCGCCGCCGCTCGCAGCGCGAGCCGGGTCTTGCCGACGCCACCGATCCCGGCCAGCGTCACGAGCCGGTGGGTGGACAGCAGATTTTTCACCTCGGCCGTCTCGGTGCGGCGGTCGACGAAACTGGTCAGCTCCAGCGGCAGCTCGCCGGTGTGGCCGCCCGCCAGTGGTGGCGGCGGGGCCCACGCCCGGAGCTGCGACGCGTCCTCGAACCGGGACGCGCTCGAATCGGCCGTGGCGGGTGTGATCGCGTCGCGGCGGGTTCGGAGTGGATCCTCCGTTGTCATCAGCGGCGGGCAATCCACTCGGCATGTGCGCGAGCACCGGGCGCCATGCGCTCACCTTTCGACAATGTCAGCGTATCGCCGACGAAGGTGAGCGGATCGCGAGTTCGTAGGTGTCTACATCAGGCGGTGGGGAGCGCGGTGGGACTCATCTGCCAGGCCTGTGCCAAGGCGTCGCGCAAATGGTGCTTCAACCCGCGCACCTTGACGCTGTCGGTGCGCCGTGGCTCCAGTGCCTCGTCCACCATGTGCAGGAACCGCCGACGGGTCACGCCGAAGGTCACAAGCAGTTCGCCTGCCGTGGCGCCGCCGAACGGCGCCCAGCGGATCGCAAAGCTGATCAGGGCTTTCGCCGCCGCGTCGAGGGCCTTCGCGCTTTCCATGAGCTCACACTCGCGCAGCGAGGTCCGCACCCACCACGCGTCGTAGCGATGTTCGACAGGGAGGCGATGGGTAGGGCGCATATCGTTCGCAGCACACACACGCTGTGCCGCGGGACGAACGCTGTCATCCGGCTCGGGCGTCGCGCGGCAGACGGTGAACACCGGGAATCGATCGATCCGAGGGCGCGGCTCGAACCGTACCCGGACCGGCAGTTCCGCAGACGGTGCGACGTCACCGTCGATTGTCGCGTACACCCACGGCCCCTCGTCGAGTTCCACAATGGCGATGGTCAACGGCACCACCTGGGCGTGCGGACGGCTCACACTTCGGTGTACGAGCCGCCACGACACGATCGAACCGAGACCTGACGACGGCGACCACTCGAGATCCCAGGACCGGCACGACGAACATTCGGCGGTCAGCGGCGGGAACAATTTGTCACAGCGTCCACAGCGCCGGATCATCATTGCGGTATCGGTCCCGGTGGGTCTGCCACCGGATTCGTATGTTTGCTCGGACATGGGAAACCTCGGTGTGGTGATAGCCATGGATGCTGTCCTCACCAAGGGTCGCCTTCTCGGCGCCCGAACACGACGGTAGAACTACCACAGGTATACCCATTTCTGCCGACTGGTCCGTATCGCGACCCGGTCGAGGGGCTAGTGCAGGCGATGCGTACGCGCGGTCCAGGCGGCTATCTGTGCCCGAGACGAGTAGCCGAGTTTGCAGAGGATGTTTTCCAGGTGCCGGTCGACGGTGCGCGTCGACAGCACGAGCCGTTCGGCGATCTGCCGGTTGCTGAGGCCCTGTGTGACGAGTTCGGCCACCTGCCGCTCGCGGGCCGTGAGCATGGTGTCTTCGTGCTCGTCCGGCTCCTGGGCGCGCTGGCTGGGATCGAGTGCGTATTGGATCGCGTGTGCGTGATCCAGTGCCGCACCGTGCCCTCTTTCCGCGTCCTGCTCCGCCTGCCGCAGTGCCTTGCTGAGGGTGTGTTCGCAGGCCGAGTGCTGTGCGCCGAGATGTGGTCCGAACGCTGCGAGCGAGGTGCCGATGCGCCGCCATACCGATCCGACCGCGCCCATCAGTCGCGCCGCGTGCCGATATTCGCCGCGGGCGGCGGCGATCCAGGCCAGCAATTCCATCATCAGCGCCGCGCCGACATGGTCGTTGAATTCGCGCTGGATCTCCAGGGCGGCACGCGTCGACTCGACCGCACTGCCGTATTCGCCGCGTACGTACTGGTCGTAGCCGAGGGCCATAAGTGAATAGGATTTGGTCAACCGTTCGCCCTGCTGGTCGGCCAGTTCGATGCCGCGGCGGGCGGTCGCACCCGCACGGTGGTCACCGGCGTGTGCCATGGTCATGGAGAGTTGGAACAGGGTCATGCGGACCACCTCGTCGTCGTCCGGGTAATCCTCGGCGGCCTGTTCGAATGCCGCGATGGCCGGTTCGAGATGGCCGGGGAACAACTGGGCTGTGCCGCGCAGACAGGTCACCCAGCCCAGCGCGTGGCGATCGCCCACCGCCGCGGCGCGCTCAGCGCATTCGTCGAGCGCCACAGTGGCCGCATCGATGTCGCCAAGCAGCAACCGCGCCCAGCCCGCCACCCCCAGTGCGGAGATTCGCTCCGGGCCGGAGTAGTCGGCAGTGTGCAACGCCTTATCGATCCATCGCCGTCCTTCACCGAGGAACCCGTCGGTGCACCAGTGATAGCGCAGGGCGGTGACCAGCGCCAGCGCTTCGCGGACGGCGGCCGGTGTGCTTGTCGCCCAGTCCAGCGCGGCTTGCAGATTGTCGCGTTCGGCGCGCAACTCGGCCAGACCGGCCGCTTGGCCGGGGCCGTTCCAGGCTGCGGCGATCTGCTCGGCGAGTGCGAGGTAATGGTCGCAATGCCGCTTGCGCATGGCGCTGGTCTCGTCCCGCTCGGACAGCCGATGCGAGCCGTATTCGCGGATGGTTTCCAGCATCCGATACCGCGGTGGGCCGACGGTTGGTACGGGCGCCAGGATCGACTGCGCGACCAGATGGTCGATCAGGTCCAGAATGCGTGCACGCGGCAGGTCGGGACCAGCGCAGACGCCCTCGGCCGCCGCGAGAGTGAATCCACCGGAGAACACCGACAGCCGTGCCCACAGCAGCTGTTCGGTCGGCAGGCACAGCTCATAGCTCCAGTCGATCAGGGCCCGCAGCGTCCGCTGCCGTGGCACGGCGGCCCGGACCGAACCCGCCAACAGCAAGAATCGGTCCTCGAGCCGGTCCAGAACGGCGGGCAGCGATAGCGACCGTAACCGGGCCGCGGCGAGCTCGATGGCGAGCGGAATCCCGTCCAGACGCTCGCAGACCCGCACCACCACATCCGCGTCACGCTCGGTCAGTGTCAGGTCCGGGCGCACCGCGCGAGCCCGCTCCACCAGCATCGTCGGCGCATCGTAGGCAGTCAGCCCGCCGAGCGTCACCGGATCGTAAGGGGTCGGCATCGACAGCGTCGGAACCGTGTACACGTGCTCGCCAGCGACGTCGAGCAACTCGCGACTGGTGGCCAGGATCCGCAGCCCGGCACAGGATCGCAGCAGCACATTGCAGAGCGCGCTGCACGCATCCACCAGGTGTTCGCAGTTGTCCAGCACGATCAACGCCCGCAGATCCGCCAAGTACTCGACGAGCTGCTGCTCGATGGCCAGGTTCGACACGTCCACCATTGCGAGGCTGGTCAGCACCGTCTGTGCCACCAGCTCGTCATCGACGACGGCGGACAGGTCGACCAGCCACACTCCGTCCGGGAACGCCCGGCCGGAAACGGCCGCTACCTCGCTGGCGAGCCGAGTCTTTCCGACACCGCCCACACCGGTGAGCGTGACCAACCGAGCCGTCGCGAGCAACTCGCGGACCTCGCGGATCTCTCGTTGCCGTCCGACGAAACTTGTCACCGCGAATGGCAGGTTACCGGCCACGCGAGTGGGCTTACTTCGCCCCATGAGACCTAATCTAACCGTGCCGGGGGCCCTGTAAGGGCCTGGTTTGCGAAGGTCGTTCCCGAAGCGGTTGGTGCCGGAGCGCTACCCATCGGTGCGTACGAATGCGGTCTCAACATGCGCGAACTGCGGATTTGGGTGGAGAAGTGGGTGTTTCTACCCATGTCTGTGTGTGCCGGATCTGTGAGGCTCGGTCTATCAGTTGTGAGCAGGAGGTCGACCTTGACATCTCACCGAGCGTGCCCGATCGATGAGGGTAGCCAAAGGCACCAGCTACATCCGCGACAACCGGGGGTCAGCGATGGATGACGTATGTCGCACCGAATTCGACGGACTGCGCGTGACATGGCGTTTGATCCAGAATCGGCTGATCTCGATCGTCGCCGTGCACGACACATCCGATGCTTCGCCGGTGCTCTCGTTCGGCCCGGCCGCCTATCCGGATCTCGTGCAAGCACGAGAACTCCATCCGGGTCTGACCAAGCTGTGGGACGCGGTGCGCCGCGACTTCTGGACCACCCTCATTCCGCCATGCCCGAATAAGGGCAGACAATGGCAATGGTCGTGACCGCGGCAGTTGCGCGGCCCGAAGCATCCTTACCGACTGTCGAACCAGCCAACCAGGCAAGTATCGGAACTCGAATCGCTCATCCGCTGCTGCGCGGCACAGTCGGGTTGGGGTTGGCAACACTGGCGCTGATAGGTGGCCACGACCGGCTCGGGCACGCGCTCTGGCTCAGCCGACTCATCGAGCTACCGGCTGCCGCACTCGTGCCTCCGAAAGGCACCAAACGCTGGACCGTTCAGTTGGGTAACTTCCGCGCCGAATGGTTGTGGCACGAAGATCTGCCCGCCCCGTGGCAGCGACAAGATTCGGCGCTGCTGTACTTCCACGGCGGTGGGTTTATCAGCGGCGGCTTGAATACCCATCGGCGCCTCGTCGCCAAGATCGGACGCGCGAGCCGGATGCCCGCATTCAATGTCGACTACCGGCATTTGCCCGGTGCGCATTTCACCGAGACGCTCGACGACGCCGTCGAGTCCTATGTCTACCTGCTCGAGCACGGCTTCCAACCCGAGCGCATCATCGTCTCCGGTGACTCGGCAGGCGGCGGGCTGGCCTTCCGGCTGGTGCTGGCAATCCGGGAACGTGGTTTGCCGATGCCCTGCGGCATCTCCGCGATCGCACCGTGGGCCGACTTCGATTCGACGACCCGAAACGCCCACCCCAACCGGCACCTCGATTCCTATATCCCCACTCGGATCCTGGAAACGATCGTGCGACGCGGCGTCGCCCTCGACGGCGAACTCGATCCGATATGGTCGCCGGTCAACCACGACTTCACCGGTCTACCTCCGGTCCTGATCCAGGTCGGCTCCACCGAATGCCTGCTGCCCGACGCGGAAATGCTGGCCCGCCGCTGCGTAGAAGCGGACGTCCCGGTACAGCTGCAGGTCTGGGACCGCGCGCCGCACGTCCACCACGTCGCCTCGGATTTCCTTTCCGACGCCCGAGCCGCGATCGACGACCTGGGTCTGTTCCACCGCCAGATTGTGGCCTGACCCGCCCGCCGAGACACAGTCCGGCAATCACCCTATTCGGCTCGATCCAGCCATTACGGTGCTGTCATGACGAACCCGGAAGAGGTCGAGCAGACCAGTCCTCGTCGATCGCGCGTACGCGTGTGGCTCGCACCGGCGGTTGTGGTGTCGCTGCTCATGGCCCTGCTGGCCACGATGTATCTCGCGTATGTGGTCGATCCGTCGAAGCATCTGCACGGCTTTCCGATCGCACTGGTCGATCAGGACAGCGGGGATCTGATCGGCGGGAAGCCGACCAATGTGGGCAGGCAGATCAGTGATGCGCTGGTGCAGCAGATGCCGAGCGACAAAATCGATCTGCGGGTGCTCGGCATCAGCGAGGCGCAGCAAGAGTTGAACTCGGGCAATGTGTACGGGGCGATCGTCATTCCGAGCGACTTCACCAAGCGGCTCGGAATTTTCGCCACCGCCAGTGTGGTGCCCGGCGATGTCAGCCGGCCGATCATCACCGTGTACACCAATCCGCGATCCGGTGCGTTCTCATCGCAGGTCGTGCAGACGGTGGCCGGAAGCGCACTCGCGCAAGCGAATCAGACGGTCGGCACGCAGCTCACCGAGACCGTGCAGACCCAGCTGCAATCGTCCGGATCCGCGCCGGAACTGGTCGGCCTGAGTCGGCTGATGCTGGCCCAGCCGATCGATGTGGTCGTCACCCCGTTCCATCCCCTGCCCTCGGGTACGGGCGGCGGTCTGACGGCCTTCTTCTACACGATGATGGTGCTGCTGGCCGGATTCACCGGCGCCATGGTGATCAACGGGATGGTCGATTCGTCGCTCGGTTTCGCACCGACCGAATTCGGTCCCTGGTATGTGCACTATCCGCCGACGCCGATTTCCCGGCTGGGTACATTGCTGCTGAAGTGGGGCGTGATCACCGGTACCGCGCCGGTTGTGGCCGGGATATTCATGGCGGTCGGGCATTGGCTCGGCATGCCCATCGAGCGGCCGCTGCTGCTGTTCCTCTACAGCACGTTCGCGATCATCGCGGTCGGCGTCACCGCGCTGTCGATCGTGTCAGCACTCGGTACCGCTGGTCTGCTGGTCAACCTCATCCTGTTCATCGTGCTCGGCCTACCGTCCTCCGGCGGCACCATTCCGATCGAGGCAATCCCGAAATCCGTTGCCTGGCTTGCCGATTTCGAACCGATGCACCAGGTGTACCTCGGCATCAGGGCCATCCTGTATTTCAACGCCGACGGCTCCGCGGGTCTGAGCCGCGCGATCTGGATGACGCTGCTCGGCCTGGTCATCGGACTCGTCGTCGGCGGCGTCGTCACTCGCTACTACGACCGGAAGGAACTGCACCGCGCACCGGCAAAGAGCTGATGCTGGTCAGTACCAGTGGTGTGCCTGCCAGAACGCCCAGGCGCCGTCGGGGCTGCCGTAGCGCTCGTTCATATAGTCGTAGGTCCAGCGGATTTGCGTCAGCGGGTTGAATCGCCAATCGGCGCCGTGGGTTTGCATCTTTTCGGCCGGCAGTGCTTGGCCGAGGCCGTAGGCGCCGCTTTTCGGGTTGATGGCGAAGACGTCCCAACCGCTTTCGTGGGTGATGACGGCGTCGAAGGCGGGGAACTGGTGCAGCGGTACCACTGTCAGGGCAAGGGCTCTGGTGCCCAAGCGGATCAGTGAGAGCGCGAGTCCGGCAGGGGTTGTTCCACTGTCGGGCGGGCTGGCGGCGGGCGTGAGGGCGACTGCGTCGTCGCTCTCGTCGCCGGGTGCAAAATTGTCGCTCTCCTCGGCGGAAAGGGCGAGGCTGTCGTCCAGACCGTCGGTGGATGGTGTAACGCTGTCGGCGGATGCGCTGTCGCTCTCGCCGAGACTGTCAGCGGACATGGCGGCGCCGTTGTCGGGGGCATTGGCGGGCGTGGTTGTGCTGCCGTTCAACCTGTCGGTGGGCGTGCTGTCGCTCTCGCTCGGCCCATCTGTAGGCGTGGCAAGACTGTCATCCGGGCCGTTGGCGGATGGTGTGACGCGGTCGGTGGATGTAGGGCCGCTATCGGCCAGACTGTCAGCGGAGGTCGCGGCGTCATCGTTCGGGGCATTGGCGAACGTGACGACGCTGTCGCCCAACCCCTCGGCAACGGCTGGACCGGCACAAAACATGAGTGCTCCGACCGCGATGGCGGCCGCGACAACGCGCAGCATCGATTCGCTCCTTAGATGTATTTGCCTTCCATATCGATGGGTGTCATGAACTCGCGTGCATCAGTTCGTCCGAATGGTCAAACCCGGATTGTCTTGCAGCACATCGCTGATCGGCTGGCCGAGCAGCAGTGGGACGTGACCGCAGCCGAGATCGAAGGAGGAGCTCACCGTGACGATGGCGCTGCTGAGGCCGAGTGCCTTGGTGCCAGCGAAGATCGGTCCACCGCTGTCACCGCGCTGGCCGCAGAGGGCGGCATAGAACATATTCTCGATCTTGACCGGTTGGTCGCCGTGGCCGCGTAACAGGCCCTTTTGCCCGGTCGCCAGCACCGTCCCGCACGAATATCCGGATGTGAAGCCGGTTTTGCAGACGGCCGCTCCGACAACCGGTTCCGTGATTCCGTCGATGCGCAGGACATCCGGACCGGCAGTTCGCGACTGTCCCGCATTGCTGCCGTTCACATTCACGTCGGGCGCCTGCGCCGGTGAATCCAGTTTCTGGGTGGACACCAGGTTGTTCCGGAAGCGCGGCGCGAATGTCTCGTCGATCCGCACGATCGCGTAGTCCTTGGGGGCGAACTGGGAGACCGTGAAGTTACCGATCTCCTTGCCGAGCTGCCCATCTTTGAATTCGTAGACACGTTGGGGCTCGGTGGTTTTCGCGGATGGTTCGACAACGTTGTTCGGGTCGCAGTGCCCGGCGGTGATATTCACGGCATTACCGCCGGCATCGGTGGCATTGAAGCCGAACGAGCACCTGTGCGCATTTCCGTCGACCTTGATGCCGAACGGTTGACCACCGATGATGTCGCCTTCGGTTTGGATTCCCGCGATCGCCTGGGTGCCGACGGAGGTGTCGTCGGGTCGGGCTTCCGGCAGCACTGCCGTCACCGACTGGATCGGCCCGATATCGGTCGGCAACTGCACGTCATCGGCGAGGCGGACGGCGAAACTGTTGGTCACCACGTCGATGCCGTAGGCGACAATCGAGTCGACGACGGTGTTCGGCTGACCGGATAGCCAACGTTCGAAGGCGACGCGGCGGGCATCGAGGGTGCGCTCACTGTCGGTAACGGTTTCCACGCTGAAGCCGGCCTTTTCGGCGATGGATTTGGCGTCCGCCGCGCGCTCACCTTCGGCGAGCGAGACGATCGGACGGTCGTCACTCATCCGGATCCCGGCGAATACGGCCGGGTATGCGGCGCGGGCCTGCTGTGCGAATTCGGCCAGCCGCCGGGCGGTTTCGGCGCGTACGAGATATTCGTGCGCATCCATTCCGAGGTCACTCGCGACGGCCGCGATCAGTCCGGGCGGCAGCGGGGCGGTATCGGGCCTTGGTGCGGCCGATGCCGGATGCGCGATCGAACCTGCCATTGCCAATGCGGCACAGCAGCCGAGCGCTGCCCGCCGTGTACGAATACCCGACCTCACCGAGCCGCCTCCTGACCAAGCGCCGAAGTATTCGATGACGCTATGTCACATGCGTCACAAAACGGACTATTTGGTCCCATAGCGTGTCGGTGTCCGCGCCGGTCGACGCCCGATGGCTACGTCGGAGAACTTGCGACACGCCGAGACTGTTGCGGAGGCCATTACTTCCGAACGCGGGGCGGACGCCGAAAGCCTCCGCCCCGCGTTCGGTTCCATGCACTATGTCAAGCCGAGTCCGTGCTCGAGCACCGGCCACGATCGCTTCAATTCGTCTTCCCAATAACCCCACGAGTGCGTGCCCTCGTCGAAGTTGTACGTTGCCGGAATGCCGAGCGATATCAGCTTCGCCTGCAAATTCTTCATGCAGTAGTTGGCCGCTGCTTCGATCGCGCCGCCGAGCAGAACCTGATTTGTCAATCCGTCGAGGCCGGGTTCGGCATGTGCCCCGTTCAGCGTGTCATATTTTCCGGGCAGGCCATTACCTGAAGAAAGATAGAGATCTATGCCGCGCAATTTATCGGCGTGCAGGTACGGATCGTTTTCCGTCCATTCGGGCGAACCGACCGGGCCCCACATGTTGTCGGCGTTTCCGCCACCCCAGGCGATCACGAGCTTCAGGAACTTGGAACCGATCGGATCGCTGGTCTGTGCGCAGCCGCTATATGCGGCTGCCGCCCGGTAGAGGTCGGGTCGGGCAATTGGCAATGCCAACACCGTGGCGGTCGAAGCGGAAATTCCCGCGATCGCGTTGACTCCGTTGGTGTCGAGTGCGGAATTGATCAGCGGTGGCAATTCATCGGTCAGGTAGGTCTTCCATTTATTGCGACCCAGTACCGGATCGTCCGCGAGCCAGTCGGTGTAGTAACTGAACCTGCCGCCGATCGGTTGGACCAGGTTGACGTCTTTGTCCGACATGAACTGCCGCGCATCGCTTTGTGCCTGCCACGATGCGTCGTCCTCACCGCCGCCCGCACCGTTCAACAGGTATAGCGTCGGCCGGGGAAGCGAGTCATCCGCGGCCCGCTGGATCTCCACCGGAAATTCAGCGCCCATCGCCGCGGAATAGACCTGAAGTCGGATATTTCGGTCGTCGATGTACTCGACGTCGGTTATGTGCGAACCGTCGTCCGACGCCGTATCCGTAGAAATCTGCGCGGATGTGGTGACCTCGGCAAAGGCTGACGGCGCACCTAGCGTCGTGCCGACGAGCATCCCCACCATCGCGATGCCGACTACCGATCTATGTATTCCTCCGATTACGCCCCTGTCCATACCCAAGCTTTTAGCACCAAGATTCCGGCCGGTGCCGCACCGACACGTCGCCGGTAGGTCGGCACCGGACCGAAACCAGGTACGGCTGCCGTGCACCAGCGTTAATATGTCAAGCGCGCCACATCATCCGGATGGGCTGGTCGTGTGCGTGGCATTCGGATAGCACCACCTACGTGTCGGTGCCGCAGCAAGAGTCGGCGACGCGGACAGCGTGACCCGCTCTTCCACGAGTGGTCGGGGACCGGTGGCTGGAGAAATGCCATGACCCAAACAATGAGTTTCGACTTCAGAGCACTGAGATCCGCGATCGGCGGGCCGGTATTCGCTCCTGACGACGCGGGTTATGACCATGCCCGTGCCATCTGGAACGGGGCCATCGACCGGAGACCCGCGGTGATCGCCCAGTGCCTTTCCCCCGAGGACGTGGCCGCGGCCTTGGCTTTCGCGAGAGAACACGACTTCGAGGTAGCCGTGCGCGGCGGTGCGCACGCCTACAGCGGCACGGCGGTCTGTGACGGCGGCCTGATGATCAATCTCGGGGTGATGAATCGCGTCGTGGTGGACCCGATGGCCGGGAGAGCTTTGGTCGGCGGCGGCGCGACGATGGCGGATATGGATGCCGCGACCCAGGCATACGGGCTGGCGGTGCCCGGCGGCGTGATCAGCGATACCGGCGTGGGTGGCCTCACCCTGGGCGGTGGCATGGGTTGGTTGACCCGCGTAGCCGGACTGTCGATCGACAATCTCGTTTCGGCACAGGTCGTTCTTGCCGATAGCCGGATCGTGCGGGCGTCCGCCAGTGAGCATCCGGACCTGTTCTGGGCGTTGCGTGGTGGTGGCGGAAATTTCGGAATCGTCACCGAATTCGAATACCGCACGCATCGGATCGGGCCCGAAGTGCACGTCGGATTCTTCTTCTGGCCGCTGACGGATGGGGATGCCGCGCTACATCTGATTCGTGCGTTCATACCGACGATGCCGCCCAGGTCGGGAGTGCTGGTCGGTGTCGCTCTATCCGCGCCGCCGGAGCCTTTCGTGCCGCAGCAGTACCACTTCGTGCCCGGTCATGCCCTCATCGTCGCCGGCTACGGCACTGCCGAAGAACATGCCGAGATGGTGGCGCCGATCCGCAGCGCGCTCGCCCCGCTCTTCGAATTCATTGCCCCGATACCCTTTACCGGATTGCAGTCGATGCTCGATGTCGCGGTGCCATGGGGCATTCACGGATATGAGAAGGCGCTCGATCTCGACGACTTCTCCGACTACGTGATCGCGATTCTGACCGAGCGGGCGGGGCAGAAGACATCGCCGCTCTCGTTCATGCCGATCTTCGTACTCGATGGTGCCTTCACCGCCGTCGGCGAGGACGACACCGCATTCGGCGGCGCGCGCTCGGCACACTACGTATGCAATATCGAAGCTGCCGCCCCTGACGCCGAGATATTGGCCGCCGACAGGGCGTGGGTGCGCTCGACCTGGGAAGCGCTGTGCCCCTTCGCCTCCAACCAGGGCGGGTATGTCAACTTCATGGCGGAGGCGGGCGAGGACCGGGTACGCGCATCCTATGGACCCGCCAAATACGCGAAGCTGGCCGATATCAAGACCGAGTACGACCCCGAGAATGTTTTCCACCGCAACGCCAATATCAGGCCGGGCTGATCGCGATGAAGGTTGTGGCCGATTCAGCTCGGATCGAGGTCGATGGGCAGTCGATCGCCTACCGGATGGTGGGTGCCGGTCCACCGCTGATGTTGCTCCACGGCGGATGGGAGGACAGCCGATCGTGGCGGCTGCAGTTGGAGTCGCTCGCCGATGAGTACACGGTCATTGCCTGGGACGCACCTGGCTGCGGCAGGTCCGGCGATCCGCCGGAGGGTGCGCGTCTCGGCTACTACGCCGACACACTGGCGGGATTGATTCGAGAACTCGGGATCGAACATCCGCATGTGCTCGGGCTGTCGTTCGGTGGCGGCCTGGCCATCGAGCTGTATCACCGCCACCCTGATGTGCCGCGCTCGTTGCTCCTCGTCGGCGCATACGCCGGGTGGGCGGGATCGCTGCCCGCGGATGTGGTGGACGAGCGCGTGCGGCGGATACGGGAGCAGACCCAGCGGCCACCGGCCGAGTGGGCCGAGTCCTACCTCCCGACATTTTTCGCCACACCGATACCGCGGGAGTGGATCGACGAGATGCTGGCGATCATGTCCGATTCGCGACCGAGCGGCATGGTCGCGATACTTTCGGCATTCGCGGAGGCCGACCTGCGCGACGTGCTACCCACCATCGCCGTCCCAACGCTGATCCTCAACGGCGAGCTCGACGAGCGAGCGCCGCTGCGCATCGCCGAGGGATTGCACGCGAGTATCCCCGGCTCGCAGTTGGTCGTGATTCCCGGTGTCGGCCACTGCTGCAATCTCGAGGCGCCGAAGGCGTTCGACGCCGTCGTCCGCCATTTCCTGCGACAACATCCGATCGGTAAGTAGTTCCCGTCGCGGCGCGCACCTCGTCGAAGGTTTGCTCGTGGATGCCGGTGCAGCGGGTGGCCGTGGTCGATAGGGCGCAGATGCTGGGGCCGGGCGCCGTCGACCAGCCCCAGCAGAGGTCCGGGTCAGCCCGCCGCGGCGCTGCGTGGGTTGGCGCGCTGGACCACGTCCGCGAGCAGGGTGTTGAAGCGGTCCGCGGCCTCGATATTGCCCAGGTGGCCGGTGGGCCAGACCTGGTAGTCGGCAAGGTGACCTGCCTTGGAGAGAGCCTCGACGACCGGGCGGGACATGCGCTCGGGCAGCAGGTGGTCTTCGGCGCCCGCGATGACCGTGGTCGGCACCGTCAGGTGCTTCGCGGCATCACCCAGGTCCAGATCGGCGAGAGCGGCGGCGTGCAGGCCGCGTGTGAGCGGGCGACACGAGCGGACGATGCCGAGCGCGAAGTCCACCTCGTCACGGGTGGCGGGCTTGGACATGACGCGGGCCTTGAACACCGCGCTGACCGGCCACCCGCCCGGCAGCGGAATCGGCGCGGCGAGTGCGGTTTCCGCGAGGATGAGCGGGACGCGGACGCTGGCGCCGAGTACGGTCACCGGGCGCTCGGCCACCATGAGCGGCTTGTTGAACAGCGGCAGCAGATCGGTTTCGTACCGGATGTCGCTGGCCGCGGTATTGGCCATGACGACCGCGGCGGCGCGGCGAGTGACCTGTTCCGGATAGCGAGATGCCCACGCCTGCAGGGTGATTCCACCCATGCTGTGGCCGACGAGGACGGCGCGCTTGCCGGGCGGGAGAGCGGCCTCGAGCACAGCTTCGAGGTCGTCGGCCAGTGTCTGCGCGCCCGGGCCGATGCTCCCGAGGGTGCTCGCGCCGTGGCCGCGCTGATCGTAGGCGAGCACCCGGTAGCGGTCGGCGAAGGCATTGATCTGCGGATTCCAGTACTCGATGCAGCAGCTCCAGCCGTGGATCAAGACGATGACATCGCCGTCGGCGGGACCGTAGGCATGGACCCTGAGCTTGGCCCCGTCCCCGGTGGTGACCGGGATGATCTCGGGTGTGGCGGCGGGCTTGTTGAGCGACGCGGTCCGGTATGTCCGCGACCGTAGTCCAGCACGGTAGGCGGCGGTCAACGGTTCGTCTCCGCGCACTTCCGCCAGCGTCCTCATCGACTTGACCAGCATTCGAGCACTCCTTTGTGTCTGCCGCCACAGTACAGTGCAAGCTGAGTGCTTGCTACTGCTAGCGCTCCAGTGGCGGAAATCCTGGTTCTATCGGATGGATACCCGAAATTAGGTCGGCCAATAGTCTTGCCTGAAGAAACATCGGGCACGAGCTCTTCTTCCTGGATATCGCCTGTGCCCGAGGCAGCCGTTACCCCCGTCGTCCACCCTGTCCTGCCCCCGATCCCCCTGTCTCACCCCACAATCGCGCACTCGTTCTCGGGACGGCCCGGTTCTGCGGCGCGGATCCCGACAAAGGGGCGGCGGTCAGCCGGTGGTCAGGAAATCGGCGATATCCTCGGGCATCACCAGGCAGACCTGGTCGTCCGGATGGAAATCACCGGGGATGTCGCGGCGGTTGGGGGCGCGCACGAAAACGACAACGGACGAACCGTCTCCGGGGTCTATTTCGACCGCGACCGAGCCGGAGAAATCGCTGTCCGGGGGTGCGTACCAGTGGCCCACATGCCCGAATTCGAGCCTGCGAGCCGCGCTGACCCCGAATCCGTCGAGCCGGGTAACACCAGCGGCATCCACGTCGCGAAATTCTACTCTAGCTGCGGAAACGCCGGACCGAATCGATCATGTCGGTAGCTGCTGCGATGATTTCGGCCCGATCCGTTCGCAATACATTGCGGTTCGCCCAACCCGAATAGCCGGCACGAGCTGTGGCGGCTGTGGGGCGGCCGCGGCTACCGTTGGTGCTTGTGGAGATGAGTCATGCGGTACCGGTCGCACACCAGGAAGCGGTGGCGGAACAGCCGAGGCGCAGCGGCCTGCGCGCCATGGGGTGGCCGCTGGTGGCGGCGGGCGTCGGGGTCGGTGCCGCGGTCCTGCTGCATTTCCGGGATCCGCACGGCGAAGGCTCCTATGGAATCTGCCCGGTCTACGCACTGACGGGCTTGTATTGCCCCGGCTGCGGCGGCATGCGGGGCATGCACAATCTGACCGACGGCCGAATTCTCGATGCGGTACACAGCAATCTGCTCGTACTGCCGCTGGTGCTGGCCTTCGTGTTGTGGATCGGTGACTGGTCGATCCGTGCCTGGCGCGGTGAGCGGATGCGACTACCTCGGATCGGTCGCACCACGATGTGGGTGTTCTTCGCGCTGCTCATCAGCTATACGGTGTTGCGAAATACGCCGTGGGGGGCCTGGCTCACCCCCGTCTAGCGGTTTTCAGGCAGGCTTCGTATATGAGTGATTCGCTGAAGGAACGCGTGCGGGCGAAGCTATTGCGCCAGCTCGCCGAGGACGGCACGCCCGACTCCGAACAGGATGATCCGCGCTTGATCTCGGTCGAGTCCGATCTCGATACGCTGAACAGCGTCGCCGATGACGATCCGTTGGTCGAGGAATTGGCCGCCCGCTACTTGGTCTTCTGACGGCGCTTCAGCGCGATTTCGTATCGACCTGCCCGCCGGAGGGCGGCAGTTGCGGCAGCGGCTCACCGAGCAGCCACGCATCCCAGAGCGGCCGCAGCGGCACCAGACTGTAGTGGCCCGCCAGATCGGTGAATTCCTCCGTGGTGACCGAGCCGTGCCGGTAGCGGATCGTCCACTCGCGCAGCAGATCCCAGAAGGCGAGTTCGCCGAGTTCCAGGCGCAGCGTATGCAGGGTAAGTGCGCCGCGTTTGTACACGCGGTCGTCGAACATACGTCGCGGGCCGGGGTCGCCGATGATGATGTCCTGCGGTTCGCGGGACAGGTTGTGCCGGGCGGCGCGGGCCAATTGGTCCGCGGTGGGCCCGCCCGCGGCTTCGGACCAGATCCATTCGGCGTAACAGGCGAAGCCTTCGTGTAGCCAGATGTCACGCCACTGCCAGATGGTGAGGCTGTTGCCGAACCACTGGTGCGCGAGTTCGTGTGCGACAAGGCGTTCCGCGCCGCGGCGGCCGTCGCAGTGGTTGGCGCCGAAGACGGAGATGCCCTGGGCCTCGATCGGGATCTCGAGATCGTCATCGGTGATCACGACGGTGTACGCCTCGAACGGATACGGGCCGAACTTCTCGGTGAACAGCTCCATCATCTGCGGCTGGCGCTCGAAATCGTGTTCGAAATTTGCGCGCAGTCGCGGCGGGATCACCGCCTGCATCGGTACCGAACCGCGCGGGCTGCCGATCCGGTGTTTCCGGTACTGCCCGATCTGGATGGTGGCCAGATAGGTCGACATCGGCTCGGACTGTTCGTAAACCCAGGTGGTCTGGCTGGCCTTGGTCTGCTTGCGCATCAAGGTGCCGTTGGCGAGCGCGTAGTACGGGGTGTCGGTGGTGATCGAAATCCGGTAGCTGGCTTTGGAACTCGGGTGGTCGTCGCAGGGGAACCAGGACGCGGCGCCGTTGGGCTGGCTGGCCACCAGCGCGCCCTCGGTCAGTTCCTCCCAGCCCACCTCGCCCCACGGCCCGCGCACCGGCTTCGGCAGCCCGGCGTATTGGATGACCAGCTCGAGCAGCCCACCCGTGGGGATGCGGTGCTGCGGCGTGATGACGAGCTTGCCGTGCTGGTGGGAGTATTTCGCGGCCTTGGTGCCGTTGACGAGCACCTTGGACACGGTGAGCGACTGGGACAGGTCGAGCGCGAAACGGTCGCGGACGGCGTCGGTCACCGCGATAATCCGAGCTCGGCCTGCCATGCGATTACTGGCGACCTTATAAGTGATCTCGAGTTCGTACCGCGATACCCGGTAGCCCCAATTTCCGTTCTGCGGTAGGTATTCGTCGACGGGCTCTTCGTAGTACTTGCCCGCCATCAGGAGGTCGCTCCCGCCTCGCTGAGGCTCGGCGCCGCACTCGACCACGGCGCGATCGGATTGCCCCACCAGCGGGTGGACGGCGGCACGGTGTCACCGCGCATGACCAGCGAGGCGGGGCCGACGGTCGCGCCCGCGCCGATGCCCGCGGCGGGCAGGGCGACGCAGTGCGGACCGAGGGTGGCGCCCGCGTCGAGGGTGACGGTGTCCATGGCCATGATTCGATCGTGGAAGAGGTGGGTCTGCACCACACAGCCGCGTTCCACGGTCGCGCCGTCACCGAGTGTCACCAGGTCCGCCTCCGGTAGCCAATAGGACTCGCACCATACCCCGCGTCCGATCTTCGCGCCGAGTCCACGAAGCCACAGATTCAGTACGGGTGTACCGGTCGCGGCGCGCGCGAACCACGGCGCGGCGACGGTTTCGACGAAGGTGTCGGCAACCTCGTTGCGCCACACGAACGAACTCCACAGCGGATGCTCCTCGGCGCGAATTCGCCCGACCAGTAACCACTTCGCGGTGACCGCACTGGCCCCCGCGATGGCACCGGCGGCCATCAGGACAAAACCGCAGAGCAGTCCGGCGACCAGGTAGCCGGCCGATTCCGCGATCCAGGCCAGCGTGAACAGCACCCCGAGGCCGATGGCGAAGCTCACGAGCACCGGGACGAGCCGGCAGGTCTCGACTATGCCGCGGAACACCTTCAGCCGCAGCGGCGGATCGAAGGTGCGTTCGGTATCGCCGCTTTCGGAGGCGCGCCGCAGTCGCACCGGTGGGCTGCCGAGCCAGGACGAACCCGCCTTAGCCTTGGAGGGTGCGGCCGAAAGCACGGCGACCAGCCCGTTTTTCGGCACCCGTCGACCGGGTGCGGTCATACCGGAATTGCCGAGGAAGGCGCGCTTGCCGACCTTCGCGTCGCCGATGTGCAGCCAGCCGCCGCCGAGTTCGTAGCTGGCGATCATGGTGTCGTCGGCGAGGAACGCGCCGTCGGCGACCGTGGTGAATTTCGGCAGCAGCAGCACCGTGGACGCCTCGACGCTCTTACCGATCTTCGCGCCGAGCAGACGCAGCCACGGTGGGGTCAGCAAGCTTGCGTAGAGCGGGAACAGGAAGGTGCGCGCCGAATCCAGCAGCCGCTCGGTGGCCCAGGCCTGCCAGCCGACCCGGCTGCGCACGGGATGATGGCCCTCGGTGAGTCCGATGCTGAGCAGCCGGACCGCGATGACCGTGGCCACCGCGTACACGGCGAGGCTCAGCAGCGTTGCGACGGGCAGGATGGCGAAACCCTTGCCGAGCGCACCCGCGAGTGTGCGGGCGTCGCGGATGAACCAGGCGATGAATGCGCCGCCGGTGGCCAGACCGAGAATGGGCATGGCCGCCAATGCCATCGAGGTCACGCCGAAAATCGCGACCCAGTGCGCGGCCCGCGCCGGAGTATGCGACGGCCAACGATGCTGGGCCTTACCGACTTTCGTGGCGGGCGAGCCTGCCCACTCCTGTTCGGCCTTCACCCTGCCCGATACCGAGGATCCGGCCGCGATCTCGGCATTCTTACCGATTTTGCTGCCGGGCAACAGGATCGAGCGGGCGCCGATCACCGCGCCCGCACCGATGGTGATCGGTCCGATGTGCACCACATCGCCGTCGATCCAATAGCCGGACAGGTCGACCTCGGGCTCCACACTGCACCCGTCGCCGAGTTCGAGCATGCCGGTGACCGGCGGCAGGGTGTGCAGATCGACGCCTGTGCCGATCTTCGCGCCGAGCGCCCGTGCGAACGGCACCATCCACGGTGCGCCGGAGAGACTTTCGGCGCCGCTGGCCTCCGAGAGCCGCACCGCCGCCCACAGTCGCAGGTGCTCCGATCCGCCGCGGGCATAACTGCCGGGCCGCACGCCGCGCAGCAGAATCCGAGCGCCGGTCGCGCAGATCACCATGCGACCGGGCGGCGAGATGAACAGCAGGAAGGCGGCCAGCGTCCACCACCAGGACAGATGCGGCAACCACGGCAGCGAGCCGGACCAGCCCGCGATATTGCCGACAATGGCCAACCAGGTGAGCCACTGCAGTCCGGTGAGGGTCGTGAGCGGGATGGTGGCCAGCACCTGGGTCCACTGGGCGCGCAGCGGCGTCGGGCGCACGATGCGTTCCTCGACGGAGGCGCTCGGCGCGGTCTCGTCGAGCAGTTCGGCCAGTGCGCCGAGGCGAGGATGGTCGTAGAGATCGGCGACGGTGATCTGCGGATAACGTTCGCGCAGTGCGGTGACCAGTTGCGCCGCCGACAGCGAGCCACCGCCGAGATCGAAGAAGTCGGTATCCGGACCGGTGACCTCGGCGCCGAGTATCGAATCCCACAGTCCGGCAATCCATTGCTCGGTTTCGGTGAGATCGCCGGTCGCGGTTTCGGTTGTGTTCGGCAGCGGCCACGGCAGTGCGTCGCGATCGACCTTGCCCGAGGTACGGGTGGGCAGGTCGGCGACGATGGCGAGCCGGGGGACCAGCGGGGCCGGAAGTTGTTCGGCGAGTTGGGCTCTGGCGGCCGCGAGGTCGAAATCGGGTCCGGTGCCGGTCAGGTAGCCGACCAGGATCTTATTGCCCGCCTTGGTGGTTCGGATGGCGGCCGCGGCACCGGTGACGCCGGGTAGGTGCTGTAGGGCGTTGTCGAGTTCGCCGAGTTCGATGCGGCGGCCGCCGAGTTTGATCTGATCGTCGGCGCGGCCGAGAAAGACCAGACCCGCGCTGTCCTTGCGAACCAGGTCGCCGCTGCGGTAGGCGCGCTCCCAGCCGAGTGACGGTAGCGGAGCGTACTTTTCGGCATCCTTGGCCGGATCGAGGTAGCGGGCCAGGCCGACGCCGCCGATCACGAGTTCGCCGGATTCGCCCTCGTCCACCGGATTTCCGGCGGCATCGACGACGGCAAGATCCCAGCCGTCCAGCGGTAGTCCGATCCGGACCGGGAAGCCGCCGTCGAGCAGCGCCGCACAGGCGACCACGGTTGCTTCGGTGGGGCCGTAGGTATTCCAGACCTCGCGTTCGGAATCTGTGTCTGATTTGCGGCGTTCGCGGGGCCCTGCGTGCGCGCGCACTCCTTGCGGAGTACCGCCCTGACGGCCCCCGCTAGGTTCCTCCGGGCCCGTCGCTCGCGCCGCGGGGTTTCCGGCAAGGCGTTCGGCGAGTTCGGGTGGCACCGCCTCACCGCCGAAGATCAGCAGTCGGACCGGGTCGAGCGCCTCGGCCGGCCAGGTCGCGGCGAGTGTGGGAACCGTCGAGACGATGCTGATTTCGCGGCGCACCAGCCAGGGACCGAGATCCGCGCCGGTGCGGACCAGGGCGCGCGGCGCGGGCACAAGACACGCGCCGTTGCGCCAGGCCAGCCACATTTCCTCGCAGGAGGCGTCGAAGGCGACCGAGAGTCCGGCGAGAACCCGGTCGTCCGGGCCGATCGGGGCATCCGGCAGGAACAGGCGCGCCTCCGCGTCGACGAAGGCGGCGGCATTGCGGTGGGTGACCGCGACGCCCTTCGGGGTTCCGGTGGATCCGGAGGTGAAGATGATCCACGCGTCGTCGCCGGGGGTGGGGCGAACGCTCGAGCCGTCAGCGGGCGCCGGCCGTTCTACGGCCGTCGGCTCGATGCCTACCGCGGTCACGATCGCGGTGACGCGGGCCTCACCGAAGACGAGCCGGGCGCGCTCGTCCGGATCGTCGGCGTCCACCGGGACGTAAGCGGCACCGGCAAAAAGAATCGCCAGAATAGTGACGTAAAGCTCATGTGTGCCGGATGGCATCCGCACGCCGACGCGGTCGCCGGGACGCACTCCCGCCGCGGTCAAGCGCACGACTCCGGTGTCGATTTCGGCCAGCAATTCGGTGTAGCTGAGCACTACGCGGCCGTCATCGATCGCGGGCGCCTCCGGGTGCGCTTGCGCGGTGCTGTTCAGGATGTCGACCAGGGTCCTGGCCTGCGGTGCGAGTGCGGCGCGTAGCAAGGGGTCGGGGAGGCGGAGCCCGTCGGTCGGGTCTGTGCCCGCCGCCGTGTCGACCTGCGGCCGCAGCATCACGTCCTGCCCACCTCTCATTGACCTGCCTTGCGCTTCCTCGTTGTTGTTTCACAGCAGGGTTACCAGTGGGCAAACGCCATGCTGACCAACTGTCTACGGTACCTGCGGTATCGGTCAGAGTTCTTCGCCCAGTGCTTTCAGCGCAAGGCGGTGCAGGGTCTGTCGCTCGTCCTCGTCGAGGCGGTACAGCACCCGTTCGGCGGCCTCTTCAATGAGTTCGTCGGTCTTGCGGCGCTCGGCGCGTCCGGCCTGGGTGATGGACAGCCGGTATTTGCGCCGGTCCGTCGAATCGCGGGTGCGGATGACGAAACCGGACTCCTCGAGGCCGTCGATCAGCCGGACCACCTCGCTGCGGTCGATGCCGAGCGCGGTGGACACCTGCTGCTGGGACAGGTCGTCGAATTCCTCCAGACAGACCAGTACCCAGTGTTCTCGCAACGACGTGCCCATTTCGGCGTGTACGGCCTTGTGCAGCTTGCCGAGCGCGTACGTCGGGAAGCGGAGCAGGCCGCGGGGGTGAATGGGGTCAGCGGGCATTCGGTAATCATATCTATTGTTGATGGGCCAGATTGTTGATAACCTCCGCAATCTAGGTTGTCTACAAATAGCGGAGGATCCCATGTCGGATACTCGAACGGCCGCCACCGCGCCCGCACTCGAACCCATTCCCGCGCCGGTCTGGCGGGTGGCCGGTGTAGTGGTCTTCGGCGCCGTCATGAGCATGTTGGACACGTCGCTGGTGAATATCGGGCTGAACTCCATCGCGACGGATCTCGGTGCCGCACTGGACAGTGCCCAGTGGATCGCGAGCGGTTATCTGCTCGCACTCGCCGTCACGCTGCCGCTGTGCGGTTGGCTCGGGCGGCAATTCGGAATGGACCGGGTCTGGTTGACCGCGCTCGCCGGATTCACGGTGACCTCGGCACTGTGCGCGCTGGCTCCGAATATCGGCTGGCTCATCGGTTTTCGGATCGCGCAGGGTCTGGCCGCGGGGCTATTGGTGCCCGCCGGGCAGACGCTGCTCGGGCAGGTCGCGGGTCCGCATCGGTTGGGCCGGGTGATGAGTGTCGTCGGCATCGCGGTGGTCGCCGCGCCCGCGATCGGACCGACCATCGGCGGCGTCATGCTGGCGAACCTGGATTGGGAGTGGTTGTTCCTGATCAATATCCCGTTCGGGCTGGTGGCGTTCGTCCTGGGGCGTCGGTTGTTACCGCGGGCGCAGGCGTCGGGCAACGGCGGTCGATTCGATGCCACCGGATTCGCATTGATCGCGGTCGGGCTGTCGGCGCTGGTCTACGGACTGGGTGAATTCGGCAGTCGCGGTAGCGTTTCCGCGCCGACGGTGTGGGTGTCGGTGGTGGTCGGGGTGTTGGCGCTCGGGGTGTTCGTGGTGCGGTCGGTGCGCGGCGGCGGCGCGAGCCTGCTCGATGTCGGACTGTTCCGGCATCCGGTATTCGCGACGGCGAATGTGGCGAACTTCTTCGCCGGTGCGTCGCTGTTCGGGGCAATGCTGTTGTTGCCGTTGTACTTTCAAGTGCTGCACCGCGACGATCTCATCGCGACGGGTCTGCTGCTCATGTCCTTCGGGATCGGCGGCATCATCGCGCTGCCCGTCGGCGGCCGCTTGACCGACCGGTACGGCGGGGGAGTGGTCGCGGTGGTCGGCAGTGCGGTGACAGCCGCGGTCACCGTGCCGTTCGCGTTCGGCGATGCATCGATGAATCCCGTTGTCGTGCAGGTACTTCTGTTGATCCGCGGGGTTGCGACCGGATTGACCGGGGTGCCGATCGTCGCCGCGGCCTATGCCGCGGCGCGGCCCGAGCAGCTGCCGGATGCGGCATCGTTCGTGAATATTCTGCAGCGGGTCGGCGGGTCGATCGGAGCGGCGCTGCTCGCGGTGGTGCTGTATCGCGCGGCTGCTGCGGGATTGTTGGTGGATGCCGGGTTCCGGCAGGCGTTCTGGTGGCTCACGGCCGCGTCGGTCATCTCGTTGATCGCATCACTATTGTTGTGGCGCAAGGAGATTCAGCAGAACCGGTAACACTTTGCGTCTGGTCGGTGGCGACCGGCCGGGCGCATTTCGGATTACGCGGCAGACGCGGCCGTGCCGATGCCGAGCGCGGCGAGTACGGCCGCGCTGATCTGTTCGAGCCGATCGCGAACCCGTGGGCGGCGCAACATGGCAACCGCTCGTGACGCCAGCATGGCGAGCAGGATCATCTCGACGGCGGCAATGCAGCATTCGATGGCACCAAGGGCGAGGGTGTTCAGAAATGTGACATCGGTGAGGAATTGCGGCAGTACCGCCAGGTAGAACAGCCCGACCTTCGGGTTGAACATGCACGACACCACGCCCGCGGCGAATGCCGAGCGGATCGAGGCGGGAGCCTGGGCGGCCGACTGTCCGGCCGCCGCGGCGGTGCCCGCCCTGCGCTGCTTGCGGTGATCGATCAGCGCGCGAATTCCCAAGTACACCAGATAGATTCCGCCGATGACCTTGAGCGTTCGGTAGGCCGTCGCGGACTGTTCCAGCAGCGCGGCGACACCTGCCGCGACCACCACCGCCCACCCGATCCCGCCCAATGCCGAGCCGATCGCCGCGGCAATGCCGGGTCGCGCGTCCACGATCGAGAAGCGCAGCACCAGGAACGAATCCGGGCCGGGCGTGATCGACAGCAGAATGCACAGGCCGATAAAGCTGAGCAGCAGGGAAAGCGTCACCTCTCGATCAGAGCCCACATCGGTCGGCATTGCAAGGTTATTTATTCGACTGCATGTATATGCGGCAACGGACAGGTTGACAGGGCGGCGTGGTATCTGCCAATCTCGGTTCAGGTCATGAGTACCAGCGTCAAGCCCCGGCTAGCTGGTCGGCAACCCTCCTCCGCGGTGGGGTGCTCCGGGTGACGACCGGGCCGCAGCCCGACCGGGTGCGGCAAGCGCGGACTCGGATGATCACCTGATTTCGGGTCCCACAGCCGATGGGATTTTGTGATGACCGCTGTAATCGAGCAGAGCTGTGTTTACCCACGCCGACTGCCGTCCCCCTGTGCCGCCCTCGCCCGGGTTTCCGGCGACGACCTCCAGGTGCCGCTGGTACAGGGCGGAACGACCACCTACGCGAACTTCGACTACGCCGCTAGCGCACCGGCATTGGCGCAGGTCGCCGACCGCGTGCAGCAGTTGCTGCCGTTCTACGCGAGCGTGCACCGCGGTGCCGGTTACGCCTCGCGGATCTCCACCGAGTGCTACGAGGCCGCGCGCGGCTCGGTCGCCCGCTTCCTCGACGCCGCCGACGACCAGGTCGTGGTGTTCACCCGCAACACCACCGATTCGCTGAATCTGCTCGCCGCCTGTGTGCCCGGCGACACCGTGGTACTGGATATCGAACATCATGCGAACCTCCTGCCCTGGACCCGGCACGGTCGTCGCGTCGTCAAGGCGGCGGCGACCGTCGAGGAGACGATCCGTCAGCTGATCGCCGAATTGTGCAGTAAGCCTGCGGCATTGCTCGCGGTCACCGGTGCGTCCAATGTGACCGGCGAGGTGCTGCCGCTCGAGCGTCTGGCCACCATCGCGCATCAGTGCGGTGCGCGGATACTGGTCGATGCCGCGCAATTGGCACCGCATCGTCGAATCAGCCTGCGCGCCACCGGAATCGACTACCTTGCCTGCTCGGGTCACAAGCTCTACGCACCGTTCGGCGCGGGAGTGCTTGTCGGACGCCGGGATTGGCTCGATGCCGCCGAACCGTATCTGGCGGGCGGCGGGGCGGTCCGCGAGGTCACCACCACCAGCGCGGAATGGGCATCGGCGCCGCAGCGTCACGAGGGCGGTTCGCCGAATGTCCTGGGCGCGGCCGCACTCGCCGCCGCATGTGAGGCGCTGTGCGCGATCGATCCGAAAACCCTTGCCGCGCATGAGCGACTGCTCGCCGATCGCCTGCGCGCCGGGCTGTCCGCGATTCCGGGCGTCAACCTGCTGCGCATCTGGGACGACAGCCCCGACACCGTCGGCATCGTCGCCTTCACCCTGGACGGATTCGTCCCCGGACACGTCGCGGCCTATCTCTCCGCCGAACACGGCATCGGCATTCGCGACGGCCGCTTCTGCGCCCACCCGCTGCTCGAGCGGCTCGGCCTCGACGGTGCGCTGCGTGCCAGCATCGGCCTCGGCACCAGCTCCGCCGATGTGGATCGGCTGGTCGAGGCCATCGCTACTCTCGTCGACAAGGGTGCGTCGTGGGATTACGCCAGTACCGACGGACTTTGGAACCCGACACCGGAGACCCGCCCCTTCGCCCACCCCGAAACCGACGACGGCGCCGCGCCCTGCTCGATCGGCTGATCTGAGCCATCCGCTCAGTCGTAGCTGCCACCCGGCATTGGGCTGACGCGGTCCGAGGACCGATGAATTAATGCGCAGCGGACGAACGTGCGCGGAGCCTCGGCGGCGGATTCGGCCAGGTTGGCATGATCCGCCGGCGTGCAGATTTGGCTCTGAAGAATTCACCAAACAATTTGCGGTACCGCGGAACCGCCGCTCCAGCCCTTGCGTCTAGAGATGTGATGGCACTCGTCCGGCCGGGGCGGGGGAACGGAAAGGCGGCTGAATGAATTCGGCAGAGCGGGACGCGCTCCAATCCTGGACGGACGGGATGCGCGGCCGAGTCGACCAGATGACCGATGTCTACGAGCGGCAGCTAGAGCAGTTCGGCGCGGCGAAATCCGAGCTGGCCAACCTGACAGTGCAGGGCTGGTCCCAGGATCAGCTGGTTCGGGTGACTGCGAATTCGGCGGGGATTGCGCTGGATGTGTGGGTGGCGCCGGAGGCGTTCAAGCGCTCGAGTCCGGAGCGGCTCGGTGCGGCGATGACCGAGGCGGCGCAGGCCGCGGCCCGGGCCGCCAAGGAGCAGCTCGACGCGCGCCTGGCGCCGGTGCTTGCGGCGGTATCGGAGGTCGGGCTGCCCGAGGATCCGTTCGGCGAACTGCCGACGGTCGCCCGGCCCGACGGAAATATCCTGCCGCCGCCTCCGCCGGAGCCCGAACCGGAGCCGCAGATCGAGTTCCCTCGGCGGCTGGACGAGGATCCGGACGACGAGGGCCCGCATTGGAAGGGCTGGTAGGTCATGGGCAACAGCAACTTCCGGCTCGATCCGGAGCAGTTCCGTTCGATCGCGACCGAAATCGGATCGCTGGGCACCGAATTCGCCGCCGAGGTGGCGGAATTCACCAGCGCGCTGAGCGAGGACGGCGACGGCATCGGCGATGACGAATTCGGACAGGCCTTCCTGCAGAACTTCCTGGGCCCTGTCGAGGATGCGACCGAGATGCTCGACGGTGTGATCGGTCTGCTCGGATCGGTCCAAAAGCGTTTCACCGCCGTCGCGGACGCCGTGACGACGACCGATGGGGACTTCGAGTCGGCCGTCGAGAAGATCACCGGCCTGCTCGACGAGAACGGCAAGGGGTAGCCGCATGGGATTGCAGATACCAGCGGCGCTGGAGCCGGTGGCGGCGGTCGTCGTCTATCGCTGGCCGAAGGCGGATGAGACCAAGCTGTTCAGTTTGGGCAACAAGGCCGAGGCGATGGCGAATACGCTGGAGAAGTACTCCGGCAAGATCGATACCAAATTCCAAGAGGCACTCAGCCATATCGAGGGCGAGACCCACGACGCGATCGAGCGCTATCGGCAGCAGACGATGCAGGCGGTCGAGACGCTTACCGATCTGCTCCGCGATATCGCCCTGGCGCTGCGGATCTACGCATCGCTGATTCTGGCCATCAAGCTGTACATCATCTCGATGCTGATCTACACCGCCATTCAGTTGGCGGCCGCCGCCGCGGCAGCGGTGCCGACTCTCGGCGCGAGTACCGCCGAGGCGGCGGCGATGCAGGTCGCGATTCGCACCGCCATCACCCAGGCGCTGCGCAAGCTGATCCAGCAGATCCTCACCCAGACCGTGATCAAGGCGGCTACCGGCGCATTGACAAGTACCGCAATGGAATTCCTGCGACAGACTATCGGGATCGAGATGGGTACGCGTGACGGTTACGACGTCGATCGGCTGGTCGAATCGGGTGAGCGTGGGGCACTGGATGGGGCGATCCAGGGGGCGCTGAACAAGCTCGGGTTCAATAGCACCGATACGAAGAAGTTGGCCGAGCAGCTCACCACCACTGCGTTCGGGCCGGCGCGCAATTACAAGGCGCTGCACGATGGTTCGCAACAGACCAACACGTCGGACACGACAACCCCGCAGCACGCGCCGTATGTGAGCCCGTCGCCTGGAGGCACGACCTTTACCGCCGGCACGTCGACCGATGATTCTTCGCCGCAGCACGCGCCGTATGTGGCACCGTCGACAACGCCGACGCCCACTTCGATCGACGACACGACCGTGCCGACGTCGACGCACGGTCCGTATACCACGAGCACCTCGCCCGCGAGTCCACCCGAGCAGACCACCGACTCACCCCTGAAGGAACCCAGCCAAGACGAGCTGACCCCGAATTCGACCACGCCCTCATCACTGGATATGGGTGCGGGTGACACCTTCCACATCGAGGTGCGCACCGGCTCATCCCTCGATCTATAGCGTTGCCGCGCAGGTGAATCCGCAAGGCCGCGTTCGATGCGTGGTGGCAGCCCGAGCGAGGCTGGTCGGCGGAGCCGACAGAGTAGGTAAGCGCGGGAATGGCAATCGGTGAAGGTGGCAGAGTGGGTAAGGACAGCGGGATGGCAGTCGACGGAGGCGATGGGGTGGGTGCGCACAGGCTCAGCGGTCTGGAGTTCGAAATGCTTTGGGCCGCATACGGTCGCGATCGCTTGCCCTATCCGCTGCACTATCGGACCGACATCGCCGACTTCGATGAGCTGAAGCGCCACCGCGAAGCCGCCGTCAGTTCCCTGCTCGCGAAGTACTCGCCCGAACTCGAACGCGCCATCGAGGTTCTGCTCGAGCCGGATGTCCGTGTCGAGTCGAAAGGGTTCGACGGTACCGACCTATCGCACACCTACCGGTTCCACGGCGCGGTTCGCGCGCAAGCCGGTGCCGCCCTGCGCCAACTCCCCGGCCCGAATCCGGAAACCGGCGGCGATGTCCTCGTAACCTATTGCGCCGCAGAGCAAGTCGCCCGGCATGCGGTGATCGCACTCCCCGCGTGCGGCCCCGGCACCCACCCGCCGCTGGAGATCCGGCGTGCGGAAATCGCCGCCGACCGCGACCGCCACATCCGCCACGCCCACGACCTCGGTCCCATCGACCAACTGGACCGCATCTTCCAGCGCCCCCGCTCCGCCTTCGGCGAAATAACCATCTGCTTCGGCCCCGCCCTCGACGCCCGCCCTACTCCCGCCCGCGGCTTCTGGTGGATGGATTACCCCGACGGCCGCTACTACGTAAAAACCGGCGACCCCATAATCGCCAAACCCATGGCCCCCCAAGCCATGGCCACCGAAATCCACCGCCTCACCACCCTCACCCAGCGTTACCACCAAGAAGACCGCGAACACGACGAATACCTCCGCACCCGCCACTGACCCCCGCTGCTCGGGCCTCCGCAACTTCGAGATCATTGCTTTCACCGCCCGTCATATGCACTGTCAGCATGTATGGGTCCGTCGGGTCGACACCAACCAGCGACGCAAGAACTGGACAGCCCAGTCTCGCTGCCGATCGATTCGCCTATCGGCCCGTCGAGCTCAGGCCGCTCGACGAGCGTAGCGATATGGCGGTCGAATTCGGCCGTGGGCGACCATCATTCGACTACGTTCGACGGGATTCCCCGGCCGCAAGCTCGATGTAGCAGAAGCTAGCTGATCGCCGCGCTAGCCTGTTGATTTCTCGATAGGATCGGTGTCGAAGATCAAATGAGGGGGAACAGTTGGCCTATATGCGCCGGACTGATAAGGACGCGTCCGCGTCTGTCATTCCCTCGCAGTGCGGGATCACCACCGGCGCTGGCGAAGTCAGGTACCGAGGTCGTCCACGCGGCCAACCGGACGCTCGAGCAGCGCTCGACTGTACGAGAGATTCGATAGCAAGGGGAGTGCATAACAGCATGAATAATTCTTTGATCGGGGTGGGGCTATTCGAGATTACACTCGACGACGGCCGCCTTCCTGTCCAGGTCGATGTGAACCGAAACCTGCACAGCCACTTGGATGCACGAGACTTCTCGACTGCCGCTATGACCGGCTACTACAAAGCGCTGTGGATACGCGATGCGGACATCATTGCTACAGGAAACTTCAGCGCGCTCAGTGCCCGCCCGTCCCGTCGCGCCGAGATCATCACGTTGCTGGACACGCAATCGCTGGCAGAGTTCGAGATGATCGAACGGGCCGCTCGAGGGCACACGGAGTTTATTGGAACCGCGGCGACGACAAGTTTCGGAATGCCTTCCGTAACCGTGACCGCGAATCTTTCTCGCGTTCTCGGTATTTCGATTGATGCCAGATGGGCGGCGTCTACGCAGCCATCTTACATTGCGTACGACATCGTCGAGTGCGCAAACCGAATCCGTCAACAACGGCCGCGCTTCCACGAAAGTGGATCTTGGGCTGATCGTGACGACGAAGATCTCGAAAATGAACTTCGAGAATACAAGAACTATCTGACAGGGAACCTCTGATGACTAATTTCCAGGTGGACCTGGATCATTTACGATCTGCCGCGAGCGCGTGGCGGGATGCAAGCAGCGCACTCAGTCAGGCCGCAGCACAGGCGGACACAATCAAAGATAGCCACAAAGAAATCAAATGGTCGGCATTTCAAGATGCATGGAACGCGCAGGTCGAAGCTGCAAAATATGTGTCCGATCGACTTACAGAGGGCAGTAATGAGGCGCACTCGATCGGTTCTGTACTAATGCATGTTGCCAATGTCTACTATGAGCAAGATAGTAGGTTCGCGGGCACATTGATCAAGCTCGACGGAGGGCAGTAATGGGGGCCGACAAGACTCTGAAGGATATCAACGACGCGCTGCAGACCTTCTCGGATAAAGTCGAGGAAATAAAGAATCAGCCCGACAAGGTAGATGATGCGTTCAATACAGCCGCGATAGCAGCCGCCGCAAGTGAGGGTAGTGCGATCATCCCCATTCCAGGCGTGGGAGCAGTAATTGGCGGAGTTTATGGCGCAATCACCAAGGATGACTTCTCCGGTTATATGAGCGATAACAAGGAAGAGATAAAGAAGAAGATCCGGGATCTTCTCCAAGATCTCTCCGATGCCATCGAAGCAACAAAAGCGCCTATCGCCTTTTTGCAAACCAGCGGAGAATGGCTGCAACTCAAGTCCAAGATCGGAGAGGCACAGAACGACGAGGTGAACAGCGGCAACCTGACCGGCTACTGGAAAGGCACGGCCGCTGATCGGTACCTCAACAAGCGGCTGCTCCAAGACACTGCCATGGACTCGGTAAAGACTATCTGTGACACATTGAATACAAGCCTCGTTTCGGTATCCAACGCGGCGTGGCAGTACTACACCGATGTGGCCGGGCAATTGGCCGGTTTCCTGGCTTCTTTCGCGGCAGCTTTGACCAAGATAGCCAGCTTCTTCGAAACGCCTTGGGGAATTTCGGATGCGATAGATCTACTTAAGGTTGCAACCAACAATGTAGTGACGTTCATGACGACCCTCACAACTGCCCTCAGAGTCGAAGTGGAAAGTATTAATAAGATAAAGTTCGCTATAAACAACCCGAAGGGGATATATAACGACCATTGGCCGCAAAGCGCCTCCACCGAATTCGATGCCAATAATCCGACTCCAGCGTGGACGGCGGCAGAATGAACCATAGACTGAACCCGAGATCCATACCTTTGGTAATGCTTGCGCTTATTCTTTCGAGCTGCGGGCTGTTGCCGAAATCGCACACAGACAGTCCCAGCGAAATCAAAAGAAGCAGTCACATGCTCCAGGAATTGTGCGACTTCCCGAAGCAGTTCTATGCTGCGAAGTATCATGAAGAAAACCTTCGCGTGGGCGTCATTGCGACAAAGCCATTGACCGAGAAGATCGGTGCCGCAAATGGGTGTGATTACAACACTGTGGACTCGGTATATCTTGGATATATATTCCTCTATGCTCCTCCTGCGGTCACGCCGTCTGCTGCCGCCGGATCCGGTACTCCACGCACCTTGATGGTTGACGGTGTTTCCGTCACCGATACCCCGGAGTCCCAGCCGGCTTTACCTCCGTTCACAAACGCCCCGACGCAATACGCGCTGCTGTCCGCAACTATTGACGGCTGGCGAGGCGAGTTCGAACTAGTGGGCCGAGACGAGCAAACGATACAAGCAGGTGCGGAGACGCTCGTACAGATGATTCGGGCGTTGAAGAACTAGCCTTCGAATGTGCTACGACGGCAATCGAACTCGCGGTTCGGCGAGAATCCGCTTCCGCTCGGCGAGAAATAGGTCGGTAGCCGAATGCCCGCGCCCGGCACCTACCGGCACCGGGCGCGGGCACATCCGATGGATTCACGCCGAACCAGCGGCACCCGTTGATTGCGGTTTGACACCGTTCGTCGAACTCACCACGGCATCCACCTTCCCCTCGGATGGACTCGAGGTTTCGCCGCCCCCGGTCAACAACTCGGCGTGCTCGAGAACGTCGGATCCGTTCGCCACCGCGCCCTTGGCCGCCTCGATACCGCCGACCGTACGCAGCGGCACTTCCTTCCAGAACAGCACCAGGAGCAGCCCGAGCAGTGCCATGCCGGTCACCGACAGGAACACCGTGGACATCGATTCCGCGAAGCCGACCTTGAACGGCCGCGCCAGCTCCGGGCTGAGCTGCTGCACGATCGAGCTGTCCTTCAGCACCCCGCCGGCGGCCGAAGTATCCTGCGTGAGCAGACCTTTCGCGAGCGCGGCATCGGCCGGATTGCTGCTCTGCGCAGCCTCGACCACCGCATGCTGGAATGCCGGATCGGCGGCCGCGGACTTCATCTCGGTGGAGATATTCGGCGTCAACTGCGCGAAGAGGATCGAAAGGAATACCGCGACACCCATCGTGCCGCCGATCTGCCGGAAGAACGTCGCGGCGGCGGTGGAGACGCCCATATCCTTGGGCGGCAACGCATTCTGCACCGCTATGGTGAGCGGCTGCATGAGATTGCCGAGTCCGAATCCGGTGGCGGCCATGAAGATCATCGCGACCCACAGTGGGCTGTCGGCATTCACGAAGTGCAGCAGGAACAGGCCCAGCGTCAACGTGGTCGCGCCGATGAGCGGGAAGATCCGGTAACGACCGGTCCGCGAGATCAGCTGGCCGGATACGACCGAGCCGGTCATCATCCCGAGCACCATCGGCAGCATCTGCAGACCCGCCAGCGTCGGACTGGATCCGCGCACCACCTGCAGGTACTGCGGCAGCAGCGAAATACCGCCGAACATCGCCGAGCCGACCACGACCGAGATCACCACGCCGAGCGCGAAGGTCTTATTGGCGAACATCCGCAGCGGAATCAGCGCCTTATCCTTCATTGTCTTCTCGACCAGCACGAACCCGATGACACCGAGCACGCCGATCACATAGCAGAGGATGGATCGTCCACTGCCCCAACCCCATTCGCGCCCCTGCTCGGCAACGATCAGCAGCGGCACCAGTCCGATCGCCAGCACGAGCACACCCCACCAGTCGACCCGATCGGTGGAATGCGGGCGCTTCGGCAGCTTGAGCACCTTGGAGACGACGCCGAGCGCGATCAGGCCGATCGGCACGTTGACGAGGAAGACCCAGCGCCAGCCGCTGATCCCGAGGATGCTGTCCTGTCCGGCCAGCACACCGCCGAGCACCGGGCCGATCACGCTGGAGGTACCGAATACCGCGAGGAAGTAGCCCTGGTACTTGGCGCGTTCGCGCGGGCTGACGATATCGCCGAGGATGGTCAGCGCCAGCGACATCAGGCCGCCAGCGCCGAGTCCCTGGAATGCGCGGAATGCCGCGAGCTCGTACATCGACTGCGCCATCGTGCACAGCAGCGAACCGAGCACGAAGATCGAGATCGCCGCCATGAAGAAGGGCTTGCGGCCGAACATATCGGACAACTTGCCGTACAGCGGCGTCGCGAGCGTCGCGGTGATCAGGTAGGCGGTGGTCGCCCAGGCCTGCATCGAATAGCCGTCGAGATCGTCGGCGATGGTGCGGATCGCGGTGGAGACGATGGTCTGGTCCAGCGCCGCGAGCAGCATGCCGAGCAGCAGACCGCTCATGATGGTCAGGATCTGTCTGTGGGTGAAACCCGTGGGCTCCGCCACGGTGGCCGGTGCGGTCACGAATCTTTCTCCGTCCGAAGGTCGTCAAGGCTGTGGTCTTGGCGCATGGCCGCGATCATGGCGGGCTTGGCCTGCTCGTAGTCGTCGACGAACTTCCGCAGCAGCCCGGCGAAGGTGGCCCGGTCCTGCGGCGTCCAAGCCGCCATCACCCGGGCCAGGTTTTCGTGTCGACGCCTGCGGATCCGCTCGGCGACCTCCCGACCGTGCTCGGTGACGACCAGTACGGTGGCCCGGCCGTCATTTCGATCGGCCTGCCGCTCGACCAGCTTCCGTTCGACCAGATGGGCGATGTGCCGACTGACCGTCGACGCATCCGAATGCACCGCATCGGCGAGTGCACCCGACCGCATCGGCCCGTCACAGAGCAGCCGGAACAGAATCGCGAAGGCCGCGGGATCGACGCCGTCCCGGCTGCGCAGCTGCGCCGCGGTCCGATCGCGCATTCGCTGTAGCCGGGTGAGCTGCATCGCGATCGCCTCGACCGACAGCCCGTCCTCATCCACTCGACTCACCTTTACTTGCGTCAATCAATTAGTTGCGTGATACAAGTATGTGTGCGAGCCAACGGCTAGGGCAAGCGAATATGTGGCCTTTACCGGCCCTTGAACTCCGGAGCGCGCTTCTCGAACACCGACTGGATGGCCTCGGTCAGATCCTCGGACGGCAGGAATGCGGAGTTCCACGCGGAGACATAGCGCAACCCGGCGGCCACCTGATCCTTGGTGCGCTGCTCGAGCACATCTTTCGCACCCTGCACCACCAGCGGCGGATTCGCGGCGATCTCGCGCGCGATGGCGTGCGCCGCGTCCAGTACCGCCTCCTGATCGGCGAATACATCGTTGACCAGGCCGATCTTCTCGGCACGCGCCGCGTCGATGTCTTTACCGGTGTAGGCGAGTTCGCGCAGATGGCCCTCACCAATGATGCCGGGCAGCCGGTGCAGCGACCCGATATCGGCGACGATCGCGACCTTCGCCTCACGCAGGCTGAACTTCGCGTCCGCGCTCGCGTAGCGGATATCAGCGGCGGCGATCAGATCCAGCCCGCCGCCGATGCACCAGCCGGAAACCGCGGCGATGACCGGCTTGCGGCAATCGGCCACCGCGGTCACCGAGGCCTGCATGTTGCGCACCTCGTAGAGGAAGTCGGTGCGCGGGGCGGCCAGCGCCTTATCCGCCATCAGCGGACCGAATGTGCCTGCCATCGCGGGCAGGTCGAGTCCGTAGGAGAAATGCTTTCCGGAACCGGTGAGCACAATGGCGCGAACCTCGGGATCGGCGTCCAGCCCGCGGAAAATCTCCGGCAGTTCCCGCCAGAAGTCCGGACCCATGGCATTGCCCTTGCCGGGGCCGGTCAGCGTGACCTGCGCGATGTGGTCCTTGATTTCAACGGTGAAAGCCTGCCAATCAGTCATTCGTCCAGCGTAAAGCAGGTGCGAGCAAGCCAGCCGACCAGTCCGTGCCGCGCGCAAATGCTGCGCAAAGTTGGTGCGACGCATTGGTTCTCCGTCGAAACATCTCGACCACTGACCAGAACTCGACCCGCACACTGCCCGCAATCGCTCTACTCTGGATCCATGCGCAGGTCGCTTCCACCAGTCGCATGCCGGGTCGCGGATACCCTGATCGCGCGCGGCCACCATGGTGTCATCGTCACTCAGCCCGCTCCCACGCCCACCGCCGCCGATGCCGCACGGGCACTCGGCGTCGATGTGGGCGCCATCACGAAATCACTGGTGTTCCTCCTGGACGACGATCCGGTGCTGCTGCTGGTCTCCGGCGCACACCAGGTCGATCTCGGGCGCACCGGCGAACGGCTGGAAGGCAAGCTCACCCGCGCCCCCGCCGCGATGGTGCAGGAGGTGACCGGTCAGCCCATCGGCGGCATCGCGCCGGTCGGCCATCCCACCAACCTGCCGACCTGGGTGGACAACGTGCTGTCCACGCACCGGGAGGTCTGGGCCGCGGGCGGTCATCCGAATACCGTGTTCCGCACCTCATTTCGCGAACTGGTACGCATCACCGCCGGGCTCCCGATCGACGTGGACTGAGCGCCGTATAGACGCTCGGCGTAGTTTCGTGATGTGAGCGAGCGAACCATCAACACAGCACCAACGGTCGCAGCGGAGCCGAGCGCTAGCGAGGCGCAGACGTGAGCGAGCGAACCGTATACACAGCACCGGCGGTCGCAGCGGAGCCGAGCGCTAGTGAGGCGCAGACGTGAGCGAGCGAACCATATACACAGCACCAGCGGTCGCAGCGGAGCCGAGCGCTAGCGAGGCGAAGCTGTGACCGAGGCTCGACCTCCCGCCACGGACATCCAGATTCCCGATGATCTGAGCGGTATCACCGCCGAGTTGTACCGCGCCTCCATGCGGCACTATCCGGCGGGCGTAACCGTCGTCACCCTGGGCTCCGCGAACGGCCCGGTCGGCTTCACCGCGACATCCTTCGCATCGCTGTCCCTGGAGCCGCCGCTGGTCTCGTTCAATATCGCCCACACCTCGTCGAGCCTGACGGCATTGCAGGCGGCCGGCTCCGTGGTGGTCCATTTCCTCGGCGAACACCAGCATGATCTGGCCAAGCGATTCGCCCGCACCGCCGACCAACGCTTCAGCGACCGCTCCCTGTGGACCACCCTGGACACCGGTGAGCCCGTGCTGCACGGCACGCCCATCTGGATCCGCGCCACCATCCAGCAGTTGATCCCCATCGGCGACCACACCCTAGTCGTCGGCCTGGTCACCCGGGTCCACGACAACACCGACGAACAGCCGAGCGCCGCACCGCTGCTCTACTACCGCGGCCGCTACTACCGCCCGACCTCGCTCGAAGACTGAACGCCACTCGGCGGTGGTCACCGCCGATGTGACAGCGGGGCCGCCGCCGTGGCTGTTGGCTGGGTCGGGTTGCTGCCGGGCATCGATTCGCGTGCTGTGCATGTTTTCGGTTGGTGGTTTGGTGTGTGGCGTGAGAGTCGGTGTGTGGGGCTCACGGCCTTGTGCTCTGCGCGTGCTGTCTCGGTCGGGGTGGTGCCGCGTGCCGTGTTTGTTTGTTTGTTTGGGCTGCTGGTACGTGCCGATTGGCGTGCTGTGCATGTTTTCGGCTGGCGGTGCGGTGCGTGGCGTGCGAATCGCTGTGTGGGGGTGCGGTATTGGAGTGGAGGCCGCTGACCTGCAGGTTGATGCCGGATATTGTGATGGCGTCCTTGACTTTCCGGAAAACTGGCAAGGCCGTTGATGATCCGGAATTCAGGCACGAGCTACGCGAGGACTCGAGGATTGGTTCGCCCAGCATTGTTGGTGGGGTGACCGGGTGGGCACGGGTTCAGTGCTGGGTCGGGGTGTCGGGGTCGGCGCCGATCACCGGGGGGACGGTTTTGGGCGGCGAGTCCAGGCCGGTGAGCTGTTCGCCGTGCTCGGCGGTGATGAGGTAGTCGGGGACGCCCTTCTTGCGGTCGTCGTCGTTGCCCTTGCTCTGGCCGGGAGCACCCATACCCGACATGCCGGAGCGGCCCGATGTACCGGTGCTCTGGCGGGTGGTCGCGGCAGACGTGGTTGTCGCGGTCAGGGGCGTGCCTGCGATGCTGCGGCCGGGGCTGGGCTGCGTGGTGCCGGGGGTACCGGTGCCGGTGTTGGTCGGGCGGCCGATGGAGGTGCCGATGCCGGGGGTATTGAGGCTCGGGGTGGACGTGCTGGGTGTGGCGGTGGTGGGGGAAGCGGATTGCGTTGTCGCAGCCGTGCTTTGGGGGGTGGCGCCAGCGGCGGTGGTGGCATCCGATGATGTTGTCGACGGGGTCGTGTCAGTGCCCGTCGGCTGCCCCGAATCCTGGCCCTGGTTGCCCGAGCTGTCCGAACCGTCGCCACCGGAACCCGAGGAACCGTCATCGGAACCCGAAGGTCCGTGCGTGCCACCGGAATCGACCCCTGGTGTGACCGGGCCGGGGCTGTCGGTGATCGTCGGCGCGGTCGGCATATAGGGGACGCCGACATCGGTCTGCCCCGCGACCTGGCCGTAGACCGTGCGCAGGATTCTGCGCCCCTCCTGCTCGGCCTCGGTGCTGGAGTATTCGTCGGTCTTCATGACGCCGTCTTTGGGTAGCGTCTTTCCTCCGATATCCGGGCGTTCGGTCAGCCCCGGCATCAATGCCTGGGTTTGTTCCAGGCCGGTTTTCATCTCCGAGAGCTTGAGGCTGGTCAGGGTGGCTGCCTGCGCCAGCGGAACGGACTTGTCGTAGTAGTTGTTCACCGCGGTGGTGGCGGCCTGCGCTGCGGCACCGGTCCATCCGGCGTGGCCGTTCTGGCCGGTGATGGTGCGTTCGAATTCGCGCTTGAAGACCTCGAAGGTGCCGGTCAGGTCCGCGCCGATGTTTGCCCACATGGTGACCGCGTCATCAACGAGCTTCGGTTTCATCGCCGAGACGGCGGTCTGCATTTGTTCGAGGGTGAGATGGTCGTAGCTGTCCGGAGTTGCGATGTGCGGCGGTTGCGTTTCGCCGTCGAAACCGTTGTAGCCCGACTCGGTTTTGTAGATCCAGTCGCGATCTCGGTTCCACTGCTCCTGCGCCTCGATAACTCGGCGCTGGTAGTCCTCGTAAGTCATTCCGGAGTCACCTGCGCAAACTGACCGGCGTGGTACTGGTCTTGGGCGACGAAGTTCGCAATCGCTTTGGCCACAACCTGTTTCAGGTTCTTGACGGCATCGATATGCTGCTCGATCACTGTGCTCAGAGATCGATCGGTTCCGGAGGCGGTTTCGGAGAACTTCTTCTCCAGGATCTTGCCCGAGTTGAAGGTGCCGAACCCGGTTATGTTGCCAATTCTGTCGATTCTTTCGAGCACCGAGTTCAGCCTGTCGATCTGGTCGTCGCAGACCTTGTCCAAGCCGTTCCCAACCTCCGGATTCAGCGATAGCTCACCAGCATTCGCTCGGTCGAGCAATCGTGTCCATTCGCCGGGATCGATGCCGTCGATCATCCGTCCCCCTCAACGTCCAGGTAAATACTCGGCCAAGGCTTCGCTGAGACGATGCGCCTCGGCACATGGCTCGCCGGCCCCGTCGACTCCGTAGCGATTGATCACATTGAATTCGACAATCCCATGCGGCAGTTCAACGGCAAGCCAGCAGGTCAGGTCGTGCCTAGTCCCAGGCTGGCGGAACTGAAGTGCCGGACGGGAACCGACGGTCGTTGAAGTGTGTTCTACATAGTCGGTCCGTTGCCTGATCTCCTCGAGCGTGTGGTCCGACGACAGGACTCCGAAGTTGTAGGTCTTCGCCTGAGATAGCCAACTGCACACCTTCCAGCCCGTGGGGTCGACTCCGGCGACGGTGGTGTCCTTGCTGGCGGTGTTCAGCCCGAGTGCGGATATCGCGGAATCGGGTATGCCGCAGGGATTCCAGATCGCTGCTTCGGGGTCTTTCGACGTAGTGGCACCTGCCGTCGTTGCCGATGCTTTCGTGCTGCTCGGCGTCGGAGCGCTATCCCCTGAGTTGTCATTGCATCCGACAAGCGCCAGCGTTGCGCCGAGGATCAGGGCCGCAGCGCACGGCATCTTCGCTGTACCGACCATCCGCGAACCCCTTCGCTGCCCACCGTCCCAAGGGGCCCTCATGCAATCCCCCATTGCTCCGCAACCCTACCGTCTCGCGCGGAAGACCGGCAACGAGACGAGGCAATGATCAGGCATCGATAGCCTCCCGCACTCACATCGTGCGAGAGGCTTCGTATCGCTCACTCAGAACCGGTTGAACTTCCCATCGGCGACGGCGGTGGTGAAGGCATCCCACTGATCGGGGGTGAACACCAGTGCCGGTCCGCTTGGGTTCTTCGAATCCCGCACACCGACAAAGTCGCTGGACAGGAACGCGACCTCGACGCAATCCCTGCTGGCCGAGCTGCGATTGCTTTTGAACCAGCGGGCTCCGGAGAGATCGAGATCATGTTCGACGGTCACGTTGCGTACTCCCTAGCTAGCTGTCGAAGCAGACTCCTACTTGCCACCTCATCCAGTGCGGCGCGCTGAAGTGTTTCGTGCCCCTCATGGTAGCGCCGAATATCAGGCTGCGACTCCAAGTACAAACTGCCGGTGAAATTTTCGAGGTAGACGACCGACGGTTCGAGCGGCTCACCCTTCTTGTCCAGCGGGAAGTCGACGAGAGTAAAGAGTCCGATCGGGTCGCCTAACGGGATACCGGCCGAGTATGGGAGCACCCGCAGCGTGATATTCGGCAGTGTCGACATGTCGGCTAGATGTCGCATCTGCGCGCACATGACCCGGTTGCTACCGACCACCCGGCGCAGCGCGCTCTCGAGGAGTACGACATTCAATTCGACTGGCTGCCGCTTCCTCGTGAGGATCTTCTGACGGCGCTGTTTCATCTCGACCCGCCGCTCGATTTCCGCACTGGAACTCCCGGGAAATGCCGAACGCAGGAGTGCGCGGGTGTAGTCCGGCGCTTGCAGCAACCCCAGCACGACGTCGGGCGCATACGAAGTCAACCGCAGCGCCCCAGCCTCCAACCCCACGTAGACATCGAAGTCTTCAGGGATCAACTTCCCGTACTCATGCCACCAACACTTCCCAGACGCCTGCTGCGCCAACCCGAGCAACCCTTCCGTCACCATCTCTTCCGCGTCATACACCGCACACAACTCTCGAATATCCAGCAGCCGAATCCGATTCGTCTGCCCGGTCTCCAACCGCTGCAAGGTCGTCTGACCGCGTTCGATCAACCGTGCCGCCTCCGGCATCGTCATCCCCGCCTGTAAGCGCAGGTCACGCAGATGACGCCCCAGTTGTCGTCGCGGCACCGTACTTCCTGAATCCGTCATGGCCCCCTACCTCAGTTTTCGGAAACGAGTGTGATGTGTTCGCGGACGTACCGATCCGCGGACACGGAACTTGTCCTCGCCTTTCGGCGCGATTGGAATGCAGACCCCATGTAGACGCTGACTCCTCCGTCTGTCGCGTGCTGTGCTGTTGCCGCGCCCGGTCGGAGAGCCGTAGGAAACTCGAGAAACCTATTGGATCACAACGGATTGCCGCTTATCCGCAGTTTCGGCCGGGCGCACCGAATTCACTGACAAGAATCGAGGCAATCGGAATGGATCACCGGGGATGGCGGTGCGTGCCGAGGTTCGGCGGGACGCATCTGAAGGCACCGAGGCGAATCGAGAATCCCATGGACTACATCGCGGTTGCCGAGGCGACCCGGCCGCCCGCGCGAGCGTGCTGATCGAACCGTTGCCGACGAAGGGTGAGGTGCTGCGAGCCTGCCGTGGCGTCGAGCATGCCGCGCACCCGCTGCTACGCGCCGCGAATGAACTCGCTTGCCTGCACGAGCGTCGGCTCGCCGACGGCTGCCGAACCGCTGATATAGACAGCCGGAGAGCGAAATTGGTGCGCGAGATCAATCATTGGGCCCATGGGCACCTGCCGCCCGCACACGGCAGCGCCTCGGTGCACACCGAAACGCTGGGCGCGGTGCTCGACCGGCTCGCCCGATACACCGCCACCGCCTACGCTGCCCTGGCAAGCGCCACGGACTACGACCTCGGCGACGCCTGGGAGGCGCTGGCCGAATTGGCAATCGGCTACGAGGATTTGGTGCACGAGCTCGCCGCGGGCCGTCGCCGCCTCCCCGGCGGTCCCTGAACCAGCCCCGCTACTCCGGTCCCCGCGCCTTGAAAGACTTCGGCGGTCGACCAGCATGCCCCCCTCCCGAACGTCCTAATGGAGTCCGCCTGTCCAGGTTCGCATCCCGATCATCAGCTACCCGGTCATGCCCGATCTGCGGCTCCGCACGACCACGCGAACTCTTCAAGATCACCATGTGCTGGTGGCGGCAAAGGTCGAGAGTGGTTCTCCAAGAACACATTCTCGGCGATTTGGCTGTTGCTTTGGTGAGAGTTGTTCGGGCGCAGGGGGAATGGTCGGGGGGTGGGGTAGGTGGTGTTGCCCGAGGGGGTGGTTGTTCGAGCCCTAGGGGTGGGTGTTCGGGGCGCGAATCGTCCTTAACGTAAGTGGGGTAAGCAATCAACCTCGCTTTCAGGAGCAGTGAAATGCGAATCAAGTCCTTCATCGCGGCCGGTCTTCTCGCCACCGCCGCCGTCGCCGGGGTGTCGACGGCAGCGACCGCGTCGGCAGCCTCGGGCTACTACTACGGCACCTATGCCACGTCCGCGGCGTGTGCGGCGGATGGCGCATCGCCCGCCACCGGCGGCTACTACTACGAGTGCGTCGAAACCTACAGCGGCTGGGATCTTTACATCTACTACTGATCCGCAGTAGAAAAGCGGGAAGTCCGACCTGATCGGACTTCCCGCTTTTGTATTTGGGCCGACACCTCGAATCAGCCATCGGCCCAATGGAACTCAGCGGCAGAGCAGCCGAGTGCCGTGCTTCTGGCCAGCGTGAAAATCGGCGTGCTGCGGACCGACTCGTCACGGCAGAATGGAACGATGTCGGAGAGTCGGGGTGTGTGGGAGCTGCGAGTCGGTATTTTCGCGACCAGGCAACAGGCCGAAGAGGTCATGGCACGCATCACTATGCTGCTGTGCCCTGACCCCGAACACGCACCTCCGTGCCCGATTCCATGGTCGACCGGCGGCATCATCAACGTGTCGGAATCCGACGACCCCACCAGCTACCGCGAGCTGGTTGCGCAGGCCGAGATAGAGAAGCACCTCTGTCCAGGCGACACGTCGCGCACCTGACGATCGCTGGACCAGAGCCGAACTGCTCGACGGCGTTCCCATCTCGGCCAGCTGGTCTCTGATCCATATGCCGCACCCGGCTTTTCGATGCGCGGAAACCGTCAGTCCTCGACACGATCAGAATTTGATGCGCTCCAGCCAGCTCGTGAGTACGGGGCGGTCTCCGGATGCTTCCAGGCGTGGGCTGTCGGCGGGGATTCGGCGTACCAGCAGTAGGAACAGATCTACTGCGGTGCCCTGAACCGTCAACGATGCCGGTCCCTGACTGTCACTCCAGGTGATCGTGTCCCCGGATCGCAGAATGGTCCAGGTGTCCTCGGTGTCGATCGCGCGCAGTTGCAGACTGGTGCCTTCATCGAGCGGTGTCTCGAAGCGCGGTCCCCGCTCCACGATTTCGAGAAACTCCGACAGCCCATCGGCGCCGAGCTCGGGGGCGATGTTCACCTCGCGGTGGAGGGCGAGCAGGGCGTCGGCGCGGTGCACGGTCGCCTCGTAAAGGCGTCGGCGCACCCACCATTCGGCCGGGCGTGCGGAGCCGAACGGCGTCCAGACCGGGACGTCCGAACCCACCATGTCGATGTTGTCGATCACCGCTCGGGCACCGGCACGCAGCCACCGGTCGGCCTCATCGGGGTCACGTGGCCGACGGACATCGGGAACCCGCTGGAATTCGAGGAATTCGGTGGCCCGGTCGGCGATCATCGCCGCGGCCCAACGGTTTCCGCCGCCGACGTGCGCGATCAGGTTCGCCAGGGTCCAGTCCGGGCAAGTCGGTATCGGTGTCTTCGGATCGGCGGACCGGTACAGGTCAGCGAGCAGATCGGTCTCGCTCAGCAATGCTTTGCGCAACGCCGACGTGTCGAGAGTTATCACGAATTCGACGCTAACCGGAGTTGATCAGATGGGCATCGCAATTCAGGCCAACCATGATGGCGGTCACCGCCGCGGCCTCCCGAAGTCCCTCGAACGGTCATCCAGGATCGAGGGGAGTGGAAGTGGCCATGAATCGGCAGCCCGGCTCCCGAAGAAGTAGGCGCATTCCGTGGTTATTTGCTCGCGCTCTCTGAAAAGTGTGTGCGGTGGCGACAAGGAGTGCTAAGAAGTTCTGTCGCCGCAGGTTCGCAGGGTGGAGAAGGTGGAATTGCCCCAGGTGGCGGTTGTTCGAACCCTAAGGTGGGCTGTGCTGAAGGTTTGCTGTTCCTACCGTTGGTGGGGTAATCAATCAACCCTCGCTTCAGGAGCAGTGGAATGCGAATCAAATCTTTCATCGCGGCCGGTCTTCTCACCACCGCCGCCGTCGCCGGGGTGTCGGCGGCAGCAACCGCGTCGGCCTCTTCTGGCTACTACTACGGCACCTACGCGACATATGCCGGGTGTGCCGCCGACGGCAAGTCACCCAAGACGGGCGGCAACTACTGGAAGTGCGTCCAAACCTACAACGGCTGGGATCTCTACCTCTACAACTGATCCGCCGCGGCGGTGAGCAATAGAAAGCGGGAAGTCCGAACGCACCGGACTTCCCGCTTTCGTTGCGGGCAAGGCGAATCATCCACCGGCCCAGCAAGTCTCAGTGGCCGCCGTTCTCCTGCAGCCGCTTGATCGAGGCCTCCACCTCGGCCTCGGCCTCGGCGCGACCGACCCACTCCGAGCCCTTGACGAACTTGCCCGGCTCCAGATCCTTGTAGCGCTCGAAGAAGTGCTTGATCGCGGCCAGTTCGAACTCCGGCACATCGGCCAGGTCCTGGATGTGATCCCAGCGCTGGTCGCCCGCGGGCACGCACAGGACCTTGTCGTCGCCGCCCTTCTCGTCGACCATCTTGTACATCGCGACCGGACGCACCTCGATCAGACAGCCCGGAAACACCGGCTCCGGCAGCAGGACCAGCGCGTCCAGCGGGTCGCCGTCCTCGCCGAGGGTGTTCTCGATGTAGCCGTAGTCGGCCGGGTAGACCATGGACGTGTAGAGGAAGCGGTCGAGCCGGACCCGACCGGTCTCGTGATCGACCTCGTACTTGTTCCGAGAGCCCTTGGGGATCTCGATGGTGACGTCGAACTCCACGCCATCTCCTTACTGATGCTTCTGGGTGACTGTCGTCGGAACGCCGACTCGACAGGTGTTCGGGGGAACGGTGCCGGAACGAGGATAGTGTGGTCCGCGGGCACTTGGGTGCGGTAGGTGGGTGGACCCGGCGACGGTGCGACGGTCGGGCGATACGAGACGGAGAGACGGCGGGCACGTGGTGGGTGGCAGCAACAGGAATATCGGTGGCTTGGCCACCAAGCGACGCCGCAATATCTGGATCGGCGTCGCGTTCACGCTGGCCTTGCTGCTCGGTGCCGGGGCGGGCGTGGTGATCGCGGTCAAGCCGTGGACCGAGGAATTCCGGCACGGCGGGCTCACCATCGCCGCGCCGCCCGAACCGGTCAAACCGGTTCCGCAGGTCGCGCCCGCGCCCTCGAATGCGCCCGCGCCGACTGCGTCCGGTGTCGCCGCCGCGCTCGCGCAGGTGGTCGCCAATCCGGACCTCGGTGCGTTCGCCGGCGAGGTCACCGATGCCGACTCCGCGACAGTGCTGTGGAGCGGCGAATCCGATAAGCCGATGATTCCGTCGTCCACCGCCAAGGTCCTCACCACCGCGGCCGCCCTGCTCACCCTCCCGGCGGATCATCGGGTGACCACCCGTGTCGTCACCGGATCCGCGCCCAATGAACTTGTGCTCGTCGGTGGTGGCGATCCGACACTGACCGCGCAGCCCGACGGCAAAGGGTATTACCCGAACGGCCCGCGGCTGTCGGATCTGGTGTCGCAGATCAAAGATTCCGGCCATCCCGTCGACACCATCGTGGTCGACACCTCCGCGTATTCCGGCCCGCCCATGGCCCCCGGCTGGGATCCGGTCGATATCGGCGAGGGTTCGATCGCACCGATGGATCCAGTGATGCTCGACGGCGGCCGCCTCGACCCGCTGGTGGAGTATTCGCCGCGCACCCCGACTCCGGCCCTGGCCACCGGACAGCGTCTGGCCACCGAACTCGGACTCGATCCCGCCAAGGTGCGGATCGGCAACGCCGCCGCCGATGCGACCGAGGTGGCGAGCGTGCAATCCGCGCCGCTGCGGGACCGGCTGCGCGACACCATGGTCCATTCCGACAACGTGCTCGCCGAGGCCATCGGCCGCGAGATCGCGGTCGCGTCCGGTAACGAGGCATCGTTCACCGGGGCTGTCGCCGCCCTCGAAACCGCGCTCGGCAAGGGCGGATTCGATCTCAACGGACTTTCGATGCGCGATAGCAGCGGCCTGTCGACCGAGGACCGGGTGCCTCCCCGGCTGCTCGACAAGATCATCTCGACCGCCGCGAAGCCGAGCGGGGCCAATGCCGTGCAACCGAGCAATACCAAGGCCAGGCCGGAAACCGACCGCACCGCGACCACCCTGGCGCCGCTGCTCGACGATCTGCCCATCGCGGGTGCGACGGGGTCGCTGAGCAGCCGTTATGTCACGCAGAACCGGGGCGGCGCGGGCTGGGTGCGGGCCAAGACCGGAACTCTCTCGGTGGCGAGCACGTTGGTCGGGTATGTGCTGGACAGCGACGGGCGGGTACTGACCTTCGCGTTGATGTCGAACGATCGGCCACCGGAGCTGAGCCGGCCCGCATTGGACGCCATCGCCGGCACGCTGCGTAACTGTGGATGCTCGTGACGGGTGGTTGACCATGTTCGAAGGCACTGAAAAATCGGGCGCCGCGCCCGCCGTGAATTCGGGTGCGGACGCTCCGGCCGAGCGCAGACGCTCCGGATTTTCCGGTGCCGTCGATTGGCGTCTTGCCGCGCGCACCGGCGCCGCACTGGTGCCGTCCGGCCCGCGCACCTCGCGGTATTCGGCCGAGCAGGTAGTGAGCGAGCTGGCCGAGGCATCGGTGCGGGCAGAGGGGCCGGTTCGTGAGGTGAGCGGTCTGCTCGACGACCAGCCGGTGCCCTCGGCCCTGATCGTGGACCGACCCGGCTGGATCAATGCGGCCGCCGATTCGATGGCCCAGTTGACCGGCACCGGGCAGGCATCGGACAAGGGCCTGCTCGCAGGCAAACCCGCCGGTGTGCAGGCCGGCGCGATGCTGGCCTTCCTGTCGACCGCGATCCTCGGCCAGTACGACCCGTTCACCGGACCCGATGGGACGCTGCTGCTCGTCGCGCCGAACATCATGGCCGTCGAGCGTGCACTCGGCGTCTCGCCGACCGACTTCCGCTTCTGGGTCTGCCTGCACGAGGTGACCCACCGGGTGCAGTTCTCCTCCGCGCCATGGCTGGCCGATTACATGCGCGCCAATGTCGACATCCTCGGCGAAGTCGGCGAAGAACCGCTCGCCGATATGCTCGGTCGCCTCGTCGAAGAGGTGCGCGACCGTCGCCGCGGCACCGGGCCGGAAGACCCGAATTCCCGCGGTGTCGTCGGCCTGCTCCGCGCGACCCAGGCCCCGCCGCAGCGCGAAGCCCTGGACCGCCTGCTGATGCTCGGCACCCTGCTGGAAGGCCACGCCGACCACGTCATGGATGCCGTCGGCCCCGCCGTCATCCCCACCGTCGAGCAAATCCGCGCCGCCTTCGACAAGCGCCGCAAACGCCCCACCAACCCCCTCCAACGCCTCCTGCGCGCCCTGCTCGGCGTGGACGCCAAGGTCGCTCAATACGTCCGCGGTAAGAAATTCGTCGACGCGGTGGTGGCCCAAGTCGGCATGGCCCAGTTCAACGCCGTCTGGACCAACTCCGAAACCCTTCCGCTGGCAACGGAAATCGAGGCTCCTGAGCGCTGGGTGGCGCGCGTCCTCGGGTAGTTCTCTATTGCTTTGTGCCCGAACGTGTTTCGGTTCGTGACGGGAATCGACGATGCCTCAGCCGGGCGGCCCCGATGAGTCCGTCACGCAGAAAGCGACACCGATTCGCCCGCATGCCCTCCCATCTCGGGGCGCGGAGGGCGAGCGGTCGCATCACACGGCTGCGCCGGGGCCTGGCAGCGGGTCGATGTCGTTTGCGTGCATCGACTCGCCGCAGTGGGCGCAGCGCAGGTCGACGCTGCTGATCTCACCGCATGCGTGGTGGCGGTAGAGCACCGGCGGACCGGCGTCGCCCGCGAGCCATTTGTCTCCCCAGCCGGTCATGACCATGAGCAGATCGACCAGCTCGGTGCCCTTCTCGGTCAGGACGTACTCGTAGCGCGGTCGCTGGTCGTAGGGGCGTCGGTCGAGCACGCCCTGGTCGACCATTGGGCACTGATCATCGGTAGTCTCCGGATATGAGCCGGAGGGCGGGAGCGATGCCCGGGAATTCGCGGCGGCTGCCCGAGACCGAGGCGGTGCTCGAAGTGCGGCGGGCAGTGCGGGGGTGGCTGGCCGATTTTGCGACCGGTGATGTGGCCGTCGCGTTGTCCGGTGGTGCGGATTCGCTGGCGTTGACGGCGGCTGCGGTGATGGAGGCAGCGCAGGTCGACGCACTGGTTGTGGATCATCAGTTGCAGGCGGGATCGGAAAAGGTAGCGGCTGAGGCGGCGGCCGCGGCGTTGGCGCTGGGGTGTCGGTCGGCACATGTGCTGACGGTCGAGGTCGGTGCGGACGGGGGATTGGAGGCGGCGGCGCGGGCGGCTCGGTATGCGGCGCTCGACGGGGCGCGGGGTGGGTTGCCGGTGCTGCTCGGGCACACGCTCGATGATCAGGCCGAGACCGTATTGCTGGGGTTGGGGCGGGGATCGGGTGGGCGGTCGATTCAGGGGATGGCGGCATTCGTTGATCCGTGGGGGCGGCCGCTTTTGGCGGTCCGCCGGGCGGTGACCAGGCAGTTGTGTGTCGATATCGGACTGACGCCGTTCGAGGATCCGCACAATTCGGCGGCGGAGTTCACCAGGGTGCGGTTGCGGAATGAGGTTCTGCCGCTGCTGGAGGAGGTGCTCGGAGGTGGGGTCGCCGGGGCGTTGGCGCGGACGGCTGAGCAGTTGCGTGATGACGGTGCCGTATTGGATGCGCTAGCCGATGAGCTGTTGCGGGCCGCGAGTACCGGTTCGGCGAGTAATGGGCCGACTCTCTCGATCGAGACCCTCGCCACTGCCCCCGCGGCCTTGCGCCGACGCGCAATCCGTGCCTGGTTGCTGGCCGGTGGCGCTAAAGCCCTGACCAACAAGCATTTACAGGCGGTTGACGAATTGATTGCCGCATGGCGCGGGCAGGGCGGCGTCGCGGTGGGCGGCGGGCAGCCGGGACGCAGGTTGGTCGCGGCGCGCGAACATGGCAGGCTGACTTTGCGTCTGCAAGGAGCCGATGACACATAATGGATCGGCCGGGGAGGCACCCGCGGCGCGAGCGACCGGCCCGGAGGCGGTAGCGAAGCGTGACCACGAAGGGCCCCGGGAGCGCCGCAGATACAACACCGGAAGGGAAACCAACTGACGTGTACGAGGGCGATATCGCGTCGGTGCTGATCACCGAGGAACAGATCGCGGCCAAGACCCAGGAGTTGGCTGAGCTGATTGCCAAGCGTTATCCGGCCGACGCCCCCGAGGGGGATCTGTTGCTGGTCGGCGTGCTCAAGGGCGCCATCTTCTTCATGACCGATCTCGCCAAGGCGCTGCCGATTCCCACCCAGATGGAATTCATGGCCGTCTCCTCCTATGGCTCGTCCACCTCGTCCTCCGGTGTCGTGCGCATCATGAAGGACCTGGACAAGGACATCGCGGGCCGCAATGTGCTGATCGTCGAGGACATCATCGACTCCGGTCTCACGCTGTCCTGGCTCAAGCGTAATCTGTCCACCCGCAATCCGGCCTCGCTCGAGGTCGTCACTCTGCTACGCAAGCCGGACGCGTTACGCACCCACGTGGAAGTCGCGCACGTCGGCTTCGATATTCCGAACGAATTCGTCGTCGGCTACGGCCTCGACTATGCCGAGCGCTACCGCGACCTGCCGTATATCGGCACCCTCGACCCGAAGGTCTACGGCGGCGCGTAATCAGGGCATGAGCGAACGCGGTGAGTGAACAGAAAACACAGCCGCCCAGCGGTTATGCCGGAGCCGAGCGTTAGCGAGGCGCAGGCATAACCGCGAATATCGTTGCGGGCGAACCGGACCCGCCGCTGTAGAGCGCACCGCCGACCAATATCCAGGCACCGGTGATGGGTAGTTCGGCGAGATTCGCCAGACATTCCAAGCTGATCCGATGTTCGCGATACAGCAGCTTCGACACCGCATAGGTGTCGTCGGTCCCCAGATCGGGTCCGAACGTATCGATGCCGAGCGCGCCACGCCGCCCCAGCCGCCCGGTCCGCAATAGCCATTTGACCGTCTCGACCGCGAATCCCGGTTGGTGATCGGCACTTTCACCGGTTCCGATGAATTCCGGCGTCCCCCATTTCTCGTCCCACCCGGTCCAGGCCACCAACGCCGACCCGTCGGGTATCCGCCCGTGCCGACCCTCCCATTCCCGCAGATCAGCGATGTCGATCGCGTAATCCCGATCGTTCGCACATTGGTCCCGCACATCGATTTTCACCGCGGGCAACACGAGATCGTCGAGATCCAATTCGTCGGCGGCCAGTCCGTCGGCATGGAAGTGGATCGGTGCGCCCCAATGGGTTCCGGTGTGCTCGCCCTGCTGGATATAGCGCAGGTAATAACCGTCGTTCGCGACCGTCGCGACAATATCGGTCCGGAATTCGGGATCACCGGGAAACAGCGGCGCCGTCGCCGGATCGTGGACATGGGAAAGGCTGACCAGCCGTCCGAACGGCCGCGGGCCGGTCATCGCTTCCGCTGCGGAATCGCACGTGCCAAGGCCAGCAGATCGGCCTCGAGCATCCGGAACAACCGATAGGTGAGCACGAATGCCAGGATGCCACCCACGCTGAGCACCCGCACCGAAACGATCACCAAATCCAGATCGGCGGGCTCGACGAAGGTCGCACTCGCCACGCCGAGCAGCGGAACCGATGCGGCGACGCCCAGATAGAAGTTTCCGCGCTTGGCGAGTTTGCGCAGCTGCTGCTCGTCCTCGGCGCCGATACCACCGCGCACAAGCAGCTGTGGATAAATCGAACGTACCGCGTAAACCATGATCGGGAAGAACGGATACGCCAGCGCGATCGCGGCGCACACCACCTGTGCGGCGAAGAAATGCAGAAAGGTCGCGCGCGGTAGCTCGACCCCGAAGAAGACCGGCGCCAAAGGCCACACCAGCCCGGCGAGCAGCCAGAACCCGAACGGCACCCAGACCGCCCAGTCACCCATCTGCAGGGTGTCACGCCGGGCCGCGGCCAGCGTGCGCGGGGAGTATTCGCGACCGCGCGCCAGCCGGAATCCGATGGTCAGCGGGCGGCGGGTGAGGAAAAGCAGCAGCAATCCGGCGATCGGAAAGGCGATGAGATTTGTGATCAGGCCGCCCGTGGCGAACCGTTCCTGGTCGGCCGCCGTCATCCGATCGATGATCAGTGAGTTGTTCAGGTTGATGTTGTAGACGCTGGCGAGGAAATTCGGCACGCCGACGCAGAGCGTGAGGATCGGTATGAGCCAGCCTCGCGACCGGTACGCCAGGCTGGACGGTGCCGGATCTACCAGTTCCCTGGCGCGCTCGTCGAGGCACAGATCCAGTTGCGCGGCTAGTTCGGCGCCATTGCGCCAGCGGCGCTGCGGATCGGCCCGCAGACATTCCAGCAGCACCCGCCGCAGCGCATTCGGGGTGTCCGGGGGTAGTTGCTCCAGCGTCTCCGCGGTGACGCCGCGCTCGCGCAGGGCGACCATGGTCGCGATGGTTTCGGGGCGGGCGTCCGGATCGGCGGGCATCGGCGGATCGTCGAACGGCATCGCGCCGGTGAGCATTTCCCACAGCAGCGCGCCGAGGGAGTAGATATCGCTGCTCGAGCCGGGCGGCGGTGCGGCCGGATCGAGGAGTTCGGCGAGTTGTTCAGGGGAGCGGTACGGCAGCGAATCCGGTTCGGCGGCCAGCGGATTCGCCGCCGTGCGAGGTGCCGCCGTGCGCGCGGCGAAATCGGCGAACTTGGGAATACCCTCCGCGGTGAACAGCACATTCGCCGGTTTGACATCGCGATGCAGTACGCCGTGCTGCTCGGCGTAATGGAGCGCGTCGGCCAGTCGTCTGCCGACCCAGGCCACCGTCTCCGGCCAGCTGAGTGCGGCGATTTCGGCGCGCACACTCGAATCCGACGGCCGGATCTCGCCCCTTGCCTCCATGGCGGCATCGACGGCGCGCAGCAGCAGGGCGCCGCCCTCGGATTCCGGGCCGCGCCGCCGCTCGGCGAGCACTCCGGCCGCGGTGCCGCCGGGCAGGTACTGCATGTAGACCAGCCGGGTCGATGTGGGCGGTGTCGCGGCAGTGACCAGGCGCTGATCGAAAACCCGCACCAGATGCGGATGATCCAGTTGCGCCATGCTGTGCCCGCCGGCCGCACGGCCCGCCGAAAGCCGCACGGCGACAAGACGTTGCATGGAACGCTGCCTGGCGAGAAAGACCCTGCCGAGGGTGCCGGTGCCCAGATCGGTGAGCAGATCGAAATCATCGATCCGATGACCCGGTCCCAGACCGGCGACCAGTGCGGCGGCTCGTTCGGTATCGGCCGCGATATCGTCGTCGTCGGCGTAAACGGCCAGCCGCGCGCGCACATCCTTGGCCAGCTCCGGATATTCGGCGAGGAAATCCGCCAGTTCCAGCGAGCCGTACCGGCGTCGGGCCAGGAACTCCTCGCAGAGCAGATCGACCAATTCCGCACTGTGCTCGACCTCGGGAAATTCCTTGCGGTACTCGGCGATGCGTTTGCCGAGGCCCTCCCGATCCCAGCGGTGGCGCAGATCGATGCGAACCAGATCGGTGAGTACCGCCAGCCGCACCTGGGTGCCGTCGGGGACGTACTCCGCGATCGGAGGCGGTTCGGTCCGCTCGCCACGCAGGCAGTGCTGCCAATCTTCGGTGAATCTGGTTATGGGGTCGGTCTCGCCTCGATCCGCGAAATCGGCAGCTGTCACGATCGCGGCTCCGGCACGGCCGGCCTGCCGCGCTCCCGGTCCGCCGAAACATGATCGCGGTCAAGGGAATCCGCTGGCGCGACGACCCGCTCGAGCGCACGCAGATCGGCCTCCAATGCCCGGAAGAGCAGGTAGGAGCCGATGAACGCGATGATGCCGCCCACACAGAGCACGCGCACCGCGGCGATCACCATCGGAATATCGCCGGGCGGCAGGAAGGTCACGCCCGCCACCGCGAGCAGCGGCACCGAGGCCGCGACCGCCAGATATCCGTTGGCGCGGCGATCCAGGCCGCGCAGCCACACCGCGTCCTCGGTACTGATCTCCCCGTGCCGCAGGAAGATCGGATAGATGCAGCGGACCATGAAGAAGCACACCAGGAAGAACGGGTAGGCCATCGCGATCGCACCGCACACCACGATCGAGGTGAGGAAATGCACCACCGCGCGGGCGGGCACGTGCCCGGCCGCCAATTGCAGCGCGATCGGGAAGGTGAATCCGGCGAGCACCCACAGCGAGAAGACCACCCACACCGCCCGGTCGCCGAACAGCAGGGAATCCGCCCTGGCCAGTCGCAGCGTCTCGGCATCGTAGCGGCGGTGGCGGCGCAGCCCGTGCGGCACCGTGAGCATTCTTCGGGACATATAGAGGATCAGCGTCGCCCCGAGCGGGAAGAAGATTCCGTTCACCACGGTGGTGATGATCATGAAGGTACGTCCGGCGTCCTCGGGCAGCCGGTCCACGATCAGATGCTGGTTGTGCTGGATGTTGTATGCCGAGGCGAGGATATTCGGGATGCCGATGGCCAGCGACACGATCACCAGCCGCCACGCGCGCAACTTCAGCCGCCAACTGCCGGGCGGCGGGTCGACCAGATCCCGGGCTCTCGGGTCCATGCACAGGTCGAACTGCTTGGCCAGCATCCCGCCATTGGCCCAGCGCCGCGTCCGATCCGATTCCAGACAGGTCAGCAGCACCCGCCGCAGCGCCGCCGGGCAATTCGCCGGAACGCGTTGCAGCGCAATGTCGTCCACTCCGGCGGTGCGGCGTTCGAGCATGCCTTCCAGCGCCGTATCGTCGCCTTGTTCGGTCGCGGTGGCATCGTCGAACGGTTTCGCGCCGGTGAGCAATTCCCACAGCACCACGCCGAGGGAGTAGATATCGGAGCGGGTGTCCAGATCCTCGGCCGTGCGTTCGCGACCGGGATGGCAGGCCTCCAATTGTTCGGGCGACATGTACGCCAGTGAACCGCCGAAATACGCCACCGGACTGGTGCCCGCCACATTGCGGCTGAAGCTGATATTGAAATCGGCCAGCTTCGGCACCGCCTCCGCCGTGAGCAGGATATTGGCCGGTTTCACATCCCGGTGCAGTACGCCGTGCGCGGAGGCGTATTCCAGCGCCTCGGCCAATCTGCGGCCCAGCCAGGCCACGGTTTCCGGCCAGCTCAGCCCGGCGATCTCGGCGCGCACGCTGGAATCGGTCGGGCGGATTTCGCCCTTCTCCTCCATGGCCGCGTCGACCGCGTCGAGCAGGAGTTGTCCACTGCGTTCGGCCGGTGCGGTGGCGCGTACCCAGCGCAGCACGCCGAGCAGGGTGCCGCCGGGCAGGAACTGCATGTACAGCAGTCGCAGTCGGCGCATGGCCGGATCGCGCGAGTCATCGGAGCCGAGCAGCCGCTGATCGAAGACGCGCACGATGTAGTCGTGGTCGAGCTGGGCCAGGGTCTGCGGTTCGGTCCCGTGGTCGGCGGAGATCTTCACCGCGACCAAGCGCTGCAATGATCGCTGCCTGGCCAGGAACACTCGGGCGAAGGCGCCGCTGCCGAGTCCGGTGAGCAGGTCGAAATCATCGATGGACTGACCGATCTCGATCCGGTCGAGGGCGTCGAATTTCCCCGGACCGGTTCCGATCGTGGTCGGAATGGCGGTCGCCGTCTCGGTCGGATCGACGGTCGTGCGCGTCACGTCAGTATTACGAACGGACTGCTGGGTTCGGTTCAGTCCGACGGTTTGATCGGCTTGGACGGTTCGGCTCAGTTCGGCCGCGGCGCGGGTATTGGCGAACTCGGTCAGCACCGAATCCTCGAGCGCCGCCCGGCGGGTGCTCTGGTCGATGTCGTCGGCATTGAGCAGCGCGCGCAATTCCGCCGCTTGTCCCGGATATTCCCGCAGATAATCCTTCGGATCGACACGTTCACCGCTGTGTCTGCGGATGACGAACTCTTCGTACACCAAACCGGCCGGAATCTCGCCCGGTTCGAGTTCCGGAAACTCGGCGCAGTAGTCGAAAAGGCGTTTGCGCGGCGTCGGCGCAGTATTGGATTGGCGGCGCTCGCGGGGCGCTCCGTGGTCACGCTCCGCTACCGCCTCCGCGCCCGTCGCTCCCGCCGCGGTGGGCAGCCGGATCCAGCGATGTCGCAGGTCGACGCGGATCAATTCGATCAGCGCGGCCCGGCGCAGGGATTCGGCATCGGGCAGAAAGTCGGCGATCTCCGGTGGCCGGCGCGCCGATTCCCATGCGGTCGAGAAGGCCTCGACCACATCGTTCTCGGTATGCGACGGCGACTCGCCCCAGTCTCTGGTCGGCTCGGTGTCGAGATCGGTTCGGTGCGTATTTTCGGGATCAGCACTCATTTTCGGACCTACCTGCTGAGCGGATGTCGAGTATCCGCAGTGGCCGTTCGGTGGATGTGCCGCTGAATTTCCGCCACACCCGACGACATCGTCCCCCGAGCAGTAATCGAAATGATAACTTGCGCCACAACAGTGGATCACCCGATTTCGACAACGATGCGACGGGGAAGAACCAGCACATGAACAACACTGCGGCGCGAGCGACGGGCGCGGAGGCGGTAGCGGAGCGTGACGGCGGAATAACCCGGGAACAGCGCTGTAAATCGAATACCGTGACGGCCGCGGCGGGCGGCGTCGCGGCGGCGAATCCGACAGCGACGGATTCGGCCGCTCCGGAGGCTGCTGAAGCCCCGGAGGTGCAGGCCGCCCGTGGGGTCGCGGTGGGCGGGACCGACGCGGTACATGCTTCGATGGATTCCAGCATGCCACGCGAAACCGGCCTGTCACGAGGTCCGGCGGCGGCAATCGCGGCGAGTGTGCGTGACGGCTCGCTGACGCCGACCGAAACCGTCGATACCGCCCTGGATCTGATCGCCGCCGAGAACCGAAAGACGAATGCGTTCACGGTCGTTCGCTCCGCTAAGGCACGGGCCGAGGCACTCGCGCTGGAACAGCGTTCCGATCTGGATCTGCTGCCGCTGGCGGGGGTGCCCATCGCGATAAAACACAACATCGCGGTCGAGGGTGAATCGATCCTCGCCGGTTCCACCGCGACCGATACCCGCCCGGCAACCACCGACCATCCGGTGGTGTGCAGGCTGCGGGCCGCGGGCGCGGTGGTGGTCGGGCTGACCGCGGTCCCCGAACTGGGCCTGTGGGCTACGACCGAGAGCGAGGGCCGCATCGGTCGGAACCCGTGGAACGCCGCACGCAGCTCCGGTGGCTCCTCCGGCGGTTCGGCCGCGGCCGTAGCGGCCGGGTTGGTGCCGGTGGCACACGGCAACGACGGGCTCGGTTCGGTGCGCATTCCCGCGGCCTGCTGCGGGGTGTTCGGGATCAAACCGGGGCGGCATACCGTACCGGCCGAGGTAGGCGTCGACTCCTGGTCCGGGATGGTCGAAAACGGTGTGCTCGCAACGACAGTCGGCGATGCCGCGCTCATGCTGTCCGTGCTGGCCGCGCGCCCGGACCTAGCCGAGTTGGAGCCGCCGGGCCGACTACGCATCGGGCTGGCCGTGGCGCCACCGTCCCGGATGTTCCGGGTCGATCGGCACTGGACCGCGGCGGCCCGCACCGCTGCTTCGGCCGCCGCCGCGGCCGGGCACCTGGTGGAAGCGGTGACACTGCCCTACGGCGAATCGCTCGTTTCGGTCGGCCTGCGCTGGTTGGCATTCGGCGCGCGCGAGGCCGTGAATCTCATCCGCCCCGAACGGCTGCAGCGGCGCACCCGCCGCCACATCGCACTCGGTCGGCTCGTCCAGCGGCTGCGGCTGGTGCGACCGGCGCAGGTGGACCGGGTCGAGGCGCAACTGCTGGATTTCTTCGAGCGCTACCACGTGGTGATCACCCCGACGCTCGCCGCGCCGCCACCGCGGGCCAGGGCCTGGCACACTCTCGGTTGGCTCGCGAATGTTGTTGTCAGCGCTCGGTATTCACCGTTCACACCGCTTTGGAATTTGGTCGGCTGGCCCGCCGCGTCGATCCCGATGGGAATGCATCCGAGATCCAAAACGCCCGTCGCCGCCCAACTCACGGCACCGCCCGGCAGTGAATCGATCCTGCTGCGCCTCGCGGCTCAACTCGAGTCGATCCACCCCTGGAAGCGAACGGTGAACGACTGTGTTTGATGGCAGCGCCTTCGGCGCTGCGTGTTCGCGGCCCCCTGGTGTCTCGCGTCCGAGCCGTCGAGACTCGCGACTGCGTCGCATGCGCTTCGACGGCTCGGACGCGAGACGGGCCGCGAACGGGTCGCTCGTAAGACTCGCTCCGTCGGGGCTGGGAGAGGTTTGAAAGGGTCGGGCGACTAACCCGCGATCGCGGGCTGATGCTGCACTGCGAAACCGCCGTCCACCGCGCGTGCGGCGAATTCGAGAATGGTGGGCCGATTGTCGTCGGCGCGCCAGGCCACCGCCAGTTCGCACGGGGCGAGTCCGGCGAGCGGTCGGGCGGTCAGACCCGGCCAGCGGTACATCGGCACATTGTTCTCGGCCAGTAAGCAGACGCCGAGGCCGAGGCTCACGGCCTCCAGCTTGTCCTCGGCGGTCGCCGCCTCGGCGCCGATCTTGGGCTGACGGCCGTTGCGGGCATCGTTGCCGAGCCAGAAGTCGCGCACCGCACCGGCCTCGGTGGGCAGTGCGATGAACGGTTCGTCCAACAGGTCGGCGAAGTCGATGGTGTCGTTCTCGGCCAGCGGATGGTTCTCCGGCAGCAGCACCCAGCGCGGCTCGGTGCGTAGCACCTGCCAGCGGTATCGGTTCGAATCGGGTAGCGGAAGCCAGACCAGGGCGAGGTCGGCCTGTCGACCGGCCAGACCACTGGACGGGTCGGTCCAGGAGGCGGCGTGCAGCGCCAAGCGGTGCCCGCTCGCGCTCTCCAGATCGTTGAGCAGCCCGCGGCCGAGCGCCGATTGGATGCCGACGCGCAGCACCTCACCCGCCTCCTGCAGGGAGACGTTGGTGACCTCCCACAGCTCCAGGATCTTGCGGGCGCCTTCGAGCAGCTCCTTACCCGCGACGGTCAGCGCGACGCTGCGCTGGTTGCGGTCGAACAGGACCACGTCGAGCTGACGTTCCAGCTGACGAATCTGACGCGACAGGGTGGGTTGAGCGATGTGCAGCCGCTGAGCGGCGTTGGTGAAGTGCAGTTCCTCAGCGACGGCGACGAAATACCGCAGGTCGCGCAAATGCGGGTCCATAGCCCCTTGCTATCAGAATCGGTCCTGAATTTCCAGCCTATTAAGGCCGGAAAGTCTGGATATGGCAGCCGAAACAGTCGGCAGGTTTGTTAGACACAGCATATGGCTTGTCATGGTCATTTGCATCATCGACTCCGCGAATCTCCAGCACTCGCGGCCCGTGCTGCCGCGCGCAAGTTAATTGGGCATATGACCAGCAACGATGCGGCCACGAGTGGGTCTGCGGACCGCGCCGGGGAGGTGCTGAAGTGTGGCCGGTCACAGTCGGGAAACCGGCCCGCAACGAGGGTGATGCCGTTAGGGGGCGGTCGAGTGATGTTAGTCACAATTGTGTTTGCAGTCTCGTTCGAACGGTCTGGGGACGGCAGTCGCGGGGGCGTTCGAACGCGCGAAGGCGCCGCGGTCGATAACCCGACCACGGCGCCTTCGTCGACCGCTCAGAGGCTGCGTGCCCGATCCTCGTAGGCCTTGCGCTCGGCCACGTCCACATCGTCGAGGAAGGCATTGCTCGACCCCAGCGCCCTGGCCAGTCCATCGGCCACCGGCTCGGGCAGCAGATTCACCAGCTGCGAGAGGAACCCGGCCACCGCCGTGACCCGGACCTTGGACTTCGGCTCGGCGATCAGCGACACGATGGCATCGGCGATCTCCTCCGGTTCGGCCGGGCGCAGCAGCTTCGGGCCACTCACACCGGAGCCGAGTTCGGTATTCGTCAGCGTCGGCAGCACCGAGGAGAACGCGACGCCCGAACCCCGGTACTCCTCGCGCAGGGTGTCGGTGAAACCGAGCACCGCATGCTTGCTGGCGTTATAGGTCGCCAGTCCCGGGATATGCGTCTCGCCGGCGAGCGAGGCGATATTGATGATGTGTCCGCGCTTGCGCGCCAGCATGCGGGCCAGGCCGAGCTTAGAGCCGAGGATCACGCCGTAGACATTGATATCCAGAATGCGACGGGTGATCTGATCCGGCTCATCGGCGAATCTGCCGGTCGGCATGATGCCCGCATTGTTGATCAGCACGTCGATCGGGCCGACGGTGCGCTCGACCTCGTCGAGGAAGCTCTCGAACGAAGTGGGATCGGTGACATCGAGCCGCCCGTACAGCTCGAATTCGCGGGCGGTGCCGGCCTCTTCGACCGTGGTCTCGTCGATATCGCCGATCGCGATCTTGGCCCCGAGCGCCTGCAGTGCGGTCGCCGTCGCCAGTCCGATGCCGCGCGCGCCACCGGTGATGACGACGACCTTGCCGCGAACCTTCGCCGCGTATGTCACTTGTTGTCTCCCTGGAGTTTCAGAATTGCCGCAATGTCGATGCGCCGCAGTCCGCGAGCTCCCGCGGCACGCATCGCGCCGAGCCCGAACAGCACCTTCGGCATCCGGTACGGGAACCAGAGCAGTTCCTTCTGCTGGGTCGGCAGGATCGGCGTGGTGATCGCCTTCTGCCTGCAGTACTTGCGAACTCCGTTCGGACCACCCCAGCGCGCGCCGACGCCGGACTGTCCCCAGCCGCCCATCGGCAACGCGAAGCTGAACAGGTTGACGAAGACGTCGTTGATATTCACCGCGCCGGCTTCGAGGGCACGGGCCACGCGTTCGCCGCGCTCCTTATCGCCGGTCCACACCGAGGCCGAGAGGCCGTAGATCGAATCATTGGCCAGCCGAACGGCTTCGGCCTCGTCGGCGACCTTGATCACCGGCAGGGTCGGGCCGAAGGTCTCCTCGGTAATGCAGGACATGGTGTGGTCGACATCGACGAGCACGGTCGGCTCGAACAGGGTGCCGACGCCGGTGCGCTTGCCGCCGGTGGTCACCTTGGCGCCCGCGGCGACGGCCTCGTCGACGTGCCGCTGCACGATCTGGACCTGGTTCTCGTTGGCCAGCGCGCCCACGTCGTATTTGGACTCGCGACCGTCGAGACCCTGGCGCAGATTCTCGACCGCATCGGTCAGCTTGGCGACGAATTCGTCGTAAACCGGAACCTCGACATATACCCGCTCCACCGAAATGCAGACCTGGCCCGAGTTGAACATGCCGCCGAAGGCGATGCCGTGCGCGGCCCGATCCAGATCCGCGTCGGCCAGCACAATGGCCGGATCCTTACCGCCCAATTCCAGGCTGTAGGGAATCAACCGCTCGACACAGGCGGCGGCGATCTTGCGCCCGGTCGCCGTCGAACCGGTGAACTGGATGTAGTCGGCATTCTCGACCACCGCGGCACCGGTCGCACCGGCCCCGGTGACCACGGCGAAGACCGGCGGCGCACCGATTTCGGCCCAGCCCCTTGCCAATTCGATCGCCGAAAGCGGGGTCACCTCCGACGGCTTGAGGATCACCGCGGCGCCGGCGGCCAGCGCCGGGATCACATCGATGACCGGCATGGCCAGCGGGAAGTTCCACGGTGTGATCACGCCGACCACCGGATACGGCTTGTACACCGTGGTCAACTTCTTGACCCGGGCCAGCGGGCTGTGCGGCGAGGGATGGTCGTCGGCGAGGAACTTGCCCGCTCGGCGCGCGTAGTAGCCGATGAGATCGGTCGAGAAGGCCGGGTCGATCAGCGCGTCCACCCGGGGTTTGCCCGCCTCGGCCTGCAGCACATCGGCCAGATGCTCGGTGTTGTCGATGATCCAGTCCTGCAGCTTCAGCAGCCATTCCTTGCGCCCGTCGGGGCCGATGGCCTCCCATTCCGGCTGGTACAGACGCAATTCGCGGATCTTGGCCGCGACCGCGTCGGCACTCTCGTCCGGCACGGACCCCACCACCGCCCCGGTGCCCGGATTGCGTACCTCGATCAGTGCCGCAGCGGTGTCCGATTCGCGGCGCTCCCGGGGCGCTCCGTGGTCACGCTCGGCTACCGCCCCCGTCGCTCGCGCCGCGTCTTCTTCCGCCGTTGTCTTACGCGCAGTTTTCTTCTCGGCCGCGCCGGGCACCGTATCGGTCACGCTGTTCTCCCACTAACGTTGTGCTGAACACTGTGAATCAGTTCACTGACCTATGATCGTGACACAAGGTTCCCGGACTTTCTTGGCCCGATTTGTCAACGAATGAGGCTATTTTTGTTCTCTGAGCACAATATGGAGATTTCGTGACCACCGGCCGCCCGGCGGCGATCAGCCCGAATAGCGCGGTGGTCCGCGATTGGCTGGCCGAATACGTCTACGAGACCATGCGCACCCGGGCTCTCGAACAGGTCGTCGACCGCCTCGACAACGCGATCATCGCGCATATCCCGGAGCTCGCCGATCGCGATATGCGCCGCGACCTGGCCGCGAGCACCCGCGCACACGCGCGGGTAGTGCTGGCCAATCTCACCAGCGACACCATCGAATTCGCGCTGCCGGAGGAGGCGCACGCCTTCGCCCGAACCCTCGCCCGACGCGGTTACGACCTGCGGCTGCTGCTGCGGACCTATCACGTCGGGCAGGAGGCGGTGCTCGACTACATGACCGACGCAGTCGACGAACGGCAGCCGCCGCCCGAGATCGAGCGGGCGGTAATGCTGCGGCTGTTCGAGCGTTCCACCAGATGGGTCAGCATTTCGGTGGAGACGCTAACCGACACCTACATGGAGGAACGCGAGCGCGTCATGCGCGCCGCGCTCAACCGGCGCACCGAAATCGTGCGCGCCCTGCTCGCCGGCGACGAACTCGATATCGACCAGGCCTCGGTCCGGCTCGGCTACCGACTTGCCAAGCAGCACTTGGCATTTGTGCTGTGGACCGATGAGACCACGGGTGAGCCGGACAGCGAGTCGAGCGGACTGCTGGACCGGGTCGCGACGCGACTGGGCGCGGCGCTCGGCAGTGGCCACGTGCTCACCGTGGCCTCCGGCGCGAGCGGCATGTGGGCCTGGGCGGGTTTGGACGATGACGCGCATGCCGCCGAACTGGCGGTGCCCGGGGAGATCGAGCGGATCGTGCTCGGTCAGGTCGAGCCGCCGGTGCGGGCCGCGTTCGGGGTGCCTGCGCCGCAGGCCGCCGGGTTCCGGCAGAGCCATCACGAGGCCGTCGCGGCCAGGCACGTCGCCGAGCGCGGTCCGGCGGATCGAGCGCGGGTCATCGCATATCGCGAGGTGGAGATCGCCTATCTGGCGGGCGCCGACGACGCGGCCATGCGCGGTCTGATCGGGCGCGAATTACGCGCGCTGGCGGGCCGTGATGTCAATGCCACACGACTGCGCGAAACACTGCACGCATATCTGAAAAGCCATCGCAGCCCGGAGGCCACGGCGAAATTACTCGGTGTGCACAAGAACACGGTCCGCTATCGGATCCAGCGGATCGAGGAACTGCTCGGCCATCCGATCGAAGCGCGCAGCCTGCCGCTGGAGATCGCACTGGCCTGCGTCGCCACCTACGGCGCAGACGCCCTACCTTGAAACGCTACGAACTATTCCGCCTCCGCGCCCTGGCGTAGTGGCGGTTCGGTGACCGGTGCGACCCGCACATCCGGCAAATCCGCGAGCAATTGCGTGGTCGCCGCCGCAATGGCGTTCACCGCCTTGTCGACGGCTGCCTTGGTGGTGGTGCTCAGGCCGGACACGCCACCGACCGTACGCACATACTGCAGTGCGGCAGCATAGATTTCCTGCTCGGTAGGCGCAGGATCCAGGCCACGAAGGAGGGTGATGTTGCTACTCATGGGAGCACACTACTGCCCAATGTCGGGCTAAGGCAGGCCAAGAAACAGATCCGATAAAGCCGAGCGATTACACAGGTCCATCCAAGATCAATGGGGAACAATCGAGGTATGCCTGCCCGCGGTGTACCCACCTTGACAACATTCCCCTACGACGAGCTCGACAAGCGGGAAGAGGACCACTGGTCCGGCGCGGCGGTATCGGATGACGAGCTGCGTGCGCTCGCACTCGGTGGCTTCTATTCGGCGCGCTGGGATGCCTTCCACGACGCGCTGCTACTCGGTCCCGAGCGCGACCATCCGCTCGGTGACCGGCGTGAACTCGCCATCGATACGCTTACCGGCGCATGGGGCATCACCGACAGCACCGAGGCGCAGGCCTCCATGGAGCAGCTGCTCGAAGGTATGCACGCGCCGCTGTACGCGATGGTGCATCCGCTGGTGATGACATCGATCAATGCCAGTGAACGCGACAGGTTCGGTGAGCGGGCCGATCGGCACCGCGCCTTCCTGCGGCAGGTGGGCTCGTTCCGGGGGATGGACAATCCGGAGGCGCTGGTCCGCGATTACGACATCTGGTCGCAGGCGATCAAAATCGGTTTCACCGATCATCTGGCCCGTCCGCTGCCGAGCGATATCCATGCCTGGGATCTGGCCCGGGTGGTCGCGGTGGCCCGAATGGCCTTTACCGCGGGTTATCTCGACGCCGAGGTGGCCTGGGATTATCTGATGCGGGCACTGCCGCTGGCTCAGCGCAAATACCAGAATTGGCGCCAATTCGGCGATGCCTACCTGACCGGCTGGACCTACTGGCAGGCCTGCGAGGATCTGGCCGAACTCAAGAACGGCGGCGTGGATCGGCGCATGGAACTGCTGCGCCTGTGGTTGCGTCCGACCAGCCCGTGGCGGCGGATCACGCTGCAATCAGTGCCCGTCGGGGAGTGAGCGCAGAATCCCGCGGCCGTAGCGCTGGAACTGTCCGTCATCGACCATACCGAGGGAATGCCGCTCCACCAGCAATTCCCATTCGGAATAGAGCTGGGCGACGCCAGGATCGGCCGGACCGGCCGCGCCGTCGGCCGAATCGCGCCGGACGGCGAAATTCACCGCGCAGGTGACGCGCTCGGTATCGGCCCGATCGGTGCCGGTGAAATGCAACGTGACGTTTCCGTCGTGCACATCGATACCGGTCTCCCCGCGCACCGAGCCGATCTCACCGGGTGTCGTCACGGCGCCGTCGGTGGTGCGCGCCCACATGACGACCGGAATGGGTAGCTCGTGGGCGTACCTGTCGCCGGGGCCGATCGAGATGAACAGCAGCCGTCCGGTGGTCGCGGCCAGCAGGCCGGGACCGGTGCCTGCGGGCGGATGTGCCACGACGATGGCGGTCTCCAGCACGTATTCGTCGATGGTGACGTAGCGATGCAGAGCGGCTATCGCAGCCTTGGCTTCGCGTTTGGGGGCCATCCGCCGCACGGCTCGATCGACATCGGCTCTGGTCGGCCCGCTCTTACCCCACTGCGGGGCGGGCGGCTGTAGATCGGGTGCGGCCACATCGATGCGCTGGCTGGCCAGGATCTGACCGTTGATGCGCTCGACGATCTCGGCGGCCGCGGGGAAATCGTGTTCGGCTATCAATACCGGTAGCGGGGTGCGGTCGGCGGGCACGCCGGTGAGCACGGGCGTGGGATAACGCAGATAGATCTCGATGACGACGGCATCGTCGGCGCGGCGGTTCAGGCGAACCTTGAGCAGATCGGTGACCGGCACATCGAGGACGCGCTCACCCTCGCTGCCCGGGCGTAGCACGATCAGTCGTCCACGGCCGTGCCGCAGTATCGCTGTGGGTGTCCGTAGCTCAACTATGTCCATACCCCCTGCGCTCTATCTGATTTGCGGTGCTCCCGGGGCCCTACGTGGTTACGCAAGCTACCGCCTTCGGGCCCGTCGCTCGCACCGCGGCTATGTGTCGTCGCTCACGATAGGCCGAACATGACATGATTGTGACCACTTGGCGTAACCCGACCGGAGACTTCGGGAACCACGGACGTTCCCCGACCGTTTACCTGTCGAACTACACCAGCTGCCGAACTGCGCGATGTATCGACTAGACCGTACGCGGTAACGTGGCATGTCCGCATCCGAACCACCGGACGGGACGCGCCCGACGCCACGCTAGGCATGCACCGGAGACACCCGGAAAGGACTGGCCGCCCGGCCTAAGCTCTATGAACCGCAAGACTGTGTTTCGCACCCTGGCCATAGTCTCGGGCATTTTGCTCGTGATCTATGCGTTCAGCTATTTCGGCAACGACACGCGCGGCTGGAAGAGCGTCGATACCTCGGTGGCGTTGAGTCAGCTGAACGACAAGAGCAACGTCAAGAACGTACAGATCGACGATCGCGAGCAGCAGCTGCGCATCGAGCTGAACAACGGGAACGACGCGACTTCCGGCTCCAAGAAGATCATTGCCAAGTTTCCGGGCGGCAGTGAGACCTCCAACCAGGTCTTCGACACCGTGCAGAAGTCCGGCGCACCATTCAACACCGTAGTGAAGCAGGACAGCTGGTTCACCCAGATCCTGCTGTTCGTGCTGCCGATGGTGATCTTGTTGGGCCTGTTCATCTTTGTGATGTCGCGCATGCAGGGCGGTGGTCGCGGCGGCATGATGGGCTTCGGCAAGTCCAAGGCCAAACAGCTGTCCAAGGACATGCCCAAGACCACCTTCGCGGATGTGGCCGGCGCCGACGAGGCCGTAGAAGAGCTCTACGAAATCAAGGACTTCCTGCAGAACCCGGTCCGCTACCAGGCACTGGGCGCGAAGATCCCGAAGGGCGTGCTGCTCTATGGCCCGCCCGGTACCGGTAAGACCCTGCTGGCGCGCGCCGTCGCGGGTGAGGCCGGGGTGCCGTTCTTCACCATCTCCGGTTCGGACTTCGTCGAAATGTTCGTCGGTGTCGGCGCCTCCCGCGTGCGCGACCTGTTCGAACAGGCCAAGCAGAACAGCCCGTGCATCATCTTCGTCGACGAGATCGACGCGGTCGGCCGCCAGCGCGGCGCCGGCCTCGGCGGCGGCCACGACGAGCGCGAGCAGACCCTGAACCAGTTGCTCGTCGAGATGGACGGCTTCGGCGATCGCACCGGCATCATCCTGATCGCCGCGACCAACCGCCCCGACATCCTCGATCCGGCGCTGCTGCGGCCGGGCCGCTTCGACCGGCAGATCCCGGTCAGCAATCCGGATCTGGCCGGACGGCGCGCCATCCTGCGGGTGCATTCGCAGGGCAAGCCGATCTCGCCCGAGGCCGATCTCGACGGTCTGGCCAAGCGCACCGTCGGCATGTCCGGCGCTGATCTGGCCAATGTCGTCAACGAGGCCGCCCTGCTCACCGCACGTGAGAACGGCGCGGTGATCAGCGGCGAGCAGCTAGAGGAATCGGTGGACCGCGTCATCGGTGGTCCGCGCCGCAAGAGCCGCATCATCAGCGAGCACGAGAAGAAGATCACCGCCTACCACGAGGGCGGCCACACCCTGGCCGCCTGGGCGATGCCGGATATCGAGCCGGTCTACAAGGTCACCATCCTGGCCCGCGGCCGCACCGGCGGTCACGCCATGACGGTGCCCGAGGACGACAAGGGCCTGATGACCCGCTCGGAGATGATCGCCCGCCTGGTCATGGCGATGGGCGGCCGCGCGGCCGAGGAACTGGTGTTCCACGAGCCGACCACCGGGGCGTCCTCGGATATCGACCAGGCCACCAAGATCGCGCGCGCGATGGTCACCGAATACGGCATGAGCGCGCGGCTGGGCGCGGTGCGCTACGGCCAGGAGCAGGGCGACCCGTTCCTCGGACGTTCGATGGGCATGGGTTCGGATTACTCGCACGAAGTTGCCGGCGCCATCGACGAGGAGGTGCGCAACCTCATCGAAGCCGCGCACACCGAGGCGTGGGCCATCCTCAACGAATACCGCGATGTGCTCGATGTGCTCGCCACGGCGCTACTGGAGCGGGAGACCTTGCACCGCAAGGATCTCGAGGAGATCCTCGCCGCGGTGGACAAGCGTCCACGCATCACCGCGTTCAACGATTTCGGCGAGCGCGTGCCGTCGGATAAGCCGCCGGTGAAGACCCCGGGTGAACTGGCCGCCGAACGCGGCGAGCCGTGGCCCCCGCAGGCGCCGGGCCTGCCGAAGCTGCCACAGCGCGAACCCGCCGCGGCCAATGGCTATCCGGACGGCGGCTATCAGGAACCGCGCTACGGCGGCGGTCACCCCCAGCAGCCCGCGTCCGGCTACCCGTTGCCGCAGGCGCCCTCCCCGGCCTATCCGCGACAGGGCGCTACGCACGGCTCGCGGCCGGATTACGGTGCTCCGGCCGGTTGGTCCGCCCCGGGCTGGCCGCCGCGCGACGAGCCGCAGCAGCAGTCGGGTCAGCCGGGCTACGGCGGCTGGCAGGGTGAGCCGCAGCCGCGGCACGGCTACCCGCAGCCGCAGCAGCCATGGGGTCAGCCGGGCCGCGGCAACGACGGCTATGACGAGCCCGCCAACGGCACCGGGAATAACGAGGGCGAGAACCACGATTGGGATGGACCGAACGGTCGGCACTGATGCGTGCCGATTAGGCTCGACCATCTGGGTGCGAGGAGATTGCTCGCGCCCGAGATTTTGGAGGTGTCCTCGATTGTCGGCCAACAATCACGTCGGTGGGCCAGGGCATGTGAGCGGCGGTGCCGTTGCGAATGCCCAGGCTTTCGACGAATTCGACGAACCGGTCAAGTACAACGGTGCCGGCCCGGCCGAGCCGGATCTGATCGCACTGGAGACCGGCAGCCCGTTCGATCAGCCCCGCGCCGAGGCCGCGATCCGAGAGTTGCTGATCGCGGTCGGTGAGAATCCGGACCGGCCCGGCCTGATCGATACGCCCGCGCGGGTCGCCCGCGCCTATCGGGAGATGTTCGCCGGGCTCTTCACCGAGCCGGATGCGGTGCTGAACACCACCTTCGACGAGGGGCACCAGGAACTGGTGCTGGTTCGCGATATTCCGCTGTATTCGACCTGTGAGCACCATCTGGTGTCGTTCCACGGCGTCGCGCACGTCGGCTACATTCCGGGCCCGCACGGCCGGGTGACCGGGCTGTCCAAACTGGCCAGGCTGGTCGATCTGTACGCCAAGCGTCCGCAGGTGCAGGAGCGGCTGACCAGCCAGATCGCAGATGCCGTCATGCGCAAGCTGGATCCGCGCGGCGCAATCGTCGTGATCGAGGCCGAGCACCTGTGCATGGCCATGCGCGGTATCCGCAAGCCCGGCGCCAGCACCACCACCTCCGCTGTGCGCGGTCTGCTGCAGTCCAACGCCGCCTCGCGAGCCGAGGCCCTCGATCTGATCCTGCGGAAGTGAGGCACCGCGCGGTGTCGACCCATGCCCCCGATCTCCTCCGGAGCAGTGTCGCGCCGCGCGATAGCCGCTCCTGTGTGGTGATGGGCGTCGTGAACGTCACCAGCGATTCGTTCTCCGATGGCGGCCGCTATCTCGATCCGAGCCTGGCCATCGCACATGGCATCGAACTGTACGAGGCGGGCGCCGACATCATCGATATCGGTGGCGAGTCGACCCGGCCCGGTGCGGTGCGGATCGACCCGGAAACCGAGGCCGCGCGGGTGGTTCCGGTCATTCGCGGCTTGGTAGCTGCCGGTGTGCCGACCAGTGTGGACACCATGCGGGCCGGTGTCGCCGAGGCGGCGATCGCGGCCGGAGTTTCGGTCGTCAACGATGTCTCCGGTGGCCGCGCCGATCCGGATATGGTGAAAGTCGTTGCGGCAGCTGAGGTTCCGTGGATCCTCATGCACTGGCGGGCGGACGCGGACTATCGGCACACCGGTCCGGCCGACCACTACGACGATGTGGTCGCCGAGGTGCTCGCCGAGTTGACCACACAGGTGGATCTGGCCGTAGCGGCCGGTGTGGATCGGTCCCGGCTGGTACTCGATCCCGGCCTCGGTTTCGCCAAGAATGCCGAACACAATTGGGCGCTGCTCGGGGCACTGCCCGAATTGGTCGGCCACGGGCTACCGATTCTCATCGGCGCCTCCCGTAAACGATTCCTCGGCGCCCTGCTCGCCGATGCCGAGGGGCCGCGCCCGCCCGACGGCCGGGAGACCGCCACCGCGACGGTGTCGGCGCTGGCCGCCCTGCACGGCGCCTGGGGTGTCCGCGTCCACGATGTGCGCGCCTCGCTGGATGCTATTGCCGTGACCGACGCCTGGCTGCGTGCCGCCCGAAACAGCACCCGAGGAGCCGATCTATGACCGCAGCATCGCGCAGCGATTCGATGAGGGGTGGTGGCCGGGAGGCGAGTCGGCCCGAGCATCTGGACCGGATCGAGCTGCGCGGCCTGCGCGCCTATGGCTATCACGGCTGCTTCGACTACGAACGCCGCGACGGCCAGGAGTTCCTGGTCGATCTGACGGTATGGACCGATTTCGCGGCCGCCGCGGCCACCGACGACCTCGCGAACACCATCGACTACGGCGCCCTCGCCGAGCGCGCCGTGCAGATCATCCAGGGCCCGCCACGCAATCTCATCGAAAAGGTGGTCGCCGAGATCGCCGACGATGTGATGGCCGATCCCCGCATCGAGTCGGTCGAGGTCGTCGTGCACAAACCGTCCGCGCCGATTCCGCATGCCTTCGCCGATGTCCGCGTGGTCACCTCGCGGCAGCGGGAAGTGCAGCCATGAGCGAGCGGAGCGAGGGAATCAATAACACTGCGCCCGCGGCGATGGCGGAACCGAGTGCCGGCGAGGTGGAGCCATGAGCGAGCGGAGCGAGGGAATCAATAACACTGCGCCCGCGGCGATGGCGGAACCGAGTGCCGGCGAGGTGCAGCCATGAGCGAGCGGAGCGAGGGAATCAATAACACTGCGCCCGCGGCGATGGCGGAACCGAGCGCCAGCGAGGTGCAGCCATGAGCCGCGCCGTCTTGTCGATCGGCTCGAATCTGGGCGATCGGCTCGCACATCTGCGCAGTGTCGTCGAGGGGTTGGGGGATCGGGTGGTCGCGGTTTCGCCGGTGTACTCGACTGCGCCGTGGGGCGGGGTCGAACAGGACGACTATCTCAATGCCGTTGTGCTGGCCGATGATCCGGAGTTCGGCGCGCACGATTGGCTGCGCCTCGGGCAACAGTTGGAGCAGGCCGCCGGGCGGGTGCGCGAGGTGCGTTGGGGGGCGCGCACTCTCGATGTCGACGTGGTGTGGTGTGCCGAGGACGGTGCGGTCTGCCGCAGCGACGATCCGGAATTGACCCTGCCGCATCCACAGGCACACAACCGGGCCTTTGTGCTCATTCCCTGGCTGGATGTGCAGCCGGACGCGGAACTCGATGTCGATGGAACCGTGCGACCGGTGCGCGGCCGGCTCGCCGAACTCGACGCGGCCGAACGTGCCGGGGTCCGACCGACCGAATTCGTGTTGTCGGCTGCCGCGGAGGGATCGGCGTCGTGAAACTGAAGCCGACCCGGATACTCGATCTCATCGCCAATGTCGTTGTCGCGGCGCTCATCGCTTGGGTGCTCACGCGGATGGCCTATGGCAGTTTCCCGCCGATCTCGATTTACGCGGGCGCATCGCTTTATCCGGTCGCCGCGATCGAAGTTGCGCTCGGCTTCGTAATTCGCGGACGGGTCAGTGAACATCAGATCGGCGACGGCAGTCACCAGTTGCATCCGATCACCGCGGCCCGCGCGGTCGCGTTGGCGAAGGCGTCCGCGCAGGTCGGCTCGCTTGCCGCCGGTGTCTGGCTGGGTTTCCTTTTCTGGGTGTATCCACAGCGCGACACCTTGAATGCGGCGGGTGCGGATAGTCCCGGCGCCATTGTCGGGATGCTGGCGGGGGTGGCTTTGGTAGCTGCGGCGCTGTGGCTGGAGTATTGCTGTCGGGCTCCCGAGGACCCTTCGGATGATCCGGCAACTACATAGCGAATAAACCCGTCGGAATCACCGCGCGGGAATCTGGGCGCAGCTGGCTGATCAAGCTACCCTGGCGTGCATGGTTTCACCCTCCCGTAGCAGCACCTCTCGTCGACGGCGGGACGACGCGGGAAAATTGTTCATCGGCGTATTGATTCTGCTCGGTCTGGTTGCCAGCGTTTTCCTGGTTTTCAGTGACCGGCTGCAGTTTGTTCGGATCGGCTTGGTGGCGGCGCTGTGGGCGGCCGTCATCGGCGCTTTGGCCGCGACGCGGTACCGCAAGGAAGCCACGATCGATAAGGCCAAGGTCCGTGACCTGCAGACGGTGTACGAACTCCAGTTGGAACGCGAGGTGACCGCCCGGCGCGAATACGAACTCGGCGTCGAGGCGCGGGTGCGCGCGGAAGTGGGTGCCGATGCGGCCGAAATGGCCGCGCTGCGCGCCGAACTGACCGTGCTCCGCGAGAGTCTGCAGCGGCTCTTCGACGGTGATCTGCCGATGGATCGACCCGCATTGCGCGCCGATGCAACCCGGATTCAAGAGTTGCCGAGCGCATTCGGAAATTCGGCCAACAATAGCTCGGCGAATGCCGACACCTGGTTGGACATGGCGTTCCAGCAATCTCCCAGCAGCTTTACCCCGGTCTTCGAATCGGATCATCCGGAGCCGCCGCGGTTCGCCAGCCCCTTCGACGATCCGGTGACCGCGGAGACCGCGATCGTCTCCCTCGACGATCTCGATGATGCGGAAATCGCCGACGCCGAGGTCGACAACGACCCGCTCACCACGGGCGGCTGGGCCGACGCGTTCACCGAGGATCCGGAAAAGACCGGAGTCCCGCCGCGGCTGCAGCCGTTGGAGTACACCGTGCCGCCGCGTCTGTCGGAGCCGGAGCCGTCCGAACCCGAGTCGCATGACCGCTCGACACCGGAGCCGTCCACCCCGACGCCACACCCGGAGCCCACCCCGCATCCGACGACCGCTGTCCCGCCCCTCGGCGCCAGCTCCCGCCGCCGTCGCCGAGTAGATCCGGATGCCGACTCCGGCAACTCGTCACGCCGACTTTCGGTCGCCGAGATCATGGCCAACCTGCAGTCCGAAGAGAAGGGCCGTACGGGGCGCTGATCCGCGCCGAGCAGTGAGGGTTCCGCACCAGCGGCTGGCCCGTCTCGCGTCCGAGTTGTCGAAGCGCATGTGTCGTACGCATGGACTCGATCGGGCGCGTGTGTATCGGTGGCCGAACGATCCACGATCACCGACCACCACGGAGCGAGTCTTACGAGCGACCCGTTCGCGGCCCGTCTCGCGTCCGAGCCGTCGAAGCGCATGTCTTGGACGCGTGGAACTCGACTGGCGTGTGTATCGGTGGCCGAACGATCCACGATCACCGACCACCACGGAGCGAGTCTTACGAGCGACCCGTTCGCGGCCCGTCTCGCGTCCGAGCCGTCGAAGCGCATGTCTTGGACGCGTGGAACTCGACTGGCGTGTGTATCGGTGGCCGAACGATCCACGATCACCGACCACCACGGAGCGAGTCTTACGAGCGACCCGTTCGCGGCCCGTCTCGCGTCCGAGCCGTCGAAGCGCATGTCTTGGACGCGTGGAACTCGACTGGCGTGTGTATCGGTGGCCGAACGATCCACGATCACCGACCACCACGGAGCGAGTCTTACGAGCGACCCGTTCGCGGCCCGTCTCGCGTCCGAGCCGTCGAAGCGCATGTCTTGGACGCGTGGAACTCGACTGGCGTGTGTATCGGTGGCCGAACGATCCACGATCACCGACCACCACGGAGCGAGTCTTACGAGCGACCCGTTCGCGGCCCGTCTCGCGTCCGAGCCGTCGAAGCGCATGTCTTGGACGCGTGGAACTCGACTGGCGTGTGTATCGGTGGCCGAACGATCCACGATCACCGACCACCACGGAGCGAGTCTTACGAGCGACCCGTTCGCGGCCCGTCTCGCGTCCGAGCCGTCGAAGCGCATGTCTTGGACGCGTGGAACTCGACTGGCGTGTGTATCGGTGGCCGAACGATCCACGATCACCGACCACCACGGAGCGAGTCTTACGAGCGACCCGTTCGCGGCCCGTCTCGCGTCCGAGCCGTCGAAGCGCATGCGCCGCAGGCGCGAGTCTCGACGGCTCGGACGCGAGACACCCGGGGGCCGCGAACACGCAGCGCCGCAGGCGCTGCAAATCAAACACAGCACTGCGTTGTAAATCACGTGGTGCCCCGTGGCATCGGCGAGGCATGGGCCGATATTCTCGGTGCGGAACGTCTGGTACCCGGCTGTCCGGGACTGGAACGACATCGAGAGGACAACGTTGACCTCGAGAAGCGTCAACCCTGACAACGCTGCTTCGGGTGACCCCGCGCCTGCACGCTTGACGGTGGGAATCGTCTCGGCGGGACGCGTCGGCTCAGCACTCGGCGCGGCGCTCGAGCGCGCTGGACACGTGGTGTTCGGCGTGGCCGCCATTTCGGATGCCTCGGTGCATCGGGCCCGCACTCGACTACCCGAATCCGAGATCCTGCCGGTCGAGGAGGTGGCTGCACGCAGCGAACTGCTGCTGCTGGCCGTACCCGACGCCGAACTGGCCGGGCTGGTGCGCGGACTCGCATCCGCGGGTGTGGTCCGGGCAGGCACCATCGTCGCGCACACCTCCGGCGCCAATGGCGTCGGCGTGCTTGCTCCGCTGACCGAGCGCGGCGCACTGCCGCTGGCCATCCATCCGGCCATGACCTTTACCGGACACGACGAGGACGTCGCCAGGCTCGGTAATGCCTGCTTCGGCATTACCGCCGCCGACGAAATCGGCTTCGCCATCGCACAATCGCTGGTGATCGAAATGGGCGGCGAGCCGGTTCGGGTGCAGGAAGAAAATCGCCAGCTCTATCACGCCGCGCTCGCACACGGCAGTAATCACCTGGTCACGGTCATCCTGGACGCGGTCGACGCACTGCGCGCCGCCTTGGCGGGCCCCGGCCTGCTCGGCCAGCAGATCGTCGACGATCAACCCAACGGTCTGGCCGAACGCCTGCTCGCCCCCTTGGCTTCTGCCGCGCTCGACAATGCCCTGCGCCGCGGTCAGTCCGCACTGACCGGCCCGGTGGCGCGTGGCGACGCGGATGCCGTTGCCGCCCATCTGACCGCGCTGGAAGCGGTCGATATCCGGCTGGCCGCGGGTTATCGCGCCATGTCGCTGCGCACCGCCGAACGCGCCAAGACCAATCCGGCTCTGATCGAGCTGTTGGAGGGAGGCCGATGATGGACCCCGAACTGCGCGCCGCATACCGGCGCGGCGAGCTGACCGTGCACCACGATCCCGAGGTGATCGCGGCGGTCTCCAAGGCCCTGCGCGGCGTCGGCCGTACCGTCGGCCTGGTGCCGACCATGGGCGCACTGCACGAGGGGCATCTCGAGATCGTGCGTCGGGCCAAGCGGACCAATCAGGTGGTCATCGTCTCGATTTTCGTGAATCCCCTGCAGTTCGGTGCGAACGAGGATCTGGACAAATATCCGCGGACCCTCGACGTCGACGTCGAGTTGCTGCGCAACGAGGGGGTAGAGCTGGTATTCGCGCCGAGCGCGTCGGATATGTATCCGGACGGGCCGCGCACAACTGTGCATCCGGGCCCGATCGGCGCCGAGCTCGAAGGAGCCAGCCGCCCGACACATTTCGCAGGCATGCTGACCGTGGTCGCGAAGCTGCTGAATATCGCGCGCCCGACCGAGGCGTTCTTCGGCGAGAAGGACTATCAGCAGCTCACGCTGATCCGGCAGATGGTGCGCGATCTGAATATGGACGTCAAGATCGTGCCGCTGCCGACGGTTCGCGAACCCGACGGCCTCGCACTGTCCTCCCGCAATCGGTATCTCGATGCGGCACAGCGCGAATCGGCGCTGGCCCTGTCGGCGGCGCTGGCCGCGGGTCGGCATGCTGGCGCGCTCGGCGCCGATGCCGTGCTGGCGGCCGCCCGCGCGGCGCTCGACGCGACCCAAGGTGTCGACGTCGACTATCTCGAATTGCGGTCGTCCACGCTCGGCCCCACCCCCGCGAACGGCAATGCGCGACTGCTCATCGCCGCCAGGGTCGGCTCGACCCGCCTGATCGACAACACGGCCGTCGCGCTCGGCGCCCCGGTCGATGGCGGCCACCCCACACTTCCCGATTCGCGCACCACCGCGACCGACTCCCAGCCTGCCCAGGCCAATATTTAGGAAGGGCGACAGCGATGTTGCGCACCATGATGAAGTCGAAGATCCACCGCGCCACGGTGACCCACGCCGATCTGCACTATGTCGGCTCGGTGACCGTCGACCAGGATCTGCTCGACGCCGCAGATCTGCTCGAAGGTGAGCAGGTCTGCATTGTCGATATCGATAACGGCGCCCGGCTGGAGACCTATGTGATCGCCGGTGAGCGCGGTTCGGGTGTCATCGGGATCAATGGCGCGGCCGCCCATCTCGTGCATCCCGGCGATCTGGTCATTCTGATCGCCTACGGCATGATGGACGAGGCGGAGCTGAAGGAATACGCCCCGAAGGTCGTTTTCGTCGACGAACACAATCGTGCGACCGATCTCGGTTCCGATCCGGCGCACGCTCCGGCGGGTTCCGGTCTGGTCACCCCGCGCTCACTGACCACCGTCTGATGCTGCTGGCCATCGATGTCCGAAATACGAGCATCGAGCTCGGATTGTTCTCGGGCAGTGGTAATCACGCGAAGTTGGTGCGGCACTGGCGGATGCATACCAATCCGCTGCTGACCGCGGACGAATTCGCCATGCAGGTGCGCGGATTGGTCGGTGATCAGGTCGAGGAGATCATCGGAGTTTCGGCGTTGTCCACCGTGCCGCCGGTACTGCGCGAGATCAGATCGATGCTCACTCGCTATTGGGATCATGTGCCGCATGTGGTGGTGGAACCCGGTGTGCGAACCGGTATTCCGCTGCTCGTCGACAATCCGAAGGAAATCGGCGCGGATCGCATCGTGAACACCCTTGCCGCACATCATCGTTTCGGCACGGCCGCGATTGTCGTGGATTTCGGTACCGCCACCACCGTTGATCTGGTATCGGCCAAGGGCGAGTTTCTCGGCGGTGTGCTCGCACCTGGCGTGGAGATCTCCAGCGAGGCGCTCATCGAGCGTGCCGCATTGCGCCGGGTGGAGTTGGCTCGGCCGCGCTCGGTGGTCGGCAAGAACACCGTCGAGGCCATCCAATCCGGCGCGATATTCGGCTTCGCCGGTTTGGTGGACGGTCTGATCGATCGGATTCGCGATGAATTCGACGCATTCGCCGGTGATGATGTCGCGGTGGTCGCGACCGGCGCCACCGCACCGTTGATCGTGCCGGAATCGGAGACCATCGACCACCACGAGCCGCATCTCACATTGACCGGATTGCGCCTGGTCTACGAGCGCAATCAGCGCCGTAAGGGCAGTTGATATGCCCACTCGGAGTGCTCACCCATGACCAGGCGCTTTGCCACCGGTTTTCGCGCTGCTACACTCGCACCCGTGTATTCCCGCGTGAGCACCCAGGAGTGTTGTCGAGGCTGACCTGCCTCGACCGTTCGAGGCTGACCAAGTCCCTCGACCGTTGACACACTCCTGGAGATTCGCTGATGCGTTCTTCTGTTCTCTCCCTCGATTCCGCACGGAATGCCCTTTCGGCCACCCCGCCGCTGGATCGTGCCGTCTCCTCCGCATTGCCCACCCGCCTGCGTCCCGCCGATCTGCTCCGGCTGACCGACGAGGGCGCCGAGGACGTACTCGCGGGACGCTACGACCATCTGTTGCCGGCCAATGGAATTTGGCCGACCGATGAGCGCTGGGCCACCCGGCTGCTTTCCGACGACGAGGTCGATGTCTGGCTGATCAGCTGGACTCCAGGCAAATCCACCGAATTGCACGACCATGCCGGTTCGCTCGGCGCCTTGACCGTGCTCAGCGGCGCGCTCTCGGAATTCCGCTGGAACGGAACGGAACTGCGCAGGCGCATTCTGACCGCGGGAGACCAGGCCTCGTTCCAGATCGGCTGGGTGCACGATGTGATGCGCGCGCCGGCCGCTGGCGACGGCTTGCAGGTCGCTCGAAACGGCACTGCCGTGGAATCTGTCGGGCCGCTCGATCCGACGCTCAGCGTGCACGCTTATTCACCGCCGCTCACCGCCATGTCCTATTACGAGGTGACCGGCCACGGCACCCTGCGGCGCTCCCGAACCGTCCTCACCGACCAGCCCGAAGGTGACATGTGATGACCCGTTTGACCATCGATCAGATGCTCGAGAACGCGCGGGCCCGCCTGAATCGGATCTATGCCTTCGAAACGCCGCAGGCGCTCGAACGGGGCGCGATTCTGGTCGATATCCGCCCGCAGGCGCAGCGCGCACGTGAGGGCGCACTGCCGGGCGCGCTGGTGATCGAACGGAATGTCCTGGAATGGCGTTTGGATCCGTCAAGTTCTGCCCGGCTGGCACTGGCCACCGATCACGATGTGGAATGGATCGTCGTCTGCTCGGAGGGCTTTACCTCCAGTCTCGCCGCGGCCGCGCTGCAGGAACTCGGTCTGCATCGGGCCACCGATGTGATCGGTGGCTATCAGGCATTGAAGGCGGCCGGTCTGCTCAGTGTGGGGGTCCGGGCGCCGCACTTCGCCCGCGAGGTCGAGGCGCTGGCAACGCTGTAAATTCGGGCCGAACCACTTCCATCTCGAAACATACGGGCGCGCAATGGCTTTCGGATGATTGCCGGAGCGCGCCCGCTATTCGGCGTGCCGGAGAAGGTCGCGAAACAGGACATGACGGACTGTTCCGGGCACGGCTGATTCGTTAGCGATCGGTCGTGCCCGGGCGGCCCGCAAATCGATTTCCGGTGCCCGCTAGTGTTGTTGAACGTGAGCAACCCGAACACGCCTTCATCCGGTCGCTCCGCGGGTTCGGTTCCTGCGGGGCAAGCCAACCGTCCCGCGCCCGCCGCGGACGATGTTCCGGAGCAGATGCGGATTCGGCGCGAGAAGCGCGAGCGGTTGATCGCCGATGGCGGTGATGCCTATCCGGTGGTGGTGCCGCGCACACATACTCTCGGCGAAATTCGGGCCGCCTATCCGGAGCTCGAGCCGGACACCCGGACCGGTCTGCAGGCGGGTGTTGTCGGGCGTGTCATTTTCCTGCGTAATACCGGCAAGCTGTGTTTCGCGACGCTGCAGGAGGGTGACGGCACCAAACTGCAGGCGATGGTCAGCCTCAACGGTGTCGGAGCCGACGCACTGGCGGCCTGGAAGGCCGATGTAGACCTCGGAGACTTCGTATTCGTGCACGGCGAGGTGATCTCCTCACGAACCGGTGAATTGAGCGTTATGGCCGATTCCTGGGCCATGTCGGCCAAGGCCCTGCGGCCGCTGCCGGTGGCGCACAAGGAGATGAACGAGGAGTCGCGGGTTCGGCAGCGCTATGTCGATCTGATCGTGCGCCCAGAGGCCAGGGAAATGGCCAGGACCAGGGTCGCGGTGGTGCGCGCGATGCGCAACGCGCTCGAGCGGCGCGGCTTCCTCGAGGTGGAGACGCCGATGCTGCAGACGCTGCACGGCGGTGCGGCGGCGCGACCGTTCGTCACCCACTCCAATGCCCTCGATATAGATCTCTACCTGCGAATTGCGCCCGAACTGTTCCTCAAGCGCTGTGTGGTGGGCGGCCTGGAACAGGTCTTCGAGATCAACAGGAACTTCCGTAACGAGGGGTCGGACTCCACGCATTCCCCGGAGTTCGCAATGTTGGAAACCTATGAGGCATACGGCACCTACGACGACTCCGCACGGATGATTCGAGAATTGGTGCAGGAAGTTGCCGAGGAGGTCTTCGGCACGCAGGTGGTAACCCTTGCAGATGGCACCGAATACGATCTCCGCGGCGAGTGGGCGACGGTCGAGATGTACCCTTCGCTGTCGGATGCACTGGGTGTATCGGTGACTCCGGAAACGTCGATCGAGGAATTACTTGCACTCGCTGATCGGGTCGGACTCGAAATTCCCGAGGACAAGGGCTATGGCCACGGCAAACTTGTCGAAGAACTGTGGGAGCACCAGTACGGTGACAAGCTCTACGCCCCAACTTTCGTGCGTGACTTCCCGGTCGAGACATCACCGCTGACCAGACAGCATCGCAGCAAGCCCGGAGTTACCGAGAAGTGGGACCTCTATGTGCGCGGCTTCGAGTTGGCAACTGGCTATTCGGAGTTGGTCGATCCGGTGATCCAGCGCGAGCGGTTCGTGGATCAAGCGCGGCTTGCCGCACAAGGTGATGACGAGGCGATGGCACTCGACGAGGACTTCCTCGCAGCGATGGAGCACGGCATGCCTCCGACAACGGGTACGGGTATGGGAATCGATCGCTTGTTGATGGCACTCACGGGATTGGGAATCCGGGAAACGATACTGTTCCCAATTGTGCGTCCAGTCACTCGCTGACGATCGGATTGCATAGCTCGGCCCTCGTCTTGGAATTTTTCGAATTCGGGGTATTCTTGCCTCGGGTAATCGGCCTAGTATGCGGGTCGCACGATTTCGAGAGGACGTTCATCTCATGGCAAAGAAGGTCACCGTTAGCCTGATCGACGATGTCGATGGTGAGTCCATCGCGGACGAGACCATTGAGTTTGCGATCGACGGTGTGTCGTACGAGATCGACCTGTCGTCGGCAAATGCGGCGAAGCTGCGCGACGGCTTGGAAGAGTGGGTTTCGAGTGCTCGGCGGGTGAGTGGTCGGCGGCGGGTCAAGGCTGCGGTCGCTGCTCCCGGAGCTGCAAAGAGCCGGGTCTCGATCGATCGTGAACAAAGCGCTGCAATTCGCGAGTGGGCGCGCCGGAATGGACACAAGGTGTCCGCGCGGGGTCGTATCTCGGCTGACATCACCGATGCGTACAACAAGGCCGCGAAGGGCTGAGTTCTTATTTAATTGGGCTGCCGCCCGGGCGAATCGTGCGACGCCCGGGCGGCGGCGCGTTTGTGATAGGCCTTCGATATGAGGAAGGTTCGGAGTCGACTCGATCTTGCTCGCGGTACCAGGACGCGGCACCATGGAACTGTGCGAAGAGCGTCACTGGCGGTATGGAGAGATGAGGTATCGGCGCAGTGACTGGTTTCGTCGGATCGCTATTGCGATTCACTGATGACTCGGGTCGGCAGCAGGAGTTCATGCTCACCCCGGACCAGCAGCGCGTCACCATCGGGCGTTCCCCGCAGGCCGATCTGGCGCTGCGCTGGGACGCGGAGGTCTCGCGCCTGCATGCGGCGGTCGAATATCTCGGCGCGCACTGGACGATCGTCGATGACGGCCTGTCCCGCAACGGCACCTTTGTCAACGGCGAGCGCCTCGTCGGGCGGCGGCGGCTGATGGCGGGCGATCGGATCCGGGTCGGTACCTCGCTGGTCTCGTTCCACGACTTCGGCGGCGTTGTCGATGATGCGACGCGGACCTCGACCGGCACTATTCCCACGCTGCGCTCACTGACCGATACCCAGCGCGCAGTACTGGTCGCGCTGTGCCGTCCATATAAGAACGGTGCGGGTTTTGCGACCCCGGCTTCGAATCAACAGATCGCCGAGGAATTGTTCCTCAGCGTCGATGCGATCAAGACACATCTGCGGGCGCTGTTCGCCAAGTTCGGTGTGGAAAATCTGCCGCAGAATCAGAAAAGAGTCCGACTGGCCGGTTTGGCCATGCAAAGTGGGTTGATCTCCGACCGAGACTTGTGACGCCGGCAGGCGTGGACTCTCGCTTAGGTGCCCGAGCGCTTGAACCATGGATGGTCGCGCCGGTTACCCGTGTACTTGAAACATCGCCGGACCGAGCAAATCGGATCAGGTCCGGGTTCGGAGGCAGGAGAAATTCATGTTCGCGCTACGACTCGCCGCGCTGGTGGCGGCCACCCTCGCAACCGGCTTGATCGCGGGCGTTTTCTACGCTTACGCGATATCGGTGATGCCCGCGCTGAACCGCACCGATGACCGCACGATCATCGATGTGATGCAGAAGATCAATGTGGTCATCATCAACCCGTGGTTCATGCTCGGGTTCCTCGGCACCGTCGGTTTCACCTTGCTCGCGGCGGCGCTGCACCTGGGCAAGGAACACCGCACCACCTTGATCTGGCTCGGTGTGGCCCTGGCACTCAATGTGATCGCCTTCGCGGTCACCTCCGGATTGAATGTTCCACTCAACGACCAACTCGCGGCGGCAGGCGACCCGGCCCAGATCGGTGACCTGGCAAAGGTACGCGCCGATTTCGAATCCGCTTGGGTCCGTTGGAATATCCTCCGCGCTATCCTGCACACACTGGCCTTTTTGGTGCTGACCGGTGCGCTGTTCGCGGCCGGTATCCAGCACGGGCGCACGCAGGCCGCGGGTGCGGTTGGTACGCAACAGGTTCGGCAAGCCCAGCCGGTGCCGCAGACCGCCGGTCAGCCGTACCGCGCGCCGATCATGGCTCAGCAGTACGGATTCGGACAGACCGGCTCGCAGCCGATGGGTGCGCATTCCCTGGCGTAGAGTCTCGCGACTGCTGGTTTTCTCCGCCGTCGGCGGGTCGATCATTGATCGGCCCGCCGACGGCGGTTTCGGCGATCATGGGGACTGGCTGGTGGCCGATCTGCGAGATGCGGTGCGCCGCAATGGCTTGGGTGCGGCGATAAGTTGCGCTACGTTCTGGAACACGTTCCAGATTTTGGAGGTCTCCATGCGGCGTGTTTCCGGGTCCGCAATCGTCGTTGCCGTGCTGGCCGTGCTGTGGATTGGTGCGGGTGGTAGTGCGCAGGCCGAATATCCGGTCGACTACAACTTCTTCGCCGGAATCCCGAATGAGCTGGTGAATCACGGTGGCTCGCTGCCAGGTTCGAATGATTGGGGGTGTCGCCCCAGTGCGGCGCATCCGAATCCGGTGGTGCTCGCACACGGTACGGGTGGTGGGGCGCAGACGAATTGGGGGCTGTACGCGCCGCTGCTCGCGAACGAAGGTTACTGCGTCTTCTCGCTGACCTATGGCGCCTACGATCTGCCGTGGCCGATCTCCGCGGTCGGCGGGATGCTGCCGATCGAGCAGAGCGCGGTGCAGTTCGCGGCCTTCGTGGATCGGGTGCTCGCGGCGACCGGGGCGAGCAAGGTCGACGTGGTCTGGCATTCGCAGGGCACTGTGCTGCCGAACTACTACGCCAAGCGGCTCGGCGGCGCGGACAAGATCGATAAATATGTATCGATCGCACCGGCCTGGCGCGGTACCAATGCGGGCGGCGGGGCTGATGTGGCCGCATTCGCCGACCGGCTCGGCGCCGGGCCGTACTTCCAGGCCGCGACGGGTTCGCTGTGCCAGGCCTGCGCCGAGTTGTTACGCGATTCAACCTTCCTGCGGGATCTCAACAGCGACGGAGTCTACGTTCCCGGCATCACCTACACCAACATCATGGGCAGCCTGGACGAGATCGTCGTCCCGTACGACTCGGGCTTCGTGCCAGGGCCGAACGCGACGAATATCGTGGTCCAGGACGGTTGCGCGATCGACTACTCCGAACATCTGGCGATCGCGGGCAGTCCGCGCAGCGCCCGCTTCGTGCTCAACGCCCTCGATCCGGCGCATGCGCGCGAGGTGCCGTGCGAGTTCGTCCCGCCGTTCACCGGGTGACACCCACGGCGGGGAAGCGGCGAGGCAGCGATTTCGCTGAGGGCAAAACCTGAGCGGAAACGTATCCCGCAACTAGCACGTTATGAGTGAATGACCGTGTTGTCGCCGGTCCCCAATAGGGTGGACTGGAGGCGGCGTAATCCCCTGCCAACTAGAGTGGAGGCCGGGGCCGCAACCCCCGGGCTTCATGGCAGGCTGACGCCACGGAAGCGTCGGATGCCAGAATTTCGGAGCAGGAGAGTGAGGGAGCGATGTTCGAGAGGTTCACCGACCGCGCGAGGCGCGTCGTTGTCTTGGCCCAAGAAGAGGCCCGGATGCTCAACCACAACTACATCGGCACCGAGCACATCCTGCTTGGGTTGATCCACGAGGGCGAGGGCGTAGCGGCGAAGTCGCTGGAATCCCTTGGTATTTCGCTGGAGGGTGTGCGCAGCCAGGTGGAGGAGATCATCGGCCAGGGCCAGCAGGCTCCGTCCGGTCACATCCCGTTCACCCCGCGTGCCAAGAAGGTGCTGGAACTGAGCTTGCGCGAGGCGCTGCAGCTCGGCCACAACTACATCGGCACCGAGCACATTCTGCTCGGCCTGATCCGTGAAGGTGAGGGTGTCGCGGCGCAGGTGCTGGTAAAGCTGGGTGCGGATCTCAACCGGGTGCGCCAGCAGGTCATCCAGCTGCTGTCCGGATACCAGGGCAAGGAGCCGGTGGAATCCGGTTCGCGCGGCGAGGCTGGTACCCCGTCCACCTCGCTGGTGCTCGACCAGTTCGGCCGCAACCTGACCCAGGCCGCCCTCGAGGGCAAGCTCGACCCGGTCATCGGCCGCTCGAAGGAAATCGAGCGCGTCATGCAGGTGCTGAGCCGCCGCACCAAGAACAACCCGGTTCTGATCGGCGAGCCCGGTGTCGGTAAGACCGCCGTGGTCGAGGGTCTTGCGCAGGCCATCGTCAACGGTGAGGTCCCGGAGACGCTGAAGGACAAGCAGCTCTACACCCTCGACCTGGGTTCCCTGGTCGCGGGCAGCCGCTACCGCGGTGACTTCGAAGAGCGCCTGAAGAAGGTGCTCAAGGAGATCAACACCCGCGGCGACATCATCCTGTTCATCGACGAGCTGCACACGCTCGTCGGCGCGGGTGCCGCCGAGGGCGCGATCGACGCCGCTTCGATCCTGAAGCCGAAGCTGGCCCGCGGTGAGCTGCAGACCATCGGTGCGACCACCCTCGACGAGTACCGCAAGTACATCGAGAAGGACGCCGCACTCGAGCGCCGGTTCCAGCCGGTCCAGGTCGGCGAGCCGACGGTCGAGCACACCATCAACATCCTCAAGGGTCTGCGCGACCGCTACGAGGCGCACCACCGGGTGTCCATCACCGACGGCGCGCTGGTGGCCGCGGCCACCCTGGCCGACCGCTACATCAACGACCGGTTCCTGCCGGACAAGGCGATCGACCTGATCGACGAGGCCGGTGCGCGCATGCGCATCCGTCGCATGACCGCCCCGCCGGACCTGCGCGAATTCGACGACAAGATCGCCGATGCGCGCCGGGAGAAGGAAAGCGCCATCGACGCGCAGGACTTCGAGAAGGCGGCGCGGCTGCGCGATAAGGAAAAGCAACTGGTCGCCAAGCGCGCCGAGCGCGAAAAGCAGTGGCGCTCCGGTGATCTGGATGTCGTGGCCGAGGTCGACGACGAGCAGATCGCAGAGGTGCTGGCCAACTGGACCGGTATCCCGGTGTTCAAGCTCACCGAGGAGGAGACCACCCGTCTGCTCCGCATGGAGGACGAGCTGCACAAGCGGATCATCGGCCAGGAGGACGCGGTCAAGGCCGTGTCGAAGGCGATCCGCCGTACCCGCGCCGGTCTGAAGGATCCGAAGCGTCCCTCGGGTTCGTTCATCTTCGCCGGTCCGTCCGGTGTCGGTAAGACCGAGCTGTCCAAGGCGCTGGCGAACTTCCTGTTCGGCGACGACGACGCGCTCATCCAGATCGATATGGGCGAGTTCCACGACCGCTTCACCGCATCGCGGCTCTTCGGTGCCCCGCCCGGGTACGTGGGCTACGAAGAGGGCGGCCAGCTCACCGAAAAGGTGCGCCGCAAGCCGTTCTCGGTCGTTTTGTTCGACGAGATCGAAAAGGCACATCAGGAGATCTACAACACCCTGTTGCAGGTCCTCGAGGACGGTCGTCTCACCGACGGCCAGGGACGTACGGTCGACTTCAAGAACACCGTGCTGATCTTCACCTCGAACCTGGGTACCTCGGACATCTCCAAGGCGGTCGGCCTGGGCTTCACCCAGTCCAACGCCGAGGGTTCGAACTACGAGCGGATGAAGCTCAAGGTCAACGACGAGCTGAAGAAGCACTTCCGGCCCGAGTTCCTCAACCGCATCGACGACGTGATCGTCTTCCACCAGCTCACCACGGATCAGATCGTGATGATGGTGGATCTGATGATCGGCCGCGTCGCCACGCAGCTGAAGAACAAGGACATGGAGATCGAGCTGTCCCCGCAGGGCAAGGCACTGCTTGCCAAGCGCGGCTTCGATCCGGTGCTCGGCGCCCGGCCGCTGCGCCGGACCATCCAGCGCGAGATCGAGGACCAGCTGTCGGAGAAGATCCTCTTCGGCGAGATCGGTCCGGGTCAGACCATCGTGGTCGACGTCGAGGGCTGGGACGGCGAGGGCTCCGGCGAGAACGCCAAGTTCACCTTCACCGGCAAGGCGAAGCTGACCAAGGCGGCAGCCACCGAGGAGAAGCCGGAGGTCGTGCTCACGGGTGCGGGCGAAGGCACCACCACGGCCGAGGCCGCCGGCGAGTAAGTCGAACGGCTAGCAGATGCCGCCCACCGGATTTCCGGTGGGCGGCATTTTTTTCTGGAATTCGCACGCTCGAGCGGCGGCGTACCGTGGGGAGCGGTCATTCCGACAACTATCACGGGGGTGCTAGGTGACAAATTCAGATCTGACATCGGTCGCGGTTCTGCTGGATCGGTCGGGTTCCATGCAGGCGATCAAAACCGATACCGAGGGCGGCTTCGATGCCTACATCGAAGAACAGCGCAAGGTGCCGAAGACGACGCTGGTGACGCTCGCGCAGTTCGATACCGAATACGAACTGGTCTATGCGAATCGGCCGATCGCCGACGTGCCGCCGCTGAACCTGCAGCCGCGCGGCGGAACCGCACTGTACGACGCGGTGGGGCGGCTGGTCACCGATATCGGCCGGGAACTCTCGGCTCGACCAGAGCACGAGCGGCCGGGCACGGTGATCGTCGTTGTACTCACCGACGGGCACGAGAATTCCAGCCGAGAATGGACGCATGCCGCGGTGCGGGCGCTGATTACGCAGCAGCAAGAGGTGTACTCCTGGGATTTCGTATTCCTCGGCGCGAATATGGATGCGGTGGCGGTGGGGTCCGAATTGGGATTCGATCCGCGGCGCTCGCTCACCTATGGTGCGACTCCGGCGGGTGCCGCTGGTGTGTTCGCCTCGGCGGCGGCGTATTCGGCGCGGCGCAGTATGGCGGCGCCCGGACAGGTTGTGGAAGGTTTCACCGATGCCGAACGGCGGGCCGCGAATCCGGACGGGCAGTAGTTCGGCAGGCAGCGCTGGTGTGGGTGCGGGCTGATCGAGGACGCGCAGACCACCACCGCAACGCCGCGGTCGCGAGGATTGCGACTGCGGCGTTGCGACGAGTGCCGGCTGTTGTGATCCGAGACCTGCGGTTGCGGGCCGCGGGTGCGCCGTGCGGCCTGTGGCCTGCGGGTGCGGGGCACCCCGCCGGGTGCGGCTGCGTGTTGCAGGGCAGCCGCGTGGGCGGTCAAGCGGAGGGATTCGTGAATCGGGCGAGGGTCGGGGCGAAGGCTTGGGCCAGCTCGCCTGGGACGATCAGTTCATCGATTCCGTACTTCTCCCTGCGGTATTCGAGCACCTCGGCGACGGTCGCTGGATCTTCATCCAGCACCCCCGCCGATCCGGCTGCGCGCAGTCCGGCCGCGGTGAGTCCGAGGCGCTTGCTCAACCAAAACGGCAGTTCGTCACCGATGCCGACCAGCTGATGGGTGAAGCGCACATCGCGATCGGTGTTGTCCCGCACCACTCGCACCATTTCGGCGAGATCGGCCTCCGTGGCCTGCGGTCCCGCGGCCAGGAGCACTCGATCGGCCAAACCTGCTGCGACAGTGAGCATTCGAGGTCCGTTCGCGGCAACGACGATCGGTGGGGCCGGATCGATCTGTGCACGAACGGCATCCACGGTGGCGATGAGTTGCTCGCGCCGCCGGGCCGCCGAGCCCCACGGCATACCGAGCCGTTCGGCCTCACCGCTCGCATCAGGACGTCCCGACCCGATGCCGAGTTCGAATCGTCGGTCTGAAAGCAATTGCAGCGCAGTGGTTTCCCGCACCGTGACGGCGGGGTTGCGCAGCGGAGCGGCCAGTACGTTCGGGCGCAGCCGCACCGTGGTGGTCACCGCTGCGGCGGCCGCGAGCGTCGGGAACGGCGATGGGGTGTTCAGTGTGTCCGGAAGCAGGATCGTCCGGTAGCCCTGCTGCTCGGCGCTCTGTACCGCGCGGGCCCATTCAGCACCCGAGCGCGGTGTGATGACGATTCCGAAGGTCAGGCTCATGATGTGGTCTTCCGGTGTGTCCAGAACCGCCGCCGCGCGAATACGAAGACGACGATTATGGTTGCCCAGAACAGCGCTGGGAAGATCCAGAAGAACGGCCAGGGATGCCACCCGCCGTCATAGTGATCGGCCAAGAAGGTCATGGCCTCGGGTTGGGTGAAAATGTTCATGCCCCAACCCTGCGCCCGACACCCCCACCCGGACATCGGCCTACCGACGACATTCGCCCTACGCCTGTGCGCGTACGCGGCGCTCGCATAACCACTGGGCTCCTCGCACAGGCGGTGCGAGGAGCCGGGAAGTCAGGCGAGGGCGGCGTCGAGGGTGATGTTGTCCACCCCGGCGAGGGCCTTGCTGACCGGGCAGCCCGCCTTGGCGGCGGCCGCCGCGGCGGCGAAGCCGTCGGCGTCCAGGCCGGAGACCCGGCCGCGGACGGTGAGTTTGATGGCGCTGATGCGGAAGCCGCCGTCCGGATCCGGGCCGAGGGTGACATCGGCGGTGACGTCCAGGCTCTCGGGTGTGCCACCAGCATTGCCGATCTGGGCCGAGAGGGCCATGGCGAAGCAGGAGGAGTGCGCCGCCGCGATCAGTTCCTCGGGGCTGGTGGTGCCGTCGGCGTCGTCGGCTGCACGCTTGGGGAAGGAGACGTCGTACTTGCCGACACCGGAACTGGCCAGCTCGACCTGGCCGGAGCCGTCCTGGAGGCCGCCGGTCCAAGCGGTGCGCGCGGTACGTGTGGGCATCACGGTCCTTTCGAAGATGTGTGAATCACAATTCGCAGTCGAACCTACCCCCGCCGCCGCCGCGACGCGTGCGAAGGCGGCAGTCCGAATCGAGTGCACCGGCAGGTGATGGTCGGGCGGGCTCGGCCGTGCGCTGATCGAGCTGTCCGAAGTACCGACGGCCAGGCCCGCGAATGCCGGTCGCGGGCCGCTTTATCGGCAAATCCCGCGTGCGCCAAGGGAAGTCGAGTACCGAAGCAGATCGGGTACCCGCACAGGTTCGATCATGCGCGGGACTGTACCGCCGGACCCGCTCACTCCGGATTGGTGACGCGCGCCAGCACGATGCCCCCGAGAATCAGCGACAGCGCCAGCAGTCGTCCGGCGCTCATCGGATCCTTGTTGATCACGACACCGAGGCTGATCGCGCCGACCGCGCCGATTCCGGTGAAGACCGCATAGGCCGTACCGACCGGCAATGTCTGCATGGCACGCGACAGCAGGTACACCGCGACCGCGCCGAGTACGAAGCAGATGACGGTCGGGACGAGACGGGTGAAGTTCTCGGTCGGCTTGATGCTCTGCGACCAGATGATCTCCACCAGTCCCGCGATGCCGAGGATGATCCAGTTCATCAGTATTCCGATCCTTTCGGGCGACTGCGGGCAGTTGTCAGCGGCCGGCCGAATTGCGCGCGGATTCCAGTGCGGCCGAATAGGACTCGTCATGCTTGCCGCGCAGATGCGCGAGTGCCGGGTCCTGCCGCGAATTGGCGAGTTCCGCATTGACGAAGACGGTGTCGGTGACGGCGAAATGGCCCGCGAAGAAATCGCGCAGATAGCGCTCTTGATAGTCGAAGGCGGCCTTTGGGGCGCCGGGTGCGTACGACCCGCCGCGTGCGGAGACGACCACGAATCGCCTTTCGCCCAGAGACATTCGCGGAAAGGTCACCTGATCGAGCCAGGCCTTGAGCGCTGCCGGGATCGAGTAGTTGTACATCGGGGTGCCGATCAGAATCACATCGGCGGCCAGCAGCTCGGTCAGCAGCGGCTCCACTATCGCCCAGGCGGCGGCCTGTTCCGGTGTGCGGACCAGTTCGGCGAGGCGGTTCAGATCAGTGCTGGGTTGGGCGAGGACGGCATCGCATAGTTCCGTCCATGCCCCGTCGATGAAGGGCACCGGCTCGGCCGCCAGGTCGCGATAGATGTAGCCGCCCTCCGGATTCTCGGCGCGCCATGCCTCGGCGAATGCCGAACTCAGTTCCCGGCTGATGGAACGACGCCGTGCGCTGGCATCGAGGTGCAACAACGTGCTCATGATCTCTCCGATGAATCTAACTGGACACTATGTCCGTTTGAACGGTACAGATAACTGGACGCTCTGTCCACTTGCTTGGAAAGTCGAGTACAGTCGGGGCGATGAACAGCGATATGGACCTGCTCGGCGGGCATTCGGAACCCGCAGTGCCGACCGAGCGCGCGGACGCGGCCCGCAACCGGGCCAAGGTGCTCGCCGCGGCCGCCGAACTGTTCGCAATGCGGGATCCGCGCACCGTCACGATGGACGACATCGCCAAAGCGGCGGGGGTCGGTCGCGGCACGCTCTATCGCCGCTACCCGGATAAGAATTCGATCGCCGTCGCACTGCTCGACGAACACGAACGCGCACTGCAGGAGCAGTTGTTGCGCGGCGAACCACCGCTCGGTCCCGGCGCGCCACCAGGCGAACGGCTCGCCGCCTTCTATGCCGCCATGGTCGAATTATTGGACGGGCACGCGGATTTGGTGCTCGGTGCGGAGACCGGCGGCGCGCGGTTCGCCACCGGTGCGTACGGCTTCTGGTTCCTGCACGTCCGGTCGCTGTTGGTGGCCGGTGGCGTCGGGGAACCGGACGCCATGGCCGATTCGCTGCTCGCACCATTGGCCGCCGAGGTCTACCGGCATCAGCGGGCGCGCGGTCTCACTTCCGCGCAGATCGCGGCGGCGCTGGCCGAACTGGCCCATTCCGTGCTGTCCGAGCCCTGAATGCATCGAACCGCTGACGAACTGTTGTCCGCCAACGGTTTTCGGTGCCTGCGAGATCAGGCCATGTCGCGCCGCCGCACCAGCCACATCGTGCCCGCCGCGAAGAGCGCCACGTACGCCACCAGCGCGATGAGCGACTGAGTCCGCGACAGGATGTCGAGCACCCCCGGCGTCGACGACCCTTCGACGGTCCGCATCGCCCCGGCCATCGAACCCGCTGCCGTACCGGGCAGATGATCGGTGAGCACCTTGATCGGGCTGAAGATCGCCGCGACACCGCGCAGCAGATTCTCCACCACCAGTACCCATACCAGTCCGAGCCCAACGGCGAGTGCGGGACCGCGCGCGATCGCCCCGATCAGTGCGCCCGCCAGCGTCCACATCCCGAGAATCGTTGTGCCGGTGATGATTCCGTTCACCGCCTGGCCGAGGCCTGGCAGTGCGAGCGACTGTGATCGGGTTGTCGCGATAATCGAGGCGACCCCGATATCCGCCACGAACGCGACGCACACCAGCCCGATAACCGTGACCGCAAGGCTGATCAGCGCACCGCCGATGGCATTGGACCGCGACGGACCCTGGGTGAGCACGGTCTTCCAAGTGCCCCAGCCATATCCGCTACCGATGGTCAATGCGCCCAGAATCAGCATCAGCGCACCACCGAACATCGCCATGCCCTGGGTGAACACCTCTGGCACTGCGGCGGGCAACATCTGGTGCAGCAGAACGTCTTTGGGCACGCCGTTCGACATCGTCTTCATATCGCCGGAGGAGTAGGCGAGATAGTTGAACAGGTAGGAGAAGGTGAGATTCAGCAGAATCCAGGTGCCCAGGATGATCCAGAATGCGGGCCACTTACGCAGTCGCAGCATTTCCGCTCGCGTGCTCGCCATCAGGTCTTTCACCGTCGCGTTCATTTCACCGGCTCCAATTGGGTCATTTCGAAGAACACTTCTTCCAGGGACTTTTCATCGGTCCGCAGCTCCAGCAGATCCGCGCCGGATTCGACGACCGCTCGCGCGACCACCGGCGCGCTCTCCGCGCCGGCCTCGATCCGAATACCACCCGCGGTCAACATGGCCGAGCGCTCGCCGACCGCCCGGCGCACCGCCGGAAATGCCACCTCCAGCGGTTCGGCGCGCAGCAAAAGCGAAGACGCGCCGCGCAATTCGGTGACGGTGGATTCGGTGAGCAGTTGCCCGCCCGAGATCACCCCGACGCGATCGCAGATCTGCTGTACCTCGCTGAGCATGTGGCTGGACAACAGCACGGTATGACCGTCACCGGCGAGAGTTGTGATGAGCTCCCGCATTTCGGCCATCCCCTGCGGGTCGAGGCCATTGGTCGGCTCGTCCAGGATCAGCAGATCGGGACGGCCGAGCAGGGCCGCGCCGACGCCGAGGCGCTGCTTCATGCCGAGGGAGTAGGTGCGGAATTTGTCGTCGGCGCGACTGACGAGGCCGACGCGGTCGAGTGCGTCCTCCACGTCGGCTCGCGCTAGGCCGCGGTATTTCGCGAGTACCCGCAAGTTGTCGCGGCCACTGAGGTAGGGGTAGAAGCCCGGGCCCTCGATGAGGACGCCGATGCGGCGGACCACGGCCGGATCGCCCGGAGTATGTCCGAGCACGGTGGCGCAGCCCTCCGTCGGACGGATCAACCCGACCAGCATTCGCAGCGTGGTCGTCTTGCCCGCGCCGTTCGGACCGAGGAAGCCGTAGATCTCGCCGGGTGTGACATGCATATGCACGCGGTCGACGGCGGCGTGGGTGCCATAGCGTTTGGTCAGCCCTGCGGTGACCACGATGGAATCTGTCATGCCCCGAGAATCCGCCCCGACCAGGGATGGCACATCCGTCACACGGCGATGCTCGACGTACGTACCGCGGCCTACGAAGACCGTGACAGCGGACGGGACGACTGATTTCGCAAGCACGTGGGTGATCGCCCACTCCTGGCTGTCACCTCGACCGACGGCCCGCGACGCGACCGTCGAGGCACCCACGACCGGCAAATATTCGCGGGGCGGGCGAGCATACGTAGCGCGGCGGACGCCGTGGCCCGTCCGGGCTAATAGGCTGCAAGTGTGACAGCGCCAGGGGAATCGAAACGTGGCCCGGTCGTTCAGGACTGGGTGCTCGCGCTCGTCGTCGCGGCGATCCAGCTCGTCGGGGGACGCAATGCCAACCTGCGCCAGACCGGAGTGCACGCACTCGACGCATTCGGCTATGTGCTGTTGCTGATCGGACCGGTGGCGTTATTGCTACGCCGTTCCTACCCGCTGCCCGCGCTGCTCGTGACGATCGCGTCCTGCGCGGTGTACCTGCTGCGCGGCTATGGCTACGGCCCGATCTTCGTCTCGCTGGTGATCGCTTTCATCAGCGCCGCGATCGTCGGATCGCGCTGGTGGACATATCCACTCGCGCCGATCGGCTATCTCGCGCTGCTCTGGCCGCTGCCCGCGCTGGTCGGGCATCCGGCCGACCCGTGGCTGGCCTTCGGCATGATCGCCTGGCTGGGTGTGCTGGTCGCGATCGCGGAGGGGATCCGCCAGCGCCAGGCGGTGCTGGTGGCACGCAGGCAGCGGGCCGAGGCGGCACGCCGCGATGAGGAGGCGCAGCGCGAACGGCGGGCCAGCGAGGAACGGCTCGCGATCGCGCGCGAGCTGCACGATGTACTGGCACATAGTCTTTCGCTGATCAATGTGCAGTCCTCGGTGGCGCTGGAGCTCTTCGCCAAGAAGCCGGAACAGGCCGAATCGGCGCTCGCGGCAATCAAAACGGCGAGTAAGGATGCGTTGGCCGAGGTCCATACGTTGCTGCACTCGATCCGCAGTGGCAGCGCGGCCGAAGTGCGCGACTCGGAGGTCGAGCCGGAATTCGCGCGTGCACGTCCCGATTCCGAACGGGACCGAGATAATTCGGCTGCCCGCAGCGTCGAAGCCCCGCCGCCGGCTCCGCGGAGCCCGGCCCCGAGCATCGAGGACTTGGACGCACTGCTGCAGCGCACCCGTGCCGCCGGTCTCACGGTCGACACCCGCGTTATCGGCACCGCGCACAAACTGCCCAGCGTCGTCGATGTGGCGGCGGCCCGCATCATCCAGGAATCGCTGACCAATGTGGTCCGCCACGCGCCCGGCGCACCGGCCGCGGTGACCATCCGCTATGCCGCCGATTCGGTCGAGATCACCATCGACAACGCTCGCGCCACCGGCACACAATCGAAGTCCGGAGCCAGCGGCGGCAACGGCATTCTCGGCATGCGTGAGCGGGCACACGCCCTCGGCGGCCAGCTCATCGCGGGTCCGCGGCCCAGTGGCGGATTCCGCGTGGTGGCCCGGCTGCCGTCCCAGGTGGGGGCTCAGGAGGAGGTGCGATGAACGGCGGCGATTCGAGGGACGCGGGTGGGCCTGTCCGGGTATTGGTTGCCGACGACCAAGCCCTTGTGCGCGGCGGTTTCGTCGCTCTGCTCGATGCGCAGGACGGCATCGAGGTGGTGGGGGAGGCCGACAACGGCGAACAGGCCGTCCGCATGACCCGCAGCCTGACCCCCGACGTGGTCCTGATGGATATCAGAATGCCGGTCCTGGACGGCCTTGCCGCCACCAGGATGATCGCCGAGGATCCGAAACTCGCCGAGGTGAAGGTGGTCGTGCTGACCACCTTCGAACTCGACGAATACGTTTTCGAAGCAATGCGCGCCGGGGCAACGGGGTTCCTGGTCAAACACACCGAACCCGCCGATCTCGTCCGCGCCGTCCGAGTCGTCGCCGTGGGCGACGCCCTGCTCTCACCCGGCGTCACCCGCCGCCTCATCGCCGAATTCTCCGCCCATGCCAAACAACCCCCACCCGCCGCCTTCACCGAACTCACCGACCGCGAGCGCGAGGTCATGACCCTGGTAGCCGAGGGCCTCACCAATGCCGAAATCGGCGAACGCCTCTTCATGAGCCCCGCCACCGCCCGCACCCACGTCAGCCGCATCCTCATGAAACTGGACGCCCGAGACCGCACCCAACTCGTGGTCATGGCATACGAATCCGGCCTGGTCCGGCCCCGGTGGCAGTGAGTCTGTCGCTGTGCGAGATAGCCACTGGGTATGCGAGGCCACTAGCTGCGCCGGAAGTGGGGGCGCGCGGTCGGGTGGTACATGGCGGGGATGGCGACCAGGACGGCCAGGATGTGCCCGGTGCGGAAGGTTCCGGTGATCACCGCGGATGCGTTGAGGTTGTGGAACAGGTCGCCGATTTGCTCGGCGGACAACGTGGCTGCCAATGGTTCGATGATCAGCGAGGCCAGGCCGATGCCGCCGATGCCGAAGGTGAGCACCAGTCTGGCCCAGCGGGCACCGCGCGCCATTTGGCAGGCAACACCGAGAACCACCAGGTAGATGCCGCCGCGAATGGCCAGACCTGTTGCGAGCGAGCCGATATCGGCATTCGGGCGGTCCAATTGCACGGCGGTGTAGGTGATGGCCTCGCCGACGCCGCAGAGCAGCGCGACGACGAGGCCGGTGAATGCCACGGAAACCGAGCGCGGTGGGTCGGTTCGCGGCCGTACGGAAAAGGCAGTGCCGGTCATGCGACCGACACTGCCCTTCGCGGTCCGAACTCCGGATCAGCCTGCGGTAGCGGCTGTTTCTCGTACCGGAGTGCTATCGCGCGTGGCGAATTCGGTGAGCGCCGCGAAACCGAGGCCGAGGCAGGCCCACAGGGTGGCCGTTTCGCCGAGCGATGTCGCACGGAACTGCCACAGCAGGACGGCCGGGAAGTCGTCCTTCACCTCGTTCACACCGGGCAACAGGACGTACCCGAGTACGACGATGAGGACGAATGCCGCGACCGCGGCGATCAGCCGGACCGTACCGAGTTGCGCGGCAAGCAGTTTGTAGACGTAGAGCCCGATACCCACGGCAGCCAGTCCGAGTAGCACCGCCGCCAACCACAGCAGGGTGCGCTGGTTGATGGTGTCCGGTTCACCCACGGCGGGTGGGTTGGCCGGGTACTTGAAGAACGGCACCGCCACGATCGCGGTCCAGCCGGCCGATGCCAATCCCAGCGCGAGTTTCGGCCCCGACGAGATGGTGTACCGGCGTGCGAAATGCGCGACCGAAGCGAAGATCGCCCCGAGCGCGAGCCCGGCGAGTCCGAGCGCAAGGAACTGCCCGAACTTCTGTCCGGACCGACTGACCAGCGGCTCTTCCTCGTCACCGTGCGTATGCCCGGCTGGTTCCTCGGCGTGCTCGGCGGCCTGCTCCTTGGCGGTATTGGCCTCTTCGATGGAGATGGCGGCGTCGATCTTGGGTTCGCCGACGAAGTAGCCCACTGTCGCGGCCAGCAGACCGGCGATGAGGCCGGCCAGCAGGCCACGGAGCAGCAGGGTCTTGAGGGATCCGCCCAGGGGGACGGCAGCCGACGGGGTCGGGGTACTCAGTGGCACGGCACACCGAGCAGGTGACGTCCGTCGTGCATGAGCTCATGCAGGTACATCCCGCTGCGCGAGATGACGCCCTGGTCGAAGCCGACCAGGTACAGCGTGAGCAATGCGAGAAGAACGACGCCCACTGCGATGAGCAGCGTGCCGAGTGAATCAGTTGCCCGACTCGGTGAATGCGCGATAGCCATTCGAGTCCTCCTAGGGATGCGCGTCCCGTGAGTTGTTCTGTGCAAGGGCGCCGGTGTCTGGCTTTCCGGCACCAAGGACTCGGTGCAAGAACACAGTGGCGCGACCGCTCCGGATTTTCACCGAATTACCGCGTCACCCTCGCGTTTGTCATTTCGAACTGTGACATCTGTGCACGCCCGCCGTCAACACGGCGGGTAACTTGCCCAGGCCGGGCTGGGCGCGTCGCGCGTCGCGTCTGTCCAGCGTTTTCAGGAAGCGGACTTGGCCGCGACGTCCAGTACGACCTCGAATTCCAGCAGCGAGGCACCCGTCGAAACCGGCTTCTGCCGCTCGCCGGCGTGCGCCTCGCGCGCGGGTCCGTCCCGCCACGCCGCGAACGACTCCTCCGAATCCCACTGGGTGACAACGAAGTACCGGTTCTCCCCGGCCACCGGCCGCAGCAACTGGAAGCCGAGGAAGCCCGGCGAGCCCTCGACCGCGTGCGCGCGATGGGCGAATCGCTTCTCCAACTCGGGGCCCGCGCCCTCCGGAACCTCGATCGCATTGATCTTCACAACAGCCATGCGCTCGACAATACGTTCGCCGATGAACCCGGCTACCACGGAGCGGGTCTTACGAACACTCAGCGCGCAGGCGCTGCAAAATGTCACGGTGTTGTATGACCAAGGTGGAGCAGGGGTGCCGATCCTGCTGCTGCACGGACTGATGGGTAGTGCCCGCACCTGGCGCGATCACCTCGACTGGCTGCGCAAGTTCGGCCATGTCTACACCTTCGACGCCGCCGGTCACGGTCGTCCCGCGCCCGTGGAACTGACCACCGAGGCCTTCATCGACGACCTCGCCGCGGCCACCGCCGAAATTTCCGAACCCATGGTGGTCATCGGACATTCGATGGGCGGTCTGCACGGCTGGGTTTTCGCCGCGGGATATCCGGAGCGGGTGCGCGCGCTGGTGGTCGAGGATATCGCCCCCGACTTCCGTGGCCGCACCGCCGCGAACTGGGCGGCCATGATCGAGTCCTGGCCGCAGCCGTTTCCGGATGCGGATGCGGTGCTGGACTACTTCGGCCCGGTCGCCGGTCGCTACTTCCTCGACTCCTTCGAGCACGGCCCCGACGGCTACCGTCTGCACGGTTCGGTCGCCACCTTCCGCGATATCTCCGAGGAGTGGGGAACCCGCGACTTCTGGGCGCAATGGCGCGCGGTCGAAGCGCCCGTTCTCTTGATCGAGGGCGAATTCACCATCACCCCCGAGGGCCAGATGCGGCAGATGGCCGATGTCCACCCGGACGCTGGCTACGTCCGCATCCCGGGCGCGGGCCATCTGGTGCACGACGACCAACCCGAGCGCTACCGCACCGAGGTCGAGGCCTTTCTCCGGAAGGTCTTGAATCTTCCCGCATGAGGCTGTGTTCCGCCCCTCGGCGGTCAGGGCGAACGGCCCGTCGGTTTTATTCGACAAGGCCCTCGATGACGTCGCATGAGGCTGTTCCAGCTTCGCCGGCCAGCGCGAGCAGTCCGTAGTGGAGCGTCCGATCGGGGGCTTGTTCGATAAGGACTCGAAAACCCCGATTGTCTAGCCCTCGCCGGCCAGCGCGAACAACCCGTCGGAGGTTTGTTCGATGAGGCCGTCGAGCAGCAGCGAGTCCAAAGCGCGGTCGCGCTGGCCGGGATCGCGAGTCCAGGCCAGATCCAACCGGATTCGCTCGACCGGCCCGCTCGCGTCGCGTAACACGTCGAGCAGCCGACCGCGCGCCTGACGATCGGTGCCCTCGTACTTCTGCGTCTTCCGAACCACATCCGAGACCGGCCTGCCCGCCGAAACCCACGCGCATTGCGGCAGCGGGCAACGCGAGCAGTCGGGCGTGCGCGCCGTGCACACCGTCGCGCCGAGTTCCATCAGCGCGGCGGAAAATATTGCGGCATGGTCGATTCGGCGCGGCAGCAGGGCTTCGGTCTCGGGCAGATCGCGCGACGACGGATTACCGGCCTCCGCGCGCCCGTGCACCGCGCGCGCCACCACCCGGCGAACATTGGTGTCCACCACCGGAACTCGCTGTCCGTAGGCGAAACAGGCCACCGCCCGCGCGGTATACGCGCCGATACCCGGCAAACCGAGCAGCACATCCACATCGGTCGGCACCTCGTCGCCGTGTTCCTCGGCCAGCACCTTCGCGCATTCGTGCAGCCGCAACGCCCGCCGCGGATATCCGAGCTTGCCCCAGGCACGCAGCACCTCGGCCTGCGACGAGGCCGCCATGGCGGAGGGGACCGGCCAGCGCGCGACCCACTCCCGCCAGATCGGTTCGACCCGGACCACCGGCGTCTGCTGCAGCATGATCTCGCTCATCAGGATCTGCCAGGCGGTGACGTTTTTGCGTCGCCACGGCAGATCCCGCGCGGTCTCCCGGTACCAGTCCAGCAACGATTCGGCATCCACCCGGTTGGTACCCGTCGTGATCTTGGGTTTTCCGCCTGCATGCTGTTGCGCTGCGCCGCCCTTCGACACTGCCCTCACCGTTCCTATTGTCCCGCGGCCGGTCGATATTTGCCGAGCCGTAACGAACCGGACTCGCTGGTAACCATTGCGATGTGCACAATGGTCGGTATGCCGGATTCCAACCCGATCAGTGCCTGGAAATCCCTTCGCGAGGGCAATGCACGCTTCGTGAACGGCAACCTGCTGCATCCTAGTCAGGGCGCGGCCGACCGGGCCAAGCTCGTCAGTGGCCAGCACCCGCACGCAATCCTCTTCGGCTGCGGCGACTCCCGCGTGGCGGCCGAGCTGATTTTCGACCAGGGCCTCGGCGATATGTTCGTCGTGCGCACCGCGGGCCATGTCGTGGACAGCTCGGTGCTCGGCTCGATCGAGTACGGCGTGCAGGTCTTGAACGTGCCGCTGATTGTGGTGCTCGGGCACGACAGCTGCGGCGCGGTGAAGGCCACCATCGACGCGCTGGACGGTGGCGAAGTGCCCGGCGGATTCATCCGCAGTGTGGTCGAGCGGGTCACGCCGTCGATTCTGATCGGGCGCCGGGAAGGGCTGTCCACCGTCGACGAGATGGAGGCCAGGCATGTGGTGGAGACCAGCCGGCTGCTCATGCAGCGCTCGATGATCATTTCGCAGCGCGTTGCCACGGGTGAATGCGCGATCGCCTGCGTCACATACAAACTGGCCGAGGGCGAAGTCAAGTTGCAGCGGGTCGTCGGCAATATCGGTGAGCTGGTCTGATCCGGCCGAATCGAGACATCCAACGGTGGGAGCGGAATTTACCTGCCGTGCGCGGGTTTTCCGATCCGACACGCCGGGGTCCTGAGTCGCTGTACCGGATCGTGCCCTTACCGTTGACTCCGTGCTGGAACCGAATGGACCGCTGCCTCCGGAGATCTATTGGCGACGCCGCGCGCTCGCCGTAGGTGTCCTGGTCGTGGCGCTCGCACTGGTGATCTGGTTGGTATTGACGGTCACGCGCGGCGGCGATTCGCCCGGTACGACAAAAGCGGCCGCGACCAGTTCCGCGTCGGCGACGAATAAGCCCGCGGGCGCGTCCTCCTCGACGCCGCCGCCGACCACCGGCGAATCCAGCGCGAAGCCCACCGGCACTACCGCTGCGGCCGCGAGCGCCAGCCAGGTCGCCGCGGGTATCTGCCCGGATCAGTCGCTCGCGGTGAAGGTGACCGTCGAACAGCCGACCTACAAGACCGGTGAGAATCCGGTATTCGGCGTCGTGATCACCAATATCTCGTCCACGGCCTGTTCGCGCGATGTCGGCTCCGGACTGCAGCAGGTCTCGGTGACCAGCCTCGACGGCCAGCGCCGCCTATGGTCGAGCACCGACTGCTACCCGGACGGCGCCCCCGACGTCCGCACCCTGAACCGCGGCGAGCAGGCGGCCTTCATGGTCACCTGGTCGGGCTCGACCTCCCAACCCAACTGTGCGGGCGACCGCGTCCAGGTTCCACCCGGCGCGTACGCCGTTGTCGCCCAACTGGGCTCACTCCGCAGCGCCGCCGAACCCTTCAACATCGCCTGACAGGCTCAGAAGTCGGGGGCGGTTTCGGTGGCTGCGGTGCGCTGTTTACGGAGTCCGGCTAGGCGGATGGCCGACTTGACGTCGGTCACCTCGTGGATCTTCATGCCGCTCTTGGTGCGTGCCAAACCGGGTGGCACCAGCGCGGTGGTGAAACCGAGGCGTTCGGCCTCGGCGAGTCTGCGTTCCAGTCCGGTGACCCGGCGCACCTCGCCCGCCAGCCCGACCTCACCGAGGATGATCCAGCCGACCGGCAGCGCATGATCGCGCTCGGCACTCGCAATGGCAAGTGCCACAGCGAGATCCGCGGCCGGCTCCAGCAGGCGCATACCGCCGACGGTCGCGGCGTACACGTCGTGCTTGCCGAGGAACACCCGCCCCCGGCTCTGCAGTACGGCGAGCACCATGGCGACCCGGTTGTAGTCCAGCCCGCTCACCGCCCGCCGCGGATTCGGGATCTCGGTGTGCACGGTCAGACCCTGTACCTCGGCGACCAGCGGCCGTTTACCGTCCATCGCGACCGTGATCGCCGTACCCGACACCGAATCGGTGCGATGGTGCAGAAACAGCCCGGACGGATCGGTGACGCAGGAGATGCCGTCGTCGTGCAATTCGAAACAACCGACCTCGTCGGAGCTGCCGAAGCGGTTCTTGATGCCGCGCACCATGCGCAGTGTGGAGTTCTTGTCGCCCTCGAACTGCAGCACCACATCCACCAGATGTTCGAGCGTGCGCGGGCCCGCGACATTGCCGTCCTTTGTGACATGTCCGACCAGCAGCACCGCGATGCCGCTCGCCTTGGCCAGTGACGTGAGCGCCGCCGCGACCGCGCGCACCTGGGTGACGCCGCCGATGGTGCCGTCCACCTCCGGGACGAGCATGGTCTGCACCGAGTCGACCACCAGCAGTGTCGGACGCACCTGTTCGACATGGCCGAGCACGATCGACAGATCCGATTCCGCTGCGAGATATACCCTTTCGTGCACCGCATTGGTCCGGTCGGCGCGCAGCCGAACCTGTCCGGCCGATTCCTCGGCGGTGACATACAGCGACTTCTCGTCGCGCTGAGTGGCCCAACGATGGGCGACCTCCAACAGCAGCGTCGACTTGCCGACGCCGGGCTCACCCGAGAGCAGTACGACCGATCCGGGCACGATGCCCCCGCCCAGCACCCGGTCGAGTTCCTCGACCCCGGTCGGCCTGGCCTTGGTGACCTTCGAATCGATATGCGAGATGGGCGCGGCGGCGGTGCTCGGCAGCATGGCCTTGCGCCCGACCGGTGATGCCGCGGTGGCCGCCGATCCGGCTACCTCGTCGACGGTGCCCCAGGCGCCGCAGTCCGGGCATTTGCCCACCCACTTGGCGACCTCGTACCGGCATTCGGAGCATCGGAAGATCGACTTGGTCTTGGCCACAGGCGAACCCTACGTATCACCCCCGACAAGCGGGCTCGACAGATACGAAAACGGCTGCCGCGCGAATGCGCGACAGCCGTACGTTGCCCAAGGGGAGTCAGCGGATCAGTGTCCGCCCTTGTGCTCGCCCTCGGTCGCGGTGGTCTGGCCCTCGTGCCGTTCGGCGTCCGCACCGGCGTCGACCGGGACCTGCACGGTCACGGTGCCGTTCTGCTTGAAGTTGAACGTCACCGGGTAGGTGAGGCCGGGGATGATGTCCTTGGACAGCCCGGTGATCTCGATCAGACCCGGCTTCTTCTCCGGATCGACGGCGGTGGTCTTCTCGCCGGCCCCGGGCGTGGCGCTGGTGGTCGGCGCGGCGGAGCTGCTCGGCGTCGCACCGTGCTCGTCGGACTTGGCGGCGGTTGCGGTGGTGGGCGAGGTCGCCGCGACGACGGTCTGCTGCGGGGCGATCCGGAAGGCCGAGGCGCCTGCGGGCGGGGTGATCTTCACCGTGCCGAGGTCGGTGGTGATGCTGGTCAGCTCGTCGGTGACGGTCTCACCGTTGTTGACGACCGACAGCGCGATGATCGCCTTGCCGCCCTTGGTGTTGGTGTAGTCGGTGCCCGTGGCCGGGAAGACGATATGCACATTGCGCAGCGAGATCCGGTCGATGTCGGCGTGATTGCCGTTGACCGCGGCGACCTGGGTCGCGGTCTGCGAGATCTGGCCTGCACTACAGCCGGACAGCACGAGCGCTGCTCCGGCGGCGAGCACGGCAACCGAAACCATGCGACGACGCGCCCCTGTCGAGGCGGTCACAGCTTTCAGGGCAGTCACGGGTTGTCCCTCCATGTCGACCGGGCTCACTCCGCTAGGGAGAGTAATAACTAGGCAGCGTAGTAGTAGCCTCCGCAGCGCGGGCGTCGGGGCTGTGTCTAATTGCCGCGCCTGCGCCGCGAACTCCTCGCTCGCAAGACTCGCTCCGTTGTGGGTCCCCAGGGCTGGATGGTTCGGACACCCCATTGCTCGGCATCCGTTGGGTAACGGTTTTGCGCGGCGGCGGCGTAATGCCCGACACGCTGCTGGGTTCGCGGACCGTCCGGTGTGCTATCCGCGCCGGTCGATAACCTGTTCTGGCACAACGCAATGCACACCGCACCGGTTCTGTCAACCCCCGCGGTTGGCTCGTTGTGGCCCTGACCTGCACAGTTGATCGCGCCGTTACCGAGTCGCATGTTAAACTGTGAACATCGAAAGGGGCACGGGACACATGATTTTTAAGGTCGGAGACACCGTCGTTTACCCCCACCACGGAGCGGCGCTGATCGAAGCTATCGAGACTCGCACCATCAAGGGTGAGCAAAAAGAGTATCTGGTCCTGAAGGTCGCCCAAGGTGACCTGACTGTTCGCGTTCCCGCAGAGAACGCCGAATATGTCGGCGTGCGCGACGTCGTCGGCCAGGAGGGTCTCGACCGAGTCTTCCAGGTGCTGCGTGCGCCGCACACCGAAGAACCGACTAACTGGTCTCGCCGCTACAAGGCCAACCTGGAGAAGCTCGCCTCCGGCGATGTGAACAAGGTGGCCGAGGTCGTTCGCGACCTGTGGCGTCGGGAGCAGGACCGCGGTCTGTCTGCGGGTGAGAAGCGGATGTTGGCCAAGGCCCGTCAGATCCTCGTCGGTGAGCTCGCGCTCGCCGAGGGGACCGATGACGGCAAGGCCGAGACGCTCCTCGATGAGGTTCTCGCCGCGGCTTCCTGACCGTGAACGTTTCTAACAGCGACGGATCCGTCGTTGCGTTGGTGCCTGCCGCCGGCCGTGGCGTTCGTCTGGGTGAATCGACACCCAAGGCGTTCGTCACGGTCGGCGGCACACCTATGGTCCGGCTGGCCGTCGACGGCCTGATCACCTCCGGGGCGGTCGACCGGATCATCGTGATGGTCCCCACCGAACTCGTCGAGAGCGCCGTTGCCCTGCTGCCGCCCTCGGAGTCGGTGCGCGTGGTCATCGGCGGCGCCGAGCGCACCGATTCGGTGCGCTGCGGTATCGCCGCCGCCCCCGATGCCGCCCACTTCCTCGTGCACGACGCCGCCCGCGCATTGACCCCGCCCGAGCTGATCGCCCGGGTCGTCGCGGAACTGCGCGCCGGCGCCGAAGCCGTGGTGCCCGCATTGCCGGTGGTCGACACCATCAAATCCGTCGACGCGCGCGGCGAGGTCACCGGTACGCCCGACCGCGCCGGTCTGCGCGCCATTCAGACTCCGCAGGGTTTCGCCGCCGACTTGCTGCGCGCGGCCTACGCCGATGCGCGCCTGCAGGCCACCGACGACGCGGGTCTGGTCGAATTGCTCGGCACCCGGGTGCGCACCATTCCGGGCGACCCCATGGCTTTCAAGATCACCACCCGGCTCGACCTGCTGCTGGCAAATGCCGTGCTCGACGGTGCCCGGACGGTGGGTCTGTCATGAGTATGCGCGTCGGCATCGGCAGCGATGTCCATCCCATCGAAGCGGGCAGGCCGTGCTGGATGGCGGGTCTGCTCTTCGACGGCGACGACGGCTGCGCCGGACATTCCGACGGCGATGTCGCCGCGCACGCCCTGTGCGATGCGCTGCTTTCCGCCGCCGGACTCGGCGATGTCGGCGCGGTCTTCGGCACCGGACGGCCGGAATGGGCAGGCGTTTCCGGCGCGGCCATGCTCAAAGAAGTGCGAAGGCTCCTTGACGAGGCGGACTTCGAAATCGTCAACGCGGCGGTCCAGGTGATCGGCAATCGGCCGAAGATCGGACCGCGTCGCGCCGAGGCCCAAGAGGTGCTCGGCGAGCTGCTCGGCGCCCCGGTCTCGGTGTCGGGCACCACAACCGACGGCCTCGGGTTGACCGGTCGCGGCGAGGGCATTGCGGCAGTGGCTACCGCCCTGCTACAAGAGTGTCGCTGATCCAGCCTTCGCCGACCTGAGCCGCTCCGTGAACGGCCTTATCTACCAGCTAGGATCGACTTCCGTGACTCTGCGCCTTTTTGACACCGACACGCGGACCATGCGCGATTTCGCGCCACTGGTCCCCGGCCGTGCCTCGGTGTACCTCTGTGGCGCCACCGTGCAGGGGGAACCACATATCGGCCATGTGCGCAGCGGAGTCGCATTCGACGTACTACGGCGCTGGCTGCTCGCCCACGACTACGACGTGTGGTTCATCCGCAATGTCACCGATATCGAGGACAAGATCCTGACCAAGGCCGCCGAAGCGGGTCGGCCCTGGTGGGAGTGGGCGTCCACCTACGAGCGCGCCTTCGACAACGCCTACCAAACCCTCGGCGTACTGCCGCCCTCGGTGGAGCCACGCGCGACCGGCCACATCACCCAGATGATCGATCTGATGCAGCGGTTGATCGAGCGCGGGCACGCCTACGCCTCGGAGGGCAACGTCTACTTCGACGTGGTCAGCTATCCGGAATACGGCAGCCTGTCCGGACACCGACTCGATGACGTGCACCAGGGCGAGAGCGCCGGCGCGGGCAAGCGCGATCCGCGCGACTTCACACTGTGGAAGGCCGCCAAACCCGGCGAGCCGACCTGGCCGTCGCCGTGGGGTCCCGGTCGGCCCGGCTGGCATCTGGAATGCTCCGCGATGGCCGAGTTCTACCTTGGCTCCGAATTCGATATCCATTGCGGCGGAATGGATCTGGTCTTCCCGCACCACGAGAACGAGATCGCCCAGTCCAAGGCGGCCGGTGCCGGTTTCGCGCAGTACTGGCTGCACAACGGCTGGGTGACCATGGGCGGCGAGAAGATGTCCAAGTCGCTCGGCAATGTGTTGTCGGTGCCGAATGTGCTGAAAAAGGTTCGGGCCGTTGAACTTCGGTTCTACCTGGGCAGCGCGCACTACCGTTCGATGCTGGAGTACTCGGATAAGGCGCTCTACGATGCGGCGGCCTCATATCAGCGCATCGAGGCATTCGTGCATCGGGTGGCCGAGCGGGCCGGTGAGATCGCGGTCGGCAAGTGGACCGATGCGTTCGCCGAGGCGCTCGACGACGATCTTGCTATTCCGCGGGCCTTGGCCGAGGTGCACCGTGTTGTGCACGAGGGCAATAAGGCGCTGGAATCGGGTGCGATCGATGAGGCGGTCGAACTGGCCGGGCAGGTCCGGGCCATGCTGAATATCCTCGGCGTCTGCCCGTTCGACCCGCAGTGGTACAGCCCACAGGACAATTCCGTCGCGCTCGATGCCCTGGACGTCTTGGTGCGCGCCGAACTCGACCGCCGCCAGCAGGCGCGCGCCGCGAAGGACTGGGCCAGCGCCGACGCGGCGCGGGACCGGTTGCAGGCCGCCGGAATCGAAGTGACCGATACCGCACAGGGTCCGGAATGGTCGCTGGGTGCGGCACAGCATTCGCCGGGCGCGGTGCAGCGTGGAAAGGCGGAATGATGGCAGGTAATTCGCAGCGTCGAGGCGCGATTCGCAAGGGCGGCAGCAAAAAGGGCGCCGTCGTCGGCTCGGGTGGACAGCGTCGGCGCGGTCTGGAACCGCGCGGTGCGACCCCGCCCGCCGAGGCGCGCACCAAACATCCCGCCGCCAAGCGGGCGGCCGCCAAGGCGAAGGCCGCGGCTCAAGGTAGGCCGGGTCCGCGCGGTGGCGCTCGCCCGGCCGGACGCAAGAGCGACGACGGTCCGGAGATGGTGCTCGGCCGCAATCCGGTCATCGAATGTCTGCGCGCGGGTGTGCCCGCGACCGCGCTGTACGTCGCGGTGGGCACCGAGAACGACGACCGGCTCACCGAAAGTGTGAAGATTGCCGCAGATGCGGGCATTTCGATCCTCGAGGTGCCGCGCACCGATCTGGATCGGTTGAGTGCCAACGGACTGCATCAGGGTGTTGCGCTGCAGGTGCCGCCGTATCGGTACGCCCATCCGGATGATCTGGTTGCGCGGGTCCAGGATTCGGCCGAACCCGCGCTGCTGGTCGCGCTGGACAATATTTCCGATCCGCGCAATCTCGGTGCCGTGATCCGTTCGGTGGCCGCCTTCGGCGGCCAGGGTGTGCTGATTCCGCAGCGACGCAGCGCGAGCGTTACCGCGGTGGCCTGGCGGACCAGTGCCGGTGCCGCGGCCCGGCTTCCGGTCGCCCGCGCGACGAATCTCACTCGCACACTGAAGGATTGGGCTGGGCAGGGGTTCCAGATCGTCGGACTCGACGCGGGCGGTGACACCATCCTCGATGATTTCGACGGCAGCATTCCCACCGTGGTCGTGGTCGGCTCAGAGGGGAAGGGCCTGTCCCGGCTGGTTCGCGAGACCTGTGACTCGATCCTCGGCATCCCGATGGCGGGTCCGGTGGAATCGTTGAACGCTTCCGTGGCGGCGGGTGTCGTACTCTCCGAGATCGCGCGTCAGCGCCGGGCCTGAGCACCGGAAGTCGGTCGCTCGGGCAAATCGGCAGCCGGGGTTGAACCGCAAATCGACTCCGGCCCCGTAGAATTCGACTCGTGGTCATCCCGAACCAGGCTCCCCAGGAGACGATCGAGCATCCGCACGCGACGGCGGTGCTCGCGCTCGGTGCGGCGAGTCTGTTCTGCTGCGGTGTGCTGGGACCGGTGGCCTGGGCGCTCGGCAGACGCGCGCTCGACCAGATCGAGGAGTCCCACGGCGGTTACGGCGGCCGCGCCCAGGTGCTGGTCGGTTACATCCTCGGCGTTATCGGCACGATCCTCATGGTCTGCATGGCGATCGTTTTCCTGCTCATCTTGGCCGGCGGCCGCGCGTAACCCGAGCGGGTCAATCCAGGCTGGGCCGTTGCTTGTCGCCCTTGCTGTCCCAGGCCGGCCATTCCTCGCTGATGCTGCCGGTCCAATTGGGCTGGCGGCGATCCCGGAATGCCGCCATCGCTTCACCGCCGTCGATGCTCTTGCCGACGTGCTCGTTCAGATCGGTCTCCAGCTGACCGACCATGGCCGGGCTCATGCCGAGGCTCTCCCATAGCAGCCGCTTCGACAGGGCCACCGGCAGCGGCGCCGCACCGCTCGCGATGTCATGGGCGATGGCGAGTGCCGTCGGCAGCACCTCGCCCGCGGGCAGGCAACCATTGGCCAGGCCCATGGCCTTGGCCTCGTCGCCGTCGAAGGTGCGCCCGGTCAGCATGATGTCGGCGGCATTGGCCATGCCGACCAGCCGAGGCAGCGTCCAGTGCGCGTAGCCGTCCGCGAGCACCCCGCGCCGCACCTGATTGAGTCCGTAGACGGCGTCCTGTGCCATGTACCGCAAATCGCATTGCAGTGCGAGCGCGAGTCCGATGCCGACCGCATGCCCGTTAACCGCCGCGATCACCGGTTTGCGCACCCGCCACGGCGCCGGTTCGATGGTCGCGCTGACATCGCCGACCCGGTTGGACAGATCCGCACCCGCGCAGAACGCGGGTGCGGTACCGGTAATGACGACGGCGCGAATCGCATCCTCGACATCGCAACGCTGCAGTGCCGCACTCAATTCGGCGGCCATGGCCGGAGTGACGGCGTTCTGCTGTGCGGGTCTGTTGAGCGTGAGGACGGCGATGCCCGCTGAGACATCGACGAGCAGTTCCGAACTCATGTCACTGGATGGTAGTCGTGTTGTTGGCCGCGCGGGCGCGCCGCGAACGGGTCGCTCGTAAGACTCGCTCCGTGGTGGTCAGGGTCGCTGTGCGTGCCTGTTCGATTGCCATGTGCGCCCTCAGGCCCGCAACACGTGGCGGCCGATGGCGTACTTGTGCACCTCGGTCGGGCCGTCGTAAAGACGGAAGGCGCGCATGTCGCGGAAGATCATTTCGACGACCGTCTCATCGCTGATGCCGATGCCGCCGAGCACCTGTACGCAGCGGTCGGCGACCTTGAACAGCTCCTCGGAGACGTAGGCCTTCGCGATCGAGCTCTCGTGCCTGGCCTTCTCGCCCTGGTCCATCAGCCAGCATGCGTGCCAGATGGTGAGGCGGCACTGGTGCAGGGCGATCTCGTTATCGGCCAGCATGAACGAAACGCCCTCGTGGTCGCCGATCGGCTTGCCGAAGGCGGTGCGGGTCCTGGCGTATTCGACGGCGATGGACTGTGCGCGTTCGGCCGCGCCGAGCCAGCGCATGCAGTGCGTGAGCCGGGCCGGGGCCAGCCGCAGCTGGGCGTAGCGCAGCGCCTGACCGGACTCGCCGAGCAGCGCGTCCTTGGGCAGCACCAGATTCTCGAAGCGCACCACGCCGTGACCGCCGACGTAATTGCGGTCCATGGTGTTCATGGTTCGTTCGATGACGATGCCGGGCTGGTCGCCCTCGGTCAGGAACAGCGTCGGGCCCTCGGGCACATGCGGGTTCGGTGCGACGCGCGCCATGATGATCCAGGTCTTCGCGCCGTCCGCGCCGGTGATGAGCCATTTGCGCCCATTGATGGTGAAGTTCTCGCCGTCGAAGACGGCCTCGGTGGCCAGCTGATTCGGGTCCGAACCCGCGCCGTCCGGTTCGGTCATCGCGAAGACGGTGCGGCGGTGTCCGGCGACCGCGGGTGCGAGGTGACGCTCGACCTGTTCCGGGTTGGCGATCTTGGAGAGCAGGAACATGTTGCCCTCGTCGGGCGCGGCGCAGTTCATGGCGACCGGGCCGAGGGTGGACCAGCCCGCTGCCTCGTAGATCACGGCCTGCTCGATATGGGTGAGGCCGCGACCGCCGAGGGCTTCCGGGGCCTGCACGGTCAGCAGTTTTTCCGCGCGGGCCAGCTCGACGAGTTCCTGGCGCAGTTCGTCGGTGGGGCCGTGCGAGGTGAGTCGCGGATCGCGCTCGAAGGGGATGATCTTGTCGATGACGAACTGGCGGACCCGGTCGCGTTCGGCGGCGAGTTCGGCGGGAATCGTGAAGTCGATCATTGGTCACCATTCGTTCGATGGGGCGCGTGGGTCGAGCATACGAAACCGGGGCCATCCGACTGAAGGCGACTGCCATCAAAAGCAGTCTGTGGCTGGCTACAGCCTTGCTGACCTGCACTGATATCCGATATCACCGCGAGCCGACCAGGTGTCAGCGCGCTGTCAGCGCGGCGGGGGACCGTTCGGTCATTCGAGGAGCCACTCGACGAAAAACCGATGAGGAGAACCGCCATGATGACTGCCGCAGCCGTCGCCCAACTGCTGATCGCTCTCGCTTTCGTCAGCATTCCGCTGGTGCGCCACCGCTACGGAGCCGCCGCCCAAGCTGCCGCCGATGCCGAGCTGGCCCGTCAGGGTGTGCGCCCCGGCGTCCTCGCGGAGAACGGTATGCGGTTCGACGCAGGTGGCCACGAGACCTGGGCCCCCGTCGGGATCGCACTGGTGATGACCGCGCTGGCCGTGCTGAATCTCGCGGGCAACGATTGGAGCCGGACACTGTCGTGGGTCTTCCAGGTGCTGGTGCTGCTCGGCAATGTCGCGATCCTGTACAGCAACCTGACCGCCGCCAAGAGCGTCCAGGCCGCTTTCGCCCGCAAGGGTGACCCGGAACTGACCCGCATCGACGTCCAGCGCTTCCTCGACGTAGCCGAAGCCGCCTTTCCTCGCTGGGTGACCCCGTACCTGCAGAACCTGCGCCACGTCATCGTCTTCGGCGGTTCGATCGTGGTTCTGATCGCCCTGTGCACGGTCTGATCCGCCGCCAACCGGCCAGGTGCTCGCCAAGTGCGGGCACCTGGTTCGCGCGTTGCCATCCGCACTTTCCGCGTGCGCTATGCCCGGTAGTCCGTGCGCGCCACGCATGGCTGGCGGTTATTCCGTGCGTGGCGAGCAGCAAAAGCGCGGCACCGGCTCGGGGCAGTGTGCGGGAGTCAGCGGGCGCGGGCCGCCTGACGGCGTCGGGGACCGAGAAGACGACAGATCAGGTAGATCAGGAACGAGATAGTGGTGACGAAGGTGGAGACCGGAACGCCGGGCGCGAGCGACAAAATGATGCCGCCCACCGCCGCCGTTTCCGCGAACAACACTGCCAGCACTGTGGCGCGCACCGGATTCGCGGTCAGCTGCGCCGCCGCGGCCGCAGGCGTGATGAGCAGGGCGAGCACCAGCAGCGCGCCGACGATCTGCACACCGAAGGCCGCGGTAATGCCGAGCATGACCGCGAACACCACCGAAAGCGCCCGCACCGGAACCCCGCGGGCGAGTGCGACTTCGGGATCCGAACTCGCGAAAAGCAGCGGCCGGTACACCACCGCGAGTACGGTGAGCACCAAAACGGTGCAGGTCAGCAACAGTGCCAGCCCGTTGTAGCCGACGCTGACCACCTGACCGGTCAGCAGCGAGAATTTCGATCCGGCGCGTTCGGGACCGAGCCACAGGAACAGCACCGAGAGCCCGAGTCCGAATGACAGCACCACCGCGATCACCGAATCGCGTTCTCTGGCTTTGGTACCGAGCAGACCGAACAGCACCGCCGCCACCACCGAGCCGACGATCGCGCCCAGCCCGACCCCGATTCCGGCGAGCAGCGCGGCAGCCGCACCGGTCAGCGAGAGTTCGCTGGTGCCGTGTACCGCGAACGACATCTGCCTGCTGATGATCAGTGGACCGATCACACCGGCAAGCAGTCCGAGCAGCGCGGCCGCGAATACCGCCTGCTGCACGAAGGAATACGAGAGCAGGTCCGCCGTGGTGGTGAAGTCGAACATCTTCGAGACGACATCGGAGAGCTTGTCGTTCACGAACGGACCCCGGCCGATTCGGGCAGTTCATCGGAAAGCGTTGCGCAGTGCTGGGCACCGGCCGCACCGAGCGCGTCCATGGTGTCGCCGGTGCCGACGACGACCAGCCGCCCGCGCACCCGCAGCACATCGACCTCGGTCTGGTACAGCTCCGAGAGCACCGCCGAGGTCATCACCTCGTCCGGAGTGCCGATCCGGAACTTCCCGTCGACCAGATACAGCACCCGATCCACCAGCGGCAGAATGGGATTGATCTCGTGCGTCACGAAAAGCACTGCGGTGTCGTGGGTTCGCCTGCGTCGATCGATCAGTTCCGAAACCAACCGCTGATTCGCCAGATCGAGGCTCAGCAGCGGTTCATCGCAGAGCAGCACCTTGGGATCGCCGACCAACGCCTGTGCGACCCGCAGCCGCTGCTGTTCGCCGCCGGACATGGATTCCAGTGGCGCATAAGCGAATTTCTCCGCGCCCACATCGGCGATGGCCGCACGGACCTTGCGCTTGCGCTCGGCACGGCGCCGCAGTCCGAGGCCCCAGCGGTGCCCGTCGACGCCTAGTCCGACCAGATCGACCCCGCGCAGCTGCACACCGGCATCGATCGTCTTCTGTTGCGGCACATAGCCGATATCGGGATTGCCTGCCCGTGCGGGCCCACCCGCGATATCGGCGGTGCCGGAGCTGAGCGCGAGCTGACCGAGCAGCACCTTCAGCAGCGAGGTCTTCCCGGATCCGTTCGGCCCGAGAACCGCGACGAATTCACCAGGCGCGATCTCGAGATCCAACCCGTGCCAAAGCTTGCGTTCGCCGAATGACAAGCTGGCGGAATCGAGTTTTACGGCGGCTGAGCGGGTATCGGGCCGCCGCTCCACCTTGTCGGTGTCTTCGGTGGTCAGCGTGGCTCCCATAGGCCCACCTGTCACCCGGTCACTACCCCTCATCGGATCGCTGCGCGATGCTGTCATAATCTCGATCAGGCCAGCGCCGCGGCCAGGGCCTGGGCGTTCTTGGTCTGCCACTGAATGAAATCCACACCGTCGGGCAGCGTTTCGGTCACCTCGACAATGGGTAGGCCATTCGACTGCGCGAGCGCCCGCAAATCCTTGGTGATCTTGTCCTCGGTCTGAATGTTGTAGATCAGCGCGCGAACCTTCTTACCGGTCAGCAGATCCTGGGTGGCGGCGACGGCGGCGGGCGCCGGATCGGTCTCCTGCTCGATCGCCTCCTGGAATTCGTGCGGGGTCAGATCCTGGGTTCCGGCGGCGACCAGCAGGTAGTGCGCCAGCGGTTCGGTCTGCAGCACCGGGGTCTTCGGGTGCTCGCCCGCGATCTTGGTGGCGACGGCGGTGATCGCGGTGAGCTGGCTCTTGAATGCGGCGGCGCGGTCGGCGTACGCGGCGGCGTGGGCGGAGTCGATCTCGCCGAGGGTGCTCGCGATCTGGTCGGCGACCGTGCTCACCGTGCCGATGTCGTAGAAGACGTGCTCGTTCTCGTCGCTCTTGTCGGTGCGGGATTCGAATGCGTCGACGGTGCGCTTGTCCTTGCCCTGGATCGCCTTCTCGATGAACTCGTCGTAGCCGCCGCCATTGAACACGACCAGATCCGCATCGCTGATCTTGGCCGATTCGACGGCCGAGGTCTCGTGCGAATGCGGATCGGCGGCGGGGTCGGTGATCAGCGCGGTCACCGCGGCATCCGGGCCCGCGATGGTTGCCGCGATATTGCCCCAGACATTGGTGGACGCGACGACGCTCGGCTTATCCGAATCCTTCGAACTCCCGCATGCGGTGAGCGCCACAGCAGTGGCTACCCCCACGGCGATACCGGCGAATCTGATGGCAATCCGTGTGTTCACGCGCGGGGTACTCCTGGTAATGCGGCGGATCTGAGCGAGCTCTAGATCATAATGGAAATCGTTACCATTTGAACTGTAGCAGTAGGCCCGGTTCGGCACGAGTCGATGTTCGCCGCGTCACTTCGACGCCGGATACCGGCCGGGCCCGCGAACCGATCGGTTCGCGGGCCCGGAACTGGGTGGCGGTCGGCTCAGACGAACGCTTCCACCGGCTTACCCAACAGCTGTGCACAACGCAGCAGGCCGAGATGGCTGTATGCCTGTGGATGGTTGCCGAGTGAGCGTTCGGCGACCGGGTCGTACTCCTCGCTGAGCAGACCAGTCGGTCCGGCGACATCGACCAACTGCGCGAACAGCGCCTCGGCATCCGAGCGCTTACCGATCAGCAGATACGCCTCGACCAACCAGGCCGCGCACAGGTGGAAGCCGCCCTCTCCGCCGGGCAGGCCGTCGTCGTGGTGGTACCGGTACACCGTCGAGCCGCTGCGCAGCTCCGCCTCGGTGGCGACGACCGTCGCCGCGAAACGCGGATCCGACGGGTCGATCAGTCCGCTGAGGCCGATGTGCAGGGTGGCCGCGTCCAGATCGGTGCCGTCGTAGGCGGCGGTGTAGGACTGGACGTCGTCGTTCCAGCCCTTGGACTTCACCTCGTCGGCGATGGTGTCGCGCAACGTGATCCAGAGCGGATCGATCTGACGCTGGAACCGCTGTGCGAGGGTGATCGCCCGGTCCACGGTCAGCCAGCCCATCACCTTCGAGTACACGTGGTGGCGCGGGTTGCCGCGGATCTCCCAGATGCCGTGGTCGGGTTCCTGCCAGCGCCGCTGCACCGCGGAGACCATGGCGTGCACCAGTTCCCAGTCGGCGTCCGGCAGCGACTTGCCCGGGTCGGTCAGCCCCTTCGCCTCGCGACCGTGCGCCAGCGATGCGATGAGATCGACGATCGGACCGAAAACATCCAGCTGCACTTGCATATTCGCGGCGTTGCCGACGCGGACCGGACGTGAACCCGCATAGCCGGGCAGCTGATCGATCGATGCCTCGGGCGGCAGGGTTTCGCCGTAGAGCGTGTACAGCGGGTGCAGGCGTTCCGGACCGGGCAGCGTCTCCAGGACCCGGTGCACCCAGCCGAGGAACTCCTCGGCCTCGGTCAGCGAGCCGAGTGAAACCAGCGCCTGTGCGGTCAGTGAGGCATCGCGCAGCCAGCAGTAGCGGTAGTCCCAGTTGCGTACGCCGCCAATGTCTTCCGGCAGCGAAGTAGTGGCGGCGGCCAGGATCGAACCCGACGGCGCGTGCACCAGTCCGCGCAGCGTGAGAGCCGAACGCTTCATCAGATCCGGTTTCAACGGCGGCAGTTGCAATTTGGCCGCCCACTTGGACCAGTAGTCCTCGGCGTCCCTGCGCCGCTCCGGTTCGCTGACCATGGCGGGCGCGAGATCCTGCGTGCCGCAGCGCATTTCCAGCACGATCGGGCCGCGGGACGGATCGACGACGGCGCGCGCGGAGCTGTGCATACCGTCGGAATGGATCTGCCAGTGCACACCGGGGGAGCGCAGCACCATCGGATCATTGGTGCCGACTACGCGCAGTCCGTTCGATTCGATTTCGATGCTGACCGGTACCTGGCCGAATTCCGGTCGGGGCGCGAAGGTTACGACGGCCTTCGCATCGCCGGTGATCACCCGGGTCAGGTCGGTGCGGGTGGGGGCCACATCGTGCGGCAGGTAGTCCACCACTTGCAGCTTGGCCCAGCGGGTTTCGACGGTCATGGTGCCGTCGATGTAGCGCTGCGACAGCGGCAGGCCGGGACGTTCCGGCTCGATGGTGAAATGTCCGGCCTGCGGTCCGCCGAGCAGATGGGCGAAGACCGCGGCCGAATCGGGCTCGGGGTGGCAGAACCAGGTGACGGTGGCGTCGGGTGTGAGCAGCGCCACCGAGCGCGGACTGGCCAGCATGCTCAGCCGCTCGATGCGCGGCGCGCTCGCCCCCGCCAACCAGGTGCGCCGTTCCTCGAGCAGGAAGGCCAGCGCCCAGGACACCGCCTCGGTGGTATCCACGCGGTATTTGGCCAGGCTCTCGCCGTCGCCGACCTTGATGCCGACATCCGGTCCGGACAGCATGCGGAAGGCCTTCTCGTCGGTGACATCGTCGCCGAAGAACACCGCGGCCGACGCGCCCTCCTGATGCCGGACGGTATCGAGCGCGACGCCCTTATCCGTCTGGATCACCGCGAGCTCGATAACCGATTTACCCTCGGTCACCTGCACGCCGACCCAGCAGGCCGCACCCTGGCGCACCGCCTTGAGTGCGCGCAGCCCGATTTCCGGACTCGCATTGCGCACATGCAGTGCGACGCTGGCCGGTTTGATCTCGACGCTGGCGCCGGGATTTTCCGCGGCGATCTGCGTCAGACTGGTCTGGACTTCGACCAGCAGTTGTTTGGCGTCATTGTCGATGGCGTGCACGAAACCCACATCGAATTCCGAACCATGACTACCGATAAGTTGCACCTCGACCGGAAGTCGCGACAATGCCGCGAGATCTCGCAGGGCACGGCCGGAGATCACGGCGGCGGTCGTTCCGGTGAGACCGGCAAGCGCTCGTAGCGCGCTTACCGATTCCCGATGTGGAAAAGCTTTCGCCGGGTCGGACACGATGGGTGCGATCGTCCCGTCGTAGTCCGATGCGACCAAAAGCCGTGGCACGCGCGCGACCGTCGACAGTGCACGGCGAAGTTCCAGTGGCAGATCCTGTGCGCTCACGCATCCAACCTAGTGATCGGAGGAGTTTTTTCCGGGGCACGCGTGACAATACTGTGTTGAATTTGCCGCACCGAAGCGCGCCGCGTGGCGTGCGCAGCGCTGGATTTGCAGCGCCTGCGGCGCTGCGTGTTCGCGGCCCCCTGGCGGCTTGCAGGATGTGAGCGAAATTACGGCGTACCGCGAACCTTCCGTCGCCAAATTTGCGCGGTATGTGCTGGTTGTCGGCTGGTTGGATGGCCAGCTGCTGATCTTGTCGAGCGGCCCGCGCGCAATCGCTAGCTGTTGCCGCCGTTGTCGCCGAGCAGCAGATCCACGGTGAGTTCCAGTCGCTCGGTCACATCGGTGGCCGAGGCGCGTCTGGTCAGCCAGGCGACCAGATTCGACAACCAGACATCGCTGATGACCCGCGCGATCGCCAACTGGCGTTCGGTGGGCTCGCCGTCATTCATGGCCCTGGCGAATACCCGGTCCATCACCTTGCCGACCCGGTCGACCTCCGCGGCGGCCGAGGCGTCGGCGAACATGAACGCGCGCGTCATCGCCTCGGTGAGCAAGGGGTCGCGCTGCATCATTCGGGTGATCTGGGTCAGCAGCAGGTGCATGCGCTCGTTCGGCGTCTGGCCGGCAAGTGGTTTGCGTTTGCCCTCGATCTGCTCGAATTCCCGCGACAGCGCGGAAACGAGCAGATGCACCTTGGACGGGAAATACCGGTACAGCGTGCCGACCGCGACATCGGCGCGTTCGGCCACCGCACGCATCTGCACCGCGTCGTAACCACCCTTGGAGGCCAGTGCGAGCGTCGCGTCCAGAATTCGCTTACGCCGTTCCCGCTGCGCGGCCGAGCTGAGCTCGTCCTCGCTCAGCGTCGTGACCGTCGCGGTGGCCGATGCTTGCCCGGCCGCATTCGAATCGGCTGGCTGCGATCGGGAGGGACTGGCCATTGATGAGAGTCCTTTCCTGCATTCCGGCAACGGGCATCGGTCGTCTCTTGACTTCCGCCCAGCTAGGATATTAGAACATGTTCTAGGTGTGGGAGTCACGCCGGAAAGGCGGTACGGACTGTGACCATCGCCACCACTGACGAGCATAAAGCCGTTCAGGAGTCGATGCGTGGATGGGCCGGATCGGTACGTCCTATTGCAACAATGCGGGACGAGCCGACGGACTTCTGGCGCGCATATTGGCCGGGGTTGGCGGACTTCGGAATTTTCCGGGTTGCCATTGCCGAAGCCGCAGGCGGCCACGGTGGATCGGTCGCCGACCTGGCGGTATTGGTCGAGCAGGCGGCGCACGATCTGGTCGGTGGGCCGGTGCTGTCCACCGCATTGGCGAACCTGGTCACCGCGGGCGCGCTCGCCGAGGATATGCCGTGCGGTGTTGCGCTCGACTTCGTTGTCGAGGGGGACGTGGTCAGCGTACCGGTCGCATCCGATGAGTTGTTGCTCACGGGTATCTGGGAATCGGTGCTCGGCGCTGCATCGGGTACTTCGGTGCTGTTGCCGGTGCAGACGCCGGATGGGTTGCGCTGGTGCATGATCGGGCCCGATGCCGAGGGGCTGCGCATCGAGGCGCTGGCACCCGCTGACCCGAGTACGCCACTGGCGCGTGTGTACTGCGCCGAGGTGCGAGTGCCTGCGGACCGGGTGTTCGAGTCGCCGCATGCGGTGGAAGATCTTCTCGCGGTACTGGTTTCGGCCGAGCTCGCCGGTGTGGCGGGCTGGTGCCTGGAGACCGCCGTCGAATACGCCAAGGTGCGTGAGCAATTCGGGCGCAAGATCGGCTCTTTCCAAGCGCTCAAACACATTTGCGCGTGGATGCTCTGCCGGGCGGAGCTGATCCGTTCCGTCGCGGCCGATGCCGCGGCCGCGGTCGACGAGGGCGGTGCGGAACTGCCCATCGCGGCCGCCATCGCCGCCGCGATATCGCTGGACGCCGCGGTCGAGACCGCCAAGGACTGCATTCAGGTGCTCGGTGGCATCGGTTTCACCTGGGAGCACGACGCGCACTTCTACCTGCGCCGGGCCACCGCACTGCGGCAGTTGCTCGGCGGATCGGCGCGCTGGCGGGCCAGGGTCACCGAGCTGACCCGGGCTGGGCAGCGACGGACCACCGGTGCGGACCGGGTCTTCGCCGCCGATGGGGTGGAGGTCGATGACAGCAATCTGAACGAGCTGGCCGCCGAGGTGGCCGCGATCGCCGCGCTGCCTGCCGATCAACGGCGCAATGCGCTGGTCGACGCCGGGCTCGCCATGCCGCACTGGCCCGCACCGTACGGGCGCGGCGCGAATCCCATGACGGGCCTGGTGATTTCGGAGGAGCTGCGGCGCGCGGGCCTGGAGTCGCCGGATCTGACGATCGGCGGCTGGGCCATTCCGACCCTGCTGCAGCACGGCACCCAGGAGCAGATCGACCGCTTCGCGTGGCCGACGCTGCGCGGCGAGGTGGTCTGGTGTCAGCTGTTCAGTGAGCCGGAGGCCGGTTCGGATCTGGCCGCGCTGCGCACCACCGCCAAGAAGGTCGACGGCGGTTGGGTGCTGCGCGGACAGAAGGTGTGGACGTCGCTGGGTGATCGGGCGAACTGGGCGATCTGCCTGGCCCGCACCGATCCGGACGCACCGAAGCACCGCGGTATCAGCTACTTCCTCGTCGATATGCGCAGCGCTGGGCTCGAGGTGCGTCCGCTGGTGCAGATCACCGGGGAGGCACGGTTCAGCGAGGTCTTCCTCGACGATGTGTTCGTGCCCGACGACGGTCTGGTCGGCGCGCTGAACAACGGCTGGAAGATCGCTCGCTCGACCCTGTCGACCGAACGAGTCGCCATGGGCGGCAGCGGGATCGGGCCGGTGCTGGAGGAGCTCATCGCCAAACTGCCGGCCACCGGGCCGGGGGCGGAGCTATTGAACGATCGGCTCGGCGGCTTCGTCGCCGATGCGATCGCTGGACTGTTGCTGGAACAGCGTGCCGCGGTTCGGATGCTGGCGGGCGGTGATCCGGGAGCGCAGAGCAGTGTGCGCAAGCTCGTCGGTGTCCGGCACCGCCAGGCAGTGGCCGAATTTGCGGTGGAAACGGCAGGTCCAACCGGTGCGCAGGACTCAGAGGTGGTAAAAGAGTTCCTGCTCACGCGCTGTTTGTCGATTGCTGGTGGGACCGAGCAGATTCTGTTGACCGTGGCCGGTGAGCGAATCCTCGGACTGCCTCGCGACACCGACAGCTAGTCGACCAACCAACTGGGAGTAAAGCGTGGACTTCACCCGGGACGAGGGCCAGGATGCCGTGGCCGAGGTCGTCGTGAGTTTGCTGGAGCGTGAACCGGCACGCGATATCGAGCTGTGGCCGAGTCTGATCGAGACCGGACTGCTCTCGCTCGCGCTGCCGGAGCGGTTCGGTGGTGACGGTATGGGCTTGGCGGAGGTCTCGGTCCTGTTGACCGAACTGGCCGCCGAGGCGGTGGCCGTGCCCGCCCTGCCGACCCTCGGCTTCGGCCTGCTGCCGCTGCTGGCCGGATTGCCGGACAGCGTCGCCGAGCGGGTCTATTCGGAGGTCGCCGAGGGCGCGGTGCTCACCGCCGCGCTCAGCGAGCGCGCGAATCCGTTCGTGGTCAAGCCGGAGACCACCGCGGTTTCCGATGGGGACACCGTGCGCATCACCGGTCACAAGGTGGCGGTGCCGTATGCGGAGCAGGCGCGCTGGCTCTTGATTCCGACGAATTCCGGTATCGCACTGGTTGATTCGGATTCGGCGGGGCTCACCCTGACGCCGTCACCGGCTTCCGGCGGGATTCCGGAATGTTCGGTGCGCCTGGACCAGGTCGAGATTCCGGCCGAGCAACTGCTGCCCGGCGGTATCGGTGAACTGCACCGGTTGGCCATCGCCTCGATCGGTGCGACGGCGGACGGACTGCTCAAAGGTGCACTCCTGCTCACCGCCGAGCACCTGCGAACCCGGCGGCAGTTCAATCGGCCGCTCGCCGAATTCCAGGCCGTCGCACAGCAGATCGCCGATGTTTACGTCGTCTCGCGGACCTTGCACGCCGCCGCCGTTTCGGCGAACTGGGCGCTGGCACAGTCTGATTCGACACGGCCGCATCAGGAGCGCATCGATGACGACCTCGATGTGCTCGCCTACACCGTGGCCGCCGAACTGCCCGCCGCCATGCAGAAATGTCATCACCTGCACGGTGGCCTCGGGGTCGATGTGACCCACCCGATGCACCGCTACTTCTCGCAGGCCAAGGACATCGCCCGCTGGCTCGGCGGCGAATCGTTCCGACTCGATCGATTGGGGGCCAGATGTTCATCGATCTGACCGCGGAGCAGCGCAAGCTGCGCGATGAATTGCGGGCGTACTTCGCCGATCTCGTGACTCCCGAGGAGGAGGCCGAGATGGCGATCAACCGCCACGGTGACGCCTACCGTGCGGTGGTGCGCCGGATGGGTGCGGACGGTTGGCTCGGTGTCGGTTGGCCGAAGGAGTTCGGCGGCCAGGGTTTCGGGCCGATGGAACAGCAGATCTTCTTCAATGAGGCGGTGCGCGCGGATGTTCCGCTGCCGCTGGTCACCTTGTTGACGGTCGGGCCGACGCTGCAGAGTTTCGGCACCGACGCGCAGAAGGCGAAGTTCCTGCCCGGAATCCTTTCCGGCGATATCCATTTCGCGATCGGCTACTCCGAACCGGAGGCGGGCACCGACCTCGCCGCGCTGCGCACGAGTGCGGTGCGCGAGGGATCCGGCGATTGGATCGTCAACGGGCAGAAGATCTTCACCACCGGTGCGCATGAGGCGGACTATGTCTGGCTGGCCTGCCGCACCGGCTCGGTCGAGTCACGGCACCGTGGCATCACGATCCTGATCGTGGATACCACCGATCCCGGCTACTCCTGGACGCCGATCATCACCTGCGATGGCGCGCACCACACCAACGCCACGTATTTCGACAATGTCCGGGTGCCCGCCGACATGCTGGTGGGCGAGGAGAACAAGGGGTGGCGACTGATCACCACCCAGCTCAACCACGAGCGCGTGAGCCTCGGCCCGTCCGGCAAGATCGAACAGCTCTACGACCGGGCGCGCGAATGGGCCCAGTCGCGCGGTGTGCTCGCCGAGGCGGATGTGCGCCGTTCGCTCGGTCGCATCCACGCCATGGCGCGGCTCAACGAACTGTTGAACTGGCAGGTCGCCGCGACCGTCGACGGTGACCAGGCCACCGTCATCGCCGATGCCTCGGCAACCAAGGTGTATTCCACCGAATCGCTGCAGGAGGCGGGCCGGTTGGCCGAGGAGATCGTCGGGCATTACGGCGATCCGGCCGATCCGGACACCGCCGAACTGCTGACCTGGCTGGACCGCAGAACCAAACAGAATCTGGTGGTGACCTTCGGCGGCGGCGTCAACGAGGTGATGCGCGAACTGGTCGCCTCCTCCGGGCTGAAACTGCCTCGGGTACCTCGATGAATCCGCGCCGATGCGCGGTACGCCACGACGACAAGGAGCCGCGCGTGCCGGAAACCATGACTCCGGAAGCGATTACCGAAGCCGCCGAGAAGATCATCGCGGCGGGTGATTGCGCGCCACGCCTCGGGCGTGACCCGGTGAACCAGCCGATGATCAACAACTGGGTGGAGGCGCTCGGGGATCGGAACCCGATCTACGTCGACGAGGAAGCCGCGCGCGCCGCCGGACATCCCGGCACGGTGGCGCCGCCCGCCATGATCCAGGTCTGGACCATGCTCGGGCTCAATGGTTCCCGCGCGGCGGACGATCCTACGAACCAGGTCATCGAGCTGCTGGACAGCGCGGGCTTCACCTCGGTGGTCGCGACCGACTGCCAGCAGACCTACCACCGATACCTGAATGTCGGTGAGCAAGTGGCGGTGACCAGCAGGCTGTGCGATATCCGCGGCCCGAAGCGGACCGCGCTCGGTGCGGGGTGGTTCATCACCTTCCAGATCAGCTGGCAGGTGGGCGACGAGGTGGTCGCCGAAATGCTCTGGCGGCTGCTGAAATTCGCGCCCGGCAGTGTTGTTTCGAACGACCTGCAAGCGGTCGCCAGCACCGGTACTGCACCGAAAGCGCCCGCGGGCGAACGGGTCAAACCGCTGGTCTCCTGGGATACCGAATTCTTCTGGGAGGGCACCAAGGCCGGGGAGCTGCGGATCCAGCGGCTGCCGGACGGCACGCTGCGGCATCCGCCGATTCCGGCACTGTGGCAGGACAAGTCGGAGCAGACCGACTATGTCGTCGCCTCCGGGCGCGGTGCGGTGTTCAGTTATGTCGTGCATCACGCGCCGAAAGTGCCCGGGCGGCAATTGCCTTTCGTGGTCGCGCTGGTCGAATTGGAGGAGGGTGTGCGGATGCTCGGTGAGCTGCGCGGCGTTGATCCGGCCGATGTCAAGATCGGCCTGCCGGTGCAGGTGGAGTTCGAGAAACTCGACGACGAGGCCGTGCTGCCGGTTTGGCGGGTGATCGCATGACCTACGTCGAGCCGGCCACGATCGAGGTCGGCACCGCGCTGCCCGAGTTGGTCATTACCGCCGATCCGACATTCGTAATCAGTACGGCCCTGGCCACCAGGGACTTTCAGGATGTGCACCACGACAGGGACAAGGCCGTCGCCCGTGGTTCCAAGGACATTTTCGTCAATATCCTCACCGATACCGGGCTGGTGCAGCGCTTCGTCACCGACTGGGCCGGACCGCGCGCCATCGTCAAATCGGTCGCGCTGCGCCTGGGGGTACCGCTGTACGCCGGTGACACCCTGACACTTTCCGGCACCGTCTCCGCGATCCACGGCGAAGACATCCATATCGATGTCGTCGGCCGCGACAGCCTCGGTGACCACATCACGGCGAAAGCCGTTATCGCACTGCGGAGGCCATGATGACCGCTGACAGCACCACCGGGATTTCCGGCCGCGCCGCCATTGTCGGCATCGGCGCCACCGACTTCTCGAAGGACTCCGGCCGCAGCGAATTGCGTTTGGCCGCCGAGGCGGTCACGGCGGCGCTCGCCGACGCGGGCCTCACCCCCGCCGATGTGGACGGCCTGACCACCTTCACCATGGATACCAACACCCAGGCGGCCGTGGCACGTGCAGTCGGTATCCCGCAGCTGAAGTTCTTCAGCCACATCGGATATGGCGGCGGTGCGGCCTGCGCCACCATTCAGCAGGCCGCCATGGCGGTCGCCACCGGCGTCGCCGATGTGGTTGTCGCCTACCGTGCCTTCAACGAGCGTTCGGTATCGCGCTTCGGCCAGTTCTCCACCGCGCTGGCCACCGCGCCGACTTCCTCGGGCATCGATGCGGGCTGGTCCTATCCACAGGGGTTGGGGACACCGGCCGCGCAGGTGGCCATGGTCGCCCGCAGGTATATGCACGTCTACGGCGCGACGAGCGCGGACTTCGGCCGCGTCGCCGTCGCCGACCGCAAACACGCCGCGGTGAACCCGGCCGCCTTCTTCTACGGCAAGCCGATCACCCTGGACGAGCACCAGAATTCGCGCTGGATCGCCGAACCGCTGCATCTGCTCGACTGCTGCCAGGAGTCCGACGGTGGTGTCGCGATCGTGGTCACCAGCGTCGAGCGGGCCCGGGATCTGCCGCAGCGTCCGGCCGTAATCGCCGCTGCCGCACAGGGTTCCGGTGCCGACCAATATGTCATGACCAGCTACTACCGTGACGCCCTCACGGGCCTGCCGGAGATGGGTCTGGTCGGCGATCAGCTCTGGGAGCAGAGTGGTTTGCGTCCGGAGGATATGCAGGCAGCCATCCTCTACGACCACTTCACTCCGTTCGTCCTCATGCAACTGGAGGAACTCGGCTTCTGCGGACGCGGCGAGGCAAAGGATTTCATTGCCGACGGCGCCATCGAAGTCGGTGGCCGCCTGCCGCTCAATACCCACGGCGGACAGCTGGGCGAGGCCTATATCCACGGCATGAACGGGATTGCCGAGGCGGTGCGACAGATCCGCGGCACCTCCGTCAACCCGGTGGCGAACCTGGAGAACATCCTGGTTACCGCAGGCACGGGAGTCCCGACCTCAGGGCTGGTGCTCAGCGCGAACTGACGACTTCGGCATTCGCCGAGATCCGTCCGCCGCATGCCCTGGTTGGTTATGTGGAGCGGTGCAGCACGGGAGGAGTCTGATGACCGAGCGTCATCTTGTCGACGTGCATATTCTGCTCGTCCGCGACGGTGAGCTGTTGCTCAGCAGGCGGCGCAGTGCGGACGAGTTCGATGGGCTGTGGCATCTACCCGCGGGGAAGTTGGAGTCCGGCGAGTCCGCGACCGCTGCTGCCGCGCGTGAGGCGGGGGAGGAGATCGGGGTTGTCATCGACCCGGCGGATCTGCGGCTGATTCATACCGCGCACGTGATCGGCTCCGGGCGGGAAGCCCGGCTCGGGCTGTTCTTCCATGCGCTGCGCTGGGCGGGTGCGCCGGTGAATCGGGAGCCGGATAAAAGCTATGGGTTGCAATGGTTTTCGCTCGACGCACTGCCGGAAGAGTCACTGATCCGCTATTCCGCTGCCGGAATCCGCGGGTTCACGACGGGCACGCCTTATAGCGAGTGGGGCTGGGTGAGATAGCGGGACAGCACGGCCGCGAGTTGGTCGATGCTGTCCCGGGTACCTGCCGGAAGATGCGCCCGCGCGCCCGCGAATCTATCGAAGACCGCGCCTTCGACCACCGCGATGAAGTCGGCGGCGGCGCCATCGGGATCGGGAAAACCCAAGGTGTGGAATAGTTCTCGCGCCCGCTCGGTCGAGAACAGGCTGTGTGTCAGCCGTTGGTGCAATTCCGGGTCGCCGAGCAGATCGATGATCAGCGCATGCCGGACGATCAGGTGATTGCGGCGGTCGAGGAGTAGCCGGTCGAGCCAGCCGGCAATGGCCTTCGCGATGTTATCGGGCTCGAGCGATGGCGGCGGAGCGAGCTCGGCGAAGTCGTCGCGGGAGCGGGTGGTGATCCGGTCCGCGATCGCCTCGATGAGCGCGCGTTTGGTGCGGAAGTAATAGGAGGCCGACCCGCCGGGCAGCTCGAGAGCGGTATCGAGGGCGCGGTGGGTGAGCGCTCGAATGCCCTGGGTGGCTATCACATCGATGGCGGCATCGACGAGTGCCGCGCGTCGGTCGGTTGTGGACATCATCACCTTCGCTGGCGGCCGCGTCTCCTGATCCTCTACAACTGTAGAGGATCAGGAGGGTCTCATGGAAGACAACATCACACTGGATGCCGACCAACTCCGGGCGCGCGCGTGCTTGCTCGGGCTGCTCGACCGGCACGGCAGGCCGATGAAGCGGCACCGCGGCAGCTACCTGCACGGCAGACCCGGTCGCGGCAAAACCATGTTGATGGACGACTTCTTCGCAGGCATAACCTCGAACCGCAAGCGCCGCTTCCACTTCCACAACTTCTTCGCCCAATTGCACACCGCGGCACACGAATCGGGCGCCATCGACAAGGCCATCGACAACCTGCTCGGTCATGCCGAACTGGTTTGCTTCGACGAATTCCACGTGCACGATATCGGCGACGCCATGCTGATCGCCCGCATGCTCGACGCTCTATTCGCCCGCCACATCGTCTTGGTGGTGACCTCGAATTACCCGCCGGAGCAGCTGCTGCCCAACCCGTTGTTCCACGACCGCTTCCTGCCGACCATCGCGCGCATCCGCGCGCATCTGGATGTCGTCTCGGTCGACGGCCCACTCGACTACCGAACCCGCGCCGCGCACAGCGGTATGGGCTTCGCCTCCGGCTGTTACCGCATCGACGATGCGAGAGAAGCCGGCACCGCAGAGGTTGTTGTCGCGGGTGCCCGCGAGATCCACGCCGACGCCATCGATGGCTCCGCCATCACTTTCGATTTCGCCGCCCTGTGCGGCACCGCCACTGCCGCCTCGGACTACGTCGAACTGGCACACCGCTTTCGCCGATGGACCTTGCGCAACGTCCCACCCTTGCGCGAGGCCCCGCCCGACTGGGCGATGCGCTTCGTCAATCTGGTCGACGTGCTCTACGACGCCGATCTCGAACTCACCCTCGAGGCGCGCACCGCACTATCCGACCTGGTGGCCGACGTTCCCGCCGTCCCTGATCTGGCACGGACCGCAAGCCGCCTGAGTGAACTCCGTCAGCCCGATCCGTCGTGCTCCGCTAGCTGCGTACCCACGTGAATGCACTGCCGGTTACGGATAAAAAGGAGCCGATCCTAAGTATTCGATTCACTCCCGAGCGGACCACTCGGCATGTAACTATGTGCCTGTTCAGAGCTGTACTCAGATGTGGTGGTAGCAAGTGGCCAGGGCGGGAGCGCCGATATCGCGCGTGATCGTGCTGATCACGCTACTGGCGTGTGCCGCGATCGCATTGCGCGGCCACATTCCCGGGGCCCATGATTCCGGCGATCACCGCACGGTGCCATCGGCTATTTCAGTGGTATTGATGCCGGTACTGCTCACGGTATCGGTGGTGATCCTGATCGCCGGGGTGATAGCCAGCCAGCATCGACTGCCGCTGGCCATGCCGGAGGTGGATCGTGATTCCGAGCGCGGACATGGACTGCTCGGCCGTACCGGCCTACTGGTGCTGGCCGCGCTGGCGGTCGTTTCCTTGATCGTCGCGGCGGCGTCGGCGGTCTTCTTCGTCGGATTCGGCCGCGAGGGCGAGCCGACGCCGTCATCGGGGCCGCGCGGTACCGCCACCCACACCCCGCAGGAGGCGGTCACCGCCCCCGCGACCCCCGACAGCGCGCCCACCCAGCACCTCACGGGGACCGCACTACTGGTGGCCATGGTCGCTGCCGCCGTGCTGGTCGGCGGGGCATTGATCGGGCTGATCGTGGTCGCGGTGGCGGGGCAGCGTAAGCCGCCTGTGGCGCCGGTCCCGGTACCCCCGGCCGCGCCGACGGTCGCGGGTTCGCTCGCCAGGGCGGCCGAGATGGGTCTGGCCGCCATGAATGTGCCCGGTCAGGATCCGCGCGAGGCCATCATCGCCTGTTACGTCGCAATGGAACGCGGGCTGTCCTTCGATCGCGCGGCCGCGCCGCTGGCTTCGGATACCCCGATGGAGGTGCTGGCCCGCGCATTCGAGCGCGGCGCACTACACGACGCGTCGGCAAGGGAATTGGTCGCGCTCTTCGAGGAGGCCAGGTTCAGTCCGCATTCGATGCTGGAGTGGCAGCGGATGCGGGCCGAACAACTGCTGCGTATCGTGCTGGCCGATCTGCAAGGGGAGATGGTATGAACCGCGCGATCGTGATCGGTGCGCTGATCCTCATCGTGCTGATCGAGCTGATCACCCTCGGCAAGGCCCGCGGCGCGTTGCTCATTGCCGCCGGAGTTCCGGTGGCGCTGGCCATGATTCAGCTCATCTGGTCGTTGACCGGCCGTTCGGCCATCAAAACCGATGCCGGATCCGACGATATCGACAACGGTCCCGCCGAAATGCTGCGGCACTGGCATGCCAGAGCGGAGATGCTCGCCGACCGCGCGGAGGGCACCAGGGCCGACTGGGATCGGCATCTGCGTCCGCTGCTGGCCAAGGAATTCGAGTTGTCCACCGGTTTGCGGGTCGCCAAGAACCGCAAGGCGACCGAGGCCGCCGGAATCTTGCAATTCGGCCCGGAGCTGTGGCGCTGGGTCGATCCGGCCAACTCGGCACTGCGGGATCAGACGACTCCCGCACCGGGGCGGGCCGCGCTGGACGAAATCCTGCGCTGCCTGCAAAAGATGTAACCGACCCGGCATGAGCGGTCAGGCCCGGAGGAGGCAGCTTGCGTAACCATGTAGGGCCCCGGTCATGCCAAATTCAATACAGCATGAGCGGTCAGGCCCGGAGGAGGCAGCTTGCGTAACCATGTAGGGCCCCGGTCATGCCAAATCGAATACCGCCGTAGGAGAATGGGTTTGAGGCAAGTGCGAGTAGACATATGACGATGCCGATGGACACGACCATCCAGCGCAGCGAGGCGGTGCTCCGGGAACTTTCCCGGGTGATCGTCGGCAAGCGGGATGAGTTGCAGCTGATCATGATCGCCGTACTTGCCGGCGGTCACATCCTGATCGAGGATCTGCCCGGCCTCGGCAAGACGCTCATCGCCAGGTCCTTCGCCGCCGCGCTCGGCCTGGACTTCACCCGCGTGCAATTCACGCCCGATCTGCTCCCCGCCGACCTGCTCGGCTCCACCATCTACGACATGTCGACGGGCCGGTTCAATTTCCGGCGCGGACCGGTCTTCACCAATGTGCTGCTGGCCGACGAGATCAACCGCACCCCACCGAAGACCCAGGCCGCGCTGCTGGAGGCGATGGCCGAGGGCCAGGTCAGCATCGACGGCGAAACCTTCCAGCTGCCCCAGCCTTTCATCGTGCTCGCCACCGATAACCCGATCGAGTACGAGGGCACCTATCCGCTGCCGGAGGCGCAGCTGGACCGATTCGCCATGCAGCTGCGACTGGGCTATCTGTCGGAGAACGACGAACGCCAGATGATCCGCCGCCGCTTGGAGCGCGGTTCGGCGACACCACAGGTGGTGCAGGTGGTGGATGCGAACGGCCTGTTGGAGATGCGCCAGTCCGTCGAATTCGTCACGGTGCATCCGGATGTGGTCAGCTATGTGGTCGCGCTGGCCGGTGCGACGCGTGCGCATCCGCAGGTCGAGGTGGGTGCGAGTCCGCGCGCCGAACTCGATCTGGTGCAGATGTCGCGGGCCCGTGCGCTGCTGCTCGGGCGCGACTATGTGATTCCGGAAGACGTCAAGGCGCTCGCCGTTCCGGCCATGGCGCACCGGATCACCTTGCGTCCCGAGATGTGGGTGCGCCGGATCCGTGGCGAGGACGTGATCACCGAATTGCTGCGCCGTCTGCCGGTTCCGCGCGCGTCGGTGACATGATCCGGCGGGAAAGGGCATGACCCAGCCGGATTCCACCGCCCCCGTCATCCAAGGGATCGCGGCGGCCAATGCCGCGGCGGCGCGACCGCCGACCAGGGACGAGCCGATGGCGGGCGGGGCGCGGCATCGGGATATGACTGCCGCCGTCGAGGCCGAATTGCGCTGGCGTCCAGCGCCGTTGGTATTCATGCTGGCGGTGAGCGCGGCGGTGGCGCTGCTACTCGCGGTGGTGCTCGGTCGCTGGCAACTGGTTGTCTTCGCGGCTCCGCTGCTCGGTGTGCTGGCCACCGCGCCGTGGCAGCAGTCCAGGACTCGGATCCAGGTGGATGGCGGCGGCACGCTGCGGTGTTTCGAGACCGAGGAGATCGTGACGCCGATCGGCGCCTTCGTAGAATCGGGTCACGCCTTGCTTCGGTTGAAACCGGAGAAGTTCGCGGGACTCGGGATCGACATCGAGGAGGCGATCGATTCCGGGACGGCGCCCGCCGGGCTGCGGTTGGCTCTGACGGCGGACCGCTGGGGTCGCTATCCGCTGTCGGTGCGGGTAACCGCGCTGAGCCCGGCGGGACTGTCCGTGGCCTCCGCGGTGCTGCCCGCGGGGCAACTGTTCGTCTACCCGATCACCGACCCACAGCGGATGAAGTTGCCGCGCACCGAACTTCCCGAACGGCTCGGCACTCACCTGACCCGCAAGCACGGTCCCGGTGTGGAGTACGCCGATATCCGCGCGTACGCGCCCGGCGATCAGCTCCGCATCGTGAACTGGCCGGTGAGTGCGCGGCGCGGGCGACTATATGTCACCGAGCGGCTGACCAACCGATCCGCGGATGTGGTTGTGCTGGTGGATACTTCGCAGCAGGCTCCGGGCCCGGCCACCGATTCGCTCGAGCTGTCGGTGCGCGGTGCGGCGCAGGTGGTGCAATCGACGCTGCAGGCCGGTGATCGCACCGCGGTGGTCTGCCTCGGCCAGTCCCCGCGCTGGCTGCGCCCGGATATCGGGCGGCGGCAGTTCTATCGGATCGTGGATACCGTGCTCGATGTCGGCGATGAGCACATTCCGACCACGGGCACCTTGGCCCCGCATGCGGCCGTGCCACTCGGCGCGATCATCGTCGCTTTCACCACACTGCTGGACACCCAGTTCGCGCTCGCGCTGATCGATCTGCGCAAGCGTGGACATGTGGTGGTGGTCGTGGATGTCCTGCGCGGCACACCTTTTCACGAACATCTCGATCCGACGCTGGCGCGGATGTGGAATCTGGAGCGCGCCTCGATGTATCGGGATATGGGAACCGTCGGCGTCGATATCGTGGCCTGGACCGAAGACGCCCGGCTGGATCAGGTCATGCGACTGATCCCGGACCATCGCCGAACCGTAAGGGTGCGCCGATGATTCGATTCCTCGCCATTCTGTCCGGGGTCCTGCTGGTGACCTCGGTGACCTTGATGACGCCATGGGCCGGTATTCCGGCGGCGGCGCTGGTGGTGGCGGGCTGGTGGTTCCGGCTGCCCGCGGTCGGCGCGGTGCTCCTCGCGATCGGGGTGCTCGCCGTGGCTGATACGGGTGTATTGGCCGCCGCCGCAGCGGGTTTGGTGGCTACGACTTATCTGCTGAATACCGCGACGGTGTCCGCGCCGGTCGGCGTCGTCCCGACCACGGTTCCGTCCGTCACCGGCGCGGTGGCATTCGCCACTGTTGCTGTCGGCGCGGCGCTGCTCCCGTTGCGCTTGGCCTGGGTCCCGATCGCCGCCCCGATCCTGGTGATCCTGCTGTACGCCTTGGTCATTCAGGGCGTCGCAATCAAACGGGCACGCAACGACGAGACCGCGACCGCGCCCAGTTGACGCCCAGGCCTCCCTTTTGTCCCGAAAATGTACTGGTGGAGGTGTGCTCTCGGCGTTTGCCTCCACTAGTACATCGTGATCAGACGTCCAGTGCTCAGGTGAAGCGCAGGATTACGTCGGCGAGGACGGGGGCGTCGGCGCGGTCGGCGACGGTGGCGCTGATGATGAGTTCGGCGTCGGTGCGCCAGATTCGGGTGCGGATGGTTTCGCCTGGGTAGAGGACGCCGGCGAAGCGGGCGCGGAAGCCGGTGACGCGGCTCGCGTCCGAATCGAGCACGGTGTCGGTGGCGGTTTTGCAGACGATGCCGTAGGTGCACAGTCCGTGCAGGATCGGGGCGGGGAAGCCTGCGGCGCGGGCGAATTCGGGATCGGAATGCAGGGGGTTGCGGTCGCCGCACATGCGGTAGAGCAGGGCCTGCTGGGGGAGGGTCGCGGTGGTGACGTCGAAATCCGGGGCGCGGTCGGGGAGTTCGGCCTTGGTGCTGGGGCCGCGTTCGCCGCCGAAGCCGCCCTCACCCTTGGCGAAGATGGATGAGCGTGCGGTCCACAGCGGTGCGCCGTCGGAACCGGTGATCGTATGCTCTTGCACCACGACGGCGGCGGAGCCTTTGTCCCAGAGTTCGGTGATGCGCCTGGTGATCGTCGCCTTGCCCGCGGCCGGAATCGGGCGGTGCACTTCGATCTCCTGGTGGCCGTGCACGACGTTCGCCAGATCGATATCGATGCCGGGGAACTGCACCTTCGGTGGCTCGGTCTCGTGGAAGGTAGGTGCCACGGTCGCGAAGGTCGGCAGCACCTGCGGGTCGCGGTCGTCGACGTAGCGCAGTTCGGCGGGATCCGTCCAGCGTGCGCCAGCCCCGAGGCCCAGGTGGTACAGCTGCACTTCGGATGGCGTCCAAGTGAACTCCCCGCTCGGAAGTTCCGCGCCGAGCGCGATTTTCGGGTCGATGGGCATCGAGTTCTCCTTGTGAATGCTTGTGGACAGATCGCCCGCGCCATGCAGGCGACCTGTCCTGGGCGTATCCCAGCGATCCGAGGCCCCATGTGGCAATTGCCTCGGATCGATCGTGCGGCGGCCGGGCCGCGGCGGGCAAGGTGGCGTCCGCTCCGTGAGACGCCACGGCCGCCTACGCCTCGGCGACGGCCTCGGCCGACTGCTGCTTCTTGCGCTCGGCGATATCCAATACCGCCAGGTAGCCGAAAGTGATCGCGGGGCCGATGGTCGCGCCGGGGCCGGCGTACGTGTGACCCATCACGGGGGTCGCGCTATTGCCGGAGGCGTACAGGCCCTCGATCACCGTGCCGTCCTCGCGCAGGACCCGCCCGGCGGTGTCGGCGACCAGCCCGCCCTTGGTGCCGAGGTCGCCCGGCACGATCTTGGCCGCGTAGAACGGACCCTGCACGAGCCCGGCCAGGCATGGGTTCGGCTTCACGGTCGGATCGCCGTAGTACCGGTCGTAGTGGCTGTTGCCGCGACCGAAATCCTCGTCCTCACCGGTCTCGGCGAATTTGTTGAACCGCTCGACGGTCGAGGTCAGATTCTCGGCGGGCACGCCGATCTCGGTGGCCAACTCCGCGAGGCTGTCGGCCTTGACAATCAGGTCGTTTTCCATCCAGCGGGACGGAAACCGCTGACCAGGCTGCAGTCCGGCGAAGATGTAGCGGTTCCGGTAGCGCTGGTCGAACACCAGCCATGCGGGGATGTTCTCGCCCGGACCCTCACCCTGCCCGTATTCGCCGCCGTACATGGTGTGCACAGCCTCGACGTAAGGAGCGGACTCATTTCCGAATCGCTTACCGTCGGCGTTGACCATGATGGTGCCGGGCAGATTCCGCTCGGCCAGCGCGAACCACGGCTTTCCGCCCTTGAAGATGGTCGGCCCCCACCAGGAATCCTCCATGAAGTCGACCGCGCCGCCGGCTTCCATGCCCGCATTGATGCCGTCGCCGGTATTGGCGGCCGCGCCCGTGGTCCACTCGGTGGTGATGGGCTGGCGCTGGTACTTGGTGCGCATTTCGGCGTTGTGCTCGAATCCGCCGCTGCCGAGTACCACACCGTATTTGGCGGTGAACCGCACGGTCTCGCCGTTGTGCTCGGCCTCGACGCCGGTGACCACGCCGTTCTCCACGACAAGTTTGGTCAGCGCGGTGTTCAGCAGCAGCGGCACATTCGCGTCGATGAGTCCTTTGCGCATGGCGGCGATGATCGCCTGCCCCATGCCGAGGATGTGCTTGCCGGTCCACTTGGCGAAGTAGGTGCGGGCGCCGACCCGCATGGCCCGCATGATGCCCTTGGGATGGCGACGGATCAGGTTGAGCCGGACGAAGTCGGCCTGCATGACGACGACATTGAGTGGGGCCTTGGCATACGGCGGCTCGAGGTTGAACCGCTCGTCACCGAGGATCTTGGCGTTGAACGGCGCGGGCTCGCACGAGCGGCCCTGGCCCAGGCCGCCCGGGGCCTCCGGGTAGTAGTCGGAGTAGCCGGGCACCCACTTCATCTTCAGCGGGGTGTGGTCGAGGACGAAGTCGAAGGCCTCCGCACCGCGGTCGATGTAGGTGTCGATCCGGTCCTTGGGCACCACGTCGCCGATGATGCTGTGCAGGTAGGTGCGGGCGTCCTCGCGATCATCGGGACGTCCGGAGGCCTTCAGTGCCTTGTTGCCTGGGATCCACACGCCACCGCCGGAGCGTGCGGTCGACCCGCCGTAGTGCGCGGCTTTCTCAATGATCACCGCGCTGAGCCCGTGGTGGGCAGCTGCGAGGGCGGCGGTCATTCCGGCAGCACCGCTGCCGACCACCACCACATCGTAGCTGTGCGGATCATCAACCGGATCAGTCATGTAGAACACGTTATAGAATGGGACCGCATTTGGTCTATGTTGAGTGGCAGAAGACGCGCTCGACGTTCCATTCGTCGAGAAAACTTGTTTCAGTTTCTGACCGGAGTGATGTACATGGGCGGTGTTGTTTCGAGCGACCTGCAAGCAGTCGCTAGCGGCGAATGGGACCTGACCGCCGACGTCGTCGTCGTCGGCTACGGCGCGGCCGGGGCCGCGGCCGCGTTGGAAGCGACCGAGGCGGGTGCACAGGTGCTGGTGCTGGAACGTTTCGCCGGTGGCGGGGCGTCGGCGTTGTCGGGCGGCATCATCTACGCGGGCGGTGGCACCTCGGTGCAGCACGAGGCCGGGGTGCGCGATACGCCGGAGCAGATGCTGGCCTATCTCGAGCGTGAGGTCGGCACGGCGGTCACGCCCGAGACACTGCGGCGGTTCGTGGACGAGAGTCCGGAGCTGATCGAATGGCTGAAGGGGCACGGTGTGCCGTTCGAGGCATCGCTGTGTCCGTACAAGACGTCGTATCCGAATGACAGCTACTACCTCTACTACTCCGGTAGTGAGGTTTCCGGTTACGGCCGCGAGGTCGCGACGCCCGCGCAGCGCGGACACCGGGTCAAGGGCAAGGGCACGTCCGGGAAGAAGCTCACCGGCCCGCTGGCCGCCTCGGCGTCGCGACGCGGGGTTCGGGTGGAAACCCTCACGCAGGCAACGCGATTGATCACCGATGACAACGGCACCGTGATCGGCGTCGAATGCGAGTCACTGCGCGACGCCCCCGGGCAGGTCCGGGATCGCTACACCCGAATGGCGAAAATCGCCGCTAAGCCGGGTATTTACTATCCGCCGCTGCGCAAGGCGATGGAGCGTCAGCTCGCGAAGCTCGATCGCAGGTACCGCACGAGAATTCGGATTCGGGCCCGTCGCGGTGTGGTACTCAGCGCGGGCGGATTCATCGCGAATCGGGAGATGCTGCGCGAGTACGGGCCGCAATACCGCGGCGGACTCGCGCTCGGCACCAGCGGTGACGACGGCAGCGGAATCCGGATGGCCGAGCAGGTCGGTGCGGCGACGGATCGGATGGGCAATATCTCCGCGTGGCGATTCATCTTGCCGCCCAGTGCATTTACCGGTTCGGTGCTGGTCGATGCGGAAGGACGCCGGGTCATCGATGAGACTCGCTACGGTGCCGCGGTCGGCCACGCACTGATCACCGAACACGGCGGTAAGGGTTGGCTGCTCGCCGACGACGGACTCATGCGCACCGCGATCGCACAGATTCGGACGCAGTCGGCCTGGTTCCAGCGCGGACAGTTCGAGGCCATGCGACGCAATGCCGTGCGCGGCGCGACTCTGGATGCCGTTGCGGCGAAGGCCGGTATCAATGCGGACGGGTTGCGCGCCACCGTCGCCGAGCACAATGCCGCGATCGCGAACGGTGCGCCCGATCCGGTCGGCAAGCCCGCCGAATTCACCAAGACGGTGGGGGCCGGGCCGTTCTGGTTGTTGGATGTGGGGATCAAACCGAGCGTCGTCAATCCGTGCCCGATGCTCACCCTCGGCGGAGTCGTCGTCGACGAGGACACCGGTGCGGTGAAATCCACTGCCGGAACCGATATTCCCGGCCTGTACGCGGCCGGCCGGACCGCGGTCGGTATCTGCTCGGACTCCTACGTCAGTGGATTGTCCCTGGCCGACTGCATTTTCTCCGGTCGGCGTGCGGGCCGATTCGCGGCAGGTGCCGAAGTGCTTTCGCGGGCAGCGGTGCCCGAAGCGACAACAGTGGAAGGAAACTAGCGTGCTGTCCGACGCGGTACGAATCGAATTGGCCGATGAACTCGAGGCCGCCGAACGCGATCGGGTCGGCATCGACCCGCTCATCGCCAGGCATCCCGATATCGATGTCGTCGACGCCTACGAGATCCAGCTGATCAATATCCGGCGCAAACTCGACAACGGGGCGAAGGTGGTCGGGCACAAGGTCGGACTTTCGTCGCTGGCCATGCAGCAGATGATGGGTGTGGACGAACCCGATTACGGTCATCTGCTCGCGGATATGGAGGTCTTCGAGGATGTTCCGGTCGAGACCTCGCGCTATCTGATTCCGCGAGTCGAGGTCGAGGTCGGATTCGTGCTCGGCGCGGATCTGCCCGGCGAAGAATGCACCGAGGCCGATGTGCTCGCCACGACGGTCGCCTACGCGCCGTCCATAGAGCTGATCGATTCGCGGATCAAGGACTGGAAGATCGGGCTGGCCGACACCATTTCCGATAACGCGTCCTCGGCCGGTTTCGTACTCGGTGCGGCACGGGTTGCGCCGAAAGACCTGGATATCAAGGCCATTGACGCCGTGCTCACCCGAAATGGTGAGGTGGTCGCGCAGGGGCGCAGCGATGCGGTGCTCGGCGATCCGGTGATCGCGGTGGCCTGGCTGGCGCGCAAGGTCGCCAGTTTCGGCGTGCGGTTGAAGGCGGGCGACATTGTGCTGCCCGGTTCTTGCACCCGTGCCATCGATGCCCGCGTGGGCGATTCGTTCCACGCCGAGTTCGCCGGACTCGGTTCTGTCCGTTTGCAATTCAAATAGGAGGCTTGCCGTGTCCGAAACGGGGACCGTCACCGCCGCGATCGTCGGATCCGGCAATATCAGCACCGATCTGCTGTACAAACTGCTTCGCTCCACCACGGTGGAACCGAAGTGGATGATCGGAATCGACCCGGACAGCGAGGGTTTGAAGCGCGCCCGCGGGCTCGGGCTGGAAACCTCGCACGAGGGCGTGGACTGGTTGCTCGCGCAGTCGGAACTGCCGGATCTGGTATTCGAGGCGACCTCGGCATATGTGCATCGGGCGGCCGCTCCGAAATACGCCGAGGCCGGAATTCGCGCGATAGACCTCACGCCGGCCGCGGTCGGGCCCGCCGTGGTGCCGCCGGTGAATCTGGTCGGCGCGAATCTCGACGCGCCGAACGTCAACATGATCACCTGCGGTGGTCAGGCCACCATTCCGATCGTCGCGGCGGTATCGCGGGTGGTGCCGGTGGCCTACGCCGAAATCGTCGCCTCGGTGTCGTCGGTGTCCGCCGGACCGGGCACCCGCGCCAATATCGATGAGTTCACCAAGACCACCTCGCGTGGTGTGGAGACCATCGGCGGTGCGCAGCGCGGCAAGGCCATCATCATTCTGAACCCGGCCGAACCGCCGATGATCATGCGCGACACCATTTTCTGTGCGATTCCCGAGGATGCCGATACCGATGCGATCGCGGATTCCATCCACCGGATGGTCGCCGATATCCAGAAGTACGTGCCCGGTTACCGACTGCTGAACGAGCCGCAATTCGACCCGCCCTCGGTGGTTTCCGGTGGGATGGCGAAGGTTTCGGTGTTCGTAGAGGTCGAGGGCGCGGGCGATTTCCTGCCGCCCTACGCGGGCAACCTCGACATCATGACCGCGGCCGCCACCCAGGTCGGCGAGGTCATGGCGTCCCAGATTCTGTCGGCCCGGGTGTAAAGGAGCTCAACCATGGCATATTCCGCAGAACTCGACATCCGCGTCACCGACACGTCACTGCGTGACGGTTCGCACCACAAGCGCCATCAGTTCACCGCCGACGATGTGCGCAATATCGTGACCGCGCTGGACAGCGCCGGTGTGCCGGTCATCGAGGTGACGCACGGCGACGGCCTCGGCGGCTCGTCGTTCAACTACGGCTTCTCGCACACCCCCGAGCAGGAGCTGGTCAAGATTGCCGCGGAGACGGCGAAGCAGGCCAAGATCGCGGTGCTCATGCTGCCCGGCGTCGGCGTCAAAGAGGACATCAAGATCTCCCAGGACAACGGTGCGTCGATCTGCCGCATCGCCACGCACTGCACCGAGGCGGACGTATCGATCCAGCACTTCGGTCTCGCGCGGGAGCTGGGACTGGAAACCGTCGGCTTCCTGATGATGTCGCACACCCAGCCGCCGGAGGCGCTGGCCAAGCAGGCGCGCATCATGGCCGATGCCGGATGCCAGTGCGTCTACGTGGTGGACTCCGCGGGTGCGCTTGTGCTCGAACAGGTTTCGGACCGAGTGGCGGCGCTGGTCGCCGAACTCGGTGACGACGCCCAGGTCGGCTTCCACGGGCACGAGAATCTGGATCTGGCGGTTGCCAACTCGATCTATGCGGTTCGTGCGGGTGCGAAGCAAATCGACGGCAGCGCACGGCGATTCGGCGCGGGTGCGGGCAATACGCCCGTCGAGGCGTTCGTCGGTGTCTGCGACAAGCTCGGTATCAAGACCGGCATCGATTTCTTCGCGATCGCCGATGCGGCCGAAGATGTGGTGCGGCCCGTCATGCCGCAGGAATGCCTGCTGGACCGCCAGTCTCTGATGATGGGCTATGCGGGTGTGTACTCCAGCTTCCTGAAGCATGCCGAGCGTCAGGCCGAGCGCTATGGCGTTTCGGCGGCCGAAATGCTGGTGCGTGCGGGTAAGCGCAAGTTGGTCGGTGGACAGGAAGACCAGCTGATCGACATCGCGCTGGAGCTCCAGCGTGAGGCCTCCGTCTCCGCCTGACCCCTGGACCGCAAGGCCGCGTACCACCCAGGTGCGCGGCCTTTGCACGACGGTGTCGCAGAGCTGGTGAGCGCCTCGCATAGGTCGCAGCTTGTGTGCGGCGCCCACCGGATGTGCGCGAGCCACCGGCCGCGGTGAATCCGGAACAGGGCAGCCGCGAAATGGCGGTGCCGCGGGGGTGTCGCGTACGCAATGTGCACCTCGCACAGGCTTTTGACGTGGGTGCGGTGCCCAATGGATATGCGCGAGCCACCGGCAGGTGAATATTGGAGTTCGGGGGTCGCGGATAGTGGGGGCATCGGCGATCATGAATTGTGATCTGTCCGCATTGCAATGCGAACCTGTTGCGCAAGGAGCGCGGCGGTCGGCGCTGTTCGACGTGTAAGCGGGAATTCGCGCTCGAACCGAAGGAAAGTCCGCTCGGGCTGCACGACATCCGGTTGCGCAAGCTGGCCGAGCGGCTCGGCGACGGGCGTGGGCTGCGGTACACGTCATTGCAACTCTGGTACGCGGCCGGGCGCAAGAAGGTTTCGGACCCACTGCGCGCGTTCCAGCGGGCGCGCTTCGGACTCGGGTCGGCCATAGTGATGCTCGCCATCTTCCTGATGGTGCTGCGCGTGGCATCGCCGGCGGTGGTGATCCCCTTCGGCGTATTGATTTTGGTGCTGGCCACCGTCGGAATCGGCGCGGCAAAGCCCTGGTTCCTGAGCCGCGCCACAGTTCGAATGCCGGGCTTGTACAGCAACTTTCGTCGCGATGTGGTCGGTCGGTGGATATCGGTTTACGGCGGCCCGCCGCCGGGATCGGTCGACGAGGGGCAGGTGTGGCCACCGGCTTTGGCCCGGCCGCGCTTCGCGGTGCTGTGCCCGGATCGCAGCGTGCTCGCCTGCCTTGCCGCCAACAATGTGTCGCAGACCTGGTCCATGGCGTTGTCCGACCGCATCGATCAGATACCGCCTGATGTGCCGGTGATCGTGCTGCACGATGCCAGCATGCCGGGGATTGCGATGGCAGGGAAGGCCCGCGTCGCACTCGGGAGCCGGGCCGTGGTTGTCGGCCTTTCGCCGCGCGCGGTATTGGCCAATGCGTCGACGCTGCGTTTGCGGGATCCGCGCCCGCAACCGCAGGACACCGAATTCCTACATGGGGAACCGTTGTCGGCCGCGGAGATCGAATGGCTCTGCGAGGGGTGGTGGTCGCCGATCGCCGCGATTCCACCCGCGAAGCTGCTCATGGTGCTGGAACGGGCGGTCGAGCGGATCGAGGATGCGTCCGATCCGGATCGCCGCGCCGCCCGCGAGGTAGGTTTCCTCACGTGGCCGACCCGGTGAAGCAGCACATGCTCGATCGGCTGCTCCGCATCGCGGCCGCCCGCGCGGCCGCCCCGAGCGGCATCCGATTCACCGAGCGTCAGCTCTATTACGAGCTCTGCCGCGTACTCACGCCGACGCATCGAGCGCCGCGCCGGTTCGCCTGCACGGTCCCAGCGCCGCTGAGCTACCACACATTCCGCGCCGCTCTCGACCGCCTGGAGATGCCGGGGCTACTGACACTCGCCCCACCCCGAACCAACCGCGCCGGACTCCACACCCCCGAGCCCGACCTCTTCGACTACGGCCTCCCGCGGCTGCTCGTCTGTGAATCGGACGCAATCGCACAAATGCTGCGCGCCAACGGATTACCGATGGAATCCGCTTGCCCGGTACTCAGCGCATCCGAACTACCCCTCGACCCGGGCATCGCCGAAATGCTCTCCCGAGTCGACGGCACCATCTATCTCCTGCACGACGCGAGCCCGCACGGCCTCACCTTCCCGACACGGTTGGCGGACCTGACCGAGATCCCGGACAGCGTGCGAGTCGTCCCCTTGGGCTTGCGTCCGCGGCAAGCAGGCGCACTGCACCTGACCCACCTTCGCGGCCCGGTGCCGCGTGCTCAGGTCGCGCAGCTGGACCCGTGGGAATGCGCGTGGCTGCGGCGCGGCCGGTTCGTCGAGGTCGAAGCGGTGCGCCCGGCATCACTGCTACGCACCGTGCACCGTCTGGTCCGCGAGGTTCGCCCGACCCGCACCGGCCTGCCCGCGCTGCGCCGCGCCCGGACCACGGGCTTTCTGACCTGGCCCGCCGCATGAGGTCGCTCGGTGCCGTGTGGCAGCCGCGTGGATCGAGCCGTGCTGTGCCCGGAATACGGGCTCGGCCCGCTGCATGAAAGGGAATTGCTGTGCCGGAGCATCGGCAGATTACGTATACCGATGAGTTGCTTGCTGACGGGTCGGTGCATCGGCGGTATGCCGATGGGCGTCAGGAGTGGCGGACCCGTGGTGCACAGGGAGTGGTCTCCTGGCGCGATGATCGGGGTAACTCGGGGACCGATGAGGGGCTCGGGCCGAAGATCGTGAAGCGCACGTACCACAACGGATCCGTGGTTTATGGCCGGGAGGCGGGGTTCGGGCGGACGCTCTGGGGTGATGGAGCACTGACTGTCAATCGGTCTTCGTTCGGTGGTCGGCTCGGCGGCATTCTGGCTGCGGTGGCGGGCGGTGCGCTGCTCGGCGCGCTGGTCATGCCGCCGAGTGCGATGAGTGCCGAGGAAGAGGAGGAGTTGCGCCGCCAGGCGGCCGCGCAGTCGTCCGGTTCCAGCGACGGGGGCGGCGACTACGGCGGTTGGGACGATGACGGCGGAGATGACGGCGGCGATTTCGGCTGAGGATGACTATGGCTCGTTGGTGTGCTTTCTCGACGCCGGAGGACCCGGCCGGTCAGGTACGGTCGGTCGGCGGCAACCCGGTGTCGGTGACCGGTTGTCATGCATTGGGATTGCTCGATGGCCCAGGCTTCGCGGCGGGCCCTTTCGAGATGCCGGGCGATGCCGCTCGGCCGTCGGACCGTGTGCTGACTGCGGTCGGTGAGGTCACGCTGTTCAACGCGGTTCAATTGCGCGCGCGACTCGGTGCGGACGCGCCGCCGCCGGACTGCGCCGACGGTGAGCTGCTGCTGCACTGCTACGCCCGCTTCGGACTCGACGGTATCGCCGCCGCCGACGGCATGTTCGCACTCGCCATCGTCGACGGGGACGATCTGGTGTTGATCCGCGATCACGTCGGCACCCGCACACTCTTCTACGCACGTGCGGACAATGGCTGGGCCGCATCCACATCGCTACGCGCGGTGCACCGGTGGCCCGCACTGCGAACCGGTTTACATCTACCCGCGGTCCGCTCCTTCCTGACCTTCGCCTACCTGCCGGGACGCGAGACACTGCTGCGTGGCATCAACGAGGTTCTGCCGGGCCGCTGTGTGCGTCTGCACCGTGACGGCTCGATGACCGAGAAAACCTATTGGGAGCCAATAGAAGTCGAGGACAGTCGAGCGGCGGCCGACCACGCACTCGAACTCCGCGAACTGCTCGAGGACGCGGTCGCCCGGCGACTGCCCGCCGGGGAACCGGTCGGGGTGCTGCTCTCCGGCGGCATCGACAGCAGTCTGGTCACCGCCCTCGCCGCCAAACTGCACGATCAGCGCGTGCACTCGTATTCCATCAGCTTCGGCGGGACCACCCCGAACGAACTCGCCTACTCCGGACTCGTCGCCACCCACTGCAATACCGAGCATCGGGTGCTCACGGTGCCCGGTGAAACGGTCGCGTCGCGACTGGCCGAGACGGTATCGCTGCTCGACTGCCCGGTCGGCGATCCACTCACCGTGCCCAACCTGATGCTCGCGGAAGCCGTTGCCGCAGAGGGTATTCGGGTGGTTCTCAACGGCGAGGGCGGTGATCCGGTCTTCGGTGGCCCCAAGAATCTGCCGATGCTGATCTTCGAATTGTCCCGCGACGACCCGTCTTCGGACGCGAGAGCGCTCGCCTATCTGGACAGCTACCGCAAGTGCTACAGCGACCTGCCGGTGCTACTGACCCCCGATGCCCTGGCCGCGCTGGCAGACGCGCCACCGCTGACCGATCTGATCGCGCCCTATCTGCGCCAGGACCGGATGACCGGCCTGCTCAACCAATTGTTGCACACCAACTTGCGCACCAAGGGCGCGCACCACATCCTCACGAAGGTCGAACGACTCACCGCAGCAAGCGGTTTGGAGGGTCGCGCGCCGTTGTTCGATCGCGCGGTCATCGACCACGCCTTCCGCGTACCAGGCCGATACAAGCTCGCCGGTACCAGCGAAAAGTGGATCCTCAAACAGGCTGTGCGCGATCTACTTCCGGCGACGATCGTGGACCGCCCGAAGAGCGGTATGCGAGTCCCGGTGCAGCAGTGGCTGTCCGGACCACTGCGCGAGCTCGGACACGATCTGCTGCTCGGCTCGTCCGCACGTGCGCGCGGCCTGTTCCGCGAGGACACCATCCGCTCGTGGCTGCGCGGCGACGGTGCCCTGTTGCCGCGGCAGGGCGGCAAGTTGTGGCTGGTGCTGTCGTTGGAGCTGTGGTTGCGGTCCTTCGAAGTCGGGCCGTGAGCGAGTGACCCGAAGAAACAGCGCGTCCGCGGCGGACCCGAGCGCGGCGTGAGCAGCATTCGTACGTTCGAGCAGCACCGAGGAGCCGCATGACCGATCCCCGAATCAAGCAGCACGCGGACGATGAGAACGAGATCCACGACCTGGCCGAATTCGTCGACACGGGAAGCAATGTCGTTACGCCCGTCGCGCAATTTCCGCCGGAGGTCGCCGCGGTGGTCGTCCAGGCCTTCGCCCAGATAGTCCGGAACGCGAAGGCAAGCCGCGCCGCGACCGTACCCGACGCGGATGGCATCACCCGGTCCCAGACCTTCGAAGAGGGCGACGTCTACATGATCGAGTCGCCCTTCGACGGCTTCTTCGCCGACCGCTACATCATGGATTTCTACAATGCCGAGGAGCGCGGGATCTGCTCGCGCATGCATCTGCACACCGGCCTGCGCTTCGTCCGCATGATGACCGGTCCGGACACGCACATCCGGGTGAGCAGCCTCTCGCCGTTCCGCGTCACCGCCGTCGAAGGCGTTACGCCCTTCGCGCCCAACCAATTCGAGGACGATCTACCCGACACCCCGCCCGGTCTGCACCGCACCAGATACAACCTGATCGTCCCGCCGTGCTCCTTCGTCGATATGCAGATCCCGCGCGGCGTGAGCCATCAGTTCAATGCCATCGGCCCACACGCCGTCATCGACTCGGTCCATCCGGAAGAGTCCATCGAAGTCTTCCGCGAACAGATGTCCGGCTTCAAGATGATGGCCCAGACCGTCTTCCTGGCAGAGCAATTGCCGGACGCGGCTTCCTGTACGCCGCTCACGTAACGACTCAGCGCCGGGCGACTCCGGTTGGTCCCGCAGAAACGCGCACAGTGAAGCCGGCCGTTGCCGGATGCCCTCATGTGAACGGCGCAGGGCACGTTCGATGGCGTTACAGATGGACACCTCATGCGGCGCTCGCATATCCAGCGGTCACCGCACATAGGGCGCAACCTATGTGCCGTGGCCATTCGATGTGCGACAGCCAATTCGGGCGGGAAACGCCGTTTTAATTCGGTTGCGGTCGCGTGGGGGCGCGGATAGCTTGGCCCCACCGCGGCGCAGTTGCTCTGGTGGTATGGGCAACCTGACTTTCATTCAGGGACCACGTCGGTTCGATTCCGATCTGCGTCACACCCGTTTGGCTCAATGGTGGAGAGCGCCTCTCTGATACAGAGGAGATGGGAGTTCAATTCTCTCAACGGGTATCGCTCTGATTCTCGATCAGAACAACGCGGGTTCGATTCCCGTCGAGGTCGCGATGCGCCTGTAGCTCAGCTGGTAGAGCTGCGGACTTTTAATCCGAAGGTCGTAGGTTCGAGCGCACGCCCGGAAAGTCATGCGGACCGGCGTCCGTCACCGTCTTGAAAACGGCTGGTCCCATGCGAATGGGATGGGGATCGACACCTCGGCTTTCCACTACCCGCTCAGTTCCGCGCGCGCATACCGTCCATCGTCACGTCGAGCATGTGATCGGCGGCCTCGGGGACCGTCTCGCAGGCGACTCCGATGCCGTGGCCGAACCTGAGCAGATCGCGTGGTTCGATATCGCGACGGATATCGCCGGAATCCTGTGCCGCATGCAGCAGCGCCGCCGCCGCATCGGTGATCATCGACCGACATAGGGTGAAGGTCGGTGAGCCCTTGTCCATACCGGCCTTCATGGTGGTCGCGAGGCTGCGATTGTCCATCACCCACTGCACCTGCTCGCGCAACCATGTTTCGAAAGCCTCGGCAGCCGAATGGGTTTCGAGCAGTTCGTGAGCGCGGGCGCTCAATTGTTCGATGCTGGAACGGTATACAGCTTCGATCAGTACCTCGCGGCTCGGAAAGTGCCGGTAGAGCGTGCCGATGCCGACCCCGGCGCGGCGGGCGATCTCTTCCAGCGGGGCGTCGGGGCCCTGTTCGGCGAATGCCTCCTGAGCGGACGTGATGATCCGCTCGTAGTTGCGCCGGGCATCCGCGCGCATCGGCCGTCCCGTCGACGGTGCTGCCATATTCCCTCCACTGGAAAACGGAAGGACCCTCCAGATAGGCTTGCGTAACTGGAGGAACCCTCCATATGATAGCTCTATCGGAAGCGGAGGCTCCCTCCGCTTGAGTCCCATTCGATGGAGCGTTCTTTGTCCACCACCATGTCCGCGGACACCCGTGTGCCCGCAATCTCCAGTGCCGGTCGGCTCGGATCCGGCATTGTGCTGGTCACGCTGCTGACCTGCCAATTGATGATCATCCTCGACATCACCGTGATGAATGTCGCGCTGCCGCGCATCCGCACCGACCTGCACTTCAGCGCGACCAACCTGTCCTGGGTGATGAACGCCTACACCCTGGTCTTCGGCGGTCTACTGCTGCTCGGCGGCCGCGCCGGTGATCTGTTCGGCCGTCGCAACCTGTTCATCGCCGGTACCGCACTGTTCACCCTGGCCTCACTGGCTGGCGGGCTGGCGCCATCGGCCACCTGGTTGCTCGTCGCCCGTGTCGTGCAGGGCATCGGCGGGGCCATGGCCGGTCCAAGCACCCTCGCGCTGCTGACCACCACATTCAGTGAACCCAAGGCCCGGATGCGGGTGCTCGCATTGTTTTCCGGCATGTCCAGTGCGGGCTTCGCGATCGGTCTGATCGTCGGCGGCCTGCTGACCGAATGGCTGACCTGGCGCTCCGCGCTGTTCATCAATGTGCCCTTCGGAATGGCCGTGGTAGCACTCGCGCTGCGGTATCTGCCGGATGGCGCGCGCCAGCCTGCCCGCCTCGACCTGCCCGGTGCGGTCACCGCGACCGGCGGCGTCGCCGCGCTGGTCTACGGCTTCATCAGCGCCGCATCGCACGGCTGGAGCGATGCGGGCACCGATATCTGGTTGGCTGTCGGCGCAGTATTGATCGCCGCCTTCCTGGCCATCGAGGCGCGCACGGCCCAGCCCCTGCTGCCGCTGCGACTGTTCGTCGATCGCAATCGCGCCGCGGCATACGCAAATATGTTCCTCGGGCCGATGGCCGGTATGTCGATGTTCTTCTTCCTCACCCAGTACCTGCAGGAAGTGCGCGGATTGAGCGCGCTGGCAACGGGTTTCGCCTTCATGCCGACCGCGCTGATGATGTTCACCATGATCCGGCTGATCCCGCGGCTGCTACCGCGCTTCGGTCCGAAACCGGTGACGGTAATCGGCACGCTGCTGATGGCGGCCGGTTTGGTGCTGCTGACCCGGCTGACGGTCGACACCGCCTACTTCCCGATGCTGTTCATCGCCATGATCCTGATGGGAAGCGGTATCGGCCTCGCCTTTTCACCGCTCAATGTGATCATCATGTCGAGCGTTGCGCCGACCGAAGCCGGTGCCGCGGGCGGCGCGCTGCAGACCCTGCAGCAGACCGGCGCCTCCCTCGGCCTCGCCATTCTGGTCACCATCTTCGGCACCGCCGCCCGCGATGCCGGAGGCTCGGCACACCACGCCCTGGTCAGCGGCATCACCACCGCCTTCGCCGGCGCCGTGGTCATCGCCGCGCTGACCTTCGTCGTCGCTCTCACCTTCCGCAGCACGCGTCCTGCGGAGTGAATATGGCCCCGCCCAGGTGATTCCGGGCGGGGCCAATTCTCAGAGCCAGGTGTCCAGCGTTGTCGTGGTGAGGAAATGCTCCAGATCGTGCCGCCAGGGGGCCGGCACGGTCTTGTCCGGTTCGATGGCGGTGTACTGGCCGCGGTAGAACAACAGCGGCCTGCCGGAGCTGGTCGATTCCGACAGGGCCAGCACCCGGCCGATCACGATGTAGTGATCGCCGCCGTCGACGACGCTGTCCACCTTGCACTGGATGGTGGCCAAGGCGTCGTCCAGGAGCGGGAGCTCCAGTTCCGAGGTATGCCACTTGGTTTCGGCGAACTTATCGGGTTCGCGGGAACCGAAGCGGGCACACAGTTGCTGCTGTTCCTCGGCGAGGACGTTCACACAGAAGCCGCCGGACTGTTCGATGGCCGCCCAGGACCGGGAGGTCTTGGTCGGGCAGAACAGCACGAGGGGCGGGTCCAGTGACAGGGCGGCGAAGGATTGGCAGGCGAACCCGATCGGGGCGCCGTCGGCATCGAAGGTGGTGATCACCGTGATGCCGGTGCAGAACTGCCCCAATACATTTCGGAACTGTCGCCCGTCGATCGCCGGATACTCGTCGGTCGTCATCGTCTCCCCGCTCGCCCTGTCGATCATTACTGCTGCCGCTGTCCAACCGTGAAGTCGTGACCCCACAGGCTGACCGCGGTGGATTCGCGTGCGATCCAGTCGGCGTCGTCGACTTCCAAACCTTCACAACCGAATTCGACGTCGAAGCCGCCCGGTGTCTTCATATAGAACGACAGCATCTTGTCGTTGACGTGCCGGCCCAGCGTCGCCGACATCTTCACCTTCTTGCGCAGTGCGCGATCCAGGCAGAGCCCGACATCGTCGGAGCCCTCCACCTCGAGCATCAGATGCACGATGCCGCTCGGGGTCGGCATGGGCAGGAAGGCCAGCGAGTGGTGGCGCGGGTTGCAGCCGAAGAAGCGCAGCCAGGCCGGTTCGCCATCGGCGGGCCGCCCGACCATCTGCGGAGGCAGCCGCATCGAATCGCGCAGCCGGAAGCCGAGCACATCGCGGTAGAAGGTCAGCGCGGCCGCATCGTCGGAGGTGCTGAGCACCACATGGCCGAGTCCCTGTTCGCCCGTGACGAATCGGTGTCCGTAGGGGCTGACCACGCGCCGATGTTCCAGTGCCGCACCGTGAAACGCCTCGAGGGTATTGCCCGAGGGATCCTCGAACGAGATCAGCTCGTAGACCCGGCGATCGGCCTTCTCCTGCGCGGTGCCCTCCTTGAACGGCACCCCGGCCGCATCCAGCCGGCCCCGAATATCCTGCAGCTCAGCGGCATTGGCGGTCTCCCAGCCGGAGACCTGCAGCTGATCCTTCTCGCCCGGCGAGATGACGAGCCGAGCCGGGAAGTCGTCCATGCGCAGATACAGCGCCTCGGGGTTGCTGCCCTTGCCCTCGACCATGCCGAGCACCTTGAGCCCGTATTCGCGCCAGGCCGCCATATCGGTGGCCTCGATGCGCAGATACGCCAGTGATCGAATGCCCATCACTTCTCCTTCACACCGGCAAGGAAATCCGTTGCCAGCCGGTTGAATTCGTCGAACTTCTCCAGCTGGGCCCAGTGCCCGCAACCGCCGAAGACGTGCAGCTGCACCCGTGGAATCATCTTCGTCGCGACCAGCGCGCCGTCGAGTGGATTCACCCGATCTTCCCGGCCCCAGATGAGCAGCACCGGCTGGCGCAGCTTATAGGCGTCGCGCCAGATCATGCCCTGCTCGAAATCGGCTCCGGCGAAGGACTTTCCCATCGCCCTGGTCGCGGCCAGCGCCTCGGGCGTGCTCGCCGAGGCGAAGCGCTCATCGATCAGCTCGTCGGTGATCAGCGACTGATCGAAGACCATGATCCGCAGGAATGCCTCCAGGTTTTCCCTGGTCGGCTCGTAAATGAACTTCGCGAGGTTCTTCACGCCCTCGGTCGGATCCGGTGCGAACAGGTTGACGCTCAACCCGCCCGGACCCATCAGCACCAGCTTGCCCGCCCGATCCGGGTAGTCCAGCGCGAATCGCACCGCGGTACCACCGCCGAGTGAATTGCCCAGCAGATGCACGCGTCCGGTGATCTCCAGCGCGTCGAGCAGATCCTTCAGCGCGGAGGCGCTGTGGGCGAAGTACTGCGGGTGCTCGGTCGGCTTGTCCGAGAGCCCGAATCCCGGCTGATCCACCGCGAGCACGTGGAACTCGCGGGCCAGGACCGGGATGTTGCGGGCGAAGTTCGACCACGACGAGGCGCCGGGCCCGCCGCCGTGCAACAGCACGATCGTCGGGCCGTTGCCGACTCCGGCCTCGTGATAGTGCAGGCGCAGATCGGGCCGCGCCTGCGCGTATCGCGAGGTCGATTCGAAGGTGAGTTCGGTTGTCGCCGTCACGGCTAGACCATGCCGTCGGTAACCGGAAGCCCGAATTCGTGCGTGCCGTACATGACATAGGCGCGTTCGGGATCATTGGCGGCGTGCACCCGACCGGCGTGCGCATCGCGCCAGAAGCGTTGCAGTGGTGTGCCGTTCGCGAGTGCGGTGGCGCCGGAGGCTTCGAAGAGCTTGTCGATGGAGGCAATCGCCCGGCCGGTCGCGCGCACCTGGTCGCGGCGTGCTCGCACTCGCAGATCGAACGGAATCTCCTTGCCCGCCACCAGCAGTGCGTATTCGTCGGCGACGTTGCCCGACAGTTGACGCCATGCGGCATCGATATCGCTGGAGGCCTCGGCGACCCGCACCTTGGTGAACGGATCTTCCTTGGCCTTCTCGCCTGCATAGGCCGCGCGCACCCGCTTGCCCTGGTGCTCGACGTGGGCGGCATACGCGCCGTACGCCATACCGACGATCGGTGCGGAGATGGTCGTTGGATGGATTGTGCCCCAGGGCATCCTGTACACCGGATCGGTGTTCTGCGCCAGGCCGGGGGACTTCAGCTCACTCATCGCGCGGAAGCTCAGGAACCGATGCTTCGGCACGAAAACATCCTCCACCACAACGGTATTGGAGCCGGTGCCGCGCAAGCCGACCACATTCCACACATCATCGATGCGATAGTCGGTGCGCGGGATCAGGAAGCTGCCGAAGTCGACCGGTTTGCCGTCCTTGATCACCGGACCGCCGAGTACCGCCCAGGTGGCGTGATCCGAGCCCGAGGACCAGGCCCACGCGCCGTTGACGATGTAGCCGCCGTCGACGACCGTGCCCGCGCCCATCGGGGCGTACGACGAGGAGATCCGGACCTCGTTGTCCTCGCCCCACACATCTTCCTGCGCCTGCTGGTCGAACAATGCGAGGTGCCAGTTGTGCACGCCGACGATGCCCGCCACCCAGCCGGTGGAGCCGCATGCGCTGGCGAGCTTGCGAACCGTGTCGTAGAACACGACCGGATCTGCCGCATGGCCGCCCCACTGCTTGGGCTGCAGCAGGCGGAAGAAGCCGGTCTCCTGCAGTGCCTTCATCGATTCGTCGGGGATGCGCCGCAGGTCCTCGGCTTCCTGTGCGCGCTCGCGCAGCGTCGGCAACAGTGCCTCGACCCGTTCGGTCACTTCTTGCGTCATCGCGGGACCCGCTCCTGCCTGGTCGGATTGGTAACCGGTACTCATTTGCCTCTGAGACTAGAACAGGTTCTTATTTCTGTCGAGAACGGGTGACCATAAGGGGCATTCGTCACCGATTCGCAGGTGGTCGACGGAATCGCTGGCGTGGAACGCGACATTTTTGTAACGTGTTCTAGTACAAAAGGAGGAGGAATCGCGATGGCAGTTACCCCACCGCCGCCGAGCGACGGGCCCGGAGGTGGCAGCGTGCGTACCCCCGGAGGGACCCGGGAGGCGGCAAATCCGACACCGCGCAGCGGTGCGAAGGGAAGGGGGACGGTAGGAGGCGCAGCCGACGGGGTGGGTAAGCCCCGTGAGCTCGATGTGGGCTCCGCGCCCACCCGATACGCGCGGGGATGGCATTGCCTCGGGCTGGCGAAGTCGTTCCGCGACGGCAAGCCGCACGCGGTCGAGGTGTTCGGAACCAAGCTCGTCGTCTGGGTCGACAGCAATGACGAACTCCGGGTGCTGGACGCCTACTGCAGGCATATGGGTGGCGACCTGACCATGGGCGAGGTCAAGGACGGTGATATCGCCTGCCCGTTCCACGACTGGCGCTGGTCCGGCACGAGTGGCAAATGCACCGCGATTCCCTATGCGCGGCGCGTGCCGCCGCTGGCGCGGACCCGCAAGTGGACCACGCTCGAGCGCAATGGTCAGCTGTTCGTCTGGCACGACGTCGAGGGCAGCCAGCCGCCGCCGGAGGTGACCATTCCGCATATCGTCGGGCCCTATACCGACGCGGATGGCAATCCGAGCGAAGAGCTCGACAGCGGGTGGACCGAATGGACCTGGAACTCGCTGCTGATCGAGGGCGCGAACTGCCGCGAGATCATCGACAACGTGGTGGATATGGCCCACTTCTTCTATATCCACTTCGCCTTCCCGACGTACTTCAAGAATGTCTTCGAGGGGCATATCGCCACCCAGTTCCTGGAGACCAAGGGGCGTCCCGACATCGGCATGGCCTCCAAGTACGGCGGCGACACCCTGCTCAAGTCGGAGGCGTCGTACTTCGGGCCCTCTTACATGATCAACCCGCTGGTCAATATCTACAGCGGATACGAGGTCAAGAGCGTCCTGATCAACTGCCACTACCCGGTGACGCAGGATTCGTTCGTGCTGCAGTGGGGCGTCTCGCTGGAGAAGCCGAAGGGCGTCGACGGTGAGATGGCCGACAAGCTGGCCGCGAAGATGACCGAGGGCATCAGCGTCGGGTTCCTGCAGGATGTCGAGATCTGGAAGCACAAGTCCAAGGTCGAGAATCCGCTGCTCTGCGAGGAGGACGGTCCGGTCTACCAGTTGCGCCGGTGGTACGACCAGTTCTATGTGGATCTGGCCGATGTCACCGACAAGATGACCCAGCGCTTCGAATTCGAGGTGGATACCACCAAGGCGAACGAGGCGTGGGAGGCCGAGGTCGCCGAGAACCTGCGGCGCAAGCGAGAAACGGAAGCGGAAGCAGGCGTCTGATGGCGGCAACCTGGGCGAAAGCACCCGACTTCGCCGACGAACCGGCGCGGCGGGCCGCGGTGCAGGCCCAGACCGTGGTCGACAAGCAGCGCTATCTGGAAGAGGGGCTGACGCCGCTGCGGTGTCAGTCATGCCAGAGCGAGGTGCTGGTGCGCAAGAGTTCGTCGCACCAGACCTCGGTGCAGTGGACCGAGAATCCGGCCGCGCGCTGCCCGGTTTTCGCCAGGCTCAGCGCACAGGGCTACGGGCCGGGACGTCCGGAAACCTGTGCGCAACTGGAGAAGACGATCAAATGGGCCGTCGACGAGGGTGTGCTCGTGGTTCACGAGTAGCACCGAATCGCGGGTGTGCCGCCGGCCGGATCAGTCGAGGCGGAAATCCGCGAAGTCGAACCCCGGCGCGACTATGCAGCTGACCAGCACATACTCATCATCCGCGGGTCGCGCGGCCTGACTGACCCCGCCGGGCACCACCGCCTGCAACACCTGCCCGTGCTCGACATCGGGTCCGAGGACAACCTCCTCGCCCCCGATGTCGAGCGCCAGCGCCCCACCCCGATGCCACAACCACACCTCATCCGATCGCACCGTATGCGGCGCCGACTTCTCACCGGGCAGCAACAAGAAGTAGATCGCGGTAGCGCTCGCTCGCGGCCCCGGATACCCCTCCGGCGTGAATTCCACCGCACTACGCCAGGTTTGCCGATACCACCCACCCTCCGGATGCGGCTCCAAATCCAGTGCGACAGCCAGCGCCGGTCGGTCATTACTCATGCCCCGACTATGCCCGATCGACGGTTTTCTGGGGGCCCAGCCACTGATGCGGCTGACCGGTCACTGCGTAGGCCCGATCATCGACGGGTTCCCAGCCGAACAGCACCCATATGTCGTCGACGGTCTCAGAAGAGGGTGGGTTCGCCGAAGCCGGGGGTGCGTTCGATTTCCAGGAGGCGTTGTTTGGTGGTGATGCCGCCGGGGGCGGAAAAGCCGGTGAGGGCATGGTCGGCGGCCAGGACTCGGTGGCAGGGGATGATCAGGGGGATCGGGTTGCGGCCGAGGGCCTGTCCGACGGCTTGGGCCGCGCCGGGCGCGCCGATACGGTCGGCGACCTGGCCGTAGCTGAGGGTGTGGCCGGGATCGATGGCACGGGTCACTTCGTAGACGGCGCGGTGGAATTCCGGAATTCCACTGGTGCTCACGGGAATCCAGCGCAGATCGTCGAGTTCGCCGACGAGGTGGGCCTGGATGCGGGCAATGGCTTCGGCGATCGGGCCGGTGGGGTTCGCCTCCGGAATTTCCTCGGCGTCCGGAATTCGGCTGCTGCGACGCGTGATCCGGGTCCGCGTCGCAGCGGGGCTCGCCTCGGGCAGTCCGAATCGGAATACGCGGTCGTCGGCCCAGGCGATCGCGCAGGTGCCGATCGCGGTTTCGAACAGCGCCGACCCGGTGACCGGGCGAGCGGAAGCACTCATACGCTCAGTGTGCACGCCGGGTCCGACATCTTCGGGCAGACCAGTCCAGTTCTCAGAAACTGGCCTGGATGCCACCGACGGTCGGCTTCACCGCTGCGCAACTCGGGTTCGAGATCCGGCGCTGCGCGGTCCGCTGGGTATGTGTGAGGGCCGAAGCGTCCGGATCCGGCACGTCGTTGCGGCCGTAGATTGCGGTGAGATCCGCGTATTGGCGCTGGTTTTCGTAGTAGGAAGGCGACCAGTCGGTCAATGGTCCCGGCGCGTGGAACCGTTCGAGGCGGAAAACCTCGCTCGGGCGCCGCGGGGCGAACCGGTGCACGAGATAGGCGAAGGCGGCGATGACGAGCAGGGTGGCGAGGGCGGTCATAGAAGCAAGAATGCGCGCACTGGCCTTGTCATTGAATATCCACTTCGCTAATACTGGACTTTATGTCGACGAGAGTTATCGGTGCCGCCAGCCTTGCCCGTGATCTGGGGAGTTGGCGCAGTGCGGACGAGAACGGCGAACCAGGGGAGCGCCGGTCGACGCGCCCGGCCTATCTGGCTCTCGCCGAGGGCATCCGCCTGCTCATCCACGACGGCCGCGCACCGCTCGGCGTCGCACTGCCCAGTGAGCGCGACCTCGCCACCACGCTCGGCGTCAGTCGCACGACCATCACCTCCACCTACAGCCTGCTGCGCGAACACGGCTACCTGATCAGTCGGCAGGGTTCGCGCAGTACCGTCGCCCTGCCGCGCGACGTGCAGCACGACGGCACCAAACCGGCCCGCAGCATCCTGGCGATGATGGCGCAACCGGAACTGCCGACCATCGATATGACCTACGCCGCGATGGCCGCGCCCATGGAGATGCAGGAGGCGTACTCAGTTGCGCTGCAAGGCCTTCCGGCCTACCTCGGCACGCACGGTATGGATCCGGTCGGTGTGCTCGCGCTGCGCGAGGCACTGGCCCGCCGCTACACCGAACGCGGCTTGCCCACCGAACCGGACCAGATCCTGGTCACCCTGGGCGCCCAGCACGGCCTGCGCCTGCTGCTCAATGTGCTCACCGCGCCGGCGGCCCGGGTGCTCATCGACCACCCGACCTATCCGAATGCCATCGAGGCGATCCGCGATGTCGGCGCCCGCCCCGTGCCGGTGCCGCTGCGCCCCGAAACCCCGGAATCCGGCTGGGATCTCGACGGAATCCGCAGTGCCGCAAGGCAAACCGCGGCCACCCTGGCCTACCTGGTGCCGGACTTCAACAACCCGACCGGCCTGCTGCTCGACGCCGACGGTCGCGCCGAACTGACCGCCATCGCCCGCGAGACCCGGATGACCGTGGTGATCGACGAGTCGATGGTGGACCTGAGCCTGACCGACCGGACCGCGCCCCCGCCGGTCGCGGCCTTCGCCAAGGGCAGCGAGATCATCACCATCGGCTCGGCCTCGAAATCCTTCTGGGGTGGTCTGCGCGTCGGCTGGATCCGCACCAACCAGTCGCTGATCACCAAACTGCTCGGCATCCGCTCCACCGTCGACCTCGGCACGCCCGTCATGGACCAGTTGGCAACCATCCACCTGCTGGAGAATGCCGAGACCATCCTCACTCGCCGTCGCGATCAACTCCGCGCCCAGCGTGCGGCCCTGCTCGCCACGCTCGGCGAGGAGCTTCCGGACTGGCGCACGATCGTCGGCGACGGCGGCATGTCGGTCTGGGCGCAGCTACCGGCGCCGGTCTCGACGGCACTGGCCGCCACCGCCCCCAACCACGGTGTATTGCTCGCCGCCGGACCGAGATTCGGTGTTCAGGGCGCCTTCGAACGCTTCATCCGGCTGCCCTTCACCCACCCCGAACCCGAACTCCGTTTGGCGGTGAAGTCCATCGCCACCGCCTACGAAGCCCTCACCCCCCGCGCCGCCGACCCCCTCCAACCCCTCACCTGCTACTGACCGGGTAGTGCACTATCGAGGGTATGGATCTCATTTCGGGACCGCGTGTCCCCGATAGTGTTGACGGCTTCCGTGAGTTGGCGGGCGCGCGGTTGGGCGGATTTCCGCATACGGAGGTTGCCGACGCACCGGGTCTTCGCCGGGCGGCGGTGTTGCTGTGCGTGGTGGCAATAGACGGTCCGCCGTCGGTGATGGTCATCAAACGCGCGTATCGCGGGCGCAATGCCGGGCAATGGGCGCTGCCGGGTGGGCGGGTCGACGACGGGGAAACCGTTGAGCAGGCGGCGATACGTGAATTGCGCGAGGAACTCGGACTGACCGCGAGCCCGGCCGATCTGCTCGGCAGGCTCGACGACTTTCCCGCCGCATCGGGTTTCGTCATCACGCCGATCGTGGCCGCTCTCGCCGACGTGTCCGAGTTGCGGCCCAGTCCGGACGAGGTCCACTCGGTCCATCAAGTGGATCTCGCCCGGCTGGCCGCCGACGATGTCCCGCACTGGGTGCATCCGAACGAGGCGGTGCGACAACAGGATCTGCGGCCCGATGCCCCTGCGGTCCCCTACGACGGCCCCGGTCTACTGCAGATGCGCCTCGCTGAGAACATGACCATCCACGCACCGACCGGTGCCATGCTCTGGCAGTTCCGTGAAGTCATCCTGCTCGGCCGAGACCCCGACGCCGCCCGGATCGCGCATTTCGCCCAGCCGGAATGGACGCGGAACTAGCTCAGCAGGCCATGATTATCAGTCCACCCAAACGGATTCGATCGGCGTCGCTTCGCTGGGCGGCGGGGTGGGCGTACCGGCAGGGGTGCGCGAGAAGCGCGGAGCCGGCGCGTGCTGGACGACACCGTCGATCTCGATCAACCCGGTGCGCGCGGCAATGTGTGGATTCTGTTCTGCCTCGGTGAAAGTCAGCACCGGTGTCGTGCACGCGTCGGTGCCGTCGAAGATCGCGGCCCACTCGTCCCGTGTCTTGGTCTTGAACTTCTCCGTGAACAGCTTCTTCAGCTGATCCTGACCATTCGGATCGAGCTGCATCGGCAGGCCCTCGGGGTCGATTTCCAAGCCCTGCAACAGTTCCGCGTAGAACTGCGGCTCGATCGCCCCGACGGCCATGTACTTGCCGTCCGAGGTCTCGTACGTGTCGTAGAACGACATACCGGTATCGAGCAGGTTGGTGCCGCGCTCGTCCGACCACAGGCCCATGCCGCGCATGCCCCAGATCATGTGTGAAAGGGCAAGCGCCCCATCGATCATCGCCGAATCGATGACCTGCCCCTTACCGGAATTCTGCCGCTCCACAAGGGCCGCGAGAATGCCGAATACCAGGAACATCGAGCCGCCACCGAAGTCGCCGACCATATTCAGCGGCGGCACCGGCCGCTCGCCCTTGCGGCCGATGGCGTGCAGCACACCGGTCAGCGAAATGTAGTTGATGTCGTGTCCGGCGCGCTCGGCCAGCGGACCGTCCTGACCCCAGCCGGTCATCCGGCCGTAGACCAACCGCGGATTGCGTGCGAGCACCGCATCCGGGCCGAGGCCCATGCGCTCGGTGACGCCGGGCCGGAAGCCCTCGATCAGCACATCGGCCTTCTCGGCGAGTGCGAGCACCTTCTCGATATCCGCCGGATCCTTCAGATCGGCCTCGACGATGGTGCGCCCGCGCCACTGCGGCCGCTCCATGAAACCGGGCAGCATACCGGGCCGCTGTACCCGCACCACATCGGCGCCGAGGTCGGCCAGCAGCAGCGCTGCATGCGGACCGGGGCCGATGCCGGCCAGTTCGATGACCTTGATGCCCGCGAGCGGGCCCTGTTCGGCGGTGGATGGTGTGCTCACGCCCTACCTCGGTTCGTCGTTGATCCAGCGCTCCCGGGGGCGACCCGAGGCTGTATTGACAGTATGACAATAACGCCGAAGCTATATGCGAGACGGGTTCGCGAGCCCTAGGGCGGAGTTGAGTCGATAAGCCCCGCCGCGGCCGTGGAATACCGCCATCGGCAGCGCGCCCAGCAAGGCCGCACCGATTCCCGCGTAGACATGCGATGGCAGCTCGGCCCAGTATCCGATGACGGCCGCGAGTGCGAGTCCGAATGTGCCCGCCACGGCATTGCGCAGCGGATCGTTACCCCACACATTCGGAAATTGTTCGCCGATCATGCCTTTGACGAAATGCGGGACCGCATTCGCGCCGAACAGTCCGGCCAGTGCCGACAACAGAATCGTTTGCCACATGACGAGCCACCTTCTTTTCAGTCAACGGTTGTAGACCGAAAGCTAGCACGGTGCTCTGCTTCGGTCAACGCTCGTAGACTGAGCCCATGAATTCTCGCCCTCTCAGCCGCGCCGAGCAACGGCAGAGCACACAATCCCGGATCCTGGATGCGGCCCGGCGGTTGTTCGCAGAGGCCGGCTACGACCGGGCCACGATTCGCGCGATCGCCGCCGAGGCGCAGACCGATCCCGGACTGGTGATGCGCTATTTCGGGTCGAAAGACAACCTCTTCGCCCAGGCTTCGGGTTTCGAACAGGAAGACCTGGTGACCGGTACCCCCGAAGAGGCGGCCGGCCAACTGCTCGCGGCCCTCGAAACCAAGCTCGCCCAGCAGCCCACCGACGCGCTCGCCGCGATCCGGTCCATGTTCACCCACCCCGACGCCGCCGCCGAAGTGCAACTCGCCATGGTGTCCCGGCAGCGGCAAGCCGCCGAGCACTTGGCCGACGACGATGCGGACCTGCGCGCCGGGCTCATCGGCGCGATCACTATCGGCACCGTCATCGGCCGGCATTTGCTCCAGCTCGACGGACTGCGTGACGCCCCGCCCGAGCGAATCACCGCACTGCTGCGCCGAGCCTTCCTCGACATCGCCTGCGGCCCGACGGCCTAACCCTCGAATCCGAGCTGACCAGGTCGGACACCGTGTCAGCGGACGTGTCAGGTCGGTGTCAGGTCAGTATCAGGCCGGCCGATGACAGTCGTCGCATGACAACTTCAGCGATCGCGGCTTCCGGGCTGCGAAAGGCCTACGGGGACAAGGTCGTCCTCGATGGCATTGATTTGAATATCGGTGCGGGAACGATCTTTTCGCTGCTCGGTCCGAATGGGGCGGGCAAGACGACGACAGTGAACGTCCTGACCACGCTGTTGAAGGCCGATGCGGGCACGGCGCAGGTCGCCGGGCACGATATCGCGTCCGAGACCAAGGCGGTGCGCGCGGCGATCGGGGTCACCGGCCAGTTCGCGGCGGTGGATGATCTGCTGACGGGGGAAGAGAACCTCCAGCTGATGGCGGATCTGCACCGTCTGCGGGGCCGCGAGGCCGAGCGGGCGGTCACCGAGCTGCTGGAACGATTCGATCTGGTGGAGTCGGCGCGAAAGCGGGCAGCGACCTATTCCGGCGGTATGCGCCGGAAGCTGGATCTGGCGATGACGCTGGTCACCAGGCCGGAAATCGTTTTCCTGGACGAGCCGACCACAGGGCTGGATCCGCGTAGCCGTCGCACGATGTGGGAAATCGTGCGGGATTTGACGGCCGATGGTGTGACCATCTTCCTCACCACCCAATACCTCGAGGAAGCCGATCAGCTGGCCGACCGGATCGCGGTGCTCGACCAGGGTCGGATAGTCGCCGAGGGCACTCCCGACGATCTCAAGCGCCGGGTACCGGGCAGCCACATCCGGCTCCGGTTCCGCACTGTCACGGAACTGGATGCGGCGGCGGGCATCCTGCCCGGCTCCACCCGCGACGACGAGGCTCTGACCTTGCGGGTGCCGGGCGACGGCGGCACGAAATCATTGCGCCACCTGCTGGATCGGCTCGCCGAAATCGCGATCGAGGCCGAGGAGGTCTCCGTCCACACCCCCGACCTCGATGATGTCTTCCTTTCCCTGACCGGTCACGCGACCACGGAGGCCAACGCACAATGAGCACCATTACCGCACCGCTGGCCGATTCGACGATCATGCTGCGGCGCAACTTCAAACACATCGCCCGGACCCCGGTCACGGTATTCAACGCGGCTCTGATGCCGGTCGTGATGATGTTGATCTTCGTTTACGTGTTCGGCAGTGCCTTCGACGTCGGCGAACACTACATCGATTACGCGACACCGGGCATGATCCTGCTGGCCATCAGCTACGGATTGTCGGGCACCGCGGTATCGGTGAGCTCCGACATGGCGAAGGGCATCATCAACCGGTTCAAGGTCATGGATGTCTCCCGTAGCGCCGTACTGACCGGTCACGTCGTGGCCACGATACTGACCAATGCGGTAGCCATCACGGCCGTTATCGGTGTGGCCTTCGCGCTGGGGTTCCGGCCGCCCGCGACCGCGCTCGACTGGCTCGGCGCGATCGGCATCATGGCGGCGACGTCCTTCGCGGCGTCCTGGCTCACGGTCGCGTTGGGCATGGCTGCGAAAACTCCGGAATCCGCGGGCATGGGCGTGGTGCCGCTGATCATGCTGCCCTTTGTGAGCAGCGCGGTCGTGCCTGCCGACAAGATGGGACAGGGCGTGCGGCAGTTCGCGCAGTATCAGCCCTTCACGCCGATCATCGAAGCATTGCGTGGATTTCTCGACGGTCACCCGTCGGGCGGCTACACGGCGGCGGCGCTGGCCTGGTGTGCCGGGTTCGCCATCGTCGGATACCTGTGGTCACGTGCCACGTTCAACAAGCGAGCGTAGTCGCGACCAGTTCACGCCAGTCCGCCTGTGCCCCCTCGGTCATCGCCTCGGTGAAGCGCGCTTCACCGAGGCGATGTCGTGCTGTCTGCTCGATGCGGGCCGCATCCGGTTGGGAACGATCGGGCAGTCCGCGTACTCCGGCACTCGCCGCGAGCAGGCGGGCGGCCTGCTCGATGTGGTCGGCACGCAGCGCCAGATCCGCGATTCCGACGAGTACCTGGGCGATGAGGGGCGCGTATCCCGCCTCGGACGCCGCCTCGAAGGCCGCTGCGTATTCTTCGCGGGCTTCGTCGAGACCGTCGGCGAGGTAGCCGAGCAGGTTGTGTGTCACCGCCCTGATCTGCGCCTGCTGCGCATCGCTGCCCAGCGCGGTTGTCGCGACGTCGATCTGCCGGTATGTCTGCTCGGTGTCGCCGCTCCACCGGGCCAGTTCCGCCTGCTCCAGCGCCAGAACAGCCAGTGTGTTCGGCCAGGCGGACTGATCCGCGCACCGCTGCGCCTCGGCCATGGCCGCCGCGCTCGCCTGCGTATCACCAAGTAGCCAGTGCAGCTGCGCCTGCCGCGACCGCATTCGGACGACATCGTCGATCGTGCCCACCTCGGTGACCACCGCGATCGCCTGATCGAAATACCCACAGGCAGTGGCGAATTCGCCGCGCACGGCGATTCGATCCGCCAGCTCGGTCAGCGCGAACGAAATCCCCCAGCGCTCGCCGATGGCCCGGAACTCGGCCAGCGCGGTCTCGAGATACTCGTCCGCCTCCCGCCCGTCCTGGCCGAGCACGATCCGCATCCTGCCGAGGAGCAGCCGGGCCAACGCACGCACCCAGGGGTCGTCATGGGCGAGCAGCGGTTCGAACGCGGACAGATACTGGTCCGGCCCCTGCAGCATGTGTTCCAGCGCTGCGGTGAACGCCAGCAGGGGGTAGCGGGACCGACTGCGCAGGCTGAACCGGTATGCCTTGTGGATCAATTCGTCCACCTGGCGCTCGTCATTGGGTCCGGAGGACATGAAGTGCACGATCAGCCCGTACACGATGGCCAGGGACTCATCGTCCACCTCGCCGGGCAGATCGGCGGCCGCGGTGATCAGCTCCATGCCCTCGGCCTTGTGCCCGCTGAGCCACCAATACCAGCCCGCTGCCGCCGCGAGCCGCATCGCTGCGGCCGCGTCCCCGGCCGCGAGCGCGCCACGCATCGCGACGGCGATGTTGTCGTGCTCGGCCTCGAGGGTGGCGAGCCACTCCAGTTGGTCGGCGCGGCGCAGGTGCGGCTCCGCGCTCGCGGCGAGTTCGGTGACGTACGAAAGATGTTCTCGGCGTACAAGTTCCGATTCCCCCGACGCCGCGAGCCGCTCCCGGGCGTACTGCTTGATCGTGTCGAGCATTCGATAGCGCAGCCCGCCGGGCGAGCCGGCGGGCGGAGCACTGTCCTGCACGGAGAGCAGCAGTGATTTCTCGGTCAGCGCGGTCAGCAGCTCCAGTACCTCCCACCGCTCGACCGCCGTGTTTTTCCCGCCCACCTGCCCTTCGGGCCCGCTCCCCGTGTTCTTCCCGCCCTGCCCTTCGGGCCCGCCGCCAGTGTCCGCGCAGACCTGTTCGGCCGCTTCCAAACTCGCGCCACCGGAGAACACCGCGAGCCTGCGCAGTACCATCCGTTCGGCGTCGGTGAGCAGCTCCCAGCTCCAGTCGACCACCGCTCGCAACGTCCGGTGCTGCGGGATCGCGGTACGGCTGCCGCCGGTCAGCAGGCGGAACCGGTCGTCGAGGCGGTTGGCGAGCTGATCGAGGGACATGGTGCGCAGTCTGGCCGCGGCCAGCTCGATCGCCAGCGGTATCCCGTCGAGCGCACGGCAGACGCGCGCCATGGTCGACAATGTGCGGGCATCGGCCGCGAGATCCTTGTGCACCGCACCGGCCCGGTCCCGCAACAGCTGAACGGCGGAGGAGGATTCGATTTCGCCGGGGTCCGCGTCCTCGGCGGGCAACGCCAGCGGCACGACCTGCCATAACGCCTCGCCCGTGATGCCGAGCGGTTCCCTGCTCGTCGCGAGGATCCGCAGCCGCTGACATTCCCCGAGCAGCCGGTGGGCGAATGCCGCCGCGGCGTCGATCACGTGTTCACAGTTGTCCAGGATCAACAACGTCTCGCGCTCGCGCAGCGCCGCGATGAGTCGATCCAGCGGTTCCGCATTCGGTGCGGCGCCGAGCAGCGCATCCCGCAGCCCGAGTGCGGCGATCGCCGATTGCGCGATGTTTTTCCCGCCCCCCTGCCCTTCGGGCCCGCCCCCTTTGTCACCGCTCGTGCCGACGGACGCCAGTTCGACCAGCCAGGCCCCGTCCGGCAGGTCGTCGAGCAGGGTCCGTGCGGTTTCCAGGGCCAGCCTGGTCTTCCCGGAGCCACCGGGGCCGGTCACCGTGGTGAGCCGATGTGCCGCAATGAGTTCGCGCACCGCGGCAATGTCCCCGTTCTTGCCGACGAAGCTGGTCAACTCGGCCCGCAGGTTCGTCTTGCGGTCGTTGTCCTTGGCTCCGATTTCGCCGCGCAGCAGCGCAACGTGCAGTGCGGAGAGTTCCGGTGCGGGATCCACGCCCAGCGTGTCGGCGAGTGCTTCCCTGGCATGTTGGTACACGACCAGTGCTTCGGCACCACGACCCGCGGCGACCAATGCCCGCATCAGCGCGGCGACGAGCCGTTCCCGCACCGGATGCCGGGCCACCAGCTCGGTCAGCTCGGCGACCAGCTCCGCACCCCGGCCGAGACGGATCTCCGCTTCGTACAGATCTTCCGTTGCGGCCAGGCGCAGCCCCTCGAGCCGGGTGATCACCGCGTCGGCGGCTGCACTGTCCTGCACACCGATGTCCTGCAGTAGTGGACCGCGCCACAGGTCGAGGGCCTCGCGCAGCAGCTCGGCCTGTTGCGCGTCGGCACCGCCGCGGGCCCGGTCGAGAAGCTTTTCGAACCGCACGGCGTCGACAGCGTCGGATGCCACCGCCAGCCGGTATCCGCCCGTCTGCACGTCGAGCGACCCGTCCGGCAGCACCCTCCGCAGCCGGGAGACCAGTGCCTGCAAGGCGTTCGCCGCGTCGGAGGGCGGCTGTTCACCCCAAATCCAATCGACCAGCGTGGCTTTCGGGACCGCGCGGCCGGGTTCGAGTGCAAGGGCGATCAACAGCGCCCGCAACCGGGTGCCCGGTACCTCGATCAATCCGCCGTCGTCTAGTCGGATTTCGAGCGGTCCAAGCATTCCGATCTGCACCCGGACCATTTTGCCGTGAACGAGAGATCAGCGCGGGCCGCCCCTCGGGTAACGACGCTTCGATGGCGGAACACGCTGCGGGGCAGGCGATTCGCTGCCGCCGATCGCGCGAAATGCGGCCTTGTCGCGCGTGGACCGGTGCCGGTCCGTCCCTCCTTGTCGGCTGTGACCAGGCCGAACACCGTGTCAGTGCGCATGTCAGATCGGTGTCAGGTCGATGTCAGCGGGGCTCGCGACAGTGTGCATGTCAACAAACACCGGCTGGGTCCGCTGACCCGGCCCACACACCACGCAGGAGTAACAGCCATGACTACGTTCCAGACCCCGGAACCGATCGTCGTCACCGTCGAGGTCCTCTCCGGCAACGTCACGGTCATCGCCTCCGACCGCACCGACACCATCGTCGCGGTCCGGCCGGCCGATGCGTCCAAGAAGGGTGACGTGCGCGCCGCCGAGCAGACCATGGTCGATTTCGTCGCGGGCACCCTGACCGTGAAAACGCCGAAGGATTGGCGGACCTACACACCGTTCGGCGGCAATCCGTCGATCGATGTGACCATGGAGGTACCCACCGGCTCCCGGCTCGAGGGCGCCGCCGGTGTGGGCCGATTGCTTGGCACCGGCGAACTCGGCCAGTGCGATCTGGAGATCGCCGCTGGCGACATCATCGTCGAGCGCCCGCTCGGTTCGGTGACCGCGAAGGCCGCCAAGGGCAATATCCGCATCGGCGAAGCATCGCGCGGCGTGCTCCGGCTGGAAACCGCCATGGGCGAGCTGGAGGTAGGCATCCATCCGGGCTGCGCGGCCCGGCTGGAAACCAACGCCCAGTACGGCACCGTGCAGAACCAGATGCAACCGGTCGGCCGGACGGAGCACAACGAGGACACCGTCCAGGTCTATGCGCGAAACTCGTACGGCAACATCATCATTCGGCACGCTATCACCGCCTAGTGCCCCGGCCCGGCGAAAGTGTTCATGTGAATAGTTCAGCGACTTCGGCCTCTGGACCGCGGAAGGCATACGGGGACAAGGCGATCCCCGATGGCATCGAGCCGCGCACCGACGCGCTGATCTACGGCGCGCCCTCCTTCCCGGTCACTTGGAACAAGGGATAACCAATGGAACTCGAAGTGGACCGGGAGCGCTGCATCGGCGCAGGCATGTGCGTGCTGACCGCCCCTGGAGTGTTCGACCAGGACGCCGCGGACGGCCGGGTGGTGCCGCTGGACCGCACACCCGCGCCCGAGCGGGAAGCGGCTGTCCGCGAGGCCGCCGAAGTGTGCCCATCCGGCGCGATCAGCCTCGTCTCCCGCGATTAGCGCCCCTGCTTCCCAACTTTTCTCTACTACCTGATCAGGAAAACCCAATGAGTGAAACGGTTCCCGTCCCCCACGGCCTGCCCATGGAACGCAACGCGGGCCCATTCGACCCGCCTCGCGAAATCACCCGGCTGCGCGAGGCTCGCCCGGTCAGTCCCCTCGTCTTCCCCGACGGTCACGAGGGCTGGTTGGTCACCGGCTACGAGGAGGTCCGCCAGCTCATGGCCGACACCCGATTCAGCTCCCGCCAGGACATCGGCATTGTCCACGTGCCGTACGAGACCCCCGGCATGCCGGTCGCTACCGAACCTTCCCCGCAGATTCCGGGCTTGTTCGTCGCCATGGACCCGCCGGCCCATACCCGGTTGCGGCGCAAGCTCACCGGCGCCTTCACCGTCAAGCGCATGAAGCAGCTCGAAGCGCACATCATCGACATCGTCGAGCGGCAGCTGGACGAGATGGCAGGCCTGACCCCGCCGGTCGACCTGGTCAAGGCGTTCGCGCTGCCGGTGCCCTCGCTGGTGATCTGCGAACTGCTCGGTGTTCCCTACGAGGACCGGGACACCTTCCAGGTCAACTCCGCCAAGTTCCTGGTCAAGGACCAGGCGCTCGACGAGAAGATGGCCGCGTACGGGGCGATGACCATGTACCTGGCCGGACTTGTCACGCGCAAACGCGCCGAACCCGGCGAGGACATCCTGTCGGACCTGGCCCGCGATGACGACCTCACCATCGAGGAGCTGACCGGCATCGCCTTCCTGCTGCTGCTCGCGGGGCACGAAACCACCGCCAATATGCTGGGACTCGGCACCTTCGCGCTGTTGGAGCACCCCGAGCAGCTGGCCGAACTGCGCGCCGACCCGGAGTTGGTGCCCGACGCGGTCGAGGAGCTCATGCGCTACCTGTCCGTTGCCGATATCTTCTACCGCTACGCCACGCAGGACATCGAACTCGGCGGCCGAACGATCGGCAAGGGATCGACCGTAGTTATCTCGCTGTTGGCCGCCAACCGCGACGCCCGGCGCTTCCACAACCCCGACACCCTGGACATCCACCGCAGGGCGCGCGGTCTGGTCGCCTTCGGCCACGGCATCCACCAATGCCTCGGCCAGCAGTTGGCCCGCATCGAAATGCGCGCCGGTTTCGACGGACTGCTGCGTCGTCTCCCGACCCTCGAACTCGCCATCCCCGCCGAGGAGGTGAAGCTGAGGACCGACATGAATATCTACGGCGTCCACGAACTGCCGGTCACCTGGTGACCTTGCCCCGGAAGTGGCTCGAGTCCGTCGGGGGTGTACAGACGTACCGCTCGAACCGCGGCGGCGACCGCTACCAGCGGAGGTATGCGGTGGCCGTAGCCGCCGTCCGCCGACCACGCGAGGCCGAGTCCCGAAACGGGGGGTAGGGGCCATACGGCTCGGCCGACGTGGAGCACCGCCCCGCAGTGTTGGAGGTACTCGATGGCCCGGTCGGCTTTGCTGATGCCGGTGACGAGCCGGATTTGGCGCCCGACCGGACCACCGATGGCGATGGTGGGTCCCGATAGGCCGTTGTCCTGGAAGAACAACTCCACCCCGATTCGCAGTGGGGCGGGTAGCTCGATTCCGGCCCGTTCCGCTCCGAACGTCACCACGAGCGTGTCGTCGGTGTGGCTGATCGACCAATCGAACCGGTTGGCCATGGCGGCGGGTTCGGCGGCGGCCGTGGATGTCATCGGATTCTTCGGTGGCGCAATCAGTGTGTACTCCCTTTTCGAGCATCGACAGTGTTCGGGGAACGCACATATGCCCAGACGTCGTTGGTGGGATGCCATATCGTTACGCCGGCCGATCGGTTGGGGGAGGGCATCGGGCATTCGTTTTGCCCAAGGTCTGCTGTCTGGGGTCCAGGTTTTGTTCGGGCCGATGTCGTGGACCGGAGGACCGGTTTCGGCTGGGGTCTTCGAGATCGAGCAAAAGGTAGCCACGAACCAATCGCTTGGCTTGTAGCGAATATCTAGCTATCAGACGGGCTGTTGGAGAAAATTTAATTAAGATCGATCCGGTAAATCTGTGAACAGGGCGTATCTCACGGCTAGAGTCCATGGCTATGACCGATGTGCAAGTAGACGGCGGGTATGCCTTTTCGCGTGATATGTGGGCAACTGAACGGTTATGGCTGTCACGGTCCGTGCGGACCATCCTCGTCGGACTCGCCGGCCAACTGAGCGGGCTCGGACCACAGGCCTGGACTCGCTATGAAGACGGTGAGCTGGAATTCGTGCAGGCGCGTGAGTTCCAACTGGCCCTGCTGCGAGTGCACAGTGTGCTCGCGAACGAGATCGACGCCGGGATGTTGGAAGCTGCCGCGGCCGCCCTCGACCATACGGCTGGGCTGGGCGACGTCGCCTCCGTCACGGGCCTGGACCGGGCGCATACCTATCAGCGCTGGGGCACCCTCACCGCGGTCGGTGAACGTATTGCGCTCATCATCTCGCAGCCGTGGCCGGATGCCGGGCCGTCTGCCATCCGGTCTCCCGACGCGCTGTACGAGCGAGATCGGCGATGGTGGCGGGTGAGCAGCGCCGCGAGACGCAACGCCCATTACGCCATCGTTGTCGTCGACCGACTGGTCCAGCGGGTATACGCGATCGATCCGGACGGTTGGCAACCGGATTCCACCGGAACACGGTGGGAGTTCCGAGCACTCGGTTCCGAACCGCTATCGCAGATCCACGTGGACCGTGCATACCGGAAGGGCCACCTACCGGTCCGATTGGGCGACCCGTATCCCGCCCGGCTGGATCGCGCGTGCGTCCCCAGCTACTTCTCGGATGGGCACGATGGCGACTGACGCGCCTACAGCGATGCCATCCCCCGTTTCGAGCTGATCGAGGCCTTTCCCAACCTCTTCGGTACCGAACCCAATTGGCTCGGGACCGGAATGCCCTGCAATGAAACGACGATCGGGATGCGCGGGCACATCTCGCATGCCTGATCCATGAAATAGAAAAGGACATTTCGTGATCGAAACCTCGCGCATCGCGGCGATCGGTATCGCATGCGTTGCAGCAATCGCCCCGGTAACCGCTCACGCGGAAGCATCCGCCGAACATGACATCGAGTACAAGGTCACCTCGGTGGAACGTGTCGTGACAACCACGCTATCGGGAGGGACCTTCGTACTCGACCACGATCACAGCTCGTTCACGATTCGCGATGAGAGCGGCGCACCCGTGCTGGTCGTGCCAACGCGAATCACCGTGGGCGACAAGGTGCTCACAGTCGACTCCGCACTCAGCAAAGACGCGAAGGAGCTGCGGTTGACGCCCGGTGAGCTGCGACCCGCCGCCACGCCGGTCGCATCGCCCGTCGAGAACCAGGCTGCGATGGCGGAGTTCTCGACCCGATTGGGGCTCGCCGCCACGCTCGGCACATTCGTCGGCACCGTGATCGGCCTGGTCGCCGGGGGCGTTACCGGCTGCATTGTGGGTTTGCCGCTGTTCGCGGTCGGCTGCATACCCGCCGCGATCGCCGGTGCGGGGATCGGCGGCATTCTGGGGACAATTGTTGCCGGGGGACCGGTCCTGATGCTTTCGGCCGTGGAGCTGATCAACACGCTCAACGCGCCCGACGGTACGACTAAATGGGCGCAGAACTCTTCTCTGAAACCTGCGAATTAGGTGATCAGCAATGCGGCGCGAATGAGCGCGCCGCATCCCCGATCGCGGCGGCCGGCGCCGGAAACCACCCACCGGCCAGCCGACGCCACACCGGCGTCACCACACAGCCTCATACATCTAGCTCAGCGCATGGTCCAGATCGCTCAGCAAATCCTCGACATCCTCCAGCCCAACCGAGATGCGGACGACACCGTCGGACAGGCCGATGGTGGCGCGGCCTTCGGGGCCCATGGCGCGGTGGGTTGTGGTGGCGGGGTGGGTGATGAGGGTTTTGGAATCGCCGAGGTTGTTGGAGATATCGATGATGCGCAGGCGGTTGAGGACCTCGAAGGCCCGCTTCTTGGCCTCGGCCTCCGGCGCGTTCAGTTCGAAGGTGACCACGGTGCCGCCGCCGCTCATCTGGCTGGTCGCCAGGTCGTACTGCGGATGCGATTCCAGGTACGGATAGCGCACCCACGAGACGGATTTGTTGCCCTCGAGGAAGCGGGCGATGCGCAGCGCGGATTCGGTCGAGTGACGCACGCGCAGCGGCATCGTCTCCAAACCCTTGAGCAGGGTCCATGCGTTGAACGGGCTCAGCGCCGGACCGGTATGGCGCATAAGGTTTTTCACCGGACCGTCGATGTAGTCCTGGGCGCCGAGGATCGCACCACCGAGCACCCGGCCTTGACCATCGATGTGCTTGGTGCCCGAATACACCAGCACATCCGCACCGAGTTCGAAACCGCGCTGCAGCAGCGGCGTGGCGAAGACGTTGTCCAGTACCACTTTCGCGCCCGCGGCATGCGCGAGTTCGGTCACCCGGCGCACGTCGACCAGGGTCTGCATCGGATTGGCCGGTGTCTCGAAGAACACGGCCTGGGTCGGCACCGAAAGCGCCTGCTCCCACTGATCCAGATCATCGCCGTCGACGAAGACCGTCTCCACCCCCCAGCGCGGCAGAATCTCGTTGCAGACCACGAAGCACGAGCCGAACAGGCTGCGCGCGGCGACAAGTCGATCGCCCGCGCCCAAAAGCGCACCGAGCGAGGTGAATACGGCCGACATGCCGCTCGCGGTAGCGAAACATGCTTCGGCGCCGTCGATCAGGCGCAGCCGCTCCTCGAACATGGCGACCGTGGGGTTGCCGTAGCGGGAGTAGACGAAATGCTCGATATCGCCGGTGAACGCGGCCTCGGCCGCCTCGGCGCTCTCATAGACGAAACCGGACGACAGGTACAGCGCCTCCGCGGTTTCCTCGAATCCCGAGCGGCGCAGGCCACCGCGCACGCCGAGCGTCGCGGGACCGACGCCTTCGGGCAGCGGCTTGTCGAACGAACCGCCGGTGATCATGACTGCCGCCAGGGCAGGCCGATGGCGCGCCAGCCGGAGCCACCGCGATGTCCGAGCTCATCGATCGGGCCTTCGAAGCCCTCCAGCACATTGAACGACGGGGCGATGCCGGCCCCGGTCGCGGCGACCGCCGCACCGATGGAACGCTGTCCGGAGCGACAGAGGAAAACGACGGGCGCAGCCGGATCACGACCCTCCAGCGCCTTGGTCAGCTGCTCGACGAACTCACCGTTGCGGGCGCCATTGCTGTCTACCCATTCGATCAGCACCGTCGGCCGTTCGATCGAGGTCGTATCCGGCACACCGACGAAACGCCATTCGGCCTCGGTGCGCACGTCTACCAAGACAGCTTCGGGATTGTCCTGCAGCAACTCCCACGCCTGCTGTGGGGTGATGTCACCGGCATATGTCATGTGATCCTCCTGTGAATCCACGCTTGCCGCACCTGGGTTTCGGTACACGGCCAGGTCGTCACCCGGAGCACCCCACCGCGGAGGAGGGTTGCCGACCAGCCAGCCGGGGCTTGGCGCTGGTACTCATGACCTGAAAATGAGATTGCCTGGGTAGGGGCCGCCATGTCAAACCCCATTTCGCACCGCGCACAAGGAATCAACCGCAGACGATCCACCGGTCTTGGGAGCGGGTCAGATTCCAGGTTGCCGGGGTCTCCCGGCCCTCGACCGCGATGGTCACCGTCGCCTTGGCCTTATCGCCGTCGACCATCGCATTCTCAATCTTGGTCACCTTGATCGACTTTCCGGCCGCGGCCCCGCCGAACTGACCAGCGAGCGGCGTCTTGCTCTCGTCGAAGCCCGGACAGGCCACGCCCGGCGGCGGCGTGTTGTCGGTGGTGGCGCGGGCCTCCGCGTAGCGCTGCACCGCGGCCGCGATCTTGTCCGATTCTGTGACATTTTTCTCAGCGGGCGAAAGCACCGCACCGAGCACGATCGCGACCAGCACGACAGCGGCGAAGACGGCCGCCGCGATGAACGGCGCGATGGAGCGACGATCGGTCTGATCGACCTCGATTACGGGTTCTTCATCGGTGCCCTGCTGCTCTGTCATGGGTCGATCATCCCTGGTGGACGGCGGTATCCGGCATTCGGCCCCGGAACCTGCGCCGCGCGGATTTGATAGATGTGCGCAGAGCGGGTAGTCACGGTAGGTGGGCCGGGGCAGCAAACGCCCGGTGTACGCACCGCCGCAGGGGGCGCGCTGTGCCACCGATAGAATCGCGAGACTGCGGCGTGGCTGTCATAGCCGAGATGGCCGCCTGTTCGCATCAGCAGATGCGATCGAGAGGGTGCGTCAAGTTAGCCTAAGCTAAGACTGACGCCGTTAATGTTTTCGACCATAAGGGTGCGCGTAAAAGATGACCGAACAGAGTGCTGAGTCGACTAGCGGTGCGCACGGGCCCTCCGTGGTTACGCAAGCTGCCTCCTCCAGGCCTGACGCGCACACCGCGGGGCCTCGCCCGCTTCGCATCGCGATCGTGGGCGCGGGACCGGCCGGAATCTATGCCGCCGACGCGTTGATGAAGTCCGATGCCGAGGTGAGCATCGACCTGTACGAGCGCATGCCCGCGCCGTTCGGGTTGATCCGCTACGGCGTCGCGCCGGACCATCCGCGCATCAAGGGCATCATCACCGCCCTGCACAAGGTGCTGGACAAGCCGCAGGTTCGCCTGCTCGGCAATATCGACTACGGCACCGACATCACCCTCGACGATCTGCGCACGTTCTATGACGCGGTGATCTTCTCCACCGGCGCCAACGCCGACCGCGCGCTGCCCATCCCCGGCATCGACCTGGACGGCAGCTACGGCGCCGCGGACTTCGTCTCCTGGTACGACGGCCATCCGGACGTGCCGCGCACCTGGCCGCTGGAGGCGGAGAAGGTCGCGGTCCTCGGTGTCGGCAATGTCGCACTCGACGTGGCGCGGGTGCTGGCCAAGACCGGCGACGAACTGCTGCCGACCGAGATCCCGCCGAACGTCTACAACGGTCTGCAGGCCAATAAGGCCGTCGAGGTGCACGTCTTCGGCCGCCGCGGCCCGGCGCAGGCCAAGTTCACCCCGCTCGAGCTGCGCGAACTCGATCATTCCCCGACCATCGAGGTCATCGTCGATCCCGAGGACATCGACTACGATGAGGGCTCGGAGGCCGCGCGCCGGCACTCCAAGCAGGTCGACATGATCGCCAACACCCTCGAGCAGTGGGCCATCCGCGATGTCGGTAACCGCCCGCACAAGCTGTTCCTGCACTTCTTCGAATCCCCGGCCGAAATCCTCGGCGAGGACGGCAAGGTCGCGGGCCTGCGCACCGAGCGCACCCAGCTCGACGGCACCGGCAATGTCAAGGGCACCGGCGTGTTCAAGGACTGGGACGTCCAGGCCGTCTACCGCGCCGTGGGCTACCTGTCGCAGAACCTGACCAACCTGCCGTTCGACGATCAGGCCGGTGTCGTTCCGAACGAGGCCGGACGCGTCCTGGCCGACGAGGACGCCGACGGTGCGGACCGCTATCTGCCCGCCACCTACGTCACCGGCTGGATCAAGCGCGGTCCGGTCGGCCTCATCGGCCACACCAAGGGCGACGCCAACGAGACCGTTGCCTGCCTGCTCGACGACAGCGTGAATTTCACCCCGGCCGCGAAGCCGGACCTGGATGCGGTCACCGAATTCCTGGAGAGCAAGGGCATCCCGTTCACCACCTGGCAGGGCTGGTACCGCCTCGACGCGCACGAGCGTGCCCTCGGCGAGCCGGAGGGCCGTGAGCGCGTCAAGGTCGTCGAGCGCGAGGACATGCTGCGCGCCAGCGAGCCGCACAAGGTCTAGTGCGAACGCCACAGGGGGTGACGCTCACCTCCTGTGGTTCTCGACAATCCGACACGGCTGCGGCAGCACAAAATCTGTCGGGTCTGCCGCAGCGGAAATTCCGTCTCTGAGGCATTCTGTACAAGTGTTCGATGCCCATCTCCACATCTTCGACCCGCGGTTCCCGCTGGCCGAGAACGAGGGCTACCTGCCCGACCCGTTCACCATCGCCGATTATCGAAAGCGTATGTCGCGCTTCGATGTCAGCGGCGGCGCCGTGGTCAGCGGATCCTTCCAAGGCACCGACCAGACCTATCTGAAAGCGGCGCTGGCCGAGCTCGGCGCGGGGTGGGTCGGCGTCACCGCGCTGGACCCCGACGCCACCGACGAAGAGATCATCGAACTCGACCGGATCGGCGTGCGTGCGCTGCGGTTCAACGTCAAACGCGCGGCCCCGGATATCACCGCGATGACGCTGCAGGCATTGCGCGCGCACGACCTCGTCGGCTGGCATGTCGAGGTGTATATCGACGGCAACATGCTCACCTCGATGCAGCCGGTGATCTCGAAGCTGCCGGTTTTCTCCATCGACCATCTCGGCATGTCCGAGGAGGGTCTACCCTATCTGCTGGATCTGGTGGATCGCGGGGCGCGGGTGAAGGCGACCGGCTTCGGTCGGGTGCATATGAAAGTGGCCGATACGTTGCGCCGGATCCACGCGGTCAATCCCGAGGCGCTGATGTTCGGCAGCGATCTGCCCGGCACCCGCGCGGGGCGACCGTTCCGGGATTCCGATGTCGATCTGATCTGCGATGTAGTGGGCACTGATATGTTCAAGGTGCTGGAAGACAATGCGCGGGCGTTCTATCGACTGCCCGCCCGCGAGCGGGCGATCCAGGCCGATCCGACGCCGACCCTGCCGATCCACCGCACCGAGCAGCCGACCCTGCCGCTGCGGCGCGATGAACTACCGAAACTCGAACCGGCCGATACGATTCCGTTCCACGCCATCGAGTGAGTGCGACTCAGCTCACGATGGCACCGATGACCCACACCCCGGTCGCCAGCAGCGCACCGAAGAGTTCGATGAGCATCGACAGACCCACACCCTTGAGCGCGTGAACCGTTGCCTGCCAAGCGGGTTGGTTGTCGCGGAGTCGCTGTAGCTCCGAAAGGTATACGCCCAGAACGAATCCCACGAACAACCCGACCACCGGGATGATGAAGAAGCCGACGATGCCGAAGATCGCGCCGATGAACAGCGCGCGATTGGATACGCCCGCATCCTTCATCTTCCGGCCCGGCCAGGTGTATTTGATGACGCCGGACAGCACCAAGAACGCTGTGCTGATTGCGAATACGATCCACGCCGTCGCGCCCCCGGTCATGAACGCCCACACGGCAACGGCCCCGAAGATCAAAATGACCCCCGGCAGTATCGGAACGATGATCCCGACCAGCCCGACCAGAATTACCAGGCCGACAACGACCTCACCCCAAGCTGACATTGCCGGTCCCTCCGCTTTCCGCGTTTTGTCACGCTGCCAGGATTCTGGCCTATTCGCCGGGTGGGTGCACAGTGTCGCTTCCCGGCGTTTGTGAGGCCGCTCACAGGTTGTCACAGCGCGAGCGGGCGGGTGCGTCTTAGTGGGCATGACGAACACAGAACAGACCACAGTGTTGATCACCGGAGCCAATAAGGGACTCGGTCTCGAAGCGGCGCGGCGGCTCGGGGAACAGGGGTGGACGGTCTTCCTCGGCTCGCGCGACGCGGCTCGCGGACAGGCCGCCGCGGAAAAACTCACCGCTGAGGGGGTGAACGTCGTGCTGGTGCCGCTGGATGTGACCTCGGAGGAGTCCGTGTCGGACGCGGTACGGCTGGTGCGCGAGCACACCGACCGGCTGGATGTGTTGATCAACAACGCTGGTGCGCCGGGGAATATCGTCGCGCCCGCGGACGCGACCGCGGACGAAATCCACTCCGTCTACGACACCAACGTGTACGGACCGATCAGGGTCACGCATGCGTTTCTGCCGTTGCTGCAGGCGGCGGACAATCCGCGGGTGGTGATGGTGTCGAGTGGCGGCGGTTCCTTCGCGGTCGTGACCGATCCGGAGCACCCCGTCTCGAAGATGCACGAGCTCGCCTACAGTTCGTCGAAAGCGGCGCTGAACATGATCACCGTGCGGTACGCCCAAGCGCTGCCGAAGATCAAGTTCAATGTCGCGACTCCCGGTGAAGTGGCGAATCGTAAATTCGCGGCCACCGATATGAACAATCACACCGGTCAGCTCACGGTCACCGAGGGCACCGACTCGATCCTCGAACTCGCGACGATCGACGCCGACGGGCCGAGCGGGATCTTCATCGATCGCCTCGGCCCCGTCGGCTGGTGACCAGTGCGGTGGCCTGTCCTCGGACCGAGGGCAGGCCGCTCGCGGTTTTCCGGGCTGTGCGGTGGGGGCGTTATTACGCTTGGGGTATGCGAATTTCGGTTGCGGCGGATGAGCGGGTGGGGGTGGCCGAGGAGCTGGTGGTTGAGCTCGGGCGGCGGGGGTTCGAGACATTGGTGCATGGGGCGCTGTCGGATAGTGAGCGCGACGACTGGGCTTGGGCCAGTGAGGCGGCGGCGCGGGATGTGGCCGAGGGGCGGGCGGAGCAGGGGGTGGTGTGCTGTTGGACGGGGACCGGGGCTTCTATTGCCGCCAACAAGGTGGCGGGGATCCGGGCCGCGCTGTGTGGTGATGCGGTGACGGCGGCTGGTGCGCGGAAGTGGAATGACGCGAATGTGCTTGCGCTGAGCCTGCGTTCGACTTCCCGGGCCGAGCTGACGGAGATCCTGGACGCGTGGTTCGGCGGTGAACCGAGTGCTGATGCGCAGGACCACGCCAATATCGCGCATCTGGCGAAGATCGAACGCGGACACTGAGGCATTGACAGTATGCTGTCAAATATGACAGCATACTGTCATGCCCACGAAGATGGTTCACACCGCCGTTTACGACACGCTCGCCGACTGGGAGGTCGGTGCGGCGACCGCGCATATCAATCGGCCCAGCTGGCAGAAAGCGCCCGGAACGTTCCGGGCGCAGACAGTTGGACTCACCGCCGATCCGATCATCACGACGGGCGGGATGCGGATCGTGCCGGATATGGTGCTCGCCGATCTCACGCCCGCCGCAAGCGCGATGCTGATCCTGCCCGGCGCCGATACCTGGGAGACCGGCGAACTCGTGCCCTTCGTGCACAAGGCGCGGGAGTTTCTGGATGCGGGGGTTCCGGTCGCGGCGATCTGCGGTGCCACCTTCGGATTGGCGAAGGAAGGGCTTCTCGATAACCACGCCCATACCGGTGCGGCCGCGGAATACCTTGCCTACAGCGGATATTCGGGCGGCGATCGTTATCTGGACCAGGCGGCGGTACTGGACGGCGATCTCATCACGGCGGGCCCGACCGCGCCCTTCGAATTCGCCCGTGAGGTGCTGCGCAGGCTCGATGTCTATGAACCGCATGTGCTGGACGCGTGGTACCGCTTGTACGGCCACAGCGATCCGGCGGGCTTCGCCGCACTTTCCGAGTACGAGGCGCAGCGGGTCGCCACGGTATGAGTGACACGCCCGAGCAGGAACTCTTCGCGACGGTCGCGATCACCTCGTTCCAGCTGAACGGTCAATTCCTCGCTATCGCAGAGGAATTGGCCGCTCCGGGGGGAATCACGGCGGCGTGGTGGCAGGTGCTCGGCGCGGTGCTGCGCGAACCGCTGCCGGTGGCCGGAATCGCCCGAGCCATGGGGATCACCAGGCAGAGTGTGCAACGCATCGCGGATCTGTTGGTGGACAAGGGACTTGCCGAGTATCAGCCGAATCCGGCGCACCGCCGGGCCAAACTCGTTGCGGTCACCGACGCGGGTCGCGAGGCGATCAAGCGCATCAATCCGCAGCACAGGGTCATGGCGAAACGGCTCGCCGATGAACTCGGTGCCGAGCAATTCGCGCTGACCGCTCAGGTCATGACGCGACTTTCCGCTGCGCTCGACGCCATTACCGACCAGGCCTGATGACCGGCTGACCGACTTCCGCGCGCGTCAGGCGAAGGGCTTGTCGGTTCGACCGACCAGGTCGGCAACCGAATCGACGACCAGGGTCGGGCGGTAGGGGAACTGCTCGACCGACTCGCGAGTGGAGATGCCGGTGGTGACCAGTACGGTCCGCATGCCCGCCTCGAGACCCGAGACGATATCGGTGTCCATCCGGTCGCCGATCATCACCGTCGACTGGGAATGTGCGCCGATCCGGCGCAGTGCCGAGCGCATCATCAGCGGGTTCGGCTTGCCGACGTAGTACGGCTCCCTGCCGGTCGCGCGGGTGATCAGTGCGGCCACCGAGCCGGTCGCGGGGAGCAGACCCTCGCGGGAGGGGCCGGTCGCGTCCGGGTTGGTGGCGATGAAGCGCGCACCCCGGTCGACCAGGCGGATCGCGGTGGTGATCGCTTCGAAGGAGTAGGTGCGGGTTTCGCCGAGCACCACGTAGTCCGGATTGCTATCGGTCAGCACATAGCCGATTTCGTGCAGCGCGGTGGTGAGTCCGGATTCGCCGACCACGTAGGCGGTTCCATTGGGGCGCTGGTCGTTGAGGAAGGTCGCGGTGGCCAGCGCCGAGGTCCAGATCGCCTCCTCCGGAATATCGAGTCCGGTGTGGCGCAGGCGGGCCTGCAGATCGCGCGGCGTGCGGATCGAGTTATTGGTGAGCACCAGGAACGGGATCTCATTGCCGCGCAGCTCGGCCAGGAACTTGTCGGCACCGGGCACCAGATGGTCTTCGTGCACCAGCACCCCATCCATATCGGTGAGGTAGGACAGGATCGGTTCATCTGGTGTACTCACAAGCCAATTGTCGGCTATCCGCCTATCCACCGTGCGAATACCAGTCCCGATGCGACCATCCCCACATCCGGTGGGCATCCCGCGGACGGTATGTGATGCCCGCCGGCTATGCGATGGCCCAGGTGCGACCCGGCACACCTCGTCGAATGGCGCTGACTATGGTCGAGGGGAGGCCGTGTGAGAACCGATCGCGCAGCGCTCAGGTAGGCCGATGGGCTCGGGAACTCCCGTGTCGCCCTTGCGGTTGTACCGGGATGCGGTCGCGGGATTCAGGCGGCCGACGGTGCGCGGAACCTCCCGCACGGACCGTTGAGCGAAGCGACAGGAGTGGCGCATATGGGTGATCTCAAGCTCGGATACAAGGCGTCGGCGGAACAGTTCGGACCGCGGGAATTGGTGGAAATCGCGGTGGCGGCCGAGGAACACGGCCTCGACAGCGCAACGGTGAGCGACCATTTCCAGCCGTGGCGGCACAAGGGTGGGCATGCGCCGTTCTCGCTGGCCTGGATGGCCGCGGTCGGTGAGCGCACCAAACGCATCCAACTCGGCACCTCGGTGCTCACCCCGACCTTCCGCTACAACCCCGCCGTGATCGCGCAGGCCTTCGCGACCATGGGTTGTCTGTACCCGAACCGCATCATGCTCGGTGTCGGCAGCGGTGAGGCGCTCAATGAGATCGCCACCGGCTACACCGGCGAATGGCCGGAATTCAAGGAGCGTTTCGCTCGGCTGCGCGAATCGGTCGACCTCATGCGCGCGCTGTGGACCGGTGAGCGCACCGACTTCGACGGCGAGTACTACAAGACCGTCGGTGCCTCGATCTACGACGTGCCCAAGGGCGGCATCCCGATCTACATCGCCGCGGGCGGACCGCTGGTCGCGCGCTACGCGGGCCGCGCCGGTGACGGTTTCATCTGCACCTCCGGCAAGGGCATGGACCTCTACACCGAGAAGCTGATGCCCGCCGTCGCGGAGGGCGCCGCCAAGGCCGGACGCGCCGTCGAGCAGATCGACCGGATGATCGAGATCAAGATCTCCTACGACACCGATCCCGAACTGGCACTGGAGAATACGCGCTTCTGGGCCCCGCTCTCGCTGACCGCCGAACAGAAGCACTCGATTACCGACCCGATCGAAATGGAGGCCGCCGCCGACGCCCTCCCGATCGAGCAGATCGCCAAGCGCTGGATCGTCGCCAACGATCCGGACCAGGCCGTCGAACTGATCAAGCCCTACCTCGACGCCGGCCTCAACCACCTGGTCTTCCACGCCCCCGGCCACGACCAGTCCCGCTTCCTCGACCTCTTCCAGCGCGACCTGGCCCCCCGCCTCCGCGCCCTGGGCTGAGCCGCAACCGCACCGGCCGCGTATCGACGGGCCCATCCGCCGATGCGCGGTCGGACATGGCAGTGCGGCGGTTTCGGGGCTCGAGCCGCCGTGTTCTCGGCTGTGCCGAGACTGGTCTGCGGTCGGCCAGCTCAGGCGAAATGCTCGATCGAGGCGAGTCGGATGATGGCCGCGATGAGTCCTGCAACGACCATTCGCGACTCGCCCCGGCGCGCTGAGCCGATGCCCGCAATCGGAAGGGTTGGTCAGGCGCGGGTGAGGGCGAAAATGCGGAGGTCTCGGGCGGTGCGGGTGCGGTAGACGCGGTAGGCGCTGGTGATATCGACGAAGCGGGCGAACAGGGCGTCCTTGTCGGATTCGACCAGGGTGGCGCGGACAGGGATGCGTTGGCCTGCGATGGCGACGGTGGCATTCGGGTTCGCCAGCAGGTTGGTGGTCCAGGCCGGGTGATGCTGCCGGCCGAAGTTGCTGCCGATCACATAGATGGTGTCGCCGTCGTGTAGGCAGAGCAATGGTTGGGTGCGCGGCTCACCGGATTTGCGGCCGGTGGTGGTCAGCAGTATGACCGGGGCGCCGATCGGGCCGAGGAGGGTGTACTTGGCGTCGGTGCGCTCGAGGATGGCCCGATCCAGCGGCGTGACCTTCCGAATCAGCCACGACCCGGGTTTGGTAGAAGCGAGCTTGGTCGCTAGGCGGGCAAGGAAATTGGTGTTCGAACCCCACTGCCGCTTCGGAAACTGCTCAGCCATCCCCGGACTATAGCCGTCGAAGCACACCCACGGCCGAGTGATCACGGTCTCGGCCGGACGGCTGCGAGATCCTCGTGTCAACCATGTCGGTCGCTCCGTTCAACCTGTTGCCATTGCGCCGAACTTGTCACACACCCCTGTCATGATCTATCCGCAGTAGGTCCGGATCAGGTGCTCATGGCAGCGACAAAACCGGATGGCAACATCGCGGGAGGGGGAGTGTGAAGCGCGTCGTCGTCGTTAAGCTCACTCCCACCCGGGAGCAGTATGTGGCGCTGAAAGCGACACTGAAGTTGTGCAATGCGGGGGCGAACATGGTCGCGCGGGTCGCGCACACCGCTGCTGATCGTCGCCCGTTCGCGCTGCAGAAGCAGGTGTACGCCCACCTCAAAACGTGCGGGTTGTCTGCGCAACCGGCGATCCGAGTCATCAAGAAGGTCGCGGACGCGTATGCGACCCAACAAGCGAACCTAGCCAGAGGGAATTTCGGCACGCCGGGATCGAAACGATATGCGAAAGTCGTCGGTAAGCCGATCATGTTCCGCGAGGACGCGGGCCAACCATTCGATGACCGCTGCCTGTCGTGGCAGATCGATCAATCGACGGTTTCGATCTGGAGCAGTGCGGGGCGACTGCGGGGTGTCGGATTCGTATGCGCGCCATGGCAGTTGAGCTTGCTCGCTGCCCGTAAGGGTGAGTCGGATTTGATCTTCCGCGACGGCGACTTCTACCTACACGCTACCGTCGACACTGATGCCCCGCCCGAGTTGGTCCCGGCGGATGACCCCACCGGGTGGCTTGGCGTCGATCTGGGGATTGTGAACCTGGCAGTTACCAGTGCAGATAACCCCGCCGAACTTGACTCTCGGTGGTCCGGTGGCGCGGTCACTGCACGGAGGAAGAGGAATAGATCCTTGCGGAACGCCCTGCAGAAGGTGGGGACCAAGTCCGCGAAACGAAAACTGAAGACCCGCCGCAGGAAGGAAACGCGCTACGCCACCGACATCAACCATCAACTCTCCAAAACCATTGTCGCCCAAGCGCAACGCACCGGCCAGGGAATTGCGATAGAAGATCTGTCGGGAATTCGGGACCGGGTACGGCTGGCTAGGGAGCAGCGGTACCAATTACATACCTGGGCGTTCGCGCAACTGCGTCACCAGATCATCTACAAAGCACAAACCGCAGGATTGCCCGTGCAGGTGATCGATCCGCGTAACACCAGCAAAACCTGTCACCGCTGCGGACGCTGCGAGCGCGCGAACAGACGCAGTCAAGAACTTTTCCGGTGCCGGAATTGTGGGTGGAACGGCCACGCCGACCACAACGCCGCAATCAACATCGCCGCACTCGGATACCAAAACTATCGGGCCGCCCAATCAACCGTGCCTAAAGCAGCCACCCCTCTAACAGCCAGTTAGAACGTGAGCAGCAAACCCTCGTCTTGCGGGACCGGGTAGTTGATTAAGCTCACGGACATGGCCGATACCGCTCCATCCGCTGTGTACATCGCATCTCCGGAGGGTGACACCGGAAAATCGACGGTGGCCCTCGGAATGCTCCAGATGCTGTGCGCTACCACCGCCCGGGTCGGCGTATTCCGGCCGATCACCCGCTCGACCACCGAGCCGGATTACATCCTGGAACTGCTGCTCGAGCACAGCACCGCCGATATCGACTACGCGCAGGCCATCGGCGTCACCTACGAGCAGGTGCACGCCGATCCGGATGCCGCGATCAGCGAGATCGTGATGCGGTTCCACGAGGTCGCGAAGCTGTGTGACGCGGTGGTGATCGTCGGCAGCGACTACACCGATGTGGCCAGCCCGAGCGAACTGCGCTTCAATGCCCGTATCGCGGTGAACCTCGGCGCGCCCGTACTGCTGGTCGTGCGCGGTTCCGGCCGCACTCCGGACGAGGTCGAGCAGCTGGCCGAGCTGTGCGCTCACGAGCTGTCCCTCGAACACGCGCACCTGATGGCGATCATCGCGAACCGTTGCGATCCAGTGCAATTGGACGCAGTCGGCATTGCCCTCAAAGGCTTCGACGTGCCGTCCTGGACGTTACCTGAAGTGCCGCTGCTGATTTCGCCCACAATGGCCGAGCTGTGCACCGCGATCGGCGGTGAAATGTACAGCGGCGATGTGGAATTGCTGCAGCGTGAGGCATTGCAGGTCATGGTCGGCGGCATGACGGCCGAACATATTCTGGAGCGATTGGTCGACGGTGTCGTGGTCATCGCGCCGGGCGACCGCTCCGACGTGCTGCTCAGTGTCGTGAACGCGCATGAGGCGGAAGGCTTTCCGTCGCTGTCGGGCATCATCATGAACGGCGGCATGCTGCCGCATCCGGCCATCGCCAGGCTGATGAACGGTCTCAAACCCAAACTGCCGATCCTCACCACCGAACTGGGCACCTACGACGCCGCGAGCGCCGCCTACCGCACCCGCGGCCGCATGTCGGCGGGCAGCCCGCGCAAGGTCGACACCGCGCTGGCCCTGATGGAACAGCATGTCGACGCGTCGCAGTTATTGCAGCGCATCGAAATTCCGGATACCTCCGTGGTGACACCGCAAATGTTCGAATACCAGCTGATCGAACGCGCCAGGGCGGACCGCAAGACCATTGTGCTGCCCGAGGGCGACGACGACCGCATCCTGCGCGCGGCGGGGCGGGTGCTGCAGCGCAAGATCGCGGATCTGGTCATTCTCGGCGACGAGGCTGCGGTGCGCGCCCGTGCCGCGGAACTCGGCGTCGATATCTCGGCCGCACGGGTACTCGACCCGCGCACCTCCGGTTACCTCGACGAATTCGCCGCGGAATACACCGAATTGCGCAAGCACAAGGGGATGACACTGGAGCGCGCCCGCGAAACCATGGCCGATATCTCGTATTTCGGCACCATGATGGTGCACAAGGGCATCGCCGACGGCATGGTCTCCGGCGCCGCGCACACCACGGCGCACACCATCCGGCCGTCCTTCGAGATCATCAAGACCGTGCCGGGCGTCTCCACCGTCTCCAGTGTGTTCCTCATGTGCCTGGCCGATCGGGTGCTCGCCTACGGTGACTGCGCCGTCGTGCCCGATCCGAGCTCGGAGCAGCTGGCCGATATCGCGATCTCCTCGGCGCAGACCGCGGCCCGCTTCGGCATCGACCCGCGCGTCGCGATGCTGTCCTACTCAACCGGTGAATCCGGCAGCGGCGCCGATGTGGACAAGGTGCGCGTCGCCACCAAACTGGTTCGCGAGCGCGAGCCGGAACTGCTGGTGGAGGGCCCGATCCAGTACGACGCCGCGATCGAACCCACCGTTGCCACCACCAAGCTCCCGGATTCCGAAGTGGCCGGGCGCGCGACGGTCTTCGTGTTTCCCGACCTCAACACCGGTAACAACACCTACAAGGCGGTCCAGCGCAGCGCCGGTGCGATCGCGATCGGTCCGGTGCTGCAGGGGCTGCGCAAACCGGTCAACGACCTGTCCCGCGGTGCGCTCGTCGCCGACATCGTCAATACGGTTGCTATCACTGCGATCCAGGCGCAGGAAGACTGATGTGCGGTGTGGCACACGGCGGAACAATGCGGCCGGGTTCGCGGTTGCTGACCGAGTGCGGGGGCACGCGCGTGATGCAGGAGGTGCTGGTATGCCGAATTGCCAGGTGCTGGTGATCAATTCCGGCTCGTCGTCGATCAAATACCAACTGCTGGACCCGGAGTCGGGTGTCGTCGCCGCTTCCGGCATGGTCGATCGGATCGGCGAGGAGCAGGCCGGGATCGAGCACAAGGTCGATGGCCGAACCATCGAACGTCGCGAGCCGATCGCCGATCACACGGCGGGGTTGCGGCTGGTCTTCGATGTGTTCGCCGAATCCGGCCACGATCTGGCCACCGCGGGGGTGCGTGCGGTCGGGCACCGCGTGGTGCACGGGGGCGAAGTGTTCTATCGGCCGACGCTCATCGACGACGACGTGGTCGCGGCCATATCGGACTTGTCTTCGCTTGCACCGCTGCATAATCCGGCGAATGTCGCGGGCATCGAAAGTGCGCGTGCACTGCTGCCTGGTGTACCGCAGGTCGCGGTGTTCGATACCGCGTTCTTCCATGGCCTGCCCGATGCCGCCAAGACCTACGCCGTTGACGCGAAACTCGCTGCCGCACATGGCATCCGGAAGTACGGCTTCCATGGCACGTCGCACGAGTACGTTTCGGGCCGGGTCGCTGCGCTACTCGATCGAGATCCCGCGGACCTGAATCAGATCATCTTCCACCTCGGCAACGGCGCATCGGCATCGGCCATCCGCGGCGGCCACCCGATCGACACCACCATGGGCCTCACCCCGCTGGAGGGGCTGGTGATGGGCACCAGGGGTGGCGATCTCGATCCCGGGATCTTCGCGCATCTGGTCCGTGCGGCCCACATGGATGTCGACCAGATCGATGAAATGCTGAACCGCAATGCCGGACTCAAGGGACTATCCGGCGTCAACGACTTCCGTGAGTTGCGGCGGCTGATCGATGCCGGCGACGCCGCGGCCCGCCTGGCCTACGACGTGTACATCCACCGCCTGCGCCGCTATCTCGGCGCGTATCTGATCGAGCTCGGCGGTGTCGATGCCATCACTTTCACCGCAGGCGTCGGCGAGAACAGCCCGCAGGTCCGCGCCGACGCACTAGCCGGGCTGTCCCGCTTCGGCATCCAGGTCGATCCCGACCGCAATACCGCCGAAGACCGCGCGGCCCGGCACATTTCCGCACCGGACGCGGAGGTCGCCGTGCTCGTCGTGCCGACCAATGAGGAACTGGCGATCGCACGGGCCGCACTCCGCGTTGTCGCAGTTCAGCGTGCTGATTGAGCGGCTCAAGAAAACCTCACGGAATCCTCACACTCGCTGCGCCAGTATTGGTATCGGATCAGGTTCGCGCCGGACGCCGTAACCGGGGCCGGACCTCCGCCGCTATCGGGTCCGCGATGCCCTCGCCGCTCCCGATGTGCCCGCTCCGGCTGCCCCCGGGGCGGGCCGGAAGCGCGGAACCCCGGGGATCATCGGTGTGCCGACTGCTCCGCGAATCGAGATCCGAGGCTCCCCCGCCTCCCCGGGCCTTTTGCCGGTCGTTGGGAGGTGGGGGACCGGTCCTCGCGGACCGGCGGTTGCGAGGGTGACTCTGTTTGGGGGTACCCGATGAGTCGTACGAGATCAGTCGTCCAGCTTCGAATCTAGATCCAGGTCTTGGCTCGGATGGAATTCGCCAGGTCGACCAGCGCATAGCGGTGATTGCGGCCGGGGGCGCTGCGGGCCAGGGCGCGCAGCCCGGCCTCGGTGCCCGCACGCAGCTCGCGCTCGGTGAACGGCGCGCCGAAGAGGGTCGTCCCGTCGCTCCTGGGCGTATTGCCCGATTGCAGCCAGGCCAGCGCGGCACCGAGGACGAGCACGCGCATCTGGGTCGCGCGGCTCTCCCCACTTGGCAGGCCGACGACGCGCGAGGCCGAAAGGTGCAGGGTGGATTCGGGGAGTTCGGCGATCGGGGCGGCGGTGAGCAATAGCCACACCGCGGTCATCCGGGCCGTTGTGTAGTGCCGGGAGGCGGCGGGCACCTCGTCGAGCGCGCGCACGGCCTCGTCCACCTGACCCGCCTCGGCCGACTGCCTGGCCAGGCCGAATGCGGCGCTCACCACGGCGCGATCGGTGCGCCAGACCGTGGCGTAGAACTTCTCCGCATAAGCCCGCCACTGTTCGTGGTCGTCCGAATCCCAATGCTGCAGAACGAGTTCCGCGGTCGCCGCGAGTGCGAGCTTGGGCGCGATCTCGCCGGGCAGCACGCGCAGCACCGCATCGAAGCTGTTGTAGGCCTGCTCGTAATCCAACTCGAGCAACTGGGCCTGGCCCAGATACCAGTCGATGCGCCAATCGTGATCGCCGGGCAGCGGTGACAGCATCTGGCGCACCGCCGCAGGTTCACCGAGTTCGAGCCGCAGCTTGGCCTCGGCCAGCGTCAGCTCCAGATCCCATGTCTCCTGGGTTTTTTCGGGATCGGCCACGGCGCGCTCATGTGCCTCCTGCAACGCCGCGAGCGCATCGTTCGGTTCCGGATGTGCCACGGCCGCGAGCACCGGCACCGACGCGTCCGTCGGATCGATGAGCGGAACCGGAAGCGCCGCAGCCACTTCGACGGCGCGCAGCAGATTGCTTCTGGCGATGCCGTCGGCATAGGCGTCGGTTTGGCTGATCAACTCCTCGGTGCCGAAGCTGGCGCGCTGTGGACTGAAAACTGTGGACAGCTGTGGATGTTCGGCGCCGGTCTCCATGGACAGGATCTCGCGCAGTACCCCGGCCAGCTGCGCCGACATGACGCGCGCGGAGGGGAAGCGGCGCTCGGGATCGGGATCGGTCGCGCACAGCAGCAGGCGATGGAAGAACTCGTAGTGTTCGAGCACCGGATGGTCGGCGGGGTCGGGAATGCCGTCGAGGTAGCGTCCCTGTTCCATCGGCATGCTCAGCGTCAGCACGGCCAGCGTCCGCCCGACCGTGTAGATGTCCGAGGCCACCGTCGGGCCGGTCCTGGCGATCTCGGGTGCCTGAAAACCCCTGGTGCCGTATAGGTTTCCGTAGGCATCGATGGTGGCGACGGCGCCGAGGTCGATGAGTTTGACCTGATCCTCGGTGACCATGATGTTGTCGGGTTTGAGGTCGTTGTAGGTCAACCCGATCGAATGCAGATACTCCAGCGCGGGCAGGATCTCCAGCAGATATGCGATCGCCTCGGGGACCGGCATCCGCTCCGGCCGCGGATAGGTGTCGAGCATATCGCGCAGCGAGCGGCCGCCGACGTACTCCATGACGATGTAGCCGATCGACTCGCCGTCCGGTCCGGTGTGCTCGACGAAGTTGTGGATCTTGACGATGCTGGGATGAGCCACCTCGGCCAGGAATTGGCGTTCGGCGACGGCCACCGCCTGCGCCTCGGTATCGCCCGCGTGCAGCAGGCCCTTCAGGACGACCCAGCGGTCGCTGACATTGCGGTCGATCGCGAGATAGATCCAGCCGAGTCCACCGTGCGCGATACAGCCCTGGATCTCGTACTGGCTCGACACCATATCGCCGTCGTGCAGTGACGGGCGGAAATCATAGGGCGCACCGCAGGTTTCGCAGGTGCCCGCGGTTGTCGCGGGGCGGGTCGCGGTGGCGCGGCCGACCGGATTGCCGCAGCGCCAACAGAAGCGCCTGCCCTCGGAGACGACCGGATCGGCGAGCACCGCGGTGCGTGGATCGGCGGGCGGGATATTCGGAATCGTGACCAGTCCGGCGCCGAGTTTGCGCGTAGTCGGTCGCGAGCGCGCGGTGCGGACACTGCGTCCGGAGGTGCGCATGGTCGCGGCGGAGGTCGGCTCCGGGGCGTTCCATGCGCCTACGGTGAATTCGGCGGCCATATTGTCGCCGGAGGCGGTTTGGTGGCGGATCGTCTCGGCGGAGGCGGGGTGGTCACGAGTCGTCTCGGCGAAGGCGGAGTGTTGACGAGCGGATTTGCCGGCGGTCTCCCCGGTGCCGGAAGTGGCCTCGGGACGCAGGTTTTCGGCCTCGGGGCCAGTGTCCGGTGACCATCTGATCGTTTCGACGGCCGCGGAGCCCCGTTCGGCCATATCCGGTTCGACGAACGTGGTTGCCCTGGTGCTTTCTCCGGATTCCTCGGCGGGTTCCTTCGGCTCGCCCTCGGTCGAATCGGTGGCATCGTGCGGTGCTGTCATCGCCGTCAGTCCTGATAGGTCGCGATGGGCGGCGCTGGGACCGGCCCTAGTGCGATGAGGTATTGCTGGTACAGCCGGGCCCAGGTGCCGTCATTGCGGATGCGGTCCAGCGTGCCGTTTACGAAGCGGACGAGATCGTCGTTGCCCTTGGGGATTCCGATGCCGTAGGGCTCGACGCTGATGCTGGGGCCGACCAACTCGGTGTACGACGAGTCCTGCGTGGCCAGACCCGCGAGAATGGCGTCGTCGGTGCTGATCGCGTCGACCTGACGCTGTTGCAGCACAACCAAACAGTCGGCCCAGGTCGGCACGGTGAGGATGGTCGCGCCCGGCTGCTCGCGGCGCATGTGATCCAGCGAGGTGGTGCCGGATACGATGCACACCCGCTTACCGGCCAAATCGGCCAGACTTCGGATACCGGAGTTCTTCACCGCGAGCACGCGCTGATTCGCGTGCAGGTAGACGGTCGAGAAGCTGACTTTCTGCCGCCGCTCGCAGTTGATCGTCATCGTCTTGGCGACAATATCGACGACGTGATTCTGCAGCGCGGACTCGCGCTCGGCGGACCCGAGACTGCGGTACTCGATCTGTTCCGGACTACCGAACAGATCGCGCGCGACCTCCCTGGCGATATCGGCGTCGAACCCGACAATGGTGCCGCTCACCGGATCACGGAAGCTGAAAAGGTTGCTGCCGGTATCCAAGCCGACCACCAACCGGCCGCGGGCCCGAATCGCATCGATCGTCGGGCCGCGGGCGGCCGCACCCGCCCCGGTGGGCCGCAGACTCGCGGTCGGATCGCCGCACTGCTCGTCGCGTTCGGCTGGAATCGGTGAGTCCGTCGGTATCGAAACGGCTTTGGCGGGCAGCGGCGGTTCGGTGTATTTGGTGGTCTTCGTATCGATCGTGTCCGAGCCCGCTGCGCACCCGGCGAGCAGAGCGATTGCGGCGAGCGCGGCGAGTAGCCCGCGCACGCGGTTCACCGGTACTCCCGAAGTCGCGGCCAGATACCGAGGCCGACATAGCCTGCGGCGAGTATTCCCAACACCATCGCGCCCGGTGCCAGGAAGTCCAGTGATCGGGCCGCGCCGGAGATGTTGTCGCGCAACGTATTGCGCGTCGCGTCCAGGGCCAGGCCCACTGCGTGGTCCAGTGATTCCACCTGTGCCGCGGCATCCGCCGAGCCCGGCCCGGTCGCCACGGTCGCCGCCCCGATGAAATCGCCGCGGGCGAGAGTGTCGTTCATGTGCTGATGGGCCGCTCGCCATCGGGTAAGCGCCGCACGGGCCTCCGCGATCTCATCGGCCGCGGGCGCATCGGATGGATAGCCGCTGAGCAGTTCGTTGAGCCGGGTGACGCTGGACTCGTAGGTCCGGTCGTAATCGCCGGTGGCGTCGCGGCGCACGAGCTTCAGCGTCTCCGCCGAACGCGCCTGCTGGGTCAGGATGCGGCTCTCGGTCAGCCGGGAACTCGGTACCGCGCCGTGATCTCGGCCACCGATCATCTCCGCGGCCGAGACCGATCCGGCGACCACCGTCCACGCCAACAGGATCAGCATCCCGGTGGAGGCGAGCAGCAATCCCGGATTGAGCACGCGATGCCAGCGCTTCGACAGATCGAACTGCGCCCAGACCAGCGCTGCGAGCGCCAAGATCAGCACACCGATCGCGGGCCACGGCGGCTGCACGTGATGCCGCTGGGCCGCGCTCACGGCGTCGGAGCGATGGCTCTGCAGCTGTGCGGCCATCGGCAGCAGGACGGTCTGCATCTGATTCGATGCCTCGCTCAAATACGCGGCGCCGACCGGGTACCCGTTGCGATTGTTCGCGCGGGCGGTTTCGACCAGACCAGAGTAGACCGGCAGGCCGGTTGCGATGCCCGTACGCAGTCGGGTATCCGGGTCGTCGTCGGTGGCCTGTCCGGCCGCGTGACCCGATTGCGTCACCAACTCCGCGGACGCCTCGCCCAGCGCCTGGCTGTAGCGATCGCGCACGGTCTCCGGTTCCAGGCCGCCCGCGATGAACGCGGTACTCGCCGCGGCGTCCGCGATGGACAGCGACGTGTAGAGGTGGTGGGAGGAGTTCGCATCCGGCTCGGTGTCGTCGAGCAGGATCTCCAGTGCCTGCTGGCGATCGCTCACCGTCGAGGCGGTCATCATGCCCGCGGCCAGGCACAGGCCGATGAGTAGCAGACCGATCGCGATGAGCCGACCCGGGGTCGATAGTGCGAAGGATCGTAGGTTGGCCGGGTCCAAATGGGCGCGTAGCCCGGCCTCGCGCGGCACGTCCAGCCGCTCGGGCCCGACATCGGCCGTGACCGACGGCGGCCGCGGGGCCGTCGTCGAGTCGAGCGCTGCCATCTCCACCTCCCCGGTTGGTGCGCACATGTGCTCCTGCTGGGAGCTTATTGTGGTCTTACCGGCGCCGTGGCGTGTGAAACAACCGCGCGACGGCTAGATGAGGATGGTAACCAGATGCGTGGTGACGGTGACGGTTGGTCACGCGGCCCGGACGGATTGCGGCATTGGGGCCGCTTCGGCGCCGCCGGACTTCTGCTGCGCGCCCCGCTCGCGGGCGGCGGTTCTGCGGTGTTGTTGCAGCACCGCGCGCCGTGGAGTCATCAGGGTGGCACCTGGGCGCTGCCCGGCGGCGCCCGCGACAGCCACGAGACCCCGGTGCACGCGGCGGTCCGCGAGGCATGGGAGGAAGCCGGCATCGATCCCGCCGATGTTCGAGTGCGCGGCGAGCGAATCACCGCGACGGCATTGAGCGGCTGGACGTACACCACCGTTGTCGCCGACGCGGTGATGACCCTGCCGACCAGTCGCAACCGGGAGAGCAGTGCGTTGGCGTGGGTCCCCGAGGACGAGGTCGACAGCCATCCGCTACACCCCGGCTTCGCCGCCTCCTGGCCTGCGTTGCGGGCGGCTCCGGCGCGCGTCCGCCTCGACGACATCGACGTGGACGACGCCGGTTCGGTCGCGGCCGCGCTGCCTCGTACCGTCGACCTCGCCGATCAGGGCTTCGTCTGGTTGCACGCGGATCCCGAAGGCCCCGGTGCCTACGCCCGCATCGTCGACACGGATATCGATGCGACCGATGCCGTGCGGTCGGATGCGAATTCGGAGCTCGCTCCGCCCGATTCGGTCTTTTCGCTCACCCGGGTTCAGGTGCTGTCCTGAAGTTGTCGAGCCGCGCTGCGAGTGTCAGCCGATCTGAGCGTTGTGCAGCAACGCTGTTTTCAGGTGCCGGGCCGCTGCTTCGGGGTCGCGCGCCTCGGTGATCGCGCGCACCACGACGATGCGCTCGGCTCCCGCCGCCAGCACCTCGGGCAGTCGTTCGGCATCGATGCCGCCGATCGCGAACCACGGACGGGTCGGATGGGCGTCGGCGGTGGAACGCACCAGGTCCAGGCCCGCCGCCTGACGTCCCGGCTTCGTCGGCGTGGCCCACACCGGCCCGGTGCAGAAATAGTCGACGTTCTCGTCGACCGCCGCGAGCCCGGCCTGCGCGCGGTTGGTGGTGGAGCGCCCGATCACCACATCGGGTCCGAGAATGCGTCGCGCGTACCACGGCGGCAGATCGTTCTGTCCGAGGTGCAGCACATCGGCCCCGGCGGCGAGCGCGATATCGGCACGGTCGTTCACCCCGACCAGCGCGCCGTGCCTGCGGGCCGCGGCCTTCAATTCGGCGAGTGCGCCGATCTCGGCCTTGGCCTCGAGCGGGCCGAACTTCGCCTCGCCGGGCGACCCCTTGTCCCTGAGCTGAATGATGTCGACACCGCCGGCGAACGCGGCCTCGGCGAACCTGGCCAGGTCGCCCTTCTCCCTGCGTGCGTCCGTGCAGAGATACAGCCGGGCGGTAGCCAAACGCTCCCTGGGCGGTAGGGACCGGAACTGGTGGGAGGGTTGCACGTGCTCGACCGTAGTCGCGCTACCGTGGGGATGCGAATAGTGAGGCAGGTGGATCGAATGCGGACTCTGGCCGTCGTCGGTGGCGGCGCCATCGGACTCGCCGCCGCCTGGCGGGCGGCCGAGGCGGGATGGTCGGTCACCGTATTCGATCCCGCCGTCGGCTCCGGCGCCTCCTGGGTTGCCGGGGGGATGCTCGCACCACTGTCCGAGGGCTGGCCGGGGGAGGACCTGGTCCTGGAAATCGGCGCTGCCTCGCTGGCCCGCTGGCCCGACTTCGCCGCCCGACTGGAATCGACCACCGGTGTATCGGTATTCGTCGCCGATGAAACCCTGACCGTCGCGCTGGATGGTGCGGACGCCGCCGATCTGCGTACGGTGGCCGAATGGGTCGGCGGCCGTGGCCATCAGCTCGAGGTGCTCGACCGAGCCGGTGTGCGCGCGCTGGAACCCGCGCTGGCACGCACCGTGCGCGCCGGTCTGCGCGCCGCCACCGAACCCGCCATCGACAACCGGCTGCTGCTGGAAGCGCTCCAAAAGGCTTGCGGCACAGCAGGAGTCGAGGTGCGTGCCGAGACGGTCGACGCGGTGAACGCACTGCCGCACGACCAAGTCGTGCTCGCCGCGGGCGCGGCATCGTCGCTGCTGTGGCCCGGACTCCCGGTCCGCCCGGTGAAGGGCGAGATCCTGCGCCTGCGCCATCGTCCGGGCGCGACACCCCCGCCGCAGCGCGTGATTCGCGCGCGTGTGCACGGCAGGCAGGTCTACCTGGTCCCGCGCGCGGATGGAATCGTCGTCGGCGCAACACAATACGAGGCGGGCTACGACACGACGGTGACCGTCGCCGGAGTCCGCGATCTGATCGCCGACGCCGAGGCGGTGCTGCCCGGTATCGGCGAGTACGAATTGGCCGAGGCCAGTGCCGGATCCAGGCCGGGCACCCCCGACAACCTGCCCCTGATCGGACGGCTCACCGACCGGGTCGTGGTGGCTACCGGACACGGCCGCAACGGCATGCTCGCGGTGCCGCTCACCGTCGACGCGGTGCTGAGCCTGCTCGATGGCGCACCGCTCGCTGACGCGAAAGCCGCTGACCCCCAACGTTTTTCGACGGCGTACCCGCCGTCGCTCGCTACATCTGCAGGAGGAGTTCGATGACCTCGGTCCCCATCGGTGTCACCGTGAACGGGCAGGACCACGAATTCGACGGATCCCTCACGGTGCGTGAACTGCTCGATCGTCTCGGGCTGCCGTCCCAGGGCGTCGCACTCGCGGTGGACGGTGCGGTTTTCCCGAAGTCCCGCTGGGACGAGCCGGTCGGCCGCGGCTGGGAGATCGAAGTGCTTACGGCGGTTCAGGGTGGCTGACGCATTGGAAACCCCTGACCCACTGGAGATTGCGGGCAAGCGGTTCGGCTCGCGCCTCATCATGGGCACCGGCGGCGCCGAGAATCTCGCCGTGCTCGAGGAAGCGCTCATCGCCTCGGGCACCGAGCTCACCACGGTCGCCATGCGCCGGGTCGACGCCGTCGGTGGCACCGGCGTCCTCGACCTGCTCAAACGCCTCGAGATCATGCCCCTGCCCAATACCGCGGGTTGCCGCACCGCCGCCGAGGCCGTGCTCACCGCGCAACTGGCCGCCGAGGCGCTCGACACCAACTGGGTCAAACTCGAGGTGATCGCCGACGAGCGCACCCTGCTCCCCGACCCGATCGAATTGCTCACCGCCGCAGAACAATTGGTCGACGCCGGATTCGTCGTGCTGCCCTACACCACCGACGACCCGATCCTGGCCCGCCGACTCGAGGACGCGGGCTGCGCCGCGGTCATGCCCCTCGGCGCCCCGATCGGCACCGGCCTCGGCATCGGCAATCCACACAATATCGAGATGATCGTGGCGGCTGCGGGCGTCCCGGTCATCCTCGACGCGGGCATCGGCACCGCGAGCGACGCCACGCTGGCCATGGAACTCGGCTGCTCGGCCGTATTGCTCGCCACCGCCGTGACCCGAGCGCAGCAACCCGCCCTGATGGCGGCGGCCATGCGCGCTGCGGTCGACGCAGGCCACCTGGCCCGCCGCGCGGGTCGCATCCCCAAACGCTTCTGGGCGCAAGCCTCATCACCGGAGCGCTGAGTCAGGGGCGCGCCCCGGCCCGCTCGCAGGTGTTTGCGGTTGGCTGGCGTTTTCAGTACAGCTCAGATTGCATGTCGTGCGCTGGCACGTCGAACCGCGTGGTGTGGTGCACATTCAGCTCGCCGATATCGACGTGCATCGCGTATGAGCCAGGATCCAGGCGCGGGAACGTGGCGCTCCACACCATCGATGCGAGATCTTCGGCACCGGCGATCATTGGATACGGCAAGGTGACCCCATCACGCGAGAACGTCACTGTCACCGATCGCTGCAACCGGAGAACTACGTCGACCGACAGCGGAAACGATTTCTCGTTCGGTTCGACCGCTTCGATGACGATCGCGAGATACGTTCGCGAAGGCCCCTGAACGAGTCCGCTGTGCCAGATCCGAACATCGTTGCCGACATGGACCACGTCCGGAGCAGCCAGGATGAGGGGCATCATCGAAGGCTACAGCCTACGGTCACACCGGCGATGCTCGGCTCACCAGCCGCGCAGGGCCTCGTGATAGCTCAGCAACAACTCGTCGAAGCGATGCTGCGCGATTGCCCGGCCGGACTGCGCCCTGACGTGCTGAGCCTGCACGCCGAATGGACCGGATTCGCGGGGTGTCTTGCATGGGACGCCAGCCAGTACGAGACGGCGTCGCGTCTGTATACCCTGGCGCGCGAAACCGCACACGAGGCCGAGGATGCCGACCTCGGGGCGTATATGTTGTGTCACCTTTCCCAGCTCGCCCTCTGGCAGTGTCGCCCACGCGTCGCCGTCGACTACGCAGTCGCCGCGCGGGCCTGGGTCGCGCAGAGTACGGACCGGCCACTGCGCGCATATGTTGCGATTCGCGCGGCCGAGGCCGCTGCGATGGCGGGCCAGCGGCAAGCGTGTCTCACCGCGCTGGACGAGGCGGACCGGGATATCGCAGGACTCGAACCATGCCACCCTTCGCAGTCGCGCGCTTATTTTGTCGGCGGTGCCCTTCTGGAGTCCTACCGGGGTAACTGCCTGACGATCCTGCGCGAGGCGGCTCCAGCGGCCGAGGCGACCCGGCGGGCACTCGCCCTCATCCCATCGCACTTCACGCGTGACCGGGCTATGTCGCTGCTCGAACTGGAGCGGGCGTTGATCCAGCTCGACGAGATCGGTGAGGCCGCGCGTGTCCTCGGCGACGCGGCCGACCTCACCGCCCAGAATCGTTCGCCGCGGCTCATCGGCGCTATCCGTGACGGTCGCCGCGACCTATCACCATGGGCAGGCGCACGGACGATACGGGAGCTGGACGAGCGTCTCGCCGAGCGGGATATCGTGGCCGTATGAGTGCGGACCGCGAAGCGGAGGTCAGGTTGCGGCTCGCGGATGCTCGCGCGCGCCTCCTCGCGACCGGCGAGACGTACACACGCAGCGAAGGTGGTCGTGCCCCGGAGAGGTCGGAGATTTTCCGGCAGGCTCAGAACGATATCCACGCGGCCGAGCAGGCACGTAACCGCTTGCTTGTCGAGTTGGTCGGCGATGCCGACAAGGTGCCGGTTGAGCTGGCGGAGCGCCTGGGCCTCACCAGTCGCGAAGCCGTGCATATTGTGACGACGGCGCGCACAGGTTCGAGGCGGATGAGAGCGCATGTGCTGGGGGAACAGTCGGACACCGAGGCCGCTCGCGTCTGGACCAGCGAGACGGATCCGGAGCGGTAGAAGCGGGCCGACTCATGATCGCAATGACTAAGGACGAGTAGGCGTTCGCTCATATTCGACGACAGGCCGCTCGGAACCCGGCTCGTTAACGGGGGCATCGCTCAGAGTGATTCCCCTGATGCGGCCCCAGGGCCTTGGTCATCCTCGAGGATGATTGAACTCGGCACCATTTAATGACGCGCGCGGCCGCGCAATGAGGAAAGCTGGTCACCATGATCGAGCTGAGGGGCCTGACCAAGCATTACGGGCAGACCGTCGCGGTTCAAGATCTCTCCTTCACCGTTCGACCCGGACAGGTGACGGGCTTTCTTGGGCCGAATGGCGCCGGTAAATCCACCACTATGCGGATGATCCTCGGCCTGGACAAGCCCACCGCGGGCACCGCATTGATCCAGGGCAAGCCGTACCACGAGCTGGACCATCCGCTGCGTGCCGTCGGTGCGCTGCTGGATGCCAAGTGGGTGCATCCGAACCGTTCGGCCCGTGCGCATCTGCAGTGGATGGCCGCCTCCAACGAGATCGCCATGTCCCGTGTGGACGAGGTGCTGCGGCTGGTCGGCCTGTCCGAGGTGGCGGGTAAGAATGCCGGTGGCTTCTCCCTCGGTATGTCGCAGCGGCTCGGTCTGGCCGGGGCGCTGCTCGGCGATCCGCCGGTACTGCTGTTCGATGAGCCGGTGAACGGCCTGGACCCCGAGGGCATCCTCTGGATTCGCCGCTTCATGCAGCGGCTCGCGGCAGAGGGGCGGACCGTGCTGGTATCCAGCCATCTGCTCTCCGAAATGGCCCAGACCGCAGAGCATTTGGTCGTGATCGGACGCGGTCAGTTGATTTCCGATTCGACCACCCAGGAATTCATCGAGCGTGCCTCGGAACAGTCGGTGCGCGTGCGTAGTCCGCAGCTCGAGCAGTTGCGCAGCCTGCTCACCTCCAATGGCATGACCGTCCGCGAGGACGGCACGGGCCAGGACGGCGCCGCATTGGTCGTGGCCGGGGTGACCAGCGACGCGGTCGGCAAGCTGGCCGGTTCGAACGACATCACCCTGTACGAATTGGCGCCGCAGCGGGCTTCGCTGGAGGAGGCATTCATGCGGATGACCGGCGGCGCTGTGCAGTACCACGGCGAAGGCTTCGACCCGGCGGGAGCGTCAGGCCCGGAGGCGGCAGCTCGCGTAACCACGCAGGGCCCCGCGGACGCCGCGTCCTACACAGCGATGGGAGGTGCGCTCTGATGGGCGTGCTGGCAGCGGAACGTATCAAGCTCACCTCGACCAGGTCGCCGTGGTGGTGCTCGGCGATCGTGGTGGTGCTCGCCCTCGGCCTGGCCGCGCTGTTCGCGGCGGTGGCCCGCTCGTCGTCGGGTAAGGAGAACGCGCTCGACCTGACCGTCTCCACCGCGGTCGGCGGGATCAGCGGATTCGGCGTGATGGTCCTGATGATCATGGCCACCTTGACCGTGACCAGCGAATACCGCTTCGGCATCATCCGGACCACCTACCAGGCGACACCGCATCGCGCCAAGGTGATCGCCACCAAGGCGGGTCTGGTCGGCGTGTACGGCGCGGTGCTCACCATCGTGCTGGCCTTCGCCGCCTTCGCGATCGCCAAGGCGATCGGCGGCGATGCGAGCAACAACCTGACGCTCTCCGGCGGCGATGCCTGGCGCGAGATCTACGGTATTCCGATCTATGCCCTGCTCAGCGTGATCCTGGCGGTCGGCATCGGGGTGCTGGTCCGGCAGTCGGCCGCGGCGATTTCGCTGATCGTGCTCTGGCCTCTGCTCATCGAGCCGCTGCTCGGCGCGTTCGGCAGCTTCGGGCGCAATGTGCAGCCGTTCCTGCCCTTCGCGAATGCGAGCCACTTCTACAGCGCATCGGAATCGACGGCGAACTGGCACTGGGGACCGTGGGGCGGCCTGCTCTACTTCGCGGTTTTCGTCGCAATTGTCTTCGGCGCTGCACTGGTTATGGTCAACCAACGAGATGCATGATTGAACTACCCGAGTTGCCCTCCCTCGCCGCTCGGGTGACGGGTGCCGACCTTGTCGGGAGGTCCGAGCGCCCCGCGCACTGTCCGCCACTGCCCGGCGGACTATGCGAACACCGGCCCGGTGTGTGAATCCCCTTCCACACCGGGTCGGTGTATGTATTCGGGCAATCCAGGCAGTATGTGAACATCCCGGAAACTAAGCCCGGCACCGCTTCCATCCAGAATCGATGCTGGCTACTCTCGAAGTCAGCAACCAGTGAGTTACCCATTGCGGACCCGGCGTTGTGCCCGCTCAGTCTCATCGAGGGGGCGCAGGTGGCGACAATAAGTAACCCGCCGACGGTTGGTCGGCTGAGATACGCTCGGGGCGTGACCGAAACACCTTCCGGCGGTGCTGAGCCGGGGACGGAACCGGAAGACAACGGGGGCGTTCCGTCCGAGGTGACCATACCGTTGGTACCCGCCGATGAGGGCCGATCCGCTCGTCGTCCCGGCTCGGGAATGCGACGCGGGCAGTTCTCCGCCTTGATGAATGCCGCTAACCAGCGGCCCGACATCATCGGCGTACTGCGCAAGGCGCGCGAACAGCTGCCCGGTGACCCGTCTTTCGGTGACCCACTGTCGGTTTCGGGTCCGGGCGGTGCCCGCGCGGTGGCGCGCGCCGCGGATAAGTTGGTCGGCGATACGCCGAGCGCGGCCCGGGAAATCGGGTTCGGCGCGCTGCAGGTCTGGCAGGCCATGTTGGAGCGCGTCGGCCGTGGTCGAGGTAGCGAAGAAATAACTGTGATGTTCACCGATCTGGTGGCGTTCTCCAGTTGGTCGCTCTCGGCTGGCGATGAGGCGACCCTCGAACTGTTGCGCGGGGTTGCCAAGGCCATCGAGCCGCCGATCGCCGACCGCGGCGGTCAGGTGATCAAGCGCATGGGTGACGGCGTGATGGCCGTCTTCACCTCGGCCGATCGTGCGGTGCGTGCCGCTGTGCAGGCGAAACGGAATCTGGCCGATGTCAGCGTGCGCGGTTATCGCCCGCAGATGCGGATCGGTCTGCACACCGGCTCGCCGCGCGAGATCGGCGGTGACTGGCTCGGCGTGGATGTGACGATCGCCGCTCGTGTGATGGAGGCCGGCGGCAACGGCAACACCATGCTTTCGCACGCGACATTGCAGTCCGTCGAACCGGAGACGCTCGAGGAACTCGGGCTCTCGGTCAAGCCGTATAGGCGCAGTTTCTTCGCCGCACCACTGAGCGGCGTGCCGGAGGATCTGCGGATCTTCCGGCTGAGCGCAGTCTAATTGGCCGCGCCTGCGGCGCCGGTGGCCGAGGGCGAGCGAGGTGGTCTACATCAACCAGGCGACCGCGCCTGCAGCCGCCAGTGCAGCGAGCACTACCAGCGCGATGGCGAGGGGGCGGGCGGTCTTCCAGGTGGAGTAGGCCCCGCCCAGGAGGAATCCGGCCAGCGCGAACAGGATGACGGACGACATCTGGTCATTCTGCCTCGCGTGCGCTGCCCGATTAACAAGCACGCGTGCTTGCTTTTTTCTGGACCTGGTGTGATGCTGGACTCCGGAACGCGGACTCCACCGGCGGCGCAACGCGGCGCGCCGGGACGGTTCGCCGCACAGGAGGGCCTTCCAGCTGATGAGTATGCTGGCCGCCGATCCGGAGCTGATCCGAATCGGCAACTGTTCCGGGTTCTACGGTGATCGGCTCAGCGCCATGCGGGAGATGCTCGAGGGCGGGCAGCTCGATGTGCTCACCGGGGACTATCTCGCCGAGTTGACCATGCTGATCCTCGGGCGGGACCGCATGAAGGATCCCAGCCTCGGCTATGCCAAGACCTTCGTCCGGCAGATCGAGGACTGCCTCGGACTGGCGCTGGAACGCAATGTTCAGATCGTCACCAATGCGGGCGGTCTCAACCCGGCCGGGTTGGCCGAGAAGCTACGCAAGGTTGCGGCGGATCTGGGACTGGATGCCAAGGTCGCGCACGTCGAGGGTGACGACCTGCTCAGTCGAGCGGGCGAGCTCGGCCTCGGGTCACCGTTGACCGCGAATGCGTATCTCGGTGCCTGGGGCATCGTCGAATGTTTGAATGCGGGCGCGGATATCGTGGTCACCGGCCGGGTCACCGATGCTTCGGTGATCGTCGGCCCCGCAGCCGCTCACTTCGGTTGGGGGCGAACCGATTACGACCAGCTGGCCGGTGCGGTGGTGGCCGGACATGTCATCGAGTGCAGTACACAGGCCACCGGCGGTAACTTCGCCTTCTTCACCGAGCTGGCCGATCTCGGACGGCCCGGTTTCCCGATCGCCGAAGTACGCAGAGACGGCAGCAGCGTCATCACGAAGCACCAGGGCACGGGCGGCGCGGTCACGGTGGATACCGTTGCGGCACAGCTGATGTACGAGATCCAGGGAGCGCGCTATGCGGGGCCGGATGTCACCACGCGGCTGGACACGATCGGGCTGAGCCAAGAAGGTCCGGATCGCGTGTTGATCAGTGGTGTGACCGGTGAAGCGCCGCCGCCGCAGCTAAAGGTTTCTCTGAATACTCTCGGCGGTTTCCGCAATGAGATGGAGTTCGTGCTCACCGGACTCGATATCGAGGCGAAAGCCGAACTGGCGCGACGACAACTGGAGTCCTGGCTGCCCGTGCGGCCTGCGGAGCTGACCTGGACCCTGGCGCGGCTCGACCGGCCCGATGCCGAAACCGAGGAGCAGGCGAGCGCCTTACTTCGCTGCGTGGTTCGCGATCCGGATCCGAACAAGGTCGGCCGCTCGTTCTCCAATGTCGCGGTCGAGCTGGCATTGGCCAGTTATCCGGGTACCAACTTCACCAGCCTGCCCGGCAATGGTTCGCCGTACGGCGTGTACACACCGGGATTCGTCGATGCCGCCGAGGTGCCGCATGCGGCGGTGTTGCCGCAGGGCACGCGCGTCGATATCGCACCCGCGTCGGACACGCTGGAGTTGGCGAACGTGGCCGAGCCGGAACTGCCGGAGCCATTGTCCACCAACGGAACTCGCCGAGCACCGCTGGGCACGATAGCGCTGGCCCGCAGCGGCGATAAGGGCGGCAATGCCAATATCGGCGTCTGGGTCCGCACCGATGAGCAGTGGCGCTGGCTGGCGCATACGCTGACGGTGGAACGGATCAAGGAACTGCTGCCCGAGGCCGCACCGCTGACCGTCACCCGGCACGTACTGCCGAATCTGCGTGCCGTGAACTTCATCATCGAGGGTCTGCTCGGACAGGGGGTGGCCTACCAGGCCCGCTTCGATCCGCAGGCCAAGGGGCTCGGCGAATGGCTGCGCTCGCGTCATGTCGATATCCCATTGGAGTTGCGATGAGTCCGTGGAATACACCGGAACGGCGCGAATTGCGCGCCACCGTAAGGGGTTTCGCCGAGCGCGAGGTTCTTCCGTACCTCGATGCCTGGGAGCGCGACGGCGAGATCCCGCGCGAACTGCACAAGAAGGCCGGAGCGCTCGGACTGCTCGGCATCCAATTCCCGGAATCCGCAGGCGGTTCCGGCGGTGACGGTATCGACGCCATGATCGTCTGCGAGGAAATGCATCAGGCCGGTTGTTCCGGCGGCCTGTTCGCCTCGCTGTTCACCTGCGGTATCGCGGTGCCGCACATTATCGCCTCGGGCAACGAAGACCTGATCGAGCGCTTCGCACGCCCGACACTGGCCGGGGAGAAGATCGGCTCGCTCGCCATTACCGAACCCGGCGGCGGCTCCGATGTCGGCCACCTCACCACCACCGCGCGTCGCGATGGCGACCACTACATCGTCAATGGAGCCAAGACCTACATCACCTCGGGTGTGCGCGCTGATTTCGTGGTGACCGCCGTGCGCACGGGCGGGCCCGGCTCCGGCGGCATTTCGCTGCTGGTGGTGGAGAAGGGCACGCCGGGCTTCACGGTCAGCCGCAAGCTCGACAAGATGGGCTGGCTGGCCTCCGATACCGCCGAACTGTCCTATGTGGATGTCCGGGTGCCGGTGGAGAATCTGGTCGGACCGGAGAATTCCGGCTTCTATCAGATCGCCGGTGCGTTCGTCAGTGAGCGGGTCGGGCTCGCGGTGCAGGCGTATTCGCAGGCCCAGCGCTGCCTGGACCTGACCCTGGACTGGGTGCGCAACCGCGAGACCTTCGGCCGCCCGCTGATCAGCAGGCAGGCCGTGCAGAACACGGTGACCGAAATGGCGCGCCGGATCGACGTGGCCCGCGTCTATACCCGAGATGTGGTGCAGCGCAGCGCCGATGGCGAAACCGATCTGATCGCCGAGGTGTGCTTCGCCAAGAACACCGCCGTGGAGGCGGGCGAATGGGTGGCCAATCAGGCCGTGCAACTGTTCGGCGGCCTCGGCTATATGCGCGAATCCGAGGTCGAGCGGCAATACCGCGATATCCGCATTCTCGGCATCGGCGGTGGCACAACGGAAATCCTGACCGGACTGGCGGCGAAACGATTGGGGTACCAGTCTTGACGACATTACGCACCACACTCGATACCGCATCGCCGGAGTACGCGGCCGCGGCCGAGGCCATGAGCAACAAACTCGCCGAGGTAGAGGCAGAATTCGCCAAGGCCATCGCGGGCGGTGGCCCGGACAAGCTGGCCCGGCATCGCAAGCGCGGCAAGCTGACCGCGCGCGAGCGCATCGAACTGCTCATCGACGAGGATTCGCCATTCCTGGAACTGTGCCCACTTGCCGCGTGGGGCAGCGACTTCCACGTCGGGGCGAGCGTGGTGTGCGGTATCGGCATTGTCGAGGGCGTCGAATGCATGATCGTCGCGCCGGATCCCACGGTGCGCGGCGGCACCTCGAATCCGTGGACGCTGCGCAAGAACCTGCGCATGAACGACATCGTCATGCAGAACCGTCTGCCGGTGATCGGACTCGTCGAATCCGGCGGCGCGGATCTGCCGACGCAGAAGGAAGTCTTCGTACCCGGCGGACGGATGTTCCGCGACCTCACCAGGGCATCGGCGGCCGGAATCCCCACCATCGCTTTGGTTTTCGGCAATTCGACCGCAGGCGGTGCCTACATCCCCGGCATGTCCGACTACACGGTGATGATCAAGGAGCGCTCCAAGGTATTCCTCGGCGGACCGCCACTGGTCAAGATGGCCACCGGTGAGGAATCCGATGACGAATCGCTCGGCGGCGCGGATATGCACGCGCGCGTCTCGGGTCTGGCCGATTATCTGGCGGTCGACGAGCAGGACGCAATCCGCATCGGCCGCTCGATTATCAAGCGCCTGAACTGGAAGAAGCAGGGGCCGGCACCGCGCGCCGAGGTGATCGAGCCGCGGTACGACCAGGAGGATCTGCTCGGCATCGTCCCGTCCGATCTGAAGATTCCGTTCGATCCGCGCGAGGTGATCGCCCGCGTCGTCGACGGCTCCGATTTCGACGAATTCAAACCGCTCTACGGCAGCAGCCTGGTCACCGGATGGGCGGAGCTGCACGGCTATCCGGTCGGCATTCTGGCCAATGCGCGCGGCGTGCTGTTCTCGGAGGAGTCGCAAAAGGCGACCCAGTTCATCCAGCTGGCCAACCAGTCGAATACGCCACTGCTGTTCCTGCACAACACCACCGGCTACATGGTCGGCAAGGAGTTCGAGCAGAAAGGCATCATCAAGCACGGCGCGATGATGATCAACGCGGTCTCGAATTCGAAGGTGCCGCATATTTCGCTGCTGATGGGCGCGTCCTACGGTGCGGGCCATTACGGCATGTGCGGTCGCGCATACGATCCACGGTTCGTCTTCGCCTGGCCCAGTGCGAAATCCGCCGTCATGGGCGGCGCGCAGTTGGCCGGTGTGATCTCGATCGTGGGCCGGGCGGCCGCCGAGTCCAAGGGCATTCCGTTCGACGAGGAGGCCGATGCCGGGATGCGCGCGATGGTGGAGGCGCAGATCGAGGCCGAATCGCTGCCGATGTTCATGTCGGGGCGGCTGTACGACGACGGTGTGATCGACCCCCGTGATACCCGTACGGTATTGGGAATGGCGTTGTCGGCCATTCACAATGCCCCAGTCAAGGGCGCCGATGGCTTCGGCGTCTTCCGGATGTGAGGGCCATGTCTTTCACGAATGTTCTGGTGGCCAACCGCGGTGAGATCGCCCGCCGGGTGTTCGCCACCTGTCGCCGCATGGGTATCGGCACGGTCGCGGTCTACTCCGATGCGGATGCCGCGGCACCGCATGTCGCCGAAGCCGATGCGGCGGTGCGTCTTCCGGGCAATACCCCGGCCGAGACCTACCTGCGCGGCGAACTGATAATCGAGGCGGCCTTGGCCACCGGTGCCGACGCCATCCATCCCGGTTACGGATTCCTTTCCGAGAATGCGGAATTCGCACAGGCTGTGCTGGCGGCCGGACTGGTGTGGATCGGCCCGCCGGTCGAGGCCATCGAGCAGATGGGCTCGAAGGTCGCTGCCAAGAAGATGATGGACGCGGCCGGCGTCCCGGTACTCGCCGAACTCGATCCCGACGAGGTCACCGCGGCGCAGCTGCCGGTGCTGATCAAGGCCTCCGCCGGTGGTGGCGGACGCGGCATGCGAGTGGTGCGCGAACTCGCCGATCTGGAACCGCAGATCGCCGCCGCGCGCCGGGAAGCCGAATCGGCATTCGGTGATCCGACGGTGTTCTGCGAGCGGTACCTGGAGACCGGCAGACATATCGAGGTCCAGGTCATGGCCGATACCCACGGCACCATCTGGGCCGTCGGCGAACGCGAATGCTCCATTCAGCGCCGCCATCAGAAGGTGGTCGAGGAGGCGCCGTCGCCGCTGGTCGAGCGGATCGACGCCATGCGCGCGTCAGGCTCGGAGGCGGTAGCCGAGCGTGACCACGCAGGGCCCGCGCCCGTGGCCGATGGATCGAGCATGCGCGAGCGACTGTTCGAGGCCGCCAGGCTGGCGGCCGGTGCGATCGGCTACACCGGTGCCGGGACCGTGGAATTCCTCGCCGACGAGGCGGGCGACTTCTTCTTCCTGGAGATGAATACCCGCCTGCAGGTAGAACATCCAGTCACCGAATGCACCACCGGACTGGATCTGGTGCGGACTCAGCTGGAGGTCGCGGCGGGCGGCGAGTTGGCTGCCGCGCCGCCGCCGCTGCGTGGGCACTCGATCGAGGTGCGACTGTATGCCGAGGATCCCGCGCACGAGTGGCAGCCGCAGAGCGGGACGGTGCATCGTCTCGGTATCCCTTCGGTGGCAACCGAATTCGATGTTCTCGATCGACCGGGCGTGCGTCTGGATACCGGTGTGGTGGACGGTTCGGTAGTCGGTGTGCACTACGACCCGATGCTCGCGAAGGTCATCTCCTACGCCGAGACGCGCGGCGATGCGGCACGGTTGCTGGCAACGGCCCTGCAGCGGGCCAAGATTCACGGTCTGGTGACCAACCGCGATCTACTGGTGCGGGTGCTGCGGCATCCGGCATTCCTGGCCGGAGACACCGATACCGCATTCTTCGAAACGCACGGATTGGATTCGCTGTCCGCACCTTTGGCAACCGAAGCCGATGAGGCACTGTCCATCGTCGCCGCCGCGCTCGCGGATGCCGCGGCGAACCGGAAGGCGGCCAGGGTCGGCGGCGGGCTGCCCGCGGGTTGGCGGAATCTGTCGTCGCAGTCACAGCACAAGTCGTACGAAAGCCGCACCAGCGGAACACATGACGTCGGTTACCGCTTCACCCGAACCGGTGTCGCGGTGGACGGTCACGATGGACTCGAATTGGTGCAGGCGGAGCCCGAGCGTGTCGTACTCGCGGTTCCGGGCGAACGCGGCCCGGTGCGTAGACAATTCGACATCGCCCACTACGGCGAACTGGTCTGCGTGGATTCCCCCCTCGGGCCGGTATCGGTACGCAGACTGCCGCGCTTCAGCGACCCAGCCGATCAGGTCGCGCACGGTTCACTGCTCGCACCCATGCCGGGCAGCGTGATTCGCATCGGTGCCGAGGTCGGCAGTGCCGTCGAACAGGGCCAGCCGATTCTGTGGCTGGAGGCCATGAAGATGGAGCACACCATCTCCGCGCCCGCCGCCGGCGTGCTCAGCGCCCTCAATGTCACCGTCGGCCAGCAGGTCGATGTCGGCGCCGTGCTCGCCGTCGTCGATCCCACCGAATCCCAGGAGAACTGATGAGTTTTATCGAAACCGAAGAGCAGAAGGCGCTACGGGCCGCGGTCGCCGGGCTCGCCGCGAAGTACAGCTTCCGCGATTACGTGCTGCCCAAGGCGCGCAAGAACGAACCGCTCACCGAATTATGGGATGAGGCAGGCAAACTCGGGTTCCTCGGCGTGAATCTGCCGGAGGAGTACGGCGGCGGTGGCGCGGGCATGTACGAGCTCGCGCTGGTCATGGAGGAGCTGTCCGCACAGGGCGCGGGCCTGCTGCTCATGGTGGTCTCACCGGCCATCTGCGGCACCATCATCACCAAATACGGCACCGACGAGCAGAAACAGCAGTGGTTGCCCGGACTCGCCGACGGCAGCGCCAAGATGGTCTTCGGCATAACCGAACCCGACGCGGGCTCGAACTCGCACCAGATCACCACCACCGCGCGTCGCGACGGCGACGACTGGATCCTCAACGGCCGCAAGATCTTCATTTCCGGCGTGGACCAAGCCGAGGCCGTGCTCATCGTGTCGCGCACCGAGGACCACAAGACCGGCAAGCTCAAGCCCGCGCTGTTCATCGTGCCCACCGATGCCCCCGGCTTCGTCAAGACGCCGCAGGAAATGGACATCATCGAGCCGGACCACCAGTTCACACTGTTCCTCGATGACGTGCGCCTGCCGTCGGATGCCTTGGTGGGCAAGGAAGATGCCGCGCTCATGCAGCTGTTCGCGGGCCTCAACCCGGAGCGCATCATGGGCGCGGCCATGGCCGTCGGCATGGGCCGGTACGCCATCGATCGTGCCGTCGAATACGCCAAGGAACGCACGGTGTGGAAGACGCCGATCGGTGCGCACCAGGGCATTTCGCATCCGCTCGCCGCGGTGAAGGTCGAGGTGGAGTTGGCTCGGCTGATGATGCAGAAGGCCGCGACGCTCTACGACGCGGGCGATGAGATGGGTGCGGCCGAGGCCGCGAACATGGCGAAATACGCTGCGGCCGAAGCCAGTATCAAGGCGCTCGATCAGGCCATCCAGACGCACGGTGGCGCGGGCCTCACCAAGGAATACGGCCTCGCCGCTATGCTCGCTGCGGCCCGCATCGGCCGCATCGCCCCGGTCAGCCGGGAGATGGTCCTGAATTTCGTCGCCCAATACTCGCTGGGCCTGCCGAAGTCCTACTGACACCCCCTCTTCGTCGCCCGATGCCTGGTCGACGAGGGATCGGGTCCGATGCCGCTACCGGAGGGACGATGACCGAGACATCGACCGCACCATATGTGCGTTACGAGGTCAGCAATGGATTCGCCACGCTGACCCTGGATTCGCCGCACAACCGCAACGCGCTGTCGTCGCGGTTGGTCGCCGAGTTGCTGCAGGGCCTCGACGATGCCGCGGCGGATCCCGCCGTCCGCGGCATCGTGCTCGCGCACACCGGCAATACCTTCTGCGCGGGCGCGGACCTCACCGAGGCCAGCAATGCCGATCCGGCGGTGGCCGCCGATGAGCGCACCCGGGTGATGATCGGCGTACTGCGCAGACTCGTCGAAACGCCGAAGCCGATCGTTGCGCACATCGACGGCAATGTGCGCGCGGGCGGTATGGGCATCGTCGCGGCCTGTGACATCGTCGTCGCCGGTCCCGGCAGCAGTTTCGCACTCACCGAGGTGCGAATCGGGTTGGCGCCGTTCATGATTTCGCTGACCCTGTTGCCCCGGCTCAGCCCGCGCGCCGCCAGTCGCTACTACCTCACCGGCGAGAAGTTCGGCGCGGATATCGCCGAGCAGATCGGGCTGGTCACCATCACCGCCGACGATCCGGCGGCCGCAGTGACTCGGCTGTGCGCGGAGCTGCGCAAGGGGTCCCCGCAGGGGCTCGCCGAGGCCAAACGATTGGTCAACGCGGGCATCCTGGCGGAGTTCGACAGCTCCGCCGAGGAGCTGGCGAGACGTTCCGCGAGCTTCTTCGGCACCCCGGAGGTGCGGGAGGGCATGCTGGCCTTCTTGCAGCGCCGCCCACCGACCTGGGCAGAATAGCGCCGTGACAACGCCGACGACCAGAACCGCAAGCCTGTTCGGAGTGAACAGATGGTGACACCTCACGAACCCAAACAGGACCGCAGCCGGGCCACCCGGCAGCGCCTGCTCGCGGCGACCATCGACTGCCTGGCCGAAATGGGATGGGCGGCGGCAACGGTCTCGGTCGTCGCGGAACGGGCAGGGGTGTCGCGGGGCGCTGCCCAGCATCACTTCCCGACCAGGGAAGACCTGATCACCGCCGCACTCGAGTACATGTTCTACACCCGCACCCAGCAGTCCAAGGACGAGGCGCTGGCAGTGGTCGCGCCGGTCGGCGGGGTCGAGCGCACCGAGGCGGTGGTGGCCGGTTTGGTCGACTCCTACACCAGCCCACTGTTCAAAGCGGCGCTGCAGGTGTGGACGCATGCGGCGGCCGATCCCGCGCTGCGAGAGCGAATTGTGCCGCTGGAAGCCAAATTCGGACGCATATCGCATCATCGGGCGGTAGCGGCGCTTGGTGTGGACGACGGCGATCCGGTCGCCCATCACCTCGTTCAGGCCACGCTCGACATGGCACGCGGACTCGGTCTGGCTGATGTCCTGACCGATGACTCGGCGCGCCGCAAGCAGATCGTCTCGCAATGGGCGGCCACGCTGCACGCCGCACTGCACGCGCCTAGGCCGTGAGCCGCTAGTCCTCATTCGAATCCTTCGCCGGCGACACGTGCCGGAACCAGGCGGCCGTCTCGTTCGCGGTGAGCACCCGCTCCAGCGTCAGGTCGCCGACCATATCGGGGAAGAAGCGGCCCGCGGGCCAGATGCGTGGGTACGGCGGCGGATCCAGGACCAGCAGGCGGGTGCCGTCGACGGCCGGGATATCGGACGGTGTGCCCTCGTTCCAGATCCAGCTGCCGTCCGGCGCGGCGAGGTTGAACGATCCGGTGGTCTCCACCATGCCGGGCATATCGCGGCACATGGCGACCGCCTCCGCCGCCGGGGCTTCACCGGGAATGTGTCCGCCGCCGATCAGGGCGTCGGCGAGCAGCGTGTGCAGTTGGAAATTGTCGCCGATGCCGGTCATGCGCATGGCGTAGCCGGTGCCGGTCTCGCGGTGCAGCACGATGACCGGCTCGTCGTCAAGCACGATCAGCGCGTAGCCGAGGCATTTGTCCCACCGGTCGGAGATTTCGCCGAGTGCGTCGTGCCGCTCCCGGATGATCTCGCGGCCGGAGTGTCCGAACTTCTGTCGAACTTCCCTGTGCTGCAACATGGCCAGACCCGCACGGCTCCAGAGGTCCAGCGTCCACCACGCCAGCGTCTGGTGGAATCCGAAGATTTCGAACAGGTCCGGGTCCAGCTCGAACTGTTCGGGGTCGGGTACGTCGACGCCATCGGCCGCCGCCGTCCACTTTTCGGCGAATTCCTTTGCGCCACCGAGTGTTATCGCGAGATTCGCCAGCACGCCGGGTGCGCAAGCCACGGGATCCGCACCACCCTCGACGCACGCGCCGATGAGGACCGCGATATTCGCTCGCGGTCCCGTCGGCACATCGGGTAGCAGCTCGGCGAGCCGCTTCCCGCCCTGCGCAAGCTCTTCCGGAGTCGCTGATTGGTAGCAGCGATGCAGTTCCGAGTGAGCTTGTTGCTGAGCCTGCGAGTCCTGCGCGTGCACCGCGCTCTCGAAATCGAATACGGCGTCGATGAATCGATCGGTGGTCGAGCTCATACCCGCACGCTAACAGCTTGCCACTAAAGGGAATTCGCTGTCAGCAGAGCCCTGCCTGCTGCATGTGGCCCTCGTCGACCGCGTAGGAGGTGGAACCGATGAGGACGCCGAGGAGCCCACCGATGACCAGTCCCGGAATAGCGCCGACGAAGAAAAGGGGCAGGCCCGCGATGCCGCCGATGGTGGCGCCGACCAGACCGCCGACCAGTGTCCTGACCTCGATGGTGTCGCCGGGTGCCAGGCACTGCCCGATGAGGTCGGCCTGCGGGGTCGGTTCGGCTGCCGCGGCGATCGGCGCGGTCGCGACCGGTGCGGTCGGCTGGGGCGCTTCACCCGGTGCGGCCGATGCGGTCGAGGCGAAGCCGACGGTGAGCGCGATGGCGACGAGTGCGCCGATGACGGTTAGGACGAATCTCGAAATGCTTCTCACGTTTTTCCTGATGGTCGGAGTTGGCGCAACTGGATCATCATTCCCGGAGTTCGCGGCGTGCGAAAGGGTTTCGAATGAATGCCGCATTAAGAGGATTTCGAGGAAGCAGGTAAAGAAATCTCGAGGAACAGTCCGAAACGGCATGTCACACTCGTGCGTCCTGCGTCGTCCTCACTGTGAAAGCGGAACAGCGCAGCGAAAACAGGAGCGGGAAACATGTCGAATACCAAGAAGATCGCGGTTGCCGGAGCGACCGGACGGCTCGGCCGCCATGTCGTGGACGTGCTGAACGAGCAGGGGCACGAGGTCGTCGCATTCTCCCGGGCGAACGGGGTGGATATCGAGACCGGCGTCGGGCTCGTGGAAGCGCTCGACGGTGTGGATGTCGTCATCGATGCGTCCAGCACGCCGTCCGCGGACCAGACCGTCGCGACCGAATTCTTCCGGGCCGCGGCGCGCAACCTGCACGAGGCGGGGCGCAAGGCCGGTGTCGAGCGGTTGGTCGTGGTGTCCATCATCGGCATAGACGGATCGCTCGCCGGATACAACGCCGCGAAGCTGGCGCATGAGGCCGCGCTGCTGGAAGGGCCGCTGCCGGTGCAGATTCTGCGGGCCGCGCAGTTCCACGAGTTGGTCGAGGTGATGATGCAGTGGGGGTCCCAGGGCGAGGTCGCCTACCTGCCGAAGATGCGCACCCAGTTGGTCGCCGCACGTGCGGTGGCCGAGGCGCTGGTGGAATTGGCGGTGCATCCCGCGCCGGAGTCGCTCGACGGGCCGTTCCCCGAGATCGCGGGTCCGCAGCCGGAGACCATGGCGGGTGCGGCCGGCCTGCTCGCGGCGAAGCTCGGTGCGCCCGCACAGGTGATCGAGTCGAGTGATGCGGCGTACCCGGATCGTGAGCAGTTCGAAAACGGTGGGCTGCTGCCGGGTGCGCACGCGAAGTTGGCGGGTCCGACGTTCGCCGAGTGGCTCGAAGCCGCGTACGCCTGACCCACAACGTAATTCGCCCGGTGCACACGCACCGGGCGAATTACGTTGCGTGCCAACCCGCACTGGTTGTCGGGATCCGCACCCGATGCGGGTTCCCCAAGGGGATGCGGATCCCACCAGTGTGGATCAGCGGGCGGCGGTCAGATCGTAGAGGGTGATGCCATCGACTTCGGTCGCGGTGAAGTGCTCTTCCACCCACTTGCTGATCTCACTGCTGGTGCCGGAGCGGCCGAAACCGAAACCGCCGTCCTCGCCGCCGCGATTGCCACTGCCGATGAAGTAGTGGATCTTTCCGTCGGCGACATACTGCTTGAACTGATCCAAGGTCGGCGACGGATCGCTGCCGTTGAAGCCGCCGACCGGCATGACCGGCAGTTCGGTGGCCAGCTGGAATCCGGCGGCACTGTTGGAGCCGGTGGCCGCGGCGACCCAGGTGTAGTCGGAGCCATTGTTTTCCAGCAGTGCGATGACTTTCTCGCTCGGCCTGCTCGCGCCGAGCAGACCGCCGGCGGGGCCGCCCATCATCGGATTGCCCGCGGCCTCGTTGCCGCCTGGCATGTTGGCTTCTCGCCCCGGAGCGCCACTCGTATTGCGGCCGTCAGTGTTTCGTCCATCTGGCATTCCGCCGCCGGGACGGCCCGGGCCACCGAAGCCGCCGGGACCACCGAAGCCACCCGGCCCGCCGAAGCCGCCCTCTTCGCCGGAAAGATGCCCGAACATCCCGAACATCCCGACGTTCGGTCCCGCCGACGGGATCCCGCCCTCGTGTCCGGTCGAAATGGTCTGGGCGGAATACGCGACGGGCCCGGCGAATCCGGTGAATGCGGCGGCCAATGCCGCGACCAGCGCCACCTTCCGCGGTGCGGGCAGCAGTACCGCGATGGTCGCGAGCACACCGACCACCAGCACCGCCCACCGCAACCACGGCACGAAGCTCGAGCTGCGCGACAACAACATCCACGACGTCGCGGTGGTCAGGCCGACCGCGAGCCCCGCGAACAACCGGACCCACAGCCGGTGCCGATCCCGCCACAGCTGAACCGCGCCGATACCGACCAATGCGGCGACCGCCGGAGCCAGCGCCACCGTGTAGTACTGGTGGAAGATGCCCGCCATGAAGCTGAAGGTCAACCCGGTCACCAGCAGCCAACCGCCCCACAGGATCAGCGCCGCGCGCCGTCCATCGGTGCGAGCAGCCTTGCCGCGCAACAGGATTCCCGCTAGCAGCGCGACCAATGCGGCGGGGATGAGCCAGGCGATCTGACCGCCCTGCGCCGGTTCGAACATCCGGGTGATGCCGGTGCTGCCCCACATGCCGCCACCACCACCACCGCCACCGCGCGGCATATCGCCACCGCCGGGGGTGACGCTGCCGTGTTCATTGCCGTTCAAGCGACCGAGACCGTTGTAGCCGAGTGTGAGCTCGACGATCGAATTGTTTTGCGACCCACCGATCCACGGTCGCGAAGATGCGGGCCACAGTTCGACCGTGAGCAGCCACCAGCCGGCCGCGACGATCATCGACAAACCCGCCGCGAGCAGCTGCAGGATCCGCTTGCCGAGTTTGGGCGGACCGGCGAACAGATAGGTCAGCGCCAGTGTCGGCACTACCAGCAGCACTTGCAATTGCTTGGTGAGGAACCCGAATCCGATGCAGACACCGGTGAGTACCAGCCAGCGGGTGCGCCCGTCCTCGACCGCCCTGGTCATCGCCCAGGCCGCCGCGATCATCAGGAATACCAGCAGCGCATCCGGGTTGTTGAACCGGAACATCAGTGCGGCGACGGGGGTCACCGCGAGCGCCAGTCCGGCGATGAGCCCGGCTGCCGAGCCGAAGGGCCTGCGCACCGTCGCCCACACCAGTGCCACCGAGGCGACGCCGAGCAGCACCTCCGGAACCAGAATGGTCCAGGAATTCAGTCCGAATGCCCGCACCGACAGTTCCATGAGCCACAGCGAGGCCGGTGGTTTGTCGACGGTGATCGAGTTGGCCGCATCCGAGGAGCCGAAGAAGAAGGCCTTCCAGGACTCCGAACCCGCCTGTACCGCGGCGGAATAGAAGGAATTCGCCCACCCGCTGGCACTGAGGTTGCACAGGTAGGCGATTCCGGTGCCGAGCAGCAGTACCGCCAATGCCGGGTATTCCCAACCGATCTTGCGCTCGGGGCGCGATTGCGACGGCACCGCGGTCGACGGCGGCGTGAGCGTAGCTGTCACTGTTGTCCGCCCTCGGTGACCAGCGCCGTGCGGGTGGCGGTCGGGTTACGGAAGACCCAGCGCAGGCCGACGAATCGGATCAGCGTGGCAATGAGATTGGCGACCACGAGTACGAACAATTCCAGATGAACGGCGGCGTCGGGTGCCCAACGGTGCAGGGCGAACAACGAACCGCTGGTGACCAATAAGCCGAAGCCGAAGATCAGCAGACCTTGGAATTGGTGTGACACAACGCCATTCGATCCACGCACCCCGAAGGTGAAGGCGCGGTTGGCGGCGGTATTGCCGACCGCGGTGATCAGCAGCGCGACGAAGTTCGCCACCTGCGCACCGGTCATGGGCTGCAACACCAGGTACAGCAGCATATAGGCGAGGGTGGAGATGACCCCGACTATCGCGAACCGCACCACCTGCCCGACCATCCCCAACGGCACACCGGGAACCAGTGGTTCACGGCCGACGGAGCGACGCAGCTCGTCCAATGGCAGCGCACCGGTCGTCAGCCCGCGCAGCAGTCGCCACACGCCGAGCAGGTCTTTGCGCGCGGTATCGATGATGTCGACCCGGCTGTCCGGATCGTCGATCCAGTCGACCGGCACCTCGTGAATGCGCAGCCCGGCCCGCTCGGCGAGCACCAAGAGCTCGGTGTCGAAGAACCATTCACCGTCCTGCACCAGCGGCAGCAGCCGCCGCGCCACATCGGTGCGCATCGCCTTGAACCCGCACTGCGCATCCGAAAAGCGCGCCTGCAGTGAGGCTTTCAGAATCAGGTTGTAGCAGCGCGAGATGATTTCGCGCTTGGGTCCGCGCACAACTCGCGACGCCGCGTCGAGCCGGGTGCCGATGGCCAGATCGGAGTGGCCCGAGATCAGCGGCGCGACCAGGGGCAGCAGCGCATTGAGGTCGGTGGACAGATCCACGTCCATGTAGGCGACCACCTGGGCGTCGGAGTGCTCCCACACCGCGCGCAGCGCGCGGCCACGGCCCTTGGCGTCGAGGTGCACGACGCGCACGTCATCGAGTTCATCGGCGAGCAACTGCGCGACCTGCATGGTGTCGTCGGTGCTCGCATTGTCGGCTACGGTGATCCGCGCCGGGAACGGGAACCCGTCGCGCAAGTAGGCGTGCAGCCGCCGCACGCAGACACCCAGGTCGGCCTCTTCGTTGTAGACGGGGATCACGACGTCCAGCACGGGCGTGATCACCGTTTCGGTCATTTCCGCCCGGTGCGCGGCGGTCGTCGATTCGGTCATGGTGACTACCTTCGCGAACCGCGCTGGACCCTAGCTGGGCTCTACCTGTGAGGTTCCTGGGGACCGCGGCTACCGCACTCGCCGAATCCGCAACACGGTATCGGTACGCAGCCCCACCTGCCCCTCCGGCCACGTGACTTCCCGCTCGACCGCATCCTTGGTCTCCACGTTCCAGTCCGGCCCGAGAGCCAGCCCGTCGAGCACCTCATCCATCGTCGGAAAGTGCACATCATGCCGATCCTCGACAAACGACGGCCATCCCGCATGCCCCGCGATCAACAAGACACCGCCGACGCCCACCGCCTCGGCGGCCCGCCGCAGAACCTTCGTCCGCTCCTGGTCCTGCGCCACCGGCGAATGAAAGAACTGCGCCGAAACCAGATCGAACTCTCCTTCCGGAAACGATTGCGCCAGATCATGTTCCGCGAACGTAATGCGCTCCCCGACGCCTGCCTCGTCAGCATGGGCAGCCGCACGCCGCAGCGCTGTCGGGGACACATCGACCGCGGTCACGCGCCACCCACGCCCCGCGAGCCAAACAGCGTCCGCACCCTCACCGCATCCGAGGTCCAATGCGCTCCCCGGCTCTAGCTCCACGGCCTCGCGCACCAACAGCGGATTGGGATTCCCGGTCCACACCTGATCCCGATCCTGATAGAACCCCTCCCAGAACTCCTGGGTGTTGCCAGAAGCGGTGCTCTCGGTCATGCGTCGTTCTCCCATCGAAGTCGCGTATCTCGGTCCATCGACCCTGTTCGCATGATGTACGCAGGGTCCGCGACAGCGCCAACTTTGTTGCCGTTTCGGCAACCGCGTCTACCTAGGTCGGGTGCAGGTATTGGTACGGTCGGATTTGTGATGCGCAGTGGGCGGGGAGTGGATGCGGGGACGCCCAGGCGGGTAGATGCTCGGACCGAGCGGTGGCGGGAGCATCGGGTGAAGGTTCGGGCGGAATTCGTCGATGCGGCGTTTCGGGCGCTGGACAAGTCCGGACCCGAGGTGAGCATGGGCGATATCGCCAAGGAGGCCGGGGCGGCCAAGCCCAAACTCTATCGGCACTTCGAGGACAAGACCGATCTGTACAACGCGATCGTCGATCGGGTTCGCGACATGCTGTGGGAGCGAATCGTTTCCAGCGCCGATCTGACGAATGATTCCGCGCGGGAGTTGATTCGGCGTGGCGCAGCCGAGTATGTGCTCGTGATTTCCGAGCACCCCAATGTTTTCCGGTTCATGCTGCACAGCCACTTCACGCAGCGGGCCGATGAATCCGAGCGGGCGCTGCAGTCGGCTCGGCAATCGGCCAAGCGGGCCGCGGATCTGTTCACCGGACTGCTCGCCGACAAATCCGTCGAAGTGTCCAGCGTCGAACTCGTCAACTATTCGGTATTCGGTGCGGTGGCCTCGGCCACCGACTGGTGGCTCGGTGCGAACCGGCTACAGGCACACACCATGCCGATCGAAAAGTTCGTCGCCTACCTGGCCGAGATCATCTCCGCACTGGCCGAGGCCAATGCGCGACTGAACGGCATCCGCATGGACGCGGACCAACCGCTGCACCTCGCGTTCTCCAGCGACTGACTTGTACGCACCGACCGCGAGCGCGCCATTAGCGGTCGGCTCCCGCATCCACTTCGAACCCCATCGTTCTCGTCAACCGCATCATCGAGGCCAACGGTGTCTGCGATGCCCACAGTATGACCCCACCCACCGACAAGTTTCCGAACCCACTGGCAGCACCGAAGTCCATGACCGGTGACGGCGGCACACCTGGTGCAGCGGTGCGCCGGGGGTCAGGAGGCGGATAGCCGCCATAACGGGGAAACGGGGCCGTGACCTGCGCCGAGGTCGTAGGAGGCGGCCAGGCAACGGTAGGTCCAGTCCTTGGCGAATTCGACGGCATCGGGGACCGAGTAACCATTGGCGAGTGCGCATGCGATGGCCGCGGCCAAGGTGTCGCCGCCGCCGTGGTCGTTGCCGGTGGTGATCCGCGGCGCGGTGAACTCGAGGAAGCGATCGCCGTCGAAGAGCAGGTCGGTGCTCACCGTCGAGGACCGCAGATGGCCGCCCTTGACGATGGCCCATTGCGCTCCGAGCTTGTGCAGCGCCTCCGCCGCCTTCCGCGCCGAGGCATCGTCGATGACCTCGATCCCGGTGATCAGCCGCACCTCGTCGAGATTCGGCGTCACCACCGTGGCCAGCGGAATCAGCGTGTGCCGCACCGCGTCCAGGGCCTCATCGTGCAACAGCGGATCGCCGTGCATGGATGCCGCGACCGGATCGACCACCAGTGGCGTCCGATCCCGTCCGATCCCGACTTCCTGACATACCGCCGCGACCGACTCGATGATCGCGGTCGAGGCCAGCATTCCGGTCTTGGCCGCTCCGACCCCGATATCCCCGACGACCGCGCGCACCTGATCGGCCACGACCTGCGGCGGAATCTCGTGGAACCCGCTCACCCCGACCGAGTTCTGCACCGTCACCGCGGCCACCGCCACGCATGCGTGCACCCCGCACAGGGCCATGGTCCGGGAATCGGCCTGAATACCCGCGCCGCCGCCGGAATCGGTCCCGGCGATAGTGAGGACGCGAACTGGGGTCTGCCCGTCGGGCACGAGCGGCAGGAATTTCACATCCCAGACCCTACTCAGCGTCGGCCCGACCATTCCGATCTGCCCGATCGCATACCTGTGCAGTGCAGCGACCCCCGCGTTGGATCGTATGAATGTCGCTCACCTTCCACTGGTTTCTGCCGACCAATGGCGACAGCCGCAATGCCGTCGGCGGTGGTCACGGTGCGAACGCAACGAACTGGCGCGCGGCGGTGCGCCGCTGCACGCGAACTCTATTGCCGTTGTTGTCGGTTGCTGTCTTTCTCATCGTCTGGCAACTCGTCGCGGTAGCTGGGATCTGGAACGAAACCTTTGTGCCGCATCCGATTACGGTGTGGCGCGCCGCCATCGATATCTCGACGACCCACGACGGCGTCCGCGGCTATCAGGGATATCTGCTGTGGGAGCACCTGTACATGACGCTGCGCCGGGTACTCGCGGGCGTCGTGGTCGGTGTCATTTTCGGTGTCGCACTTGGCGTGGCCATGGGCACCATCGGCTGGCTGCGCAGCATCCTCGAGCCGTGGCTCACCTTCCTGCGGACCCTGCCGCCACTGGCCTATTTCTTCCTACTGGTGATCTGGCTCGGCATCGACGAGGCACCGAAGGTGACGCTGCTCGCTCTAGCGGCACTGCCTGCGGCGGCGATCGCCACCACGACGGCGGTGGCGGCCGCGCCGATCGGATTGGTCGAGGCCGCGCGAGCGCTGGGAGCCACTCGTGCACAAGTGATTCGAGATGTGGTGTTTCCGGCCGCACTGCCCGAAACCTTCACGGGTGTGCGGCTCGCGGTCGGCATGGCGTATTCGTCGGTCGTCGCCGCGGAACTGTTCAACGGCCTGCCCGGCATCGGGGGCGTGGTGAAGGACGCGAGCAATTACAACAACACCCCCGTCGTGCTGGTCGGCATTGCCGCGATCGGCATTTCGGGATTGGTCATCGATGGCCTGCTGCGCGCGGTGGAACGCCGTGCGGTGCCCTGGAGAGGAAAGATATGAGTTCCCAATCGTTTTCCAGACGCGTCCTGCGCGCGGTGGCCGCGGCCGTCACCGGTGCGGTCGCCTTCGCCGGATGCGCCGTCGACCACTCCGGCGCCGATGACAGCAAGCCGACCATTCGCATTGCCTACCAGAGTTTTCCGAGCGGCGACCTGGTCGTGAAGAACAACCGGTGGCTGGAGAACGAACTGCCCGGGTACAACATCAAGTGGACCAAATTCGACTCCGGCGCCGATGTGAATACCGCCTTCATCGCCAAACAGGTCGACTTCGGCGCACTGGGTTCCAGCCCGGTCGCCCGCGGTCTGTCCGCGCCGCTGAACATTCCGTACCAGGTCGCCTTCGTGCTCGATGTGGCGGGCGATAACGAAGCGCTGGTGGCGCGCAATGGAACCGGCATCGAATCGATCGCCGATCTGAAGGGCAAGCGCATCGGCACGGCCTTCGCCTCAACCGCGCATTACAGCCTGCTGGCCGCGCTGGATCGAAACGGGTTGAGCGCCAACGATGTCAGGCTCGTCGACCTGCAACCGCAGGCATCGCTGGCCGCCTGGGAGCGCGGCGATATCGACGCCGTGTACACCTGGCTACCCACGCTGGACCAGCTGCGCAAGAGCGGCAAAACGCTGATCACCAGCCGAGAACTCGCGACCGCGGGCAAACCGACCCTCGATCTCGGCGTGGTCGCCAAGGAGTTCGCCCAAGCCCATCCCGATGTGGTCGATACCTGGCGCAAGGTGCAGGCGCGGGCACTGGACACGATCAAGAACCGGCCCGATGAGGCGGCGAAGGCGGTATCGGCCGAAATCGGTCTCAGCACCCAGGAGGCCGCGCAACAGTTGGGGCAGGGCGTATTCCTGACCAAGGAACAACTCACCTCCAAGGAGTGGCTGGGCACCGAGGGCGCGGTCGGCGATATCGCGGTGAGTCTGCAGAGCGCGGCCGAATTCCTGTTGGCGCAGAAGCAGATTCCGGCCGCGCCGTCGCTGGCGGCGATTCGCGACGGCATCTATGTCAAGGGATTGCCCAGTGTCCTCGGCAGCTGAAGAACTTGTCGAAGTACTGCCGATTGCTCAGGGCGGCATACGAATTCGCAACCTATCGCACCGCTACGGCGATGGCGCGCAAGCGGTCACCGCGGTCGGACCGATCGATCTCGAAGTGCCGCCGGGCGAATTCCTCGTCCTGGTAGGCGCTTCCGGATGTGGCAAGAGCACCCTGTTGCGCCTGATCGCAGGATTCGAAACCGCGACCGAGGGCATTATCGAGGTCTCCGGCGCGATACCGGTACCCGGCCGATCCGGCGGGATGGTCTTCCAACAGCCGCGCCTGTTTCCATGGAAGACCGTCGGCGGCAATATCGATCTAGCGCTGAAATACGCAGGCGTGCGGCGTGATCAGCGCGCGGAGCACAGGGAAGATCTACTGCATCGCGTCGGCCTGGACGGCACCGCAGGCCGACGGATCTGGGAAATTTCCGGCGGGCAACAGCAGCGCGTCGCCATCGCCCGCGCACTCGCGGCCGAGAACTCGCTGCTGCTGCTCGATGAACCATTCGCCGCACTCGATGCCCTCACCAGGGAACGCCTGCAAGACGACCTGCGCCGCGTCGGCCAGGGGCGCACCGCGGTCTTCGTCACCCACAGCGCCGATGAGGCGGCATTCCTCGGTTCGCGGGTCGTGGTGCTCACCAAACGACCGGGCCGGATCGCCCTCGACCTTCCGGTCGACCTGCCGCGCACCGGTGTCGACGCGGACGAACTGCGCGCTTCCCCGGAGTTCGCCGCACTGCGGCGCGAGATCGGCCTGGCGGTGAAATCCGCAGCCGCCTGAACGCGTTTAAATGAAAACCATTATCGTTAAGGTGTGACTTCATCGACCCCTGACCTGCTGCCCGTCACCGTGCTCTCCGGCTTCCTCGGCGCGGGCAAGACGACCCTGCTCAACCACATCCTGGCCAATCGCGACGGTCGCCGCGTCGCGGTCATCGTCAACGACATGAGCGAGGTCAATATCGATGCCGCGCTCGTCGCCGGGCAGGGACACCTGGACCGCACCGAGGAGAAGCTGGTCGAACTGACCAATGGCTGCATCTGCTGCACGCTGCGCGAGGATCTGATCGAGGCGGTCGGCAGGCTCGCCCGCGCGGGTCGCTTCGATCAGCTTGTCATCGAATCCACCGGCATCTCCGAGCCGATGCCGGTCGCCGCGACCTTCGACTGGGAATTCGAGGACGGCTTCAAACTCGGCGATATCGCCCGCCTGGACACCATGGTCACCGTGGTGGACGCATCTACCTTCCTCGCTGAAATCGCCCGCGGGCAGGGGCTCGCCGAGCGCAATCTCGAAGCGGGAGACGGCGATACGCGCACCATCGCCGACTTGCTTGTCGATCAGGTCGAATTCGCCGATGTCCTGCTGATCAACAAGACCGACCTGGTCAGCGCCAATGCCGCCGGAACCGTGGAAGCCACTGTGCGACGGCTCAATCCACGTGCCCATGTGCTTTGCACCGAGAAGGGCGCGGTGGATCTCGCGGAGGTCCTCGCGACCGGCCGCTACAACCCCGTCGTCGCCGCGGAATCCGATGGCTGGGCCGAGGAACTGGCGGGCGGCCACACCCCGGAAACCGAGGAATACGGCATCCGCAGCCTCACCTACACCGCCGACCGCCCCTTCCACCCCGACCGCCTCGCCGACGCCCTCACGCAACTCCGAGGCATGTTGCGCAGCAAGGGTTTCTGCTGGCTCGCCAGCCGCCCCGACCTCGCCGCAATCTGGTCCCAAGCCGGTCCCAACCTCACCTTCGAACCCGCCGCCTGGTGGTCCGCCCTCGAAGTCCCCGCCGGCCAGGAAATCGTCTTCATCGGCATAAAACTCGACACCACCCACGTCCGCGCCCTCCTCGACGCCGCCCTCCTCACCGACGACGAACTCAGCGCAGGCCCCACCACATGGACCACCTACCCCGACCCCTTCCCCACCTGGGGCACTCTCCACCAGCACTGACCTGGACGACCGATCACCATGCATCCACGCAGGCAAACGTCGAGAGCGCCCCTCCGCCACGGCATTCTCGGTCACTAGTTGGAGATGGCGGGGGCCTGGTGGGTGTAGGTGGGGTCGGTGAGTTGGGTGAGCATGAAGGCGGCTATGTCGGCGCGGGCGATTTTGAGGGAGAGGCCCTTGGCGTCGGCGGGGAAGCCCTGGCGGTAGGCGTCGGTGCGGGGGCCGTCGGTGAAGGCGCTCGGGCGGACGATGGTCCAGTCGAGGTTGCTTGCCCGGACGTATTCTTCCTGCTTGACGTGGTCAGCGTAGGCCTCGCGCAGCAGCATCCCGAACATCACGTACTTCCAGAGGAAGTTCAGGTTGCCGCGGCTGTCGCCGACACCCAGGGTGGTCTGGCAGATCAACCGCTTGACGCCGGTCCGGTCCATCGCCTCGAGCACCGCTCGGGTGCCTTCGGCCCGGATGACTCCCTTGCGGCCCGCACCCAGCGAGATCAGCACCGCATCCTGCCCGGCAACGGCCCGCTCCACCGAATTCGTGTCGAGCACATCGCCCTCCACGATGTGCAACCGCTCGTGCCGCTGCCCGACACCGGCCGCATCGCGCGTGAACGCGGTGACCTCGTGCCCCTGCTCGAGCGCCTGCTCGACGACCAGCCGACCGACGGTGCTGGTGGCTCCGAAAACTGCGATACGCATGATGTTCTCCTGTGTTGAATTGCGGGTGCTCCCGGGCCCTACGTGGTCACGCAGGCTGTCGCCTCCGGGCCTGACGCTCGCACCGCGGGGTTGAAAACTGTTGAGCTGTTGGTGAATCCAGTACATCAGCGGAGAACGAGACGAACCATGGCCGTGCGTCTCGAAGACATACGAGAGGGTCTCGGCCGGGAAAACGCGCAACGGCCCGCGTCCGGAAAACGGATGCGGGCCGTTGCGCTGTGTGCGCTCAGCCGAGCTTGGCGAAGAACTGCCGGATATCGGCGACGATCACCTGCGGTGCCTCATGCGCGGCGTAGTGTCCTGCCGCATCGTTCGGGCCACCTTGGACGGAGCCGACGTCGTACGAATTCCAGCTGACGATGTTGCTGTGATCGCGCTCGGCGAACCGGCGAATCGACTGGAAATCACCCTTGAACATCGCCAATCCGGTCGGCACCGTGGTCGGTCCACTCGGCTGCTGCGCGGTGTGCGCGTTCTCGTAGTAGAACCGCAGCGACGACCCGGCCGTTCCGGTCAGCCAGTAGATGGCCACGTTGCCGATCACGAACTCCTCGTCGAGGCTTTCGCCGAACAGTTGCGCATTCCAGCCGAGCAATCCGACCGGCGAATCGGCCAGCGCGAACGCGAGCGTCTGCGGCTGCTGGCTGTGCAGGGCGTTGAAGGCCATCTTGTTCTCGTGGAACCACTGCAGGTGCTGCAGCGCCGCCATATCCTCCTCGGACAGCCCCTCGAACTCCGATGGATCACCGGACGGGAACGAAAACAGCTGCGTCACATGCACTCCGACGACATGATCGGAATCCAGCCGTCCGATCTCCGGTGAGACCATCGAGCCACCGTCGTTGCCGATGGCGCCGTAGCGGGCGTAGCCCAGTCGGCCCATCAGCTCCGCCCAGGCCGCGGCGGTGCGGAGGGTGCCCCATCCGGTGCTGCGGGTCGGCCCGGAGAATCCGAATCCCGGCAGCGACGGGATGACCAGGTGGAAGGCGGGATCATCGGCCGAGTCCGGCTCGGTCAGCGGCGCGATGACATCGAGGTATTCGAGCACCGAACCCGGCCAGCCGTGGGTCAGGATCACCGGCAGCGCATCCGGCCGGGAGGACCTGATGTGCATGAAGTGGATATCTTCGCCGTCGATCTCGGTGGTGAACTGCGGGTAGGAGTTCAGCTTCGCCTCCAGCGCGCGCCAGTCGAAGCGTTCCAGCCAGTACTCGGCGAGATCCCGCACCCGCTCGTTCGGTACGCCGTAGGCATCGCCGACGCCGGGCAATTCGTTCGGGTAGAGGGCCCGGGACAGCCGGTCGGCCAGGTCGTCGAGCTTTGCCTGCGGGACGTCGATGCGGAAGGGGGTGATGGCGGTCATCTCTACTCCTTTTGAAACGGAATGCTTCGTTCTGTTTCAGACACTATCAGAACGGATCATTCCGTTTCAAGTGCTAATCTGAACCCATGCCGAAGACATCCGATGCCCCAGCTCAGAAGGGTCTGCCCGGCCGCAAGGCACAGGCCGCCCGCAACGACGGGCTCATCCTCGAGGCGGCCCGCGCGGTCTTCCTCGCCGACGCCAACGCCCCCATCGCCGCCGTCGCCGAGCGAGCCGGAGTGGGCATCAGCGCCCTCTACCGCCGCTACCCGAGCAAAGACGTGCTGTTGCGCACCCTCTGCCACGAGGGCTTACGCCGCTACAACGCCGAAGCCGATGCCGCACTGGAGGATTCGGACGGGTGGCGCGGTCTGGTGGGATTTCTGGAACGCGTGGTCGACGCGGATGTGCACTCGTTGACCGTGCATTTGGCGGGCACCTTCACCCCGGACGAGTCGATGCTGCCGGACGTCACGCATTCGGGTGAGGTCACCGAGGAACTGGTCCGGCGCGCGCACGCCTCCGGTCGGCTGCGCGCGGATGCCAATGCCAACGACCTCGGTCTCGTCCTGGAAGCATGTGCGGCCGTTGCCATGCCGGACCAGGTCCGAACCGCTGAACTGCGCAGACGCGTGCTCGCCATGCTGGTCGCGGGGCTCTCGGGAAAAGGTGAACTGCCCGGTCCGCCGCCGGAGGCGGGTGAATTCGCGTGGCGGTGGGAACCGCGCAGTCAGCGATGATTTCGGCCGCGACGCGACGTCTGCACCGTCAGGCATATCCATGTCCACAGCAGCGGAGGGAATCGCCATGTCAGCGATCCGGACGGCAATGGCTGGACGGTGCAGCAGATTTCGACACGCTCCTAGCTCGCTCTGGTGCTCCCGTGATCTCGTGACCGGGTCATCAAACGTGCCTGTTACCGCTGGGCCAGGGTGCACCGGGCCGGGCGAGGGGTTGGATCGCGCGGCCGTCGACCCATGCGGTCCAGCCGTTGTCGCAGGCGATATGCGCCCAGTCCCCGGCGCGGCCGAGGATCTGGAGTTCGACGCCGGGATCGATGCTGGTGATGGGGCCGAGGCTCGGATCGGGCGCGGCCCATGCGTCCATTCCGCCCTCGGGTACCAGGTGGGTCGGGTACCAAAGGGCGGCAAGGGGTTCGATGGCGCGGCCGTCGACCCATGCGGTCCAGCCGTTGTTGCAGGCGATATGCGCCCAGTCACCGGAGCGATCGAGGATCTGGAGTTCGACGCGCGGTTCGATGCGGGCGACGGGCGGCCGGGTCGAGTCGGGAGTGCCCCATGCGGGCATGCCGTTGGCGGGCACCTGGTGGGTCGGATGAAATGCCGGAGTGCGGCCGCGCTCGACCGCGGGCACCGCTTCCGTGGGTGCGCCAGACGCGTCGAATGCCGGTATGCCACCGGCGAACGGCTTGACCACGGCGGGATCCAGCACATCGCGCACCAGCCGGAGCGCGACTTCGGTTGTGGTCTCCAATAATTCGGCACGTGGATTGCGCGCCGCAAGCTGGCGCCAGCATGCGAACCGGGTCGAGAACGTCGAACGGAACACCGTGAAATGGGCGAGCGCGTCCTGTTTCGTTGTCGCACCGTTCATTACGGCAATGCTCCCGGTCGTCAACAGTTGACCGAATGACCGTGCCACCGCTGTCCCGGCATCGGTGAATCGGTAGCTGCCGAGCGCCTCGAGTCGAACAAGGCTCAGCGACGCCAGCCGCGCCAGTCCCTCCGTCATCCGGCCGGCCGCCGCCGCGAGTGAGACCGGTGTGGCGCCCTGGGCGGCGGACAAGGCCCAACGAGTGTCGCCCGCGGCCAGCCCCTTGGCGAGTTGCTCCTCCAGCTCGAGCGCTCGCAGCTCGAGCGGTCCGGCCGCCACGTTTCGCCGCAGGACCCCGGCCAGGCGGGCCTCTTGTGCCGCATCGGCGGCGGCGAGCAGTGCGGCGAATGCGATGAGATCGAGGTCGATCGGGGGTGATGCGAATCCGGGGCCGTAGGCAGTGAGATCGAGCAGTTGGTCGACCAGCATGGTGGCCTGGTCGAGCGTCGGCACGACGGTGAAATCGAAGCCGTCCTCGCCGGTCTCGGCCTGCATGACGAAGGTGCCTTCTTCGTCTCCGCGCAGTAGCAGCGCCGCTGTCCGGTTGTCCTGCCCGACGTGGTTGGCGGTGACGGCGGTGGTGTGGGCGGGATCGGCGGCGATCCGCAGTGCTGCGGTCGCCGGTCCGGTGAGTCGGTCGTCCGCTTCGAGCAGTCCGGTGTCCCGCAGCGCCGCCGCCGGGTCGGACGGCGGGGTCGTCAGCGGCAGCGCGGAGCGTGGTCCCGGCTTCAGCCCGGCGATGGACATGGCCGCGGCGAGTTGGTCCGGGTCCAGTCGGAAACGCATCAACATCGTCGACTCCTTCCCGCATCCGGATCGGCCGCGCGAAGGCGGCTCGGTGGGCGTCTCGGGTCGACCGAATCACTTTTATGTTTTCACATGCGGCGATTGCTCAGCAACAGGCCGAGCGGCGGTCTCGACCTGCGAAGTTCGGACAGATCGCGACATCGAGGCGGTCTGCCGGTTAACCCGATCCGACGGCGTGCACCAAGCGTCCGCGCGGCCTCGATCTTCGACCGCGCAGATTGCAGCCGAGCTAGCGCGGGCCGAGGAACAGGGTTTGGGTGCTGCGGCCGAGCGGGCCCTTCTCGTCGAAGAGCGCGGACTCGGCCAAGCCGATGCCGTGTGGTTGCGGATAGGTGGCGGCGTCCAGGCAGACCCATTCGCCGACCGGCTGTCGGTGCAGCGTGACTGTGAGATCGGTATTGATGAACAGGTATCGGTTCCAATCCAGCACCCGGCTGACGCCGTTGCCCGAATCCGCCGCGGCGAGTGTGCGTTCCAGCGGACTCGGCGTGGTACCGGCGACGATCGGATACTTCAGCCGGATCCAGCAGATCGCCGGGCCGGGATCGGCGAAAGATCCCGACACGAAGCGGTAGTCGATGCCGGTGTGGAAACCGATGGGCTGGGTCGACGGAAAGTGGGACGACACCGCCTGATCCGGTCCGGTCCGGGCGCCGGTCGGCAGGAACTGTTCGGGCAGTTCGAGCTCCGGCTCGGCGAGTTTGAATCGCCAGGCGTTCGCCCGCATGACGGGTCCGCGATCGGTGGACAGTGTCGCTTCGATCAACTCCACACTGCGTCCGGGCCGTGCCACCCGCGTCTGCACCGTAAGCGGCTCCAAGGGAACCGGGCCGAGGATTTCCACCGCGACCCGGCCGACCTGGAATCCGGCCCGCGGCTCACAGCGTTCGATCGCGTGCCCGAGCAGCGCGGATGGTGGTCCGGCGTGCTGGGCGTCGGGTGACCACGGACCGCGAGTCAGTTCGGTCGAGACGAACCGGCTCGGGTTCGCCGGATCTGGGGTGTAGAAGGCGTCGGCCACGTCGTTGTCCCGTTCCGCTGGATTGTTCGTACGGTTAACGATTCTGCTACGACGCTACCCCGCGGCAACGAGCAGCCACCGCTACGCCCGGCCGAAAGCCAGGGCGACATTGTGGCCGCCGAAGCCGAACGAATTGTTGAGCGCGAAGTCGATGCGCTGCTCGCGGGGCGCGCCCGCCACGATATCGAGGTCGATCTCCAGGTCCCGATTGTCGAGATTCAATGTGGGCGGGACGATTTGGTCGCGCAGCGTCAGCATGGTGAGGATGGATTCGAGCGCACCGACCGCGCCGATCGAATGGCCGAGTGCGGATTTGGGCGCGTAGACCGATGCCTCCGGCGTCACCGCGGTGATGGCATTGGCTTCCGACGCATCTCCGATCGATGTCGAGGTGGCGTGCGCGTTGACGTGCTGAATATCCGAAACCTTCAGTCCGGCAGTGCATATCGCCTTGCGCATGGCGCGCGCCGCACCGATGCCCGCCGGCTCGGACGCGACGATGTGATAGGCGTCCGAGGTGATCCCCGCGCCCAAAACCCGGCCGTGAATCCGCGCACCGCGCGCCCGCGCATGCCGCTCGGACTCCAGCACCAGCAGTGCACCCGCTTCGCCGAAGACGAACCCGTCGCGATCCCGGTCGAATGGTCGCGATGCCCGCTCCGGTTCGTCATTGCGCGTGCTCATCGCCCGCATCATGGCGAAACTCGCGATCGGCACCGCATCGATATGCCCCTCGACGCCACCGGCCACCACCACATCCGCCTCGCCGGTGGTGATCAGCCGCCAGGCATGCGCGATCGCCTCCGAACCGGAAGAACAAGCTGAGACGGGCGCGAAAACGCCTGCCTTGGCACCGATTTCGAGACCGACCGTCGCGGCCGGGCCATTCGGCATGACCATCGGCACCGACATCGGCGAAACCTTCCGGTAGCCACCGTCGCGCATCGAATCGACGGCATTGATCAGCGCGTCGCCGCCGCCGAGCCCGGTGCCGATGACGACCGCGAGCCGCTCACCCTCGACCTCGGGTGCGCCCGCATTGCGCCAGACCTTGCGGCCCAGCACCAGGGCCATCTGCTCGACATAGGAGTGGCGGCGCTGTTCGACGCGGGTGAGCTGATCGCCCGGCTGTGACTTCAACTTGCCGCCGATGCGGACCGGCAGATCGTATTCGGCCACGAAATCGTCGGCGAGCATGCCGATACCGCTGTGCCCGGCGAGCAGTCCGGACCAGGTCTCGTCGATGTCATCGGCGATCGATGTGGTCGCGGCGACCGCGGTGACCACGACGGCCGGGCGAGTTTCTGAAGCGATTGTTACAGTCACGATGTCATGAATACCTGTACCAATCGCTACAGTCAACCCATGGCCCGTCCACTCGACCATGCGAAACGCGCCGACCTGCTGGCCGGCGTCGTCGAATACATCGCCGCCCACGGCCTCGGTGACCTGTCGCTGCGCCCGCTCGCCGCCGAACTCGGCACCAGCTCGCGCATGCTGATCCACTACTTCAACACGAAGGAAGAACTGCTGGTGCAGGCGCTGACTACGCAGCGCCCGGATATCGCCGCGGTCTTCGCGGGGGTCTCCGATGCGGCATCGCTGCGCGAGCGGCTCGGTCAATTCTGTGCGGTGAATATCGCGGGGGAGGCCACGACGAGTGTGCGGGTGCTGCTGCAGGTGCTGGGGGCGGCCTGTGCGCCGGGTAGTCCCTACGGCGAATACGCGAATGCCGCGATCGCGACCTTCATCGGGACGCTCGCGGATGCGCTGCGTCGGATCGAATCCATCGACGATCCGGAAGCCGTTGCCACGCTGTTGGTTTCGGGGCTGCGCGGCATCATTCAGGATCGGTTGATAACCGGTGACGTGGAGCGCACCGACCGGGCGGCGCGCAGGTTGATCGACCAAGCCATCCGCTAGGCATATTTCGGTGCAGCCGGCTTTTGAAGACCGTGTTTGATGAAACCCTGGTGCATCGGGCAAGCGAAAACCTGTGTCGGCCGCACCTGCAAGGTGCGGCCGACACAGGTTTCGATGAGACGCGTCAGGCGAGGGCGATCGCGGCGCAGAGCGCGGCGATGGCGATGAACTGCAGGGCCACCCGGCCGTTGATCACGCTGTTCCACTTGTCTTGCAGCGCACGGGCATTCGTCGGAATGACGCCGGAGTGCGCCGCGGCGGTCTGCTGGGTGTTCACCGGCTTCGCGACGCGAACGTAGATGCCGAGCCAGGTCACCAGCGCCACGACGGCGATACCCGCTGCGATCGCCGCTGCCGCGTGGCCGCCGATCGCCGCGAGAGCCGTTGCCGCAACGGCCGTTACCACACCGCTGATCCCGACGATCGGCATCCGGCGGTCGCCGTAGTAGTGCCCCCAGCCCGCCGAGATGGTCACGGTCCGGTCGTCCAGCTTGTCGTACACCGACCGCGTGATCAGTGCGAAGCAGGCATCGGTGCCGTAGACGACGGCGTTCGCGAGGACCGAGACGATGGCGACGACCTGGATGAGTGTGGTGCTCATGAGCTCTTCCGTTCTGTGCTTGTAGCGTTGATAGAGAATCTAGCAACGCTAGAACTCTTAGTCAACCGATACCGGGATTCCGCATGCCGTCGCATCGATCGGCCCGGTTGTCGTCAGCTACCGACCCCAGCCGTTTTCGAGCAGGTCGAACAACTCGTGGAACGCGCTCGCCGGATCTTCCCGAGTACCCGCGACTTTGGCGGCTTCCAGTGCGAAGTGGGCGAGTCCCGCGGCCGCGAGATCACCCGCCGGTGCGCCGGTCGCTTCGCCGATCGCCGCCGCCAATGCGGATTCGTGCCGCAGCAGCATCTGGTGTGCGTACTCACGCAACGCGGGCGTCGAGTCGACGAGGCGATGAAAGGCCACGATTCCGGGATCCGTGCCATCGGCGTGTTCCTGATCGGGTCGGTGCTGGCGGGCGCGTCCTGGTCGATGCCCGCGCTGATCGGATTCCGCGCACTGCAGGGCCTCGGCGCGGGTGGTATCGCGGTCACCGCATTCGCCGTCATCGGCGCGCTGGTCCCGCCGCGCGAACGCGGAAAGTATCAGGGCATGACCGCGACCACGATGGCCGTCGGCACCATCGGCGGACCGCTGCTCAGCGGCGTGATCATGTTCGGATCGGTGCTGTATTTGCCGCTGTTCCAGCAGACGGTGCAGGGCGCCTCGGCCGCGAACTCAGGACTGCTCCTGCTGCCGATGATGTTGCCGCTGCTGGTGGTCTCCCAGATTGTCGGGAAGCGGATGACCGCGACCGGCAAGTACAAGATCTTCTTCATTCTCGGCGGGCTTTTCCTGACCGCGGGCGCAGTCCTGCTCTCTACCATTGACGTCGAAACAGGCCGTCTGACAACGGGTTTCGCCATGGCGCTGCTGGGCGCCGGACTCGGCTTCGCCATGCAGCTGTCCACCGCCGTCGCACAGAACAGCGTGGAAATGGCGAATATCGGCGCGGCCTCCGGTGCGGTAACACTGTTTCGCACACTCGGCTTCCTGATCGCCTGGTTCATCGAAGAAGTTCCGTTGCGCGGCAAGGCTCCCGAGCCGGTTGCCATCGAAAAGCCCGAAAGAGCCGCTGCCTGATGCGGTACGGCGCCTGCTCAGGAGCGCAGGCGCCACGCCGCGACCTCGGTTCGATTCTGAAATCCCAACTTGGCCAGGATGCTACGGACATGCGTCTCCACCGTGCGCTCGGAAAGTACGAGCCGAGTGGCGATTTCGCGGTTGGCCAGGCCATCCGCGACCAGGTCCGCGACCTCGGTTTCGCGGGCGGTCAGCGGGTTCGCGTTGCGGCCCGCCCGGTCGATCTCGGCGAGCAGCGCATCGGCGGCCCGCAGCCGGTGCGTCATATCGAGTCGCCGAAATTCCTGTGCCGCTTCGGTTATAGCCGACCGAGCGGCGCGCAGATCCCGGGGCGTGCCCCGGGTGCGTAGCGCGTCGGCCAGCCCGAGGCGGCTCAGCGCCAGAAAAGGGCGCGCGCCGATCCGGCTGTCCATCGCGATCGCACGCTGATAGTGCTCGATCGCGGCGTCGACCCGTCCGGCGGTGAGCGCGAGGTCCGCGATCGGGCGGGCGATCGAACCGGAGCACAGCACAGCGCCGCCGTCGGCGAGGTAGTAGCCGTCGTCGGGTCCGAACGCCTGGTAGGTGCGTTCGGCGGTTTCCCTGTCGCGTAACAGCACCGCGGTGAAACCGAGGTTGTAGAGCAGCCCGAGCCAATGCGGACCGATCTGGAAGGTGCCTGGCAATTCCCGGAACTCCTGGAACAGCGCGCGTGCCTCGTCCAGATCGCCGGCCAGGGCGCGTGTCATCGGGAGGAAGATCCGGATCAACGGTATCTGCGGCGCGTGGCGCATCGCCGCCGATCGCTCGGCGGCTTCGGTTTCGGACACATATCCCTGCACCATGTTCATCAGCCCGCGGAATGCGTGGTGCAAACCGAGCAGCGACTCGTCGCCCATCCTGGTGGCGAGTTCGAATGCGGCGTTATTGCTTTCGTCGGCCGTGGCAAAGTCTCCGGTCAGTGCTGCGCGGGTTGCATCGAGTCGATGCAGATGCCAGCGGGCGATCGGCAAGCGTCCCCGCTCGGCGACCTGCTCCAGCTCTATGATCGCTCGGTCGACCAGGCCGAGCTCGCCGAGTTGGAATGCGGCCGACGCCTGCCATAGATAGCCCCACAGCCGGGCCAGCGGCTGACGCGCCCGGTCGCCGATTTCGATAGCGCGTTCGACGAGGTCCATCCGCTCGGCGAGGAACTGCGGCGCCGAAAGGGCGAGGTGGCGGGCGTGGATGGCATCGAGCAGCGTGTCGGGGTCGCTGCTGCGTTCGGCGGTCGCCATGGCCGTCGCGGAAAGCTCTCTGGCGCGGTCGCATTCGCCGATCTGCGCGGCCGCCATGGCACGATGCGCGGTGAGACGGGCGATCGACGCGCCGTCGGTGTCGGCCGATAAGCCGCGTAATGCGCTGCGGCACAGTTGATCCACTGTGGCGATTACTCTCGGGGTACCGATACCGTGCACCACCAGCGCGGCCGCCGCCACGAGGTCGGGGCGGGTTGCCTGCTCGGCGATCGCCCCGGCCCGTGCGCAATGGTCGATGCTGTCGTCGATGCGACCGGCCTCGAATTCGCTGCGCGCGAGTTCGATCAACAACTCCGCCCGCAGCGGGCCGGGTGCGCTCGGTCCGATCGCCTCGATCGTCCATTCGTGGAAGCGGATCGCCGCGTCGTAGGCGGTCCTCGCGCGGGCGGATTCGGCGGCAATGCGAGCCCAGTGTGCGCAGTCGGCGTCGGTGCCGTGGCCGCTCGCCCTGCGCAGGTGGGTCGCGATCGGTCCGGCCGCCGAAGGATCGCCGTCGGCGCGGGTGGCGAGCAACTCGGCGGCGCCGCGGTGCAATGACATTCGCTCCGAGGGCGACAATTCGGCGTAGATCGCATCGCGGATCAGCGCGTGCACGAATGCGACTGCGCCGTTGTCGGGGCGCCGGACCACACCGGCGGTCACTGCCGTATCGAGCGCCGTTTCGACATCGGCGCCCGTGAGCTGTTCGAGTAATTCCGGTTCGATCCGCTCGCCGAGCACGCTCGCGGCCCGCAGCACCGTCCGGGTCACCGTGTCGAGTCGATCCACCTGCGCCAATGCCAGCCGTCGAAAACCCGGACGGGACAATGGATCCGGATCGGACTCACCGGACGATTCGACGACGAGTCGAACGTAGAGCGGGTTGCCGCCGGTGCGTTCGTGTAGTCGGTCGGCGGCCGCGGTATCCAGGGTGGGCGCGGCGTGGCGCAACCAGTACCTGACCTCCTCGACCGATAGCCCGGTCAGCGGCATCGTCTGGGTGTGCGGCATCCGTACCAGGTCCGGTAATTGTTCGAGATAGGGCCCGTCGGCGGTGTCGCGTGCGGTGGCGACCAGGAGCAACCGCTGGTGCGGGAGTTCGGCGGCGATGTGCCGCAGCAGCAGTAGTGAGGTCCGGTCGGCCCAGTGCAGATCCTCCAGCACCACCGCGAGTCCGGCCGGGGCCGCCGCCGCTTCGAGCGCGTCGGCGAAGACGGTGAACATCCGAAACCGTTGCGAGGCCGAATCCTCCCACCGCAAGGCGTCGCCACCCGCCAGTGCTTCGGCCAACTCCGGAAGGTCGCGGCTGAGCCGATGCCACGGCCACAGCGGCGGCATCCCTGCATCGTCGACAGCGAAGCCACGGCCGACGCGCAGCCCGCACTCGGCGGCCAGCGCCGCGGTGTGCTCGGCCAGTCGGGTCTTGCCGATTCCGGCCGGTCCGTCGATCAGGACCAACCGCCCCGGTCCCGCGGCGGCCGCGAGCACAGCGGCCCGCAGGCGGGCGAGCTCGCGATGACGACCGATCAGCGGGTCCTGCATAGGCAGCAGTATCCACGCGCTCGGCGGGCCGCGCGCGAGGTTCAGTACCGCGCATACGTGGTGACACTGATTCGCACTGCTGCCGTCGCACCGAAGCTGATTACATCATTTCCGCGGATCAGGAGCATTTCCGATGTATGCACAACTCGTCTATTTCGATGGACCACGCGGCACCGACAAATTGGTCGCGGCGGACTTCGCGTACCGGCACCGCATCGAACCGGCGCTCGCCGGTGTCCCCGGACTGCTCACCACCTACGAGCTGCGCCGCCACGACGGGTCCGGGATGATCGTGGTGTTCGCCGAATCCGAGGATGTGCTGCTCGACGCACAGCGCGCGATCCTCGCCACCGAACTGCTGCCTGGCGAGGATATGGCACTGCTGCCCGGCCCCGACCGGGTGGAGACCTATCCGGTGATCGCCCATCGCGGCTCCGCCGACATCTACGCGGATCGGGGCTAGCCATGACGTGGACACTGCTCGTCGAGCCACAGCTGCGACGTGGCCAACGACACTGGGTGGTCGCCCCGGCGCACAGCCGCGCCGAATTCACCGTCGCCAACTTCGGCCGCACCGTCTACGGCCGGGCGCCGATCCGGGACGGTCGGTTGACTACCGGGCCCGTCGGGACGCCCGAAACCGTCACCGGCACGGTCGATCTGGGTGCGATCGACACCGCGCATGCCCGGCGCGACCGGGATCTGCGTGCGCGCCGCCTGCTCGATCTGGACCGATATCCGCTGATGACCTTCACCGCCGATCGCATCGCGGATCTGGCTGGTGAATGGCGAGTCGCCGGGACGGCGCGGGTGCGCGGACGACCGCTCGAACTCATCTGCACCGTAACCAGATTCGTCCTCGGTCCCAATGACACCGTCCGGCTGCTCGCCCATGCCGTGCTGGACCGACGGGAAATCGGTATCCGGGCACCGGAGTTGATGATCGGGCGGTATATCGCGATCGAACTGAATGTGCTTTTGCGCCCGGAAGCCGAGTCGGACTGACGATCTCCGGCGCGGACCGACGAGGGGTCAGTCCGCGAGCTGATCAAAGGCACCGCGGCGGGCCCCTATGCGAACTGGGATGTCGACGACCAAGCGGTACTCGTGCTCTTCGATCGCGGCGCGATGTCCGAAGTCGTCGGCACCACCGATCTGCCCGTCACCGCCGCACCCGCGCAAGATGCGTGATGTTCGTCTGCCGAGTGCCCGACGTCGACACGGGCCTCGACCTCTGCCTGCGCAACGGTGCGACCCTGGCAGCCGCCGCGACCGAACTGGGGTCCGAACCTGCGCACAGCCCACTTGCGCGACCCAGCGGGTACCCTGATCGAGCTCCAGTCCTACTGACGGGCGATGAATTCCGTCCGCCAGCACCGTCGGCACTAATACAGGCACACCGATCGGGAGGACCACCATGCAGAAAATCGTCACGAACCTCTGGTACGACACCCAGGCCGAGGAGGCCGCCGAGTTCTACTGTTCGTTGTTCGAGGATTCGAAGATCACCAATGTCGTGCCCTACTCCGAGGTGGGTCCGCGCGAAGCCGGGCTGACGATGCTCGTCGATTTCGAACTCAACGGACAGAAGTTCACCGCCATCAACGGCGGCGGCGATTACCACTACACCCACGCCATGTCGCTGCTGGTGAATTGCGACAGCCAGGACGAGGTGGACCGACTCTGGACGGCACTGCTCGCCGACGGCGGCCAGCCGATCGAATGTGGTTGGCTCAACGATAAATACGGTATTCCGTGGCAGGTCTGGCCCGTCGAAGCCGACACCCTGTTGACGAGTACCAACCGCGCGGCCGCGAACCGCGCCATGCAGGCGATGCTCGGTATGCAGAAGATCGACCTGCAAGGCATGCGGGACGCCTACGAGGGCAAGATCAGCTGATCTGCCAGGAGCCGACCTCGCGGTATCCGGAGTTGTAGATCGCGGAGCTGTCACCCTCGGTGATCTGGTAGTGCTTCATATTGCCGCCCCAATAGCGCAGGATCCGACCGAGCTCATCGGCGAGATCGGCCGGCGCCGCCACGCCTTCGGGCAGGACATCCAGATCTACCTCCAGGATGAATTTCACCCTGAGGAATGTACCGGCGCCCGGTCGGGCCTCGGGCGCTTCGCTGTATGTTCCTCCGATCGCCCGGCGGGGCGCGGACGTGGAAAGGTATCGTCGGGCGGGAAAATTTCACACACCAACGGGGGCTCGCACCAGCGGGCTGAGAGGACGGCTAGCCCAATTCGGGCGTTCAGGGCCGTCGACCGTATGAACCTGACCGGGTAATGCCGGCGTAGGGAGGATATTCATGGGTACACCTGTAGATTCCGTGACCACCGGTCCGATCGAAGGCAGCGTCAAGCACTACCAGCAGGTCGATGACCTGCGCATTCCGGTGCGTCGGATCAATCTGACCAATGGCGAGCACTTCGACGTCTACGACACCTCGGGCCCGTACACCGATGAAACGGCGTCCATCGATCTCGAGGCCGGGCTACCCGAGCTGCGCGATAGCTGGACCAAGCCCGAGGTCGACGGTCCGCCGACCCAGCTGGCCTGGGCGCGGCAGGGCATCGTCACCCCCGAGATGCGCTTCATCGCCGCGCGCGAGGGCGTCACGCCGGAACTGGTGCGCGACGAGGTCGCCGCCGGTCGCGCGGTCATCCCGGCCAACCACAGGCATCCGGAGCTGGAGCCGACCATTATCGGCAAGAAGTTCCTGGTGAAGATCAATGCCAATATCGGCAATTCGGCCGTGTCCTCCTCTATCGCGGAGGAGGTGGAGAAGATGGTGTGGGCCACCCGCTGGGGCGCGGACACCATCATGGATCTGTCCACCGGCAAGAACATTCACGAGACGCGCGAATGGATCATGCGCAACTCGCCCGTCCCGGTCGGCACCGTGCCGATCTATCAGGCGCTGGAGAAGGTGAACGGCGATCCGACCGCACTCACCTGGGAGATCTACCGCGACACCGTGATCGAGCAGTGCGAGCAGGGCGTCGACTATATGACCGTGCACGCCGGTGTGCTGCTGCGCTATGTGCCGCTGACCGCCAAGCGGGTCACCGGCATCGTCTCGCGCGGCGGATCCATCATGGCCGCATGGTGTCTGGCGCATCATCAGGAGTCGTTCCTGTACACCAACTTCGCCGAACTCTGCGAGATCCTGGCGCGCTACGACGTGACCTTCTCCCTCGGCGACGGTCTGCGCCCCGGCTCCATCGCCGATGCCAATGACGAGGCCCAGTTCGCCGAGCTGCGCACCCTCGGTGAGCTGACCAAGATCGCGAAATCGCATGGCGTGCAGGTCATGATCGAGGGCCCGGGGCACGTGCCGATGCACAAGATCGTGGAGAACGTGCGGCTGGAGGAGGAGCTGTGCGAGGAGGCGCCGTTCTACACCCTCGGCCCGCTCGCCACCGATATCGCACCCGCCTACGACCACATCACCTCGGCCATCGGCGCGGCCATCATCGCCCAGGCGGGCACCGCGATGCTCTGCTATGTCACTCCCAAGGAGCACCTCGGCCTGCCCAACCGCGACGACGTGAAGGTCGGCGTGATCACCTACAAGATCGCCGCGCATGCCGCTGACCTCGCCAAAGGCCATCCGCACGCCCAGGACCGGGATAACGAGCTGTCCAAGGCGCGGTTCGAATTCCGCTGGCGCGACCAGTTCGCCCTCTCCCTCGATCCGGATACCGCCCGCGAGTACCACGACGAAACCCTCCCCGCCGAACCCGCCAAGACCGCTCACTTCTGCTCCATGTGCGGACCGAAGTTCTGCTCCATGCGCATTTCCGCCGACGTGCGGGAATACGCCGCGCGCCAGGGGCTTTCGGATACCGAAGCGCTGCAAGCCGGTATGGCGGAGAAGTCTGCCGAGTTCGCCGACCACGGGGCACAGGTGTATTTGCCGGTCGTGTCGTAAAAATGGCGATAGCCCCGGACCAACGAGTGGCCCGGGGCTTCTCTCTGGAAGGTACACGAAGAATCCGCCGCTCAGGAGTGGATTCGCACAATTAATGCCGAGAGGTTGCGTCATCGGCGTTCGCGTGGGCCGATCGGGAAACCGAGGGCGCCGAAGGTGGCGCTCGAGTTACCAACAAGAGGTCTTTCTGAAACTGCTCCGACTATGGTCGAGGTATGACCCGGCAGCAAATCCGCCGCGCGGCCCGATCCGACTCCGGCGCGGCGCCGCATCCGTGGTCTCGATGCCGAGCAGCGCAGCGCGCAACGGCGCAGCCAACTGCTCGTCGCGGACTGGCTGCACCATCATGACGACGGCGGCGCGCCCGATATGGTCGATACCCTCATCGAGGATCTGCAGCGGTTCATCGCCGTCGTCGATGCGGGTGTTCGAACTGCCGCGCGTTGAACCTCATTCGCGCGCATGCCAGATGCGCCCGCGGACCTCGCCGAGGCCGACGCGCCGCGAATTCGCACCCCGGGCCGATGCCGTGATGACTACCTCGTCGCCGTCCTCCAGGAAGGTCCGGTGCAGCCCGTTCACTGTGACGGGTTCGGCTCCGCCCCAGGACAATTCGATGAACGAACCGCGCTGGTCCGGTTCCGATCCGGAGATGGTGCCGGATGCGTAGAGGTCGCCGGTGCGCGTGGCAGCGCCGTTCGCGGTGAGATGCGCCAGCATCTGCGCCGGCGACCAGTACATCCGGGAATACGGTGGATGCGAGACGGTTTGGCCGTTCCAGTGCACGGCCAGGTCGATATCGAGGCCCCACCGCTGGCTACCGCGCAGATAGGGCAGTGGTTCGGGTTCTTGCTTCGGCAGTCGAATGCGCGCGCTTTCCAAGGCGGCCAGCGGCGTTATCCACGCCGAGAGCGAGGTCGCGAAGGACTTGCCGAGGAACGGTCCGAGCGGCTGATACTCCCAGGCCTGGATATCGCGCGCGGACCAATCGTTCACCAGCGCGACACCGAAGACGTGCTCGGCGAACTGGTCGATATCGATCGGTGTGCCCAGTTCGGATCCGACTCCGACGACGAATCCGAGCTCCGCTTCTATATCGAGACGTTGCGAAGGCCCGAAATCCGGTGTACCGGAGGTGGTTCGGAGTTGGCCGTGCGGCCGCACGACCTCGGTCCCCGAGACGATGACGGTGCCCGCGCGCCCGTGATATCCGACCGGCAGATGCCGCCAATTGGGCAGCAGCGGTTCGGCATCGGGGCGCAACAGCCTGCCGAGGTTGGTCGCGTGATCGATGCTGGCGTAGAAATCGACATAGTCACCGATCTCTACTGGCAGTTTGGTACGCACATCGTGCAGTAGATGTACTGCCTCCCTCGGGAGTTCGTCAGCGATCAGCTCGTGGATCCGCTCGCGCACCTCGCGCCACCGACGTGGCCCCGCCGCCATGAAGGCATTCAGACTCGGCTCGGCGAACACCGGATCCTCCAGTGCCGCAGCCAGATCGATGACTTGCTCGCCGAGTCGCACACCCACTCGGAAGTCGCGGCCCTGCGGTGCGAAGACGCCGTAGGGAAGATTGTTCGGACCGAAGAGGGTGTTGTCGGGCACCTCGATGCGGGTCTTCATGCTGGTCCACGGCGCTGATTCGCGTGCGGGCGCTGATTCGGTTGCCGGACTGCGTCGGACTGCGGTCCGCGACCGGACCAGGTCCACGCATATCCGGGATCCTCGCACGCCAGCGCGCCTTCGCCGAGTTCGAGCGGTCGGAAAGTATCGACCATGACCGCGAGTTCATCGAAGAAGTCGATGCCGATACTGCGCTCATACGCGCCCGGCTGCGGACCGTGCGCGTAACCGCCGGGATGTACCGATACCGAACCCTGCCCGATGCCGGAACCCCTGCGCGCCTCGTAGTTTCCGCCGCAGTAGAACATGATCTCGTCACTGTCGACATTGGAGTGGTAGTACGGCACCGGAATCGATAGCGGGTGGTAGTCGACCTTGCGCGGTACGAAATTGCACACCACGAAATTGATTCCCTCGAATGCCTGATGGGCGGGCGGCGGCTGGTGCACCCGGCCGGTGAGCGGTTCGAAATCGGCGATATCGAAGGTGAGCGGGTAAAGGCAGCCGTCCCAGCCGACCACATCGAACGGGTGCGTCGCGTAGATCATCCGCGTGCCGACCACCTGACCGCCGGGTCGATGTTTCACCAGCACCTCGATATCGGTTCCGGTGGCGACCAGCGGTTCCCCAGGCCCGTGCAGATCCCGCTCGCAGTACGGCGAATGCTCGAGCAGCTGACCGAATTTCGAGAGATAGCGCTTCGGCGGGGTGATGTGGCTGGATGCTTCGATCACATACGCGCGCAGCGGTTCCGGGCCGCTCGGTAGCCAGCGGTGCGTGGTCGCGCGCGGAATCAGCACCTGGTCGCCCTGCCGGGCCGGGATGGTACCGAAGACCGTTTCGACAACGGCCGCACCGGATTCCACATACACCAGCTCGTCGCCGATCGCATTGCGGTACAGCGGTGAGGCACCCTTGGCCACGACATACGAGATCCGCACATCCGCATTGCCGAGTAGCAGTCGACGGCCGGTAACCGGATCGGCTCCGGCCGGGGTATCGCCGGGGAAGAGTTCGTGCAGGCGCAGATGGCGATGGCGCAGTGGATGATTCGGGGTGAGGGTCTGGTCCGGCAGCTCCCATATCGTCGAATCGACAATGGCGGGCGGCAGGCCGCGGTGATACAGCAGCGAGGAATCGCCGGAGAAGCCCTCTTCGCCCATCAGCTCTTCGTAATAAAGCCGTCCCTGGTCGTCTCGATGCTGGGTGTGCCGCTTCGCCGGCACCGCTCCCACCTGCCGATAGAACGCCATGACCGCACCTCCGGCTGTACCGCTGGATTTACTTCCATCGTAGTGCTGGAACGCCCGGTCCGGTGGACATTTTGTCGGTCCTCTGCCGTCTTCTGCGGCATTTCGCCTAGCGATGGGGTGAAGTGCTGAACAATTGTCAGGCGTGACGCAATGCGCGGTACACGGCCGCCCCGACAAAGGCGCCGAGGCGCTGCGGATCCCATCCGCCCTCGCCCGCAAGCAGCGTGCGCACCGCGCCCTCACCGGCGGACACCCACAGCTCGACCAGCACCGGCAACTTGCGCTCGGCGTCCTCGGTGCCCCACGCGCGCAGCGTCGGTCGCAGCAGTGTGGTGCAGCGCTCGATGGCGAGCTTGCGCCCGCGCCCGAACGAATCCGCAACGGCCGGATCGGGATTGCCGTACAGCAGCCGCCACGCATCCGGTCGTTCGGCCGCCTTCTCCAGCAGTGCGCGGAAACCGTCCACGAAAACGGTCTCGCCCGCGTCGACATCGCGGGGCGGCAGCACCTCGAGCACGCCGCCGACCAGGAAGCTCTCCTCGCGCTGGATGAGCGCCTCGATCAACTCGACGCGATCCGGGAAGCAGGCGTAGACCACCGGTCGGGTCACATTCATCCGATCGGCGATCGCGGCCATGGTGACCGCCGCGATGCCGTGCTCGACGGCGATCGCCAGGGCGGTGTCGAGCACTTGGGGCCGACGCCGCTCCGGGCCCAAATGCTGTGCCCGCTGTCGTGGCCGCACCGCCGTCTCGCTACCGCCGCTACCCATGGGCACCAAGATTTCAGTCGGTGAATTCGGCGATCACCGGGGCGTGGTCGCTGGGGCTCTTGCCTTTTCGTTCCTCGCGGTCGACCATCGCGTCCTTGGTGCGGGCGGCGAGGGCGGGGGAGGCGAGGATGAAATCGATGCGCATGCCTTCTTTTCGGGGGAAGCGCAGTTGGGTGTAGTCCCAGTAGGTGTAGACGCCGGGGCCGGGGGCGTAGGGACGCATGACGTCGGCGAAGCCGGTTTCGACGATGGCGTCGAAGGCGTCGCGTTCGGGTTGGGAGGTGTGGGTTTTGTCGGCGAAGAATTCGACGGACCAGACGTCGTCGTCGGTCGGGGCGATATTCCAGTCGCCGACCAGGGCGATCTGCGCCTCCGGATTCTCGGCGAGCCACTGGGCGCCGTTGGCGCGCAGGGCGGCAAGCCATTCCAGTTTGTAGGTGTAGTGCGGGTCGTGCAGGGTGCGGCCGTTGGGGACGTACAGGCTCCACACTCGCACTCCGCCGCAGCTCGCACCGAGTGCGCGCGATTCTACGATCGGGGCGCTGATCAGCGATTCGGCCGCATCCTTGTCGAAACCGGGCTGGTCCGGGAATGCGGCTTCCACATCGTCGAGGCCGATGCGAGAGGCGATGGCGACACCGTTCCACTGGTTCAACCCGATATGGGCGACCTCATAGCCGAGTTCGTCGAAGCGCTCGAACGGGAACTGGTCGTCGCGGCATTTGGTTTCCTGCATCGCGAGCACATCGATGTCCTGGCGGTCGAGGAAGTCCGCGACCCGGTCGAGGCGGGAGCGGATCGAATTGACGTTCCAGGTCGCGAGACGCACGGATGCCTTCCTTCGCAATGGGCTATAGGTCTGTTGTACCGCAGGACCGCAGGTTCAGCGAGAGCCGTCCGGCACGGCATAGCGGTAGGCGTGGTGCTCGAGGAAGCCCAATTCGTGATACATCGCTATGGCCCCGGTATTTTCGGCCTCGACCTGGAGATAGGCGTGGGTGGCGCCGCGGTCGGCGCCCCAGCGGATCAGCTCCGCGCAGATCAGCGAACCCAATCCGTGCCTGCGGTGTTCGGCCGCCACCGCGACGCAGGTCAGGCCGATCCAGCGGCGGCCGTCCGGTGCGATGGTGAGCGCGCCGCGGCCGATCGCGATGGGCTGCGGCAATCCGAGCGAGGCGAAACCCACTTCGCCGTCGTGCACGGCCTTGAGTACCTGCACCACCGGCGGCGTCGAAACAGACTGTGTCGCAGGATCTTCGCCGCTGTAGCGGTGCATCGACAACCAGGCGTCATCGGGTGCGGGCACGATGCGCACCATCCGCGGCCCCTGCGGCAGTACGAAATTCTCGATATCGATCGCCAGCAGCTGGGTTTCCCGCCAACTGCGCCAGCCCGGTGGCAGCGCAGCCAGCCGATCCGGCAGCGCGAGCTGCACCGGCAGCCCGTGCGCGGTGTACCACTCGCCGATCCGCTGCAGCGTATCCGCGCCCAGCGCCGCCGGACCGTCCGAGCTGCCGAGCGGCACAGCGGAATTGGCGCGGTTGGTATAGCCGTTTCCGGCCCGCAGCAGCCAGCCGTCGATCCAACCCTGTTCGATACCTGGCCAGCCGTAGGCCGCCGCGGCCTCCAGCGCCCGAATCTCCCTGGTGCGAATCGGCCTCGGCCCCAACGCTTTCATCGCGACCACGCGATCCACCGCGACCGCGACGACCTGCCCGTCCGCGGCCCGCACGGTAGGCGGATCCAGCGAAACCAGTTCGCCGATCACATCTGTGAGTGGTTGTGGATAACCCGCAGGCAAGCGGTACCGCAGCACCACGCGCCGACCCAACTGGATATCGGGCAATGGCGAATCACCCGCAGGATCAGTCATCGTGTCCGAACGGGTCGGGCACGGTGCCCGGAATCCAGCTGAGTCCCGGTGTGCCCCAACCGTTGCGCTTGATCGCCTTCTTGGCCGCACGGGCGTTGCGGCCGATCAGCACGTCCACATAGAGGAATCCGTCGAGATGTCCGACCTCGTGCTGCAGCATGCGGGCGAAGAAACCCTTGCCCTCGATCTCGACCGGTTCCCCGTGCTCATCGGTTCCGGTGACGCGGGCCCATTCGGCGCGACCGGTGGGGAACTGCTCGCCGGGCACCGACAGGCAGCCCTCGTCATTGTCATCGGGATCCGGCATGGTCTCCGGAATCTCGGAGGTCTCCAGCACCGGATTGATCACCGCGCCCTTGCGCCGCACGGCCGAGCCGTTGGGACCGACATCGGGGCAGTCGTAGACGAACAGCCGCAGCGGCACGCCGACCTGGTTCGCGGCCAGTCCGACGCCGTTGGCGGCATCGAGCGTCTCGTACATATTCGCGATCAGCTCGGCCAGTTCCTCCGGCGTCTGAGTGACCTGCTCGGTCGGATTGTGCAGAACCGGGTCACCGACGATCACGATGGGGAGGATTGCCATGGGGGCAATTATTGCCGATCGGCTCGCACGGGTCGCAGCCGCCGCGATCGCGGGTGGTCGCGACTCGCTACCGACCGGTAGCGAACACGCCGCGACAGTGCTGGGGCAATCCCGCGGCCCGTGGTTGAATGATCCGCGACGTACAAGCATCATTTTCCTCTGGTGGTCACTCGGCGAGGGAGCAAGATGGACGGCGCAGCGGCTCGGAATCTTTCCGGGATCCAGGACGGCCCTTCCGCGAGCGAAGATGTCACGGCAGCCCAGCAGGTCGATGGTGACGGTGCCGGTCTCAGTCGTCGCGAACACGACATCCTGGCCTTCGAACGGCAATGGTGGAAATACGCCGGGGCTAAAGAAGAGGCCATTCGTGAACTGTTCGGCATGTCGCCGACCAGGTACTACCAGGTACTCAATGCGGTAGTGGATCGGCCGGAGGCGCTTGCGGCCGATCCCATGCTGGTGAAGCGGTTGCGTCGACTGCGAGCGAGCAGGCAGAAGGCGCGGGCCGCTCGGAGGCTCGGCTTCCAGGTATGACGCGCCACCGTAAAAGCGGACCCTGCGCAGAGACCACAGGGGCCGGTTTGCGGATAGGGTCATTAGCGTGAGCGAGCGTCAGCGAGTGAACCGTCAACACAGCGCGCCGTGGCGCACGGCGGAGCCGAGCGCCAGCGAGGCGCAGCCGTGAGCGAGCGTCAGCGAGTGAACCAAAGACGCAGCGCGCCCTGGCGCACGGCGGAGCCGAGCGCCAGCGAGGCGCAGCCGTGAGCGAGCGTCAGCGAGTGAACCAAAGACACAGCGCGCCCTGGCGCACGGCGGAGCCGAGCGCCAGCGAGGCGCAGCCGTGAGCTACCCGAATCCCACCTCCGGCGGGCCGCCGTTGCGCGCGCTGGCGATGGTGTTGATCGCGCTGGCCATCGTTTTCGCGGGGCTCGGCGCGATGTCCTTATCGAGTTCGGATTCCGATACCTCGGGGGCGGGTGATCCCTCGAGCACAACGAGTCGGGCCGCCGCCACCACGGCGGTCGCGACGACCAACGCGCCGGTGCAGACCACGAGTGCGGCACTGACAAGTTCGGCGCCGGCCACCACGAAGCCGTCGACCACGACGACGTCGCCGACGACGACCACGGCGAATCGTGCTGTCCCGGTACATGTTCTGAACAACAGCACCATTGTCGGACTGGCCTCGCGCACCGCGGGCGAGCTCACCGCCAACGGCTGGACGGTCGCCGAAGTCGGCAACTATCCCGGCCCTAATCTCACGAATACGACTGTGTACTACGGCAATAACCCCGGCGAGAAAGAAGCCGCACTGGCCATAGCCGATGAACTGGGCGCGACCGCGGAGCCGCGCTCCGGAGGGTCGGGTTCGGGCGTGACGGTAGTTGTCACGGGCAACTGACCAGTCCGGGGGCTCGCGACACGGCCCGGTCACGGGTGCGACACGGCGGGCGTGGCATCATCTTGTCCGGTAACGAACGTGTCCACCCAGCTTTACTCGTAAACTCGGTACTCGTAAAGGAGTTCCCCCGATGGCCCCGTCCACAACTCGTCGCCCGTCCTGGCGCACTGTGACCCCGGTGCTCGCTGTCGCGGTCTTCGGCCTTGCCGCCTGCTCGAACAGCCAGGAGTCGAGCGACGTCCAGGGAACTACGCCGCCGGTGTGGACCGGTGCGTCCGCCCCGCAGGCCGGCGAATCCGGCACCGAGACCGGCGCCCCGAATGCCAACACCGGGGTGAAGGTCGACCTCAAGGACCCCGCGGGTTCCTCGGTCGCCGTTGCGAACATCACCAAGGACGGCAACCACCTCCAGGTCAGCGTCGAGGCGCACGGCCTGCGTCCCGGTTTCCACGGCCTGCACATCCACCAGGTCGGCAAGTGCGAGCCCAACTCGGTCGCGCCGACCGGCGGACCCGCGGGTGACTTCCTGTCGGCCGGCGGCCACCTGCAGGTCGGCAGCGCCAACGCCCATCCGGCCAGCGGCGACCTGACCTCGCTCGAGGTCCGTGCCGACGGTTCGGCCAAACTGGTCACCACCACCGATGCGGTGACGCTGGACGACATCAAGGGCAAGGCCCTGATGATCCACGCCGATGCCGATAACTTCGGCAATATCCCCAACCGTTATGTCCGCGCCGACGGCGTTGCCGGCCCGGACGACACCACACTGGCGACGGGCGACGCTGGCGGTCGCATCGCCTGCGGTGTAATCCAGTAGCAAGGTCACCGATATGGCCGGGACAGCAATCGCGCGGGTTCCCTTCCCCGGGTCGCCCCGGCCGACCATCGGTATCGAATGGGAGATCGCGCTCGTCGACAAGGTGACCCGCGATCTGTCGAATACCGCTGCGGCCGTATTCGATTCGCTCGGTGACCTGCACGCCTACGACGGAACCCCGCAGGTCACCAAGGAATTACTGCGCAATACGGTCGAGCTCGTCACCGGTGTGCACAACACCGTGGGCGAGGCGGTCGACGATCTACGCGGCACCATGGATACCGTGCGCCGTGCCGCCGATCCGCTCGGCGTCGATCTGTTCTGCGCGGGCACCCATCCGTTCGCCCAGTGGTCGGCCCAACAATTGACGCGCTCAGCGCATTACGACGAGCTGATCGATCGCACCCAGTGGTGGGGCCGCCAGATGATGATCTGGGGCGTCCATGTGCATGTCGGAGTTTCGCACGGCGAGAAGGTTTTTCCGATCCTCAACTCGCTGCTGCTGTCGTATCCGCATCTGCTGTCGCTGTCCGCGTCCTCGCCGATGTGGGCGGGTTCGGACACCGGTTATGCGAGCAACCGGACGTTGATGTTCCAGCAACTGCCCACCGCAGGTCTGCCGTTCCAATTCGAAAACTGGACCCAGTTCGAGCATTTCGTGCACGACGAGATGAAGACCGGGGTCTTCGAACAGCTCGGCGGCATGCACTGGGATATCCGGCCAGCACCGAAATGGGGCACCATCGAGGTGCGCGTCTGCGATGGGATCTCGACCCGCGCGGAGCTGGCGGCCATGGCCGCGCTCATCCACTGCCTGATCGTCGATCTCGACCAGCGCCTCGACAATGGCGAGACGCTGCCGACCATCCCGCCGTGGCATGTCCAGGAGAACAAATGGCGCGCGGCGCGCTACGGCCTCGACGCGATCGTCATCGTGGACGACGACAGCAATGAGCGGTTGGTCACCGATGATCTGATGGATCTGCTGCAGCGGTTGGAGCCGACCGCCAAGCGGCTCGGTTGTGCGGACGAACTCGCACTGGTGGCGGAGATCCCACAGCGCGGCGCGTCGTATCAGCGGCAGCGCAAAGTGGCCGCGAGCACCCAGGGCGATCTGGTCGCGGTGGTCGACGCCCTGGTCAAGGAGTTGGACCAGTAGTTCTGCCTGGTCGAAAGGTCGGCTGACGTTCAGCTGGTCAGGGGGATGGCGTTCATCCGCCGTTTACTATGGTCGACGTGCTTGTCGAAGATCCGAGTCAAAAGGCTGGCAGCCTCACCGAGTGGGTGCGCGTGCCGCGCTCGCGGATCTGGACGGCGGCCGCGATCGCGGCGGTGCCGGTGCTGCTCATCGCCCTACAGGTGGGTTCGATCGGGCACGATTTCGAGGGGCCGCTCGGCAGTCTGTGGCACGACTACGTGGGCACACCCAAGTCCATGTCGGTGCCGTGGGCCGGACTCGTTCTGGCCCTGGTCGGAATCTCCAAGCGCCGCAGGATGATCGCGGTCGGCATCGCGGCGGGTATCGACGTGGTATGGGCGAGTATTCGACTGCTCAGCGGCGAGTCGTTCGCCATCGGCAATGGGCCGACGCTCGTGCTCACCGGTCTGGCGCTGGTCGCCGGATTCCGCTGGAGCGGAGCCGAGCGACGCAATGCGCTGCACGCCGCCGCGCTGGGTGCGTTGCTGGTGCTGGCCACCAAGGTCGGTGATGTGTGGCTGCACATTACGGTCGTCAGCCGGCCGCAGGTCTACGACGTCTATGTGGCGCTGGCCGACCATGCGCTCGGCGATCCGTCCTGGGTGATGGGCCGCGTGGTGGACGCGCTCGGGCCGGTGGTCTACGCGGTGCTGCACTGGGTCTATATCGAACTGCCGGTGGCGGCGATCGTCGTCGCGGTGTGGCAGCTGCGCCGGGTGGTATCGAGTGGGGTGTGGCCGACCCACTACCTGGTGCGAACCTTCCTGGTGCTCGGACTGATCGGTCCGGTCGGCTATGTGATCTTCCCGGTGGTCGGCCCGATGTTCGGCTATGGCGCCGACGGCCACGGCATGCAGGTGGGCAACTTCTGGCCCGATTTCGTCCCGCCGATCGATCGCAATCCGACGCCGCTGTCCTTCGACTCCTTCACGCCACGCAACTGCATGCCCTCCATGCACACCGCTTGGGCGCTGTCGGTCTTCGTGCACACCCGCCGGGATACGGACGGCTCGCAGGCTCCGCTGTGGCTGCGCTGCCTCGGCGCGTTCTGGTTGGCCGCCACACTGACCGCGACGCTGGGCTTCGGCTACCACTACGGCGTCGATCTGGTCGCCGGTGCGGTGCTGTGCCTGACCGTCGAATCGGCGTTGCGCGATCCCGAGCGTGGCTGGGGTTGGTTCCGGGTGCGCCTGGTGCTGTTCGGTGTGGTGATCCTCGGCGCGCTGTTGCTCTCGTTCCGCTATCTGGCGGTTTCGATGGCCGAATATCCGGTGCTGGCCGGGACAGTCGTGCTCGCGTTGCTGGCCGCGATGGCCGCGGCATTCCATGCGACGTGGTTTGCCGGGGCTCCGGTGGTCGAGGCAAAAGAGGTTCCGGTCGGCGCTGCTCGATAGCTCTGAGCGCTATCTCGCTTACAACGTGTCGTCCCGCAGTTCGTTCACCCGCAACAGACCGTCACGGTAGCGCTGCTCGCGATACGCCGTCCGCCCGATCAGATGCGCGATGACCGGCGCGGTGAGCAGCGTGAACAACCCGACCAGCGCCAGCAGCCAGATATTGCCGTGCCCGCGCAACTGGATCGCCACACCTTCCAGAACCAGGATCAGGCCGACGACCTGGGGTTTCGTGGCGGCGTGCATGCGCGAGAGAGTGTCCGGAAAGCGCACGATGGCGATCGATGCGGTCAGCGCCAGTGCCGCGCCGCTCAGGATGAAGACGCCGGCGGCCAAGTGCCACAGATTCATACATCATCCCGAACGCGGAATCGGGATACCGCCGCGGAGCCGAGGAAGCCGACCAGCGCCAGCGCGACGATCGCGGGAACGACCGTGGTGTCGTCGCTGTAGGCGGCCCAGACCGCCAGGCCGGAGGCCGCGATGGCCATCAGCGAATCGATGCCCACAACGCGGTCCAGGGTGCTCGGACCGGCCAGGATGCGGTAACTGACGATCACCGCGGCGGCCATCAGCATGATGCCCGCCACAATCGCGACAACATTCACGACTCCACCTCCGGAGTTGTTCGGGCCGAACGCCATTCGGTGGGGCGTTCGAACGACGAGATGAGCAGCCGCTCCACCCGCCGGGTGATCCGGTAGAACGTATCGACCGCCTTTTCGCTGCTTACGTCCAGGACGTGCACATAGAAGACACAGCGTTGACGGTCGATCTCCAGCACCATGGTGCCCGGAATCAGATTGAGCACATCGGCGCACAGCACCAGCACCAGATCGGATCGCACACTCAGCTTCACCCGCAGCACACCGGAGACCGGCGGCGGCGCCGGACGGATCGCGAACCAGGCCACCTGCAGACTGGATTCCAGTGCGTAATACGAACTGACGACGATCAGTTCGATCAGCGACAGCGGATGTAGGCGTCCGGATACCGGCACGCGCGGCAGCGGCAAGGTCAACATGATCAACGCACCGACAATGAGACCGGCCAGCAGATTGCCCACACTGAGATCGCCCCAGAGCGTCAACCACACCGCCGTCAGCCATAGCAGCACGCCTATGCGCACGATCGTCGATCGATTCGGGACAAGGCGACGGGCGCTACTCACCGGCTCGTTCCCTTCGCCTCGGCATGCGAAGTGCCGAGCACCGCGCCGACATACACCGCCGGATTGCTCAGATCGTCGGCGGCGCGGTCCGCGATGCGCAGAATCGGACCGGCGAATACGGTCAGGCACAGACCGACCACCACCAGTGCCGCCGTCGAGCCGACCATCAGCAGCGGCATGCGTCCCGGATCGGTGCGCTCGTCATAGCGCACATCGGTCGAATCCTCCACCAGCGTCGGCGGTTTCGCCGCGGTGAGATGCCCCTCCGGCGCCTCGACGCGCGGTCGCCAGAACGCCTTGCTCCACACCCGTGCCATGGCATACAGCGTCAGCAGGCTGGTCAGCACCGACCCCGCGACCAGCACCCAGGCCAGTACGCTGCCAGCCGCCGCACCTGCCTGCAGTAATGCCACCTTGCCGATGAATCCCGAGAACGGCGGTATACCACCGAGATTCAAGGCGGGCACCAGGAAGAGGATCGCCAGCAGCGGACTTGCCGCGGCCAGACCGCCCAGTCGTCGCAGCGATACCGATCCCGCCTGCCGCTCGATCAGTCCGACCACCAGGAATAGCGCCGTCTGCACCAGAATGTGGTGCGCCACATAGAACACCGCGCCGGAAAGGCCTGCGGCGGTGGAGAGTCCGATGCCGAATACCATGTAGCCGATGTGACTCACCAGGGTGAACGACAGCAGGCGCCGGATATCGCTCTGCGCGATGGCGCCGAAGATGCCGACCAGCATGGTGAGCAGGCCGCAGACCAGCAGCACATCGTCGAATCCGCCGTTCGGGAACAGCAGAGAGTGCGTCCGGATGATCGCGTACACACCGACCTTCGTCAGCAGGCCCGCGAAAACGGCGGTCACCGGTGCTGGTGCGGTCGGGTAGGAGTCGGGCAGCCAGTTCGAGAGCGGGAAGACCGCCGCCTTGATACCGAAGGAAACCAATAGCACCGCGTAGACGGCCATTCGAATGCCGTTGGGCACCTGGCCCATTCGCACCGCCAGCTGGGCCAGGTTCAGTGTTCCGGTGGCGGCGTAGGCCAGCGCGATGCCGGTCAGGAAGATGAGCGACGACACCATCGAGACCATCACATACGCGATGCCGGCGCGGATCCGGTCCGCGGTCGCGCCGACGGTGAGCAGCACGAACGATGCGGCGAGCAGGATTTCGAAGCCGACGAACAGGTTGAACAGATCACCGGCCAGGAATGCGGCCGAGACACCCGCGGTGAGTACGAGATACGTCGGTCGATAGATCGAGGTCGGCTGTCGCTCGTCACCGTCGCGGATGTTCTGGCCTGCACCGTAGACCGAGACCGCGAGCAGCACGATCGCGGAGACGAGCAGCATGGCCGCGGATAGTCGATCGACCACCAGCGTGATGCCGATCGGCGTGCCCCAGCCGCCGACCTGCAACGCGGTGGTCCCGTCGCGATCGACCAGATACAGCAGCACACCGCAGATGCCCAGCACGACCGACAGCACGAAAATCATGACGAAGCGCTGGATGCGCGGCCGCCGCCCGAACACCAGCGTGCCCGCCGCCCCGAGCAGGGGCACCAGGACCGGGAGCGGCGCGAGCGTGGTCAGCGGACTCAATGCTCAGGATCCTCTGCCTGGCGCCGGGCCGCGACCTCGGCGTCCTCCGGGTCGTTCTGCACGGTGTCGGTGGTGGTGAGGATGTAGGAGCGGTAGGCGAGGGCGAGCACGAAGGCCGCCAGACCCATGGTGATCACGATCGCGGTCAGCACCATGGCCTGGGCCAGCGGATCGGCCATATCCTCGCCCTCACCACGGATCGGTGGCCGACCGTCTCGTCCGCCTGCGGTCAGGATCAGCAGATTCACCGCATTGCCGAACAGGATCATGCCGAGCAGCATTTTCGAGACCGCGCGTTCGAGGATCAGATAGACACCGCACGCGACGAGAATCCCGATCAGGATCAGCAGGGTCAGATTCGCACTCACTGGAAACGTCCTTGCGCAGAGGCGGATTCGTCCTCGTCGGTGGCCAGTTCACTGTCCAGGCGCGCGCCGAGGCTGCGCAACACGTCCAGGACCAGTCCGACCACGATGAGATAGACGCCGAGATCGAAGAACAATGCGGTGACCACCTTGACGTGCCCGATCACCGGCAGCGTCACCTCCACGATCGCCGACGACAGCGGCGGCGCGCCGAGCAACAGTGAGGTGCTCGCGGTTCCCGCGGCCAGCGCAAGCCCGCCGCCGAGTAGATGACCCGCATCGACGGGCAGTGCCTCGCCGAGTTCGTAGCGGCCGCCCGCGAGATAGCGCAGCGTCAGTGCTAGTCCGGCGGTCAGTCCGCCCGCGAAACCGCCGCCCGGCGCGTTGTGGCCGGAGAAGAAGAAATACACCGACAGCACCATGACGGTGGGGAAGACCAGTCGGGTGGTGACCTGCAGGACCATCGATCGTTCGCGACGATCCACCAGCCGCCCCGCGGGCAACCAGCTGATCAGGTCCGGATCGTAGTCCGGGGAGTCCGCCGCGCGCGGCGCGCTGCCGAAACGTCTGCTGCGGAACACCAGCGATGCCACACCGGTCGCGGCCACGACGAGCACCGAGATCTCGCCGAGGGTATCCCAGGCCCGGATATCGACGAGCAGAACATTGACGGCGTTCTTACCGCCGCCGAATGTGTATGCGGCATCGGGGATCAGGCGCCAGATGGGTTCGGTGGAGCGGGCCGCGACCGCGAAGGCGGCCAGCACCGCGACCGACGCACCGACCAGTGCCGACAGGATCGCCCGACGCACTTTGAATGCGGCCGTGCGGCTTTCGTCGATTTCGGCCGGGAAGGCCCGCAGCACCAGTACGAAGATCACCAAAGTCAGCGTCTCGACCAGGAATTGGGTCAGCGCCAGATCGGGCGCACCGTGCAGCGCGAAGATCACACCGCAGCCATAACCGGTGACGCCGACGACGAGCACGGCGGCCAACCGATTGCGCAGCACCGTCGCGGCCAGCGCCATGACGGCCATGATCGCGCCGATGGCGACCTGGAACGGCGAATCCCACAGGCGTAGCCGAACTCCGGTGCGCGTGCCGAGCGCGAGCAGCACCGCCGGCAGCAGGATCAAGGTCACCAGGATCGCCGCCTGACTCAGCGGCAGCGAACCACGCTGCACCGCACCGGTCATCCGCAGCGACAGCCGGTCCATGGCGCGCAGGGTGGCGTCGTAGGCGCGGTCGGCATTGCCGAGCATGGTCGCGGATTCGCCGATGCGACCACGCAGCCGGAACACCACGATGCCCGCGCAGATGATCAGGATTGTCAGTGCCAGTGCAACATTGAAGCCGTGCCAGAGTGTGAGATGCGAATCGAGCACGCCGGGAAGGGTTTTCGCGTAGGGATTCAGCAGTTCGTCCATCCATGGCGCGCAGAGTCCCGCTGCCAGGCTCGCAACCGCGAGCAAGGCGGGCGCAGCTGTGAACTGCGCGCCCGGCGCATGCCAGTGACCAGTTTCCGAATAACCCGGCTCCGCAAGGCGCACGTCCCCGTGCAGATCTCCACTGTCGGGCTCACGGGACGGCAACTCCCTATCCGCAAAAGCTCCCCAAATGAACCGAATGCTGTAGCCGACGGTCAGCATGGATCCCAGCACCACCCCGACCGCCAACGCGACCCTGGCCGGTTCGGCAAACACATCCGCATCCAACACCGCGGCCAGTGCACTTTCCTTGCCCACGAATCCGAGCAGCGGCGCAATCCCGGCCATACTGAGCGCCGCCAACACCGCAACCCCGCACAGCACCGGCGCACGCCGCCCGAGCCCCGACAACTCCCGCAGATCCCGCGTACCGGCCCCGTGATCGATGATCCCGACCACCATGAACAAACACGCCTTGAACAGCGCATGCGCCACGATCAAGGCCGCACCGGCCAGCGCGGCATCCGGCGTCCCCAGCCCGACCAGCATGATCAGGAACCCCAACTGGCTCACCGTCCCGAAGGCGAGCACCAGCTTCAGATCCGGCACCTGCAATGACCGCAACCCCGCGAGCACCATCGACGCCACGCCGAGGGTGAGGATCAGCGGATGCCAGGCCGGGCTTTCCGCGAATGCCGGGGCCAACCGCGCCACCAGATAGACGCCCGCCTTCACCATGGCCGCCGCATGCAGATACGCGCTCACCGGTGTCGGCGCCGCCATCGCACCCGGCAGCCAGAAGTGCAACGGCACGATCGCCGATTTGCTCAATGCCCCGACCAGCAGCAGCACCACCGCGACATCCACCGCGATGCCGGAAGGCGGTCCAGCGAGCAGATCCGACAGCAGATAACTGCCGCTCACTTGACCGAGGATGACGATCCCGACCAGCATCGCCAGCCCGCCCGCCCCGGTCACCAAGAGCGCCTGGATCGCGGCCCGCCTGCTCACCGCCTGTTCGGCATGGTGGCCGACCAACAGGAACGACAACACCGTCGTCATTTCCCAGAAGACGAAGAGCAGCAACATATTATCGCTGCTGACCAGGCCGAACATGGCCCCGGCGAAGGCGACCAACTGGGCCGCGAACACCTGCAACCGCGGTTCGTCGTCCTCGAAATATCGTGCGCAATAGGCCAGAATCACCGCGCCGATGCCGAGCACCAGCGCGGACATGATGGCGGCCAGCGAATCGAAGCGCAGCTCGATATTCATCTCGATGCTCGGCGCCCAACTGATCCGAACCCGCTGTGTCCTATCCCAATTCGCGATTACCCAGCCGAGACAGCCGAACGGTACGAGCGCGAGTACGTAGAAACCGTTGCGCCCCAATGCCCGCACGCACAACGGTGCCGCGAGTGCGGCTGTCACGAGCGCGAGCAGGATTCCGAGCAAACTGCACTCCGTCGGGTAGTTGCGGCGGGGTGATACCGAATGATCCTACTTGGAGCCTGGGGGTTTCGTCGGCCGAGCGAATATGGCGTATGCCATCTCCTGCGGGGTGGGCTATATGTCCGCTAACGTTTCGTCGTCGACGGATCGCCCCGGCCTCGGTCGGCTGCGCGGCCGGAATCGGCGCAGCACGAACAACCCGAGAGCCGAACCGAGGGCGATCGCGAGCGCGGTCCGGCCGGCCAGCGCTTGATGATCGGCGCCTCCGTTCAGCGGCCATTCGGCGCTGTCGCGCGGCAGGGCCGTGATGATCGACGGCAGATACAGCGCGGAAATGGCGAGCACCCCGCTCGGTGCGTAGCGGGGACGCGCGGTGCCACAGCAGTAGCCGGCCGTGAGTGCCAGGACCGCGCTGCCCGCCGCGGTCACATAGCGATGGGCGTCGGCGGATTTCACCAAGGCGAATACCGCGAGTCCGGTGATCAGCAGGATGGCGATGAAGGTCGAGGGCAGGCGGACCCCGATCAGCAGTCCGACGGCGGTGGCCGCGATCAGCGCGGCGACGCTCCACCCGGGTCGCGGATTGCCGCCGATCGCCTCGGCGGCGGCCACCAGACTCACCGCCAGATACACCCCGGCGCCGTCGCGCCCGGGTAGCAGCATGGCCGCGGCGGTGGCGGCGATGATCGTCGCGGCCACCGCCATCCCGATTTCGACCGCATGGCTGACGTTCGGCGCATGTTGATACTGCCGCGCCAGCCATTCGGTAATGGCCAGGATGACCAGTGCCAGCACCATCGAGGCCAGGATCGGCGTGACCGGAAGCTCGACGGCGATCCGCGGCGGCTTCGATCTCTCGGGCTGGGACCGATTGCGCAGCGTACTGATGATCAGCAGGACCACCGCGACGCTGACGAGCCAACGTGGCGGTGTCTCGAGCACCGCGTATGGATTGTTGTCGGTGATCTCCAGCAGTTCCGCGAGATCACCGAAGACGAAGAACCCGGCGGCGCCGATCGCGAAGCCGGCCGCGGGACCCGGTCGGCGCAGCACCGCCGCGCCCAGTGCGCCGAGCAGCACACCGGCCAGAATCGAATCCAGATAGTTCTGGGTGGTCAGCAGGTCGGCCGAGGAAACATGGCGTCCGGCGAAGTGATTGATGTCCATGGCGATGGCGCCGAACAGTGCTGCCGCCCATGCCACCAGCGGCTTGTGAAAGGTGATCACCAGCACCGCGACGGCCACCGCGACGATCACCCCGATCGCGGCGCCGCGCGGGACGCTGTTGTTCAGGCTGGCCAACCGATACGGCGAAGTGTCGGCGCTCCAACTGAAGGTGATCGGCAGGAACATTGCGACGCCCGCGACCGCGGCCCCGAAGAAGGCCGTGATCGTGTCGATCGCATTGCCGATCTTGCGCACCTGCTCGAACTTACCCGCGCTCGACGCGGGAACCGGTGATTGCGCCCATATTGCCCGAATATGTCGGATATGCCTAAAGCGCAGGAAGGCGGCAATTACCAGGAGATTGCGCCGATCGTCTATCGACGGTTGTCCGCGTACCGGCGCAACGACTCGACCTGCTCGGTATCGAGCGACGGACGCACCACCGCCCTGGCCGCCGCGACATCCCCGGCGGTGACATCGGCGGCGTTCACATCCCGGCGCATCGCGGCCAATGCGGCTTCGCGCAGCAGCGCACTGCAATCGGCCGCGGAATAGCCGTCCAGATCGGCGGCGAGTGCGGCCAGGTCGACATCGGCGGCCAGCGGCACCGATTTCCCGGCCCGCAGGATCTCCAGTCGGGCATCGCCATCCGGCGGCGGCACGAAGATCAGCCGTTCCAATCGGCCGGGGCGCAGCAGTGCTGGATCGATCAGTTCCGGTCGGTTCGTCGCGCCGAGCACCACCACATCACGCAGCGGTTCCACACCGTCGAGTTCGGTGAGCAGTGCCGCGACCACGCGGTCACCGACGCCGGAGTCGCTGTTGCGACCGCGCCGCGGCGCGAGTGCGTCCACCTCGTCCAGGAAGATCAGCGATGGCGCGGAATCGCGTGCGCGCTGGAACAATTCGCGCACCGCACGCTCGGAAGCGCCGACCCATTTGTCCATCAACTCGGCGCCCTTGACCGCGTGCACGCTGAGCTGACCGGTCCCCGCCAGTGCACGGATCAGGAAGGTCTTACCGCAGCCCGGCGGGCCGTAGAGCAGTACGCCGCGCGGCGGATGAATACCGAGGCGGGCGAACGAATCCGGGTGGCGCAGTGGCCAGAGCACGGTTTCGGTGAGCGCCTCTTTGGTTTCGACCATGTCCCCGACGTCGTCCAGGCTTAGGCTGCCGATCGCGAGTTCCTCGGTCCCGGAACGTGATAGCGGCCGGATCACCTCGGTCGCGCCGAGCAGGTCGGGTTGGGTCAGCTCCGGTTCCGACTGTTGTTTGCTGGCCCGCGAGGCCGCGCGCAGTGCCGCCTCCCGGCACAGCGCGGCCAGATCGGAGACCACGAATCCGGGTGTGCGCGAGGCGATTTCGTCCAGCTTCAGATCCTTGGTCGGTACCTTGCGCAACAGCTGCTCGAGCAGTGCCTTGCGTACGGCCGCGGTCGGCAGCGCGAGTGCGAGTTCACGATCGCAGAGATCGGGTGCGCGCAGCCGCGGATCGGCACCGGCCGGATGCGCGGTGGTAGCCAGCAGTGCCACGCAGGGCTCGGCGATCGCCGCGCGCAACTGGTCCAGGATCAGCGTGGAGACCGGTTCGGCGGGTGCGGGCAGCAGTGCGTCGATATCGGTGACGAGCAGGATTCCGCCCCGCCCGGAACCGATTTCGGCGACCGCGGCCGCGACCTCGCGCAACCGTGCACCGCTTTCGGCAGCGCCGACCGTCGGACCATCCAGTTCGACAATGCGTCGTGGCGCTGCCACCGCACGCGCCAGCGTGGCCTTGCCGACCCCCGCCGGGCCGGTGATCAATACCCCGAGATGCGGTGTGGCGCCCAGGGCCTTCAGCAGTTCCGGTTCATCGAGCGCGAGGCTGAGCCACTCCTGGAGTTTCGCCGCCTGCCCATGCGCACCGGCCAGGTCCTCGATCGGAATGACCGACTCGCCAACGGTCGCGGTCCAACCCGCACCCGCCCCACTGGTCGCGGCCAGCGCCGCGGCCTCGGTGACCCCACGCGCGGCCTCACCCGCCGGGACCGGCAGCCCGGCCGCCGCCCGATCGGCGGAATCCCGGGCCGCCACCGCACTCGCGCCCCAGACCACCGCGGTATTCGGCTGCACACTCACCGGAGCACGGCCGGGATCGGTCGCGGTGACGGTCAGCAGCTCGGTGGTCCACGCGATGCCGAAGGTGCGCGAAAGTGCTTGGGTGGCAGCCGAAGAACTGATATCCGGACCGAGGTCGCGGGGCAGTAGCGATACCGCGTCGCCGACCGTGACCACCTTGCCGAGTAGCGCCTGCCGCAGCGTCGCCGCCGGAATGGTCCTGGTGGCATGCACCGAACCGCTCACCGAGATCTGCTTGGCCCCGTACACCGTCGCGGGCGAGACAACCACATTCGCGTCCTCACGCAGTCCCGCGTTGGACAGCGTGACGTCGTCGAGCAGCGCGACCCCGGCCGGTGTGCCTGACGGGGCCACCCCGACCACCGCGGCGGTGCGCCGTGCCCCGATCAGCGCGATACCGTCCCATTCCCGCAGGCCGAGCGCGGTCAGCGCCTCCGGATGTAACCGGACCACCCCGCGCCTGGCATCCGCGGCGGAGGGATTCAGTCGAGCGGTGAGCGCGAGTTCTGCCACCGTGTCATTCTGCCCGCGTCCGGCTCCGGTTGGTCGGCGGTCCGTCGGATAGATCCGAGATTATGCGGAAAATCGTCGATGACGAGTGCCCGATCCGCTAATGCGCCCTGAATCCGAAATTGTGAATGTACTCACGGAACCGAAAACGTCCGCGAAACGTCGTCGATATTGCCGATCGGCCGTGCAGTTGCGGTAGTGCGCTCTGACCAGTCATTTCGCCCCGGAGACTGGTACATCTGTCCGGGTTGAGCTCATTGGACTCGGCTAATCACGCCGCTCCACCGCGGATCGACCGGTATCTACGGCTCGCTTGCGATATGACGGGCGACCGTTGCCGAGTTAGCACCTCGGCTCGAGCAAATGTGAAACGTCACTCGCGTTGCCTGACCGCATCTCAAATCGAGTCGCGGAACTGTTGACAGCTAAACTTCGGCAATTGTCACGATTTCATGATTTACGAACCCCGATGTGCGACAACGAATTCCGCGCGCTAACGTTCTGGTCCCGCCCCTTGTTCGGGCGGGACAACAAAGTGGAGGGAATTCAAGAAATGAAGTTCGGAAAGATCACTACCGCTGTCTTCATGGCCGTCACCGCGGTGGGGATTACCGCGGCTACCGCCAATGGGCAGCCCGCCGTGGCGACCGACCAGCCGGCGGCAGTGACGCGGGGGGACGTGACTTCTGGTGTTGTACACGGAATCAACTACCACACGACGGTTTCCCCAACTGATAAGACCATCACCTGGGCGGTTGACAGCGGCCGGTTCGAGCTCGCCTCGGACGGTGCCGCGGTGCTGCTGAAGTCCGACGACGGCGCGACCGTGGACCAGGTGCCGCTGCACTCCGAGGTCGCGGGCCTCCCGATCGCGGTGAGCCAGCAGATCAGCGCGGACGGCCACACCGTCGCGCTGGCTTCGACGATGACCCCGGCGGACACCGCGAAGCTGAACGACATTGCCGGACTGAAGGACATCAGCTCCTACGACCGGCTGATGGAGCAGGTCAACAAGAACCTGCCGGGCATCGTCATCGGTGCCGTCATCGGGGCTTTCATCCCGTTCCTGTGGATCATCAGCATCCCGGCCGGTGCGCTGATCGGCGGATACGTCATGGGCGGCCAGGAGTTCCTCGACGCCGTGATCGCGTTCGCCACCGGTCAGCCCTGATCGTCGCGCCATAAGTAGAACGCGCGTACACAGCGCCTGCCCGCTGTGTACGCGCGTTCTGTCTGGGTGCCGTCGGTGCCGCGACCGAGCCGGCCCTACTTGTCCTTTGCGACGATTCCGGCGGCCACCGCGACCGGGGTATCGGCGTAGGTGGGGGCCAGGCAGACGAGTTTGGCGGTGCCGAGTGCGACGTTCGGGCTGCCCTCGAACTCACTGCCCGGATTCTCCGCGATCGCCTTCTCGATCAACTCCTTCTCCTCGGTGCTGTCCAACTTCTTGAACTCACCGCAGGTGGTGCTCGACGCGGGGCCGAGCGAGGGGTAGCTCGCCGTGGTCTTGGTGGTGGTGGTCGGTGCGGCGGCGGCCGTGGTCGGCGCCGCACCGGTCGCGGACGTGGTGCCAGCGGGCGTACTGGTGCCCGTCGCGCCCTGGCGCAGACCGTTCGCGTCGGAGCTGGAATCGTCCGAACTGCCACATCCGGCCAGCGCGACGGCCACCGCCCCGGTGGCTAGGACGATGGCGGTAACTCGCTTGATCACGTGCGTTCCCCGGTGACTCGCGGCGCCGGAGTCTCCGGCGCGTCCGGAGCAGGGTACCGGGTGGGAGCGTCGTCAGTGGATGCGACTCTGCCAATCGGCGGGCACCCGGCCGCGCGGTCCCGGGGCGGGCTGGTCCACCGGATGATGTGTCGGCGGTGCCAGTTCCGGTCCGCCGCTGTACATCTCGTCGGAGCGGAAGTCGAAGAACCAATCCTCGCCCGGCTCATAGCTCTGGATGAACGGATGTCCGGTGTCCTTGGCGTGTTTGGAGGCGTGCTGCTGCGGCGAGGTGTCACAGCAGCCGATATGGCCGCACTGCGCACAGCGCCGCAGGTGCACCCACCAGCCCTGGGCCGCTTCACATTCCATACAGCCCGGACCGCTCGGCGCGACCGCGGGATCGATACCCTCCAACTCCTGCGTCATCACTGACCTCCTGTATCGGCTTCGGAACTGTCGCCGGAGTCCGGCATTTCTTCGGGACGGTTCAGCGGAAGCCAGACCGTGAATCGGGTATTGCCCGGCTCGGAATCGAGCTGGATATCGCCGTGGTGCTTGTTCACCACGATCCGGAACGAGATGTCCAGGCCGAGACCGGTTCCCTCGCCCACCGGCTTGGTGGTGAAGAACGGTTCGAAGATACGGCTGCGCACGTCGGCCGGAACGCCGGGGCCGGTATCGCCGATCTCGATCACGGCGCAGTCGTTTTCGTGCCTGGTGCCGATGGTGAGCGTGCCCTCGCCGTTCATCGCGTACACCGCGTTATCGATCAGGTTGGTCCACACCTGATTCAATTCCGCCGCGTAGCAGGGCACTTCGGGCAGTGTCCGGTCGTACTCCTTGACCACCTTGACGCCGTCGCCGATCTTGCGACTCAGCATCACCAGCGTGCTGTCGAGCAGTTCGTGGATGTCGACCACCTGGAACGGCGCCCGGTCCATCTGCGAATACTGTTTGGCCGCGCCGATCAGGGTGGAGATGCGCGTGGTCGAATCGGCGATCTCGTTCATCAGCAGTTCGGTCTCGATGGTGTAGTTCAGCCAGCGGATCGCGCCCTGGAAGACCTGTTCGGGGCAGTCCTCCAGGGTGGCCGAAACCCGTTCCAGCCAGTCCACATCGAAGCCGGCCTGCACGAAATTCGGGGCCAGATTCCAGCTGTCCCCGATGCCGTGATCCTCCAGCCATTCGCTGAGGATGTCTTCGCGCTCGGAGGCTTCCAGCGTCGTCAGCTCCGGGGCCTTGGCGACCTGGGCCGCGGCCTCCTCCTGCAGGCGCACCAGCGCCTCCAGGGATGCGGTGTCGAATTTGCCCTGCGCCATCATGGCCAACTTGTGCCGCATGCCCGCGATCCGGTCGCGCAGGCCCGAGGTGGCGCGCACCGCGGCGGCGGCCGGGTTGTTCAGCTCATGGGTCAGTCCCGCCGACAGCGAGCCCAGGGCGAGCAGTCGCTCGCGCTGGTTGATCCGCTCGATGTTGTTGCGATTACCGAAGAACGCGCCCTCGAGCAGGTGTACGGCCATCGGGAACCAGTCGTGCATCATTCGCGCGAAGGTGCCCGCATCCAGGACGAAGAACCGCGACCGACGGGTCACATTCATCGAGCCGGTGTAGGTCTGGTCCACCTTGTCGCCGAGGTAGGCGGTCCATGCCCCCGCGTACGCGCCGCGATAGTCGGTGCGCGACATCTCGATCTCGGTGCCGCCGGAGAGCTTGGTGAGCTGCACCTCGCCCTCGATCATCACGTAGAAGCAGGTGGCGGGATCGCCCTCGCGGAAGACCAACCCCGGTTCGATGATCTCGATGCGGCCATCGGCGCACAGCAGATTCAGCTGTTCGTCGGTGAGCTTCTCGAAGAGAAAGAGGCTGCGCAGCTCCGCCGGATCGCAGACCAGATGACTGCTGCGATCCGCTGTCTCCTTCGAATTCATGGTCCAGCCTCCTATCACGCCAGGTACCGATGCACGAGCATGACCGCCATCGCACCCTCGCCGACCGCCGAGGCGACCCGCTTCGCCGAATCGGCGTGCACGTCACCCGCGACGAAAACGCCGGGGACGCTGGTCTCCAGGTGATGCGGCGGTCTGGGTAGCTCCCAGCCCGCGGGTCTGGTTCCCTCGACGAGCAGATCGGGACCGGCCAGCACATAGCCCGCCTCGTCCCGCTTGACCACGCCGTCGAGCCAGTCGGTCTGTGGTGCGGCACCGATGAACAGGAACAACCGTTCGGCCTCGGCTTTTTCTTCCGCGCCGGTCCGGTTGTTGCGCACCACGATCTGCTGCAGGTGATCGTCGCCGTCGGCGGCGATCACTTCGGTATCGGTATGCACGCGGATATTCGGTATCTGCGCGATCTGCTGGATCAGGTAGTGCGACATGGACTTCTCCAGCGAATCCGCGCGGACCACCAGATGCACCGTGCGCGCGTTGCGGGACAGGAATACCGCCGCCTGCCCCGCCGAATTCGCCCCGCCCACGATGTAGACATCGTGGTCGGCGCATTCGGAGGCCTCGGTCATGGCCGAGCCGTAGTAGACACCGCGCCCGGTGAAATCGTCCACACCCGGTGCGGGATGACGCCGGTAGTCCACACCCGTCGCGATGATCACCGTGTGGGCGCACAGCCGCCCGCCGTCGGCGAACCGCACGGTGCGCGCGGATCCGTTCACCTCGAGTCCGACCACCTCGCGTGTGGTGATCACCTCGGCGCCGAACTTCGCGGCCTGCCGCCGCGCCCGATCGGCCAGCTGCGCACCGGACAGCCCGTCCGGGAAGCCCAAATAGTTCTCGATGCGCGAACTCTGGCCGGCCTGGCCGCCGGTCGCGGTGCGCTCGACGAGCACCGTGCGCAGTCCCTCGGAGGCGCCGTACACCGCCGCGCCGAGTCCGGCGGGTCCGCCGCCGACCACGATGAGGTCGTAGAAGTCACCGGTCGGATTGGTGTTCAGCCCGACACTTTCGGCGAGTTCGCCATCGCTCGGTTGCACCAGCGCCTGCCCACCCGGGGTGATCACCACCGGACAGATATTGGGATCGGCGCCCGCCGCTTCCAGCAGCCGTGCGCCTTCCGGTTCCTCGGCAAGGTACCAGCGGTAGGGCAGTTGGTTGCGGGCCAGGAATTCGCGCACCTCCGACGACCGCGGGGACCAGCGGTTGCCGACGACCTTTGTCTCGGTGACGGGTTTGTGATCGTTGCTGCGCCAGGCCTCGATCAGTCCGTCCAACACCGGATACAGCTTCTCCTCCGGCGGATCCCACGGCTTGAGCAGATAGTGGTCGAGGTCGACGACATTGATCGCGTCGATCGCGGCGCTGGTATCGGCGTAGGCGGTCAGCAGCACGCGACGGGCATATGGGTGCAGGTCCATGGCCTGCTCCAGGAATTCGATGCCGTCCATGCCCGGCATCCGATAATCGGCGATCAGGACCGCGACCGGTTGGCCGCGCAGTTTCATCTCACGCAGTGCGTCGAGTGCGTCCGCGCCCGACTCCGCGCGCAGAATCCGGTACTCGGCCCCATAGCGGCGGCGCAGGTCGCGAACGACCGCGCGGGAGACTCCCGGATCGTCGTCGACGCTGAGGATGGCCGGTTTCGTAGCAGCGGGTGCAGTCACCTATCGAGTATGGAACGGTCGTCAAACGCGATGCTCGCGCACCAAGTCGAGTTCGGTGGGCGTGAGCAGGCGCTCCAGTTGTTCGTCGGGAACTGCCGGGCGTGCGATACGCGGCGCGAAGATGTCTCGAGTGGCAGGCGTCTCGGGTGTGATGGTGGGAAGCAGCGGGACCTGGTCCCCGTGCCGATGATGTAAGAGCGAGCGCAGTTTCACGGCCGATCACCTCACGCTTGACGGAAAAGCTTGTGGCAGTGTCTGATGCTTCGTCTATCCGCCATTGTGCGCGCGCCATTACACGGCCGGGTAAACAAATCGCGAAAAAGTGACACATTTGTCTTCCAACAGCCGCCGACTAGGCTGTTGCCAAATCGTCAGGTCGTGCTAGACGGATGTCCGTCGCACAGTTCTCCGGAGGCAGCGTTGCCGAAAAATATCGAAGCCACGATCGAGATCGCCGCGCCGCCGGAACAGGTCTGGGCCGTCGTCGCCGATCTCAAGCGGATGCCGGAGTTCAGCCCGCAGTGCGTCCGGATGCTCGCGCTCGGCACGCCGAAGGCGGGCACCTGGACGATCAACCTCAATACCGACGGCAAGAAATACTGGCCGACCACCGCGCGCATCGTGCGCTATGAGCCCAACCAGGCCTTCGCATTTCGGATCAACGAGAATCGCAGCATCTGGAGCTACACGCTGGAGCCGACCGCCACCGGCACGCGGCTGATCGAACGCCGCGATGTGCCCAACGGCACCAGCTGGTTCTCCCGCAGGGCCATCGATGCGGCGCTCGGCGGCGAAGCGCCGTTCGAGGAACTGCTCGAGCAAGGGATGAACGAAACGCTCGGCAAGATCAAGTCCGCGGTCGAGGCAACCGCTGGAACCGGGCACCCCCGGTGACCTTCAAGGTGAAGGTCACCGGGCTGGGCTGAGTTACTGCCAGTTGGGCAGCGTCACGACCTGCGCGGCGTAGGAGAGACCGGCGCCGAAGGCGATCAGCAGCGCGGTATCGCCCGGCTTCGACTCACCCTTGCGCAGCAACGCCTCCATGGCGAGCGGAATCGAAGCGGCCGAGGTATTCCCGGTCTCCTCGATATCGTTGGCCAGCGCGCAGTGCTCGGGCAGCTTCAGCACCCGGGCCATGATCTCGATGATCCGGCCGTTGGCCTGGTGCGGGATCATCGCGTCCAGGTCGTCGGTGGATAGGCCCGCACGATCGATGGCGTCGCGGCAGACCTTCTCCAATGAATGTGCGGCCCAGCGGAATACCGCCGTACCCTCCATGGCGAGGTAGGGCCGCACCGCGTCCAGGCCCTTCTCCTCGATTTCGGCGAAGTATTCCATCCAATCCTTGTCCTGGCGGATCGCATGGTGCTGAGTGCCGTCCGAACCCCAGACCGTGGGGCCGATGCCCTGTTCTTCCGACGGACCGACCACCACCGCGCCCGCGCCGTCGGCGAAAAGGAAGGCGGTCGCGCGGTCCTTCGGATTGACGGTGTTGGTCAGTTTCTCCACGCCGATCACCAGCACATGGCTGGCGGTTCCGGCGCGCACCAGATCCGAGGCCAGCGCGAGCGCGTGACAGAAGCCCGCGCATCCGGCCGAAATATCGAACGCCGCCGTGCCGTTCATGCCCAGCTCGGTCGCGATCTGCGGCGCGGCCGCCGGAGTCAGCAAGAGGTGAGTGGAGGTGGCGACGATGACGCAGTCGACCTGCTCGACCTCGATTCCCGCGGATTCGAGCGCGCCGCGAGAGGCCGCGACGCTCATGCTCTGAATCGTCTCCTCCTTCGAGGCGAAGCGCCGCGTTTTGATTCCGGAACGGGTGCGGATCCACTCGTCGCTCGAGTCGATGGGTCCGGCGACCTCTTCGTTGGTGACGATTCGAGCGGGGCGGTAAACGCCGAGCCCGAGGATCGCCGTGTGCTCAGCCCCTGTGGTCTGGGTGATTTGAGCAGCCATAATGCGTCTCCTATGTACCTGCGGCGGCGCCGCCGGGTTGTTACCCCGAAAGCATCGAAATGAGTCCCTCATCGGCCGGCCGCCTACGTCACCGTAGACATGAGGCCCCCTCATATTAGCCCGTGTCGCGCGTGTTGGGCGTGCGTATTCTCACATTTGGCGGGTATACCTCCGAAGCACGCCCTGTGGTGCGGCGCGCTGCCCCAACTAGTGATTCGAGGACACCATGCTCGGACTCGGGATTATCGGGTGGATCATCATCGGCGGTCTCGCCGGCTGGATCGCCAGCAAGATTATGAAGACGGATGCGCAACAAGGCATCCTCCTCAACATCGTGGTCGGCGTGGTCGGCGGCCTGCTAGGCGGATTCCTCCTCAAATTGCTCGGCGTCGATGTCGAAGGCGGCGGACTCTGGTTCAGCTTCTTCACCTGCCTCGGCGGCGCGGTGATTCTGCTGTTCCTGGTGCGGCTGTTCACCGGCCGTAAAGCCATGAGCTGACCCGGGTGCCACAGGCTCCGTTCCCGTAAGGTGTGAACGCTTGCGCCGGACCTATCGTTGAAGGGCGCAAACCGTCTGCATCGAGCACGAAAGAGGAGCCTGTGGCACGCCGTCCCACCCTGCCCGGCACGCCCGAAACGACCGGAGTCGGCCATGTCGTCGATCTGGTCCGGGCCGCGATCCCCCCGCTGCATCCCGCCGGGCTGCCGTTCGTCGCGGCGCCGCTCGCGGTGGCGGTCATCGGGGGTAAGCGCAAGTGGGTGCGCCGCACGGGTCTGCTGGCCGCCGCGGCCTGCGCGACCTTCTTCCGGCATCCGAACCGGGTGCCGCCGAACCGGGCGGGCGTGGTCGTAGCCCCGGCCGACGGCGAGATCGCTCTGGTCGACACCGCGACGCCGCCCGCCGAACTGGGTCTCGGCGATGCGCCGCTGCCGCGCGTGAGCATCTTCCTTTCGGTGCTCGACGTCCATGTGCAGCGCACTCCCATCTCCGGCACCGTGCGCACCGTGCTGCACCAGTCCGGTCAGTTCCGTTCGGCGGATCTGCCCGAGGCCAGTGCGGTGAACGAGCGCAACAGCATGGTCATCGACACCGCCGGTGGCGCGCAGCTCGTGGTCGTGCAGATCGCGGGTCTGCTGGCGCGGCGCATCGTCTGCGACGCGCAGGCCGGTGACAAACTGACCATCGGCGATACCTACGGCCTGATCCGTTTCGGGTCCCGGGTCGACACGTACTTCCCGGCGGGTACCGAATTACTCGTCGAACCCGGACAGCGCACGATCGGGGGCGAGACCGTGCTGGCCGTACTTTCCACCGACTCATGATGGAGCAGGCCCTGCCCACACCGCAGCGAAGGCGCCGGACCATCCGGCTGTTGCCGAGCATCGTGACAATCATGGCGCTGTGCGCCGGACTGTCCGCGGTGAAGTTCGCCCTGGACGACAGGCTCGACATTTCCTTGGCGATGGTCGGCGCCGCGGCTGTACTGGACACCCTCGACGGTCGGCTGGCCCGGATGCTCGATGCCACCACCAAGATGGGCGCCGAACTCGATTCGCTCTCCGATGCCATCTCTTTCGGTGTCGCGCCCGGTCTGGTGATCTACATCGCGCTGCTGGACAGCAACAGCGCGGGCTGGATCATCGCGCTGGTTTTCGCGGTGAGCCTTGTGCTGCGCCTGGCCAGGTTCAACACCCTGCTCGACGACGACACTCGACCGCAGTGGGCGCGCGAGTATTTCGTCGGCGTCCCCGCACCGGCGGCGGCGCTGATCGCGCTGGTGCCGATCGGGCTGTACGTGCAGTTCGGTGACGGCTGGTGGGTCGGCTACTACGAGGTCGCGGCCTGGACCTTGTTCGCGGCGGCGCTGGCGGTGAGCACGATTCCGACGCTGGCCATGAAGTCGGTATCGGTGGCGCCGCAGGCGGCCGCCGGCCTGCTGGTGCTGACTGCGCTCGCGGCGGCACTGCTGGTCACCTATCCGATCGTGCTGCTGCTGGTGCTGGTCGCGCTGTACCTCGGGCATATACCGTTCGCCTGGCATTCGCAGCGCTGGGTGGCCGCGCGTCCGGAAACCTGGCAGCACAAGCCATCCGAACGCCGGGCCCAGCGGCGGGCGCAGCGGCGACGACCCGCACTGCGGCGTCCGGCGATCCGCGGGGCGAGCCGCCTGCGGCTGCGCAGTCCGGGGAAAGAGCGTCGGGCGGACGATCTGCACCGGTGAGCTGTTGGGGCTTGCCTGGTATTCCTTAAGGAATCGCCTAGGTCGCGCGGGAATGCTGCGGCTATGAGCAGCGTTGCGGCACTTGGTGGTTTGGGCTTTTGGGGATTCGATCTTGGTCGGGTTCTCGGTGGTGGCCGGACCATCGGGTCGGCCACCGAACTGTCGAAGGCCGGATGGATCCCGACCGGTACCGTCATCTTCGGCGGCCGAGCACGGAAGAAGGTGGCGGTGGAACGGGATGGATTGCGCGAATTCCAGGCGCATCGCCCGCGCCTGTTCGCGCTCGCCTATCGGATGCTCGGCTCCGCGACCGAGGCCGAGGACGCGGTGCAGGAGACCTATCTGCGCTGGGATGGCACCGACCGCGGCACGATTCGCTCGGCCGAGGCCTGGCTGAGCACCGCGGTCGTGAATCTCTGCCGCACCTGGCTGGTTTCGGCCCGGGCCCGCCGCGAGACCTATGTCGGACCGTGGCTGCCCGAGCCGGTGCCGACCGCGTGCGGCGAACTCGGCCCCTTGGAGACGGTGGAGGAGCGCGAGCTGGTGTCGCTGGCGCTGCTGACGGCATTGGAACGGTTGAGCCCGATCGAGCGGGCGGTTTTCGTGCTGCGCGAGGCATTCGGATACGCCCACCGGGAGATCGCGGACATGCTCGCGGTATCCGAGGCCAATTCGCAGCAGATCTTCCGCCGGGCCGGTATCCGGGTGCGCGAGGGGCGGCCGCGCTTCGATGTTCCAGCCGATCAGGCCCGCGAGCTTATCGAGCGCTTCCTCGAGGCGGCACGGATCGGGGATATCGAGGCATTGGAGCGGATGCTCGCGGCCGATGTCGTCTCGACCGCGGACGGTGGCGGTCAGGTCACCGCGGCTCGTCGCCCGATCGTCGGGGCTGCCGCGGTCGCGCGGTACGTGGCCGGACTGTTCCGGTGGGAGGTGCCGGGGATGGTGATGGCGCTGGAGGAGATCAACGGCGCGCTCGCGGTCGTCGTGTGGTCGGCGGGGGAACCCGCGCTGGTCGTCGGCGTGGACACCCTCGACGATGCGGTGACGGCGCTGCGCTTGATCGTCAATCCGGAGAAGCTGTCCTATATCGGGCGGGAGTGATGCGGGTCATCACGGCCGGGGTGGCACGTCCCTGAATATCGTCAACTAGTGGTTGACGATGCGAGATCGTCAACCTATGGTTGACGCATGACAATCAACGTACGACTCGACGATCTGATCGAGGGCATCAAGAAGGCACGTCCGGACAATGTGCTCGACCAACTCTCCGACGCGGTGGTCACGGCCGGGCATTTCGGCGAAGTGGCCGATCATCTGATCGGGCACTTCGTGGATCAGGCCCGCCGCTCCGGCGCATCGTGGACCGAGATCGGCGCCAGCATGGGTGTCACCAAACAGGCCGCGCAGAAGCGGTTCGTGCCCAAGGGGCCAGGTGATCCGGCGGCCATGGATCCCAATGCGGGCTTCGCGAAGTTCACCCCGCGCGCGCGCAAGATGGTGGTTGCCTCGCAGGAGGCGGCTCGCACCTCCAGCAATCTGGAGATCTCCATCGGACATCTGGTGCTGGCCCTGTTGTCCCAACCGGAAGGCCTCGGCGCCAGGGAGGTCATCGCGCAAGGGGTGCAACTCGACGCGGTCCGGGATGCGGCAAACGACGCCATTGCCCGACAGCCGGCCGATCCGGCGAAGGTGCCTGCGCTCATTCCGTTCGGCGCCGAGGCCAAGAAGGTGCTCGAGCTGACCTTCCGTGAGGCACTCCGCTTGGGACACAACTACATCGGCACCGAACATGTCCTGCTCGCCCTGCTCGAACAGGAGAACGGTTCCGGAATCCTGTCCGATCTCGGCGTCGACAAGGCGAAGGCCGAAGCCGATCTGTCCGAATTGCTGTCGGTGATCGCCGCCGAGAAGTCATGAACGCCCAGGCCGCGTTCATCGCCGGACGACGTCGAATTGCCTGGATAGTCATCGGCATTCGATCTGCGCACGCGGCCAGGGCACGGCAGCGCAGGGCCGTCCGATCGCGGGGTATGTCGGTGCGCTCACGGATCCCGCTCGAATACCGTGAGCCCGTCGCGGCCTGACGGCGGCGGCTCAGTTCTCCGGGACGTTGCGGGCGAGTTCGTCCAACCAGGCGGCGGCGGAGGCGTCGCTCGGCGCACGCCAGTCGCCGCGCGGTGAAAGTGAGCCACCCGAACCGACTTTCGGTGCATTGGGCAGGGTGGAGCGTTTGAACTGGCTGGTCTGGATGAAGCGGCGCAGGAATTCGGCGAGCCAGTGTTTGATGATCGTCATGTCGTAGGTGTTGCGCTGGTCGGCCGGAATGAGGTCCGGCCAGCTGCCGCGGTCGCGCTCGGACCAGGCGTGCCGGGCCAGGTAGGCGACCCGGCTCGGGCGGTAACCGAAGCGCAGCATGTAGTACAGGTGGAAGTCCTGCAGTTCGTAGGGGCCGACGGTGGCCTCGGAGCTCTGGCTCGGCGCGGTGGAATCGTGGCTGGGCACCAACTCCGGCGAGATCTCGGTCTGCAGGATCGATGACAGTACCCGGCCCGCCTCGGGGCCGAACTGATCGGTGTCGACCGCCCAGGCGATCAGATATTTGATCAGTGTTTTGGGGACCGAGGCGTTCACGCTGTAGTGCGCCATATGGTCGCCGACGCCGAAAGTGCACCAGCCCAAGGCGAGTTCGCTCAGATCGCCGGTGCCGACCACGAGTGCGTTGTGCTGGTTGGCAAGTCGGAACAGATGTGAGGTGCGCTCGCCCGCCTGCACATTCTCGTAGGTGATGTCGTACTGCGAAATACCTTCGGCGGCAGGGTGGTTCAGGTCGCGGAGCATCTGGGTGGCGGACGGGCGGATATCGATCTCCTGCGCGGTCACGCCGAGCGCGTCCATCAGCGCGTGCGCGTCGGTGCGGGTTCGGGTGCTGGTCGCGAAGCCGGGCATGGTGTAGGCCAGCACATTCGCGCGCGGCAGTCCGAGCCGGTCCATGGTTTTGGCCGCGACGATCAGTGCCTGGGTGGAGTCCAATCCACCGGATACGCCGATGACCAAGCGCTGACTGCCGGTCGCGCGCAACCGGGTGCTCAGGCCCTCGACCTGGATGTGATGCACCTCTGCGCACCGTTCGTTGCGCGCGGCCGGATCGCTGGGAACGTAAGGGAAGCGCTGGATTTCGCGCTCGAGGGTGATGGCACTCGTCGGCACCGGCAACTCGACCTCGATACGCCGCAGCCGCACCAGCCGGTCGCGGTGATCGTGCACATTGTCGGCGAAACTGGTGGTGCGAATGCGATCCGCGGCCAGCCGCTGCAGATCGAGATCTGCGGTGATCAACTGGGGATGGTCGCAGAACCGCTCGCCCTCGGCGAGTAGATCCCCGTTCTCGCAAACCAGCGCCTGTCCGTCCCAGGCCATATCGGTGGTCGATTCACCGTGTCCCGCAGCCGAATACAGATAGGCGGCCAGATAGCGCGCGGAATGCGAGGTGCACAGCGCGCGCCGGTAGTCGGCCTTGCCGATGACGATATTGCTCGCCGACAGATTGACCAGCACCGTCGCACCGGCCAGCGCGGCATATCCACTGGGCGGCAACGGAACCCAGCCGTCTTCGCAGATTTCCAGGTGGAATACGAAGCCGTCGAGATTGGTCGCGGTGAACAGCAGATCGGATCCGAACGGCACCCGCTGACCCGCGATCGTGATGTGGTCGTCCAGGGTCTCGCGTGCCGCCGCGAACTGGCGCTTCTCATAGAACTCGCGATAGTTCGGCAGATAGCTCTTGGGTGCGGCGCCGAGCACCGTGCCGCGGGAGACCGCGATGCCGCAGTTGAACAGTCGCCCCTGCGTCCGCACCGGGGCTCCGATCACCAGCACCGTATCGATGTCCGCGCTCGCCACGACGACCTGCTCGATTGCCGCGGCCACCGCGTCGTCGAGCGCATCCTGGTGGAAGAGATCGTCGGCGGTGTAGCTGGAGAGTCCGAGTTCGGGAAAGACCGTCAGCACCGCGCCGTCGGCGGCCGCCTGCCGGGCGAGCTCGAGCGTCTGCTCGACATTGAACGCGGGATCGACGACCCGGATCCGCGGCACCGCGACCGCCACCCGCGCGAACCCGTGCCGATAGAGCGAATCGAACGGCAATGCGGGCACGGGCGTCCCCCTTCGGGATCGTTGATCTTCCTCCATGGCGAAATCTACGCCCGCCCGGTCAGGCCCCCGCCCCAGCGCGGCCATTTCGCCTTGGCCTTCGGTTCCTCCATGAGCGGTCCGCGCTCGATATCGGTGACCAACAGTGGCAGCCGCGGCGCGAGTTCGTCGAGCACCGCCAGCGTGTGCCCGCCCTGGGCGGCCCGGTACTCCGGCATGGTCAGGCCGACGATCTGCAGGAACTGCATCCGCCCGTGCGGTGTGTCGATGGCGCCGAGCTCCGGGTCGACGGTGAAGGCGACGGCGTGGATATCCGAATCCGGATGATCCGCGGCGATCGGGCCGTTCGACTTGATGGTGTGGCCCGGTTCGAACCAATTCCCGGATTGGAACACGTAGCGGGCCAGATTCTGCAGGAAGTTCGCGGGCCAGACCGGCGGTTTCTCGTCGGCCGGGGTGCGCAGCAGGCGGAAGGTGAATTCGAATCCCCAGCCCGATTCGTCCGGGTTATCCCATTCCTTCTCGTACAGCTCGGTCATGCCGTAGCTGATGTAGTGCCAGTGTGGGACCGGTTCGGTGCGTGGATAGGCGCTGACGCCGTCCAGCGGATCGGGCCCGCCGAGCGACCAGGGGACCCCCGTCCCCCAATGGCTGGGTGCGGTGTCGTGGTACAGCTGCTCCAATGCGGCGTCGATAGCGTTCCAGCCCGGACTTTCACTCACCTGGACACCATAAGGTCGGCGCCGATCATGCGCCGCGCTGTGCTGGATTGGCGGCGTTCGCGGGGCCCTCCATGGTCACGCTGCGCTACCGCCTCCGGGCCCGTCGCTCACGCCGCGTAAGCGGATCGTAAGCCATTGGCGGACAGCGATTCGCTGCTCACACGACCAGGGTCGGCGCCGCGGCTCCCGGACTGGTCGGCCTGTCGGGAAAGGGCTGATCCAGCGCACCGGTAAGCTATAGCAATGGCGGATGGCATGGATTCCGACCTAGTTGCGGGGGAGCGACGCGCTGATCTCGAGCGTGCGCTGACCTATGTCTCCACCGAATCGCAGCCCGACGGCAGCTACATCATCAACGGCGATCTGCCGCCCGATGTCGCGCCACCGTTCATTCGGGCGATCATGCGGGTGGAGGCGGAGTTGCTGCTGAACGACGCGGAACTCGTAACGGTCGATGAGGGTGAACCACGCACGCCCGAGGAGCGCCGGGCCGATGCTTTCGTCGCATTGATACTCCGGGTGGACGACCGCAGCTCCGCCTGAGTCGACGCTGAGCAGCGCGGCGGACCTTGCACTCGATACCCCTGAGTGCTAAAAAGGGCTTGGCACTCTCGACGTGTGAGTGCCAGGTCGGGACGGTGAGACCGGGTCACATCGACACCCTCGGTCGTCCGTCGCGGGCACCGAACCTGGCCAGCGTAAATGGGGCGATCCAACCTGCGATCGACCTGTGTGTCAGCCATATACATGTGGAGGATCTCAACGCAATGGCCAAGACAATTGCGTACGACGAAGAGGCCCGTCGCGGCCTCGAGCGGGGTCTGAACGCCCTCGCCGACGCGGTCAAGGTGACGCTGGGCCCCAAGGGTCGCAACGTTGTCCTGGAGAAGAAGTGGGGCGCCCCCACGATCACCAACGATGGTGTTTCCATCGCCAAGGAGATCGACCTGGAGGACCCGTACGAGAAGATCGGCGCCGAGCTGGTCAAGGAAGTCGCCAAGAAGACCGACGACGTCGCGGGCGACGGCACCACCACCGCCACCGTGCTCGCCCAGGCGCTCGTACGTGAGGGCCTGCGCAACGTTGCGGCCGGCGCCAACCCGCTGGGTCTGAAGCGCGGCATCGAGAAGGCCGTCGAGGCCGTCACCACCAAGCTCCTCGCGACCGCCAAGGAGGTCGAGACCAAGGAGCAGATCGCCGCCACCGCCGGTATCTCGGCCGGCGACGCGTCCATCGGTGAGCTGATCGCCGAGGCCATGGACAAGGTCGGCAAGGAAGGCGTCATCACTGTCGAGGAGAGCAACACCTTCGGGCTCCAGCTGGAGCTCACCGAGGGTATGCGCTTCGACAAGGGCTACATCTCCGGTTACTTCGTGACCGACCCGGAGCGTCAGGAAGCGGTCCTCGAGGATCCGTACATCCTGCTCGTCGGTTCCAAGGTTTCCACCGTCAAGGACCTGCTGCCGCTGCTGGAGAAGGTCATCCAGGCCGGCAAGCCGCTGCTGATCATCGCCGAGGACGTCGAGGGCGAGGCCCTGTCGACCCTGGTCGTGAACAAGATCCGCGGCACCTTCAAGTCCGTTGCCGTCAAGGCGCCGGGCTTCGGTGACCGTCGCAAGGCGCAGCTCGCCGATATCGCCATCCTGACCGGTGGCGAGGTCATCAGCGAAGAGGTCGGCCTCTCCCTGGAGACCGCGGGCATCGAGCTGCTCGGCCAGGCCCGCAAGGTCGTCATCACCAAGGACGAGACCACCATCGTCGAGGGCGCGGGTGACGCGGAGGCCATCAAGGGCCGCGTCGCGCAGATCCGCACCGAGATCGAGAACTCGGACTCGGACTACGACCGGGAGAAGCTGCAGGAGCGTCTGGCCAAGCTGGCCGGCGGTGTCGCGGTGATCAAGGCCGGCGCCGCGACCGAGGTCGAGCTCAAGGAGCGCAAGCACCGCATCGAGGATGCCGTGCGCAACGCCAAGGCCGCCGTGGAGGAGGGCATCGTCGCCGGTGGTGGCGTGGCCCTGCTGCAGTCGGCTCCGGCGCTGGACGACCTGAAGGTCACCGGTGACGAGGCGACCGGTGCGAACATCGTGCGCGTCGCGCTGTCGGCTCCGCTGAAGCAGATCGCCTTCAACGCGGGCCTCGAGCCCGGCGTTGTCGCCGAGAAGGTCTCGAACCTGCCGGCGGGCCACGGCCTGAACGCCGACTCGGGCGAGTACCAGGACCTCCTGGCCGCCGGTGTCGCCGACCCGGTCAAGGTCACCCGTTCGGCCCTGCAGAACGCGGCCTCCATCGCGGCCCTGTTCCTCACCACCGAGGCCGTCGTCGCCGACAAGCCGGAGAAGGCCGCCGCTCCCGCCGGCGACCCGACCGGTGGCATGGGTGGCATGGACTTCTGAGTCCCGCCTCTCTGCAACACATCTAGACCCGAAGGCCGGTCCACCAATGGTGGACCGGCCTTCGGTCTTTGGTTGGCCGATCAGAACGATGAATGGAATCGCGATAGCCGAACGGATCCAGGCTTATTGGTTCGGTGGAAGCGGTTGGGGCGGGGGTTAATTCGAGGCGGCGCTCAGGTCTGGGGTGGAGCTTTTAGAGGTGCCCTTGGCCGCTGGGGTGGGGCGTTCGATTTGTTGTTCGGCGGCTGTCTCGGGCGCGTTGTCGACTGTCGGATCGGCGTCGATTACCGGCGTGGGTGGCTTGGGTTCGACTACCGGCGTGGGTGGATCGGGTTCGGCGGCCGGTGTGCCGGTCGACAGTTCGGGATCCGCGAGCTCGGTTGCGGCCGATTCGGCGGCGAACTCCGCGGCGGCGGCCAGGCGCAGGCGTTCGGCGAGTTCGTTGAAGATGTAGAAGTTGGGGATCTGGCCTACGGGGGTGAGGGAGACCCAGTTGCCGTCGACCTTCATGCGGACCAATCCGCTTCGGGCGTCGATCAATTGGATCTGCTCCCAGGCGTAGGCCCGGCTGTGGAAATAGAGCGCGGCCAGGTCGAGGGCGATTTCACCGAAATGGACGGTCGCGCCGTCATCGATGGCGGCAACGGCGCGGGGGAGCTGGGCCAGGGTGACGGCCGACTGGATGGCCCTGCCCCACTCACGCGCGTCCCCGAACAGGGTGTCGTCGAATGCGGCCTCGGCGCCGTCGGGGCCCGACATCCGCAGCGAGTACTCGGTGTGAGCGGAATTCTGGAATGGGATGACCTGCTGGCGCACTTCGGCACTGTCCCAGCGGAACCCGGCCACCTGCTCACCGGAGCGGTACACGGTCATGCCGACATCGAAAAGATCCAGCCGCGCGGCGCGGTGCCGCCGATTGCGCCGTCCGCGGAAGAATGCCAGCGATGCGGGCACCAGGCCGAGCAGACCGACCGCGAGCGCACCGGGATAGGCCCCGACCGTCGCACAGATAACTCCCACGGCCGTGAACCCGCCCGCGACGATCCCGCAGCCACGCATGAACGTATCGCTCGCAGGCGCCGGTAGAAAGGTCTGTCGGTGCGTGCCGAGCTTCTGATATTCGGCCATCAAGTGGATCAGCTGCGACAGTGGAACCTTTTGTGGCCCGCCGGTTCCGACATCGCCATGGCTCGGAGTGGTCAATTGTCCCTCCATGAGGCGGTTTTCCTCCGCGGCGAAGCGTATGACACTCGCCCGAAGGTCGCCACCCCAGCCGCGTGCCCGGTCAGTCGGCCGAGCTTACGTCATCGCGGCGGCATACCTGCAATGGATGCGGGCGTTTCGTCGTGATTTAGATCAAGTTGTCATATGGCGAATAGGCCGATGGCCGGTCCGCTGAACGAACCGGCCGTGCGGCGGGATCAGATTCCGTCGACTGTCAGGACAGCGAACGGCATGGTCGGGGTGCCAGGCCCCATCGGCCCGCCCTTGTCGAATTGGGAAGAGACGACCAGCGTTCGACCATTGCTGTGTATCAATGTGGTGGGAATGCGCAGGGAGTCGTCGGTGAGCGTGCGTTCCAGCTCTACGGTCGCGCCGTCATCGCTGATCTTCCAACGGGTAATGGTGTTGCTCGCATTCTGGGCCGCCCACAGCGTGCTGCCGTGCAGTTCAAGTCCGTCACCGTGTTTCAGATCGGGGCCGCGCATGGTCACCTTGCGAATTTCCGGTGAATTCGCCGCGGTCGCAACGCGATACAGCTCGCCGGAGTTCATATCGACGATCAGCAGATAGCGACCGGAATCATCGGACACGATGCCGTTCAAGGTAAACGCGTCCGGCGCATGCGGGCCGATAATGGTGCTCAGGTCGAATTCTGCTGTCAGATCCGCCTTTCCGCCGTGCGCCGCGGTGACCTGCGCCGGGGTGACTCGGTAGACGACCGGTCGCAGGCTGTCGGTCAGATATGCGCTGCCGTCCGGCGTAATGGCCAGATCATTGACCAGGCTCGGTTCGGTACCGGTGATATCGAAGCGGGCGACCAGCGCACGGCTGCCGGTGTCGTACACCGCCACTCCGGCGGTCGAGTCGATTACCCAAAGTCGTCCTGCCGCATCGACTTTCAAGCCATTGGCGGTTTTGCGGCCGTCGGTCCCCTCGGGCAGGAAGATTTCGGCCCGGGCGGCGCCGGGAGTCGCGCGGTAGACGGCGCCATTGGCGTATGAGCCGACATAGGTGTCCCCGGTGCGCGGGTCGACGGCGATGCCCTCCGGGTAGACGTGATCACCGGGCAGTTCGTAGGCGGTGCTGATGTGGGTCGCCGGTTGGCTCACGGCTTCCGTCGCGGTGCCGCACGCCGTGACGGCGGTGCAGGCAATGGCGGTGGCGATGGTCGAGATGGTGCGGAACATGCTCGTGGCTCCTGATAGTCGAACATCTGGATGCATTCACATCTTAGAATGTGCACGAATTTATATTAGAACTCTAATCAACGTCAAGAGTCTAATCAGTAGACGGGCAGTTACCATGCGGATATGACGTCCATGCACTCCTCCGAGCGCCTCGGCTCGTATATCAAGCGCGCCGAACAGGCCCTGAACTCGGCGAAGAGCGGGGCACTCAAACCGGCGGGCCTCACCGTTCCCCAGTACGGGGCCCTGCTGTTCCTCATCGAAAATCCGGGCATCAACGCCGCCGCGCTGGCCCGGCTGTGCGGGGTGACCCCGCCGACCATGAATACGATCTTGACCAATCTCCAGGACCGTGGGCTCATCGAGCGCACCCCGCACGCCTGGCACAAGAACGTCCTGGAGACCCGTCTCACCGAAGCGGGGGCGGCGCTCGCGCAGGCGGCGGACGTGAATGCCGTCCGCGTGGAACGCGCACTTGCCGACGAATTCACCGAGGCCGAACATGCCGCGCTGCGCGAACTGCTCACTCGCTGCGCCGACCTGCTCGACTCCATCCGCCCCGAATCCGCGCCGAAGAAATAGCTCCCGATCGGATCGACCCGGGAGCTATTGGGGTACAGGCGGCCGCGGTAGATGGCCGAGCCATCGAGTCCGAGCGCGACCGCCTGCTGTTCAAACGCCCCAAAAGTATTGGCTTTACCGGCGATCCCGTAACAGGTGCACTTGGGGTGGGCAGAAGCCTTGAACGTCACTCGGGGTGGGGACAATGAATGGATTCATGATTGTGATCGTGATCGGCATCGCGCTGTTGTTCGGCGCGCTCGTGATCATCAATCTCGGGAACCGCGACAGTCGGAGGCGCCGCAACCGTCGCAGTGGAAGTCGATGGGCCGCAGGCGGCGGTGGCGACGCAGGCGGCGGTTGCGGTGGCGGCTCCAGTTGCGGTGGCGGTTCGAGCTGCGGCGGAGGCGGCGGTGGTGGTTGCGGTGGCGGTAGCTGATTCAGTCCGGCAATAGACTCTGAAATGCGCTGTCCACCAACATCCTTCGCTGTGCCTCGGTACTCGGGAGTGTGTCGGGGGAGACGCGGGCCAGTTGGTTGAAGCCGTGGTAAATGCTCACGGCGACAACCGCTCTGGTCCGCGCCTGCTCGGCGTTCAGCCCCAATTCGCGCAGCAATTCCGCGACGTATTCGATGCGCCGGTCCGCGACTCTGCGCAGCGTCGCGGCGACCGACGGCTGGTCCGCCGAGGCCAATAGCGCCAGTTCGATGCGTCCGGTGGCCGCGTAATCGATGACCTGGGCGAAGAGTCGATGCAACCGCTCGGCCGGATCGGTCTCGATGGCGATCTCGGCGATCACATCGTCGGTGCTGCGCTGCTCCCAGCGCGCCAGTGCCGCCTCGACGAGGGCAGCACGGTCCTTGAAATGCCAGTAGAAGCTGCCCTTGGTGGTGCCGAGCCGCTTGGCGATGGGCTCGACGGCGACCGCCGCCAGACCGCCCTCCGCCAGCGCGTCCAGTGCGGCCTGTGCCCAATCGTCGGCGCTGAGCCGCGTCTTCGCGGTCGCATCCCCTTGTGCCATTCCCGTACGCTACCGTATGGTCATCCATACGCTCCCGTACGGGTAATCGGAGGAATACGATGCCTCGTTATCGACGAGTCGAAATTTCCGAACGAGCCACGTTGGCGCGTTCGGTGGAGGCCGATTGGGATTACATCGATTCCTACGCGATAACGTTGCCACCCGGCGCACCTATCGATCCTCGGAAATGGACCCGAAAGATATTCTTCGGCAACCCTTTTCCTGATCGCGAATGCGATGAACACGAGCATGTGACCGCCGATGCGATGGCGGTGCTCGACTTTGTCGTCTCGGTTCTCGTAGACGACGGCACGGTCACCATCACTTCACTGGTAAAGTATCGAAATCACTGGGGCCGAAGATATTTCGCCGTCGTGCGCCCATTCCATCGTCGGCTCGTACCGTGGATGCTCGAGCGCGCCGCCCGCAGTTTCGCCCGCTGACGCGCCGTTTCGAACGGATGCGGGCACGACTCCGGTCCGCGGTCGTAGGCTGAACCCATGTCTGGCGACATACGCGGTGTGCTCTACGACATCGACGGCGTGCTGGTGACCTCCTGGCACGAGATCGACGGTGCGGTCGCCGCCGTGCGCCGCGTGCTCGAAAGTGGTTTGCGCCGAAGGTTTCTCACTAATACCACCTCCCGCACCTGCGATGATATCGCCGAGCGACTGCGCGACGCCGGGTTCGATGTCGATGCCGCGGAGATCGTCACCGCTGCCCGGCTCACCGGCGAATATGTGGGCCGCCGCTACCCGGATGCGGCAGTGTGGGTGCTCAATCACGGCGACATCGCGGCCGACCTCGCCGAGTTGACGCTCGACGACGAAGATCCGGATGTCATCGTAATCGGCGGCGCCGGTGCGGAATTCACACATGATGCGCTGAGCCGGGTGGCCGAGCTGATGCTGGACGGCATTCCGGTCGTCGCGATGCACAGCGGCCTGACCTGGGCCACCGATACCGGGTTCCGCATCGACGCGGGCGCGTATCTGCCGGGTCTGGAGGCGGCGGGCAATGCCGAGATCGCGGTGGTCGGCAAGCCCGCGGCGGCCGGATTCCGCACCTGCGCGGACCTTATGGACCTCGAGCCGGCCGAGGTGTTGATGATCGGTGACGATCTGCACTCCGATGTGCTCGCTGCCCAAGATGCCGGTATGACCGGAGTTCTGGTGCGCACCGGCAAATTCCGGCCCGCCGTTCTGGCGGCGGCTTCGGCCGCACCGGATCACGTCATCGATTCCGTCGCGGAACTGCCCGCGTTGTTGAAAGGTCTGTCGAAAGAATTATTCTAAAAAAGTCCTGCAAAACAATTTCGGCGTGCCGAACCTCTCGGTATCCTCCGTTGCGGCAAACAGTCAGTGACGCTCGCTGTGGCAGCGGTTAGATCGGAGAGCGGCATCCGGTGAGCGCAATAGCAACCGAGCGGCCAACTTTCGGCTAACACCCGTTTCGCCGAAGGTTGAGACGAACGGCCCGATCGATGACGAGGGGATCGGGCCCTTCGGTATTGTCTGCCCCAATGTCACAGGATGCGAATACGGGACGAATGTATGCCGGGCAACCCGTAGAGGACCGGCAACGTCAGCGGCGTGCGCGTTTTCTGGAATCGGGCCTGACGGTCTTTGCGCGCGATGGCTACGCCAATAGTTCGGTCGGCGCTATCTGTAAGGACGCCGGACTCTCCTCGAGGCAGTTCTATGAGGAGTTCACCGGCCGCGAATCCCTGCTACTCGAGCTCTACGAGCAGATCGATAGGGAATCGCGCGATGCGGTGACCGCCGCCCTCGAGAAGAAATCCGATGCGACCGCGCTGGAGATCATCGACGCCTCGGTGCGCGCCTACGTCGAATCCATCGGCTCCGATCCGCGCAAGGCGCGGGTGGCGCTGGTCGAGGTCGTCGGCGCCGGGCCGAAGGTGGAGAAGTTCCGGCTGGAGTTGCGTCGCGTCTGGGGTTCGCTTCTCGCCGGTGCCGCGGAGGATGCCGCCTTGCACGGCGAAATCCCAACGGGCGATTACGAGATGCGGGTGCTGGCCATCATCGGCGCGGTCAACTACGTGGTGGATTCCTGGAGCGGTTCGGACCCGCGCCCGCCACTGGACGACGTGATCCGGGTGCTCAGCCGAGTGATCATGGGTGCGGTCGGCGCGTAGCGCGGCGGCCGTCGGTTAGCGTTCGCTCTATGGAGACGGTTCCCATCCAGATGCCGGACGGCACCACCGTGCCGGTGCGGCTGTTCCCGGCAACCGGTGCGCATCGGCATCCAGTGCGCCCGGATGCGCCGCGTCCGGTGGTGGTGATGGTGCCCGGACTCGGTGTCCCGGCCGGGTACTACGAACTGTTCGCCCAGGAGCTGGCCGCGCGCGGCTTCGATGCCGCGATCGGTGAGTTGCGCGGCACGGGTGACAGTCGCCCGCGCCCGAGCGCCGCGAGCACCTTCGGCTACCACGAACTGGCATCGGTCGATTTCCCGGCGATCTTCTCGGTGGTGCGTGACCGGTTTCCGGACAGCACCCCGTATCTGCTCGGCCACAGCATGGGCGGCCAGCTCGCGGTGCTGTACGCGTCGCGGATCCGCGGCCGGCTGGGTGGGCTGATCCTGATCGCCTCGGGCACCCCGTATCACCGTGGATTCCGGGGTATTTCGGGTCCTGGCATGCTGGCAGGCACCGCAGTCATGTCGCTGACGGCCAATCTGGCCGGCTTCTGGCCCGGTGACCGCATCTCGCTCGGCGGCTTCGGACGGCAGTCGAAGGTGCTCATGTCGGACTGGGCCCGGTTGGCCCGCACCGGCCGCTTCGTGCCCGTCGATGCGGATATCGACTACGAGGAGCGGATCGCCAGACTGAAGTTGCCGGTGCTGTCCATCACCATGACCGGCGACGATCTCACGCCGAGCAGTTCGGCCGCACATCTGCTGGCCAAGATGCCCGAGGCCGAAGTGAGTACCTGGGTACAACCGGAACCGTTGGGGCACAACGGCTGGATCCGTCGGTACGGCAGCACGGTCGATCAAATCGAGAAATGGCTGCGGGACCGTTGATCGGACGGGCGCGTCCCGAGGCCGTCGTCGAGGTGGGGACCGAGTCGTGGCCTGTGGTCGCATCGGTTGCGGAAGGTGATGAGCGGCGATCAGCGTGCGCTGTGGCTCGTTGGATCAAGTGCCGCCCCGGCCGAAGGCGCTAAGTGTGGTCGGCGATTTCGCCGAGGTGCCTGCTGAAGCCGTCGAGCATTGCGGTGAGGCCGATTTCGAAGTGGTCGGTGTCGGCGGTGGCGTCGGCGGCTGCGGCGAGGGTGTTGTAGTCGGGGGTGTTCGGAGCGGGCTTGCGGCTGCGCTGTGCCGCGACGGCGGCCACCGTTCGGCTCAGGATGTGCCCGACCACGTACTCGCGTAGGCAGCGGGCGAACTGTAAGGCCACGGCGGGTGTAAAGCCAACGCCCTGTAGGCGTTCCAGCATCCAGTTTCCAGTCTCTATCGCTGCGGTGTTTCGGACCGGTCGGGTGGCGAAGATCGGCACCGCATTCGGATGTCGCCGCAGGGTGGACCGCAGTCGATGCGCATAAGCGCGCATCAGCTCCGGCCAATCCTGCTGCCACGGCAGGGTTTCCATATCCAGTTCGTCGAACATCGCCTCGGCGATGCCGTCGAACAGGTCCTGCTGGTCGGTGAAATGCCGATAGGCCGCCATCGGGTCCGCGCCGAGTGCGGTACCCAATTTCCGCATGGTGAAGCCGTCGAGGCCCGTCGTATCGATGACGGTCAATGCCGTCGCGGCAATGTAGTCGCGATTCAATGCGATTCGGGTGGGCGGCTTCGGCTTGCTCATGCGCTCATCTTGTCGAACAGCTCGACCAGCCGGGCGACGAACTGCTCCGGCTGCAACTGGTAGGGCACATGTCCGCCAGGGAATTCCACACAGTCGCGGCCCAGTTCGTCGGCCAGTGCGTGTGCGGCGACGTAGTACGGCTTGCCGACGCTCTCGTGTCCGATCGCCAGCTGCCACGGCACATCGACCTTCCGGAGGGCGGCCAGGTCCGGGTGGTAGTCGAAGCAGAAGACGGGCAGTTCCCGGCGCAGCAGCAGGTCGGCATTGTTCAGTTGGCGGGTCATGGTCGACGGCTGAGTTCGGGTGATCCGGCGCAGTGCGGCCCCGATCGCGAGCGATGCGCGACTTGCGCAGGCCATCAGGGCTTGTCCCGCGTTCGATCGAAGGATCCGTGGCACATTCGGCATGGTCATAACACCGAAGGCCGCGAACGCGCGCATCGGACTCTTCGCAGCGGCGAGTGCGCCTATGTCGGCGATCTCTTGCCGCGCAGGGCTTTCGACGGGCAGCAGTTGGACCAGCGGCGGTTCGTGCACGACCGCACCGATGAGCCGATCTGCGTGTGCGGCAAGCAGTTCGAGCGTGATGATGGCGGCACCGCTGCTGCCGAAGACGTGTGTGCGCTCGATCGCATAGGCGTCGAGGACCGCGATGACATCCGCCGCCTGCGTCGCGACATCGATCGCGGCGTGCGAATCCGTGAGCGGGCTGCGCGAATTGCCGCGCCGATCGAAGGTGATGACGCGGAAGCGGTCGGCCAGCAGTGGCACGACAGCCTCGTACATTCCGGCATCACCGCCGCCACCGGAAATGAGGACCAGGGGCGGCCCGGTTCCGGCCGATTCGGTGTGCAGTCGTGCGCCCGAGGTTTCGACGATTCGTATGGCGGCTTCAGCCACGGCAACTCCTTGTCTACAACGTAGACTGAGTCTACATCGTAGACACCTGCCGCAAGAAAACGCCCGGTGCATCCTGGGCAGGGGCACCGGGCCGTTTCGGACGTGCTTACGCTTCCATCAGCATCTGTGTGAAGAACTCATAGATGAGTCCGGCCTGGAATGCCGACTGCTTGTTATCGGCCGCGCCGCCGTGACCACCCTCGATGTTCTCGTGGTACCAGATGGTGTGGCCTTGTTCCTCCAACAGCGCCGCCATCTTGCGGGCATGGCCCGGGTGGACCCGGTCGTCGCGGGTGGAGGTGGTCAGCAGGATCGGCGGGTAGGCCGCGTCGGCGCGGACGTTCTGGTAGGGCGAGTACTTGCTGATGTACTCCCACTCCTCGGGCTTGTCCGGATCGCCGTATTCGGCCACCCACGACGCGCCGGCCAGCAGCAGGTGATACCGCTGCATATCGAGCAACGGGACCTGGCAGACGATGGCGCCGAACAGTTCCGGATAGCGGGTCAGCATGACACCCATGAGCAGGCCGCCGTTGCTGCCGCCGACCGCACCCAGTTGTTCATGCGTGGTGATGCCGCGAGCCACCAGATCCTTGGCGATCGAGGAGAAGTCCTCATAGACCTTGTGCCGGTTGGCCTTCTGCACCGAGGTGTGCCACTGCGGGCCGTACTCGCCGCCGCCGCGGATATTGGTCATCACCCAGGTGCCGCCGCGTTCCAGCCAGCCCATGCCGGAGGCGCCGCTGTAGGCGGGGGTGCGGGATACCTCGAAGCCGCCGTAGCCGGACATCACCGTCGGGCCGGGGGTGTCCTTGCGGTCGCGGTGGCGGATCACGAAGTACGGCACCATGGTTCCGTCATCGGAACGCGCGAAGAACTGCTCGGTCTCGATGCCATCGGCGTCGAAGAAGCCGGGTTCCTGTTTGAGTTGTTCGGTCCGGCCGCCGACCGCGCTGGCGAGCAAGGTGGCAGGAGTGGTGAATCCGCTTGTGGTCAGCATGAATTCGTCGCCGCCTTCGAGCGGGTCGAGATTCATCACGCTGGTGGTCGCCATCGGCGGGGTGTCGGCGAGCGGCTCGCGGTGCCAGCCGTCCGGACCGGGGGTGAGGACGTAGAGCTTGGTCTGCACATCCTCGAGGGTGATCAGCAGCAGATGGTTCTCGGTCCAGCCGTAGCCGTGCAGTGAAGTGTGCTCGTCCGGGGTGAAGATCACCTCGAATTCCCGTGCGCCGGAGAGGAATTTCTCGAAGTCCATGGCCAGCAGTGCACCGGCCGGGTAGGTCTTGCCACCGATTTCCCACGGCGACTTCAGTCGGACCAGGAACCAATCCTTGTACCAGGACTCGCTGGCGTCGGTCGGTACATCGAGATGCCGCAGACTGCCGTCGCTTTCGAGCAGATACACCTCTTCGTTGAAGAAGTCGGTGGCGCGGCCGACGAAATGCCGTTCATAGCCCGGTGTGCGGTCGTAGCCTGCCGAGACCGCGACATCGCCCGCCTCGCCCTCGAATACCGTTTCTGCCTCGGTGAGCGGGGTGCCGCGCCCCCAGCGCTTGGCGATTCGCGGATAGCCGGAATCGGTGAGCGAACCGGGCCCGAAATCGGTGCCGACGTACACCGAGTCGATATCGATCCAGCGGATCTCGGATTTCGCCTCGGGCAGGAAGTAACCGCCGTCGGCCGGATCGATGAATTCCCTTGTTTCGATATCGAATTCGCGCACGACCTTGGCATCCGCGCCGCCACGGGACAGGCTGATGAGCGCGCGCGACTGTTCCGGCCGCAGCACCGCGGCGCCGCCCCACACCCAGTTCTCGCCCTCGTCGGTGCCGAGTGCGTCCAGGTCGATCAGCACGTCCCAGTCCGGCGCTTCCTTGGCGTATTCGGCGAAGGTGGTGCGCCGCCAGAGACCGCGCGGATGTTCGGCATCGCGCCAGAAGTTGTAGAGCCACTGGCCACGCCGGCCCGGGTAGGCGATCTTGGTGTCGGTGTCGAGCATGTCCAGGATGCGGCGCTCGAGCTCGGTGAACCGATCGGAGCTGGCGAAACGCTCGACAACCACCTCGTTGTGTGCGCGGGCGAAGTCGAGGGCCCGCTCATCGGTTACTTCTTCGAGCCACAGGTAGGGATCGGTCACAGTTTGCTCAACGCCCGTCATGTCCACATTGTTGCCGAGAGGCTTTAGAGGTGAGATATCACTCGATGAATCGGGCAATTCGGGCGGCCTGTTACCGGTTGCTCGACATCGGTTCGGGTAGTGACATACGTACCGGTCGGATCAGTAGGATCGCTGCTCCGATACCGAACCGAGGTGGAAGGTGGCCGGTTTGCCACAGTTTCTCTGGGAGCAGCACTGCTGCCTGCCATTACTGCATTCCGCTCGGATCGCCGACCTGGCGCGGTATCCGCTGGGGTCGTATTTATCGGTGAACGTCGGGTATTCACACCAGTCGACCGAGGATTCGCTCGCGCTGCTGCACAAGTTCCGCCGGGATGCGCTGGCCGACGGTCGGTTCCGGCTGGTCGAGCGGCTAGCCGATATCGATGCCGCCGATACCATTTCGCTGGCCTTCGACCTGGAGGATTCGGGGCCGCTCGGCGGTGATCCGGACAACCTCGAGATGTTCTACGAACTGGGCGTTCGCTCAATGCTGCCGACGTACAACCATGCCAACGCGGCGGGTTGTGGCTGCCTTGATACCGATGACACCGGACTCACCGCCTACGGCCGAGATCTGGTCCGCAAACAGAACGAGGTCGGCGTATTCGTCGACGGTTCGCACTGCTCCCGTCGCACCGGACTGGACCTGGCCGAATGCACCGAATTTCCGATGATCTACAGCCATTCCAATTTCGCCGCGCTGTGGGCGCATCCGCGCAATATCACCGATGAACAGGCGCTGGCCTGTGCCCGGACCGGTGGCGTTATCGGTATCAATGGAGTGGGGATCTTCCTGGGCCAGAATGCGATCGATGGCCGGGCCGAGCGGGTCGCGGCAATGGCCGCGCATATCGAATACGGTGCGGAACTCGTCGGGATCGAACATATCGGCATCGGATCCGACTACTCCTTCGATGCCGAGGATTTCAACGACATGCTCACGCAGGATCCGGGGGCGTTTTCCGACGCGTATACCAAGTGGGGGCCGCTGCAGTGGGTACCGCCGGAGGATCTATTGGGGCTCGAGGAGTTGCCCGGGCTGGACGCGGCACTCGCCGATCGCGGATTCGGCTCGGCCGACCGGGCGGCGGTGTTCGGTGGCAACTTCGCCCGGGTCGCACGGCAGGTCTGGCGCGACTAGCGCGGTGCCTTCACCCGATCCCGTACCAGCGCCTCGGTCGTTCGCGGCAGGCTCAGTGCGATCCGGCGCACGTCATCGGAGGTCACCACCGGAGGAGATTATCGTCGGCCGAGCCGAATCGGCCATGGTCGTCGTCTTGTAAATAATGTTCATCCGACCGACGATTCGGCCTGGTGCGCGCACCAATCGATGCCTCTCCAGCTCAAGAGCTGATGACTATTAATGCTGCTCGCGAGCCGAGGGGTTTAGTTCACCGCTGCCTGGTGCCGCAGCTGCCAGTCGAGGTATCGCCGCACTGCACTGCTGCCGGGTCGCAAGAAAGTCGCGGCGTCGTGTGGCGCGCGTCTCATAGTTGCAGGGGGACGGTGGGTGAAGTTTGCTCGACAGAGTTAGGCTCGACGGCGTGACTTCCCATTACGACGTTGTCGTTCTCGGTGCCGGTCCTGGCGGTTATGTCGCCGCCATCCGCGCGGCACAACTTGGCCTCCGTACCGCGATCGTCGAGCAGAAGTATTGGGGTGGTGTCTGCCTCAACGTGGGCTGCATCCCTTCCAAGGCGCTGCTGCGCAACGCGGAACTCGCGCATATCTTCACCAAGGAAGCCAAGACCTTCGGCATCTCCGGCGATGTGAGCTTCGACTTCGGCGTCGCGTTCGACCGCAGCCGTAAGGTCGCCGACGGCCGGGTCAAGGGCGTCCACTTCCTGATGAAGAAGAACAAGATCGACGAGTTCGACGGTAAGGGCACCTTCACCGACGCGAACACCCTCTCGGTCGCCCTGTCCAGCGGCGGCACCGAGACGATCACCTTCTCGAACGCGATCATCGCGACTGGCACCGTCACCAAGCTGCTGCCGGGCACCTCGCTCAGCGCCAATGTGGTGACCTACGAGGAGCAGATCCTCACCCGCGACCTGCCCGGCTCGATCCTCATCGTCGGCGCGGGCGCGATCGGCATGGAGTTCGGCTACGTCCTGAAGAACTACGGCGTCGACGTGCGCATCGTGGAGTTCCTGGACCGTGCGCTGCCGAACGAGGACGCCGACGTCTCCAAGGAGATCACCAAGCAGTACAAGAAGCTCGGCATCACCATCACCACCGGTGCGGCCGTGCAGTCGATCGACGACGACGGCTCCAAGGTCACCGTCTCGATCAAGGACAACAAGACCGGCAACCTGGAGACGGTCACCGTCGACAAGGTGCTGCAGGCCGTGGGCTTCGCGCCCCGGGTCGAGGGCTACGGCCTGGAGAACACCGGTGTCGCGGTCGAGCGCGGCGCCATCGTCATCGACGACAACATGCGCACCAATGTGGCGCACATCTACTCCATCGGTGACGTGACCGGGAAGCTGCAGCTGGCCCACGTCGCGGAGGCCCAGGGCGTCGTCGCCGCGGAGACCATTGCCGGAGCGCCGACGGTCACCCTCGGCGACTACCGGATGATGCCGCGCGCCACCTTCTGCCAGCCGCAGGTCGCCAGCTTCGGCCTCACCGAGCAGCAGGCCCGCGACGAGGGCTACGACGTGAAGGTCGCCACCTTCCCGTTCACCGCCAACGGCAAGGCGCACGGCCTCGGCGATCCGACCGGTTTCGTCAAGCTGGTCGCCGACGCCAAGTACGGTGAACTGCTCGGCGGCCACCTCATCGGTCCGGACGTCTCCGAACTGCTGCCGGAGCTGACCCTGGCCCAGAAGTGGGACCTGACCGTCAACGAGCTGACCCGCAACGTGCACACGCACCCGACGTTGAGCGAAGCCCTGCAGGAAGCGTTCCACGGCCTCGCGGGCCACATGATCAACTTCTGATCCGTGTCGAAGACGGTGGTGGTCGGGACGAAAGGTCCGGGCGCCACCGTTTTTCATTGGAGCTGAACAATGCGACGCAAATGGTTGATCGGTAGTGCGCTGGTGCTCGTGGTGACGTTGGCGCTGGCGGTCGGCGGCTACTACCTGATCAACTCGCGCACCTTCCAACTGGCGGGGCGATTGGTGAACCGGGTCGATACGACCGACAAAGTTGTCGCGTTGACGCTCGACGACGGGCCGACGGACAAAGCACCGGAAGTGCTGAAAGTTCTTGCCGAAGCCGGGATTCCGGCCACCTTCTATCTGATGGGCCGGGATCTGGCCGCGCATCCCGAATACGGCAGAGCCATTGCGCAGGCGGGTCACGAAATCGGCAATCACACCTACAGCCATCGCCGCATGGTCCTCGTCTCCGGCGATACCGTCCGCGACGAGATCGAACGAACCGACGCGGAAATCGCGAAAACCGGTTACCAGGGTCCGGTCACCTTCCGCCCGCCTTACGGCAAGAAGCTCTGGGCGCTGCCGAAGTATCTCTCCGACCACGACCGCACGACGATCACCTGGGATGTGGAACCCGACTCGGGCAAGCAGGCCGATACCGACGCCATCGTCGCCGAAACCGTCTCCAAGGTGCGGCCCGGCTCCATCGTCCTACTGCATGTCATGGGCCAGTGGCACGAATCCCGCGCCGCCATTCCGCGCATAGTCGGCGAACTCCGTTCCGCCGGTTACCAATTCGTCACGGTGTCGGAGCTTCTGAAGCACTGACAATGGTCAGAGCATGCCGTAGGCGTGGGTGGGTGTAAGGCGAACGAGGGCGCGACGGTCGGTGACCATGGCCTTGCGGTATTCGTCCCAGTCGGGGTGCTCGCCCGAGCCGGCTCGGTAGTAGCCGACCAGTTCGTCGACAGTGGCGTCGTTGGGATCGGCGGCGACTGGCGTGAGATCGACCGTGCCCTCGATGACGGCGTAGGCGAAGAAGTCGTCGCGGGTGACGTGGATGGCGGCCCACGGATCGCGCACCAGATTGTGGTACTTGGCCCGGTCGGCGGTGATGGAGATGCGGATGATCCCGTCGTCACCGACCACATGCAGCACGTTGGACAGCTGTGGGCGACCATTGCGCCGGATCGTCGTGAGCACGGACCGCTTCGTGGTCCGCGCGAAATCGACAGCCGAGGAAATTTCCATACCCACACCAACCCACTACAGCGCCCCGACCTTCCCCCTGGTCAGTTGATCACCATGTAATGGTTGCGGGATCGGCCGAGAGACCTCCACCACCGGTACATGGTGATCAACTGACCAGAGTGCCCGTCGACGGGCGCGCATCGGTCGAGCGATGGTGATCTGCGCGGTGGAGGTCAGTCGCGGTGGTAGGCGGCTTGGGCTTCGTGGACGCGGGGCATGTTGGTTTCGAGGATCTGGATGAGGGCTTCCAGGCGTTCGGCGACCAGGGCGCCGAGTTCGGTGAGGGTGTATTCGACTCGCGGGGGGATGGTTTCCTGTACCTCGCGATGGACCATGCCGTCGCGCTCCAGGGCCTGCAGGGTCTGCGAGAGCATGCGCTCGCTGACACCGTCGACGCGGCGGCGCAGGGCGCTGAACCGGTACGGCCCCTCGCGCAGCGCGACCAGGGCGAGGGTGCCCCAGCGGCTGGCCACATTCTGGAGCACCGGTCGTGACGTGCAGTTCCGGGCGAATACGTCGGCTTCCAGCGTCGGATCGTCGGTATCCACCAACGCCTTGCGCTGAGTGGTCATGGAATCGATAGTACCCAACTTGACCAAAGTGTCTGCGGAATGCATAGTGCTTACTAATAGTTAGTACTGGATGAAACGTACAGACCATGGAGGTAAGTCATGACCGTCGCGGTAACCGGAGCCGGTGGGCAGTTGGGCCGTCTCGTCGTCGAGGCGCTGTTGCGCGAGGGGACCACGCCGGTGGTCGCGATCGTGCGTGATCCGCAGAAGGTCGCCGATCTGGCCGAGCGGGGTGTCGATGTCCGGCAGGCCTCCTATGACGACGCCGAAGCGCTCGACCGCGCCTTGGCCAGTGTCGACCGGGTGCTGCTGGTCTCCGGAAACGAATTCGGTGCGCGAGTCGCCCAGCACACCAACGTAATTCGGGCTGCCGAGCGTGCGGGCGTGAAACTGCTCGCCTACACCAGCATTCCGCGCGCCACCGAGAACCCGCTCATCCTTGCCCAGGAGCACCGGGGCACCGAGGAGGTGCTCGCGGAATCGACTGTCCCGCACACGCTTCTGCGCAACGGCTGGTACTGGGAGAACTACTTCGGTGCACTCGGGCACACGGTCGAGTCCGGCGTGCTGCGCGGCGCCGCGGGTGCGGGTCGCGTCGCCGGCGCAGCGCGCGCCGACTACGCCGAGGCGGCCGCCAAGGTGCTGACCACCGACGGTCACGCGGGTCGGATCTACGAACTCGGCGGCGATGAGCGCCTCACCTATGCCGAACTCGCCCAGGTGATTTCGCAGGCATCCGGCAAGCCCGTGCGCTACGAGAACCTGTCCAAGGAGGACTACAGCGCGGCGCTCGAGCAGGCCGGCCTGCCCGGCAACTACGCCGCTGTGCTCGCGGATGCGGACGCCGGAGTCGGTGACGGCATCCTCGATGTGGACTCCGGCGACCTCCAGAAACTGCTCGGCCGCCCCTCCACCCCCGCTGTCGAAGTCTTCCGCGCCGCCCTCGCCTGAGGTATCCAAGGGCGAGTTCACCGGGTTGCACGCCGCCGTCGCAGCATAGCGATGCGCGTGCAAACCCGGTGTGCATCAAATGGATTGGCTGACCAAGACGTCGAGGTCCTACGCCGCAACCTCGACTCCCATCAGACCCACTGCACCAATTGCAGGACAATGCCGTTCGGATCAGCCGTCTGGAAGTAGCGCTCACCCCAGGGTTCGGTCTCGATCGGGGTGACGATCGGCACGCCCTCGCCCTGGAGCCGTTCGTACTCGGCATCGATGTCGTCCACGACAAACGCGACAAGTAGTCCCTCGCCCGCACTCCCCGATTTGTCTTTCGGCTTGAAGCTGTCGAGACCGGTGCGCAGGTAGCACAGGGTGAAACCGGCATCGGGGCGGGCGACCGAGACGAAACCGTCGGCCGACATCTGCTCGGTGAAGCCGAGGTGGTCGATGGCGAACTTTGCCGAGGCCTGCGGATCGGCGACATTGAGCGAGATGGCGGAAGCGGTGATTTTCACAAGGTCCTCCTCGGGAGCCGGACTTAAATACTATACAAAGTACGGTGTACTTTGTATAGAAATTCCCGAGTGGCCGCACTGTTATGTGGGTCACGCCGATACGATCAGCTTTCGCGCGGGGGATCTCGCGAACACGAGGAGGCGGCATGGTCGAGCAGTCACGGGACCGCAGCGGCGCGGGCGATCCCGTGCGCACCTTGGAGCTGCTGTGGCGCGTGCCCGCCGCATCGGTGCGCGGACCGAAGCAGCGCAGCAGTGTGGATGCCGTGGTCGCGGCGGCGATCGAAATCGCGGATGCGGATGGGATCGGCGCGCTCACCATGCGAGCTGTCGCCACCAAGCTGGGCTTGACCCCGATGGCCACCTACACCTACGTGCCGGGCAAGGCGGAACTCGTCGACCTCATGATCGACGCGGTCTATCGGGAGATGTCGCGTGCCGACCTGACCGATCTGCCCTGGCGCGATCGTGTCACGACGATCGCCGCCGAGAATCGAGCCATGCTGGTCCGCCACCCGTGGGTCGCCTATCTGCCGACCACGCGGCCACCGCTCGGCCCGGGCGTCGCCGCCAAATATGAGCACGAACTGCGCGCCTTCGACGGCCTTGGTCTAGGCGACCTCGAGATGGACGCCGCCGTCACTTACGTCCTCGGCTTCGTCACGTCGGTGGCGCGCATCGCCATCGACACCGAACGCGCCGGTGCCGAGAGTGCCATGTCCGACCGGCAATGGTGGGAACGTGCCGCCCCGCTACTGGCTCAATTCTTCGATGCCGAGCGCTATCCGCTGGCCGCCCGCGTCGGCTCGGTCGCGGGGCAGGCGCACGACTCCGCCTACAGTGCCGACCACGCCTACGAATTCGGTCTGGTGCGAGTCCTGGACGGCCTGGCCCAGCTCATCGAAAACCGCTGAGCCGCAGGGCTTACTGATCACCGGTCTCGTTGTGGGGTTTCGGATGCCGCGCGGTGTCCGCACCGCTGGGAAGCAGGAAGCTGGTGATCACGATGGACAGAAGAATGAATCCCGCCACGATCAACACGAGGCTGACAGTCATGACGGCCCCTTTCTCTATCGAGCCGACAGCAAATGGTCAGCTAGCTTGATGGAGGGGTTTCCGATCCTGGTGCCGTCACACTATGGCGTGCGACACACGTCGGTATGTGTCTCGAAAGCTGTGGTTACTACGTGACGACGGGATGAAAATCGTCACTCTGTGCGTGTCGTGTTTCAGTTTAGGGGCTGTCGAGGGTGATCGCTCTGGAATTGCTAAATCGAGAATGGGCGGCATTGGCGAGGGCGAACTGTGCGCCAACGTCGCGGTCGGTCAGACGCCGTCGCGCTGGATCCGCAGCGCGGTGATGGTCGCGGCCAGCCCCTCGTACTGATTGATGAGCAGCACGATTTCGATCAGGCTGCGCTCGTCGTAGTGCTCGGCAAGTGCGGACCAGGTGGTGTCGTCGATATCGCGGGTTTCGACCAACTTGTCGACGGCGGTGACCAGCGCGCGATGTTTGTCCGACCATCCATCGGCAGCGGGGCCGGTGCGAACCCGGTCCAGGATCTCCGGCGTGACGCCCGCTCGCCGGCCCAGTCGAATGTGATGGTCCATTTCGTAGGCGCAGTCGCGCAGCTGTGCGACGCGCAGGATGACCAGCTCGGATTCGTGCCTGGGCAGCCGGCCGCCCGGCATCAATCGCCCGGAGAAGTGCAGCCAGCCGCGAAACAGTCCCTTGGTGCGGCCGAGTGTGCTGAACAGATGTGCGTCGTCCGTCCCCGCCGCGCGGGAAAGTATCTGCCAGACAACCCAATTGATCGGTCCCAGCTCGCGGAGCCGACCGGGTGAAATGCGTGGTTGCAATGCCGAAACCATGCTCATGCCTCCTTGTCCGCCGCCGGTGGCGGGGTCCGTCCCGCGGGACCGAATCCGAGCGTACCGGTGGTCTTCGCGGCGACGGCAGGTCATCATCAGTACCGGCGCGGTAGACGGTGGGACGCCGGGTCGAACCGGATGAGGGCAGGGAATACGCGATGCTGGTGAAGATCGAGACCGGAGCTGATCTCTCCGGGGCCGAACAGGAATTCGTGGAATGCCTGCGGTCGTATCCGACGACCGGTGTCGCATTGGTCGGCTTGGAGGTCGGCGATCACGGATCTCGTCGGGTCGATGCGATCATTCTGACCCCGCGCGGCATTACCGTGACCGATATCAAGGGCTTCCGACGCCGCCAGAGCGGGATCCTGAGCATTCCGGGTGACGGTCCGTGGACGATCAGCGCGGAGCCCGCCGATCTGGACGAGGAGATCTCCGGCAATCCCGTCGATCAGCTGGAACACAGTATGCATGCGGTGAAGACCCGGCTGGAGCGGGCGCTGATCGATCCGGGCCACATCTGCGGCGCCGTCGTGCTCGTGCCGTTCCGCGGGGTCGCGGTGCGGCCTGCTCGAACCAACTTGCGCCCCGGCATGGATATCCTCGTCTCGAATGCTCGCGACGCGACCGAACTCCGTATCTACCTGGAGGGTTTCTCCGCCGGACCGCGCAGTTGGACCGCGGATCGGGTCGCCGCGGCCTGTGCTGCGCTCGGCGTCACCGAAAAGCCTTCCCGCGCCGAGCTGCTCGCGGACGGCTTCGACGAGGTACAGCCCAAAGCGCCGTCGCCGTCGGCGCGCGAGCTGCGCAGGCACGTCATCCCCGCGCCGCTGCCGCCGAGCAGGCGGCAGACGGCGGCGGGGTGGGTTGTCTTCGCGGTTGCCCTGGTCGGAATGGTGATGGTCCTCATCGTGATCGCCAGCTCGCTCGCGCACGATTCGGCAAATCCGGCCCACGACCCGGAGACCTCGACGACGAGCGTGACGCCCTCGCCGCCGCCGTACCGTCCGACCGAGTGCTGGCCCCTCCAGACCGACTGCTGATTCAGAACGCGGCTTCGTCCAGCTCCATGATGTCGTTATCGATCGCGGCGATAATGTTGTTCACCGCGGTCAATTCGGGCAGTGCGTTCTTCGCGAAGAAGCTTGCGACAGCGACCTTTCCGGAATAGAACGCCCTATCCTTCTCCGGAGCTTCGGCGGCCAGTGCGGCGGCCGCGATCTCGGCCTGCACCAGCAGTCGCCAAGCGATGAGCAGATCGCCGACCGCGAGCAGGAAGCGCACCGAGCCGAGCCCGACCTTGTACAGCTCCTTCGGATCCTGTTGGGAGGCCATCAGATAGCCGGTCAGCGTGGCGGCCATCGCCTGCACATCGGCGACCGCGGTGGCCAGCAGCGCCCGCTCGGTCTCGAAGCGACTGGTCTTCGCGTCCAAGAACGCGGCGATCTGCCCGTTGACGTGCGCGAACGCCACACCCTTGTCCCGAATGATCTTGCGGAAGAAGAAGTCCTGCGCCTGGATGGCGGTGGTGCCCTCGTAGAGCGAGTCGATCTTCGCGTCGCGGATGTACTGCTCGATCGGGTAATCCTGCAGATAGCCCGAACCGCCCAGTGTCTGTAGCGATTCGGTCAGGTACTGGTAGGCCCGCTCGGAACCGACACCCTTGACGATCGGCAGCAGCAGATCGTCTACCCGGTGTGCCAACTCGGCGTCCGCCCCCGAAATCAGTTGTGCTACATCGGCATTCTGATGGGCCGCGGTGTAAAGGTATACCGCGCGCAGACCTTCGGCGTAGGCCTTCTGCATCGCCAGCGAACGCCGCACATCCGGGTGGTGGGTAGTGGTGACGCGTGGAGCGGCCTTGTCGGCCATCTGCGTCAGATCCGCGCCCTGCACGCGTTGTTTGGCGTAGTCGAGCGCATTGAGGTAACCGGTCGACAGCGTGCCGGTGGACTTGATGCCGACCACCATGCGAGCGTTCTCGATCACCTGGAACATCTGCGCGATGCCGTTGTGCACCTCGCCGACCAGCCAGCCCTTGGCGGGCACCTCGGTCGCGCCGAAGGTCAGTTCGCAAGTGGGCGAGGACTTCAGGCCCATCTTGTGCTCGACACCGGTCACGTAGACGCCATTGCGGTCGCCCAGCTCCAGCGTCTCGTGGTCGAACAGGAATTTCGGCACGTAGAACAGCGAGAGGCCCTTGGTGCCGGGACCGGCACCCTCCGGACGAGCCAGCACCAGGTGGAAGACGTTCTCGGCGGTCTCACCGACGTCACCGCCGGAGATGAAGCGCTTGACGCCCTCGATATGCCAGGAGCCGTCCTCCTGCCGGATCGCCTTGGTGCGTCCCGCGCCGACATCGGAACCGGCATCGGGCTCGGTCAGCACCATGGTGCCCGCCCAGCCGCGGTCGTAACCCTTTGTGGCCCACTGCTTCTGCTGCTCGGTGCCGACATTGAACAGCACCGAGGACATCACCGGACCCATATTGAAGAAGCTCGCGGCCGGGTTGGCGCAGGTGAGCATCTCGTTGATCGACCAGATGACCGCGGCGGGCGCGGGCGTGCCGCCCATGCCCTCCGGCATGCCGAGCCGACTCCAGTCGGCCTCGTGCACGGCCTGGACGGTCTTGCGCAGCGGTTCGGGCACCGAAATCGAGAAGGTGGCCGGATCGTAGACCACCGGATCGCGGTCGGCCGCGGCGAAGGATTCCGCCACCGGCCCCTCGGCCAGCCGCTTCACCTCGGCCAGGATCTCCCGCACGGTTTCCGAATCAAGATCGCCATAGGCACCCGTATCAAGGAGCTTGTCCAGTTCCAACACCTCGAACAGGTTGAACTCGATATCCCGAACGTTCGCCTTGTAGTGACCCACCGGTCCTCCTCGGACTCACGCCTCCACGACCGGGCAGCCGCGGAATCGGCGTTTTGACGTTGTACAAAAAGAGCCTGCCGTACCGCTGTCTTGCTACGCAACCGTAGGCAGCGGGGGTCCTCACAGCGCTTTGCCGAGCGATTTCCGCAAACGTTCACACGGCCGAAACGTGCGCAACGGACTCGTCACCGAGAGATATTCCGGCGCAACAACTCCTGTCTAACGTTCGCACCACGAATACAGCCGTTGTATACAACTCGGTCTACAGCCGTGACCGGGGCAAAGGCGGGTGTATTCGGCGCGGCGCACGCAGCGCCGCCGAACACCTGATGAGGAGAGAAGGGGCCGCCCCCATGCCAGAATCCCGTGACATCGATCGATCGCGTTCCCGCCGCGTTACCAAGGTGCTGGTCGCGCCGACGGCCGTCGCACTCGCCGGTCTCCTGCTAACCGGCTGCGGCGCCAAGGATGACGCCTCGAGCAGCGGCTCCAACGCCTCGTCCTGCGTCGATACCTCCAAGGACTCGATCAAGATCGGCTCACTGCACTCGCTGTCGGGCACCATGGCGATCTCCGAAGTCACCGTGGCCAATTCGACCAAGCTGGCCGTCGACCAGATCAATGCCGCGGGCGGCGTGCTCGGCAAGAAGCTCGATCTGGTACTCGAGGACGGCGCCTCGGATCCGAAGACCTTCGCGGAAAAGGCCGAGAAGCTGGTCAGCTCCGACTGTGTCGCAGCGGTATTCGGCGGCTGGACCTCGTCGAGCCGCAAGGCCATGAAGCCGAAATTCGAGAGCCTGAATTCGCTGCTCTACTACCCGGTCCAATACGAGGGCCTGGAGGACAGCAAGAACATCTTCTACACCGGTGCGACCACCAACCAGCAGATCCTGCCGGCGCTGGATTATCTGAAGCAGAAGGGCATCAAGTCCCTGTATCTGGTCGGCTCGGACTACGTCTTCCCGCAGACCGCCAACCGGGAAATCAAGGCCTACGCGGCGGCGAACGGCATCGAGATCAAGGGTGAGGACTACACCCCGCTCGGTTCCACCGACTTTTCCACGATTGTGAACAAGGTCCGAAATGCCAAGGCGGGTGCGGTATTCAACACCCTCAATGGCGACTCGAATGTGGCCTTCTTCCGCGAGTACACCAATGCCGGCCTGAAAGCCGCTGATATGCCGGTGGTTTCGGTATCCATCGCCGAGGAAGAGGTCGCCGGTATCGGCGCGCAGAATATCGCCGGACAGTTGACCGCGTGGAATTACTACCAGACGGTCGACACTCCTGTTAACAAGAAGTTTGTCGCGGACTACAAGGCCGCATTCGGTGCCGACAAGCCGACTTCGGACCCGATGGAGGCCGCCTACGCCTCGGTCTTCCTGTGGAAGAACACCGTGGAAAAGGCGAAGTCGTTCAAGGTGGCCGATATTCAGGCCGCGGCCGACGGCGTGACTTTCGAGGCCCCGGAGGGCCTGGTCACCATCGACGGCTCCAACCACCACATCACCAAGACCGCCCGCATCGGCGAAATCCGCCCGGACGGACTGATCTACACGGTGTGGGACTCGGGCAAGCCCGTGACGCCGGACCCGTACCTGACGTCCTACGAGTGGGCCAAGGGCCTCAAGTAGTCGACTAGCGCCGGATGCGGGCTCTGTGAGGGGGAGCCCGCATCCGGCCGACCGTTAGGAATCCAAATATGGACGTGTTGATCGGCCAGCTCTTCACCGGGCTGAGTCTGGGATCCATTCTTCTGCTTGCGGCGCTGGGCCTTTCGCTGACGTTCGGTCAGATGGGCGTGATCAACATGGCGCACGGCGAATTCATCATGGCCGGCTGTTACACGACTTATGTTGTGCAGAAGGTCATCTCGTCGGCCGGGGTGTCACTGGTCGTTTCATTGCTCGTCGGTTTCCTGGTCGGCGGACTGCTCGGTGCGGCCCTGGAAATGGGTCTGATCCGGTGGATGTACGACCGGCCGCTGGACACCCTGCTCGTCACCTTCGGCGTCGGACTCGTGCTGCAACAGGCCGCGCGTGACATCTTCGGCGCTCCCGCCAAGAACGTGCTCGCACCCGATTGGCTCAGCGGCGGTGTCACCATTCTCGATGCGGTGGTGCCGAAGACGCGCATCTTCATCCTCGTGCTCGCGGTCGTCGCGGTGACCGTGCTGGCCCTTGTGCTCAAGACGACTCCGCTCGGTCGGCGCATCCGCGCGGTCGTGCAGAACCGGGGTCTGGCCGAGACCAGCGGCGTCTCCAGCCGCGTCACCGATATCAGCACCTTCTTCATCGGTTCCGGCCTGGCCGGGGTCGCGGGCGTCGCACTGACGCTGATCGGTTCGACCAGCCCCACCATCGGGCAGAGCTATCTGATCGACGCCTTCCTGGTCGTCGTGATCGGCGGGCTCGGGCAGATCAAGGGCACCGTGATCGCGGCCTTCGCGCTGGGCCTGCTGAATTCGTATATCGAGTACTCGACGACGGCCTCGATCGCGAAGGTGATCGTCTTCGTCATCATCGTCATTTTCCTGCAGGTTCGTCCGCAGGGGCTATTCACCGTTCGGACGAGGAGTCTGGCATGACCACACTCGGACAACGTTGGCGCGCACATCCCTCCATGACCGCGTGGGGCGGCTTCGTCGTCGCCGCGATCCTGCTTTTCGCGGTCGCGCCCGCTGTGCTCAGCGACTTCCGGCTCAATCTGCTCGCCAAATTCCTGTGCTTCGCGATCGTGGCGGCGGGCATCGGATTGGCCTGGGGCCGTGGCGGAATGCTCACGCTCGGCCAAGGGGTGTTCTTCGGTATCGGCGCCTACATCATGGCGATGCATCTGCAGATGGCCGATGCGGCCCGGCTGCACAACGACGTACCGGAGTTCATGGAGATCGCCGGAATTCGCGAGTTGCCCTCGTTCTGGCAGCCTTTCGCATCGGGGCCGGTCGCCCTGATCGGAATCCTGGTCCTGCCTGCGCTGATCGCGGCGGCACTCGGTTACGGCGTATTCAAGCGCCGGGTCAAGGGCACGTATTTCGCGATCCTGAGTCAGGCCCTGGCCGCGGCGCTCGCGATTCTGCTGACCGGACAGCAGAAGATCGGCGGATTCACCGGACTATCGGACTTCCGCGCCTTCTTCGGCTTCAAGCTCTCGGATCCGGTGAACCGGCAGATGCTGTTCTTCATCGCCGCGGCCACCCTGCTGCTGGTGGTCGCCGCGGTGCGCCAGCTCATGCACAGCCGCTACGGCGAATTGCTTGTCGCCGTGCGTGATCAGGAAGAACGCGTGCGCTTCCTCGGTTACGATCCGGCCAATATCAAGATCGTGGCCTATGTCGTCGCGGCATTCTTCGCGGGCATCGCGGGTGCGCTGTTCACCCCGATCGTCGGCATCATCTCGCCCGCCGATATCGGTGTCGTGCCGTCCATCGCATTCATCATCGGTGTGGCGATCGGCGGACGGACCACACTGCTGGGGCCGGTACTCGGCGCGATCGGCGTCGCGTGGGCGCAGACGGCGCTCTCGGAGGAGTTCCCGTCCAGCTGGACCTATCTGCAGGGTGTGCTGTTCATTGTGGTCGTCGGGTTCATTCCGGCGGGCCTGGCGGGGGCGTGGCCGATGTTGAAGGGATTGCTGGACAGTAAGTTTCGTAGGGGCGCCGTTGATGCTCCGGTGGTGGTCGATGAACCGCTGCCCGAAGTCGTGACCGAGGAGAAGGTGGAATCCCGATGAACGCGCACGACCCGAAGCTGGGCGGCAATGCGGGCATGTCCAGTGAGTACCTCGAAATCCGCGGACTTTCGGTGAGTTTCGATGGATTCAAGGCCGTCTCCGATGTGGATCTCACTGTGCTGCAAGGTGATCTGAGATTCTTGATCGGGCCGAATGGGGCGGGAAAGACCACACTCATCGATGCGATCACCGGCCTGGTGCCCGCCACCGGATCAGCGCAGAAGTCCGGTGTCGAATTCCTCGGGAAGAAGGTGCACCAGATCGCTCGGCTCGGCATCGGCCGAACCTTCCAGACGGCAAGCGTTTTCGAACAACTCAGCGTGTTGCAAAACCTCGATATCGCGGCGGGTGCGGGTCGTTCGGCGCTGACACTGTTGCGCCGCCGCAAGTCGGTATTGCCGAGTATCGAAGAGGCACTGGAGATCACCGGTCTCGGTGAATTGCGCGATAAGCCCGCCGGAGTGCTGGCGCACGGGCAGAAGCAGTGGCTCGAGATCGGCATGCTGCTGGTGCAGAACGCCTCGGTGCTGCTGCTCGACGAACCGGTCGCGGGTATGAGCGCCGAGGAGCGCGAGGAGACCGGAAATCTGTTGCGGCGCATCGGCGGTGAACGCATTGTCGTGGTGGTCGAGCACGACATGGATTTCATGCGGTCCTTCGCGACCTCGGTGACGGTGCTGGCCGCAGGCAAGGTACTCAGTGAGGGCACCGTCGAACAGGTGCAGGCCGATCCGAAGGTGCAGGAGGTCTACCTCGGCACCGCCGCGGCCATCGGCACCGAACTCGAAGACGCGCAGACCGCGCAGGAGCTGACCGCGAAGGAGTCCGCCGATGCTTGAGCTCATCGACATCCATTCCGGATACGGCCGGACCGAGGTGATCCACGGCGTCTCGATCACCGTTCCCGACGACAGCGTGGTGGCGATCATGGGGCACAACGGCGCGGGCAAGACCACGCTGCTGCGCACGGCCGTCGGCCTGATCGGTACCAAATCCGGACAGATCAACTTCAACGGTGCGGCGATCACCAAGATGTCGCCGTCGCGTCGGGTCAAACGTGGAATCGCGTACGTACCGCAGGGGCAACAGAGCTTCCCACAGCTGAGCACCGCCGAGAATCTGCAGGTCGTCGCCGACGGCCGCAAGCGCGGTAAGGCCTTGATCGACGAATCGCTGGACCTGTTTCCGGCGCTGCGGGAACTATTGAATCGCAAGGCGGGCCTGCTGTCCGGCGGCCAGCGCCAGCAACTGGCGATCGCCAGGGCGCTGATCACCGAGCCGAAGCTGCTCATTCTCGATGAGCCGACGGAGGGCATCCAGCCGTCGGTGGTTGCCGAAATCGAGCGCACCATCATCGATTTGACCGGTCGCGGCGGACTCAGCGTGCTGCTGGTGGAACAGCACATCGGCTTCGCACTGCAAGCGGCGCAACGCTATTACGTGCTGCAGTCCGGACGTGTGACGTCCGCCGGTGAGGGCGGAGCGGGCGCGGAGACCTCGGTTCGCTCGGCGATGGCGATCTGAGCTGGCCGCCATGACGCGCAGGGGGCGGGTTTCGCTCAGCGAGCAGGTTTACGAATCGCTGCGGCGGGACCTGGCCACGGGGACGATCGTGCCTACCGAACGGCTCGGCGAGGAACGCCTGGCCGAGACGTACGGGGTTTCGCGCACCCCCGTGCGGGAAGCGCTTGCCCGGCTGCAGGCCGACGGATTGGTGGAGCGGCATGCTGACGGGCTGTATCCCTATCGACCGCGGTTGGAGGAGCTGGACAATCTGTTCGAATTGCGGATCGTATTGGAGACCAGGGGAATTCAGCGTGTCATCGGCATCGTCGGGGAACCCGCACCGGCACACGAGTTGTCCCTGGTGCGTGCGGAACTCGATATCTGGCGCGGATTTCGCGACGATCCGCCCGAACCGGGCCCCGCGCTGGTCGCCGCGGACGAGCACTTCCACACGACTCTGCTTGCCGCGGCGGGCAATACAGCGCTGGCGGACGCGCTCACCGGTGTGTATGTCCGGGTCCGCCCGGTCCGGACCCTGGACCTGCCGACGCCGGAGCGGATCGCCACCATGACCGCCGAGCACATCGCTATCGCCGAACAACTGCTCGATGGCGATCCCGCTGCCGCGCTGCGCACGCTCACCGCGCATATCGGTAGCTCGCGCACCCACGTACTCGCGCGCGCCCAGCAGGCGATCGAGTTCACGAAACTCTCACGCGCCGTCCGGGATTGACTCGCCAAGAGGTGTTTCACGAGCGCTCACTCGGCGAGTAGCTTCAGCACGACGGGGCGGGACAGGGTGCCCGACACCTGGCGGGCGAGTTGGTTGGCGCTGGTGCCTTCGGTGTGCGCGTCGCGCAGAGCAGTGGCGAGTTCGTCGCGGGCAGCGTCGGCGGCGGCCTGGGCCTCGCGTAGACGTTGCGCGGCGCGGCCTACGGGATCGGTCGGGGCGTCTGCGGCGGTGCCGTCGACCGGGCTGGCCGATTCGGTGGTCAACGCATTGACCGGCTCGCGGTGTGGGATCGATTTACCCGTTCGCAGCGCCGCCCTGGCGAACTCCATCATGAATTCGCGGGTCGCCTGCTGGTTCTCGGCATCCGCGCCGAGCAGCAGGCGAGTGGTCTGCGGGACGGCGAGGCTCCAGTTGGACAGGCCGCACAGGGCGAGCAGCAGTCGGCCCGCGTGGCTGGCGTCGACGTCGAACTGCTCCTTGGCGCGGTCGAATTTCCGCAGATAGTGCTGGGCGCGCCAGCCGTCGATATCGTGCGCGTCGGTGCCGCGATGCAGGCCCTCCCAGAGCAAAAGCCGTAGCAGTTGCGGATTTTCGCGGTGGTAGTCGAACAGCTTGCCCACGTACTCGCCGGGTTCGGTCTCGGCCAGGGGCTGGACCACATCCATGAATTCGCGCATGGTGTCGATCAGGATGACGTCGAAGAGCTTGTCCTTGCTGCCGAACAGGCCGTAGATGCGCTCCTTGTTCACCCCGGCCGCCTCCGCGATCCGGTCGACCCGCGCGCCGGCCAGACCGTATTCGGCGAATTCGTCGCGCGCGGCGCGCAGCAGCGCCTGCTTGGTCGCGTCGCTCCGTTTCATCGTGACCGTCATGACCGCGACTTTACCATCTCATTAAACCAACTATTTGGTTGACAACTGCTCGGCCATGCGCCTAATTTCGTTCACATGGCAACGCCGACTCTTCAGCTTCCGGCCGGTATCCCGGCTCCGGCACGCACTCGCAGCGCGTCACCACGCGCGCACACCGCGCGTACCCTCCCTGTTTTCGTCCTGTCCGCACTGCTGGCCACCGGCCAGATGTACATCCCGATCCCCCTGTTCACGGCCATGAAGGCCGACTGGAATGTGGGCGCGGGCGTGATGACCTGGATCATCAGCGCCTTCGCCTTCGGCTATGCGGGTGGCTTCGTGCTGTTCGGCCCGCTGTCGGATCGCTACGGCCACCGCCGGGTACTGGTCACCGGCATGATCGCCGCTGCGGTGGTCACACTGTTGACCGGTCTATCGTTCAGTGCGCCGATCGCGGTCGGCCTGCGCGTCGCACAGGGACTTGTCGTCGGCTCGATTCCGCCCGCGATCATGGCCTATATCGCCACCCGCATCGCACCGGCGCATCGGGCGGTGGTGACCATGTCGGTCGCCACCTCCTTCCTGGCCGCGACCGTGCTGGCGCAGATCGCCTCGCAGGCCGTCGTCGCCTCGTTCCCGTGGCGCACCATGTTCATCGGCTCGGCCGTGGTCTTCGTGGCGCTCGCATTCGTGCTGCGTGCGGTCATGCTCGACGATGCTCCCACCGGGCGCGACAAGCCCCTTGTGCACAGTTACGCCGCGATCCCCGCGGTGCTGCGCATCAAGGCGCTGCTGCCGATGCTGGCAGCGGGCGCGCTGGCCATGGCGGTGATGGTCGGGGTGTACACCGGCATCGAGATCACCGGTCTGGTCAAGGGTTCCGGTGAACTGCTCGCCCTGCGTGCGGGCGCGTTGCCGGTGATGTTCGCACTGCCGGTGCTGGCAATCCCGCTCTCGCGCCTGACCAAGCCGGGCCAGATGGTGCTGGGCGTGCTGGTCGCCGCGACCGCCATGGTGATCGCCACCTTCGAGGGCACCCACCTAGCGGTGCTGACCATCCTGCTCGCCGTGCTGGTCGGCGGGCTCGGCGTCATCGCGCCCGCGGTTCTGCAGACCGCGGGGGAGTTGGGTGGTGCGGCGCGTGCCGCCGCATCCTCGGTCGCCATGTTCAGCTTCTACGTCGGTGCCACCGCCGGTCCGCTGGTGGCCGCGGCCGCTGCGCCGCACGGTTTTTCGGTACTGGCGTGGACCCTGGCCATCCTGCTGGTCGCGGCGCTCGGCCTGACCCTGTTCGGGGTGCGGATGCAGCGTTCGACGCTACCGGCTCAGGGGATGGCAGCCGGCGGGGTGGGTAAGCACAGCTGAATGAGTTAGGGCCGACATCGGAAAATCGCCGATGTCGGCCCTTGCGCGTCACTTGAGGACGTACGGGGATACCGAGCTTCGATGTTCGCTGATGTCGAGCACCTTGCCCAGTGGCGGAAACGCGCGCTGCGGGCAATTGGCACGTTCACAGACCCGGCAGCCCGCACCGATCGGCGTGGCCTTGGCCACGTCGAGATCGATGCCGTCGGCGTAGACGACGCGCCCCGCATGCCGCAGCTCGCAACCCAGACCGATCGCAAAGGTCTTGCTGGCCTGGCCGTATCGGGTCGCGCGGCGTTCGACGGTGCGGGCCACCCACAGGTATTTGCGACCGTCGGGCATCTGGGCGATCTGCGTCATGATCTTGCCCGGATAGGCGAAGGTTTCGTAGACATTCCACAGCGGGCAGGTGCCGCCGCTGGAGGAGAAGTGGAAACCGGTGGCGGACTGGCGTTTCGACATGTTTCCCGCGCGGTCCACGCGCACGAAGGAGAACGGAACGCCGCGCAGCTTGGGCCGCTGCAGGGTGGAGAGGCGATGGCAGATCGTCTCGTAACTCTGGGTGAAGAAGGCCGAGAGCCGCTCGATGTCGTAGCGGAAATCCTCGGCGACCTCGTGAAAGTGCGTGTAGGGCAAGACGGTTGCCGCGGCGAAGTAGTTCGCCAGTCCGAGCATGGCCAGCTTGCGGGTGTCCTCGGAGGCGAAATTGCCCTCCTCGACCAGCTTTTCGAGCAGGTCGCCACATTCGAAGTAGGCGAGTTCGGCGGCGAGTTTGAAGGTGCGCTGACCACCGGACAGATGCGGCGCGATCTCCAGCCGCTGGGTCTGCGGATCATAGCGGTGCAACACACCTTCGCCGAGATCGATGCGCTCGATAATGTGCACGTCGTGTGCGCGCAGCAGGCGGGCGATCTCGCTGTTCACATCGCCGCCGTGGAAGCGGATGCGGGCGGTGAGTTCCTCTGCGGCGGTATCCAATTCGTGGATGTAGTTCTGCCGCTGATAGAAGAAGTCGCGCACTTCCTCATGCGGTTTGCTGATCGCCGCGCTACCGGATCCGTCGGCGAAGCGGTCCTCGGTGGCGGCGGCCAGCTGCGCGGAGGTGTTGCGGTACCGGTTGTGCATATTGACCAGTGCGCGCGCCATGCTCGGATGCGCGGAGACCATATCCGCTATCTCTTGGGTATCGGCCTCGATACCGAGCTCCTGGTCCATCACGACCTCTTGGAGTTCGGCGATGAGCCGGGTGTCGTCCTGGGAGGAGAAAAACGTCGCGTCGACGCCGAAGACTTCACTGATGCGCAGCAATACCGGTACGGTGAGCGGGCGCACATCGTGTTCGATCTGGTTGAGGTAACTCGCCGAGATCTCCAGCTTCTGGGCGAGTGAGACCTGGCTCAGCCCGCGTTCGGTCCGCAGCTGACGAAGCCGCGCCCCGACGTAAGTCTTGGCCATATGTCCAGTTTATGAGCGGATTCGCAAACCTGCCAATGGGTAATTAGCAACAGAGCTGAGCGATATGTCACAGGGGCGGGTTACCGTCGAGTGATGCTGTTCTCGGATGTCGTGCAGGCCTCGGAGACCGTCCGTGCGACCCGGTCCCGGAAGACGAAGATAGCGACCCTGGCCGCGCTGTTGTCCGAGGCTGCCCCGGATGAGCTGGAGCCGGTGGTCGCCTGGGTCTCCGGTGAACTACGGCAGGGGCGCATCGGCACCGGCTGGCGTACGCTGACGGCACTCGAATGCGAGCCGAGTGAGCTGGCGACGCTGACGGTTTCGTCGGTCGACGGCACGCTGAGCGAATTGGCCACCGCCTCCGGCCCCGGCTCGACCAACCGGCGCAAGGAATTGCTACGCGGATTGTGGACCGCAGCTACCGCCGACCAGCAGGCCTTCCTGATGCGTCTGCTCGGCGGCGAGTTGCGCCAGGGCGCGCTCACCGCGATCGTCGCCGAGGCGGTCGCGGTGGCAGCGGAGGTGCCGATCGAACTGGTCCGGCGGGCGTACATGCTCTCCGGGCAGTTACCGGTCACGGCCGTCGCCGCACTGACCGGTGGGGCCGAGGCGCTGGGCGAGTTCCGGCTCGAGGTCGGCCGCCCGATCCAACCCATGCTCGCCTCGCCCGGTGCCACGCTGGACGAGGCGATGGCCGAATTCGGCGACGAGGTGAGTGTCGAACACAAGCTGGACGGCGCGCGCATCCAGGTGCACCGGCAGGGTTCGCGGGTGTGGGTGTTCACGAGGACACTGCGCGATATCACGGCCGGTGTGCCGGAACTGGTCGATCTGGTCGCCCAGCTCGACTGTAGGAGCGTGGTGCTGGACGGAGAAACGTTGGCGCTCAACGATTCCGGACGGCCGCGTCCGTTCCAGGAGACGATGAGCCGCTTCGCCGAGGTCAGCTCGACCAGGGAATTACTGCTGCACCCGTACTTCTTCGACTGCTTGCACCTCGACGGTGCGGATCTGCTCGACGCGCCGCTGCACGAGCGCCGCGCGGCGCTGACCAAAGTCGCGGCCGCACACAGTATCCCGGCCCTGATCCGACCCGATGCCGAGGCCGCCGCGGAGTACTTCGACGGCGCGCTGGCCGCCGGGCACGAAGGCGTCATGGTCAAGTCGTTGACCGCGCCGTACGCCGCGGGCCGCCGCGGCCGGTCCTGGCAGAAGATCAAGCCGACGCACACACTGGACCTACTGGTGCTCGGCGCGGAATGGGGTTACGGTCGTCGCACCGGTTATCTGTCGAATCTGCACCTCGGCGCGCGCGATTCGGTGACCGGTGATCCAGTGATGGTCGGCAAGACCTTCAAGGGCCTCACCGATGCGCTGTTGCAGTGGCAGACCGCCGAATTCCCGCGGCATGAGCGTGCCCGCGACGAATACACCGTCTACCTCTGGCCCGAACTCGTGGTCGAGATCGCCCTCGACGGCGTTCAGGTGAGTCCGCGCTATCCGGGGGGTGTCGCCCTGCGCTTCGCCCGCGTTGTGCGGTATCGACCCGATAAGTCCGCCGCCGATGCCGACACCATCGAAACGGTCCGCGCGCTGCTGCCGTGATCCGGCGGTCCGTGCTGCCACGCCCGCACCGGGATCCGCGGGCGAGCGTCCGAATCGTTATGCGGGCCGGCGTCCGGGCTATGCGGTGATCGTCGCCGACATCGGGGGTTCGGCCGCCAATTCCTGGATCGATCAACGCTTCGCCGGTGCGCCCGAACCGGTCGGCTGCTCGAAGGTCAGCAGATAGCGCGAAGGTCCACGTTAGCCGATCGAAAATGCGTCCCGACAGGCGGCAACCGCATGGCGATCCCGATCATGAGTGCCGCACACTGGAGGGGTGAGCGCGGAGCTATTGGTACTGCTGATCGTCATCGTCACGGCACTCGCGTTCGATTTCACCAACGGCTTCCACGACACCGCCAATGCCATGGCGACCTCGATCGCCACCGGCGCACTGCGGCCACGGGTCGCGGTCGCGGTATCCGCGGTACTGAATCTGCTCGGCGCCTTCCTGTCGGTCGCGGTCGCCGCGACGGTGGCCAAGGGCATCGTCCGGCTCGACGCCGCGCAGGGCGAGGCGCTGCTCGTCATCGTTTTCGCGGGTCTGGTCGGCGGCATTCTCTGGAATCTGCTCACCTGGCTGTTCGGCCTGCCGTCGAGTTCCTCGCACGCACTGTTCGGCGGGCTGATCGGCGCCACCATCGCCGCACTCGGCTGGGGCGGGGTGATCTGGGCGCAGGGCGCGGACGGCGTGCTGACCAAGATCGTGCTGCCCGCCGTGCTCGCGCCCATCGTGGCCGCACTGGTCTCCGCCATCGGCACCTGGGGCATCTACCGGATCACCGGGAAAGCCGATCCCGACAAGGTGAACGAGGGTTTCCGCTGGGGACAGATCGGTTCGGCATCGCTGGTCTCGCTGGCGCACGGCACCAATGACGCGCAGAAGACCATGGGCGTCATCTTCCTGGCATTGGTCGCGCACGGCACGTTGACCAAGAACGACGAAATGCCGCTGTGGGTGATGGCGGCCTGTGCCGTCGCCATCGCGGCGGGCACCTACCTCGGCGGTTGGCGGATCATCCGCACCCTCGGCAAGGGACTGGTCGAGATCGACTCGCCGCAGGGTCTGGCCGCTGAATCCGCTTCCGCCGCCATCATCCTCACCTCGGCCCATTTCGGGCTACCGCTCTCGACCACGCAGACCGCGACCGGATCCATCCTCGGCACCGGACTCGGCAAGGGCGCGGAGGTGCGCTGGGGTGTGATGGGCCGGATGACGGTCGCCTGGTTGTCGACGCTGCCGCTGGCGGGTCTGGCCGGTGCGATCTGCTGGGCCATCGCGCATGTCATCGGCGGGTTGCCCGGTGTGCTGGTGGTATTCGCACTGCTGATCGCGCTGTCGTTGGTGATGTATCTGCGGTCGCGGCGGGATCCGGTGGACACCAGCAATGTCAACGAGTGGCCCGGCGACACGCCGAACTCCGGTACCGAGGTTGCGAACGACACCACGCCGGTCGTCGAGGACGGAGGACATGATGTGTCCGCCGGATCGCCTGCCACGGAATCCACTAATCGTTCAGCCCAGGTCTGAGGAGACACATCGTGCACACACTCGTCACGAACCTGGACGCGCTGTGGAAGGTGACCGTCGCGGGTCTGCTGCTCGGCGCAGGCCTGCCGATCGTCTTCGCCGTCGGGGTCCGGCTCTGGTCGGTCGCCGATACGGTATCCGCGGAAGGTACTGCCGCCCAACATAATTACCCGGCACTGGCCGGTGCCTGCGCCTGCTTCGCGCTGATCCTCGCCGCGATACTTACCGGAATTCTTTACACCGCTAGGGCATTCCTGGCGGCTGGATTCGGTATCCATCTGTTCGGAGCGTGAGAAGGGTGACCCGTGACTGATCCAGCGAAATCCGCACAGGTCCGGCCGAATCTGCTCGGCCGGGTCATCGGCTGGCTGCGCGCCGGCTATCCACAGGGGATTCCGCGGTCGGACTACGTCGCCCTGTTCGCGGTGCTGCACCGCCACCTGACCGATTACGAGGTGGTGGTGATCGCCGAGGAGTTGGTGGACTCCAATCCGGACAGCGAGATCAGCCACGCCGATATCGAAGGGGCGATCGCGCGGATGGCCAAGGAGCAGCCGGACGCGCACGATATCGCCAGGGTCGCTTCACATCTGGCGGCGGGCGGCTGGCCGCTGGCGACCCCACTGACCGATACCGAATCTTCCGATCCGACAGCTTGTTAGCGCCGACTGATCGGTTCCCAGACGATTCACAGCTGGATTGCCAGCATTCTCGAGGTGATCGGAGCAGGATGATCAATGTCGGCGAACGAAGCGGCTCCTCGTAGCACAGGAGCCTTACCCCACGGCTTCCAACTCGCTCGACCCCGGCGGTTCACTGCTCGGACCGTCTTCCCGCCGACCGGCGGCGCCCACCCCTCGCTCGCGCCGCCGGTCCGCGACTCCCTCGTCGGGCAGCTCCACAGTGTGCAGCCGGAGCGGAATCAGCCAGACGATCGCGGCGACCAGTGCGATGGTGGCGAGCAGGGTGTACGAATCGCCGAGTAGGAATTGCCATACCGTCCAACGGAATTCCCGGCCATCGGTCTGCGGTACCTGCCAGATCAGCCCCTGCGGCAGCAGTGGCAGATCCGGATCCCATGCGCCGACCTGGTCGGACCGCAGTGGCCAGGCGAAGACGAACAGGTAGATGAGCCCGGGTACGGCGATACGGACGGCGAGTGGCCGATGGCGCAGCACGTGGATCAGCCACAGCAGTGCCGGTGTGATCCACACCCAGTAGTGGGTCCAGGAAATCGGCGAGACCAGCAGCATTACCGTGGCCGCGAGCAGCGCGCCCAGCAATTGGTCACCGCGCAGGTGGGCGATGCGCGCGGCCGCCATTCCGGCGAGTCCGAGCAGTCCGGCGCAGACGAACGAGGACGTGGTGTCGCCCCAGGTCGTCCATTCCAGGCGGCCGAACATGCCGTTGATCGACTGATTCTGCACATAGGCGAAGCCGATTCGGTTCTGCGAGGTCGTGGTCGTCGTCCAGAACTGCAGTGCCTGGGTCGGCCGGTACCAGAAGCCGATCGCGACCGTGGCGCCGAAGGTCGCCGCGGCCGTCGCGGCGGCCCGGAATTGGCGGGTGATGAGCAGATAGACGATGAAGACCGCGGGGGTCAGCTTCAGTCCGGTCGCGATGCCGATGAGGATGCCCCGATATCGGCTCTCCTTGGGCATGGCGAGATCGGCCAGGACCATGGCCATCAGGATCGCGCTGAGCTGACCGAACCGGAACGCCTGCTGGACGGGCTCCAACCAGATCGCCGCGCCGGTGACGGCGATGCTCAATGCCAGCAAACCCGTTCCGCGGCGCATTTGCTGGAGTGTGGCCGCGCTCCAGACGCTCACGAACAGCGACGCCATGGTGAGCACCGTGACGCCGGTCCCGATGTAGTTGATCGGGAATCGCGAGAGTTCGGCACAGATCCACGCGGCGAAAACGGGATAGAGGAAGGGCAGGCCCATCGGTCCGCGGCCGTCGTACAGCAGCGCGGGATGAGTCGCCGCGGCCGTACCGCCCCACATATAGACCTGTAGATCGATTTGGTGCCAGTACATCTGCCAGTTGGGCCGCACGAACAGCAGCCAGGCGCCGATGGACAGGGAGGCGAATACTATTGCGGCACTGAGCGTTAACTTGTGCGAGACCTCGAGCTGCGTCTCCGCACCGGCAGCGCGCTGTTCTCCTGTTTGCAGGATGACAGCCATGGAGTTGTTATTCCTTCATCAGGTGATACAGCTCTAGCGGACAGCAAATCCTTAGCTAAACTAAAGGCAATTCATCGTATCATCGCTGCCCAACGACGGCTGCCCATACTTTCCCCGGGGTGGTGAGATCTACCCCGCGAGCACCCGCAGCAGATGTTCGACCTCGGACCGGATCGCATCGCGAGCGGGATTCAGGTACTTGCGCGGGTCGGCAATGGTGGGGCTGTCCGCGAGCACGGCCCGAATCGCTTCGGTGGCAACGACATTCAGTCGAGTGGCGATATTGACTTTGGTCATGCCGTGCTGGACGGCGGCTCGCAGACCGGCATCGGGAACACCGGAGGAGCCGTGCAGTACAAGGGGGACGGGGACTTTCGCGGCCAGCCGAGCAATCAGGTCGTTATCGAGTTCGGCCGTGCGGGTTTGCATGGCGTGCGAGGAGCCGACGGCCACGGCGAGGGCGTCCACACCGGTTGCCGCGACGAATTCGACGGCCTCATCCGGATCGGTGCGGATACCGGGGGCGTGCGCACCGTCCTTACCGCCCACTTCGCCGAGTTCGGCCTCTACGAAGACGTCGCGGTCGTGACACCAGCGAGCGATATCGGCAGTGGCAGTGACGTTCTCGGCGTAGTCGAGCGTCGAGCCGTCGTACATGACCGAGCCGATACCGAGGTCGACCGCGGTGCGAATGAGTTCGAACGAAGTGGCATGGTCCAGGTGCACGGCGATATCGGCGCTACTGTCGGCGGCAATGCTCGAGCATGCCAGCGCGATCGGGGCGAGATTGCCGTGGTAGCGCACCGTATTCTCCGAAAGTTGGAGCAGCACCGGCAGTTTCGCCGCCTCGGCAGCCGCGGCGATGGCCTCGGCGTGTTCGATGGTGATCACATTGAAGGCGCCGAGACCGCCCGGACGGGCGGCCGCGATCAGGTCCGCGACTGGTCTCGAGGTCATGGGGAGGTCTCCTGCGGGGTGGCTAGTCGTTCGACGATCACCGTCGGCGCGATCTGGGTGCGCAGGCGGCGGTCGATTTCACCGGCCACCGGGATGACGACCGCGGCGGCCGAGGTGGCGACGGCGTCTACCAGAATGGCGGGCCAGTCGGGGGTGTCCTTCGCATCCGACAGGGCAGCTATCACCGCTGCTGTCGCGGAATCGCCCGCGCCGGTGGGGTTTCCGGCGAGTGGTTCGGGCAGGGCCGCCGACCACGCGCCCTCGGCGGTGACCACGACCATGCCCTCGGCGCCGCGGGTGGCGATGACGGCGCGCACGCCGCGTTCGATGAGCGGCAGTGCGGCCGTGGCGACTTCGCCTGGGGTCACCGGGACTCGTCCGGTGAGACGTTCCAGCTCTTCGGTATTCGGCATCAGCACGATGCCGGGGATCTGCGCCGCAAGGCGCAGTGACTCGCCGTCGACATCGCAGACGGTCGGGACACCGGCGGCGATGGCGGTGCGCGCGATTTCGGCGGGTAGGCTGTGGGCGATGCCACCCGGCAGTGATCCCGAGATGACCAGGCCGTTGATATCGGGCAGCATGCCCGAAACGCGGACCGAGAGCTGTTCGGCGGCATGTGGATTCGACACCCGTGCACCGGGCTCCCACAGTGCGGTCGCGGTACCGTCGCCCGATTCGCTGATCACCACCGTGCGTCGGACCCAGGGCAGTGCGTGCACGAAGTCGACCGGCATCTCCAGCTCGGCGGCGGCCGCGAAGGCGTGGTCGGAGAATCCCGTCGCCCTGGCATATTTTCCGAGCTGATTGAGCACCCGCGTCACATTGATGCCCTTGCCGCCGATGCGCTGCTCGACCGAACGGACCCGATGGGCCTGGCCGCGCTCGAAATGCTCTACCCGGTAGGTCATGTCGTAGGCGGGATTCATTGTCACAGTGAGGATCACGTCAACAACTGTCCACGTCTGAGCACCCGGCGCAACTGTAGGTTGTCATCGACTATCAGCAGGTCGGCGAAAAAGTCGGCCCTGATGTCGCCCACATCGGCCAGTCCCGCCGTCGCGGCCGGTACCGAAGTGGCGGCGATCACAGCCTCGCGCAACGGCACACCGCAATCCTGGACCGCCCAGTCGAGGCAGCGCAGGAGGTGGGCGGTGCCGCCCGCGATGGATCCATTGGCTATTCGGGCCACGCCATCGGCGACGTGCACGACTTGCGGACCGAGCTGATATTCGCCGTCGGGCATGCCCGCCGCCTGCATCGCGTCGGTGATCAGCGCGACCTGTCCGGGTGCGGTCGCGAAAACTAAAGCGCCGAAACCGGAGTCGACGTGTACCCCGTCGCCGATCAGCTCGACGACAACCCGGCGCTGCGCCGCGGCGACGAGTGCGGCGGCCACCGGACCGGGCGTGCGGTGATGCAGTGGCGGCATGCCATTCGCCAAGTGGGTGACCAGAGCGCCGAATCCATCAGGTCGCAGCGCCCGCCGGAAGCGGGCGAAGTCGGTATCGCTGTGGCCGAGCGACACCACCACATCGTTTTCGGAAAGGCGTTGGGCGACCTTGTCGAATCCCGGCAGCTCCGGCGCGAGCGTCATGACGCGCAGATGTCCGCCAGCGGCGGCGAGCAGGCGTTCGGTCAGCTCGAGATCGGGATCGCGCAGAAATCGGGGATCCTGTGCGCCACAGCGGGCAGCGGCCAGAAACGGTCCCTCGGCATGGATTCCGCCGATGGTGCCGTCCGCTGCCATCGCGCGCAGCGTCGCGACCTGCGCGACCATATCGGTCGCGGCGCCGGTGACAACGCTGGCCAGCACGGTGGTGGAGCCGTGCGTGTGGTGGAATTCGGCGGCCGCCCGCGCCTCGGCACCGTCGACGGTGTCGAACCGGTGGCCGAATCCGCCGTGGTTGTGAATATCGACGAGGCCGGGCAGTACCGTGCCGGAAAATGGCGGCACGGTCGAATCCGGATGTGCGGCAACCCAGTCCGCGAGGGAGCAGATCGCATGGATTCGGTCCGCGCGTACGGAGACGACGCCGTCGTCGAATGTGCATGTCGCCGATACGATCCGTCCGCGAATCTCGAGACTCATGCGGCCACCCTCGCGCGGGATGATCGGACCAGCACTGCCCGCACTCGGATTACACTCGCCGCGACGCGAGTCACGTGAGCGCTCCCTGTCTGGCGAACAGTGCCGCACCCATGAGCCCCGCGCGAACACCGAACTCGCCGAGCACAACCCGCGGTGCGGGCACCACGCGCAGGCGTTCGGCGATGGTGTGGTGCAGGGGTTCGGTCAGCGCGGGTCCGGCCCCGGCCAGGCCGCCGCCGAGAATGATCAGTTCGGGACAGGCCGCATGGATGAGGCCGAGCAGTCCGTCGGCAAGCGCGCTGATCGCTTCGGCGACCACGGCTTTGGCATCGGGATCGGTATCCAGTATCGCGAAAACATCAGCTGCGCTTGCTGTTTCGTGACCCGTTCGCTTCGCGTACGCGCGGGCGATGGCTGCGCCGGACGCCACGGTCTCCACGCAGCCGATATTGCCGCAGGGACAGCGCAATCCGTCGGCGTGCCGCACCGGGATGTGTCCGTATTCGCCGGTCTGCCCGTACCCGCTGCGCATCAGACGGCCACCGACGGAAAGGGTGCCGCTGATGCCGGTGCCCAGGATGACCACGCAGACGTCATCGTGGCCGCGCCCGGCGCCGAAACGCCATTCGGCCCAGCCCGCCACCGCGACATCGTGCTCGATCAGCACCGGCATACCCCAGCGCTCGGTGAATCGATCGCCGATGTGCACATCGCGCCAACCGACATTGCTGCTGAATACCGCGATCGAACGGACCGGATCGACAATGCCCGGCAGCAGTACCGCCGCGCGCGCGACGCGATCGCGCTGGTCATCGGTCAACTCCGCCAGCAACTGATCGCCGAGTGCCCCCATGGTGTCGAAGGCCGCCTCGCCCTGCGGCGTGGCTACCACCCCCGAGGCGAGCACGGTGCCCGCGGCATCGGTGACCTCACCTTTCATCGTGGTGCCGCCGACATCTAGGCCGAGCACCAGCAGATCATCGGTCAACGCCGTGACCGGCTGCTGTCGCGCAACCGGCCCCGGCGCTGCCGCGGCGTCCGGCACCGCCGAGGTCGCCACGTCCGTGCGGTCCGCGAGATCGTCGCGGTGCACGGTGGCCGGGGGCTTTTCCGTTCCCATATCCGCACAGTAGTTCCTGGTAGCGACCGCTCACCGATCCAGAACGACGGAACGGTTGAGGTTGCGCGGATGATCCGGGTCGAGGCCTTGGTCGGCGGCGCGCAGCACACACAGCTGGTGCACCCGCACCAGATCGGCCATCGGATCGATATCGCGATGTTCGAAGTGCGCTCCGGTGACGGCCACGTCCTGCGCGAAATTGGGGACCAGCGGTCCGAACGCCCAGACGGCGCGGCCGGGGGTGGAGATGCTGATCGGTCCGTGCCGGTATTCGGTCTGCAGATACGACTCGGTCCAGGACTGGCAGGATTCGCGCAGCTTGAGCCCCGCCTCCTCGGCGATCGCGGCCGCGAAACCCATCCCGACGAAGCTGATCTGCTCGGCACGACGCACGTCGGCCAGTGCTGTGGCTGGATCCTCGGCGAGTACGGCCCTGGCCTGCTCGATGGCCGTACGCAGATCCTCGCCGAGATGCCAGCGCAGCATCGCCAGCGCGGTGGTGGCGAAACGAGTCTGTACCACCGACTGCTCGTCGACCTCGTCGATCAGGATCGGATCGCCCAGGTCGAGCACCGGGGTGCCCGGACTGCTGCAGATGACGGTGCGCGGAATGCGCGCAGGTATCGCCCGCATGGCATCGACCACCTCGGTGGTGGTGCCGGAGCGGCAGATGACGAGGTAGCGGTCGTAATCGCGATCGCCGCGGACTTCGCTTGCGGGCCAGGCGTCGGTAATGCCCTGCCCCGAACTCTCGCGCAATGACGCGATGGCACGGGACATGAACAGCGAAGTGCCGCAACCGATGACGGCGACGCGCTCGCCCGGTTGGGGCAGGACGGCGCGGTACTCGGCGGCGGTGGTCTCGGCGCGAACCCAGTCGTCCGGCTGGGTGGCGACTTCGGCGGCCAGATGAGTCACGGGGGTGGGGTCAGCGGAGATCGGCACAACAACAGGATCACTCTCGGTGATCGTTCATGTCAAATTTACGAGCAAATCAGTCACATGTGATCACAGTTCGGTCTAGCCTCTATCCGTAGCGACTGCTTGCAGGTCGCTCGAAACGATCTGTACAAGCGATTCGTTCGCTCCATCATCGGCGCTGCAGTAGCGCCCGGAGTGAAAATTTGAAAGGTTCTGCTCGTGAAAAGACCTCTCCACGGCGTCCTCGCGGGGATAGCGATGGTCACCGGCCTCGCACTCGCCGTCTCGTCATGTGGTTTCGGCTCCAAGGATTCGGCCGACTCCGATACGACGATCAACTTCCTGGCTCCCGCCTACAGCGACGGTGCCAATGGCACGAAGGCGCTGTGGGACCGCATCATCGACGACTTCCAGAAGCAGAACCCCGACTACAAGGTCAACCTGCAGATGGAGTCCTGGGAGTCGATCAACGATGTGGTGAAGACCAAACTGCAGTCCAAGTCCACCACCCCGGATCTGCTGAATATCGACGCCTACGCCAGCTTCGCCGGTGACGGCATGCTCTATCCGGTATCCGAGGTCGTCTCCCCGAATGTGCTGTCGGATGTGCAGCCCGGTTTCGCCAAGAACGCGTCGCTGAACGGCACGCAGTACGCGATGCCGCTGTTCGCCTCCACGCGCACCCTGTTCTACAACACCGACCTGTTCGCGAAGGCCGGGGTGAGCACTCCGCCCAAGACCTGGGCCGAGCTGACCGATGCCGCCAAGAAGATCCAGGCGCTCGGCGGCGGTGTTTCCGGCTACGGTCTCCCGCTGGGCAGTGAGGAATCGCAGGCCGAGACGTCGCTGTGGACCTTCGGTGCCGGCGGCAACTGGTCCGATGGCGACAAGATCACCGTGGATACCCCACAGAACCTGGAGGGGGTCAAGGCCATGCGGGAGATCTTCGACGCCGGTGTCACCCAGCCGAATCCGGGTGCGACCAACCGCAAGGACGTCATCAACTCCTTCATCCAGGGCAAGGTCGGGATGATCGAGGGGCTGCCGCCCACCATCGCCCAGATCGCCGATAAGAATCCGGGTCTGAAGTACGCCACCGCGCCCACGCCGACCAAGGACGGTGCGCCCGTCACGCTGGGCGTGGCCGATCACCTGATGGCATTCAAGAAGGACGGCAAGAAGGCCGAGACGATCAAGAAGTTCCTCGACTTCTTCTACTCGGCGAATGTGTACTCGAACTTCGTCAAGAACGAGCACTTCATCCCGATCACGACCAGTGCCACCGCGGTGCTCGCCGACGACCCGGTGACCAAGGCCTTCGCGGCGACCCTGCCGGTGGCCAAGTTCTACCCGAGCAATAACCCGAAATGGGCTGCGGTGCAGGGCGCCATGCATCAGCAGATGGGCACCATCGCCCAGGGTGCGGACCCGGCACAAGTGTTGCAGCGGATTCAGGAAGCAGCGAAATAGCGTGTGGCGCCCAGCGGCCCGAGCGACGGGCCCGAAGGAGGTAGCGAAGCGTGACCACGAAGGGCCCCGGGAGGGCCGCGAATTGAGCAGAGCAACCCGGGTGCTTTCAGGAAAGAACTCGACACTGCGGGCCGTCCCCTGGATCGGGCCGACTCTGGTGCTGATCGCGGCGATTGTCGCGTTCCCGGTTGGCTACATGGTCTGGACCAGCACCCGGGACCTGAGCGCCTACGGACAGGATCGCGGCCCCGCCGGACTGGCCAACTACCGAAACCTGTTCGATATCAGCGAATTGGGATCGGTATTGGCACATACCGTGGTCTGGGTGGTCAGCGTCGTGCTGATCACCCTGGTGCTCTCGGCGGGGCTGGCGCAGTTTCTCAACAAGGATTTCCCGGGACGCACCGCGGTGCGGATGGCGATTCTGGTCCCGTGGGCGGCCTCGGTCGTGATGACGACGACCATCTTCTATTACATGCTCGACCCCGATGTCGGTATCGCCAACCGGTTCCTGGTCGATATCGGACTGCTGGACCGGGGCTACGGCTTCACCAAACAGCCGACGCCCGCCTTCCTGGTGGCGATCGGCGTCGCGGTCTTCGTCTCGATCCCGTTCACCACCTACACGATCCTGGCCGGGCTGCAATCGATTCCGGCCGAGATCGATGAGGCGGGCCGGGTCGACGGCGCCAATGCATGGCAGCGCTATCGGCATCTCACGCTGCCGCAATTGCGTCCGGCGATCGCGGTGGCCACCATCATCAACATCATCAATGTGTTCAACTCGCTGCCCATTCTGCAGGTGATCACCGGCGGTATCGCGGGCTTCGGTGCGGATACGACGACGACGTTGACCTTCAAGCTGATTCGGCAGAACCAGCAGCTCGACACCGCCGCCGCCATGAGCGTGCTCAACTTCGCGCTGATCGTGGTCATCATCGCGATCTATGTGAAGGTCATCAAGCCGACCCAGCAGGTGGACGCATGACGACACAGGCCGACATCCACATCGAGGGTGTGGACATCCCGCCGGACGAAACGGTTGACGAGGCCCCGACCGGCCGAACTCGGCGGCGGCGGTGGGAACTCACCGCGGTCGGGGTGGTGCTTGCTGTCATCTTCCTGACCCCGTTCGTGGTGATGGTGCTCGGCTCGCTGAAGAGTCGCGCCGAAATCCTGCGCATCCCGCCGACGTATCTGCCCGAGACCTGGCATCCGGACAACTACTCCACCATGTGGGACACCCCTGAGACGCCGCTGCCGTACAACCTGGTGAGCACGATAGTCATCTCGGTCTGTGCCACCTTGCTGGTGCTCGTCGTGGCCATCCCGGCCGCGTATTACACGGCACGGCACAAGTTTCCGGGACGCGCGATATTCCTCGCGCTGGTGCTGGTCACCCAGATGTTGCAGCCGACGGTATTGGTGACCGGCCTGATCCGGCAGTTCTTCACTCTCGGCATCAATGACACCTGGCTGGCCATGATCCTGGTGAACGCCGCGTTCAACCTCTCGTTCGCGGTGTGGATCCTGCACAGCTTCTTCGCCGCCATTCCGGTGGAGATCGAGGAGGCCGCGCAGCTCGACGGTCTGAGTCGCTGGCAGATCCTGGTCCGGGTGAGCCTGCCGCTGGTCTGGCCGGGCATCGTCACCGCGACGATTTTCGTGGTGGTGGCCTGCTGGAACGAATTCGCGGCGAGCCTGGTTGTGCTGACCACGCCGGAGAACCAGCCGCTGTCGGTGGCGCTGACCAAATTCGTCGGGCAATACGACACGGCGTGGCAGTACGTCTTCGCGATCTCCACGGTGGGCATCGTTCCGGTGGTCATCCTGTTCGCGTTCATCGAGAAGCGCCTGGTCGCGGGGCTTACCGCGGGCAGCGTGAAGTGATCGTCCGACGGCGGGTGGTCTTGTGCCCCCGCCGTTTTCGACGATGAATGCGCAGGCCGCCGGATGTCGGTGCGCCGGGGTAGGCGCTTGGCGAGGCGGTAGCATCGAATCCGTGGCACGGCAGGATGACGAACGCAAGGAGGGCCGCAATTACGGCGGGTTGTCCAAGGAGCAGCGGGTAGCTCAGCGGCAGGCGCGACTCATCGATGCGGCGCTGGAATTATTCGGCACCCAAGGCTACGCGGCCACCTCGATCGAACGGCTGTGTGCCGTCGCGAATGTTTCCACCCGCAGCTTCTACGAGGATATGGGCAGCCGCGAGGCCTTGCTGATCGCGCTGGTCAATCGGATCACCTCGCATGCGGTCGAACGGTCGCTGGAAAGTATGTCGAAGACCGCGGGCCAACCGCTTTCGACGCGGGTCGTCGACAGTTTTCGTGCCTACCTCGAGGTGACCTGCGCCGATCATCGGTCGGCGCGGGTGTGTTACGTCGAAGTGGTCGGCGTCAGTTCGGCGGTGGAGGATTGGCGCAGGCAACAGCGCCGCCTGCTCTCATCACTGCTGATCAGTGAGGCGGAGCGAGCCGTCGAACGCGGCGAGACCAAGGCGCGCCGGTTCGATCTGTTCGCGCTCGCGGTGATCGGCGCGGTGAATTCGCTGGCCCAGGAGCTGGTGCGAACCACTCATCCCGATACCGAGGTGTCACTCGATGAAATATGCGAGGAGATCGCCTATTTCGTGAATTCCGGGCTTGCGTTGAATTGACGGCGGGATTTGGCTTGTGCTTCAAGCGGCGCACCGGACCCGATCGCGGATGGCCGTGACAGCGGGAAGGACCCGAGTTGCGGTATTACGCAGTGCGATTCCGGTCTTCGTCGCCGGAATGAGCATCGATGCCGCGGTAGCCACCCCATTGAGTTTGGGATCGACCAGCACCCGGTGCCGGGTCTCGTAGCGCTGGAACGCTGCCTCGTGGTCCTCGGGCGTGGCCGCCAGTTCCTCCGCCAACGTGTGCGCACCGGCGATCGCGAGGGTGGAGCCGTCACCGAACAGTGAGACGCAGGATGCGGCGTCGCCGAGCAGGGCGACGCGTCCGTCCGACCAGCGCGGCAGCTCGCCCTTGCTGACCGAGTCGAAGAACAGGTCATCGGTGTCGCGGACGCGGTCCAGCAATTCGGGGACCCGCCAGCCCTGATCGGTGAAGGCCTCGATGACCAGGCGCTTGTGCAGTTCGGTATCGCGGTGGTCGAAACCGGGTACGCCCTTGTGCCGGAACATGAATGCCGCGAGGGCGCGGCCCTTCGTCGGGTGCACCGACAGTGCTCGTCCCGGTGTGTTGTAGATGAGAACTTCGCGGTCGCTGCCGAATGGTGCATCGAGCCGGATGGTGGCGATGTAGATGCCCATATGCCGGACGAATTCGGATTCGTCGCCGAAGGTCAGGCGGCGCACCACCGAATGCAGGCCGTCCGCGCCGATTACGAAGTCGAAGCGGCGGGGTCGGGCGTGTTCGAAGGTGACGTCGACACCGTCGGCTTGCTGGGTCAGGCCGGTAATGGTGTCACCCCAGAGGAATTCGGCATTGTCGCGGCTGGCGTCGAGCAGGATCGCGGCGAGATCGGCTCGCGGGACTTCGACTTCACGGTCGCCGGCCGATCCCTGGAAGGCCTGCAGATCGACCCGGGCGACGCGCCGGCCGCTCGCATTGACGAAATTCATCTGGGACACGGTGGAATTCGCGGCACGCAGTTGCGGCATGATGCCCATGCGTTCGGCCACATCGATGGCGGGTCCCTTTACGTCGACCGGATTTCCGCTGGAGCGTTGGCCCGTCGCCCGCTCGACCACCGTGACCTGGAAGCCACGGTCGGCCAGCCAGTACGCCAGGGTCGAGCCGCCGATGCCCGCGCCCGAGATCAGAACCGTCGTGTTCATGACAACACCTTACGACTAAGTGGACGAATTTCGTCCGGTTAAACGGAGCGTACAGTAAGTGGAAGGATTTCGTCCACTTAAACTGGAGGTGCGGGTGACGACCGGTCTGAAGAGGGCGGATGCCAGGAACAATCGGGATCAGATCATTGCCGCGACGCTGGTGACCTTCCGTGAGCAAGGCGTCGATGTGCCGATGAAGGAGATCGCGGATCGGGCGGGTGTGGGTGTCGGCACGCTGTATCGGCACTTCCCGGATCGGGATGCATTGATCGCCGAGACGGCCCAGTCCTACCTCGCGGATCTGGCCCAGTTGGCGGCGACCGCGTTGGCGCAGGAGGGCGCGGCGTGGCCTGCGCTTTCGCGGTTTCTGCACGAGTGCGCGCAGCGCCGGGTCGGGGCGCTGGCCTCGGCGATCGAGCCGAATCTGCATGCCGAGATTCAGGCCGATCCGCGGTTGCACGAGGTGCGGGGGCGCATTGTCGAGTCGGTCTCGCGGATGACCAGGGAGGCGCAGGCCGCCGGTGCCATGCGCGCCGATATCGAGCCCGGCGAGGTGGCCGGACTGATGACCCTGCAGATCTACACCCGGGCCGGTGAGTCGTATCCGGAGGCGGTTCGCCGGGTGGTCGATCTCGTGCTCGATGGGCTGCGGGCGCGGTGATAAAGGTGTCCGGCTCGGCAATACGGCGGCCGAATCTCTACCGTCGGCACGTGCCTGTGGTCAGATTGTTGGCGTGCATGGAAAAACGGCAGGTCGTCCGGGTGGGCGGGAAGATATGAAATGACCGGACCGACGGACCGGCCGCAGCGATGGAACCGACTGCTGGAACTGCTCGCCGAAACCGGGCGCCTCTCGGTAGAAGAAGCCGCCGAACGCCTCGGAGTTTCCCCGGCGACGGTGCGCCGCGACTTCACCGCACTCGCCGAACAGCAGTTGGCGACCAGGACGCACGGCGGTGTGGTCGCGACTTCGGTCGCCTACGACCTGCCCGCGCGCTACCGGCAGGGTGCCGACGAGGCGAAGCAGCGGATCGCGGAACATGCCGCGGGACTTATCGAACCGAATGCGGTAGTCGGAATGAACGGTGGCACAACCACGACCGCCGTGGCGCGAGCATTGGCCGGGCGGGCAGATTTGGCGAATGCTGCTGGCGACCAACTGACCATCGTCACCAACGCGCTCAATATCGCGGGCGAGATGGTGCTGCGACCGCATATGCGCACGATCGTGCTCGGCGGGGTGGCGCGGCGGGAATCCTATGAGCTGCACGGGCCGCTGGCCGAGCGGGCATTGGCCGAATTGCGTTTGGATGCACTGATTCTCGGCGTGAACGCGATTTCCGCCGAGGGGGGCGCGCAATGTCGGCACATCGACGAAGCGGGGGTGACCACCGAGATGGTGCGGCGGTCCGGGCATGTGATAGCTGTCGCTACAGCGGACAAGTTGGAGCGCTCGGCATTGGCTCGGATCTGCGGGATCGAGCAGGTCGATGTGCTGGTGACGGATTCGGATGCGGATCCGGGTGCGGTGGCGACGATTCGGGCTGCGGGGGTTCGGGTGGACGTGGTCTAGGGCGGTTCGCCAGCAGGTCGAGCTCTCGATGCTGACGGCGCCGCGGTGGCCAAGGCGCCGCCCGCAGGAAGTCAGTGCCAGCACGCCGTGTCCGAACCACCTCGAAAACGGTTCAGAGGGTGGTCGGTAGGCCGAAGCCGGGGAAGAGGGTGGCATCCAGGAAGACCGTGATTCGGTCGATGGCCGCATCGCGGAGGGTGAGTAGGTGGATGGAATGTGCTTGGTAGGTGTCGGTTTCGTCGCGGCGGTAGTAGGCGATCGCGGGTTGGGTGTTGGCGGAGGTCGGGATTGCCCGCCACTCGCCGGGTGTGGAACCGCATTTGTCGGTGAAGAATTCGAGGACGTGGGCGCGCCCGGCGAACCAGAGCAGGGCGGGCGGCATTTCGAGGACGACATCGTCGCGCAGGAGCTTGGCGAATGAAGCCATGTCGGCATTGCCGAAGGTGGTTACGTATCGGTCGATCATCGCGCGTTCGTCCGGGCTCAACGATTCCGATATGCGGTCGAGCATGGGGGCGTCCTTCTCCAATTGGGCGTGGGCACGTTGCAGTGCGCTGTTGACCGCGGCGGTAGTGGTTTCGAGCAGGTCGGCGACTTCGGCCGCGGACCAGGCGAGTACGTCGCGCAGGATCAAGACCGCGCGCTGCCTGGCGGGTAGGAATTGCAGGGCCGCGATGAATGCGAGCCGGATACCGCTGCGGGCCGCGATCACGGTTGCCGGATCGTCGGCGGCGGTGCCGAGCAGGGCATCGGGAATCGGTTCCAGCCAAGGGATTTCGGGATGACGCTCCGGTTTGGTGACCACGGTATCGCTGGGCCCGCCGAGACCGGTGGGCAGCGCCCGCCTGCCGCGCTGTTCGAGCGCGGTCAGGCAGGCGTTGGTGGCGATCCGATACAGCCAGGTGCGTAGCGAGGCCCGCGCTTCGTCATAGCGGTCGGCCGAGCGCCATGCTCGCAGCATCGTCTCCTGCACCAGATCCTCGGCGTCATGGATCGACCCGAGCATCCGATAGCAGTGCGCGAGCAGTTCGGGCCGGTAGGGCGCGGTGCGCGCCGCGAAATCCGTACTGACCGTCATGGGTGCACAACCTACCGAGGAATCTGTGGCGCTGGTCATGCCTGCACCTCGGTGCGGTCCTCGCGAGCTGCCGAATAGGAGGTCATCGCGCCGCTCGGCGTGCCCGCATGGGCGGAGGCCGACCCGTCCCTCGGTGGTCCCGCAGGGGCCGCCGAAACCGGCTCAGTGGTGTTCGGTGCGGGAACGGGCGCACCGGCCGGAATCAGCAGGCCGATCGCGGCGCCGAGGAGCGCGAGCAAAGCGGCGGTGCCGATGGCGGCCGCGAAACCGTCGCTGAAGTCCCGCGTGCCGGTGAAGCCGCCAACCGCCGCGAAAACAGCTGCGGGGACCGCGATTCCGAAGGCGCCACCGAGTTGGCGCAGGGTGTTGTAGGTGCCCGACGCGGCGCCGACGGCGGGCATCGGAACCGCGCGCAGTACCGCACTCTGCGCGGCGGGAATCGCCATCGACACACCGACGCCGGAGATGACGAAGGGCGCGATCATCGCGATGTACGGCAGGTCCGGTCCGGCGGTGCGGGCGATCCACCCGTAGCCGACGGCCTGCATGAGCAAGCCGGTGACAACCAGCGGACGTTCACCGAACCGGTTGACCTGCTTGCCCGCGATCGGCGCCACCAGGAACAGGGTGATCGTCCACGGCGCCAGGCGCAGTCCGGCACCGAGTGGGCCTTGCTGCTGCACGATCTGCAGGAACTGGGCGAAGAAGAACGCACCACTGAAAATCGAGGCGGCCAGCAGGAATCCGACCGCATTGCCCGCGGAGAAGGCGCGCGAGGCGAAGAAGCGCATGGGAATCAGCGGCGCGGTGGTGCGCAGCTCCCAGCGTACGAATCCGATCAGTGCCACCGCGCCTGCCAGGAAAGCGAGCACGACTTCGGCGCCGGCCCAACCGGATTCATTGCCCCGAATCAGACCCCAGACGATGCCGAAGGCGGCGACGCTCACCAACGCGATCCCGAGAAAGTCCAATCTGCGTGCCTCGCCCACACTTTCGGCCAGCCGCGTGCGCACCAGCGGGATCAGTACCGCCCCGATCGGCAGGTTCAACCAGAAGATCCACTGCCAGGCCAGGCCCTGCACTACCGCACCCCCGACGAGCGGTCCGCCGAGGGTGGCCAATCCGGTTGCCGCCGCGAATAATCCGAGCGCCTTGGTCCGCTGTTCCGGCTGGAACGCCGCCGAGAGCAAGGCCACCGCCACGGGCATGATGGCGGCGGCACCGATGCCCTGCGCTGTCCGCGCGGCGATCAACAGACCCAGAGTCGGTGCCAGCGCACATCCGGCGGACGCCGCGCTGAACAGTGCCAGCCCGCCGACGAGCACCCGTCTGCGGCCGTACCGGTCACCGAGCGCCGCGCCCGCCATCAACAGCACCGCGAAACTCAGGTTGTAGGCATTGATCGTCCATTCCAGCTCGCCGATCGATGCGTGCAGATCGAGCTGGATCGCATGCATCGCGGTCGTGACGACCAGTGCGTCGAGCACGATCATCAAACCCGCGAGCGATGTCAGCGCCAGTACCCAGCGCTGTCCCGTGGTCATCTTCATTGCATTCCTCCGATGGGTTTGCGGGTACATACCGGCGGCGCAGCGCCGATTCATCGGAGGTCGCGAAAAAAGTCGCTACGGATGCGAAGGCGCGAGATCGGCGACCACAGGAGCCGATTTGCGCAGGGTGCGCACCCATACGGCGAAGCCCCACGCGACGAACCCCGCATAGATCAGATACAGCGTCGCGGACGGGTAATAGCCCGCCTCGAGCAGCAAAGGCACGCCGACGAGATCGACGGCGATCCAGATCAGCCAGAATTCGGCGAGCCCGCGCGCCATGCCATAGGTCGCCAGCACCGATCCGGTGAAGATCCACGCTTCCGCCCACGGCCCGTAGGAGCCGATCAACGCGAACAATCGGGCGAATGCGGCCGTGCCGACCAACATCGCCGCCACCAGTACCAGCCGTTCGCGCCCGCTGGCCCAGCGCGGCGCGACGCCGCGATGTTCGAGTCCGGTTTCGGCGCGCGCATGCCGATACCAACTCCACCAGCCGTACACGCTGACCGCGATGAACATCAGCTGACGGCCGGCCTGTCCGGCCATATTCAAATGCTGTGGCGTGTTGAAGATTCCGCCGACGAAAACGGTGAACAGCAGCGCATTGCCCGCGATCCCGATCGGCCACGCCCAAACCCGTCGCCGCATACCGCCGACCGCGGAGGCCAGACCGAAACCATTGCCGATGATCTCGCGCCAGAGGATCTCCGAGCCCGCGATATGCAGCTTGGCGTCGAGCAGCGCGAAAAGTGGGTTCACCCCCGCTGTAACCCGGGCGGGGCGATATCTCATCCCAACCTGCGGGTTCGACGCACGCGGATCGAAAGTCGCGTAACGATTGCGCAATCTGGAGTGGCGATTCGCAATATCGGCGCAACGACCTGCTCCTAGTGTTTTGGTCATGATGGCGAGCGGTACCGAGGAGCCCACCGGCGGGACGGGCATCCACATCAGCGGTTTGACGAAGACATTCCGGGTCGGCCGGAAGACGGTGCAGGCGCTCGACGAAGTGGAGCTGCATACCGAACAGGGCGCGTTCCTGTCCCTGCTCGGACCATCCGGCTGCGGCAAATCGACGGTGCTGCGCATCCTGGCCGGACTGGAGACACCGACCGCGGGCAAGACGCTCATCGACGGTGAGACCCCCGCCCAACTGCGCAGCCGCCATGAACTCGGCATCGCCTTCCAGGATTCGGCGCTGCTGCCGTGGCGTTCGGTGGAATCCAATATCAAACTGCCCTTACAGGTCGCGGGCATCTCGCCGGACCCGGGACTGATCGCGGATCTGGTGCGGCTGGTCGGCCTGGAAGGCTTCGAGAAGGCCAAACCGGCGCAGCTGTCCGGCGGGATGCGCCAACGTGTTTCGATCGCGCGCGCACTGGTCGTGAAGCCGACCGTGCTGCTGCTCGACGAGCCGTTCGGTGCTCTCGACGATATGACCAGGCAGCGGCTGAATCTGGAACTGCTGCGGATCTGGACCGAGAAGCCCGCGACCACCCTGATGGTCACGCACGGTATCGCCGAGGCGGTCTTCCTCTCCGATGTCGTCGCGGTGATGAGTCCGCGGCCGGGCCGGGTGCTGGAACTGGTGAAGATCGATCTGCCGCGCCCGCGCACGCCCGAGATGATGCGCACGCCCGAATTCCACAAGTTGCACGATTACCTATCGGAGCTGCTCTTCGGGAAGTCCGGCAAGGGCGGTGTCGCATGAGGGATCACCACGGCACCGGATCGATGTTGTGCAGCCGACACCGTCGAGGGGGCGCGGTATGAAACGGATCGGCGGACTGGTCGGCGTCCTCGGGCTGGTCGCGGTGTGGTGGCTGCTGGCCGCGCTGGAGGTCGCGGGCGGCACGATTCCGAGTCCGTGGACCGTCCTGCACACCATGTACACCGACGGCTGGGATTTGTACGGCCCCAACTTCCGGATCACCGCGCTCGGCGCGCTGAAAGGCTTCATCTGGGGCAATGCGCTGGCCATCGGCCTGGCGATGCTGATCGTGCTGATCCCGTGGATCGAACCGCTGGCCACCCAGCTCGCCATCCTCAGTTACTGCATCCCGCTGCTCGCGCTGGGGCCGATCATCCTGGTTGTTTTCGGCGGCCGCACCCCGACGGTCTTCCTCGCCGCGATGTACTGCTTCTTCACCACCATGGTCGGCACGGTCACCGGACTTCGCTCGGCCGACGTCACCAGCCTCGACCTGATCCGCGCCTACGGCGGCGGTCGCTGGCAGCAGCTCTACCGCGTGCAGGCGATCGCAGCGCTGCCGAATCTGTTCGCGGCGTTGAAGATAGCCGCGCCGTCGGCCGTGCTCGGTGCGATCATCGGCGAGTACCTCGGCGGGGTGGACAGCGGCATCGGTGTCGCACTGACTGCTGCGCAGACCGCATACAACGTGCCACGCACGTGGGGGATGGCGCTGGCGGCAGCCGCACTCGCTGGGCTCGGCTACGCGATTGTCGCGCTGATCGCCCGACTGGTCACCCCATGGACCGCGCAGGAGGCGCGATGACTGACGAACTCGGGCCGGTGGACAACGTGACTGCCCCCGCACCGCCCGCCGTGGAGAGCACACGGCCCCAGCGCGGTGCCGCCGCCGGGACGCTCGCTGTGCTGACCAGGATCGGCCGCTTCCTGTTCCCTCTGGTCACCGCACTCCTGCTGATGCTGGTGATCTGGTACGTCTTCCTGAAGGCCTTCCCCCAGGTCGGCCCGCGAGTAGGCAAAACGCCCAGTGATATCTGGAAGTACCTGTTCAACTCCTCCGGTGCGCACACCGCACGTCAGGCGATCTTCGACGACCTGCAGATCACCCTGCGCGACGCCGCGATCGGCTTCGGCGTCGGCATGCTGGCAGCGCTCGTCGTCGCGGCGCTGTTCGTCTCGTTCGCGGTGGTCGAGCAGACGTTCATGCCGGTGGCCATGCTGTTGCGGTCGGTGCCCCTGGTGGCGCTGACCCCGATCATCGTGCTGGTCTTCGGGCGCGGACTGGCCGGTGTGACGGTGCTCGCGGCGATCGTGGTGTTCTTCCCGGCGCTGGTGATGATCATGGCCGGATTGCGCAATACACCGCGGCAGGCGATGGATCTGGTTGCCGCCTACGGCGGCTCCCGCTGGACCGGACTGCGCATGGTCGCCGTGCCCGCAGCCCTGCCGTCGGTCTTCGCGGCGGCGCGAATCTCGGTGCCCGGCGCGCTGATCGGCGCATTGCTCGGTGAATGGTTGGGTAGCGGAACGGGATTGGGCGCCAGTCTGATTCGCGCCATCCCGACCTTTCAATACAGCAAGCTGTGGGCTTCGATCGTGATCGTGACCATCGTCTCGGTGCTGCTGTACGCGATTGTCGGCGTCATCGAAAATCTGGTGCTGGCCCGCTTCGGCCCCGAGGCGGGGCGCCGCTGACCGGTCAGTTTCTCGTAAAATCAATGCTCGGAACGCCAAAGTAAAGAAATTGAAACGGAATCCCCCTAGATTCGGCCCATGAACCCCGTACAACGCTCTTCGTTCGGGCCGAACCTGAACCGGCGATCCCTGCTTCGTTACTCCGCGCTGGCCGGCGCCGCATTGGGCGGTGCGAGCCTGCTTGCCGCATGTGGCGATGATTCGAAAGACTCTTCGGGCGGGTCGGTGGCGGACGGATCCAAGTACGGTTCCGTCGCGATCCAGCTCTCCTGGCTGAAGAACATCGAATTCGCGGGCGAATATTTCGCCGACGCCAAGGGCTACTACAAAGAGGCCGGATTCGGTTCGGTGAATCTGATCGCCGGTGGCGCGGCCAGCACCTCGGTCGAGGCGGGCCTGGACACCGGCAAGGTCTGGCTCGGCACCTCGGCCCCGCAGACCACCGCGCCCGCGATCCTGGAGGGCCTACCCGCCAAGATCGTCGCGACCACCTATCAGAAGAACCCGTTCTGCATCGTCAGCTCCGCCGCCAAGCCCATCAAGACCCCGCAGGATATGAAGGGTCGCAAGATCGGCGTCCAGGACACCAATCAGCTGATCTTCAACGCGCTGCTGAACGCCAATGGCATGAAGCCGAGCGATGTGACCATCGTGCCCGCGCAATACGATCCGACTCCGCTGGCCAACGGTGAGGTCGACGGTTGGGTCAGCTATGTGACCAATGAGCCGATCACGCTGACCGCCAAGGGATTCCAGAATACGAATTTCCTCTTCGCCGATTACAACCTGCCGCTGGTGGCCGAGACCCTGACGGTCAAGCAGTCCACCATCGATAAGGAACGCGACAAGCTGAAGGCATTTCTGATCGCCGAGATCAAGGGCTGGAAGGACGCGGTCGCGAATCCGGCCGAATCGGCGCGACTCGCGGTGGAGGTATACGGCAAGGATCAGAAACTCGATCTGAACGAACAGACCCAGGAGGCGACCGCGCAGAACGGCCTGGTCGTGTCCGCGGATTCGACCGCCAATGGTTTGCTGACTATGACCGATCAGTTGATCGAGCAGAATATCGCCGCGTTGCGCAATGCCAAGATCGATATCAAGGCCGACCAGCTGTTCGACCTCTCGGTGCTGCGCGAGGTGTACGCGGAGAATCCGGGCCTGAAGTAGCGCTAGAGCGCCACCGGGGCGCTGGCCGGGAATTCCTTGAATTGCGGTTCGGCGTCCCGGTTTTCGGCGATCCGCCGCTCGGTTCCGGTCCGGGCGACAAGCAGTTCGGCGGCGATCGAAACGGCGACTTCGGCGGCGGTGCGTGCCCCGATGTCGAGACCGGCGGGGGAGTGCAGGCGGGCGAGTGTCGCGTTGTCGAAGCCGCCCGCTTGTAGGTCTTCGATGCGTCTCAGGTGTGCGGACCAGGAGCCGTTTGCGGCGAGGTAACCCAGTTCGGGTAGTCGCAGTGCCACGGTGAGCAGCGGGATTTCGAACGTCGGATCGTGTCCGAGGACGACAATCGCCGTGCTGCTATCGATTTCGCCCGCCGCCGACAGGGTGTTCAGGTATCGATGCGGCCAGTCGACGACCACCTCGGCACCCGGGAAGGCATCGGGTGTTGCGAAGGTGTCGCGGGAATCGCAGATTGTGACGCGGTAGCCGAGCAGTTTGGCCTGGACGGCCAGCGCTGCGGCAAAAGCGTTGGCGCCGAAGATGATCAGCCGCGGTGGCGGCGGGAACGAGGCGACGAATACATCGGATTCGGGCAGCGCGACCAGTTCCGTCGCATGACGCTGCGGGGTGATCAGATGCTGTCCGATCAGATCCGGATCCGGATTCCACACCACGGTGAACAGGGTAACCCTGCGGTGTGCGGCGATTTCCGCGGCTATGGAGGGGAATTCCGGGAAGTCCCGGCGCGAGAACGGCTCGACGAAAACATCGACCATGCCGCCGGAGTCCAATCCGGGCTCGCCCGGCGGGACGCCGAAGCGGTGCAGTCCGCGTCGACCGCTGCGCGCGGCGTCGGCGGCCGCCTCGATCACGGTCGTCTCGACGCTCCCGCCGAGGAGCGAACCATAGACCGCGCCATTGGCATCTACCAGGATCGATGTCCCTACCGGCAGCGGTCCGGAACCAACAGTTCGCACGATGGTGGCCAGTCCACCTGTCCGGCCCGAATGCCACACCCGCAATAGGTCGTCGACGATGTCCCGCATCTGTTCAGCTCCGCTCACGCGTGCGGCGTGGCCGGGAAGTCACGATCATCGCCTGTCGCCAAATCGTCGCACGTGACGCACACCATATCGTTATTACCGGCTAAATAGGTGCGCCCGCCGGAATCTCTAACAGCTGCTTGATACACCGAGGTCCAGTGCTTATGAGACATGACAACGGGATGGCCGGGTGTGGCGTGGAACACGGCCCGTGCCAGGCCGGTGGGTGCGGCGATGGCCGCGGCGACCACCCGGGCGACCACATCGGCCCCGACATCGGGGGTATCCACCGGCATGATCGCGACGTACTCCGCGGGGGTGTGCGCGGCGGCTCGCAAACCCGTCCGCAGCGAGGCTCCGAGTCCGGTCGCCCAGTCCGCCGCCCACACATGATCGACACCCTCGGGTAGGTCGACCGCTTCCGGTGCAGGTCCGGTCGCGCCGAGCACCACGATCACCGGATCGCAGCCGCCGTCGCGCAGTGCCGCCACCGCCGACCGCAGCCAGGCGCCGCCCTCGGCCAATGCCTTGGGCATCCCGTAGCGCGTGCCGGCGCCCGCGGCCAAGACGATGCCCGCGCAGACCGGCTCGGGTGATGCAGCCATGAAAAGACGGTAGCCCGGCCGCGTAGCCGATGGGTTAAGGAAAAGTGCTTCGACGTCGACAGTCAGACGCCGACGACACGCCGGAGGTGATCTATCTCGTTCGACTGGCGACCGGGTCGGTCGTATTCGATGCTGGTCCGATGACACCCGACGGGTTGGGCCTCGCGGAATTCAACGCATTGCCCGAAGCGGAGGCGAATGCGGCCTTGCTCGAGTGTTGCGCCGCGCCGGAATGGGCTCGTGCGCTGGTCGCGGGGCGGCCGTACGCGAATATCGATGCCGTATTCGATACGGCCGATGCGGTGCTGGCCGAATTGTCCGAGGCGCAGATCGATCGCGCACTCGACGGACATCCGCGCATCGGCGCACGGCCCGATACCGCGGCATCGGCGCGCGAGCAGGCCGGGGTTGCCTGGGCCGAGGATGCGGTGCGGGCGGGGCTGGCCCAGGGCAATCTGGCCTATGAGGCGAGGTTCGGCCATATCTATCTGGTGTGCGCGACCGGCAAGTCCGGGCACGAGCTGCTGGAATTGCTCAACGCCCGGCTCGGAAATGATCCGGATACCGAAAGGCGCGTTGTGCGAACGGAATTGGCGAAGATCAATCGGATTCGGTTGACACGGCTGTTGGCCGGTGATGCCGGATGAGCGAGCGAACAGTCAGCACAGCCACCTCCGTGGTCATGACGGAGCCGAGCGCCGGCGAGGCACAGTCATGAGCACGCTCAGCACACATGTGCTCGATGCCGTCGCGGGTGCGCCCGCGGCCGGTATCGCGGTGGCGCTCTATCGGGACACCGAGGTGCTCGGATCCGGAGCCACCGATGACGACGGCCGGATCGCCTCGCTCGGTGCCGCATTGCCACCCGGCACATATCGGCTGGTATTCGATACCGGCGCCTACTTCGCCGAGCGCGGGGTCGAATCGTTCTATCCGGAGGTTGCCATCACGTTCGTCGTCATCGAGGAGCGGCACTATCACGTCCCATTGCTGTTGTCGCCCTTCGCCTTTTCCACCTACCGAGGGAGCTGAGCCATTCATGGAGCTGACCGGGCCGATCGTGCTGACCGACAACCGGTACGGAAAGGCGGAGAACCGCATCGTCCGGATCTACCGGGACCAGCCGCGTCACGAAATCCGCGATGTGAACGTATCCACGGTGCTGCGCGGCGATTTCGCCGATGCCTATGTCGCCGGTGACCAGTCCAAGGTGCTGCCCACCGATACCCAGAAGCAGACCGCCTACGCGTATGCGAAAAAGCCTGGGCTGCAACCGATCGAAGACTATGCGCTGACGCTCGCCGCGCATTTCGTAGACGACATCGCGCCGGTGGACAGTGCGCGCGTCGAGGTCGAGGAGTATGCCTGGCAGCGGGTCACCGTCGACGGTAGCGAGCACGATCACACCTGGGTGCGGCAGGGTTCGCAGGTGCGGACCGCGTCGGTCACGGTGTCGGGCAAGGACGACCGGCAGCAGGCCTGGGTCATCGGCGGGGTAAAGGATCTGGTGATCCTCAAGTCGACCGGCTCGGAGTTCGCCGACTTCCTCACCGACGATTTCACCGTCCTCGCACCGACGCACGACCGGATGCTCGCGACCTCCCTCGTCGCGCAGTGGCGTTTCGCCGCCACGACCGGCGTGGACTGGGATGCGGTGTACGCGGGCGTCCGGCAGCGGATGGTCGAGGTCTTCGCGACGCTGCATTCGAAGGCTATGCAGCAGACGCTCTTCGAAATGGGCAAGGCCGCACTCGAGGCCTTTCCGGTGCTCGCCGAAATCCGGCTGGCCGCGCCGAATAAGCATCATTTCGACTACGACCTCGGTCGGTTCGGCATCGAGAACCACGGCGAGGTCTTTCACGCCGACGACCGGCCCTACGGACTCATCCATGCCACTGTGCAGCGGGAAGATGCCCCGGCGGCCGGGCCCGCATGGCTACCGTAGGCATATGACGACAACGACGGTCATCGACGGGTGCGCCGTGGCGACCGTCGATCCGAACGGCACCGAATACCGCCGCGGGTATGTGACGGTGCGGGGCAATCGGATCACCGCGGTCGGTGCGGGTGATGCGCCCGATCTCGGCGCGGACGCGCACCGCATCGATGGCCGTGGCTGCCTGCTCACGCCTGGACTGGTGAACACCCATCACCATCTCTATCAGTGGGTCACCAGGGGGCTGGCCGCGGACAGCACGCTGTTCGAATGGCTCACCACGCTCTACCCGATCTGGGCGGGCATCGATGAAGACGCGGTTCGCGTCGCCGCGACCGGTGCGCTCGCCGCGCTGGCCCGGACCGGTTGCAGCACGTCCACCGACCATCACTACCTATTCCCGCGCGTGGGTGGCGACCTGCTCGGCGCGGAAATCACCGCCGCCGCCGCCGTGGGGTTGCGATTCCATCCGACGCGCGGCTCGATGGATCTCGGGCAGAGTTCGGGTGGGCTGCCGCCTGACGAGGTGGTGGAGTCCCTCGACGCCATTCTCACCGCGAGCGCGGATGCCGTTGCGCGCTGGCATGATCGGTCATTCGACTCGATGCTGCGGATCGCGCTCGCGCCGTGCTCGCCGTTCTCGGTGACCACCGAGTTGCTGCGCGAATCCGCCGTGCTGGCACGCGATCTCGGCGTACGCCTGCATACCCATCTGGCCGAGACGATCGATGAAGCCGAGTTCTGTGCGGATAAATTCGGCTGCACGCCCGCCCAATACATGGAGCGCCTCGGCTGGCTCGGCTCGGATGTCTGGTACGCCCATGGCATCCACCTGGACGACGCTGCCATCGGCACAATGGCGGAAACCGGCACCGGAGTCGCGCATTGCCCAACCTCGAATGCGCGGATCGGGGCGGGTACGGCGCGCACGGCCGATCTGATCGCGGCGGGTGTGCCGGTAGGACTCGGCGTGGACGGTGCCGCAAGCAATGAATCCAGTTCGATGATCGAGGAGCCGCGCAATGCGCTGCTCTACGCAAGGGCCAAGGGTGGGCCGCGCGCGATCAGCACTCGAAAAGCTCTGGAGCTGGCCACTATCGGCGGTGCGCGGGTGCTGGGGCGGGCCGCCGAAATCGGGTCGATCGAACCGGGCAAACTCGCCGATCTCGCTTTGTGGCGGCTCGATACGCCCGCCCACGCGGGCATTGCCGACCCGGTGACCGCATTGATTCTCGGCTCGGCCCCGCCGCTGGCGGCGTTGATCGTCAACGGGCGCACGGTCGTCCGCGATGGCGAGGTGCGCACTGTCGACGAGGAGAAGATCGGCGGCGAGGTCGCGCGGGCACAGGCGGCGCTCGTCGCGAAGGCAGGCTGAGGTCTGCGGTTGGCGCAGCGCTCGAACCTGCAGCAGCGCCCCGAGCGAGGTCGCGGTGTCTCGATCCGCGGCCGCCGTCCTCCCCTCGATGACGGCGGCCGCGGCGGCCGCGGGTCCGGCGCAGAACCCGCAGCGCCAGTTGGCCTTCAGGCAAGGGCGGTGGCGTGTTCGATCTCGTGCTCCGGATCCGATTCCAGCCGCGCTCGCAGCGCGAGCAGGCACATCACCTCGTGCAGCGTGAGACCCAGTTCGGCCGCATGCAATTCGGCGATCGCTTGGTCGAACCGACCGGACGGATCCAACTGATCCATCAGAATCATTTCCGCCACAACCATTCCCGCCAGTGCCTGCGCCCGCGTCAGTCGGCGCTCGCTCGGCAGATACGACAGCAGCCATTTGCCGCGGCCGGCCTCGGGCAGATCGATCCGGAAGGCCGCCTCGTGCGCCACATCGCTGGTGATGAGCCATTCCGTGGTCGTAATCGGCATCGCGCGAACCCCTTTCATCCGCTGCGACTTGTCACATTGTTCAGTTGCTGCCCTCTACGGTGTCAGTTCGCCTCGGCGTGGCGCGATCCCAGTGGCAAAGGTGATTTCTTCACTCCGACCGACGCACTTGACCAGCGGAAATACGGCTGATACCAAGGAATTAATCACAGTCGGCGTTTCGGTTCTCCGGTGGCGCGCAGTACTGTCGGTCGGGCGCATCGGATGCGGGGAGGGTGGGGCGATGGATCGAGCAGGTCGCCAGGCCCGCCGACGTCCCGGAGGCAATGTCAGTGCCGAGGATCGCCGACGCCTGCGCGAGCGCCTCGCCGATCTCGGATTGACCGATCAGCAATTGCTGGAACCCCTTGCCGCCGAACTGCGTCAGCGCGGGTACCGACCGCGCGCCGCCTGGCGCTACGCCAACGAATTGACCCAGGGCGTGGTCGCCGAGCGGTACAACGAGCTCACCGACAGCGCCACCGCGGCCATGAAGGCCAGCCGGATCTCCGAATACGAGGCGTGGCCGTTCAGTCGTGACGGTGTCGCTCTCGATGAGGAACCGGAGCGTCCGTCCGGTTTACGGCCGACGGTCCGCGTCCTGAAGAATCTCGCCACCATCTACGGCACCACCTGGGACCAACTCGTCGATATCGCCGACCTGGCCCATATGCCCGAACACGAACGGCTGGAGTACCACGAAGCGGTGGCCCGGCGTGCAATCGGCCGAGTGCCGGTGCCCGCCGGTGGTGACCTGCCCGCCGAGGTACCGCACTTCACCGGCCGCGACGGCCCGAAGGCCCAATTGCGTGACCGCGTAACCGAACACCTGCGCAGCGGCGCGGTCGCGGTACATGTGATCGTCGGGCTGACCGGCATCGGCAAGACCGCTTTGGCGCGCTACGCCGTCGCTGCCTTCGGCCGGCATTACCCGGACGGCACGATCTGGGTCGACCTGCACGGCTACACCCTCGGCCGCGATCCGCGCGAACCCATCGACGTACTCGAGCAGCTCCTGCTGCAGGTCGGGGTCGCCCGCGAAACCATCGAAATGGACCTGGCCGGGCGGGCGAACCGCTGGCGCACCACCATGAGCGATCGCCGCATGCTCATCGTCTTCGACAATGTCCTGGACACCGCGCAGGTGAAAGACCTACTGCCACAGGCCCCCGGCTGTTTCGTCCTGATCACCAGCCGCAGCAACCTCACCGGCCTGGCCGGTGCCACACCGCTGCGGTTGGAGGTGATGGGGTGGGAGGAGGCCGAGGAACTGCTCGTCAAACTTGGCAATCTGCGCACCGGCTACGACAAGCGCGCGGTACGCCTGATCCTGGAGACGGCGGGCCGACTTCCGTTGGCCATCAGGCTGATCGGCGGCCAGATCGCTCACCACGGTGAAGAGATGCTCGCCGACAGCGCGGCCGATATCGCCAGTTTGACCGCGCGGATCAAGGAGGCGTCGGTGGATCGTCGCGCGACCGACTCGGCGGCCGAACACCTCTTCGATCAATTCGCCGCCGAAGACGAGTCGCTGCGTGCCGCCTTCGAGCTGTCCTACGAGCGCCTGCAAGATCCGAAACATCAACGGGCGGTTCGCCTGCTGGGCTGGTTTCCGGGACCTGAGATCACCGCCGAGGCCATGGCGACGATGGCCTCGGTACCGCTCGGTGACGGAATGATGATGGTGCGCAGGCTATTCGAGGCCGGTTTCCTCGACCCGTCTTCCGGTGGTCGCGGTGGTCACCGCTACCGAATGCACGACCTCACCCGATGGTGTGCCCGTATGCACGCCGAACGCGAGGACTCACCCGCCGAGCACGCCGCCGTCATCGATCGTCTCGTCGGCGAAAGCCTCGCCGTCGCACGTCAGGCCAGCACCCACCAGATCTTCGATCCCGCAGGCAGCGAACACCTCTGGAACCCCTCCGATAACGCGATCCGAGCGCGCGAATGGCTGACTCGCGAACGCGAGATGCTGCAGGGCTGCGTGCAGGCCGCCGAACCGACAAGAGACGCAGCCGAATTGGCCCGGCGCCTGGCCTCGCACCTCTCCGGCACCGGCCACTGGTCCCTGGCCCACCGCCTCTTCGGCCGCGCCCTGGACATCGCGGGCCGAGTCGACGATCGCCGCGCCGAATCCTGGGCCCTGGTCGGCCGCGGTCGCGTCGACCGCCTCATGGGCCACCACGCGGCGGCGGGGGCGGCGTTCGAGCAGGCCAGGGCCATCGCACTGGAATTGGCGGATCAGAATACCGAGGCTGCCATCCTCTGTGAGCTCGGCCAAACCGCAAGGAGCACCGGCGATCATGCGGAGGCACGGGATTACTTCGGACAGGCGCTGAAAATGGCCAGGTCTATCGCCAATCAGCCGACCGAATGCGACGCTCTACAGGGGCTGGCGCATGTGGCCTGGGTGGCTTCGGACTATCGGACCGGTCGCAGCTACTCGGAGGAAGCGCTCGCCATCGCGGGCGATATCGGCGACCCCATCCGGGTGGCTACCGCGCAATGGGGTCTGGCCGAGGTCATCCGGCGACTGGGCGAACAGGCCGAGGCCAAGCACCTCTACAGCGAGGCTCTGCGCATCGCGCAGCAGATGAACCACCGGAGGTTGGCGGGCGACGCGCTACGGGGGCTCGGTCACATCGAAAGGCTGGTCGGGGAGCAGGAAACGGCCCGCGAGTACTTCGACGACGCAATGGCGATCGCCCAGCGCATCCACGACAGGTACGGCGAGGGATGGACGCTGTGGGGTCTCGGCAATATCGCGCGCAAGACCGGCGACTACGAGAAGGCTCGCAGCATGTTCCAGCAGGCATACGACATCGCGGTCGAGATCGACGATCGGTTCAGCCAGGTGGATACGCTGCGCGGACTCGGGCATATCGAGCGGCACTTCGGCGAATACCGTGGCGCACAAAGGTATTACGAGGAATCCCAGCTGATCGCCGAACGGATCGGTGATCCGCTGGGGCGCGCCGATGCGCTGCGCGGCCTGGCCACGGTCGCGGTCAAGACCGGGCAAGCCGAGCTGGCCGAACAACTGCTTTCCCAGGCACTCGAACTCTACGCGAGCACCGGTGTGCGGCACGGTGAACAGATCACCTCCGAAATTCGGATGCGCAGCGACTGATCCGCGTCATGCGCAGCGCCTGATCGCAAGCGCGGCGAGTGTGCGGGCGCAAGCGGACATTTCGCTGATCAGCACGTGATGTTCGGTGTCCGGCGTGGTTCCGCGCGGTCCGAATAGACAGCATTCGATGCCCGCCCGGCTGAGGTGGGTGGTGTCGTTGCCGCAGTACGAATACGGGAGCGCGAGCCCGGTCTCCTCGACGTGGAAATCCGAGACCAGGGGGAGTAATTCGGCGATGTCGCGTACGACGGCGCAGTCGGGGGACATGTCCATCGGCGGCATATCCGTCCCGCTGACCCGGAACTGCGGGTCGACCGGAGGTTCCAGGTGGACCGTGGCCGTCGGAAACCGTGGGCGCAGGCGGTCGAGTGCGGCGTCGATGGCCGCGTGCACGTCCTCGGGCTCATACGGCGGTGGGTAGCGCAGGTCTATGAGGGCGGTCGCCTTGTCGGCGCAGTAGGAGATGCCCGAAAGATCATGTCCCTCACCACGTCCCGCCAGCAGGCTCGCGACCTGCATGCGCGGCAGTGGTGGAAAGTCTTGGTTGCGCAGTCCGATGTCGGCCGTGTCGAGCAGGTCGAGAACCTGCCGCAGCACCGCAATGGCGTCGACACCTTCGTCCGGCCTGCTGGTGTGGGCGCTGCGGCCGCGAACAACCAAGGCGAACTTGTGGACGCCCGCCGTCCTGGTGATGACGCGACGGACCGAATATGGCTCGGGCACCACGGCCGCCGCCGCTGTGAGCCCGGACCGCAATGCGTGCTTCGTGCCGACCCCGCCCTGAAGTTCGCCGACCACGAACTCCAACAGCAAACCCTGCCGGAGCGGGATTCCGCTGCGGTGCACGGCGATTGCCGCGCCGATCATGGCGGCGAGACCGCTTTTCATATTGTGTAGGCCGGCCCCGAACAGTTGGTCGCCGATTCGTCGCGCGGTGAACGGATCGTCCGGGTGATCGCGGCCCAGCGGATCCATATCCAGGTGTCCGTTCAGCATGAGCGCCGATGTTGCATGCAATGGGCCCAGCAGGCCGATCGTCTGGAATCGACCTGGCTGCACCTCCTGTCCGAAGGTATGAATACCGTTGTCGGCGAGGGTTTTCTGGACCCGGACCGCCAACGGCGTCTCCTGTCCGGTGAAGGATGCGACGGCGGTCAGCTCGGAGGCGATGGCCACGAGCTCGTCCTCCGGGAGCAGTCGGTCCAGGGCGCCGATCATCTTCTCGATCGAGTCAGTCACACCTTCTGAATCCGAGCAGCAGGACATTTCGATACGCCCGCACGAAAGGGATCCTGCGCCGGATCTCGTCGGTGAAGTGCTGGACACGCTCATCGTCGAAGACGTAGGAGTCCAGCGGCCGCCTCAGCTGGAATGACGCCAGCTCGACCTCCGGTTCGGCGCCGTCGTAAATGGACGAGATACCAGTGCCCTTCGCCAGGTTTCGGCGCTCGATCAAATGTGCGGATCCGGCGATCAGCCCGTCGCGGTGCTTACCCTCCGGTGCCGGCTCACCCGGTGCGGTGATGGCCATGTAGTGGGCGTCTACTAGCACCTCGGGGGTGTGCCGCGCCGACAGGACACCGGCCGCCACCAGCGAGCGGGCGACGACGGCCGCGATCTTCCTGGTCGGCTCGGTCGCCGGATGCCGCGGCTCGATCTGCTTGAACCTGCGTTCGATGCCGCCGGCCAGCGGATTGACGTCGACCGACTGCATATACGGCGGCGGTTCATCGATGGGGGTGAAATGCATATCGGCTACCGAAAGCCCGTAGCAGCCATAAGCCCGCTGTCGATAGGTCTTGCCGGACGGTAGCCATTTATCCAGTTCGGTCGAATCATGGAACGTGCGCTGCAGCACCGACCGTTCGTCGGCGGACAGCCCGAAATCTGCGGCGGCGAGGCGCCAGAAGGCGGCCCCGTTCGGGGTGCGGGATGCGAAGGAGTCGAGATCGGCGTTGACCTCGGGCACCATGTGCTGGTTAATGGCCGGAACCTTCCGACTGAGGGTGTAGTCAGCAATGCGAAAGATGACACGACCACGGCGACCGAAGCGCTGAGCCGCGCGGCTCGAACTTAGTGCCAAATACCGACATATCAAGCACTGCGGTGATCAATCACACCCGTGTCGTCAGCCCGACACAGGACACGAGCGTCTCGTGGGCACTCACAGGGTCAGCCATTGCTCGATGAGGTCGAGCGACGCTGCCGAGTGCAGCGGTTCGCCGTCCTCGGCGTCCAGCAGGATCCAGGCGTATGGCGGCCAGGGGTCGCGTATCAGTTGGTAGCCTGCCCGTGTGGCACGCTCCGTGAGCAGGTGTACTCGTGCGGATTCTGGATCGTGAGTCACCGAGTACCTTTCGTTGCGGGTTTGTCAGAATTTCTGCCTGTCATCCGGCGTGAGACTTTTCGTCCTTTCAGCCCGCTGTTCGCCGGAATCTATTGGGCGAATGGAGGTCCCGGCTGAATCCACGCCAGGGTGCCGCGGTCGTGGCCGTGTCGAGGTGATCAGAGTTGTCCGCGTACTCGAACGAGGAGAACTCTCGTTGGAGCCGTCATATCGTGCCCTGTGAATGTTCTTGGGTTGTAAAGAATTCCGCCCAATACTCGTGGCGTATCGCATCCCACAGTGGCGACAAGTCCGGGAACTTTTCACGCAGCCGAGCCAGATCCGGCGCGGTGGTGGGCGAGCCGGCCGAAATAAGTGGATTGGGTTCAGATTGGTTGTGTACCAATATGATGCGAATGCAATGGTGGTCGATCAGCCATTCCGATACCCAGCCGTCGACCTCTGTGCGGTGCTTGCTCATCCGCACCCACTAGCGGAGGGGTGGTTGTAGCCGCCCTGGGTGATGTCCGCGCGGGGGATCGGTTGCGCCAGCTCGGAGAGCTTGTCCAAGACCTCGCGCAGTGTCTGTACCGTCGGTCCGCTCCGGGTGAGTGGCTCACTGTCCAACGGCGGGAACGCGATTCCCCGTGCGGCGGCACGTTCCCGCGGCGTCGCCGTCTGCGGAACGAGTCGGCCCGCGTCGATCAGGGTGTAGTACGCCGCTGCCTTCCACACGCAGCGGGCGACTCGGCAGGCGAGGTGCGCGCGCAGTAGTTCGTGCGCCAGCTCGACATCGGCGCACCCGCACACTTGCGGTGGCGTCACGATCATGTCCATACCCCGCGGGCCCTGGCCGCCGCGCCCGTATCGAGTGGTGCCGGTCCGTATACGTGACCGCCCACGAATTCGGTAGCCTTCGGCAGGTCTGGTCCGTGTGTAATGTGTTCTGCCACTTGGTGTTTCATCATAGTTGTGACGTTCGTGGCGTGCGCTTCGGTAGTCCGCGTGCCGGTCGGCGGACACCGAAAAGCCGACCTCGTCGTTGTCGTCCGGGACATGGGTGTGAACCTCACTGGTGTGACGGTCGGTTGAAGCGCGGCACTCGGCGGTGTCAGACCCGCATCGCCCTCGAGCATCGGTTGGCGGGTCTCGCGAACGATGCGGTTTGCTCCCTGCTATCACCGTGTGCCGCGCAGAGACAACGACATCAGCAACTCTGACCAGGCACAACGGAGACTTGGAAATTCATCGGAGGTTTTTCGTTGTGCCAGCGACGTTTCCGCGAACTATGGCAAACTGGTTCCGCTCCCTGCTGTCCGACATTCCGTCCAACGAGGGGTAACCAGAGATGGCCGAGGAAGACAGCACCCTGCCCCGGCGACAGCTGGGGCGCATGTTGCGCCAGCATCGCGAAGCGGTGGGGATGACAATGGCGCAGTCAGCGAGGCTGGTGGAGATCGGGACGACCACCTTGCACCGGCTGGAGAAGGGCACGGCCGACAAGATTCGTGTCCGCATCGTCCAGCATCTGTGCGAGATCTACGAGCGCAGTGCGGAAGAGATCGCTGCGCTGAAACATCTGGCCGAGCAAGCGGCCGTGGAGAATTGGTACGAGGAGTACAGCGATGTGCTGCCTGGCAACTTCGACAACTACGTCGAGTTGGAAGGTGCAGCGCGGCACATGGTTTCGTACCAGGAGCTTATTCCGGGGCTATTGCAAACAGGCCACTATGCACGGACGATGATTCGCAACTTCTTCCGTGATCAGAGCGACAACGACGTCCAACGCGCCGTCGAAGTCCGAATGAAACGACAGGCGATCATCAGGAGGAGGGTCGAACCGGTCACGTTGGATGTCGTACTGCACGAATCCGCGTTGCGACGGGTAGTCGGCAACCCGAAGGTAATGAGTGATCAACTGCGTCATCTGGCCGAAGCCAGCACATGGCCGAACGTGGAGATGCGGATATTGCCCTTCGCCGCCGGGATGCCGATGGGCCTGTTACCCGGCCCGTTCGTGATTATGGATTTCGGAATCGATAGCAAGGGCAGGCCGGTAGAACCGACGGTGGTCTACGTCGAAGGCCTGGTCACCGCGAATGTCTACCTTCAGAAACAGGTTGACGTCGAACGCTATTGTGCGGTGTCGGTGGCTTTGCATGATGCCGCGCTGAACCCCGTGGAAAGCAGGGCGCTGGTGAGGAAGTTAGCAAAGGAGTATCAACAGTGGACATGAAGCTTGCCGGTGCTGCGTGGTTCAAGAGTAGCTACAGTCAGGGTGCCTCGGAATGTGTGGAAGTCGCCTGGCTGAGCGGCGTCGGCGTCGGCGTTCGCGACTCCAAGAACCCGACCGGTCCGGCGCTGGTCTTCGCTCCGGCCGAGTGGGATGCCTTCATGGCAGGCGTGCAAGACGGTGAGTTCGGTCGGCCGACGGTCTAGCGGTTCCTTTATCCGACCACGGGCAACGGCCTCAGTCTGACGCGTATTGAACTGGGGCCGTGTCCCTTTCATAGTTCGATCAAACCATCGCCGAAGCGCTGGCTGAGGAAGAGCAAAGGGGTATCAACGGTGGACGTGAGCCTTACCGGTCCTGCGTGGTTCAAGAGTAGCTACAGCCAGGCCGGCTCGGAATGTGTGGAAGTCGCCTGGCTGAGCGACGGCGGCGTCGGCGTTCGCGACTCGAAGAACCCGACCGGCCCGGCGCTGATCTTCGCTCCGGCCGAGTGGGATGCCTTCATGGCAGGCGTGCAAGACAGTGAGTTCGGTCGGCCGACCGCGTAGCGGCCCCCCGGCGCGACCAGGGGCGACGGCTTCAGTCTGACGTGTATTGGACTGGGGCCGTTTCCCTTTCAGGTTTCACTGGACAACATCGCCGCAGAGCACTGCTGAGGAAGACGGCAAAGGAGTATCAACAGTGGGCAGCAAACGAACCGGTGCTGCGTGATTCAAGAGCAGCTACAGCCAGGCCAGCTCGGAATGCGTGGAAGTCGCCTGGCTGACCAGCGGCGGCGGCGTTCGCGACTCCACGAACTGACCGGTCCAGCGCTGGTCTTCGCTTCGGCCGAGTGGGATGCCTTTATAGCAGGCGTGCAAGACGGTGAGTTCACCCGACGGCGTAGCGGCTCCCCGATGCGACCACGGGCAACGGCTTCAGTCTGACGTGTATTCGACTGGGGCCGTTGCTGTTTCCTAATCGGCTTTCTACATTGGCTTTCTACGCGCTGTGCCGCGGCCACCGTTGATCCAGTAGTTGCCCGCGGCATGCCAACCCTCTCCCATCCGTGCATGATCACGCGATATCCGACGCGCGATGCCGTCTGGACAGCCGCGCGATGCCGTCTGGACAGCGCTGTGCCGTGCGAATCGTTTCACCGGACGACAGCATCCCTAGCACTGCTGAGGCGCACGGGCGCCCCGGCAGGCTGCCGTTGCTATCCGCCGGGGGGTAGACGCGGCGGTGCCGGTGTCCGGCTGGGATCGAGATCGCAACCATTGCCGGTGTTGTTCGCGTTCGCGGCGTCTGCGGGCTTCGCGTTCGCGTTCGTTGCGGGTGTGGATGCGTGTCAGCACGGCGGCGAGCAGTTCGTTGGCGTGATGGCGATGGTTGATCGTCGGGGTGCCGGTGGGGTCGATGTGCTCGGGCGCAATCCAGGCGGTGCGGCCCGGAAACGCCGAATCCCTGCCCTCGGCAACGGTTTTCCAGCCGCCCGGGCCATCGTGCACGAGTGCATGACACGCGTCGCAGGCCAGCACCAGATTATCGATGTCCGTGCGTCCACCCTTGCCGTAGTCCAGGATGTGGTGGACCGCGCAGAGGCTGGCCGGTGCGTCGCAGCCCGGGCGTGAGCAGCCGCGCAGGGCGGCGATCAGCGCCAGCCGTTGCGCCCGCGACCCGAGTCGTTTCATCCGGCCGAGATGCAGTGGCAAGCCCGCATGATCGAATACCGCCAGATACGGTTGCGACCGCTCGGCCAGGGCGAGCGCGTCCCGGATCGGCACCACTCCACCGGTGGCGGTGGTCGCCACACCCGACATCTGCTCCAGGTCGTCGAGTTTCATCGTCAGGATCGTCGTTACCGGCAGGCCACGATGGCTGCCCAGATCCTCGGCGACGAGCCCGGACCGCAGCACGGCGGTGAGCGCATCGTGGTTGCGCTGCGCGGCGCTGCGGTGATCGCGCCGCGCCGCATCGGCCAGCGCGGTGGAATCCACGGCGTCGATGTCTATGGCGGGGCTGTCGGGGTCTTCGGGATTGCATACGCCAGGGCGGGCATATTTGGCCAGCATCGGATCCAGCAATGCTCGCAGCACCGGATCGATCTCCCCGCGGATCGGTGACATCCCGTCCGGCCGTTGCCGGCCGACTGTGATTCCGCGCATGCGAGCTCGATCGTGGTTATCGGTGAGTCGGCCGTCGGGGTCCAGATGGGCCAGGATTCGGTCGCCGATCTTGCCGATATCGTCCGGCGACCCCGACCGGGCGAACTCGGCCAGGATCTGCTCGGCCGCCTCCCGATCTTCGGTGGACGCCCCGCGTGGCACGCGGTTCATCACATGAGCGATACCCCGCACATGGTCGGCGGAAATCTCACCGCGCGCCAAAGCGCCTGCGGTGCAGGGTAACTGCGGCTGCAACTGTTCTCCGCCCATATCGCGGGATGCGCCGACCCACTGTGCCGCATGCACCCGACTTCCGGCATCGGCGCTCGACAACCGCAGTGTCTGCATCAGGAACCGCTTCAGTGTCTTCGACCCGGTGTGCGCGGGGATCGAGCGTTCATCGGCCTCGACCAGCAGCCGGTGCTGCAGTGCGGTGAGCTTGCGTGCGCATCGCTCCACATCCCGCATCAGATCGAGCACATCATTGTCCGCCAACTCGGCCAACGGCCGCTCGAGCAGTTCGGAGACCGCAGCGAGCAGCGGGCCGGCTGCTCGCTCCTCGGTGTCCCCACTGTTCGAAAGCATGTTCGAATTCTATCGCGGAAAGATCGCCAGTAACACCCCTGGAAACCATCTGATCTACACGTCTTCACACTGGACGATCGACTGAATAGTCTAGTGCCGCAATGTAATTCGGTCGATTGACCAGGACTCGGTTGTGATCGGAGCCATAGCCGAGCGCGAGAGCCGGACGGGCCGATCGACCCGTCTTCGAGGCCGCGCACGTCCTGGCTGCTGAGGCCGAGGTCCCTGCTACGCAGCCGCTGTCGGTTGCCGAGTGCTCATTGTGGACGCTCCGGCCCCGGTAGAACTGCTGGCCGACGCGTTGCAGGACAAACCGGCGCGGGTGGAGTGGGCGCTGCACGAAATGGCCGCGGAACTGTCCGCGCGGGCCAGTGGCATCGATCTGCGTTTCGTGGGTGACGGGTTCTCGGCCGCGCGCTGGCGTTCGACGCCGATGTGGACGGAGATCAGCTTGCGTATTCGCTAGGGGCGAGGTTGCGGCAGCAGGCGGCAAGACCCTGGCCGGCAGGTCGAATCGGCGATCGTTCAGCAGCACACGGCGCTGACGGCAGAACCGGCCGACCGCGTTGTGGTGTTGGTCGCCGATCCAGTGCTGCTCGACGATTTCCTGTTCACACGCACAATGGAGATCGCTGTGCACTCCGACGATCTGGCGGTTCGTGTCCACATCCTGACGCTGTCGTTCCCGCCTCAGGTTTTCGAGCCCGTACTCGACCTGTTGTCGCAACTCGCGGTGGTCCGCCATGTCCGATTGACAGTCCTGCGGGCACTGAGCCGCGCTCGACGGTCCGGCAGGTTGTCGCGGATCAAGGCAAATGGCCTGATCAGACGGTATTGCTGAATACTGGAACACAGATGTCTCGGACTGCGCGGTTCAGCGGGCGTGGGTGCTCGATTCGGCGAGTAACGACCGCGCAACCTGGGGCGGTTGCCGCGCAACATCGCGGCAACCCACGGCTTCTACTGTGGCGGCAGCGGTAGTGGAGCGAGGTGTGGCGTGGATCTGGACACGATTCGGGATGTGATTGTGGCGCGGGAGCGGGCTGACCTGGCTGTTGTGGGCGGGAGCTGTGGGGTGCTCGCCGGGGGGACGTTCTTGTTCTCCGAGCCGCAGGAGGAATTGGATCGACTCGTCGATATCAGCGCGCTCGGGTGGCCTGCGTTGACCGAGACGCGCGAGGGGTTGGAGATCGCGGCCACCTGCACGTTGGCGGAGTTGTCGGGGGCCGGGGCAGGGCGGGAGTTGGGGGTGGAGATGATGCGGGCGGACTGGCCGGGGACGGCGTTGTTCGCGCAGTCGTGTCGGGCGTTGCTGGCATCGCACAAGATATGGCGGACGGCGACGGTGGGCGGGAATGTGTGCCTGTCGTTGCCCGCCGGGGCGGTATCGGGGGCGTTGGTGGCGTTGGACGGCGTCGCGCTGGTGTGGTCACCGGATGGTTCCGATCGGCGGATTCCCTTGCGGGAGTTCGTGCTCGGGCCGGGACGTAATGTGCTCGCCTCAGGTGAAGTGTTGCGATCGATCGACGTTCCGGTTCGAAGTCTGCACGCGCGCACTGCGTTTCGGAAGATCGCGCTTGCTCCACTAGGCCGTTCCGGTGCGGTTGTGATGGGCCGCCGCGAGGTGGACGGCCGCTGCGCGCTGACCATAACCGCGGCGACGACTCGGCCGATAGTGCTGGATTTCGATGGGACGCCCGGTGCTGCCGAGGTCCGGGGTGCGGTAGCGGCCATCGACCCGACGCTCTGGTTCGACGATCCGCACGGAGCGCCGGACTGGCGTCGCCATGTCGCCGGGGTGCTCGCCGGTGCGGTTGCGACCGAGCTACGCACCGAAGTCGGTGATGGACAATGAGATTCGAGGTCGACGGGAAGTCGGTACAGGCCGAACCGCGTCCGGGCCAATGCCTGCGTACCTTACTGCGCGAAAACGGCTGTTTCGCGGTGAAGAAAGGTTGCGATGCGGGCGATTGCGGTGCGTGCACCGTGCAACTCGACGGAATCCCCGTGCACTCGTGCATCATTCCCGCCTACCGCGCGGCCGACCGCACCATAACCACCGCCTCGGGCCTCGGCACCCCTGAGGAACCGCACCCGGTCCAGCAACGTTTCGTCGACTCCGCCGCTTTCCAGTGCGGCTTCTGCACCGCGGGCATGGCGGTCACCGCCGCAGGGCTCGGCTGCGGTGGCCCGAACGCCCCGGATCCCGCTGCGCTACCGGAACTCATGAAGGGAAACCTCTGCCGCTGCACCGGATATCGCGCGATCGCCGATGCGCTGGGTACGCCTCCTGACATTGGTGCGACTGTTGGGCCTGACCAGGCGAAGGACCCTGTCCACAGTTCTGAAGGTGGCACAGGGATCAACGCCGCGGCGGAGGTCCGTCCGGGCCATTGCGCCCATGGACACGCCGGCACCGACGTCGGTGCGCCCGCCGGACCACGAATCGTCACCGGCACAGAGCCGTTCACCTTCGATGTCCGTCCGCGGGATGCGGCCACTGATGTGGATGCCGCCACAGCGCCGCCCACGAGCCCACTGCATATCGCCGTCTTACCGAGCCCACACCCGCACGCGCGAATCGTGGCCATCGACACCTCCGCCGCCGAAAACCTGCCGGGCGTACATGCGGTGCTCACGTACGCCGACGCTCCCGATATCGCCTTTTCCACTGCGCGCCACGAACTTCGAGTCGACGACCCAGATGACACCTACGTGCTGGATCGCACGGTGCGATTCGTCGGACAGCGGGTCGCCGCCGTAGTGGCGGAGAGCCTGGATATCGCTCGCGCGGGTTGCCGAGCGATACAGGTCGAGTACGAAATCCTGCCCGCGGTATTCGATCCGGCCGAGGCATCGCTGCCGGAAGCTCCGAAACTGCATGCTGATAAGCCGGATTCGGCTCGCATCGCCGATGCCGAACGCAACCTGATCGCTGAGATCAAGGGCGAGGTAGGCGACGTTCAGGCGGGCCTCGCCGCGGCGGCGCACGTGGTCAGTGGTGTCTGGCATTCGCCCCGCGGCCAGCACGTACATCTGGAAACCCACGGCGGTATCGGCTGGTTGGACGCCGAGGGCAGGCTGGTCGTCCGCTGCAGCACGCAGGTCCCGTTCCTGGTGCGCGACGAACTGTGCCAGATCTTCGGCCTACCGCGTGACCGGGTGCGGGTATTCGCCAAGCGCGTCGGCGGCGGATTCGGCGCCAAACAGGAAATGCTGGCCGAAGATCTGATAGCACTGGCCGTATTGAGAACCGGTCGACCCGTGCAATACGAATTCACCCGCTCCGACGAATTCACCAGCGCCACTTGCCGTCATCCGATGCGAGTCGCGGTCACCGCGGGCGCGAATGCCGACGGCATACTGACCGCACTGTCGATCGACGTGCTCGCAGATGCCGGGGCCTACGGCAATCACAGTGTGGGCGTGCTGTTCCACGGCGTCGGCGAATCCATCGAGGTCTACCGCTGCGCCAATAAGCGCGTCGAGGCCAAGACGGTCTACACCAACAACGTTCCCTCGGGGGCATTCCGCGGCTACGGTCTCGGACAGATCATCTTCGGCGTCGAGTCGGCATTGGATGAACTGGCCCGCGCACTCGATATCGACCCATTCGAACTCCGCCGCCGCAATGTCATCGTCCCCGGCGACGCATTCGTCGGCGCGGAAGTCAGCGACAGCGATCTGGACTTCGGCAGCTACGGCCTCGATCAATGTCTCGACCTTGCCGAACGAGCCTTATTGCGCGGCAACGGGATTCGCCCACCGGGTCCGGACTGGCGGGTGGGCACCGGTATGGCGCTGGCCATGATCGCGACCATCCCGCCGCGCGGCCACCGCTCCGAAGCGACTGTCACCCTGCTGCCCGGCGGTCGCTACGAACTCCGCGTCGGCACAGTCGAATTCGGCAATGGCACCACAACCGTGCACGCTCAACTCGCGGCTACGGCACTGAACACCGACGTGCGCCGCATCGTGATCCGCCAGTCGGACACCGACGTCGTCGGCTACGACACCGGCGCCTTCGGGTCCACCGGCATCACCGTCGCGGGCAAGGCCTCCTACGCCGCGGCAGTGGCACTGCGTGAGCACATCCTGGTCCGGGCCGCCAAGTTGACCGGTCGCGCCGAAGCTGAGTGCGTGCTGGTGGCCGATGGCGTCCGCTGCGGCGATCGGCTGATCGACGCCACCGAACTCCTGGCCGACGGCGAGTTGTCCGGACACGGCGAACACGCGGGCAGCCCGCGCTCGGTGAGCTTCAATGTGCAGGCATTCCGGATCGCCGTGCAGCCCGACACCGGGTTGGTGCGCATCCTGCAATCGGTCCAAGCCGCCGACGCGGGCACGGTGCTCAACCCGGCGCAGTGCCGCGGTCAGGTGGTCGGCGGTGTCGCGCAGGCCATCGGCACCGCGCTCTACGAGGACATGCGCTCCGCGCAAGGCGAGGTAACCACGAGGACGCTGCGGCACTATCACATCCCGCAGTTCGCCGATCTGCCGCACACCGAGGTCTACTTCGCCGAAACCGCCGATGACCTGGGCCCACTGGGCGCCAAGTCGATGAGCGAATCCCCGTACAACCCGGTTGCCCCCGCCCTGGCGAACGCCATCCGCGATGCTGTCGGGGTACGACAGACCGGTTTGCCGATGACGGCGGACCGGATCTGGCGCGCCCTTCAGGAAGGAGACCAGGGGTGAGTTCACGACAGCTACCCGAGAATGTCCGCGCTCGCATCGACGCGATGCTCGACACGGTCGACGCCGAGTTGCGGACCCGGTACCCGGGCCCCGACGGTCGGGTCCAGCCGATCCACACCGCCTACGTCCCGGCCGACCGGGCCACTGCCGCGACCCCCGCCGAGTGGGGTGCGGCCGCGATCGAGCTGCTCGATCGCCAGCACGACCTGCTCACCGGAATCGACGGCACCGACGCGCTGCCCGCCGTGCGCGGCCGACTCGAGCAGCGGCCGATCCAGGATCTGCGTATCGACTTCGAAGACGGTTACGGCTTCCGTGCGGACGCCGAGGAGGACGAGGCCGCCACCAATGCGGGGACGGCACTCGCCGAGTGGACGAAGCAACCTGGTGGCCCGACCAGTCTCGGCATTCGGATGAAGGGTCTGGCGGGCACCGAACGCATTCGCGCCCTGCGCACCCTCGAGTTGGTCTTGGACGCCGCGGGCGGTGTGCCCGCGGGATTCGTCTTCACGGTCCCGAAGATCCGTGCGGCGGAACAGGCTTCAGCGTTGGTCGCCCTGTGTGACGGGCTCGAGCGCGGCTCCGGACTCGCTGCGGGCACCCTGCGGTTCGAACTGCAGATCGAGAGCCCGCAGGCGATTATCGCCGCCGACGGCAGCGCCCCGATCGCCAAGATGCTCAGTATGTCCGAAGGCCGTTGCAGTGCTTTGCATTTCGGCACCTACGACTACACTGCCGCGTGCGGTATCGCCGCGCCCGATCAGGCGCTCGACCATCCGGCGGCGGACTACGCGAAGTCGGTCATGCAGGTGGCCGCCGCCCAAACCGGGGTGTGGATCTGTGACGGCTCCACCCAGATCGTGCCGGACCGCGATCCGGAATCGGCACTGCGCAACCATCATCGGCTCGTCGGCCGGGCGCTGCGCCTCGGCTACTACCAGGGCTGGGATATGCATCCGGGCCACTTGATCACCCGCTGGCTGGCCACCTACGAATTCTTCCGCCGCGCCATCGACGTCGCGGTTCCCCGTCTGGTCGCCTACCTCGGCCGGCGCTCCGGCGGCGTCATGGACGAGCCCGCCACCGCGGAAGCCTTGGCGGCCACCGTTTTACGCGGTGTGAACTGCGGCGCACGCACCGTCGATGAACTGCGTGCGCTCGGGCCGGAACTGACTCCCGAGGTGCTGCGGGCGCTCGTTGCGCGCGAGCCGATTCCACAGGAGACGCTGTGAACGACGACGCAGGAGGCGCGTTGAACGCGGATTTCACGCTGCTGCCCGATCTCGCGGTGCGGCCGCTCGGCGGATCGGTCATCTGGGCCGATGACGAATTCTTCGCGGAGAAGGAGAATTTGATCAACCCGGGTCCGTCGGAATACCGCCCGTCGACCTTCGGACACAAGGGTCAGATCTATGACGGCTGGGAAACCCGCAGGCACCGCGGCCGCCCCGGTGACGACTCGGCCATCGTGCGCTTGGGCGTGCCCGGGGTGATCCGCGGCATCGTGGTGGATACCGCCTGGTTCAAGGGCAACTATCCGCCCGCGGTTTCGGTTTCCGCACTCGAGATCGACGGTTATCCGCCCGCGGAAACCATCGCCGAGCGCGACGATTGGGTGGCGCTGATCGACCGCGCCCCGGTAACCGGCGACAGCCGCAATCCGTTCGCGATCGAGAACGAAAACCGTTGGACCCATGTGAAACTCACCATGCACCCCGACGGGGGCGTCGCCCGGCTGCGCGTACACGGCGAGGGCAGGCCCGATCCGGAGCTGCTCGGTCTCGGCCCGCTGGACCTGGCCGCGCTGGAAAACGGCGCCCTGGTCCTCGACTGCTCCAACCGTTTCTACAGTTCGCCGAACCAGCTGCTCTACCCCGGCCTGGCACGAAAAATGGGCGACGGTTGGGAAACCGCCCGCCGCCGCGACGACAGCAACGACTGGGTGCGCATCCGGCTGGCCGGACCCGGCCTCATCCGCCTCGCCGAGATCGATACCTCGTACTTCCTCGGCAATAGCCCTGGCTCGGCCCGGCTCACCGGCCGCACCACCGACGGCACCGAACTCGAACTGCTCCCGCGCACCGAACTGCTACCCGACACCAGGCATCGCTTCGCGGTCGCGCCGATGGCGGCCTCGGTCGAGGAGGTCCGCCTGGATATCTACCCCGACGGCGGACTCGCGCGACTGCGCCTCTACGGCGAACTCGGGGGTTGAGCGGCATGGGCGAACGAGATTTCGTCGGCTACGGTGCGACGCCGCCGGATCCGCAGTGGCCCGACGGCGCGAAGATCGCGGTCCAGTTCGTCCTCAATTACGAAGAGGGCGCGGAGCACAATGTGCTCGACGGCGATCCGCATTCGGAGACGTTTCTCTCGGAAATGACTCCCGCGCAAGCCTTTCCGAACCGTCACATGAGTATGGAATCGCTTTACGAATACGGCTCCCGCGCCGGACTGTGGCGGGTGCTGCGTGCCTTCGAACGCCGCGCCCTGCCGCTGACCATCTTCGCCGTCGCCCGCGCCATGCAGCGAAATCCGGAGGCGGTGGCCGCCTTTCGGGAACTCGGCCACGAAATCGCCAGCCACGGCTTGCGCTGGCAGTCTTACCAGCTCACCGACCGTGACACCGAGCGCGAACATATGGCAGAGGCTGTGCGCATCCTCACCGAACTCACCGGCGCGGCCCCGCTCGGCTGGTACACCGGCCGCGATTCCCCGCACACCAGGGAACTGGTGGTAGAACACGGCGGATTCGTCTACGACTCCGACTCCTACGCCGACGATCTCCCGTACTGGGTCACCGTGCACGGCCGCAACCATCTGGTCGTCCCGTACACCCTCGACACCAACGACATGCGCTTCGCTTCAGCCGCGGGTTTCCCCAGCGGCGAACAATTCTTCGCCCACCTGCGCGACGCCTTCGACGTGCTCTATCGCGAAGGTGCGGAGGGCAGTCCGAAGATGCTGTCGATCGGCCTGCACTGCCGTCTGGTCGGTCGCCCGGCCCGCCTCGCCGCGCTGGAACGCTTCCTCGACCACGTCCAGTCGCATGCCGACGTGTGGATCGCGCGCCGCATCGATATCGCCGAGCACTGGCGTCGGCTGCATCCGGCGGTCTAGGGGACGGCAGCTGGCGTGGTGGGTGAGTCAGCCGAACAGATTCCGCACGAACGGCAGCGAATCCGGCAGCGACGCATTGACGGTCCCGCTGTGATCCTCCGGATACGTGTGCAGCGTGACCGGCTGCCGATTCGCCTCGAGCACCGCGGCGTACCGCAGTGTCTCCGGCGTCACCACATCGGTGTCGCGCAGCCCCTGCCCCAGGAACAGCGGCCTGTCGTAACCGGATTCGGGCAGGCCGAGGTATGCGGTCAGCAGCCCGTGCAGGTCCGGGATCTCGAGCAGCGGACGTGCGAACAGGTCACCGATCACCACGCCGTCGGCCGCGAGCGCATCGCTGAGCGGGGTGATGCAGGCCTCGCGAGCGCGGGCGAGCCAGTCGCGGCCGGACTCGGTCAGATACGAATCGATATTCAGCGCCGGATAGGTCGTGCGCAGGCCGTTGAGGATGTAGAGCACGTACGCCGACGAGTGCGGCGACAATTTCACCGGCGGCACATGCGGACCGAGCGGCAACAGAATGTCCTGGATATACGCCGGTATGCCGGTGCCGACCGCGCCGCGGTAGTCGAGTTCGGGTCCGCCGAATTCGGAGGCGTAGCGCGCCGTGTAGACGGCAGCACCGGCACCCTGTGACTGACCGACGACCACCCACTTCTTCGCCAGCGACGAGTACTGCCTGGTGGCGGCCCGTACCGCATCGACGACATTGTGGGCGACCACGACGCCATTGAGATACGGATGTTCGCCCGGCGTGCCGAGCCCGGCGTAATCCGCCGTCACGATGGCATAGCCCTGCCGCAGCCACGTCTCCAGATACGCCCAGTCCCGCTCGACCGCGCTCGGCCCGGCGATGCTGTAGGCGCAGTCGTCGCCGAGTCCGACCGTGCCGTGCGCCCACGCGATCACCGGCCAACCATCCTCGGGTGCGTTTCCGGGCGGGAAGTAGACCGCGGCGCCTGCCACCGTCGGCACATCGTTCGCGGTGGTCGTCTCGTACAGGATGCGGCTGGAATTCGCCGAACCGGGCGGTGTCGCCACCGCGGCCAGCGGCGCGACGGATTCCACCGCTCCCGGATCGGCGCTCGCCGCAGGCTGTTGCAGGCCTAGACCACATACAACGGCAACGGCGAACCACAGTTTCCGCATAACGGCTCCTCTCGGACGCGGAACATCTGTCCGCGATGAACGCGGTCTGCCAATCGAACCATCGGCGCCCATTTCGAGGTGTCGGACGCCACACGGACGCTTGTGAAGGTGCTCACAACCCGGAATGCCGGGCGCGTGGGATGGCAGCCCGTCGGTCGATCTCAAACAGTACAAGCGTTACGCTAAAACCGCATGTCAGCGCTACCGGTGGGTAGGTTTCATGCGTGCAATTCGCAGGCAAATTTCGCAAGGTTAGCAAAGACCAGTGGAAACCTAGCTCGGATTCACACTTGCAACAGGTAGACGGCTATTTCCTGGTGTGCCATCGTGTGGAAGTACACCCCATGGGCCTAGCAAGCCTGCAAATTGCCGCCACAGCAGTTCGAGTGATGCTCGACCGTGGGGCACCGAAACGAAGAAGTGGAGTCAGAGATGTCGAACGCCGGCACCCCGAAGACCGCTGCGGAGATCCAGCAGGATTGGGACACCAACCCGCGCTGGAAGGGCGTCACCCGCAACTACACCGCCGAGCAGGTGTCGAAGCTGCAGGGCACCGTCGTCGAAGAGGCCACCCTCGCCCGTCGTGGCTCGGAGATCCTCTGGGATCTCGTCAACAACGAGGACTACATCAACTCCCTCGGTGCTCTCACCGGTAACCAGGCGGTCCAGCAGGTCCGCGCCGGCCTGAAGGCCATCTACCTGTCCGGTTGGCAGGTCGCCGGTGACGCGAACCTGTCCGGCCACACCTACCCGGACCAGTCGCTCTACCCGGCCAACTCGGTTCCGTCCGTGGTCCGCCGCATCAACAACGCGCTGCTGCGCGCCGACGAGATCGCCAAGGTCGAGGGTGACACCTCGGTCCAGAACTGGCTGGCCCCGATCGTCGCCGACGCCGAGGCCGGCTTCGGTGGCGCGCTGAACGCCTACGAACTGCAGAAGGCCATGATCGCCGCCGGCGCCGCCGGTGTGCACTGGGAGGACCAGCTGGCCTCCGAGAAGAAGTGTGGCCACCTGGGCGGCAAGGTGCTGATCCCGACCCAGCAGCACATCCGCACCCTGACCTCCGCGCGTCTGGCCGCCGACGTCGCCGACGTGCCCTCGGTGATCATCGCCCGCACCGACGCCGAGGCCGCCACCCTGATCACCTCGGACGTGGACGAGCGCGACCGTGAGTTCCTGGACGGCTCCCGCACCGCCGAGGGCTTCTTCGGTGTGAAGAACGGCATCGAGCCCTGCATCGCGCGTGCCAAGGCCTACGCCCCCTACGCCGACCTGATCTGGATGGAGACCGGCGTGCCGGACCTCGAGGTCGCGCGCAAGTTCGCCGAGGCCGTCCGCGGTGAGTTCCCGGACCAGCTGCTGGCCTACAACTGCTCGCCGTCCTTCAACTGGAAGGCGCACCTGGACGACGCGACCATCGCGAAGTTCCAGCGTGAGCTCGGCGCAATGGGCTTCAAGTTCCAGTTCATCACCCTGGCCGGCTTCCACTCGCTCAACTACGGCATGTTCGACCTGGCCTACGGCTACGCCCGCGAGGGCATGACCGCCTTCGTCGACCTGCAGGAGCGCGAGTTCAAGGCCGCCGCCGAGCGTGGCTTCACCGCCATCAAGCACCAGCGTGAGGTCGGTGCCGGCTACTTCGACACCATCGCCACCACCGTGGACCCGAACACCTCGACGGCGGCCCTGAAGGGTTCCACCGAAGAGGGGCAATTTCACTGAGATGAAGTGAACGATGGCCATCGCTCGGTCCGAGTCGGTCGAACACCGGGGTGTACCAGCGTTCGACGCTGAACCGACCACCACGGAGCGAGTCTTACGAGCGACGTTCGCGGCCCGTCTCGCGTCCGAGTCGTCGAAGCGCATGCGCCGTAGGCGCGAGTCTCGACGGCTCGGACGCGAGACACCATGGGGCCGCGAACACGCCGCGCGGAGCGCGGCCATCCAACACCGCCCTCCCGGCTGAACAGCCCCAGCCGGGAGGGCATCCCTATACCTTGGACGATCGAGGGAACCGCTCACATCCGAGCGTCCTTCGCCACCAGACACCCGACAGCCAGACAAAACCAGCAGGAGCGGGACGTGAGCAGCGAGAAGATTCAGCGCGTCGGCATCATCGGTGCCGGCCAGATGGGTGCCGGCATCGCGGAGGTGTGTGCGCGGGCGCATATCGACGTGCTCGTCTACGAACAGACCCGGGAGCTAGCCGCCGCAGGTCGCGCCCGCATCCTGCGCTCGCTCGACCGCGGCGTCAGCAGCGGCAAGATCACCGAGCGCGAGCGCGAACAGGCCGCATGGCGGCTGCGGTTCACCTCCGACCTCGGCGACTTCGCCGACCGCCAGCTGGTGGTCGAGGCGGTGCTCGAGGACGAGAAGGTCAAGACCGCCATCTTCGCCGAACTCGACAAGGTGGTCACCGATCCGGACGCCGTGCTGGCCTCCAACACCTCTTCCATCCCGATCATGAAGATCGCCGTCGCCACCGCCAACCCGGAGCGCGTGGTCGGCATGCACTTCTTCAACCCGGTGCCGGTGCTGCCGCTGGTCGAGCTGGTCACCACGCTCAAGACCAGCGAGGCGGTGTCCGCGCGGGCCGAGGCCTTCGCCGGCGATGTGCTCGGCAAGCAGGTCGTGCGCTCGGCCGACCGCTCCGGCTTCGTAGTGAACGCGCTGCTGGTGCCGTACCTGCTCTCGGCCATCCGGATGGTCGAATCCGGCTTCGCCACCAAGGACGACGTCGACAAGGCGATGGTGCTCGGCTGTGCCCACCCGATGGGTCCGCTGGCGCTCACCGACCTGGTCGGCCTCGACACCGTGAAGTCCATCGCCGACTCCATGTACCAGGAGTTCAAGGAGCCGCTGTACTCGGCGCCTCCGCTGCTGATGCGCATGGTCGAGGCCGGTCTGCTCGGCAAGAAGACCGGCGCGGGCTTCTACCAGTACAAGGTCTGATCTGTGTTTGATTTGCCGCGCCTTCGGCACGGTCGCTCGTAAGACTCGCTCCGTGGTGGTTGCTCAGGTGTCAACGGTCACCTGACCGCCGGAGTCTTACCCTGCCGATGCTCTTAGCGGCATAGGCTGCAGAAAGGTCGGGCCGTGATCAGCGGCTCGGCTGCAATACCGGGAGCGCAGCGCTGTTGCGGGGTCTGGGTCGAGGACATCGCGCAGGTGATCGAAAGGGATACCCCGCTCATGGTCAACGTTCAGGACGGTTACGGGTCGAGCATTCTCGGCTACCCGAGGATCGGGCCGCACCGGGAACTCAAGCGGGCCCTCGAGGGCTATTGGCGTGGTGGGGTCTCCCGCGACGAGCTGCTCGCGGTCGGGCGCGATATCCAGGAGCGGCAGTACAACGGGCTGGCCGCCACCGGTCTGACCCAGGTGCCCGGCAATACCTTCTCCTTCTACGACCACATTCTCGACAATGCGCTGCTTTTCGGTGCGGTGCCCGCGCGGTTCAAGCCCTACCAGGATGAGCTGCACCCGCTCGACTTCTACTTCCTGATGGCGCGCGGTCGTCCGGATCTGCCGCCGCTGGAGCTGGTGCGGTTCTTCGGTACGAATTACCACTACCGTCAGCCCGAACTCGACGAGAACACCGAATTCTCGCTGCACCCCGAGGCATTGCTCGACGAATGGGATCGCGCCAAGGCCGGTGATATCGAGCTGCGTCCGGTGGTGGTGGGTCCGGTGTCGCTGCTGCTGCTGTCCAAGGCGGGCCATATCCCCGGTGAGGGAGGCGGTTTCGACACCCTCGGCCTGTTGGACAAGCTGCTGCCGGTGTACGAGGAGTTGTTCGAGATCCTCGCCAAGCGCGGGTCCACCTGTGTGCAGCTCGACGAGCCGTGCTTCACCAGTGAGCGCACTCCGGCAGAGCTGGCCGCGTTCGAGCGTGCCTACCAACGACTTTCGACCTCGGCGCTGCGGCCGCGCCTGCTGGTCACCGGGCAGTACGGCGATTTCGGCGAGGCACTGCGCATTCTGGCCGAAACCAATGTCGAGGCCATCGGATTGGATCTGGCCTCCTACCGGATTCAGCCGGAAGAGCTCGCGGAGATTCCCGGCATTCGGCGTAAGCGTCTGTACGCGGGCGTGATCAGCGGTCTCAATGTGTGGCGCGCGGACCGCTACGTGACGCTGGAATACCTGAACGAGCTGGCCGAGGTGTGTCCCGATCTCGTGGTGTCCACCGGTACGACACTGCTGCACGTGCCCTATGACGTGCTCGCCGAATACGAGATCGAGGGCAATGTCGCCGACCGTCTCGCGTTCGCGCGGCAGAAGGTCGGCGAGGTGGTTTCGCTCGCCAAGGCGCTCACCGAGGGGCCCTCGGACAAGTGGCGCAAGCGGCCGACCGAGGTGCACTTCAAGCAGAAACACGCGGTGCGGCAACGGGTTTACGCGATCACTCCCGATATGCGCTCGCGCGAACCGTACGAGGTGCGCCGCGCAGCCCAGCAGCGCAAGCTGAATCTGCCGCCGGTGCCCGCGACCACGCTGGGTTCCTTCCCACAGACGAACAGGATTCGCCAGGCCCGCTACGACCTCGGCCAGGGCAAACTGTCCTACGACGAATACCGCAAGAAGATCGAGGCCGAGATCGAGGCCACGATCCGCCTGCAGGAGGACATCGGCCTCGATGTGCTCGTGCACGGTGAGCACGAGCGCAACGACATGATCCAGTACTTCGCCGAGCTGCTCGACGGATTCGCGACCACTCACTTCGGCTGGGTCCAGGTGTACGGATCCCGTTGTGTGCGACCGCCGATCATCTACGGTGACGTTTCGCGGCCCGCGCCGATGTCGGTCGAGTGGATCAGCTATGCCCAGTCGCTGACCGATAAGCCGGTCAAGGGCATGGTCACCGGTCCGGTCACCATGATCGCGCGTTCGTTCGTGCGCCAGGATCAACCGCTGTTCGAGACCGCTGATCAGGTCGCGCTGGCCATTCGCGATGAGGTCGTGGATCTGGAACGGGCCGGGATCTCGATCATCCAGGTCGACGAGCCCGCCATTCGCGAGTTGCTACCCATGCGTCCGCAGGGGCGCGCCGAATATCTGCGGTGGGCGGTCGGGGCATTCCGGCTGGCCACCTCCGGCGTCAAGCCGGAGACCCAGATCCACACGCATATCGGCTATTCCGGTCGCACCGAGGTGGTCGACGCGATCGAGGAGCTCGATGCCGATGTCACCGCGATCGTGGCGACCCGCTCGATCGAATGGGTGTTGAAGGCGCTCAAGGAGGACTCCGCATCGGGTCACGGCCTGAGTCACGGCGTCGGTCCCGGTGTCTACGAGAGCCGTTCGGCGCGGATCCCGGATATCGATGAGCTCGACGAATTGCTCACCGCCGCAGCCGAAGCCATCAGTCCCGAACGCCTCTGGGCGAATCCGGACGGTGGACTCAAGACCCGGCACTACTGGCAGCTGGAGCCCTCGCTGCGCAATATGGTCGCGGCCGCGCGCCGCGTTCGTCGGCGGACAACGCCGACGGAGTAATACCGAAGACGAAGGCCGCCGCCATGTCTCGGACGTGGCGGCGGTCTTTTGCGGCTCGGGTGATGGATGCCATATCGAATCAGTACAGTACGTACCGTATCGTTGAGATATGGCTGAGCAGACATGGCCCGAGTCGTTGCCGGTGGCCCAGGTTCGAATTGCCAGGCCCACCGATCGGTTGGTAGAGGTCGTGCGGTTCTACGTCGAGGGGTTGGGACTGCGCGAGCTCTACCGATTCGAAAATCACGCGGGCTACGACGGCGTGATGCTCGGATTGCCGGGAACCGGATATCACCTGGAGTTCACCACCCACGTGGACGGCAGCCCCGGCGCTGCGCCGAGCGCGGAAAACCTGCTGGTGCTCTACTTTTCGACCGAAACCCAGATGTACGACGTGGCACAGCGTCTCGGTGAATTCGGGGTGGAGCCGGTGCAGGCGGAGAATCCGTATTGGGCGGCCAACGGCGGCTTGACCTTTCCGGATCCGGACGGTTGGCGCGTCGTCCTGATGCCGCGTCCGGTGTTCTGATGCCGGGACGCACACGCGAAGACCGCATCGATACCGCTGTGCTCGCCGCGGCGCGAGAGCTGTTGGACGAGAACGGTTATGCCGAGTTGTCCATTGGCCAGGTAGCGGCCAGAGCGGGCGTGCACCGGCCGGCGATCTACCGCCGCTGGGCCGCCAAACGCCACCTCGTTGTCGATGTCGTCGCCGACCTGCTGGGTTTGCAACCAACGCCGAACACCGGCGACCTGCGTGCCGACCTGACCATCGCCATGCGCAATCTTGTTGCCGCACTACGTGATACCTCGCTGAAGCACGTACTACCCGCCCTGGTGGCCGATCTCGCCAACGACCCGGATCTACGCGCCCACTTCCAGGCGACGGTATTCGAACCACGCAGGCGAACCACCGTGAGTGCTCTGGAATCGGCCATCCATCGAGGCGATATCGACCCTGGTATCGATATCGATTTCGTCCTCGACGCGGTCGCCGCCCCGATCTACTACCGCGCCCTGTTCGGTCATCTACCGCTCACCGAATCCTTTGCCGACCAGTCGGTCGATGCCGTCCTGCGCGCAATCTCGCGCTGACCGACCGGCTCCGCGCCGGAATCGTCGGCCGACTCCCGGTGTTGTTCCGATCGACCGGGCACTCGTGCAACAGCCGGGCACCCGGCGTGCAGTGTGCCCGCGAACAGACAGGGCGCCCTGGCGCCACCTCCGTCAGGACACCGGAATCGGAGTCGATGCCATGCCCTCTAGAGAAGTATCCGGCGAGCGTAACGCCCTTCGGCTCGGTATCGCACCGCATCGGTTGTGGCCGGACAGCGCATTCGAACTCGATGATGTAATCGAAACCGCGCGTACCGCAGAGCAATTGGGCTTCGACCACATCATCGCCGGCAGTCATGTGCTTGCTGGTGACCTGGGTGTCACGCATGAACCGCTGATCATGCTGTCGGCCATCGCGGGTGCGACCTCGCGCATCGGTATCGCGACCAGCGTGCTGATCCTGCCGCTGTACAACCCGGTCGTACTTGCCCATCAGACCGCGACGCTCGACCGGCTGTCGCGTGGGCGGTTCACGCTCGGCGTCGGAACAGGCTGGGACCGTGCCGAATTCGATGCGGTCGGGGCGCCGTTCGGGGACCGCGGCAAGCGCGCCGACGAGCATCTGGAAGTGCTGACATCGTTGTGGCGCGGTGAGTCCGAGCTGCGGATCGGTATCGCGCCGCGCACGGCCGGTGGACCACCGGTGTGGGTCGGCGGGCAGAGCGATGCCGCGCTGCGCAGAGCCGTGCGATTCGGCAGCGCATGGCACGGTTCGGTCGCCGATCCCGCCGAACTGCGCCACATCCGCACGCGGCTCACCGAACTCGCCGAAGCATCCGGCATCGAGCGGCAACCGCGACTGACCTCGGTGGCCTTCGTGGTACCACCCGGGTTCACTGCCATCAGCCGCGATCCAGGTCGGCTGCTCGGTGGCGGGCAGCCGACGGCCGCAAGCATTGTCGGCGAACTGGGAGCCCTACACGAAGCCGGGCTTCATGCCTGCTCGATCTGGCTGCCGGTACCTGGTCCCGCATTCGCCGACGCCATGGCCTGGGTGGCCCAAGAGGTGCTGCCGGAGCTTGGTTAGTCGCTGAGCACAGCCACGACGAGCATGAATGTCGCGCCGGTGACGGTGCAGGCGAGGGTCAGGCGGGACGGGTGTTCGGCGTGGGCCTCGGGGAGGATGTCGGCGGTGGCCAGGTAGAGCAGGAAACCGGCGAAGTAGCCGAGGTAGAGGCCGATGGTTCCGGCGGGCACTCGGACGAGGGTGCCGATTACCGCACCGATCACCGGGGCGATGGCATCCAGGGCGAGCAGGGTCAATGCCCGTCTGTGGGCGGAGCCGTACAGCGTGGTGATGGTGAAAGTGTTGAAGCCGTCGGCGAAGTCGTGACAGATGACGGCGATGGCGACGGCGATGCCGACGGTCGCTCCGGCTTGGAAACCCAGTCCGATGCCGAGACCGTCGAGGGTGCTGTGGAAGATCAGCCCGGCCGCCGCGACCAATCCGACGGATTCGAAACCGTGCTTGTGCGAACCGAATTCACCTTCATGGCCGGTGTGGATGGCGACGGCGCGCTCGATGACGTGGATGGTGAGAAAGCCGGCCACGGTTGCGATGAGTGCCGCCGGGACACCGAGCACGCTGTCACCCGACTGTTCCAATGCCTCCGGCAGCAGGTCGAAGAACACCACACCCAACATGACGCCCGCCGCCAGCCCCAGCACCAGATGTTTGCGGTCGCCGATCCGCACCGCCACCAGCCCGCCGATCAGCGTCGAGCACATCGATACCAGCGCAAGCAGAATCGCCATCGATCCAGCATCTGTCACCCGACGCCGCCGCGAAGCGATATCAGCGCAGTAAGTTCGCTGCCTGTTCGCGATGCTGCCGGTCCACGGCACAGGCGGCGGCCGCCATAGCGCGCCGAGCGCGATACGTCATGCGGCAGCGGGGCGGGACCCGCCCGGAAGCACCCCCGTGGCGGCTATGTCCCGCCGTCAGCCGGTAGCAGGGTGGCGAGAGTGCGCAGACCTGCGGTGATGTCGGTGGCGGTCGGGGCGTGTTCCGGATCGACCAGGTGTTGAATCAGCAGCCCGCCGATCATGGTTTGCAGGAGGGCGCCGAGTCGAGCGTCCTGCGCGGCCGGGCCGAAGAAGCCGGATAGTTCGGTGCGCGCCCGTTCCTGGGCGGAGCCCAGTTCGGCACGCAGTTCGGGGGAGTGCAATGCCTGGGCCAGACTTTCGCCATTGGCGGTCCAGAGGGCGTGATCCTCGGTGAACGAGGTGATCAGCTGCTGTAAAAAGTCTTGCAGTCGCGCGGCTGGATCCGCGGCGTCGCGGGCGGGGAGTGAATCCAGAATCTGCTGGACCGCATCCGCGCTCGATTCCATCATCGCCTGGTTGAGCAGCTTGTCGCGGGTGCCGAAGTGGTAGTTGATGGCGGCGAGATTGGTGCCGGAGGCGGCCACGATATCCCGCACGGTTGTGCGTGCGTATCCGCGTTCGGCCAGACACTGCTTGGCCGCGGCGAGCAGATCTTCTCGGGTTCCCACCGTCGCACCCTATCAGCGCGGAATACAACTGTTTGTGACAAGCGTTTCAAACATTAGTTTGTGACAAGCGTTTGAAACATATGTATGTTGAGGGATGTAGCCTGATCCGCCACACGGAAGTACGAGACGACCAATGACCGACCAGCGACCGCTTTCTCCCTTCGAACTCATCTATTTCGGCTCCGAAACCCATCTCGGCAGCGTGCCGACCGGCGGTATGCCGCTGTTCATCGGATCCACCGTGCACGGCCTGCTGGATGTCGAGATCCTGCGTCGGGTACTCGACGAACTGGCGGCCGAGCATCCGCTGCTGCGCAGCAAGCCGGTGGCTGACGCCGACGGCACGCTGTACTTCCGCCGGGACGACGCCTACCGGCCGCGCCTCGAAATCGCCGATGGCGGTGAAGTCGAATACCTGAACCTGGTCAACGGCCCGCGGGATTGGCGTGACGGCCTGTTCCGCGCGCATCTGCTCCGCGACGGTGACCGCGATCAGATCGTCCTGGTCATCCATCACGGAATCGCCGATGGCAGATCCGCTTTCGCACTTCTCGCGCAGATGTGGCAGCGCTACACCGCACATGCGACGGGAACCGCGCTACCACAGTCGGATTCCGCTCGGGAATTGCCGGAGGCCGTCGATATCCGACTCGCCGCGGTCGTCTCGGATGCGGAGATCGCCGGGTGGCTCGACCAGGTCCGCGCCGTGGCCGCAACGATGGGTCCGGATTCGGCTCCGCGCACCTTACCGATCGACGGAATCGGCGACGATCCACTTGGCCGGTTCGCTGTCCACCGCATCGAATTGGATACCAAGGAAACCCAGCAGTTGGTCGACGCCGCTCGCGCGCACGGGCTTTCGCTCAACAGCCTGCTCAGCGGCGCCGCACTCGTCGCATTCCGCTCCCAACTCGAACCCGCGACGGGAATGCTCCCGGTATTCTGCGGTCACGCGGTGGACGTGCGATCCGAGCTGAACCTACCCGCGTACACGATGCTGAATTGCGCTTCCGGCGCAGGCACCTTCGCGCTCGTCGCCGAGAACGCGGGCCCGATCGAGATCGCACACGAGGTGGCCGAGGGCATGGCGGCCGCATCCAAGCAGCGGGAAGCGCCCATATTCCTACTCGCATCGCAGCGCGTCCAGGACGAGGCGACCGCCGCGATCCTCGCGGCATCGCCGACCGTGGCTCTGTCCAATATCGGTCGCCTGCAGCCACATTCGATCCCGGACGGTATCCGCCACATCCGCGACGACATCTACGCCATGGGCCCCGGCATGCCGCCCAAGCTCACCGTCTTCACCATCGGCGGACGCCTGACCATCCAGGTCGAGCACGACACCGCCCTGCACAGCCGCGCCCAGCTCGGCAAGGTCAGCTCGGCACTGATCGATGCACTACAGCGGATCGGATGATCACTCCGGTCGCCGACCACTGCCGCTGAGGCGAATGGTCAACTGACGCGTCCACTTTCGGTGCTTCTTCGGCGGCCGCTCGGGCTTTTCGGTATCGCTGTCCGCCTCGACCTCATAGCGACGGATGTAGGCGCCCGCGAACGCCTGCACCGTCGCGGTCACCGGAATCGCCAGCAGCGCTCCGGTCGGCCCGAGTATCGCCGCACCCGCTATGACCGCGCCGAATGCCACGGCCGGATGCATATCCAGCGTGGTCGCGGTGATTCTCGGTTGCAGGACATAGTTTTCGAACTGCTGGTACACCACGATGAAGCCCAGAACCCACAGCGCGGTGGACGGGCCGTGCACCAGCGCGACGAGCACCGGCAGCGCTCCGGCGAGATAGGTACCGACGGTCGGAATGAACTGCGAGACAACGCCGACCCAGAGCGCGAGGGCGAATGCGGACGGCACATCGAGGATGCGCAGTGCGACATAGTGCGCGATCGTCGAGCACAGTGCGAGCAGTCCGCGCGAATAGATATAGCCGCCGGTCTTGTCGACGGCGATATCCCAGGCGCGCAATACATGTCGCTGCCGGTGCGGCGGCAGCAGCGAGCAGACCGCATTGCGGAAGCGCGGTCCGTCGGCGGCGAAGTAGTAGGTGAACAACAGCACACCGAGGGACTGGAAGATCGCGCCGATCGCGGCGGTGCCGACACCCCAGGCGTTCCCCGCGAGCCCGACCAGATAGCGGTCGATGGTGGAACTCCACTCACCGAGATACTTGCGCAGATCGTTGCCGGACAGATTCGTCTTGAAGGTGCGATTGACCCAGTCGACGGCCTGATCCGCGTTTTCGGGCGCATTCTTGACCAGGGTGGTGACCTGATCGACCAGCAGCGCGCCGAGCGTCCACACGAATGCGACGGTGCCGACGGCCAGCACCAGGAACACCACCCCGGTCGCCAGCCCGCGCCGGACACCGCGCGCGGCAAGCCGATTCACCGCGGGCTCGATGGCGAAGGCCAGGAACAGCGAAACCAGCAGCACCAGCAGGAAACCCTGCAGTTTCTGCAGAACCCAGAAGCCGCATACCAACCCGGCCACCGTCGCCGCCGCGAGCAGGAACGCGCGCAACAGCCATGGCGGCGGCCCCGCTGTCACATCGGCGGTAACCACCGCCGTTTCGGCGGGCGGGGATTGCTCTTCATCCGCAGACACATCGCCAAGCTAGCGAACCGGCGATGAATCGGCGCAGCGACACGGACTAGATCGTTGCGGCGTCGATCACGAACCGGTACCGCACATCACTGGCGACGACCCGGTCGTAGGCGCCATCGATCTCGTCGGCCGAGATCAGCTCGATCTCCGCGCCGATCCCGTGTGCGGCGCAGAAGTTCAGCATCTCCTGGGTCTGTGCGATACCGCCGATATTCGAGCCGGCCAGCGCCCGTCGATATCCGGTCAGGGTGAAAGGCTTGACGCTCAACGGGTTCTCGGGCAGGCCGAGGATCACCAGGGTGCCGTCCAGCTTCAACAGGCGCAGGTAATCGTTGATCGGCAGGTCGGCCGAGACCGTATTGAGGATGAGATCGAAGCGGTTGCGCAGCTCGCGGAAGGTTTGCTTATCGCCGGTCGCGTAATAGTGGTGCGCGCCGAAGCGTTTGCCGTCGTCCTGCTTGCCGAGCGAATGGCTCAGCACGGTGACCTCGGCCCCCATCGCCGCGGCGATCTTCACCCCGACGTGCCCGAGTCCACCCATGCCGATGATCGCGACTTTCTTACCCGGCCCAGCATTCCAGTGCCGCAGCGGGGAGAACAGCGTGATGCCCGCGCACAGCAGCGGCGCCGCCACATCGAGTCCGATGCCCTCCGGAATCGACAGCACGAAGTTCTCGGTCACCACGATTCGGGTCGAATAGCCGCCCATCGTGTACCCACCCGGCTGGATGGACGAGTCCACCTCGGCGTTGTAGGTCATGGTGGCCCGGTTGTCGCAGTACTGCTCCTCATTGGCCAGGCAGGGGCCGCAGACGCCGCAGGAATCGACCATGCAGCCGACGCCGACCCGATCGCCGACCCGATGCTTGGTCACCTCCGGACCGACCGCGGCGACAATGCCCGCGATCTCGTGGCCAGGGACGCACGGGTATTTGGCGCCGCCCCATTCGTCGCGGGCGGTGTGGATATCGGAGTGGCAGATGCCCGCGTATTTGACATCTATCAGCACATCCCGCGGTCCGAGCTCGCGTCGCTCGATCGTGAGCTTCTCGAATTGCCCATCGGGCGCGGACATCGCATACGCAGCAGCAACGCTCATGCCTACATGCCTACCGCCGCGGCGGAGGTTTGCCAAACGCATCGCCGAATAACGATCTCCGGCCACAATGGAATTGGTCAAAGGCCCAGCCGGAGGCGGGAGAGCGGCATGGACGACGAGCGGTACCGCGCGCCCGAGCGGCAGCGAGCCGGTGGCGGGCGTGCGTTGACGCTGTTCGCGACCTTCCTGCTCGCGGTGGCCGCATTCTTCGGTTTCCGCGGTGAACTGCCCGACTGGTCGTCGTCCTCGGGTGCGGACAACTCCCCGCCCGCCCTGCTCGAACCGCTGCCGCCGCTGGACCCGGTGGCGGTCGCACATGCCGTCGAACCGGCGCTGGTGAATATCAGCACGTCCGCGCGGCCGTTCGGAGTCGGCGCGGCCGGAACCGGGATCGTGCTGACCACCGACGGACAGGTGCTGACCAGCCATCACGTGGTCAAGGGGTCCGAAACCGTGACGGTCACCGATGTCGGCAACGGCATCGTCTACGACGCGACGGTGCTCGGTTACGACGCCGGTGCGGATATCGCGCTGCTGGAACTCACCGGTGCCACCGATCTGACGATCGCACGCATCGGCCGCTCCGCGGAGCTGCGCGTGCACGAGGATGTGCTCGCCATCGGCAATGCGGGCGGCGCGGGCGGCACACCGACCTCGATCCAGGGCAATATCACCGATCTGAACAGCACGATCGTCGCGCTCAATGCCTCCGATCTGACCCGCAAATCGCTGACCGGGATGGTGGAGATCGCGGCGCCGGTCACCGCGGGACAGTCCGGCGGTGCGCTCGCCGATCCCGGTGGCACGGTGGTCGGCGTGATCACCGCCGCGTCCGGGGAGACCTCACGCGAGGTCGGGCGCACCCCGAACGGCTATGCGGTGCCGATCGACACCGCGATGCGGGTGGTGGGCCAGATCCGTTCCGGCACGCCCACCGAAACTGTGCACATCGGGCCGACCGCGACGCTCGGCGTATTGATCTCCGACGCGAAACCGAGCGGGGCGAAGATCGATGTGGCGCTGTACGGATTTCCGGCCTACGCCGCCGGGCTCGTCGAGGGCGATGTCATCACCTCGATCGACGGCCGTGACATCACCACCGCGAAGGCGCTGCGGGCCGCGATCAATGTGCACAAGCCGGATGACACCGTTCAGCTGGATGTCCTCGGCGCAGGCGGAGCACAGCGCACGATCACCGTGGTGCTCGCGCTGGGCACACCGAACTAGACCAGCGACAGCCAGTAATCCTGGAACTTCAGGAAGATCAGCAGCAGCACCACGGCGTAGAACACCGCGACGAACGTCCATCGCCACTCGACGACGATCCGCATCGGCCCGCGCGCGCCACCCCACACCTGCTCGGTGGCCACCGCGAGCAGCGGCGTGATGATCGCCCACACCACCATGCAGTACGGGCACAGCGCGCCGATCCGGTACAGGCTCTGGAAGATCAGCCAGCAGATGAAGACCGTGCCGAGCACGGTCCCCGCCCACAGCCCGACCCAGATCCAGCGCGGAAAGCGCACATTGGCGACCGCGAGCACCGCGAGAGTGACGACCACCGAGAAGCCGACGATGCCGATGATCGGATTGGGAAATCCGAATTTGGCGGCCTGTTCGGTGGTCATCACGCTGCCGCAGGACAGAATCGGGTTGATGCTGCACGAGGGCCGGTAGTTCGGATCGGTGAACAGCTTGAACCGCTCGATGGTGAGCGTGACCGAGGCGAGCCACCCGGCCAGCCCGCCGATCAGCAACACCCAGGCGGCCCTGGCAGAGGTGTTGTTCACTTGGCCGCGGCTGCCGCGATGACCGCTGCCATCGCGTCGGGCTTGAACTGACCGTTCGACAAGGCGAGGTCCTGGCTGTTCACCTGGGTGCCATTGACGAAGACCGTCGGTGTGGATTGGACTCCGCTGTTCAGCACATCCTTGGTCTTGGCGCCGATGTATTTGTTGTAGCTGTTGTCCTTGATGCACTGCCCGACCGAATCGGGAAGGCCTGCGCCCTTCGCGATGGTGATCAGCTGGTCATCGGTCAGACCCGCACTGCCCTCGGCGGGCTGCTGCTCGTACATGGTGGCCAACCAGCCGAGATACTTCGACGGATCCGCCTCGGCGACGCAATACGCCGCATTGGCCGCCCGCGAGGAGTACTTCGTGGTCGAGGCCTTGTCCAGGAACGAGATGATGTTGTATTCGACGATGGCTGTGCCATTGTCGACGGCGTCCTTGATGACTTGGGCGTTGGCGGCCTCGAAGGCCTTGCAGGCCGGGCACTGCAGGTCGGCGACGACCCGGACGGTCACCTTCGCATCCGGCTTGCCGATGCGGACCGCACCGTTATCGGTGATGGTCGCGGTGGCGCCATTGGGCAGCTGGCTCACGGCGGCGGCGATGGACGGGGTGGCGCCCAGATCGTTCTTGCTCGCGTTCTTCACCGCGATACCGATGCCGATCGCCGCGATGAGCCCGATCAGCACGACGGCCACACCCACCTGGATCAGGATCTTGCGGTTGCGGTCGGCGCGCTCCGCCGCCGCGAGCGGATTCGTTTTACCACCCGGTTTATTGCTCACCGTGCGTTCACCACGCCTTTCGCTTGCCTGCCGGTTACCTGCCGCCACGATGGTAGATCCGGAACTCCCCCGGGGCGTGGACGGGCACGGCCACATCATCCGTGGTCAACCTGAGAAGAACCTTGGTCAGGCTTCGGCGAGGCGGCGCTGCTGCTCCGCGATACCGAACAAGGCCGGTGGCCAGTCGAGTTCCAGCCCGTCGAGTGCGTCGATCAGCAGCTCGGTGACCGCGAGGCGGGCGAACCACTTGTGGTCGGCCGGGAGCACATGCCATGGGGCGTAGTCGGTCGACGTTCGGTCCAGCATGACCTGGTAGGCCTCTTGATAGGCGGGCCAGTAGCCGCGCTCGTCGATATCGGCGGGATTGAACTTCCAGTATTTATCCGGCCGGTCCAGCCGTTCCCGCAGCCGCTTCTTCTGCACGTCGAGGGAGACGAACATGGCGACCTTCACCAGCGTGGTGCCCTGGTCGACCAGCTCCCGCTCGAAGGCGTTGATCTCGCCGTAGCGCGGTTCCCAGACCTCGGGCGGCACCAGATTGTGCACCCGTACGACCAATACGTCCTCGTAGTGCGAGCGGTCGAAGACGCCGAGTTGGCCGGCGCGCGGCAGCGCCTTGCGGATGCGCCACAGGTAGTGGTGGCTCTTCTCCTCCTCGGTCGGAACACCGAAGGAGGCGTGGTCGACGCCGGACGGATCCACCGAACCGATGACGTGGCGGACGATGCCGCCCTTGCCTGCGGTATCCATCCCCTGCAGCACCAGCAGCACGCTGCGGGTATCGCCGGAACGGCCATTGGCGTAGAGCTTCTCCTGCAGATCCGAGAGCACGCCGGCGCGTTCGATGAGCAGCTTCTGGGCCTGTTTCTTGTCACCTTTGAATCCGGGCGTGCCGGAGGCGTCGAGATCAGCGATGCGCAAACCATCGGCCCGCAGGGCCTCGATGGGCGGCAGAGACCATTTCTTCGCCATCGGTAAATCTTATGGCTGGATCTGTGGCGGCGTGGCCGCGTGGCCGCGACGTGGCGATTGTCAACTGCCCGGCGATGTGTCAGCGGATCTGGGCGAGCCGAAGTAATTGGTCGGCGAAATCCTCGTCGGTGACCGGGGTCAGGGTCAGCTCGTGCGAGGTGGTGAGCAGATAGCGTCCGTCACCGGTGAAATCGAGCCAGCTGCGGTGCCGGGTGGGCGGCGACATCGGGTTTTCCGGTTCCACGGTCACGGTGATGAAGCCGCGCCCGTCCACCGGTTTTCGCAGGATCTGGCGGAACCGGGCGGCGCGGCGATGGCCGTTGGTCGCGCTGTCGCCTTCGTCGGAGTTCAGGACCGCGTCCTGCGGCTCCCGCATGGGCGCGAGCTTGCCCGGCTCGGCCGATCCGATGATCTCCACCAGATGTTTGCCGAGGCTGCGGACGTGGCACATGCGCACCGTCACCTTGTCGATATCGGCGATCAGAATGCCCGCGTGGTTGTGCACCACCGCGGCGAAAACGAGGATCCTTTTGGCGCCCGACTCACCGGAGACGGTGATGGTGGTGGCATCGGAGCGGGCGCACAGCATGAGCGCGGCGGCCAGATCGGCATCGGCCTGGCGGGCGAAGCGCTGGGGTAGTCGCAGTGCGGTGTATTCGGATTCGGTGCGGACCGTGGCGGCCGGTGCCAGATTGACCGGGTAGGGGCGGCGGTCCAGGCTCGTTTCGTTCTCCCAGACATGCGTGAATTCGTCCGGGGTGAATACCCATTTCACCGTGTGCCCCCGCTGCCGGCATTCGGCCGCGCGATCTGTGGGCCGTCGGGCGGCGGCGTGAATCGAGGGACACGGTCGCCGGATGCGGGCATGATCGGGGTATAGACATAGGTCATCGTGTCCTGGACATCGGCCTGCGCCGTAGCAGCGGCCATGTCGTGGTCCATCCTGCGTTGTCCGCCGTGGATCGCTTCGGCGGCCGGATCTTCCAGAGCACGATACTGCGGCGGCGGCGGAATCGCCGCTCGGATGGCCTGTGCCGCATCGGAATTGAGCTCCATCAGGCGCTGCACCGCGCGACAGACATCATGCGCCTCGGTACCGGCGCTGACGAATTCGCGGGTGGCGCGCAGCGCGGCATCGGCGGAACGACCCGACCAGTGCGCGAATTCGCGATTCGTCGCATCGGAGAAGGCCTGGAATGCCTCGGCGACCACGGTGGCATCGGCGCGCCAGGCATCGGCGACCCGGCCGAGAGCCGCGGCATCGATGACCTCGTGCACCAGATCCCAGATCTCCTGGTGCGTATAGGCGCCGAACAGTTCGCGCTCGGGTGCGTACGGGGGATCGATTCCGCCGCTTGCCGATCCGACGGCGGCGGCGACAGCGCGCTGCTGGACCCGGATGGCGTCGGCGGCGGCCCTGGTGACGGAATCGGCCATGGGTCAGTGGCTTCCGTCGCTCTGTTCGCCGCGCGGCGACTCCAGGTAATCGGTGATCAGTTGCAGCGCGGCACGATTCGCGGCCTCGGCATCCTCGAAACGCTTTCCCGCGGCCAGATAGGCGGCCTTGTACAGCAGGGCCGTTTCCTGGAATGCGGTGACGGTGTCGAGGAATTGAGTGCCCTTGTCGCCGAAGCCTTTTGCCAGGCCGTGGCCCGTCGGTAGGTCGGGGAAACCGGATACCTCGGTGACGAGATGTCCGGTGGCCGTTGCCTTTTGTAGATCCTCGACGAGCTTGTCGCATGCGGCGGCGAGGTTTTCGGCGACGTCCTCGGCCAACTCGAAGGGTTCTCCGCCGCTGGTTCCGGTGGCGGCGGCATACAACTGCCTGGCCATCCGCTGACCGGTATCCGGTACCGCCATCTGGGTCGCCCCCTCACGTTCGGTCCACCCACCGCTTGCGGGCACTTTACCGTTCGGTACCGACCGGTGTAACCCGCTTGTGCTCGTCCCTCGACGCCGCACCCATGTGATGTGGCGCACGACAAAGTGGCTCCCTAGAGCGGGCGGGTTGCGCTGATGTATTGCAGGAGGCGGTGGACCTGTTGATCAATATCGATCAGGCCCGCTTCGGCGAAGAGCTTCGGGAAGGTCTCGTCGTCGAAGACGCGCAGTCCGCTCCAGCCGCCGACGATCCGGCTCGCCCGGCCGAACGGGTTGTCGGCGCGGTGACTGGTGGTGATGGCGATGCGGCCGCCGGGGGCGAGGACGCGGATCATTTCGCGGGTCGCCGCGATCGGGTCGGGGATCAGATATAGCGCGCCGAAGCAGCAGACGGCGTCGAAGGTGCCGTCCGCGAAGGGCAGGGTGCGCGCGTCGCCACGGAGGTAACCGACGCGCGGACCCGCGTTATCGGTGACGGCTCGGGCCAGCATCGGCTCGGAGTAGTCCAGACCGATGGCGAAGCCGTCGCCGTCGAGGGCATTGCTCAGATGGCGAGTGAAGTTGCCTGGACCGCAAGCGATATCGAGCACCTTCTTGGACCCGTCGAGACGCAGTGTGGTGACGGCGTCGCGACGGTCGGCGGCTGTGCTGCGGCCGCTGGCCAGATAGAACAGCGCAGGCCGCCAGGCCTTTTCGTAGATCGCGGCGAGGGCGGGTGCGTTCATGGTGCGTCGAGCGAGATTCACCGCACCGCCCTCGGGTCCGCAGGCGGCAATTTCATCCGAGCTCCTCGGTTGGTCTCCGAACTACGTGCGTTCGACCTCGATGGTCATGCCCGCAGCACGCAGGCGATCGGTGAGTGCGTCGCCCATCGCGGCCGCAGGGGTGAGGATGCCGGCCAATTCGGGCTGCTTCGCACCGTCGAATGCCAGGCACAGTCCGGCCTGTCCGAGCATGACGGCGGTGGCCTGGTAGCCGGGATCGCCGGTGCCGGAGAAGGTCGCCACGTATTTCGCGCCCGAGGAGGTGCGCGCGTAGGTCTTCATGGTGAACCAGCCACTGGTGCGCGCCTGTTCGCTCGGCCCGGTGCCGGGCTTGGGCACGATCCGGTCGAGCAGCTTGCGCCCCACCGCGACTCGCGACAGCACCGCACCGGCCGCCATCGTCGCCGCGATGCCGCCCGCCATACCGGCGGCCACCAGCGGCGCCGCGGCCGACTTGCCCGCGTTCATCACCTCGCGGTAGCGGAAGTTCTTGCCGTAGACCCAGCCGAGCAGGCCGTTGGTGCGGCGCACGATCTTGGTGTTGTGCGCGGCCATGACGAAGGTACCGACCCATCCGTCCAGGCTGGGGTCGATGCTGCTGGCCCGCTGCAGTGCCTGATCGGTCTGCCGGCCGACATTCGGTTCCATCGACTTGTCCGGACTGAGCGAATACGGGTGGCTCATCACCGAACCCTTGGCCGGATCGGCCGCGATGGCCTCCATCATGGCCCGGCCCGAGTCGATGGTGCCACCGCTCACCCCGCCCTTCAGCGATGCGATCAGGGTGGTGTCCTCGAGCTCGCCGGTGTTGTCCGCGACGGTGCGCTTGTACAGCTGGTACACGCTCAGATCCGACGGAATCGAGTCGTAGCCGCAGGAATTCACGATCTTCGCGCCGGTCTGCGCCGCCTGCTCATGGTAGCGGTCGATCGCGTCCCGGATGAACAGCGGCTCACCGGTCAGGTCGGCGTAGTGGGTCCCGGCCTTCGCGCACGCGGCCACCAGCGGGATGCCGTAGCGCAGGTAGGGGCCGACGGTGGTCACCACAACCGTGGTCCGCGCCGCGAGTGCGTCGAGTGCGGCCTGGTCGGTCGAATCGGCAACTACCAGACCCCAATTCGCGGCGTCGGGGCCGAGTGCGTCACGGACCGTTGTCAATTTGTCGAGCGAGCGTCCCGCCAGTGCGATGCGCGCCGCGGCGGGCGCCGCGCCGAGCAGATACTCCGCGGTGAGCTTGCCGACGAAACCCGTCGCGCCGAACAGCACTAGGTCGAATTCTCGGTTGTCTGCCATGATCTTCCGTTCGATAGCTGCTGTGGTGAATTACTTGGTACCGGAACCGCGTGTGGTCGGCTTCTTCGCTCGCGCCCGCGGTTTCTTGGTCGGCATCGGCTTGCGCTCGATCAACCACTCCCGATGCGCCTTACCCAAATCGGTGACCGGCGCCTCGTCGTAGAGCCATTCGCGGGAAATCTTGTGCCAGTTCGCGGTGCATTCGAGCTGACCGAGCATGCCGAAGGTGAGGAAGTCGGCACGCCGCGAAAACAGGTGCTCCGGCGGCAGATTCTGCTGTTTCATCCCGGCGAATTCACTGGCGCGCGGATCCACCGCGAGCAGAAACGCACCGCTGGCCAGTTCCGGGGTAATGGTCAGCTCTTCGTCGAGCAGACACCATTCCGAGGCCGCGAGCACGTATTCCAGGCATTCCTCGGCGCCGATCTCATCGGGCGAGTCGATCACGCCGCGCTCGATCATCAACTGCCGCAGGTCTTCTGCCCGATCCTCGGCCGCCGCGCGCAGGCAGATCGTCTCGAACCGCACATGTTCGGGATCCATCCGATTGAACAGGCCGAAATCGAGGAAGCCGATCCGGCCGTCGTTGGCCAGCAACACATTTCCCGGATGTGGGTCACCGCAGAATTCGTTGAAACTGAACAGCGAACCGACATAGAAGCGGTAGATGATCTCGCCGATCCGATTGCGCTCGGCCGCGGGCAACTGCCGGATCTCCTCGAATCCCTTGCCCGCCACATATTCACTGACCAGCACCCGCGTCGTACTGAGTTCGGGCAGTGAACGCGGCACCATGATGAACGGGTGTCCGGCGTAGAGCTCGGCGATCTGGAGCTGGGTAGCGGCCTCGGCGTGATAGTCGAGTTCGCTCTCCATATTCAGCCGCAGCTCGTCGAGTACGGCGGGCGTGACCCAAGGCATCGCCGATTGCAGCACGCGCCGGAACATGGCCAGATTCTTGAGATCCGCGCGCACCGCCGCATCGATGCCCGGGTACTGCACCTTCACCGCGACCTGACGTCCGTCGTGCAACCGCCCGAGATACACCTGCCCGATCGAGGCCGCGGCAATGGGCTCGGGCTGGAATTCGGCGAATACCGCGTCCAGCGGCTGCCCGAAGTCCTCCTCGATCACCTGCCGCATCGACTCGAACGACACCGTCGGCGCGGCATTGCGCAGCACGGCGAGTCGTTTCTGGAAGCGTTCGCGATGGCTCTCGGGCACCAGATCGAGATCGAGCACCGACATCATCTGGCCGAGCTTCATCGCCACGCCCTTCATGGTCCCGAGGACCGTGACCACCTGCTCGGTGGTGCGGATCATGGACTCCTCGGCCATCTTCGCGCGCACGGCTGCCGACCGACCCCGCATGGATAGGCGTGTGCGCTGGGTTCGGATTACCGAACTGGCTGCCACCGCTCCCAGCTTGGTGCCACGAGCAAGCCGAGAAGTCGGCACTTGCTTCGCCATCGAGGTACCTCCATTGGTGCCAGCGGTCGGCGCGACGGGCGCGCAGGCGGTAGCTTGCGTAGCCACGTAGCGCCCAGCGCGGACCGCCATGAGGCAGAGCGCGCGGGGCGGCGACGTGGGACACCCGCGTACCGCTCGGCTTCAGAGTAGCCAACCGTGCGGCAATGTCGAGACCGCCGTCACTATTTCAGCTAGCGCCCCAGCTAGCGGCCTGTTAGCGCGCGAAGTCGGGCGATTGATCAGTTGGCGATCACGAGCTAGCGCTCAGGCGCCGGCTTGCGGCGGGTCCGGCAGGATGTGCGGCTGGGCGTTGAAGATCGCCCGGGAGCCGCCCGCGCGCGCCATGCCCTCGATGGCGCTCCAGGCCATCATGGTCAGGTAGTCGATGACTTCCTCGCGCGACATCGCCTTGTCCGTGGTCCACCAGTGCGTCGCCAGCTGGATGCCGCCGACGAGCACATACGACCACAGTTGTGCGCCCTCGATCTCGAAGCCGTACTCGGCGCTGCGATCGACGATGACCGTGGTGACGACGTCGGCGAACAGCTTCTCGAATTCGGCGAGCGAGGACTGATCGGTCGAGCCGTTGCCCATGATGAACCGGTAGACCTCGGGATCCTCGTCGACCGTGCCGACGTAGGCGGCCAGGGCCGAACGCACCAGGTGGTACTCGTCCGCGTCGAGGCTGATCGCCTCGTACACCCGCGGCATCAGCGTGGTCTCGATGAACCGCTGCATGGTCGCGTGGACCAGGTCGTTCTTATCCGAGAAGTAGCGGTAGAGCACGGTTTTGGAGACGCCGATCTCGGCAGCGATCTCGTCCATGCCCGCATTGCTGCCCCGCGTGCGAATAGCCGCGAGGGTGCCATCGACCAGCTCTTCGCGGCGGTCGATCTTGTGCTGCCGCCATCGGCGCTTGCGTCCGTCCGTCCGGCCGGTGCGCACCGCCGCCGGTCGTTCGGCAAGCTCGCCGACATCGACAAGGTCATCGGTGGACAGCGTCAGCTCCCTCGTTTGTATGGGTTCGTGGACCACCAGCTTAGGTCCAGGCAACGACCGACATGCGCGTTTGGGTGTTGGTTGCGACAGGTTGCACATAATCGGGCCATTCGGCGTCGGTTCCGTGTCGCTTGCGATCGGCCCGGAGGTCGGTCGGCAACACACAGCAGAATGGGTGTCATGGAGAAAGCTCCCGGCAACACGGCGGCGCGAGCGACGGGCCCGGAGGCGGTAGCGGAGCGTAACCACGAAGGGCCCCGCGAACGCCGCCGATCCAATACAGCGGTGCTGGATGCGCCCACGTCCGCACCACCGACCAGTTTCGCGGCCTTCGTCGACGAGGCGGGCAAGCGCCGCGATCTGTTCAAGATGAAGGCCCTGGCCACCGGGTTGTTGGCGTTCGCGACAGCGGTCTATCTGTTCTGCCGCTGGTTGGAATCGCGCGGTGCGGGTGATGATTGGGTCGGTTACCTGCGGGCCGCGTCCGAGGCGGGCATGGTCGGCGCACTCGCCGACTGGTTCGCCGTGACCGCGCTGTTCCGCCATCCGCTCGGCCTGCCGATCCCGCATACCGCGATCATCAGGAAGAAGAAGGATCAGCTCGGCGCCAGTCTCGGCGCCTTCGTCGGATCGAATTTCCTTGCCCCGGACGTGGTCTCGGCGAAAGTGAATTCGGCGCAGGTCTCCTGGCGGGTGGGGCGCTGGATGGCCGATCCCGGACATGCGGGCCGGGTGGCCCAGGAGAGTTCGATCATTCTGCGCGCGGTGGTCGGGGTGCTGCGGGACGAGGATGTCGAGCAGGTCATCGACAACACCATCGTCAAGCGGATCGCCGAACCGCTGTGGGGTCCGCCGATCGGGCGGGTGCTTGCCGAACTGCTCGCCGACAATCGGCAGTTGCCGCTGCTCGACATGCTTGCCGAGCGTGCGCACCAGTGGGCGCTCGGTTCGCAGGAAACGATCGACCGGATCGTTTTGCGGGATGCGCCGCAATGGGCTCCGAAATTCGTAAACATTCTGCTTTCGGAAAGGATCTATCGGGAACTCGTCGAGTTCACCTGGAAGGTGCGGTCGAATCCGGAACACGAGGTGCGGCTCGCGGCGAATCGGTTCCTCGAGGAATTCGCCTATGACCTGCAGCACGACGACGCCATGATCAAAAAGGCCGAGCGGATCAAGGCGCAGATCATGGGTCGCGAGGAGATCACCGGCATGGCCGAGGCGACCTGGCGCGCGGCCAAGCGGCTGATCCTGGAATCGGCCGACGATCCGAACTCCACGCTGCGGCGCAAGGTCGCCGAGAATGTGCAGCAGCTCGGGGAGCGGCTGCGCGACGACGCCGAGATGCGCGCCAAAGTCGACGATTGGATCGATCGCGGCGCGCGGTATCTGGTGGAAAACTATGCGGGGGAGATCACCACTCTGGTCACCGACACGGTTGCCAGGTGGGATGCCGAGGAAGCTAGCAAGAAGATCGAATTGCAGGTTGGGCGTGATCTGCAATTCATTCGCATCAATGGCACGGTCGTAGGATCGCTGGCAGGGCTGGTGATCTACACGATTTCGCATTTGATGTTCGGCGGCTGAGCGCCGCGGCGTGAGCTCGGGCCCGGCGGCGGCAGCCTGCATGGCGGGTCGTGAGTGCCGCGAATCGGACAGAGCGCGCTGCGCCGGAGGGGTGCTTACAGCGTGCTTGCAATAGCTAGCACCCTGCTTTAGAATTGGAAACGTACAACCGCCAGAAGGTGAGTGATGGCAGACCAGCCCGAAGGTTCCGCCGAGTACACCGACGATTCGCAGGAGCGATCCAGCGGCGTCGGCGAAAAGGCGGCGCGTGTGGCCAACGCGGCACACGACATCGGAGGTTTCATCAGGGCACAGCGAGAAGCTGCGCAAGTCTCGTTGCGTCAGCTCGCCACCCTGGCGGGAGTGAGCAATCCGTATCTCAGTCAGATCGAGCGCGGATTGCGTAATCCGTCCGCCGAAGTACTCGCGCAGATCGCCAAAGCACTGCGCGTCTCTTCGGAGGTGTTGTACGTACGGGCTGGCTATCTCGAGCAGCGGCCGCACAGTCCGGTCCGGGATGCCCTGCTTGCCGATACGTCGATCAGCGAACGGCAGAAGCAGGTGCTGCTGGACATTTATGAATCGTTTCGCCGGGAAAACGGAGGAAGCGAACCAGGGGGGAACGAGTGGGACAGCGACGTTCCGAGCACATCACCAACTCCGCCACGCCAGGAGAACGAAGAATGACCGAAAACGCAACCACCAAGCCACTGTTCGCAACCGTCGGTGCCGGTGACGCCGTGTACGCCGCGGTTGTCGATGCGGTCACCCAGGTGCGTGAGCGTGCCGCCTCCACCGATGTAAGCGGTCGCGTGGAAGAGGCCCGCGAGCGCTTCGCCAACGTGCCCGCCGATGTCCGGGCCCAGTTCGAGACGCTGCGCGAGCGGTTGTCCGGCCTGCCCTCGGAGCTGCCGGAGGATCTCGCCGAGCTGCGCGAGAAGTTCACCTCGGAGGAGCTGAAGGCGCTCGCCGAGAAGTACTACACCCAGGTCCTGGACCTGTACGCGGATCTGGCCGTGCGCGGCGAGGAGACCGTCGAGCGGCTGCGCGCCAACCACCTCGTCGAGGATCAGATCGAGCGCGTCGAGACGCTGTACAAGGATGCGGCCAGCCGCGCCGAGGATGCGCTCGCCAAGGTCAACGAGCTGATCGGCCGCCCGGCCAAGGAAGAGGCCGAGGTCGAGCCGGTCGTCGAGGCCGAGGTCCTCGAGGTGACCACCGAGACCGAGCCCGCCGCAGAGGGCGTCGCCCCGAAGAAGGCTCCGGCCAAGAAGGCGCCCGCCGCCAAGAAGGCTCCGGCCAAGAAGGCGGCCCCCAAGAAGGCCTGAGTCCCTTCCCTTCTCCACGCTGACGACCCCGCACACCCACGTGTGCGGGGTCGTTGCTTCTATGATGGGCTGGTGGACACAGCGCACGGATTGGCCAGCTGGATCTTGTACGGGCTGCGGCTCTTGGCGCTCGGCGCGACAATTTTCGCGCTCATCCACGCCATCCGCCAGCGCCCGGACGCCTTCACCGCGGTCGACAAGCTGACCAAACCGATCTGGATCGCCATCCTCGGCGCGGCCCTGCTGTTCCTGTTGCTCTCGCTGAGCGTCACGAGTCTGCTTGCGCTGGTGTCGATTATCGCGACCGGCGTGTACCTCGCCGATGTGCGGCCGAAGGTGGATGAGATTCAGCGCGGGCCGCGCTGGTAGTGACTACTCGCCGGAACGAATGATCTCTTCGATATTGCGCTCGGCCAGCGCACTGATCGTCAACGACGGGTTCACTGTTCCGGTGCTGCCGGGCACAGCCGCCCCGTCCATCACGTACAGGCCTCGATAGCCACGCACCCGACCGTAGGGGTCCGTCGCGCGTCCGATCACTGCGCCGCCCAACGGATGTGAGGTGAACGAGGCATCCGCCTCCAAGGCTGGTTGGGCGTTGGACGGGCAGTTGCAGGTCGCCTTGTTGTTGACTTCCCGCGCGTGCGCCAGGTATCCGGCGGCGCCGTCGGGTGGCCACTGCAGGTGCACGCTCCCGTCGGTCGGGTTGTAGACGAACCGGCCGCGGGTGTCGTCGAGGACTATGCCCAACGACGCGACAATGCCGACGTCGAAGGGCGTGGTCCCGGGGACGAACCAGTTTTCCAGCGATACGGGTGCGCCCGTCTCGTCCAGAATCCGGCTCGCAGACGGCGTGCCCTGGGTCCCTATCTCGACCGAGCTGGCAGGCCGCGCCAATGCGACATCGCCGTTGCCGCCCCAGCCTTCGCCGATGTGCTCGTTCAGATTCGGCAGCGCGCCCGTCGCCCGCGCGCGCACCAGCAGTTCGGAGGTGCCGACCGAGCCCGCGGCAAGGAACAGCTTGTCGCAGGTCAGGGTGCGGATGCGGAGCACCTCGCCGGTAGGCGCGAGTTTGGTCACGGCGACGGTATAGCGACCAGACTCCTCGCCGATGGCGTCGACGCGATGGCCGGGATAGATCTGGGCACGGCCGGTGTCCTCGGCATAACGCAGGTAGTTCTGGTTCAGGTCGAACTTCGCGCCGTTGGAATTGCCGAGGTTCGAACAGCCGACCGTGGCCGACGGCGTCGATCGTCCGGTCAGCTCGTCGCGGATGACATCCCAATTCCAACTGCCGTCGATGCGCTGCGGTGTATAGCCGGCCGCACGGAACTGTTCGTCCCAGCCCCGTGCGTGGGTGAACGCGAAGGAGTCGTAGATGTCGTTCGGTATCGGGCTCAGCCGCAACGTATTTCGGACCCTGGGGTAGAAGACGTCGTGCATCTCGCGGTAGTCGACCACCCCCTGGAAGACGTGGTCGAAGAACCGCTGCTCCGGCTCGATCATCACTCCGGTGAACACCACCGAGCCACCGCCCACACACGCACCGCGCCATACGTCCATGCCCGGGTAGCTGGAAACGTCGAGAACCCCGCCGAACGGATCGATCTGCACGGTGAGCCTGTTCGCGCCGGTAAAGGTCGTGCGATGCCAGAAGCCGCGGCCATCCGGAATCGTGTCGTTGGCGAAGATATTGCGCCACGGATCGTTCGGCCAGCGTGACCCTCGGTCGAGCACCGCGACCTGGGTCCCGGCCTGCGCCAGACGTAGCGCGGTGATCGCCCCCCCGAATCCGGATCCGATGACGACGGCGGGCAGATGATCGGCCGGATCCGGCAGTGGCGCGAAGATCTCCGGCACCAGCGTGCGGTACACCGGTGATTTCGGGCTCGGGCTGTAATCGTCTGCCCACGCCGCAAAAGTGGTTCCACTCGCGAGACCCAGCATCGTCGCCAGGCCAGCGCCCGTGACGAAACTGCGCCTGTCCATGGTGCCTCTCACCTGATCCGAAGGTCGCTCCATCAGCGCCGACAGCGACGCTGCGCCCATAGCGGCTATCTATCATATGGAAAGGGGGAGTGGGAGGTGACGAGATCTTGATACGCGTATGGATCCGGTGGCTGATGATGCATGGCCTGCCACGGTTCTACATGCTCTGGGCGGCGCGTCGGGGCGACCCCCTTGGGCAGATCGCGGTCGGTGCGGATCGTTTGCTCGGCTCGTCGCAGTACGTCGAGGAGATCCGGCGGCGGGGCCGGATACCCAGGATGTCGGGTTTGCGCGTGACCGCGGACTACGAACTGTGCCGACTCATCCTGCGCGACCGTCGCTTCAGCCAGGTCAGGCCCGATCATCCGGCCTTGCCCAAGCCGATCCGCTGGGTGATGACCAAAACGGATCCGGGGCTGCCCAACCTCGCGGAGCCGCCCTCGATGCTGGTGACCGATCCGCCGGACCACACCCGCTACCGTCGCCTGGTCGGGCAGGCATTCACCCCGAGGGCGATCGCCAAACTGCGTGAGCGGGTTGTCGAAGTGACCGATGACCTGCTCGAACGCCTGGAATCGAAGCCGCGGCCGGATCTGATCGTCGACTTTTGCGCCCAGTTGCCGGTCGCGATCATCGCCGAGATTCTCGGGTTGCCCGCGCACATGCATTCGACCCTGCTGAAGTGGGGAGATTCCGGTGCGCCGCTGCTCGAGCGCGGCCTGAGCTGGAGCACTTACCGCCACGCCATCGAAGATCTGGCCGAGGTTCAGCGGTACTTCGACCAACACCTCGACGGGCTCACCGCCGCACCGGCCGACGACGTGCTCAGCATGCTGGTGACAGGTGGCGAGCTCTCCCGTCGCGAGCAGATGGCCAATGCGGCGCTGCTGCTGGACGCTGGATTCTTGACGACGGTGAATATGCTCGGCAACGGAATCGCCCTGCTGACAAGCCATCCGGACCAGCTGGAACTGCTGGCGGCACAGCCGGAGCTGTGGCCACGTGCGGTCGAGGAAGTCTTGCGCTACGACGGTCCGGTGCGGATGACGGGCCGAGTCACGAACTGCGAGGTCGACCTCGCCGATCAGCGCGTCGAAACCGGTTCTCTGGTCCTGCTGTCGTTGGCGGGCGCCAACTACGACCCGGCCGTCTTCCCTGATCCCGAACGATTCGATGTGACCAGGGCCAATGCCGCGGATCACCTCGCGTTCGGCAGCGGGGTGCACGGCTGTCTGGGAGCCACGCTGGCTCGATTGGAAGGCTCCATCGCACTGCGAGCCCTGTTCGAGCGCTACCCGGATCTGTCCTTGGACGGTCCACCGATCCCACATCCCCTGCGCAATCTGCACGCCTACCGCTCCATGCCCGTCAAGCTGCGCGCCTGAGCCGGGCGCGGCTGCGGTTGGGGATGGCGGGGCGTATCGAGTGCTCGCTGCATGCGTGCGCTGGTAGCCATCGACGTGACGGGCCTGCGTGCCTGTTGCTGGATTTTCGGTCGACTTGGTGCGATCCGGTTGGTGACAGGATGTGCGATTCGGCGGCCGTCTGTCAGCATTCACAGCGGTGGTCTGTGCTGTTGACAGCTGGTTTCGACCCTCTGTCGACCGGCTGGTTCGCGCTTGCTTTGGGATCGTTCACAAACGGGGCTGGGGAGAAGTTGGGATAACTTTTGGGCTGCTTGCTCTAGCTAGCACGGCGGTTTGCGATTAGTGTATCGGAGAGTTACACAAAGGAGTGTCCGATGCGTGCAATGCCGCCTGCACTGGTGGACGTCCCCGGTCGGGTCCGGGGGTTGCTTCACACACACCGCGCCAATCTGCGGTCGCGTACCTATGCGACTGCGGCGCTGAATCCGCCGACCGCGCCCCATGCGGTCGTTCCGGTCGTCACCCGTGATGGCGCGCGTTTGCGCGTACACGTCTACGGACCGGCCGCTGCGCAGACGATCGTGCTGGTACACGGCTGGACCTGCGCCATCGAATACTGGAATGCGCAGATCAACGAATTCGCCGATCGGTACCGCGTCGTCGTCTACGACGTGCGGGGTCACGGCGAGAGCGAACTCGGCTCCAGCCATCTGACCACCGATCTGCTCGCCGACGATCTGGACACGGTGCTCGACGCCACACTGCGCCCGGGCGAGCGCGCGGTTGTGGTCGGCCACAGTCTCGGCGGCATGACCCTGCAGGCCTGGGCCGGACGCTATCCGGATCGCGTCGCGAAGCAGGCATGTGCAGTACTGCTGACCAACACCGCGCCGAGTCGACTGATTGCCGAGACGACTCTCCTGCCGTTGTTCAATGCACCACTCCCGTTGCTCAACCGGCGAATTCGGCTGCCGCACAAGATAGGCCGTCTAGGCCTCGGCTCCCCGCTGGTCTTCCCGCCGATCGCCCCGGTCAAGTGGGCCTTCACCCGGCAGATCATGAGCCTGCGCTCCACCGGCGACGTGGTCGACTACAGCCTCGCCGTCGTCCGCTCCTGCCCGGCCCGCGTCCGTGCGAAATTCGGAATCCTGCTCGCCGAACTGGATCTCGGTGAATCGGCCCGAAACCTCGTCGTGCCGACCACAATCCTGGCCGGTGCGTTCGACGATATGACGCCGCCGGTGCACGCCGAGCGGATCGCCGAAATGCTCAGGGAGACCGGCAGTCTGGTCAAATACGAGGTGCTCCCGCAGGGGCATCTGGGAAATACCGAGATGCACGAGCGGTTCAACGAGGAACTGGAGCTGGTCCTCGATTCGGTGCGTCAGCCCGCCGAGGCAGCAGGGTAGGCCTCCTAGGAAAAGACCACGGTGCGGCGGCCGTGGACCAGGACGCGGCCCTCGAGGTGCCAGCGGAGGCCGCGCGCCAGGACCACGCGTTCGATGTCGCGGCCTTGGCGGACCATATCCCGGACCTCGTCGGCGTGGTCGATGCGGATGACGTCCTGTTCGATGATCGGGCCCGCGTCGAGTTCGGCGGTGACGTAGTGGCAGGTCGCGCCGATCAGCTTGACGCCGCGGGCGAAGGCCTGGTGGTAGGGCCGAGCGCCGACGAACGATGGCAGGAAGCTGTGGTGGATATTGATCGCCTTGCCCGCCCAGTGCTCGCAGAGTTCGGCGGGGAGCACCTGCATGAAGCGGGCCAGGACGACGGCGTGCGGGTCGTGGGCATCGACCAGGGCGCGCACCTCCTCGAAGGCCGGCCCGCGTTCGGCCGGATCCTTCGGGAACGGCACGTGGTGGAATTTCACGCCGTGCGCCTCGGTCATCCCGGCGAGGTCCGGGTGGTTGCCGATCACCGCTTCGATGGTGGCGGGCAGTTCACCGCTCGCGGCGCGTCCGAGCAGGTCGTGCAGGCAGTGGCCGTCCTTGCTGACCAGTAGTACGGCCCGGCGACGTTCACCGGAGTCGAGCAGCTGCCACTCGGTCTCCGGGCCGAAGTCGGCCGCGACCCCGGCGAACCGGTCGCGCAGTTCCGCGATACCGAACGGCACCGTCGACGCCTTGATCGCCTGACGGGTGAAGAACCAGCCGATATCCGGGTCGGAGTGGTAGCCCGCCTCCACGATGGACCCCCCGAACTCGGCGATGAAGGAGGTGATCCTGGCAATGATGCCCGGACGGTCCGGGCACCCGAGGGTGAGCACGAAGCGTCGGTCGTCCAGGACAGGTGGAGCGGAATTCATGGGCTAATCCTCCCAGGTCGACTGTGCGCACCTGCGGCACCCCGCTCCGGGCAAGTGTTGAGCGAAGGTCGCGGGAAAGCCGACAATGGAAATGTGACGCGGGTGAAGTTCGTACGACAGCTCGATGGGCTGACGTACGAATTCGTCCGCGACGGCTGGGCCTACGGCTACCCGTCCTACAAGCGCATCGATCACGACCTCTGGTGCCGCCGCCTCCCGGACTTCGGCTGGTCGATCTGCACCGATTCCGGCGAAGTCCTGAGCCGCCCCTTCGACGACCCAGGCCAAGGCCCCCTCCCACCCGAAGGTGCCTGGGTCTCCCGCAAACACGAACGCTCCTACGTCTACCACCTCCACCACCACCCCTGACCCGCCGAGAATGCATTCCTGGAGCGCCACTCTCGATGTTCGTCTCCACCAGTACATGGTGATCTTGAAATCGGCCGCCCTGGCGGCATTGGAAGTGCTATCCGCCCGTGTGGATCCCCGACTTCCGTTCGGCTCCTGGCGGCCTGGAACTTCGATCCCGACTGGATCTACAGGTCGTAAAATGGCTCCGCGTAACGGAATTCGCCGGTGATCTGGGAGTCGTACGCCGACAGTGCCCGCACCTGGAAGTGGGAAACCCAGGCCGGTTCATCGGGTGTGATGCCGAGGCGGGCGGCGGGGGTGAAGCCGAATTGGGGGTAGTAGTCGATGCTTCCGGCCAAGCCGATCAGGGGTTCGTCGAGGGCGTCGGCGGCGCCGATGGCGGCGTGCATCAAGGCCGCGCCGACACCATTGCCCTGATGTTCGGCCAGCACGCCGATCGGGCCGAGAGCGAGCGCCGGGAACGGACCGACACCCGCGCGGGTGAGGCAGACGTGGCCGATGACGGTGTCGTATTCGACGGCGACCATCGAGAGCGTGGGGATCCAGCCGGAGTCGCTGCGCAGCCGGGCGACGAGGTCGACCTCGGGTGGGTCCGCGGCGCTATCGCCGGTGAATTCGGCCGTCTCCCGGTCGTTATCGGTATTCGCGTACTGCGGTCCGAAGGCACTGCGGTGGACGGCCGCGATCGCGGCGGCATCGTCGGCGCGTTCGCGACGGATCAGCACAGTGTCGTCTCCTCCTGAACGAATGGGGCCATCCGCAACTGCGCAACAGTCGGCCGTGCAGCCGCAAAGCGATGTCCGTAGCTCCACCGACAGTATCGAGTGTGCGCGATGTGTCGCCAGGCGCGCAATGGAATTCGCCACCGGTATGCCAGACTCTCACCCTGTGGCAAATTCCGCGTCGCTGACCAGGGCCGAAGTGGCCGCCATGATCGATCACACGCTGCTGGCGCCGGAGGCGACGGCCGCGGAGGTGAACGCTTTGGTCACGGAGGCAGGCGAACTCGGCGTGTACGCGATCTGCGTATCGCCGTCCATGTTGCCGATTCGAGCGTCCGGCGTGGTGGTCGCGGCGGTCGCCGGATTCCCTTCCGGGAAGCACCATTCGCTCGTCAAGGGGGCCGAGGCGCGTCTCGCGGTCGAACAGGGCGCGGCCGAGGTCGATATGGTGATCGATGTCGGAGCCGCGCGCGCAGGCGATTACGGCGCGGTGCTGTCCGACATCGTGACGGTGCGCGAGGCGATGGGGGATCGCGCGGTGCTCAAGGTGATCATCGAATCGGCGGTGCTTTCCGATGCTGCGATCGTCGAGGTCTGCCGCGCCGCCCAACGTGCCGGTGCCGATTTCGTGAAGACCTCCACGGGATTTCACCCCTCCGGTGGTGCCAGCGTGCACGCGGTCCAGCTCATGGCCGAGACCGTCGGCGGGCGGCTCGGTGTGAAGGCCAGCGGCGGCATCCGCACCGCCGAGGCCGCCGCCGAACTGATCGCGGCGGGCGCGACCCGTCTCGGACTCTCGAAATCCCGTGTGGTGCTGGAGGGATTCCCCGCCTGATCCCGAGCCCGACAATCAGGGTTGTGGATTCGACAGCGTTCAGCAGCTGACGCTGCCGCTGCTGTCCTGCGCGGCGGGCAGTTCGGTCCGCCCACCGGCGAGCTTCACCGCGACGCCGTTATCGGTGACCTTGACCTCGGTGGCCTTCAGACCGAGCGGGTAGCTCTGCAGACTCTGCGTGAACACCTCGACGATGCCCGACACCAGATCGGTCGGTATCCCCATCCCGAGCAGCGCCGCCGACTTCGTCTCGACCTGCACGGTGCCGTCCTTGATCTCCGGCTTCACCTGCAACTGCGCGAGGCCGCCCAGCACATCCAGGGTCAGCATCCCGGTCGACGCGGACGACGACACGCCGCTGACCAGGCCGCCGAGCGTTTCCCGGATGCCGTCGTTGCCCCAGGTGACATCGGCCGACGAGCTGCCGACGGTGCTGCCGCTGCCGCTGTTGCTGACCTCGACATCGTTGAATCTGGCGTGCACCACCATGCCGACGGCCGGACCGAATTTGGAATCGTCGCTGTTCACCTTCACCTGATCGACCTTCCCGTCGATCCAGGTGATCAGCATGGGCTTGGCTCCGAAGCTCACATCGATCTTCGAACCCATATCCTTCTCGAATTGGGTGCTGATGCACCGTGAAACCTGGTATCGCGCGTATGCCTCCCCGCCGACCAGCACGGTAGCGAGCAGAATCGCTACCACAACGAGGGTGATCACCAGGGCGCGCCGGTTGACCGTCAGGGTGGATGGGCTCTTCGTACTCATGCGCTCGATTCTTCCCCACGTTTCTGTGCTCGCTCTGAGGGCGCGGTGAGGGGTTCGATTGTGACATGTGACACAGAGTTCGAGCGTAGCCTGGTCGACATGGCTGGCGATGCGGCGGGCCGCGCACTCGATTCCGCCGAGCACGGGTGGCGTGTGCTGCGGCGATTGGCCGGGCGCCATGCCGGGTTCTTTACTACCAGGCAGGTGCTGCGCGCCGGATGTGAGGCCCGCGTTCGCGCCGGTCTCGGCGATGGCTCGGTGACGCGGGCCGGGGTCGGACTATTGCGGCTGGCCGATTGGCCCACCGGCCCGCTCGACGAATACGCCATGTGGGCGGCCTGGTTCGACGGGGCCGCCGCGGTATCGCATCAGAGTGCTGCGGAGTTGCACGGGCTCGGTCGACTACGGCCGCGCTTCCTGCATATGTCGGTCGGTGCGGGACGGCCGCCGGTCACCCCGCGATTGGTGGTGCTGCGCCGCCCGCTGATTCCGGCCGATCTCGAACCCGCGGGCGGATTTCTGGTGACCACGCCCGTGCGCACGGTGCTCGATCTGGCCGAGGCCGCTATCGGGCAATCCGCATTGGACGAGGTGGTCTGCGACGCGGTCGCCATCCACCGCTGCGGTGCCGATGAAATCCGTTCCGCGAGTGTGCGACTGCCCCCGCGCGCGGCGGCTCGCGTGCGCCGGGCCCTCATCGCCGCGTGATCGGCGCGGTGAAGTCGCGAATGATCCCATTCGGCTATCAATTCGATCGATCTCCGGTTTTGCCCGGCGCGCAATCATGGCATGGTGACTGACCATGGGGACGGTAGGTCAGGGCAGTTGGGATCTCGTCTTTCCGTCCGGAGCGCCCGAGCGCATCGGCGATATGTTCGCCACCGCAGTGGTCGCCGACGCGGTCCGCAGATATGACGCCGACCTGGCGCAACAGGTCGAAACCTGCCGGGACTGGCACTGCGACTACCGCGGCGTCTTCCGCGGCCTGACCGCCCTGGCCGCGAGCTCGCCCGAGGTGTCGGTGGGGATCGCGACCGACGGGTTGCGGGCAGCACGCCAGCTGCTGCGTTTCGTGACCGGGCACACGATCGCGCCGCTGCACAGCGTCGACGTCGATGCGATCACCACACCCGGCGGACTCGAGACCGGCCGGATCGACGGAACCGCGAAACCCGCGCCCCGACTCGAAATTCCGTTCCGCGGAACGCTATTGGCCGAGGAGGCGCTGTGGCAGCAGCTCACCGACTGGCGACGCCGTGGCATTATCGAGCCCGCCTTCGCGGCGGCGGTGGAGCGGGTGATCGATCATCCGGAGTGGTTGTCGCTGCCCGGTTTCCGGGTGATCGTCACCGGGGCGGCGACCGAACTCGCCCCGCTGCGGCCGCTACTGCGATGGGGTGCCGACGTTCTCGCGATAGACCTGCCAGGACCGCAGCGGTGGCGCGAGATTTCGGATATCGCGCAGGCCGGGGCAGGTCGGCTGGGCTATCCCGTCACGGTCGGACCCGGTGCGGATATCACCAGGCAGTTCCCGGCATTGGTGCACTGGATTCGCGCGCAGTTCGACCACGACGCCCGCCCGGTATTCGGCCTGTACGCGAGTGGTCCCGGACCGCAAGGGGTTCGACTGGCCGCCGCGCTGGATGTACTCGTCGAGGATCTGCTCGAGCACCGCGAGGACGCGGCCATCGCATTCCTCGGTTCGCCGACCGACTGCTATGCCGTGCCCGAGGACGTCATCGCGGACGCCCACGCCCGCCTGCGCGAGTGCGGTGTCGGCCCGCACGTGTTGCGCGTGCTCACCGCATCGGCCATGTACCGGCCCAGCTACCGGACCACGAATCCGGACCACCTCGGCGCGACCTGGGGCGTCGCCGATGCACTGCTGCCAGCCCAAGGCCCGAATCACGCACTGGCCCAACGCCTCCTGCGCTGGCGCACCGTTCTCGCGCACACTGCGGGCCGCACGGTGTCATGCGCCGTCGCACCACCCGCGAGGACGCAATCCCTGCGCACCCAACGCTCTCTCGCCGCCTCCTACCGTGGCGCCCGCCGCTTCGGCATCGAGGTCTTCGACCCCGCCACCGCCCGAACCCTCCTGGCGGCCAAGCTCGTCGCCGACCTCTTCGCCCCGACCGAAACACCGGGCGACACCAACCCCGAGGGCATATTCGTCGCAGGCGCGGCCCACGGCGGCCTCTGGCGCCAGCCCTTCGAGCCGACCTCTATCCTCCCGATCGCGGCGCTGACCGGCTACATCCGCGCGCTCCTCGGCCGCCCCTGACAACCCCAGAATCGTGTAGGCGCCTGATCTTGATCTAAGGGGTTGTGTTGGGTGCGACGGTGAGCCAGGGGACCGAGAGGACGCAGTCGCGCATGCGGCGGCGGTAAGTGCGCACCGGAAAACCCTCCTGGCGCAAGTACTCCGCGGCCGTGCGCCAGCGGACTCGAGGGCCGAAGGGGGCGAGCGGGGCGGCACGGGCCCATGCGCGATCGGCGGCCGCCAAGAGCGCGTGGATCGGCTCGCCGGGAATGTTGCGGTGGATCAACACCTTCGGCAGGCGCTCGGCGATATCGGACGGACGCTCGACCGTGAACGGATCCCAGGCCAGGGTGAGTGAGCGCGGACCGGATCGATCCAGCAGCACCCAGGCGCAGCGTCTGCCCAGCTCATCGCAGGTTCCGTCGACGAGTAAACCGTCCGGATCCATCCCGGACAGGATGGTGGCCCACGCATCGGGAACGGCGGTTTCCGGATATTGCCGCAGCACATTGAACGCGCGCACCAGCGCCGGTCGCAGCCCGGCCAATTCGAATCCGCCGCGCGCGAAGATCACGCCGTCGCGGCCGGGCACCACCCGTTCCGGATCGATCTCCAGCCCGACCACCCGCACATCCGCGCGGACCCTGCGCAGCCGGACCGCCAACTCCAGCGTGGTCCACGGACTCGCCCCATAACCGAGATCGACGACCAGCGGATCGGCCGCACTGCGCAGTCGAGCGGTGACCAGTTCGTCGTGGATCAGCCAGCGGTCGCTGCGTCGTAATCGGTTGACACCGGTGGTGCCCCTGGTGATGGTGCCGACCGGTCTCAGCGGGTCGGGTTTTGCTCTTCCAGCCACTTCACTGTCTGCTCGGCCTCGCCGCGGAACAGGTCGACCAGGTTGACCAGCATCAGCTGTTCGAGTCGCGGGCCGACCATCGGGATGAATACCTTGGCCTCGGAGGAGAACCGCATGGTGCAGCCGGTATCGGTGGGGAACAGGCGAATGGTGCCGCCGAGGCTGCCCGGCCCGGCCGGAATCGAGGCCGAGAACTTGCCGACGGACTCGTTCTCGTCGAACGGTCCCCAGCTCTCCTTGCGGGTGATGACCATGTCCTTGCGCATGACCGCCTGCGCGATCTCCGGCAGCATGTCGCGCGGCAGGATGTGATTGAGCACGACATCGATACCGGAATCGCTGACATCGAGGCTGACGACCTCACTGCCCGGCGCTAATTTCGACATCTCCGCGCACCGGTCGTCCCAGTACTCCCGGGTCGACAGCGCCGCGTACAGCTCCTTGGTGGTGTGCAGCGGGAAGCGGGCGGAATAGTCCAGTCGGCGGGCCATGAGGGGTTACGTTACCGGGACCGGCTGCCGCCGCATCGCTCGGCGGTAGGTCTGGGGATTCACACAATCGTCACACCCACGCCACGCGGAATCCGCACATCGTCCGGACAGAACCGCGGTATGAACAGCTCAGCGCTGGGCGAGCCAGTTGTTCGTGAACTCTTCCTCGTTCGCCAACAGTTCGGTCAACCGCTCCGCGATCGCGGCCTCGATCTTCCCGCCGAACAGCGGAATCTTCACCTCGATGGTGCCCTTGGTCTCGGCCACCGCACCGGAGCCGTCGGCGGTGAGCTCGATGGTCCCGTTGACCTCGGCGGGCGCACCCTCGACCCGCGCGGTGAAGGTGGCCGAATCGCCGGTCCAGCTCTCGGTGCGCGGGATGACCAGATCGCCGGGCCGCACCGCGGTGATCGCGGCAGGCAGCAGCTCGGCGCCGATGACCTGCACCATCTCGACCTTCACCTGGTCGCCGTTGACGGTGACCGAATCCAGCCGGGCATTATCGCCACCCACCTCGGCGATACGGTCCTTCCAGTACTGCTCATCGGCGAAGGCCGCGCGTACGGCGGCAACCGGATGCGAGTAGCGAGCCGTGTACGCCAGGGGTGTAGCCATGGTCGAACACGCTACCGTCTGGGGCGTGCGAACTTCACGGGTGGTGTCGGCGGACCAGCTGCGCGAGCTGCTGGTCGATAGCGGCGCGCGGCTGCGCGAATCGGTGCGGCTGGCCGAGCTGACCACATTGCGGGTCGGCGGTCCGGCCACTGTCGCGGAATGTGCGACGACCGAAGCGCTGGTCGCGACAGTCCGGACGCTGGACACCGCCGGCATTCCACTACTGCTGCTCGCAGGTGGATCCAACCTGCTCATCGGCGACGACGGCTTCGACGGTGTCGTGGTCCTGGTGCGCAACGAGACCGTCGAGATCGGCGCGCACGGTGTGGTCGCCGAGGCGGGTGCGAACTGGGACGCGGTGGTCGCGGCCACGATCGAGGCCGGTCTCGGCGGGCTGGAATGCCTTTCGGGCATTCCCGGATCGGCCGGTGCGACGCCGGTACAGAATGTCGGGGCATACGGCGTGGAGGTCGAAAGCCTGCTGCGCGGGGTGCGCCTGCTGGATCGCGCGAGCGGCGAGATCCGCTGGGTCGAACCGGCCGAGCTCGGCTTCGGCTACCGCACCAGTGCACTCAAGCATCGCGATACCGCCGTGGTGCTAGCGGTGGACTTCGCACTCAATTCCGACGGCGCGAGCGCACCACTGCGCTACGGCGAACTCGCGAACGCACTCGGCGCGGGCAACGGCGACTCCCGGCCCGCCGATCAGGTCCGGGCGGCGGTGCTGAAGTTGCGCGCGGGTAAGGGCATGGTGCTCGACACCGCCGATAACGACACCTGGAGTGCTGGCTCGTTTTTCACCAATCCGGTGGTTCCGCTGCACCGCGTCGAGGCGGTGAAGGCTGCGATCATCGCCTATGTGGGCGACGTCACGATCCCGACTTATCCGGCCCCCGACGGCGTCAAATTCTCCGCGGGCTGGCTCATCGAGCGGGCGGGCTTCGCCAAGGGATTTCCGGGCCATGACGCCCCGGCGCGGCTGTCCACGAAACATACGCTGGCCTTGACCAACCGTGGCAGCGCGACCGCCGCCGACCTGGTCGCACTGGCCCGCACCGTCCGCGACGGTGTCGCCGAGCGATTCGGTATCCGGCTGGAGCCGGAGCCAGTACCCATCGGAGTCGCTCTCTAAACGGTGAAACGGACACCACACTCTTCGCAGGCCGGTCGGACGGTTTTCGCCGCGTAAATTCGATGAAGTGAGCCATCGTCCAGTCATCCACAGACCGGCCGCCGCCGTCTCCGCCGTGCTGCTCGTGGTAGTCGCGCTGGTGGCCGGATGCACATCCGACAAAGGCGGAAACAGCAACTCCGCCAAAGACAACACCCCCGTCGCGAAGGTCACGCTGACACCGGGCGCCGACGCCAAGAACGTCAATCCGACCGCACCGATCTCGGTCACCGTCACCGACGGCACCATCGATCAGATCGCGCTGACCAACGCCAACGGCAAGCAGGTCGCCGGCGAACTCGCCGCGGACAGGCACAGCTACCAGACCACCGAACCGCTCGGCTACGACGCCAAATACACCTGGTCCGGCACCGTGGTCGGCACCGACCACAAGCCGGTCCCGATCGACGGCGCCTTCACCACGCTGGCACCGAAGAACACTTTCCCCGCGACGCTCAATATCGCCGATAACCAGGAAGTCGGCATAGCCGCCCCGATCATCTTGCAGTTCAAGGGATCTGTGCAGAACAAGGCCGCGGTGGAGAAGGCGCTCACCATCACCACCAATCCGCCGACCGAGGGCGCGTGGGCCTGGTTCCCGGACGACAACGGCGGCTCGCGCGTGCACTGGCGGCCGAAGGATTACTGGGCGCCCGGCACCACCGTGCACGTCGTGGCCAAGCTCTACGGCCTGGATCTCGGCGGCGGAAACTATGGATATTCCGATCTCACTTCGGATTTCCGCATCGGCCGCAGCCAGATCGTCAAGGCCAGCGCACCGAGCCATCGCATGCAGGTCGTGCGCGACGGACAGGTTGTCGTCGATATCCCGGTCAGCTACGGCGAGGGCAATGAGGCGCGCAATGTCACCCGCTCCGGGGTGCACGTCGTCACCGAGAAGTACGAAGACTTCATGATGTCGAATCCGCCGTTCTACACCAATGTTCGCGAACGCTGGGCCGTACGCATCTCGAACAATGGCGAATTCATCCACGCCAATCCGGAATCCCTTTCGGCACAGGGGTCTTCGAATGTCACCAACGGCTGCATCAACCTGTCGCCGAGTGACGCGCAGGCCTACTTCCCGACCGCGCTCTACGGCGATCCGGTCGAGGTGACCGGCACCTCGATCGCGCTGTCGGCCGCCGACGGCGATCTCTACGACTGGACCATCGACTGGAATACCTGGACCGGGTTGTCGGCATTGCAGGGCGAACCCAAGAATCCGGTGTCTGCGACACCGGTGCCGCCGCTGCCCGCCGGCGGTCGCTGAGCTAGGCAAACCCGGCGCGACATGCGACGATCGGTCAGGTGACCAGCAGACCAGCCACGGAGGAAAACCTGCGCGAGCTCGCGCGCCTGCGTCGGGTCCGCGACCGGATCGACCGGGAGTACGCGCAGCCGCTCGACGTCGAGCGGCTGGCCCGCGACGAGCACATATCGGCCGGTCACCTGAGCCGCCAGTTCAAGCTCGCCTACGGCGAGTCGCCGTACTCCTATCTGATGACGCGGCGCATCGAGCGCGCGATGTCGCTGTTGCGGCGTGGCGATCTCAGCGTGACCGAGGTCTGTTTCGCGGTCGGCTGCCAGTCGCTGGGCACCTTCAGCACACGGTTCACCGAGCTGGTCGGAATACCGCCGAGCGCCTACCGGGAGCAGGCCGAGCACACCACGGTGGATCTGCCGACGCTCGTCGTGAAACGGGTGACGAGACCGATCAGGAATCGAGAAGCGCCGGTCAACTAGGGGCAACTAGCGTGAACGCCATGGACATCATCATTCAAGCGAGCTTCCTCCCACAGGACGACCCGGAGGCCGCTCTGGCCTTCTACCGCGACGCCCTCGGCTTCGAGCTGCGCAAAGACGTCGGATTCAACGGGATGCGCTGGCTCACCGTCGGCCCGGTCGACCAGCCGGGCACATCCATCGTCCTGCACCCGCCGGCCGCCGACCCCGGCATCACCGACGACGAGCGCCGCACCATCGCCGAGATGATGGCCAAGGGCACCTACGCCAGCATCCTGTTGGCTACCAAGGATGTCGACGCCACCTTCGAGAAGGTGCAGGCCACCAATGCCGAGGTCGTCCAGGAGCCCACCGATCAGCCATACGGGGTTCGCGACTGTGCCTTCCGCGATCCCGCCGGAAACATGGTCCGTATCCAGCAGTTGAGCTGAGTCTTCTGACAATCGCCGCGCTCGACGCCGGTGGCAGCCACAAGCCACCGGTATCGACCCCCATGGCGAGCGAATTTGCCACAACAGAAGTACCGAACGCACTGCTCGAAGCTGATTAGATCGAGCCAGTCGACTCCGACGGAGACCGCGTATGCGGCCCGCGCAACCAGATGGAGAACCGATCAGTTATGGCCGAGAAGACGGACACGCAAGCTCACGCTGCCGACAGCCACGATCTGATCCGCGTGCTCGGCGCACGCGTGAACAACCTCAAAGACATCAGCATCGAGATCCCGAAGCGCCGATTGACGGTGTTCACCGGTGTTTCCGGCTCGGGCAAGAGTTCGCTGGTATTCGACACCATCGCCGCGGAGTCGCAGCGGCTGATCAACGAGACCTACAGCACCTTCGTGCAGGGCTTCATGCCCACGCTGGCGCGTCCCGAGGTCGACGTGCTCGACGGGCTGACCACCGCGATCATCGTCGACCAGCAGCGCATGGGCGCCGACCCGCGCTCCACGGTCGGCACCGCCACCGACGCGAGTGCCATGTTGCGCATCCTGTTCAGCCGACTCGGCAAGCCGCATATCGGCTCGCCGCAGGCTTTCTCCTTCAATGTCGCCTCGATCAGCGGCGCGGGTGCGGTCGCGATCGAGCGCGCCGGGAAGACAGTGAAGGAGCGCCGCAGCTTCAGCATCACCGGCGGCATGTGTCCGCGCTGTGAGGGGAGGGGGTCGGTCAACGATATCGATCTGACCCAGCTGTACGACGACACCAAATCGCTGAACGAGGGTGCGCTCACCATCCCCGGCTACAGCATGGACGGTTGGTTCGGCCGCATCTTCACCGGCTGCGGCTTCTTCGATCCGGACAAGCCGATCAAGAAGTACAACAAGCGCGAACTCAACGATCTGCTTTACAAAGAGCCGACCAAGATCAAGGTCGATGGCATCAACCTGACCTACGAGGGCCTGATCCCGCGGATCCGCAAGTCGATGCTTTCCAAGGACGTCGACGCGCTGCAGCCGCATATCCGCGCCTTCGTGGAGCGGGCGGTCACCTTCCAGATCTGCCCCGAATGCGACGGCACCCGGCTCAGCGAACTGGCGCGCTCGTCGAAGATCAAGGGCATCAGCATCGCCGACGCCTGCGCCATGCAGATCAGCGATCTGGCCGAATGGGTCAGCGGGCTGAAGGAGCCGTCGGTGGCGCCGCTGCTGACCTCGCTGCGGCACACCCTCGACTCGTTCGTGGAAATCGGACTCGGCTACCTGTCGCTGGAACGGCCCGCGGGCACGCTGTCGGGTGGTGAGGCGCAGCGCGTCAAGATGATCCGCCACCTCGGCTCCTCGCTCACCGACGTCACCTACGTATTCGACGAGCCCACCGCGGGGCTGCACCCGCATGACATCCAGCGGATGAACGAACTGCTGCTGCGGCTGCGGGACAAGGGCAATACGGTGCTCGTCGTCGAGCACAAGCCGGAGACGATCGTCATCGCCGACCACGTCGTCGACCTGGGTCCCGGCGCGGGTACCGGCGGCGGCACCGTCTGCTTCGAGGGCAGCGTCGATGGGCTGCGCGGCAGTGGCACCATTACCGGCCGCCACTTCGACGACCGCGCGGCGCTGAAGAAGACGGTCCGAAAGTCGAACGGCGCGTTGGAGATTCGCGGTGCATCGACCAACAACCTGCGGGATGTCGATGTAGACATTCCGCTCGGTGTGCTCGCGGTCATCACCGGCGTCGCGGGTTCGGGCAAGAGCTCGCTGGTGCACGGCTCCATTCCGGCCGGTGCGGCTCAGCTCGACGGCCGCTCCGCGGATGTGGTGTCGGTCGATCAGGGCGCGATCCGCGGCTCCCGCCGAAGCAACCCGGCGACCTACACCGGACTGCTCGACCCGATCCGCAAGGCATTCGCGAAGGAAAACGGCGTCAAGCCAGCGCTTTTCAGCGCCAATTCCGAGGGCGCATGCCCCAATTGCAATGGCGCGGGCGTCATCTACACCGACCTGGCGGTCATGGCCGGGGTCGCCACCACCTGTGAGGAATGCGAGGGCAAACGGTTCCAGGCCGCAGTGCTCGAGTACCACCTCGGCGGCCGCGATATCAGCGAGGTACTCGCGATGTCGGTGACCGAGGCGCAGGAGTTCTTCAGCGACGGCGCGGCGCGCACACCGACCGCGGAGAAGATCCTGGACCGGCTCGCCGATGTCGGGCTCGGCTACCTCACCCTCGGTCAGCCGCTCACCACGCTGTCCGGCGGCGAGCGGCAGCGGCTCAAGCTGGCCACCCATATGGCGGACAAGGGCGGCGTCTACGTCCTCGACGAGCCGACGACGGGCCTGCATCTCGCCGATGTCGAACAGCTGCTCGGCCTGCTCGACCGGCTGGTCGACTCGGGTAAGTCGGTCATCGTCATCGAGCATCACCAGGCGGTAATGGCCCATGCCGACTGGATCATCGACCTCGGTCCCGGCGCGGGCCACGACGGCGGCAAGATCGTCTTCGAGGGCACGCCCGCCGACCTGGTCGCCGAGCGCGCCACCCTGACCGGCGAACACCTGGCGGCATACGTCGGCGCCTGAATGAAAACGCCCCCGCTCGGGAGAATCGTGCGGGGGCGAAACATATTCGGCGCGTGGCGATTACCGCGCGTTCTCCTTGACGAGCGAACCGTCCTCACCGAACGATTCGGTGTCGACGACCGCATCCTTGTGCTGCTTGGCGAGCAGATCGCGAATTTCGATGAGCAATTCGATCTCGGACGGCTCGGCCACCTTGGCGGTGCCGAAGCGGTTCTTCAGTGTCTTCATCGGCACCATCAGCACGAAGTACAGCACCGCCGCGATCAGCGCGAAGTCGAGGAGCGCGGTGATGATCGGCCCGATAGCGATGAAGGTGGCCGGCTTACCCGAGACCAGCTGAACGCCGAGTCCCAGCTCATTGGTCTTACCCAATACCGCGAGCAGCGGATTGATGATTCCCTTTGTCACCGCCGTCACCACCGAGGTGAACGCGGTACCCATGACCACCGCGACGGCGAGATCGATGACGTTCCCGCGCATCAGGAAATCTTTGAAACCCTTGAGCATGAGCCGAGCTACTCCAATCTGGTCAAAATGCGTTTCGAACACCCGATGCTATAGCTCGCCCACGCCGGAGCGAACTCGCAGCAATCGGGAAACGCTCGTTCAGATGAGTATCGCCGATTCCGTCAGCCGCGGCGAGCGAAGCGTCCCGGACCGGCCTGGTCACGGGGCTTGACGATGATCTGGTCCAGATTCACATGGGACGGTCGCGACGCCACGAACCCGATGATCTCCGCGATGTCCTGCGCGACCAGCGGATCAATGCCCTCGTACACCTTGGCGGCACGCTCCTCGTCTCCGGCGAATCGCACCAGCGAGAACTCGGTTTCCACTGCGCCGGGCGCGATTTCGGTGAGCCGCACCGGCTGGCCGAGCAGTTCGCCGCGCAATGTGCGGTGCAGTACGGCCTGTGCGTGCTTGGCCGAGGTGTAGCCGGAGCCGTTGTCGTAGGCCTCGAAGGCGGCGACCGAGGTGATGGTGACGATGAGCCCGTCGCCCGAGGCGATCAGCTTCGGCAGCAACGCCTTGGTCACCCGCAGCGTGCCGAGCACATTGGTTTCCCACATCCAGCGCCAGTCGTCCAGATCCGCCTCGGCCACCGGTGCCAGACCCTTCGCGCCGCCCGCATTGTTGACGAGCACATCGGCGTTCGCGATCGCTTCGGTGAACGCGCCAACGGAATCGTCCGAGGTCACATCGAGTTCGAGTGCGGTGCCACCGATTTCGTCGGCGAGGCGCCGCAGCCGTTCGAGCCTGCGCGCACCGACGACCACGTGATAGCCCTGTTTGGCGAGTTCCCGGGCGGTGGCCTCGCCGATTCCCGAGCTGGCTCCGGTGACGACGGCAGTGCGAATGCTCATGATCCCGATCCTAGGATCCCGCACCGGACCGGCCGCCGTTAGCCTCGGTGGCATGGCTATTCGGGAAGCGGTCAGTGCGGACGGGACGAGCATCGTCTATCGGGTCGGCGGCCCGGTCGACGGCAGGCCGCTGGTGCTGGTACACGGTTGGTCGGCCAATTTGCAGTGCTGGGGCGCGGCCGCGGACGAGTTGGCCGAGCGTTTCCGGGTGCTCGCCGTCGACCTGCGCGGCCACGGCTACTCCGGCGCCCCGGAAACCGGCTACGACGATCCGAAGAACTGGGCCGCCGATATCGCCGCGGTGCTCGCCGCCGAGGGCATCCGATCCGATGCGGTGCTGCTCGGCTGGTCCTACGGCGGCATCGTGATCAGCGACTATCTGACCGCCTACGGCACCGGCGCGGTCGCGGGCGTCATCTACTCGGGTTCGATGGCCAATATCGGTCGCGCACCCGGTGCGGAGACCGGTTCGGCCATGCAGGAGGCCATTCCCGGTGTGTTCGAGGAGAGTGCGGGTAGGGCGTTGCGCGCGTTCGGCGCCTTCGGCAATGCCAATACCGGACCCGGTCCGGACAAAGGCGTCGATGCGCAGCGCATCTTCGGTGCGAGCCTCGGCACACCGCCCCGGGTGCGCAAGGCGCTGTTCTACCGGACCGTCGACAACACCGAAACGCTACGTGCCCTGGACATTCCGGTGCTGGTCCTGCACGGAACCAAGGATCCGGTCGTGCCGATCGAGAACGGGCGGTACATCCTCGACGCGGTGCCCGACGGCCGCGGTTCGTTCTGGGAGGACGCGCAGCACGGGCTGTTCATCGAGGATCGGGCCCGCTTCGTCGCCGAGGTGAGTGCGTTCGTCGACGGTCTGAATTAGCCGTCCGAAATTCGCTGGCGCCGCACGCTCGGCTCGAGCAGACTTGTCGTGTCCCGGTGCCGAGATCAGCGGCGGGCAGATATTTGCACCGCGCGTGAGAACCCTCACGAAACTGCTGTGACGACTGTCACTCGGCCCGGTTACGGCGTCTGGGTTGGGCAATTCAACGTGCACTATGGATGGTGTGAGTCAACGCCCGGACCTACGGCCGAATCGGATCGCCGTGTTATCGGTGCACACCTCACCACTTGCTCAACCGGGTACCGGCGATGCAGGCGGCATGAACGTGTATATCCTGCAAACCGCCATTCAGCTGGCCCGACGCGGCACCGAGGTAGAGATTTTCACCCGGGCCACCTCCTCGAACGTCCCGCCGGTCCAGGAGGCCGCCCCGGGGGTTCTGGTGCGCAATGTGGTGGCGGGCCCGTTCGAGGGGCTGGACAAGCACGACCTGCCGACCCAGCTGTGCCCGTTCACGGCCGAGGTGCTGCGCCAAGAGGCCAGACATCAGCCCGGACACTACGACCTCGTCCATTCGCACTACTGGCTGTCCGGTCAGGTCGGCTGGCTGGCGCGCGACCGCTGGCGGGTGCCGCTGGTGCACACCGCGCACACCTTGGCGGCGGTGAAGAACGCGGCGCTGGCCGAGGGCGACTGCCCCGAACCCGCGACCCGCGAGATCGGCGAGAAGCAGGTGATCGCCGAGGCCGATCGCATGGTCGCAAATACCGCGGAGGAGGCGCGCCAGCTCATCGAGCTGTACGGCGCCGATCCCGAGCGCATCGATGTGGTGCCGCCCGGCGCGGATCTGACTCGCTACTGTCCCGGTGAAAAGGCCGCGGCCCGAGCCGCATTGGGCCTGGCCACCGACGAGCGGATGGTCGCGTTCATCGGCCGCATCCAACCGCTCAAGGCCCCGGATGTGCTGGTCCGCGCGGCCGCCGAGCTGCTGCACCGCGACCCGGCGCGCAAGCTGCGGGTGCTCATCGTCGGCGGCCCGTCCGGCACCGGACTGGAGCGTCCCGATTCACTGATCGAACTCGCGGCCGCGCTCGGCATCGCCGAGCACGTCACCTTCCTGCCACCGCAGCCGCCGGATCGCCTGGTCCAGGTGTATCGCGCCGCCGACCTGGTCGCGGTGCCCAGCTACAACGAATCCTTCGGTCTGGTCGCCATCGAGGCGCAGGCCAGTGGCACCCCGGTACTCGCGGCCGATGTCGGCGGACTCGGCACCGCCGTGCGTCACGGTGAGACCGGCCTGCTCGTCCCCGGGCATCGGACTCCGGACTGGGCCGATGCCCTCGGCCATCTGCTCGACGACGGCGAGCGACTACGTCGGATGGGTTTGCGCGCGGTCGAGCACGCCGGGCATTTCTCCTGGGAGCACACCGCGGACGGACTGCTCGCCAGCTATTCGGCGGCGCTGGCCGATTTCCGTGCGGTGCGCGCCGGTCTCGGTGCGGGCCGCCGCAAGGTCTTCGAGGCCGCGCGGGCCGAGCTGCCGGAGGAACGCACTAGCCTCACCGGTGAACGCAGTGCTGTTCTCCTCGGCGAGATCAGTCAGGCCAGATCGCGGGCGCTGTGGCGGCGCCGGACGGGAGCGCACCGATGAGCACGCCAGCTGCGACCGCACAGCTGATCGACGAAACGCTGCGCGAGCGCGAAATCGAGTACACCCATCCCAGCCAGGAGACGTTCGTCGTCATCCTGCCCGGTGAGCGCAAACTCAAGACCACCGTGATGCTCACCGTCGGCAAGCACGGACTGCGGATCGAATCGTTCGTCTGCCGCAAGCCCGACGAGAACTTCGAGGGCGTCTACAAATTCCTGCTGCGTCGCAACCGCCGCCTCTACGGTGTGGCCTACACCCTGGACCGTGTCGGCGATATCTATCTGGTCGGCCGCATGGCCACCCATGCTGTCACCTCCGATGAACTGGATCGGATCTTCGGCCAGATCCTCGAGGCCGTCGACGCCGACTTCAATGTCCTGCTGGAACTCGGCTTCGCCGAATCCATTCGCCGGGAATGGAAGTGGCGGGTATCGCGCGGCGAATCCTTGCAGAACCTGCGTGCCTTCGAGCATCTGGTCGAGGCCGCAGACCAGCCCTGAGCCGGTCCTGAGCCAGAGCACACCTCCGATAGCGGGGCGGACAAGGGGTGTTGGACGAAGGCTGGAGTACGGGCGCTCGAAGTAGGCGACAATCGCGCTGTGGGAATGGGGCCGCGAGGTACAGGAAGGCAGCCCGGCGATGATGGTTCTTGCTCTGGATATCGGTGCGACGAAATTCGCCGCCGGGGTGGTCTACGGGGGCCGGAAGGTTCGCGATGTGCGGCGGGTCGATGTGCCGCGGGAATCGGTGTGGGCGGCGTGCCGCGACCTGCTGCTGGAGGTGGCCGGTGACGCGACGGTCTCGGCGATCGGGATCGGTTCGGCCGGACCGGTCGATGTGCGCACCGGTGTCACCAGTCCGCTGAACATTCCGGAATGGAAGCCAGGCTTTCCGGTCGTGGCCGAGGTGCAGCGGCTGTTTCCTTCCGCCGCAGTGCGATTCGCCATCGATGGTGCCTGCCTTGCCCTGGCCGAACATCACGTCGGCGCGCTGCGTGGCATTCCGAACGGCCTGGCCATGACGGTCTCCTCGGGCATCGGCGGCGGCATCATCGCCGACGGTCGGGTGGTGCTCGGGCGCACCGGCAATGCCGGACACGTCGGCCATATCGTGGTGCCGGGTTGGGATGTCCCGTGTGAATGCGGCGGCGTCGGCTGCGTCGAGGCGATCGCCAGCGGTATGTCATCGGTGCGCTGGGCGCGCGAACAGGGGTGGCGCGGCGAGACCGGCGCCGGGCTGGCGAAGGCCGCGCACACCGGCAACGAGATCGCACTCGCCGCGCTGCATCGGGCCGGAACCGCCCTCGGCACGGCCATTGCCTCCGCGGCCTCGACGCTCGATATCGATCGGGTGGTGATCGGCGGCGGCTTCGCGCAGTCGGGCGAACCCCTGTGGGAACCGCTGCGCGCGGCACTGACCCGGCACGCGGGTTTGGACTTCCTGCACGAGCTGCAGGTGGTGCCGTCGCGAATCACCAATGGCGCCACCCTGGTTGGCGCGGGTGTGCTCGCCGCCGGCCACGATACGGCCGATGCCATCTCCTGAGCAGTGGGAACGGATGCGAGCCCGGTTCGCGCACATGCCAGAATGGCCTGCATGACGTACACCCTCGTGTTGCTGCGCCACGGCGAGAGCGAATGGAATGCCATGAACCTTTTCACCGGTTGGGTGGATGTGCACCTGACCGACAAGGGCATCGCCGAGGGCAAGCGCGCCGGGGAACTGTTGGCCGAACACGGGATTCTGCCCGATATCGTCTACACCTCCGTGCTGCGGCGCGCGATCAGCACCGCGAACATCGCGCTGGACGCCGCCGACCGGCACTGGATCCCGGTCGTGCGCGACTGGCGCCTGAACGAGCGCCATTATGGCGATCTGCAGGGTAAGAACAAGGCGCAGGTCCGCGACCAGTACGGCGACGATCAGTTCATGCTGTGGCGGCGCAGCTACGACACGCCGCCGCCGCCGATCGACCCGTCCAACGAGTACAGCCAGGACAGCGATCCGCGCTACGACGGTATCGACGTCCCCAAGACCGAATGCCTGCTCGACGTGGTGAACCGGATGGTCCCGTACTGGGAGTCGACCATCTCCAAGGATCTGCTCTCGGGCAAGACCGTTCTCGTTGCGGCGCACGGCAATTCGCTGCGCGCGCTGGTCAAGCACCTGGACCGGATCTCCGATGACGATATCGCCGGGCTGAACATCCCCACCGGCATTCCGCTGCGCTATGAGCTGGACGAGAACTTGCGCCCGGTTCGTCCGCGCGAATACCTGGACCCCGAGGCCGCCGCCGCGGGGGCCGCGGCCGTCGCCAGCCAGGGCGGCAAATAAGCACCTACCTCGATACAAACGCGCCGCGACCGGCCTCGATCGCGGCGCGTTGTCGTGTCTCGGCAGGACACACCTGATCCGGTTGCGAGGTCGCGCTGTTCGTCTCGATCGGAATTGGGTCGGTGCGCGGGTCGCGGTCGGTTAGCTGTGATCGTCTGGGTTAGTGTGAATTCTGCAGAATGGCGTGGTCTTCCTCGGCGTCGTGCAGGCATTATGCGAAGTCAGATGCCATATGTGAACTGGCATTCTTTCCACGATCTAAGTAGCCCCAGTTCGAACCTACTCGTCGGTATGTAAACTCTGGTCGTTCGATCAGTCCGAGAGGCGGATCACCCCTGATGCAGACAATGTTGCGTGCCACCGTGGCGGCAGTCGCCACGGCGGTGCTCATTCCATTCGTCACCCAGAGCGCGATCGCTACATCGGCGCCGTCCGGTCCCGACGGTGGCGCGGCCGGCACCGCCTGGGCCGCGACCGAGGACGGACCCCAGCAGTACCCGAATGTGCATATTCAGTGGGATGTGCCGATCACCATGAGCGACGGCACCGTCCTGAAGGGCAATGTGTACCGTCCGGCGGATGCGGCGGGTCGGCCGATCGACACCCCGACGCCCACGGTGGTGAATCTGACGCCGTACACCAAACTGGTCTCGAACATCGCCGACAGCGCCATGTCCATTCCGGGTCTGTCCGATGCGCTGATCGAGCTGTTCCGCCGGATCGACCTCAGCGGCACCCCGCTGTCCGGCGTCACCGATCTGACCAAATCCTTCGGCGGCGGCGAACTACGCAACTTCGCCGTCGACCGCCAGCTCATCAAGAGCGGATACACCCAGGTCGTGGTCGACGTGCGCGGCACCGGTTTCTCCCAGGGCACCTGGGACATGCTGCGTCAGCGTGAACAGCAGGACACCTACGAAGTCATCGACTGGGCCGCGCGTCAGCCGTGGTCCGACGGCCGCATCGGCATGAACGGCCTGTCCTATTCGGGCATCAACCAGATCCAGGTCGCCGCGATGCATCCGCCCGCACTGCAGGCGATCTTCCCGGTAGTGCCCGGCAGTGACCTGGTCAACGACGTGCTCGCACCCGGCGGCGGATTCGGCTTCAACTTCATTCCGCTGTGGCTGACCGCGATCAACGGCCTCAAGCTGGTTCCGGATGTGGCGTCGATACTCAACGGGCAGTTCGATATGAAGTGGCTCGCGGATCGCGCGAAGGATCCGTTCACCTTCATGGATGTGCTGCTCAATGTCTACAGCACCACCCGGATCGAGGATCTGGACCCGCGCGCCAAGGAACTGCTGACCGGTTCGTCGGCGTCGCGCGCGGCCTGGCTCAGCGATCCGGGCCAGATCCAGGTGCCCACCTTCGTCACCGGTGGCTGGCACGATCTGTTCACCTACTCCGAATCCAAGATCTACAACGAGATTCCGCTGCCCGCGGGCCGGAAACAGCTGCTGATGGGCAATACGTACCACATCAGCTCGGGCAACGAATACGGCAAGCCCGGCCTGCCGCCGCGCCTGGATGTGCTGCAACGCGCGTGGTTCGACAAGTGGCTCAAGGGAATCGACAACGGCATCGATCAGTACGGCCCGATCACCTTGCGGCAGCAGGGCGGCGGCTGGATCACCACCGACTCGTTCGCGGATCCGCAGGCCGGTGCCCAGGATGCCGAATATCGCCGAATGTACCTGTCCGCCAACCGAAGTGGCACCGCGAACAGCCTGAACGACGGATCATTGCTCGCCGCCGCGAGCCCGGACTCGGCGCGGCTCACCGTCGCGCCAGGCCTGACTACCCTGTGCTCCAACGACGCAGCGCAGGGTAGTGCGGGTTTCCTCTCGATCATCGATGGCTGCGCCAAGGACTCCCGGATCGCCGAGCTGAACGGGCTCACCTTCACCAGCGACCCGGTCGCCGAACCGACCACCATCTCCGGCCGAATCGCCGTGCACCTCGATACCGTTCAGGATGGGACCGATGGCTACTGGGTGGTCACGGTGAACGATGTCGCGCCGGACGGTCAGTCCACCGTGCTCTCCTCCGGCCAGTTGATGGCGTCGCTGCGTCAGGTCGACGAGGCGAACAGCACCCGTTCCGCCAGTGGCGATTACACCGATCCGCGGCCCTATACATCGTTGGACCAGCGTCAGCCGACCGTGCCGGGGGAGGAGACGACCCTCGATATCACCCTGCCCGCCACCGAGGCGATTCTGCAGCCGGGCCATCGCCTGCGCGTGGATGTCTTCGCGGGCAACTTCCCGAAGGGCCTGCCGGTACTGCCGATGCTGATCGATACGGGTCTGAAACCACAACACGTGCAACTTGATCCGAATCGGCCGAGTTTCGTGAATCTTCCGGTGCGGGGCAACCCGGGCTGGTAAGCCGTATCCGGCCCGAGCGTGCACCTCTCGCGCATTCAAGCTCGAATCCGCGGGGTATGGGCGGTCGTGCACGCTCGGACCGGGTCCGGTCGCTAGTCGGCCACGGCGAATGCCGCTTCCAACGGCGGGAAGACCGCGCGGGCATCCGCGCCGCCGAACCAGAGGCCGACGGTGAAGACCGAGGTGGCCTCGAGATATTTGGCGCGATGTAGTCCGCCCGCCGACATCGGTTGCAGCCCGAGATCTTCCGCCAGCGCGGCGACCTGTTGCACCGCGGCGGCATCGTCACCGCAGATCGGCACCGCCAGCCTGCGGTCCTCGAAGACGCGGGCCGGTGATTCCCACACCTCGGCGGCACATACGTTGAACGCCTTCACCACGTTCGCCTCGGGAACCGTCGCCGCGATGCGAGCGGCGACCGCGTCCTCGGACAGTACGAAAGCCAGAACTCCTTGCGGCGCGGCCTCGTCCGGGAGGAACGCATTGGTGCAGTCGATCACCGTCCGGCCGGCAAGTTCGCCGCGGATTTCACCCAGTACTTCGTCAAGGGCACTTACCGGCAGTGCCAACAGCACGACCGCCCCGAATTCGGCAGCCACGCCGACACTTCCGCCCCGCGCTCCGTGCCCGATGGTTGCTGCCAGCGCATCCGCGGCCGCACGGGACCGAGCGCCGATGACGACCTCGTGCCCGGCCGCGGCCCAGCCGCCGCCGAGTGCCTTCGCCATCGCGCCCGCCCCGATGATTCCGATTCGCATATCAACTCCTGGTTCGGGATGTATTCGGCACCGACGCTAGGGATTTCGATAGGCACCCGAAGGTGCGCAACGACGATGGCAGGCTGGTGTCATGACGGTCGAACACGCCGAACCCGTGGAATTCGCGCCCTATGGCGACTACGAAGCCGACTGTCCGGCCCGCCTCGGCGTCGACCTGTTCGGCAACCGCTGGCTCTCGGTCATCGTCTATATGCTGCGCGACGGCCCGATGCGTCCCGGCGACCTGCGCATGGCCATCGGCGGCATCAGCCAGAAGATGCTCACCCAGACATTGCGCCGCATGCAGACCATGACCCTCATCGAGCGCCACCGCTACGCCGAGGCCCCGCCCCGCGTCGAATACGAACTGACCGAAGCCGGACGCGATCTGCTCATTCCGATCTACGCCCTCGGCGAATGGGTCGACAGCCACGGCGACTCGGTGCGGTCGGCAATGTCGGATTCGCCGGAGTGAAAACGATCCGGACTCTCGCGCGCGAACAACGCGTAAACAAGCGGCTAACGGGCCTGGAAGTGCCCATGACCTGCGCGAAACTTCGCGTACCCCGAGTTGGGTTGTCGGTTGGCGACCGTACGATTCAAGTGTGAGTGTTCCCCAGGCCGTCCTACTGGCAGTCCTCGCGGCTGTCGTCGGCCTGGCAGTCGGTGGGCTACTTATCCCGTTCATGAACGCCAGGCAGGCCGCCCGCAGACAGGCGGATTCCGGTCTCACCATGTCCCAGGTGCTCGACCTGATCGTGCTCGCCTCCGAGAGCGGAATCGCGGTCGTGGACGAATACCGCGATGTGGTGCTGGTCAATCCGCGCGCCGAGGAACTGGGCCTGGTTCGCAACCGGCTGCTCGACGAACGCGCCTGGGCCGCGGTGGAGAAGGTACTCGCCACCGGCGAATCCACCGAATTCGATCTCACCGCGGAGAAGCCGATGCCCGGCCGCAGCCGGATCGCGGTGCGCGGAGTGGCCAGACAGCTATCGCGCGAAGAGACCAGTTTCACGGTGCTGTTCGCCGACGACGATTCCGAGCAGGCCCGCATGGAGGCCACCCGCCGCGACTTCGTCGCCAATGTCAGCCATGAACTCAAGACTCCGGTCGGCGCGATGAGCCTGCTGGCCGAGGCCATGCTGGAATCCGCCGAAGATCCCGACGCGGTCCGGCACTTCGGTCAGCGCGTACTCGGTGAATCCCGGCGCCTGGGCAAGATGGTGACCGAGTTGATCGCGCTCTCGCGACTACAGGGTGCGGAAAAGCTACCCGAGCTCGAGGTGGTCGACGTCGACTCCGTGGTCACGCAGGCGGTCGATCGCTCCCGAACCGCCGCCGAGGCCGCGGGCATCACCGTCAGCACCGATCGCCCGAGCGGACTCGAGGTACTCGGCGACGAAACCCTGCTCGTCACCGCACTGTCCAACCTGGTGGAGAACGCGATCGCGTACTCACTCGCGGGCTCCCACGTTTCGGTGAGCCGCTCACTGCGCGGCGATCACGTCGCGATGGCCGTGACCGATCGCGGCATCGGTATCGCCAAGGAAGACCAGGAGCGGGTCTTCGAACGATTCTTCCGATCCGATAAGGCGCGCTCGCGTGCCACCGGTGGTACCGGGCTCGGCCTGGCTATCGTCAAGCACGTGGCGGCCAACCACAACGGTGAAATCACCCTGTGGAGCAAGCTCGGCACCGGATCGACGTTCACCCTGCGAATACCTGCCCACCATGAAGCCGGCGGCGAAGAGGATGTCGACGGTTCCGCGGTGAGCATGAGAGAAACACACCCGCGCCCCACGGGGCCGGGCAGACCGAATGGTGTGGAGGCACGCAGATGACGAGTGTTCTGATCGTCGAAGATGAGGAGTCGCTGGCCGATCCGCTCGCGTTCCTGCTGCGCAAGGAGGGATTCGAGGTCACCGTGGTCGGTGACGGACCGTCCGCGCTCGCCGAATTCGACCGCTCCGGCGCCGATATCGTGTTGCTCGACCTCATGCTGCCCGGCATGAGCGGCACCGACGTGTGTAAACAGCTGCGCACTCGCAGCGGCGTACCGGTGATCATGGTCACCGCGCGCGACAGCGAGATCGACAAGGTGGTCGGCCTGGAGCTCGGCGCCGACGACTACGTCACCAAGCCGTACTCGGCGCGCGAACTGATCGCCCGCATCCGGGCCGTGCTGCGCCGCGGCGCGGGCGATGAACTCGACGGCGGCAATGAGAGCGGTGTGCTCGAGGCCGGACCGGTCCGGATGGATGTCGACCGCCACACCGTGCACGTCAACGGCAGGCAGGTCACCCTGCCGTTGAAGGAATTCGATCTGCTCGAATATCTGCTGCGCAATTCCGGGCGAGTGCTGACCCGGGGTCAGCTGATCGACCGGGTCTGGGGCGCCGACTACGTCGGCGACACCAAGACCCTCGACGTGCACGTCAAGCGGTTGCGCTCGAAGATCGAGGGCGATCCGGCCAAGCCGGAGCACCTCGTCACCGTCCGCGGCCTCGGCTACAAGCTCGAGGCTTGACCGCCGCCCCCTGAAAGTTCCTACAAAGCGCAGCCGCCGAGGCCCCGACAACCTCGACGTCTGCTGCGTGCGTCCGAATCAGGGCAGGTAGACCCAGGTGGGCCCGAGGCCGGGGACGTCCTGCTTGTGCAGGGTGATCCAGCCGAGATCGTCTTCCTGCATGCATTCGTAGACGTCGGCCGCGCTGGTGCCGCGGCACGCGATGGTGTGGGTGACGCCGTACGGGCTCATGATCAGGTTCTTGCCGTTCGCCTGAGCGTTGATCGCCTCGGGGGTGTTGGCTGGCAGGAAGTCGGCGGTGAAATCGGCGTATTTGGCCGGGTCGCCGTTGGGTTCGGCATGCGCGGCACCGGTCAGTGCGGCGGTGGCGCCGAGCGCGATGGCGGTCAGGGTCAGGGCTTTCTTCAACATGACCGCACATCCAACCGCATATGAGTAAAGCCCGCATGGCGGGCAGGTGAATCGCCCGCAATGCAAGGCTCACGCCGACTGGTCGGCGATGGGTTGGTCGGATTTCATCCGGTCGGCATGCACGGTCGCGGGATGGATCGCGATGAGGCCGAGTCCCTCGCGCCGCTTGCAGTGCCTGGCCAGCTCTTCGTAGGCGGGTACGCCGAGCAATTCCTTCAGCTCGGGAGCGTAGGACTGCCACACCGGGCGGGCGCCGACATGCGCGTCGGGGGAGCCGGAGCAGTACCAGTCCAGGTCTTCGCCGCCGGGACCCCAGCCGCGCCGGTCGTATTCGGTGATGGTGGTCTTCAGGATCTGCATACCGTCTGGGCGCTCCACCCAATCCTGGGTGCGCCGGATCGGCAGCTGCCAGCACACATCCGGCTTCACCTCGAGCGGCTCGATGCCCTTGCGCAGCGCCATGGTGTGCAGCGCGCAGCCGACGCCGCCCTCGAAGCCGGGGCGGTTCAGGAAAATGCAGGCGCCGTCGAAGCGGCGGGTGCGCAGGGCGGGCTCGTCCTCCAGTTCGTCGAGCTCCAGATAGCCCTTCTTGGTGATCTTGCCCTCGGCATCGGTCGCCTCGTCCATCAGCTGCCAGTCGCCCGGTGTGAGCATTTTCACAGCATTGGTCAGACGCTTGCGGTCGTCCTTGTCGGAGAGGAACGCACCGTGCGAGCAGCAGCCGTCATCGGGGCGGTCGCTCAGAATTCCCTGACAGGCCGGAGTTCCGAAGACACACGTCCAGCGCGACAGCAGCCAGGTCAAATCCGCGACGATCACATGCTCGTCGTTTGCTGGATCCACGAACTCGATCCATTCACGGGGAAAGTCGAGATCGACCTCCGGCGCCGGATCGATCTTCCGCGCTGGTGGGGGCCTCTTGGAGCCGCTCACGACTGCGCCTCGCTGGCGCTCGGCTCCGTCGTGCGCGGCGCCGCGCTGTGCCTGCTGGTTCGTTCGCTGCGCTCACTCACTGCTGCGCCTACCGTCACACCTCAGGACGCTAACAGTTCAGTCGCCTGGGCTAAAGGGCCGGTTCACCCAGTACCGTATTCATGTGCGGCTTGGGGTACTCGATGTCGGAAGCAATACCGTCCACCTGCTTGTGGTGGACGCCCATCGCGGTGGTCACCCGATGCCGATGAGCTCGACAAAGGCCACTCTCCGGCTATCGGAGAACATGGACTCCGAGGGCTGCATCACCGTCCAGGGGGCCGAACGTCTGATCGCGACGGTCGCCGAATTCGCCAGCATCGCCGAGACTTCCCGCTGCGTCGAGCTGATGCCGTTCGCGACTTCCGCGCTGCGTGAGGCCGCGAACTCCGATGAGGTACTCGCCAGGGTCCGCGCCGAAACCGGCGTCGAACTGCAGGTGCTCGCCGGTGTCGACGAGGCCCGGCTGACCTTCCTCGCCGTGCGCCGGTGGTACGGCTGGAGCGCGGGCCGGATCCTCAATCTCGACATCGGCGGCGGCTCGCTGGAAATGACCAACGGCGGCGATGAGGAACCCGATCTCGCGGTCTCGCTGCAACTCGGCGCCGGAAGATTGACCAGAGAATGGCTGCGCGAGGATCCACCGGGCAAACGCCGCGTCGCGGTGCTGCGCGATTGGCTCGACGCGGAACTCGTCGCACCCGCGAAACAACTGCTGGACGTGGGGAAACCGGATCTCGCGGTCGGCACATCGAAGACGTTTCGGTCGCTTGCCCGGTTGACCGGAGCGGCACCCTCTTCGGCCGGGCTGCGGGTGCGCCGTACACTCACCAGCTCAGGTCTGCGCCAACTGATTGCCTTCATCTCGAGAATGACGGCGGCCGACCGTGCAGAATTGGAAGGCGTAAGTTCCGATCGGTCACAGCAATTGGTGGCTGGCGCATTGGTCGCGGAGGCGAGTATGCGGGCACTATCGCTGGACACCCTCGAGATTTGTCCGTGGGCACTGCGCGAGGGGCTGATCCTGCGCAAACTGGATACCGATATGAACGGCGGACCGAGGGCTACGGCATTGCCGGGTGCCGTTGTGGAAACGAGCGGTAAGCCGGTGCCCGGCGGCGGTCTATCGGGCCCGATCGAAACGGTGTCGTCATGAGTGAGGATTCCAAGCAGCTATCGGTTGCCGAGCTGCTGGCACGAAACGGCCAGCAGGGCGCGGCATCGCCCGGTGGTGGCGGCCGGCGGCGGCGCAGTGGCCGCGGCATCTCGGTTGCCGAGCTGACCGGTGATCTGCCTGCCATTCCGTCGGGCGGCGGTGGCCATTCGGCGCACGCCGCACCCGAGGACGACGAACCGGCGTACGAACCGCCGTCGTACGAATCCAACGGGTACGACGCCTCGGGTTACCAACCCTCCGGTTTCCAGTCCGGCGGGTACGCGGGGTCCGGTTTCGAAACGCCTGCGCCGGAACCCACTTCGTACGCCGCGCCGGATCCGGCGCCGTACGCCGCACCCGAATCACCCAACTACTCGCCGATGTCGGGGCCGATCACCCGGTACGACCCGCTTTCGGCGTACGCCGCTCCGGAGGCGCCCGCCGATCCGCTGCCCGCGCCGGGATATTCGAGCCGGATCATGCCGGGGCGGGAAATGCCGGGCGCGGATTCATCGCGGCATTCCGCACCCGCGGATCCGCTCTCCGCGCCGATCTCGGATCTGTACGCCCCAGCGCCCGATCCCTACACCCCGGCACCGGATCCGTATGCGCGGGACCCGCTTGCAGACGGCGCGGTCGGCTCCGGACGCACCGGCCGCAGACGTCGGCATGCCGAACCGGAGGAAGAGACCACCGACGTACGGCCGCTGCGCGATCTCGGCCGCGGCATCGGCGCGCCGCCCGAAAGCCCGCCGAACGGATCGAGATCCGGCGGCCGGGCCGCCCGGCGACGTGCGGCGGAGGCCGAGGCCGAGGCCAACAACGCCGGACCCTCGACCGCGCCGTGGTCGCCGTCCACCAGTGGCTTCGCACCGGAATCCGCGCCGCTGCCGATGCCCCCGCGGCCGGACGGTCCGGCGCGCGGCGCCCATCCCGAGCCGCTGGATCAGCGAAGATCCGCACGACTGGACGGTCCGGCCGACGGCGGTCTGCCCGCCTGGTCGGTGCGCAGACATGTGCCGCCCAAGGGCAACGCGCCCGAATCCGAGAGCATCCCCACCGCCGCGTGGTCGCTGGCCAGTCAGGATCAGCAGCTCGTCTCCGGTCAGACCGTGGCGGGCGACCTGCTGCGCGACGAGGTCGAACGTGCCGAGGCCGAGCGGGCGAACGGGCGCGCCGCCGAACGCAACGGGCGTGGGCGACGTGGCCGATCGCAGCCCGCCGAGCCGGATGTGTACGACGGTCTGACCGATGTGTACGAACCGTTCCCGACCGGTGATGTCCTCGACGACGACGAGGATTTCGATGACGACGATGTCGATTCGGATCATTCGTTCGCCTCCCGCCTGTCCCCGAGACGTGCTCGCTCGCGGGTCGCGCGCAAGTCGGAGTACGACGCGAATCGCCGCCAGTGGATGATTCTCGGTGGTCAGAGCACCGGTGCCGCGGTCGCCGGAATGTTGCTCTTCAAGGGCTTCGAGCGCATGTGGGAAATGCTGCCCTGGGTGGCGCTGTGCCTGGCGATGATCGTGATCCTGGGCCTGGTGGCGCTGGTGCGAATACTGCGGCGCACCGATGACATCCTCAGCACGGTGATAGCCGTCGTCGTCGGCATCTTCGTCACCCTGGGACCGCTAGCCTTTCTACTCAGTACGAACTGAGCAGGGAGCAGGCTGTGGGGAACATCGGGCAGGCGGACGACACCAGAACGGCGAGCGTGGCCAGTGGGCGCGCTCCCGATCCCGACATGCGTACCGAATCCGATTCGCCGGTCGAAGCGGCCGGCGGATTCGGCGCTCAGCAGATCCTCGTCGGCCTCTCGACGGCCTCGGTCTATCCGCAGAACACCGAGGCGGCCTTCCGATACGCGGCCGAAATCGGTTACGACGGCATCGAATTGATGGTCTGGGCCGAGCCGGCCAGCCAGAGCATCGCCGCCGTCCAGGCCTACTCGCGCAAATACGGTGTGCCGGTACTGGCGATCCACGCACCGTGCCTGCTGATCTCGCAGCGGGTCTGGGGCTCGGATCCGGTGGCCAAACTCGAGCGCAGTGTGCGCACGGCCGAGGCGCTCGGCGCGGGCACCGTGGTGGTGCATCCGCCGTTCCGCTGGCAGCGCAGGTATGCGCAGGGCTTCGCCGATCAGGTGGCCGAGCTGGAGGAGCACAGCCACGTCATCGTCGCGGTGGAGAATATGTTCCCCATGCGCGCGGACACCCTCTTCGGCCGCAAAACCGGGTCGGCGAAGCGGCTGGAGCGCCGCGGCGGTCCCGGTCCCGGCGTGACCGCCTTCAGCCCGTCCTACGATCCGACCGATACCGGATTCCGGCACTACACCCTCGATATCTCGCATACCGCGACCGCGGGCGCCGATCCGCTGGCGCTGGCCGCGCGGATGGGCACCGGGCTCGCGCACCTGCATCTCGCCGACGGCCGCGGTGCGGCGCACGACGAGCATCTGGTGCCGGGCGAGGGCACCCAGCCGTGTGTCGAGCTCTGCGCGGCACTGCTGCGCTCCGGTTTCGCCGGTCACGCGGTCGCCGAGATCAATACCCAGAATGCTCGTACCACCCAGGGCCGCACGAGCATGCTGAACCGCACGCTGGACTTCGCCAGAGCACACCTCAACGCGCCCGCTCCGGCCCCGACGCACGCCAATCAGGTGTGACGCCGCACCGATCTGTCGGCAGAGGGGAATTCCGACCCCGAATCGCTTCGTTCTACGCTGTACGAACGCTGCGTCCCGCCGACGCGGCCGACCGACGACAGGAGTGACGATGCCGGAGCTGACCGCCGAACTCGCGCAGGCCATCACGACGGACGCACCCTTCAGCCGGGTGTGCACACTGACCGAACTGCTGTCGGCCAATCCAGATACCGGCCGCTACCTGGGCATCATCGACAAAATCTGGACCATCGGGCCGAAGGTGCACGGCGGCACCATGGTCGCGACCAGCGCCGCCGCGGCCACCCGCTGGCTGCGTGCCTCCGATCCGGCCCTGGTGGCCATGGCGCCCATCGCGGCGAGCTCCGATTTCCTCGGTGCACCGGAGCCCGGCGAGGTCGAGTACGAGGTGCACATCCGCAAGGTCGGTCGCCAGATCTGCCTGGTCGATGTGGACCTGATCCAGAGCGGGCGCACGCTGGTGCGCACCGCGTTCACCTTCGGTCATCTCGATGACGCCGACCCGATCTACGCACAGCGGCATGCTGAAATGCCGATCGAACCGCCCGCCGATGCCGTCGGTTACCGGGATTCGTCGATGGGCAAGGTCGTCCATGTGGCGCGCGGCGCCGAACTATTCATCGATCGGGAGTGGGCCCGATTCCTCGACGGTGCGAAAGGTGAACCGCGCCTGCGTCTTTGGATGCGCCCGTTCGAAGGTGACCAGCGGGACCCGGATATCGCCATGTACTTCGCGATCATGTCCGCCGATATGAGCCCGCCGGTTCCGGCGAACCTCGGCCAGACCGGTTGGGCCCCGACCGTTCAGATGACGACCTACCTGCGCCGCCGCCCGGCCCCGGGTTGGTTGCGGATCATCGCGACCAGCCACGAGATCGGCGAGCGCATGTTCGACGAGGACCAGCTGATTCTCGACTCCACCGGTGCGGTCGTCGCGCAGAGCCGTCAGCTCGCGCTGGTGCCACAGCGGCGATAGGACCCTGGCTCTTCCCCAGCGCCGAGCCGATATGGTCGCGCGACTAGCCTTAAGGCCCATGACGAGAGTTGCGGTGATCGGTGGCGGTCGCATTGGGGAGGCGTTGATCGCCGGATTGCTCGAATCCGGACGGGCGGCGAAGGATCTGGTCGTCGTCGAGACGCATACCGATCGGGCCGAACTCATCGGCGACCGTTTCGGCGTACGGATCACCGATTCGATCGCGGACGCGATCGTAGGTGCGGATGTCCTGGTCATCGCGGTCAAGCCGGGGGATGTGGATACGGTCCTGACCCAGCTCGGCAAGGCTGAACTCGATGCCGATCGGGATCAGATCCTGGTGTCGCTGGCGGCGGGTGTGCCGACGGCGCGCCTGGAGAACAAGCTGCCCGCCGGTTTCCCGGTGGTCCGGGTGATGCCGAATACCCCGATGCTGGTCGGCCAGGGTATGAGCGTGCTCGCGCCGGGCCGTTACGCCCGGCCGGAACAGCTGGCCCAGGTGACCGAGCTGCTCGCCGCGGTCGGCAAGGTGGCGACCGTGACCGAGGCGCAGATGGATGCGGTGACCGCGGTTTCGGGTTCCGGACCCGCGTACTTCTTCCTGGTGGTCGAGGCCATGGTCGATGCCGGTGTCGGGCTCGGCCTGACTCACGACGTCGCCACCGAACTCGTGGTGCAGACCATGCTCGGCTCGGCCGCCCTGCTCGAGAGCTCCGGACAGACCGCTGCCGAGCTGCGCGCCGCAGTGACCTCGCCGGCGGGCACGACCGCCGCCGCGGTGCGTGAATTGGAGCGTGGCGGGGTGCGTTCGGCCTTCCTCGAGGCATTGCACGCGGCGAAGCAACGATCCGCCGAACAGGGTGTCAACGACGGTGCGGGCGGCAGCGCTTCCTGAGCTGTCTCGGGTGGGAGTTGATCAAACACCGAACGTCTACGGGGTGACCGGTCGGTTCCGTGCGTGTAAACCTGATTTCTCACACCCGTCGCAGTAATCCCACTGGTCCCGCTAAGCTTCAAGGAGCACGTGCGTGTCTGTTCCGCCGGTGGGGAAGCCGGCGGCGCGGACGTGCCGGAGGTCAGTGGTGCGATGATGTCTAACAAGATGTCTGCAAATAGTTCAGGGACGTCGCCAGGAAGTTCCGGACCATCGGGTGGCCGGGCCAATTCCCGGACCCAAGGCGGTTCGGGAACTCCGACGCAATCGGTGCTCGGCGGAGGTACTCAGTTCCTCACCGTCGCCGAGGTCGCGAATCTCATGCGAGTGTCCAAGATGACGGTCTATCGGCTGGTGCATTCGGGTGAGTTGCCCGCCGTACGGGTCGGTCGTTCGTTCCGGGTGCATGCCAAGGCGGTGCACGACTATTTGGAGACGTCCTACTTCGACGCTGGATGAGGCGGTTTCATCAGCTTGACGGTGTCCCGGTAGGATGAACCCTCGGTTCGTGTGCGCCTGCCGGTGGCACCGCTTTGTGGTGTCCGGTGCCAGCTGGCGGCGCGGACGCTGAAATATGCGTACGTGATTGGCGTGCGCGCCGAGTAGAGAGAACGCGAGGACAACCCTATGGGTTCTGTGATCAAGAAGCGCCGCAAGCGCATGTCGAAGAAGAAGCACCGCAAGCTGCTTCGCCGCACGCGTGTTCAGCGGCGCAAACTCGGCAAGTGAGTTGCTGCGCGTTAGCTGAGAGGCCCGTCACCGATTGGTGGCGGGCCTTTCTTTTTGAAACAGCGAATTTTGAAAGTTGCCCATGTATCGGGTGACTGAAGTCATCGTTAGATCCTGGTTAATACCCTCTGCGCATCGGAGTCGACCGGTTACTCTGGTACCGCAGCAAATGGAATTGGGGGGCTGTCACAGTTGGGATCCGGTGCGGTGGGTTCTGAAATACGGGATGGACATACACCCAAGGTGGTGATGGTGACCGGTGCCAGCCGATTCTTCGGCGGCAACGTGGTCGCGCGTTTGGCCCAGGATCAGACCGTCGAACACATCCTGGCCGTCGACACCATGACCCCGAGTCGTGAACTGCAACGACGCATGGGCCGCGCCGAATTCGTTCGCGCCGATATTCGAAATCCCTTGATTCGCAAGGTGATCGGCGGCAATGAGGTCGATACCGTCGTGCACGCCGCGATGCTCACGCATCCACCGGCCGGTGGTGGCCGGGCGGTGATGAAGGATCTCAACGTGCTCGGCGCCATGCAGCTGCTCGCGGTCTGTCAGAAATCGCCTTCGGTGCGGCGCGTGGTGGTGCGCTCGACCTCCGCGATCTACGGATGCAGTGCGAAGGATCCCGCGAAATTCACCGAAGAAATGAGCGCGCGAACCCCACCGAGTGGTTGGTTTGCTCGCGACATGATCGAAATCGAAGGATTCGTCCGCGGACTCGCGCGGCGGCGTCCGGATATCGCCGCTTCGATTTTGCGTTTGGCGCCCATTGTCGGCCCGCGGTTGGCCCGGCGTGGTGTGCAGTATCTGCGTTCACCCGTCGCTCCGACGGTTCTCGGCCGCGATGCCAGGCTGCAGTTGCTGCACGAGGAGGACGCCATCGCCGCGATGGCGCACGCGGCACGGCAGGCGCCCGGCGGCACCTACAACATCGCGGGAGACGGCGCACTGGTGTTGTCGCAGGCGATCCGGCGTGCGGGCCGGATCGAGCTGCCGATCCCGTGGTCGGTCTTCCGTACCGCGGGCCGCGCGATCATGGGCCCGATCATGCGGGACTTCACCAGTGAGCAGATCGACTATTTCCACTTCGGCTGTGGCCTCGACACCACCCGTATGCGCACCGAACTCGGTTTCGTCCCGCGCTGGACGACGGTGCAGGCATTCGACGACTTCATCGGGGGCGCAGCGTCGCGGCCCGTCATCGATCCAGCGTGGATCGATGCCGCAGAACATAAACTGCTCGGCCTGCTCGGGGCCGCTACGGGAGCACATACATGAATGACGTAGCGAAAGTCATCCAACTCCACGATCTGAATATCGAAACGCGCCAGCGGAACACGCCGCGGCGCTGGCCGGAACCGGTGACCGGCGAGGTCGCGCCGAGCCAGGTGGTGACGTCGCTGACCGAACGTCTCGCGGCCGCCGAACCCCCGACGCCGCATTCGGTGTCGGACATGCTGCGCGGCGCCATCGGCAAGCAGATCCGCACCACCGCGGATTTCCTGCGTCGTCGGGTCACCGGCGACTATCAGGTCGACGAATTCGGCTTCGACGAGCATCTGCTCGAATCGTTGATCCTGCCCGCGCTGCGCCCGCTCTCGGATTATTGGTTCCGAGTGCAGGTCAACGGGATCGAGAACATTCCGGAAGCAGGCGGTGCGCTGATCGTCGCCAACCATGCGGGCACCATTCCGCTCGACGGGCTGATGCTGCAACTGGCGATCCACGATCGGCATCCGAAGGAACGCGCGCTACGCCTGCTAGCCGCCGATCTCCTCTTCGAGACGCCGGTGCTCGGCGTGCTCGCGCGCAAGGCCGGGCACACCCTGGCCTGCCATCCGGATGCCGAAAGGCTTTTGCGTGCAGGCGAATTGACCGGCGTGTTCCCGGAGGGCTTCAAGGGCGTCGGCAAGCAGTTCACCGACCGCTACAAGCTGCAGCGCTTCGGTCGCGGCGGATTCGTCGCGGCGGCGGTGCGCACCGGCACGCCGATCATCCCGTGCTCGATCGTCGGCTCGGAGGAGATCTATCCGAAGCTGGCCGATATCAAGCCGCTCGCCCGGCTGCTCAATGTGCCGTATTTCCCGGTGACGCCGCTGTTCCCGCATCTGGGTCCGCTCGGCGCGCTGCCGCTGCCGTCGAAGTGGTACATCGAATTCGGCGAGCCCATCGCGACCACCGGCTACGAGGCCGAGGACGCCGACGATCCGATGACCATGTTCGAGGTCACCGATCAGGTCCGCGAAACCATTCAGCAGACCCTCTACAAACTGCTCACCAAGCGCCGCAACCCGTTCACCGGCTAGTGCTCGCGGCGCCGGGTGACCGCGGCGGCGACCGCGCCGCCGGCGGCGCCGAGTGCCAGCGCGGTCGGCACGCCGATCTTGGCTGCCTTGCGTCCGGTGCGGAAATCACGGATCTCCCAGCCGCGATTCTTCGCCACCTCGCGTAGGTCCGAATCCGGATTGATCGCCACCGCGGTGCCGACCAGTGACAGCATCGGCACATCGTTGTGGCTGTCGGAGTAGGCCGTACAACGCTTGAGGTTCAAGCCTTCTCGGACCGCCAGCGTGCGCACCGCATGCGCCTTGCCGAGTCCGTGCAGGATGTCGCCGACCAATCGCCCGGTGAACTTTCCGTCGACGCTCTCGGCGACGGTGCCGAGCGCGCCGGTGAGCCCGAGCCGCTTGGCGATCACCTGCGCCAGCTCGACCGGGGTCGCGGTCACCAGCCATACCTGCTGGCCGGCGTCCAAGTGCATCTGCGCCAAAGCCCTTGTGCCGGGCCAGATCTTGTCGGCGATGATCTCGTCGTAGATCTCCTCGCCGAGGGCGGCCAGTTCGGCGGTGGGGCGGCCCGCGATGAATGCCAGCGCCTTCTCCCGGCCTGCGGCCATATCGGTGCTGTTCTCCTTGCCGGTGACCCGGAACTTCACCTGCTTCCAGGCGACGTCCACCAGATCGGAGGTCTTGAAGTATTTGCGCGCGGCCAAGCCGCGGGCGAAATGCACGATCGACGCACCCTGCACCATGGTGTTGTCGACATCGAAGAATGCGGCCGCGGTCAGATCCCGCGGCACCTCGGGCCCGATGGCCTCGATATCGGCTTCGGCGAGTTCGGCATCGTGCAGCGACAGCGCCGCCTCGGCACTGGCCTCACCGGCCAGATTGGCCCGCAGCTCTTCCTCGCTCGGGCCGAAGGGGCTGCGAGAGATGCGCGCGAGCTGGTCCTGCAGACCCTGGCCGAGCCGGCCCTGATTCCACCGCACCGGAAACTCACCGAATCGTCCCGCGATGAAACCTGCCCTTGCCACCTTCGATCGTTCCGGCACCAGTACCTCCGCCCGTCGCGCGAACCACAACCACATTAGCTGGCCGCGGTGACAGTTAAGGCACTACCGCGCGCTCCGATCGGGGCGTGGCGAGGGGATTTAATATCGGCCATGACCAATCCCACACATTCGGTGACGCTGCTGACGAGATCGGGCTGCGGGCTCTGCGTCATCGCGTTGGAGCAACTCCGGGCGATCTGCGCCGATTTCGACATCGAGCCGTCGACCGTCGACGTGGACGAAGCCGCCGGAACCGACCCTGGCCTGCGCGCGGAGTACGGCGACCGGCTTCCCGTCGTGCTTCTGGACGGCCGTGAGCACAGCTATTTCGATGTCGACGAGCCCCGATTGCGGGCCGACTTGACTCGCTGAGCGATTGCTGATCCGGCCCGATTCCGCCGCGCTGCTGGTCGCGGCGGAAAATGAGGCCAAATTCACCGACTTTGTGAAGGGCTGCACAAGCGGTTACGGTGGTGGCACGCGACCCGCTCGCCGAGGCTGCGGATCCACCGCGTAATGAACCCAGCATTCCGAATACTTCGACCATGGCACCGGACCGCCCCGGGCACGAGGTCGAACGACGAACCGGACCTCGCCGGAGGCCGGAACGAGGAGCCGACGACGTGACAGAGCAGCATGAGGCGCCGAGTGGCGTCTCCGGCAGGGCTCTGCAAAAGGACATCCCCCAAGCCACCGTGGCGCGGCTGGCCACATATCTCCGGGTCCTGGCCATGTTGGCCGACGACGGTGTTGCCATCGTATCGAGTGAGGAACTGGCTGTCGCGGCGGGTGTCAATTCGGCCAAGTTGCGCAAGGACCTTTCCTTCCTCGGCCCCAACGGTGTTCGGGGTGTCGGCTATGACGTCGCCAAGTTGCGCACCAGGATCGAGGATGTGCTCGGGCTCTCGCAGGGACATCGGGTGGTACTGGTCGGCGCCGGAAATCTGGGCCGGGCACTGGTCGGCTACGGCGGGTTCCGGCGCCGCGGTTTCACCGTGGTCGGCATGTTCGACAGCCACCCCGAGGTGATCGGCCGGTCGGTCGCCGGTCTGGTGGTGCGCGATGTCGCGGATCTGGCCCCGGCCATCGACGCCTTGAAGCCGACCATCGCGGTGATCACCGTGCCCGACGACGCGGCACAGGACGTTTGCGATCTGCTGGTCGCCTCCGGGCTGCAGTCGATTCTGAGCTTTGCTCCATGTGAGCTGACCGCGCCGGAGACGGTGGAGGTGCGCCGGGTCGATCTGGCGGTCGAGTTGCAGATGCTGTCGTTCGAGACCGCACGCAATGCGCCGCCGCTGCCCGAGGTCGCGCACGCCGTTTCCGGCCGCATCGCCCACCGCGCGCCCGCGCACACTGCTGCCGGACATCCGGCGCTCAAGCACTCGACGTCCTCGCATTCGGCAACGGAGCCATCCAGCAAGGGATCGGTGGTCACACCATGAGTGAGCGCAGCGAACGAATCATGCGCCGGCGCGCAATGCGCATGACGCAGCCGAGCGCTTGCGAGGCGGAGTCATGAGCATTCTTCTGGTCGGGATTTCGCATCGCAGCGCGCCCGTCTCGATTCTGGAGAAGGTCGCGATCACCGACGCGGACCGGCCGAAACTGATCGATCGAATGCTCACCTCCAGCCATGTGTCCGAGGCGATGATCGTCTCCACCTGCAACCGCGTCGAGGTCTACGCGGTGGTGGACGCCTTCCACGGCGGCCTCGCCGAAGTCGGCGATTTGCTGACCAAACATTCCGGCCTCCCGCTGCCGGATCTGACCAAGCACGCCTACGTCCGCTACAGCGAGGCCGCCGCCGAACACCTGTTCGCGGTGGCCAGCGGCCTGGATTCGATGGTGATCGGCGAGCAGCAGGTGCTCAGCCAGATCCGCGGCGCCTACGCTTCCGCCGACGCTCAGCAGGCGGTCGGGCGGACCCTGCACGAACTCGCGCAGCACGCGCTGCGCGTCGGCAAGCGGGTGCATTCGGAGACCGGTATCGATCGGGCCGGCGCGTCGGTGGTTTCGGTGGCGCTGGATCGTGCGCAGCATGTGCTCGGCCCGCTCGCCGGGCAGACCGCCGTGGTGCTCGGGGCCGGGGCGATGGGCGGGCTCGCGGTGGCGCATCTGTCGCGGGCGGGCATCGGCCGCATCCTCGTGGTGAATCGCACGTCGGCCCGGGCCAAGCGGCTCGCCGCGACCGCGCGCAGTCACGGTGTCGAGGCTCATTCGATGGAACTGTCGCGCCTGACCGAGGCGATGGCGGCCGCGGATGTCGTCATCACCTGTACCGGCGCGGTCGGCGCGGTGGTGACGCTGGCCGATACCCACCGCGCACTCGCCGAACGCGAGCGCGCCAGCCAGGTGGAACGGCCGTTGGTGTTCTGCGATCTCGGTCTGCCGCGCGATGTCGAACACGCGGTAGCCGGACTGCCCGGTGTCACCGTCATCGATATCGAGACATTGCAGCGCGATCCGGCGGCCGGTGCGGCCGCCGACGACACCGCCGCCGCCCGCTCGATCGTCGCCGACGAACTCGCGAAATACCTTGCAGGCCAGCGCATGGCGGAGGTCACTCCGACCGTTGCCGCATTGCGGCAGCGCGCGGCCGAGGTGGTCGAGGCCGAATTGCTGCGGCTGGATTCCCGGCTGCCCGGACTGGCCGATCCGGAACGTGACGAGGTGGCGCGCACCGTGCGTCGCGTGGTGGACAAGTTGCTCCACGCGCCGACGGTGCGCGTTAAACAGTTGGCCTCCACCCCGGGTGGCGATACCTACGCCGAGGCGCTGCGGGAACTGTTCGAGCTCAAACCCGGTGCGGCGCAAGCGGTCGCGGCTCCGATGGAACTCAGTTCGATCAGCGACGAGCATACGGCGATTCGCTTCTTCGGCGATGTTGCGGTCGACCCGGAAGCGATCGTCGGCGGCAGCGAGATCGCACTGGCCGACGACTTCACCGCCGGACACCGCGGCGAAGAACAGGGGCAGACGTCATGACAGTTGTGCAGGAAGAGGAAAACGTGACCGCAGGCAGCATTCGCGTGCCGTGGCGGATCGGCACCAGAGGCAGTTTGCTCGCCCTCACGCAGGCGGGCACGATCCGCGACAATCTGATCGCGGCCGGGCACGATGCGGAGCTGGTGGTCGTCAAGACCGCGGGCGATCTGTCCGCGGATCCGGTGCAGCAGATCGGTGTCGGCGTCTTCACCTCGGCACTGCGTGACGAACTCGCCGCCGGCAAAATCGATATCGCGGTGCATTCGTACAAGGACCTGCCGACCGCACAGGATCCGCGTTTCACCATCGCCGCCATCCCGCCCCGCGAGGATCCGCGCGACGCACTGGTGGCGCGCGACGGTCTGGTGCTCGGTGAACTTCCCGCCGGTGCCAAGGTCGGCACCTCCGCGCCGCGCCGCGCGGCGCAGTTGCGTGCCCTCGGACTCGGGCTGGACATCGTGCCGCTGCGTGGCAATCTCGACACCCGGCTGCGCAAGGTCAGCGAGGGGGAGTTGGACGCGGTCGTGGTGGCCAGGGCCGGACTGGCCAGAATCGGCCGGCTCGACGTGGTCACCGAGGCGCTGGAGCCGGTGCAGATGTTGCCCGCGCCCGCACAGGGTGCGTTGGCGGTCGAATGCCGCAGCGATGACAGCGAACTCATCAAGGCGCTGACCGAACTAGACGACGCCGCGACCCGTGCGTCCGTCATTGCCGAACGGTCGCTGCTGGCCGAACTGGAGGCCGGTTGCACCGTGCCGATCGGCGCGATCGCCGAGGTCGTCGAATCGCTCGACGATGACGGCAGAATTGTCGACGAACTCTCGCTGCGCGGTTGCGCGGCGGCCGTCGACGGCTCCGATGTATTGCGAGCCTCCGTGGTCGGCGCTCCCGAGCGCGCTGCGGAGCTCGGCCGCGAGTTGGCCCGGGAACTGCTCGATCTGGGCGCCCGTGAGTTGCTCAGCACGCCGGAAGCAGCGGTTAGTCCGCCCACTGACTTTTACAATTCCAGCCCAATGGAGAACAGCCAATGAGCGAGCGCATCAACAACACAGTGCCCCCGGCGATGTCCGTGCCGAGCGCTAGCGAGGTACGGGCATGAGCCGAGCACACAAGAAGCATCCAGGACGGATCCTGTTTGTCGGGTCGGGGCCCGGCGACGCGGCACTGCTGACAGTGCGTGCGCGCGAGGTGCTGGGGCGGGCGACATTGGCATTCACCGATCCCGATGTCGACAAGGGCGTGCTCGCCCTGATCGGTATCGCGGTCGAGCCGGGCGAGGACGGTGAACGTCCGGTGGACGTGCGGCCCGCGCTCGGCGACGCCGCCGAGGTGGCCAAGACGCTGATCGCCGAGGCCCGCGGTGGCCACGACGTGGTCCGGGTGGTCGCGGGTGATCCGCTGACGACCGATTCGGTGATCGCCGAGGTCAATGCGGTGACGCGTTCGCATATGGTCTTCGAGGTGCTGCCGGGCCTGCCCAATGGTTCCGCGGTGCCGAGTTTCGCCGGTATCGCGCTCGGTTCCGGGCACACCGAGGCCGATGTGCGCGGTGAGGTCGACTGGGCCGCACTGGCCGCCGCGCCCGGCCCGCTGGTGCTGTCGGCGACCTCGGGTCATCTGGCCGAAACCGCGAGTGCGCTGGTCGAACACGGTATGGCGCCGCAGACCCCGGTCGCGGTGACGGTGCGCGGCACCACCCGCCAGCAGCGCACCATCGAGGCCACCCTGGCCACGCTCAACAGTGCGGCCTCCGAACTGGTCGGCCCGCTGGTGGTGACCATCGGCAAGGTGGTCGCGCAGCGGTCGAAGATGTCGTGGTGGGAGTCGCGGGCGCTGTACGGCTGGACCGTGTTGGTCCCGCGCACCAAGGAGCAGGCATCCGAGATGAGCGAGCGGCTGGTCACCCACGGCGCCATTCCGATGGAGGTGCCGACCATCGCGGTCGAGCCGCCGCGCAGTCCGGCGCAGATGGAGCGCGCGGTCAAGGGGCTGGTCGACGGCCGCTATCAGTGGGTGGTATTCACCTCCACCAACGCGGTGCGTGCGGTCTGGGAGAAGTTCGCCGAATTCGGTCTGGACGCTCGGGCCTTCTCCGGTGTGAAGATCGCCTGCGTCGGCGAGGCCACCGCGGATAAGGTGCGCTCGTTCGGGATCAATCCGGAGCTGGTGCCGAGCGGTGAACAGTCGTCCGAGGGCCTGCTCGCCGACTTCCCGCCCTACGACGACGTTTTCGATCCGGTGAACCGAGTCCTGTTGCCGCGCGCGGACATTGCCACTGAAACCCTGGCCGAGGGGCTGCGCGATCGTGGCTGGGAAATCGATGACGTGACCGCCTACCGTACGGTGCGCGCCTCGCCGCCGCCGGCCGAGACCCGCGAGATGATCAAGACCGGCGGCTTCGACGCGGTGCTGTTCACCTCGTCTTCCACGGTCCGCAATCTGGTCGGTATCGCGGGTAAGCCGCACGCGCGCACCATCGTTGCGTGCATCGGCCCGAAGACCGCCGAGACGGCCATCGAATTCGGTCTGCGCGTGGATGTGCAGCCGGAGGTCGCCCAGGTCGGTCCGCTGGTCGAGGCGCTGGCCGAGCATGCGGCCCGCCTGCGCGCCGAGGGCCTGCTGCCCCCACCGCGCAAGAAGAGCCGCCGCAGCCGCTAGATATCCGTTGGCCTACCCGGTTGGGCGGCGAGAGTGCAGGCTGTTTCGAGCGACCTGCAAGCAGTCGCCGACGCCGGCTCTCTCGCCGCGCAACCGGAGCCGCCGCAACCGTCGAGCTCCGTTGATCAGCGGCTGTAGCGCATAAGGGTCCGCACCAAACGGCAGGTGGTGTCGGACGGCGGGCGGATATCGATGAGTTCGGCTGTGCGCCGGATCCTTTCGTTGCTGGCTTGGCTCGGCAGATAGATCCCGGAGTCCAGCAGGGCGATGGTCAGGCGCATCGCCTTGAGTCGTCGATTGTGCGAGATGTACCACTTGCGCGGTCGCCCGGCGGGCAGCGGCCGCTTCTGCAGTGGAACATAGGGCCGAACTGTGTTGTTTCGAGCGAGCTGCAAGCGATCGCTGACCTTCGACTTCGGTGCGGTGTTGGGCACGGTGGCGTCCTCCCGTCGCAATCGGGAACCGGAGCGATTCCCTCGAACACGCCTTCGATTTTACTACTGCCCACCGACAAAAACGCCCGCTCACAAGGGATTTCGCACGCTATGGCGAATCGCTCCCCGGCGCACACCTTCGGTCGGAAGGCCCGGTGTGTCGCGCGGTGGGTCCTTATGCGCGAGGCCCGGAAGGTGTGCGAGAGCTCAGTCGGTCGGCGGTGACCGAGTTCGAGCCGAGGGCTTGGGGTCGCGGTGCGCGGCTGTGGGCCGAGGGCCCGGGTCGGTGGTTTGTGCGCTCAGAGTTCGTGGAGGAGTTCGAGCGCTCGAGGGTGGCCCAGGATCGCGGCGCGCTCGAGCCAGTAGCGGGCGTCCCTGTGCGCCTGGGCTTTTGTCGCGAGATTGTCCGTCCGCACAGGTTGCTCTCGCAGGAATCGCGCGAGCTGGAACATCGAATCGGCATCTCCTGCTTCGGCGCCGCGGCGCAACCACCGCTCGCCCTCGACCCAGTCGCCGTGGTCGAGGAAGATCGCGCCCAGCACGGCCATAGCATCGTGGCGACCGCGCCGGATGGCCTCGGTCAGCAGCGTGACCGCCCTTTCGATTTCACCGTCGCGCGCCAGATATACGCCGAGAGTGCGCATGGCCGTTGGACTTCCGGCGCGCACCGCGCGCTCGTACCAATGCCGCGCCTCATTGTCGACACCGCGTCGACTCGCGACAACACCCATATTGCACAGCGCCGCCGGCAGCCCGTCCTCGGCCGCGGGCAGGAACCACACCTCGGCGGCGTCGAGATTTCCGCGCTCCAAATGCAGCGTGCCCAATTGCTGATCCGCCCCCGGACAACCCGCCGCGATCGCGAACTCCAGCCATCGAATCGCATCCGAGATCCGGCCATCGGCGGCGAGTAATGCGCCGAGGCCGGCCATGGCCGGTCCGCTGCCTCGGGCGGCGGCGCGGCGGAACCACTGCTCGGCCTCCGCCGTCTCACCCGCCTCGAATAACCGCTGCGCCAACTGCACGATCACGCCCGGATCCCCGCCACGCGCCAGTCTCCGCAGACCCGCCCAATCGGTGCGTCGCCGCGGCGGCGTCGCGAATTCGGTCATCGCGTACTCCTGGAACAAGCCCGGCTAGTCCCCACCATCATCCGCCCCTCGCACCGCACTCTTCGAGCGCCGGTAAATCCCCGGCGACCGCCGCGTGGCCCGCAGTGTCGCGCGGCGGGCTTATCGAATCCTCGGGACATCCTTAACGCGGATGACTTGGTGCCCTCCGATCGGCCGAACGGTCGGGCCGACAGGAGGGGCGATCCGTTCGGCGGCGGAAAGATGCAGATGCCGCCGGGCTTCCCGGCGCGCTGATCCATCGGCGCACCCCGCCGCTTGTGACTCGCATTCGGGCCGGGCGTATCGTGCGGTTATGACCGGATTGGACCGCCCGCGGCGGTTGCGCCGTACCCCCGCCCTGCGTCGTCTCGTGGCTGAAACAACTCTCGAGCCACGGCAATTGGTGCTGCCGATGTTCGTCGCCGACGGACTGGACGAGCCGCGCGAGATCAGTTCCATGCCGGGCGTGCTGCAGCATTCGATGGATTCGCTGCGCAAGGCGGCGGTGGAGGCGGTCACCGCGGGCGTGGGCGGGCTCATGCTCTTCGGTGTGCCGCGGCCCGAGGACAAGGACGCCACCGGCAGCAAGGCCAGCGATCCCGATGGCATTCTCAACCGGGGTCTGCGCGCGCTCGCCGACGAGGTCGGCGACTCGACGGTGGTCATGGCCGATACCTGTCTCGACGAATTCACCGATCACGGCCACTGCGGCGTGCTGTCCGCGGACGGTGCCGTCGACAACGACGCCACCCTGCACCGCTATGTGGAGATGGCGCTCGCGCAGGCCGAAGCCGGGGCGGATCTGCTCGGTACCAGCGGCATGATGGACGGTCAGGTCGGCGCGATCCGGCGCGGCCTGGACGCGGTCGGGCGCACCGATACCGGCATCCTCGCCTACGCCGCGAAGTACGCCTCGGCGTTCTACGGTCCGTTCCGCGAGGCGGTCGCCTCCTCGCTGGAAGGGGATCGACGCAGTTACCAGCAGGATCCGGCGAACCGTCGCGAGGCGATCCGGGAACTGCAACTGGATCTGGCCGAGGGCGCGGACATCGTGATGGTCAAGCCGGCGATGTCGTATCTGGACATCCTGCGCGATGTCGCCGACCAATCGACGGTACCGGTGGCCGCATATCAGATCTCGGGCGAATACGCGATGATCACCGCCGCCGCCCAGCGCGGCTGGATCGACCGCCACGCTGCCATCCTGGAATCGCTGATCGGCATCCGCCGGGCCGGCGCGGATATGGTGCTCACCTACTGGGCGACCGAGGCCGCGCACTGGCTGTCGTGACGAATCCGCCCAGACCCGAGGCGCCGGGTTCGGCGTCCGGCAGTCCGAAGTCGGTCGAGTCGGAACCGGTGAGCCCGGAATCGTCCACATCGCAATTATCCGGCTCCGCGGCAAGTGGTCCGAATTCGCCGGAGCGCGAGTCACTCGGTTCGAATCCGCACGAGTCGGATTCTCCGGGACCGGATTCCCCCGCGCCATTTTCGCAGGGAGCGTCGCCTGGGCCGCAGGACGCTCAGTCGCCCGTGGGGGCAGAGGGGCCGGAGGTGTCCGTGAGGATCGATCCGAATCCTGCCGGTCATAGTTTTGCACCTGCGGAACCGCTCGGTTCGAGTACTACAGGCGCGAATCCGTCGGGTGCGGATCCGCACGGGCCGATTCCGCACGGGGTGTATGGGCCGATGCCGTATCCGCCTGAGATGTATCCACCCGGGGCGTATCCGGGTGGGCCCGTTGTCGGGCCGCCGCCGCGGCCGGAACCGCCGGAGGATATTCGGACGGCGCGGCAATTGTGGTGGGGCGTAATCGGATTCGGCATTCTGCAGATGATCGGGTCGGTTGTCGCGGCTTTTCAGCAGCGCAAGGATTTCGCGCAGAAGATGTTCGACCAGGTGCACGTCGGCGATCCGAATTTCACGATGGCCAATGCGGAGTTGATGGTCTCGTTGGCCTTCGTGGTCGCTGTGGTGATCGGGTTGGCGCTGGCCGCATTCGCCTTGCTGTTCGTGCACCAGTTCGTGCGCGGAAAGCTATGGGCACGGACGCTTTTGACCGCCGTCGGCGTCTGGTTGGTGCTGGTCGCGGTCGGCACACTGTTCGCGCTGGAAGCGGTGACCGGAGCGGCCTCGCTGGTGGCCGGTGCGGCGGCGATCGTGCAGGGCGTGCTGGCGGCGGGTGCGGTGTACCTGAGTCACCGTCCGGACTCGACCGCGTACTTCCAGATGAATCGCAGGTGAACGAAGGCTGGAGCCATCCGCGAGTTTGTCAAGAAATCGGCAGCATGTATCGTGAGGGTTGTCACAGAGGACATGGGAACCGGAAGTCATTTGTTACGCGTTGTCTTACGTTTTGTAAGTACGTCGACCAGATGGCTCCGGGAGATCGGAGGCATCGATGCGAGTGGTGATCCAACAGCCCCAGAGCATTCGACGAGATCTGCTTGTACTGAGCCTGCTGATCCTGTTCGCGTTGGTCACCGTCGCGCTGCTGATCCTGCCCGGCGCGGTCGGCTGATCCGGGACCGGGTGTCGATTCCCGTCGCCGTGCTCGACTGGCCCTTTCGCGCGACCTGCAAGCAGTCGCCAGCGGCCGGGAGCATGGTGTGACGGATTCCGCGGATGGCGCGACCATTTTGTTCGCCGAACCGGGCGCGCGCTGGCGTTCGGTGGCCTACGGGCCGTTGCTGTGTCTGATCGTGTTGATTCTGGAATTGGTGACCGCTGATCAGGTCCACTGGTTCGCGCTCATTTTCTGTGCCGCGCTGATCGCGGGTTTCGTTGTGCTGCAGGTGATCGCCGGACAGCGGCATGTGAGCGTCGAGTTGACCACCGACACGCTGCGCGATGGCACCGAGACCTTGCCGCTGGCGTCCATCGCTGCGGTGCTGCCCGAGCACGACGAGGACTCCTGGGATGATGAGGATTGGGAATCGGCGCGCTCGCTCGGCGAATTGGGCGGGGTGCCACGCCGGCGCAAGGGCATCGGGCTGCGGCTCGTCGGTGGTGAACTGGTGCAGGCGTGGGCGAAGGATCACCGCGGACTGCGGGCCGCGCTCACCGAAGCGCTCGGCGGGACCGATGCCGACCTGCCTACGCGGACCGAGGAAACCGAAAACAGCGAGAACGGAGCGGATCGTTGACGCGCTTGATTGCGCTCGGTGACCGGATGCTTGCGGCATTGGTCGAATCAACGCTCGCGCTGGGGTGCGCGGTTCTCGCGGTGGTGAGTTGGCGCAACGGGCTGATCACCACCACCTTCGCGCCGTCAGGGGACGTGCCCGGCTTCGATTCAACCCGCTACAGCGCTCCGTGGTTGGTGCTCGCCGCTTTCCTGGTCATGGTGGCCGGCGTGCTCGCGATCGATGCCTTCGCGCGCACGGTGCGTGCCGCGCGTTCGCGCTGAACCAGGGCAATCACCGGCGATCCGGATCGCCGCACCAGTTTGTTCGCGAATTTCGCGGGAACATCGCAGGCATGACGGCGACAATTCCATCGTTTTCGCTACTGAATCTGCTGCCGGTTCCGTTGGCCTGTCTGCTGACAACCGGTTTCGTCGGGCTCTGCTTGGGTGTCACCTCGTAGCGCCGCACCTCGGGCGCAACGGCGATCCGAGACGTGCCCTGGCGCATCGGCCGCGACTGCACTACCGTGCAAGTGCCGCGCCGCGAGGTGCAACGGTCGGCATTCAGTGAATACTGTTGTGGCCGTTATGCTTTCGGTCGGCATCCGAATTGTGTCGACTGGGAGAAATGCTTGTGATTCGTTTTGCCGGGAAAGTGTGCGCGGCGGTCGTCGCGGCGGCCGCGATCGGTGCGGCGCCCGCATGGGCCGCACCGGGACTGCCGCTGGAGCCCACTGCCCAGACCGACACTCAGACCGAGGTGGCCCAGCCCGCGCCGATCTTCGTGCCCGATTCGGGTTCGGCCGGTGTGTACAACAACTTCATGTGCCAGCTGCACACCATCTCGGCCTCGGCGCCGTGCATGTACACCTGAGTTCGTCAACCCCCGCCGACGGCCGTCCCGCTAGTTCCAACTCTGATAGATGTCGAGCGTGCGGCCGTCCCTGGTGCCCGGCGCGTTGAGGTACACGGTGACGGTGCCGTCCGGATGCCTGGCCGCCTCCATGATGACCTGGCGCAATGAGGCGTGCACTCCGCCGTTCTCGTCGCGGTAGATCTCGGTGTCACTCTTCAGCCCGGCGCCGATCCGATTGAGCGGCACCACCATGGTGACCAATGCGGGCAGTGGTCCGTCGCCGAGGGCCGTGGTCTCCGCGTGATCCAGATGCAGCCCGATCCGATCGGGCTGGCTGACCGGATCCGCGGCGGCTGCGGTCCCGGTGCCGACGGTGACGGCGGCGGCGAGCGCGGCGAAGATCGTGGCGCTGATGACGGCGAACCGCATTGGACCCTCCCGATGGGTTAGATGGTGCGACGACCCACCGAGATTACGCATCGGTAATGGGTCGGCGACCGATATCGGCCGCAACCATGATCGGCGTGTTGCGCCGAAGAGACCGCGGTGCGTGCGGTCTGCGTCACTCGACTACACCCTGTCGTCGACTCGTTCCAATCGGGCTGAGACACTGGACGTCGTGAGTTCTTCTCCGCGCGCGACCAGGGCATCGGTGCCGGTCTCGGCTCAGCTCTTCGACCGGGCCGCTTCGGTGATTCCGGGTGGTGTGAATTCGCCGGTGCGGGCCTTCAAGTCCGTGGGTGGCACACCGCGATTCATCGCATCGGCCAAGGGCTGCACGCTCATCGATGTCGACGGCAATGAGTATGTCGACCTGGTGTGTTCCTGGGGTCCGATGATTCTCGGCCACGCGCATCCCGAGGTGGTCGAGGCGGTGCAGCGCGCGGCCGTCGGCGGACTGTCCTTCGGCGCGCCGACCGAGGCCGAGATCGAACTCGCCGAGCTGATCGCCGAGCGGGTAACGCCGGTGGACCGGGTCCGCCTGGTCAACTCCGGCACCGAGGCCACCATGAGCGCGGTCCGGCTGGCCCGCGGCTACACCGGTCGCACCAAGATCATCAAGTTTTCGGGTTGCTACCACGGCCATGTGGACGCACTCCTTGCCGACGCCGGATCCGGCGTCGCCACCCTCGGGCTGCCGACCTCGCCCGGTGTCACCGGTGCGCAGGCGGGCGACACCATAGTGCTGCCGTACAACGACATCGAGGCCGTTGCCGCCGCGTTCGCCGCGCATCCGGGTGAAATCGCGTGTGTGATCACCGAAGCGGCCGCGGGCAATATGGGTGCGGTCGCACCGCTGCCCGGTTTCAACGAGGGCCTGCGCAAGCTGACCGCCGACGACGGCGCGCTGCTGATCATGGACGAGGTGATGACCGGGTTCCGGGTGAGCCGGTCCGGCTGGTTCGGCCGCGACGGTGTCGCCGGTGACCTCTACACCTTCGGCAAGGTGATGAGCGGTGGGCTGCCTGCCGCCGCGTTCGGCGGTCGCGCCGAGATCATGAATCACCTTGCGCCGCTTGGCCCGGTGTATCAGGCGGGCACCCTTTCCGGGAACCCGGTTGCCGTCGCCGCCGGCCTCGCCTCGCTGCGTGCGGCCGATGACGCGGTGTACGCCGCACTCGATCGCAATGCCGAGCGGCTGGGCGGCTTGTTCACCGAGGCGCTCGGTGCCGCGGGGGTCGAGCATCAGGTCCAGTTCGCGGGCAATATGGTGAGCGTGTTCTTCGCCGACCGTCCGGTCACCGACTACGCCGCCGCCAAAGCCAGCCAGACCTGGCGTTTCCCCGCTTTCTTCCACGCACTGCTCGACGGCGGTGTGTATGCGCCGCCGAGCGCGTTCGAAGCATGGTTCGTCTCCGCGGCGCTCGACGAGGACGCATTCGACCGTATCGCCGCCGCCCTGCCCGCCGCCGCACATGCGGCCGCGGCCGCCACCCCCGAAGGATCCCGCGCGTGAGTTCCGACCAGCCAGATTCAGAAATGCGCGAACTACCAGACACCCCTGTCGACAGCGCGGAAACGGCCGCCCTCGCCGACGAGTCCGATGCCGCTGCGCCGGTCGGCGCGGTCGAGGACGACACCGTCGAGACCATCGTGCATGTGCTGCGGCACGGCGAGGTGCACAACCCGAAGGGCATTCTCTACGGTCGCCTGCCCGGGTTCAGCCTCTCGGTGACCGGTCGGTCACAGGCCGGTGCGGTGGCGCGGTCGTTGGCCGACCACGACATCGCGATGGTGATCGCCTCGCCACTGCAGCGTGCGCAGGAGACCGCCGAGCCGATCGCGCGTCAGCACGGGCTGCTCGTGCGCACCGATGAGAATCTGATCGAGGCCGGTAATACCTTCGAGGGCCTGCGGGTTTCGGTCGGCGACGGTGCGCTGCGCAAGCCGAGGCACTGGTGGAAGCTGCGCGATCCGTTCACCCCGTCCTGGGGCGAGCCGTATCTGCAGATCGCGCACCGCATGCTGGCCGCGGTCAACAAGGCCAGGGTCGAAGCGGCCGGACACGAGGCGGTCCTGGTCTCGCATCAGCTGCCGGTCTGGACGCTGCGGCGGTTCCTGCAGGGCCAGCGGCTCTGGCACGATCCGCGGCACCGGCAGTGCTCGCTCGCCTCGCTGACCTCGCTGGTCTACCAGGGCGACACCCTCGTCGACATCGTCTACTCCGAGCCCGCAGGCGGTTCGGATCCCACGGTGCACGGCGCATGAGAACTTCTTCCCGGCCGTCGGCCCGGCGTTTCACGTCGGTCCTGCTCGCGTGCGTGGCCCTGGTGGCCGCGCTCGCGGGTTGTTCGACCGGGAAGGATGCGGTGGCCTCCGGCGGTACGTTCGAATTCGTCTCGCCCGGCGGCAAAACCGATATTTTCTACGATCCGCCCGCCGCGCGTGGCACCATCGGCAAGCTCGCCGGGCTGGATCTGATGACCTCGGGCAAGACCACCTCGGTCGCCGACTTCCCGGACAAGGTGGTCGTGCTCAATCTGTGGGGGCAGTGGTGCGGGCCGTGCCGTGCCGAGGCGCCCGCGCTCGAAAAGGTCTACGAGGCAACCAAGGACAGGGGCGTCGTCTTTATCGGCATCAATGTCCGTGATTTCCAGCAGGACAAGGCGCAGGACTTCGTCGTCGACAACAAGGTCGGTTATCCGTCCGTCTACGACCCGTCCATGCGCACCCTGCTCGCGCTCGGCGGCAACTTCCCGACCAGTGTCATTCCCACCACGCTGGTGCTGGATCGGCAACATCGGGTCGCCGCTGTCTTCCTCCGCTCGCTCTTGGCGGAAGACCTCCAACCAGTTGTCGAACGCATTGCCGCGGAAGGTTCGCAGTGACCCCGCACAAGCCGTTCGGCCCATGTCGTAATTACGTCCCGCTCGATAGCGAGCGGTAGGAAAGGTGCAATCGTGATTCGCGATCGCCGTACTCGTAGCCCGCGTGCCTGTCGCCCGCGGCAGGCCGCCCGTCTCGTTCGCGGTGTCTGGACGGTCGATGACCGGTGGGTCGGCGTTGCCGCCGTGCCACGCAGCGCCGCAGCCGATTCCATGATGGACTTCGCGCCGGAAGCCGCGCCGGTGCCCGAGCGAGCTGATCGACCCCCGGTGGAGACCGACTGATGGTGCTTGCCGCAGTAGGTGATTCGTTCCAGCAAACGGCGGCGACGGGGCCGCTGTTATTGGCGCTCGGCGCATGCGTACTGGCCGGACTGGTCTCGTTCGCCTCGCCGTGTGTGGTGCCGCTGGTGCCGGGTTACCTGTCTTATCTGGCCGGGCTGGTCGGCGCCGAGGCGCCGCCCGCCACCGCAGCGCAGGCCAAAAGCCTTGGCGGCACAGCGGTTTCGGTCGATCGGGCTGCGGCACGTACGGGTCGGATCCGAGTGGCCGGTGCGGCCGGTTTGTTCGTCGCGGGCTTCACCGTGGTGTTCGTGCTCGCCACCGCAACGGTTTTCGGCGTCATCCAGACCTTGAACGTGAATCGTGAACTGCTGCAACGGGTCGGCGGTGTGGTCACCATCCTGATGGGTCTGGTGTTCATCGGCTTGGTCCCCGCGTTGCAGCGCGATACGCGGATGGAGCCGCGCAGGCTGACCAGTATTCTGGGCGCTCCGCTGCTCGGCGCGGTCTTCGCGCTCGGTTGGACGCCGTGTCTCGGGCCGACGCTGTCCGGGGTGATGGCGGTTTCGGCGGGGACCGGGGGCACGACAGCCGTGCGCGGCGTCGCACTGATCGTCGCCTATTGCCTCGGCCTCGGACTGCCGTTCGTGATCCTGGCCTTCGGGTCGGCGAGTGCGTTGCGCGGGGTCGGTTGGCTGCGGCGCAATTCGCGCACCATTCAGATCATCGGGGGCATATTGCTCGTCGCGGTCGGGATCGCGCTGGTCACGGGGGCGTGGGACCAGTTCGTCGCCTGGGTGCGCGACGGGTTCGTTTCCGAGGTGACGCTGCCGATATGACCGTGATCGACAGACCCGAGGCGCCGGTGACGCAGCCGAAGCAGTCCCCGGTCGGGCGTGCCTGGGCGCTCGTGCGCAATGCCTGGCGTGGGCTCACCAGTATGCGCACCGCGCTGGTATTGCTGTTCCTGCTGGCCCTCGGCGCGATTCCGGGCGCGCTGCTGCCGCAGCGAAATCTCAACGAGGGCAAGGTCGACCAGTACATCGCCGACCGCCCGACGCTCGGACCGTGGATGGACCGGTTCCAGCTGTTCGACGTGTTCTCCAGCTTCTGGTTCACGGCAATCTATGCGCTGCTGTTCATTTCGCTCGTCGGCTGCATTCTGCCGCGCTGCCTGGACCACTATCGCGCGCTGCGCACGCCACCGGTCCGGGTGCCGCGCAACCTGTCTCGGCTGCCGCACCATTACTCCGAGACCATCGATGGCACCCCGGACGCCGCGCTCGAGCACGCTCGAAAAGAGTTGCGCGGCTGGCGGACCGAGGTCCGCGACGGCACTCGTGAAGGTGAGATCACCCTCTCCGCGGAGAAGGGTTACACCCGCGAACTCGGCAATCTCGTCTTCCACCTGGCCCTGGTCGGGCTGCTCGTCGCGATCGCGGTCGGCAAGCTGTTCGGTTACGAGGGCAGCGTGATCGTCATCGCGAACAACGGGCCCGGCTTCTGCACCACCTCGCCCGCGGTCTTCGACTCGTTCAAGGCGGGCAATATCAACGACGGCACCGGCATGGCGCCATTGTGCGTGCGGGTCAAGGACTTCAAGGCCGACTACCTGCAGAACGGTCAGGCCGAGATGTTCACTTCGCATATCGAATATCAGGCAGGCGGCGATCTGCAGAGCGATACCTGGCGTGATGCGCAGGTCCAGGTGAACCATCCGCTGCGGGTCTCAGGGGACCGGTTGTATCTGCAGGGCCACGGTTACGCGCCGACGTTCACGGTGACCTTCCCGAACGGCCAGACCCGAACCGAGACCGTCCAATGGCGGCCCGACAACGCGCAGACCTTCCTGTCCAGCGGTGTGCTGCGGATCGATCCGCCCGGCGGCATGTACGCGACCGATGAAGAGCGCCGCAAGAACCAGATCGCCATCGAGGGACTGTTCGCGCCGACCGCGCTACTGCACGGCAGCCTGCTCACCTCCTCGTTCCCGACCATGAACGATCCGGCCGTCGCGGTGGACATCTATCGCGGCGATACCGGCCTCGATACCGGTAAGCCGCAGTCGCTCTTCGCGCTGGATCCCGAGCAGGTCAAGCAGGGGCGACTGACCAAGGAGGCCAGGGTCAACCTGCGTCCCGGCGAGTCGTCGACGCTGCCCAATGGCACCAAGGTCACCTTCGACGGTGCGCAGGAATTCGTGAATCTGCAGGTATCGCACGATCCGGCGCAGCAGTGGGTGCTGGTGAGCGCGCTGGCCATGATGGCCGGGCTGCTGGTGTCGCTGCTGGTGAAGCGGCGACGCATCTGGATCCGCGTGTACCCGGCCGATGGCGAAGCGGGTACCGTTGGCAAACGACGCACCGTAGTAGAGATGGGCGGGCTCGCCAGAACCGATCAGGCGGGCTGGGGCGGCGAATTCGATCGCCTGCGCAAGCGCCTGCTCGATGACCGATCCGCCACGGGAGAGTGACCATGCCGATCGACAACACCATCGCCCAGTACAGCGATCTCGCCTTCAAATCGGCGATCGTCGTGTACGCGCTGGTGCTGGTGCTGCTGATCGTGCAGTACGCGGCGGCGCGGACGCAGAAGGTCGTCGCGCGTGAACTGGTAACTGCCGGTGGTGGTTCCGATCGTCCCGCCGGACCCGGTCGGGTCGAGATGCCGCAGACCAAGCCGTTCGCCGAACGCGCAGGCAATATGGCGTTCTCGGTGCTGTTCGTCGCCATCGCGCTGCATGTGACCTCGATCGTATTGCGCGGCTTCGCAACCCACCGCTTCCCGCTTGGCAACATGTACGAATTCGTCACCATGGCGACCGCCGCGGCCGCCGTGGTCGGCATGGTGTTCCTGCGCGAACAACGCTACCGCTCGATGTGGGTCTTCCTGCTCGTCCCGATCCTTATCCTGCTGTTCCTGGCCGGCACCGTGCTGTACGCCGACGCGGCACCCGTTGTGCCGGCACTGAAGTCGTTCTGGTTGCCCATCCACGTCACCATCGTCAGCATCGGCAGCGGCGTCTTCCTGGTCTCCGGCATCGCCAGCCTGCTGTTCCTCTACCGCCTGCGTCAGCCCGAAGGCGCCGAATCCGACAACATCCTCGGCACCATCGCCCGCCGCCTCCCCGACGCCCGCACCCTGGACCGCCTCGCCTACAAAACCACGATCATCGGCTTCCCACTCTTCGGCGCCGGCGTAATCCTCGGCGCCATCTGGGCCGAAGCCGCCTGGGGCCGCTTCTGGGGCTGGGACCCGAAGGAAACCTGCTCCTTCATCGCCTGGGTCCTGTACGCCGCCTACCTCCACGCCCGCGCAACCTCGGGTTGGCGCGACACGAAGGCCGCGTACATCAACATCGCCGGGTTCGTGGCGATGCTCTTCAACCTCTTCATCATCAACATCGTGATCAGTGGATTGCACTCGTACGCAGGGCTGAACTAAAGGGCTTTACCAGCGGAAATGGGGCGGGACGCGACACGCCCCTGCAGCCTGAACGTGCCGGGCCGGTGTCCCACTTATGCTTGCCAGTTATTAGCTATGTGGGTCCGTTCATGCGATTTCGCCGCCGCTGATGTACATCCGATTCGAAACGGGATCAGATATGCGCCCTCGATTCGTCGTTATCGCGACCGGTGTGGTCGCGGCCGTCGTGGCTGTGTTCGTGTGGCCCGGCGCCGAGCCGAGCCGAGCCCAACCGCCCGGTGCTGACGTATCCGGTGCCGGGATTCATGTGACGACATCGGTGGAGAACGTCAGAGTGGACCCACCGGGCGACCGGATGCCGAACTTCCTCATGACGTTCGCGCATGCTGCGCAGCTATCCGGCAATTACGCGCTGAACGTGGAGGGCGATGGAATAGTGTCCGGCCAGGCCGTTGCGGGGTTCCTCCTCGGCTGCGCGCTCACGCTGGACAACGGCTTCACCGTCGGAATCGATCCGAATCAAGGGCTTTTGGCGAGTATTTCCCCCGAATTCAGCCAGTCGAACGCTGCCGCCAGACTGCCGAGTACGGCAGCGAAGCCGGTGTCCACACCGCAGCCTGCCAGCACCACCTCCCGGAGTTCCGCGCCCACCTCTCACATTGCCGCGACGACCTCCCCGAGTGCCGTGCCCACCTCTCAGAGTGCCGCGACGACCTCCCAGACTGCCGTGCCTACCTCTCAGAGTGCCGCCACGACCTCCCCGAGTGCCGCGACGACCTCCCAGAGTCCTGCGATGACCTCCCAGACTGCCGTGCCTACCTCTCAGAGTGCCGCCACGACCTCCCCGATCGTCGAGCCCACGACTCCGAGCGTGGAGCCCACGACCCCGAGTGCTCCCAGTGCGAGCCTCGGACCGACCGTCGGCGGGACCTTGGGCTTGACAGAGGTCCTGGAAGCCACCTTGGCGCCGGGCCAGATCACCACCGTCACGACAGTGACGACCAACCTGGACAACAAGACCGTGTTCCCGTACCACTTCATTTTCAACAACGCCGCGTTGAACGTCGGCCAATGTGCCTCACCGGTATCGGCCGTCCCCTTCGTCACGGCCACGGTGAGCACCGCGTTGGAGACGGTGCAGACCTCCGCCTACGGCACCCAGTTCACCTTCTGATCCGACTACGGACCCTCGGCGCTCGATGGCCGAATGGTGCACTTACAAGCGGTGCACGCAGACTACGAATTGGCGTTGCTGGTAGACGATTCCGCGGTCACTGGAGGAGCAGACGTTCACGTTTGTGGTGTTCAGTTTGACGTCCATGACGCGGACGGCGTTGGGGACGCCCTTGGTGTTGCAGTCGAGGCGTTTGGGGCCGTCTTTGTTCGGGTCCATGCAGCCGCCGATCACCCAATCGATGTCCATGCAGAGGGCGGCGCGGTTGACGCCGTGCAGGGTGTCGTTGAGGGAGCGGTCGGCGTCGGTCGGGCAGGCGGCATTCACGGGCGCCTTGTCGATGACCTTGTAGTTGGAGGTCGCGCTGCCGCAGGTGGCCTTGCCGAGGGTGGGATTGTCACCGCTGCCGCCGATTTCGACGCAGTCGCCGACCTCGACCTTCAGGCCGCCCGCGATCTTGTCGAAGGTGCTGCGGATGGCGGAGGTGGTCGGCGGGGCCTCGGGGGTGGTCAGCGGCAGCTCGGGGAACGACGGTTCCGACGCGGTGGTCGGCGCGGTGTCGTTCTGGGCCGCGGGCGATGGACTGCTCGTCGTGGACTTGTCGTTGCTGAGCGACATCGCCGCCACCGCCACGACGGCTGCGGCCAGCGCGGTTACAGCTATGAAGACCGTCAAGGTGAGACCCGCACGGACACGTTGACGCGACACCTGTGACGTCCTCCAGGGCTGTTCGAACTCGCGCGCCGAGATACGAAGTTGAAAGTTGCAATGGTGAGAGATCACGTCATGCCTACACCATCCGGTGTGTGCGCGTCGAGTCACCTATTTTCGAGGATAAAAAGGATAATTGTGTGAAATGATCATAGGTCGGATGATGGAATAACAATCGAATAACGATGGCCGTTTGGGGTTTCCCAAATGCCGTGCGAGGCAACAAGCTACGTGGCGCTAGACGCGTCAACCGGCTACCGGGGCCGGTGCTTGTCAGAAGGAAACCTTGATGAAGTTCGGCACGTTCGCCGTCACTCTCGTGTCCATCGCCGCCGTGGGAATCGCGGCGGGAACCGCGAATGCGAAGCCAGCGGAAGTTGCCAAAGAGGTGTCGGCCTCCGGCGTCGAGCAGGGAATCGGTTACCACACAGTGGCTTCCGAAATCTCGGATGGGCACCGGGATCGCGTTCTGACCACCGAGGTCGACAGCGGCAAGTTCGAACTCGCCGACAACGGCACCAAGGTCTTGCTGAAGTCCGATGCCGGCGCCGTGGTGACGGAAGTCCCCTTGACTTACGAGCTCTCCGGCACGAAGGTCGCGGTCGACCAGACGATCTCCGATAACGGCCGAACCCTCGCTCTCACACCGAAATTGAGCGCCAAGAACATCGGCGAGATGCAGCCGGTCAATTCCATGGCCCGCCTGACCGACGAAATCAACAAGAACATCGTCGGCGTGGTCCTCGGCGGCGTCCTGGGCCTCATCATCGGCGCCATTGTCGGCGTCTTCTTCTTCAGCATCATCACCGGCCCGATCGGCGCGGTAATCGGCGCGATCGCCGGCGGCTACATCATGGGCGGCCAGTCGTTCATGGACGCCCTCATGGCCGTCATCAACGGCGAGCCGTGATCGTTTGAGCTCTCGCATCCCTGGCGACTACTTCGCACAGCTCGACCTAGCGCGAAGTAGTCGCTGAGGTGCGTGAACGCCACTGCTGGTGCGCGAGTGGGGATTCGGCCGACCGGACTGAAGCGCGGGGGCGAACGGTACGTGCAGAGCGTGCCCCCCGGTCTTGGATGACATGGATTTCCGCGACCTCGTGGATCGACGCGAAGGCCGAGACCGATTTCGCTTCGGTATCCGGGGAAGTGCTGAGGCGCGACCGCCGTTGCCCGTGAGCGATGTGATCGCCGAACTCGGTTCGCCGGCCGGCCTGGCATCCGATACGGCGACTTCCTGTTCGGCGCGGCCGGAAGGCACAGCTCGGCGATCGGCCGGGCCGAGGCCTACTCATGGCATGCGCGCCGGTTCGGTGCACGTCCAGGCGCAATTGATCATCGAGGCAGCAAATAAGCCGCGGTCACTGCGGTTGCGCGGTAGAGGTCTCCCGGAAACCTCCTGGTGAACCGACCGAACGCTCAGCGCTCGGCAGACCCATCACCGTCGCGATGCTGACGCGAAAGGCGCCAGAGGAATTCGGGGTCGTCGTCGGGCCCCATGATGCGCTTGCGCTGCGGCGAACGCGTGGGCGGTCCGGCTGTCTTCTCGGGGCCGAACGCCTTCCAGCACAACACCGCGACTGCCACGACTGCGATGAGTGCCAACAGGTACGTCACGTCGCTCACCTCCTGCTAACGAGGGTAGTCGCGTGCGTAGCCTTCGAACACTGCAGACACGAAATTGGTGGGTGCGGGCCCCTAGACAGGAAGATCGAACTCACAGCTACAGGCCCGCGGACCAGGCTCAGCGTGCGGTGGCCTCGGTGGTGAGCGACCGGAGCAGCTGAAGTACTTCGGATTCGCGGAACCGGCGATGCCCGCCCGGTGTGCGCAGTGATCCCAGGCGCCCGGCGTGGGCCCAGCGGGTAACGGTCTTCGGATCGACGTGGAACATGGCGGCGACTTGGCCCGGTGTGAGCAGGGTGTCCTGGCCGCCGACGGTGATCGCAGTCATAGCAAACCTCTCCGTTCTCGACAGTTCCCTCATCAGATGGCGCCATCGTTGCACTGCGACCCCTAGGTACTCGAACCACCTACAGTTGGTAAAGGGGAAGTAATAGACAAAACGGATATGAGCCCTGGTCAGGCGCAGTCGGACGTAGTTCGCCTCTTCGACCGGAGGTATCGCCGAGAGTGGGCCATGGCGTCGCATAGGCTGGACGACGTGAGTGACGCAACGCCACCGAAGGGTGAACCCGCACAGCAAACCGCTGGCGTCGGCGCGCGGCTGGCCCGCAATCTGGCGCTGTACACGCTCGCCAGGCTGGCGCTGGTCGTCGTCATCGCCGCAGCGATCATCGGCATCGCCCGGCTCGTCTCGGTGGATGTCCCGTGGTTGGTCGCCGCGCTGTTCGCGTTGATCATCGCGATGCCGCTGTCGCTGACGCTGTTCAAGAAATTGCGTGCTCGGGTCAACGAGGACATCGCGGTCGTCGATGCGAAGCGTCGCCAGGACAAGGCGCAACTGCGTGCCCGGCTGCGTGGTGACGACGACCCGACCGGTGCTGCCTCGTGAAGTACTGCGATCGCAGTACGCCACGCGGCTGGGTCGACAATGCCGTGCGACTCATCGAGGCCGACACCCAGCGCAGCGCCGACACCCATCTGATCCGGTACCCGCTGCCCGCCGCCTGGCAGGTCCAGCTGTATCTGAAGGACGAGTCGACCCATATCACCGGCAGCCTCAAGCATCGGCTGGCGCGGTCGTTGTTCCTGTACGCGATCTGCAACGGCTGGGTCACCGAGGGCACCACGGTGGTCGAGGCGTCATCCGGTTCGACCGCGGTCAGCGAGGCGTATTTCGCCAAATTGCTCGGCCTGGATTTCGTCGCGGTGATGCCGGCGAGTACCTCGCCGCAGAAGATCGAGCTGATCGAAGCCCAGGGCGGCCGTTGCCATTTCGTGCAGCGTGCACCGGATATGTACACCGAGGCGGCGCGGCTGGCCGCCGAATGCGGCGGCCACTTCATGGATCAGTTCACCCATGCCGAGCGTGCCACCGACTGGCGCGGCAATAACAACATCGCCGAATCCATCTTCCAGCAAATGGAATTGGAGGCGCATCCGGTGCCGGACTGGATCGTGGTCGGCGCGGGTACCGGCGGCACCAGTGCCACCATCGGCCGCTATATCCGCTATCACCGCTACCCGTCGAAACTGGCCGTGGTCGACCCGGAGAACTCCGCGTTCTACGGCGGCTACGAAACCGCCGATGCCGGATATCAGACCGGAATGCCCTCACGCATAGAGGGAATCGGTCGACCGCGGGTCGAGCCGTCGTTCATAGGTCAGGTGGTGGACCGGATGATCGAGGTGCCCGATGTCGCATCGATCGCCACCGCCCGGCTCGCGAGCCGGGTAATCGGCCGCCGCGTGGGCGGCTCCACCGGAACCAATCTGTGGGGTGCGTTCGCGCTCGTCGCCGAAATGATCTCCGCTGGTCGTTCCGGCAGCGTGGTGACGCTGCTCTGTGACGGCGGAGATCGTTACGCCGGAACGTATTTCGATGACTCATGGGTCGAGGGACAGGGCATGAACCTCACCGAACCCGCCGCGATTCTGGAGAAGTTCGCCGCGACCGGAATCTGGTCCGGCTAGTAAGCGATATCGCAACCCCGGCCGCAGCGCCGGGGGTTTCTCTTGCGGCGAATCTCGTCAATTTTCGTTGACAACCGCGGAGTTCGTCAATCAAAATTGACGACATGACTGAAGCAACCACACTGGCGGCCGCCGCAGGTAGTCCGGACCCCAAGGTCGGGCTGCGCGCGGTGCTCGCACTGCGTCGGCTGCTCGAACGGCTGGAGGCGATCCAGGTGACCAATGCCCGCGAACAGGGCTGGTCCTGGCAGGCGATCGCGGAGGCGCTCGAGGTCAGCAAGCAGGCGGTGCACCAGAAATACAACCGGAGAGGCGGGAACCGCTGATGTTCGAACGGTTCAGCAGGTCGGCGCGGACGGCGATCGTCATCGCTCAGGAAGACGCGCGCGAACTGCGCGCACCCAAGATCGGGGTGGAGCATGTCCTGCTCGGTCTGTTGGCACAGGGCGAGCCGGAATTGAAGACACTGCTCGAGGAAGCGGGGCTCACCCACCGAGCGGTGCTCGATTCCCTCGGCCAAGAGGTTAAATGCCAGCCGCTCGGTGCGGAGGACGCCGAGGCGCTGCGCTCGATCGGCATCGATCTGGATGCGGTGCGCGAGAGCCTCGAGGCCACCTTCGGCGAGGATGCGCTGGAACGGGCCGTGCCCGAGGAGCGATCCCGATTCGGCCGGGGCCGCGATCGGAACTGGGGCCACATCCCGTTTACCAGGGAAGCCAAGAAGGTGTTGGAGCTGGGACTGCGCGAAGCACTGGCCCGTAAGGACAGATCCATCGAATCCGGGCACCTGCTGCTCGGCATTCTGCGCGCGCCCAATGCGACCACCACCCGCATCCTCGGCGGTTCGGAAGCGATCGATGCGCTCCGGCCGAAGGTGCACGCGCTGCTCGACCGTGCCGCGTGAGGGGTCGGGCATGTGTGCGCCGCTCGATTCACGTCTTGTGGCAACACATGCCCGCCCGTCGGGCCTAGCATCAAGCCATGCAGCTTCTGATTCGCTTGATCATCAACGCCGTTGCCATCTGGCTGGCGGCAGCATGGGTCGACAAGATCGAGATTTGGAGTCCCGAGGACAAGGGCAATGGCGGCAAAGTCATTGTCATCCTGGCCGTCGCCGTGGTCTTCACCGTGGTGAACGCGCTGGTCAAGCCGATCGTGAAACTTCTATCGTTGCCGCTGGTCATCGTTACCCTCGGCCTGTTTCTGCTGGTGATCAACGCGCTGATGTTGTGGCTCACCGCGAAGATCACCGAGACCACCGACTACGGCCTGCGTATCGACGGCTTCTGGGCAGCGGTGTGGGGCGGCATCATTGTCGCGGTGGTCAACTGGATCCTCGGCGTCCTGGTTCCGGACGGCGACGACTAGCAGTTTCCTGGCGCGCTCACGGCTCGTTCGAAGGCGGAATGGGTCCGAGCGTGCGTTCTTTGCGCGAACGAGGCGGAGATTGCCGAATTCGGCCGGAAAGTGCACGCTCGGATCCGCCGGTGCCGACTGGGTGCCGCGCTTCGCGGTCCCTATCCTGCGATACCCAGCGCCAGTGCGGTAACCGCCGACCATGCCAACAGCGCCAATCCCGAATCGCGGAGCGCCGGAATCAATTCCAGCCCACCCTTGCCGGAGCGCACCGGTGCATTGGCGCGCACCGCCAGTGGCACGGCGACCAGTCCGACCAGTGCCCACGGCGTGCGGACGACCAACAGCAGCGTCGCGATGAACGGCACGGCGAGCAGCGCCAGGTGCAGTGTGCGAGTCCGCGGATCGCCGAGTTTGACCGCGAGGGTGACCTTCCCGGATTCGGTATCGGTCGGGATATCGCGCAGGTTATTGGCGACCAGCACCGCGCTGGAGAACGCTCCGACCCCGATCGCCAGCACCAGGCCCGCCCATTCGATCCGCTCGGCCTGCACGAATTCGGTGCCGAGCACCCCGATCAGACCGAAGAAGACGAAGACCGCGAGCTCACCGAACCCGCTGTAGCCATAGGGTTTGCTGCCGCCGGTGTAGAACCAGGCACCGGCCAGGCAGGCCGCGCCGACCAGCAGCAACCACCACGCCGTCGCGATGACGAGCACCAGCCCGAAGACCGCGCCGATGGCCAGGCTGATGATCGCGGCATTCTTGACCGCGGCGGGCGAGGCGAGCTGCTGCCCGACCAGCCGCAGCGGACCGACCCGCACGTCATCGGTGCCGCGGATGCCGTCGGAGTAGTCGTTGGCGTAATTCACCCCGATGATCAGGGCCAGCGAAACCAGCAGCGCGAGAACCGCTTTCCACCACACCGCGCCATCGATGGAGGCGGCGGCGCCGGTTCCGGCGAGGACAGGGGCGATCGCGTTCGGCAGGGTACGGGGCCGTGCGCCCTCGATCCATTGCGCTGCAGTAGCCATGTTCGCAGCCTAATGCGCGGCCGCGGTTCGGTCCGCTCGGGCGGTTCAGTTGGCCTCGGCGGCCGTCTTCAGTCGGTCCAGGCCCTTTTCGAAGTCCTTGCCGATCATATTGTCGATCGGGAACACCTTCCCGAGCACGCCCATCAGGCCCTTGTGCTCGCCTCTCATCCGCCAGACCACCTCGGTGCGGGGTTCTCCTCCTTCGAGGGCCGAGACCGGGTTCAGCTCGAAGGTCGTCTTATTGGTGGCCTTGAACGGCTTCTCGAAGGCCAGCCGGATACCGATTTCCCGGTCGTCACTGGAGGTGATCTCCATGTTGCCGCGACCGGCCTTGCGGTTGCCGTCCCAGGCGTACTGGGCGCCGACGCCGGCGTCCGGCCCGGAGTACTTCCGCTGCAGTTGCGGATCGACGTCCTCCCATGGCGACCACTTGGTCCACTCGTGGAAGTTATCGATCAACCCATGAATGCGCGCGGGCTCGGCCGTGATGACAGCCTGCCGAACGATTTCGAACTCAGCCATGCGCACAGCGTAGGCGACCTACCGGTCCGAACAGGGGCGAAAAACCATGTCAGCCCGGCAAGCAGGATTCGATTGCGGCACTCCCGGGTCCCTCCGTGGTCACGCTGCGCTACCGTCTCCGGGCCCGTCGCTCGCGCCGGGGCTCGCATACGATAACCACGGAATGTTTCCCGATCAGAGCGGCCCGAACGGCCGAAGTCAAACCCTGACGACGCCCGCAGGCGAATCGGTCGTAGTGGCCCTGCTGGGCGAAATCGCGCTACGCCGAAACGGCACGCTCGCAGCGCTACCCGGGGCACGCTCGCGACTGCTGCTCGCCGCGCTGGCCCTGCGGCCCGGCCGCAGCCGCAGTGCCCAGGCGCTGATCGATGAGGTGTGGGGTGAGCAGCCGCCGCGCGCGCCGATGAACGCGCTGCACACCCAGGTGTCGCGACTGCGCGCGGCGCTGCCGGATGCGGCGCTGGAGATCGGTCCGGCGGGCTACCGTCTCACGCTGACCGCTGATCAGGTCGATTTGACTCTCGCGGACGACCTGGTGCGCGCGGCCCGCGCCAAACAGGGCGACGGCGACCATGCCGGATGTCTAGAGGTGTTGACCCAGGCCAGATCGCTCTGGCGCGGCGAGCCCGGTGCCGACCTACCCGCAGGCGACCTCGCCGACGAATTGCGCGCCGCGGCCGCGCACCGCTGGTCCGAACTGGAGGCGATCGAGGTCGCCGCCCGGGTCGCCGGCGGTGATCTCGACGGTGCGGTGGCGATCACAAGCCGAACCGCGGCCGCCAAACCGCTCGACGAGGCCGCGCACGCCACCTTGATGCGGTTGCTCGCCGCAGCCGGTCGGCCCAACGAAGCACTCGATGTCTTCGCATCTATCCGTGGCCGACTCGTCGAAGAACTCGGCGCGGATCCGGGGCCGGTGCTGGTCGAGCTGAATACCGCGATCCTGCGGGGTGATCCGGTGCCGGGATTCGCATCGCGGACCGATCATGGCAAGCCGACGCCAGCCGTGAATTCGGTCACACCAGCTGATCCGACCGTATCGGCCGCGGTAGCGGATTCGGCCGTACGGGATTCCGCGGCGCGAGACGCGACGGCACTGGATTCGATTGGACGAGTTTCGGATACGGCCGCTGCCGTGCCGCCGAGTGCCCGCTCCGCGATCGGCCTGCGCGCGGCTCCCAATGCCCTGCTCGGACGCGCCGCCGATCTGGACGCGCTCGAGCAACTGCTGCACCGCTCCCGGGTGACGACCGTTCTCGGCCCCGGCGGCACCGGAAAGACCAGGGTGGCCAACGAATTGGGCGCACGGGTCGCGCACAGCGAATCCGTGGTGCTGGTCGAGCTGGCGTCGGTGCGCGCCGATCCGGCCGCCGACGCAGATCCGCGCGCAGATATCGAGGCCGCGATCAGCACCACGCTCGGTCTCGGCGAGATCGTCCGGGAGACGGCGTGGCGGCGCTCCACCGGCTACAGCGATGCCGGTCGCCGACTGCGCGATGCGCTCGCCGCCCGCCCGACGCTATTGATCCTGGACAACTGCGAGCATCTGATCGACGCGGTCGCCGAAGTGGTCGCCGATCTGGTCGGCAGCTGCGACCAGCTCAGCGTGCTCACCACCAGCCGAGCGCCGCTGGCGATCACCGCGGAAACGGTTTATCCGCTGGCGCCCTTGGCGATCGACGCGGCCGGATCGCCCGCCACCGAACTGTTCATGGCCAGAGCGCGAGCGGTGCGGCCGACCGTCCGTCTGGATCCCGAGGTGGTGGCCAGGCTGTGCACCACACTCGACGGGCTGCCGCTGGCCATCGAACTCGCGGCCGCCCGGGTGCGGACCATGAGCGTCGAGGAAATCGAAACCCGCCTGGAACACCGATTCGCCTTGCTGCGCAGCGGAGATCGCTCCTCGCCGGAACGTCATCGCACCTTGCACGCGGTGATCGCATGGAGCTGGAATCTGCTCGAAGAGCCGCAACAGATCGCCTTGCGCAGGCTGTGCCGCTTTCCGGCCGGGTTCACCCTCGATGCCGCCGAAGTGGTGGCGGGCGGCCCGGATGTCGACGATGTGGCCACGGCCGTGGACGGACTGGTCGGCCAGTCCCTGCTGACCGTCCTGGACGACGATGAGGGCCTGATCGGCACCCGCTACCGAATGCTGGAAACCGTTCGCGAATTCGGGGAGGAACAGCTCGCGCTGACCGGATCCGATGCGGCGGCGGGTATTTCGGGAGCGGTCGACGAGCGCCCCGTGGTGATGGATCGGATGTCGCGCTGGGCCCGTGATTATTCGATCGCGACGGTGCACCGTTATCTGTCCGACGAGCAGGTGGCCACCGTGCTCTCGGTCGGCGCGGAGCTCGACAACCTGGTTGCGGTGCTGCGATATGCGTTGGAGCGCAGGGACGCCCGCACGGTGTACCGGGTCTTCCCCGTGGCCGGCACGCTATGGGTGATGCGCGGCGCGCATATGGAGCTGAGCGGTTGGGCGCGCCGGATTCTGACCCTGCCGCCCGAACCCGGTCCGGTGCGCGGTCCGGTCGCCGACCTGCAGATGCTCGCGCACCTGCAGATCGGCATGCACGTCGTGTTCCTCGGCGCCGACCCGCGCGAGGTGGCGACCACGCGGGCCAGGATCCGTCGATTGCTCAGCACCGCAATCGATCTCAATGGTGGAGCGCGCTTTCTCGGCGCGATGGCCTGCGGGAATGCCTCGGGCTCGGACACGCCGAGGCAGTTCGCGGACGGCGCGCGGTCGCCGGACCCCGTGGTGCGCGGCGCGGCGGTGTTCATGCGCGCGAATATCCGGGAGAACGCGGGCGATGTCTACGGCTCCAACCGGGACGCGAAGGCTGCCTTGCAACTGATCGAGGGCCGCGATGTCTGGGGCACGGCGATGGTCACCCAGCACCTCGGGCAGCTCGCCGGACAGACGGCGCACTATGCCGATGCGGTGGGGTACTACCGTCGGGCGGCGGAGCTGTTGCGGGAGTTGCGCGCCCACGAAGAAGCCGTCGAAATGTCCAGTTATCTCGCGGTGTCGTTGATCGGCGCGGGCCGGCTAGACGAGGCGCGGCGGGAGTTGGGCTTCGCGCTCGGCGCCGCGGATGGCGATCCGGCGCACGGTACGCCGATCGATGACCCACACATCCGACGTAACCACCGTCTGGCGCCGGTCGTCGTCGGAATGGCGGAACTCGAACTGGCCGAGGGCGATATCGACACCGGGCTGCGCTATTACCGGCGGGCCCTGGATCTGCACGGCTGGCCCGATGACGCCCCGATGGTCGGCCCGGGCATTCTGGTGACCGCGAGCGGGGCCGTGGACGCGTACGTGCTGCACGGACGGGCGGCGGAGGCCGCCGATATCGCGTGGACGCTGCTGCGCCTCGCGGCCGGTCGGCTCGGGCAGTTCCCCGACCTGCCGCAGATCGGGGCGGTCGGCAACGCCGTCGGAACATTCTGTCTCGCGGTCGGCCGCGATTCGGAGGTCGGCTTGGAGTTGCTCTCGCTGTCTACCAAAGTGCTGGGGCGACAGGATAGTCCGTCGGCCGAATTGCGGCGGCATGCGGCACTGCACCGAACAACGGTGGGGGACGAACGCTTCGACGAAGCACTGACCCGCGCCGCAGGCATGCGTCGGCGGCAAGCGGCGGACAGGATCCTCGAACTCCTGCAGGAACTGTCCTGCGACAACGAAAATCGCGGTGGGTGACGCACCCACCGCGATTTCCGTGCATCATGCCCGGCGCATGTACGCCTTGATGCTCAGCGGCGCGAAGATCGCGATCACGATCACCGAGCCGATCAGCGACCAGGCCAGATCGCTGCCGTAGACATTGCCGTTCATCAGTGCTCGGGCCGCATTCACCATGTAGTACACGGGATTCACGTGATTGAGCCCCTGCATCCAGCCCGGCATGGTGCTCACCTGAGCGAACGCGCCGGACATGAAGGTCAGCGGGAACATCACCATCATCGAAATGCCCTGCACGCCTGCGGCACTCTTACCGGTGACGCCGACCAGCGCCCAGATCCAGCTCACCGCGAACGAGCAGACCACGATGACCAGACCGGCCACCACGACACCGGCCACACCGCCCTCGGGCCGGTAGCCGATGGCCAGGCCGACCACGATGGTCAGCGTCGTCGCCAGTGCGTAGCGCACCATGTCGGCGATCAACGCACCCGCCAGCACCGAAATGCGGGCGATGGGCAGGGATTTGAACCGGTCGAAGACGCCCTTGTCCATATCCTCGCGCAACTGGGTGCCGGTGACGACCGAGGTCAGGATCACGGTCTGCACCAGAATGCCCGGAATCAGGACCGGCAGGTAATTCGACACGCTCCCGCCGATCGCCCCGCCGAAGATGTAGGCGAACAGCGCGGTGAACAGGATCGGCTGAATCGTCACATCGAACAGTTGCTCGGGATTGTGCTTGATTTTCAGGATGCCCCGGTAGGCCATGGTGAGTGAGGTCGACACGGTCTGTTGCAAGCTGATCTTATTGCTGACCTCGGGAATCGAGGTCGGTGCCGCATGCCGCGCTGCGGTGCTTTCGGCGGTGATGGTCGTCATGCCGCGCTCCGTTCCGAATCGTTGTCGTCGGCCGGGTGGCCGGTGATGGTGAGGAAGACCTCGTCGAGGCTGGGTTTGGTGACGGTGATCTCGTCGATCGCGATCTCCCACTCGCGCAGGCGGATCAGCAGATCGGCGGTCATGCCCGCGTCCGCGAGCGGCGCGGTGAGCCGACCGGCCTCCGGCGTGATCTGGGCGTCGACGCCGAGGAAGTCACCGACCACCCGGCGGGCCTCCTCGAGCTGGGCCCGGTCGACCAGGGTCAGATGCAGTGAGGAGCCGCCGACCGAGGCCTTGAGTTCGTCGGCGGTGCCGTCGGCGATCACCTTGCCGTGGTCGATGACGGCGATCCGGTCCGCGAGCTGATCGGCCTCGTCCAGGTACTGCGTGGTGAGCAGTACCGTCGCGCCCTCGCGGACCAGGCGGCGGATGGTCTCCCACATCTGGGCGCGGGTGCGCGGATCGAGGCCGGTCGTCGGCTCGTCCAGGAACAGCAGCGGCGGTGTCGCGATCAGGCTGGCGGCCAGATCGAGACGGCGTCGCATACCGCCGGAGAAGTTCTTCAACGGCTTGTTCGCCGCCTCGGTGAGGTCGAACTCCTCCAGCAGTTCGACCGACTTGCGCCTGGCATCGATCTTGCTGAGGCCGAGCAGGCGGGAGAAGATGATCAGATTTTCGGCGGCCGTCAGGTCCTCGTCGACCGAGGCGTACTGCCCGGTGACGCCGACCAGCGACCGGACCGCCGTCGGTTCCGCGACGACGTCATGGCCGAAGATGCGGGCGCTGCCGCCGTCCGGGCGCAACAGGGTGGCCAACATGCGGATGGTCGTGGTCTTGCCCGCGCCGTTCGGCCCGAGCACGCCGTAGACCGAGCCCTGCGGAACCGCCAGGCTCACACCGTCGACGGCGCGCTGTTCCCCGAACACCTTGACCAGGCTGTCCGCCTCGACGGCGAGCGCTGAAGTGGGTGTGTAAGAAGTCATGCACAAGACTTTGGGGCCCGTGCCTTGCATGGTCCTTGCACCGCGGTGTCGCCGCACTCTTGCACCCACTTGCGAGTCCGGGCGACCGCAGCGATATCAATTGAACTGTGGTGCCACAGAGCCATCTTGGGCGATGCGGTGGGCCATGCGCGCCGGGCGTCGCGGCTGCGCGGGCGTCCCGCGCCCCCTCGCAGCGGTACGGTGCCCGGCTCGCGCCCTTGATAGCAATTGTCGGCAGCAGCTGGGTGCGGCGGATTCTGGCGGGGGACCGGCCGTCAGTGCGTCGACTCCGCGAGTAGGTGTTCGCGGAGTTTGGCGCGGTCCGGCTTGCCGGGGCCGCGCAGCGGAAGCTCGTCCAGCAGCGCCAGCTCGCGCGGTGCGGCGATGGAATCGAGTTCGCGCACGACGTGATCGCGCAGTTCCTCGAGGGTCGGGGTGGCACCGGGGGCGGGGACCACCGCGACCGCGACCCGCTGGCCGAGCCGATCGTCGGGCAGACCGAGCACCACGCATTCGCTGATGGCGGGATGCGTGATGAGCACGGCTTCGACGACCTGCGGGATAACGAGCAGACCGCCGGTCGTGATGGCCTCGTCGAGCCGTCCGCTGATGCTGAGCACGCCGTTCTCATAGGTGCCCGCGTCCTCGGTGCGGAACCAGCCGGGTTCGGCGAACGCGGGATGGTCGGGCTGGCCGCGGTAGCCGATGGCGATCATCGCGCCGCCGAGCAGCACGCGACCGTCCTCGATGCGAATCTCGGTGCCGTCGAGCGGAACTCCGTCGTACACACAGCCACCGCAGGTTTCGCTCATGCCGTAGGTGCGAACGACGTTGATACCGGCCGCTTTCGCGCGTTCGTAGACCGGTGCCGGAGTGGCAGCCCCGCCGACGAGCACGCCGTCCAACTGGGCAAGTGCTGCCGCGGCGGTGGGTGCCTCCAGCGCCTTGATGAGCTGGGTCGGCACCAGCGCGGTATAGCGGCGCTCACCGCGCATACCGGAGATCGCGCCGGCCAGCGCCTCGGGGAGGAAGCCGCCGGAAACGTCGAGCACACTGGGTTCGGTGCCGGCCAGAATGCTGCGCAGCAACACCTGAATGCCCGCGATGTGATGGGTCGGCAGGGCCAGCAGCCAGGTGCCGGGACCACCGAGTCGATCGTGTGTCGCGGTCCCGCTGGCCCGCAGCGCGGCAGAGCTGAGCATGGCGCCCTTCGGCATACCGGTGGTGCCGGAGGTGGTCACGACCAGTGCCGCCTCGTCATCGATCAGTTCGCCGGGCGAGAGTGCATCGCTCAGTCGCCGGGCCTCCCGACGGTCACTGGTCGGAATCGGCAACCACGCGGGGCCGTTGCCCTCCAACACTTCTCGCAAATGCGGCATGACATCGCCGAGCCCGGATCCGCTCGGCATCGGCAGCGTCCGCAGGGTGCGACTCATGATTTCGCCCCCGTCATGCGCGACCGCACCTCGCTGGTGCTCGGCGCCGTCGTGCGCAGGCGCGCTGTGTTCATGGTTCGCTCGCTGCGCTCCCTCACGAGTCTGATCGTGTCATGTCGACACGACCGCGCGCGGCAGGGGTCGGTTTGCTGGGGCGGCGCGCTGGGGGTTCGGCCGCGTCAGGGGAAAAGAAGTCGGGTACGCCGGACATCGAGACTGCGATTCACTCGGAGGACGGTACTCAGCGGTGCTCACCCGGACGTCGGCGGTCGGGCGGTCATCCGTGGTTATCGTCCTCGCCGGGGTCGGCATTGGCAACTCGAGCCGGACCGGCCGCGCCGCCGCTGTCGGCGTGATCAGTCCGGTGACCAGCGCGAATCCCGCCGGATCGGATGCTCGGCGGGAACTTCGACCAGAACGATCGGCACACCGTCGGGATCGCGCACCCACATTTCGATCAGTCCCCACGGCTCGCGCACCGGCTCGCGCTCGATGCGGATCCCCTTCAGCGCAAGCTCCGCCGCCGCGTCCGAAATGTCGCGAACCTGCAGCCAGAGCGCGCCTTCGAAGGTGGTCGATTTGCCCGATCCGCCGTGCGCGGCCACCTCGACCAGCGACTGTCCAGCGAAGAAAACCGTGCCGCCCGGATACTCGCGCGCGATGGCCAAGCCGAGTCCGTCGCGGTAGAACGCGAGGGTTATCTGGTAGTCGGCGGGCCGCAGGATGACCCGGCTGCTGAGGATGTCCATGTCAGAAGTACCAGGGGTAGGGGGTCCAGTCCGGCTTGCGCTTTTCCAGGAAGGCGTCGCGGCCTTCGACCGCCTCATCGGTCATATACGCCATCCGGGTGGCCTCGCCCGCGAAGAGCTGCTGACCGACCAGACCGTCGTCGAGCAGATTGAACGCGTACTTCAACATGCGCTGGGCCTGCGGGGATTTGCCGTTGATATCGGCGGTCCACTCCAGTGCGACATTTTCCAGTTCGGCGTGATCGACGACCTTGTTCACCGCGCCCATCTGATGCATTTCCTCGGCGGTGTAGGGGCGGCCGAGGAAGAAGATTTCCCGCGCGAATTTCTGGCCGACCATTTTCGCGAGATAGGCGCTGCCGTAACCGCCGTCGAAGCTGCCGACATCGGCGTCGGTCTGCTTGAACCTGGCGTGCTCGCGGCTGGCCAGGGTCAGATCGCAGACCACGTGCAGACTGTGCCCGCCGCCCGCGGCCCAGCCGTTGACCAGCGCGATGACCACCTTCGGCATGAACCGGATCAGCCGCTGCACCTCGAGGATGTGCAGGCGGCCCGCGCGCGCCTGGTCGACCGTGTCCGCGGTCTCGCCATCGGCGTACTGGTAGCCGCTGCGGCCGCGAATGCGCTGGTCGCCGCCCGAGCAGAAGGCCCAGCCGCCGTCCTTGGGGCTGGGACCGTTGCCGGTGAGCAGCACCGCGCCGACGTCCGGGGTCATCCTGGCGTGATCGAGCGCGCGATAGAGCTCGTCGACCGTGTGCGGGCGGAACGCATTGCGCACCTCCGGCCGATCGAAGGCCACCCGGACGGTGCCCTGCTCGATATGCCGGTGATAGGTGATGTCGGTCAGGTTCTCGAACCCCGGAACGGGCCGCCACAGCTTCGGATTGAACGTCACCCCAGTGATTATTGCTCCCACCGATGTTTCGGATGCCAGCGACTTCCATGCGAACTTCTACGGTGCGGATTCCATTACTCGACGGTACGACTTGACGGTGTATAACAACGCGATACCGTGCAAGCATGGAGAGAGCATCGCGGAGCGATTCGATGAGGGGCGGCGGTCGGGCGGCGGGTGGGCGTGCGGCAGTGAAACGGGTTCCAGAGCAGGTCGTCGGGCGGTCCGGTCCGCGTATCGACAACAGCGCGGTGGACGAATCCCGGTACGAGAAGCACGGCGGCTTCCCCAAGGTCTCCCGCGCGCGAGTCGGCGCCGACTTCGGCCCGTTCGTCGAGGCCATGCGCACACTGCAGGATCTGGTCGTCTCCGTGGACGCCCCCGACGAGATCTACGGCGCGGCACTCGACCGGACGCGCGAACTCATCGATCTGCTCGAGCCGTATCGCGCACCCGAACTGCAGGGCCCGGCGGGCCGCGCGGTCGAATTGCCCGGGCGCGGCAGCCTTTTGCTGCTGCCGTGGCAGGTGATCGAGGCCGGACCCGACGGCATCGTGATGACCGGTGAATTCCGTCGCTTCCATCTCGGCGGCAACGGCGCGGCACACGGCGGCGTGCTCCCACTGCTCTTCGACGATCTGCTCGGCATGATCGTGCATTACGCCGGAAGGCCGATCAGCCGCACCGCCTATCTCCATGTGAACTACCGCAAAATCACACCGTTGCAGACACCGCTGACCGTGCGGGGGCGCGTCGATCGCATCGAAGGGCGCAAAACGTACATAACCGCGGAACTGGCCGATGAGCAGGGCAATGTCCTCGCCGATTGTGAAGGATTGATGGTCCAATTGCTGCCATGGCAGCCGTAGGCGGGGCTCCGCATCCGCTCGCCAAGCGCAAGAGACTGACGGCGGACTTCGTCCGGCTGCGCCCATTAGCGGACGAGTGCCGTGTGACTCTGCGCACCAGTGCGTATAGTGACGTGCGCTCGTTCATCGACATCGATCCCGGAGGAACCTGAAAGTGGTTGCAGCACTGTCTGAATCCCTGCTCGACGACGCAAAGCGCACGGCCTTCCTTGCCGATGCCAAGGAGGTTCTGGATGCCGAGGTCTCGGACAAGGGTGGTGCGTCGGGCCTGGCCGTCAAGGGTGGCTACGCGGCGGTCAAGAAGATCAGCCCGTCCATCGTGCCGGACGCGCTGGAGTCCTTGGCGCCCAAGCTCGTCTCGCAGCTGGAGCCGTTCTGGCAGGAATACGCGGCGACGGGGTCCGGCCAGTTCGCCGACCTGCTGGTCGCCAAGTCGGACGAGGTCGCCGAGGCATTGCTCGCGGTGACCGACGCGCGTGCCGACGCCTCGACGCGTCCGGCGCTGAAGAAGGTCTACTCGTCGATGCGTTCCTCGGCCAAGAAGAACGTCATCGAGGCCCTGCCGCGGCTGGGCGACCTCGTGCAGCGGCACGCCTGAGGCTGTGTTGGATTTGCCGCGCCTTCGGCGCGGCGTGTTCGCGGCCCCCTGGTGTCTCGCGTCCGAGCCGTCGAGACTCGCGACTTCGTCGCATGCGCTTCGACGGCTCGGACGCGAGACGGGCCGCGAACGGGTCGCTCGTAAGACTCGCTCCGTGGTGGTTGCCTCGGGCAGTGACGTTGCGCGACATATCGATTCGCTGTGCTCACGCGGATCATCGATATGCGGCGCATGCCAGCCGCCCGCGTCCGGTGGTGGACGCGGGCGGCAAAATCCCAGTGTCGAACACGGGTGTGTGTGAGGGAGCGCAGCGAACCAACGGCGCAGCACCTTCTGGGCACAATGGTGCCGAGCGCTAGCTAGGTGCCATTGTGAGCAGGGTGACGAAGACGTCGAAGCAACTGTCTGAGAGGCTGGAGATGTGAATCCGTCTACCGCACAGGCGCAAGTGGTCGTTGACGAGCTCGCGCGCGGGGGTGTGCGGGACGTCGTTCTGTGCCCGGGGTCGAGAAACGCGCCCCTGGCATTCGCACTGCAGGCGGCTGATGCGGCAGGCCGACTCCGCCTGCATATGCGCATCGACGAGCGAACCGCGGGCTTTCTGGCCATCGGACTCGCCATCGCCAGTCGACTGCCGGTGCCGGTCGTGATGACCTCGGGTACCGCGGTAGCAAATCTCGGCCCCGCCGTGCTGGAGGCGAACTACGCCCGCGTACCGCTGGTGGTGCTGAGCGCCAACCGGCCCTACGAGATGCTCGGTTCCGGCGCCAATCAGACCGTCGAGCAGTTCGGGCTGTTCGGTACCCAGGTCCGTGCCTCGATCAGCCTCGGACTCGCCGAGGAAGAGTCGGACACCGATGGCGGCGTGCCGTACGGCCAGCAGAACAGTCAATGGCGTTCGGCCGTCTGCCGGGTACTCGCGGCGGCCCGTGGCACCCGTTCCGGCAATGCCGGGCCGGTGCATTTCGATATTCCGCTGCGCGAGCCGCTGGTGCCGGATCACACGCCGGACGAGTGGGCGCCGCAGGGCCGCCCCGGCGGCGAGGCGTGGACGTGCACCCGGTACGCGACGCTCGATGTGCCGCTCGACCTCGACCTGACGCCCGATACGGTCGTCATCTCCGGCCACGGCGCAGGCTTGCGGCCGGAACTGGCCGAGCTGCCGACAGTGGCCGAGCCCACGGCCCCGATGCACGGTCCGGCCCTGCATCCGCTGGCCCTGCCGCTGCTGAAGCCGCGGCAGGCGATCATCACCGGGCGGCCGACGCTGCATCGCCAGGTCGCGAAGGTGCTCGCGGATCCGGCCGTGACCGTCTATGCGCTCACCACCGGTCCGCGCTGGCCCGATGTCTCCGGCAATGTGGTCGGCACCGGAACCCGGGCGGTGACCACGGGTGCGCCGAGTGCGGACTGGCTCGCGTACTGCCGCGAACTCGATGCGAAGGCCGTGCAGGTCGTTCGCGCCGAACTGGCCAACCACCCGAAGCCGACCGGACTGCACGTCGCCGCGGTGGTGATGGACGCGTTGCGCGAGGGCGATCAGCTGCTGCTCGGGGCGTCCAATCCGGTGCGTGACGCGGCCCTGGTCTCGCCGCCGCGGCCGGGTGTCCGAGTGCTGTCCAATCGTGGCGTGGCCGGTATCGACGGCACCGTTTCCACGGCCGTCGGCGCGGCGCTGCACCACACCGGCCGCACCATCGCGCTGATCGGTGACCTCACCTTCCTACACGACGCCTCCGGCCTGCTCATCGGCCGCGGCGAACCCCGCCCCGCCGATCTGACCATCGTGGTCGCCAACGACGACGGTGGCGGCATCTTCGAACTGCTGGAACAGGGCGATCCGCAGTACGCCGGTGTTTTCGAGCGCGTCTTCGGTACGCCGCACGGAATGGATTTGGCCGCGTTGTGTGCCGCCTACCGGATTCCGCACAAGCAGGTCGATACCGAGCAGTTGGTGGTCGAGTTGGCCGGGCACGCGCACGGGTTGCGGGTGCTCGAAGTCGCGACCGAGCGTTCCAGTCTGCGCGAGTTGCACGCGACGGTGCGGGCCAAGATCGCGCCGTAAGCCGACGGGCCGATCAGTACTCCGGCTCGGAATCGCGATCGTCGTCGAGCGGCACCGGGATCGACTGTTCCACGACATCGGCCGGATTGGCATCGAAGGCATCTCGATCGACCGCTGCCGCGAGCTCGCGGTCGGAGCTTTCGTCGGTGTCATCGACGATCTCAGGGTAGGCGGGGACGTTCTGCTCGACGTAGTCGGCTTCCGAAACCGCGTCGATGGTGCGGGACGTGCTTGGATCGGTCATCGTTCATTCCTCTCCGCGCGTGCTTTTCGGCTGGGTACCCGATACTCTGCCGAGCGAACTCCAGGTGCTGCGGGAATCACAGCGCAGGCGGACAACCAGTCCAACACTGTTGAGAATGCTCCTAGTCCGGCCGCGCGGCAACCCACCTGCTACTCGCCGTCGACCGGACTCGAACCATTCGCCGGGAATTCGACGAGCGCCAATGTGCGCCCCGCCATGAACCGCGCCGTCCGCACCGCGACGCCCGTTCGCGTCACTTCGCTGACCTCGACCACGCCGCGCGCGATGCGCACCTCGACCTTGCGCCCGGCCCGCGTCGCGACCACTTCATAACTGCGAGACCCGTCGCCGAAATCGACGACGATCTCCACCCGATCACCCTTCATCTACCAATTCTCCGCTTTTCCAGCACCTTTCGCCGCTACGACTTGGTTGCGATGAGCGGCGGCGGGAAGCCTCGCAATGCGGCGGACCTAACCGGATGGGGTCGGGATCGCGGCACCGATGAATTCCGATGGAGCGCGCCGTCTGAATCGTTGACGTCCGTTGCCGAGGAGGCCCCGATGCACCCGAATTTCGATCTCGAACCCGCCGCCGCCGCCCTGGAGGCGGTGGTCGGCACCATCACCGACGATCAGCTCAGCGCTCCGACACCCTGCACCGATACCAGCGTGCGCGACCTGCTCGCCCACGTCATCGGACTCACCGAGGCATTCCGGCAGGCCGCGACCAAGGAAGCGGTCGGCCGCTCGGTCGCGCCCGCCGTCGGCCCAGATAGCGCCCTGCCCCCGGACTGGCGTTCCCGCATCCCGGCCCAATTGAAGGCGCTGGTCGAGGCCTGGCGCGATCCGGCGGCGTGGGACGGTGATACCGAAGCGGGCGGCGTATCCGCCCCGGCGCTCGTCATGGCCGCGATCGCGCTGGACGAAATCGTTATCCACAGTTGGGATCTCGCCCGCGCTACCGATCAGCAACTGACAGTCGACCCGGCGCACCTGATCGTCCTGCTCGAATTCCTCAGGGACACACCACCGGAGGGCACCCCGGGCATGTTCGGCCCGGTCGTCCAAGTCCCCGACACCGCCCCGCCCCTGGACCGCATCGTCGGCCTCACCGGCCGCGTCCCCTCCTGGGCCCGCTGATCACCTGCGGCCCAGACCGAGCTTGCGCGCGATACGGGCCATCAGCTGAGACATCTTGTTCATGACTTCGTGAAGATGCCCGCTGTCGCGGCTCGAGTGGCGGCTGCGGCGGCGGTGCGGGCGGCCGCGTCGTCGATCGGGTCGCCGCTGGCGAGGAGGCGGTAGTAGAGGGGGGCCGAGACGGCGGTCAGGACGGCGCGGGCGTCGGTGTCCTCGGGGATCTCGCCGCGCGTGATGGCGGCGTCGATGCAGGGGGTCCATTCGGTGAGGCGGATGTCGTAGAAGCGGCGTAGGGCGGCTGCGGCGGTTTCGTCGCAGGTGGCTGCGGCGATGACGGCCTGGAAGAGCTTGCCTTGGCGGGGGTCGGTGAGGGTTTCGGCGACCAGGCGGGCGTTGGCGGTGAGATCGCCGAGTAGGGAGCCGGTATCCGCGTGTGGCAGCGACTGTTCGGCCATATCGACGAGCAGGTCGGCGACGAGTCCGGTGGAGTTGCGCCAGCGGCGGTAGGCCGTGGTCTTGCCGACCTCGGCGCGCGCAGCGACCTCGGTCAGATCCAGGTGTGCGAAACCGCGCTCGGCGAGTAGATCACCCGCCGCCTGCAGCACGGCCTCGCGAACGCGCGCGGTGCGTCCACCGGGGCGAACCGAGCCGGGGATGGCATCGTCAGACTCCATAACGGAACTCCAGTTTCATTTGTGACCTGATGGGTGTATGGTTCGAATCGTTAACGGAACTATAGACCCTTTAGGAGTCATCATGGAGTACCGGCGGCTCGGCGCCTCAGGTCTGCTCGTCCCGGCGCTGAGTTTCGGCGCGGGCACCTTCGGCGGGCGGGGCGAACTGTTCAGCGCGTGGGGCGATACCGATGCGGAGCAGGCGCGCCGACTGGTCGATATCAGCCTGGATGCGGGCGTCACCATGTTCGATACCGCCGATGTCTATTCCGACGGCGCCTCCGAGGAAGTGCTCGGCGCGGCCATCAAGGGCAGGCGTGACCAACTGCTGCTGTCCACCAAGGCGAGCCTGCCGACCGGTCCCGGCCCATTCGATGCGGGTTCCGGCCGTTGGCGCCTGATCAAGGCGGTCGAGGGTGCGCTGCGCAGACTCGGCACGGACCACATCGACCTGTTCCAACTGCACGCCTTCGACGCGCACACTCCGGTCGAGGAAGTCCTTGCGGCACTGGACGATCTGGTGCGCGCGGGCAAGATCCGCTACCTCGGTGCCTCCAACTTCGCGGGCTGGCAGCTGATGAAATCCCTTGCCGCGGCGGACCGCTACGGCCTGACCCGCTACGTCGCCCACCAGGTCTACTACTCGCTCGTCGGCCGCGACTACGAATGGGAGCTCATGCCGCTCGGCCTGGACCAGGGTGTCGGCGCGGTGGTGTGGAGCCCGCTCGGCTGGGGCCGGTTGACCGGGAAAATCCGCCGCGGCCAACCACTTCCGGAGGGCAGCCGGCTGCATCGCACCGCCGAGGCAGGTCCACCGGTCGATGACGACAAGCTCTACGACGTGGTCGACGTCCTCGACGAGCTCGCCGCGGAGACCGGTAAGACCGTCCCGCAGATCGCCCTCAACTGGCTGCTGCGCCGGCCAACGGTGTCGACCGTCATCGTCGGCGCACGCAATGCGGAGCAGCTGCGCCAGAACCTCGGCGCAGTCGGCTGGGAACTCGATGCCGAGCAGATCGCGCGCCTCGACAAGGCAGGCGCGACTACCCCGGCGTACCCCTACTACCCGTACTACCGGCTGCCGGACTTTGCGCGGCTGAGTGCTCCCGCGGTGTGAGGGGGATCAGCCACGGCGCCCATTCCTCCGCAGAACCCGCGGGATCGGGCGCTGAGGCGACCACCCTCAGTACACGTCGCGAACGTATCGCTTCTCGGCAACCAACTGCTTCCGGAACGCCAGCGCCCCGTCCTCGTCGAGTTTGCCGTGGATCCTGGCAATGGTCAGCAGGGTGTCATCGACATCCTTGGCCATGCGCGCCGCGTCACCGCACACATAGAAGTGTGCGCCGTCGCGCAGCCAGGACCACAGCTCGGCGCCGTGCTCGATCATCCGGTGCTGCACGTAAATCCGCTCGCGCTGGTCGCGAGAGAAGGCCAGGTCGAGTCGGGTGAGGAAGCCCGAGCGGAACATATCCTCCAATTCCGCTCGGTAATAGAAATTCTGGGCGGCATGCTGATCGCCGAAGAACAACCAATTGCGGCCACTGCAGCCGAGGGCACGGCGTTCCTGCAGGAAGCCGCGGAAGGGTGCGATGCCGGTGCCGGGGCCGACCATGATCATCGATGTGGTCGGATCGAGCGGCGGCCGGAAGTGCGGGGCGCGCTGCAGGAAGATCGGCACCGCGGATTCGGCGGCGTCGGCACGGTCGGCGAGGAAGGTCGAGCACACCCCACCGCGCCGCGTGACGGATCCGGTCGCGGCCGGATCGCCGTACCGGACGACGCCAACGGTGAGCTGCACCTCGTCGGGACTGACCAGCGGACTCGACGAAATCGAATACTGGCGCGGCTGCAGCTTTTTCAGCGTGCCGAGCCATTCCACGAGATCGGCGCGCACCGGGAAATCGCGCAGCACATCGACCGCCTGCCGATCCCACAGGTAGTTGTCGAGTTCATTGCGATTATCGCGGCGCAGCAGTTTCGCCAGCCGGTTGTTGGGATTGCGTTCGGCGATGAAGGTGAGCAGATCGTGGCTGACCTTCGTGATGTCGAAGCGGGTCCGCAGCGCCTGGGCCAACGACAATTCCTGGTCGTCGAGTTCGATGATCCGACGGCCGTCCAAACCGGTCGCCCCGAGCCATTCGGCCACCATCGACTCGGCGTTCGTCGGCCGAACCCCGAGTGAATCGCCGACCTCGTAATTCGCTTTCAGGCCGCGCAGGTCGAAGCCGAACTGGCGCACTTCCTTCGGCGATCCGGCATGCGACAGCGGCTCATTGCGCACCAGCGGTGCGGTCACCGGGGCGTTGCGGGTGAACGACGCCGGTGCGGCGGTCTGGGTCCCGACGGCCGGTGCGGTGCGGGTCAGCACCATCGTGCCGCCGGAGGACCGCTCGGGCATCCGGCTTCCGCCGGGACCGGAAGGACTCGTCTCGGGCGCACCGCCGTCCAGCGCGGCGAGCACCTCGTCGAGCCAGCGCGCCGCCGCTTCCTCGTAATCGGGCTCGCTGTCGACGCGTGCGAGCAGACGGGTGGCCCCGCGTTCGGTCAGTTTCGCGTCCAGTTTGCGACCGTGGCCGCAGAAGTCGTCATAGGAGGAGTCGCCGAGTGCGAATACCGCGTACCGCATGCCGGTCAATCGGATCACGCTGTCGTCCAGGCGTTCCCAGAAGTCGGTGCCATTATCCGGCGGTCCACCGTCGCCGAAGGTGCTGCTGATCACCAGCACATCGCCGGTGAGTTCGTGGAGTTCGCACGAGTCCATATCGAGCAGCCGCGGCGCGAAACCGGACTCGGCCAGGCGGGCGGCCGTCGTCGCCGCGAACTCTTCGGCGGTGCCGGTCTGTGAGGCCCACAGCACGGTGACCGGCCGGGTCGGTTCGTCGGGAACATCATCGGTGGACGCGGATTCTGTTGCCGCGCTTCGCGAATACATACCGGCCAGCAGTCCGTCGATCCACAGCCGGCTGTTCTTGGCCAGCGGCGCGGATTCGGGCAGCACCGGCTGACCGGTCACCGGAAGGGATTGCAGCGCCGAGAGATATCCGGCGAGATAGATCCGTTCGGTCTCACTGAGCGTCGGCGCCGTGCCCGCGTCGAGCCCCAGCATGACCGCCAGCGGGTGCAAGCCATGGTTCGCGGCGGTTTCCGGCACTCCCCCCGAAGGGCTTTCGGCCGCTTTCGGCATCACCGCGACCCGCCGCAACGACACCGCGCACGCCTTGAATTCGGGCTGCAACGAGTCCGCATCCACCGCGTCATTGGTCACGGCATTGATCGTCAGATATTCGCCATGCTCGTCGTTCCAATGGAACGGCGCGAAGCAATCACCGGGCCGCACCCGGTCGCTGATCTGCACAGGCAGCACCGCTCGACCGCGTCGGGAGGCGATTTCGAGCTGGTCACCGGCCTCGACTCCGAGCCGCTCGGCATCCTCGGGATGCACCTCGACGAACGGACGGCCGGTCAATTTGGTCAGCTTGTCGATCTTGCCGGTCTTGGTCATGGTGTGCCACTGATGCTGCAGGCGGCCGGTATTGAGCATGAACGGGTAGTCGTCGTCGGGCATTTCCGCCGGCGCCAGCTGCGGGCGCGGCCAGAACATCGCCCGACGGCTCGGCGTCGCGAAGGCCAACCGGGGCTGGTGCCCGGCATCGTCGACGAAAAGTTCCTGGCTGACGCCGTCATTACGGTAGCGGATCGGGTTGCGCGCGCGGTCGGGCTCGGCACACGGCCACTGCATCGGCCCCTCGCGCAACCGCTCATAGCTCATGCCACGCAGGTCGTATCCGGTGGCCGGATTGGCGAACTGCTTGATCTCGTCGAAAACCTCGGCACTGGAGGAGTATTCGAAACCCGCGAAGCCCATCGCGGTGGCGACCTGCGCGATCAGCAGCCAGTCCGGACGGGCGTCGCCGATCGGATCCACCGAGCGCTGCAGCAACGTGACATTGCGCTCCGAATTCACCATCACCGCATCGGCTTCGGCCCACAGCGTGGCGGGCAGCAGTATGTCGGCGTAGGAGTTGGTGGCCGTATCGGTGTAGGCGTCCTGCACGATGACCAGCTCGGCTGCCTCCAGGCCGCCGATCACCGTCTTCCGGTTGGCTACGGTGGCAACGGGATTGGTGCAGATGATCCAGGCCGCCTTGATCTGCCCCGCCGACAGTTCGCGAAACATCTCGATCGTGCCCGGTCCGGCTTCGGTGCGCAGCGTGCCCGGCTCGACGCCCCACGCGGTCTCCACGAAGCTGCGGTCAGTGGGGGAGAGCAGACTGCGCTGCCCGGGCAGACCCGGACCCATATAACCCATTTCGCGCCCGCCCATGGCATTGGGCTGACCGGTCAGCGAGAACGGTCCGCTGCCAGGACGACAAATAGCCCCGGTGGCCAGATGCAGGTTGCAGAGCGCGTTGGTGTTCCAGGTGCCGTGGGTGGACTGGTTGAGGCCCATGGTCCACAGCGACATCCATTCACCGGCTTCGCCGATCCAGCGCGCTGCGGTTCGGATATCGGCCTCGGCCAGCCCGGTGATCGCGGCGACCCGGTCCGGCGGGTAGTCGGCGAGGAATTCGGGCATCGCCGCCCACCCCTCGGTGTGCTCGGCGATGAAGTCCGCGTCGATAGCACCGTTTTCGACGAGCAGGTGCAGTAGCCCGTTCAGCAGGGCGAGATCGGTACCCGGCGCGATCTGCAGGAACAGATCGGCCCGCGCCGCGGTATCGGTGCGCCGCGGATCGACCACGATCAGCTTCGCCCCCGCCTTGACCCGGTCGATCATGCGCAGATAGAGGATCGGATGGCAGTCGGCCATATTCGCGCCGGTCACGAAGAACAGATCGGCGTGTTCGAAGTCGTCGTAGGAGCCGGGCGGCCCGTCCGCGCCGAGCGACTGCTTGTAGCCGGTCCCGGCGCTGGCCATGCACAGTCGGGAATTGGCCTCGATGTGCTTGGTCCGCAGATACCCCTTGGCCAACTTGGTCGCCAGATACTGCGCCTCGAGCGACATCTGCCCGGAGACGTACAGCGCGATGGCGTCCGGTCCGTGTTCGTCCAGGATCGCCCGCAGCCGGGTGGCCACGTCGTGCACCGCCTCGTCGACGGGCACCGGCACCGGCACCTGACCGCGCTCGGGCCTGCGGTACGCGGTCTCCATCCGCCCCGGCGCCGCCATCAATTCCTGGTGGGTCGCGCCCTTCGTGCACAGCCGGCCCGCATTCGTCGGATGCAGTTTGTCACCGCGGACCTTGGCGATGACCGGCGCACCGTCCGCGCCCGCGCGGGTCTCGACGACGATGCCGCAGCCGACGCCGCAGTACGAGCACGCCGTTGTGGCGGTGCTCGCGCGCTCGGTGCCTGCATCGGTCATGCCACCGATCATGCGCACCGCCGATTGCGGCCGATTTACCCAACGTTATCGACAGGTGACAATTAACCTCACCGCAGCAAACTTCCCCTGTGAGGTGTGGCGCACGCCACGAGAATAGGCCGCGACCAGGAGCTCCGTCCGATTTGCCGATCAGCCCAATTTGTAAGCGCGGTGTAGTGCGACGATGCCGCCGGTCAGATTGCGCCATTTCACCGACGACCAGCCCGCATCCGCGATCCGCAGCGCCAACTGCCGCTGATTCGGCCAGGCCCGGATGGATTCGGCGAGGTAGACGTAGGCATCCGGATTGCTGCTCACCGCCACCGCGACCTTCGGCAGCGCCTTCATCAGGTACTCGAGATAGATGGTGCTGAAGATCGGCACGATCGGCGTGGAGAACTCGCAGATCACCATCCGCCCGCCCGGTTTGGTGACCCGCAGCATCTCGCGCAGCGCGGCATCGGTCTCGGAGATATTGCGCAGACCGTAGGAGATGGTCACCGCGTCGAACGAATCGTCGGCGAAGGGCAGTGCGGTCGCATCGGCGGCCACCATCGGCACATTGCGGAATTTGCCCGCGGCGAGCATGCCCTGGGAGAAGTCGGCCGCCAGGCACCAGGCACCGGATTTCGCCAGGTCCAGCGTCGAAATGCCGGTGCCCGCGGCGAGGTCCAGCACGCGCTCACCCGGCCGCGGCGCCACTGCCTTGCGCACCGCCCAGCGCCAATATCGGTCCTGTCCCAAGGAGATGACGGTGTTGGTCAGGTCGTACCGCTTCGCGACCCCGTCGAACATCGACGCGACCTCGTGCGGCTGCTTGTCCAGCGAAGCCCGAACCGGTTCCCGCTGCTCTGTTTTCGCCACGCCCCCGAACCTACCGCGCGTAGCACATACCGGGCGAGACTCCCGCGCCGAACTGGCCCAGACAATTCGCGTCGCTATCGGACGCGCCGGTCTTTTCCATGGTCACACCCCCGTAATCGGCATTCGGAGGTCGCGAAACTCACAAACGAGCTACGCCGTGTGCGGCAACTGAGTCCGAATCCCCGTGACGTCGGCGTAGTGACCCATCAGTTCGGTGCAGATGGCGGGCCAGGTCCGATGCAGCACCGACTTGCGAGCAGCCGCGCCGAATCGCGCCCGCAGTACCGGATCACGAAGCGCCGCAACCGCACTGGGCAGGAGTTCGGTGAAGCGATCCACCGGCAGTAGGTAGCCGTTGCGGCAGTGCGCGATCAGATCGCGCGGTCCGCCCGCATCCGGCCCGATCACCGGAACCCCGGCGGCCAGCGCCTCCTGCACCCCCTGACAGAAAGTCTCGTGCTCACCCGCGTGCACCATCACATCCAGGCTCGCATACGCCTGCGCCAGCTCGTCGCCGCCGAGCTCACCGGTGAAGACCGCGGTGGGCATCATCCGAGCCAACCGACCCCGCTCCGGTCCGTCCCCGACGATCACCAGCTGGATCGCCGGATCGCTCGCCAGCACCGCCAGCCGCGCCACATGCTTCTCCGGGGCCAGCCGCCCGACGAACCCAACCAGCAGCTTGTCGCGCCCACGCAACCAGGACGCCCGCAGCTCCGGTCGCTTCGCCGACGGTGTGAACCGGGCGATATCGACACCGCGTCCCCAGCGGTGCACCCGGGGGATACCGTGCCGCCCCAGATCCTCGGCCGCCGCGCGCGACGGTGCCAGCGTCCGTGTCGCGCCCTCGTGAATCCGTCGCGTCCAGGCCCAAGCCGCCCGAGTGGCCAGCCCCAGCCCGTAACTCTTCGCGAACCCGGCCACATCGGTCTGATAGATCGCGACCGTCGGCAGATCCAACCGCGTCGCCGCACCGAGACCACCCGCGCCGAGCAGGAAGGGCGAGGCCAGATGCACCACATCGGCGTCGAATTCATCGATCGCGGCGGTGATCCCGGGCTGCGGCAGGCCCACCGGCAGCGAGCTGACCTTCGGCACCATCACCGCTGGTACCAGATGTACCGGGAATCTCTTGTAGACCCGCGGCGCGGCGGGCAGCCCGTGCGGCGTATCCGGCGCGATCACCAGCGCCTCGTGCCCGTGCTGGTCCAGGTGGTCCAGCACCCGGAGCACGGAATTGACGACGCCGTTCATATTCGGCAGGAACGACTCCGAAACGATGGCTACTCGCACCATCCCAGGTTGACCCGTGCAACGCGCCACGCCGTCACGTCGAAATGGCCGATACGCAAAGATCCGGCGAACTGTCGGGGCTGCTCGGCTCAGGCGGTGCCGGCGGCCGCGCGGGGTCCGTCCACTGGGCCAGGCGTACGGCGCTGTGCCCGCAGCAGCAGCCACATCGTGGGCAGCGCGACCGCCCACACCACCAGGATCACCGACAGCGCGGGCTGAATTGCGACCCGCACGTCACGTCCGGCCACCCGAACCAGATCCGGATCCTTGCGGCTGTACTCCACATTGATCCGCTCACCCACGGTGAGGTTGGTCGGGTAGAGCACCCCGACCTTCGGATTGTGCGTCTTCCCGTCCGGTGTGACATAGGTGACCGCCGAACGCAGCCGCCCGGCCGAGAGCACCTCGGCGGAGGTCACACCCTTGTCGGAGCTGATCAGATAGTCGTTGCGCCAAGCGGCCAGCACCAGCAGCACGACGAGGGCGCTGAGGAAGACGGCCGCCGTCAGCACCCCGATCCTGGCCCGCCGCAGGCGGTTCGAACGCCTTTCAGACTGGCTGGTTTCCGACACCACAACAGGCTACTTGCCGCCTCCGATACCGTTTGCGGCCATGTCCCGAAAATTCAGCTTCACCGTGCCCTACGCCGTCCCGGTCGAAGATCTTCACCGGGCACTCACCACCGATGACGTCTGGCAGTCCCGGTTCGCCGGCGCGCAGACCGCCACACTCGATCTCTCGCATCCGCAGGGCACGGGCACCATTCGTATACATATGACCGAAAAGGCAAGCGATGACAAGGTTCCCGGCATCGTGAGCAAGGTACTCAAGAGCGAACTGGTGCTCTCGCGCACCGACAACTGGCAGGCATTGGACGGCGAAATCGCCAAGGGCACCTTCGAGGGCGCCACCGGCGGCATCAGCAGCGAAATGTCGGGCACCTATGAACTGCGACCGACCGTCGAGGGGTCCGAGATCGAGGTCGTGGGCACCGTGCGGGTCAAGGTGCCGCTGGTCGGCGGTGCCATCGAACCGCTGGCCGAACAGCTGCATCATCGGGTGCTCGAGAGCGAGCGCAAACATATCGAGAAGTGGGTCGCCGCGCAGCCGAGCGCCTGACCCGTTCCGAACGCCCCGGCGAAAACCGGGGCGTGCCGGGCGCATCGGCTAGGCTAAGCCCTCCGGGCTGAATTCCTTGGGCTCCACCAGCACCAGCCAGTTGCCGGAGTTGTCCCGGATGATCGCCTCGGTGCCATAGGGCCGTTCGGCGGGCGGCTGGATGAACTCCACGCCCTTGGCGGTCAATTCCTCGAAGGTCTTCTGGCAGTCGTCGGTCTTCAGGCCGAGCGCGCCGTTGGTGCCGTTGGCCAGGGCCCGGCGGATGGCGTCGGCGAGATAGTCATCCAGTGGTGGTCCCGGAATCATCAGGGTGATTTCGAGTTCGGGATGATCGGGATGTGCCACGCTGACCCAGCGGAATCCGTTGTCGCCCATCGTCACATCGCTGGTCTCGACGAACCCCAGCTTTTCGGTGTACCACTGCTTGGCCGCGTCCTGGTCGGTGACGTACACGGTGACCAGCGAGACATTCGTAATAGTCATGCCCAAAGGCTAGGAAGGGCGTCGACCTGGGCGCTTCTCCGAAATTGCTGAGTTGTGCGAACCGCTGAGCACTTCAGCCCCGCGGCTTGCGATCCGACAGCCCGTGCATGAACACATAACAGCCGGGAATCCGTGGCGCGCCGTCCGCGAATTTGGCCTGGTACTCCGACGGCGTCACCCCGACCAATTGCCGGAACTTACTGCTGAACGACCCGAGACTGCTGTACCCGACCAGCATGCAGACCTCGGTCACGGTGAGGTTGGTGGCCCGCAGATAGTCCTGTGCCCGCTCGATTCGTCGCTCCGCCAGATACGCCGCAGGCGTCACGCCGTATACGGCCGCGAACGCGCGCAGGAAGTGATACTTCGAAACCCCTGCGGCGGCGGCCAATTCGTCCAGATGCAACGGCTCGGCATAGTTCCGGTCCGCAAGATCCCGCGCCCGCCGCAAATGCGGAAGTAGGTAGAGCGCCGGTAATCCGGTCATCTCAGGTGAAGGGTGCGAGTTCGTCGAAGCGGTAGGACGCCCGGCCCGCGGCCCGCCAGGCCCTGGCCGTCAGATCCAGATCCTCGTCGGTGACCAGATTGCCCATCACCCGAACCGCGGTGCGCTGCAGATACTTCGACCGCATCACCGGCGGGCCGCCCATCGGCACCATCCTGGGGTGGGTCGCCAGACCGGCGATCCGTCGCGCCACGGAGAACGTCCGACCGTAGCGGGTACGCAAGAGCTCCGGCCACACCTTCGTGAGATCCGGTTCGTCCAGCAGTTCGGCGAGCATGTGCCCGCCCTCCAGTCCGTAATCGATGCCTTCGCCGTTGAGCGGATTCACACAGCCCGCGGCATCGCCGATCAATACCCAATTGCGCCCCGCGACATTCGACACCGCCCCACCCATCGGCAGCAGCGCGGACGCGACCGCCCGCAGCGAACCCTCGAACTGCCACTCCTCGCGCCGCAGCGAGGTGTAGTGCTCCAGCAGCGGTTTCAGCGCGATATGCGAGGGCCGCTGCTCGGTGGCCAGCGAGCCGACGCCGATATTCACCTCGCCATTGCCCAGCGGGAACACCCAGCCGTAGCCGGGCACCAAGTCGCCGTCGGCGTTGCGCAGTTCCAGATGCGAAGTGATCCACTGGTCGTCGCTGCGCGCGGACTTGATGTAGGCGCGGGCCGCGGTGCCATAGGCGTACTGCCGATGCCAGGTTCGCCCGAGCAGTTTGCCGATCGGGGAGCGGACACCGTCGGCGACGACGAGCGTCCTGCATCCGATCGAACGGGTGCCCTCCGCCGTCTTCACCGTCACACCCGTGACTCGAACACCCTCCCGGATGACATCGATCACCTTCGTGCCGTCCAGCATCCTGGCCCCGGACTTCACAGCTGTCTCACGCAGCTTGTCGTCGAGTTCGGTTCGGGGAACGGCACTTCCATACGTTGGGAAGGAACCGCCCGGCCACGGCAGCAGCGCCTCGCGGCCGAAACCCGTCAGCCGCAGGCCGTGGTTCACGGTGTGCGCGCGCAGCCAGTCGCCGAGCCCGAGGTGCTCCAATTCGGCGGTCGCGCGCGGGGTGAGTCCATCGCCGCAGGTCTTGTCACGTGGGAAGACGGCGGAATCGATGAGCAGGACATCGCGACCGGCCCGCGCGGCCCAGGCGGCGGCGGCCGATCCGGCCGGCCCGGCACCGACCACGAGCACTTCGGTCTGTGTGGGAATCGCGCTCTGCGTCTCCCCGTCCCCGCCGGCGGGGGTGACATCCGGTGAACCCATGCGCTCAATACTCGCAGGAGCATTCGGTTCGTGTCGATGGAGCCCGCCCGTGGCGCAGACCATGCGATCGATGAGGTCGGTAAACGATGTGGAAAAGTGTCTGATACACCGCATAGTGACGGTGTTCATGGGCCGCGCGGCGGGGACACGCTAGGTTCTCTACCGTGGGGTCGGACGCATCGCTGGGAGAAGAGATGAGCACATCGGCCATGAGTGAGCGGAGCGAGCGAATCAATGACGCAGCGTCTGTCACGAACAGCGGAGCCGAGCGTCAGCGAGGCGCAGCTGCTCGTGATGAGAGCACGGTGGTGGCCGGAGTCGATCTCGGTGATACCGAACTCGCGGAGACCGTGCGCAATGGCCTCATCGATGTCGAACAACTCCTGATCGATGAGCTGTCCGACGGCGAACTGTTCCTACAGGAGGCGGCGCTGCATCTGGCCAAGGCCGGGGGCAAGCGATTCCGCCCGCTGTTCACCATCCTCACCGGCCAGCTCGGTCCGCGCCCCACCGATCCGGCGCTGATCACTGCGGGCACCGTGGTCGAGCTGGTGCACCTGGCGACGCTGTACCACGACGACGTCATGGACGAGGCCCCGATGCGCCGCGGCGCCCCCAGCGTGAATTCACGCTGGGGCAACAGCATCGCCATCCTCGCCGGCGACTATCTCTTCGCGCACGCGTCACGGCTGACCTCGACCCTCGGTCCCGATGCCGTGCGGATCATCGCCGAAACCTTCGCCGAACTGGTCACCGGCCAGATGCGGGAAACCATGGGCGCCCGCGAATCCCAGGATCCGGTCGAGCATTACCTGCGCGTGGTCTGGGAGAAGACCGGCTCGCTGATCGCCGCCGCCGGACGCTTCGGCGGCACCTTCTCCGGCGCCGATGCCGAACACGTCGAGCGGCTGGCTCGGCTCGGCGATGCGGTCGGCACCGCCTTCCAGATCTCCGACGACATCATCGACATCTCCTCGGCCGCCGAACAATCCGGTAAAACGCCGGGCACCGACCTGCGCGAGGGCGTGCACACCCTGCCGGTGCTGTACGCGCTGCGCGACGAGGGCGCCGAGGGCGACCGCCTGCGCAAACTGTTGGCCCACCCGCTGCAGACCGACGACGAGGTCGAGGAGGCGCTGTCCCTGCTCGCCCACTCGCGCGGCATGGTGCTGGCCAAGGAGAAGCTGCAGAGCTACGCCGATATCGCGCACGCCGAACTCTCCGCGCTGCCGTCGGGCCCGGCCAACGACGCCCTCGAGCATCTGGTCCGCTACACCATCGAACGCGTCGGCTAGGTGGCACGGAGCTCACATTTCGATCAGGAACCTTCGCTCGGCCCCCGGCGTTGACCTGGTGTAATCCAATCGGTGAGATCGTGGCAACCGCGACGACTGATTTCGTGAGTACATGGGTAACTCGCCGGGTACGCGCAGAACCCACCAGGCACTTGACGCAGGACCGGTGACCAAGTCTCGCGGCACTGACTTGTATGGCCTGAATACGCGGAGAGGCGGATATGCACGGGTATGCGAATGGGCTGAAGACGTTCGGGCTCATGGTCGGCCTCTCGGCCCTGATCGTGTTCGTCGGGGCGTTGTTCCGCAGCCCGATGATTCTCTTGCTGGCGATCCTGCTCGCCGTAGGCATGAATGCCTACGCCTACTTCTACAGCGATAAGATCGCGCTCAAGGCCATGCACGCCCAGCCGGTCAGCGAGCTGGAGGCCCCGGTCATCTATCGCATCGTGCGTGAGCTCGCGACCACGGCGCGTCAGCCGATGCCGCGGCTCTACATCAGCCCGACCAACGCCCCCAACGCCTTCGCGACCGGACGCAATCCGCGCCACGCCGCGGTCTGCTGCACCAGCGGCATCCTGCAGATCCTCGACGAACGCGAACTACGCGCGGTGCTCGGCCATGAGCTATCGCACGTCTACAACCGCGACATCCTGATCTCCTCGATCGCGGGCGCACTGGCCGCCGTCATCTCCGGCCTGGCCAACCTGGCCTTCTACGCCTCGATGTTCGGCGGCAACCGCAATGGCGAGGGCCCCAATATCCTCGGCGTGATCCTGGTGACGCTGCTCGGCCCGATCGCCGCGACCCTGGTCAAATTGGCCGTCTCCCGCTCCCGTGAATATCAAGCCGACCAATCCGGCGCCGAACTCACCGGCGATCCGCTCGCCCTGGCCTCGGCGCTGCGCAAGCTGGAGCGCGGCGTACAGGCGGCCCCGCTGCCCCCTGAGCCGCAGCTGACGGCCCAGTCGCACCTGATGATCGCCAACCCGTTCCGGGCCGGTGAGCGTGCGGCACGCCTGTTCTCCACCCACCCCCCGATGGCCGATCGCATCGCCCGTCTCGAGGAAATGGCGGGCGGGCCCCGCAACTACTGATCGGCGGACCCGACGCGCTCAATCGTGTTCGGTCGCGAGTTCCTGTTCGAAGGCCCGTAGCGTCTCGACGAACATCCGCCGCTGCTCGGCATTCAACGGCTCGAGCACCTTCCGCCACGCCCGCGCACTGCCGCCGAGCCAGGCATTGACCGACTTCTCGTGCGCTGCCGCGATGGCGACGATGGTTCGACGGCGATCCGCCGCATCCGAGCGACGTTCCAGCACCCCCTGACGGCTCAGATCGCCCACCATCAGGCTGACCGTCGTCGGCGCGACTTCCAACCGCGCCGCCAGCTCGTTCACTGTCATCGGCCCCTCGAACACCAGATTCGCCAGCAGTGACAGATGCCGCGGAGCAAGCGAAAACGATTGCAGCTCTTCGGGAACGCGCATCTTCTTGGCCCGCCCCACCACCCGTGGCATGAGCAGCAGCAGACTCCGAATGCCTTCGTCCACCCCGATGCCACGCGCACCCGTCGACATCCCGCACACCTCCGAATAGTCTTTGCTTGCAAAGTATTTTTGCTTGCAAAGCAAAATCTAATCTCTCTGGCAAGGCTAGTACCAGCGATCGGCGGCCCGCCCGGCGATCCGGAAGGACGCGGCAAGCGGCCCCCGAATTGGCTCCGGCGGTCGAGCGGCTGCAGCGTGAGCACGGTGTGGGTCGCCACGCCACTCGCCGAATTGCCACAGTTGCTGAACAGCGCCGACGCGGCAAATGAGAAACCCCCGTCGATCATGATGATCGACGGGGGCTTTCGGTGGCAGGTGTAGGATTCGAACCTACGTAGGCTTTCACCGACAGATTTACAGTCTGCTCCCATTGGCCGCTCGGGCAACCTGCCGTCGCGCTTCTCGGCGCGCAGAGCAGCTTACAACGAACCTGCACCCTGAATGCAAACCGGCTGGCCATCGGCCATGTGGCGGGACTAGGGTCGCGCTCCGGGGTAGAACTGACGGTGACCGGATCATCTGGTCGCCGGCGACTGCTTGCAGGTCGTCGAAAGGGTCAGCTGGGACCCGTTGGACCGCCAGGACAGGAGCGAAGTGTGGCCGATTCGTCTTTCGATGTTGTCAGCAAGGTCGACCGTCAGGAGGTCGACAACGCGCTGCATCAGGCGGAGAAGGAGCTGAACACCCGCTACGACTTCCGTGGCACCGGCGCAAGTATCGAATGGTCCGGTGAGGACAAGATCGTGCTCAGTGCCGAGGCCGAGGAGCGGGTCAAGGCGGCGCTCGACGTATTCAAGGAAAAGCTGATTCGCCGCGATATCTCGCTCAAGGCCTTCGATGCCGGCGAGCCCGCGGCCTCCGGCAAGACCTACAAAATCACCGGCACGCTGGTGCAGGGCATCGACGCCGAGCATGCGAAGAAAATTTCCAAGAAGATCCGCGACGAGGGGCCCAAGGGCGTCAAGGCGCAGATCCAGGGTGAGGAACTACGCGTCTCCAGTAAGAAGCGCGACGATCTGCAGGCGGTGATCGCATTGCTGAAGGGTGAGGACTTCGGCATCGCGCTGCAGTTCGTCAATTACCGGTAGGCGTCGTGGCCGATCTTTTCGAGCGACCTGCGCGCAGTCGCTGGCGGCCCTCCGTATGTGGTCGCAAAAACCGCTCTGACCACCCGGTTTGGAGGTGCGACCGGTGAGTGTGTAACCTCGTTCAAGACTTCGCCGCGCCGGAGTCCTGAACGTTGGTCACGGTGCGGAGCTAGTCATGCCCCCTTAGCTCAGTCGGCAGAGCGTTTCCATGGTAAGGAAAAGGTCAACGGTTCGATTCCGTTAGGGGGCTCGCCGGATTGCCGGTGGTGACCGACTCGGCATCGCTACAACCTCCACTCTGTGGGGCCGGGCGCGGCATCACCAAGCAATGCGACCCCGTGGCGGTGTAGCTCAGTCGGTAGAGCAAACGACTCATAATCGTTGTGTCGCCGGTTCAAGTCCGGCCATCGCTACCAAAAACCGATCAGACCATCTGGTTGACCCGAAAGAAGGAATATCGTGGCCGCGAAGTCCACCGATGTCCGGCCAAAGATCACCTTGGCCTGCGAGCAGTGCAAGCACCGCAACTACATCACCAAGAAGAACCGGCGCAACGACCCGGATCGGCTGGAGCTGAAGAAGTTCTGCCCGAACTGTGGCACCCACCGGGCGCATCGCGAATCCCGCTAGTCCACCACGCGTGCCGCTGCCGCGTTGATTGGCTTCCGGGTCGGTCCCGGATTCTCGGGTCGTGACACTTGCGAGGGCCGGACATATGTCCGGCCCTGACGTGTTTTACCGACTCGAGTGCGGTGGGCGTTGCGAGCGAAGCGAGTAACCGATCGACACAGCCGCCAAGCGGGCACGACGGAGCCGAGCGCTAGCGAGGCGCAGTCGTGAACGCTCCGTCGACTCCGGGGCTCGGGGTCAGATAGGTACAGTCCTCCCGTGACAATCAACACCGGTACAGACGAAGCGGTCGCAGCGGACGAAGAACTCGATCCTGCGGCGCACGCCGCGGCGATGGTCGGTCATCATTACCGCGTCGACGACTACTACGAGGTCGGCCGCGAGAAGGTGCGTGAATACGCGCGCGCTGTGCAGGATTACCACCCGGTGCACTGGGATGAAGACGCCGCGCAGGAGTACGGCTACGACAGCCTGCTCGCCCCGGTCACCTTCATCTCCCTGGTCGGAATTCTGGCCCAGCGCAAACTCTTCGAGCAGATCGTCACGGGCTACGACCTGAGCCAGATCATGCAGACCGATCAGATCCTGGAATTCCACCGGCCGATCAAGGTCGGCGATCAGCTGGTCTGCGATGTCTACCTGCACTCGTTCCGGCAGGCCTTCGGCGGCGACATCATCGTCACCAAGAACATCGTCACCGCACAGGACGAGGTGGTGCTCACCACCTACACCACGCTGATCGGGCGCAGCGGCGGCGATATCGATCCGAACCTGCAGGGCGCGGTCCGCAATGTGCTCATGCACGGCATCGGCGAGGACGCGCCGAGCCACCATCCGCGCACCGGTGCCGCCACCGATGCGCTCGCGGCGCCCGCGCCCGTGGTGCCTGCGATCGTGCCGAGTAAGCACGCGATCGACTTCGAGGACATCGCCGTCGGCGACGAGCTGCCTCCGCGTACCGTCCGGCTGACCCGCGGCGATCTGGTGAACTACGCGGGCGTCTCCGGCGACGCGAATCCGATCCACTGGAGTGACGAGGTCGTCAAGCTGGTCGGCCTGGACAACGTGGTCGCGCACGGCATGCTCACCATGGGCCTCGGCGGCGGTTTCGTCACCTCGTGGCTCGGCGATCCCGGCGCGATCAAGGAGTACAACGTCCGCTTCACCAGCCCGGTCTACGTGGGCTCCGAGGAGCCTGCGGAGGTCGAGTTCACGGGTAAGGTGAAGTCGGTGGATCCGGAGACTCGGACCGCGGTCGTCGCCATCGTGGCGAAGTCGGCGGGCAAGAAGATCTTCGGACGCGCCACCGCGACGGTCCAACTGGCCTGACCTGGTCGAGCGACCCTGATTGGCATATGCCGCAGGCGGTAACGTACACTCAGATTTCTGGGGTCACCAGCCGCTGCGCGCTGCTCTGCAAGGGCTGGTTCCAGGTGAGTCCGCAAGGATTCGCCGACGGGGCCGGCAACTGCCGGAGTGGCGCGCGTGTTGTGTGACACCAGATGGAAGAACGACAACTGCACACAGAACAGTGGTTGGACAGCTGGATCGTCCAACCGAAGGGGCGTAGCTCAACTGGCAGAGCAGCGGTCTCCAAAACCGCAGGTTGCAGGTTCAAGTCCTGTCGCCCCTGCCCTGGATGCCAGCGACGAAAGGATCGACGTGAGCGAGCGTAGCGAGCGAGCCATTGGCACAGCGCGCATCGCGCACGGCGGCGCCGAGCGTAGTGAGGTGGCGGCGTGAGCGACGAGCGGGACAATCGCCACGGCGCGCATGCCGAGGACGACGACACCGCCGCGGTGGCTCGGCCGAGCGGTAAGAGGTCCGCGCGGCGCAGTCGCAATGCCGATTCGGGCTCGGTCGCCACGATCGATCGGCCCACGTCGGGCAAGGCAGCCAAGAAGACCGATCGGGCCGAACGCAAGAAGACGGGTAACCCGTTCAAGCGTTTGATCAAGTTCCTGCGCGAAGTAGTCGCGGAACTGCGCAAGGTGATCTGGCCCAACCGGAAGCAGATGGTCACCTATACGAGCGTTGTTCTGGTGTTCGTGATCTTCATGGTCGCGTTCATCAGCGGGTTGGATCTGGCGTTCATCAAGGGTGTCAACTGGCTGTTCGGCTAGCTGATCGCCGCCGACGCCGGTAGCCGACCCCGAGCCGGCGCGTTACAGCGCGCCAGGCCCGGTACGCAAAGGATGTACGTGACGACACAGGAAGCGAGTGCCCCAGTGAGCACCCCGGAGAACGACACAACCGACGAGTTCCCGGTCGACGAAGCGGTGCAGACCGTCGAGGAGTCCGCAGCCGTCGAGGAAGCTGTTGTCGACGAATCCGACGCCGCTGACGCCGAAATTGTCGAGGCCGCTCCTGTCGATGCCGAACCCGCCGACCCGGTTGCCGAGATGAAGGCCGCGCTGCGGCGCGCCCCCGGTGATTGGTACGTAATTCACTCGTACGCCGGTTACGAGAACAAAGTGAAGGCCAACCTCGAGACCCGCGTGCAGAACCTGGACCTCGAGGATTACATCTTCCAGGTCGAGGTGCCGACCGAAGAGGTCACCGAGATCAAGAACGGTCAGCGCAAGCACGTCAACCGCAAGGTGCTGCCCGGTTACATCCTGGTCCGGATGGAACTCAACGACGAGTCGTGGGGCGCGGTGCGCAACACCCCCGGTGTGACCGGTTTCGTCGGTGCCACCTCGCGGCCGTCGCCGCTTTCCATCGACGACGTGGTGAAGTTCCTGGTCCCGGCCGCGCAGCAGCAGAAGAAGCCCGCTGCCGAAGCCGCCGCCGCGGCTTCGACCGCCACCGATATCGCACCCAAGCCGGTCATCGAGGTCGACTTCGAGGTCGGCGAGTCGGTGACCGTGATGGACGGCCCGTTCGCGACGCTGCCCGCCAGCATCTCCGAGGTCAATGCCGAGCAGCAGAAGCTGAAGGTGCTCGTGTCGATCTTCGGTCGCGAGACTCCGGTCGAGCTGGCGTTCACCCAGGTCGCGAAGATCTAGGACCCCCGAATCTTGCAAAGAGCAAGGACACAAAAACCCTAGGAAAGAAAGATGCCCCCCAAGAAGAAGAAGCTCGCCGGGATCATCAAGCTTCAGATCCAGGCCGGCCAGGCGAACCCGGCCCCTCCGGTCGGCCCCGCGCTCGGTCAGCACGGCGTCAACATCATGGAGTTCTGCAAGGCGTACAACGCCGCGACCGAGTCGCAGCGTGGCAACGTCATTCCGGTCGAGATCTCGGTATACGAGGACCGGAGCTTCGACTTCAAGCTGAAGACCCCGCCCGCCGCCAAGCTGCTGCTCAAGGCCGCCGGTGTGCAGAAGGGCTCGGCCGAGCCGCACAAGACCAAGGTCGCGAAGGTCACCATGGACCAGGTCCGGGAGATCGCCAAGACCAAGCAGGAAGATCTGAACGCCAAGGACATCGACCAGGCGGCCAAGATCATCGCGGGTACCGCGCGTTCGATGGGTATCACCGTCGAGGCGTGAGTTCGCACTCGCAATCCCGGTGGGAGGGTCGGCCAGACCCGATAACCACTTCTGAACCACATTAAGGACAGAAAATCATGGCAAAACGAAGCAAGGCGTATCTCGCCGCGGCCGAGAAGGTCGATCGCACTCAGCTCTACTCCCCGCTGGCCGCCGCGCGGCTGGCGAAGGAGACCGCAACCGCCAAGACCGACGCGACCGTCGAGGTCGCCGTTCGTCTCGGTGTGGATCCCCGTAAGGCCGACCAGATGGTCCGCGGCACGGTCAACCTGCCGCACGGCACCGGCAAGACCGCCCGCGTCATCGTGTTCGCGGCCGGTGAGAAGGCCGCCGAGGCCGAGGCCGCCGGTGCGGACGCCGTCGGCGCCGAGGATCTGATCGAGCGGATCCAGGGCGGCTGGCTGGACTTCGACGCCGCGATCGCCACCCCGGACCAGATGGCCAAGGTCGGCCGGATCGCGCGTGTCCTCGGCCCGCGCGGCCTCATGCCGAACCCGAAGACGGGCACGGTCACCAACGATGTGACCAAGGCCGTCAACGACATCAAGGGCGGCAAGATCAACTTCCGCGTCGACAAGCAGGCCAACCTGCACTTCGTCATCGGCAAGGCGTCCTTCGACGATGCCAAGCTGGTGGAGAACTACGGCGCGGCGCTGGACGAGATCCTGCGTGCCAAGCCGTCGACCGCCAAGGGCCGCTACGTCAAGAAGGTTACGGTCTCGACGAACACCGGACCGGGCATCCCGGTGGACCCGAACCGCACCCGCAACCTCCTCGACGAGGATGCGTAAGTAGCACCCCGGCTCTTCGGTAGCCCAGCTCTTCGGAAGCTGAGCGTTATCGCAGGAAGCTGAGTTTTACCGCAAGGGCGGGAACGCGAATCGCGTTCCCGCCCTTTGCGTATTTCGGCAGATTTCCTGGGGCGGCATATGGGCGCTCGCGGTGCTGCGGACATATCGCGCACCGGACTAATTCCCGCGCGGCGACGGTTGGCCATGAGGTGACCGCCGTACTGCTCATCTCCGGAAGCACACGTAGTGCTTCGACCAATACCGCCGCACTGCGCACAGTCGCGGCGATCGCGCCGGAGGGTGTCGAGACCTTCTGGTACGAAGGTCTCGCCGAACTGCCCGCCTTCAGTCCGGATGACGACGGTACCGGTCATCCGTCGGTTGTCGCACTGCACGAACATATTTCGCGCGCCGATGCGGTCCTGCTCTGCACTCCCGAATACGCGGGCACCCTCCCCGGCAGCTTCAAGAACCTGCTGGACTGGACCGTCGGCACCGCCGATCTCTACGAAAAGCCGACTGCCTTCCTCAATGTCGCCGCCCAAGGCCGCGGCGAAGGCGCGGCCACCACCTTGACCACGGTGCTGGGCTACGTCGGTGCCATCGTCGATCCGGGCACTTGTGCCCGACTCCCGGTAGCCCGCGATGCCGTCGACACCAACGGCCTGGTCACCGCCCCCGAATTCCGCACCGGCGCACTGAAAGCCCTCACCCGCCTGGTCCACCAGACCACTCTCGTCTGACCACCCGTCCAAGGGAGTCGAATGGTGGCTCGATCCGGGACCGAGCCACCATTCGACTTGCCTCGATGGTCAGTTTTCCTTGGGCTCTGCGGATTTGCGCCAACCGAGTAGCACCGATTCGCCGTCCTGCACATCCCACGGTAGGAAGATGGCGACGATCAGCGCGCACACCACGACCGCGCCGGCGGCGACCAGCGATGCGGCGTGGGAACCCTGCAGTGCTGCCGTCTTCATTGCGGTGATCAGATTTTCGCGCTGGACCTCGAAGAATGGTGCGAGTTCTCGTTTGCGGACCTCCAGCACGCTGAGCGGACTGGCCTTCACCAGACTGCGCTGGTCGGAGTTCATCATCCCGGCGGGCACCCGGTCGATCAGCGGCGAGACGCGAGTTGTGTAGTAGGAGGCCACGATCGAGCCGAGGACCGCGACGCCTAGGGTGCCGCCGATCTCACGGGTGGTGTCGTTGACCGCGGATCCCGCGCCAGCTTCGTTCAGCGGTAGCGAACCCATGATCGATTCGGTCGCCGGGCCCTGCACGATGGCCAGGCCCAACGCCATCGAAACCATGGACGGCAGCACACCGATGACATAACTGCTGTCCACCGTCACCTGCCCGCCGAGATACAGCCCGACACCGGTGAGCAACAACCCGAATACGATCACCGGCGTGGTGCCGATGCGGGTCGCCATGAGCGTCGCGATCGGTGCGCCGACCGCCACCGAGAACGCGAACGGCAGTGAGGCGATACCGAATTCGAGCGGCGTGTACTCCCGCACCCCTTGGAAGTACTGAGTAATAAGGAACAGGAACCCGAACATCGAGAAGTAGCCGACCGCAATCGCCAAGGCGGGCATGGAGAATCGGCGATTGCGGAATAGTCGCATATCGAGAATCGGTGCGCTGGTACGCAATTCCCACGTGATGAACGCCGCGAGCAGTGCGACGCCGAGTGCGCCGGCGCCGAGTGTGGTCGTGGAAAGCCAGCCGTAACGCGGCGCTTCGATAATGGCCCACACCAGTGCGGTGATGCCGGTGACCGACAATCCGATGCCCGGCAGATCGAGCCGCCCCACTTGGGCGGATCGCGATTCGGGCACCCAGATCAGGGTGGCGGCCGAGGCGATCAGCGCTACCGGCACATTGATCCAGAAGACCGAATGCCACGAAAAGTGTTCCAGTAGCCAGCCGCCGGAGATCGGGCCGATCGCGATGGCGAAGCCGGCCATGGCCGTCCACGCGGCGATGGCCAGTGCGCGCTCGCGCTTATCGGTGAAGATATTGATGATCAGCGCCAGCGTCGCGGGGAAGACGGCCGCGGCGAAAACTCCCATCGCAGCGCGGGCGGCGATGACACTGCCCATGGATTCCGACAGGGCACCGCCGATGGACATGACGGCCACGCCGACCAGGCCGATCGTCATGACGCGGCGGCGTCCGTAGCGATCGCCGAGATTGCCGAAGGCCAGCAACAATCCGGCGAAGGTCAGGGTGTACGCGTCGACGACCCATTGCAGGCCGCTGACGCCGGTGGCCAATTCCACTCCGATGGAGGGCAGGGCCACATTCACGATGGTGTTGTCGAGGACGACCAGCAGCTCCGCCAGACAGATGACGGCAGGAGCGATGAAGCGTCTGGTGCGTCGTTCCAACAGCACCGGTGGATCAACTATGGAGGTTGCCATAGTTAGGTAGTGAAACAGTAACTGTGACTCTTGGTAACGCTTTACTGCGGCGACGTCCGACACATATTGGGCTGAATTGTGAGCTGCGCCATAACGATTCGGGCGCGGAAGGGTTCCGTTCGTAGCCGTTTTGGCAGATGGGGGCGGATTCGGCTACTCTGGACCGAAGTAATCGACGAGTTCGATGACTACCCAATCCGTTCTACCGAAGACCGTTGGTCGCTGCGCCCGTTCGGGCGTGGTCGAAGGTCCGGCATCGAGCCGGCGGCCCACGCAGGGAGGACCGAGGCTGGGATTCGATCTGGGCCATGCCCGGGTCGATCACCCTAATTGCGCCCCGGAACGCTCTGCGTTCGGGGCGTTCGCTTTTCGCTGGCCCCTGGTACTCGGCAGTTCGAATACGAACCGACATCCAGAGAGGAGGCGAAGTATGGCAAAACCCGAGAAGGTCACCGCGGTCGAGGAGATCACGGAGCAGTTCAAGAGCTCGTCGGCCACAGTCATCACGGAATACCGTGGTCTGTCGGTCGGTAAGCTCACCGATCTGCGTCGCGCGCTCGGCGAAGGCGCTACCTACTCCGTCGCCAAGAACACCCTGGTCAAGCGGGCGGCTGCGGAAGCGGGCGTCGTTGGCCTGGACGACTTGTTCGTCGGACCGACCGCCATCGCCTTCATCAAGGGCGAGCCGGTCGACGCGGCGAAGGCCATCAAGACCTTCGCCAAGGAGAACAAGGCGCTCATCATCAAGGGCGGGTACATGGACGGCGCCGCGCTGTCCGTTGCCGAGGTCGAGAAGATCGCCGACCTGGAGTCCCGCGAGGTGCTGCTGGCCAAGCTGGCCGGCGCGATGAAGGGCAACCTGGCGAAGGCTGCCGGTCTGTTCAACGCTCCCGCTTCGCAGGTGGCCCGCCTGGCCGCCGCGCTGCAGGAGAAGAAGCAGGCCGAAGAAGGCGGAGCTGCCGCCGAGTAACACCCCCCGGGTGGATCGCGTGCGGCTCGCCCACATAGACAACCAACTACCGAAAGGAAACAACAATGGCCAACGTTGACGAACTGCTCGAGACCTTCGGCAACATGACCCTGCTCGAGCTGTCGGACTTCGTCAAGAAGTTCGAGGAGAAGTTCGAGGTCACCGCGGCTGCTCCGGTCGCCGTCGCCGCCGTCGGTGGCGCTGCCGCTCCGGCCGAGGCCGCCGAGGAGCAGGACGAGTTCGACGTCGTCCTCGAGGGTGCCGGCGACAAGAAGATCCAGGTCATCAAGGTGGTCCGTGAGATCGTCTCGGGCCTGGGCCTGAAGGAAGCCAAGGACCTCGTCGAGAGCGCCCCGAAGCCGATCCTGGAGAAGGTCGCCAAGGACGCCGCCGAGGCTGCCAAGGCGAAGCTGGAAGAGGCCGGCGCCAAGGTTTCCGTGAAGTAATTCGCGAGTAACTCGCCGAACGGGCGGTTCCCATTGGGGGCCGCCCGTTTGCGTTGTCATGACGCATGCGACGGTAATGCGAATATTGCGAGTGATTCGGGGTTACTCTTCGGTCAGGTAAGGGTGTGCCGCGTCATGCTCATGGGATACAGTGACCGCACCCACTGTGATGCGACACACCGTGATACCGAATAGCGCGGTTCGCCGGTGGGTGGCTCGCTGAGAATTTGTGGAGGTTGGCGTGGGCGTCGAGGTCAGGACCGAGGGTGTTACCAAATCCTTCGGTTCACAGCGAATTTGGCAGGACGTCTCACTGACGCTGCCCTCGGGTGAGGTCAGCGCGCTGCTCGGCCCCTCGGGTACCGGTAAGTCCGTCTTTTTGAAGTCGCTGATCGGTTTGCTGCGTCCGGAGCGCGGTTCGATCTTCATCGACGGCACCGATATCACCACCTGCTCCAATAAGGAGCTCTACGAAATCCGCAAGCTGTTCGGTGTGCTGTTCCAGGACGGCGCGTTGTTCGGGTCGATGAACCTGTTCGACAACGTCGCGTTCCCGTTGCGTGAGCACACGAAGAAGTCCGAATCGGACATCAAGAAGATCGTGATGGAGAAGCTCGAGCTGACCGGTCTGCTCGGCGCGGAGGGCAAGCTGCCCGGTGAGATCTCCGGTGGTATGCGCAAGCGTGCCGGTCTGGCCCGCGCGCTGGTGCTGGACCCGCAGATCATCCTGGTCGACGAGCCCGACTCCGGTCTGGACCCGGTACGTACCTCGTATCTGTCGCAGCTGTTGATCGATATCAACGCGCAGATCGACGCGACGATCCTGATCGTCACCCACAACATCAACCTGGCGCGCACGGTGCCTGACAACATCGGGATGTTGTTCCGGCGCTCGCTGGTGATGTTCGGTCCGCGTGAGGTGTTGCTGACCTCGGAGGAGCCGGTGGTAAAGCAGTTCCTCAACGGTCGGATGATCGGTCCGATCGGTATGTCGGAGGAGAAGGACGAGGCGCAGATGGCGCGCGAGCAGGCCCTCGTCGATGCCGGGCACCATCACGGTGGCGCCGAGGAGGTCGAGGGCATCATTCCGCAGATGCGGGCCACCCCGGGTATGCCGGTGCGTCAGGCGGTGCTTCGCCGTCAGGCGCGTGTCCGCGAGATCATGCACACCCTCCCGCATGCGGCCCAGGCGGCTATCCGTGAGTCACTCGAGCAGAGCGACGATACGCAGGTGATGGCGTACCAGAATGGGGAGCTGGGCGGATACCAGGGTGGGTCATTCGACACTACCGTGCGCCACAACACAACTAACGGGTAACATCTGCGATCGTGAATTCCACCCTGGCGCGATTGCGGACTCCAATGGAGTCGGGGTTTGGCCAGGCCGGCAACATCTTTGCGCTGTTCATCGACGTTATGCGCAAGACGTTCAAACGGCCTTTCCAGTTGCGCGAATTCATCGAGCAGTCGTGGTTCATCGCGAGTGTCTCGATCTTGCCGAGCGCATTGGTTGCCATCCCGTTCGGTGCGGTTGTCGCGCTGCAGACCGGCTCTCTGATCAAACAACTAGGCGCCGAATCGTTTACCGGCGCAACCAGCGTCCTGGCTACCGTCCAGCAGGCCGCCCCCGTTGTCACCGCGTTGATCATCGCGGGCGCGGCCGGATCGGCGGTAGCCGCCGATCTCGGCTCGCGCACCATCCGTGAGGAGATCGACGCACTCGAGGTGCTCGGCGTCGATCCGGTGCAGAAGCTCGTGGTGCCGCGCGTACTCGGCATGATGCTGGTCGCGCTGCTGCTCAACGGTCTGGTATCGGTGGTCGGCATCGCCGGCGGCTATTTCTTCAATGTCGGGCTGCAGGGCGGTACGCCCGGCGCCTACCTCGCTTCGTTCTCCGCGCTGGCCCAATTGCCGGACCTGTGGATCGGCGAGATCAAGGCCTTGGTATTCGGTCTGATCGCAGGCGTGATCGCCGCGTACAAGGGGTTGCATCCCAAAGGGGGCCCGAAAGGAGTCGGAGACGCGGTGAACCAATCCGTGGTTATCACCTTCATGGTTCTGTTCTTCGTGAACTTGATCCTGACACTGGTGTATTTGCAGGTCGTCCCCGCCAAGGGCGCCTGACCCGTGGCCACCTCGTACCGTCCCCCGGTCCTGGCGAAATCCGCCCGCCGGGTCCGTGAGATCGCGCGCATGCCGGTGAATGTCGTCGATCGCGCCGGCGATCAGATGTCGTTCTATTCCAAGGCCATCGCCTGGATACCGCGCACCGCGGTGCACTACCGCAAGGAGGTCATGCGGCTGCTCGCCGAGGTGACCTTCGGCAGTGGTGCGCTGGCCGTCATCGGCGGCACCATCGGCGTCATCGTGTTCATGTCCGGCTCGGTCGGCGTCGTCGTCGGCCTGCAGGGCTTCAAGGCGTTGGATTCGCTCGGCAGCTCGGTGCTGACCGGCTTCCTCACCGCGTACATCAACACCCGCGAGATCGCGCCGCTGGTCGCGGCGCTCGCGCTATCGGCAACGGTGGGTTGTGGTTTCACCGCCCAGCTCGGCGCGATGCGTATCTCCGAGGAAATCGATGCGCTCGAGGTGATGGCGGTGCCGGGTGTGCCGTTCCTGGTCACCACCCGGGTCATCGCAGGCTTCCTCGCGGTCATCCCGCTCTACATCGTGGGCCTGCTGGGCACATTCCTGGCGTCGCGAATGATCAGCATCTGGTTCAACGGACAATCCAGTGGTTCCTATGACCACTATTTCAGTCTGTTCCTGCCACCAGAAGACGTCTTGTATTCATTCGTCAAAGTATTGGTCTTCGCATTCGTAATCATCATGGTGCATTGCTATTACGGCTTCAACGCCACCGGCGGACCGGCCGGTGTCGGCGTTGCGGTGGGTCGCGCGGTGCGCGCGGCGATCGTGCTCGTGAATGTGCTCGATTTCTTCCTGAGCCTCGCAATCTGGGGAACTACTACGACAGTGCGGGTTGCTGGATGAGCGCGCGGATCATCGAATTGGGAGCGGCCGTGAGGTGCCGTCATGAGTAATCGCGTGCAGATGTGGCGCGCGACGGAGAAATTGCGCGTCCGGCTGCTCGGAATCGCATTCTTCGTGGTCTGCGCATTATTCCTGGTCACCACGGTCGCGATCTACAACAAGGCGTTCGTCGATACCGTCCGGGTCGAACTGATCACCGACAGCGTGGGAAATGCGTTGACCCGCAATGCCGATGTGAAGGTGCGCGGCGTCAATGTCGGCGAGGTCAGGTCGAGCCGGTCCGAGGGCGGCAAGGTTACCCTCGACCTCGCGATCGATCCCGGTAAGGCCCAGCAGATTCCGGTCAATGCGACGGCCCGGTTGCTGCCGAAGACGCTGTTCGGCGAACGGTATGTGGATCTGGTCATCCCGGACGAGCCGAGTAAGCAGCACCTGACCGAGGGCGTGACCCTGCATCAGGACACCAGCGGCAATGCCATCGAGATCAGCAAGCTGCTCGATGATGTGCTGCCACTGCTGCAGGCGATACCGCCGCAGGATCTCGCCTCGACGCTCGGCGCACTGTCCCAAGCGCTTTCGGGTCAGGGGCTGGCGCTCGGTGAGACGGTGGAGAAGTTGGATCACATCTTCCGTGAGGTCAACGGGGTCATGCCCGATCTCAAGCAGGATCTGGTGAGTTTCGCCGATGTGGCCGCCACCTATTCCGATGCGCTGCCGCAACTGGTCGACGCATTCGACAACCTGCGCACCACCAACGCGACAATCGTGCAGCGCCGCCCGCAGATCGATACCCTGCTGGCCACGCTGAATCCGACCGCCGCCACCACCGCGGACTTCCTGATCGCCAACCGCGACAACATCATCGATGTGGCCGCCGACTCGCGGCCCGCGCTGGAACAGCTGGCGACCTACTCGCCGACCTACACCTGCGCAATAGCGAACTTCGCCAAGATGAAGCCGCGCATCGACCAGCTCATGGGCATGGGCACCAAGCGGCCCGGCTCGCGAGTCACCATCGAGCTGACCAACACCCGCGGCAAGTACCTGCCCAACCAGGACGAGCCGCGCTGGCTGGACACCCGCGGGCCTTGGTGCCTGCCGGAATATCCGGTCTTCACCGATCCGGGTCAGTACACCGGCGGACCGCTCAACGATGGTTCCTACCAGGTGCCGAGCCGCAATCCGGGCGACCAGGTCAGCGGCACGCTACCAGTGCCGCAGTTCGGCATGTATCCGGCCGCGAATGTGCCGACAACGGCCGGTTCGCCCGCCGAACAGCAGACCCTCGGCACGATCTACGGTGCGGCGAACGGTGTTTCGCCCGACCAGGTGCCCAGCTGGGTCACCAGGATCGGTGCACCCGCATTCCGTGGCAGCGAGGTGAGCATGCGATGAAGGAAACGATGCGCGGCCTCGGTGGGCCGCTGACCAAACTCATCATCTTCGTCGTCGTCACGCTGTTGGCGACGACGATCCTCGGGCTCTCGATCGCCAACTACACCGGCGGCGGCACCGCGTTCAAGGCGCGCTTCTCCGATGTCACCTCGCTCAATAAAGGTGACGAGGTGCGCATCGCCGGAGTCCGGGTCGGCAAGGTCACCAGCGTCAAGATCGTGGACAAGCGCCAGGCCGAGGTCGGATTCGAACTGACCGACCGTGATTGGCTGCCCGCGTCGACGACGGCGACCATCAAGTACCGCAACCTGGTCGGCCAGCGCTATATCGCGCTCGAGCAGGGCACCGGCGAGCAGGGCCGCAAACTCAACAAGGGTGCGACCATCGGGCTCGAGCACACCAGGCCCGCACTGAACCTGACCACACTGTTCAACGGCTTCCGCCCGCTGTTCCAGACGCTGACCGCCGATGACGTGAACAAGCTGTCCTACGAGATCATCCAGGTCTTCCAGGGCGAGCAGGGCACCATCCACGATCTGGTGGCGACCACCGCGAACCTGACGAACAAGATCGCCGACAAGGACGCGGTCATCGGTGATCTGGTGCGCAACCTCACGGCCGTACTCAATGCGGTCAACGAACGCGAGGGGCAGTTCGATCAGCTGATCGTCAATACCGAGGCACTGGTCAGCGGGCTGGCCGCCGAACGCGACACCATCGGCAGCTCGGTCACCTCGCTCGCCAACCTGGCCTCGGCCACCGCGGATCTGCTGGTTCCGACCCGCCCGACGCTGCAGGGCTCGATCGCCGGGCTCAGCCAGCTCACCGGCACCCTCGACGAGCGCAAGGACGAAGTGAATACGGCGCTGACGAATCTGCCGATCAAGATGGAGAAGCTCGGCCGCGCCGGCAGTTACGGCTCCTGGTTCCAGTTCTATCTGTGCGGTATCGACATCGTGGTCGGACCGGGCGCGGTAGACGCGCCGCAGCTCAACCTCCCCGCCGGTTTGCCGACGGTCAACCAGCCGCTCTACACCAATGCCGCGCCGCGCTGCCAGGGGAAGGGTGGTCACTGATGGACGACCGGATCCTGCTCGGTAAGCGCAGCCCAGCGTTCCTGGGTGTGCTCGGCCTGGCCATGGTGCTGCTCGTGACGATCTCCGCGTTCTTCCTGGACAGGTTGCCGATCATCGGCGCGGGCACCAAATACACCGCGCAGTTCTCCGAGGCCGCGGGCCTCAAGAAGGGCAATGAGGTTCGCATCGCCGGTGTGAAGGTCGGTGCGGTGTCGGATGTTCGGCTCGACGGCAACAAGGTGCTCGTCGACTTCCGCACCCAGGACGCGTGGGTCGGCAACGAGACCACCGCCTCCATCCAGATCAAGACCGTGCTCGGCCAGAAGTACCTGGCACTGGATCCGAAGGGCTCCGAGCCCGCCGATCCGAGCAAAGTGATTCCGCTGTCGCGGACGGTATCTCCGTACGACGTGGTGGACGCGTTCAGCGATGCGGCCAAGAACATCGACCAGATCGACACCGCGCAGCTGGCCACCAGCATGCGGGTGCTCTCGGAGGCGTTCGAGACCACCCCGCCGGAGATACGCAACTCCATCGACGGCGTGGCCCGGCTCTCGGAAACCCTCGGCAAGCGCGATGAGGAGCTCAAGAAGCTGTTCGCGGCGACCAGGCAGACCACCGGTGTGCTCGCCGACCGCAATCAGCAGTTCGAGCGGCTGCTCGCCAACGGTGGACAGTTGCTGGCCGAGTTGAACATTCGCCAGCAGTCCATCGCGCAGCTGCTCACCGGCGCCAAGACGGTGTCGGCCGAACTGAGCGCGTTGGTCGCCGATAACGAGAAGCAGATGGGGCCGGCATTGACCAACCTCGCGGCCTCCATCGACCTGCTGAACAAGAATCAGCAGAACATTTCCAAGACGCTGGAACTCGCGGCGCCGTTCTACGGCCTCTACGCGAATGTGCTCGGTACCGGGCGCTGGTTCGACGCGGTGATCGTGAACCTGCTCCCGCCCGGTCTGCCGGAGATTCCGGGCGATCGGCCGCCGGTGCGCACCATGGGAGGTAACTGACATGGGGGTGAACTGGCCTCGTAAGGAGCCGCTCACCGCGCTGCGGACCTCGCGTCGCGGCACCAAGGCGACCATCGCGATCGGCGTGATCGCGGCGCTGGTCCTGGCCGGCGCCCTCTGGTGGGTCTTCGACCGGATGACCACGACCAAGATCACCGCGTACTTCGACCGCTCCGTGGGCATCTACGAGGGTTCGGATGTGCGCATCCTCGGTGTGCCGGTGGGCAAGGTGGATTCCGTCGAGCCGCAAGGCGAGCAGGTCAAGGTGGTGATGAGCGTCGACCGCAGCATCGATGTGCCCGCCGATGCCAAGGCCGCGCAGATCACGCCGTCGATCGTGTCCGACCGCTACATCCAGCTGACCCCGGCCTACACCGGCGGACCGAAAATGGCGCGCAACGCGACCATTCCGCGCGATCGCACGGTCACCCCGGTCGAGGTCGATCAGCTGTACAAGAGCATCACCGAACTCTCGGATGCGTTAGGCCCCAACGGCGCCAACGCCCAGGGCGCGGTGAACCAACTGGTGCGCACCTCGGCCGCGAATCTGGCGGGCAACGGAGAGGCGTTGGCCAACAGCATCACTCAGCTCTCGCGCGCGGCGCGATACCTCGGCGATGCTCGCGGCGACATCTTCGACACCGTCAAGAATCTGCAGACCTTCGTCACCATGCTGGCCCAGAACGACCAGCAGGTGCGGCAATTCAATGTCCAGCTCGCGGATCTGTCGACCTTCCTCGCGGGGGAACGCCAGGATCTCGGCGCGGCGCTGAACCTGCTGTCGGTCGCACTCGGCGATGTCGCCCGATTCATCGACGAGAACCGGGATCTGATCCAGCAGAATGCCCAGGGCCTGACCACGCTCACCGCGACGCTCGCCAAGCAGCGCGACGATCTGGCCGCGACACTGCCGGTGCTGCCGCTGGCGCTGAGCAATCTGATCAATATCCACAATGCCGAATCCGGCACCCTCGATATGCGCGCCAACTTCACCGATCTGCAGGATCCGTTCGGTGCGGTGTGCAAGATGCTGGATCTGAGCAAGTTGATGCCGGGGGATCCGAAGTTCGAGGCGCTCGGCAAGCAGATGCGCCCGATCCTGGATCACTGCAAGGAGATCACCGATCAGATCACCGCCGGTGTGAAGACGCCGACGCTGATCCTGCCGTTCGGCATCCTCAGCAATGACAATCAGCAGCGCGACCCGGTGCCCGGCACGGTTCCTGGCACCCCGTCCGATCAACTTCCGCCCTCGCAGGGAGGTGGCCAGCGATGAACAAGCGAATCCGTTCCGTGGCCAGCGCGGTGCTGGTGGTGGGTATGAGCACGGTCCTGGTGACCTCGTGCTCGTCCGAGGGTATCTACGCGGTGCCGCTGCCCGGCGGCGCCGATGTCGGCGACCATCCGATGGCCATCGATATCCGGTTCGACGATGTGCTCGATCTGGTGCCGCAGTCTGCGATCAAGGTCGAGGGCGTGGCGGTCGGCCGCGTCGAGAAAATCGCCCTTGCTCCGGACGGCTGGACCGCCAGCGTGCGCGCGCTGGTGAACTCCTCGGTCGACCTGCCCGCCAATGCGCGGGCCGAGGTGCGGCAGTCGAATCTGCTCGGCGAGAAGTTCATCGAACTGTCCAAGCCGGCCGAGGAACCCGACAGCAAGAAGCTCGCCAATGGTTCGGTCATCCCGGCCGACCACACCCGGCACGCGACCGAGATCGAGCAAGTGCTCGGTGCGCTGTCGTTGCTGCTCAACGGTGGCGGCGTCGCGCAGCTGCAGCCCATCGTCACGGAGCTGAACAAGACGCTCGGCGGCCGCGAGGAGCGGGTGCGATCGCTGCTGGATCAGGCCAATACCCTGATCGGCGGGCTGAACGAGCAGGTCGACGACATCACAAGGGCCATCGACGGACTCGCCACGCTGAGCAGTCGGGTGAGCACCCAGACCGATCAGATCAGCAAGATCATCGATGAGCTGCCGCGGGGCATCAAGATCCTGGACGAGCAGCGGCCACAACTGATTTCGCTGTTGGCGCAGTTGGACCGGGTGGGTCAGGCCGGTTTCGACGTGTTGAACCACTCGAAGGACGATCTGATCAAGGATCTGACCTCACTGCGTCCGACGCTGCAGGAACTCGGCAAGGCCGCACCGGATCTGGTCACCGCGCTGCCGCTGATACCGACCTATCCATTCCCGGACTCGACGCTGGAGGGCACCTTCGGCGGCCAGGTGAACACCTGGCTCTCGGTGGACCAGCAGATCGGTGTCACGCTCAGCAATCTCGGTGTCGGCAAGGGTGACCCGGTCTATATCCCACCGCCTTACGGCCCCGAGGTGCCGGTGAATCCGACCAACCCGTACTACGGCGGCAATGGTCCGCGCCCGGGTTGGCCGACGGTATCGCTGCTGCCGCTGCCGCCCAATATTCCGCGCTACCCCGCCGGCCTGCCGCAGCTGCCTGCCGATCCGCTCGGGGCGATTCTCGACCAGATCGGAGGTGGTCAGCGATGACCCGTCTGGTGCGCTACCAGCTGGTCGCGTTCGCCCTGATCGCGGTGCTCGGCGTGGTTTTCGTCGGCGCCAAATACGTTCGGCTCGATCACATGCTCGGCATCGGCGAGTACAACGTGGAGGTCGACGCGAAGCAGACCGGCGGCATCTACAAGGGCGCCGAGGTGACCTACCGCGGTGTCCCGGTCGGCCGGGTCGGCAATCTGGAACTCACCGACAAGGGTGTGGCTATCGGCCTGGTGCTCGATTCGAGTGCGCCGAAGATTCCGGAGTCGGCCAAGGCGGTTATCGCCAACCGTTCGGCTATCGGTGAGCAGTACGTCGATCTGCAGCCCGATTCCGATAAGGGCCCGTATCTGCGCGATGGTTCGGTCATCACCTCGGCGACGACCCCGATTTCCGTCGAGCAGCTGGTCCAGAGCGTGGATACCTTCACTCGCTCGGTCGATCTCACCGCGCTGAACACCACCGTCACCGAACTCGGCAAGGCCTTCGACGGCAAGGGCGACGACCTCAAGGTCTTCGTCGATTCGCTGAACAAGTTCACCGCCACGTTCAACGACAGCCTGCCGCAGACGATCCAGTTGATCCGCGACGGCCGGATCGCACTGGGCACCCAGGCCGAGCAGTCGGGCTACATCCGGCAGTTCAGCCAGGGCCTCGACCAACTCACCGCTCAACTGCGTTCGAGCGATCCGGATATCCGGCGGCTCATCGGCACCGGCACCGATGCCGGCCAGCAGATCACCGCGCTGCTGAACGAGAGCGGCGGCGCGCTCACCGAGGATCTGACCAACCTGCGTCAGCTGCTGCTGACCATCTCGCCGAAGTTCTACGCGCTGCGTCCGCTGCTGCAGATGCTGCCGGGCCTGTCCATCGGCGCGTCGTCCACCGCGCCCGGCGACGGCACCAGCCACTTCGGCCTGGTGCTCGAGGCGAACAACCCGCCCGCGTGCACCCAGGGTTACGAGGGCACCAAGGCGATCCTCGACCAGATGAAGCGGGAGAATCCGGACTTCGACGACACTCGCGACGACTTCCCGTTCAACAAGGACGCGAAATGCACTGTGCCGTTCGGTAATCCGACCGCGGTGCGCGGTGGAATGCGCGCAGATCTGGCGGATCCGAGCATTGTGCAGCCCTGGGATTCCACCCCCAAGACCGATCCCGAGAAGCTGAATCTGAACCCGATCGCCGTACAGATGGCCACCCTGTTGGGGGTCACGCCCAAGCGGTGAACAGGACCTACGCGGCTACGCCGCAGTAACGATAGTTAGGGTGTCTGGCTGTGAGCATCGACATGTCCAAGGAAAAGCTGGCGGTAACCGGCTCCGATTCCACGGAAGCTGATGCCGCAGCGCATGACGCGACGGCATCGGATCCCGTGCGCCCGGCGGTCGCGTCTGCGGACGCATCCCGCGGCCGACTCGCGGTCACCATGGTCGCGGCCGCCGCACTGGTCGTCGCGCTGATCGCCGCGGTCTGGTTCGGCACCGGCTGGGTGCGCGCGGCCTTCTTCACCGACGGTCCGCGCGTCGAGGCGCGCGATACCGCGCTCGCCGATGCCAGGCAGGCCGCGATCAACCTGATGTCGCTGGATCCCAATAATGTCGACGGTTCGATAAAGCTGATCCAGTCGTCGATGACCGGATCGCTGCTCGACGATGCCACCAAGACCCAGGAGCAGTTCCGCGAGCAGGCCACGCAGGCCAAGACCAGGCTGGAGTCCAAGGTCGTCGGGTCCTCGCTGACCGCGCTGAACTCCGAGCGCGACCACGCCTCCGCGCTCATCGTGCTGCAGACCACCAGGACCGTCCCGGATGTCGCGCCGTACTCCTACCGTCAGACCTGGGCCCTTGATCTGGTCAAGCAGGGGGAGGTCTGGAAGGCCGAGAAGGCGAGTCCGTTGAGTCAGCCGATCCCCTTGAATCAGCCGACTGCCGCACAGCCCGGTGCCACGCCCGCGCCCAAGCCCGGATCGTAGGAGAACCCGTCATGGCATCTCGTCGACCAGTCAATCGGGTCACTCCCCGCAACCGTCCCACCGTCGGCCGCACGGTGGCGAACACCGGTTCCGTCACCGCACGCCGCAGCACCCGCGCGGCCGACGAAACGACCACGAAGCGCCGGACGAAGGTCGCCGGTAGCGCGGAACCGGTCCGACCGGCTCCGCAGTCCGCCGAGTCGTCGCGGCCGTGGTCGCAGCGGTTACGTCCGGGCGCGGGGTGGGGCGTGGTCGCGGCCCTTCTCCTCGTCGCTGTGCTGCTCGGTGGCTTCGCCGCGGTTGCGGCGTTGCGTCCCGGCATCGACGATTCCAATGAGGCCTACGTGGACACCAAGGCCACCGAGGAGGTGACCGCGGCCGCCTCGCACGCGTTGAAGACCATCTACGCCTATGACGTGAACAAGCTCGACGGCTATAAGGATGCGGTGCACGGTGTCGTCACCGGGCAGATGCTCGCCGATTTCGACAAGTACGCCGATACCAATCTCGCCGCCCTGAAACAGGCGCAGACCAGCGCCGATGCCCTCGCTGACCCGATCGGGGTGACCTTGCTCACCCAGGATAGGGCCGAGCTGCTGGTGAATTTCGTGGTCAGCGCGAACAAGAACGGCGTCGCCCAGCAGAGCGCCTCCGGCCCGATCGTGCTGAAAATGCAGAAGGTGGACGGCAAGTGGCTGGCCGCGGCCATCGTCGACCAGTGATTTCGGCGGCATAAGCCCAGCGGGGCAGGGGATCTGGCTGATCACCGGGTCGGGCCCGCCACTTGACGAGTTTCGCCGGACACGTCACGCTATTCACAACAGCGGCAGCTGTCACAGTGGCTCCTCGCGCCCCGTGGCTCCCGACGCAGCCAGCGATTCGGACCCGGAATGCGGCCATAACGGTCACGGCGTGCCGCCACACGGAGGCTTGTTCGGGTGGTACTTTGACACCACCTTGCGTATGGGTGTACGGTTGGACGTTGCGCTGGCTGCCTCCTGTCCATACCTCGATTTGCACACGTAAGTTCCACCTTCCGGTGTTACTTCCGTTGTTGCCTGTTCGGGTTTCGTTCGGGTTGTATCCAGCGGAATTCGTAGCAGACAAGCGACGGTCGCGGACCACCACGCGACGCGCGTGAGGTGCTGGAAGGACGCATCTTGGCAGTCTCCACCCAGACCAAGGCAGTTGCCGGAATCCCCGGAGCCCCGTTGCGGGTGTCTTTCGCGAAGATCCGTGAACCCTTGGAGGTGCCCGGACTTCTCGATCTACAGACCGACTCATTTGCATGGTTGATCGGCTCGCCCTCGTGGCGGGAGAAAGCCGCGGCTCGCGGCGACGGCGGACTAACGGGCGGTCTGGAGGAGGTGCTCGAGGAGCTCTCGCCGATCGAGGACTTCTCCGGGTCGATGTCCCTTTCTTTCTCTGATCCTCGTTTCGAGGAGGTCAAGGCCTCCATCGACGAGTGCAAAGACAAGGACATGACCTACGCGGCGCCGTTGTTCGTGACCGCCGAGTTCATCAACAACAACACCGGTGAGATCAAGAGCCAGACGGTCTTCATGGGTGATTTCCCGATGATGACCGGTAAGGGCACGTTCATCATCAACGGCACCGAGCGCGTCGTCGTCTCGCAGCTGGTGCGTTCGCCGGGTGTGTACTTCGATCACAGCGTCGACAAGGGCACCGAGAAGGATCTGCACAGTGTGCGGGTCATTCCGTCGCGTGGCGCTTGGCTGGAGTTCGATGTCGACAAGCGCGACACCGTCGGTGTGCGCATCGACCGCAAGCGTCGTCAGCCGGTCACCGTGCTGCTGAAGGCGCTGGGTTGGACCACCGAGGAGATCGTCGAGCGCTTCGGCTTCTCCGAGATCATGATGTCGACCCTGGAGAAGGACAACACCGCCGGTCAGGACGAGGCGCTGCTGGACATCTACCGCAAGCTGCGTCCGGGCGAGCCGCCGACCAAGGAGTCCGCGCAGACCCTGCTGGAGAACCTGTTCTTCAAGGAGAAGCGCTACGACCTGGCGCGCGTCGGTCGCTACAAGATCAACAAAAAGCTCGGCATCCACCTCGGCGAGCCGATTACCGCATCGGTGCTCACCAAGGAAGACATCGTCACCACGATCGAGTACCTGGTGCGGCTGCACTCCGGTGATCGGGCGATGACCGCGCCGGGCGGCGAAGAGGTGCCGGTCGAGGTCGACGACATCGACCACTTCGGCAACCGCCGCCTGCGCACCGTCGGCGAGCTGATCCAGAACCAGATCCGGGTCGGCCTCTCCCGTATGGAGCGCGTGGTCCGCGAGCGGATGACCACCCAGGACGTCGAGGCCATCACGCCGCAGACCCTGATCAACATCCGTCCCGTCGTGGCCGCGATCAAGGAGTTCTTCGGAACTTCGCAGCTGTCGCAGTTCATGGACCAGAACAACCCGCTGTCGGGTCTGACCCACAAGCGTCGCCTCTCGGCGCTCGGCCCGGGTGGTCTGTCCCGTGAGCGCGCCGGTCTGGAAGTCCGCGACGTGCACACCTCGCACTACGGCCGCATGTGCCCGATCGAGACCCCGGAAGGCCCGAACATCGGCCTGATCGGTTCGCTGTCGGTGTACGCGCGGGTGAACCCGTTCGGCTTCATCGAGACGCCGTACCGCAAGGTGGTCGACGGCAAGGTCACCGATGAGGTCAAGTACCTCACCGCCGACGAAGAGGACCGCCACGTCCGTGCGCAGGCCAACTCGCCGGTCGACGCCGACGGCCGCTTCCTCGAGGAGCGCGTGCTCTGCCGCCGGGGCAACGACGAGAACGAACTCGTCCCCGCCTCCGAGGTCGACTACATGGATGTTTCGCCGCGCCAGATGGTTTCGGTCGCGACCGCGATGATTCCGTTCCTCGAGCACGACGACGCCAACCGTGCCCTCATGGGTGCGAACATGCAGCGCCAGGCCGTGCCGCTGATCCGTTCCGAATCCCCGATCGTGGGTACCGGTATGGAGCTGCGCGCCGCGGTCGACGCCGGTGACGTCGTGGTGAACGAGAAGTCCGGTGTGGTGGAAGAGGTTTCGGCCGATTACGTCACTGTGATGGCCGACGACGGCACCCGCAAGAGCTACCGGATGCGCAAGTTCGCCCGCTCGAACCAGGGCACCTGCGCGAACCAGCGGCCGATCGTGGACGAGGGTCAGCGGGTCGAGTCCGGTCAGGTGCTCGCCGATGGTCCCTGCACCGAGAACGGTGAGATGGCCCTCGGCAAGAACCTGCTGGTGGCGATCATGCCGTGGGAGGGCCACAACTACGAGGACGCGATCATCCTGTCGCAGCGCCTCGTGGAAGAGGACGTGCTCACCTCGATCCACATCGAAGAGCACGAAATCGATGCCCGCGACACCAAGCTCGGCGCCGAGGAGATCACCCGGGATATCCCGAACGTCTCCGACGAGGTTCTCGCGGACCTGGACGAGCGCGGCATCGTGCGCATCGGCGCCGAAGTTCGCGACGGCGACATCCTGGTCGGCAAGGTCACCCCGAAGGGTGAGACCGAGCTGACCCCGGAGGAGCGGCTGCTGCGCGCGATCTTCGGTGAGAAGGCGCGCGAAGTGCGCGACACCTCGCTGAAGGTGCCGCACGGTGAGTCCGGCAAGGTCATCGGCATCCGCGTGTTCTCGCGCGAGGACGACGACGATCTGCCTCCCGGCGTCAACGAGCTGGTCCGGGTGTACGTGGCGCAGAAGCGCAAGATCCAGGACGGCGACAAGCTGGCCGGCCGCCACGGCAACAAGGGTGTCATCGGCAAGATCCTCCCCACCGAGGACATGCCGTTCATGCCCGATGGCACCCCGGTGGACATCATCCTGAACACCCACGGTGTGCCGCGTCGTATGAACATCGGCCAGATCTTGGAGACCCACCTCGGGTGGATCGGCAAGGCGGGCTGGGATGTCGGCGCCGGTGCGGACGGTAATTCCCGTCCGGACTGGGCCAGGGCACTGCCGGAGGAGATGCTGGCGGCTCCGGCCGAGTCCAACATCGCGACACCGGTGTTCGACGGCGCTCGTGAAGAGGAGCTGACCGGTCTGCTCGCCTCGACCCTGCCGAACCGCGACGGTGAGCGCATGGTCGACGACAACGGCAAGGCGACGCTGTTCGACGGACGTTCCGGTGAGCCCTTCCCGTACCCGGTGGCCGTCGGCTACATGTACATCCTGAAGCTGCACCACCTGGTCGACGACAAGATCCACGCCCGTTCGACCGGTCCGTACTCGATGATCACCCAGCAGCCGCTCGGTGGTAAGGCGCAGTTCGGTGGTCAGCGCTTCGGTGAGATGGAGTGCTGGGCCATGCAGGCCTACGGCGCCGCTTACACGCTGCAGGAGCTGCTCACCATCAAGTCCGACGACGTGGTCGGTCGCGTGAAGGTGTACGAGGCGATCGTCAAGGGCGAGAACATTCCGGAGCCGGGCATTCCGGAGTCGTTCAAGGTGCTCCTGAAGGAACTCCAGTCGCTGTGCCTCAATGTCGAGGTGCTGTCTTCGGACGGCGCGGCGATCGAGATGCGCGACGGCGATGATGAGGATCTGGAGCGCGCGGCCGCGAACCTGGGCATCAACCTGTCCAGGAACGAAGCCGCGACCGTCGACGATCTGGCGAACTAGGCGGTAGGGCCGGATGGCGTGCACGCCGACGACATCCGGCCTCCGCGCTCGACCAACTAGTGAACTTTTTGCTCGAATTCGACCCGAATAGGGGAAAGGAAGTTACGTGCTAGACGTCAACTTCTTCGATGAACTCCGGATCGGTCTGGCCACCGCCGAAGACATCCGCCAGTGGTCCTACGGCGAGGTGAAGAAGCCGGAGACCATCAACTACCGCACGCTCAAGCCGGAGAAGGACGGCCTGTTCTGCGAGAAGATCTTCGGTCCGACCCGGGACTGGGAGTGCTACTGCGGTAAGTACAAGCGCGTCCGCTTCAAGGGCATCATCTGTGAGCGCTGTGGCGTCGAGGTGACTCGTGCCAAGGTGCGCCGTGAGCGGATGGGGCACATCGAGCTGGCCGCTCCGGTTACCCACATCTGGTACTTCAAGGGCGTGCCTTCGCGCCTCGGGTACCTGCTCGACCTGGCGCCGAAGGATCTGGAAAAGATCATCTACTTCGCCGCCTACGTCATCGTCGGCGTCGACGAGGAGCTGCGTCACAACGAGCTCTCCACGCTCGAGGCCGAAATGGAGGTCGAGAAGAAGGCGGTCGCCGATCAGCGCGACGCCGATCTCGAGGCCCGCGCCCAGAAGCTCGAGGCCGATCTGGCCGAGCTCGAGGCCGAGGGTGCCAAGTCCGATGTCCGCCGCAAGGTCAAGGACGGCGGCGAGCGCGAGATGCGTCAGCTGCGCGACCGCGCCCAGCGCGAGCTGGACCGGCTCGACGAGATCTGGAGCACCTTCACCAAGCTGTCGGTCAAGCAGCTCATCGTCGATGAGGTGCTCTACCGCGAGCTGATCGACCGCTACGGCGAGTACTTCACCGGCGCCATGGGTGCGGAGTCCATCCAGAAGCTGATGGAGAACTTCGACATCGACGCCGAGGCCGAATCGCTGCGCGAGACCATCCGCAGCGGTAAGGGCCAGAAGAAGCTGCGCGCGCTCAAGCGGCTCAAGGTCGTCGCGGCCTTCCAGGCCAACGGCAACTCGCCCATGGGCATGGTGCTCGACGCCGTTCCGGTGATCCCGCCGGAGCTGCGCCCGATGGTTCAGCTCGACGGTGGCCGCTTCGCCACCTCCGACCTGAACGACCTGTACCGCCGCGTGATCAACCGCAACAACCGCCTCAAGCGACTGATCGATCTGGGCGCGCCCGAGATCATCGTCAACAATGAGAAGCGGATGCTGCAGGAGTCCGTGGACGCACTCTTCGACAACGGTCGTCGCGGCCGCCCGGTCACCGGACCGGGTAACCGCCCGCTGAAGTCGCTGAGCGATCTGCTCAAGGGTAAGCAGGGTCGTTTCCGTCAGAACCTGCTCGGTAAGCGCGTCGACTACTCGGGCCGTTCGGTCATCGTCGTCGGTCCGCAGCTGAAGCTGCACCAGTGCGGTCTGCCCAAGCTGATGGCGCTGGAGCTGTTCAAGCCGTTCGTGATGAAGCGTCTGGTTGATCTGAACCACGCGCAGAACATCAAGTCCGCCAAGCGGATGGTCGAGCGGCAGCGTCCCCAGGTGTGGGATGTCCTCGAAGAGGTCATCGCCGAGCACCCGGTGCTGCTGAACCGTGCGCCCACCCTGCACCGCCTCGGCATCCAGGCCTTCGAGCCGCAGCTGGTGGAGGGCAAGGCCATCCAGCTGCACCCGCTGGTCTGTGAGGCGTTCAACGCCGACTTCGACGGTGACCAGATGGCCGTGCACCTGCCGCTGTCCGCGGAGGCGCAGGCCGAGGCCCGCATCTTGATGCTGTCCTCGAACAACATCCTGTCGCCTGCCTCGGGTCGTCCGCTGGCCATGCCGCGTCTGGACATGGTGACCGGACTGTACTACCTGACCCGCCTGGAAGAGGGCGCGAAGGGCGAGTACCAGGCGGCCACCAAGGACGCACCGGAGCAGGGCGTGTACTCCTCGCCCGCCGAGGCGCAGATGGCGGTGGACCGCGCTGAGCTCACCGTGCGCTCGCTGATCAAGGTGCGTCTCACCGACCAGCGCCCGCCGAAGGCAATCGAGGCGGAGCTGTTCCCGGACGGCTGGAACCGCGGCGACGCGTGGATCGCCGAGACCACCCTCGGTCGCGTGCTGTTCAACGAGCTGCTCCCGGCGGACTACGCGTTCATCAACGAGCAGATGCCGAAGAAGCGTCAGGCCACGATCATCAACGATCTGGCCGAGCGCTACCCGATGATCGTGGTCGCGCAGACCGTCGACAAGCTGAAGGACGCGGGCTTCTACTGGGCCACCCGTTCCGGCGTGACGGTCTCGATGTCGGACGTGCTCGTTCCGCCGGAGAAGACCGAGATCATGGAGCGCTACGAGGCGCAGTCCGATCAGATCGAGAAGAAGTACCAGCGTGGTGCGCTCGATCACCAGGAGCGCAACAACGCCCTGGTCAAGATCTGGCAGGAAGCGACCGAAGAGGTCGGTAAGGCGCTGCGTTCGCACTACCCGGCCGACAACCCGATCATCACGATCGTGGACTCGGGCGCGACCGGTAACTTCACCCAGACTCGTACCCTCGCCGGTATGAAGGGCCTGGTTACCAACCCGAAGGGTGAGTTCATCCCGCGGCCGATCAAGTCTTCCTTCCGTGAGGGCCTGACGGTGCTGGAGTACTTCATCAACACCCACGGTGCTCGTAAGGGTCTGGCCGACACCGCGCTTCGTACCGCCGACTCGGGTTACCTGACCCGTCGTCTGGTGGACGTCTCGCAGGACGTCATCGTGCGCGAGCACGACTGTGCCACCGAGCGCGGCATCGTCGTGCCGATCGCGGAGAAGCAGCTGGACGGCTCGCTGATCCGGGATGCGCATGTCGAGACCAGCGCGTACGCGCGTACGCTCGCGTCGGACGCAGTGGACGCCAAGGGCAATGTCGTCGTTGCGAAGGGCGCCGACCTCGGCGACCCGGCCATCGAGGCGCTGCTCGACGCGGGTATCACCGATGTGAAGGTCCGCTCCGTGCTGACCTGCACCACCGGCACCGGCGTCTGCGCGACCTGCTACGGCCGCTCCATGGCGACCGGCAAGCTGGTCGACATCGGTGAGGCCGTCGGTATCGTCGCCGCGCAGTCCATCGGTGAGCCCGGTACCCAGCTGACCATGCGTACCTTCCACCAGGGTGGTGTCGCGGGTGACGACATCACCGGCGGTCTGCCCCGTGTGCAGGAGCTTTTCGAGGCTCGTGTGCCCAAGGGCAAGGCGCCGATCGCGGAGGTCTCGGGTCGGGTGCGGCTCGAGGACGACGATCGCTTCTACAAGATCACCATCATCCCGGATGACGGTGGCGAAGAGGTTGTCTACGACAAGCTCTCGAAGCGTCAGCGTCTGCGTGTGTTCAAGCACGACGACGGCACCGAGCGTCTGCTCTCCGACGGTGACCACGTCGAGGTCGGCCAGCAGTTGCTGGAAGGCGCCGCGGATCCGCACGAGGTGCTGCGTGTGATGGGCCCCCGTCAGGTGCAGATCCACCTGGTCCACGAGGTCCAGGAGGTCTACCGCTCGCAGGGTGTGTCGATCCACGACAAGCATATCGAGGTCATTGTGCGCCAGATGCTGCGTCGCGTGACGATCATCGATTCGGGTGCCACGGAGTTCCTGCCCGGTTCGCTCACCGAGCGTTCCGAGTTCGAGGCCTCCAACCGTCGCGTCGTCGCCGAGGGCAATGAGCCCGCGGCGGGTCGCCCGGTGCTGATGGGTATCACGAAGGCGTCGCTGGCGACCGATTCGTGGCTGTCGGCGGCATCGTTCCAGGAGACCACCCGAGTCCTGACCGATGCGGCCATCAACTGCCGCTCGGACAAGCTCATCGGCCTCAAGGAAAACGTGATCATCGGCAAGCTGATCCCGGCCGGTACCGGTATCAACCGCTACCGCAACATCCAGGTCCAGCCGACCGAAGAGGCTCGTGCCGCGGCGTACGCGGTGCCGTCCTACGACGACACCTACTACAGCCCGGACAGCTTCGGCACCACCACCGGTGCCGCGGTCCCGCTCGACGATTACGGTTTCAGCGACTACCGCTGACTCCGGTAGCGCCGTAACAGCATTCGGCCCCCGCTCCCTTCCAGGAGCGGGGGCCGTTCGCATTGTGCGTGCGTTCAGGTGTGACCAGCGTCGTCGGAAGGTGGCTGAGCGAGTATCAGCAGCCGAGGGTGTATCACCGATGACGTACTCGCGGACAGGTTTTGCCTGCGATGTGGCACTTTTCCTCGAACCCCGCCGGTAGCCAGTTACCTGAGCGCAAGAGCGGATGGCTCGGGAACTGCGTGTGTGCCGCCAGTGCGAAAATCAGTACAGCCCATGGGCTTTGGATTTGGAGGAGATGTGGATTGCCGTTTCGGTCCGGATAACGGCAGATCAGTCGATCGGGGCCGGGCATATCCACCATTTCCAGACCCGACCAATGCACCGAGAACGAATGATCGGCGTTGTAGCAGTACATGCGCCGGTCCGAAACCATTACCGAGCCGGGACGTTCGGCCACCCAGCGCGGGCGCAGTCCGGCCTCGGCTTGGCGGCGTCGCGAGCGGTTCGCCATGGCATTGCCGAGATGGGCCGCCGCCACGAAGGACAGCGTGCCGACTGCGGTCACGCTATTGCGATTCCAGGTTCCGTCGCCGACCGCCCGCCACTGAAACCAGACGGCAGGGCCCTCGGCCAGGCATATTTCGTCGGATTCGGTTCGGACCATGGTGGCTCGGGTCGGCAGTTCGGCAAGCCGGTCGTGCAGTAGGAAGTCGATGACACCGCAGGTGTACAGCAGGTGGTCGTCGGCCGTGGACCAACCCACCTGCTGCGCGATGATCCGATCGATATCGGAGGTCGGGTCGTACATCGGCCCTACCGCCCGATCGGCCGCAGACACATCGGCTTTTCCTCTGCTTTCCGCGCCAACGCCGTCATGCAATATCCAATCGCGATAGACATGCCACCGTTGTCAATTGTGCCCAAGCCGAGCCGATCGCGCGATCATCGGCCATGGTTGCAAGGTTGTGTTCGTAGGCTGGTACCGCCCGAAATGCCGGGCCCGGCCGCCGACTTCGAGACGGGATCCCCACCCATGACATATGGACAACAGCCCGGCTATGGCTACCCGCCGGCCCAGCCGCAGTTCGAACCACCGGCACATCTGGGCTTCGCGGTCGTCGCCACGATTATCGGCACGCTGACCTGCCTGGTGGGGACGGCGGTCGGGCTGGTTGCGATCGTCTTCGGTACCCAGGTGCATTCGAAGTGGATCGCGGGCGACGTCGCGGGCGCGGTCGACGCGTCGAAGAAGGCGCGAGGCTGGGCGATCGGGGCCATGGTGGCGAATGTGCTGTGCGTGGTACTCGGACTCGGCTACCTGGTGGTCACGCTCACCCGATCTGCTTCCTGACGCGGTGGACAACCGCTGTCCCGCCGGAGTATGAAATTAGAACACGTTTCAGTTCGGTGGGAGATGCGATGGATGACGCGGCCATGGGCGATCTGGTGATGGCCGGATTTCAGAAGCTGGGATTTATCCAGTTCGCCGGTATCGAAGGAGTGGAGTTCAGCGCCGGCCGCAATGTCGTGACGATCGCGCCGAAGCCCGAACATCTCAACCACAACGGCGATCTGCATGCCGCGGTGCTGTTCGGCCTGGCCGAGACGGCGGCGATGGGCGCGTCGATCTCGGGCATCGTCGATCTCATGGGTGAGACGTTCATCGTCGCCCGCGACGGCCGGATCGAATATCTGGCGCGGGCCAGGGGCGAGGCGGGTCCGTTCCGCGCGACTTCCGAGTTGACCGCCGACATCCTCGAGAAGGTCCGCGCCGATATTGCGGCGCGGGTCGATGTCGAGCTGGAGGTCCCGGTGGATATAACCGATAGCACCGGAAAGTCCGTTGCCGCATCGGCATTCACGGCGGTCATTCGGCCACGCCGGAAGTGATCGATCGACCCGCTCGGGAGGGCGGCCTGAGCGCGCCCTCCCGTAAGCCACGTCAGCGCTCGCTGTCCAGCAGCGCCATCTGCGCTGCCGCATAACGCTCGCCCGCGATCTGATCCGCGGGCACCGCGGCCTCGATGGTCGCCAGTTCGTCGGCGCTGAGCTGGATATCTACGGCCCCAAGGGATTCCGACCAGCGCTGGCGAGTGCGCGCGCCGAGGATCGGCACGATATCCGTGCCCCGGGTCAGTACCCAGGCAATGGCCAGTTGTGCGACGGAAACATCCTTCTCCGCAGCGATATTCGCGAGAGCATCGACCAATTTCAGGTTCTGGTCGAGATTTTCACCCTGGAAGCGCGGGCTGTGGGCGCGGAAGTCGGTCGGTGCGAAGGTCGCACCCGGGCGGACCGAATCGCTGAGCAGACCGCGCGACAGCACACCGTAGGCCGTGATGCCGATGCCGAGTTCCCTTACCGCGGGCAGGATTTCGGCTTCGAGCCCACGGGAGATCAGCGAATATTCGATCTGCAGATCGGCGATGGGGTGCACGGCGGCGGCCCGGCGAATGGTGTCGACGCCGACCTCGGACAGGCCGATGTGCCGGATATAGCCCGCCTCGACGAGTTCGGCCATGGCGCCGATGGTCTCCTCGATCGGAACATTCGGGTCCAAGCGTGCGGGACGGTAGATGTCGATGTAATCCACGCCGAGGCGCTGCAGGCTGTAGGTGAGGAAGTTGCGCAACGCGACCGGTCGATTGTCGCTGCCGCCCCAGGTGCCGCCCGGCCCGCGCAGTGCACCGAACTTCACGCTGAGCACCACGTCCTCGCGGGTACGCTCGGCAATGGCCTTGCCGATCAGCATCTCGTTGTGACCGGCGCCGTAGAAATCGCCGGTATCGATGAGGTTGGCACCGGAGTCCAGCGCGGCGTGGATGGTGGCAATCGATTCGGCGTCGTCGGTGGTGCCGTACATGCCGGACATGCCCATGGCGCCGAGTCCGATGCGGCCGACCGTCGGGCCGGTGTCGCCGAGCTCGGTGGTGATCTTCGATGTCGTCATGGGATAAGCCTGACCCCTGCTGAAGGGTTGCGGGAGAGATCGCTTATCGGGGGAGCGGCGATCCCTGGCTGGGCGGAGGGTATTGCGGGACAGTGGTGACATGGACCGATCCGAACTGGCCGATTTCCTGCGTAGGCGTCGCGAACAGTTGACGCCCGCGGACGTCGGGCTGCCACCGGGAGTGCGTCGCCGCACGCCCGGCCTGCGCCGGGACGAGGTGGCGATGCTGGCGGGGATGTCCACCGACTACTACACGCGCCTCGAACAATCCCGGGGCCCGCGGCCCTCCACCCAGGTGCTGGCCGCGTTGGCGCGGGCGCTGCGCTTCAGCAATGACGAGCGCGACCATCTCTATCACCTGTGCGATCACGCGCCGCCCGGGCGCGAGGTGGCCGATAGGCATGTCGCTCCGGGGATCATGCACGTGCTGGCCAAACTGGACGACACCGCGGCCACCGTCATCACCGACCTCGGCGAGGTCCTGGTGCAGAACCGGATGCACACCCTGCTGGTCGGCGACCACACGAATCGGCGTGGCTGGGACCGGTTCTACGCCTGGCGCTGGTTCACCGACCCACAGGGGCGATCGCTGTTCCCAGAGGACGACTGGGATCGGTTGGGCCGCAACCACGTCGCGGATCTGCGCGCCACCGCCGCGCGCCGATCCGGCGACGCCGACGTCACCGAATTCGTGAGCCGATTGCGTACCGCCAGTACCGAATTCGAGCAGCTGTGGCACGAACACGAAGTGGCGGTGCGGACTTCGGATATCAAGCGGATCCTGCACCCCGAGGTGGGCGCGATCGATACGGTCTGCGAAACCCTGCTGACCCCGAACGCGGCACAGCGGCTACTGGTCTATATGCCGCGTCCGGGCACCGATGCCGCGGAGAAGCTGGATCTATTGCGCGTCATCGGGACCCAGCGCCTGCTGCCGCACGACGATATCGGCTCGCTCAGGGATTGAGATCGAAGTAATCCATCGCCGCCTGAACGGCCGGTTCACCACCACCGGCGGACAGACCGGCGAACGCACCGATGGCCCCGCCGACCACGGTCATGACCGGGACGGTGACGAAGTCGAAGACGAAGAGACCGAGCGGGAAACCGAGGACGAATCCGATGGCCGCACCGATCGCGGCACCGGTCAGCACCTGCGGCATGGACTTCTCGACCTGATCGAAGAAGCGCTGCTCGGTGCTCACCTCCCGCACCGGATCGTCGGTCGTGCTGATCGGGGTGAGTGAGAGCCGGGAGCCCGCCGCATCGATGGCAGGCACCAGATCGATCCGATGTCCGGCGATCTTCACCGCGGTCGGCAGCGCGGCGACCACCTGTCCGTTGGCATCGGTCAGCGAGATGACCTTGTTGTCGCGGACCAGATCCCAGCGTCCCTCGGAAATCGTCGTCACCACGGCGTGGCGGTTCTCGGTCGCCGCGACGTGGTAGCCGATGTGCTGGAAGAAACCCTGCAGATCGAGTGGTACGTCGGCGGTCGAATTCGGTGCGGGCGGTGCGGGTTCCGCGTGTACGATGCCGGTGCCGATCGTGGTGGCCGCGAGTGCAAGCAGTGCCGTCGCGGTGATTCTGGAGATCCTCATCCTGCTCTTTCATCCGACCACCGGCGCGGAATGTCCGGTTTGTTCCGGACGAAGATACCGTTTCGTGATCGGATGTTGAAGGGTTTTCGTCCCGAATTCCAACCCATCAGAGAAAGTCCCGATTGTTTTGTGGTGCTTCGGATTCAGCTCCTGGCCGAACCCATGCGACGTCTACGGGGCTTCAGATGCAGACCGGGCAGGGGCGGAGCAGGAATGCGCTGTTCCGGTGTGTGGCCCGCGATATCGGCGAAACGCTCGACAACGTGTTTCTCCCAATCGTTTCGGGCTTCGACGATGTCCTCATGGCTGCGGCCGACGAAGTTCCACCACATCACCAATTCCTCGCCGAACGGCTCGCCGCCGATGAGCGCGAAATGCGCGCCCTCGGCGCTGCTGAGCCGCAACTCCTCGCGTCCGGTGCCCAGGTAGAGCAGGGGGCCGGCGGCGATTTCGGTGCCATCGGCTGTGACACTGCCCTCGATCACCATCAGTGCGTGCTCGAAATCGGGATCCAGGGCAATGGCGGTGTCGGTGCCCGGTTCGATTCGCACATCCGCCCCGACGATCGGCGTGTACGCCTTGGCGGGCGAGGTGAGTCCGGCGAACGTGCCGATCAGCACGATCGCTCGCACCCCGGGTGCCTGGTAGACCGGCAGTTCGCGATGCTGTTCGAAATGCGGATCGATCCCGAGGCTGTTGCCGGGCAACGCGATCCACAGTTGCAGCCCGTGCCCGGCGTGTGCCCCCGCGACGCCGTACTCGGAATGCGCGATGCCGCGACCGGAGGTCATCAGATTCAGCTGTCCCGGCTCGATCTCCACATCGGAGCCGATCGAATCGCGGTGGCGGATGCGTCCGTCGAACGGCCAGGTCACCGTCTGCAATCCGATATGCGGATGCGGATCGATATCCGGTGACGCACCCGTCTTGGTAACCGTGGGCGAGCCGAAATGATCGAGGAAGCACCAGGCGCCGACGGTCGGCAGATCACGTTGCGGCAGTACGCGTTCCACATAAACGCCGCGCACCCCGCCGAGCGGGACCTCACGCGCCGGATAGAGCTCCGCGACCGGACCGGGACCCGGTGTGGCCTCGCACACCGCTTCCTCTGGATGCGGATCCAAATCGCTCATGCCTGCGCCTCGCTAGCGCTCGGCTCCGGCATGACCGACTTTATTGTTGATGTTCGCTCGCTGCGCTCGCTCATCGGGTGATGCCCTTGCCGACCACATGCTCGTCGTATTGCGGATGCTTCTCCAGGTAGGCCTTGATGAACGGGCACAGCGGCCGGATCACCCGGCCGCGGGCGATCGCATCCTCGATCGCATTCTTGGCCAGGACGGTGCCGAGGCCCTTACCGGAAAACGCGCCATCGATCTCGGTATGGATGAACACCGTCTCGTCGTCGCGCTCCTCGTAGTCGGCGAATCCGGCGAGTTCGCCGCCGTAGAACACCTCGTAGCGCTTCTTCTCGTCGTTGCGGGCGACCTTGCTCTCGGGCGTCGATTCGGTCATGGTCGACTTCTCCTTCGTCGGGCGGACCGGGTGCTTGCTCAGGATCGACACGCGGTTGAACGCGCCGATCGTGGTGGCGACCCACAGGATCGCCGAGACCTGCTCATCGGATAAATGCTCGCGTGCCAGAGCGTACTCACGGTCCAGCGTGTCCTCGTCCGGCAGCGTGGTGGTGAGTTCGGCGAGTGCCAGCGCGGCCCGCTCCAGCGGCGTGTACAGCTCGGTCCGCTGCCACGCGGACAGCACGGCGAGTTCGCGCTCGGTGGCACCGGCCGCGACGGCGGCGCGATGGTGTACGTCCAGGCAGTAGGCGCAGCCGTTGATCTGCGAGACGCGCACGTTGATCAGTTCGATGAGCCTGCGGTCGAGTCCGGCCGCGGCACCGGCCGCGCGGACCGCACTTGCCACGGTGTTCAGCGCTCGGAACGCCTCGGGTGTCTGTTTATCGATGAACACGCGTCTACCGGAGGACTCCATGGTCCGGATAGTAGAGCAGCACGGTGCCCGGACTGCGGTCCGGTTCACCGTGCTGCATTGGGGATCAGGCGACCTCGTGGAACCGGCGGAGTTGGAACGGCTCGATCAGGATCTCGTTCAATACGACCGCCGCCTCCTGCAGATGCGGGGTTTCGAAATGCGTCGCGAGCGCCGCTTCGTCGACCCACTCCTCGAGCAGCACCACCCGGCTCGGATCGCTCGGGTGCAGATACAGCTCGTAGGCGATGCAGCCCGCCTCGGCGAGCGTCGGCGCGACCAAATCCTCGAGCGTCTCGCGCAGTTCGGTCTCGTGACCGGGCTTGGCGGTGAACCGGACATTGAGCGTCAGTGTGGACACCGATGCCTCCTGATCTGCTGTGTGGTCCGTCATTCCCGGCCGACGGAGGTGAAAGACATATCCGCGTACCGGTCGCCGGCCACCTTGTCGGCGATCGGGTCCAGCGTGGCCAATTCGTCGGCGGTGAGCGAAATGGTCGCGGCGGCGACGTTATCGGCGAGCCGGGTGCGGCTGCGAGTGCCCGGAATCGGGACCACGGTCAGTCCGTGCACACCCGCCTGGGCATGCACCCACGCCAATGCCACTTGCGCGAGCGAGATTCCGCGCTCGTCCGCGATGGCGCGCAGCGGGGCGAGCAGTTCGGCATTGTGCGCCGCGTTGTCGCCCGAGAAGCGCGGCTGCCGGTGCCGGAAGTCCGCACCATCGGCCAATTCGCCTGCCGCGGCGAAGGATCCGGTGAGGAATCCGCGACCGAGCGGCGAGTACGGCACGAATGTCACGCCGAGTTCGGCGGCGGCGGGTACCGCGCTGCGCTCGACATCTCTGGAGAACAGCGACCATTCGGACTGCACGGCCGCGATCGGATGCACCGCATGGGCCGCGCGCAGTTCCTTACCGGTCACCTCGGACAGGCCGAGCGTCCGAACCTTGCCCTGTGCGACGAGTTCGGCCATCGCGCCGACCGATTCTTCGATCGGGACCGCGGGATCGCGGCGGTGCATGTAGTACAGGTCGATGGTGTCGATGCCGAGGCGGCGCAGGCTGGCATCGACCGCATTGCGGATGTATTCGGGCGAGTTGTCGATACCGCGGTAGGTGGGATCGTCGGCCTTGCGGACGATGCCGAACTTGGTGGCGAGGACCACCTCGTCGCGGTTGGTGCGCACGAAGTCGCTGAGGAATTCCTCGTTGTGACCCGAGCCGTACATATCGGCCGTATCGAACAGGGTCACGCCGAGTTCCAGTGCGCGATCGAGGGTTGCCCGTGATTCGGTGAGATCCGACGGACCGTAGGCATCGCTGATTCCCATACAGCCCAGGCCTTGTGCACCCACCTGGATGCCGCTGGCGCCCAATGCCGCAATCGGAAGTGAGGTCATATTTTGATCCCTTCGCATGGTTGCGTGAGTGCGGCCGGTTTGACGGCGGCGGTCTTGCCCTCGTACAGGTCGATCTTGTAGTCGAGTACGGCCAACGTCTGACGGAGTTCGTCGATCTTGGCGAGCACCTCCGAGCGGGTATTGCGGAACATCTGCAGCCGCTCGGGCACAGTGGATTCCCCCTCCCGCACCAATTCGGCGTAGCGGACCATGTCCGCCACCGACATCCCGGTGGTGCGCAACCTGCCGATCAACGCCAACCACTCCAGATCGCGATTGCTGAAGCGCCGCTTCCCGGCGTGATCGCGCCCGATGTAGTTCATCAGTCCGATCCGCTCGTACCAGCGCAGCGTGTCGCGACTCAGTCCCGACCGATCGGCGGCCTCGCCGATCGAATACTGCGGCTTCTCCCGATCCGCATCGACGACTTGCTGATCACCGACAACCTGACCTACGGCTCCACCCACTGCACTCGCCCTTCTCGATGAACTCAACCGACGTTAGCCACCTGGAGCGCACTCCAAGCAAGCCCCATTCTGCCGAATCACGGAATTGCTTGCCGCTGGCTGTGTGCGTTGCGTGGGACACTGGAGCCGACCAGGGTGGGGCGAGCTGAGGAGCGAGGGTGACGGCACTTCCTGAGCCATGGCGGCTGCTGACTATCGCCGAGTACGAGGCACTCGGTGAGGATGATCAGACGCGTTGGGAACTGCAGGAGGGGATTCTGATGATGTCGCCGTCGCCGAAGCCACGTCACATGAGGCTGGGGGCCCGACTTTTCAGCCAGGTGGACGAACAGTTGCCGGACGAACTTGTCGCCGTCCCGGACGTCGATGTTGATTTACAACTGGTCCCTGCGGAGGGACCGGCCACAGTCCGTCGGCCTGATCTGGTCATTGTCGACAGTTCGGAGTACCAGCGGGTCGAGGCTGAGGGGGGAGTGTTGCGCGCGTCGGCTGTTCACGTTGTGGTCGAGATCGTCTCTCCTGGTTCTCGGCGCACGGACTATGTCACCAAGCGCAGCGAGTACGCAGAGGCCGGAATCTCGCACTACTGGATCCTCGATCTGACCACGCCATTGAGTCTGGTCGCCTTCGTGCTCACCGATGAACTCGGATATGCCGACAACGGTGAGGTGACGGGCGAGTTCACGACCAACTCGCCGTGCGCGCTGACGATTCGGCTCGATCAGCTGGGATAGTGACCGGACGCTGTCATCGCCGCGCATCCGATGCGCGACGATGACCAACGTGCCGCCGCGGACTCAGTCGCGCTTGGGCAGCTCCTGCACGGCCCATTTGTTGCCATCGGGGTCGGTGAAGAAGGTGAACAGGCCCCAGCCCATATCCACCACCGGCGACGCGTCCACACCGGCCGTGACCAGCTGCTGGTACGCGTCCTCGGCGCTCGCGACGACCATCTGCATGCCTTGGACGCTGCCGGGTGCGGCGTCGGTGATGCCCTCACCGATGCAGATGGAACAGCCGGAGCCGGGTGGGGTCAGTTGGACGAAGCGCAGGGTTTCGTCGACGCGGTGGTCGTGGTCGGCGTTGAAGCCGATCTTGGTGTAGAAGTCCTTGGCGCGGTCCACGTCGGTCACCGGAATCGCGACCAGTTCGATTTTCCAATCCATCCGCTGATTATTTCGAGTGACCTGCAAGCAGTCACTAGCGGAGGCATCCCGTCAGCTCGACGGCGAGAACGGGTTTTCGCACCTACCCTGGTGACATGCCAGGTAAGGACATCGACCGGATCAGGGCCCGCTCGGCCTGGGCCACGGTCAAGGAAAGCCCCGTGATCACCGCCATCGCGGTGGCGCCGTTCGTGCTGGCGCTCGGCGTCGTGTGGTGGCTGCTCGGCGGATTCGCCGCGTTCGTGCTGCTCGTCGTCCTCGGCGTCGTCGTGGTCGTCGGCGGCAAATTATTGCACTGACGTCCGCGATCAGCGCGGAATGTGGAAGCGCACCAGATCGCCGGTGCCCTCGTCCACCTGCGCCCACGGCCGGTCGAATTCGAGCACCGCCAGCGCCGACGTGGGGAATTTTCGGCTGAGCTCGATCGCCGGATCGGAGTCGCGATTGCTCGCCAACTCCCAAGCCGTCCACGGCATTCCGGGCGCATGTCCGATGACCAGCAGGGTCGTGACATCGTCATCGCTGAGCTGGACCAATTCGATGAGCGTGCGCGGCGACGCCTCGTAGATGCCCGCCTCGTAGACCACCGGCGCGGTAACTCCGGTCGCGGCCAGCGTTTCCCGCGTGCGGGTGGCGGTCGAGCACCGTACCGCATCGATCGGCGGCTGGGTCTCGCGTAACCACTGACCGGCAAGTCCGGCCTCGCGCTGACCACGCGGAGCGAGCGGGCGTTCGTGATCGGAGATACCGTCGGGATAGGACGACTTACCGTGCCGCATGAGGATCAGAGTCCGCACCATGGAGATACCGTAAGCCCTCCGGAGGAGAGGCCTCGAACACACTCGAGGCAAACTGAAAGCGGCATCACAATCACGGCGCCTCATGGGGCACCCCCGCCGGCACCGTGACGATGACGCTCCCGACCACTCCCGACCCCCTTGGGTGGCTATAGCCCAGGTACATTTTCGAGGATCTGCACAATATGGCCTACGTAATCACGCAGCGTTGTTGCAACGACGCCAGCTGCGTCACTGAGTGCCCGGTCGATTGCATCCGTCCTACCCCGGACCAGCCGGAATTCGCGACGACCGAGATGCTCTACATCGACCCCGACACCTGTATCGACTGCGGTGCCTGCGTCGACGCGTGCCCGGTGGAGGCCATCTTCTCCGAGGATGATCTGACCGCGTCGCTGGCCAGGTTCCGTGACATCAACGCCGCCTACTTCCAGCGGCATCCACTCGAATCGAACTTCGACCCGATCGTCACGCCCGCGCGTCCGCCCAAGGAACTCGGCACGCTGCGCGTCGCGATCGTCGGCGCGGGCCCCGCGGCCTGTTACGCGGCCGACGAGCTACTGCGCCGCTGCGATGTCGAGGTCGAGATGTTCGATCGGCTGCCCACACCGTGGGGTCTGGTGCGCGCGGGCGTCGCCCCCGACCACCCGGGCACCAAGACGGTCTCCGGGCTGTTCGAGTCGGCCTTCCGGCGCGAGGCGCTGCAGTACTACCTCAATGTGGAGGTCGGCTCGCACATCACCCATGCGGAACTGCTGGCCCACCACCACGCGGTCATCTACGCCGTCGGCGCGTCCTCCGACCGCCGTTTGGGCGTGCCGGGCGAGGATCTGCCGGGCAGCCATTCCGCGACCGAATTCGTCGCCTGGTACAACGGCCATCCGGACTACGCGGATCGCAAGTTCGACCTGTCCGGTGAGCGCGCGGTGATCGTCGGCAACGGCAATGTCGCCCTCGATGTCGCCCGCGTGCTGACGGTGGACCCGGACGAACTCGCCAAGACCGATATCGCCGACCATGCCCTGGATGCGCTGCGCGGCAGCAATATCCGCGAGGTCGTCGTGCTCGGTCGGCGCGGTCCGCTGCAGGCGGCATACACCTCGCCGGAGTTCCTGGCGCTGACGCATCTGAAGGGCGTCGATGTCATCGTCGAGGAGGCCGACCTGACGCTCGACCCGGGCAGTCAGGCGCTGTTGGACGATCCCGAGGTCGAGCCGTCGCTGGAGCTGAAGTACACCCTCGCCAAGGAATACGCGGCGGGGCGGCGCGATCCGGCCAATAAGCGGATCGTCTTCCGCTACCTGGTCTCGCCGACGGCACTGCACGGTGCCGATCACGTCGAGTCGGTGGAGTTCGCGCACAACGAATTGGTCAGCGAGAACGGCCAATTGGTAGCGCGCACGACCGATCGCAGCGAAACCCTGGACGCCGGACTGGTTTTGCGTTCCATCGGCTACAAGGGCGAAGCGATCAAGGATCTGCCGTTCGACGAGCGCCGCGCGGTCGTTCCCAACGAGCACGGCCGCGTCATCGGCGAGGACGGTGTTCCGGTGCCCGGTGTGTACGTGAGCGGCTGGATCAAGCGTGGTCCGCGCGGTGTCATCGGCTCCAACCGCATCGACTCCGAGGAGACCGTCGAGCACCTGCTCGCCGACTTCACCGCGGGCAAACTCGGTGTGCCACAGGCCGATCGGGCCGCGCTGAAGGCGCTGATCGGACAGCGTCAGGCCGATCTGGTCGACCGTGAGGGCTGGAAGGCGATCGATACGGCGGAGAAATCCGCGGGTAAGGCGTCGGGCCGACCGCGGGTCAAGCTCACTACCCGTGAGGATCTGCTCGAGGCCGCGCGCGGCTGAACAGCGACCGGCTCCGTTCCCAGTGAACGGAGCCGGTTTTCTTTACAGCGGCATGATGCGCACGACGGTGGTGGTGGTTCCGCCGACTACGAACCACAACCGCAGCACCGGCCGTCCGGAGCGGTCGCCCGGTTCGTAGCGGCTGCGCACGGTGACATGCTGACGAGCCAGCACCGGCGCGACATACTCGATCACCGCGCGATGCGGCCCCGCGACCAGCTTCGGGTATTCGACCAGGAACTGTTCCACCGCCTGCCAGTAACAGGCATTGTTGACGTGGTTGTACTGGTCGATATCGGTGGCCCGCACCGGGAACGGCATATCGGTATCCGATTCCGGCGGGGTGGCTTCGGTGAGATAGGGCCGCCAGCGCAGGCGGTGCTCATTGGTGGTCTGCGCCAGGTAGGACAGGCCCTCGTCGCTGATCCTGGCGGGCATATTGTTGGACTCGCTGATGTTGATCCAGAAGCCCTCGGTCTCGATCAATCCGCCGTTCGCGCTGGTGATGCGCACCCGCATATTCGTCCACCGGGTGGACATGCTCGAACACCACCGCAGCAGCCGCACCTGGTCGGGCCACAGGATCGGCCGGATGACGTCGATGACCGTGCGACGCACGATCCAGCTCGGGTCGGTCGTATGCAGATTCGTCTGTTGCAGTTGTTCCCAGGCGATGTCCTGCAGATAACGTGCGACGGCGTCGAACCGCAAGCGGTTGTACGGATCGACATCGCCAGCCCGGATGGGCCACGCCGAAGCAAACCCCATGCCCTCCTGGGGAAGCGGGGCGAGTGGCTGATCGAGTGACACTGGTGCTCCTCGCGCTGCACGGTGTGCCGCGTTCTCTTACGCTGCTGTTCTGAGACGACTTTACGGGGCGTACGTCACACACTCGCGTCGAGCCGCCTCTACTCACAGTTGTCGGTCCCGCGGGGCAGTATGGGGCCATGCCCGACTCAGACCTCCCCGTCAAACTCGGCAAACCGGCCGAACGTGCCCTGGCCGCCGCCGGAATCCATCGCCTGGCCGACCTGACCGCATGGACCGAACGTGATCTCGCCGCACTGCACGGCGTCGGTCCCACCGCCATCGCCAAACTCCGCGCCGCCCTCGCCGAACGCGACCAGAGCTTCGCCTGATCCCTGCGCCCGGCACGCACCCGCACCCGCGCCGGTACTATCCCCAGCAAGCACTGAGGGGGGAGGGGACGAGTGCAACCATTGGGGCCACACGATCCGCGATCAGCGGGACGACACCGCCTTATTGCACTGATCGGCCAGGGCGCAATGGGGCGAGTGCTGCTCGGCCGGTCGCCGGACGGACGGTTGGTCGCGGTGAAGATGATTCACCGCCATCTGGCGCAGAATCCGGAGTTCCGTGCCCGCTTCCGCCTCGAGGTCCTGGCATCACAGCGCGTCACCGGCGCATATACAGCCGCGGTCATGGATGCCGATCCCGACGCCGCCGAGCCATGGCTGGCCTCGGTGTTCGTCCCGGGCCCATCGCTACGCGCCGCTGTCGACCAATTCGGCCCGATGCCATTGGGCGGACTCCGTTTGCTCACAGCGGGTCTGGCCTCAGCACTCATGGAGATCCACCGCGCGGGCATGGTGCACCGCGACCTCAAACCGACCAATGTGCTGCTCGCCGAGGACGGTCCGCGGGTCATCGACTTCGGTATCGCCCGGGCACTGGAAGGCGACATTCAGCTCACCAGCACCGGATCGCTGATCGGGTCCCCCGCCTTCATGTCGCCTGAGCAGGCCGAAGGGCGTCAGCTCACCGCTGCCAGCGACGTGTTCTCCGTGGGTGCCATGCTGTTGCTCGCCGCGACCGGACAGAGTCCGTTTCTCGGGTCATCGACGCCGCAGACGCTGTACAACGTGGTGCACAACCGGGCCGACACGAGCCGGGTGCCGACGAAACTGCGTCCGGTGCTGGATGCGTGCCTCGATAAGCGCCCTTCCTATCGCCCTACGCCCGCTCAGCTGCTCGAATCGGTCGACGCTGTGACCGCTCAGGCCAGCTGGCCGGGCGGGGTGCGGCGGCAGCTCGCGCAGGCGCGAGCCGACGCCGAACGGTGGGTGATACTGGACGGGCGGACTCCCGATCCCGAGAAGCGGCCTCCGGCTCGATGGGCGATCATCGCGGCCGCAGTGATCCTGCTGGTGGCGGGTGGGACCACAGCGGTGTTGCTCACGCGCACCGAAACCGCGCCGGATCCGCTGACGAACAAGACTCTCGATTTATCCGATGATCAACTGCGGCTGGTGGATTCGTGCAAACTGCTCGGCACCGATGTAGTCGGTACGCTCGGTCAACCGATCAAACCCAAGCTGACGAATTCCTCGGTTTGTAGTACGCAATTCGCGACGGCTGACGGCAAGAAGCCCGAGATGACGGTTAACGTCGGGACCGTACTCGCGGGATCGCGCAACGAAACCGGGCACTCGGTCGCAGGCAAATCGGTCCTCGATACAACAACCGAAACGCAGTCGTGCGCCCGCGGGATCGCGCTGCGCGCCAAACCATTCGTCGGTGTCGAGCTGAAAATTAGCCTGGCTGACGGGGATGTCTGTGGGTTGGCGGCGCAGGCGCTGAAAGCCGTTGCCACGCGATTGGTGATCGATCCGCCGCGCGTCAGTCCGCCGAAGCAATCAGTTGTGCCGCTGGATCCCTGCACGTCGGTCGATCCAACGGTCATCGAATCAACGATGGGGTCGACAGGCGAGACTTCGCTGGAAAATGTACACACCTGTACCTGGAAGGGCTCCCAATTCGGTCTGATAACTGTCCGGACGGATGAAGAGATACGGGTCGACAGCATTTCGAGGTACGCCAATCTTGTGGTGGACGGGGGCAAGCTGGGCGGTCTCTCCTCGACGCGCATCACCACGAGCAGCGGCGTCTGCACAACGGTTCACTTGGTCCGCCCGACCATCGAAGATCGAGGGGAACTGATCACCGTGATGGTCGTACCCGCGGATCGGACGGCCATCGAGTCAGCCTGCGCCGCAACGGAATCGATACTCCGTGGGGTTGTCGACAGATTGAGGAAGTCCTGATGGTGACGCGGCTTCAGCCCGGTGAGCCCACCCGCATCGGCAGATACCGACTACTGGGTCAGCTCGGTGCTGGTGGCATGGGACGAGTGCTACTCGGCGTCGGACCCGATGGCCGCCTGGTCGCGATCAAACAGGTGCACGCGCACCTGATCAGCGAAGAGGACTTCCTGCCGCGGTTCCGACGCGAGGTGCAAACCTCCGCGCGCGTATCGGGCGCTTTCACCGCGGCCGTGATCGACTTCGATGTAGAATCCGAAACACCTTGGCTTGCTTCGGCTTTTGTGCCAGGTGTGCCCTTGGACAAGGCGGTGCACGACCACGGGCCGTTGCTATCCGAGCAAGTACGGACCTTGGCGGTCGGCCTCGCCTCCGCTTTGCATTCGATTCACGGTGTCGGGTTGATCCATCGAGATCTCAAGCCGGCCAACGTTATCCTTGCCGACGATGGTCCGCGGGTAATCGACTTCGGTATCGCTCGCGCCGTCGAAGGTCGCTCCGAACTGACCCACACCGGCTCGATCATCGGCTCACCCGCCTTCATGTCGCCCGAACAGGCACAATCCGAGCCGCTGTCGCCCGCCAGCGACATCTTCTCGCTCGGTGCCGTACTCGCCATGGCGGCGGGCGGCAAAAGTCCCTTCGCCGGATCTTCCCTGCCGCACACGCTCTACAACATCGTGCACACCCAGCCTGACCTCGGCGGCCTTCCGCCGGAGGTGCGCCACCTCGTCGAGCCGTGTCTGCGCAAGGATCCGAAAACCCGTCCCACTACCACCGAGATCCTCGACTTCCTGGGACCTCTTCCGCACCAGGCCCACTCATGGTCCGTTGCGGTCCACGAGGCGATCCGCGCACAGGGTGCGGAACTGTCCGTGCTGCTTACCGATCCGGAAGCGACGCAGATCGTCGGCGTCGACGACACCACCACCCCCGGGGCCGGTCCGAGCTTCGATGAGAAACTCCGGCAGCTCGAGGCACGGGCACAGGACCAATCGAATCGACGCAAACGCAAGCGGTTCTTGATCGGTGCGCTCACGGGAGTGGTGGTTGTGCTCGGCGCGGCCGTGGCCGGCACGGTCGCGCTCAGCGGCGGCGCGATGAACCCCGACAGACCGAACCCGCTCGCCGGGTTCAACATGACCAAGCTGCGGTCGATCGACGTGTGCGCGGCCATGAACGATCCGTTGGTCGAGTCCTTGGGGGAGTGGGAGCGGAAACCGGCCTTCGGCGAGTGGGGATCCTGCAATGCGACGGTGGGTGGGTTTTCGTTCACCGTGGCCGTTGAGCGGATCGATGGATTTCGAGACAGCGGCAGGAAAGTCAGCGGAGTTCCGGTGCTCGAAAACCCTGCGGCCGCGGTCGATCAGTGTGATCGGGCGCTGTTGCCCGCTGCCGCCGACCCGCAGTTCGGAATCGTCGTTCGGGTGGCGGCCGCGCACCAGGCATCGGCCGACGAACTTTGCCGAATCTCGGACGAAGCCGCGGCGCAGTTGGCTCGTAATCTCATTGTCGAAGTGCCGCAGCTGCAGAACTTTCGTGGTTCGCTGGCACGCCACGACCCCTGTGCGGTGGTCGACACCATCACGTTGAAACTATCGATCGGCGAACTCGTTCATGGGACCCCGGACTTGCTGCATACCTGTAAGTGGATGTCCGCTAACACTGTCACGGTGTACCTCTGGACGCACACTCCGCCCAACGAGCAAAGGCCGATTCATTTCGACTTCGGTGGCGGGAATGTGGTCGATGTCGACGAGGCCGAGATGAAGTCGACCTCATGCACTCGGCACGGGATATACCGCCCTGTCACCGATGGGCGTCCCGTCGAGGTGGTGACGGTCTCGGTCGAGGGTTCCTCGGTCGGTGAACACCCTGAGATGCGGTGCCTCGGCGCGCAGCAGATCATGCAGAACATTCTGGACAATCTGCCCAAGGCGAGCCGATGATGCGCGGCCGGATGTTTTCATTGGTGCGCACGGTCGTCGTGCTTGCCGCCGTTGTCGTCGTATCCGGATGCGGTGCGACCGTGCATGGCACGAGTGTCGCCGCCGAAATCGATGTGCGCACACTCGATGTCGGCACATCGCCGACGTCGCCCCCCAAATTATCGTCGCGTCTGAGCGACCTCGGATACCGGCGCCTCGAGGCCGCCCGGATGTCGGATGCGGTGCTGAGCCCGCATGAGGTGGACGGTAAGTACACCGGTGGTGCCGCGGCGCTCGCACACACCGAGGCGAAGTCGGTGACCTTCTACTTGGCCGATGCCGTCGTACCGGTACTGCAGAAATACGACTTCGTCGTGGGGTTCTCGACTGGATCCGCCGACGACTCCCGCCCGCTGACCAAAGCCACGCATGGTAGTCACGAGCGGGAGGGCCTGGTGATAACGGTGCTACGGTTTCCGGATGCGACGGCCGCTCAGGCCGCGGCCAAGGAACTCGATACCGTGGATTTCGGGCTCGATCCCGAGAATGTCACGGTCACGCTGCCCAAATATCCGACATCCAGCGCGCACTGGCGACCGTCGGTTCCTACGCTCGGCAGTACGACCGCACACGGGGTCTACGTGGTGAGTGTTCTTGCCGACGCCCGGACAACGGATCTCACTCGGTTGACCGAGATGACGCAGAAATACCTCGACGCCGAACTTCCGGAACTGGACAAATTCGTACCGACTCCGATCGGCAAATTCAATACCCTCCGGCAGGATCCGGACAGGATCCTCATTCGTGCCTTGCATGCTGGTGGAGTCGTTCCGGAACCCGATGGTCAAGGCGAGGTCGTCTACACCGCGCGTGGTTATCTGAACTACATCCTCGATCAGGGCGGACGATTCCCGGTGTTGCAGCGCGCCGGTGTGGATCGGGTCGCGATGACGCCGAGCGTCCTGGTATTCCGAACCCGAGACGACGCGGCCGCAACCGAATTCGTCGCTGAATCAGTGGAATTGGGTGCGGCGGTTGATCGCCGGGCAGTCGATCCACCTGAGGACGTTCCGAATACGTCCTGTGTTCAGGACTATTCGGCGCAAACCTCCGACGCGCAGTTCCGATGTTTTGTCGCCTACCGGCGCTACGCCGCATTGCTCCTGGGCCGTCGATTGTGGGAGACCCAGCAGAGGGCAGCGGCACAGTACGCCTTGTTCGCCAACAGTCGATGACGCTTTGTTCACTTGCGGTCAGTAACCGCGGTATGCGCCACCGGAATTGACCGCCGCGACGCCTGGCACATTGCCGAGTGATCCGTATGTGTCGATCGAATACCGAACCCCGGCGATGATGTTGTCGACCGGATTCCAGATATCGTCGTGGCCGGGCGCTTTGTAGGCATTGAAAGTGCTGTCGATGGTCTGCATGAGTCCTTTGGAAGGATGCCCGGCCACCCAGTTACTGTCCCAGCGGTTTTCGGCGTACGGGTCGCCGGCCGACTCGTGCTGGATGATCAATGCGATCGCGTTCTCATCGATATCTTTCGGGTCGTAACCCATCGCGATGAGCGCCTTCTTCGCGTCCTCGATCCACTTGGCCACATCGCCGCTCGGCTTCGCCCCGGTCGGTGCGCTCGAGCCGACACTGCCGGAATACAGGGAGCTCGAGGGGGACCCGGAGCCGCTGCCGTTGTGGTTGCTCGACACATAGCTGGGCTTGCTCGTGTTGGAGGTGGGCGTAGTCGAGGTCGGTGTCGTGCTGGTGTTCTGTGTCTGCGACACACCGAGATTCGGGTCGCCGAGATCGTTGAAGGCCGCCTGCAATTTCGCGACAGCAGCACGGATCCGGTCGCGGGCGGTGTTCGCGGCTGTCTCCGCAGCCTGCAATGCGAGGACGATTTCCCACTGTCGACGTGCGGCTTCGAGTTGTTCGGACACGATCGCGGTTTCCGAGTTGCCCGGGCCGTCCGCCTCGGCTCGGCGGATTTCAGCGATGCGTGGACCGGCGCTGACGGTGCCATCGGCGGACACCTCGAAGGGCGGATTCTGGTTTATGGCGTCGTTGCGCAGGCGCAGCACAGTGTCTTTTGCGCTCTGCAGAATCTGTACCGGTTCGTTGAACGCGGTTTGGAGCGCGTGCAATTCGGTGCTCACCTTGCTGGCTCGGGATTTCTCGGTCTCCATCCGAGTGTTCGCGGCCTGGCCGGCGGCCCCGGACCAAACCTTGGTGTCCTCGAGCCCCTTGGTATCGGTAACGCCCTTGCCGACGACGCCATCGAGGCCGTCCGCGACCTTCTTGGCTTGCTCGCCCGCGTCACCAAGCTTTTCCGGATGCCAGTTGCTGACATCGTCAATGGTGAGTGTCATGGCAGCTGCAGCCCGATCGTCTTCAGCTTGTTCGCGAACTCGTCCTCGGCCAACTCGTACTTGCCCGCCGCGTTCTTCGTATTGTCGGCAAGCGTGGTCAGCCGGTCGCCGATGCGCTGCATGCAGCGATTCACCGTGTCGGTGACTTCCGGTATGACGGATCCGAAGTCGGTACCGGGCAATGCCGCAGCCGCCACCGCGAAGCCTTCACCGGCATTGAGCTTGCCGATATCGCCCGCCTCGGTGCGCAGGTTGTCCGCGAATTTCTGTAGCGCGCCCGCATCGACCCGCAACGTGCCCGGGTCCATCTGGTCTACCACGAAAGAATCCCCCTTCGTCCCCACCTCAGGTCGCGGCCAGCATAGCAAAACCGGGTGGTGTGGACAGGGGCCGAGCGGGGGCGGTTAGGTTGGTCGGGGCGTCGGTGATGATGTGAGTGTCGCCGAATGGACAGAGAGGTCGGCATATGCGCGCAGCCCAGGTCAGCAAGCTGGAGGGGCCGGAGGCGATCGAGGTCGTCGAGATTCCGGAGCCCACGGCGTATCCCGGGGGTGTTGTCATCGACGTGCATGCGGCCGGGGTGGCGTTTCCCGATGTGCTGATGACGCGGGGTCTGTACCAGATGAAGCCGGAGCTGCCGTTCGTCGTCGGTGGCGAGGTTGCCGGGATCGTGCGCGAGGCTCCGGAGGATGCGCACATAAAGGCGGGGGATCGGGTGGTCGCGCTGACGCTGCTCGGCAATGCCCTCGCCGAGGTTGCCGTGGTGCCGTCGCAGATGGTTTTCCGGTTGCCGGACAATGTATCTCTGCAGGCCGGGGCCGGAATCCTGTTCAACGATCTGACCGTGCACTTCTGCCTGCGCAACCGCGGCAGGTTGGCGGCGGGGGAGACCGTGCTGGTGCACGGCGCCGCGGGCGGCGTCGGCACCTCGACGCTGCGGATGGCGGTCGCGCTGGGTGCGAGCCGGGTCATCGCGGTGGTGAGCACCGAGGAGAAGGCGGCGGTCGCGCGTGCCAACGGCGCCACCGATGTGGTTTTGACCGACGGCTGGCTCGCGGCCGTCAAGGAGCTGACCGGTGGCCGCGGTGTGGATATCGTGCTCGATCCGGTCGGCGGCGACCGGTTCACCGACAGCATCCGCAGCCTCGCTCCGGCGGGCCGTCTGCTGGTGGTCGGCTTCACCGCCGGTGAGATCCCGACGGTCAAGGTGAATCGACTGCTGCTCAAGAACGTCGAGGTGATCGGCGCGGCCTGGGGCGAATGGGTGATGACCCATCCGGGCTACCTGACCGAGCAGTGGGAAGAGGTCGAGCCGCTGCTCGCCGCGGGCAAGATCGCGCCGCCCGAACCGGTGCTCTACCCGCTGGACCGCGCCGCCGAGGCGGTGGCATCCCTCGACAACCGCACCGCCGCAGGCAAGGTCGTCGTCACCCTGCGCTGACCGTGAGCCGCCACGTGCGAATTCTCCGTCTGCCCGATGTCCGGCGCGGTGCACCGTGCGCGCCGGTACGGTGATCTGATCATGGAGCTATCCAATCGGGTACTGAATCGGACTTTGCTGGCACGCCAGCATCTGCTGGAGCGCTCGGTGTTGACCGTGCCGCAGATGTGTGACCATCTGGTGGGTTTGCAGGCCCAGGATTCGCCGCCGCCGTTCGTCGGATTGTGGAGCCGCATAGCGGATTTCGATCCCGCGACGGTGTCGGCGGGTCTGGAGGATCGCTCGCTGGTGCGAATCACCTTGATGCGCGGCACGATTCATATGGTCACGCCGCCGGATGCGTTGCGCATCGCACCGCATATCCAGCCCGAGCTCGAAAAAGTACCCTTCCGAAAAGGTTTCAACTACGGCGCGATGGTCGGGTTGGATCCGGACGAGGTGCGCGCGCACGGCGAGGCCGCACTCGGTGACGAGCCGATGTCGGCGGCGGACCTGCGCGCCAAGGCAGCGGCGATCTACCCGGATCGCGATGCCGGTGCGGTACTGCAGACCTGGCTGTACCAACTGCCCGTATTGCAGACTCCGCCGCGCGGCAGGTGGAAGGACAACAGCAGGCCGGTCTGGTCCCGCGTCGAACCCTGGCTCGGGGCCCCGCTCGAACCTGGTTATCCGTTGGCGGAGCTGGTCTTTCGTTACCTGCGTGCCTTCGGTCCGGCCAGCACCATGGATATGCAGACCTGGTCGAAGCTGACCGGTATGAAGGCCGCCGTCGAACAACTCGGTGACCGCCTGCGCACCTACACCGACGAACGCGGCCGTACCCTCTACGACATCGCCGAGGGCGAACTCGCAGATCCCGACCTGCCCGCGCCGGTCCGCCTGCTCGGCTGGTACGACAATGCGATCCTCTCGCACCAGGACCGAACCAGGATCGTCCCCGACGGCACGGCCCCACCCCTGCGCGCATTCGCCACCGCGGTATCCCCGGTCCTGGTCGACGGCTTTCTCGCGGGCTTCTACAAGATCTTTCTGGAAAAGGGTGTCGCTCGGCTGCGCATCACCCCGACCCGGAAGTGGTCGAGCACGGAATACGCGGCGGTGGACGCCGAAGCCAACGCGCTGGTCGCATTCCTGGAGGCCGACAAGCGGCCGAGCGTCGAAATCCTCGACGTGAACGGGGATCTGCGTCCTTGACCCGGCGGCGTTATCGCGAACGGCGGCGTCCGACGCGCACCGCGGGCAGTGGCCGACCGGGTGCGGCCACCAGTTGCTCGACGATATTCGCGGTTACCAGGACGGCCGCGGTCAGCGCCACCACGACGATGGCGGGCAGCAGCGACGCGGTCAGCGCGATGGCGATCAATGCGATGGCCGGTACAACGCGTGTGGTCGCCACATTGCCGAGCATGCGCCACCGATTGACCACCAGTGCCACCATGAACAGCGCGGCGCCACCCGGCGCCAGCGCTGCGGCCACGCCGTGCGCGGTATGGCCGGGGTCGGCGACCGAATGTCCGAGCCCGACGGCAACCGCCACCAGACCGGTGACCAGCGCGAAATGCCCGTAGCTCAACACATCTCGCACGATCAGACCGGGTGAGGGCATGGTGGACAGTGCATGTTCGATCAGCCGCGCGGATCGATGGAAGTAGATCCACCACAGTCCGAGGCCGACCATGAAGGCGAGCACCAGCGTGGTCACCACCGCCGGATCGAGGCCGGTCGCGGACGCCTGCGCGCCCGCATCCACCACGGATTCGCCCAGCGCGATGATGATGAACAGGCCGAACCGCTCGGCGAGATGGGAAACCCCGATCGTCCGGTTGCGCACGGCCCTGCTGTACAGCAGCGGCGCGCCCAGCTGCACCACGAGCGCCCCGGTCCAGACCCAGATGCGCGAATGCTCCGGCAGCGGCGCGCTCGCGAAAATCGCTATGCCGGTGACCAATCCGATGCTGAAGGGGTTGATGGTGGTCGCGAACCCGTTCGTCCGGGTGACGGCGACGAACAAGACGATCCGCAGCAAAAAATGCGCACCCGCGAAAACCATTGCGGCACCGCGTGGTTGGTCCAGCGCGGCCGGCGCGGCCACCGCCATCAGGAAGATGCACAGCCCGGACCCGAACAGCACCAGGCGCTGAGCGTCGTTCTCCTCCACGGTATTCACCAGGATGGTGACCCCCACCCACCCCCACCACAGCGGCGCCAACAGCACCAGCGCGTGGCCGAGCGTGCCGATCGAGGTGTGGTGGCCGAGCACATGCGCGGTCTGGGTGACCGCGAAGACGAGGACCAGGTCGAAGAACAGTTCCGCCCAGGTGGCGCGGGCATGGGGTGTTGCGGTGGTGGATTCGGCAGGCTCGCTCATCGAAATCTCGTACTCGGTGACACAGGAAGTACGAGCCTAGATGGCATCAGCGCTCCGGGTTGTCCCGGTACGCGGGCGCTTTCGTCGTTCCGGTCGGTGTGAGTGTGCGCAACAGCGGCAGCGTCCGGTGCGCGACCACCGTCGACAGCACGATCACACTGTGCGAGCGCACCACCGAACTCGTCCGATCGATGCTCAACAGCACCGCCTGCAACCCGGCATGTGAATCCGCGCCGATCCGGCACAGCACATCGCCGGAGCCGGTGGTCGCATATGCCTCCAGCACACCGGGAATCGCGTCGAGTTCGGCCGCCACCGCATCCAGCGCGCCCTGGGCGATCTCCAAGGTGACGAAGGCCTGCACATCGAAACCCGCTGCGGTGACATCGATCTGCGGGTCATAGGAGGAGATGACGCCCGACTCCTCCATCCGCGCGATGCGCGACTGGACGGTGGCCCTGGCGACCCGGGTGCGCCGGGACAGCTCGAGAATGCCCGCCTTCTGGTACTCGTGCATCGCGGTGAGGATGGCGAGATCGAGTTCATCCAGTTTCGCGGGCGTGCGCGACATGACGGGCCTCCGTTCGGGGCGCGACCGGCGTGGTGCGGGTCACTTGCGGTGCTATTCAAATTGTCCAGCATCAGGGGTGACTTGCTAGCCGATTTCGCCATAGTGTCTAACCGAAATCGGTGATGTTGCCTATCCGTTGGGGTGGCGATTTCCTTGGATCATGACCATCGAGCATCTGCGGAATGCCCAGCGACCGAGCGGCCCGCTGCCCACCGACGGTGAGTTGCGCCGCCTGGTCGGGCTGGTCGATCACGACGACAGCATCGATCCGTTCCCGGTCATCGGCTGGGACGCGCTGGTCTGGGTGGTCGGCAACGCGACCCAGACCGCGCACTTCCTGGAATCCGCCTTCGGTATGCGGCTGGAGGCCTACTCGGGGCCGGAGACCGGCACCCGCGATCACAAGGCCTATGTGCTGCGCAGCGGTGCGGCCAGATTCGTCGTCACCGGCGCGGTCGCCCCGGACAGCCCGCTGGTCGCGCACCACGATCGGCACGGCGACGGCATTGTCGATATCGCGCTCGAGGTCCCGGATGTGGACCGCTGCATCGAATGGGCACGGACGCACGGCGCGACGGTCCTGGTCGAACCACATGACGACACAGACGAATTCGGCACGGTCCGCTCGGCCGCCCTGGCCACCTACGGCGAGACCAGGCATACGCTGATCGACCGCTCCGAATACTACGGGCCGTATCTGCCCGGATATGTCGCCCGCCGCTCCGGATATCAGCCGCGCGTCGGCACTCCGACCAGGCTGTTCCAGGCCATCGACCATGTCGTCGGCAATGTCGAGCTCGGCATGATGGACGAGTGGGTCGAGTTCTACCGCCGCGTCATGGGATTCACGAATATGGCCGAATTCGTCGGCGACGATATCGCCACCGAATACTCGGCGCTGATGAGCAAGGTGGTGGCCAATGGCAATCACCGGGTGAAGTTCCCGCTCAACGAACCCGCGATGGGCAAGAAGCGCTCTCAGATCGACGAATACCTGGAGTTCTACGGCGGTCCAGGCGTGCAGCACATCGCGCTGGCCACCAGCGACATCCTCGAATGCGTCGATGTATTGCGCCGCGAGGGCGTCGAATTCCTCGAAACCCCGGACACCTATTACTCCGATCCGGACCTGCGCGCCCGCATCGGGCACGTCCGCGTCCCGGTGCGGGAACTGCAACGCCGCGGCATCCTGGTCGACCGCGACGAGGACGGCTACCTGCTGCAGATCTTCACCAAACCGCTCACCGACCGCCCGACCGTCTTCTTCGAACTCATCGAGCGCCACGGTTCGCTCGGTTTCGGCAAGGGCAACTTCAAGGCCCTGTTCCAAGCGATAGAGCGCGAACAAGCGGCGCGCGGCAATCTGTAGGGCTCGAGGCACTGTTTCAAGCTATGGCTGCGTTCGGCACTGCTCGTGCCGAACGCGGCCACGCAAGCGAGGGGATCAGGGCTCTCCGGGCATGAGGAGTGCGTACCTGCCGTCAGAAAGTTGCTGGCAGAAGAAGCGGTCACCACCGGAATCGGTGAACCCCTTTGCCCTGCCTTGACTCACGCAGGTGGCGTAGTCATTGTAGATGCCGGCAACTCCACCGACCGCCGCCGCCGTTCCGGTAGCCCCGGCGGCGACAGTGCCTGTTACGCCTAGTGCGAGCATTGAGTATGCGATGAACTTCATGTGAGATCCTCCCCAATTGATACTTGTCGTGCTAGATCGCGCCGGTGGACAACCGGCATTTTCCCCAACCCCGGCCCGGTGGATTTCAGTCGAAGCGACGCCTTCGGCGTCGACAGCGGACAGCTTTGCGACCGGCCCGTCTCGATGGATGGGCAACGCGAATAAGATGCACGAAAGCCTTGATGTGCAAGCTGCTAATTTGCGTAAAGGTTGTAAACCTCTACGCCATTGATCACCGTTGGCTCGCAATGGGCATGTGGATTCCCATTCCGTTGCTGTTGGTTCGCGGCATCGAGGCAGTCGTTCAGCCAGTAGTAGCGGCCGAGAAAGTTCCCTCCGGCGGAAGCTGTTCCGGCGAGGGCGCCCGACAATCCCGCGACGATCAAGACGGCGACAGCCAACCTCTTCAACATGGTTCCCTCCCAATGACCAACGTAGTCAAGCAGTTTCAGCGTAGCGGGTCCGGGCGTGCGGTGAAACCTCAGCGAGGTCGGAGCCCGTGCCTGGCAGACGTGTCGAGTCTTGGTGGGTAGAGTTCACGGCATGCGGATCCCGTCGGCAATCGTCATCGGCACCTCCCTGGCGTTGGTGTTGTCGGCATGCGGTTCGGGCGGCGACTCCGATTCATCGGGTCCGTCGCTGCGTCCCCCGCCGAAGGTCGCGTCGCTAGGTCCGTTCGCTGGCGAGTGTGGCCATGTCACCGATGACGAGGTCCGCACCATTGCGGGACTGCCGCAGATATCGCGGGCATTCAAGAACTCGGTCGGATGTAATTGGCAATCGGCTGGTCAAGGTTCGTCCAGCGTCACCTTCGCTTCTTATCGGGGGAGCCCCATCGACCGCGAGCGTGCGTGGGTGACCACCCAGGGGCGTGGCCCCGAGAAGATCGAAGTCGGTGGCCGCACTGGATTCCAGGCACTCGAGCCCAGCGGTCAAGTGTGCGATCTCGCTGTGCAACTCGATGACGACTTCTTCGAATGGTCTATGTCGTTCGGGTTCTTCGCCGCAGCTGGAAATCCGTGTGATCGAATGCGCAAGCTGGCTGAGTTGACCGTGCAGCGGCTGCAATGAGGGACGACAGCATGAGTTCACGATCAGGCATTCGGGCCGCCGCCATTGCTCTCACCGTGCTCGCGATAGCCGTACCCACCGCGGGTTGTGGGAAGACGGTCAAGGGTACGGCGCACCCAGCTGGGGGAAGCGGAAGCACGACGGTCAACACGAATTTCGACAAGCTGCTGCGAGAATGCGATGCGGTGGCGGTGGATCAGATCGGTGCGGCCGTAGGTGAGGGTGCCTTCCCCGAAGCGTCGTTCTACGGGGCCGTCTGTATGTGGGATGTGGACGGTGCGCCCGGCGGAAACGCCATGGTGACCCTCAATTGGTACGAGGAAGGCTCGCTGAACAACGAGAAGTCCAATAACGACAAGCTCGGCTACAAAACCGAGAACATCACCGTGCAGGGGCGGCGCGGTCTGAAGACGACGCGTCCGAACGATCCCGACTCGTGCGGGGTGAGTGCGGGCGCCGCCGACACCGGCATCATCGGCTGGTGGATCAACTACCACCCCGGCGGCCATCCCGATCCGTGCGCGGGTGCGCAGAAATTGGTCGAGTTGACGCTGAATCTGGCGCGGTAGCCTGGCAGGTGGTATTCGCCCGTAGGGCGTGATGACCGACCCCACTTTGACCCTGTGTCGCGGTCACGAGTATCGTGGATCGCTGTGCCCGGAAGCATGCGGGCAAGTTCGTGCGCAAACGTAAGCCAGCGAGAGCGGCTGACCTTTCCGGCGTGCCCGGAATTCGGGATATGTCTTGCGTGCGACACGCCCGACCTCGGGACGCGAGAAACGCGGCCGGACGTGCGAGTGAAAGCTCGATGACAAAGACATGAAGTTCCAGACACCGCGTTAACTAATTAAGGAAAGCCGGTCTATGCCAACCATCAACCAGCTGGTCCGTAAGGGTCGTCGTGACAAGGTCGCCAAGACCAAGACCGCGGCCCTCAAGGGGAGCCCGCAGCGTCGTGGCGTGTGCACCCGCGTGTACACCACCACCCCGAAGAAGCCGAACTCCGCGCTGCGCAAGGTCGCGCGTGTTCGCCTGACCAGCGCGGTCGAGGTCACGGCCTACATCCCGGGTGAGGGCCACAACCTGCAGGAGCACTCGATGGTGCTCGTTCGCGGCGGTCGTGTGAAGGACCTTCCGGGTGTCCGCTACAAGATCATCCGTGGCTCGCTCGACACCCAGGGTGTGAAGAACCGCAAGCAGGCCCGCAGCCGTTACGGCGCCAAGAAGGAGAAGAGCTGATATGCCACGCAAGGGCCCCGCACCCAAGCGTCCGCTGATCAACGACCCGGTCTACGGTTCGCCGCTGGTTACTCAGCTGGTCAACAAGATCCTGCTGGACGGCAAGAAGTCCACCGCAGAGCGCATCGTTTACGGCGCGCTGGAGCAGGCGCGCGAGAAGACCGGTACCGACCCGGTCGTCACCCTCAAGCGTGCGCTCGACAACGTCAAGCCGTCCCTCGAGGTGAAGCCTCGCCGCGTCGGTGGTGCCACCTACCAGGTGCCGGTCGAGGTTCGTCCCGGCCGCGCCAACACCCTGGCGTTGCGCTGGCTGGTGAACTTCTCGCGCGCCCGTCGGGAGAAGACCATGGTCGAGCGCCTCGCCAACGAGCTGCTCGACGCCAGCAACGGCCTCGGCGCTTCGGTGAAGCGTCGTGAGGACACCCACAAGATGGCCGAGTCCAACCGGGCCTTCGCGCACTACCGCTGGTGACGTCTGCCCGGCCCGTCGTTTTCTGGGTCGGGAGGCACAGTCGGAAAGCGGCACTTACCTGCCGCTTCCGGCGTTGACATAGAGACGACCACAGGGTCGTCCCCGAAAATCCCAACTAGCTACGAGCGGGGAAGATTTCCGTGGCACAGGACGTGCTCACCGACCTGAACAAGGTCCGCAACATCGGCATCATGGCCCACATTGATGCGGGCAAGACGACCACAACTGAACGCATCCTCTTCTACACCGGCATCACCTACAAGATCGGTGAAGTCCACGATGGCGCCGCCACCATGGACTGGATGGAGCAGGAGCAGGAGCGTGGTATCACCATCACCTCCGCGGCCACCACGTGCTTCTGGAACGACAACCAGATCAACATCATCGACACCCCCGGGCACGTCGACTTCACCGTCGAGGTGGAGCGGTCGCTGCGCGTGCTCGACGGCGCCGTTGCGGTGTTCGACGGCAAGGAAGGCGTCGAGCCGCAGTCCGAGCAGGTGTGGCGTCAGGCCGATAAGTACGGCGTGCCTCGGATCTGCTTCGTCAACAAGATGGACAAGCTCGGTGCGGACTTCTACTTCACCGTGCAGACCATCAAGGACCGTCTCGGCGCCAAGCCGTTGGTCATCCAGCTCCCGATCGGCGCCGAGGACACCTTCGAGGGCATCGTCGACCTGGTCGAGATGCACGCCAAGGTCTGGAAGGGCGAGACCAAGCTCGGCGAGAAGTACGAGATCGAAGAGATCCCGGCCGATCTGAAGGAGAAGGCCGAGCAGTACCGCCAGGAGCTGCTCGAGACCGTCGCCGAATCGGATGAGGCGCTGCTGGAGAAGTTCTTCGGTGGCGAGGAGCTCTCGATCGAGGAGATCAAGGGCGCCATCCGCAAGATGACGGTCAACTCCGAGCTCTACCCGATCCTGTGCGGTTCGGCGTTCAAGAACAAGGGCGTGCAGCCCATGCTCGACGCCGTGATCGACTACCTGCCGACCCCGCTGGACGACGGTGGCACCGACGGCCACGTCCCGGGCAAGGAAGAGGAGATCATCCACCGCGACGCGAACACCAGCGAGCCGTTCTCGGCACTGGCGTTCAAGATCGCCGTGCACCCCTTCTTCGGCAAGCTGACCTACGTCCGCGTGTACTCGGGCAAGGTCGACTCCGGCGCCCAGGTCATCAACTCGACCAAGGGCAAGAAGGAGCGTCTGGGCAAGCTGTTCCAGATGCACTCCAACAAGGAGAACCCGGTCACCGAGGCCGTCGCGGGTCACATCTACGCGGTCATCGGCCTGAAGGACACCACCACCGGTGACACCCTGTGCGATCCGCAGAACCAGATCGTGCTCGAGTCCATGACCTTCCCGGACCCGGTCATCGAGGTCTCCATCGAGCCCAAGACCAAGTCCGACCAGGAGAAGCTGGGCACCGCGATCCAGCGTCTGTCCGAAGAGGACCCGACCTTCTCGGTCAAGCTCGACCAGGAGACCGGCCAGACCGTCATCGGCGGCATGGGCGAGTTGCACCTCGACATCCTCGTGGACCGCATGCGGCGCGAGTTCAAGGTCGAGGCGAACGTCGGCAAGCCGCAGGTGGCCTACCGCGAGACGATCACCAAGCCGGTCGAGAAGCTCGAGTTCACCCACAAGAAGCAGACGGGTGGCTCCGGCCAGTTCGCGAAGGTCATCATCGCCCTCGAGCCGTTCGTCGGCGAGGACGGCGCGACCTACGAGTTCGAGAACAAGGTCACCGGTGGCCGCGTGCCCCGCGAGTACATCCCTTCGGTGGACGCGGGTGCGCAGGATGCCATGCAGTACGGTGTGCTCGCGGGCTACCCGCTGGTGAACCTGAAGGTCACGCTGCTCGACGGCGCTTACCACGACGTCGACTCGTCGGAAATGGCCTTCAAGATCGCCGGCTCGCAGGCCCTGAAAGAAGCGGCCCGTAAGGCCGGTCCGGTGATCCTCGAACCGCTGATGGCGGTCGAGGTCATCACGCCCGAGGATTACATGGGCGATGTGATCGGCGACCTGAATTCCCGCCGTGGCCAGATCCAGGCCATGGAGGAACGCAGTGGTGCCCGTGTCGTCAAGGCGCTGGTTCCGCTCTCGGAGATGTTCGGTTACATCGGTGACCTGCGGTCGAAGACCCAGGGCCGGGCGAACTACTCCATGGTGTTCGATTCGTACGCGGAGGTTCCGGCCAACGTGTCGAAGGAGATCATCGCCAAGGCGACCGGCGAATAAGTCGATGGGGGCAGGTGCAAGACTTGCCCCTATCAGCCGGGAGTCATGCACGACCCCCAATATGTAAACCGCACTGCTGCAACTGCACGCACCAACAAGTCCAGGAGGACACCAAGTGGCGAAGGCGAAGTTCGAGCGGACGAAGCCGCACGTCAACATCGGCACCATCGGTCACGTCGACCACGGCAAGACCACGCTGACCGCAGCGATCACCAAGGTGCTGGCTGACAAGTACCCGGATCTGAACGAGAGCTTTGCCTTCGATCAGATCGACAAGGCGCCGGAGGAGAAGGCTCGTGGTATCACGATCAACATCTCCCACGTCGAGTACCAGACGGAGAAGCGCCACTACGCACACGTCGACGCGCCGGGTCACGCCGACTACATCAAGAACATGATCACCGGTGCGGCGCAGATGGACGGTGCCATCCTCGTGGTCGCCGCGACCGACGGCCCGATGCCGCAGACCCGTGAGCACGTGCTGCTCGCCCGTCAGGTCGGCGTGCCCTATATCCTGGTCGCGCTGAACAAGGCCGACATGGTCGACGACGACGAGATCCTCGAACTCGTCGAGATGGAGGTCCGCGAGCTGCTGGCCTCGCAGGAGTTCGACGAGGAAGCGCCGGTCGTGCGCGTTTCCGGTCTGAAGGCGCTCGAGGGCGACCCGAAGTGGACCGAGTCGGTGCTCGAGCTCATGGCCGCGGTCGACGAGTCCATCCCGGACCCGGTTCGTGAGACCGACAAGCCGTTCCTGATGCCGGTCGAGGACGTCTTCACGATCACCGGTCGTGGCACCGTCGTCACCGGTCGTGTCGAGCGCGGTGTGATCAACGTGAACGAGGAAGTCGAGATCGTCGGCATCCGCGAGAAGAGCACCAAGACCACCGTCACCGGTATCGAGATGTTCCGCAAGCTGCTCGACCAGGGCCAGGCCGGTGACAACGTCGGTCTGCTGGTTCGTGGTATCAAGCGCGAAGATGTCGAGCGTGGCCAGGTCGTCGTGAAGCCGGGCACCACCACCCCGCACACCGAGTTCGAGGGTCAGGCCTACATCCTGTCCAAGGACGAGGGTGGCCGCCACACCCCGTTCTTCAACAACTACCGTCCGCAGTTCTACTTCCGTACCACGGACGTGACGGGCGTTGTGACCCTGCCCGAGGGCACCGAGATGGTCATGCCCGGTGACAACACCGAGATGTCCGTCAAGCTGATCCAGCCGGTCGCCATGGACGAGGGTCTGCGCTTCGCGATCCGCGAGGGTGGCCGCACCGTCGGCGCCGGTCGCGTCACGAAGATCATCAAGTAAGACTCGCTTTTACTGAAAGGGCCGTTCCCCTTTGGGGAACGGCCCTTTCTGTTTGCAGCCATTGATCGATCGTCGCTGGGTCGTGTAGATCAGAAACCATACGGGCGGTTTATCCGCGGATAGAGAAGATTCACCCGCGGGGGATTGATAGCGCGCTGACAGCTAGCCGCGGCTTGCGGATTTGCTATCCGCGGCTGTACTCTTCTGGAGTTCTCTGTATCAGTACGGAGCGTTGAGCTCCCCGCACTTAGGAGCGGAGTTGTCTGAAGCGGTCAGCGGCACCTTTGCGACGCATGTACAGGTTGGTAAGGGGCAGCCGATTCGGGTCATGCCGGTAAGGGACCATTTGTCGTTCGCCACAATCAGTTGGGCGCACCTGTCTCGGATTGTTCCCGATCCGCGTCGGGCGGAGGATCCTAAGGCCTTGCCGTACTTGTCAGTGGCCGAACGGGAACAAGCAGAGATCCGAAACGAGATCCAGCGGATGATCCAGGGGACCAAGAAGCGTGAAAACGCAAAGGACTACGCACGCTACATCGCGGATGGACTCAGGGGCGTGCGCGGTGAAGCTTGGGCGACTCCACCGTTTGCGTTGTGGATTCCAGATGAATTGGAGCATTTCTCGGCCGATGGGCCATTTGGTACGGACCACATCGCGTATCTGCCGTTCGATGCCAGCGGTGTGCTGATGGACGCCGAGACGCAGCATCTCGCACACATTCACCTGGCGGAGAGTCCCGCAAACTATGGCATAATACGCGATCAGGTCAATTCGCGAGTGGTCTGCGTTGAGATCTATCACGGGATCTCGTTGGCGTCCGCTCGGCAGATCTTCCATGACCGAAACCTGCTCGGTGTCATTCCGAACAAGAACGTCGCTCTCAACTCTGACTCGAATGATGCTGCAACGAGCATCACGTTCGGACTGATGGGACGCGTGACGGTGCCCAATGCGCTGACTGGTGATGCTGTTCCGCTCAAGTCGTTGGTTTCGACGAATAAGAGGCAGTTGAAGGTCAGCGATCCTGAGTGGTTGACGTTGTCGACACTTCGATCCTTCACGGTCACGACGCTCTTCGGGCGACCCGGATTTGAGAAGACCAGCGGCGCGGTTACCGTAGATGATCTTCCGAACGGTTATGGCAAGGAAGAGGTTGAGTCCGCAATTGCGAGGGTTGCCGAGGTGCTGTTCCGGCACTTCGCAGAGGCGTTCTACAACCGAACTGAGACGGTCATCGCAGCGCCCGCGGTGCTCGCCGCTCTAGGGGCGGTTGCCCATCGGTGCATGCCGTGGAGTGATGAACCCCGCCGGTCGATCGAGGACCTGCAATTTCTTCTCGCGGATGTGGTTTGGGCACGCAGGCCCGCCATTTGGGATGGTATCGCTGGCAAGACCACGGCGACGGGAGCGCTGTCGCTCGCTGGCGGTGTCAAAGACAACGGTTCGAAGACGGCAACTGCACTTGAAGATACGGCGTCGCAGTCGTTCGACCGAATTCGTGGTCGCCTGGGCGTTCAGGCGCCGACCATCGACTGAAGACACTGAGCTGTTGGCCGCGCCGAGGCGCCCGCGGCCTTTCCTCAAACCTTGCGGAAGAGAATCAGCGTGCTTTCACTGTCAACATTTGGCGGATCCCTTCACACATCGGTCACTCGAGCGTGGTGCGCATGAGCATGAAGGCCTCGATAAGACGAACCGCGGTTGGTGTCGGGACCGCCACCAGTATGGTTGGGATTGCCAACGTCGGGTTGATGGTTGCTCAACGAAGCGCGGGGAATGGTCAATCGCTTGGGCTACTCGTCGTGTTGGTTGCGCTGATTCTCATTACCGCTGCGCTTACATCGCTTGCTCTTGTCTTGAGCTATCTGGAAGGTCGGCCCTATCGAGAGCTCCTGATGGAAGCAACACGACGACCTGAGCATTCGAATGCGTTAGCTCAGATTATCGATGCAGATTCGCGTCATGAAGCTATCAAGAGCGGCCATGGTCTGATCGACAAGGATCAGGGTCTTCTCTACCGGCCTGATGTGGCATGGCCGAGTAGGCGAGTCCGCGCGCCGCAAAACAATTTTCGTCGAGACCGTGTGAATCGATAGCCATGGTCGCTGACGATTGAGGCGAAAGTCGTTCACAGCACTGATGATCTGGATCCGTCCAACCCCTCACCTCCTGCCGAGAGTGCTGATTCGCCAACCAAGTGCTCCTCAGCGGCAGACCGAGCAGCACCGGGCTCGGGTGCCCTTCATTGGAACTGGCCAGGTGCATTTGGCATGTCCGCCTGCGATGGGAATGTGGCGGCTGAGGTTCGGGTGCTCAGGGCAGCAGCTTGAACGCACTTGTATGGCGGGGCGTGATCGCGTGAAAGTGGCGGTGATCGAGCGTGGCGACCTCGGTCAGGCCGAGACGTTCGGATACTGCGATTACCGACGCATCGGTGACACCGAGTGGGAATCCTTGGTATTGGGCCATTAACTCGGCCATCCGGGTCAAGTCGGCAGCCGTTATATCGATTTGGGTAAGGTCACCGGCGACAAGGGCTTCGATGATGTTCGTCTCCGCGGTCGGGCCCACATACTTGCAGATCAGATAGCACGCCTCGGTTACTACGTACGGTGTGACCAGAAGTTCGTCTGTCCGATTACCTAGCAGTTCGGCGCATCGAGCATGGTCGGTGTCGCGGCGGTTCAGGTAAGCGACGAGTGGACCAGTGTCAACGATCAGCATCAGTTCGACCGATCTCGTCACGCAGAACGTCTTTGGCGCGCGCGCCGAGGTCAGTCGCAGGACCATCGAACGTTCGGAGGACTGAGAATCGGTCAGATTTCGGTCGGACCAGCCGCAGCACATGCTGCCGCACCTCATCGGCCTGCTGGGGCTCAAGTTGGTCGATGAGTGTGTGAAGCTCGGAGTAGTCGCGCGCAGCGGTCACAGGCACATTCTACGATAGACAGCCTTTCCCTGGTTTGAGGTCCAGGCGAGCCGGCGGCAGGCAGCCAACGCTGCGAGAGGGAACCGGGATGCGGCGTTCGCCTTCGATCAGATCGACAAGGCGCCGGAGGAGAAGGCTCGTGGTATCACGATCAACATCTCCCACGTCGAGTACCAGACGGAGAAGCGCCACTACGCACACGTCGACGCGCCGGGTCACGCCGACTACATCAAGAACATGATCACCGGTGCGGCGCAGATGGACGGTGCCATCCTCGTGGTCGCCGCGACCGACGGCCCGATGCCGCAGACCCGTGAGCACGTGCTGCTCGCCCGTCAGGTCGGCGTGCCCTATATCCTGGTCGCGCTGAACAAGGCCGACATGGTCGACGACGACGAGATCCTCGAACTCGTCGAGATGGAGGTCCGCGAGCTGCTGGCCTCGCAGGAGTTCGACGAGGAAGCGCCGGTCGTGCGCGTTTCCGGTCTGAAGGCGCTCGAGGGCGACCCGAAGTGGACCGAGTCGGTGCTCGAGCTCATGGCCGCGGTCGACGAGTCCATCCCGGACCCGGTTCGTGAGACCGACAAGCCGTTCCTGATGCCGGTCGAGGACGTCTTCACGATCACCGGTCGTGGCACCGTCGTCACCGGTCGTGTCGAGCGCGGTGTGATCAACGTGAACGAGGAAGTCGAGATCGTCGGCATCCGCGAGAAGAGCACCAAGACCACCGTCACCGGTATCGAGATGTTCCGCAAGCTGCTCGACCAGGGCCAGGCCGGTGACAACGTCGGTCTGCTGGTTCGTGGTATCAAGCGCGAAGATGTCGAGCGTGGCCAGGTCGTCGTGAAGCCGGGCACCACCACCCCGCACACCGAGTTCGAGGGTCAGGCCTACATCCTGTCCAAGGACGAGGGTGGCCGCCACACCCCGTTCTTCAACAACTACCGTCCGCAGTTCTACTTCCGTACCACGGACGTGACGGGCGTTGTGACCCTGCCCGAGGGCACCGAGATGGTCATGCCCGGTGACAACACCGAGATGTCCGTCAAGCTGATCCAGCCGGTCGCCATGGACGAGGGTCTGCGCTTCGCGATCCGCGAGGGTGGCCGCACCGTCGGCGCCGGTCGCGTCACGAAGATCATCAAGTGATTCCCTGAATCGCTTTCGAACGGCGTCGCTCCGAAAGGGGCGGCGCCGTTCGGCATTTCGAGGGTCAGGCCGCCATCGCCACTTTGGTTAACGTCGGGCAAAAGGGGGTAAAGACCGGTTGATCGGAGGATGCCATGAGGAGTTCGGCGCTGGCCAGCGCGCTCGACGTCACCGAGGGCACGTTGGTGCACGGCATGCCGTATCTCGCGCTCGGAGCCGGGCGGCCGCTGGTATTCCTGCGCTGGTTCACCCCGGATCATGCCAATCCGACCGGGTGGATGCGGCAGTCCGAAATCAAGACGCTGGCACCGCTCGCGGCGCATTTTCGGGTGTATGCGGTGAACCGCGCGCCCGGTATGGCCGAGGGGACGACGATGGCCGATATCGCCGCCGAGCACGCGGACGCACTGCGGGCCGAATTCGGTACGCCTGTCGATGTTCTCGGTGTCTCCTCGGGTGGATCGCTTGCGCTGCAACTCGCGGCGGATCGACCTGCCGCGGTGCGCAGGCTGATCATCGCCTCATCTGGCTACACCCTGGAAAATGCCACCCGCGCGGCGCAACTGGCCTACGGCGAGGCGGCCTATGCGGGTAGGCGCGCACTGCACCATATGGCCGCCGTCGGCTCGACCTCGCCGATCGCGCAGCGCATTGCCGCGGCGGGTATGTGGTTGGTCGATCCCTTTGCGCGCCCGAAGAATCCGGCGGACACACTGGCTTTCATCCGTGCCGAGGATGCTTTCGACCTCGCCGGTCGGCTCGGCGATATCACCGCGCCGACGCTCGTCCTCGGCAGCGACCGCGACGGCGCCTACAGCACCGAGACCTTCCGTCGTACCGCGGACGGAATCCCGGACTCGCACTTGATCATCTACCCGGAAACAACCCATATCGGGGTCGTGAAGCGGTTCGTTCCCGACGTCGTCGCCTTTCTCGCCGACTAGCAGTTGCTCGGCGGCGGTTCGCCGCGGAAGCGCGCGGCAAGCCAGGACAGCACCGAGGGGATGCCGAGGATGGCGGCACTCAGGTGTTCGGGGGCGTAGGTGAGTTCGGCCTGCAGCGGCACTCCGGCCGCACAGTAGCGGCGGTCGACATTCAGGATCGAATCGGTCGGGATGAGCGGATCACTGGGCGAATGCCATTCGAATATCGGTATTTTCGGGATTCCGTCGAACAGTTCCAGACTGTTCTCCTCGACCACGGCTCTGGCGTTGCGGTCACCGATCATCGTCATACTGCTCGCGTAATCCCGGACGCTGTGTCCCGCGCCGGTGGTGAGGATTTCATTGGTGCAGCCGTTGGCGATGGCCTTGCGTGCCGCCACACCGCGTGTGTTCAGATAATTGCTGATCGGAAAACGGTCCGGATATTCCCGTTCCAGTCCGATAGCGGCCGCCATCAGCAGTCCGAATGCCGGATGCGGATTCAAGTCGACCGCCTCCAGCATTTTCACCAGATTCATCGGGACGCCACCGGTCGCGGCGCCGGCGATCTCGAGTTCCGGTGCGTACTTCGGCGCCATCGCGGCGGCGAACGCGGTGGCCATACCGCCGCCGGAATATCCGGCCATCGTGATCCGGCTGCGCGCGGCTGCGAGTTCGGGGACCCGACGCACGGCGCGAATTCCGTCCAGGGTGATCTGGCCGCCGAGCCGGGCCGCACCGTAGGCGAAGGTCGGTCCCAGGTGATCGGGCAGCGCGATGCTCCACCCGCTCAGCAGCAGGGCGTTGAGCAATATCGCCTCGCGGACCTGCAGATTCGGATCGGAGGTGTACAGCACGCGGGAAACCGCGCACTTCGCCCCGAGGCCGTTGATGATGTGCTGATAGGACAGCACCGGCCCATCGGGTTGATGTGAGCGCGGTGTCAGCACCGTGGTCGTCGCCGCGATCGGTTGGCCGGTGGAATTCGTCGAACGGAATTCGATCAGCGTGACGGTGGTATCGGGAAAGATCAATAACGGCGGCAACTGCCGCGTCGCGAGGACGTCTCCCGGGTTCTTGTTCGCCAGATCGGGTGGCGCCGCATAGAAAGGGTCTGGATCCGGATCCGGATAAATCGGTGCGGCCTGGGCCTCGATTCCGCCCAGGACTGTCGTCGAAGCGCCGACCAGCAGGCCGACAAGCACTGCGCGCGTCGCGAGACCGGTGAGATCTCGAATGATTCGATTGATCTCCACAATTGGAACTTGTATCACGCAGCGTGGACTCGTATTGAGAACACGAGTATTTCAGATTTCGGTGCTCAGCCGAGCTGGGTCATACCCGCCGCGACAACCTGGGCGACATTGCAGATTTCATCCGCCGTCGGCAGCGGCAGTCCGTCGAGCGCATGCAGCCGATCGCTGCTGGCAATGGCGAACATCGCCGAAACCCAGGCTGCGGCACACGCGCGCAACGTGCCGGGCTGGACCGGGCCGGGCGCGCTGGCCTGCAGCACCCGGGCGGTGAGGTCGAGCAGTTGATCGCGCAGGCGGCGTAATTGCCGGCGCACGTCGGGATGGGTATCGGCCTCGCGCCACATGATCACGCGCAGCACCGACGAATGGTGATCGCGCAGATTGAGCGCGGCATCGAGATTGATCAGACTGGCCGCCGGATCGCCCGGTGTGACCACGGTGCCGATATCGGCGATCGGCTGGGCGGGCACCCGCTCGGCCATCAGTGCGGACAGGATCGAATCCTTGGTGGGGAAGTAATAGAAGACCAGACCCTTGGGGACACCGGCGCCCTCGGCAATGGCCGCTGTCGCGGTCGCGTCGAATCCCTGTGCCGCGAAGAGTCGTTCCGCGGCATCGAGAATGAGCTGACGGGCGTCGCCGTCGACTTTCGCGCTACGACGACGCCCGCCTCGCCGGGCTTTAGGCATCTGCATCAGTGATGCGGCGCCATGTCGTGCAACCGGCCCGACACCGTCGGCAGCGCCGCCACCGCGACCACTACCGTCACTACGCCCACTACCCATGCGGTCCAGGATGCGCCCCGGTAGTCGGTGTAGTCCATCGCCCACGGGGAGATGAACAGCAACGCGCCGAACAGGCCCATCGCGTAGTCGGCGGCCGTCAGGCTCGCTCGGTACATCTGCGCCAGGCCGGTGAGGGCGATGAGTACGCCGAGCACGATCAGCGTCCACATGGCGTTGTCGTTGTGGGTCACCCACAGGGGTGACAGCGCGGTAAAGACGCCCAGCACAACGGCCAGGAAGTCCTGCGCGCGACTTTCGGTGAACATGGGGTGCCTCCTCAGGCTCTGAATTGTTCTCCCTACTCAGATCTAACTCTGATTGACCGCCCGATCAATAGAGGTGTGGACACGATTGCGCACCGATAGGTCGGGTCGTGCGGAGTGACGGCCCTCACGGCGATTCGCGCCCAAGCAAAGGTTAGGGTTAGCTGCGTCACCTCGGTGACGGATGCCAACTCGACCCGGCGCCTGCCAGGCACTACGAAGGGAAGGCCGCGTGAGGGAGCGCAGCGAGCGAACCATGAACAGAGCCGGGTGGCCCGGTCATGCCGGAGCCGAGCGCAGCGAGGTAAATGCATGAACGCGCCGATTGTGATCATCGGAGCCGGTCTTGCCGGTTTGCGCACGGCGGAGGAATTGCGCCGGGCCGGGTACGAGGGTGAGTTGCTCCTCGTCGGCGAGGAGTCGCGGCTGCCCTACGATCGCCCGCCGCTGTCCAAGCAGTTCGTGCGCGGCGAAACCGACGACACCACCCTGCGCCCCGCCGAATTCTTCGACGAGAAGCAGATCGACCTGCGGCTGAATACCGAGGCGGTCGCCGTCGACACCGCCGCGCGCCAGGTGCGCCTGGCCGACGGCGGCACGCTCGACTACGACCAGCTGATCATCGCGACCGGTCTGCGGCCGCGCCGCCTGCCCGGGCTGCCCGATCTGAAGGGCGTGCATGTCCTGCGCGGCTATGCCGACGCCGCCGCACTGCGCGACGAATTGTCCGGTGCGGGTACCGCCCTGGTGGTCGGGGCCGGATTCATCGGTTGTGAACTCGCGGCGAGCTTCCGGGCCAGTGGCGTCGAGGTCGTATTGGTCGAACCGCAGCCGACGCCGCTGGCCTCGGTGCTCGGCGTGGAGATCGGTGCGCTGGTCGCGCGCATGCATCGTGACGAGGGCGTGGATCTGCGCTGCGATATCGGCCTGGACACCTTCCTCTCCGTTGACGATCGAGTGCGCGGCGCCCGGCTCTCCGACGGTAGCGAGGTGACCGCTGATCTGGTGGTCATCGGTGTGGGTTCACGGCCGGTCACCGAATGGCTCGCCGACTCCGGTATCGCACTCGCCGAACCATCGGCCGGTGGTGGTGTCCTCGCGGACGAGATGGGACGCACCTCGGTCGAGGGTGTGTGGGCGGTCGGCGATGTGTCGGCCTGGCTGCACGAGACCGGGCAGCGCAAGCGCGTCGAGCACTGGACCAATGCCGGAGAGCAGGCGCGGCTGCTGGCGTGTGCGCTGCTGGGCGCGGAACTGCCGACCGCGGCACGGGTGCCGTACTTCTGGAGCGATCAGTACGACGTGAAGATCCAGGCGCTCGGCACCCCGAGCGCTGATGACGAGATCCACATCGTCTCCGACGACGGCCGCAAATTCCTCGCCTACTACTCGCAGCACGGCAATCTGACCGGTGTGGTCGGCGCCGGAAAGACCGCTCAGGTGATGAAGGTCCGCGCGAAGATCGCCGCCGGTGCGCCGGTCGCGGACCTGCTCGAGGCCGCCCAGCCGTAGCGATTGTGCCGTTGTAATACGGTGGTCGGGTGATCGTCGCGCTCATCGATTCCGGGCTGGGGTTGCTGCCCACGGCCGCCTGGCTGCGCAAGCTGCGGCCCGATGTCGACCTGCTACTCCAGTTGGACCCCGATGGCGCGCCGTGGGGGCCCAAGCCGGAACAGTGGGTGACCGACCGGGTGGTCGACGCCGCGCGGAGCTCGGTGCGGCTCGGCGCGGAAGTGCTCGTGCTGCCGTGCAATACGGCCAGCGTCACCGCCCTGGACGAGGTGCGCGCCGAGGTCGGGCCGGGGATTCCGGTGGTCGGCACGGTCCCCGCGATCAAACCCGCCGCGGCGGTATGCAAATCGGTCGCGGTGTGGGCGACCGCGGCGACCACGGCGAGCCGCTATCAGGCTGATCTGATCGCCCGCTTCGGCGGCGATGCGAAGGTGGTCGGCATCGCCTGCCATGGTCTGGCGGATTCGATCGATCGCGGTGATCTGGTCGCTGCTCGTGATTCGATTGCGCGCGCGGCCGAACAGACGCCCGACGATGTGGAAGGTGTGGTGCTCGGCTGCACCCACTATCCCTTGGTCATCGATGCCATTGTGGCCGCACTGCCGGACGGCGTGCGATTGTTCGACAGTGCGCAAGCCGTTGCGGCGCAGACGATTCGGCGGATGCAGGCACTCGACCGGCCGACGACCGGCAATGGTGAGGTGCGGGTGCTGAACAGCGGTCGGCCGGGTGAATTGCCCACCAGTGCGGCGGCTTTCGAGTCGGGGCGGATTCTGGGTGCCCAGGGGTAGCGCGGCACTGCCGACCGCCGCCGACGTGCATGCGGCGCTCGCCGAGGTCGCCGATCCGGCCGATGCCATTCATCTGCAGCGGTTCTTCAAGACCGGGCGCGGTGAGTACGGCGAGGGCGATGTCTTCCTTGGTGTGCGCGTGCCGGTAACCCGATCGATCGCGAAACGTTTTGCGGCACTTCCGCTCGACGAGATCGATACCCTGTTGGACAGTGCCGTGCACGAGGATCGGCTGGCCGCGCTGGTCATCCTCAATGCCGAATTCGCCAAGGCGGCCGCACCGCGTACGTGCGATATCGATGCACAAGCGGCGATGGTCGATCTCTACCTCGCCGCGGTGCGCCGAGGCCGAGTCAACAACTGGGATCTGGTCGACGTATCCGCCGAAAACATCCTCGGCCCCTGGCTAGTAGACCGACCCCGTGACCTGGTATTCGATCTCGCACGCGCGGACTCGCTCTGGGAACGTCGGGTAGCACTGTTGACGACCTTCGCGTTCATCAAGGCAGGCGATGCCTCGACTACCTTCGAACTCGCCGAACGACTCCTCGACGACCGCCGCGATCTGATCCAGAAGGCGCTCGGCTGGATGCTGCGCGAGGTCGGCAAGCGCATCGATGAGCGACTGCTCACCGGCTTCCTCGACAAGCATGCGGCCCAAATGGGCCGCACCGCACTCGGTTACGCGACCGAACGGCTCGATCCCGCCTTACGCATCCACTATCGCCAGCTGTAAAGGGCTGCGCCCGATCAGAATTGGATGCGCAGGTGATCGGTGACCGGATGCGCCTGGCAGCCGAGGATATAGCCGTTCTCGATATCCTCCGGATCGAGGATTTCCGCATTGTCCATTTCGACCTTGCCATCGAGTACCGTGCACGCACAGGAACCGCATTCGCCCTCCTGGCAGGAGTACGGCACATCCAGACCCTTCGACAGCATGATGTCGACCAGAGTCTGCTTGCGCGGCCACTTCAACTCGTGCACCTCGCCGTCGAGTTCGACCTCGACGGTGGCCGCATCGGCCGCCTCCTCGTCGGTCACCGCGACCGGCGCCTGATCCGCGAACGGATCTCCGGCAAGGGAATTGAACACTTCGGCGTGGGTGCGTGAGCGCGGCACCTCGAGCTGGGCGAGTGCGTCGTGCACCCGATCCATGAACGGCTTGGGCCCGCACATGAACGCGTGGTAGCTCGTGTACGGCTCGACCAGGGCGGCCAAACCGTCGGCGGTCGGGAGTCCCTGCAGGTGCTCGAGCCAGTGGATCACGGTGAGCCGCTGCGGATGCTTCTCGGCCAATTCGCGTAGCTCTCCCGCGAAGATCACCGACTCGTGATCGCGATTGGCGTAGATCAATACGATTCGGCCGCCGCCGCGCGCCAGCGCCGACTTCAAGATCGACATCACCGGCGTGATGCCGCTGCCAGCGCCGAACAGCAGCAGATCGTCATCGAGATCCTTCGGCGTGAAAACGCCGGAGGGCGGCAGCACTTCGATCGTGTCGCCCGCTTTGACGTTGTCGCACACCCAGTTCGACCCGTAGCCGCCCACGGTGCGCTTGACGGTCACCTTGGGTTTGTCGTCGGTGTACGGCGAGCTGGCCAGCGAGTAGCACCGGGCCACCGAACCGGTCAGATCGCTCGGGATGCGCAGGGTGAGGAACTGCCCTGGCTGATAACTGAAACGCGCACGCTGGTCGTCGGGCACATCGAAGACCAGCGAACAGGTGTCCGGCGTCTCGGTGATGACCGCGGCTACCCGCAGCACGACCGAACGCGAACCGTGTGGAACCTCGACGGTGGTCATGACCGCGCCTCGCTGACGCTCGGCTCCGTCATGCCCACCGAAGGTGCTGTGCCTTCGGTTCGCTCGCTACGCTCGCTCACGCCTGCCGTCCTCTCGAACCGAACCAAAACTAGAACGTGTTTCAGTTTCATCGTACGTCGGGATCGCGCTGACGGACAAGCTGGGCCTCGAGACCGGCGATCAGTACCTCCATGCCGAAGTCGTAGGCGTACTTTCCGCGCAGGTCGGGCATGTATTTGGTGGCTCGTGCCACCGATTCGGGCAGTGCGACATCCGCCAGCGGCTGCGGCTCCCGCGGATTCACTCGACGGCGGCCGAACAGGTAGGTGTGGATCGTCGCGTACCCGGCGAGCACATTGCGATCATTGAAACCCGCCTCGAGCAGGATCTCCATGATCGCCGCGATCAGGTCGAGCTGTTTGCCGAGCATCTGTTCGATCAGCACATCGCCGAGTCCGGGATGCTTGCGCAGCTTCTCATCGATCTGGTCGATCAGATCGCGCAGCCGCTGCTGCCACGGTCCGGAATCGGCCGGTGGTTTGCGAACTCCGGTCAGCGCCGCGGTGGCGACGAGATCGAGCAACTCGCGTTTATCCGCGACGTAGTAGTACGGCGCCATCGGGGAAACGCCGAGCTCACGGGAGAGCCGCCGCATCGACAGCTTCTCCACACCGTCCTCACGTACCACCCGCAACGCGGCCTCGACGATCTCGGACTCCGAAAGCGTATTGCCGCCGCCCCCGCTCGTCTGCATTCGTCCGACTCCCATGCCACCTCTACCACCGCGGGTCGAATCGCCCGTCACGTCCTGTTCAGCTGCTTGCTACCCGCAGTCTAGAGCGCGCGGATGTGAGTAGGTCGGTGTGCGTCCGTGCGGGCGTTGAGCGGGAGCTGCGCATTCCCTGTTCCATTTTGTCAGCGCGTGACGTTATTGTGTGATGACGGCTACAGCAGTGGCCGCGGCACCCGGTCACATCTCGGAGGTAGGCATGCCGGAGTACGGATCCATCGGACACACCGATACCGACAACACCGGACGGATCGGGGCGGCCGAGTCCCGTTCGATCGAGGAAGCGCCGCTGGTCGAGGAGACCCTCATCGAAGAGGTCTCCATCGACGGTATGTGCGGCGTCTACTGACGGGGGCTGCGACCATGCTCGATCTCGATACCCGATGGGAGCTGCATCCGCGGGTGGCGCTGCGGCCGGAGTCCTTCGGCGCGCTGCTCTACCACTTCGGCACCCGCAAGCTCTCGTTTCTGAAGAGTCCCCGGATACTCGAGATCGTGCGGTCGCTGCCCGCGCATGTCTCGGCACGCGCGGCCCTGCATGCGGCGGGCGTCACGGATGACCAAGCCGGACAGTATGTCCGGGCATTGGATCAGCTGGCCGACTCCGACATGATCAGGCAGGCCGCGCCGGGTAGTGCGCCGATCCCCGCGGTCGCGCCGCTGCCGCTCGCCGGGCAGCCGTCGGCCGTCACCGGTGGGCGACTGATCGATAAGTTCGAAAACGGTTTGGCCGCACCGATCTGCCTGACGTGGGAGTTGACCTACGCCTGCAATCTGTCCTGCGTGCACTGCCTGTCGTCCTCGGGCCGCCGCGATCCGCGCGAGCTGAGCACCGAGCAGTGCAAGGCGCTTATCGACGAGTTCGAGCGCATGCAGATCTTCTATGTGAATATCGGCGGCGGGGAACCGACTGTGCGCCCGGACTTCTGGGAGCTCGTCGACTACGCGACCGCGCACCATGTCGGAGTGAAGTTCTCCACCAACGGAGTTCGGATCACGCCCGAGGTCGCCGCGCGCTTGGCCGCCAGTGACTATGTGGACGTACAGATTTCGTTGGACGGCGCGGACGCCGAGGTCAACGATGCCGTGCGCGGACCGGGTTCCTACGCCATGGCGATCAGGGCGCTGGAGAATCTGGCGGCCGCGGGATTCGCGGACGCGAAACTCTCCGTGGTCGCGACCCGGCACAACATCGCCCAGCTCGACGAGTTCAAGGCGATCGCCGACAAGTACGGCGCCACACTGCGTTTGACTCGCCTGCGGCCTTCGGGACGCGGCGCCGATGTTTGGGACGAACTGCATCCACTGCCGGAACAGCAACGAGTGCTTTACGACTGGCTGGTGCGCAACGGCGAGGGCGTGCTCACCGGCGACTCGTTCTTCCATCTCTCCGCCTTCGGTTCGGCGCTGCCCGGATTGAATATGTGCGGCGCGGGCCGGGTGGTCTGTCTGGTGGATCCACTCGGCGATGTCTATGCCTGTCCCTTCGCCATCCACGACAAGTTCCTCGCCGGAAATGTGGTGGCGGACGGCGGTTTCCGCACCGTCTGGCAGGAATCGGACCTGTTCGCCGAACTGCGCGAGCCGAGCGGCGGCGGTGCGTGCTCCGGCTGCGCGCACTACGACTCCTGCCGCGGTGGCTGCATGGCGGCGAAGTTCTTCACCGGCCTGCCCGCCGACGGACCGGATCCGGAATGCGTCCAGGGCTACGGCGAGGCGGCGCTGGCCGATGCCGGGCGGATGATTCCACGTTCGTCGGTGGACCACTCCCGGCGCGTTGCGCCGAGCCGACCCGGCTCGCGTAAGTCGGGACCGATTCCGCTGACACTGTCGGTATCTCGGCCCGCGTCCGATCGCCTTTCGCCGGAGCGGCGGCCCGCGCGGGCCTGCGATGAAAGTCCGCTGAACTGATGTCGGCCCGATAGCTAGTCATGCGCTATCCCGTTGATCGACGATGGCTATCGAGTGGCAAATCGATGATTGCCCTCGCGTTGCCAGCTGCCTTCGGCGAGTCGCTTGCGACCCGCCGAAGACACGATTCGACGGGAGTTCTTGCGCCACACGGGCGGATTCGTGCAAAATTCCGTCCTTTTTTCCGGACTGATGGTGCCAATGCGCGAATCACCGCCTAACATGCCAGGAATGCGCCACGATCGCCTACCCGACGGATTCGGGGTGCGGATCGATCCACGGGTACGCGCATACTCCGGGGGACGCATCCTGATCGGGGGTTCACCCGCCCGGTTGCTGCGACTTGCCCCGGAGGCCGCCGAGATGATCGGCGACGGGTACCTCGAGGTCACCGGCCCGAAGTCCGCCGTTGTTGCCAGACGGCTGCTCGACTCCGGCGTCGGTAATCCGCGCCCCCGCTTGCTGCCGTCCCTCGACGATGTGACCGTGATCGTGCCACTGCACAACAATGCCGACGGCCTCGCCCGATTGCTCGCGGCATTGCGCGGACACAATGTGATCGTCGTCGACGACGGTTCGGATCAGCCTGTCGAGATCCCGCGCAACCGCGGCACCCGCTGCCGGGTGACCGTGCTGCGCCACGACCGCAGACAGGGCCCGGCCGCCGCGCGCAATGCCGGGTTGCGGGCCGCGACAACCGACTTCGTCGCCTTCCTGGACTCCGATGTGGTCCCGCGCAGCGGCTGGCTCGAGGTGATGCTCGGACACTTCAGCGATCCGGAGGTCGCGCTGGTCGCGCCGCGGATCGTCGCGCTTGATCCGGAGTCGAACGCGCTCGCGCGCTATGAGCACACCCGATCCTCGCTCGATCTCGGACGGCGCGAATCGGCCGTGCAGTCGCGCGGGCTGGTCTCGTATGTGCCGAGCGCGGCCATGCTGGTGCGCCGCCGGGCGCTGCTCGCGCAGGACGGATTCGACGAGACGATGCAGGTGGCCGAGGACGTCGATCTGTGCTGGCGGCTGGAGCAGGCGGGTTGGCGGCTGCGCTATGAGCCTGCGGCGCACGTCGCGCACGATCATCGAATCTCGTTCCGCGCCTGGTTCGGTCGCAAGCTGTTCTACGGCACCGGCGCCGCGCCGCTGGGCGAGCGGCATGCGGGCATGGTCACGCCGCTGTCGGTGCCGTTCTGGACGGTGGTCGCGACCATGCTGTTCGCCACGCTGACGAAGTGGGGACTGCTCGGCGGGCTCATCACCCTGGTGACCGCGCTGGCCCGACTACGCCGGGTCTTCACCGGACTGGACAACCCGACCCGGATCGCGGCGATCTATCTGGCGCGCGGCTATTTCGCGGGTATCTGGCGACTGGCCTCGGCGATGTGCCGGCACTATTGGCCGGTCACCATGTTGGCGATGATTCTTTCCCGGCGAGTCCGGCGCATCGCGGTCACCATGGCGGTGGCGGACGGTCTGGCCGACTGGTTCACCCATCGTGACGCGGGCGGGCTCGACCCGTTCCGCTACGTGGCCTACAAGCGGATGGACGATATCGCCTACGGAACGGGCTTGTGGCTCGGCGCATTCCGCGCGCGCAGCCTGGAATCGCTCGAGCCGAGTACACCCCGGAGCTGAATCGAACGTGTAATGGCTGTACCACCCGATGAGCTGATGTAGATGATCGACACACTGATCATCGGTGGTGGCTCGGCCGGGTGTGTGCTTGCGGCCCGGCTGAGCGCGGACCCGGAGCATCGGGTGCGGCTGCTGGAGGCGGGGCCGGTCTCGGCCGATCCGGCGGTACTGCTCGATGCGACTCGAATGCCGATCGGGCACGAATCACCGTGGGTGTGGCGATATCCCGTCACGTTGGCAGGCGCGGTCACCGGGAATATCGTGCGCGGCAAGGTGATCGGCGGATCGGGTGCGGTCAACGGCGGCTACTTCGTGCGGGCGACGGCCGCGGATTTCGCCGCGTGGAGTAAGGAACTCCACAGCTGGTCCTTCGATGCGGTGCTGCCCGCCTATCGCCGACTCGAGCGCGACCACGACTTCGGCGACCAGCCGGGACACGGTGCGACAGGCCCGATACCGGTGCGTCGCACCGCTGTTCCCGCGCCCCTGAGCTGCGAATTCGCCTCGGCATGTACGGCACTCGGCCTGCCGCTAATACCTGACCTGAACGCACTGCCCGGCACAGATCCGGCCAATGGTTTCGGGCCGGTGCCGTGGAATATCGAGGACGGTAGGCGCGTCGACACCGGATCGGCATATCTCGCACCCGCACTGGCGCGACCGAATCTCACGGTGACCGGCGCCGCACTGGTGAGCCGCATCCGTTTCCACGGCACGCGCGCCATCGGGGTGGACTATGTGCACGAGGGCAAGCCGGGTGCACTCGACGCGGATCGCATCGTGTTGTGCGCGGGCGCGATCGAATCCGCGGCGCTGCTGCTGCGCTCGGGTATCGGCGATCCGGAACAACTTCGGGCGCTCGATATTCCGGTGGTGCATCCCGCGCCCGTCGGCGCCTCTTTCAGCGATCACCCCGAGATCGGCATCGACTACCGCTCGGATCCGTCGCACTCGACTGTCGTGGGCATCCCGCTGGAATATGTGCTGGAACTCGACGATGTCGAAATCCGTCCGTACGCCGTAACGTTTACCCCGTATACCCAACGTTTGGGTGTGGCGCTCATGCGCCCGCATTCCGAAGGCGTGCTCCGGCTCCGCTCCGCCGATCCGACCGTGCCGCCGCACATCGATTACCGCTACTTATCGGAGTCGGCGGATCGGATTCGATTGCGGGAGGCGGTAACCGCGGCGCGCGAGATATTGCACGCGATACCGATGGCGCGCCCGCCGGAATCGATACCGGATGACGCGTGGCTGCACGCGAATCTGGCTACTTCGCAACATCTGTCGGGCACCTGCCGAATGGGCGGTGCGGACGATGAGCGTGCGGTGGTCGATGAGCAGTGCCGCGTGCACGGCACGACCGGTTTATCGGTGGTGGATCTTTCCGTTGTCCCGGTGCCGCTGGGGCGCGGTCCGCAGGCGACGACGGTACTGATCGCCGAACGCGGCGCCGAATACCTCACCTAGGGGGTCTGGAAGATGGGTAGGTCACATTTGCGCGAGGTCTGAATGTGGTGTGACCTGGCGGACAAACGAAGGCAACCGCCCTTGTCCGAGTTATGCGCGCCGGTACAGTTTGGGGCGGAAAGAAAGGCAAATGGTCAGCAATCTTGCAGGTGGGCGGCCCCCACGGCACGGCGTCGAACCCGGCACTCAGCTCGGCGCACTGGAAGCCTATGCCGCACAAGCACACGGATATCTTAGCGCGGGTGGCGAGCAGCTGTCGCAGCTTGCCGGTCTGCTGCGTCCCGTCGTGCTCGAATCCTGGTTGCGCAGTGTGCGCGGCGGCGTCGACCCGATGGATCCGCTCGACGGGCGCGGTCTGCGCGGTGCGGATCTACAGCGCTACCGCGACGCGCATCCGATTGCCGCATTGATGCCGCTGATCGACAAATTGCTCGTACAGGACACGGCCAGAACGGGTTTGATCGTCGCGGTCGCCGATCAGTTCGGCCGGGTGCTGTGGGTGCACGGCAATCCCGATCAGATCGATGCCGCCGCCGAAATCGGTCTGCGCGCGGGCGACGATCTCAGCGAACGCCGCATCGGCACGAATGCCGTCGGCCTGGTGGTGCGCACCGGACGGGCCGCGTGGATCCATGGGCCCGAACACTTTCTGCACCGGATGCATCAGATCACCGGTGCCGCGGCGCCGGTACACGATCCCGACGGCAGGCTGGTCGGGGTGCTGATGATCGCCGGAGGCGTGCGGGTGGCGAAGCCGGAGATTCTGGCCTTGGTGAAGGCGACCTCGACCGCGGCCGAAATGGATCTGCTGCTGACCGCGATGCGTGCTGGTCAGCGCGGGGCGGTGAGTTCGACCGGTGACATCGCCGCGGCGCGGATGGGTCTGGATGTGCTGGGGCTCGGACAGCCGCTGCTGAGCGTCGCGGGTGATCGAGTTCCGTTGTCGCAGCGGCACGCCGAGATTCTGCTGCTGCTCGCCGAACATCCGGAGGGGCTGGGCGCGGATCATCTCGCACTGCTGCTCGACGACACAGATCTGGATAACGGCACCATTCGCGCCGCCATGTCGCGGTTGCGCGCGGTGGTCGGCCCGAACGTATTCGGTTCGCGCCCTTATCGGTTGCGGGTGCATATCGCAACCGATATCGAGGCGCTGCGGGCCGCGCTCGATTCCGGTGATGTCGATACCGCATTACGCCTGTACGCGGGTCCGGTGCTGCCGCGCTCGACCGCGCCGGGAATTATCGATATCCGCGATGAACTTCGGGTTCGGCTGCGCGCCGCGGTGCTCGGTTCCGCTGATGCCGCGGTGCTGCGTCGGTGGACCGCATGTGCGGAAGGGCGCGACGATGCCGCGGCCTGGGTCGTGTACCGGGCCACCGTAGATCGCGATTCACCGCTGTATGCGCAGATCGAGGCCAAAATTCGGGTACTCGATCGGCGGCTCGGCGCCGATGCAACGCGGATGCAACGTTCGCGCTCATAGTCTGCACATCCGAAAGTGTTGTGGCTCACATCCGCGATCGAATTGTGGTCGCGAACACAGCTTTGCCCAGCTGTGTCGGCCCAGCTGAGCACGCTGGACGGCCGACCAACTTTTTTTAGTGCAAAAAGTTCCTTTTTATTAACGAAGCGCCTAGTGTTCGCAATGCGGATCACATCCGTGTGATGTAGCTGACACCGCCGCGGCGCCCGCACCGCGGCAGCGACGTTGGAGGAGTGCTCGAGAGCTAGGCGCACGCGGGGCGCAATCTGTTTCGATCCCGCGCGGGTGTCGTCATGCCCCGCGCATTCGCCGAATCTTCTTGTGGTGGCGTCGAAGCCATGTGTCAACGCTGAACAGCGTTGCCGCAGCGGCTTATTCGTGCTGCCCGAATGCGTTCGGCGTGCTTTTTTACGCCGAACAAGGAGGCTCTGGTGCACGGTACGGAGTTGGGTGGGGCGCGACCGGACGGGGCTGCGCGCGTGGCGAGTGACTGCTTACCGGACGCTCCGGACAACCCGCCGTTTCCGCTCGCACCGGCGCAGCTGGGGGTCTGGTACGCGCAGTTGCTCGATCCCGACGTGCCGATCAATGTGGCCCAATACGTCGACGTGCCCGGCGTGCTGGATCCCGCGATCCTGCAAGAGGTTTCGGTCATTGCGGCGCGAGAGTACGAGTCGGTGCTGGTGCGCCTCGGCGAATCCGCCGGTGTGCCGAATCAGTGCGTAGATCCGGCGAATTCGGTCGATATCCAGGCAATCGACCTGCGCGAGTATGCCGATCCGGTGGCCGCGGCGCACGAATGGATGCGGGCGGACGCGGGCGCGCCGGTCGACATGCTGACCGATCGGCTGTTCGCGGGCGCCGTGCTGCGGGTCGCGGACCATCGGTGTTTCTGGTACCTGCGGGCGCATCACATCGTGCTCGACGGGTTCGGCGCGCTGACCAATACGCAGCGGGTGGCGCAGTTGTACACCGCCAGGGTGCTCGGCACCGAGCCGCAGGCGGTCCAACCGGGGACGATGGCCGAATTGGTGGAGGATGAGCTCACCTACCGGGATAGTTCGCGATTCGAGACCGACCGGACGCACTGGGCCGAGCGGATCGCGGGGCTCGACGACGCTACCAGTCTGGACGGGCGGACCGCACCGCGTGCGGCAACCAATCTGGTGCTGGGGCGGGTATTGCCGGATGCGCTTGTCGATCGAATGAATACGCTTGCGGCAAACCAGGATTCGACGCTCGCGATGGTATTGCTCGCGGCCTTCGCCGGATATCTCGGGCGGCTCACCGATCGGCGCGAGGCGGTGCTGAGTCTGCCGGTGACGGCGCGCACCACCGCGCTCATGCGGCGGTCGGCCGGAATGCTGTCGAATATCGTGCCGCTGCGGCTCGCGGTCGACGGCACCTGGGGGGATCTGCTGCGGGCGGCGCGCGTCGAGGTGGCGGGCGCGCTGCGGCACCAGCGGTATCGGCACGAGGATATCGGCCGCGATGCCGAGCACGACGGGCGGCCCGCGCGCCGCGCGCTGTTCGGACCGCTGGCCAACATCATGCTGTTCGGTAGCGAGCTGACGCTGGGCGAAACGGTCGGCCGGTACCACGTGTTGTCCACCGGGCCGGTGGAGGATCTGAGCCTCAATGTCTATTACGGCGAGCGCGACAGCGTGCACGTCGATTTCGAGGCGAATCCGAATCTCTATGCCGCCGATGACATCGCGCGCCATCAGCGGCGGTTCGTGCGGTATCTGGAGCGGCTGGTGGCCATCGAGGTCGATACGCCGATGGCGGCGGTGGCGGTGGCGACCGAGCTGGAACTCGAGGTCAGTACGCGGATCTGGAATGCGACCGGATTCGACGTGCCCGCGGCGGTCGCCGGTGCGCCCACGCTGGTTTCGCTGTTCGAGGCGCAGGTCGCGCGGACGCCGGAAGCGGTCGCGGTGCTGTTCGCGGGTGTGCCGGACCTGACCTATCGGGAGCTCTCGGCGCGCAGCAATCGGCTGGCGCGGCATTTGATCGGACTCGGCGTCGGGCCGGAGACGCTGATCGCGCTCAACATCCGCCGGTCACCGGAGCTGGTAATCGCCATGTACGCCGTGCTCGCCGCGGGGGCGGCGTATGTCCCGCTGGATCCGGATCATCCGGCCGAGCGCACCGCGCACATTCTGGCCACCGCGCGACCGGCAGGTGTACTGACAACTGAAGCCACGGAGTTTTCCGGAGTAACGGTGATCCGTCTCGATGAGCGGGATCTCGCGGCATATCCGGATGGTCCGGTCTGGGATCGGGAACGCACCGCCACGCTGCGGCCGGGGCAGCCCGCGTACGTGATCTTCACTTCGGGGTCGACCGGGCTGCCGAAGGGGGTGGCCGTCACCCACGAGGCGATCGTGAATCGGCTGGTGTGGATGCAGCAGCAGTATCGGCTGTCGGCGGATGATGTCGTGCTGCAGAAGACGCCCACCACCTTCGATGTGTCGGTGTGGGAGTTGTTCTGGCCGTTGCAGATCGGCGCGCGGCTGGTGCTCGCCGAGCACGACGGTCATCGTGATCCGGCCTACCTGCGCGCAACGATAGACGAATATGGCGTGACAACAGCACATTTCGTGCCGTCGATGCTGGAAGTCTTTCTGGCACAGTCAGAGTTCGCCGGTGGTACCGCGCTGCGTACCGTCTTCGCGTCCGGTGAAGCGCTGCCCGCGGCGCCGGCGCAGCGGCTGCGGGCGTTGACCGGGGTGCGGCTGCACAACCTGTACGGTCCCACGGAGGCGGCGGTGGACGTCACCTTCCATGAAGTGACCGATACCGATACCCTCTCGGTGCCGATCGGCGCGCCGGTCTTCAACACCCGGCTCTACGTGCTCGATTCGCGGCTGCGGCCGGTACCGGTCGGGGCCGCGGGCGAGCTGTATCTGTCGGGGGTACAGCTCGCCCGTGGTTATGTCGGGCGCCCGGGGCTCACCGCAGATCGGTTCGTCGCGGATCCGTTCGGGGCCGCCACCCGGATGTATCGCACCGGCGACCTGGTGCGCTGGACCACCCACGGTGAGCTGGAATACCTGGGCCGCACCGATTTTCAGGTGAAGTTGCGCGGGCTGCGGATCGAGCTCGGTGAGATCGAAGCCGTGCTCGGGGCCGTCGATTCGGTGGTGCGCGCGGTCGTCGTGGTGCGCGATGACGGAGTGGGCGAGCAGTTGGTCGCCTATGCGGTCGAAGCCGAGTCCGGCGCGGTGTCTCGCGCCGAACTGCGCACCGCGGCGCTGCGCGCGCTGCCGGCGTATATGGTGCCTGCCGCGTTCGTGGTGATGGATGCGCTGCCGGTCAATGCCTCCGGCAAATTGGACCGTGCCGCGCTGCCCGCACCCGAGCGGATCTCGACCGAATACGCCGAGGTCGCGACGCCGGTGGAGGCCACGGTCGCGCGGGTGTTCGGTGCGGTGCTCGGACACGATCGGGTCGGGCGCGACGACGATTTCTTCGCGCTCGGCGGCAATAGTTTGGTGGCCACCCAGGTCGCGGCGCGGTTGGGCGCCGAACTGGGCTGTCGGCTCGGGGTTCGCGAATTGTTCACCGCTACCACGGTGTCCGCACTCGCCGAACTCATCGAGCGGGCGGGTGGATCCAGTGGCGTGCCGGTGCTCGCGCAGCTGCGGGCGCGGCACCGGCCGCCGCTGGTTCCGCTATCTCCGGCGCAGCAGCGGATCTGGTTCCTCAACCGGTTCGAGACTTCCAGCGCCGGTTACAACATGCCGTTCGTGGTGCGGTTGCGCGGTGCGGTCGATATTTCCGCGCTGCGGCTGGCCTTGGCCGATCTGGTCGATCGGCATGAGGTGCTGCGCACGATCTTTCCCGCGGTATCGGCTGGAGTGGCGGCCCAGCAGGTCGTGTTGTCCGCGGACGAGGTTGTCGTCGTGGGCGAGCCGGAGTCGATCGGTGCGGACGAACTGGACGACGAGCTGGCTCGGTTCGCGGTGCTCGGATTCGATCTGGAGCGTGCGGTACCGATTCGGGCACGGATCTTCTTGGTCGATGACGAGAGCTGCGCGCTGGCGCTGGTGCTGCACCACATTGCCGCGGACGGCGTGTCGCTGCGGGTGTTGGCACAAGATGTGATGTCTGCATACCGATCTCGGCACGCGGGCAATGTACCGGAATGGCTGCCGCTTTCGGTGCAGTACGCGGATTACAGCCTCTGGCAGCACGAATTGCTCGGCTCGGCCGAGGATCCCGATGCCGCGTCGGCCCGGCAGCTGGAGTTCTGGACGGCCACGCTCGCCGGTGCGCCCGATCTGATCGAGCTGCCCACCGATCGGTCCCGGCCTGCCGTCGCATCCGGGCGGGGTGCGGTGTTCGGTTTCGAAATTCCGGGCGACGTACACGCCGAGATTGTGAAACATGCACGTGCCCAAGGTGTTTCGAACTTCATGGTGTTGCATGCCGCACTCGCTGTGCTGTTGTCGCGGCTGTCCGGTAGCGATGACATCGTGATCGGCACGCCGGTGGCCGGCCGTGGTGAACGTGCGCTGGACGATCTCATCGGCATGTTCGTCAACACCCTGGTGCTGCGGACCGTGGTCGATGGCGCGGCCCCCTTCTCGTCGCTGCTGGCGCGGGTGCGCGAGACCGATCTCGCCGCCTTCGGCCATGCCGAATTGCCATTCGAGCAGCTGGTCGATGCCATCAACCCGCCGCGCTCGCAGGCGCGGCATCCGCTGTTCCAGGTATTGCTCGCTTTCGACAATGCTGCGGACATCGCCTTCGAACTCCCCGATTTGTCGGTCTGCACCAGTACCCTGGACACCGGAGTGACCAAGTTCGATCTCCAGCTCACGGTCACCGAAGGCTTCGCCGGTGCCGGACTCAGGGAAGGTTCGGCACCGGCGGGGGTCTGTGCGGAATTCACGTACGCCACAGATCTATTCGACGAATCCACCATCGCGGACTACGCGCAGTGGTTGGTTCGGTTGCTGCGCGCGATCGTGGTCGATGCCGAGCTGGCGGTGGGTGATCTGCCGCTGCTGGATGTGGCGGGTCGCCAGCGCGCGATCGAGTGCGGAATCGCGGAGTCGTCGAGCCGTGTCGCGACGCTGCCTGCCGCGTTCGAGACGCAGGTGCGGCGGACGCCCGATGCTGTTGCGCTGGTGGACCGGCATGGCGCGCTGACGTATACGGAGTTCTCGCGGCGGGTGAATCGGCTTGCTCGTCGGCTGATCGCCGCCGACGTCGGGCCCGAGACGCTGGTCGTGCTGGGGATGCGGCGGTCGGTGGAGTTCGTTGTCGCGGCCTATGCCGTATTGACCGCGGGTGGCGGGTATGTGCCGGTGGATCCGGATCAACCCGCGGCGCGGCGTGCGCAGGTCGTTGCCTCGGCTCGGCCGGTGTGTGTGCTGACTCGGACGGGGGAAGGGTGGTCGACCGGCCCCTCGGTCCTGGTGTTCGATGCGCTGGACTGCGCCGGTTATTCGGATGCGCCGGTGCGGGATTCGGATCGGCTGCGTCCGTTGCGGGCGACCAACACCGCGTACGTCATCTTCACCTCCGGCTCTACGGGCTTGCCGAAAGGTGTTGCGGTACAGCATGCCTCGGTGGTCAATCAGATCGACTGGATTGCCGACGAATACGGCATCGGGGCCGACGATGTGGTTCTGTTCAAGACTCCGGCGACCTTCGATGTGTCGGTGTGGGAGCTGTTCGCGCCATTGACGCGCGGCGCGCGCATGGTGGCCGCCGAGCATGACGGGCATCGGGACAGTGCGTATCTGGCCGCGACCATTGCGGCGCACCGGGTGACGATGACCTCGTTCGTGCCGTCGATGCTGACGGTATTCGCCGATGCCACCGGTATTGCCGAGATCGCCTCGTTGCGGACGGTTTTCGTGGCAGGTGAAGCGATGACCGGTGAAGCCGCGGCCCGCTTCGCTGCGGTGTGCCGAGCCGAACTGCACAATCTCTACGGCCCAACGGAATTCACGGTGCACGCCACCTATGCGCCCGTCGATCCGACCGTGCCGGGGGCGGTGCCGATCGGTCGGCCGGTGCGTTCGAGTCAGGTGTTGGTGCTCGACGCGCGGTTGCGGCCGGTGCCGGACCTGGTCGTCGGCGAGCTCTACCTCTCCGGCGTTCAGTCGGCCCGCGGATACCACGGGCGGGCGGAATTGACCGCCGAGCGGTTCGTGGCCAATCCGTACGGTCCGGCCGGAGTCCGGATGTACCGGACCGGTGATCTGGTGCGGCGCAATCGGGCCGGTGATCTGGAGTACCTGGGGCGCAGTGACTTTCAGGTAAAGCTGCGTGGGCAGCGGATCGAGCTCGGTGAGATCGAGGCGGCGCTGGTCGCCGCCGACGATGTGCGTGCCGCGGCTGTTCGGGTATTCGCGCACGCGGCGGGTGAGCTGCTGGTCGCCTACGTGGTCACGCACATGCCAGCGGCGGAGCTGGCCGAGGTGCTGGGGCAGCGGCTGCGCGCCGTGCTGCCTTCGTACATGGTGCCGACGGCCTATGTCGGATTGGCGGAAATGCCGCTGACCAGCTCGGGCAAGTTGGATCGCAAGGGATTGCCCGATCCGGTGCTGACCGCGAAGACGTTTCGTGCACCAGTCACATCTGCCGAGCATGCGGTTGCCGAGGTGTTCGCGGCGGTGCTCGGTGTCGATCGGGTCGGGCTGGCCGACGACTTCTTCGCACTCGGCGGAAACTCCCTGGTGGCTACGCAGATTGCCGCGCGAATCGGCGCGGCCGTCGATGTCGATATTCCGGTCCGGCTGCTGTTCGAGCATTCGTCCGTGGCCGCATTGGCCGCGCATCTGCCCGGTTCGGGGCCTGCGCGACGGGCGTTGGTCGCGCAGGCCCGACCCGATGTCGTGCCGCTCTCCTATGCACAGCAGCGGATGTGGTTCCTCAATCAGTTCGATGCCGCCTCGGTCGCGAATAACCTGACGGCCGCGGTGCGACTCGTCGGCGCGCTCGATCTCGGCGCGCTGACGGATGCGGTCGCCGATGTCATCGGCAGGCATGAGGCGCTGCGCACCAGATATCCAGCCGTCGACGGTGTGCCGCAGCAGGAAGTGTTGCCGGTGGATGCGGTGGCGCCGGTGCCGGAGCCGGAGCCGGTCGAGGCTACGGAGTTGGCCGATCGGGTTCGAGCGCTGGCGGCAATGCCTTTCGCGGTGGATCGGGAGGCGCCGGTTCGACTCACACTGCTGCGCACGGGGACCGAGCACGTACTGGTTGTTTCGATCCATCACATCAGTGCGGACGGTTGGTCCATCGCGCCCCTTACTCGGGATTTGATGGTCGCTTACGCCGCGCGTTGCGTGGGCGCGAAGCCGAACTGGGTGTCGCTGCCGGTGCAATATGCCGACTACACGCTGTGGCAGCGGGAAAGGCTCGGTGCGGAGGACGATCCGGAATCGCTGATCGCCCGGCAGATCCGCTATTGGTCGACCGAATTGGCCGAGCTGCCGGATGTGCTGGCGCTGCCGGGGGATCGGCCGCGTCCGGCGGTCGCGTCGGGTCGTGGTGCGCGCTATGCCTTCACCATCGATGCCGCGACCCATCGCCGGCTGTGTGCTGTGGCGGAGGGCGCGAACGCGTCCCTGTTCATGGTGCTGCACGCGGCATTCGCCACGCTGCTTGCGAAACTCGCCGGGCAGCGCGATGTCGCGATCGGGACCCCCGTCGCCGGTCGCGGCGCCGCCGAGTTGGACGGGCTCGTCGGGATGTTCGTCAACACCCTGGTGCTGCGGGCCGACGTGCGGCCCGAACTGACTTTTGCCGACTTGATCGCGGTGGTCCGCGATGGTGATCTGCGCGCCCTCGCACATGCCGATGTGCCGTTCGAGCGGCTGGTCGAGGTATTGCATCCGGAGCGTTCCGCGGCCCGGCATCCGCTGTTCCAGGTCATGCTCGACTTGCAGAACACCGCGCAGACCAGTCTGGAGTTGGCCGGGCTCGAGGCCTCGATGCTCGATATCGACACGCGGACAGCGAAATTCGATCTGCAATTGACGCTGACCGAGTCGGTCGGCGCAGCCGGTATCGCAGCGATTTTCGAGTACGCCACCGACCTGTTCGACGCGCGGACGGTCGCCTCGTTCGCGACTCGGCTCCAGCGCGTGCTCGATGCGGTCGCCGATCCACACGTGCGGATCGGCGATATCGATGTGCTCGCCGATGACGAGCGGGCACTGATCCTCGACACCTGGAATGCGACAGCGCATCCGGTGGATGCCGAAGCGACGCTGGTATCGCTGTTCGAGGCCCAGGCAGCGCGGACTCCGGATGCCGTTGCGGTCACCTTCGAGGGCGAGTCGCCGGCCCACCCGTCACCCGACCTGACCTATAGGGAATTCGCCGGTCGGGTGAACAGGCTCGCGCGGCTGTTGGTGTCGATCGGGGTTCGTCCGGATACCACGGTGGCCATCGGCATGCGGCGATCGGTGGATCAGGTCGTGGCCATGTACGCCGTGCTCACGGCGGGCGGTGCGTATGTCCCGGTGGATCCTGAGCATCCGGTCGAGCGGATCACCCAGGCGCTGCGGTCGGCGCGCCCGGTGTGCGTGCTGACCCGCTCGGCGGATGGGCTGGACCTCGACACCGACGAGCGCTCGTGCGCGTGGGCGGTGCTCGATGTGGATTTGTTCGACACTTCCGACTATTCGGACGCCCCGGTCACCGATGACGATCGGCTCGGCTCCTTGGTGCCGGGCAATGCCGCGTACGTGATCTTCACCTCCGGCTCGACGGGGCGGCCGAAGGGAGTCGCGGTTTCGCATGCGGCGATCGTCAATCGTCTGGTGTGGATGCAGGACACTTACTCGCTGACCAGCGATGATGTTGTGCTGCATAAGACGCCCGCCACCTTCGATGTGTCGGTGTGGGAGTTCTTCTGGCCGTTGCAGGTCGGGGCGCGTTTAGTGCTGGCGCGGCCGGATGGGCATCGTGATCCGGCGTACTTGGCGCGGGTCATTCGTCGCGAAGGAGTCAGTGTCGCGCACTTCGTGCCGTCGATGTTGGTGGTGTTCGTCGCGGAACCGGCAACGGCTGAATGTGATTCGCTGCGGATGGTATTCGCGTCGGGGGAGGCATTGGCGCCGAAGCCTGCGCATCGGCTGCGTGAGCTGACCGGTGCGGCTGTACACAACCTGTACGGCCCGACCGAGGCGGCGGTGGATGTCACCAGCCATGAGGTCATCGATGCCGATGTGGATACCGTGCCGATCGGTGGGCCGGTATTCAACACCCAGGTCTATGTGCTCGATGCGCGGTTGCGTCCGGTGCCGGTGGGGGTTGCCGGCGAGTTGTATTTGGCTGGTGCGCAATTGGCACGCGGATACATCGGGCGGCCGGATCTGTCGAGTGACCGGTTTGTCGCGAATCCGTTCGGCGATGGTGCGCGGATGTATCGGACCGGGGATCTCGTGACCTGGCGTGCGGATGGGGCGCTCGAGTATTCGGGGCGCACCGATTTCCAGGTGAAGCTGCGTGGTCTGCGGATCGAGCTCGGTGATATCGAAACCGCGATCACCGGCTTGGATTCGATTGCGCAGGCGGTGGTGGTGCTGGGGGACGGGCAGCAACTGGTCGCTTATGTCGTCGCGGAGACCGGGGTCGATACCGATGCCATGAAATCCGCTCTGAGCAGGCAACTGCCCGCGTATATGGTGCCGTCCGCGTTCGTCGTGCTCGATGAATTTCCGCTCAATGCTTCCGGCAAGCTGGATCGGAAGGCCCTGCCGGCACCCGTATTCGAGGCTGCGGTTTTCCGGGCTCCCGTCACGGCGACCCAGGAAATCGTCGCGCGGACCTTTGCCGAGGTGCTGAATGTCGGGCTGGTTGGTCTCGACGATGATTTCTTCGCACTCGGTGGAAACTCACTCAACGCCAGCCAGGTCGTGGCCAGGTTGGGGGCCGCGCTGGATATGCGGCTGCCGGTGCGGATGCTGTTCGAGGCGCCCACGGTTGCGGCATTGGCGGCCGCGACGCAGGCGCATGAGGGACGCGGCTATATCGCGTTGAGCGCGCGCCCGCGCCCGGCGCGGATTCCGCTCTCACCGGCTCAGCAGCGCATGTGGTTCCTCAACCGGTTCCTTGCCGACGATTCCGCCGGTCCGGGCGATGCCGTGGACAACATCACGGTGGCGCTGCGACTCAGCGGCGATCTGGATGTGGCCGCACTGTCCGCCGCGCTGGCGGATGTGGTCGCTCGGCACGAGACGCTGCGGACGGTCTACCCCGACGGAACCGATGGCGCGGAGCAGGTGATCATCACTGTGGCTTTTCCGCCATTGCAACCGGAGCTGATCACCGGAGCCGAACTCGGGACGCACCTTTCCGCATTCGCCGCGACCACCTTCGATCTGACCACAGACCTGCCACTGCGGGCCCGACTGTTCACTGATGGCCACGAACACGTGCTAGCAATTGTGCTGCACCATATTTCGGCCGACGGATTCTCGCTCGGACCGCTCGCGCGCGATCTCATGACCGCCTATGCCGCGCGTCGAGATGGCATCGCGCCCGCGTGGGCGGCATTGCCCGTGCAATATGCCGACTACACGCTCTGGCAGGCCGAAACACAGGGTGACGATGCGGATGCGGAGTCGCAGGCGCACCGGCAACTCGCATTCTGGCGGCGCACGCTGGCGGGTCTGCCCGAACAACTGGAGCTTCCCACCGACCGGCCGCGTCCCGCCGTCTCGTCGTATCGCGGTGACATCCACCGGCTCCGCATCGACTCCGATCTACACAGTGAACTGCGCGAACTGGCCCGCAAGCGGGAAACGACGCTGTTCAGCACGATGCATGCGGCGCTGGCCGTCTTGTTGTCGCGCTTGTCGGTGAGTGAGGACATCGCGATCGGCACGCCGGTCGCGGGTCGCGGTGATGCCGCGCTGGACGAGCTCGTCGGGATGTTCGTCAACACCCTGGTGTTGCGCACCCAGATCGACACCAGGGCGCGCTTCGAGACGGTGCTGGATACCGTGCGCGCACAGGATATCGAGGCGCTGTCGCATGCGGACGTGCCGTTCGAGCGGCTCGTCGAGGTTATCGCGCCGACACGGGTACAGAATCGGAATCCGCTGTTCCAGGTGGCGTTGACTTTTCAGAATTTCACGCTGCCACCGCTCGAACTCGCCGATCTCGTGGTGCGTCCGGTCGAATTCTACGCGGCGGCAGCTAAATTCGATTTGCAGTTCACGGTGGTCGAATCCGATGACGCTGATGGCCGTGCCGATGGCATGGACATCGAGATCACCTATGCGACAGATCTTTTCGATGCGGACACGATCGCGGTGCTCGGTCGCCGGTTCACTCAGGTGTTGGCCGCCATCGCCGCCGATGCGACGGTCGTGGTCGGGGATATTCAATTGCTCAGCGCCGAGGAACAGCATCGCGCGCTGTACGAATGGTCCACTCCGACAAGGACTTGTGTCACCGAAACCGCCACGCTGGCCGACCGGTTCGCGCGGGCCGCCGCGCTCGATCCGACCGCCGTCGCCGTCCGCGCGGGGACGCGATCGCTGTCCTATGCCGAACTCGACGCCTGGTCGAACCGGCTGGCCCGGCGGCTGATCGCCGCAGGGGTCGGACCGGAAGCGCTGGTGGCGGTGGCGCTGCCGCGGTCGGTAGAACTGGTCGTCGCGTTGGTCGCGGTGATCAAGGCGGGCGGTGGCTATCTGCCGATCGATCCGAATTATCCGGCGGATCGGATCGAATACGTACTCGATGACGCCCGGCCGATCTGCGCGATAACCAGCGCCGGAACCGATTTGGCACCCGGCTGGTTCGGCGGGCCGGTGATCGATATCGCTGCTGCGAATCAGTGTTCGACCGCCATCTCCCAGGCGGAGCGACGCAGGCCGCTGAATCCGGCGCATACGGCTTACGTCATCTACACCTCCGGATCTACCGGGAACCCGAAGGGCGTGGTCATCCCGCACCGCAATGTGTTGCGTCTGCTCGACAACACTCGGTGCCACTTCGAGTTCGGGCCCTCGGATGTCTGGACCCTGTTCCACTCCTACGCCTTCGACTTCTCGGTATGGGAGCTCTGGGGTGCGCTGCTGCACGGCGGCACGCTCGTGGTGGTCGACTACTACACCTCGCGATCACCGCGGCAGTTCCTGGAACTGCTTGCCGCGCAACGGGTGACAGTGCTGAACCAGACGCCGTCGGCCTTCTATCAACTGATTGCCGCAGAGCCTGCCGAACTCGCACTGCGCTATGTGATTTTCGGTGGCGAGGCATTGGAACCGCAGCGGCTGGTCGGCTGGTTCGCTCGGCATCCGCGGTCGCCGCGACTGGTGAATATGTACGGCATCACCGAGACCACCGTGCATGTGTCCTACCGGCCGATCGAGGCGGGCACCGGATCGGCGAGTGTGATCGGTGGGGCCATACCCGGATTGGTCGTGCGGGTGCTCGATGCGCGGTTGCGGCCGGTGCCGGTCGGGGTACCCGGCGAGATCTACGTCTCCGGTGGTCAGTTGGCGCGTGGCTATCTCGGACGGCCTGCGCTCACCGCGAGCCGGTTCGTGGCCGATCCGTACGCGGGCGACGGTGCGCCGGCCTATCGGTCCGGTGACCTCGCACGGTGGACGGCCGACGGGGAGTTGGAGTATCTGGGCCGGGCCGACCAGCAGGTGAACCTGCGTGGGTTCCGCATCGAGTTGGGGGAGATCGAGGCGGCGCTGCTGGATGCGAGTGCAGCGGTGCGCGAGGTGGCGGTGGTCGTGCGCAGCGATCTGGTGGATGAGCCGCGCATCGTCGCGTATGTGGTCGGCTTCGACGCGGTCGATCGGGTGCGGCTGCGACAGCAGCTCGCGCGCCGGTTGCCTGAGCACATGGTGCCCGCCGCGATCGTGGTGGTGGATCGAATTCCATTGACCGTCAACGGAAAGCTGGATCGGGCGGCGTTGCCCGCGCCCGAGTTCGAGGCGACGACCTATCGCAAGCCGGGGACTGTCGAAGAGGAGATCGTCGCCGGAGCTTTCGCGGATGTGCTCGGAATGGACGGTCTGATCGGCGCGGATGACGACTTCTTCGCCCTCGGCGGCTCCTCCCTACTGGCCGCGAAAGCCGCCGCTCGCATCGGGGCAGCGCTAGGGCGCACCGTCGGAGTCCGCGCATTGTTCGAATCGCCGCGGGTCGCCGACCTCGCCGCAGCGGTGAGCGCGACCGATATGGCTGCGACCAGGCCGGCGCTGGTGGCCGGCGCCCGTCCGGACCGGATTCCGCTCTCCCCGGCACAGCAGCGCATGTGGTTCCTCAACCGGTTCGACCAGCACTCCATCGCCTACAACATTCCGTTGGCGCTACGGCTCACCGGCGCATTGGATATCGCGGCGCTACGAGCCGCGGTCGCGGATCTGATCGGCCGACATGAATCGCTGCGGACACGGTATCCGGAAGTGGACGGTGCGGCGACCCAGCTGATCATGCCGGTCGTGCAGGCGATCCCATCGCTGTACCCGATCGATATCGCTGAAGCCGAAGTGCCGGAACGGATTCGGGAGCTGGCGGTTACCACGTTCGATGTGACCACCGATATCCCGGTGCGGATGCGGCTGTTCCGGATAGTGGGGCGTGCGGAGTTCGTATTGGCGGCGGTGCTGCATCACATTGCCGCGGACGGATCCTCGCTCGCGCCATTCGTCCGGGATCTGATGCTGGCCTACAGCGCACGCCTGGATGAAAGTGCGCCCGGCTGGACACCGCCCGTCATCCAGTACGCGGATTACGCACTGTGGCAGCGGCAACTGCTCGGCCGCGAGGACGAGCCCGAATCGCTTTCGGCACAACAGATCGCATTCTGGACCAGGACGCTGGACGGACTGCCGGATCAACTGGCGCTGCCGACCGATCACCCGCGGCCCGCGCGGCAGAGTTTGCGCGGCGCGAAAGTGCAGTTCGCGATCGACGCGCGGTTGCACAGCGCGCTCGTCGCGCTCGGACGACGCAGTGGCGCAACGCTGTTCATGGTGGTACACGCCGCGTTCTCCGCACTTCTCGCTCGGCTGTCGGGCAGTTCGGATATCGCGGTCGGTACGCCGATCGCGGGCCGCGGTGATGCGGAACTCGACGATGTCATCGGCATGTTCGTGAATACGCTGGTGTTGCGTACCCGGGTCGATGGCGGTGAAAGCTTCGATGCGCTGCTCGAGCGGGCCAGGGCCGCCGATATCGCGGCGTTCTCGCATGCGGATGTGCCGTTCGAGCGCCTGGTGGAGGTGCTGAATCCGGAGCGATCGACAGCGCGGCATCCGCTGTTCCAGGTCGGGCTTTCGTTCCAGAATCACGAGCGCGGTGAACTACGGCTGCCCGGGCTCGACGTGCGAGAACTCGAATTCGACAGTGGGGTCGCGCAATTCGATCTGCACCTGTTCGCTATCGATCACTACGGTGCGGACGGCGCGCCCGAGGGCATCGATCTCGCGCTCGGATTCGCGACGGACTTGTTCGAGCCCGCTAGTGCGCAGCGGTTCAGTGCGCAGCTGCTGCGAGTGTTCGAATCGGTTGTTGTCCAGTCGGACACGGCTGTCGGTGAGTTGGATCTGCTCGGTGCGGCAGAGCGCGCGCGGTTGCTCGAGGAATGGAACAGGACCGCGCATCCGGTGGCCTCGGCGACCTTGGCGGATCTCGTCGATGCTCAGGTGGCGCTGACGCCCGAGGGTGTCGCCTTGGTCGATGCGAGCTCCGAATCGGCGCTCACCTATGCCGAATTCGATGCCGCCGTCAACAGGTTGGCGCGCAAGTTGATTGCCGATGGGGTCGGCCCGGAGGCGACTGTCGTGCTCGCCATGCGGCGTTCGGTCGAGTTGGTCGTCGCCATGTACGCGGTGGTGCGAGCCGGTGGTGCGTACGTGCCCGTCGACCCCGATCATCCGGTCGACCGCATCGCGTACGTCATCGAGACGGCCGCGCCCGCGCGTGTGCTCACCACGTCACGCGATGGTTTGCCCATCGAAACATCCATTCCCGCAATGGAAGTGGATCGACTCGAGTTGGCCGGCTACGCGGCGACTCCGATTGCGGATGGCGAACGGGTGCGACCCTTGCGGCCAGAGCACCCGGCATATGTGATCTTCACATCCGGTTCGACCGGACTGCCCAAAGGCGTCACCATTTCGCACGCGGCGATCGTCAACCAATTGGCCTGGCTGCGTGACCGATTCGCACTCGGGCCACACGGGAGTGCGCTGCTCAAGACTCCGGCGACGTTCGACCTGTCGGTGTGGGAGTTCTGGTCGGTCCTGACGACGGGCGGTCGACTGGTGGTGACCGAGCCCGGCACCGAACGCGATCCGGATCGGCTGCTTGCCCTGATCGAACGGCATGCGGTGACGGTGCTGCACGCCGTGCCGTCGCTGATCGGCATGCTGCTCGCGGTATCGGATGCGCCGCTGCCGAATTCGCTGCGTCAGGTACTCGCCATCGGTGAGGCGCTGCCGCCCGCCACCGCGATCGAATTCCGTCGTCGAGCCCGACATTCCGGTGCACGCCTGTTCAACCTGTACGGACCGACCGAGGCAGCCGTGTCGATCACGGCCTTCGAAGTCGATGCGGACCCTACCCATATCGTGCCGATCGGCGCGCCCGCCTGGAACAGCCGGGTCTACGTCCTCGATTCGCGGTTGCAGTCGGTCCCGGTGGGTGTGACCGGCGAGTTGTATCTGGCCGGGGCGCAATTGGCGCGCGGCTATCAACGCAGGCCCGCGCTGACGGCCGACCGTTTCGTCGCGGACCCCTTCGCGAGCGCCGTCGGCGCGACGATGTACCGGACCGGCGATATCGTCCGCTGGCGTTCCGATGGCACGCTGGAATATCTGGAGCGCGCCGACTTCCAGGTCAAGATCGGTGGATTCCGGATCGAGCTCGGCGAGGTGGAGGCCGCGCTGCTGCGGCTGCCCGAGGTGCGCGCCGCCGTTGCGGTGGCGCACGCTGGAACTCGGCTCATCGCCTATGTCGCGGTGCCGGACTCGACCGCTGCTGCCGAATCGGCCGCGGCGTTGCGTGCGGCGGTGGCGACAGAGCTGCCCGCCTACATGGTGCCCGCCGCGATCGTTGTGCTGGAGTCGCTGCCGCTCAATGCCAATGGCAAGGTCGATCGGGCCGCACTGCCCGAGCCGGTATTCACCGCGGCCGTTTTCCGCGCGCCGACCAGTGGGCTGGAGCGCTTGGTCGCGGCCACGTTCGTCGAGGTGGTCGCGGCCGAGGAAACGGTCGGGCTGGATACCGACTTCTTCGCGCTCGGGGGCAATTCGCTGTTGGCGACCCGGCTGGCGGCACAGTTGAGCGCGGCACTCGGAGTGCGGGTTCCGGTGGCCGCGGTATTCGACGCACCGACCGTCGGGCTGCTCGCCGCGCGACTGGGCGACCTCGGGGACGCCGATGCCAGGCCCGCGCTCACTCGGCGTTCCGGCGGCGCGCCTGCCCCGCTTTCGCCCGCACAGCAGCGGATGTGGGTGGTCAATCGGCTGGCCCCGGACTCCTCGGCCTACAACATCCCCGCCGCACTGCGTTTGACCGGTGTATTGGATATCGCTGCCCTCGGCGCGGCAATCCTGGATGTGATCGAACGCCACGAAACCCTGCGCACCCGATATCCGGATGCCGAGCCCGAACCGGTGCAGCAAGTCCTCGACGTTGCCGAGGTCGAGCTGGAACCGATCCTGTTGGCACAGACTGATATCGACGCGCGCATCGCTGAATTCGTCGCCGCCGGTTTCGATATCACCTCGGCACCACCGGTCCGCGCGGCATTGTTCCGCACCGACGTCGATGAGCATGTGCTCGTCGTGGTGCTGCACCACATCGGCGCCGACGGCTATTCGGTCGCCCCGATGACGCGGGATCTCATGCGTGCTTACCTCAGCCGGATCGCGGGCAATGCGCCCGGCTGGGAGCCACTGCCGATCCAGTACGTCGACTACAGCATCTGGCAACGCGCGGTGCTCGGCTCCGATCGCGATCCGAACAGCCTGCTGTCCCGGCAACTCGGCTATTGGACGACGGAATTGGCGGGCTTGCCCGAGGTACTTCCCTTGCCGACCGATAGACCGCGCCCGGCGCGCCGGGATATGCGCGGTGCCACAGTCGGTTTCGAAATCGACACGGTATTCACCGCGCGGTTGGAAACGGTTGCCCGTGCGCACGGAACAACACTGTTCACCCTGATCCACAGTGCGTTCGCGGTCCTGCTCGCGAAACTGTCCGGCACCACGAATATCGCCATCGGCGCACCGGTCGCGGGGCGTGGCGAGCGTGAACTCGACGATCTGATCGGCATGTTCGTGAATACCGTCGTACTGCGGACGGAGGTCGACGCACGCACCGGCTTCGCGGATCTGCTTCGCCAGGCCCGAGATCGCGATATCGCGGCGCTGTCCCATGCCGACGTGCCGTTCGAGCGGGTGGTCGACGCCGTCGGCCGGACCAGGTCCAGTGCCTATACGCCGCTGTTCCAGGTGATGTTCACCTTCCAGAACATGGCGTCCAACCGCGTCGCATTGCCCGGGCTCGAGGTCGAGGTGCTCGATCTCGCGCTGGCGGAGGCCAAATACGACCTGCAGCTCACCGGCATCGAGTTGTTCGATGCGGCCGGTGCCCCGGCCGGATTGGGTATGCGATTCGGTTACGCAACAGACATTTTCGATGCCGCGACGGTCCGGCTGTTCGCCGAACGGCTACTCCACATATTCGAGGTAATCGTGGAAGACCCGGCTATCGCGATCCGCGCCATCGACATTCGCGATGCCGCCCAACAGTCGGCAAGCCCTGCGGTCCCCGCCGACCTGCCCGCACTGATCAACGCCGCCGCCGAAATCAATCACCGTGCCGTTGCTTTCACTCATGACAAGCGCGCGGTGACCTTCGGCGAGCTGGCCGCCAAGCTCGCGACGGTCGCCAAGGCCATGGGGACGACCGCGAAACCGGAAGCGCTCATCAATGTCGCCCTGGCCGGGCTGGTGCCCGGCCTCCTGGCCGCACTCGGCGGCAGTGGTCTCGCCACAGTCCTGCGGTCCCTGCACACCGAGGCGCGGGCCGTGCTCGCCAACTCGGATCCGGAAGTCGATTCGGAAGGAATCAACTGATGTCCCAGGCAGAATCGGTCGCATCCAGCAAACTCGGCAATCGTATCGCCGCATACGATCATTCGGCACTGCGCCGGGCGTACGGACTCGACGATCTCCCCATCCTGATCGATAAGGTCGCCGAATCGGATCCGGAGCGGGTCGCCCTGCGCCACGACGGCACCACCATCACCTACGGTGTGCTGGCCACCGAGATCATGGTGCTGGACGAGGCGATGGGTGGCGGTCTCGGTGCCGACGCACTGGTATCGGTCGTGGTCTCCAGCCAATTGCCCGCCCTGCTGGAGTCCGGGGACGGCGCACTCGGCACCGTGCTGGAGGGACTGCTCGATGACGCCCTGACGGCGGCGGCGCACGCGCTGCCGTCGATATTCGCGCCGATCGAGACCCTGGTCAGCGAATTCGAGGCACAGGTGCGCCGGACACCGGACGCGGTAGCCCTGGAGTACGCGGGTGCGACCTTGACGTATGCCGAGTTCGATGACCGGGTGAACGCCCTCGCGCTGCGGTTGATCGACCTGGGTGTCGGCCCGGACAGCCTGGTGGGACTCGCCGTCCGACGTTCGTTCGACCTGCTGGTCGGCATGTACGCGATCTTGAAGGCGGGCGGTGCGTATGTGCCGATCGATCCGGAGCATCCGGCCGAGCGCATCGGTTATGTGCTCGAGGTCGCCGCACCGGTCCTGGTACTCACCACGACCCACGACCAGCGTGAGCTCGGACCGGGTATCCCGGTCCTGCGGATCGACGAATTCGACACCGTCGAAGCCGGGGCGTCGATCGATGACCGCCCGCGGCCGTCGGCGGACAATACCGCCTACGTCATCTTCACCTCCGGATCGACCGGACGCCCGAAAGGTGTTGCGGTATCGCACCGTTCGATTCTGGCCAATCTGCGGTGGCGACAGCGGCTGTATCGACTACGCGGCGACGATGCGGTGCTGCAGAAGACGCCGTTCACCTTCGACGTCTCGGTATGGGAATTCTTCTGGCCGTTGCAGGTCGGTGCGCGTCTGGTGATCGCGGCGCCGGATGGTCATCGCGATCCGGCGTATCTGGCGCGCACGATCGCCGAACGCGGCGTCACCGTCGCGCATTTCGTGCCTTCCATGCTCGCCGTATTCGTAGCCGAATCGCAGATCGAAAGCGCGGCACGGACCCTGCGCCTGGTATTCGCCTCCGGCGAGGCGCTACCGGCCGCCACCGCGGCCGCCTTCCGCGATATCAGCGGCGCGACACTGCACAACCTGTACGGCCCCACCGAGGCCGCCGTCGATGTCACCGCGCACGAGGTCACCGCCGCCGACCGCACGACCGTGCCCATCGGTGCGCCCGCCGATGACACCGAATTGCTGGTGCTCGACGACAATCTGCGGCCGGTGGCCAGTGGCGTGGTCGGTGAGCTCTATCTCGCCGGGGTGCAACTGGCCCGCGGCTACGTGGCCCGTCCGGGACTGACGGCCGACCGGTTCGTGGCCAATCCGGAAGGTGCGCCCGGTGACCGGATGTATCGCACCGGCGACCTGGTCCGCTGGCGCACCGATGGCGGCGGCGGCCCGGACGAACTGGAATATCTGGGCCGCATCGACTTCCAGGTCAAACTGCGCGGACTGCGCATCGAACTAGGCGAGGTCGAGGCGGCGCTGCTGCGCAATGAGCAGGTCGCGCAGGCCGCGGTGCTGCTGCACCGGTATGCGGGCGGCGATCACCTGGTCGGTTACGTGGTGGCCGACGGGGGCGTCACCATCGATCCGGCCGCGGTACTCGAATCGACGCGCCGGGACCTACCGGACTACATGGTGCCGTCGCTGGTGGTTGTCCTCGACGAAATGCCGGTCAATGCCAATGGCAAGCTCGATCGGCGCGCACTGCCGGAACCGGTATTCGGAACGGCCGCATACCGGGAACCGTCGACCGAGGCAGAGGTGGCCGTCGCCGAGATCTTCGGCCGACTGCTGGCGACGGAACGGGTCGGCGCGGACGACGACTTCTTCGCGCTGGGTGGTAACTCGCTCATCGCTACCCGCGCCATTGCCCGAATCGGGGCCGCGCTCGGCATCACCGTCGATGTCCGCGATTTTTTCGACCGCCCGACGGTAGCGGCGCTGGCCGGGCTGACACGCACCGGAGCCGCACGACCAGCGCTCACCGCAGCCGCACGGCCGCAGCACATTCCACTGTCTGCGGCGCAGCGGCGCATGTGGTTTCTCAACCGGTTCGGCACGCACACCGAATCCGCCTACGTCTTCGATACCGCAGCGGTGGACAATATTCCGGTCGCACTGCGGCTGCGCGGTGCACTCGAGGTCACCGCGCTGTCCGCGGCGATCACCGACCTCGTTGCCAGGCACGAGATCCTGCGCACCGTCTATCCGCAGACCGCCGATGGTCCGGCTCAGGTGGTGCGGCCGGTGCACGCCGCGTTCGACCTATCCCCGAGCGATATTCCCGAGGCCGAACTCGCCGCCGCGGTATTGGCCGGCGCGGTACAGGGATTCGATGTCACCGAGGAGATTCCGGTCCGGGTGCGGCTGCTGCGCAGCGGACCCGAGGACCACACATTGGTCCTGGTGGTGCATCACATCGCCGCAGACGGTGTCTCGATGGGACCGCTGATGGGCGATCTCGTCACCGCCTATGCGGCCCGTCGTGCCGGACGCCGACCGGACTGGGCGCCGCTGCCCGTGCAGTACGCGGACTACGCGTTGTGGCAGCAGCAGGTGCTCGGCAGCGAGGACGACCCGGAATCGGTGGCCGCACGCCAGCTCGAATTCTGGGCCGCCGAATTGGCCGACCTGCCCGCACAGCTGGATCTGCCCACCGATCGGCCCCGCCCCGCCGTCGCGTCCTACCGCGGGGCGACCCATGAGTTCGCCATCGACGCGGAGCTACGCCATGCGATCGACCGGATTGCCGCCCGCAGTCGCGCCACCCCCTTCATGGTGGTCCATGCGGCGCTCGCCGTCTTGCTCGCGCGGCTGTCCGGCACCGCCGATATCGCCATCGGCACACCGGTCGCGGGACGCGGCGATCGCGCCCTGGACGACCTGGTCGGCATGTTCGTCAATACCCTCGTGCTGCGTACCGAGGTACGGGGCGAGCTGAGCTTCGCCGACCTCGTCGCCCATGCGCGCGAGCGCGATCTGAATGCCTTCGCGCACAGCGATATTCCCTTCGAGCGTCTGGTCGAGGTGGTGAACCCGGCGCGTTCCCAGGGCAGGCATCCGCTGTTCCAGGTCGCGCTGTTCATGCAGAACATCGGCCCGATCGCATTGACTATGCCCGGCCTGGACGCGGCGCTGGTCGATTTCGATCCGGGCTTCGCCAAATTCGATCTGCAGCTCACCCTTTCCGATACCGAGGCGGGCTACCGCGCCGAATTCACCTATGCCACCGACCTGTTCGATGCCGCGACCGTGCGCGAGTTCGGTATCAAATTTCTCCGGTTGCTGCGCGCGGCGGCCGCCGATCCGGATGTCACGGTCGGCGATATCGAACTTCTCGACGCGGGTGAACTCGATTACGTCACCGCGAGCTGGAATGCCAGCGGGCACAAGGTCGCCGATCAATTTCTGTACGAAGGGTTCGACAGCCAGGTTCGTCGCACGCCGAATGCCGTTGCCCTGGCTTCCGATACCACCGAACTCACGTATACCGAACTGTCCGAGCGGGCCAATCGCCTCGCCCGGCTGCTGATCAGCACCGGCGTCGGCCCGGAATCGCTGGTGGTGCTCGCGATGCCGCGCTCGATCGAGCTGGTCGTCGCGATGTATGCGGTGCTGCGCGCCGGCGGCGCCTATGTTCCGGTGGATCCCGGGCATCCGGCCGAACGCATCTGGCACATCCTCGATACCGCCCGACCGCATTCGGTACTCACCACGCGCGGAACCGGTTTCGCCCTCCCGGCGATCGTGCCGCCGAGCGTGCACCTGCACCATATCGACGAACTGGACCTTTCGGAGTACTCGGCGGCGAACATCGCCGACCGCGAGCGCCGCGCGTTGCTGCGGCCGGAGCACCCCGCCTATGTAATCTTCACCTCCGGCTCGACGGGCCGACCGAAGGGCGTATCGGTCGAGCACCGCGCCATTGCCAACCAACTCGCCTGGATGCACGCCGAATATCGGCCGCGCGTCGGCGATGTCTATCTGCAGAAGACCGCGACCACCTTCGACGTTTCGCTGTGGGGATACTTCCTGCCGCTGCGCGCGGGCGCGACCCTGCTCCTCGCCACGCCCGACGGCCACCGCGATCCGCGCTATCTCGCGGAAACCATTGCCCGCCATGGCGTCACACTGACCGACTTCGTGCCATCGATGCTCGCGGTTTTCGCCGCCCATGCCCAAGCGAACGAACTCGATTCGCTGCGCGATGTTTTCGTCATCGGCGAGGCCTTGCCGCCGGAGACCGTCGCGGCCTTCCACGCGGTGAGTGATGCCGCGCTGCACAATCTGTACGGCCCGACCGAGGCGACCGTATCCATTACCTATCGCGAGGTCACGGTCCACGACGAGCTGGTGCCGATCGGCGAGCCGGAGTGGAATTCCCAGGTGTACGTGCTGGATGCGCGACTGCATCCGGTACCGATCGGGGTACCCGGCGAACTGTATCTGGCCGGTGACCAGCTGGCCCGCGGCTACCACGGCCGGGTCGATCTGACCGGTGAGCGGTTCGTGGCCAACCCTTTCGGGCGAGCGGGTGCGCGAATGTATCGCACCGGGGATCTGGTGCGTTGGAGCCCCGATGGGGAACTCGTCTACCTCGGCCGGATGGACTTCCAGGTGAAGTTCCGCGGTCAGCGCATCGAGCTCGCCGAGATCGAGACGGCCCTACTCGCGGCGCCCGAGGTGAGTCAGGCCGCGGTGCGGCTGATCGATGGCGACTATCTCGCGGGGTATGTGATTCGCACGCCGGGCAGCGTTTTGGATCTCGAGGCTGTCAAGGCCGGGCTGGCCCGGCGTCTTCCTGGATATATGGTGCCGACCGCACTGGTCGAGCTACCCGAATTCCCGCTCAACAGTAGCGGCAAGCTGGACCGCGAGGCGCTGCCGGTGCCGGTGCTGCGGCAACAGAGCTTCCGCGCGCCGACCGATGCGGCGCAGCGTCTGGTCGCCGCGGTATTCGCCGAGGTGCTGCGGGTGGACCGAGTCGGCCTCGATGACGATTTCTTCGCCCTCGGCGGCAGTTCGCTGGATGCCACCCAGGTCACCGCGCGGGCGGGGGAGGCCATCGGCATGCGCATCCCGGTGCGCGTCCTTTTCGACGCCGCGACGGTCGAGGGATTCGCGGCCGCCGTCGACGAGCTCAGCAGGGCGGGTGCGGTCGCGCGTCCGCTGGTGCGCCGCGAGCGCCCGGCGCGCATCCCGCTCTCGCCCGCCCAGCAGCGGGTGTGGTTTCTCAACCGGATCGAAACCGAGGACGGCGCCGCAAGCGTGTACAACCTCCCGGTCGTGCTCCGGCTCACCGGCAGGCTCGATGTCACCGCGCTGGAGCGTGCGGTGCTCGATGTGCTGTCCAGGCACGAATCGCTGCGCACCATCTACCCGGACAGCGAATCCGGTCCGTACCAGTCGATTCTGGCGCCGGCCGATATCGGCCTCACCCTCGATCCGGTAACGGTCGATCGTGCCGATCTGACGGCTGCCATTACCGCGATCACGACGGCCGGATTCGACGTGAGCACCGAACTACCCTCGCGCGTAGCGTTATTGAGCGTTGACCGGGTGGATGATCGGCGCGGCATTTCCGGTGACGAATACGTGTTGGTCTTCGTCGTTCACCACATCGCCGCCGACGCACTGTCGATGACACCGCTGATCACCGATCTGGTGCACGCCTACCTGGCCAGATCAGGTACTGCATCGCGCAGCGATTCGATGAGGGGTGGTGGTCGGGCGACGGGTGGGCCGAGCCGGAAGCCCGATTGGCAAGAGCTGCCGGTGCAGTACGCGGATTACAGCCTCTGGCATCGCGAACTGCTCGGTTCCGAGGACCGACCGGGCGATCCGGCATACCAGCAGTTGCGATTCTGGCGCGCCGCTCTCGACCCCTGCCGACCCAACTCGCGCTGCCGACCGACCGGCCCCGCCCCGCGCTGCCCTCGAATCGCGGTGCCGCAGTACATTTCGAGATAGATCCCGAGTTGGCCGGCGCGCTACGCGTACTGGCGCATCGCAGCGGTGCGACGCTGTTCATGGTGTTGCACGCGGCCTTCGCCGCGACGATTGCCAGATCGAGCGGCACCGATGACGTGGTGATCGGCTCGCCCGTCGGCGGTCGCGGGGAGCGCCGACTCGACGCGCTCATCGGCATGTTCGTGAACACCTTGGTACTGCGGACTCAGGTCGACGCGGCCGCCCCCTTCACCGAACTCCTTGCGGGCGTGCGTGATTGCGACCTCGCTGCCTTCGCCAATGCCGATCTGCCGTTCGAGCGACTGGTCGATGCCATGGCCGTGGACCGCAGAACCGGCGCGCATCCGCTGTTCCAGGTGCTGTTCAGCTTCGGTACGGCACCGCGCGTCGTCGCGGGCAGTCGGGCGCTCGAGGTGCCGTGGCTCACCGTGCAGCCGCTCGAATCGCCGGATACCACAGCGAAATTCGACCTGCACCTGGTGGTCAACGAACGCGCCGGTGAGCACGGGCTCAGCGGAAGTCTGCGCTATGCCACCGACCTGTTCGATGCGGCGACCGTCGCCGCGTTCGTCAGTCGCTTTCGACGGGTGCTCGCCGCTGTGGCCGCTGCGCCGCAGACCCGGATCGGTGCGATCGAGCTGTTGGCTGCCGACGAGCGGTCGATATTGGACCGCTGGAACGACACGACGCACGTTGTCGACGAAACCCAGACGCTCGCTTCATTATTTGCCGAGCAGGTGCTGCGCACTCCGGGGCCACCCGCGCTCACCTTCGAGGGGACAACCCTGTCCTATGCCGAGTTGGCCGCACGGGTGAACCGGCTGGCGCGCTGGCTGATCGAACAGGGTGTCGGTCCGGATTCGCTTGTCGCACTCGGCATGCGGCGCTCGGTCGATCTGGTGGTCGGCATGTATGCCATCACCGTGGCGGGCGGCGGCTATGTACCGCTGGATCCGGATCATCCGGCCGAACGCACCGGCCACATCCTCGATACCGCCGCTCCGCTCTGCGTGCTCACCTCGGGTATGGATCTGGATATCGCTGCCACGCAGGTCCGTATCGATCGTCTCGACCTTCCCAAGTATTCGGCCGCGCCGGTTACCGATGTGGATCGGCGCGCGCCGCTGCGGGCCGCCAATACCGCCTACGTCATCTTCACCTCGGGCTCCACGGGTCGCCCGAAGGGTGTTGCGATGACCCACCGTGGCATCGTGAACCGCCTGCTGTGGATGCAATCGGCGCATGTCGCGCTCGATGGCACCGATGCGCTGCTGCAGAAGACGCCGGTGACCTTCGATGTTTCGGTGCCGGAGTTCTTCTGGCCGCTGCTGGGCGGCGCCCGGCTGGTCTTGGCCCGTCCGGATGGTCATCAGGATCCGGTGTATCTGGCGGATCTCATTCGGCGCGAGTCGATTACGGTCGCGCATTTCGTACCTTCCATGCTTGCTGTCTTCGTCGCGGACGATATTGATGTGCCGCCACTGCGGCACGTGCTCTGCTCGGGCGAAGCGCTGCCCGCCACCATCGCCCAGCGGGCACGGGCGGTTACCGGCGCGCGGGTGCACAACATGTACGGGCCCACCGAGACGGCGGTCGAGGTCAGCGCATATGAGGTGACCGCTGCTGATAGCGGTCGGCTGCCGATGGGCGGGCCGATCTGGAATACCCGTGCGTATGTGCTCGATGCGCGGTTGCGTCGGGTGCCTGTCGGTGTGCCCGGGGAGCTGTATCTGGCCGGAGCTCAGCTGGCCCGCGGCTATCTCGGTCGGGCCGATCTGACCGGTGAGCGGTTCGTGGCCGATCCGTTCGGTCCGGCCGGTGCGCGGATGTATCGCACCGGCGATCTGGTCGTCTGGCGGGCGGCCGAGCAACGGGGTGTGCTGGAATTCCTCGGCCGCACCGACTTCCAGGTGAAGGTCCGCGGCCTGCGGATCGAACTCGGTGAGATCGAGTCGGCATTGCTGTCGGTTGCCGCGATCGCGCAGGCAGTCGTTGTGGTTCGCGACGACCACGGTGACCAACTGGTCGCCTACCTGGTGGCCGACGGTGAACTCGATACCGACAGCGTTCGAGCCGAACTCGCGCGGCATCTGCCCGCCTACATGGTTCCGTCCGCCTTTGTCGTCTTGGCCGAATTCCCGATCACAAGCTCCGGGAAGTTGGATCGAAAAGCATTGCCCGCACCGGCTTTCGTTGCCGCCGAGTTCCGTGCGCCCGGCGACCTCGCGGAAACCCTTGTCGCCGAGACATTCACCGCGCTGCTCGGCGTCGACCTGGTCGGTGCGGATGATGATTTCTTCGCTCTCGGCGGCAATTCGCTCATCGCCACGCAACTCGCGGCCCGGCTCGCCAAGGCGACCGGCGCCGATGTACCCGTCCGCACAATCTTCGATGCCTCGACAGTGCGCGAGCTGGCGCGTCGGATCACGGTCGAGCAGGAGGCCGCGCCGCCGGCCTTGCCGCCGTTGACGGTTCAGGATCGCAATGAGCCGATTCCGCTGTCGATCGCCCAGCAGCGGATGTGGTTCCTGAACCGATTCGACTCCGCGAGTGGCGGATACAACATCCCGTTCGCGCTACGCCTCACCGGTGTGCTGAATGTGCCCGCACTGGAACGTGCGATTGCCGATGTCATCGCCAAGCACGAGACACTGCGCACCATCTATCCCGAACGCGACGGCGCCGCAACGCAGGTGGTGCTGCCCGCCGGGACCAAGTTGGTGGAACTCCTCGCTCGTGCGGTGTCGACATCCGAGTTGCCCGAACTCGTCGCCACCGCGGCCCAGACCGGATTCGATGTCACTGCCGAGGTTCCGTTGCGTGTCCGGCTACTCCTGATCGACGACGGTGACAGCAGGTCCCGCCAACAGGTGTACGTACTGCTGTTCGTCGTGCACCACATCGCCGCCGACGGCTGGTCTTTCGCGCCGCTGACCAGTGATCTGGCGACCGCCTATGTGGCTCGCTGTGCGGATGTCGCACCGTCCTGGAGTCCGCTCGCCGTGCAGTACGCGGACTTCGCGATCTGGCAGCGTGCTGCTCTGGGCCGGGCCGATGACAAGGGTTCGCTGCTGGCCCATCAGCTGCGGTACTGGACCGGTCGGCTCGCGGGCGTTCCCGAGGTATCGTCGCTGCCGACGGACCGGCCGCGCCCTGCGGTCGCCTCGAACCGCGGCGGTGCCATCACCGGCCGCCTCGATCGGGTATTGCACCGGGGCATCCAGGATGTGGCTGCCGCCCATCGGGTCACCCCGTTCATGGTGCTGCACGCCGCGCTCGCGGTACTGCTGAGCCGCCTGAGCGCTGCCGACGACGTCGTTATCGGTACGCCGGTCGCCGGACGCGGTGACGAAGCCCTGGACGACCTCGTCGGCATGTTCGTCAATACGTTGGTGCTGCGTACCGAGGTGCGCGCGGACGTAACGCTCGGTGAGCTCTTGGCGACCGTCCGCACAGCGGATCTGGCGGCCTTCGATCACGCTGTCGTGCCCTTCGAACAGCTCGTCGATGTGGTGAATCCCGTTCGCTCGCAGGCACATGCGCCGCTTTATCAGGTGGCGATGACGTTGCAGAACCAGGCCGAGCCGGACTTCCGGCTGCACCGTTTGAATATCGCCGCGCTCGATATCGGACCCGCGCCGATCCAGCTGGATCTGGACTGGACGCTGACCGACCGCTACGACGCCGACGGCGCACCCGACGGCATTGATGTACATCTGCACTACGCGCTGGACCTCTTCGACAAGGCAACCGTCGACGGGTTCCTGGCAGGTTTCGAGCGGGTAGTACGCGCCATGGTGCGTGACGTGCGAACTCTCGTCGGCCATGTCGAGTTGATGTCGGTGGCCGAACGCGGACTGCTGCTTTCGGATCGCAATGCCACCGCGCGGCTACTGCCTTCCGAAACCCTCGACGATCTGCTGACGGCCCGGGTGGCCGCGACACCCGATGCCGTGGCGGTGATCTTCGAGGACACCGCGGTGACCTATGCGGAACTCGAAGCCCAGGTGAATCGCCTTGCGCACTGGCTCATTTCGGCAGGTGTGGGTCCGGAGACGATCGTCGGACTCGCCGCGCTGCGATCCGTCGACATGCTCGTGGCCATATTCGCGATCGTGCGTGCGGGCGGTGCCTACCTGCCATTGGATCCGGCCCATCCGGCCGAACGGATCGCGCAGGTGATCGACAGTGCCGCACCGGCACTGGTGTTGGCCGTCGGCGGCGCGGAGCTGCCCGACCTCGGTGCCGTCCGTGTCGTCGATATCACCGACCTCAGCGATTCGGACGCCGCGCCGAGCGACAGAGCGCCACTGCGTCGCGACAATACGGCGTACGTGCTGTTCACGTCCGGCTCGACCGGCCAGCCGAAGGGCGTCGCGGTCACCCACCGCGCCATCATGAACCAGCTGCGCTGGCTCGAATTCCGCTACGGCGTCACCGCCGCCGATCGCATTCTGCAGCGTGCCCCGCTCACCTTCGATGTCTCGGTGTGGGAGTGTTTCCTGCCGATCGCGGTCGGTGCACCGCTGGTGATCGCCCGTCCGAGCGGCCACCTCGACCTGGCGTATTTCGCCGGACTGTTACGCGAACACGGCATCACCATCGCGGAGTACGTGCCATCGGTACTCGCGGCGCTGATCGGTGAGGGCATGGGCGATGCGCTGCGCTCCTTTCGCCATCTGCACTGTGGCGGTGAGGCGCTCACCTCGGACCTGCTCGCAGCAATTCGCGAACATGTCGGCGGCGCGGTGCACAACGCGTACGGCCCGACCGAGGCGGCGATCTCGGCGATCTATCACGAATTCACCGACGACGATTCCGGCCACGATGTCGCCATCGGACGTCCGTGCTGGAACACTCGCGCCTACGTCCTGGACGCACGGTTGCGCCCGGTCCCGGTCGGTGTCACGGGCGAGCTGTATCTCGCCGGCGACCAACTGGCCCGCGGTTACCACAGCCGCGCCGGACTGACCGCCGAGCGCTTCGTCGCCGATCCGTTCGGTGTACCCGGCAGGTTGATGTACCGCACCGGCGATCTGGTGCGCTGGAACCGCAGCGGCGACCTGATCTACTTGGGCCGCAATGATTTCCAGATCAAGTTGCGCGGTCAGCGGATCGAACTCGGGGAGATAGAGTCGGCGCTGGCCGCAGTGGCGGGCGTGACTAATGCCGCGGTGGTATCGACGCGCGACACCTCCGGCTACGACTGCCTGGTCGGCTACATCAGTGGGACGGAACTGTCCTCGGATGCGGTACTCGCGCGGGTGCGTGCGCATCTGCCCGCATACATGGTGCCCGCGCACCTGGTTGTGCTCGACGAGATGCCGCTCACCACGGTCGGCAAACTCGACCGCGCGGCGCTTCCCGCAGTCGAAGTCGTCGGTACCGCAACGGAATTCCGTGCACCGCGGGAAGGCACCGAATCGGTACTCGCCGCACTGATAGCCGACCTGATCGGTGGCGTGCGGATCGGCGCGGATGACGATTTCTTCGCGCGCGGTGGCAATTCACTGTTGGCCATGCGCCTCGTGGCTCGAGCGAACGCGGCGTTCGGTAGTGCGCTGACCGTGCGCGAGATCTTCGAAGCACCGACCGTGGCCGAACTGGCTCTGCGGGTGACGCGCGCCGATGTCGCGCGTCCCGCGCTCGTGGCTCGGGGTCGTCCGGAGCGTATTCCGTTGTCGCTGGCCCAAACTCGGATGTGGCTGCTGAATCGGATCGATCCCGAATCGTCGGTTTACAACATTCCGATCACCATCCGCCTGACCGGTGCATTGGACGAAGCAGCGCTGCGTGCCGCGCTGGGCGATGTTGTCGCCCGGCACGAGTCGCTGCGCACTGTGTTCCCCGCGGACCGCATCGGTCCCGCGCAGGTGGTGACCGAATCGACCTTGGAGCTGCCGCGGGTCGATATCGCCGAATCCGACCTGACCGCGGCGGTTGGCGGCGTCACCGGGATCGGGTTCGATCTGCGCACCCGGATACCCTTGCGCGCCGAGCTGTTCCGGGTCGCGTCCGACGATCATCTGCTCGTCGTGGTGGTGCACCACATCGCCGCCGACGGTGTTTCGACGGCCCCGCTGGCGCGAGATCTGATGGTGGCATACAGCGCTCGCACCGAAGGTGTGGCACCGCAGTGGCAACCGCTGCCGGTCCAGTACGCGGACTTCACACTGTGGCAGCACGACGTGCTCGGCTCGGTCGACGATCCCGACTCCGTGCTGGCCCGACAGATCGCGCATTGGCGTACCGAACTCGACGGACTGGCTCCGGTGCTGGAATTGCCGGCCGATCGCGCGCGCCCCGCCGTGGCATCCGGTCGCGGTGCGGCGTTCGAGTTCGCCATCACCTCGGAACTGACCGCCGCGATCGCGGATCTGGCGCGCAAACACGGCGTGTCGTCGTTCATGGTGGTGCACGCCGCTTATGCGGCATTGCTGGCCCGACTGGCCCGCGTGGACGATATCGCCATCGGCACCCCGGTCGCGGGCCGGGCCGAGGCAGCGCTGGACGATCTGGTCGGCATGTTCGTCAACACGCTGGTGTTGCGCACCGAGGTCGCGGCCGGGGCAACCTTCGCCGAACTGCTCGCCGGGGTGCGTGCCACCGATGTCCGGGCATTCGCACATGCCGATCTGCCGTTCGAGCGACTGGTCGACGAGCTGAATCCGGTTCGTTCGCAAGCGCATTCGCCGATCGTGCAGACATTGCTCACCTTCGAGCATCGTGACGATACGGTGTTGCGCCTACCCGAGCTCGAGGTCGCCGCGTATCCCATCGACAATCAGGTCGCCCAGTTCGACCTCGCGCTCGAACTCGCGGAGGGCGACGGTACCGCGCTGCGTGCCGTCATGCGCTACGCGACGGATCTGTTCGACCGGGCGACGGTCGGATCGTTCGCGGCCCGCTTCGTGCGCTTACTCGAGGCGGTGGTAGCCGATTCCGCCGTACGCGTCGGCGATATCGAGCTACTGGACCGCGACGAGCTGTCTCTGCTCGATCGTTGGAACGACACCTCGTTCGCGATAAACCGGTCACAGACTCTGGCTTCGCTGTTCGAGGAACAGGTACTGCGGACACCCGACGCGACCGCGGTGACGTTCGAGGGGCGGAGTCTGCCCTACGCCGAGTTCGCGGGCCGGGTCCATCGCTTGGCGCGATGGCTGGTCGGGCATGGCGTGGGCCCGGATTCGGTTGTCGCGCTCGGCATGCGGCGCTCGCTCGACTTGGTGGTCGGCATATACGCGGTCACAGTCGCCGGTGGCGCGTATCTGCCGCTCGACCCCGACCATCCCGCCGACCGGATCGCATATGTGCTCGAGACAGCGCGTCCGGTGTGGGTGCTGACTTCGGGTACCGATCTGGAAGCTGTTACGGCACGCCAGGTTCGGATCGATCGTCTGGAGCTGACGCGATATTCACCCGCGCCGCTGACCACCAAGGACCGTCTGGGCGGGCTGTTGCCGGACCACCCCGCGTATGTCATCTTCACCTCTGGTTCGACCGGCCGTCCCAAGGGCGTCGCGGTGTCCCATGCCGCGATTGTCAACCGCCTGGTGTGGATGCAGTACGAGTATGGGCTCCACGCCGACGACGCGGTATTGCAGAAGACCCCGGCGACTTTCGATGTCTCGGTCTGGGAGTTCTTCTGGCCGTTGCAGATCGGAGCGCGATTGGTGCTCGCGCGCCCGGACGGTCACCGGGATCCGGCCTATCTGGCGCGATTGATCAGCGACGCAGGAATCTCCGTCGCGCATTTCGTGCCTTCGATGCTCGCGGTGTTCCTAGCGGAACCCGGTGTGCGCGAATGCGTGACGCTGCGAACTCTATTCGCCTCCGGTGAGGCGCTGCCCGCACCGACCGCGCAGCGAGCCCGTGAGCTGACCGGTGCCCGCGTGCACAATCTGTACGGGCCGACCGAGGCCGCGGTCGATGTCACCTTCCACGAGGTGACTGATGCCGACGCGGAGTCGGTGCCGATCGGCAAGCCGGTGTTCAACACCCGATTGCTGGTGCTGGATGCTCGGATGCGGCTGGTGCCGGTGGGTGTGCCCGGTGAGTTGTACCTCGCGGGTGCGCAGTTGGCGCTCGGCTATGTACGTCGGCCGCGGCTGACCGCTGAACGTTTCGTCGCGAATCCCCTCGGCGTGGGGGAGCGGATGTATCGCACCGGTGACCTCGTCCGGTGGACTGCGGACGGTGAGCTGGAGTACCTGGGCCGCACCGACTTCCAGGTGAAGCTGCGCGGGTTGCGCATCGAACTCGGCGAGATCGAATCCGCGCTCACCGCACTGGATGCCATCGACCAGGCCGTCGTCGTGGTGCGTAGCGACGAGCGACTAGGCGATCAGTTGGTCGCCTATCTGGTGGCCGACCGCGCAGTCGATATCGACGACGTGCGCGCGGAACTGGACGCCGCACTGCCCGCGTATATGGTTCCGTCGGCCTGCGTCGTGCTCGATGCTCTCCCGCTCAATACTTCCGGCAAGCTCGATCGCGCCGCGCTGCCGGCTCCCGTATTCGAGACCACCACCTACCGATCTCCCTCGACCGAGACCGAACAGACCGTTGCCGAGATCATGGGCGAACTGCTCGGCATCGAGCGAATCGGCGCCGACGACAACTTCTTCGCACTCGGTGGCAACTCACTGATCGCCACTCAGCTGGCTGCCCGGATCGGTGCCGCGCTGGATGCCGAAGTCCCCGTGCGGATGATTTTCGAGGCACCGACCGTCGCCGGAACAGCCACCCGCGCCGCCCTGCTCACCGGCACCGGCGGTCGTCCGGAGCTCACCGCGCGCCAACGCTCGGACCTGATACCGCTTTCCCCCGCACAGCAACGGATGTGGTTCCTCAACCGCTTCGATCCCGGCGAGACGGTGAACAATATTCCGGTCGCGATCCGGCTCACCGGAGATCTCGACACCGACGCGCTCGCCGCCGCGCTGGCCGATGTCGTCGCCCGCCATGAAACCCTGCGCACCGTATATCCGGACGTCGATGGCACCGGCTACCAACGGATTCTGGACGCGACGCCCGAAATCCGCGAGCTGGATTCGTCGGCACTGGTGGACCTGGTTGCCACTCCTTTCGACGTCACCACCGAAGTACCGCTGCGCATCGGCCTGGCCACCCTGTCGGAACGCGAGCACCTACTCGCCATCGTGGTCCATCACATCGCGGCGGACGGCTTCTCGATGGTCCCGCTGGCGCGCGATATCGCCACCGCATACGCGGCACGGGCCACCGGCACCGCACCGACGTGGACAGACCTGGGTGTGCAGTACGCGGATTACGCTGTCTGGCAGCGCGAGATCCTCGGAGCCGAGGACGATCCGGAATCGGTGGCCGCACAGCAACTGCGCTACTGGAGTCGCGTACTCGCCGGGTTGCCCGCTCAGCTCGATCTGCCCGCTGATCGGCCACGTCCCGCGGTTGCCAGTCACGCCGCCGCGAGCACCACCATCGGGCTCGATGCCACCATCCGCGACGGCATAGCCGCCATCGCCGCCCGATACGACGTCAGCCCGTTCATGGTCGTCCATGCTGCGCTGGCCACGCTGCTCGCGCGACTGTCCGGCATGGACGACATCGCCATCGGCGCACCGATCGCAGGCCGCGGTGCCGCCGCCCTCGATGACCTCGTCGGCATGTTCGTCAACACACTGGTGCTGCGCACCGAGGTGGCGGGCTCGGACTCCTTCGCCGCCGTACTGCGTCGGGTCCGTGACGGTGACCTGGATGCCTTCGCCAATGCCGATGTGCCGTTCGAGCGGCTGGTCGAGGTGTTGGATCCGCCGCGCTCCGAGGCACGGCATCCGCTGTTCCAGGTCGCGCTGTTCTTCCAGAATCTCGCTCCCGTATCGGTGGAGCTGGCGGGCATTACTGTCGCCGAATACGAGATCGAATACGAGACAACACGATTCGATTTGCAACTGACCGTAGCCAACGACGTCCTGCGCTTCACCTACGCCACCGACCTCTTCGACGAGTCGACCATCGCGATCTTCGGCGCACGCTGCATCCGGCTGCTCGGCGCGGTCATCAGCGATCCGGAACAGGTGGTCGGCGATATCGATCTGTTCGAGACCGGTGAGCTGGAACGGGTGGTGACCGCATGGAACGATTCCGCGCACACCGCATTCGTCGCGGAAATGCTGCTCGACGAATTCGAGCAGCAGGCCGCCGCGACACCGGACGATATCGCCTTGGTCTGCGACGGAACCACCATGACCTATGGCGAATTGGACCGCACGACCAACCAGCTGGCTCGACATCTGATCGCGACCGGTGTCGGGCCGGAGTCATTGGTGGCATTGGCGATTCGGCGTTCGATCGATCTCGTGGTCGCCATGTACGCGGTGCTCAAGGCGGGCGGCGCTTATGTACCGATCGACCCCGACCACCCTGCCCAGCGCATCGCGCACATCATCGACACCGCCGCACCTATTGCACTGCTCACCATCGAAGGTGATCGTCAGGACTTCGGATATGCCGGGGCGACAGTGTGTGTCGATACCGTCGCGCTGGGTGACTATGCCGACGACGCGATCGCGGTGAACGAGCGGACCGCGCCGATTCACCCGCAGCACCCGGCCTACGTGATCTTCACCTCCGGTTCGACCGGAAAACCCAAGGGCGTCAGCGTCTCCCACGCCGCGATCGTCAACCAGATGACGTGGATGCAGTCCGAATACCAGCTGATCGCCGAAGACGTGTACCTGCAAAAGACGGCGACCAGCTTCGATGTCTCGCTGTGGGGTTATTTCCTGCCGCTGCGCATCGGCGCGACGCTGGTGCTCGCCACCCCGGACGGTCACCGCGATCCCGGCTACCTCGCCGAAGCGATCGCCGAATACGGCGTGACCGTCACCGATTTCGTGCCATCGATGTTGAGCGAGTTCGCGAGACATGTCGAAACCGCCGCCGTTCTCGACACATTGCGCACGGTATTCGTCATCGGTGAAGCACTGCCGGCCGAGACCGTCCGTGCCTTCGGCGCGTTGAGTTCCGCGCGCCTGCACAATCTGTACGGCCCGACCGAGGCCGCGGTGAGCATCACCTACCGCGACGTCACCGGTGAAATCGAACGCACCGTCATGCCGATCGGCAATCCGGAATGGAACAGTCGCGTGTACGTGTTGGATTCCCGGCTACGACCGACGTTGCCAGGGGTCGCGGGGGAGTTGTATCTCGCAGGCACCCAACTCGCCCGCGGCTATCACGGCAGGCCCGATCTGACGGCGGACCGCTTCGTAGCGAATCCATTCGGACCCGTGGGTGAACGCATGTATCGCACCGGCGACTTGGTCCGCTGGGACACCAGTGGCCTCGCCCCGGAACTCGTGTACCTGAGCCGCACCGACTTCCAAGTGAAGTTCCGCGGCCAGCGCATCGAGCTCGGCGAGATCGAGGCGGTACTCGCGGCGGTGCCCGGTGTTTCGCAGGCCGCGGCAGGCGTGGTCGGCGACCGACTCGTCGGCTATGTGGTGAGTGATGCACAAGATGTGCGCGCGGCAGTTCTGGCGGCCGCGGTGGATGCGCTGCCGTCGTACATGGTCGCATCGGCGATTGTCGTACTGGATGCCTTCCCGCTCAACGCCTCCGGCAAATTGGATCGAAAGGCACTGCCGGAGCCGGTATTCGACAGCGTCGCCTACCGTGCCCCGGTCTCCCCGGCCGAACGGCTGGTGGCCGAGGCATTCGAGGCCGTACTCGCGCGGTCGCCGATCGGTGCCGACGACAACTTCTTCGACCTCGGCGGCAACTCACTCATCGCCACCCGAGTCCTGGCCAGACTCGGCGAGCGCGTCGGCCGGGTGCCCGTGCGGTTGCTGTTCGAGGTGCCCACCGTGCACGCCTTCGCGGCACGCCTGGCCGCGCACGCACACGACAAGGTCATACCGCTGATCGCCGGGCCACGCCCCGAGCGCATTCCGCTCGCGCCGGTACAGCGCGGCATGTGGTTCCTCAACCGACTCGACCCGGACTCGGCCGCCCACAATATTCCGGTCGCGGTGCGCATCGCAGGCGAGTTGGACCAGGCGGCGCTGTGTGCCGCGTTCAAGGATGTGATCACCCGCCACGAGGCACTGCGCACGGTATATCCGGCCGATGCGAACGGCATCGGACACCAGGTCATCCTGCCCGCCGAACCGGCCCCGGCATCCCTTGTGGTCGAGACCCCGGGCTCGGTGGACGAGCGCATCGCCGATTTCCTCGGCACCGGCTTCGATATCACCACCGAGGTGCCGGTGCGCGCGATACTGCTGCCGGAGCACGCGACCAGCCATGTGCTCGTCGCCGTGCTGCACCACATCGCGGCGGACGGCTATTCGATGGGTCCGCTGCTGCGAGACCTGTTGTCTGCCTATCTGTCCCGAGTGGTCGGCGGAACCCCGGTCTGGCCGGAGCTCGCCGCACAGTACGCCGATTACGCACTCTGGCAGACGGCCGAGCTGGATTCGGTTGCGGCCGGACAACTCACGTACTGGACCGAAGCGCTGCGGGATCTGCCGGAAGAACTGGCATTGCCCACTGATCGGCCACGCCCGGCTGTCGCGTCCAAGCGTGGCGGCACGGTGCGCGCGCGCATCGGCGGTGGCGTCGGCGCCCGCATCCACGAACTCGCCGCGCGTCACAACGCGACACCGTTCATGGTGGTGCACGCCGCACTTGCCGTATTGCTGGCCCGGCTGTCGGGCTCCGCCGATATCGCCATCGGCACCCCGGTCGCGGGTCGCGGCGCGGCGGCGTTGGACGACCTGGTCGGCATGTTCGTGAACACCCTGGTGCTGCGCACATACCCGGACCCGGCCCGTTCGTTCACCGATCTACTCGACGAGACCAGAACAAACGATCTGGCCGCGTTCGCCCATGCGACCGTTCCGTTCGAGCGCGTCGTCGATGAACTCGGCATCGAGCGCTCGCAGTCCGAGCATCCGTTGTTCACCGTGGCGCTGAGCTATCTGAATACCGGCGCGGAGGAATTCACGCTGCCAGGCCTGGAGTTGACGGCCGTCGAATTCGATGAACCGGTGGCGCGCTTCGATCTCCAGTTCACCGTCGCGGCAGCACTCGACGCCGAAGGTCACCTGGCAATCGAACTCGACTATGCGACAGACCTTTTCGACGCGACAACCGCTACGGGACTGCTTCGCCGTTTCGGTCGGGTAATGGGCGCGCTCACCGCGAATCCATCCGCGCCGATCGGCGCCATCGATGTGCTCACTCCGGCCGAACGCAGCGAACTGCTCGGCAGGCGCGGCGGTGAACTGGTGCCGCCGCATACTCTCGCCGAGCTGATGGCCGACGCCGTGGCAATGAATCCCGATGCGCTCGCTTTGCTTTCGGACGACCGTGAGCTGACCTACCGCGCACTGGACGAGCACTCGTCCCGCCTGGCCAGAATGCTGATCGGGCACGGCATCGGTGCCGAGGACTTCGTCGCCGTGGCCATCCCGCGTTCCGCGGAATCCGTGCTCGCGGTCTGGGCGGTGGCCAAGACCGGTGCGGCCTCAGTCCCGGTCGATCCGACCTATCCGGCAGATCGCATCGCACATATGCTGTCGGATTCCGGTGCCGCCGTGGGTCTTACGCTCACCGCGTGCCGCCAGGCACTGCCCGGCACCGCCGAATGGCTGGTACTCGACGCACCGGCCACGGCCGCCCGCATGCGGCATTCGAGCGCGGCACCCCTTGCGCCCGATGAGCTGATCCGTCCGGTGCACGTGGCCAATCCCGCGTGGATGATCTACACCTCGGGTTCGACCGGCACCCCGAAGGGCGTAATCGCCACCCACGGCGGCCTTGCGGGAGTGGCGCGCGCACAGCGGGATCGCTACCAGGTCACCGCGACATCCCGCGTCCTGCACGTGGCATCGCCCAGTTTCGACGCCGCCATGCTCGAACTCTTGCTGGCCCTGCCCGCAGGCGCCGCACTGGTGATCGCTTCGGCCGGTGTCTACGGCGGTGCGGAATTGACCGCGCTCATCCGGGAGCGACGGGTGACGCACGCCTTCATCACTCCGGCCGTGCTGCAAACACTGGATCCCGACGAACTCCCCGAACTCACCCACCTGACCGTCGGCGGTGAGTCGTACGGCCCCGATGTGGTGCGACGCTGGGGAACCGGGCGTGCGTTCCACAACACCTACGGTCCGACCGAGACCACGATCATCACCAATATCAGCGCACCGCTGCGGCCCGGCGAATTCGATCTCGGCACCACCATTCACGGCATGTCCGCGGTGGTGCTCGATACTCGATTGCAACCTGTCCCGGATGGGGTGACCGGCGAACTGTACTTGCGCGGGCCGGGTCTGGCTCGCGGATATCACGCGCGGCCGGGACTTACGGCGGATCGTTTTGTCGCCGATCCCTACGGTCCGGCGGGCGGGCGGCTGTACCGGACCGGTGATCTGGTGCGCTGGACCGCATCCGGCGCGGTGCAGTACGTCGGACGTGCCGACCATCAGGTGAAGGTGCGCGGTCTGCGCATCGAACCAGGTGAGATCGACGCGGTGCTCTCGGCCCACGAGAGCGTCGAATTCGCGGTGACGATCGGGCACACCGACGCCGCGGGTTCGGTTTCGCTGGTCGCGTATGTGGTAGCTGACCGAGCGATCGACACCGCCGAGCTCACCGCTTTCGCCGCGCGCTCGCTGGCCGCCTATATGGTGCCCGCCGTCATCATGGTTCTCGACGAGATCCCGCTGACCCCGGTCGGCAAGCTGGACCGCAAGGCACTGCCCGCCCCCGAGTTCCGTACCGCGACCTTCCGCGCACCGGAGACGGCCGCCGAGCGGATCGTGGCCGAAATCTTCGCCGAGGTGCTCGGCCTGGCAGCGGTCGGGCTCGACGACGACTTCTTCGCCGTCGGCGGAAACTCGCTGACCGCAACACAATTGGCCGCGCGTCTGAGCGCTCGATCGGACAGCTCGGTCGGCGTGCGAATTGTCTTCGAGAACTCGACCGTATCGGCCTTGGCCGCCGCTCTCGACACCACTGCGACGCGTGCACGTCCGGCGCTGACCCGGCGCACCGGCACCGATCCGGTACCGCTTTCGCTGGCACAGCAGCGCATGTGGTTCCTCAACCGCCTCGACCGCCAGTCCACCGCCTACAACATCCCACTGGCAGTGCGACTCACCGGCGATCTCGATATCGCGGCACTCGATGCGGCCATCAGCGACGTGGTCGAACGCCACGAGGTGCTGCGCACGGTCTACCCGCAGCGCGAAAGCGGCCCGGTACAGGTTGTTCTGCCGACGGCCGACGCGGGAGTGCCGGTGCTGGCCCCGATTCCGGTGGCCGTCGATGATCTGACATCGGCCGTCGCGGATTTCGTCGGTGGCGGATTCGATGTCACCGACTCGGTTCCATTGCGCGCCAGGCTGTTCCGTCCGGAGGCAGGGTCGACAGCTCTCGGTGAGCACGTGCTGGTCGTGGTCGTACACCACATCGCCGCGGACGGCTCGTCATTGGTACCGCTGGCACGTGACGTGATGACCGCCTATGCCGCGCGTAAGCACGGCATTGCGCCGGAGTGGACCCCGCTGCCGGTGCAATACGCGGATTTCAGCGGCTGGCAACGGGATCTGCTCGGCAGCGAGGACGATCCGAATTCGCTGATCTCCCAGCAACTCGGGTTCTGGACCGCAACCCTCACCGGACTGCCCGCACAACTCACGCTCCCGACCGACCGCCCCCGACCCGCCATCGTCTCCACCCGCGGTCGGCATGTCGATTTCACCATCGACGCCGGCATGCAGGCGAGATTGGCGGACTTGGGCCGGAACACCGGAGCGACACTGTTCATGGTCCTGCACGCCGCCTTCGCGATACTGCTGGCCCGCCTGTCCGGCGGCGCCGATATCGCCGTCGGTACTCCCGTCGCGGGCCGTGGCGCGGCCGAACTCGACAATGTGGTCGGCATGTTCGTCAATACGCTCGTGCTCCGTACCCAGGTGGACGCGGCTACCGGCTTCACCGAACTCCTGGGGCAGGTGCGCGCCGCGGATGTCGCCGCCTTCTCCAATGCCGACGTACCATTCGAGCGGCTGGTCGAGGTGCTGAATCCGGGGCGCTCGACCGCACGGCATCCGCTGTTCCAGGTCGGCTTCTCCTTCCACAACCAGGCCGAGGCGGAATTCGCACTGGACGGATCGACCGTCACCGCAGTCGATTTCGACTCCGAGATATCGCAATTCGACCTGCACCTGGTCGTCACCGACCGCTACGGCCCGGATGGAAATGCGGCAGGCATGGCCGCATCGATCACCTATGCCACCGCACTGTTCGACGAAGCCACGGTCGCCGGTTTCGCCGGACGACTGCAACGTCTGCTGGCCGCCGTCTGCGCTGAACCGCAGCTGCCGGTCGGAGATCTGGCGCTACTGGATACCGCCGAACGCGACCGGATGCTGGTGTCCTGGAATCGGGCCGAACGCGAATTCACTCCCACTACCCTCATCGCGGCCTTCGAGGCGCAGGTCGCCGAGACGCCTGATGCGGTGGCGATTGTCGATGACGCGGTAACGGTCACCTACGGCCAGTTCGCCTCGCGGGTGAACCGACTCTCCCGCGCGCTCATCGGTCGTGGCATCGGCCCGGAATCGCTGGTGGCCCTGGCCATTCCGCGCAGCGTCGACCTGCTGGTCGCGATGTACGCGGTGGTGACCGCGGGCGGCGCGTATGTCCCGCTCGACCCGACCCACCCGCTCGACCGGACCACGAGCGTACTCGCCGCCGCGAACCCGGCACTGGTGCTGACCTCGGCCGAGCGGCCGATGCTGCCCGAGTCGGTGGCGGATCACGATGTGGTGCTGGATATCTCGGTTGCCGCCGGTGTCCTCGACAGCAGTCCGATCCGTGCTGAGGAGCGGCGGTCCACGCTGACTCCCGTACACACCGCCTACGTCATCTTCACCTCGGGATCGACCGGAACTCCGAAGGGCGTCGCCGTCCCGCATGCTGCGGTCGCACACCAATTGGACTGGCTGCAAACGGAATACGCGCTCGAAGCCGACGACGCCACGCTGCTGATGACCTCGGCGGCCTTCGATCTCTCGGTCTGGGAGTACTGGTGGGCCTTGCGCACGGGTGCCCGGGTGGTACTGGCACCACAGGGCGCACAACGTGATCCGGCGAGCTTGCTGGATCTGATCCGACGCGCCTCGGTCACCACGGTGACGCTGGTGCCATCGCTGCTGTCCATGCTGGCCGAGGTCAGCGGCGACCAGCGACTGCCGAGATCGCTGCGACGACTGCTCGTCATCGGCGAGGCACTGCCTGCCGCGACCGTCGACCGGATCGGCGCACTCACCGCCGCCAGGATCGATAACCTATACGGCCCCACCGAGGCAGCGGTCTCGGTGACCCGGTTCCGCACCGGCGCCGGTATCCGCCAGACGGTCGTCCCCATCGGCACACCCGAATCCGGAAACCAGGTCTACGTACTCGACGACCGGCTGCATCCGGTGCCGACGGGTGTAACCGGTGAGCTGTACCTGGGCGGCGCGCAGCTGGCCCGCGGCTATTACGGCAGGCCCCACCTGAGTGCGCAACGGTTCGTGGCCAACCCGTTCGGCGCGCCGGGCACCCGGTTGTATCGAACCGGCGATATGGTCCGCTGGGGTGCGGACGGCAACCTCGAATACGTGGAGCGCCGCGACTTCCAGGTGAAGGTCCGCGGTTATCGCATCGAACTCGCCGAAATCGAGCACGCCCTGCGCTCACGTCCGACGGTCGCCGACGCCGTCGTCATCGCCCATCGCGGTGACCTGCTGGTCGGGTACTTCACCGCGACCGAGCCGATCGATCCGAACGCGCTGAAATCCGCACTGACCGATACCCTGCCGAGCTACCTGGTTCCAACCGTGCTGATCCAACTGAAGGCCTTGCCGCTCAACGCCAACGGAAAAGTCGACCGGACCGCACTCCCGGAACCCGAGTTGGGCACCCGAGAATTCCGCGCTCCGGAGACGGAGTTGGAGCTGCTGGTCTGCACTGTCTTCGCGGCGGCGCTGGAGGTCGAGCGAATCGGCATGGCGGACAACTTCTTCGAACGCGGTGGTAATTCACTGTTGGCCACTCGACTGGCAGCCCAGCTGAGTACCGCACTCGCCGAACAGATCCCGGTGGTATGGCTGTTCGCCGCGCCGACACCGGCGGACCTGATCACGCAACTGGAACTGCACCGCTGCGGCCGCGGCCGCGTCGACGCGCAGGCGGCCTTCGATGTCCTACTACCGTTGCGCCCCGGAGGCTCTCGCGAACCGCTGTTCTGCATCCACCCGGTCGGCGGTGTCGCCTGGTCGTTCGCGGGTCTGGCCGCACATATCGATGCGGAGCGCGGCATCTACGGCATCCAGTCACCGGTGCTGAATTCGGATGCGGCGCTGCCGGATTCCATCGAGAACTGGGCCGAACACTACCTCCGCGAAATCCGTGCCGTACAGCCCGAGGGCCCCTACCACCTGCTCGGCTGGTCGCTCGGCGGTGTACTCGCACACGCTGTCGCGAATCAATTACAGGACCAGGGCCAACATGTCGCATTGCTGGCCATGATGGACAGCCCGCTGCACATCACGGTGGACGAGACGGCGACGGTGCCGCTGGCCGATCTGCTCGGCGGACTACTCGGCGAACAGGCCGAGGACACCGATACCGAACTCGATCGCACCCGGCTCGCCCGGCGCATCGCCGAACTTCCGGAGCCGTTCGCGTCCTTCGGATTCGACCGGCTCGGCCGACTCCTCGACGCGGGCACGCACTCGCTGGAACTCATTGCCCGCTACCGGCCACGGCCCTATAAGGGCAATCTCGTCTACTTCACCGCCGGACTCGACGACCCCACTGGGGCCACCGGCGCGGCCGGCTGGTCCGACGCCGTCGACGGCACCGTGCACAACCACGCCGTCCAGGCCACGCACTGGCGCATGACCTCCGAATCCGCCCTCGCCCGCATCGGCCACGTCCTGACCAATGTCTTGGCGCACCCCGACCGGGCCTGAACTCTCCCACCAGGAAGGCCGACCAGATGACCAACCCGTTCGACGACGATGACGCCCAGTTCTACGTCCTGACCAACGCCGAGGGCCAGCACTCCCTGTGGCCGATCTTCGCCGCCGTCCCCGGCGGCTGGACCATCGCCTACGGTGCGGCCACGCGTCGCTCCTGCCTGAAGTACGTCGAAACCCACTGGCTGGATATGCGTCCCAATTCACTCATCACCGCGATGCAGCCCGAGGCCAACTGAATGGGCGGGGCGCGCCGGCTCGTACATCCCCCTGCCGGCTGGTGCGCCCTGCCCCCCTCAAGCCCGGGTTCGCGGAGTATTGACGATCATCCGAGCCTGCTCGCGCCAATCGGCGACCGCGCGACCCTGGAAACCCGACAGCGCGGTATCGAATTGTTTCGCGCGCTTGGTGACGGTGAGGCCGACGTAGGTGTGGCCATTGGTGATCGCGCGGGTCGCCACCGCGCAGGCCTCGTCCACCTCGCCCGAGGCGAGCAGCGCGGTGGCGTGTTCGAACCGGACCAGTGCCGGTTCCATGGTCTCGCTCGGGTCGTAGAGCCCGATAGCTCGCTCGGATGCCAGGGCGGTCTGCTCGGCGCGGCCCAATCGGGAGTTGCCGATGGCCTGATAGAAGGCGAGCTTCTCCGGGCGGAACGAAAAGATGCCGATCGAGAGTTGTTCCGCGGGAACATTTTCCAGCGCCTGCTCCGACTTCGAGATGCAGCGGGCGAAGCCGTCGGAATTACCGAGGCTGGCGTGCGCGCGGGCCGCCATTCCCCACAACCAGGCCGCCGCCGGACCATAGCCCGGATTTTCTTCGAGGCGCGGGCTGAGCAGGTTCAAAACTTCCTTCGGATTATCGCTATAGGTTGGTAAATACGACAATCCAGCCAGTGCGATGTCCTCGGAAAAGCGATCGCCGATGTCCTGGGCGGCGTGAATTGCGGTGGTGTACCACAATCGGGCCTGACCGAAATGGCCCTCATTGAACAGAATTTCGCCGACGACATTCGCCAGGCGACCAGCCGTACGGACCAGTCGGATTTGATGAGGGGTCGCCTGCCGCTCCGCGAGACAGCCACGGACCGCGCGGAATTGGTCGAGCGTGGCCTGCAGCAACTCGTGCGGCGGAACCTGCACGACGCGGGTGCCAAGGGCCTCGACGGATTGCTCGAGCAGGCCGAGCCGCCGTTCGCTCATCGAGCCCGCGTCCAGGGTGGCGAGCATCTTGTCCGGTTCGCTCGCGACCATATCGGCCGCCTGACCGGCCAGGCCCGCGCCGATGCAGGCCAACAGCAATCGCCTTCTCACGTCGTCATCCTCGACTTCCTTGTCGAGCCCGATGTCCCTACCGAGCTGTATCCGATCGAGCGCCGCGCTCGTGTCTTCGGTATCGCGGGCCGCCGTCGGACCCGCGATCGCGCGCTCGAATCGCGCGACGACGACCGAATCGGCCTCGGAGAGCACTCGATCGAGCAAACGCCTGCTTGCGGCATGCATCCGGGTTGTCCGGCCCTTCTCCCACAAGATCACGGTGCGCGGGGTGACGCCCACCAGGCGTGCGAACTCATAGCGACTTCGCTTCATCGCCACGCGAAGAGCGAGTACGTCTTCGCCGGTCCAGTCGATCTCAACCATAGGTCCCGCTCCCTCGTACCAGGCTGATTCAATCGGAAATTACTCGCATTTATCGCATTCGGCTCTGTTATCCACCGAATCGCAACGTGCACGCTGAAGCGGTACCCGGCACCGGGTTTGTACCCCAAACCCTTTCGGGGGTGCCGGCTCTCCGGAACCCGACGCACGGTCCCGACGTTGTTCCGATCCACAGCGTCGACGGCGGGTTCCGGTGGCGCTGCCGGTGCCGGGTGCACTTATCTCTTCGGCGGAGGTGAACAATGGACGTTTTGCATTCGGATGTCCGGGAATTGTGGCTGGTACAGAGCCGCGACTGCAATCAAGAGCCGGTGGGTCTCAGTGATGACCGGGCTCGTTTCATCCTCTCTGTTCACGCTGGACACGGTGCCCGCTGCCGCCAATATCTGGCTGCCTCCGCGCACTGCTTCCGACGCGCTGCCGAGAGGTAACCCGTGGCCCTGATGGGGGTTCCGGTGCGGCGCTTATCCGCAGAAGTGCCGCACCGGGATGGGGCCGAAAGGCCTCGGGGCAGGCGACATTGCCTCGGCGAATCACAGGGGCGTTACCCGCCGGCTGAGGTGCGTCAGTCGCCCGACCGCTCCGCGAAAACCGCGCGTGCCACTGTGATTCCGTTGAGTGCGGCCGGGAATCCGGCGTAACCCGCCATCTGCGTGATGATTTCGACGACTTCGGTCTGGGTGCCGCCGACATTCAGCAGGCCGTGTATGTGCACGCCCAGTTGCGGCGCCGCCGTGCCGAGCGCGGTGCACATGGCGACGGTGACCATTTCACGGGTCTTCAGGTCGAGGCCGGGACGCGAGTAGATATCGCCGAAGCTGTACTCGATGATGTAGCGCCCCAGATCCGGCGCGATATCGCGCAGCGAGGCGATGACCTGTTCGCCCGCGTGCCCGTCGATCTCGGCGAGCTTGACGCTCCCACGCTCGAACCGGTCACCGGTCGGTGCCGGTGCCGGTTCGGCCGGTGCGGGCAGATCGGTACGGGCGTCGAACACTTCGCGCGCCGCACTCAGTCCGTTCAGCGCGGCAGGGAACCCCGCATACACGCTGACATGGATCAGCGTCTCCACGATTTCCTCCCGCGTGCATCCGACATTGAGCGCCCCGTCGATGTGGAATCGCAACTGCGGCGCGGCATTTCCCATCGCAGCCAGTGCCGACACCGTCGCCAGCTGCCGCTGCCGCAACGTCAACCCCGGCCGCGAGAGAATGTCGCCGTACCCGAATTCGACGGTCAGCCGCCCCAGGTCCGGTGCGATATCCGCGAGACTGTCCAGCACCGCGGGCCGCTCCTGCCCGCCGACCTGCCGAAGCAGCTCCAGTCCGCGCTCGAAACGATCATTGCTGGTAGAGGCCTGTGTGTTGGTCATGCCCGGAACTCTAAAAGTTGGAGTGTGCTCCAACGCAAGCCCTGATTCGCGCGACTGGCCATAAGCCGTGACCTGGGCGCCCCCACCACCCACCACAACCGCCAAATCCTGTCCACCGTACGGGCGTATCTCGGAGTCCAAGGCTGTCGCAGAGCCAGTGACCGCCTCGCAGAACCTGCAAACTATGCGAGGTAAGCATTCGATTTGTGCGACCTCAGTCGAGTGGATCGTCGGTCTCGGTGGGCCAGCCGTCTTCGCCGACCTCGTACAGGGAGCCGTCCGCGAGTTCACACAGCGGGCGGCTCTCCGGCGGAGCCAGTTCGAGCTTGATCCAGGTGTCTTGGTGGAAGGCGACGAGCAGTGCTCTGATGGCAGGCGAGATTTCGTTTCGCGGTGGTCGAGACATATGCGTCACGGCTCCAACGAGTTCGGGAGATCGGTCCGGCTCAGGAGGGCAGCCCAGTAGTCGTCGCGCAGGACATCCCACAGGTCCTCGTGCTGGGGAAGCAGTTCCCGTGCGTCGGCCAGGTCCGGGTCGGTATCGAACACGATCGTGCCGGGTTGGGCGCTGGGCAGCGTCGTGCGCGACGGCAGGCGATAGGCCGTAAACGACTCTCCGGGAAGCTGCAGGCGCAGGATGCGGGTGGAACTTCCGAGCAACTGCCACACGGCGACCTTGCCGCCGTTCTGGGTGGTCGCGAATAATCCTAAATGGCAAGGAAAGGTGCTGTGGTAACGATGACTACCGGTCGCGGTCGTTCTCCGAGTAGCGTTCGTTGTTGGCCTGAAGATCCCGCCGCGTACCGCGCGTTGTCGGACTATTTTGAGCGTCTCCCACCCGACCCTGCCGCCGAGCAGACATCGTCATCCCTTCTCAATGGTCGCGGCCTCGACTTCACGGGTTCGGATCTGTCTGGACTCGATCTTCTCGGGGCGGAACTGAGCGAGTCGATGATGAATCAAGTGCAGCTCATTGGCGCCGATCTGTACACGGGATGGCTTGCTGGGGCTCGGCTGGAAGGAGCTGACCTGAGCGGCGCTGATCTTCGGAAGGTCCAGGGTCGTGGCTGCGACGCGAGGCATGCCAGGCTGCGCCGGGCAGATATACAGCGAGCGGACTTTGCTCACTCGGACTTTCGCGGTGCCGACCTCCGAGGCGCATTGCTGCAACGGGCGACATTCTCCGGATCAGATCTACGTGACGCCGATCTACGAGAGTGCATTTTCGGACGGACGAGACTTTTCGGGCGTGCGGGTGGGAGGCTGCCTTGTCGCTGCTGCCACCGGTCTGGTGATCGGGCCGATTGACGTTGGCATCGATTCACCTGCGCTATTGGACGGACCAGACTTGCAGGCGTGGTTTCTTTCTCATGGTGCTCCTGGAGTCGAGGTACGCCAGTCTGCTTAGACTGTCTCACATCGTCGATACCCAGCGCACCCGGGTATGAGGGGGAGAAAGTTCAACGTAAGCCCCGGATTCGCCTCACCGAAATCAGGTGAATCTCGGGGTCGGACCCTGATGTGTGAGGGTGGGGTGGTTCCTAGCGTCGAGGCATGCGCCTTGTGACGGTAGGTATTGCTGTTGGTGTGGTTGCTCTGCTTTCGGGATGTGCCAAGGATCCCGGTGTGCCGATGGGGGTGTCGGAGAACAGGATTCAGGTGGTCCAGGGTGACATCGATCGGGCGGTCGAGGGTGGGGTCACGGGGATGATCGCGACGTTGACCGAGAACGGGAAGACGGTCACGCTCACGAGTGGAGTGGCCGATATCGGTACGCGTGCGCCGATTCCGGTGGCGCCGCCGCAGCGGGTGCGGATCGGCAGTATCAGCAAGACGTTCACCAGTGCGGTGGTGTTGCAGTTGGTGGCGGAGGGCAGGGTTCGGCTCGATGAGCCGGTGGATACGTATCTGCCGGGGCTGTTGCGGGGCGAGGGGATCGATGGGCGGGCGATAACCGTGCGTCAGATCCTGCGGCACCAAAGCGGTTTGCCGGAGCTCACCGATGATCCGCGCGTCGACGAGTACGAGGCGGCGCTGGCGGGACGGATCATGACACCCGCCGAGCAGATCGCGATAATCCTCAGCAGGCCAGCGGATTTCGCGCCCGGTGCGCGGTTCGAGTACAGCAACTCGAACTACATTGTGGCGGATGTGCTGGTCGAACGGGTCACGGGTGCGGCGTATGTCGACGAGTTGAATCGGCGGATCCTTAAGCCGTTGGGGCTCGAAGACACCTACTTGCCTGCGCCGGGCGAGCTCGATATCCGGGGGCCACATCCCAAGGGGTACGCCGATATCGATGGTGTGGTGACCGATGTGTCGCGCGTTGAACCTTCCGTGCCGTGGGGCGCGGGCGCAATGGTCTCCACCGGCGACGATCTGAATCGCTTTTATCAAGCGCTGCTGGCCGGACAGGTCGTCCCGGCCGTCGAACTGCGGGAGATGCGGACCGGTGTGCCGATGGGGCAGGCGGATATGAACTACGGACTCGGCATCGGCTCCACTCGCCTGCCCTGTGGCGCAGAGTATGTCGGGCACACCGGCGGCATATCCGGATTCCTCACGGTCTCCGGGGCGACACCGGAAGGTCGGGCGGTGACCTACGCCTACACCAAGTCGCCGAAGGCCATGCCCGATCTGACGGCCATACTCTCGCACGCTCTCTGTCCATAGAAGAATCATTGGCAACATCATTTGGTGCGTCGAGTGCCGCCCGTTGGTGAACTTGTAACGATCGTCCACGATTTAGCTCGGCGATGCATCTCGAAAACTGCCTCTTTACCAAAGAATAGGCAGTAACATCTTGCGACACAGCAGGCGCCTGTGCGCGGCTCACATGGACGTGGCAGGCCGGATGGTCGGGAGATTCAGCATGCGGACCAAGCAGTCGCGACGAGCATTCATGAGGAACGCCGCCGTGGCCGGCGGTGTCGCCGCCGCCATGACATCGGCGCCCACCGGCGGTCGGGCGAGCGCCCAGCCGGTCCGGTCCGTGGCGATTTTCGGCGCGGGTCCGGCGGGTCTGACCGCCGCGCACGAACTAGCCGAACGCGGTTTCGCGGTCACGGTGTACGAGAAGCTCGGTGCTTTCGGCGGCAAGACCCGCAGTATCTATGCCGACGACCTACCCGGCGAACACGGATTCCGCAGCTTCTTCGGCTTTTATCACAATCTGCCCGATACGCTGCGCCGAATCCCCTTCCCCGGCAATGCGAACGGTGTGTGGGACAACCTGGTCCGACTCAACGCGGCCATGATCGCGGGCATGGACCGGCGCAATCTCACTGTCCCTCTGCCGTTCCCGCTGCCGTTCTCGCAATTCCCGATGACTCCCAAGGGATTCATCGACTCGGTCGCATCGGTCTTCGAATCGCTGTTCCGACTGCCGCTGCACGAAGCGGTTTTCGCCGCGGAGCGCTTGGCCGTTTACGTCTCCAGCAGCACCGAGCGCAAATTGGGGCAGTGGGAGCGGATGACCTGGACCGATTTCGCGCGCCTGGACAACTCGTCCCCGGAGTACAATCGCTTCCTCGGCGACGGCTTCATCCGCGAGCTCGTCGCCACCAAATCGCGTAACTGCAGCGCACATTCGATCGGACTGGTCGGCGAAGAGTACGTGTGGTCGGTGTTGAACCTGAACAACGACAGCGACGGCAAGGGCAACGACCGCGTGCTCAACGGCCCGACCAGTGCGGTGTGGATCAATCCGTGGATCGACTATCTGCGCTCGATCGGCGTGACTTTCGAACTCGGCCAGCGCCTTTCGGGTTTCGACAGCGATGGCGCGCATCTCACCTCGGCCACCGTGACCGACCAGGGCGGCGCGCGTCATCGGGTGGAGGCCGACTACTACCTCTCCGCAATCCCGCTCGACAAGTTCCCCGACGTACTCACCGACGATATGGCGGCGGCCGATCCGAATCTCGAGCGCATCCGGAACCTGCAGGCCGCCTGGATGGTCGGCATACAATTCTTCCTCCGCAAACGCGTCGACCTGGTCAACGGCCACGTCGGCTACAACGACGCGCCATGGGGCTTGACCTCGATCAGCGAGGCCCAGTTCTGGCGACGGCCGGTGACCACCTACGGCGACGGCAGTGTGCGGGACGTGTTGTCCGCCATCATTTCCGAATGGGAGGAGCCAGGCACCTTCAACCGCAAGACCGCCAAGCAGTGCACCCCCGAGGAGATCGCCCGCGAAACCTGGGCGCAGATCAAGGCGCACGTCAATGACGACGGTGAAATCCAGCTCGCCGACGATATGCTGCACTCCTGGATGATCGATCCGGCCCTCACCGACGCCGGTACACCCGAAATCGCCTACGACGATGCCATTTTCATTCAGAACCCGGGCTCCTGGTCCGACCGCCCCGACGCCGCTACCGCGATCGATAACCTCTTCCTCGCAGGCGACTGGATCAAGACCGGTATAAATGTCGCCTGTATGGAGGGCGCGAACGAAGGCGGCCGCCTCGCCGCCAATGCCATCCTGCACGCCTCCGGTTCGTCAGCCGGACCGGCCACCGTCACCCCGCGCTTCACCATGCCGCTCTGGGAACCGCTCAAACTCGTCGACCGCGAACTCTACCGAGCGGGTCAACCCAATATGTTCGACATCATCGACCGTCGCTACCCGATCCGGTAGCCGATCAGGGTCTTCCATAGGCTCGCGCCATGCGCGTACTTGTCACGGGAGCGGCGGGTTACCTCGGCGCAGCTGTCGTTTCGGCCTTGATGGAGGCCGGGCACGATGCTGTCGCCATGGTGCACTCGCCGCAATCGAACATCGCGCATGTCACCGAGATTCGCGTTGCCGACTTACTCGACCCCGTCGCACTTCGACGTGCGGTCGACGGCGTGGATGCGGTGTGTCATCTGGCCGGGCTGACCCGGGTGCGGGAGTCGATGACCGACCCCCTCCGGTACTTCGGGGTCAACACCGTCGGGACCATCGCCCTGCTCGATGCCATGGCGAGCGCCGAGGTGCCCCGGTTCGTATTCGCCTCGACCGGCGCGATCTACGGCGATGTGAGCGGCCGGGCGATCACCGAGGATTTGCCCGATAACCCGCCGCACCCCCATGGAAGCAGCAAGCTGGCGGCTGAAAAGGCCGTCGAAGCCCACGATGCCGCAGCTGTCGTGCTCCGGCTGTCGAATGTGGCGGGCGGCCGCGATCCGGATCCCACTCGGCTCGTTCCGAGGGTGCTCAGCGCTGCGGCGCGGAACGAACCGTTGGAGGTCAACGGCGACGGCACGACGGTCCGTGACTATGTACATGTTTCCGATGCCGCGAATGCGTTCGTGGCCGGGCTCGAACACCTGCCACCGCCGGGCGTGACCGAGCGGTACGCCATCGGTAGCGGCCGGGGCACGAGCGTCCGCCAGGTGGTTGCCGCTGTGGAAAAGGTATCGGCACGACGCGTGGCGCTCATCCATCGCCCGGCGGTGCCGGAGCCGAGTTCGTCGGTCGCCGATCCGGCCAAGGCGATGGACCAATTGGATTGGGTGCCAATGTATTCCGACATCGAAGCGATCGTCGACCAGATGTGGCACGCCTAGTCGGGCCAGCGCTCGGATCGGGTTCGGCTACTTGCGGATGCGCCAGTGCGGATCGGCCGACTGCCCGTCGCTGTCGCCGTGGTGGGTTGGATTGCCGCGGAAATCCGCGTTGCTCGTCATCGAACGCTCCTGCGTCGAACCGGTCCGAAGTAGGCCGTGGCCCAGTTATGTTACTCAAGATTCTCATTGCTACGAACCGAGTGTAGCTGGCTGTACTGGGTTCTCTATCCAGATTTGCTGAACTAAGTGTTCTAAAGTTCTTCCGCAACCAAAGGAATCATGCGTAACATACGCACCCATACCCGACCGATCGCAGCGTGATCGGCCGCACTTGCGCCGCAGCGATACCTAGCCCCGGCGTGTGTCCGGCTGTGCTGCTCAGGCGGCGGGGGAAAGGACACAGGCGCATGCTCAAGAAGCTGGATCGAATATTCAGCTACGAGATGAAGGTCTCCGAATTCCTCGGCACCTTCATCATTCTCGCCATTCCATACGGGCTCGTCGGCCTCATCTGGACACTGACCCACACCAGCCATCTGCACCGCATGCACGGCATCGACGTGGTCATATCCTTCCTCGGCTCGATCGTGTGCTGGCCGGTGCTCACCTTCTCGAATGTGTGCATGACCTGATGATGATCTTGGTTTGGTTCATCGACATCTTGGTGATCGGCGTCAAGATCCTCGGGGGGCGTATGAAAGTCAATCCGGTGCTGCGGTTCGGGGTCTGGCTCGCCGTGCTCAGCACCGCCGTCGCCGGTATCGCCGTGGTCGGCTATCTCCTCGTCCTGCTGCAGCATCAACTCAGCGAGTCGGCATGAGCACTCGGATCACCGAAAGGCCAGCTGAGCTAACGGATCTGGAGCGCGCCGTCGAGGATCTGAAGGGCCTGTGGCAACGGCATCCGCAGCGCTCGCTGGAGACCTTGGGGCGCCAGGTGCGGCTGATGCGCGATGCCTTCATCGAGATGCTGCGCGCGATGTTCGTGCGCCGCTTCCCATTCCACGAGTTCATCAAGCAGGGCGCGTTCATGGCGAGCGTATCCGCCGCACCGACCGTATTCGTCGCGATCCCGGTGGCCGTTGTCGTGTCGATCCAGGTCGGCGCGCTGGTGAATCAGGTTGGTGCGACGACATTTATCGGCGCGGTCAGCGGTCTCGGCATCATTCGGCAGGGTGCGCCGCTGGTCACTTCGCTGATGATCGCGGGCGCGGTCGGTTCGGCGATCTGCGCCGATCTCGGCTCCCGCACCATTCGCGAGGAGATCGACGCGATGATGGTGATGGGCGTCGATCCGGTGCGCCGGCTGGTCGCGCCGCGACTGCTGGCCGCGATCCTGGTCAGCATCCTGCTGTGCGGATTCGTGGTGTTCGTCGGCTTCGCCACCGGCTATATGTTCAACGTGTACGCCCAGGGCGGCACGGCAGGCTCGTTCATCAGCACTTTCGCCTCCTTCGCGGTGGCGAACGATCTGGTGATCGCACTGGTCAAGGCCGCCATCTTCGGTGCGCTGACCGCAATCATCGCCTGCGATATCGGACTGCACACCAAGGGCGGTCCCGGTGGGGTCGCGAACTCGGTGAACGCGGCGGTGGTCAATTCGGCGCTGATGCTGTTCGCGACGAACATCATCATCACCCAGATCTACAACACGCTCTTCCCGGCGAAGGTGATCTGAGATGGGCACCCGATACACCCCGCCCGCGCTGAAGCCGTTTCGCGCGGTCGGCGCGGTCGCCATCGTGCCGGTCCAGGCCAACCGACGGCTCGGTCACCAGGGGATCACCTTCTGCCAAGCGGTGGCGGCAATTCCGTTCGTGCTCAGGCACTATCGCAAGGAAGTGCTGCGGCTGACCGCCGACGTGGGCTGGGGCAATGGTTCGCTCATTGTCGGCGGCGGCACGGTCGGTGTGGTCATCATCCTGTGCGGATTCGGCGGGATCACCGTCGGCATGGAGTCCTACACCGCGCTGAATCTGCTCACCATGAATCCGCTGACCGGAGCGATCTCCGGTTTCGCGACGACGCGCGAAATCGGCCCGATCCTCGCGACTTTGGCCTTCGCCATCCAAGCGGGCTGCCGATTCACCGCGCAGCTGGGTGCGATGCGGATCGCCGAGGAGATCGATGCGCTGGAATCCATTGCCATCCGGCCACTTCCATATCTGGTGACCACCCGGATGATTGCCGCGACACTGACCATCGTTCCGCTCTACAGCGTCGGTCTCGCCGTTGCGTATCTGATGACCAAGCTGTCCGTGCTGTTCCTCGGCGGCACCTCCGCCGGGACCTACGACCACTACTTCTTCCAGTTCCTCAACGGTATCGATGTCTTGTTCTCGGTCGGCAAAGTCGTGGTGTTCGTACTCATTTCGACCTTCATCCAGTGCTACTACGGCTATATCGCCACCGGTGGTCCGGAAGGCGTCGGCCACGCGGCCGGCCGCGCGATCAAGATGGTGATCGTCGTCATGGTGTTCGTGAATCTGTTTCTGACCCTTGCGATCTGGGGCATCGACCCCGGGTTCCGGATTTCGGGGTAGGTGGCGATGCTGCTCGATCCAAGTGGACGCGGACCCACCGCACGTCAACTCACGCTCGCCGGAATAGCCATGACCACGGCGGCCGCATTGCTGCTGTACCTGCTCGGCCTGCGCTACACCGGCTATTTCCAGGACAAGGTCTCGGTTGTCGCGGTGCTCACCAGTACCGGTGACGGGCTGCCGACCCATGCCGATGTGAAGTTCCGCGGCATGGTCGTCGGTACCGTGGCCGATGTCGATGTCGTCGCCAAGGGTGCACGTCAGGATGCCACCCTGGACCTGAAACCGGCTGTGGCGGGCTTTATTCCGGCGAATGTCACGGCCCGGGTGATACCCGACAATATCTTCGGCGTGACCGCCATCGAACTCGTCGACAACGGGCACGCCACCGAAACCCTGCGTGCGGGGGCCCGGATTCCGGAGGACACCGGCGAAGGCACCGTGCAGTTGCAGACCACGCTCAGTGTGCTGCGCGATGTGCTCGACCATATCCAGCCGGAGAAGCTGGGCCGGGTGCTCGCAACCCTCGCCGACGCACTCGATCCCGCCGCGCGGGTGCCGGGTTCCACCATCGAACGCCTCGATACCTGGCTCACCCAGGTGCACGCGACTCCCGGCATCGGCGATCTGCTCGGCAACCTCGGCCGGGCCGTGACGGCGCTGAGCGTTTCGGCGCCGGAGCTGGTCGGCGTGCTGTCGGATTCGGTGACCACCGCACGCACGCTCACCGAGCGGCGCGACAACCTCGTCGCACTGCTGACCAATGCCGGCGGCGCGGTCGACTCGGTCAATTCGCTGTTCGCGCGGAATCCGGACGCCGGGAAGGACTTGGTCGTCGGACTCGACGGCCTGTTCGGCGGTCTGGCCAGGGATCCGCAGGCCATCCCGGATACCGCCGCCAACTTCAATGCCGCGCTGCAACGGGTGCGCACGACCTTCGGATTCGGACCGAGCCGGCAGATGGTGTGGAAGATGGATGTCAGCTTCACGCCGTTCCAGCAGTACACGGCCAAGGACTGTCCGCACTACGGCACCATGGCCGGTCCGCGCTGCGGCGGTAGTACGGTGCCGGATGTCGCACCGCCGCAGGAGTTTCCGCCGCAGCTGATGCCGCAGCGGTTGGACGCCGCGGGACCCGCGCCCATTGCTCCGACGCAGGGGCTGCCGAGTATTCCCGGACTGCCGAGTATTCCAGGGCTGCCCACGATTCCGGGCATCACCGCGCCCGCCGCTGCGACGGATCAACCCGCCCAGCCGAATGCGAATCTGCGCGGTCTCGATGCTGCCGCCGCCATCGTCGGCGGGCGGCCGACCACCGCGCAGTACCTGCTCTTGGCTCCGGTACTGGCCGGTGGCTCGGTGACCCTGTACGACACAGCACCGGATGAAGGGCGGTGAGTACATGAAATCAGGGAAAGCGCTGGCCGGATTCAGTCTGTTCGCCGTGGTCGCCGTGCTGTTGACGTACACGATCTGGTCGACGCTGCAGCGTTCGGTAGCCGGCGATACCGACTCGTACTCGGCCACTTTCACCGATGTGCTCGGACTGCGCGTCGGCGATGACATCCGGATGGCGGGTGTGCGGGTCGGGCGGGTCGACGCCATCGATTTCGACGGCGACTACAAGGCGCGCGTTGACTTCCGTATCCAGCACGACCAGCGGCTGACCACGACGACGAAAGCCCTTGTGCGCTATCAGAATCTGATCGGCCAACGCTATATCGCGTTGGTTCCGGGCAAGGACGAGGGCGCGGCGCTGACCGCCGGATCCGCGATTCCCGTCGAACGCACCGAACCGTCGTTCGATGTGTCATCGCTGCTGTCGGGTTTCGAACCGCTGTTCAGTGTGCTGCAACCTGATCAGGTCAATTCGCTGTCGGAGACCCTGATCCAGGCCCTGCAAGGCAACAATGTCTCGCTCAGTGCGCTGATTACCCAGGCTGCTGAACTCGCGGGCACCTTCGGTCAGCGTGACAAGATTCTCGGCGATGTCATCGGCAATCTCAGCAGTGTGATCGCGGGCCTGGCCAATCGCAGCGGTGAATTGGAAACCCTGATCACGCAGGCGCGTTCGCTGGTGGAATCGCTCTACGCACAGGGCGAATCGCTGAAGTCGTCGGTCGATACGGTGGCGAAATCCACCGATTCGCTGGCGACGCTGATCGGTCAGGTGAAGCCGAATCTGGCTCGGGCGCAGAACGATGCGACCAGCGGTGTCGCACTGCTGATCCTCAATGGCGCGTCCCTGGATCAGGCGGCGGTCGAGCTGCCGACCGTCCTCAATGGTCTCGCCCGGTTCACCGGCTACGGCGCATACGCCAACGCCTACATCTGCTCGCTGGACGTCTCGCTGTGGGGCGTGCTGCTGCCACCGGGGCTGTTCTCGCAGGTGGGCGGCAATTCTCATTCGGAGGTCTGCCGATGACGGCACTACTGGGTCGGGTGCGCAATCGCTTGTTGTGGCTGGGACTGCTCGCGGCGGGTTCGGTCGTCGTGCTGCTGGTCGGCTCGAGTGCGTTATCGCAGGCGCATCTCGGCGATAAGACGATTCATGCCGAATTCGCGCAGGCGGCGGGGCTGCGGTCGGGAGCATCGGTGGATGTCTCCGGCATCGAGGTCGGCTCGGTGAGTGCCGTGCGACTCGACGGCGCGAAGGTCGTTGTGGATCTGAAGGTGCGCAAAGATCTTCGACTCGGTCCGGACGCCTCGGCCGCCATCAAGATGACGACCATCCTCGGCAAGCTGCACGTCGAGTTGGTGCCCGGTAATGGAAAAGGACTGCCGGACAATCGGATTCCGCTGCAGCAGACCTCGGTGCCCTACAACCTCGGCAAGGTCATCCGGGATCCGAACTACAAATCGTCCTTCGAGCGCATCGAACGCCTGGATCCGGCGAAACTGCGGCAGTCACTGGATGTGCTCAGCCAGCAGATGGGCGACTCTCCGCAGCTGACGGTCGAGGCACTGAACAGCATCGGCGCGCTGGCCAAGGTGATCAATGATCGCCGTGACGAGGTGGACACACTGCTGAAGAGCATGGATCAGGTGGCCGAGCTGGCCTCCGACAACCGCAATAGCGTGCTGGTGCTGCTGACCCGCGGCGAGGCCATCGGCAATGCCGTCGCACTGCGGCAGAACCTGCTGAAACAATTGCTCGACAATGTCGCGAGCCTGTCGCGGCTGCTGCAGGACATGGGCCTGGAGAACCAGAATCAGCTCGGCCCGCTCATCCAGAATCTGAACACCATGTCCGAGGGCCTGGAAAAGAACCGGGACAACCTGGATTCGCTCTACGAGATCATGCCGGTCGCACTGCGGCAGTTCAACAATGCCCTCGGCAACGGCCCGTACGGCGATGTGTGGGCGCCATGGGTGTTCCCGGACAACTGGCTGTGTTTCGCCCAAGCCGTACAGGGGTGCAATTGATGAAGATGGGTACCTTGCTGAAATCGACGGTGCTCGGCCTCGCCGTAACGGTGGCGACCGGTTGTTCGCTGCTACCCGACAGCCTCACCGCACTGCCCGATCAGTATCTCGGGGAACATCTGCAGATCAGTGCCGATTTCGAGAATGTCGCCGGCCTTTATGCGGGCAATGACGTCGCGGTCCTCGGTGTTCCGGTCGGCCGGGTCGATACCGTGACCCCCAAAGGCAGTTACGTCGAAGTCATCATGTCCATCGATAAGGGCGTGCGCATACCGGCCGACGCCATGGCGGCGCTGGTCTCACCACAGCTGATCACCAATCGGCATGTGGAACTCGCCCCGGCCTACGAAGGCGATGGTCCGGTGCTGACCGACGGCCAGCACATCCCGCTCGCCCGGACCCGTACCCCGGTCGAACTCGACCGCATTCTCGAAACCTTCGATCAGCTCGGCGCGGCTCTGAAGGGCGACAACGAAACCGGCCCGATGGCGAGCCGGGTGTTGTTTCCGCTGCTGAACGGCAATGGTGACAAGCTACGCGAAACCTTGGACGATCTGTCCTCCGCATTCGAGGTCACCCTCGCCAATGGCGACCAGATCTCCAATACCATCGTCAAACTCAATGAGATCACCGAGATCATCGCCCAGAACGACCAGACGGTAAGGGATTTCAGCGGGCGGCTCACCGAACTCGTGCAACTGATGGGGCAGCAGGCACCGGGTTTGCAGGCGGTGATCACCCAGCTCAACGACTTCGTCACCAATACCTCGACCGTGGTCGGCCAGAATCGCGAACAACTGCTCGGTGCGCTCACCCGATTCACGACATTGACCGCGCAGATGCGGTCCAATGCCCGCGGACTCACCGAAATCACCGATGTGACACCGCTTTTCTTCGAGAACTTCTCGAATGCCGTGAGCCGTGAGGACCGGGCACTGCGCCTGCACGGTCTGCTGGATAAAGCGGTGCTGGACGGTGAAGCGCTTTCGTTGTTCTGTGAGCGCATCCAGCTACGTCTCGACGGCTGCCGCACCGGGAAGATCCAGGACTTCGGCCCCGATTTCGGGTTGACCGCCGCACTGCTCGGGATCACCAAATGAAAGCGGCGCGTTCGGCTTTCGTCACGGCGATGGTGGTTGTCGCCTCGGCGGGGTGTGCGATTACGGTCGACAATGTGCCACTGCCCAAGCCGGGCATCGGCGGACCGGGTTATGAGCTGCACGCCGTTTTCAAGGACGCACTCAACCTGCCCGCGAATGCACACGTGAAGATCGGTGGAACCGAAATCGGCATGGTCTCCGAGATCAGCACCACGAATTTCCTCGCGGATGTGGAAATGCGGATTCGGCAGGATATTCAGCTGCCCCGCGGCACCACGGCCGAACTGCGTCAGGCCACTCCGCTCGGTGACATGTTCGTCGCCATGTCCCTGCCCGCCGAGCAGGAGAGCACCGAAATGCTGCGTCCCGGCGACACCATCGCCCCCGACCACACCGGCACCGGCGCGTCGGTCGAACAGTTGATGATGTCGATCTCCATGCTGCTCAACGGTGGTGGGCTCAATCAGGTGGCTCGAATAACCACCGAGATGAATTCGATGTTCGCCGGGCGGGCGCCACAGCTGGCACATCTGATCACCGAAATGACCGATGTGCTCGCGGCACTCAACGCACGCACCGCCGACGTCGACAGCGTGCTCTCCGGATTGAATGTGCTCACCGGCGAATTGGCCAGGCGCAAGGCGGAATTGGGTGCTGCCGCGGATACTTTCCCACCGTTGATCGGACTGGTCGCCGAAAACAACAGGAGTATTGCCGACCTCGTCGCCAAGGTCTCGGTCACCATGTCCGCGCTCGGTGATTTCACCGACACCACCGGCCCGGAATTCCTGAGCCTGTTCGACAGCATCCAGCGGCTGATGTCCGGCTTCACCCAGATGGGCGACAATCTGGCGGGCACGCTGGACGGGCTGCACGCCATCTATCCCGATGTCATGGCCAGTTATGACGGACCGGTGCTTGCGGTCGCCGCCACGGTTTCCTATCTCGATATCGGCGCGCTCACCGATCCGAAGGGTAGCCGCTGGCCGGAAATCGGCGATGTACCCGCATTCATCGGCAGTCTGGCCGAGGTGATCCAAAAGGTCATCGGGCGGTTGCAGGGCGGTGGGCGATGAATATTCCGCTGTGGCACTGGCTGGTTCGGCATCGGATCGCGGTGGCGAATATCGGTCTGATCGTCGTCCTGATTCTCGGCATGTCATATATCGGTGCGGCCGTGCTGCGGATCAATCCGCTGCCGAGCACCTACCGGGTGCGGGTCGAGCTGAAGAGTTCCGGCGGACTCGCACCGAACAATGACGTCACCTTCCGCGGCAGCCGGGTCGGCAAGGTAATCGACGTCCGGGTATCCGGTGACGGTGTCGCCGCCATCGCCGAAATCAATGACACCGTAAAGATTCCGGTGGGTGGCACCGTCGCGGTCGGCAGGCTCTCGGCGGCGGGGGAGCAGTACCTGGATTTCCGCCCCGACTCCGACAGCGGTCCGTATCTGTCCGACGGTTCGATCGTCGATCGGTCGGCCACGAGCACACCGGTGACGGTGCAGTCGGTGCTCACCGATATGAGCGGGCTGATCGGCGGGATGAATCCGGCGCGACTCAATGTGATCATCGATGAACTCGACAAGGCGCTGGCCGGTGGTCCGGATCGCTTGCGCAATATGGTCGCCGGAATCAGCCGGGCCATGTCCGGACTGACCGATCTACTTCCGCAAACCCAGCGACTCATCGAGAACCTGCAGGTGATCGCCGAAACCACCACTCACGCCCAACCCGATCTGACCACGCTGACCACCGGTTCGAGCGCACTGTTCCAGCAGCTCACCGCGGCCGATCAGGAAGTGCGCAAATTCCTCGAACTCGGGCCCGGCCAATTGGCCACCCTCGGCGGCATCGTGCACGACACGCAGGACCCGATGACCAATCTGATCACCAACTTCGTCGCCATCACCAAGGCCGCCAAGCTGCGTCAACCGGCCATCGAAGCGCTGTTCCCTGCGCTGCGCGCGGGTTCGGAGGCCATCGGAATTCCGGCACACGACAACGCCTTCAACACCATGGTCGATCCGTGGCCGCGCCCGACCTGTGACTACGACACGATCCCCGTGGTGCCGACCGACAAGACGGTCGATACCCGAGTGCGGCTCTACAACTATTGCATCACCACCAATCCCGCACTACAGGTTCGTGGTTCGGCGAACGCACCACGTCCGAATGTGCCGGACAACGGTTCCGGCCCGCCCCCCGGTGTCACCGGCAATGAACTCTCCAGACCCGCAACCGGCAGATAGGAACGAGAAGCTGTGAACGAGCGAACGATCGATACAGCCGACAACGAGATCGACGATGCGCAGGCCGACGTGGCGGAGGTTACCGTCTCGCTCGGCAAGGATATCGACGCGGATACGGCGTCGAGTGTTGATGTGGGTTCGAAAGTGCCTGCGGCCGAACGATTCGCCTTCCTCCGCACATCCAGCAAACTGACCGCAATCGCCTACCGCGCCGCTGCCGTATTGCTGCTCGTCGTCGCAGTAGCCACCACGGTCTTCTTCTACCTCCAGAACAAGGACAACAAGGCCATAGTCACCGCCCACGAGGACGCCCGTCTCGCCGCCTGTCAATACGCACCCGTACTCGCCGACTACGACGCCAAAAATCTCGACAAATACTTCGCCGGTGTCCTCGACGGCGCCACCGGCGACTGGAAGAAGCAATTCGACAGCACCAGCAAGGAACTGCGCGACGTCCTCACCCAGGGCGAAGTGGTCTCCAAGGTCAACGACGTCCAGTGCGCGATCAAATCCGGCGACACCACCTCCGCCGAAGCAATCGTCGTCATCGGCCAAACCATCACCAGCATGGGCACCCAGGGCAAACCCGCCCCCGGTCAACTATCCATGGTGATGCGCCTGGAAAAGGTGGACGGCCGTTGGCTGGTCAACAAGGTGAACTCCCCCCTTGCTACCCCGCCGCGGTCCTAGTCGACCCCCGACGAGGTCGATCTGCTCCGTTGCACCAAGCAGAAGGAGTGCCATTTTTCGGCATATTGCGATCCCTCCGCGATATGTCGCTGTAAGTTTGCCAACGATCGCGGTCGAATTCAGCCTGGCTAGTCGATGGATGCCCTGCACAACTCGTGGAGGTAGAGATCTTGACTCGTCTGATTCTTCGTTTTCTCCGCAGACATCGCGGTTGGTCCCATGCCCTCGGTGCATTCGGCGGAGTCGCACTCGCGCTGCTGCTGGCCCCGCCGGCAACCGCGGAACCGATGTATCCGTTGCCCGATCCGGACCCGTTCTACGCCGCACCGGCGGATCTGGGCGCGCACAGCCCCGGTGACGTGCTCGACGTGCGGGCATTGCCGCCGGTGCCCCTCTTCGCCGGCGCCACGGCCACACTGGTCAAGTTCCGGTCCACCGACTCGCACGGTGGGCCGATCGCGGCGACCACCACGGTCATTACCCCACTGCTTCATCAGGCCGACGCTCCGTTGCTGTCGTATCAGCATTTCATCAATGCGCTCGGTACGAATTGCGCGGTATCGCACACGCTGTACAGCGGCGATCTGAATCTGGGGACGACAGTGTCGATGTTGAACGCGGTGCTGCAGCGCGGTTGGAGTATCGCGCTGCCGGATCATCTCGGACCGCAGTTCGCCCTCGGAGCAGCGCGTTTGGGTGGTCAGATCGTATTGGACGGCATCCGGGCGGTGAAACGGCTGCCCGACCTCGCCGTACAGCACAGCCCGGTAGCGCTGGCCGGGTACTCCGGTGGCGGATTGGCCACCGCATGGGCGGCTGTGCTGCAGCCGTCGTACGCACCCGAGCTGCAGCTCCAGGGCGCGGCCATGGGCGGCGTCCCGGAGAACCTGGTGACGATGGCGCAGGGGCTGGGCCTCGAGCCGCACCCGGCCTTCGGACTGGCCATGGCGGCGGCGATCGGCCTGGAGCGGGAGTACCCGGACCAGATACAGACCGGCGCCTATCTCAACCCGCGTGGCCTCGCGCTCCGTGGCGCCATGGCCAACAGTTGCACCAACGAAATCCTCTTCATGGGCGCCAACGGCAGCGCTCGCGAATTCGTCACCAGCACTTCGTTCATCGATAGTCGTACCGCGCGCTCGGTAGTGGAGGAGAACAGTCTGGAACTCTATCCCGGGGTGCCGGAAATACCGATGTTCGAATGGCATTCGCCGGCCGACCCGCTGATTCCGATCGACTCCATCGGCAACACCGACCGCCGGTGGTGCGGTGCCGGGGTGCGGTTGCAGACGATGCAGGTGTCCGCGCCCGAGCATTTGTCCGCGGCGGTACAGGGCGCCCCCGAGGTACTGCAGTGGCTCGAGGGCCGGATGCGCGGTGAGCCCGCGCCTGTGGCCTGCTGAGATGGAACCGCGATCAGCGGCCGAAGAGGATGACCCGCATCAGGTGTGCGATGCGCTGTTGTGAGCAGAGCGGGTTATCGGGGCCGAGCCATTGACCGAGGTCGACGACCAAGGCCAGCGCGGCATGCACCAACACCCGTGATTCCGCTGCGGAGAGCTCGGGCCGGACTCCGATGAGTAGTTTGGCCCACTCTTCGACATTGAGCCGCTGGATATTTCGCAGTACGGTGCGATCCTCCGGCGGCACATTACTGATCTCCGCGTAGTACACGAAGGTCAGCTCGCGCTCGGCGAACGAGCCCTGCACATAGAGCTCGATCAGGGTGCTCAGTGCCTGTTCGGGGGTGTCCGATGCGGCGATGGCGGGTCCGATGGCCGCCGAAACCCGGTCCGCCGCACGGCGAAACGCGGCCGCGAGCAGGTCGCCCTTGCTGCGGTAGAAGCGGTACACCGCTGAGGAGGCGGGCAGGCCCGCGGCATTGGCGATATCCTCCACGCTCACATTGGGATAGCCGTGCTCATGAAAAAGCTCGATGGCACGCACCAGCAACAGCTCGTGTTTGAAGGTGAGTGGAACCTCCTTCGCGCCAAGGGATTCGCTGTCGTCGCCGGGCGCGGGCAGATCACACGCGGTCACCGCATGACAGGCCGAGCGCAGCAGTGCCGTCAGCGTGCGCGCCGGCACTGCGACATGGTGATCGGAGATGCTGCCGATCACGCTCATCGCGGCGGCCGAGACCACCGCCCGGTCCCCGTCGGACAGCTCGGGTCGGGTCTCGGCCAGCAGTTTTCGTGCCACCGAATCGGTGGTGATCAGGTGATCGATCAGGATCTGGCGATCCGGGTCCTCCAGATAGCGGTTCTGCCAGCGCAGCAGTGCGGCGCTGCGGCGATTCGCGATGGAGGCTGCGATCAGGGCATCGAGGATGTGGTCGAGGCGTTCGGCGGCGGGCCGGTCACGCAGTTGTTCGGGCAGGCCCACGGCCTCGGTGCTCAGGCCGGCCAGCCGCAGCGCCTCCTCGCGGAACAGGGCGTATTTGCTCGGATAGTGCCGATATAGGGCGGTCGAGCTGATATCGAGGCGCGAGGCGATATCCTCCATGCTCACGCCGTGGTAGCCGAATGCGCCGAACGCCTCCGCGGAGGCGGCGGCAATCTGCGCCCGGCGGTTGCGCGGGCGGCGGCGCACCTCACGCGATGGCGCGGTGCGGCCTGCGGTCGCGTCCTCCGCTGCGCGACGATCCTCGGCATCCATCCCGCGATGTTAGCCCAACCGGACGCTTGCTCGACGTCTCTTCCCAGTGCTGAAACGGCATCGAATGGAAGATCACAAAAATATGCTCTTACGTGGAGCGCCTCCGCTGAACTCGCTCAGAATAATCACTAACATACTAGGCGTAGCGACAGACGGCATACTGAAGCGGAGGAGCGTGGACTACGAGCGGGCCGGGCGTCCGAACAGGACCAGCTGCATGAGCAATTGAACCCGAGCAGGGGAGGCGATCGGTTCGGCACTGAAGTTGCGCCCCAGATCGACCACCAACGCGAAGGCCGCATGGATCAGGAAGCGTGCCTCGGCGGGTGAAAGCTCCGGTCGCACATCACGCAGCAGCCGCGCCCACTCTTCGACGCTGAGCCGCTGGATATTTCGCAGCACGGTGCGCTCATCGCTCGGAACATGCTGGAACTCCGTGTAATACACGAAGGTCAGCGCGCGCTCGGCGAACGAACCCTCGACGTACTGCTCGATCAGTGTGGTCAGGGCCGCTTCGGCGTCGGCGGCCGCCGCCACCGCCGGGCCGATCGCACCGGAAACCCGGTCGGCGGCCCGTCGGAACGCGGCCGCGAGCAGATCGCTTTTGCCGCGATAGAACCGGTACACCGCCGACGCGGCGGAAAGTCCTGCGGCAGTGGCGATTTCCTCGACGCTGACATTCGGATAGCCGCGATCGTGGAACAGTTCGACGGCCTTGCGCAGCAACAGCTCATGTTTGAACGAATCCGGAATCTCGGCTGCCACCGGCAGCTCGGCATCCGCGTCCAGCGCTGGCAGCTCGGCGGGCACTATCGACCAACAGGCCGAACTCAACAGTCGGGCAAGGGATTTCGCGGGCAAGCTGGCATGGTGATCGGCGATGCTGGTGATCGCGCTGAGCAGGGCGGCGCGCAGCACCCGCAACTCGTCTTCGGCGAGTTCCGGTCGCAATGCGGCCAATTGCACACCGATCGCGCCGACGACGGCGAGCTGCTGGTCGGTGAGAACGGTGAGGTCCTCGGGTTCGAGATAGCGGCCCTCCCAGCGCACCAGCGTGACGGTCGGCCGATTCTCGATCGTGACGCCGATCAGTGCGTCGAGTACCTGCCGCAGCCGCCGCTCCGGCGTCCTGAGCTCACCCACCCCGCCGACGCGGTCGGCTGCCATCCCCCTGCCCCCTGCCACCTCCGGTAGTTCGACCGATTCGGTCATGGCGCGACCCACCCGCAGCAATTCCTCTCGGAACAGCGCGTACTTGCTCGGATAGTGCCGATACAGCGCCGCCGAGCTGATCCCGAGCCCGGACGCGATGTCCTCCATGCTCACACCGTGATAGCCCAGCGCGCCGAATGCGGCCGCCGACGCCGCCGCGATCTGGGCCCGCCGATTCTTCGGCCTGCGCCGAATCTCCCGCGGTGCCGAGTCGCCGCTGACCGCCTTGCGCGCCGTACGGCGATTGTCGACACTCATGCCGCCATGGTATCGACAACCGCGACACCCCCAGCTGTCTAGGTCGGTCTGATTTGCCCAGGTGGGCGAGCTCGACCCGATTTCGGGGTCAACGTCTGCGTTCAGGCGTCGCGTCGGGCGCATTGGTGTCGAAGGTGGCCAACCCCAACGATTTCCACGCGTCGAGGAGGCGCTTGTCGCCGGATGCGACGACAAGATCGGTGTCCTCCAACTGTTCGGCGGAAGCGCAGTGGACGGCATCGTACCCGCGCAGCGCGAGGAGGTCGGCGAGTTCGGCCGCGCGCCGGACCGAACCCTCATCCACCTCGACTATCTCGAGCTGCAACCAGAGCTGGTCCAGTAGGCGCCGGCACGACGCGTACTGCAGGTCGTTCAGGCGCGCCATGCGATGCGCCTGCGCGAGTGCGGCCACGGTTTCCGCATACAGCAGTCTGCTCGATACCACGGCGTCGGCGTCATCCCAGAATCGGCGGCATGCCGCACTGCTCGGCTCGCTGACCAGCAGTGGGACGAAGGCCGACGTGTCGAGGTAGCCGATCACCGGCGCTGCTCGTCGATGAGCTCGCTGACTATGCCCTCGCCACGGATCGGCTCGGGCGCAGGCTGCTTCTTTTTACGACCGGGCTGCACGCGCCCTTCGGCGCGAAGTTGCTCCAGCCGCGTCGGTCGCCCGACAGGCACGATGCGGGCGATCGGTCGTCCATGGTCTGTGACTGTCACCGTGTGTCCGGCGCGGACCTCGGTCAGATGGCGACTGAGATTATCGCGCAGTTCCCGAATACCGACGTCCACGCCGACCTCCTGATGTGGCTATTGTTCTGTATCACATTGTAGCCACATTGCCCAGTGCTGGTTCAGTTCGAGGTATTGGGGCGAACGGCGGCGTACCAGTCGAGGAGGTCCGGGTTGTCCACGGCGCTGCGTTCGACGACGCGCGTCGGGTCGGCACCCTGGAAGAGCTTCTTGATGGGGACCTCGAGTTTCTTACCGGTGCGGGTGTGCGGAATGCCAGGTGCGACGATGATTTCGTCGGGGACGTGGCGGGGGGAGACCTCGGTGCGGATGGTGGTGTTGATGCGGGTTTTCAGGTCGTCGGTGAGGTCGGTGCCGGGGGCGAGGGTGACGAACAGCGGCATCCAGTAGCCGCCGTCGGGTTGTTCGGCGCCGATGACGAGGGCCTCGGTGATTTCGGGCAGGCGCTCGACGGATTGGTAGATATCGGCGCTGCCCATGCGGATGCCGTGGCGGTTGAGGGTGGAGTCGGAGCGGCCGTGCACCACGATGCTGTTGCGTTCGGTGATGGTGATCCAGTCGCCGTGCCGCCAGATGCCGGGGAACATGTCGAAATACGCGTCGTGGTAACGGATTCCGTCCGGATCGTGCCAGAAGCGCACCGGCATCGACGGCATCGGCTTGGTGATGACGAGTTCGCCGACCTCGTCGCGGACCGGCTTGCCGTCCGGGTCGAAGGCCTCCAGTGCGACACCCAGATAGGGCGCGGAAAGCTCACCCGGCCAGGTCGGTACGGTTCGCGCGCCGCCGATGAAAGCGGAGACCACGTCGGTGCCGCCGCTGATCGAGGCGACCTGGACGTGGTCACCGACATTCTCGCCCAACCACACCGCGGATGCGGGCGGCAGTGACGAACCGGTGATGCCGACCTGCCGCAGCGCGGTGAGGTCGTGATCGGTGCGCGGCACCGCACCCGCCTTGATACAGGCGAGCACGTAGCCCGGACTGGTGCCGAGCACGGTCGCACCGACTCGAGATGCGGTGTGCCACAGTGCGTCCGGAGTCGGGTAGGTGGGGCTGCCGTCGTAGCAGACGATGGTCGCACCGACCAGCAGTCCGGCGACCTGGAAGTTCCACATCATCCAGCTCGGGCTGGTGTACCAGAAGAAGGTGTCCTCAGGGCCGATATCGGCTTGCAGCGCAACGGCTTTGAGGTGTTCCAACACGACGCCGCCGTGCCCGTGCACGATGCCCTTGGGCAGTCCGGTGGTGCCGGAGGAGAAGACGATCCACAGCGGATGGTCGAAATCGACCGTCTCGGTTTCGATGACAACGGTCTCGCTATTGGCGGCCGCCTCGGACCAGGCCAATGCGTCCGGAACCGGAAGGCCCAGCTGGGAGACCGCGACCGTCGTCTGCACGGTGTCGAGTCCGGCCCGCAGTGCCGCGATATCGTCGCGCTTGTCGTGCGTCTTACCACCGAACCGGTAGCCGTCCGCGGTGACCAGCACGGTGGGCTCGAGCTGGCCCAGCCGGTCCAGCGCCGCCTTCGGCGAATAGTCCTGACCGCAGGCGCTCCACACCGCACCGATGCTCGCGGTGGCCAAGAAGGCGATCACCGCCTCCGGAATATTCGGCAGGTATCCGGCCACCCGATCACCCGGCTGCACACCCAGCGAGCGCAGTGTGCGCGCGAATGCCGCTGTGCTGTCGATCAATTCGCTCCAGGACACCTCGCGTACCGGAGCGTCCTCGGTCACCGCGATGATGGCGGGCCGATCGGTTCGGAACTGCCGCACGACCTGGTCGACGTAGTTCAGCCGGGTGCCCGGAAACCACTGTGCGCCCGGCATGTCGGCGCTTGCCAGCACCTCGCCCGCAATCGGTCCGAGTTCGAAGTAATCCCACAGCGCACCCCAGAAGCCGGGCAGATCGTCGACCGACCACTGCCACAGCGACCGGTAATCCGGCGCGGATCGCCCGGTGCGCGCGGCCACGAACCCGGCGAAGTCGGTGATGCGCGCCTCCGCGATATCTGATTCGGTCGGCACCCATTGTGGTTGCACCGCATTACCTCCTGGGGAGAGTCTTCGGAAATCAGGTGTGGTTCGCGCGCCGCACGATCTGCTCGGCATGCCGCAGCACCGGGGCATCGACCATGCGGCCCTCGAACGCGAAGACGCCCCGATGGTTCGGGACTTCGTCGAGTACCCTTCGAGCCCAATCGATTTCGTCATTCGACGGCGCGTAGGCCGCCCGGATGACCGGCACCTGGCTCGGATGGATCGCCACCTTGGCGTCGAAGCCACTCGCGACCGCATCCACTGCTTCGGCGCGCAGCCCGTCGAGATCGCGGATGTTCAGATACACCGAGTCGAGCGCGAACTTGCCGTACGCCTTGGCCGCGAGCAGTGTGGTCGACCGAACATGGCGTGCCACATCGCGATAGCTGCCATCGGCATGCCGACTGGAGTTGCCGCCGAGCCCGGCGACCAGATCCTCCGCACCCCACATGACCCCGATCGCGTTGCGCGCCAATACCGCTCGCCCGACCGCCATGGCGCCGAGCGGTGATTCGATCAGCGCGATCACCTCGTAGCCGGTGAGGGAGCCGAGCTGTTCCGCGGATTCGGCCTTCGGCAGCATGATCCGCCGATATTCGGTCTGCGCCAGCGCCGCGAGATCGGGCTCGTGCTCATCGGTGCCGACGGCATTGACCCGGACCACGGTGGTCTCGGGATCCAGCGGAGTCTCGATGAGCGCCTTGCGTGCGGCCGCTTTATCGTCGGCCGCGACCCCGTCCTCGAGATCGAGGATCACCACATCGGCCGCCGCGGCGGCCTTTTCGAAGCGTTCGGGGCGGTCGGCCGGGCAGAACAGCCAAGCCGGTCCAGGCATTTGCCAACTCATGCGGGCTCCTTGCGTACCAATGTCTTGCGTACCGCCGTCGCCACGATATCGCCATGCTGGTTGCGAGCGGTGTGCGCGAAGGTGAGGATGCCCTCCCCCGGACGGCTCTTGGATTCGCGCTTATCGGTGACCACCGTCTCGGCATACATGGTGTCGCCGTGGAACAGCGGCTTCGGGAAGGCGACCTCGGAGAAGCCCAGGTTGGCGACGATCGTGCCCTGGGTCAGCTGCGCGACCGAGAGGCCGATCAGCGTGGAGAGAGTGAACATCGAATTCACCAGGCGCTGGTGGAACGGTGGCAGCTGATCGCTGAAGGCCGCGTCCAGGTGCAGCGCCTGGGTGTTCATGGTCAGCGTGGTGAACAGGACGTTATCGGCCTCGGTGATGGTCCGGCCCGGCCGGTGCTCGTACACCACACCGATCTCGAACTCCTCGAACCACAGGCCGCGCTGCACCACCCGGCGGGGAGCGTTCGTCTCCGTCACAGACCCAGCTCCCGTCCGATCAGCATCAACTGCACCTCCGTTGTGCCCTCGCCGATCTCCAGGATCTTGCTGTCGCGATAGTGCCTGGCCACAGCGTATTCGTTCATGAAGCCGTAGCCGCCGAAGATCTGGGTGGCGTCGCGGGAGTTGTCCATGGCCGCCTCGCTGGCCACCAGCTTCGCGATGGAGGCTTCCTTCTTGAAGGGTTTGCCCGCCAGCATGAGTGCGGCGGCGTCGTAGTAGGCGGTGCGGGCGGCATGGGCGCGCGCCTCCATGCGGGCGATCTTGAAGCCGATGGCCTGGTTGCGGCCGATGGCCTGGCCGAAGGCCTCGCGCTCCTTGGCGTAGCGCACGCTCTCGTCGACACAGCCCTGGGCCGCGCCGACCGACAGCGCCGCGATGGCGATGCGGCCCTCGTCGAGAATGCGCAGGAAGTTGGCGTAGCCGCGACCGCGCTCGCCGAGCAGATTCTCCTCGGGCACCCGGACGTCGGTGAAGCTCAGCGGGTGCGTATCCGAGGCATTCCAGCCGACCTTGTTGTAGGCGGGTTCGGCCACGAAACCGGGGGTGTCGGTGGGCACGAGGATGGTCGAGATCTCCTTCTTGCCGCCCGACTGTCCGGTCACCGCGGTCACGGTCACCAGCTTGGTGATATCGGTGCCGGAGTTCGTGATGAACTGCTTGCTGCCATTGATGACCCATTCGCCGCTGTCGGCGACCGCGGTGGTTCTGGTGCCGCCCGCGTCGCTGCCCGCACCGGGTTCGGTGAGGCCGAAGGCGGCGAGATTGCGCCCACTTGTCAACTGCGGCAGCCATTCCTGCTTCTGCTTATCGTTGCCGAAGCGGTAGATGGGCATGGCGCCCAGCGAGACACCGGCCTCCAGCGTGATCGCCACACTCTGATCGACCTTGCCGAGCTCCTCCAGCGCAAGGCAGAGGGCGAAGTAGTCGCCGCCCATCCCGCCGTACTCCTCCGGGAACGGCAGGCCGAACAGACCCATATCGGCCATGCCCGCGACGACCTCGTACGGAAACGTATGGTTCGCATCGTGTTCGGCGGCTACCGGGGCGACCACCGACTTGGCGAAATCGCGCACCGTCAGTGCCAGGTCGCGATAGTCCTCGGGCAGTGTGCCGGTGGACAGAAAATCGGTCATGCGGAAGTTCCTTCTCCCTCGGCGGTTTCGGGTTCGGTGGGAGCCGCGGTGATGCGCACCAGCGGCTGGTCGAGGCGGACCTGGGCGCCCGGTTCGACCAGGACTTCGACGGTGCCCGCGACCGGTGCGGTGAGGGTGTGCTCCATCTTCATGGCCTCGACCACGACGACCGGGGCCCCCGCGGCGACAATGGCACCGTTGGCAACCGGTACCGCGATCACCGAACCCGGCATGGGACTGCGGATTTCGGCGTCACCGACGTGTTCGGCGCCACCGCGGACATTCAGCTCGGCCACTTCACGCAGCACCGCGACACCGGACGGTCCGGCCACCCAGAGCTGTCCTTCGTGCTCCGCGACGCGGAACTCTCGGCGCAGACCGTCCAGTGTCAGTACCAGCCTCCCGTCGGTGAAATCCGCGGTGAGCGAGACTGATTCGCTGGTGTTGAGGTGGACTTCAGCGGCATCGGGTGCGCCGGTGAGGTAGACGTGCTCGGTGCGGTCACCGCCGGCGAGCCTGATGGTGGTCGGCGCGGGTGTACCGATGCGCCACCCGGACGGGATATCCCACGGATCGCTCGGTGCGGCAGGCCAGCGTCGCAGCCAATGATACGCACCGGCGGCGATGAATTCCTCATCCCCGACGGCTGCGGGCTGGAAGTCGCCGACGCGGCGATCCAGCAGTCCGGTATCGAGCTTCCCGGCGGCCACATCCTGGTCTGCCAGCAGGAAACGCAGGAACTCGATATTGCTGGTGACGCCGAGCAGGACGGTATCGCTCAGTGCCCGATCGAGTTTCGCGAGCGCGGTATGGCGATCGGCGGCGTGCACGATGACCTTCGACAACATGGGGTCGTAATCACTGCCGACGACGGTGCCGATGCGCAGTCCCGAATCCACCCGCACGCCTGCGCCTTCGGGCTCGGACAGGTCGAGCACCGTGCCGCCGGTGGGCAGGAAGCCGCGACCGGGATCCTCGGCATAGACGCGGGCCTCGATCGCATGCCCGACGAGTCGCAGCTCGTCCTGCTCCACCGCCAGCTTCTGCCCGGCCGCGACGCGCACCTGGCACTCCACCAGGTCGATCCCGGTGACCAGTTCGGTGACCGGATGTTCCACCTGCAGCCGGGTATTCATCTCCATGAAGAAGAACTCGTCCGGCCGATCGGCGGAGACGATGAATTCGACCGTGCCCGCGCCGACGTAGTCGACGCTGCGTGCGGTATTGCACGCGGCCGCACCGATGCGCGCCCGGGTAGCGGCATCGAGCAGTGGCGACGGCGCTTCCTCGATCACTTTCTGATGCCGGCGCTGCAGGCTGCATTCGCGTTCACCGAGGTGGATCACGTGGCCGAATTGGTCGGCCAGGATCTGCACCTCGATATGGCGTGGCCGGGTGACGAACCGCTCCAGGAACAGGGTGTCGTCACCGAATGCCGCGCCCGCCTCACGCCGGGCACTGGCCAGCGCCGCGGGCAATGCCGACGGTTCCTCGACCAGTCGCATACCTTTACCGCCGCCACCGGCGGAGGGCTTCACGAGTACCGGATAGCCGATATCGGTCGCGGCGTCGATCAATTCGGCGTCGGTGAGCCCCGCGCGGGCAATACCCGGGACGACGGGCACATCGAAAGCGGCGACGGTGTTCTTCGCCGCGATCTTGTCGCCCATGATCTCGATCGCCTTGGCGGGCGGCCCGAGGAAGACAATGCCCGCCTCGGCCAGCGCGGATGCGAAAGCCGCATTCTCGGAGAGGAATCCGTAGCCCGGATGCACGGCCTTTGCGCCGGTGCGCACCGCCGCGGCGACCACCTTTTTGATATCCAGATAGCTTTCCCGGGCCGGAGCCGGACCGAGGCGCACCGCGGTATCGGCCTCGCGCACGTGCCTGGCCTGCGCGTCCGCGTCGCTGTAGACCGCGACCGAGCGAATTCCCATGGCGCGCAAGGTGCGGATGACCCGTACCGCGATCTCGCCGCGGTTGGCGACGAGCACGGTGTCGAAATCGATGGGATGGGATTTGTTCATCATCGCGATCACATCCGGAAGACGCCGTAGGAAACGGGTTCGAGCGGTGCTTGCGCACACACCGAAAGGGCAAGTCCGAGCACGGTTCTGGTATCGGCGGGGTCGATGACGCCGTCGTCCCAGAGCCGCGCGGTCGAGTAGTACGGATTGCCCTGATGTTCGTACTGTTCCCGAATCGGCGCCTTGAATGCCTCCTCGTCCGCGGCCGACCACGGCTGGCCGCTGCTGTCGAGTTGATCCCCGCGCACCGTCGAAAGCACCGAGGCGGCCTGCTCGCCACCCATTACCGAAATTCGCGCATTGGGCCACATCCACAGGAAGCGCGGCGAATACGCGCGCCCGCACATCGAGTAGTTGCCCGCGCCGTACGATCCGCCGATAACCACGGTGAGTTTCGGCACCCGCGCACACGCCACCGCGGTGACCATCTTCGCGCCGTGCTTGGCGATGCCGCCCGCCTCATAATCGCGCCCGACCATGAAACCGGTGATGTTCTGCAGGAACAGCAGGGGAATCTTGCGCTTGTCGCACAGTTCGATGAAATGCGCGCCCTTCATGGCGGATTCGCTGAACAGCACGCCGTTATTGGCGATGATGCCGACCGGATGGCCGTGGATGCGCGCGAATCCGGTGACGAGCGTCTTGCCGTATTCGGCCTTGAATTCGTGGAATCCGTTTTCGCCGTCGACGAGCCGGTGAATGACCTCGCGGACGTCGTAGGGCGTGCGCAGATCGACCGGGACCACGTCGTACAGTTCGGACTCCGGCTTCGCGGTCGCGACGGTCGGGGTCACCTCCCACGGACTCGCCGGGCGCGGGCCGAGCGTGGCCACGATGCGGCGCACGATGCGCAGCGCGTCCTGATCGTCTTCGGCCAGGTGATCGGTGACTCCCGAAGTGCGCGAATGCAATTCGCCGCCACCCAGCTCCTCGGCCGTGACCACTTCGCCGGTCGCGGCCTTCACCAGCGGCGGGCCGCCGAGGAAGATCGTGCCCTGATTGCGCACGATCACCGCCTCGTCGCTCATCGCTGGTACGTACGCACCACCGGCGGTGCACGAACCGAGCACCGCGGCGATCTGTGGAATTCCCTTGGCGCTCATGGTCGCCTGGTTGAAGAAGATGCGCCCGAAATGCTCCCGGTCCGGGAAGACCTCGTCCTGGCGCGGCAGGAACGCTCCGCCGGAGTCGACGAGATACACACAGGGCAACTGGTTCTGCAATGCGACCTCTTGGGCGCGCAGATGCTTCTTGACCGTCATCGGGTAGTAGGTGCCGCCCTTGACCGTGGCGTCATTGGCCACGATCACGCATTCGCGCCCGGAGATCCGGCCGATGCCGGTGATGATCCCGGCGCCGGGACATTCGTCGTCGTACATGCCCGTCGCGGCCAGCGGCGAGAGCTCGAGGAACGGGCTGCCCGGATCGAGCAGCTGATCCACCCGCTGCCGGGGCAGCAGCTTGCCGCGGGCCACATGCCGCTCGCGCGCCTTCGCGGGCCCGCCGAGCGCCGCGGCGGCCAGCCGGGCGCGCAGGTCCTCCAGTAGCGCCCCGTGTGCCGCGCGGTTGTCGACCCCGACCTGTTCGGTCACCGTCATCACGCTGTCCTGCCATCCAGTTAGTCGCCGATAACTGGAATTCAGGTTAATGTTGATTAACCGAGATGTCCAGGTGTGCTGAAAGGAGTGCGTGTGACCAGCACCGACCCCGTTGCGCCCACCCGCAGGGAACAACTGAAGCTGCAGCGAAGAGCGCAGCTGCTGGATGCGGGTGCCCGGCTTATCGCCGATCGCGGATTCTTCGGCATGCGCCTGGACGACCTCGGTGCGGCCGTCGGGATCAGCGGTCCGGCGGTCTACCGGCACTTCCCGAATAAGGAGGCGCTGCTGGTCGAACTGCTGGTCGGGGTCAGTCAGCGGTTGCTCGCCGGTGGGAAGGCGGTAGTCGCGCGGACCGTATCGGCGCGGGAGGCGCTGGACGGGCTGGTCGACTTCCATCTGGACTTCGCGCTCGGCGAGCCCGAACTCATCCGGATCCAGGACCGCGACCTCGAGAACGTGCCGGCCGGACCCAGACGCGAACTGCGGCGCACCCAGCGTCAGTACGTCGAGATCTGGGTGGCGGTGCTGCGGGAGTTGCACCCGGAACTGCCGGAGGAGACCGCGCGGGTGCAGGCCCACGCGGGCTTCGGCTTGATGAACTCCACGCCGCACAGCGCCACCAATGCCACCGCTACCCGGGCCCGGCCGATACTGCGTCGCATGGCGTTGTCCGCACTGGGTCAGGCTGCACTGGGTTGATCGCCCGCCGCTTTTCAAGCCTCTGCCAGCCCCAACGGAGCGAGTCTTACGAGCGACCGTTCGCGGCCCGTCTCGCGTCCGAGTCGTCGAAGCGCATGCGCCGCAGGCACGGCACTTGACCATTTGTCGTGTGTGCATCGGTGGCCGAAGGATCCACCATCAGCACCCACCACGGAGCGAGTCTTACGAGCGACCCGTTCGCGGCCCGTCTCGCGTCCGAGCCGTCGAAGCGCATGCGACGAAGTCGCGAGTCTCGACGGCTCGGACGCGAGACACCAGGGGGCCGCGAACCCGCCGCGCCGAAGGCGCGGCCAAAAATCCAGCATCACCTTGCGGTCCAGCCGCCGTCCATGGTGTAGGAGGCGCCGGTGACCATGCCCGCGTTCGGCGAGGCGAGCCAACCCACCAGTGACGCAACCTCTTCCGGCTCCACCAGGCGCTTGATCGCGCTCTCGGTGAGCAGCACCCGCTCCAGCACCTCCTGCTCGTCGATGCCGTGCGCCTTGGCCTGATCGGCAATCTGCTTGTCCACCAAGGGCGTTCGGACATAGCCGGGATTTACGCAATTGCTGGTGACACCGTGGCGACCGCCCTCGAGCGCGGTCACCTTGGACAGGCCCTCGAGTGCGTGCTTGGCCGTCACATACGCGACCTTGTATTCGGACGCGCGCAACCCGTGCACCGAGGACAGATTGATGATCCGGCCGAAGCCCCGCCGATACATCTGCGGCAGTGCCGCGCGGATGAGCAGGAACGGCGCTTCGACCATGAGGGTCATCAGGTTCCGGAATCGCTCCGGTGGGAAGTCTTCGATCGGGTTGATGCTCTGTACACCGGCGTTGTTCACCAGGATGTCCACGTCCAGGGTGAGTTGTTCCAGGGCGGTGACGTCGAGGAGATCTACGGCCCAGGCTTTTCCGTCGATCTCACCGGCGAGTGCCTTCGCGGTCACGTCATCGATATCGGCGATGGTGACGGTTGCGCCGCGGGCCGCGAGTTCTCTGGCACAGGCGGCGCCGATACCGCTGGCGCCGCCGGTGATCAGGGCGGAACGTCCGTCCAAGTCACTCATGTGAGCTCCGCTCGTAGGGTTTCGACCCGCGCTGCCGGGGTCTGCGCGGCAAGGGATTCCGCGTCGGCACTATCGATGCTTTCCAGCGTGATGCCCTTCGTTTCGCGGGCGAACAGGACGGCGATCGCGGTAATCGCCGCGGCCGCAGCCAAATACAGGGCGATCGGTACCGCGGAACCGTAGGTATTGAGCAAGCGCACGGCGATGATCGGGGCGAGTGATCCGGCCACGATCGAGGTGACCTGATAACCGAGGGAAACACCGGAATACCGCATCCGGGTCGGGAACATCTCGGCCATGATCGCGGGCTGTCCCGCATACATGAAGGCGTGGAATACCAGGCCGATAATGATCGCGAACATGATGATCGCGTTGTGGCCGCTGTCCATCATCGGGAAAGCGAAGAAGCCCCAAGTGCCCGCGGTGAGCGCGCCGACCAGATACACCGGTCGCCTGCCGAAGCGATCGGAGAGATTGCCCGCCAACGGAATCATGAAGAAGTGCACGGCATGTGCGGCCAGCAGCCACCAGAGGATGACCTTGGTGTCGACGTGCACATGCACCTTGAGATAAGTGATGGTGAAAGTGACCACCAGGTAGTAGAGGATGTTCTCGCCGAATCGCAGCCCCATGGCGGTGAATACGCCGCGCGGGTAGCGCCGCAGCACCTCGACGACACTGAGCGAATTGGCCTTGATTTGTTCGATTTCCTGCTGCGCCGCAACGAAAATGGGTGCGTCGGTGACCTTGGTGCGGATGTAGTAGCCGACCAGCACGACCACCGCGGACAACCAGAATGCGACGCGCCAGCCCCAGCTCAGGAATGCGGCATCGGACAGCGTCGAGGTCAATGCCAGCAAAGCGACCGTCGCCAACATATTGCCCACCGGCACCCCGGCCTGTGGCCAGCTCGCCCAGAATCCGCGCCTGGAGTTCGGGCTGTGTTCGGCCACGAGCAGTACCGCGCCACCCCATTCGCCGCCGACCGCGAAGCCCTGGATGAATCGCAGCACCACCAGCAATGTCGGTGCCCAATAACCGATTTGGGCGAAGGTCGGCAGACAGCCCATCAGGAAGGTCGCGGCACCGACGAGCACCAGGCTGAATTGCAGCAGCTTCTTGCGGCCGTATTTGTCACCGAAATGGCCGAAGACGACGCCGCCCAACGGACGTGCGGCGAAGCCGACGGCGTAGGTGATGAAGGCGGCGAGGATCGCGTCGAGATCGCTGGTGCCCTTGGCGAAGAACACCTTGCTGAAGACGAGCGTCGCGGCCGTGCCGTAGAGGAAGAACTCGTACCACTCGACCACGGTGCCTGCCATGGACGCGGCCACCACCCGCCTCAGCCCGGCCGGTATCCCGCCGGGATCGTTTCCCGTCGGCCGCATTGCATCGCGCACGCTCATCGAACATCTCCTTCATGACCGGGGCCACATCACGCAATAAGATGTGACGGCCCCCACATTTCGTGGTCAGAACGAGTATTCGTGCACATATCTTCGGCCGCAATGGCCAGTTGTGCAGTGCGTATCTGCAAGAATGCAGAAATGAGTCCGCCTGCCTCGGGTACCAGCCGCCCCAGCGCGGATGATCTGCTGGTTCTGCTCGCCGTCGGGCGCTCCGGGCGCTTCGTGTCGGCCGCCGAGGAACTCGGCATCAACCACACCACCATCTCGCGCCGCATTGCCGCACTGGAACAGACGCTGGGCGGGCGGGTGCTCACCCGGGTGACCGGTGGATGGGAGCTGACCGATCTCGGGCGGGAGGCGTTGGCGGCGGCGGAGGCGGTGGAGTCCGCGGTCAAGTCGCTGGCCACCGATGCCGATGGCATGCGGGTCTTGGAGGGGGTGGTTCGGATTTCGGCGACCGACGGATTCAGTGCCTATATGGCCGCACCGGCCGCCGCCGAGGTGCAGCGGCGGCATCCGAAGATCGCCGTCGAGATCGTCGCGGCGACCCGGCGCGCATCCCAGCAGCGTTCGGGTCTGGATATCGAAGTGGTGGTCGGTGAGCCGCAAGTGCACCGCGCCAGGGCGATTCGGTTGGCCGATTACTGTCTCGGGCTCTACGGTTCACGTGACTATCTCCGCGAACACGGAACACCAACGGCCATTGGGGATCTCGCGCGCCACTCGCTCGTGTACTTCATCGATTCGATGCTGCAAGTGGACGATTTGGACCTGTCCTCCAGTTTCGCGCCCGCCATGCGCGAATCCGTCACTTCCACAAATGTTTTCGTGCACGTCGAAGCGACCCGTGCGGCCGCGGGCCTCGGCTTGCTGCCCTGCTTTATGGCCGATCGCCACGACGACCTGATCCGAGTGCTTCGGAAGGAAGTCTCCGTTCGGCTCACCTATTGGCTCGTCACCCGCACCGAGACATTGCGCAGGCCCGAGGTGGCGGCGGTGGTCGACGCGATTCGGGTCCGGGTGCGGGAGCAGCGGAATGTGCTGCTCGGTTTATCGGCGTAATCGTTCGATAGCCGATGCGATTTCAATGTACTTACCGGCCGATGGTGTGGTCGAGGGTGAGGGTGCCGTCGATCATGCGGTAGACGGTGTTCATGTGATGGAGGTGGGTGTGGTCGTGGGTTACCAGGAGGGTGGCGGCTTGGTGGGTGCGGGCCATGGCGAGGATCAGTTCGATTATGGCGGTGCCGCGTTCGGTGTCGAGGGCGCTGGTTGGTTCGTCGATGACCAGGAGGGACGGGTCGTTCATCAGGGCGCGGGCTATGTTGACGCGTTGGCGTTGGCCGCCGGACAGTTGGGCGGGCCGTTTGGCGTGGTGGTCGGCGAGGCCGACGGCGCCGAGTAATTCCATTGCCTTGGAGCGTGTTTCGCGGCGTCGGGTGGCGGAGCTGAAGAGGCGCTGGCCGAGGTGGGACATGGCCTCTAGTTGTTCGACGGCGGTCAAGGCGGGGATCAGGTTCGGCTGCTGGAAGACGATGCCGATGGACGAGCGGCGCAGCGCGGCGGCTTCGCGACGGGTGAGTGTAGCGAGATCGGCTGTGCCGTAGGGGGTTTCGAGGGTTATGCCGCCGGAGTCGGGGCGGATCAGTGTGGAGACCACGGCGAGTAGGCTGGATTTTCCGGAGCCGGAGGGGCCGGTGATTGCGGCGATTGTGCCGCCGGTGACGTGTAGGTTCACCTGGTTCAGTGCGGTGAGGCGGCCTGCGCCGTCCGGGTAGGTGAGGGTTGTTTCGCGCACGGTGAGAGCGGTTTTCGTCATGGTTGCGGTGGTCATGCGGATCTCCGAACGGTCAGCGGGCCGCACCGAGTGCGGTCAGCGGGTCGGTGGTGAACAGGAAGCGCAGGGCGAAGGCCGCGCCGAGTAGGCCGAGGAGGATCAGGGCCGCCGCGGGAAACAGGGTTGTCGAAACGCTGAGTACGAAAGGCAGCGCATCGCCCATGAATGTGGCTGCGGCTACGGTTATTCCGAGTCCGACCACGACACCCGCGGTCAGCACGATCGCCGCTTGGGCGAGAGCGTCGCGGACCAGTGCGCCGGATGTCGCGCCGAGCGCCTTCAAGGTCGCGATATCGGGCATGCGCTGCACCGTCCACACGGTGAAGAATGCGCCGATCACCAGGGCCGAAATGGCGAACAGCAGCACCGTCATCAAGGTCAGTGAACCGTTTTCGGCTTGGTAGGAACTCAATGCCGACAGCGATCCGGAGACGCTGGTCGAGGTCGTATGCGCTGATGCGTTGACCGAGGCCATATTCGGGACACCGGATACTGCGAGCACCGTGGCGGCGCCGCCGCGCGGGCTCACCGATTGCCAGTCGGCGGGCGTCATCCAGACGACGGGGGTGTGGCTGTACCAGTCGTCGCCCTGGATCGCGGCCACCCGGAAGGTCCCCGCGCCGAGTGTGACGGTGTCACCGGTGATGGCATCGAGGGCCTTGGCCGCGCCGGTGCTGAGGACGACGGTGCCGGAATCGGTTGCGACGTGATTGCCGAAAGCGGGTCCGTTAGTGCCGAACAGTGCGACCTGGGCGGGTTTCGTCGCACCCTGACCCGACACCGAGCCCTCCGCCCGACTGATGCCGATCGGGTCAACGGAGCCCGCGGCCGCCTGCCAGGTCTCGATCTGCTGCTCGGTGAGTGCGGAGGCGTCGAAGGAGGGATCCGCGCCGATATCGGCGAAGACGATGGCATCGGCGTGGATCGCCGCGATGGCCGAGATGTTCTGGTGCGCGAGTCCGGCGGTGAGACCGCTGAGGAAACTCACCAACAGCGCCACCAGGGTGACGACCAGCGTGATGAGCAGAAAACGGCCGCGTGCGGCCCGCAGATCCCGGAGTGCGACGAACATGCCATCACCCTGCCGCGCGCCGGCTTCCGTGCCATCGCGCACGCGGAGGAATGCGTGCCGATCGAAGGTTGGTCGGTGTTTTACGCCTTTCGATGGATGCCGCCCGGGTAGCCGCACATAAGCTGGCAAACGTGCATTCGTCGCCGTTCACGCCTGTCTTCACCGCGCTGCGGTTGGGGCTGCATGTCCTGGTGACGACGCTGGCCGTGGTGGTCGCGGTGCGGGCACTGCTGCCGGGCGCCGGACATCCGCTCGGCGTCCTCACGCTGACCGTGGCATTCCTTGTCGTGTACTTCGCCGGTGCGCTGGTCGGTCGCCGCCCGGCGGGGATCCGCATCTGGCTGGCGGCGCTGACGGTGCTGTGGCTCGGCCTCGTGGTGCTCGCCCCCGATGCCGGATACCTCGCATTCGGCGTGTTCTTCCTCTACCTGCACCTGCTGCCACGGCCGTGGAGTCTGCTCGCGGTCGGCGCGGCCACGGTGGTGGCCGTGATCGGTTTCGGGGTGCATCGTGGCTGGTCGGTGGCGGGTGCGATCGGACCGATTATCGGCGCGGCCGTCGCGGTGGGGATCGGGCTCGGCTACGAGGCGCTGTTCCGCGAATCAGCCGAACGTCAGCGCCTGATCGACGAATTGCTCAGTACCCGAGCAACTCTCGCCGAACAGGAACACACCGCCGGCAAATTGGCCGAGCGTGAACGGCTGGCGCAGGAGATCCACGACACCGTCGCGCAGGGGTTGAGCAGCATCCAACTGCTGCTGCACGCCGCGGCGCAGTCGGCTCCGGATCATCCTGCGCTGCAACAGATTCGGCTGGCCCGCGAGACTGCTGCGGAGAATCTTGCCGAAACCCGAAGGCTGATAGCGGAATTGACCCCCGCCGCCCTGGAGGGGCAGAGCCTCGCGCAGGCACTCGAGCGCATCTGTCGACGCGCTGAGGCTCCGGGACTGCTCACCCAGCTGGTCGTCGAAGGCACCCCGGAGCGTCTGCCGATGCCCGTCGAGGCGGCACTTGTTCGGATCGCGCAGGGGGCGGTCTCGAACGTGGTGCGCCACGCGGGCGCGAGCCGGATGCGATTGACCCTGACCTACGCCGATACCGATGTGTACCTCGACGTGGTCGACGACGGCATGGGCATCGATCCCGCTGTGCTCGACCGCGCCCCGACCGGCACCTTCGGGTTGGCCGCTATGCGCAGTCGCGTCGAACAGCAGGGCGGCACAATGGCGGTCGAATCCGAGCCCGGCCACACCGCTGTCACCGTCTCGTTTCCGCTGGAGCCCGGTTCCGACGCAGTCGATTCCGGCCTACGCGCAGCGGAATCGAACCAGGAGGGCGGTCGATGATCGGCCTACTCCTGGCCGACGATCACGCCATCGTGCGCGCGGGCCTGCGGGCACTACTGGAAAGCAATGACGACATCACCGTCCTCGGCGACGCACCGACCGCCGAGGCCGCCATCGCCTTCTGCACCACCACCCCGGTCGATTTGGTGCTGATGGATCTCAGTTTCGGTCCGGGCCGCTCCGGCGTCGACGCGACGGCCGAATTGCGTTCGCTCGCGCAGCCGCCCAATGTCCTGGTCGTCACCAACTACGACACCGATGCCGATATCCTCAGCGCCATCGAGGCCGGGGCCTGCGGCTACATCCTCAAAGACACCCCGCCGGTGGAACTGCTCGCGGCGGTGCGATCGGCGGCGGCCGGGGAGAGCGTGCTGTCGCCCGCGGTGGCCTCCAAACTGATGATCCGCGTTCGCCGCGCCGACACGACTTTGAGCCCGCGCGAAATCGAGGTGCTGCGGCTGGTGGCCGACGGCAGTTCGAACCGGGAGATCGCCAAGGAACTGTTCCTCAGCGAAACCACCGTCAAATCCCACCTCGTGCACATCTACGCCAAACTCGGCGTCCGCTCGCGCACCTCCGCCGTCGCACGCGCCCGCGAACAAGGCGCCATCTGACGGGCAGCTGGCTCTAGGGTTGGGGCATGGCCTCACTTTCGGATCCCAAAGTGCGCGACTTCCTGACCCACGCCAAGCGAACCGGAAAGGTGGCGTTCGTGGCCGCCGACGGTCGACCGGTGGTCAGCCCGGTGTGGTTCGTCCTCGAGGGCGACGAACTGGTCTTCAATACCGGCAAGGCCACGGCCAAGGGCAAGGCCTTCGTCCGCGATCCACGCATCGCGGTGGTGGTCGACCTCGAGGAAGCGCCGTATTCGTCCATTCAGATCCAGGGCACCGTGACCCTGTCTGAGGATCCCGACGAACTCCTGCGCACCGCCACCGAGATCGGCGGCCGCTATATGGGCGCGGACCGGGCCGAGGAATTCGGCAAGCGCAACGGCGTCCCGGGCGAACTGGTGGTCCGGGTGCACCCGTCCAAGGTGATCGCCCACTTCGACGCGACGGCCTAGCCCTACACTCACCGGCATGACCGTGCATTTCATCGGGGCCGGGCCGGGCGCCGCGGACCTGCTGACCGTCCGCGCGGTCGAGTTGCTGCGCACTGCCCCGGTCTGCCTCTACGCGGGCACCTACCTCGACCCCGAGGTACTCGCGCACTGCGCTCCCGATACCGAGCTGATCGACACTCAGCACCTGGACATCGACCAGATCACCGAGCACCTGGTGCGCGCGCACCGCTCCGGTAAGGATGTCGCGCGCCTCTGCTCGGGCGATCCCTCCATATATTCGGCCCTCACCGAACAAACCCGCCGCCTCGACGCAGCGGACGTGCCGTGGGACATCACCCCCGGCGTCCCCGCCTACGCCGCCGCGGCCGCCCTGCTCGGTACCGAGTTGACCGTTCCCGAAGTGGTCCAGTCGGTGGTCCTCACCCGCACCCAGGCCCGTTCGACTGCCATGCCCGAGTCCGAGGCTCTCGCGAACTTCGCCGGGACACAGGCCACGCTGGTGCTGCACCTGGCCATTACCCGAATCCGCACACTGGCCGCCGAGCTGATCCCGGCCTACGGCGCCGACTGCCCGACCGCCGTGGTCTACCGAGCCAGCCAACCCGACCAACTGGTCCTGCGCGGCACCCTGACCGACATCGCCGACCAGGTCGAATCCGCAGGTCTGCGCCAAGCCGCTGTCATTCTCGTCGGCCGGGCCCTCACCCCGAATCTGTCCTGTGCCCAGTCGCATCTCTACGACCCGGCCCGCGCCCGACACCGACCTTCGCAAGCAGTGTGAGATCGGTGACAGCCATCCAGCAAACTTGCGATGATCCCGCTGCCAGGGCTGATGTTTCCCGGCTATGAGAGCTGATTGGTCGGCTGGCGAGGGCGACGGTAGATTGTTTCGGTGATCTGCATTGAACTTCCCGGCGGAGCCGGTCGGTGGGTGGCGGGCATGGTCGCGCCCATGTAACAAGCTCGGCCTGACGGGCAGATAGTGCCAATGAATATTTTTGCTTGATTGATGAGAACTGAACGCGGGAACACAGGCGCCACGCTGGTTTAGGTGCGCGTCAACGTCCCGGTGTTCATCGGGGAGCGCTCGTGTGGTGTTCCGGAAGCGAGGTTACGGTTGGACCGGCTGGATTTCGGCGGAAACGGCGAAACTGGTGGCGAACGGGCGCACGCTGCCTCGAGGGAGTCGAGCGAGCCGTTCCCGTTGTCCCCGGCGCAGTTGGGTATCTGGTATGCCCAGCACGTCGACCCGCAGGTGCCGATCAACATCGCGCAGTACGTCGACCTGCACGGCGACCTCGACCTCGAGGTCCTGCGCGAGGCGCTGATCAGCTCCGGGCAGGAGCGCGGCTCCGGCATGCTCTGCATCACCGAGATCGACGGCCAGCCGTATCAGTGGATCGACTACACGATTCCGGACCGGGACAAGGTCTACTACGTCGACTTCCGCGGTGAGGCCGATCCCCAGGCCGCCGCCATGGCGTGGATGCGCGCCGAGTACAGCGCCCCGCTGAACCTGCTCGAGGATCGGCTGCTGCGCTTCGCAGGTCTGCAGGTGGGCGATCACCACTGGTACCTGTACCTGCGCGCGCACCACATCGTGCTGGACGGCTTCGGCGCGGTGACCAACCTCTCCAGGGTCGCCGACTGGTACACCGCCCTGTTGAACGGCACCGAGCCCGCACCGGCCAATGCCGCGCACCTGCGCACGCTCTACGAGCAGGAGATGGCCTACCGCGACAGTTCCCGGTTCCAGTCGGACAAGACGTACTGGGCCGAGCGGGTCGCCGGTGTGGAGGACGGCACCAGCCTGGCGGGCCGGTCCGCGGGACCGGCGCCGATCAACACCCTCAGCAGTGTGCTGCTCTCGGACGAGCAGAACGCGGTGCTGGAAGCGGCTGTGGCGCGCCATGATTCGTCGCCGGCCGGGTTGCTGCTCGCCGCGTTCGCCGGATATCTGGCGCAGTGGACCAGCTCCGAGGACGTGATCCTCAGCCTGCCGGTGACCGCGCGGACCACCGCCGTGATGCGCCGCTCCGGCGGCGTCTCGTCGAATATCGTGCCGTTGCGGCTGCGGATCGGGCACGAGACCACCGTGGCCGATGTGCTCAAACAGGTCCAGGTCGAGGTGACCGGCGCGCTGCGCCACCAGCGCTACCGACACGAGGACATCCGCCGCGACGCGGCCGGTGCCGGCGTGGTGACCAGGGAGTTCTTCGGCCCCTGGATCAACATCATGCTGTTCCAGGACAAGATCAGCATGGGCTCGATGGTCGGCACCATGGTGGTGCTGTCCACCGGCAGCATCGAGGATCTCGGCGTCAATTTCTATCAGTCCGAGGGCGGTTCGCGCGCGCGCATCGACTTCGAGGCGAACCCGAACCTCTACTCCGAGGCGGAGACGCGGCGTCAGCACGAACGCTTCCTCGAATTCTTCGAGCGCTTCCTGCGGGCCGAGGCGGATGCGCCGGTCTGGGGCCTCGAGCTGACCACCGCGGCGGAGCGGGAGCTGACCGTCGCGGAGTGGAACGACTCCGAGCAGGACGTCCCGCAAACCACCCTGGCGGCGCTGCTGGATGCGCAGATCCAGCTGACTCCGGACAACGTCGCGCTGGATTTCGAGGGCGCACAGCTGACCTATGCGGAGTTCGCCGCAAAGGTCAATCGCCTGGCCCGGTTCCTGATCGCCGATGGTGTCGGACCGGAATCGCTTGTCGCGCTTGGCATGCGACGTTCGCTCGAGCTCGTCGTCGGTATGCACGCGGTGCTCAAGGCCGGTGGCGCGTATGTGCCGATCGATCCGGATCATCCGGCCGATCGCACCGCCTACATCCTCGAGTCCGCGGCACCGGTCTGTGTGCTGACGGTCTCCGGTGACGAACTCGAGCTGCCGGAATCGGTGCGCCGGGTGGAAATCGACACTCTCGACGTATCCGCGTACGACGATGCGCCGGTGGCGGATTCGGAGCGCCGCGCACCGCTGCGTCCGGACAACACCGCCTACGTTATCTACACCTCGGGTTCGACCGGACGCCCGAAAGGTGTTGCGGTAACCCATCATGCGATCGTCAACCAGCAGCTGTGGATGCTCGACGAGTACCGCCTCACCGCCGACGACGTGTACCTGCAGAAGACCGCGACCACCTTCGACGTATCGCTGTGGGGTTACTTCCTGCCGCTGATGGTCGGCGCGAAACTTGTTGTCGCGACGCCGGACGGGCACCGCGATCCGCTGTACGTCGCCGAGATGATCGAGCGGCACGGGGTCACCGTCACCGACTTCGTGCCGTCCATGCTGACGGTCTTCGTCGCCCACGCCACCGCCGCCCAATGTGCCACGCTGCGTGCGGTTTTCGTCATCGGTGAGGCGCTGCCGCCGGAGACCGCCGCGGGTTTCCGCGCGATCACCTCGGCCGGTCTGCACAACCTGTACGGCCCCACCGAGGCCGCGGTCTCGGTCACCTACTGGGAGGCCACCGCCGCCGATACCGTCACGGTGCCGATCGGTATCCCGGAGTGGAATGTCCAGGTCTACGTGCTGGATTCGCGGCTGCGCCCGGCGGCCGTCGGCGCACCGGGTGAGCTGTATCTGAGTGGGCGTCAGCTGGCGCGCGGTTACCGCGGTCGCCCGGATCTGACCTCGGATCGGTTCGTCGCCAACCCGTTCGGTAGTAATGGCGAGCGTATGTACCGCACCGGTGACCTGGTGCGCTGGAATGTCGCGGGGACCCTGGAATACATCGGCCGCACCGACTTCCAGGTGAAGTTCCGCGGTCAGCGCATCGAGCTCGGTGAGATCGAAACAGATCTGCTCGCCCATCCTGCGGTCAGCCAGGCCGCGGTGCTGGTGGTGGATACCGCGACCGGTCAGCAGTTGGTCGCCTATGTCGTGCCCGCGCCCGGCCAGTCGATCGAACCGCTCGAACTCACCCGGTTCGTCGCCGAAAAGCTGCCGAGCTACATGGTGCCCGCGGCGATCATGGTGCTGGCCGCGTTCCCGCTCAACACCTCCGGCAAGCTGGACCGAAAGGCTTTGCCGGAGCCGGTGTTCAGCGTGGACGCGACCGCATTCCGTGCCCCGCGTACCCCGGCCGAGCAGATCGTGGCGGCGATCTTCGCCGATGTGCTCAGCCAGGAACGCGTCGGCATCGATGACAACTTCTTCGATCTGGGCGGCAACTCGCTGGTCGCCACCCAGGTGGTGGCGCGGATCGGCGCGGCATTCGGCACCCGGATCGGCGTGCGTGCGCTGTTCGAGACCCCGACCGTGGCCGGTCTGGCCGCCCGCGCCGAATCGGCGCCGCCCACCGATCGGCCACGACCGGCCCTGGTGGCCCAGGAACTGCCCGAGCGGGTGCCGCTGTCGCTGGCACAGCAGCGGATGTGGTTCATCAACCAGTTCGACTCCACGGTGCCGACGTACAACCTGCCATTCGTGGTGCGGTTGGGCGGTCGCGTCGATTTCGACGCGATGCGGGCCGCGCTCACCGATGTGCTGACTCGCCAGGAATCGCTGCGCACCATCTTCCCGAACTCGGGCGACGGCGCCTATCAGCAGGTGCTGCCGATCGAGGAGGTCGACCTCGGGGTCGACGTGCAGCCGCTCGAGGCGTCCGAATTGGTCGACGTGCTCACCGAATTCGCCTCCGCCGGCTTCGACGTCTCGACCGAGCTGCCCATTCGGGTGCGCCTGTATCAGATCACCGGTGCGTCCTCGGATGACACGCCCGAGTACGCACTCGCCTTCGTCGTGCACCACATCGCGGCGGACGGCTTCTCGTTCGGGCCGCTCGCGCGCGACGTCACGACCGCCTATCTGGCCCGCGCGGCCGGGGAGGCGCCCGCCTGGGCGCCCCTGCCGGTGCAGTACCGCGACTACACCCTGTGGCAGCGCGAATTGCTCGGCGCCGAAAGCGATTCCGAGTCCATGGCCGCCCGGGAGATCGCCTACTGGCGCGACGCGCTGGCCGGTCTGCCGGATCAGCTGGATCTGCCCACCGATCGGCAGCGTCCGCCGGTGCAGAGCTTCCGCGGCGCGCAGTTCGCTTTCGATATCGATGCCGAACTGCACAGCCGGCTGAGCGCACTGGCCCGCGCCGAGGGCGCCACCCCGTTCATGGTGCTGCACGCCGCGCTCGCACTGCTGCTGGCCCGGCTGTCCGGCACCACCGATATCGCCATCGGCACTCCGGTCGCCGGACGCGGCGAACAGGCCCTCGACGACCTGATCGGCATGTTCGTCAACACGCTCGTGCTGCGCTCGGAGGTCGATCCGGGTCGGTCCTTCACCGAATTCCTCGGGCGCACCAGGGAAGTCGACCTCGCGGCGTTCGCATACAGCGATGTTCCGTTCGAACGTCTCGTCGAGGTGGTCAACCCGACTCGCTCGCAGGCGCGGCATCCGCTGTTCCAGGTGATGCTGTCGTTCCAGGAGATGTCGCACGGCACATTGGAGCTGCCCGGACTGTCGGTGTCGGCCGCCGAACTCGAAGTCCACATCGCCAAATTCGATCTGCTCTGGACGCTGACCGAACAGCGCGGCAACCAGGGGGAGCCCGCGGGCGTTTCGGTGGTCGTCTCCTACGCCACCGACCTGTTCGACGAGGCGACCGTCTCGTCGTTCGCCGATCGACTGGTACGGATTCTGCGCGGTGTGACCGCGGATCCGGCGGCGATCGTCGGAGATATCGATCTGCTCGACGAGCGTGAGGTCGAGCTGGCACGCGACGGCTGGCACGGCGCGCCGCGTGCGCTCGAGGCGGCCGGGACGGTGAGCGATCTGTTCGCCCGCCAGGTGGCCGCGACGCCGGACGCCATCGCCGTGGTCGACCGTTCCGTCGACGGCTTCACCCCGGCCGTCGGCGGCACGCAGGCCCACCCGTCACCCGACCACCACCCCTCATCGAGTCGCTCCGCGACGCTGGCCCACCCGTCACCCGACCACCACCCCTCATCGAGTCGCTCCGCGACGCTGACCTATGCGGATTTCGGCTCTCGGGTGCATGCGCTCGCGCGCTGGCTGATCCAGGCGGGCGTCGGTCCGGATGTCCCGGTCGCGCTCGGTATGCGACGCTCGCTCGACCTGGTGACCGCGATCCACGCGGTGCTCGAGGCCGGTGGCACCTATGTGCCGCTCGATCTCGATCAGCCTGCCGAACGCATCGCCCATGTGCTCGATACTGCGGCGCCCGCCTATGTGCTGACCACGTCGCGGGACCGGTTCGCGCCGGAGGGCCTGGAGTCGGTCGTTGTCGACGAGCTCGATCTGTCCGGGATCTCCGATGCCCCGGTGACCGATGCCGAGCGCGTATCGCCTTTGCGCCCAGAACATTTGGCGTATGCGATCTTCACCTCGGGCTCCACCGGTCGCCCGAAGGGCGTCGGGGTATCGCATGCCGCGCTGGTGCACCAGATGCGCTGGCTCATCAGCGAATTCGGGCTCGGCGCCGACGATGTCGCGCTGTACAAGACCCCGGCCACCTTCGACGCGTCGGTGTGGGAGCCGTTGGCACCCTTGCTCACCGGCGGCCGGACCGTGATCGGCACCCACGACGGCTACCGCGACACCCAATATCTGACCGAGGTCATCGCCGCCGAGCAGGTCACCGTGACCTCGTTCGTGCCGTCGCTGCTGACCGTATTCGCCGGCACCGTCGATCCGACGGCACTGAGCTCGGTGCGCATGCTGCTGGTCGGTGGTGAGGCGTTCACCGGTGAGGCGGTTGAGGCGTTCCGCAAGCTCGGCCGCCCCGATATCACGCTGATAAACCTTTACGGCCCAACCGAATTCACCGTCAACGCCACCCACGCGGTCGTCGGCGAGGTGGTGCGCGGCGCGGTGCCGATCGGTGCGCCGGTCTGGAACACCCAGGCCTATGTGCTCGACGCGCGACTGCATCCGGTGCCCCCGGGTGTCGCGGGTGAGCTGTATCTGTCGGGCGACCAGCTGGCGCGCGGTTATCTCACCCGGCCGGATATGACGGCCGACCGTTTCGTGGCGAATCCGTTCGGCCCCAGCGGTTCTCGCATGTACCGCACCGGTGACCTGGTGACCCGCGATGCCGCGGGACAGATCGTCTACAGCGGTCGCACCGACTTCCAAGTGAAACTGCGCGGTGTCCGGATCGAGCTCGGCGAGATCGAAGCCGCCCTGCGCGCCCATCCCGCGGTGGCGCAGGCGGTCGCGCTGGTCCGTTCCGACAGCCGGCTCGGCGACCAGTTGGTCGCCTATGTGGTGCCGACCGAGGCCGAGCCGGAGGCGGGATTCGATACCGCGCTGCGCACGCATCTGGCAGGCATGGTGCCCACCTACATGGTGCCCGCGGCGTTCGTGACGCTCGAGGCCATGCCGCTCAATGCGAACGGCAAGCTCGATCGGCGCGCCCTGCCCAAGCCGGTTTTCGAGGTGCACACCTTCCGTGCGCCGAGCACACCTATCGAGGAGATCGTCGCCCAGATCTTCGGTGAGGTGCTCGACCTGCCGCGCGTCGGCGTGGACGACGATTTCTTCGAACTCGGCGGCAACTCGCTGATCGCCACCCAGGTGGCCTCGCGCATCGGCACCGCACTCGATACCCGGGTGCCGGTGCGGATGGTGTTCGAGGCGTCCACGGTGGCCGCGCTGGCGGCCAGGGTGGAATCGCACGCCGGTGCCGGCGCCCGCAGCGCGCTGGTCGCCCGGGAGCGCCCGGAGGAGGTGCCGCTGTCGCTCGCACAGCAGCGCATGTGGTTCCTCAACCGCTTCGATACCGCCTCGGCGGTCAACAACATTCCGGTCGCCATCCGGCTCTCCGGTGATCTCGATGTCGCCGCACTGCAGGTCGCGGTCATCGACGTGATCGACCGGCACGAATCGCTGCGCACCGTCTTCCCGGAGACCAAGAGCGGTCCGGTTCAGGTGGTGCTCGACGCGGCGCAGATCGTGCCCGACCTGACCCCGTACCGGGTCACCGAGGAGACCCTGGTCGAGCATCTGATCGACCTGGCCTCCATGGCCTTCGACGTCACCGACGAAGTACCTTTGCACGCAAGGCTTTTCGAGATCAGCGAGTCCGAGTTCGTACTCGGCATGGTGGTGCACCACATTTCGGCCGACGGTTGGTCGATGGGGCCGCTGGCGCGTGACGTCATGGTGGCGTACGCGGCGCGCACCTCGTGGGAGTCGCCCGCCTGGTCCGCGCTGCCGGTGCAGTACGCGGACTACGCACTGTGGCAGCGCGAGGTGCTCGGCTCCGAGGGCGATCCGGATTCGCTGATCTCCAGCCAGATCCGGTACTGGACCGAACAACTCGCCGATCTGCCCGACGAATTGGTGCTGCCTTCGGACCGCCCGCGTCCGGCGATCGCCTCCTACCGCGGCGGCACCTACGCGTTCGTGATCTCCGCCGAGACCCAGCGTGCGCTCATCGATCTGGGGCGCAAGCACAATTCGTCGCTGTTCATGGTCATGCACAGCGCGCTCGCCGTGCTGCTGGCGCGGGCCAGCGGTACCAGCGATATCGCCATCGGTACCCCGGCCGCCGGTCGTGGTGAGGCCGCGCTGGACGACCTGATCGGCATGTTCGTCAATACCCTCGTATTGCGCACCGATGTCGCGGGTTCGGCGAGCTTCGCCGACCTGCTCGCCCTGGCAAGGGAAACCGACCTGCAGGCGTTCGCGCACGCGGATCTGCCGTTCGAGCGCCTGGTCGAAATTCTCAACCCGGCCCGCTCGCAGGCCCGCAATCCGCTGTTCCAGGTGATGCTGGCGTTCCAGAACGTCAAGCAGGCCAACCTGGAACTGCCCGGACTGTCGGTCAACGGCATCGATTACGACGCGCGACTGGCCAAATTCGATCTGCAGCTGACCCTGCAGGAGACCCAGGAATCGGGCGAGGCCGCCGGTATGTCGGCCGAAATCTCCTATGCCCTCGATCTTTTCGACGAGGACACGGTGGCGGCCTTCGCGCGGCGCCTCGATCGGATCCTGGCGGCCATCATCGCCGATCCGACCGTGCCGATCGGCGATATTCAGCTGCTCGACGATCAGGAAACCGCACTCGCGGTGGTCGGCTGGAACGACACCGAGCACGATTTGCTGCCGCGTCGTCAGCCCGGTCGCACCCCGCGTCGTTCGGGTGTTCGCAAGGGTGGCGGGCTCACGTTGGTCGGCGAGTTCGCCGCGCAGGCCGCGGCCACGCCGGATGCGGTCGCGATCGTGGATCCGACCACCGGCACCTCGCTGACGTATGCCGAATTCGGTGCGCGCGTGCACCGCTTGGCGCGTCGGTTGATCGAGGCCGGTGTGGGTCCGGAAAAGCTGGTCGCCCTCGGTCTGCGGCGTTCGGTCGATTTCGTGGTCGCGGCGTACGCGGTACAGGAGGCCGGCGGCGGCTATGTGCCGCTGGACCTGGATCAGCCTACCGAGCGGATCAGCTATGTGCTCGAGTCGGCGGCACCGGCCTGTGTGCTGACGACCTCGCGGGACAACTTCGAAAGCGGCGGGCTGCCAACGTTTTCCATCGATGAGATCGAGTTGTCCGAGTACTCGGACGCGCCGGTCACCGATGCGGAGCGGATCGCACCGCTGCGGGCGGAGAACACCGCGTATGTGATCTTCACGTCCGGTTCGACCGGTCGGCCGAAGGGGGTGGCGCTGCCGCATGCGGCAGTGGTGAACCAGATCCGTTGGATCACCGGTGAATACGGCATCGGTGCCGATGACGTCGTGCTGTTCAAGACCCCGGCCACGTTCGACGTGTCGGTGTGGGAGTTGTTCGGCCCGTTGTCCACCGGTGGCCGGATTGTCGTCGCGAGCCCGGATGGGCATCGTGACCCGCAGTACCTGGCGGAGGTCATTGCGGCCGAGCGGGTCACCATGACCTCGTTCGTGCCCTCGATGCTGACCGTCTTCGCGGGCAGTGTCGATGCCGCCGGTGGCGCGGCGCTCGAGTCGTTGCGCGCATTGCTGGTCGCCGGTGAGGCCTTCACCGGTGACACCGTCGCCGCCATTCGCAAGGTCAGCTCCGCCGAGCTCTACAACCTCTACGGCCCGACCGAGTTCGCGGTGCACGCGACGCACGGTCCGGTGGCACAGGGCCTGGTCGGCGCGGTGCCGATCGGTCTGCCGGTCTGGAATGCCCAGGCGTATGTGCTCGATGCCCGCCTGCATCCGGTCGCGCCGGGTGTCGCGGGTGAGTTGTATCTGGCCGGTGCGCAGTTGGCGCGCGGCTACTTCGGGCGCACGGATCTGACCGCGGATCGCTTCGTGGCCAACCCGTTCGGCGTTTCCGGATCCCGGATGTACCGCACCGGCGACCTGGTGACCCGCAATGCCGATGGTGCCATCGTCTACCTCGGCCGTACCGACTTCCAGGTGAAGCTGCGCGGTCTGCGCATCGAGCTCGGTGAGATCGAAACCGCCCTCACCGCACACGATTCGGTGGCACAGGCCGTGGCGCTGGTGCGTGCGGATGCGCGGACCGGCGATCAGCTGGTCGCCTACGTGGTGCCCGCCAATGGCGGCACGGTCGACCTCGACGAGCTGCGTGCGCATCTGACCGAACAGCTGCCGTCGTACATGGTCCCCGCCGCCATCGTGGTGCTCGACGCCATGCCGCTCAACCCCAACGGCAAGCTCGATCGGCGCGCGCTGCCCGAACCCGTCTTCGAGGCCAAGGAATTCCGCGCTCCGTCGACCCCGATCGAAGAGATCGTCGTCGACATTTTCAGCGATGTGCTGAGTCACGAGCGCATCGGCATCGATGACAACTTCTTCGATCTCGGCGGTAACTCGCTGGTCGCCACCCAGGTGGTCGCTCGCCTGGGCGCGGCACTGGACACCCAGGTTCCGGTGCGGCTGCTGTTCGAGGCGCCGACCGTCGCCGCGCTCGCCGCGCGCATGGAGGCCAGCGCCGGGGCCGGTGCCCGCCAGGCGCTGACAGTGCGCCCGCGGCCGGAGTACCCGCCGCTGTCGCTCGCACAGCAGCGGATGTGGTTCCTCAACCGCTTCGACGCCGATTCGGCCGCCGACAATATTCCGGCGGCGGTGCGGCTGCACGGGCATCTCGATCTGCCCGCGCTGCGCGGAGCGATCGCCGATGTGATCACCCGGCACGAATCGCTGCGCACGATCTACCCGTCGCATGAGGGCGTGGCCTACCAGCAGGTGCTTGCGGCCGCGCGGGCGATTCCGGAACTGGAGATCGTCCCGGTCGCCGAAAGCGAATTGGGCAGTGCGCTCTACGAATTCATCGGTCGCGGCTTCGATATCACCACCGAGTCCCCGGTGCGGATTCGGCTCTACCAGGTCGAGCGTGCGCCGCTGAGCAGCAAGAAGTGGCGCGACAACACCCAGAACCACGTGCTCTCGGTCGTGGTGCACCACATCGCGGCGGACGGCTTCTCGATGCGTCCGCTGGTCCGCGATCTGATGTCGGCCTACATCGCGCGGAGTTCGGAATCCGCCCCGGTCTGGCCGCCGCTGGCGGTGCAGTACGTGGATTACGCACTGTGGCAGCGTGAAACGCTCGGCTCCGAGGACGATCCGACCTCGCTGATCTCCGAACAGCTCGGCTACTGGCGCGAAACCCTGGCCGGACTGCCCGAGGAACTGCGTCTGTCGTCCAAGCCGCGGCCGGTCGTCGCGTCGTATGCGGCACGCACGCACCGATTCCAGCTGCCCGGCGCGCTCGTGGAGGCGCTCAATCGCGTCGCGCACGAGCACAACACCACGCTGTTCATGGTGGTGCACAGCGCCTTCGCGACCCTGCTCGCGCGGCTGAGCGGTTCGGATGACATCGCCATCGGCATCCCGGTGGCCGGTCGTGGCGAGCAGGTCCTCGACGACCTGGTCGGCATGTTCGTCAACACCCTGGTGCTGCGCACCCAGGTCGATCCGACCGAAGCGTTCACCGATCTGCTCGCCCAGGTGCGCGAGCGCGATCTGCAGGCCTTCGCCCACGCCGACGTACCTTTCGAGCGTTTGGTCGAGGTGCTCAACCCGGCTCGCTCGCAGGCGCGGCATCCGCTGTTCCAGGTGATGCTGTCGTTCCAGAACCTCGGCCGCACCTCGCTGGAGCTGCCCGGACTCGCGGTTTCCGAACTCGGCATCGATCCGCCGACCGCCAAGGTCGACCTGCAGCTCACGCTGAGCGAGGGTGCGGAATCGGAGATGGCCGCCGAACTCGTCTATGCCACCGACCTTTTCGACGATCGGTTCGCGGAGGCGTTCGCCGAGCGGTTCGTCCGGGTGCTGCGCGGTATCACCGCCGCACCGGCGATCGTGGTGGGCGATATCGACCTGCTCGACGACACCGAGCGGGCCCAGGTGCTCGACCGGTGGAACGAGACCGAATTCCCGGTCGACGCGGCACTGACCTCGCCGGTCGGTGATGCGGCCGCGACGCTGGTCTCGCTGTTCGAGGCGCAGGTGCTGCGCACGCCGGACGCCTACGCGGTCAGCTACGAGGGGACAAGTCTGTCCTATGCCGAGTTCGCTTCCCGGGTGCACCGTTTGGCGCGCTGGCTGAAGCGCAACGGCGTCGGCCCGGAATCGTATGTGGCTCTCGGCATGCGGCGCTCGATTGATCTGGTCGTCGGCATGTACGCGATCAATGCCGCCGGTGGTGCGTACGTGCCGCTGGATCCGGATCATCCGGTCGAGCGCATCGACTACATCCTGGAGACCGCGCGACCGGTCTGCGTGCTGACCGCGGGCACCGATCTGGAGACCACGGTGTCGCGCCAGGTCCGCATCGATGAACTCGATCTCGCCGAGTTCTCCGATGAACCGCTGACCGACGCGGATCGGCATCGCCCGCTGCGTCCGGGCAATACCGCGTACGTGATCTTCACCTCGGGTTCGACCGGTCGTCCCAAGGGCGTCGCGGTCTCGCACGCCGCGATCGTCAACCGCCTGGTGTGGATGCACGCCGAATACGGCTTGTCCGCCGAAGACGTTGTGCTGCAGAAGACTCCGGCGACTTTCGACGTGTCGGTGTGGGAGTTCTTCTGGCCCTTGCAGGTCGGCGCGCGCCTGGTCGTCGCCAAGCCGGACGGTCACCGCGATCCGGCCTATATGGCGCGCCTGATCGTCGACGAGCAGGTCACCACGGTGCACTTCGTGCCGTCCATGCTCTCGGTATTCGTCGCCGAGGACCGCGCGGCCGAATGCACCAGTCTGCGTAACGTTTTCGCCTCCGGTGAGGCGCTGCCGGCCGTGGCCGCGCAGCGCCTGCGCCAGCTGACCGGCGCGCGACTGCACAACTTGTACGGCCCCACCGAGGCCGCGGTCGACGTCACCTTCCACGAGGTCACCGACGCCGATATCAGCTCGGTGCCGATCGGTGCCCCGGTGTTCAACACCCAGGTATACGTGCTGGATTCGCGGTTGCGTCCGGTGCCCGCGGGCGTCCCGGGTGAACTGTATCTGGCGGGCGCGCAGTTGGCGCACGGCTATGTCGGCCGCCCGGACCTGACCACCGAACGTTTCGTCGCGAACCCGTTCGGCGCCGCCGAGCGCATGTACCGCACCGGTGACCTCGTCCTGTGGACGCCGCGCGGTGAACTGGAGTACCTGGGCCGCACCGACTTCCAGGTGAAGCTGCGCGGTCTGCGCATCGAACTCGGTGAGATCGAGTCGGCGCTCACCGCGCAGGCCGCGGTCGCACAGGCGGTCGTGCTCGTGCATTCGGATGACCGGACCGGCGATCAGCTGGTCGCCTACCTGGTCGCGAATCCCGACCGGGCCATCGAAATCGAGACCGTCAAGAACACGCTCGGCGACCAGTTGCCCGCGTACATGGTGCCCGCGGCCTACCTGGTGCTCGACGAGTTCCCGCTCAATGCCTCCGGCAAGCTGGATCGCAAGGCGCTGCCCGCACCGACGTTCGCGGCCAAGGTATTCCGCGCGCCGACCACCCCGGTGGAGGAGATCGTCGCGGGCACCTTCGCCGAGGTGCTGGGTCTGCAGGGCGTCGGCCTGGACGACGATTTCTTCGAACTCGGCGGCAACTCGCTGATCGCCACCCAGGTCGCCGCGCGACTCGGCGCGGCGCTGGACACCCAGATCCCGGTGCGCGCGCTGTTCGAGGCTTCGAACGTTGCCGCACTCGCAGCTCTTGTGGAATCGGCAGCGGGCCAGGGCGGTCGGGCTCCGCTGACCCCGCAACCGCGCCCCGAGCTGATCCCGCTGTCGCTGGCCCAGCAGCGGATGTGGTTCCTGAACCGCTTCGACAACCGCACCGCGGTCAACAACATTCCGGTGGCCGTCCGGCTCACCGGCGATGTCGATATCGCCGCGCTGAACGCCGCGGTCGGCGACGTGCTGGCCAGGCACGAGGCGCTGCGCACCATCTACCCGGAGGTCGAAGGCACCGGTTACCAGCACGTGCTGCACACCGACGAGGTGCGCTTCGAGCTGGCGACCGAGGCGATCGCTCCCGGCGCGGTGCCCGCGCGCATCGTCGAGCTGGCGAGCGTGCACTTCGATGTGACCAGCGAGGTGCCGTTCCGGGCCAACCTGCTCAGCATCGATGCGCAGAACCATGTCGCGGTGCTCGTCATGCACCACATCAGTGGTGACGGTTTCTCGCTGCGTCCGCTGCTGCGTGACGTGGTGCTGGCCTACACCGAGCGCAGTCGCGGTGAGGTGCCCGCCTGGGCGCCGCTGGATGTCCAGTACGCCGACTACGCGCTGTGGCAGCGCGACGTGCTCGGCAGCGAGGACGATCCCGAATCGGTCGCGGCACAGCAGCTCGCCTACTGGACCGAGCAGCTGGCCGATCTGCCCGATCAGATCGAACTGCCCGCCGACCGCTCGCGGCCCGAGGTCGCGTCCAATGCCGGTGGCACGCACGGCTTCTCGATCGACGCCGAATTGCACGGCGCACTGGCCGAACTCGCGCGCGCCCGCGGGGTGACGCTGTTCATGGTCATGCACGCGGCACTGGCGGCCTGGGCGGCCCGGCTGTCCAACAGCACCGATATCGCCATCGGCACCCCGATCGCCGGACGCGGTGAACGCGCGCTCGACGATCTGGTCGGCATGTTCGTCAATACGCTGGTGCTGCGCAACGAGGTAGAGCCGAGCGCCAAGTTCGGCGATCTGCTCGCGCAGGTGCGCCGCACCGATCTGGCGGCTTTCGCCAATGCCGATGTGCCGTTCGAGCGGCTCGTCGACGTAATCAGCCCGGCGCGATCGCAGGCGCATCACCCGCTGTTCCAGGTGGCATTGACCTTCGAGGCCGCCTCGGCCGCGGAAATGGGCACCGTCGCGCTGCCGGGCGTCGAGCTGTCGGTGGTCGAATTCGATCCCGGCACAGCGAAATTCGATGTGCAGCTGACCGTCGGCGAGACCGCCGACGGTGCGCTCGGCCTGTCGTGGAACTACGCCACCGAGCTGTTCGATCCCGAGACGGTGGCATCGTTCGCCGATCGTCTGGTGCGGATTCTGCAGAGTGTGGTCGAGGATCCCGAGATCGTCATCGGCGATATCGATCTGCTCGGTGAGGCCGAGCGGCTCAATGTGTCGCAGCGCTGGGTGTCGTCCGGATTCGACAGCCTGGCGCGAGCGACGGGCCCGGAGGAGGCAGCGCGCGTAAGCACGCAGGGCACCGGGAGCGCCGCAATCCGATACGGCACACCCCGATTCAATGCACCCGGTACCACGTTGGTCGATCTGTTCGAGCAGGCGGTGGCCGCGCATCCGGACAACACGGCGGCCAAATTCGGCATCGAATCGCTGACCTACGCGGAGCTGGATCGGCGTGCGAATGTGTTGGCGCGCAGGCTGATCGCCGACGGCGCGGGTCCCGAGTCGCTGGTCGCGGTGATCCTGCCGCGCTCGCTCGATCTCGTGGTCGCGCTGCTCGCGGTGGTGAAGACCGGTGCGGGCTATGTGCCCGTCGACCCGACCTACCCGGCCGACCGCATCGCCTACGTGCTCGCGGATTCGCGTCCGACCAGTGTGATCCTCGATTCGACGGTTCAGGTGAGGGTGCCCGACGAGCTGCCGACCGTGGTGCTCGACGGATTCGCGGTGGAGACCGGCAATGTCGAGGACGCCGACGATGCGCCGATCACCGATGCCGACCGTCTCGCGGCGCTCACCCCGGACAATGTCGCGTACGTGATCTACACCTCCGGCTCGACCGGCCGCCCGAAGGGTGTCGCGGTCGCGCACCGGAATGTGGTGCGGCTGTTCGCCAATACCGATCGTGACTTCAGCTTCGGCCCCCGCGATGTGTGGACGTTGTTCCACTCCTACGCCTTCGACTTCTCGGTGTGGGAGCTGTGGGGTCCGCTGCTGTTCGGCGGCACCCTCGTGGTCGTCGACTACTACACCTCGCGCTCGCCCGAACAGTTCCTGGAACTGCTGCGGGTGGAGCAGGTCACGGTGCTCAACCAGACGCCGTCCGCGTTCTACCAACTCGCCGAGGCGGATCGCAATGCCGCACCGGATGCCGAACCGCTGGCCTTGCGCTACGTGGTGTTCGGCGGTGAAGCCCTCGAATTGCGCAGGCTTTCGGATTGGGTTGCCCGACACGGTGACGGCACCGACCGGCGCTCGGCACACGTCGCTCCGCTGCTGGTCAATATGTACGGCATCACCGAGACCACGGTGCACGTGTCCTACCGTGCGCTGGACGCCGCGACCATCGCCGCCGCCTCCGGCAGCGTGGTCGGCCGTGCCATCGCGGGTCTGCGCGTGTACGTCCTCGACAACCGGCTGCGGCCGGTGCCGGTCGGCGTCGCGGGCGAAATGTATGTCGCGGGACCGCAGTTGGCTCGCGGCTACCTCGGCCGCTCGGACCTGACCACCACCCGCTTCGTCGCGAACCCCCTCGCCGACGCGGAGGCCGCGGGCACACGCCTGTACCGCTCCGGCGACCTCGCGCGCTGGAACCGCTTCGGCGAACTCGAATACCTGGGCCGCGCCGACGATCAGGTCAAGGTGCGCGGCTTCCGCATCGAACTCGGTGAAATCGAATCCGCCATACTGGCCCAGCCGGGCATCGCCCAGGCCGCGGTCATCGTGCGCGAGGACCAGCCGGGCGATCAGCGGATCGTGGCCTACGTGGTCGCCGAACCCGATGTGATCCCGGACCTCGACGTGGTGCGCAGCGGTGCGGCGCAACGCCTTCCGTCCTACATGGTGCCCGCGGCGCTGGTGCGGCTCGAGTGGATTCCGTTGACCGTCAACGGCAAGCTGGACCGTCGCGCGCTGCCCGCGCCCGCGGTGCAGGCCAAGGCTTTCCGCGCCCCGGTGACGCCGGTGCAGGAGACCGTGGCCGCGGTCTTCGCCGATGTGCTCGACCTGCCCAGGGTCGGTGTCGACGACGACTTCTTCGACCTCGGCGGCAACTCGCTCATCGCGACCAGGGTGGTCGCCCGGATCGGCGCGGCGCTCGGCACCACCGTCCCGGTGCGCGCGCTGTTCGAGGCCTCCACCGTGGAAGCGCTCGCGGCCCGGGTGGAATCGCATGCCGACGGCGCCGCGCGCGCCCGGCTCGTGGCCCGCCCGCGCAAGGCCGACGAACTCGTGCCGCTGTCGTTCGCGCAGCAGCGCATGTGGTTCCTGAACAAGTACGACACCACATCCGCGGCCTACAACCTTCCGGTCGCCATTCGCCTGACCGGTGCGCTCGATATCGAGGCGCTGCGGCTGGCGGTGGCGGATGTGGTGCGCAGGCACGAATCGCTGCGCACCCGCTACCCGGAGCACGGCGGCACCCCGGTGCAGGTGATCGTGCCCGCCGACGCGATCGCGCTCGACCTGCAGCCGGTTTCGGTCGATCCGGCCGAGCTGACCGCGGTGGTGACCGAATTCGTGACCACCGGATTCGATGTGTCCGAACAGGCTCCGCTGCGGACCAGGCTCTTCTCCGCAGGCGCCGACGAGCATGTGTTGGTCGTCGTGGTGCACCACATCGCGGCCGACGGGTTCTCCATCGGCCCGCTGACCCGCGATGTGATGCTCGCCTACACCGCGCGCGCCCAGGACTCGGCGCCCGGCTGGGCGCCGCTGCCGGTGCAGTACGCCGACTTCGCCATCTGGCAGCGCGAAGTCCTCGGCGCCGAGGACGATCCGACTTCGCTGATGGCGCGTCAGGTGGCGCATTGGAAGCTCGCTCTCGACGGCGTCCCCGACGAACTGCCGCTGCCCACCGATCGGCCACGTCCCGCGATCGCCTCGCATCGCGGCGCGACCGTGCAGACCGAACTGCCCGCCGAACTCATCGCGGCGCTGGAAGGTATTGCGCGCCAACGCGGTGCGTCGCTGTTCATGGTGATGCACAGCGCGCTCACGGTGCTGCTGGCCCGCTTGTCGGGCACCGACGATATCGCCGTCGGCTCGCCGATCGCGGGACGCGGTGAGCAGGCGCTCGACGATCTCGTCGGCATGTTCGTCAACACCCTCGTGCTGCGCACCGGGATCGATCAGTCCGAATCGTTCACGGCGCTGCTGGACCGGGTGCGTTCGACGGACCTGGATGCCTTCGGTAATGCCGACGTGCCGTTCGAACGGCTCGTGGAACTGCTCGCGCCGGAACGCTCGCAGGCGCGCAACCCGCTGTTCCAGGTGATGCTCGCATTCCAGAACCTGGAGCGCACCGCACTCGAATTGCCGGGTCTGTCGGTGTCCGCACTGGACCTCGACGAGAATGTGGCCCGCTTCGACCTGCAGTTCACGCTGTCGGAAACCGGTTCCGCCGGAATGACTTTGGCGCTCACCTACGCCACCGAGCTGTTCGACGAGTCGACCGCCGAGCTGATCACGCAGCGTTGGCGGCGGGTGCTGGAGGCCATTGCCGCCGACCCGACGGTCGCGGTGGGTGCCATCGATGTGCTCGACGCGCAGGAGCGGGCCGAGCTCATCGCCCGCACCGGTGCACCGGCGGTGCCCGCGCGCACGCTGCCCGAGCTGCTGGCCGAGGCCGCCGCGATGGATCCGAAGGCGACCGCCGTGGTGTTCCAGGGGACACGTGTGTCCTACGGCGACCTCGACGAGCGCTCGAACCGGTTGGCGCGCTTGCTCATTGCCGAGGGTATCGGCACCGAGGATCTGGTCGCCGTCGGCGTGCCGCGGTCCGCGGATTCGGTTTTCGCCGCCTGGGCGGTATCGAAGACGGGTGCGGCATTCGTGCCCGTCGACCCGAACTATCCGGCCGAGCGCATCGCGCACATGGTCACCGATTCCGGTTCCCCCGTCGGTCTCACCGTCGCGGCGGTTCGCGACGGCCTGCCGGATTCGGTGCGCTGGCTGGTGCTCGACGAGCTCGACCTGGACGGATTCGACGGCGGGCCGATCGCCGACGCCGACCGGGTCCGCCCGCTGCGTCCGGCGCATCCGGCCTACGTCATCTACACCTCGGGCTCCACCGGTGTGCCCAAGGGTGTCGTGGTCACCCATGCCGGACTCGCGAACTTCAGCGTCGAGCAGATCGTGCGCTACGACCTCGATTCCGGTTCGCGCGCACTGCATTTCGCCTCGCCCAGCTTCGACGCCTCGGTCCTGGAACTGCTGCTCGCGGTCGGCGCGGGCGGTGCGCTCGTGGTGACGCCGCCCGGCGTGTACGGCGGGGAGGAACTGTCCGAGCTGATCCGCACCGAGCGGGTCACGCACGCGTTCATCACACCCGCCGCGTTGGCCACCTTCGATCCGACCGGCCTCGACTCGCTGCGAGTACTGGTCGCCGGTGGCGAGGCGGTGCCGGCGGATCTGGTCGCCAAGTGGGCGGTGCCGCTGGAGAACGGTTCCGTCCGCAACTTCCACAACGGTTACGGTCCGACCGAGACCACCATCATGACCAATATCAGCGAGCCGCTGGTGGCCGGCGACACGGTGGTGATCGGTGCGCCGATCCGCGGCATGCAGTCGCTGATCCTGGACGCCCAGCTCCGGCCGGTGCCGGTGGGTGTCGCGGGTGAGCTGTATCTGTCGGGCATCCAGCTGGCGCGCGGTTATCACGCCCGCGCCGGGCTGAGCGCCGAACGCTTCGTGGCCAACCCGTATGTCGCGGGTGCGCGCATGTACCGCACCGGTGACGTGGTGCGCTGGACCCGCACCGGTGCGGTCGAATATGTGGGCCGCTCCGACTTCCAGGTCAAGGTGCGTGGTTTCCGTATCGAGCTCGGTGAGATCGACGCGGCGCTGGCATCGCACGAGAGCGTCGACTTCGCGGTCACCGTCGGCCACAAGGGCGCGGCGGGCGCGACCTCGCTGGTGTCGTATGTGGTTGCGGTACCTGGTCATTCGATCGATGTCGCCGAGCTGACCGCGCATGTCGAGGAACGCCTGCCCACGTACATGGTGCCGTCCTCGGTGATGGTGATCGACCATATTCCGCTGACCCCGGTCGGCAAGCTGGACCGCAAGGCCCTGCCGGAGCCGGTATTCGCGACCGAGGTGGTGTTCCGCGCACCGCGCACGCCGATCGAGCACACCATTGCCGAGGTCTTCGCCGAGGTGCTCGGCGTCGAGCGCGTCGGTGTCGACGATTCGTTCTTCGCCCTCGGCGGCGACAGCATCGTGTCCATCCAGCTGGTTTCGCGGGCCAAGGCGCGCGGTGTGGTCTTCACCCCGCGCAATGTCTTCGAGCAGCGCACCGTGGCCGGACTCGCCGCGGTCGCCGAGACCGCCGACAGCACCGATACCGCCGTCGAGGCGCTGGCCGAGCTGCCCGGTGGCGGCATCGGCGCCATGCCGCTGACCCCGGTGGTCCGGTTCATGGCGCAGCGGCAGGGTTCGTTCGGCCGGTTCAACCAGACCATGGCGCTCGAATTGCCGGTCGGTATCGACCGCGCGGGCATCGTGAAAACCGTTGCCGCGGTGCTCGATCGCCACGACATGCTGCGGGCGCGGCTGTACCGCGAGGATGCGGACTGGACCCTCGAGACCGTCGAGCCGGGCACCATCGACGTGGACGCGCTGATCGATCGCACCGAATTCGATGCCGGTATCGACGACGCCGGACTGTTCGAAATCGCCTCCGCCGCATTGGATTCCACGCTGGATCGACTCGACCCGGCTGCGGGTGTAGTGATTCGGTTCGTCTGGCTGGAACCGTCGGACGGCAGCCGCGGCGGTCGCCTCATCGTGGCCGCGCATCACCTCGTGGTGGACGGTGTGTCCTGGCGCATCCTGGTGCCGGACTTCGTCGCCGCCTGGGGCCAGCTCACCGCCGGCCAGCAACCGCAGCTCGTCGCGCCCGCGACCTCGATGCGGGCCTGGGCCGACGCACTGCGGCGCGAGGCCGAAAGCGCCGCGCGGGTCGCGGAACTCGACTACTGGCGTTCGGTGGTAGGCACGGCCGATCCGCTGCTGACCGAGCGTGCGCTGGATCCGGCCGTGGATACCTCGGCCGCCATCGAGAAGCTGCAGGTCGAGGTTTCCGCCGAGGTCACCAAGGCGCTGCTGACCACCGTGCCCGCGCTGTTCCACGGCGGCGTCAACGACGGTCTGCTCACCGCGCTCGCCCTGGCGACCGCGAAGTGGCGCGCGAGCCGCACCACCGCGCGCGCCGACGATGCGCTGCTGATCCGCCTGGAGGGCCACGGCCGCGAAGAGGGCATCGTGCCCGGCGCGGATCTCTCGCGCACCGTCGGCTGGTTCACCGCGATCTTCCCGGTCCGCTTCGACCTGTCCGGCATCGATATCGATGCCGCGCTGACCGGCGGCCCCGCGCTCGGCAAGGCCGTCAAGGCGGTCAAGGAGCAGCTGCTCGCGGTGCCGGACAAGGGCATCGGCTACGGCCTGCTGCGCTACATGAACGAAGCAACCGCGACGGAACTGCCCGTCGAACAGCCGGGCCAGGTGAGCTTCAACTACCTGGGCCGCGTCTCCGAGGGCGATGTGCCCGAGGCGCTGCGCGGCTTCGGCTGGATCCCCGCCGCCGAACTCGGTGCGCTCGGCGGCGCCTACGACGCGGATATGCCCGCGATGGCTCCGCTGGATATCAATGCCATCGTGGTCGGCGACAAGCTGACCGCCAATATCGGCTACCCGAGCACGCTGCTCGATGCCGCGCAGGTCCGCGAATTCGGCGAACTGTGGACCACCGCACTGGAAGCGGTTGCCCGGCACGCCAATTCGAACGGCGCGGGCGGACACACACCGTCCGACTTCGCCCTGGTGCGCTCGAACCAGCGCGATATCGACAACTGGGAGCAGCGCTTCCCGGCACTGGCCGATATCTGGCCGCTGTCCGCGCTGCAGGCTGGTCTGCTGTTCCACGCGCGCCTGGCCGCCACGTCGGTGGACGTCTACACCGCGCAGGCCGTACTGACGCTCACCGGCCGGGTGGACCCGACCCGATTGCGTTCGGCCGCACAGGCTCTGGTGGATCGCTACGAGAACCTGCGCACCGCGTTCGTCACCGATAACGACGGCAACCCGGTGCAGGTCGTCCTCGACAGCGCCCGGGTCGCCTGGGCCGAGCACGACCGGATCGAATCCGGCGAGGCCGCCGATCTCATCGCCGCCGACCGCACCCAGCGCTTCGATCTGACCGCGCCGCCGCTGATCCGCTTCACGCTGATCCAAATCGACACAGACCGTTGGCAGTTCGTGGTCTCCAACCACCACATCCTGCTCGACGGCTGGTCCATGCCGCTGCTCATGCGGGATCTGCTGGTGCTCTACGCGGCGCACGCCGATGCCAATGTGCTGCCTGCGGTGCGCTCCTACCGGCACTTCCTGGAATGGACCAGGCAGCAGGATCATGCGGCCTCGGTGACCGCGTGGACCGACGCACTGCGCGGTGTCAGCGAACCGACGCTGCTGTCCCGCCCGGATGCGAGCCGCGAAATCACCTCGCTGTCCGGCGAATACTTCTTCGAGCTGGACGAGCAGGCGACCGCGCGACTCACCGCACTCGCCGCCTCGCTCGGCGTCACGCCGAATACCGTGCTGCAGGTCGCCTGGGGCATTTTGATCGGCCGGATGACCAGCCGTGACGATGTGCTGTTCGGTACCACCGTGTCCGGCCGTCCGGCACAGCTGTCCGGCGTCGAGTCGATGGTCGGCCTGTTCATCAATACCGTTCCGGTGCGGGTGCGCTTCGATCCGTCGGAATCGGTGGAGCAGTTGCTCACCCGGACCCAGGGCGAGCAGGCGGATCTGCTCGATCACCACTATGTCGGCCTGGCCGACATCCAGTCCGCCGCCGGCATCGGCGGTCTGTTCGACACCCTGGTGGTATTCGAGTCCTACCCGGTCGATGCCGAGGGCATCCGGGCGCAGGCCGCCGATATCGATGGCATGGCCGTGGTCGATATGCAGGCCGCCGACGCCACGCACTATCCGCTGACGCTGATCGCGCAGCTGGACTCCCAGCTGCGGGTGCGCGCGGGCTACCTGCGCGACCTGTTCGACGAGCAGACGGTGCGCCGCATCGCCGACCGCCTGGTGCGGGTGCTCACCGCGATCACCACCGAACCCGCCGCGGTCGTCGGCGATATCGAACTGCTCGACACCACCGAGCGCGAGCTCGTGGTGTCCGATTGGAACGACACCGCACACGACGTGGACGCTGCCGCAACGCTGGTCTCGATGTTCGAGGCCCAGCTCGCCGCGACTCCCGACGCGACCGCGCTGACGTTCGAGGGGACCAGTCTGACCTACGCCGAGTTCGGCACCCGGGTCTACAGCCTGGCGCGCTGGCTCATCGAACGCGGTGTCGGCCCGGAATCGTATGTGGCCCTCGGCATGCGGCGCTCCATCGATCTGGTGGTCGGCATGTACGCGGTGGCCGTGGCCGGTGGCGCGTACGTGCCGCTGGATCCGGATCATCCGGCCGAGCGCACGGAATACATTCTCGCCACCGCCGATCCGGTCTGCGTGCTGACCTCCGGTGACGATCTGAAGATCGACACCGCCCAGGTGCGCATCGATCTGCTCGACCTGTTCGGGCTCTCGGACCAGCCGGTGACCGAGGCGGAACGGCGTGCGCCGCTGCGCCCGTCGAATACCGCGTACGTGATCTTCACCTCGGGTTCGACCGGTCGTCCGAAGGGTGTGGCGGTCAGCCATGCCGCGATCGTGAACCGGCTGGTGTGGATGCAGTCGGCCTACGGGCTGACCGGCGCCGACGCTGTACTGCAGAAGACGCCCGCCACCTTCGACGTTTCGGTGTGGGAGTTCTTCTGGCCGTTGCAGATCGGTGCGCGGCTGGTCATCGCGAAGCCGGACGGGCACCGCGACCCGGCCTACCTCGCCGAGATCATTACCGCGGAGCGGGTCACCGTCACCCACTTCGTGCCGTCCATGCTGTCGGTCTTCGTGGCCGATGCGGCGGCGGCGCGGTGTGATTCGCTGCGACTGGTATTCGCCTCCGGTGAGGCGCTGCCGCCCAAGCCCGCGCATCGCCTGCGCGAGCTGACCGGTGCGGCGCTGCACAACCTGTACGGCCCGACCGAGGCCGCGGTCGACGTCACCTTCCACGAGGTGGTCGCGACCGATACCGACACCGTGCCGATCGGTGCGCCGGTCTTCAATACCCAGGTCTACGTGCTCGATTCGCGGCTGCGTCCGGTGCCGGTCGGTGTCGCGGGTGAGCTGTACCTCGCGGGCACTCAGTTGGCGCGCGGCTATGTCGCGCGTCCGGATCTGACCAGCGATCGGTTCGTCGCGAACCCGTTCGCCGCCGATGGCGCGCGCATGTACCGCACCGGCGACCTGGTGGCCTGGACCGCCGACGGTGAGCTGGATTACCTGGGCCGCACCGACTTCCAGGTGAAGCTGCGCGGTCTGCGCATCGAACTCGGCGAGATCGAGCAGGCGCTCACCGCGCTGGACGAGGTCGCCCAGGCCGTCGTCGTGGTGCGCGGCGATCAGCACACCGGCGACCAGCTCGTCGCGTATGTCATCGCGACGCCGAACCTGCGGCTGGATATCGAGACGGTGCGCGAGGACCTGGCGCGGCAGTTGCCCGCGTACATGGTCCCGTCCGTGGTCATCGTGCTCGACGCCTTCCCGCTCAACGCCTCCGGCAAGCTGGATCGAAAGGCACTGCCCGCACCGGTGTTCGAGGCCGCGGTATTCCGCGCGCCGACCACGCCGATCGAGGAGATCATCGCGGCCACCTACGCCGATGTGCTCGGCCTGGAACGCGTCGGCCTCGACGACGATTTCTTCGCACTCGGCGGCAACTCGCTCAGCGCCACCCAGGTCGCCGCCCGGCTCTCGGCCGCACTGGATACCGATCTCGGGGTTCGCGAACTGTTCGAGGCGTCCTCGGTGGCCGCGCTCGCGGCCCGCGCGGAGTCCCGTGCCGGTGCCGGTGCGCGCATGGCCCTGGTGCCGCAGCAGCGCCCCGAGCGGGTGCCGCTGTCGCTGGCCCAGCAGCGCATGTGGTTCCTCAACCGCTTCGATCCGGAATCGGCCGTGGACAATATCCCGGCCGCGGTGCGGCTGTCGGGTCTGCTCGACCGGCAGGCACTGCAGATCGCGGTCGCCGATGTGCTGGCCCGCCACGAATCGCTGCGCACCTTCTACCCGGAGTACGACGGCACCGCCTACCAGCAGACCGTCTCCACCGCCCGGGTGATCCCGGATCTGACGCCCATCGATGTCACCGAAGCCGAACTGCCGCAGCGCGTTGCGGAGGTCATCCTGACCGGCTTCGACGTCACCGCCGAAGTTCCGTTCCGGGCCAAGCTCTTCGAGATCAGCCCGACCGAACATGTGCTCGCCCTGGTGGTGCACCACATTTCGGCCGACGGCTTCTCGATGGGTCCGCTCACCCGTGACGTGATGACGGCCTATGCCGCGCGCGTCGAGGGCGGCGAACCTTCCTGGCGTCCGCTCGACGTGCAGTACGCCGACTTCGCGCTGTGGCAGCGGTCGGTGCTCGGTGCCGAATCCGATCCGGAATCGGTGATCTCGGCGCAGATCGAATTCTGGTCCGAGACTTTGCGCGGCCTGCCCGAACAGCTCGACCTGCCTGCCGACCGGCCGCGTCCGGCGGTGGCATCGGGTCGCGGTGCGACGCACGTCTTCGAGATCGATGCCGAAACCCACGGCAAGCTCGCCGAACTCGCGCGCACCAGGGGCACGACGCTGTTCATGGTCGCGCACACCGCGCTGGCCGTGCTGCTGTCGCGTTTGTCCGGCGAGGAAGACATCGCGATCGGTACGCCGATCGCGGGACGTGGTGAGCGCGCGCTCGACGATCTGATCGGCATGTTCGTCAACACCCTGGTGTTGCGGACCCCGATCGACGGCGCGGCCACCTTCACCGAACTACTGCGCACCGTGCGCGCCATCGATATCGGCGCGTTCGGCCATGCCGACCTGCCGTTCGAGCGGCTGGTGGAGATCCTGAACCCCGCCCGTTCGCAGGCGCGGCACCCGCTGTTCCAGGTGATGCTGTCGTTCCAGAACACCGGCCAGAACAGCCTGGAACTGCCCGGACTCACCGTCAGCGGCGTCGAACTGCCGATCGATGTGGCCAAGTTCGATCTGCAGCTGGTGCTCTCGGAGCAGACCGCGACCCCGATCAGTACCTCGAACGGTGCGGGCGCCACCATGGTCGCGCCTTCGGGCATCGCGGGCGAATTGATCTACGCCACCGATCTTTTCGACGCCGACACCATGGCGGCGTTCGGACAGCGGTTCAACCGGCTGCTGCAAGCCGTCGCGGCCGAACCGGATCGGGCCATCGGCGATATCGACCTGCTCGATGCGTCCGAAGCCGAACTGGCACTGCGTGGCTGCAACGACACCGAGCGTGATCTCGGTACGGTCGGCACGCTGGTCGACGAATTCGCGGCGCAGGCGGCGGCGACGCCGGATGCGGTCGCGATCGTGGACCCGACCGGTGCCGCACTGACTTACGCCGAATTCGGTGCCCGCGTGCACCGGTTGGCGCGTCGCCTCATCGCGGACGGTGTCGGCCCGGAGAGCCTGGTGGCCCTCGGTCTTCGGCGTTCCGTCGACCTCGTGGTCGCGGCCTACGCCGTGCAGGAGGCCGGTGGCGGTTATGTGCCGCTCGACCTCGATCAGCCCGCGGAGCGGATCGGGTATGTGCTCGATTCGGCCGCGCCGGTTTGTGTGCTGACCACCGCGCGTGACGACTTCGACGGCACCGGTCTGCCCACGATCGTCATCGATGACCTGGATCTGTCCGAGTACTCGGACGAGCCGGTCACCGATGCGGAGCGGATCGCGCCGCTGCGGCCGAGCAACCCGGCGTACGTCATCTTCACCTCCGGTTCGACCGGTCGGCCGAAGGGTGTGGCCGTGCCGCACGCGGCTGTCGTCAAGCAGATCCGTTGGATCACCGGTCAATACGGCATCGGTGTCGATGATGTCGTGCTGTTCAAGACCCCTGCCACCTTCGACGTGTCGGTGTGGGAACTGTTCGGCCCGCTGAGCACCGGTGGCCGGATCGTGGTGGCCGGCCCGGACGGCCATCGCGACCCGCAGTACTTGGCCGATGTGATCGCGGCCGAGCGGGTCACCATGACCTCGTTCGTGCCTTCGATGCTGAGCGTCTTCGCGAGCAGCGTCGACGCGGCGGTCGGTAGCGACGCGCTTGCATCGCTGCGCGCACTGCTCATCGCCGGTGAGGCATTCACCGCCGATGCCGCGAACGCCATCCGACGGGTCAGCTCGGCCGAGCTCTACAACCTGTACGGCCCGACCGAATTCACCGTCCACGCGACCCACGGCCCGGTGGCCGACAAGGTCGAGGGCGCGGTGCCGATCGGCCTGCCGGTGTGGAATTCGCAGGCATACGTACTGGATTCGCGCCTGCACCCGGTCGCACCGGGTGTCGCGGGTGAGTTGTATCTGGCCGGTGCGCAGTTGGCGCGCGGCTACTTCGGCCGCACGGATCTGACCGCGGATCGCTTCGTGGCCAACCCGTTCGGCGCACCGGGCGCTCGCATGTACCGCACCGGTGACCTGGTGACCCGGGCCGCCGACGGTTCGATCGTCTACCTCGGCCGCACCGACTTCCAGGTGAAGCTGCGCGGTCTGCGCATCGAGCTCGGTGAGATCGAAACCGCCCTCACCGCACACGATTCGGTGGCACAGGCCGTGGCGCTGGTGCGTTCGGATGCCAGGACCGGCGATCAGCTGGTCGGCTATGTGGTACCCGCGAACGGCGCCACCGTCGACATCGACGCGCTGCGCACCCACCTGACCGCGCAGCTGCCGTCGTACATGGTTCCCGCGGCGCTCATGGTGCTCGAAGCCATGCCGCTCAACCCCAACGGCAAGCTCGACCGCCGCGCGCTGCCCGAACCCGCCTTCGAGGCCAAGGAATTCCGCGCTCCGTCGACCCCGATCGAAGAGATCGTGGCCGACACCTTCGCCGAGGTGCTCGGTCTGTCGACCGCGGACGGCGCGCGCCCGGTCGGCCTGGACGACGACTTCTTCGACCTCGGCGGTAACTCGCTGATCGCCACCCAGGTGGTCGCTCGCCTGGGCGCGGCACTCGACACCCGCATTCCGGTGCGGCTGCTGTTCGAGGCGCCGAATGTCGCCGCGCTCGCCGCCCGGATGGAGGGGCAGCAGGGCAACGGCGGACGCCGGGAACTGACGGCCGGACCGCGGCCGGAACAGATTCCGCTCTCGCTGGCCCAGCAGCGGATGTGGTTCCTCAACCGCTTCGACAACCAGACCGCGGTCAACAACATCCCGCTGGCGGTCCGGCTCACCGGCGCACTCGACACCGATGCGCTGCGCATGGCCGTCGCCGACGTGATGGACCGGCACGAGGTGCTGCGCACCGTCTACCCGGAGACCGCCGACGGTCACGGTGTGCAGGTCGTGCTGCCAACCGGTCAGGTCCACCTCGACCTGACCCCGCTGGTGGTGTCCGAGACCGATATTCGTGACCGCATCAGCGAACTGGTGCTGACCGGCTTCGACGTGACCGCCGAAGTTCCGGTGCGCGCCAAGCTGTTCCGGCTCGAGTCGCCGATGGACGGCTCGCTGCCCGATACCCACGTGCTGGTCTTCGTGGTGCATCACATCTCCGGTGACGGCTGGTCGGTGCGTCCGCTGGCCCGCGATGTGATGGTCGCCTACGCGGCCCGCACCCGCGGCGAATCGCCCGCCTGGGCGCCGCTGGCGGTGCAGTACGCCGACTTCGCGCTCTGGCAGCGCGACACCCTCGGCTCCGAGGACGATCCGGAATCGCTGATCGCCCAGCAGGTCGCCTACTGGTCGCGGAATCTGGCCGGACTGCCCGATCAGCTGGATCTGCCGTCGGATCGTTCGCGCCCTGCCGTCGCGTCCAACCGCGGTGACGTCTACGAATTCGGCATCGACGCGCAGTTGCTGACCGAGCTCAACGCACTGGCCCGCGCGAACGGCGCGAGCCTGTTCATGGTGGTGCACGCGGCCTTCGCGGCACTGCTCGCACGCCTGTCCGGCAGCGACGATATCGCCATCGGCACCGCGGTCGCGGGTCGTGGTGAGGCCGTGCTCGACGACGCGATCGGCATGTTCGTCAATACGCTCGTGCTGCGCACGCCGGTCGATTCCGGCGCGTCCTTCGCCGACTTGGTCGCGCGGGCACGCGAAACCGATCTGGCCGCCTTCGGCCACGCCGACCTGCCGTTCGAGCGGCTGGTCGACATCCTCAACCCGGCCCGTTCGCAGGCGCGGCATCCGCTGTTCCAGGTGATGCTGTCGTTCCAGAACACCGGTGAGGCATCGTTCGAACTGCCCGGTCTCGAGGTGGCAGGTGTGCCGCTCGACGTGGTGACCGCGAAGTTCGATCTGCACCTGAACCTGGCCGACCGTATCGACGCGGCCGGGAACGCGGACGGCATGACCGCCGAATTCGCCTACGCGACGGATATGTTCGACGCGAAGACAATCGCCGGTGTCGCCACGCGCCTCATCCGCCTGCTGCAGGCAGTGGTCGCGGATCCGGCGGTCGCGGTCGGTGACGTCGATCTGCTCGATGCCGCCGAGCGCGCCAAGGTGCTCGAAAAGTGGAACGAGACGGCCTATGTCGTCGATGCCCAGGCCACCTTGGTCTCGATGTTCGAGGAGCAGGCGGTCCGGAGCCCGAAGTCGACCGCGCTGACGTTCGAGGGGACGAGTCTGTCCTACGGGGAGTTCACCGCCCGGGTGAATCGCCTTGCCCGGTACCTGGTTTCGCTGGGTGTCGGACCCGATTCGATGGTCGCGCTCGGCATGCGCCGATCCTTCGAGCTGGTGATCGGCATGTACGCGGTGAGCGTGGCCGGTGGCGCGTATGTGCCGCTGGATCCGGATCATCCGGCCGACCGCACCCGGTATGTGCTCGACACCGCGCAGCCGGTCTGCGTGCTGACCACCGCGGCCGACGAGTTCGACGCGGGCTCGACGCCGACGCTCGAGATCGAGGCACTGGATCTATCGGCATACTCCGACGAACCGCTGATCGATGCGGAACGCCTTGCGCCGCTGCGGCCTTCGAATACCGCGTACGTGATCTTCACCTCGGGTTCGACCGGTCGTCCGAAGGGTGTGGCGGTCAGCCATGCCGCGATCGTCAACCGTTTGGTCTGGATGCAGGCCGAATACGGGCTGGATCGCGGCGATGTGGTGCTGCAGAAGACGCCCGCCACCTTCGACGTATCGGTATGGGAATTCTGGTGGCCGCTGCAGGTCGGCGCGCGGCTGGTCATCGCGAAGCCGGACGGCCATCGCGATCCGGCCTACCTGGTCCAGACGATTGCCGAGGAGCAGGTCACCACGGTGCACTTCGTGCCGTCCATGCTGTCGGTCTTCGTGGCCGACGACCGGGCGGGCGAATGCTTCGACCTGCGCAATGTCTTCGCCTCCGGTGAGGCGCTGCCCGCGGTCACCGCACAGCGGTTGCGCGAGCTGACCGGTGTCTGGTTGCACAACCTGTACGGCCCGACCGAGGCCGCCGTCGACGTCACCTATCACGAGGTCACCGATGCCGATACGGTGTCGGTCCCGATCGGTGCGCCGGTCTTCAACACCCAGGTATATGTGCTGGATTCGCGCCTGCACCCGGTTCCGGTCGGTGTCGCCGGTGAGCTGTACCTCGCGGGCGAGCAGCTGGCGCGCGGCTATGTGGCGCGTCCGGATCTGACCGCGGATCGCTTCGTGGCCAACCCGTTCGGCACCGGCGCGCGCATGTACCGCACCGGTGACCTGGTCACCTGGACCGCCGACGGTGAGCTGGAATACCTGGGCCGCACCGACTTCCAGGTGAAGCTGCGCGGTCTGCGCATCGAGCTCGGCGAGATCGAATCGGCGCTCACCGCGCTGGGGACGATCGCGCAGGCGGCCGTGGTGGTCCGCTCCGACGACCGCCTCGGTGATCAGCTGGTCGCGTATGTGATCGCGGCGGCGGATCGTTCGATCGATATCGACCAGGTGCGCGCCGAACTCGCGGGCGAGCTGCCCGCGTACATGGTGCCGACCGCCTTCGTCGTACTGGATGCGTTCCCGCTCAACGCTTCCGGCAAGCTGGATCGCAAGGCGCTGCCCGCGCCGGTATTCGAAACGAAGGTCTTCCGCGCACCGTCCACCCCGATCGAGGAGATCGTGGCGGGCGTTTACTGCGACGTGCTGGGGTTGGCGCGTGCCGGCCTGGACGACGATTTCTTCGAACTCGGCGGCAACTCGCTGCTGGCCACCCAGGTGACCGCGCGCATCGGCGCGGCACTGGATACCCAACTCGCGGTCCGCGATCTGTTCGAGGCCTCGACGGTCGCCGCGCTGGCGGCCAAGGCCGAACACAATGCCGGATCCGGCCGCACCCGGCCGCGGCTGGTCGCGGGGGAGCGCCCGGCCCGGGTGCCGCTCTCGCCCGCACAGCAGCGGTACTGGTTCCTCAACCAGTTCGATACCACCACCTCGGCCGTGGACAACATCCCGCTCGCGGTGCGGTTGTCCGGTGCGCTGGATGTGGCGGCGCTGGAGACGGCGCTCGGCGATGTGTTCGCCCGGCACGAGGTACTGCGCACCACCTACCCGAGTTCGGCCAGTGGCCCGCATCAGGTGATCCTGCCCGCCGATCAGGCCGTGCCGGAGCTGACCGTCACCGATATCTCGGAATCGGACCTGGTCGGCGCGGTGATCGAATTCGCGCTCACCACCTTCGACGTCACCGTGCAGGTGCCGCTGAAGGTGGGCCTGTTCCGGCTCGCCGAACAGGAACACGTGCTGGCGTTCACGGTGCACCATGTCGCGGCCGACGGTTCGTCGATGGGTCCGCTGGCCCGCGACGTCATGGCGGCGTATGTGGCACGGGCCCAGGGGGAGATCCCGCAGTGGCAGCCGCTGCCGGTGCAGTACGCCGACTACGCGCTGTGGCAGCGTGCGGTGCTCGGCTCCGAAGAGGATCCGGAATCGCTTGCGGCACAGCAGGTCGCCTACTGGCAGTCCGCGCTCGCGGGCATGCCCGATCAGCTGGAGTTGCCAGCCGACCGGCCGCGCCCGCGCGCGCAGTCGTTCCAGGGCAAGGCGATTCGCTTCGAGATCGCACCGGACAAGCACGCCAAATTGCACGAGCTGGCGCGGGCCAACAACGCCTCACTGTTCATGGTCACGCATGCGGCGCTGGCCGTACTGCTCTCGCGACTGTCGGGTACCGACGACATCGCGGTCGGCACCCCGATCGCGGGTCGCGGTGAACGCGAACTCGACGATCTGATCGGTATGTTCGTCAACACCTTGGTGTTCCGGACCATCATCGAGCCCGGTGACACCTTCGCCGACCTGCTCGCCGATGTGCGCGAACGGGACCTCGAGGCATTCGCGAATGCCGATGTGCCGTTCGAGCGGCTGGTCGAGGTGCTCAACCCGGAGCGTTCGACGGCGCGCAATCCGCTGTTCCAGGTCGGACTCTCGTTCCAGAACCTCGCCGAGACCACCTTCACGCTGCCCGGCCTTTCGGTCAGCGCGGTGAACTTCGATTCGCAGCTGGCCAAGACCGATCTGCACGTCACGCTGTACGACCGCTACGCCGAGGACGGCACGCCCGCCCAGATCGTCGCCGAATTCGGTTACGCCACCGACCTGTTCGACGAGTCGACGGTGCAGGGCTTCGCCGACCGCTTCGTGCTGGTGCTCGATGCCGTATTGGCTGATGCCGGTGTGCGGGTCGGCGAGATCGATCTGCTCTCGCCCACCGAGAACGCGCGAATTCTGCGTGCCTGGAACGACACCGCGCACTCGCTCGACATCGACGCCTCGACCACGTTGGTGTCGCTGCTGGACGCCACGGTGGCGGCGAGCCCGGATGCGGTGGCGCTGCTGGCCGAGGACGCGACGCTCACCTACGCCGAGTTGGACGGCCGGGCCAACCGCCTGGCGCGTCACCTGATCACGCTCGGTGTCGGCGCGGAGGACCGAGTGGCGCTGGCCATTCGGCGCTCGGTGGATCTCGTGGTCGCGATGTACGCGGTGGCGAAGTCGGGTGCGGCGTATGTGCCGATCGATCCCGATCAGCCCGCCGAGCGCACCGACTACATCCTGAGCACCGCGGCACCGGTCTGCGTGCTGACCACCGGCCGCGATGGTTTCGACAGCACCGTGACCGATGTGGTGTCGATCGACGAGCTGGATCTATCCGGCGTCGCGGACGCTCCGATCTCCGACGGCGACCGGCTGCGGCCGCTGGCGGCGGCGAATACCGCGTATGTGATCTTCACGTCGGGCTCCACCGGCCAGCCGAAGGGCGTGGCGGTGCCGCATGCGGCGATCGTCAACCAGTTGCTGTGGAAGACAGCCGAATTCGGCCTCGCCGCCGATGACGCGGTGCTGCTCAAGACCGCGGCGACCTTCGACCTGTCGGTCTGGGAATTCTGGTCGGCCGCCGTCTGCGGTGGCCGGTTGGTCATCGCCGATGCCGATGGTCACCGCGATCCCGCGTACCTCAACGAGTTGATGCGCTCCACCGGCGTCACGACACTGCACGTGGTGCCGTCGATGCTGGACGCGCTGCTCACCGAATCCGGTCGCCGCCTGCCGCAGTCGCTGCGGCGGGTGCTGGCGATCGGTGAGGCGTTGCCCGCGACGACCGCGCAGCGGTTCCGGCGGGACAACGCGGCCGAGCTGTTCAACCTCTACGGCCCCACCGAGGCCGCGGTGTCGATCACCGCGCACACCGTCACCGATGCCGACAACGTGTCGGTGCCGATCGGTGCTCCGGAGTGGAACAGCCAGGTGTACGTGCTGGATTCGCGGCTGCGTCCGGTACCGGTCGGTGTCTCCGGTGAGCTGTATCTGGCCGGTGCGCAGTTGGCGCGCGGCTACTTCGGGCGCGTCGACCTGACCGCGGATCGCTTCGTGGCCAACCCGTTCGGCGCAGGCGAGCGCATGTACCGCACCGGTGACCTGGTGGCCTGGAACAGCGAGGGCGGGCTGGAGTATCGCGGCCGCACCGACTTCCAGGTGAAGATCCGCGGTTTCCGGATCGAGCTCGGTGAGATCGAGGCGGCCCTGCTGCGCCAGCCCGAGGTCGCGGCCACCGCGGTGCTCGCACACACCGACCCGAACCTGGGCGACCGGCTGGTCGCTTACGTGGTGCCCGAAGCCGATGAGCTCGACAACACGCGGCTGCAATCGGCGTTGGCCGCCGAGCTGCCGTCCTACATGGTGCCGTCGGTCTTCCTCACCCTCGATGCGCTGCCGTTGAACGCGAACGGCAAGCTGGATCGAAAGGCATTGCCGGAGCCCACCTTCGAGAAGGCGGTCTTCCGCGCGCCGGTCACCCCGATCGAGGAGATCGTCGCGAACACCTTCGCCGAGGTGCTGCACCTCGGTTCCGGAGCGCAGGCGCAGCGGCTCGGCCTGGATGACGACTTCTTCGCGTGGGGCGGCAACTCGCTGCTCGCGACACAGGTCGCGGCGCGCCTCGGCGCGGCGCTGAACACCCGCGTCCCGGTGCGACTGCTGTTCGAGGCGCCGACCGTCGGCGCACTCGCCATCCGGGTCGAACAGCAGGCCGACGGGCGCGGACGGCACGCCCTGGTCGCCGGTCCGCGGCCGGAACATATTCCGCTGTCGCTGGCGCAGCAGCGGATGTGGTTCCTCAACCGCTTCGATACCCAGTCCGCCGCCTACAACGTCCCGATCGCGGTGCGGCTGACCGGCGCGCTCGACGTGGACGCACTGCGCGCCGCGATCGCGGATCTGGTGCGCAGGCACGAGGTCCTGCGCACCATCTACCCGGAGACCGAGTCGGGTGCGGTGCAACTGATTCTGCCGGTGGGACAGGCGATTCCGGAGCTGGACGTCCGGACGGTCACACCGGATCAGGTCGAAACCGCTGTGGTCGAGTTGATTTCGGCGCCGTTCGACGTGACCGCCGAGGTGCCGGTGCGAGTGCGGTTGTTCGAGATCGACACCGAAAGTTCGGCTCCCGAATACGTGATCGCGATGGTCGTGCACCATATCGCCGGTGACGGCTCCTCGATGGGACCGCTGACGCGTGATCTGATGACCGCGTACGCGGCGCGCTCGGCGGGTGTCGCACCCAACTGGGCGCCGCTGGAGGTCCAGTACGCGGACTACAGCATCTGGCAGCGCGAACTGCTCGGCAGCGAGGACGATCCGGAATCGCTGATGTCCAAGCAGGTCGCCTACTGGCGAACCGCGCTGGCCGATCTGCCGGAGCAGCTGGACCTGCCCGCGGATCGTCCGCGGCCCGCGGTGCAGTCCTTCGCGGGTGGCACCGTCGAGGTGCGCATCGACGCCGACACCCACCGCGGTCTCGGCGGGGTGGCGCAGGCCGAGGGCGCGACGCTGTTCATGATCGTGCACACGGCGCTGGCCGTCCTGTTGTCCAGGCTGTCCGGCACGGACGACATCGCGATCGGTACGCCGATGGCGGGCCGCGGTGAGGCGGCGCTGAACGACCTGATCGGTACGTTCATCAATACCTTGGTGTTCCGTACCCGGCTGGATCCGGCCGAGCCGTTCGCGGATCTGCTCGGGCGGCAGCGGGAAACCGACATCCAGGCGTTCGCCAATGCCGATGTGCCGTTCGAGCGGTTGGTCGAGGTGCTGAACCCGGCGCGGTCGCAGGCGCGGCATCCGCTGTTCCAGGTGGGTCTGTCGTTCCAGAACCTGGCCCAGACCACCCTGGAATTGCCGGATCTCACGGTCTCGGGCGTGGACTTCGACACCCGCATCTCCCAGTTCGATCTGCATCTGATTCTCAGCGACCTGTACGACGAGTCCGGGGCTCCCGCGGGCATCGCAGGCATATTCACCTACGCCACCGATCTTTTCGACCGGAGCACGGTCGAAGGGTTCGCGGACCGGTTCACCAGGCTGCTCGGCGAGATCATCAACGCGCCGCGCGCGGCGGTGGGCGATCTCGAGCTGCTCACGTCGGTGGAGCGGGAACGGATGCTCGACGGCTGGAACGCCACCGCGCATCCGGTGCAGCCCGAACTGCTGCTCGACGGATACCGGCGCGCCGTCGCGGCGCACCCGGATGCCGTCGCGGTGGTGTTCGAGGGCGCCGAACTTACCTACCGGGAATTCGACGAGCGGGTGAACAAGCTTGCCCGCCTGTTGATTTCGCAAGGTGTCGGTGCCGAGTCGCTGGTCGGCCTCGCCGTTCGACGGTCGCTGGATCTGGTCGTCGGCATGTACGCGATCGTGACGGCCGGTGGCGCGTATGTGCCGTTGGATCCGGATCATCCGGCGGAGCGGATCGCACACATCCTGGACACCGCCCAGCCCGCGTGCGTGGTCACTACCGCGGCCGACGCGGTGCCGGTCCCCGCGGACATCCCGGTGCTCGAACTGGATTCGCTGGAGCTGGACGGGTTCTCCTCCGCTCCGATCGAACCCGGTGAGCTGCTGCGCCCGGTCACCCGGGACAACCCGGCTTACGTCATCTTCACCTCGGGTTCGACCGGTCGTCCGAAGGGCGTCGCGGTATCGCACGAGGCGATCAACAACCAGATCGAGTGGATGCTCGCCGAGTACCCGCTCGGCTCGGCCGACGTGTACTTCCAGAAGACCGCCACCACGTTCGACGTGTCGCTGTGGGGCTACTTCATGCCACTGCGCGCGGGCGCGAAACTGGTGGTCGCCACCCACGACGGCCATCGTGACCCGGCCTACGTGGCGGAAGCGATTGCCGCGCACGGGGTTACCGTCACCGACTTCGTGCCGTCCATGCTGACGGTGTTCGCCGCACAGTTGGCGGCGGGCTCGCTGCCGACGCTGCGGGACGTGTTCGTGATCGGTGAGGCGCTGCCGCCGGAAACTGTGACGGCGTGGCGGTCCGTTTCGGACGCGGTACTGCACAACCTGTACGGGCCGACGGAGGCCGCGGTATCGGTGACCTACTGGCCCGCGCGCGAGACGGATGTGCGGACCGTGCCGATCGGCTTGCCGCAGTGGAACACCCAGGTATTCGTGCTGGATTCGCGGCTGCGGCCGGTGCCCGCCGGCGTGGCCGGTGAGCTGTACCTCGCCGGTGATCAGCTGGCCCGCGGTTACGTGGCGCGGCCGGATCTGACCTCGGATCGCTTCGTGGCCAACCCGTTCGCGCCCGGTGCGCGGATGTACCGCACCGGCGACCTCGTGGTCTGGCGCGAACCTGCGGATGCGGGCTATCGCCTCGAATACCTGGGTCGCACCGACTTCCAGGTGAAGTTCCGCGGCCAGCGGATCGAGCTCGGCGAGATCGAGACGGCGCTGCTCGCCCATGCCGCGGTGAGCCAGGCGGTGGCGCTGGTGGCCGCGTCGGCGCTGGGCGACCAGTTGGTCGCCTACGTGGTTCCCGCGCCGGGTCAGTCCATCGACCAGCCGACACTGCTGGCCGAGGTCTCGGATGTGCTTCCGGCCTACATGGTTCCGGCCGCCATCGTGGTGCTCGATGCCTTCCCGCTGAATTCCAGCGGCAAGCTCGACCGCAAGGCACTGCCCGAACCGACCTTCACCACGCGCGAATTCCGTGCCCCGGCAACGCCGGTGGAGGAGATCGTGGCGGGCGTCTTCAGTGACGTGCTCGGTATCGAGCGCGTGGGCGCCGACGACGACTTCTTCGCACTCGGCGGCAACTCGCTGGTCGCCACCCAGGTGGTCGGGCGCCTGAGCGCCGCGATCGGCGGCAGGGTGCCGGTGCGCGCGCTGTTCGAGGCGCCGACCGTGGCGGCCCTGGCGGTGAAGCTGGAGCAGCTGTCCGGGGTGGGCGAGCGGCGGCCGCTGGTCGCCGGTCCGCGACCGGATCCGGTGCCGTTGTCGCTGGCCCAGCAGCGCATGTGGTTCCTGAACCGCTTCGACACCGAGTCGGCGGCCTACAACCTGCCCATCGCGGTCCGGTTGACCGGTGCGCTGGATGTCGACGCGCTGCGCGCGGCCATGGCGGATCTGGTCGGCAGGCACGAGATTCTGCGGACGGTGTACCCGGAGACCGCGGGCGCCCCGGCACAGGTGATTCTGCCGGTGGCGCAGGCTGTTCCGGCATTGGAGCTGCGGCCGATCGCGGCCGCGGAACTCGAATCCACGGTGATCGCCGTGATGGCGGCGCCGTTCGACGTCACCGCCGAGGTGCCGGTCCGTATCGAGCTGTTCCAGGTGACCGACGCCCCGGGCGCTGTGTCGTCGGATCGCTCCGCAGGCTCCGCTCCTGCCCTGAACGAGTTCGTGCTGGTGCTCGTGGTGCACCACATCGCGGGTGACGGTTCGTCGATGGGCCCGCTGACCCGGGATCTGATGACGGCGTACGCCGCCCGCTCGGTCGGCGAATCGCCCACGTGGACGCCGCTGCCGGTGCAGTACGCGGACTACTCCATCTGGCAGCGCGAGCTGCTTGGCAGCGAGGATGATCCGGAGTCGTTGGCGGCCAAGCAGATCGCCTACTGGCAGTCGGCGTTGGCGGATGTGCCGGATCAGCTGGATCTGCCGTCGGATCGCCCGCGTCCCGCGGTGCAGTCCTTCACCGGCGGCAAGGTCGAGCTGAGCATCGACGCCGAAACGCATCGTGCGCTGGTCGGTCTGGCCAGGGCCGAGGGTGCGACGCTGTTCATGGTGGTGCACACCGCCTTCGCGGTAATGCTCTCGCGGCTCTCCGGAACCGATGACATCGCGATCGGCACACCGATGGCAGGCCGCGGTGAGGCCGTGCTCGACGACCTGATCGGCATGTTCGTCAACACCCTGGTGTTCCGTACCCAGCTGGAGCGCGGCGAGGCGTTCACCGATCTGCTCGGGCGTCAGCGCGAAACGGATATCCAGGCGTTCGCGCATGCGGATGTGCCGTTCGAGCGGTTGGTCGAGGTGCTGAACCCGGTGCGGTCGCAGGCGCGTCATCCGCTGTTCCAGGTGGGCCTGTCGTTCCAGAACCTGGCGCGGACCACGCTGGAACTGCCCGGGCTCACGGTGGCCGGATTCGATATCGACACCCAGCTCTCGCAGTTCGATCTGCATCTGATCGTGGCGGACAGCTACGACGAGGACGGGACTCCCTCGGGTATCGGCGGGTACTTCACCTACGCCACCGATCTGTTCGACGCGGATACCGTCCGTGGCTTCGCCGATCGCTTCGCACGTGTGCTCGCCGAGATCATCGCGGCGCCGCGCTCGGCTGTCGGCGATCTCGAGATCATGGCCGCGGACGAACGCCGCGAACTGGTCTCCGACCGCAATGCCACAGCGCACCAGGTGGATTCGTCCGCGACGCTGGCCTCGCTGCTGGATCGGACCGTGGCAGCCACGCCGGATGCGGTGGCGCTGGTCGGCGACGACGGTACCGCCGTTACCTACGGCGAGCTCGGCTCCCGGGTGAATCGTCTTGCGCGGCACCTGATTTCGCTGGGCGTCGGGCCGGAGGCGCGGGTGGCGCTCGCGCTGCGCCGCTCGGTGGACCTGGTGGTCGCGATGTACGCGGTGACCCAGGCCGGTGGCGCGTACGTGCCGCTGGATCCGGATCAGGCGGGTGAGCGGACCGACTACATTCTCGAAACCGCTCGGCCGCTGTGTGTGGTGACCAACGCCGACACCGATTTCCAGACCTCGGTGACCGATGTCGTCCGGATGGACGCACTCGCGGACGTCACGGACGCGCCGATCGCCGACGCGGAGCGGATCGCGCCATTGCGCGCGGCGAATACGGCGTACGTGATCTTCACGTCGGGTTCGACAGGTCGCCCCAAGGGTGTCGCGGTGCCGCATGCGGCGATCGTCAACCAGTTGCTCTGGAAGACGGCCGAATTCGGCCTCGGCGCCGAGGATGCGGTGCTGCTCAAGACGGCCGCGACCTTCGACCTCTCGGTGTGGGAGTTCTGGTCTGCGGCGGTTTCCGGTGGCCGACTGGTCATCGCGTCCGCAGACGGACATCGCGATCCGTCCTACCTCAACACGCTGATGCGCGATACCGCCGTCACCACCCTGCATGTGGTGCCGTCGATGTTGGATGCCCTGCTGATCGAATCGGACGGACAGCTGCCCGAGTCGTTGCGCCGGGTGCTCGCCATCGGTGAGGCGCTGCCCGCCGCGACGGCGCAGCGGTTCCGGGAGTCGAACGCGGCCGGTCTGTTCAACCTCTACGGTCCGACCGAGGCCGCGGTCTCGATCACCAACCACGAGGTGACAGATGCGGACACCGTCTCGGTGTCGATCGGTGCGCCGGAGTGGAACAGTCGTGTCTACGTGCTGGATTCGCGGTTGCGTCCGGTGCCGGTGGGTGTGTCGGGTGAGTTGTATTTGGCCGGTGCGCAATTGGCGCGTGGCTACTTCGGTCGGGTCGATCTGACCGCGGAGCGGTTCGTGGCCGATCCGTTCGAATCCGGCGCTCGGATGTACCGCACCGGTGACCTGGTGGCCTGGAATGCGCATGGTGAGCTGGAGTACCGCGGCCGCACCGACTTCCAGGTGAAGATCCGCGGTTTCCGTATCGAGCTCGGCGAGATCGAGGCGGCGCTGCTGCGCCAGACCGCGATCGCGTCGGCCGCGGTGCTCGCGCATACCGATCCGGCACTGGGTGACCGCTTGGTCGCCTATGTGGTTCCGACAACCGGCGAATTCGACAAGAGTGCGGTGCAGTCGGCGTTGGCCGCCGAGTTGCCGTCGTACATGGTGCCGAGCGCCTTCTTGGCGCTGGACGCCCTGCCGCTCAATGCGAACGGCAAGCTGGATCGAAACGCCTTGCCGCAGCCCACCTTCGAACATGCCGCCTTCCGCGCGCCGGTTTCCCCGGTCGAGCAGATCGTGGCCGGTGTGTTCGCCGATGTGCTCGGCATCGAACGGATCGGCGCCGACGACGACTTCTTCGCACTCGGCGGTAACAGCATCCTGTCGATCCAGCTGGTATCGCGGGCGAAGGCGCAGGGCGTGGTGTTCTCCGTGCGCGACGTCTTCGACCAGCGCAGCGTCGCCGGACTCGCCGCGATCGCGTCCTCGGCCGCGGATCTGCGGCAGGCGACCATGGCCGAGTTGCCCGGTGGTGGGATCGGCGAGATCCCGCTGCTGCCCGGTATCGCGGCGGTATTGGCGAACGACACTGCGTACCAGCGCTTCTCCTACGAGGCGGCGGTGGCATTGCCGAGCGAACTCGACGGGGACCGGCTGCGTGCGGCGATCGCCGCCCTGGTCGACCGGCACGATGCGCTGCGCACTCGGTTGCGCAGGGTCGACGAGGCCTGGGAGTTCGAAGCGCTCGAGCGCGGTGCCATCGATATCGATGCGCTGGTGCACGAGGTCGCCTTCGATGCCGCCCTCGACGACGACTACGGCTATGACGAACTCATGCGCCTGGCCGACAACGAACGCGCCGCCGCCGCGGATCGCCTCGATCCGGCCAACGGTGTGATGGCGCAGTTCGTGCGCTGCACCGCCGACCGGCTCGACGGCGGCAACTTCATGCTCGTCGTGGTGCACGGCTTCGCGGCCGATCCGAAGTCCCTCGGCATCCTGACCGGCGATCTGCTCGATCTGATCGCCGACGACCAGGTCGCCCTGCCCGAGGTCGGTACCTCGCTGCGGCGTTGGGCCTACGGCCTGACCGAGCAGACGAGCGACCGCGCCGCCGAACTGCCGTTCTGGCAGGAGGTTTCGGCCACACCCGATCCGCTGCTCGGCGCGCGGGCCTTCGATTCGGCGTTGGATACCGTCGCCACCACGCGACGGGTCCGCATCGAGGTGCCGACGGAGATCTCCGAGGTCCTGCTCACCACGGTCCCGGCGCGGTTCCACGGCGGCGTGCCGGACGGGCTGCTGTCGGCATTGGCCATGGCGCTGGTGCGCTGGCGCGGTGCGGAGCACGGATCGGATGTACTGATCCGGCTCGACGGAGACGGCCGGGCGACGGTCGACGGTGCCGAATTGTCGCGCACCGTGGGCGCTTTCACCGCCGTCTATCCGGCCCGGCTCGCGCTGAGCGGGATCGACCTGGCCGATGCGTTCGACGGCGGCGCTGCCGCCGGTTCGATCATCAAGTCGGTGAAGGAACAGCTGCTCGCGGTGCCCGATCAGGGCGTCGGCCACGGGCTGCTGAATCTGCCGCAGGCCGGTCAGGTCGGCTTCCGATACCAGGAAGCGGCGATCAAGACCGAGCGGGATGCCACCATGCCCGCGAACGGTGCGCTCGATATCGCCGTCACCGTCGGCGACGAGGACGACGGTCCGCGGTTGCTCGCCACCTTCGAGTTCCCGGTCGGGCTGCTGTCCCCGGAGCAGGTGCAGGAGTTGGCGGAGCTGTGGGTTGCCGCGCTGACCGCGCTGGCGAAGCACGCGCAGCGACCGGATGCCGGTGGTCATACGCCGTCGGATCTGCCGCTGGTGCAGGTCGGCCAGGCCGATATCGATCTGTGGGAGCAGACCTACCCGGGCCTCGACGATGTCTGGCCGGTCTCGCCGCTGCAGTCCGGTCTGCTCTTCCACGCGCTGATGACCACGGCCACCGTGGACGTCTACACCATGCAGGCCGTGGTGCAGCTGGCCGGAGCGGTCGATGTGGCGCGGTTGCACGCGGCGGCGCAGGCGATCCTGGACCGATACCCGAACCTGCGCACCGCATTCGTCACCGATTCCACCGGTCAGGTCCGCCAGGTCGTGCTCGATCGGATCGAAGTGCCCTGGCGCATCGAGGATCTCACCGATGTGCCGGAGGCGGAGCGGGCCGACGAACTGCGTCGCCGGATCGATGCCGACCATGCGGACCGCTTCGACATGTCCAGCCCGCCGCTGGTGCGCTACACGCTGTTGCGCACCGCGGCCGAGGAATGGACGCTGGCGATCACCACGCACCACGTGCTGATCGACGGCTGGTCGATGCCGCTGCTGATGCGGGATCTGCTGGTGCTCTATGCGACGCGTGGTGATCAGTCGGCACTGCCGCAGGTCTCCTCCTACCGCGACTTCCTGGACTGGCTCGCCACTCGCGATCAGGACGCGTCGCTGCGGGTCTGGGCCGATGCCTTCGACGGTGCGACCGAACCGACCGAATTGGCGCCGCCGGCGCGGACGGCCGAGACCTACGAGACCGCGAAACTGATCACCGAGATCGACGCCGACCGCACCCGTCAGCTGACCAAGCACTGCGCCGAACTGGGCATCACGGTCAACACCCTGGTGCAGGCGGCGTGGGGCATCCTGCTCGGCAGGCTCACCGGCCGCGCCGATGTGGTCTTCGGCGCCACGGTATCGGGTCGGCCCGCCGAGCTGCCCGGCGTGGAATCGATGGTCGGTCTGTTCATCAACACGCTCCCGGTCCGGGTGCGCATCGATGACCGCGCGACCATCGACGATCAGCTCGAGCGGTTGCAGCGCGACCAGACCGAGCTACTCGACCACCACTACGTCGGCCTGTCCGATATCCAGCGGGCCGCCGGAATCGCCTCGCACTTCGACACCCTGCTGGTGTTCGAGTCCTACCCGATCGATCGGGAGGCGATCGCCGCGGCGAGTTCGATCGACGGCATGTCGGTGACCGGTGTCGGCATGGAAAGTGCGACGCACTATCCGCTCACCCTGCAGGTGACCGCGGAGTCCACCCTCGAATTCACCTTCGAGTACCTGCTCAGCCGGTTCACCGCCGAAGAGGTGGAAACCTTGTCCACCAGGCTGCTCCGGGTGCTGGACGCACTGCTCGGCGATCCGGCCGGACTGGTCGGCGATATCGATATCCTCGATGCCGGTGAGCGGGCCCGCCTGCTCGTCGAATCCGGTATCGCGGCAACGGCACCCGCACCGGAACCGGTGGGCCGGGTCGGTGCGCGCACGGTGTCGCGGGTGCTCGCCGAGGTGGTCGAGGCCGATCCCGAGGCGCCCGCGCTGCTGGTGGACGGCGACGAAATCGCCTACCACGTCCTGGATCGCCGTTCCTCGCAGCTGGCCCGGGTGCTCATCGCACACGGCGCCGGACCCGGCGATGTGGTGGCACTTGCGCTGCCGCGTTCGGTGGATGCGGTGGTCGCGGTCTGGGCCATCCAGAAGGCCGGCGCTGCCTGCCTGTTCGCCGGTGATCTGTCCGCCGCCGAAATGGCCACCGCCGGAGCCGGTTTCGGTATCACGCTGGAACCGACCGACGGCCCGATCAACTGGCTGGTCCCGAGCGATCCGGCGGTCCAGGCCGAACTGGTCGCCGCCCCATCGCACCCGGTCTCCTACGCCGATCGGGTCCGCCCGCTCGCCGAGGAACACCCGGCCTTCGTAGTCCTCACAGCCGACGGCGCCGTACGCGCCTTCAGCCAGACCGAGGCACTCGAACAGGCCGAGCAGGTCCGCTCGGAGTACGACATCGATTACGAGTCGACGACCTTCACCACCGCCATCTCGGGTCGAGCCGCACTCCTCGAATCCCTGGCCGCGGCAACCGCCGGCGCCCTCTCGGTGCTCCCCAGCGCGGACGATATCGCCGATGATCTGGCCGACGGCGAGGTCACCCACTGGTTCGTCACGGTGGGCGAGGAGACAGACGCGGCGGACGAGGATGTGCGAATCGTGATCGTCGAATAGCCGAGACCGCCCCGCGCGGTAAGCGAAGCAAGAGCCCCGCACCTCGAAAGATGACGGTGCGGGGCTCTTGCCTTTCCGCTTCTACAGTTGGCCAGTTCCGTCTCGATGCACAGCTGTTGTCAGCTTCGAGGAAATCCGAGGTCGGATTCTCCTAGGAACGTGTACTCGCCTCCGTCGGCCTCGAGCAGACGACCGGCGAAGACCATTGCCTCGATCAGGGCCTGTACCGCATCCACCCCGAAGATGGCCCGGGTCAACGGCTCCGCCTCCATGCCTTCGATCCGAACGGTGCATGAGTAGGAACCGCTCTCGGACGGCTCCGGCTTCCCGAACGTGACGACCACTGGATCGTCACCCTTGCGGAGTTCGCGGGTCGCGATCGGCTCCCCGAGCTCCCAGGTCATTGCCATCGCCGCATCCTATCCAGCTGCGCCGAGCGCGGCAGGCGTGTCTGGTCCGTAGTTCTCCGGTCGGATGGGATCCGACACACATCCGCACGGCGGCGGGACCTTCCCGGTGAGACAGTCCGCATACCACTGGTTCGCAGCTCGCATGCAGACGGCCGACTTGCGCTTATTGCATTCCGGCACAAGGTAGTTGTAGTAATGGGCGTCGCAGGCGGCTTTGTCTACGCCGTCGACCTGCACGACACCATTTGTGCAGTGGGGCACCGTGAGCGGTGCAGCGGGCGCGCTCGGAGTGGAGAGCAGACCGGCCGATAGGCCGATACCGAGAATGACCAAGGACCGGATAACTGATTCGGGTCGAGGCACGTTCCTTGTGTCCGGTCGCCCGATCGCAGACCGTGAGACGCTGGGCCAGATGACGATGGAGACCTACGAAACCGCTATCGAGGTTCCGAAGGCAGAAAGGACGTTCTACGGTGCAACTGCTTCGCGACAATCCGTGGCCTGACCTATTCGGGCGGTGCCAACGGGAAGCGTTTCACCTCGAGGTCAGAGACACCTACGCGGTTCCCAACGAGTCGGAAGCGTTACGCCGGTTTCTCGATGGAGAGCCGGACGACAATGCTTGGTTCGAGCCTTGGGGAGAGTTGGTACGAGCTACGGTCGGCCGTGGTGTGGCTGTGACCCGGGTCCGGGTTGTGTCAGTGCCCCATGTCGATTATCAAAGGTGGTTACTCGCGCTTACGGCACTGAATGCCGAAGCGGGCGAGGACATTCGGTACTTGCCCCGGCAAATCGCTAGAGACGTGCCCGCCGATGATTTCTGGCTGTTGGATGACGAACGGGTGGTGTTCAACCTCGTCGACGAGAACGGACGTGCGGCCGCGGCGTCGGCTCTGACCACCGACCCGCGGATTGTCGACCTGTGCCGACAGGTGAAAGAGCGCGTGTGGCAGCTAGCTACGCCGTACGCCGAGTACGCGGTAGACATCCGGAGGTGAGTAACGGCATTCATGAGGCCCGGCAGGCGCTCGGGCAGCGGCTTCGGGAGATCCGACGAAGGTCGGGAATCTCAGGTCGTGAGCTTGCGCGCCTGTCTGGCTGGCATGAAACGAAGGTCTCCAAGATCGAGTACGGCAGAGTAAAGCCGTCAGACGCGGATATTCGTGCCTACTGCGCTCATACCGGCGCAGGTGACCAACTCGAAGATCTGTTGGCCACAGTCCACAACATCGATGCTGCGTACATGGAATACCGGCGGCAGCACGCAGCGGGACTCAAACGGGGACAGCAGAAGTCGGTCAGGCTCGCTGAGCGCTCGAAACTGATGAGGATCTATCAGCCGGTCGTTATTCCCGGCATTCTTCAGACTGCCGAGTACGCCGAAGCCATCTTGAGGCATTCAGTCGATTTCTATCGGCTACCCGACGACATAGACGAAGCGGTATCGAAGCGGCTCGAACGTCAGCAATACCTGTACAGAGGCGAACGGCGCTTTCACATCCTGATCGCCGAACAAGCTTTGTACACCTCGGTCGGCACCGACGCGGTAATGATTGGGCAGTTGGACCGGCTCATGGCCGTGATCGGCCTGTCTCGGGTTCGGCTTGGCATCATTCCGGCGCAAGCTGGCCCGCCGATGCAAACGACGAACTTCGTAATGTTCGATTCGCGCATGGTCACGGTCGAAGGCATCACAGCCGAGCTGACGATTACCCAACCGCGAGAGGTTGCGATCTACGGCCGGGCGTTCGATGTGCTGGCCGGCCAATCGGTTGTTGGTGAGGCAGCCCGGAAACTCGTCCGGAAGGCGCTCGAAAGCCGGGCTGAATAGCCGTCTGACGGACTTTCGGCCTATCCAGCTGGCCGTGGCAACGGCTATCGCTCGCTTGCGGATCAGGCGGTGGTCGAGACCCGGTTGAATATCCGCCCCGCCATATCTGCGCCCACGATCCGGCCGCGTTCGTCGCGGGTGAAGAAACCGCGCTGACCTTGCAGACCGCCACTGGTGACAATGTATTCGTCGCGGTTGCCGGGTAGCAGCCCGAGACCGGCCGCCGGAAGGTTCGGGGGGAGTTCGATTTCCGAGGCCGCGCGGACCTCTGGTTTGATCCCGCAGGCGACCGTCAGCCCGGTCTCGTCGGTGCCGATCGTGAGTGTCATGGCGTCGATTTCGTAGTCGCCGATGATCTTCTCGGCCCGCGCCGGGTCGAAGGGGAGCGGTTCGGGATCCTGATCGATCAGCCCGAGGTAATGCTCCAGCGCCCACCGCACCACGGCCTGGTTGAATTGGATGCCGTCGTCGGGGCCCGCATTGCACATGACGGTGATGGCGAAATTCCGTTCCGGCACGGTAACGAGTTCGCCGAATTGGCCGTTCGAAGAGCCGCCGTGGCTCACGACTCGCACACCGTCCGCATCGCGCAGGAACCAGCAGATACCGAAGGCATGGCCGAGGGAGCTGCCACGCAACTCGACGGTTTGCTCCTTCATCCGCACCAGCACCTCGGCGGGCAATACCCGTTCACCGCTTTCGGCCCGGCCGTCACCGAGTTGGAAACGCGCCCAACGCAACTGGTCGGCCACCGAAGATACGATGCCGCCACCTGGATTGTTGGCCCGCGTGTCCTTCCACTCGCGTGCCACCGTCAGCGCACCGTCGGCACCGCGATTGTGTCCGACCGCGAAGCGCCGAGTCATGATCTCGCTCGACAGATAACGACTGCGCGACAGCCCGATCGGGTCGAGCAGCAACTGAGCGACCGCCTTCTCGAAGGTCAGCCCCGTCACCTTCTTGATGACCCGCCGGAGCAGGTTGTACCCCGCCTGCGAGTAGGACGCGCGAGCACCGACCGGCCCGATCAGGTCCAACTCGTTTAGTCGCGCCACGTACTCGGCCAGCGCGTCGTCCCCGTCCCCGGTCTCGACGATCAGCCGAATCCCCAGCCCCGCAGTGTGATTGAGCAGATTCAACACCGTCATCTCCGCAGCGGCCGCCTCGTCGCCGAGCGCCAACTCCGGCACATACCGCCGCACGGGTGCATCCAACTCGACCTTGCCCTCCGCGACCAGCCGCATCACCGCCGTCGCGGTAAACGTCTTACTCACCGACCCCAACACGAACATCGTGTCCCGATCCACCGGCACCGGATTCTCGATACTCGTCACCCCATGCGCCGCGAAAACCTCCCGCCCATCAACCCAAACCCCCACCGCAGCCCCCGGCACCCCGAACTTCGCCGCCATCTCCGCAACGAATCCCCCCAGCTCAACCTCAGACATGGCCCAACCCTTTCCGTACTGTCCGCCACCCGGGGACGTCCCCCGTGCGGCCTGCCGGAACCATGCCCACCCCCACTGACACGCCGCTGACATGAGCTGCTCGGGCTAGACTCGGACGGACTGAGCGGACGTCGTTCGCTTCCGTTCGACGAGGTTGGAGGTGGTTCCAATGGCAATGCCCGCTCCTCGGTCCGATCATTGGACGGCCGCGGACCTCGATCACATTCCTGAAGACGGATTACGGTACGAGGTGCTGAATGGCCAGCTCGTCGTGAACGCTGCTCCCAAGCCACGGCATCAGTGGCTCATCAAATGGTTGACGCGCGCTCTCGACGACGTACTGCCTCCTGGATACGTCGTGCTAGAAGGCGTGGGCGTGCTGATCGGCGACGACGAGCCCATTCCCGACCTGATGGTGGCGGTCGGCCCGATCGACTGGGACAACCGCGGGGTTCCTGCTGAACAGGTGGAACTCGTAGTCGAAGTTGTCTCCAAATCGACGACGATGCAGGACCGCATGGTCAAGCCCGTGCTCTACGCCGCCGCCAAAATCCCCAACTACTGGCGCGTCGAGATCAACCCGTTCAAAGGCCAGCTCGCCGACGAAAAGTTGCCGGTCCTGTTCGCGCACGCCCTTGGGTCGGAAGACGCCTACGAACGGACGCACCGGGTGGCGGCCGGAGACACCGCCACCCTGCGCAGTCCCTTCGAATTCACCGTGGATCCGGCGTCATTGATGCCCTGAGCCGGACTTATCGCGGGTAGGCACGTGGGCGAGCAGTTCATCGACCGACCATTGGTCATCGGCGTGCACCCCGAGTTTGCCGGCGAGCACACGTCCGTCCGGCGCGATGAGGAAGTCGCCGGGGAGCCCTAGGCGCCCGCCTTCGGGTTCCGCTGGGGGAGCGGGCTTTTCCTTGCGGAGGACGGCCATGGTCGCGGTGGTGACGCCGCGGATTATGGTGGGCCAGGCGCGGGGGTCGAGGAGTGCGCGGGGCTTGGCTTCGATGCCGAATTCGCGGTAGAGGGTTCGGGTCGGGTCGGCGATGAGGTCGAAGGGGAGGTCGCCTTCGTATTTGCGCAATTCGGCTGCGTTGGAATGGAATACGACGACCTCGCGGATATCGGCGGCGCGGATTTCGGCGTGCCGCACCGCGAACGAGCGCAGGTGCAGGTTGCAGATCGGGCAGCCGGCGAAGCGGCGGAACTGTAGGTGGATCAGGCAATCCGGGTCCGGAATCCGAATTGTGCTGTCGGCGATGGTGACCAGTTCTCGGGCGGGCACCGTGGTCGGCATTGACATGGAAACTCCCTTCGTAGGTGTACGACGTACGCCTACGACAAGTATGCGCGTACCTTGTACGCTGTCAACCCGTGCCCCGCCCTCGCTCGCTGACCGGCCCCGCCATCGCGGCGGCCGCCGTCGCGGTGCTCGACCGCGACGGTCTGTCCGGCCTCACCATGCGCGCGGTCGCGAAGGAACTCCGCATCGCCACCATGGGCCTTTACCGCTACGTCGCCGACCGCGACGAACTCGAGCTGCTGGTCGTCGACCATCTCCTGGCCGATATCGACCTCACGCCACCGACCGACCCGGACTGGCGCGACCGCATCGCGGCCCTACTCGACCGCATGCGCACGACGGTATCCACCCACCCGGCCACGATCCCGCTGGTCGTGCGCCACCGTCAGTCCGCACCCAACAGCCTGCGCTGGATCGAGGCGATGCTGACCATCCTCACCGATGCGGGCTTTACCGGCATCGGCCGAGTCCTGGCCCAACGCACCCTGATGGCCTTCCTGCTCGGCCACCTCCAGAACGAGCACTACGGCCCACTCTCCGGCGCGGGCACCGCCGCGATGACCCGACTCGCCCCGGCCGACTATCCGGTACTCGTCGAAACCGCCACCGACGCCCGAAATGTCGATGCCGAGACGGAATTCCGCCTCGGCATCGAAATCGTCTTGCGCGGCTTGGTCCCGTAACTAGTCGGTAAGCCCCGGAATGGACATGGTCTCACCCATGATGCGGTGACCCGCATCGTTCAAATGCAGACCGTCACCGCTGTCCAGATCGGGTCGGATGAAGTCGGGATCATTCGGATCCTCGACGGCGGCAGCCACATCGAATACGGCATCGAAAATGGTTGTGGTGCGGAGCCATTCGTTGACATCACGGCGCACCACCCGGCCTTCGGCGACATTGAGATCTGGATAGATGACACCGGCGAACGGCCCGATGGTGTTGGCGTACACCGCAAGTCCCGCCGCACGGGCACGTCCGGCCAATTCGGTGAAACCGGTGATGAGCGCCTCGGCAGACGATGTGCTGTTGTCGAGGATCAGATCGTTGATACCGAAGTTCAGGACAACATGGGTGACGCCGGGAACTTCGAGCACATCGCGGTCGAAACGGGCCAGTCCGTGTTCGCCGATCTGGTCGGTCAGCAATCGGGTCCCGCCGATGCCCTGATTGACAACCCAACCGCTGGTGAGACGTTCGTTGAGGACGTCGACAGAGCGATGGTTCGCGCCGAGGGTGGACCCGACGCCTTCGAACCAGGAGTCACCGAACGCGACAACGATCGGGCCATTCGTCGAGGTGAGCACGTCGACACCGGTCACATAGAAGCGCGAGGTGGTCTCCTCGGCTTCGGATAGCGCGATCGCGGCGACCTGATCACCGGCGGCCACGAAACTGGATTCCACCGGCAGATGCGAGAAGGGTGCCAGGCCAGTCTCTTTCGGCAAGTAGATACTCAGCACCAGATCCGTACCCGCCGTCGACGCGAAATCGACCGGGTCGCTGACGATATCGCCCCCCGCCGGAATGATCACTTGCGCCCGGCCGTCGAAACGCAGCTCGGTATCGGTCTCCGCGACGATCTCCGCCCCGGCCTTGCGCACCGCGATCCGTGCCGCGCCGATGGTCACCGGCGTCGCACCATAGCGGTTCGTCAGCCGCACCCGCAGCTGCTCGCCGCCCCCGACCAGGTGCAACACCTGACGCACCGTCTCATCGACGAAGCCGCGCGGCTCGGCCAAACGGATCCGCTCGGTGGGGTCGACCAGTGTGGAACGGAAGCCCGCGACCCAGCGCGAAGAGGTAGTCATCGAAATCTCCATTTAGTTGCGGTGAGGAATATTGCGCTGACAACAATCTAGCGCATATGTTCCGCATGTCAACTATCCGCATAGCAAGTATCTCGGCTAAGCTCGCCACCGTGGACGCAGAACTCTTCGACGATCCCAGGCTCACCACCATGGGCCTGCTCTACGAGGCGTACGACGGCCTGACCCGAAAACTGGAACCGACCTGGAAGAAGCACGGTCTGTCCGGCCTCGACGTCAACGCGCTGATGCGCCTGAGCCGTTCACCGGAGTGTCGCCTGCGTATGACCGATCTCGCCGCCCAGACCAGCCTGTCCACCAGCGGCGTCACCCGACTGGTCGACCGCCTGCAGCGCAACGGCTTCGTGCGCCGCGAGCTCGACTCGGTCGACCGCCGCAGCTCCTACGCGGTCCTCACCGCCGCCGGCGCGACCCGCTTGGCCCGCGTACTCCCGGATTACCTGGAGGTCATCGAGCGCTGGTTCACCGGCCTGTTGCCCCCCGACCAACTCGATGCCTTCGTCGGCGGTCTGCGCACGATTCGCGATCAGGTGAGTCCGGAAGCCACTGCGCGCGAACCCGACTGAGCACCACCCGCCGTGTGACCGCTACTCGATCGCTGTGGTAAGGCGATTTGTGAGTTCGCGGACGTGTGCGATCAGTTCGGGGGGTTCGTGGATTCGGCAGTCGAAGCCGAAAGTCGCTATGTAGACGGCGAGTTCGTCCAGGGAGTTGGAACCGGTGCGGAGTAGGCAGGTCCGATCATCGATGGCCTCGATGACGCCCACGGTCGGGGCGATGCGTTCTGCGGCGACCTGGGCGGGTACGTGCAGGGTGACGCGGGCGACATAGCGGTAGGGGGAAGTCGTCGTGCCGCTGGTGATGTAGTGGGCTAGGTCGGTTTCGGGTGGCTCGCGCGGGGTGAAGCGAGGGCCGGTCGGAATGCGGGGGTGCAGGCGGTCGACGCGATAGGTACGCCAGTCCGCGCGGTCGATATCCCAGCCGATGAGGTACCAGTGTCGACCGGTGTGTGCCAGGCGATGCGGTTCGGCGGTGCGCAATGATGTTGTGCCGCTGTGGGTTCGGTAGTCGAAGCGCAGACGGTGATTGTCGCGGATGGCACCGGCGAGGGCGGTCAGCACATCGGGATCGACGGTGGGGCCTGCGGAAGGCACTGTGACAGTGACCGATTGGAGCAGGCTGACGCGATGCCGCAGCCTCGACGGCAGCACCTGCTCGAGTTTGGTGAGCGCGCGCAAAGAGCTGTCCGCGATGCCCGCGATGGTGCCGCCCGCCGCGGTGCGCAGCCCGACGGCAACGGCCACCGCCTCATCGTCGTCGAGCAGCAGCGGCGGCAGTTTCGCCCCCGCCCCGAGGCGGTACCCCGCCACACCGGCGGTCGCGTCGACCGGATAGCCGAGGTTGCGCAACTTATCGATATCGCGGCGCACCGTGCGCACATCGACGTCGAGGCGTTCGGCGAGTTCGGTGCCGGTCCAGTCGCGAGGAGTCTGCAACAGTGACAGCAATCGCAGCAGGCGCGCGGAGGTCTCCAACATGGCTGAAAGTCTGCCGCAAACCTAGGGCCGAAGCTGTCCTAGGTGGCCAATAGTGTGGTTTTCATGAGCACAGAAATCACCCCGTTCCGCATCGAAATCCCCCAGCAGCAGCTCGATGACCTGCGCAATCGTCTCGACCACGCGCGCTGGCCCGCCCCGCTGCCCGGCGATGGCTGGGACACCGGCGTGCCGACCACCTGGCTGCGCGAACTGGTCGACTACTGGCGCACCGGCTACGACTGGCGCGCCGCCGAGGCCCAGCTCAACACCTATCCGCAATTCACCACCGAGATCGACGGACAGCGCATCCACTTCCTGCACGTCCGTTCGCCCGAGCCCGATGCCCTCCCGCTGATGTTGACGCACGGCTGGCCCGGTTCGGTCGTCGAATTCCTCGACGTCATCGGACCGCTCACCGACCCGCGCGCCCACGGCGGCGATCCCGCCGACGCCTTCCACCTGGTCATTCCATCGCTGCCGGGATTCGGCTTCTCCGGACCTGTCAGCGACGACGGCTGGACCTTCGAGCGGATCGGCGCGGCATGGGTCGAACTCATGCGCAGGCTGGGCTACGAACGCTACGGCACTCAGGGCGGCGATCTCGGCGCATCCGTCAGCCCGCAGGTGGGACGCACCGCGCCGGACCGTGTTGTCGGAGTGCATTGCAATGGTGGCCCCGCCCCGATCCCACCGACACATCAACTGTCCGAAGAAGAGTTGGCGAGCATGACCGATCTCGAACGCGACCGGATCCGGCGCATACAGGCGTTCATGCGGGAGGAGTTCGGCTACATCGCCATCCAGTCCACTCGACCGCAGACTCTGGCGTACGGACTGGTGGATTCGCCGATCGGCCAGCTCGCCTGGATTATGGACAAGTTCCGCGAGTGGACCTATCCGCGAAATGTGGACCCGGACAAGGTCATCGACCGAGATCGGCTACTGACCAATGTGATGCTGTACTGGCTCAACGGCACCGCGGGCTCGGCTGCCTACGTCGGTTATGCACAGCGCGGCGGCTGGGGCACGACCAACGCGAACTCCGGTGTGCCGACCGCGGCCCTGGTTTTCGCCCACGACATCGTCATTCGTCGTTACTCCGAGACCGAGAACACCATCACCCGCTGGACCGATGTGGATCGCGGCGGACACTTCGCGGCGCTGGAGGAACCGGTACTGCTGACCGGCGATATTCGCGAATTCTTCCGCGAACTGCGCTGAAAACATGGGCCTGTTCCGGCATGTCGCGGCCGGAGCAGGCTCACAATCAATGGCAGCACGACGGTGGCAATGCAGAGGTGAGCGCCATGAGTGAGCCGAGACGGATTACTCAGCAACATCGGGAAGACTTCTGGCGGAGCTGCGGCTGGTCACCGGGTCTGCCGGAGGCCGAACGACACCATATCGAGGAACTCTGGGATGACGAGTCCATCGATATGGCAGAGCTCTTCGGCTGGTAATGCGATCAGGCGGTGAGTTCACCGGCCTGCCGCCAGGAGTCGCGTTCGGCGGCAAAGGCTTCGGCCTGTACCGCGCGGAATTCGTCTATGGATTCGGCATTGTCGGCCAGGAACTCGCGATAGTCGGCGAGCGCGAACTCACCGTCCTCGGCCCGCACCTGGACCTTGCCCGCCGCGAAATCGGCGCGCAGGTCGAGGAGCTCATCGGCCTCGACCGGATACCAGTGGATCCGGTCGAAATAGCGCAGCAGCCAGGGGGATTCGTCGCTCACGGTGCCGGGGTGACGGTGGTTCCAGACTTGGGTCGTGCGGCCCACGAATTGGTAGCCGCCGGGACCTTCCATCCCGTAGATGCACAGATAAGCACCGCCGATGCCGACGGCATTCTCAGGAGTCCAGGTGCGGGCCGGGTTGTACTTCGTGGTGACGAGCCGGTGGCGTGGGTCGGTCGGGGTGGCGACCGGTGCGCCGAGATAGACGTCGCCGAGACCGAGGACCAGATATTCGGCCCCGAAGACGGTGTCGTAGACCTCCTGTACCGACGCCAATCCGTTCATGCGCCGGATGAATTCGATATTCCACGGGCACCAGGGTGCGTCCGCGCGCACGCCGTGCATATAGCGGGTGATCGCCTCCCGCGTGGCCGGATCGTCCCAGGACAGCGGCAGGTGCACGGTGCGGCTCGGCACCACGAGCTGGTCGGAACCTGGGATGTGCTGTTCGGCCTCGGTGAGCAGATCGAGCAGCGTGGAGACCGGCATGACCGCCGGATCGACTCGGATCTGCAGAGAACGGACACCCGGCGTCAGCTCCGTCACGCCGCGCACACCGACCTCGAGCAGGTGCTGGTGCAAGGCGTGCACGCGGGCGCGCAGACCGAGATCCAGTGTCATGGAGCCGTATTCGACGAGTACGCCGTCGTCTCCCTGACGGCGGTAGGTCACCCCGGTCTCGTCGTCGGCATCGGTGCGGCGCAGTACACCGTCATCGCCGTCGCCGCCGGGGGAGAGCACCGTGGGCCACGCGGCGCGCCGGGCCGGGCCGAGTTCGCGCACCGAGGCGGCGCGATCGCTGCGGATCGGGACGAAGCGCACGGCATCGCCCGGCGCGAGCTGACCGAGTTTCCATCGGTCGGCGGCGACCACCGTCACCGGGCAGACGAAGCCGCCGAGGCTGGGTCCGTCGGGGCCGAGCAGGATCGGCGTATCACCGGTGAAGTCGAGCGCCCCAACCGAATACGGGGTGTCGTGGATATTGGACGGGTGCAGTCCGGCTTCGCCGCCATCGGTCCTGGCCCATTCGGGTTTCGGGCCGATCAGTCGTACGCCGGTGCGATCGGAATTGAAATGCACCTCGTAGTCGGTGCCGACGATCGTGTCGAAGTCATCGCGGGTGAAGAACTCCGGTGCGCCGTGCGGACCTTCGGTGACGGCCAATTCCCACCGCCGGGTGAGGACGGGCTGCTCCTCCATCGGCACCGCCGCCGCCACCCGGCCCTGATGCGTGCCCAGCGGCAGCATTTCACCGGCACGCAGCGCATTGCCCGCGCTGCCGCCGAATTTGCCGAGCGTGAATGTGGCTGTGCTGCCCAGATATCCGGGTAGTTGAATACCGCCTGCGATCAGCACATAGCAGCGCATGCCCGGTCCGCGCACCGGACCGATATCGAGCGTTCCATCCGCTGGAACCAACACCGTTCGCCACTGCTGTACACGGATACCGTTCACGGTGACATCGGTCGGCGCACCGGTGACGCACACCCAGGTCGGCGCGGAAAACTTCAGCGCGGGACCGCCGAGGGTGCACTCGAGGCCCGCGGCGCCCTCGGAGTTGCCGAGTACGCGGTTGCCGAGCCGGAACGACAGATCATCCATCGGTCCCGAAGGCGGAACTCCGATATGCCAGTATCCGATCCGTCCCGGCCAATCCTGCACGGTCGTCAGCATCCCCGGCCGCAGCACTTCGATCCGCGACGTGGTGTCGCCGATAACTTCGAGGTCGCTCCGGCCGACCGAATCGGCCGATTCCAGCCTGCCGTTCGTGTTGTCGTCGGCGGATCCCGCAGCGGCGGAGATGATCTCAGACGCGTCGGCCGTGTCGACGCTGATGTTCGCCCGGAACTGTCCAGGTGTGCCATCCGCGACGATCGAATGCTCGTCGATCGGCAGGGTCGACGACCCGGCCGGCTTCGCAGCACCGGTCGCGGACAAGCCGGTCGCGATCATCGGGTCACCACCATCCGCACGGGCGTGGGATCGAAGCCGTTGCAGGGGTTATTGATCTGCGGGCAATTCGACACCAGCACCAACGTGTCGATCTCGGCGCGCAGCGTGACTTTCTTTCCCGGAGCCGACAATCCGTCGACAATGCCGAGGGTGCCGTCGGCCTCGACCGGAACATTCATGAACCAGTTGATATTCGACACCAGATCACGTTTGCCCAGTCCCCATTTCAGTGCCTCGGTGAGGAAGTTCTCGACACAGGCGTGCTGGTGGCGGGTGTGATGGCCGTAGCGCAGCGTATTGGACTCCTGGGAGCAGGCCCCCGCGATGGTGTCGTGGTTGCCGACGTCGTCGGCGAGCACGGTCATGAGCGCGGTGCCCGCATCGGTGCGCAGCACACTGCCCGTCCCGATGAAGATATTGCGCTGTGCGGTGATGGTGGCCTGCGCGCTGTAGCGGTCGGTGTGGTCGGCCGCCGAGTACAGCAGGCAGTCCACCGCCTGATTGCCGTGCAGGTCGATGATTTCGAGCTGGTCACCCGTGCGGACCACGGTCGACCATGGCGCGCAGGCGGGCACGGTTTCGTCGCGCACAATGGTGCGGGTCGGTGCCGAGATCATGCTCCTACCTCCAGAGTCGCGGCCGTCCAGGCCTGTTCGGTGTTCTGCACGGCCCGCAGATACTCCGGATCGGAATTGTGCTGCACGGCAAGCTCTTCCGGTGCGGACCAGGCGACGATGTCGAGATCCGTCGCCGGCCGGTCGTCCAGCGGGTGTGCGGTGTCGGCGACGAGCAGCACCACCGGCAGGTGGATGAGCAGGTCGACCGAGGAGCCCGCGCCCGCACTACCGGTGGCGGTCAGCGCACCATCGGATTCGACGCGGACGCCGCGGAAGAAGGAAACGGTCGGCCCGATATCCCGTGGTTGGAGTCCTTGCTTCGCACCCGCGAGCCGCAGCAGCGCGCGGCCTTCGGGAGTCGGGCCGCACAGGGTGTCGTGCCGACCTGACGTGTCGGCGACCACGGTGGCCAGCACCCGCCCCTGATCCGAGAGCAGTGGATGTCCGGCACTCAGATATGCCTGCCACGGCACCTTCACGGTATCGGCGACATTGAGCCGCTCCCACGGTGCGTCGGCCCGCAGCAGCAAGAGGTGCGCGCATGCGGCACCGGCGGGGTCGCGCAAGCGCAGCCTGGTCCCGCGACCGAGTACGGCACTTGCATATCCACCGGCCGGAATACGTTGGGCGTAAGTGATTTTCGATGCGGCGACACCGTCCGGCAACTGCGGCCCCGAGATGGTTGCTGCGGCCGCTTGCGACCTCGCATGTGCGCGCGCTCCGGTAGTGGAGGCTGTGCTGGTCATCGTTGTCCCTTTCGGTGCGGGTGCGTTCGTGCTACCGAACTCTTGTGCCGCGAAAGTGCTCCGCGAGTGCTCGATACGTTTCGAGGACCGGGTTCGGCGCGATCGGCTGCTGTTGGGCGAGTCCGTGTGTGCAACTCGGTCGGATGCTGCGCGGTGGCGGTCGTCGAGGCCGCCACCGCGCACCCGGTCAGGCCGGCTGGGCAGCGGGTTCGAGACTTTCGGTACTCGGACCGGCATTGACGATGCGATGCACGACAACTCCGACAGCGACCACGATCACCACGAAAAGCGGTGCGGCCCAGAGCATCCACCAGCCGCCGCCATTCGGCGTGTAGACTTCGGCACGCGGCCAGGCCAGATTCACCGCCATCGCGACGCCCCAGACGACGGCGAGTGCGTTGATCGGAATTCCGAAGCGCCCCAGGCTGAACAGTCCGACAGCGCCACTGTCCCAACCCCGGATCCGCCGCATCAGCAGCGGCACCGTGACCAGCAGATACGCCAGATAGAGCGTCACGATGCAGACACTGGCCAGGGTGGCGAAGATCGCCGCATTGCCGAGATTGAGCACCAGCAGCCCGATGCCGAGCACGCCGATGATCACCGCGGGTAGCACTGGTGTGCCGAAGCGCGGATGCACCACGGCCAGGCGACGGGCGAAGGGCAACTTGCCGTCTCGCGCCATCGAGAACATCAGCCGTGACCCTGCGGTCTGAATTGCCAAGGTGCACACCGTAATCGCCACCGCGACGCAGCCGAGTAGTACCTTGCCGGCCGGGCTGTCCAGCTTCGAGGTGAGCACATAGGCCAGGCCCTCGGTGCCCAACGAACCGTCATCCAGACTCGGCGCCGCCATCAACGCACCGAGCAGCAGCAGTCCACCGCCGAGTGCGGAGACCGAGAGCGCGGTCAGAATGGTGCGCGGCGCGACCCGGCGTGGATTCTTGGTCTCCTCGGAAAGCTCTCCGGCGGAATCGAATCCGACCATCACATAGGCTGCCATCAGACCGGAGACGAGGAATGCCGCCCAATACGGCCCGGGTGCGGCCTGATCGGTTTGCAGTACCACGCCCGGTCCACGCTCGGTGTGGGTGAAGAACAGCGCGATTATCGCCAGCACGCCGATGATCTCCACGGTGACGCCGATCGAATTGATCCGCGCCATCAGATCGATGCCGATCACATTGATCACCGTGGTGAGCACCAGCAGGATGCTGCCGAGCAGTACCGCATTGGTGGCGCCGGAGGTCGAGGTGAGCGCGGTGTCGTCGCCGACGATCTGGAATCCGCTCCAGATCGATGGCAGCACCACCTGTAGCGCGATCGCGGCGGCAGCGGCCGTGACGATCTGCGCGATGACCATCATCCACCCGGCGAACCAGCCGACGACCTCGCCGCCGAGTCGACGCGACCACTGGTAGATACAGCCCGAAATCGGGTAGCGCGCAGCCAGTTCGGCGAAGTTCAGCGCGACCAGGAACTGTCCGGCGAACACGATCGGCCAGGTCCAGAAGAATGCGGCACCACCGAACGAATAGCCGAAGCCGAAGAACTGGAAGATCGTGGTGAGAATCGAGACGAAGGAGAATCCGGCCGCGAATGAGGCGTACCGGCCGAGTTTGCGGTGTAGCACCGGCTGATAACCGAAGCCGGCCAGGTCGGCATTGTCCTGGTCGGCGGGCGGTGGGAGGACGGGGGCGGGGGAATCGACTCTGGTGGCCATGGGGGTTCCTTCGCGAGCGGCCAATACCTATCGCATGACAGTTTTGCGGTCGCGATCGCGCTTTCGGTGTCCCTCGTGTATCGCTTCCGGGAACGCCGGTAACTTCTGCGTTGCCTGGATTTCTATCGAGTGACAGAAATCTCACAACTGGGCAATCGTGCTGGAAACATCAGACCGGTCCGATCGCTATGGCGGCGGTCGGCCGGATCGGACGCGGTGTCAGAATGGCGTCGTGGCAAATCTCGGTCCCGGCCGTCCCCGTCTCGACCAGCGCCCCCGGCGTGGTCGGACGCCACGCGCGGAGATCCTCGACGCCGCCGGAGAATTGTTCACCACCAATGGTTACGCCAATACCTCGACGCGGACGGTCGCCGATGCGGTCGGTATCCGGCAGGCCTCGCTCTACCACCACTTCGCGTCCAAAGACGACATCCTCGACGCACTGCTCGCCGAAACCATCGCAGGCCCCTTGGATCTCGCCGAACGCATACGTGAGGTGCCGGAGCCTTCGCACACCCGGTTGTACGCGCTGGCCTGGTTCGACGTGCGCCAGCTGTGCGCGTCGCATTGGAATCTCGGTGCGCTCTACCTACTTCCGGAATTACGCACCGAACGCTTCGCCGCCTTTCGATTGCGCCGCGACGAATTGCGCAGGCACTACGAAACTTTGGCCGCGGCAGTCGCTGCCGAGGCGGACGTGCCTGGGGCCGAGGCCCTGCCGTTCCGGCTCGTGGAGACGGTGATCAACATCCGCTCCGACGAGGGCAGCGCACCCGCCCACGCCGAACGCACCATTCCCGACGCGATCATGCGCATGCTCGGCTGGCGCGGCGATCTGGACGGCCTCCGCGCCGATGCCACCGAACTCATCCAGCGTTTGGCCTGAACCGCCTGCACGCCACGACTTTCCCTCGACGGCCACCCATTCCATCCCTCAGTCCTAGACCAGGTCGACGCTCTGGTCGAGGAAGATCGACGGGTCGGTCGGCCGCGGCAGGCGGCCCTAGCCTTTACCGCGTGTGGCTTTGAATTCGAAACCCCAGTTGTACATCCGCGCGATTTCGCGCACACCGCCGCCCGGATGCCCCGAGGGCGGCCGGACGAAGGTGCCGTCGCGACGAACGATCAACTCGCCGTTGATATTCTCGATATGGGCGAGGATCACATCGCGCGAGTTGTCCTGGCAGCCGCCGATGATCATTTCGATCGGCGGCGAGTTCAGCGGATACAGCGTCGCGGTGGACTGCACGCCCTGGAAGTTGTTCGCACCCTCGTAGATCGAGGCGAAGACCAGAATCCGGCGGAACTGCGCGGTGTAGTCGAGATTGATATCGAGATTCTCACCGGTCGCGCTGCTGCCGGTCCGGTCGTCCTGATCGAGCCGGATGAACGGCGGGCGATCCAGCGCGCCGAACGAACGGTCCAGGGCACGAACGGATCCGATCCGGCCGTCGGCCAGTTCGAAGAAACAGCACAGATCGAGGTCGAGGGCGTTGGCGCGCTTGCGGCCGAACAGACCACCGCCGCCGGTCTGCGCGGTGACCCAATTCAGGTTGACCCGCATGGTGCCCGAGGTCGCACCATGCTTGGTCAGCGAGACCGTCGGCGCGTCCTTCGTCAGCGAAACCTTGCTGAGATCGACCGGCGCGCCGGCAGTTGGGGCGAATTGGTTGGATGCGGTCGGCGGCGCATAGGGCTGCGATGGTTGGTTCGGCGGCGCATAAGGCTGCGGTTGCTGGTCGGGCGGCGCATAGGGCTGCGGCGTTTGGTTCGGTGGAAAAGGGTTCTGCGCGTATGGCTGCGGCGTCGGGCTCGCCGGATACGGCTGCGCCGGATTCGGCGGATATCCGGGCGGTGCCGCGGGCGGATACTGCGGATACTGCGGAGACGTCGCGGACTGCTGCGCCGGCGAAGGCGTGTGCTGTTGTGACGCGGGCGTGTGCTGCTGCGTCGGAGGCGTCGGGTGAGCCGGTTGCGCCTGACCCGCAGACGCCTGCCCAGCCCCAGGATCATCAACCGAAATCCCGAAATCGGTAGCCAGCCCGGCCAACCCGGTCGCATACCCCTGACCGACCGCCCGGAACTTCCACGCCCCCTGCCGTCGATACAACTCCCCGAGCACGAACGCGGTCTCGGTGCTCGCCCCCGTGCTGTCGAATCGCGCCGCCTCCGCGCCGCTCACCGCATCGAGCACCCGCACATAAAGCCCTTGGAACTGCCCGAATGTGCCACCATCCGCGGATGCCGCGATCACAATCGTGTCGATCTGCGATTCGACCTGTGCCAGATTCACCGACAACGTGTCGATGACCGTCGGTCCCGGTCGCTTCCCTTCGTGCCGCACCGCGCCGGACGGATGACTCGGCTGGTTGTAGAAGACGAAGTCGTTATCCGACCGCACCTTCCCGGAGACGAGTAACAGCGCGGACGCATCGGCATCCGGAACCCCTGGACCTGACTGCCACCCCAGCTCGACGCGGACTGAAGACATCGGCACCGCAACATTGGCGCCCTTCATCATCGACACATCTGCCAAGGTATACGACCTGGGCGCGCCCTGTCTCGGTCACCGCGGGCCTCGGCTATCAGCGGGTGGGCGGCGCGATCTGCCAATGTTGTTGCAGCGCACCGGCGATCTCCGGCAGCACGGTGACCGGCACGCGCTTGCGTCGCAACATGGCCCGAATCTCGTTGACCTGCTCGCGTTTGCGCATGTCGTACGCCCCGGCGACGGGCCGCCGCACCGGCGGGATGGACAGCAGCACCAGTTCGCCGTGCCGCTCGTCGCCGCCGATCAGATCCAGTGCCAGCGACCAGCGGGCCCGCTCGTCGAGTGCGAACCGTCCGGCCACCACTCGCTCCCAGTCGATACTGGATTCCCGCCACGGCGTGCGCTGGTAGATCGCCCCTTCGGTGAGCACGACGACGTCTCGCCCGAACAGCGCTACCAGCAGCGCGATTCCGGCGACCGCACCGGCCAGCAGACCGGTGAAGATCCGGTTGGCCCCGAATCCGGTCACGATCGCACCGCAAACCAGCACGGTGACCGCGATCCCGAGTATCCCGTACAGCATTGCCCGCCCGGTCGGAACCACACCCGCGCGCACCATCGTCATCTCGACCTCCTGCATACCGCACCCCAACCTAGCCGGTCGGTTTGCTGCCGGCTTCCCGATGCGGGCGGGTCCCAGATATCAGGACGCCAGTGCGACGGCCGCCTCGCCGGTGTAGACGAGGAACTGCAGACTCTGCTGGAAGTAGAGCTGCACCGATTGCGCGTCATGGGTCTGGTAGCCGATGGACAGGTCCTGGCCCAGTTGCAGATCGAAATCGCCGCCGCGCGTGGTCAGTACGAAAGCACCATCGATGGCCGGGGCCCAGATGATCTCGCCCTCCGGGATGAGGCGTTCGATATGGGTGCGGATCGGGTGGCCGTGATCGGAGGTCTCGCTGACCGCCGTGTACAGGTCAGCGCTCAACAGCACCGAATACGGACCGTCGACGCCCGCCAACCGTAGCGCGCTCAGCGCCTGCGCGACGGACTCCGGCACCAGTCGCGGATCGCTGGGCAGCGTAATCGGCGCATTGGACGAACTCGCCCGAATACCGGTGATATTCGCCGCCTGATAGCCCTCGAAGATGGCCCGGTCCTCGGCGAACGCGATCTTGCGCGCGGCCTCTTTCACCGCATCCAGATCGGTGTCCTGCGCGCCGCGCTCGACATCGTCGAGCTCCTCGCGCGACAACGTGAACGGCACCCGCAATTCGACCAGCGGCGCGACCACTCGCTGCCGAGCCTGCACCCCCTCATCCGGTGCGGTGATGACGGTGGTGCGGCCGAGGCCGACCGCGGAGTAGTCGGTGCCGTGCGGCCCGGACAGGTCGACCACCCGGCGACCGGCGATATGACGTTTGAAGGTACGCGTGGCCTCTTGCTCGATGGCTGTCCATGCCTCGGCGGTGATCGGCGCGAGTTCGCGATGGAGGTTGTTCATGATTGCATGCTCCTTTTCAACGTGCCGATACCCAGAGAACCGTTACCGCCAACACGATTCGGCGATAAAGATTCCGCGAGCGCTGTCGTGGCGACCTCGGGTGCGTCGGGGAGGTCGTCGAAGAAGTCGAGGGGCGGTGCGAAGAACAGCGTGCCGGTCACCGCGATGGAGAAGTCCAGGATCCGGTCATAGGCCGCCTCCTCGGTTCCGATGAACATTCGGGTGAGCATGGTTTCGGTGATGCTCGGCGTGGCCGCGTAGGCGACGTAATAGGTGCCGAATTCGCCGTCCTTGACGCTGCCGAAGGGCATATTGGCGCGCAGGATCTTTCGCTCGGTGCCGTCGTCGTCGGTGACGGTGTTCACCGCGACATGCGAATTCGCGGGCTTGTCCGCATCGGAGAGCTCGAAATCGTCGAGTTTGGTGCGTCCGATCACCCGCTCCTGCTCCTCGATCGACAGCGCCCGCCACTCGGCCATGGGGTGCAGGTACTTCTGCACGATGACATAACTGCCGCCCGTGAAGTCCGGATCCTCATCGCCGACGAAGGCCGCGCTGAAGGCCGCTGAGCCTTCCGGGTTCTCCGTGCCGTCCACGAAGCCGAGCAGATCGCGCTGTTCGAAGTACCGGAACCCGACGGTCTGATCGACGATGGTGACCGCGCCGTCGAGCCGGTCACCGATCGTCATCGCCAATTCGAAGCAGGCGTCCTGGAATTCGGATTTGATGTGGAAGAGCAGATCGCCCGGCGTGGTCGGCGCGCTGTGGTGCTCGCCGACGAATTCGGGCAGCACATGCAGTTCGGCCGGTCGTGGGCCCGCGAAGAGGCGATCCCACGCCTCGGACCCGATCGATGCGACGCAGGTCAGCCCGGCGCCGGGCAGCCGGAAGCCGACCGAACGACGTAACCCGGGGAGATCGGCGAGCAGGTCGCGCACCGCCGCTTCGCCACCTTCGTCGATTGTGGCGACGAGGAAGATGGCGGCCGGTGTGAGCGGTTCGAGGATCGGCTGCGGCTCACCCATGCGCTCCACCCTAGAGGGCGGCTCCGACAAACCGGCCACGCGGTGCGGCCCCGTCGGCTCCTACTTGGCCACTGTCAGCAGGAATGCGACATCGTCCACGGCCTTGACGCTGTGCCGTGCCTTGGGCACGACCAGCAGGTCGCCGGCCGACCCCTTCCACTCGTTGGTGCCGCTGATCAAGGTCAGTGTGCCGCTGAGCACCAGCAGCGTGGACTCGCCTGCATTATCGTGTTCGGCCAGGCTCTGTCCCGCCGACAGACCGACCACGGTCTGCCGCAGTGCATTGGCATGACCGCCGTAGATGGTTTGCGAACTGCGCCCGCTCGTGGCGGTGCTGGCCAACTTGAGCTGTTGGCGCGCGACCGCAGTCAGCGATTTCTTGTCCATGGACCACCTTCCGCAGATGCAATCAGCCGGATCAGGGCTGGTGACACGGGCTGATATCCAGGAGTATGCCCGAATGGCGGGTGATGTGTGTCCGGTTTGGTCGCCGTGGCGGTATGCGGCGTGTTCGCTGCCGATCGGTGCTCGAAAGTCGAACTACTTGCGGGTGTAGCGACGAATCCGGAAGCGCAGGCCGGTCTTCGATTCGTGCCACGGGTCGGTGTCGTCGGCGTGCCATTCGGGGCCGATGGTGGGTGCGTAGGCGTCGCCGTCGACGGCGGTGTCCACCTCGGTGACGAGCAGGTCGGTCGCGAAATCCATTGCGGCTCGGTAGATTTCGCCGCCGCCGATGATCCAGACGTCCTCCGGCGCGGTCACGCCCATAGCTTCGGACAGCGATGCGGCGCGTTCGGCACCCGTCCCCGACCAGTCCGGCTGCCTGGTCACCACGATATTGCGGCGACCGTCGAGCGGGCGGAATCGAGGCGGCAGGGAATCCCAGGTGCGCCGGCCCATGATGACCGGATGACCCATGGTGACGGCCTTGAAATTCGCCATATCCTCGGGCACACGCCAGGGGATGGTGTTCTCGAAGCCGATCACCCCGTCCGGAGTCTGCGCCCAGATCAGACCGATGGTGCGCTCGCGCCCTGCTGTCGCCCGACCACCACCCCCCACCGAATCGCTATGCGATGCTGCGCTCATACCGCAACCGGCGCCTTGATCGCCGGATGGTGTTGGTAGCCGACCACTTCCACATCTTCGTAGACGTAATCGAACAGTGTGGGTGCCGGCCGCAGGTTCAATGTGGGGAACGGGTAGGGCTGCCTGGTCAGCTGCTCGGTGACCTGCGCGACATGGTTGTCGTAGATATGGCAGTCGCCGCCGGTCCAGATGAATTCACCGGGTTCCAGCTCGGTCTGCTGCGCGACCATGTGCGTGAGCAGGGCATAGCTGGCGATATTGAACGGCACGCCGAGGAAAAGGTCCGCGCTGCGCTGGTAGAGCTGGCAGGACAGCTTGCCGTCGGCCACATAGAACTGGAAGAACGCGTGGCACGGCGCCAATGCCATCTTGTCGAGGTCGGCCACATTCCAGGCCGAGACGACGATGCGCCGGGAATCCGGATTGGTGCGCAGGGTGTGCAGTACTTCGGCGATCTGGTCGATGTGGGTGCCGTTGGGAGTGGGCCATGATCGCCACTGCACGCCATAGACCGGACCGAGTTCGCCGTGGCGATCCGCCCACTCGTCCCAGATGGAGACGCCGTGTTCGTGCAGCCAGGCCACATTCGAATCGCCGCGCAGGAACCACAGCAATTCGTAGACGATCGACTTCAGATGCACCTTTTTGGTGGTGATCAGCGGAAAGCCCGCGGCGAGGTCGTAACGCAGCTGATGGCCGAAGACGCTGCGGGTGCCGGTGCCGGTGCGATCCGCCTTCGCGGTGCCGGACTCCAGGACCAAGCGAAGCAGGTCCTCGTACTGGGTATCAGCATTGTTGGCCACGCCTGGCGAGCTTACCCATGTCGTGCCTGGCAAGCTCGAGCCATGCGCAAGCTCTACGTGATCGGCATCGGTGCCGGGGATCCGGACCAGGTGACGGTCCAGGCGATCAAGGCAATGCGGCAGGTCGAGGTGTTCTTCGTGATCGGCAAGGGGGCCGAGAAACAGGAACTGGTCGACGTGCGCACGTCGATCCTCACCGAACACCTCGATCACCCGTATCGCATCGTGGAGATCGCCGATCCGCCGCGTGACCGGAATCCCGCCGACTATCAGGGCGTCGTCGCGGATTGGCACGATCGCCGTTCGGCGCTGCTGGAGCATGAGTTCGCGCAGGTCGCCGGTGTCGGCGGCATCCTCGTCTGGGGCGATCCCTCGCTCTACGACAGCACGCTGCGCATGATCGAGCGGGTGCTCGCTCGCGGTGCCGAGAGCTTCGATTACGAGGTGATTCCTGGCGTCACCAGCGTGCAGGCCTTGGCCGCTCGGCATCGGATGGTGCTGCATCGCATCGGCGAGCCGGTGCACATCACCACCGGGCGTCGGTTGCGCGAGGACGGACTCAGCGGCTCGACCCTGGTGATGCTGGACGGTGACTGTTCGTTCACGGAGGTGCCCGGCGACGACGTGCACATCTGGTGGGGCGCGTATCTGGGGATGCCCGACGAGACGCTGATCGAAGGACCGCTGCGTGCGGTCGAGCGGGAGATCGTCGAGCGGCGCACTCGGTTACGTGCCGAAAAGGATTGGATCATGGACGTTTACCTCCTGCGTCCGGGCTCCTGATGCGAGACGGCCTTCACGGTGGCGAGCACGGGTGTGGTCTCCAAGGTGTGAATGGCCTCGAATGCGCCGAGGCGTTGGATGAGGTAGTGGTGTAAGGCCTCGGGGTCCGAGCACATGGCTTGGGCGACAAGGTTTGTCGGGCCGGTCGTGGCGGCGACGAAAGCGAGTTCTTCGTGCTCGGCGAGCGCGGTCGCGATGCGGTCGAGCTGGGATGGTGCCACCGACATCCACAGCAGCGCTTGGGTGGTGGCGCCGAAGCGCGTGTCGTCGAGTTCGACATCGAAGAAGATCGCCTGTGCCGCTTGTAGTTCCGTGAGCCGTCGCGTGACGGTGGCCGGTGACCAGCCGGTCGCCGTGGCGAGCTGGGACAAGGTAGCTCGGCCGTCTTGTTGCAGGGCGTTCAGTAGCGCGGCATCGGTGTCTGCGAGGCCACGCCGGGGTGTGGACCCGGATCGTTTCGGCTCCAGTTGTTTTCGTTGTTGTTCGCTCAGTGCGGTGATGTGGCCGCGCCATGCGGTAGGTCCGCCGAGATAGGTGTGCAGAACGTAGTGCGCGGAGACGGCGGTAATGCCCGCGGCACGGGGGAGGTCCCGCAGCAGTATCGAGCGCGCGGCGTCACCGCGCGGAATATTCACTACCAGAAGGATTTCCGTGCCGCCGGAGATGAGTTTGACCCATGACGTGTCGGGGCGGCGAGCCAGCGAGTTCGCGAGGTTCTGGCCGCTGGCCGTGGTAGTGGTGAGGCGCACCAGCCACTGGGTATGTGCGGTGTGGCTCGGATCCGCGAGGCCGACCACCCGCAGTCCGGCGGTGGCGCGTAAGCGTTGGTAGCGGCGGGTGACGGTCTGGGTCGAGACGTCCAGGACCGCCGCGATCTTGCTGAACGGTGCGCGGCCATCGATGTGCATGGCATGGATCAGGCCGCGGTCAACGTCATCGAGCATGGAAATATCTTTCACATTTGCGCTTGATATGGAAGGTATTCGCTGATCCTCGTCGGTTGATGGTGCACTTCGGCGCGTCTGCCGAAGGTGGACTTTGCCCCGGGCTGCTCGGCCCGGCAGACGAAGGAGAAGTCGATGATTCTGGTGACCGGAGCGACCGGAACCGTAGGCCGCGAGTTGGTCGGTCAGTTGCTCGCGCAGGGCGTTCCGATGCGGGCGGTGACCCGGCGGCCCGAACTCGCCGGCCTGCCCGACAGCATCGAGGTGGTACGCGCGGACCTGGGCGATCCCGACAGCCTCACCGATGCGTTGTGTGGTGTCGATCGGGTGTTCTTGTTGTCCAGCGGCCCCGAAATCCCAACGCACGACGCGAATCTCGCGCAAGCCGCAGCCCGTGCGGGCGTTGGGCACATCGTCAAGATGTCATCCGGCCGCACCGGTGACGACACCGCGACCGATCCGATTCCCACCTGGCACCGCGCCGGAGAACAGGCGGTCCGCGACAGCGGAGTCCCGTGGACCATGGTGCGCCCCTTGGGATTCATGGCCAACGCGCTGCACTGGGCCGGTTCGATTCGCGATCACGGAGCGGTCTACGCCCCGTTCGGCCAGGGGCGTATCGCCGTCGTCGACCCGCACGATATCGCCGCCGTCGTCGCGAAGGCACTCACCACCGACGGCCGCGAGGGCGAGATCTACACGCTGAGCGGCCCGCAGCCGCTGTCCCCCGGCGAGCAGACCGAAATCCTCGCCGACGTCTTGGGCCGCCCGCTGCGATATATCGAAGTGGAACCCGCCGCCGCCCGCCAGTCCATCATCGACCACGGCGTCCCCGACGAGATGGCCGAGGCGATCATGGCCCTACGCGCCACCGCCTTGGAGGCCTTCACCTCGGTCGTACACCCCACCGTCGAGCGCATCACCGGAACCCCACCCCGGACTTTCCGCACCTGGGCCGAACAGCACCGCGCCCACTTTGCCCCAGCGGATGCCTATCGCCCGCCCTCGCGCGCAGACTAGCCCCCACTCCGGGTGCTCGCCGAGCGTAGTCATATGCCGGTCGAGTTCGGCGTGGGCGACCACCATTCGACCTTCGACGGAACTACCCGAGCCCAAGGCTCGAGACGGCAGAAGCTATTTGCACGCGGCCCTAGCGTTCCCGTTCCCGTTCCCGTTCCCGTTCCCGTTCCCGTTCCCGTTCCCGCTGCCGCTGCCGCTGCCTGGCGGCCGCTGCTGGCTGCGTCGGGCGCTCCGCGATCAAGATCAGGTGGAATCTGTGCAGGCATCGCCCGAGAAGCCCCCGCCACCAGTGCCACCTGATCTTGATCCACTTGCGTGCGTGAAACTGCGCTGATGTCGGTGGGTCCGGGTAGCCTGAGGATCGTGCCTGAGCTACCGGAAGTGGAGGCGTTGGCGCAGTTCCTGCGGGAGCACGCGGTCGGCGCTGTAGTGGGGCGTGTCGATGTGGCGGCCTTGAGTGCGGTCAAGACGTTTGATCCGCCGGTTACGGCACTGTCCGGGCGCGATGTGACCGGGGCGGGCCGGTGGGGGAAATTTCTCGGGCTGGAGTGCGACGGGCTCTGGTTGATCACCCATCTGTCGCGCGGCGGGTGGTTGCGGTGGATCGATGAGCCGAGCCAGACGCCACCCAAACCGGGCGGCAAGAGCCCGCTCGCGCTGCGGGTGCACTTCTTCACCCCGGAGGGCATGACGCCCGCTTTCGACCTGACCGAGGCGGGCACCAAGAAACGGCTTGCGGTGTATATCGTCGACGATCCGAAACTCGTGCCCGGCATCTCGCGCCTCGGCCCGGACGCACTCGAGGTGACCGAAGAGCAATTCGGCGAAATCCTGCACGCCGCATCGCAACGCATCAAGACCGCGATCGTCGACCAGTCCCTGCTCGCCGGAATCGGCAATGCCTACTCCGACGAGATTCTGCACACCGCGAAGATCTCACCCTTCGCTAACACCAAAACCATGTCGGTGGAGACCATTTCGGTGCTGTACGAGGCCATGCGTTCGGTGCTTACCGACGCTGTGCAGCGCTCGGTCGGCCAGGACGCGGCCCGCCTCAAGGGTGAAAAGCGTTCCGGTATGCGGGTACACGCCCGCACCGGCATGCCGTGCCCGGTGTGCGGCGACACCGTCCGCGAGGTCTCCTACGCCGAGCGCTCCTTCCAGTACTGCCCGACGTGCCAGACCGGTGGAAAGGTACTCGCGGACCGCCGCATGTCGCGCCTACTGAAGTAGTTCAGATCAATGTCGGCACCCGGATCCCTTGCCAGGCAATACGTTTGGCTTTGTCCGGATCATTCTCCAACCGGGTGATCTCGTCGATGATCAGCGTTGTCCGCCGGTCTTCGGTATAGGCGGGCCACGAGGGCAGTGGTCGCCCGGTCCGCGCGAATGCCAGCCAATTGTCCTGGAACTGTCGAGTGACCGCCTGCATCCCGCGCCGCCCGCCCGCCGCGGTGAAGGCCCGGCCGATCGGCGAATTGGCGGCACCGAATACCGGAATCAGCTCCGTGGCATGGGTCGCGCCGATCCCCGCCAGACGCAGTGCACGCGGGGCGAAGTCGTAACGGTAAGCATAAGTCGGTGCATAGCGGCTGTGGCCCGCCGCCACGGTGACAGACGGCCGCCAGAAAACATAATCCCCACCGGCACGAACGGCGATCTTCGCATCCGGATAGCCCGGATAGGCTGCTACGACGCGGGATTCGAGTTCCGCGCCACCGTCACGAGTAAGCAGAGCATGCAGGCGTCCCGGAGTGGTCGGCAGTTCATCGGCGAACTTCGCGAACAATGTGCCTTCATCGCGATTGGTGCCGATGATGAGCGGAACCTTGTGTGCGGCACCGCTGGTGATCGCATCGATCGGTGACTGCGGCAGGTAGTCGCCGTCCACGATCGGCGCGATCGGGAAAAGTCCGCGACGCTCCCGCAGCACCTTATTGCTGGTCTTGTCGACCGCGTGCCGAATGTCGTTGGCACCGGCCGTGATCAGCGCCTTCGCGGCGGTATCGGGTGTGGCGCCGAGCGCGTCTATACATCGTCGGGCGAACGCGCGCCCATCCTCGGCGCTCATACCCCAATCCGCGGGCGGACTCTGTGCGATGCCGCGATGGAACAGTCCCTCGGCGGCCGGTGTGGCCATTAGCGCGAGTACCGCATGGGCACCAGCGGATTCGCCGAAAATGGTGACATTGCCGGGATCTCCGCCGAACGCCGCGATATTGCGCTGCACCCACTCCAGCGCCGCGACCTGATCGCGCAGCCCCAGGTTGCTTGCGAAAGGTCGCTCAGGCGTGCTGAATTCACCGAAATCGACATAGCCGAACGCGCCGAGCCGGTAGTTCAGCGACACCACGATCACATCGCCGCCGACCACCAGTCGCGCACCGGAATACAGGCCGAGCGCCGAGGTGCCGGTCAGATATCCGCCGCCGTGAATAAACACCATGACCGGCCGGGGTGTCGACGATGGTTCGATCGGTGCGACGACATTGAGTGTCAGAGCGTCTTCACTGGTCGGCTGATACCGGCGCGGCCCGATCCTGGCACCGGACCGATGCTGCATCGCGGCGAACCCGAATGCGGTGGCCTCGCGGACACCGGTCCATGGCCGCACCGGCTGCGGTGCGCGAAATCGCAGGTCGCCGACCGGTGGGGCGGCATAGGGCAGGGAGCGCCAGCGCAGGACGCGACGGCCGCGGTAACCGCGGACAACTCCGTCGGCGGTCGTGATATCGGACATCTTTCCGATGGTAACTACGAGCGGTGGGCCTCCAACAGACGCAACCAGAGCTCGCTCACCGTCGGATAGGCTGGCACTGCGTGCCATAGCGTCGCCAGTGGCACCTTGCCGACCACGGCGACGGTCGCCGCGTGGATCAGCTCGCCGACCTCCGGCCCGACGAAAGTGGCCCCGAGCAGCGTGTCGGTGGCGGTATCGATAACGATCTTCGCCCGCCCCGCGTAATCGTCGCGTGCCAGCGCGGATCCGGCGACCGCGATATCGAGCTCCACGGTTTCCACCGCATAGCCCGCTTTACGCGCCGCCGCCTCGGTCTGCCCGACCGACGCGACTTCCGGGGCGGTGAATACCACCTGCGGCACCTGCCCGTGGTCGGCCGTCGCCGCGTATCGCGCATCCGCCAGCGCGCGCCCCTCGGCCCGCGCGGCAATGACATCACCACACACCCTGGCGTGGTACTTCCCCATATGTGTAAGCGCCGCGCGGTGATTCACATCGCCGACCGCATAGAGCCAGTCGCCGTCGACGCCGCGCACCGTCAACCGGTCGTCCACCTCGACATAGCCGTCCGCCAGCCCGACCGAGCCCAGTCCGAGCTCCGCCGTCGCCGGTCCGCGCCCGGCGGCGACCAAGATCTCGTCGGCCTCGATCTCGCCTTCGTCGGTCTCGACGGTCACCACACCGCCGTGAATCCAGCCCTCGCCGGAGTCCTTCGCATCGGCGCGCACCACCCGTGTGGGTTGGGTGCCGAACAGAACCCGAACACCGGCATCGGACAGCGCAGCAGCAACGCGTTCCCCCGCGAACGGTTCGGTATTGCCCAGCAACGCATTGCCGCGGACAAGCATGGTGATCTCACTCGCGCCGAGCGCGGCAAGCCAGGTAGCAGCCTCACACGCGACCACACCACCGCCGATGATCACCACCCGGCGCGGAATTTCGTGCAGATTGGTCGCATCCCGGGAAATCCACGGCAGCGCATCGCGCAATCCGGGCACATCGGGAACCGCGGCCTTGGTGCCCGTGGCCAGCACCACCGCGTGGCGGGCACGCAGCCGTCGGCCGCCGACCTCGACCAGTCGCTCGCCCGCGAGCCGTCCCGTCCCGCGGACCACCTCGATGCGATTGTCGTTGGCCCAATCGACCTGCGAACTGTCGTCGTGCTTGTGCGTGAAGGAATCGCGCCGCTTCAAGACCGCGTCGACATCGAGCCCGCTCGCGGTGATTCCGGCCATCGCCTCGGCGCCGGACAGCACGTGAGCCGGTCGCAGCAGCGCCTTACTCGGCATACATGCCCAATACGAACATTCACCGCCGACAAGTTCCCGTTCCACGATCACGGCGGTGCGCTCGCTGCCCGCGATGGCGTAGGCGGCGGCGTTCTCGCCCGCCGGCCCACCACCGATCACGATGACGTCGTATTCGGCGGCGGAATCGGAGGTCACTGGAGATAACCCTCGACCTGACGGGCCGGATTCTCCTGCGCCTCCTCGGGCGTGGCCCCGGCGTCGATGCGCGCGCGGCGCTGCCGCAGCAGATCCCAGGCCTGATCGAGCATTACTTCGAGTGCGGCGAGCTGCTGCCGCTCGGTTACCGGATCGACCGCACCCGCCGTCGCCCTGGACCGCAAATCATGCTCGCGATCGACCAGATTTTTGATACGCGCCAGGATGTCCTGTTCGGTCATGGGGACCATGCTACGACCGCGTCGGCGCGGTCACGGTCCTTCGGGAATCGGCCCGGGGCTGATTCGGCGCCGGAGCGGCGGGTTCCGCGACATATTTCTTGCTCGCGACGGCGTCCAACGCGGCGTGCTGGATCGTCAGAAGCCCTACGGTACGTCGCCACGTCCACGTCACGCTCGAAGTACATGGCTCCGGTCAAGTCGCGATCGCCCAACTGTGCCATGCCGCGCGTTGCGGTGCGGTGTCGTCCGCGGCCGACGGCTCCCACTTCGTGCCATATCGCCACCACCGCCGACGGATTCGACCGCCCGGGTCGGGAGGTGGTTCATCGACTGCACGGGCGCGATCGCCGCCATCGAAGACGGACTTGGCCGGGCATGCAACGCGGAGTATTCCAGCAGTTCGGGGTGGAGCAGGTTCATGCAAAAGTCGTTGGTCGACGATCCCCGGGTTCGCGATGAGACGCCCGGCGGCGACTGCTTGTGGTTCGCGCCGAGGACGCACGGATCACCAGATGGCCAGGTATGCGGCGTTGGGCGCTAGGGCTGCGTAAGGCATTCTCCAGCAATCGGGATCGCGGTACGCAGTTCGGTCCAGCTCAGTGCCGTGTAGCCGAGGGCGATGCCGAAGGTGTGTGGACCGACCGCCGATGCGAGTGGATGTTGTTGCGCCACAAGGTGATGGCGGGACAGTCCGTCCAGCGCCACACCGCGTGTTCGGCCCACGGCCACGGCACGGCGTTCGGCTTCGGCCGAATTCAGTGGCACTACTACGTGTGAACCGGCATCGTCGCCGAGTACTTCGAGTCCGCGGCGGCGAAGCTCGTCCACCACCAGGGTTCGGCGTGGGGGTACTGCGCGGCGCAGGCGGCGCAGGTGTCTGGCGAGGTCGCCGTGCTCCGCGAATGCGGCGAGTACTCGCTGCCCCGCGGGGCTCGGGCCGGTACCGGTTCGTTCGCGGTGCGCGACAACGGCTTCGGTGATATCCGGGGCAGCGACGAGCCAGCCGATCCCCAAAGTCGGCGAGAGGATCTTGCTCGTGGTGCCGAGATGGATGACGACGTCCGGAGCCATTGCGGCCAGCAGCGGCAAAGGAGCAGTGTCGTAACGTAATTCGCCGTCGTAGTCGTCCTCGATGATGAGTAGGCCGGCGCGCCTGGCGAATTCGACGAGTTGGACGCGCCGTGCGGCTTGCATGCGCGTGCCGAGTGGGAATTGATGTGCCGGAGTGCAATACACGGCCTTGATGCCGTGGGGCAGTCGGTCGACTCGCAGGCCGTCGGTATCGATCGGCACCGGTAGTACCCGGACACCGGCGGCGACGAATGCGCCCGCGGCACGCTGATAGCCCGGATCTTCCATGGCAATGGCGTCGCCGGGCCGCAGTAGAGCGGCCGCGAGTTCGCCTACGGCCGAACTGGTTCCGGCCGTAGCGAGCACCACGGACTTGCTGCCCGCACCGAGGCCGCGGTGGCGCAGCAGGTGTTCGGCGATGGCCGCGCGGTATTCCGGTTCGCCGCCGCGATTCTTGCGGATGATGGGGGAGTCGTCGGCGGCCGCGCGCCAGGCTCGTCGCCAGGCTGCCTGGTCGAGGGCCTCGATGCAGGGCGCACCTGGCCCGAGATCTAGGAGGTCCGGCGCGTGCTCGGCGGTGCTGTGCGTGCTCGGTCGTGCGGGCGGTTCGGCTGGGGCGGTGGTCAGGTAGGTGCCCGAGCCGCGCCGGCCCGCGATCCAGCCCTCGGCGTGCAATTGGTCGTAGGCCGCGGCGACCACCGTGCGGCTCACGCCGAGGCGCTGGGCCAGCGCTCGCGACGAGGGAAGTCGATCGTCCGCGCGCAGGAGTCCGTTGCTCGCCGCGGCGCGCAAGCCCTCCGCGACTTGAACCGATAATGGCTGCTCAGCCTCGCGGTCGAGGACGAGCGGAAGTTCATCCAGCATCGCGCACCTCCCGAATTGGACTGTTCGAATTTCCATGAATTGGCTATTTCAGAATGCCACTTCCGGTTCCACGCTAGAGGCATGACGAACTCTCGGCCGCCGCTTTCGCCTACCCCACGTACCACCTTGACACGTTCCAAGGAGCGTGGCCGGACCGACCGTGCCGAACTGGACGCGGTCCTCGACGCGGGCCTGGTCTGCCACCTCGGCGTGCTGCTCGGCGACAGTCCGGTGGTGCTCCCGACCGTCTACGGCCGCGACGGCGACGCGCTGTACCTGCACGGCTCGACCGGAGCCGGAAACCTGCGGGCAGCACTGACCGGCGATATCTCCATCGCCGTCACCCTGGTCGACGGCATCGTCTACGCCCGCTCGGCCATGCACTTCTCTGCCAACTTCCGCTCGGCCGTAGTGCGCGGCCGCGCCGTCGAACTCACCGATCCCGATGAGCGCATGCACGCGCTGCGGGTCATCGTCGAACACTCCGCCCCGGGTGCGTGGGATCGCGTGCGGCAGCCGAACAAAAAGGAAATGGCCGCCACCATGGTCCTCTCGCTCGACCTGACCGAGGCGTCGGTGAAGGTCCGAACCGGCGGCCCCAAGGACGATGCCGCCGATATCGAAACCGGCGGAGTCTGGGCAGGTGTCCTGCCCATGCGTCGGGTTTGGGACGCTCCGATCTCCTCGGACGATCTGGAGCCGGGCATCGAGGTACCACAGGACGTACTCGATCGAACCGATATCGTCCCCGCCCGCTGACCCGACCGGCGCAGCGAAGTCGGCGCGAACCGGAATTGACGATGAACGTGAGATCGATTGTCGGACAGTCGGTTACCACGATTCGATCAGCGGGACGTCGGGCTTGTGCCGCTGCCATTCCTGGGTGAGGCGACCGAGTCGATCCGGGGCGGCGATGCCGCGCACGCCTGCGATCTTGTCGTCACGAATCTCCAGGATCACGACGCCCAGAACCCGGTCGTCGAGGGTGGCGAGCATGGCAGGGCAGCCGTTGACCACGACGGCATGGATCGAGGGCGAGCCACCGGCGAGTCTCCGCTTGGCCGGAGACGGTTTGAAGCCGGCCCGCACCGCGCTCGCGATCCGCTCCGGGGTCGAGTACCGGATCAGCTTCTCGGCCAGTCCCAGTCCGGCGCCGTCGGAGATGCCGGTCGCATCGTCGGTCAGCAGCGCCACGAGCCGTTCGGTCCGGCCAGAGGAGGCGGCATCGACGAACGCCTCGACGATTCGACGCGCCGAGGCACGGTCGATGTCATTGCCGTTGCCGGCGGCGGCAATTCGACGCCGCGCGCGGTGGATGTGTTGCTGACTCCCGGACTCGGTGATGCCGAGAATCTCGGCGATCTCGGCGTGGCTGTACGCAAAGGCCTCGCGCAGCACGTAAGCGGCCCGTTCGACCGGCGACAGCCGCTCCATGAGGGTCAGCACCGCCAGCGTCACCGATTCGCGCTGCTCGACGGTATCGGCCGGGCCGAGCATCGGATCGCCGTCGAGGAGCGGTTCGGGCATCCAGGTGCCGACCGCGCGTTCGCGCCGCACCTTCGCTGAACGGAGCCGGTCGAGCGCCAGGTTGGTGACGATCTTGGTCAGCCATGCCTCGGGCACCTCGACGTACCCCCGGTCGGCGGCCTGCCACCGCAGGAACGCGTCCTGCACCGTGTCCTCGGCATCGGCGGCCGAGCCGAGCAGACGGTATGCGAGCGAGGCCAGTCGATTCCGGCTGGCCTCGAAACGCGCCACGGTGGCAGTGTCCATGAGCGCGACTCTATGCGGCGACCACGTCGCGCGAACGCTCTCCGGTGGTGGCCGAGCGGTACCTGTGACTCGGCATTCCGAAGGTCGGGTGGCTCAGGCTCCAAGCGGAAGTGTCCAGGATTGCCTTCTTGACGCGCGCGGCCGTGCGGCCACACAGGGCCCACGACTTCGATCGCGCGTCACCGTCGACCAGTTGGAAGATCGCGTCCTTGCGGCCGAGGCTGATGTGGTTGCCGACATACGACAGCGACGTCGTCGAGATCTTGCGCCCGGTCAGGTCTCCGATGATCGCGGCAGTCGCCTGCATGCTGGTGAATCCCGCGGAAGCACACGACATCGGCAATGGCCGGCCGTTCTCGCCGATGACGAAGGCGCTGTCACCGGCAACGTAGACATCCGGGTGCGAGACCGACCGCATCTGACGGTCGACCGTGATCTGGCCGTTGGCTTCCACCTCGAGGCCGCTGGCGGCGGCAATCGGATGGACCGCGAAGCCGGCGGCCCACACGGTCGCGTCGGCGGCGAAAACGGTGCCGTCGGCGGCGAGTGCCGCTGCCTGCTCGACGCGCTCGATGGTGGTGTGCTCATGGACCGTGATACCGAACCGGTCGAAGGTACGCAGCAGGTGACGGCGGGCCTTCGTGCCCAGCCAGCCGCCCAGTTCGCCGCTGGTGGCGAGGCTGACCCGAAGTCCTGGACGGGATTCGGCGAGCTCGGTGGCGGCCTCGATCGCGGTCAGATTGCCCCCGACTACCAGCACCTGCCCGTCCTCGCCCAGCTCGTCCAGGCGTGCGCGCAGGCGCAGCGCGGACGGCCGCGCGGCCACGTGGAAGGCATGCTTTTCGACGCCCGGGACGCCGTGGTCGGCGGCGGTGCTGCCGAGCGCGTAGAGCAGGGTGTCGTATTCGAGCCGGTCGATGCCCTCGCCGTCGGCGAGTGTGACAGTCCGGTGCTCGGCGTCCACGTTGGTCACCCGCGCCAGCCGTAACCGGATGCCGGTGCCCGCGAACACCTCCGCCAGCGGCCGGTGGCGCAGATCCTGCCCGGCGGCGAGCTGATGCAGGCGCAGCCGCTCGACGAAATCGGATTCGGCGTTGACGACGGTGATCTCGAAGTCGTCGCGGTGGAGTTGGCGCGCCAGGTATCCAGCGGAGAAGGCTCCGGCGTATCCGGCCCCGAGGACGACGATGCGGTGCTTCATGATTCGCTCCTGTCTGGTTCGCGTGCTTCCTGAACGAGACAGCCCCCGAATTCCTGACAGCATTGTTCAGTGACGTGGATCACCGATGCCCACGGTGGCGCAGGCGCCGTCCACGGCCGCGCGCCGGAGTTCGTCCTTTGGCACGTCGGCGAACTGGATCGTGCAGTCCTGGAGGCCGCCGAAGGCGATCACGGCGCGGGTGGCCTGCTCCAGTGTGGGTTCGGGGCCGCACAACAGCTTCACCAGCCGCCCGCGCCAGGCCCGCACCAAGTCGATCAGGCCGAGGTCGGCGAGGGTGGTCAGCTCGGCGAGCATGAGCACGATGTCTTTGCGGTGGCGGTAGTGGAAGTCGAAATAGCCCTCCAGCAGGGCGCGGGGCTCGACATCGGTCAGCGCCTCCTGTCCCGCCAGGAACGCCTCTTCCTCGTCGATGATCGGCTGCACGATGCTGCGGACCAGTTCCTCGCGTGAGGAGAAGTGGTAGTAGAGCGCCGGTTTGGTGATGCCGAGCCGGTCGGCGATCTCCTGCAGGCCGGTCCGATGCACACCCTGCTGCGCGAAGAGCTCGCGGGCGACATCTTGGATCCGCTGCTTGGTGTCGGAGGGACGAGGCATGCCGCGAGCGTATCTTACTTAACGATAGGTAAGTAATAATGCTACGCTTACTTATCGTTAAGTAAGGAGAAATGCTCATGCGAATTCTCATCTCCGGCGCCAGCGTCGCCGGTCCGGTGCTGGCGTACTGGCTCACCAGGCACGGCTTCTCCGTCACCGTTGTCGAGCGTGCGTCGGCTCTGCGCAAGACCGGCGGTCACGCGGTCGACCTGTTCCGGCCCGCGATGGACATCTCGGAGAAGATGGGCGTGCTCTCACGCGTCGAGGAGCGGGCCACCGGCACGAAACGGATGACCCTCTACCCGGAGGGCGCACGGCGTCCCGTCGGGGTGGACCTCTCCAAGATCTTCGGCGCAACCTCCGACCGGCACGTCGAGATCATGCGTGACGACCTCAGCGAGATCTACTACGAAGCCGCGCGCGATGACGTCGAGTACCTCTTCGGCGACTCGATCACCGCGATCTCACCCGAGGGCGAGGTGCGGTTCGAGAACGCCGCGCCGCGCCGCTTCGACCTCGTCGTCGGCGCGGACGGGCTGCACTCCAACGTGCGCCGCCTCGTGTTCGGTGACGAGTCCCGCTTCAGCGCCTTCATCGGGGCCTACCTAGGGGTGCTGACCCTGCCCAACGGTTTCGGTCTCGACGGCGAGCTGCGCATCCACGTCGGCGTCGGCCGTACTGCCGGCATGTACGGCGCGCGGCACCTCGGTGAAGCGCGGGCTTTGTTCCTGTTCCGCAGCGACCGCGAGCTCGAGTACCACCACCGTGACGTGCCGCGGCAGAAGGACTTGCTGCGCAATGCGTTCGGCGGCATGCACGCCGACGTGGACCGCTGGCTCGACGAGCTCGACCGCACCCCGGCCTTCTACTTCGACTCGATCACCCAACTGCGCATGGACACCTGGTCGCGGGGGCGGGTGACACTCGTCGGCGACGCGGGCTACTGCCCCGGCCCGGCCGTTGGCGGCAGCACCACGCTGGCCGTCGTCGGCGCGTACGTCCTCGCCGGAGAGTTGGCGCGGGCGGGCCGCAACCACGAGCGCGCCTTCCCCGCCTACGAGCGAGCGATGGCGGAACACATACGCGGCAGCCACGCGGTCGCGCTGAGCGCGGCCAAGACCCTGATCCCCACATCCCGCCTCGGCGTGTCGGGACTGGTCCAGGGCAGCCGCCTGATTTCCGCCCTGCCCCCGGGGCTCAGCCGCGCTTTCATCCGCCTCACCACCAAGAGCGCCCGCCTCTACAACTCGATGACCGTCGAGGACTACCGAGGGCCGGCGGTCACCAGAGTGTGATCGGGAGGCCGAGGGCGGTTGCGGTTTCGTGTGCCAGGGTGCGGAGGGTTTCGGGGGTGTCGATGTGGGCGGGGGCGAGGCTGACGACGGCGAGGGTGTAGTTGTCCGCGATGCGGCAGAGATAGCCGGATAGTCGGGTGCGGGGGAGACGGTCGGCGGTAAGGCCAGGGTGGATGGCGCGGGCTGCGACGCCGGTGCAGCGATGTGGGCCGAGGGTGAGCAGGGAGTCGGGGAGCGTTCCGATGTTGGAGCACAGGATGTCTCGTTCACCGGCGCCCCTGGACAAGGCGTAGGCCCAGCGATCCGGAATCACCTGCAGCAGTTCCTCCGGCATCCCGCCGGGGCTGGACATGCGCCGCTCGTAGGCGATTCGGGCTTTCTCGCGAATGGCGGCCGGAGTATCGCTGCGCTCGATGGTGATCTCGGTCATCGCGAGGTCGTTGTCGACGCGCGGCTCGTCGCGGGTGTCGACCGGAAGGCTGGCATCGATCGTCTCACCGGGAAATCCACTGGCCCACAACATCTTCGCGATCAGCGCGATGAATAAGCTATTGGCCGTACCGCGCTGCGCCACAGCCGCTGCCTCCCAGTCGGCAGCGGGACACCGCAGTACGACGCTGAGTGTCGGCACGCTGTAAACCCCGCGTCCAGTGATCGACCCGCGTTCACGGGTAGATAGCCCGTGTTCGCGAATCGACCGGCCGGGACGTTCGGGGATTCCGTGGCGAAGCGCACGAAACGTGCCGCGCACAACAATCGACCACTGCCGCCGAGCATCGGACCAATCCGATGCCGGACCGGGGGTTTCCCGGCGCAGCGAGGCATTCACTCGCGCGCCGGACCGGTCTGCTTCTCCTGCAGTGGATGCCGGCTGGTCGTTCCCGTCGCAGCGATTTGCTTCTGGCGCAGCGGATGTCGCCTCGAGAGCGGTAGGCGTCATCGGCTCGCTCGTGCTCGACCGCCCCGGTGTGCCTGCGACCATTCGTATCGTGTCCGAGTAATTCGCCTCTGGCGCAGCAGAGTTCGTTGCTGGCGTGCTGATAGCACCGTCTGTCGACAGCGTCGACCTCATGCCCGACCCAGTATCCGGGGAACGCATTGCCTGCGCCGAGGATGTGACCAGGCACGGGCCGCCCAGCGCATCATCGACCGCGAGCACAAGCGCTCTCCCGTCGGCAAGCGCATGCGAACAGGTCAGCGACACGATCGATCCGCCGTCATCCAGGGCGGCGGTCGACAATCGCCAACCCGGACCGTATTCGGGATCGAGGTTCGCGCCCTGCTCATCGGCCCACTCGAGCAGGTCCCGGGTAGCGATGGTGCCGTCGGTGAACTCGAGCCGATACGCCCGAGTGTTCCCCCGCCAACTGCGACGCGCACCCGGAACCGAAGGCCGAATCACTCTGCGCCCCAACGGCCCGACCCGCAGCGCCGCGTGCACCTGCCGCAGTAGCTCAGGATCGACGCGATCGGCCGTGCGCCACAAACCCTGGAGCGCGATCGGGGTGCCGAGTCCGCGATGCGTGCGCAGGAAGATCTCGTCGACGACGCTCAACCGTTGGGCGGCGGCCATTGTCAGGAGCGCGCTCCGTGACGGCCCGCACCGGCGGCGAACCGTTGCGCGCCGTCCAGGGCTCCGTCGGCCAGCGCCTTCAGGCCGTGTCGGTACTCGTTGAGCAGTGCGGCCTCTTCGTCCATACCGTCCTGCTCCAGCAGGGACATGCGGTCCGAGCGCAGGCAGGTCTGCGGCAGTGCGGCTAGTTCGGCGGCGAGTTGTTCTGCGGCACTGCGGGATTCGCCATTCGGCACCACCCGATTGATCAGCCCGATCTGCAATGCCTCCGTCGCGGCGACGGCACGACCGGTGAGCACCATATCCATCGCGCGCCCGGTGCCGATGATGCGCGGCAACCGAATCGTGCCGCCATCGATCAGCGGCACACCCCAGCGGCGACAGAACACGCCGAAGGTGCTGTCCTGCTCGGCAACTCGCATATCGCACCACAGCGCCAACTCCAGTCCGCCCGCGACCGCGTATCCGGAAATCGCGGCGATCACCGGTTTGGACAGCCGCATTCGGGTCGGACCCATCGGACCGTCACCGTCCTCGGTGACCCGATTGGAGCGCTCGGTGCCGAGCGCCTTCAGGTCCGCGCCCGCGCAGAAGGTGCCGCCGTCGCCCCACAGCACGGCGACCGCCGCATCCGGATCGGCATCGAATTCGCGGAATGCGTCGACCAGGGCCGCGGCGGTCGGACCGTCGACGGCGTTGCGTGCCTGGGGGCGGTGCAGGATCACGGTGGTCACGGGCCCGTTGCGTTCGATTCGCACAGTCACGAGGACGACCATACGCCGTCGGAAGTACCCTTGTGTGAAGAAATGAATTTGTGCTTCACTTCTTGTATGGCCTACCGCAGAACCCCTGCCGTGCAGGCCCGCCTCGATGCCCAGGCGGGCCTGATCGTGCAGGCAGCGACCAAGGTGCTGTCCCACGCGGGCTATGCCGGACTGTCCATGGCGGCCGTCGCCGCCGAGGCGGGCGTGGCCACCGGAACGGTCTACAAGAACTTCGGCGGCAAGGCCGACCTGGTGAGCGCGGTGTTCCGGAAGGTGGTCGCGCACGAAGTGGCCGCAGTGGTTACCGCAAGCGCCTCGGGAACGGCCGTCGAGCGGGTGACCGCGGCAGTGGAAACCTTCGCGGGCCGGGCGCTGAAGAATCCGAAACTCGCCTACGTCCTGCTCGTCGAACCCGTCGATACCGTGGTCGATGCCGAGCGTCTGCGCTTCCGTCGCGCGTTTGCCGAGGCCTTCGAATCCGCTGTCGCGGAGGGTGTTTCGCGCGGCGAATTGCCCGCGCAGGATGCCAAGACCAGCGCGGCCGCGCTGGTCGGCGCGATCGGCGAGGTCCTGGTCGGCCCACTGGCCGATGCCCCGCACGGCGAATCCGTTGTGCCCGAACTCATCAGTTTCGCGTTACGCGCACTCGGTGTGCGCGATGAATCCGACTCAGGAGTATCCGATGCCGACGCATGAAGTCTTCAACCAGGTTCCCGACATCGTGCCCTTCGATGTCGCGCAGAACCCGGCCCTGCTCGAGGGACTGCACCGCGAGGGCGCGAGCTGGGCCGAACCCGAAGTGCGTGAACTCGGCAGGCTCGCAGGCGGATTCGAAGCGCAGGAGTGGGGCCGCCTCGCCAACGAATACCCGCCCGTCCTGCATACGCACGACCGCTACGGCAACCGCATCGATGAGGTCGAATTCCATCCGTACTGGCACGAGCTGATGAAAGTCGCTGTCGCGCACGGACTCCACGGCTCGCCCTGGCTTGACGACCGGCCCGGCGCCCATACCGCCCGGGCGGCCAAGTTCTACACCTGGGGTGTCGCCGACCCCGGGCATATGTGTCCGATCTCGATGACCTACGCCGTCGTGCCCGCGTTGCGCCACAATGCGGAACTCGCGGCCCGATACGAACCGCTACTCGGTTCCCGCACTTACGATTTCGGCCTGCGCGAACCGTCGACCAAGGCCGGTCTCATCGCGGGCATGTCGATGACCGAGAAGCAGGGCGGCTCCGATGTCCGCGCCAACACCACCACCGCCACAGCGCAACCCGACGGCAGCTACCGCATCGTCGGCCATAAGTGGTTCACCTCGGCGCCCATGTCGGATATGTTCCTCACCCTGGCCCAGGCGCCCGGCGGTCTGTCCTGCTTCCTGCTGCCGCGCGTCCTTCCGGACGACACCCGCAACCCCATCCGGATCCAACGCCTCAAGGACAAGCTCGGCAACAAGTCGAACGCGTCCTCGGAGATCGAATACGAGAACGCCACCGGCTGGCTGGTCGGCGCGGAAGGGGCCGGCGTCAAAACCATCATCGAAATGGTCAATATGACCCGCCTGGACTGCGTCGTCGGCTCCGCCACCGGCATGCGCGTCGGCGCCGTCTACGCCGCGCATCACGCGCGGCACCGAGAAGCGTTCGGGGCCAAGCTGATCGACCAACCCGCGATGCGCAATGTGCTCGCCGACCTGGTGATCGAATCCGATGCCGCCACCACGGTCATGATGCGCCTGGCCGGTGCGACCGACCGTGCGAGCACCGACCCCGCTGAGGCCGCGCTGCGCCGAATCGCCTTGGCGGTCACCAAGTATTGGGTCTGCAAGCGTGCTCCCGCGCATGCGGCCGAGGCCCTGGAATGCTTCGGCGGCAACGGTTATGCCGAGGAATCCGGTATGCCGCGCCTCTACCGTGAGGCCCCGCTCATGTCCATCTGGGAAGGCTCCGGCAATGTGGCGGCGCTGGATGCCTTGCGCGCCATGGGCCGCCAGCCCGAAACGGTGGAGGCCTTCTTCAACGAAGTCTCGCTGGCCTCTGGTGCCGACCCCCGACTCGACGATGCCATCGCCCGCCTCGGCAAGGAACTGTCCGACCTCGACGAAATCGAATACCGCGCCCGCCGCGTCGTCGAACTCATGGCCCTGGTCCTACAGGGCGCGCAACTCGTCCGGCACGGCCACCCCGCTGTCGCCGACGCCTTCTGCGCCACCCGCCTCGGCGACGACTGGGGCATCGCGTTCGGCACCCTCCCCACCGGCGTGAACACCACCGACATCATCGCCCGCGCCCTCACCTGACCCGGTTGTTCGCGGGCATCCCGTGTCGGCGCCGACGAGGGGTTTTGTGCAGGCACCCAGTTCAGCGCGCTACGGCTGCACGCGCCCACCTCGGCGCGCCGTGCGTGCTCGGGTCCCTTGCGTCAGCGCGCGAGCGAATCAGGTTGGGCGCGCCACTGTCGAGGTGAAAGATCGTTGTTGCGCCGGAATAAGCGTGTGAAGTAGCCCGCGTCCGGGATCCCGACCCGCCGGGCGATCTCACCGACCGGCAGATCCGTCTCGGCCAGCAACCGCCGCGCCTCGGTCATTCGACGCTCGGTGATCCACGCCTGCACCGTGCGTCCGGTGCGGCGTCGCACCACGGTGGTCAGATGTCCCGGCGTCATGCCGACCGCATCTGCTACATCGCGTAGCGACAGCGGTGCGGTGTGCCGCTGGTCGATCAGGTCGAACACCTCGGCGAGCAGCGGTTCGCCGCTGCGCCGCAGATCGCCCACCACATCGGCGGCCAGCCGCGCGAGGTCGATGAGCAGCAGTGTCAGATGTGCCGACGCCGCCTGCCGATATCCCTCCTGCCGCTGCGTCAGCTCGGCATCGATGGCGGCAATCGCATTGTCCCACAACGGTCTTCGTTCAACTGGGACAGTCAACTCCAGCACCCCACCCGAATGCTCGTGCAGGAATGGAAACAGCAACGGATGCGCCCGCCACGCGGGCCATGGCGCGCGTCCGGCATCGCCGAGTGTCGCGGGATCGAAGAACACCCCGACCGCGCCTTCGAACTCATGCGGTGGTGCCGCCTCGATCACCTGACCTGCCGCGACGACGTACACCACACCGGCGGACCGGACGTAGAGCAATACCGGAAAGTTGTGAATATGCGGGCGGTGCCCGAGTTCGGCATGACGATCGAAGCGCAGCAGCGACACCGGCGGCGTCACCTGATCACTGCGATAGTCGTACACCGGAACACCACGACGGTGCCGCACCACCCGGGTAGCCTCGGTCATGACACCGAAAATAGTCCAAATTCGGCCGATAATCACCCAATTATCGAGCTGGATCTGCGAGCACCATAAGAATCATGACCAAAGATCATCCACATTCGGTACTCAGAGCCATGGGCAACCAGCACGACTACCTGCCCGCAGCTGGTCGCGACGCACTGCTGCCCGCCTACGATCTGCTCACCCGCCTGCTCGGCATGTACAAACTCCACGAAACCCTCGTCGCGCAAGCCGAACTCGAACCCGGTCAGCAGATACTGGAAATCGGCTGTGGCACAGGAAATCTCACCTTGCGGGCCAAGCGAACCCAACCTGCGGCAGAAGTTATCGGCTCCGATCCCGACCCGCTCGCACTCGCCCGTGCTGAGCGAAAGGCGAACGGCCTGAGCGGAATCCGCTTCGAACGCGCCTACGCGCAGGAATTGCCCTATCCGGACAAAGAATTCGACCGCATCCTGTCATCGATGATGCTGCACCACCTCGAAACCGACATCAAAACCGCCGCACTGGCCGAGGCGCTGCGCGTCCTGCGCCCCGGCGGCAGCCTGCACATCCTCGATATCGGCGGCGAGGTGACCCCGGACGATGGCCTGATGGCCCGGCTGCTGCTGCACAACCACCATGCCCATGACAACCTCGGCGACGGCATCCCCCAACTCCTGCGCACCGTCGGCTTCGACTGCACCGTGGTGGCCTCCCAGCGCCACCGTCGCCTCGGTCGTGTCACCTTCTATCGCGGTACCCGCCCGAACTAGCCGACGCGCTGTAGCACCCGCTCGACCAGTGCCGTATCGCAATGCTCGATCACCTCGGTGAGCCGACCATGCGCGATCCGGAAGATGAAACAGTAGGTCTGCTCGTAAGGCTCGCCGCCGGTGGTGATGCCGTGGCCGCGGACCTGGGCGACGACGCGGTCGTCTTCGGCGATCACGAAGTCGGCCACGCTGCGGTAATCGGCGAACTGGGTCATCAGCGGCCGCAGGAGTTCGTCCAGCACAACCGTTTTCGGTTCCCAGGTGCGCGACCACGACCAGTTCCCCGGAAAGATCCAGCGGAAGTCCTCGGCCATGGCCTCGCCCATCGCTCGAGTATTGCCCTGGGACATCTGCTCGAAGATGTCCTCGATCAGTTTCTTGTTCGCTGCTGCACTCATACATCCGACGCTAGGTATCGCCGAGATATGCGACAAGCGAGAGTCACGCATATTTGATATGAGTAATCAGCATGGGTGAGTTCACGATCGTCGGATTGCGCGTAGTTCGGGAGGCCGCACGCAGCGGTTCGTTCTCGACGGCCGCGGAGAATCTGGGCTATACGCAGTCGGCGGTGTCCCGGCAGATCGCCCTGATGGAGCAGGCGGCGGGCCGGGCATTGTTCGAACGGCACGCGCGCGGCGTACAGACCACCGAGGCGGGACGGATTGTGCTGCGGCATGCCGAAACGGTGCTCGGCGGGCTCGGCTCCGCGCGGCAAGAACTCGACGAACTCACCGTGCGCCCGCCCGCCACACTCCGAGTCGGCGCATTCTCGACTGCCATGGCCGCACTGGTGCCAAGGGCCATTGCCGCCACCGCATCCCGACTCGCGCGAGTACCGCTACGCGAAGGGACCAGTCCGCGATTGGTATCCGCCGTCGCACGCGGTCGGCTGGATCTGGCGGTGGTGACCGAGACGCGGAACCTGCCCGCGGATACCGCGATCGAGCCACTACTGGACGACCCGCTGCTCATCGCCGTCCCGCCGGACCATGCGCTCGCGGGCCACGCCAGCGTCACGCCCGCGCAGCTGCGCGGGGAACGCTGGATCGCCGGCAGCACCGAGGTGAGCAGCACCCTGCTCGGCGCATGGCGCGACGCCACCTGGGAACCGGAGATCGCCTTCGTCGCCCGCGACTGGTTCGCCAAGCTCGGTCTGGTCGCGGCGGGTATGGGTAGCACCGTGGTACCCGGAATCGCGGTGCCGGTCCTGCCGCCGGGCATCGCACTGGTCCGCGTCGACCATCCCGCAGCGGTTCGCACGACGTGCGTCGTCTATCGAAGTGGTGACTCCCCGAGACAGATCTTCATCGAGGCACTGCGCGACGTCGCCGCCGACCTCGCCACCGAAGTCCGGCAGCGACTTCGATAGCCGACTTGTATAGCCACGCGCCCAAATTCGCAGCGGACCGACTCATGCTGAGTACTGTGATTTTGATGACACGGACTTCCGTCGAAATGCCGTTGCGCTCGCTGGTCGAGCACCTTCGGATCCGGGCGGCGGGGTGCGACCGACGGTACGTGCTCGGCATCGCCGGTCCGCCGGGTGCGGGTAAATCCACGCTCTCCAAGGCCATTCGCGACGATCTGAACAACCGGTCCGGTGCCCGAATCGCCGAGATCGCGCCGATGGACGGTTTCCACCTGCCCAACGCCGTACTGCGCGCGACGGCCAATCTGGAGCGCAAGGGCGAACCGCACACCTTCGACGTGGCCGCCTTCGTGGAAACCCTGCGCCGCCTGCGCGATACCCCACTCGGCGAGCCGGTGCCGTGGCCGACCTTCGACCGGGCCATCGAGGAACCGACTCCGGCCGGTGTCGTCTTCGATCGGCACGAGATCGCCATCACCGAGGGCAACTACCTGCTGCTGTCCGAGGGCGCCTGGTCGGGCGTCCGCGAATTCCTCGACGAGGTCTGGTACCTGGACGTGGCCCGCGAGGTGCTCGAACAACGCCTGCTGCGCCGCCACATTCGCGGCGGCCGCACCCCTGACGCCGCGAAAATCAAGGTGTACGACAGCGATCTACCCAATGCCGATCTGATCGCCGATACCAGGCACGGAGCCGACCTCGTTCTGCGTCAGCGCGGCGGCCGCTACTACGCCGCCGAGGGGTGATGTGCGCCCCGTCGCCGAATCACGCTGGAGGTGACATGATCTCGCTCGACAAATCGTGTCGAGGCAGCCGGGAGCAAGCGGAATGTGGGAGTACGAATACAGCGCGGAGACTGCGGTCGCGCCGGAGGCGCTGTGGCGGTGCTGGTCGGATGTGGAGTCCTGGCCCGAATGGAACGAGGGGCTCGACGAGATCGAAATCGACGGCCCGTTCGAGGTCGGCACTTCGTTCACCATGACGCTCCCCGGCGGCGATGCCGTGCGCATGCGCCTGGTGGAGATCGAAGCCGGCGAACTGTTCACCGATGAAATGGACGGTGGCGATTTCACCGTCGTCACCGAGCACCGCCTGGAGCCGGTGGGCGAGGGGTGGACCCGCGTCGTCTACCGGACCGAGATCATCGGCGACGCCGCCGATACCGTCGGCCCCGAAATCGGTCCGGAGATCACCGCCGACTTCCCGGATGTCGTCGCCGCCCTGATCAAGACGGCGCAGGCGCTGGGCTGAGGCTCAGCGGTTGTCGCGATACCAGCCGATCAGGGCGTCGGTGGACGAGTCCCCTTGCGACTGCGGCTCTTCCGGAGACGTCAGCAAGGGGGCCAGCGCGAGCGCCTGCTGCTTGCCGAGTTCCACACCCCACTGGTCGAAGCTGTCGATGCCCCAGATGGTGCCCTCGACGAATACCTGATGCTCGTAGAGCGCGATCAACTGGCCGACCACCGAGGGGGTGAGCTGCGGCGCGAGAATGGTGGTGCTCGGCCGATTGCCCGGCATCACCTTGTGCGGCACCACCTTCGGATCGGTGCCCTCGGCCGCGATCTCGTCGGCAGTCTTGCCGAAGGCGAGCACCTTGGTCTGCGCGAACAGGTTGCTCATCAGGATGTCGTGCATGCTGCCGGTGCCGTCGATGGTTGGCAGATCGGCGGTGGGCTGGGCGAATCCGATGAAATCGGCCGGGATCAGCCGGGTGCCCTGGTGCAGCAGCTGGTAGAAGGCGTGCTGGCCGTTGGTTCCCGGTTCGCCCCAGAAGATTTCGCCGGTCGAGGTGGTCACCGGGGTGCCGTCGGCGCGCACCGATTTGCCGTTGGACTCCATGGTCAGCTGCTGCAGATAGGCCGGAAAGCGCGACAGATCGTTCGAATAGGGCAGCACCGCACGCGATTCCGCGCCGAAGAAGTTCGAGTACCAGACGCCGAGCAGGCCGAGCAGTACCGGACCGTTGCGGTCCAGCGGCTCGGTCGCGAAATGCCGGTCGACGGCGTGCATTCCGGCCAGGAATTCGGCGAAGCGCTCCTTGCCGATCGTCGCCATCACCGAAAGACCGATGGCCGAATCCACCGAATACCGACCGCCGACCCAATCCCAGAAGCCGAACATATTCGCGGTGTCGATGCCGAATTCGGCGACCCGCTCGGCATTCGTCGAGACGGCCACGAAATGCTTCGCGACGGCATCCTCGCCGAGCGCGGCGACCAGCCAGCGCCGGGCGGCGGTGGCATTGGTCAGCGTCTCCAGCGTCGAAAACGTCTTGGAGGCAACAATGAACAGCGTGCCGGCCGGATCGAGTCCGTCGAGTTTCGCGAGCAGATCGGCCGGGTCGACATTCGAGACGAATCGGGCGCCGATCCCGGCATCGGCATAGTGCCGCAGCGCGCGGTGCACCATATCCGGGCCGAGATCCGAACCGCCGATGCCGATATTCACCACGGTCTTGATGCGCTCGCCGGTCGCGCCGCGCCACGCACCCGAGCGCACCGCGTCGGTGAATTCGCCCATCCGCCGCAGCACCTCGTGCACCTCGGCACCCGCATCCACGCCGTCCACGATGACCGATTCGCCCTCGGGCAGGCGCAGCGCGATATGTTCGACCGCCCGGTCCTCCGAGGTGTTGATGTGGTCGCCGCGGAACATCGCGTCGCGCCGTTGGGCCACCCCGGCCTCATCCGCCAATTCGACCAGCAGATGCAGGGTTTCCCGAGTGACGCGGTGCTTGCTGTAGTCGATGTGCAGGTCCCCGACCTGGACGATCAGCTCGCGGCCGCGGTCGGGATCCTCGACGAAGTATTCACGCAGGTGTCGTCCGGCGACGGCGCCATGGTGCTCGTGCAGTTTCCGCCAGGCCGCCGATGCGGTGATGTCGCTGCTCACGTCCGCGAGGTTACAAGCACTCGATCGGACGCGCAGGGAGGGACCGCATACTTTCGCCGATGTTGTCCTGACGGCTACCCCGTGGCGATCAGTCGCGTGTCGCTCGGACGGGGGTGCAGCCGCTCGCATAGGCCGGCGAATTTCGGATCGATGAGTCGAGGGTGATGCGCGAGCGCGCGGCTTAGGCTGGGGTACATGGTGTCCGAACGCGAAGTACTCCAATCCGTGCCGACGCAGCTGTGGATCGGCGGTCCCGTCGACGCCACCGGGGGCGGCACCTTCCCCGTGCACAATCCGGCCGACGGGCAGGTGCTGGCCGAAGTCGCCGACGCCACGCCGGAAGATGCCGTGCGCGCGCTCGACGCGGCCGTCGCGGTGCAGGCCGAATGGGCGGCGACACCGTCGCGGGAGCGCGGCGAGATCCTGCGCCGGGTTTTCGACCAGCTGACCGCGCGCGCCGAGGAATTCGCGCTGCTGATGACGCTGGAGATGGGCAAGGCGCTGCCGGAAAGCCGCAACGAGGTGCGCTACGGCGCCGAATTCTTCCGCTGGTTCAGTGAGGAGGCGGTGCGGGCGCACGGACGCTACTTGCACGCGCCGTCCGGCACCGGACGGATCATGGTGCACAAGCAGCCGGTCGGGCCGTGTCTGGCCATCACGCCGTGGAACTTCCCGCTCGCCATGGGCACCCGCAAGATCGGACCAGCGCTGGCCGCGGGCTGCACGATGATCGTCAAGCCCGCATCGGCAACCCCGCTGACCATGCTGGCGCTGGCCGAATTGTGCAGTGCGGCGGGGTTGCCGGACGGGGTGCTCTCGGTGATCACCTCCAGCCGTTCCGGCGCTGTCACCCAGCCGCTGCTCGACGATCCACGCCTGCGCAAGCTCACCTTCACCGGGTCCACCGAGGTCGGCAAGAAGCTGGTGGAGAAGTCGGCGAACGGGCTGCTGCGCACCTCGATGGAGCTCGGCGGCAACGCACCGTTCGTGGTTTTCGACGATGCCGATATCGACGCCGCCGTACAGGGCGCGATGCTGGCCAAACTGCGCAATGGCGGCGAGGCGTGCACCGCGGCCAACCGCTTCCACGTGCAGAACGGCGTGCTCGAGGAGTTCACCACCAAACTCGTCGAGGCGATGTCGAATACGGTCACCCTCGGGCCGGGCACCGATCCGAACACCACACTCGGCCCGCTGATCAACGAGGAGCAGCTCGATACCGTCAGCGAACTTGTCGATGACGCGGTGGCGGTCGGTGCGCAGGTCCGCCTCGGTGGCAAGGCGCCCGGCGGCCCCGGCTGGTTCTATCCCGCGACCATCCTCAGCGAGGTACCCGCGAATGCTCGGATCTTGCGCGAGGAGGTCTTCGGCCCCGTCGCCCCCATCGTCGGCTTCGACACCGAGGAGGAGGGCCTCGCCGCCGCCAACAACACCGAATTCGGCCTGGTGAGCTACGTCTACACCCGCGATCTCGACCGTGCCCTGCGCATCGCCGAGGGCATCGAATCCGGCATGGTCGGCATCAACCGCGGCGTAATTTCCGATCCCGCAGCACCTTTCGGTGGCGTCAAGGCCTCCGGCTTCGGCCGCGAAGGCGGTATCGAGGGTATCGAGGAGTACTTGTCCACCAAGTACATCGCGCTGACCTGACCCGCAGACATGAAACGACCGCCCCGGGGTGAAATACACCCGGGGCGGCCTTGTGGAAGGCGGCGATCTCGCGAACGCCGCGTGGTCCGATCGGTCCGCTTTTGGCGGCCGGAGACTGTCAGTGGCCGAGTCGGCCGCGACCGAGGCGCAGCAGCAGCATGGCGAGAGTGTGGCCCTCCTGGCCGAGTTCGCTGAAGCGCTCGAGCACCTTCATCTCACGACTGTGTACGAGGCGGGGGCCGCCGGAGGCCATGCGCGTGCGACCGATGATCCGGGAGATCTCGGAGCGGCGCTTGACGGCGGCCAGGATTTCCGCGTCGAGCTGGTCGATCTCCTTGCGGAGCTTGTCGATCTCGGCCTCGGTGTGGGGCAGAGCCGAATCGGACCCGGTCGTGGCGGGGGTGCTCATCATTCATCTCCTCGTGTCAGAACATGGATCGGCCGGTGAGCCGAGCTCGTTACCGATCGGTTCTTTCACCGTGTAAAACAAACCTGGTAGGTCTTGCAATCCTCCCCCAGGCAGCGCGCTCAGGTACAAAGCCCGCGATCACGATATCCGGCCGTCAGCCGAATCGGATACTTCGCGGCGGGAGCGCAGGTCATGTGGGCCAGTGTGCCACGGGGCCGAAGCAATGCAAAACACCTCATTTTGTGAATCTCCCGAGTAAGGCTTGCACGTTGCGACGCCCGTGTCGACCCGGGGCGGTTCACCTGCCGTTCGCTGAATGGACACCGATGTCGACGGGGACTTCATCTCTGTCGGTGCCCGCCGGTAGCGTGGATGGGCGATGGACATCACGGTGGCTCCCAAGACGCAGGCCGGGCGGACTCGGCACCAGGATTCAGCCCAGAAACCGCAGGTCGACGCTGCTCGCACCGAGGAGATGGGCGAGTCCGCCGTGCCCACCGCTACGGGGGTCCCGCATCCGGCCGTCGATGATGCGTCGCGGCGTGTCGTGGACGACAAGCACCGTGTCGAACAAGAAAAGCGTCGCGCCGAACGTGAGCAACGTCGCGCGGAGGAGGCCGAGCGGCTGCTCGACGGTCTCAATCCGCAGCAGCGCGCCGCGGTCGTGCACACCGGTGCGCCGCTGCTGATCGTCGCGGGCGCGGGTTCGGGCAAGACCGCCGTGCTCACCCGGCGCATCGCCTACTTGCTGGCTGCTCGTGGCGTAACCCCTGGTCAGGTCCTGGCCATCACCTTCACCAATAAGGCCGCCGCCGAAATGCGCGAGCGGGTGAGCGGGCTGGTCGGCCCGCGCGCGAACAACATGTGGGTCTCGACCTTCCACTCCAGCTGCGTCCGCATCCTGCGCATGCAGGCCGCGCTGCTGCCCGGCCTGAATTCCAATTTCTCCATCTACGACGCCGACGATTCCCGGCGGTTGCTCACCATGATCAGCCGCGACTTCGATATCGACGTCAAGAAATATTCGGCGCGGCTGCTGGCCACTGCCATCTCGAATTTGAAGAACGAGCTCATCGGGCCGGAGCAGGCCACCGCCGATGCCGAAACCGACGAAACCGAACTGCCCGGACTCGTCGCCCGCGTGTACACCGAATATCAGCGCCGGTTGCGTTCGGCGAACGCACTCGACTTCGACGATCTGATCGGTGAAACGGTGGCGCTGCTGCAGAACCATCCGCAGGTCGCCGAGTACTACCGTCGCCGGTTCCGGCATGTGCTGGTCGACGAGTACCAGGACACCAACCACGCCCAATACATCCTGGTTCGCGAGTTGGTCGGGCATCACGCGCAAGAGCAGGCCGAAGACGCGGTCGAGCCGAGCGAACTGTGCGTTGTCGGCGACGCGGACCAGTCCATCTACGCCTTCCGCGGCGCGACCATCCGCAATATCGAGGAATTCGAACGCGACTTCCCGGATGCGGAAACCATTCTGCTCGAACAGAACTACCGCTCCACCCAGAACATTCTGTCTGCCGCCAACGCGGTGATATCGCGCAATGAGAAGCGCCGGGACAAGCGGCTGTGGACCGATTCCGGTGAGGGCGATCTGCTCACCGGCTACGTCGCCGACAACGAGCACGACGAGGCCTCGTTCGTGGCGCGCGAGATCGACCGGCTGGTGGACGCGGGCGATGCCAACTACAGCGATGTCGCGGTCTTCTACCGCACCAACAACAACTCCCGCGCGTTGGAAGAAATCTTCATTCGCATGGGACTGCCCTACAAGGTGGTCGGCGGCGTGCGCTTCTACGAGCGCAAGGAGGTGCGCGATATCGTCGCGTATCTGCGCGTGCTCGACAATCCGGAGGACACGGTGAGCCTGCGCCGCATCCTCAACACCCCGCGCCGCGGCATCGGCGACCGGGCCGAGGCCTGCGTGGCAGTGCATGCCGAACAGCGCGGCCTCGGTTTCGCCGAGGCACTGCGCGATGCGGCCGATGGCAAAGTGGCACTGCTCAATACGCGGGCGCAGCGCGCGATCGCCGGATTCCTCGACCTGCTCGAAGAGGTGCGGGCGGCCGGTGCACAGCCGGATCAGGACTTCCCCGACCTCGGCAACATGGTCGAGGCGGTACTCGACCGCACCGGCTACCGGGCCGAGTTGGAGGGTTCCGACGATCCCCAGGACGGTGCCCGGCTCGACAACCTCAACGAATTGGTGAGCGTCGCACGGGAATTCAGCTCCGAGGCCTACAACAACGCCGAAGCCGCCCGGGAAGAGGGACTGGTGCCCGAGGTGGCCGAGGGGGAACCAGACCCTGGCTCGCTCGCCGCCTTCCTCGAACGCGTATCGCTGGTGGCCGATAGCGATCAGCTGCCCGAGGAGGGCACCGGCGTGGTCACCATGATGACGCTGCACACCGCCAAGGGCCTGGAATTCCCGGTGGTCTTCGTGACCGGTTGGGAGGACGGGCAGTTCCCGCATATGCGCGCCCTCGGCGATCCGACCGAACTGGCCGAGGAACGCCGCCTCGCCTACGTCGGCATCACCCGGGCGCGGCAACGGCTCTATGTCACCCGCGCGGTGGTGCGCTCCGGCTGGGGGCAGCCGGTCTCGAATCCGGAATCCCGATTCCTGCAAGAGATTCCGGCCCACCTCGTCGACTGGCAGCGGTTGGAGCCGAAGGGTTCGCCACTCACTCGCGGCATCCGCCGCCGCGGCGACGACGACGGCCTGGAACACGACTGGACCCGCGACGGCTGGAATCAGCCGCGACCGGGCGTCAGCGACCGCGCCCCACGCCGCCCCGCACCCGGCGGTGCAAGCCGCAACAATGCCAATCTCGTACTGGCGGTTGGCGATCGAGTCAGCGACGACAAGTACGGCCTCGGCCGAGTGGTCGCCGCCGAAGGCTTCGGCCCCTTGGCGACCGTCACCATCGACTTCGGCACCGCGGGCAAGATCCGCCTCATCCCGCAATACAGCCGCACCCTGGTCAAGCTCTGATAGGGGCCTTGGACCCCTGATCTATCGACGATGCTGTCGGTAGCGTGCGCGACATGGAAACCGTCGCGCAATACCTGCTGTGGTTGCTTCCGATGCTGTGGCTCGGCATGGTGCTGGCCATCTCGTTCCTGGAAGCGCCGCTGAAGTTCCGGGCGCCGGGCATCACCGTGCCACTCGGCCTCGGCATCGGACGGCTGGTATTCCGGGCGCTGAATATCGTGGAGACCGTCCTCGCCGCCCTGTTGATCGTGGCGAGCTTGGTCGTCGCACCCAGCGGTGCCGTTCGGATCTGGCTCGGCATCGCCGCCGCGATCCTCGCAATCCAACTCCTCGCGGTCCGGCCACTGCTGACCCGCCGCTCGGACCGCGTGCTCGCGGGCGCAGAGGTCCCGCGCTCGCACGCTCACTATTGGTATGTGGGGTTGGAGGTAGTCAAGGTCGTGGGTTTGATCGGACTGGCAATCGCTGCCGCGCCGTAGGCCTGACTTCAGTGCCGGCTCGTTCTGCGTCGGAGCGGGCAGATAGGTGGGTGGTGTCGGGCGGGGATACGAGGTGACTGCCGTTGGTGGCATCGAAGCACAGCCTTTGGCTGGACCACTCCGGGTCGCCTAAACCAGCGGCGACTACCACGCCAACGAGCACCAAAATGCGACAGCGCCAACACCCCCATCGCCACAGCGCCTCCTCCACCAGCTGGTCAGATGTTCACTATGCGCTGGTGGAGTGGTCTCTCGACCGATGCCGCCCTCAGCGCATGGTGAACATCTGACCAATGCCAGATCTGGGTCTCGAGGGGGGCCAGCGGGAGTGGGGGCACAATGCTGGGTGGACCGGCCATCTCATCGAGGGGGCTCGGCGCTTGCTGGTGAGTCTCTGGGGTGAGGGGTTCGGGGCTGTTGGTGCGGGGTCAGTCGCGTTCTTGGCCGAGGCTGATGCCGCGGGTGGCGAGCCAGGGGAGGGGGTCGATGCGGTCGGTGCCGTTGAGCCAGACTTCGAAGTGGCAGTGTGGGCCGGTGGATTCGCCGCGGTTGCCGACAGTGGCGATCTCGTCGCCCGCGATGACGTGCTCGCCCACCGAGACCAGTGCGGTATTGATGTGGCCGTACACCGTGACGGTGCCGTCGTCGCCGCGCATCCGTACCCACATGCCGAAACCCGCTGCCGGGCCGGCGTCGATAACGGTGCCGTCCTCGACCGCGTAGATCGGTGTGCCGATGGGTGCGGCGACGTCGACACCGGGATGCAGCACGCCCCAGCGCTCGCCGTATCCGGAAGTGAATGTGCCCGAAGCGAACTTCGTGAACAGCGGCCGCAGCTTCGCCTCCACCTCCGCCGCCAAGTCCTGCGCGAACTTATCGCCGTTCTCCAGCACATCGGAGAACTGCCCGAGGTTCGTCGGAGTGGCCGTGTCGAGCAACTCCGGTGTCGTCGGCAGGTCACCGCTCACCGGCTCCAACGCCTGCTGCTGCCCGACGGCCTCCAATTCCGCTGTCTGCGGCGACTTTTCACTACCCGCCGCCAAATTCTGCCCCGCAGCCACAATCGCCCCCGCCGCCACCGCGATAACGGCCGCTCGCCCCTTCAACGCCCGCGGCGGCGCGGGCACCCGATGCGCACCACCCCGCCGCTTCCGCCGCCCGGCCGAATCGGCAGGAGCACCCGCCCGCCCCTCGACATCCCGAGCACCGCCCACACCCCCGAAATCGCTACCACCCCGAGCCCCACCGCGATTCCGCAAAGCGTCGTCGCGCCGAGCGCCATCGCGATGCTGGAGCGCGATCCCATCCCGGTCCACGCCCTCATCGAGGCCGCCATCGAATCCGCGCCAGTCTGCGTTGCCCGCACTGTAAAGCAGACTGGCGCCGTAATCGTGGTTTGCGTCGTAGTACTGGTCTGCATCGTGTTCTTGGCGGACGCCGGCACTCAGGCTTGTCTCCTGACTCCCGCCTACGCCTTCGCCCTGGCTTTCGCCGTGGTGCTGGATAGCGCGGCCGTTCCAGTCCAGGCTCTTATCGCGGTCGCCGTGGAGCTGGTGCCAGCCGCGATTACCCACGCCGTGGTCCAGGCTGTTGCCGTACTCCGGGCTTGGGTCGCACTCGCTCGTGCCGTGTTCCTGGCGTGTGCTGTGGTCTTGGCGTGTGCTGTGATGTTGGCGTGCGCTGTGGTGTTGGCTTGTGCCGTCGCTCTGGCTTGTGCCGTCGCCGATCCAGTTCAAGCCCTGATCGTGGTCGCCGACGGGCTCGCGCCAGCCGCCGTTGCCCATGCCGTTGTCCAGGCTGGTGCCGTGGTACTGGCCTACGTGACCCGGACTTGCGCTGTGATCTTGGCCTGCCCCGTAATTCCGGTAGGCGCCACCGTTCCAGGTCAAATTCTGATCGTGGCCGTCGCCGAGCTCGTGCCAGCTGCCGTTGCCCGTGCTGTAGATCAGGCTGTCGCTGTAATCCTGGTTGGTGCCGTAGCCCTGGCTTGTGGCGTAATCCTGGATAGCGGCGCCGGGCCAGTCGATGCTTTCATCGGGGTCCTCGCCGAACACACGCCCGCCGACGCCCGCGCTGTGGCCATACTCCTGGCTTGCGCCGTAGCCCTGGCGCATGCGCTCGCTCTGGCTTTTGCCGGGGTCCTCGGTCGCGCGGCCGTACCAGCCCAGACCTTGTTCGCCGTCGCCGGGGAACCCGTGCCAGTCGGCATTGCCCGTGCTGTAGATCAGGCTGTCGCCGTAATCGTGGCCTGCGTTGTAGTCCTGCCCTGCGGCGTGATCCTGGCTTGCGCGGTATTCCTGGACAGCGCCGTGATCCTGTATGGCGTCGTCGTTCCAGTCCAGGTTTTCATCGCGGCCGTCGCCGAACTGGTGCCGGCTTCCGTTGCTCGTGCTGTAGATCAGGCTGTCGCCGTAATCGTGGTTTGCGTCGTAGTTCTGGCCTGCGTTGTGGTTCGGCCTTGTGCCGTCGCTCTGGCTTGCGTCGTGATCCTGTATGGCGTCGCGGTTCCAGTCCAGGTTTTCATCGCGGCCGTCGCCGAACTGGTGCCGACTTCCGTTGCCCGCGCTGTAAAGCGGGCTATCACCATAATTTTGGTTTGTGTCGTTGATCTGGCCGACGCCCTGATCCTGGTCTGTGCTGTAGTCCTGCCCAGCGTGATACTGGCTGCCGCTGTAGCTCTGCCACGCGCGGTCCTGCCACGCGGCGGAGTTCCGTCCCCCGCTGTAGCTCTGAATAACACTGTCGAACGCTGAATCCGCTTGCGACCATTGATCATTCAGCTGCCAGGATTCGACGTCGTTCGACTGCCCTGAGGATTGCCAAGAATTATCTAGATAATGCTGAACCGGTACTCTTCGCTCATCGGAGCCCGATAGCCACTCTCGCGTCATCGCGGTAACCGCATCACATCACTGGCGCGCCCGAATTGTCCTGAATGCGAGAAAGGTTCGAAAGTTCCTGGTCTTCGGGTGTCGTGGACAGCGCTCGGGGTGTTGGTAACGCGCATGGAGATGTCTATCCTCCGGTCACAACTACGGAAGGGAAACGGGTCCATCGACGGTAACGAATCGATAGCGGTACCGCAACCAGTCGTTCGATGAATCCTATTGCTGCACTTTGAATTCGGCTCCGAGCGCGCAGGGATACACCGACTCCGAAGAGAGTCCCTTGCCCGGAAAATGAATCAGTCGCGCTGCGGGCCCAAGCTGATGCCGCGTGTCGCCAACCACGGCAGCGGATCGACCTTGTCGACACCGTTCAACCACACTTCGAAATGGCAGTGCGGGCCGGTGGAGAAACCACGGTTGCCGATGGTGGCGATCTGATCACCGGCCAGCACGCGCTGACCCTGCGACACCGTCGCGGTGTCGATGTGGCCGTAGATGGTGACGGTGCCGTCATCGTGCAGCAGTCGCACCCACATACCGAATCCGGATGCCGGACCTGCCTCGATCACGGTGGCGTCGGCGACGGCGTAGATCGGCGTGCCGATCGGGCCCGCGATATCGACGCCGAGATGCTGTACCCCCCAGCGGGCGCCGAATCCGGAGGTGAAATTGCCTGCCGCGAATTTGGTGAACAGCGGGCGGAGTTTCGAGGCCTCCTGCGCCGCCAGATCGTCGGCGAACTTCTGCCCCTTTTGCAGCATGTCGCCGAACTGACCGAGATTGGTCGGCGCCGAAACACTGAGCACCTGAGGCGAATCCGGCGAAGTATTCGGATCGGCCACGCTGACCGACTGCGCCGCGATTTCGTGAATCTGTCCGGCGGCCTCGTAATCGACGGCCTGCGAAGGCTGTTCGGGCGAGGCAAAGGCGGCCTGTCCGGCGGCGACCACCGCACCCGCGGCGACGGCGACGACCGCGGCGCGGCCCTTGAGCGAGGTCGGGGGCGCGGGCATCCGATGCGCGCCACCATTACCGCGGTTCGCCCGGCGGCCCGGGATCACAGTGGGCCGGGCCGACCCTTCCGGATCCTCGGATTCCCAGGAAGAGTCGCTGCCATCCCACGATTCGCCATCCCAGGACTCGTCGGCGTCCCAGGCCCCGTCCGCCTCCGGCGTCCATGATGCCTCGGAGTCGGCGTGCCAGGTCTCGTTGTCCTCGGGAGTCCAGGAATCTTCGGACGCCCACGCACCGCCATCGGCCCAGGAATCGCCCTGCGTCCAAGCCTGCGACTGTCCCCACGAATCGACTTGTGGCGACGCGGCCTGCGCCTGCCCCCAAGCGGAATCGGATTGTGCCCAAGAATCGTTCGCACTCAACGAGCTGTCCTCGTGTCCGCCGGTCGCATATCGATGCCCACCGGCACGCCGCGACGAAGTCCCGAAGGGATCTATCGCAGCATTGGAATGTCCACCGAATCCCTCGTCGTCATCGGATCGGTAACGATGTCCGGAGCGAGCGCGATTTTCGGTTGCGAAGGTCGAGCGATGGTTCATCGGTGGTGCCACATCATCATCATCGAGCGAGAGATCACGGTGTCGAACTGCCTGGTCATAGGCGTTAAGGAACGGCTCTCCGTCTGCGGAGTGCTGTGCTGCGTCAAGCTTGCCGTCCTCCTAGTCGTGACCGTGTTGTGACATCGACCGCATTGACGGTAACGAAACGATTGCGCGGTCCGCAAGCGCTACGTGCGATCCGTCCAAACATGTGAGATTGATCACGGTAACGCACCGGAATATCTCACTGCGATCGGGGCACGCGGGTGAGGCAGCGCGACGACGAGCCGTAGTAGAAGGCCGCCGGTCAACCGGTTCGGCGGCTCTACCTGCCGCGCCATCAGCAACCTACTGGCGAGTAGCCTTGGCCAGGCGTTTTCCCGCCCTGGGCAGCACCCCGTGACCTGCGCCACTTAGGATGAACGTGGCCGTTTGGCCCTCCATGTGACTGGTTAAAGTCCGACCCGACCCGCTTCCGACGTCGGGCCGCCAACAAAGACGTTGTCATCACAACGCAGACGAGACGGTGAGTACATGGATCTCTTCGAATATCAGGCGAAGGAGCTCTTCGTTAAGCACGGAGTGCCTTCGTCCGAGGGCCGCGTCACGGACACGGCCGAGGACGCCCGCGCCATCGCGGCGGAAATCGGCAAGCCGGTGATGATCAAGGCCCAGGTGAAGGCCGGTGGCCGCGGCAAGGCGGGTGGCGTCAAGTTCGCCGCCACTCCGGACGACGCGCTCACGCACGCGCAGAACATCATCGGCCTGGATATCAAGGGCCACATCACCAAGAAGATCCTTGTCGCCGAAGCCAAGGACATCGCGGAGGAGTACTACATCTCCTTCCTCCTGGACCGCTCCAACCGCACCTACCTGGCCATGTGCTCGGTCGAAGGCGGTATGGAGATCGAAGAGGTCGCCGCGACCAAGCCCGAGCGCCTCGCCAAGGTGCCCGTCGACGCCGTCAAGGGTGTCGACCTCGCGTTCGCCCGCTCGATCGCCGAGCAGGGCCACCTGCCCGCCGACGTGCTCGACGCCGCGGCCGTGACCATCCAGAAGCTCTGGGAGGTGTTCATCGGCGAGGACGCCACCCTGGTAGAGGTCAACCCGCTGGTGCGGACCCCCGACAACGAGATCCTCGCGCTCGACGGCAAGGTCACCCTGGACGAGAACGCCGAATTCCGCCACGCGGACCACGAGGCCTTCGCGGACAAGGATGCGACCGATCCGCTGGAGCTCAAGGCCAAGGAGAACGACCTCAACTACGTCAAGCTCGACGGTGAAGTCGGCATCATCGGCAACGGTGCGGGTCTGGTCATGTCCACCCTCGACGTGGTCGCCTACGCCGGCGAGAACCACAGCGGCGTCAAGCCCGCCAACTTCCTCGACATCGGTGGTGGCGCCTCGGCCGAGGTCATGGCCGCCGGCCTCGATGTCATCCTGGGTGATGCCCAGGTCAAGAGCGTGTTCGTCAATGTTTTCGGTGGTATCACCGCCTGTGACGCGGTCGCCAACGGCATCGTGAAGGCGCTGGAAATCCTTGGTGCCGAGGCGAACAAGCCGCTGGTCGTCCGTCTCGACGGCAACAAGGTGGACGAGGGTCGCAAGATTCTCGTCGATGCCGCGCATCCGCTGATCACACTTGCGCAGACAATGGACGAAGGCGCCGACAAGGCCGCCGAACTGGCAGCGGCCAAGTAAGGAAACCGGAAATGTCTATCTTCCTCAACAAGGATTCCAAGGTCATCGTCCAGGGCATCACCGGCGGTGAGGGCACCAAGCACACCGCCCTGATGCTCAAGGCCGGCACCCAGGTCGTGGGCGGCGTCAACGCGCGCAAGGCGGGCACCACCGTCGCGCACACCGACAAGGACGGCAACGCGGTCGAGCTGCCGGTGTTCGGCACTGTCGAAGAGGCCATCAAGGCGACCGGCGCTGACGTGTCCATCGCCTTCGTGCCGCCGAAGTTCTCGAAGGACGCCATCATCGAGGCCATCGACGCGGAGATCCCGCTGCTCGTGGTCATCACCGAGGGCATTCCGGTGCAGGACACCGCGTACGCGTGGGCCTACAACGTGGAGAAGGGCAACAAGACCCGGATCATCGGCCCGAACTGCCCGGGCATCATCACTCCCGGCGAGTCGTTGGTCGGCATCACCCCGGCCAACATCACCGGCAAGGGCCCGGTCGGCCTGGTGTCGAAGTCCGGCACCCTGACCTACCAGATGATGTACGAGCTGCGTGACTTCGGCTTCTCCACCGCCATCGGCATCGGCGGCGACCCGGTCATCGGCACCACCCACATCGACGCCATCGAGGCGTTCGAGAAGGATCCCGAGACCAAGCTGATCGTGATGATCGGTGAGATCGGCGGCGACGCCGAGGAGCGGGCCGCGGCCTACATCAAGGCCAATGTCACCAAGCCGGTCGTCGGCTACGTCGCGGGCTTCACCGCTCCCGAGGGCAAGACCATGGGCCACGCGGGCGCCATCGTGTCCGGTTCGGCCGGTACCGCCCAGGCGAAGAAGGATGCGCTCGAGGCCGCCGGTGTGAAGGTCGGCAAGACGCCGTCCGAGACCGCCGCGCTGGCGCGGGAGATCCTGGAGAAGGCAAGCGTCACCGCCTGATTCGCTGATCGAACGAAGGCCGCCATCCCGATTGGGGTGGCGGCCTTCGGCGTTGTATCAGAAGAAGTGGACTACCGAAGCGATTCCGAAAACGAGGCTGTACGCCGCGAACGGCAACAGTGAATTCGATTTGAAGTAGCGCTCCAGGAAGCGGACCGCCAGATACGCCGCGCCGCCCGCGACGATTGATCCGACCAGTACCTGGCCGAGGATTCCGTCGCCCTGCGGACCGGCCAGCGTCGGCAGCTTCAGTACGCCGGCCGCCAGAATGACCGGAGTGGCAAGCAGGAAGGCGAATTTCGCCGCGTCCTCGTGGTCCAAACCGCGCAGCAGGCCGCCGACCATTGTCATGCCGGAGCGGCTGATGCCCGCGAACAGTGCGCCTGCCTGCGAGACACCGATGATCAACGCGTCCTTGACCGATAGATCGCCGAGGCCGGTCGGCTCCTCCGCCGTCGCGACGAAATATCCCTCTTCGATGGCCTTGGCCCGTGCCTCGGACTCGGCGAAGCGGCGGCCGTAGTCGGACAGCGTCGGCTGGCTGCGGCGACGCATCACCTCACCGGTGACCAGCACGACTCCGTTCAACGTCAGAAATAGGCCCGCCGCAAGGGGTTTCGCGAACAACGTGCGCAACGGATGTTCCAGCAGCAACCCGAGAACGCCGACCGGCACGGTCGCCAGGGCCACCAGCCACGCCAGGCGCTGTGTCGAGGTTTCGATCCGGCGGGTGCGCAGTGTGGTCAGGAAGCCGGCCACGATCTCGACCCAGTCGCGCCAATAGAACACCAGCAGCGCGATCGCGGTCGCCACGTGCAGTCCGACCACGAAGGCGAGATACGGTGTGCCGGAATCGGAATCGCCCTGGGTGACCAGATCGCTCCAGGACCCACCCAGCCACGCGGGCACCAAAACGGAATGACCCAGGCTGGAAATCGGGAACAGTTCGGTTATGCCTTGCAGTGCGCCGATCACAACGGCTTGGGTGTAGGTGAGCATCGCCTGACAGCTTGGCACGCCCGACCCACCACGACACCGCCCTGAAACAGACCTGTGTCCGTTTTGGAATGCTTGTCGCCGTTGGGATCTCACGGCCTATACAGCGATCGAGCAGTGCCCGGGCGACCGGGTGTGCGCGGACAAAGCGGCGCTGCCATGCTGTGAGGCGTGGACGTGCTGGTGCTGGGCCCAGTGCAGTTGTGGGCGGGCGAGGAGAGTGTCGGCATCGATCGGCCGTTGGAGCGGGCCGTGCTGGTGCGGTTGGCGTTGGCGAACGGCGTGCCGGTTCCGGATGGGCGGCTGGCCGAGGATCTGTGGGGTGCGGACGTCGAGCGGCCGGTGCAGCGGTTGCGGGTGGTGGTTTCGCGGCTGCGGACGGCGCTCGGGGCACATGCGGAGGTCATCGGACGGACGCCTGCCGGATATCACGCGAGCACGAGGGCATCGGATCTGGTGGCCGCGGAGGCGGCGGGGCAGCGGCTATATGCCGCGCGTCGGGCTGGTGACCATGCCGTTGTCGCGGCGGCCGCGCGAGAGGCGCTGGGGTTGTGGCGTGGCGCCGCGCTGGCCGATCTGCGCAGTGTTCCGTATGCGGCGGCCGAGGGGGACCGGCTCGACGATTGGCGGCTGTCGCTGACCGTGGCGGGGCTGGAGGCCAATCTGGAATTGGGCGCGGCCGGGGAGGTCGTCACCGAACTGACCGGCCTTGTGGCGCGTTATCCGCTGCATGAGCCGCTCTCGGGTCTGCTGGCATTGGCGCTGTATCGCACAGGGCGACAAGCGGACGCACTCGACCGCCTGGCCCGCCTGCGCCGGAATCTCGCCGAGGAACTCGGCGTCGACCCGGCACCGGAGACGGCAGCGCTGGAGCTGCGCATCCTCGACCACGATCCGACCCTGCGTCCCGCGAATGCCGCGCCGATCCCCACACGCGCCGTCGCCACCGACCCGGTAACCGCCGTACCCCACCCCGACCCGGTCGTCTCGGCCCCGGCGACCAGTTTCATCGGCCGCGGCCGCGAATTCGACACCCTCGGCACCCGCCTCACCGAACCCGGCCTGACCACCCTGGTGGGCGTAGCAGGCAGCGGAAAGTCCCGCCTCGCAGCCGAACTCGCCCGCGCTGCCGCCAACACCGGACGCCTGGTCGCCTTCGTCGAACTGGCACCCCTGGCCAGAGCCGAGGACGTGCTGCCCGCAGTCCTCGCAGTACTCGAGACAAATGGCCTGACCGAAGACATCCCGATCGACCCCGACAACCTATTGCCGGGAATCGTTGCGGCGCTGGGTACTTCGGGAGCCACAGATGATTCCAGTGCTCGCGGGGATACAGCCGCGCCAGTCTTGTTGATCCTCGACAATGCCGAGCATCTGATCGAACCCGTTGCTGAATTGGCCACTGCCGCAGCCGGTTCCAGCATCTTGATCACTTCGCAGCGAGCGCTGGGAGTGGCCGGCGAGTCGGTCTATCCGCTGGGTCCGCTGGAACGTGGCAATGGTGTCGCACTGTTCACCGAACGTGCCGGATTGCACGGTTTGGTCACTGTCGATGAGCGAGCGGAACTGGTACGGATCTGCGCTGGGGTGGATTGGCTGCCACTGGGGATCGAGTTGGCCGCAGGTCTCACTCGCACGCTCACGATTTCGCAACTCGCGCAGCGTATCGATGACCGGGTGCGGCTGTTGGTCGGCGGGGCGCGCGATGCCGGGGCAGGGCGGCATACGAGTCTGCGGCTGGCCCTGGACTGGAGTTATGAACTGCTGGCCGAGCGGGAGCGGGCGGTCCTGCGCAGGCTCGGGGTATTCGCGGGTGGGTGCACGCTGGAGGCGGCCGAAGCTGTCACGCCCGCAGCGGATCTCGAAGGCGGCGATATCGCGCCCGCGCTCGCGGACCTGGTCAACCGAAGCTTGGTGACGGTTCAGAACTACGGTGCGACAAGACGATTCGTACTCTTGGAGACGGTCCGCGACTACGCACTCGCACAACTGGCGCGAACCGACGAGACCGATCCGCTGCGCGCCCGGCACGTGGCCTGGTGTCTCGATCTGGTGCGCGCCATCGGCGAGCCCGACGATTTCGCAACGGCCGAATCCGTGTCCGCGGTCTTCGCCGAATGGCCGAATATTCTCGCCGCACTCGAAAACGCATCCGGAACACCGAGAGCCGCCGCGGGTTTACGACTCGCCATCGCAATGCACGTCCCCTGGCTGGCCAGGGCCTGGTTCCGCGAGGCGCGACGCCACTACGGCGCACTGATCGAGTCACTGCCCGCCGGCACTTCGCAGGCCGAATTGGCGCAGGCGCTGAGCCATTACGGCTTCCACACCCTGATGACCGGCGACTTCGATTCCGCCGCAGCACAATTGGCCAGAGCAAGTGAACTCGCCGCGCCGCTCGACGACATCGAACTCGCCCAGACCGTGCGCTACTACCAGGGCATCGTCGATATCGAACGCGCCAGACTCCCGGAGGCGGTGCAGCGCCTGCGCGATGGGGAGCGGCTGGCGGTGCGCGTCACGCAGGCCTCATCCTTCGCCGACGCACTCGGCACCGCGCTGTTGTATTCGGGTGACGCGGCAGGCGCTCTCGCCGCCTACCAGCGCTCCACCGAGGTCGACCGCGCCAATGACGATGAGCACAGCCTGTCTCGCGGCCTGAGCAATCAGGCCAAGGCACTGCTCGATCTGGGCCGCACCGAGGACGCATTGGCGATGGTCGAAGAATCCGACCGCTATGCCCGCCGCCTCGACGATCGACAGATCCTGCCGCTCAACGACCTCACCCGTGCCGCGGTCGCGTTGGCTGCCGGACAACTCGACGCGGCCGAATCCTATTGCCGCGCCGCCCTGGCCCACGAAGAGGAGGCCGGTCTGGCCCGGCTCGAACTCGCCGACGTCCTCATCGCCAAGGGCGAATTCGACGAGGCCGCAGGACTGCTCGCGGAGCACGACGCGGCGGCGCCCGGCGGTGTCCCGGCACTCGCGGCCCGCGCGATCGAAGTCGCGCTGCGGCGCGGCCGAGGCGACCCGGACGGCGAGTTGGCCGAGCGCACCCGGTCCGCCTACCTGGCCAGTGGCTTCGGGTGGCAGCGCTACCTCAAAAGACTCGAAAAACCGAGCACTACCTCGTGAAATGCGGATGAAATCGCGCTGAGACGGCGGCACTGGACTCTGGTCATCGCCAACGAGACCAACCAGAGACAAGGCGCAGACAATGACCACCAATCGCATCCGCCCCGCCCGCATCGCGGCCGTCGCCGCCCTCACCGTCGCCGGCTTCATCGGCGGCATCGCCCCCGCCGTCGCAGGCCCGTTCGGCACCGGGTCGGCCCAGGCCCAACCGGGCAACCTCGGCCCTTTCGAATACGAACACCAGTGCCTCGCCCGCGGCAACGAGGGCATTCGGACCGGCGAATGGCAGGACTTCGACTGCGTCGGCAGTTACGGCGCCTGGTACGTCGTGCCCCGCTAGTCACTTGGGGCGCACTGGAGGGGATTCGGCCCGGAGCAGCTTGCTCCTGGCCGAAGTGCGTTCCCATCGGAGGTGGTAGCGCAGAATTGTTATCGGTCGGCGCAGATCTACAAAGGACCAGCGTATACGCCGTTTTCAGGTCGCCCGGCCAGTTGGTGAAGGGTGACCCGGACAGGCGAGTGCAGTAGCGTCAGGTAGAGATCCAGCCGTTCAGACGACGTACGACTCGACCTAGGAGACGACCACCATGTCATACCCGACCGGGGGCTCCGGGTACAACGCACCCGCGACGCCGCCCGCACCTTCCAGCTCTGGCCAATCGGCTGGTACCGGCACCGAGTCCACCGCGAAGGGCCTGCCGTACTTCTTGGTGGTCGGCGTCGCCGCGCTCGGTGTGATCAACTTCCTGCTCGGCTTCCTCCCGTTCTTCGGTCAGAAGCCGCGGGAAGTGCGAGGTGTGACGGTCGAAGGTAATGACACGCTCAGCCTCTTCCAGTACTTCGGCGCGGCGGGACTGCTGGCCATCCTGCTGCTCGGCGGCCTGCTCGCCGGACTTTCGTTGCTGCCCAAGCAGAATTGGACCGGCGCCGCGGCCGCGGCATCGGCCGCCGGTTTCCTCGGCACGCTGTTCCTGTCCTTCACCACGCCCGACGATCTGAACGTCGAGCTGAAGTGGGGCGCGTACGTGCTGCTATTCCTCGCGCTCGTGCAGACGGCCGTCGCCGTCGTCGCCGTGCTCTTCGAATCCGGCGTCCTGACCCCGCCCGCACCCAAGCCCGCCACCCCGCAGGCCCCGCCGAGCGGTTTCGGCTCCGGCGGTTACGGGCAGCAGGGAGCGTTCGGACAGGGGCAGCCCTCGGCCTTCGGGCAGGGGCAGCCGAGCCAGTATGGTCAGGGGCAGCCTGGGCAGTTCGGCCAGAGTCAGCCGGGTCAGTTCGGCCAGGGCGCCCCGCAGTACCAGTCGCAGCAGCCCTACGGTCAGAGTCAGCCGAGCCAGCCGACCTACGGTCAGGGCCAGCAGCCGTCCTACGGCCAGCAGCCGCCCGCCTATGGCCAGCAGCCCGGATACGGTGCGGCGCAGCAGGGTTCGCCCTACGGTTCGTCGCCCGCCGCGCAGCCGCGCCCGGATGAGAGTGCCACCCAGCACTTCGGGACCCCGCAGTCCGGACAGCAGTACGGCACACCGGGTTTCGGTCAGGGCCAGCAGGGACAGCAGGGGCAGCAGAACCAGCCGTTCGGCGGTGAATCCGGTTCGGACCCGTCCTCGGACGCCACCCACGCATTCCGTCCGGACGAGAACAAGTAGTTCGTCGGCTCTCCCGGCGCGCGCCACAGAACGGGTCGGCGCGCCTGACCCGTTCGCGCCGGGGGAGCTGCCACGCTGAATTTCCATGAGCTCCTCGAGATCTTCTCTTGTTCGCCGGACCGCCGAGTCCCGCGGCGCGCCGGAACGTTCGGCGCGGAGCAACCGATCGACGCCGCGCACCTCCGCCGACGTTTTCGACGAGGCCGGATTTCTATCGTTGACCCCCGAGCGTGCCCGCGTGCTGCTCCTGGTCGCGGCCCGGCCGACGACCTACGCGCTCGTCGCCGTCGTCGTCCTGATGCTGGCCGCCCTACTGTCCTCGGGCAGTAACCTGGCCGGCACCTCGGGTGCGATCGCCGCGGGTTGGCTTGCGGCACACCAGGTTCCGCTGGTGATCGGCAAAACCTCACTCGAACTCCTACCGCTGCTGCCGACCGGACTGCTGGTCTGGGCGACCGGTCGCGATTGCGCCCGCGCGGTCGAGCCGGACAGTTCGCGCGCGGATCTCGGCTGGATCGTCGGTGCGGCGCTGTCCGGACCGCTGCTGGTCACCGCCGTCTGTCTGGCGGTCGCCGAGGACGCCTCCGGTGTCGTGGCATTGCAGCCGCCGAATACGCTGGCCGCCTTCGGCTGGGTCGGCGCCGTGCATCTGATCGCCGCGGTCGGTGGCATCGCGAGCCGCAGTCGGCGTCGGCTGTTCACCCTGCTGCGGTTGCCGGACTGGGCTGTCGCGGGCGCATTCGGCGCGGGTCGAACAGTCCTGCGCCTGCTGACCTGCGCCACCGCGGTCGTCATCGTGTCCTTCCTCGCGCACTGGTCGCGTATCGGTGACACCTTTCACACCGCGGGCAATGCGGCGGGTGTGCTCGGGCTGATCCTGCTCTCGCTGGCATATCTGCCGAATGTGGTGATCGCGACGGTCGGTGTGCTCGTCGGCTCCGGCGCGCAGTTCGGGGATGCGTCGATCGGTGTGTTTTCCGTTGTCGGCGGCCCGATTCCGGCCGTTCCGCTCATGGCGGCGGTGCCGACCGGTCCCGCCGAAGGCTGGTGGCCGGTGCTGCTGTTGCTTCCGGCCGCGGTGGGTGTGCTCGGCGGGCTCGATATCGGCCGGACCTCCCACGACCGCGCGGCCGCGCCGTGGGCGACGCTGACCTCAGCCGGGGTGGCGACCGTGACGTTGGTACTGCTCGGCGTGGTGGCGGGCGGCGATCTCGGAACGTTCGGGCAGTTCGGGCTCGACCTGCCGATCTTCGCGGTGGTGGCCTTCGGCTGGTTGGCGGTAACCGGATATGTGGGTCTGGTGTTCGCGCGTTGGGTCGTCGTTCCCATCGGCGCGCCGGTGACCGGGTACGACGACGAGTACACGGATTACGAAGACGACTACTACGACGACGACTACTACGAAGACCGCGATCACTACGACGATCATTACGAGGACGAGCACTACGACGAATACGACGACTACGACGACGAATACGCCGGTCCCGAGTTCGAAGTGGAACTCGACGGCGAGTTGGTCGACGAGCAGCCCGCCATCGCCACGTCGGGCGCCGCGGGCAGCAATACCTTCCCCGACATCGTCGATGCCGAAGTGGTCGAGGCGGACCTGCCGGAAAGTGACCGGATGGACGGTCGTTAGGCTCTACCTGGCGATGTAACACCGCCTCCGCCCTTTCGACCGACATGCAGGAGTAGACCGCTGAGCTTGCCCACCCCGCCGGCTCCGCCGGCTGCCGACCCCCAGCCGTCCTCGAATGCCCCGTGGGTGCCATCAGCGACCCCGGCAACCGTCGTCGTGCTGGCCTCTGGCACCGGTTCCCTGCTGCGCGCCCTGATCGAGGCCGCCGCCGCTCCGGAGTATCCGGCGACCGTCGTCGCCGTCGGCGTGGACCGTGTCTGCCAGGCCACCGAACACGCGGCCGCCGCGGGGATTCCGGCCTTCCGGATGGCCGTGCAGGATTTCCCGGATCGCGCCGCCTGGGATGTCGCGCTGGCCGATGCGGTCGCCGCCTATGAACCCGATCTGGTGGTCTCGGCCGGATTCATGAAGATCCTCGGCCCGGTCTTCCTGGCTCGCTACGGCGGCCGGATCATCAATACCCACCCCGCGCTGCTGCCCGCATTCCCGGGCGCGCACGGGGTCCGCGACGCACTCGCCTACGGGGTGAAGGTCACCGGTTCGACCGTGCACCTGGTCGATTCCGGCATCGATACCGGGCCGATCCTGGCCCAGGAGGCGGTGCCGGTGCTCGACGATGACGACGAGGCCACGCTGCACGAGCGCATCAAGGTTGTCGAGCGACGGTTGCTGGCGGAGGTTGTCGCCGCCGTCGCCACCAGAGGCATTGTCTCCGACGGACGAAAGGCAGTAATTCCAGATGAGCGGGTACTTCGGTGAGTGAGCGTAAGGGGATTCACAGGGCGCTGATCAGCGTCTACGACAAGACGGGGCTGATCGAGCTCGCGACCGGACTGAACGCCGCCGGTATCGAACTGGTTTCGACCGGTTCGACGGCGGGCAAGATCGCCGACGCCGGCATCCCGGTGACCAAGGTCGAGGATCTGACCGGGTTCCCGGAGACCCTGGACGGCCGGGTCAAGACCCTGCACCCGCGGGTGCACGCGGGCATCCTCGCCGATACCCGCAAGGCCGAACACGTCGACCAGTTGGTCGAGCTCGGCGTCGAGGCCTTCCAGCTCGTGGTGGTGAATCTGTACCCGTTCACTCAGACCGTGGCCAGCGGTGCGAGCAATGACGAATGCGTCGAGCAGATCGATATCGGCGGTCCGTCCATGGTGCGCGCGGCCGCCAAGAACCATCCGTCGGTCGCTGTGGTCGTCGACAGTGGCGACTACGACGACGTACTCGCCGCGGTGCAGGCGGGCGGCTTCACACTGCCCGAGCGGACCGCGTTGGCGGCCAAGGCTTTCCAGCACACCGCAAGCTATGACGTCGCGGTCGCGAGCTGGATGACCAGCGTGCTCGCCCCGGCTGGCGAATCGAATGATGCTGCCGCACAGCAGTTCCCGAGCTGGATCGGCGGATCCTGGGAGCGCGCCTCGGTGCTGCGCTACGGCGAGAACCCGCATCAGGCCGCCGCGCTGTACACCCAGAACGACGGCAGCAGGGGCCTCGCGCAGGCAAAGCAGTTGCACGGCAAGGAAATGTCGTACAACAACTACACCGATGCCGACGCCGCTTGGCGCGCCGCCTACGACCATTCGGCACCGGCGGTCGCGATCATCAAGCACGCCAACCCCTGTGGCATCGCGATCGGCGCGGATCTCGCCGAGGCGCACCGCAAGGCACACGCGTGCGATCCGGTGAGCGCCTACGGCGGTGTGATCGCGGCCAACGGTGAGATCACCGTGGAGATGGCCGAACAGGTCGCCGATATCTTCACCGAGGTGATCGTCGCGCCGTCGTATGCCGACGGCGCCGTGGAGGTGTTGCAGCGCAAGAAGAACGTGCGCATCCTGGTCGCCGAGCCGCCGCGGCGCGCCGGTGCGGAACTGCGCCCGATCAGCGGCGGCGCCCTGCTGCAGAGCCGCGACATCCTCGACGCCCCCGGCGACAACCCGCAGAACTGGACCCTGGTGGCGGGTGCAGCGGCCGATGCGGAAACCCTCGCCGATCTCGAATTCGCCTGGCGCGCCTGCCGTGCCGTGAAGTCCAATGCGATCCTGCTCGCCCACGACGGCGCCTCGGTCGGCGTCGGCATGGGCCAGGTGAACCGGGTCGATGCGGTGGGTCTCGCCGTGCAGCGCGCCGGTGACCGCGCAAAGGGTTCGGTTGCCGCATCGGATGCGTTCTTCCCGTTCTCCGACGGCCCGCAGCAGCTCATCCAGGCCGGTATCCGGGCCATCGTGCAGCCCGGCGGCTCGGTCCGCGACCAGGACACCATCGACCTGGCCCGTGAAGCGGGAGTCACCCTCTACCTGACGGGGTCTCGCCACTTCGCGCATTGAGTTATCTCTGAAGAGGGCGGGAGCCACCGGCTCCCGCCCTCTTTGCGTGTCTAGCGGCAATGATGTTGTGGCACAGTCGGGTTCGTCCGGCGGGCCGGCCGCCATCGGCAATGTTCCCGCACCACCGGCCTACGAGTTCTGGGAACCAACACTTTTCGTGGACGGCACCGGCTGACTCCGGACCAGAATGCGAGCAATCTCGGCTCCGGTCTGTACGTATGGTGCGACGACCCGACCGCGCAAACTCCGGCCCGGGCGTCATGGCGCAAAAGACCTGGGGTCCAGCCAAACCCGCAACCTACCTGGAATTCGCCGCCCTCGCGGACGTAGTCGCCGAACCCGGCTAGACCGCGCTGAGAACCTGTCGGCTGCCGAGTGGAGCCTGCAACGGCACCTCGAGGGTACCGAAAACCGCGATCATGGTGCACATTCGGCCGACGGCATCGGCGCGCGTACCGGAGCGCAGTTCCACGGTGACCGTCGAATCGGTCTCGGTTACCCCGGCATCCACGCCGTAGCACTCCGGCGACCCGGTCTCGAAGTTGACCGCGATCCGATCATCGGCCACCCGTGACCAGGATGTGAACGGAATCGGATGTGCGCCGACGATCGTCGGATCGGCGACGAACATCCGGCCCGCGTCGGCGGGTGTACCTTCGGTCGGCGTACTCTTCGCCGCACTCGTTGTCGTTGTCTTCCCTTGTGTCCCACCGTTATCGGAGCCACCGCATGCGGTGACGGCGAGGCCGACGAACAATGCGACGGCGACTGCGGCGGGCCGAACTCGCGACATCCGATACATACCGACCACCCTAATCCACGCGTCGAAGCATCGAGACGAACCGGTCCAGCAAACCAGGAGAACGATTGTGTCAGTTTGTGCGACAAGATGATAGAGCGATGAAGCCCACACAGTGAACATTCGGCTAAGCCTGCGCGTAATACCTCCGCGCCGCTCGCGGGCACAGTACATTCGGGGGCCGATGCGCGCCCACCAGCACGCATCGAGTCGGAATGCTTGGCACAGTAAACCTTCGAAAGGAAGAACGTGGGCGACACGCTGCGCGTAGGTGAAGAACTCGGGCTCGGCCAGACTCTGGTCGGCGGTGCGTACACCCTGACCCTGCAGCCCGATGGCAATCTGGTGCTGTCGGAACCGGATGGAAATGTCGTGTGGTCCACCCTGACTCACGATCAAGGTGTCGAGCGGGCCGTCCTGCAGGACGACGGCAACTTCGTGCTCTACAAGGGGGACGGCGCCGCCTGGGCCACCGAAACCAATGGCCGGGAAGCGGATCGGCTGACCGTGCAGGCCGACCGCAATGTGGTGCTGTACGGCACGGATGGCAGCGCGCTGTGGGCGTCGGACACCCAGACCGACAACCCGCTGCCCGCCCCGGAGCCGGAGCCGGTCGCCGAGCAGGCTGTCGCGCCCGCCGCCGAAGAGGTCGCGCCCCCGCCGCCTGCCGCCCAGACCTACACGGTCGAGCCGGGCGACACCCTGTGGGCGATCGCCGAGCGCTTCTACGGCGACGGCAATCGCTACCAGGAGATCGCCGACGCCAGCGGCATCGACAACCCGGATGCCATCAACCCCGGCCAGGTGCTCACCATCCCGTGACGTGCTGACGACGAAGGGCCCCGGCTTCGGCTTCGGGGCCCTTCCACGTCGGTGTCTACCGACTGGTGAACGGCAGAAGTGCCATCTCGCGTGCGTTCTTCACCGCGACGGCGACTTGGCGTTGCTGCTGCGGTGTGAGCCCGGTGACCCGGCGGCTGCGGATCTTGCCCCGGTCGGAGATGAAGGTGCGCAGCAGGTTGATGTCCTTGTAATCGACCGTCTCGACGCCCGCCGCGATCAGCGGGTTCTTCTTCGGGCGACGGGCCTGCTCGGCGCGAACCTTCTTCGAGGGTGCTCGCTTGACTGCCATGTGACGGTTTCCTTCTCGAGATCAGTGGTTGTCTACCAGCTCGATTTGTGCACACCGGGGAGTTCACCCCGATGGGCCATCTCGCGTACACGTACGCGGGAGAGTCCGAACTTCCGGAGATGACCGCGCGGTCGTCCGTCCGCGGCGTCCCGATTGCGCAATCGTACCGGACTGGCATCGCGGGGCAGCCGCTGTAGCGCCGACTGTGCCGCTGCGCGGGCTTCCTCGGAGGTAGTCGGCTTGCGGATCAGTTGCTTGAGCTCAGCGCGCCGCACCGCATGGCGGGCGACGATCTGCTTGCGCTGTTCGTTGCGGGCGATCTTCGACTTCTTGGCCATCAGCGCTCCTCGCGGAACTCGACGTGGCCGCGCACCACCGGATCGTATTTGCGCAACACCATGCGGTCCGGATCGTTGCGCCGGTTCTTTCGCGTGACGTACGTATATCCCGTTCCCGCAGTGGATTTCAACTTGATGATCGGCCGGATCTCGGTCGATTTCGAGGCCATGGTGCTCCTGTCAGATCTTGTCGCCGCGGGCTCGGCTGTGTCTTTTCGACCGCTTCGCTTCGCTCCCGCGGATGCGGGCGACGACCGCCTCGATCCCGTCCCGGTCGATGGTCTTGATGCCCTTGGCGGAGACGTTCAGCGTGATGCGCCGGTCCTCGCTGGGCAGGTAGTAGGTCTTGCGCTGGATATTGGGGTTCCAGCGCCGGCTGGTCCGCTTGTGCGAGTGCGATACGGACTTGCCGAATCCCGGCTTGCGCCCGGTGACCTGGCAGTGGGTCGACATGCGGACTCCTTCCAGTATTTGACAATCATTTTCGACAACGACTGTTAGACAATGTACCGTTGCCTGACAGCAAATGAAAATCGTTATCGAAAGGAGTGCTGCGTGGAACCCGCCCTACTCCCACCCGGGAGGCAGTCCGACCGGAGAACGCCCGTCGTTGTGCTCGCCGGATGCTCCGGCGCGGCCGCGGCGGGTCTGGCACGACTGGCCACCGCCCTGCGTGAGACACCGGGCACCGTCACCATCCGCCACGACCTGAGCGGACTCGGCGAGGGCATCGTGCATCGCACGGTGCGCGTCGGCGAGCAGGAGACCTCGACCGTGCTCGAATTGGCGCACGGCTGCATCTCCTGCACCCTGCGCGTCGATCTGCTGCCGCTGCTGTGCGCGCTCGCCGCCCGTGAATCGGTGGATCGTATTGTGCTGGAACTGGATCCGGCCTTCGAGGCGGAAGCGGTGTGTCAGGCGATCGAGAATATCGTCGTCACCGGCGTGGTCGGACGTGTCGACGGCCCGGCCGGCCGCGACGTGCGAGTCGAGGCCGTGCTCACCTGTGTGGACGCGCGAACCTGGTTGGCCGATGCCACCGGCGAGGACACCCTCGCCGAGCGCGGAACGGCGACCGCCGACGACGACCGGACCGTGGCCCAGGTGGCGGTCGGTCAGGTCGATTTCGCGGATGCCGTTGTGGCACAGGGCAGTACCGGCGATCCAATCGATCGGGCGCGGCTCGCCGCGGTGCTGTCCCGGCTCGTGCCCGATGCGCCGGTGGCCTGGATCGACGATATCGATCTGCTCGACTCCGCCGATGTCGAGGCATTGCTCGCACGTATTCCGGCCCATTCGCGGCGCGGCCGCGTCTTCGATGCCCATGCGCCGCTGTTGCGCGGCCAGCCGCCGCTCGGCGCCGAATACGGTGTCGCCCTTGTCGAATTCGCCGCGAGCCGCCCGTTCCATCCGGCCCGCCTGCACGAAGCCCTCGACGTACTCTTCGACGGCGTCGTGACCGCACGTGGACGGATCTGGCTGGCCACCCAGCCCAACGAGGTGGTGTGGCTGGAATCGGCGGGCGGCGGATTGCGCGTCGGCGGCGCGGGACCGTGGCTGGCCGCCATGAGTCCGAGCGAGCTGGAACAGGCCGATCCCATGCGCCGGGCCATGGCCGCGCTGCGCTGGGACGAGCAGTTCGGCGACCGCGATATTTCGCTGGTCATCCTGGTCCATGACGCGGACCCGGCCGAGATCCGGCAGGCCCTGCACTGGGCGCTGGTCGAGGACGACGAACTGCGCCTGGTCGAACGCGCACCCGAGCGGGTCGCGCGGTGGGAGGACCCCTTCGGCGAATGGCATGCCGACCCCTGCGAACCTACCGGCCTGCCGATCGACGGCCAGGCGAAAAGCCCGAGAGGAGAGGCGAAATGAAGACCGGCATACATCCGGACTACCACCCTGTGGTGTTCGAGGATTCGAGTACCGGAAAGCGGTTCCTGACCAGGTCCACCGCCATCAGCGCGCGCACCGTCGAGTGGGAAGACGGCAACACCTACCCGCTGCTGGTCGTGGACGTCACCTCCGACTCGCACCCGTTCTGGACCGGCGCGCACCGTGTGCTGGATACCCAGGGCCGGGTGGAGAAGTTCGAGCGCAAATACGGCAGGCGGGCCTCGTCCCGGCCCTCACGAGGGGAGGGCTGATATGGCGGTGCCCAAGCGCAGGATGTCGCGGTCGAATACCCGCAGCCGTCGCTCGCGGTGGAAGGCGACCCCGCCGGACCTGGTGCCGGTCAGTGTCGGCGGGGTCGTACACCAGGTGCCGCGCCGTTTGGTGCAGGCGGTGCGGCGTGGGCTCATCGATCCGGAACGGATCTGATCCACGTTTACGGTCATGCGAACTCCTTCGCACGAACCGGTATGTGCAAGCTGACGATAACTCGCATGCTGCTGGCACGGCACGGGTCGATGGTCGATCGACCGGAATGGCTCGATGTCGGTCTCGGATCGGAACCACTCGAGAATTTGGCAATCCAATAGCTACTCGAGTCGATCATGTCACCTGGAAGTTTTCCCTGTCTATGATTGCGACGCGGTAGCTCATTGATCAATTACGTACTGTGAGTTGGTTTTTCGTGTCCGTAAAAGTCCTGGCGCAGTGATGATTTCGTGCTCTCGCGCCGGTACCCTCATCCGAGAGGGCGGGTTCTCGGAACCCCCGGTTCACCGGATCTCCGGGAACCCGCTCATCGCCAAACTTCCGGCCTCTCTGCCGATTTCCCCACTTCCCGGCCACCGGGCAGACCTGGCAAGTCCGGCAGTAGGGACTCCAGCCGGGCCAGTTGCTCACCCACGAAGTCGGCCGGACCCTCGATCAGCGAGAGCGGCCACGGCCAATGCGGACCGTCCAACCGCTTCACCTCTTCCACCAGATCAGCTGTGGTGGCTTCGAGTTCGCTGATCTCCGTGCGCAATTCGCCGACTTGCGTACGCAAATCGGCGGATTCGTCCTCCAGCTCCTTGATCCGCTGTAGGGCCGCTGCCACACCGTCCACCAGCGTGCGATAGCGGCCCTCCGCATCGGTACCGAGTTGCGGCCAACCGGACAGCTCCGGACCACGCAGCTGGATCTGGATATCGCGCAGCACTGCCTCTTGTTCCGGCGTCACGTCCGGTTCCTCCTGTACGAAGTCCCACTGACCGAAATCGATTGTCTCGGCTTCGTTTACATCGCAGAGCACGCCACCGACGACCACCTGCCGCAATGTCTGATGGATATTGCGCCTGGTCTCCACATTGGTGCCCGACCAGGCATCGGTCTGCCACGACCAAGCCGCGACGCCCGCGTCCAACGCCCGGCTGATCGACCAGAACCCGCCGTAGATACCCACATTCGCGGCGCCGAGCACGGTGGCCGCGCCTTCGAGATAGGCGTTGATCGCCACCTGATCCTGCGGTGTCGAATCGAAATCCGCGGAGAAGTAGATCGGCCGATCCGACCGCCCGCCACAGCGCAGCACCTGCGCCAAACCCGAACGGGCATCGACGATTCCGGCGCTGTAGCCGTCCAGCATCCTGGCCGCCGTGGTCTCCCAGTTCGACACGATGGAGATGCCGTTCGCCCGCAGGTCGTCGGCCTCGACCGGGGTCAACTGCTTGCCGGGCAGGGTCGGACCGCCCTCCGAGAGGTAGCGCACGACGAAATCGAAACCGGCCGCTCGTATGGCCGCGCCGCCGGGACGGCCCGCCGCGTAGTCCAGCCCCAAACGCATATCTCTCACTGTAGGGGGTGTCGTGGGCCGAAATCGGCGGCATTGCCGAACCCGCCGTCGATGCCGGGCATGCCATCGGTCTGGACCACCTACTTCGCGGTCACCGACGCCGATGCCACCGCGGCGAAGATGCGGGCGGGCGGTGAGGTGATCGTGCCGAGCCCCCGCCTGCAGAACCGAGGGCGTCGGTGGCATAGCCGACGAGTCGGGGAGATGCCCTCACCCAAGGCCTGACCAGCGAGCTCGAATCGCCTCAGCGCACCGACTGGAGGTCGGACCGGAGCCGGTCCGACCGCAGCTCGGACCGGCGCTTGGCCTCGAGTGCCGCCGCCGTCTCGCGCCGGTCCGGTGCGATGAGCACCGCGCTGATCGGGACCGTCAGCGCGAGCGATCCGACGACGAACATCGGGAAGACGAATTCGAACAGCGTGAGTCCGTCCGGAGCCTTCGCGGTGGTATCGATGTTCGGGTCGATGGCCGCGACCCCGGCGTAATACATGCCCGCCACACCGACGGCGAACAGCAGCACTGTGGCCGCCCGCGCGAGCAGACCGTGCAGCGCTTGGAAGGACCACAGCGTGGCGACACCGGTGAGCACCGCGACCGCCATCGCGACCGCCGCGAGCCACGGGGAGATATCGATCGAACCCTGGATGCGAATGGACCCGAGCCCCAGATACAGGGTGAGACCGATGCCGAATCCCATGACCAGCCCGCCCGGGATGAGCCGGGCCAGTTGCAGCCGACGGCCGATGATGATCAGCGCGACGAATACCGCGACGAACGAGGTCACCATCGCCGCGACTATCTTGCCGCCGTCGAAGCGCGCCGCGGTACCCGAAATGTCCAGGCCGAGCAGCGCGACCGAGGTCGACAACCAGACCCCGACGCCGCCGAGCGCCACTGCGGCCGAGGTCACCCACGCCAACCGGAACCGCGACGATCGCGCCGCGTGTAGTACGCAGGCCAGCCCGACCACGGCGCCGAGCACCGAAACACCGAAGGAGAGTGCGGCGACCCAGTACCCCATGGCGAACTGGTCCACCACTGCGCCGTTGTCCGCCGCGGCGAACAACCGGACGTCATGCATGTCGAGCGGATCCTTCCAATTCGAGCGCCTTCAGTTGGGCGATCGCGTATTCGGTGACGGCCGCCAGCGCCTGGCGGACCTCCATGGCATTGCGCGCGTCGATATCCACGATGGGCACTCCCTCACGCACCGAAAGCGCCTCGCGCAGTTCGGCGATCGGGAAGCGGGGTGCGTCCGGGAAGCGGTTGACCGCGATCAGGAACGGCAGCTTGCGCGCCTCGAAGAAGTCGACGGCGGCGAAGCTGTCTTCCAGCCGTCGGGTGTCGATGAGCACCACCGCGCCGATGGCGCCGCGGATCAGGTCGTCCCACATGAACCAGAAGCGGCGCTGGCCCGGCGTGCCGAACAGGTAGAGCACCAGGTTGCCCGGCAGGATGATGCGGCCGAAATCCATTGCGACCGTGGTGGTTTCCTTGTCCGGGGTATCGGCGAGATCGTCGATGCCGTCGGAAAAGCGGGTCACCATGGCCTCGGTGCGTAGGGGAACGATCTCCGATACCGCGCCGACGAAGGTCGTCTTACCCGCCCCGAAGCCGCCCGCGACCACGATCTTGGTCGAGGCGACGCGGGTGTCGGCATCGGCGGGTCCGGTATTGCCGGATCCGGAGTTGCCGGGCTGCCCGTAATTTCCGCCTTGCCTATAGGGCACGGAGTCCACGCAAAGTCCTCTCCATAAGGGAACGGCGCTCGTCGAAGCTCGCCTCGTCGGTCAGTGTCGAATGCACGCGCAGCGCGCCGTCGACGACGAGGTCACCGACCATGACCCGGACCATGCCGAGCGGTCGATCCAGGTGGGCGGCGATCTCGGCGACCGACAGCCGGTGCGTACCCAGCCGCAGGATCTCGGTGCGCAGATCGCCCGCCGGCCAATCGAGATGCGCAGTGTACGACAGGGTTTCGATAACCGCTTCGAGCGGTAGGTCGACCGCGGGTTCGGTACGCCCGGAGGTCAGGGCATACGGTCTGACGCGGGTGGTCGGCCGGTTCGGTCCGTGGCCGAATGGACTCGACATCGTTGGATCAGACGGCTGTCCGGGCGGTGGCCGTGACCACCGTGCCCACACGGTCGACCAGCAGGGCCATTTCGTAGCCGATCCGACCGATATCGTGCGACTTGTTGGCGAGCACGGCCAGGTGCGACCCGTTGCCGACGCTCATCACCAACAGGTAGCCGCGCTGCATCTCCACGATCGACTGCATCACCTTGCCGCCGTCGAACAGCGATGCCGCTCCGGTGGCGAGGCTCGCCAGACCCGCGGTGACCGCGGAGAGCTGTTCGGCGCGGTCCGCGGGTAGATTCGGGCTGGTCGCCTGCAGCAGGCCGTCCGCCGTCACCAGCACCGCGTGCGACACTCCGGGCACATCTTTGGTGAAGCGGGCAACCAGCCAGTTGAGGTTCTCGTCCGTGGTGCTGTTCGGGTTGGTCATACAAGCCCTCCGTCGTTGTACTGCGCTTCGGCCCGCCCGCTGCGGACCCCACTGAGATGCCTGGTCAAGTTGTTCCGGATCTCCTCCGGATCGCGAACGCCGGGTTCCTCGACCGGCGCGAGGCCGCCGGGCACCAATTGCGCTCCGGGCCTGCGGATCGGCAGTCCGCCGACGGTGCGCGCCTCGGCGGTCGGATGGCTGGCCTGCTCGGCGGCCGTCCAGCCCGCATCGGCAGGGGAGGTCCATGCCGAGGGTGATGGTTGTGCCGTGGCAGGCTCGACCAACCACTCCGAGACCATCCGCTGATAGATCGGGGTGGGCGATTCGCCCTGCACCGGCTGTAGTCGGGTCGAGGTGTTGGTCGCGGCGTCGGCCGAGACCGGCTGTAGTCGGGTCGAGGTCGACTCGGGTTCCGTTGCGGCGGTGGGCGTTCTGGTCGGCAGCGGCGGCCGCAGGACGGCGGTCTGATATGGCTCGGCAGGCTCGCGGGTGACGATCGGGTGCGATCCGGTGTCCACCGGCTCGTCGGGATGTTCGGCCCACAGATCGGTGACCGCACCGAGGGGCACCTGCGGTTCCACGTCGACGACCGAATTCGGCCCGGTGACAGGCTCATCCGTCGGGGTCGGCGGCCCGAACGGCGCGATGCGGGACCGGTCTTCCTCGCCGCGGCGGCTGCTCGGACTCTCCGCGAATACGTCGACCGAGGTTTCGGTGTGATCATCGCCGGGTATCGGTACATCAGGCGCGTCGGCGACGCGCATGGTCGGACGACGTTGTGGCAGACCGGAACTGGTGACCGCGAACCGCGACGGTTCACGCTGTGGCAGGCTCGGCACCGGTACCAAAGTGCGCGGCGGCTGTTGTTGTGAGGGCGCGGGCAACGCGGCCATGACCTGCGCTTCGATGGCCCGCTGGTTCGGATCGGTCGCATCGAGCGGGGGCGCGACCAGTGCACCGGGCAGGTGCACGCTCGCGGTGATGCCGGGCTGCTGCGCCATGGTCGAGGTGCGGCGCAGGCTCACCGTGATGGTGTGCCGCTTGGCGAGGCGGCCGACGACGAAAAGGCCCATGCGGCGGGCGGTTTCGACGGTGACCTCACCACCGGAGGCCAGCCGGTCGTTGGTGAGCTGCAGATCCTCGAGTGACATGCCGAGGCCGCGGTCGGTGATCTCGATCAGGTAGCCGCCGTCGACCGCGCGCGCCACCATCACCGCGACCGGTGTGGTCGGCGGGGAGTACCGAAGCGCGTTATCGATCAGCTCGGCCAGCAGATGTTCGATATCGACAGCGGGTTCACCAGCGACGATGCCGTCGGGCACCGCGCCGATCTCGACCCGCTGGTAGTCCTCCACCTGGGAGACCGCACTCCAGAGCATGTCCGATAGCGGCACCGGATGTAGTTGACCGCGGCGCAGCGCGGTACCGGCGAGCACCAGCAGGTTGTCGCCGTTGCGGCGCATGCGGGTGGCGAGGTGGTCGAGGCGGAACAGGCTCTGTAGCCGCTCGGCATTGTCCTCGTCGTGTTCGAGATCCTCGATCAGCGACAACTGCTGTTCGACGAGGGATTGACTACGGCGGGAAAGGGTTTCGAACATATTCCCGATCTGCAGTCGCAGTCGGGCCTGATCGGCGGCGAGATTGAGCGCCTGCTCGTGGATTTCGTCGACGGCGCGGGCCAGCTGGCCGACCTCGTCGGTGGTGTGCACGCCGACCGGGGTGATCTCCGGGGTAGCGCCACCGCTGCGCACCACCGCGAGTTCGTCGGGCAGCTTGACGTGCGCGACCTCGAGCGCGTCGCGGCGCAGCCTGCGCACCGGGACGACCAGGGTGCGCGCGACGGCGAGGGCCAGCGCAAGGCCGGCCAGCAGCATGCCGATGACGATCGTGGTCTCGCGCAGCGCACCGGTCTGTGCCTCGGTGGTCCGATGCGCCAGCGCCTTATCGATGGTGTCGGCGAGGGAATTGGTGGTCTTCTCGTAGGTGTCCGAGCTGACCTGTAGTGAATCCAGTACGGCCGGATTCGTTGTCGGATCCCCGCCGTTCTGACTGAACGCGCCGAGGCGGACGCCGACCGCGTCCAGCAGTGGCCGCATATTCGGCGCATTGTCCAGCAGGATGATGCCGTAGGTATTGACCATGGTCATCTCGGCGCCGGCCGAGATGAGCACCTTCGCGCGCACGCTCGGATTGCGGCCGGCATCGGGGGAGCCGATCATCATGCGCTGCTGGGTGAGTACCCGCCGGGCGTTCTGGATCGCGCCGATCTGCAGGAAGTAGCGCTGGATGATGAGGTCCTCGACCGAGGGCGACAGCGCAAACGCATTGCCGATGCGAACCGCGATCTCGTCGGCCTGCTCACCGACCATCATCGGCGATCCGTTGCGCAGGCTATTGCGCATGGTGGTGCCGGTGGCGACGGCAGAGGCCAATTCGGAGGTGACCCGGGTACTCACCTTGGTGGTGCGCATTCCGGCCTCGAGATCGGCGAGCGCCTGATCGAATTTCGTCAATGCCGCGTCGGTCGCCGGATCCGCGGTGTTACCCCAGGAGGCGGTCGCCGCGACCGCGAGTTGTTCGGTGGCCGTGCCGAACTTGACGATCGGGCGAATGATGATGACCTGTTCGGTCGCCGCGTCCAACTGGGACATGGTGCGCAGTTCGTTGTTGATGCGGAGCACGGCGAAGACGGTGGCCAGCAGCACGGGCAGGACCAGCACGATGCCAACCTTGCGAGTGACCGACCAGTTGGACAGACTGAATTGCCAGGACCGCGGTGCAGCTTCCATCCGCTTCCGTTGCCTCCGCTTCACGAGCTTGCACGTGTGCCCCCGGATGGCGCGTGGCTGTTCGGTTTTGATTCAACCCGCTGAGAACCAACTAGAGGTCTTCTTTTTACCGCAGGGAACATACCGCGCAGAGTGACTAACGGCAATCTGGGGCAGTCACTCTGTAATTCACTCGAATATGGCTACTCAGAACGGCTTTCGTCGCCCAAAACGGTTGCCGGATTCCGTCGAGATCTGTACGTGATCACAAACCTGCTGGTCGCTCGTCCAGCCCCTAGTGGGCGGCATCGATGCTGGCGCGGCGTGTCGGGTGGCGCCCTCTCAGTCGACTCTCAGTCGATGCGGTCAAACTGGGGGCATGCGCATTCTGGTAGTCGACGACGATCGTGCCGTCCGGGAATCGCTGCGCCGGTCACTGACCTTCAACGGCTACTCCGTCGATCTCGCGGTCGATGGAGTGGACGCACTGGAGAAAGCAACTGTGCAGCGACCGGACGCACTCGTGCTCGATGTGATGATGCCCCGGATGGATGGGCTCGAAGTTTGCCGACGCTTGCGCAGCACCGGAGACGATCTGCCGATTCTGGTTTTGACGGCGCGGGATTCGGTTTCCGAACGGGTAGCCGGACTCGATGCCGGTGCCGATGACTATTTGCCGAAACCTTTCGCACTAGAGGAATTGCTGGCCCGATTGCGCGCGTTGCTGCGTCGCCGGGCCACCGATCCCGGCGAGGTTTCCGAGACCATGACGTTTGCCGATCTGTCGCTGGATCCGGTGACCCGCGAGGTGACCCGAGGCGACCGCTCGATCAGCCTGACCCGCACCGAGTTCTCACTGCTGGAAATGCTGATGGCCAATCCGCGCCGGGTGCTGACCCGCAGCCGCATTCTCGAGGAAGTCTGGGGCTACGACTTCCCGACCTCCGGTAATGCGCTCGAGGTCTATATCGGCTACCTGCGCCGCAAGACCGAGGCCGAGGGCGAGGCCCGGCTCATCCACACGGTGCGCGGTGTCGGCTACGTGCTGCGCGAAACACCCCCGTAGGCGAGTCGACACCCCATGGCCAGAACCAATCCCAAGCGGCAGGTGGTCGCCGCGCTCGGCGCATATCCCTCGGAACCGCCGGATATGCGCCCGCCCATGCCCCTGACCAGGTCGGTCTCCCTGCGCTGGCGGGTCACCCTGCTCGCCGCCTCGGTGGTCGCCATCGCCGTGGCCGTCACCTCCATCGCCGCCTATGCCATGGTGGCCCGCGCACTGAACGCCGATGTGGACGCACAGCTCCGGGCGCGCGCGAACACCATGATCAACAATAATTTCGACAGTTTGGGTTTCCAGTCGATCGTGCTGGCCGGCCTGTACTCCAATGATGTCGGAGTGGCGTTGATATACGCGAAAGACAAGGCGTATATGCCGCCGCAGCAAACGATTCCGCCGGTCGGCGCCCAGGAACTCGCGGTCGCGAACGGTGAGCTGCCCTCGTCACTGCGCACCGTGAGTAATCAGCGGGTGCTCGCCATGCCGACGCATTCCGGCGCGACGCTGGTCATCTCGCAGCGACTGCAACCGACCCGCGAGGTATTGGACCGGCTCGCTTGGTTGCTGTTCGTCGTGGGCGGTTGTGGTGTTGTGCTGGCAGCGGCAGCGGGCACCGCGGTCGGTCGCACCGGGCTGCGCCCGATCGGACGGCTCACCGCGGCGACCGAACGGGTCGCCCGCACCGATGATCTGACACCGATTCCGGTAACGGGTGACGATGAACTCGCCAGGCTCACAGAGAGCTTCAACACAATGTTGCGCGCGCTCGCCGAATCGCGCGATAGGCAACGCCGATTGGTCGCCGACGCCGGACATGAATTGCGCACGCCGCTGACTTCGCTGCGCACCAATATGGAATTGCTGATCGCCTCCAGTCGCCCTGGCGCACCGCAGATTCCGGAACAGGACATGGCCGAACTGCGCGCGGATGTGATGGCTCAGATCGAAGAATTGTCGACGTTGGTCGGCGATCTCGTCGATCTGGCCCGCGAGGACGCACCCGAAACCGTTTACGAGCGAGTGGATCTCGGCGAGGTGGCCGAGCGCGCGCTCGAGCGGGCCCGGCGTCGCCGCGGTTCCATCGAGTTCGCCGCGCAGCTGCAGCCCTGGTTCGTATACGGCCACGAGGCGGGCCTGGAGCGGGCGATTCTGAATGTCCTCGACAATGCCGCGAAGTGGAGTCCGGCGGGCGTGCAGGTGAAGGTCACCATGCGGGAGACCGGTCGCGGCTTGCTCGAGCTCGATGTCGACGACGCCGGACCGGGGATCCCCGCCGCCGAGCGCGAGCTGGTGTTCGACCGTTTCTATCGGACCACGGCGTCGCGTTCCATGCCGGGCTCGGGGCTCGGCCTGGCGATCGTCAAACAGGTGGTGACCAAGCACGGCGGCACGATCACCATCGAGACCTCCGAGCGCGGCGGTGCCTTGGTCCGGATCGTGCTGCCGGGTGCGGCGAGCATGCTCGACGGCGTGGTCGACTCCGTAACCGATTGACGCCGTTGGAGACTAAGGTGATAGCTGGGCCTTACCTGGTCCGTCCGCAATACTCGGAAAACTGAAAGCAGCGTCTCAGTCCGCTCTCAGTCGTCGTCGCCAAGCTGGTCGAAGACGTAAGGAGAAAAATGACCGAGGATTCCAAGGAAGGCTTGACGCCGCAGCCGGATAACGCCGCGTCCGGTCCGCATCCGACCCAGGAGATCCCGGTCGCACCACCGGGCCAGACCTACGCGCAACCCGGATACGGGTCTCCGGCACCGTCACCGCGTCCGACGATCTGGCAGCAACGCATGCCGCCCAACCCGACTCAGCAATTCCCCGGTCCCGAAGCGGGTCCGGAATACGCTCAGCAATTCCCGGGTCCCGAGGCGGGGCCGGAATACGCTCAGCCGCCCTACGCCCCGCCCATCCCGCCCGGCGGGCCGTATCCCGGCGCCGTATTCGCCGCCGAGCCGCAGCCCGAACCGGCACGCCGCCCGGTCCGCACCGGTCTCGTCGTCGGCGCGGTCGCGCTCGCACTCGTCAGCGGTGGTGTCGGTGGCGCGGTCGGCTCGCTGGTCACCCGCTCCGATAACGGCCACGCCACGGTCACCAATGCCCTGGACGCGCCCAAGCCCAATGTCAGCAATGTCGCCAACGCACCGGCCGGCTCCACCCAGGCGGTGGCGCAGAAGGTGCTGCCGAGCGTGGTGATGATCAAGGTCGCCAGCAATCGCGCACAGGGCGAGGGCTCCGGCGTGGTGCTGTCCTCGGACGGTCTGATCCTCACCAATAACCATGTCGCCTCCGGCGGTGGCGCCAACGCCAAGATGGAGGTCGCCTTCGCCGACGGCACCACCGCACCGGCCACCCTGGTCGGCGCCGATCCGGTCTCCGATCTGGCCGTGATCAAGGTGCAGGGCAAGGACGGACTGACCCCGATCGAACTGGGCAGCTCGTCGAATCTCGCGGTGGGCCAGCCGGTCATCGCCATCGGCTCGCCGCTCGGGCTGGCGGGCACGGTGACCACGGGCATCGTCTCGGCGCTCAACCGTCCGGTCTCCACCAACGGTGAGGGCACCCCGAGCCAGGTGCAGCCGGTCATCGATGCGATCCAGACCGACGCCGCGATCAACCCGGGCAACTCCGGTGGCGCGCTGGTCGACGCCAACGGCAAGCTCATCGGCATCAATACCGCCATCGCCAGCCTCGGCGGCAGCGAGGCGACCGGTCAGCAGAGCGGTTCCATCGGCCTGGGCTTCGCCATCCCGGTCGATCAGGCCCGCCGGGTCGCCGACGAACTCATCAAGACCGGTCACGCCACCTACGCCCAGATCGGCATCAAACTGCGCCCGCAGGACACCGCCGCACGGGTGCTCGAGGCGACCCCGGACGGTCCGGCCGCCAAGGCGGGTATTCCGGCCAGCGCCATCATCACCAAGGTCGACAGCCGGACCATCGACTCGGGCGACGCACTCATCGCCGCCGTCCGTTCCCATCAGCCAGGAGACAAGGTGAAGGTCACCTACACCGATGAACAAGGCAACAACCCCAAGACAGTCGACGTGACGCTGTCCGGTGCGGCCGCCGACGGTGGCCGATGATGCGGGTCCTGCCCGGCGGATTGTCGGCACGACCGGGAGCCGACGCCCACCTCGTCGATCTGGACGCTACGGTTACCAACATGGAAATCGATGCTCCTGTCGCGGGGCGTGCTCTGGTGGTGGTCGTCGACGATCGAACGGCGCATGGAGGTGTGGATTCGCTCGGGCCGCTGGTCACCGAGCTGCTCACCGAGGCGGGTTTCCTGGTGGACGCTTCGGTATCGGTGCAGGCCGACGAGGTCGAGATCCGCAATGCGCTCAACACCGCGGTGATCGGCGGTGTCGACCTGGTCATCTCCGTCGGCGGCACCGGCATGTCCCCGCGCGATGTCACGCCCGAGGCCACCTCGCAGGTGCTCGACCGGGAATTGACCGGGATCAGCGAGGCGCTGCGTTCCTCGGGCCGGGTCGCCGGTTCGCTCGACGCCGGTCTCTCGCGCGGTCTGGCCGGCATCTCGGGCAGCACATTGGTGGTGAACCTGCCGGGCAGCCGGGCCGCGGTCCGCGATGGCATGGCAACCCTCGGTCCGCTCGCCAGCCGAGTGATCGGCGAGCTGTCCGGATTGGCGGAATAAATTACCGCCGCGGACTCCTCCGACGACCCTCGTCCGGCGACACGCCGGGCGAGGGACGCGGCGCGTCTGGCAAAAATTTTCGGTGAGGTCCTCCCGGAGACAACCGGCGATGAGCGCGGCGACGAGACCGAATCGTTATCCGACGACTGGCTCCGGTCGCAGGTTCCTCCCCATCACGGCTCGTGACTCATCTACGGTCCAGCCACGTACCATCGCTCGCGATCGCGCCTTCATCCATTGCGAATTCCTCACGCTGAAGTTTGCTTGACCTTCAAGTACGATGCTGTCCCGTAGTTACCATCGGCATCGTTGCGACTGCGGCCACCCTTTGTGGTCGTTTGGGTGGCGCTTATTTCCTGTTTATGCACGTCAAGCAATATGAGCATTTGAGACGGTGTGATCTAGATCACGTTGATCTTAATGAAAACTTACGTTGCCAGACCGTTACTGGTCGGTTTAATCTCGCCACGAGCCACCCACGCTGCTGGACCTCGCGGGCCCGGGTGCGGCACGTACGTTTGTCGACTCGGCGGAACCCGGCTCGGTTCCGATGCCAGCACTGACCGTTGCGCCGAAATAACAGTCGGTTACATACCGGCAACAATCGGGGCACAAACTGAGCTGGGCCTGAGAGGACCAACGTCCAGCCTCGATGGTCGAGGTTGACTGTTAGAACCTGATGAGGGGAAGTATGAGCGAGAACCGCACCAACGGTCTGCGCCGCGGTGCCCGGATCGCGGGCGTCGGCGCTGCCGCGGCCGTGGCCATGGGCCTGCTTTCGACCGGTGCTGCCAATGCCGATACCTTCGTGCCGTTGCCGGACGGCCAGAAGGGCGGCCCCGATGTGACGCTCACCCGTACTGGTGAGCATGCCCTGATTTCGCCTTCGTTGGCGGCCAACGGTGCCGGCCGTGTGGTCTGGGTTTCGGGCAACGCCGTTGCGGATGTGAACGTTACGCCGGAAGGCACTGTCGGCCCGAACAACGGCGCCTCGGGCGCCCCGGGCACCAACAACTCCTCGACCCATGGCGCATCGCAGCTGAGCACCGGCTACATCGTCGGCTGCCAGGTCAGCATCGCCAGCGACGCCATCTCGGCCGGTCTCTCCGGCGGTATCAACCTCTCGGGCGGTTCGCTCGGCGGTTCGATCGGCCTCAACCTCGGCCCCGGCGAGGTCAAGTTCGTGCAGATCGACTACAAGGACATTCTGAAGCCGGGTCGTTACTCGGTCGAGTACCAGGATGCCGAGATCGAGATCCAGGGCTGCGCTGGCTACGCCCAGGCGCGTGCCTACACCGTCGTCGAGATCATCGGTGACCACTACTCGAAGACCACCCTCTACGGGCAGCCGTTCAGCATCGGCTGACGTCGGTCAATCCACGAATATTCTTCTCGCTCAAGCGAATCAACCCTCGAGGGATTATCAGCATGATCAACCGTAAGAACGTGGCACGGGTGGCCGGTGTCGGCGCCGCTGCCACTGTCGCTCTTGGCCTGTTCTCCACCGGCGCCGCGAACGCCGATACCTTTGTGCCGCTGCCGGGTGGCTCGATCACCAAGACGCTGTCCGACGGCACCGTGGTCACCATCAGCCTGACCGGCGAATCCGCCAACATCAACCCGTCCATGGGCTCGACCCCGCTGCACCGCAACGCGTGGGTTTCGGGTAGCGCTCAGGTCTCCGTATCCGGTGACGGCGGCGGCTCTATCTTCCCGGGCTACACCGTCGGCTGCCAGGTGAACATCTCCGGTGGCGGCGCCACCGGTGGTGTCGAGGGCACCGCGGACTGGAGCGGCGACACCGTCACCGGTGGTGTCGGCGCGACCAGCGGCGCCAACCTCACCCTTGGCCCCGGCCAGTCGCAGTCGTTCTACGTGCTCGACCTCGAGCAGGCCGACGACTTCGGCAACGAGGCGCACAAGAAGCGCAACAAGTTCAAGAACGGCAGCGGCTCGGTCACCTGGGCCGATGAGACCATCGGTCTGACCGGCTGCGCCGGTTACGCCCAGGCTCGTGCCTTCGTCAGCGTCGAGGTGGAGACCGACAACGTCATCACCTGGACCACGCTGTGGGGCCAGCCGTTCAGCCTCGGCTGATCGACAGGGGCAGCGCACCCTGAAAACGCAAGCGGGCTCGTCGCATTCGCGGCGGGCCCGTTTTCGTTGCGAAACCCCCTGGTGCCCAGCCAAATTCGCAGATCGTAGCGGATCGAGCGGTAACATGTGCGAAATCTCACAGGAATACGGCGCAAACAACTAATATTGGGCGCACCCAAGATCGTCCACCGACGAGATTGTCGGCAAACCGCTTGATGGCCAATGTCTTTCCAGCGAGCGGTGTCCGCATGAAAGGGTTTTCGTCCTCGGTACCCCGAGGCCGACCGCTAGAATCCGATGAGGGGAAGTATGAGCAAGAACCGCACCAGCGGTCTGCGTCGAGGTGTCCGCGTCGCGGGTGCCGTTGTCGCCGCCGCTGCTGGGATGGGCCTGCTTTCGACCGGCGCTGCCAACGCCGACGTTTTTGTGCCGTTGCCGGACGGCCAGAAGCTGGGCCCGGGCGTGACCGTCAGCCGGACGGGTGAACACGCCTTGATTTCACCATCGTTGGCCGCGAATGGCGCGGGCCGAGTCGTGTGGGTCTCGGGTAACGCCAATGCCGATGTTTCCGTCACACCCGAGGGCACCATCGGCCCGAACAACGGCGCCTCCGGGGCGCCGGGTACCAATAACTCCTCGACGCACGGCGCTTCGCAGCTGAGCACCGGCTATATCGTCGGCTGCCAGGTGAGCATCGCCGATAACGCGATCTCGGCCGGGGTTTCCGGCGGTATCAACCTCTCGGGCGGTTCGCTCGGCGGTTCGATCGGCCTGAACCTCGGCCCGGGCGATGTCAAGTTCGTTCAGATCGATTACAAGGACATTCTGAAGCCGGGTCGCTACTCGGTCGAGTATCAGGATGCGGAGATCGAGATCCAGGGCTGCGCGGGCTACGCCCAGGCGCGTGCCTACACCGTCGTCGAGATCATCGGCGACAACTACTCCAAGGTCACCCTGTACGGAGCGCCGTTCAGCATCGGCTGACCGCGGTGGGATCTGTCGAATCTCTACTCGCCGAATCGAATTCATCGAACTCAATCGCTAGGGGTAGTACCAATCATGATCGATCGTAAGTTTGTGGCGCGCGTGGCCGGGCTCGGCGGCGCCGCCGCGCTGGCTCTCGGCCTGTTGTCCACCGGTGCGGCGAATGCCGACACCTTCATTCCGTTACCGGGCGGTCAAATCGTCAAAACGCTTTCCGACGGAACGGTTCTCACCATTCGGCTGGTGGGCGAATCGGCCAATATCAGTCCGTCCATGGGCGCGACACCTGTGCACCGCAATGCGTGGGTGTCAGGTAGCGCGCAGGTCGATGTGACCGACGGCTGGAACGGCGCGATCTTCCCGGGCTATATCGTTGCCTGCCAAGTGAATATCGACGGCGGCGGCGTCGACGGCGGCGTCACCGGTGGTCTGGACTGGAGCGACAGCCAGAACGTCAAGCCGAAGGTGAGCGCCAATAGCGGTGCCAACCTGAGTCTCGGTCCCGGCCAAGCGCAGTCGTTCTACGTGCTCGACCTCGAGCAGGCCGACGACTTCGGCAACGAGGCGCACAAGAAGCGCAACAAGTTCAAGGGCGGCAGCGGCTCGGTCACCTGGGCCGATGAGACCATCGGTCTCAGCGGTTGTGGTGGCTACGCGCAGGCGCGTGCCTTTGTCAGCGTCGAGGTGGAGACGGACAACGTCATCACCTGGACGACGTTGTGGGGTCAGCCGTTCAGTCTCGGCTGAGTCTCCGCTCGAAATGTGAACGGGCCCGTCGCATGTGCGACGGGCCCGTTTGCCTTGTGGCGCAGGCAATTACCGTATGTGATTGTGGCGCAATCGAATTCCTGACCATGTTGTCGGGCAGGGGGAATCGATTCAGAATTCGTGGCGTCCACCTGCGCTGCGCTGGCTGTCGGAGAGCAGGTCGCGGATCTCGATCAGCACCTCGGAATCGCTGAGCTTGGTGTCCGGGGTGGTGCCGAACCGCTTCTTCGCATGCAGTGCGGGCAGCACCAGCACGAAGTACAGCACCGCCGCGATGACCACGAAGTTGATGGCCGCGGTGATCAGCGGACCCACCTGCACGAAGGTCGCCGGTTTGTCGGCAATCAACTGGAAACCGAGGCCGAGGTCGTCCCGTTCGCCAAAGATGGCGAGAATCGGGTTGATGATGCCATTGGTGAAGGCGGTGACGATCGCGACGAACGCGGTACCGATCACCACGGCTACTGCCAGGTCGACGACGTTTCCGCGGAGTAGGAAATCCTTGAAACCCTTGAGCATTGCCGATATCTCCTCTTCGGGTGGGAGCTGACTCGTTGTGCTCGGCGGTTCGGGCTGCCGTACCGACCGATGCTAGTTGACCTTGATGGCAAATTCTCGGCGAACTGCGGTCAATGAAAAACCACGGTCAGCGCGGTGCGCAGCGAGGCGGCAGCAACCGCGGTGGCGTGCTCGGCGTCCATCGCGACCAGCACCACGCGCTCGGGCGCGCCGCGCCGGTCACCGGGACCGGATACCAGTACGACCGCCGCGTCGATTGCGAGCAGCCGGGCCGGCCGGGTGCCGGGACCGCTCTGCTCCTCGGCCCCGATGACATCCACCCGGTCACCCGCCCGCAGGATCTCCGCGACCGCGGAATCGGCTGGCCGGATGGGCACGATGCGGGCATCGCCCGCGCCGGTGGCGACCGCCGCCAGTCGCGGTCCGACGATGCGCAGATCGGTAAATACCTCGCCGGTGCGCATCCCGCCGGTCAGCGTCGCGCCGACCAAAACGGCGATATCGGCGACCGCGCCCGCGGGCAGTGCGGCGGATTCGCGAGGTGTCGAGCGCAGATCGGTCGGCTCGAGCAGATGGCCCGGTGGCAGATCGCGTCCGGCGACCACGACCTCGGTGCGTGCATTGCTGGGATCGCCGCGCAGGAAAAGGATGATCGCGAGTGCGGTGAGTGCTGCCGCCAGCAGACGTCGGGCGAGTAGCGCATCCGCCCAGGGGGGTCTGTTCCAACTCGCGCTATTCCAGATCGCCGAACGCAACGAGTCGCCGCGACCGAGGTCGGCGAAGGATCGGGTCTTGCCCGACGGAATGATGCCCAGGGGAGCCATGCCCGGAGCCTATGGTCACCGGTACTGCGACTCGCCCGGGAAAGGCGTGCCCTGTGGATAACGACAGCCCTGGGGATAACTCCCACAGGGCTGCTTCTATCAGGGCGAACTCAGCTGGCGACGGCCGTGCTGGTCGTGCTGGTGCTGCTGGACGAACCGGAATCCGAACTCGACGCCGAGCTGCCCGCACCGCTGTCCGACTTCGCGGGCTCGCTGGCGGTCGAGGAGCCGCCGCGGCTGTCGGTGCGGTAGAAACCGCTGCCCTTGAACACGATGCCGACCGAGTTGAAGAGCTTGCGCAGCTTGCCCGAGCACTCCGAGCAGACGCTCAGCGCCTCATCGGTGAAGGACTGAACGATGTCGAAGCGGTTGTCACACTGGGTGCACGCATATGAATAAGTTGGCACAGCATCCTCCGCAGGGTTCGTCAATCTGGCACTCTACAGCCGACAGTGCCAACACCGCTAATCGGCATTTCATTCCGCATCCTCATCGCCACCCAATCGATGCAGTCCGCCGTGCGGGGTGAGGGCCCAGCCCATGCGCAGATCGTGCGGTTCCTCGGGGAGCCGGTCGAGCAGTTCGTCGTCGCGGACCACTGCGATCAGCCGCGCCGTCGACCGGGCCGCGGGCAAGGTCCGGTCGTAGTACCCGGCGCCGCGGCCGAGCCGAACACCGCGTCGGTCCACCGCCAGCGCGGGAACCAGGATCAGCTCCGCCAGCGCGATCGCGTCGGTGAGCACCTCGCCGACGGGTTCCAGCAGTCCGAATCCGGCGCGCCGCAGGTCATCGATGCCGGTGAACTCGGCCCATTGCAGCGGTCCCGGCGGTCCGGTGACCGGCAGCAGCACCCGCGCGCCTGCCGTACGCAGCGCCGTCAGCATCGCCGTCGATCCGGGTTCCCCGCGTACCGGCACATACGCGCACACCCATTCGGGGACGTCCAGCTCGGCGACACTGTGGGCCAGCTCACGCGCCTCGTTTTCCCGGTCGGCGCCGGTCATCGCGGCCCGTCGCGCACCTATTTCGGCCCGCCAGGCATGTTTGTCGCGCTCGCCGGGCATCTCCACGGTGATCACCTTAAGCTCACCGGGACCCGAGTCGGCGTGATGGCCGCTTCGGGCCGGTGACGGATGGATAGGGTAGGCGTATGACAGCAAAGGCCGGACAATCCGCGAATGGCGCGGTCGTGTCGTGTTTCCGCACGGCCGTCGTGCCCGCGGCCGGACTCGGGACGCGGTTCCTGCCCGCGACCAAGACCGTGCCCAAGGAGTTGCTGCCGGTGGTGGACACCCCTGGCATCGAACTGGTCGCCTCGGAAGCCGCCGATTCCGGTGCGGAGCGGCTGGTCATCGTGACCTCGCCGGGTAAAGACGGCGTGGTCGCACACTTCGTCGAGGACTTGGTGCTGGAGGGCACGCTCGCCGAGCGCGGCAAGTTCCAGCTGTTGGAGAAGGTGCGCAAGGCGCCCGCGCTGCTGGATGTCACCTCGGTGGTCCAGGATGAGCCGCTCGGCCTCGGCCACGCCGTCGCCCAGGCCGAGGGCGCCCTCGATGACGACGAGGACGCCATCGCCGTACTCCTGCCCGACGATCTGGTGCTGCCGTGCGGCGTGCTCGATGTGATGAGCCGGGTCCGGCGCAAGCGCGGCGGAACTGTGTTGTGCGCCATCGACGTTCCCAAGGATCAGGTCAGCGCCTACGGTGTCTTCGACGTCGCGCCGGTCCCCGATGCGGTGAACCCGAATGTGCTGCGGGTCAACGGAATGGTGGAGAAACCCGCGCTCGCCGACGCGCCGTCGACCTACGCGGCCGCGGGCCGATATCTGTTGGACCGCGCCATCTTCGACGCACTGCGCCGGATCGAACCGGGCACCGGCGGCGAGCTACAACTCACCGACGCGATCGCACTGCTCATCGAGGAGGGCCATCCGGTCCATGTGGTGGTCCACCGTGGGTCGCGCCACGATTTGGGCAACCCGGGCGGTTATCTTCGTGCTGCGGTCGATTTCGCATTGGAACGAGAGGAATACGGCCCGGCCCTGCGGGAGTGGCTGCAGCATCGGCTCAGTGCGGACTGGGACCCACAGCTGACGACCTACGACTGATAGGCGCGGGCGTCGGGTTTCGCCGATAGTGGACCGTCGGGTACGAATGATGGTTCATCTGCGGTGTGAGCGACGGCTCGGAGGCGGCAGCTTGCGTAACCTCGCAGAGCCGCCGGAACACCGCGGATCGGGCAGAGCCGCGCGGGTTCGCTTGCGCGGTCGCGGAATCGGGTCGGTGCGGAGAGATCAGGAAGGGCTGGATGCGCTCGGTTGAGGATCAGCAGATCAAGGTGACGGCTGCGGCGGTCGCGCCCCGGCCGGTCCGGGTCGCGATCTCCGAGGCGCAAGGCCTGCTGTGTGCCGAGGATGTGGTCACCGAGCGGCCGCTGCCCGGCTTCGATCAGGCCGCGATCGACGGATATGCGGTGCGCAGCGTCGATGTGTCCGCCGCGGGCACCGATATCCGCGACGAGGACGGCGAACTCGTCGATCTGACGCTGCCGGTGGTCGGCGAGGTGGTCGCGGGTTCCAAGCAGCCGATCCGATTGCAGCCGCGCCAGACCGTGCGGGTCGACACCGGTGCGCCGCTGCCGACGCTGGCCGATGCCGTGCTGCCCTTGGATTTCACCGATGGTGGCCGGGCCCGGATCAAGGTGTACGAGCCGGTGCGCTCCGGTGACTATGTCCGGCGCATCGGTGACGATGTGCAGCCCGGCGATGTCGCGGTGCGTGCGGGCACCATCATCGGTGCGCCGCAGGTCGGCCTGCTCGCCGCGGTCGGCCAGGACAAGGTGCTGGTGCATCCGCGCCCGCGGCTGTCGGTGATCTCGGTGGGTGGCGAGTTGATCGACATCGACCGGACACCGGGGCCGGGACAGGTCTACGACGTGAATTCCTATGCGCTGGCCGCCGCCGCGCGCGACGCGGGCGCGGATGTGAACCGGGTCGGCATCGTGAGTTCGGATCCGCGGCGGCTGCGCGATGTTGTGGAGGGCCAGCTGGTTCGCTCCGAGGTCGTGGTGATCGCGGGCGCCATCGGCGGGTGGGCATCGGAGCAGGTCCGCGAGGCGCTCGAGGGGCTCGGTGAACTCGAAATCGCAAGGGTCGCCATGCATCCCGGCTCCGTGCAGGGTTTCGGTCGGCTCGGGCGCGATGAGGTACCGACTTTTTTGCTGCCGTCGAATCCCGTTGGCGCACTGGTGGTTTTCGAGGTCATGGTGCGACCGTTGATCCGAATCGCGTTGGGGCGCAGACATCCCATGCGCCGGATTATCCGAGCCAGAACGATCACCCCGATCACTTCCATGGCCGGACGCAAGGGCTATTTGCGCGCGCAACTCATGCGCGACGAGGCCACCGGCGACTACCTGGTGCAGCCGCTGGGCGGCGGCACGGGCGGTTCGTCGCATCTGCTCGCCACGCTGGCCGAGGCGAACAGTCTGATCGTGATCGACCCGGACGACACCGAGATCAGGACCGGTGACGAGGTCCGGGTCGCATTTCTCGCACAGCGTGGCTGAGGCGTGGAGACGATGAATGTGTTCCGGGTCACGCAGCATCCCGGCTGGCCCGCGCATCTGGGACCGCTGCACGTCGCGGCCGGGGAGGTGACATTGCGTCCGGTGCGGTTGCGCGATGCGGCGGCATGGAGCCGGATCCGGTTGCGCGACAGGGCGCATCTGGAGCCGTGGGAGCCGACCGGGCGCGGTGCCTGGGAGGCACGCAACCACGTGTCGAACTGGCCGTCGCTGTGGTCGAGTCTGAAGGCCGAGGCCAGGCGCGGTGCGATGATTCCGCTCGTGATCGAGGTCGACGGTGCGTTCAGCGGTCAGTTGACCGTCGGCAATATCGTGCGCGGTGCATTGCGTTCGGCGTGGATCGGCTATTGGGTGGCCAAGGATTTGGGCGGTCAGGGTGTGGCGACGGCCGCGTTGGCGCTCGGGCTCGACCACTGCTTCGGGCCGGTCGGATTACATCGGGTCGAGGCGACCGTGCGGCCGGAAAACCTGGCCAGTCAAGCGGTTCTGCGCAATGTGGGGTTCCGCGAGGAGGGGCTGCTGAAGCGGTACCTCGATGTGGACGGGGCCTGGCGCGATCACCTACTGGTCGGCATCACCGTCGAGGAGGTGGCGGGGACCGTCGTCGATCGACTGGTGCGCGATGGCCGGGCCACACTGCCCTGAAATACCGGTACGTCCGTGCTGTTTTCGACGCGCCCGGCCGACCTCGGCGCGCGGCGAAAATGGTGGAACTGTGACAGGTGTGGCGTATGTGCACGGCGCGCCTGACCGAACTTGGTGCGCCACGGAATTAACCTACGGACGTCGGAGGTGCGTCCCGCGCCACCGGCAAATCAGCCTGTGAGGCAGTGCCGAATACGCCTCACGGCGACCGGACGTTCCGTCCGTCCGAGGCGTTTTGCGGCGAGCGAACGCACCGCGACGGGGCGCGGTGCGACCCGGTCGAAAGGCCGAGCGGACGATGCGGCGGGGACGGAGGTGCAGAGGCGAGATGCCGAATTCGATCCTATGGATCGGCCTGGTCGTGCTCTGGGTCTTTGTGCTGTTCCCGATCCTCGCCGACCGGCACCCCAGGATCAGGCAGACGACCGACGCGGCGTTGGCGACCCGCGTATTGCACCGCGGAGGTTCCAAGCGGCGCACGAAGAGTGGCCCGGCCGCGGGACATGACAGTGATCCGGATTACCGCCCGACCCGAGTGCAGAGAAAGCTTTCCCACAGCGATGATGCGGAGGACCGGATGACCCCACCGGCCGACGAGCAGGTCACCGAGGACGACAATCCCGCGGACAGCCCGCCCGAAGCCGAGTCGGCGGTATCCGATGCCGAAATCGAGGACACGGACGACGAATTCGACGGTGCGGATAGTGAATTCGAGGACGAAGCCGACGAACTCGACGCCGCCGATTCCGATGATGCCGAAATCGCAACGGCCCGAACGGCTGCGAAGCAACCGGCGACCGCCGATGATGACCGGGTGGCTTTAGCGCACACCGAATCGACCGGTGCCCGAATCCCCCCGGCCCGGACGGCGGCGCCCGCCCGATTCGATGAATCCGACTCCGACGACTCGGATTTCGTGCCGACCCGGCGCGGCCGCGGCGGCTTCGACCCGGAGGCCGACGCCATCGCGCGCGCGGCCCGCTACACCTTCCGTCAGCGCGCGGTGCTCGGCCTCGTCCTGGCCGCCCTCGCCTTCGGTGGACTCTCGGTGGCGCTGAGCCCGATGTTCTGGTGGGGCTGCGGCGGCTCCGCGCTAGTCCTGGTGACCTACCTGGCGTACCTGCGCAAGCAGGTCCGCATGGAGGAGGAAATCCGCCGCCGTCGGCTGGCCCGCCTGGCCCGCAGCCGCGGCGAGCACATCGAGGCCGAACGCGAGGCCGAGCAGCGCGCCCAACAGCGCGTCATGGACCGCGACACCGCCCGCGCTCTGCGCCGCCGCTCCGCCCTCATCGAGGTGGACGACGAGGACCCCTCGTTCGACCACCTGGAGGCCTTCGACCCCGCCACCGCCCGCGCCCTGCGCCGCGGCACCGGCGACATGCGCCGCGCCGCAGGCGCCTGACCCATCCGCCCAGGTCACCTACACGATTCGGAGTCTGCCCACCCCGCCTGATACAGTGTCACAGCGCGGTTCCCCGGAGCCGCACGGGGCTATAGCGCAGTTGGTAGCGCGTCTCGTTCGCATCGAGAAGGTCAGGGGTTCGATTCCCCTTAGCTCCACAATTTGATATGAATAGTGCTGTTGACCAGGGGTTTTGGCATTCCTGTTCATGAGGACAACTACGGTCGGCTTCGAATATCTCCTGGTCAGCGCCTTTTTCCTGTTCTAGTTGGCCCGCCAAGGTGTGTTTCGTTCCCACTCGGTGTTGATTAAGTCGGAAGGCACTCTTTCATTACCGCGCCGGCGAGCCATGCTCGTCGCGAGTGGGTCTCACTGGGTGGTCATGGATTGAGGTCAGAGCCGAGCCTGCCCGTGTGTGTCGCGGGTGCGGACGCCATATTCGCGCAGCCGGTTCAACACGGTGGTCGGGTCGACGGCAAAGTGTTTCCCGACTCGTGCCAGGGACCAACCGGAACGGTAGAGGTGGATCGCCTCGTCGGTCTGGTCGGGGGATAGGCCGCATCGGCACGTCGTGCCGATGCAGGATGGCGCTGATGGTGCGGCGGTCGACACCGAACTGGTTGCTTAGTTCGTAAGTCGTTGCGCCAGAGACATAGTCGTGTATCAGCATTTGGATGTGGTCCTGATCGAGTTGTCGTGCCCACTTCGGCGTGGAGCGGCGGGCTGGCGAGGGTGAACTCTCGCCACCGATCGCGGTGCGGTCGTCATGACGACGTGGCTTGTCGGCCATCTGTTCTCGCGCCAGTTCGACGAGCACCTTCGCGATCTTGCGGGCATCGGGCGGATCATGACGGACTCCATGAACCGCAAGTTCGCCCCGCCCGGTAAGGGAAGTACAGGCGCAGGTCCGAGCTGCAGTGCACGCGGGAGGTTCCCGAGAACCTGCCGAGGTAGGCGGCTGAGGCCAGCCGCAACACGAGGTCGTCACCGGCGAAGGCGACGTCGATGTCTGCTGAAGTACTCATGCATAACGATGCCTTCCAGAACCACGATGTCCGCCAAGGACCGCCAGTATCCGCCCAGGGCGGGGCATTTCAGTGCGTGTGTCGACGGGATCAGTTCGAATCCGAGGGCCAGCTCTGGCCAGAACACAGCGCACATTCGGTCCCCACGGCGCGGTGAAGATTCTTTCGACCGCGGCGATGAGTTTTCCGGACCGCCCTCGTCCTTACTGGTGAACGCGCCACCAACCCGGCGCTACCGACCCAGAAGGAACAAGAAAATGACCGCCATCACCGCCACCCAGACCACCGCCGCCGTCCGCCCCGGCAAGATTCGCAACCGCGTCCTGTGGACCCTGCAGATCGTGCTCGGCCTGTTCTTCATTATCGCCTCCGGCGGCCCGAAGCTCGTCATCCCGCAGACTCTGATGGAAAACAACGCCACTGCCTTCTCGATCCCGTTGGCGCTGCTGGTCTTCATCGGTCTCGCCGAGGTCGCGGGCGGCATCGGACTGATGGTGCCGCGCCTGGCCGCGGCCGCCGCAATCGGTCTGGCGATCGTCACCTTCCTCGCCGCGGGCTTCAACGCCTTCTTGGCCGGCACCCCGGAGTTGGCTCCCTTCCCGCTGGCGCTCACCGCGATCTTCGCCTGGATCGCCTACGAGCGTCGGGCCTCGATCACCGCCCGCCGCGCGCTGATCAAGCGATGACCTGCGCATGACGTCCGGCTACCGGCGGCACCGAGCCGCCGGTAGCCGCGTTGTGCGTTACGGGGACGGTTAGGTCGGGTTGGTCGGGCTGTCTCATCGGAGTCGCGGGGCGGGCTGTACCGGGTCGGGCCGCCCGCCCCGCGTCCCTCCGAGTCATGTGATGACAGTGTTCTTTCCCCGGCGGACGGTTTGGTGCCCCAGTCCGACGCGCGGGCCTGTGTCGTGCCCAGGCGAATCTTCTTATCGCGCGTCCCGCACGCTCATGTGAGCCAATACAGGATGTTCAGCGCGGCAGTCGATCTCGCGTCTGTTCGACCGATATGCGGCATTATCGTGCTCCTCTGCCGTACCGTCACCGCCTGGCCCTCGCAGAGGGGTGAAGTTGCCGGACGTGGCCTGCGCTCGCTCAGGTGACCCGTGCGGCCACCAGGGTCTCGAAGGTGTAGGGCCGCAGGCCATCGGTACGGCCGGCGAAGTACCGCTGCTGGAGGTCTGCACGTGCGGGATGGTCCACGACCTTCAGCCCGCACCGGCTGATCAGCCTCTCGATCTCGGATACCGGCCAGCCAGGTTGAAGAGGCTCGCCGACAGAAGCCGCGATCGGCGTGTAGATACGGGCGAATTCCGTCCCCACGTCGTCGAGCGCACAGTCCTCGGCCCGGTAGGAGAACACCACCTCGGACCCGGGAGCAGCCGCCGCGATCGTGCGCAACCCCGACTCGATCGCCGGTGCCGTCAGATAGGGGGCGACGCCCGTCCAGCAGAACATCGCTGGCCGCGCCCAGTCGAACCCGGCCGGGCCCAGAGCATCCTGAACCGGTCCGGCCTCGAAATCAGCCGGCACGAATACCTGCGAGTCGCTGAGCGGCAGGCCGAGCTCCTCGACCCGCTCGAGCTTCCATGCCTGGGAGGCAGGGTGATCAACCTCGAACACCTTGAGCGAGCCGAGCAGATCCGGCCGCCGCCACGCGAACGAGTCAAGCCCCGCGCCAAGAATCACGTACTGCGTGAAGGCGCCAGCGGCCAGCCGGTCCTCGGCGTACCGGCTGCGGGTGCAGACAGCCGCGCGGGATTCGCGACGGACCGGGCCGGGGAACAGCGGATCGAACTGGTCTCGCAGCTGCTGCCATACCGGGCCGACAAGCGCCAGGGCCAGCACATCGTCCAGTACCCACGGCGACGCCGTCTCCAGGCGAAACAATCCACGCGACACGGCCGCAAACATCGCCGTCCTGCTCGGCGCGCTTTCCATGCATTCCTCCTCGCCGGCCAGAACCCAGCATGCCGACCACGCTCGTCCACTCTGCGCACTTCACAGGATGCGCCTGAAGCGCCCTGACGGCCATAGCCAGATCGCCTGGCCGCCACGATCTCTCACCATCGGGATACTCCAAAACGGCCATGCACGCCAGCATCACAACCGCCTGCACACCACCACATCCGGGACGCCACCAGGACCCCCGAGGCCCTCCGACTCGACCCCGCATGAATAAACAGACATAACGCGACTATGCCGCCTCGAGGCCAGCCCGCATAGAACGCTGGATTGCTGCCAGCGATCCGATCACCGGAAGCGAGACGCCCGCTCCTGGGCAGAAGCGGACCTTCATGACCGCGCGATAGGCGGCATTACCGACATCGTCCCGGCTGCTCCCTACAGGTCTGTTTACATCGAGGTTGCAGCGGCGCGACCCCCGTTTGCCAGGGAACCGTACATCGCGGTTGTTAGATCAGCTCTTGCGGAAGCGCCAAGGACGGGACAAGTGTGGTGCTGCCGCCGCGGCCAGCCCCACAGATTGGCAAGAAGCCAGCACGACGAGCGATACATCCGCGTGGCGGACAAGCTCCATGAAGCCTGCCGCGGAGAGGGTGCCGTCATTGGTGTGGATCGCGCCCGCCGAATCAATGTTTGGCGCCGTCAGTTGGACGATGTCGAACTTCTGATTGAGCAAGCCTTCTCGGATGCCTTGGGCAGAAGCTGATCTTGTGGTGATGGAGCTTCGAGGGAAATTATCCGTGACGATCCGCGCGTCCTCTGCGAGGAAGCGAGAATCGAAGCTGGAGATGAAGAACCCAGGTCGGCCAATTCGCTGAAACACCTCGATTTGTTGTGAGTCTCTCGGTGCGCTGCTGGGTGGGTCCTGCGGTGCAGTTTGACCGTGCCCATAGAGCGAGTGGGGCCGCCAGATCGCCATTCCGGCGACCAATAGCACCAAGAACAGAACCAGCGCAACCATGCCGATGACAACGAAGGTTCGATCAGCACCATCGGTCGATCCGGCTACAACCGCAAGGATGCCTTCAACTGCAAGGATGACCAGCGCAAAGAATCCCAAAGGTGTGCGCACGGCGTTGATGATCCCAGCGCGACCATCTCGGTAGTCGGCGGAAGGTATAGCAGACGTATCCGCTGGGGGCATAGTGCAACCCCTACGTTCCGTCCTTGAATCTTGTTGTGCCTTAGTGATGCCGATGAAATTCTGCACCATTATCGGCAAAGGCGGATGTCTCGCGTAGCAAGCGGTCTCGGCCGCGGGCCAGTCGGGCCGTTGCCCGGGCTCCCGTCCAGCGGCGTTGCGGCGTGCCAGCGGTCGGTCGAATTCTTCTCGATGCTGTTGTGCAGGATCAGATTTGGAGTGTCGGTCCGAAGGCCGACGCACTGTTCGCGCATCGTGGGACAGTCCGCCGACTAGACTTCGCCGTGTGCCACGCTGCCGTTCGCTCCTCCGTGCCGGCATCACATGAGAGCCGTTGTGTATGACCGCTACGGCGGTCCCGAGATGCTGTCGATCGCGGAAATCCCGGTGCCTTCCCCTGGGCCGAAACAGGTGCTCGTCCAGGTGCACGCGACGTCGATCAACCTCTCCGATTGGGAGACGCTGTTGGGGACGCCGCTGTATTCGCGTATCGGCGGGCTCCGGGCACCCAGACGCCCGGTTCTCGGATCCGATATCGCCGGACGGGTCGAGGCCGTCGGCTCCCAGGTCACTCTGTTCGCGCCGGGTGACGAGGTCTACGGCGACAATCTCACGCTCAAAGGCGGTTTCGCGGAATATGCCGTGGCTCCCGAATCAGCGCTGGCCCGCAAACCGGCGTCGCTGAGCTTCACCGAGGCATCGGCCCTGCCACAGGCGGGGGCGATCGCACTGCAGGGCACGGCCGATATCACCGCCGGTATGTCGGTGTTGATCAACGGTGCGGGCGGGGGCTCGGGAGCGTTCGCGATCCAGTTGGCCAAGAGCGCGGGAGCGCACGTGACCGGGGTGGACAACGCAGCCAAACTGGCGTTCATGCGCACGCTCGGTGCCGACGAGGTCATCGACTATCGCACCGAGGACTTCACCCGGACCGGACCGTACGACCGGGTATTGGACCTCGTCGCCCACCGATCGGTCTTCGCCTATCGCAGGTCGGTCGCACGCGGCGGCCGCTACCGCTGCGTCGGCGGCACCACCCGCGCGTTGCTGCGGATGACGACGGTCGGCGTGGTCGCCGGGATGGTGACCGGCCGCAGGCTCGGGGTCCTCGCGGTGAAGGAAGGGCCCGCGCACTTCACCCCCCTCGCGGAGTCGTGTGTCGCGGGCCGGATCGATATCCACATCGACCGCAGTTTCCCTCTCGACGAGACGGCGGCCGCGCTGGCCCATGTCGGTGCGGGGCGTGCCCTCGGCAAAGTGGTGGTCGAGATCCGCTAATCGGCATGAGCGTGCGTGCGAGGAAGCGGTGGAGGCCCGCTGGGGTGATTCCCTGCCGTCACGTTTCGTGAACACCTCCGAACCGGTGTAGGTGACGACACGCCAGCAGGATTGACGAACAACCTGACGTCACAGTTCGCGGACGAAGTCACCCATGTTTTGTGTCCTGCCGAAGGTGCGTACCTGTGACGCTCGACTTACGCCCGCGGTCGTCCTTGGGCATCCCTCGTAGAGATCCCACGTTCGCGGAGCTTGTTCAGGACGGTCATGCCGTCTACACCCAGGTGCCGACCGACTCGGGTAAGCGACCATCCCTGACCGTAGAGGTGGATGGCATCATCAATTTGGTCGGTGGTCAGGCCACGGCGGCGCATCGGTACGTGATGCCGATGAAGGATCTCGCCGACCGTTCGCCGCTCGATACCGAACTGGGTACCCAATTCATACACCGTCGCTCCAATCTCGTAGCCAGCGATCAACTTCCGAATCTGGGCAGCGTCGAGCTGGCGTGCCCGCTTAGGTTTGGACCGGGCAGGAGTCGACGGCATGGGCGCACTGGGATCCGGAAGTTTCCGGACCAGCGACTGCAACGCTTTTACCTGGCGTTTCGTGTTGTAGTAGCTTCCCCCAAGCTCCACCGAGTTCGCCATTGTGTACACCCAGAGGCGGACAGTTTCCCTATGCCGGATCCCTAGCATCGCCGCGACCACACCCCTGGCGACGCAGGCCTTCGACGAGCACTCCGACACGAGTTCGGCATGCTGCTCGATCACCTGCGGGTCATCCGGCGGTACGCACAACCGAATTCGGTGGCGTTGATCGATGAAAGGGGCGCGCTGACCTACCGCGAGCTCGACGACCAGTCGAACGCGCTGGCCTCCGCTTTGACCGCGACCGGCGCTAGCGGCGCCGGTAGGGTTCCTGCCTCGAGCCCTTTCGCTCGACAACCCACGCCGCGACTTGCGCTCGCGATACGAATCCGAGTTTGGTTAGCACGACAGTTGTATTTCGTTGTGCTGCATGGTGGTTGATTCTGCGACAGCTTTGTCGCTGATGTTGGATGATGTTGTGGCCGAGGACGTTTCGGTGTGGCGGGCGGGTTTCGATGAGGTGTTCGCGAGGGTGGCGGGGGTGTTCTATCGTGCGGACCCTGCTCGCGCGCCGAAGCCTCGACGATCCCTCCATCACTGCTCCCGCGATGCTAAGCGTTCACCAGTCGGCGAACCGCGGCAGCGACTTGCTCGGGTCGCTCGGCGGGGATGATGTGCTCGGAGGCGGCGTCCTCGTATTGCCCGCCGACCTGTTCGGCGTATCTGTGCTGGTATTCGCGCATGAGGTCGAGATTGCGAGCCTGGTAGCGGGCGGCATGGATCGCCGAGATGACGATGACGCCGGATTTCGGCGGTTCTGGTGGGCGGCGGCGGAATTCGTCGATCGCTTCCGGTGTCGGGTCGAGGAGGACGAGCCCAGCTGGCGACAGCGTTTCGGCGGCGCGACGGACGATCAGCCCACCCATGCTGTGGCCTACCAGGATCACCCGCCCCGGCGTGAGCGCCTGGACCAATGCCACCAGGGTGGCCGCCATGTCGTCGTTGTTCTGCGGTTCGGCGGCGCTGGCACTGCGGCCGCGACCGGCCCTGTCGTAGGCGACGGTGTGCGCGATGTCCCCAATCTCTGGTCCATCGGCCGTCAGGGTGTTCGGGTTGTGAAGCGTTGGGCCCACAAACGAAAGGCGAGTGCTCGGGTAGAGCACTCGCCTTTTTGATTTTGTGACGACTCGTAGGGGCCTACGCGGCGACGGTAGCGAGGCGGAGGTGATCCTCGATATCGGCGGGTGAGCCGGTGTAGTGGAGAGTGCGCAGACCGAGGCGGGCGGCGGCTTGGCAGTTGTCGGCACGGTCGTCGACGAACAGGACGCGGCCGGGATCGCGAACTCCGGTCGCGGCGAGTGCGTTTCGGTAGGTGTCGGGGTGGGGTTTGTTCATGCCGAGCCGGGCCGAGTAGAGGGCTTCGGTCATCAGCGGGCGCCAGTCGGAGGCGTCGAGGGCGTCGCCGACCGGATGGGGTGCGTTGGAGAGCAGCACCATCGGCAGATCTGCCCGCCGGACATGGTGGAGCAGTGCGACGACGCGGTCGTCGGTCCTGGTCCACATCGCGGTATCGACGCCACGCAACCGGGTGAGCAGTTCCGGGTCCGGGCGATGGCCGAGCACGACGGTCCAGAAGTCCGCGTCGTCGAACTCGCCGGAATCGTAGGGTTCGCGGGCGCTCCAGAAGGCAGTTTGGAAAAGCCCGAGCTGGTCCGCGTGCCATCCGGCGAGTTCGGCGAGCCCGCTCCACATAGGAACAGTGGGCTGCAGGCCGATGACTCCGTTGTAGTCGAAGATGATCGCGTCGAGTTCCACGGGCTGGTGAGGTAGTGCAGTTACCACCGGTTCTCCAAGGCTTGATGGGACGGGACAGCCACGCCCGCGATGAGCAGGGGTGGGCAGCATGAGGAGGGCGGTGTCGTCGCGGTGCGATGAGTGAAAGCTCTATCGCTGCCGCCGACGACCTCGCCGTAGCGAGTGGCCGCGAATCGGCTGCGTGGGTGTGATGATTCCCGCCTGCTTCCATGACGAAAGAGGCGCACAAACTGTGGATCGAAGGAAGGTTTCGCGAGTCGAAGGCTGGAGGTGAGGCGCGACGTTGCGCGAACAAGCCAAAACCTACCAAGGGGTACGGCGCGGTACCACTCGGAGCGGGTCTTGGTGATCCGCTCCACAAAGTGATGTCCGAAGGTCTCACCGGCGTCGTAGCCGAGATCACCGGCAGCCGTATGTCGATTCGCTCGGCGCCGGAGAAGTGCTGTTGCTCATGGATTTACGCTGCTGCTCCGACGCACCGAGCTGTCGGTCGCCGCTGCTGACCGCGGGCATCAGCAGCGGGCCCCGATGGGCGCGGACTGGCTTCGGCGAGGATCAGCCCAGTCGGGCGCACAGCAGCCAGGCGGGTACCGACTTGCGGCCACTGGGTTCGTCGCGGATGCCCTCGAATCGGAACCTCGGGCCGTCGGCCGGGCCGAAGTCGCCGACCGGCAGGTTGCCATGGATTCGTGCCGGCCTGATCTCATCGACCACCCAGTACTTCTCCACTGCCTCGCGGAGCTCGTCGGCGGTGACCGGCGCCGGCCCTGGCACGGGTACTTCGGGCAGGGCGGTCCGGTCGAACACCAGCGCGAAGTAAGACGCGCCCGGCGCGGCGGCGCGCACGATCGACTGCTGGTAGCCCGCCCGCGCCTCGACCGGGATCGAGTGGAACAGCGTGCTGTCGACGATCGTGTCGAAGCGACCGTCGTAGCCGGTGAAGGAGGTGACGTCGGCGACCTCGAAGGCGGCGTTGGCCAGGCCGCGCCTGGTCGCCTCGGCGCGGGCCAGCTCGATCGCGGTCGGCGACAGATCCAGCCCCACGGTGGTGTAGCCCCGCTCGGCCAGATACAGCGAGATCGCCGCCTCCCCGCATCCGACATCGAGGACATCGCCATGGAATTTGCCCTGCTCGATCAGCGTGGCGAGTTCCGGCTGGGGCTCCCCGATACTCCACGGCGGTTTGACGCCCGGCCCGAACGGGCCACCCGTGCCTCGGTAGACGGCTTCGAACTCGAAATCATCCGGCCCAGTCATAGCATATGAGTATCAGTGACCTTGCTGTCTGTCAATGTCGTCTATGACTGCGCCACTACCAACGCCCTACTCGAAATGCTGGGCTGCCGAGTTCATCGGCATGCCAGCGCATGAGCACCGCTCACCAATTTCGTACCTGACAGAATGCGTTCATGAACGATGCGTCCTCGGCTGCTCCGACGATTGTCTGCGGAGGACGGGTGCGCGCCCAGTCCGAGGCGCATCACGCGCTGGATGTCTTGCGTCGGCATTCGTTTCGAATGGGATTGCGCGTGGTGATCGCGTCGCGGTGATGTTGCGCAACGACATCGAGTTTCTCGAAGTCTCTCTTGCAATTGCTGCCTGTGGGGCCAATCCTGTTCCCATCAATACCGGCTGGCGGGCCGGCGAGGTTGCGCATGTCCTCGAAGACAGCGGTGCTCGCGTCGTTCTCGCGCATACCGAGTTCATCGGCATCATCGAGAAGGCTTGTGCGGCAGCCGGGGTGGGGCCGGTGATTGTCGAGGTCGCTATGCCGACTGAAATGCTCGAGGAAGCTGGGCTCGATGCGGGGTCGGCGCAGCCCACCGGTCGGTACAGCACGTGCAACGGTGTAGCGGCGACGGCTCCCGACCGATCATTCGGTCGAGAGCCGCAGCCGTGTGTTTACACCAATTCGGGGACGCGGAGGTGGGCGATGGCCAACTCGCACTCGCACATGTCGACCACCTGCATACCGGCTTGGCGGGTGATTCGCTCGCGCAGGGCGGTTGCGTCTTCGCGGTTGCGTTCCATGGCGTCGGCGGTATCGAAGGTGACGCAGGAGACGCCACGGCCGGATGCGCGCTCGACGAGGAGGCTCGCGCTGCAGAACCCCTCGAGGGATTCCATTTCGGGTAGGGCCTGGGATTTGTAGGTCTCGATCGCAGCGTCCTGTCGATCCGGGTTCGTCTTGATCCAGACAACGCGGGCGCAGGCGCCCTGCTGTGCGCGGTGGTCACGATGTAGGGCGGCGATTTCCCATTGCTCGATCTGGGTGCCACCGCTGCCGAATGCCGCGGCCGCGCGATCTCGGATGGGGCGAACGCGGTCGGCGCTGCCGGTCATCGCATCCTCGGTTTCCCATGAGGTAGTGACGATGCACCGGCCGGACTGGCGATCGACCAGCAACGATAGTCCGACACACCCGCGTATGTCTTCCAAAGCCGGCATTACCTCGTCACGTACGTGCGCAATCCCGGCATCGATAGCGGAGGGTTGCGCCTGAATAGTGGTAGAACGTGCATACACGAGCGACTCCCTCGGTGTTCAGGGCAGCGCCCCGGTGGCGCCACCGACATGTTCACACTGCCCCGCTGCGGCGCTCATGGCAATAGGCTCAGCACACTTCGCGCAACGTTTGTTGAGGCCCGGAGACCGCCGCTGTGGCTTCCGGAGTTTGCGGTGGCTGGATGGGGGGTACTTCCGGCGCTGAACGAATTCCGGGCAATCGGCGGCCGTGGCAGTCAGTGAAACTGTCCGGCAAGAGGAATTATTATGCGGGACAAGCAGTTCGACCACATCACCACGCATCGACAGTTCGAGAGCGACGAATGGGGCAGTGGCACAGTCGCTTTCGCTGAGATCGCGGATAACCTGGTGCGAAGTCTGCTCGATACCGGACTACAGCTCAACAAGATCGGTATCGAATTCGACCGGGAGCCGGCCGCATCCGCGCAGGCGGATCGGACCCGCGATGCGATCAGCGACATCATCGACGACCTCGACCGCATCATCCGCGATGCCGGTCGGGCCGTTATCGCGGTGACTTCGACGCTGCCGAGGACGGATGTCTCGCGGTACAGATGAACAACGTCGGCCTCGGCTGGTACAAGACGGCGTGTAGCCGATCCCGCTCACCGTCGCGGCATGTCGACGACCCTTTGTCTCGCGGCTGCTGCTCCGCGTCGCGGGCCTTGTCGGCATCGGCGGAGATCACGCGGCAGTTGTTCGGGCCGAACGGGCAAATCTGGCGCAGGCCTATCAGTTACCGCCGGTGCCGCACCCCGCCATGCCGGACCCCGGTCTAGCCGGAATACTCGCCGAGCCGCAGGCGATCACCGGGACAATCTGTACGCCCTGGCGATGATTTTCTCGATGACCGTGCGTGGCAATAGGCGACGCAGCGCGAACATGGCGGGTGCGTTGCTGCCGACCGCATACAGCGGCCGCGGTCGCCGGTCCTCGACGGCGGAGACGATGGTGGCGGCAACCCGTTGTGGCGTAATACCTTTGGCCTGCTGCTGGTCGAGAGCGGTCATGAAACGGGTGAAATCCGCTGTGTGCGGGGAATTCTCGTCGATGTACCTGGTGCGCCGCTCACGCAGCCCGGTATCGATCTGGCCCGGTTCGACGGCGGTGATCCACACGCCGAACGGCGATTCCTCGAAGCGGGCCGCCGTGGCGAATCCCCGCACGGCTGCCTTGGTTGCGACGTAAGAGGACCGGTACGGCATCGGAAAGCTGGCGAGCATGGAGCCGACCATGACCACCCGCCCGTATCCACGGCTCCGCATTCCGGGTAGCACCGCCTGGGTGAGTGCGACCGGCCCGAGCACATTGAGCTGGAAGAGCCGCTCGACCGCCGCGGTCGGTAGTTCGGCCAGCGGGCCGGCCTGGCTTTCGCCTGCGTTGTTGATCAACACATCGACGCCATCCAGCCCGTCGACGAATGCGCGGATCGAGTCGGCATCGGTCAGATCGAGCGCGCGATAGTCGACATCCGCCACTCGGTCGGCCGCCGGGATCGATTCCGGATTCCGGCTCGTCCCGATCACTCGGAAGCCGCGCGCCACCAGGGCTGCGGCAGTTGCCTTTCCGATGCCGGACGACGCACCGGTCACGACTGCCAGTCGACTCATGGTTCTCCTCGGTTCGGCCAACGGTCGCATTATCCAGGTATGGGCGCGGAAGCGGCAGTGGCATAGGCTACTTCGTATCTGCCGCGAGTTCGATCAGGCGGGCGCGGACGAGTTCGGGGCGTTCGTCGGCGACGAAATGTCCACAGCCGGTTACCGGTTCGAAGGTGTAGTCGTCGGCGCCGCGGGCGGTTTCGGCGGCGGCTAGGGAGCGGTGCACAGCGGGGTCGTCGACGCCGAAGAGGACGCGGATCGGGATGGTGATACGGCGGCGTTCGGGATGACGTGCGGCATCCGGGATTTCGCGCAGCCAGAAGGTGCGGTAGGTGTCGGTGGCGGCCCGGGCGCAGACCGGATCGCGGAAGCGGTCGGCGAAGACGCGGATCACCTCGGGACTGACCGTGCTGCGGTCGGTGATCGCCCCGCTGATGAGCCATTCGAGGAAGCGGGTGCGCTGCTGCAGCGGTACGCCCACCGTGGCGACCAGCGGCTGGTAGGTGAGGAAGCGCCAGATCTGTCGCATGACCGTGGTCGGCGGGACCCACGGATGGGCCATATTCAGTACCAGGTAGCCGTCGAAGCGGTCGGCTTCGCGCAGCACCATGCGATAGCCGATGTAGCCACCCCAGTCGTGGCCGACGAGCAGCACGCGTTCCAGTCCGAGCGCATCGAGGAGCGCAAATACATCGGAGGCGACTTCCTCCTTCGACCAGCGGTGCGGCGCGGGACCCGACCAGCCGTATCCGGGCAGGTCGGGGGCGATGATCCGGAGTCCTTCGGGCGGGTCGGCGAGGAGATCTCGGTAGGCGTAGTGGTGCTGTGGCCAGCCGTGCAGCAGCACGACCGGGCGACCGTCCTCGGGTCCGGATTCGGTGACGTGGAACCGGACATCGCGAGCTGTCACAAACGAACGGCGCACACCGGGTATGACTGGCGGTTCGGTACCGTCGGTAACAGGCATACGCTCACGATAGTTCGCCGACCGTCTGCCGAACCACCTTCTCGAGTCGGATTCGGGCCACCGCCTGTGGTCGGATAGCGCGTCGGCGGACCGACGATCACACTGGAGGTGTGTTCCAGCGGATCGTGGTGGGATACGACGACTCACCCGGTGCCAGGGAAGCTCTGCGGATGGCACTCGAGTTGGCCGCCGCGAATAAGTCCGTGCTCACCGTGGTCGCGGTGGAGGAGCACCGGCCGCACTACGGACCAGTGATCGGGGAAATCGAGGAGGAGTTCTCGGTCGAGGAGGTGGCCAGCCGCCGCTGGCTCGCCGCGGCTGCCGAGACGGCCGCCGAGCGCGGCGTAGCCATTGAAGCCGAAATCCGAGCCGGGCACCCCGCGCATGAACTCGCCGTCGCCGCCACACACCACGAGGCGGATCTGCTGGTCCTGGGCCGCGGTGGCCATTCGGCGATCTGGGGCCGATTCATCGGCGCGACCGCCGAGAAGGCCGCCCGGCACGCCGACTGCTCGGTCCTCATCGCTCAGGACGGCCACAAGTGAATCCAATGTGTTCGGCGCGCAATGTATTACGGCGCTACGGGCGGAGGCTCAGCGTATGTTCCAGCTCGGTACCTGGTGGACTCGACCGGCCACGACGAACGCACCCGCGTCGACTGTCCTGATCCGCCTGTTCGTCGGCGTGATCTTCCTGTCCGAAGGCATCCAGAAGTTCGTCTATCCCGACACCCTCGGCGTCGGCCGATTCGACAAGGTCGACATCCCGGCACCCGGATTCGTCGCACCGGTCGACGGTGTCTTCGAAACCGCCTGCGGAGCATTGATCCTCGTCGGACTGCTGACACGGGCTGCGGCAGTCCCGATGATCGTCGACATGATCGGTGCTCTGCTGATCACCAAACTGCCGCTGCTCTGGGGCGATGCGGCACTGTTCCCGGGCAAGTCCGGATGGTGGGCCTTCCTGCACGAGTCCCGCACCGATCTCGCGCAACTGTGTGGGAGCGCATTCCTACTCATCGTCGGTGCTGGAACATTTTCCTTGGACGCCGAGCTCGTTCGGGTCAACGAGCGACACGCCGAACCCGCCCGGCGGTAAAACCAGGTGAATCCGGTGCTACCGACAGGGTAGGAATGCCTCATGCCGACTGAATTCGCCCCGGGTTTGTTCGCCGGACAGGACCTCGCCGCGCGGGTCGAGCACGCCGAACGCACGCTGATCGAGGAGGGCGCTCGCGCGGCCGCCCGCCGCGACCCGCAGCAGCGAGTACTGGTGCGCCCCATCGGCGGTGGCCTTGCGGTGTGGGCGGGCCCGGGTTCACCGCTCGACAAGGTGGTCGGCATCGGCATGAACGGCGCTGCCTTCGATGACGCCGAGTTGGAAGCGGTCGAACAGGCCTTCGCCGAGCGGGAGGCACCGGTCCAGGTCGAGGTCTGCACGCTGGCCGATCCGGCCGTTGTCGAACGCCTGACGCGCCGCGGCTACGTGCTGTTCGGTTTCGAGAACGTACTGGGCCTACGGCTCGAGCCGGGGCGGCAGGCGCAGCTGGCCGAGGGCATCGAGATCCGCGATGTCGGGCACGACGAATTCGAGACCTGGGTGAACGTCGTCGTCGACGGCTTCGCCACGCCGGACACCCAGGGCGTCGCCTCGCACGAGGAATTCCCGCGCGAGGCCATCGAGCGCGCCGAGCGCGACCTCACCGCGACGAGCGGTTTCGTCGGCTCGCTCGCCATGATCGACGGTAAGCCCGCCGGCGGCGCGAGCCTGCGCCTCAGCGACGGCGTTGCCCAATTATGCGGTGCGGCAACCCTTCCCGAATTCCGCCGCCGCGGCGTGCAGGGCGCACTGCTATCGATGCGCCTCGCCGCCGCGGCGGCCGCGGGTTGTGACCTCGCGGTGGTTACGACACTGCCGGGTTCGAAGTCACAGCAGAACGTGCAGAAGCTCGGTTTCCAGCTGCTCTATCCGCGTGCCATTCTCGTTCGCTAGTACCGGCCGAAGGCGAGCGCGACATTGTGCCCGCCGAAACCGAACGAGTTGTTGATCGCGTACTCGATCTCCTGGTTGCGCGCCTCGCCGTGCACCACATCCAGATCGATCTCCGGATCCTGGTTCTCCAGGTTCAGCGTCGGCGGCACGACACCGTCGCGGATGCTGAGCACGGTCAGAATCGATTCCAGTGCGCCCACCGCGCCGATCGAATGTCCCAGTGCCGACTTCGGCGCGTACACCGACGCGTGGTTGCCCACGGCCTTGTTGATCGCGTTCGCCTCGGCGGTGTCGCCGACGGAAGTCGCGGTGGCGTGCGCGTTGACGTGGGTGATGTCCTTCGGGGTGAGGCCTGCGAGCTGCATGGCCCTGGTCATCGCGCGTGCCGCGCCGTCGCCATCGGGGGCGGGAGCGACCAAATGGTAACCGTCGGAAGTGATTCCGGCGCCGAGCAGGCGCGCGTGGATCGTCGCGCCACGAGCCTTGGCGTGCTCCTCGGTCTCGAGGACCATCAGCGCACCGGCCTCACCGAAGACGAAACCGTCACGATCCTTGTCGAACGGACGCGAGGCGCCCTTCGGGTCGTCGTTGCGGGTACTCATCGCGCGCATCATGGTGAAGGCCGCGATCGGGAGTACATCGATGTATCCCTCGACGCCGCCGGTGACGACCATATCGGCGTCACCCATCGCAATCATGCGCCACGCGTTGACAATCGCTTCCGACCCGGACGAGCACGCCGAAACCGGCGTGATCACACCTGCCTTGGCCTTCAATTCGAGACCGACGACCGCCGACGGGCCGTTCGGCATGATCATCTGCACGGCCAGTGGCGAAATCTTGCGGTAGCCACCGTTCTTCAGCTTGTTGTTCGCATCGGTGATCGCATCGGCGCCGCCGAGCCCGGTACCGATCGCCACACCCAGACGCTCCGGATCCACCTCCGGACTGCCCGCATTGCGCCATACCTCGCGTCCGAGAACCGTCGCGAGCTGTTCTACGTAGGCCATCCGACGCTGTTCGACCCGCGTCAGCAGGGTTTCGGGGCGAACCTTCAGGTGACCGCCGATGCGGACGGGGAGGTCGTACTCCTCGACGAAGGGATCCTCCAGCACGTCGATTCCGCTCTCGCCGTTGAGGAGTCCCTTCCAGGTCGCGTCGACATCACCCGCGATGGAGGTGGTCGCCGCGAGGCTCGTCACGACGACATTCGGGAATCGCCCGTCGGCGGCAAAGAGGTTTCGCACGAGAATCGCTCCTGGTTTCTCTTCCGATAACGCGGTTTTCGGTGTCCTGGCGAGTGCCTTAGCTGAAGTGGACAGGCGTTCGACAGGCTACGGCGGCCGGACATCGTTGTCGTGCGGCATCGTCGCAGGCGTTCTACTATGCCGCCGCATGCACCGAAATGCACTGCTGAGCTGGTATTTTCGCTGGACATCGTTCCCGGAAGAGCATACCGGCGCGGATTGATCACGGTATGCCCGTCGTTACGAACCTTCGGCCCGGCGCTTGTGGGAAACCTCCAAACTCGCAGGAACCGCGTGCATCCGCGGGCCGTCCGGGCGTAGCTTGCTGGTCCATTGGCCGGTTCTCTCCGGCCCATTCTGTCGCCTTACCGGCGCATCTATGCAATCTTGTTATTGCACAACGGCATTGAAAGGGTCGCCCCAGCGGCACCGGTGAAGGGGTGTGGCGAGAGCATGGTGTCGTCGAACACAGCCGAGTCCGGCGGCAATGCCGCCGCGTTGCACGTCAGCAGGCGCGTGAGTCGCTCGGCCGATCCGCTGTGGCCGGGCATGCTGCCGCCCGGACCCGCACCACGTGTCCTCCCGCCGACGCGCCCACACCGTCGGAAGCGGCGTCCGCCGCGTCGGCCATGGCTGGTCGGCAGTGCCGCGATCTTCGGGACGCTGGCGGCGGTGGCATTGGTGCTCGTGTACACGGCCGAGGCGAGTAATACCAGGCAGTCGACGGCCACGATCACCGATCGAGTGCTCGGCGGCGGACCGAACTGCGAGCCGACGCGCACCGAACAGCTGGTGCGCGGCAACGGAACCGGGTCGACCGAATCCGGGCCGGATGTGATCCTGGCCTTCCAATATGCCTACTACGTGACCCGCTCGGCCTCGGATGCCCGGGCACTGACCACAGCGGATGCGGCGGTGTCCTCGGTCGCATTGATCGACGCGGGCATCAAATCGATTCCGCCCGGCACCCAGCATTGCGTCATGATCACCCCGATGCTCGACGGTCGCTTCGACGTCGTCATCACCGAGTTCCGACTGGATGCGACCGTGCGCACCTATCGGCAGTTCGTCACCGTCGCGCCCCACGAGGGCGGCACCGTCATTACCAAGATCACCGCGCCGTCCTGAGTCCAGCGCTCAGCTCCGGCGGCCGGGAAGACCCGCAGCGGTCGCCGCGGCGGCCAGCACCGTTTCGAGCATGTCGGGAGTGAGCCGACCGGTGAAGGTGTTCTGCTGGCTGACGTGGTAGCAGCCGAACAGGTGCAGCGGCGCATGATCATCGACGGTCGGCGGCAGCACAACGTGAGCGCCGTGCCCGAATTTGGGGCGCGGACGCGGCACGGTCCAGCCGGCGGCGGCAAGTACCGGAAGCAGTGCCTGCCAGCCGAACGCGCCGAGTACGACCACCGCCCGCAATGTCGGGGTGAGCAGGCCCAATTCGGTCTTCAACCAGTGACTGCAGCGGTCCCGCTCGGCGGGCGTCGGTTTATTGTCGGGCGGCGCGCAGTGCACCGGCGCGGTGACCCGAGCGCCGATCAGCCGCAGTCCGTCATCGCGGTGCACCGCCTTGGGTTGATTGGTCAACCCGACGTTGTACATGGCGGCGTAGAGGAAATCACCGCTGCGGTCGCCGGTGAACATTCGCCCGGTCCTGTTGCCGCCGTGGGCGGCTGGGGCGAGCCCGACGATCAGCAGCCGGGCGTCATCCGGACCGTAGCCGGGGACCGCCCTGCCCCAATAGGTTTCGTCACGGTACGCGGCGCGCTTCTCCCTGGCCGCCCGTTCTCGCCAGGCGACCAGCCGCGGGCAGGCGAAGCAATCCGCGACCGCGGCATCGAGTTCGGCGATGGTCTCGCACACGATCACATGGTGCCGCAGGTCATTGCGGCGCGAGCAGGCCGGTCAGGTGGTCCTGGGCGACGTGCGCGTGCAATCGCACGCCGGTGACCAGTGGGCCGTCGTCGGCATAGAAGTGCGGATTGTGATTCATCGCCATACCGCGGCCACCCGGAATCGGCACGGGCATCCCCGTTTTCGCATCGATTTCCGAATCCTGCACACCGAGGGTCACATAGAGACCACCGTACTTGTTGACGAATTCGGAGACATCGTCATAGCCGAGCGTCGGGATCGTCGGGGTGACCTTATCGGCCCCGGCGACGCGCTGGAATGTCGGCAGCGCGGCGGTGATCCACTCCTCGGTGTTGTGCACGGCGGGCACGTCCTGCAGGTATTCGACTGTCGCCGAACAGTTGTAGGCCTGCGCCGAATGCGCGGCGAGGGTGTCAAGGCGCTTCTGGATGTCGCCCATATCGGTCTCGACCGCGCAGCGGATGGTGCCCCACAGCGTCACGGTCTGCCCGATGATATTGAACCGGCCCACATCCTCCACGTGGCCGATGCTGACGGTGCACGGATCAAATGCGCTGACCTGCCGATACAACTGGCCGATGCCGGTGATGACGGCGCCCGCGGCGGGCATCGGGTCCACGCCCATCCACGGTGTGGACCCGTGTACCTGCTGTCCGGTGATGGTGATCTTCGCCAGACAGGAGGCGCCGAACTGATTGCCGATCCGATATCCGATGTAGCCCTTGGGATATGGCGTGACATGGAAGCCGAACGCCATGGTCGGCGACGGATCGTCCAGCGCGCCCTCGTCGATCATCTGCTTCGCACCGCCCTTTTCGCCGATCGGCGGGCCCTCCTCGGCGGGCTGGAAGACGAAGAGCACGGTGCCCGGCAGCCGGTCGCGCACGCCGGTCAGTACCGAGGCGGCACCCAGCAGCATCGCGGTGTGGCAGTCGTGGCCGCAGGCGTGCGAGACCGGGAACGGTCCGCCGGGATAGTCGTTGTCCACGACCTTCGACGCGAAATCGGCACCGCACAGGTCGGGTACCGGCAATGCGTCGATATCGGCGCGCAGTGCGATCGTCCGGTCGCCGCCCATGCCGCCGCGCAGCACGCCGACGATGCCGTTTCCGGCGATGCCGGTGCGCACCTCGTCCAGATTCAGCGAGCGCAGATGATCGGCGATGAGTGCGGCGGTATTCGACTCCCGGTTGGACAACTCGGGATGCAGGTGCAGATGGTGCCGCCACTCGATGACCTGATCGGCCACTTGTGCCGCGCGCCTGTCCAATTCGTCATACATCGCGCCTGCGGTCATCTGAACTCCGTTCGTCGTGTCGGGATGCCACACGCTCAGCGATAGACGAAGCGATCCTGTCCACTATGCATCGATAGCCACTGATTTGCCTACAGGTCGCACGACCAGTTCGAGGTGGCGGGGAGGTGTACGCAACGACCCGGACATGTGAGCCGGACCACGCGGTCGAGTTGATAGCATGGCCTTTCTGGCCGACCGGATGCGGGCAACGCCCCCGGGTTCACCTCGAAAGAGTCTTTCCATGCAGTTTGAAATCATCGAGCGAGACGAGACGTGGGTTGCCGGGCTCCCGGTGCGCAGCCCGAAACGTGCGCTCGGGGAACTGCGGGACCACGACCTGGAGGCCGCGTGGGCGGCGGTACTGCATCAGGAACTCGGCGGTCAACTGGCCAGCGCCTACACCGACTACTCCGGTGAACTCGGCACCTACAACACTCAGATCGTCGGCTATGAGTGCGCATCCTTCGGCGAGGTCACCCGCGGCCACCTGGTGGCGCGGCTGCCGCGCGGCACCTATGCCAGGTTCTCCTCGGTCGGTAACTTTCCGCAGGTGATGACGGACCTGTGGACGCAGATCGCCTATGCCGAGGAACACAACCAGATAAAACGCACGTATACAGGCGATTTCGAGTGTTATCCGCACGCCTACAAGATCGATCTCTACCTGGCGGTCGAGGCGCGATGACATACGCGATCGTGGTGCGCCGCGAGGCCATCTACGGCGGTCTGGTGGTGCCGCGGGTACGTCCGAGCTTCAAGGTCAGCAATAGCGACCTGATCGAATTCCTCAAGGATCGGCTGCGTGACCGCGCGGGCGCCGACCAGCCGATGTACACGGTGTACGTGCCGGATCCGGCCGGAAACTACAACGCCGTCGTGTGTTTCGAGTACTCCGATCCGAGTGCGGTTCCGGTCGGTGACGTACTCGTCAAGGTGCCCAAGGGTGTCTACGCTCGGTTCGAGCCGAACGGGGATTACCACGATCCGGTCGAGGATGTGTGGGCCCAGGTCGACGATGCGACGGCATCTGCCGAGATCACCCGTGCGTACCGGGAGGAAATCGAGATCTGGCGTGGGCCGGAGTCGGTCGAACTGTTCATCTCCATCCTGGTTTGAGATTGCCGCACATTAGCTGCGTCAGTACCGACTGGTCTCCATGATCTATTCGATGGCATGTTCGAGTGGTCTGACCTGCGGTAATTTCGGGACAGGCAACCAGTTTTCGGAAGATTAACCAGATATCTGGTCAATTCTTGTCGTATGACGGATACTGCCCTAGGCAAACTCAACCGATCGGCGAGTCGTCTGGCGAGTCGGTCAGGCCGGCTCGATGACCGTGCAGATGTGCGGTAGCAAACGGAGTAGGAACACCATGGCTGTCGAAACAATCGCAGTCGGCCCGGGGGGCACGCGCGATGCCGAGGTGTTGCGGTTTCGCGACATGCATTCCGGATATGTCTTTCAGGTCGCCACTCCGCAGGCTCATCCTGATCTGTGGCGTCGTTACCTGCGCGGTGCGCTGCAGGTTTACCGACATTACGGTGTTGATCACGCTTTGGAATACGACAGCGTTGTCGACGGCCGTTCGACGTCGTTGTTCTTCGCCGCCGTCGATCCGTCCGGCGTGGTCGTCGCGGGATTGCGGGCGCAGGGGCCCTACGGTGCGGCCGACGAGGTGCACGCACTGCGCGCCTGGGCTGGTCGACCCGGTGCCGCCGAGTTGCGTGAGATGGTTGCCGATCGGATACCAGACGGTGTGGTCGAGGTGAAAGCCGTCTGGGTCTCCCGAGCGGCCGAGCATCGTGCCGCGCTCGCGGCAGCGGTCTCCCGCTGTGTCGTGCACGCCGCCCGGCTGCTCGATGCCAGATTCGCTTTCGTCACCACTGCCACGCGAAATATCGGTCTGTACCGCACGAGTGGTGGGTATGTCGCCGATCGGATACCGGCGGTGCCCTATCCTGACGACCGCTATCGGACCATTCCGATGTGGTGGGATTCCCGGACATATCGGTCATTAGCCACCAAATTGCAGAGTTCGTTGACTGCGCTGGAGCGTGCGGCACTCGATGCCTGGCTGTCGCCGCACGGTCGAGCGCCCTCGGGTGGATCAGGGATCGGAGGATTGGCGCAGGCATGAACGGTGAGCTCGCCGCGGACCACCGCCCGCTGATTCTCGATGAAAATGCCACAGACGACGCACGGGTCCTCGTGCAATTACGGAAATCGCCGCAGGTCCGCATTCTCGACCTGCGTGATGTGCTGCGCTCCGAACTCGTCAAGGTGCGTCGGCCGCCTGCGGATCTCGGCGGGCCAGAAACCGACCGATGGGTCTATTATCCGTGGCGGCGCACACTCGTCGGATTGCCCGGTGAAAAGACATTTCGGGCAATTCGCTTGGACCGCAACCAGAACAAGCTCACCCGCGCCGAACAGGAACGTTGCGCCGGTCTCGCGATCGGGGTCGTCGGACAGAGCGTCGGGCACGCGGTTGCTTACACATTGGCACTGGAAGGCACCTGTGGCCTATTGCGCCTGGCCGATTTCGACGATATCGAGCTGTCGAATCTGAATCGGGTGCCCGGCGGGATCTTCGATATCGGTGTGAACAAATCCATCGTGACCGCCCGCCGGATCGCCGAACTCGATCCGTATCTGCCGGTCGAGGTCGCCACGGCGGGCGTGGACGACGACACCGTCGACGCGTTCCTGCACGGGCTGTCGCTGGTTGTCGAGGAATGCGATTCGCTCGATATCAAGTTCGCCGTCCGGGAAGGTGCACGCCGACACCGCCTTCCGCTGTTGATGGATACCAGCGATCGCGGCCTGCTCGATGTCGAGCGCTATGACCTGGAACCGGACCGCCCGACGTTCCACGGTCTGCTCGGCGCGACCGTCGGCGCGGATCTGCGCGGGTTGTCCACCAAAGACAAGGCGCCGCACGTCATGCGGATTCTCGACCCCAAGGAGCTATCGGCGCGGATGGCGGCGAGTCTGGTCGAGATCGACCAAACCGTGACGACCTGGCCGCAACTCGGCGGTGACGTACAGCTTGGCGCGGCCATCGTGGCGGCGGCGGTGCGCCGGGTCGGGCTCGGACAGAAGCTGTCCTCGGGCCGGACCCGGTTCGATCTGGAGCGTGGTCTCGACGAGCTGGCCGAACCGGAGCCGGTGTGTGAGAAGGTGTCCGACGAGTTTCCGGTGCCCGAAGTCGGTGTACCGGATCCGGACGGGTCCGCGGTCGAGAAGGTCCTCGAATCCGCGCAACGGGCGCCGTCGGGCGGCAATACCCAACCGTGGTGCCTGCGCGTCGATGGCGACGAGCTACGCATCGATCTCGTCCGAACCCGCTCGTCCGCAATGGATATCGGCTATCGCGCCAGCGCGGTATCGATCGGCGCGGCGCTGTACAACGCCCGTGCCGCGGCCGCCGCGCACGGCATACTCGGCGCGCACGAGTTCGTCGAGAACGACTCCACCGCGTTTTCCGCGGTGCTACACCTCGGCAACGGCACCGATTCCGCCCTGGCCGCGGACTATCCGGCCACGCTGACCCGCGAGACGAATCGACACCTCGGCGCGGGCATGCCGCTGGCCGATCATGTCCTGCCTGCCCTGGACGCGGCCGCCACCGATGCGGTGGTCCATGCCATCACCGCACCCGATGAGCTCGCCGCCGCGGCCGCCCTACTCGGCGAATCCGATCGCATTCGCTATCTGACCCCGCGCCTGCATCAGGAGATGTTCGGTGAACTGCGCTGGCCCGGCGAGGATCCGCGCACCGGGATCGATATCCGGAGTATGGAATTGGCCGCCGACGAGCAGGCCAAGATCCGGATCGGAGAGCGCTCGGATGTCATGGATCGGCTGCGCGAATGGTCCGGCGGGACCGCGCTCGGCGAGTACAGCCGCGATCGCGTGCTGTCGAGTTCGGCGCTGGTCGCGATAACTTTTCCGCGTCGATCCGGAGCAGAGTCGGTATCACTTGCCGACTACGCCCGCGGCGGCGCGGCCGTGCAGCGGGTCTGGATCGCGGCGCAACGGCTCGGTCTTGCGGTGCAACCGGTCTCGCCCCTGTTCCTTTATGCGCGGCACCCCGACGAGCTGAAAGGGATTTCACCGGATTTCGCGGATACACTTACGACACTTCAGGGCCGTTTCCTGGACCTGCTGGGAGTGCCTGGGCATGAGATCATGGCATTGGTGCTTCGCCTGAGCTATGCGGCAGCAGCCACGGTCCGCAGCAGGCGGCTTCCAGTGCCGGGCGCGGGCAACCGCAGCTAGCGCGATCGGAGATAGGGTGCCTCGGCGAACGCTCGACTCATTGGTGACCCAGGTCGCCTCCGAGTTGATGGGCGTCGACGCCACAACGATGGTGGCGGCGAGTGAACGCGTGCTGGCCAGGCTGGTCGAGCATTTCGATGTCGACTTCAGCTACCTACGCCATACCGATAGAGAGCAGCGGGCGACCGTGCTCATCGCGGAGTGGCCGCACCGTGGTGACATACCGGATCCGGACCCGCTGAAGATCGTGCATTTCGAGCACGCCGACTCGGTATTCCGGGAATTGGAACACGCCACCGAGCCGATCATTGTGCGGCCGTCCCAGCAATCCGCCGATTATCAGGAGACGATCCGGCGTTCGTCGGGTATTCCGCAGGTCGCGATGGCCGCGGTGCCGCTGTTGTCGCGTGGCGAGTCGACCGGCGTGCTGGGATTCATCAAGCAGGGCGATCGCGACTGGAGCACCCGGGAACTGAACGTGCTCAAGGCGATCGCCGCACTCTTCGCCCAGTTGCAGGCGCGCGTCGTGGCCGAGGAACGATTACGATATATCGCCCTGCACGACGATCTGACCGGGTTGGCCAACCGGCGGGCGCTGCTCGAACATATGGAGGAGCGGCTCAGACAGGGCAGTCCCGGCCCGGTGGCCGCCTTCTTCCTCGATCTCGACCGGCTCAAAGCGCTCAACGATTTTCTCGGACATACCGCGGGGGACAACTTCATTCGCACGCTCTCCTCGCGACTGCGGGAGAATCTCGATCCCAATGACATGATCGCCCGACTCGGTGGCGACGAATTCGTCATCGTGCCGGCCAAACCGATGGATGCGGTGGCGGCCGAATTGGAGGCGACGCGGATTCAGCAGCTTATCGGACGGCGGGTGACCGTCGGCGGGGAATCGGTCAGCCGCGGCGCCAGCGTCGGTGTCGCGGTGGGTATTCCGGGGGAGACCACGGTCGCGGACGTGCTGCGCCGGGCCGATCACGCACTGCTGTCGGCGAAATCGGGCGGCGGCAACGGTGTCGCGGTATTCACCGACGCCATGCGCGCTCAGTTCGAACTGCAGGACGATGTGGAGCTGAATCTGCGCGGCGCGGTTTCGGACGGCTCGCTGCTGCTGCACTATCAGCCCGAGGTCGATCTGCGCACCGGCCGGGTGGTGGCGCTGGAGGCACTGGTGCGCTGGTTGCATCCGACCAGGGGGCTGCTGCCGCCCGGTGCGTTCGTCACGGTCGCCGAGGCCACCAATCTCGCGGGTGAGCTGGGGCGCTGGGTGATTCGCTCGGCGTGTGCGCAATTCGCCGAATGGCGCAGGCGGGGGCTGGCGGCGAATGTGGTGATGCGGATCAATGTTTCGCCAGTTCAGCTGGTCAGCCTGGATTTCGTGGAGCGGATCGAGGATATTCTGCGGCTGTTCGGGATCGATGGCAGTTCGGTCTGCCTGGAGATCACCGAACATGTGGTCGTGCAGGATCTGGCGCGCACCCAGGTCACGCTGCGCGGACTCAAGCGAATGGGTGTGCAGATCGCCATCGACGATTTCGGCACCGGATACAGCTCACTTTCGCATCTGAAGGCGCTTCCGGTCGACGCGGTGAAGATCGACCGCGGCTTCGTGCAGCGCCTCGGCGCGAGCACCGACGATCTGGCGATCGTGAAATCCATTATCGGGTTGGCCGGGTCGTTCGGGCTCGGTGTGGTCGGGGAAGGCGTCGAGACGCCGGTGGCCGCGCGGACCCTGGTCGGGCTGGGTTGCTATCGGGCGCAAGGGTTTCTGATCGCGCGGCCGATGCCCGCCGACGAGGTCGAGGCGCACCTGGCTGTCGGGCGCATCCCGCTGGATCTCGATCTGCCCAGGGCGGGCCGGGGTACCACGCGCGCGTGACCGGCGTCGGTCCCGCGTGTCGGACTGCTGCGCCGTCGCACCCGTTAGCAGGTTCTTTCACGGGTGTTCATGCGGTGTTGGGCGCACCGGTTCCGGGGGGAACCCGATTCGCTGCACGATCGGCGATGTGCGCATCGTGCAGCTGGCGAACTTCTACGGTCCGCGGTCGGGTGGGCTGCGCACCGCTTTGCACCACCTGGGCGAGGGGTACGTGGCCGCCGGGCACGAGGTGGTGCTGATCGTGCCCGGACCGCGCCGGGCCGAGGAGATCCTGCCGACCGGTGCGGTGCGGATCACCCTGCCCGCTTTGGCGATTCCATGGACCGGCGGTTATCGGGCGGCGGATCCGCGCCGGGTGGCGGATGTGCTGGCAGGGTTGCGGCCGGACGTGCTCGAGGTGTCGGACCGGCTGACGCTGCGCGGATTCGGACGCTGGGCCCGCACCCGCGACGTGGCGAGCGTAATGATCTCGCATGAGCGCCTGGACCGACTGCTCGGCCAGGTCATGCCCGGCCCGGTGGCGCGCCGGTGCGCCGATATCGCCAATCGGCGCACCGCGCACGACTACGACATCGTGGTCTGCACAACGGAATTCGCGCGCGCGGAGTTCCTGCGCATCGACGCGCCCAATGTCGAACTGGTGCCGCTCGGGGTGGATCTGGAGCTGTTCAGCCCGCGCCGCCGTGACTACCGCCTGCGCGCCGATCTCGGCGTGCCTGGTCATCCGCTGCTTGTGCACTGCGGCAGATTGTCGGTGGAGAAGCGGGTGGATCGCAGCATCGAAGCCATCGGCGCACTGCGCAAGGCGGGGATCGAGGCCCGGCTGGTCGTGGCGGGGGAGGGGCCGCGGCGCGAAGCCCTGGAGCGTCGGGCCCGTTCCTTGCCGACGTTGACCGGCGGTCTGCCTGCGGTGCATTTCACCGGATTCATCACCGACCGGGCAATGGTGGCGAAACTACTGGCCACCGCCGATGTTTCGCTGGCACCGGGACCGCACGAAACCTTCGGGCTCGCCGCATTGGAGGCATTGGCCGCAGGTACGCCGGTCGTCGCCAGCCGATCCTCGGCGCTCGCCGATATCGTCACCGCCGAATGCGGCGCCGTCGCCGACGATCGCCCCTCCGCCTTCGCCCAGGCCGTCACCGATGTGCTCGCGATGCCCACCGCCGGTCGTCGGAAGGCGGCACGCAGCCGGGCTGAGCAGTTCAGCTGGCCGCAGGCGGTGGCAGGGATGCTTGCGGTACTCGGGCGGTAACCTGCCGTCCCGATTCGAACTCCGCGACCCGCTCCGGCCGTATGAACGTTGGAACGTGACCGTTGCCGCGTACCCTGCGTGCAACCGATTGGGGATATTCGAGATGGGATCCGGTGTGCTTGGCTTTGGGCGCAGGAAGACAGTGCGGGATGCGAAGGTGCTGGTCACCGGGGCGGCGAGCGGGATAGGCCGGGCGACCGCCCTGGCGTGCGCGGCCGGGGGTGCCGAACTGGTGCTGACCGATATCAATGCCGAGGGCCTCGAGGATACGGTTCGCACCATCAAGGAGGCGGGCGGCACCGTGCTCACCGCGCGTGCCCTGGATATCACCGACTACGACGCGGTCACCGCCTTCGCCACCGACGTGCACGCCGAATTCGGCAGCCTCGATATCGTCATGAATATCGCGGGCACCTCCACCTGGGGCACCGTCGAGAACCTCGAGCACCGGCATTGGCGCAAGATGGTGGAGGTCAACCTGATGGGCCCCATCCATGTGATCGAGAATTTCGTGCCGCCGATGGTTCGGGCGAAACGCGGTGGGGCACTGGTGAATGTCTCCTCGGCGGCCGGAATCCTCGCGCTGCCGTGGCATGCCGCCTACAGTGCGGGCAAATTCGGCATCCGCGGCGTTTCCGAGGTGCTGCGATTCGACTTACGGCACCACGACATTTCGGTACATCTGGTAGTGCCCGGCGCGGTGAACACACCATTGGTGCATGGCGTCGAGCTGGTCGGCGTGGACAAGGAAAACCCGAGGATCAAGCGACTCACCACCGCGTTCACCAAGCATGCCGCCTCGCCGGAACATGTTGCGGCGGCGATCCTGCGCGGTATCGAGCGCAATCGGTTCCTCGTCTACACCTCCTTCGATATCCGCTTCGGCTATTGGTGGGCGCGCAAATTCGCCTACCCCTATGAATTCGTGATTCGCCGCACCAGCGATCGGTTCAACAGGCTGCTGGCTTCGATGGGCAGTTGAGCGTCACATCGAGTACGCGGGCGCCCGGCCCCTGTTCGCCGAGGCGGTCGTGTTCGTTGACCAGTCGGCAGCTGCCGAGCGACAGGCAGCCGCAGCCGATGCAGCCGGTCAGGTTGTCGCGCAGGCGAGTCAGCTGGGTGATGCGGTCGTCGAGGTCGGCCTGCCACGCGGTGGACAGGGTCTCCCAGTCGCGCCGGGTCGGCGTACGGCCTTCGGGGAGTTTGTCCAGGGCGGCGCGGATTTCGCTCAGTGGAATGCCGACCCGCTGGGAGATGCGGATGAAGGCGACGCGGCGCAGCGTTTCGCGGGCGTATCTGCGTTGATTTCCACTTGTGCGACGACTCGAAATGAGACCCTCGCGTTCGTAGAAGTGCAACGCGGAGACCGCTACTCCGCTACGCTCGGACAGCTGCCCGGGGGTCAGCTCCTTCGCTCGCCAATCGGTTGTCGACATCACGCTCCTCCATTCACCTAAACCATACTTCAGGTTAGGGTGTGCTGGGGTCGGAATCGGAGACACCCAATTGCGTGCTCTTACGCCCTCGGCGAACTACGGTCGGATCATGGGAGCAGACGCGGTGCCGGCGGGGCACGATGGCGGTGCGGACGATGAGTTGGACGGTGTCGGCGATCCGGGCGGTCGGCTGGCGGTCAGCTCGGAGGTCGGGACCCTGCGCACGGTGCTGCTGCACCGGCCGGGCGACGAATTGCGGCGGCTGACCCCGCGCAATAACGATCAATTGCTCTTCGACGGCATTCCCTGGGTCGAGCGGGCCCAGCAGGAGCACGACATATTCTCCGGGGTGCTGCGCGAACGCGGCGTCGAGGTGCTGCTGCTCGCCGATCTGCTCGCCGAAACCCTCTCGGTCAGCGGGGCGGCCCGCATCCAGGGCATCTCCGGCGCGGTCGACGCACGCAAACTCGGACATATGCTGGCCGACGAGCTCGCGGCCTTCCTGCGCGGCGTCCGGGCCAGGGATCTGGCCAACATCCTGATGGCCGGGATGACCTTCGACGAACTGCCCTTCGAGGGCGACAACACCTCGCTGGTGCGGCGCATGCACCACGGTGCGGATTTCGTCATCGATCCGCTGCCGAATCTGCTGTTCACCAGGGATTCGTCATTCTGGGTCGGTCCGAGGGTGGCGATCACCTCGCTCGCCCTGCCCGCCCGGATTCGCGAGACCTCGCTGACCGATCTCATCTACGCATTCCATCCGCGTTTCCTCGGCGTGCGGCGGGCCTACGAATCGCATACCGCGCCGATCGAGGGCGGTGACGTGCTGTTGCTCGCGCCCGGCGTGGTCGCGGTCGGGGTCGGCGAGCGCACCTCGCCCGCGGGCGCGGAAGCGTTGGCGCGCAGCCTGTTCGACGACGACCTGGCCCACACGGTGCTGGTCGTCCCGATCGCCCAGAGTCGCGCGACCATGCACCTGGACACGGTGTGCACCATGGTCGACACCGATGCCGTCGTGATGTATCCGGCGGTCCGGGATTCGCTGTGCGCGTTCACGATTCATCGCGAGGACGATTACGGCGGACGCAACGATCAAGCCCGGGTGAGCATGCGCGGCCCCGATCCGTTCCTGCCCGCCGCCGCGGATGCGATGGGCATCGGCAAGCTGCGGGTCATCGATACCGGACTCGATGTGGTCACCGCCGAACGCGAGCAGTGGGACGACGGCAACAACACGCTGGCGCTCGCGCCCGGCGTGGTCGTCGCATACGAGCGCAACGATATGACCAATGCGCGGCTCGAGGATGCGGGCATCGAGGTGCTGCGCATCCCGGGCTCCGAATTGGGTTCCGGCCGTGGCGGACCGCGGTGCATGTCCTGCCCGCTGTCCCGAGATGACGTGTGAGCGTGCGATGTTCACCATTACCGTGACCCATGATTCGTCGATTCCGCCCTACGAGCAGCTGCGGCTGGGTGTCATCGCACAGGTGCGCTCGGGGGAGTTGACCGCGGGAACGAAGATCCCGACGGTGCGAGCGCTGGCCGCGCAACTGGGGCTGGCGCCGAATACGGTCGCTCGTGCCTATCGGGAACTCGAGGCCGACGGGGTCGTCGAAACCCGGGGCAGGCAAGGATCTTTCATCGCGTCCTCGGGTGACCCGACCAAGGATCTGGCAGGGCGCGCCGCGACCGAGTACGTCGCCACCATTCGACGGCTCGGTCTCGATGACGAGGCGGCCCTGAAGTACGTCAAGGCGGCGCTGGAGAGTTAGTCCTCAGCGCCAACTGGGCAGCCAGAGATGGTCGTGCCAGTTGCCGGGCGTAATCGGCAGCGCGGTCAGAATCGGCCAGAGCCAGATGAAATTGGCGATCACCAGGCCGAGGTAGATGCAGACCGCGAGCAGTCCGAGGCTGCGCCGTTCACTGGGCACCGCGGGCAGATAGGTGCCTGCCGGACTTCGCGGTATGTGCACCGATCTGGCCGGCCCGAGAATATCGCCGCACACCAGCGCGATCCCCATCACCAGGAACGGGGCCAGCGGCACGGCGTAAAAGTAGTACATCTGCCGATCGAGGGTGAAGAACCAGGGAATGAGTCCGGCGCCGTATCCGGTCAGCACCGCCGCATAGCGCCAGTCCCGACGGACCACAGTGCGCCACAGCATCCAGCCCAGCACCGGGAATGCGATCCACCAGATCGCCGGGGTGCCGATCAGCATCACGGCCTTCACGCACTGCGTTTGACCGCACCCGGTGACACCGCTGTCGGCGTAGTAGTAGAGCATCGGCCGCAGCCCCATCGGCCAGGTCCACGGCTTGGATTCCCAGGGGTGATGGTTACCGGCCGAATTGGTCAGGCCCTCGTGGAACCGCAGCGTTTCGCCGCTGTAATACCACAGGGAGCGCAGCGCATTCGGCAGCCAGGACCACGGACCGTCGCGACCGACCTGATTGCCGACCGCATAGCGGAACACACCGTCCTCACTGGCGAACCAGGCCCAGTAGCTGGCCAGATATACCCCGAGCGGGATCAGCACCAACGAGTACAGCGCGGGCCCGACATCACGCACGGCCGTGCCGACCCAGGGTCGCCGCACACCGTAGGCGCGCCGCGCGGACACGTCGAAATAGACGCTCATGAGCCCGAACGCGAGGATGAAGTACATCCCGGACCACTTTGTGCCGCAGGAGAGACCGAGCAGTACGCCGGCGCCGAAGCGCCACCAGCGCACTCCTAGCCGCGGACCCCATTCGCTCGCACCGATCCGACCTTCGTAGTCCGCCTTGGCGATTCGGGCGCGCACCTCGTCACGGTCCACGATCAGACCGCCGAATGCGGCGGTGACCAGCACCCCCATGAAGATATCGAGCATGCCGATGCGCGAGGAGACGAAAGTGAGTCCGTCGGCGATCAGCAGAATCCCCGCGATCGCGCCGACCATGGTGGACCGCGCCATCCGGCGCACGATCCGGATGACCAGCAGCACCAGAATTGTGCCCGCCAGTGCCGCACTGAATCGCCAGCCCCAGCCGTTGTAGCCGAACATCCACTCGCCCACCGCGATCAGCTGTTTGCCGATCGGGGGATGCACCACCAACCCGTATGCGGGATTGTCCTCGACGCCGCCGCCGGTGAGGATCTGCCAGGCCTGTGGCGCGTAATGCTTCTCGTCGAAGACCGGGGTGTAGGCGTCGGTCGGATAGTCCAGCAGGATGAACCGCGTCAACGCCGCGATCACGGTGAGTACCGCGGTGACCACCCACCCCTGGAGCTTGTCGAGCGGCCCGAAGTCGGGCGATGGACGCAGCGGCGCGGGGCTCGACCACGAGGGCACGGCCCCGGCTACGGTCGCGCGCTGGTCGGTCACCTGGGTCACGCCCCGATCGTATGCTGTGCGCGCCACCGTGACCCGCACCGGTGAGCGCGCCGCCGCGCGAATCACACCCTGAGCTGCATTCACGGATTTTTCCATGAGTGCCGCCATGCGATGCGGAGATCCACGGGGTGCGGCGCGGATAGGGATTGTACGGCGGTGGCAGTCCGCGGCGTGGTCGGCGGCATCGGGCCGATACGCTGCCTTGGGACTACGCGGTCGAGGGAAAGGAGCGCGGTGGCGGACCAGGTGGGGCGATTGGTGCTCGCGGCGACGCCGATGGGCGAGATCGGCGACGCCTCGCAGCGGCTACGCGAGGCGCTCGGATCCGCGGAGATCATCGCGGCCGAGGACACCCGGCGCACCCGCTCCCTCGCCAAGGCTTTGGAGGTGGAGATCACCGGGCGGGTTCTGCGGTTCGACGACCATGTGGAATCCGCCAAGATTCCTGCGCTGCTCGATGAGATCGAGGGTGGCAGCACGGTGCTGCTGGTGACCGATGCGGGCATGCCGTCGGTGAGTGATCCGGGCTATCGCATGGTGGTGGCCTGCGTCGAGCGTCAGCTGCCGGTCACCTGCCTGCCGGGACCGTCTGCGGTGACCACCGCACTGGCACTGTCCGCGCTCCCGGTGGAGCGCTTCTGTTTCGACGGATTCGCGCCGCGCAAATCCGGCCAGCGTCGACAGTGGTTGCGCACCTTGCTTACCGAGCCGCGCGCCTGCGTGTTCTTCGAGGCGCCGCACCGGCTCGCCGACTGCTTGGCCGACGCGGTCGAGGTGCTCGGTCCCGACCGGCGGGCCGCGGTCTGCCGGGAACTGACCAAGACCTACGAGGAGGTCGTGCGCGGCAACCTCGGCGAACTAGCCGCCTGGGCGGTCGATGGGGCGCGCGGTGAAATCACCGTCGTCCTCGAGGGCGCACAACCCGTCGCGGCCGATCCCGCCGATCTGGTCGACGAGGTCGAATCGCTGACCGCCGAAGGTATTCGCCTCAAGGACGCCTGCGCCCAGGTGGCCGCCGAGACCGGCGTTTCCCGCCGCGAACTGTACGACGCGGTGCTGACGGCACGCCGCAACGGCGGTGACAGTTCCTAGCGCGACTCGCCATCGCCGACACTCCCGGGCGGCCCGATGGGGAGTGTCATAGTGCTATCGATCACGGGCGCGACGATGATCGGTGTCATGACCTCTTTGGAAAGCAAGGCGAAGGCGTTTCTCGAATTGCATGTCCCGGGCGATCCCGGTGTCTTTCCGACGGTGTGGGATGCGTGGTCGGCGAATGTCGCTGTCGCGGCGGGGTTTTCGGCGCTCACCCTCGGTAGTCATCCGGTCGCCGATTCGGTCGGGCGCAGCGATAAGGAAGGGATGACATTCGCGGAACTGTTGACCCGCGTCCGGCAGATCACCGGCGCGGTCGATGTGCCGGTCTCCGTCGATATCGAATCCGGTTACGGCCTCGGGCCCGCGCAGTTGATCGAGGGACTGCTGGAAGCGGGCGCGATCGGCCTCAATGTCGAGGACACGGTGCACAGCGAGGGCGGCCGGTTGCGCACGCCTGAGGAGCATGCCGATTTCGTGCATGGTTTGCGGCAATTCGCCGACGCGGCCGGCGTACATGTGGTCATCAATGCGCGCACCGACCTGTTCATGCGCGAGGACGGTGACGCGAGCGATCGCGTCGACCGCGCCATCGCGCGCCTGCGGCTGGCCGCCGCGGCGGGTGCGGATTCGCTGTTCCCGGCGGGCCGGCACTCCGATACCGATATGCGCAGGCTGACCAGCGAATTGCCGCTGCCCATCAGCGCTGTCGGCCTGCCCGATAAGTCGGATAAGGCCGTCTTCGCCGAGCAGGGCGTCGGCCGCATCACCTTCGGCCCCTTGCTGCAGTGGGCGCTGACCGCCGAGATCAATCGGCTGCTCGACCGCTGGAAGTGAGACGATCGAGCCCCCGAGCTGCTGCCGATGTTCGGGGGCTCGATCGGTACTACTTCTTCGGCTCTACGTAGCGCGGGTAGACCGCTTCGGGCTCCGGGAGCGGGGTGCCGGGGACCAGCGGGGTCGCGATATCGGCGAATGCACGGTTCTGGCTTGCCAGCAGATCGAGGATCTTGCCGGCGGATTCGGGCATCACGGGTTGTACCAGAATCGCCACTATGCGCAGCAGTTCGATGGTCACGTACAGCACCGTCGCCTCGCGGGCCAGCGACTCCTCCGTGCCGGTCTTGGCCAGCGCCCACGGCGCCTCCGCGGAGAAGTAACGGTTGGCCTCACCGAGCGTCAGCCAGATCGCCTCGAGTGCCAAATGCATTTGCTGGGTATCGAATTCGGTGCGGCACCGCTCCAGCAGACCGTTGGCGCGGTCGAGCAGGGCGCGGTCGGCCTCGGTGAATTCGCCCGGCGTCGGCACCACACCGCCGCAGTCGCGGGCGACCAGCTTCAGGCTGCGCTGCACCAGATTGCCGAATTCATTGGCCAGATCGGTATTGATCCGCCCGACGATCGCCTCGTGGCTGTAGCTGCCGTCCTGGCCGTAGGAGATCTCGCGCAGCAGGAAGAAGCGAACAGCGTCCACGCCGTACTCGTCGACCAGCGCGAGCGGGTCGACCACATTGCCGACCGACTTGGACATCTTCTCGCCCTTGTTGTACAGGAACCCGTGCACGAAAACGCGTTTCGGCAATTCGATCCCGGCCGACATCAGGAACGCGGGCCAGTACACGGTGTGGAACCGGGTGATGTCCTTACCGATGATGTGCACGTCAGCGGGCCAGAACCGCTGGAACGCAACGGATTCCGTATCCGGGAAGCCGACGCCGGTGAGGTAGTTGGTGAGCGCGTCCACCCATACGTACATCACATGATCGGGATGGCCGGGCACCGGAACGCCCCAGTCGAAGGTGGTGCGTGAAATGGACAAGTCCTTCAGACCCGCCTTCACATAACTCACCATCTCGTTGCGAGCCGTTGCGGGCGCGATGAATTCGGGATGTTCGTCGTAGAGCGCGAGCAGCTTGTCCTGGTAGTTCGACAGCCGGAAGAAGTAGTTCGACTCCTCGGTCCAGGTGACCGGCGTCTTCGATTCGGTCGAGATCCGGGTGCCGTCCTCGAGCAGCGTCGTTTCTTCCTCGGTGTAGAACGCCTCGTCGCGCACCGAGTACCAACCCGAGTAGTTGTCCAGGTAGATATCGCCGTTGGCGAGCATCCGCTCCCAGATCGCCGCGCTGGCCACCTGGTGGTCGTCATCGGTGGTGCGGATGAAGCGGTCGTAGGAGATGTCGAGCGTCTTGTCCATCGCCTCGAACACATCCGAGTTGCGCGCGGCGAGTTCCTCCACCGGCACCCCCTCGGCGACCGCGGTCTGCTGCATTTTCTGCCCGTGCTCATCGGTACCGGTCATGAAGAAGACGTCATAACCGTCGAGCCGCTTGAAGCGGGCGAGGGCGTCGGACGAGATGTACTCGTACGCATGCCCGATGTGCGGCGCACCGTTCGGGTATGCGATGGCCGTTGTGATGTAGAAGGCGGGGCGGTCGGCTTCGCTCATGCCTGCGCCTCGCTGACGCTCGGCTCCGGCACGAGCGAATGCTCGGCTGTGTTGATGATTCGCTCGCTTCGCTCACTCATGGTGCATCTACTGTAATGCGCGTGGATTCCGACGCTCACGTGAATATCCCTGGAGGCGATTACCGCCGTCACGCGCCCGTGTTCGGTGCGGCCGGAGTTCGCCGATGAGCGCCAAGCGGGCCGCGCCCGAGCTGCCGGAACCGCTCGCGCCGCTGGTCGACGCGCATACGCATCTGGATGCCTGCGGGGCGACCGACGCGGAGTCGACGGCGATGATCGTGGATCGCGCGGCCTCGGTCGGGGTCGGCCAGGTGGTCACCGTCGCCGACGACCTGGCCGCGGCGCAGTGGGCCGTACAGGCCGCGAACTGGGATCGGCGGGTGTTCGGCGCCGTGGCGCTGCATCCGACGCGGGCGAATGCGCTCGACGATGCGGCCAAGGCCGAACTGGAGCGATTGGCCGCCGACCCGCGCGTGGTCGCGATCGGCGAAACCGGCCTGGATTACTACTGGCCGGGCAAATTGGAGGGCTGCGCCGATATCGAGGATCAGGTCGAGGGCTTCCGCTGGCATATCGACCTGGCCAAACGTCTGCGTAAACCGCTGATGATCCACAACCGCGAGGCCGACCACGATCTGCTGACGGTATTGCTGGACGAGGGCGCGCCGGAAACCGTGATCTTCCATTGCTTTTCCTCGGACACCAACATGGCGATGTCGTGTGTGGCCGAGGGGTACATCCTCAGCTTCTCCGGCACGGTGAGTTTCAAGAACGCGCACGAATTGCGCGAGGCCGCCAAGGTGGTGCCCGATGACCAGATCTTGGTCGAAACAGATGCGCCATATCTCACGCCGCATCCATTCCGTGGCGCACCCAACGAATCGTATTGCCTTCCCTACACCGTGCGCGCCCTAGCTGAATTGCGCGACCAGGATCCGGCGGCCCTCGCCGAAATCACCACCGCCAACGCCCGCCGTATCTACGGCATCTGAATTCGAGATCAGGCGGAATCGCGAGTGGCTCGCGATTTAACCTGATCTTGTTTCACATTTGGGCGGCTAAGTGTGTCCTAGGTCACTTTGGTCGGCACGTTTTGTGATTTACCTGCGGCGTCGATATTCGTTTGTGATATTGATACCCGCGGCTCGTAACACTACGGTTGTAGACCGCTGACCCCTTCGTTATCGTACTGTGACCATGTCTCCATTCACGAGGATCAACCAGTCCCGCTCGCCGCTGCTGTACGCGGCGGTTGCGGCGTTGCTGGTGACGCTGATCGTCGGTGCCGCGATGGCAATCGTGAACCGTAAGACGGTCACCGTCGTCGTGGACGGTGAGCAGATGACCCAGACCACCATGTCGCGCAACGTCAGCGGGGTGTTGAAGGCCGCGGGGTTCGACGTGAACGACCGCGACCTGGTCCGGCCCGCGCTGGCCACGACGATCGCCGATGGCGCGACCATCACCTACAACCGGGCACGCGAGGTCGCGATATCGCTGGACGGCAAGCCCGAGAAGGTGTGGTCGACCGGTCTGACCGCGGGCGATGTGGTGGACCAACTGCACCTGCCCCGCGAGGTATTCGTTTCCCCGGCCCGCAACGAGAAGCTGCCGCTCGAGGGCGCCGCGCTGCAGATCGCCAGCCCGCGTGCGGTATCGCTGCTCGACGGCATCGGCAATCCGGTCGATGTTCGACTGGCCGCGCCGACCGTCGGTGAGTTCCTCACCGCGGCGGGCATTCCGCTGATCGAGCAGGACACGGTCGAGCCTGCGGCGACCACGCCGCTCACCGATGGGCTGCGGATCGTGGTGACCCGCCAGCGCGTCGAGAACAAGGTCGAGACGGTGCCGCTGGATCCGCCGGAGAATGTGATCGAGGATCCGACCCTGAATATGAGCCGGACCGTGGTGGAGAGTCAGGGTGCGCCCGGCGTGCAGGACGTGACGTTCGCGGTCACCATGGTCAACGGCCAGGAGGTCAGTCGGCGGCCGATCGCTTCCAATGTGAAGGTGACGGCTCAGCCGAAGACCGTCCGCAAGGGGGCCAAGCCCGGTACCGAGGTGCCGCCGGTGCGCGACGGCGATATCTGGGATGCGCTGGCCCGCTGCGAGTCCACCGGTAACTGGGGCATCAATACCGGCAACGGCTACTACGGCGGCATCCAATTCGACCAGGGCACTTGGGAACGTCAGGGCGGTCTCAAGTACGCTCCGCGCGCCGACCTGGCCACCCGCGAAGAACAGATCGCCATCGCCGAGGTCACCCGCGCCCGCCAGGGTTGGGGTGCCTGGCCGGCCTGCACCAGTCGCCTGGGCATCGGCTGATCCCAGCGGGCGGGTTGATACGTTGTCGGACGTGTCCGAACCCGATATTTCCGCCCGTGGGAGTGCTGCGCTGCTCGGGCCCGCCGAGGTGCGGGCACTGGCCGAGCGACTCGGCGTGCGGCCGACCAAGCAGCTCGGACAGAACTTCGTGCACGACGCCAATACGGTGCGGCGGATTGTCGCGGCGGCCGGGGTCGGGCGCGGGGATGCGGTGCTCGAGGTCGGGCCGGGGCTCGGTTCGCTGACCTTGGCGCTGCTCGATGTGGTGGATTCGGTCATCGCCGTCGAGATCGATCCCGTACTGGCGAAATATCTTCCGGTGACCGTCGCCGATCGCGCGCCGGAACTGGCCCGGCAGTTGACCGTCGTGGAAGCCGATGCGCTGCGGGTTCGGGCGGACAGACTGCCTGCGGCGCCGTCGGCGCTGGTGGCGAATCTGCCCTACAACGTCGCCGTGCCGGTGCTGCTGCACCTGCTCGCCGAATTGCCCAGTATCACAACCTCATTGGTGATGGTGCAGGCCGAGGTCGCGGACCGTCTCGCCGCCGAGCCCGGCAGTCGTGTCTACGGCGTCCCGAGCGTCAAGGCGGGCTTCTTCGGCACGGTGCGCCGCGCGGGCGCGGTGGGCACCCAGGTGTTCTGGCCGGTGCCCAGGGTCGATTCCGGCCTGGTCCGCATCGAGCGCTACGCCGAACCGCCGTGGCCGATGGACGAAGCGCACCGCCGCCGCGTCTTCGCGGTAGTCGACGCCGCCTTCGCCCAGCGCCGCAAAACCCTCCGCGCCGCCCTCGGCAACTGGGCCGGTTCCCCCGCCGAAGCCGAACGCCGCCTCGTCGCCGCCGGAATCGATCCGACCGCCCGCGGCGAAACCCTGGACACCGCAGCCTTCGTCCGCCTCGCCGCCCAGGCGTGAGCCCGCATCCCGGTGTCGCCTGACTGCTATCGGACTGGACCCGCTGCGGTGGCATCGCCGACACTGCGGCTATCGTCCGCTCTGCCCAGACGTGGCCCGAAGCGCGCGTGATGGTTCAACCCGCGTGTATCTCGTTGCGGGTGAAGGTGATCGGTTGGATGCGTAGGCCGCGCAGGACGGGGCCGGCCATGCGCTCGGGCGCTCCGGCCGGGACGATATCGGCGCCATGGCGAACGACTGCCGGACCGGTCGGTTTCTGTGGCGGGTGAGGCGAGATCATGCACCGCGTTATTCACTCGGTTCGCTTGCTGGGGCGTCGCCGCGAGCGAAATGGATTGTGGATAACCAACCTTTGCCTTGGTGGTCGCGGAACCGGATTCATGTGCTGCGGCAATTAATTCAAGCGTGTCGCCACACTCCGCGTGCCGCGGGGAAAGCGCAGGTCATCGCCTCGAATGCAAGGTCGAGCATGCGGTGGTCGGCGCATGCGGTCAGGGGTGACCGCCACCCGAATGGTGTCCACCATCGGATGTGGATGGCGCTGTGGATGATTCGACGCGCGCGGTGAACTCGGCGGTATGTACGACACCGCCGTGGGAGAAGTCTAGATACAACCGAAATACGCCCGCACTCGGGGTCTGGGCATGGAAGCCGACCTCCGGACCGGCTGGGGTGCGGCCGATTTCACCCTGTGGATGGACGTGCAGGTAGGCAAGGTCGTTGGCGCGCAAGACCACCAGATGCGCGTACGCGCCGAGATACGGCTCGAGGTCTGTCACCGGCGCGCCGTCGCGCGTCACGGTGAAACGAAGTTCGCTGCCCGCGGTACTCGGATCCCCCGCCATGCGCACTTGGTAACCGTCCACCGTTGCCGACCGGGCCTCGGGTGGAAGTGGTTGGAGTTCAGCCGGTCCCGCGACCGTGACAGTGCGGCTCAGGACCAGATCGCCGGGCCCCTGCTCGGGTACGAAATCGGCGAAGACGCGATAGGTGCCGGGCGCTGTCCAATTCCAATCGATCGACCAGGTGCCCGTGTCGTCCATTGTCGGGTGCACGTGCCGATATCCGGTGGTATCCGAGCGGACCACGATCAGGTGCAGCTTCTTGTCGTGCTGGGTGGTGAATCGGGTGACCGGAGCTCCGTCCGGTCCGGTGATCCGAAAACGCAGGGCCCCGGCTCGATTCGGGTCAGCGGGTGCGCTCAGGTCGGTCAGGGTGTAGCCGGATCGCGAATCCGACAGCCCGGTGTCCTGTTCGGTGTGCGCCATCGCGCCGTGGTCCGGTGCCGACCCGGTCGGATCGCCCACCAGGGCGCCGATTCCGATTGCGACACCGAACAGCGTGACGAGACCGCCGCCGACCGCGGCGAATCTCAGCCGGGCCTGCATCAGACGGCGACCTCGTACCCCGCCTCGTCGACGGCGGCGACGATATCGGCGTCGGCGAGCGGTGCGGTGCTGTCCACCCGGACCGCACCGCTGGCGAGGTCGACGTCCACGCTGGTCACGCCATCGATCTTGCCGATCTCCGTCTTGACCGAGCTGACGCAGTGTCCGCAGGTCATCCCCGTGACGGTATAGGTGCTCGTGGCCATCTCCGACTCCTTCGCTCACATTCGATCATACGGTGCGGGGGTATCCCCGACGCAAATCCAACATACCCCCGGAGGGTATCGAGCGCAAGGGTGAGTTACACCGAGGTTCCGTCGATTAGTCGCCGCAGAGGTCCGGATAGTTCCCGAATCAAACGGCGGAAGACCAACCGTGCATGGCCATTTCGGCAACCCGCTCCAGTTCCGCGGCGCTCGCGCCATCCCGGGCCGCCTGCGACATGCCCTGCATAACGGTGCCGACATATCGCGCGAGCGTGGCCGCATCGACCGCCGGCGGCAATGAACCCGCATCGATATCCGCCTGGATGCGCGCAGCGAAGGCCGCCACATTCCGATTGCGAAGCGCGCGCAGCATGTCGGCGATCTCGGTGCTGGTGGTATTGAGTCCCGCGCTGATCACCAGGCAGCCGTGCGGGCAATCGGGCCGGGTGTACTCCGTCGCCGCCTCGCGCAGGATGCGGCGAACCGTCGCCTCGGCGGTCGGCTCCTCGGCGAGTGCGCGCGGGATGAAGCTGCCGTAGCGCGTGCCGAAGACCTGCACCACCTCGTTGAACAGCGTCGCCTTATCGCCGAATGCGGCGTACAGGCTCGGCGCGCCGATGCCCATCGCCGCGGTCAGATCGCCGATCGAGGTCGCCTCGTAACCGCGCGCCCAGAACAGTCGCAGCGCCTTTTCCAGCGCGGCGTCCCGATCGAACGAGCGGGGACGTCCCCTGGTCGGTGCACTCATGTCTGCATTTTATAGCGCTCGCTAGAGAATGTGCTAACGTCCTTTCTGTAGTGACCGCTAGAGAAAGGGGCCCGTCATGGGCGCACTGCTGCAAACCGGCCGGCTCGATGGCAAGACCGCGCTGGTCACCGGCGCGAGCCGCGGCATCGGCCGGGCCATCGCGGAGCGGCTCGGCCGGGACGGGGCGCGGGTCGCCGTGCACTACAACGGCAATGAGCAGGCGGCCAAGGAAACCGTCGTCGCCATCGAGGCTGCGGGCGGTGCGGCCTTCGCGATCAAGGCCGAACTCGGTGTGCCCGGAGATGCTGCGGCGCTGTGGGCCGCATTCGACGCACAGGCCGACGGCGTGGACGTCATCGTCAACAACGCGGGCATCGATGGCATCCGCGAACCGATCGGCGGCACCGATGAGGCCGCCTTCGATCGAGTCTTCGCCGTCAATGCGAAGGCGCCGTTCTTCGTCACCAAGCTGGGGCTGGATCGGCTGCGCGACGGCGGCCGCATCGTCAATGTCTCCACCGGCCTCACGCACGGAGCGAGAATGCCGCAGCTGATCGCCTACGCGATGACCAAGGGCGCGATCGATACGTTCACTCAAACGCTGGCAAAGGAACTCGGCACCCGCGGCATCACCGTGAATGCCGTCGCGCCGGGCGTGATCGATACCGATATGAACGCGAACTGGTTGCGCAATGCCGAGACCGAGGCGTTGGTGGCCGGAATGTCGCCGCTGAATCGAATCGGCCGGGCCGGTGATGTCGCGGATATCACCGCGTTCCTCGCCTCGGACGATTCGCGATGGATCACCGGGCAGTGGATCGATGCCACCGGCGGGGCGCTGCTGTAACCGTCCGACACATGGGCGGTGAATGTCTCATCTCGAGCTGAGCACCTGTCGTACCCACGGGATAGGCTTGAGCACCGTGTTGTCAGTTGTGCCAAGTCCCGTCGTCGTGCGCGCGCCGTCCAAGGTGAACCTCCACCTAGGCGTCGGTGACGTGCGCGCCGACGGCTATCACGATCTGACCACGGTGTTCCAAGCCCTCTCGCTCAGCGACGATCTGGAACTCGCACCGGCCGCCTCGCTCGCCGTGCGGGTCAGCGGCGAGGGCGCCGACGATGTGCCGACCGATCGCACCAATCTGGTGTGGAAGGCCGCCGTGCGCGTCGCCCATCTGGCCGGGCGCGCACCGCTGGTGGAAATCGCCATCAACAAGGGCATTCCGGTGGCCGGTGGCATGGCGGGCGGCAGTGCGGATGCCGCCGCGGCGCTGGTCGGCCTGAACGAACTCTGGGATGTCGGGCTGACCCGCGACGAATTGTTCGCGGTAGCAGCCGAACTCGGCAGCGATGTGCCGTTCGCGCTGCACGGCGGAACGGCGCTCGGCACCGGCCGCGGTGAGCGGCTGCTTCCGGTGTTGTCCCGCAATACCTTTCACTGGGTACTCGCGCTGGCCAAGGGGGGATTGTCCACGCCCGCGGTCTTTACCGAACTCGACCGACTACGCGAGAACGGCACCCCGCCCCGGCTCGGCGAGCCGCAGGCGCTGATGCAGGCACTGGCCTCCGGTGACCCGAAACAGCTTGCACCCCTGCTGGGTAACGATCTGCAGGCGGCCGCGCTGTCGCTGAAGCCCGAGTTGCGACGGACGTTGCGTGCGGGCGTCGGGGCCGGGGCGCTCGCCGGGCTGGTCTCGGGCTCCGGCCCGACCTGCGCGTTCCTGTGTGACAGTGCGGACGGCGCGGTTGCGGTCGCAGCCGAGCTCGCCGGTGCCGGTGTATGCCGCAGCGTGCGCACGGCCAGCGGACCGGTGCCCGGCGCTCGCGTCATCAGCAGCGACGCGCCGGGCAAGCGCTGACGGTCTCGCCGGCTATGCGATGACGTCGGCGAGGCGGTCCACTTGGTCGGCGTCGCGGCCGTAGCAGTAGAGCATGACCTCATCCGCGCCGAGGTCCTCGAATTGGCTGATGGCCGTGCGGATCTCGTCGGGTGTAGTGAGCATTCCGGCGAGCATGAACTCGGCGCGACCGCTGAATTCGTAGTAGGCGCCCATCGAGGCGCGGGCGTCTTCGATCAGGTCGGGTGCGCCGAGCGCGACATTGACCTGGGCGACAATGCGGGGCTCGCCGTCGCGTCCGTGTTCCTTCCATGAACGGCGGGCGGTGTCGAACAGGCCACCGGCCCACGACGGTGCGGCGGCGGCGAGAAAGCCGCCACCCCAACGGCCGACGCGATCGATGGCGGCGGGCTGGAAACCACCGAAGAGCAGTTCGGGCCCTTCGGGACGCAGCGGCGCGGGACCGATCGGTCCGCAGTCGGTGCCGTACGGCCGGCCGGACCACAGGCGGCGCATGATCTCGAGTTGTTCGTCCATGCGACGGCCGCGGGAGCGCAGCTCGGTGCCGGAGGCGATGTGATCATCCTCGCGACCGCCGACGCCGAGGCCGAGCACCAGGCGGCCGCCGGACATGCGATCGAGGGTGGCGGCCTGCTTGGCGAGCAGCGACGGCTCGCGCAGCGGTGCGATGAGCACCTCGGTCTGCACCTTGATGCGGCTGGTGGCGCCGGCGATCATGCCGAGGGCGACCAGTGGTTCGGGATTGTCGTAGACGAGCCGGTCGAGCAGAGCGAGCGTCGAGAACGGACCCGCATCGGCGCGGCGGGCCCAGTCGAGCAGCGCGGCGGGATCGGAAATGGGCAGACCGAGTCCGACGTGCATGAGGAACCTCCAGGGGGTAGTTGAAACCGTGCCGCCCACTCACCTCGATCGCGAGGCGGGGCTCCCATTCTGCGGCTGTGTCTCAGGAGCGCCCTAACACCGTTCGTAACGAACGTTGTTCGCTACGGCTGACTCTAAACGAACGCCGTTCGCCGCGCAAGTCTCCGAATCCCGGCAGGGTCGCACCTTTGCCGACTGCGCTGATCAGGATCGGACGAGACCGTCGGGGCGCAGAGCACGGGGTGTGGCGTGCAATGGTCCCGGGCCGTGGCACCTCGATGGACGCTCGGGCGTTCGGCGGGGCGGCGGCTGGTTCGGGATGCTCGGTACGCTTGCGCGGGGCGAGTACTCGCCCGGCGCATGACTCGGAAGGATCCATGTCCAACCTGATCAATCTCGAACAGGTCTCCAAGAGCTTCGGTATCAAACCACTCCTGGACAACGTTTCGCTCGGCATTCACGCGGGCGAGCGGATCGGAGTCGTCGGCCTGAACGGCGGCGGCAAGACCACCCTGTTGGAGGTGCTGACCGGTCTCGAGCCGCCCGACAGCGGCCGGGTGAGCCGGGTCGGCGGGCTGCGCATGGCGGTGGTGACCCAGCGCGGTGTACTTCCCGTGGGCGCGACCGTCGGATCCGTGGTGTTGGCGGGACTGGCCGATGACGCGATGACCGACAATATGGCCGAACATGAGTGGGCTTCGAATCCGCGCATCCGTTCGGTGATGGCGGGCATCGGGATCGAGGGCCTCGGCCTGGATACTTCGGTCGACAATCTCTCCGGTGGCGAGCGCCGCCGCGTCGCACTGGCCGCTGCGCTGGTTCGCGACCTCGATCTGCTCGTCCTGGACGAGCCGACCAACCACCTCGATGTCGAGGGTGTGCAGTGGCTGGCGCAACATCTGCTGGAGCGTCGCAGCGCGCTGGTGGTCGTGACCCACGATCGCTGGTTCCTCGACACCGTGGCCACCGACACCTGGGAGGTCGTCGGCGGCAAGGTCGAAAGCTACGAAGGCGGTTACGGCGACTGGATTTTCGCGCGCGCCGAGCGGGCGCGGCAGGCCGATGCCTCCGAGGCCAGGCGCGCGAATCTGGCGCGCAAGGAGTTGGCCTGGTTGCGGCGCGGCGCGAAGGCCCGCACCTCCAAGCCGCGCTACCGGGTGGAGGCGGCCGAGGCGCTGATCGCCGATGTGCCGCCGCCGCGCGACAGCGTCTCGCTGGCCGCATTCGCGCGAAAGCGCCTGGGCCGCGTCGTCATCGAACTCGAGGACACCACCCTCACCACCCCGGACGGCCGCGAGTTGGTGCGCGACTTGACCTGGCGCTTGGCGCCGGGGGAGCGGGTCGGCCTGGTCGGTGTGAACGGCTCAGGCAAGACGACCCTGCTACGCACGCTGGCCGGTGCCGTCGAACCCGCTGCGGGCAAACGCATTCAAGGTCAGACGGTCCAGATCGGCTGGCTACGTCAGGAACTCGACGACCTACCGACCGACCTGCGGGTGCTCGAGGCAGTGCAGCAGATCGCGCAGCGAATCATGCTGGGCGATAAGGAAATCTCCGCCGGCCAGCTGGCCGAGCGCCTCGGCTTCACCCCGGCCCGTCAGCGCACCCCGGTCGGTGACCTATCCGGTGGTGAGCGCCGCAGGCTACAACTGACCCGGATCCTGATGTCCGAACCGAATGTCCTACTGCTCGACGAGCCGACCAACGACCTGGACATCGACACCCTGCAACAACTGGAAGACCTGCTCGACAACTGGGCGGGCACGCTGGTCGTGATCAGCCACGACCGCTATCTGATCGAGCGCATCTGTGACTCCACCTGGGCCCTGTTCGGCGATGGAAAGCTCACAAATCTGCCCGGCGGCATCGACGAATACCTGAAAAAGCGCGCCGCATCGAGCTCGGCCGCAACACGATCCGCCGACGCCAAGCCCGCCGAAACCCCTGCGACCGACTCCGCCGCTTACCGCGCCGCGCGCAAGGAGCTGGCCAAACTAGAGCGCGCCATCGACAAGCTCACCGAACGCGAGCAACGTCTGCACACCGCCCTCGCCGATGCGGCCACCGATCCGGACAAACTGATCACCCTGGGCACAGAGCTGAAACAGGTCCTTGCCGAAAAAGAAACCGCCGAGGAGCGCTGGCTGGAGTTGGCCGACGGCGCCTGACCCCGCCCCGGTAGTCGAATGGCGGTTCACCTCGCCGAAGGTAGTTTCATGGTGGCTTTACATCCCACCTGCGACCATCATTCGACTACCGTCGGCGGCGGACTAACTTGTGCCGGATACGCGCCCGTCTTGGACGACGACCGGCAGGCAGGTCTGTACGAAGTCCGCGCCGAAGCCCGTGAGGGCGATGCTGCGGTAATAGACCTTCGTACCGAAACCGGAGCGCTTCAGCACTTCTCGGACGGGTGATTGGGCTTCGAGGAGTTGGTAGCGGTTCGGATTGCCCACCGGTTCCTTGACGAATTCGATCAGTCCGAGGCGACGCAGGTTCGGCAGGTACTGCTGGATGCGGTTGGGGAAGCGCAGACCCGCGTGCTCACCGATCAGGTTGAGTCCGGAGATGATTCGCTCGACACCGATGCCGCGCGGTCGTCCGGCGCGAATATCGATCGAGGGCTGTGGGCCGTCGAGGTGCAGGAAGCGCAGGATGCGCGCCTCATCGGGGGTCAGCTCCTCGAGCATGCGCGCGAAGGCCGGGTGGGTTTCGTGGTGTTCGCCCTGCGTGCTCGCCGACAGCCGCAGCAGCGCGGCCCCCTGCTCACGCAAAGTGGGAACGGCATCGGTCGTGGGCTGTTCGGGCGTAGCGGGCAGACGCAACGCGCGCCGCACCGCGTCGCGAACCTCGGCCTCCGCCTCGGCGAGTACCTCGCGCGGGGGAGTTCCCGCGATACTGCCGCGCACCACGGTGGCCCCGACGCCGAGGGCGGTGTCGATGCCCCACGCGGTCACCTCGGCGGCCGCGCTCACCGCGACCCTGGCGACCCCGGTGGTCGCGCGAACGGTCTTGCGCACCGAGCTGACCTGCCGCTTCGGCTCGACCGCGCCAACGGGCAGGCGCGCGATCTCCGTCGATTGCCCGGATGTCGACGACTCGGAAGTTCTTGGGGTTTCGGCCACTTCGGACTGCTCGGTTCGCTCGGAGCCCTGCCCGGCGGCCCGCAGATCGTCGCCGCCAGCTTCCGTCATAGCCATGTTGTCGCCACTCCCGTTCCGAAGATCAGGATGTGAGCGTATCCGGCGAAGAGCCCCAACACGCCGCCATGCAGAAAAAGGAGCCATTCGTCCTGTTTGATGGCCGATCGCAGCATATCCACGAAGTCGGGGGGCGATAGCGCCGACATCTGTTTGGCGATGTAGTCGTTGATTTGCCTGCCCTGCTGGACGTTGAAGTCCGGATCCGCGAAGGCGATCGGCGCGATGGACATCGCCTCGGTGGTCAGCGTCGACTGCAGCGAGTCGTACTCCCGGCTGCCGAGCATGAACTTCACCGCGGGCCGCGCCGGTCCGAGCGCCCGGTCCGCGGCCGGGCGCAGCGTGTCCTCGAGCATCTGCATGGTCCGGTCCGAGCGCGGGCCGTTCAGCAACTCATCACCGATGTTGGCGACGGTCATCACCTGACTGGAGACCAATTCCGCGTAGCCGTCGGTGATTTCGAGCTGCCGCTTGATCAGCAGACCCTGCCGCCACGGGCACCACCACTTCGGGTACGCGGGCGCGAAGATCATATTCAGGCCGATCCAGTTGACGACCCAGCCGATGATGACACCGCCGATCGGCAGCACCACCAGTGACGACCAGCCGGTCACATGTAAAACGGCGACCAGCACCACACCCATCGGCGCGCCGAAGTAGAAACCGAAGTTCTGCATGAACCGCAGTTCCTTGGCGCCGAGCACCTGGAAAAGGGTGTTGAGCAGATGCGGACGCGCCTGGAAATAACGGATGACCATCTGCTTGACGTCGAGCAGCTGATCGATATTGGCGCCCAATTCCTCGGTCAGCTCGCGCAGAATATCAGGCAGCTGCTGGCGGACCCGCGCGTGAATCATCTCGCGCACACCGGTCGGCAGGTTGTACCAGAGTTGCGGATGTTCGCGGCGCAGGATTTCTTCGACTATGTCTTTGATCTGCGCGTCGGCGATAGTGGCGAGATGTTCGGCGAGCTTGTCCGGCTCCAGCTCGCGATAGAAGTCGGCGACGCTACCGAGTTTCGCCAGCCCCTTGTCGACCGCGATGCTCGCCATTTTGTCCGCGCGCGAGGGCACAATGCCCTGCCAGCCCATTCGGCCGTCGTAGCTCAGCAGCGGCAGCACCTGAATTCGCTTGGGCAGGAAGGGAAACAGTGCGCGCAATCCGGGTAAACGAATACCGTGGAAGGCAACCGGCTTGAACAACATCAGGATGCCGGTCCAGTTGGTGATGTATCCGATGATGCCAGTGAAAAGGGGGATAGTCACTAACTCCAGGAGGACCGTCGGGTGCACCCCGAAAACACTCTCCAACACGACACCCTCCTGCCGATATACCGGTGACCGCCGCCTCACCGGCAACCCAAACTAGCACCCAGTCGGCAGACGGACCCTACTGTGAGGTCTAGACGCCGGTCCATCGCGAGTGTCCCGGGCCACAGCAGATTGTCTGAGACATCAGTCACACTGTGTGTCCAGAATGTCGTAGTGTCAACCGGCGGCGGAGACAATGGCGACAATCACGCGTCCGACAGCAGGGGTCGGCGTGTTTGCTGGCCCACTCGGCTCCCGGTAAGGCATACCTGGAAGGCTGGCGGGCAATAATCTGTGGGCGTATTCGTTCACTTGGCAATACATCGGAGAGAACGTGACAGACGACAGGACCGGACAGGACATAGCCCGGGCCGGTTCCCGCTCGGTGGAGCGCAGCTCGGATGTCGAACAGCGGCAGATCAGCAATGAGGCGCGGCTGATTCGCGGTGTGTTCCGAGCGGCGGGGCTCGCGGCGGGCACCGTGGTGCGCGGCAGTCAGTGGGCCGTCGAGACGACCTACGAGGTGACCAAGGAGATCACCCAGGCCGCCCTCGACGGCGAGTCGTCTGCGGATATCGCCGAGCGCACCGGAAATGCGTTGCGCTCCATCGCGCGCAGCGCGCTCGGCGTCACCGAGGGGTCGGTGCGCGAAATCGTCAGCTACGTACCGACTTCCAATGGCACGCCGCAGCCTGCGGCGATCGGCATCGGTGCGCCGCTGCACTCGGCCAGTAGCGAAGAGTTGCGTCGCCGCGGCGATGCGCTGCTCGCCCGCTCGGCCGATGTCTACTTCACCGAGGACGTGCACCCGGCCTATGACCGGATCCTCGACGAGCTGGCTCCGGACGAGGCGCGCATTCTGCGATTCATGGCATTGAACGGTCCGCAGCCGTCGGTCGATGTGCGCACCAACCGTCCGCTCGGCATCGGTTCGGAGTTGGTGACCGGTGATCTCACCTCGGTTCCGGAACAGGCCGGTGTCCGTTATCCGGACCGCGCCCGTACCTATCTGATCAATCTCAACCGTCTCGGCCTGACCCAGGTTTCCGATGATCCGGTGGTGCTCAGCCGCTACATGGTGCTCGAGGTGCAGCCGGTGGTCGAGGCGGCGCTGAAGAAGGCCGGGCGCGCCCCCAAGATCGTGCGCAAGAGTCTGCGGCTGACCGAATTCGGCAGCGATTTCTGCAACACCTGCTTCACCATCGGGAACTGACCCGCCCGGTAGACCGCCGGTTTCGGCTCGAAGTGATAGCAATCTGATACAAATCTCCCAATCTCCGTAGCGCGGCGACTTCGAATGGGATTGTTGAGTTATGGACCAGGATGCTGTGTCAGCGATCAGTCGCCTGAAGTTCAGGTATCTGCGCACCCTCGACACCAAGTCGTGGGACGAATTCGCGGACACCATGATCCCGGAGGCGACCGCGACCTACAGCGAATACCTGCAGTTCGAGTCGCGGGATGCGTTCCTGGCGTTCATGCGCAACACGCTCGGTCCGCACGTCATCACCGAGCACCGATGCGACCATCCGGAGATCGATGTCGACGGCGATAACGCTACCGGCACTTGGTATCTCGCCGATACCGTACTGATACCGGCGCACAACATGCTGTTGCGCGGCGCGGCTTTCTACACCGATCGCTACGTCCGCTGCAATGACGGTCGCTGGCGCATCGCGCATACCGGATACGAGCGCACCTATGAGGTGGTGCTCTCGCTCAGCGATCTGCCGAGCCTGCGCCTGACATCGAGTCGATGGGGGCTGATCACGCGCGAGGACGGCATCGCGTCGGTCGAGCGCGAGCCCGGCGCCACCCCGCTGCGCCGCGAGCCCGCACCGGAGGCTGCCGAGCCCGAGGCCGGATGAACGGCAATCCCTAATCCGCCGCCGCGACCAGCGGCTCGAGCGTGAGCTTCGGATGCTCCTTCTCGATGTACTGCAACCGCCACTTATCGCTGAACAGCGCCAGCAGCGCCCCGTCGGAGCGGGTGAACACCTCGACCCCGCGCTGTCGATCGAGTTCGGCCATCGACTCGGCATCGGTGCGCCGGGCCAGCGTGTAGGGCAGATGCTCCATATGCGTTTCGACATTGAACTCCGCGAGCATCCGCGCCGTGACCACCTCGAACTGCATCGGACCGACCGCCGCGAGCACGGGTGCGGCATCGCCGCGCGCGTCATTGCGCAGCACCTGCACGACGCCTTCGGAATCGAGCTGGTCGATGGCCTTGCGGAACTGCTTGTACTTACCCGCACTCTGCGCCCGCAGCACCGCGAAATGTTCCGGCGCGAAAGACGGGATCGGCGGGAACTCGACTTTCTTGTCCACGAACAGCGTGTGCCCCGGTGCCAGCGCGGTGGCGTTCACGAGGCCGACCACGTCACCCGGGTAGGCGGTGTCGACGGTCGAGCGTTCCCGTCCGAAAACGGTGAGCGCGTATTTGGTCGCGAACGGCCGACCGGTCTGCGCGTGCGTGACGACCATCCCGCGCTCGAATTCGCCGGAGACGATCCGCATGAAGGCGAGCCGATCCCGGTGTGCCGCATCCATTCCGGCCTGCACCTTGAATACGACGGCGCTGAACGGATCGGTGGTGTTGCGCGGCGTGCCGCCGATATCGGCGCGCGAACCGGGTGGGGGCGCCAGCGCGATCAGCGTCTCCAACAGTTGCCGCACACCGAAATTCAGCATCGCGGAGGCGTAGATGACGGGGGAGGTCTGCCCGGCCAGGAACATTTCCTGATCGTGGTCCTGCCCGGTGGCCGAGAGCAGTTCGCTCTCCTCGGCGGCGGTCGTCCACGCCTCACCCTCGCGGGTCGCGGCCGATTCCGGATCTATCGATTCCTCCGGCGCGATGGTCGCGCCACCCGCGGTCCGCGTGAAGTGGATGTATTCGACGGCCGCACCCTCGGGACCGCGACGTAGCAGACCGCGGAAGTCGCCGGCGATGCCGACCGGCAGGAACAGCGGCGTCGGGGTGAGGCCGATCCGCTCGCTGAACTCGTCGAGCAGTTCCAGCGGCGCGCGGCCCGGGCGGTCCCACTTGTTGATCACGGTGACGACCGGGATGCCGCGATGGCGACACACCTGGAACAACTTCAGTGTCTGCGGCTCGAGACCCTTGGCGGCGTCGATGAGCATGACGGCGGCGTCGACGGCGGTGAGCACGCGGTAGGTGTCCTCGGAGAAGTCCGAGTGGCCGGGGGTGTCGACCAGGTTGATGACGTTATCGATATCGGAGCCCGCGGCGCGGTAGTTGAATTGCAGCGCGGTCGAACTCACCGAGATGCCGCGCGCCTTCTCCATCTCCATCCAGTCCGACACGGTGGATTTGCGTCCGGCCTTGCCGTGGATCGCGCCCGCCTCGGAGATCATCCTGGCGTGCAACGCCAGCGCCTCGGTGAGCGTCGACTTGCCCGCGTCGGGATGGGAGATCACCGCGAATGTGCGTCGCCGGGCGACCTCGGTGGGCAACCCACGCGGGGCGGGCGTGACGACACCCTCAGTGGAGGCGGTCAACTGCAACAACCTTTCTTCGCGGCCGATCGGCAACCGCTCCAGCGTACGCGACCGGGGTGAGGACAATCCGGCCAGTCCGACCACCCGATTCAGCTGGACATAAACACTTGCGCTATGGTGTTCGGGTTGTCTCGGCGAGGGTGACCGCAGACGTAATGCGTTCACCGTGATCGACGCGGCTCGGCTCTCGGCCGTCCTCGTTCGGTCTTCGCCCGACGAGTAGACCAACCATTTGCCAGGGGGGAAACAGTCCCTGGCGCACTGTTGACAGCCCGGAAGAGCCGTAGGGAGTAGATCCAGTCATGTCCGACGCCAACGTTCTCGAAGCCGCCGTCCGCACGGAGTTCGGCAAGGGCGCCGCCCGCCGCACCCGTCGCGCGGGCAACGTTCCCGCCGTGCTGTACGGCCACGCCGCCGACCCGCAGCACCTCTCGCTCAACGCCCAGGCCTTCGCCGCCATCCTGCGCGAGCACGGCACCAATGCGGTGCTGAACCTCCTCATCGACGGCAAGAAGCAGCTCGCGCTGACCAAATCCGTTGTGGTGCACCCGATTCGCCGTTACATCGAGCATGCCGACCTGCTGATCGTCAAGCGCGGCGAGAAGGTCACCGCCGATGTGAACATCGCGCTGATCGGCGAGGCCGGCCCGGCCACCCTGGTCACCCAGGACGTCACCACGCTGTCCATCGAGGCCGACGCGCTGAGCATTCCGGAATCCATCGAGGTCTCGATCGAGGGCATCGCGGCGGGCACACAGATCACCGCGGGCGAGATCGAGCTGCCGAAGGGTGTCACACTGGCCGGTGACCCGGAGGCCCTGATCGTCAACATCATCGCGGCCCCGGCTTCCGCGCAGGAGACCGAAGAGGCTGCCGCGGCCGCAGCCGAGGCCGAGAGCGCCGAGTAAGAACTCCCCGGATCGGTTATCCGAATGACCGAATCCTCGACCGGGCCCGCGCTCGTGGTCGGACTTGGCAACCCAGGTTCGGAGTACGAGCGCACCCGGCACAATATCGGCTTTCTGGTCGCCGACGTGCTCGCGCAGCGCGTCGGCGGCCGTTTTGCTGTGCACAAGAAGTCCGGTGCGGATCTATTGCAGGCCAGGCTGGACGGGCGTCAGGTATTGATCGCCAAGCCGCGCTCGTTCATGAATCTGTCCGGGCGCTCGGTCGCGGCGCTGGCGAAATTCTTCTCGGTGCCGCCGACCGAGGTGATCGTCGTGCACGACGAATTGGATCTGCCGTTCGGTCAGGTCCGGCTCAAGCGCGGCGGCGGTGAGGGCGGGCACAACGGATTGCGGTCGGTCTCCAGTGCTCTGACCACCAAGGACTATCTGCGCACCCGCATCGGCATCGGCCGCCCGCCGGGTCGCCAGGACCCGGCGGACTACGTGCTCAAACCGTTTTCGTCGGTGGAGCGCAAGGAAGTACCGGTGATCGTCGAACAGGCCGCCGACGCGGTCGAACTGCTACTGCGGGTCGGGCTCGAACCGGCCCAGAACCAACTGCACTAGGCCGAATTCGACTGCGGCTCAGCGCAGATGGATCGCGGTGGCGGAGCGGCGCAGCTTGCCCGAGGAGGTTTTCGGGAGGGCGCCGGGGCCGAGCACTGCGACGGTGCGCGGGCGGGCACCGACTTCGGAGAACACCGCGTGCACGATTTCGCGTTCGATGCGCTTGACCTCATCGGCATTCTGGTGGTCATTGCTTTCCACCACGACGGCGAAGCTTTCGCGTTTCTCACCAGCGTCCAGGCGGACCGCGACGGCGTTGCCGGGGCGCACCCCCGCCACGCGCATGGCGGCACGCTCGATATCGGTCGGGTAGATATTGCGACCGCCCATGATGATGACGTCCTTGATCCGGCCGCACACCACGATCAGGCCCTCATCGGTGAAGTAGCCGATATCGCCGGTGTCGAGCCAGCCGTCGGCATCCTGTGCCGGGCGGAACCCGTTGACCGTGACATAGCCGGAAGTGACTGCGGGACCGCGGAGTTCGATCTCGCCGACGGAACGCGTCGGCAGCGGCTGACGCTCCGCATCGACGACCCGACCCTCGAGATTGTCGACAAGATAACCGAGTGTGGGCATGCGGCGGACATTGCCGTGGTGATCGTGGGCAGGCACGGCCTTGCCCAGCGCCTCGAGCAGATCGGCATCGATGATGTCGAGGACCTGTCCGTGTCCGGGATCCGGAACAGATACGGCGAGTGTGGTTTCGGCCATGCCGTAGACCGGGGTGAGCGCCATCGGATTGAGCCGGAAGCGTTTGCCGGCCGCGGCGAGGTTCTCCATGGTGTCCGGATCGACGGGTTCGGCGCCGTTCCACATGTATCGGACGCTGCTGAGATCGTAGGCGCCGTCCTCGGCCTGCTTGAGCCGGCGAGCCAGCAGTGAGTACGCGAAATTCGGTGCTGCCGTGACGGTGCCGCGATACTTGTCGATCAGCTCGGCCCACAGCAGCGGACGCATCAGGAAGTCGATCGGCGTCACGCAGACCACTTCGGCGCCGAATTGCATGGGGACACTGAGGAATCCGACCATCCCCATATCGTGGAACAGGGGCAGCCAGCTGATCATCACATCCTCGTCGAGCTGGAACTTCACCCGATCGAACATGGCGTAGGCGTTGGTATAGAAGTTCCCGTGCGTGATCCGCACCGCCTTCGGCGATCCGGTCGAACCGGATGTCAACTGCTGTAACGCGATATCGGTCTCGACGGTCGGTACCGGATCGGTCTCCGGGCACTCGCGCAGCTGATCGATGCGTACCACGGTGATGCCGCGCTCGCGCAGCAGTGGTTCGGCGGCCTCGAACGGCGCGCCGAGCACCACCGCGCGCGCCTCGATCATCGACAGCACGGTCTCGGTATCGCGGGCCCAGACCACCAGATCCGTACGCGGCGTCGGCTGGTGCAACATGGTGATCGAAGCGCCGCGCATCCAGATGCCCTGACAGACCGGCGCGATATCGACCGGCATCCCGGCCAGCACGCCTACCGCGTCACCGTGTCCGATGCCGGATTCGGCGAGTCCGCCCGCCATCCGTCGTGCGATTCGATGGATCTCACCCCAGGTCTGCCGAAACGGCGCGTTGGGCTCCCCGGTCACCAATCCGCGACTCGAGGTTTGTGCCGTTGCGTACATCTCGTCGGTGAACCTGCTCAAAGTCCAACTCCCTTGTCACCCCGGTGCGGTGGCCGGACATGGGTGAACCGGCCTGCTCCCCAACTATCCCGCCAATTCGTCCCCGCGTTAACCATTCCGAGGACACGCCTGTGTCGGGGTGGCGTTATGGGCGATTCGAGAAAGTCGCCGCGTAGCGATCGACGTAGTCCCGGCCGGATCGAGCGGCCAATTCCCGCATCAGTTCGTCGGTCGCGGCGCGGACCTGAGTGGTGTCCGGTGCCGGGTGGTTCGGGGTGGGCTGCGGGTAATAGCGCGGCGTGCCGAAGCTGATGTGCACCTTGCCGAAGCGCGGCAGCCGGTGGCCGCGCGGATTCACCTTGTCGGTGCCCGACAGCACGGCCGGGATGACCGGAGCGCCGGTGGCCATGGCGACGCGCAGTGCGCCGGTGCGGCCGCGGTAGATGCAGCCGTCCGGGGAGCGGGTGCCCTCCGGATGGATGGCCCAGACGTCGCCGGATTCGAGGATTTTCGTCGCGGCGGTCAGTGCGTCCGCGGCGGCGGTGCCGCCGGTGCGGTTCACCGGGACCTGACCCGCGACGGTGAAGAACCAGCGTTGGAACCGGCCCTTCAATCCGGTCCCGGTGAAGTACTCCTGCTTGGCCAGGAAGGTGACCCGGCGCGGCAGGGCCAGCGCGAGATACATCGAGTCGAGCATCGCGACATGGTTGGCCGCGATGATTACCGGTCCGGTGCGGGGTACGTGCCGCAGTCCTTCCACCTCGGGGCGGCCGAGCAGCCGCAGCAGGGGGCCGACCAGGACGTACTTGAACAACCGGTACCACACATGAGCCTCCGAGAGGGTTGTCGTAGACACTGTCTACAGCACGAGTGTAGACAGTGTCTATGATTGTCGAAAGGGTATTTCGTCCTCTGTGACGCAGTCGACCAGGAGGAAATCGATGAGCGCGGTAGACAATGTCTCCACCGGTGCGAGCGAGCCGTTGCGGGAACGACTCGTCGGCGCCGGGGTCGACATGCTCGAGGAGGTCGGCGCGGCCCAGCTGGGTCTGCGTGCGATCACCCGCGCGGCCGGGGTCTCCCACGGTGCGCCGCGCAGGCACTTTCCGACGCACCGCGCACTCCTGGCCGCCATCGCCGCGCGCGGTTTCGCCGATCTCATCGAGCGGTTCGCGAAGGCGGCGGCGGGGGCGACCACGCCGCGCGAGCAGCTGCAGGTCATGGCGGCCGAATACGTCGAATTCGCGGGGGAGCGCCCGGAGATGTTCACCCTGATGTTCCGCCACGACCTGCTCGAGGGTTCCGGCGAGAATCTGCGCGCGATCACCCTGCCGTTGTTCGAACGCTTTGCCGCGCTGGTCGCCGCGGCCGCACCGACCGCCGACGACCAGCGGGCCGTCGCTATCGCACTGTGGACCAACCTGCATGGCATCGCCGCCCTCCAGGCGAACCGCAGTCTGCGCCTTGTTGTCCCGGCAACCGATAATCGCGTTCTCGTCGCCCAAGTCCTCGCTTTGCACCTGGCCTGACGGCGATATGGGCAGCGGGGTGTCGGTCCAGGCACGCGTGCGATCTGCTCGTCCGCGCGACTCGGGGCTAACGGCGTTGCGGGAGTGGGATTCTCGCGAGATCGGTCGCGACCACGATCTCGCCGGTGAAGTAGGCGGCCGCCTCGGCGAGGTGTGCGTCGAGGTCGCGGTAGCGCTGGGAGAAGTGGGTCAGGACCAGGGTGCGCACACCGGCTTCGGCGGCGACTCGGGCGGCTTGGCCCGCGGTCAGGTGGCCGTACTCCTCGGCGAGTTGCACATCGACGTCCAGGAAGGTTGCCTCGATCACCAGCATGTCCACGCCCGAGGCGAGGGACAGCACGCCCGGGCACAGACGGGTGTCCATCACGAATGCGAAGCTCTGGCCCGGCCTCGGCTCGCTGACATCGGCCAGCGTGATTGTGCGCCCGTCGAATTCGATACTGCCCGTGCGCTGTAGTTGTCCGACCGCCGGGCCGCGCAGGCCGAATACGGCGAGCCGCTCCGGCAGGATGCGCACACCGCTCGGTTCGGTGAGCCGGTAGCCGAAGGTGTCGACCGGATGCGATAGCGCGACCGCCTCGAGGGCGAACGGTGCACCGGGCGCGTCCAGCGCACCCGGATCGGCGATCGGATGCGCCCGGAGCTCGACGGTCCGATAGAACGAGCTGGCATTGCTCAGGCGATCGAAGAACGGCTCACCCGAGGCGGGGTAGTACACATCGACCGGATGGGCGACCTTGTCCAGATTGATCCGCTGGATGATGCCGGGTAGTCCGAGGCAGTGGTCGCCGTGGAAATGCGTCACCGCGACCCGGGTGATATCGGTGACCGAAACGCCCGCGTACGTCATCTGTCGCTGGGTGCCCTCGCCCGGATCGAAGAGGATGCCCTCCTCGCCCCAGCGCAGCAGATACCCATTGTGGTTGCGCTGCTTGGTCGGTACCTGACTCGCGGTGCCGAGGACGACCAGTTCGCGAGGTGACATCAGAGTGCCGCGACCGCGCCGACGAACCGGTCCAGCTCCTCGAAACTCACGAAGCAGTGCGGCGAGGCACGCACCACCGAATCCAGGCCACGGGCGGTCATATCCAGCAGCGTAGAGCTGGCATGGCTCGCGGTCACCGTAATATTCTGCGCCGCAAGGCGATCGCGCACCTCGACGGCGGATTTCCCGTCGACGGTGAACGAAACGATGCCGCTGTGCCGAATCCCGATGTCGCGCACCGTGACTCCGTCGATTTCCGGCAGCGATTTGCGCAGATGTTCCGCGCGGACCGCGATCGCGTCGTAGACGTCCTCGGGCCCGAGCTCGAGCAGATACCGCACAGCCGCACCGAGTCCGAGTCGCGCCGCGACATCGCATTCCCAGAATTCGAAGCGACTCGCATCGGGCACCACGGCGTACTCCTGCGGAGCAGTCCACTGCGCGCTGTGCAGGTCCAGCCGCTGCGGCTCCATCGAGGCGGCCAATTCCGGTCGCACATAAAGGAATCCGGTGCCGCGCGGCCCGCGCAGCCATTTGCGGCCGGTCACCGAGAGGGCGTCGACATCGAGTTCGGCCACGTCGATCGGCAGCTGCCCCGCCGACTGGCAGGCATCGAGCAGTACCAGCGCGCCGACCGAATGCGCGATCCGGGTGGCGTCGGCGGCCGGGTTGACCAGACCGCCATTGGTCGGGGCGTGCAACACCGACACCAGCTTGACCCGTTCGTCGACCATGCCGGCCAGTGCGTCGAGGTCGATCTGGCCGCTGCCGTCGCTGGGAATCCGTTCGACCACCGCGCCCGTCGCCTTGGCCCGCTGCAGCGCCGCGATGGCATTGCTCGCATAGTCGGCGCCGGAGATGAGGATGCGATCGCCGGGCGCGAGTGGGACCGAGTAGAAGAAGTCGGCCCAGGCGCGGGTCGCGCTGTCGCTGAGCGCGATGCCGGTCGGATCGGCGTTGACGAGTCGGCCGATATCGGTTTTCACCGCGGCGAGATCGTCGAGTCGCTCGTTCGCCGCGCGGTAGCCGCCGATTTCGGCCTCGCGTCGCAGATGTGCCACAGCGGTATCGACGACGACTCGGGGTGGTAACGAAGAGCCCGCGCTGTCGAGGAAGACCAGATCGGATCCGGCGCCGTAGGCCGGGATGTCGGCGCGTACGCGATTCTCGTCGAGCATGGCCTCGACAGTATCGCCGAAATCGGGGCATTGGGCCGTCGCACGAGTCGACGCAGGTCCGGGCCACCGTGCGCGAGTCCGCCGCTGTGCATGGCGACGAATTCAGATTCTTGTCACATTTCGTGTCGGTGCCCCTCGCTACCCTGGTTTGGGTCGGGGCACTGGAATACGACCGGCGTCCGAGGCGATACAGAACTACCTGAACAACTGTCGGCAGCGCAGACGCAGCACAGCCACGGTTACCTGGTTTCACATGGTGGAGGTTGGTATGGCAGTCACGCTCGAGCATCCGAAGCGCGTCATCGCGCTGGAAAATGGCGAGCTCTCGTCGCGGGCCGCAGCCGAGGCCTATCTCGAAAAAATCTGTTTCAAGCTGGGGCCACCGACGCTCATCGGCGCCGAACTGGAATGGCTCACCGTGCAGGGTGAGTGTTCGCCGTCCGGCCCGTCGGCCGCCCCCCGCCCGCAACTGGCTGCATTCGCAGATGCACTCGGACCCTATACACCGCGGTCCATCGCCCCCGATTCGCCGGCACTTCCGTTGCCAGGGGGCAGCCGGGTCACCATCGAACCCGGCGGTCAGATCGAACTCTCCAGTGCCCCGTTCGCCGCTGCCGCGCAGCTGTGCGAGGGTTTGCACGCCGATGCTCGGATGCTGCGGGATCTACTCGGATCCCGATCCATCCGCACCGTCTCCGCCGCCGCCGATGCGGACCGCCGCCCGAAACGGGTCCTGCGGTTACCGCGCTATCGCGCCATGGAAGAGTCCTTCAGCGGCATCGGCCCGTTCGGCAAATTGATGATGTGCAATACCGCCGCGACGCAGGTCAGCGTCGATGCCGGTGCGGACCGCACCGAGGTCACCGCGCGGTGGAATGCGCTGTACGCGATCGGTCCCGCGTTACTCGCCGCCTTCGCCTGCTCGCCCGAATTACACGGGGCGCCGGTGGGTGCCTGGGCATCCCAGCGCATGCGGACCTGGTTGCGTCTGGACCACGCGCGCACCCGTCCCGCGGTGGAATCCTGGCCGGACCCGATCGCCGGCTATGCGCGCTGGGCCCTGGATGTCCCGCTGCTGTGCGTTCGCCGGCCCGATGGCGTATCCGGCAACGGCGGCGACATCGGTTGGTCAGCGCCGCCGGAGGCGACCTTTGCGGACTGGTTGTCCGGTGCGCTGGACGACGAGATCGGTCGGCGTCCCGATGTCGGGGATCTCGACTATCACCTGACCACGCTGTTCCCGCCGGTACGGGCCTCCGGACACCTCGAGGTCCGCTATCTGGACGCTCAGCCCCATAACGACTGGACCGTCCCGATCCATCTCTTCGACGCCCTGCTTTCGGCTCCGTCGGTTGTCGCCGAGGCGACGGCACTCGCCGCGCCACTCGCGGGCCGCTGGCTCGACGCAGCGCGCTGCGGGTTGGCCGATCCGGAGATCCGTGGCGTCGCGGTCGATTTGCTGACCCTGGCGGCGGCACACGCGGCGAGTCCGGTGGCGGCCCGCGAGATCGAATCCGCCGCCGAACGATGTCGCAGCGGTCGCACCCCGACCGATGAACTCGTTTCGCGCAGTGCGGATCAGCCCGAGGACCATCCATGACTCGCCGCGCCGCACCTCGAATCGCCGACCACAACGAGTTCGGGAGATACCCATCGTGACCATTCCGCACCCCGCAACGGACAATTCCGGCACCGAACAATTGCGTGACCGGATCGCCGAAGTGCTTACCCGCGCAAGGGATCGCACCATCGGCCTCACCACCCTCGATGAAGCAGAGCTGGTCGCCCAGCATTCGCGACTGATGAGCCCGCTCGTCTGGGACCTCGCCCACATCGGCAATCAGGAAGAGCTCTGGCTGGTTCGCGATGTCGGCCGCCGCGACGCGGTACGCGCTGATATCGACGAGCTGTACGACGCCTTCAAACACGCTCGCGCCAATCGCCCCGAATTGCCGCTGCTCGACCCCGCCCAGGCCCGCGGCTACGTCGGCACCGTGCGCGACAAGGTGTGGGATGTATTGGAAACCAGCGCTTTACACGGTGATCCGCTGGTCGACGGTGGCTTCGCATTCGGCATGATCGCCCAGCACGAGCAGCAGCACGACGAAACCATGCTCGCTACCCATCAATTGCGCACCGGCCCCGCGGTGCTGTCCGCGCAGGCCGCACCGACGGCGGCTGCTCCGGTCGGTGGCGAAGTCGTCATTCCCGCAGGCGAATTCGTCATGGGCACCTCGACCGACCCGTGGGCGCTGGACAATGAGCGTCCCGCGCATCCGGTGCACGTGCCCGCCTTCGCCATCGATGTCGCACCGATCACCAATGCCCAGTACCAGGCCTTCATCGCCGATGGCGGCTACGAGCGGCCCGAGCTGTGGTCCGAACACGGTTGGGCGCACCGGCAGCAGGCGGGCCTGGTGGCGCCGCAGTTCTGGGAGTGCGATCCGGCCGGGCACTGGTGGCGTCGGGGATTCGGCGTGATGACGCCGGTGCGTCCGCAGCAGCCGGTGGTGCACGTCTGCTGGTTCGAGGCCGAGGCGTATGCCGCCTGGGCAGGCAAGCGTCTGCCCACCGAGGCCGAATGGGAGAAGGCGGCGCGCTTCGATCCGGAGACCGGCACGTCCCGCCGCTACCCGTGGGGTGATGCCGAACCCGATTCCGCCACCGCGAATCTCGGCCAGCGGCACCTGGAACCCGCCGAGGTCGGTGCGTATCCGGCCGGTGCCTCCCCGGCCGGTGTGCATCAGCTCATCGGCGACGTATGGGAGTGGACCGCATCGGGTTTCGAGGCTTATCCGGGCTTCCGCGCCTTCCCCTACGCCGAATACTCCGATGTGTTCTTCGGCGGCGATTATCGAGTCCTGCGCGGCGGCTCCTTCGGCACCGATCCGGTCGCTTGCCGCGGCACCTTCCGCAACTGGGACCACCCCATCCGCCGCCAGATCTTCTCCGGCTTCCGCCTGGCCCGCGACCTGCGAAAAGGCGAGGGCGAGTGAGGGTATCGACGGCGAAAGGGCGGCGCTGATGTGTCGTCAACTCGGATATGTCGGCCCGCCGGTGCGCGTGGGCGCCATGTTGACGCTCGGTTCGCATTCCCTGCGGACCCAGGCGTGGGCGCCCAAGGATATGCGCGGGGGCGGGACGATCAATGCGGATGGGTTCGGAGTGGCCTGGTGGCGTGACGACGACGGCGTGACCGTCGGCCGGTATCGCAACTCAGCGCCCATCTGGACCGATCCGGCGGTGGAAGAGGTTCTGCCGCAACTGGAGTCGTGGTCGGTCTTGGCGGCGGTTCGCTCGGCGACCGTGGGTATGCCGGTCGAGCGGAATGCCTGTGCACCGTTCACGCACGGTCGGTGGGCATTCAGCCATAACGGCATGGTGCCGGATTGGCGGCGGGCCCTCAGCGCGGTCGCCGCAGAATTCGGCTCCACCGCAACCGAACTCGGTGCGGGGCCGCTGTTCGAGCCGGTGCAGTTGCTGGAGGCCGAATCCGCGACCGATGCGGCGACGCTCTGGGTGATCCTGCGCAGTCTGCTCTCGACCGACACTCCCGACGGTTCGTGGGCGGCGGCGCCTGCGGCATTGGGTCTGCTGGTCTCGGCCGTACTGGCTCAATCCCCCGGCGCCCGACTGAATTTCCTGCTCGGTGATGGCAGGCAGCTGTGGGCGACCACCGTCTACCACTCGCTATCCGCTCTGGTGACCGATGATTTCGCCATCCTGTCCTCGGAGCCCTTCGACGACGATCCGCGCTGGCAGCCGATTCCGGATCGCCAGCTGGTCAGCGCTCGCCCCGGCGCGCTGTCCGTCACGCCGCTTTTAGATGTGCCAAGCACGAAAGGCTCGCTCCTATGACCGCACCCACGCTGGAGATCTACCTATCCGATGACGACCTCACCTCGGCGTTGCGCGCGGATGCCATGGTCGGCCTCACCGCGGACCCGAAGTGGTTGCCACCCAAGTGGTTCTACGACGCCCGAGGCAGTGAACTGTTCGAGAAGATCACCGAACTGCCCGAGTACTACCCGACCCGCACCGAACGCGCACTACTGGAGCGGGTAGTCGGCGAGATCGCCCGCACCGCGCAGGCCGAGGTCCTGGTCGAACTCGGCTCGGGTTCGGCCGCCAAGACGCGGCTGCTGCTTTCCGCTTCGACCGCCGAGGGGCCGCTGAAAACCTATGTTCCGCAGGATGTCTCGTCCTCGGCGCTGCGGGCGGCCGCCGCGGAGATCGCTGCCGAGTTCCCGGGCCTCGCGGTGCACGGTGTGGTCAGCGATTTCACCGACACCCTGCACAATCTGCCGCGCGGCGGCCGCCGCATGATCGCCTTCCTCGGCGGCACCATCGGCAACCTGGTCCCCGCCGAACGGGCCGAATTCCTGTCCAGCATCCACGAGGTGCTGGAGCCGGGCGAGCAGCTGCTGCTCGGCGCGGGCCTGGTGATCGACCCCGCCGTACTGGTCCCCGCCTATGACGACGCGGCCGGCGTCACCGCAGAATTCAACCGAAATGTCTTGCATGTCTTGAACAGTCGCCTCGACGCCGACTTCGAGCCGGACAAGTTCGCCCACGTCGCCGTCTGGGATACCGAAGACGAGTGGATCGAAATGCGACTGGAGGCCACCGAAGATATGACCGTGCAGGTGCGCGAACTGGACCTCACTGTCCAGTTCGCGCGCGGCGAGCAGATGCGCACCGAAATCTCGGCCAAATTCCGTATCGACGGATTGGACGCCGAACTGGCCGCAGCGGGATTCGAGACCGAACAGGTCTGGACCGATCCGGACAATCGCTTCGCCCTCGTCCTCGCCGCTCGCCGTTAGGTCCGAGCGGGCGCACCACTGACCACCGCGCCCAGCCAGTCGATGAAGGGCCGCATCGTCTCCCAGGCGGTGCGGACCTCCTTCGCGGCGCGGGGTTTGTCCAGCCACGCCGGTGCGCCGTATTCCTTACTGCAGGTCAGCGATTTGTGCCGCAGCAGATCGATGCGCGGATGGTCGGCGTCGTACCCCTTCGGCTTGGTCTTGAGCTGCTCGCCGCCGATGGTGAATCCGGCCTTGGTGAGCTTCGCCAGGATGGCCTCCAGCTCCGGGCCGCGGACCTCGTCATCGATGGTTGTGCGCAACTGGGCGATCTGCGCGGGCGAGCCCGCATAGAATCCGCCACCGACGAAGAGTCCCGCCGCGCTGATCTGCACATACCAGCCCGTACCCGGCGCGACGCTGACCACCGCGCCCTGCGCCGTCTTGTAGGGCACCTTGTCCTTGGAGAAGCGCACGTCGCGGTACGGCCGGAAAATCTTGGCGGTCCCGAAGTCCGCCTCCAACTCCGCGGTCAGCGCGACCATCGGCGCCTTGACCGACTCCTCGTAGACATCCTTGTGCGCGGTCCAGAAGGCCTTCGAGTTATCGGCTTCCAAATCCTCGTAGAAGTCCAGCCCCGCGAGTGGGAACCCACCGAATCGACTCATGGCGACAACGCTAGCCCTAACCAGTCCAGCGCACGGTCAGTCGGAGTCCGGGATCATGCTGCCGCTGAAGACGGCATAGATCAGGATGAGCCCGATGACCAGGGAAATGGCGGATACGAAGGCGGCCCATTTGCCGAGGGATTCGCCCTTTTTGTGGCCGATGATGCCGAGAATGATGCCGACCGGGCCGAATAGGTAGGGGCAGAACAGCAATGAGATGCCGGCACAGACGAACCCGATGATCGACAGGGTCTGCGAACCCGATCGCGGTCCCGGCGTGGTGTGCGGCCGCGGGGCATAGGGGGGATTGCCACCGTTCGGGGTGTCCGGTGTGGCGTCGTTGATCGGCGGATAGACGGTGCCGGGCTGGTCCTGGTCGTACCGTGCCGCGGCGTTGTCATTCCACGGTTCCGGTTGCGCGGGGTCACTCGACGGCTGTGGTTGTGCGGGATCAGGCGCGGTGTCGGCGGCCGCCCGCTCGGCAGGTGTCTGCGCGGCGGGTTCGACGGGTTGCGAGGATTCGAGCGGCTCGGATTCGCCGGCCGGTTTCTCGGGCGACGAATCGCCGCGCTCAGGTCCCTGCTGCGGCGTGCTCATCGAACTCTCCTGTCGGCGGGGAGCGGGCTATAGGTCGGTATCGTCGACGATCTCCATCGCGGCGACCTCGGCCGGGCGCTCGTCCTCCTCGGCGAGTTCGGCTGCCTTACGATGACGGGTCCACTCCTGTTCGAGTTCATCGCCGATGCCGAGTCGGCCGTCATCCTCACTTTCGTGATAGCGAATGCGTAGGTCATCAGGCGGATCCTCGACATTTCGCCGGTATGCGCGGATCTCGTCTTCCTGGTCGTCGTCCCCCATGTCCATATCGAGCGGGTCACGGTCCATACCCCCAGTATCCCCCTCGACATCGGGGGCAAACGGGATCGGACCCGTACGAATCCGTCAGCTGAGGGCCCCGAGGAACCCGATGAAGGCGATGGCCAGGACGACCGCGATCGCCAGCACCGCGCCGTTGGCGATGGCCGCCCATTTGCCGAGCGATTCGCCCTTGCTGTGGCCGATGACGCCCAGGACGATGCCCGCCGGTCCGGTGATCACGATGGGCAGGCCACAGAGAATCACCACCGACAGTGCGGTCGCCGCCAGGCAGGAGAAGCTGATGATCGAGAAGATCGGGACATCGGATTGCCGAGGTGGCGTATATGGCTGGTACGGGTAACCGGGGTACGGGCCGGTCGTTTGCGGATAGCCGGGTGGTCCGACGTACGGACCGGCTTGCGGGTAGTTCGGTGGATACGGTGGCGGCGGATAGGCGGTGGGCTGCTGATAACCCGCGGGCGGGGTGTACGGTGGGGCGGTTTCCGGCGGAAACTGTTGTCCCGGTTGATAAGCCGTCGTCGGATCGAGACCCGCCTCCGGTGACCACACCTTGGTCGCGTCCACGTTGTCCTGAGGCGGGTCCTGCGACTTCTCGAGATTGATATGCGGTTCCGAATCCGACATGGCGCCCCCCGTTGGTCATCCTTTAACCGCCATGGGTACCACGCCGAAGCGGGTCTTACAAACAGCAACGTCGCGGCCCGGACCTGGGTCCGAGCCGCGACGAAGTGTGAAACTATGCGTTGCCGTTGAAAAGTCCGGTGACCGAACCGTTCTCGAAGACCTCGCGAATCGTGCGAGCCAGCAGCGGCGCGATCGACAGCACGGTCAGCTGCGGGAACTTCTTCTCCTCGTCGATCGGCAGCGTATTGGTGACCACGACCTCCTTGGCGCCACAGGTGGCCAGGCGCTCGGCGGCCGGATCGCTCAACACGCCGTGCGTCGCGGCGATGACCACATCACCGGCACCCGCCGCCTCGAGCACCTTGACCGCGCCGGCGATGGTGCCACCGGTGTCGATCATGTCGTCGATCAGAATGCAGGTGCGGCCCTCGACCTCACCGACCACGCGGTTGGCCTTGATCTGGTTCGGCACCAGCGGGTCGCGGGTCTTGTGGATGAACGCCAGCGGCGAGCCGCCCAGCGAGTCGGCCCACTTCTCCGCGACGCGCACGCGACCGGAATCGGGGGAGACCACGGTGATGTGCTCGAGGCTGTAGTTGTTGCGCACGTACTCGGCCAGCTGCAGCTGGGCGTGCATGTGATCGACCGGGCCGTCGAAGAAGCCCTGGATCTGATCGGTGTGCAGGTCGACGGTGATGATGCGGTCCGCGCCCGCGGTCTTGAGCAGGTCGGCGACCAGGCGGGCGGAGATGGGCTCGCGGCCGCGGTGCTTCTTGTCCTGACGGGCGTACGGATAGAACGGCAGCACCGCGGTGATCCGCTTGGCCGAACCGCGCTTGAGCGCGTCGATCATGATGAGCTGTTCCATCAGCCACTGGTTCAGCGGAGCCGGAAAGCTCTGCAGCACAAAGGCATCCGAGCCGCGCACGGACTCCTCGAACCGGACGAAGATCTCGCCGTTGGCGAAGTCGCGCGCGGTCTGCGGGGTGACGTGGACGTCGAGTTCCTTGGCCACCTGCTCGGCCAGCTCAGGATGAGCGCGTCCCGAGAAGAGCATCAGGTTCTTCTGGTTGTCGATCCATGACGCGGTCACTGCTGTTTGCCATCCTTTTGCTCGATTGCCTGACCCGACATCTCTTTGGTCGCGATGGCTTCCGCCGCCGCCCGTGCCGCGTCCGTGCCAGGACGGTTGCGCTGCACCCAGCCCTCAATGTTTTTCTGTGGACCACCTGAAACCGCGAGTGCCCCCGGCGGAACGCTTCTACGCAGCACAGTACCCGCCGCCGTATAAGCGCCGTCACCCACCGTCACCGGTGCGACGAACATGGTGTCGCTGCCGGTCCGCACATGCGAGCCCACCACGGTGTGGTGCTTTTTCACACCGTCGTAATTGACGAAAACGCTGGAGGCGCCAATGTTGCTGTGCTCACCGATGGTGGCGTCGCCGACATAAGTGAGGTGCGGCACTTTGGAGTGCGCGCCGATCGATGCGTTCTTGGTTTCGACGAATGCGCCGAGCTTTCCGGAATCGCCGACAACGGTGCCCGGGCGCAGATAGCTGAACGGTCCGATATTCGCACCGGGACCGATCACGGCCTGATCACCGTGGGTGCGAACGACGTGCGCGGCGTTGCCGACAATGACATCGGTGAGCGTGCAATCCGGTCCGATCACGGCGTCCTCACCGATGACGGTGCCGCCGAGTAACTGCACACCCGGCCGGATTTCGGCGTCCCTGGCGATTTTCACGTTCGCGTCCACCCAGGTGGTCGCGGGGTCGATGATCGTGACTCCCGCGCGCATATGCCGTTCGAGGATGTATCGGTTGAGGGTGCGTGCGGCCTGCGACATCTGCACCCGGTCGTTGACGCCGGTGACCTTGGCCGAGTCGAGCAGCCGTGCGCCGTGCACCGGATGTCCGGCCTCGCGAGCCAGCCGCAGCACATCGGTCAGGTACAGCTCGTGCTGGGCATTGGCGGTGGAAAGACGTCCGATCATGGTGCGCAGCACGGTCGCGTCGAAGGTGTAGACACCGGAGTTGACCTCGGTGATCGCCGATTGCGCCGGGGTGGCGTCGGCATGTTCGACGATTTCGGTGACCTGGCCGTCGGCATTGCGGACGATGCGGCCGTAGCCGTTCGGGTCGTCGGGTTCGAAGGTCAGCACCGTGACCGCCGAACGTTCGGCGTAGCTGCGGTGTTCGTCGAGCAGCGCGGACAGGGTGTGCCCGTCCAGCAGCGGCACGTCGGCGGAGGTGACCAGTAGGTCACCGGTGAAATCCTCGGGAACCGCCGCGAGCGCGCACTGCACCGCGTGGCCGGTTCCGAGCTGTTCTTCCTGAATGGCGGTGGTGATGTCGCGGCCGAGGTCGGCGGCGACCGCGGCGACCGCGGCGCCGACTTGTTCCCGATCGTGTCCTACCACGGTGATGAGGAACGCGGGGTCGATCTCGTTGGCCGCATGCAGCGCGTGCGCGAGCATGCTTCGACCGGCCAGCGAATGCAGCACTTTAGGAGTCTTCGACCGCATTCGCGTCCCGGCACCGGCTGCGAGAACGACGACGGCGGTCTGCTGTGGCATGGATCTCCCTCGGCTGCCTGTCATCGTGCTTGGGGCTGTCGTCGTGCTTGGTCAGCGCTGTCGTCGTGCTTGTTCAGCGATGTGCGCGGCCAACGATAAGCCATCGTGCCGGTGTGCTCCGCCGCCAGGACTCGAACCTGAACTATCTGAACCAAAATCAGAGGTGCTGCCATTACACTACGGCGGATTGTCACACCGGCGGATCTGCGAAACCCGCCACTGCGCCAGCGGCACGGCATGAATCCTCGCATGAAGACCTCCGGTTAGTCGAACTGCTTCGCGGAATTCGTGGGTACCCGTTGCCGCGACGAGTTCACACCGGTCGCGTTATCTGGGCGAACGCCGAAATCGGCCCCTCGATTGCCGTCTTCGGCGGGGCGACGCGCGCGCGGGCGGGGCTGTCTGGAACAGTTGTCGGCAAAAGTTCGGGTCATGCGCAGGGAGGCGGGGCGTTGTCTTCGGGTGAACCGCAACGAGTGTCCCGGCCACGGATGACGGGTACTCAGCGGCGGCAGCAGTTGATCGAGATCGGTCGCGCAATATTCGCCGAGCGCGGCTACGACGCGACCTCGATCGAGGAGATCGCACAGCGGGCGCAAGTCTCCAAACCCGTGGTGTACGAACACTTCGGCGGCAAGGAGGGGCTCTACGCCGTGGTCGTGGACCGCGAGATGTCGATGCTGCTGGACATGATCACCTCCTCGCTCACCCAGAATCGGTCCAGAATTCGGCTCGAACAGGTCGCGCTGGCACTGCTGACCTATATCGAGGAACGCACCGACGGATTCCGAATCCTGGTGCGCGACCAGCCCGCAGCTACCGCGGAGGGCCGCTACTCGAGCCTGCTCAACGAGGCCACCAATCAGGTCGCGCATATTCTCGCCGGCGATTTCGAGCGCCGCGGTTTCGATACCAGTCTGACCGGTTTGTATGCGCAGGCACTGGTGGGCATGGTCTCGACCGCCGCGACCTGGTGGCTGGACGAGCGCAAACCGTCGAAAGAGGTTGTCGCGGCACATCTGGTGAACCTGTGCTGGAACGGCCTCAGTCATTTGGAAGCCCGACCGCAGCTGAGCTCGGAATGGCGTGCCGGTACGGGAGATTGACCGCATTGGTAGCCAGCAAATTGCGCAGTATGCCCGTCCGAATGCTCGAATTCGCTGGCGCGCGCTCACCTGGTGGTACGGTTCACCCATCCTCAGGGTGCTGTTCGAGCGGTAAGTCGGTCTACTTCGGGATGTCGGTCTACTTCAGGATGGCTGGTTTAAGGATGACAGGCGGATCTGATGGCTAGGCAAGCGCGTGCGGAGATCACCCGCGATTCCGTCCTGGCGGGCGCTGCCGATGTCTTTCTGCGCTTGGGATATGCGAATGCGAGCCTGAGCGAGATCATCGCGCAGTCGAACGTGACCAAGGGCGCCTTGTACTTTCACTTCGGATCGAAGGAAGAGCTAGCGCGCGCCGTGGTCGACCAGGGCAATGAGCGTCTGGTCAGTTCGTGCCAGGGTTTCTTCGATCCGAGGGTGCCCGCGCTCGAGGCATGTATCGGGATAACCTATGTCGTCGCGGACCTATCCATGAACGATCCGATGGTCGGCGCGATGCTCAAGCTGACCCATCAGATCGGCGACTACCGCGGCGCACAAGGCGACAATATCGCCAAGACCTGGGGCGATACCTACCGTGTGCTATCCGAGCGGGCCATCGCCCAGGGCGACCTCGAGGCCGATCTGGACGCCGAGGTGATCGGGCTGCTACTGCAGGAAATGACCGCGGGCGTGCATATCACGGCGGTCGGCACCGATTCGATCGATCAGATGGCGACCAGGATGGAACGGGCCTGGTACTTCCTGCTCCCGGCGATCGTGCCCCCGGAGAAGCTCTCGTACTTCCGGGAATTCGCCGCCCGCCGCCTACGCCGCTACGTGCCGTAAAGGTGTCACAGCGCGTTGGTAGGTTGTGACGTGTCGACTGATTTCGTGAGCACATAGGTAACTCATCCCGGCAAAGGCTGGGGGAGTCGGGGGAGCCTAGACTCGGTTGGCCGTCCTAAAAACCTCGCCTGAGCTCAGGAGCGTTCGATGTCCACCCACCGTCCACCTCTTGCCGGACTGGCCGCGGTGGCCGGGGCCGATTCGGCCTTGCGGACCGTCGCTGACCTGGTCGGGAAGTCGCCGGTCGAGTTGGTCGGGCCCTCGGCGGTGCGGCCGTTCGTCGCGGCGACGATCGCGGCCCAGCGGCCGCTGGTGGTGGTGACGGCGACCGGGCGCGAAGCCGACGATCTGACGGTCGAGCTGGAGGAAATCCTCGGCGCGGCGATCGCACAGTTCCCGTCCTGGGAGACGCTGCCGCATGAGCGGCTGTCGCCGGGTGCCGACACCGTGGGGCGCAGGTTAGAAGTGCTGCGGCGGCTGGCGCATCCGGAGGATCCGGTGTTTCCGGAACCGCTGCGGGTCGTGGTGACGACCGTTCGCTCCCTGATGCAGCCGATGGCCGCGAGCCTCGGTGATATCGAACCGATCGTGCTGCGTGTCGGCGCGGAGTTCGATTTCGACGAATTGCTCCTGCGCCTGATCGAATTCGCCTACACCCGCGTCGATATGGTCGGCAAGCGCGGTGAGTTCGCCGTGCGCGGCGGCATCCTCGATCTGTTCCCGCCCACCGCCGATCATCCGGTGCGCGTGGAGTTCTGGGGCGACGAGGTGACCGAGCTGCGGCCCTTCGCGGTCGCCGACCAGCGCTCGCTGACCGATCTGACGGTGGATGTGGTCGTCGCGCCGCCGTGTCGGGAACTGTTGCTCACCCAGGCTGTACGCGCGCGCGCCGCCGAGGTCGCGGTGGCGAATGCCGCCGATGCGGCGCTGGTAGAGATGTTGGAGAAGCTTTCCGAAGGTATTCCGGTCGAGGGCATGGAGGCACTGCTGCCGGTGCTGCAGCCCGGCGAATTGCGGCTGCTCACCGAGGTTTTGCCGGAGGGCACCCAGCTGCTGCTGTGCGATCCGGAGAAGATCCGCACGCGCGCAGCCGATCTGGTGCGCACCGGTGAGGAGTTCCTGGAGGCATCGTGGACCGCCGCCTCGTTCGGCGGTGCCGCGCCGTTGGGTGGGCACGGACTCGATCTGGCCGCCTCCGGTTACCGCGCGCTGCCCGAAATCCATGACAGCGCAAACGCACACGGTCTGCCGTGGTGGAGTCTGAGCCCGCTGACCTCCGGTGATCCCGCCGAGGTTGTGCTGCCGGTGCTGGCCGGGCCCGCGGCGCGCGGATCCGACGAATTGGTGGCGACGATCTTCGCGTCGCTGCGCGCGCATGTGCTGACCGGTGGACGCGCGGTCGTGGTCGTGGCGGGTCACGGTACGGCGCAACGCATTCTGGAACGGCTCTCGGATGCCGACGTGCCCGCGGCTGCTTTGACAGCCGGTGCCGAGCCGACGCCCGGAGTGGTCGGTGTGCTGTGCGGTTCGCTGCACGACGGGTTGGTCTTCGATGACGCCCGTCTGGTTGTCGTCGCCGAATCCGACCTCACCGGCAACCGGGTCACCGCACCGGCGGAGGGGAAGCGGCTACCGGCCAAGCGCCGCAATCAAGTCGACCCGCTGGCGCTGAACGCCGGCGATATGGTGGTGCACGATCAGCATGGCATCGGCCGGTTCGTCGAGATGATCGAACGCACCGTCGGCGGGGCGCGGCGGGAATACCTGGTCATCGAATATGCGCCCGGTAAGCGCGGGCAGCCCGGTGATCGGCTGTTCGTGCCGATGGAATCGCTGGATCAGCTCTCGCGCTATGTCGGCGGTGAGATGCCGAGTCTGTCCAAGCTCGGCGGATCCGACTGGGCGAATACGAAACGCAAGGCGCGCAAGGCGGTTCGCGAGATCGCCGGTGAGCTGGTGCAGCTTTACGCCGCGCGCCAGGCCGCGCCCGGACATGCGTTCGGACCGGACAGTCCGTGGCAGAAGGAGATGGAGGACGCGTTCGCGTTCACCGAGACCGTCGACCAGATGACCGCCATCGCCGAGGTGAAGGCGGATATGGAGAAGGCGGTCCCGATGGACCGCGTGGTCTGTGGTGATGTCGGCTACGGCAAGACCGAGATCGCCGTGCGCGCCGCTTTCAAGGCGGTGCAGGACGGCAAGCAGGTCGTCGTGCTGGTGCCGACAACCTTGCTGGCGCAACAGCATCTGCAGACCTTCACCGAACGCGTCGGTGGATTCCCGGTGACCGTGAAGGGCCTGTCCCGCTTCACCGATCCGGCCGAATCCCGCGTAGTGCTCGAGGGGATGGCGGACGGCACCGTCGATATCGTGGTCGGTACGCACCGGCTGCTGCAGACCGGCGTGCGGTGGAAGGATCTCGGCCTGGTGGTCGTGGACGAGGAACAGCGTTTCGGTGTCGAGCACAAGGAGCACATCAAGGCGCTGCGCACGCACGTCGACGTGTTGACCATGTCCGCGACGCCGATTCCGCGCACCCTGGAGATGAGCCTGGCGGGCATTCGCGAGATGTCGACCATCCTCACCCCGCCCGAGGAGCGGCATCCGGTGCTCACCTATGTCGGTGGGTACAACGACAAGCAGGTCACCGCGGCCATTCGGCGTGAGCTGCTGCGCGACGGCCAGGTCTTCTATGTGCACAACCGGGTTTCATCGATCGACAAGGCCGCCAAGCGGATTCGGGATCTGGTGCCGGAGGCGCGGGTGGTGGTCGCGCACGGTCAGATGAACGAGGACATGCTCGAACAGACCGTGCAGGGATTCTGGGAGCGTGAATTCGATGTGCTGGTCTGTACCACCATCATCGAGACCGGGCTCGATATTTCCAATGCGAATACGTTGATCGTGGAACGCGCGGACGCTCTCGGTCTTTCGCAGCTGCATCAGTTGCGTGGGCGCGTCGGCCGCAGTCGTGAACGCGGATACGCCTACTTCCTCTACCCGCCGGAGAAGCCGCTCACCGAGACGGCCTACGACCGGCTCGCCACCATTTCGCAGAACTCGGATCTCGGCGCGGGTATGGCGGTCGCCATGAAGGACCTCGAAATCCGTGGCGCCGGAAATGTGCTGGGCGCCGAGCAGTCCGGGCATGTGGCCGGTGTCGGCTTCGATCTGTATGTGCGGCTGGTCGGTGAGGCGGTGGAGGCTTATCGGGCCGCCGCTGACGGAAAGCCGATCACGACCGAGGAGGTCAAGGAGGTCCGCATCGACCTCCCGGTGGACGCGCACATTCCGCCCGACTACATCACCAGCGATCGGCTCCGGTTGGAGGCCTACCGCAAACTTGCTGCGGCGCAAGATGCTCCGGGGTTGGAGTCGGTTGTCGAGGAGCTCGTCGACCGGTACGGGCCGCTGCCCGTCGAGGTCGGCAGGTTGGTGTCGGTGGCGAAACTGCGTCTGCTGGCTCGCGAATACGATGTCACCGAAATCGCTGTCACCGGAACCACATTGAAGGTTTCGCCGATGAGCCTGCCCGATTCCAAGCAGATGCGATTGAAGCGCCTGTACCCGAGCGCGGGCTATCGCGCGGCGAGCGGGGTGGTGCAGTTGCCGCTGCCCCGGGTGCAGGACAGTGTCGGCGCCGACCGGGTGCGCGATGTCGTCCTGTTGCAATTCGTTGCCGACCTGTTGCTGCAGTTGGATGGCAAGCCGAAGGGCTTCGTAGAGCTGCGGGTCGCCACCGAAGCCACGGCGGCTCGATGAGTTCGGACCGCGACGAAGCCGTTCTGCGGGCCGCCCGACATGCGGCGGCGGAGGCGGGACGGGCCAATGGTGCCCATGAGCACGCGGTCCCGGAAGCGATCGCCGATGATCCTCAGCGGGCGGCGGCCGAATCCGGCCGAACCGATGCCGCCCTGGTGGCGGCGGGGTTAGGCGACGCCGTCGAGGTGATGGACCGGCTGTGGAACTTCGGCGGCTGGGAAGTGACGCAAACCCACGACTCGCTGCGCCCCTACCTGCTCGAGGAAACCTACGAACTACTCGACGCCATCCAGCACAACGACGCCGAAACCATCAAGGAAGAACTCGGCGACCTGCTGCTGCAGGTCCTGTTCCACTCCCGAATCGCCCAGGCCGCAGGCGAATTCACCGTCGATGATGTCGCCGCCGCACTGGTCGCCAAACTCGTCAACCGCAGCCCGCACCTCGCCGACGAACCGATCGACCCGTCGGCCACCGTCGCGGAAAAGATCGCCGCTCAGGAAAAAGCCTGGGAGGAACGCAAATCCGCCGAAAAATCCCGCCGTTCCTGCCTCGACGGCATAGCCCTGGCCCAACCCGCCTTGGCTCTGGCCGAGAAGATCCGCTCCCGCAGCCTCAAAGCAGGGCTGCCCGAAGACCTGATCCCCGATACCCTGCGCGCCGTCGCGCTGGGCGGCGAAGACAGCGCAGAAGAACGCCTCCGCAAAGCCACCTTGTCCTTCGCATCGGAAGTCCGCGCCACCGAGGATGCCGCCGAAGCCGCCCGCGGCGAGCGCGTCCCGCTATCCGCCGCCGATTGGCGCAAGTACTGGCCGTAGACGCTACCCACTGACGCACTTCGCGACCCCCTCTGTTCACCACCGCAGATGCTCGATCGCGCGTGTGCACTGAGAAAGCGCTTGTGCGGTCGCTCGATGACGTGCCATCGCCTCACCGCTCTCGGCGAGGTCGGGGTAGTGGTCGGAGGGTGCGGCGGCCGCGTAGCGTTTGGGTACGGAGTCGGCTGTCGGGCGGCGGTGTGGGTGCTTCGGCGGTGCCCGCGATCGGGAGGTGGCAGATGCTGAGTGTGTTTTCTTCGCCGGGGCATTATGTGCAGGGGCGGGATGCGACGGGGGCGCTCGGGGCGGAGATGACGCGGTTGGGGATCGCGGGGCCGGTGATGATTGTGGCGGGGGCCAGTGCGCATCGGTTGTTGGCACAGACGTGGCAGGAGTCGCTTACCGAGGCGAAGATCGAGTATTCGGTGCATCGGTCCGGGGGTGAGTGCAGTCGGGCGGAGATCGGGCGGGTGACCGCAGCCGTGCAGGAAAGAGCGAGCACGGTGGTGTTGGGCGCCGGTGGGGGCAAGGTGCTCGATACGGCTCGGGCGGTGGCCGATGATCTGGAACTGCCGATGATCAGTTGTCCTACGACGGCGTCCAGTGACGCGCCGTGCAGCGCGTTGTCGGTGATCTATACCGATGCTGGGGAATTCGAGGCTTATCAGCTGGTTCGACGGAATCCGGCATTGGTCCTGGTCGATACGTCCGCGATCGCGCAGGCTCCGGCGCGGCTGCTCATCGCTGGTATGGGCGATGCGCTCGCGACCTGGTTCGAGGCGCGGACCTGCAGTGCCGCGCGGGTCCGGAATATGCGTGGCGGCGCGTCCACCCGCAGCGCTACCGCATTGGCCGAACTCTGCTACCGGACCCTGCTCGCCGACGGCACCCACGCGCTCGCCGCGGTCCGCAACCACACCGTCACCCCGGCGCTCGAGCGCATCGTCGAAGCCAACACCCTGCTCTCCGGCCTCGGCTTCGAATCCTCCGGCCTCGCCGCCGCCCACGCGATCCACAACGGCCTCACCGCCGCCCCGCAAACCCACCCATACCTACACGGCGAAAAGGTGGCCTTCGGCGTCCTCACCCAGCTGGTGCTGGAAGGCGCTCCCACTGCAGAGATTTCAACGGTCCTCGAATTCTGTACCTCGGTCGGTCTCCCGACCACCTTCGCCGCGCTGGGCCTGACCGACCCCGATAACCGAACCCTGACCGCCATCGCCGAACGCGCCACCGCCCCCGGCGAAACCATCCACAACGAACCCTTCACCGTCGATACCCCCATGGTCCTGGACGCCCTCCGCACCGCCGACACCCTCGGCAGCTAGCGTCCGCATATCTTCCTTTGCGCCACAGCCGTTCTCGGAGCGGGCGCCGTGGTGGAGGTCATCGATGCCGACGGCACCGGTCGGCGCGATGACACCGAACTCTCACCTACCCGCAAGCATGTCGTCACCCTGCGGAGGGCAGTCTGTCAATAGGTCTTCGCTATCCTGGCGATGGAACCCGAAGCCAATGGCGGGCGAATCCGCCGGGGAGGACGTTCGGTCCGGTGCCCACCAGCAGAGTCGCGGAGCACCCGCGACCGAATCATGTGCTGTTCCATTTCAGCGATACCCATTTGATCGCCGGCGACGGCGAGTTGTACGGCGATGTGGACGCGGATCTGCGTCTTCGACAGTTGCTCGACCAGGCCGCGGCCAGCCGCATCCGCCCGACGGCGATCATCTTCACCGGTGACCTCACCGATCGGGGCGAGCCTGATGCGTACGAGAAACTCCGCGCCATCGTGGAACCGTTCGCGCGCCGATTGCGCGCGCCGGTCGTATGGGTCACCGGCAATCACGACGATCGCGGTGAACTGCGCCGGACCCTGCTCGGCGAGCGCCCGTCGACCAAGCCGCTGGATCGGGTGCACATGATCGACGGCCTACGCATCATCGCCCTGGACACCAGCGTCCCCGGCCACCACTACGGCGAAATCCGCGACGAACAGCTGGCCTGGCTGCGATCGGTACTCGCCGAACCCGCACCGTTCGGCACGATTCTGGCGATGCACCACCCGCCGGTGCCGTGCGTGCTCGATTTGGCGGTCACTGTCGAACTGCGTGATCAGCGCAGGCTGGCCGATGTGCTCGACGGCACCGACGTGCGCGCGATTCTTGCTGGGCACCTGCACTTTTCGACCAGTGCCACCTTCGCGGGCATCCCGGTCTCGGTCGCCTCGGCGACCTGCTACAGCCAGGATCTGGCCGTCGCCGAGGGCGGCCTGCGCGGCCGCGACGGCGCGCAGGCCTTCAATTACGTGCACATCTATCCGGACACCATCGTTCACTCGGTGGTCCCGATCGATCGCGGCCCGACCGTCGGCTCCCCGTCCACTCCGGAAGAAGCGGCGCGCAAGCTGGCCGAGGAGGGCATCGTGATCCCGCCCGCCGCGCGCATCCCGCGGGTCATGCGGCGCCGGGCGCAGACTCCGGAAGACGACGAGGCCGTGCACTGACCCGCTCCCACGGCGCGGGGGCTGGGAAATAGGTGGACAGGAATTCCGACACCGCCCGCACCCGGTCGGCCTCCGGGACCTCCGGAAAACTGCCGTCGTTGAGGCAGAAGAAGTCGACATCACGGTTTGCCGCCAGTGTGTCGAGCAGTGCGAGCCCGCGTCGGCTCGTGGTGTCGACATAGCGCATCCGCGCCATCTCCTGCGGCACCGCGCGCCCGGTGAGCATGGCGTAGTAGTGGTACAGCGAATTCGTCACCGAAATATCGGTGGCCGCACGGAATCTGCTCGCCCTGGTCCGCGCGAAGTCGGTCGCGAATTCCCGCTCCATCTCGAGTAATACGCTGCGCCGCAACGGAACCGGGGTGTGTTCCAGGTGCCGGGTGATGACATGTCCGAACCGTCCGGCCAGCAATTCCCGGTTTTTCCGTGCCGCATTCTCGAAACCACTGCGCCGCTCGTTGTTTCGGCCCGGCCCGATCCGGGTGCCTGCCTCGATGAACCGGCTAACCCCGGCCGGGCTGAAGAACATCGACGGACGCACCGGCCGGGCGAAGAACATATCGTCGTTCGAGTACAGGAAATGCTCACTGAGCCCGTCGATATGCTGCAGTTGGCATTCCACCGCATGGGAATTGAAGGTGGGCAGCCCGCTGGTATCGCTGAAGTGATCGACCGCGCGCACCACCGTCACCCGAGGATGTTCGTCGAGCCATCCCGGCACCGCGGAATCGGTCGCGATGAAGATCCGCCGAATCCACGGCGCGTTCTTGTACACCGAGCGCAGTGCGTACTTCAGTTCGTCGATCTGGCGGATCCGAGCATCCGCGTCATCGCCCTCGCCGACCACGACCTGGGCCAGCATTCCCGCACGGCGGGCACGGAATTCGGGATCTGTGCCATCGACCCAGGAGAACACCAGATCGATATCGAAGCCGACATCGGTCGGCTGTGGCGCGAACATATCCGTCAATGTCGGCCAATTGCGGTCGAACAGGCGAACTTCCGTGCGCTCGACATCGGCGAGGTCGAAGACATTGCGGGTGAAGACATTCGGCCGCGGGCATTCGACGGTGTCGCCGTGGTACTCCCACAGCTCCAGATCCACGTAATGCGCCGGATCGGCATCGCGACCGAGCCGGAAGACATTGTGCTGCACCTCGGCACACGCGAATCCCGCGGCAATCGCGGTGGCCGTCACCCGACGCACCATCGTCCGGTGCGCGGCATCCGCGGCCAGTGCCAGCCGATGTCCGCCATCACGAATCAGCAGGAACGGCACCTCCGCGGCCGCCAACTCGCCGCGCAGATAGCTCAGGTCGTCCAGCATCGCGGGCGAGACGACGAGATTGCCCGCCGTCGGCCACGCCACCATATCGACCGCGCCGGAATTCCTTGCCCCCATATCAACCATGTGTCTGCTCCCCACGTCCGTGTGTGTGCCGAAATGTCCCGTGGTAGCCGCTACAGCCCGGGCACCGCCGCGGACGACGTCGACGGACGTCGTCTGCGGTTGCCGTGCCCGGCGCGGCCGAATTCAGAAATTCGGGACGATGCCGTAGTGCAGGAACGAAGTGATCAGCCGGGTCTCAGACGATCGGTACACCATGTCGTTCTCACCTCACTCACGGCCGGACGCCAACGCGTCTTCTTGGGTAATGCTGTCGGTGCGGGCAAGGCGCGGCGGCCGAGCGGTACCGAGAGCAGCACGCGGGCCGGACAGACATCGGCCGGCGAATGGAGAAGCCCTGCTGAACAGGGTCTGTCAGCAATGATGCATCGACTGTGCCGACCCGTCAATCCGGACGCCCGAGAGGTGTCCCGGACAGAGGGCTGGGCCCGGTTGCCCCATTGAAAATAGGGTAGCCTCACCGCATAATCCCGCGCGAGGAGATGGCCCGCCACTGAGCCAGGGCGCTGCCCATCACCCGGCGGCGGCGTATCAGTGTCCTGAGAGGTGCCTGTGAGCACTTCGGACAAAGGTCGCAGCGCCAGCGAATAAGGGCCACAGCACCTTAGACTTGCAGGCAACGTGGCACAGCCCGCCGCGTGGCAGCGATCAAGAGGTGACGAACATGGCAGCCGGAGCGAGCCCCGTGCAACGTCAAGACCACTCTACGGCCGATCATCCTGAACTGGACGTACTTCCGGAATGGCCCCAGGAGACGATCGCGGTGCTGGTCACCACCGACCCAGCGCCGCATGCGATTCCGGTGTCCTGGCCGGTGCGCGCGGATGATCGGCGGATTCTGCTCAGCCTGAAATTCGATCGCGGTTCGCTGGCGCGCTTGCGCGAACGGCCCGATGTCGCACTGCTGATTCTCGGCGGTGGCAATGTCGCGCTGTGCGCGCGCGGGCAGGCGCGGGTTATCGCCGAGGAAATGCCCGGTGCGACAGACTATGTCGCGGTCCAGATCGATGTCGAAGTCATCGATGACCACCGGCAGTCGGCCTTCGCGGTGGCGCACGGAATCGAGCGCACTGTCCTGGACGCGAGCGAATTGCATGCGCTCGAAGGGCGCGTGCAGACACTGCGCGCGTGGAGCCGCTAGCGACTGCTTGCAGGTCGCTCGAGAAGATCGGCATCGAGAACTGAACCGGCACAAGGTGTCCGGTACAGAGTAATAATCGTGATGAAAGGCGGCGCGAACGCGTCGAACGGAAGGGGATCATGAGCGTCACATTGGCCAAAGGCGGAAATGTCTCGCTGTCGAAGCAGGCCGCCAACCTCACCAAGGTTGCGGTGGGGCTCGGTTGGGATGTGCGAACGACCACCGGGGCCGATTACGACCTCGATGCGAGTGCGCTCGCCACCGGGCCGAATCAGCGTGTGCTGTCCGATCAGCACTTCGTGTTCTACAACAATCTGCGCTCGCCCGAGGGCACGATCGAACATACCGGTGACAATCTCACCGGTGAGGGCGAAGGCGATGACGAGGTGATCAATGTCGATCTGGCGGCGACCCCGCCGACGATCACCAATATCTTCTTCCCGGTCTCCATCCACGATGCCGATGCGCGCGGACAGTCGTTCGGCCAGATCCGCAACGCCTACATCCGCGTGGTCGACGCGACCACCGGCGCCGAGTTGGCCCGGTATGACCTCACCGAGGATGCGTCCACCGAGACCGCCATGGTGTTCGGGGAGTTGTACCGGTACGGCAACGAATGGAAGTTCCGCGCCATAGGTCAGGGCTATGCCTCCGGGCTCGCGGGTATCGCCCGCGATTACGGCGTCAACGTCTGATGGGCGTGCGGGTGGTCGGGATCGGACCCGGCCGCCCGCTCCGCCTCGTATACCGCGATCGCGGCACGCGTCTTGCGCTTGATCGCTTGCAGCACATCGAGATCCGGCAGGTCCGCGAACTGCTCACCCAGCACCTCGGGCAGATCGGAGTAGTGCAGCACGCATTCGTCGACGCCGAGGTTCGCGCAGGCCGCGAGCAGGTCCGGATGCAGATAGCCCGCGACCGCGGTCCGCACGCCCGCGGCGGCGGCCACCATGGTGACGCGCTCGATCGCGCGCAGCAGCGGCGGAACCGGGCGAACGGGGCGTAGGCTGGCGCGCGCCTGGCCGAGCAGCAGCGAGGACAGATCGTTGCAGCCGATCACCACCCGGGACACCCCGGTGGTCACGACCCGGTCGACCTCGAGCAGCAGCGACGGGATCTCGATCATGGTGGCGACCGGGCAGTCGCCGATCACGGCCCTGGTCTGCTCGATGGCCCACTGCAATTCGTCGACATAGGTGACGAAGGGGAAAAGCACGCCGATGTCCGCGCCCTCGTCGCGCACCTGTGCAATGCCCTCGAGTTCGGCGACGAATGCGTCGGGAAAACGACGCGCTCGGCGAATACCGCGCAGGCCGAGCAGTTTATGCGGCTCGTCGATGATCTCTTCGACGCCGTCGAGGATATTGCATTCGGCGGTATCGGCTTCCATGGTGCGATACCAGATCGTCGTTCCGCTCGCCCGCTTCGCAATATGTCGCAGATACGGCACGAGATAGCTCGAAACCGATTCGGGTGTCGGATATTTCCCGGCCGCGCGGAACACGTACTCGCCGCGCACCATCCCGACCCCGTCGAAGTGGTCGAGCAGTTCAGCGGAGATCCGCTCACAACTCAATGCCAGGCTCTGCCGCATTCCCCGCACGCTATCAGGTTGCTGCACAATACTTTCCGCCGCCCGTTAGGTCCGGATTTCACGAGGCCGGGAAGGGTTGGGTAGGGATTGCGGGAGAGGGTGTGGGTGGGTGGAAGCGGCGGTGTCGAGCAGAGCGAAGTAGCGGCGGAGCATGAGGGCGGCCGTGCCGGCCAGACCCGCGGTCAGACCCCACCAGACGCCCGCGGCGCCGAGGCCGACCGGGAAGGCCAGCAGCAGGGCCGTGGGCAGGCCGATGAGCCAGTAGCCGACCAGGGACAGGCGGAAGCCCGCCTTGGTTTCCTTCAGACCGCGCAGCAGGCCGGTGCCGATGTTCTGTGCGGCATCGAAGAATTGGAGCACGATGCCGATGAGCAGCAGCGAGCGGGCCAGTTCGATCGTCGCGGTGTCGCCGGGTTCGAGGAAGGGGCTCAGCACGACTTTCGGCGCGGCGATATAGACCACGCCGGTGACCGCGGCGACGATGCCCGCATGCTGTAGCGCCAACCAGGCCAGCGCACGGGCGTGGCCGTATTCGTCACGCGCGACGGCATGGCTGACCAGGATGGACGCACCGTGCGACAGGCCGATCGCGATCTGGAAGACGATGTAGATGATCTGGTAGACCACATTGTGCGCGGCCAGCGCGGCCGGTCCGATACTGCCCATCACCAGGGCGAGCACGGAGAACATGCCCGCTTCCGAACCGTAGGTGAGCGCGATCGGCGCACCGAGTTCGATCTCGGCCCAGATGGTCGGCACGTGCACCGGCCACGGACGCAGCGGCAGGGTGGCGCCGAGTGCCGCATCGGCGCGCACCATCGCGAAGAAGACGCCGAAGGTGATCAGGAAGACCAGGGAGGTCGCGACGCCGATGCCGGTCAATCCCAGTGCGGGCAGTCCGACCCAGCCGTGCATGAAGGTAAGGGCCAGTACGAGGTTCAGCGCCACCGAGCCGAGAGTGACCAGCAGCAGGGCCTGCGGACGCTGCATACCGACGGTGTACTGCCGCAGTACTTGGAACCACAGGCAGGGCAGCAGTCCGGGCGCGAGCGCGAGCATGAGCGGTCGCGCGTCGGCGAGTACGCCCGCGTCCTGGCCGAGCCATTGCAGCGCCCAGCCGAGTCCGATCAGCACGGCGCCGCCGAGGATTCCGGCGAAGGTAGCGATCAGGAAACTCGAGCGGACGATATCGCGGACCTCCCCGTCCGCGGATTCACCACGCTTATCCGCCGCACTCGTCGAAGACGCGATCTGATTCCCGGTCCCGGTGATCAGACCGACGCACATCGTGCGAATCTGGTTGAACAGCACCATCGCCAGCCCGCCTGCGGCGACCTCGCGCACACCGAGCGTGCCCATCAGTGCGATATTGGTTGTCGATACCGCGATCTGTGCGAGTTGGGTGAGTGCGATCGGTGCCGCCAGCGCGGTGAGCTGTCGCCCATCGGCACGGAAGGTGGACAGATTCAGCATCGCACCTCCACCGGTCGAATCCCGAAATCGATCGCCATGCGCCTCGTCCCAACTCGCCGCTGAGCTTCATTTTGGTTAGGTAACCCTAACAAGGTGATCATTTCAGACGTGGGCGGTGTCGCGCAACGGTGATCGAAAGCGCGCGTGTGCTTCATCGCGCCTCGACAAGTTGGGCATGGCGGACGGGAGCGTAGCGGTCGAGCATGGCGCGCACATCGCGTTCGGTGGCGGCGTCGAGAAGATCGCGTTCGCGCATCCACTCGTCGTCGAAGACCGTGTCGAGATATTTCTCGCCGCCGTCGCAGACGATGGTGACCACGGTCGAGCCGGGCGGGAACTCCTCGAGGCGGGTGAGCGCGGCGTGTACCGAGCCGCCCGCAGAGCCGCCGATCATCAGGCCCAGCTCGGCCGCGACCGCGCGAGCGGTGGCGAAGGCCGCGACATCGGAAACCTTGACGCCCTCGTCGAGCAGCGAATAGTCCACGGCGGTGCCGATGGTGGCGCCGGGTGGGGTGCCGGTACCGGACTGCCAGTACGGCCCGCCCGGTCCGCCGAAGGCGATCGATCCGACCGGCTCCACGCCGATCACCCGTGGTGTGCAGCCGAGTTGGCGCAGTCGGGTCGCGGTGCCGAACAGCGAACCGCCGGTGCCCACCGCGGAGAGCAGGATATCGACGCGCTCCACGTCTTCTAGCAATTCTTCGGCCACGGCGTAGTAGCCGACCGCGTTCGCGTCGTTGTTGTGCTGTTCGGTGAAGTACGCGTCGGACTGTCCGGCCGCCATCGCCTCGGCCAGGTCCTCCCGCGCCGAGGTGGCCAGGTTGTCGTCACCGTCATCGGCGACGAACACCAATTCCGCACCCATTGCTCGCATCGCGCGCAGCTTGTCCTTACACGCGTGGTGATCGACCACTGCGGTGAAGCGATACCCACGTTCGGCAGCTACTACCGCGAGGCCGAGCCCGGTATTCCCGGATGTCGACTCGATAATATGCCCGCCATCACCCAGCAAACCTCGACGCTCCGCATCGTCGATCATCGCGCGCGCCATCCTGATCTTGGCCGCACCCGTCGGATTGAACTGCTCGAGTTTGAGCAGCAGCCGGGTGCCGGTCGCGGTGGTCGCCAGTTCGAATAGCGGGGTGCGACCGATCAGATCCGTCACGCGCGTGACGAGCGGCATGGAGGTCTCCTCGTTCGGGGCCGTAAGGGTATTGGTCGATTGGGGGTGCCGGGTCATCCGGCGTCGAGCGTCCAGCGGAGTCGATCGCCGGTGTCGTGCAGCACCACCTTCGGCGGAATCGGCAGTTCGTGAAAGGCCGATTCATTCGAATCCATTTGGTAGCCAGCGGTATTCGGATAGATCAGCAGATCGCCGACCTCGGCTCGTCTCGGTAACGGGACGCGCCGCCAGCTGAGCATGTCGGACTCCAGACAGCTGGCCGCGCCGACGCAGGTCGGGGTGAGCTCGCCGGGGCGCGGCGGCCACAGTATCGGATCGGGAAGGTATTCACTGTCGAACCACTGCTCGGACAGGCTCAGGCTGGTGCCGTCCACGGTGAGCAGCTGGTAGGGGTGACCTTCGACGTGGCGGGTCTTGCTGCCCTGCACCCGGAAGACGCTGGATCCGGCGCGGTCGAGCAGTGCCCGGCCGGGTTCGACAGCGAGCCGGATATCGTTGTCGCGCAACCGTTGCGCGAGTGCGTTGTGCTCGAGGACGGCGGTGAGCATGGCCGGGCCGGGCGCCGGGAAGTGGTACGGATAATACGAATCGAACGACTTCCCCGCGTGGAACCACTGACCGTTCGCGTGATCGGTGAACTCCGACCAGGCGCGCGCGGGCACATAATCGACGCCGAATCCACCGCCGATGGAGATGGTGCGGGCCGGGTGGCCCAGTGTGCGCGCATCCAGGCAGCGGGTGATCAATTCGCCGGCCTGTTCGGCGCGTGCGACGGCATCGTAGCCGGACAGGTGGAAGCTGAAGCCCTGCAGGCGAATCGATTCGTGGCCGATGGTGCCGGACGCACCGATAACCGAAATCGCGCGGTCCAATTCCGCCGCGGTCATGCCGAATCGGCTCGCGGATCCATTGGGCAGCACGCGAAGTAGTACGCGGGCCGCGGCGGCGGGGGTGCTGAATGCGGCCAACCGGTCGAGCTCGTCGAGACTGTCCACGGCGATCAATGCGCGGTGCCGCACGGCAAGCCACAGCAGATCGTCGGATTTGGCGGGGCCGGTGACCATCAGCTCGTCACCGCGAACCCCCTGTGACAGCGCGGCATTCAGCTCACCCACACTGGAAACGTCAATGCCCGCGCCATATTCGGCGCAAGCACGGGCAACACAGGCCGCCTTGTTGGCCTTCTTGCCGAAGTAGACGACCCCGTCCACACCGGCCTGCTCGAATACCTGCTGAAATCCGTTGATATTCACCGCGACTCGTGACGGATACATCACATGGAACGGCCCGCCGATCGCAAAGGCGATATCGCCGAGCAGATTCGGATCGGCGAGCAGCCTGCGCTCCCAGTCGTCGGTGTGTGCGGGCAGGGCGGGTGCGCAGATGCTCAGCAGGCCCCGCACAGCCGCCACTACGGCGGGATCGGGGGCAGTCTCGGTGCCCGACCGATCATCGCCGAGTTTGACCTTGTCGCGGGTCGAGCCGTCGTCGAACAGCAGCGTGCCGTCGGGTTCGGCGGTGCCGGGGGTGCGCACCTTCTTGTCGAACTCGACGGCGCCGATGTCTAGTCCCACAGGGGCACCTCCGTGCCGCGGCCCTCGGCAATGGCTCGTTCGGCGAGTGCGTGTGCGACGGCGATATCGGTCAGCACCAACCCGCTGTTGTAGACGAAGATCCGCTCGTCGTCGGAGCGCCGGGCGATCGCGCGACGGCTCAGGATCTGTGGCAGTTCGGCATCGACGGTGCGCAATCTGCCGTCGGGGCCGGCCATATCGGTGCCGGTCAGCGCCATTTGCTCGGCACTGGTGGCGATTACGCGATCGGCGTCGACCAGCGTGGACGGCGCCAAACCGTAGCCGACGAGAACCACGGTGGATCCCGGTGCGAGATCCTCGGATTCGATCCCGACCTCGGTGCCCGGTCCGGCCGTCGCCAGCACCACATCGGCGGTACCGGCGGCCGCGCGCGGATCCTCGACGGTCTCCAGCAACGCGTGCGGGTTGTATTCGGCGAGGTAATCGCGCACCGCCGCCAGACCCTCCGGATGGGTGCCGTAGAGCATCAGCTTGCGCAGCTGCGGATTGGCGGCCAGCAAGTGTGGCAGGGCATTTCGGCCCTGGGTGCCGGTGCCGATAAGCAGCACGCTCTCCGCGCCGCGGCGTGCGGTCTCACGCACCAGCAGGGCTGACACCGCCGGGGTGCGCAGTGCGCCGACCCTGGCGCAGTCCATCATGGCGATCGGCGCACCGGTGCTGTCGTCGTAGAGCGTGATGGTCGTGTAGTAGCGCTTGGTGCTGCGGTCGTGGCCGGGATCGAATTTGTAGGAGGTCTTCATCGCGACCACCCGGCGCCGGCCGTCGCGCCCGAGCATGGCGTAGGCCACCGACCAGCCGTCCGGATTCGCGACGCTGAGTTTGCGCGGATTATCCGAATCACCCGCGGCGAAGGCGAGATACGCTTCCTCCACGGCGCGCACCACATCGGCGGGCGTGATGGGCACGTCGGCGAGATCGCTGCGGCTCAGCACACGCAGTGGTGTGCTCCGGTCACGAGTGCTCAACGGTTCCTCGATCATGTTGTGTCGTATCCAGCCTTACTGCGGTCCGGGTGGTAGCCCGGGCCGGTACACCGTCGATCGCGAGCGGGTTGCCTGCCGCTCGGAACGGGGCGACGATCCGTTGCCCATAACCATTTTCGTCGGCCTCGGCGGCCCGCCGTCGGCGTTCGGGCAGGCGGACATTGACGCGCTTGAGCCAGCGGTCGGTGCCGTCGTAGCGCGCGGTGAACGGTACTCGGCCGTGCACGGCGACGTCATTGTCCACCAGCAATAGCTCGCCGGGGGTCAGCGCGGCGGTGATGCAGACGCGTTCGAGCTCCGCGGTGAGGCGCGCGTAGGCCAGCCGGAATTCGGTATCGGCATCGTCGAGCGGGGTGTATGCCGGATCGTAGCGAAGCGTCAAATTCGCTGTGTCGTCGACTGATTCGGCGCTCCACAGCGTCGGCAACGGAAGTGCTGAGTAGCGTTCGTGACCGGTGCCGTAGGAGACGTCGGGCAGGATCGGCAGGGTCGGCGTGCCAAGTAGTCGGCGCTCGTCATCGGAGAGCTCGGTCCGGCGCACCGAGGAGACGGTGGTGCCGACGCCGTCCGGATTGCGCAGACACGCGAGCATCAACAGGTTTGCCCGGTCCGGGTGGAAGGCGTCCTCGGTGTGCGGGCTGAGCAAGGTTTTGCTACTCGCGCCTGACTGTTCGTGTTCGTGACCGGGCGAGGGCACGATGTTGTTGACCAGCCGCCCGCCCTGCTGGCCCTGCCAGCCGAACGGTTCACCCGCGCTGCGGGCGAGCAGCAGCATCGCGATATCGAGTTCGAATGAGCTTGCGCGGCGGTCGGTTTCGCTACTCCAGCGGGCCGCTTCGACCCAGCTCGGCGGGGTCGGGCCGCATTCGGCATCGGTCAACGGCAGTTTGCCGACGATGGTGGCACCGGCCGCGGTGGCGGGCGGTCGCAGAGCGACACGTACCGCATCGGGCAACTCGCCGACACGCGCATCGATTTGCTCGAGCAGTGCCGGATCGGTCAACGTGCGCGCGAGGTCGGTGGTGCCATCGGGCCAGGAGTCGACTGTGATGCATATCTCGCGAGCGAGAGCCCGCACCGCATGTCCGGCGGTGGTCGGCAGCTCGCGCCGTTCGATATCTAGTGGGTGAAGCGTCTTACGTTCGGAGAGAACGCCTTTCACCAGTGATCCCTTCTTCGCATCGGGTCGAAAAGCGGGGGTATGACGATTCGATCTGCGAAGCTAGTGGGTCCGGCCGTGTTAAGCAAGCCTTACCTAAGCGAGTCGTAAAATGACGAACGCCTATGGCTGAGGGCGAAGCCTGCCGCAGCTAGGTGTAGCAAATTTGCGGCATTGTCTTCGGGGCGGTGACTGGTAGCTGTGGTGCGGCAAAGCTCAACGGCCGGAACCCTATTAGGCTAGCCTGTCCTAGCTGGATTCGCCAGGGTTTGCGGGTCGCGCGCGGGTAACTCGTTGAGGTTCGAGGAGGCAGCACCATGGAATGGAATCGACGACAGCTCCTGCGATCGGGACTCGGTGTCGGCGCGGTGCTGTTGGCCGCCGCATGTTCGGACGGCGGCAATTCGGACGGCCCCGCGCGGCGCGGTGGCACCCTGCGAGTCGGTGCGCTCGGCAGCGCGGCGCGAATCGAACGTGATCCGCATGCGAATCTCAGCAATGACAGCGACTTCCTCATCACCTCGCTGGTGTACGACGCGCTCACGGTACCGGGCGCGAACCCGAATGTTGCTGCGCGCCTTTCCAGTCGGTGGGAAGCCGACGCGCAGCGGCGCCGCTGGAGTTTCACCATCGCCGACGGCGCGACCTTCCACGACGGAACCCCGGTCACCTCCGATGATGTGGTGTGGTCGCTGCGTCGACTGCGAACCGTCGGCGGCGCGTCGAAAATGCCTGCCGCCGTTGAGGACATCACCGCGGACGGCCCGAATCGGGTGGTCATCGCACTGCCCGAACCGAATTCGCAACTGCCGCTACTGGTTCGGTTGATGACCTTCACCGTCAAGAAGGACACCACCGATTTCACCAAGGCCATCGGCACCGGGCCGTTCCGGTTGGAGTCCTATCAGGGTGGCAATGCCCGGCTGGTGCGCAACGACCGGTGGTACGGCACGGCGCCACTGCTGGATGCCATCGAGGTCACCATGTTCGACAGCGTGACGGCACTGGGCAATGCGGTGCTCGGCGAACAGATCGATCTGGCCTCGAATGTCGGTGCGATCGCCGGACGCATCGCCGAGGGCCGCGGTGATCTGCGGGTGGTGCGGCGGTCGAACGACACCATGGTCGGGGTCGCGATGCGGACCTCCGACGGCCCCTTCGCCGATGCTCGGGTGCGCGAGGCGATCCGGTTGGGCGTCGATCGCAAGGCGCTGGTGAATCAGGTGCATTCGGGGTACGGCACCGTCGCGAATGACATTCTCGGTACCGGTGATCCGTTGTACGACAACACCATTGCGCAGCGCAGCCGCGATGTGGACCGGGCCAAGATGCTGCTGCGCGATGCCGGATTCGATACCGGGCGCAGCTACCAGTTCCTCACCAAGGCCGAGGCCCCTGGCGAGGTCGAATCGGCGAAGGTGATCGCCACCCAGCTGGCCGATATCGGGCTGCGCCTCGATGTCGTGACGCAGGAGTCGAACACTTTCTACGACCAGACCTGGCTGAAGGCGCCGCTTTACACGGTCTCCTGGGGCACCAATGACTCCACACTGTTCTTCGCGACCAAGCTGATGTCCTCGACATCCAATCGCAACGAAACCGCCTTCAAGGATGCCGAATTCGATCTGGCCACCGCGAAAGCACTTGCCGCGCCCGATGACTCGGAATACGCGGCGGCCTCCCGTGACGTGCAGCGGATCCAATATGCCCGCGGCGGCTATCTGGTGTGGGGCATGGCCGACGGCATCGATATCGCGACTTCCCGGGTGCGCGATGTGCCGACCCTGGGCGGCTTCGCCAGGGTGCAGTTGGAACGGGCCTGGCTCGCGCAGTGATGTCCTTCGCCCGACTCCTCATCCGGCGCGTCCTGCTGTTGGTCGCGCTGCTGGCGACGGTGTTCGCGGCCGTCGATCTGCTGCCGGGCAATTCCGCCCGCGCGGTGCTCGGCCGCGACGCCACCGCGGAGCAGATCGCGGCGAAGGCACACGAACTCGGCCTGGACCGACCGCTGCCGGTGCGGTTCGTCGAGTGGATATCCGGTGTGGCGACCGGTGATTTCGGTCGCACCGCGCGCGGGCGATCGATCAATGAGCTGCTGGCCGACAAGTTCCCGCCGACGCTCTTGCTCGGCGGACTCGCCTTCCTGGTGACCGTGGTCGCGTCGCTGTTGCTCGGCGGCTGGTGGGCGACGCGGCGGGGCGCGGCCACCCGGTTCCTGCAGCCGACTACCACAGCGGCGGCCGCGATTCCGGAGTTCGTCATCGCGACCTTGTTGATCCTGGTGTTCTCCTTGGGCGCCGGTTGGTTGCCTGCCGTCACGATCACTGGGCGTTCCGGATTTCCGGCCAGTCCGGACATGCTTGTGCTGCCGGTGCTCGCACTGGCGATACCGCAGACCGGCTGGAACACCCGGGTGGTGCGCGCGGCCCTGCTCGACTCCGCGCGCTCGCCACATGTGGAAAGTGCGGTACTGGACGGGCTTTCGACCACCACCGTGCTGACCAGGCATGTGCTGCCGTTCGCGCTGCCGACGATTGTGGCGAGTTTCGCGACCACGGTCGGCATGCTGCTCGGTGGTGCGCTGGTGGTGGAGACCATCTTCAACTACCCGGGACTCGGTGCGGTGCTCGCGGGGTCGGTCGCCGATCGGGACACCTCGCTGATCGCCGCGGTGGTCGCGCTGACCGGGATCGTCATCATGGCGATGCTAGCCATCGCAGACGGGATTCGGGCCTGGGCATTGCGAGGGCGGATATGACCGGCGCGCAGCGGATTCCGGTGGCACGGATCGGGAGGTCGCAGGTGCAGAGATTCCTCACCGCATTGCCCGCACTGGTGGTGGTTATCGCGGCTGCGCTCGGGCCGAGCCTGGCTACTCGGCCCGCCGAGCAGGCCGTCGGGATACCATTCGGGCGGCCGGGTGCGGACACCTTATTGGGCACGGACCGACTCGGGCGGGATGTGCTGGCGCAACTGCTCTACGGTGGTTGGGGCCTGCTGTTGCTGGCGGGTGTGATCGCGGCCGCGGTGACCGGGTTGTCGTGCGTGCTCGGTGCGGTCGCGGCACTGCGTCCTCGGGTCGGTGCGTTGATCGAGGGCGTTGCCGATTTCGCGATCCTGCTTCCGGCGGTTCTCGGAATCTTGCTGGTACTGACGGCCTGGCCGGATGCGGGCGGCTACGGATTGGTCGTGGTGGCTCTGCTCTTCGGCACTCCGTACTGTGCAAGAGTTTCCGCGGCCGCTGCGGCGGGAGTCGCTGCCAGCGGCTATGTCGAGGCCGCTCGAGCGAGCGGTGAAACTCTGCCGCACTTGGTATTTCGTGAGGTCATTCCGAATCTGCGCGAGGTCTTGGCCGCCCAACTCGGTCTTCGCTTCGTGGAGGGCGTGTATGTGGTGAGCACCGCATCGTTCCTCCAACTGCCGACCACGCTCGGCGCGAGCAACTGGGCGGTCATGGTGCGCGAGAACTCTTCCGGCATGCTGCTGAACCCCTGGTCCGTGCTGGCGCCGAGCCTGGCGATCGCGGTGGTCGCGGTCAGTGTGAATCTCGCGGTCACCTCGTTCGATCAGCACCGGCCACGGCGATGGGCACGCGGTTGCGAGTCGCTGGGGCCGACCGGGGCGGAGTCACCGGTCGCAGGCAATGCGTTGGAGGAGCGGGGATGAATGCGTCTGTCGTCGTCGATGCGCTGACCGTGTGCGGATCGAATGGTCAGGAGTTGTTCGAGCCCACCAGTTTCAGCGTCGCGGCGGGTAAGGTCACCGCCCTGACCGGTCCGTCGGGATCGGGCAAGACCACGTTGATGCGGGCACTGCTCGGGCATCTGCCAACGGGAGCCCGGCGATCCGCGGGATCGGCCGTGGTCGCGGGGCAGGACGTATTCGCATTGAATCCTGCTGCACTGCAAAGGTTCCGGCGTGACCGCATCGCCTATGTCGGGCAGGATCCCGGTTCAGCCCTCAATCCGTTGATGCGTGTGCGTTCCCTGCTCGACGAGGTTCGCCACCCCGCTGCCGCGGTGGCCGAGACGCTGGAGTTGGTCGGTCTGTCCGACGAACACCTGCGCCGCAGGCCCGGCGAACTTTCCGGCGGTCAGCAGCGCAGAGTGGCCCTTGCGCGTGCGCTGGTTCGCCACACCGGAATTCTCGTTCTCGACGAGCCCCTCGCCGGCCTGCACGGTTCCCTGCGCACCGAAATCGCCCGTCTGCTGGCCGATATCGCCACTCAGCGCTCTGCCGCGATCTTGCTGTCCGGGCACGACACCGCGACCATTCATACGATCGCGGATGACGTGGTCGAGTTGGGTGCGGTGCCCATCGATGTAATCGGCCGCACACCCGTGCCGGCTCGTTCGGGTATATCGGATTCACCGCAATCGAACGGGGGTGCCGCATCGGTCGTGCGCGTGGCGGTGGTTCCGGAGCCGCGACTCGGTCGAGAGGCCGACACCGGGGACGCGGCTCCGCGGCCCAGCGAAGGACAGGGTGCGGTAGCTGTGCGCTCCAGGACAGTCGAGTTGGTTGCCGAACCCGTCCTGCGCGGTCAGGACATCGGGGCCTCGATCGACGGGCAGGAGGTATTGGCGGGCATCGATTTCGTGCTGCCGGGCGGCGCGGCACTGGCCATCGTCGGGGCGTCAGGAGCTGGAAAGACCACTCTCGCGCGGGTTGTCGCCGGTCTGCACCGGGAAGCGACCGGATCGCTCGAACTTCGAAGTGCGTCGATCCCGATCGGCCGCAGTCGACGAGCTCGCAACGGCCGCAATGGTATTCAGCTGGTCACGCAGAACCCGCGGTCCGCGCTCAATCCCCGTCGTACCGTCGCCCAGACGCTCGGCCGTCCGCTGCGCCGAATCGGCGGGGTATCGAAACGAGCACTGGCGCGGCGCATAACCGACTTACTCGACTCGGTCGAACTCGCACCGGAGCTCGCCACCCGCTACCCGTACGAACTCTCCGGCGGTCAACGTCAGCGGGTGGCGCTCGCCAGAGCGCTCGCGGCCGAACCCGCCGTGCTGGTCTGTGACGAGATCACCTCGGCCCTGGACCACAACACCGCCGTCTCGATCATGAACCTGCTGGACCGCATCCGTGCCGAACACGACACCGGCCTGCTCGTCATCACCCACGACATGACACTGGTCACCGGACACTGCTCCCACCTCGTCGTCCTCGACCACGGCCGCATTGTCGAATCCGGCTCGGCGACAGCGGTCCTCACCGCCCCGGCGCACACCGCGACCCGCGAACTCCTCGGATAGGCGTTTCCCGCGCACAGCGTGTGCGCGATGCGCGGTAGTTCTGCGACGACGAATCGGCGGCTGCGTTATCGGCGATCTGCTCGGTAATCTCGGATCACGGAGCGCGTGACCACCGGGCATGCGGGGTCTGCAGGGGAGGGGTACATGGCGCTTGGCTTGCCGCGACGCGTGCATCGCGGGGATTGTCGTTCGGATCCGGATGATGGAGGAATGCTCGCGAAGCTGATCGGCGTGTTGGTCGCCGCAATGGTGATCCTTGTACTCGCCGGTTGCGGCGCCGAACGCAATCTTCCGCCCATTCCCGAGGGCATCCCGCCCGGTCCCGGTACGCCGCTGCCACTGATCGATCTGGATGCGCCCGGCCGCACCGCCGTGCAGTTACGCGACTGGGCCGACGAGCAGTCCGACAAACTCGGCATTCCGAGCGTCTCGCTGGAGGCGTACGGCTATGCCGCGGCGATCATGGGCCGGTCCCGGCCGGACTGCGGGATCGCCTGGACCACCATCGCGGGGATCGCCAGTGTGGAGAGTAAGCACGGCACCCATCGCGGTTCGGAGGTCGATGCGGATGGCACGGTGCGCCCGCCGATCATCGGCATACCGCTGGACGGTGCGCCGGGTGTGGCACTGGTCAAGGACACTGACGGCGGCAAGCTCGACGGCGACCCGGAGTTCGACAGGGCGCTGGGCCCACTGCAATTCATCCCGGAGACCTGGAAGCGCTGGGGTGTCGACGCCAATGGCGACGGTGTCGCCGATCCGCAGAATATCGATGACGCCGCCCTCACCGCGGCCCGCTACCTGTGCGCGAGCGGCGGCGATCTGACCTCCGAGCGCGGCTGGCAGCAGGCTCTGCTGACCTACAACCAGTCGAATGCCTATCTGTTGACCGTCCGCGATCGCGCCGCCGCGTACAGCGTCGGGCGCCGGGCATGAGCACCCCTTGGCGGAAACGACGGGTGCTTATCGCGACAGTGCGAAGGGATTCGTCGGAGTGCCGGTTACTGCGCAATGCGCGAGGACGCTAGGCTCGCAAGCGCACGGCCCTTCCCGTCAGACCTACCGTGCCAACAGCCGAAGGAGTGTCGTTTTCGTGGCCATCATCGAACAGGTCGGAGCTCGCGAGATCCTGGATTCCCGCGGAAACCCCACTGTCGAGGTCGAGATCGCCCTCGACGACGGCACCCTGACCCGGGCTGCCGTGCCCTCCGGTGCCTCCACCGGTGAGCACGAGGCCGTCGAACTGCGCGACGGCGGCGAGCGCTACGGCGGCAAGGGTGTGCAGAAGGCCGTCGAGGGTGTGCTCGACGAGATCGCGCCCGCCGTCATCGGCCTGGACGCGGTCGAGCAGCGCACCGTCGACCAGGTCCTGCTGGATCTGGACGGCACCCCGGACAAGTCCCGCCTCGGTGCGAACGCCCTGCTCGGCGTTTCGCTCGCGGTGGCCCGCGCCGCCGCCGAATCCTCGGGCCTCGAGCTGTTCCGCTACCTGGGCGGCCCGAACGCGCACGTGCTCCCGGTGCCGATGATGAACATCCTCAACGGCGGCGCACACGCGGACAGCGGCGTCGACGTCCAGGAGTTCATGGTCGCCCCGATCGGCGCGACCACCTTCAAGGAGTCGCTGCGCTGGGGTGCCGAGGTGTACCACGCGCTGAAGTCGGTGCTGAAGTCCAAGGGCCTGTCCACCGGTCTCGGTGACGAGGGTGGTTTCGCGCCGTCCGTCGCGGGCACCAAGGAAGCGCTCGACCTGATCGGTGTCGCGATCGCGAAGACCGGCCTGAAGCTGGGTACCGATGTCGCGCTCGCGCTCGATGTCGCCGCCACCGAGTTCTACACCGCGGGCAGCGGTTACAAGTTCGAAGGCAGTGTCCGCTCGGCCGCCGACATGGCGCAGTTCTACGCCGAACTGCTCACCGCCTACCCGCTGGTCTCCATCGAGGACCCGCTGTCGGAGGACGACTGGGACGGCTGGGTCGCGCTGACCGACCAGATCGGTGACAAGGTGCAGCTGGTCGGCGACGACCTGTTCGTCACCAACCCGGAGCGCCTGGAGGAGGGCATCACCAAGGGCGCGGCCAATGCGCTGCTGGTGAAGGTCAACCAGATCGGCACGCTCACCGAGACTTTGGATGCCGTCGAGCTCGCGCACCGCAACGGCTACAAGACGATGATGAGCCACCGCTCCGGCGAGACCGAGGACACCACGATCGCCGACCTGGCCGTAGCGGTCGGCAGCGGTCAGATCAAGACCGGCGCCCCGGCGCGCAGCGAGCGTGTCGCCAAGTACAACCAGCTGCTGCGCATCGAGGATGCGCTCGGCGATTCCGCACGGTACGCGGGTGACGTCGCGTTCCCGCGGTTCGCGTTCGAAGGCTAGTCAGCGCGCGGTGCGAGCGACGGGCCCGGAGGCGGTAGCGAGCGTAACCACGAAGGGCCCCGGGAGCACCGCAAATTAGATACAGAGAGCGGTATGACAGAGCGACGTGCGCGTGGATCCAGTCCGGCTGGACGCGGGAACCGCCGCACGTCGCGCTCTGCCAGATCGCGCCCGTCCGCCGAATCGCCGGCGGCCGCACCGAAGCGGACGACCCGCAGGCGGTCCGAATCCGCCGACAAGGCCAAGCCGCAGAAGATAGGGCTGCGCTCCGGCGGGCACGAGGACAAGCACGATCGCACCATCCTCGGGCTGTCCACCGGTAAGGCGGTCATCCTGGCCGTCGTCGTGTGCGCACTCGCGCTGACCTTGGCCGTTCCACTGCGCACCTATTTCGCCCAGCGCGCCGAGGCAGCGCAGCTGGCGCAGGAGCGCATCGAACTCGAGGCCGATCTCGCCAAGTTGCGGGATCGCCGTGCGCAGCAACAGGATCCGGCCTACGTGCGTTCCGAGGCCAGGGACCGGTTGCGGCTGGTCATGCCGGGGGAGACGCCCTATATCGTCCAGGTGCCGGGTATCGAAGCGCCCGCGCCGCCCGCCGCACCGACCCGGTCGAAGGCGCCCGAGCCCTGGTACACCGACCTGTGGCGCAGTATTTCGCAACCGCAGCAGGCCCCGGCGCCCGTGGCCGCACCGGCCGGGCCGCCCGCGCCGCAGCCAGCACCGGAAGGACCCAGGTGACCGCACCGAACGACCGCGATCTCGAGATCATCGCCAAGCAGCTCGGACGCGAACCGCGCGGCGTACTCGCCGTCGCCTACCGCACCCCGGACGGGCTGCCCGCGGTGGTCAAGACCGCGCCGCGGCTGCCCGACGGCACTCCCTTCCCGACCCTCTACTACCTGACTGATCCCCGCCTCACCGCAGAGGCGAGCAGGCAGGAATCCGCGGGCGTCATGCGGGAAATGACCGAACGCCTCGCCACCGACCCGGAATTGGCCGCCGCCTACCGCGCTGCCCACGAGAGCTATCTGGCCGAGCGCGATGAAATCGAATCGCTCGGTACCGATTTCACCGGCGGCGGCATGCCCGAACGAGTGAAATGCCTGCACGTCCTGATCGCCCACGCGCTTGCCAAGGGCCCAGGCGTCAACCCCTTCGGCGACGAAGCAGTAGCCATGGCCGCCGACCACGGCCTCCGCGGCACCGCTATCCCCGCCGACTGGCCGAAATACGAGCCGCCACACACCCCGACCGACGGGCGATGACGTGCGCGCGGCGCTTGAACTGACTACGGGCGCTGGAGAGATTGTGCGCGCTGTGCTCAGCGCGGGCGCTGTGATGAGCGCACGCGCCGAGGCGGGCGGTGCGCGAACTTGGATGACTGGACGCGCCGTTGCGCGTGTGTGGGAAATTGGCCGGGGCTGAAATGAGCGGAGCTGAGCAATGAGCGATCGGGTAGCGGCAGTCGACTGTGGGACGAATTCGATTCGACTATTGATCGCCGAGGTGCTCGGCGATGGGCGGTTGGCGGATGTGCACCGGGAGATGCGCATTGTGCGGCTGGGACAGGGGGTGGATGCGACAGGGGCGCTTGCGCCGGAGGCGATCGAGCGCACCAGGGTCGCGCTCGCCGATTATGCCGCGCTGATGCGGGCGGCAGGGGTCGGCCGGGTGCGGATGGTCGCGACCTCCGCGACGCGCGATGCCGCCAACCGCGAGGACTTCTTCGCCATGGCCCGTGCCGAACTCGGCACCGTGGTGGCGGGTGCTGAGGCGGAGGTGATCACCGGTGACGAGGAGGCGCGGCTTTCCTTCACCGGTGCGGTCGGCGAATTGGCGAGCGAGGCAGGGCCTTTCGTTGTCGTCGATCTCGGCGGCGGTTCCACCGAACTCGTCGTCGGCGACAGCGATGGTGTCCGTGCCGCGTTCTCCGCCGATATCGGCTGTGTCCGCATTACCGAGCGATGCCTGCCGGGTAACCCGCCGACCGCCGAACAGGTCGCCGCCGCACGGGAATTCGCCACCGAACGACTGGATGAGGCCTTCGCCAAGGTCCCCGTCGAGGGCGCGCACACCTGGGTCGGCGTTGCGGGCACCATGACCACGATCGCCGCCGTGGCCCTCGATCTGCCCGAATACGATTCGGAGCGAGTCCATCTCACCAGCCTCACCCTGGACCAGGTGCGCGAGGTCTGCGATCGCCTGATCGGCATGAACCACGACGAGCGAGCCGCCCTCGGCCCCATGCATCCCGGCCGCGTCGATGTGATCGGCGGCGGCGCCGTCATCACCGAGGTGCTCGCCTACGAGCTGTCCCGCCGCGCCGACATTTCCGCCCTCATCGTCAGCGAACACGACATTCTCGACGGCATCGCCCTGTCCATCGCTTGAGGCTGGATCACTCCACCTCGTCGAGCGCGGCAGCCCAGGTATTGCACGATGACGTCGAGGCGCTGCGGTAACCGGATTCGACCCAGCGCCGGCTGTTCACGCCGGTGCCGTGGGTCGGATCCTCCTCGGTATCGGATTGGATATCGATCAAATCGACGGCCTCGGCCGGGGTCAGCATGCCACCGGCCTGAGCTGCCGCCAGCATCACACCGGCCAGGCACTGGGCCTGCAGTTCGATGCGTCGGCTGAGTTCCAGGCCGAGCGGTGACTTCTCGCCCGCCGAATCGATATCCCGATCGGCGCTGCGCAGGATGCCGGCGGAGGACTGCAGGTGGTGCCCGTATTCGTGCATCACGACGAACATCAGGTATTGCCCGAGTTGTGAACCCCATCCCCGATGGATGGGATCGTCGGTCGGCCAGTACACAGTGCCGCCGCAATAGAACGCGGGATCGGTGGACTGGACCTGTTTCGAGCAGCCGGTCGTCAGGTTGTCGACCACCACGAGTTGCGGCGGCGCGAGGCCCATGCCCGCGGCGCGCAGGGCCGGATCCCAGGCCTTCGTCAAGCAGTCCAGCTCGGTCTGCACGAATTGCCGCTGGCCCGCCGCGCTCATCTCGATCGGCGGCAGCTGACACCGCAGCGCGGGCAAGCGCAGCTCGGCGTGCAGCGTATTGGCTGTCAGCGGAGGTTCCGGCAGCGCGCCGACGACGGGCTCGGCATCCACCGCGGATACCGACGCGCATCCGGTGCCGAGCAGCGACACCAGCGCGCCGATCACGGCGAGCAGCGGCGCCGCATGGGCGCTCGAGCGCTTCATCAGGTTCCCCCGTCCAGCCAACAAACGAGGTTTCCCCGTCCAGCGAGGCGAACTTTACCGGGAAATTCTCCGGTTTTCTTGGCGAGTGCTGGGCGTCACCGAGCACGGCCGACGAATATTCGACATTGCCCCGAATTCGCTGAAAAGGCGTGCTGGAGCGGTATTTCCAAGATGGACGTACCGGTTGGCGGATTGCTGCGGCGGCAGTTCTGGCTTGCCCGGCCATATCGGCGGTGAGCAGGGAAACTTTGTTCAGGATGCCGGAAATTCCCTACCCATATGGGAGGGTCTGAGCATGTCCGACGCAGCAATGGCCGAGCAACCAGTTGGGGAGCGGACCCTGTTCGGCCACCCCATCGGGTTGGCCAATCTCTTCGGAGTCGAACTCTGGGAGCGCTTCTCGTTCTACGGAATGCTCACCATCCTCGGGTACTACCTGTACTACTCGACGACCGAGGGCGGGCTCGGTCTGTCGCAGAGCACCGGCGTCGGGATCGTCGGCGCGTACGGCGGGCTGGTGTATCTGTCCACGGTGCTCGGCGGGTGGATCGCCGACCGGTTGATCGGCATGGAGCGCACCGTCTTCTACGGCGGCATCGTGGTGGTGGCCGGGCATATCGCGCTGGCGATTCTGCCCGGACTGAGCGGTGTCGGAGTCGGCCTGGTGCTGGTCGCGCTCGGCAGCGGCGGACTGAAGGCCAACGCGTCCTCGCTGCTCGGTACCCTCTACCGGCCGGGTGATCCGCGCTTCGACGGCGGCTTCACGCTGTTCTATCTGGGCATCAACCTGGGGGCGTTCGTCGGTCCGCTGCTCACCGGTCTGCTGCAACGGAATTGGGGTTTTCACTACGGTTTCGGTGCGGCCGCCGTCGGCATGGCGTTGGGCCTGACGCAGTACGTGGTGTTCCGGCGCAACCTCGGCACCGCCGGTAGGCATGTGCCCAACCCGTTGCCGCGCAACGCCGTCGGGCCGATCCTCGGCATCGTGGCCGGTACGGCCATCGTGGTCGCGCTCGCATTGATCACCGGGCTGGTGAGCCTGGACAACCTCTCCGAGGTCACCACCGGCGTCATCATCGCGGCCTCGCTCGCCTATTTCGTACTCATGCTGACCAGCGCCAAGGTGACGCCCGTCGAGCGCAGCCGGGTCCGCGCCTTCATTCCACTGTTCATCGCGAATGCGGTCTTCTGGTCGCTGTTCCAGCAGATCTTCACGGTCCTCGCGGTGTACTCCGATGAGCGGATGAAGTGGGCCATCTTCGGCTGGACCGCACCGTCGAACTGGATCGGTTCGGTCGAGCCGGTGTGGATCATCTGCCTGTCGCCGCTGTTCGCGCTGATGTGGACCAAGCTGGGCAATCGGGCGCCGAGTACGCCGCGCAAATTCGCCCTCGGCGTGATCGGTATGGGGCTGGCGTTCTGGTTGTTCGTGCTGTTCTCGGGGAGCAGCGGCAAATCGGTGCCTGCGCTGGCGGTACTGCTCATCATGGGCGCTTTCGCGGTCTCCGAGCTGCTGCTTTCCCCGATCGGCCTCTCGGTCACCACGCAGCTGGCGCCCGAGGCGTTCCGGGCCCAGATGATGGCGCTGTACTTCTTCTCCGTTGGCATCGGAACCTCGATGTCCGGTACTTTGGCTCGGTTCTATGACGCGGACCACGAATTCGCGTACTTCGGCATCACCGGAGCAGTAGCGATCTGTGCCGGTCTGATCGTCGCCGCACTCACACCATGGGTGAGCCGACATATGGCCGGTGTGCATTAGGGAAATCAGCACAGCGGCGTGAGCGACGGGCACGGAGGCGGTAGCTTGCGTGACCACGGAGGGCCCCGGGAGCGCCGCGAATTCAACACAGCACCCGTTGACGACAGCAAGGAGACACTGTTGGCGACCCCAGGAACTCGATGGGGCGGTCTGTTCCGCACCAAATCGGTCGAGCAGTCCATCCGGGACACCGACGAACCCGATTCGAAACTGCGCAAGGATCTGACCGCCTGGGACCTCACCGTCTTCGGTGTCGCCGTGGTCGTCGGCGCCGGCATCTTCACGCTCACCGCGCGGACCGCGGGCAATGTCGCCGGACCGTCGGTTTCCCTCGCCTTCATCTTCGCCGCTATCGCCTGCGGGTTGACCGCGCTGTGCTACGCCGAATTCGCCTCCACGGTCCCGGTTGCCGGCAGCGCGTACACGTTCTCCTACGCCACCTTCGGCGAGCTCGTCGCATGGATCATCGGCTGGGATCTGATCCTGGAGTTCGCGCTCGCGGTTTCGGTGGTCGCCAAGGGGTGGTCGCAGTACCTCGGTGAGGTGATGGGATCGCATTCGCCGATCGTGCATCTGGGGCCGATCGACTTCGACTGGGGTGCGGTACTTCTCATCTCGGTCCTGGGTGTGCTGCTGGCGGTCGGCACCAAGGTGTCGTCGCGGGTTTCGGCGGTGGCCGTCGCCATCAAGCTGAGCGTGATTGCGGTGGTTATCGTTGTCGGCGCCACCTACTTCGACAAGTCGAACCTGACGCCCTACATCCCGCCGTCGCAGTCCGGCGCGGGAGGGGAGGGGCTGCACCAGTCGCTGTTCTCCTACTTCACCGGAGCCGGACACAGCACCTTCGGCTGGTACGGCCTGCTCGCCGCGGCCAGTCTGGTGTTCTTCGCGTTCATCGGTTTCGATGTCGTCGCGACCACGGCGGAGGAGACGAAGAATCCGCAGCGCTCGGTGCCGCGCGGCATTCTCGGCTCGCTGGTGATCGTCACGATTCTCTATGTCGCGGTATCGCTGATCCTCACCGGAATGGTGCCCTACACCGCGCTGTCCGGTGACCGCGCAACGCTCGCAACGGCTTTCGCGCAGCACGGCGCCACCTGGACCAAGAACATCATCTCCATCGGCGCGCTCGCCGGACTCACCACGGTCGTCATGGTGATGTTCCTCGGACAGACCCGCGTGCTGTTCGCCATGTCGCGCGACGGACTGATGCCGCGTCAGCTCGCACACACCGGCAAGAACGGCACTCCGGTCCGGCTGACCATCGTGGTCGGCGTCGTCTGCGCCGCGCTCGCCGGTTTCGTGGACTTCGGCACCCTCGAGGAGATGGTCAATATCGGCACCCTCTTCGCCTTCGTCCTGGTCGCCATCGGCGTCCTCATCCTGCGCCGCACCCGTCCTGACCTCCCGCGCGGCTTCCGCGTGCCCTTGGTCCCGCTCATCCCGATCCTCGCCGTACTCGCCTGTCTGTGGCTGATGCTCAACCTCTCGGTCGAAACCTGGCTGCGCTTCCTCGTCTGGATGGCCGTCGGCCTGATCGTCTACTTCGCCTACGGCCGCCGCCACTCCGTCCTCGCCGACCCGCCGGATGCGAATTCCGCTGACGGCACCGCATCGGTAGGCGCCCACGACGGCACATGACCGCGAAACGGCGGCATTACTCTGGCCACCACCGGAGATGCACTAGCCTGCAGAACAGAATTCCGGTACGGCAGTACGAGTCGGTACGCTGACCGGGCGCCCCTATAGCCCAATTGGCAGAGGCAGCAGACTTAAAATCTGCAAAGTGTCGGTTCGAGTCCGACTGGGGGCACGTAGAGCCGCACGACTGGAAGCTCGCGGCCGCGGTGCAGCGCATCCGGTGAACTGCTCGACACCTACGAAAACGAGCGTCGACCCGTCGCCGCCCGCGTCTTGCACAACACCCGCGCCCAGACGGCACTGTCCCGCGCCGGCGTGCACGTCTAGCAGGTAGGTCCCATTCCGCGGGCCAGGCCGGGGTGGACCCCGGGTGCGAGGCCGGCGCCGACGGCGACCTTGTTCAGCAGTGCGCGCAGAGTGGCTCGTTCGCCGGGATCGAGTGGCTCGAGCAGGCTTGCGTCTTGCTTTTCCACCAGCGGTTCGGTCTTCGCCAGTAGTTCGTAGGCCCCGGGCAGCAGGTGTATCGCATAGGCGCGGCGGTCGGCAGGATGGCGGCGCCGCTCCACCAGGCCGCGTTTTTCGAGGTCGTCGACCAGGCCGACCATCGCATTGCGGTGGATGCGCAGGGTGTCCGACAACTGCTGTTGGGTCTGCCCGTCGCGCGCGTGCAGCAATCGCAGCATCCCGTACTGTCGCGGCCCGATTCCCAATGGCGCCAGCGCATCCGTGAACTGGAATCCGACATGGAACCCCAGTTGCCCAACGAGAAATGCCGTGCGCTCGGAGAGCGGCACGAACGACGAATCAACCTCGGTCACGCTAGCAGCATACTCCCAGTTTGCGAACCTATCGTGATTGCACAACTGCGTGATAAACACCGTTAGTGATTGCCATATTGCGGGATAAGCACACTAGGTGCATAGTTTGTGATGTCGCTTTCGTTCACCGCCCGAAACGAGGTCTCCCATGGCCATCTCCCAACCGACCCCGGACTCACCCCCGCTCGACCCGCGCCGCTGGATCGCCTTCGGCGTGGTGCTCGCCGCCGGGTTCATGGATCTGCTCGACGCCACGATCGTCAACGTGGCGCTGCCGAGCATCCAGACCGACCTGAAGGCCCAGTACTCCCAGCTCGAATGGATCGTCGCGGCGTACGTGCTCTCGTTCGCGGCGGTCATGATCACCGGTGGCCGCCTCGGTGACATTTACGGCCGCAAACAGGTCTTCCTCGTCGGCATGGCCGGATTCACCCTGGCCTCGCTGGCGTGCGGCGTCAGCACCAGCCCGGCGATGCTGATCGGATCCCGCTTCATCCAGGGTGTCTTCGCCGCGCTGATGGTGCCCCAGATCCTGGCCACCATTCGGGTGACGTTCCCGAGGAACGAACGCGCCAAGGCGATCGCGCTCTACGGCGGTGTGGGCGGCTCGGCCTCGGCGGTCGGCCTGTCCCTGGGCGGCCTGCTGGTCCAGGCCGATCTTTTCGGTCTCACCTGGCGCCCGATCTTTCTGGTGAACGTGCCGGTCGGCATCCTCGCGCTGCTCGCGGCGGCCGCGGTCATGCGGGACTCGCGCTCGACGGCCACGCCGCGGCTGGATGTGCTCGGCATGGTGCTCGCGATCGGTGCGGTGCTACTGCTCGTCTACCCGCTCACCGAGGGCCGCCGACTCGACTGGCCCGCTTGGACTTTCGTGATGATGGCGGCCGCCGCCGTGGTGTTCGCGGTGTGCGTCGCCTACGAATGGCGGCGGGCGCGGGTGGCCGGTTCGGCGCTGATCGACCTCGCGCTGTTCCGCTCGCGGCCGTTCGCGGTGGGGCTCGTGGCCTGGCTGCTGTTCTGGATCGGATTCGGCGGATTCTTCCTGGTGTGGACGCTGTTCATGCAGGTCGGGATGGGCTGGACGCCCATGCGGGCCGGTCTGACCGCGGTGTTCTTCGCCGTGGGCGCGGGCATCGGCGCGGGCACGTCGGTCAATGCGCTCGCCCCTCGATTCGGACGGCGCGTGCTCATCGGAGGCGGTCTCGTCACCGCGGCGGGCCTCATGCTCTACGGCTGGACGGCCGCGCACTACGAGAGCGATTTCGCCTCGTGGCAGATGATTTTTCCGCTGCTCATCACCGGCATCGGGTTCGGAGCGGTGGTCGCGCCGACGATCGACCTGCTGATCGGCCAGGTGCCCACGCACGCGGCGGGCAGTGCCTCCGGGCTGCTCAACACCGGCCAGCAGCTGGGCATGGCGCTGGGTGTCGCGCTGGTCGGCGTCGTGTTCTTCACCCAGCTGGATCATGATTCGGCCCGTGGCGTGAACGCCGTGACCCCGCAGGCCCAGGCCGAACTGGCCGCGCAGCATCTGCCCGGTCCCGTACAGGCGACGATTCTCGCGAACTTCCGTGCCTGCGTACGGGATCGGTCGGCGCAGGTGGATCCGACCGCGATTCCGGACAGCTGCCGCACCGACCAGGACATGGCCTCTCCCGCTGTAACACAGACTCTTTCGAGCGCGGGCACCCAGGCCAACGCGGTGAACTTCGCGCACACCTTCGGCTACACCCTGTGGTTCGGAATGGCGCTGATGGTGCTGGTCAGCCTGGGATTCCTGGCGCTGCCCAAGCAGGCCCGTCTCGAACACCACGAATCGGAATCCATCGACGGCGAATTGGTCGGGGCGTGAGTGCCATGCAGGACGAGACGAGAACGACCATCGGCGCCGATCTGCCCAGGACCGATGCGGCGCGTTTAGATGATGATGACGCCGTCGGCTGTACCGACATGCTGCCGATTCCAGGTCTGTGCGCGGTGCGGCTGTAGCAGTCGCGGCACGGGCGGGTCGTCCGGTGAACCTGCGGCTTCGGTCGGCGGTCCTGGCCGCTGCCGCTGAACTTCTCGTCGAACACGGCTACGACTCGGTCACGATGGAGGCCATCGCCGCGCGGGCGGGCGCGGCCAAGCAGACGCTGTACCGGGTGTGGGGCTCCAAGGCCGAAGTTGTGGCCGACGCGGTCTTGCAGGGCGTCTTCGTGATGACCGCCAGTCCGGTGCCGAATACCGGTGATCTGCGCCGAGACCTCGCCGCGTGGCTCGACGGCATCGCAGACTACCTGCGACAGCCCGGCGTCGGCTCGGTCGTTCGCGCGCTGGCCACCGCATCGACCGCCGCCCCTGACCAAAGCGACGCATTCGATCGCATTCTTACCGAACCGGTCAATAAGCTGATCATCGAACGTCTGCACGCCGCGCAGAGCGCTGGTGATCTGGCTGTGCGCGTATCGACAGGGACGATCGTCGATCTGATCGTGGGCTACCTCACCCTGGCTTCGATCGGGCGAGCGCCCCTGGATGAAAAACGTATTCGCGAACTCGTTGCGGTGCTCATACCCTGAATTCACGGCGAACCGACAACGCAATTGCCGTCATGTGCGGCGGAAAGGATGCTTTGCTCGCAAATGCGGCAAATCGGTCGTGATGTCGGATGACAACGGCGAATCGTCGCATTGTGCAGGTAAGTTGCTTGTTGGTTGCTAGTACGCACGGGCAGGTTCGTCTGAAGGAATCCTTATCCGCGAATTAGATCGAGTCTGATGCAATCGGTTGACGTGTCCGTTGCGAATCCCTGAGGACAGTTGATTTCGAGTAGAGGTGTCCGGTATGTCCACAGTCGGTATATCGGTGGTTCGGGGGGTTGTTCCGGCGGCGGGGCCGCCGGGGATTGTTTTGCATTCGGTACAGCGACCGCTGTGCGGAGCGCTGTGATTACTGGTGTCCTGGATGGTGTGGCCGACGAGTCGGGTAACGATGCCGGAGGCGGCGACGATGCCATCGAGTACCGGATGGTATCCGAGCGGCGGGCGACCGTATCGTCGCGGGCGGCGGTGAAGTGCACGTCGTCTTCGCAGGTCTCGGATCATTTGGCGCTGGCTGCGCTGGCCAGGGAGCAACGCGGGCTCGACACGATCGAGACCGCGCGCGTGTTGGAGATCGTGTACGGCCAGACCTTGTTCGTGCTCGTCGGTCCGGCGCGCGACACCGTATCGGCAGCCGGTGCTCGCGCTTATTGAGTTCCTGAATGAACGATATAAGCGGAGGTCTAAATGGACCAGTCGAAGAGTGGTATGGATGGCAGTCCGAACCGGTCTGAATCATGGCGAACCGGCTCATTCCGCTCTTCCGGAAACCTGGATTCGGGTAACGGTTCCGGCACGATTTCCAACGGCGATGGATACGCGCGACCGTCGTCATCCGGCGTTCTTCCACTGACTGCTGCACAGCGGGGAATATGGTTTGCTCAGCATCTTGCGGAGTCGTCGCCGATATCTGTGGCCCAATACGTCGAGATCGCGGGCGAGTTGGACGTGGAATTGCTTGCCGAGGCATGTAGAACCGCCGGTCGCGAGTTCGGATCCGGACATATGCGCCTGATCGAGGTCGACGCAGAGCCATGCCAGTTCGTCGACCGGGAACATGGAGCTCAGGTGTCGGTCATGGACTTGCGCCGACATTCCGATCCGGTTGCGACTGCGCACCGAATTATGGCTCAGGATTATTCTGCTCCGCTGGACTTGCTGCACGACGACCTCATGACGAGCATTGTGTTCCAGGTCGGCGCGGACCACTACCTGTGGTATCAGCGCGCGCACCATATCGCGCTCGACGGATTTGCCGCCGTGACGATGCTGCACCGGATCACCGAGTTGTACAACGCTTGGGTGAAGTTCGAGGAGGCGGCCCCCTGCGCGGCGCAGGACCTGGGAGCCGTCGTCGAGCAGGATCTGGCGTACCGGGGCTCGGAACGTCTCGACAACGACCGCAGATACTGGCTGGAGCACTTGGCAGGCGCGCCTCCCGTCGTCAGCCTGGCCGGGCGCGTGGGCAAACCCACCATTCATCCGGCGCTGGTCAGCGCAGAGCTGCCGGACGCCACCGCACAGCTGCTGGAAAGCGTCGCGGTCGAACACGGTCCGAGCGCGACTCCGACCATCGTCGCGGCATTCGCCGCGTATCTCGCGCGGATGACCGGAAGCGATGAAGTATTGCTGAGCCTGCCGGTCTCGGGTCGGCACTCTGCCGTGCTGCGCCGTTCCGGGGGGATGGTGGCAAACGTGGTCCCGCTGCGAGTGCGGGTCGCGGGCCGCACCGTCGGTGAACTGGTCGCCGCTGTGCTGGGCGAGCTGACGAGTGCTCTGCGGCGGCAGCGCTACCGCCAAGAGGACATATTCCGCGATATGGGGATTGCGCGCGACGAGGCGGCATCCTTCGGACCGGCCGTGAACCTCATGATGATCGAGAACGAGGTTGTGCTGGGCGATACGACAGGCCGTCTGCACGTTCTCACCTCGGGTCCTACCGCCGACCTTTTCGTCAATATCTACTCGGGCGCGGGCAAGAACAGTACACACATCGACTTCCAGGGGAATCCGAATTCCTACAGCCCTGAGGAACTCGCCGGTCACCACCGTCGGTTCCTCATGTTCCTGCACGAGTTCCTCGCCGGGGGAGCGCAATGTCCGGTAAGCAGACTGCCGCTGCTCGAAGTACAGGAACGGTCTGCGCTGCTGCCGGTGCGGGGGCCGAGCGGGGTCGAAACACGGCTGCTTCCGGAGCTGCTGAGCGAGAGCGCGCACCGGAATCGAAGTGCATGCGCGATCGCCTCGGCCGGGCAGACGATGACCTATGGCGAGCTCGACACCAGATCTTCGCAGCTGGCCCGGCATCTCATAGCTCTGGGTTGTGGGCCGGACACGGCGGTCGCGATCATGCTGCGACGCTCGGTCGAATCGGTCGTGGCCACGTGGGCGGTCGCGAAATGCGGGGCCGCGTTCGTCCAGTTGGCTCCCGAGTACCCGTCGAAGCGGATCGCGCACATGGTCGCCGACAGCGGTGCAGCCGTGGCGATCACGGTCGATGCCCTGCGCGGGCGGCTCCCGCAGGAGATACACCATGTGGTTCTCGACGACCCCGTGACCTGGTGGGAATCCGACACCGCGGGCGGCCCGATTTCCGACGATGACCGTATCCGGCCACTACGGCCTTCTCATGTCGCCTATATGACGTATACCTCGGGATCCACCGGAACCCCGAAAGGCGTCCAGGTCACCCATACCGGCCTCGCGAATCTCGTTGCCGACCGCGCCGCGACGTACGGCATCGACACGACATCCCGCGTGTCCTATGCCCTCTCGCCCAGTTTCGACGCCTCCCTCGAGCAGTTTCTGACCTGCTTCTCGACCGGATCGACGCTGGTGATCGTGCCGCCCGAGGTGACCGGCGGTGAGCCGCTCACGCAACTTCTGGCCGACGAGCACGTGACCCACCTGACGCTGACGCCCGCGATGTTGGCAACCGTGGACCCGGGTGCGACGACCGACTTGCGGGTGGTCGTGGTCGGTGGTGACGTGTGTCCACCGCACGTCATCGAGCGGTGGACCGCATTGTCCATGTACAACGAATACGGTCCCACCGAAACCACCGTGACCGCCGTCGGCGCCATGCTGCGCCCCGGCCGCGCGCACACGGTCGGTGGCCCGATCCGTGGCTTCTCGGCGATGGTGCTGGACCGAACGCTGCAACCGGTGCCCAAGGGCAGCGCGGGCGAGTTGTATCTCGCCGGGCCGGGATTGGCCCGTGGATACCGCCATCTGTCCGGCGAAACCGCCGCCCGGTTCGTCGCCGATCCGTACGGCGACGTCGGCGAGCGGATGTACCGCACCGGCGACATCGCTCGCTGGACCGGCGAAGACGGCGAAATGACGCTGGAAATGCTGGGGCGCAGCGACTTCCAGGTCAAGATCCGCGGATACCGGATCGAGCCGGGTGAAATCGATGCCGCGCTCGCCACCCACGAGGACGTGGATCTGTGCGTCACGGTGCCGGTGCAGAACAATGCCGGTACGACCGTGCTGGCATCCTATGTCGTCCCCGTCAGCGGCCGTCGGATCGATCCGCCCGAACTCCAGCGCTTCGCCCGCGCTTCACTGCCGCCGCATCTGGTCCCGGCGGTGATCCTCGCGTTGGACAGCCTCCCGGTGAACGCCTTCGGCAAGGTCGATCGCCGCGCTCTGCCGAAGCCCGAATTCGGGACCGCGCCGGTTGGCCGGGCGCCGGCAACCGGCCGGGAGAACACGATCGCAAGGCTGTTCGCCGAGGTGCTCGGCGTGCCTCGGGTCGGGGCGGACGACAGCTTCTTCGCCCTCGGCGGCGACAGCATTCTGTCGATCCGGCTGGTGGCGCGGGCCAAGGCCGAGGGACTGAGTTTCTCCACACAGGATGTGTTCGTGCACAAGACCGTCGCGGGCCTGGCGGCCACGGCGACCGAAGCCGGCGATATCCCCGAGCTGGCCGAGTTGCCCGGTGACGGCGTCGGACCGATGCCGTTGTCGCCGATCATGCACGCAATGCTCGATCGGGGTCATTACGACCGATTCGCGCAGGCCGCGCTCGTGCAGCTGCCCGAGGGGGTCGATCGAGCGGGTCTCGTGCGCGCATTGGGATCCCTGCTGGACCGCCACGACATGCTGCGCGCGGTACTGCGCGGAGGCGATTCGGTTGATCGGTACGTAGAGGTACTCGATCGGGAAGCGGTCGACCCGGACGCCGCGCTCGTCGATGTTCGGCTCGACCGACGTGTGGCCGCCGAAGTCGACCGGCACCTGCACAAAGCCGCGGATCGCCTGGACCCGGGCAACGGTGTGCTCGTTCAGGCCGTCTGGATTCAGGATCGCAAAGGCTCGGGACCCGACCTGATGTGGCTGGTGATCCACCATCTCGCCGTCGACGCGGTGTCGTGGCGCATCATCCTCGCCGACCTCGCGCAGGCCTGGTCGCAGGTTTCCGGCGGCGGTGAACCGCATTTCGGCGCGGTCACCACCTCTTTCCGGCGATGGGTGCACGGCTTGGTCGAGCAGACGCCGGGCAGGCGCTCGACGGAACTCGACCTGTGGAAAGACGTACTCGAGCGCGGCGACCAGCTACTCGGATCGCGCCGTCTGATCCCGGATCGTGATGTCGGGGCCACCGCGGGGCGGGTACGTCAGCGCATCCCGGCAGCCGTTGCCGAGGCGGTTCTCACCACCATTCCGGACCGTTTCCACTGCAGTGCCAACGATCCGCTGCTGGCGGCCCTGGTTCTGGCACTCGGTGAGTGGCGGCGCAGGCGCGGTACGGCGGCGGCCGACGGAGAATTGATCTCGCTGGAGGGACACGGCCGTGAGGAGCGGGCCGTACCCGGCGCCGATCTCAGCGCCACCGTGGGTTGGTTCACCACCCGCTGTCCGGTCCGGATCGAATGCGGGAATATCGACCTCGATGATGCGCTGACCGGCGGCAAGAGTGCGGGACTTGCGATAAAGCTGGTGAAGGAACAACTGCGCGCGGTGCCCGGCAACGGCATCGGGTATCAGATGCTGCGCCATCTCGATTCCCGGGGCAGCGCCGAGCTCGCAGACCTGCCCGAACCGCAGATCAGTTTCAACTACCTCGGGCGGGTGGGCGCCGGTGAACGCTCGGGGCCCTGGGCACCCACCACCGAATTCACCGCACTGACCGCGACCAGCGATCCGGATATGGCGCTGTCCGCCGTGCTCGATATCAATGCGATCGCCGAGCAAGGTCGCGACGGGCTCGAAATCGTCGCGACCTGGGAGTTCGCCTCACGAGTATTGAGTGGCGACGAGGTCGACGAACTCGCCGGGCTGTGGGCGCGAGCCCTGGGGGCGCTGGCCGAACATGTCCGATCCGACACCACACCCGGCTTCACTCCATCCGACTTCCCGCTCACCGCGGTATCGCAGGACGATATCGACCACTGGTTGCGGGAATACCCGTCGATGAGCGATGTGTGGCCACTCACCGCCCTGCAGTCCGGGCTGCTGTTCCACACGGTCTACGACCGGGACGGCGACGACGGCTACATCGTGCAGGCGGCGCTGACGTTCGCCGGGCAGGTGGACGGGGAGCGGATGCGGCGGTCCGCGCAGGCGCTCATCGACCGGCACGACAGCTTGCGGACCGCGTTCGTCGAGAGTGCCGATGGGCCACGTCAGATCGTATTGCGCGACACCGAGGTCGACTGGGACGAGTCGAGTATCACCGATGTCGACCAGCAGGCGGCAGCACTTCGTCTACTCGCGACGGCGGCTGCGGCTCCGTTCGACCCGGCGCGACCGCCGCTGGTGCGTTTCCACCTCGTGCGCACCGGCGTCGACATGTTCCAACTGCTGGTGACCAACCACCACCTCGTGCTGGACGGCTGGTCGATGCCCCTGCTGATCCACGAATTGCTCGCGCTGTACACATCCGATTGCGATACCGCCGAGCTCGCGCCTGCTCGTTCGTACCGGGAGTATCTGCAGTGGCTACAGGCTCAGGATCGCGACGCCGCAAACGCCGCGTGGCGCGAGATGCTCGCGGGAATCGACAGTCCGACGCGGGTCACCAGCGGACCGGATCGGACCGTCACCGCGCAGGCCGGGGAAGTCGGCTTGAACCTGGACGCCGCGACCAGCGCTGCGATTCTCGATCTGGGCCGCTCACACGGCATCACCGCCAACACGGCCCTGCAGGTGGCGTGGGCATTGCTGGTGGCCGTCCTGACCGGACGGTCGGACGTGGTGTTCGGCAATACGCTCTCGCACCGCCCGCCGCAGATTCCGGATATCGAGCGCATGGTCGGGCTCCTCGTCAACACGCTGCCCGTCCGAGTCCGGCTCGAGCCCGACGAAACCGTTGGCGACCTGCTCGTCCGCGTGCAATCCGAGCAGGCCGCAATGCTGGATCACCAGCACATCGGTTTGGCGGAGCTGCAACGGGCCACCGGCATCACCGATATGTTCGACACCGCGACGGTGCTCGAGTCTTATCCGCTCGACCGGGAACTGTTGGCGCGCAATCTATCCGACGCCGGACTGCGGCTCGTCGAGATCGACGCACACGATGCCACGCCGTATCCGCTGAGTTTGCAAGTGACCCCGCCGCGGTCGAGTCGCGACGGACGACCGGACGCCGACGAGACCTACACGGTGACGCTGAAATTCGCCACCGCCCGATTCGATTCCGACGAGGCCCGCACGCTGCTCGAACGATTCGAGTTGCTGCTCGTGCAGATCGTCCGCGATCCCGCCCGGAAGGTCGCCGCGATCTCCTGCTGCTGGGATTCCGAACGCGCGGAACTGCTTTCGGCCGTCAGCACGGAGCCGGCCGCGCAGCTCGTGCTGCGCGACATCCTGTCGGGGACCGCGCGCAGGTATCCGGATGCCGTGGCTATCCGGTGCGGTGACACCACGTGGACCTACCGTGAGCTGGACCGTCGCGCCGACGGGTTCGCTCGCCTGCTGGCCGGCCATGGTGTGCGCGCCGAGTCGATCGTCGCATTGGCCGTTCCCCGTTCGGCCGAACTGGTCATCGCGATCTGGGCGGTAGCGAAAACAGGTGCCGCCTTTCTGCCTTTGGATCCCAGCAATCCCGCCGCGCGGATCGGGGAGCTGCTGTCCGACTCGCGGATCACGCTGGGCGTGACTACCAGCGCTGTGGCACCGCGGCTTCCGGATACTGTCGACTGGTTGCTGCTGGACGCTTCGGCTTCGGACGCTCATGCCGGTGTACCTCGTCCGGCCGGGGCCGAGAAGCTGTCGGCCGACAATGCGGCATACGTGATCTACACGTCCGGATCGACCGGCAAACCGAAGGCGGTCCACCTCAGCCATCGAGGTCTTGCCGACCTGGTCGCGGCGCAGGTCGACGCGTTCGGTGTGGGTCCGGATTCGGTGGTGTTGCAGGTCGCGTCGCCGGGATTCGACGCTTGCCTGTCGGAGCTGCTGTTGGCGCACAGTAGCGGCGCGTGTCTGGTGGTGGCGCCACCGGAGGTGTACGCGGGGACCGATCTTGAGGAATTGCTTCGGTCGCAGCAGGTTTCGCACGCGATCATCACCCCGTCCGTGCTGAACACCATGGATCCGTCCCGGACGCCGTCGTTGACGTCGCTCGCGGTCGTCGGCGAAGCGACCGGGCCGGACACCGTGCAACGGTGGGGCCGGGGGCGACGGCTGATGAATCATTACGGACCGACCGAGTGCACGATCTGGGCGACGGGGTCGGATGCCCTCGCACCCGGCGAGCCGGTGACGATCGGTGGCCCGATCCGAGGCGCGTCCGCGATGGTTCTCGACACGTGGCTGCGGCCGGTGCCGGTCGGTGTCGCGGGCGAACTTTATATCGGTGGGCCCGGACTGGCCCGCGGGTACGTCGATCGACCGGGCGTGACCGCGTCGCGCTTTGTTGCGGATCCGCGATCCCCCCGCGGCGAGCGGATCTATCGCACCGGTGATTCCGTGCGCTGGGTGCGCGGACGCACGGGGTTGGCATTGGAATACCTGGGCCGCGGCGATCAACAGATCAAGATTCACGGCCTGCGGATCGAGCCGGGGGAAATCGATGCCCACTTGGCCCGCCACCCGGACGTGGCGAGCGTCGCCACCGTCGCGGTGCAAGGGCCTGCCGGCGAACCGGTTCTGGTGTCCTATGTCGTCGCCGCGCCGGGCACTGCCGTCGATGTGGCGGCACTCGGCGACGATCTCGCGGGCCGACTACCCCGTTATCTGAATCCCGCGGCGATCGTGCAGCTCGCGGAGATGCCGTGCACGCCTACGGGAAAGATCGATCGGAAAGCGTTGCGGCAGCGCGCCTTCGAATCCGACGCCGCCGCAGGCAGGCCGCCGTCGACGTATACGGAGCAGGTCGTGGCGCAACTGTTCGCCGATGTGCTCCATCTCGACACGGTGTCCGCCGACAGTAACTTCTTCGCGCTCGGCGGGGACAGCATCGTCTCGATGCGGCTGGTGGCGCTGGCGCGATCCGCCGGGCTCACGCTCACGCCGCGAGATGTATTCGAAGGCAAGACAGTTGCCGCCCTCGCCGCAATGGCGGACGGCGACGCGGCTGCGGTGACCATCGAGGAACCCGCTCGACTCCCGACGGCGGATCGAACCCCCGATCATCCGCTCGTCGTGCTGACAGAACAGGACATCGATCGGCTGGAACGGCAGTACCGGGGGCTGTCCGACGTGTGGCCGTTGTCGCCAATGCAGTCCGGGATGCACTTCGACGCGACGTTCGATCCGGATGCCGGGGACAACTACACCGTCCAGACGATGATCGGATTGTCCGGCGAGGTCGACGGTGAGCGGCTGCGCCGCGCCGCCCAGGCCGTGGTCGACCGGCACGATATCCTGCGGGCCGCCTTTGTGGAGACGGCGGCAGGGCCGTGCCAGATCGTGCTGGACCATGCCGAAATCCCGTTCCGGGAGATCGATCTCGCTGGTAGTGGCGATGCGGAGTCGCCCGCCGACCCGCAATCCATTGCGGCAGCGGACGCGGCGGCCGGATTCGACCTGTCGGCTCCTCCGCTCCTGCGCCTGACGCTGATCCGTCTCGATGCCGGGTCCTTCCGGCTGCTTGTCACGAATCACCATGTGATCCTGGACGGCTGGTCGATGCCGTTGCTGATGCGAGAACTGCTCGACTACTACGGATCTCCCGCGCATATCGACTCCGCCGGTCCCGCTCCCTCCTACCGCGATTATCTGTCCTGGCTGGGTCGCCAGGACAGCGCGGCATCCAAAGCGGCATGGGCGCAGGCCTTTTCGGATGTCGAAGCCCCCACTCGGGTGTCCCGCGAAGCCACGGCGGGCGCTGTATCCGCCGCGGAGGTCGCGGCCGAACTCACGGGGGATCGTTTCGCCGAACTCCGTCGAGCGGCTGCGGAGACGGCCGTCACCGTCAATTCGGCGGTGGCCGCGGCCTGGGCGCTGAATCTGCGCGTATCGACCGGTGAGAGCGATGTGATCTTCGGCGCCGCGGTGTCGGGCCGGCCTCCGGAGTTGCCGCTGGTCGATCAGACGCTCGGTATGTTCCTGACTACGGTTCCGGTGCGAGTCCCGCTCGAACCTACGATGACGGTGCGCGAGTTACTGACCGGCATTCAGGCGCGGCACGCGCGCATGCTGGAGCATCACCATATCGGCCTACCCGAGATACACCGCAGCGTCGGCCTGCCCGAACTCTTCGACACCGCCATAACCTTCCAGTCGTTCCCCGTCGACCGGACGGCGCTGCAGGAACTCGTCGATTCGGCGGGTCTGCGGGTGGACGAACTCAGCGGTGTGGACGCGGCGCCGTACCCGCTGAGTCTGATCGTGGAACCGAAGCAGTCCGCGGACGGCGAGGCGCAGGGGCTGCGGATCATCCTCCGATTCCACGAACGCGCATTCGACACCGCCGCGGCGCGCCGCATTCTCGACCGCTTCGTCGAGCTGCTGTGCCGGATCGCCGCGAACGCGGACGTGCCGCTGGGCGAGCTGCCGCTGGACGAGGAACCGGGGCCCCTCTGGCCGGTTTCGGTTGCCAACGAAGCGATTCCGGACACGTTGGACCGCATGCTCGCAGCTTCGGCTGCCGCCGAACTCGACGCGATCGCCGTGCGGTACGGCACGGCCGCCATGACCTACCGGCAGCTCGACGAGCGATCCACGCGTCTGGCTCGGATCCTGCTGCGCCACGGCGCCCGGCGAGGACAGATCGTCGCCTCCGTGCTGCCGCGATCCCTTGCGGCGACGGTCGCCGTGTGGGCCGTGGCCAAGACCGGCGCCGCCTTGCTGCCGATCGATCCGATCCTGCCGGCGGAGCGCATCGAATATCTGCTGTCGGACTCGAAAACTGTTCTCGGACTGACCGATACGTCAACCAGGGAGCACCTTCCCGAGGGTATCGACTGGCTGATCCTCGACGCGGAGCAGACGCTGCGCGCCCTGGACTCGGTCCCTGACGCGCCGATCAGCGATGCCGAACGCGCAGGGCCGATTCGGCGGGATCAGACCGCGTATGTGAGCTACACCTCCGGGTCGACCGGAACGCCCAAGGGCGTTCTTGTCAGCCATCGTGGCTTGGTCGATATCGTCGCGGCGCAGCGGCGGATACTCGACGTCGACCCGACGTCGGTGGTACTGCAGGTCGCCTCGCCCAGCTTCGACGCTTCGATCTTCGAGCTGTTGATGGCGCACGGCTCGGGCGGGCGGCTCGTCATCTCGCCCGCCGATGTCTACGCCGGCCCCGAGCTGGCGAATCTTATTCGGCGAGAGGGTATTTCGCATGCCATAGTGACCCCGTCGGCGCTGGCGACAGTACCGAGCGATGGTCTCGACGGATTGCGCGTGCTGGCGGCGGCCGGTGAGCCGGTCGGGCCGGAACTCGTCGATCGGTGGGCGCCGCAGCGCGCCATGCTCAATGTCTACGGGCCGACGGAATGCACTATCTGGGCTACCTCCGGCAACGCCCTGGCACCGGGTACCGCGGTCACGATCGGCAAGCCGGTCGGCCCGGTCGCGGCCGCGGTCCTGGATACCTGGTTGCGGCCCGTGCCGGTCGGCGTCGCGGGCGAGCTGTACCTGTTCGGCGCCGGCCTGGCCGATGGGTACGTCGCCAGGATGGGGCTGACCGCGGCGCGGTTCGTCGCATGCCCGTTCGGGGAGCCGGGTCAGCGCATGTACGCGACCGGTGACATGGTGCGCCGCACCGCCGACGGTGAGCTGGAGTTCTTGGGGCGCAACGATTTTCAGGTGAAGGTGCGCGGCACCAGGATCGAGCTGGGCGAGATCGACGCGGTGCTGGGTGCGCGGGCGGATGTGGCATACGCCGTCACCGTGCCGCGCAGCGATGAGGGGCGACCGGTGCTGCTGGTGTCCTATGTCGCGCCCGCGACCGGGGCGCAGGTATCGGGCGCGCAGTTACGTGCCGCGCTGGCCGAGGCGTTGCCCCGGTACATGGTGCCGTCCGCGGTGGTGGTGCTGGACGAGGTGCCGCTGACCGCGAACGGAAAGCTGGATCGCGAGCGGTTGCCCGAACCGGTTGCCGTCGTGCGCGAATTCCGGGCCCCATCGCCGGGGTTCGAAGAGTTGGTCGCGCGGACATTCGAGCAGGTACTCGATGTGAACCGGGTGGGAGTCGACGACGACTTCTTCGCGCTGGGCGGAGATTCGCTGAGCGCCTCGCTGGTGGTGGCGCGCATAGGTGCGGCCATGGACGTGCGCGTGCCGGTGCGGTCGGTGTTCGAGGCGCCGACCGTCGCCGAATTGGCCGCGCTTGCAGGGACACTCAGTGGTAAGGGCCGGTTGCCCCTGCTGCCCGGTGTGCACCACGGCCCGGTGCCGCTGTCGCTGGCGCAGCAGCGGATGTGGTTCCTGAACCGGTTCGACCCGGACTCGGCGGCGTACAACATTCCGGTGATGCTGCGGCTGTCGGGTCAGTTGGACACCGCGGCGCTGGCGGCCGCGCTCGCGGATGTGATGGCACGTCACGAGGTACTGCGGACCATATATCCGGAAGTCTCCGGTGAGCCGCGCCAGATCGTTCTCGACGAGTTCGCGCTGCCGGTGCAGCCGGTGTGCGTGCCTGCGGATTCGGTCCCGGATGTGGTGGGCGAGTTCGTGCGGCGCGGATTCGATGTGACCGCCCGGGTGCCGATGCGCGTGGGATTGTTCGAGATCGAGAGTGACACAGGAGAATTCTTGCTGGTGCTGGTGGTCCATCACATTGCAGGCGATGGTCAATCGATGGGACCGTTGGCCCGTGACGTGATGGCGGCGTATGCCGCGCGACTGGCCGGGCACGCGCCGGAATGGGAGCCGCTCGCGGTACAGTACGCGGATTTCGCGTCGTGGCAACGGCAGATGCTCGGTGCCCCGGACGATCCGGCCTCGTTGATGTCCACGCAGCTGGAGTTCTGGCGCTCGACGCTCGCGGGCGCACCGGACCGGCTGGAACTACCGGCGGACCGACCACGCCCGGCCGTCGCCTCGCTGTCGGGTGGCCGGGTACCGGTGCGGATCGATGCGCGGCTGCACGAGCGGCTGCTCGCGCTGGCGCGGTCGCGCGGGTCGTCGCTGTTCATGGTGATGCATTCGGCGCTGGCAACGGTATTGGGGCGGCTCGGTGGCAGCGATGATGTAGTGATCGGCACCCCGGTCGCGGGGCGCGGCGAGCCCGGCCTGGACGATCTGGTGGGGATGTTCGTGAACACCCTCGCATTGCGGACCCGGGTGGATACCGGCGAGCCGTTCACCGAGTTGCTGATGCGCACTCGCGAGACGGACCTGCTTGCGTTCGAGCACGCGGACGTGCCGTTCGAGCGGGTCGTGGAGGAGTTGAGCCCGCAGCGGTCGGCGGCGCGGCATCCGTTGTTCCAGGTGGCCCTGGCCTTCCAGAACGTGTCGACGGTCGATGTGGCGCTGCCCGGTGTCCGGGTGGCCCTTGCGGATGTGGATACCGGGGCGACTCAGTTCGACCTACAACTGATGCTTTCTGATTCGTCCGGAAATGCAGGTGTGGCACAAGGCATCTCGGGAATGATGACCTATGCGCGGGATCTGTTCGACGAGGCGACCGCGGCGGCGATCGTCCGACGGCTGGTGCGGGTGCTGGAAGCCGTCGCCGACGATCCGGATGTAGTGATCGGCGATATCGACTGGCTGGAAGCCGACGAGCGCTCGGCGCTCACGTCGCGGGTGGGGGCACACACCGTGGCGCTGCAGCCGTCCGGATTGCTGCCGGAGGTGTTCGCCTCGGCCGTCCGGGACAACGGCGACGGCTGCGCCGTTGCCGCGGGGGCGGCCACGTTGTCGTATGCGCAGCTGGACGAGCGGTCCAGTCGGCTGGCGAGGGTGCTGATCCGTCGTGGCGCCGGACCGGAGAGTTCGGTGCTGGTCGCGGCAGCGCGGTCGATGGAGTCCGTCGTCGCGTGGTGGGCGGTGGTCAAGACGGGCGCGGCGTACGTACCGGTGGACCCTGGCTATCCCGCGAGCCGGATCGCGCAGATGGTCTCGGATTCTGGTGCGACGCTGGGAGTTACGGTGTCGTCGGCGCGCGCCCAGGTGTCCGACGCCGTGCGCTGGATCGTGCTCGACGACCCGGCCGTTGCCGCGCACATCGACGCGGCGGGCAGCGGCCCGATCGGCGATGACGAGCGGACGCGGCCGCTGCGCGCTTCGGATGTCGCCTACGTGGTCTTCACCTCCGGATCCACCGGGGTGCCGAAGGGCGTCGCCGTCACCCATTCGGGCATTGCCGATTTCATCTCGAGCTGGCGCGCCGACCCCGAGCTTCGGCACACGTCCAGGGTGTTGCATTTCGCGTCGCCGTCGTTCGACGCCGCACTGATGGAGAACCTGATCGCGGTGAGCCGGGCCGGTGCACTGGTCGTCGCGCCGACGGGGATCTACGGCGGCGGTGAACTGGCCGAGTTCCTGCGCGTGCAGCGGATCACCCACGCCTTCCTGACCCCGGCCGCGCTCGCGTCGGTGGATCCGGCCGGGCTGAACGACTTGCGGCTGGTGATGTCCGGTGGTGAGGAGGTCCCGGCGGATCTGGTGAGCCGATGGGCGGGCACCGACCTCGCAGGCGCCCGGAAATTCCAGGTGCTGTACGGGCCGACCGAGGCCACGATCGTCGCCACGGCGACGAGGGCACTGCGACCGGATGGCCGGCCGACGATCGGTGCCCCGCTGCCGGGAATACAGGCGCTGGTCCTGGACGCCCGGTTGCAGCCGGTGCCGGTGGGGGTGGCCGGAGAGCTATATCTGGCGGGCCAGGCGCTGGCGCGCGGGTACCTGAACAGGGCGGCGACGAATGCGGCGCGGTTCGTGGCGCATCCGTTCGGGGAACCGGGACGTCGCATGTACCGCACGGGTGATGTGGTGCGCTGGAATACCGACGGTGCCCTGGAGTTCCTGGGACGCAACGATTCCCAGGTGAAAATCCGTGGTTATCGGGTCGAGCTCGGCGAGATCGACGCGGCACTGAGCGCGCGGGCGGAGGTGGCCTACGCGGTCACGGTGCCGTGGCGTGCCGGCACCGGCCCGGCACAGTTGGTGTCCTATGCGGTACCCGAAAACGGGGCGAGCCTCTCGGGCGACCAGTTGCGGGCGGCGTTGGCCGAAGTGTTGCCGTCATATCTGGTGCCCGCTGCGGTGATGATCATCGACGCGATCCCCCTGTCGCCGAATGGCAAGCTCGACCGCGCGGCCCTGCCCGCACCCGTCGTCCAAGCCAAGCAATTCCGGGCCCCGGAGTCACCGGTGGCGGAAATAGTGGCAGGCGTATTCGCCGAAGTCCTGGGCATCGACGGTCCGCTAGGCGTCGACGACGACTTTTTCGAACTGGGCGGCAACAGTCTGGTGGCCACCCGCCTGGCCGCGCGGGTCGGCGCCGCACTCGACGCGACCATCCCGGTATCGATGATTTTCGAGGCATCGACGGTCGCGCGGTTGGCCGCGCGCGCCGAATCGCGGGCCGACACCGGCCGGGTGGCGTTGACGGTCCAGCCACGGCCGCGGCGAATTCCGCTGTCGTACGCACAGCAGCGGATGTGGTTCCTGAACCGGCTGGAGCCCGACTCGGCCGCATACAGCATTCCGATCGTGCTTCGGCTGTCCGGAAAGCTGGATCTCGACGCGCTGCGCGCGGCTGTCGAGGATGTGCTGAACCGGCACGAGGTACTGCGGACCGTGTATCCGTATGCCGAGGGCGAGCCGTCGCAGGTCGTCCTTCCCACCGCCGAGGCAATCGCGCCGATCGCGGTGACCTCGATCGCGGAACCGGAACTGGCCGAGGCGCTGTCGGCGTTCCTGTCGAGGGTGTTCGATGTGACGGTCGAGGCGCCGGTGCGGGTGCGGTTGTTCGAGCTCGGGCCGAACGAGTGGGTCCTGGCCGTGGTGGTGCACCACATTTCCTGCGACGGGTCGTCGCTGGGCCCGATGGCACGGGACATGATGACCGGGTACGCGGCACACCTGCTCGGGGAGACACCGAACCGGCCGCCGCTGCCGGTACAGTACGCCGACTACGCGATCTGGCAGCGGACGGTGTTGGGGGCCGAAGACGATTCGGAATCGCTGCTACGTGCCCAGATCGACTACTGGACACTCGAATTGGCGGAGCTCCCGGTTTTGCTGGAGCTGCCGACCGACCGACCGCGTCCGCCCGTGCAGACCTACGCGGGCGCGAGCGTGCCGTTGACCGTCGGTGCCGATCTGCACGCGGGATTGCAGCAGATCGCGCGAGCACACAACACGACCCTGTTCATGGTCTTCCACGCCGCGCTGGCGGCCACGCTGGCCCGGCTGGCCGGTACGGACGATATAGCGATCGGCAGTCCCTATGCCGGACGCGGCGAGCCCGAACTCGACGATCTGGTCGGGATGTTCGTCAACACCCTGGTGCTGCGGACCCGGCTGACCCCGGGGATGACGTTCACCGAGCTGCTCGAGCAGGTGCGCGCGACCGATCTGGCCGCGTTCGGGCACGCCGATGTGCCGTTCGAGCGGCTGGTGCAGGAACTGAATCCGGTGCGCTCGCACGCCCACCATCCACTGTTCCAGGTGATGCTGGGATTCCAGAATGTCGGCGGGGCCGAGTTCGAACTGCCGGGCCTCTCGGTGTCGGCCATCACGGCCGACACCGACACCGCACTGTTCGATCTGCAGATCTCGGTGTCGGATTCCTACGATGCCACCGGTGCCCCGGCCGGCATCCGCGGCGCGGTGACCTACGCGAGCGACCTGTTCGACGCGACGACGGTGACCACGATCGTCGATCGCCTGCTGCGGCTACTCGGCGCACTGGTCACCGATGCGGCACAGCCGGTGCACGAGGTGGATCTGCTCGCCGCCGATGAGCGGGAAGCCGTTCTGACGCAGTGGAATTCGACCGATCGTAGATTTCCTCCCGGCGAGACGCTCGCCTCGCTCTTCACCGACTCCGCGCAGGCGCATGCGGACCGGCCCGCGGTGACATTCGGCGAACAGTCGCTTACCTATGCGGAATTCGCGTCTGGCGTATACCGATTGGCGCGGTGGTTGATCTCGCGTGGCGTGGGTCCGGAGTCGTTGGTGGCGCTGCGGATGCGGCGTTCACTGGACCAGGTCACCGCCATGTACGCGGTGCACGCCGCGGGCGGTGGGTACCTGCCGATCGATCCGGACCAACCGGGCGACCGCATCGAGTACATGCTGTCGATCGCCGAGCCGGTGCTGGAGCTGTCGTCCCTCGATGGGCTGGAGCTGTCCGGATTCGATGACGCGCCGGTCACCGACGCCGATCGGCTCGCACCGCTGCGACCGCACAACATCGCGTACGTGCTCTTCACTTCGGGATCGACCGGGCGACCGAAAGGTGTTGCGATATTGCACGGTTCGGTGGTGAACCAGCTGCGGTGGGTCAACGAGATCTACGAACTGACGCCGAATGACGTGGTGCTGCAGAAGTCTCCGGCCACGTTCGACATGTCGGTGTGGGAGCTGTTCGCGACACTGGCGATGGGGGCGCGGATGGTGATCGCGCGCGCCGACGGGCATGCCGACCCGGCCTACCTCGCCGAAACCATTGCCACCGAGCGGGTTACGATCGCCGCGTTCGTGCCGTCGATGCTGGCGGTATTCGCGGACGCGGTGTCCGCGGAGTCGCTGGCGTCGGTGCGGACGTTCCTGGTGGGCGGTGAGGCATTCGGCCCCGAGGTGGCGGCCGCGGTGCGGCGCGCAGTGCCCGGAATCGAGTTGCACAATCTGTACGGGCCGACCGAGTTCACCGTGTGTGCGACCGCGCACAAGGTGACCGAAGCCGACCGCGGGAGCATGCCGATGGGCACACCGGTGTGGAATGCGCGGGCATATGTACTCGACAACCGGTTACATCCGGTACCGCCGGGTGTCGCCGGGGAGCTGTACTTGGCGGGCGACCAGCTCGCGCGCGGCTATCGGTCACGTCCGGGCCTCACCGCGGAACGGTTCGTTCCGGACCCGTACGGTGACGGCCGGCGCCTGTATCGCACCGGCGATTTGGTGCGCTGGCGCCACAACGGCGAATTGGAATACCTGGGCCGCACCGATTTCCAGGTGAAGCTGCGCGGCCTGCGCATCGAACTCGGTGAAATCGAGGCAGTACTCGCCGAGCATCCGAGCGTCGCCCGGGCGATCGCTGTGGTGAACTCCACCGGTGCGGTGGACCACCTCGTCGGCTACCTGGTGCCCGCCGCCGGCGCCACGGTCGATACCGCGGCCGTCATGGCGCACGCGGCAGCCGAACTGCCCGACTACATGGTGCCCACCACGGTGATGGTGCTCGACACGGTGCCTCTCACCGCGTCGGGCAAGCTGGACCGCGCGCGGCTACCGGAGCCGGTGCTCGCGGTGGGGGAGTTCAGGGAGCCCTCGTCGTGGCTGGAAGCGGAGGTTGCCCGGGCCTTCGCAGCGGTACTCGGCATGGACCGGGTGGGCGCCGACGACGACTTCTACGCATTGGGCGGTAACTCGCTGAAGTCGGTGCAAGTGGTGAGCGAGCTGCGCAAGGAACTCGACTACGAGGTTCCGATCAGCTGGATGCTGTCGGATCCCTGCCCGGCCGACCTGGCGAAGCGGATCGAATCAGGTATGCGCTCCGGGCCCACGGTCGATCGGAGCGTCGGCTTCGACGTGCTGCTGCCGATCCGGACCGGCGGTGCGCGACCACCACTGTTCTGTATCCACCCGGCAGTGGGCCTGTCGTGGTGTTACCGCACACTCGACCGGTACCTGTCCGACGGTCGGCCGATCTACGGCATTCAGGCGCCACAGATCGGCGGCGAGGTGCCCGGTCCGACGTCGATCGAGGAAATGGCCGAACGCTACTTCGGCGAGATTCGCGCGGTTCAGCCACACGGCCCCTATCACCTCCTCGGCTGGTCGCTGGGTGGTGCGATCGCCCACGCGATTGCCGTCGAGATGCGCGCCGCCGGTGAACAGGTTGCGTTACTGGCACTGTTGGACGCCGAGGTGGGCGGTGTCGACGAGTCGACGATCGCCACCGTCACGGCCGGAGAACTGATCAGCAATCTCGGCCCGGTCATGGGCGTCGATTTCGTGCGCGCCGATGCGACCGCCGAGGAGGCCGCCGACCTGATCGAACAGCATCTGGGCGGCAGCCTCGGCATCGACGCCGCAAGGATCGAGCGGCTGACCGACGCCTACAACCTGGCGGTCCGGGCGGCCGGCGACTGGCGGCCCGCGGTCTTGGACAGCGACATGCTCTACTTCACCGCGACACGTGAAAGGCGATCCGATGCCGCGGGTCACCAGGGATGGGCGCAGGTGGTTCGCGGGCAGATTTCGACTTTCGACATCGATGCGACCCATCTCGCGATGACCGAACCGGGCGCGATTGCCCAGATCGCCCGGATTCTCAACACACGACTGGATCGATGACCGTGCTTATCTCGGCGAGGTGGTGGGCGCGCCGGATCCATCGGTCCGGCCGTCTTGCGGGACCGGCGTGGTGATGCCGACTATCGCCCCGAGCGACGCCCCGAGCGCCCCGCCGAGCACGGCGGCAGGTCCGGCTACGACGGCGACACCAACGGCCGCGCCGAGGAGCGGGCCGACAACCAATCCGGTCGGCATGAACGGGATGCCGACGACGAACCCGGCGGCCGCGCCGGCCATTGCGGCGGCTATCGCGACGGGCGCGGACACGCCCGCGGCGATGCCCGCACCGATTGCGGCGCCGACGCCCGCGTCGACGGCGGTGGCGGTGCACCGGTCGGGATCTACGGGGACGCGTTCGCAGAACTCCTGGATCGGCTGCTGATCCACGGCCGGCGGCGCGTCCGGCGCGTCCACCGTGTGGATTCGGGTCCACGATGGGATGGCAGGTGCCTGCGCGGTGGCATCCGGGGATGCGTTCGCTACTCCGGTGCCGAGGACAACCGCAAGTGGCAATATGCTCGCAATCAATATCGGACGTGATCCACGCCAACGACCGGCTTCCGGCATTCCGCACCTCCTGGACGTCTACCTCTTGGTTTGTCGACCTCGAGCATTTGTCGCACGTTGCGGCGCAGACAGCTTAAGCGGCCGACGCGGCCGGATCAGGGATAACTGTCAAATCCCGTGTGTCCCCGCAAATCTGCGGCTACGTCCAGGCGTCCTCAGCGTTTGTGCCATTCGATGACCGCGGCGACGATCTCATCGGCGGCGTCTTCCTGGATGTAGTGACCGGCGCCGTCGAGCAGGACGGTTCGATGGTCGGCGAAGAGCTGCTGCCACCGGCGGCGTTCGGGTGCGCGGAACGCGACGTCCTTCGTGCCCCACACCAGCAATGCCGGGCGGTCGCGCACGGCCTCGAGTCCCTGCTCGACTTCGGCGAGGAACGTTGCGCTGCCGAGGATTTCGCGAGGGAACACGTGTACCGGCTTACGTGATTCCGGCGTCGGGAACGGACCACGGTAGGCATCCATCACTGCCGGTGACAGTTTCTTGCGCCGGACACCCGCGGGAATGATCCGCTCGACGAAGAAGTTGCGGTGCAGGATCAGCCAGCCGCCGATCGGGCCGCCCAGGAACCGTGAGAACGCCTGGGTGCCCGGATCGGATTTGGGCCAAGCCCAAGTGTTTCCGATCACGAACGCGGCGAATCGGTCGGGGTGTCGGGTGGCAACGGCAAATCCGATCGGGCCGCCCCAGTCCTGCACCAGCAGTGTCGCATCGCGCAGGTCGAGTCGCGTGAGGAGTTGCTCGACCACATGGGCGTGCTCGGCTGGAGAGAATCCGTATCCGGGAGCCGCCTGGGAGAGCCCGAAACCGGGATAGTCGACGGCGATACAGCGGAACCGATCTCGTAAGCCGATGATCACGTCCCGATAGAGGAACGACCACGTCGGATTGCCGTGCAGCATGATCAGGGGCGGTCCGCTGCCCTCGTCCACGTAGTGCACCCGCGAACCGTCGATCTCATCGAAGTGGTCTGCGAACGGGTACAGGTCCGCGGGGATCCAGGCCGGTCTGGCGGGGATCTCGGCGTTGCTTTCCATCGCGCATCCTCTCCTTCCCACAGGGGCATTGATGCTGTCGCTGGTGCCCGTGGTCGTGCCGCGCGGTCGACCGACAACCGGTCGGGCGGCGATGGCGGCGAGCCGATCGGTGTCACAGGTAGCCGGTCCGGCTCTGGCCGGTTGGCATGAGGATCAGGCGGTGAGCGTTACCTCGGACCACAGGTCACCGTTCACGGCGATCTTGCCGGGGACGGCATCGGGAGCCGTGTCGGCTCGGATGACGGTGTGATCGTGACTCACCAGCGAATCGACCAGCGATTTCTTCGGAATGGTCTTCGCCCAGCGCTTGACCAGTCCGAACGGAATCATCGCGTAACCCTCGGTCTGCCAATCTTGTTCGACGAAACGCCGGGGCGTGGCATTGTGCGAACCGTGATGTCCGACCTTGTAGAAGGCCAGGCGGGACACGAGATCGACATTGCGCGGATCGGACAGGACGTGCTCCCATGCACCCTGCTGCGCGTCCCCCGGGAACAGCAATCGGGTTCCGGCGATATCCAGCACGAAGAAGACACTGGTGTTGTTGACCGCGTTCTCGAGAATCGAGGCGGCGCGCAGCAGTCGATCGTCATCGTCGACGAGATCGTCCAGGTCCAGATCCGCCTTCGCCTGAAGCAGGCGCTCCGGCAGGGTATTCCGCGCGATATAGCGCCGGTTGAACAGCGGCGTCGGCCTGCCGTCGCTCGTCGCGGACGCGCCCGCGCGCACCAGGGGCCACGATTGCTTCGCAGGCGGATCCATGCGCTTCAGGAATCGGGCATCGCGCGGCGGTCCGAGGATATGTGCGACGAGCCCGACGCGCTCAACGGCGATCGTATTCTCGGTTTCGTCCTTGCTCGGCAGGTACCGCACCCGGTGGGGCGCGGCGAATCCGCTGAAATTGCGGCCGAGGAGCCGATCGGTCGCGGCGGCATTGCCCTGCGAGTTCACCGCGAATGCTTGTGCCTGTTCGGCGCTCGCCGACATACGACGCCCGTTGCCGCGCCGCTCGATCAGCGCGAGCAGACCGTTCGCGGCATCGACCTGCCCGCTGCGGATCCGTCGCGCGTCTTCGTCGTCGGGGTCCTCGACGAATGGCACCCACACCTCGTCCACGGTCACCTGTTCCCACTCCCGGCAGGCGAATCCGGTGATGTGATCGGCGTGGTGATGGGTGGCGACCACGATATCCAGATGCGGTCGGTGGTGCGGATCGGCCTCGGCGAGGTCGGCGATGATGGCCTGCACGGAGTCGCGGATCGGGCGTGCCCGGCCCTGGCTGTGCACGCCGCAGTCGACCAGCATGCGCCAGGTTTCGTTCTTGCGCCGCACCGTCACGGTGAAGGCGTCGCCGAATCCGACGTTGTACATCCGGACGGCAATTGTTGTCGGCGTTGACATTTCGTACCTACTCATCCGTCAGCGCGTGGATTGCCGCGAAATCGAGGCGGTGGATTGCGTGCTCGGCAGTCCATGCGCTCAGCGCGTCGTCGGCCTCCAGTCGGTCGAACCATTCCCGCATCGCGGCCAGCCGCAGCTTGCCCGCCCGGTGGAATGCGATGGCAGTGTCGTCAGCCGCCGACGACTCGTCGCTGAACGGCAGCGGCTTGGCGATCACATAGTCCACACTCCCGTCGGCGCTGACGACGAGCGCGGTCCCGGCGCGGATCACCGGTTGTTGTTTCCCCTGGCCCGCATCCTCGAGATCCGTGCGACGCTGCAGCAGCTGGATGGCCAATTCGGGACGCGGTAACCGATCGCCTGCCATGCGGTAGGAGACGTGGATTCCCTCGCAGCTGATTTTGAAGTTCGGATCCAGTCCGATTCGGGCGGCGTTCGCGTCGGCCCATCCGATGAGCTCCTGGGCGACCTGCTCGAAAACGGAGTGGCGGGTCGAAGAACTGTCTCGGCCGGCGGCACCGTTGCCGTCGAGCACAGCGGGAGTTCGCAATTCGCCGGGAATGCCGATCGGGTCGAGATCCTTCGAAGCGGACAGGATGACCCTGGACAAATCCACCGGGTGCTCGCCGTCGCCGAGGTTCATCGGATTGTCCGGCCGTTGCCAGACCAGCGCTTCATCGGTCAGCGAGGTGACGCTTACCGGCCAGATGCCGCGCCGCCGCAGCGCCTCCACGAGGGTGCTGCGCAGGTGTTGCCGATCCTCCGGATAAAGGCCGCGATCCGCGGTGACGATCGCCCGGACGACATCGCCGAATGTGACGTCCAGTACCGGGAGATAATCGAAACTCCGCACGACCATCCCGAGCATCCGGTCCGCGGTCTTGACCGCCTCGTCGGCGATCCGAGATACCAGATCCGGGTGCAGGCGACCGGGCGGCAGCACTCCGGTGCCGCCACTGGCGATCCGCAGCAGATCCGCGATGGCGCTCTGGTAGGAGTCCCGGTACGCGTCGAATACCGCCGCCACGAAACATGCACCGCGTTCGTGCGGCTCCTGTGCCGCACGAAATCGCTCGGGTGTGCGGCTGAGGTCCCTTATCGCCGAACGCAATGCCGCGCCGCGTCCGGTGGACTCACCGAACTCCCGCGCCAGGTCCAGCAGCCCCGCGCTCTTTTCGAGCTCTCCCGATGTGGTCGCGATCGCGTCGAGTACCACGTCTCGGTGGGAGAAATGCTGGAACAGCGCGATCAAGTCGGCGACGGCCTCGTGCCAGGCGAAGACATCCCGGTTGGTGGATTCGTTGTACAGCCGCCGGATTCGATGCACGATCGCATGCGTCACCTCGTGCGCGATGATGTCGCTCGACAGGCAGGTGAAGATGACCTGGCCGGGGAGATTGGCGCCCGGATTCTCGGCATCGGCTTGGTAATAGCCGAACAGCAAGGCGCGCCGCCGCGGATCGAAATAGGCGTTCTGCCCTTCGAAGGCGTGCGGGACCAGACGCAGGATCTGGTCGCGGTGCCACCGGAATCGGCGTCCCATGAACCGTTCGAATCGCTCGATGACGCTCATCGCGACCGCATAGACGATCTGTTGGTGCGCACGGGGATCGGTTTCGGTCGGTCGAATTCCGTCCTGTGCCAAGACAAATGGATCATCGAGGTCGACCGGGTCATACCACGCATCGCGGCTGGCGTCGAAGTCGACCACCTGCACGAGTGTGCCGTCGGGGCCCGGTCCCCGGATGTGTTCGAATGGGATATCCAGTGTGAGGAATTGGCCGGACAGCCGCGTCGACATCGGGTCGAATGCGAAGGTACGCAGCCTGCGCCGGGCCGGCGGACAGATTCCGCTCCCGTACTCTACTGAATTCGCAGTTTCGTCCATTGCTCGTCTTCCCACATGACATCCCGGGGGATTCGTTTTCCATACGCTGTGTCGCTCTCGCACCGTGACCGCACGCTCGCGTGCACCCGAGCACCCGCCGGAACCTGCCGTCGGCGGTAGGTGAGTAGGGCCCAGATCCAGCCCATCCGGTGCACGCTGCCGTTCGCATGCTCGGGGCTTATCGCGCAGGTGTCCAGGTACGCCCCGGCGCGCAGCAGCAATCCGGCCTCGAACGCACCGTCGGTGATCCACTTGAGCGCGATTTCGGCCAGCTTCGGATCGTCCTCGAAGGTCCCGCCGACATCGGAGTGGACACCGGCGAACCATGCCTCGGTGAGCACCGGCCGGTTCCCCTTCGGAGTGACCAGATATTCCTCGTACGGACGGCGCTTCTCATCGATCGAAACGGCGTGGTGTGCCTTCGCCACATTGGGCACCTGCCTGGTGAAGGGCCATTTCAGCTCCCAGCGCAGCAGGCCGGCCGCCTTGACCGTGTCCCATACGCCGAGGAATTCGATGGGAATCGAGAAGTCGCCGTCCGCGGATTTCGAGCAGAAGGTGCGCGCGTATCGGCGCAGTTCCGGCCAGTTCGTGGTCTTGCGGGTGTAGGCGCTGACGACGTACTGGACGAGATTCTCACTGCCCGGACGGAGGAGGCCGGGCTCGTGCAGTAATCCGGCCAGCGCTCGCGCGGTATACGCGCCGCGGCTGAATCCGAATATGAACACACGATCGCCCGGCTGCCAGTGCTCTATCAGATAGGAGTAGGCCTCGGCGAGATTCGAACGCAGCCCGCTGCCGACCGCCGAGCCGAGCACTCGCGAGAACCACCGGGCCGGTGGCGACCATGCGCCTTGAGCGCTGAAAGTACCGACACCCGGGTCGTAGTAGGCGATCTGTTTCGTGGCATCGCTCAGGTCCAGCATCTCGAACAGGCGAACCACATTGGTGCTGCCGGTGGCGCGGACCTGATTGCCTGTTCCGTCGAGACAGATGACGATGTTCTTACCGGTGGACACGCAATGAGTGTGGGCCCGTCGAGCCGCGAAGTATCGAGTAGTGCGGTACCCGAATTTCGCCCCGATCGGCGATCGATTTTCCGCGCTCGGTGGCGCTGTGCGTAGTTCGCCGATGCGCTCGGCGGAGAAATCGAATCGACCACTCGGTGTTATTCGATCGGAATCCGATTCGCTATCCCCTGGGGGCTAAAACCGACTTTTATTCCGTAAAGAAGTTGTCGACTCAATCAAAAGAGCGGAGCATCATTATAGCTATCCGGTGCCGTTTGTCGGGGAACGTCAATCGAAATCGGAAATGATTGGAACTCCAATGTTCGTCAAGAAATTGATAGCGACCGCCTTTATGGCCGTCGCGGCGACCGGCATAGCCACTGCTACCGCACACGGCGAGGGGATGCTGACAGATGTCAGCCTCAACGCTGCGGATGGACCGATCGCCTACACAACGACTCTCGCAGCCGATCACACGAGCGCTCTGGTGAGCTTGGCCTCCGGCAGATTCGTCGTCACACCCGATGCCGTCACGGTCCTTGCGGACAATGGTGCGGTAGTCGGCAGTATCCCGACGACGCTGCGTACCGAAGCCGGACAGAGCCTCGCGGTGACACCGGCGCTGGACAGCACCAGCACGCTATTGACCCTCACACCGGTCGGTGGACCGACAACTGAGGCCGTCAACTCCCAGAACATGCCCGGTGTGCAGCAGGCCTGGGGACCGATTTCGATCGCTGTCGGCGCAACCATCGGTTGCTTGGTCGGCGTTGCGATCGGTATCTGGTTCTTCCTGGTCGGCGCCATCGTCGGCTGCGCGATCGGGGCAGCCATCGGTGCGGCGATCGGCTTCTTCTCGCCGTTCCCGTGACAGGTCACGCATCGGAGGTGATCGAACACAATGCAAGCGGGCCGGGCGCCTATCGGCAGCCCGGCCCGCTCCTGTCCGCTGACGTCGCCGGCGCTATCTGGACAGTGCCGTTTCGCGCGCGGGCGGGCGGCGATCGGCTGTCCTGGTCCGGCGAACCATCCGGCGGCGGACCTGGGGGTCGTAAACGGTCAGGTCATCGTCGAATGCCAGCTGCTCCCAGAGGAAGACGTCGGTGTCCGATGCCTTCTGGGCGGACTGCTCCGGCGTGCGTTCCGTCGCAGCGCCATTCGGCTGGGGAGCCGAGATGAGCCGAACTGTGAAGCCTTGCTTGCGCAAGCTCATGGCACCGGCCGCCAGTGCGGCACCGCATGCGGTGACGGCGCTGAGCGTGGCGGCGAAATCGAGACCGGCGCTGGCGATTCGGTGCTCACCCCCGAGGTCGGTCGCCGAATTATTACCGAAGAGCCAGCTGAAAAGTCCGTTCTGATTTGCGGATTCGGTGATTTCGCGCAACTCCGGCGCTTTGCCGTTGAGGTAGGACAAGGCGGTGAGTACGAAAAGGGCGGCGGCAATGCTGCAGCCGAGCACCAGATAGGAAAGCAGCCGACTGCGGAGCCGGAAATACATCACGGTCGCCACGACCGCACCGGCTATAGCGAGTGTGGCGAGGACGGCCCAGGTGCTGCTGATGTTCACCACGGATTGGAATGAGCCGGTGGTGAATCCGTCGATCCGGCCGAAGGCGTTGGAGGTGACGGTGCCGTTGGGCCCGGTTGCTGAAATCCAGGGCTGGAACAGCAATAGGAAGGTGACCAGACCCAGACCCGGGGCGCACAGATAACCCCAGTCGGATCGTAGATCGAAACGTTGTGCGGTCACCTCGCCGATGAGATCGTCATCGTTCCCGGGGCGACCGAGCTGAACATTGTTTTCTTGCCAAGGCGTTGTGTGTGCCATTTCTAACCACACCTGCTGTGCCACTTCCGGTTTCGCGGAAGCGGACGCTGCGGGGCATGTCCTCCTGGGACGAATAATAGGAATTGGTACAGACGACATCGTCTGTTAACAGGAAGTTACGTTAGGACTCCCCGGTCCGCGGGGCAACGTGACCCCGTGCACACGCAACTTGTGAAACGGCCGTGATACGAGCGCTATCGAGGCGAATGAATTCGATGAAACCTGCTCTCTTATAGGTGTTTTCGCGGTCGGCGAAATGCGCGGGCGGTCGCGCTGGTGCGGCCGCGACAACCGCGCCGCCTGTGACCCGATAGACAGACTGCTCGGGATGCCTACCAGCGCACCGGGATCGAGCTACCGAGTGTGTGGCAGCAACCGGTAGCGCCCCCTCGAGCCCATCCAGCAGCGATTCGAGTCCGACCTCGAATGCGTCCTGATCGATCCGCTGCTGCCGCTCGGCCAGCAGATGTGCCTCGTTCAGATGCGGGTACTCCTCGGCGTCGATATCATGGCGCATTCCCAGGGCGGCCCGGTTTCCAGCCAATACCTGAAGTTCGATGGTGGTGCGGACAAAGTCGACAAGCGCACGGCATCGATCACGCTGCGTGCCCTCGACCCCGATGCCGACCGCAACCTGGATTGCACCTTCAATCCCGGGATGATCGGTGACGGCGCAAAGCTCTAGCCCGCAACGCGATTCACCTCGACGCCGGGCGGTGCGGTCGATGTCCACACCGCTCGGCTGCGGAAGGTGTTGCACCGCAAGGTCACACCTCGAGATCCTCTTCGATGGACTTGAGGCGATGCCGGGCCAGCGCGAGGTTCGCCCGGCCGCGGTCCAGCGCGATATAGAGGAACAGCCCCTTGGACTTGCGGCCGGTCATCGGGCGGATGATGTGGTACTGGCCGGTCAGCGTGATGAGGACATCCTCGATATCCTCTTTGATCTGGAGCTGTTCGATGGTCCGTAGTTTGGCGCGCACCACCTCGGTATTGCCCGCCGCGGCGACCTGCAGATCCAACGCCTTGGAACTGCCGAGCATGCCGAGGGCCATGCCGCTGCTGTAGTCGACGACGGCGGCGCCGATCGCGCCGTCTATCCCCATCATGTCCTTCAGCGCCAGATCCATATTCGTCATATCGGTTCCTTTCGATCGGTTTTCCAGGTCCGGTCTTTTCCGGAGTCGGTGGCCGTCAGGTGATCGGCGATGTTGCGGGCGACCGGGCGCGATTCCAGGTGCAGGCGGCCGACATTCACCTCGGGTCCGGTGAGCACCATCAGCGAGGCCCAGCCCGCCGCGTAGATCACCGCGTGCCCGCCGGTGCCGTGCACCACGACCTCGTGGAATCCGCCGCCGTGCGCGGTGGCGGCCAGCTGATACGACAGCGACAGATGGGCCGAGGCCAGCGCGGCCATCCGGGTCGGCTCGATATCTGATGGCAAATCGTGTGCGACGAGCAGTCCGTCGCTGGAGGCGACCAGGGTGCCGGTCAGATGAGGCAGACGATCGCGTAGCGCCTTCAGTTCCGCCAGCACCGTCGCATTCGGTTCGGGTCCGGACATCGCCACCTTCGTCAACCTTCCCATCAACTCGCCGAGCAGTTTCTTCCGCGCGGTCACGCAAGTTCCTCCAACGCGGCGCGGAGGCGGACGAGCACATCGCGATCGACCGGCTCCCAGCTCTGCGGGTGCGCGACCGGGGCCCGGCGCACCCGGCGCGGGAGAAATTGCCGCGGTTCGGTGCCGAGATCGGGCGGCTCGATCAGCCCCGCGGCGGTCAGCTCGCGTACCGCGACCAGCGCGCCATAGCTGGTGCGGCCCAGGTCGTGGGCGATGCCGGTGACGCTGCGCCTGCTGTCGGCGGCGGCCAGTATTTCGGTCTGGCCGCCGCTGAGCGTGACGCGTCTGCGCCGGACGCGGCGCACCGGCACGACGGGAGCACGGTCGACCAGTTCCGCTGGCCATGGTTCGGCCTCCGGATCTCCCCGCCGGGCGCATTCGTGCAGCAGTACCCGCGGCGGGATCTGGCAGACCGGGGCCAACCAATGCGGCGGCGCCGACCGGAATTCTGGAACAACTGGCGTGGCGAGCAGAAAGTAGGCGGCGTCGAAGACCGACAGCAATGCCAGGGTTTCCAGTCGCGGCAGGACCGGCACACGGCGCGGATCGCCGGACGCGGCCCGCTGCCATTCCGCCGCGGTCGCCACACCGCCCGCGATCGCGAGCCGTTCCAGATCGGTGGTGCGCAGGCAATCGGCGGCGGTTATCGCGCCGTCCGCGAGGTGAAATGCGCCATCGCCCGCGCACAGCACTCCGGTGCATTTCTGCTTTTCCAGTCGCCGCAGTTCGGTCGCGACGTCAACGACCATGAGCGTCCTCGACCAATTCGCCGAGAATTGCTCGAAGTCGAAATCTCGCGATGGCCAGATTTCCGGTGTCCTCGTCGAATAGCACGTGTACGAAAAGGCGACCGTCGAAGTCGCCGTTCACCAGATTCAACAGGTGATAGCCACGGGTGCCGCACACGATGATCTCGGTGAGGTCGTCCTCGCGGTCGGTCGCCAGCGCCGGACAGCCGAGCACCGTGCGGACCACATCGGTGGTGGTAGCGGCGTCTTCGTGTTGATCGACGTGGTCGTGCCGACCCGCCGCGGCGATCGCCAGACCGCTCGCGCTGTCCACCATCGTCACGCTGCGCGCACCGGGAATGTCCATGATGCGTTTCAAGCAGTCGTCGATACCGATCACCGCGTCCGGCCTGTCATTTCGGGGATTCCAGCGGTCCAGACGGTACACACTGCGGACGGGTGATGGAAGACGAATTCTTCAGATTTCTCGGCGGGCGACGCATTTCCGCCGGATACGCGGATAAGAATACCCTTCGGTATCAATACCTTTCGGTATCGAAAATGCCGGGCGAGCTGAATGTGGTACGGAATCCCCACTTTCGACAGCAGGTGCTCGAATGTCATTCGGTATTAACGACTGTTGGCGCCGAGGCGGCGAGAATCGCTGCGGTAGTAGAGAACCGGAATTTTGATCAGCAAACGTGTATATCCAGCATAGCTACTGTCTGGCGAACGCTCGGCCAGGCAACCGGAGGCCGAAACTCATTGCGGCGCGAGGCTTTGCAGGGCCAGTGCGATCAGTCGCGGCATGACCGTCGCACCCTCGACCGTCCTGGGCTCGTGCAGATGTTCGGCGAGGGTGAGGTGGACCTGGCCGTGCAGCATGGCCCAGATCAGCGCGGCGATCTCGCGAACATCGCCGGGGACGAGGATCCGGTCCCGCTGCGCGTCGGCGACGAGTTCGTAGAAGTACGCGGCGCATTCGTCGGCGGCGTCTAGCAGCACCTGACCGGGGGACTGGATCTGGTAGTCGCCGAATTCGAGGCGGTAGTGGTCGGGGCGTTCCATCGCACCGCGGACATAGGCGAGGCAGGCGCGGTAGAGCGGGGTGCCCTCACCGGTCGCATCCGCGGCCGCCTGCCGCATCCGGTCGATCAACCAGGACAGATTCTCCGCGGCCACCGCACTGAGCAACGCGTCCTTGTCCTGGAAGTGGCGGTAGGGCGCGGTCCGCGATACTCCGGTCGCGGCGCCGACGGCACGCAGCGTGACATGGTCCGGACCGCCCTTGGTCAGCAACTCGCTGGCCGCGGCGACCAGGGCTGTGCGGGTGTCGACGGCTTTGTTCATCAAACGAGCATAAAAGAAAGTTGACGCTGTCCACAGGGGCGGTTAGGTTGACACAGTCAACACGATATTCGGTGTCCGAGGGGGACGACCCGTGACCGAGACCATTCCCCACCCCCGAAGGTGGGCGATCCTATCCATAATGTGCCTGGCGCTCATCGTCGCCGGGCTCGACACCCTGATCATCACGATGGCCCTACCGTCCATCCAGGACCAGCTCAGCGCGACGCCCGGCGAGTTGCAGTGGATGGTGGACGCCTATTCGCTGGCGTTCGCGGCGCCGATTCTGTTCGCAGGCGGACTCGTCGATCGCTTCGGGCGCCGGCTCGGCTTCAGCAGCGGCATGGTGGTTTTCCTCATCGCCTCCATTGCCGCGGTGCTCGCAGGCAGTGCGGCCACACTCATCGCGGCCCGAGTCGGGATGGGCCTGGGTGCGGCGCTGATCATGCCATCCACACTGTCGCTGATCCGGCATATCTTTCCGCCGGAGGAGCGGGCCAAGGCCATGGGCATCTGGGTGGGCGCGGCCTCGCTCGGTGTCCCGCTCGGACCGGTGATCGGCGGCGTTCTGCTGGAGAATTTCTGGTGGGGGTCGGTCTTCCTGATCAACCTGCCGCTCATCGGCGCGGCACTGATCGGCTGCCTGCTGCTCATTCCGGAATCGCGCAACGAGGACCATCCGGGTCTGGACACGGTCGGTCTGGTGCTGTCGGTGGCTGGTCTGCTTGCGGCCGTCGACGGCATTATCGAGGCCCCCGCCCACGGCTGGACCTCCGCGCGCACCCTGATCCTGGTCATCGGTGGTGTCGCGGTGCTCGCCGGATTCATTGTCTGGGAGCGCCGTGCGCGCAATCCGATGCTCAGCGATGCGGTCTTCCGCGACCGTCACTTCGGCGGCCCGCTGGTGACGATCTCGACCCTGTCCTTCGGACTGTTCGGCGCGCTGTTCCTGGTCACGCTGTATCTGCAATTCGCGCTCGGCTATGCGCCGCTGAAGGCGGGCGCGCACATGCTCGCGCTGTGCACGATGATGTTCGCCGCGCCGTTGGCCACCAAGTTGGTCGAGCGTTTCGGGCTGGGCCCGGTGTCGATGTTCGGCCTGGTGCTGATGGTGGTCTCGCTGGTGCTGCTCGCCGCCGGTGACACACCGTCGAGCGGTCGGGTGCTGCTCGCGCTGGGGGTAATGGGCATCGGCGTCGGATTCGGCACCGCGCCCTCGACGAATTCGGTGCTGGAGGCCACGCCCGCGCACCAGTCCGGCGCCGGATCCGCGGTCGCCGATGTCGCGTTCCAGTTGGGCGGTGCGCTCGGCATCGCGGTCATGGGCAGTGTGGTGACGACCAGCTATCGCAACGGGGTGACTGTTCCGGACGGCCTGTCGCCGAGCCTGCACGAGGCCGCCGCCGGTTCGATCGGCGGCGCCGCGGCGGCCGCCCGCTTCCTCGGTGACGGCGGCGCCCGGTTGTTGGCCTCGGCGACCGATGCCTTCCTCGACGGGGTGCGCTCGGCGACGATCATCGGCGCGGTGGTGGCCGCCGTCGGGGCGGTGCTCGCGGCCATTGTGCTGCCCCGCAGACGTGCGGAATCGCCGGCATCCGAAGCCGCGGAAATTCGCGGCGATCTGGTGGCCTGAAACGTCGGGCCGGAGCCCTCCGACCCGTTTTGTGCGAAAACCGACGAAAGGACGAGAATTATGAGCTCGGCAAATCTGGACGATTTCATCAGCGACTACTTCGGAATGTGGAACGAGACCGACGAGGGTAAGCGTCATGCCGCGATCGAGGCGATGTGGGCCGACTCGGCGGCATTCCACATCTCACCGGCCGGGGCGAGCTTCACGGGGGTCCCGGACATTCGGGCGAATATCGACCGGGTGAACAAGCAGAACATCCAGGAGGCCGGTTTCCGGTTCCGGCATGTCAATACCGTGGCGAACCACGACTCGGTGGCATTGCAGTGGGAGATGGTGGACAGCGGTGACCAGATCGTCGGCGCGGGTCGGGATTTCATCCTGCGCGATGCGGACGGACGGATGAATGCCGTCTACATGTTCATGGGTCTGTGATCGGGTAGCCGTGTGATCCCGCGATAGCTGCTGGGGCGGAGGGTATTCCAGGAATATCGCAGCAGGATGCGTTGGTCCCGGGCGGACGGCGGAATCGTAGTGATTCGCTCCGCTCGGGATCTTCGCGTGTGCGTCGGCGGCCACTCGAATCGGTGGTCCGCCGATCTTTTGTTTGCGCATCGATAACCACGTGAAAATTAATCGCCCCTATTTTCGGTGGCATCGGAAGTCGGGCCGTAACGAACCGTGCTGTCCGGCAGATAAAAAGGGTGGGTAGGGTTTATCCCGACTGCGGAATTCTCTGATTCGAAGAGGCGAGCGTCTCGTGAAATTACCTGAATTTTTCGTGTGCATTCGTCGGATGAGCCGATTGCGATCTGGCACACATCGACGGTCGTGGAAAATCTTGATAGCTTTGGTCGAGGACGTGCAGCGTCGCACACGAAATTCCTCGATTCGCTTTTTCTGGCAACCATAATACCGGGGGGTATTCGGTGAACACTGTAAATTCGATGAAATCGCACGCTCGGGAGCAATTCCCGCAGTCGCCATACCGTGTGCTCGGCCCGCTGAAGGTGCCGGGTGTCGTCCGGGGCCCGAAGGTACGGCGACTGATGGCCCTACTGCTGGTCAATGCCGGTGAGGTGGTCTCGATGGACGCCATGGTCGACGAGTTGTGGGGTGACAACCCACCGAGTCAGGCCACCTCCACCGCTCGCACGCACGTCTATCACCTGCGCAAGATGCTCGCCGGGGGGTCGGCGCTGTCTACGGCGGAGAGCGCGGATGCGTTGGTCACCTGGCCATGTGGCTATCAGCTCTGCGTGCCGCACCAGCAGATCGACAGCCGGATCTTCGGTCAGCTCGTCGATCGGGGGCGCACCCAGTTGCACGCCGGTGCGTTCGTGGCGGCCAGGGAAAGCCTGCAGTCGGCACTGGCGCTGTGGCAGGGCCGGGCCCTGGCCGATCTGGTGCTCGGTGAAATCCTGTCCCGCCACGTCGCCCATCTGCACGATCTCAAGACCCGCGCGCAGGAGCTGCGCATCGAGGCCGATATGCGGTTGGGGCTGCATCGTGACCTCATTCCGGAACTGCGCAGCCTGATCGCGCTCGATCCGCTGAACGAGTGGTTGCACGCGCGCCTGATAGAGGCACTGCATGCCAGTGGGCGTCGCAGTGAAGCGCTGCGGGCCTATCACGAACTGCGTGTGCTGCTCGACCGCGAATTGGGTCTCGGCCCGAGCGATGAGCTGCGCCGGCTGCAGCGCCAGATCCTGACCGCCGACGCGCAGCCGCCCGCCCTGCGTCCCGTCGCTCGATGACTCGGCGGCAGTCAGCGGATGGGGGCGGGTATGTCGGTTCGAGGAGAGAAACCGGATCTGCGGCTGCGGGTCGGCAACCGCGTCGAGTTGGCCGGTCGGCTGCTCGAGCAGTGCGCGCACACCTGGCCGCCGGAGCCGGAGGTGCTGCGGCGGGCACGGTCGGCGCTCGATGATGCGCTGGCGGCGTTGGGGGAGTGCGCGGTTGCGGTGCCATCGGGCCGGAATCTACTGTCGCCACGAGAGCGTGAGATCGTCGATCTGGTGGCAATGGCATTGAGCAACAGGCAGATTGCGGTTCGATTGGCGATTACGGAGGGGACCGTCAAACGGCATCTGCGCAATATCTTCACCAAACTCGGCGCGGTATCGCGGCTCGATGTGGTGAACAAGGCAGGCGGACAAGCGCGTTCGGATCCGGCGATGCGCGGCGCATGAAACGGGCCGGAACCTCGATTGGTTCCGGCCCGTTTTGCGGAAGCTATCGATTGCGGACGACCAGGCACCCCACATTTCCATCGAGACCGACGGTGGTGACCAGACCGATAGCCCCCGCGGCCGCGTTCTCGCGCTTCCAGGTCGCCAGCAGTGCGGCGAGTTGCAGTGCGCCACTCGCGCTATAGGTGTCGCCGACGACCGCGGACGTATCGATCCGACGCGGCTGCTCGCCGACGCCGGCTGCGAGCGCGAGTTGTTCGGCGCGAGCCAGGTCGGAATTCCGGCTCGCCGTCACCGCGACGGCGTCGACGTCCTCCGGTGTGACACCGCTGCGTTGCAGTGCGCGATTGATTCGGGCGGCGAGACCGTCACCGAGCCGTTGCCGCGGCCCGGCCAATCCGATCTCGCAGGCCAGCAGTTCGGCCACCGGCTGCTCGACGGTGGCGGCATCGGTCACCGCGAACAATGCGCACCCTTCGCCCATCGGCGCTGTGGCAGGGAGCAATTCGGCCTGCCGCCAGCCCCAGGCATACGGCGCGGACAGTTCCTCGACACCACCGGCGAGCAGGCGATCGGCCCGGCCGAGGGCGATCGCCATCCGGGCATACCGGAAGGCGAGCAGACTGGATGCGGCACCACCGGACAGCGTGGCATTGACGCCCTTCAGTTGATGCCGGATCGCGATATGACCGGCGGTGCTGTTCATCACCGTATTGGGAATCTGCGCCGGATTGACCAGATAGGGCAGATCCTGGCGCAGGGTGTCCTGGGTGACCGCGATCTGTGTGCGCAGACTGCCCGCGGCGGTACCGAGTGCGACCCCGGAGGTGGTCGGCTCGTCGGGCCAATTCGCCTCGGCCAGTGCGAGTTCCGCCGCGACCACGCCGATCGCGGCGGAGCGATCCATGACCCGTCGGCCCTTGCGGCCCAGGTGCGCGTCCCAGTCCAATTCGGGCAGCGCACGCACCGGATGCGGCGGGAAGTCCGGCGCGTCCGGTGTCTGCGGTTCGCTGTTGCCGGTTCGGCCGCCGGCGAGGTGGTCGGCGAGTGCGGCCAAGCCGGTGCCCGCCGGGGACAGGACGCCGCAGCCGGTCACGGCCACAGGGGAAACGATGCTCATGCGAGCCTCCAAGTGGTTGTCGACACGCGGTGGTTCATCGGACCGCGCCGAGGATGACGACGGCGTTGTTGCCGCCGAAGGCGAACCCGTGGTTCTCGACGATGGCGGGCGTGGCCGGACGTGCCGTACCCGGCACCGGGTCCAGGCCGGCGCCGAGCCGCGGGTCCAGGGTGGACAGGTTGGCCGTCGGCGGCAGGAAACCTTCCGAGAGCGCGAGGCAGCACGCTGCCGCGCCGAATCCGCTTGCGGCGCCGAAGGAATGGCCGAGCATCGATTTGATCGAGCTCATCGGCGGTATACGCGCGCCGAACACCGCACGGACCGCCGTCGCCTCGGTTGCGTCATTGGTCGGGGTGCCGGTGCCATGCGCGCAGATGTAATCGATATCGGCCGGTGTGACGCCGGCCGCTTGATGGGCAAGCCGGATGCAGTCGGCGATGCTGTCGGAATCCGGGTTGACCATATGTCGCGCATCGCAATTCATGCCGTAGCCCAAAACCTCGGCGTAGATGCGCGCACCACGGGCCTGTGCCGACGCCAGCGGCTCGACGAACAGCGCGACACCGCCTTCTGCCGAGAGCGTGCCCGCCCGATCTTTGTCGAAGGGCAGGCAGCTCTGCGGAGCGAGCGCGCCGATGCTGTAGAAACCGGCGTGCGCGGCCCGGTTCACCGATTCGGCGCCACCGGCCAGAATGAAATCGGCCTCGCCGGTGCGCACCAGATCGTAGGCATAGCCGAGTGCGAAATTGCTTGCGCCACAGGCGGTCGGCACGGTCTGGGCCTCACCGTCGAGCCGCAGTTCGGTATTCACCGCCGCGGCGATCTGGCCGAGCGGAACCTGACGCACGAGTCGTCCGTCGAGGCTCTTGTAGCCGTCGGCGTACCACTGTTCGGTCAGCTGTTGCAGCGGGATCGTCTCGCCGCCGGTGGTGCCCATGATCGAGCCCGCCGCCGAGCGCGAAAGCAACTCCGGGTCGATGCCCGAGTCGGTGACAGCCTGGCGGGCCGCCACCGCGGCGAACAGACTGCTCCGCCCCCACCGATTCGGATCCAGATGCGAAAGTCCCGCGGCGGGATCGAAATCGGGGACCTCGCCCGCCTGCACATACGGGAATCCGGAGACGTCGAAGCTGGTGATCTCGCGAGTCCCGACCGTACCGGCCCGGATCGCGGTGCCGAACGCCGCGATACCGGTGCCGATGGGGCTCACCACGCCGAGGCCGGTGATCACCACCCGGCGCTGGGATTCAGGCATCGATGGTCTCCCCGTCCAGGATGCGCTGCACGAGTGCGGCCACCGCGTCCAAAGTCGTCAGCTTGGGCAGCTGGGTGCGCGGGATCGCGACCTTCAGTTCCTTCTCGAACCGGGACACGATGGTGATCAGCGACAGCGAATCGGCGTCGTAATCGTCCACGAACGCACCGGTATCGGTGAGTTCATCGGGATTCAGCTCGAGTTCCTCGGTGATGATCCGGCGCATCTGCGGCAACAGATCGGAAATCGCGTGCGGCTGGGTTTCGATGGTCATGACATTTGCTCCTTCGCGGATCGGTACGAACTCGACGGTAGAAACAGGGCCACCGAATTGGGAAGGCGCAGGGCGAATGATCGGTCGAAAGTGATATCCGCGCACGGAATTTTGGATATCGCCTTGACGCTTCTTTGATCTCGCGGTCCGGACCGGTTTTATATCGACCGCCGATTATGTGGTCGGTAGCTATGAGCAGCCCTGGAGAGAGGGGGACGCGATGGAAGTGGACGTCACATCGGAATGGCGGCTCGAAACCGAGTTGTCGTTCGACCGAACGATCGACCGGCATCGAGTACACCGGGCGGCGGTCGCCGAGGTATTCCTCACCGACGTGCGCGCATTCGACGAACAGCGGGTCGTCGTGGCGAGCCAATTACCCATCGACCACGGCTATTTCGGTGATCACACCCAGCAGCTGCCGGTGGTCGATCCGCTGCTGGTGATGGAGGTGGGGCGGCAGGCGTCCCTGGCGGGTGCGCACGAATCGGGTGTGCCGAACGGCGCCGCGATGATCTCGGAGGATTTCGATCTGCGGATCATCGATCCGGGCGCGCTGCACATCGGCGCGCAACCGGTCGAGCTATTGCTGGATTGTGTATTCACCTGGACGCGCGTGCGGCGCGGCCGACTTCGTGCGGGCGTCTGTGAGCAGGCGATCTTCCGGGACGGGCGGCTGGTTGCCAACCATCGCACCACCGGCCAGATCCTGACCAAGAACGAACTCGACGCGCTGCGCACCGCCCAGCGCGGAACCCCCGCGCCGTGGACTGCCGACCTGGTCGACGTGCCGGATCCGGCCGCGGTGCCTTCGGGGCTGGTCGGCCGGCGCAACCCGCACAATGTGGTGCTCGCCGATCTGCGGCGCGGGCGGGACGAACTGGTCGCGCGGGTGGCGCCGCGCTGGACCAATCGCGCGCTGTTCGACCACTCCTACGATCACCTGACCATGCAGATCCTCACCGAGGCGGCCCGCCAGCTCGCACTGACCGGTGTGGACGACGGATCCGGTGTGGCACTGCGGGATTGGCAGGTCACCGGGCTGGCGGGCACATTCAGCCGGTTCGCCGAACTGGATGCGGTCGTGACTGTCCGTACCCCGATACCGGTGCCGTCCGACGGTGAACTCGTCGTGCCGGTGTCGGTCGAACAGGACGGGGAATCCATCGCGACCGTCGAGGTCGCGCTCGTGCTCGGTGGCCTGCGATGACGCCGGTGCGGGTCGTGTGGACCGACTTCGGCGGCGTCCTCACCCCACCGGTCGCCGATACCCTCGCGACGCTCTGTGCGAACCACGGACTGGACCGAAAGGCATTGCTGGCGGCCATGTCCGCGGTCGCCGCTCGCTATGGCACCGACGATGCGATGGAACCACTGGACACCCCGCTGACCAGCGAGCGGGACTGGTTGCGGCAGATATCCGAGGAACTCGGCGGTGCGCTGCGCCTGACCACTCTCGCCGACACCTGGTTCGACGGCCGCGAGACCAATACCTCCTGGGTCGCGCAGTTGCGCGCACTGCGCGGGCGCGGCATCGGCGTGAGTCTGCTGTCGAATATGGTCCCGGCCTGGGATGCGCACTGGCGCAGGATGGTCGACGTCGACGGGCTCTTCGACCACGTGGTGCTGTCCTTCGAGGCAGGGCATCGCAAACCGACCGAGGAGATCTTCGCGTTCGCGGCTCGGCGCGCGGGTGTCCATCCATCCGAATGCGTGCTGGTCGACGATCTCGAGCGCAATTGCGCGGGAGCCGAGGCCGCTGGCTGGCGGGCCGTGCATTTCACCGGCACCGAATCCGCGGCCGCTCGACTGCGGCAACTGCTTTCACCCGTCACCGGAGGTGTGCGATGAGTAGATCCGTGCTGGTCACCGGCGGTAATCGAGGGATCGGCCTGGCCATTGCCACCGCCTTCGCCGAGGCGGGTGACAAGGTGGCGGTCACCTATCGCACCGGTACCCCGCCGTCCGGATTGTTCGGTGTGCAATGCGATGTCACCGACACGGCGTCGGTGGGCCGGGCCTTCGAGGAGATCAAGGCGCAGCAGGGTGCGGTGCAGGTGCTGGTCGCCAATGCCGGTTTCTCCCGCGACAATTTGTTCGCGACCTTGGATGACGCCGACTTCACCGATGTGATGGATACGAATTTCATGGGTGCGGTCCGTGCCGCCAGGGCCGCTGTGCCGGATATGATCCGGGCGCGCTGGGGCAGGCTGATTTTCGTCAGTTCGACCACCGCATTCTGGGGCAGTGGCGGGGCGAGCAATTACGCCGCGTCCAAGTCGGCGCTCGTCGGCCTGGCCCGTTCGCTGGCATGGGAATTGGGGCGGCGCAATATCACCTCGAATGTGGTCGCGCCCGGTCTGATCGACACCGACCTCACCGCGGATATTCCGACCGCGGTGCGGGAGCGGGTGCTCAACAACACTCCGCTCGGCCGGACCGGGACCGCCGCCGAGATTGCGCCGCCGGTGCGGTTCCTGGCCAGCGCCGAAGCGTCCTACATCACCGGAGCCGTACTCGCCGTCGGCGGCGGTATGGCGATGGGGCACTGACCCGTTCAGACCGAAAGGATTCCGCAGTGAACACCGATTTCAGGGGCCGGGTCTACCCGGTCACCCGGGCATACGAGGTGAGCCGCGAGAAGATTCGCGAATTCGCCTCGGCGCTCGGTGACGACAATCCGGCCTACCACGATGTGGCCGCGGCACGCGCGCTCGGTCATCCGGATCTTGTCGCACCACCGACCTTCCTGGTCACCTTGACCTTGATGGCCGACGACCGCGCCATGTCCGATCCGGAGTTCGGGCTGGCGCGGGCCAGGCTGATGCACCGCGACCTGAACTTCACCCACCTGCGCCCGGTCCATGCCGGCGACGCGCTGACCCTGGCCCAGACCATTACCCAGGTTGACGATCTCGGCGGGCACGGCGTCTTCGCCTTCCGCACCGAAATTCGGTCCGCCGATGACGAACTGGTGTGTGTGGCGACTTCGTCGTTCGTGCAGCGGGCCGAAACGCCGGTAGTCGCGGAGGTGGCCTGAGATGGCATTGGTTGCCAGCACTTGGCTTTTCGATCCGCTGTCCGATCGTCGGCACACCGCGGTGCCATCGTTCGATGACATTCCGGTCGGCTTCGCGATCGGTCCACGCGAGATTGCCGTCACGCGTGCGGATCTGGTCCGGTACGCGGGTGCGTCCGGTGACTTCAATCCGATCCACTGGAGCGACCGGTACGCGCGAATGGGTGGTCTGCCGCAGGTCATCATGCAGGGCGCGCTGACCATGGGGCTGGCCAACCGCGTGCTCACCGACTGGCTCGGCGATCCGGGCGCGGTACTGGAGACCAGCGTCAGGTGCCGCGACGCGGTATTCGTCCCCGATGACGATGACGATGACGATGACGATGCCGGAGCGCGGATCGTGGTGGCCGCGGTGGTTGCGGCACAGCTGCCGCAACGACGGGTGCGGGTGGACTTCACCGTGACCTCCGAGGGTGTCAAGGTGCTCAGTCACGCGAAGGCGGTCGTGCAACTCGTCTGAGCCACCTCAGCATTGGTGTGTCCGGGCCCTCGGTTGGGCCCGGACACACTGCGTTATGCGGCCTCGGCGGTGGGGTCGATATCTTCCGGAGTGCGTATCGCGAGCGCGCGAGCCTCCGGGCGCTCGCGTTCGAGGAGTCGCGTGAGCGGCCCCGCCGGTGCGAGTTCGAGGTGTGGTGCGTCCGTGGCGGCGTGTGCGGCGATGGTCCGCGCGCACAGATCCCAACGGACGGGCGCGGTGATCTGGGCGATCAGTCGCTGTCGCAAGTCATCTGGACTTGTTATGAGCGCGCCGTCACCATTGCCGACCATCGCCGAGGCCGATTCCAGGAAGGCGGCTTCAGCTGCGGCCTTTGCGAAACTCGGTGTCGCTGTGGCCATCGCATCGGTATGGAATGCGCCTGCGACGGTGAGCGGCACGATCCGCAGTCCGCGCGGTCGCGCCTCGATGAAGGCATCGATGCGGTCTTTTGTTCCGGCCGCGACGAATTGGTGGCTGCCGTTCCAATTCGCGACGATCAGTCCGGCCGCGCCGATCGCGGCGACGATGGCCGCATCCGTCGCGCCGTCGCGCTTGGTCGGCATGACGGCCGCCATACCGGACTCGGTCACCGCGCACGCCGCCGACATGGCCGCGCCGCGCACACCGGCCAGGGTGATCGCCGTTGTCGCGCTGATATATCCGGCGCCCGCCGCGGCAGCCAATTCGCCGACGGAATGCCCGGCGAACAGCACGTCATCGGAATCCATCCGATCGCGCAGTAGCTCGAATGACAGTAGTGCGGCGGCGACGATCAATGGCTGCGCGATCGCGGTATCGCCGAGCATTACTTCGTCACGGCTGGCAGGCACCATATCGAAGCCGACGATATCGGACCATTCGGTGATTCGCTTGTGCGCCTGCGGAACCGCCGCCAGCCAGGCATCGAGCATGCCCGGCTGCTGAACTCCCTGACCCGGCGCGGTAATGACGTAGTTGTACATGATTCGACTCTTCCGCAATGGGATCCAATGCGATTCAAACAGCGATCAAATACATCTTTCGGGGAATCGTCGGCATGGTCCGAGAAATGTTTGCATCGTCGCAGAGACCCGATACGGAGGTATCCCCATGAGGTTCGACTTCCACACCACCTCGATGTCGCCGCAGGTGCTCGGCGACGCCGCCGCGGAACTGGAGCAGGGCGGATTCGATTCCATCTGGACCGCCGAGACGAATCACGATCCGTTCGTCGGCCTGGCGCTGGCGGCCGCCCGGACCGAGCGGGTGCGGCTGGCGACCGGACTGGCGGTGGCCTTCGCCCGCAATCCCATGTCCACCGCCATGATCGCCAATGATCTGCAGTTGGTCGCGAAGGGCCGGTTCACCCTCGGCCTCGGCACCCAGAAGCGGAACCACATAACCCGCCGGTTCAGCATGCCGTGGTCCGCGCCCGCCGCCCGGATGCGCGAATATGTCCTTGCGGTGCGCGAGATCTGGCATTGCTTCGGCACCGGCGAGCGATTGCGCTTCCGCGGCGAGTTCTATCGGCACACGGTGCTCAACCCGTTCTTCGATCCGGGCCCGAATCCCTACGGGCCACCGCCGATTCTGCTCGCGGGTGTCGGGCCGCGGCTGATCGAGGTGGCCGGTGAGGTCGCCGACGGATTCCTCGGACACGTCCTGACCACCCCCGAATATCTGCGGAATGTGGTGCGGCCGATCCTTGCCGACAGTCGCGCGGAGGTGGGAAAGACATTGGACGACTTCGATATTCACCTCACGCCGATCGTCGTGACCGGAACCGACGAGGTGTCCTTCGGCAAAGCGGCCGATGCCGCACGGGCGAGCATCGCGTTCTACGCGACGGTGCCCGGCTACCAGGTCGCGCTGGAGTCCTGCGGGCTCGGCGATCTGCATGCCGAACTGCTCCGGGTGGCCGGTGCGGGTCGGCTCGAGGATCTGCCGGCCGTGATCGACGACGCGACGCTGGACATTCTCGGCATTGTCGGGACGCCCGCGGAGGTCGCCCGCAAGTTCTACGACCGCTTCGAGGGCTTGGCCAGCAGTGTCGCGCTTTTCGATAACAGCGGCGACGATCTGGCGCCACAGCTCGAGCTCAATGCCGCGCTGCGCGCCGAACAGGCGCGGAGGCCGGATAAAAGTGCCGTGAATGCGAAATAGAAACGCCGCGAACCGAATACCACTTCCGACCGATCTTCAGCGCCGCATCTCCCGATTCGGCGCGTGCGTTTCTACCGTCGAGTTCGTACCCATTCGTGAAGGAGTCAGTACCGTGACCGTCGAAACCCAGCCGCACGCCATTTCGCTGCCGCGCGGCATTCCGCAACCACCGCCCTCGGCGCAGGCACGAGAATGGCTGTCGCGGATCGCGAAAATCGCGCCCGTCGTCGAGGAATATCGGGAAGCCGCCGAACGGGATCGCGTCACCCCGCGCGCCGTCATCGACGCGATCCGCGATCAGGGCCTGCATCGCATGTGGGTCGGCCGGGAATTCGGCGGCGAACAGCTCGACCTGGCCACCGGATCGCTGGTGCTGCGCGCGCTGGCGCGCCTCGACGCATCGATCGCCTGGCAGGTCGGCGTGCAGGGTGCCATCGGCCGATTGTCGGACTATCTTCCCGAGCCGACCGCGCGAAAGCTGTTCGGCGAGAACACCGAATTGGTAGTCGGCGGTATCAATCCGAGTGGCCGTGCCGAGCGGGTGTCCGGCGGCTTCCGGCTCAGCGGCGAATGGGGGTTCGCCAGCGCGGGTACGCATGCCGAATGGCTGGTATGCGCGGCATTCGTCACCGAAGGCGGTGCGCCGGTAAAACGGGAGACCGGCCCGGAACTGCGGATGGTTTTCGTGCCGAGCGCCGATGCCGAATTCAGCGATACTTGGCACACCACCGGATTGCGCGGTACGGGCAGCAATAACTACCGCGTCACCGATGTCTTCGTACCCGGCGATTTCACCGTCGATCAGGCCGACCTGCTGCGTCCGCCGCAGGCACGTGCCACCCGCGCATATCCGGTGGGCTACTACGACTTCGGACCGTTCACCACCGCCTCGACCGCGGTCGGCATTGCGCAGGATGCTCTCGACTCGATCAAGAAGGTCGCGATCGAAAAGACGCCCGCGGGCGGCACGAGCACCCTGGCGGCCAGCCATACCGCGCAGGAAAAACTGGGCCGAGCGGAGATGCTCGTGCATTCCTCCCGGCTGCTGCTCGACGATGCGGCACAACAGGTTACGGCGTTCGGCGCAACCGGAGGCGACGCTCTCAGCGCGCTGGTGCGGCTGACCAGCTCGACCGTTGGGGAGCAGGCCGTTGCCGCGGTCGAGATCGCACACGCCATGGCGGGCACCGGTTCGCTCTACACCAGCAGCCGGCTCGAGCGCGCATTCCGCGATGTGCACGCGGCGGTGAAGCATATGACGCTGTCGCCGACGAATTTCGAAATGGTCGGCCAGTATCTGCTCGGCGGTCCTCTGAAGATGCGCCGATAGCGAAGGGCCGACCATGACCATCGATCGAGCCGATTTTCTCGCCACCATGTCCCGGATCCCGAGCCCGGTCGCCGTCGCGACGACGATCGGGCCGGCCGGCCCCGCGGGCTTCACCGGCAGCTCGTTCAGCTCGCTGTCCCTGGACCCACCCATGGCACTGATCTGCCTGGACAAATCGGCCAGCACCCACGCAACCTTCGTCTCGGCACAGCTCTTCCTGATCAATGTCCTGGCCGTCGATCAATCCGATATCGCGATGCGGTTCGCGAAATCCGGCGTCGACCGCTTCGCCTCGGGCGATATGCGGCCCTGCGAACTCGACCTACCCGGCCTCCCCGATGCCGCCGCCCGGCTGGCCTGCGAACTGGTGAACGTCGTCGACGGCGGCGACCACAGCATCCTGACCGGCCGAGTTCATTCCACCTACATCAGCAATCGACCGCCATTGGTCTACTGGAACAGGCTGTTCAATCAGCCGACCCCGGTCATCGAGATGGCGGGCACTTAGATCTGCGCCACGTCGAGGGCGTCGAGCCTCGGGGGTTCCCGCTTGTTCTATTGATTGTGTGGAAGCTGCTGCGGTACTCCTGGGCTTCGGCCAAGATGAGACCCGTTGGTATGCGAGTTCTTCCCAGCAACACCCACACTTTCTGGAAGGGAGCTCGAATATGGCAGCACAGGACGTAGCGGAAAAGCGGTCGATGGAAGGCGTCCACGCAGGCGACGAGATCGATGTGGCCAGGCGGGATGCGGAAATGGCACAGATCCAGTGCCAGGCCTTCTGCAATGAGGCGCGCATAGACGCACAGAACGCACGCCAGGCCGCGAGCCAGGCTGCGGCCCTGGCACGTCAGGTGCAGGGGCAGGCGCGGCAGGTGAACAATCAGGCCCAGATCGCGCACCAGAGCGCGATCCAGGCCGTTCAGCAGTCGCAGCAGGCTCGTCATCAGGCGCAGCAGGCCACACATCAGGCGCAGCAGGCCCAGAGTGAGGCGGATCGGGCGCAGAGCCAGGCGCAGCAGGCCGAAAGTCAGGCACAGCAAGCTCAGGGGGAGGCCAACCAGCTGCAGCAGCGGGCGGTCGGTGCGCAAGGCCAGGCCGATGAGGCCACCCAGTTGGCGCAGCGGGCCGAGGATCTGGCGGCGCGGGCGGAGGACCGGGCCAATCAGGCCGACATGCAGCTGAACCATCTCCGGCAGCAGGCCAGGCACCTGCAGATGCTCAGCCGCTGACCAGGCGCAGACCCATGTGATACCGGCGACCGGCCACACCGAGCCAAGTGGTGTGGCCGGTCCCCCCAGCTCACCTACACTGGCCCGCATGTCTGTGCCACGGATGCTCGCATTGTCCGCGTTCGCCCTGATCACGCCCCTAGCGGGCGCGGCGTGCTCGTCCGAAGGGGCCGGGTACAAGTCCGAATGTCAGGTCAGCGGATGTACGGTCACCTTCACGCGTGGCGTGAATGCCAAGGCCAGTGTGCTCGGCATCGAAGCGGAACTCGTTGCGGTGAAGGGCAATACGGTCACGCTGAAGGTGGCCGGTCAGCAGGTCGATATTCCGGTCGGGCAGACCCAATCCACCAACGGGTTCAGCGCGACGGTGCAAGACGTCACCGATGACAAGGTCGTGGTACGGATCAATACCGGCGTGAACGGCAATTGATCCTCAGCCGCTGGTGACTTCGCCGATCGTTTGATCGAGGATGGAAAGGCCGCGGGCTGGTTCGTCCTCGGTGGCGGTCAGCGGCGGGGCGATGCGGAAGACGCCGCCCGTTCCCAGGAGCTGCACGATATTCATGTGCAGGCCGAGCTGTAAACAGCGCCGCGTGACGAGTGCGCCGAGCGGTAGCGACAGATTTCGCCAGACAGATCTGGGATTGCGGACGCGGACTATCGTCGAACTATGGGCGTTATGGGTGAACTGTTCCCCGGGCAGAAGCTGGCCGATGAGGGCAGCGAGGACAGCGACGGTCAGGTGCACCGCCCGCGCGTCGAGATCGATCTCGACGCCGGTGTGGTGCGGCTCGGTCCTGCCGCGAAGCCGACCGACGAAACCGAATAGGACTGTGCCGCAGGTTAATTGCGCGCGGGCAACGCGCATCCGTCGGGGCCGCAGACCTCGGCTCCGCCGATGGTCTGGATGACCGGTTCCCGATCGGCCCAGGCCTGGTCCAGGGCTTGGGCGAAGACTTCGGCGGGTTGGGCGCCGGAGACGCCGTATTTGCGGTCGAAGACGAAGAACGGGACGCCGCTGGCACCGAGTTGTGCGGCTTCCTGCTCGTCGGCGCGCACGGCGTCGGCGTAGGCATTGGGGTCGTCGAGAACGGTGCGTGCGGCTGATTCGTCGAGTCCGGCGGCGACGGCGAGTCGCACCAGGCGCTCGTTATCGGCGAACAGCGACTGTTCTTCGGCGAAATTCGCGCGGTAGAGGGCATCGAGCAGGGCGTCCTGCTTGCCTTCGGCGAGGGCGAAGTGCAGCAGGCGGTGCATATCGAAGGAGTTGCCGTAGTCGCGACCTTCGGTCAGATAGGGCAGCCCGATCGCGGCGGCTTGCGCCCCGATGCCGCGTTCATTGGCGGCCGCCTGGGCCTCGCTGATGCCGTATTTGTGCGCGATCTTGGCGATCACCGGTCCGGATTCGTCGGCGGGCAGCGTCGGATCCAGTTCGAACGAGCGGTGCACCACCTCGACGTCGGCGCGATGCGGGAAGTCGGTCAATGCCTGTTCGAACCGCTTCTTGCCCAGGTAGCAGAAGGGGCAATTGACATCGGTCCAGATCTCGACCCGCACGGTCGACCTCACTCTCGTTCGAACCCCCGGGATTGGCAACAGTTGGGGTTCCGGATCTGTTCCCGGGCTGCGTTGGTGCTCAGTGACCGGCCGGACCAGGCACGAAGCCAGTCGCGCAGCTCGACCGAGCTTCCCACTGGAGGTGAGTTCGGGTGTTCTGCGCCACTTAAGCTGAGCTGATGGAGCAGCCGAACTCCGCCCGAGCCATTACATCTCGACACGGGACCGCGCCGGCGAGAGCGACACAGGGCCGCGCCACGGAGCTGACGGAGCTCCGGGCGCGGCTGGGACCGCTCCAAACGTATTGGGGTTATGTACTGGCGGCGGTCGGCAGTACCGCCACCTTCATCCTGCTTTTCCAATCGTGGATCACCGCGCAGGGGCCCGACGGCAGGGTCGCCGCCAACGCCTTCGGTCGGCTGGAAATAACGTCGAACGCCATGAACGTCTGGTCGAGGGTCGGGCCCAAAACCCCGCCGGTCACCGGCATGTGGGCGATCCTCGCCAGCGCCGCCATCATCATCGCGCTGTGCGCCATCGTGCTGAACATCCGCCTTCGCAATGAACTTCTCGCCCGCCTGACGATGATTTCACTGGCGTGTGCCGCCCTTTTCGTGATCCTGTGCTTGATCTACCTCAATGGCAAAGGTGCCGAACTCAAGGCGATGACCGGTCGCACCTATGATCTGGGCGGTCAGATCGGACAGATATTGAACTGGGCTACCGGTCGAGGCAAACTGGCCATCCCGGGCACCAGTACCGCCAGCTACACATCCGCCAGTCTTACCCACTGGGGATTTCTCGCCGTGGTGACCTCGCTCGGTTCGACCATGGCGGCCATCGCGCAATGGCTGCTCCTGCGTCGTGCGACCGACAATCCGGTGCGCCTGTCGTGGCGGATGCCTATTGTCGTTTCCCGAGCACCGTCGAACCCCGACTGACGCAATTCGCTACCGGGCGAATGCCTTCCGCAGCGCCGCCGCCGCGTCGAGTCGGGCGCGCAAGCTGTCGTCGAAGGGATGCCGGACGAATTCGTGGATCATCCCCGGATAGCGAGCGACCGTGACCGGGACCCCTGCCTGCTCGAGTCGCTGACCGTACTCTTCGCCCTCGTCGCGCAGGGCGTCGTACTCGGCCGTGACAATGAGTGCCGGAGGCAGCCCGGTCAGGTCGGGGGCGAGCAGTGGGGAAACCCGCGGGTCGAGCTTCTCCTGGGAAGTATTCAAGTAGCTGTCCATGAACCAGTGCTGGGCATCGCGGCTGATATTTCCGTACTTGCCCGCGTACTCCGTGATGCTGAAATTCGTTCTGCGGAAATCGAGATCGGGATAGATCAGCAGTTGGAAAACCAGTGCCGGACCGCCGTTGTCGCGCGCCGTGCGCGCAACAACCGCCGCCAGATTGCCGCCCGCACTGTCACCGCCGACGGCAATGCGAGTGGCGTCGACGCCGATGCTCGCCGCATGCTCGGCGACCCACCGCGTCGCCGCGAAGCACGCGTCGGGTGCGGCCGGAAACTTGTGTTCCGGAGCCAGGGGATAGTCGACCGAGACCACGACGCATTCCGCACCGTTGGCCAGACTGCGGCACAGTCCGTCATGGGTGTCCAGATCGCCGAGCATGAAGCCGCCACCGTGGAAGAACACCAATGCGGGGAATGGGCCTTCGCCATCCGGGGTGTAGATCCGGAGTCCGCCTATGCCCGCGACGGTGCGGTTCTCGACATCGGCAACGGGTTCCGGTTCACCGAGTAGCGCGATCTGTCGCCGCCATCCCTCGCGCGCCTGCTCCGGGGTAAAGGTGTGCACCGAGCCGAAATCCGCGCGTGCGAGACGTTCCAGATACGCCTGAACTTGGGGGTGCAGCTCTTCTTCTATTTCGCTCATTGGCCTATCGTCTGACTTGAAGCACGCTTCAAGTCAAGGAGTAGTGATGGTGCTGGATATCGCGGAAGTGGCCACGCGGTCCGGATTGGCGCCGTCTGCGCTGCGGTACTACGAGAAGCGCGGGCTCATCGAACCCGACGGGCGCAACGGTCTGCGGCGTACCTATCAGCCCGAGGTGATCGACCGCTTGGCGCTCGTATCCTGCGCTCGCGCAGCGGGTTTCACACTCGCGCAGATCGCACGGTTCCTCGTGGCCACGCCGGCGGATACCGAACTCCGCCGACATATGGCGGAGAAGGCCCGGCAGTTGGACGAGGACATCGCTCGACTCACTCGCATGCGCGACAGCCTCCGCCACGCAGCCACCTGCACCCACCAACCGCTGGTCGAATGCCCCGACTTCAAGCAGGCATTCGGTTCGGTGCCGTAGTCTTCGGCGTTCCGGCTCGTGAAACAGGGCCCGGCGAGCGGTACTCGCCGGACCCTGTTTCGGCGCGACGTCAGGTGGCGCCGACCCCTCCGCGGCGCCAACTGCCGTTACGCGGCCGGTGTGGTCGGTACCGCGATGCGGCAGTTGGCGCCGGCTTGCCGCCGGTCTCGTTCGACGATGCGGGCGTGCAGCAGCACGACCGCCTGAGCCAATTCGAGGCCGAGGTCAGCGGCCCGGATGGCGGCAATCTCCATGGCGAGCACGTAGTCTTCGGGATCCGGATCGCTCAGGGTCTCGTCGAGCACCATGCCGGTCATGGCCTGCTCCCGTGTCAGCAGTCGGCCGGGCAGCCAGCTCAGGACCCAGCCGCTGCCGGTGTAGCGGGCGGTTTCGGGGGTGATGTCGCTGGTGATCAACCAGTCGGTCAGCCTCAGTGTCATGACCCCTCCCTTGGTCGATCGAAACCATCTGTCCCGGAGCTGGAGCCCCGAATCAGATGTGACGCTGACAACAATGCTATGGATCGCCACTTCTGGATGTCAACTAAGCATAGAAGCTATCTGAAGATATTTCTCAATCAATACTGCTTATATTTAAGCAAATTCGGCCTCGCGTATCTGTAATCTCCTCCGTGAGAGCAGCTTTGAGTACCGCTACGCGCGTTCGAGGTCGTAGATATCGGAGTGGCCTTGCGTAATATCCGCCCCCCGTGCGGTTTCCAGCGATCGACCAGAAAACTTCTATCGTCGCTATCGCCGCCTCGCGGCGTAACGTAGCTATGATGACGTCGGATGACACATCGTGAGCATTGAAAATCCGAGCATAGGGATGGAGGCGCCGCATGGCTGGCTCAGGGCCGGACGATGTGCAGGTCGGGGATCTGGTCCGTCGGCTCCGCACGGAACGCGGGTTCACCCAGGCCGCACTCGCGGCCAAGACAGGTTGTTCGCGCAGCCTGATCCAGCAGATCGAGAACGGGACTCGGGTGCCACCGCTACCGCTGCGCGAACGTCTCAGCCTGGCGCTCGGCCAGGAATTGCCCTCGACCGACGGTATCGCCGACGATCTCGCCGGCGGCGGATATCACGATCTGCGCATGCGCTTCAATGTCCTGCTCGGCAAGGACCCTGAACTCGTCGAGCGGGCGCTCGGCATCGCGGGCAGCCTGATCGATGCGACCTCCGCGCGCGCGGAGATCGAACCGCTGCGCATGATCGCGGATCGGCAGCTGGAGCGGGCCGAGGAAATCCTGGCACAGATCCCCTCGCGCAGCGCGACCGTCTGGGAATGGAATACCGTCAGCGACTGGTTGATGATCCTCGAGCAGGCCAAGGCGTCGGTCCGCGCGATCCACACCGCTGATCTGGGCACCATCGGCGGCGATGTCGGCGACGACTATCACGCCGCGATTCTGCGCCTGGCCGATACGACCCATCCGCCCCGAATCGATGTGCGACGCATGTATGTCCTCGACACGATCGAGGATGTGTGGCCCTATGACGACAAACTGTGGAAACAGGCGCGCGCCGGGGTGGAGAGCGTGCTTGTCAAGCGCGAGCACGCGCGCAATGCGCAGAGCATGCTCATCGTCGACGAAAAGTACGTCGCCGTGGGTGAATACGACTATTCCCGGCAGGCGCGCGTGGCGACTCGGTTCTCGGCGTTGAAGCACGATGTCGCATTCGCGGTGCGCCGGTTCGAGCGTCTCTATGAGCTCAAGGCCGCCGGTTCGGGCATTGTCGTCAACGATCTCGTCGCGGCACCGGAACTGGCCGGCTACGAGCGCCTCACCGAGGGCGATTGCCGTGGTCTGTTCCGTGCGGCGCTGGAACAGAGTTGGCGCGAGATGACCGCGCCCGGAGAGCCGTCCTTAGAAAGTGAGGTGTCGTGACTCGGCAGGCTGAAAACGATCGGCTGCCTTGGCGGACACCGGCACCCAGTCTCGCCGCCCGCACCAATCGCTCCGAGGAGCGCAAGCGGGAAGTGCGTCGGCATCTGGGTGTGCGGCCGCAGTTCGCGGGGACGGGCGAGCGGACGTATTCGGATGTGCTGGACGCCTACCACGGCGAGACCGGTCTGCCGCTCGCCGAAAGTGCCATCGCCGCACTGGATCTGGCATGGCGCGAACTCATGCATACCCAACCCCCGGACGAATACGCAGACGGCACGCTGTACCACAAGCGACAGCCGCTGGTATTGCGAGAGTTGGCAGCGCACAAGCTGTTCGGGCGATTGACCGAGCCGGTCGACGGGATACCCGGGGTCCGGGTAGCTCCGGAGGAGGTTATTGTCTGCCCCTACTCGAGCACCATGCTGCTGGAGGAGGCGGTCGCGACGCTGGCCCGCCCCGGTGGTGTGATCGTGTATCCGGAAGGCCTGTACAAGAGCTCGGGCATTCACGTGGAGAAGTACGGTCTGCGGATGGAGGCCTGCCCGGTCGCGCCGGACGACTCCTTCAAGATCGATCCGGACCTGCTTGCATCCTGCCTGGACTACTTCGCCGACCGTGACGAACTGTGCGGCGTGCTGCTCACGCTGCCCGGAAATCCGGTGTTCACCGACTATTCGGCCGAGGAATTGCTGGCGATCGGCCGGGTGCTTGTTGCCAGTGGGGTACCCGTCATCTGCGATATGGCCTTCGATTGCATGGTGGAACAGCACATTCCGATCGCCGCGGTGCAGATCGCGACCGACGACGGCACGCGTCGGCTGTACGACCAGGTGTTGACCATTACCGGAAACTCCAAGGGCTATAACGCCTTCGGACCGTGCAAACTGGGCGCGGCCTGCTCGGGTGATGCCGAATGGCTGGCCAGGATTCGCGAGCGGCTGACCATTTCGTTCCAGCGTGAGTCGACGCATCTGGCGCGGGCGATTGTCGAGCACACGCCCGAGAGTTATTTCGCGCAGAACCGCGTGCGGATGCTCGACCAGCTGGATCGTGCGCACGGCCACATCGATGCGATCAATGCTCGGTTCGGTGCGAAATTCATTCGGCCGCTGGGCAGTCGGCAGGGCATGTTCCTCACCGTGGTCTTCGATGATGCGGTCCTCGACCAGGCAGGCGTCGAAACCAGTGCGGAGATAGAGGATCTGCTGCTCGCCGGTGCTGGAATCGACAGTGTCGCGCTGGATCGGACCGGCTCCGAGCGACTCGGTGTCCGATTCAACGTGCTCGCGCCGCGCAAGGCGCCAGGGCACGAGTCGGCGGATCTGGTCGACGAATTGTTCGACCGACTCGAACAGCTCCTGTATGAGATCCGGAATGGGCTGACCTATCCCAAAGTGCTGGCCGGGTGCGGTCTGCCGGTCATCGGACAACAATGATTGTCGGAGTTCTACGGGAGACCGCTGCTGAGGAGCGGCGCGTCGCGCTGATACCGGACGACGTGCGCGGGCTCGCGGGCTTGCGGGTCATCGTGGAGCACGATGCGGGCCGGTCCATCGGGTTCGACGACGCGGACTACGTGGCGGCCGGGGCTCAGGTGGGCGAGCGTGCGGAAATCTTCGCACGTTGCGATGTCGTCGTGTGGGTGAAACCTCCGGCATACCAGCTCGATTCGGTGCGACCGGGTACGACCCTCATCGGATTCCAGGACCCGCTGCATCGCCACGACGTGATCGCGGAGCTGCGCGCACGCGGCATCGAATCCGTCGGCTATGAAACCGTTCCGCACTCCCGCCCCGATATCGATGCGCTCTCCGCGATGAGCCGGATAGCGGGCGAAGTCGCCTACGAGCAAGGGCGACAACTCCTTTCGACCGAGGGACCGGTAGGCGCCCTGATCCTCGGCTGCGGTCAGGCCGGACTCGCCGCCATCGCCACGGCGGCCGCCCACGGCGACGAGCCGACCGCATCGGGCAACCGCAAGGAACAGGAGTCCACCGCAATCCGGCACGGCGCCAAGGCATTCCTGCTGAATCCGGACGGGCTTCTCGCCCACCTCGCCGCCGACCCGCCCGCCCTCATCATCTGCGCCGCGGTGCACCGCGGCTCCCGCGGCCCTCTGCTGCTGGACGCCACCGCACTCGACACACTCCACACGGGGACGGTGATCGTCGACCTCGTCGCCAAATCCGGCGGCAATTGCGTTGCCACCGTCCCGGATCGCACCGTAACCCTCCCGAACGGCGTCATCGTCACGCACCGGTCCAACTACCCGACCCTGCGTCCGGTGGAAGCGAGTCACGCGTACAGCGCCCACACCGCCGCCTTGCTGAAAGTCGTACCGCGTTCAGCGCGGAACAGTGATCGGGTCGGTGCAACTGGCCGCCGCGTCGACCAGTGAGCACGACCGGGGTGCCCGAGTCGGATGTTGGTCGCCGGGCCATTGCGGGTGATCGCGGTGTAGATGGCGTTGTGCGCCTGGGCGAGTCGGTCCTGCATACCGGGCAGATCGGTGGCCTGGAGTCCGGCGAAGGCGATCCGTGATTCGTGCCTAAACTGGCCCGATGGCAAAACGGGGTCCCTACGGCAAGGGCATAGCGCGACGGGAGCAGATCCTCGATGCCGCCCTGCGCACGATTGCCGAGCGCGGGTACTCGGCCACCTCGATCGCCGAGCTGGCCGATGCGGTCGGGCTGAGCCAGGGCGGGCTGCTGCACTACTTCGGCTCGAAGGAGGAACTGTTCATTGCCGTACTGCGCAAGCGCGACGAATCCGACGCCTCCGCCTTATACGGCTCCGCCCCCGAGGCGTTCGTCGAGGTGATCCGCCGCAATACCGAGGTCCCCGGCCTGATCGAACTGTTCACCCACATGCAGGCCGCCGCCTCCGACCCGACCCATCCCGCCCACGACTACATGCGGCAGCGTTATCGCCTCGGCATCCAAGCCTTCTCCCACGCGCTGCGCGAGATGCAAACAGCAAGCATCCTCCCCGCCGACATCGACACCGACAGCGCCGCAACCATATTCTTCGCCCTCGCGGACGGTCTACAGGCCCGCTGGCTGATCGACCCGACCATCGATATGGCAGCTCACCTCGAACATGCCTGGCGCCGCTACGTCAGGTGATCGTGCTCGGTGTCGGGGGAGCCGCCCATCATGCGCAGCATCGGGATTCCGCCGGTGCGTACGAAGATCGTCACCAAGGCGGCGGCGAGGACGAGGAAGGCGATATTGAGCCAGGTGGTGTAGTTCCACCGGATTCCTTCCGCCATCACCATGGCGTTGCGCTCGGCCGGGATGAGATTTGTTGTGCCGAATAGGATTTCGACGACATACCCGGCGCCGACCATGGCGGTGTAGAAAGTGCCGAGCAGGATGAGGGTCATGCGAGCGCCGTAGTACTTGCGGTAGATATTGAGGATCGGGAGGATCAGCAGGTCGGCGTAGATGAAGGCGATCACGCCGCCGAAGCTGATACCGCCGTTCCACAGCACCGCGGCCAGCGCGACATTGCCGATCGAGCAGACGAAGGACCCGATCGCCACCAGCGGCCCGACGATCGGTCCCCAAATGGCCGACAGCAGTGGATGATCGGTGAGGAAGAAGCTCTGCCAGAAGGTCTGCGGCACCCATGCGTCGATCGCGCCCGCGATCAGCAGCCCGATGACGAGATCGCGCAGAATCGCGGCCCATTCCATCACGAAAACATGGGAGACCGCGGTGAGTCCCGGCCGCGACAGCAGCCTTCGCATGAAGGAGCCTTCGGCGACGACTGCCATATCCATCGCGGCATGGCCTTCCATCGATCCGGCGAGTCCACGGTCGGCTTGGCGACGGGCCTCCTCGACGAGCTTGGACCGCACGAACAATCGGAAAAGCACCGCGAGCAGCACGATCATAATGGGCCCGCCGACGAATTCGGCCGCGGTGAACTGCCAGCCCATCAGCAGCGCCAGGATGACGCCGAGCTCGATGACGAGATTGGTCGAACCGATTTCGAACGCCATCGCGGCGGTGAAATTCGCGCCCTTGCGGAACAGCGAACGAGCCAGCGCCACGGCTGCGTACGAGCACGACGAGGGGGCCGCACCGAGCCCCGCGGCAATGGCGAGGGTGCGCGGCCGATCATCGCCCATCAGCCGCAGAATGGTCGACTTGCGCACCACCGCCTGCACGACGGCCGACAGCGCGAAGCCGAGAACAAGAGCCCAGAGGATCTCCCAGGTCATCGACCCGGCCAGGGATAGCGCGTGCCAGATAGCGTCCACCACGCGAAGCTATACCCCGACGGGGCAAGTCTCTCGTTCAGGCGCTGCGCAATACGAGGACGGTGACTTCGCTGGGCGCGAAGACCCGGAACTGCGGACCCCAGAACCCGGTGCCACGGCTGGTGTAGAGCTGGGTGTGCTCGCCGTGGCGGCTGAGACCGGCGACCACGGGTTGTTCGAGGCGGACCAGATAGTGGAACGGCCAGATCTGGCCGCCATGGGTGTGACCGGAGATCTGCAGCGCCACCCCGGCCGCGGCGGCCTCGATGACCTGCCTGGGTTGATGGGCCAGCAGGACGACCGGTGCGTCCGGGTCCGCGCCCGCGAGGGCGGCCGTGAGGTCGGGCCCGTGTCCGGGCAGGCCGACACCGGTGGGGTCGTCGATGCCGGCAAGCACCAGCCGGTCACCGCCGCGGGTGATCGTCTCGTGTTGGTTGTGCAGCGGCTGCCAGCCGATCGAGGTCATATGCTCGATCCAGCCCGCCGCGTCGCCGAAGTATTCGTGATTGCCGGTGATGTAGAACCTGCCGAGCGGAGCCTCGATCTTGCCGAGCGGATCGACCTGCGGATGCCGCTTCTCGACCGAGCCGTCCGCGAGATCGCCTGCGTGGCAAGCGATATCGGGCTGCTGGGCGTTCACCACATCGACGACCTTTTCCGACCAGCGCAACCGGTCCAGAGCGGCGTAGTGGGTATCGGTGATGACCACCATGCGCAGCCCGTCGAGCGCCGGTCCGAGTCCGCGTATCGCGACATCCAGGGTGCGCACCCGAGGCACCCGGCGCGCCTCGATTACACCCGAGACCGACAGCGCGGCGGCGATCACGAATACCCCGGCGGCGACGATCCTGGATCGCGCCGGATCGTCCACCCCGCTCACGGCCAAGCCGAGCCCGACCACATTGCCGATCACCGACCAGCTGAAGACCACCCACATCAGCCCGAGCAGGGTGTCGCCGACGATGGACGCCGCATCGTGCTGCTTCGGACCATGACCGAGAAACATCGCCGCGGGCAGGCAAACGAAACCGGCGAGAAAAACCGCCGAGCCGAGCCAGAACAGCGCCCCGTCGGTTGTAGCGCCGACCAAGGTCCACCACGGCACCAGGAACAGCAGGGCGGGAACCGCCAGAAATAGGACGATACGCGGAACGTATTTCACGAAAGTTCATTCCTCGCGGGGGACGGTGCGGCGCACGGTCCCACCACCGGAGCACCATGGGCGTTATCGACGATAACAGCGTTGACGCAAGTGCGTCGGTACCTGCGATTCGTGCATGTCAGCCCTGGCAGGCGGGACCGCTGTACGCCGGATCGAGGGCCTTCTGCACGAAGTAGCCGACGGTGGGGGATTCCGGCAGCGCGCCATGGTCGAACTCGTCGTCCGGGCACAGATCCTGCACCCAGACATTGTCGACGGTGGCCCCGATTCCGGCTTTGAGAAAGGTGGTCTCGGGCGGGGTGACGACCCGATCGAGACGGCTGGCGATAACCGTGTACTTGACTCCCGGCTCGGTATCGCCCCCCGCATTGAGGCTGCGCAGGAATTCACTATCGATCAGCTGTTGCGCCGCGGCCGTGCCGAGGTATCTCGCGATCACGCCGAGGATCGGTGCCTGCGCACTTCCGGTCGGCAGCAGAAAGCCGAGCCCTTCGGCGGTGGTGCCGTGGTTGGTCGCCGCGATGGTGACCAGATGGTCCACCTTGTTATCTGCCGGATTCTGCTGATTCGCGCCGCCGTCGAACCGCATGAATTGCCGCACCAGCGGACCACCCTGGGAATGCGCGACGATATCCACCTTCGGTGTACCGGTGGCCGCTCGCACCTCGTCGACGAATCGCGCGATTTCCCTGGCCGAGTTGCGCATATCCGCGGTGCCGTAGACCCCGGGTTGTGCACCTCGCATACTGGAGATCGCGCGCCCGTAACTCAGCGAGAATACGCAGTAGCCCTGCGCTTTCAGCTGCGGTGCGAGCACATCCCACGAGTTCTGATTCCCCCATGTGCCGTGCACCAGGACGACGGGTTGTGGATGCGCCGCCGACGGGCGGCAGGTCCAATCATTCGCACCGGCCGGTGGCACGCTTCCGTCCGGATGTGCATCGTCGGCGTGCGCCGGGGTGCACAAGCCGAACAGTGTGCCGATGAGTACCGCGGGCACGATAATCGGTAGGAGAAGACGCGAACTTTTCGCAAACACCGCAAACGCTCCTTCGCTCACAAATCGGGACCTGCAAACGAAACACGCCATCGGCTCGGTGATCTGGGCCGAAACGGCTGACAATCGCCTGGTTAATAACATGGCAGCGAATGTGGAGCAAATATGCTCGGTCGGCTGGCGAGTCGCGGAAATACGAGTCGGCGGTGTCACGATGGTCCGTGTGGTCGTTCGAGAGGAACCCGAATTCATGCGCAGCACACCGCGTTCGGTAATCGCACTGCTCGCCGCGGCACTGCTCGTAACCCCTGCCTGCGGGTCCGATAACGCACCGGCGGTCGTACGCGGCGAAGTTGTCAGCACCACGCCGGTCACGCAGCTGTCGGCGGAACAGACAACGACCTATCTGGCCAGCGCGAATATCGGCACCCCCGCGCGCAATGGCGTCGACGCCTATCGTGTCGTCTACCGAACCGTCACTGCGGAGGGCGCTGCGACCACGGCGAGCGGCCTTGTCGTGCTGCCGCGCACCGAGTCTCGACGGCTGCGCGTCGTCACCTATGAGCACGGCACGTTGGTGCTGAAAAGCGATGCGCCCTCGGTGAACGACACGCGCGCAGATCGGGCCCGCACCATCATGTTCGCCGCGGCGGGCTATGCGGCCGTCGCGCCGGACTACCTCGGCCTCGGCGAAGGCCCGGGCACGCATCCCTACACTCATGCGCCCTCGGAGGTCAGCGCCTCGGTCGATCTGCTGCGCGCCGCCCGCACCATGGCCGCCGGACAGCAGCACGACCTCGACGCCGATGTCCTGGTCACCGGTTTCTCCCAGGGCGGCCAGGCCGCGACGGCACTGGGCAAAGCGCTACAGGGCGGTGACGCCCCCGGCTTCGGGCTGGCCGCCCTGGCGCCGATCAGCGGCCCCTACGACGTTCAGCACGTCGAGACGCCCGGCGCCATCGAGGGCCGGGTCCTCCCGGCGGTCGCGGTCTTCTATCTCGCCTACTGGATCACCGCGATGAACCGGATCTACCACCTCTACGACCGGCCTGCCGACGCCTTCCAGGAACCGATTGCCGATCGCATCGAACAACTCTTCGACGGACAGCAGAACGAGATCACCATCGGCACGGCCCTACCCGTGCGTCCCGAACTCCTGCTGACGCCGAAGTTCCTTGCCCTGGCGCAAGATCCGACCGGAACCGCGCGCGAAGCGGTGGCCGCCAGCGACGGCACCTGCGACTGGACCCCGCGCGTTCCGGTCCACCTATACGCCGCCACCGGCGATCGAAATGTGCTCTACGCCAATGCCGAACACTGTCTGCAAGCCATGCGCACCCACCGGGCCACCCTCACCGATCTCGGCGATATCGACCACTCCGCCAGCGCGCGCGTCGCGCTCCCGCAGATCCTCGACTGGTTCCGACGCGAAATTCCGGCGACCTGAACAGTTACCGCACCCAGCGGTCCAAATCCCATGGTCATAGGGTTGGGCAGGCTCACAGCGGACTGACAGGAAACGCAAAGGGGGTCCACCGGGACGGCTGTGATACTCCCCAGGTGACAGTGACCAGTGCCCCGGCGTCCCTGCCCGATACGACCCCACCCGATACGACGCCGCCCCATACGACCCCGCCCGCACCCGCGACAGCGTTGCCGCCGATCAGACGATGGGAGCGCATCGGGCTGGCGGTGCTGCTGATCGCGACCGCGGTGGCGTATCTGTGGAATATCACCGTCAATGCCATGGGCAACAGCTTCTATGCCGCGGCGGCCTGGTCGGGCTCGCTGGACTGGAAGGCGCTGCTGTTCGGCTCGCTGGATCCCGGGAACTTCATCACGGTCGACAAGCCGCCGGTATCGCAGTGGGTAATGGGACTTTCCGGTCAGCTGTTCGGTTTCAGCAGTGCGAGCATGCTGATACCGCAGGCACTCATGGCCGTCGCGACGGTCGCGCTGATGTACGGCGCGGTGACCCGGGCGGCGCAGAGCCGTGGCGCGGGACTGCTCGCCGGCGCCGTCTTCGCGGTGACACCGGTGGTGGCGTTGATGTTCCGGTTCAACAATCCCGATGCGGTGATGGTCCTGCTGATGACGGCGGGTGCTTACTGCACGATCCGAGCGCTGCGGCAGGCGAGTGTGTGGTGGCTGATGCTGGCCGGTGTCGCGCTCGGCTTCGCATTCCTGGCGAAGATGCTCGAGGGATTGATGGTTCTACCCGCATTGGGCATCGCCTACCTGATCGTCGCGCCGACCAAGCTGCGTACGCGGCTGTGGCATCTGCTGGCCGCGGCGGCCGCGCTGGTCATGTCCTCCGGCTGGTACGTGGTGCTGACCATCCTGTGGCCGGAATCCTCGCGGCCGTATCTGGCCGGATCCACGAATAACACCTTCATGGATCTGGTGCTCGGCTACAACGGCTTCGCCCGTTTCCTCGGCCGCAACCACAAGGGCGGCAACCGCTTCGAGCTGCCACCCGGCTACGAAATGCCGCACAATGCCGGAGGCGGGCAGGGCTTCGGCGGCTTCGGTTCGGGTCCGGACCGGCTGTTCACCGGCGAAATCGCCTACGAGATCTCCTGGTTGCTGCCCGCGGCGATCCTCGCATTCGTCTTGGTACTCGCATCCCGGTGGCGCGCACCACGCACCGATCTGGTTCGTGGCGCGGCATTGACCTTCGGTCTGTGGCTGATCATCGACGGCGTCGCCTTCTCGACCATGAAGGGCGGCATGCACGCCTACTACACCTTGGCGATCGGGCCCGCCGTGGCGGGAATGTTCGCACTCGGTGTGCACGAAATGTGGCGTCGCCGCGCCGACGCATTCGGTCGAATCGGATCCGCCGCACTCATTCTCACCGCTGGTGTGTGGGCATTCGTTGTCCTGCAGCGGAATTCGGATTGGCAGCCATGGCTGCGCTGGACGATCATCGTGATCTCGGTGCTCGCGGCGGTCGGTCTGCTCATCGCATTGCTTCCGGTGGCCGGGCGACGTCGGGTGCGGGACCGGGTGACCTCCGTGCTGGTTATCGCGGGCGTCATCGCCGGTCTCGGTGGTTCGACGGCATACGCGGTGACGACGCTGCCGCAGTCGCATACCGGCGGCGGCCCGACGGTCGGTCCGGCCAAGGCGCGCAAGCCCGATTCCCAACAGCAATCCCAGGTGGGCCGGATCATGGGCGGTAACTTCGCGGAGCCGCAAGTGGTGAACATGCTGAGCGACACCACGACCCGCTGGTCGGCGGCCGTGGACCGCTCCTCGACCGCGGCCACTCTCGAATTGGCCAGCCGCACAGCGGTTATCGCGATCGGCGGTTTCACATCCGAGGATCCGGTGCCCACCCTCGATCAGTTCCAGGAAATGGTCCGCACCCACCAGGTCCGCTATTACCTGGCACAGGAAGTGCAACTGCCCGATTCCTGGCGCGTGCGCAACCAGGGTGATGCCACCACACCGGCCCCGGAAGACGAGCCGTGGCGACCCGTCGGCCACAAGGACATCGGCGACTGGGTCGCCGCGCACTACCAGGCGGTCCACATCGGCGATGTGGCGGTCTACGACCTGGCCTCGGCACCGAACTGAGGGGCGCCCGCCGGAAACCGCCGCGCCCAGGGTTCCAATTCGATTCGGGCGCTGTTGATTACGGTGCTGAGCAAGCGATACCAACCGGCGATGATGATCAGCTCCAGGATCTGGTCGTCGTCATAGCGCTCGGCCAGTCGGGTCCAGACGAGATCGGAGATATCTCCGGTGTCATGCAGATCGTCGGCCAGCCGAACCAGCACGCTGTCCGCAGCGGTCCAGGCCGGATCGTCGGCCGGACCGCTTGCGGCGGCGTCGATTTGGGCCGTGGTCAGGCCCACGGCAGGACCCTGGACGACCGCATGCACGCCCCATTCGTACTCGGCGCCCGCCCGGGCGCAGGTGCGATGGATGACGATCTCGCGGTCGCGCGGCGGCACTCGGCCGTGGCCGAGTATGCCGGCGCCGAGTGGCCGCATTCGCGAGAAGAGTTCGTTGTGCACGGCGAGCGTGCGGAACAGCGCCAGCGGCTCGAATGCGGCTTCCGGCGGCATCCACTTCTTCAGTTGCGCATCGATCTCGGGTGCGTAGGGCGGGCGCAGTGGGGCGATTCGGGTGGTCATCGGTCAAACCTCGCTAGACTTGTCGTCATGCTTCGAAAAACAGAGCAAGGACGATGCCGATGGTAGCTTCGGAATCCGAAGCAAGCAAGGCGCCGCTGGCAGGCAAGCCCGTGCGCGGATCGCGCACCGGCCGCCCGATCATGACGCTGCTGGATCTGCTCGGACGGCGCTGGACGTTGCGGGTGCTGTGGGAATTGCGGGACGGTGCGAGCGTCACCTTCCGTGAATTGCAGAGTCTGACCGGCGGTGTGTCGGCCAGCGTCCTGAACGACCGGCTGCGCGAATTGCGTGAGGTGAACATTGTGGAGACCGATTCGAACGGCTACCGCCTCGCCGCCGATGGCGTCGATCTGGTCGAAGCCCTTGGGCCACTTCAGGTTTGGGTTCAGCGCTGGTCTGACGACAGGTGAGGGTTGACAGCAGCGGAGAGAGTGAGTGTATAGTCACTCACATGAGTAGACGCGGTGTTGTCCTTTCTACGTCGGAGATCCGGCGCGAGGCGGTGGTCGATGCCGCGATCGCCGAATTCGCGCAGACCGGATACCGCGCGACGCCTATCAATACCGTTGCGGCGCGGGCGAATATCTCGCCCGCCTACGTATTCAAGTTGTTTCCCGGCAAGATCGCGCTGTTCATCGCGGCGCTGGACCGGTGCTACGAGCTGGTGGAGCGAGCGCTGTCCGCGGGCGCCGCGCGGGCCGATAGTGCCGAACCCGATGCCATCCTGCACGAAATGGGCGCAGCTTATGCGGAGTTGATCGCCGATCGAAACCTGTTGCTGCTGCAGGTGCATGCGCAATCGGCGGTCGATATTCCGGAGGTCGCCGAGGCGGTGCGCCGTGGGCTCGAGCGTGTGACGACCTTCGCGAAGACGCGCTCCGGTGCCGATGATGCGGCGGTGCAGCGCTTCATTGCCTACGGCCAACTCTGTCATCTCATCACCACGCTCGGACTCGACAGCCTCGATGCCGGCTGGGCGCGAATGCTGAGTGCTGGTATTCGGCATGTCGATCCGACGACGTGAGGGGTAGTTGTTCAACGACCGTCGCCCCTGCGGGGGCACTTTTTTCAACCATAGAGTGACTGTTCGATCACTCACTCTGCGTCGAGAGGCAAACCATGAACACCCAGGCAATCCAGATTCTGCTGCCCGGACCGGTCGACCCGACGGGCTTGCAGGTCACCCACCGTGAACTGCCCGCGCCGACCGACGGTGAGGCCATGATCGCCGTCGAGGCAAGTGGCGTCTCCTTCGCCGAACAACAGATGCGCCGCGCGAAGTACTACGACCAGCCGCCCTTCCCGTTCGTGCCCGGCTATGACCTGGTCGGCACGGTGACCGCGATCGGCCCCGGGGTCGATCCTGCACTGCTCGGACGACGCGTCGCCGCACTGACCAAGATCGGCGGTTGGTCGAGTCATATCGTGCTGGCCGCTGCGGATCTGGTTCCGGTCCCCGATGGCCTGGATCCCGCCGCGGCCGAGACCTTCGTCGTGAACGGCATTACCGCATGGCAGATGCTCCATCGCATCGCCAAGGTTCGCGCAGGTCAGACCATTCTGGTACACGGCGCCAACGGCGGCGTCGGCTCGACGCTGGTGCAGCTGGCCCGTCACGCCGGTATCCGAGTAATCGGCACGGCGTCCGCACGGCATGCCGAGGCCGTAGCGGCGCTGGGCGCGGAGGCGATCGACTATCGCGGCGACGTGGCGGCGCAGGTTCGAGCGCTTGCGCCGAGCGGGGTCGACGCCGTCTTCGATCATGTCGGCGGCCCCGGCATCGTCGACTCGTTCCGCCTGCTCGCACCGCACGGCACGCTGGTCTCCTACGGCACCGCATCCACCAAAGACGATCCGGGCAACTCGCGCCTCCCGGTGCTCGCGCTTGTGGGCCGGTTGATTTGGTGGAACCTATTGCCCAACAAGCGGAATGCGCACTTCTTCAACATTTGGGCGGGCCGGCGCAAACGCACCCGGTTCCGCGCCGAGATCGCGGCGGATCTCGGCGCGGTATTCGAGTTGGCCGCGGCGGGCAGCTTGCGTGCGCAGGTGGCCGCTCGTATTCCGCTGACCGAGGCCGCCCGCGCGATGGAGCTCGCCGAATCCGGCACCGTCACTGGCAAAGTCGTCCTCGTACCCGGAAACCCACTGCCGCACTGAATCTTTGGTCACGCCCCGGTCGTCGAGCCGGGGCGGACGATCATGAGGACGGTGACCACCGCCCACAGGAGGTTGAAGATGCCGGTGAGCATGGCCAATTGGGCGGTGGCGGGGATGGTCTGCGGCAAGGCGGCGAGGATTCGGGATTGGTCGGGCAGGATCGCCAGCGCGAGGATTCCGGCGGCCACACCGGTCAGGGCAATGGATACGGTGAGCCAAGTATCGGTGAGGACGCCGAGGCCGGCGGCGGTGGCCAGCCCGAAGACCGGAACGGCGAGGCCGATGGTGGCGTAGACACGGCAGATGCGGTGCAGGTTGCGTGCGATGGCCAATCGATGTGGGTCGGTCTGGACCTGGCGGACGGTGGCGGGGAACATACTGGCCGCCACCGTTACCGGGCCGATGGCGATAATGGCCGCCAGCACATGTAGGGAGAGTAGAAGTTTCGTCATGGTCGGCGCTCAGATGGCGGGGGCGTGGCCCGAGTTGCGCCAGGCCGTGCCACGGCTGCGGGTGGGGATCATCGGGGGATCGAATCCGTCGAACAATACGAACTGGGCCAGCACCGTGTGAGCTCCTTCATCGTGTCGGTGCTGCCGACGGTAGTGATCGACGAGCGGTGCGGGAATTGGCGGAATTGCCATATGTCAACGGATTCTCGCCAGCTACTCTGATCTGCAAGGATCAGGAGTGCCGCAGGTCACACCCATTGGCTGGAATCTCGCGATCACCTACGGTAGCGACATGCATACCGTGGCCGTCCTCGCGCTGGACCAGGTGCTGCCCTTCGACCTTGCCACGCCGATCGAATCCTTCACCCGCAGCCGCCTACCCGACGGCCGCCCCGCCTACCGGGTTCGCGTCTGCGCGGCCACGCCGACCGTCGAGACCGAACTGTTCACCATCAAGGCGCGCTGGGGGCTGGAGGCGCTGGCGGAGGCGGACACGATCGTGCTTCCCGGCTGCGCGGACCCCGCCGGTGCGGTCCCGGACGATGTCATCGAGGCACTGCGCGCGGCGGCCGCCGATGGCACTCGCATCGCCTCGATCTGCGTCGGCGCCTTCATCCTCGCCGCCACCGGTCTGCTCGACGGGCTGCGCGCCACCACGCACTGGCTCGCCGCCTCGACCCTCGCCGCCCGCTACCCGGCCATCGATGTCGACCCCGATGTGCTCTACGTCGACAACGGACAATTCCTCACCTCCGCCGGTGCCGCCGCCGGAATCGACCTGTGCCTGCACATGATTCGGCGCGATCACGGTTCGGCCGTCGCCGCCGATGCCGCCCGCCTCGCGGTCATGCCATTGGAACGCGAAGGGGGACAGGCGCAATTCATCGTGCACGACCAGCCGCCGACGCCGCAGGGTGCGTCGATGGAACCGTTGCTGCGCTGGCTGGAGGAGCACGCCGCGAACGCGCTCACCCTGGAAGATGTTGCGGCCCAGGCGGGTATGAGTCCACGCACCCTCAACCGCCGCTTCCGCGAACAGACCGGCACCACCCCGCTGCAGTGGCTGCACCGCGCCCGCATCCGCCAGGCCCAATATCTGCTCGAAGCCACCGACCATCCGGTCGACCGCATCGCCACCCAGGTCGGCTTCGGTTCGCCCACCGCCTTCCGCGACCGCTTCAAACGGGTGGTCGGCACCAGCCCGCACACCTACCGCACCGCCTTCCAGAGTCGCTGACCTCATGAGGTTGCCATCCGTCTGCTCGTGCCGTCGGCCAGCCCACCTGCCTGTTTCGGATCGTCGCATCGGGGGCACCTAATAGGCATCAGGCATAAGCACCCGGCCTGACAGCGAAATGTGAGGTACCACCATGACAGCGGAAGGGCCGTGGGAGATTCCCCCGCTCGACGACGCTCCGGATATCGCCCGCGCGACCGAGCCGCAGCCGGGAATCACCTTGGCGGACGCCAGAAATTGGCCCGGGTTCGTCCTGCTGATCATCGGCGGACTCGTCGCCATCGTCGCCGCGGTGATCGGGGCGGTCGGCTTTCCGGGCACCGCGTTCGTCTTCGCGCTCGTCGCCATCGCCGCCTCGCTGACCGGTATCGCCCTCGTGCTCTTCGAGCGGCGCGGCCGCCGTCCACAGCCGCGCGCCCCGGAGCAGCCCGGCCCCTGGCAGCCGACCGTCCCGCCGGGCGCTTGATTCATCCCCGGCATAGTTCCTTCGCAACCATGGCCGCACGGCACCTTGCTGCTCGCGCCGACACCGTGCGTGGGAACGTGAATCAGACTGCGTCAGTAGGCTTTACAGGCGTCTTCGGCGACATTCTTGGTGGCGTTGAACTTATCGATCGCGGCATTGAGAGTATCGGTCGGCGCGCGCCGGTCGAGAGTGTCGGCCAGGGCGTTGGTGTCGTCGCGGTAGCTGCGCAGCGGGCCGGCGACGGCCAACGGCACGTCGGAGGTCAGCTTCGAGTCGATGGTCCGGGCGTTATTGCGCAGCGCGGTGACGGCGTCATTGGCCTTGGCGTTGGTCTCCGGATCATTGACGCCCTTGTTGTTGCTCGCGTCGATGTAGTCGTTGAAGGTGTGGATCGAGCTGGTGTTCGCGCTGGTGAAGGTGTCGCAGGCGGTGCCTGCCGCACGTTGGGCGGCCGCCGCGCGGGAGGAGGATGCGGCCACCGACGACGCCGTGACCTCGGAGGCGTATGCGGCCAGTTCGGTCTGGTTGACCTGCGCGCTGCCGTTGATCTGCTTCGAGCACGCGCCGATGGTCAGGACCCCCACCGCGGTCGCTGCCGCCGCGGCGACGAGGCCCGTCCGCTCTAGTCGTCGCATGTCGGTTCCCCTCTTCCCCTCCGAAGATCCGGCCGCTGGAGGCGCGTAGGAAGCCGGACGTAAAGACCGTACTTGTTCGCGGCCGCCGACGTCAGCCTGCCGAACCGATATCGATGACCAACCGATATCGAACGGCCGAAAGAGCACTGGTCAGGAACCGCGTGGTCGGTGCGGAGCGCACCGGAACGCGATGGTCCCGGTGTGCTCCGCGACGCGGTGTCAGCGCTGGCCGAGCATCCCGCGCATGGTGCCGATTTCGGCCTGCTGGGCGCCGACGATGGCGGTGGCGAGAGCCTTCGCGTCCGGATTGACGCCGCCGGCGAGTTCGGTGTTCGACATCGCGATCGCGCCCGTGTGGTGCTCGATCATCAGCTCCAGCCACTGCCGGTCGAAGTCGGCGCCGGAAGCCGCTGCCAGCGCGTTCATCTGCTCGTTCGACATCATGCCCGGCATTGCGGTCGTGCCGGGCATGTTCATGCTGGTCGTCATTTCCATGTTGTGCCCGCCATGGCCAGAGCTGGTGGGCGCGGGCTTACCGAAGCTCTCCAGCAACTTGGTGATCTGCTCCATCTCCGGTGACTGCGCCGTCTCGATATCCGCGGCGAGCGCACGCACCTGCTCGTTCTGGGTGCGGCTCGGCACCAGCCGCGCCATCTCGACCGCCTGCGCGTGGTGCGGGTACATCATCTGCAGGAAGGTCACGTCCGCGTCGTTGAAATCGGTTCGGGCAGCGGGCTTTCCAGAGCTCACCGACGCGGAGCCGTGATCCATACCCGGCATGGAGTCGTCATTTCCACAACCTCCGGTGAAAAGCGCTGCGGCGGTGGTCGTCGCGGCGATGGCGACGGTGATTCGGCTACGGGTACTGAACATGTCTGTGCTCCTGAGGAATTGCGAATGAACGGTTTTCGGGCAGGTCGCAGCCGCGTCCGTGGTACGGGCGCGGTGGGGTCTGTCAGATCCGCAGAATCGACAATTCGGCCAGGGACAGCACGGTCCACGGTGGTGCGCGTTCGCGTATCGGCCGCCACTGGCGCGGTTCCGACATACCGCCACCCGGTCGATCGAGGGTGATCCAGTAGAGCAGGACGAGCATCAGGGCGACCGCGACGGCGGTCAGGATGAAAACGCAGGCGTGCATGCCGCCGTGTGCGTGGCCGCAACCGTCATCGGTGCAGTCCGGTTCGGCGGCAGCGTTGTGGTCGGCGGGCAGCGCCATGGTCGCCATCGTGTGGTGGTCATGGGCTGGAGCGACCGCGAAAACTCCGGCGTGCATGGCGACGATGCCTGCGAGCAGCACCAATACACCGAGCACCCGGACGAGTCCGGTGGTGCGCGAAGGCGGCTGCGGTTCGACCACAGCGTCATTCTAGAGAGCACCCCGCGTCGCCCGCTGATACCCCCTGGTCGTATCGGGCACCGGCTAGGCGTTCGCGATATCGATGACCAGCCGAGTGGGATTGGTCAGGGTGCTGACCCCGAAGACCGGGCGATCGGCATTCACCCCGATGAACGATTGGGTGGTGCCCTCGAAGACCCCGCTCCGGTACACCCCCGCGACTACCGGCGCACTGGGATCGGTGGCCGGATCGGGACCCGAATACGGCGTCACCCCATTGTCGAACGGATACGCCGACCCGGTGATCTGCACCTCCAGAATCGAGCGGCCCGCGACATCGACTACCTTGCCGCTGGCGTCCTGGACGGCCTGCCCGGTGTATTGCACGATCCAGCCGGGCGTGCCCGCACCGCCGAGTTCGTAGACCACGCGATCGAAGCCCGCATGGTGCCCGATCCGGATGCCGGACACGGTCAGGCCCGCGTCGGTGGACGGAGTCCCGCGCTTGGGCCCCGCATCGCGCGGTGCGGTGTCGGGCGCATCAGTGAATGTGCCGGTCGTGGTCGGCGCGGTGGTCGTGGTGTTCGGGCTGGACCCGTCGTCGCCGCAGCCGACGAGCACCGCCGCCGCGGCGGCGACCAACAGCACCATCCTGTTACGCATGTGGCTGATGGTATTGCCCGCGGTTCGCGCCGTCGGGGATTTGCGATGACCCGGTGTTCGGCACCGGAGTGTCGCCGACATGCCGGGGTGGACGCGATCCATCGGCAACGATCTAGCACACTTGAGGTGTGGGAGATGTCGAGGACGTACTTGGCCGGCTGCGGCGGTACCCGGATGTGGAGGCGCTCAACCTCTACGCCGTCGATGCCGCCGACCGGCTGATTCTCGACGTCGCCGCCGAGGCCATCGATGCCGCTGGCAGCGGCCGGATCGCCGTGATCGGCGACGCCTACGGCGCGCTCACCCTCGGCGCGATCGCCGGACACGATCTGCGCGATATCCGTGTCCATCAGGACCTGCTCACCGGTGAACTCGCGTTGGCCAACAATGCGCGCGCGCTCGGTCTCGCGGATCGCTATACCGCACACCCGCTTTCCAAAGAATTGCTCGCCGACGCCGAGGTCGTGCTGCTGCGACTACCCCGCATGCTCGCCGGACTGACCGAGGTCGCCGACGCCATCGCCCGCTACGCGGATCCCGGGGTGACCGTGATCGCGGGCGGGCGCGACAAATATCTGACCAAGTCCATGAACGATGTACTGGCCGAATCGTTCTCGCAGGTGCGCGCGAGCCGGGGACGGCAGAAGTCCCGCACGCTATTGGTGAGCGGTCCGAAACCCGTTGCCGCGCCGCCGTTTCCGGTGCGCGAGCGGATCGACGATATCGATATCGACGTGGTCGCGCACGGCGCGGCGTTCTCCGGCGCCAAATTGGATATCGGAACCCGATTCCTGTTGCAGCACTTCAAGTGGATGAAGCCCGATGCACGCGATGCCATCGATCTCGGTTGTGGCACCGGCATTCTGGCCGTCGCGCTGGCCAAGGCGCGGCCTGGCATCCGGGTGGTCGGCACCGATCAGTCGGCCGCCGCGGTGGCGTCGGCGCGGGCGACCGCGGCGGCCAACGAGGTCGCCGATCGGGTGACCGTGGTACGCGACGACGCCATGTCCTGCGCCGCCGACAACAGCGCCGATCTGGTGCTGTGCAATCCGCCGTTCCATGTCGGCGCCGCCGTGCACACCGGATCGGCGATCAAGATGTTCGCCGAAACCGGTCGGGTGCTGCGTCCCGGCGGCGAACTGTGGACGGTTTACAACTCACATCTGAACTATCGCGGCGTGGTTCAGCGGATGGTCGGCCAGACCGAGGTGATCGGCCGCAATCGGAAATTCACGGTGACGCGATCCGTGCGTGGACTGCGCGACGTCCAGCGGTAGTAGAGTCCGAATTGTCCGTACCGAAGGGTCGCTCGGGAACTCGGCCGGGTCGATACACGTTGGACAACCTAGTTGGATATCGAGCGACCGGCTCGCATGAGACGGCTCGGGACTGACGGCCACGGCGACGTGGACCACGACTCCAGAAAGGCATCGACGGTGCGCACCACTAGCAATCCGGTTTTTCGTCAACTTCCTCGGCAAGAGGGCAGTGGCTATGCCAACTTCGGATCAGGGGTGGCGGGCGCGGGCCAGATGACCCAGCAGGCCGGTCAGTACCCGCAGTACCCCCAGTATCAACAGGCCCCGGCCACCCGGGCCATGACCATCGACGATGTGGTCACCAAAACCGCCATCACCCTCGGTGTGCTCGCGCTCTCGGCGATCATCTCCTACGGCCTGACCAACGCGAACACCTCGCTGGCGCCGTTGTTCGTCATCGGCGGTGGTCTGATCGGCTTCGTGCTGGTGCTGGTCGCGACCTTCGCCAGGAAGATGGACAACCCGGTCGTCGTGCTCTCGTACGCGGTCTTCGAGGGTCTGTTCGTCGGCGCGCTGTCGTTCATGTTCACCAATATCGAATTCGGCGGCGTCGGCGGCAGTGCCATGATCGCGCAGGCGGTGCTCGGCACCTTCGGCGTGTTCGCGGGCATGCTCGTGGTCTACAAGACCGGCGCGATCCGCGTGACCCCGCGCTTCACCCGAATGATCTTCGGCGCGATGATCGGCATCTTGGTCCTGATCGTCGGCAACCTGATCGCCAGCTTCTTCATCGACGGCGGCCTCGGCCTGCGTGACGGCGGCCCGCTCGCCATCGTCTTCAGCCTGGTCGTGATCGCGGTCGCCGCCTTCAGCTTCCTGCTCGACTTCGACGCCGCCGACCAGCTCATCCGCGCCCAGGCCCCGGAGAAGGCCGCCTGGGGCGTGGCCCTCGGCCTGACCGTCACCCTGGTCTGGCTCTACATCGAAATCCTGCGCCTGCTGAGCTACTTCAACAACGACTAGCCCACCAACACGAAGGCGGCCACCGGAATCCCGGTGGCCGCCTTCGCGTTCCGCGGAAACTAGCTCAGGCGCTCGATGACCATGGCCATGCCCTGGCCGCCGCCGACGCACATGGTCTCCAGGCCGAACTGCTTGTCGTGGGTCTGGAGGTTGTTGATGAGGGTGGCGGTGATGCGGGCGCCGGTCATGCCGAACGGGTGGCCGAGGGCGATGGCGCCACCGGACACATTCAGCTTGTCGAGGTCCATGTTCAGCTCGCGCGCGGAACCGAGGACCTGGACGGCGAATGCCTCGTTGATCTCGTACAGGTCGAGGTCGTCGATGTTCATCTTGGCGGTCTTCAGGGTCTTGCGGACCGCCTCGATCGGGCCGAGGCCCATGATCTCGGGGGACAGGCCGGAGACGCCGGTGGCGACAATGCGCGCCAGCGGGGTCAGGCCCAGTTCCTTGGCCTTGGTGTCGCTCATGACGACCAGCGCGGCCGCACCGTCGTTGAGCGGACAGGCGTTACCGGCGGTAATGGTGCCGTCCGGGCGGAACACCGGCTTGAGCTGCGAGATCTTCTCGTAGGTTGTGCCTGCGCGCGGGCCGTCGTCGGTGGTGACGATGGTGCCGTCGGGCAGGGTCACCGGAGTGATCTCCCGTTCGAAGAAGCCGGCCTTGATGGCCTCCTCGGCGCGGTTCTGCGAGCGCACGCCCCAATGGTCCTGATCTTCACGGGTGATGCCGGTGTACTGGGCGACGTTCTCGGCGGTCTGGCCCATGGCGATGTAGACGTCGGGCAGGATGCCCGCCGAACGCGGATCGGTCCACAGGTCGGCGCCGCCTTCGGCGCGCTTGGCAGTGCGGGCCTCGGCCTCGGCGAACTCCGGGTTGTGGGTGTCCGGCCAGCCGTCGGCGGTGCCCTTCGGGAACCGCGACACGGTCTCGACACCGGCGGAGATGAACACGTCGCCCTCACCGGCCTTGATGGCGTGGAAGGCCATCCGGGTGGTCTGCAGCGAGGAGGAGCAGTAGCGGTTCAAGGTGACGCCGGGCAGGGTGTCGTAGCCGAGTTGCACGGCCACGTTGCGGGCCATGTTGAAACCGCCCTCACCGGCGGGCTGGCCGCAGCCCAGGATCAGATCGTCGATCTGAGTGGGGTCGAGGCCGGGAACCTTGTCCAGGGCCGCGCGGACCATCTGGGCCGCGAGGTCATCCGGCCGCATGCTCACCAGCGAGCCCTTTCCGGCGCGGCCGATCGGCGAGCGAGCGTAGGAAACGATGACGGCCTCGGGCATGAGGACTCCTTTGTTGGACGGTCATGGTGCGTCCGGACGATGTCCGAAACGCGGTCTTCGAACCGTTTGTTACTTGTGCGTTCGAATCGAATCTACGTCGCGTCCTGTTGGGCGGGAACCCGGGGTCGCCTCCTCGAGTGCCTGCATCAGGACCGGGAGTAGCAGCGCGGCCGCCCGTCCGTAACCCGCCGCCGAGGGGTGGAATCCGTCCTCGGAGAACAGCTGCTCGGGTGCGGCACGGAACTCCGAGGCGAGCCGGTCACCCATTGCCACCGGGATGCCACCGGCCACCGTGGTCGCGACCGATTGGGCCCTGGCCAAGCGGATGCTCCAGTTACGCACCACCGTCCGCAGCGGCTGCGGAATTGCCACGACCGTGCCGAGATTCGGACAAGTGCCGACCACCACGATGCTGTCGGCACGGCGCAGGCGGGCCACCGCGGCGGCGAGCCGGTGCGCGGAGGCGCGGATGGAGTGCTTCTTGGTGACGTCGTTGGCGCCGATGAGGATGACCGCGGCATCCGGCGGCGGTCCGGCGACGAACATCGCGTCGACCTGTCCGGCCAGCCCCTTCGAGGTCGCACCGGATATGGCCTTGGTACTCAACCGGATTCGCTGTCCGGTGGTCTCGGCGAGGCCGCGCGCGATGCGCACGCCGAGGACTTCCTCGGGTGATACGCAGCCGACCCCGGCCGCGGTCGAATCGCCGAAGATCATCAGATGCACGTCGGCATGCAGACCGGTGCGCCACGGTTGCGGCGCGAGGCAGCCCGCGGTGTAGATGCCGTCGGCCTCGGGCGGTTTCGAGGTATCGCGCCCGATGACCCCGCGCGCGACCCCGGCCTGTGCCATGAGCAGTCGATACGTCGCCCACCATGCGGTGCCGGCGCCGGAACCGGCCAATACGGTTGCGGCACCCGTCACTGCCGCCGTCTTCCAAACTCCCCCGCCTCCCCGCATCTTTTGCCGGTCGTCGGTAGTCACGGCAGTTGCGTTTCGGGCCGGTCGTTCGGTGCGCCACAGCATCTGGGCGTACCCGATGAGTTACCCATGTACCTACGAAATCAGTTGTTGCGGTTCGAGGCAACATGAGATGAGACGCAAAGCCTGATTCGGCGTCGACAGCTCGGTCCGTAGCGTGACGGACCCTGCGGTATAGCGGCGACCACGGGCAGCGAACTTGTGGCGCGGCTCAGGCCGGCGGTTCGCCGGGAACGTCGAACCACCCGTGCGCGGGGACGCTCGCGGTGTCGGTGCTGACGGTGACCTCGACGCGTCCCGGACCGGTGTCCTGGAACAGGGCGTACTGAATGCTGCCGTAGAGGCCGGTGACCACGTTGTTGTCGTAGCTGCCCGTCGCGCCGGTGGTCAGATTGCGCCACGCGACGGTGGTGCGGACCTCGCACAGCGGAGCCAGCGGATAGTCACCGGGCCCGAGACCCACCGCCGGGTCCGCGCGCACATTGAGAACGGCCCGGCCGGGCCACTGCGCACTGGTGTCGGCCCAGGTGCGGATGGTCGTCCCGCAGAGGCCGCCGTGCGCCAGCGTCGGCACCTGTGGGAACTGAACGGTCGCGGCCTGTGCGGGGGTGGCCCCGACGACTCCGGCGGCCACTGCCGCTCCGGCCAGAACTGTCGCGGCGCGAGCGATGTTCGGCTGCTTCATATTTGCGATCCTAGGCAAGTGATCGCCGTCATGTGCGATTTGTCGGGCTGGACGCGCGCGCACGGATACCGACCCCTTCTGCAACGATAGGGGGCATGCGCATCGCTGATCACGTCGTTGACCTCATCGGCAATACGCCGCTGGTTCGATTGAACTCGGTGGTGGGCCCCAACGCAGGCATTGTCGCGGCCAAGATCGAATATCTGAATCCGGGCGGTAGCTCCAAGGACCGCATCGCGGTGAAGATGATCGAGGCGGCCGAGGCCTCCGGCGCGCTGCGGCCGGGCGGCACCATTGTCGAGCCGACCTCCGGCAATACCGGTGTCGGGCTTGCGCTGGTCGCGCAGCAGCGCGGCTACCAGTGCGTATTCGTCTGCCCGGACAAGGTGAGCGAGGACAAGCGCAACGTGCTGCGCGCCTATGGCGCCGAAGTCGTGGTGTGCCCGACCGCGGTGCCCCCGGACCACCCGGACAGCTACTACAGCGTCTCCGACCGCCTGGTCCGCGAGATCGACGGCGCGTGGAAGCCGGACCAGTACTCCAACCCGGGCGGCCCGGACAGCCACTACGAGACCACCGGCCCGGAGATCTGGCGCGATACCGACGGCAAGGTCACCCATTTCGTGGCCGGTGTCGGTACCGGCGGCACCATCACCGGCGCCGGTCGGTATCTGAAGGAAGTCTCCGGCGGCAAGGTGCAGATCGTCGGCGCAGATCCCGAGGGCTCGGTGTACTCCGGCGGCACCGGTCGGCCGTATCTGGTCGAGGGCGTCGGTGAGGACTTCTGGCCCTCGGCCTATGACCCGGCCGTGCCGGACGAGATCATCGCCGTCTCCGATGCCGACTCCTTCGATATGACCCGCAGGCTCGCGCGCGAGGAGGGCCTGCTGGTCGGCGGCTCCTGCGGTATGGCGGTGATCGCCGCCATCGAGGTCGCCCGGCGCGATCCGGATGCGATCGTGGTCGTACTGCTGCCCGACGGCGGCCGCGGCTACCTGTCCAAGATCTTCAACGACCAGTGGATGAGCTCCTACGGCTTCCTGCGGGATCGGATGGACGGCGCGGCGGAGCCGCTGGTCGGCGATGTGCTGCGCGGCAAGTCGGGTGCGCTGCCGGATCTGGTGCACACCCACCCGTCGGAGACCCTGCGCGATGCGATCGAGATCCTGCGCGAGTACGGGGTTTCGCAGATGCCGGTCGTCGGTGCCGAGCCGCCGGTGATGGCGGGCGAGGTCGCGGGCAGCGTGACCGAGCGTGATCTGCTGTCTGCTGTCTTCGAAGGCCGTGCGCAGTTGACGGATTCGGTCGCTCAGCACATGAGCCCGTCGTTCCCGCTGATCGGCTCGGGCGAGCCCATTTCGGCCGCGACCAAGGCGCTGTCGGATACCGATGCGTTGATGGTGGTCGAGGACGGCAAACCCGTCGGTGTGATCACTCGCCACGATCTGCTCGGATTCCTGAGCACAGGCTCTATCTGAGTGTTCGCGTTCCAGTCATGCGGATCGGCGGGGGCGCGAATTGACTTGGGCGGCACCGATAATAAGGTCGCTCCACTGATCGGCGAGCAGCGCAAGGCGGTACCAGGCCGCGTGCACGCGATCGTCGGTGACTTTCTCGGCGGTATGCAGTAGGTGGCTGGCGTGCACGTAGGCGGCGGCCATTCGATCCATGGTCGCGCCGATGGATTCGGCGCGGATGTGTGCGGTCGAGCGCCGCTGGGGCACTCGGGTAATCACCCAGGTATCGATGGCGGAGACGAGTTCGGCTCGGCGGCAATCGATTCCGGCGGTGGCGAGCGGATCGCCGTGCCGCTGCCGGTGCAGGTCGGCGAGTGCGTGTGCCAGCGGAATGAGCGGATGATCTTGCCCCGACTCGGCCGGATGTCCGCCGAAGGCGGCGACCAATTCGCGTTGATCCGGCAGCGCTCGCGCGCCGTCGATGATCGGGCTGCTACTACGCACGAACATGGCTGGCTCCCAACGGGCTCGAGAGCAACCGGCAGGTGGGGTCGGATGAGAGCGCGTGCATCGTGTACCTCCACGGACATTTCGATGCGATAAAGCTTGCGCCTCGTCCCTTGCCGATTCGGTGACATCAAGATGGCACCGCGATGACCGGCAGTAACAATGTTCTCTACACGGTGCAATTCGCGTTGTGAAGTATGCCGACCAGTCTGCAATGGTGAATGTACCGGTCGCACACCAGGATTCGCGGCATCTGGGTGTGGCGAGTGGTCGGCACACAGCGGCCGTCCGGACCGACCCGAGCGTTCCCCCAACTGCCGCACCCTTTTCGGAATTCGCCAACTTCATCGGCGGGTCATAGCGGCGCGGCTGAGCCGCATGCGGGTTTGGCATATCGATGGCTGGGAATGTATCGGAGAATGCTTGACCGTTGCGCCCCGATTGTCCGAATTAGGCAAATATTTCGCAAATAGGCAATTCTGCTGGTAGGTGCGATGTATACCAACGCGACTTCCCCCGAACCGGCGAATACCTGCGCCACGACAACCCCCGCGACCTGCGCTGACCCCTCCTCCGACGACCGCCCCGGGCTGAGTCAGCGGATGTCATCGAGTTGGACGGGTGGTCACCATGCGCTGATGGCGGCAAATGTCGAGAAGCCCCGCCATCAGCGCATTCTCATGTCATATCGGTTATCGAAATGCATTCGAGTCGGTGAGGGCTTTTCCTAGTACTAATTGGTGGACCTCGGCTGTGCCCTCGTATGTGAGGACGGACTCGAGGTTGTTCGCGTGCCGGAGCACCGGATAGTCCAGTGTGATGCCGTTGGCGCCGAGGATGGTTCGGCATTCGCGGGCGATGGCGATGGCCTCCCGGGTGCTGTTCAACTTGCCCGCGCTGATCTGCTCGGCCAGCACTTCGCCGCGATCCTTCAACCTGCCGACCTGCAGCGCGAGCAGCTGGCCCTTGCCGTACTCGAGCGCCATATCGGCGAGCTTCGCCTGGGTCAGCTGGTAGGCCGCCAGCGGCTTGTCGAATACCTCCCTGGTCCGCGCGTACTCGATGGTCGCGGCCAGACAGTCGCGTGCCGCGCCGAGCGCGCCGAAGATAATGCCGAATCGCGCCTCGCTCAGACACGCGAGCGGGGAACTGAGGCCGCGTGACTGCGGCAGCACCGCATCGGCGGGCAGCCGCACATCGTCGAAGTCCAACTCAGCGGTGATCGACGCGCGCAACGACAACTTGTGATGCATCTCTCGCGCGGTGAATCCGGGCGCGTCCGCCGGGACCAGGAAGCCGCGCACCACCTGCCTGCCCTCGTCCTCGGTCTGCGCCCACACCACGGCGATATCGGCCACCGATCCGTTGGTGATCCACATTTTGGAGCCGTTGAGCACCCAGTCGTTGCCGTCGCGCTTGGCCCTGGTCCGCATGCCACCGGGATTCGAGCCGAAATCCGGCTCGGTGAGTCCGAAACAGCCGAGCGCGCGCCCGGCCGCCATATCCGGCAGCCACTGCTGCTTGTGCTCCTCGGAACCGAACTTGTGGATCGCGGTCATGGCCAGTGAACCCTGCACCGAAACCATGCTCCGCACACCCGAATCGACCGCCTCGAGCTCCTGGCAGGCCAGACCGTAGGCGGTCGCCGAAAGGCCCGCGCATCCATAGCCCTCCAGGTGCATACCGAGCAACCCGACATTGCCGAGTTCCGGCGCAAGCTCACGGGCCGGAAACGTCCCTGCCTCGAACCATTCCGCGATCTGCGGCCGCAACCGATGATTCGCGAACGTGCGGACGGTATCGCGGATCTCGCGCTCGTCCTCGGTCAACAGGGCATCGATCGCGAATAGTTCATCAACGCTCAGCATGAGCTCAACCTACCGCCGTCGCCGCCGCGAAAGCCGCGATCGGGTCACTACAGATGATCCGGCCGATAGCCCGCCGATCGCCCGGGTTTAGGCTGACCCCATGAGCGAGCGTAGCGAGCGAACAATAAATACTGCCGAGCACTCGCTCGTGCCGGAGCCGAGCGTCAGCGAGGCGCAGGCATGAGCGAGCGCAGGGAGCGAACAACGAACAAAGCTGAGCTGGGATTCTCCACCAGAGCCGTGCACGCGGGATACGAACCCGAAGCGCGGACCGGCGCGGTGAACGTGCCCATCTACGCGAGTTCGACCTTCGCCCAGGACGGGGTGGGCGGGTTGCGCGAAGGCTACGAATACGGCCGCACCGGCAACCCGACCAGGACCGCACTCGAGGCGAACCTCGCCGCGCTCGAATCGGGCCGCTACGGACGCGCATTCGCCTCCGGCATGGCCGCCACCGACTGTGCGCTGCGGGCGACGCTGCGCCCCGGTGACCACATCGTCATCCCCGACGACGCCTACGGCGGCACCTTCCGGCTGATCGACAAGGTCTTCAGCCAGTGGGGCATCGAGCATTCGCCCGCGCATGTATTCAATATCGACGAGATGCGCGCGGCGATCCGCCCGAACACCAAGCTGATCTGGATCGAAACCCCCACCAACCCGCTGCTGAGCATCGGTGACATTCCGGCGCTGGCCGAGGTCGCGCACGTCGCGGGCGCGAAACTGGTGGTGGACAACACCTTTGCCACGCCGTACCTGCAGCAGCCGCTGCTGCTCGGCGCCGATATCGTCACGCATTCGACCACCAAGTACCTCGGTGGACACTCCGATGTCGTGGGTGGTGCATTGATCACCAACGATCCACAACTCGATGCGGCATTCGCCTTCCTGCAGAACGGTGCGGGTGCGGTGCCCGGCCCGTTCGACGCGTACCTCACCCTGCGCGGCACCAAGACCCTCGCGGTGCGGATGGATCGGCACTGCGACAACGCCGAGACCATTGCCGAATTCCTGACCAGGCATCCGGCCATCTCACAGGTCATCTACCCAGGCCTGGCCGAGCATCCGGGCCACGCCATCGCCGATAAGCAGATGAAACGCTTCGGCGGCATGATCTCGGTGCGGCTCAACGGCGGCAAAGATGCGGCGCACGAGTTCTGCTCGCGCACCAAGATCTTCACCCTCGCCGAATCGCTCGGCGGCGTGGAATCGCTGATCGAACACCCGGCCGCCATGACGCATGCCTCCACCGCGGGCTCGCAGCTCGAAGTGCCGGACGATCTGGTCCGGCTCTCGGTCGGCATAGAGGACGTCAGCGATCTGCTGGCCGACGTCGAACAGGCACTGGCGAACTAGAAATGGAAACGAAGACCGGCCGCATCCGTACTTTCCGGATGCGGCCGTTCTTCATGGCTTCAGGCCTGAGATCAGCTGTGGTACGGCTCGGCGCTGACCAGCGTGACCTTCATGGTCTTGCCGTTGGGCAGCGTGTACTCACGGGTGTCGCCGACCTTCGCATCGATGAGCGCGCCACCGAGCGGCGAATTCGGCGAGTAGGTCTCGAGCTTGGAATCGTTGAGACCCTCTTCGCGGGTCGCGATGAGGAAGGTCTCGGTGTCGGATTCGTCACCGTCGTAGTAGACCTTGACGACCGAACCCGGCAATGCGACGCCGGACTTGGTGGGCGCGACGCCGACCTTGGCGTTGTTCAGCAGCTCCTGCAGCTGCCGGATGCGCGCTTCCTGCTGACCCTGCTCTTCACGCGCGGCGTGATATCCGCCGTTTTCCTTGAGGTCGCCCTCTTCGCGGCGCTCGTTGATCTCGGCGGCGATGACCGGACGATTGGCGATGAGCGCGTCGAGTTCACCCTTGAGCCTGTCGTGCGACTCCGGGGTCAGCCAAGTCACTTGCGTCTCAGTCATCTCGATCACTCCCTAGTAGTTGTTCCCGGCCGAGGCCGGGTTCCCTGATCCGCTGCAGTGCCCACAGGGGGCGGGCACGCACCAGCCGACGGCTAGTGCCATCCTGGGGAAGTTCATCGAACCCCGACAGGCCTCAGGTCCGGCAAACTCACTCACCCGGAACTGACAGCGCTGGCCGCCAATGCAGCAAACACGGCTCCGAGCCCCGGAACCGTGTATCACGCCATTTTAGCATGAATCACAAACATGCAGGTCGGCGTTCATTTTGTGGACGCCTCGGTTGTCTATTGCCCAGAATCAGCCCGCGCGCAGATACTTCGGCACGTCATCACTGCAGCCGTAAACGCTGCTCGACACCGGTCGGGCGGAGGCGCGCACGGTGGTCGTCAGCTCGATGGTGCCGCTGCCGGACGGCTCGATCAGCACCTCGCGGCGGCCCAATTCGGACCCGTCCCTGGCCATCGCGCGGACGAAACACACCACCGGCTGCTGCGGATCCTTGCGGGTGACCTTGAGATGGACCGAGATGGTCGAGTCGTCGACGACGGTGTATCCGAGCTGTTCGGCGTCGATATCCTCCGGGCCGTACTTCTGAAAGCCGACGTAGGCGACCCCGAGACCCGCGGCGAGCACGACCGCGCCGAGTGCGAACGGAATCCAGCGGCGCCTCGGGCGTGGCGTGGTTCCGTACCGGTCGGCACGTCGGTCGATCGGCGTGTCACCGGGCGTTTCACTCATGCCGTCTCACTCCGGGGGGTACGTCGGAACAAAAGTCTGTCGAATGGAACTATAGGGACAGGCAGATCGGACCCCGGCGGCGGAGAGTACGAGGTATGACGGTGGTTGATGAGGTGAACGAGACGTGAGTGGCTTTCGGCTCATGGCGGTTCATGCGCACCCCGACGACGAATCCAGCAAGGGTGCCGCGACGACCGCACGGTATGCCGACGAGGGCCACGATGTCCTCATCGTCACGCTGACCGGCGGCGAACGCGGCAGCATCCTCAACCCTGCGATGGACACCCCCGGCGTCTTGGAGCGGATCGATGAGATCCGGCGCGAGGAGATGGAGGCCGCGGCCGCCGCACTCGGTGTGCGTCAGACCTGGCTCGGATTCGTCGACTCCGGCCTGCCCGAGGGCGATCCGCTGCCGCCGCTACCCGAGGGCTGCTTCGCGCTGGTCCCGCTGGACGAAGCCGTCGAGGCGCTGGTCCGCGTGGTGCGCGAATTCAAGCCGCATGTGATGACCACCTATGACGAGAACGGCGGCTACCCGCATCCCGATCACATCCGCTGCCACGAGGTGTCGATGGCCGCGTTCGAGGCGGCGGGCGATCCGGATCGTTTTCCGGATGCGGGCGAGCCGTGGCAGCCGCTGAAGATCTACTACGACCACGGTTTCACCATGGCACGCCTGGATGTCTTCGCCGCCGAGTACGAGCGGATCGGTGAGCCGTTTCCGCTGCAGGAGTGGTTGGAACGCACGCGCGCCTACCGGCAGGGCCGCCCGGACGGCATGACCAGGGTGACCACCCAGATCGAGTGCGCCAAGTACTTCCCGCAGCGCGATGACGCCCTGCGCGCGCACGCCACCCAGATCGATCCCAACGGCGCGTTCTTCGCGATCCCGATGGAAATGCAGCAGCGGCTGTGGCCGACCGAGGAGTTCGAACTGGCCAAGTCCAGGGTCGACTCCACGCGGCCGGAGACCGATCTGTTCGCAGGTATCGAAGACGAGCACCGGTGATGTTGGTTCTTCTCGCGCAATCTCCCGGCACGCCCACCGGACCCGAATTCGGCAAGGCGTCACCGCTCGGACTGGTGATCATCCTGGTGTTGCTCGCCGGGACCGTCCTGCTGGTGCGGTCGATGAACCGGCATATAAAAGGCCTGCCCGCGACCTTCGAGCCCGAACACCCGGAACCGGATCAGGCGGCCGACGAGGGCACCGAACCCGGTATCGCCCGGCTCGACAACAAGGACGTCGATTCCGACGAAGGGCCTGATAAAACCTGATTTCGCAGCGGCCGTCCGAGAATCTCGGGCGGCCGCTGTTACATTTGCTCCTCCTGTTTCGTCATTGGGTTAGTCGCGGCACGATCCACGGGCCGCAGGTGCTTTCGAGCACAGCTGCGAAGTGAGGAAATACCAATGACATTCGAGGATCTGCGTGCTGAACTATCCGGCCGGGTGCTGGTGCCGGGTGACGCGGGCTTCGAGGCGGCGACGCGGTCGTGGACCCTGACGGTCACCCAGCCGGTCGCCGCGGTGGTGCGGGCCGGCGATGCGGATGAGGTCGCGGCGGTCGTGGCACACGCACGTCGAGTCGGGGTGCCGGTGATCGCGCAGCCGACCGGGCACGGCGCCGCGGGCGGGGTGGCGGACGCGATACTGCTGCGCACCGGGGGACTGGACAGTGTCGAGATCGATGCCGAGCGGCGGGTGGCGAAGGTCGGCGCGGGCGCGAACTGGGGCTCGGTGCAGGCCGCGGCCGCGGCGCACGGACTCACCGGACTCGCAGGCAGCAATCCGGTGGTCGGCGTCACCGGATACACCCTCGGCGGCGGGCTCAGCTGGTTCGGCCGCAAGCACGGTTGGGCCTCGGATGCGGTGCGCGCCTTCGAGATCGTCGACGCCGAGGGTGCACGAGCTCGGGTGACCGCCGCGAACGATCCGGAGCTGTTCTGGGCATTGCGTGGCGGTGGCGGCGACTTCGCGGTGGTGACCGCGCTCGAATTCGACCTCTTCCCGGCGCCGGGGCTCTACGGCGGGCGGGTGATGTGGCACGGTGCGCGTACGGCGGAGGTCTTCGAGGCATTCCAGGAGATCACCGCCGACGCACCCGAGGAACTGTCGGTGTGGTTCCACCGGTTCCAGTTCCCGGATGCGCCGCCGATGGTCGCGCTGGATGTCGCCTACCTCGGCGATCCCGAGGTCGGCCGGTCCCTGCTGACCCGGTTGGACGCGATCGATGGGCCGCTCGCCGATAAGCGCGGCGCGCTGTCGGTGGCGAATCTCGGCGAAATCACCGCGGAGCCAACCGATCCCAGCCCGTCCCTGTCCCGCGCCGAACTGCTCACCGACCTCGGCGACGCGGTCGTCAAGACCCTGCTCGACGAGCCGGTCGCACCGCTGGTCGATATCCAGATCCGCCATCTCGGCGGCGCATTCGCCAGGGCGGGCGCGGACGGTGGCGCGCGCGGACCGGTCACCGAGCCCTATCTGCTCTACGCATTGGGGCTCGGCCTTCCGCACATCGCCGAGGCGGTCAAGGCCCGGCGGGCCGAGATCGTCGATGCGATCGGCGCGCACATCAGCGGGCTCAAGCCGTACACCTTCCTCACTCCGGAGGAGACGGCCGCCGCGGCATTCGACTCGTCGACCTTGGCGCGGTTGCGGGAGATCAAGCGGGCGCGTGACCCGCAGTCGGTGATCCGCGCCAATTATCCGGTTCTCGGATAACGGATTTCGCATACGCCACTGCGGACCGTCGGCCCTATCGGCTGACGGTCCGCACCGCTGGGCGGAACTCGATAGGGCCGTTCACATCTCGGTGCATTCGATCCGGAAAGGAATCGGCGCAATCCTTTCGGGTCCTTGCCGTGCTGGATTCGGTGATCTGGGTGGCGTTGGATCGAGTTTGGATGTCACCCGGTTGTGCTAACTCTTCTGCTGACGCTTCGAGCGAAGGATGCCCATGGACAATGTGATCGGACAGATCGACCGCGCACTGGATATGACGGGTGCGATCGTGATCGCCGCCGTCGACGGCGACCGGCTCGCGGCGCCGACGCCGTGTCAGGATTGGGATGTGCATGCGGTGCTCAATCACGCCGTCGGCAATATGCACCGGTTCGCGGCCGGGGTGAGCGGGACAGATGCGGGCGCCGGACTCGAGGACGACTGGCTCGGCATCGATCCGCAGGGCGCGTTCGCCGCGGCCGCCGAGGTGGACCGCGCCGCCTGGCATCGCCCCGACGCCCTGACCGGCACCGTGCGCATCGCACTCGGCGAGCTCCCCGGCCCGGCGGCCGCCATGGTCCATCTCACCGAAGTCGTCGCGCACGGCGTCGATATCGCGGTGGCCATCGATCGCCCCGACCTCGCCGATGACGAATTGTGCGCCGAACTGCTGACCACCATGCACGCCATGGGCGGACTCGATGGGTTCCGCAAGCCGGGGATGTTCGACGAGGAGGTCACGGTGCCGGCGGACGCGCCGGCACACCGTCGACTGCTCGGCTATCTCGGGCGAGCCTGGTAAACCGCTTGCCCCGCAGTAGATCTCAGGCGCGACGCACGGGATGACGCAGGATCGTGCGGGTATTCGCGCCGGGGTCCTTGCGCGGGTCCGAGAGATAGATCTCGTGATGGCGGCCGTTCATGAGCAACCCCTCGGCGGTCATGAACGCTTCCATCCTGGCCAGCGTCTCCGGTTCGGTGGCATACGGTCCGATATGCATGACCTGGATTGCCTCCCCCTCGGTCAGCCGCTCGAACGTCGCCCCGGACACCATCTCGGCGGTGACCACCTCGGGCATGCGGATCATCAGCTTCCACTGCCACTGCTCGCGCGGCACCGACAGCGGCGGTTCATCGGAGTTCACCCACCACTGGCCCTCCAGCTTCGGCACCACGAAATCCTGGCCGTCCGCCTTGGCGATCTTCTTGGCGCCGTACGCGGTTCGGTACAGCGTCTGCACGGCCCCGGTGTACCGCTCGCCGCCTGGTGCGCCGAAGCCGGTGACCGTCAGATAGCCGTAGGTGTCGAAGGTGCGCAGTTCGGGTTCCCGGGTGGCGTCGTAGTAGTGCCGGTCGCTCTTGGCCAGATCGAGTTTCATCGTGAGCCCTTCGGTATCGAAATCTCGGACGGTGACGAGCGTGAACCCTCCATCGGCGGGAGAGTCAAGCTGACTCGGAGCTGTCCCGTGTGGAAGTTTGGCAGTCGTGCAGGAGATCTTCCGTAAGGCCGGTGTGCGTGGTTGGGTGCACGCCCGATGTTTCGATTGCGCCGGTGAGGTGGGGCTCGGCGCCGATGAACCGGTGGTGCTGGCGTCGGTGGTGAAGGTGCCGTTGGTGCTGGAGTTCGCCCGGCAGGTGGTCGCCGGTCAGCTCGACCCGACCGATCGGGTGCGGGCGGGCGCGGCGGATCGGCTCGGTGGCGTCGGCACCGCCGGATGCCTGGACGATGTCGAATTCAGCTTGCGCGATGCGGCGTTCTTCGCACTGACCGTCAGCGACAACACCGCCGCCGACCTGCTCTTCGATCGCGTCGGCCTGGACAATGTGCGCTCGCTGGTGCGTGAATTGGGGCTCACCGAGACGCGGATCGTCGGCTCGCCCAGGTATGTCGTGCAGACCATGGCGGAGGATATCGGCGCATCCGATACCGCCGAATTCGCGCGGCGCTTCCCCACCCTGAGCGTGCCGGAAGTGCTTGCCACCCGGGCCATGGACCCGCTGCGCACGACCGCGAGCACGCCGCGCGATATGACCCGCCTGCTCACCCTGCTCGGCCAGGACCGTGCGGGCGATCCTGCCGCCTGCAGGTGGGTGCGCGAGCTCATGGGCCGGCAGCTCAACTGGCATCGGCTCGCCGCAGCCTTCCCCTCGGAGGTGTCGGTGTGGGGCAAGACCGGATCACTGCCCGCGATTCGCAATGAGATCGGAGTGGTGGCCTATCCCGGTGGAAGTCGTTATGCCGTAGCGGTATTCACCAGGGCCGATACGCTGGCCCCCCGATTGCCCGAGGTGGATCATGCGATCGGCGAGGCCGCGCGGCTGGCGATTCACCGCATCGGTCACGATCTGCCGAATACGACATTCCACGGCCGCTGCGCCACCTCCTGAGCGGGCGCGGGCCGCGATGCGCCGTCGCCCTGGATGACCGTCACGATCAACTCGGCCAGGTCGCGGACCAGCGGATGCGGCGCCGCGGCGGGCCAGGCCAGCGAGAGCCGCCAGCTCAGTGCATCGGTCAGCGGTCGCCAGACGACGCGCGGTTCCTTTTGCGCGACCATGCCCTGGTCGAAGGCGACGCCGCGGCCGGAAAGCACCATGCCGAGCACGAATTCGGGGTTGCGTGCGTGCTGGACGCGGGTGGGCCGGAAGCCGTGCTCCCAGCAGGCGCGCAGGGTCGCGTCGTAGAGTCCGGGCGCGGCGGCCCGCGGAAAGATCACCAGGCCGAGTCCGGCCAGGTCAGCGAGGGTGAGCGCGGAGCGCGTGGCCAGCGGCGAGTCGCGCGGCAGCACCACGCCGAGCGGTGTTTCCACCTCGGGGCCGAGCTCGAGTCCGACCACATCGACGGGATGTTGCAGCAGTCCGGCATCGAGTTGGCGGTCGGCGAGCAGTCGGATCTGCTCGGCGGTGGTCAGTTCCTGTAGATCGACGCGGACATCACGGCTTTCGAATGCGGTGAGGATCGCCGCGAGCACCCGTCCGGCCAGTTCGGGTGGGACACCGACCCGCAGCGCATCGATCTCACCCCGATGCGCCTTGCCCACCAGCCGTTGCGCGCGCTCCCAGCGGGCCAGCAGATCGCGGGCTTCGACGAGCAGGATCTGACCCGCCTCGGTGAGTTCGACGCGGCGGCTGTCCCGGTCGAAGAGCCGGACGCCGAGATCCTGTTCGAGTTTGCGAATGCGCTGGCTCAGCGGCGGCTGCGCCATTCCGAGGCGTTCGGCCGCCCGCCCGAAATGCAGTTCTTCGGCGACGGCGACGAAGTACCGCAGCTGGCGCAGGGAGTCCACCCAGCGACGATAGCGTGATCGTTCGCTCCTGAAATCAGCGCTGGGGCGCGGCCCGCCAGTCCTCGCGGAGCTGGCCGGGTGTGGCGTCGAAGCGTCGGCGGAAGGCTTTGTTGAAGCTGCTCATCGAACCGAAGCCGAGGTCCGATGCGATATCGGTAATACTTCGATGCTGGTAGGCGGGGTTGCGCAGGCGGTCGCGCGCCAGTCGCAGGCGTTCTTCCCGGATGACATCGCTGGGCGTGGTTCCGGCATTGCTGAACGCCAGTTGAATTTGCCGAAGTGACCAGCCGAGCGCAACTGCGACGCGCGTGCCGTTGAGGTCCGGATCTCCGGCATGGTCGTGGATATACCGGCGAGCGGTCGCTTCGACATGGGCGAGCTGGGTGGGCGAACTCGCCGGTTCGCCGAGGATCTGCATGCAGAGCAGATCCACCAGACGTTCGGAGACGCTGTCGAATTGGCGGTCGGTGAGTGCGGCGGATTCGCTGTGCAGGCCGCCGAGTATCCCGTCGGTCACCCGCCCGAGCCCGGTCGTGAGATCCAGCGGGTGAGCGGGTGGAACGACGCGGTTGAGGCGATGCTTGATCTCCTTGCGCGCAATGGTGATGATCATCCCGCGCGTGCCGTCGGACATGGACATCGCGTAGGGGCGGTCGACGGAAACCAGGGCCATTGTTCCCGGGGCAAGGATCCCGTACCCGTCGTCGGTGCGAAAGGACAAGCGTCCGGTGACCGGAACGATCAGCCGGTAGTCGTCATCGGGGTCGGCGCGGATATGGCTCGGGTTGCGAAGGTAGGTGACGGCATCCGATTTCCACCCGACGAGCTGGTAGGCGTCGGTTCGACGCAGCTGCGTGTGCCCTTGGAAGTCGGTGCTGCTCGGGAATCTGTAGCCGAGCCGACAGTGGTATGTGCTGATCAGATCGGCCCAATACTCGGCTCGCTCATGTGGATCCACCACACTTGTCGTGGTGGAGTCGGCGATTGCCGGTTGGTTCATGAACATCGCCTCCGATTCGACGATCATCGGTGGCCCGGGCGTCGGCCCCAACTCTGGAAGCAGCCTAGTGCAGAACCGTGCGACTCACCGGTCGAGCGAGCATTGCCGGGTTTCCGAGGTCTGCGCATTCGGACAATGCTCGTGCGCTTGCGGACAAGCGGGTCTGCGCGGGCGGCGGATACGGTCCGGATAGCTGAGGGCCGGATCGGCCGGTGCGGCCATCGGTGCCGACCCGATTCGGCTGGTTGCGAACGATATTCAGGAGTTCACATGCGCAGAGTCGTGATCGGCGACAACGGAACCGGACAGGGGAGGGTGCTGGCGGACGACGCTGTCGACCCGCTGACATTGGCGCTGCTCCCAGGCGCCGAGATCCATCGGATGTGGGAACTCGACGAACTTCCCGAGCTGCCGGTCGACAAGACGCCCGCGCAGACCGGCACGAGCTATTTTCCCGGTGCGGGCGGGCTGCGTTTCGGATTCATCTCGGTGCCCCCGGGCCTGACCTATGAGCCCGATGCCGACCTGTCCGAGGAGGCGATGGCGGCCGTCGTCGCGGAAGCGGAGGCGAAACTGCCGGGGATGATGGCGGCCTTCGACCCCGCCGCGCCCGGCATGCACAGCACCGTGAGCGTCGATTTCATCGTCGTGCTCAGCGGCGAGGGCCGCCTGCGCCTGGGCGACGGCGTCGATGTATCGCTGCGAGCCGGCGATTGCGTGATCCAGCACGGCACGCCACACGCATGGTTCAACGACGGTGCGGTGCCGTTCGTATTCTGTTACACCCTGTGCGGCGTCGCCGACCAGAAGGTGCCTGCGCAGCCATGACCGACCTTCAGCAGCGTCCGCGGGGGAGGTCCGTTGGATGAGGGGCGTCGGAAGTCGTTGGCGTAGTTTCGAATACGCCCTGGTGGCGGCCGGCCCCTGTGCCGTAGCCGTCGACCCGGCGACGGTGGGATCGACCCAGCGGTTCGTCGATTGCCTGGTAGTGCGAGTCGTTGTCGAACCTGGCGATTGTCCCTTGACCGCCGAGGCCGTCCGCGCGATCCGGTACCTGTGCCTCGTCAGCGAGGCGGCCCATATCGTTATCGCCGGAGTCCCGCACTGCACAACCTCGGATAATCGGTTCACGCCGGAGGCCGATCCACTCGACGTCCTCACCCACGTGGCCGACACACTTGATGTGCTCTCGGATCTTGCCGCGCAACTGCGGCAATACGGGGAACGTGTCCACCAGATGCCGTTCGGATGGAATGTCGCCTGCCGCACCGAGAAATCGGCACGGCAATGGGATTTGCCATCCATTGCCGTCTCCCCCTCCGGGCATGTCGAGGTGGTGCCGGATTCAGTCGGAATCGGTGATCGGGCTCCGGTATGCCCGGTTCGTTGACGCGGCCATCCCCGGAGTCCGGCACCTCGGTGGTCATCGGTCGTGACGGCGAGATCGAGATGCTGGCGGCGCTCGCTGGACGGGTCGCCGCCGGGCGGGGGGCCGTCGTGCTGGTGCAGGGCGATCCAGGTATCGGCAAAACGTCTCTGTTGGACGCGGCCGGGGTGCAGTGTGCGGCGGCGGGCCTGCGTACTCGACTCGGGGCCGCCTCCGAACTACGGAAGACCGTCCCGTTCGCGGCGCTGCGATCCTGGCTCGACCCCGGCACACCAGGCGCCGATCCGGTCCCTGCCTTGCTCGACCGCGACTTTCGGGCGCGCGAGGCCGAGGCAAGGCATGAGATCGTCGTCGCCGAGGCGATCCTCGATCAGGTCGAGACCTGGTGCGCTACCGGCCCGCTCGCGCTGATCATGGACGATGTCCACTGGGCCGACGCGTCGAGCGTGTCGGTGTTGCAGCGGTTGTGCACCCGCATCGATGAGCTACCGCTACTGCTGCTGCTCGCTGCCCGCCCACAGCCTCAGGACTCGCCGTTCACCGCACTATCGGCCGAACTCCTCAGATGCCGCGCCCCGCTGATACGACTCGGCGGGCTATCCGCCGGGGCAGCGGCGGAATTGGTGTCGCATATCGTCGGTGCCGCACCCGGCCCGGGGTTGTTGCGGGAGGTGGCGGGTGCGAGCGGAAATCCGCGCTACATCACCGAATTGGTGGCCGCCTCGCTGCGTGAGCAGGCGATCACGGTGATCGCCGACGCCGCCGACATCCCCGAGGCAGTCGCCGGGCAGCGCCCGTCCGCCGCACTCGCGCAGACGATTTCACGAAGGTTGGACTTTCTGCCGCGCCGAACCCGGCACGTGCTGGCGACTGCCGCCGCGCTCGGCCCGGTCGTCGACGTCACGGAACTGGCAGCGGTTCTGGACCGCCCTCTCCTGGATGTATGGAGCGTCGTCAGTGATGTGATGGCGACCGGAGTGCTCGCACTCGTCGACTCCGAAGTGGTGTTCCGGCATGACTTGATCCGGCGGGTGCTGTCGGATCAGCTGCCCGCCACGGTGCGCGCTGGTCTGCTGCGCACGGCCGACCGGGTACTGCGGACGACCAACGCGCCGATCGAGCGGATCGCACATTATCTGGCGGTCGCCGACTACGAACTCGATGACACCAGCATCGACTGGCTGGTAGCGGTAGCCGACAAATTGGCTTTCAGCGCGCCCGAGCTGGCGGTGCGGCTGTTGCGGCGTGCGAGGACGGAGTCCGATCAACCACCGCTTATCCGCCGGTATATCGAGGCACTGCTGAGGAGCGGTCGAACTGCCGAGGCGGAGGCCGAAGTACGCGTTGCGCTCTCGGCGCGGTCGGCGTACGGCGAAGATATCGAAATGCGCTGGCTGCTCGCCCAGGCCTGCCGCGCGCAGGGCCGAATCGCCGATGCCGTCGATATTGCCGAAACGGCGCTGAGCACAATGGATCTCGGTGTCGAGGCGGCGGGCCGCTTCCACGGTATGTGCGCGGTGGACAATGTATTCCTCGAGCGGTTCGATGCGGCCGAGCAGGCGGGTCGAATCGCGATCGCGATGGGGGAATCCAGCGGGGATCCGCGCACTATCGGGTACGGTCTCAGCGCCGTGGGCGCGGTCCGGTACACCCGAGGCGATCTCATCGAGGCACTGGAGTTGAGCACCCGGATACCCGTCGCTGCGACCGTCGGTACCGGTCCGGACCAGTTCGATCCATACGCGCTGCGGGCACTTTGTCTGATCGAGCTCGATCGCCTGACCGATGCCGAAGACGTGCTGAATCAGGCCATAGCGCACAACCGCCGTGTCCCTGGCGTGTCCCTGTCCGCGAACCTGGTCACCAAGGCACGGCTGTACCTGTTGAGCGGTCGCTGGGATGACGCGGTGGCCGAATGCAGCGTCGGCGCGGCACCGGACGTGCTCGGGTACTCGACGGTCGCGGGTAGCCTCGCGGCGCTCATCGGTATTCACCGCGGCACGTTCCAGCCGGACGTGGACAGCATTCCCATCGCGGACGACATCACGGGCACCACCGGCTACGCGCACCTGCACCTGTGGGCCAAGGCGTTGACGCACGAGGCGCACGGCCATCCGGACCTCGCCTTGAAGCTGCTCGTCGACACCCATGAGCGACTCGCCGGCCATTCGGCCGCGGCGACGCTGTACTACATCTTCCCGGATATCGCCCGGCTGGCCGCGGACCTCGCCGATACGGATGCGGCGCGGTCGGTAGTGGTCGGCGCCGACGAACTCGCGGCGCGACAGCCCACCGCCTCCAGGATCGGAACAGCCCTACTGTGTCGAGGTCTGGCCGAGCGCGATGCCAATAGCCTGTTGGCGGCGGCCCGGGCCTTCCGGCGGTCCGGACGGTTGCTCTACCAAGCGCAGGCGCACGAGAACGCCGCCGTGCTGCTCGCCGCCGCGGGACGCGATGTCGATGCCCGCCGTTCGCTGGACACCGCGATCGGGATCTATAGCCGCCTCGGCGCATCGTGGGACACCGCCCGCACGGTCGCGCGCCTGCGACCGTACGACATTCGGCGAGGTGTCCGCGGTCGACGCAACCGGCCCAAATCCGGCTGGGCGGCGCTGACCGATACCGAACGCAAGGTCGCCGCGCTCGTTGCCGAAGGCTGCACCAACTCCGATATCGCGGCGCAAATGTTCTTGTCGCGCCGCACGGTTCAGTCCCACGTATCGAACATCCTCGCCAAGCTCGGGCTGCGATCGCGACGCGAGGTCGCCGCGAGCATGTCGCATACGTAACCGGCTGCCCGCCGAGATCTTGTTCTGTCTTCCGCCTGCCGATGCCGGTTAATAGTTGCGTAGCGCGCCGACAGGTGGACCTGGCCGTCGACCTGTGCCTCAGCGCGTCGGTATTGAGCAGGCACGTCGCGGAATTCGTCGCCGCCGGATACATCAGCATCGCAAACCGCCTATGCCTGGGTCATCACCACGGCGTTGCTGGCGAATGCCGCATCCACCCCGATCTGGGGCAAGTTCGCCGATTTGTTCAATAAGAAGCTGCTGGTCCGATCGGCGATTGTCATCTTCGTGGCCGGCTCGATCGTTGCCGGGCTCGCCCACAACGTGGCGGTGCCCTTGGTCGCGCGTGTCATCCAGGGCATCGGCATGGGTGGGTTGACCGCCCTGGTCGTGGCGATCATCGCCTCGATCGCGGTCGGTGTCGGTATGTTCGGTGCGACCACCTTCCTCGGTCAGTACTTCCAGACCGCGCGTGGCTACTCACCGACCGTCGCGGGTGTGCTGACCATCCCGCTGGTAGCGGGCATGTTGACCGCGTCGGTCGGGTCCGGCCAGCTGATCACCCGGTTCGGTAACTGGAAGAGCTTCGTCGTCAGCGGCGGTGCGCTGCTGGTGGTCGGGTTCGGGTTGCTGTCCACGATCGACCACGCGACCAACCTGTGGCTGGTCGGGGTCTACATCGCCGTTGTCGGGCTCGGTGTCGGCATGATAAACCCACCCTCGACCCGATGCATTCGAATGCGGACTCCACGCTCGACGATGACGTGGCCTCCGCGCAAAGGGTTGCGGAACCGGCGCTGCGCTAGGGAATCCCGCAGGCAGCCACCGCGAGTGTGATGGACGGTCCGAATCGGGTACCTCCTCGAGTGGCCGGTTCGAGCGGACGTGAGAGGCTGAGATGGTGAACCTGCTGGGTAGCGCGACCTCACCGTATCTGCGACAGCATGCGGATAATCCGGTGCATTGGCGGGAGTGGGATCCCGCGGCCTTGGCGGCGGCGCGGGCGCGGGATGTGCCGATCCTGCTGTCCGTCGGGTACGCGAGTTGCCACTGGTGTCATGTGATGGCGCACGAGTCGTTCGAGGACGAGCGGACGGCGGCGCAAATGAACGACAACTTCGTGTGCATCAAGGTGGATCGTGAGGAGCGTCCGGATCTGGACGCGGTCTATATGAATGCCACGGTGGCGATGACCGGTCAGGGTGGCTGGCCGATGACGTGCTTCCTCACGCCGGATGGCGAGCCGTTCTACTGCGGTACCTACTACCCGAAGGTGCCGCGCGGTGGGATGCCGTCGTTCACCCAGCTGCTCACGGCCGTTACCGATACCTGGAATACCCGGCGCGACGAGGTGGACAAGGCTTCCGCGCAGGTGGCCGACGCGCTGCGGGCACAGGCCGCCGGGCTGCCCGATGCGGATGTGACGATTTCGGCCGAACTGCTCGATCATGCGGTCGCGGCGGTGCTGCGCGATGAAGACCACAAGCACGGCGGATTCGGTGGCGCGCCGAAGTTTCCGCCGTCGGCGTTGTTGGCGGGCCTGCTGCGCAGTTGGGAGCGCACCGGTGATGCCGCGATCTTGGGTGTGGTGAATCGGACGGCCGAGGCCATGGCGCGCGGCGGTATCTACGACCAGTTGCGCGGCGGGTTCGCGCGCTACTCTGTCGATGCGGCCTGGCTGGTGCCGCATTTCGAGAAGATGCTCTACGACAATGCGCAATTGCTGCGCGCCTATGCGCATCTCGCCCGCCGAAGCCCTGAGCGAGAGTCATTGGCGCATCGGGTTACTCGCGAGACGGTGCAGTTCATTCTCGACGACCTCGGTACAGACCACGGTGGGTTCGCGTCGGCGCTGGATGCCGACACCCACCTGGATCCGGGCGGTCCGGGTGTCGAAGGCGCGACCTATGTTTGGACACCCGCCGAGCTGATCGGCGAACTCGGTCCTATCGAAGGTGCTTGGGCCGCAGAGGTTTTCGGGGTGACAACCGCCGGGAATTTCGAACAGGGCACCTCGGTGCTCACCCTGTATACCGATCCGGATGCGCTGTCCGACAACGGGACTGCCCGCGAACGCTTCGAACGTGCCCGCGCCACACTGCGCGAGGCCCGTGCCCGCCGTCCACAGCCGGACCGCGATGACAAAGTGGTGACCGCCTGGAACGGAATGGCGATTACCGCACTCGCCGAGGCGGGTTCCGCACTGCGGCAAGATGATTGGGTGGAAGCCGCCGCTCGCTGCGCCCGCTTCCTGCTTGCCGAGCACGTGGTCGACGGCCGGGTGCGCCGCGCCTCGCTCGGTGGTGTGGTCGGCACGTCTCCCGGCGTCTTGGAGGACTACGCGTGGCTGGTCACCGGCCTGCTGGCCCTGCACCAGGCCACCGGCGGGCTCGACTGGCTCGAACACGCACAACGACTGCTGGACAAGGCAATTCAACACTTCGCTGACGATACTGCGCCCGGCAGCTGGTTCGACACCGCCGACGACGCCGAAACCCTCGTCGCCCGCCCCCGCGATCCCATCGACGGTGCAACCCCCGCAGGCGCATCCGCCTTGGCCGAAGCCCTCCTCACCGCCGCCGCCACCAGCGCCCCGGAGCCGGCCCTGCGCTACCGCGAACTGGCCGATCAGACCCTCCGACGCGGCGCCGTAGTCCTCGCCCGCGTCCCACGCTCGGCCGGCCAATGGCTCACCGTCGCCGAACCTGCCCTCCGCGGCCCCCTCCAAGTAGCCATCGCCCTACCCGACACCGCGACCGCGGCAACGGATTTGATCGCCACTGCCCGCGCCGAAGCCCCCGGCGGCACCGTCATCATCGCCGCCCCCACCAACTCGGTGCCCCTCCTGACCGACCGCACCCCAGTCAACGGCGCCCCCTCCGCCTACGTCTGCCGCGGCTCCGTCTGCGACCTCCCCGTAACGACCCCACCCGAACTACGCGCCTCCCTGAGCCGCCCGTAGCCCGCCAATTGGTGTCGAGTGTCGTAATGCGCCCACGCCGGAGGGGCTGGTTGCGGCAGAGTCGGTGGGTGACCTTGCGTAGTCAGGCTTTGTTCATCGGTGGTCGGTCCGGGGAGGTCACCGCGGTCCTGCTGACCTGCGCGGATGCCGTAGCGGCCGAGCGGCTCGCGGGCCGGGGGTTGGTCTGAACCAGCCGAAGGCGCTGCGATCCGGCGATCAGAGATTCTGCGAGGAAGATTCGGTTGTCGCCGTTCGTACTTCGGCGATCGCGCTGACGGCGGCCGCATCGGTATCGGGTTCCATCCCTGTGGAAGTCGGGGCGGCTTCCAGGTCGGTCCAGCAGGCGGTGGGCTCGGGCATTCCACGCAGCAGAATGTTGTCGTAGAGAACCCATTTGGCGCGCTCGTGCTCGGCCGCCGCCTCGATGATCGCACCGCTCACCAGGATTCGGCGCGGCACCTCCTTCGCCTCGGTGGTCAGCCGGGCCGCCTCATTGACCGCATCGCCGATCACCGTGTACTCCAATCGCGTATCGGAGCCGATATCACCCGCGAACACCCGCCCACGTGCGACGCCGATGCCGATATCGAGTTCGCCGGTGGCCGTGACCTCGTCGCGAATGCGCCGCGCGGCCCGCAGCGCGGGTGTCGCATTGTCGCGCAATGCGATCGGCGCACCGAAGATGCACAGCGCCGCATCCCCCTCGAACTTGTTGACCAGGCCGTTGTTCTCCTCGGTCGCCGCAACCACGATCGCGAGCAGTCGATTGAGTTTGGCCACGAAATCATGCGGCGTCAGACCGCTGGACAGTTCGACGGATCCGGTGACATCGACGAACAGCGCCGACACCTCGCGCACATCGCCGGTCAGATCGACCCCGCCCGCCAACGCCCGCTCGGCGACTTCCGTGCCGACGTGACGGCCGAATACAACCCGCATCCGCTCGCGTTCACACAGATTGGCGGCGAGTTCGTTGACCGAATTCTCCAGCCGCCCGATCTCGCTGGTGCTACCGACAGGAACCCGAACATCGAACTCGCCCTTGGTGATCCGATCGAGCGCCCGGCGCAGCGTGCGCATCGGCGTTGCGACCGAACGGGCCAGGATCGCGGTCGCAAGCGCGCCGGATCCGATGCCGACAATGGAGAGGTAGATGGCGGCGCGGACACGGTCCGGTGCGCCGGAGGCCGGGTCGGCGAGCACCGTGATCAGCATGAGCAGCGGCATCGCACCCGCCACCGCCCAGGTCATCACGACCCGCATCAGCACAGAGGAACTCCAGTGTGCGGTCGGGCCGAGCACCCCGGACACCACCGGAATGGTCGGGCGGATCAGCCGGTCGACGATCAGGAAGGTGAATCCGGCCGATTGCAGTGCGCCGAGGGTGAACAGGGCCACGGTCACCGCCGCACGGTTGTGTGCAGCCAGATGCGAGAGCAACGAGGCCGCGACGATCACGCCGGGCAGCCATATCGCCAGCGCTCGGGTGGTGATCGCGATCGGTAGGCGCAGCAATCGTCGCGCCTCGTCGACGGTCGGTTTGCGCCCGTCATCGAGCCACCCGAAATACACGGTCCGATCGCGTACGGCCAGCCCGACCCCGGCCAGGAAACCCAACATGGGATAGATCGACGCCAGCCCGATGATGCGCCGCCAGTCATCCCCGATCCGGCCGAAAAACCCGCTGAGCCACAGCTCGGTCACGATCACCCCGAGGCCACCGAGATTCGCGGCGACCACCACCGCCGCCAGTCCCCACCGCGCCTTCAGCGCCCGAACAACCAGCTTGGTGATCACGGTGCCCTGACATCCGGAGCGGAGCCCGCCTGCGCCGGCGCGTGCGTGCGCACCGAAACCCCGACGCGCACGGGTGTCCCCGAGCCGGGCAGCCACCAGTTCCAGGTTCCGAACAGTTTCATCAGCGCGGGCACCAAGACCAACCGCACGAGTGCCGCATCGATCGCTACGGCCACCGCCAGCGCCAGCCCGACCTCTTTCAGCTCCAGCACGCTCGCGGTCAGGAAGCTACCGAAGATCACCACCATGATGGCCGCCGCCGCACTGATCGGGCGGGCCGTGTGCTGGAGCCCGGCCGCCACCGCGTATTCGTTATCGGCCGCGGTGCGCGCGGAGTTCTCCCAGAACTCCTTGATCCGGCGGATCAGGAACACCTCGTAGTCCATCGACAGCCCGAACAGAATCGCGAAGACCATGGTCGGCAGGAATACCTGGATGAACCCGGTGCTGTGGAACCCGAGCACCGACTCGCCGACGCCCCACTGGAACACCGCCACGGTGATGCCCAGGGCTGCGCCGGTGGCCAGCAGATTCATCACTATCGCCTTGATCGGTAGCGCGATGCTGCGGAAGGCAGCAATGAGGAACACGAACGAGCAGCATAGAACCAGCGCGAGGACCAGTGGCAGTTTCCCCGTGATCTCGTCGGACATATCCGCGAACTCCGCCGTCGCACCGCCGACCAGCACGTCACCGGGCAGTGCGGTGGCCCGGTCGCGGATCTCCCGGACGAGTTGATCGGCCTCGGCGGAATCGAATGCGGGTTTCGCGACCACCATCGCGAAGATCCGTCCGTCCCGCTGGATCGGCAGCACCTGTTCGATGCGCTCATCCGAGCGGAGTGCGGTCAGGAAGTTCTGTGCCTCGCCGGTCGCCGCGGCGTTGAGCGGCGTATCACCGGCACCGGTCACCACGATCGTGATCGGCGCGAGCAGTCCGGGCGCGAAATTCTCCGAGGCGACCCTGCCCGCCTTGCCGGATGCGGTATGGCCCATCGCCGCCGTGCCCATATCCATGCCGTAGCGAATTCCGGTCAGCGGCGCGGCCGCCACCAGCAACACCAGCGTGGCCGCGATACCGAATACCACCGGACGTGCCATCACGATCCGACTCCATCGCGCCCAGCGCCCGGTCGCCGGATCGGCAGCCGATCCCGGCCGGGTCTCCAACGGCTGCCATCGCGCGGGCAGCGCACCGCGATTCACCCGCGACCCGAGCATTGCCAGCACCGCCGGCAGCAGCGTCAGCGCCACCATCAGCGTGGCCACGACCGCGATCACCACGCCGACCGCGATACCGCGGAATACCGGCGCGCGCACCACCACCAGCGAGCACAGCGAGATCATCACGATGAAGCCCGAGGCGACGATCGTCTTACCCGCCGTGGCGATCGCGATCCCGCAGGCATGCGCCACACCGGCCGCGGAACTGCCGCCCGGCTTCGCGAGCTCTTCGCGGAACCGGCTGACCACGAACATCGCGTAGTCCAGCCCGATGCCGGTGCCGATCATGGTCGCGACGGCCAGCAACAGCGAACTGGTCGCCATCACATGCGACAGCAGAAACAGTCCGCCGAACGCGAGCAACAGTCCGCTCAACGCCACCATTACCGGTACCAATGCGGCTACCACCGTGCCGAGCGCCAAGATGAGCAGCGCGAACGCCACCGGCAGGCCCAGCGCTTCGGCCTGCCCGGAATCGGCCACCTCGATTTCCATCAGGTCGCGCAGCGCCGGTGAGAAGCCGGTGAGCCCGACGATCACCCCGTCCCCGGAGCACTGTCCCGCACGTTCCTGCAGCTCACCGGCCAACTCCGCGCGCTGCGGAATCGTGCCGTCGATCCCGACGACGGCGAGCGCCGCATGCCTGCTCGCCGAGATCTGCGACTTCTGATCCCCTTGGAACGGACCGACCGCGACCCGCACGCCGGGCACACCGCGCAGATCCGCGACCGCCCGCTCCACGATCGCCCGATAGGCGGGATCATCGATGGTCCGCTGCTCCGAATCGAAGACCAGCGCAAGCTGTTCGGCTCCCAGATCGGGATAGTGCGCGGCGAGCAGTTCGGTGATCCGCGTCGATTCCGCCTTGTCGGCGTGGAACTCCATGGCCTCCAGGCGGCCGTTGAGCTGTGGGTAGGCGACCGCGCACGCGGCGATCAGCACCAGCCACACCGCGACGACGATCCGCCGGTGCTGTGCCATCGCCACGCCCCAGCGGTAGCCGATGCCCCCCTCGCGCCCCGCCTGCTGTCTACCGGTCTCGATCGTCTGCTGTGTCATATCGCCCCGCCATTTTCCGGATCCGCATCCGTCCCCAACTCTATTGCCGCAAAGGGCAATTCGGCATACCCATGATGTTCCGGCTGCCCGGATGCACTCAGCGCAGCACGACCGACCAGATCGCGGCGTAGTGGCACAGGGCGGCGAGCACCGTCGCGGCGTGGAAGAACTCGTGGTGGCCGAAGATGGCGGGCCACGGGTTCGGCCATTTGGTCGCGTAGAGGATCGCGCCACCGCTGTAGACCAGGCCGCCGACGAGCAGCAGAATCAGCGGTGCGATGCCGATATTCGTATCGAGCTGCCCGGCCACCGGCACAATTGCCCACCCCAGCAGCAGATACAGCGGCACTCCGACCCAGCGGGGAGCGGTCGGCCACAACAGTTTCAGGGCCACACCGGCCAGCGCGCCGAGCCAAACGACCAGCAGCAGTGTCCGGCCCGTTCGTCCCGGCAGGCCCAGTAATGCGAACGGCGTATAGCTGCCCGCGATGAACAGGAAGATCATCGAATGATCGGCCCGCTTCATCCGGATGCGAGCCTTCGCGGTGGCCCAGGTCACCCGGTGGTAGACGGCGCTGATGCCGAACAACCCGCACACCGTCAGCCCGTAGACCAGAGTGGACCAGCCTGCCGTCGCCGAGACGCTCGCGGCCTTCGAGACGAGAACGAGCACCGCGATTGCCGCGATGCCGACCGCCCAGGTGTGGATCCAGCCCCGCATCCGCGGCTTGAGCAGTGTTGACGTGCCCGGGATCGCGACCGGTGTCGCATCGGTCGCGCCGACCATTTCGGACACGAGTTACCTCCTAGTGATACTAGCCAGTAACCTACGGTACCGTAAGTTGTGTCGTATCGTCACTGTACCCGGAACCACAGTCGATGCCGGGATCGCGCCGCTGAGGCGTAGGGTTGGTCGCCGTGGAGCTTCCGAGTCAGGTGCGTGGCTTGCCATACCGCATCTACGAGGCGCGGCTGTCCAAGCAGCTGGCCGGCAAACAACATCCTCGGCACGTCGCGGTGATGTGCGATGGTAATCGGCGCTGGGCCAGAGAGAACGGTTTCACCGACGTGACCCACGGGCATCGGGTCGGCGCGCTGAAAATCGCCGAACTGGTCGGCTGGTGCGCGGACGAGGGCATCGAGATGGTGACCGTCTATCTGCTGTCCACCGAGAATCTGCAGCGCGATCCCGACGAACTGGAGACCCTGTTCGAGGTGATCACCGATGTCGTCGAGGAGCTGTCCGCTCCGGAACAGAACTGGAGTGTGCGTATCGTCGGCACGCTCGACGGCTTTCCGGAGCTGGTCGCGAAGCGGCTGCGCACCGCCGCCGAACGCACCATCGGGCGCGATGGTGTGCACGTGAATGTCGCGGTCGGCTACGGCGGTCGGCAGGAGATCGCGGATGCGGTCCGCAAGCTGGTCCGCCAGGAGATCGCGGCGGGGGAGACCGGGGAGGACCTGGTCCAGTCGATCACCGTGAACTCCATCGGCCAGCACCTCTACACCTCCGGTCAGCCGGATCCCGACTTGGTTATCCGAACCTCTGGTGAGCAGCGCCTTTCCGGGTTTTTGCTGTGGCAGAGCGCATACTCGGAAATATGGTTCACCGAGGCCTACTGGCCGGAATTCCGACGGGTGGACTTCCTGCGCGCCTTGCGCGACTACGCCGCTCGACATCGCCGCTTCGGTATCTGACGCAACGACATTCGCGTACCGTCCGGTTTGTGGACGAGTCGACGAATGCCGTGCCCGGGCCGAAGGGGGAGCAGATGTCCTACATCGGCTATCCGGAATTCGGTCGGCGCTTCCTGGAATACGCGGCCTCCGAGCAGCGCATCTCGGGTGCATTCGCCCAGCTGACCGGCGCCGCCTTCGATGTCGGCCCGATCGGCGTCGGGCCAGCCAAATTGGCGAAGGTCGCCGCGCAGGTGCGACTGGGGGAGCCGAAACTGCAACGGTACGTCGACGAGGTCATCTCCTTCGAGCTGGTCATTCCGCTCGATGTCGATCTGCTGCTCGATCTCGCCGTCGACCGGCACCGCTTCCACATCGACGGCAATATCCACCTGCACTTGACCGTGCGCACCGCGGAGCCACTGCGGGTCGTCATCGATATCGCCGAACCGCGCCCGAGCGATGTTCGCATCAATGTGGCCACCGCCACCAAACGCGGACAGTTGCTGCGCATCCTGGCCAGCGTCGACCACGAGATCCGGCGCTTCATCGCGCGCTATCTCGCCACCGAAATCCGCAAACCGCATATCGCCGCGGTGCGCGATATCGATGTCGCTGCCCGGCTGGACGCGGCCTGGAAGCCGTGACGGCTAGAGCTTGCGCAATCGCAGCCGGTTGATGCTGTGATCGGCGTCCTTGCGCAGCACCAGCGTCGCGCGCGGACGGGTGGGCAGAATGTTGTCCACCAGATTCGGCCGGTTGGTGGAGTTCCAGATCTCCTTCGCGGCGACCGTCGCCTGGTCGTCGGTGAAGCCCGCGTAGTGGTGGAAATGCGCGTTCGGATCCGCGAAGGCGGTCTCGCGCAGCGTGAGAAACCGTTGCACATACCAGTTCTCGATGTCCTCGATGCGTGCGTCGACGTAGATCGAGAAGTCGAACAGGTCCGAGACCATCAACCGCGGACCGGTCTGCAGCACATTGAGACCCTCCACGATGAGAATGTCGGGTTGAGTCACACAGTGGAACTTGCCCGGCACGATGTCGTAGGAGATATGCGAATACACCGGCGCACATACTTCGGCCGCACCGGATTTCACCTCGGTGACAAAGCGCAGTAGTTTGCGGCGGTCATAACTTTCCGGAAAACCCTTGCGGTGCATGATGCCGCGCCGGTTCAGTTCCGCGGTGGGATATAGGAATCCGTCGGTTGTGACCAAATCCACACGCGGATGGTGATCCCATCGCGCGAGCAGCGCCTGTAGTACGCGTGCGGTGGTGGATTTTCCGACCGCGACACTGCCCGCGACACCGATCACGAATGGCACCTGCTCGTCCGGATGGGTTTCCCCGAGAAAGGTCGCGGTCGCGGCGAATAGCCGCTGACGTGCGGCGACCTGCAGGTGGATGAGGCGAGCGAGCGGGAGGTAGACCTCGGCGACCTCTTCCAGATCGATCTGTTCGCCGAGGCCGCGAAGTCCGATCAGTTCTTCCTCGGTGAGCACCAGGGGAGTCGACTTACGCAGGGTCCGCCACTGTTTCCGGTCGAATTCCACATAGGGACTCGGCTCGCTCATTCGTGCCACTTACCCGACACTCCGTTCAGGCAAACACGCATACGTCGCGCGCCGACTGTATGAGATTCGGTCCAGCTCTCGCATAGCCGAATTCTGCTCTGCGTCAACATCGTGTGAAACGCGGGGTGCCGATACCGGGTGGTAACCGGTCGATGACATGGCCTTCAGCGGCTAATGTCGGCGGACATGGAAGCGCATCCCCTCGTGACCGAGTACCTGCGGCTCGGCTTGGCATTCGACCGACTGGAGGAAGGTTTCGTCGACGCCTATACCGGCGATCCGGCGTTGCGTCGCGAGGTGGAGAACGCGCCCGCTCCCGAGCCGCGCGAGTTGGCGCGGCGAGCGGCGGCATTGCGTGCGGAACTGCCCGGGGCCGGATTGCCGCGGCAGCGCAGCGAATTCCTCGATGTGCATCTGCGCGCGCTGGAATGCTCCGGTCGCAAGTTCGCCGGCGACGACATCGGGTTCGTCGACGAGGTGCGCGCGTACTTCGATGTCGATATCGCACCCGGTGATGTCGAGGACTACCGCGACGCGCACCGGCAGATGGACGAGGTGCTGCCCGGTGACGGCCCGCTCGCTGAACGGGTGACCGCCTTCCGCAAGGCCGACGAGATTCCGCCGGAGCGGTTGAGTGTCTGCGTCGAGGCGTTCTCGAGTGCATTGCGGGAACGGGTGCGCGAGCGTTATCCACTGCCCGACCATGAGCACGTCACCTATGAGGTGGTGGGGGATAAGCCCTGGTCCGGCTTCAATTACTACCTGGGCAACTACCACTCCCGGGTGGCGATCAACTCCGATCTCAAGCAGCATATGGCGCACCTGCCCGGCCTCATCGCGCACGAGGCCTATCCGGGACATCACACCGAGCACTGCCGCAAGGAGGCCGGTCTGGTCGCGAACGGGCAGGCCGAGCAGACGCTGTTCCTGGTGAATACCCCGCAGTGCCTGATGGCGGAGGGGTTGGCGGATCTGGCGCTGCGCTCGATCGTCGGATCCGGCTGGGGCAAATGGGCGCAGGAAATCTACGCCGATCTGGGTTTGCGTTTCGAAGGTGAACGCGCCGAACAGCTTTCGAATGCTTCGGCGGAATTGCTCGGGGTCAGGCAGGATGCCGCGCTGCTGCTGCACGATCGGCGCCGCGATGCCGACGAGGTCGTCGAATTCCTGCAGCGCTGGAGCCTGACCACCCAGGAACGCGCCCGCCAATCCCTGCGCTTCCTGTCCTCACCGCTTTGGCGCGCCTATATCAGCACCTACGTCGAGGGCTATCGCCTGCTCGGCAGTTGGCTGGACCGCGCCGTCGACGCCGACGACCGCGCCGACCGCTTCCGCCGCCTTCTCGACGAGCCCCTCACTCCGGGAGCCCTTCGCACCATGTGACTCTGGACGAAGGCGCGGCCGCCGCGGCACATGGTGGTGAGAGATACATCCTCAGGCGGCGGTGAAGGTGATGCGCACCGAGATGGGGTCGGATTCCAGTGCCTTGATCGTCCATGCCGTGGCCGATTCGGCAGCGCTGCCCTTGGCGAAGCCGCGGGCGCGGGCGACCACATCGTCATCGGGGACGAAGGCCGCGGTGCCGGTGTACCAGCGCCTGCCCTGACGCAGTCGGACCTGCGGATTCGCGGCGATATTTCGCGCCCACCCGGCGCGGTGGCCATGCTGGGAGATCAGCCACGCGCCCTCGTCGTCGATCGAAACGGTGACCGGCACGCGCCGCGGCTGACCCGATTTGGCGCCGATGGTCTCCAACTCGGCGATCATCGAGGAACGGATGCCGATTCGATCCAGCAGTCCGACAGCGGGGTTGACCAGATAGCGCCCGATGAGCCGTTCCCGACGGAACTTGCGCGCCGCTGCGGCTGTGCTGCGTTGAGTCATGGCTGTACTCCCGTCAGTGGAAGATGACGCAGGTCGTGGTGCCGTGTGCGACCAACTTGCCCTGGTCGTCCACGACGCGACCCTCGGCGGTCGCGGTGGTACGGCCGACGTGGATGGTGGTGCCGGTCGCGATCAGGCGACGGCCGTCGGTGGGTACCGCGCGGATGTAGTTGATCTTCAATTCCAGCGTGGTGTAGCCGACACCGGCATCGAGCGTGGTGTGCACCGCACAACCCATTACCGAATCGAGCAGGGTGGCGCAGATGCCGCCGTGCGTGGTGCCGAGCGGGTTGGCGAAATCGGGCCGGGTCCGCAGCCCGAAGACCGCCTTCCCGAACTCGAGTTCCTCGACCTCCAGACCGAGTAGATCGCCGATGAACGGTCGTCGCGAGTCGGTCGTCATCGCTGTGCGCAGTAGTTCGAGTCCCGATAGCTGCGACAGATCGGTCGGCGCGCTCATACCTGCGCCTCGCCGGCGCTCGGCTCCGTCATGACCGCAGAAGCGGTGGTCTTTCGCCGGCTCATGAATCCCGTCCTTTCGATGAACCGATCGGTTCACATCTGTCATGATTGCAGCATGAACCGATCGGTTCACGCAAGCATGGCGAGGAGGACGGCGATGACCTTGGGTCCGCGCGACCGGCTGATCGACAGCGCCATCGATCTGGTGCGCGAACATGGCGTGCACGCGGCCGGACTCGCCGCTCTGCTCGAACGCAGCCGAACCTCCCGCAACTCGCTCTACCAGCACTTTCCCTCCGGTAAGAGCGAGCTTGTCGAGGTTGCGACCAAGACGGCGGGAGAGCGCCTCGCCGCGGTGACGGACAAGATCACCGGCTCCGGACCGGCCGAGCAATGGATCGCGGCGCTCGTCGGCTGGTGGCGGCGCACGCTCGAAAAGTCCGTGTTCGCCACGGGATGTCCGATCGTCGGCGCCGCACTCGCCGAATCCGAGCCGCGGGTGCAGGCCGCCGCGGGCACCGTGTTCACCGACTGGACCGACCAGATCGCGAACGCATTGCGTGACAAGGGTTTATCGGCCGAGGAGGCGCGATCGCTGGCCGGATTCGTCATCAGTGCGTTGGAGGGCGCCATCATTCAATCCCGCGCACTGAAATCCACTCGTCCGCTCGACGACGCGCAAGTGCACCTCACCGCCATATTGCGGTCCGCCGTCCCCGGGGCTTGACGGGTCCGGGCCCGTCGCCGACTCCCGGATAAGATGATGGGACCGCGACTGGCGCACTCGAGGTGGAAGCAACCACCGGGAAGCACCCTCGCCCCGCACCGCGCGCCTGGGTGCCGGGCTCATGGGCCTCGGGGTGCGCACTCCGGGGCACCCGGACCACGGAGGTTGCGATGCACACCGAGACACAGAACCCCCTGATCGGCGCGGCGCGGTCGGCCAATAGACTCGGCCAGGTGACGCAGACGACCGCCTCTGTCAATACCCGATCCCTCGGTGAGCTCGATCCGGAGCTCGCTGCCGCGATGGCAGGCGAACTCGCCCGCGAACGCGACACCCTCGAGATGATCGCCTCGGAGAACTTCGTGCCGCGCGCGGTGCTGCAGGCGCAGGGCAGCGTGCTCACCAACAAGTACGCCGAGGGCTACCCGGGCCGTCGCTACTACGGTGGCTGCGAGCACGTCGATGTCGTCGAAACCCTCGCCCGCGATCGCGCCAAGGAACTCTTCGCCGCCGAATTCGCCAATGTGCAGCCGCATTCCGGCGCGCAGGCGAATGCCGCGGTGCTGATGGCGCTGATGGAGCCGGGCGACCGGCTGCTCGGCCTCGACCTCGCGCACGGCGGTCACCTCACCCACGGCATGCGGCTGAACTTCTCCGGCAAGCTCTACGAGGTGCACTCCTACGGGGTCAGCAAGGAAGACCACCGCATCGATATGGAGGAGCTGCGCAAGACCGCGCTCAGCTCGCGTCCGAAGGTGATCGTCGCCGGTTGGTCGGCCTACCCGCGGCACCAGGACTTCGCGGCGTTCCGCGAGATCGCCGATGAGGTCGGCGCGAAGCTATGGGTCGATATGGCGCACTTCGCCGGTCTGGTCGCCGCCGGTCTGCATCCCTCGCCGGTGCCCTACGCCGATGTGGTGTCCTCCACCGTGCACAAGACGCTGGGCGGTCCGCGCTCCGGCTTGATCCTGGCCAAGCAGGAGTACGCCAAGAAGCTCAACAGCTCGGTGTTCCCGGGGCAGCAGGGCGGCCCGCTCATGCACGTGATCGCCGCCAAGGCCGTCGCGTTCAAGATCGCGGCCGGCGCCGAGTTCAAGGAGCGCCAGGAGCGCACCCTGTCCGGTGCCAAGATTCTGGCCGAGCGGCTCGGCGGCGCGGATGTCAAGGACAAGGGCATCAGCGTCCTCACCGGCGGCACCGATGTGCACCTGGTGCTCGTCGACCTGCGCAACTCCGAGATCGACGGTCAGCAGGGTGAGGATCTGCTGCACGAAATCGGAATCACGGTGAACCGCAACGCCGTTCCGTTCGACCCGCGCCCGCCGATGGTCACCTCCGGCCTGCGCATCGGCACCGCCGCCCTGGCCACCCGTGGTTTCGGCGATGCCGAGTTCACCGAGGTCGCCGACATCATCGCCACCGCACTGGCCGGCGGCTCCGATGTCGACGCCCTGCGCGCCCGCGTCACCAAGCTGGCCCGTGACCTGCCGCTCTACGACGGCCTGGAGGACTGGCACCTGCTCGGCTGAGCCCGCTTATTCGCCTGGGAATACAGCTGCGCGCCAACGGTATTCGTTGGTGCGCGGGGGTTCCCAGGCGAATTCGTCTGTAGCTGAGGTCGAAAGCCGCTCCGTCGCCGGGCTTCTGGGCGGTTCCTGTCGTGCCCGCATCGAGATCGCCGCAGTGGCAGCTGGCCGGACTCGTCGGTTGCCGGACCGTGCATCGGTCCGATGAGATGCTCACCCGCCCGGGCTGGTAGCGAGAAAGTCGGCGTGCGCAACAACCCGGGCGTGCAATGGTGCACAAGTGCAGGGGTGGCCGGGTTCCTCGTATCCGCCCACCTGGCCGCCGCCCGAAAATAGCCCGGCAATCGTGCTGCCGCATATCCAGTGACCCTGCCGCACAAAGTGTGACATGTGCGAGGTAGTCGGGCGCCTCCATGGCTGGTGTTCGTCGAGTTCGCCTCGGCCGCAGCATATTTCGGGTCGACCGGACCGTAGCCACCCGCACGGCGGCGGCTCGTGTCGTCGAATCGGATCAGGTTCGACGACAACCGGATTCAGAGCTGAATACCCTTTCGGCGGCCCGCTCGGCGAGCTTCCCGATCTCGTCGATGGCGACCGCGACGTAGGCGCGCAGTTGGCCGTCGTCGTCGCGGCGCCGCAGGTATTCGTGTCGCTGTCGGTGAGCAGATTGCCCTCGACATCGTAGAGCGGGTAGGACTGTGCCCCTCGGTCATCTCGGCGGTGGTGGCGACGGTTCCCACGAAAGCGTCGCTGACCGGACCTTGCTGCGCCCGCGAGTCCTATTGGTCGACGCGGGCTTTCGCTCGGACGATGGACTCGTCCAGGTAGCGGGTGATGTCGGCGCTGGTGGCGGGGCGGATCATGCGGGCGCGGTTGGCGGGCACTTCGCAGTAGCGTCCGGCCTTGGTGTCGATCCAGCGGAGTTTTCCGGTGCGCAGGGGTTCGGCATTGCGGGGGCCGACCAGGACGGTGGCGGTGCCGCTGGTGTCGCAGGGTTGGCGCCAGAAGCGGCGGTAGCGGTCCTGGATGGCGCGGGTGGGGGAGTTGCCGAAAGGGTCGGGGCGGTCGTCGTTGAGATCGTCGAGGAGGTAGCTCTTTTCGGCCGCGGTGCCGGGTGGCGGATCGGGGAGCAGGCGGATCAGTTCGGTGGCGAGTTGGTCGACGCGGACGCGGCGCAGCCGTACTTTGCCGCCATCCGGAGCCGCAGCCTGCAGCGCGATGACCCCCGGTCCGGTGCGGGTGGCGCAGCCCATGGCGCGCAGTTCGATCGCGCCGCGGGTGTTATCGATACCGAACAGTTCGATGCGCCACTCGGGTTTGGCGAGCACCCCGATGGCCCGCTGCAGCGACGCATTGTCCTCACGGTTCAGCTCCGCGCGGAATTGTCGCTGGTAGGCCCGATATTCGTGGAGTCCGGCAAAGCGGCTGGTGAAGCGGAACGGAAAGGGCATGCGATCCAGGCCGGTGCCGAACCAGGCCGCCGCGAATTGCTCTGCGGACAAGGTCCACTGCGTCATCATTGCGCCCCGAGTACAGGCGGCACGGTCTTCTCCACTTCGCCGATGAGGTCCTCGCCGTGCTCTTCGGTGCGCAGGTACTTCGCCGACTTGTGTTCACCGTCCTCGCCTCGCCGGGTACGCGCGCCAGGCGGAAGCATCCCGGAGTATCCGGTGGTAGCTGTCGCACCCACCCGACTCGGAGTGCTGGTGCTCGGCTGAGCAGCCGTCGCTCCCGGTGTGGTGCCCGGCACCGACCTGCCAGGACTCGGAGTCTCGCCGGTGTTCGGCGCGCCGCCGGGATTGGGCGCGCCGCCGGGATTGGGCGTACCGCCGGGATTGGGCGTACCGCCGGGATTGGGCGCGCCGCCGGGATTGGGCGTACCGCCGGGATTGGGCGTACCGCCGGGATTGGGCGTACCGCCGGGATTGGGCGTACCACCGGGACTGGGCATACCACCGGGACTGGGCATACCACCGGGACTGGGCGCGCCACCGAGACTGGGCGCGCCGCCGGGACTGGGCATACCACCGGGACTGGGCGCGCCACCGAGACTGGGCATACCACCGGGACTGGGCGCGCCACCGAGACTGGGGGAAGCGCCCATCGAGGTCGAGGTTCCCGGCCCGATCCCGCCGGACGTGACTGTGGTCGGTGACTGCGTACCGGCCGCCGAGGGGATGGCCGAAGTTGCGGATGTATGGGTAGATGACGCGGGCATGGTCGATGAGTCATTGTTCTGATTCGACGAAATAGATTGCGGGGCAAAAGCTTCGGCTCGAGCCGGCCCATCTGCCTTGCCTGTGTCCCCGCTATTGTTCGGATCTCCGGCCTTACCGGTGTCCGCTGCTTTACTCGTATCTCCGGCGCCGCTGGTCTCTTCCGCTTTGCCGGAATTCCCGGTCCCGCTGCTGCCCTCCGCTTTACCTGTATCCGCAGCCTCGCTGGTCCCCTCCGTCGTACCGGTATTTCCTGCTTTGCCGGAGTCTCCAGCTCTGCCGGTGCCGTCTGGTGTGGCTGTGTGTCCTGCTTTGCCGGTATCTCCAGCTCTGCCGGTGCCGTCCGGCGTGCCTGTATCTCCTGCCTTGCCGGAGTCTCCACCCTGGCCGACGCCCTCCACCGGGCTCGTATCCCCGGCATTCCCGGAGTCTCCACCTGGCAAAGCCCCCAGCACTTCCGAAAACCCCGACTCCCCAGAAATCGGATTGACCGGCGGCGGCAACGTAGGAATCAACGGCGCCGTACTCGCATAGGGCTGGATATAAAACGTGCTCATATCGTCCCGGGCCTGCTCCTCCTGCGAATTCCGCAGCTCGGGCCCCCGCGCACTATCCGAACTATCCACCACCGGCGGCACCGCCACCTTGAACCGCCCCGCCGCGCTCACCGCCGCCGACAGCGGTGTCGACTGCTGATCCAGCGACTCGCCGAGCTCACCGACGCGCGCGGCATACTCCCGAATGCCGCGCACCGCCCGGTCGGCCGCCGCGCCCTCCCAATGTTGATCCACTGCTTGCTGAATCGCGGTTTCGAACTGCTGTCCGGCCTTGGTCACCGCTGCCGCGATGGCGGCCCAGGCATCGAACGCACCGTCCAGTCCGCCCGGATTCATCTGGTCGGCCGCCTGTTTGATCTCCGCGTGCGAAAAGTTCTGCGCGTTCTCGGGATTGGTGATCGCGCGGCCGTCCATCTGTGCTGTCATGGCCGAGCCAGCCCCTTCCGTCAGTGCCATCTGACCTTATAGACGCACTCGACCCCACCCGGGTTCCATCGAAACACAGCCGATCTCGCCGCGCCAGACCATTCGGTCCGCTGCGGGGTGCCGGTGCTACCGATGTCAGTTCGCATTGGCGGCCGCGACCAGCGCCGGGTAGTCCGGCAGCTCGATGGTCTTGACGTTCTCGGTCATTTTCACCATCTTGTCGAACATCCACGAGTGCAGGAACCAGTTGCGGAACTTGATGCCGAGCGCGGTCTTCGGCGCGAAGAAGCGGCCCGCGTTGCTGTAGTCCGCGAGTTTGCCGAGCGAGTGCATGAGCCCGTCGTAGCGCGCGAAGGCGATCCGGTAATCGCCGTCGGCGAGCGCGAGTTCACCGGCCAAGATGTAGGCGCCCTGCACCGCGAGTCCGGTTCCGAAGCCGCCCAGGGTGTTTCCGTAGCCCGAATCGCCGACCAACGCGACCCGGCCCCGGCTGTAACTCTTCATCTTGCGCACCATGCTGATCGAGTCGAGGAAGAAGTCGTCGAACTCCGCCATTTCGGCGAGCATGCGCGGTGCCTCCCAGCCGACCTCGGCGAAGGTCTGCTCGATGATGTGCCGCTGCGCCTCGATGTCGTCACGAGCGTAGTCGAGTTCGGGCGAGGCGAAGATGTAGAGCTGCTGTGCCTTCGAGCCGCCGGTGATGACGCATTTGCCCGGCTCGTTGTAGCCGTAGGCTGTCATCCGCTCGGGGGTGCCCTCGGACTTGGTCGCCCACGGGCTCGCCCCGGCGACGCAGTAGTAGTGGCCGAGGTGCTTGACGAATTCCTTTTCCGGTCCGAACGCCAGACGCCGTACCCGCGAATGGATGCCGTCGGCGCCGAAGACCAGATCGAAGCCGCGCGGCGCGCCCTTCTCGAATTCGACCCACACGCCGTCGTCGGTCTCGGTCAGCGCGCTGATCGAGTCGCCGAATACGTATTCGCAGTCCTGGTAGGTCTTTTCGTACATGATCCGCGCCAGATCCCCGCGCAGGATCTCCACGTCGCCGCCGGTGAAATCGCCGGAGATGAGCGCCTGCTGCTCGCCCTTGCCGTCGACGATCGCGATATCGGTGGTGCCGGTGCGGTGTGCGTAGACCTCGTCCAGGATGCCCATCCGCTCGAGCACCTTGTGGTGCGTTTCGCCGGTGAAGTCGACGGCCTGGCCGCCCGGTCGCAACTGCGGCGCCCGCTCGACCACCGTGACGGCGAAGCCATAGCGGCTCAGCCAATAAGCGAGCGCGGGGCCGGCGATGCTCGCGCCGGAGATGAGAACGGTCTTGTTGCGCATGATGTCTCCCGAGGTCATTATCTGCGTCCGATGGAATCTGTATCCGTCGGACGCAAATTAGAGTATGGTGGACGCAGTTACTTGTCAACACGCAATGCGTAAGGATGTGGAAATGCCTGCACCGACCACCGTCGAACTGCTCTGGGGCACCCAGCAGCGGCCCAAGCGCGGACCCAAGCCCGCGCTGTCACTGGAGGGGATCGTCGCGGAGGCCATCGCCCTCGCCGATGCCGAAGGACTGGCGAACCTGTCCATGCAGCGCCTGGCCGAACGACTCGGCTTCACCAAGATGTCGCTGTACCGGTATGTGCCGGGCAAGGAACAGCTGACCGCGCTGATGGTGGATGCCGCGATGGGCGATCCGCCGGATGTTATTGCGGCGCACGAGAATTCGAATGAGCAGCGGTGGCGAGCCGGACTGCGCCGCTGGGCCGAGACGATCTTCGAGCGCTACAGCGCGCACCCCTGGTCGATCAGCCTGACCATCGGCGTGCGTGCGGTCGGCCCCAATGAAATGGGCTGGATGAACGCCGCGCTGACCGCCCTCGACGGCACCGGGTTGACCGGGCCGGAGCGGCTGGACACCATCGTGCTGCTCAACGGGCACATCCGCAGCCTCGTGCAGCAGGTGACGACCGGGGATCGGCAGGAAACGGCGCAGCAGATCGCGGGCCAGTTCGCCGAGATGATGGCCGCCGCGGGCGACCGGTTTCCCCTGGTCGCCGCCGCCTTCGCGGAGGAGGCCGCCGCGACCGGTGCACCGCCCGCGAACGAGGGCCCGGGCGACGCGCTGAGCTTCGGCATCGACCGAATTCTCGATGGTCTGGGTGTCCTCATCGCCGACCGCCGCCGACCCTAGCGGCACAATCGGGCGCAGCCGGACAAAGTCCGTCATTGGTCTCTTGCGCTTGGACGAGCGAATGCGAGGCCACCGCTTAGGCTCAGTGCATGACCGACGAACTGGAACTGAAGCAGGACGCGATCACCACGGTGCGGGAATTCTTCGCCGCACTCGAGATCGGCGCGGTGGAGGAGGCACTGGACCTCCTGCACCCCGATGTCGTCTGGAAGAACACCTCACTGCCGACGGTCGGCGGCGGCCTCACGCGCAAGATCCTGCGCGGGCTGAACCGCGACACCATCGGCTTCGCCGCCGACATGCATCACATCGCCGCCGACGGCGACTTCGTGCTGACCGACCGCACCGATATCCTGCGCGTCGGCCCGCTGCGGATCGCGTTCTGGGTTTGCGGCACTTTCGAACTGCGCGACGGCCGAATCATCCTGTGGGACGACCACTTCAGCTGGGAGAACTTCCTGCGCGGCACCGCCGTCGGACTCTTGCGCGCCGCGCTGCCGCAGCGCTGAGGTCAGGTGTGCTTGGCGAGGTACTCGAGGTAAAAGGGTCGCAGAACCTCGGCGATCTTGCCGTCGCCCGCGTGGATGTAGTCGTCGATCATCGGCAGCACGTACTTGATATCGGCCTCGCTCTCGCCGAGATTGCCCGCGGCGGCCTCGGCGGCCGGAATCGACTTCAGCAGCCGCCACAGATATTTGATGTCGCCGCGTCGCGCCGCGAGCCGGACCGCACGGTCGTGCAGCTCCTTGGACGACAGCTTCTCCAACTCCTCGTTACCGGCCATACCTGCGACTCTATCCCCTGCACCAATGCGGGGTTAACGACAAATTCACGGACATGCCCACCTGTGCCCGAGCGGAGACCGGGCAGTCGGCGGTAGCGTCGTTGGTGCGGGCCGCGTCGGTGTGGCTCGTACGGGAGGTCCTGAACCGTGACTGAGCTACTCAGTACGAGAGGGCCGGCACCCGGCCCTCTGGGCATCTGACGCAAGTCGGATCCCATCAGGACGGACCGGTCCAGCGAGATCGTTCGTGCGGGTGCCGCGCGAACACAAAGGAGCCCACCGTGACTGCTGCACGCTCCGTTCCCGCTCCCTCGGCGCACTCCAGCTCCGCGAAAGGCGAAGCCGCCGCGAAGGGGGCCCGCCCCTCGCATTCCCAGAATTCCGGTGCGAAATCCTTCGTCATCGACACCTCGGTTCTTTTGTCGGATCCCTGGGCTTTCACCAGGTTCGGCGAAAACGATGTCGTATTACCGCTGGTCGTGATCAGCGAACTCGAAGGTAAGCGCCACCATCACGAACTGGGCTGGTTCGCGCGGGAAGCCCTGCGCAACCTCGACGATCTGCGTCTGCAACACGGCAGGCTGGATCAGCAGGTGCCGATCGGCACCGAGGGCGGAACGCTGCAGGTGGAACTCAACCACACCGACCCCGCGGTACTCCCGGTCGGATTCCGCACCGACACCAATGACTCCCGCATCCTGGCCTGTGCGCTCAATCTGGCGGCCGAGGGCCGTCAGGTAGTGCTGGTGTCCAAGGACATTCCCTTGCGCGTCAAGGCGAGTGCGGTGGGTTTGCACGCCGACGAATACCACGCCCAGGACGTGGTGACCTCCGGCTGGGCCGGAATGGTGGAGATCGATGTCTCCAAAACACAGATCGATCAGCTCTACGCCGAGGCCGTGCTCGATCTGGACGAGGCGCGGGAACTGCCGTGCCACACCGGAATCCGGTTGCTCGGGGCAAGCTCCAGCGCCCTGGGCCGGGTCACGCCGGACAAGCGGGTGCAGTTGGTGCGTGAACGCGAGGCGTTCGGACTGCACGGCCGCTCGGCCGAACAGCGCATCGCACTGGATCTGCTGTTGGACGAGAGCGTCGGCATCGTCTCGCTCGGCGGCCGGGCCGGTACCGGCAAGTCGGCGCTGGCTCTGACGGCCGGTTTGGAGGCGGTGCTCGAGCGTCGCACACAACGCAAGGTGGTGGTGTTCCGTCCGCTGTACGCGGTCGGTGGGCAGGATCTCGGCTATCTGCCGGGATCGGAGAGCGAGAAGATGGGCCCGTGGGCGCAGGCGGTCTTCGACACGCTCGACGGGTTGGCCAGTCGTGAGGTGATGGAGGAGGTGCTCAGCCGCGACATGTTGGAAGTCTTGCCGCTCACCCACATTCGCGGTCGCTCGCTACACGATTCGTTCGTGATCGTGGACGAGGCGCAGTCGCTGGAGCGCAATGTGCTGTTGACGGTGCTCAGCCGCCTGGGCACCGGATCGCGCGTCGTGCTCACCCACGATGTGGCCCAGCGCGACAACCTACGGGTCGGTCGGCACGACGGTATCGCCGCGGTGATCGAAAAGCTCAAGGGGCATCCGCTTTTCGCGCACATCACGCTGACCCGTAGCGAACGGTCGCCGATCGCGGCGCTGGTGACCGAGATGTTGGAGGAGTACGGCCCGAGTGCATAGCTGGTAGCAGCAACTACCCAGGGTGTGTTTCCCATCACAATCGAGCGGGTAGTATCCGCGTGATACCTGTTCAGCGACGGCCCGGCGAGTCTCACATCGATTCGCCGGGCCGTTGCCGAGCATCGGCCCAGGCTACGCGCGACGAGAGGGATGGAAATGCACCACTTCGCTCGACGAACGGCTGGATTCACCGCGGTCACCGCTGCCGCGGCACTGCTGCTGGCCACCGGCTGCGGCAATGACGACGACAAGGACAAGAACACCGCCGCGTCCATGACGACCACCTCGGCGGCCGCCCACGGCGAGGAGCACATGTCCGGCGCGGCGGAGGAGACCAAGATCGCCACCCAGGGCGGCGACATCACCGTCTCCGGCATCATCTTCGACAAGTACGTGCAGTCCGGCGGCCCGACAGGTCCGCTCGGCGCTCCGCTGAAGTCGCAGGAGGACGCCCCCAACGACGGCAAGTGGCAGGACTTCACCGGCGGTGCGATCGTCTGGAGCAAGGACAGCGGCGCGCACATCGTCTGGGGCGAAATCCGCAAGGCGTGGGAGGACAACGACGGCCCCGACGGCAAGATCGGGTACCCGACCAGCGACGAGAAGGACATCCCCGGCGGCAAGCAGAGCGAGTTCGTCGGCGGCACCATCACCTGGGTGGACGGCAATACGACCGTCACGCCGAAGTCCTGATCCGCCCGGCGTCCGGGCGCTCACGTGCCATTATTGGTGAGTGCCTCGCGGTTCGCTCGAAAGAGCTGGTGCTTGTACGCTCGGACGCCGGTACCGATTCCTATTCGTAGATCCCCGCATCGCGGGGCCCAGCCGCTAGGTTGTGCTAGTGCAAACTCTCTTGACCGATCGCGAACTGCTCGCGTCCCTCGCCGATGCGGTGGAACTGAATCTGCGCCGCCACATCGCCGCCGCCGACGGCTGGCACCCGCACGACTATGTGCCGTGGGACGACGGCCGCAACTTCCGCTTCCTCGGCGGAATCGATTGGGAGCCCGAGCAATCCGAGTTGAGCGAGACCGCCAAGCTGGCGCTGACGGTCAGCGTGCTCGTCGCGGACAATCTGCCCTCGTACCACCGTGAGGTCGGCAAGTACCTGCGCACCGGATCGTGGTGGCGCTGGGTCGGCCGGTGGACGGCCGAGGAGAACCGGCACGAGATCATGATCCGCAACTACCTCATGGTCACCCGGTCGGTCGACCCGGTGCAGTTGGAGCGGATGCGGATGGACCATATGACGAAGGGTTTCCGGCGTCCCGCACTGCACCTGCTCGACGTGCTCGCCACCTGCGCGTTCGAGGAGGCGGCCGCCGCCATCCGGCATCGCAACACCGCCGCGCTCGGGGAGAACAAGATGGTCACCGCCATCGCCGAGCGCATTGCCATCGACGATGAACTGCAGTCGATTTTCTTCGCGGATCTGATCACCGCGGCGTTCGGTGTCGCACCGGATCAGACGATGCGCGCCATCGCCGACAGCGTCGCGCGGTTCGAGGTGCCTTCGGTGGCGTTGCCCGACGGGCGCAGCAGCGATGATGTGCTCGCCGAGGCGGGCATCTACGACCGCGCCAAGGAGAACGAATTGGTCTTCGGCCCGCTGCTGGAGCGGTGGGAGTTCTTCACTCGCACCGGTCTCGGTGCAGACGGTGAGAAGGCGCGGGCGGAACTCGCGGACCTGCGGGTCGGTTCGCCGGCCTGAGTCTCGAATCCGGTCGGCGCACGATCTGTGCGCCGACCGGTTTTTTTACTTTTCGTCCTCGACCCTGGCCATCGACAGCACATCCAAGCGGCGATCGAGTTCTGCCAGGGTGAGCTTCTCATCGAGCAGACCGCGATCGATCACGGTCTGACGGATGGTCTTCTTTTCCTTCAACGCCTCTTTCGCCACCGCGGCCGCCTCTTCGTATCCGATGGCGGAATTCAGCGGCGTCACAATCGAGGGTGACGATTCGGCGAGGGTGCGCAGATGATCCTCGTTGGCGATCAGACCGCGAATGCACTTATCGGCGAACAGCCGGGACACATTGGCGAGCAGCCGAATCGACTCGAGCAGATTGCGCGCCATCACCGGGATGTAGACGTTCAACTCGAACGCGCCGCTCGCACCGGAGAACGCGACCGCCGCGTCGTTGCCGATCACCTGTGCGGCGACCTGGGTAACCGCCTCGGGCAGTACCGGATTCACCTTGCCGGGCATGATCGAACTACCTGGCTGCAGATCCGGCAGCCGGAGTTCGCCGAGACCGGTCAGCGGGCCCGAACCCATCCAGCGAATATCGTTGGCGATCTTGGTGAGGCTCACCGCGACGGTGCGCACTGCGCCGGACGCCTCCACCAGACCGTCGCGGGCGGCCTGCGCCTCGAAGTGATCCCGCGCTTCGGACAGTGCGTCGAGATCGGTCGACAGCACCAGCTCCGCAACGACTTTCGCGCCGAAACCGGCGGGCGCGTTGAGGCCCGTGCCGACCGCGGTACCACCGATGGGCAGCTCACCGAGCCGGGGCAGCACGGCCATGATGCGTTCCATACCCGCCGCGACCTGGCGGGTATAGCCGCCGAACTCCTGGCCGAGGGTCACCGGCACGGCGTCCATGAGGTGGGTGCGCCCAGACTTCACGACCGTGCGCCATTCGGCCGACTTGTCCAGCAGCGCCAGCCGCAGATGCTCCAGCGCCGGGATCAGATCCTTGATGGCGGCCTCGGTGGCGGCGAGATGGGTCGCGGTGGGGAAGGTGTCGTTCGACGACTGCGACATGTTCACGTCGTCGTTCGGGTGCACGGTCACGCCGTTGCCCTTCGCGATCGAGGCGATCACCTCGTTGGCGTTCATATTCGAGCTGGTGCCCGAGCCGGTCTGGAAGACATCGATCGGGAACTGCTCGTCGTGCAGACCCTCGGCGATCTCGTTCGCGGCGGCGATAATGGCATCCGCCTTGACCGGATCGAGCAGCCCGAGATCCTTGTTCACCTTGGCGCACGCGGCCTTGAGCAGGCCGAGCGCCCGGATCTGCGCCCGCTCCAACCCACGCCCGCTGATCGGAAAGTTCTCCACGGCCCGCTGCGTCTGCGCCCGCCACAACGCATCCACGGGAACCCGAACTTCCCCCATCGTGTCGTGCTCGATCCGGAACTGCGTCTCCTCGGTCGTCATAATTCCGACCCTATGCCGCATACGCCAGTCGTGGGGCTGCCACGCCTGAGGCGATTCGCACACCGCCCCCGCCCCGCTCCGGGAATATCGCAGCCGGCCCGGACCGCCGCTGCGGCGAGTTACTCGTTACGGTCGTTCGTAGAATCCGTCGATCCGGCCACGCGCTACTGCCTTGGCGGCGGAGAAGACCTGGCGCGGTTTCGCTTTCGCGGCGGGCTTGCCGCCTATGGTGCTGATCGGCTCGGTCAGGGCGAAGAGTTGGAAGGCGTAGCGGTGCGGTCCGTGGCCTTTGATCGGGGCCGGACCTTGGTAGCCGCGGCCGAAGCCGGAGCGGAGGATGCTGACGCCGGGCGCGGGAGCGTCGGCGCGCAGTCCGTCTTGGGGCAGTTCGGCGCGGGTCGGTTCCAGCAGGGCCACGCAATGTACGAATGGCAATCCTGTTGGTGCGTCCGGGTCTTCGACGACCAGGAGGAGTTGCGCCGTACCGTCGGGCGCGGTCCACGCCAGCGTCGGGGATGTGTCTCGGCCACCGATCCGCTTGGACGCGTGCACCTTTGGCAGTGGCGACTCGTGCGTGAAATCCGGGCTGGTGACTTCGAAGGTCGCGTCGGTGGCGAGGTTCGGCAGATGCCAGGCCAGGCCCTGCTCTCCGGCACGGCGGTTCTTCAACAGTTTCCCGATAATTGACACCGGATCTCCTTGGTCTGCTGGGGATTCCGGAGCTTACCGTCGTGGAAAGAGCACCGCACATGGCGCAAAACGAGCCCGATCCGAAGCGGACCGGGCTCGATGCCTTGGAGAAGATCAGGGCAGCGGCGGCACCGCATCCTCGTCGCCGACGAAGTCGACCGAGGAGTATTCGCGGAGCTTGGTGAGGCGATGGTAGGCGTCGATCATGCGGACGGTGCCGGATTTGGAGCGCATGACGATGGACTCGGTGGAGGCGCCGCCGGGGTAGTAGCGGACGCCGCGTAGTAGGTCACCGTCGGTGACGCCGGTGGCGCAGAAGAAGACATTGTCGCCCGCGACCAGGTCATCGGTGGTGAGGATGCGGCTGAGGTCGTGACCCGCGTCGATGGCCTTCTGACGTTCCGCGTCGTCCTTCGGGGCGAGCATGCCCTGGAGTTCACCGCCCATACACCGCATCGCGGCGGCGGCGATGATGCCTTCGGGGGTGCCGCCGATGCCGACCAGGATGTCGGTGCCGGAGTCGGGGCGGGCGCAGGCGATGGCGCCCGCGACGTCACCGTCGGAGATCAGGCGGATGCGCGCGCCCGCGTCGCGGACCTGCTGGATCAGGTCCGCGTGGCGCGGCCGGTCCAGGATGCAGACGGTGAGATCGGACTTCGACAGGCCCTTGGCCTTGGCCACCCGGCTGATGTTTTCGCCGATCGGGGCCGAGATATCGATCACGCCCGCCGCGTCCGGGCCGACCGCGATCTTGTGCATGTAGAACACCGCGGACGGGTCGAACATCGCACCCCGCTCGGCGACCGCGAGCACCGCGATGGCGCCGGGTGAACCCTTCGACATCAGCGTGGTGCCGTCGATCGGGTCGACCGCGAAGTCGACCTCGGGACCGGTGCCGTCGCCGACCAGCTCACCGTTGTAGAGCATGGGCGCTTCGTCCTTCTCGCCCTCACCGATGACCACGATGCCGCGCATGGAAACGGAGCTGACCAGCTGCCGCATGGCGTCGACGGCCGCACCGTCGCCACCTTCCTTATCGCCGCGGCCGACCCAGCGGCCCGCGGCCATCGCACCGGCCTCGGTGACCCGGACCAGTTCGAGCGCGAGGTTGCGGTCCGGCGCCTCGCGGCGGCTGGGTGCGGGCGAAGATGCCGTCATTACGGTGTGCCTCCTACGGTCGTTGCTACCGCTGATTCTCTCAGAAGCGTGACCGTTCTCGATCAGGTACTACCGTTCCAGATCTGGGACCACCTGTGGATGAGCGTGCCGGACCGCGCGTGGATACTGGGAGCGTGTCCTACCAAAAACCACGCATCCTCAACGACTACCGGGATCTGTTCTGGTCACTGATCCCGTTGGTGCTGATCGCCGTGGTCTTCGCCGGGCTCGCCAGCCAGTGCAGCTTCGCGGGGAAAGGACCCACACAGGGGCAGATTCCGCATTTCGACGTGACGGCCGCACTGGCCAACGACGCGAAGACCATGCCCTTCCCGATCCGCAATCCGAGCCTGCCCGAACATTGGACTCCGAACTCCGGTAGCCGCGACACGATCACCACCACCGGCGGCGGGCCGGTCAGCACTGTTGGTTTCATCACACCGCAGGGCACGTACATGCGGATGAGCCAGAGCAGCGCGACCGAGGAGGCGCTGTCGCGCTTCGTGCTCGGCTCCCGCTACGGCACCGGCACCGAGCAGGTCGGCGACCAGAAGTGGGTCGTCTATGCCGAACAGGGATCCGAGACGGCGTGGATCGCCGACTTCGGCCAGTCCCGAGTGCTGATCACCGGCGCGGGCAACCACGCCGCCTTCACCACGTTGGCCGCCGCCATCGGCGCAGCGCAGCCGCTCACACACTAGTCAGAGCGGCGCTACCCACGTCAAACCGGAGGCCTCCGCCGCCGCGCCGAGGCGCTTGTCATAGGTGACGAATGCGATCAGATCGGTGGCTAGTTCCTGTGCGGTGGCCAAGTGCAGCGCATCGAGGCTGCGGACTGTTGCGGGTGACACCGCTGCGGCGTTGGCTCGTACGATCCCATCCATTTCGAGTCTGTCCACGCGAGCGAGGACTGCTGGTACGTGAATGAGGTCGGCTGGGTCAGCCGCCCGCACCGCGCGGACCAGCTCGACTTCCACCAGCGATGAGGCAACCCAGGGCTCGTCGGGACGATCATCGAGCCAGCTCGCGAGCGCGGCGGATTCCGATTCCAGATGGACCAGCTTCACCAGAGCACTCGTGTCCAGGTAGATCATCAGTAGCGCTCGTCGTCGCGCAGAGCCTGCAGTGCCGCGCTGGCGCTGCCCTCCGTATCGATCGGTGTATTTTTCAGTCGTCGGCGTACCTCGGCAAGCAGATCCGCGCGACCCCTCGTGGCCGGGCGCATCCGGCGCTCGATGAGCAACCGCGCCCGGACATCTCGCTCGGGGTCGACAGGGACGATCCGACCGATGACGGTGCCGCGCTCAGTGATATCGATGGTTTCCCCCGCTTTGACCAGCGCGAGGCACCGAGCCGTGTGATGCGAGAGCTCTCGGATGGGTATAGCGGTCATCAGACCATTGTGGCACAAATTTGTGACACAATCGCGCGGCGGATGGTTATTCGTCGGATTCGAGGTCGGTGCGCGAGAGCGCGTTCTCGACCCGCTGACGTGCGCCTGCCAGATGTTCCTCGCAGCGGGTGGCCAGCACCTCCCCGCGCTCCCACAGTGCGAGGGATTCGTCCAGGTCGAGGCCGCCCTGTTCGAGCATTTTGACGACGTTGACCAGTTCGTCGCGGGCACGTTCGTAGCCGAAGGTGGAGATCTCGGCCAGTTTGTCGTCCTTGCCGGGGTCGGCCAAGGTCAGTTCCTCCCTGTGTCGGTCTTGCCCGGTGCTCGCGTGCCCGATGCTTGGGTGCCCAGTGCGGCGGCGGAGATTGCACCGTCGGCGACCCGGATCCGCAGCTGACTACCCGCGGGCGCATCCTCGATCGAGCGGACCACATGCCGCTCCTTACCGCTGACGCGCTGCACGACAGCGTAGCCACGGGCCAGCGTCGCGGCCGGTCCCACCGCGGTGAGTTTCTCCCGCAGGTGCCGGGTTGCGGTGGTTTCGGTGCTGATCAGATGGTCGGCGGTGCGGCGGGCGGCGGTGCGCAGGCGTTCGATCTCGTCATAGCGGCGGTCGAGTTCACGCAGCGGATCCGCCAGCACCGGCCGGGAACGCAACTGGGCCAGCGCCCTGGTTTCGCGGTCGACCCAGCCGCGCAGTGCGGCGGCGCCGCGGGCGCGCATATCGCGGACCCCGGCCAGTTCGGCGGCCGCGTCGGGCACGATGCGCTTGGCGGCGTCGGTGGGGGTGGCGGCGCGCAGGTCGGCGACCAGATCGCACAGTGGATTATCGGGTTCGTGACCGATCGCACTGACGATCGGCGTGGTCGCGGCGACGATCGCGCGGCACAGCGTCTCATCGGAGAAGGGCAGCAGATCCTCGACGCTGCCGCCACCGCGGGCCAGCACGATGATCTCGACGGCCGGATCGCGATCGAGTCCGGCCAGCGCCTGCACCATTTGCGGTACCGCGGTCGGGCCCTGCACCGCGGTATTGCGTATCTCGAAACGCACTGCGGGCCAACGATTTCGGGCTACCGTCAGGACATCGCGCTCGGCGGCGCTTGCGCGGCCGGTGATCAGTCCGATTGTCTTGGGCAGGAACGGAATCGGCCGCTTGAGCCGGGGATCGAATAGACCCTCCGCGGCGAGCAGTGCCTTCAACCGTTCGATGCGGGCCAGCAGTTCACCGATGCCGACCGGGCGAATCTCCATGGCGCGCAACGAAATCGTGCCGCGTCCGGTGAAGTACGCGAGTTTGCCGTACACCACCACCCGGCTGCCCTCTTGCAGCGGCACCGCGGAGCGGCGGATGAGATCCGGATGACAGGTCACCGACAGCGACATATCGGCGGCGGTATCGCGCAACACCAGGAAAGCGGTGCTGGTCCCGGGACGCAGATTGATCTGGGTGATCTGGCCCTCCACCCAGATGCTGCCGAGCCGATCGATCCACTGCGCGACCTTGATGGCCACCGAACGCACCGGCCACGGCTGTTCGGCGGAGTTGGCGGGAGCCGCTCGGTCGGGTTGGCCGGCGGATTCCCGGCCAACCGTCGACGAAGACGCGGGGGGTTCGGGCCCACCCGTCTCCCGACTACCACCCCCCATCGAATCGCTTCGCGATGCTGAACTCATTGAGCCCGCACGGTGGCGATCCGGTTCGTCAGCATGGTCACGAACGGCGCCCTGGCACGCGTCTGCTGTTCGTACTCGAGCAGGGCGTTCAGATCCTCGACGGTCAGCATGCGCAGGCGGGCGCGCAGCTGGGCCAGGGTCATATTGGCGTAGTCGTAGCGGGTGGCCACCTCGGGCTCGACGACCTCTGGTTCGGGCTCGGGCTGGGGTTCGGGGACCGCGGGCACCTCGGTCTCCGGGACGGCGATGGTCTGTACCGGCGCGACGTGACCATTGGTCTCACCGGCGCGGGCGGCATCGGCGGCGAAGTCGGTCGGTTCGTCGTCGTACAGGTCGAAACTGCTGGTGCGGGCGGGAGCGGTGAACTCCGGCTCGGTGTCCTCGTCGAAGGTGGCCCAGTCGGGCTGCTCGACGGGGGCGTTCGCGAGACGGTCGAATACGCTGTCGCCCTTGAGGGCGAGGCTGGTCACGAACTGCTGGACGTGCATGGTGGTCTGCAGCATCTGGCTGATCGCGGTGATCGGGAAATTCATTGCGGCAGTTGGTAGCCGCCGGGTTTCTTCGATGGCGTATACGGCCGCGCCGGCGGCGACCCGGGCCAGGAACGGTGGTCGAAACATGCTCCTAGCCTGCCCGATACGGGATGTTATGCAAAGCACTGGTGTCACAGACACGGAATCTACTTTGGCGCGCGCGGTGCCCTGCGTGGTTACGCAGGCCGCCTCCTCCGGGCCTGACCACGCGCGCCGGGGGTTGTGCATCATCCGGCGGCGTTTTCGCCCGGTGCGAGTGTGTCGAGAACGACGCGACCGGGCGTCCACTACTCATCGGCCGCACGTAAGCTGAGGGGCATGTCTTCGGCCATCCCTTTGAACGTCGGAATCGCCAGCACGGCCGGTTCCGGATCCGCCGATGCCGACGGTGGTAAGCGTGTGCTGCTAGCCGAACCGCGTGGCTACTGCGCCGGTGTGGACCGCGCGGTCGAGACGGTGGAGAAGGCGCTCGAGAAGCACGGCGCCCCGATCTACGTGCGCAAGGAGATCGTGCACAACCGTCATGTGGTGGAGACGCTGCGTGAACAGGGTGTGATCTTCGTCGACGAGACCGACGAGGTGCCCGAGGGTGCGCTGGTCGTGTTCTCCGCGCACGGTGTCTCACCCGCGGTGCACGAGTCGGCGGCGGCGCGCAATCTGCGCACGATCGATGCCACCTGCCCGCTGGTGACCAAGGTGCATCAGGAGGCCAAGCGCTTCGCCCGCGACGACTACGACATTCTGCTGATCGGTCACGAGGGGCACGAGGAGGTCGAGGGCACCGCGGGCGAGGCCCCCGAGCATGTACAGCTCGTCGACGGTCCGGATGCGGTCGACCGGGTCACCGTGCGCGACGAGTCCAAGGTGATCTGGCTCTCCCAGACCACGCTCAGCGTCGACGAGACCATGGAGACGGTGCAGCGGCTGCGCCAGCGTTACCCCGGACTGCAGGATCCGCCGAGCGATGACATCTGCTACGCCACCCAGAACCGTCAGGTGGCGGTCAAGGCGATGGCGCCGGAATGCGATTTGGTGATCGTGGTCGGCTCGCGCAATTCGTCGAATTCGGTGCGCCTGGTCGAGGTCGCGCTCGGCGCCGGCGCGAAGGCCTCCTACCTGGTGGACTACGCCCGCGAGGTCGACCCGGCGTGGCTGGTGGGTGTGCGCACGGTCGGCATCACCTCGGGTGCGTCCGTGCCCGACATCCTGGTGCGCGGTGTGCTGGATATGTTGGCGGAGCACGGTTTCGGTGAGGTGCAGCCGGTGACCACCGCCAATGAGACGTTGGTATTCGCACTGCCGAGGGAGCTGCGGACGTCGCGGCGCTGAGCAGCGCCAACGATTTTCGCCCGTCGCCAGTATTTCGCAGCGGTCGGTGTTTGCGTTCTCGAGAGTTTGTCGCGGGTAGTCGAATAGCGGCTGTGGGTGAAGTTCGGAGCCGCCATTCGACTACCGTCGATGGCTAGAGGCTTTCTGGCCGCCGTCGCTCGGTTCGGCTCGAATCGCGTTCGCGATAGCGCACATTGGGCTGTGGATGGGGCGGTGCCTCGCCGCGCCTTCTTGCCGCGGTGCGGCTCGGATCGCCCTCTGCCCGAGGCGCCGCCGACCGGGCGGCCCGTGTCGTATCGCCTTCGCCTCGAGCGGCTGGCACCGATCGTGCGGCGCGTGTCGGTTCGGCCTCGCCCCGAGCCGCTGCCGCAGTGGGACGGGTGCTCGGTCGGCGCTCGCGGCCCGGGCGTTCGTCACCCCGGGCGCTCTTCGCGCCGCCGACGCGCGGCGGGGTGTCCGCTACTTCCGAACTACCGCGCCGACTCGGTCGCGGCAGATGCAGATCGGTATCGAGGTCGGAGGTATCGACTTGGGGACGGCGGGTGCGGCGACGCGCGGCATCGGCCAGCGGGCCGCCGTCGGCGCGCTCCGACCTGGTGCGTTTGCCCGAGTTGCTGCGGCCCCAACCGGTGCCGCGACGGGATTCGTCGCCGCGGCCGGCGGCTTCCTCACGCCTGTGCAGCAGGATCCGTCCGGCGCCGATCGCCAGCACCAGCACGGTGGCCAGCGCCATGATCGGGAACCGGTTCACCAGCGGGATCGCCAGATTCAGCAGGATGTCCTTGAGACCGGTCGAAGCGCCATCGGTGAGCTGCTGATAAGCCAGCGGCACCGCGACGAACAGCAACAGTGGTGGCAGCACCATCGCTGTGAAGAGTCCGCGATAGCGAACGGCGAGCACCGCCGCGACGCAGCCGAGGACGTATAACGTGTTGAACGTCGCGGTCAGCTCGTTATTCTCGCCGTGGGCATCGATCAGGAACCCCAAAAACGTGCACGCCACCGCGATCAGAACCGCCGCCCCGGCCGGAATCCCCGGCACCGAGGGCAGGATCGAACGATGCGGCGCGGGCACCCGGGTTCGCACACGTTGGGAAGCAGCCACCCCATGACACTAACTGCCGCCGCGTTCGGCGGCGTTACGGCACGGCCGTCGCAGGGCTAATCGTCGGCGTCGGCGAAGCCGACCGCCCGCGGCAATGAATCGACCCGATGGATTGCCGGCACCTCCTGCTCGGCTATTTCAAGATCGTGGAGTTTGCGGGCGGTGACCATCACTCGCGACTCGACCGAGGCGACGGTGTAGTTGAAAGCGTCTACGGCCTTACCGAGTTGCGCGCCGAGGCGATCCAGATGTCGGCCGGTCATGCCGAGCCGGTTGTAGAGCTCGCGACCCAATTGCTGAACGGTAGCCATATCGTGAGACAGTGCTTCTTGCCGCCAGCCGAAGGCGACTGTGCGCAGCAAAGCGATCAAAGTCGTCGGAGTAGCGAGGATCACGTTGCGGCCGAACGCGTACTCGAGCAAGCCGGAATCGGTGGTGAGCGCGGCATCGAGGAATGGATCGCCCGGCACGAACAGCACCACGAACTCCGGCGCGGGATCGAAGGCCAGCCAATAGGCCTTATCGGCCAGCTGATCGATATGGGCACGCAGATGTTTGGCATGGCGGCCGAGCAGTTCGGCGCGCTCGTCCGGATCGTCGGTCATGGTGGCGTCGAGGTAGGCGGTGAACGGCACCTTGGCGTCGACCACGATCTGCCTGCCGCCTGCGAGATGGACCACAAGGTCCGGCCGCACCATGCCGGTGCGTTCGGTGGCCCCGTCGCTGCGCGCCGCCCGGCTCACCTGGGTGTCGAAATCGCAGTGCCGGGTCATGCCCGCCAGTTCCACCACCCGCTCCAATTGGATCTCGCCCCAGCGACCGCGCACCTGAGGTGCTCGCAGTGCGGCGACAAGCTGACTTGTTTGGCTGGTGAGCTGATGTGACGTGCGCTGCATCCCCGCGACTTGTTCGCGCAGACTCGAATAGGCGTTGATCCGGTGATGTTCGACCTGCTGGATGTGCTGGTTCAGCGTGCCGACTGCCTCGCGCAGCGGATCCACCATCGCACCGATGGCGTGCGAATGTCGGCGTGCCGCATCCTCATTCGCCGCGGTGAGCGATTGTCGCAGTAGCCGCTCATTGTCGGTGGCGGCGGCCAGTCTCGCCTCCGCGGCCGTCGCGCGCTGCCCGGCGCGCGCGGCATGCCCGAGCCAGCCGAGCCCTACCCCGGCAGCGAACACCAGCATCAGTGCGACGAGCATCGGTGCGGTCATAGCGCAGATAGTGCCCCATGGCACCGACAAGTTCGAAACCCGCGAGCTATCGGACAGCAGTGCATCGACGAATGCCTGGAGCCGCAGATTCGTACCAGGCAGCGGGTCACCGAGCGGCCAGCAGCAAACCGGAGGCTCGGGTCTTGCGTCCACCGACCACCCCGGAGCGAGTCTTACGAGCGACCCGTTCGCGGCCCGTCTCGCGTCCGAGTCGTCGAAGCGCATGCGCCGCAGGCGCGAGTCTCGACGGCTCGGACGCGAGACACCAGGGGGCCGCGAACACGCCGCGCCGAAGGCGCGGCCAAATTGTTGAGTGTGTCGGTGCGATCGCCTACGGTTTCGCGGCATGCGGATGCTGCACACCTCGGACTGGCACATCGGGCGCACATTCCATGGGGTCGATCTGCTCGCCGATCAGGCCGCCGCGCTCGCGGCCATTGCCGAATTGGTGGCCGCGGAATCCGTTGACGTCGTCGTACTGCCGGGGGACGTGTACGACCGATCCATTCCGAGCGCCGACGCGATCGCGGTGTGTATCCAGGGATTCGAGGCCATCCGGGCGGCGGGGGCGCAGATCGTCGCGACCTCCGGCAATCACGATTCACCGACGCGGCTCGGTGCCGGTGCGAGTTTCGCGGCGGCGGGCGGGCTGCATTTGCGCACGACGGTCGCCGCTGTCGATCGGCCCGTGCTGGTGTCCGACGAGCACGGCGTGATCGCCTTTTACGGCATCCCGTACCTCGAGCCGGAAATCACTCGCGCCGAACTCGGTGTGCCGCAAGCGCGTTCGCATGCCGACATCCTGGACGCGGCAATGTGCCGAATCCGGTCCGATATCGCCGAGCGTCCCGGCACCCGCACCGTGGTACTCGCCCATGCTTTCGTGGTCGGTGCCGAGGCGACCGGTTCCGAGCGTTCGATTTCGGTCGGCGGCGTGGAGACGGTGCCGCTGTCGGCATTCGACGGCATCGACTACGTGGCGCTCGGGCATCTGCATTCACCGCAGACGCTCTCGGAATCGGTGCGCTATTCCGGTTCCCCGCTGCCGTATTCGTTCGCCGAGACCTCGCACCGCAAGGCGGTGTGGCTCGTCGACCTGGACGCCACCGGTCTGCATTCGGTGCAGCGCCGCGACCTCCCGCTCGTGCGCGGCCTGAGTCGTCTCAGCGGTACGCTCGACGAATTGCTCAGCGATGCAGCCTATTCCGAGGCCGAGGGACACTATGTCTCGGCGACGCTGACCGACTACGCCCGTCCCGTCGACGCCATGCGCAAGCTGCGCGAACGCTTCCCGCATGCGGTGCACGTGGAATGGTCGCGCCCGGAAGGGAACCCGGAACTGCGCTACCGTGAACGCGTGCACGGTCGCCGCGACACCGAAGTAGCGCAGAGCTTCCTCACCGACGTCCGCGGCGAACCCACCCCGGGGGAAATGGCCTGGCTGGAACGGGCACTCGCCGCGGCGATACGCGAACCCGACCGGGAGGTGCCCGCGGCGGTCACGCATGCCGGGGAACTGTCCGCATGAGCGGCCGTCGTGGTCCGCTGAGACCGGTCACCAGCGGATACCGCTGCAGAGAATCCGTGCCAGGCTTGCCGAACACCCTTCGCGGCATGGGATATTACAACAGCTCTGCCTCGAGCGTGGGTTCTTCCAGCGGGCTCAGTGGATGCTCCCGGGTGCACCGGAGGGCGCTGCGCGCGGTGTCCGCGACGTCGACCGCACTCGGCAGGGGCGCTGAATGAGGCTGCACCGGCTGGAGATGACCGCATTCGGCCCATTCGCCGAGACCACGGTTGTCGACTTCGACGCGCTCGGCGCGGACGGGTTGTTTCTGCTGCACGGGCAGACCGGAGCCGGAAAGACGACGGTGCTGGACGCGATCGCGTTCGCGTTGTACGGCAGCGTGCCCGGCGCGCGTGGCGAGAGTAAGCGCCTGCATTCCGATCATGCCGACGAGCAGACGCCGCCCCGGGTCGTGCTGGAGGCGACGCTGGGCGGGCGACGAGTGCGGTTGACGCGCTCGCCGGAATTCCAGCGGCCGAGCAAACGGGCCAAAAGCGGCTGGGTCAAGGAGAATGCCGCGGCGACGCTGGAATGGTTGGACGGGCGCGGCGCGAACCTCGCTCGCCTGACCGATATCGGCGACGAGATCATCCGCCTGCTCGGCATGAGCGCGGACCAGTTCTTCCAGGTCGTGCTGTTGCCCCAGGGGGATTTCGCGCGATTTCTGCGTGCGGAGAACGAGGAGCGCGAGAAGCTTCTCGAAAAGCTCTTCGACACCGAACGTTTCGGCAGTGCCGAGCAGTGGTTGGCAGACAAGCGCCGGGCCTCGACCGCGGACGTGGAGTCGCGCAAGCAAGGCATCGATCGGTTGATCGCACAGGTCGCGGTGGCGGCGGGGGAGACGGCGGCCGAAACCGTCGGGCCACTCGAGGCGGTCGGCTGGTCGCAAGATCTGCTCGCGACCGCGCGTGCGGCACTCATCGCGACCGCGGCGGAAGCCGAACGGTGCCAACAGGAATCGGCGCGCGTCAGGTCCCGTGCCGAGGAGCAACGCCGCCTGCACGAACTGCGCCGCCGCATGACCACGGCCCGCGAGCGGCTCGACGAATACGCGGCCGCCGCCGACCGCCGCGCCGATCTGCAGGCCGAACTCGAATCGGCCCGCCGTGCCGCGCCGGTCGCCGACGCCATCGATGAGGCCCGCGCCGCGGTAATGCACGCCAAGCGCAAATCGGACGAAACCCACCGCATCGCTGCACGATTGGCCGCACTGCTCGCCGAACCCGCTGGCGTGGATGTCGCGGGTAATGAGCTGATCACGGTCGAACGCGGGCCGGACGGAAAACCGGCCGTCGTCGCCGACGCGGATGTCGATGCGGCCATCCGACGGTGGAGCGCCCAGATCGGCGCGCTCGACGAGGTCAGCGCCGATGCGACCACCGCGACCCGGCTTACTTCCGAACTCGCCACCCTGCGCGATGAGGACACCGCACTCACTCGCCGCGTGGACAAGCTGACCCGAATGCGTCGGCAACTGCCCGAGTCGATCGCCAACATCGAGGCCCGGCTGCGCGAAACCACTGAGGCCGCGGCCGAACTGCCCGCCTTGACCGCCGAATGCGAACGTCTGCAGGCCGCGGCGATGGCAGCGGTCGAACTCGCCGGTCGCAGAACAAGTCTCGATCACGCCCGGATCGAATTGGAGTCGGCCCGCGCGGCGCACCTCGATGCCAAGGAACGCGTACTCGACCTGCGCGAGCGCAGGCTGGCCGGGATGGCTGCCGAACTCGCCGGGCAATTGCTCGACGGCGAGCCGTGCACGGTATGCGGCTCGGCCGACCACCCAGCACCGGCTCGCGCCGCAGCCGGCGCGGTATCGAAGGACGCCGAGGATGCTGCGGCCACCGCCGAGCGCGCGGCCGAGGACGCCCGCGACCGGGTGCTGGCCCGAATCACCGATCTGGAACGCGAAATCGACGCGCTGATCGCCCGCGGCGGCGATGCCGACCGCGTCGAACTAGCCGCCGCCCTGCGCGCCGCGACCGACCGCTACGAAGACGCCGCCGAACTCGCCGCCCTGTCCGACAGCCTCACCGCCGAACTGTCCTGCCTGCGCACCGACGAATCGCGCCTGCACGACGAACTCCGCGAATCCGACACCCGCCGCAGCACCGTCACCACCCGCATCGCCGCCGCCACCGCGCGCCTCACCGAACTCACCGACCGCCTGCGCACCGCCGCGGGCGCCGACGAAACCATCGACCGCCGCCGCACCCGACTCGACACGCTGATCGGCGACGCCACCGCCCTCCGCGACGCACGCAATGACGAGTCGGCCGCAATCGAGCAGGTCGCCGTGATCGCCGATCGGGTCGAAAGCCTCGCGCTGGCAGCAGGTTTCGTCATCGAGCAGGAAGCGGATTCCGTCGCAACCGGTCCGGGGCCAACGCCCGGTCGGGCGGCTGGTCCAAAGGCTTCGCCGCTCGCCGATCCACGCGGCGCGGCCAGCGGTGATGCGCTCATCGATGGCGATGGCGATGGCGATGGCGATGGCGATGCCGATGGCGATGGCACTGGCGCGGTCTCCGATTCGACCGAGAGGCGCGTCGATAACGCGGAGACCACCAGGAGCGCAGTCGGTTCGAGGTCAGCCGAAGATGGCACGCAACCGCGCGACGACGTGGCCCTGTTGACGGCATACGCGCGAGTAGTCACCGCGGCCTCACGAACCACCGAGCGGCAGAACGAGATCGAAGCGGAATTGGTCGCCGCGGATCGGTCTCGCGCGCATGCCGAGACCGTCCTCGCGGAGCCGGAGATCCAAGCCGCCGCCTCGACCGAACCCGGCGATCTCGCGGAGTCGGCGTCCGCCGTTGCCGCCGCGCAGACCCAGCTGAACGCGGCCGTCGCCGCGCACGCGGAGGCCACTCGGCGGGTGAACCTGCTGGAGGATTTGGGTGGTCAGCTGTGGGCCGCGGTCGATCGGATCGCCCCGGTACAGCGCGCCCACGAGGAACTGGCCGCACTCGCGGAGGTCGTCGCGGGCCGGGGCGAGAACAACCGTCGAATGTCGTTGCGCTCCTACGTACTTGCCGCCCGGCTGGAGGAGGTGGCATTGGCGGGTTCGGTTCGGCTGCGCCGAATGTCGGGCGGTCGCTATGAATTCGTGCACTCCGACAAGGCGGGCCCGCGCGGCCGTCGCGGCGGGCTCGGCCTCGATATCCGCGACGACTACACCGGTGCCGTCCGCCCCGCCAAAACCCTGTCCGGTGGCGAATCCTTCATGGCCGCACTGTCATTGGCCCTCGGCCTCGCCGACACCGTGGCGGCCGAATCCGGCGGCGTGGTGCTCGACACCATCTTCATCGACGAGGGTTTCGGCGGACTCGATGCCGACACCCTCGACGCGGTCATGGGCGTTCTCGACGAACTGCGCGCGGGCGGGCGCGTGGTCGGTGTGGTCAGCCACGTCGACGAAATGCGCCAGCGTATTCCGAGCCGCCTGCACGTCATCCGCGGTCGAGCGGGCTCCCAACTCCGCACCACCGTGGCCTGACCGCACGTGCCGATCATTGCGTGGCAAGCGCGAGAACAGCGCTGGTCGGATCGGCAGCGGTCGAGCTCACGGCCGTCGTTCGGTTGCGTCCGAACTCGGCAGTACCTCCCGCGAAGAGGCCCGACGTCGACCCCGCCGCAATCGTGCTCCGGCCGTGTGAATCCCGGCGGCGCCCGTGCGAGACCCCTCGACTGCCCGGACGCCCGCCGGAAGATCGCCCGGTTCGGTCGATCCCACGTTGGTTCGAATATGCTCGCCCGAGCACTCCCGGACCGGTCCGGGACCGACGGGACGCGATCTGACCTCAGGGCCCGTCGAGCAACTGGAGGTCGCGCGGGACGATGGTCGTCGACTGGATGAGTTCCTGCAGCAGATTGTGGTTGAGCATATTGCCGATGGGTTCGGTGAGCTGATCCCTGGTCAGCCCGGGGACCGGCGCGTGGCCGCAGGCGCCGGCGTACTTCTCATCCGACAGGCGCGCCCGAACGCGCCCGATCACATCCGCTACCCGCCGATCGGTCCAGCCGGCATCCGGTCGCAGCGCGTGCAGTAGTGCGGCGGTCTCCTTCCAGGTCCACGGCTGCGGCCAGCGCTCCTGGTAGAGGTAGGGCTGGCCGAGCGCGACGAGCGCCAACTTCTCATCCGCATCCAGCGGCCACGGTTCGGGCTTCGCGGTGACATGCTCGTGCCGCGGCACGGGCAGATCGCCGTCGACGCCGGTCACGTAGACCTCGAGCAGGTGTTCCCGATTGTGTGACCCGCGAATGAACATCGGGGTGTAGCCGGTGCCGAGCGGGAACGGTTCCTCGCCTTCGAACACCAGGCGGGCTTGCGGCAATCGAATGGGTACGCCGCCGGTGTTGTCGAGCTGCCAGCTGTTCCGCCGGTAGGTCAGCGTTCCGTGCACGCGACTGATCCGCAGATCGTCCCCGCCGACTCCGACATCCACCTCCCCGACATTGCGGCCGAACTCGATGACGTTCCCGTCGCGCGGCGTGCCGTGGACCCCGCCGGCCGTCGACAGCACCGAGATCGTGCCCGGCGCGGTACCGACGGCTCCTCTCGCCAATCCATGACCCGACGGGGACATCGGATACACGCCTTTGCGTCTCGGCTTTCCCTGCGGCACAACGGCCTCCTCATGGCTGTTCTGGTCCGGATCCGAAGCGTCGCACCGAATGCGCCGGACCGGTCCGGCCCATCATCTGGTCAGGCTGGCCGCCACGGTCGTCGCCAGATCGGTGACGGTCGCGCAGCGCTGCTCGGCGGGCTGCGATCCGTAGAACTTGACCACGACGACCTCGGCTCGGTCACTGCTGGATGTGCCACGGAAGCTGCGGTACTGGATCTGCACGATGCAGTCGTCGGTGTTCTTGGTGCCGGACCGGCGGAAACTCGGCAGACCGGCGAGGGTCAGCGGCTGTCCGGACTCGGCGGTCTTCGGCGAGTCCCGGTCGTAGCGCACCGTGACGTGGCCGTCGATGGTGCTGTCCCAACGGCAGGACCAGCGACCGAATCCGGGGGCCGGACGCACCGCGTCGACGCCCGCCACCCGGCCCAGGGTCGGCACATCGACCAGGGCGCAGGCGTCGCGCCATGCCAGCGAGCCGGTCGGAAATGCGCCCGGTCGACGCGGAATCGGGCCGTGCAGCAACACATCTCGCGCGTGGGTGGCCGTGATATCGGCCAGCGCACACGGATCCGGTCCGGTCGCAACCTTGCGCTCGCCGATGATCGCGATATTCGCACCGGGCGAAAGTATCAGTGTCCGAACGCATCTGGTGCTGCCAGCGGGTTCCGAGACGATGGTGACATTGCCGGCGCGAGTGACGGAGACCTGCGAGGTCTGTTCGGGCGCCTCGACGGACAGTGTCAGCCGGACCTGGCCGATATCCGGGTGGAAATCCTCGCCCCACTGGCGCACGCGCAGGTCGCAGGTATCGAAGTTGCCGCCATCGGTGGACAGGTCGATCCGGCCGAATTCGGCCAGTGCGGTCGGGTCGAGCAGCGCGCACGGGTCGGCCGACCGCGGATCGAGGATGGGGTCCAGCGCCGCGACACCGGGCATCACCACACTGGCCGCCACAATCAGCGCCACCGCGACCGCCTCTGCGGCGCCCACCGCAGCCCGGCGCACGATGGCGCGATCCCAGCCGCGCGGCGTCTGGTCGAGGCGCGCGAAGCGGGTCGCGGCCGTGGCGGCCGCGGGCCGGTGGATCGGGTTGGGCAGCGTCAACTGGGTGAGCAGGGCCTCGAACGGCCCCGGACGGCGCTGCCGTTCGGTCACCGCGAGCAGTGCGGCCGCGAGTGCGTAGACATCCGATTTGGGACCGGCCGGGCCGCCCGCCGCGACCTCTGGCGCCAGATATCGCCATTTGCCACGCGCGATATCCGGTGTGTCACCGGTGCCGGCGTTGCGTATGTCGAGTGAGCTGCCGAAGTCGGTCAGCCAGGCGTCGCCGTCGTCGGCGAGGATGATGTTCTCCGGGGAGATATCGCAGTGCAAGATGCCACGATCGTGGCAGTGTGCCAGCGCGCTCGCGATCTGCTCGCCGACTACGGCGGCTCGGGCCGGGCCGAGTTTGCGTTGTTCGCGCGCTACCTCGGCGAGCGAGTAGCCAGGCACGTATTCCGTTACCAGCCAGCACACATTGTCGTGTTCGAAGATGTTGTACACGCCGATGATGTGCTGATGTCGCAGGCCTGCCGCATTGCGCGCGGCGGTGCGCAGCCGCCGGGCGCTGTCCGGATCGTCCGGGCGCGGACATTTGAGCACTACGTCGCGGCCGAGGTCCGCATCCGTCGCCCGCCAGGCCATACCCTCGCCGCCGAGCTTGAACAGCTCCCGCAGCGTGTACCGGCCCGCGATGCGGTCTCCGACGCCGACCATGCGCCCGCCCTCGTAATTCGGCCCATATCCCGATATTCCGGCCCAAATCTCGCGAACGCAGTGTAACGCTCACAGCTACATTCCGTTGTGCTGCTCGACAATTCGGGGCCACCGCCATTTGTTCCGGTCGGTCTCGTCCACGGGTGCCACCGGGGTTTGTGGCGGATTTCCGCTAGCGCCAGGTGTGGGTTGCTGCCATTGTGGATTGGGTGACGATCACGGCTTTGGATTTCGAACGCTGCTATCGGGCGGTATCGACCCGGGACTCCCGATTCGACGGCCAGTTCTTCACCGCGGTGCGAACGACCGGAATCTATTGCCGCCCTTCTTGCCCAGCGATTACGCCGAAGCCAACGAATGTGACATTCCTGCCGACGGCCGCCGCCGCACAGCAGGCCGGATACCGGGCCTGCCGCCGCTGCCTGCCCGATGCCGCCCCTGGCTCGCCGCTATGGAATACCCGCGCCGATCTGGCCGCACGGGCAATGCGACTCATCGGCGACGGCGTGATCGAGCGCGGCGGCGTGCCCGCACTGGCCGCCACGCTGGGCTATTCGCAGCGCCAGGTGACCCGGGTGCTCACCACCGAACTGGGCGCCGGTCCGCTGGCGCTGGCCAGGGCCCATCGCGCGCACACCGCGCGGCTGCTGATCCAGACCACCAATATGCCGATGTCCGATATCGCCTTCGCGGCTGGATTCGCCAGCATTCGCCAGTTCAACGACACCGTCCGCGAGGTATTCGCGGTCAGTCCGACCACGATGCGCACCGAGGCGCAGCGAGTGACCCGCCCCGGCAGCCACGTGGTGCCCGCCACCAATGGATCGCTGACGCTGCGGCTGCCTTTCCGCGAGCCGCTGGACCGCGGTTGGCTCGAATGGTTCCTCTCCTCGCACGTCGTGCCGGGCATGGAGCTATGGGAGGACCGCGCCTACACCCGGAGCCTGCGCACCCCGCACGGACATGCGACCACGCGGCTGAGCTTCCAACGCGATCACGTGCGCGCCGAACTTTCCCTGCACGATATGCGCGACCTCGCACCGACCGTCGCACGGCTGCGGCATCTGCTGGACCTGGACGCGGACCCGGTCGGCATCGATGCGGCGCTCGGCGTGGTGCCCGCCGATACCGAGGTCATCGAGACGTCGGGACGAGACCTTCCGGACGTCGGTGCGGCACCGGCCGACCATCCCTTCAATGTCGGTGCGGCCGCTGCCCGCCGTGGCCGAGCCCGCCCGCCGTTCACTCCCGGTATCCGAGTGCCCGGCGCACTCGATGGTCCAGAGTTATTGCTGCGCACCATGATCGGTCAGCAGATTTCGGTATCCGCCGCCGCGACCCACACCGCTCGACTGGTCGAGGCGCTCGGCGAGCCGATCGACGGACCGGTCGCGCGGCTGTTCCCGACGCCGGCCGCGATCGCCGAACGCGGGGCCGAGGTATTGACCGGCCCGGCGCGGCGGATCCGCTCGATTATCGGCGCGGCGTCGGCCCTCGCCTCCGGCGATCTGGTGCTGCACCAGGGCCGCACCGCCACCGACCTGCGCCGCGACCTGTTGGCACTGGAAGGGGTCGGACCGTGGACCGCCGACTATGTGACCATGCGACTGCTCGCCGATCCGGATGTGCTGCTCGACACCGATCTCGTTGTCCGCCAAGGCGCCACCCTGCTCGGGGTCGATCTCACCGATACCGCGCGCTGGACCCCGTGGCGTTCGTATCTGTCCATGCACCTATGGAAGGCCGCGCTCGCCGGTCGCAAGGCCACACCGCCGAAAGCAACCGCGACGCGGGTCGTCGCCGGACCGAAAGCGAAAACCCGATCGTGACAACCGATTTCGCGACCTCCGCTACTCCGATCGGCCCGTTCACCGCACTTGTCGATGCCGACGGTGCCGTGCTCGCCTCCGGCTGGACCGACGACGCCGAGAACCTGCGGCAGTTGATCCACCCGAGTCTGCGACCCAGCGAGCTACGCGGGCGTGCCGACCTCGGCGAGGTGACCCGCGCGGTCACCGCCTACCATCGCGGCGAGTTGACCGCGATCGACGAGATCGAGGTGCGTCAGCAATCCGGCGAATTCCTCATGCACGCATGGGAAGTGCTGCGCAAGATCCCGGCGGGCGATCCGGTCACCTATACCGAATACGCTGCCATCTCCGGTCGTCCCGACGCCACCCGCGCCGCCGCCAATGCCTGCGCCCGCAATGCCGCGGCGCTTTTCGTGCCGTGCCACCGGGTTCTGCGCATCGGGGGCGCGCTCGGCGGGTTCCGTTGGGGGCTGCCGGTCAAGCGCTGGCTATTGGATCACGAGCGGGGCGAAGCTCAGTTGACCATCGAATAGTCGGATCGTTCAGCAACAACGATTCTGCGGATTGTTATCCGCATCCGCGTGCCGCCGCCGCCAATACTCGCGCTCCGACGGAACCTCGCAACCGGGGTGATTGCGCTGCAGATGGTCCACATAGCGCTGGTAATCCTGGCCGCCGAGCACCGCATTGAACCATGAACCGAATGCGCGAACCTTTGCCGCACCGGCACTTCCGACCACCCGCAGCCGCCGAATGACGGCCGGTCGAGGTGACCGGCCGTCATTCGGCTGCGCTGCTGCGGTCAATGTGCTGGTGTTTGCGCCGTAGCGCCCTTGGTATGGGCGGCGCCAGGTGCCCGGACCTGCCCCGATTCGATCAGGGCATCCCATTCCTGCTGCACCGCTTTCTCTTCCGCGGTGGCGATGAAGCCGCGCGGTGCGAAGATCTTCGACGGTTCGTCCGGCGTCTCACTGCTCGGTCCGCCGCCCGCCCGCCAGGCACGCAAGCAGACCACCACACCGACCACCGCGACGACCAGCACCAGCACCGCGAAGATGATCGACAGCGTGCCCTGGATGAACGTGTTGCGCACGACCTTGTCCATATCGTCGGCAGTCTTGGCCGGTGCCAACAACTTTCCGGCGTCGCGGGCGGCACTGTAGTTATCGTGCTGCTTCCAGTAGCCGATCTTCGGATCGGCGGAGAAGATCTTCTGCCAGGACGCCGTCATCGTCACGATCAAATCCCAGATCAGCGGCAGCGCGGGAATCCACGCCCACTTCACCAGACCCTTCTTGATCAGAATGGTCAGTACGACGGTGAGCGCGATCGCGGCCAGCAGCTGGTTGGAGATTCCGAACAGCGGGTAGAGCGTGTAGATGCCGCCGAGCGGATCGGTGACACCCATCAGCAGAACCGAACCCCAGGCCGCGACCACAATGGCCGAGCACAGCCACGCACCGGGCCGCCACGACGGATCCTTGAACTTCTTCGCCGGACCGCCGAGATTACCGAGCGAATCCGAGAGCATGAAGCGCGCGACGCGGGTACCGGCGTCGATGGTGGTGAGGATGAACAGCGCCTCGAACATGATCGCGAAGTGGTACCAGAACGCCTTCAGCCCGGAGCCGCCGAGGAATCCGGACATCACCTGGGACATACCGATCGCCAGCGTCGGCGCGCCACCGGTGCGCGAGATGACACTGGTCTCGCCGACATCCTTGGCGGTCTGGGTCAACTCACCCGCGGTGATCGGATCACCGCTCAGACCAAGGGAATTGGTATAGGCGGCGGCCTTCTCGGCGGTACCGCCGGTGAGACCCGCGCCCGCGTTCATGGCGAAGTACAGGTGCTGGTCGATGATGCTCGCGGTGATCATCGCCATGACCGCGACGAACGACTCCATCAGCATGCCGCCGTAGCCGATCATCCGCGCATGCGACTGCTTCTCCAGCAGTTTGGGTGTGGTGCCGGAGGAAACCAAGGCATGGAATCCGGACAGCGCACCACATGCGATGGTGATGAAAAGGAACGGGAACAGGCTGCCCGCGAAGGACGGACCGTTGCTGTTGTGCGCGAACTGCGACACCGCTGGCGCCTGCAGCACCGGCATGGTGAACACGATGCCGAGCGCGAGCAGGCCGATGGTGCCGATCTTCATGAACGTCGACAGGTAATCGCGCGGTGCGAGCAGCAACCACACCGGCAGTACCGAGGCGATGAAACCGTAGACGATCAGCAGCCAGGCGATGGTGGTGCCGGACAGCGTGAACAGGTCACGACCCCAACCGGATTCGGAAACCCAACGGCCGGAGATGATCACGAACAGCAGCAGTGCGAAACCGATGACCGATACCTCGCCGACCCGGCCCGGTCGCACGAAGCGCAGGTACAGGCCCATGAACAGGGCGATCGGGATGGTCATGCCGATGGAGAACACACCCCACGGGCTGCCGCCGTGCAATGCGCCGTCCGGACCCTTGACCGCCGCCAGCGCCTGCACGACCACGATGCCGAGCACCGCGAGCAGGATCATCATGATCACCAGCACGGCAATGATCGCGGCGACACCGCCGATCGGTCCGAGTTCGTCGCGGGCCATCTGCCCGAGGCTGCGCCCACGGCGCTTCGACGAGGCCCACAGCACCAGGTAGTCCTGCACCGCGCCGGCGAGGACGACGCCGACGATGATCCAGATGGTGCCCGGCAGATAACCCATCTGCGCGGCCAGCACCGGTCCGACCAGTGGACCGGCGCCCGCGATGGCGGCGAAGTGGTGCCCGAAGAGCACCCGCCGGTCCATCGGCATGTAGTCCTTGCCGTTCTCCAATTCCTCAGCGGGCGTGGCCACATCGTCGCGCGGCTTGGTGATCCGGTATTCGATCAGCCTGGCGTAGAACTGGTAGGCGGTCACGTAGGTGCAGATCGCCGCGACCACGATCCACACCGCGTTCACGTTCTCACCGCGGGAGATGGCGAGGACGGCCCAGGCTATCGCTCCGACGACCGCGATCGCCCCGAAGATCGCCTTCTTCCGTGGCGTGATCGGGGAGTGATCGACCACCCCGACGGGCGGCAGATCGGGATCCGTCCGCAAATATTCGATTGTCGCCATCCGCTTACTCTCCTGAAAAACGCGCAGGATCCTGCTCAAACATCTGACAACGTATCCGATTGATGATGTCGATCGGGCTCGTTTCCGATCGGCTTAGGACAACGTTAAGTTTTGTTCGTGTGTCGGCCATCACGTCGGTGTTGCCGAACGTATGCTGCCATGCGATTCCGCCAAGCTCCACACCCGCCTGGAGGAGGGCCTCGTTGCGCAGGCGCACGCTGCTCGGCTCGGTGCTGGCCGCGCCGCTGCTCGCCACCACCGGCTGCGGATCCGATGACGACGCGCTGACCTTCTTCTTTCAGGCCAGGCCGGAGGAGGCGCGGGTCCGGCTGAAGATCATCGACGAGTTCCAGCGCCGGCATCCGGAGATCCGGATCCGCACCATCATGTCCGGGCCGGATCCGCTGCAGCAGATGCTGACCTACTGTGCGGGCGGCAAATGTCCCGACGTCATGATGGCGTGGGAGTTGCTTTATGCCGGACTCGCCGAACGTGGGGTGCTGCTTGATCTGCGCACGCTACTCGACCGGGAGCCCGAATACGCTGCCGCACTGCGTGCCGACAGTTATCCGGCGCTCTACGACACCTTCACCTATGGCGGTGGGCAGTACGCGCTGCCGGAACAGTGGTCGGGGGTGTTTCTCTACTACAACCGGGAGTTGTTCGCCGAGGCCGGAGTGACCGCGCCGACCCGGTGGCGGGATGCCTGGTCCTTCGCCGAATTCCTCGATGCGGCACGGGCACTCACGCGGCACGAGGCATCCGAGCGGAACCGGCAGTGGGGCTTTGCCGACGCCTGGGTGCCGTATTTCTCGGCCGCGTGTTTCGGTATGAACAATGGGGCGGAGTGGTTCTCGCCGTCGGTGGATCCGACCAGGACCAATCTCGGTGATCCACGGTTCGCCGAGGGATTCCAGTTCTATGCCGATCTCGCGGTTCGCCACCGGGTTGCTCCGAAAGTCGCCGACCAGCAGTCGGTTTCAGCGCCGGACCTGTTCCGTCGTGGACGTGCGGCGATGGCGATGGGTGGGCATTGGCTGTATTCCGAGTTCGCCGGACACGATGGTCTGCCCATCGATGTCACGGTATTGCCGGTCGGCCCGTACGGCGGCCCGGGGGCGATTACGGATGTGGGGAGCACGGGGTTGTCGATTGCCGCCGACAGTCCGCGCATCGAACAAGCTTGGGAATTCGTGAAATTCGCGACCGGGCCGGTGGGACAGGACATTATCGCCGCCTCCGGACTCTTCGTGCCGGTGCTGAAATCCGCGATGGGCTCTGCTGGATTCGCGGACGCGCATCGCGAGATACGCAACATCCAGGTGTTCACGGAGGGGCCGCAGAATTCGCGGCCGCTGCCGGTTACTCCGGTGTGGGGCAAGGTTTCCGCGCTGCTCGAGCGCGGTGGCAACCGAGTGCTACGCGGTGCCGCAACCGCGGAATCGGTGAGCGCGTCCCTGACAGCCGATATCAATACCCTGCTGGAATCCTCATGAAATTGATCGGTAGCCGGATGCGTGCGCCCCGCGAGCGAGGGCGTCTCGAGCGGCGGCGTGAGCGGGCGGGCTGGGTTTTCGTGGCACCGAATCTGGCGGCGGTGCTGGTGTTCTTGCTGCTTCCGCTCGGAGTTTCGTTGTATCTGAGTCTGCACTCGTGGGACTTGTTCAGTGCGCCACGGTTCGTGGGGATATCGAACTATCGGCGGCTGTTCGTGTCGGATCCGTTATTCCTCATCGCATTACGCAATACCGCGGTGTTCACCCTGTTGACGCTGGTGCCGACGGTGGTGATCGGGCTCGCGGTTGCGGCCGTGCTCAATCGAAAGCTGGCCGGAATCGGTATCTTTCGGACCATCGCATTCTTGCCGCTGGTCGCCTCGACTGTGGCCATGGCGGTGGTGTGGCGCTTCATCTTCACCACCGATGACGGGCTGCTCAACATCATGCTCGGCTGGGTCGGCATCGATCCGGTGCCGTGGCTGACCGACCCGGACTGGGCGCTGGCCTCGCTGAGCATCGTGACCGTATGGAAGAGTGTGCCTTTCGCGACTGTCATCCTGCTGGCAGCGATGCAGGGCGTGCCCGAGACGCTGTACGAGGCGGCGCGCATCGATGGCGCGGGAGCGCTGCGGCGATTCTGGTCGGTGACACTGCCATTGATTCGCGGGCCACTGTCGTTCGTCTTCGTCATCACCATCATCAACTCGGTGCAGGCCTTCGATCAGGCCTATGCCTTGACCGGCGGCAACGGTGGGCCGGAGACCGGGACGTATCTGCTCGGAATCATGTTGTTCCAGAACGCCTTCGGGTTCTACGAGGTCGGCTATGCGGCGGCGCTGGCCTGGGTGATCTTCGCGATCCTGCTGGTGCTGACGCTATTGCAGCTGCGATTCGCGCGCCGGGCGGAGGTGGAGTTGTGAATGCGTACGAGGCGGTTCGGTCGCTTCCGATGCGGATCGGTGTGCGGGCGTGCAGTACCGGCCGGGTGGAGCGGGCCATTGCGCGCCGGACGGTACGTGGCGTCCTGATCTACGTGGCGCTGGTTGGGGTCGCTTGGTGTGCGCTGTTTCCGATTTTGTGGGCATTGTCGGGTTCGTTGAAGCGCGATGGCGAGATCACCGAGCCGACACTGGTTCCCGCGCGTCCGCAGTGGTCCAACTACGGGAAGGTCTTCGACCTGCTGCCGCTGGGGCGGATGCTGCTCAATACCGCGTTCTATGCGTTGTGTGTCACGGCGGGGCAGGTCTTCTTCTGCTCGCTGGCCGGATATGCCTTCGCGCGCTTGCGATTTCGCGGACGCGATGTACTCTTCCTCGCCTACCTCGGCACGCTGATGGTGCCGTTGACGGTTACCGTGATTCCGCAATTCCTGATCATGCGCGCCTTCGGCTGGGTGGACACGCCGTGGGCGATGATCGTTCCCGGCCTGTTCGGCAGCGCATTCGGCACCTATCTGATGCGCCAGTTCTTCCGAACCTTGCCCGCCGAACTGGAGGAGGCGGCGATCGTCGACGGGTGCACGACCTGGCAGGTGTTCTGGCGAGTCTTGTTGCCGCACACTCGTCCCGGGCTCATGGTGCTGGGGGTGCTGACCTGGATCACGGTCTGGAACGACTTCCTGTGGCCGCTCATCATGATCCAGCGCGACGACATCGCCACCGCCACATTGGGTTTGGTGCGGCTACAAGGCCAGTACCACACGCAATGGCCGATTCTCATGGCCGCGGCGGTGGTCATCCTGCTGCCGCTGGTGGTCGTCTACGCGATCGCGCAGCGGGCGTTCGTGCGCGGTATCGCGGCATCGGGTCTGGGCGGGCGTTGACGGCCGCGCTGTTGGCGGCCGTCGTTGTCACTCGCCCCAATAGGTACCGAAGCTCCAGAGGTTGCCCTCCGGATCCCGGACGGTGAAGCCGCGCGAACCGTAGTCCTCATCGCGCAGGCCGCGCACGACCTCCGCGCCCGCCGCGACCGCGCGGTCGTGCAGGGCGTCGGGTTCCTCGCAGACGAGGTAGATCGAATCGGTGCCCGGCCCGCGCGCACAGAACGGGTTGTCGCCCTTGCCGATCGAACTGAACATGATTGCGCCACCGAGCGGCCAGCGCAGCTGACCGTGCTCGATGAACGACGGATCGTCCTCCCGCGCGTAGAGCGCAACCTCCTCGAAGCCGAATGCGCTGGTCAGGAAGGCCACTGCCGCGCGAGCGTCGGTGAAATTGAGGCACGGCCATACGGCGGTGCGAGTTGCTGTGGTCTGTGGTGAATCCGTTGGTGTTGTCATGGATCCAGCCTCACCCGCCGGACCCCTCCGGGTCTTGGACAGATGGAATCTGCTCCGCGAGCCATGCGGTGGGGCTGCAACCGGCGAGTTCCGCGAAGTCGCGGTTGAAGTGAGCCTGGTCGTAATATCCGCAGGTCGCGGCCACCTGCGCGATCGTCACATAGGACGGCGTGTGTCCGATCGTCCGCCTGGCGCGTTCGAAGCGGGCGATCCGAGCGGCGAGCTTGGGGCCGAGTCCGAATTCGGCGCCGAAGCGCCGGGCCAGATGTTGACGGCTCCAACCGATCTCCTCGGCGAGCGGGCCGATCTGCGCCGCACCGTCGGATTCGACCAAAGTGCGCCAGGCCCAAGTCAATTCGGGCGCCACCAGGCGATCGTGACAGGCCAGCCTCGTCAATACCCGATCGCAGGCGGCGAACCGCTGCGGCCACGACGACAGCTCCTGCAATTCCTCCCACAGCTGCCGCCCGACCGGCCCCGCCACCTCGGCGCATTCCACCGAGGTGTTCCACAGCGCACTCGCGGGCATCCCGAACAGGGCACGGCTCCCGAGCGGGGTCAACTCGATCCCGATCCCCTCCTGATAACCGTTGTGCGAGATAACCGCCGAACTGGCCTGCAACCCACTCAGCACACACCGGTAATCCTGCGGCGACTGCCGCGAATCCGTCTGCGCCACAACGTCGATACTCGGCCCGATCGACACGATGAACGTCATATGGCGCGACGGCAGCCCCCGATGCAGACCGGGTGCGAACCCGCTCAGTCGATACCCGAGGTACCCATCGATGAACGCCGCGAGCGCAGGTGCCGGACGTGCCGTCACCACTTCGGTGGTCGGCTGCATACCCGGAACGCTACGCCGCCGATCGGCTATCGCAAGGCGAGTCGGCGGCGACATTGATGTCGGCGGCTCTCACCCAGACGGCGGCTGCGGTGAGATATCGCACTCGGCGCGGTAAATAGGTGGGGGTTGTCGCAGCGTCGGGCTACCTTTACCCCTCCTAAGGTTTTTTGGAGGTGTGATGCGGCGGGTGCAATACCAGCGCAACGGTGGCCCGGAGGTACTCGAGGTGGTGTCGGCCGAGGTGCCGACGCCGGGCCCCGGGGAACTGCTGGTCCGGGTCGATGCGGTTGGTGTGACACTGCCGGTGGTTCGCAAGGTGCGTGAGCCGCGGGAGCCGATCGCGCTGGGTGGCGAGGTTGCGGGCGAGGTGGTCGCGGTCGGTGAGGGCGTGACCAGCTGTATGCCCGGCTACCGTGTCACCGGTCTGGTCTTCGGCCACGGTTATGCCGACTACGCGCTGCTCTCCGCCGCGATGGCCTCGCCGATTCCCGACGGCGCTTCAGCCGTCGATGCGGTCGCACTGGTCCGCAGCGGTTTGGTCGCACTCGGTGCGCTGGATGCCGCGAATCCCAAGTCGGACGAGTCTGCCCTGATCACGGCCGCCGCCAGCGGTGTCGGCCACCTTGCCCTGCAATTGGCGCGGGTACGCGGTGCTTCGCGCGTGGTAGCGGCGGTCTCCGACCTCGCCAAGGCCGACTTCCTCCGCGGCCTCGGCGCTGACGAAGTCGTCGCCTACGACCAGGAATCCTGGGGTGAGCCCGTCGACTACGTCCTCGACGCCGTCGGCGGCGAGCTCCTCACCCCGGCCATCGCGGCACTGGCCCCCGGCGGCCGACTTGTCGCATACAGCTCGGGCGGCGGCACCATCCAGGCCTACGACCTGCTCGTCGGCGCGAAATCAGTTGTCGGCTTCCAAATGGCCCGCATCGCCCGCAACTCCCCGGACCTGTACGAACACTGGCGCCAAGAACTCTGGCAATACTTCGCATCCGGTCTACTCCGCCCCGTCGTCCACGCGGAATTCCCGCTGGAAGACGCCGCCGAGGCCCACGCCGTCATCGAGAACCGCTCGAACCTCGGCAAGGTCATCCTGATTCCCTGACGCATCAGCATCCGTGCGTGACGAATGAGAGCGAGTCCTGCGAAGGCCGCTCGCTCGGCCGCTGCCGAAGGGTTGCGTCCTGCCGCGTAGACTCTGTTCCTCGTGAGCGAGTGTGTGAGCGAACCATCCAACACAGCGTCTGAGACGCATGCGGCTGCCGAGCGTAGCGAGGTAGCCGGTAGCGAGGTAGCCCTCGTGAGCGAGTGTGCGAGCGAACCATCCAACACAGCGTCTGAGACGTACGCGGCTGCCGAGCGTAGCGAGGTAGCCGCGTGAGTCTCACCCTCGGAATCGTCGGCCTGCCCAACGTCGGAAAGTCGACGCTGTTCAATGCGCTGACCAAGAACGACGTGCTGGCCGCGAACTATCCGTTCGCGACCATCGAGCCGAACGTCGGGGTGGTTCCGCTGCCCGACCCGCGACTGGACAAGCTGGCCGAGATCTTCGGCTCCCAGCGCATCCTGCCCGCCACGGTGTCGTTCGTCGACATCGCGGGCATCGTGAAGGGCGCATCCGAGGGCGCCGGACTCGGCAACAAGTTCCTCGCCAATATCCGCGAGGCCGATGCCATCTGTCAGGTGGTGCGGGTCTTCGCCGACGATGATGTGGTGCACGTCGACGGGCGCGTCGACCCGCTCGCCGATATCGAGGTGATCGAAACCGAGCTGATCATCGCCGATATGCAGACGCTGGAGAAGGCGATTCCGCGGCTGGAGAAGGAAGCCAAGGTCAAAAAGGACCGCAAGCCGCTGCTCGACGCGGCCAAGGCCGCCCAGGAAGTTCTCGACAGCGGTAAAACCCTATTCTCCGCCCGCGCCCAACTGGACGGCGAACTGCTGAAAGAACTTTCGCTGCTCACCACCAAGCCGTTCCTCTACGTCTTCAATGCCGACGAGTCGGTGCTCACCGACGATGCGAAGGTTACCGAGCTGAAAGCCGCTGTCGCACCGGCGGATTCGGTCTTCCTCGACGCCAAGGTCGAGGCCGAACTCCTCGAACTCGACGACGAATCCGCCCTCGAGCTCCTCGAATCCATCGGCCAGACCGAACCCGGCCTGCACGCCCTGGCCCGCGCCGGCTTCCACACCCTTGGCCTGCAGACCTACCTCACCGCGGGTCCGAAAGAGGCCCGCGCCTGGACAATCCACCAGGGCGACACCGCCCCCAAAGCCGCCGGTGTAATCCACACCGACTTCGAACGCGGCTTCATCAAGGCAGAAGTAGTCGCCTACGACGACCTCATCACCGCAGGCTCGATGGCCGCCGCCAAGGCCGCGGGCAAGGTCCGTATGGAAGGCAAGGACTACATCATGGCCGACGGCGATGTAGTCGAGTTCCGTAGCGGATTAGCGTCTGCGAAGAAGTAGGGCAGCGCACGGGAAGGGACGTCACCGCGGCTTGGTCGGGCAACTTCGAACTGGCGACCTTCCACGTGCTACTCGGAAGGCAACGAGTCGTCAGCAGCGTTCAGCAGCCACGCGGGTGCCGTGGTCTCCCCGTCGCGCGACCGAGCGTGAAGCCGTCGACTGACCGAGGCCGCCCGCTCGGAGGTCCCCACCTGCATCCGGATACCGATTTCAACCCAGTCGGCCTTCGCGATGACGGCTGCGCTCTCCTCCGAGATCCCGCCCAGAACCGTGCCGCGGAAGGCCACCAGATCCGGGCCACGAACAATGAGCCCGGCCCTTGTAGAGCTGATGCCGTAAGGATCAACTCCCAGCGGGGCAACCTCGTAGACCCCGCCATCCGTTCGCATCCGAGCCTGCAACCGCTTCCAGTCCGCCACCTGCTGATTCACCGGATAGTAGCTGAGACCAGCATCGAACACCTCTCCGCTACTAAGACGCACGGAGGCGCTTCGGCGATGCGGAGGAAACACCAAATGCGCTCCGGCTACGCTCTCGATGAACATCTGCCCGTGGATGTAAAGGGCGGGAGGGACTGTCTCTCCAGGCCGTGCGGCTCCCACAGTCCCGAGCATGACCTTTGCTCCCACAAGCTCCAAGACCGGGATGTTCACGGACTGCACCAGTAGCGATAACAGTTCGCCGCGGCGCGCTGACCGTGTGCGGGTGCCCTCTCGCCACGGGACCGCCGCCTCGGTCCAGCCTGAGTTCGGCGTCTTCACCATGTACGGGGCGCCGTCGGTCTCAAAGTGCAAGCACATCACCGAGCCGTGCGCGGTATACACCTTCAACGGCGTCAGTTCGGGAGTGACCTCGTAAGCAAACGCCTTCTCCATCCCGGGCCACCATTGGGCGGGGTCGGTGTCGTCGAGCGCAACCACCTTGTGCTCGTCCTCGGACAGGCCGACGATCCAGATTATCGGGTGCCCTGCAGCCTTGTTCGCCATACCAGCGAGTCGGGCGGCCTTGTCCAGTCCTGGCCAGACGCCCTTCGCTTCGACGTATTCGTCTTCGATCTTGCCGCCCGCGACGACGTGGTCAACCAGTTCGTGCACGCGGGCTTCCACCTGCAGCTTGTTCACGCCGGCCACCGTACAGTGTCACCGCTGTGTCACAACTACCCTCACAACGACTTCCACTGATCACGCTCGTGGCCTGCTGAAACGCTTCGTGCCGTGAACTCCGGGGCAGTTCAGGCGTTTCGGACGACGTAGTCGACGACGGCTTCTGCTGAAGCCTCGATACCTGAATCCAACACTTCGGCTCTGTAGGTGTACCAATCGGCCAGCTTGCAGGCGTCCCGGGGGGCGCCGCGGCGCGCCATTCGCTCCCGGATCAGATCGGGATCGGCTGAGATCCAGACGGTTCGCACTGGAGGAGGCGATACTGGGGCGATCGACTTGAAATATTCGGCAAGTGACAGCTTCTGCCGAGCAGCGGCTCGGACATGGCCAATGAACGGTGCGTCGACGACGACCGGAGTGCGCTGACCGACTGACAGCGCTTCGGTTACGAGCGCAGTGTAGATGTGTGGATTGACCACACGCATGTAGACGTCGCTGTCACGGTCATGTGGGTTTCCACTCAGCTCGGCCATGACGGACTCTTCGAGGTCGGGTGCGAAGGTGTCTTTGTCGAGGATGATGGCATCGGTTCGTTGAGCGAGATAGCGTGCCGCGGTTGACTTGCCTGAAGCGGGGAACCCACAGATGAACGTGACACCTTCTTTAGCACTCGCCGCGATGCGGTCGAGGTCAGAGGTCAAAGCGAGTTCCGAGGCGGTCGGTCGCCGGTTCGCTGATCGTTCCGCCGTACTCATCCTTGCTCCCTTAGTCTCGAACGAGATTCAGGCACCATCTTCCAATGTGCAAATCCCTGCCAGTCTCTCAGAGTCGTCACCAGGTCGCTGTCGACGGGGGCCGTAAGGTGCTAGGCGGTGGTTGCGATGAGATCAAGAAGGGATGATGCAATCGCCGAGCTCGCCGCGATGGTGTGCGCCGACGTTAAATTGTGCTCGTTGCCATCGGAATCGGTTACAACAGCACCACTTTCACGCGCAATGAGTACACCGGCTGCGGTGTCCCAAGGCTTGTTGGACAACAGTACACACGCATCAATGCGTCCTTCGGCGACCCAAGCGAGGTCGAGCGCGGCCGATCCGAACATACGAACTCTCTCGACCTTGTTTGCGAGTGCCGTTGTCACGGCGAAGCGCCGCCGGTTCTTCTCGGCTGCGGCGATTCCGACTGCATAGTCGCCTATCGAAACAATGGAATCTCCGAGATTCGTTGTGTGGCTTGTCTTTATGCGACTGCCATTGCTGAAAGCCCCGCGACCGACGGATGCGTGGTATTCCAGCTTGAGAAAGGGGGCGCTGATGACCCCTATTGCGGGATTATCGTTGTCGGCCAAGGCTAATGAAACGGCGCATAGTGGAATACCGTGGATGAAGTTCGATGTTCCATCAATCGGATCGAGTATCCATCTGTACCGCCGTTCACCAGATGATTCTTCGTGATCGACCTGTTCTTCTCCGAGAAATCCGATTTCCGGCGTCTTCTTGTATAGGTATTCACGCACCGTCTCTTGAATCCGTACGTCGAGATCTGTCACGAAGTCACGGTCATCTTTGGCGGTAATCTTGCCCGGTTCAACAGTTTTTAGCAGTTGACTGCCTTTGTCGACGGCTGCTCGCGCGATGATCAGTAGTTCATCGAGGTTTGTCATTCAGGATTCCTTACCTCGGCTCCAGCCCACATATCCTCGAAAACCTGGGAAAAGGTGTTGAATATGCCCGATCTTTCGGACTTTCGTGCCACGAACGTAGGGGACTCGACCCCTCTTGTCATTGGTAGGTAAGGCTGCATCACACAGATTGAAGAGTCAATGACCGTAATATTGAATCTCACGGGCTGATCGTATACACGAATCAGTAGTGATCCTGGCGTATCTTCCGTCGTCCTTTTTCTAACCCGTTCGAGAGTGCGAATATTCGTGTCAGTCAGATTTGTCAGCAGCCCCGGGTGATGACCTTCCTCGACTTCGCGTGCCCGAATTGATGCTCCGTCTGGATCCAGGAAGAGGCATCTAATCACTGTTCCATTTTCAAGCAGCCTCAGGATGTCGCTATCGGAGTACTGCTGACATAACGTATTCAGTGACAAGCCTGCCATATCAATTGTCTGAGCCGTCTTCAGTAGCTCTTGCGGCGGCATCGCTCTTAGGAATTCGAGTCGGGTCGGAAAAACTGCCTCGACATCGGCAAGGTTATGGTGATCATCACTCGCTGAGCTCCGCGCAGGCGATTGCTGCGGACGCGCCAGGTCTTCGGCGGTTCCTGAGTGCTGCTGAAACAGTTCGGTAATCGACCAGTCGGGAAACATTAGCTGGAGAATCCGGCAGTGATCGGGATAGGGCAGGCTGGATATATCCCCGGAGAGCCATCGATAGAACTGCGCCTTCTTGGGGCCGCAACCCATCAGGTCGGGGTCAACTTTTCTGGCGAGCCGATCGTATTCGCGGTTGAACGCCGAGACTGTTTGAAGGTGGCGCTGCTGAAGTAGGGCCTTCAGGACGGTGCTCATAGTCGCCTGCCTTGCGCCGAGATTCTGATGTCTTGAGAAGACTCTACCACGAAGAAGAGACAAAGAAGAGACCTTCTGCGACATAGCTGCGGAAGCTGAGACATCTGCGGCGGCGAGAAGAGACCTCCGTAAAAAACACCCTGGGTGAACAGTTTTTCCGGATTTTTCCACCCAGAGGAGTGAATTCCAGTGGCCAACATGCACCAGTCGTTGCCCGCCGAGGTACGAAACGGGCGCGGTCTCATCAGTTTGAAGAAAGCTGCAGCCCTCGTGGATGTCGACCAGAAGACGATTCGCATGTGGATCGCTGCTGGTCATCTGCAGGGATACAAGCTGAACGGCAACATGTGGCGCGTCAGCAGCCACGAGGTACTTGCGCTTGCTCAGCCGATTTTTCCCGCTGACTCGGGCGGTGCAGCATGAGCGCACCTGTCGAGCACCGGGATTCGGATGCGATCAAGAACGAGCCTGATCGAGTCTCCGAGTATGTGGCCCAGCTCGTAGCCGAAGCGCCACCGATTTCAGCGGCGACTCGCGCCAAGCTGTCTGCGCTTCTCGGTGTGCGGGCCCAATCGAAGGGGGCTGCGTGATGCGTGCTCGCACATTCGGTTTCGCGGTTGCGACCGTGTCGGTCGGTTACCTGGTTTTGACCCATCCGGCGGTCGTCGGTTTCACGGTGATGCTGCTGGGTGCGGTCGCGTTGTGGGGAGCGTCGCGTCGGTGGGGGGTGCGGCGATGAGTGTGAACGAGTCGTTCCATCCGCTTGAGTTGTTGGACGAATTGGACGCCATCGTGCGTGAGCAGGAGTTGTTGCGGCTGCGGACGATTGCGTTGCAGGCCCGCTACAGGGCGTTGGGGCCGCACGCCGACCTGTTCAACAAGCCGGGTTCGGACGGCAAGCCGTGGTCGTGCGAGGAGTACGGCAGGGTCAACGTCAAGTACACGGCGCAGCACCTCGGTAGCGCTGCCCATGACATGGCCGCCACATTGAAGTACGGGCTTCATTCGGCGCATGAGCTGGCCGAGAAGGTCCGCGAGTACCCGCAACCGGAGCGTGAGCAGGCCGATCGGCCGCTGGTTGATCGGGGGCGGTCGCGGTGAGCGCGCCATGGCAGCCGGGACCGACGCCGCAGGGGTACACGGTCACCTATTTCGACCGCGGTCGCGGTGCTCAGAGCCCGCTGCATTCGATGGCTGGTCCGGAGTTCACCGGTGTCGGTGCGGTGTATTCCCCGCTCGGGCTATTGCCGCCGACGGTACGGCTGGCGGCGTTCGCGGTGATTCTGCTGATCGGGATGGCCGGGTGCACGGCCGCGATGGTCGATTACCAGCACTACACACCCTCGCCGAACATCTGCCGTTCGGTGAATTCCGGTGTGCCACCGGAGAAGCCGGGCAGCTGCGTCCCCGCTGGGGAGGTGAGCGGTCGTGAGTGATTTGGACGATGCGCGGGCACGGTTCGAGCGGTTGTCGACCGCTGATGGGGTGTTGTTCGACATGTCGGAGGCCGCGTGGGCGTCGATGGAGCGCGACGACTTCGCTCAGACGACGGGTGAGCGCGCCAAGCTCGATTACCTCAAAGGTGTTCGGGACGCGGTCAAGCGCGAGACCAGCGAGGCACTGCGCAGCTGGCGGGCGGCGCTGGAGCGGGATATCGCCCAGCAGCGGACTCGAACGGGTTCGCGGCGGATCGAGCGGTCGCGATGAGCCGCGAATCTCCGGACGGCACGGTGTATTTGCTGCATTTCGAGCGTCCGTATCGGCACGCCAAGCACTACACCGGTTGGACCACGGATCTGGATGCTCGGTTGGCCGAGCATCGCGCCGGGCGCGGCGCCCGCTTGTTGGCGGTGATCAAGGAGGCCGATATCGGCTGGTCGCTGGCTCGCACGTGGGACGGCAACCGCGGCCGCGAACGGCAGTTGAAGCGCGAGGGCGGCGCGACACGGCGCTGCCCGATGTGCGGGGTGACCCCGCGACCTGCGGACGACATGCGCGAGGTGGTTCTGAAGGCCCGCGCCGATATCGCCGCCAGCCGCAAAACCCACGGTCCAGAACAACCGGTCGAACGGTACGACGCGCGGAATGTGTCGCCGCAGGAGATCGACCGGATCTGTTCGGAGATCGAAGCCCGCCGCTGCGCCCGAAACCGAAGGGAGCGAACACGATGAACCCCAACGCGAAGAAGTCTCGGTATGCGTCGTTGGAGCGGCGCCACCGCACTCAGATCGTGGGCGGTTTGCGTGATCTGCCAAAGCCTTTGACCTATCGCGAGATCGCGCAGCTGCTGGGTATTTCGCTGCGTCAGGTGGAGCGGTGCGTGGGTGAGGCGGCGGCGCTGCGTGGTCAGGGGTTGACCAAGCGGGAGGTCGCCGAGGAGATCGGCGTCCCGTACGGGTCGTTGGGCCGGGTGTTGTCGGTGCCGCACCGCAAGACGGTCACCGCCCGCCAGGACGCCGCGCTGGCCGCGCTGACCGACATGCACGGGATGCAGGTCGATGTGCTGGCGTGGTTTTTGAACACCAGCTTGAGCAGCGCCTACGACCTCGCCGCCATCTTGATCGAGCGCGGTTTGGTGCATCCGCTGGTGGAGGTGCAGCCGGGGCGGGCGTGGGTGTACCCGAAGCCGGATACCGCGGCCCGTTACCTGAGTTGGCGGCCCAAGGACTGGCATCCGCCGCTGATGTATGCCAACCACTACCGTGCGGTCGCCCAAGCCCGGATCATGCTCGTCGGCTCGGACCCGCAGCTGTGGGTGTCGGAACGGATCCTGCGCCGCCGCGCCGAGATCGCAGCCAGCGAAACCCGTTCCGGGCAACTGATGTTCAGCACCGGCCGTGCCCCGAAGCGGGACCGCCCGCACGTGCACGATGGCCGGTTCCTCGGCGAGGTCGACGGCAAACACGGCTGGTGGGCGCTGGAAGTCGAGCTGACCGAGAAGAAAGACCGCGCCCAGATGGACGCCGCCCTGGCCGGCGCGTTGCGGGCAGCGCGCGACAGCGTCGAGGAATCGGTGGTCGGGCTGCTGTACCTGTGCCGCTCGGCACGCGTGCAGGACGTGGTCAACGCCGCCTACGACCGGCTCCCACGCGAACTGGCGGACCTGTCGCTGCTGTTCGCCACCGGCGACTTCGACGACGAATGGACCAAGTTCTTGGCCGCTCGCAACCAGGCCCGCGCCGCGAAACGCCACGCCCGCAACGGACTTCACATCTCCAAGGAAGCATCATGACCAACCAGAACTGCCAACCGATCCTGACCCCCACCGACTGCGACCCACTCGGGACGACCACGGCCACACCACCGGCTGCGCCGGCGATCGTGCAGGATCCGCGGCCGTCGATCGAGGTGCATCCGGTCACGCCGCCGATCAAGCAGCTCGACGGCGTCGACTTACCCGACCTGAGCACCCTCACTCATGTCGCGGGCACCGCGACGGTGTGCGGGGTGGTGGTACTCGCGATGCTGGTCATGATCGTGGCCGTGGCGGCGCGCTGGCCGTTGGCGCCGCACCGGTTGCGCAACTTCGCGATCGGATCCTTGCTGCTGCCAGCGTCTTCGGCGCTGGCGGGTGGTTCGTGGACCACTCCCGCCGCCTTGTTCTGGTCGGGTGCCTCCCAACTCGCCGATGGTGATTGGTCCGGGCTGCGGATGATGCTCGCGCTCGGGGTGCCGTTCGCGGCGGTGACCGCGACGTATGTGTGGGCGAAGTTCGTGCACAAGACCAACACCGTCGGGTTGAAGTCCCTCGGTCGTACTGAGCGGGTCAAGGACGCGATGGTCGCCCGCCGCTTCGCCCGCGCCGCCCAAGCCGCGAAACTCGGTGCCCCCTACAGCGTCGGCGATGGCATCGTGCTCGGCCCGCTCGCGGATCGCACGACCGCGAAACCGGCCGGGTTGTGGCAGGAACTCACGACGCGGCATCAGTCGTGGATGGTGATCCCGCACAAGCAGGCCAAACGCCACTGCGCTGCGGTCGGTACGACCGGTTCCGGGAAGACCGAGCTGATCAAACGCTATTTCGTCGGGATGCTCGACTACGAGTGGCGGGCGTTTGTGCAGTGGAAGGACGTACCTGCGATGCGGCGCCGTCACCCGCGTCCGCTGCTGGCGGTGATTTCGTGCAAGGGCGGCGAAGACGACCGCGATTTGGGTATCGAGATCCGTGACTACGCGGTGCGGATGGGGATCGACCCGGCACGGATCGCGATGGTGATGCCGGGTGTGGACCGGCTCGACGTGTGGGACATGCCCGCCCGAGACATGCGCGGCGTGATCGGCGACATGCTCAACGCGGGTGAGGCCACCACGAGCGAGGGCCAGCATTTCGACGAAATGCGCCGCCGCATCGTCTCTCTCGTGGTCGACGCTCCGGTCGGGCCGCCGCGCTCGTCGGCGGAGTTCCTGGAGCGGATCTCCGAACAGAAGCTGCTCGATATCTGGAACAACGCCCCCGATGTGCAGCGCATGGTCGAGGCGTTGCAGGCGGAGAAGGTCCCCCAGCTCGACGACATGCTGATCAAGGCATCGAACCTGTTCGACCTGCTGCAGGACCACGACGGGCAGTTCGTGTTCGACGGCGGCAAGAGCCTCGACGACATCGACGTGCTGTATGTGACCGTGCCGGGCCTGGACAAAGACGCCGCCCGCGCTCAGGTTGCCGCGATCCTGCGCATGGTGATGCAACGTGCCGGGCGCACTGCGAAAGACCAGCGCCGCAGCGTGACCGCGATCATAGACGAAATCTCGGCACTGACCACGGCCAAGGGATCGATCGGTGTGATCGACGTGTGCGAGCGGGGCCGCTCCCAGAACGTCGCGCTGCTGTTCGCTGCCCAATCCCAAGAAGGTCTCGCCGCGGACGTGTGGGGCTTGAACCGGCTGCTGAAGGCGTGCGCGGGTGGATTGCTGCTCGGCTACAACGAGAACGCCGGAGACCTGTGTAAACACCTCGGTTCCGTGCGCGGGATGCTGCCGAGCCGTCATCTGATCAAGGGTCAACGCCACGGCGACGAGGGCCAGGTGTCGGTCGGTGAGATGTGGCTGGTCGACCCGGATCTGTTGCGCCAGCTCGACACCGGCGAATTCGTCTACGCCCGCGGTCGTCGCGCCCAGTGGGGCCGCATCGTGCGGGTCGAGCGGAACGAACTCGCCCCGATGCCGGGCACACCGGCCGCGCAGGCCGCCGCCGACAACGCCGCAGGCAAGCCGAACCCCTCATCAGGTACCGCCGCGGTCGCCTAACCACCCCGTAATCCCGAAATCGTTTGAGAGGCAACACATCATGCGTATCCGCAACAACAACCATGACCACAACGGGGAAGACCCCGACGAGGGCCGCGAACCCACCGACCCGAAACTCCAGGGCGAGAAGCTGGCCGAGGAGGTCGCCGAGTTCCTCGCAGCCGCGGTTGCCGCCGTCGATAACCCGCCCACACGAGCCCGCAGCAGCGAACCCGAATCCACCGACCGGCCGGTGCTGCGCCTGGTGAAGAAGGACGCCACAGACCGCGACGACGCCAACGGTTGGGACACACCCGCCGACCCGGGGACAGCCATCGCGGCCGGGCGGGCAGCACGACGGCGGGTAGCTCGCGGCGCTGCGGTTGCCTCCGCTCTTGTGGTCACTGCGACCGCGTTCGCGGCGTGGGGGCAGCCGTGGCTGGTGGCCGGACCACTGGCCGCCTATGGGACGGGATGGCTGGCTTACGTGTGGTGGAACGCGGCCTTGCGTCCTTCGATCCCGCAGGTCCTGAGCACCGTCTCCAGCGGCGTCAGCACGGCATTCGCTGTCGTTGTCACCACTCTCGCCGCGATCGTGCGCGGGCTGATCGACCGGCTCGACACCGCCCGCACCCGGCACGAAACCACACGCACGGCGCCGACCACCGCCCCGTAACTCACCACAAGGAAGGAAATGCGTTGAGCACCAACCGAACCCCCGACGAGCCGATCCACACCGCACCGGTGGATCTGTACGAGCGACTGAATGAGGTCGATGACCGGCTGATCCAGCTGCGGCGCGAGCTCGTCGATATCCGCCGCGAATACGCCACCCTGCGGCGGCATCCGGATTCCCTGGCAGTCGACACCCTCGGTGACCCACTCGACCCGGTCGAGGCGACCTTGCGCGTTGAAACCGCGCTGGCCATGGCGGATGACCAACTTGACGCCGCCGGGGTCTGGATAGCGCGGGCATGTGGCCGGTACGCGACCCGGCTCAAGCTCACCGACGCCGCCGCCGAAGAACTCGACCGCCGACGCAACCGCGTCGAGCGGACCCGATGAACACCGAAAACCGCTACCGCTGAAAGGAATACAACAACATGACCGACCGCAGCCCCGAAGATGAGTTGATCGCAGAGGCCCGCAAGTTCGGGTACGCGATGAAAGAAATGCTGCGTTTGCACGCTCAGGCCGGGAACTGGCTGGAGCGTCGCCGGGTGCGCAAGCAGATCAGCCTGGCGTTACGTGAGCAGCGCCGCGCCGAGCAGGCCGATCGTAAGAACCAGCTGGTGTGGACCCAGCAGATGATCGACCGCTACCGCACGCACTCACTGGCCGTGGCCGACCGTGCCACCGACCCGAGTGTCGACCACCAGCGCCGCTACCGCGACGCACAGGCGTTGTCGCGGCACGCGAATGATCTGCAGGCCCGCATCATCGGCAACACCAGCCTGACACGGGTCGAACAGGGCATCGCCCTCGACGGTGTGGACGCGGCCACGATCTTCCCGCGGTTCGAGCCGGGCCGGTTGTTCGCCAAGGCGCACAAAGTGCGTGGTGTGGACGCGTTGCGGTACCGCGCCCAGGTCGCCCGCACCATCCGCGAACAAGCCGCGCCGCAGCGTGAGCAGCAGCGGCAGGCCGCGCCCTATCAGGCGAGGCTGGCGTGGATGAGCGGGACCGGGCAGGACCCGATCACCGAAACGCGCGGGTTCGACACCGCGCGTGAGGGTTTGGAGTGGATGCACCGCGATATCGACCACACGATGTGGGTCGACGGGCAAACCGTGGACGCCACCCTGCGCGATCCGGCCGGACGCCCGGTATATCACCGCCACGGCGACCCGGAAACGGTGTCCGAACAACTCGAACAGCCCCTCGGCATCATCCGTGACCCCTTTGGTGGGTACCAGCAGAACCCAAGCGCGGGATTCTTCGCCGATGCCGACACTGTCGCTGATCACCAGCGCACCGTCGCCGACGCGCACGCCGAACAGTTGCATCCGGCCGCCGAGCGTCCACCCCAGCGGCCGGGCAAACCATTCGTGGTCAACGTCGGTCCCTCCGATGTACTGCACCTCGACGACGTCGAGTACGCCAAGGTCCCACCGCAGGACCGTACGCAGTTGCGCACGTTCGAAACGCGTGAGCAGGCCTACGACTGGACGTTGCATCAGCTCGACACCTACCGCGACACCAGCAGCCGCGCCGGGGAAGACTTTTCGCTCACCATCCGCGAACAGGGCCGAGCGCACGACGCCGAGATCGTCGACGGGCCGCTCGGGATGGTCACCGACGAAGTCCGCGCCCTGCGTGAGCAGCACCTGCGTCCCCAGCGCGGACAGGCCACCGAGCAGCCGAAAACCCATCCCGCCGAACAGGAGTCAGCCAAGTCGATCGATCCGGAGCGGTTCGCCCAGGTCGAACGCCGCTTGAGCGATATCTCCGATGACCGGGACCGGTTGGAGAGCCGGGTCGGGATGTTGCAGCGCGGTCTGGACGCGGTCACCGCCGACCGCGACGAGATGAAGCGCAAACTCGACGCCGCTGACGGCCGTATCGAGGAGTTGAAGAACCGAAACCTCCGGTTGGCCAACGAGATCGGTGAACTGCGCGACCGTCCGAACGTGGATCAGGTCGCTGCGGAACGCGACCGCTACAAGCGCGAACGCGACGAGGCCGTGCAGAAACTCGCCCAGACCTTGTGGACCCAGCGAAACGGGCGCGAAGCCAATCGGGGTGAGCAAGCCCCACGGCGCAGTGAGGAACAGCACCATGTGGTGATCGACGCCGAGGAAAACCATCCCCAGCAGCAACGGCCGGGCGAGGACACCGGCAGTCAGGGACCGGTGGGCAAGCGTGCCAGCTACCTGCACGACCTTACCGACACCGGCCATGAGCGGCCAGGTCCCGACACTCAGGCGTGGCCGCAGCCGGGACGCAACGGTCACGGCCGCGATGGTATCGAGCGGAGCCGTTGAGATGGAACGCGAACACGAGGAAGCGATGCGCGCCGACTACCAGCAGCACTACCAGCTGGGCCTGGATATGTTCCGCGACCGGATCACCGAAACCGATATCGAACGGCTCGACTCGGACCGAATCGAGATCGAGAAGCGGTGGCAAGACGGCCCGCACACCGAGCAGTGGGCCTACCTGTCCGACGCTCAGCACGACTGGGAACGCTCACCGGCAACCATGTCCCGGTTCATGGAAAACGTCGACCACAACGGCGGATACGGGCTCACCGATATCCAGCGCCGCAGCCAACAGCAGGCCCGTGAGCTGACCGGCAACGACCGGCCACGCCCGCGGATCCAGCGAGGCAGGTGAGCCGTGATGCACATCGAGCATGAGGAAGCGATGCGCGAGGCGTTCACCGAACTCGATCGGCTCACCCGCATGGCATACCGGCCGGAGGCGACTCAGGCCGATATCCACCGCCTCTACACCGACGGCGCCGCGATCGATCAGGGCTGGCACTACGGCCCGCACCGTGAGCAGTGGGGATTCCTCAAACAGGCTCGCTCGCAATGGGAATGCGACCCGACCGCGATGCGGCGGAGCTTGGTCGAATCCCTGCGGAGCGCGGGCACGAAGTTGGATCCGGTGCAGCGCCGCAGCATCGAACAGGGCCGGGTCCTCGCCGACTCCACTCGTCCCGGCATCGATCGGGGGCGGTGAGGATGCAATCGCAAGAGCCGCAAGGGCATTCCTACGAGGTCGTCACCGAGGCGTTGACCCGCAGGATGGGTCGGGCCCCGTATCCACGCGGCCCCGAGCAGTGGACCAACTACCTGTGCCCGGTACACGAGAGCGACGGGCAGCACCACAATCCGTCGCTGGGTGTGCGGTATGACCCCCGCCAAGGCAAGACGATGGTGCGGTGCTGGGCAAAGTGCAACGACGAAGAGGTCTTGGACCGGATCGGGTTACGGGTACGGGACCTATGGGACCGGCTGCCCGAACGTGACCCGAACCGCCGAATCAGCAACGGGGTTCACGGGCAGCGGTTCGGGGTCAGTGAGCGGCGGCCGTTGACTCCGGTGGAACGGGCGATCGCCGCCGCCTCGTTCCCGATCCTGAACAAACCCGATCTGGGGGCACCAACCGGGCCAGCGGAGAACGTCGACACCTACGTCTATCGGTGGCACACCGATCAGATCGAAGGCGCAGTGTTCCGGATGCGAACCCCGCACGAACACGGGTACGCCAAATCGTTCTGGCAAGCCAGATGGAACGGAACCGGTTGGGAGAAAGGCGGTTTCGCGCCGATCCCATGGAAGCTGACCGATATCCGGGAAGCCCTCGACACTGGCCGCGAGATCTATGTGTGCGAGGGCGAAAAGGACGTCCAAGCCGCGAACCGGGCCGGGCTGATCGCGACCTGCAACGCAATGGGCGCCGGATCCTGGACCCCCGAACACGCCAAATGGCTGCGCGGGGCAGGGCGGGTGATCGTGGTCGCCGACCGCGACCGCCCCGGCTACCGACACGCCGCCAAAGTCGCCGAAACCCTCACCGGCCAGGTCGGTGAGGTCCGGGTCATGCAGGCCCGCGATGGCAAGGACCTATCGGACCACTTCGCCGCCGGTCACATGCTCGAAGACCTCGAACCGGTCCAGTACCTCGATCGACCCCAACAACAACAGCAGCAGCGGTTTCGGCCGGTGAGCCGAACCCGCAGCCGATGAACAGATCACAACGAAGGGACCCCAATGAACCACCCGACCCCCGAACCCGCGAAATCCACGACCGCGCCCAGCAACTCGGACGTGAGGTGTTCAACGCCACCGCTGCGGCGAACAACCCTGACGTGGTCTACCCCGACTGGCCCGAAGACGTGCCCCTGCCCGACCTCTCTGACCGCGTGGTCACCGCCGAGGCCGCCTACTACCACCATCTGACCCAGCATCGCGAGCACCTGGGACGCGACACCGAATTCCAGGCCGACTACGAGCTTCTGGACTGGCTCAGCGCCGAGGGTGCCGACCTGCGCGACTACCAGACCTGGAGCTGCGACCCGGAAGAGCCGCTGCGACGCAGAGACCGCCGCCGCAGCCGCTGAACACATTTCACTGAAAACACATCTCGGAAGGACACAGCATCATGACCAGCACTTTTGGACAGCGTTTCCGTCGCGCCGCGCGCCCGAGTAGCGCGTTCAGCAAGACCAGCAATCCGGGCACGACCGTGTACGGGCGGATCACCGCGATCGTGGAGGAGCCCAAGCTCAAATACGGCGGCGCTCCCGACGAGGTCGAACTCGACGAGCACGGCCAACCGGTCATGCAGCTGGTGATCACCCTCGACACCAGCAGCGGACCGCGGAATCTGTATGTGTCCTGGCGCATGGAACAAGCCATCGGTCTGGCGCTGGAGAACGCCGGCACCGAGGACTTCGCGGTCGGTGCGTTGCTGTCGGTCACCTACACCGGACCCGACCCCGACTACCCGAAAGCCCGGTTGTTCACCGCCGTCTACAACCCCGCCACCGGGCAGAGCGGTGCGTGAACCGTGACCGGACACGACTCCGGTGCGAACGTGGTGCGCAGCAATGATGCTGCGCACCGCCACGCACCATACGATGCACAGACCGGTGCGCAGGCATTGCGGCGGCCGGTGCGGGCGTGGCCGGTGCTGTTGCTGGCGCTGCCCGCGTTCGTGGCGATCTGGTCCGGTTGGGTCGGTCTTGGTGAGCTGACCGGTTTCGGTCCGGTGCACCCGCTGCCCGGTATCGCCGATGATTTCGAGATCAACACCGCGATCACCCTGCCGATCGGGATGGAGGCGTATGCCTCCTACGCGCTGTCGGTGTGGCTGTCGGGGCGGATCCGTTCGAGCCGAACCCGCAGTTACGCGAAGTATTCGGCGTTCGGCAGCCTTGCACTCGGCGCGGTCGGCCAAGTCGCCTACCACCTCATGCAAGCCGCCGGTGTGACCGTGGCGCCGTGGCCGGTCACCGTGCTGGTGGCTTGCCTTCCCGTTGTGGTCCTCGGCATGGGTGCGGCCTTGGCGCACATGATTATCGGTGAGCACCACCACGCACCAGTCGTGCGCGTCGATGCCGAGCCGGTGCGTAAGCCCGAAGCGGTACGCACCGTCTCGGTGCGTGAAGTCCACACCGAGACCCGATCGACTACCAGCGAACTGACCGCCCACCAAGGCGCACAGCAGCTGAATGGTGCCCATCACGTCCAGATCGAAGCACCCGTGCGCACCAGTGACACCGATCTGCAGCCACGCACCGACCGATGGGCGACGGTGGCCGAGATGGTGTGCAGCACCGACCCATCCGGGCGCCGCGACCCGGGCACAGTCGCCACGATTCTGCGGCTGAAGCATGAGGAGGGATGGTCGCATGCGCGTATCGCCGAGCACGTCGAACTCAGCGCTTCGTCGGTGACCCGGACTCTGGCCGCGGCGCAGGAGCACACCAAATCCGGTGTGGCTGGCGATGACGTTTGAGAAAGGAGTCACACGATGCAGCGTGTGGGACTACGAATACGCGGTGTGGACGTAGTGTCAACAAGATTCGGGAGGAGGTGTCATGTCGGACAAGTCGGGCATCGAATGGACTGAGGCGACGTGGAACCCGGTGACGGGGTGCGACCGAGTTTCGGCCGGGTGTGACCACTGCTATGCGATGGTGCTGGCGAAACGCCTGAAAGCGATGGGTGCCGACAAGTACCAGCGTGACGGTGATGTGCGCACGTCCGGGCCGGGGTTCGGCGTGACCATCCACCCGCAGGCGTTGGATGTACCGCGACGGTGGCGCGCGCCGCGCGTGGTATTCGTCAATTCGATGTCGGACCTGTTCCACGCCAAGGTGCCGGTCGGATTCATCCGCGACGTGTTCGACGTTATGCGCGAAACCCCGCAGCACACCTACCAGGTGCTGACGAAACGCTCACTGCGGTTGAAGCGCCTCGCCGATGGTTTGGACTGGCCGGCCAATGTGTGGATGGGAGTGTCGGTCGAGAACACCGACTACCTCGACCGCGTCGACCACCTGCGCGAAGTCCCCGCAGCGGTGCGGTTCCTGTCGTGTGAGCCGCTTCTGGGGCCGCTCGACGGATTGAAGCTCGACGGCATCGGATGGGTTATCGCGGGCGGGGAATCCGGGGTAGGCCATCGGCCGATGGATCCGACCTGGGTCCGTGGCATTCGTGATGTGTGCCAAGACATGTCGGTGCCGTTCTTCTTCAAACAGTGGGGTGGTCGGACCCCGAAAGCGATGGGACGCGAGCTCGATGGTCGACTGTGGGACGGTATGCCCGCATTGATCGCATGAGCTGAAACCTCTTGGACCCCTACCGAATCGGTAGGGGTCTTGCTGCGTCTTGGGCTTGCCTGACCTGGATGAATGCGCTGGCTGAGATGGTTCTACGCACCTCTGGCTTGGCTGGTTGCGGCTCGAACGAATGACCTGAGCTGGATCTGGCGACCCCCGCTGTCCACCTCAACCGCGCCGGAGTGGACAAGCGGCCGCAATGCCTTGATGACGTGCTCGGGACGGAACACAGTGTCGAATAAGGCAAAGTCGCGTAGGGCCTCGACACGGGTCGGCCCCCGCGTTTTCAGTTGGTCGAGCAGCAGGCGCGATAGCGGACCAAGCTGTGGATCGACGAATTCGAAGAGTGCTTCGAGTTGGCTGTCGCGAGGATCTCGGAAGCCGATCCCGAAGGTGCGGTCCACCTCCCACAGGCTGTCCTTCATCTTCTTCACACCAAGTCGGTGGTTTGTCCCGAACACCAGATACAGTGCGTCGCCGCGACGGTCGACCAGTTCGAAGTCGAGCAGGTACTTGAATCCCGCGGTCTTGAGTGCCGTGCGGTAGCAGGTCAGGATGAACTGACGCTTCTCGCTGCTATCGACCGTGCCTGCTTGGCGCCAAGTACGGTCGCCGCCGAATACATCATCTGCAGCATCACCAAGATCCGAGACGAACCGCACGAAGTGCTGCGGTTTGAAGGTGATGATCACCTCTGAGCCGCTGTTGTTGGCGATGCGCTGCAGGAATCGGAACGGTACTGGCGCGTTGCCCCACGAGTCCAAAACCGCGAGAATCGGTGATTCCCATGCTCTGACGCGGTCGAGTTCTTGCTCGAGAAGCTCTTCGCACTTGCCCTTCTTGATTGATACAGGCATCTGATCTCCTGGTCGCGGTCGATCGGGAAACGCGCGCTTCAGCTGTTCAGGGAGCATAGCGACGCAACGTTGATCGTCATCGATGAACAGGAAGCGAGCCTTCTTCGAAGGGTTGGAGACCTTTTCGACGAACGCCCGGACCGCGATGATCGGTGAACCGTCCTCGCCGCGGTCGTACACGCCAGGGCCGGAGAATCCCTCGGCGTACGTGGCCGTATTCCATGAGTTGTCGCTGAGAATGATCGGGAACCATCGACGCAGGTACCGGTCGTAAATGTCATGTTTGGCGGCAGTGTGTTCCACCCGCGGCCACGGCACTGGCCCATCGACTGGCATATCGGCAACCCCCTTGCCTCGCAACGCTTTCAAGTAAGCGTAGCCAGAACCGTGCGTGTGGCATGCCGCTTCGCTATCAAATCCGCCGTGAACCCGGCACCTGACAACCGACGACCATCCGAACAGTCGGCACTGCCAGGCGGGCCTACTGGCATCTCTGGGACCGGATTTCGATGCGGACTTGATGCGGACCTGATCCGATCCTGATGCGGACCTGATCCGGATTCAGAGTCGGATCAAAATCCGATCAATCCGAACCCGAAAACGCTTCTAGCTGGGGCGTTTTGCGCCGCCTTCTGCCCTGCCCGTCCCCCACTCTCTATGGCTTCGCTGTTCATAGAGAGTGGGGGACGGGCAGGGCAGAAGACAACACAAAACACAAAGAACCAAAGATCAAGGACAAGAGAGGAAGAGAAAGACCACAAAGAGAGGACCACAAAAGGAGGCTTGGGAGCGGGGTTGCGTCAGGTGGGTACGTCACGTCTAGAGCAGCGCCACCTCCGGTGGCGTGTTCGCGCGCCAGGACGCGCTCAGCGCAGCAGGTCAACTCAGGTGCGCAAGTGGCGGTTTCGAGCGCGCAAGTGCCAGCGCATGACGAAAGTGGAGCGCGGAGCAGGGAGCGTTGTACGTCGCGATGGGGACCACAAAAGGGGAGTCACCCTCGGGCCGAGCTCTACCCGCACTGGTACCGCTACGAGATGGCAGCCTTCACCACTCAGGGCGGGGGCCCGCCACGAACGGACCGAGGTCCTATGGCCAACCACCCACTCAACACTCCTGATACCGGGCATGCTGCCACTCTCGGAGTTTCGTAACAACGACACCGCGACCGGGGGCAGCTGTTACGAAACTCGGTGCGCGGCATCGAAATGCACGAAGGTCCTCACCCGAGCCTCGACCGGACGGCCCGGACGCTACTGCTCCACCGCGTGCCGCATCCGCGCCAACCGCAAACGTGCCGAACGATCCTGCGAACTATCTGCACCCTGACATCCGCCACGCATCTGTCTGAAATGTTGGTGCCATGCCTCGCTATCAGTGAGTTTGGGAGCGGATTGACGTCAGGGCGCGGAAGTTACGTTAAGAGCAGCGCCACCTCCGGTGGCGTGTTCGCGTGAACAGGGCGGGCTACGGCATTTGATCGGAGCACGGAGGCATCCCAGCAAGGAAGGCCCATCGGTCCATGGCGTATCGGGCGACCCGCAGGGCTACGCGCACGCTTCCGAGAGCGCGGTCCAGGCTCCAAGCAACGTCGTATGTCTCGAAATCCGGCCGGGCGGAATTGGCAATCGGTATCGATCCGAGCTTGATCGGCCATTGGAAGCCGTGAGCACGGCCGCTGAGAAGTCGCCACTCCGAAATCACATACGCGCCTGGTGAGTTGTCGAACAACCAACCGTCAGGCAGGCGATCACCACCTCGGCGGACGATATCCTGGTCCTTGGGCTTGCTCTTGATCTGCTTCTCGGAGAATCCGAGTTGCTCGCCGTCCGCAACCACTCGTTGCCGACGCTCCGCTCGCGAGTCGATAAATGCCCCAATCCCTGTTTCGCCTGGCTGGCGCCATCCGGGTGCAATGTCGCGCACATGGAGGGACTCTGCTTCCGCCTGGGCGTATGCGATCTGCAATGCCCGCAGCCTGCGCTGGTTGGGATCATCGTCCATGATCCACAGGGCGCAGGTTGCCGGCGTGAGCGCCGATCTGATGAGCGCCGGATGTCCGTGCCCCCGCGCATAGCCCGACTTGTTCAACGACCATGTCGCGAGGAGTAGGCAGTCAAGCGCGGCAACGAGTTGGCCGTTGATCAACTCAGTCATCGACATCACGGAGAACAGCTTGTCGTCCGTCGCTACTGCCGAGCCGTCCTTTACGTCCTGGGCCTGAATCCATTGTGTATAAGCCAGAGTCGTGTCCATACAAAATTGGGCGGCAGCACGCAGTTCGGGATCTTCGGAGTCGTCGGACATGCGTGCACCGTACCGGCGCCACCCCAGGCAGACGCGGTGGGCGCAGCCACCAGTGCCAGGTGTTGGATATCGATGTGACCGTTCTTGTTTGCCTCAGCGTGCCCGAAGGGCTCGTGCTTGCTGCCGATTCCGCGACCACGTCGGGCACGACCTTCGGTCAGCGAGAGGACCAGGTAGTCGACCACGATGCAGAGAAGCTCTTCATCCTGCACGAGGACCTCCCTATCGGAGCGATGACATGCGAGTCGGGCTCCATCGGCACACTCCCGGTGAAGGACTTCTCGCAGCGGCTACGTGAAAGGCTCAGGGGCACAGGTTCGTACGGGCCACTGGATCCGTCGAACTACACGATCGAAGATGTCGTGAAGAGGGGTGCTGAGCTGGCCAAGGAGGTGGTCAAAGAGACCTGCGGGTTTGAGAACTTCCCCCGGAATACCGTCTACGTCGTTGCGGGTTACTCCGCGAGCTGCGAAGCCCCGGAGGTATGGACGCTGACCATGAGAAGCGGCGCACGAGAGCCAGAGTGCCGGCAGGCGTTGAGCGTGGACGACACTCCGGCGCTGCTGTCTTTCGCTCAGAACACCGCGATCCACCGGCTCTATGGCTGCTGCGAGGAAAACCTCCGAAAAGCCATGGACGAATACGCGACAACCCAGTCGCTCGCATTAACCTGTGCGCTTGAGAAGCTGGGTAACCCCGTCACCAAGGACATGTCGATCGTCCAAGCCACGCGATTCGCGGAGTTCCTGGTGAGCACCACCATCGGGTTCGTGTCGTTCACGAAGCCGCCGCACGGGGTCGGCGGCAGCATAAGAATCGCGACCATCACCCGCCGCGATGGGTATCGGAGCCTGGCCCCGATCCTGCCTTGGTCGTCACACATCATGGAGCGATAACGGGCATTCCGTACCGGGCGGCATCGGGAACGGTCCTGGCGGAGTGGAATACGAGATCCACGAGCTGTTCATCGGCGGGGAAGCGCTCGACCGCGGGCCCGTCGACGTGCTCGGCACGCTGCTGTACGAAGCCGTCCACGGCATCGCGGTCACCCGCGACCTCAAGGACACCAGTCGCCAAGGACGCTGGCACAGCACCCAGTTCCGTGAACTTTGGTGAAGAACTCGGGTTAGAGCTGGGCCAGGACGGCGACCACGGGTGGTCGATCACCACCGCGCCGATACCCACCCAGCACATGTACCGCGGCCAGGTCGGCGAACTCGGCTTGGTGCTGTCGCCTACCGACGCCGCGAACTCGAACGACGTGGACGAGCCAGCAGCAACAACGGGATCACCGCAATCTGTAACTGCCAGCGCAGGATCCGTGTCGCTCCGGTACGCATCGACTCGGCCCGATCAGCTGTGGCGTGTGTGGTGAGGTGTTCGTATCAGCTGGTGCAGAAATGACGTGTGACGGCGCCGCGGCGGGCAGTGGTGCAGGGCAGGCGCGGCCTGCCCGCCTGATCCACGCACCCCACCCACCTCTCAGCAAACACATTGAGTGAGTACTCGCTGGCGCAGCTTTCGCTACTCTTTCTCTGGTGTAATCGGCGGTTCCGACAATCCAGTTGTTCTATCCAACCCCTCTGATGCTTCGCTCAACTCTTCGACTATTGAAATTCGAAACTTGCTCCAATCCTTCCCATCCGAGGCGTTGCGAATCAATTTGGTTAGGTTTCGAATTATTCCATCGCGACTGAGATCGCCATTTCCATGCACGCCCTCAAGAGAAGTTATGCTGAATTTGTTGAGCTGCCCGGTTCCGTAGAACTCCAGAACACCGGAGACATCAATTTCCTTGGGTATCTGAATAAACGCAAGCTCAAGATAGGGTAGGTCTATGGCTGCATCCTTCCGAACCGAGAACGACGCTGTCCACCCACCGCTTTCACGCCTAGCGCCGTCGGCAAATCTCCAGTCTTCGCTCCTTGATCGTTTCGCATCCATTACCCTTCCGGAGCCTAACGTCTCCGAGAAGCCGATGATGTCTGGACTAATCGGGAGATTCCTAATCGCCTGCAATAGCGCATCGTCGAGCATTTCGAAGTCAATCGAACGAATGTACTTTTCGAGCTCACGATCGGATAGTGGCGAATTTTCCTTAGCGAGGTGCGCCTCGAGAGCAGTAATCGATACCGCGTAGCGAACCCTGTCCGATATCCCTCTCTCCGTTAACTCCGCGAGTAATTCGCTGTGGAATGGAAATGGGCATGACTGTCGACTGGCCGCTGGTTCGCCGAAATCATTCGTATTGTCACTGACAAACCAAATTCGCTCAAGTGGATATTTGTCTGCAACCGCGAGAATGGTCATCCAAATTAGAGTATCACGGTATCCGTCTTTGGATTTATGAGAGTATGGACGCTGACCAACGGATGCACGCCTGGCGATCTCCATATGATCTGCCGACGGCGTCTCGAAAATTTCCACGCCGAGTTCATCTAGCCGACCTAAGAGACGTTCCTCAACGGTATCAATACGGGAGTCGATCTCGGCAAGATTCGACTCCAGGCCCTCCCGGAGATCGAATTTCTTGAACGGCAAACGCGGTAAGGCAGACCTAAATTCTTTTAGATCGCGGCCGATAACATTAACCGCCTCCATCACTACGACCTCAGGAACAAGGATGGTCAGATCCCAATGAACTGACTTTCCGGCTAGCGATTGCCAAGCGCTTGACTGCATCGTCGGCGCCGCGCAGATAATGTTTGTGTCGATGAGGATCACGGTCACTGTCCAATCTTCCTGAACTATGCCCGACTACCGCAACTACTTAGGCGCGGCATGCTTCTCAGGTGACTATGCCGCCTGGTAGAGAGCGCGAACAAGGTCAGCTGGTTCATACGGGCTGTCCAATCGCAGTCCTCCTGGCAGATCCTGGCCAGTCGCTGCCCCTCGACTTCGACAGGTCGAAGTCCACGGCGATCGCGGCCCAGCTGGGGCCGGGGTGACGAGGTCACCCTAGTGAGCCTGACGACTCGCGCTGGTTCCATGCACCAGGCTGAAACTTAGGGCGTGACGGCCGCTTGGTCCACGCAGGATAGAACCAGTTCAGACAGGATAGAACCAGTTCAGAACTGACCCGCGGCATAGCTGCCCGCGCCGAGGCTATGTCTGTGGTCCGCCGTATCCTTGAGCTGTTGGCCAGCCCTCCTGGAATAGTCGGATTGGTCAGCGTTAATGGCACACAGGTTAGGCTTGAAGCATGGTCGGATTGAGCGGCATTGGACAGTGCCACCGTCCGGGCCATCAAGATCGATACGATGCGTCACGACAGCAATGTATTCTGCTTGTGCGCTTATGGCTGACCAGGGTATTGCCTGGTCAGGACAGTGTTCGCAGTGTTTGATCTCATAATCCATTGCTCTACGGCGATGGGATATCTACTTCGGGGTGATTCGCACTGACTTCGGATCGAGAGGCTTCCTTCCACGAGGGGCAGAGAACAGGCGAACCTCGCATAGGAGGTCGATCACAGCGCGGCGAGCAGCGAGGTCGGCGTCGTCAAATGCGTCAACTGGTGAGGGCGCCAGAAGGATCGCGGACGCCGCTGTGCCTGCAGTCAGTGTCACCCGTTCTGTATCGAGGCGTGCAATCTGATCCTCGGCCTCCGACTTGATCTCAGCGAAGAGCGCGCCATCGATCAGTTCGTTCTTGTAATCCGTTCTGGCGCGCTTGATCCGGTCGCGTTGGGTTTGTAGTTGATCTGCGATCGAGGCGAGTCGTTCGTCGTCTTGATGGACAAGCAGATCGGCCAGATCAGACTTAGCCAGCCGACCGCGGACATACTCGAGAACCATTCCGTCGATCTGCGCGCGGGAACGCATGATATGGCCAGCGCATCGATACCGATCGTTGTGTGCCCGAACTCGTGCTTCGCAGGTACCGCAAAGATAGAGTCCCGAGCCTAGGTGTCTCCGTTCGGTGCCGGCGCGATTGGACTTTCGGGCCGGGTCGTCAAGTCGGTGCTGAACCTCCAGCCAGATCGAGTCAGAGACAATCGGATCCCATTGTCCGCGAATAGGTTTGCCGGTTGTGTCCCGCACGATTTCGCCGTCGAGCATGCTCCATCCCGCGTACCGGGGATTTCGGAGCATCGTGATAACCGATGTCGGATTCCATGCGCGTCCACTGCGTGACGGCAACGGCGGCACTGACTTTGGTAGATCCTGAACCTTTGTCCGATCGCCGACTTCGCGGATGACCGGCTCAACTCCCGACAGTGCAGCAGCTATCGCCCTCAGTGATGAACCGTTCGCGAATGCGTGGAAAACCTCCCGCACCGCTTCTGCTTCGGGCAGGATGATCTCGCCGTCGAGCGTGTAGCCGGTTGCTCTGACACCTCTTGGCGGGCGGCCTTTCTCGGCTCTTTGTCGTTGAGCTCGAGATTGCCGGGCGCCCTTACGTTCCATCTCCGCACGCGCAACGGCGGCCTTGATCCGGGCGTACATTCGTCCGCCGTCGGTTTGAAGATCGGCTTCGCCGTTCGCGGTTACGAGCCTGAGTCCTTGGCTCTCCGCAGCATCGATCCAATCCTCGAGCTGTCGGGGTTGCCGGGTCAGCCGGTCGAGATCCCAGGTCACAAGCGCGTTGAATCGACCAGCTCGGTAGTCCTCGACCATTTGGTCGTAGGCTGGTCGGCTCTTGACCTTGCTGAATGCGGAAATACTGTTGTCGGTGTAGACCTCGACCACGGTCCAGCCGCGGGACTCAGCGATACCGATGCAGTCTTCTCGCTGCCGCTCGACAGCCAGCCCTTCACCGGTGAGGTCCAGGCTGACACGCAAGTAGATAGCGGCACGGACGGGAACGATGGGCATAGGTTATTCTACTGCGCAATTTGGTCGAGTTCCGTTTCAACGTATAGCGCTTCAGCTTTCGCCGGAACTCGTTCGGGGACAGTGAAGGCCTCGGTGATGCCACCATCGAGCGGAATGGCGGCGCCTGTGATGAAGCCGGCATCGTCGCTGGCAAGGAATGCGATGGTGCCGGCGGCCTTACCGGTGAGCCGCTCAGCCACCACGACCTCGTAGATAGACGTTCGGCACGGTGACACTGCGTAGCTGGCGGCGATCGCGGCGGCGCGGTTGTGCAAAGAGTCGCGCAACCATTGCGGGGCAAGGGCTTCCGCGTTCGTGGCGACTTGCCACAGTGCCCATTCGGCGTGTTTCGGATCTTGGAAGGTCAGCTCCAGCCGCAGCCAGCCGTCTGAGTCGGTTTCTTCGGCGCGGACGGTCAGCGCGGTGGCCACCAGGTCCTGACGCTGCGCTGGGTTCACCCGTGCTGGCGTTTCCACCGGGCAACCTCGCGACCGGACACGCGGAGATCCGCAAGGTGTATGAGCAGTTCCTCGCGGCCGCGCCGGTGCTCTCGCCGGGTAGGCAACATCCAGCGCTGGTGAGCGGTGATCTGGCACTGACAGCGTCCAGGCTGAGCACCGGCGAGGTGACCGTTGAGATCGCCCGACGCCAGCCCGACGGATCGTGGCTATGGACCGTGGACCAGCCGGCACTAATGCCGTAGCGCGGCGGCGGTGGGCCGGACTCGGGGCCATGCCCTGGCAAGTGCGAGTAGCTGGCGCAGCTCCGCGGTGAGGTCCCGTGCCCCCGGTTGGACCTGGTGCCGGGGCGTGCACCGGCTCGCGCTCGGCGGGTGCCCGGCAGCTTTGCTGGCAATGGCCTCGGCGACGCGGCGGGCATAGATATGTGGGTCACCGCCCGCGGCGGCCAGATCGTCAGGGCTGTTGCTGTAGCGCTTGAGGTGCAGCAGGCTGTCGCGGATCTCGACCGTCATGCGGTGCAGACGGATGGCCGGGTCTGTTCGGCCGTTTTGGTTGCGCCGCATCTCCAGGACGATTTCGGGTACGGCGGCGGTGAGATCGGCCCACATCGGCCGCAGGCGGCGGCAGTATCGGCCGGTGCGGTCCCATCCGATGTGGGTGAGCAGGGTACTGATCAGCGGCACGGTGACCACGGCGGGAGCGCCGACGGCGGAGAGACAGAAGCCGCTCCATGCCTTCCAGTGCATCTGGGGATCGAATAACGGATGGCCTGTCAGCACACTGATGGTGGTCTCGAGCGGGTATACGACCGCGACGATCCCCGTGCCCGCCGCGGTGCCGAGGACCTCTGCGTACAGTGCACGCTCCTGCCAGGTGGTCTCGCCTGCGGCGCGCATCTCGCGCACCCATACCCGGCCGATGAGCAGGGCCGTAGCGCCGAGCGGCAGGGAAAAAGCGACCCAGACCACGACAGCCGGCCAGCCCAGGGTCTGGTCGATCAACTGGTCGGCGCGGCGGGCGGGCGTCCCTGCGATCAGGATGACGGCGGTGACGGTGGTCGTGACGAGGTAATAGCGCCGTTGCCTGCGCCACGTGTGGGCGGGATCGGCGCCTGCCCACAACTTGGCGACGCCGTAGATATGCGAGATGGTCAACACGGTTGCTCCCAACGAGAGCTGACGGGCGATGTTCACCACGTCGCTGTCGTCGCCGGGCAGCAGCCAGGCCAGTGACTTTTCGAACCAAGCCTCCCGTAACAGTTGTTCGAAGAGGGAGGCGGCGAGCCCGCGGTTGATGAGCCGGTCGACGATGCTGTCCCGCAACAGCCACCACCGGCCGACGAGTGCCAACGTCATGCCTATCAGTACGGGCCAGGTGATCAGACCCGGGATCGGAGAGGTCATCTCAGCGATGCCGGTTTCGGAAGAACGTCGAGCGGAACCGGCTCGCCGACCGCTTCGGCAGCATCGCTTCGACCAGCAGCAGGTCGGCGAAGGTTTCGGCGGCGTGCTCGCGCTCACTGCCGTAGTCTTGGCGGCGCAGTACGCTGCGGATGGTTTTCAGCGACAGCGAGGGCATCAATTCGCGCAACGGCAGTTCAGCTGCGGCACCATCGGGACCGCTCGCGGTCCCTCCGTGGCCGAGCAGCATGTGACCGATCTCGTGGGCGATGATGTGATCGGCATGCCATTCGGTGTCGGCCCCGTACATGATCACGTCGTCGTCTTCCCGGGCAATCCACAGTCCGCTTCCGGTGCCGCATCCGTTCCCCAAGAGTGCGCCGACGTCGATCGGGCACAACGCGATCGGCCGTCCCCGGTACTCGGCCACCCGCGCGATGTATTCCGTTATATCCCACGGATGGGGGATCGGTACCAGGCGACCCAGCTCCTCGAATCGCGCGGCGAGATCCTCCATTACGCCTTCCCTCGTTGATCACGTGACCTGCGGTGAGCGTAGTCGCCTACGGAGCATTATCGCGGACTTGGCCTGTCGCGCAAGCATTCTCGCATCGCTTTCGGCGGATCGCGCGCAACATCGTCGGCCATGATCCGCGCACTACTCGAGCTGCGTAGCGGCGATCCCGCGGCTAGCTGCCCGTGCCCGTGTGCGCGGAGAGGTCAGCCCGGTCCTCGCCGAGTGCCGCCGGTGCAGGCATTTCGACTCGCCTACATGTCTTCGGCTTGGCGCTACCGCACATTCGGATCGACGGTCGGCATGATCAGTCGAGCGCGGTGCCGGGTTGGAGGATGACGACCGGGATTTCGCGCTCGGTCCATGCTTGGTAGGTGTCGAAGTCGGCGTAGGCGTCGACCAGCTTCGGCCACAGACGTGCGCGTTGTTGTGGGTCGGCGGTGACTGCGTGCACGGCGCGGCGTTCGCGGCCGATCTGGATGTGGGTGTCGGGGGTGGCGCGCAGATTGTGGTACCACTGCGGGTGTTTGGCGAGGCCGCCCTGGGAAGCGACGATAACCGTGTCGGCGCCGTCGGTGATGAAGAGCAGCGGCGTGGTGTGGATGGTCCCGGATTTCCGGCCTCGGTGCTCGAGCAGCAGCGTCGGTACCGGCTTGCGGAAGCCGGCGCCGATGCGCCATTTTCCGCCGATGCGTCCACCGGTGCGTTTGTAGACCCAAACTTGGATTTTGCCTGTGTATTTGAAGATCTTCGGCAAAACGGGTGAGTCGAGCTGTTTGGGGCGTGGTGGCGGGGTCATTGCGTTCCTTCGATCAAGCCGACTGGTTTGACCATACATCTAGTCACATGTGTATGGTCAAGCGATCGCGAGATGGCGCGGGTGAAGGAGCATGCCGATGCGCACGCATGGCTGGTCGGGTACGGCGCCCGTGGACGACGCCGAAGCCGTCGAGCGCATCCTTGCCGCTGCGCGTCGAGCGATCGACCGATCAGGCAGCGATTTCAGCATCGCCGAGGTCGCGCGCGACCTCGGCGTCACCCGCCAGACCGTGTACCGCTATTTCCCCAGTGCGGAAGCGCTTTCGACCGCGACCGCCATCGCGCAGACCACGCATTTTCTCGACATCCTGGCCGAGCACGTGAGCAAGATTCGTGACCCCGCCACTGCCGTCGTGGAGGGCATCGCCTACACCCTCGAACGTCTGCCCCACGAGAAATACCTCAACCTGCTGCTCACCCCCGGCCGTGCCAGCGCCTTCTCCGCGGGCGTAACCTCCGACACCGCACTGGCATTCGGCCGCTCGATCCTGCAACGCTTCGCTGTCGACTGGGCGGCCGCCGGAATCTCCGATCTTGACGAACTCGTCGAGCACATGCTGCGCATCGTCCAGTCGTTCGTCATCGACCCCGGCCGCCCGCCCCGCCGCGGCGCAGAACTTCGCACTTACCTCACCACCTGGGTCGCCCCGGCACTCGATCCGAGATAGCCGGGTGCGGTCAGTCGACGCCGAGCGGTGGCCGGTGCAGGACGAGTTTGGTGGTGTGGGCTCGGTAGGCGTCGGGGGCGTCGTCCCAGTCGGCGAGCAGGGTGGTGACGGTTTCGGCGGGGAAGTCCGTGCGAGCGACGAAGTCCAGCAGGGCCGGTAGCACCGGACGCACTTGGGAGACACCGATTTTCAGGGTCGCGTCGTTCGCGTACATGTGCATCAGCGGCACCTTCGTACCCGGCGGGAGGTAATAGCCGACCGGTGTACAGATCCCGCCGGGTTGCAATGCCCGCAGGGCGGCGTCGACACCGGCGGCGGTGGAGGTGCCCTCGACCACGATGTCGTAGCGGCGCGACGGCAGATCCGCGCGGCGCAGCTTCCCCTTCTTGACCGAATGCGCTCGCGCACCCAGCTTTTCGGCGATCGCGAGGCGTTCGGGCCGGTGATCGACATAGTCGACGACCTCGGCGCCGTGCGCGACGGCCAGCCCGGCGGCGTAGAGCCCGATGCTCTGGGCCGCGCCACCGAGAACGAGCACCGACCCGCCGGGGCGTTCTGTCAGCGGCGCGACGACGCAGCGCCATGCGTCGGCGAGGTTGTCGCTGGCCGCGGCTACCCGCAGCGGGTCGAGTCCGTCGGGTAGGCGCACGAGCATGTGGTCGGCGTATGGGATGCGCAGGCGGTCGGCGACCATGCCGCCCCACGGTCCGCTGGCGGGTCCGAATCCGAAGGCGGCCAGCGGGCCGGTGCGGGTGGTGGAGCATTTGGCGGTGAGTCCGCGCATGCATTCGCGGCACTCGCCGCACGACACCGCCCACGGCACGACGACGAAGTCGCCGCGCGTGAGTCCGGTTACGCCCGAGCCGGTTTCGAGGACTTCGGCGATGCATTCATGGCCGATCCCGAAGGGGCCCTGGAACGGGACCGGTCCGCAGATGTCGGACACCACGGGGTCGATCAGCCCAGCCCGGATGCCCAGTTGCATGGCACGCGAGACGTGGCGGTGAATGGGCATGGTGTCGCCGTCGCAGCGGCCGGCGACGAACGGGCGCACGATCGCATCCCGCGCGTCGGCTAGCACCGGATCGGGGCGTTCCCGCCACTCGAGCTGGTTGGTGCGCAGGAAGTTCAGTTCCCGCATCAGCTGCGCGCCTGTGCCGCAAGGGCTTTCAGTTCGGCGAAGCGCACCACGGTGCCTGCCGCGCCCCAGGTGCCCTCGGGCTGTTCGTGGATGAGCACCCAGACGCGCAGTGCGTCGTCCACGCCTAGTCCGGCGGCTGCCAGCACATCGGCGGTCACCTCTTTGATCAGGCCCTCCTTGCGCCGATCGGATAGCGCGCCCTCCGGCACGGTGACATCGATCCGGAACCGCGGCAGGTCGTCCTCGGCGCTGTTGAAGCCACCATCCGGTACTTCATCGATGCGGCACCACGCCTGCGCGCGGAAGAACGCGTTGTCGGGGGCGCCCTCCCACTTCAGCAGGGTGGCGGGCAGCGTCTGCTGCAAGGTTCGGCGGGTCTCGGCGGACAAGACCGCCGCGGGCAGGGTGAGCTGGATCATCGGCATGGGAACACCTTCGTTATAACGACTGTTATAGATCGTGCACGGTACGCTATGACAGTCGTTATGAGCAAGGGAGTGTGATGGCGCCATCGGAGGCGCGAGATCGAATGGTGGCGGGTGCGGCCGACATGCTGCGCCGTCGCGGGCTGAACGCGACCAGCGTGCGCGAACTGGCCAAGCACTCCGGCGCGCCCCTCGGCTCGACCTATCACTACTTTCCCGGCGGCAAATCCCAACTCGCCGCCGAAGCCGTCCGCTTCGCCGACGCCCTCGCCGCGCGCAAACTCGCCAAGGAACTCCCCGCCGGTCCGGTCGCCGGACTACGCGCATTCGTGGCCATGTGGCGAAAAGTAGTGGTGGACAGTGATTTCCGTGCCGGATGCCCAGTACTGGCCGTCTCGGTCGAAGACCAGTCCGATGCCGACGACGAACCCCGCCGCGCCGCAGCCGCCGCCTTCGACCACTGGACCGAACTACTCGCCGATTCCCTCCGCACCCACGGCGCAACCCCCGCCGCCGCCGACCGAACCGCCACCCTGATCGTCGCCGCCATCGAAGGCACCGTCGCCATGTGCCGAGCCCAACGCAGCACCCGCCCCCTCGACGAAACCGCGGACGCCCTCGAAAACGTCGTGCGCGCGGTGACCGACCAGGCCGGGAAGTAGTCCGTTACGGTCGCCAGTTCAGCTGAGCCCGGGAGTGCTCGAGAGTAGGATCGTGCTGGTCGGGGATGGTTTTGTTCGGTGAGAATGCCGACGATCGGGCGGTTTTGATAGACGAGTGCTCGCGATCCGTCATCGGATTGGAGGATTGATCATGCTCCGTATTTCGCTAATGGTTGCTACTGGTGCTGCAGGGGTTGGCGCGGCGCTTTTTCCGGTGAGTGCGCAGGCTGGTCCGGATGATCCTGGGACGCCCTGTGGGGACCAGATGGTTATGAATACGCATCAGGAGTGCGTGCAGATCGGCAGCTTTTGTACGTTGTCGGATGGGATGATCATCGGGAATATCGGGCCCGATGGGCGGTGTGTCATTCCCGGTACGAATATTTGAGTTCGTTGTGAAAGTTGTTGAGGCTAGCGGCCTCTGGGGTATTTGGTTACCACGGTGCCGTCGGTGTCGGCGGCCAGGTAGGCGCCGCCGTAATCGTCGGTCAGGTAGACCATGACTGTCGGCTTGTCGTTGTTGAAGGTCCAGGCCGGGTCGACGATTACGTAGCGGAGGGTGGGGGTGGGGATGCCGAGGCTTTCGTCGGCGGTGCGGAACAGGTCGGGGAGGATGTCCCAGTTGATCGAGCTCAGCTTGACGGTGGCTTTGTCCGAGAGTGGGCCGCCTGCGCCCTTTCGGGTGGCTGTTCCGTCGCGGTAGACGAAGAGGTCGTAGAGGTTGGGGTTGTTCTTGACCGGGGCGCCGACGTTTGCATAGGTCGGATAGAACGTTGCTTCATTGAATTCATCGCTGCCGGAGACCTTTTCGAGCGCGGCGATGGCCTGGCGGATGCTGGTCGGGGTCAGGAGGTCGACGGGTTTGCCGCTCCCGGGAGCTCCGGACGGGCTCGCGGAACGACTTGTCGTGGGGAATTCGTTGGTCGCGGGTGGATTGCCAGGAGTGGCCTGGTTGCCGGTCGAACCGGGGCGCAAGGCGACAATCGCCAACGTGGCGGCGATGGCGGCGATGACTGCGGCCGCCGCGAGACCGATGACGATCCCACGTGAGCGTGGTTTGTGTACAGGGGGAATCGTGGAGCCGTATGGGTGCGGCGAGGGTGTCGTGCTGGGTGCCGTGCCGCTGGATCCGTGGAACTCGCCGACTGAGCCAGGCGTATTGAAGGCGACCTGTGCATTGCCCGCGCCTGGTGTATTGAATCCGCCGGACATGTTGCCCGCGCTTGGCGTTTCGAATCCGCTGCGTGCATCTGCTGCACCTGGGGGGCCGAATCCGCGGGGAGTGCTGAAACCGGGTCCTTGTGCCGCGCCTGGGCCATTGAATCCGCCCGACCCATCGGCCGCATCAAACCGACCCTGCCCACCAAGAGCCTCCGGACCACTGCCCGCACCCGACCCATCGAAAACCCCTGCCGCACTGCCGAACCCACCCGCCGCAACGGCCTGCGCAAGCATCAGATCGACCTGCTCAGCCGTCGGCCGGCGATCCGGATCAGGCACCAACAGCGCCGTCAAAACCGCCGTCAACACTCCGGCCCGCTGCGGCGGTGGCACTTCGCCTCTGATCACGGCAGCGAGCGTGGCGACGGTCGACTCACGCCGCATCGGGTGAAATCCCTCCACCGCGAAATACAGCAGCAAACCGAGTGACCACAGATCAGAGGCGGTATGCCCTTCCTGACCACTGAGTCGCTCCGGTGCAACATAATCCAGTGAGCCGACCACGCTGCCGGTGGAGGTCAAACCGTTCATGCCGTTGATCGCGGCGATACCGAAATCGGTCAGGACCGGTGAACCGTCTTCGCGCAGCAGCACATTCGCGGGTTTGATATCGCGGTGCAGTACGCCCACCTGATGCGCGGCACGGAGAGCGGCCAGGATGCCACGGCCGAGGTGCGCCACTTGTAAAGGCGGCATCGGTCCGCTCGCCAGGTGATCGGCGAGACTTTGTCCGCGAACCAGTTCCATGACAATCCATGGATGCGCCACTTCGGGTGAATCCACGATGTGGTGGATGGCGACGACATTCGGATGACCGATCCGGGCCAGCGCCCTGGCCTCCCGCAGCACCCGCTCGCGGTGCACGCCGGGCGAGCCCGCGCCATCGGTCTCGGCCCGGACCTCCTTGAGCGCGACCTCGCGATGCAGCGCGAGGTCATACGCGCGCCACACCGTCCCCATGCCGCCGCTACCGAGCGGCTCGAGCAACTCGAAACGCCCGTCGACCACTGCACGCTCGGAAATCACGGCGCAAGCCTATGGTATCGGCGCGCCCATGCGACATACGTGTTTCACATACATCAGCCAGCGGCGATGAGGCGGCCCACGTCCGGCGCGGATGTTGTCGCGCAGGCAGCTGAACTCCTTTGCCGCATCGGCCTGATTCGCGCTACTTCCCGGTGCCGACCAACTGGTCGAAGAAGGCGCGGTAGCTGCGCAGCGCCAGCCGCAGATCCTCGGTATCGCCGTCCTCCTCGCGCGACCACAGCCGTTCCAGCGACTGCTTGCGCTCGGCCAACGTGGCGGACAGCTGCTGAACTGTCGCCATGACCAGATCGTCGGCCTGTGTCACCGCATCGTGCGGGCTGTCCACGAAACTGCCCTGCAACTGCCGCCATGCCGTGCGCAGGCGCTCGACATCGGCGGCACCGAAGAGTGGCTGATCGCCGACTTCCTGCTGCCCTCCGGTCGCGCCCTCGCCTGCGGTGGCGCGCTGGTCTGCGGCTGCGCTCTCGTCTGCGGTCGTGTGCTCGTCTGTCGTCGTGCGTTCGGCGTTGCCGGTGCGCTGGTCTGTGGCTGTGCGTTCGGCCGCACTCGTGCTCATACCTGCCGCCATCCGCTCGGCCGCGGACCTGCTCCCGCCTTCCGCCGTTTTCCCGCCTCCGGCCGTGCGCTCGTCTGCCGCCGCCGTGCTCTCCCTACCCGCCGAGCCCGCAGCCGGTGTAGCCCCGCCCCCGCTCGCCTCAGCCTCCGAAATCGGCACCGACCCATACGAAGCAGCCGAATCGCCCTCGGTCCCGGTGCGTGTTCCGGTCGGCGAAACCCCTTCCGGCACTTCGTTTTCCAGAGTCCGCTCCCGATCCTGTTCCGTGCTCATCGCTTTGCATCTCTCTTCTCGTTCGGCGCGCCGCCGACCAGGTCCTCGAACAACTCGCGGTACTGCACCACCGCGAATCGCATGTCCTCGGTGGAGATTCGGGTATCGGAGCGTCGGATCGCGATCTCGTGTGCGGCGCGATAGTGGCCGACGGTCGCCGCATGCTCGACGGACAGATCGGCGAGCTGCTGGTCATATCCTTCGGTGGGGTAGCCGCGCTCGGCCATGATGTCGGCCACCAGCACATCGGCTGCTGTCACCGCATCGGCCGGAGCATCGACGAAGCGCTCCTGCATCCGCGCCCACTCGGTCCGATACCGCTGCTTCTCCTGGTCCGACAGCTCCCGGATATCGAGCTCGGCATGGCGCCGCTCCCGCTCGGTCAGCTCACGGTCGGTGGCTTTGCGGCTGTCCAGCTCTTCCCTGGTCCGGTCGTATTCGGGCCCGAACTTCTCGCGTAGCCGCTTTCTCCGCAACATCGGCCAAGCCGCGACCAGCAACCCGGCCACGACCAAAACCACCACCACGACGACCACTATTGCGATCACTGCAGAAGACACGCGATCCTCCTAGCTCGAGACGGTCGTGTCATCCACGTAATGCCTCGCCGACGGCCATCCAAACCTCAGGAACGCACGTCAACGGGCTCGGGCGCGGGCGTCGTTTCGCGCGTCGCGTCGCCGCGACTATTCAGCCAGGCGCCGACAAACATCAGTGCGGCCCCGAGGGACTGCGTCAGCGAGATGGACTCCCCGAGCAACATCCACGCGCAGCTGAGACCGAAGGCGGGCACGAGGAACATCGCCGCCGCCGCGATCGCCGGTCCGACCTGACTCACCGCGCGGTAGTAGAGGACATATGCGAGGGCGGTGGGCAGCGCGCCGAGATAGGCCTGATTGAGCCAGAATCCGAGGTCCAGCTCGGACCACCGAACGTCGGAAAGTTCAGCAGCGGCGATGAGCCCGAGCGCGAGCGTGCCCGCGGCGGTGGCATACACCGTGACGGTCGGGGCGGCCAGCCGAGACAACAGCGGCGCTCCGAGCATCGTGTAACTCGCCCAGCAGGCCGCCGCCGCAAGGAAGACGAGATCGCCGAGCAGCCGATGGGATCCGGTCGCGGGGATGCCGAGAAAGAACACGCCCGCACCGGCGATGGCCACGGACAGCCCCACCGTTCGGATGCGTGACAACCGTTTGCGGCTGAGCAACGCCGTCACGACTACCGTGAAAATCGGTGCGGCCATCGGGACGATCACGCTGCCGTCCGCCGCGGGGCCAGGGCAAGCCCGAGAAAGAACAGCGGACCGCCCGGTCGAGGTCATGCACGCGCATTTCGAACGGCACGTCTACGACCTGCACAGTCACGAGACGTACTCGTTCGGACTGACCGAATTCGGTGCGCAGACCTTCGACTGCCGTGGCGCCACGCGCACCAGCGCGGCGGGCATGGTGATGGCCTTCAATCCGGACGAGCCGCACGACGGCCACAGCACGACCGAACTCGGATTCACCTATTGGATCGCGCATATCGGATCCGAGTTGATCACCGATCTGCTCTCCGACCGCGCGGGCCGCCCGACCGGTCTGCCGTTGTTCGCCGACCCGGTGCTCCGAGATCCGGTGCTCTCATCGGCTCTACACAGGCTTTGTGCGAGTCTGATCGGCCCCGCCACCGAACTCGCCGCCGACGAGGCCCTGGCGGCGTCGGTCGCGGCACTGGTGCAGCGTGGCACCAGAAAGCCGACGAGAAGTGCTGTGGTACAGGCTGGTTCGGCAGCCGATATCGCACGACGGGTCCGTGCGGTACTGCGCGATCGCTATCTCGACCCCATCTCCATGGACGATCTGGCCGAAGCCGCGGAATGCAGTCGATTCGCACTGTATCGTGCCTTCCGCACCAATTACGGTCTGGCACCAAGCGATTACCAGCGACTGTTGCGGCTGCGCACGGCGCGCAGACTGATCGCCGCGGGCCGACCGATCAGCCAGGCGGCGATCGATGCCGGATTCGCCGATCAGGCCCATCTGACCCGCTGGTTCCGACGCTGCTACGGCATTACGCCCGGCATATATTTCGAAGGGGGTCAGGGCTCCACGGGTTCGAGCGTCGCACCGGTGAATGTCACGAAATCCGGCCCCTCGGTGAAACTTTCGGAAGTTTCCTCGCCGATGTAGAGGTCCAGATGCCGTGGGCCGCCGAGTCCCGGTGTGAATTCGTCGCCGATCGTCCAGGTTGCGGCGCTGAATTTGCCACATACATTCTCGGGCCCTGCGTTTCCACAACCGGTGAGCCGCAATCGAGTTCCCGGCTCGATGCCATCGGCGGCCGCACTCTCGAACGGATGCAGCGCCTCGCCTCGGGTGTCCCGCGGTTCGGTGTCGAGCCAGAAGCCGACATCGTAGGACCAGTTCAGATATTGCCCCGCGTGCCCGCCACTGGTGATCCGGCCGGTGCCCTCATCGCGCACCACGTCGATGAAATCCTCTGGTAGCGAGCCTATTTCGACATTGGCGTCGGTGCATTCGAGATCGCTGCAGCCGCGTACGGTTTCCAGCGGCCCGGAGTGATAGGACTCGACCGCGGTGTAGTACACCGTCACCGTCCAGCCGTTCCATTCGTCGGCCTCGGTATCGAGGCCGCAGCCGACGGCGAGCGGCGACGCCACGAACAGTGACGCCGCGACCACCCCGAACCCGAACCTCACGGCAGCGATATTGCCCGACGCACCGGGTAGCGCGCCACTCGGTGGCCTATCGGCCGGGTGGCCGCGGCCACGGATTCTCTTCGAGATGCTCTATCGACATATTGAACCGGGAGATGAGCCCGCTCAACTGCGCGATATCGGCGGCCGTCCAGTCGGCGACGACCGCGCCGATGCCCTCCTGACTCTGCTCGCGATCGGCGGTCACCAATTCCAGGCCCTTGGCGCTGGCCCGGATCTTGCGGGCGATGCCGCCGTCCGGATCGGGGACGCGCTCGACCAAGCCCTGCTTCAACATCGCGGCGACCTGCCGGTTGATGGTGGAGATATCGAGCTGGAAGGCCTCCGACAGCTCGCGCAGACTGAGTGGGAAGTCCATCTCCAGTCTGGTCAGGATCAGATACGCCGACCGGTCGAGCTGGAAACCGGGCCTGCGCAACAGCGAGGCCGGGAAGTGCCGGGAGAGCAGGGTCAACTCGAAGACGAGGCGGGTGAGTTCATCGTCATTCTCGGGACCTGATTCGGGCATGGCCCACACTATGTCGGCTGAATCACGCCGATTGCAAATTGTGCACGATACATAGGATATGTACCGTACATATTCATGACTGTTGCAGCCGACGCGTCATCGACCGTCACCGAGAACGACGCCCGGCGCCGTCCCGCATCCGGCCTACTCATCGCGACCCTCGGCATGGTCGGTGTCGTCGTATCGCTGATGCAGACGCTGGTCATTCCGATCATTCCCACGCTGCCGACGCTGCTGGACACCTCGGCGTCCAATGCGTCCTGGGTGATCACGGCGACCCTGCTGGCCGGTGCCGTCGCGACCCCGATCAGTGGCCGACTCGGCGATATGTTCGGCAAGCGTCGGGTGCTGTTCGCCAATCTGGTGTCGCTGGTCGCCGGTTCGGTGGTGTGCGCGCTGTTCTCCTCGCTGGTTCCCGAAATCATCGGGCGCTCGCTGCAGGGTGCGGCGGTCGGCGCGATCCCGCTCGGCATCAGCATCATGCGTGACGAATTGCCCGCCGAGAAGGTGGGTTCCGCGATGGCGATCATGAGTGCCACACTCGGTGTCGGCGGTGCGCTCGGCCTGCCGCTGGCGGCGGCGATCGCGCAGAATGCGGACTGGCACATGCTGTTCTGGACCGCGGCCGGGCTCGGTGTCGTCTGTGCCGCACTGGTTTTCGTCTTCGTACCCGAGTCGCCGGTGCGGACACCCGCGCGTTTCGATTTCGGTGGTGCGGTCGGACTGTCGATTGCGTTGCTGGCCTTGCTGATTCCGATCACCAAGGGTGCGGACTGGGGTTGGGGCAGTGCGAGCACGCTCGGCCTGTTCGCGGTCTCCCTCGTGACCTTTCTCATCTGGGGCTACTTCGAACTGAAGCAGCGCTCGCCACTGGTCGACCTGCGGGTCTCGGCACGACCGCGGGTACTGTTCACCAACCTCGCTTCCATCGCCGTCGGGTTCGCCCTCTACGGCATGTCGCTGACCTTCCCGCAGCTGATGATGGCGCCGGAGCAGACCGGATACGGCTTCGGCCTGTCCATGGTCAATGCCGGATTGGCGCTGGCCCCAACTGGATTCGTGATGATCCTGCTGTCGCCGGTGTCGGCGCGGCTGTCGGCGGCGCGCGGCCCGAAGGTCACGCTGGCGCTCGGTTCGGCGGTGATCGCGGTCGGTTACCTGTGTGCCGTGGTGCTGATGAACAGCGTCTGGGAGCTGATGATCGCGGCGATGATCGTTGCGGGCGGTGTCGGTCTGGCCTATGCCGCGATGCCCGCGCTGATCATGGGCGCGGTGCCGCTCACGGAGACTGCCGCGGCCAACGGCCTCAATTCGCTGATGCGCTCGATCGGCACCTCGACCTCGGCGGCGGTGATGAGCGTGGTGCTCGCCCACATGACGATGCAGCTCGGCGCGCATGTACTGCCCTCGCGCGACGGCTTCCACACCACCTTCCTGATCGCCACGGCCGCAGCCCTTGTCGCCATCGTGCTCACGCTCGTCATTCCGATGCGCAAGGCAGCCGATGCCGCCGATAAGACCGGGCACGCCTGATCATCGGGTCATGAGCCCGAACGGCCACGGGGCCGATCCTCAGGCGGCGAGGATCGGCCCCGTTGTCGTTCGATGGCCGGCGGTTCAGTCGATCGGCACCAGGGTGTACATCCACCACGGCCGTCGCGGGAATTCGGACATGAAGACGTTCAATGTCATTCGGCGCAGTTCGCGGCGTGCCGGATCGCGCACCTGGATCCACTGCCTGGCGATATCGGCCGGTGCGACATCGGTGAGCCACAGTTGCTCCCACTCCGGCGCCGACCGGCAGGCCGAGATGATCTTGTCCAGCCGCTCCTGCGGCACCAGGCCCGGCGCCATCATCCGCAGCGCATAGACCATCAGATGCGCTTCCTTGCGCCACTCGTGCACGGCCTGTCTGGCCGCCGGATTCAGCATCGTCCACTCGAGGATATTGTCGCCGGGCTCGAGCCCGGGAAATAGCCGCAGGTAAGCGGAGTTCGCGGCGACCAGATCGAAGGTGGGCACGATCTGGAACCAGGCGGGCTGGGCAAGGCTGCGCAAGGTGCGCAGATCGGTGGGCAGCGGCACGCTCGGCGCCGGGCCGAAGGTCTCCGGAAACTGACTCGCCTGCGTGAGACTAACGATGTGGTCGCGGAAGAACACCGGTACGCCCAGCGCATCGAACAACCGGCCCAGCGTCGCCGGGGTCGGCGCGACCACGCCCTGTTCGAAATCCTCGATCACCGTCTGCGGGAATCCGGTGGCCACGGCCATCGCGGCCTGGGCGAGTCCGGCCGCCGCACGGCGCTCGCGCAGATATCGGGCGATCGAAGGGCGGGTATCCGCCATGGTGGTATGCCTCCTGATTCCCTCGGGATCAAGAGTTGATCCCCCCGTTCACATAGTCAGGTCCAGCAGCCTAACCTCGCCTCAAAAGCCTTGCCGCGACCTTCGATAACGCTTTCGATAACGCTAAGGTGCCAATTCCACCGACTCGGTATAACGCCGCGCGAGGGTGCGCAGATGCGCAACCAGTTCCGGTGGGCCGTCGACCCGGAAGTCCATCATCAGCATGCTCAGGTAAATGGCAATGGTCTCCAGGGCATCCGCGCCGGTCAGCAGGATGCAGGTATCGGCGTCTACGGCCTCGACCACGCCGACGGCCGGGTTGATGCGGGCGATCACCGTCTCGGCGGGGGCCAGTACCGTCACCCGGGCATGCACCTTCCAGCCCGTGCTGGCGATATGGCGCATGACGAAGGCCACCAGATCGTCCTCGGGCAGTGACCGTGCGGCGAAGCGGCGCGACCCCGCGACGGCGCGCTGTACCTGGGCGACGGGAATCGCACGCCAGGAATGGGTTTCGAGGTCGTAGGCGACCAGATACCAGCGGCGCTGCCAGTTGATCAGCCGGTAGGGCTCGATTTCGTTGTTCGCGTCGGGATCCAGGCCGATGTGCACGGTGGCGCCATCGCGAATGGCGCTCGCGAGCGTCGTCAGTATCGCGGCCGGGACCGGGGCATCCGGTTCGCGTGAACCGGTGGTCGCCGGTCCGATGGCGGTCGCGTTGCGCAGCGCGGTCACCTTGCGCTGCAAGCGTTTCGGCAGGATCTGTTCGAGCTTCGCCAGTGCACGTGCGGCGTTGTCGGTGATATCGGCGATGCCGGTGGAGCCGTCCTCGGCCAGGCCGATGGCCACGGCCACCGCGACGGCTTCATCATCGTCGAGCAGCAGCGGCGGCATGGTGCTGCCGCGGCCGAGGCGGTAACCGCCGATCGCGCCCCGCTCGGCGTGCACCGGATAGCCGAGTTCGCGCAGTCGCTGGATGTCGTTGCGCAGCGTCCGGTCCGTGATGTCGAGCCGCTCGGCCAGTTCCCGGCCGGTATGCGCGCGGTCTTGCAGCAGCGAGAGCAAGCGTAGAACGCGCGTTGTGGTGGCCGCCACCGTCGCCTCCGGAAATCTTTTTGGATGAAGCCGATGTATTAGGAACGAAACTAGCCTAATGGCCGCATAGGCTTGGTGACATCAGCAAGAAGGAAAAAGAAAGGCCAGCCATGAACATCACCGCCACCACTGCCGCCGACGCCACCGCGACCCTGCGCCCCGTCTGGCGCGATGTCCTCGCCACCTCCTACCGCGCACTGACCGATGTGGTGGCCGGTGTCGGCGACGACCAGTGGCAGCTGGCGACCCCGTGCTCGGAATGGGATGTCACGCAGGTGATTCAGCATGCTGCGGGCGATCAGCTCGCCTTCGCCAAGTCGCTCGGTATCGGAATCGGCCCCACCTACAACCCCTTCGCCCCCTCCGGTGCCATCGACGGCACGGCCACCGAATTGGTCCGCGATGCGGTCGAGCAGACCGCGACCGCCTGGGCCACCGTGACCGACGAGACCGAGACGGTACCCACTCCGCTGCCGCACGGCGCGCTGCCGACCCCGGTCGCCGCGGTCATGTGCGCCTTGGACGCGGCCGTGCACGCCTGGGATATCGCGATCGCGACCGGACAGCCGTCCCCGTTGAACGATGAACTCGCCGGTCACCTGCTCACTGCCGCACGGACCATTAACCCGGCGCCCGGCGGCAGTCCAGAGGCGGAAATCGTTGAGCCGCTGCGTCAGTGGGGTGCCTACGCCGCGATCGTCGGCGGTGCGGCGGACGACACGGCGGTCGCCGAGTTGCTGCGCTACCTGGGTCGCGATCCGCAAGCCTGATTCGACCGGGTCCGAGCGTGCAAAGTGCACGCTCGGACCGGTCAGCGAGCAGTGACGAACCCCTCCGCCACCATCCAATCCCGCGCTACCTCAGCGGGTTCGCGCCCATCCACGTCGACCTGGCGATTCAATTCGGTGATCGCCTCATTGGTCAGCTTCTTCGATATCGGCGCCATGATGTCGGCGACCTGTGGATGCGCGTCGGCGAAGGACTTCCGCATCACCAGCGCCGCATTGTATTTCGGGAAGAAGCCCAGATCATCCTTCAGCAGGACCAGCCCGAGCGCCGGTATCCGGCCGTCGGTGGCGGCGACCGAGCCGAACCTGCACTGCTTGGCATCGGCGGTGGCCTGATAGACCACCGCATCCTGCACGATCTGCTTGTGCACCTTCCCGACATCGATCCCGTACTTACGCGCCATTCCGGGATAACCGTCTTGGCGCACATTGAATTCGGTGCCGACGCACGTCGCGGCGGCGGCCGGATCGGTGGCGATCAGCCGGGCATAGTCCGACAGTGTGACGACACCCGTCTCCTTCGCGGTGCCGGCGCTCATCACCAGCGCGTAGGTGTTGTTCATGGGGGCCATATCCGTCCACACGATGCCGTGCGCGGCCAGATCCGCGGCGCGAACCGCCTCGAACTGTCCGACCTCATCCGGAACCGGTGTCTCGTTGCCGAGATAGTTGATCCACCCGGTGCCGGTGTATTCGTAGGAGATATCGATCTGACCGTGCAGCTGGGCATCGCGAACACTGTTGGAGCCCTGGATGTTCGTCAGATCCCGGACCTGCGCACCCGCTGCGGACAGGGCGAATTCGATGAGATATCCCAGGATGTTCTGCTCGGTGAAGTCCTTGGAACCCACCGTAATCGAGACACCGTCGAGCTCGGGCACGGGACGAATACTGCCGGGACCCACCCGCAGCGGCACCGCGCTCCCGGACTGTAATCCGCAGGCGCTCAATACGAATACGGCCGCAAGGCCCAGCACCCACGCCCTCACTTCAACCCCCTCGGCCCCAGGTACTGTTCGGCCAACGCACCGAGCCAGTCGACGAGCAGCGCCAGCGCGACCGCGAGGACGGCTCCGACCACCAGCGTGACGTTATCGCGCAGCTTGTACCCGGTATCGATCAGAATGCCGAGACCACCCGCGCTCACCAGGAATGACAGTGTCGCCGTGCCGACGGCCAGCACCAGTGAGGTGCGCAGCCCGGCAAGGATATACGGGATGGCGAGCGGAAATTCGATGCGGCGCAATACCGTCAGCGCCGACATGCCCTGGCCGCGTCCGGCATCGATGACCGCGGGATCCACCTGCTGGTAGCCCAGGATCGTATTGCGCAGCACCGGAAGCAGCGAATAGAAGGCGATCGGCGCTACGCCGATCCAGAACCCGGTCGTGCGGGTGGCGAGGTAGAACAGCACGATCAGGCCGATCGCGGGTGCCGCGGCGCCGATATTGGCGATACCGACGAAAAGCGGCGCCAGACGGCGATATCCGGGGCGCGTGAGCAGTGTGCCCAGCGGTACCGCCACGGCGACGACGATCACCACGACCGTCGCGGTGATCAGCACATGCTGCCAGGTGACGGTCGCGATATTGGAAACGCTGATACTGGCCTGCTGGGTAACCGTGAGATCGCGCCGGAATGCCCACACCAGCACACCCGCGGCGAGCACCAGCACGAGCGCCGGTTGGACCAGCAGCCGAATGCGTTCGGCCCGACGCAGTGTCGTCGGCGATGCCGTGGCCGGTGCGGTGGTCGCCGTGGTCATGTCGTCGCATCCGTCTGCGCGCCCGCATGCGTGGCGCGCATGGCCGACAGATGGCCGACGAGCGTATCGATCGTGATCAATCCGGCGTATTCACCGCGCCGACCGGTGACGACCGCGGTGGCGGTCTGCTCGGCGAGCAAGGCCTCCAACGCATCCTGCAGTGTCGATTGCAGTGACAGCTGCTCACCGACCGAGGAGCCTATATCACGCAACGAATTCGCCTGTGCCAGTTGCTCACTCGACACCCAACGCAATGGCCGCTGCTGTGCGTCGAGAATCAGCGCCCACGGCCAATCCAGTCCGGCCAGCGCGGCGCGCAGGCTCTCGACCGAATCGGACTCCGGGGCCGTCGGGCAGCTGCCGAGTTCGACATCGCGGACCCGAGTGAGGGTGAGCTGCTTGAGCGAGGCATCAGCGCCGACGAAACCGGCCACGGTCTCATCCGCGGGATCGGCCAGGATCGCCGCCGGGGCGTCGTACTGCAGAATTCGGGATCGATTGCCCAGCACCGCGATTCGATCGCCCAGCTTCACCGCCTCGTTGAAATCGTGGGTGACGAACACGATGGTCTTACCCAATTCGGATTGCAGCCGCAGCAGCTCGTCCTGCAGCAAGCCGCGGGTGATCGGATCGACCGCGCCGAACGGCTCGTCCATCAGCAGCACCGGCGGATCGGCGGCCAATGCGCGAGCCACTCCGACGCGCTGCTGCTGGCCGCCCGAGAGCTGCCTGGGATAGCGATGGCGGTAGGTATCGGGATCGAGGCCGACCAGCTCGAGCATTTCGTCGGTCCGTGCGGCGACCTTCTTGCGGTCCCAGCCGATCAGACCCGGCACTGTCGCAACGTTTTTCGCGACCGTCAAATGCGGGAACAACCCGGCCTGCTGGATGGAATAGCCGATGCCCCTGCGCAATTGGTCCGGATTCACGCCGGTGACATCGCGGCCGCCGATCGTGATGGTGCCCGAGGTCGGCTCGATGAGGCGGTTGATCATCCGCATGGTGGTGGTCTTACCGCAGCCGGACGGCCCGACCAGGACGACGATTTCGCCGGCCGGGATGGTCAGCGAAACCCGGTCGACGGCCGGATCGCGTTGGCCCGGATAGTGTTTGGTGACCTCGTCGAGCACGATCTCGACGCCGGATACCGCCGATGCCCTACTGTCGCCGCGGATTTCGGTATCAGTCACGTAGTCCCCTCGAGGTGGTGAGTCGCCCGACGATGACGAAGATCCCATCGAGGATCAGCGCGAGTACGACGATCAGGATCGTCCCGACCAGCGCCTGCGGCACCGCATTCGGACTACCGAGCCGCGCCAGGCCGGAGAAGATCAGATTGCCGAGTCCGGGTCCCTTGGCATAGGCGGCAATGGCCAGAATGCCCATGATCATCTGGGTGCTGACCCGCATCCCGGTCAGGATCGACGGCCAGGCCAGCGGCAATTCGATGCGCGCGAGTACCCGGAGCCGATTCATGCCGACCCCGCGCGCGGCGTCCACGATCGCCGGATCCACCGAGGCCAACCCGATGATGGTGTTGCGCAGAATCGGCAGCAGGGCGTAGAGCACGAGCGCCGTAATGGTCGGTCCGACACCGAGTCCGAGGAACGGAATCAGCAGCCCGAGCAGCGCGAACGACGGAACGGTGAGGATGGCGCTTGCCAGCGCCGTCGCCACCGAGGATCCGAACGGGCTGCGGTAGACCAGGATGCCGATCAGCACGGCCACGATCGTCGCGAGCAGTATCGACTGCACCACCGCCGAGACATGCAAATACGAATCGGTGACCAGCTGTGCGCGCCGATGCGCCACGAATGTCCACAGTGTGTCCAGGGCCTTACCTCCCCGTCGCCCGGTGTCCTCGGAGACTATCGCGCCTGCCGCTCGACCGGGACGAAATTCGCGCGGGCGGCAATTACCAACGGCCGCCATGCCTTCGAGAGACTGCCCCGCGCCCATCCGATTGAAACCACATCCGCGGGAACCGCGGGCCGGGCCCGTTCGTCCTAATGATCAGGAGTCGAACGCTGGGAGGGAGAACATGTCGGAGCGCGAGGTGGCCGATCGGCGACGGTATCGGTGGCCGGTGCTGGGCTTGGTGGCAGTTGCACTGGTCGCGGCGGGGGTGGTCGGGGTGCGCTGGTGGCACGATCGCGCACAACCGGCAATCGCCGGAGACCGCTTGACCACATTTCCAACGATCGACAGTTCCGGGCTGGACCCCACGCAGCGACGGATCGTCGCGGTTCTCGAACGCGAATTCAAGGCGCAGGGCGACGGTCCGAAGTACAGCGAAGGTTCCGACGAACCGTGGTGTGCCGACTTCGTCAGCTGGGTGCTGCGGGAGGCGGGGGCACCGCTGGCCAATCCGAATTCCGGATCGTGGCGGATTCCGGGTGTGTACACGCTGCAGGAGTACTACCAGGGCGCGGACCGCTTCGCCCCGACCGGTTCGGGATATCGGCCGCGCACCGGTGACGTGCTGCTCTATGCCGAGGGGAGCCCCTTCAACCAGCACACGAATTTCGTGCTCACGGCCGCGAACGGGACCGTGACGACCATCGGCGGCAACGAATTCGGCGAGGTCGCGATCCATCGTTTCGCATTGGTGGAGGTGCCGGGGGTGGTGGGATTCGGTCGTTTGTGAATAGTGTTGTAACTCAGCCGGTCTTTCCAGTGGCTATGCATTGTCGGCGGGTCCTCCGCTAGCACTTACCATTGACTAGGCGGCGCCCGGCAGCGCCGTCTTTCGGTCCCTGTCCTGCTACCCCCTCATCAGCAGGACAGGGACCTCTGGGTGGGGGATCTCGGCCCGACCTCGCCGAAATCCGCGTCGCGTACCGTGTCGGTTGTCCGTTGAGAGGTGAGGGTTTCGGAAACTCTGATGCTGCCAATCGAGGAAGAGACCGACGATCCCGTGTGGATCGACTACGCCGAGTTCGGGGAACGTTTCGTCACCCACGCGGTGACGGCCGAACGGATCGAGGCCGCCGTCTCCGCGATGACCGATCACGGCATCGCAATCGGCCCGTTCTCCCTCGGACCGGTGGGTTTGGCCGGATTCATGGCCGAGGGCAAGGTAGGCAAGCCGGTCATTCTGCGCAACGGCCCGCACGTCACCTTCGAGGTGACCGTACCGCTGACGATGTCGGTGAAGGTGCTGCTCGGCGGTCGGAAATTGCGGCTGGAGGCGGTCGCCGAAATCGATCTCACGCTGCATGCGCGCACCGCGGATCCGCTGCTCATCGTCATCGATATCCCGCCGATCACCTCGCGTGATGTCAGCTTCGTGCTGCGCGCCCAGGCCATCGATTCGGCCTGGGAATGGTTGCTCGATCCGATCGCGGGGGTGGTGCAGCGCGAGGTCGCCAATCGGGTGAATGCGATGCTCGCCGAACCGCAGGCGCGGCGCGGGCGGGTCTTCGACGTCGAGGCCATCATCAACGGCGTCCGTTCCGGGCACGTCGACCAGGCCGAATTCGACTGGATCGGCTACGACGAATTCGGGCATCAGTTCTTCTCCCGCATCGTGACCCGCGATCGGGTCTTCGAATTCGTCGAGCGGATGGCGGGCCGTCCCATCGAGGTCGGGCCGCTGCGCGCCGGACCGCGTGACTCCGCCACCGTCACGGTGCAGGGCAATGTCCGAACGCCGCAGTTGACGGATCGCTCGGACGAGCCGGTCTCCTTCGATATGACACTGCCGGTGAGCCTGGATATCACCGTCGATGTGCTCAAGGCCAACCAGTATCGCGCCGATGTCGAGATTCCGCTGGTGCTGACCGCGCGGGCGGCCGATCCGCTGCTGATCGTCGTCGATGTGCCGCCGCCCGCGGCCGATGACCTGCGGCTGGAGTTCAAGGCGCGCGGTATGCGGGCGGCGACGCTCGGTGTGTTGGCCGGTATCAAGAAACAGGTCGTCACGCAGGTTGCCGGGGTGGTGCGTGACGAACTCAGCGACACTTCGGGCCGCACCATCGATGTCGCGGAACGACTCGACAGCATCGCCTAGAACCAGCCGTTGACCAGTGTGGCAAGTGTGAATTCCTGTTTCCAGTGGGTCTGGCGGTTCCAATGTGAATATGGTGAAATGAGTGCACGTTCGAGGCTCCCGGCGCTCGAGTGAACCTTGGGGAAGGTGCGCCGGGCACGCTACCTGTCCATGTCGGGTTTGCGCGAAGGAGTCCTGCGATGCGTTCCATCTCTGTGTCTCGCCGCCAGTTGTTCGCCTACACCGCCGCGGCCGCCGCCGTCGGTGTCGCCGCGCCCCGCGCTTCGGCGGCCGGTGTGCTCGGCACCCTCGTCGACTACGCGGGCGGTATTCCCTCCGCCGGCGCGATCCTGGATGACGGTCACCTCGGCGTCATCCGTTACGTCTCCGATCGCCGTCCGGGTGCCGAATGGATGGAGGGGAAACCATTGCGCGCCAAGGAGGTCGATCAACTGCACGCCGCCGGGCTGACGGTCGTGTCGAACTACCAGTTCGGCAAGGGCTCGACCGCCGACTGGCGCGGTGGCATGGAGGCGGGCAAAAAGCATGCCGACCGCGGCCTGGAACTGCATCTGGCCGCGGGCGGTCCGGAGAACCGGCCGATCTACGCCTCCATCGACGACAACCCGACCCCGGCCGATTTCGCGGCCATGATCGCGCCGTACATCCTCGGCTGGGAGTCAGTACTCGGTAAGCAGAACGTCGGCATCTACGCCAACGCGCCGACCATCGAACTGGCACGCGCCGCAGGCCTGGGTTCCTGGTACTGGCAACACAACTGGGGCACCCCCAAGGGCTTCGTACACCCCGCAGCCCACCTACACCAGATCGAAATCGACAAACGCGCCATCGACGGCATCGGCGTAGACGTCAACAACATCCTCACCTCCGAATACGGCCAGTGGTGACCAGCGGATCAAGATCAGGTGGCACTGGTGGCGGGGGGTCGACCGATGCCGCCATGGATTCCACCTGATCTTGATCCGTTCATGTTTGGCAGTGGCAGGTGGGGGCGAGGCGGAGTTCGGGTTCGTCGTCGGGGACGACGCGGAGGGTGGGGCGGTTGTCGGGGGCCTCGTGGTCGCCGCGCCAGGAGAAGAGGGACCAGCGGGAGATGCCGGAGAAGGCAGAGCCGAGGCTGCCGATGGAGAAGGACGAGATCACCGAGCCGAAGGATCCGACGGCCCCGATGGACAGCACCGAGCCCACGCTGCCGATCGATAGGATCGAGTAGGCCGAGCCGATCGACAGGATCGAGCCTTCCGAGCGGAAGGACAGAATCGATCGACGCGAGCGCCTGCTCCGGATCGAATGACCCGGATGGATCGAGGGACCGGACCGAAGCGAATTATCGACAGTCGCCATGACTTCGGTCTACCACAGTCCCTTCATGACGGCGCACTATCGCGGCGATTCGCACCATGTGTGTCGAAAGAGCGAAGCCCGGTGCCCCTCAGGGGCACCGGGCTTCGAAAGCACAGCCTATGTGACGGTGAAGAAGCCGAGCATCGGCAGGAACGAGCAGGTCCGCGGGGCAGCGTCACCGGCCTGGGTGGTCAGCGAACCGCCGACGACCGCGACGACCCGGCCCGAGCCGGTATTGACGATCGCGGAAAGTGTGGCCGGACCGTCGGGGTTGATATGCGCCTCATCGGTCAGCGGCTGGACGCCGGACTGACGGGTGTCGAGATTCAGCCACTGGACCGTCATCGGCGGATTCTGATCCGGCGTCGGCCCCTTGGTGCCGAGTGCGGTGAACACGAATCCGGTCTGCCCGGCCTGCGGTCCCGGCGGCGGCAGCTCGGCCGGCCCGGGGACGGCGAGTGCGGTGCCGACCGAATCGGCGCCGTCGCCGATGCAGCCCTTGCCGATGCTCGGGTAGAGGAACTGGGCGATGGCCGGGCCACCCTGCGGAACTTCCGGGCCACCGCCGCCGCTGCCGTCCAGGAAGGTGATGATCCGCTCCAGCGTGGACTTGATCTGCGGCGGCAGGTTCAGCGCATTGAGCAGCGCCCGGACCTGGTCGAGGATGGCGTTCTTCGGGGCATCCGCGATGGGCTTGGCATCGGCAGGGCCGGCGATGGCGCCGACGATGGCCGGGGCCAGCGAGGCGAGCTGATCGATCGGGACGCCCTCGGGAACCATCGGAATGGTGTTCCTCGGTGCAACGGGCGCGGGGGCCGGTGCCGCGACTGCCGTCGACGGCGCAACGAGCGACGCGCTCGCTGCGATGGCGAGCGCGGACAAGGCGATCCGCGATCCTCGGGTGCGAAGCACTGGTCTAGCCGTCCTTAACCTCGGGTACATCACAGGAGCGATGCAAAAAGCCATCGTTTCGGGGTCACTCTAGGGACATGACCGCCGTGTTGTACAGCCGCCGTGCCCCTACTTCTGTTGTGGACGATCAGTGTTATCAGACGCTAGCGCTTTTCCCCTGTTACCAGAGTGAAAGGTGATGCAAATGTTATCAGTGATAATCGGCGATTGCGGTACGCAAGTTACCGTCTCCGGGCTCGATCCGCACGCCGGGGTCGGTCCAGGGGATTGATGGGAACTCTCACGCCGCCGGTTAGGCTAGTCGCAGCCTCCCCGGAACCGACTCGAAAGCCTGCGAATTGAACCGAAGTCTCCGATTGGCTGTGCCGGTGCTCGGTCTGTCCGTGTTGGCCAGGCTGCTGTGGATGCTGCTGACGAAGAACGGGATGAATCTCGTCGATCTGCACGTCTATGTCGACGGTTCGGCGGCCCTGCTCACCGACGGTCTCTACGACTTCACCTACGCCGAGAAGACCCCGGACTTCCCGCTGCCGTTCACCTATCCGCCGTTCGCGGCGCTGGTCTTCTTCCCGCTGCACTATTTTCCGTTCACCGTGATCGCGGTGCTCTGGCTGCTCGCCATTGTCGCCGCGCTGTATGCGGTGGTGTGGATCGCCTTCGAATTGATCCTCGGCGCGGAGCGGATGCGCGAGTCGCGGTGGCGCACCGCCGCGGTCTGGTGGACCGCGATCGGCATCTGGATGGAGCCGGTGCGGACCACCATCGACTACGGCCAGGTCAATGTGTTCCTGGTACTCGGGGCCATGCTCGCGGTGCGCAGTTCGCGATGGTGGTTGTCCGGCGGCCTGATCGGTGTGATCGCGGGAATCAAACTGACACCGGCGATTTCGGGGCTGTACTTCGTGGCGCGGCGGCGGTGGGGGACCGCGGTGTGGTCGGCGGTGGTTTTCGGTGCGACGGTCGGGGTCAGCTTCCTGATCAACCACAAAGAGGCCGAGCGCTACTTCGGCACGCTGCTCGGTGACGCGGATCGGATCGGTCCGGTGGGCTCGGTCTGGAATCAGTCCCTACGCGGTGCGCTGAGCCGTCTGCTCGGCCATGACGTCCAATCCGGGCCGTGGTGGCTGGCGGCTGTTGTCGTCGTAGCCGTTCTGGCCCTCTTCGCTTGGCGCGCACTGGGTCCCGACGATCGGTTGGGCACCCTGATCGTCGTGCAACTGTTCGGGCTGATGGTTTCGCCCATCTCGTGGTCGCATCACTTCGTGTGGCTGCTGCCCACGGTGATGTGGTTGGTGTACGGGCCGCTGCGACAGGCGCCCGGCGCTCGGATACTCGCCGGATATTGGTTGATTACCACCCTCGTGGGCGTGCCGTGGGTGCTTTCCTTCGCCCAGCCGTCGATCTGGACCATCTCGCGGCCGGGGGTGCTGTCCTGGCTCGGCGCCGTTGACGTGCTCGGCGTGCTGGTGCTCTACGGCTGGGTGATCTGGTTCGGGCGCATGGTCAATCGGATTGCGCCGCAAGCCGATCTATCTCGCGAGCCAGCGACACGTCCAGCGCGGTGAGTCCGCCCGAGTCGTGGGTCGAGAGGGCGAAGGTCACCCGGCGCCAGCGGATATCGATATCCGGATGATGGTTCGCTTTCTCGGCGACTTCGGCGACCTGACCCACGAGTTCGATGCCCGCGGGAAAGCTCGCGGCCTCGATCGTGCGGGTGATGGTGTCGCCGGACCGAGTCCAGTCCGACAGTTCGGTCAAAGCTTCGGTGAGTTCTGCCTCAGATAGTTTCGGAGCGCTCATGCCCGCACCTCGCTGGCGCTCGGTTCCGGCATGACCGCTCGGGCGGCTGTGTTGTTTGTTCGCTCACTGCGTTCGCTCATGCCCGCACCTCGCTGGCGCTCGGTTCCGGCATGACCGCTCGGGCGGCTGTGTTGTTTGTTCGCTCACTGCGTTCGCTCATATCCGAGTTGTACCCCGACGGCCGCGAAGGCATCAGGGAATCCGAATTCGTCGCTCAGGCGGCGCGGGCCTTCTCGAGGCCCTTCTTCAGTTCCTTACCGCAGCAACCGGCGGCTTCCAGGCGTTTCATCCGCATGATGACAACCGGGCACTTCAAGCAGCGCGTCTTCTTGCGACAGCACTTCTTCTTCGGTTTGAGGCTGGAAACCTTCTTCGCCTTGACCTTGCCCATGATTGGTTAGCATACCCTTAGCGGAGTGCGCGGTCTGCGAGCCGCTCGGATGCCGGTACTGTGTAACTGGCCGCAATGCCCGGTGAGTTTCGATTCTCCACCTGTTTGCAGGGTGCCTGGCGGGATCGTCAGGGCCCGGAGGAGGAAGCCTGCGTAACCACGCAGGGTCTCGATCGCGCCGAAATCGGATGCAGCCGGCATCTATACCAACAGCAGGAGGATTGAGGCGTGTCGTCTGCACGCGATTTTCGCAACGTCGCCATCGTGGCCCACGTCGACCACGGTAAGACGACGCTGGTCGACGCCATGCTGCGCCAGTCCGGCGCCTTCGCCGAACGCGCCGAGCTCGTCGATCGTGTGATGGACTCCGGTGACCTGGAGCGCGAGAAGGGCATCACCATTCTCGCCAAGAACACCGCGGTGCACCGGCACCACCAGGACGGTTCGGTCACCGTGATCAACGTCATCGACACCCCCGGCCACGCCGACTTCGGTGGTGAGGTCGAGCGCGGTCTGTCCATGGTCGACGGTGTCGTACTACTGGTCGACGCGTCCGAGGGTCCGCTGCCGCAGACCCGCTTCGTGCTGCGCAAGGCGCTGGCCGCGAAGTTGCCGGTCATCCTGGTGGTGAACAAGACCGACCGCCCCGACGCCCGCATCGAGGAGGTTGTCGAGGAGAGCCACGATCTGCTGCTCGACCTGGCCTCCGATCTGGACGACGAGGCCGCCGAGGCCGCCGAACTCGCGTTGGACCTGCCGGTCCTCTACGCCTCCGGGCGTGAGGGCAAGGCCTCCAAGGAACGTCCCGAGAACGGCAGCGCGCCGGCCGCGGAGAACCTGGACGCGCTGTTCGACGTGCTGCTGGAGAACATCCCGGCGCCCAAGGGCGATTCGACCGCGCCGCTGCAGGCGCACGTCACCAACCTCGACGCCTCGGCCTTCCTCGGTCGCCTCGCGCTGGTCCGCATCTACAGCGGTGAGCTGCGCAAGGGTCAGAATGTCGCATGGATGCACGCCGACGGCATCAAGCAGGTCAAGATCACCGAGTTGCTGCAGACCATCGGTGTCGAGCGGCAGCCCGGTGAGGTCGCGGTGGCCGGTGACATCGTCGCCATCGCGGGCATACCGGAGATCATGATCGGTGACACCCTCGCCGATATCGACAATCCCGTTGCGCTGCCGCGCATCACGGTCGACGAGCCCGCCATCTCGGTCACCATCGGGACCAATACCTCGCCGCTGGTCGGCCGGGTGCAGGGCCACAAGCTGACCGCCCGCATGGTGAAGTCGCGCCTGGACTCCGAACTGGTCGGCAATGTCTCGCTGCGCGTGCTCGATATCGGCCGCCCGGATGCCTGGGAGGTGCAGGGCCGCGGTGAGCTGGCGCTGGCGATCCTGGTCGAGCAGATGCGCCGCGAGGGTTTCGAGTTGACCGTCGGCAAGCCGCAGGTGGTCACCAAGCAGGTCGACGGCAAGGTGCACGAGCCCTACGAAGAGCTGACTATCGACTGCCCAGACGAGTACCTCGGCGCGATCACCCAGCTGCTGGCCGCCCGCAAGGGCAAGATGGTCCAGATGAACAACCACGCCGCCGGTTGGGTGCGGATGGAGTTCATCGTTCCCTCGCGCGGCCTGATCGGCTTCCGCACCGACTTCCTCACCGAAACCCGTGGCACCGGTATCGCCAACGCGGTCTCGCACGGCTACGCACCGTGGGCCGGTGAGATCCGCGCCCGCCACACCGGTTCGCTGGTCTCCGACCGCGCGGGCTCGGTGACCCCGTTCGCCATGATCCAGCTGGCCGATCGGGGTCAGTTCTTCGTGGAGCCGGGTGCGGACACCTACGAGGGACATGTCGTCGGCATCAACCCGCGCGCGGAGGATCTCGATATCAATGTCACCCGCGAGAAGAAGCTGACCAATATGCGCAGCTCGACCGCCGATGTGATGGAGACGCTCGCCAAGCCGCTGCAGCTCGACCTGGAGGCGGCGATGGAGTTCTGTGCCGCCGACGAATGTGTCGAGGTCACGCCGGAGATCGTGCGGGTGCGCAAGGTCATCCTCGGTGCCACCGAACGCGGGCGCGAACTGTCGCGTCGGAAGGCTCGGGACCGGGCTGCGCTGTAGGCAAGTAGAGTGCGGCACGTGAGCTCGGGGGCTATACGACGCGCGTTGCTGATCATGATGGCGGCCTCCGCCATGGTGCTCGCCGGCTGCACCGCGAATCCGCCACCACCGATAGAGAGCACCGACAGCCCGAAGACGACACCGGCCAAGCCCGGCAAGAACACCGTCGTGGTGGCCATCGACGACATCGGCATCGGGTTCAATCCGCACCTGCGTTCCGATCAGTCACCGGCTACCGCCGCGGTGAGTTCGATGGTGTTGCCGAGCCCGTTCCGGCCGGTACCGCATCCCGGCGTGCCCGGGGCCACCGAATGGGTGCCGGATACCGCGCTGGTGGTCTCGGCCGAGGTGACCGCGCAGGAGCCGTTCACCATCACCTATACGCTGCGCAACCAGGCGAACTGGTCCGATGGCGCGCCGATCGCGGCGGAGGACTTCCGGTTCCTGTGGCAGCAGATGATCACCCAGCCGGGTGTCGTCGATCCGGCGGGTTATCGGCACATTGCCGATATCAGCTCCTCCGGCGGCGGCAAGACGGTCACCGTCACGATGACCGAGCCGTATCCGGCCTGGCGTGAGCTGTTCGCGAATCTGCTGCCCTCGCATCTGATCAAAGACCAACCCGGCGGTTTCGCCACCGGTCTGGTCGAGGGAGTTCAGGTGTCGGGCGGCAACTTCCGGATCAAATCGACCGACCGCGGACGCGACGAGATCCTGCTCGAACGCAACGATCGGTACTGGGGTACGCCCGCGGCTCCGGATCAGATTCTGTTGCGCCGCGGCGGAACTCCCGCGCAGCTGGCCGATTCGCTGCGCACCGGTGACGCGCAGATGGCGCTGGTGCACGGCGGTGTCGCCACCCAGGCGCAGCTGGCGGCGATCCCGTCGGTGCGCACCGTGATCATGCCGCAGTCGCGTGAGCTGCAGTTCGTGATCAATGGGCGCAGTGGCGATCTCAGCGATCCACGGGTTCGGCGCGGGGTGACCGCGCTGATCGATCCGACGCTGCTGGCCACCGTCGCCGGGCAGACCGGCGGCTGGGTCGAGCCGGTGCGCGCGCAGATCCTGACACCGTCGGATCCCGGATATGCACCGACCGCGCCGCCGCGACCGCCCGCCGAGGAGGCGTTCGCACTGCTGGCCGAGGCCGGTTACGGTCGGGCGCCGGAGACGCCGCCGGTGCAGTCGCCGACCTCGCCCGCACCGCAGCCCCGTTCGGTCGCGAAAAACGGTAAGGCACTTGCGATTCGGATCGGCGCGGTAACCGGTGACGCCACCGCGCTCGCCGTCGCCAATACCGCGGCGGACCAATTGCGCAGCGCCGGAATCGATGCCAGCGTGCGCAGTCTCGCGGCCGATACCCTCTACGGCAAGGAACTCACCGAGAGCGGCGTGGACGCCATCGTCGGCTGGGAGGTCGCCGGTTCGGATCCGGCCACCGTGCTCGCATCGCGTTACGGCTGCCCGCCGGTGGATACCGGTGCCGCCAACGGGGATTCGCAGACCGCCATCGAGGCGGCCAAGAAGGCGCCGAGCAATCTGTCCGGCATCTGCGATCCCGGACTTCAGCCCTCCATCGACGAATCGTTGCGCGGTGTCGAGGTCGGCCGGGCGCTGGCCGATGCCGAGCCGCGGCTGTGGGCATTGGCGACGGTGCTGCCGATCGTGCAGGACAATGTGGTCGCCGCATCCGGCCCACGCGTGGATGGTGCGTCGTTGAACGGTGCCATTCAGGTCGGCATCTTCGGTGATGCGGCGATGTGGCGCAGGATCCCATGACCGGTGGACTGCTGCTGGTGCACGCCCATCCGGACGACGAGTCCATCACCACCGGGGGCACCATCGCGCACTACCGCGGCCGCGGCGTACCGGTGACGGTGGTGACCTGCACCCTCGGTGAAGAGGGTGAGGTGATCGGCGACGAATGGGCACAGCTGGCCGTCGCGCACGCCGATCAGTTGGGCGGCTACCGGATCGCGGAGCTCACCAAGGCGCTGACCGCGCTGAAGGCCGCGCCGCCGCGGTTCCTCGGCGGTGCGGGCTGCTGGCGCGACTCCGGTATGGCGGGCACGGCGGCGGCGGAGAATCCGCGGGCCTTCGTGCATTCCGGTGCCGCTGCGGTCGAGGCACTGACCGCGATCGTGCTGGAACTGCGGCCCGAGGTGGTGATCGGCTATGACCCGCGCGGCGGTTACGGGCATCCGGACCATATTCGGGCGCACTGGGTCACTTCGGCGGCGGTGACCGCGGCGGCCGAGCAGGGCTGGGACACCCCGAAGTTCTATTGGACGGTCACCGACGCCGATATGTTGCGCCTGCACACCGAGGCGCTGGCGCGGCGGACCGTGGCGGGGCTGCCCGGCGCATTGCCGCGCGGTTGGCGGTTGCCCGCCGCGGGAGAACTCGCGAGCGTGCCGAGTCATACGGTGACGACCACCATCGATGTATCCGATTCGCTGGCCGCCAAGCGGGCGGCATTGCGGGCGCATGCCACGCAGGTGACGGTCGCGCCGTCGGGGCGCGAGTTCGCGCTGTCCAATAATGTTGCGCAGCCGGTACTTCCGGAGGAGCACTTCATCTTGGTCCGAGGGGCACGTGGTCCGGTCGGGGCCGACGGGCGTGAGCACGACTTGTTCGCGGGCCTGTAATTCCTGATCGTTGCCTGAGGGTTGCTGTCTTTGCCGTTTTCGGCGGCGGGTACCGTCTTTGTGATTTCGGACATCGATGTGGAGGGCATAGCGGTTCATGACGGCGGTCGGCGACAAAGCTCACCTCAGCATCGAGGATCACGGATATCACAAGAGTCTCAAACCGCGTCAGCTGCAGATGATCGCCATGGGCGGCGCGATCGGCACCGGTCTGTTCCTCGGTGCGGGCGGTCGGCTCGAGAGTGCGGGACCAGGGCTTTTCGTGGTCTACGCGGTCTGTGGGGTATTCGTATTCTTCATTCTGCGCGCGCTTGGTGAGCTGGTGCTGCACCGGCCGTCGTCCGGTTCGTTCGTTTCCTATGCCCGCGAATTCTTTGGTGAGAAGGCCGCATTCATCGCCGGATGGATGTACTTCCTGAACTGGTCGATGACCGGTATCGCCGACACCACCGCGATTGCCCAATATTTTCACTACTGGGCCGGCTTCACTCATGTTCCGCAGTGGATGCTCGCGCTCATCGCGCTGGTGCTCGTGCTCGGGGTCAATCTGGTCTCGGTGAAGTGGTTCGGTGAGATGGAATTCTGGGCCGCGCTGGTCAAGGTGGCCGCGCTCAGTGCGTTCCTGATCATCGGCACGGTATTCCTGATCGGCCGATTCACCGTCAAGGGTGCGGCGACCGGTCCGAGTGTCGTCGCCGATCACGGCGGACTGTTCCCGACCGGGATCCTGCCGCTGGTCGTGGTCACCTCGGGTGTCGTATTCGCTTATGCCGCCGTGGAATTGGTGGGCACCGCGGCGGGGGAGACGGAGAATCCCGCGAAGATCATGCCGCGCGCGATCAATTCGGTGATCTTGCGGATCGCGGTCTTCTACGTCGGCTCGCTCGTGCTGCTGGGACTGCTGCTGCCCTACACCAGCTACAAGTCCGGCGAAAGCCCGTTCGTCACCTTCTTCACCATGCTCGGGGTGCCCGGCATCGGCAGCATCATGAATGTCGTCGTGCTGACGGCCGCCTTCTCCAGCCTGAATGCGGGCCTGTATTCCACCGGGCGCATTCTGCGGTCGATGTCGATGAACGGCAGCGCGCCCAAGTTCACCGGGGTGATGGGCAGCAACGGGGTGCCCTACGGCGGCATCATGCTGACCAGCCTGATCGCGCTCTGCGGTATCGCGCTCAATGGCATCGTGCCCGAGCGCGCGTTCGAGATCGTGCTGAATATGGCCTCGCTCGGCATTATCGCGTCCTGGGCCACCATCGTGCTGTGCCAGTTGCAGCTGTGGCGCTGGTGGCAGCGGGGCAAACTCCAGCGGCCGCAGTTCCGCATGTGGGGTGCGCCGTGGACCGGCCTGATCACGCTGGTATTCCTGTTCTTCGTGGTGGTGCTCACCGGCGTCGACTATCCGGTCGGCACCTGGACCGTCGCCTCGCTCGTGGTGCTCATTCCAGCGCTGATCATCGGCTGGTTCGCCGCCCGCAAACGGGTGCTCGCGATCGCCCAGATGCGCAAGGGCTATACCGGAGAATTCCCGGTCGTCGCAAACATCCCCGTTGAAGGCGAGTGATTTCGGCTTAGACTCCGATCATGTACAACTGGGATCTGCAGAACGCCATCGCTGCCTTCGTGGACAGCCTGCGCCCTGGCGCGCAGCAACAGCACGACCTCTACATGTCGGTGCTGTACGCGTTCGTCGATATGCAGAGCCACCTGCTCACCCTCCTCGGTTTCCCGCCGGTCGCGTGAGGGTCACTTTCGACAAGGCTCCGGACCGCACCTACGGCGCCCATGACACTCTGCCCTTGGGGCCGGTGATCATCGCCGTGTTGGTCCTGGACGCTCTGATCACCCTCGCCCTCGAGGTCCTCTACCTCCCCACCTATATCGACACCGTCGCCTTCCCCCTGTCCGCAGTGCTGGCCGGTGTGGTGAACGTCCTGCTGGTGATGGGAGTCCGCTCCATTACCCACCGCGTGGGGGCAATGTTCCTCCCCGTAGCCGCCTGGACCCTCGGCTTCCTGACCTGCTCTGTAACCGGCCCCGGCGGCGACATCATGCTGGGCAGCGACTGGCGCACCCTGCTGCTCTTGTTCTGCGGATTGGTCCCGCCGCTGCTCTACATCTACATCCGATCGAACGCGGGATTGTTCAGCACCCGCTGAGTCCTGTTGTCGCTATAGGGGATCTGGTCTACGGGCACAACGCGGACTCAGTCGAGGCGAACGGCCAGGCTGGCGATAACGGCGTCGGTGCGGGCGCGGAGGGTGGCGGCCAGGACGGGGCCGCGCGGGTTGTGCAGTGGACGGTGGTACCAGTGGGCGGCTTCTACCTGGGCCAGGAGAACGGTGACTTGGCGGCCGGTTCGGGTTTGGGCGCGGACGTAGCCGACGAGCGTGGTGATGAGACTGCGGTGCGGGCTCGGGAGGACGGTGAGGGGGACCCCCGGATCCCACTGCTTCCACTGGGCGCTGAGTCGGCGAGTAGCGGCGTGGTCGATTTCGGCTGCGACGGCGACGATTTCGCCGTCGAAGGCCTGGGCCGTGCGCAGGGCACGGGCGGTGACCTCGCTGACCGCGACAACTGGAACCACGATGAGCATCGGTTGTCGATCCGGGGATTGCGGTGGGAGGAAGGGGATTCGGCCGAGGCTGAGTTGGTCGGCGACGCTGCGGTAGTAGTTTTCGGTGCGGGCGAACAGGGTTATCAACGCGGGCACGATGATCAGCAGTAGCCACGCGCCTTCGTTGAACTTCTCGATGAGCAGCACCACGGCGGCGACGGCGGTGAGCAGCGCGCCGAAGCCGTTGAGGATGGCGCGCGGAATCCAACCGGCTCCACGTTGCTCGCGCCAGTGCCGCACCAGCCCGGTCTGACTGATGGTGAACCCGATGAAGACGCCGACCGCGTAAACCGGTAGCACGCGGTGGGTTTCGGCATGCACGATCAGCAACACGGCGGCGGCCAGAATGGCAAGGGCCGCAACGCCATAGCGAAACACCGGGCGTTCCGATCGCAGCGCGAACAAGTGGGCGACCCGATGATCCTTCGCCAGCAGAGAAAGCAACACCGGCAGTCCGCCGAAGCTGGTATTCGCGGCCAGGCACAGCGCCAGCGTGACGGCCAGACTGCTCACGTAGAACGGCCACCCGGTCCCGAATGCCGCCGCGGACAATTGCGCGAGCAGGGTGACATCGCCGCGCGGCACCGCGTGATGGCGACGGATGAGCAGCGCCGAACCGAGCAGCATCGTGCACAGCAGCACACCGAGCGCGACCTCGGTGTGCTGGGCCCGCCGCACCGCTGGCGACCGGAACGACGGCACGGCATTGGCGATCGCCTCGACCCCGGTCAACGCCGAGCACCCGGCGGAAAATGCCTTGAGCAGCAACAGAATTCCGACGGTGTCGTACGGCACGATCGGCCCCAGATCGGTACCGATCACCGCGACCGGTGTCGCGCGGAACAGTCCGACCACGATCACCGCGAGAATCGCGACGATGAACAGAAGTGTCGGCCCCATCAGCACTTTCGCCGATTCGGCCACCCCGATCAGGTTGATCACGGTGAGCAGCGCCAGCCCGCTCAGCGTGATCAGCAGCAGATGATCGGCCAGCACCGGAAAGGCGCTGGCCAAACTGGCCGCGCCGGCCGCGAGACTCACCGCGACGGTCAGCACATAGTCCACCACCAGACTCGCCGCGGCGAGCAGACTGGCACCGCGCCCGAGATCCTTCTTCGCCACCGCATAGGATCCGCCGCCATCCGGATGGACGGCGATAACCTGCCGATACGACAGCACCAATACCAGCAACAGTGCCGCGATCGCCAGCGACACCGGCAATGTCCACGACACCGCCGCGGCGCCCGCCGCGACAAGAACCAGCACGATCGCCTCGGGGCCGTATGCCACACTGGTCAGCGCATCCAGCGATAATGCCGCCAAACCGCCGATCGCGGTCAGTCGATATCTGTCGCCCCGCTGCATCCGCCGCACGCGGCGATCGGCGATGGGCAACTCCCGCGTCGGTGATATCGGGGTCTCGACCACGCTGACCATTGAACTCGGCGCGGCGTCAGCAATCGGTCAGCGACACCGGCGAGTCGGATCGGTGCGGTCGGACTCTATTCTCGGAGCGAACGGTCTCGGACACTTGGGCCCGGAGTGATGATGGAACGGCGCATGATCGGTGAACTCCGCCGGGGCGATCCATGTCCGGCAGGACGGACCCGCCGACGGCAAACCCATCGTATTGCTGCACGGTTTCGAGGGTCAGCGGGTGCCCAGGCGGCCGGGGGTTGCCGATTCGACGAGGTCCCAGGCCTGGTCGAGGGGGATGTCGACGACGAGGTAGCGCTTCTTACCGGCTGCGGTGGCGGCAACTACGGTGGCGATGCCGGAGCGGCGCTGCCAAAAGGATTGGCGGACAGTCCAACCGATGATGCCGGGGGCCTCGAGACAGTCGCGGTCGCGGTCGAGCGAGCCGGATCGGGTGATGAGCCAGGCCGGACTGGTGTCGGTGGCGGGCAGCACCGCGTGGCCGAGGCCGCGGTAACGGTCGGCGGCCAGCGCGGCGGCGACCACGGCCGGGAGTGCGGGCAGCAGCCACCACCATGGTGAAAAGTGCTCTCCGGCAAGGGAAATGCAGAGCATCGCGACCGCGAGGAGCGCGATCGGGCTCAGCGCGCGGGTATACCGGCGGCGGCGTGCGACCGGGCCGTGCGCGATCAGCGGTGCGGTGCTCACCGTCGCGCGCGGCGGGCCGGTCGGCTCCTGTCGCGGTGCTGGGCCCACCGGATCGCCGGCCCGTGCGCCTTCATTCGTGGCACCGGGACGTCGGGCGCCTCGGGGTACGAGCAATTCCGCGAGAGTGCGTTCGATGGCGGAGCGGGGCGCCTGGGGCAGGATTTTCTGGCGCGGGCTCTGGCCGGTCATGATGGCTTCGAGCTCGGCGGCACCGGCCATGCGGAGCAGTAGCGGCTCGTTGACGGTCGCGCCGCGGAAACGAGCCAGATCCAGGGTGATCTGCCTGGTCGTGAACAGTCCGTGGCGCAGCTGCAATGTGCGGCCGTCATCGAGCACCCGGAGTCCGAAATACGTTGTCAGATAACGTGCGCAGGCCGCGAGGCTGACGATCACCACGATCGCGACGACGAGCACTGCGATGGCGACGGCGATGAGCGCCGCGCTACCGTCCTCGACGCTGTGCACCGCGTCCGAACTGACCACGATCTGGTCGAACCCGTACTGGATTGCCAATCCGACAATCGGTGCGATGATCGCGAAACCGGTCAGTGACAACGGCGCATAACGCACCCAGCTCGCTTGCCAATGACCGATCTCGCGGGCGTTCCCGGACACCGGCTGGTCTTTTCGTAGGTCTGGAACCTGTTGTCCAGCAGTAGATTTCGGCGAACCGGCGGTGTGGGAGAGCAGTGCCGTCCGTAACTCGGGCACCACATCTGCAGCCAACGCGTCGAGCTTGAACTTCTCTCCCGACTCCGCGTGCTGCCCGGTCCCTATCGCCAACACCGCCAGACCCAACACCCGATGCAATAGATCGGCTTCGATATCGACCGACCGGATCCGCGACCGCGGTACCGACAGCTTCTTGCGCTGAATCAACCCGGTCCGCAACTCGACGTCTGTCGCCCCGAGCCGATACGTGGTGGTGAACCAGCGCGTCAGCGCGAATCCGACGATCACCGCCAATGCGACGAGCCCCCAGACAGGGTTGCCGGTATTGGTGCCGAGGATCACCGACCCGATCAGCACCGGAATGAACCGCACGACCTCGTTGACGGGGTGTACCAACAACATTCGCTTATCCAGCCGCAACCACGGCTGCTCGGTCTCCGGCGCGAGATAGGTCTCGTACGAACTCACGTCGCATCCCCGCGGTGCAATGCGGCGATCTCGGTCAACCGCGTGACGGTCTGTTCGGCGACCGACAGATCGAGCGCGGAGATCCGCACCGCACCTGCCGAGGACGCCGTCGTGACGGTTACCGTCGCCAGCCCGAGGAATCGCTCCAGCGGTCCACGCTCGGTATCGACGGTCTGCACCCGGGAGATGGGCGCCACCCGGCTCTCCACCGTCAACCACCCGACCCGGGTGTACACCGCCTCATCGGTCACCTCCCACCGATGCACCGCGAACCGCCACAGCGGCACCACTGCGATGCTCACCGCCGCGAGTACGAGCGCCACCGCGAACACCACCAGCTGCGCACCGCGATGCTCGGCGTCGACGAGAACCCACAAGATCAGCGCCACGACGGGGATCACCCAGCCGAGCGCGGCCTGGATCGTCCACAGGAGCTTGGCCTTGGTGCTCGGACGCCAGGCCGGATCGGCCATGATCGTGCGCGGCTGCGACATGCCTGCCATGGTTCCACGTCACGGCGCGGGCGTCTCCTTCGTCGGCCCCGACCCACCTACCTGCACGGGAATAATTCGCCCGGACGTACCGGAATACTGCGTGAGACCGCACAGTTATCACCCCTCACAAGCACTGGAGGGAGACAGCCCAGGATGTGTAGCGCATGATCGAGGGCGTGACCGAGCTAGCGACCCCGAGCGTCCCGCCCGCACCGCCAACGCCGTCGGCTATGCGCCGCGCGCTGCGGCGGGCCCGTGACGGTGTGACACTGAATGTGGACGAGGCGGCCGTACTGCTGCACGCACGCGGTGACGACCTCGTCGATCTGTGTCGCAGCGCCGCCCGGGTGCGCGATGCCGGACTGGAATCGGCGGGTCGGCCGAAGACCATCAGCTATTCCCGCAATGTCTTCATTCCGCTGACCAAGCTCTGCCGCGACAAATGCCACTACTGCACCTTCGTCACGGTGCCGGGCAAGTTGCGCGCCGAGGGCAAGGGCATGTTCCTGGAGCCCGACGAGGTGCTGGAAATCGCGCGTCGCGGTGCCGACCTCGGCTGTAAAGAGGCCCTGTTCACCCTCGGTGACCGGCCCGAGGACCGCTGGCCGGAGGCCGCGCAGTGGCTCGACGAACGCGGCTACGACTCCACGCTGGACTACCTGCGGGCCGTCTCGATCATGGTGCTCGAGGAGACCGGTCTGCTGCCGCATCTGAATCCGGGCGTCATGAGCTGGGAGGAAATCTCGCGGCTCAAACCGGTGGCGCAGTCCATGGGCATGATGCTCGAGACCACCGCCACCCGCCTGTTCACCGAAAAGGGCAACTGCCACTACGGAAGTCCGGATAAGGATCCGGCAGTGCGGTTGCGCGCCATCACCGACGCGGGCCGGCTTTCGGTGCCATACACCACCGGCATTCTGGTCGGCATCGGCGAAACGCTGACCGAGCGCGCCGAGTCGATCATGGCGATTCGCAAGCAGCACAAGGCATTCGGGCATATCCAGGAAGTGATCATCCAGAACTTCCGCGCCAAGGACGACACCGCCATGCGCGATGTCCCCGACGCCGGTATGGAGGAGTTCCGGGCCACCATCGCGGTCACCCGGCTGCTGCTCGGCCCCGACGTTCCGGTGCAGGCGCCGCCGAACCTGGTGTCGCACGAGGAATGCCAGGCACTCATCGATGCCGGTATCGATGACTGGGGCGGTGTCTCGCCGGTCACCCCCGACCACGTGAATCCGGAACGGCCCTGGCCGAATCTCGATACGCTGCGCGAAATCACCGAGGCCGCGGGCTACCAACTCGTCGAACGCACCTCGGCGCACCCGAAATACGTGCGCGCGGGCAACCCGTGGGTCGATCCGCGCATCGGCGCACATGTCGCCGCACTCACCGATGCGAAGACCGGTCTGGCGAATCCGGATGCGCTCCCGGTCGGCCTGCCCTGGCAGGAACCGGACGAGTCGTGGGAATCCGCGGGCCGTGTCGACCTCAATACCTCGATCGATACCGAAGGCCGAAATACCGAGAGTCGCAGCGATTCCGCACTCGGCCAGGATGTCGTGGGGGCCTTCGGCGACTGGGACACCATTCGCGAACAGGCTCGTGACCTCGCCGTCGCGGCACCCGAGCGACTTGATTCCGATGTGCTCGCCGCACTGCGCGCTGCCGAAAACGATCCGGCCGGGCTCACCGACGCCGAGTACCTGGCGCTGGCAACGGCCGAGGGACCAGCGCTGGATGCGGTGGCCGCACTTGCCGACCAGCTGCGCCGCGACGTCAACGGCGACGATGTCACCTACGTGGTGAACCGGAATATCAACTTCACCAATATCTGCTACACCGGCTGCCGCTTCTGCGCATTCGCCCAGCGCAAGGGGGATGCTGACGCCTTCACCCTGAGCATGGACGAGGTCGCCGACCGCGCCTGGGAGGCGCATGTCGACGGTGCGACCGAAATCTGCATGCAGGGCGGCATCGATCCGGACCTCCCGGTCACCGGCTACGCCGATCTGGTGCGCGCGATCAAACAGCGGGTGCCATCGATGCATGTGCACGCGTTCAGCCCGATGGAGATCGTGAACGGCGCGTCCCGTGGCGGGCAGAGCATTCGCGACTGGCTGGTCGCGCTGAAGGAAGCCGGGCTGGACACGATTCCCGGTACGGCCGCGGAAATCCTCGACGACGAGGTGCGCTGGGTGCTCACCAAGGGCAAACTGCCGACCTCCGCATGGGTCGAGGTGATCACCACCGCACATCAGGTCGGCGTGCGTTCGAGTTCCACGATGATGTACGGCCACGTCGACAATCCGAAGCACTGGGTCGGACATCTGCGGGTGCTGCGCGGAATCCAGGACGAGACAGGCGGTTTCACCGAATTCGTCTTGCTGCCCTTCGTGCACCAGAGCGCACCGCTGTACCTCGCGGGTGCGGCGCGACCGGGTCCGACGATCCGGGACAACCGTGCGGCGCACGCCCTCGCGCGGATCATGTTGCACGGCCGCATCGATAACATTCAGACCAGCTGGGTGAAACTCGGAACGGCGGGCACCCGCATGATGCTCAACGGCGGTGCCAACGATCTGGGCGGTACCTTGATGGAGGAGACCATCTCGCGCATGGCCGGATCGCAACACGGTTCCGCCAAGACCGTCGCCGAACTCGCCGAGATCGCCGAGGGCATCGGCCGTCCGGTGCGCGAACGGACCACCACCTATGGGGTGCCACCACGGAAGATCTCCGCGGCGCTGCCACTGACGGTGGGCTAGGCGATACCAGGTTCCCGGTCGTTGTGCTCGGAGTATTCGCAAAGGCGCGGATGCCAGGGGTGTTTCATATCCAGCGAGTGGCAGGCGGGACGAAGTTGGTTAGGGCAGGCTGCCCCGGAGTAACCTGGGCTGCCGGGATAGTGTGACGCTGGGCGGAGTATCCCCGTGAGGACAGACTAGGAGAGCGGCAGTGCCGTACATCATCGCTGAACCGTGCGTTGACGTGAAGGACAAGGCATGCATCGAAGAATGCCCCGTGGATTGCATCTACGAGGGTGGTCGCATGCTGTACATCCATCCCGACGAGTGCGTGGACTGTGGTGCATGTGAGCCGGTGTGCCCGGTGGAGGCGATCTTCTACGAAGACGACACCCCGGACCAGTGGAGCGGCTACGTGAACGCCAACGTCGACTTCTTCGACGAGCTGGGTTCGCCCGGCGGCGCGACGAAGGTCGGCAAGGTGGATTACGACCCGCCGTTCATCAAAGAGCTGCCGCCGATGGCGACTGAATAAGTAGCTAGGTACCGAGTGAGTACTGTGTCACCGCGTCGCCGGGTCAGCGCTCTGCTGCCCGATTTTCCATGGGACACCATCGCGGCGGTGAAGGCCGAGGCCGCCGCGCATCCGGACGGGATCGTCGACCTTTCGGTCGGCACCCCGGTCGATCCGGTGGACCCGCTGATCCGTGCGGCGTTGAGTTCGGTCGCCGACGTACCCGGATATCCGACCACGCACGGCACGCCCGAACTGCGGGCCGCGGCGGTCGATGCGTTGAAGCGGCGCTACGGGATCACCGGAATCGACCCGGCCGCGGTGCTGCCGGTGATCGGCACCAAGGAGCTGATCGCCGGTCTGCCGCGGCTGCTCGGGCTCGGCGCGAACGATCTGGTCGTCATCCCGGAGGTCGCCTACCCGACCTACGAGGTGGGTGCGCTGTTGGCCGGTACCAAAGTGGTGCGAGCGAATGGTCTGACCCAGTTGGGTCCGCAATCGCCTGCCCTTATCTATGTGAACTCCCCATCGAACCCGACGGGGAAGGTGCTCGGTGTCGAGCATCTGCGCAAGGTGGTGCAGTTCGCGCGTGAGCGCGGCGCGGTCGTGGCCTCCGACGAGTGCTACTTGGGCTTGGCATGGGAGGGGCGCGCCGTCTCGATCCTTGATCCGCAGGTGTGCGACGGCGACCACACCGGCTTGCTCGCGGTGCACTCGCTGTCGAAGACCTCCAACCTGGCCAGCTATCGCGCCGGATTCGTGGTGGGCGATGCGGAACTCGTCGCCGAATTGCTCGAGGTGCGCAAGCACTCCGGCATGATGGTGCCGTTCCCGATCCAGGCGGCGATGACCGCCGCACTCGGTGACGACGCCCACGAGGCAGTGCAACGTGAGCGCTACCGTGCGCGTCGCGAGGTGCTGCGAAAGGCCTTGCAGGCAGCCGGTTTCCGCATCGATCACTCCGAAGCGGGCCTCTACCTGTGGTCTACCAGGGGCGAACCGTGCCGCACCACCCTGGCCTGGCTGGCCGAGCGCGGCATCCTCGCCGCGCCGGGTGACTTCTACGGACCGGGCGCCGGGGAGTACGTGCGCATCGCGCTGACCGCTTCCGACGAACGGATCGAGGCGGCGGCGCAACGCCTGGCCTGACACGTCCCGCAGTCGGGCCCGATGACCCGGGAACGGCGATAGCCTTGGGGTATGGACGCTGTCACGGTAGTCCCTGTCCCCAGCAACGAGCCGGTGCATTCCTACGCGCCGGGCAGCCCCGAGCGGGAACTGCTGATCACCAAGCTCAATGAGATCGCCGTCGAATCCATCGACATTCCGCTGGTCATCGGCGGCAAACACCGGCCGGGCATCGGGGCTCGGCACGATATTGTCGCCCCGCACCGGCATCGGCAGGTGCTCGGCACCTACACCGACACCACGCATTCGGAAGCCCATGGCGCCATCGAGGCCGCGATCGCGGCGGCGCCCGGCTGGCGCAGCACGACCTTCGACGAGCGGGCTGCCGTCTTCCTGCGCGCGGCGGATCTGCTGGCCGGGCCGTGGCGGGAGACGGTCGCCGCCGCGACCATGCTCGGTCAATCCAAGACGGTCCAGCAGGCCGAAATCGATGCGCCGTGCGAATTGGTCGACTTCTGGCGGTTCAATGTGGCCTTCGCGCGCCAGATTCTGCAGCAGCAGCCGCAGTCGAGCGCGGGGGTGTGGAACCAGATGGACTACCGCCCGCTGGAGGGTTTCGTCTACGCGATCACGCCCTTCAACTTCACTGCGATCGCGGGGAATCTGCCGACCGCGCCCGCGTTGATGGGCAATACCGTGGTGTGGAAGCCCGCACCGACGCAGACGCTCGCGGCCTTCTACACGATGCGACTTTTGGAGGCGGCCGGGTTGCCGCCGGGCGTCATCAATATGGTGACCGGCGACGGTGTCGAACTGTCGGAGGTCGCGCTCGTCGATCCACGGCTGGCCGGCATCCATTTCACCGGCTCCACCAAGACATTTCAGCTCCTGTGGTCCGAGGTCGGGGCGAATATCGGCCGATACCATTCGTATCCACGGTTGGTGGGTGAGACCGGCGGTAAGGACTTCATCGTCGCGCACCCGTCCGCCGATCCGGATGCCTTGCGTACCGCGCTGATTCGCGGTGCCTACGAATATCAGGGCCAGAAGTGCTCGGCGGCTTCGCGCGCCTATATCGCACGCTCGGTGTGGCGCACGATCGGTGACGACTTCCTGCAACTGACCCGCGAAATCAGCTACGGCGATGTCGCCGATCTGACGAATTTCGGTGGGGCACTGATCGATCGGCGCGCCTATGACAAGAATGTGGCCGCGATCGTGCGCGCCAGGTCGGCGGGTATCGCCATCCCGGCGGGCGGCGAATACGACGACAGCGAGGGCTGGTTCGTCCGGCCCACGGTGCTGGTGGTGGACGATCCGCACGACGACGCCTTCGCCACCGAATATTTCGGTCCCATCCTCGCGGTGCACGTCTACGACGATGCCGAACCCGGCTCCTACGCGGCGGTATTGGCCGAGGTGGAGTCGGCAGCACCCTACGCACTGACCGGCGCGGTCTTCGCGCAGGACCGCAAGGCCGTCGAACAGGCCTCGGCCGCATTGCGATTCGCCGCGGGCAACTTCTACATCAATGACAAGCCGACCGGCGCGGTCGTCGGTCAGCAGCCCTTCGGCGGTGCGCGCGCCTCGGGCACCGACGACAAGGCCGGTTCGCCGCTGAACCTGCTGCGCTGGGTCGCGCCACGCACGATCAAGGAGACCTTCGTGCAGCCGGGTGATTACCGGTATCCGCACATGGGGTCGGAATGAATCCACTGCGGCCGGTCATTCTCGCGGCCTCCACATCGCCGCGGATGAAGCGCATCGTCACCGGGACGCCGGTCACCGCGGAGATCGTCCGGCGCTTCGTGGCAGGTGCGGGCCGTGACGAGTTGATTCCGGTGGTGCGGGAGCTGCTCGCGAGCCGTCGGTTGATCAGTGTCGACTTCCTCGGGGAGAACACCACCGACCGGGCACAGGCCGATGCCACGGTGGCGGAATATCTTTCGCTGATCAACGATCTGGCGGCAATGAACGGCTTCCGAGATGTTACGGCGCGCACCGAGGTGTCGGTGAAACTCTCCGCGCTCGGGCAGGCGTTGCCCGCCGACGGCCCGGCCATTGCCACCGAGAATCTGCGCATTCTGTGCACCAAGGCGGCCCAGGCCGGAGTATGGGTCACCGTCGACGCGGAGGACCACACCACCACCGAGGCCACGCTGACCACGGTTCGTGAAGTCCGTGCCGAATTCCCTTGGCTCGGTATGGTGTTACAGGCCTATCTGCATCGCACCGAGGCGGACTGTCGCGAGCTGTCCGGATCGCGAATCCGCTTGTGTAAGGGCGCATATCGGGAACCGCATACCGTCGCCTACCAGCGCTGCGCCGAAGTGACAGATTCCTACCTGCGCTGTCTGGAGACCCTGATGGGCGGCGACGGGTACCCGATGGTGGCCACCCACGATCCGGTGCTCATCCTCGCCGCCGAACAGCTGGCCGCCGAAACCGGCCATGGCCCCGACCGATTCGAGTACCAGATGCTCTATGGCATCCGCGATCCCGAGCAGTTGCGGCTGGCCGCCGCGGGCAATGCCGTGCGGGTGTATGTGCCCTACGGCAGCCAGTGGTACGGCTACCTGACCCGCCGCCTCGCCGAACGTCCGGCCAACCTCACGTTCTTTTTGCGCGCATTGGTCAGCAAGTCCTAGCGGATGGGTGCGCTCAGACGAGCGGCTTGCCGAGGCGATGCCGCCTGCGCATATCCCACAGGCACAGATTCATCGGAAAGAGCCTGGCGGGCTTGGGAAGTATGCGGTGCACGGCGCCGATCGCGCGCAGCAGTTTGTTCGCGAAGCGCTCCTGACGTTCGCTCCAATCCATGCGCATCTCGGCACGCAGGTGCGGCGGCAGCAGACTGGTCACCAAGAACCGCTGCAGTCGGGCGAATAGTATGCGCAACGGCCAGGCGACCATCTTCAGATCGATGAGATCGTTGAAGTACGCGCGGGTGCGGGCATCGACGGTCTTGGTCGCGAGAGTGGTATTCCAATACTCCTGGAAGGCTTTTCGGTCGCGGGGCCACATTTCCGGTCGCATCTGCAGGGTGGTGCCGAGCCGGGCGGCGTACTGGTAGAGCACATCCGCGGTGTCCTCGTCCATCGGCCCGTGCAGGCGCTCCTCCAGATCGACCAGGCCCCAATACAAACAGGCGGCGACCCACAGTTGCAGCTTCGGGTCGAAGGCGTTGTATTTGACCGCGGCCCCCGGCTTGGAATGCACCGCGCGATGTGAGCCGTTGACGGCCTCGCGATAGTTCGCACGATCCTCTTCGGTGCCCATGAGTGCCACCGCGAGGTAGGTCAGCGTGGTGCGCGTCCGCTTCCACGGATGCACATCGATCCGGCCGGCTTCGACCGTGCTCTCCATGACGCCGTACGCGACCGGCCGCAGGCTGAGCTGCATGATGACATTCGCCGTTCCGCCGAGGAAGGCCGCGACGCCGCTCCAGAATTCGTCCATCGCGAAGTTCTCGACGGTGCCGTAGCGGCAGGTCGGTCCGGGATCGGGCGGCTCCACGGGTAACGGCAAGGTCATCGTCGGCCTCGTCTTTCAGGGGTTGATCAGCGGCAATCGAGGGTGATGAGAAGAATTGGTACTAACTTTCTCATCACCTCGATAGCGTGTCAAACGGTCCCCTTATACGAGCGGTTTACCCAGTCGTATGCGGCGGCGAACGTCGAACATATAGGCGTTCAGCGGGAACATTCGAACCTGCTTCGGCAGCCGGGTGTGCACCGCCGAAATCATCCGCAGCAGCCGATCGAAGCGGCGCTGATCGCGCTGGGACCAGGTCATTCGCATCTCATTGCGCAAATGCTGTGGCAGCAGGCCGGTTACGACGAACCGCTGCAGTCGGGCGAAGACGCATTGGACGGGGCGCGGCATCATCCTCAGATCGATGAGGTCGTCGAAGTAGTCGCGCAGGGCGGGTTCGATACCCCGCTTCGGCAGGTTCTCGTCCCAATACCGTTGGAATTCCGCGCGATTGGCGGGCCACATCTCCGGTCGCATCTGCAGGGTGGTGCCGAGCCGGGCGCAGTAGTGGTAAAAGTCCTCGGCCACATCGGGATTCATCGGTCCGTGCATGCGGGTGTAGAGGTCGTCGATGCCCCAGTAGAGGCAGGCGGCCACCCAGAGTTGCAGTGTGGGATCGAAGGCGTTGTATTTCACCGGACTCGCCGAGCTCGAGCGGACCGGTCGATGCGATGCATTGACCGCCTCCCGATACCGCGCGCGCTCTTCGTCGGAGCCCATCAGCGCGACCGCGAGGTAGCTCAGGGTGGTGCGCAGCCGTTTGATCGGGTGCAGTGTGACCTTGCCGCTGTCGACCGTGCTCTCCAGTACGCCGCGACCGACCGGACGCAGGCTCAGCTGCATGATCACATTGGCGGCGCCGCCCAGGAAGGCCGCGACTCCGTCGACGTACTCCTCGACGGTTTCCGGGCTTATGGGCTCGACGACGGCGGGGCCGACGCGGTCGGGAATCGGCGGGTAATCGGCACTGCGGAGGGGTTCGGTCATCGTTGACCTCGCCTTTCTGTGGCCATCCGAGATCAAGGCGGATGGATGAGAAGGTTCTATATAAACCTTCTCATTGCCTCGCGAAAGTGTCAATCGCGCTTTCCGGGGGCGTTCGTAGGTGGCGCTGCCTGACGGCATGCGATGCTAGCGGTGTCATCGTGTCATCGGAGCGGAATAGGGGTGGAAGTTATGGCGACGCTGACCAGACTGCTGGCGCTGGTGCGCAGCACTGGCCCGGAGGACCGTAACCAGACGCGGGTGCTGGATGCCGCTCTGCTGGCGTTCCTGGACTTCGGTATCAAGCGGACCAGCATGGTGGAAGTCGCGCGGCGATGTGGGCTTTCGCTGGCCACCCTCTACCGGCGCTTCGCGAGCAAATCCGATCTGATCCAGGCCGTCGGGATGCGGCAGGCGCGGCAATTCGTCGAGGAGGTGGATGCCGCACAGCAGCGGCAGGTCGATCGCGATGCCGGCGCCGAGGATCAGATCGTGGAGCTGTTCGTCGCCTTCCTGAACGGACTGCGCGGCAACAAGCTGCTCGACCGATTGTTGAAGACCGAGCCGGAAATCGTGCTGCCGTATCTCACCGTCAAGGGTGCGCCGGTGCTCGAGCTCGGCCGCGACTATGTGGCCGAATTCATCACCCGGCTGCAGGGGGAGGGCAAGTTGCCCGAATACGATCCGGAGCCGGTCGCCGAGATGATCGCGCGGACGGCGCTGTCCTTGGCACTGACCCCGCAAACGGTCCTTCCGCTCGACGACGACGCCGCGATCCGCAAGTTCGCGCGCGACCACGTGGTCGTTTCGTTCAAGCTGTAGCTGACCCACCCCGTCGGCTCCGCCGACTGCCATCCCCTGAATCACACCAGCCGCAGGCCGAACCGCCTGCGGATGCGCATATCCCACAGGTAGGCGTTGATCGGAAACATCCTGACCTGCTTCGGCATTCGGGCAGTGATCGAGCCGGTGATGTGCATGATGCCGGCGAGTTTCCGATCGTCGTCCGCGGTCCAGGTCATGCCCATCTGGTCGCGTAGATGCTCGGGCAGCAGGCCGGTGACCACGAAGCGCTGGAACCGGGCGAACGGTAAGCGCGCGGCGCGTGGGAGCATCTTCAGATCGATCAGATCGTTGAAGTAGTCGCGGATCGGGGGATCGATGGTGGTCTTCGCGAGATGTTCGGTCCAGTACTCGTCGAAGGCGGCACGGTCGGCGGGCCACATTTCCGGACGCATTTGCAACGTGGTGCCGAGGCGAGACCCGTAGCGGTAGAAGGCTTCCGCGTCGGCGTCGGGCATCGGTCCGTGCATGCGCTCGTGGAGATCGCGCGCGCCCCAATAGAGACAGGCGGCCACCCAGAGCTGCAGTGCGGGATCGAAGGCGTTGTACTTCACCGGACTCGCCGCGGTCGACTTGACCGAATGATGCGACAGGTTCACGGCCTCGCGATAGAGGTCGCGTTCGTCATCGGTGCCGAGCATGGCGACCGCGAGATAGGTGAGGGTGGTGCGCAGCCGCTTGATCGGATGCAGCATTACCTTGCCGCTGTCGACGGTGCTCTCCAGCACGCCGTAGCCGACCGGCAGCGTGCTGAGCTGCATGATGACATTCGCCGTTCCGCCTAAGAACGCGGCGACACCGTCGAGGTATCGCTCGATATCGAAGGCGTCCTCGGCGGGTGTGGACGCGGGTTTGCGAAACGGGCTGGTCATTATCGACCCCGTTCTCATCGTTGAGAAGGAATTGCCTAGACGTTCTCACCGTCTCATGGGTGTGTCAACCGTCACGTTCTCGTCGAGGGGGAGCTTGATGGTGCGGTGTCGTGTCGAAGTAGCGTGAGCGAATGTCGTTCGGTCCGCCGCTGCTGCTTCGTTCGCTCAATCCGCTCGCTGTCGCCGGGGGAGCGGATATTCCGGATGCCGTCACCATCGACGGGGTGACATTGTCGCGCAGTGATCTGCTCGGTGCGGCAACGTCGGTGGCCGAGCGCATCGCGCGCGCCGATCGGGTGGCGGTACTGGCCCGACCCACCGTGACCACGGTGCTCGCGGTGGTCGGCTGTCTCATCGCCGGGGTGACGGTGGTGCCGGTGCCACCGGATTCGGGGACCGCCGAACTGGCGCATATCCTCGCCGACTCCGGTGCACAGGCGTGGCTGGGCGAGGCGCCGGAGGGGACGGATCTGCCGGTGGTTCCGGTTCGCGTACACGCGCGCTCATGGCATACATATCCCGAACCCGATGCCGCCACACCGGCATTCGTGCTGTACACCTCGGGGACCACCGGTCTGCCCAAGGGAGTCGTGCTCAATCGCGGTGCCATTGCCGCGGGGCTCGATGCGCTCGCCGACGCGTGGGCCTGGACGCCGAACGATGTTCTGGTGCATGGTCTTCCGCTGTTCCACGTGCACGGGCTGATCCTCGGCGTGCTCGGGCCGCTGCGGGTCGGCAGCCCGCTGATCCACACCGGGAAGCCGACAGCGCAGGCATACGCGGACGCGCGTGGCACGCTGTATTTCGGGGTGCCCACCGTGTGGTCGCGAGTTGTCGAAGATCCCGATGCGGCAAGGAAATTGGCCGGAGCACGGCTGCTCGTCTCGGGTAGTGCGCCGCTGCCGGTGCCGGTATTCGAGCGGCTGCGCGAACTCACCGGGCACGCGCCGATCGAGCGGTACGGGATGAGCGAAACGATGATCACGCTGTCCACTCGGTTCGATGGGGAGCGCCGTCCCGGATGGGTCGGCATGCCCGTCGCGGGGGTCGAGACCCGGCTGCGGGACGAGGCCGGTGCGGATGTTCCGCATGACGGTGCGAGCATCGGTGGCCTGCAGGTTCGCGGTCCGATGCTGTTCGACGGTTACCGCAACCGGGCCGAGGCGACAGCTGAATGCTGGACCGAGGACGGCTGGTTCAAGACCGGTGATGTCGCGGCCATCGATGCCGATGGTTTCCACCGCATTGTGGGCCGGGAATCGGTCGATCTCATCAAGTCCGGTGGTTATCGCATCGGCGCGGGCGAAGTCGAAACCGTACTGCTCGGACATCCGGATGTGGCCGAGGTTGCGGTGGTGGGCCTGCCCGACGCCGATCTGGGGCAGCGGATCGTCGCGTATGTCGTGTTACGCGGTGCTACACCGGATTCCATCGAGAAGGCTCTCATCGAGCACGTGGCCGAACAGCTTTCGGTGCACAAACGCCCGCGCGAGGTCCGCGTGGTGGATTCGTTGCCGCGCAATGCCATGGGGAAGGTGCAGAAGAAGCTACTCGGCTGAACAGCTTGACCTCTACTTCGGTTCAGGTTCTACGGTCGCCGGTATGAGCGCAGCACTGACACCCGAACAGATCGACTACCTGGCCACCCAGCGCCTGGGCCGGCTCGCGACCGTGCGCCCCGACGGCTCACCTCAGAACAGCCCGGTCGGCTTCCGCTACAACGCCGAACTCGGCACCATTGATATCGCGGGCTGGAATATGGGCAAATCCTGGAAATTCCGCAATATCGCCGGCAACAACCGCATCGCCTTCGTCGTCGACGACGTCGCCTCCGTCCAACCCTGGCGCGTCCGTTGCCTCGAAATCCGCGGCACCGCAGAACAATTGACCGACGTGGAGCCCTACATCTCCGGCGTCTCCCGAGAAATGATCCGCATCCACCCCACCCGGGTAATTGCCTTCGGTCTGGAGGCAGGTGTCACCCACGGGTAGGGCCCGTCGCAGAACGATCGGCATCACCCAACCCGGCGCCGACGGGGGAAACAGAATCAAGTCCGGCCGCGCCTCGAACCATTTGCGCTGGTCCGTGGTGGTAAACGACAGGGACGTCAGCGTCGGCGACTGGACCCGCGACGGCCTCATCGCCGATGTCGCCTGTGCCGTCGGCGATGACGCACTGCCTGATCGCCGCCCGAAGGAGAGGCGGGTGAGTTCAGTCGTTGGCGTGCAGGTCCGCGTTGAGTTCGATGCCGGTGCCCTTGCGGTGGACGACCTCGACGGCGCCGGTGGTGGAGTTGCGGCGGAAGAGCAGGTTGTTCTGTCCGCTGAGCTCGGCCGCTTTGACCACGGTGCCGTCGGGGGTGGTGACCTTGGTGCCCGCGGTGAGGTAGAGACCGGCCTCCAGGACGCAGTCGTCGCCGAAGGGGATGCCGAGGCCGGAGTTGGCGCCGAGCAGGGAGCGTTCGCCGATGGAGATGATGGTGGTGCCGCCGCCGGACAGGGTGCCCATGGTGGAGGCGCCGCCGCCGATATCGGAGCCGTCGCCGACCACGACGCCCGCCGAGATGCGGCCCTCGACCATCGAGGCGCCGAGCGTGCCCGCGTTGAAGTTCACGAAGCCCTCGTGCATGACGGTCGTACCGGAGGCCAGATGCGCGCCGAGACGGACGCGGTCGGCGTCACCGATGCGTACACCCGACGGCACGACGTAGTCGACCATCCGCGGGAACTTGTCGATGCTGTACACGGTGACCGGGCCACGCGCACGCAGCTTGGCGCGCGTCGCCTCGAAGCCATCCACCGCGGCCGGACCGTGGTTGGTCCACACCACATTGCTGAGCAGTCCGAACTGCCCGTCCAGGCTCACCTCGTGCGGCTTGACCAGCCGATGCGAGAGCAGGTGCAGCCGCAGATACACGTCGTGCGCGTCGACGGGAGCGGCCGACAGATCAGCGATCGTAGTCTGCACCGCGATCACATCAACCCCGCGCGCCTCGTCGAATCCGAGCAGCGCCGCGTATTCCGCGGGCGCCTCGTCCAGGCGCTTCGTGCCGGTGTCACCGAACGCGCCCAACTCCGGATTCGGGTACCAGGTATCCAATACGGTCCCGTCCGCGGTCACATTGGCGATACCGACTGCTGCTGCTCCCTGAATGCTCACGTCATGAGAGGTTACCCACCCATCCGCACTCGTGGTGAGCCACGTCGACCGCGGCGGCCCGAGGCGCGGTACCGCGGACTCGCCCGGCAATAACTCCGAGTCGGAACGACCCCTGCCATCGGCACTCGGCTCGGCGAGGCCAGCGCTCGGCCGATGGTCAGCGCCGCATGACCACGCGCAGTGAGTCGCTCGACGAACCACAGGTCGGTACATATCGGCCACCGCATCGCCGCAATGGCGACGGACCCGATCGCAGTGGAACATCGCGGTCGTAGGCTGGCAGCCGTGACCCTCGACTTGCGCGCCGACCCCATCACCCTGACCGCGGCTCTCGTCGACATCCCCAGCGTCTCGCGCGACGAGGCGGTCATCGCCGACCTGGTCGAGCGAGCGCTGCGTGAGCAGACAACGGGATTCGAGGTGCTGCGGCACGGGAACGTGGTGCTCGCGCGCACCGATATAGGGCGGCCGACGCGGGTCATCCTCGCCGGTCATTTGGATACCGTGCCCATCGCCGACAACCTGCCGAGCGCCTTCGTGGACGAGGCGGGGGAGCGCCAGCTCTACGGCTGCGGCACCGTCGATATGAAATCCGGTGACGCGGTCTTCTTACATCTGGCCGCGACCGTCGCCGAGCCGGTGCACGATCTGACGCTGATCTTCTACGACTGCGAGGAGATCTCCGCGAAGTACAACGGCCTCAACCACATCGAGCGCGACCTCCCCGATTGGCTCATCGGCGATCTGGCCATCCTCGGCGAACCGTCCGGCGGTGTCATCGAGGCGGGCTGCCAGGGCACCCTGCGCGTCCGGCTGACGACCAAGGGCGTGCGGGCCCACTCGGCGCGGTCGTGGAAGGGCGACAATGCGATTCACCGCATGGCCCCCGTGCTGCAGCGCCTCGCCGACTACAAGGCCCGTGAGGTCGATATCGACGGCTGTGTCTACCGCGAGGGTCTGACCGCGGTCCGCATCGGCGGTGGCGTGGCGGGCAATGTCATTCCGGACGAGGCCGAGGTCGATGTGAACTTCCGCTTCGCCCCGGACCGCACCGTCACCCAGGCCACCGAGCATGTGCGCGAGGTATTCGACGGACTCGAGCTCGACTTCGAGCTCACCGACGCTGCGGCGGGCGCACTGCCCGGCCTGTCCGCACCCGCCGCCAAGGATCTGATCACGGTGGTCGGCGCCGACAGCGTGCGCGCCAAATACGGCTGGACCGATGTCGCGCGCTTCGCCGCCCGCGGCATCCCGGCGGTGAACTTCGGTCCCGGCGACCCCAATCTCGCCCATAAGCGCGACGAACACGTCCCGGTCGCCCAGATCACCGAAGTCGCCGCGACTCTGCGCACCTATCTGACCGAGCGAGGCTCCGATTCCGCCGAACCGTCCCGCTGATTTCGTAAGTACATTGGTAACTCGTCGGGCTCACATAATCTGACGCTTACTCTGGACTCCGCGCGGTCGCACCAGCTTCGGAGGTGCGGGCTGGTCGTGATTCCCGGGAAAGAACCCGCCACTACCGAGGTTCACGAACTGCCGCCGTCAACGATGGTGCACCGAATCAGATGGTGTTCCAGCGTTGGACGGACGGCGATTGTAAGGGAGCTGATCGGTCGTTTCGGGCCGGATCAGCCTGCCCCCCACGGTTGCCGGGGCCTTCTCGAAGCCCTCGACGCCGGGGTTGCGGGTCAACTCTACCGTCGGCGGGGCCCGCGGACCTGCATGACCGGGTCGAGGCGCTGGAGTCGGGGGCGGATCGCAGTGCTGGAGGCAGCTGTTCCGTTCCAATGCCCGACCGCCCGGCCGCCCCGTTCGCGGCCGCGTTTCTGCTGGCCCCGACCAGCTCGGCGAACGGTTCGCCACCGGTTCGCCGAGTGTGCAAACGAACCCCGGCCCTACCTGGTGCGCTCAGTGCGCTGCGGCAAGTTCGTTCGCCTTTTCGCGCCGGAGAACCGCTTCGAGTACGGCGTAGTCCGCCTCCTCGATGGCGGCCATGGCGATGTCGATGGCAAACGCGGCGTCGTCCTCGGCCAGGTCGGCCCGGACGGACGCCTTCTTGGCGTCCTGCTCTTCGCGTTTCGCTTCGATGTTGGACCGGATCTGCTGGACCTGCCTGTCCCACTGCTGCTGGACGTCGCGCCACCACGATGAGGCATCCGACTTGGCGTGGTCGGCGCGGGCCCGGAGTTTATCGTTGCGTTCCTGGGCCGAGGCCCGCGCTCGTGCGACTTGCTCCTCCAACTTGGCGTGCTGGGACGTCTGGGCGACGTGGAAGTCGTCCTCTGCATGCTTGGCTTTTGCGGACATATCCGCTAGTGCGTCTGACAGAGCCATTCTGGCCACTCCTTTCTACTGACCGTACGGTCTTGTTTCTGAGCCCGCTGACGCTGGCAGCGGGTGCCCAGGAGCCCACCCTGACGAGGGATCGGCGAGTCGGTTTCGAGGACCCTCTCCTCACGTCGTCACGCCAGTTGGGAGCTGGAGTCCCAGCCCACCCGTGAATCGGGTTGCCTGGTCCTGCAGGGGTCACGACAGGATCTGGTTTGGGTCGCGTTGAGCGGGCACACCGGTCGCTGCGGCGAAATGGTCCTTCTGCGCGCCTCTTAACTCGAACGCGACCACGATCTCTGTGATCCCCCGGAAGAGCGCCAGGAATCCGACGTAGAAGATCAGTAGCGCTGCACGCGACGAGATCACCTGCTGCGAGGACCAGAAACCGATGAGAATCTCGAGGGCACCGGCGACCACCCCCAGCCACTGTTCACGACCCTGGACTCGATAGACGTGATCAGAACGAGAGCAAACTGAAAGAGGGTGGCACCGCCACGCTGGTCAGGGGGCGCGGTACTGGTCGTGGCGGGCGAACAGGTCGGTCCACTCCTCGTCGGAGAGCACCCGGCCGCTGCTGGAGATGTCGGCGAGCTCGCGGAAGTAGGTCTCGCGGGGTGCGCCGGGGGCGAAAAGGATGAGCATGGCCGCGGCGGCGTCGCTGTCGTTGCGGAAGCCGTGCACGCCGCCCTCGGGCACGTGCAGGAAGTCTCCCGCCGAGGCGTCGATCCAGCGGCCGCCGTCGTAGAGGCGCATGGTGCCGGACAGCACGTAGAACGACTCGGAGAAGGTGCGGTGGAAGTGCGGGTCGGCCCGGCCCGAGCCGGCAGCCATACGAAACTCGTAGAGACCGAAGCGGCCCTGGGTGACGCTGCCCGGCGCCACGAAGCGGCCGATCGTGCCGGGGCCCGTCACAGCCTGCTCGGCCTCGGCGCCAGGGTGAAAAGTGGCGCTGATCGCACCGAAGTCTGCGGTGTAGGTCACGGCTGCCTCTCTCGAAAGCGGCTGTCTTCGCCATTGGTACTGGCGATGAGTGCATTGAATGTTCGGTCGGTCCGGTTCAGTGCGGCGGGCTGGGTTTGGTGCAGGTGAATTGCATGACGTCGATGTGGCCACGGCGGGCGTAGTCGGCGCAGCCGGTCAGATATCGCATGTAGGTGTTGTAGATGTCAGCCCCGGTGAGCTCGATGGCGCGGTCGCGGTGCTCGTGCAGGGCGTCGGTCCAGTGGTCGAGGGTGGTGGCGTAGTGCGGTCCCAGTGCCTGGATGCCGGTGACGGTGAATCCGGCGTCTTCGGCGTAGGCGGTGACGCCTTTGGGGTCGCGTCCGGTCGGGGGCGGCAGCGGGCCTCCGGCGAAGATCGTGCCGGTGAGGAACCGCATGAACGCGTCGTCGATGCTGCTGTGCTGTATTCCGTGGGCGCGCAGCTCGTCGCGGTTGTAGCCGACGATGGTCTGCAACAGCAGCACTCCGTCGGCGGGCATGGTGCGGTAGGCGAAGTCGAAGAACTCGACGTAGCGGTCTTGGTGGAAGTGTTCGAAGGCGTCGATACAAATAATGCGGTCGGCGTGGCCGTCGAAGTCTTCCCAACCCTGCGGCCATACCCGGCCGCAGGGTTGGCCCCGCACGAGCCGGTCGACGAGCTGGTCGCGCACGTATCGGAATTGACTGCGGCTGACGGTCAACCCGATCGTGTTCACCTCACGGGTGTCCATGGCGCGCAGGATGGCTGATCCCCAGCCGCAGCCGACATCGAGCAGCGTCATCCCGGTCCGCAGGTCGCATTTTCCTAGTGCCAGGTCGATCTTGGCGAGTTGAGCTTGTTCGAGTGTGTCGTCGGGGTGAGTCCAGAACGCGCAACTGTAGGTCCGTGTCGGGTCCAAAAACAGGGAGAAGAATTCATCCCCAGGGTCGGAGTGGGGCGCGCGGTGGGTATGGACCTCGCGGTCGGTGATGTGGCCGGTCATGGATGCGGGTCTTTCTCACAAGCCAGTAATTGCTGTTCACGGATACCGGTCGAGGTCAACTCGCGCCACCGCGTAGCTACCGCTGCGATTGGTGTCCGCTCCTTGGCCGCTTCGGTCGAAACGATCGCACGCTGACTATTACGCTACCGCTGTCGCGCCAGCCCGGGACCATGATTTCATCGCAAACCGGGCGACCATCGCGCCCCAAAACCCAATGGTGCCGAGTGCCCCTGACTTGGGCGACAAGCTTGTGGTCAACGGTGTCGGCGGCTTGGCTGAGACCTGTGGCGGGCGGTGTCGCCAGCGTGTTGTTGACAATGTTCCGCGCGGCTCCCGCACACCGACTTACAGCCATCAGCTATGAGAGGTAGGCGTGAGGGCAACCGCATCGACTCCGCCGGGTTCGCTCGTATCATCGTCACGACACACCGCGTGATCCGCAAGTCCCTGGCGTGCACACCCTTGCCGAGCATTGGGAAACACATCGTGAGGAGCGAGCATGAGTGCGTCCTTGTACCTGATCACCGGGGCGGGTGGGGGCACCGGTGGCGTGAGCCGGCAGGTAATCGAGCAATTGCGGGAACGTGGGGATCGCGTTCGCGCGTTGGTGCACCACGACGACGCCCGAGCCGAGCCGTTACGCGCACTCGGCGCTGAAGTCGTCGTCGGAGACTTGACCGACCCACGAGATGTGGTCGATGCGATGACCGGTACCGATCGCATGTTCTTTTCGATGGGTGTCTCGCCGGACTACCTGCAGGCGACGGTAGTCGTCTGCGACGCCGCATTGGCGTACGGCCACCTCGAGGTGGTCGTGAACATGTCCCAGATGACCGTTTCTCAAATGACGTTGACCAGTGTGGGAGAGTCTCGTCAACATCGGCTGCATTACCTCGCCGAGCACGTCTTGAACTGGTCGGGTGTGCCGGTCGTGCACATCAGGCCGACGGTGTTTCTGGACAATCCGATATTCACCGGACTTGCGGCCCCATCGCTGCGAAAGCAAAACCTGTTGGCCCTGCCCTTCGGAACCGGTCGAACCTCACCGATAGCTACCAGCGACGTGGCCCGCACGGTTACGGCAGTGCTCGTCGATCCCACCCACCGCATCGGCGACGTCTACGAATTGACCGGCCCGGCCCGTTTGGACATCGATGGCCTGGCCGCCGAGTACACCCTGGGACTGCACCGGCAGATTCGCGGCACCGACATTCCCCAGGAAACCTGGGTCCAGGAGGTGCTCGAGCCCCAAGGTCTGCCCGCGCACGTCGAGCAGCACCTGACCACAATGGCATTGCTGCACCGCGCCGGACGCTACGACCGAGCCACCGACGACGTCGAGAAGATCACGGGACGGCCGCCATCCACGGTTGGGCAGTACATAGCCGAACACTCGCAACTGTTCTCATAGTGCGTAGATAACGGATACGCCCGACATCCACGTCGATCACACATGCGGCGGCGAAAATGTTCAGCTTATATCGCTCCGACACTGCCGAGGTCACGGACTGGATCTGGCAAAGCTGAGCCGGGCGTAGCGTGATCGGGGTCACAAACCGAGCCGGCGACGGGAGCAGCAGCATGGATCTACATCTGTCGGGCAAGACCGCCGTGGTCACCGGCGCCAGCAAAGGTATCGGGCTCGCGATCACCCAGGCACTGGTGGACGCCGGTGCCCACGTCGTGGCCGGATCACGCAGCCGAGGGCCCGGTCTCGGGGCGCTGGAGAAGGCCGGGAACGTGACCTTTGTATCCGCTGATTTGTCGCAGCCCGGCGGTTCGGATGACCTGATCGCGGCTGCGGCAGACCGCGGTGGCATCGATGTACTGGTTAACAACGTCGGCGCGGTCACTGTGCAACCGGGTGGAATCGCGCGCGTTACCGACGACCAGTGGCAGGCATCCTGGGATCTCAATGTGATGGGGACGGTGCGGCCGACCCGGGCCGCTCTGCCACAGATGTACCGCCGTGGCGGTGGATCGATCGTCATCATCGGATCGGTCAACGCGTACTATCCGGACCCCGGGATCTACGACTACTGTGCCACCAAGGCCGCCGTCACCAACTTCGGCAAGGCTTTGTCAAAGGAATTGGGGCCGAAGAACATTCGCGTCAACTCCATCAGCCCCGGACCCGTGACGACCGGGCTGTGGCTGGATGAAGGTGGAGTGGCCGACACGATCGCCGACGCCAGCGGTCAGACCCCCGAACAGGTGCGGTCCGCGACCGCGGGTGCTGCCGCGATGGGCCGGTTCACCACGCCGGAGCAGGTTGCCGACCTGGTCGTGTTCCTGGCCAGTGACCGGTCCGCCAACATCACCGGATCCGATCTGAGGATCGACGGCGGCTTCGTCACCACAATATGAGGCCGACCAGTCGCACGCGTTCGTCACGTGTAAGTAGCGAACGCGGATGCGACCAGGGGCCATGCAGGCAGTAGTGCCGTCAGTGCAGCCTGCACGGTCCGCGCCACGCGTGTAATGGTTGTTCCTGTCCTGAACGCCCGCCGAGTTCGTAGGGCGCCGAGAGACGAGAGGTCACTCATGCCTCGATCCATGCGCGCGCTCGTAGCCGGAAAGGTCGGCGAGCCCACCGATGTCCTGCGGCTGGAATCCCGACCTGTCCCCACGCCAAAAACCGGTCAGGCGTTGATCCGCGTGAAGGCGACTCCGATTCACGCCAGCGATCTGCACGTGCTGCGTGGCCGCTACGGTTTCTCCCCCGAGTTTCCCACCGTCGGGGGTCACATGGAATGCGTGGGCCGTATTGAAGCCCTGGGTCCGGATACCGAGGGACTAAAGATCGGCGAGCGCGTGGTGACCGTTGCAGTCCCAGCGGTACCCGGGCCCCATATGGCCGGCACTTGGCAGGAATACCTTGTTGCCGATACACGAAGGCTCCTGCCGGTCCCCGACCATCTGAGCGACTCCAGCGCCTGCCAACTCGCCGTCAACCCGTTGACCGCGCTGCTCCTCGTGACTCGCGAACTCGACGTGCAGCCGGGTGAATGGTTGTTGCAGACGGCAGCGGGCTCCACCGTCGGCCGGCTCGTCATTCAGCTGTGCAGGCATCTGGGTATTCACACGATCAATGTCGTGCGGCGGCGCGATGCCGTTGAGGAGATCAAAGCGCTTGGTGGTGACGAGGTCATTTGCACTGCGGACGAGGACCTATTGCAGCGTGTGGCTGAGGCAGCAGGAGCGGCCGGCGTGCGTAAGGCCATCGACTGTGTCGCGGGCCCCGTGGGTGCCCAGGTATCCCAGGCATTGGCTCCAGGAGGAGAGGTCGTGGTCTACGGCGCGCTATCCACCCATCGGCAGACCGACCCGGCAGCGCTGACGATCCCGCTGCAGGCACGCTCGGTTATCTACGAGACCAAAGCAGTCCGTGGCTTCTGGCTGAACCGCTGGTTCGGCACTGCCGCACCTGAGGATGTGCTGCGCGCGCTATCCCAGGTTCGCAGTCTCGTCGCTGATGAAGTGCTGAGCATCCCCCAAGGCCAACCGTTCCCGCTCGAACGCTTCACTGAAGCCATCTCGCTCGCCGAGACACCCGCACATGGCACCAAACCACTCTTCGTCTTCGAAGAGGGCCGGGCAAAGTCGACGGCTAGAAAGCCATCCTGACCAGGTACATCCACTGTTCTGGCGTGGATGCGAGGAACATGGGCCAAGATCCGAACCCTGCCGCAACAGACCCGCGATGGAACGGCAACTACCACCGCATCACACTTCCCCCTGCACACCGCCCTCTTCGCTGGCCCCGCCCGACCGGGCGAGACCGACACACCGCGTCACTCAGCACCGCGCTGCACACACGTTGGACGAATTCTTGACGACTAGATAGCAATCGGCCACAGAACACTCGGTACTGTCGGCACCATGACCAGCGGCGGCGCGTTTAGAGAGCACACTGGTAACTCGTCGGGGACGGGCTAACTTCTCCCACAGCCCTACCGCCGCCCGCCAACGTCACAGCTGTCGCGACTGAGTCTGGCGCCTAAAGGCTCGGAGAGGCGGGGGAGCCGCCTGAAGATTCGGGGAGGCGGACTAGCGTGGGCGCCATGTCCGCCGAAGCCGCCGATAACGAGATCGCGAACCCGCCGAAGTCGACACCCAAATTCCGCGGACCGATCATGTTCCGCCGCGATCGCAAACCGGGCGGCACCGCCGACCAGAACCTATTGGACCAGCACGGACCAAGCGATTGGGTGCACACCGATCCGTGGCGGGTGCTGCGCATCCAGGCCGAATTCGTCGAGGGCTTCGGTGCGCTCGCCGAACTGCCGCGCGCGGTCACCGTCTTCGGTTCGGCGCGCACGCCGGCCGGGCATCCGGAGTACCACGCCGCCATGGCCATCGGTGGCGCGCTGGCACAGGCCGGATTCGCGGTGATCACCGGCGGCGGTCCCGGCGTGATGGAGGCCGCGAACCGGGGCGCGTCGGAGGCGGGGGGATATTCGATCGGACTCGGCATCGAGTTGCCGTTCGAGCAGAGCCTCAACGAATGGGTCGACCTCGGTATCAACTTCCGCTACTTCTTCGCGCGCAAGACCATGTTCGTGAAGTACTCGCAGGCATTCATCTGCCTGCCGGGCGGATTCGGCACCCTGGACGAGCTGTTCGAGGCGCTCACCCTGGTGCAGACCCATAAGATCACCCGCTTCCCGATCATCCTGTTCGGCAGCAAGTACTGGGCCGGGCTCGTCGACTGGCTGCGCGATTCGCTCGGCGGCTCCGGCAAGATCTCACCCGGCGACCTCGGCCTGCTGCATGTGACCGATAGCGTCGAGGAGGTCGTCCAGATCATCCTGGCCACCGCGGACGGGGCCACCGACACCGATGCCCTCGGAACGGAGGATCAGTGGTGAGTGAAGCCGGATACGCGGTCTGCGTCTACTGTTCGGCCAGCACCGCCGATCCGGCCATGCTCGCGCTGGCCGCCCGGGTTGGCACCGAGATCGCAAGGCGCGGTTGGCAATTGGTTTCCGGCGGCGGTCATGTCTCGATGATGGGCGCGGTCGCGACCGGTGCTCGCGCGGGCGGTGCGCACACCGTCGGGGTGATCCCGAAACATCTGGTGCACCAGGAAGTAGCCGATGTCGATGCCGACGAGCTGATCGTCACCGACACCATGCGCCAGCGCAAACAGGTCATGGAGGACCGCGCCGACGCCTTTCTCACCCTGCCCGGCGGCATCGGCACACTGGAGGAATTCTTCGAGACCTGGACCGGCGGTTATCTGGGCCAACACGATAAGCCGGTGGTTGTGCTCGATCCCAATGGCTTCTATCGGGGTCTGTTCGACTGGCTGGACCAACTCTACGATCGGAAGTTCGTGTCCCAGCCGGCCATAGCCAGGATCACCGTGGTCGACAATCTGCCCGCGGCCTTCGCCGCGCTGAAACCGGTGCCGGCGTCCGAGGTGACACAGGAGCCGGGAATCACTCTCGACGAGGAGAACTGACGCATTGAGCACTCCCGCCCGCCAGCAGGTCAGCCTATTCGATATCGCGAAGCGGTTGCCGCACATGGCATTCGACGCACCGTCCATGCTGCGCGGCGCGCGCGGCATGATGGTGCGGCCGGATGACAAATCCTCGGTCGGGCTGTACTTCCAGCGCAGCGCGCACCGGCATCCGGACCGGCCGTTCCTGAAATACGAGGGCGAGACCTTCAGCTACGGCGCGGCCAACGCGCAGGTGAACCGGTACGCGCGAGTGCTGGCCGACCGTGGCGTGCAGCGCGGTGACGTGGTCGGCGTGCTGATGACCAACCGTCCGGAAACCCTGTTCGTGGTGCTGGCCACCGTGAAACTCGGTGCGACAGTAGGCCTGCTGAATCACCACCAGCGCGACCAGGTGCTCGCCCACAGCTTCGGACTGCTCGACAGCGTGCTCAACGTGGTCGGCGAGGAATGCCAGGCGGCACTTGACTCGCTCGCCGAACCCCTTGCCAACGTGCTCTTTTCGCAGGATCTGCGCAAGGCGGCCGAGGGTGCGGACCCGGCCGATCCACCGAGTTGCGCGCAGGTCACCGCGAAGGAACGCGCCTTCCTGATCTTCACCTCCGGCACCACTGGCCTGCCCAAGGCCAGCGTGATGACACATCTGCGCTGGACCAAGAGCATGTCCGGTCTCGGTGGACTCGGAATTCGCCTGCGCGGCAACGACACTCTGTACTGCTGCTTGCCGCTCTATCACAACAACGCGCTGACCGTCGCGCTGTCGTCGGTGCTCGCCGCGGGCGGCGCCTTCGCACTCGGCAGGCAGTTCTCCGCCTCCCGGTTCTGGGACGAAATCATCCGGGAGCAGGCGACCGCATTCATCTACATCGGTGAACTCTGCCGCTACTTGGTCAATCAGCCGGTCAAGCCGACCGATCGGCAGCACCGGGTGCGGCTCGCCGTCGGCAACGGTCTGCGGCCGGAGCTGTGGGACGAGTTCAAGAACCGTTTCGGTATCGGCCGGATTGTCGAGTTCTACGGGGCCAGCGAGGTGAATATCGCCTTCGTCAATGCCTTCGGGGTGGATCGCACCGCGGGCTTCGGGCCGCTGCCCTATGCCATCGTCGAATACGACGATGCGACTGGAAAGGCCAAGCGCGACAAGGACGGCCGGCTGCGCCGGGTCCCGGGCGGCGGGGTCGGTCTGCTGCTGGCCAAGGTCACCGATCGTTCGCCCGCCGACGGCTATACCGACAAGGCCGCCTCGGAGGCGAAGCTGGTCCGCGACGGCTTCGAGAACGGCGACGTCTGGTTCGACACCGGCGACCTGGTCCGCGATCAGGGCTGGCACCACATCGCCTTCGTGGACCGGCTCGGCGATACCTTCCGCTGGAAGGGTGAGAATGTCGCTACCACCGAGGTCGAGGGTGTGCTCACCGAATCCGACGTGATCTCGCAGGCGGTCGTCTTCGGCGTGGATATCCCGGGCACCGACGGCAAGGCGGGCATGGCGGCGGTGACGCTGCACCCGGACGCCGATTTCGACGGTCGCGCGCTCGCCGAACTGGCCTACTCCCGGTTGCCCGGCTATGCGGTCCCGCTGTTCATCCGGGTCGTCGCCGAACTCGCGCAGACCTCCACCTTCAAAAGCCGCAAGGTCGAACTCCGTAAGCAGGGCTACGCAACCGACGCCGACAGTGAGCTGTACGTGCTCGCCGGTCGGACCGATGGCTACGTCCCGGCGTACGACGAATACGCCGCCGACGTCGCCGCGGCTCGCGCTCCGAAGAACTAGCGCCGATCGCACGGCGGCGCTTTGGGCGCGCTCGACAAGTTGCCCAGGTGCTGGCGAAATCCGTTGTTGCCCGTCCCAAGAATGCACCGTCCACAACCCGTTCCCTGGGGCCGTGTTACAGGACTAGGTACAGTCGGGGCATGTTCAGCCCCACCGCAGCGCCGCTCCCTACCTTGTGCGGCAAGCCGGTGGCGACGGATCGGGCGCTGGTCATGGCCATCGTCAACCGCACCCCCGACTCCTTCTACGACAAGGGCGCCACCTTCACCGACGCGGCCGCCATGGACGCGGTCGCGCGCGCGGTCGACGAGGGCACCGATCTGGTCGATATCGGCGGGGTGAAGGCCGGTCCGGGCACCGTTGTCGATGCGGCGGAAGAGGCTCGCCGGGTGGTCCCGTTCGTCGCGGCGATCCGGGAGAAGTATCCGGAGCTACTGATCAGCATCGATACTTGGCGCGCGGAGGTGGCCGAGGCCGCTGTCACGGCAGGCGCGGATCTGATCAATGACACCTGGGCGGGCGCCGATCCGGAATTGGTGCACGTGGCCGCCGATCGTGGGGTCGGCATCGTGTGCAGCCACACCGGCGGGGCGGTCCCGCGGACCCGACCGCATCGGGTGCGCTATGCCGATGTGGTGGCAGAAGTAACGCAAACGGTGCGGCGCGCCGCAGAAGATGCGGCCGCGGCCGGGGTTCGCAAGGATTCGATTCTGATCGATCCGACCCATGATTTCGGCAAGAACACTTACCACGGGCTCGAGTTGTTGCGGGGAATAGACGTTCTTGTAAATACCGGATGGCCAGTCTTGATGGCGCTGAGCAACAAGGATTTTATCGGGGAGACTTTAGGTGTCGGTCTATCCGAACGGTTGGAGGGCACATTGGCAGCAACAGCATGGTCGGCGGCCGCCGGCGCCCGAGTCTTCCGAGTGCACGAGGTTGCCGAAACCCGGCGCGTCGTGGACATGATCGCCGCGATACAGGGCATCCGGCCCCCCGCACGAACCCTGCGAGGTCTGGCATGAATTTCCATCATCACGACAGCCCGCTCTGGGCGACGACGAACACCTGGGACACCCCGGACTGGACGGTCGAGGAACTGATCGCCGCCAAATGTGGACGCACCGTTTCCGTGGTGCTGCCCGCACTGAACGAAGAGAACACCGTCGCCGATGTGGTGGCCAGCATTCGACCGCTGCTCGGCACCCTGGTCGACGAGCTGATCGTGCTCGATTCCGGATCGACCGATGCGACCGCCGAACGCGCGCTCACCGCGGGCGCCGAGGTGATCAGTCGGGAACAGGCCGTCCCCGAACTCGATCCGCTGCCCGGCAAGGGTGAGGTGCTGTGGCGTTCGCTGGCGGTGACCAGCGGCGATGTCATCGCCTTCGTAGACTCCGATCTCATCGACCCGGATCCGGCCTTCGTGCCGAAGCTGCTCGGCCCGCTGCTGCTGGTCGACGATATGCATCTGGTGAAGGCCTACTACCGCAGGCCGCTGCGGCAGGCCGGTGCCGTGGACGCACACGGCGGCGGTCGCGTCACCGAACTCGTGGCCCGTCCGCTGCTCGCCGCATTGCGTCCGGAACTGTCGCAGGTGCTGCAGCCGCTCGGCGGCGAATACGCGGGCACCCGCGAACTGCTGACCTCGGTGCCGTTCGCCCCCGGCTACGGCGTGGAGATCGGTCTGCTCCTCGACACCTACGACCGCCTCGGCCTGTCCGCGATCGGTCAGGTGAATCTCGGTGTGCGCACCCACCGCAACCGCCCGCTCGCCGATCTCGGCGTGATGAGCCGCCAAATCCTCGGCACCGTGCTCGGCCGCAGCGGCGTCGAGGATTCGGGTGCGGCGCTGACCCAGTTCCCGCTGATCGGCGATGCCTTCACCGCGCACAGCACGGAAGTTTCACTCGCCGACCGCCCGCCGATGAATACGCTGCGCCCGGCCTGGGCCGCGGCCTGAATCGACCACGACGAACCCCGGGTGCTCCGAGCGCCCGGGGTTCTTCCGTTTGCGGTGATGCACAGATAGGAGCGGCAGGATGTTTTGAGCCGCAGCGGGTTTCGCCTGTCAGCCGCCGCGGCATGGCCCGCCACCCTGCTCGGCGTGCATGATCGGCGCTGATCTGCCTGGTCGATGCCTCGACCATTTCCTCGATCCCGGGTATGAACCCTCCGATCCTCCGCACCCGGGTGTCGGATCGGTTCCGCCGCTGCGTAACTGGACGTAGCGGCAGACGCTGTGCTGGTCACAGCCGACCGTTTGCGCGGCACGCCGGTAACTGCCGGTCAGATCGGAGGCGGCCAGGATCTGCTCGTCGGTCTTCATCACAGTCGGCACGGTCGCCGATCCAGCGCGGGACACGTGACGAGGTGTCCCGGCCGGATCGGGGACGGCGACTCATCCGATACGGACGATGCTCTTGCCTCGGGTCACTCCGCCGGCCAGGTTCGCGATCGCGGTCTCGACGTCGGCGAGAGCGTATTCGGCGGTGACATCGACGCGCACCGACCCGTTGGCGACCAGCGCCATCGCGCGCGCGGCGCTGTCGGCGAGCCGTTGCGGGCGGGTCTGGCTAGCCAGGTTGCTGTTGTAGGTCATCAGCGACTGACCGTGCATCAGTAGGTCGTTGGCCGACACGGTGACCGGCTCGAAGGTGGCGATGTTGCCGTAAACCACGATCCGGCCGTGCGCCGCCAGCCTGGCCAGGCTCGCGACCCGGGTGGGCCCGCCGATTGGGTCGAGGATTACGTCGAACTTCGCCTCACCCAAGACATCTGGGAACTGTTCTCGCGTCAGCACCTCGTGGTAACCGAACTGGCGCGCGTAATCGAGCTGACCGGTATTGCCGACCACCCCGACGATCCGTTCCGCGCCCGCGGCAGCTGCGAACTGTCCGGCCAGCGACCCGACACCACCGGCGGCGGCATGGATCAGCACACTGTCCCCGCCCCGAACTCCGGCGACGGTATCGACCAGGTCGTAGGCGGTCGGAGTCACCCACCCGAACGCGGCCGCGGTGCGTGGGTCGATACCCGAGGCATTGATCGCCAGCACCGCCGGCGCGGTCACGACCTCGGCGTAACCCCCTCCGCCGACCAGCGCGACGACCTGCTCACCGATCCTGTCCTCGGCCACGCCCTCACCCACCGCGATGATCTCGCCAGCGGCTTCGAAGCCCGGTACGAACGGGCGCGGGATCGGGAAATGCCCTCCGTGCACCAGCACGTCGCCGTACTGCACTCCCGCATAGGCGACGCGGATCGCGACCTCACCCGGTCCGGCCACAGGCTCGTCGATCTCCGAGATCCGGAATGTGTCATCGGTGTCCAGCACAACAGCCTTCATGACATACAACTTTCTGTGTTGACTCAGTATCCTGATACACAAGACCTAAGCAGTATCAGATAGTTGAGTCAACTCAGGGAGTTGTTACATGTCCGACGTGCCCGTCGAGGAATACGTGTGCACCCGAATCCGCCGCGCCGAGCAGGCGCTCATGGCCCACCATGAGGCCGTGCTGCGCGGCTACGGACTGACCATGACCCAATACACGGTCCTGCTGACGCTGTCCCGCGATGACGCTATGTCCGGTGCCCAACTTGCCCGCGCGTGCGGAGTCACCCAGCAGAGCATGGCCACCGTCTTGACCGGCATACAGAACAAAGGACTCATCGACCGGCAACCGTCCCCGGTGCACGCCAAAGTCTTGATCGCCACCCTCACTCCGGCCGGCCGCGGCCTGCTCGACCGCGCCTACGAAGAAGTCATCGTGCTCGAACGCGCCCTCACCGACAGATTCACCCCCGCCGAGCACAAGCTGTTCTGCGAATTCCTCGACCGCGCAACCGCCACCCTCGTCGAACAGACCCCCACCGCCAACTGACCGTCCACGTTCCGTAGTCGAGTTGTGGGGAAACCCGCTGTCCACCAACATGTTCGACCTGCCGACCGCCAGCCGGGCGATACCTGACCGCTAAACAACCGCTCGTTCTCCTCGGCCAGCCGCGCCTGCCCAGACGGAAGGCCTGCGTGATGTGTGACGCATCACGATTTCAGTGCGTACTCCTGTGAGCTACCTGGGTTTCTTCGAGCGTGAGTGAAATATCGCGTGGCTCCGTCGAATCCGGGCGCCGCGCCACGTTCGCGATCACTAATTGGTTGCCAAAAGCTTTCCAGCAGTCGAACAACTCAGCGTCGAAAGCCGGAGATCGATCTGGGCTCGGCGTCGTGCCGATACACCGGTGTGAGCAGATCGGCATCGACCGGTTCCCCCGTGGAACGGTCGTAGCGGACGGCGACCAGCACCGAAAACAGATGTGTGGCAGCACGTTCGTGCAGCGTCGCCAATCTTGTTGCGAGCAAACGGATTGCGCCGAGCGAGCCGGGTGGGTGCAGGCCGTCGATGATCAGGGCGGTGCCGCGTCCGTCGGGACGCGGCAGACGCGCGACATAGGCGATATCGTGCGGTTCCGGACCGCCTGGCCGGTATACCCGCCGGGCCGCCCGATCTTCGATGCCGCGCCGGGCGTCCCCGGCGCGCGCCACCGCGCGCCGCAGTCGCGGATCGGCCGCGATGAGCTGACGAATGCTCGGCGAGAGTTCGGGTCCGCCGAGCACGATCAGTCCGTCGCGATTCAGGTCGACGGGTCGGCCAGGCAGGAAGTGTTCGACCGTTGCGGTGAAGCCGAGTTCGCGAAGTAGCTCCACCAGTCGTTGTGCCGCACTCGGATCCGGTGCGCCGAGCACTCGGCCGCTGCGCACCTCCGGAGCGATTACCGTGAGCGATCCGTGCCCGAAAAACAGACCTTCCGGTGCGGGACCCTGGGTACTCACCTGATGGATCCGCGCGCGGGAAAGTCCCGCCGCCGCACCGATTCTGGCGAAGGTCCAGCCTTCGGCATGAAGTTCCCTGATCACCGCCCTGCGGATACGGGTTAGTTCGTTGATGGTCTGCTGGGCCGCCGCCACCCCATCGGTGGCCGCCTTGAGTCGCTCGACTTTATCTTCGATCGCGAAAACGCGCGCCACGTCATCGGCCGACATGTGCGAAGTCTAGACATCTCGACACGATCAAGCGTCTAGTCTTCTTGACACAACAGACCCGTTGCAGCCCATAGCAACCACGACGGAGCGAGTCTTACGAGCGACGTTCACGGCCCGTCTCGCGTCCGAGTGGCCAAAAGCTTATGCGCCGCAAGCACGGGATTCGACCATCCGCTGCGAGTGCATCAGGTGCCGAACGCTCCGGCCATCAGCACCCACGACGGAGCGAGTCTTACGAGTGACGTTCGCGGCCCGTCTCGCGTCCGAGTCGTCGAAGTGCATGCGCCGCAGGCGCGAGTCTCGACGGCTCGGACGCGAGACACCAGGGGGCCGCGAACCCGCAGCGCCGAAGGCGCTGCAATTAGAAACAGTTACGTCGCGTCGGTGTCGATCGGCGGACGTTCGTTGTGCTCCAAGGGCTTTTCGAGCTTGGGCATCGGGTAGTCCGGCATGCCGCCGCCGGCGCCGAGCAGGTCCTGCTTATCCGGGATCGCCTTCTCGAATTCGCGGAGCACCGAATCGTCGCCATTCAGAAGATGTTTGGTGACCATCTGGCGCGGCGACATCTGGCGCAGCTCGTTCAGATCGGCCAGCGGCTTACGCAGGTCCTCGAATTCCGGTCCGAGCTCCTGCTGCAGCTGCTGGGTCGCGCCGCTGGCATAGTCACGAACCTTGCGCAGGCTCTCCGTGGTCCAGCGAATCGCCCCGGGCAGTCGCTCCGGGCCGAGGATCACGAGGGCGGCGACGAGAAGGATGACCATCTCGCCCCAGCTGATGTTGCTGAACACGAGTCCAGGCTACCTGGGCCGACGTAGCCGAGCCGCTTCGGATTCCATCCGCGGATCAGTCCGATTCCAGCGTGACCGGCACGTCCACCTGCCTGCCATCGCGGATCAACTGCACGTTCACCGTTTCGCCGATCTTGCGCTGCTGCACGGCGACCACCAGCTCGTCCGGGCCGGTCACCTCGCGATCGCCGATCTTCACGATGACGTCGTTCTCCACGATTCCGGCCTTGGCCGCCGGTCCGCCGGGTTCCACATCGGCGACCGCTGCGCCGCTCATCACATCGTTTGCGACCTGCTTGCTGCGGGCACTGAGCCCGATCTTCGGGTGGTGCACCTGGCCGTCGTGGATCAGGGCCTGCGCGATATTGGTCACCATATCCACCGGAATCGCGAAGCCGAGGCCGACCGAACCGCCGGTCTCACTGCGGATCGCGGAATTGATGCCGATGACCCGGCCCTCCATGTCGACCAGTGCGCCACCGGAGTTACCCGGGTTGATCGAGGCGTCGGTCTGCACCGCGTCGATGACGGCCTTGGTGTCGCTGCCCTCACCGGAGAGCGCGACGGGACGGTGCAGGGCGCTGACGATGCCGGAGGTGACGGTCTTGCTCAGGCCGAGCGGCGAACCGATCGCCAGCACGTCGTCACCTACCTGGACATCCTTGGACTTGCCCAGATTGGCGACAGTGAGATTCTTCACATCGACCTTGAGTACCGCCAGATCGGTCTTCGGATCGCGCCCGACGATATTCGCGGGCACCCGGCTGCCGTCGGAGAAGGTCACCTGAATCGCGGCCCGATTCGACTTGTCCTGTGCCGCCATCGAAATCACGTGATTGTTGGTCGCGATGTAGCCCGCACCATCGATGACCACACCGGAACCGGTGGCGCCGTTGTCACCGACTGTGACCCGGATCGAGACGACCGAGGGCAGCACCGCATTGGCCACCTTGGCGATCAGGCCGTGCGGGCGCTCGATCTCGCCGGACTGCTCCAGGCTGACCTTGCGCGAGGTCAAGGGGGACGTCGCCTCCGCGGTCAACCGGCCGACCAGGCCACCGAGCACGCCGATGGCCAGCGCGACGGCCGCGAGCAGGGCCAGCGCCTTGGGCGCCACCCGGGAGCCGAAGAGCACTTCCCTGGCCGAGAGCTTCCGTGCCTGCGGCAGCGGTGCGGGTCGCGGGGTGGCGACGGCGGGTGCGCCGAGACGTGCGGCGGCCTCGGGATCGCGCCACGGATCGGCCGGACCGGCCACCGGTGCGCCGGTGTCGGCGGCATCGGGATCACGCTGCAGGAGTTCGGTGGAGCCTTCGGGGCGACCGAAAGCCTCCTCGAGCACCGCGTCGGGCGGGCTGTTGTGCAGTTCCGGGCCGACCTGTGGCACGCCCGAACCGGTCGACTTGGGCTGCTCACCGAACGAACCGGCCTGGCCCGAGGGGCGGCGGAACGCATGCGCCGTGTGACCGTCCACATGGGGCCGGTAGACCGGGCGCGGTCCGAGTACGGGCGCGTCCGACGGCCTTAAGTTCCCCCGGGGCGCCGAATCGTTGCTATCGCCTGCGGAGGGCCGCGATTCCGACGGCCCGGAATTCGTCGATTCGGTGGTCACTCGGCAAACTCTACTTGCGCCACCAGGTGGTCCACCGGGTCGCGGTGAACGAATCGGTCAGAAATCCGAAAACCGCCTCGTTGCGGGGGCTTCCGGCGGGCGGCCGGGCGGCCGCGCTGGTTGCGCCGCCGGGCAGTTCGGCGAGCGGAATGCGGGTGAGGCTGTCGTGCAGATCGGTCGGAATCGACACCTGACCGGCCCGGCGCAGGGCGATCCGCGCCTGCTGCTGTGCGTCGACCTCCGCCGCACATTCGGGGCAGACGGAAAGATGTTGGGCGGCACGCAGATAGGCATTCATCCGCAGTTCGCCGTCCACATAGGCCGCGATCGCCTCGCTGGCCAGATGCTCGGTGGGACGGAAACGGGGACGACCTGACGTGCTGGCGTCGCCACTCATTCGGTGCTCACCCTTCCAACCGACATCATCCACTCCTGCGCTCGACCGAACGGATATCCGGCCGTCGGGTGCGGTTCGGCTTGCGCCGGATCACCCCAGGTTCGCGTCAGCGGCGAACCGCTGCTCACTTCCATTATGCGCAAGGTAGTCGCGCAGTGCCTGACGGCCGCGGTGGATGCGGCTGCGCACGGTGCCGAGCTTGACACCGAGGGTCGCACCGATCTCTTCGTAGGACAGACCCTCGATATCACAGAGCACGACCGCCGCGCGGAATTCCGGAGCCAGAGAATCCAGGGCGGATTGCAAGTCGGGATCCAGGCGGGAGTCGTGATAGGCCTGCTCGGGGCTCGGTCCGTCGGCGGGCACCCGATCGTAATCCTCGGGCAGCGCCTCCATCCGGATCCGGTTGCGCCTGCGCACCATGTCCAGGAAGAGGTTCGTGGTGATGCGGTGCAGCCAGCCCTCGAAGGTGCCCGGCTGGTAATTCGACAGTGAACGGAATACCCGAATGAAGGTTTCCTGGGTCAGATCATCGGCGTCCTGCGCGTCGCCGGAAAGTCGGTAGGCCAGGCGGTACACCCGGTCGGCATGTTCGCGGACCAACTCGTCCCAGGACGGCATCGCGGAACGGTCGCCCGTCGCGTCGAAGGCCGCGGTACCGGTCAGCTCGACTTCGGTGGCGTCCTCGTCGTGCATTTCGGCCTCCGTCGGGAGAATTTGCGCCGCTTCCGTCGGGATAGCTTGCGCTGGCAGGGTGGCGAACTCGCGCGCCGCCCCGGCGCGAGCGACGGGCCCGGAGGCGGAAGCTTGCGTAACCACGGAGGGCACCGGGAGCGTCGAAAATGACCCTCTGTCCATGTGGATGGTGATACCTCCTACTCGGGACCGTGGCTGCGGATCTGGTGGCGATCCGGGTCTCGGATCGTCACGTACGGTTACAACAGACGATCGGTATGTCGTTGTTCCCGCGCCCCCGTGCCGGACGGTCGGCTGGTCTTGCTTGCCCATACTCTTTCCTGCCTCGATATGCCGAGGGTATGGAGATCCTGAGGGACACCTGAGAATCCGCCCCCGCCCCCGACAAACAATTAATCGCACGACCACGGGATAACGCTTCACCGATGAGCCAAACTTGCGACTTCGTGCCCTAGATTCATAGGCGTGGCATCGAATCTGGAGCGAAACCTCTCCTACGTGGAGGAATCCGTCGTGGAAGACGAGGTCCTCGTCAGCGCGCGTGAGCGGGCCACTGAACTCGGTGCGTTACCCGTACCACCCTCGGTCGGCGCCCTGCTGAGCATGTATGCCCAGCTGCTCGGCGCGCGTGCGGTGGTCGAGGTGGGGACGGGCGCGGGGATCAGCGGGCTGTGGCTTTTGGATGGCATGCGCGAGGACGGGACCCTGACCACCATCGATTCCGAACCCGAGCATCAGCGCGCGGCCAAGGAGGCGTTCCGCACCGCCGAGATCCTGCCCGCGCGCACCCGGTTGATCAACGGCCGAGCCCTCGATGTGCTGCCCCGACTCGCCGACGGCGCCTACGACCTGGTGTTCATCGATGCGGCCCCGCTCGAGCATCCGCAATACGTCACCCAGGCCGTGCGGCTGCTGCGCGCGGGCGGCGCGATCCTGCTGCACAATGCCCTGCTCGGCGGCCGGGTTCCGGACCAGACCCAGCGCGACCCCGCGACCCAGGCCGTGCGCGCCGCGACCAGGGCGATCGCCGAGGATCCCGAGCTCACCAGCGTGCTGATCCCGGTCGGCGACGGTCTGCTCTGCGCATCGCGGGGCTAGTAACCGCCCGGCTATTCACAAGCGTTGGGCGCGTGTGGATTTCATTCGCCGTGTGCTGATTTCATCGCCGCCGGACGGGTATTCGAGCTGATGCCAGGTTCGACGACGGCAAGGTACGCCCATGGTGTGGGAGCGCGGATCCCAGATCCTAGAAATCGGCCATTTCGGCCACACGATCAAAGAGGGACGAGCACGCGGTGGTTGTCTGCTGCCCGCTCTCGGCTTTCTGATTTTCATCATGGTGCTGGCCGTGGTGGTGCTGTTGTGGGTCAGCAATGCCGATTTCGGCACCGAGCACACAAAAGTTCCGCTGACTCCCGGTCCCTGCGAACCGTTCTGCACGGGCATCGTCGCGCCACCGGAACCCGCCCCGCGATAACCGTCGGAAACATTTCGCGCGAAACCGCCGCCGACTGGGTATCAAGGAGTAGAGGATGTCCCGGGAGTGGCGATCGGGGAGAGGTTCAGCGTGTTTCGCGACAACGATGATCGAGACCCGATCAACTGGGGCTGGTCGGCGATCTTTCTCGTGCTGGTGCTCGGTCTCGCCGTTGTACTGATGCTATTGGTCGTCACCGCCGATTTCGGCGATAAGTCACCGGCCACGACAGTGCCGAAAACACCCGGTGCCTGCGCGCCGTTCTGTCCGTCGAATCCGACGTAGTCAGACCCAGACGCCCTTGCCGACGGTCACCACACCGCCGTTGCTGACCGCGAAGCGATCCCGATCCCGATCCAGATCTACGCCGATGATCTCGCCCTCGCCGACGACCACGTTCTTGTCCAGAATCGCGCGCCGTACCACCGCGCCGCGCCCGATCCGGACGCCGGGCATGATCACACTGCCCTCGACTGTCGCGCCGTCGTCGACCATGACATTGGAGCTGAGCACCGAATTGCGCACGGTCGCGGCCGACAGGATGCAACCGGCGCCGACCACGCACTCCTGCGCGAGCCCGCCCTGCGCGAACTTGGCAGGCGGCAGATTCTCCGCCGCGCCGCGAATGGGCCAATGCTTGTTGTAGAGATTGAAGACCGGATGCACCGAGACCAGATCCATATGGGCCTCGTAGAACGCGTCGATGGTGCCGACATCGCGCCAGTAACCGCGATCGCGCTCGGTCGCGCCGGGCACCTCGTTGTCAGCGAAGTCGTAGACCGAGGCCTCGCCGGCGGCCACCAGCGCCGGGATGATGTCGCCGCCCATATCGTGATCGGAATCGGAGTTGTCGGAGTCGGCCCGGATCGAATCGACCAGCACCTTGGTGGTGAAGACGTAGTTGCCCATCGAGGCGAAGGTGACGTTCGGATCGTCTGGTGTGCCCGGCGGATGCGCGGGCTTCTCCAGGAATTGGGTGATCCGCCCGGACTCGTCGGAGTCGATGCAGCCGAACGCACTGGCCTCGCTGCGCGGCACCCGGATGCCCGCGACCGTGACGCCCGCGCCGGAATCGATGTGGTGCTGGACCATCTGCTCCGGATCCATCCGGTACACGTGATCCGCACCGAAGACCACGATGTAGTCCGGATCCTCGTCGTAGATCAGGTTGAGCGACTGCATGATCGCATCGGCGCTGCCGGTGTACCACCGAGGGCCGAGCCGCTGCTGCGCCGGCACCGGCGTGATGTATTCACCCGCGAAACCGGAAAGCCGCCAGGTCTGCGAAATGTGCCGGTCCAGTGAATGCGATTTGTACTGGGTGAGCACGCACAGGCGCAGATAACCCGCGTTGACGAGATTGCTGAGTACGAAGTCGATCAGTCGATACGCACCGCCGAAGGGGACAGCTGGTTTGGCCCGATCCGCGGTGAGGGGGAACAGGCGCTTACCCTCGCCACCGGCGAGCACGATCCCGAGTACGTGCGGCTGGCTCCTCACACCTGCCAAACTACCGCGCGTCGCGGGTACAGGTGGCCCATGCCAAAGTGAACGTCTAGTTTGAAGCCGTGAGTTTCGGCACGGGCGGTGGGGGTGCGGGGGCGGAAGCCGGCGATCACGACCGGCTTCGCGTCGCTATGTTGACGCGCGAATATCCCCCCGAGGTTTACGGCGGGGCAGGTGTCCATGTCACCCAGTTGGCCGCCCAATTGCGGCAGTTGTGCGAGGTGACCGTCCATTGCATGGGCGTGCCCCGCACGGATGCCGTAGTGCACCAGCCGGATCCGATGCTCTACGCCGCCAATGCCGCGATGCAGATGCTGTCGGCCCAGCTGCGGATGGCCGATGCCGCGGGTGAGGTGCACGTGGTGCACTCGCATACCTGGTACACCGGGCTCGCCGGACATCTCGCCGCGACCCTCTACGGGATACCGCATGTATTGACCGCGCATTCGCTGGAGCCGCGGCGGCCGTGGAAGGCCGAGCAGCTCGGCGGCGGCTACCGGCTGTCGTCCTGGTCGGAGCGCAATGCCGTGGAGTATGCCGACGCGATCATCGCGGTGAGCGAGGGCATGCGCCACGATGTGCTCGACGCCTATCCGACGATCGATCCGGACCGGGTTCACGTGGTGCACAACGGCATCGACGCGACCGTTTGGCATCCGGGACCGCCCGACGGCGAAGCCCGCACGATCCTGGACGAATTGGGCGTGCGTAGCGACCAGCCGATGGTGGCCTTCGTCGGTCGCATCACCCGGCAGAAGGGGGTCGGGCATCTGCTCGCCGCCGCCCGCGAATTCGATCCGGAGATCCAGTTGGTGCTGTGCGCGGGCGCGCCGGACACCCGCGAACTGGAAACCGAGGTCGCCGCCGCCGTCGCGGAACTCACCAAGGCACGCGGCAATGTGTTCTGGGTGCGCGAGATGCTGCCGACCGAGCAGATTCGCCAAATTCTCGCGGCGGCCACGATGTTCGTCTGCCCCTCGGTCTATGAACCGCTAGGGATCGTGAATCTCGAGGCCATGGCGTGCGCGACCGCGGTGGTCGCCTCCGATGTCGGCGGCATTCCGGAGGTGGTCGTGGACGGACAGACCGGTCGCCTTGTGCACTACGACCCGAACGCACCGGAGCAGTACGAACACGATCTGGCCGCGGCGGTCAACCAGGTCGCCGGTGATCCCGTGCTGGCCGCCGAATTCGGCGCCGCCGGACGCCACCGCGCCATCGCCGAATTCGACTGGCCGCAGATCGCCGTCCAAACCGTGGCGATCTACGACCAGGTTCGCAAGTTCTGACGTCGGAAGGTCGAGATCTGGACCGAGGCGGTCACCTCGAGCGTGTCCGGTAGGCCATCCAGTCGGTTGGTCGCGTGGTGGGCGGACGGACCCATCGCCACCACGTTGCCGATATCGGTGCGGGTGAGTTTCATCGGGTATTCGACGGTGGTGCGGTCTACCGCGTCGAAGTGGCCGGACATGGTGTCGGTGAGACGGCGATCCTTGTCCGGGTCGACCGTCACCATGCCGAGTGGGCCGACAAGCTCGGCCAGATGACGTGGGGTAGGTGTGGCGACGACGAACCGGCCGTCGGCGGTGAGCACCCTGGCGACCTCGCTCGGATTACGGGGTGCGAACACCGAGACCACTCGATGCAGCGCACCGTCTCGAACCGGCAGCCCACGCCAGGCGTCAGCCAGTACCGAGGCAGCACGCGGATGGGCGCGGGCACAGCGTCGGGCCGCGGGCTTGGCCACATCCAAGGCGATCCCGATGGCCGCCACGGCATCGAGCACCGCGGCCAGGTAATAGCCGGTTCCGGCACCGACCTCGAGCACGGCGGCGCCGTCGAGCACCGGCTCGTCGGCCGCGACAGCCGTGGCCACCGCATCGGCGATCGGCGCGAAATGTCCCCCGACCTGGAACGCGGCACGCGCGTCCAGCATCGCCGAGGTATCGCCGGTCATTTTCGTCGACGCACCGGTCAACAGACTGACATAACCCTGTTTGGCGATGTCGAAACTGTGCCCGTGTCCGCAGCGCAACGCCCGATCGCGCGACTCCATTTCCGAGCCGCATTCCGGACAGGCCAGCAGACCGGCCACATCAGCGAGTGTGGGATTAGCTGGTGACACTCTTCAGTTCGTCACCGAGCGCTGCCGCTTCATCCGGCGTGAGCTCAACGACCAAACGCCCGCCACCCTCGAGTGGAACCCGCATCACGATTCCACGCCCTTCCTTGGTTGCCTCGAGGGGACCGTCCCCGGTGCGGGGCTTCATGGCCGCCATCCTCTGCTCCCTCCAGATCTGCGCGATATGCAGCGCACTTTCTTGGAACTCCAGTTGTCACCAACTAGTGAGCTCGCCGGCATTTGGCGAGCTACACCCGTCCCATTCTTCCCTATCGCCGGAGCGGACGGATACCTGAGTTCGAAATGTGACCGCTCGGCCGGTGTCGGACCGTCCTCCCTAGACCCAGCAATCGGCCAGGTGGTCGTCGACCATTCCGGTCGCCTGCATCAGCGCGTAGGCCGTCGTCGGGCCGACGAAGCGGAACCCGCGCCGCTTCAATTCTTTTGCCAGAGCTACGGATTCGGGGGTGGTCGCGGGCACCTCGGCAATCGCGCGCGGGCGCGGCCGGACGGCGGGTGCAAAGGACCAGATCAACTCGTCGAGTCCGATATCGAGGTCGGCGGCAACCCGGGCGTTGGCGATCGACGCTTCGATTTTGGCCCGATTGCGCACGATGCCGGAGTCGGCCAACAGCCGCGCCACATCCTCATCGCCGAACGCCGCCACCCGCTCGATCGCGAACCCGGCAAATGCGGTTCGGAAGGCCGGACGCTTGCGCAGAATGGTGATCCACGCCAGCCCCGATTGAAATGCCTCGAGGCACATGCGTTCGAACATGGCGTCATCGCCGTGCAGCGGTTTGCCCCATTCGTTGTCGTGATAGTCCCGATAAAGCTGGGAGCCCTCCGACCAAGGACAGCGGATCTTGCCGTCGGATTCGGTCGTGTCCTGTGCGGCCGCAGTGATTTCGGCGGTCATTTCTGATCCAGCCCGAATGGCGTGTGCTGCTGCACGCTCGGTGCCTGCTGCGCGGTTGGGCCATGCTGCACGCTCGGGGCCTGCTGCGAAGCCTGGACCTGTTGCGCCATTAGGCCGTGCAGTGCGGTTGGGGTCTGCTGCGTGCTCGGGGCTTGCTGCACGTTCGGTGCCTGCTGCGAAGCCTGGACCTGTTGCGCTGTTGGGTCGTGCTGTGTGGCTGGGGCCTGCTGGGTGGTCGAGATCTGCTGTGCGACTGGGACTTGCTGCGTGGTCGGGGTCTGTTGCGTGTTCGGGGTCTGCTGTGTGGTGGGGACATGCTGCATGTTCGGGGTCTGCTGCGAAGCCTGGACCTGTTGCGCTGTTGGGTCGTGCTGTGTGGGTGGGGCCTGCTGTGTGGGTGGGGCCTGCTGTGTGGTTGGGCCGTGCTGGGGGGTCGAGATCTGCTGTGTGGTGGGGACTTGCTGCGTGGTCGGGGTCTGTTGCGTGGTCGGGGTCTGCTGTGCGGTCGGGATTTGCTGCACGTTCGGGGGCTGCTGCACGCCTGGGAACTGCTGCGCGGTCGGAGCCTGCGAGGCGGCGACGGAGGGCTGCATGGTCGGCGGCTGGGCGATCGCCCCGTTCTGCGGCACAGTCGTGGTCTGCTGGACAGTCGGCAGCTGGAGCGAGGCGACCGATGGCTGTCCGAACGGTCCCTGGGTTGCTGTGCCGCTCGACGGGACGGGCATGATCTTCTCGGTAGACGGCAGGTGGGGCGGGGCGACTGATTGTCGGGCGATTGGTGCTCTGGGCGCTGTGCCGTTCGGCGGGACGGTCGGCGCTTGGGGCTGGCCGGTCGCGGCCGGCTGACCAATCGTGCCGTTCGGCTGGAGGGCCGTGGCTTGCTGAGCTGTCGGTGGTTGCGGCCGGGCGACCGATGGCTGTGCGATCGGTGCGTCGGGCGCTGTGCCGTTCGGCGGGGCGACCGACGGCTGTCCGATCGGTGCCTGGGTTGCTGCGCCGTTCGGCGGGGCGGGGGGCGTCTGCGGCGGAGCCGCAGGTGGCTGGACACTCGGTGCTTGCGGGGTGATCGAGCCATGCGGCGGGACAGTCGGTGTCCGGGGCTGGGCGGTCGGGGCCGGTGACTGAGCGGTCGGGGCCGGTGGTTGGGCGATCGTGCCGTTCGGTTGCGGGGTCGCCGCCTGGGGCTGCTGGTGCGGCGTGCTCGGTTGCGGCTGCTTCGGGAGCTGGACGCTCGGGGTTTGGGCGCCGCGCGCCTCGGCTAGTTGGAGCTGCAACTCGTCGATTCTGGCCGCGAGCCGGGTCAGCGCCCAGTCGACTTCACCGGCCTTATAGCCACGCACCACCTGCTGGAAGCGTAGGGCGCGTACATCCGCGCCGTTGATGCCTTCGGCAGGCAGCACGGTCGCCGTTGTTCCCTCGGGCAGCGGTCCGAGTTCCTCGGCTCGCCCGAAGACCGCACTGGCGAGCAGGAACAGCACCGCGGCGACCAAGCCGACGATCAGCACGTACAACAGCAGCGTGAGCATGTCCCCGAGCTTATTGGCCTACGCCGACACCTGACATCCGCCCGCCCGCGAAAATTGGACCTCGAATTGCGAGCGGCCATGTCATCGGCCCACCGAGCTGTGCGATCGCCCGAGTCGGCACGGCGCGCTGTAGCGACCCGGCCCGCGGCTACAGGTGGCGGGTCGTATCGATGCCGAGTGACATGCCCGCGAGTCCGCGGCGGCGCACTGCGAGTTTGTCGGCTACATCGAGCAGTGCCTTCGCAGCCGGATTCTCCGGATCGCGCAATACGATCGGGGTGCCCTCGTCGCCTGCCTCGCGCAACTCCTGCTCGATCGGAATCTGGCCCAGCAGTGGCACATTCGCTCCGACGGCTCGGGTGAGGCGGTCGGCGACGGATTGGCCGCCACCGGAACCGTAGAGGTCCATCCGGGTGCCGTCGGGCAGATCGAGCCAGGACATATTCTCGATGACACCCGCGATCCGCTGCCGGGTCTGCAGCGCGATCGCACCGGCGCGTTCGGCGACCTCGGCGGCCGCCGGCTGCGGGGTGGTGACGACCAGGATCTCCGCATTCGGGATCAGCTGCGCGATGGAGATCGCGACATCGCCGGTGCCGGGCGGGAGGTCGAGCAGCAGCACATCGAGATCGCCCCAGAACACATCGGCGAGGAACTGCTGCAGCGCCCGGTGCAGCATCGGACCGCGCCACACCACCGGCGTATTGCCCTGGGTGAACTGCGCGATGGAGATCAGCTTCACATTGTGCGATTGCGGCGGCATGATCATCCGCTCGACCTGAGTCGGTCGCGCGTCGGTACCGAGCATCCGCGGAATCGAGTGGCCGTAGATGTCCGCGTCGAGCACACCGACCGAGAGACCCCGCGCGGCCATCGCGGCCGCGAGATTGACCGTGACACTGGACTTTCCGACGCCGCCCTTACCGGAGGCCACCGCATAGACACGGGTGAGCGAACCGGGCTGGGCGAACGGGATGACCGGATCGGCGGAGTCGCCGCGCAACTGCTTGCGCAGATTGGTGCGCTGCTCATCGCTCATCACATCGAGGTCCACTGTGACCGCGCCGACGCCCGCGACGTCGGCCACCGCCTTGGTGACCCGCTGGGTGATCTCGGTGCGCAGCGGGCAGCCCGCCGTCGTCAGGTAGACCTCGATATGGACATTGCTATCTGCACCGATCTCGATGCTCTTCACCATGCCCAGTTCGGTGATCGGTTTGCGGATCTCCGGGTCGTCGACCTTCGCGAGGGCTCCCCGCACATCCGTTTCCGTTACCACTGGCATGGCATGAATTTTACGTTGTCTCAGATTCGCGGCAGGTCGCCGGGCTTAGGTGCGACGCCGGAGGCGTAGGACCCGGCCCACGCCATCACATTCGCGACATAGGCCATGGAGTTGTTGTAGCGCAGGATCGCCCGGGTCTGCTGGGTGAGATCGCGCATATTCAACCCGCCGTCGCACAGATACCTGCCCGCGGTCAGTGCCGCGTCGAACAGATTCTGCGGATCGGCGATGCCGTCGCCGTTACCGTCGGCGCCGTAGCGCTTCCAGGTCTCCGGCAGGAACTGCATCGGGCCGATGGCGCGGTCGTATCCGCTGAGTCCGTCCAGCGCGCCGCCGTCGGTGTCGTGAACGACGTGGTTGCCCGCGAGGCTGCCGTCGAGCACCGGACCGTAGACCGGTGTCAGCGGATTGCCGTCCGCGTCGGCCTTGCCGCCGAAGGCGTGCGTCGACTCGACCCGACCGATGCCGGCGAGCATAGACCACGGCATTCCGCAGACCGGATTCTCCGCGGCGAGTATGTTTTCGGCGTTTTGATAAGCCGCGACGGCCACGCCGGGAATGCCGAGCGGGCCGGGTGGCAGCGCGGCCGGTTGCCTACCATCGGACAGCGCAACGGTTTTCACGATCGGCGGCGCACTCGGTGCCTGCTTTGCCATTGCGTTCGCGACGAATTCGGTCGCCGCCGGTTCCGCGGCGACCGAAAGTCTGGCCGCCTGGTCGTCTTGATCGTCCCCCGGAATGTGTTGCAGGACAGACGATGCGGTCGGATCGCCGGTGCCTGCGGACGCGGCGACGGCCACGAGTCCAGCGGGGACCAATCCGGTCAATGCGATAACGGAGCTGCGCTTGATCGTCGCAGGCGACTGCTTTCGGTGACGCCCCACTGTGTGGTGACCCTCCAATTGACTCGATAACGAGCCCTTCGTGATGGACGAAGTAGAGGGTACCGCATTCGAGATCTTTTTGTTACTGCTTCGTTATCGGGTCTCGGTGTGGCGTCATCTGTTCGATATCAGGCCTGGTCTCAGCCTTGCGGGACCGGTGCCGGGCCGGGCAGCGGGATCACGATGCCGAACGGCAGCGTGATGCCCGGTGCGGGCGGCGGGGTGGCTGCTTCGGTCTGGGGCGGCTCCGGCGCTTCGGCCACGCCGGGCTCCGGCGTCTTCTCCGGGGTGTTCTGCTGCGTTTCGCCCGGCGATGGCGCGGGAGCCTGCGCATTGGGCGCGGGCTGGGCCGCACCGGGCTGGGGCGCATCCGGTTGGGCCGGAGTGCAATTGGCGGGTTGCTGTTGCGGCTGCTGCTTGTCCGGGCGCTGCTGGTCTTGCTGCTGAGGATCCTTCGGCTCGCCGTTTTCCGCGGCACCGTAGGTCTGCGCCGGTGCGATGGGCGACTGTGCCGGATCGCCGGGGGCGGGCAGCTGCGCCGGGGCCACCTGCTGTGGATCGCACGGCGGCTTGGGTACCGGGCGCGGGCAGAAGATGCCGCAGGGGATCGGTGGCAGACCGGGGATGGTGATCATCACCTCGGTCGGCGTCGGGATGGTCACGGTATTCGGCGGCAGTTCGGGCTTGGTGGTGGTGGTGGTCGGTGCCGTCGAGGATGCGGCCAACATGTCCGCGCCCGCCGTGATCGGCGCGGTACCGGGCGGAATGAGATCGGGGGAGATGTTCACTTGGCTCGGTGTGCCGCCGGTGCGATAGGCCGCCGACCAGCTCAGCACATTGGCGGCGTAGGCGAGCGAGTTGTTGTAGCGCAGCACCGCGCGCAGTTCCTGTTGCGGATCGCGCAGGTTCAGCCCGCCCGAGCACAGGTACTTGCCTGCGGCGAGCGAGGCGTCGAAGACGTTGTGCGGGTCGGCGATTCCGTCACCGTTGCCGTCGGCGGCGTACCGGCTCCAGGTGCCGGGCAGGAATTGCATCGGCCCGATGGCGCGCACCGCGCTGCCGTCGGCGGCCTTGATCACTTCGTTGCCCGGCAGCGTGCCGTCCAGCGCGGGTCCGAAGATCGGCGTCACGGTGGTGCCCGCGGCGTCGGTGCGTCCGCCGCCGGCGTGCATTGATTCGATCCGTCCGATCCCGGCCAGCAGGCTCCACGACAGACCGCAGCCGGGCATCGAGGATTCCAGCGCGAGTTCGGCATTGCGATAGGCCGCGAGCACGATTTCCGGGATCCCGAGCGCGCCGCCGGTCGCGGGCAGGGCGATGTCGTGCAACGGCACCGAACCCGCGAACAGCGGGGTGCCGTCAGCAAGCGGGGTCATTGCTCGAAGTTTGCGGGGAGCTTCCGGCGTTACCGGAAGGAGACCAACTGTCCGGGACAATGCGGGTTCGCTGGTGTCGCCGGATGTTCCTTCGGCGGTGGATGTGCCGGTCGACGCCGCGAGTAACGCCTCGGGCGCGGTATCGGGAGTGGTGGATTGCGTGGTGTTGGTACCCGAGCCTGTGGCCACAAGACCTGCGACGACCAGGGCCGAGACGGTTATCGGAGCAGAGATTCGCATTCGGCCACACCAATCCTCTACGTCGTGAGAGCGCCTGTCCGGGACATCCCCTGCCCGTCCGCTCGGGACAACGTCGTCCAGGTTACCCGTGGGTCACAACCTTGTAGAGCATTTCCTGTCAATCGTCAGCAACTGGCGGTGAAACCTGAACTGTGCCCGGCTTTCTGCCGGAACTTTTCATGCGATTGGCCTTCGAAGGCTTACCGGGGCTCGACTCGGAATCCAGTGACCGCGCGGCCTCGATCCGGTCCAGCACCTCGCGCATTTCCTCCAATTCCCTGCGCAAGTAGTCGCGCGTAGCAACCTCGCCGACTGCGATCCGCAGCGCCGCGAGTTCGCGGGCAAGGAATTCGGTATCGGCCTTGGTCTGGGCGGCCCTGGTGCGATCCTCCTCCAGCGAGACGCGGTCGCGGTTGTCTTGTCTGTTCTGCGCCAACAGGATCAGCGGCGCGGCATACGCGGCCTGGGTCGAGAACGCGAGATTGAGCAGGATGAACGGATACGGATCCCAGCGCAGCGCGATCACGAAGACGTTCAGCAGGATCCAGACGACCACCACAATCGTCTGGATCGCGAGATAGCGTCCGGTGCCGAGGAATCGGGCGACCCGCTCGCTGGAACGGGCCAGCGCCTCGGCGTCGTAGTCGAAGCGGAACCGCGATTCCACCGGCGTTTCCAGTCGCTGACGCGCCGGATTCTTCTCACTCGGCATCGGCTATCCCCTCGCGCCCCGCGACCGCGTCATGGGCCGTATCTTCTTGCTCGCGCCAATCTTCCGGTAGTAGATGATCGAGCACGTCGTCCACACTGACCGCGCCGAGCAGATGGTTCTCCTCGTCCACCACCGGACCGCAGACCAGGTTGTAGGTCGCGAAGTAGCGGGTCACCGCACCGAGCGGGGCATCGGGACGCAGCGGGGCCAGATCGGTATCGAGGATGCCGCCGACCAGGTGTGCCGGGGGTTCGCGCAACAGTCGCTGCAAATGCACCGAGCCGAGGAAGCGGCCGGTCGGCGTTGCGGTCGGCGGCCGCACCACGAACACCATGGTGGCCAGCGCGGGTGTCAGATCCGGATTGCGCACTCGGGCAAGCGCTTCGGCGACCGTGGTGGCCGGGGTCAGCACCACCGGTTTCGGTGTCATCAGACCACCCGCGGTATCGGGGGAGTGCTCGAGCAGCCTGCGGACGGGTTCGGACTCCTCCGGATCCATCAGCGCCAGCAGCGATTCCCGCTCACCCTTCGGCAGTTCGCCGAGCAGGTCGGCGGCGTCGTCGGGATCCATCGCCTCGAGCACGTCGGCGGCGCGGCGCACCTCGAGGTGGCCGAGCAGATCGACCTGGTCGTCGTCGGGGAGTTCCTGCACGACGTCGGCGAGTCGCTCGTCGTCGAGCGCGATCGCCACCTCGATGCGCCGCTTCTCGGGAAGTTCACGCAGCATGTGCGCGACATCGGCGGGACGCAGGCCTTCGAACTGCTCGAGCAACTGGGTGACGTCCTGGCCCGGCCTACCGATCTCGTACGGCGTCAGCCCGCTGACCTGCATCCAGTCCACCACGTGCACGGTCCGGCGGCGGCCGAGCCTGCGATGTCCGCGCACCGCGACCCTGGTGACCCGCCAGTCCCTGGTCCGGGTCTGTTCGATGCCCAGATCGACCACGAGCACATCGACATCGGCGAGATCCGGCAGATCCGGATCATCAACGCGCACCGAGGAATCCACGATCTGCGCGAGTGCCAGCATCTCGCCCGGACGCTGGGTGAAGCGGCGCAGGCTCACCGTGCCGGTATTGAGCGCGACGACACCGGGTTCGATCGTGGTCACCCGCAGCATCGGTACGAATATTCGGCGCCGGGACGGCAATTCGACAACCAGGCCGTGCACCCGGGGTTGCTGGCGGTCGTAGCGGACGGCCACGACGACGTCGCGGATGCGGCCGATAGACTCGCCGTCCGGGCCGAGTACCACCAGTCCGGCGAGCCTGGCGACGTACACCCTGGTTGCTGCCATGGCTGTCAGGTTAGAGGGTTCGCTGACCGGTACTCACACCATGCCACGATCGACGGGAGTGATCATGAAGCCGCGCCGCTCGGTGCTCGCCTGCCCCGGCAGCAGCAAGAAGATGATCGATAAGGCCAAGGGTTTGCCGGTCGACGAGGTATTTCTCGATCTGGAGGATGCGGTCGCCCCCGCCGCCAAGGCCGAGGCCCGCGCGAATATCGTGGCCGCGTTGAACGACCGCGGCTGGGGCGATCAACTGCGGGTGGTCCGGGTCAACGATTGGACCACCGAGTGGACCTACGCCGATGTGATCACCGTGGTCGAGGGCGCGGGCGCCGCGCTGGACGCGATTTTGCTGCCGAAAGTGACCGATGCCGGTCAGGTGCGGGCACTGGACCTGCTGCTCACGCAATTGGAGAAGGCCAGCGGGCTCGAGGTCGGGCGGATCGGTATCGAACCGCAGATCGAGAACGCCATGGGGCTGCGCAACATAGACGAGATCGCCACTGCGAGCCCGCGGGTGCAGACCCTCGTTTTCGGCCCGGCCGACTTCATGGCCAGTATCAATATGCGCACCCTGGTGGTCGGTGAACAGCCCGAGGGTTATGACACCGGCGATGCCTACCACCACATTCTGATGACCATCCTGCTCGCCGCTCGCGCACACGGGCTGCAGGCAATCGACGGCCCCTACCTGCAAATTCGGGATATCGATGGATTCCGCAGGGCGGCCGGGCGCACCGCGGCACTCGGTTTCGACGGTAAATGGGTATTGCATCCCGGACAGATCGAGGCCGCGAACGAGATCTTCAGTCCGCGCCAGGCCGATTACGATCGCGCCGAGCTGATTCTGGATGCCTACGCCTTCCACACCTCGGAAAAAGGCGGTGCGCGCGGAGCGGTAATGCTGGGCGACGAAATGATCGATGAGGCCAGCGCGAAGATGGCTCAGGTAATCGCTGACAAGGGCCGAGCTGCGGGGATGACGAGGACCACGCGTTTCACACCCCCGAACTCCGGTTCGGAATAGCAGAATAGAGATATGACGAATCCCTTGGGGAACTCGAATCGCGGTCGCCAGGGCCTGCCGACGCCGCCTTCGGGCTGGCCGGTCGGCTCGTATCCGACCTATGCCGAGGCACAGAAGGCGGTCGACTTCCTGGCCGACAACGAGTTCCCTGTGCAAGACGTGACCATCGTCGGCGTGGACCTGATGCAGGTCGAACGCGTGCTGTACCGACTGACCTGGGGCAAGGTGATCGGCGGTGGAGTGGTTTCGGGCGCCTGGCTCGGCCTGTTCCTCGGCCTGCTGTTGAGCTTGTTCACCACCAGCGGCGGTTTCGCGCCGGTGCTGGTCGGCTTGGTCGGCGGCATCATCTTCGGCGTCATCTCCACCTCGATCCCCTACGCGGCGACCAGGGGACAGCGCGATTTCGCCTCCACCATGCAGTTGGTGGCGGGCCGCTATGACGTACTGTGTGACCCGAAGTCGGCCGAGCAGGCTCGGGACATGCTGGCGCGGTTGGCGATCTGAGCGCATGGAAGTTGTAGACAAGGTCCGCACCGAGGTGCTGGATCACTTCGGTGCCGCCTCGACGGGCGTCGACTCCGCGTCGGTGACCTTCCTCGGTCTGGAGCCCATCGAGATTCTGCGCATTCCCGGCGACGAGCTGGTGCACTACGTGACCCTCGGCGGATCACGTCATCCCATGGGCGATCCCGGTGACCTGCACGCCGATCCGGTGCGCGGGCCGCGGGCCGAATTGGTGCTGACGCTGCGTGCGGGGGTCGGTCCGAGTTCCGGACTTGCCCGCACCCTCGGCGTGCTCGTCGCGGCGCCCGCCGTGGAAGGTGTTGTGCTGCAAGCCGATGCGCTGCTCGATCTGGGCGAGCCGATGTGGCGCGATGCGCCGTTCACCGCGGTGTTGTTGGGGGACAGCGATATTCCCGAGGTCGCGCTGCCCGAACCCGCCGAACCGGTGCGGTATTTCGCGGTGGTTCCGGTGACCGCGACCGAGGCGGCATGGGTGCGGGTGCGCGGGGCACAGGCGTTGCGTGACGCGTGGGCCGAGGCCGGGATCGATGTGCACGATCCGGCGAGAGGCGCTGCGTCGCTGTAGTTCTCAGAGCCAGTTGTTGCGGTGGAAATTGACGTAGAGCCCGGCGCAGATCGCGAGCGTGAGCACGATGACGATCCAGAAGCCCCAGGTTGCCTCCAGCCCCGGCATATGCGTGAAATTCATCCCGTAGATGCCGGCGATCATCGTCGGCACCGCCGCGATCGCGACCCACGCGGAGATCTTGCGCATGTCGGTATTCTGCTGGACACCGACCTTGGCGAGCGCCGCGGTGATCAGTGCGCTGAGTGCCTCGTCGAAATCGTTGATCCGCTCGGCCACCGCGGTGTGGTGGTCGGCGACATCGCGTAGATAACGCCGAATCTCTTTGGGCAACGGCATTGTGGTGTTGCGGCCGAGTGCCTCGAGCGCGGTGCCGAGCGGATTCACCGCGCGACGCAGCTCCACGACCTCTCGCTTGAGCTGGTAGATCGATTCGATGGTCACCGTGCTACGCGGGGTGAAGACCTCTTCCTCCATCTCGTCGATATCGTTCTCGACCGACTGCGCCACCGCCACATAGGAATCCACAACATGGTCGGCGACCGCGTGCAGCACCGCACCGGGACCGAGCATGAGCTGTTCGGGGTGATCCTCCAATTCCTTTCGGACACCGGCGAGTCCGGTGTGCTCGCCGCGCCGAACGGTCACCGTGAAATTGGGTCCGGTGAAGACCATGATGTCGCCGGTCTCGACGATCTCACTGACCGAATGGATTTCGTGTGGGACGTAGCTGACCGTGCGCAGGACGAGGAACAGAGTGTCGTCGTAGCGTTCCAACTTCGGCCGCTGATGACCATGGACGACATCCTCGACGGCCAACGGATGCAGGTCGAAGACCTTCGCGATATCGGCCGTCTGGTACTCGTCCGGCTCGTGCAGTCCGACCCAAACGAATCCGGTTCCCCGGTTGCTGACCTCGGCCATCGCGTCCGCGTGGCTGAAGTGGCCGGGCAGCCGCCTGCCGTCGACGTACACGGCACAGTCGACCACCGCACGTGCGGTGGGAACCGGGATATGGGGCACTCGGGTACGTACTCGGCCCTGGCCGCGGAACGACGGTAGCGGCGGAATAGATGGCACGGGTTGATGCTACGTCGCGTGCGCGTGCGTGCGCCGGGTGAGCGCACGGTATGAAAGAAGGCGTGCGCATCGACCTGCATACCCATTCGACCGCGTCCGACGGTACCGACACCCCGGCCGAACTCGTCCGTAACGCGGCCGCGGCCGGCCTGGACGTGGTCGCCGTCACCGACCACGACACCACCGCCGGGTGGGCCGAGGCGGTCGACGCGCTACCGAAGGGATTGACGCTGGTGCGCGGCATGGAGATGTCGTGTATCGGGCTCGGTGAGGACGGGTGGCCGGTCCCGGTGCACCTGTTGGCTTACCTGTTCGACCCGACCGACCGGTGTTTCGCCGACGAGCGGGAACGCTTGCGCGCCGAACGCGTCGAGCGGTTGCGCGCGATGGCCGAGCGCATGCGCGACGACGGACTACCCATCGATCCGGATGCGGTCCTGGCCTCGGCCGGACCGTCGGCGGGGCGTCCGCATCTGGCGCGCGCGCTCGTCGTGGCCGGTGTGGTGCCGACTGTGGACGCGGCCTTCACCGAATTGCTGGCCCCGCACGGCCCCTACTACGCGGAGAAGGCGGATACACCGCTGCGCCGGGCCGTCGAGATGATCGCGACCGCGGGTGGGGTCAGTGTGCTCGCGCACACCCGCGCGCGTAAGCGTGGACGGCTGCTGGCGATCGACGATATCCGCGAGCTGGCCACGATCGGACTCGGCGGGCTCGAGATCGATCACCCGGACCATTCCGCGGCCGATCGCGCGCTGCTGACGGAGTTGTCCGCCGAACTCGGTCTCATCACCACCGGTTCGTCGGACTATCACGGTTCCAACAAAACCATCCGGCTAGGTGAATTCACCACCGACCCCGCGCAATTCGAGGAACTCGCGGGCAAAGCGACGGGCGTGCCGGTGATCGCCTCGTGAGAGTGCTGCGCGGACTCAGCGGAATCGTCGCCGGTGGGATGTTCGTGCTGGCCCTCGTCGTTATCGGGACTGCGGTAATAGCTGCTCGGCGCGGCTTTCCCGGACCCGGCGGCGAATCGGTGACGTGGCATGTCGCCACCTCGGCGGTCGGGCTCGGCGCACAAATTTTTTCAGATCGTCATCGGGGTTTGGCAGCTTTTTCCGGATCGGTGGTCGTTTTTATTGTCGCCGGGATATTGCTGTGGACGCAGTGGTGGAGCTGATAAATCGGGAATGGTTGCGGTCGCGTGAATTGTGGCCGAACATTTCTCTTTGTGACGGAATTCGAGACGGATGTGCTCGTGCTCGGCGGCGGTCCCGCCGGGACCTGGGCCGCCATCTCCGCCGCCACCGCGGGCGCTCGGGTGACGCTCGTCGACAAGAGCCGCTGCGGCGCGAGCGGGCCGACCGCCGCCGGGACGACCTCACTGTGGAATATCCCGTCGGGGACCGCGCGAGACGAGGCGGTGCGGCGCGCATACGCGCACGGCGGCGGACTCGCCGAACCGGAATGGATGCTGCGCGTACTCGACGAAACGCATCGGCGGGTCGAACAGCTCGTGGCGTGGGGTTATCGGTTTCCTGGTGAGGGCAACGGCGCAACGCCATTGCGCGTATGCCTCGACGGCGCAAGCTATCTGCGTCGGATGCGCCGCGGCCTGCTCGAAGCCGGAGTCCGAATTCTCGATCACCATCCCGCCCTGCAACTGCTCGTCGATTGCGACGGCGCGGTCGCCGGTGCGGTTGGTGTGCAGCGCCACAACGGCTTTCGGACTTGGACCGGCCGAGCCGGGGCGGTCGTCGTCGCCACCGGCGGCTGCGCCTTCCTCTCCGGCGGCGCAGGCACCGATGTGGATACCGGCGATGGACTGCTGCTGGCCGCCGAGGCGGGCGCGCAACTGTCCGGCATGGAATTCTCCAGTGCCTACGGTCTGGTGCCGCATGTGCCCGCGCCCCGCGACACCGCCTTCGCTCCCGGGCTGGCACTGCATTTCGCGACGCTCTACGACGAATCCGGTGCGGAGATCACCGGACATCGCTCGGCGGCATTCACCGCGATCGCGGATGGCCGCCGGATCTACGCGGCCCTGGATGATGTGCCCTACCCGGTCCGGCGCTGGCTCTCCAGACAGGGGCTGGTCGACCACACCCGCCGGGTACCGCTGCGCGCGGTGCTGGAGGGGACGGTCCGCGGGACCGGCGGGTTGTGCATAGGCGGGACCGACTGCGCGACCACGGTGGCCGGCCTCTATGGTGCGGGCGATGTGATGACGCGCGAGCCGATCACCGGCGCGGTCAGCGGCTTCGGCGGTCAGGGCGGAGCATGGGCCATCGCCTCGGGTGTGTGGGCCGGAAAAGGGGCCGCGCGCTACGCACGTGGGCGCGGCGTGCCGGGTCCGGTACGTGAGGTGGCCGGTGCGGGACTGAATCCGGTGGCCCGCATCGATCCGCGCGCGGTGGTCGGGTTGGTGCAGGAGCACACGCTGCCATTGCGGCGCAGCTACTGGCGCAGCGCCGGAAGTCTGCGCGACAGCATCGGCGAGCTCGACGCCATGTGGCCGGGCGCCGACTTCGATCTCGGCGGGTTCGGCGTGCACCGGTTGCGGGCCAGGCAGGCGGCGGCGCTGCTGGCGGTGGCACGCTGGACCAAATACAGTGCGCTCGCGCGCACGGAGAGTCGCGGGATGCACCGGCGCACCGATCATCCAGGCGCGGCGGCGGATTGGCGGGTGCGGCTGACCTCCGGCGGACTCGAGGCGGTGTGGGTGCGCCCCGGAGTTGCCGATATGATGCCCGAGCCTCCGGGCCGGCCGGAGCTCACCGCGGCCGATCCGTTCCCGTTGTGACAGCTCACCGGATACCGCTGCCGAACTGCGAGTTTCTGCTTACCCCCTGGTAATTCCCGCGACCTACCCTCGAAAGATGACGCTCGACCGGGACACGACACGCCGGTTTGGCAATGCGTCCTCCGGCTGGCAGAATGTTGCGGATTCCCGCCTACGCCACCGCCGGGTTCGGGAACAACGGCGATCATCGCCTCGCGACGCACCGTCGCGACCCGAGGATCCCCCCGCACGTTTCGTACGGACACACCCGTCCGACCTTCGCTCTGCGGATCAGTGCCGCGCCACGTTTCGGTAGTAGATCGTCGCATTTCCGATGCTCTCGGCTCGACCCGAAATGTCCCGGTCAGCGCACTCGATGAGCCTGTGAAACAGCTAACACCCGAGTACCCGGCGGTAACCGTCCCCCCGGCTTGTCCGACCCGATCAGGAGTGAAATCGTGTCATCTGTGACTGACGCAGCGAATGCCACCGCAAGCCTTTCCGAAATCACCCAGGAAGAAATTTTCGCGGGCCACCTAGGCGGCAAACTGTCGGTCGAACTCGCCGCGCCGCTGGACACCCAGCGCGACCTTTCCATCGCCTACACCCCGGGTGTCGCGAAGGTCAGCTTGGCCATCGCGGAAGACGAGGCGCTGTGCAAGCGCTACACCTGGACCGACCGGCTCGTCGTGGTGGTCAGTGACGGCACCGCGGTGCTCGGTCTGGGTGACATCGGTCCGCGTGGCTCGCTGCCCGTGATGGAGGGCAAGGCGGCGCTGTTCAAGAAGTTCGCCGGACTGAACTCGATCCCGATCGTCCTGGACACCAAGGACGTCGACGAGATCGTGGAGACCATCATCCGGCTGCGCCCGAGCTTCGGCGCGGTGAACCTGGAGGACATCTCGGCGCCGCGTTGCTTCGAGATCGAGCAGCGGCTCATCGAGGCCCTTGACTGCCCCGTCATGCACGACGACCAGCACGGCACCGCCATCGTGGTGCTCGCCGCCCTCAATGGCGCGGCCAAGGTGCAGGGTCGTGCCATCGAAGGCATGAAGGTCGTGGTGTCCGGCGCGGGCGCCGCCGGTGTCGCATGCACGAACATCCTGCTCGCCGCGGGTGTCAAGGACGTGACCGTGCTCGATTCCAGGGGCATCGTGAACCGCGAGCGCGGCGACCTCAACGAGGTGAAGGCCGAGCTGGCGCAGCGCACCAACCCGCGCGGTCTCGCCGGTGGCGCGGCCGAGGCGCTGGACGGCGCCGATGTGTTCCTCGGACTCTCCGCGGGCACCATCGCCGAGGAGCTGATCGCCTCGATGGCGCCGGAGTCGATCGTGTTCGCCATGTCGAACCCGAATCCGGAGATCCACCCCGATGTCGCGCACAAGTACGCCGCGATCGTGGCCACCGGGCGCAGCGACTTCCCGAACCAGATCAACAATGTCCTCGCGTTCCCCGGCGTCTTCAAGGGCGCGCTGGACGCGGGCGCGCGCCGCATCACCGAGGGTATGAAGATCGCGGCCGCCGACGCCATCCTCAGCGTGGTCGCCGATGAGATCGCCCCGGACAAGATCGTGCCGAGCCCGCTCGACCCGCGCGTCGCCCCGGCCGTTGCCGAGGCGGTGGCCGCCGCCGCCCGTGCGGAGGGCGTCGCCTGATTTCGACCCGGAAATACGGGGCTGCTCACTCGGGTGAGCAGCCCCGTATTGCGTTGTGCGGGTTGATCAGTGCGGAACGAAGACGGCCGAGACGAATTCTGCGATTTCGGCGTCGCTGAGGTTCTTGGCGATATCGGATTCGCAGATCATGCCGACGAGTCGCTTCTTGTTGTCGATCACCGGCAGCCGTTTGATCCGATCATGCTCCATCATGTCCAGCACCTCGCGGACGTCGGCATCGGCGGATATCCAGCGCGGGGTGCCCTCGGCCAGATCCCCGGCCCGCACCTTGCTCGGATCATGGCCCATCGCAATGCATTTCACGACGATGTCGCGATCGGTGAGCATGCCGATGAGCCGGTCGTCGTTGCCGATCGGCAGCGCGCCGATATCCAGCCTGCGCATCATCTGCGCGGCCCGATCCAGCGTTTCGTCGGCGGGGATCCACTCCGCGTTTTCGTGCATGATGTCGCGCGCCTTCATAGAGCGACTGTTCACGGTACGCCTCCTGGTCTCGGATGAGTGATCCCGCAGAATTCGGCTCCGCGATCCTGCGTCGAGCATCCGCGAAGCAAACTACTGCGGCCACGTCACATCGTGACCCATGTCACATCATTGGTCAATGCCGGGGCGGTCAGCGCAGGCGAGCGGTCATCGCTGCCACGCCGTCGCCCGCCAGCAGGTCCATTGCCGCTGCGCGGCCGGTGACCAGGAGTAACAGTGCGGTGATCGGGCCGCGGATCTCCGGTCCGCTGCCGTGGATCCAGTCGACGTCGGATGCGACCAGGCGGATGCCGTCAAGGCGGTGTTTATCCCATACCGGCCATCCGATGGTTACCGCATGGGCGGCCGCGGCGGCCGCGGCGGCTGGTTCGATCTCGATCGTGCGATCGAGCGGAATTGCGATGGGCCTGCTGATGTTCATTGCCCACCGATCGATGGAGGACCGGATCTTCGCCGACCTCGCCGAGTCCGGATACGACGACATCACCGTCGCCCAGGGGCGGCTCGCGGCGCGCATCGGTCCCGATGGCAGCCGCCTGACCGAATTGGCCGAGCAGGCCCAGGTCACCAAGCAAACCGCCGGATTCCTGGTCGATCAGCTCGAACGCGCCGGCTATGTGCAGCGCGTGCCGGACCCGAGCGACGGTCGGGCACGGTTGGTCGTGCTGTCCGAACGCGGGGCGAAGATGGCGGCGTACGCGAACTCCGTCGCCGATCGGATCGAGGCCGAGTGGGCGACGCACCTCGGTGCGCAGCGCATGCGGCAGCTGCGCGAGACGATGGCCCGGCTGCGCGAGATCACCGATCCCTATGCCTGAACTCTATTCCGCGGTCTGCAGGATTCCGGCAGGTGTCACGGGCAGCTGAGAGGTACGACGCAGGCGACCCGTGCCGGGCGCGCTGGCCCAGACCGCGAAAGCCAGCAGGCCGTCCATGACCATGGCCAGGACCGCGACCAGCAGGGCTCCCACGAGGACCCGGTCGTAGCGGTAGACGGCGATGCCGTCGAAGATGTAGCGGCCCAGACCGCCCAGGTTGACGAAGGCGGCGATGGTGGCGGTGGCGATGACCTGCAGGGTGGCCCCGCGCAGGCCGGTGAGCAGGATCGGCAGCGCGTTGGGGACCTCGACGCGGAACAGGATCTGGCGCTCGGTCATGCCCATGGCGCGTGAGGCGTCCACGACATCGGCCGCGACATTGGCGATTCCGGCGTAGGCGCCGGCCAGCAGCGGCGGAATGCCGACCGTGACGAGTGCGAGCAGCGGCGGAATCAGGCCGAGTCCGAGGCCGAGCACCAGGAAGGTCAGCAGGCCGAGGGTGGGCAGCGCGCGCATGGCATTGGCGAATCCGACCAGCAGCGCGGAACCGCGACGGGTGTGCCCGATCACCAGCCCGAGGGGGAGCGCGACGGCCGCGGAGACGACGACGGTCAGGAAGCTGTACCAGAGGTGCTCGGCGATGCGGTGTTGGATACCCGCCGGGCCGCTCCAGTTCGCGCCGTCGGTGAAGTAGTGCCAGGCATCGATGAAAAGGTTCATGCCGCAGCGCCTTTCGCCGTCCTGGTGTCCGCGCGTGTCCACGGCGTCGCCCAGCGCCCGATGACGTACACCAGGCGGTCGAAGATCAAGGCCAGCGCCAGTGTCACGATGATGCCCGCGATGATCTCGTCCGGGTAGTCGCGCTGATAGCCCTGGGTGAAGAGTTTGCCGAGCCCGCCGACACCGATCAGCGCGCCGACCGAAACCATGGCGATATTGGTGACCACCACAACGCGCAGGCTGGAGACGAAAACCGGTATGGCCAAAGGCATATCGACGGTCACGGTGCGCCGCAGCGAACTGAAGCCGACGGCGTCGGCGGCGTCGATGACGGTGGGCGACACCGAATCCAGCGCCGTCGGCACCGCGATCACCAGCAGTGCCGTCGAATACACGGTGAGCGCGATGATCACATTCAGCGGATCGATGGTCGAAATCCCGGCCAGCGGCGGAATGATCACGAACAGGGCCAGTGACGGAATGGTGTACGACAGGCTGGCCGCCGTCACCGTGACGCGCCGCAGCCAGGAGATCCGGCGCACCGACGCGCCCACCGGAATCGCGATGATCAGCCCGAGCAGTAGCGGCACCAACGCGAGATACAGATGGGTCTTGGTGAAACCCATGATCTCGGAGAAGTTGTCGATCAGATACTTCATGCGTTTTCGGTTTCGAAGAAATGCCGATTGCGCTCGTCGTCCTCCATCGTGCGCTGCCCGGCGAGCTGATCGAGTACCTCCGGAGCCCGGATGCCACCGCGAGCTGCGCCGGAATCGTCAACGGCGACACCGATTCCCGACGGTGAGGAGATCGCCGCGTCCAGCGCCTGCCGGAGGTCGCCGTCCGGCGGGAAGAGCGAGCCACCCGCGGCGATGCTGTCGTGCAATGCCCGCCCGGCCCGAAGGCTCTCTACGCCGGTGACATCGATCCACCCGCGCGGAACGCCGGAATCAGTGACCACCAATACCCATTCGCCGCGGTCCAGCCGCAATTCGGCGAGTTCGGGTTCGGTCGCGGTGTGAATCGCGTGCAGTGTCAGGCTATCCCCACTGCGGAACGACAGTGCGCGATAACCGCGATCACGTCCGACGAATCCCGCCACGAAATCTGTTGCGGGCGCGGCGAGTACGCGCTGTGGTTCGTCGTACTGCTGGAGGACGCCGCCCGGTCCGAACACCGCGATCCGGTCGCCGAGTTTCACCGCCTCATCGATGTCGTGGGTGACGAAGACGATGGTTTTGCGCAATTCCGCTTGCAGCCGCAGCATTTCGGCCTGCAACTCCTCGCGCACCACCGGATCGACCGCGCTGAACGGTTCGTCCATCAAAAGCACCGGCGGATCCGCGGCCAGCGCCCTGGCCACCCCGACCCGCTGCTGCTGTCCGCCGGAGAGCTGGGCCGGATACCGGTTGGCCAGCGATCGGTCCAACCCGACCCGGTCCAGCACCTCGAGTGCCGCCGCGCGGGCCGCGCGGCGCCGAACTCCTTGCAGCACAGGCACGGTCGCGACATTGTCGATGACAGTGCGGTGCGGCAGGAGTCCGGCGCTCTGGATCACGTATCCGATACCGAGCCGCAGCTCGACCGGATTCACCGTCGAAATATCCGCGCCGCCAACGGTGATGGTGCCCGAACTGGGTGTGATCATCCGGTTGATCATGCGCATCGAGGTGGTCTTGCCGCAGCCCGACGGTCCGACGAAGACGGTGAACGAACCGGATTCGATGCGTAGATCGAGTTCGGAGACGGCGTGCGTACCGTCCGGATAGGTCTTGCTGATACGGCTGAATTCGATATCGGACATGCTGGCTCCTACCCGGTGGGCTTGTTCAGCCCTTGGGCGGCGACCCATTGTTGTGCTGCGGCCTTGGGTTCGGTCTTGCTGCTACCGGAGACCGCCTCGTTGAGCTTCAGCAGTTCGTCGGTGGTGAGTTTCGCGGAGACCGCGTTGAGCGCGGCGAGCGCCTTATCGGTCTTCTTGGCGGAGTTGAACAGCGGCACGACATTCTGGGCGGGGAAGTTGTGCTTCGGATCCTCCAGGACCACCAGGTTGTTCTGCGCGATCGCCGGGGAGGTGGTGAAGATATTGGCCGCGGTCACCGTGCCCTCGACCAACGCGCGCACCGTCGCGGGTCCGCCGCCGTCGGCGATCGGCACGAAATTGTTCGCCGCGATATCCAGGTTGTAGTTCTTCTTCAGACCGGGCAGACCGCCTGCGCGCTCCTGGAATTCGGCGGGCGCACCGAATTTCACCTCGGCCGAATGTGCGGCCAGATCGGCGATGCTGTGCAGGTTCCAGCGCTCGGCGGTGGCCTTGGTGACCACGACCGCGTCCGAGTCCTGGCCCGGGGCCGGTGTGCCGACGGCGAGATCGGAACCCGAACCCGTGGAACCCAGCGCTTTGGTGAGGGCGGCGTCGATATCGGCTGAGCTGGCCGCGGTGGCGTTCTTGTCCAGGTACTGCAGCAGGTTGCCGTTGTACTCCGGAATCACCGAGATCGCGCACTGGCGCAGTGCCGGGATATACGCTTCGCGGCTACCGATATTGAGTTTGGTGTCGACATTGAATCCGTTGGCGCGCAACGCTTCCGCGTAGATATTCGCGACCGTTTCCGATTCCGGGAAGTTCGCCGAGCCGACGGTCAGCCCGTCGCCCTCGCAATTGCCCTTGGCCGCAAGCGGATCGGAGTTGCCACAGGCGGACAGGATCATGGCGGCGGCCAATGCCGCGGCAGCAACGAGAATGCGGGCGGCGCGCAGCGTCAGCCGCAGCGCGAACCGCCCGTGCCGCGCGGCATCGGGGTTGATCGTGGTTTTCACTGGAGTCCTTCCGGCATGACGGGCGGTGCGAGAAGCCGTGCTCGCACGGCCACCCGGTACATTCTGGTTGTTCATACTGCCCGCTGCACGCAGTTCCTGTTCACTACCGAAGGTTGGTGTCGCCGGATGGGGTTGGCCGCGTCGAGGCGGATGCTGGCACGGTTCGTGGTCGTCACGGCCGTCGGGCTGGCTGTTTCCTGCGGAAGCGACGATTCGGGCCCGACGATAGCGGTCGGCGCGGGCGATTCGATGGAATCAAATCTGCTTGCGCAAATTTATGCGGGCGCGTTGGCGCGGACCGGTGCGCGCACCTCGGTCACCGCCGATCTCGGTAATCGGGCGGACTATCTGGCCGCGCTGGATGCGGGCATGGTGACGGTGGTCGGCGAACACAGCGGCGAACTCCTCACCTTTCTGAATGCCGATGCGCAGGCGCGCAAGCCCGAGGTGACGACCGAGGTGGCGGACAAGTCCGCACCGGTTCGGCTGTCGGTGACCGAGGAGTTGAACCGGTCGCTGCCGGAAGGGCTGGCGGTCTCCGATCCGGCCGACGGCACGGATATGCGAGCGCGGGTGCTGCTGACCGAAGCGACGGGCAAGGACGTGCGGTCGATCGGCGCGCTCGCACCGCGGTGTGGCGAAATCCAGGCCGGGGTGGCACCGGTGCCCGGCGTGCTGCGAGCAGCTGCGCCCGTGCGGATTGCCGGTTGCGACTTCGCCGGCACCAGGCCCTATCCGGACGCGACCGCGCTGCGAACGGCCTTGCTGGACGGCGAAATCCAGGCCGGAATCCTGACCGGCCCGCCCGCGCTGGCCCCCGGTGCGACGGATGGGCTGACGGTCCTCGCCGACAACGACTACGCGGTGCGAGCCGAGAATGTGCTCGCGGTCTACCGCAAGGGTCTGCTCGATGATCGGCAGATCAAGAAGCTGAACTACGTCGCGGGTGAGCTCACGACCGACGAGTTGGCGGCGATGATCCGCAAGGTCGGCGAAGGTGCCGCTGCCGCGGAGGTGGCGCGCACCTGGTTGGACAACCACGCGCTCTAGCGAATCCCCTGGTCACGACGGCCCGAACGGGTGCGCTCGGGCCGTTTTGCTATGTCGCCGATCACATTTCCGTTCGATACTGCGGTCTTGTGGGCGGACTGTTCCACGCCGTATATTCCACGTGGAGTATTTGATGCGGAGTATGTCGGTGGCCCTGGCTATCGTGCTCCGGGAATTCGATCTCGCATCCGCGAGTGTTGTGCAGGAGGTGACCGAAAATGGGGCAGCACGCGCGTCCGTCGGTGACGCCATTGGCGATCGCCGTGCTCGCGCTGCTCGACGAGCGGCCCATGCATCCTTACGAGGCGTATCAACTGCTGATCGCCCGTCGGGAGGACATCTTGGTGAAGGTGCGTCCGGGCTCGCTCTATCACACGGTGACACGGTTGGCCGACCAAGGAATGGTCCAGGCCGAGGGCGTCGATCGGGAAGGGAATCGGCCGGAGCGCACTACCTACCGGATCACCGAAAGCGGCCGGAAGACGTTGCGTTCCCGAGTGGCCGAGATCCTGCGCAATCCCGGGCGGGAATATCCGGTGTTCCCGGTCGCGCTCGCGGAGGCGCACAACTTGCCCGCGCCGGAGGTGGTCTCGCTACTGCGGGAGCGGGTCGAGCGATTGGCGCAGGACCTCGCCGACGTCGACATGATGAGCCAATGGGCTGGGTTGCACGCCGTACCGCGGCGCTACTGGATCGTGCTCCCGTACCTGCGTGCCACCATCGCCGCCGAGATCGCGTGGGTCGACAGCCTGATCTCCGAACTGGACAGCGGCGAGCTGGAATGGGACGAGTTCGATCCCGCGACCGGAGTCCGCACAACCGAACATCAGCACCCCTGGTCCGCCCAGCAACATTCCGAACCACCCCCGGTGCCGCGCCGCTGGAACGAGACCAGCGCGTCATCGCCCTGATGTGTACCGGTGTGCGCACGCCCTCCGGAACAGACATCCGAGATAGGAACCAAATCCATGACCACACAACGTAATCCGTGGCTGGCGCTATTCGCGCTGGTCGTCGGGTTCTTCATGATCCTGCTGGATATGACCATCGTCGCGGTCGCCAATCCGGCGATCATGACGGATCTGCAGGCCGACATCTCCCAGGTCATCTGGGTGACCAGCGCGTACTTGCTGACCTATGCGGTGCCGCTGCTGGTCACCGGTCGGCTCGGCGATCGCTACGGGCCCAAGAACCTGTACCTGATCGGTCTGGCCGTCTTCACCGCCGCCTCGCTGTGGTGCGGTCTGTCCGGATCGATCACCATGCTTATCGCTGCGCGGGCCGTGCAGGGTCTCGGCGCCGCGATGATGACGCCGCAGACCATGGCGGTGATCACCAGGACCTTCCCGCCGGACAAGCGCGGTGCGGCCATGGGTCTGTGGGGCGGTGTCGCCGGTCTGGCCACGCTGGTCGGCCCGATCCTCGGCGGTGTGCTGGTCGACGGGCTCGGCTGGGAGTGGATCTTCATCGTCAATGTTCCGGTCGGCATCGTCGCGTTCGCGCTCGCGGTCTGGCTGGTTCCTGCGCTGCCGACGCATGAGCACAAGTTCGACGTCCCGGGTGTGGTGCTCAGCGGTCTCGGTCTGTTCCTGCTGGTCTTCGGTATCCAGGAGGGCAATACCTACGACTGGTCGCTGCGCATCTGGCTGATGATCGGCGCGGGTGTCGTTGTGCTCGCGGTGTTCCTGGTGAATCAGTCGCGCAATACCGGTGAGCCGCTGCTGCCGTTGGGGCTGTTCCGTGATCGCAACTTCGCGATGTCGAATGTGGCCATCGCGGCCATGGGCGCGGCGGTCACCTCGTTTATGGTGCCGACGTACTTCTACCTGCAGGCGGTGCGCGAAATGTCACCGACCAAGTCCGCCTTGGTATTCGCGCCGATGGCGATCGTCACCGGCGTTTTCGCACCGATCATCGGCAAGGTCTCCGACAAGCTGCACCCGCGTCTCGTGCCCACCATCGGATTCATCGGATTCTCGGTGTCGATCTTCTGGTTCTCGGCAGTGATGACACCGCATTCGTCACTGGTGTGGTTCCTGGTCTCGGCCGCGCTGGCCGGTTTCGCCAACGCCTGCATTTGGGCGCCACTGGCTTCCACCGCCACGCACAACCTGCCGATCCAGTTGGCCGGTGCGGGCGCGGGTGTCTACAACACCACCCGGCAGGTGGGTTCGGTACTCGGTAGCGCCGCGATCAGCGCCTTGGTCGCGGCCCGGATGAGCGCAAACGGCCTCGGCGGCGGCAAGGTCTCCGAAGGCGGTGCGGGCCAAGGGCCCATCCCCGAATTCGTCAAGGACGGCTTCAGCACCGCCCTCAGCCAAGCCATCCTGCTCCCCGCGGGCATCCTTCTGATCGGTGTAATCGCCTCGGCCCTGTTCATCCGCCACGGCAAGTCCGCCGCATCCGGCCCGAAGACCGACCTGGCCAAGGCCGACGCCGTCGGCGTCTGAGCTGGTCAACTTGTACCCCGCGACAGTTTTGTTCGCGGGGTACAAGGCATTCAGCGCACGAGTTCTGTGAGCCGGTCCCAGTTGACCTTTAGGGGCAGCCTTGTGATATCTGCCAAGCGACCACATCCGAATTGTGCGGGTACATCGGTACTCACGTGACCTGGATGGTGGTGGAGGGGTAGCCGGTGGCGCCGTCGGGGACTACGGGGGCGCGGGCTTCGGTTTGGGTTTCGCCGGTGCCGTCGGTGGCGCGGGCGCGGATGGTGTGGGGGCCGGGGGTGGCGTTCCAGTCGTAGACCCATTGGCGCCAGGTGTCGGTGGACTGTTCGGTGGACAGGCGGGCGGGTTGCCATGGGCCGTTGTCGATTTGGACTTCGACGGCTCGGATGCCGCGGTGTTGGGCCCAGGCGACGCCGGCGATGGCGGTGTTGCCCGGTTGCAGTTTGGCGCGAGCGCGCGGGGTGTCGATGCGGGTGCCGGTTTTGATGGGGCCGTAGGCGGACCAGCCGCGACGGGTCCAGTAGGCGGTAGCGCGGTCGAAACGGGTGACCTCGAGTTCGGTCACCCATTTGGTGGCGGACACGTAGCCGTACAGGCCGGGGACGACCAGCCGGGCCGGATAGCCGTGTGCGACCGGGAGGGGTTCGCCGTTCATACCGACTGCGAGCAGTGCATCGCGGCCGTCTGTGAGTACGGCCAGCGGACTGCCCGCGGTGAAGCCGTCGATGCTGTGCGACAGGACCATATCGGCATCCGGATGCGGTCCGGCCTCAGCGAGCAGTTCGTCCAGGCGGTAGCCGCGCCAGCTCGCATTGCCGATCAGATCGCCGCCGACCGGATTCGAGACACAGGCCAGCGTCACCAGTGTCTCGACCGGTGTGCGTTTGGCGAGATCGTCCCAGCTGAGCTGGATTTCGTGATCGACCATCCCGTGGATACGCAAGGACCAATCGTCGACGGAGACCTGCGGCAGGATCAGCGCGGTGTCGATCCGATAGAAGTCGCTGTTGGATGTCAGGTACGGCGTCAGCCCCGGCAATTTCAAATCCGCGTCGGGTGCGAGCGAAACTGTTGGTCCACTGGGTTCCGGCAACTGAATTGCCGCCCGCTCCCCGGAGACGTCTCGCCGCCGCGCCCCGATCAGTCGCCCACCCACCCCGCTGAGCAGCGCCAGTCCACCCGTAATCGCAATGCCCCGCAACACCTGTCGGCGACCCGCAACCGACTCGGCCGGCGTGATCGCTGCGCCCTCAGGGATCTCCGTCGTGCCCTGGTTGGTCGAGTCACGGTGGCCGGTAGTCGTTTCCGGTGCCGCCGATGCCGGTGCTGGCGGGCTCTCCCGAACTTGCTCGGGCACCTCGTCGGTCCTGCCGGGTGAGGCCGACGTGTGGGTGCTGGATGAGTCAGCTTGTGTGGCAGTGGTTTTCGGCGTTGCGGATTCGGCCGAATCATGGCCGGTAGTGCGCGGTGCGACTGCTCGATCTTCGCCGTGTGCGGTACCGATCGAGGCGGAAGATGGCGCGGCGGGCTGGGCTCTGCGTGCGGCCGCCGCGTCGTCGATGCGGGAGGTCAGGGCGCGCAGGGCGTAGATGCCTGCGGCAACGCCGATTACGGTCGGCCAGGCGGCGGACAAACCGGACCGTCCGAACGCAATGGCCGCGGTGAGCAATCCGAGGGCGGCCAGCAGCCAGGATCCGCGCGGGTGGTCTGTTCGTTCGATAACTCCGATGAATCCGGCGACCAGTATGGCGACCAGCGCCATGCAGACGAACAACAGCGTCTTGTCATTGGTGCCGAAGGTTTGGATGACCCATTCGCGCACGCCGTCCGGGGTGTGGTCGATGACGGTGGAGCCGAGAGCGTTCGGGGGCGCGCTGTCGGGGCCGATGAAGGCGGCCACGAGCTCGGACACGCCGAGTGTCAGTCCGGCGGCGACAATGCCCGCCGCCACCCGAAAGCGCAGTTCAGCCATGGTCCGAGCCTACTGCCGGGTGCGGTCGGGGAGTATGACCATTCGGTGACGTGAACCTCAGTCCGCGGACTTGTGGCGCTGGTAGTAGCGGGCGACACGGACCCGGTTGCCGCAGCGTTCGGGTGAGCACCAGCGCCGGCGCGGGTGGGCGGGCAGGAACAGCAGAACGCAGTCGTCGGCCTCGCAGCGCTTCAGCTTGCCGATCGATGGATCGGCGAGCAGGTCGGCGGCGGCTTCGGCCAGGACGGCGGCCAGCTTCTCGGCCGCCGTGCCGTTGCGACGCACAGTAGTGATCACCGCTTCGCCGCCCCACTCGAGCTGTCGGGTCGCGGGCGCGGCTGCCTGCGCGACATTGAGTCCGCGTAAGGCATCGGTGGGCGGGCGACGTTCATGGAGCAGGGCGTCCAGGACTGCGTTGGTGTGGTCGCGCACCGCATGAACGGCTACCAGGTCGGCGGGAGTGGGGTGTGCAACCGTCAGCTCCGGAAAACGTTCGGCCTGCAGCGCAAGCCAATTCGCGAGGTCGTCGGGGGTCGCCAGCAGATCGACACCGCTCGGCCGGGTATTGACCAGGTCCAATGCCAACGGCTCGCCGACCAGCGGAGCTTCACTCATACATCTAATGCTACATCGAGCAGTTGACACATTAGAAGTCGATCGGCTAGAACTAATGCAACATCACGGAAAGAAAGCATGTGAAGCCATGATCGAGCTGCCAGTCATCCACCACCGCCACATCGATGTCGACGGCGTCGAGGTCCACTACCGCGAATCGGTCCCCAACCGCGCGGATGCTCCGGTGCTATTGCTGCTGCACGGCTTTCCGTCGGCCTCGCACCAGTTCCGCAGGCTCTTCGATGTGCTCGGCGCACAGTACCGGCTGCTCGCCCCGGACTACCCGGGCTTCGGAAACACCACCGCACCAGCCGATTTCGATTACTCGTTCGAGCGATTGGCCGATGTCGTCGAGGGCTTCGTCGAACGGCTGGAACTGCGCGAGTTCGCCATGTACGTCTTCGATTTCGGCGCTCCGGTCGGCTTCCGCATCGCGCTGCGCCACCCCGAATGGATCAACGGCCTCATCGTCCAGAACGGCAATGCCTACGAGGCGGGACTGTCGGATCTCGCTCGCGACTTCACCGCATTGCGGCCCGAGGACGAAGGAGCCGAAGACACGATTCGCGGTCTGCTCACACTGGAAGGAACCCGCGGCCAATACGAGCAGGGCGTCCCCGACCCGGCGGTGCTCAGCCCCGAATCGTGGATCCTCGATCAGTACTTCCTCGACCGGCCCGGCCGCAAAGAGGCCCAGGTAGCCCTCGCCTTCGACTACAAGTCGAATGTCGCCGCCTACCCCGAATGGCAGCAGTGGTTGCGCAAGTACACCCCGCCCACCCTCGTCGTCTGGGGCTCGAACGACCCCTTCTTCCCTGAGCCCGGCGCGCACGCCTATCTCGCAGATCTCTCGGACGCCGAGCTGCACGTCTTCGATACGGGCCACTTCGCGTTGGAGACACACCTGGCCGAGGTCGCGCCGCTGATCGCCGACTTCCTGGACCGCCTCCGCAGCTGAACGAAAAGCAAAGGCGCCGCCCGCAACTCGCGGACGGCGCCTCGCAAAACCAGCGTCAGCTGTAGATCTTCTCCACCTCGGACGCGTACTGCTTCATCACCACGGCCCGCTTCAGCGACATCTTGGGTGTCAGCTCACCGGTCTCCTGGGTCCAGTCGACGGGCAGGATGCGGATCTTCTTGATCGCCTCGGCGTGCGAGACCTTCTTATTGGTCTCCGCGACCGCCGCATTGACCTCCGCGACCAGCGCCGGATTCTCGATGATCTGCTCGATCGGGGTCTCGACGGGCAGGTTGTTGCGTTCCTTCCAGCCCGGCAGCGCCTCCGGATCGAGGGTGACCAGCGCGCCGACGAAGGGCTGTCCGTCGCCGACCACCATGACCTGGCTGATCAGCGGGTGGGCGCGCAGCGAATCCTCCATCAGACCGGGGGAGACGTTCTTACCGCCCGCGGTGACGATGATTTCCTTCTTGCGGCCGGTAATGGTGACGTACCCGTCGCCGTCGACGGCGCCCAGGTCACCGGTCTTGAACCAGCCGTCGGTGAACGCCTCCTCGGTGGCCTCGGCATTGCCCCAATAACCGTTGAAGACAACCGATCCGCGCAGCAGCAGTTCGCCGTCTTCGGCGATCTTCACCGCATGGCCCTCGATCGGCTTGCCGACGGTGCCGACGCGAATATTGCCGGGGGTGTTCACGGTGATGGCCGCGGTGGTCTCGGTGAGGCCGTAGCCCTCGTAGATGGTGACGCCAACGCCGCGGAAGAAGTGGCCCAGGCGTGCACCGAGCGGTCCGCCGCCGGAGACCGCGGCCTCACACTGACCACCGAGCGCGACCCGCAGCTTGCTGTAGACGAGCTTGTCGAAAACCGTGTGCTTGAGCTTGAGCACCAGGCCGGGCCCACCGTTGTCGAGGGACTGGCTGTAGGCGATGGCGGTCTCGGCGGCCGCGTCGAAGATCTTGCCCTTACCACCGTCGTGCGCCTTCTGCTTGGCGCTGTTGAACACCTTCTCGAAGACGCGCGGCACCGCGAGGATGAAGTGCGGGCGGTAGCTGCCGAACTGTTCGACCAGGGTGGACCAGTCGGCGGTGAACGCGACGATCACCTTGGCGTCGAATGCGGCCAGCGTGACGGCACGCGCGAAGACGTGCGCCAGCGGCAGGAACATCAGCGTCTTCTTGCCCTCGGCGACGTACTTGTTCAGCGCGATCCGGTCGGACTTCGACTCCGCGTACAGATTCGAGTGCGAGAGCATGACGCCCTTGGGGCGGCCGGTGGTGCCCGAGGTGTAGATCAGGGTGGCCGGGGACTTGGCGTTGACCTCGGCGCGGCGCGCGTGCACGGTCGCGTCGTCGAGGTCGGCGCCGCGCGCGATCAGATCGTCGACGGCGCCCTTGTCGATCTGCAGGGTCTGCTGCAGATCCGGCAGCGCACCCGCCTCGATCTCATCGATGACCTTGCGATGCTTATCGCTGTCGACCACCAGCAGCTTGGTGGCGGAGTCCTGCAGGATCCACTTGGCCTGTTCGGCGGCCGAGCTGTCGTAGATGGCGACGGTGCAACCGCCCGCGGCCCAGATGGCGAAGTCGAGCAGCACCCACTCGTAGCGGGTCGGTGCCATGATGGCGACGCGATCGCCGAGTTCGAGACCGGAGGCGATGAGGCCCTTGGCGACATCGGTGACCGTCTTGGCGAACTCCGCGGCCTTGATTTCCCGCCAGCCGCCGCCGTCGGTGACGTTGAACAGCACCGCGCCCGGCGACTGCTCGGCATGCCGGAAGACGTTATCGGAATTGTTCGCATCTTCCGGGACGGTGTAGGAAGCCGGGGCTTCGAACTCTCGCATCAGTGCCCTTCCACGTGGGTTTACTCACCAGTAATCTACGACACCTGTGACCGGGACGTCAGCTCGGCCTGCTCGCATATCTATCCTAAGTCGCGGATCGAGACCGGTTGGACGGCTTCTCGCAGGAAATCCGCCAGTTCGGTCAGTGCGGCGGCCGCGGGACCCACGAGCGCGGCCTGCAGCTGCGCGACGTGCCATAGCCCCTTGCTCTCAGTAAACCGGACATGGACGCCTGCTGCCCGCAGTGCCGTCACCAATTCGACACATTGCGCGTGCAGCAGTTCGCTGACATCGACCTGTACATACGTCGGCGGCAAACCGCGCAGTTCACCGTGCAGCGGTGCGTAGCCGGTGTCCTTGTCGTCCCCGTCGCCGAGATACGCCGCGGCGCATGCGCGCGACCACGGCCGATTGATCACCAGATCGCGGAACTTGTCCGGGACCTGATTCGGATCCACCCACGGCGCGATCAGTCCCAGCGCCGCCGGGGCGTAGCCGTGTTCGGCGATGAGCCGCTGCGCGGTGGCCAGCGACAGCCCGCCGCCCGCGGAATCACCCGAGAGCGCAATCTGTTCGGGGCGGTAGCCGATATTGCCGACCAGTTCCAGGAAGGCTGATTCGGCATCCTCGAGTCCGGCCGGGAACGGGTGCTCCGGCGCCAATCGGTAGTTGAGAACATAGACGGTGCAACCGGTTTCGTGCGCCAGCCGGGCGGCCAGTGAACGGTGCGTCGTCGGCGATCCGATCGCATAGCCGCCGCCGTGCAGGTAGAGCACTGCGCCTGCGTTCAGATTCGGCCTTGCCGAACCCGCGGTGATTCGTTCCGCGGGTCGCCCGCCGAGGCGGAGCCGGTGCACGGTCGTGCCCGATGGCAGAAACTGTGCGCGCGAACCGATATCGAGCAGCAATCGCTGCATCTGCCAGGGCAGTCGCGCGTTCAGTGCGACCCGGAAAATCGGACTCAGCAGCGCTCGCGCGACGGGTAGCGGAATGTTGATGTCACGCATAGGTTTTCCTCGATTCCCCGCGCCGGCTCAGGGTAGGAACGGACGGTTCACCGCGGCGGCGATGCGCTGGTAGCCGGAGGCGGTGACCCGGACGAACAGGTCGAGCACCTTGGCCTCCCAGCCGATCAGCACGCGACCGTGTCCCTTGCGGACGCCCTCGGTAATGGTCTGCGCGGCCATTTCCGGCGTGTGAATGGCCAGCTTCTTGTCGAACAGCGATGCGGCACCCTCGCTGTCGATGCCCTCGGCATAGGTGGCATTGCGGGCGACGGCGGTCTTGATGCCGCCGGGATGCACACAGGTCACCTTGACCGGATGCTTGCCGACAAGCATTTCCTGGCGCAGCGATTCGGTGAACCCGCGCACCGCGAATTTGGCTGCGTTATAAGCACTCTGGCCCGGGACCGCGATGAGGCCGAACAGGCTGGAGACATTGACGACGTGGCCGTCGCCGGATTCGATCAGCAGCGGCAGGAAGGCCTTGGTGCCGTTGACGACGCCCCAGAAGTCGACGTCCATGATGCGCTCGATGTCCTTGAACTCCGAGCGGATCACCTCGCCGTGGTAGGCGATGCCCGCGTTATTGTAGATCTGGTGCACCTTGCCGAAGTGCGCCTGCACGGCGTCGGCGTACAGCAGTACCGCTTCGCGCTCGGTCACATTCAGCCGATCGGCTTTGATTTCGGCTCCGTACGCCTCGCAGCGGCGCACCGTCTCGGCCAGGCCGTCGGTATCGATATCGGAGAGCGCGAGTTCGGCGCCACGCCTGGCCAGGTTCTCCGCGAGGGCACGGCCGATGCCGGAACCCGCCCCGGTGATCACACAGACCTTGCCCTTGAAGTAAGCATCATCGCTCACTGTGCTGCCACCACTTTCAGATCGTCTCGGAGACTTTCGACGCTAGTCGTCTCATAGGCGGAGACGTCGAAATTCTTTGTAATCCTGCGGAATTCGAAGGTGAAATCCGGCCAGAGCGTGGTGTTGTTGCCGTGCTTGTCCAGGTACCAGCTGGCGCAGCCGCCGGTACTCCACACGCTTTTCACCAGTTTGCCCTGCAGGTTCTTGTTGTAGGTGTCCTGCGCCGCGCGCTTCACCTCGACGGTGCGCAGGCCGAGGCGATCGACGGTGGCGAGAGCATCGGCGATGTAGTTGATCTGGGATTCGATCATGTACACCATCGAGGTGTGGCCGAGGCCGACGTTCGGGCCGAGCAGGAAAAACATATTGGGGAAGTTGGCGACGGCCGAACCCTTGTAACCCTGCTGGCCGATTTCATCGAATACCTCGGCCAGCGTGCGACCGTCCTTGCCCGAGATGGCGTTGTAGGTCGGCGAATCCGTGACGTGGAAGCCGGTCGCGACGATGAGTGCGTCGATTTCGCGCTCGGTGCCGTCCTTCGTGACGATGGAATTCGCGCGCACCTCGGCGATGCCGTCGGTGACCACGTCCACATTCGGGCGGCTCAGCGCCGGGTAGTAGTCGTTGGAGATCAGCATGCGCTTGCAGCCGATACGGAAGTTCGGAGTGACCTTCTTGCGCAGCTCCGGATCGCGGATCTCCAGCTGCAGCTTGGCCTTGGCGATCAGCTCGAAGGCCTGCATCAGCGCTGGAACCTTGGCCAGGCCGACGACCTGGGTTTCGCGGGCGGCGTAGATGGCGGCGCGCGATAGTCGCTGGAAGCCGGGGATGTGCCGGAAGGCGAGACGCTCCGGCAGGGTGTACGGGCGGTCCATGCGGGGCAGCAACCACGGCGCGGTGCGCTGGTAGACGTCCAGGTGCGCGACTTGCGGGGCGATGGACGGCACGATCTGGATGGCCGAGGCACCGGTGCCGATGATGGCGACGCGCTTGCCGGTCAGGTCGGCGTCGTGGTTCCAGCGGGCGGAGTGGAAGATCTCGCCCTCGAAACCGTTGATGCCCTTGATATCCGGGAGCGCGGGCTCGCACAGCGCGCCGACGGCGGACACCACGGTGTCGGCGGTGAAGCTGCCCTTGCTCGATTCGATATGCCACAGGTTGGTGGCGTTGTTCCAACGGGCCGCGGTCACATCGCAGTTGAACAGGTGCTTGTCGAGCACGTTGTACTCGCGCGCGACGCCCTGGATGTACTGCTGGATCTCGCCCTGCTTGGAGAACGAGCGCGACCAGTTCGGGTTCAGCGCGAACGAGTACGAGTACAGGTGCGACGGCACATCGCAGGCCGCGCCCGGGTAGGTGTTGTCGCGCCAGGTGCCGCCGACATCGCTGCCGCGTTCCAGCACGAGGTAATCGTTGCGGCCCTGCTTGCTCAACCGGATTGCCAGGCCCAGACCAGCGAAACCGCTGCCGATGATGATGGTCTTGACGTGGCGGTTGCCGACAGCTTTGTCTGTAACCTTGCGACTCATATATTGCAGACTACGGTGCTATTGAGCATGAGTCAACAGTATTGAGCAGCGTTCAGTAAGATGGGCCCGTGAGTAGTCGAGGCACCGGAGAAACCGTCAAGCGCACCCGGCTCAGCCCGGACGAGCGCCGTCTACAACTGATCACCCTGGGCGCGAAGATGCTCGGGGACCGCGCCATCGAAGACATCTCGATCACCGAAATCGCCGGGGAAGCCGGGATCTCCCGCGGCCTGCTCTTCCACTACTTTCCGACCAAACAGGACTTCCAACTGGCGATAGTCCGCCATGCCAATGCCGAGCTGCTGGAGCACGTCGAACCCGACCGCACCCTCGGGGTCTTCGACATGCTGCGCGATTCGATCGAGCGCTACATCGAGTACGTCGGCGAGAACCGCAATTCGTACGTATCGCTGCTGCGCGGCCCGGCGAGTGTGAGCGCCGAGGTGCTCCCACTCGTCGACCAGACCCGCAACGTCATCATCGACATCATCCTGACCGAAGTGCCCGTCGACATTCCCGACGCCGACCGCCCCCGCCTCACCCTCGCCATGCGCGGCTGGATCGCCTTCGTAGAGGAAACCACCCTCACCTGGCTGCGCCACGAAACCATCACCCGCGAACAGTTGGTTGACCTCTTGGTCGAATCGCTACTCGCCCTGGCCCTTGCGCTGAACCCCGCACTCGCCGCCGCCCTACGGGGGTGAGCTCCGCGCGATTCGTAATTTCGAGCACTCCTGCAAGACTGCATAAACGACAACAACCAAGCCCGTAGCTGCGTTCAGCATGTATGAACGAAGCTGAAGTCGGAGTGTCCGCTACAGAGTGCCACGCTTACTTGATGCGTGCGCGCAGCATCGTCACGGTGGACTCGGCAGACGGGCGGGCGGCGGCGATGGTGGGGATACCCTGACGTATGGGTCTGTCGCGGCGGAAGCTGTTGCGGTTCGGTACCGCTGGATCGGTTGCGGTGTTGGTGGGGGCGTCGGCGGCGAGCAGTGGGCGGTTTCGGGCGCCGCGGTGGTTGGGGGATCCGTTCACGTTGGGGGTGGCCTCGGGGGATCCGCTGCCAGACGGGGTGGTGTTGTGGACGCGGCTGGCGCCGGATCCATTGGCGCCGGACGGGCACGGGGGGATGGCGCAGCATCCGGTGACCGTTGATTACGAGGTCGCGCACGACGAGCAATTCCAGGATGTGGTGGCGCGAGGAAGTGCGGTCGCGACTCGTGAACTCGCACATACCGTGCACCCGGAAGTCGGGGGACTCGAGCCGAATCGCTGGTACTTCTATCGATTTCGGGCGGGCTCGGCGATTTCGCCGGTCGGTCGAACCCGAACGGCACCTGCGCCCGGGCAGCCCACCGCGCGAATGCGATTCGCGTTCGCGTCCTGTCAATCGTGGACCTCCGGCTACTACACCGCTTATGAGCATATGAGCGTCGAAGACCTCGATTTCGTCGTACACCTCGGGGATTACATCTACGAACGCGGCTGGAGCCGTGGACGCGAGGGCATGTCGGTGGAGCCGTATCTGGCCGTTGAAGCGGTCGATCTCCCTGGCTACCGACTCCGCTACGCCCAAGCCAAGGCGGAACAACCGCTGCGCGCCACCCATGCTGCCTTTCCCTGGCTCGTCACCTTCGACGATCACGAGATCGACAACAACTGGTTCGCCGACCACCCCGGCCTCGGTCTGGACATCTACCGCATCCCCGCCTTGTTCCGCCGCCGCAAAGCCGCAGCCTTCCAAGCGATGTACGAGCATCAGCCACTGCGCATCGCGGCCCTGCCGTCCGGCCCGAGCATGCGCATCCACCGTCGCTACAGCTTCGGTGACCTCGCCGACGTCACCATGCTCGACACCCGCCAATACCGCACCGGCGGAGCCTGCGGAAACGGCAATATCGGCGACGACTGCCCCGGCAGACTTTCGCCCGACCGCTCGATATTGGGCGCACCACAACGAGATTGGCTGCTCGACGGCCTCGCCCGCTCCACCGCCCGCTGGCAGATCCTCGGCAACCAGGTGGCCATGGCCAAATCCGACTATGACCCCGGCCCCGGTACCAATTTCGGCACCGACGCCTGGGACGCCTACGTAGCAGACCGGAACACCGTCCTCGCCACCGCCGCCGACCGCGACATCCACAACCTCGTCGTCATCACCGGCGACCGCCACCACAACTACGCCGCCGACCTCCGGCCCGAGTACAGCACTCCCGAATCCCCAGTCGTAGCAGCCGAATTCACCGGCACATCGATAACAACCGGCGGCGACGGCGCCGACGTCAACCCCACCGGCCGCAACCTGCTGGCCGCCAACCCCGATATGAAGTTCTTCAACTCCCAACGCGGCTACGTCCGAGTCCACCTCGATCACACCTTGTGGCAGACCGACTTCCGCACCGTCCCCTACATCCGCCACCCCGGCGCCCCCATCCGAACCCGAGCGAGTTTCGTGGTACAAGACCGAGTCCCAGGCGTCACCGCAGCTGCGCAGCCCGATTACGACCGCGCTCCCGAGTACGGAAGCGCAGGCCCCCCTCCTGCTCCAAGGTAGTCGTCGGGGTGTTGGGAAGCATGCGGTGCAGGCATCACATTCTCGATCAAGCGATAGTTCCGCACCACGTCCCGCGCCGGATACGAGCAACGCCGGACCGAATCACTCTGGGGGAGAGGAGATTCGGCCCGGCGTCGGGTCAACGAGAAACTACGCGGTCGGCTCGAAGGCCTCGGCGACGATTTCGGCTTGCTCCACGGCATGCACCTTGGACGAACCCGAGGAGGGGGCCGACATGGCGCGGCGGGAGATGCGGCGGAGTTTGGTGAAGCGCTCCGGGAGGAGTTCCGGGAGGTTCAGACCGAAGAAGGGCCAGGCGCCCTGGTTGGCCGGTTCCTCCTGGACCCAGGCGATATCCGTCGCATTCGGGTAACCAGCAAGCGCCTCGTTGAGGCGGAACTTGGGCAGCGGGTAGAGCTGCTCGATGCGGACGATCGCCACGTCTTCGCGCTTCTGCTTGGCCTTTTCGGCGACCAGCTCGTAGTAGAGCTTGCCGCTGGTGAGCAGGACGCGCTTGACCTTGCTGCGGTCGCCGACGCCCTGTTCGTAGGTGGGCTCGTCGAAGACCGAGCGGAACTTCGATTCGGTGAAGTCCTTCAGATCCGAGACCACAGCCTTGTTGCGCAGCATCGACTTCGGGGTGAAGACGATCAGCGGACGGCGGATGCCATCGAGCGCGTGACGGCGCAGCAGATGGAAGTAGTTCGCCGGGGTGGACGGCACGGCGACCGTCATCGAGCCCTCGGCGCACAACTGCAGGAAGCGCTCGATGCGACCGGAGGTGTGGTCCGGGCCCTGACCCTCGTGACCGTGCGGCAGCAGCAGCACAACCTCCGACAGCTGACCCCACTTGGCCTCACCGGAGGAGATGAACTCGTCGATGATGGACTGCGCGCCATTGACGAAGTCACCGAACTGCGCTTCCCACAACACGAGTGCGTCCGGGTTGCCCAGCGAGTAGCCGTATTCGAAGCCGACGGCGGCGTATTCGCTCAGCGCCGAGTCGTGCACCGCGAACCAACCCGGGTTGGAGCTGCCGATGTTGTGCAGCGGGGTGTATTCCTCGGCCGTCTTGCGGTCGATGATCACCGAGTGACGCTGGGTGAAGGTACCGCGACGCGAGTCCTGACCGGTCAGACGCACCGCGCGACCCTCGTCGATCAGCGTGCCGAAGGCCAGCAACTCGGCGAAGGCCCAGTCGACCTTGCCCTCGTACGCCATTTCGCGCCGCTTCTCCAGCACCGGCTTGACGCGCGGGTGCACATTGAAGCCCTCGGGGACACCGAGGAAGGCGTCGCCGATGCGCTGCAGCACGGTCTTGTCCACGGCGGTCACGACCGTCGCGGGCACCTGCTGGTCGTCCTCGACCGATTCGCTCGGCTCCGGGACGTACTTCTCCAGCTCGCGAACCTCGTTGAAGACCCGCTCCAGCTGACCCTGGTAGTCGCGCAGCGCGTCCTCGGCCTCTTTGAGCGAGATGTCGCCACGGCCGATCAGGCTCTCGGTGTAGGCCTTGCGCACCGAGCGCTTGGTGTCGATGACGTCGTACATGTACGGCTGGGTCATCGACGGGTCGTCGCCCTCGTTGTGGCCGCGACGCCGGTAGCAGATCATGTCGATCACGACGTCCTTGCGGAACTTCTGGCGGAAGTCGACCGCCAGACGCGCCACCCAGTCGCAGGCCTCCGGGTCGTCACCGTTCACGTGGAAGATCGGCGCGCCGATGAACTTCGCGATATCGGTGGAGTATTCGGTGGAGCGGCTGTTCTCCGGTGCGGTGGTGAAGCCGATCTGGTTGTTCACCACGATGTGGATGGTGCCGCCGACGCGGTAACCGCGCAGCCCCGACAGGTTCAGCGTCTCCGCGACCACACCCTGACCCGCGAATGCGGCATCACCGTGCAGCATCAGCGGCATGACGGAGAAGCCCTCCGGCCCGTCGCCCTTGTTCAAAAGGTCTTGCTTCGCGCGTACCAGGCCCTCGAGCACCGGGTCGACCGCCTCGAGGTGCGAGGGGTTGGCGGTCAGCGAGACCTCGATCTCGTTGTCGCCGAACATCTGCAGGTAGGTGCCGCGCGCGCCGAGGTGGTACTTCACGTCGCCGGAGCCGTGGGTGGCGGCCGGGTTCATGTTGCCCTCGAACTCGGTGAAGATCTTCGAGTACGGCTTGCCGACGATATTGGCGAGCACGTTGAGGCGACCGCGGTGCGGCATACCGATGACGACCTCGTCGAGCGAGTGCTCGGCGCACTGGTCGATGGTGGCGTCCATCATCGGGATGACGGCTTCGGCGCCCTCGAGCGAGAAGCGCTTCTGCCCGACGTATTTGGTCTGCAGGAAGGTTTCGAAGGCCTCGGCCGCGTTCAACCGGTTCAGGATGTACTTCTGCTGTGCGACAGTCGGTTTGACGTGCTTCTGCTCGACCCGCTCCTGAATCCACTGCAGCTGCTCGGTTTCCAGGATGTGGGTGTACTCCACACCGACGTGGCGGCAGTAGGCATCGCGCAGCACCGAGAGCACATCGCGCAGCTTCATCCGCTCCTGGCCGTGGAAGCCCGCGACATCGAAGGTGCGGTCCAGGTCCCACAGGGTGAGGCCGTGCTGGGTGACATCGAGGTCGGGGTGGCTGCGGAACTTGTCCTTGACCAGCCGCAGCGGGTCGGTGTCGGCCATCAGGTGGCCGCGGTTGCGGTAGGCCGCGATCATTTCGAGCACGCGGGTGCTCTTGTCGACGCCGCGTTCCTTGACGTCCTTGCGCCAGCGCACCGGCTCGTAGGGCACGCCGAGGCCGTGGAAGATCTCGTCGTAGAACTCGTCGCTGATCAGCAGGTTGTGGATGGTCCGCAGGAAGTCGCCGGATTCCGCGCCCTGAATGATGCGGTGGTCGTAGGTCGAGGTCAGGGTCATCAGCTTGCCGACGCCGAGCTCGTTGATGCGCTCGTCGCTCATGCCCTGGAATTCGGCGGGGTACTCCATCGCGCCCGCGCCGATGATCGCGCCCTGGCCCGGCATCAGCCGCGGCACCGAGTGCACGGTGCCGATGGTGCCCGGGTTGGTCAGCGAGATGGTGACACCGGTGAAGTCGTCGATGCCGAGTTTGCCGTCGCGGGCACGGCGCACGATGTCCTCGTAGGCGGTGTGGAACTGCCCGAAGGTCATGGCCTCGCAGCCCTTGATGGCCGCGACGACCAGCGAGCGGCTGCCGTCCTTGCCCGCCAAGTCGATGGCGAGACCGAGGTTGGTGTGTGCCGGAGTGACCGCGTTCGGCTTGCCGTCGATTTCGGCGAAGTGCCGGTTCAGATTCGGGAACGACTTGACCGCCTGCACGATCGCGTAGCCGAGCAGGTGGGTGAAGGAGATCTTGCCGCCGCGGGTGCGGGCCAGGTGGTTATTGATGACCAGGCGGTTGTCGATCATCAGCTTCGCCGGAATGGCGCGCACGCTGGTCGCGGTCGGGATGGCCAGCGACGCGGACATGTTCTTGACCACGGCGGCGGCCGGGCCGCGCAGGACCTTCGCCTCGTCGGTCGCGATGTCGGCAGTCTTCGGCGCGCCGGAAGTGGGCGCGGCGTTCGAGGTCGGTGCGGGAGTCGTCTGCGGTGCGCGGGTGGTGGGCTTCGCGGGCGCGGGAGGCTTGGGTGCGGCGGGCGCGGGCGCTGCCGGAGCGGGGGCCGCAACGGCGGGGGCCGCGTTCACCGGCGCGGGGGCCGGTGCCGGGGTGGCCACCTGCGCGGGCGCGGCCGCGGGCGCGGCGCTGCTGTTACCGGAATCACCCGGGACTTCGGGCGTGTAATCGGCGAGGAACTCGTGCCAACTTTCATCGACGGAAGATGGATCCTGTTTGTACTTTTGATACATCTCATCGACTAGCCACTGGTTCTGTCCGAACTGGGAAGTTGAGCTGCTCACAGCAGGTGTTCGCCTCATTTCGTTCTTCGCGCTGCGACGTTTGTGACGTGCCCGGCACGGGGATCAGCGGATGCGCGCCGATGCGCCCTCTGTCGAGGATAGGCCCAGCAGCAAATCAGTGAATCGACTGACCACCGGACAACCCCGATCCCAAAGATGACGACCCGTCCTCACCCGAGAATATTCCCCCCGCTTCACTGGCCGCCGCCCAGAGCTGGGCATAGCGGCCGCCGGCCGCAACCAATGTGTCGTGCGGCCCGATTTCGGCGATTCGTCCGCGTTCCACGACGGCGATCCGATCGGCTCGCGCGGCGGTGCCCAGTCGGTGCGCAACGACGACGGTGGTCCGGCCGCGCGTCAGCGATCGGCTCGCTACCAGCACCGATGCCTCGGTCTCCGGATCGAGGGTGGCGGTGGCCTCGTCGAGCAGCAGCAGATCCGGACGCACCAGTTCGGCCCTGGCGAGTGCGATCAGCTGGCGTTGGCCCGCCGAGAGGCCTCGACCGCGCTCGCCGATCGGATGACGCATGCCCTGCGGTAGCGCGGCGATCATGTCGGCCGCACCGACCGCGGCGGCGGCCGCCGCGATCTCCGCTTCGGTCGCGGAAGGTTTCCCGAATGCAATGTTGCTGGCGACGTCGCCGGTGAAGAGGTGAGCTTCCTGGGGAACGATGCCGAGCCGGGCGCGGTAGTCGGTGAGGCGATAGTCGCGGATGTCGATGTCGTCGACGGCGATCGCACCCAGGTTGTCGCTGGGCAGATCGTAGAGGCGGGCCAGCAACTTGACGATGGTCGATTTGCCCGCGCCGGTCGGTCCGACCAAAGCCAGCGTGGATCCGGCCGGAATCCGCAGTGACACTCCGTCGAGGGCAGGCTTCTCGGTGCTCGGATAGTGGAATCGGATGTCGTCGAGGACGACCTCGCCACGCAGTCCGTGGTCGATCGCGATCGCCTCCGGTGGATCGGCGGCGATCGAGGACGGGGTGCGCAGCAGGTCGCCGATGCGGCGCAGGCCGACGCGCGCCTGCTGGTAGCCGTCGAAAACCTGGGACAACTGCAGGATCGGGCCGAAGAGCAGCTGCAGGTAGAGCACGAAGGCGATGAGTGTGCCCGCGGTGGTGGTGTTCTCGGCGACTTCACGCGCGCCGAAGTACACGACCGCGGCCAGCGCCAGATCCGCCCAGGCAATGACGAACGCGAAGTACATGGCGATCGCGCGCTGGGCGCGCATCCGGCTGGCGCGGTAGCGATCGGAATATTCGGCGAAGCGGCGGGCGGCGACCGGCTCGTGCCGGTTGGCCTGGACGGCGCGTAGACCGGCGACGTTTTCCTGGAAATCGGCGTTGACGGTCGAGACGTGTTCGCGCGAGATGGTGTAGGCGGTGGCGGAGACGCGGCGGAACAGCGCCGTTGCCACCAGCAGCGGCGGCAGCGCGACCAGCACCACCGCGGCCAGCGAGGCATCGATGACCAATAGCGCCACTGCGATACCGACCAGGGTGAGTGCGCCGATCAGAGCGGTCGCGACGCCGGTCTGCAGGAAGGTCGAGAGTGCGTCCACATCGGTGGTCATCCGGGTCATGATGCGACCGGAAAGCTCGCGCTCGTAGTAGTCCAATCCCAGCCGTTGCAGATGGGCGTAGCTGCGCACGCGCAGGCCGTAGAGGACGCGTTCGCCGCTGCGGGCGGTGCGGACGGTGGTCGCCGCGCCCACCGCGAGACCGAGCAGCACCAACACCGCGCCGAGCACTCCGGCCCGGGCGAGTGCGCCTGAATCATGTTCGCTCACACCGGAATCGATGGCATAGCGGACGATAGGCGGGAACGCGACGCCGATGAGGGTATCCAGTGCGAGCAGGGTGAGTACGGTCAGAACCAGCCAGCGCACCGGACGCAACAGTCGAGCGAGCCGGAATCCGGGATCGGGTTGGCGCAGCTGTTCGTCGTCCAGGCCGGGTTGTTCGGTGGCCGGTGGCAGACGTTCGATGGTGCGGCGCAGTTCCGGGGTTTCGCTGAGATCGGCGGCTGCGCCGGAGAATCCGCCCGGGCCGCTGGTTGGTGTGGTGGTGCGCCTGGAACCGGCTGCCGCTGGAATGTCGGCGATTGTGGCTTCATCGGTGGCGTATGAGACCGGCCCGGGGAGCCGGATCACCCGATCCGCATGGGCCAGCGTGGATTCCCGATGCGCCAGGATCAATGTGGTGCGTCCGCCCGCATCGGGCAGTTTCTCGAAGATGGCCGCCTCGGTCACCGCGTCGACCGCGGAGGTCGCGTCATCGAGCACCAGAATCCGTGGCCGCGCCAAGAGCGCTCGGGCCAAAGCGATTCGCTGCCGCTGCCCGCCGGAGAGCGTCAATCCGCGTTCGCCGACCACGGTGTCGTAGCCGTCGGTGAGTTCGGTGATGAACTCGTCGGCCGCGGCAAGCTTTGCCGCATAGCGGATTTCGGCATCGGTGGCCGTCGGTCGGCCGAGCGCGATATTCGCGGCGATGGTGTCGCTGAACAGGAACGGGTCGTCGAACACCACTGCGACCGCGCCGCGTAGATCGGACGCGCGCAGGTCGGCGATATCCACCCGCTCCGTGGTTCCCGCGGATCCGAACAGGCGGATGGTGCCGGACTCCGGAGCGTAGAAGCGGGGGAGAAGCAGTGACAGCGTGGACTTTCCAGAGCCTGCGGGCCCGATGATGGCAACAGTTTCACCGGGCCGCACGGTCAGATCGAGGTCGCGCAGGATGGGCTGCGCGGGCTCGAATCCGAACGTCAGTGAATCGATTTCGATGCCAAGGGGCCCATCGGGGAGCTCGGCGGGCGCGGGCGGGTCGGCGATTTCGGGGGCGGCGTCGATGACCTGGTAGACGCGCTCGGCGGCGGCCCTGGTCAGCTGGGCCATGATCACCACCGAGGACATGGTGCGGGTGGTGACGGTCATGGTGGTGACGTATGCGGAGAAGGCGAGAAAGGTACCTATGCCGATGACGCCGTGCAGTGCGAGCAGCCCACCGAAAACGATCACCGCGACCAGTCCGGCTTGCGGAATCGTGGTCACCACGGGGGCGAAGCGCGCATTGATCTTGGCGGCGCGCATGCGCTCGGCGTAGAGAACGCGCCCGTGCTCCTCCAGTACCCGCACCATCCTGGCTTCCTGCCCGAAGCCCTTGACCACCCGGACGCCGGTGACGGTCTCTTCGACATGTTGGGCGACCTCGGCGGCTCGCTGCTGCGCCGACCACGTCGCCGCGTACAGGCGGGGCCGCATCCGATACACCAGCACCGCGATGGCCGGAACCACCAGCAATGCGACGGCGGCCAGCGGCGGCGACAGCCACACCATCACCGCGGCGGCCAGCAGGAACTCCAGCAATGCCAACCCCGACAGCGGCGTCATCGCCAAAAGGCCCTGCACCAACTGCAGATCCGTGATCGAACGCGACACCACCTGTCCGGTGCGCAGCGCGTCCTGTCCGACGCCGTCCAGCCGCTGCAGCGAGGCGAGCAGACTCACACGCAGCGAGTGCTGCACGTCGAGGGAAAGCCGTCCGGCCAACATACGGCGTCCGAAGGCTGCCGAGAAGCGGCCGAATGCGACAAGGGCGAGCAGGGCCGCGATGGTCCCGATGACGGAGGTGTCACCGACTCCGGCCGCATCGACCGCCCGCTTGGTCAGCAGTGGCGCGGAGATCTCGACCACTGCTCCGGCCGCCAATGCGATCGCGATCCCCGTGACCGTTCCCCGGTGGCCCCAACACTCGGCCCACAATCTGCGCATCCAACCCATATCGCGCTCGGTCACTCCGCTGCTCACCCCGTCTTGTCGTGCTGGTACCGACGGTAATGACACGTGCCGCACCGCTGTTTGTTCCCCGCGGCCGGGGCCGGATCAGATGTCGCGAGAGCGCAGCAACCACCACGCACCGCCCGCGGCGGAGATTGTCCAGAGAATGAGGACCACCAGGGCAGCGGGGGTGGGGGCCAAGAAGTCGCTGTCTTTGAAGGAACCGACGGCGACGGTGCTGACGGTGGCGGAACCGGGCAGGACGGTGACCACTCCGGCCAAACCGATCGCCTTGGCCACGACCCAGATCAGCGGTTCGATGATCACCAGCCAGCCGAGCATCGCCACGACCGCCGTGGTGGAGGTGCGCAGCAGCAGGCCGAGGCCGGCGCCGATCAGGGACCAGCAGACCGCGGCGAGCAGCCCGCCGCCGAGGACGGCGAGTAGGCGTACTCCGAAGTCGAATTTGCCACGGCCGAAACCGAGCAGGCAGGCGAAGGCGATGAGTTCGACGACGAAGGTCGCCGCCAGGGCGCAGCCCGCGGTGACGAGGAACTTCGCGGCGACGAGCCGGTCCCGGTCGGCGGTGAACAGGGCGGTGGTCGGCATTGTCGCGTAACGGTATTCGGCTCCCGCACCGGCCGCGCCGAAGGCGCCCGCCAGCACGATCGCGACCGCGAGACCGATATAGAGCCCGATGGTCGCCGCGCCTGTGGCCGGATTGGATTTCGGATCGGCGGGTCCAGCGAGCAGTACGGTCACCGTGCTCGCGACGAGGGCGACGGCGGGAATCAGCGCGGCCAGGATTCTGCTGGCGCGCAGCGTGCTGACCTTGCGGACCTCGGAATTGACGGCCGGAACGAGGTCCGGCGGCAGAACGGCGATCATCGTGTAATCCCGTAGGGGGTCGGTTGCTGCGGTGCGATCCCGGCATAGGGGGCGGGCTGGGGTGGGCGGGCCGGTTTGACCAACGAGGCGAGCACTCGGTCGGGATGGATCTGGTCGGCGGCGATATTGTCCACGCGCACACCGGCCGCCGTCGCCGCCGCACGGATCTGGGCTTCGGTCGCTTCGGCGACGGCGAGGCGTCCGTCGGGGCGGATCACCGCATCGGTGAAGCCCTGTGCGGCCAACATGGTCGCGAGTGCGATCGGGGTCGATGCGGCGACGACCAGTCGATCAGGGTGTCCGCGCCGCAGCCGGGCGGGGGTGCCCTGATAGACCACCGAGCCCTCGCTCACGACAATGATGTTGTCCGCCATCGGCATCACGTTCGCGAGGCTTTCGCTGGACAACAGGGCCGAGCCGCCGCGACGGGTGTGCCGCCGCAGGACGTCGGCCAGCCAGGCGCGTTCTGCCGCGTCGAGACCGGCCAAGGGCTCGTCGAGAATCAGCAGCTGCGGGTCGCCCAGCAGCGCGGTCGCCAAGGCCAGCCGGGTCTGCGATCCGTCCGACAGCTCGCCCGCCCGTGTCTTCGCCAACTCACCGAGGCCGACCAGCTGGATCACCTCGTCGACCCGCGCGGCCTCTACTCCCGCGGCCGCCGCATACACCAGCAGATGATCACGTGCGCTTCGAGCCGGATGCAGCCCACGTGGCTGCAACATGGCGCCGACGACAACGGCGGATCCGTCGCCCCGCCGCGAGCCCGGCCCGCCGACCGCGGCGGTTCCCGAGGTCGGCTGGTGTAGACCGAGCAGGATCCGCAGGATCGTCGACTTACCCGCACCCGCCGGACCCACCAGGGCGGCGGTGGAACCGGACGGCACGGTGAAGCTCACGTTTTCGACCGCGGTGACCAGGTCGTAGCGCTTGGTCAGGCCGCGGACGGAGAAGGCGAGCGGTCGGCCCGCGCTCATCGTGGCGTGGTCGGCGGTTGCGGCTTGACCGGATCCAGGGCGGGCAGCGGGTCGGCGTCGATGACGAGCTGCCGATCGGCGGGCCAGGTCACCGGCGCGGGTCCGAATGCCTTGCGCGCGTTGCCGATCGTGGTCTTACCGAGTGCCCGATTGCCGACGCTGCCGATCACCGCTCCGATGCCGGCGGGCACCACCTTGCCTGCCATCAATGCGGCCCGCTTGGTGATGAAACGGATGATGAATCGCTTGAGCAGCGAGTCGTTCATGCTCGACAGGCCGGGAATCCTATTGGCGAACAGCGTGCCCCAGTTCTTCGCCGAATGACCGACCGTCTTCTCGACGATCTCCATCCCGCTCTCACCGAGCACGACCGCGAGCACCAGCGCCCGCCGCGTCTCTTGGTCCTCGGGGGAGATGCCGTGCACGGCCGCGACGGCCAGCGTGAACACCGCGGACGCCTCCATGAAGAAGGTGGTCTCGGCACTGACCGCCGCGAGCGCCGCGATGGTGCCGACTCCCGGCACCGCGGCCGTCGCGCCGACCGCACCGCCACTGCCGGTGACCGCGAGCAGGTACTGGTGCTCCAGCCGCTCGATGATCTGCGCGGGGTTCTCCGAGGGATGCGAACGCCGCAGCCGGTCCACGTACTTGGCGACCGCGGGCCCCTGCAAGCGGGACCCGGTATCGAGTAGCTGGACCACCGTCTTCTCGAACGTGCCTTTGAACACGGCGATATCCTCCTCTTCCGCCCGTAGGCCAACGACCTTATTGCACCGGCCGCCATCAACTCGTCATGACAACGATGTACCCGGTCGGCCGGGTTCCCGATGGGGGATGGCAGCCGGCGGAGCCGACAGGGTGGGTGTACCCGGTGTCGGTCCGATCACGCCGGTTCGCGCAGGGCAGGGACCCTCTCCGTGAGCGGTGGCGGTGGCGGCGGGGTGCCGTCGCCGAATGGCCTGCCGCCCAGCGCTTCTCGGCCGTGCGGGGTCAGCCAGTTGGTCAGCTCCGGCCCCTTGGGCACGATCTGCGTCGGGTTGATATCGGCGTGCACCACGTAGTAGTGCTCTTTGATCTGGCCGAAATCGACGGTGTCACCGAATCCAGGTGTCTGGTACAGATCGCGCGCATAGGCCCAGAGCACCGGCATTTCGGTCAGCTTGGAGCGGTTGGTCTTGAAATGTCCGTGATAGACCGGATCGAAGCGGACCAGCGTGGTGAACAGGCGTACATCGGCCTCGGTGATGGTGTCGCCCACCAGGTAACGCTGGGTGGCGAGCCGTTCGGACAGCCAGTCCAACCGAGCGAAGAGCCGATCGTAGGCCGCCTCGTACGCCTCCTGTGTACCGGCGAATCCGCACCGATAGACGCCGTTGTTGACATCACGGAAGACGGCCAGATTCACCTCGTCGATCTCGGCCCGTAGCTCCTGCGGGTAAAGCTGCGGCGCGCCGAGGCGATGGAGTTCGGTCCATTCGGTGGAGAAGTCGAGGGTGATCTGCGCGTAGTCATTGGTCACCACCTGCCCGGTGGGGACGTCCACGACCGCGGGCACCGTGATGCCACGCGGATAGTCCGGGAATCGCGCATGGTAGGCGTCACGCAACCGGGCAATGCCCAGCACCGGATCCACCCCACGGGGATCCAGATCGAAGGTCCAGCTGTGCCTGTCGTGCGTCGGCCCGCACAAACCGAGTGAGATGACGTCTTCCAGTCCCAGCAGCCTGCGCACGATCAGCGTGCGGTTGGCCCACGGACAAGCCCGCGCCGCGACCAGGCGATAGCGGCCCGGCTCGACCGGATACCCGTCGCGGCCATCAGCGGTAATGCGTGTGGTGATGTAATTCGTATCCCGCTTGAACTCACCGGCTTCGACGTAGGAGCCATTTTCCGATACCGACTTGGTCACCCGCCTAGTCTCGCAGATCGACGGCTGAAGGGATGCCCGCCGTCGGGATGGGGTAGCCCGGGGATGGCAGCCGTCGGAGTGGGTGTGCCTACTCTTGCCGAATGAGTGATACCAAGGCCACCAGGCTGATCCGGGAAACCACCGATGGCGGCGCCGAGGTCGCGATCCTCACCCTGGCCAATCCGCCGCTGAATCTGTTCGACCAGTCGATGCTCGACGCGCTCGTCGAGGATCTCGCCGAGCTCTCGGCCGATCCGCCGCGCGCGGTGCTGCTGCGGGCCGAGGGCAAGGTGGTCTCGGGTGGGGTCGACGTGCACGTCTTCGATGGCTTGACGGACGACCAGGGCGCCGCGCTGTGGCGCACCCTGTTCGCGCAGATCATCCATCCGCTGGAGGCGCTGCCGTGTCCGGTGGTCTTCGCCGCGCACGGCCTGACCCTGACCGCCGCCTTCGAAATGGCCCTGGCTTGCGACATCATCCTGGCCGCGCCGAAGGCGAAATTCGGCCTGGTGGAGACGGTCGTCGGCCTTACGCCGTCGATGGGCGGGCCACAGCGACTGGCCGAGCGCGCCGGTTCCGGCCGCGCCCGCGAGTTCGTGATGACCGGTGACCTCTACGACGCCGCGACCATGGCCGAATGGGGCGTGGTCAACGCCATCCACGACGATGTCGATGCCGCCGCGAAGGACTTGACGAATCGCCTGGCCCAGGGGCCGACGCGCGCGCATGCCGCGACCAAGCAGATCATCGAGGCGTGGCGATCCGGCGGTGTGGCGCACGCGGATTCGGTGACGCCGGAGGTGTCCGGTGCGCTGTTCGACACGGCGGATCTGCGCGGCGCGGTGCGCAGCTTCCTGGAGGTCGGCCCCGGGAAGGCGACCTACACCGGTCGGTGACAGCCGGGACACGTTCAACTGCTATGCCAGCGAAAATGTGACTCGCGTCATATAGTCGCAAGAGCCTGCAGGCTCGAGGCGTGTGCGGAGGACCCATGTCGCAGTTCCTGGTCGAATATCCACTCAACCGTCCGCATGCTTGCGACGCGCCGCTGGCCCGCGGCGCCGACGGGGTGCTGCGCTACGGCAACCTCACCCCTGCGCTGACCGAACTATTGGATCTGCAGGTGCATGCCTTCTCGACCAGGGAGGCGGTCGTGGAGATCGGCGGCCCCCGGCTGAGTTATCGGGAACTGTGGCACTGCGCCTCCCGTATCGCGGGCGGTCTGCAGGAACACGGCATCGGCTACGGCGACCGGGTCGCCATCCATATGCCGACGGGCGCGCGCTGGGTACAGGCCTTCCTCGGGGCGCTGCTCAGCGGCGCGGTCCCGGTGCTGGTGCACGACGGCCTGCCCGATGCGGTGGCCGAGCGGGTGATGGCCGACAGCAGTACCGATTTCGTACTCGGCGGCGGCAGCGACGACCTGCCCGACGGCGCCGCCTTCATCGATGACGGTGCGGCCCTGCACGATCTGGCACTGCTCTGCTACACCAGCGGCACGGGGCCGTGTCCGGTCAACGCCACGGTCGCGCCCAAGGGCGTCGAGCTGACCAACGAAAATCTGCTCTCGGCGATCCGCTCCGTCGTCGCGGCGCTGGATCTGCCGACCGATGGACTGCGCAATCTGGTGCTGTTGCCGCTGGCGCACGCGAGCGGCTGTGTGGACCAGCTGCTGCCGACTTTCGCGGTCGGCGGCACAGTCGTACTCGCGCCGGATAGTCGCAGTCTCGCGGAAACCATTGTCTCCGAACGGATCGATATGGTTTCCGCGACACCGCGCATCTTCGCCCGCCTGCTGCCCGAACTCGCGGCGCTGCGCACCGAGGGATTGTGTACCGAGGGCATCGTCCGGGTCAGCAATGCGGGGCATCGCGGCGAACGCGCCGCCGCTCCCACCGATCCCGCGGACCTGGCCGCCCCCCTGCGGGATATGTTCCCGGCCGCGCGGCGGTGGTCGGTCTGGGGCGCGACCGAAACCAGCGGCATCGGCCTGGTCGTCGACGACGACGCCGGTACCGCGCCCGGCGCGGATCCGGTGCTCGGATTCCCCTTCGGCGGTACCGAATTGGCGCTCTGGGGGCCGCAGGCGCAGACCGGACACGGCGAATTGCTGTGTCGCGGACCGAATGTCACCCACCGCTACTGGAACGATCCCGAGACCACCGCGGACCGTTTCACCGGAAGTTGGTTCCACACCGGCGATCAGGTCAGCATCGACGCCGACGGTCTGGTCCGACGCGAGCGGGCGCAGGCGGGGTGACTCACTCGAGCATGCGCTCGCGCAATCGCGCGCGCAGGTCGGCGGTGAATCCGATGGCGGTCAGGTAGGTCTCGAAATCACCGTGGCTTTCGTGCACCGTATCCGTCGCGATGCGCAGATAGTCCTCGCGCACGCCGAGGATATCGATGGAAAGTTCGGCTCCCGCAGTGAGTTTGGGCGCCATCATGGCGCGCAGCGCGGGGACGGCGTCATTGCTGGCCATGAAGTCGGCGAGCACATCGGCCTCGCCGACCGCGACCGCGCGCAGCAGGGTCGCGATCGCCCACCCGGTGCGGTCCTTACCCGCAGCGCAATGCACCAGCACCGCGCCGTCGCCGTTGGCGATCGTCTCGGCGATGGCGATGATCGCGGCATTGGCCTCGGGCCGGGACGGGAAGTCGCGGTAGACCTCGAGCATGTGTGGGAAGGCGGCGTCGGTCTGCGCATCGTGCGGCGGCGCCTCGGCCATCCGGGAGTCGAACGGTGTGACATTCAGTCGCACACCCTCGGGCAGATTGTCGTGGCCGATGTGCTCGATCTCGCGCGGCCCGCGCAGGTCGAAGACATCGGTGACGCCGAGTTCGCGCAGGATCGCGTGTCCGGGCAGGTCGAGGCCGCTCAGCTGGGCGGAGCGCAACAGCACGCCGGGGCGGATCCGCGGACCGTCGAGGGTGCGCAAACCGCCGACGTCGCGGAAGTTGAACGTGCCGGTCAGATAGAACTGGTCGGCCGATGGCGAGAGAGTCACCGGTCCAGGCTAGCTACCTCGCGGTGTCGGCACGGTGTCGATCGTGGAACCGTCGGCCGTCCAGTTTGCGAGGTATTGGTGTGGGATCCGCCACAGGATGCCGGAGCGGTACCGTTACGTACCGTAGTCTGGTCGATGGTCTATCTTGCGTGGGGCAGACGCGAGAGTGACGCCGTGGGAGGCGATTCCGGTGAACTCCGCTCGATCGCGACCGGATTCCGTTTGGGTAACAAAACATTCTTCCAGTCTGGAAATACCCAACGAACCCGTTCTTAAACCCTGGAAACCCTCTACCATTGATGAATGTTGGACTGGGCATCCAGGAAATTCCCTGACGGGGGATTCGTGAGAGCCGCCTGTCGTGTTCAGCGAGTCGCGCCGACGAGGGTGCGCGAGTTCTTTCCTCGAGGGAGTCGTCGTTGAGCGTACGTGGAGAAATAGCGGCGGTCAGGCTGCGGCCGACCATCTGCGAGGCCGTCGAAAAGGCGGCCGCCTCGCTCGATTTCACCGGAGTGCGAGCGCTTCGGGTGCTGCTGCATGCCGGTGTGAGCGCGTACTGGCCGTTGGTCAAGGCGGCTCCGGCCAAGCAGGCTCGCAGGTACGAGGCGACCGCGCATCAGTTGGCCGAACGGTGGGAGGCGCAGCCCGACTGTGTCGCCGACCCGCAGGCCGCGGCTCTGTTCCAAGAGATGGACTCCGAGGTCGCGAGCTTCCTGGATCTCTGCGCCGACCGTTCGGGCGCGCAGTGGTTGGAGCCGACGGATGCCATCGCGGCCTACGTGGTCTCGATGCTGCAGGGCACGGTGCTGCGCTGGCTCGCGGATTGCAATGACGAAACGATGCTGGTCGTGCTGGACGACCTGGTCAGCAGTCTGGCCGCGCGGGCCGCCGAAGTCTGATTCCCGCAATACTGGACGTTTGACCAGTTTGGTGGTTGAGTGGGTCCGGTGACCGACACGTCGCCGATTGTCGCACTGCATGCGGCCACGGCCGAGCTGGACCCGCCGCTGGCCGCCCTCGACCTGACCGCGCTGCGCGCCAACGCCGCTGACCTGGTCCGTCGCGCGGGTGGGGTGCCCATCCGAGTCGCGAGTAAATCGGTGCGCTGCCGCGCGGTGCTCGAAGAGGTGCTCGGCGCCGAGCTCACCGCGTCCGGCGGCTTCGCGGGCATCATGTCCTACTCATTGGCGGAGGCCATCTGGCTGGTCCGCCTCGGCGCGCGCGATGTGCTGCTCGGCTATCCGACCGTCGACCGCGCGGCGCTCGCCGAACTCGGCACCGATGACACGCTGCGCCAATACATTACGTTGATGGTCGATGATGTCGCACAGCTGGAACTGATCCGCGCCGCGGTCGGCACCGATCTGGTGCGGCCCCGGATCTGCCTCGATGTGGACGCCTCACTACGAATCGGACCGCTGCACCTGGGGGTTCGGCGCTCGCCGGTACGTACTCCCGAACAGGCCGCCGCGCTCGCGCGCGAGGCCGTGAACCGTGGATTCGACGTAGTCGGCGTGATGACCTATGAGGCGCAGATCGCCGGACTGCCCGACTCCAATATCGCGGTGCGCCTGGTGAAGCGGGCCTCGGCCGCCGAAATCGGCAAGCGGCGCAGACAGGTTCTGGACGCGGTGCGCTCGGTGGTCGGCAAGCTGGAGATCGTCAACAGCGGTGGCTCCGGATCTGTCGAGGTCAGCGTCACCGATCCGGATGTCACCGAGGTGACCGCGGGCTCCGGGCTGTACGTGCCGACGCTGTTCGATCACTACCGCGCCTTCACCCCGCGCCCCGCGCTGTTCTTCGCCACATCGGTGTTGCGCAAGCCGACCCCGTCCATCGCAACGGTTTTCGCGGGCGGGTACATCGCCTCCGGACCGGCCGGGGCGGCGCGGGTGCCGAAGCCGACGTGGCCACCGGCTTGAAGCTGCTCGGCACCGAGGGCGCGGGCGAAGTGCAGACGCCGCTCTCGGGAGCCGCCGAACTGCGGATCGGCGATCGAGTGTGGTTCCGGCATGCCAAGGCCGGGGAGTTGTGCGAGCGGTTCGACCACGTCCACTTGGTCGATGCGGCGGGCACGCGGACAACGGTGCCCACTTATCGCGGTGAAGGCAACTGCTTCGGCTGAGCCGGCTGCTAATTGCGAATTGCGCGTGACCGCAATTTCAAGATCGAATTCCACTAAAAGAACCAACCGGTTCGGACTGAATATTTCGGTCACAAACCGAGCAAATGCTGAAAGAAATATTCAGCTGAGTCGCAGGAATGTCGCCAGATCCGATAGATCGTCCGGCGTACTCGGCAGATATTCGGTGAGCAATGGTGACCGAATGATGACGGCCTTCCACATGGCCCGACACAGCGTCGCCTGAACCAGACTGCGCGACAGCAGGAATCGCATACCGTAGGGCGCGTCGGCGGGGCTGGAGGTGGTCATCGACATGAGCACCACCGCCGCCTCCCGACCGCGGAATCGCTCGGCCGTGCCGACCAGCACATCCTCGAACTTGGCCCGGGCCAGCAGCGTTCGGATCAGTCCGACCTGGGCGCTGTAGGGCGCGACCACGAGGATGTCGTGCGGATGCAGCCGTCGTGTCATCGCACCGGTCATCCACGAGACCCCGAGCAGGGCACGCACCCGGCGGACCACCTCGCGGGCCTCGGCCATCGATTCGGTCGAATCGCCGCTGTGTGCCACCAGCACCGTCTCCACGCCGGGTTCGATGCCCTCCAACTGCCGCGCGAGCGTGACGGTTTCGTTGGAGCGCAGCCGGTTGTCGTAGTACAGCCGGGAGATCGGATCGCAGACACGCGGGTGCATCCGCCAAGTGCGGTCCAGGAAGTAGCCGCGGTCGGCGGGCAGGGTGTCGCGGCCCTCGGTGAGCCATCCGAGCACGGATTCGTCGACCGGTTCCGGATGCGCGCTGCGCGCCGCCGAGGGCGCCGGATCGCCGACCAGCAGCAGCTTGCGCGCACTCACCGCGACGGCGACGGTATCGGCGAGTGGGAAGCGGCCCGCGTCGGCGATCACCAGCAGGTCGAGACTGTCGCCGGGCACCACCTCGTCATCGGCGAAATCGGCCGGTACACCGCCGACTACGCAGCCGTTGACCGCATTGTCCAGGAACCGCGGATAACGCGTGCCGTCGATCACCGACCACTCCGGCGCCACCGCCTCGACATCCTTCTTGGCCAGCAGTTCCGGTAGCACGCCCATCGCGACGATCATGTCGAGCAGGCTCTCCACCGTCGAATGCGTCTGCGCGACAATGCCGATGCGCCACTTGTGCCGCGTGACCAGACGTTCGATCGCCCTGGCGACGGTGGAGGTCTTGCCGGTGCCCGACGGTCCCTGCACGGCGAGGTAGGAATCGTCGAGGTCGCGCAGCGCGGCCGTGACGGCCGCCGCATGGTCACCGTGCACATCCGGTAGCCGTTCGGCATGCCGCAGGCGCGGGGGTCGGCGGGCGAGGATGTCGAAGACCGCGCCCGCCGGGATCTCCGGTAGCGCCATCAGCAGTTGCTGTGCGGCGTATTCGACCGCGGTCTCGATATTCTCGTCCCAGGCGGGCAGGCCGGGGGCGATCGCGGTCGGCAGCTCGTCATAGGGTTCGCAGCCGTGCGGCAGCAGTTCCTCCAGCCGCACGGTGTCGTCGAAGTTCGCGTCCACCGAGCAGCCGAGCACGGTCGCGGTGGCGGTCGCGCGTCGGCCGACGGCGGTGATCATCCCGGCGGCGACCGGCTGATCGTAGAAGGTGTAAACGGTGGCGCCCGGCGTCAGCACCGAGCCGGTCGCGGCCCCGCCCGCGGTATCGCGGCCGCCCCAGCCGATGCCGATCCGTCCGGTCAGCGTGAGGTATCTGCGCATGGTCGGCTGGTGTGGGCTGCGATGCCATTTGGTGTCGACCGTGCCCCAATCGGCCACCAATACCCCTGGCGCGTCGGCCCATTCGTCGACCGGATGACTGAGCCGGTCGGCATGCGCCCACCACAGCGGCTGCCGTTCGCGCCGGTGATAGCCGAGCGCCGCCGCCATCAATGCCGCAGGATGGCGTGGCTCGCCCTGTGCCGCCGCGAATTCCGCGAGTGCGGCCTCGATCGACGACGGCCGCGACGGCGGCAGCGGATCGGGCTCCGCCGGACTCGGCACCAGGCACCACGAACTCGCCTGATCCAGGAGCACCGCATCCGAGTCCACGCGCCGTTCGGCGACCCGATCCAGCAGCCAGTCGCGTAGCCGCAGCACGGTGACGCAATCGCGTTCCTGGCCTGCGGCATTCGGCAGTAGCCGCCGCAGTCGACTCAGCCGATAGGAGCGTTCCCCGATCAACAGGGCATTGCGCACGATCGGATACAGATCGACGAGCACACCCGCGTGCAGCAGATCCTCGACGATCTCCTCACCGACCCCGTACCGACCGGTCCACCGCAGCAGCGCCGAGCGCACGCCGGAGGTGTAGTGGTACACACGCATATCCGGATACATCCGCAACCTTTGCGCGACGAAGTCGAGCACCTCGGCCAAAGCGCGCCGCCGCCCGGCCTCCTCGTCGGCGATATCGGTCATCGCCCGGTACGGTGCGCGCGCCGCGCCGAACGGGGCACGGAAGGCCAGATGGACCGTGCCGTTGCCGCCCACCTCGATACCGAGCAGCCGACCCGATGAGTCCTCCTCGATGGTCAATGCGAGATCTTCCGGCGACGCCGGCGGCAACGCACCCAGCGCGATCGCGTCGACCAGCGTGTGGGTCGGCCGGCCGGAATCTTCTCGGGCCAGCTGGATTTCGGCCTGGCGATGCAATGCGTTGAAGGTGCGCGGCGGGAGGCCGGGCACGGTCGCGGTGCTGCTCGCCAGCCGGTCGATGGTGCTCACCCCGGCCTCGCGCAATCTGGCCCGCGCGGTGCGCGGCATACCGGCGACCAGCAGCAGGTCGCGTGCCGCCGAGATCGCGCTTGTACAGGTCGGGCAGTGGCCGCAGGCGAGATAGCGCGGATCGCCCCACTGCACCGGCAGCAACTCGCTCAGTTTGTCTTCCAGGATCCGTTCCACCCGACCGCGCCGGGCCAGATACACCGGCAGCAGATCGGTGAGCGCGAGGGTCTGGCTGCTCTCGTCCAGGTACAACCGGACCAGGGGAGCGGTGAGCGCGCCGCTGCGATCCAAAGCGTCGGCGCAGGCGGCGAGTTCGAGTGCCGCGGCGATCCGATCCGGTGGTCCCGCCGCGGTGCCGTGCACGGTATAGCGCACCCGATGACCGGCCCGAATCAGAAAATCGCTGGTGCAGACGAATTTTCCGTCGAAGAAGGTGGCGCCGTGGATTACGTGCGCACCGGCCCGCAGTGCCGCGACCGTCTCGGCATTGGCGGCCCGCAGCGCGGCGATATAGCGTTCGGGCTCGGCCACCGGATCGTGCGCGGCGCAATGGATCTCCACCATCCGACTGCCGAACCGATCACGGAAGTCCGCGAGCCTGCGTGCGCGCGCATCGTCGAATGCGCTGCGCTGCGTATGATCCGGCGCCACGTCCGCCGTGCCCGCGATGGTGCCCAGTTCGGTATCGAGGGCACGCAGCAACTCGAATTCACATTGCGCCGCGCGTACCAGGTCGACGGCGGAACAGACGACACGATCACCGAACACGATCAAACGCGGCCTCCTGTGTCTTCGCCGGACACGGACGGCAACACTGTAGCTAGCCGCGTTGACTGCGTTGAATTCGGTGTCCGCGGGGCCCTGCGTGGTTACGCAAGCCGATCGTTTCGAGCGACCTGCAAGCAGTCGCTACGGCTACGCCTCCGGGCCCGTCGCTCCCACCGGCGGCTTACCCCTCCCCGGTTCAGGAGCGTGGCTTACGCCGTTCGGGTCGCTTGCCGCCGTCGCGATCCCGACGTGGTCCGGCGCGGAACGGACGTCCGTTCGGCGGGCCGGAATCGAGTTGCAGCTGGATGAGCTGGCCGCTGATCCTGGTGCGCCGCAATGCTTCCAGCGTCTCCGAGGATAGGTCGGCGGGCAGTTCGACCAGGCTGTGGTCCGGACGGATGCTGATATGGCCGAAATCGCTGCGGCGCAGTCCGCCCTCATTGGCGATCGCGCCGACGATCGCGCCGGGTACCACCCGGTGCCGCTTGCCTACACTGATCCGGTAGGTCGCCAATTCGGCTCCGGTCCCGCGGTGATGCGAAGGACCGCGATCCTCACCCTCGAACCGGCGGGCGGGCCGATCCCCGCGCGGCATGCGTTCGCGCTGCGGCCGTTCGACCGGCTCCGGCTCGGGCTCCATGAAGAAGTTGTCGCCGTCGTAGCCGCTGACCGCCAACGCCGCCGCGATGTCCACCAGCGGAATGTTGTGCTCGCGCTCGTAGTCCTCGACGAGCTTGCGGAACAGCGCCAGGTTCGTCGAGCTGAGGTTCTCGGTGATCGAATCGCCGAACTTGGCGACGCGCTGGGTGTTGACATCATCGACGCTGGGCAGCTGCATTTCGGTCAGCGGATGCCGGGTGGCGCGCTCGATCGACTTGAGCAGATGACGTTCCCGCGGCGCGACGAACAGCAGTGCCTGACCGCTGCGCCCGGCCCGGCCGGTGCGGCCGATGCGGTGCACATAGGACTCGGTGTCGTGCGGAATGTCGTAGTTGACCACATGCGAGATCCGGTCCACGTCGAGACCGCGCGCGGCGACATCGGTGGCGACCAGGATGTCGAGTGCACCGGACTTCAGCTGGCCGATGGTGCGCTCACGCTGGTTCTGCGCGATATCGCCGTTGATCGCCGCGGCGGAGAAGCCGCGCGAGCGCAGCTTTTCGGCCAGTTCTTCGGTGGCCTGCTTGGTGCGCACGAACAGGATCATCGCCTCGAACGACTCGACCTCGAGGATCCGGGTGAGTGCGTCGAGCTTGCGCTGATGGGAGACCTGCACCCAGCGCTGGGTGATGTTGGTATTGGTCGAGGTCTTCGACTTGACGGTGATCTCGACCGGTTCGCGCAGATACTTCTTGGAGATGCTGCGGATCGCCGAGGGCATGGTCGCGGAGAACAGCGCGACCTGCTTCTCGCGCGGGGTGTCGGCGAGGATGCGTTCGACATCCTCCTGGAACCCCATCTTCAGCATCTCGTCGGCCTCGTCGAGCACCAGATACTGCAGCTGCGACAGGTCCAGCGTGCCCTTCTCCAGATGATCGATCACCCGGCCCGGCGTGCCGACCACGACGTGCGCGCCGCGACGCAGGCCGGCGAGCTGGACGCCGTAGGCCTGACCGCCGTAGATCGGCAGCACATGCAGCCCGGGGATGTGGGTGGCGTAGCGGCCGAATGCCTCCGCGACCTGGATCGCGAGTTCGCGCGTCGGGGCCAGCACGAGGGCGCGCGGAAGTTTGCCGGTCGCCTCGATACCCATGAGGATCGGGATGGCGAATGCCGCGGTTTTGCCGGTGCCGGTTTGGGCCAGCCCGACCACGTCGGCGCCTTCGAGCAGCGGTGGAATGGTTGCCGCCTGGATGGGAGACGGCGACTCATAGCCCACATCGGCGATGGCCGCGAGGACGCGGTCATCGATGCCGAGATCGGCGAAGGTCGGGCCGTCGTTGTCCCTGTCGTTGTCGCCAGGAACGCTGTCGACCTGATTGGTACTCATTGACCAGCAGTTTACTGCCTCGCGGTGGTCGTCCCGGCCACCGGGCCAATACGGTGAGACGTATGCAACCCGAAAACGTGTCCGTGCATCACGATCCGGAGTCGTCGGCGGTGGCTGTGGCGGTGGTCCAATTCGCGCCGGGAACCGATCCGTCCGGCAATCTCGAAACCCTGCGCGGGCATGTTCGCGCGGCCTCGGAACGGGGTGCGAAGGTGGTGGTCGCGCCCGAATACTCGATGTTTGCCGTGAGCCGGCTCGACGAACGGGTCGTGGCCGTCGCCGAACCGCTGACCGGGCCGTTCGTCACCGGTCTCGGTGAAATCGCGCGCGAATTCGGGGTGTATCTGGTCGCCGGAACGGTCGAGCAGGTGGCGGCGGCCGGGCGGATCCGCAATACCCTCGTCGTCCTCGGACCCGACGCGACCCTGGTGACGAAATACCGCAAGGTGCATCTCTACGACGCGTTCGGATATCTCGAATCCGATGTCGTCGAGCCGGGTGCGATCGAGGCCCCGGCGACCTTCACGGTCGGTGCTGTGACATTCGGCATGCAGACCTGTTTCGATCTTCGCTTTCCGGAAGGCTGCCGTCGCGTCGCGGCCGCCGGAGCCCAGGTGCTGGTACTGCCCGCGCAGTGGATTCCCGGTCCGGCGAAGGTGGATCAGTGGACGACGCTGCTGCGCGCGCGTGCCATCGAGAACACCGTCTATGTGGCCGCCGCCGATCAATGCGCACCGCGCGGTGCGGGCGCATCGATGATCATCGATCCGACCGGTGTCGTCCTCGCCGAACTCGGCGACGAACCCGGTGTGCTCACCGCGACCATCGACCTCGATCGCTTGGACGCGGTGCGCACATCTAATCCGAGTTTGATCTTGCGTCGGTTCGCGATCACCGAGCGCGTACGGGATTGACATCCATGCCCGGCTGGCCAGCCGGACACTCCTACCGGCAGCTCGTACTGCCCTCGGCGGGTTCTTGCTTCACAGCCGATCGCTAGGACGGATCCGAGTCTTACATCAGCTCCACAAGCGTTTAGCCTCTCCGCCTGCCCGGCGGCGAGAATAGAACCTGCGTAGTCTAAGTTGCGGTGACCCGGGACACAATGCGGTACCGTTCAGATGGATGATCTACTCCGATCGGACAGCGGCCGGTCGCGCGCTGGGTTTGGAACTCGGCCACCTGCGTGCGATGCAACCGCTGGTGCTCGGACTGCCTCGTGGCGGGGTTCCGGTGGCGGCCGCGGTGTGCGAGGTCATCGGGGGCGATCTCGACATCATGCTGGTCCGCAAGCTCGGTGTGCCGTGGCAGCCGGAGCTGGCGATGGGCGCGATCGGTGAGGAAGGAATCCGGGTGCTCAATCAGGATGTGTTGTCGCACACCGGGATAACGACGCGGCAGCTCGCCGAGATCGAGGATGTGGAACGCGCCGAACTCGAGCGTCGACGCGAGATGTGGCGCGGTGACGCCAAGCCGATCCCGATCTCCGGCCGCACGACGGTGATCGTGGACGACGGCATGGCGACCGGGGCGACGGTGGCCGTCGCCTGCCGGGTCGCCCAGCTGCACCAGCCGACGCGGATCGTGGTCGCGGTGCCGGTGTCGTCCACCGAGGCGTTGCACCGGGTGGCCGCCGAGGCGGATGAGGTGGTCTGCCCATGGGTGCCGCGCTCGCTCGGCGGTGTGGGGATGGCGTACCGCGACTTCCATCAACTGGACGACGACGAGGTCACCACGCTCCTTGCATGAGAGCGCCCCGCCGATTCGTCGAGATGTTCGGTGCCGCGAAGTGTCGCGCGGTCAGGGCTGGACTTCGGTGATGGCCTCGCGGTGGCGTCGGCCGAGTTCGGTGTAGAAGCCCGGATTGAGTTTGACCCAGCCTTCGGCCGGGGTGCCTTCGATGGACTTCTTGACCTCGGCGGGGGAACCGGCGGCGAGCACGCCCGCGGGGATCTTGGCGTGCGGCGGGACGAGGGAGTGCGCGGCGATCATTGTGCCCGCGCCGATTTCGGCCAGGTCGAGGACCGTGCTGCCATTGCCGACAATGGCCTCCGCGCCGACCGACGCACCGTGGAAGACCACGCTGTGGGCGATGGTCGCGCCGGGGCCGATGTCCATCGGCACATCCGGCGGCACATGCAGGACCGCATTGTCCTGGACATTGGCACGTTCCCGAATGGTGATCGGCGCCAGGTCCGCGCGCAGCACCGCGCCGTACCAGATGGACGCACCCGCCTCGACGCGCACATCGCCGATCAGGGTCGCGGTCGGCGCGACGAACGCGGTCGGATCAACCGTGGGCCGTTTGCCTTCGAATTCGTAGAGTGGCACCGGTTCACGGTAAACCCAGCGCGATCTCACCAGCGTTCGGCCAAGGCGAGGGTGCGTTCGGCCGCGGTGACCATCGGCCGCAGTTGTGCGGTGAACCGCTGCGCGGTGACCGGCACGATATCGACATCGACCCCGGTGCGCACCGAGTATCTGCCGTCGCCGATCACGTCGATCCAGCACAGCACGCCGAACGGATGCAGCTCGCCGTCGGCTCGGCGCACCGACACCACGATCTGGCCGATGCCGTCGCGAGATTGCCTGAGCAGCTTGCGAATCCGGGTCGGCGTGGTGGGTCCGGCCACCGGCACGGTCACCAGATCCCGGCTGTCCTCGGTGACTCGGGCCAGCGGTGCGGTCAGTTGCGGTGTGGCGCCGGGCGAATTCTCCGGGAGCACCGAAGTAATCCGTGCGGAAAGGTTCTTCACGCGATCGACGAACAGCCGGATATCGCCGCCGCGATCGGTGGTCGCACCCGCACGTTGCGCTGCGACCACCGCGATATCCCCGGCGATCGCACCGAGTACGCGCACCGGACGCGACTCGGCCGCGATGCCGGGCTGGGCGACTACCGGACCGGTCTGTTCGACCAAACCCGTCGCCTGGACCGTTCCGTCCGGCCCGCCATCGACCGCCGACGGCGCTGCCGTACCACGCTCACCGAAGACCTCGATGCGCACGGTTGGGCGTGCGAGCACCCGCAGGGCCCCCTCCAGATCGGCGTCGAGAGTCTCGTCGCACCAACGGTTCAGGGCGGGGAGTTGCGCGGCGCGCTCGGCGGTATCGCGAGCCGAGAGGCGGACAGCGAGCGGGTAGGGGATGCGGTCGCCATCGGTGCGGGCCCAGGCCATGGCGAACTGGTCCGGGGTCAGCGTCCAGTTCACTCCAGTTCGGTCCATTCGCCGACGACCGGGGGCGTCGTCGGATCCATATCGCCGATCAGCTCACCGCCGTCATCGGCCGGTTCCAGGAAGGTCAGATCGTCGTCGAAGAAGTGGTAGTCGTCGTACTCGTCCTCTTCGCGGGCCTGGGCGCGGGCTGCGGCCGCGCTGGCGCTCGTGCCGGAGCGCGGGCTGTCACCCGCGACCATGGCGCCGCCCATGAGTCCGCCGACCGCGCCCGCGCCGACGCCGTTGATGGCATCGCCACTCGCATCGCGTTTGCGCTCATCGCGTTTGCGTTCGTCGTCGGTGTGCGAGGTGCCGGGAACGGTCGGGGCGACCACCGAGGTGGACGCGGCGGTGGTCACCGGTGCGGTGGTACCCGGTCGCACCGGGCGATCCGGTGTGGTCGTCGGTGTGGCGGCTGCGGCGGGTGTGGTCGATGCGGGGGAATCCGCTATCGGCACAACGGGTTTGGCGGCGGCAGGTGCGGTGTCGGCGGCGGTGCTCACCGGAGTGACGGTGGTCGGCGCGTCAGCCGGTTGAGTCGTCGCGGCCGGCTCGACGGTGGTGTGCGATGTGGTCGGCACCGGCGCGGCCGTCGAAACCGTTGGGGTGGTGAGGGTTTGCGTACCGGTGTGGAAGACGGGCGTTGTGGCGACCTGCGCGGCCGATGTTGTTTCGGAAGACTGCGGCATGTCGGCGGAGACCGCATCCGGGAAGGCGGGCACACCGGAACCGGTCGAGATGAACACATTCGTGTAGATGCTGTCCATCGCCTGCACCACATCCTGACGGGTGCCATCGGCGGTTTTCTGGGTGGCGGTGTTCTCGGTCGCCTTGGCCGGATCCAACAGTGCGCCAGCTAGATCCGTTGTCTGGCTGGATGGTTCGACAACGGCCGCGCGCAGTGCCTCGGCGGCATCGCCCGCTTGGCCGAGCCGCTGACCGACCGCGGCCATGACATCGGCGAGCTGCTGTCCCTGCCGCTCGAATTCGCGTACCGCATCGGCGGCAGCATCCGCCGCGGCACCGCGCCAGCCATCGGCCATCGCGGCCCGAATCTCACTGTGCGCCTGCTCGACCGCGGTGGCGAGTCCGGTCGAACTGCCTTGCCACGCTTGCTGTCCGGCCGCGAGGACAACCGGATTCATCAGCTGGACCCCGTCGTGAATTTCCCGATGCGACAGGTTGTCGAAGATTTCGACGGTCTGCGCGTAGTTGGGGTCCGTATAACTGGGGTCGGCATACCGAATGGGCGTCTTCTCACCGGAGTGCGGCATCTTACGCATGCGCGGCTCCCGCCACCTCGACTCGACCGACCGCGGCTGCCAGATCCGTATCGGCCCGGGTGTACGCCGCTCCGGCCGCGCGGAAGGTCTGCGCGAGCGCCCGCGCGGCGTCGGCGTATGCGCGCAATCGGATGATCGCGCCGTCGGCCTTGTCCTCGAAGCCGCGCCGCAGCGCCGCACCGGAATCGAAGCCGCCGAAGCCGGGAAGTGAAGTGGCCCCGCCCAATACGGCGATCTGGGCATCGACCTCATCGGCGAGTTGTGCATAGCGCTTGGCGCACTGTTCATGTGCACCCTCGGCGACCAGTACCCCATCTATCCAGAGCTGGCCATCGTCGATCGCTTGATTCAGAGTTGTCACGTCCGACATCTCGCCGCCCCCTTCCTCGTCGTGCTGCCCGCGCAGCCGTGATCAACTCACCGGTGCGCCAACCCCACGACGACACCCTGCATCCAGTCCGCGATGTCGGCAGCGACCCGCGCGTGCACCGGCTCGTGCAACAGGTCGTGCCCGGCGTCGGCGTACTCACGCAAACTTACCCAATCGTGGCGGCGAGTCCAGACCCTCATCGCATCGATCGGCGCCCGTCGGTCCTCGATGCCGTGCACCGCGAGGATGGGCAGGGTGCTCGGCAACGGCGTGCCGGGTGCACCGGGTGCGCCGCCACCGAGGGCTCGCTTCGGCACTCCCGACAGCACCAATCCGATCAGTTCGCTCGGCGGCAGGCTCGGGTGCAGCGGGTACTTGGCCTCCAGACCGTGCAAGTCGTCGACGGCACTGGTCTGATCCGGCACCGCCGCACCGAGGATGCCAAGGGCGGTGACGGCCCCGAGTGAGTGGCCCATCAGGATCAGCGGCGTACCCGGTAGTTCCGCGCGGACCAGCTCGATCAGCTGCATCGCATCGGCCACCAGTTCCACCAGCGTGCCGGGATTATTCGGATCACCCTCGCTCAACCCGTGCCCCGCGGTGTCCAACGCCCACACCTCGATCCCGGCGGATTTCGGGGTGCGGGCGAAGCGGTGGTAATGGCCGCTGTGCTGGCCCATTCCAGGCAAGAGCACTGCAGCTGCGACCGGGTTGTCGACCGGCCACCGCCGGTAATGCATCCGGCCTCGCGCACCGTCGAAGAATGGCATCCGTAAATACTGGCAACTCGTTGAGATGCAGTCGAGTTCCTGACATAACTACTGGTGAGTTCATAACTGACAAAGTGGCTAGACTCCCGGCCGAGGGTCGGACATAGAGAGTCGAGGTTCGCTTTGAGGAAGCCCTATCGTCCGAACGTGCGAGTGTGGGTCATCGCATTTGCGCTGAGTTGTGCCGGTGTGGATGCCTCGGCCGCCATGGCCGAGCCCCAGCTGGGTGCGGTCGCCGCATGCGCGCGGGCCCAAGCGGCGACGGCCGTGCCCGCCGGTCTGCCGGTGCTCGACTGGTCGGAGAATGTGGGGTACGACGCGCAGGGCAATCTGTGGGTATCGCGGCTGTACCGCAATGAGGTGCAGCGCTACGACAGCGCGGGCCGGTTGACCGCGACGGTGCCGGTCGAATTCCCGGGCGCGATTCGGCTCGGACCGGACGGACTGCTCTACGTCGTCTTCGGCAATTCACCGACGAGTGTGGTGCGTCCAGGTGGGGTGGTGCGCTTCGATCCCAACGATCCCCGGCCCTCGGTATTCGCCTCCGGACTCACCATGCCCAACGGTGCCTCCTTCGATACGCAGGGCAATCTGTACGTCGCCTCCAGTCTCGGCGTGCTCCGGATCCGTCCGGACGGCGGCGTCGATGCGGACTGGACCGTGCGGGCGAAGTACACCGGCGCCAATGGGATTGTGGTGCGGGATGGTTCGATCTACCTCAGCATGAACGGCAATCCGCTCGGTCGGATCGTGCGCTTCCCGATCGAGGACCCGGACCGAGTCGCCGTGATCGCCGACTTGACGGTGTCACCCGGAATTCCGGATTTCGCAGACGACTTCGTCATCGATGACCCGGGTGTGCTCTACGTGACCACCTTGACCGGCCAGCTGGTTCGGGTCGATCCGAGCACGAATACCGCGTGCGCGGTGCTGACCGGCGAACCGATGACATCGGTGGTCGCCGTGCCCGGCCGCTCGGACGAACTCATCGCCGGCACCGAGAGCGGCGCGATCCTGCGGATTCGGCTGTCGCGCTGAGCGAATCGGTCAGTCTTCGATGAGATCGGCGGGCGCGGCCTGACGCCAGGAATCCAGCAGGATGTCGTAGAGTTCGTCGATATCTTCCACGGCGCAGAGCCGGGCCCGGACCCAGGACGAGGACGCCTCGTGCGGCGGAACCCAGAACTTGTCCGGTTCGGCGGCGATGAGTTCCGCGCGATCGTGTCTGGGGCAGCGGATGGCGACCGAGGTCTGATCGTCGGGGATGGTGACGAACATTTTGCCCGCCACATCGAAGGTGGGATGGTTCCAGCGTTCCTTCTCCACGGTCTTGGGAAAGGACAACGCGATGCGGCGCACGTCGTCGGCGTCGAGCACGGTTCAGCCTCCGGTTCGGAAATCGGACTCCTATCGTGCACATCGCTTCGTCGGCCATCAAGTGACGGCGTCGGTTATGCGGGATGCGATCGTGCGCAACCGCTCCACCAGGGCGGCCGGCTCGTGGACTCGGAAGTCCGCGCCGAGTTCGATCAGGCGGTATGCCAACCAGGTCGGGTCGTCGTCGCGGCTGGCCTCCAGTCGGCAGGAGTCGTCGTCGATGGGCGCGATATCGCCGGGGGAGTCGCCGAGACGTCCCGCGACCCGGCCGATCGGGGCCTGGATCGTCACGCGGACGCGGAAGGACGGTGTGCCCCAATCGGTTCGGCGACCCGCCACATAGGCGGCCGGATCCGCCGCGGGTAGCGGTCGCGGGCGGTAGCGAGCGCCGGTGGGTTGCGGTCGGTCGATGCGATCGACTCGGAAGACGCGCCAGTCGTCGCGGTCCACATCGTGGCCGACGAGGTACCAGCGGCGCCGTGACGGCACCAGCCCGACCGGTTCGATATGGCGACGGGTTTCGGCACCGGATTCGCCCCGATACGCGAAACGTACCCGCTCCCTGTTGGTTACCGCCGCGGCCAGCGCGGTCAGCACCTCGGGATCGACCGCCGGGGCGTCGTCGGTGTGCGGCACCAGGGCGGTGCCGAGCACCCGCACCCTGCGGCGCAATCTGGCGGGCAACACCTGTTCCAGCTTGGCGAGCGCGCGGACCGAGGCCTCCTCGATACCGACGATCGCCGATCCGGCGGCCGCGCGCAGTCCCACCGCGATGGCTACTGCCTCTTCGTCATCGACCAGGAGGGGCGGCATCGCGGTACCGGCGACGAGCCGGTAGCCGCCCGTCGCGCCCATAGTCGCCTCGACCGGATAGCCGAGTTCGCGTAGCCGGTCGATATCGCGGCGCACGGTGCGGTCGGTGACGCCGAGTCGATCGGCGAGTTCGCTGCCCGGCCATTCCCGTGGTGTCTGCAACAGGGAGAGCAGGCGCAGCAAGCGGGCGGGGGTGTCGTTCATGATTTCAGGATTCCAGATAACTAGGACCTGATTTGTCCTAGTTGGCTCCTAACGTGGTTGCCGTACCCCAAGAGCTAGGAGTCACCCGATGAACGAGATCCGCCCCTTCCGCATCGACATTCCGCAGGCCGATATCGACGATCTGATCGACCGGCTGGCCCGCACCCGCTGGTCTGCGCAACTGCCGGGCAAGGGCTGGGAGCGCGGTGTCCCGGTCGACTATCTGCGGGAGCTGGCCGAGTACTGGCGCACCGGATTCGACTGGCGGGCACAGGAGGCGGCGTTGAACGAGTTCCCGCAGTTCGTCACCGAAATCGACGGCCTGGACGTGCATTTCCTGCATGTGCGTTCGCCCGAGCCGGATGCGCTGCCACTGATCCTGACCCACGGCTGGCCCAATTCGTTCGTCGAATTCACCAAAACCATTGGCCTGCTGACCGATCCGCGCGCCCACGGACTCGATCCGGCGCAGGCGTTCCATGTGGTGGTCCCGTCGGTGCCCGGTTTCGCATTCTCCGAGGGGCCGAAGGAGACCGGGATGACCGTGCGTCGAGTGGCGCAGATGTGGGTCGAGCTGATGGACCGGCTCGGCTACCAGCGCTATGGCACCCAGGGTGGTGATCTCGGGGCCTACGTGGCGCCCGAAATCGCTCTCATCGCACCGGATCGCGTGGTCGGCGTGCATATCGATGGCGGTATCGGCATGCCGACCGAGGCCGACGTGCCGACCATGACGCCGGAGGAACGCGCGGAATGGGATCAGATGCAGGGCTGGATGTCCGGTGGCGTGAACCACCACGTGCTATTGCGTGCCGCGCCACAGACTTTCGCGCACGCCTGGACCGATTCGCCGGTGGGCCTGCTCGCCTGGCTGATGCAGAAATTCCACGAGTTCACTCCGTTGGCCGAACTGGCCGAGGACGTCATGGACCGCGATCATCTGCTGACCAATATCAGCCTGTACTGGTTCACCAACACGACAGGGACGTCGTCCTGGCCGATGTACAACGGACTCGGCGACGGTGGATTCGTCTGGCCTACCGGCCAGCAGGCGGTACCGACGGGCGTCTACGCGGGCGGTTCCGCACTCATGCTGCGACTCGCCGAGCGCGACAACACCATTGCGCACTGGCCCGAGGGCAATACCGGAAACCACTTCGTGCCGATGGAACTGCCGGATATGCACGTCGCCGATATCCGGGCGTTCTTCGGCAAGGTGGCTTGAGCGCTCAGTTGTTCTGGTGCGCGATTTCGTCCCGCGATACGGAGTCCGCATGGTTCGGGGCGGCCGGCGCCACGGGGTCCTGAGTCGAGGCGGGCTGTGCCGCCGGTGCCGGTGCGGCGCTCTCGGGCGCCGGCGCCGGCGGCAGTACCGGAAGATCCGGAACGTAGAACGTCCCGACCGTCGGCGTCATCACGCAGTGCGCGAACGGGTAGTCGATCATGCCCCACATCGAGGCGATGACCGTGCCAGGACCGCTGGTCACGGTCTTCGACAGCGTCGGCATGTTGTATTCGGTCCGGTCGTCGAGCGTGGTGAGGCCGCTCGCGCCGGTATTGACGTTCAGCCAGGCCACGACGAGCCCGGAGGACAGCGGTGCGCCCGAATGCGCGGGCGTCGCGCTGAACCGCAGAGTGCCGGGCAGGGGGTCCGCGGCGCCATTGGGGTTGGATCCGTCGGTGGAGGCCGCCGCGATGATCGTGGTGACCGGGCCGGTGCTGCCGCAGCCGAAGGTCGGCGCGGCATAGGCGAACGGGGTGAAGGCGGCCGAGACATTGCGCAGCTCGGCGATATCCACCAGCTTCGTGAACTGGCTGAGCGCTCCGACGCCCGCCCGCGCGGCCGGATCGGATCCGGCATCGGTGGTGAGCTGTTCGAGTCCGGTATCGACGGTGGATGGCTCGGCGACCGCCGTACCGGTCAGGGCGAGGACCGCACCGATGCCGAGAGAGGTCACTGCCGCGGCGGCGCGTGCGATGGATCTGCCGTTCACTCGTTCTCCTCGATACCGAACACCGGGATAGCTCCGCCCCACGAGCAGCAACGTACCAGTTCGTCGCTTACGCCGCCCAGGGACTCACAACCAAGCGCACCGGCCGCTGAGGGCCGGCGCGCGACACATCGCCGATCTGCCCTTGTGACCCACTCGACAGTGCGAGATTACCGGGGGGTAGGTTTGACGCGGACGTACGAGACACACCGGGAGATGTGTATGAAACTAAGTCTGACGCCCGAAGAGGTGGGCTTCCGCGACGAGCTGCGGAACTTCTACCGGACCGAGATCCCCGCAGACATCCGTGACCGCGTCAAATACGGCCACGAACTGACCCGCGAGGACATCGTCACTTCGCACAAAATCCTCAACGACCACGGTCTGGCCGTGCCGAACTGGCCGGTCGCGTGGGGCGGCAAGGACTGGACGCCGATTCAGCGCCACATCTGGCAGGACGAAATGCAGCTGGCATCGGTGCCCGAGCCGCTGACGTTCAATGCCCAGATGGTCGGCCCGGTGATCGCGCAATTCGGCTCGCAGGAGATCAAGGAGCGCTTCCTGCCGCCGACGGCCGCGCTGGATATCTGGTGGTGCCAGGGCTTCTCCGAGCCCGACGCCGGATCCGACCTGGCCTCGCTGCGCACCACCGCGGTGCGCGACGGTGACTCCTACATCGTCAACGGCCAGAAGATCTGGACCACGCTCGGCCAGTACGCGGACTGGATCTTCTGCCTGGTCCGCACCGATCCGAACGCGTCGAAGAAGCAGGCGGGCATCTCCTTCCTGCTGTTCGATGTGAAGTCTCCCGGCGTCACCATCCGCCCGATCAAGTTGATCGACGGTGGCTACGAGGTCAACGAGGTCTTCTTCGAGAATGTGCGGGTGCCCGCCGATCAGCTGGTCGGCGAGGAGAACCAGGGCTGGAGCTACGCGAAATTCCTGCTCGGCAACGAGCGCACGGGCATCACCGGTGTCGGTCGTACCAAGGTCAAGCTCGGTGTCGCGAAGGATTACGCGCGCCAGACCAAGTCGGGTTCGGGCACCCTGCTCGAGGATCCGGTCTTCGCCGCGCGCATCGCCGAACTGGAGAACGAACTGCTCGCACTGGAACTGACCCAGCTGCGCGTGGTCTCGAACTCCTCGGACGGTAAGCCGAATCCGGCCTCGTCGGTGCTCAAGCTGCGCGGTTCCGAGCTGCAGCAGGCCACGACCGAGCTGCTGCTCGATATCGCGGGCCAGGATGCACTCCCGGTCGACGCCGCCGATATCGCCTCGCCCGGTTGGGCACAGCGCAGCGGCCCCGGCTATCTGAACTACCGCAAGACCACCATCTATGGAGGCTCCAGCGAGGTGCAGCGCACCATCATCGCCTCCACGATCCTCGGATTGTGAGGCGCCGCCATGGATTTCGAACTCACCGATGAACAGGTCATGCTGCGCGACACGGTTCGCGAACTGCTCGCCCGCAACTACGATCCCGAGACCCGTCTGAAGGTCACCGACACCGAACTCGGCTGGAGCCGCGATGTCTGGAACCAGCTGGCCGAACTCGGCGTGCTCGGCCTGAGCTTCACCGAGGAGGACGGCGGCGTCGGCGCCGGTCCGGTGGAGACTATGGTCGTCCTCGAGGAGATCGGGCGCAGGCTCGCACCCGAACCGCTGCTGGATGCGGTGCTGGTGCCGGGCGGTCTGGTCGCGCGGGTCGGCAGTGCCGAACAGCGGCAGCGGATTCTGCCCGAGGTGACCGGCGGCACCAAACTGCTGGCGTTCGCGCATGCCGAGCCCGGTGTGCGCTGGCCGTCCACCGAACTCGCGACCACCGCTGTGCAGCAGGGCGATTCGTGGGTGCTGACGGGTCTGAAGAACCCGGTTCCGCACGGTGACAGCGCCGATGAGCTGGTGGTCAGCGCGGTGCTGCCGACCGGTGGCATCGGACTGTTCCTGGTGGATGCGGCCGGAGTGCAGCGCACGGCGTACCGGACGCTCGACGGTCAGCGCGGCGCGCAGATCGAATTCGACAAGGTCCCAGGCGAATTGCTCGGTGACAATATCGACGCCGCCGAGGCGGTGCAGATCACGATCGGGCACGCCCAGGCCGCGCTGTGCGCGGAGTCCATCGGTGCGATGGAGGAAGCGCTGCGGCTGACGACGGATTACCTGAAGACGCGCAAGCAGTTCGGTGTCACGCTGTCGAAGTTCCAGACGCTGACCCAGCGGGCGGCGAATATGTACGTCTCGCTGGAACTGGCGCGCAGCATGAGCCTCTACGCGAATGCGTCGCTGGCCGATGGCGCCGCTGACCCTGTCGTCGCGTCGCGGGCGCGGCTGCAGGTCGGCCGGTCGGCTCGGCATATCGGCCAGGAGGCGATCCAGATGCACGGCGGCATCGGCGTCACCGCGGAGTACCCGGTGAGCCATTACGTCGCTCGGCTCACCGCGATCGAGCGCACGCTCGGCGGCGGGCTGGAGCATCTGCGGGTGCTCAGTGCGCAGGTCGGTGACTACGACCTGCCGCAGCTGTAGGGTCCGGTAGTTCCGAACGGCGGCGCGTACGAGGTACGCGCCGCCGTTTTGCTATTCGTCGTCGCTGAGGCCCGGCGAGCTGGCCGTCGGCACGCGGCGCGTCGTCGGCGGCTCTTCGATGGTCGGGTCGACGGCAGGATGCGACTGGGTGGTCGGCGGCAGCTCGATCTCGGTGGTGAAAGCGGGCGGCGGCACGGCGTACGACGGGGAGGTCTCTGTCCCTCGGGTCGTGGATTCCGGCCGCGCCGACGGTGGAACGGTGAAATCGACCGACTTGCGCGGCGGTCCAGGGCGCGCGACCTGCCAGCTCGGCGACGGCGGGATGAACACCTTCGGCGCCGCCGAGGTGCTGGTGGTGCCGTAGCGCACTGCCGGGACGGCGTCGTCATTGGCGGATTTGATCGGCGGGGGCGCGACGTAGGTGTCGTGCTTGCCGATTCCGCAGGCGCCGATGAGAACGAGTCCGAGAGAGACTGCGCCCGCGGCGATTACCGGACCGGCGATCTTGGCCCTGCTGCTCTCCATCGGTAACACTCCTCGTCCGTTCGAGTGGAGCTCACAATAATCGAGGCCGGTCGCCCCGGCCAGACGAGCACACGCTGGACACGTGCGGTGCCGGCATGAATTAAACAGTGGTGACTCAGATATCGAATTGGTCTCTTCGGCGTGTCGCGGGCACGTGTCGTGGTCGAACCACGTTCCCGGGCCGTAGCGTGTGTGATCAAAGTTACGCGTGAGACGCCAGTACCTAGATGAGAGACGCGCGATGGAAATCGGGCGACGGCAACACTCTGATCGGCGTCATCGAGGAGTTGATGATGGGAGCTTACTCGACAACTCCGTTGCGAGCCTCCGCCACGGCCGACGAATCGGCCGCCCCGGAAACTTCGCAGCAAGTCGTGTCGAACCCGCCGGTGCCCACCCTGTCCACGATTTTGTCGCGGATAACGGCCTGGCTGATTTTCATCGGCGGCATCGTCGGAGCCGTGCTCGGCATCGCCGGACTGCACGTCGAAATCACTGTCGCCGGACTGATTCTGGCGTGCACGGCTGGTCTGGTGCTGCTGAAGCTACGGGCGGATCGAACCAGCTGAACCGTGCCGCGGCGGCGCGGAAAATTGCGAGCACGCAGGGCTTTCACGCTCTAGCGTAATCCGGTATGAGGATCGAGATCACCGCCGATGCCGCACGGTTCCGGTCACTGACCGAGCCGTTTCTGCGACGTGAACCGTTGCGGCACACGGTGATCACCACCGGGATCGCCAACCACCTGACCGGCATGCAGGTCGATGCCGACTGCTCGCGGTTCCTGTCCGTCCACGACGACGACGCGACGGTGATCGGCGTTGCCATGCGCGCGGCCGGACGCGGCGTGTATCTCGGTGAGCTGCCCGCGGGAAGTATTGTGCCCGCCGCCGATGCGATGGCCGAGGTCGCTGCGGACGCGGGCGGGGTCGAGGGCGCGACCGACGATGCGACCGAATTTGCCGAGCGCTGGGGCAAATGGCACGGTGTCGGCTATCGGGAGGTGTACTCGACGCGCCTCTACCGGCTCGCGGATCTGAACTTTCCGAAGGCCGCCGGATCAGCCCGTCGCGCAACCGATTCCGATGTCGGCCTATGCGCCGAATGGGCCGAAGCCATGCGCCTCGAATCCGGTATGCCGCCGCCGACCCTGACCGCCATCGCCATCCGCAATCGCATCGCGACCGGTCGCTGGTGGCTGTGGGAACGCGACGGCGAGCCCGTCTCCCTTGCCGCACACCAGGTCCCGGTCTTCGGCTGGTCCCGAATCGGACCCGTATACACACCACCGGCCCACCGCGGCAACGGCTACGCCGGCATCCTCACCGCCCACCTATCGCGCACCCTGCGCTGGAACAACCTGAACGTCTGCCTCTTCGCCGACATCGCCAACTCCACCGCGAACCACATCTACCGCACCATCGGCTTCGAACCCGTCCGCGATTTCGTGCACTACCAATTCACCTCGGCCACAACCGCACTGAGCAAGTAGCGGGTGCCGCATAGGCATTGGTGACCTCGCAGGGGCTACGGCTTTTGCGAGGTACGCACTGCTCGTGCGGCGGTCAGGGGACGGGGGTGACCCATTCGAAGGCGGCGGCTTTGGAGCGGGTGCCTTCGGCGGTGCGGGAGCGGTTGGGTTCGTCGAGGTCGGTGAGTAGGGCTTCGGTGAGGGTTACCAGGGTGGCAAGGACCGGTGGGGTGAACCAGGTGGGGCGGGTGGCGAAGAGAATGTCTTCGGTGGAGGTGTTGCCGCTGGCGCCGGGGGCGAAGGGGCAGCCGCCGAGGCCGCCGAGGGAGCCGTCGACCATGGTCGCTCCGGCCTGCAGGGCGGCCAGGGTGTTGGCGACGCCCATGCCCCACGTGTCGTGACCGTGGAAGACGATGCGGCGGTGCGGGGTTCGGTCGCGCACCGCCGAGATCAGCTCCGACACCTGGGTCGGGTGGGCCTGGCCCAGGGTATCGGCGATGACGATGTCGCGAGCGCCCTCGGTGCGCGGGTCGTTGGCAATGGCCAGGACTCGCTCGGGATCGACGGGACCGTCGAAGGGGCAGGTGAAACTGGTGGCGAGGCAGAGCTGGATTTCGCCGCCCGCATCGCGCGCCAACCGAACAGCATCCGGCATCGCGGCGACACTGTCCTCGGTGCTGCGGCCGATATTGGCCTTATTGTGCGCGTCCGATGCGGAGAAGCAGTACTGGAAGTTGCGCACGCCCGCGGCGGCGGCCTTCTCAACATGGCGCGGCGTGGCCACCCAGACCCAACAGCGTTGCAGCTCTTCGGGGCTGAGCGCGGCAATGAGTTCCAAGGTGTTGGCCATCGGCGGCACCAGATCGGGACGTGCCATCGACCCGATCTCCAGTGCGGGCACGCCCACGGCGAGCAGTCGGCGCACGATGTCCACCTTGCGCTCGACCGGCAGCACCTTTCCGGTCAACTGCAGCCCGTCGCGCAAGGTCACATCGCGCAGCATCACTCCTCCTCCCGGGCATCCCGGGTCGGTGGCGCCTGACGCACATGCATCGGCACGCACATCACCCCGCCGCAGGGCTTTTCATTCGTGGCCGGGGTGGGATGCACCGTCGGACGCGCGTGTCCGGGCGCACTCACTTCGCGCGCACCGCGCCCCGGCGGTCGACGCCTGCCGTATACCCGTCGCGTCATACCGCCTCCACTCCATTGATACCGGCGCGCATCACGCCTCCAATCCGGCGATATCGGCATCGCTCATTCCGAGCAGTTCCGACAGCACCTCTCGCGTGTGCGCACCCAGGTCCGGTCCGACATTGCGGATCGGCAGGGACTTTTCACCGATCACGGGCACTATGCCGGGAAAGCCGACCGTCTTCGGTTGCGGCGCACCGACATCCACCGGGAACGGCTGAATCATATTGCGCGCCTGGTATTGCTCGTCGTCGACGATATCGGCGGCGGTGTAGATGGGGCCGCACGGAATAGCCGCCGCCTCCAACAGTTTCAACGCCTCGTCGCGGGTGTGCCGCACGGTCCATTCGGCAATGGACGCGTCGAGCCGTTCGCGATTGCGCCAGCGTCCGGCATTGTCCCGCAGTTCCGGATCGGCGGCCAGATCGGGACGGCCGATCACCTCCATATAGCGCTGGAAGATGGCATCCCCGTTGCCGCCGATGATGATGCTCGCACCGTCGGCGGTCGGGTAGGCATTACTCGGCGCGATGCCTTCCATCCGCCCGCCGACCCGCTCGCGATTGATGCCGTAGGCAAGATAGTCGGGCACCAGCGATTCCATCACCGACAGGATCGCCTCGTTCAGCGCTACATCGATGACGCGTTCGCCCAGCGGTATCGACTCGTTGGTGCGTTGCCGCTGGAACAGCGCCATCACCGTGCCGAACGCCGCGTAGATCCCCGCGATCGAATCACCGATGGACACGCCGACCCGAACCGGCGGCCGATCCGGATCACCGACGAGTTCGCGCAGCCCGCCGACCGCCTCGGCGACCGCGGCGAAACCGGGCCGCGCGGCCAGCGGCCCGGTTTGCCCATAAGCCGAAATCCGGGTGATCACCAGATCCGGATTGACTTCGTTCAGCACCGCCGGACCGAGGCCCCACTTCTCGAGCATGCCCGGCCGGAAATTCTCCAGCAGCACATCGCAGTGCCGCAGCAGATCCAGGACGATGCCTCGACCTGCCTCGGTGCGCAGATCCAGCGTGATCGACTTCTTGTTCCGGTTGATGGTGCGGTACAGCATCGAGGTATCGCCGCCGTAGAGTCGCCAGTTGCGCAGCTCGTCGCCGGCCTTCGGGCGCTCCACTTTGATCACCTCGGCACCGAAATCGCCGAGGATGCGACCAGCGGTCGGCGCGGCGATGTAATTGCCGAGTTCCAGGACGCGAACCCCGTCCAGCGGGCTGATGCTCATGGCATCAGTCTGTACTATCGTGCCGCCCGGCAACGGCCCGACCTCGTACCTCGGCGAATGCCGGTACCACAACCGCACGGCCCCTCAACTGCCGCAGCACAATCGGCGTACTGCGGCAGCCGTGCGATCGTCGTCACACTTCGAGCGGGGAAGCTTCCTCGATGATCGAGTAGTGCTCGGCATTGCCGTGGTGTGAGGTGCTCGCGAGGCCGTCGACACCGACCGGGATATCGCCGGCGAGGGTGATCCGGGTCAGCTTGCGCGGCTGGTTGTCGTAGTCGTCGACGGCGTAGTGCTGGGTGGCGCGGTTATCCCAAATGGCGACGTCACCGGGCTGCCAGTTCCAGCGGGTGGTGTTCTCCAGCTTGGTCACGCGGTCCTGGAACAGGCGGAACAGGGCCTGGGACTCGCTGGTGGAGACCCCGACGAAGCGCTTGACGAAGTGCCCGACCAACAGGGCGCGCTCACCGGTCTCCGGGTGCACCCGCACCACCGGGTGCTCGGTCTCGTAGTAGTCGGACTGGAACTCGGCGCGGTAGGCGTCGGTGTTCGGGTTGCTCCGGTCGACGTCGGTGGCGGCGTAGTCGTAGAGGTTGGTGTGCACCGCCCGCAGGCTCTCGGCCAGGCGCTTGAGCGGCTCCGGCAGCGAATCGTAGGCGGCGACGGTGGAGGCCCAGGTGGTGGAGCCGCCGTAGGTCGGCAGGGTGACCGCGCGCAGGATGGAGGCCTTCGGGATCCGGTCGACGAAGGTGACGTCGGTGTGCCAGCTATTGGCGCGGCCGTACTCCGAGTCGATGGCCAGACTCTTGACGCCGTGCGAGGTGACTGTCGGATGCGGGGTGGTGGGAGTGCCGAGCAGTTGCGCGAACTCGTACTGCCCGTCCTCGGTCAAATGGTCCTGGCCGCGGAAGAAGATGACCTTGTGCTCGAGCAGCGCGCGCCGGATCACCGCGACGGTTGCCGAGTCCACATCGCCGCCGAGCCGGACATTGTCGACCTGGGCGCCGATGCGGGCGCCGATTTTGGTCACGGTGGCGGTTGTCTGGGCGTAGTCGACCGTCATGAGATCACCTTCGCTGGGTTGAATCGGTTGATGCGCCATCGAGCACATCACCGAAACACCCAGGCCGACCAGTGTTTTCGTCGCCATGATCCCAACCCCACGCCCGTGCCGAGTGGAGTCATATGGCGGCTCAGTGCATGTCGCGGAGCCGCCATTCGACTGCCCTCGGTGGGGCTGTGGTTGCGTTCTCGAGAGTAGTCGAATGGCGGTTGCCGGTGGCGTTTCGGGCCACCATTCGACTACCTTCGGTCAGCTGTCCGGTTGGGTCTGCTGACACCTGGACGGAGGCGGCGGCAGGCTCAGCCGACGTGCTCGCGCAGATACGCAAGATCCTCGGCAACCCCTTCGCCGGGCGTCTCCAGAACCACCGGGGCATCGGCCGTCCGGCACACCTCGGCGAGCAACTCCGGATCGATCGTCCCGTCCGCGAAGTTGGCATGACGGTCCGCGCCCGAATTGAATTCGTCGCGGGAGGAGTTCAGGTGCACCAGGTCGATGCGGCCGGTGATGGCCTTGATCCGCTCGACGACGCCGACCAGATCCTCACCGCCCGCCCAGGCGTGGCAGGTGTCCAGGCAGAAGCCCGCGCCGAAATCGCCGACCGCGTCCCAGAGCCGGGCGATCGAATCGAAATGCCGGGCCATGGCGTGGTTGCCGCCCGCGGTGTTCTCGATCAGGATCGGCACCGCGAAGCCGCCCTTGTCCTGCTGACGTTCGAACAGCTTGCGCCAGTTATCGATTCCGGTCTCGAGTTCGCCGTCGGAGCGGACATGTCCGCCGTGCACCACCAGGCCGAACGCGCCGATATCGGCGGCGGCCTCGGCCTGCTGCGCGACCGCATTGCGCGACGGCATGCGCAGGCGATTGTTCAGGCTGGCCACATTGATCTGGTAGGACGAGTGCACCACCACATCGATCGGACTGGCGAGGATCTCCTCGGTCCGCGGATGCGGGGTCGGTTTGTCCCAACTCTGCGGGTCGACGACGAACAGCTGGATGACATCGGCGCCGAGTTTTTCACCGAAGCCGATCGGATCGCTGTCGAGCCGGACGTGTGCTCCAATGCGCATGGGGCCGAGCCTAACGAGTGCCACCGACAACGTCTTCGCCCACCGCAACGAACATGTTGCGTCCGGGCCGTGCGAACAGATACATCGGTAGGATCCAGGTGCTCGACCCGATACGGGGGGTGAATCCACTGTGCTGCGACCTGGCGATGTTTTCGCTGGATACACGATCAAACGTGGGCTCGGCCAGGGCGGTATGGGCACCGTCTACCTGGCCCAGCATCCGCGCCTGCCGCGCCTGACCGCGCTGAAATTGCTGAAGCGCGAACTGTATACCGATGCCGAGATCCGGCGCCGCTTCGAGCGGGAGGCCGATCTGGTCGCCCAGCTCGACCATCCGAATATCGTCACCGTCTACGACCGCGGCGCCGAGGATCAGCAGCTGTGGATCTCGATGCAATTCGTGCCTGGCGCGGATGCGTCCTGTGCGGATGTCAATGTGCTCGCGCCGGGTCGCGCGGTGCAGATCGTCGCGGATACCGCGGCCGCACTGGATTTCGCACACGGCAACGGCGTGCTGCACCGCGACGTGAAACCGGCCAACATCCTATTGGCCAAGGCCCCGATCGGACAGCCGGAACGGGTGCTGCTCACCGACTTCGGCATCGCGGCAATGCGCGATGGCGAGTCCACGCTGAGTTCGGCCGGAACCATCACCGCCACACTGGCATACGCCGCGCCGGAACAACTGACCGGTACGCCGGACTACCTGGCCGACCAGTATTCACTGGCCTGCTCGCTGTTCTGGATGCTGACCGGTGTCGGACCGTTCCAAGGGGCGAATCCCATGGCCGTCATCAACGGGCACCTGTATGGGGCGATACCGTCGCTGCGCCGGTATCGCCCCGACGTGCCGCCCGCGCTGGACGCGGTGCTGGCGCGGGCCATGGCCAAACGGCCCGCGGACCGGTTCGGCAGCTGTATCGAATTCGCCGTGGCGGCTCGGCGGGCGCTGGTGTCGTCCGCGCCGCACCAGCCTCGAGCGAACGGTGCGTATCGCCCGCCGATGGGCATGGGTCCCGAATCGCGTTCCGGCACCGAACCTCCTCGCGATGCCGGTCCGGCCCGGAACCCGGTGCCGTCTGGCGGTCCGGCCCGGAACCCGGTGCCGTCTGGAAACGCGGTGCCCCCCAACAGTTCCGAGCGGGTCGGCAGCAGCAGAACCGCCCGGCCGACCGAGCCGACCAGCCGCAGTGCCCCCGAGTCCCCGAGAACGTCCCAGCCGCGCCTGCCGCTGCCGCCGCGCCGTTCGCCGCGACCCGGCACCATCGCCCTGCCCGATATCCCACGTCGCCCCGGCAGAACGCCGCCCGGACCCACGCCGCGCCCTCCGCCATAGCCGGAACTACGTCGATACCGATAAGTCGACGATAACCAGGGCTTAAGCGAATCCTGCTAAGGTTTCGATGTTTTCCGTGGTCAGGAGGTCCTGATCGCGCATTCTTATGCTGTACGTCCGTTCATCGGTGGGTCCCGGTGGGCGGCGGAAATGGAGCAGACATGCTGGCCAGCGGTGACGTATTCGCCGGTTATGTCATCGATCGGCAACTGGGTCGCGGTGGCATGGGTTCGGTGTACCTGGCAAAACATCCGCGACTGCCGCGGATGACGGCGCTGAAGCTGCTGAATCGAGAGATGTTCTTCGATAAGGAGGTGCGCGCGCGGTTCGAGCGGGAGGCGGATCTGGTCGCGCAGCTCGATCACCCGAATATCGTCACCGTCTACGACCGCGGCCTCGAGGACGAGCAGCTGTGGATCTCGATGCAGTACATCGATGGCATCGACGCCGCATCCGTCGATCCCAAGTCGCTGCCGCCGGAGCGCGCGGTCCAGATCATCAAGGAGACCGCCGACGCGCTCGACTACGCGCACGGCATGGGCGTACTGCACCGTGATGTGAAGCCCGCGAATATCCTGCTCGCCCGCTCCGGCGGCGGGCGCGGTGAGCGGGTCTACCTGACCGACTTCGGTATCGCGCGATTGCGTGACGACACCGGCCATCTCACCCAGACCGGCACCTTCACCGCGACTCTGGCCTACGCCTCGCCCGAACAGCTGACCGGCGCTTCGCTCGATCACCGCTCGGATCAGTATTCGCTGGCCTGCTCGCTGTTCTGGCTGTTCACCGGGTCCGGTCCGTTCGCCGCGACCAATCCGGCGGCGGTGATCCAGGGACATCTGCAGGGCACGCCCCCGGCATTGAGCAGTGTCCGTCCCGGACTGCCGTTCCAACTGGACGGGGTGCTGGCGAAGGCCATGGCAAAGCGACCGGATGAGCGGTTCGCCTCGTGCTCGGAGTTCGCGCAAGCCGCCAAGCAGGCATTCACCGGTCCGAGCGTCCCGGCGATGCCGGTGGTCGGCCCGCGTCCGGGTACCGGACCGGCGATTCCGGTGACGGGTGCGCCCCGGCCGGTCACCGGGCAGCCGATGCCCGTGACCGGTACCCCGCATCCGGTGACGAACGGTCCGTACCCGCAGACCGCCGGACCGTATCCGCAGACCAGCGGCCCGTACCCGCAGACGAGCGCTCCGCACACCGTGCAGCCGCAGCCGTTGGCGCCGACGACCGTCAATCCCGCTTCGCAGGGCACCCCGCGTCCGCAGCCGGTGCAGACCGCGCCGACCCAACAGCAACCGCATCCGAGCAATCCCTACAACCAGCAGCCGCTCGGATTCGCGCCCCGGCCGCCGATGAGCGGGCCGCGCCCACCCGCACCGCCGCAGCGCAAATCGAATGTCGGGCTGATCGTCGCACTGTGCGTCGGTCTGGTGATCCTGTTGGTGATCGTGCTCGCGATCATCGGCGTGGTATCCAACGGTGGTTCGTCCAACTCCAGTGGCGGTAGCACGACGACCTCGTCGAGTTACTCCAACGGCGGCAGCGGCTCGGTGGACGCGACCGCGGCCGCGATCAGCAAAGAGTTCCCGCGCATGGTGCCTGCCAGCGAGTCCGATTCGGTCGGCTACAACGGCGCGAAATGCAATGCCCACAAGACCGGCGACCTGACGCTGCCCACGCCGGGTACGCCGGACTTCGGCGCCTGGGCCGCGCAGTGGGATTGCTACGGCGGCGGTGACAACGACGACCCGTTCTACACGATCTACGTCTACAAGAACGCCTCCGATGTGCAGAAGGCGCTGAGCAACCTGCCTTCCGACGCCACCAAGTCGACCGATACCAACGGTGGCAAGACCTACACGAACTACAAGTTCGTCAACGACGGGCCCAAGATCGTCACCGCGTTCACCGGCGACAGCAAGCGCGCCCAATTCCTCATGTACGCCGACGGTTTGGCGGGTGCTCAGGACAAGGTCCTGCGCTGGTGGCGCTCGGCCCCACTGAACTGACAGCCCAACCGGGCGCGAAAAATGGCTCGCGCCCGGTTCCGTTCGGTCCGTACAGTTCTGTGCATGTTCGGCCACACCATCGCTCTGGAGTCCGCGGTCGCGGACGCGATGGCGGCTGCCCTGGCAGCGTCCGCGGCAGTGGCCGCGGCGCACCTCGACGGCGCCCGAAGCTGACCTTCCCCGGGATGTCCCGGGACCTCTGACGGGGAAGGTGGCCCGTCGCAGAGAGGTCCCACGGCGAGATCGCCGGAAATCATTTCCTAGCCAGGGAAAGTCATGTCCAAGAAGACGTATGTGCGGACCAAGCCGCATCTGAACATCGGCACCATGGGGCACGTCGATCACGGCAAGACCACGTTGACCGCCGCCATCACCAAGGTGCTCGCCGAGCGCGGTGGCGGTAGCTTCGTCCCGTTCGACCGGATCGACCGGGCGCCGGAGGAGGCGTTGCGCGGAATAACCATCAATATCGCGCACGTCGAATACGAAACCGCCACAAGGCATTACGCGCATATCGATATGCCGGGGCACGCCGACTTCGTGAAGAACATGATCACCGGCGCGTCCCAGCTCGACGGGGCGATCCTGGTGGTGTCGGCGCAGGACGGCGTCATGCCGCAGACCGCCGAGCATGTACTGCTCGCGCGTCAGGTCGGAGTAGAGCACATCGTGGTCGCGCTCAACAAGGCCGACGCGGGCGATCCGGAACTGCTCGACCTGATCGAGCTCGAGGTGCGCGAGCTGCTCAGCGCCCAGGGGTACCCGGGTGTGGAACTGCCGGTCGTACGGGTTTCGGGTTTGCGTGCGCTGGAAGGGGATTCGCGGTGGACCGCCGCGCTGCTCGACCTGCTGGACGCCGTGGACACCCATGTGCCCACGCCCGTGCGCTACACCGACGCGCCGTTCCTGCTCCCGGTGGAGAACGTCCTGACTATTACCGGTCGGGGCACCGTCATCACCGGTGCGGTGGAGCGCGGCCGGATTCGCCTCGGCGATCGGGTGCAGCTCTTCGGGGGCGAGGAGCTGACCTCCGTTGTCACCGGGGTGGAAACCTTCGGCCGGACAATGGAGTTCGCGGAAGCGGGGGACAATGTCGCGCTGCTGCTGCGCGGCGTGCAGCGCGGTCAGGTGCGTCGCGGTCAGGTCGCGGCGGAACCGGGCAGCATCGCGGTGCACACCCGGTTCACGGCGCGCGTGTACCTGCTGGGTACGGCGGAGGGCGGTCGGCGCACCCCGATCGCCACCGGCTACCGCCCGCAGTTCTACGTGCGCACCGGTGACGTAGTCGGCAACGTCACGCTGCCCGTCGCCGTCGCCCGCCCTGGCGAAACCATCGACCTGACAGTCGAATTGGGCCGCCCGGTCCCGCTGGAGCCGGGCCTCGGCTTCGCCATCCGCGAGGGCGGCCGCACCGTCGGCGCGGGCACCGTCCTGACCGTCGGCTAGCCCTGCCCAGGTTGGGCATGTGCGAGCGTCACGCATGCCCAACACCTGGTCGGGAGCTGCCGCATCGGCAGACCGCATGGCGCGCAACTACCCCTGAGTGTGCGCGTCGATTCTTGTGCGGCGTTTGGGAATCCGTGCCGTCAACCGCCGGCGCATCCACCCGCGATCGAGCTGTCGGTGTGGTCGTAGGGGTTGCGCTCCCGAGGCCGATTGCGTTCGTCAGCGCGACGAATCCGCTGGAGGTCGCGAACCACCGCCGCACGCCGAGCCGCGGTTTCCTCGGCCGCGGACCAGGATGCCGAAACCCTGCGCCGCCGGAGCAGCAGATTCAGAATTCGTCGAATGCCCATGATTACCAACCCCCTTCTGTGTTATGTGATTTTATCGAAGGGGTCTGACAAGTCCGGCTGCCTCGACGGCCTGCACAGTGGACGAATGAACACGGGAAGAGGGAGCAACACGACGTGATCAGTGATCGGCGGCAACGCGCACAACGGTTCGTCGAGCTGCACCGGGAAGGTTGCTTCCTGCTCCCGAATGCGTGGGATGCGGGCAGTGCCCGGATTCTGGAATCGGTCGGATTTCCCGCCGTGGCCACCACCAGCGCCGGTATCGCGTTCTCCCTCGGACGCCCGGATCACGACTTCTTCGCTGAGCACGAGGACGGGCGGGTCGATCGCGAGACCATGCTGGGGCGGGTGCGCGAGATCGTCGACGCGGTTGGGGTGCCGGTCAGCGCCGATCTCGAAGAGGGGTACGGCGAGAAGCCCGAGACGGTGGCGGCCACGATCTCGTCGGCGCTCGACGCCGGTGCGTCGGGCGGCAATATCGAGGACTTCACCGGCGACAGCACCCGTCCGCTCTATGACCTGGAGTTGTGCGCGGACCGCATCCGCGCGGCCCGCGCTGTTATAGATGCCGGCGGGGAGCCGTTCGTTCTGGTCGGCCGCACCGATGGTCTCCTGGTCGATATCTCGCTCGATGAATGCATCCGCCGGGCCAACGCCTATCTGGCAGCGGGCGCGGACTGCGCTTTCGTTCCGGGTGCCAGCGACGCCACAACTATCGGCACACTCGTGCGCGAACTCGACGGCCCACTCAATGTGGTCATGGGCTTGACCGGCAACGCACTGTCCCTCGACGACCTGCGCGAACTCGGTGTACGCCGAGTCACGGTCGGCGGCAGCATCTTCCGCGCCATGTACCGCCAATTGCTCGATACCGCACACGAATTGGCCGACCGCGGCACTTTCACCTACGCAGCCGAGCAACTCACCCAGAACGATCTCAACAACCTCTTCCGCCGCTGATCCAGGCTCCAGGTCGGGCGGTTCTCGCGCATCGGGCGGCAAGGATCGTGTCGAGGTCGCGTTCCTTGAACGGAACTGGGTCGGGGCGCCGCAGGCGCGAATCACGGCGAGGTCGATCGCCGTCAGACGAACAAGAGGCCCGGCACTGCGAGTGTCGGGCTTTTTGTCGCGGCAACACGCTTTCTCCCAGGCACAGGGGCGAAGTCGGGCGCTGAGCCTTGCCTGCCCCACGCCTATCGTAGTACTGTCCAGACACGTGTCCATCATATGTGTGGACAGATATCCCAGGAGGATTTTCATGACCCTGGTCAAGCCGCTGCGGGTTTCCGGAGGCGATCACGAGCATGGGCATCTCGAGGAATTCCGCGTCGATCCATTGGCTTTGATGCGCCGGGTGCGGGCGGAGTGCGGGGATGTCGGCGCATTCGATCTCGCCGGGCGTCATGTGATTCTGCTGTCCGGCGCCGAGGCCAATGAGTTCTTCTTCCGGTCCGGCGACGAGGATCTCGATCAGGCCGCCGCGTATCCCTTCATGAAGCCGATTTTCGGCGAGGGCGTGGTGTTCGACGCCAGTCCGGAGCGGCGCAAGGAGATGCTGCACAACCAGGCTTTGCGCGCGGAACAAATGCGCGGGCATGCGGCGACCATCGGGCGCGAGGTCGAGCGCATGCTGGCGAACTGGGGTGACGAGGGGCAGATCGACCTGCTCGACTTCTTCGCCGAGCTGACCATCTACACCTCATCGGCCTGCCTGATCGGCAAGCGCTTCCGCGATGAACTCGACGAACGCTTCGCCCACCTCTACCACGATCTGGAGCGCGGCACCGACGCGCTGGCCTATGTGGATCCGTATGCGCCGATCGAAAGTTTCCAGCGCCGTGACGCAGCCCGCGCCGAACTGGTCGAATTGGTGCAGGGCATCATGGATGGCCGCGCCGCGAATCCGCCCGCGAACAAGGAAGATCGGGACATGCTCGACATCCTGATCTCGATCAAGGACGAGCAGGGGCAGCCGCGATTCAGCGCGAGCGAGATCACCGGGATGTTCATCTCGATGATGTTCGCGGGCCATCACACCACTTCGGGTACCGCGGCGTGGTCGGTCATCGAATTGCTCAGGCATCCGGCGGAATTGCGTCGCGTCGTCGATGAACTCGACGAGTTGTACGCCGACGGTTCCGATATCAGTTTCGGCGCGCTGCGCCAGATTCCGCATCTGGAGGCGGTGGTCAAGGAAACACTGCGCCTGCATCCGCCGCTGATCATTCTGATGCGGGTGGCGCAGGGCGAATTCGAGGTGTGCGGACATCGCATCGCACCGGGCGATCTGGTCGCGGCGACTCCGGCCATCTCCAACCGGATTCCGGAGGACTTTCCGAATCCGGATCTGTTCGACCCGAACCGCTATATCGATCCGAATCAGGCGGATATCGTCAACCGCTGGACCTGGATCCCCTTCGGGGCAGGCAGACATCGCTGTGTCGGTGCGGCCTTCGCGCTCATGCAGCTCAAGGCGATTTTCTCGATACTGCTGCGGGACTGGGAATTCGAAATGGCACAACCATCCGACAGCTACCGCAACGACCACAGCAAGATGGTGGTGCAGCTGCAACAGCCCTGTGCGGTGCGCTACCGCAGGCGGCGAAAGGCCTAGGCAAACGCCCAGTTACGAGAGCATGAGCGGGAAGATTCTGGGCCCGATGGACTTGCGAATTCGCTTGTAGGGTGAAGACATGATCACGCTCAAAAAGGAAGATGGCGCCGCTGATCTCAACGGCATCACCAAGCTGACGGTCGGGGTGAGCTGGGACCCGTCGGGGGGCACCAGCGGCGGCGCGGTCGGATTATTGCGCCGCAAGCGCGGTGTGGACCTGGATCTGATCGCCATCCTGATGCAAGGCGCCGAGCCGGTGCGTTTCGCCGGACTCGACTCCCTCGACCCGCTCGGCAACGGCTCGGTCCAGCACACCGGCGACGAACAGACCGGCGCGGCCTCCGGCGACGACGAATCGGTGCACGTCACCTTCGCGAATGTGCCCGAGGCCATCGACGCGATCATTTTCGTGGCCGCGGCCTTCAAGAAGGGCTCCTCGTTCGAGAAGGCCAACAACATCAGCTTCAAGGTCTACGACGCGACCGGCGGCAGCGCCCAGCAGGTGGCCGATATCTGGCCGTCGCTGCTCGGTACGGATAACGCCAATGCCGTGGCCAAGGCTTTCCGCAACGGCGGAAGCTGGCAGCTCGAGGTGCTCAATCGCAAGGGCAAGATCAAGCAGGGCGATAAGCAGGCCCTGCTGCGCTTCGCGATGGCGTGACCACGCAGCGCGAGCCGGAGCTCAGGCGAGTTCCGGCTCGCATCGCTACCGGAATGTGGTGTACTACTCCACCACATTCGTTGCCCCTGCCAATAGTGATGCACCAACTCGAGGGAGTCTTGTCGCATCTGCTTCGACGACACGCCGGTCAGCGACTTGACCAGCTTCGACATCGCAAACCAGCTGTACCGTGGCAGATGTGCAGTTGCGGTACACCTTTCGCATCTACCCGACACCTGGCCAGCGGCAAGCGCTGTCGCGGGCGTTCGGGTGCGCGCGTGTGGTGTTCAATGATGCGTTACGTGCGCGGCACAACGCGCGAGCCGCCGGAGAGCCGTATGTAAGTGATGCCGCACTGTCGCGGTCCCTGACTGCTGCGAAGAAGACTTCGGAGCGGGCGTGGCTAGGTGAGGTGTCGGCGGTGGTGCTGCAGCAGGCGCTGGCGGACCTGAACACTGCCTACCGCAACTTCTTCGCGTCAGTCAGCGGGAAACGCAAGGGCCGTAAGCTTTCCCCGCCCCGATGCAGGTCTCGCAAGGACCATCGGCAGGCGATCCGGTTCACCGCCAACGCCCGCTTCGCGATCACCGATGACGGGAGGCTGCGGTTGCCGAAGATCGGTGATGTCGCGGTGCGGTGGTCGCGGAAACTGCCCTCGGTGCCGTCGTCGGTCGCAATCATCCGTGATGCTGCCGGGCGGTATTTCGCGTCGTTCGTCGTGCGGACCGATAGCGAGCCGTTGCCGGTGGCGGAGGGGGAGGTCGGTATCGACTTGGGCCTGGTGACCTTCGCTGTTATGTCTGACGGAAGGGTGATCGAGTCACCGAAGTTCTTTCGCCGCGCCGAACGCAGACTCCGCAAGGCGCAACAGGCACTGTCACGGAAGCGAAAAGGCAGCAAGAACAGGGCCAAGGGACGTCTGCGGGTAGCGTGGGCGCACGCGAAAGTCGCTGACACACGCCGGGATTGGGCGCACAAACACTCCACGATAATTATCCGCGAAAACCAAGCGGTGTATGTCGAGGACTTGTGTATCCAGGGTTTGGCGCGTACCCGGTTGGCGAAGTCGGTGCACGATGCCGGGTGGGGCATGTTCACCCGGCTCTTGGAGGAGAAAGCCGCCCGCTACGGACGGCACTTCGCCCGGGTGGGCCGGTTCTTCCCGTCGTCGCAGCTGTGTTCGGTGTGTGGGGTGATCGACGGGCCGAAGCCGTTGTCGGTGCGAACCTGGACGTGCCGGTGCGGTGCGGTCCACGACCGGGACCGCAACGCCGCCGACAACATTCTCGCCGCCGGGCAGGCGGAGAGACGAAACGCCTGTGGAGTGTGGGTAAGCCCGGAACCCGTTCCGGCACCGTGCGATGAAGCAGGAACCCACCGACAGACCACTACGGTCTAGCAGGAATCGCCTTCGTACACGAAGGCGAGGATGTCAAAGAACCGATTCGACGGCGGACACGACGGACGCATCATCGGGGGTGGTGCGCGGCCGGAACCGGCCGACTACCGCACCCTCGCGATTGATCAGGAATTTTTCGAAGTTCCACTGGATATCACCGGCCGTGCCCTCGGCATCCGCGGCCTCCACCAGTGCCTGGTAGAGCGGATGCCGCTCGTCACCGTTGACATCGGTCTTCTCCAGCAGCGGAAAGTCGACGCCATAGGTGGTCGAGCAGAATTCCGCGATCTCCTCGGCGGTACCCGGCTCCTGGCCCATGAACTGGTTACACGGCACGCCGACCACGCTGAAACCGCGGTCGCCATAAGTTTTCTGAAGTTCGACGAGTCCGGTGTACTGCGGCGTCAGCCCACACTTGGAGGCCACATTGACCAGCAGTACCGCCTTGTCTCCGACCAATTCGCCCAGTGTTGCCGGGTCGCCGGAGAGGGTACGTAGGGGAATGTTGCGGATATTCATTCGTATCGCACCTGCCAGTTCTTGATTCCGTTGATCCACCCCGATCGCAACCGTACCGGATCGGCGACCTGGCTGATCTGGGGCATGACATCGGCGATCGCGTTGAACATCAGGTCGATCTCCAGTCGCGCCAGATTCGCCCCGACGCAATAATGCGCACCGGTGCCGCCGAATGCTACGTGCGGATTGGGATCGCGCAATACGTCGAAGGTGAACGGATTCTCGAAGGCGTCCTCGTCGAAGTTGGCCGAACTGTAGAAGATTCCCAGTCGCTGACCCTGCTTGATCTGCTGTCCACCGAGTTCGGTGTCCTGGGCCGCGGTGCGCTGGAAGGCATTCACCGGGGTCGCCCACCGGACGATCTCATCGGGTGCGGTGCGCGGCCGCTGCTCCCGATATAGCTCCCACTGCTCCGGATGGTCCACGAAGGCCTTCATGCCGTGGGTAATGGCATTGCGGGTGGTCTCATTGCCCGCGATGGCGAGCAGGATGACGAAGAATCCGAATTCGTCCGAACCGAGTGCTTCGCCGTCGACATCGGCGTGCACCAATTGGCTGACGATGTCGTCGACCGGACGGGCGCGGCGCTCTTCGGCCATATTCCAGGCGTAGCCGAGGATTTCGGTAAAGGCGGTGGTAGCGTCGCCGTACTCCGGATCGTCGTAGTTCAGCGTCTGGTTGGACCATTCGAACAGCTTGTGGCGGTCGTCGTTCGGCACGCCGAGCAGTTCCGCGATGGCCTGCAGTGGTAGTTCGCAGGCGACCTGCTGGACGAAGTCGCCGCCGCCGGTTCGCTTGGCCTCGTGCACGATTCGCGCCGCGCGTTCGGTGAGTGCGGCGCGCAGACCCTCCACCGCACGCGGGGTGAATCCCTTGGAGACGATCCGGCGGGTCTTGGCATGCTTGGGCGCATCCATGTTCACCAGCAGCGCACCGGTGAGTTCGATCTGCTCCGGTGTGACATCGTCGGGCAGCCGGATGATCGCGCCCTTCTGCGCGGAGGAGTAGATTTCCGGGCTGCGCGAAATCTCCTTCACGTCTTCGTGTTTGCTGACCACCCAGTACCCGCCGTCGCGGAACCCGCCGGAGGTCGCATCCGGCTGCGCGCACCACCACACCGGTGCGGTGCGGCGCAGGGTCGCGAATTCCTCGACCGGCATGCGGTTTTCCCACAGCCCGGGATCGGTGAAATCGAAGCCTGCCGGGAACGCGGGCGCTGCCATAGCTACCTCCTGGGTGAAGAGTGTTTTCAGCGCAGCCTGAGTCGGCGCATGAGTCGTAGGGTCGTCAGCGTGGTCTTCAGCTGCTTCTCGTAGGGCAGGCCCGCGCGGGCGGCCATTACCTGGCGCTTCTGCACGCCGATATTCACGGTGTCGGTGTATTTGAGCAGGCCCTGATCGCCGTGCCTGGTGCCGACGCCGGATTGTTTGACACCACCGGACGGGGTGCCCTTGGCGGCGTAGGTGGTCACGAAGCCGTCGTTGATATTGATGTTCCCGGCCTCGAGCTGCGCGCCGATTCGGTTGGCGCGGGCCAGGTCTCGGCTCCAGACGCTGGCGTTCAGGCCGTAGGTGGTGTCGTTGGCGAGCCGGATGGCCTCCTGCTCGTCGGTGAATCGGTAGACGCTCACCACCGGACCGAAGGTCTCCGCGGTCGCGTGCGTCATCTCGGGGGTGACATCGGTGAGCACGGTGGGTTCGTAGCAGGCCGGGCCGATATCCGGTCGCGCCTTGCCGCCGGTCAGCACGGTCGCGCCCTTCGCGCGCGCATCCTCGACGTGCGCCGCGACCCGCTCCATATGCTGCACCGAGACCAGCGAGCCGAATTCCGGTGTGAAGTCGTAGGCGGCGCCGATCTTGGCGTTCAATTCGTCTGCCGCCGTGACCAATCGGCGCACGAACTCGTCGTACAACCTGTCCTGCACATAGATCCGCTCGATGTGCATACAGGCCTGGCCCGAATTCGCGAAGACCGCGAATGACGCACCGGGAATCACTTCGTCGAGATTCGCATCGTCCAGCACGATCATCGGGTTCTTGCCGCCGAGTTCGAGGCTGCAGCCGATCAGATTGCGGCCCGCGCCTGCGCCGACCACCCGCCCGGTCGCGGTCGAGCCGGTGAACATGACGAAGTCGGCATTGTCGATCAAGGCCGGACCCACATCGGGACCCTCACCGCAGACGACCTGGAACAGCCCCTTCGGCAGACCGGCCTTGTACAGCAGCTCCACCCCGAACAGCGCACAGAGCGCGGTCTTGTTATCGGGCTTGAGTACGACGCCATTGCCCGCCATCAGCGCGGGCATCGAGTCCGAGAGCGCGATGGCGAATGGGAAATTCCACGGCGCGATGACCGCGACGACGCCCTTGGGGCGGTGCTGCTCGGTCGAGGTGGTGATCAGCGGCACCGGGCCGCCGCGCCGCTTGGGCTTCAGCACCCGCCGTGCGGTCCTGAGGTAGTGGCTGATGACCATCGGCACATCGCAGGATTCCTCGAAGGCCATGCGGCGGGTCTTACCGCAGCCGATCTGGATCAGGTCGGCGATGGTTTCGTATTCGGCGAGTATCAGGTCGTGTGCGCGTGCGAAGACCTCGAGCCGGCGCCGCAGCGGCCAAGCGGCCCATTCCTGCTGGGCCGCGCGGGCGGTCGCGTATGCGGCGGCGACGTCCTCGGGGGTCGACTGCGGTAATTCACCGACCGCGGCGCCGGTGTAGACCTCGACCATCGAATACGGATCGGCGGTGCCGGAGGCCGCGACCATTGCGGTCAGCCTGCCGATCAGCGCTTCGGTGATCCGGGCGGGCAGCGCCGGTGCGGAATCCTTCTTGGCTTCGGTTGTATTCATCGGACCTTCTCCGTGCTGACGGCAGATGCTCTCGAATTAGAACACGTTCTCATCATGGCTGTCAGGGGCTTGATGGGGATGACCTGGTCGAATGCATGGCGAGACAGGGTTCAATCCGCCTGATGATCCGGTGCGCGGCTCGCCGCGTACTCCCGCGCCCAACGGTAATCGGGCTTCCCGCTCGGGGCCCGCGTGACGACCTCGGCCAGCCAGATCTTTTTGGGCACCTTGTACCCCGCGAGATGCTTGCGCACATGGCGCTCGAGCGCGGCGAAATCCATCGGTCCGGCGCCCGCGACCGATACGACCGCCGCCACCTGCTGGCCCCAGCGCTCGTGCGGGAGCCCGATCACCACCGCGTCGTAGACGGCTTCGTGCGCCTTCACCACGCTCTCGACCTCTTCGACGAAGACCTTCTCGCCGCCGGTATTGACGACCATATTGCCGCGACCGATCAAGGTCACCGAGCCGTCCGGCTCGACCCTGGCGCGATCGTCGGTCACCACGATCCGGTTGCCGTCGACCGTCTTGAACAGCCGCTCGGTCTTCTCCGGATCCTTGTAGTAGCCGATCGGCACCGCACCGGTCTTGGCGAGCCAGCCCTCGGCACCGGGTTCGACCTGCCGTCCCGCATCATCGACCACGATCGCGCCGCGCCCGCTCTGCACGCGTGGACCGCGGCCGGGATTGTCGTCCTTCTGTGCGAAACCGATACCGCCGAAACCGGTTTCGGAGGACCCGATGGAATCCGAGACGACCGTCGACGGAAACAGTTCCAGCAGTGCGTTTTTCACCGGTTGTGACAGCAGTGCGGCACCGGAGCCGATGGCGACGAGCGAGGATGCGTCCACCGGAGCGGCGCGGTAGGCATCGATCAGCGGACGGGCCATGGCATCGCCGGTGATCACCATGATGTGCGGGCGATGTTGTTCGACCACCTGCCACACCCGCCGCGCATCGAATCTGGGCTCGAAGATCACGGCATTGCCGGACCACAGGGCGGTGAACGACGGCATCATCGCGGCGGCGTGGATGAGCGGCGGGAGGACGAACCAGGTGCTCGGCTCGCCCTGCGCGCCGACACGGGACTGTTGATATTCGTCGGAAACCGGTTCGTTCGTGTAGAAGTCGATGCCGCCGCCGAGTACCCGCCACATATCCTCTTGCCGCCACATGACGCCCTTGGGTCGGCCGGTGGTGCCGCCGGTGTACATCATGAACAGGTCGTCGGGGCTGCGGTCGATCGAACGTCGGGCGGGGGAGCCCGAGAGTAGGGCCTGCTCGTATGAGGCGGACGCGGCCGGGGGGATGGTGTCGACGGGTGGCCGGGCGTCGACGATCAGCACGCGGATCGACGGCGTGTCGGCGAGTGCTTCCAGTGCCGCATCCGCGTATTTCTGATGACACACGAGCACTTCGAGGTCGGCATTGTCGAAGAGGTAGCGCAGTTCTTCGGCGCCGTACCGATAGTTGATATTGATCGGGACTGCCCGCAGCTTGAAGCAGGCAATGAGGGTAGTCATGGTTTCGATGCCGTTGTGCATCTGGAAACCCACGTGCGTACCGGGGCCGACGCCGATCGAGCCGAGATGGTCGGCGAGGCGATTCGCGCGGCCGTCGAGTTCGGCGAGGGTGAGTGCGAGATCGCCCTCGATGAGCGCGGTGCGCTCCGGCATCGCGTCGACCGCATGCTCGAAGAGGTCGGCGAAATTGTGGGACATGGCAATTCACTCTCAGCGAATGACGGTGAGCGGCAGCGGAATGCCGCGGTCGGTGAAAATGAAGGCGGCGCCGGTGCTGATCCGGGTGATGGCCACCTCGGTCGCCTCCTTGAACGGCGCTGCGGCGAGGGCTATCTCAGCGGTCCAGCCGTGCTCGTCGGAAGTGGTCGAGTGCACGTCGAACCGTGGATTAACGCCGCGCACCATGGCTGCCAACGGTGCTGGATGGTCGGGGTCGATCATCGATGGCCAGGTGCGGTCGGTGTCGGCATCGCTGTGCCACGGCACGCGCAGTCGCACCGCCTCGTCGGTGACGGATACATCGATGCCGGTGTACGGCAAGGGATTCCATGCCGGATGCAGGAGCAGCACCTCGGCCAGCGCGGCCGGATCGTCGCCGAGCCCGAGTGCGTTGCGAATCCGCTCGGAGGTGAGTCCGGCGATGCCGGTGAATTGTTTGCGGCCGATATCGGTTGCGGTGTCGGCGGACCGAGCGCGCACGGCGGTCATGAAGCCGATGGTGAGCAGATGGTGTTGCAGGCAGACCTCGTCGGCCATGCGCACCAGCGCAGATTTGGAGAAGTCGGCGAACCGCAGGTCACTGAGCAGCGGACCGGCGTAATCGCTTTGGCCGGGATCGTTCTTATCGATGGGGGACAGTTCCAGCAGTGCGGCTCGGGAGTTGGCCACCACCTCGGTATTCGGCGGTGTGGGCGGTGGGATATGTGCCGGGTCGATGACGACGGTCCACGCGCACACCGGCTTTCGGTCCGCCGGATGACGCGGCGGCCGGTGGATCGGGCGGACCTGGGCATGCGGATTTGTGGCGAGGGCGGTCGCGTCGAAGGTCGGATCCTCGATGTCGTGGCACATGGACACCACGAACTCCTCGCCGAGCGGCTCCACATCCGCCAGCGCGCCACAGTGGTCCAGCCAGAATTCGCCGTGGTCGCGGTCGTCGACGCGGAAACGGAAGTCCATGAACTGCGGCGGCGCACCGATATCGAGTTGCAGGCCCTTGAAGATCGTCGGCACGTCATCGCCCTCGAAATCGAGCGCGCGGCGCATCCGACGGGTATAGACCGGACTGGCGAGCTGCCACTCCTCGATGGCGACCGCCGCCATGCCCTCTCGCCCGAATGCCCCAATGGAATGTGCCATTCCGGACCGGTCGATCAGATGACCGCACAGCAGCAGTTCGGGCACCAGCGTCGCCAGCTGGGCCCGCGACAACCGGTCGAAGCTCGAAATCACCACAGTGGAACCGGTGCTTCGCCGATCCGATACCAGCCAGGCAGCGTCTTTCCGGAGACCGACCGCTGGATTCGCTTCTGCATTCCTGCCGTCAGTGCGTTGTTCTGGATCATCTCCACGAACAACTGCGAGACATTGCCGAAGTCGAAGAAGTCGCGCTGCCAGGACCATTGGTAGTTGCCGCCGTAGCGGAACCAGCTGCCGCCGATGCCCTCCGGACTGTAGTTGCGACCGTCGGATCGCTTGTTGTCGCTGATCTGCTTCCAGAAGCCGATGACATCACCGCTGCGCTCATCGATGACGAACTGTTGGTACGGATAGGACCAGCCCTCCAGCCCATCCATCTCCTGACCGAGTGCGAGTTCCCGGATCTCGGCCCGCCCCACTGCCATGAATTCCTGGGTCGGACCGTAATTCCAGCCGTAGGTGGCGTCCTCGGTGTACATCTCGGCGAGCGGCTTCCAGTCGCCCTTTTCCTCGCAGCGCTGATTCTCCAGCACCCAGCGCCGGACCATCTCGTCGAGTTCGGCGCGGTCGAAATCTGGCATTACCGTGTTCCTTTCGCGGCTGTGTCTACCCGCCCCGCCGGCTCCGCTGGCTGCGATCCCTCCGGGTCCTCACGGATCGACAGCGCTTGTGTCGGGCAGTAGCGCACCGCGCGCTCGATGTCCGCGCGGGCTTCGGGACCCGGTGTCGGGTCGAGGATTTCGACCTTGCCGCGCTTGGGCACGGTGAAGGCCGCGGGCGCTTCGTCCTGGCAGACGGCGTGCCCCTGGCACAGATCCAGATCGGCGACGATCCTCATGGTCGGCCCCTGTCCTCGGCGGTCGGTATTGGACGCAGCGGGGCCTCGGGCTGGACCTCGACCAGCACGAGATGCGCCCCGCGTGGTGCGCAGACCACGGCGATGACCGCGGCGGCCAGATCGCTCGCACGCAGCATGTACGGGTGACGGGCGAAACCCCAGGCCTTCCAGTCCGCCAGCATCGGCCCGACCACCTCGGGAGTGGAATTCATGCCCATGCCGGTCAGTGTCGGACCCGGGCGCACCAGTGATGCGCGAACTCCGCTGCCCTCCAGCTCCATTCGCATCTGCTGAACCATTGCCTCGAGCCCGGCCTTGGCCGCGCTGTAGGCGCCGGTGCGCGGGCGTGGCTCCTCGGCGCAGTCGGAGCTGATCAAGACGAAATCGCCGCGCTGCCTTCGCATCATGCCCGGCAGTACCCGGTGCACCAGCCGGTGCGCGCCGACCAGATGCACCTGTACCTGCTGCAGGAACCGATCCGGTTCCATCTCGTGCACCAGCGAGAATTCGATGTCGCCCGCGCCGGAGACCAGGATTTCGGTGGGCCCGAGGGTGTCTTCGGCCGCGGCGACGAAATCGTCGACGGATGCCGCGTCGGTGACATCGAGCTGGTGGGCGAAGGCTTCGCCACCGTTGGCGCGGATTTTGGCCGCCAGCGCCTCGCATTGATCCACCCGGCGCGCGCCGAGCGCGACGGGGTGTCCGAGTTCGGCGAGCGCTTCGGCCGTCGCGGCACCGATACCGGAGGATGCTCCGGCCACAATCGCCGGTCGGCGCACCGGATTCGGTTCGAACCGTGGCATTATTTGGCCTCCACGATGACGGGCAGGTTGGCGAACCCGCGGACATTGGTCGAGTGCACGCGCTTGATCCCGGCGTCGATGACGTCGTAAGAGCGCACGCGCGAGGCGAATTCGCGCAACGCGACGTTGGACTCCAACCGGGCGAGGTGGGCGCCGAGGCAGAAGTGCACGCCCGCACCGAAACTCGCGAGTCCGGACTTGTCGGTGCGCCCGATGCGGTAGCTGTCGCCGTCGGCGAAGACCTCCGGATCCCGATTGGCCGAACCGATCAGCAACAGCACCTTCGCGCCCTTCGGGATGGTGCGGCCGTGCTGGTCGATATCCACCGCGGCACAGCGCGCGACCATCTGGCTGGAGGTGTCATAGCGCAGCGTCTCCTCGACCCAGTCGGTGACCAGCTCGGGTTCCGCGACGACCTTGGCGTATTCGCTCGGATTGCGTGCGCTCCAATACAGCGCATTGCCCAGCAGTTTGGTGGTGGTCTCGTTACCGGCCACCACCATCAGGAACATGAAGCCGATGATCTCCTCGTCGGACAGGGTGTCGCCGTCGATTTCGGCATCCAGTAGCGCCGAGGTGAGATCCGTTGTCGGAGCATGCCTTCGTGCGGCGACCATTTCCGCGTAATAGGTGAGCAGCGTGATCGATGCCTGCGCGGCGGCCATCGGGACATCCAGGACGCCGTCCTCGCGGTGCACCACCAGATCGGCCAGCCTGCGGACCTCCGCGCGGTCGGCCTCGGGCACGCCCATCAGTTCGGAGATGACATCCATCGGGAGTTTGCCCGCGACCTCATCGATCCAGTCGAACTCGCCGGTCGCGAGTGCCGGTTCCAGGTAGGACAGCGTCAGGTCCCTGATCCGGTCCTCCATCTCGGCCACCCGCTTGGGGGTGAAGCCCTTGTAGACCAGGCGGCGCATGCGCATATGCCGCGGATCGTCCATGGCCAGGAACGACATCACCCGGCTCGCGTGCGGACCCCACGCCGCTGGATCCAGCGAGACCCCGTTGGCGCTGGACAGGCGGACGCTGTCGCGGAAGGCCGCGGTCACATCCGCGTGCCGGGACAGCGCCCAGAAATCCAGGTCGGCGTTGTAGTAGAGCGGCGCCTCGGTGCGCAGCCGCTCGTAGGTGGGGTACGGGTCCTCGTGGAACGCGTAGTCGTAGGGGTCGAAGGTCAGGGGCTCCAGTGAGGCGGCCGTCATCGCGATAACCCGGAATTCGAGAACCAGTTCTCATCGCTGAACGGTGTCGCGTCATCGATGGGAGACACATAGCTGGACATGTGTCTGGACGGTACCACCGGCATGCCGGAATCGACAGAGGTTTCCCTGAACAATCTGGGTGAGGTCAGGCGTGGTCCGCGAATGGCAGATGGTAGTTCTCGTCGGGGGCGGTCAGGCTGGTTGTGGGCCGTAGTTCTGAAACGAGTTCTTGCGTACGGGAGCGGACCGAGACTATATTCCGTACACCTGTCCAGACAGTATCGGAGCCTTTATGAGCAGCCTCCTGCCCGCCGACGGTTCGCGCCTGCTGATCGGCGGCAAACTGGTCACCGGCGGGGACGGCGTCTTCGCCACGGTGAACCCGGCGACCGAAGCGGTCATCGGTCAGGCCGCGAATGCGAACGGCGCGGATATGGACGCGGCCATCGCGGCCGCGCGCACCGCATTCGACGACACCGACTGGTCGCGCGATCACGCCTTCCGCGCCCGCTGCCTCGAACAGTTGCGCACCGCATTGCAGGCCGATGTCGACGAACTGCGCGAGATCACCGTCGCGGAGGCGGGCGCGCCGACCATGCTGACCAGAGGGCCACAACTCGAAGGCCCGGTCGCGGATCTGTCATTTTCCGCGTCGCTGGCCGAAACCTACAGCTGGGAAACCGATCTCGGCACCGCGACACCGATGGGCATCAAGAGCCATCGGGTGTTGCGCCGCGAGGCGGTCGGCGTTGTCGGTGCCATTACGCCGTGGAACTTCCCGCATCAGATCAATTTCGCCAAACTGGGTCCCGCGCTCGCGGCCGGAAATACCGTGGTGCTCAAGCCCGCACCGGATACCCCGTGGTGTGCGGCGGCCGTCGGCGCGATCATTGCCGAGCAGACCGATATTCCGCCCGGCGTCGTCAATATCGTGACCTCCACCGATCACGGTCTCGGCGCGCAGCTCACCACCGATCCGCGCGTCGACATGATCAGCTTCACCGGCTCGACGCAGACCGGTAGATCGGTAATGACCGGCGCGGCGGCGACTTTGAAGAAGACCTTCCTCGAACTCGGCGGCAAATCGGCATTCATCGTGCTCGACGACGCGAATATCGCGGGAGCCTGTTCGGTGGCGGCGTTTTCGGTGGCCGTGCATGCGGGACAGGGGTGTGCCCTCACCACCCGGCTGCTGGTGCCGCGCGCGGCATACGACGAAGCGATCCAGGCCGCGGCGGCCACCCTGTCGGGCATCGTTCCTGGTGATCCGGCCGATGCGCGCACCGTCTGCGGACCGCTGATCTCCGAGCGCCAGCGGGAAAGAGTCGAGCGATATCTGGAGATCGCGCGCGCCGAGGGCGGCCGGATCGTGGTCGGCGGCGGCCGACCGGCGGCCCGCGAGCGCGGATATTTCATCGAACCGACATTGATCGCGGATGTGCCGAATACCGCGACGGTCGCCCGCGAGGAAATCTTCGGACCTGTGCTCGTGGTGATCCCGCACGACGGCGACGACGATGCGATCCGGATCGCCAACGACTCCCCGTACGGACTCTCCGGCTCGGTATGGGGCACCGACCTGGACCGAATTCGGCACGTCACCAATGGCGTTCGCACCGGCACGATCGGTGTCAACGGCGGTATCTGGTACTCGGCCGACGCACCGTTCGGTGGCTACAAACAATCCGGCATCGGCCGGGAAATGGGCCTCGCCGGATTCGAGGAATACCTGGAAACCAAGCTCGTCGCGACCGCCGGATAGACCACAAACAGCTGCAAGGAGCTGATTTCATGACTCGATTCCCGGGAAAGACCGCCATCGTCACCGGCGCCGCCCAAGGTATCGGCGCGACATACGCCAAGGCGCTGGCGAACGAAGGCGCCAATGTCGTTGTCGCCGATTTGAATGCCGAGCGCGGTAAGGCCGTAGCGGCCGAGATCACCGCCGGTGGTGGCAGCGCCGTCTTCGGCGAGGTCGATGTGGCCGATCCGGAATCGGCCACCGCCCTCGCCGAATTGACCGTCCGCGAATTCGGGGCGATCGACCATCTGGTGAACAATGCCGCCATCTACGGCGATATGAAACTCAACCTCCTGCTCAGCGTGCCATGGGACTACTACAAGAAGTTCATGAGCGTGAATATGGACGGTGCGCTGAATATGACCCGCGCGGTGTGGCAGCACATGGTCAAGGCGGGCGGCGGATCGATCGTCAACCAATCCTCCACTGCCGCATGGACCTACTCCAGCTTCTACGGCTTGGCCAAGGTCGGCATCAACGGCCTGACCCAGCAGCTCGCCTTCGAACTCGGCGGTTCCAAGATTCGCATCAATGCCATCGCGCCCGGTCCCATCGATACCGAAGCCACCAAAACCGTGACACCGAGTGTCATTGTCGACGATATGGTGAAACGGTTGCCGCTCAAGCGCATGGGAACACCGGATGACCTGGTCGGTGCCTGTCTGTATCTGCTCTCGGACGAGGCCAGCTGGGTCACCGGGCAGATCTTCAATGTCGACGGCGGACAAGTGTTCCGGTCATGAGTAGCGAATTGCCGGTCGGCTTCATCGGTTTGGGCAATATGGGCGCACCGATGGCCAAGAGCCTGCTGTCCTGGCCCGGTGGACTCACCGTCTGCGATATGCGCCCCGATGCGGTGCAACCGCTCACCGAAGCCGGTGCCGCATCGGCTGTTTCGGCTGCGGAAATCGCCGAGAAGGCGGCCGTGATTTCGGTGACCGTACTGGACGACGCACAGGTGCGAGCGGTGGTCACCGGACCGGCGGGGGTGTTGCGGACCGCCGCCCCGGGCACCGTTGTCGCCGTGCACTCCACCATCAGCGACCGGACCGCCGAAGAGTTGGCGGGCGAATGTGCCGAGTACGGAGTCGAATTGGTGGATGCGCCGATCAGCGGCGGTGCGGCCGGCGCCACACGCGGCAAGCTCGCGGTCATGGTCGGCGGTAGTGATACGGCATTCGAGCGGGTGCGCGGCCCCTTCGGCTGCTTCGCCGATCTGGTCGTGCACGCCGGACCGGTCGGCGCGGGCACCCGAATGAAGCTGGCGCGCAACCTCTTGCACTTCATCGCATTCACCGCGGCCACCGAGGCGCAGCGACTCGCTGAGGCGGCGGATCTGGATATCACCGTGCTGGGCAACGTCGTCCGGCATTCCGACGCGGTCACCGGCGGTCCCGGCGCGATCATGCTGCGCGACCGCACCGCACCGATCGAACCGAATGATTTCTGGCTGCCGATCCTGAGTCACGTGCGCGATCTCGGCGAAAAGGATCTGAGCCTGGCCCTGGATCTCGGCGCGCGACTCGGCGTCGAACTGCCGCTTGCGGAACTGGCTCTCGACCGCCTCGGGCCCGGGCTCGGCGTGCCGAAAGAAAGGGAAACCAATGAGTGAAGCATCGCGTAGCGATTCGATGGGGGGTGGCGGTCGGGTGACGGGTGGGCGTGACAACGGATCTGCTGATTCGGTACGTCAGCGCGGGCTGGCCAAGATGGCCGAGGTATACGGCACCGAATTCCAGGACTACCCCAGCGACCATTTCGCGGTCACTGCCGATCATCTCTTCGCCGAAATCTGGTCGCGTCCTGGACTCACCATTCGGGACCGCCGACTGATCCTGCTCGGGGCGCTCGCCGCCCAGGGCGCGATGGATACGGCGGGTATCCAGATCGGCGCGGCGCTGCGCAACGAGGAGTTGACCGAGGCGCAGCTGCACGAGATCGCGCTGTTCCTCTGCTATTACGTCGGCTGGCCGACCGGCACCAAACTCGACCTGCTGGTGGGAACGATTGTCGCCCAACAGAAAAAGGCGGCACGCAAGCAGTCCGAACAGGTGGCGGAGTCCGAATCGTCCGTGTCGTCCCAAGACGCGAGTAAGTAAGGAACGCGAAACATGTCTGATGCCGCAAAGATCCGGCCGCTGCGCGCCGACGCGATCGCCGCATGGGATTTCGAGGCGGATGTCGTCGTCGCCGGATACGGCATCGCCGGTGTCTGCGCCGCCATCGAGGCCGCACGTGCGGGGGCCGACGTGCTGATCCTGGAACGTACCGGCGGCTGGGGCGGTGCGGCGGCCATGGCGGGCGGATTCATCTACCTCGGTGGCGGCACCCCCTTGCAGCAGGCGCTCGGCTTCGAGGACACGCCGGAGAACATGGAGACATTCCTGCAGGCCGCGCTCGGTCCCGGACAGGATCGGGCGAAGATCGCGGACTACTGCCAGAACAGCGTCGAGCACTACAACTGGCTGGTCTCCAACGGGGTGCCGTTCAAGGAGGAGTTCTGGGGTGAGCCCGGCTGGGAGCCGCCGCACGACGAAGGACTGATGTACTCCGGCGGCGAGAATGCCGCGCCGTTCAACGCCATCGCGAAACCCGCGCCGCGCGGCCATGTTCCGCAAATGGCGGAGAAGAAGATCGGTGCCAAGAGCGGCGGCTACATGCTGATGAAGCCGCTGGCCGATACCGCCGAAAGTCTCGGTGTCGGTGTCGAATACGACATCAGGATCCGGCGGCTGGTGATCGACGAGACCGACCGGGTGGTCGGCGTCCTCGCGACGCGCTTCGGCAAGGAGGTCGCGATCCGCGCCGAACGCGGGGTGGTGCTCGCCACCGGCAGTTTCGCTTACCACCAGCAGATGATCGAAGGCTATGCGCCGCGGTTGATCGGGCGGCCCGCCGCCGCCATCGAAGAGCACGACGGCATCGGCATTCTGGTCGCGCAGGCGCTGGGCGCGGAGTTGGCGCATATGGATGCCACCGAGGTGGCGTTCTTCGGAGATCCGCAGCTGTTGGCGCGCGGCATCCTGGTCAACGGGCGTGGTCAGCGCTATATCCCGGAGGACACCTATCCGGGCCGGATCGGACAGGCGACGCTGATCCAGCAGGACAATCAGGCGTTTCTGGTCATCGATGAGGAGTCGCTCGAGGCCGCGCTGGCCACCGTGACATCCACGCCGTTCTTCCGGCAGCCGCCGACCTGGGCGGCCGAGACCGTCGCGGAGCTGGAATCCGATATGGGTCTGCCGGAACGCGCGTTGCAGGGCACCGTCGAGTGCTACAACCTGCACGCCGCCGACGGCAAGGATCCATTGCTCGGGAAGAAGCCGGAGTGGGTCAAACCGATCGGCACCCCGCTCGCCGCCTTCGACATGCGGGGCTTCACCGCGGGTTTCACCCTCGGCGGGCTGCGCACCGATCTGGACTCGCGAGTGCTGCACGTCTCCGGTGAACCGATTCCCGGCCTGTTCGCCGCGGGCCGCTGCACCTCCGGGCTCTGTGCCGGCGGCTATGTCAGCGGTGCTTCCCTCGGGGACGGCAGCTTCTATGGCCGGCGCGCCGGTCGCGCCGCCGCAAAGTAGGATCTAGACACATGTCCGAAGGCGAGTCCATCATCCTGGAGGCGACCCGGCGTCGCCTCACCGAGAAGCAGGCCGACACCGTCGACAAGCTGACCAAGGCCGCAGTGGAAGTGCTTGCGCGCGAAGGCTTCGCGGGGATGACCATCCGCATGGTCGCCGCGGCGGCCGGCGTCGGCACCGCCACGGCGTATACCTACTTCTCCTCGAAGGAACATCTCGTCGCCGAGATCTTCTGGCGTCGCCTGTTCGCCAGTTCGGCTCCGGTCAGCGATGACCCGGACCCCACCGTCCGGGTCGTCGCCGAACTCCGCAATATCGCCATGCTCGTCGCCGACGAACAAGAACTCTCGGGCGCGGTCACCAGCGCCCTGCTCGGCCGCGATCCCGACGTCGCCCACCTCCGTGCGCGGATCGGCATGGAAATCCGCAAACGACTGGTCCGCGCCCTTGGCCCCGACGCCGACCAGGACGTAGTCGAATCCCTCGAACTCGTCTACGCGGGCGCACTCGTCCGCGCGGGCATGGGCTACGCCTCCTACTCCGAAATAGCCGACCGCATCGAGAAGTCGGCGCTGCTGATTCTGAAGTAGCGCACTTACCCGAGAGGTAATCGACTTCATTATCGGGACCCACAATGATGGTGGGGCACCAGATGATTGGAGAAACCGATGCCCTACTTCGACTCGCACGACGGCACCACGCTGCACTACCAGGACTGGGGTTCGGGGCAGCCGGTGCTGTTCCTGGCCGGTGGCTGGTTGAGCAGCACTTCGTGGGAGCTGCAGATGCTGCCGCTGTCCAAGCAGGGGTTGCGGTGCCTGTCCTACGATCGGCGTGGGCACGGCAAGTCGGATTGGGTCGGGCACGGCTACGACTACGACACGCTGGCCGCGGATCTGGCCGCATTCCTGGAACATCTCGATCTGCGCGAGGTCACGGTGGTTGCGCATTCGATGGCCGGCGGTGAGATCGTCCGGTACCTGACCCGGTACGGCAGCGATCGGATCAGTCGGGTCGCGCTGGTCTCGGTGACGATGCCGTATTTCGCACAGGCCGAGGACAATCCGAACGGTGTGCCGAAGGCCGTCTTCGATGCGGTGGGCGCGGCCCGCGCCGCGGACCGACCGCTCTGGATGGAGCAGAACGCCCAGGCATTCTTCGCGACGCACCTGGGCAACCAGGTGTCCTCGGCGCGGATCGCGTGGATGGTCCAGAAGTGCATGGACTGCTCACTTCTCGCGGCGGACGAGATCATGAATACGATCTACAACGCCGACTTCCGCGACGAGTTGCGCGCAATCACACTGCCCACGCTCGTCATCCACGGTGACGCCGACGCCTCGGCGCCGATCGACCTCTGCGGGCGCGTGATCAAGGACCTGATCCCGAGCAATACCTACAAGGAATACCCGGCCACCGGCCACGGCATCATGATCTCGCACGCCGCGCAGCTCAATGCCGACATCCTCGACTTCATCAAGGCGTGAGGGCCAGGGCGGTAGCGGCGGATACCTGTCGTACCCCGCCGCTACCGTGAGCCAATGGGATTCGCGCTCTCGATCACCGTGTCGCCCGAGGACATCGATGGCAATGGACATATGAACCAGGCCGTCTATCTGCAATATGCGGAACGGGCGCGCTGGGCCTGCCTGCGGGAGGGCGGTCTATCCCAGGAGAAGTTGCAGGACGCCGGGGTCGGGCCGATCTCGCTGCAGGTGACGCTCGAATTCAAACAGGAACTCTTCGTGGGCGACGAGGTCACTGTCACTTGCGATTTCGCCTGGGATGGCAAAACCCACCGGACCATCCAGGAGATCCGCAAGGCGGATGGCACGGTCTCCGCCGAGATCGTCGGCGTCGGTGGTCTGCTCGATCTCACCGAACGGCGTTTGGTGCCGGACGCCGCGCGCTACTTCCGCGACCTCGCACAGGATCCGACGGTCTTCGGTCTGGGCCGGTCGGCGTAGTTCTAAGGGTTCATTGAGACCTCGAGACTTGGGGGAGGTCCCTGATGGCGCGGGCGCGCGATACCCGACAGACTGGGTTGCATGACTTCGCAAGCCCTAGGTGCCGACCTCGAGAAATCGGCTGCCGCCACTGTCGCGGCACGCGCCATCGACCTGGTGAAGGTCTACGGCCACGGAGATACGCAGGTCAGGGCACTGGACGGGGTTTCAGCCGAATTCGTGAAGGGGGAGTTCACCGCGATCATGGGGCCCTCCGGATCGGGCAAATCGACCCTGATGCACTGCCTGGCCGGCCTGGACAGTGCCAGCACCGGAACCGTGCGGATCGGCGATACCGATCTTGCCGGGCTCTCCGATAAGCAGATGACCCGGCTGCGGCGCGACCGCATCGGCTTCGTCTTCCAGGCATTCAACCTGGTGCCGACGCTGACCGCGCAGGAGAACATCACCTTGCCGCTGGATATCGCGGGCCGCAAGCCCGACCAGGACTGGCTGGATACGGTAATCAAGCGGCTCGGGCTCACCGATCGACTCACCCACCGGCCGAGCGAACTGTCCGGCGGGCAGCAGCAGCGGGTGGCGTGCGCGCGGGCGCTGGCCGGCAAGCCGGAGATCATCTTCGGTGACGAGCCGACCGGCAATCTCGATTCGCGCGCCTCGGAGGAAGTGCTCTCGATCCTGCGCGCGGCGGTGGACGAATTCGGGCAGACGGTCGTCATCGTCACCCATGAGCCGCACGCGGCGGGATATGCCGACCGGGTGGTGTTCCTCGCGGACGGTCGCATTGTCGACGAGTTGCGCGATCCCACCGCCGAATCGGTGCTCGACAAGATGAAGTCGCTGGAGCAGGTTTAGTGAGCGAGCGTCAGCGAGTGAACCAAAGACACAGCGCGCCTTCGCGCACGACGGAGCCGAGCGTCAGCGAGGCGCAGTCGTGAGCGAGCGTCAGCGAGTGAACCAAAGACACAGCGCGCCTTCGCGCACGACGGAGCCGAGCGTCAGCGAGGCGCAGTCGTGAGCGGCAAACCGATGCGCAAGGTGGTCTTGCGCAATCTCGCCGCGCACAAGGTGCGACTGGCACTGACCCTGCTGTCGGTGGTGCTCGGAACCGCATTCATCGCGGGCTCATTCGTCTTCACCGATACCCTCCAGCGGACCTTCGACGGGATCTTCGCCAATCAGGCCAAGGGCGTCGACGTGCGGGTGAGTCCGCAAAAGCAACAGGCACAGGGCATTCCGCTCAGCGTGGTCGACCAGATCTCGAAGATGGACGGGGTGCGGGCGGTCGCGCCGAGCGTCAACGGACCGCTGGTGCTGCTGTATCCGGACGGTAAGAAGGCCGTACAGACCGGTGGCGCACCGACTTTCGGCCAGTCCTACATTCCGCCGGATAAAGCGGTCGCCGAACCGGATAAGTTCGTGCAGGGCGTCCCGCCCGCGCACGAGGGCGAAATCGCACTCAATACCGGCGGCGCCGAACGCGCGGGTCTGCATGTCGGTGACAAGACCAAGGTGCTGGTTCCCTCGCACGGCAACCCGATCGACGTCACACTCACCGGAATCTACGAAGTCCCTTCGGACACCGGCGGTTTCATCGGCGTGCTCTTCGACGACGCGCAGGCCCGCCAGCTGTTCACCGACGGCTCGCATGTCGCCTATATCGATATCGCGGCCGTCGGTATACCGGGTGACGACCTGCGCGACAAGATCGCGAACGTGCTGGTGGATTACAAGGTGCAGAACGGCGATCAGGTGCGCGCCGATCTGAAGAAGGAAGTTTCCAACGCGCTCAACTTCATCAATTACTTCCTGCTCGCCTTCGGTGCGATCGCACTGATCGTCGGCACCTTCATCATCTACAACACCTTCTCGATGATCGTGGCCCAGCGGTTGCGCGAGCTGGCGCTGCTGCGTGCGGTAGGTGCGAGTCGACAACAGGTCGGCCGATCCGTGGTGGCGGAGGCACTGGTCATCGGATTGGTCGGCAGCGCAATCGGTTTGGTGGGCGGTATCGGTCTGGCCTTCGGGCTTTCGGCCCTGCTCAATGCGTTCGATCTCGGCCTGCCGACCGGATCGTTGACGGTGCTGCCGCGCACCGTGATCGTCGGACTGCTCGTCGGGCTGCTGGTGACGGTGGTCAGCGCCTATGCCCCCGCGCGTCGCGCCGCCAAGATTCCGCCGGTGGAGGCCATGCGCGAGGAGTTCGCCTCGGCCGGTGAATCGCTGCGGCTGCGGACCGGTTTCGGCAGTGCGCTGGCCGTCGCCGGTGTGGTGCTAGTGGTGCTCGGTGCGCAGAAGACCGGCGGCCATGCCGCACTGACGGTCGGGATCGGCGCGCTCGGCCTGATCTTCGCGGTACTGCTCGCCGCGCCCGCATTGTCGCGGCCGGTGGTTGGCGGTCTCGGGGTGCTGCTGCGGCCGTTCGGCCCGATCGGCCGGATGTCGCGCAATAATGCCGCGCGCAACCCACGGCGCACTGCCGCGACGGCTTTCGCGCTCACCCTCGGTTTGATGCTGGTGACCGCGATCGGCATGCTCGGCGCGTCGGCGAAGGCCAGCGTGAGCGTGCTCGTCGACAAGGGCGTGAAGGCCGACTATGTGCTGGCCGGACCGCAGATGATCGGGGTGCCGCTCGGTGCGGGTGACGCCGTGCACAAATCGGTGCCCGGGGTGGCCGATGTGATCGGCCTGCGCGGTGTCACGTTCAAGGTCGGCGATGAGCAGCTGGCCGGCACCGAATTCGACGGCTCGCCCGACCGTGTCATCAACTACGACATGATCAAGGGCACCAACACGCTGGGCGATCACGATGTCATGGTGTCGCAGGACGAGGCCGACAAGCGCGGCTGGAAGGTCGGCGATCAGGTCAGCGTGACGAGCCTGGGGTTCAAGAAGATTCCGGTCCAGGTGGTCGGCATCTACAAGAAGACGCCGCTGCTCGGACCGCTGGTGGTGTCGCCGGTCATGTACGACGAGGTGATGCCGGTCAACTTCCGGACCAACCTGTTCATGTTCGTCAAGGCCCAGCCCGGTGCCGATCTGGCTCAGATGCGCACCGAGCTGGAGAATGCGACCGAGCAGTTCGTCGTGGTCCAGGTGCAGGATCGGGAGGAGTTCAAGGGCGCCCAGGGCAAGCAGATCAATACGCTGCTCGCCATCCTGTACGGACTGCTCGCGTTGGCGGTGGTGATCGCGATTCTCGGCATCGTCAATACCCTGGCGCTGTCGGTGGTGGAGCGGCGTCGCGAGATCGGCATGTTGCGCGCGGTCGGCATGCACCGGGCTCAGGTTCGCCGAACCATCTATCTGGAATCCATGCTGATAGCGGTATTCGGCGCGATCGTCGGGATGCTGCTCGGCCTCGGTCTCGGTGTCGGCTTCCTGCGAACCCTGCGTGACCTGGGCATAGATGAGATCGCCATCCCGTGGAATCAACTCGTGCTGGTGCTCATCAGTTCGGCCGTGGTCGGTGTTCTCGCCGCGCTGTGGCCGGGAATTCGTGCCGCCCGCACCCCACCGCTGGCCGCCATCGCTGACCTGTAGGTCTACCCAGCGAAGATAACGGGCATACCACTCCGCCGTCGGCGCACCGTAGGCGTCGCTCGGCGGGGTGGGCCCGCATTCGACGCAGAGGTCCGCTCGATGAGCGGACCGGCATCGAGCATGGTGCGTCACTCGTCCGCGACGGCACGGCGGCCGTAGGGAGCTCCGAGGATGTGCCGCAGGCAGCTCCGCTGTGGCCGGAGTGATTGATCGCTGACAAGATTCGGTTGCGGAAGATGTGTTCCCGTATGCCACAGACCTTTCCGGCCGTAGGTGCGCCGCATGCCCTGATAGCCAAGGCATGCGGGCCGATCCGGCGGAGGCCGAAGCCCTCCATATCCGGCGGTGCGGGTCGGCCGCCCCGTGGCAGCCGGCTCGATGGCGGCGGTGATGGTCGTCGCGGTCTCGCCGTGCCGGGTTGGTTCGGTGTGAGCCAGATCGAGCGCGGCTCGGAGACCGCGCCTCGGGACGAACCGGGATTTATGGCGGCCATGGTGCCTGCGCTGGCCAGCCGCTCGGATTGCCGCGGGTGAGTGCCGCGGCATCACAGCCGAATTCGAAGATCCGCCCGATTGTCCCGCGGCGGTTGAGTCCGCCGGTGCGGCGCGGACGACGGCGGCCCGATTCCCGGTCGATCGCTTGTGTCTGTCCGGTCACAGTGTGCTGAGTCTGGCTAACGAGTGATGCTACGGTAAACGGAGGTTGCTACTCCGTTTAACATGTGGGGTTGGATGGATAAGGAGGCCGCTGGCAATGGTGGCAGTGGGTCTCGGTGGTCCGAACGTGGGTTTTTCGCCCGCGGTCGGCGGCATCGCCGAGAAGATGAGGGCGGCGGTGCACGGCCGTGGCGGCGAGGCGGTCAGGCAACTCGCATTGATCACCGTGCTCTATCTGGCCTATCGGGTCGGGCGGATGTTCACCGCCGACGACACCGTGCACGCACTCGGCAATGCGCGAGAGATGCTCGGGCTCGAGGACAAGCTCGGGCTGCCGGAGGAGACCACGGTACAGGCGATATTCCTGCATCGGGATTTTCTCGCGGTACCGGCCAACTTCTATTACGCCACCGCACATTTCACGGTGGCGGTCGGGGTGCTGTTGTGGCTGTGGGTTTTCCGGCCGGAGCACTACCGGTGGACCCGAAATCTGATGGTGGCACTGACCGGAGCCGCGCTCGTGGTGCATGTGTTGATGCCACTCGCGCCGCCGCGCATGCTGCCCGAGTACGGCTTTGTCGACCTCGCCGCCATACACGGCCAATCGGTCTATGGCTCACCGGATTCCGGCGGGCTGTCGAACCAGTTCGCGGCCATGCCCTCCTTGCATGTGGGGTGGGCCCTGCTGCTGGCCTTCGCCGTGGTCGCGGCGACCCGGAGTTCCTGGCGGTGGCTGGCGCTGGCACATCCGGTGCTCACCACGGTGGTCGTGGTCGGGACCGGCAATCACTACTGGCTCGACGCGATCGTCGCGGTGGTGCTGCTCGGATTGTCAGCGCTGCTGCATCCGCTGGTGGTGCCCGCGGCGGCGACGGCGTGGGGTGCGATGGGGCCGGTGGGTCCGCAGCCGGTGCCGACGCGCTGACTCAACTGGTTCCGGCATTTCGGTTGGCCCAGGCTTGGATATCGCCCCGGTCGAGGGCTAGGGCGAGCAGGTCGGGGAACTTGTCGGGGGTGCAAGCGAAGGCCGGTATGCCGAGGGCGGCGAGAGCGGCCGCGTTGTCGTGGTCGAAGGCGGGAGCGCCGTCGTCGGAGAGGGCGAGCAGGACGACCACCTGAACGCCGGAGTCCCGCATGGCATTCACGCGGCGCAGCATCTCTTCGCGGATGCCGCCCTCATAGAGGTCGGATATGAGGACGAACAGAGTATCTGCGGGGCGGGTGATGAGCGATTGGGAATAGGCGATGGCGCGACTGATGTCCGTGCCGCCGCCGAGTTGGGTGCCGAAGAGGACCTCGACCGGATCGGTGAGTTGTTCGGTCAGGTCGACGACTTCGGTATCGAAAACGACCAGCGACGTTTTCAGCGACCGCATCGAGGCCAGGACCGCCCCGAAGACCGAGGCGTAGACCACGCTGGAGGCCATCGAACCGGATTGATCGATGGCGAGCACGACATCCCGGCGCACCGCCTGCGCCTTGCGGCCGTAGCCGACCAGACGTTCGGGCACGACGGTCCGGTGTTCGGGAAGGTAGTTGGCGAGATTCTTGCGGATAGTGCGGTCCCAGTCGATATCCCGCAGCCGAGGTCGGGTCACGCGGGCGGCGCGGTTCAATGCGCCGGATACCGCCGCGACGGTGTGTGCGGCAACGCGCTGTTCGATTTCGCGGACCACCTTCTCGACCACCATTCGCGCTGTCGCCTTGGTGGTTTCGGGCATCACCCGATTCAGGCTCAGCAGGGTTCCGACCAGGTGCACGTCCGGTTCGACCGCTTCGAGGAGTTCAGGTTCCAGCAGGAGCTGGGTCAGATCGAGGCGATCGACGGCATCGCGCTGCATGACCTCGACGACGGTGGACGGGAAGTAGGTGCGGATATCGCCGAGCCAGCGGGCAACCTTCGGTGCGGAGCCGCCGAGTCCGGCCGAGCGCTTACCGGAATTCTGGTCGTCGGTGTTGTAGACCGCGCCCAAGGCTCGATCCATGGCCTCGTCATCCGCGGAATCCAAGCCGCCGAGGGGTTGTTCGGCGGCGGTGCCGAGCACCAGACGCCAACGCCTGGACTGGGTTTCATCGATCGCATGCATCCGGTCACTCCGGGAGGTAGGTGACGGCGGAATGCCACCACATCGTCGTTCGGGTTGATCGAGGGGCCCGAGCGCGGTGCGGAAGGAGCGCGTCGGGCTCATACCGGCACTCCGAGGATGTCCGCGACCGTACGCATGGCGACCAGCCCTCGTTCCACATCGAAGGTCGTGTCCCCGCCGGTACCCGATGTGCCGGAGCCACCGTCGCGCACCGCCTGGCCGATGGCGCGGCGCTCTCCGGATTCGAATGCGCCGAAGGTGCGGCGCAGCAGCGGCAGGATTTCGACGAACATATCGTCGCCGAGACCGCGGAGCCAATCGTCGATGAGCCGCAACAACTCTCGGTCGTGGACCAGCAGCAGGCCGCGACCTCCGAGGAAGCCGTCGATCCAGGCGGCCTTGGCGGCGGCGGTATTGCCGATCGAGAGTGCGGCGGAAAGCCTGCGCGCGGAATCGGATTCGTCGATGCGCCCGGCATCGGCGAGCAGTCGGACGGCACGACCGACCAGGGCACCGTGCACATCGTCACGGTCGGCGAGACGGTGCAGGGCGGCCAGCCATTCGCCGGTCGCCCAGTCGTTGTCGCGCGTGTGAATGGCGGTGTGCGCGGCATCGAGTTGGGTGCGGAGTTGTTCGGCGGCATCGGTATCGAGGCCGGTGACCGCGCCGGGCAGACCGGCGCAGATCCGCACGAGCAGGCCGTCCGCGACGTGGGCGAGGGCTTTGGTATCGGTGCCGCGGACGTCGCCGTAGCGCAGCGTGCGGGTCAGGCCGGGGAGGGCGGCCAGCAGATGGGTTACGTCGTGGTCGAGTGCCGCGGCCGATTCCAGGCGGCTGATCAGACCGTTGGTGGCGTCGCCGAGATCGGCGAGCAGCGCGACCTCGAGTGCGGCGGTGAGGTCGCCGACGGTGCTGCCCTCGCGGCCCGCGGCGTCGAGGATTTTGGCTTCCGCCGCGGTGCGGATTGTGGTGCCCCAGCGGGAGGCCTCGATGATCGAAACCGCGAATTCCGGTCGCCACCGCAGCGTCCAGGATTCGCGGAAGGTGCCGGTGCTGCGTACCTCGCCGGTTGTCGGCGTGCCCCAGTCGATTCCGAGTACCCGCAGCCGGTGCAGCAGTCGGGAGCGTTCGACCTCGCGCTCCTTGCGCAGGTCGAGATCGAGGTTGCGGGACAGGGCTTCCTGCTTCAGCCGCAGCGTGCGGATCCGGGCACGCAGATCGGCATCCAGCGGGACGGTCGGCGTGCCATCGGGAACGGCGCCGAGTGCCTCGCCGACCACCAGTTCGGACGCGACGAGCCGCACCATCGTCTCATCGCCCGCGCACATCACCGACCGCACCGCCTCGGTGACCTCCGACAGCCCCGCCAGCGGCCGAGCCCGCAGCACCGCGAGCGTGTCGGCGAGCCGGACGGATTCGATGATGTGCGCACTGGAAACCGGCAGATCGTGCGCTCGCAACACCCCCGCCACCCTGGTCAGCCAGCGCGCGATCGGCTGTTCGGTCTCGGTGAACAGGTGGTGATACCAGCCCGGCGAGGTGATTCCGGCGCCGTATCCGGACGTCGTCGCCAGCCGGGAATGCGTCCACGGCACCCAGGTCACGGTTGCCTTCACCTTGGGAAGGCCCTTGAGCAACTTGGTATCCGCCGTCGCGGGCCCCAACTTCCCCGCCAACGCCGGTGCATGCCACGCCCCACACACCACCGCAAGCCGCTGTGCCCCTTCCTTCAACGCCTTCCGCATCGTCTGCCGCATATACGCCTCACGCCGCAAGGTGTGCGCGTCGATCCCGATGGGTTGGCGCTCAACGTCTTCGAGCTCGATCGCCTCGTCGACAGTGTCACCGGTCGGCGAGTCGGCCGACTCAGCATGTGCGGCGGGCCGCGGTTGGTCGTCGGACTCGAATGTCTTGCGGCTCGGGTCACCACCCGCCGGAATGCCGAGTATCTCGTGCGGCTGTTGGCCGGGCGAAGTGTCTTCGATTGTGTCCGTGGCAGGTCCGATCGCGAACATGCCTCGTTCAGCGGCTTCTCGCAGTGCCCCCATTGCCTCGGTGATCGCTTCGAAAGCGTCGGCGTCGGCAACGGATTCGACCACTGCGTCCCACCAGCGTTCGGCATCGTCGTAGCCGGCCGCGGCGGCCAATTCGGCGAGTGGGTCGATGCGGTCGCCCGGTTCGTCTTCGGTGGCGAGGACGGTGGTCGCGGGAAGGTCGCAGAACTTCACCGGCACTGCGTGTTCCGCCGCGTGTCGCAGCGCCTGCCATTCGGGGGAGAACACCGCGTACGGCCAGAATGCGGCCTTGGCGGGCTGGTCCGGCACATAGGCCAGCAGAGCGACGGGGGGTGACATTCCCTCGGCCGCAACGTATCCGACCAATGGGTCGGCATCGGCCGGGCCCTCGATCAGGATCGCGTCGGGGCGGAACTGCTCGAGCGCGGTGCGCAAAGATCTGGCCGAACCCGGGCCGTGGTGCCGGATGCCGAACACGCGGGTCACCGGACCGGTCTGGGCGGCGTTCTGCTGGTCGTCCCTACGGTCGTCGGCCGTGTTTGTCTTGCTCACCGTGTCACTCCCGGTTGAACATGCGGTGTGGTCGGATCGGTCGGCGGCGCCGCCTCATCCGTGCACCTCGCGGCAGGCGCGGTAGAAGTCGGACCATTCGGGGCGTTCGCGGACAACGGCTTCCAGATACTCGGTCCAGATGACCGCGTCGGCCACCGGATCCTTGATGACCGAGCCGAGGACCGCGCCCGCGATATCGGACGCGCGCAAGGTGCCGTCGCCGAAGTGTGCCGACAGGGCGATGCCATTGGTGATCACCGAGATCGCTTCGGCGGTGGACAGGGTGCCCGAGGGCGTCTTGAGTTTGGTGCGGCCGTCGGCGGTCATGCCGGAACGCAGCTCGCGGAAGACGCGCACGACCCGGCGGACTTCCTCGGCCGCGGCGGGAACCGCCGGAAGTTCGAGCGCGGAGCCGAGTTGTTCGACGCGGCGGGTCACGATCGCGACCTCCTCGTCCTCACTGGCGGGCAGCGGCAGTACAACGGTATTGAAGCGGCGACGCAGAGCAGAGGACAGATCGTTGACGCCGCGGTCGCGGTCATTGGCGGTGGCAATGACATTGAAGCCCTTGGCGGCCTGCACCTCCATCCCGAGTTCCGGTACCGGCAGGGTCTTTTCGGACAGCACGGTGATCAGCGCGTCCTGCACATCGGACGGAATGCGGGTGAGTTCCTCGATCCGGGCGATGGCGCCGCGACGCATCGCGGTCATGACCGGCGACGGCACCAGCGCACCCTCGCTCGGCCCCTCCGCGAGCAGCCGCGCATAGTTCCAGCCGTAGCGGATCGCTTCTTCGGCGGTACCCGAGGTGCCCTGTACGAGCAGGGTCGACGCACCGCTGATCGCGGCCGAAAGATGTTCCGATACCCAGGTTTTCGCGGTTCCGGGCACGCCGAGCAGTAGCAGCGCCCGATCGGTCGCCAGCGTCGCGACCGCCACCTCCATCAGCCGTCGCGGCCCGACGTACTTGGGGCTGATCACGGTGCCGTCGTCGAGCGTGCCACCGAGCAGATAGGTGACGACCGCCCACGGCGACAGTTGCCACGACGGCGGCCGTGGCCGATCATCGATCGCGGCCAGTGCCCGCAGTTCCTCGGCATAAGCCTGTTCGGCGTGCGGACGCAACAGCTCCGGTTTCGAATCGGTAGTGGTCACTGCAACTCCTCGAGCATCATCGAGCGGTGGTTGAGGTCATGGGCGAGCTGATCGAAGGCTCGCTCCCAATTGGGATCGGTGCATCGGCGCGCCACCGCGGTGGCGGTCCGCGCCGCGCTCACGGGCAGGTGCACGGCCGCCGCGGACAACAGCGACCGATGCGCGCTCGGACCTGTGCCGTGCGCTTCGGGGCGTTTGGCCGCGGCACGTGCGCGTTCGAACAACAACAGCATCAGGTGTTGGGCAAGGGGTTCCGGCCACGGATGGCCCATGGCGGGCAGCAGCGCTTCGAGCTCCGAGAGCCACGCGCCGTCCAATTGCAGCAGATGCCGGGTGCGATCGGTGAGTGGCAGCAGCGCGAACAATTCGCGGCGTCGAAGCATGGCCAGATCGGTCGGCACGCCGGCGTCGAACAGCGCCCGCGCCCAGGCTGAATCATGTTGTGCCAGTGCGGCATCCACCCAACCGTCGAACAGCGGCTGCCGGAATCGGTCACTGATCCTGGCCCGGGTGGCCTTATCGGGCGCGCCGAGTTCGGACTCCCAGTGCGTCAACGGTGTCGCCGCCACGAGTTGCCGCAGCCGACCCGCGCGCAGGTCCGGTGCGCCGTCCCAGCGATAGGTGAACTCCACCGTGCGATCGTTGATGCCGTCCCTACGGTCGGCATCGTCGAGCTCCTCCGGAATGCGGACAACCAGATTCGGATGCAGCAGCAGATGTTCGACCGTGACCCATGCGCTCGCTCGCCGAGTCATGCGCTGCGTGAATGCCGAATCCGATAGCAGCGGAAGCAGTCCGGCCGCGACTCGCCGGACATCGGATCGTCGATCGTCCAACGCGGTCTCGAGCAGCGGTTCGTCATCGGCCGAAATCCCATCGGCGAGTATGGCCAAGAGTTCGGCCTTCAGCGGGCCGGATTCCTTCGGCCACGCCGCGGTCAGCGCCGCACGTGCGGCTTCGGCATCTCGTCGGCGCAGTTCGGCGAGCCATTCGCGGCGCTCGGGCGGTTGGCCGAACTGCCAGCTCTGCGCCGTCGGCGCATCGGAAGGCCCTTGCCGCACCAGGTCACGCCAGTCCAGATGCTGGTCGGACAGCCAGCGGCCGCGGGTACCGGCCAGACGCAAAAGCGGTTCGCGCAGTTCGGTATTCGCCTTTGCCTGCGCGAGCAAAAGCGCGCACAGAGCATCCGGGGCGCGATAGTCGAACGGTGCTGCGGCCGCGAACCATTCGGGCAGGAAGCGGGACCGATCCCGCAACAGGCGGGCGAGTCGGGATGCCGCGGCACGGGGCAGGAGCCGTCGCGCGTCATCCGCGGCGGGTTCGGGCTTGGTCGCCGTACTGACGGATACGCCACCACGCGCGAAAGCCCCACGCAGCGCGGCAGATTCGAGAAGCACAAATGCCGGATCGGTGCGCAACCGGGTCGCCGCGGCGGCCACCGGAGCCTCGAGCCGTGCGGGATCCGCTGCCCTGCGGGCCGTACCGAGCAGCGCCACCGAGGTCAGCTCTTCCGACACCGGCGCGGCAGGCGCATTCGACATCGCACGCGTGCCGAACTCCGCGCTGTCGACATCGACGACCTCACCCGCGGTGAATACCGAGATCGGCACCAATCCGGCCACGCCCCATTCGGCGGCCAGCGTCACCGGGTGCCCACCGGACACCGCGAGCAGTCGCCACGGCGACTCGGTAGCCGCGACCGGCAGCGCGGTACCGTCGGATTCGGCTGTGTACCAGCCATTTTCGGTACACACCGGCACGACATCGGTGAGCAGCAGCGGTCGCGATCGCAGCCACGGATCGCCCGCGAGCGCCTCGGCATGCTCGGTCAATGCGGTGGCGATCGTCCCGTCGGCAACCGGCAGCGTGGTGAACGGTTCGGCCGCACCGTGCCGTTCGCCCCAGAGCGCCCGCAGCGGCGCGCCACCCGGGTAATAGTGCAGATCCGCTTCGGCCATCATGCCGGGCAGCGGTACCTCCGCCGAGAAGCTCGGCGTGCCGAAGGAATGCTCGAGCAGCAGCGCCCAGCGTCGAGTCTGCCTGCCGTACAACCATGTTCGGCGCGTGTAGAGCCGCTCCTCCTCGCTGGTCCGGATGCCGAGTACCTGCCACTGATCCCGGATGGCGGGTTCGGTGCGCACGGATTCGGCGGATGTCGGATAGCCGATATGGGTGCGGACGCAGGCCCGCAGCTCCGGCGACAATTCGTCGAGTCGGCGGTGCGCGGCGATCAGCAGATGCAGCCTCGCGTATTCGGCGAGTACGACCTCTGGCCAGTCCGCCCTGGTCACCACGGTGGTCGGCAGCTGGCGCAGCGTGGCGGCAACGCCGGGGGCCTGCGCGTCGACCATTCGGGCCGCGATCGCCTCGAAGGCGCGAAACGAGCGATCGGTCTGGGCCAGTCCGGTGCGCACCTGATCGCCGAGCCAGATATCGAGTTCTTCCAGCCCCGCCGTCACCCGGACCCGCCGCTGTTCGGCGGTCGCCGGATTGGCCGTGCGGGCCCGCGAGTCGGTGGCGGGCTCGGCCGCGCGAACCGCGCGGGCGTCGATCCATTCCGCCGCGAAGTCCGCGATCGGTGCTTCGGCGACCGCGCCGCCCGACCAGGCGAGCAAGAGCGACAATGCGTGCTTGCACGGGAACTTGCGGCTCGGACACGAGCACTTGTACGCCGGACCCGCCAGCGCCACAACTGTCTGATACGGCTTGACGCCGCTGCCCTGACACAGGCCCCACAGCGCGGTGTCCGACTGCCCGGTGCCGCGCCAGCGCCCGGCGAGCTTGCGCGCGGCTGATAGCGAGCTCGCATCGGGTGCGAGCGCGCTGACCTGTTCCTCGGTCCACGGCGCGGTCATGTGTATGGCTCCCGCCTGGTTCATCCGGCGGCCCCGGATCGACTGTATGTCATGTCTTCCCCCATTGCTCGGTTGCCGAATTTCTACCGCAGCCCACCGACAAGTTAGGTGGTGAGCGGCTATTTTTCTGGAATACGCTGCGGGGACGACGGATTCGGCAAGAAAAGTACCTTGCGCTGGTTGTCCGATTCTGGCATTCTGTCCTGTTCGGCTCCGACCGAGCCACCCAAATCGGGTGACACACCATCGAGCTGCCCGCCGGGGTTGGCGAGGGGTGGACATCGAGCGGGGCCCAGCCTGTTCGATGGCCATACCATCCCCGCGGGCAGATTCGCTTTCCCCTTCCGACCGCGCGAAACGGTGCCGCTGTGGGCGAATTCGACGCCATCGGGTAGCGTCTCGTTCAGCTTTCAACAGTGATACCCGTGCGGGGTTGGAGGACGTGCCGCGGTTCGTGGTCTAGGGGGTTTACGCGTGCGTACAGATCCCGAAACCGATACTGCGGCGGTACCGCGCCTGACCGAAGTGGTATCCCGACGGCTCGCGGCCGATCCTGCGGTCACCCCCGACGTCGCGCACACCGTGCTCCGCGCCCTCGGTGGCGGCGAGACCGATGATCTGACAACCGAATTCGATGGCTCCGGCATCTTCCTGCGTGCGATCCGGGTGCGCGGCTTCCGCGGTATCGGACCCGAAGCGACCCTGCGGTTGCCGCCGGGGCCGGGTCTCACATTGGTGGTTGGCCGCAACGGAAGTGGTAAGTCGAGCTTCGCCGAGGCCGCCGAGCTGGTGCTCACCGGTAGTAATCGTCGCTGGGACGGCCGGTCGGCGGCATGGCGCGAGGGCTGGCGGAATCTGCACGACGGCGACTCGGCGCGCATCGAACTCGAATTGCTCACCACCGGAGCCGATCCCGAGCTGACCATTGCCAAAGAGTGGTCACCGCAGGCAGATCTGGGCCAGGCACACTGGACCGAACAGCGATCCGGCACCGCGTCAACGGATTTCGACGGCAACCGCTGGGCCGGTCTGCTGGAGTTGTATCGCCCTTTCCTGTCCTACAGCGAACTCGGTGCACTCGTCGACGGCAAACCGAGCGATCTGTTCGACGCGCTGCACCGGCTGCTCGGCCTCGACGAGTTGACCCTGGCACAGGAGCGGATCCGCACCCGCCGACTGGAACTCGAACGCGCCGTACGGGATTCGCGCCAGGCACGCATCGAACTGGTTACCGCGCTCGGTACGGTGGCCGACGACCGTGCGGTGCGGATGGCGGCGCTACTGCGCCCGGACCGCCCCGATCTCAGGGCTATCGGTCGCGAGGTGCTGGGCACGGCCGAGAATCCGGTCGGGCCGGATGGGCTGCGGGCAATCGTGCGGCTGGTCTTGCCATCGGGTGCCGAAGTCGAAGCGATCGCCGCTCGCCTCGAAGAGTGCCGCACGGTGCTCGCGCGCGATTCCACCGCCGATGCCGAGGCCGATCTGCGGGTGCTGGAATTGCTGCGGCGGGCGCGTGATCATGTCGGTGCCAGCGGGGAATGTGTGTGTCCGGTCTGTGGGCGTGGGGAATTGGACGCGACGTGGTTGCGCGGTGCGGACGCCTCGATTGCCGAGCTGACTTCCCGAGTCGATGCACTCGCCAGTGCGCGGGCTGCACTGCGACAGGCCGTCCGCGACGCCCGCGCACTCCCGGAACATATCCCCCCGGAACTCGATTTCGATCCGCGCAATCCGCCCACCGTCGACACCAGCGCGGTGCGTCGCGCCTGGACGGACTGGGCGGCGCTGACCGGCGCCGATTACTCGCCTGACCTGCCCGATCGACTGCGCGGTGCGCACACTCGCCTGGTCGACGAACTCGAGTTGCTGCAACAGGGCACTCGGAAGGAACTGAACCGCCTCGACGAGGTGTGGGCGCCGCTGGTGCCACGCATCAGCGGCTGGCTGGAGGGGGCCCGCGCGGTCGTCGCGAACGGCAGCGAACTGCGCACACTCAAGCGCGCCGAGGATTGGCTCAAATCCGCGACGGCCGGATTGCGCGGCGAGCGGATGGCGCCGCTGGAGACCACGGCGCGCTGGGTCTGGCGCACACTGCGTCAGCAGAGCAATGTCGAACTCGGTGCGATTCGATTGCAGGGCAACGCCGGGACCGCGCGGCGGGTGCTGCTCGATGTCACCGTCGACGAGGTGGACGGCGCCGCGCTCGGGGTAATGAGTCAGGGGGAGTTGCACGCCCTCGGGCTTTCGCTGTTCCTGCCGCGAGCGACGGTGGAGGACAGCCCCTTTCGCTTCGTCATGATCGATGACCCGGTGCAGGCCATGGATCCGGCCAAGGTGGACGGATTGGCCAGGGTGCTCGAGGTGATGGCGTGGACGCGGCAGGTGATCGTTTTCACCCACGACGAGCGGCTGGCCGAGGCGGTGCGGCGCATGCAACTCGACGCCAGCGTGCTCGAAGTGCAGCGCCGCGAACGCTCGGTGGTGGAAGTACGGGTCTCGAGCGACCCGATCCGCCGCTACCTCGACGACGCCCGCTCCCTGGTCCGCACCCCCCAACTGCCCCCGGCGATAGCCGACGAACTGGTCGCCACCTGTTGTCGTTCCGCCGTGGAAGCGGCCAGCCTGGCCAGAGCCAGGCGCAATCTGCTCGCCGACGGCATGGACCACCGCGACGTCGAACGCCACATCGAAGGCGCACAAACAACTCGCGCAATGGTCGCGCTCGCGGTCATGGGTATCGGCGGCCGAGTAGACGACCTGAACAAACACCTCGCCAGGGAAGGCAAATGGGTCGTCGACGCCTTACGCGACGCCACCGCAGGAGCCCACGTACCCATCGGCCGCAGCATGCGCGACCTGATCGCGGACACCGAGAAGTTCGTCGGCTGGCTACGCCGATGAACGGGTGCTACGCATCGATAGCTCGGGGGTGGCGGTGAGCGCGGCGCGTGATGACGCGGGCACGTCGGACGACGCGGACGATGGTCGGGCGCGTGATAGTGATCCCTTGGGTGGCGCGGAGTTGCCAGGTATCGAGGGTCGAGCAGACGGTGCGGGCCGGGAGGGGGTTGGCGGCTCGCAGGGGAGGTCGGCCGGGCACGGCGGAAAGCGTTGGGCGGGAAGGCGAGTCGGGGTACCGGACGAATCGGCTGGGAAGAGCGGCGCGGCTCGGCAGGGTCGGACGACTCGGAGGGCTCGGCGGCCGAAGGTGGGGGCGGGGCGGCGAGGGGGTGCGCGCAAGCAGGGGGTGGCGGGGAAACCGCATCCACCGCGGCCGACGGTGGCCGAGCGGTTCGATGCGGTCGATCGGCTGCTCGACGGGTCGGTGACCGATGCCGATGGGCTGTGGTCGCGGGCGACGGTGTGGATTCTGCGGCTCGCGCTCGAACAATCCGTCGACGAGTTGTGGTTGCGGGTGGCACCGGAATTGGCGCGCTGCCCGATGCGCGCCCAACTGCTCGCCCTGCGCGTATTCGCGGGCGACGCCACCGCCGCGCAGGTCGCGACGGTATGGGCAGCCCTGTCCCGTGCCGCTCACCACCACGATTACGAACTCGCCCCGAGCGTCACCGAACTACGCCGCTGGCGCGAGCAGACCGCGGCCATCGCCACCTCACTCGCCACAGCCGCCACCGGCTGGATGGATCGAGAAGTCAGGACTGACTGAACAGTCCGATGATTCCGGCCAGCAGCGAAAGGCCCTCCGAGGCAATGGCGGAACCGGTTCCCAGCATGTTCAACACATTCAGCAGTCCCATGGCGGGCTCCTTGATCGGTGTCGACACTTCCGCTTATCCACACCGTGATTCGTCGCCCCCGAGTTGCCGGATCGCCCATGTCAGTGCGCCTTTACGCGACACTCCGCACAACACGCCAACCCGAGCTCCGTCGAACGCATGGATCAAGATCAGGTGGAAGCTACGCCGGCATCGCGGGACTCCCTCCGCCAGTGCCACCTGATCTTGATCAGGGCCCCGGAGCGAGCAGTGATCCGCACGGCGAGCAAGATTCGGAGTCATGGACGATTCACAGCCGTGCCCGTGTAAGCGTGGGGAGCCGTTCGGTGCCTGCTGTGGACCGGTGCTGGCGGGGGAGCGGCCCGCGGTGACGGCCGAGGCGCTGATGCGTTCGCGCTACACCGCATTCGCGGTCGGCGATACCGAATACCTACTGCGGTCCTGGCATCCGCGCACCCGGCCGCAGACGCTCGACCTGGATCCGGCCCAGCGCTGGCTGTTTCTGGAGATCGTGCGCACCGAACGCGGCGGACCGTTCGACGACTCCGGCACCGTGGAATTCATCGCCCACTACAAGGCCGGAGGCCGACGTGGATCTCTGCACGAGGTCAGCACATTCGCCCGGGTGGACGGCGCCTGGGTGTACCTCGACGGCATCATCGAACCGTGACCGGTAGCGTGCCACCCATGCCACGTGTCGCGATCGAATACTGCACGCAATGCCGCTGGTTGCTGCGCGCGAGCTGGATGGCACAGGAATTGCTGAGCACCTTCGCCACCGAACTCGGTGAGGTGGCGCTGATCCCTGGCACGGGCGGCGTGTTCCGCATCACCATCGACGGCGACCAGATCTGGGAGCGCAAGGCGGACGGCGGATTCCCGGATATCGCCGTACTCAAGCAGCGCGTGCGTGATCGCGTCGCACCGGAGCGTGACCTCGGCCACGTCGACAAGCGAGACCGACCCGACCCGGCGTGATATCGACCACGCCGATCACCGCGCCGGATTCAGGAGCAGCAGCCGCCACCGCAGCACCCGCCACCTGCGAGCCGCGGCGCGGGCGCGGGTGACGCGGCACCGCCGCCACCCCTGCTGACCGTGGCAAATGTGGTCAGCAGCTTGACCGTGTCGTCGTGGCCGTTCGGGCAGGCCGCCGGATTCGACGCCTCCGCCATCGGACGGTTGACCTCGAAAGTGTCGCCACAGCTGCGGCACCGGAAGCTATAACTCGGCATCGGCCCAGCGTAGCGCCAAGGGTGAGAGGTGCGTCCCACCCATCCCACCGTCGAACTGGACGTACTCTCGATAAGAGATCGCTAGGTGCTTGGACCCGGCCGGAGCAAACTCGCAGCGCACCTGTCGGGGCGTAGGCAGGAGGTGTGGAAGATGACCACGCAGTTCGATATCGAACCTGGCTCCGAGGTCGGCGACACCGAGCCGGTCGCCCAGACGACCTGGGGCCGCGTGAGTGGACGCTGGGACGGACCGGTCGCGGTGTGGCACAGCATTCCGTACGCATCCGCGCCGTCCGGTCCGAACCGGTTCCGGCCGCCAGTGCCGCCGCAGCCGTGGGATGGCATCCGCGAGTGCACGACCTTCGGCGAGATCGCCCCGCAGACAATGGGCAATATGGTCCCGGTCGACTCCGACCTGCGGACCGGGGAGGACTGCCTGTGGCTCAATGTGTGGTCGCCGCGCAGTTCCGCTGATACCGGTGCGCCCCGCCCTGTCCTGGTGTGGCTGCACGGCGGCGCGTACTGCCTCGGCACAGCGGCCCAGGAGATCTACGACGGTCGCAAGTTGGCCGAAGCCGGTGACGTGGTCGTGGTGACGGTCAATTACCGCCTCGGCGCGCTCGGCTTCCTCGACTTGTCCTCGCTCTCCGACGATTTCACGCCGAACCTCGGTCTGCACGACCAGATCGCCGCACTGGAGTGGCTTCGCGACAATATCGCCGCATTCGGCGGCGATCCGGGCAACGTGACGCTATTCGGTGAATCGTCCGGTGCCGGCTGCGTGACCGCACTGCTGACATCCCCGCATGCGGTCGGTCTGTTCCATCAGGCGATCGCGCAAAGTCCGCCCGCGACAACGGTTTTCGGCCAGGAGCGGGCTGCCGCCGTGGCTCAGCGCTTTCTGGAACTGATCGAATTGCCGTATTCGCGCGCAAGCGAATTGCTGGAGTGCCCGATCGATCGGATCGTGACGGCCGCGGGCGTACTGCTGGACGAGATTCCGTTGCAGGAGCCGGGCCGACTGGCCGCCGCGCCGGTCGTCGACGGTTATCTGGTCCCGACCTATCCCATCGACCGCTTCCAACAGGGCCGTTCGCATCGCGTGCCGCTGATCATCGGCACCAATAAGGACGAGGCCTCGCTGTTCCGCGTCCTCCGCTCGCCGATCATGCCGGTGACCCCGGATGCGGTGAATGCCATGCTGCGCGATGTGGCCGCCAATCATCCGGAGATGTCGCCAGAGCGCATCGCCGAAATCACCTCGGCCTATCCGGATCTCGCGAAAACCCGTGGCGCGCTTGCCATGTCTACAGACGCGGCCTTCCGCATGCCGGCCCACTGGGTCGCCGACGGCCACGCCCAGCATTCACCGACCTGGATGTACCGCTTCGACCACGCCACCCCCATGCTGAAGGCCGCCCGCGTCGGCGCCGGTCACGCTACCGAATTGCCTTATGTCTTCGGCAATTTCGGCACCTTGAACCACGATCCCACCTTCTGGCTCGGCGGCCGCAAGGTGGCAATGGAAGTCTCCGGTCGCATGCAACGCCGCTGGCTCGCCTTCGCAACCCACGGTGTTCCGGCCGCCATCGACGGCTCCAAACACTGGCCGCCCTACCGCCCCGGCACCCGCACCACACTCCTGATCGACAACATCGACCGGGTAATCGACGACCCGGACCGCGACCTGCACACCGCCTGGGGCGAACAGGCCGTCGGCTTCAGCTGAGTCCGTGGGGACTACACATCCGTGGAGAAGCGGATACCGCCGTCCGGGATGTCGACGCCGGGCCAGATGCGGGCGCCGCGTAGTAGTTCGCAGCGGGCGCCGACGTTGGCGCCGTCGCCGATGACGGCGTCGCGGACGAGGGCGCGGGGGCCGATGCGGGCGCCGAAGCCGATGATGGAGCGTTCCACGGTGGCGCCCGCTTCGATGCGGGCGCCGTCGAAGAGCACCGCTCCGTCGAGGCGCGCGCCTGCGCCGACTTCGGCGCCGCGCCCGACGACGGTGCCGCCGATGAGCAGCGCGCCCGGGGCGATGCCCGCACCCTCGTGGACGAGAGATTCACCACGCTGTCCGGGCAGGGCCGGGGAGGGGGCGATGCCGCGGACCAGGTCGGCCGAGCCGCGGACGAAGTCTTCCGGCGTACCCATATCACGCCAGTAGGAGGAGTCGACGTGGCCCTGCACGCGGGCACCTTCGGCGAGCAGCGCGGGAAACACCTCCCGCTCCACCGACACCGGCCGCCCCGCCGGGATCTTCTCGATGTATTCGCGCCGGAAGACGTAGCAACCGGCATTGATCTGATCGGTCGGCGGATCCTGCGTCTTCTCCAGGAAGGCGGTGACCCGCCCCTCCTCGTCGGTCGGCACGCAGCCGAACGCGCGCGGATCGCTCACCCGAACCAGATGCAGGGTCACATCCGCATTCGTGGACTCGTGGGTGTCCAGGATCGCACCGAGATCGGTGCCGCCGAGCACGTCGCCGTTGAACACCATGATGTTGTCGGCGCGCAGCTTGGGCAGCACATTGCGGATGCCGCCACCCGTGCCGAGCGGTTCGGTCTCGGTGACGTACTCGAGGTCGAGGCCGAGGTCGGCGCCGTCACCGAAGTGTTCCTCGAAGACCTCCGCCTTGAACGAGGTGCCGAGCACGACGTGGGTGATTCCGGCGTCCGCGATGCGGGCGAGCAGGTGGGTCAGGAACGGCAGTCCGGCCGTCGGCAGCATCGGCTTGGGCGCCGACAGGGTGAGCGGACGTAACCGCGTGCCCTGGCCGCCGACCAGAATCACGGCGTCGGTGCCTGCATTTCCTGCCATCATGCTCCCTGTTCACAGTGGATCGTGTGCTCGGTGGTGCGCGTCACCGGACAGACACCAGTTTCAGTACCCAGCGACACGGGTTCGGCACTGTTGTGTGCCGAACTTGTGACGTTAGCCCTGGGCTTCCCGCGCCTGTTGACGCAGCGCAGATCGAACCGCAATTCGGGAACGGATAGCAAGTCCGGCCCGCAACGCCAACCGCAACGGCGCCTGCCACCAGTGCGGATGCCGATCGGCCTGGAATCGGTACGCGCTCGCGTGGTGCGCGGGCAGCATCACCTCGGGATGGCGTCCGGCCGCATGCCCCTTGGCATGGGTGACCTCGGCGTCGGGCACGAAGACGTTGTGCCAACCCGCCTTGCCCATCCGGTCGCCGAAGTCCACGTCCTCCATGTACATGAAGTAGCGCGAGTCGAAGCCGTCGATCGAATCGAAGGCCGCCCGCCGCACCAGCAGGCACGAACCGGACAGCCAGCCGACGGCCCGCTCGGAGATCTGCTCGTTGTCCTGGCGGTAGCGCAGGGTCCACGGATTCGACGGCCACACCGTGCCGAGAATGGCGTGTCCGGCGCCGTCGAGTAGGCCGGGCACCGAGCGTGCGGACGGGTAGACGCTGCCGTCGGGCTCGCGCACCATCGGTCCGAGCGCGCCCGCCCGCGGCCAGCGCTTGGCGGCGGCGAGCAGTTTGTCTATGGAGTCGCTGCCCCAGCGAATATCCGGATTGGCGATGACGATGAATTCGACGCTCGGATCGATCTCCGCGACCGCCCGGTTGATCGCACCGCCGTAACCGATATTTCCGCCGGTCCGCAGCAGCCGCACGTGTGCGTTGGCCTCCGCCGCCAGCTCCGGCGCACCGTCCACCGAACCGTTGTCGGCCAGGATCACCTGCGGTTTTTCGCTGGTGGCAGCGGCCAGGGTGGTGATGAAGTGCTCGAGGTGCTCGCCCGGTGAATAAGTCACCGTGACGACGACAAGGCCACCAGGGGTAGCAGATCCGGAATCGTTCACGACTGCGCCTCGCTGACCCTCGGCTCCGTCGTGCGCGATTGCGCGCTGTGTTTACGGTTCACTCGCTGTCGCTCCCTCACGGGCATGCAGCCTACTGTGACAACCCCGACAGCGCGTCCCCGAGTGCGACCTCCCACTGCCGCAGCGGAGTCAGTCCGGCATCGGCCCAGGATCGGTTGGACAACACCGAATATGCCGGGCGCCGTGCGGGTCTCGGAAATGCGGTCGAGTCACACGGGCGCACCCGAGTCGGATCCGCGCCGATTCCGGCGAATATCGCCCGCGCGAATTCGAACCAGCTGACCTGGCCGGAGTTGGTGGCGTGCAGCACTCGCGGCGCATCCGGCCGACCCGCCAATTCCAGGAGTCCGGCGGCCAGATCGGCGGCGTAGGTCGGGGAGCCGAGCTGGTCGTCGACCACGTCGAGGGTGTCGCGTTCGCGTTCGAGCCGCAGCATGGTCGCGACGAAATCGCTTCCGCGCCCGGTGTATACCCACGCGGTGCGCACCACATGCGCGTGCGGCGCGGTTGCCAGCACGGCCTGTTCGCCGGCCAATTTGGATCGGCCGTAGACGGTGGCGGGTTCGGTCGGGTCCGCGGTGTCATACGGCTTGTCGTGAGTTCCCGCGAACACATAGTCGGTCGAAACATGGATCAATCGGGCATCCACCTCCGCACAGGCGGCAGCGAGTACCGCCGGTCCGGTCGCATTGACCGCGAAGGCGGCCTCGGGATCGGATTCGGCCTGGTCGACGGCGGTGTAGGCGGCGCAGTTCAGCACGACATCACCTGGTTCGAGTGCGGCGCGCACGGCGTCCGCGTCCGTGATGTCCAATTCGTCGCGACCGAAGGCGTGGGCATCGGGTGCGCGGTGCAGCAGTTCGCGTCCCAACTGCCCACCGGCACCGGTCACGACGAGGCGCGCGGCTACGGTCGATGCGGGCGATATCGCGGTCACGGGCACGAGTCTGGCACGCCGTGGCACCTGCGGTTGTGGTCCGCCGCGGTAGCCGTCGGTTAGCCTCGGGGCAAGCAAGACGGGGGCTACCGGAGGCGGGGCGGTCGAGTCAGCGACGTGTCGGCTTCTACGAACCGGCGCTGCGCAGTCGGTACATCAGCTGGGAGCGCGCGGGCAAGCGCAGCAGGATGCTCGGTTTTCGGCGAGAGGATGCAGTGGTGCCGCAGAAGATGAGGGCGACAGCGTCGTCGCGACTGCCCGCAGCCGGGAGCGGCCTGGGTCCGCTGCGCGCGTTCGTCGCGGCCGGGGCGGTGCTGGTCCTGCTCATCACCGGATTCGCCTGGCACAGTGTCGACTCGCTGATTTCGAATATCGAACGCATCGGCGGCCTCGGCCTCGGCGGCGGCAGCGACGGCGCCGTCGACATCCTGCTGGTCGGCGTGGACAGCCGTACCGACGCGCACGGCAATCCGCTCAGCAGCAATGAGCGCGCCATGTTGCATGCGGGCGATGAGGTCGGCACCAATACCGACACCATCGTGCTGGTTCGCGTCCCGAACGACGGCCGCTCCGCCACCGCCGTCTCCATTCCGCGCGACTCCTATGTCGACATTCCTGGCATCGGCCAGAGCAAGATCAACTCGGCCTACGGCGCGACGAAAGAGGCTCAGCGCCGCAAGCTGATCAACCAGGGTGTCTCGGAGGCCGACGCGGAAAAGCAGTCCACCCAGGCCGGTCGCCAGGCGCTGATCAAGACAGTGGCCAATCTCACCGGCATTACGGTCGACCACTACGCCGAGGTCAGTTTGCTCGGGTTCGTGCTGCTGACCGATGCGGTCGGCGGGGTCGATGTCTGCCTGAACAATCCCGTGGACGAATGGATGTCCGGCGCCGACTTCCGGGCGGGCCGTCAGAAGCTCGACGGCCCACAGGCTTTGAGCTTCGTGCGCCAGCGCCACGATCTGCCGCGCGGCGATCTGGACCGGATCGTGCGCCAGCAGGTCTTCATGGCGCGGTTGGTCGGCCAGGTCCTCAGCGCCAAGACACTGAGCAATCCGGGCAAGTTGCAGAATCTCAGTGATGCGGTCGGTCGCACCGTCGTGCTGGACGACGATTGGGACGTGCTGGCGTTTCTGCAACAGTTGAAGGATCTTTCGGGCGGTCAGGTCAGTTTCGAGACGATTCCGGTCGCCGATCTCAACGACACGACCAGCGATGGTGAATCGGTCGTGCGGGTGGATCCGAAAGCGGTGAAGTCGTATTTGGCGTCGCTGGTCGACGGTAGGTCGGAGGATCATGCCGAACCGACGATCGATCCGGCATCGGTGAGCGTCAGTGTGTTCAATGCGAGTGGGATCGGCGGGCTCGCGGGACAGGTGGCACAGGCGTTGACGGCCAAGGGGTTCCAAGAGGGATTGGTCGGCAACTACACCGGGCCCAGTGTCACCAGCAGTCGAGTGCTCGCGATGGATACCTCGAATCCGAAGGCCAAGGCGGTCGCGAAGGCGCTCGGCGGGCTGACAGTCATCGCGGACAGCACGTTGTCCCCGGATTCGGTCAGCGTCGTGCTGGCAAGCGACTATTCTGGTCCGGGCTCGACCGCGGGCAGCATGTTCGACTTCTCCAGAACGTCGAGCACCGCAACGCCCGTACCGCCGGCTCCACCGATCGACGCAGGCCAGAACGGACCGAAATGCGTGAATTGACCATGCGTGAATTGACCGATGCGTGACCACGACCACGTGCTGACACTCACCGAGGCGGTACTCGATCCGATCCTCGAGCGCGACCCAGCCGGTCCGCGCGTCACCTACTACGACGATGCCACCGGCGCCCGGATCGAACTATCCGGGCTGACCCTGGCGAACTGGGCGGCCAAGACCGCGAATCTGATCCGCGACGAATTCGGGCTGAGCCCAGGCGCGCGCGTCGCGGTGCTGCTGCCCGCGCACTGGCAGACCGCCGCGGTGCTGCTCGGCTGCTGGTGGGCCGGGACCGAGGTAGTGCTCGGGCCCGATCCGGACGCCGATCTGGCGCTGGCGACCGCCGAGCGATTGGACGAGACCGACGGTATTCCGGAGGTCGCCGCGCTCTCGTTGGATGCCTTCGGCATGCCGGTGCGGGATCTGCCGATCGGCATCACCGATTTCGCCACCTCCGTACGGGTGCACGGCGACCAGTTCATGCCGCGCGGCGCCGGGGTGGCGCTGGGCGGGATGCCGGTCTCCGAGGTGCTCGCCGAGGCCAGAAAATCCGCTGTGCTGCAAGGGTTTTCCGAGGGCGACCGGGTGCTTTCGAGCACTTCCTGGGATACCCCGGCCGAACTGATCGATGGTTTTGTCGCGGTGCTGGCGGCGGGGGCCGCACTGGTGCAGGTGGTCAATCCGGATCCGGCGCTGCGCGAGCGGCGCATCGAATCCGAGCGGGTCACCGCGCAGCGCGGCTGAGCTCCTACCCTGGTATAGGTCGGCGTCCGACCATGGGACGTTCCACCCTGGCCGGGGAGTACGTACGGTGGAATTGTCGCGCAACGATGGGGTTGGTGAAGTGATGAAGCCGCAGTATTGGTTCCGGTGGTTATCGGTGCAGGGTGCGCCGCGGTTGGCCCTGCGCACCCAGGCGCGCCGCGGCGATCCGTTCGCCCAACTGATGGGCGGACCCGATGGTCTCGCCGATCCCTATCCACTGATCGAGCGGCTGCGCGGACAGGGGCGGCTGCAGCGCACCGCGATCGCGTGGGCGAGCTTCGACCATGAGCTGTGCCGAGCCGTGCTGCGGGACAACCGATTCGGTGTGCGCACCACCGACAGCTTCAATATTCCGAAGCCGCTGCAATTGCTCGCCGAGCGACTTCCCTTGCCGCCCAATCCGGTTGAACCGCCGTCCATGCTGGTCATCGACCCGCCGCAGCATACGCAGATGCGCAAGCCGGTCGCGTCGGCCTTCACCCCGCGTGCGATCCGCCGATTGCGGGAACGGGTCGAGACCGTCACCGAGGAACTGCTCGGTGCGCTGCCCTCGGGCGGTTCGGCCGATCTGATCGCGTCGTATGCCGCGCAGGTGCCGATCGCCATCATCTCGGAAATGCTCGGCTTCCCGGAAAAGGACCGAAAGCTCTTCCTGGACTGGGGCGATCGGATGACGCCGCTGCTCGATATCGGGATTTCCTGGCGGGCATTCCGGCGTGCGCTCGGCTCGATGGAGGTGATGAACGGTTACCTCGACGGCCATATCGCGCGACTGCGCCGCGAACCGGGCGACGATATCCTCAGCAGTCTGGTCACCTCGGGTGAACTCGACGATTTCGCCTTGAAGGCGACCGCGAGCCTGCTGATGGGCGCGGGCTTCGAGACCACGGTCAACCTGATCGGCAACGGCGTCGCCCAATTGGTCACGCATCCCGAACAATTGGATCGATTGCGCGCCGAACCGGATCTCTGGCCGAATGCGGTCGAAGAGGTGCTGCGCATCGATGCGCCGGTGCAGACGACGGCGCGAATCGCATCGACCGACTTGGAGCTCGAGGGTGTGCAGCTGCACAAGGGCAATACCGTGGTGCTGTCGCTGGCAGGTGCGAACCGCGATCCCGCCGTCTTCGCAGATCCGGATGTCTTCGATGTAGGACGTTCGAATGCCAAGGAGCACTTGACATTCAGTAGCGGCATCCACGTCTGCCTCGGGGCGAGCCTGGCCCGCATGGAAGCCACCTACGCGCTGCAATCCTTGTTCGAGCGCTTCCCTGACCTGCAACTCGATGGGGCGCCGCAGCGTCGAAAGTTGTTCACACTGCACGGATATGAGCGGATGCCGGTTCGGCTCGGTCGCCGGGCCAGCACCCCGGCTCCCGAGCCGACGACGGTCTGAGGGCTATATGCCGTGGCGATGATCGCCCGTAACGGCCTCGCACAGTCGCGCTTCGGTTTCGGCGGAGAACGGTTCGCGGTAGGCGGCAACGGCTCGACGGGTTTCCTCGGCGACCAGATCGGCGTTGATCTGAGCTCCGGCGGCCGCGCCTGCTGCTGAAGCCGCGCCGACCTGGGCCGTCAGGTCGGTGACATTGCCTGCGGCCCAGACGCCGGGCACATCGGTTCGGCCGGTGGCGTCGGTGGTGATGTATTCGCCGACACCGGCCGGGTGTTCGGTCGGTTGCAGTCCGAGTGTTTCGAGGAAGTTGGCTCGGGCCACCATCCGCGAGCCGACCACCACGACCTCGCGGGCGATTACGGTACCGTCGCTCAACCGCACTCCCGCGAGGCGGTCGTCGACGATCTCCAGCGCCGTAACGTCGCCGTGCACCACGCGGATGCCGCGGGCGTTCAACTCCTCCGACTGTTCGGCGGTCAGTGGCATGGTGTGCGAGAAGTACGTGACATCGGTGGTGAGCTGACGGAACAGCAGTGCCTGGTGCACCCCCATCGGGCCGCTGCCGAGCACACCGATGGCCTGGTCGCGGACCTCCCAGCCGTGGCAGTACGGGCAGTGGATCACATCGCGGCCCCAACGCTCCCGCAGTCCCGCGATCTCGGGCAGCTCATCGACCAGACCGGTGGTCACCAAGAGCCGACGCGCCCGCACGGACCTGTTGCCGAGGCACACCGCGAATCCGTCGCCATCCCGCGCGACCGTGATGACCTCGCCGTTCACCACATGTCCGCCATAGCCGCGGACCTCAGCCCGACCGCGTTCGAGCAATTCGCCCGGCGGCGTTGCGTCCCTGGCGAGCAGTCCGTGCACGCCCTCGGCCGGGGCATTGCGCGGTTGCCCCGCATCGATCACAACCACTGACCGTCGCATCCTGGCAAGCATCAGCGCGCCGCTCAATCCGGCCGCGCCACCGCCGATCACCACCACGTCATAGCCGTCATTCAATTGATCAGTCACCGTGACTACCTCCTCGAAACGACCATGCGACCCGGTCGCCGATATTGGCAAACAAACTTGCCAATATGGCAATCTGGTGGGCATGGACAACGACCTCGGCCAAGCCCTCGACGCGGTCGGACCTCGGTTACGTGCGCTGCGCCGCCAGCGCGAAATCACATTGGCCGACCTCTCGACGGAAACCGGCATCTCGGTGAGCACCCTGTCGCGCCTGGAATCCGGTGCCCGCCGCCCAACCCTCGAATTACTGTTGCCGCTGGCCAAAGCGCACGGCGTCACCCTCGACGAACTCGTCGACGCCCCACCCACCGGCGACCCGCGCATCCACCTGCGCCCGACCACCCGCCACGGCATGACCTATCTGCCCCTGACCCGACGAGCGGGCGGCATCCAGGCCTACAAACTGGTGATCCCCCCGAATATCCGCCGCGAGCCCGACCCACGAACCCATGAGGGCTACGAATGGCTCTACGTGCTCAACGGCCGCCTCCGCCTGATCCTCGGCGAACACGATGTAGTCCTCACCCCCGGCGAAGCCGCCGAATTCGACACCCGCGTCCCGCACTGGTTCGGCACAGCCGGCCCCGACCCCGTCGAATTCCTGAGCCTTTTCGGCAAACAAGGCGAACGCGCCCACCTCCGCACCACCCCCAAACCCCGCCCGAACTGACAAACCGCACTGCCCATCCGTAATAGCGATCTATTCCGGGCGGATTTTCCAGATGTAGCGGGTTTTGGGGCGGCCGGCTCGGCCGTAGTCGGATTTGCGGTCGACGAGGCCGTCGTCGGCCAGCTTTTCCAAGTAGCGCCAAGCTGTAATGCGCGAAACGCCGACCTTGCTGGCTGTGTCGGCGGCGGTGAGGCCGCCGGGGGCGTCGCGGACGGTGCGCGAGATTTCGTCCAGGGTTTGGGGGGCAACGCCTTTGGGGGCGGTGGCGCGTTGGTCGGAGGTGCGTAGGGCGCCGAGGGCGCGGTCGATGTCCTGTTGGGAGATGGCGGTTTCGCCCGCGGGCAGGGCGGTGCGGAATTCGCGGTAGCGTTCGAGTTTGTCGCGGAAGGCGGCGAAGGTGAACGGTTTCAGCAGATAGAGGACCACGCCATAGGAGACCGCGGTGCGCACCATGGCCAGGTCGCGGGCCGAGGTGATGGCAATGACGTCGGGACGGGGCGCGAGGCCGGTCAGGGCGGCGGCCACGTCGAGGCCGCTGGCATCGGGAAGTCCGATATCCATGAGCACCAGGTCGATCGGCGCATTCTCGGCGGCGGCATCGGCGGCGGCGCGCATGGCCTCGCGACCGGTGTGCGCGACCGCGACCGCGCTGAAGCCCGGAATCCGTTCGACGTAGGCGCGGTGCGCCTCGGCGATCAATGGCTCGTCCTCGACGATCAACACTCGGATCATCGCGCATCCTTTCGTGGGATCGTCACGGTCACGGCACTTTCCGGATCGCGTTCGGTGCCGATCACGCCGCCGTGCCGGTCGACAAGGCGATGGACCAGTGCCAGCCCGAGGCCCTGATGGTCGGCCTTGGTGGAGTAGCCGCGTTCGGCGGCGCGGGCGAAGGTTTGTGCCGACATTCCGGGCCCGCTGTCCGCGACGCGCACATACAGTGCCGAATCGTTCGCCGATCGCACCGAATCCGACGCCGTCGCCGACTCGATGGCAACCGCCGGATCCGGCGCCGGCGCCGGATCGACCACGTCCGACGAATCCTGTTGACGCACAGTCACTTCCACCCAGCCAACCGAGTCGTCGGCAGCTGCGTCGATGGCATTGTCGATCAGATTACCCACCAGCGTCACCGTCTCCTGCGCGGACAGCGGTGCGGTCGAGTCGAGTGCCGTATCCTCGGTGATCGTCAGCTCGATGCCGCGCTCGGCGGCCTGGTTCACCTTGCCGAGCAGCAGTGCGGCGAGTGCCGGATCGCCGACCGAGGCGAGTAGCCGATCGATAAGGGCTTGGGACAGTTGAAGTTCCGCGGTCGCGAATTCCACTGCTTCTCGATAGCGCCCCAACTCGACCATGGTGATCACGGTGTGCAACCGGTTGGCCGATTCGTGCGCCTGTGCGCGCAGCGATTCCGCGAAACCCCGCACCGAATCGAGTTCACCCATTACGGTGCGCAATTCGGTGTGGTCGCGAATGGTGATCACGGTGCCGATCGGCCGCCGCTCCCAGGTGACGACGTCTTGATTGACCAGCAGAATCCGATCCGTGGTCACATGCATCTCGTCGCGGACCACCCCCCAGCTCATTCGCTGCATCGAGATCGGCAGATCCGCGCGCGTGACGGGCCCATCGGGCAGATCGAGCAGCCTGCGCGCCTCATCGTTGACGACTTCGGCACCGTCATTGTTCGGACCGAACACCACCAGGCCCTCGTGGATCGAATGCAGCACCGCATCGTGCTGTTCGTACATAGTGCGCAGCTCATCCGGCGCGAGACCGTGCGTCTGTCGGCGAATCCGGCGACTCAGCAGGAACGAACCCGCCGCCGCGACCACCAGACCCGCCGCGGCCACGCCGAGAATCAACGGCAATTGCGTGCCGACCTGAGCGCCGATCCGCGCCCGCGTTACGCCCGCCGACACCAATGCGACGATGCGACCGTCGTCATAGACCGGTGTGACCGCTCGAATGGAGGGCCCGAGCGTTCCGGAAAACGTCTCGGTGAACGTCTCCCCGGCCAGTGCCCGATCGATATTGCCGCTGAACGGCTGCCCGATGCGTTCGGGTGTGGTGTGGGTGTACCGGGTCCGATCCGGGGCCATCACCACGATGAAGTCCATCCCGGTCGCTATGCGGGTCCGTTCGGTCACCGGTTGCAGCAGGGCGGTGGGGTTGGCGGTGCGTAGCGCTTCGATGGTGGAGGGTGCCTGTGCGACCGTCACCGCGACATCGGTGACCTCGCGCGAGGTGGTGACATCGCTGTGATGCCTGGTGTCCAGGACCGCTAGCACCGCCCCGATTCCGATGACCAGCCCGAGCACCACGAGCTGGAGCACGAAGGCCTGTCCGGCCAGCGATAGCCGACCGCGTCCCCCGTGTTTCTCACCGCGCAACACTTTCTTTCCCTCGTGCCATTTTGAACGTAATGCACCAAAGCGTGACCGCCGTCACCTCGGGCAGCCAACATTGTGCACGTGAGGGCGTGAGTCACCTCACGCCGGTACCACTTGAAGAGGACTTCACCCGCATGAGCGATAGCACCGACCGAACAACGGACACCGCCGAAACACCACCGCGGCCGGTGCCACGCGACCGCACCCATTGGCTCTATCTGGCCGTCATCGTCGCCGTCATCGCGGGAATTCTGGTCGGCTGGAAGGCCCCCGAATTCGGTCAGGACGTCGGCCCGCTGGGCACGATGTTCGTCAATCTGATCAAGATGATGATCGCGCCGGTCATTTTCTGCACGATCGTGCTCGGCATCGGCTCGGTGCGCTCGGCCGCCAATGTCGGCAAGGTGGGCGGGCTTGCGCTCGGCTACTTCCTGGTCATGTCGACAGTTGCGCTCGGCATCGGCATGGTGGTCGGCAACCTGCTGGAGCCGGGCTCCGGCATGAACATCGCCAAGACCGCGAAGCAAGGTGCGAAGCTGGCCGATCAGGCCCATGCCGCGGGCGGCACCTGGGACTTCATCCAGAGCATCATCCCGACCACGCTGGTGTCCTCGCTGACCACCGGAAGTGTGTTGCAGGCGCTGTTCATCGCGCTCCTGGTCGGCTTCGCGCTGCAGGCCATGGGGCGGACGGGCGAGCCGATCCTGCGCGGTGTCGCATCGCTGCAGAAGCTGGTGTTCCGGATTCTGTCGATGATCCTGTGGCTGGCCCCGATCGGTGCGTTCGGCGCGATCGCGAATGTGGTCGGCAAGACCGGACTCGATGCGGTCAAGCAACTCGCGCTGCTGATGGTCGCGTTCTACCTGACCTGTCTGGTGTTCATCTTCGGCGTGCTCGGCGTGCTGCTGTGGAGCGTGTCGCGGGTTTCGGTCTTCAAGCTGGTCCGCTATCTGGCGCGGGAGTACCTGCTGATCCTCGGCACCTCTTCTTCGGAGTCGGCGCTGCCGCGGTTGATCGCCAAGATGGAGCACCTCGGCGTCGAACGGACCACGGTCGGTGTCGTCGTGCCGACCGGATACTCGTTCAACCTGGATGGCACCGCCATCTATCTGACCATGGCGTCGCTGTTCATCGCCGATGCGATGGGCAAACCGCTCAGCATCGGGGAACAGGTCGGCCTGCTGTTGTTCATGATCGTCGCCTCCAAGGGCGCGGCGGGTGTTACCGGCGCGGGTCTGGCCACGCTGGCCGGCGGATTGCAGAGCCATCGTCCCGAACTGCTCGACGGCGTCGGCCTCATCGTCGGAATCGACCGGTTCATGTCGGAAGCCCGTGCGTTGACCAACTTCTCGGGCAACGCCATCGCCACGGTGCTGGTCGGCACCTGGACCAAGACCGTCGATGTGGACCGAGTGCACACGGTCCTCGATCGCAAACTGCCCTTCGACGAGCGGACCATGGTCGACGATGACCACGGACCGCGGCCGCAGCAGGACGACGCCAAAGATCTGGTTTCGGCCTAGCTGTACCCGTATAACGAAGGGGCCCGCAGGATCTGCGGGCCCCTTCGTGGTGCCGGTGGGATCAGTCGGCCCACTTCTCCGGATTCAGGTAGTGCTGGGCGATCGCGGTGGCGTGGCCGTGGCCGAAGCTGTGCTCGGACTTCAGCCATTCGACGATTTCCTTGTGCGAGGCCAGATTCGACGCGCGCACGGCGGACTTCCACTCGTCGATGGTGCGACCGTATTTGGCCTCGATCGACGGGAAGTAGGACGCGGGCCCCTTGGGCTTGGTGGTTGCGGAACCGGTGATCAGGCGTTGATCTCGGCGCGCTCCAGTCGATTCGCGACAGCCCGCTCGCGGATCAGCAGCACACCGGTCACCGCGACCAGTGCGGCGGTCAGCCCGTGGATGCCGAAGGCGGCCGCGGTGGATCCGCCCCAGCTGAGCACGGTGAGCATGTCGCCGATCGGGACCAATGCGATGACGAGGGTGACGATGCCGAGGGCGTAGCGCTGCTTGGTGGCGAGCAGTACCAGGATGATCAGCCCGGAGACGGTGTCGCGGACGCCCTTGAGATTCATGAACGCGACCGCGTCGCCCTTCGGCCATTCCGGCAGGCCGAATCCGGTGGCAATGGTTTCCGGAGTGACCAGGTAGCTGATGCCGATGTAGAGGATGAAGGCCGCGCCGATGAGGGAAAGGGCGGTGGCGATACGCGAGATGGTCATGGTGTGCTCCTCGAACTGCTGCTCTGAAATCTAGCGACGCTAGGTCTGTGAGCAACGTTAATGGAGCCTCGATAGTTTGTCTAGCGCTGCTAGAATGTCGACCATGACCACGCAGAGCCGCAAAGAACGCGAACGCGCCGAACGCCATCAGCGCATCATCGACACCGCACGCGAACTCGCCGAAACCTCGGGCTGGGAGGCGGTGACCGTGCGTCGCCTGGCCGAACGAATCGAATACAGCCAGCCGGTGCTCTACAGCCATTTCGCGGGTAAGGCGGCGATCGTATCGGCCGTCGCCGAGCAGGGAATCGTCGAACTCACCGCCCATCTGCGGGAAAGGCGAGCGGCCGCGAAGGATCCGGTCGCGGTACTCGAGGCCGTGGTGCGCGGTTACCTGGACTTCGCCACCGAGAATCCGGCCCGCTATGACGCGATGTTCGTCCTCGATACCGAACTCGACTTCGGCAACGACGCACCACAGGCGCTGCGCGATGCGTTCGGTGAGATCCAGAGCGCATACGCGCCGTTCGCAGGCGAGTTCGACCTACAGGCGGGCACCGAGGTGGTCTGGAGCACGGTGCACGGCATCGCCACCCTGGATCGCAGCGGTCGCCTGGTCGATGACCTGCGCGAGGAGCGCATCCGGGTGCTGCTCGGCCAGTGGACGGGACGGGGTGTGCGAGATACCTCGCCCGGGTGACGGCACAGCCTCGATCGGCCCGGCAGAATCGAGGTATGCCTGATGTCGTCGTGGTCGGTTCCGGTCCCAACGGTCTCGCCGCGGCGGTGATCCTGGCCCGTGCCGGTCTCACCGTCGAGGTGCACGAGGCGCAGGCCACCGCGGGCGGCGGGAGCCGCACCGCCGAGCTGACGCTGCCCGGATATCGGCACGATGTTTGCGCCGGTGCGCATCCGATGGCCTTGGCCTCGCCGTTCTTTCGCGCCTTCGATCTGGCCGCGCACGGTGTCGAACTGCTCGCGCCCGAGGTGTCCTACGCGCATCCGCTCGACGGCGGCACGGCCGGTCTGGCTTGGCGCGACCTGGACCGCACCGCCGCCGGTCTCGGCCGCGACGGCGTGTCATGGCGTGCGCTCTTCGAACCGCTGGTCCGACACTGGCGGCAGGTCGTGGATTTGGCGATGTCGGATCTGCGCCGTCCGCCGGCCGACCTGCTGACCGGACTGCGCTTCGGACTGCGGGTGCTCGAGCAGGGTTCGCCCCTGTGGAACCTACGATTTCGCGAGCAGACGGCACCGGCACTGCTGACCGGCGTTGCCACGCATGCGATCACACCGCCGCGCGCCATCCCCGCGGCCGGCGCGGGCATGCTGCTGGCGACACTCGCGCACGCCGGTGGCTGGGTGCTGCCACGCGGCGGCAGCCAGGCCATTCCGGATGCGTTGATCGCCGAACTCGAACGCCTCGGCGGCAAGCTCGTCACCGGGCACCGCGTCGAATCGCTCGACGAATTCGGCGACGCGCGTGCGGTTGTGCTGGATACCGCGCCCGCCGAACTGCTGCGGATGGCGGGGCACCGGCTACCGGATCATTACGCAAAGGGGTTGCGCCGCTTCCGTTACGGCGGCGCGGCCTGCAAGGTCGACTTCGCGCTGTCCGGGCCGGTGCCATGGCGGGCACCGGGCTGTGAACTCGCCGGGACACTGCATCTGGTGGGTACCCGCGCGCAGGCAATGGCCGCCGAAAAGACCATCGCCGCAGGACAGCACGCGGATCGTCCGTATGTCCTCGCCATTCAGCCGGGCGTGGTCGACCCGACGCGGGCACCGGCGGGCGGCCACACGCTCTACACCTACGCCCACGTCCCGAACGGCTCCGCCCGTGATATCAGCGCCGCCGTCATCGCCCAGGTGGAACGCTTCGCCCCGGGTTTCACCGACCTGATCCTGGCCAAGAACGTCGTCACCGGCGCCGAAATGCCGACGCACAATGCCAACTACATCGGCGGCGATATCTCCGCGGGCGCGATGACGCTGCGCCAGTTCGCCTTCCGCCCGGTCCCCCGCTGGAACCCATACGCCACACCACTACCCGGCGTCTACCTCTGCTCCGCCTCGACCCCGCCCGGCCCCGGTGTCCACGGCATGTCCGGTTTGCATGCCGCGCGGCACGTGCTGCGCATGGAGTTCGGCATTCACACCGACCCACTGGATCTGCTACGCACACCGAATCCCGCCTGAGCATCAACTTCTCGTGGGTCGGATCGCGCGGCAGAACGCGCGGGCGATCATCGAATCAGGCCTGCGTCCGGTACAGGTCGGGTTCCAGATACATCACCCGCGCGGCGGGCACGGCCGCCCGCACTCTGGCCTCCGCGTCATCGATGGCCGCGGCGATGTCCTCGATATCCAGATCGGGCACGATCGAGATCTTGGCCGCCACCAGGATCTCCTCCGGCCCGAGGTACTGCGTCTTGAGGTGGATCACCCGGTCGATGCGCTTGCCGTCGACCAGGTTGGCCCGGATCGCCCTGTCCTCCTCCGGCGTCGCGCCCTCACCGATGAGCAGGCTCTGCATCTCCACGATCAGGATCAGCGCGATCACGCCGAGCAGTGCGCCGATGGCGAGAGTACCGATGCCGTCCCAGACCGGGTCATCGGTGAGCATGGTCAGCCCGACCGCCGCGAATGCGAAGACCAGACCGACCAGCGCGCCGGTGTCCTCCAGCAGCACCACCGGCAGTTCCGGACTGCGCGAATTGCGGATGAACCGCCACCAGCTCGAATTGCCCTTGAGCGGGATGGATTCCCGCATCGCTGTCATAAAGCTGAAGCCCTCGAGGCAGATCGCGATGAACAGGATGACGATCGCGACGATCGGATTGCTCAGCTCCTCCGGATGCTGAACCTTGTGGATGCCCTCGTAGATGGCATAGATCGAGCCGAGGGTGAACAGCACCAGCGCCACGATGAACGAATAGAAGTAGCGATTGCGCCCGTATCCGAACGGGTGCAGTTCATCGGCATCCTGTGCGGCGCGGCGCTGGCCGAGCAGCAGCAGTCCCTGGTTGGCGGTGTCCGCGACCGAGTGCACCGCCTCGGCCAGCATCGACCCGGAACCGGTGATGAACGCGCCGACGAACTTCGCCGCCGCGATCCCCGCGTTCGCCGACAACGCGGCGAGAATCGCCTTTTTGCCACCACCAGCCGACATCTGGGTAGGTCCTCCTCTATCCGATTTGCAGCGCCTGCGGCGCTGCGTGTTCGCGGCCCCCTGGTGTCTCGCGTCCGACCCTTTCGAGCGACCTGCGAGCAGTCGCTAGCGGCGCCGTCGAGACGTGCGACTTCGTCGCATGCGCTTCGGCCAGTCGGACGCGAGACGGGCCGCGAACGTCGCTCGTAAGACTCGCTCCGCTGTCGTCCGGTTAGGAGGCCCGTCGAACGAACAGCCTAGGGCAGCAGACGAACAAGCTGGTCGACAGGTCAGTTCGTGCCACCGACGCAGGCGCAGAACAACTGGGCGTCGCCGTCGACGGCCTGGGCGCGAATCTCGGTGTCGGCCGCCGATATCCACGCCGCCGCGCCGCGTTCCAGTACCAGCTCGCTCACCCCTTGCAACAGCCGCACAGTCCCCCCGGTGCACAGCACGATTCCCGGCCCGGCGGATGTCAGCGGTACCTGCCCTGCTCCCGCGGTCAGATCGAACCGCCGCAGCGCGAACTCCGGCGCGGGGGTCCGATAGAGCACCGACCCGTCACCCGCCGGTTCCGGTAGCACCACCGGCAGATTGATCGGCTCGAAGTCCAGCACCCGCAGCAACTCCGGCACATCGACATGCTTGGGTGTGAGACCGCCGCGTAGCACATTGTCGGAATTGGCCATGATCTCGACGCCGAGCCCGCGCAGATACGCGTGCAGATTGCCCGCCGCGAGGAACAGTCCCTGTCCCGGTTCCAACGTCAGCCGATTGAGCAGCAGCGCGGCCAGCACACCGGCGTCGCCCGGATATGCCTCGGCGAGTTCGAGTGTGGTGCGCGCCTCGGCGGTGAACTCCCGGGCGCCCTTCACCGAGAGATAGCGCACGCATCCGTCGAGCACCTGGGGGAGCAGTGTGGCGAGGACATTCTGCGGCAGCGTGATCCAGGTCGTGAACAGCGTCCGTAGTCCGGCCGAATCGGGTTGGGCGGCAAGCAGATCCGCATATGAGCGCAGTCCAGGCACATCCAGTGCGCGCAGCAGCTCGACCGTGCGATGTGGATCCCGGAATCCGGCCAGCGCCTCGAACCGGTCCAGCGCGACAACCAATTCCGGCTTGTGGTTCTCGTCGCGATAGTTGCGCATCGGCGAATCCAGTGGCACTCGCGCGTGGTTCTCGCGCTCGAATCCGGCCCGCGCCTGCGCCGAACTCGGATGCGCCTGCAGCGATAGCGGTTCCTCGGCGGCCAGGATCTTCAACAGGAACGGCAGTCGCCCGCCGAACTCCGGTGCGGCGGACCCGAGTTCACGCTCCGGATCGTCCGCGACCAATTCCAGCAGGGAGCGGGTGCTGTTCTCCAGGCGGACATGCGCCGGATCGGCGGGATGCGCGCCGAACCACAGCTCCGCCTCCGGATGCGCGGAAGGGACCGGTCGGCCGCACAACTGAGCGAGTGCGGTGCGTGAACCCCAGGCATAGGAACGCAGCGCACCAACAAGTTCGTGCACTAGTAGTGTCCCCCGTCGAGCTGTTCCGTGGACTGTGTCGCACCACTGCGCGAGCCGATCAACCGCAGATAGGCGGCGGCCATCTCCAAGCGCAGTGCGAGTACGGCGAGTTGTTCGAGTTCGCTGGCATGGGCGATGGTGCCGGGCAGCGGCGCGCCCGAATCGTCCACTCTGGCAGGCATGGGCGCGGCGGGATCGGTGAGCGAGGTGTGCAGCGGTTCGATATCCGCGCTCACCAGATCGGCGTCGACCAGACCCGATCCGTTGCCGCCGAAGACGGCAAGCCGGCGCCGCGCCGCGGCCTGATCCAGATCCGCGCTGAGCACGAACACCCGGATGCGCTCCACCGGCGCCGGTCCGTCGAGTTCCTCGTCGTGGAACAGCGGATCGAAGTTCGGCGCGGATTCGCCTGCGGCCTCGACCATTCGGGGGTTGGCGGCCACGGCCTCGGCCAGATCCACCGCAGTGGCGACCTTGCCCGCCGACTGCAACAGCACCTCGGCGCCGTGCTCGGCGAGTTCGCTGGCGGCCGGGGAGTCCCCGGCCAGCACGACGGCGCGCTGCTGCATGCGCGCGGCCAGCGTCTTGGCCGGATTGTGGAAGACCTCGTTGTGCGGCCCATCGCGCAAGGCCTCGGCATCGAGCACATCGGCCAGTTCGGTCAGATCGGGTACCGCCGCGCCGGAGCGGGTCGGATCGACGATGCGCAGCACCGCGATACAGGCCGCGAGGAAGCGCAGTAGACGATTGTGGTCCAGTACCGGAATCCGCGGCTCCAGCAGTGAGGTACGCCCGGCCGCCGCGGCCCGCAGCGGACCTTCGTGCGGCGCGGCGACCACAACCTCGGCGCCCCGACGCTGTGCCCGGTCGACCGCATCGATCAGCCGGGGATCGCCCGCGTCGTCACCCGCGACGAGCACCACGTCCAGCGGGCCGACCCATGGTGGAAGGGCAGCGACCGGGACCACGGGTAGGCCGGCACGGTCGCCGAGTGCGGCGACGATCAGACTCGCGGCGCGTGCGGCCCGGCCCGAGCCGGAGACCAACACCACGCTGCGTGGTCGCAGATCCGCGAGGCGCGCGAGCGCGTCCTCGCCGACTGCTGCCGCGGTCGCGCGTACCTGCGCGCCGCCGGATGCCGCAGAGCGCAGGGCGCCGCCGACATCGGCGGCCTCGAGCGAAGCGGCATCGTCGAGGTCGAGCACCGGTGTTCCAGCGATCATCGGGCGTCCCACCTCCCCTCATCGCGCTGTGTGCGGTCCCGCCCTGCTCCCACCCGGGCTGTCGACTCGGAGGGATCGACACGGGCGCCCGGGTCGGGCGAATCCAACGTCTGTAATTCCACTATTCCAGTCAGGAGCGAACGATGCTCAGAATCGCGGTATCGGGCTGAGCCGTCCCCTTCCTCGGGCGTCGAATCGTGAGCCTGCGCGTCCATTCCGGCTGTGATTCCACTATCCCAGGCAGGACCGGACGATGCTCGGAATCTCAGTATCGGGCCGAGCCGTCTACTTCCTCCCCGCTCGCCGAACCCAGCGCAAGTGACGGTCACCGAGTCGTGGATGTGTGATTTCATCCGCCCTGGTTCCACTATTGCGGTCAGGATCGGAGGATGCTCAGGATCTCGCTGTCGGGCTGAGCCGTCTGCTTGCTCCGTCACCGAGTCGTGGATGTGTGATTTCATCCGCCCTGGTTCCACTATTGCGGTCAGGATCGGACGATGCTCAGGATCTCGGTCACCAGTGCGTCTACTTCCTCCGTCGACCGGGCTTCGACATTCAGCCGCAGCAACGGTTCGGTATTCGACGCGCGAAGATTGAACCAGGCGTCGTCGGCGAGCTGGACGGTGACCCCGTCCAACCGGTCCACCGATATGGCCCGATCTCCGAATGTGTCCACCACAGCCATCGTCCGCTCCTTCGCGTCCGCCACTGTCGAGTTGATCTCTCCGGACGCCGCATATGTTTCGTACGACGACATGAGCTCCGAAATCGGCCGGTCCTTCTCACCGAGCGCCGCGAGCACGTGCAGGGCCGCGAGCATGCCGGAATCGGCGCCCCAGAAATCGCGGAAGTAGTAGTGCGCGGAATGCTCACCGCCGAATACCGCGCCGGTGGCCGCCATCTCCTGCTTGATGAACGAATGCCCGACCCGGGTGCGCACCGGGGTGCCGCCGAGTTCGTGCACGAGTTCGGGCACCGCGTGCGAGGTGATCAGGTTGTGGATGATGACCGCGCCCGGTTCCTTGGCCAGCTCACGCTCGGCGACCAGGGCGGTGATCGCCGACGGCGAAATCGGATTGCCGTTCTCGTCCACCACGAAGCAGCGGTCGGCGTCGCCATCGAAGGCGAGGCCGATATCGGCGCCGGACTTGCGGACCAGCTCCTGCAGATCGACCAGATTCTTCGGATCGAGCGGATTGGCCTCGTGATTGGGGAACGAGCCGTCCAGCTCGAAGTAGAGCGGCACCAGGGTCAGCTGCGCCACGGTGCCTAGCACCTCGGGAACGGTGTGCCCGCCCATGCCGTTACCCGCGTCCACCGCGATGGTGAGCGGGCGGACATCATCGAGATCGACCAGCCCGCGCAGGAACTTCGCGTAATCGGTCAGCAGATCGACTTTCGTGGCGCTGCCCGGCGTTCCGTCGTAGCCGGGAACCCCGTTGATCACCTCGTCCTTGATCGTCGCCAGACCGGTGTCCTGACCGACCGGAAGCGCCTTCGCTCGGCACAGTTTGATGCCGTTGTAGCGGGCCGGATTGTGGCTTGCGGTGAACATCGCGCCGGGACAGTCGAGGTCACCGGAGGCGAAGTAGAGCTGATCGGTCGAGGCGAGTCCGATGTGCACCACGTCGAGGCCCTGGCCGAGTACGCCGTCGGCGAAGGCGGCGGCCAGTTCCGGGGAGGACTCGCGCATATCGTGTCCGATGACCACGCGGGTCGCGCCCTCGGCGCGCATCAACCGCGCGAACGCGGCCCCCACATCCTTGACGAATTCTCCGTCGATCTGTTCACCGACGACCCCGCGAACGTCATAAGCCTTGATCACCGCGTTCACGAATTCGGCAGAGCGGGCCACAGTCATGGTGACCACCCTAGTGGCTCGCGCCGACGCCCCTGACACGGTCCCGTCCCGACTGCTAGCTGGGTGGGTCCGGGAGTACTCGGAGGTGTCCGCGCCGGCCGGTGCGCGTGGCGCGCGGTGCGGGCGGGGCGTAATCGGAGTAGCCACGCTGGTCGTGCTCCGGTGGACGGCGGCGCAGCCCGGCCTCGCGGACCGCTTCGGCCAATGCCGTCAGATCATCGTCATCCGGTGTGCTGGAAGAGAATCCGCCTTCGTGGCGAACCATTTCCCAACCCTTTGGTGCGGTGATGCGGGAAGCATGTGTTTCACACAGATCCCAGGAATGCGGTTCGGCCACCGTCGCCAGTGGCCCGACCACCGCGGTCGAGTCGGAGTACACGTAGGTGAGCGTCGCAACAGCGGGATTCTTGCAACCTGGTCGGCAGCAACGACGCATGGGGATCACGCCGATGAGAGTAACGCGCTCGACGTTGCGATGTGCTCAGACACGCTAAGGATTCGGCGTTTTCGGGCGAGTTCATCCCCGCTGGCGGCGTGTTCGTCACGCGCCTTCGGGATCGATGAGGTCCGGATCGACGCCGAGATAGGTGGCGATCTGCTGGACGAGGACCTCGCGCAGTAGATCGACCAGATCGTCGGGATCGCCCGCGCGCAGTTCGAGTGGCTTGCGGAACAACACAACTCGGGCGCGGGTGGCCACCCCGTGCCGGTCCACACCGGCCGGAATGAGTCGCGAGAGCGGCACCGGTCCGTCGGCCACCACCTCGTCCGGCCAGGTGACCGAATCCGGGTGCAGCGGACGGATTTTCGGCACATCGTCGACAGCGATATCGAGCTTGGTGAGTCGATCGTGCCACCGGGTGTCCAAGGGCGCGAAGGCCTCGAGGACCAGCCGGTCGAACTGCTGCCCCCTGGTGCGCCAGGCAGGCACCGTCGGCGGGAGCATCGGCCCGCGCACCCCGCGTCCACGACGGATCACCGATCGTGCGGTCGGTGGACGACGATTACGTGAACGGGCCATGACTAAAACTTAGTCAGCCCGCCTCTGCTATGTGCACCCGAGGCGGGCCGACGCGAAGTTCTAGCCGATGCCGCGCTTCAGGCGGCGCCGCTCCCGTTCGGAGAGGCCGCCCCAGATGCCGAAGCGTTCATCGTGTGCGAGCGCGTATTCCAGGCACTCGTCGCGTACCTCGCAGCCCATGCAGATCCGTTTGGCCTCACGGGTCGAGCCGCCCTTCTCGGGGAAGAACGCCTCCGGATCGGTCTGTGCGCACAGGGCACGTTCCTGCCACTGCTCTTCGATCGATTCGAACATCTCGTCGAAGCCCGTCACGACCAAGCTGAGCCGGGGTGCTGTCACTCCGTCGGTCATCTCAGGCCCGATCCGGTCCGGTTCGATCCGACCGATCTCTGCGCAGACGCCACGTGCTGCGCCTGCTGTGGAATCGGTTTGCGATACGCCGCCCGGCATGCCCGAAGGGGCCAGCTCATTGGCCATCGCTCCGCCTCCTCACTGTGTGTTAGCGCAGATTGATTCTTTCCGTCGGACCAACACGCACACCGACGGCCGTACCCCGCGACGTTGTCCCGCGGACATCCCCGAGCTTGTCACTCCGGTGCGAACACTTGTTCGAAAAGCTGTCCGCGCCTTGAACTCTCGCGCGAACCCGAAATGACATGACTGTGATTAGACACGCCGGACGTGTCGATGGTCAAGCCGCCGTCGCAATTCCGTTACTATCCGCTACCGCTTTCCGTTGCTGATCTTGAACGCGGAATAGCAAATGACCGGCAAATATGGTGCGAAGCGCGGCCGCTCCGGCAGCGCATAGGCTGTGTCGATGTGACTCCACAACAAGCGGACACCGCTCCCGCAAGTGGGCCCAAGATCGCCGTCCTGGTTGGCGGGGTCGGCGGCGCGCGCTTCCTTCAGGGCGTCCGGGAACTACTGCCCAACGCGGATGTTTCCGCCATCGTCAATGTCGGTGACGACGTCTGGATGCACGGCCTCCGGATCTGCCCCGACCTCGATACCTGCATGTACACCCTCGGCGGTGGAATCGATACCGAACGCGGTTGGGGCCGGGTCGCCGAAACCTGGCACGCCAAGGAAGAACTGGCCAAATATCATGCCCAACCCGATTGGTTCGGTTTGGGGGATCGCGATATCGCGACGCACTTGGTTCGGACCGAAATGCTGCGTGCCGGGTACCCGCTCTCCGCGGTCACCGAGGCGTTGTGCAACCGGTGGCAGCCGGGCGTAAAACTCATCCCGGCTACCGACGATCGCTGCGAAACACATGTCGTTGTCAGTGACCCCGACAACCCTGGCGAACGCCGCGCGATCCATTTCCAAGAGTGGTGGGTTCGCTACCGCGCGGACATTCAGACGCACGGATTCGCCACAATTGGGGCCGATGACGCCAAACCGGCGCCAAATGTGACACAGATCATAGCCGAGGCCGATGCGGTGCTATTGGCCCCGTCCAACCCCGTGGTGAGCATCGGCGCCATCCTCGCGGTGCCCGGCATTCGCGGCGCACTGCGCACCACCGAGGCCAAGGTGATCGGCATCTCCGGCGTGATCGACGGGAAACCGCTGCGCGGCATGGCCGATGAATGTCTCTCGGTGATCGGCGTGGAAACCACCGCCGAGGCGATCGGGCGCCACTACGGCGCGCGCTCGGCCACCGGCATCCTGGACGGATGGCTGATCCACAGCACCGACACCGCGGATGTGCCCGGTGTCGAAGTGCGCAGCGTGCCGCTATTGATGACCGATCCGCCGACCACCGCCGAAATGGTGCGGGAGGCGCTCGACCTGGCCGGCGTCAGCGAGGTGAAGCAATGACCACGCAAGAGCCATTGACGGAACCGGCCGATCACGCGGCGGGGGAGTTGCGGATCCTGCCGATCACCGGGCTGCCGGAATTCCGGCCCGGCGACGATCTCGCCGAACATATCGCCGCCGCCGCGCCCTGGTTGGTCGACGGCGACATCCTGGTCGTCACGAGCAAGATCGTCGCCAAGGTCGAGGGCCGCATCGTCGAGGCGCCGCTGGATCCGGAGGAGCGCGATACCGCGCGCCGCGCGCTGGTGGAGCAGGAGGCGGTGCGCGTACTCGCGCGCAAGGGTCGCACGCTGATCACCGAGAACAAGCTCGGCATCGTGCAGGCCGCCTCCGGGGTGGACGGATCCAATGTCGAGCAGGGTGAGCTCGTGCTGCTGCCGTCGGATCCGGACGGGAGTGCGAAGGCTTTGCGCACCGCGCTGTCCGAGCGGCTCGGGGTGGACGTCGCGGTGATCGTCACCGACACCATGGGCCGGGCCTGGCGCAACGGTCAGACCGATACCGCCATCGGCTCCGCCGGATTGCGGGTGCTGCACGACTATGCGGGTGCGGTCGACGGGCAGGGCAATGAACTGCATGTCACCCAGGTGGCGGTGGCCGACGAATTGGCCGCCGCCGCAGATCTGGTGAAGGGCAAGCTGGGTGGTGTTCCGGTCGCGGTGGTGCGCGGGCTGCCGATCACCGATGACGGCTCGTGCGCCGCGGATCTGCTGCGCGGCGGCACCGATGACCTGTTCTGGCTCGGCACGGCCGAGGCGATCGAGCAGGGGCGCTCCGAGGCGTTGCTGCTGCGTCGCTCGATCCGTCAATTCGCCGACACTCCAGTCGATCCCGAACGCATCCGCGCCGCGGTCGCGAAGGCGCTCACCGCTCCCGCGCCGCATCACACCCGTCCGGTGCGCTTCGTCTGGGTCCGCAAGCCCGGTCTGCGCGCGCAACTGTTGGAGGCCATGGCCGAGCGGTGGCGGGCCGACCTCACCGCGGACGGTCTCGATCCGCAGCGGGTGCAACGTCGCATCGCCCGCGGCCGCATCCTGCACGACGCACCCGAGGTGATCATCCCGTTCTGCGTGCCAGACGGCGCACACGACTATCCGGATGAGCGGCGGCGCGGTAACGAACGCACCATGTTCACCGTCGCGGTGGGCGCGGCGGTGCAGGGCCTGCTCGTCGCGCTGGCCACCGAGGGCATCGGCAGCTGCTGGATCGGCTCGACCATCTTCGCTCCGGAGACCACCCGCGCGGTTCTCGGCCTTGCCGACGACTGGAACCCCTTGGGCGCCATCGCAATCGGCCACCCTCTCGAAGAACTCACCCCCCGTCCGGTCTTCGGGCCGGGCCCCGGCCTGGTCGAACTGTGAGAGAGCGTCAGCGAGTGAACCATCAACACAGCGTGCAATCGCGCACGGCGGAGCCGAGCGCCGGCGAGGCGCAGTCGTGAGCGCGAGTTCGCTGCACGCCTCGGCAACGCGGTTACTGGAGGCGTGGAAGCCGACGGGGGTCGATGCCTCGCTGCGCGAGGCGATGCTGGCCTTCCTCGGATCCGCACCGCGCGGGTGTCTGCGTGAGCACGCACCCGGTCATATCACGGCCTCTGCCGTCGTCTTCTCGCACGACGAGCGCGAGGTGCTGTTGACGCTGCACCCGCGGGTCGGCCGTTGGATCCAACTCGGCGGGCACTGCGAGGAGGGTGACGAGACGGTGGCCGGTGCCGCGCTGCGCGAGGCGACCGAGGAGTCCGGCATGACCGGCCTGCGCATGGATGCCGAACTATACGGCGCGCAGGCCCATCCGATCACCTGTTCGCTCGGCGTCCCGACCCGCCACCTCGACCTGCTGTTCCGCATCGTCGCGCCGCCCGGTGCGGTCCCGATCCGCAGCCATGAATCCACCGATCTGCGCTGGTGGCCGATCGACGCACTGCCCGACAACGCCGACGTTCTGCTTCGCTGAATCTCGACAGCTCGATCGCCGCGTCATCCCGCCCCCGACGGGATGACGCGGCGATCGTCGTATCGGGTGCACGGCGCTGTCCGATTTGCCGTTTCCGCCAGAGTTTACAAATTCATAAATTTGTCTAGACAGGAGACAAGTTGATCTCTAATGTCCAAGTAAGTGGTACTGCGCATCACATGTGATGTGCCGCTTGGATGAGGAGACAACGATGTCCACAGAAACCCATGCGCCTGGCCGCCCGGCCGCAGCGACCGATTGGCGCGACCGCAAGCGATACATGTGGCTGTGGGGGTTGTTCGCGCCGACCGGCCTTTTCACCATCGGCCTTCCGCTGATCTGGGCATTCAACGAATTCGGCTGGCACGGGCTGGCCCAAGTGCCGTTCTGGCTGGGCCCGGTGCTGGTCTACGTGGTGATCCCGCTGGCCGATATCTTCTTCGGCCCGGACGGCGACAATCCACCCGACGAGGTGATGGAGTACCTGGAGAACGACAAGTACTACCGCTATCTCACCTACCTGTACCTGCCGTTCCAATACGCGACGCTGATCTTGGGGTGCTACCTGATCACTGCGGACAACCTGAGCTGGCTCGGCATCGACGGCGGGCTGCACATCATCGACAAGATCGGCCTGGCCATCACCATCGGCATGATCGGCGGCATCGGCATCAATACCGCGCACGAACTCGGCCACAAGAAGGTCGATCTGGAGCGCTGGCTGTCGCGCATCGCCCTGGCCCAGTCCTGCTACGGCCACTTCTATATCGAGCACAACCGCGGCCATCACGTGCGTGTCGCGACGCCCGAGGATCCCGCGAGTTCCCGTGTCGGCGAATCGTTCTGGGCCTTCTGGCCACGCACGGTGCGCGGCAGCTTCATCTCCTCGTGGCGGCTGGAGAAGACCCGGCTGGATCGGCTGGGCAAGAAGTCGTGGAGTCTGCGCAACGAGGTGCTCAGCGCCTGGCTGATGTCGGTGGCGTTGTTCGCGGTCCTGCTCGCGGTGTTCGGGATCGGCCTGCTGCCGTATCTGATCCTGCAGGCGGTCGTCGGCTTCAGCCTGCTGGAGGCGGTCAACTATCTCGAGCACTACGGACTGGTCCGCCAGCGCACCGCATCCGGCCGGTACGAGCGGCCCGCTCCCGTGCACAGCTGGAACAGCGACCACATCGTCACCAATATCTTCCTGTACCACCTGCAGCGGCACAGTGATCACCACGCGTACCCGACCCGCCGCTATCAGACGCTGCGCAGTTGGGACGGTGCGCCGAATCTGCCGAGCGGCTATGCCAGCATGATCCTGCTCGCCTACTTCCCGCCGCTGTGGCGGCGCGTGATGGACAAGCGGGTGCTCGCGCATTACGGCGGCGATATCACCCGTGCCAATATCCATCCGGCCAAGCGGGACAAGGTGATCGCGCGCTACGGCACGGCCGCATCGGAGGGGTGATCATGAGCGAGCGAATCATGTGCCAGCGCGCATTGCGCATGCCGGAGCCGAGCGCCAGCGAGGCGCAGGCATGAGCAGATTTCGTTGTCCCGTCTGCGATTACGTCTACGACGAGCTGAAAGGCGCACCGCACGAAGGGTTTCCGGCAGGCACGGCGTGGGAAAAGATACCCGACGACTGGTGCTGTCCGGACTGCGGCGTGCGCGAGAAGATCGACTTCGAACCGATGGAGGTTCCCAAATGACGGAATACAAACTGTTTCAGTGCATCCAGTGCGGCTTCGAGTACGACGAGGCCAAGGGGTGGCCGGAGGACGGGATCGAGCCGGGCACCCGTTGGGACGACATTCCCGACGATTGGACCTGCCCGGACTGCGGCGCCGCCAAAGCCGACTTCTACATGGTCGAGATCGAACGGTCGTGAATTTTGACTGCGGCAACCACCCGTGACAACCTCGCGGGTATGCCGCGCAACGGACCCAGAGTTTCCTATCAGGAGGCGGCGCGGGAACTCCTGCGCACCTCCGTCCTGGATTCGATGCGCGAGCTGCTCACCGAGCGGGACTGGTCCAAGATCACCCTCGGTGATGTGGCCACCCGCGCCGGTGTCAGCAGACAGACCCTCTACAACGAATTCGGTTCGCGCGCCGGGCTTGCGCAGTCCTACGCGCTACGCCTGGCCGACGATCTGGTCGATCATGTCGGCTCCGCGATCGACGGCAATATCGGCGACGCGCGCGCCGCATTCGAAGAGGGGCTGCGCGACTTCTTCCAGGCGGCCGCCGCCGACCCGCTGGTCGAGTCGCTGGTCGCCGGTGAGGTGAAGCTGGATCTGTTGCGGCTCATCACCCTTGATGCCGAGCCGTTGCTCGAACATGCGACCGCTCGGCTGTCCATCGCATTCGAGCACAGCTGGGTGCAGGCGACGGCCGCCGAATCCGACGTGCTGGCACAGGCTTTGGTGCGTATCGCGCTGAGCTATATCCCGACCCCGCCCGCGGCCGGGCGCAATGCGCCCGCCGAACTGAGTGCCGTCTTCAGTCCGTACGTCGAGGCGATTCTCGCCGCGCGCGAACAGCGTTGATCCCACTGCTGGGAATTTGACCGTTTGCGGCGAGTATGCCCTGATCATGGCTACATATGAAGGTGCTTAAAAGCCAACCGCCACGCATGTAACGATTGACATCTTCCGACGCCACGCTGCTGTGTAACGGTCGTAAGGTCTGTATGTATTGTCAAGCGTCGGAGTTCGGGTACTTATTTAGCGGGGCAAACGTGCAAACGGTTGGCAAACCGGCGGGGTCGCCCGACCCCAAACGCCATCTGTGGGTTCTCGGCCTGATCGCTCCTGCGATCGCTTTGTTGCCATCGCAGCTGGTCTTGCATACCGGTGCCCCGGTCTTCTGGTGGATCGGGCCGATCATCGTATTGATCGTCATCCCGGTGCTGGACTGGGTCGTCGGCGTGGACGGCAGCAATCCGCGCGACGAGGATTACGAGTTGTTGTCCAACGATCGGTACTACCGGTGGTGCACCTATCTGTTCCTGCCGGTCCAGTTGGTCGGCCTGGTCATCGCCTCGCTCATGTGGGCCGGCGACGAGCTGGCAGTGGTCGACAAGCTCGGGCTGGCAGCGACTCTCGGGTTCGTCAGCGGTATCGGCATCAACGCGGCGCATGAACTCGGGCACCGGGTCGAACATCTGGAGCGCTGGCTGGCCAAGATTTCGCTCGCGCAGTCCGGATACGGCCACTTCTTCGTCGAGCACAACCGCGGCCATCACGCGCGGGTGGCGACGCCGGAGGATCCGGCCAGTGCCAGGATGGGTGAATCGCTCTGGGAGTTCTTGCCGCGTAGTATTTCCGGCGGATACCGCTCGGCCATCCGGCTCGAACGCGAGCGACTCATCCGCAAGGGCAAACGCTGGTTCAGCCTGGACAACCAAGTCCTGCAGGCGTGGGCGATGAGTGTGGTGCTGTTCGGCACGCTGTTGGCGATCTTCGGCTGGCATGTGCTGCCGTATCTGGCGCTGCAGGCAGTGATCGGCGTCATGCTGCTGGAGACGGTGAACTACATCGAGCACTACGGACTGCTGCGGGCCCGCCGCCCCAACGGCCTTTACCTGCGCTGCTCGCCGCGCGACAGCTGGAACAGCGACCATTTGGTCACCAACATCTTCCTGTTCCATCTGCAGCGGCACAGCGATCACCATGCGAATCCGGGACGCCGCTACCAGACCCTGCGCAGTTCGATGCAGGCGCCGCAGCTGCCCGCCGGATACCTGTCCATGATCGTGTTCGCGGCCATCCCGCCGCTGTGGCGACACATCATGGATCACCGCGTACTGGCCCATTACGGCGGCGACATCACCCTCGCGAATATCCAGCCGCGTAAGCGCCGTCGGATCCTGATGTCCTATGGCGTGACCGCGTAGTCCGGCGGGTGTAGTGAGCGGTTAGCCTTGACCCGGTACTGACGAACCAGGAGAGGCTGATAGAGGCAGATGACGACCTCAGAACTTCCCGCACGCACGTCCCTGACCGCCGATGTCCGCAACGGCATCGATTACAAGGTGGCGGACCTGTCGCTGGCCGAATTCGGTCGCAAGGAGATCCGCCTCGCCGAGCACGAGATGCCCGGTCTGATGGCACTGCGCCGCGAGTACGCGGAGGTGCTGCCGCTGCGGGGTGCGCGCATCTCGGGTTCGCTGCACATGACCATCCAGACCGCCGTGCTGATCGAGACGCTGACCGCGCTGGGCGCCGAGGTCCGCTGGGCCTCCTGCAATATCTTCTCCACCCAGGACCATGCCGCCGCCGCGGTCGTCGTCGGAGCGCACGGCACCGTGGACGAGCCCAAGGGCACCCCGGTCTTCGCCTGGAAGGGCGAGACCCTGGAGGAGTACTGGTGGGCCGCCGAGCAGATGCTGACCTGGCCGGGCGAGCCGGCCAATATGATCCTCGACGACGGCGGTGACGCCACCATGCTCGTGCTGCGCGGCGCGCAGTTCGAGAAGGCGGGCCTGGTGCCGCCGGAGGACGAGGACCACTCGACCGAGTACAAGGTCTTCCTGAACCTGCTGCGCGAGCGCTTCGAAACCGATAAGACCAAGTGGGGCAAGATCGCCGCATCGGTGCAGGGCGTCACCGAGGAGACCACCACCGGCGTGCTGCGCCTCTACCAGTTCGCGGCTGCGGGCGAGTTGGTGTTCCCGGCGATCAACGTCAACGACTCGGTCACCAAATCCAAGTTCGACAACAAATACGGCACCCGCCACTCGCTCATCGACGGAATCAACCGGGGCACCGATGTTTTGATCGGTGGCAAGAAGGTGCTGATCTGCGGCTACGGCGACGTCGGCAAGGGCTGCGCGGAATCGCTTGCGGGACAGGGTGCCCGGGTGCAGGTCACCGAGATCGATCCGATCAACGCGCTGCAGGCGCTGATGGACGGCTACGACGTCGTGACCGTCGAGCAGGCGATCGGCCAGGCCGATATCGTCATCACCTCGACCGGCAACAAGGACATCATCACTCTCGACCATATGAAGGCGATGAAGGACCAGGCCATCCTCGGCAATATCGGTCACTTCGACAACGAGATCGATATGGCGGCCCTGGAGCGTTCCGGCGCAACGAAATTGAACATCAAGCCGCAGGTGGACCTGTGGACGTTCAAGGAGTCCGGCAAGTCCATCATCGTGCTGTCCGAGGGCCGGCTGCTGAATCTCGGCAATGCGACCGGACATCCGTCGTTCGTGATGTCGAACAGCTTCTCCAACCAGGTGATCGCGCAGATCGAACTGTGGACCAAGCCGGACGAGTACGACAACGAGGTCTACCGCCTGCCCAAGCATCTGGACGAGAAGGTCGCGCGCATCCACGTGGAGGCGCTCGGCGGCACGCTGACCAAGCTCACCAAGGATCAGGCCGAGTACATCGGCGTCGATGTCGAGGGCCCGTACAAGCCCGAGCACTACCGCTACTGAGCCGGCGCAGATAGCGCCGAAAAGACCTGCGCCCCGCCGCCCGAGCCCGGTCGGCGGGGCGCTGTCGTTCGGTGCCGTGGCCTGGCGGTAGCCTGCTCGCCATGGGCGTGTTGATTGCGGTCGAGGGCCTCGACGGCGCCGGGAAGCGGACGCTGATCGACAGTGTCGTCGCGAACCTGCGCGCGCGGGGCCTGCGCGCGGAAACACTCGCGTTTCCGCGCTATGACCGGTCCGTGCACGCGGATCTCGCCGCCGAGGCGTTGCGTGGCGGCCATGGCGATCTCGCCGATTCGGTGCACGGCATGGCGCTGATGTTCGCACTCGATCGGGCCGCGGCGCGCGACGACCTGTCGAAGCTGTTGGCCGACAACGACATCGTGATCCTGGACCGCTACGTGGCCTCCAATGCCGCGTATTCGGCTGCGCGCCTGCATCAGTCGGCCGACGGCGAAATCGTGCGCTGGGTGGGCGAATTGGAGTTCGGCCGGTTCGAGTTGCCGGTGCCGACGCTGCAGTTGTTGCTGGACGTGCCGACCGAGGTCGCGGCCGAGCGTGCCCGGCTGCGTGGCGAACTCGACGACAGTCGCGCACTCGATGCCTACGAGCGCGACGGCGGACTACAGCGACGCACCGGCGAGGTGTACCGTGAGCTGGCCGAACGGGACTGGTACGGGCCGTGGTCGAGATACCGATCCGATGACGATCCGGCGACGCTGACTACTCGTTTGGTCGAAATTGTTGCCGGATAAGGTTGGATGTGCGGCGGGATTGCACCAGTGTTGGCGTGGCGGCCCGTTCCGAGCGCGAGAGATGACAACATAGTACTTATGAAGCCGAAGATTCTGGTCGTCGACGACGATATGGCACTCGCTGAGATGCTGACGATCGTCTTGCGCGGGGAAGGGTTCGACCCGCATGTGGTCGGCGACGGCACGCAGGCGCTGGCGGCGGTTCGGGAGATTCGTCCCGATCTGGTGCTGCTCGACCTGATGCTGCCGGGCATGAACGGTATCGACGTGTGCCGGGTGCTGCGAGCCGACTCGGGAGTTCCGATCGTGATGCTCACGGCGAAGACCGATACGGTCGACGTCGTGCTCGGTCTGGAGTCCGGTGCCGACGATTACATCGTCAAACCCTTCAAGCCGAAGGAACTCGTCGCCCGCGTGCGTGCGCGCCTGCGGCGCACCGAGGAGGAGCCGGCCGAGCTGCTCTCCATCGCCGATATCGTCATCGATGTGCCCGCGCACAAGGTGACCCGCGGCGGTGCGCAGATCTCGCTGACACCGCTGGAGTTCGATCTGCTCGTCGCGCTGGCCCGCAAACCGCGTCAGGTCTTCACCCGTGAGGTCCTGCTCGAGCAGGTCTGGGGCTACCGGCACGCGGCCGACACTCGCCTGGTGAACGTGCACGTGCAGCGGTTGCGGGCGAAGGTGGAGAAGGATCCCGAGAATCCGGAGATCGTGCTGACCGTCCGCGGTGTGGGCTACAAGGCCGGACCACCGTGAGCGAGCGCAGCGAGCGAACCAAGGACACAGCGTTCGCGAGAACGGCGCAGCCGAGCGCCAGCGAGGCGAAGCCGTGATCGGTGGCGACGCGGATCGTTCGACCGCCTCGCCCGGTGTGGTGCAGCGCCTCGAACGGTCCCTCGCGCCGGTGGTCGCCTGGCTCAAGGAAGTCGGCAGCGCACTCGGCCATGTTTGGCGGCGTTCGCTGCAATTGCGCGTCATCGTGTCCACACTCACCCTGTCGCTGATCGTCATCACGATCCTCGGCGTGGTGCTGACCAGTCAGATCACCGATCGGCTGATCGACGCGAAGATCAACGGCGCGGTCGAGGAGATGGATCGCGCCCGCAATACGGTGGAGAGCCAGCTCGCCGGTGTGCACGATATCGGCACCCAGCAGCAGCGGCTCATCGATGCCCGCAATGCGCTGTCCAACCGCGGCGGGACCGGCCAATCCACCGGTGTCGCAGGCAGTTTCGATTCCGCGCTGAGCATTGTCGGCGGTACCCCGCAGCAGCAGATCTCGACCGGGCCGATCCAGGAGGTGCCCGAGGAACTGCGCCGCTTCGTCGCGCGCAACCAGGTCAGCTACCAGTTCGCCACGGTCGCGGATCCGGACGGCTATCACGGCCGGGCGCTGATCATCGGCAGCCCGAGCGCAGAGATTCCGACACTGCAGATCTACCTGATCTTCCCGCTGGTCAATGAGGAGCGCAGCCTGTCACTGATGCGCGGCACCATGTTGATCGGCGGCGTCGTGCTGCTGGTGCTGTTGGCCGCGATCACCGCACTGGTCACCCGGCAGGTGGTGCTGCCGATCCGGTCGGCCGCGCGGATCGCGGGCCGCTTCGCCGACGGCAGGCTCAAGGAACGCATGCTGGTGCGCGGCGAGGACGATATGGCGCGGCTGGCTCAGGCCTTCAACGAGATGGCCGAGAGCCTGTCCAACCAGATCAACGAGTTGGCGGAATTCGGAAATCTGCAGCGTCGCTTCACCTCCGATGTCAGCCACGAGCTGCGCACCCCGCTGACCACCGTCCGCATGGCCGCCGACCTGATCCACGGCAGCAGCGACGATCTCGATCCGGCGCTGGCCCGCAGCTCGGAGTTGCTGGTGACCGAACTCGACCGCTTCGAGGGTCTGCTCAACGATCTGCTCGAGATCAGCCGTCACGACGCCGGGGTGGCCGAACTGCAGGTCGAATCGCTCGACGTGCGGATGTGCGCGCGGGCGGCGATCTCCACCGTGCGGCATCTGGCCAAGGAATCCGGTGTCGAGGTGGTCATCGATATGCCGGAGGAGCCGCTGGTCGCCGAGGTCGATCCGCGGCGGGTGGAGCGGGTGCTGCGCAATCTGCTGGCCAATGCGATCGACCACAGCGAGGGCAAACCGGTGCTGATCCGGATGCGCGGCGATCTGGAGGCCAATGCGGTCGCGGTGATCGTGCGCGATCAGGGTGTCGGCCTGCGGCCCGGTGAGGAGAAGTTGGTCTTCAATCGATTCTGGCGTTCGGACCCGTCGCGGATGCGGCGTTCCGGCGGCACCGGACTCGGTCTGTCGATCAGCGTCGAGGATGCCAATCTGCACGAGGGCAAGCTCGAGGCGTGGGGCGAAATCGGTATCGGCGCGACCTTCCGCCTCACCCTGCCGCTGGTGCGCGGCAAGAAGATGGGCGCCAGCCCACTGCCGCTGGAACCGGTGCTGCGCAAGGCATTGCCCGCGCCGCGGGTGGATCCGGAACCGGTCGGGGATCCGGCCGCCGACGAGTCGGAAGCCGAAGCCACGGTCACCGAGTTGCCGGTGATCCGCGTCGAGACCAACGGTGGCGAAGCGCTCCCGGGTGGATCCGCGGATACGACGGACACCGATGCGGCGGACGCGAAGGACTCGAACGGTGTCGGTTCGATCGGACCCACCAATGGCACGGGACCGGAGACCGAGCAAACCGAATCCACCGAACCGAAGCAGGCCGGGCACAGCGTGCCGGGTGACGGCGGGGACGTACAGTCATGAGGATGCGTAGCTGGTATCCGAGGCGCACCTCGCTCCGGCTGTCCGCGCTCGGTGCGGCGGCCGTAGCTGCGCTGATGGTGCTCACCGGATGCGCGAGCCTGCCGGAATCCTCCGCACCGCAGGCGCTCGGCACCATCAATCGCCAGCCCACCTCCGACGGTCCGCCACCGCCCATCGGCGGTCGCGATCCGGACCTGTTGCTCCGCGATTTCCTGCAGGCCACCGCGGATCCGGCCAACCGGCACCTGGCCGCACGGCAGTACATGACACCGTCGGCGTCGGCGCAGTGGGATGACACGGCGGGCACGCTGATCGTGGACAGGGCCGATACCCTGCGCGAATCGCGCTCGGGCGATAAGGCGACCTATGTGATCCGGGCGCACAAGGTCGGCGAACTGGCCGCCGACGGCGCCTATCGGGCGATCGACGCGCCCTTGGAAAACAAGATCGAAATGACCAAGGTCGACGGCGAGTGGCGCATCGATGAGCTGCCCGACGGCGTGGTGATGGAGCAGACCGCCTTCGCCAAGTCCTACCGCCGCTACGTCCTGTACTTCATCGACCCGACCGGCACCACCGCCGTCCCAGATCTGCGCTGGATCTCGGTGGCCAAGAACCAGCTGGCCCAGCGCCTGCTCAGCCTGCTGGCCGAGGGCACCCAGCCCGCGCTCACCTCGGTCGTGCGCAATCAACTCGCACCACCGGTGACCCTGCGCGGCCCGATCACTAGGCCGAACAATGACGACAACGACGTCGGTGTCGGGCTCGGCGGCGTGCGCATCGATTTCGCCGGCGCCTCCGGGTTGTCCCCGCGCGATAAAGAACTCCTCGCCGGACAGGTGGTACTCACGCTGGCGGGTGCGGAAATTCTCGGACCGTACATGCTGCTCGCCGACGGCAAACCGTTCGACGATCGCTTCGCCGCCAACGGCTGGTCGGTCGCCGATGTCGAACAGCTGAGCCCAGCTGTCTACGCGCGCAACCAGATCGGGTTGCACGCGCTGCGCAACGGCTCGCTGGTGCAGGTCACCGACGGCGGGATGATCACACCGCCCGGCTACTTCGGTGCGGTGAACAATCTGCAGTCGGTCGCCCTCTCCCCGGACGGTCAATTGGTGGCCGCGGTCGCCGACGCCGGACGTCCGCCGCCGGAGCCGCCGCGCACACTGATGGTCGGCAGCTACGGCGGCAACGCCTTCCCGGTCGCCGAGGGTTCCACCATCAGCCGACCGTCCTGGAATGCCGACGGCACCGCCGCCTGGGCCGTGATCGACGGCGAACGGGTCATCCGCGCCGTCAACGATCGCGCCACCGGAAACGTCTCGGTACAGGATGTGGACATCTCGGCCCTGCTGGCCTCGGCACAGGGATCGGCGCTGCGGCTGCCGATCACCGAGTTGCGGGTATCGCGCTCGGGTGTGCGCGCCGCGCTCATCGCCGACGGCAAGGTCTATGTCGCGGTGGTCGAACGACGCCCGGACGGCAAATACGCGCTCACCTCGCCGGTGCCGCTCGCGCTCTCACTCAGCACCCGCGCGGTTTCGTTGAGCTGGCTCACCGCGGACACCATCGTCATTGCCAGGGAGGGCAATGTCGATCCGCTCTCGACCGTCTCCATCGACGGATCCCAGTTCGCCCCGCAGACCAGCCAGAATCTGACCGCGCCGGTCCGGGTGGTCAGTGCTTCGCCGGAGACCGAGTACGTCGGCGACTCGCGTGCGGTGCTCCAACTGCAGTACAGCGAGCAGACCTCCGACCGGTTCTGGCGCGAGGTGCCTGGCCTCAACGGCGACAACTCGGTACCGGTACTGCCCGGCTGAGAAGTCGCCGCCGGTCCAGCGCTTTCGGACCCAGGGAGCTCACGTCGACAATCGACGGCTCCATCGGTAGCGTACTTCGTTGTCAGGAGTGGTGTAAATGGCTCTGCTGCAACGGAATCAGCGCATTGGCTGACTGAGCCCCATGTTGTGCGGCCGTGGGTTTGTGGCCGACTCGGTCGATGAAATCTGTCGGTGGGTGGGCGCAGACTCGGGCGATGCGAACCCTGTTGGATCTGATCCTGGCGACGGCCTGTGCCGGATGCGGTGTGGCGGGTGCCGGCTGGTGTGTGGACTGTGCGGCCACCCTGGCCGGGCCGCCGATGCGGGTGCGGCCGCGCGCCGATCCGGATGTGCCGTGCTGGGCGCTGGCGCCGTATGCGGGCCCAGCGCGCCGGGTGGTGCTCGCGGCGAAGGAGCACGGGCGTCGCGATCTGGCCGAGCCGGTGGGGCTGGCACTTGCCTGTGCTCTGGCGCGACTGCGCGATGACGAGCGGTCGCTGGTATTGATCCCGGCACCGAGTCGGCGGGTGTCCGCGCGCCGCCGCGGCGGAGATCCGGTGGTGCGCACGACGCGGGCGGCGGCGCGGTGGCTGCCGGATAGCCGGGTGATACCGATGTTGCGGGTGTGGTGGGGTGTGCGCGATTCGGTGGGCTTGACAATCGGTGAGCGACAACACAATCTGCGCGGTCGGATCGTGGCCCGACCAGCCACCGGAGCCGGGGCCGAAATCGCGGCGAATGCCGAGGTCGTACTGGTCGACGATGTGCTCACGACCGGCGCTACGGCCCGCGAATCGGTGCGCGCACTCGACCGGATCGGGATACCGGTACGTGCCGTGCTGGTGACGTGTTCGGCTTGACTCCGGGAAATTTGCGTGAACAGTGGCGGACCTCGCGTTGACGTACTAGCGTCGCGATCACACACCCGAACCGGGAGTTTGGAGGTGGCGCCTCGGACATCATGTGCCGAGAGATTGTCTATCGGCACGGCTCATCCCGCCGCACGCACGCTGGTCTGTGCGGCCATATCCGGGAGGTACGCGTGACGACTTCTTCACGACCTTCAGTGAAAGACGCCCTCGCTGTGAAAGAAACACAGGCCTCGGTGCTCGATGACAGCACCTTGGATGCGACAGAGCAATCCACAGCGGACCGACCTCGCGCCCCGCGCGGCGATGTCGTGGTGAAGGGCCGCAATGTGGAGGTTCCCGACCATTTCCGAATTTACGTCGCGGAGAAACTCTCCCGTGTCGAACGCTTCGATCCTTCGATATTCATCTTCGATGTGGAGTTGTTCCACGAGCGCAATCGTCGTCAGCGTAAGGCCTGCCAGCGCGTCGAGATCACCGCGCGAGGCAAGGGCCCGGTCGTCCGGGCGGAGGCATGTGCGGACAGCTTCTATGCTGCCCTCGAATCGGTGACCGCGAAGTTGGAGAGCCGGCTGCGTCGGACCAAGGATCGCCGCCGCGTCCACTACGGGGACAAGACCCCGGTCTCGGTGGCCGAGGCGACCGCCGATCTGATCGATGACTCACTGTTCGCTCAGGCGGAGGGCGCCACCGCACACGAGCATCCCGAGGCCGAACGTAGCCGACACGAAACCGAGTCCCCGGATTACGCGGCAGGCCCCGGCCATATCGTACGAACCAAGGTCCATTCCGCGACCCCGATGTCGGTCGACGACGCCCTCTATCAGATGGAGCTCGTCGGGCACGACTTCTTCCTCTTCCAGGACAAAGAGACCGACCGACCGTCTGTCGTCTACCGTCGCCACGCATTCGACTACGGCCTGATCCGGCTCGCGTAGTACAGCGCTTCCCTGGTTCTCCGGGCATTCAGCGCGTCAGTTGAATGCCCGGAGAATCTTGTTGTTGTCTGTGTAACAACTGATTTCGTATGCACAGGGGTAACTCATCGGGGACGTCCAAACCTCAGCCAGGCTGTCGACCGCCGGTCCGCGACGGTGCTGCTGTGGCTACCGACGTCCGGCCTGAGGTTCGGGGAGGCGGGGGAGAAAAAGGTTCTGTGCAGCACGGAATCTCGGCGCTGCGGACGCATGGCCTGCAACATGACCAGGTCGGCGAAGGTTTCGGCATCACGTTCGCGGGCGGATGCGTAATCGCTGCGCCCGAGCACATAGGCAATGGACTCCGCGGAAATCGAGGGCAGTAGGTCCGCGAGGGCCGACATCGGTTGTGGCGCGGGGGTTTCGGTCCCCGATTCCGGTCCGTGGCCGAGCAGCATATGACCCAGTTCGTGGACGATGATGTGCTCGGCATGCCATTCGGTGGTGTCGGCGCCGTAGACGATGATGTCGCTGTCGCGCTTGGCAATCCACAGACCGCTGCCGGTGCCACAGCCGGTGCCCGCGAGCAATGCGGTGTCGACCGGTCGCAGGGTGATGGTGCGACCGCGGTGGTCGGCGACGGCATCGAGGTATGCGGTCAGATTCCACGGGGACGGTATCGGTACGTCCCGGGATACTTCCCGGAACCGGTTCTCCATACCCGGCATTCGTCGGCAATCTCCTACAGCGCTGCGGTCCCGCCCCATGCAACCGACGATGCTACCGACTGTTCGGAAACTGCCCGGTCTACGGTCGCTCGACCGGTTGATCCGCGCGGTGGATGAGCGCGGTCAGCGTGGTGAGATCGACGTCGGATCCGCGCAGCGCGATGCTGGCGACATTGGCATCGCGCATGGTGGCGAGCAATTCGAGTTCCCGATCGATCGCGGCCGCCGCCGCGCCGGTGGTGATCAGATAGTCCGCGCTCACGCCGAAGCACTGTGCGATGGCGCTGAGCAGTTCGGATCCGACCGGCGCCGAGTCGAATTCGCCGCGCCGCAACCGGTCGAGCTGATCCTGCGGGACGGTGCGGCCCAATTGCGCACCGACCTGTTCGGCCACCGCTGCTGTCGTGCGTTCGGGCTCCGACCGCGGGTGCACGGTCGCGAATAGTCGATTCACCTTGTGGCTGAGCGTCAGTCGCGCTCGGCTTGTCGCATCGTCGGTCATCTGTACTGCCCTCTACTGCTTGCCGTTTCGAATAGATGCCGCTCGGGGATCGGCTGCCAGCCAACGTGCGCGGAAGCGGCCCTCGGTGCCGGCGTCCACATCTTCCGCGCGTCCGGCCAGCCAGCGGCGATAGCGGCGTTCCTCGAGGTCGGCGGGGTCGCTGGACTCGGCGGGCACATCGAGCAGATGCGAGAACGCCATTGCGACCAGTGGATGCAGGGTTTTGCCCGGTCCGCCATTGCGTTCCAGCATTGCGGTGGCATAGCGCGCGGAGAGCCGGGAGACCACTGCGTTGAGTTCCGAAATAGCCGCCACCACATGGGGTTCGGTGGTCCGGCCGCGCTCGACCGCATCGTTGAGCCGACCCGCCGCCGCGAGCAGTCCGGTCAGGTCGGAGAGTTCGAAGCGGATCGAATCGGGTCCGGAGACGATCGACTCGTCGGTACCCGGGGTGTGCGTCGCGACCTCGTGCGTGGTCGGATCGCCGCCCGCATAGGTGCGCGCCGCGCTGCCGGGCAGCCAGCGCAGCGGCGCGTCGAGTTTGTTCAGCGTGTGCGTGCTGATGGTCGCATCGCCGTCTTCGATCTTGCGGATCGTCGGCGCCGAGGGCCCTCCCAGATCGCCGATTTGCATCTGGGTGAGGCCGAGTTCGTCCCGGCGTTCCTTGATGATTCGGCCGAAGCGCTTATGTCGCGACAGCTCCGAAGGGCTTTGCATAGTGAGCACCATGCTAGAGGTCCTTTGGTAGTAATGACAACTTCATAGAAAAAGTTTGAAAAACTAATAGAAAGATTGCTACTGTTTCCTCGCGCCGAGTGGTGTCGACGTCGACCTTGCGGGTTCCGGGACGAGCAGGGGCGTTCGCCGGGACAGGGCGCCGCTCATCCGCCTCCCGTGGCTTTGTTCGGTGCGGGGTGCCGCGACAGTGTCGTCGCGGGCCGGCGGTTGAGTGCCGGGTCCGCTTACGGGCGTGCCCGAGAGTTGCCGATGCGCTTGCGAAGTCGGGCGCAGCGGGACGGTTGAGAATGCCCGGCTCAGCGGCGATGGAGGGGATCGCTGAGCCGGGTACTCGCGGGTCTGGACCTCGAACTTACTTCCGAGTAAGTTTGTGGGGTAGATCTCTCGAGGAGGAAATTTCATGGCTACCAGTGCTGCTCGCCGTGCCGTCATCGTCTCCGGAGCGCGCACGCCATTCGTCAAGGCGTTCGGTGATTACACGCGGATGGATTCGATCGCGCTGGCCGATGCCGCGGTGCGTGGGCTGTTGGAGCGAACGGGTCTGCCCGGCGCGCAGGTGCAGGCAATCGTGTGGGGCGGGGTGATTCTGCCGAGCGCCGCACCGAATATCGCGCGGGAGATCGCACTGGATCTCGGTCTCGACCCCGGGTGCGAGGGGTACACGGTGACTCGGGCATGCGCCTCCGGACTCCAGGCGATCACGTCGGCGGTGGCGGCCATCGAGCGTGGCGAATACGACATCATGATCGCCGGCGGCAGCGATTCGACCAGTAATGCCGAGGTGAAGTTGCCGCAGAAGCTGGTGCACGTCGGCGCGCCGCTCGCATTGGGCAAGCCGAAACCGAAGGACTATCTGGCGGCGGCGCGTCAGCTCGCGCCCTTCACCGATCTGCTGCCCAGCCGACCGAAGATCGCCGAACGCACCACCGGCGAAGTGATGGGGGAATCGGCCGAGAAGATGGCCCGCATCCACGGGATCAGCCGCGCGGATCAGGATGAATTCGCCGCGCGCTCACACCACCGGGCCGCCGCGGCCATCGACTCGGGCCGCTTCGACGACGAGGTGCTGCGCGTGCGCACCCCCGAAGGCACGGAGGTCACGCGCGACGGACTGGTGCGCGCGAACGCCAGTGTCGAGAAGTTGGCGAAGCTGAGGCCGGTCTTCGCCCGCGACGGCAGCGTGACCGCGGGCAATGCCAGTCCGCTCACCGACGGCGCGGCCGCGGTACTACTGATGAGCGAGGAGCGGGCGCACGCCCTCGGCTACCGTCCGCTGGCCGCCTTCCGCTCCTGGAGCTACGTCAGTGTCGACCCGGCCGATCAGGTGCTGATCGGCCCGGCCATCTCCATGCCGCGCGCCCTCGACGAGGCCGGAATGTCGCTGGGAGATATCGATTTCGTCGATATCCACGAGGCATTCGCGGCCCAGACACTGTCCGTGCTCGCGGCCCTGAACAGCGACGAGTGGGCCAAGACCCGCCTCGATCGCGATAGCGCGGTCGGCGAGATCGAGATCGACAGGCTCAACGTGCACGGCGGTTCGGTGTCGCTCGGACATCCGTTCGGCGCGACCGGCGCACGCATGGTCACCACCATGGCAAACGAGCTGGCCCGCTCCGGCAAGAACGCCGCCCTACTCGGCATCTGCGCGGCGGGTGGCATCGGCGCGTCGGCCGTGCTGGAAGGCGTCTGATTGCCGCCTCCACCCCTGTTCCGCCGGATTCGACCATCGGGGCGAGGGGTGGGTTTCGCTAAGCGTGCTGCGGTGGATCCTGTTGTCCTGCACCGACTTCTCGGGGTCTTGCCGGTCCCGGAACGGTTCAGCGGTCTGTGGTTTGCCTTTAGCTCCCAGCCCACTCGACCGGCTGTGGTTGCGTTCTCGAGAGTTCGCCGAGCGTAGTCGAATGGTGGGTGGTGGGGTTTTGGGCCGCCGTCCGACTACCCGGGATGAGTCCGAAGCGCCACTTGACTGCGCTCGATCAGCTCAGGCGCGGAAGGTTTCGTGGTGGACTGCTTCGGTGAGGGGACGGCCGGTGCGCCAGGCGAAGCGTTCGAGGTCGGGTACGCGTTGGAATTCGTCTACCGGGCCGACGCACAGCCAGGCGACGGGGCGGATGCCGTCGGGTAGGCCGACGAGGTCGGTGAGGAATTCGGCGTCGTAGAACGAGACCCAGCCGACGCCGATCTGCTCGGCGGTGGCGGCCAGCCAGAGGTTCTGGATGGCGAGAACCGCCGAGTAGATGCCGGTTTCGGGGACGGTGGTGCGGCCGAGGACCTGCGGGCCGCCGCGGTCGTGGTCGTAGGTGACCACGATGCCGGTGCCGCTCTCGGTAATGCCCTCGATCTTGATCGGGTCGAAGGTCGCCGCCCGATCCGGCGGCAGTGCGTCGCGGAATTCGATCCGCTTCTGTGCGACGTGGTCGGCGAACTTCCGCAGCGTCGCATGCTCGCGCACCACGACGAAGTCCCACGGCTGCGAGTTGCCGACACTGGGCGCGCGATGTGCGGCATCGAGTATCCGCCACAGCGTCGCATCGTCGACGAGGTCACCGGTGAACTCGGCCCGTACATCCCGCCGCGTCCGGATGGCCTCGTAAACGCTCAGATCTTCAGCACACACACCCTCAGTCAACCAGCCGCAACCGGTGCTCCCGCCGAGGCCCAGGCGGATACCATGAGCCCGTCGCGCTCGGAGTGGCCGGCCCATCGAAAGACGAAGGCGCCCACGGACTTCCGTGGGCGCCCTCGGTGCGACTGTGCGTCAGGCGACGGAAACGGCCCGACGGGCGAACCGGCGGCGCCCATCCTTCAGCGCCGTGCGCAGCCCACGACGCTTACCGGTGGCCGGGTCGAAGCTCGGCATGGTGGAGCCGTCGAATTTGCGCTCCGAGGCGGTCTCGGGGGCGTCGTCGGCGGTTGCGCGCAGGTACTTGTTCGGCAGCGCCAGCTTCAGGATGGTGCGCCAGGACTTGAAGTACTGCACCGGAAGCGAGCCGGTGGTGTAGGGCAGGTCGTACTTCTCGGCCAGGGCGCGCACCCGGACCGCGATATCGGCGTAGCGGTTGCTCGGCAGATCCGGAAACAGGTGGTGTTCGATCTGGTGGCTCAGGTTGCCGGTCATGAAGTGCATGACCGGACCGCCGGATATATTGGCGCTGCCCAGCATCTGGCGCAGGTACCACTGGCCCTTGGATTCGCCGTCGATATCGGCCTTGGTGAATTTCTCCGCGCCGTCCGGGAAGTGGCCGCAGAAGATCACCGCATTGGTCCAGATATTGCGGATGATATTGGCGGTCAGGTTCGCGGTGAGCGTCGAGAAGAACGCGGGCCCGGTGAGCAGCGGGAACAGCAGGTAATCCTTACCGGCCTGCTTGCCGATCTTTACCAGCACCTCGCGGCGCTTGACCTCGAATGCGGCCCGCTCCGGCGAGCCCTCCTTCAACCGGTGCACCTTGCCGAGCTCGAGATGCTGGATCGCGACGCCGTATTCGAAGAACAGCTGCAGCACCAGATTGTAGACCGGATTGCCGATATTGAACGGCCTCCACCGCTGATCCCGGGTGACGCGCAGCAGGCCGTAGCCGATGTCGTCGTCCATGCCGAGCACATTGGTGTACTTGTGGTGCAGGTAGTTGTGCGTCTGCTTCCAGTGCTTGGACGGGCCGGTGTTATCCCATTCCCAGGTGCTGGAGTGGACTTCCGGATCGTTCATCCAGTCCCACTGCCCGTGCATGACGTTGTGCCCGATCTCCATATTCTCGATGATCTTGGCCGTGCTGAGCAGGGCAACACCGGCGAGCCAGGCGGGCGGCAGGAAACTGGCGAACAGCACCGTGCGGCCGCTGATCTCGAGCGCACGCTGCAGGCGGATGACATTGCGGATATACCGCGCGTCGCGATCACCGCGCGAGGACTCGATATCGCGCCGGATCGCGTCGAACTCCGCACCGAGTGCCTCTACATCGGCTTCGGTGAGGTGCGCGTATTCCTTGACATCCGAGATCGCCATGGCGGTTACAGTACCGTAAGTTACGAGACCGTAGGTTGCGAGGGCTGCCCAGGGGATGTGGCAAATCCCGCATTGCGAAAGCGGCTGGGAGATGCTATCTCATCGGCGGCGCCAGCCGCGAAGGATCGCTCGCTCGCGTATGGCCTTTCGCTGCAGTGTCGCCTTCTCCTGACGTGCCTTTTCCTGCAGCGCCAGCTTGGCCTCGTGCAGCACTTCCTTCTCGTGCCGAGCTTTTTCCCGCAACACCACCTTGGCCTCGTTGAGCGCCGAACGCAGGCCGCGACGCTTACCGGTCTCGGGGTCGACGGGCAGCCAGTGCGTCTCGTTCCACTTGTCGGCCCAGCGCTCGGCATTGGGCATCGACGGCATGGCGGGCAGTGAGACGCCGGCGAACTTGCGCTCCGAGGAGGTCTCCGGTGCGTCATCGGCGGTGCGCTTGAGGAAGCGGTCCGGCAGTGCGAGCTTGTGGATGGTCCGGAAGGCCAGCAGATACTGCTTGCCGAGCGAGCCGGTGGTGTAGGGCAGGTCGTACTTGTCGCACAGTTCGCGGACCCGCTCGGCGATTTCCGGATACCGGTTGCTCGGCAGGTCGGGGAACAGGTGATGTTCGATCTGGTAGCAGAGATTGCCGCTCATGAAGGCCATGGCGGGTCCGGCCTTGAAGTTGGCGCTGCCGAGCATCTGGCGCAGATACCATTCGCCGCTGGTCTCGCCCTCGAGCTGTTCGATGGTGAATTTCTCGGCGCCGTCGGGGAAGTGGCCGCAGAAGATCACCGCGTAAGCCCACAGGTTGCGTACCAGGTTGGCGGTCGCATTCGCCTTCAGCGTGGACTTGAACGCCGGTCCGGTGAGCGCCGGGTAGATCAGGAAGTCCTTGGCCACCTGACGGCCGATCTTGCGACCGAACTCTTTGTTCGGCTCCGACATCAGCTGTTTGGGCGGCGTGCCTGCGAGCTCTTTCTCGATGCTCCAGTCGTGCAGCGCGATACCCCATTCGAAGGTGGCCGCGAGCAGGATATTGGCCAGCGGCTGGATCAGGTGGATCGGCCGCCACTGCTCGTCGCGGGTCATCCGCAGGATGCCGAAGCCGAGGTCCTCGTCCTTGCCGAGCACATTGGTGTAGGTGTGGTGCGAATAGTTGTGCGCCCGCCGCCACTGCACCGACGGCCCGGTCATATCCCATTCCCACGTGCTGGAGTGGATTTCCGGATCGTTCATCCAGTCCCATTGCCCGTGGCTGATGTTGTGCCCGAGCTCCATATTCTCGATGATCTTGGCGACCGAGAGCAGAGCCGTCCCCGTCAGCCAGGCCCACCGGTTGCGGCTGCCGAACAGCACACCGCGCGCGAGCACTTCGAGCCCGCGCTGCGCCGCGATCGTGCGCCGGATGTACTTGGCGTCACGTTCGCCGCGGGACAACTCGACGGAGCGCCGGATGGAATCGAGTTCCTGCCCCAGTGTTTCGATGTCGGCCGCCGTGAGATGGGCGAACGCCTTGATATCGGTGATGGCCACCGGGGTCCTTTCCCTGACTGGATGTACCTCGAGGGTACCTGTCGGATCCCCCCGAGGGTGTGTCTGCGAGTGTCGCTGTCTCAGACGTCGAGTGCGCAGTCGCCCGCCGCGGCCGAGATACAGGTCTGTACCTTGTCGCCCTCGCGGCGCTCGTCGCCATTGCGCAGATCGCGGGCATGTCCGGAAGTCAGTGTGACGACACAGGTTTGGCAGATGCCCATCCGGCAGCCGAACGGCATCTGCACACCGACGGATTCGCCCGCTTCCAACAGACTGGTGGCGCCGTCGACCTCCACGGTGCGCCCGGTCTTGTCGAATGTGACCGTGCCGCCCTCGCCGACGGCGGAGCGCTCGATCTCGAAGCGCTCGACATGCAGCCGGTCGCTGATGTCGGCCGCACGCCAGTGCTGTTCGATCTCGTCGAGCATGGCGGCCGGCCCGCAGGCCCAGGTCTGGCGCTCGCGCCAATCCGGGAAGTGTTCGTCGAGTGTGGTGAGGGAGAACCGGCCCTGCTCGTCGGTGAGGTGCAGATGCGAGGAGAAGCTGGGGCGGCGAGCGTGCAGATCGCGCAGTTCGGCCCCGAACATCACATCGTCGCGGGTGCGCGCGGAGTGCACATGTACGACATCGGTGACCATGTCGCGGCGATCCAGCGCGCGCAGCATGGACATGACCGGGGTGATACCGCTGCCCGCGGTGAGGAACAGCACCTTTTCCGGCGGCGGCGACGGCAGCACGAAACCGCCCTGCGGTGCGGCCAACCGGACGATGGTGCCCGCGGCGACACCGCTGACAAGGTGGCTGGACAGGAAACCCTCGGGCATCGCCTTGACCGCGATGGAGATCAGCCGCTTGCCGCGGTGTTCCGGATCGGTCCAGTTCGGCGGGCAGGTCAGCGAGTACGAGCGCCAGTGCCAGCGGCCGTCGACCAGAATGCCGATGCCGATGTATTGACCCGGCTCGTATTTCCAGTCGAAGCCCCAGCCCGGCTTGATGACCAGGGTGGCCGAATCGGCGGTTTCCTTGCGCACCTCGACAATTCGGCCGCGCAGCTCACGCGCCGACCACAGTGGATTCGCCAGGTGCAGATAGTCGTCGGGCAGCAGCGGCGTGGTGACGCGCGCGACGGCGCCGCGCAGTACGTTCAGCCGTCCACCGCGTTCGGCGACTTCCGCCGCCGGAGCCTCCAGCCACTCCCGGACCGTGCGCACCGAGACTGCCGCTTTTTTCAAGACCATTGCCGCCGTTCGTCTCCCTGTCATTAGCGACCGGTGAAGCCGCCTCGCAGCCAGGTTACGGCATCGTAGGTTAGTGCGGGATGTGCAGGTTGCCGCGTCACTGCTCCACCTCGCCGGCGCTCGGCTCCGCCGTGCCCCGGAGGGCGCTGTGTTATTGGTTCACTCGTTGGCGCTCGCTCACAGTAATTCGAGCAGGAACGGCAGCTCCTGGGCGGCGTACCAGGCCAGCTGATGGTCCTCGGCATCGCCGAGCACGAATTCGGCATCGGCGTCGCCGAGGTCGGCGGCATCGACGACATCGACCGCCTTGGCCACCTCGGGTTCGGCCTCGGCCAGGTCGACGTGTACCGAGGCGATCCGGTCGTAGCCGATCGTTCCGGCCAATCGCACCACCGCGTCGTCGAGGTCGGGGCGCAGCTTCGCACCGGTCACATCGGCGGCGATGACCGCGCGGCGATAGACCGGGCTGTGGTAGGTGGTGGCTGGGTCGTCGGCGTCGCCGTCATCGTCGTCGGACGCCTCGGTCGCCTCCTCGCGCTCGGCGGCGAGCAGGCGCAGCGAGGCCCGCGCGGCCTCGGCCATCGCGACCTCGGCCAATTCTTCGTCGTCCCCGGAGGCATAGGCCTCGCGCAGTGTCGGCGTGACCGCGAAGGCGGTGCCGCCGGCGGGGCGCAGTTCCCGGTTCGCGACGAGCTCGCGCAGCATCGGCACGGTGGCGGGAATATAGACCCGCATGGTGTTCTCAGACGCAGGCACCGAGCATCTCCTCCATGGACTCGTGCACCGACGCGGCCAGCACGCCGATATCGGCCATCGCGTCGCGGTCGGCGTTGAGTCCGTAGAAGACGCGTCCGTCATAGGACGTGATCCCGATGCTCGAGGCCTGGTTGCGCAGCAGCGGCGACACCGGATACATCTCCAGCATCCGCGCGCCGCCGATATACATCGGGGTCTGCGGACCCGGTGCGTTGGTGATCACCAGATTGAACGTGTGCTCTGCGAACGTACTCGCCGCCCGCACACTCATCGCATGCAGGCTCGCCGGAGCGAAGCCGGCCAGGTGCACCAGGGTGCGCGCCCGCACGCCGCGCCGGTGCTTGCTGTTGGCCTCGGTGGCATGGGAGATATGCGATAGGCGCATCACCGGATTCGGTTCGCCCACCGGCAGGTCGATGAGGAACGAGGAGACCTCGCTGGTCGGTTTCAGCTGGTCGTCGATGCCTTCGACATAGACCGACATGGGCACCACCGCGCGCAGGACGGTCGATTCGGTGAGCGCCTCACCGCGCGAGAGCAGCCAATTGCGCAGCGCCCCGGTGACGACGGCCAGGATCGCATCGTTGATCGAGCATTCGAAGCGCTTGCGGATCTTGCGGTAGTCCTCCAGATCCGTGCGCACCACATCGAAGCGGCGGTTGCGCGAGGTCTTGGCGTTGAGCGGGCTGTCGGGTGCGCCGATGGTGGCCGCACGCACGGCCGAAACCATCGAATCCACCGCCTTGCCCGCGGCCTCGACCACCGAGAACGCGTGCGCGCTCGCGTCGCGCGCCACCTCGAGCGCCTCGCGCGGCTGCGCGGCCAAGTGGGTGAGCGCGCCGATCAGCAGTTCCATCTCGTTGGGTTCGCGCGGCGCCACCCAGGCGTCATCGGCGATACCGCGCGGTGATGCGCTGGTATCGAGGATGACGTGTCCGATCTCGAGTGCGGTATCCCCGTCGACGAGCGCCGAGTGGGTTTTGGTGAAGATCGCGGACCGGCCCTCGGCCAGGCCCTCGATCAAATACATCTCCCACAGTGGGCGGCTCTGATCGAGCGGTCGCGAAGCCAGCCGCGCAACCAGATCGTGCAGCTGACAATCGTTGCCCGGCTCGGGCAGTGCGGAGCGGCGGATGTGATAGGTGATATCGAAATGGCTGTCCTCGACCCAGACCGGGCGGCCGAGCGCGAACGGGACTTCGCGGACCTTCCTGCGATAGCGGGGGACCAGGGAAAGCCTGCTCTCCACCAGATCGACCAGTCCGTCGTAGTCGAGTGCCGTTTCCCCCTGTGCAGAGTCGCTACCTCGGACGATCGCGAGAGAGCCGATATGGATCGGATTGCTGCTCGACTCGAGCTGATAGAACGACGCGTCCTGCGGCGTCAATCTCGTGATCACGCTGCCCGGTGCTCCTTCCGATGTGGCTCCCACCCGAGCCGTCTCATCGCCCATTGTGGTCGCCCACAACGGTTCGTCCTGCCCCCTGTGGCATATCCAGCGATATTCGCGCAACCCTTTACCCACGTCTGGTTCCGTGGAAGGCTGCATCGGTTCGAGACCGGAGGAACTCGATTCGCACACATTAATCGGGGTGCCGCATAACGGATGCCTTTTGAGCTGCGCTGCCCCTTGGTGTCGTCACGTGCCGTCGGATGACGGGTCGTCCCTGGTAGGCAGGGCTCGCGGCGTCCGGCACGACGAACGACTTACATCGTATGACACCCGCGCTGAAACAGGTTCCGGTCCATCGGATTCCCAGCCGATCCGAGCGCCGACACACGGGTACGGTGAAAAGAAACGGCTGCCGCCTCGGCGGTAGCGGCGGATGCGGCGCTATGTCGCTGGTCATCGGCACCTACCATGGATGCCGCATTACCATGAAGCGTGCTGCGGATTCCGCCGTGCTCGGCGGGGGCCATGTGCACACTGCCCGCCCCGGGTGACGGCCGAACATTTGACACACCGACCAGAGGACTGACGAGACCCGTGCCTGCGCTGACACTGACGAGGTTGCTACGGATTGGTGAGGGACGCACGGTCAAGCGGCTCGCCCACCTCGCGGAAGAGGTCCTCGCGCTCGGGCCCGAGATCGAGGAGCTCACCGACCACGAGCTGCGTGCCAAGACCGACGAATTCAGGGACCGCTACGCCGACGGCGAAACGCTGGACGATCTGCTCCTGGAGGCGTTCGCGGTCGCCCGTGAGGCGTCCTGGCGGGTGCTGAACCAGAAGCACTACAAGGTGCAGATCATGGGTGGCGCGGCGCTGCACCTCGGCAATATCGCCGAGATGAAGACCGGTGAGGGCAAGACCCTGACCTGTGTGCTGCCCGCCTACCTCAACGCGATCTCCGGCGACGGGGTGCACGTCGTCACGGTCAACGACTACCTGGCCAAGCGCGATGCCGAGTGGATGGGCCGCGTGCACCGCTTCCTCGGGCTGAGCGTCGGCGTGATCCTGTCCGGTATGACCCCGGCCGAGCGTCGCGAGTCCTACAACTCCGACATCACCTACGGCACCAACAACGAATTCGGCTTCGATTACCTGCGCGACAATATGACCCACTCGCTGGACGATCTGGTCCAGCGCGGGCACAACTTCGCCGTGGTCGACGAGGTCGACTCCATCCTCATCGACGAGGCCCGCACCCCGCTGATCATCTCGGGCCCGGCCGACGCCTCCTCGAAGTGGTACGCCGAATTCGCCCGCATCGCACCGCTGTTGAAGAAGGACCTGCACTACGAGGTCGATATCAAGAAGCGCACCATCGGTGTGCACGAGGCTGGCGTGGAGTTCGTCGAGGATCAGCTCGGCATCGACAACCTCTACGAGGCGGCCAATTCGCCGCTGGTGAGCTACCTGAACAACGCCATCAAGGCCAAGGAGCTCTACCACCGGGACAAGGACTACATCGTCCGCGACGGCGAGGTCATCATCGTCGACGAGTTCACCGGCCGCATCCTGGTCGGTCGACGCTACAACGAGGGCATGCATCAGGCGATCGAGGCCAAGGAAGGCGTCGAGATCCAGCCGGAGAACCAGACCCTGGCCACCATCACGCTGCAGAACTACTTCCGCCTCTACGACAAGCTTTCCGGTATGACCGGTACCGCCGAGACCGAGGCCGCCGAGCTACACCAGATCTACAGCCTCGGCGTGGTCCCGATTCCGACGAACAAGCCGATGGTGCGTGCGGACCAGTCCGATCTGATCTACAAGACCGAAGAGGCCAAGTTCTCGGCCGTGGTCGACGATGTCACCGAACGGCACGAGAAGGGCCAGCCGGTGCTGATCGGTACCACCAGCGTCGAGCGCTCGGAGTACCTGTCCAAGCAGTTCACCAAGCGCGGCATCGCGCACAACGTGCTGAACGCGAAGTTCCACGAGAAGGAAGCCGAGATCATCGCCGAGGCCGGTCGCCCGGGCGCGGTCACGGTCGCGACGAATATGGCCGGTCGTGGTACCGACGTCGTGCTCGGCGGTAACCCGGACATCATCACCGACATCATCCTGCGCAAGGAGGGTCTGGATCCGGTGGAGACGCCGGAGGAGTACCAGGCCGCGTGGTTGCCGACGCTGGAGCGGGTCAAGGAGCAGACCGCCGAGGATGCCGACGCGGTGCGCGATGCCGGTGGTCTGTACGTGCTCGGCACCGAGCGCCACGAATCGCGGCGTATCGATAACCAGCTGCGTGGTCGTTCCGGCCGTCAGGGCGACCCGGGTGAGTCCCGGTTCTACCTGTCGCTGGGTGACGAGTTGATGCGGCGCTTCAACGGCGCCGCGCTCGAGGCCATCATGACCAGGCTCAACCTGCCCGACGATGTGCCGATCGAGGCGAAGATGGTCTCCAAGGCCATCAAGAGCGCGCAGACCCAGGTCGAGCAGCAGAACTTCGAGATCCGCAAGAACGTGCTCAAGTACGACGAGGTGATGAACCAGCAGCGCACCATCATCTACGGCGAGCGCAACCGGATTCTGCGCGGCGAGGATATGGAGGGCCAGGTCCAGGAGATGATCACCGACGTGATCACCGCCTATGTCGACGGCGCCACCGCCGAGGGCTACGTCGAGGACTGGGATCTGGACAAGCTGTGGACCGCGCTGAAGACGCTGTACCCGGTGAGCCTGGACTACAAGGAGCTGACCGGTGAGACCGGCGTCGGCGAAGCGGGCGATCTGACCAAGGACGAACTGGTCGAATCGCTGCTCGATGACGCGCACGACGCCTACGAGAAGCGCGAACAGCAGATCGACGGTCTGGCCGGCGAGGGTTCGATGCGCAATCTCGAACGCCAGGTACTGCTTTCGGTGCTGGACCGCAAGTGGCGCGAGCACCTCTACGAGATGGATTACCTCAAGGAGGGCATCGGCCTGCGTGCCATGGCGCAGCGCGATCCGCTGGTCGAATACCAGCGCGAGGGCTTCGACATGTTCGCCGCGATGCTCGAGGGCCTGAAGGAGGAGTCGGTCGGCTTCCTGTTCAACCTGCAGGTCGAGGTGCAGCAGCCGCAGCCCGAGGGCGTCGCGGTCGATCCTGGTCTGCGCTCGCCGGTCGGCGCCACCGCGCCGCGTCCACTGCCCACCCAGGAGGCGCCGGTCGGCAATGGCGCACCTGCGGCGTTGCGTGCCAAGGGGATCGGCGATTCCCGGGCCAACAACGGCTTCCACTATTCGGGTCCGGACGAGGGCGGCCACGCCGCGGTGCACAGTGACGCCGAGGAGTACGGCGACGGCAGCACTCGCCGTGAACGCCGCGAGGCGGCCCGCGCGCAGGCCAAGCCCAAGCGCGCACCGAAGACGCGTCGTCGGCACTGATTCGATCACGAAGGTGCCCATGGACTCGAGTCCATGGGCACCTTCGTCGTCGGTGAAGCTGATCCTTTCGAGCGACCTGCAAGCAGTCGCTAACGGCCACGAGGGGTGGTGTGGCGGAGTAGCTTACGAGGCGTGGACCGGGACGCTGTCGAGAAATGGGTCGGTGGTTATGAACGGGCCTGGCGTGCGCCGGGTACCGCGATGCTCGGGGAGCTGTTCACCCGCGATGTCGAGTATCTGGTGTCGCCGTGGGCGGATCCGATCGTCGGTCTCGAACCGCTCGAGGTGTTCTGGGAGGCCGAGCGCAGTGGGCCGGACGAGGCGTTCACGATGGCAGCCGAGGTTGTCGCGGTGGAGGATTCGACCGCCGTGGTGCGGGTGAGCGTGGAATATCGGTGGGACAGCCTGTCGCGCTGGCGGGATCTGTGGATATTGCGGTTCGACTCCGACGGTCTGTGCGACCGATTCGAGGAGTGGCCCTTCGCGCCTGAACAGGCCGACGGGCACTGACTACCAGGATTCGTTGGAGTTCAACGCGGTCAGCAGCAGGCGGATCGCGGCCACGCGGCGCTCCTTGCCGGGCAAGGAATCCAGCGCGCATTCAGGGTCCGCCGGAGGACCGAGATGGGTGCAGCCGCGGGGGCAATCCTCGATGGCGGCCGCCAGATCGGTGAAGGCGGCGATGACATCGTCGGGCGTGATGTGCGCCAGTCCGAAGGAACGGACACCGGGTGTGTCGATGACCCAGCCGCCCTGCGGGAGCGGCAGGGCGACGGATTGGGTTGAGGTGTGTTTGCCCTTGCCCACGCCGGAGACCTCGCCGACCGCGCGATCCGCATCGGGCACAAGGCGATTCACCAGCGTCGATTTGCCGACGCCGGAATGGCCGATGAAGGCGGTGAGTCGGTCGGTGAGCAGATCGAGGACCGGTTCGCTCGGGTCGTCGATGCCGCCGTAGATGATGGTGAGGTCGAGATCGTCGAAGGCTGCGGCGAATTCGGATTCGGCGGCCAGATCGTGTTTGGTCAAACACAGAATCGGTTGCAGTCCACCGGCATACGCGGCGACCATGGCGCGTTCGACGAAACCGGTGCGCGGCGGCGGATCGGCGAGGGCGACCACGATGAACAGCTGTTCGGCATTGCCGACGACGATCCGTTCGAACGGATCGGTGTCATCGGCGGTGCGGCGAAGGACGGTTCGGCGTTCCCCGACGCGGACGATGCGGGCCAGGGTATCGGGTCTGCCGGACAGATCGCCGACCACGTCGACCTGATCGCCGACGACGATCGGGGTGCGGCCCAGTTCCCTGGCCCGCATGGCGACGATCAGCTTGTCCGAATCGCCGCCGAGCACGCAACCCCAGCGACCGCGGTCCACCGAAACGACCATGGCCGCTTCCGCATCATTGTGCTGCGGACGGGTTTTCGTGCGTGGACGAGACGACTTGCCCGGGCGCACCCGGACATCCGACTCGTCGTAATCGCGTCTTCTCAGCGGGCCGCTCCCTGATCGGTGAGCGTGGGATCGAGCATCTGCTCCCACAGGCCGACGAATCCGGGCAGCGTCTTGGCCGTGGTACCGATATCCTCGATCGCCACGCCGGGCACCCGGAGTCCGAGAATCGCACCGGCCGTTGCCATTCGGTGGTCGGCATAGGAATGCCAGTTGCCGCCGTGCAGTGGGGCCGGGATGATCTCGAGTCCGTCCTCGGTCTCGGTGACATTGCCGCCGAGCCGGTTGATCTCGGTGGACAGGGCCGCGAGCCGATCGGTCTCGTGGCCGCGCAGATGGGCGATACCGCGCAGCCGGGACGGTGAATCCGCAAGTGCCGCAAGGGCGGCCACGGTCGGGGTCAACTCGCCGACATCGTGCAGATCGATATCGATACCGGCAAGGCGCTCGGGGCCGCGCACGGTCAGCACACCGTCGAACCGGGTGACTTCGGCGCCCATCCGAACCAGGATCTCCCGGATCACATCACCGGGCTGGGTGGTCAGGCGCGGCCAGTGCGGGATGCGGACCTCGCCACCGGTGACGGCGGCCGCGGCCAGGAAGGGCGTGGCATTGGACAGATCCGGCTCCACATCCCAGTTCACCGCGCGGATCGGGCCGGGTGCGACGGTCCAGGTCTGGGCCTTGCGGCTGTCGGCCGGAGAATCGACGGCGACCTCGGCGCGCCGCAGCATCTCCACTGTCATCTCGATATGCGGCATCGAGGGCAATGCCTTGCCGTCGTGGTGCACCACGATGCCCTCCTCGAACCGGGCTGCCGACAGCAGCAGTCCGGAGACGAACTGGGACGATCCGGAGGCATCGATGGTGACCGCGCCGCCGCGCAGCGCACCCTTGCCGTGCACCGTGAACGGCAGTGCGTCGCCCTCGATTTCCGCGCCGATCCGGCGCAGTGCTTCCAGGATGGTGCCGAGCGGACGAACCCGGGCCTGCTCGTCACCGTCGAAGGCGACATCGCCGGTGGCCAGGGCCGCGACCGGGGGCAGGAACCGCATGACGGTGCCGGCCAGGCCACAGTCGACGGTGCCGCCGTGCAGCGGCGCGGGTGTCACGGTCAGCGTGTCGGCGTCGCCCTCGATCCGTGCGCCCAATGCGCACAGCGCACCGATCATGAGTTCGGTGTCGCGGCTGCGCAACGCGCCGGAGATTGTTGAGGGACCCTCGGCGAGTGCGGCCAGGATCAGGGCCCGATTCGTGATCGATTTCGATCCGGGCAGGGTCACGGTCGCGTGCACGGGGACATCGACATAGGGCGCTGGCCAGAAACTCACCCGTCCATCTTCGCCCATCGCGCCACCGGACACACGGGCTGGGCTGTGTTTGATGGCAGCGCCTTCGGCGCTGCGTGTTCGCGGCCCCCTGGTGTCTCGCGTCCGAGCCGTCGAGACTCGCGACTTCGTCGCATGCGCTTCGACGGCTCGGACGCGAGACGGGCCGCGAACGGGTCGCTCGCAAGACTCGCTCCGTGGTGGTCGGTGATAGCGGATCGTTCGGCACCGATGTGTACGCGCCGGACGGTCGAGGCCCCGCACCTGCGGCGCATGCGCTTCGACGGCTCGGAACGAGACGGGCCGCGAACTCCCCGCTCGTAAGACTCGCTCCGTGGTGGTCACCGATAGCGGATCGTTCGGCACCGATGCGTACGCGCCGGACGGTCGAGGCCCCGCACCTGCGGCGCATGTGCTTCGACGGCTCGGACGCGAGACGGGTCGTGAACGGGTCGCTCGTAAGACTCGCTCCGTGGTGGTCACCGATAGCGGATCGTTCGGCACCGATGCGTACGCGCCGGACGGTCGAGGCCCCCACCTCCAGCGCATGCGCTTCGACGGCTCGGACGCGAGACGGGTCGTGAACGGGTCGCTCGTAAGACTCGCTCCGTGGTGATCACCGGTGGTGGATCGTTCGGCCACCGAGGTACGCGACGGGTGGTCGAGTCCTGCGGGTGCGGTGTGTTCGTTTCGGCCTCTCGGACGTGAGGCGGGTCGTGAACGGGTCGTTCGTAAGACTCTCTCCGTGGTGGTCGGTCGTAGACTCGCTCCGTTGTGAGTCGGCAGTGTGCGGGGGCTCGTCCGACATGCGAGCCCAGGGCCGAAGCTACTTGTGGCGTCCGTGCAGGATCGGGACCATGCGACGCAGCAGCTTCATGGTGGACTGGGTACGCGAGTAGCTGAGCAGTGCCATGCCGGGAATCGCGAAGCGCTGCACCGCGATCGAATGCGGCCGGGCGAATTCGCGCAGGCCGGGCTCGCCGTGGATGCGCCCGATTCCGGAATCGCCGACACCGCCGAAGGGCAGCCCCGCGATGGCGGCGAAGGCGAGTACGGAGTTCACCGAGGTCGCGCCGACGCGCAGCCTGCGCGCGATCTCCAGGCCGTTCTTCTTCGAGTAGACCGCCGAGGACAGGCCGTATTTGGACTTGTTCGCCAGCTCGACCGCTTCGTCGACGCCGTCCACTGTGCGAATGGTGACGGTCGGGCCGAAGGTCTCCTCGGCCACAGCCTCGGAGTTCTCGTCCACATCGACCAGCACGACCGGCTCGATGAACGGACCCTTGACCGACTCCGGCCCGCCGAGCACCGCGGTGCCGCCGTTCTTCAGCGCGTCATCGATATGGCGCCGCACGATATCGATCTGGCTGGGCATGGTCATCGGACCGTAGGAAGCATCGGCGTCCGAGCCCGGCTTGATGTCGGTCAGAATGCGCTCGACCTCGGCGACGAATTCGTCGCGCACCGAGCGGTCCACATAAACCCGCTCCACACCGGCGCAGGTCTGGCCACTGTTGGCGGTGGCGCCCCAGGCGACCGCATCGGCCGCGGCCTTCACATCGGCATCGCCCGCGACGATCACCGCATCCTTACCGCCGCATTCCAGCAGCACCGGGGTCAGCGATTCGGCGGCCGCGGCCATGATCTTCTTGCCGGTCGCGGTGGAGCCGGTGAACGCGATCTTGTCCACCCCCGCCTGAACCAGCGCTGCGCCGGTCGCGCCGTAACCATTGACCGTCTCGAAGACGCCTTCGGGCAGCTCCGGATTGGCCTTCTTGAACGCGTCGGAGAGGAAATTGCCGATGCCGGTGGAGAATTCGCTCGGCTTGAAGACGACGGTATTGCCCGCGGCCAGGGCATAGGCGATGGAGCCGTTCGGGGTATAGACCGGATAGTTCCACGGGCCGATCACGCCGATGACACCGAGCGGACGCTGCTCCAATCGCGCGGAGAAGTTCGCCATCAACGCGCCGGGGAAGATCTTCTTCGGCGACAGCACCTTCTTGGCGTTCTTGGCCGCCCAGGCGATGTGCTCGAGCGCGAGCATCAACTCCAGGAACGCGTCGTCGAGTGGCTTGCCGTTCTCCTTGTGGATGAGCGCGGTCAACTCCGCGGAGTCCGCGACCAACTGGCTCGACCAGCGCAGCAGATGTTTGCGCCGCTCGTCGAAGCTCAGTGCGCCCCAGGTGGCGGCGGCGGTACGGGCCTTGGCGACGGCGGCGCGCACCGCGTCCGCATCCGCGATGGTGTGGGTGGCGATGACCTCTCCGGTGGCCGGATCGACCGATGTCAGCGCCGTCTGTGGCGCCGCTGGGGTGGTCTCGATGGTTGTCACGGTTGGTCTCTCCTCTTGCCGAAATAAGTTAACGACCATTCTCTGAGATGATGCTATGCCACAACTCTCACCAGGTCACCCCTCCCGTCAATTCTTCCCGAGTCTGTCGGCGCCGCGTGGAAGTATCGAGATATGTGCGGCAGATATGCGACAACTACCGATCCCGGTCGGCTCGCCGCCGAACTGGACGCCATCGACGAGACGCCGGCCGTTGACAACGGCGGTTCCGCCAACTACAACGTGGCACCGACCACCCAGGTGCTGACCGTGGTGGAGCGCCATGAGCACGGCCACCCCGACGACGACCCCAGGTTGCGCGTCCGGCGGATGCGCTGGGGCCTGATCCCGGTCTGGACCAAGGCCGCCGAACCCGGCGTGCCGGTCAAGGGCAAACCGCTGTTCAATGCCCGCGCCGACAAGGCAGCGACCACGCCGTCGTTCCGCGATGCGGTGAAGTATCGCCGCTGTCTGGTTCCGATGGACGGCTGGTACGAGTGGTTGGTCGAACCGGATGCCGGGGCCAAGGGCAAGGTCGCGAAGCATCCGTACTTCATGGCGAATGCCGATGGCTCACGGCTGTATATGGCCGGATTGTGGTCGGTGTGGCGGGACCGTTCGCAACAGGACAGCGAACCGCTGCTGTCGTGCACCATCCTGACCACCGACGCCGTCGGTGAGCTCACCCGCATCCACGATCGGATGCCGCTGCCCATGCCGCAAGCGAATTGGGCGGCCTGGCTGGATCCGGATCATCCGGCACCGGCCACGCTGCTCGAGACGCCGACCGAGGAATCGGTGGCGGGCATTGTGGCGCGTCCGGTCTCGTCGCTGGTCAACAGTGTGCGCAATAACGGCCCTGAGTTGTTGGCGCCGTTGGACACTCGGCCCGGTACGGAAAAGGCCGGGCAGATCAGCTTGCTGTGATCGCCCGGCCCGCCGTTCATCGACTCACAGCTGGCACTTCACGCTGTTCGTCACGATATTCAGCACGCACTTGGCGATACCGCCGCCCAGGTCGATGACTTTGCGAGCCACGCCGCCGCCCAGGTCGATGACCTTGCCTGCGACGCCGCCGCCCAACTTCTCGGCCTTGTCGGCCTTCTCATCCTTCGTCGGGTTGTTGTTCTTCTTCGGCCCGTCGTCAACGACATGTTCGTCGAACGGGAAGTCGTTGACGTCGATCACCAGGGGGCTGCCAGGTGCGGCGGTGGCCGTGGGCGCTAGCAGCGCGACCGGGCCGTTGGTGAGCAGGAGAACTCCGAACAGGGTGACGATCACGGTGCTGCACAATCGCTGGCGCGCGGACATTTCACATCACATCCTCGAGTCGGACGATCTGGGCCCGTTCAGTAACGCACAAATGTTGCTGATGTGGTGCGGATTTATACGGATGTGACTGGTGCGGTTACTGCATCGGTGAGTCGGACAAGGTCCGCCGGTGCCAATTCGATCTCCAATCCGCGCCTTCCCGCGCTGCAAAGCATGCGGTCCCAGGCCAATGCCGAGGCATCGACCACGGTGGGCAGCAGCTTGCGCTGGCCCAGTGGGGAGATGCCGCCGAGTACGTAACCAGTGATTCGCTCGGCCTTCGCCTTATCCGCCATGGCCGCCTTGGGCGCACCGAGCGCCGCGGCAGCCGCCTTGAGCGACAAGGTATTCGGCACCGGTAGCACCGCGACTGCGAGCGCGCCGGTCGACAATTCGATCACCAGCGTTTTGAAGATCTGCGCCGCCGTCACCCCGACCTCGGCGGCGAGTGCGTCGACCGCCTCGGTGCCGTAGGAGTCGGCACGCGGATCGTGCTTGTACGCGTGCACGCGGTGGGCCACACCGGCCTTGGCCAGAGTGCGGATCGCCGGGGTCGAGGCTCCTGCCATGCCGGTCACCCTAATGGCGGTCCGCAACGCGTTTTTCGGTGCGGGGGTTCGCTATGGGAACACAGGCGAGCACGGACATGTTGCATGCGATACGGAAGCCGCTCGGCGGTTGTACGACGTGAAGGAGAGGTCGGTGCCGGTTCTGCTCGAAGAACGCCCGGTGACGTCGCAGGTGTCCGATTGGCGGCGCTCCCGGCGCCCTACGTGGTTACGCTCCGCTACCGCCTCCGGGCGCGTCGAGAGCACCGCGGGGGACTCTCAGTTCTCACTCGATCTGGTCACGCCTGTAGATTTGGCAGGTACGGCGATCGAAGGGATTGGTGTGACGAGCGACGATGACGTGGTGACCGACGGTGCGGTCGGCGCCGCGGTCGACGATACCGAGCTGGTGCAGCGATTCGAGCGCGATGCGCTCCCGCTGCTCGACCAGCTCTACGGTGCCGCGCTGCGCATGACCCGGAATCCGGCCGATGCCGAGGATTTGGTGCAGGAGACCTACGTCAAGGCGTTCCAGGGCTTCAAATCCTTCAAGGAGGGCACCAATCTGCGTGCCTGGCTCTACCGGATCCTGACCAACACCTACATCAACTCCTACCGCAAGAAGCAGCGCCAGCCCGCGCAGTATCCGACCGACGAGATCACCGACTGGCAGCTCGCCGCCACCGCCGAGCACACTTCGACCGGGCTGCGTTCGGCCGAGGTGGAGGCGCTGGACGCGCTGCCGGACGACGACATCAAGGCCGCACTGCAGGAACTGCCGGAGGAATTCCGGATGGCGGTGTACTACGCGGATGTCGAGGGTTTCCCATATAAGGAAATCGCCGACATCATGGGCACCCCCATCGGTACGGTGATGTCCCGGCTGCATCGCGGCCGCAAGCAGCTCAAAGGATTGCTCGCCGATGTGGCGCGCGAACGTGGATTCAACCGCAACGGCGCGGAACGCCAGGAGGTCAAGCAGGCATGAGCGAGCGTAGCGAGCGGACAATAGGCACAGCCGAGCATCGCTCGGTCATGGCGGAGCCGAGCGCCAGCGAGGTGGAGTCATGAGCGAGCGTAGCGAGCGAATCAAAGGCACAGCACCTTCCGGTGCGACGGAACCGAGCGCCAGCGAGGTGCAGTCGTGACGGAGCGTGACCCCGATATGGAGTTGGACTGCACGGCTGTGCTCGCCGATGTCTGGCTCATGCTCGACGGTGAATGTGACGACGCCACCCGGGCCCGCCTGCAGCACCACATGGATCACTGCTCACCGTGCATCGAGGCCTACGGCATCGAGGAGAAGATCAAGAGCCTGCTGAGCCGCAAGTGCGGCGGCGATCGGGCGCCGGATTCACTGCGCGATCGGCTGAGTCTGCAAATCCGCCGATCCGTCACGGTCACGCGGGTCGAGACCACCGAGTAGTTCCGGAAACAGAAAAAACACCGAGTGCCTACGGAAGATCATGGCCCTCGGTGTTTTTCGTCTGTTACGGCTCAGGCGTTAGGACGCTTGCCGTGGTTGGCCGCGCTTCCCTTGCGGCTGCGCTTCTTACGACCACGCTTACCCATAGGTAGTCTCCCTTCTGATTGAAGGCCATTGTTTCATGTGTGGTTGGCTGTAGCTTCAGCGGATACGGGCGAACGAGTGGATGAGGTGTCATGGCGGAGGAAGTGCTCTCGGAGCTGGTGTCGGTCGTGCAGCAGGTGGTCGTTGCCGAGGGTGACGAGGTACACGAGGGCGACACCCTGGTGATCCTCGAGTCGATGAAAATGGAGATCCCGGTGCTCGCCGAGAGCGGTGGCACGGTTACCTCGATCGGCGTCAAAGAGGGCGATGCGATCAAGGCCGGGCACCTGATCGCCGTCATCTCTTAACTTCTGAAGCGGGTAGATCGAAAATGGCGACACTGAGTGAGCTGCTGGCCGAACACACCGACCTACCCGGCGTCGCCGTGGACCATCTGCAGCGAGTGGTCGGCGATTGGCAACTGCTCGCCGATCTGTCCTTCGCGGATCTGCTGCTGTGGGTCGGTGCGGGACCGATCGCCGACGGCGCCGATATCGTCTGCGTGGCACAGTGTCGCCCGACGACCGCGCCCACTGTCCATCCGGAGGACCGGGTCGGTGGAACCGCGTTGCAGACCGATCATCCGCAGGTGTTCGACGCGCTGATGACCGGCAAGATCGTGCGCGCGGACAGTGATATCGAGGCCGAGGGCGTCTACCATCCGCATCCGGTGCACGCCATCCGCGAGGCCATTCCGGTGCGCTGCGGCGACGATGTCATCGCGGTGCTCAGCCGCGATACCGATCTGCAGCGCTCGCGCGTGCGCAGCACGCTGGAGATCGCCTATGTCGCCTGCGCCGACGATCTGTGCCAGATGATCGCCGACGGCACCTTCCCGACCACCGAGGACCGCGCCGCGACGCACTCCAGTCCGCGTGCGGGCGACGGCTTCATCCGGCTCGATACCGAGGGCATCGTCGTCTACGCCAGCCCGAACGCGCTGTCGGCGTATCACCGGATGGGGCTGCAGTCGGATCTGGCCGGTCAGGATCTGGCCGTCACCACCCGATCGCTGATCACCGATCCGTTCGACGCCCAGGAGGTCGTCGGCGATATCCAGGCCGCCCTGGCCGGCCGCACCGGGCGTCGCATGGAGGTCGAGGCGCGCGGCGCGACCGTGCTGCTGCGCACCCTGGTGCTGCGCCCGCACGGGGAACTGGCCGGGGCCGCGGTGCTGGTCCGCGACGTCACCGAGGTCAAGCGCCGCGACCGCGCGCTGCTCAGCAAGGACGCGACCATCCGTGAGATCCACCACCGGGTGAAGAACAATCTGCAGACCGTCGCCGCGCTGCTGCGGTTGCAGGCGCGCCGAACCGAGAACGAGGAGGCGCAGGTCGCGCTGACCGAATCGGTGCGCCGGGTCACCTCGATCGCCTCGGTGCACGAGATGCTGTCGATGTCGGTGGATGAAGAGGTCGATCTCGACGAAGTCGTGGACCGGCTGCTGCCGATCATGGCCGATGTCGCGACCGTGCACACCGCGAGAATCAAAGTGCGCCGGGCGGGTTCGCTCGGCGTGTTCTCCGCCGAACGTGCCACCCCGCTGGTGATGGTGCTCACCGAACTGGTGCAGAACGCCATCGAGCACGCCTTCGATTCCGGCGAAAACGGCACGGTGACAATCCGTTCCGAGCGTTCGGCGCGCTGGCTGGACGTGATCATCAGCGATGACGGCCGCGGCCTGCCGCCGGGTTTCAGCCTGGAATCCTCCGACCGCCTCGGCCTGCAGATCGTGCGCACCCTGGTCACTGCCGAACTCGGCGGCTCCATCGGCCTGCACCCCGGCGCCGACATAGGCACCGACGCAGTGCTGCGAGTCCCATTGGGTCGCCGCTCCGGGCGTTAGTCGAATTCGCCTGGCAAGCAATAAGACTCATCTTTCACGCACACCTGACCACCACGGAGCGAGTCTTACGAGCGACGTTCGCGGCCCGTCTCGCGTCCGAGTGGTCGAAGCGCATGCGCCGCAGGCGCGAGTCTCGGCCACTCGGACGCGAGACATCCAGGGGCCGCGAACACGCGGCGCCGCAGGCGCCGCAATTAGACACAGACACAAAATAGCCCGGCACCTGAGTGCCGGGCTTGACTGCGTTACCGGGCCGGGCTGAGAGGTCCGGTAACGCTGGTCGTCCTACTAGACGACGGTGCGGGTGCGCGTGCGGGCGTTGCGACGCTTGAGCGCCCGACGTTCGTCCTCGCTCATACCGCCCCACACGCCGGCATCCTGCCCGGACTTCAGGGCCCAGGACAGGCAGTCAGCGGTAACGGGGCAGCGAGCGCAGACCAGCTTGGCATCGGCAATCTGCGCGAGCGCCGGACCACTGTTACCCACCGGGAAGAACAGCTCGGGGTCCTCATCGCGACAGATGGCCTTGTGGCGCCAGTCCATTCCTCTGCTCCTTTGCTGGGCGCCGCAAAGGGCGCCTATGGTTTGTGGATCGTTCACTTGTGCGACTCGAATGTTTCCGCACGGTTGCTTGTGAATGCTTTCACGAACACCGTAGATGTCAATAGGTATCCGGTGCACCGTGGGGAAGCTCACGCTCTCAAGGAACCCCTTGGGGAACCTGCCCGGTCCTTTGTACTCGCTCTACCCGGTTTTCGCAGCACAACACCGAGTTTTTTCGCGCGTTTCGTGCTCATTTCGGGCGGGGAGCGACGACCTCGAGCACATCGGGCACGGCTGTGAAATCCACCATGTTGCGTTTTCCGATAAAGTCGCCGTCGATTTGCAGGCCGATCGGCTCACTGGCCTCGATGTGCACGGACGGCACATCGTCCTCACGAAATAGGTTGCGGGACTTGGGATTTCCATTGGCCGCGAGAAGCTGCCTGGCGAGCAGCAGGGTGGATACCACCGACATCGACCGCACGGCAAACACGCCGAGACCGGTTTCGAAGGCGGTACCGGGGTTGGTGTGCACCGGGGTGGCGTTCAGGTAGGTCCATGGGCTGGCGTTCGTTACGAAGGCGTAATGGACCTCACTGATGGGGTCGAATCCCGGGATCTCGATCCGGACGCTGGGCTCCTTGCGCTTCGACTTGAAAAACTGTCGGACAGTGGTGCGAACGTAGCGGCCGGGGGTGGCGGCATGGCCGTTGGCGCGACTGTTGTCGATCGCTTCGCAGACATCGGCGTCGAGGCCGACACCGGCGCTGAAGCCGAACCAACGGTCATCGGCGAGGCCGAGCCCGATTTTGCGGTCGTGGTCGAGGGTGAGCAGATCGATGAGCTGGTTGGTTGCGGTCACCGGATCCGGAGAGATGCCGAGGGCACGCGCGAACACATTCGCCGAGCCGCCCGGAATCACGCCGAGGCGCGGCAGCCAGGCCTGTCCGTCGTCGACCTGGGGCAGCGGCAGAAAGCCGTTGATGGTCTCGTTGACCGTCCCATCGCCGCCGTGCACGACGATCAGGTCCATCTCGTTGGTTGCTGCCCACTGCGCCAATTCCGCCGCGTGGCCGCGGTGCTGGGTATGCGCGACGGTCAGCTGAGTCCGGCTCTCCAACGCGTGCGCCAGCAGGTCCCGCGTCGCCGGCGTAGTCGAGGTGGCATTCGGATTCACGATCAGCAACGTCCGCACCTTCGGCAGCCTAATCGGCGCACGGCCCGGTCCGAAAAGCCGCCGAGTGCGTTCTAGGCTTGGCCACGTGGCGGACAGCGGCAAAGACGAGGTTTCGGCGGGTGTGCCCGCGACGGTGCGCGGTGCGGGCGGATTGGTCGCCCTGGAGGGGGCGGTGGCCGTGGTCGTGGCGATCGTGCTGATCGTGCGTGGCCTGCTCGGACACGATCAGAGCGCCGCGAGCGGATACGGCACCGCCGCGTGGTTCGGGATTCTCGGCGGCGCGGTGCTCGCGGCCGGGATCGGACTTTTTCTCGGGCACCGATGGGGCCGTGCCATCGCCGTGATCGCACAGGTGCTGCTGCTTCCGGTGACCTGGTCGCTGCTGACCGATTCGCATCAACCGGTGCTCGGCGCGCTGCTCGGCCTGGTCGTGGTGGGCGCGCTGGTGTTCTTGTTCGCGCCCGCGTCGAATCGCTGGATGGCTGAGGTGTACGGGATCGAACCGGAATCGAAGTAACCGGGATCAGGCGGTGACGGCGCGAAGTGCCTGACGGCACAGGTGATCGGCCCGGCGGGTGGTTTCCGGCTGACGGTAGCGCGGGGTGAGCGCGAGCACCTGGGTGCATGCGGTGTCCAGGTCGATGAGATGTCCGACCGAGACGAAGACCGGTTTGACGCCGCGCCGCGTGCGCAGCGCGCGCCCGACGACTTCGCCGTCGATCGCGATATCGCTGCCTGCGCCGCGCTCCGGACCGGGCTCGGCGTAGTCGCCCCACGGTGTCTTGGCTACGCCGATCGTCGGTGTGCCCGTGAGGATTCCGACGTGGCAGGCCAAGCCGAAGCGGCGCGGATGTGCGAGTCCATGGCCGTCGCAGATCAGCAGATCCGGTGTGGTACCGAGCTTTTCGAGTGCCGTGAGGGTTATCGGCAGTTCACGGAAGGACAGCAGGCCCGGCACGTAAGGGAAGGTGACCGAGCCGTGCGCTACCGCGGTATCGACGGGACCCAGTGTGGCACTGTCCAATACGACGACGGCTGCGGCGGCGATCCCGGTTTCGTCGTCGTAGGCGGAATCGAGTCCGGCCACGGTGCGGAAATGCGGTTTATGTGGGTCGGTCGTAATCACCAATGGCCGCAACGCATCCTGGATCGCCATGGCCTCGTCCGCGGTGGTCGGCCAATCCGTGGGGGCGGTAACCCTCACGCGCTCACCAGGCTTCGGCGGCGAGCTTATCGATGGCCGCGCCGGTGAGCCGGTAGCCGACCCATTCGTTCTGCGGTTCGGCGTCGATGGATTTGTAGAACTCGATGGCGGGCGTATTCCAGGTCAGCACGGCCCAGTCGACCCGGCTGTAGCCCTTGGCGGCGGCCTCCTCGGCGAGCGCCGCCAGCAGCGCCTTGCCGTAACCCTTGCCGCGGGTCTCCGGTTTGACGTACAGGTCCTCCAGGTAGATGCCGTGTACGCCGGTCCAGGTGGAGTAGTTCAGGAACCAGATCGCGCAGCCGACCACACCGGTTTCGTCTTCGACGACGTGGGCGAAAACCGCGGGCGACGGCCCGAACAGCGCGGTGTCGAGTTGCTCGGCGGTGAGCGTGCACTCCGCGCGGGACTTCTCGTACTCGGCGAGATCCTCGACCAGGCCGAGCATGGCGGGTACATCGGCGGGGGTGGCGCGTCGGATCTGGCCGGTGCGGGTCATAGTGCGGCTCCATGGTTTGCGGGAACTAGGTTGTGCGCCAGGATGGTTCGGTCGTCGTGTTCGTAACCGAGCACGGTGATCGCGGCGGTCGACATGGCGAAGCGCCGCCCCTCCCGGATATCCAGCTCGGCCCAGCGGGCGATCAGCGCCCGGGAGAAATGACCGTGGCCGACCAGCACGATATCCCGGTCCGCCAGTGCGGGTTCGACCGATGCCAGCACCCGATCGGCACGCGCACTGACCTGTGCGGCCGTCTCGCCGCCCGGCACGACTCCGGTCCAGATGGTCCAGCCGGGATCGTGCGCACGGATCTCGACGGAGGTCTGCCCCTCGTAGTCGCCGTAATCCCATTCGGCCAGATCGTCGTCGACGACGGTATCGGTCAGCCCCGCGAGCGCCGCCGTGCGCACCGCGCGATGACGCGGACTGGTGAGCACCAGCGGGTCGCGCAGCTTCAGCTCGCCGAGTAGCCCGCCCGCGGCGCGAGCCTGCTCCGCACCGCGCTCGGTGAGCGGCAGATCGGTGCGGCCGGTGTGGCGCCGCTGGCTGGACCAGGTGGTTTCGCCGTGCCGGAGCAGGACCAGTCGGGCGTCGTCGCGTGCGGACATGGCTAGTCCGCCGCCCCGAATCCTTTGCCGGTCGTCAGTGCCTCGATCGTCATTTGCCTGGCCGGCAGTAGGTGCGGCCGGGTTTTTGGGCGTTCCCGATGAGTTACCCATGTTCTTACTAAATCAGTAATCACGAGCCCAGTGCGAACATCTCGGCGCCACGTCTTTCCAGCACGGTTGTGCCGAGGACGGCCAGCGAGATGGGCGAGCCGTCGTAGCCGGGGCGGGCAACCGGAATGCGCGACACCTCGGTGCCCGAAGTGGGATCGAGGACCGCGATGGCGCCATCGACCGGCACGAGTAGTCGGCCCGCCATGAAGACGGGACTGCCGAGTGCGCCGGGGGCGGCCCAGATCGGATCGAAAGTGCCCGCGTTCAAGGCGATCAGGCTGTTGCCGGTGAATACCAGGAACAGCGAACTGATCCGAGTGGTTGTCGTCTTATCGCTCAGCGGTGCGGAAAGTTGGTGCACCACAAGCGCATTCCCGGTGCCGTCGAAGACCTCCAGCCGCGGTGAAATCGCCTCGGCGGTCGCGGTCGCGGGCGTATCCGGCAGGTAGAGCACGATTCGGTTGTCGGACACCGCGATTACCCGCCCGTCGGCAGAGTCCGCACCGGATCCGTTGAGCACATGCGAGCCGTACTCCTCGGGCACCGTATTGTCCTTCGGCGCCGGATTGAGCACGCTCAGCCGGTTGGACGGATCTTCGGGGCAACGTTCGAGGACGGCGAGCCGGGTGGAGCTCGAACTCGACGAGATCAGCTTGCAGCCCTTGCGCGGTTGGGTTTTCACGTTCACGGGTGCGTCGACGTAACCGTATTCGAGGGTGCGCACCAGATCCGAGCGCCACATCTCCAGCCGCCGCGGGCCCTGGGCCAGCACATAGGTGCCGTCGACCGATAGCTGCACGGTCGGGTCCATATAGCTGCTGCGGGCGGTCCGGCGGGAACCGTCCTCACCGGCCAGCAGCGTGGCCTGGCTGCAGCCGCGCTGATCCTTGTACACCGCGATCACCGTGCCGAACTGCGACTCCACGCCGCACAGGGGTAGGTCGCGCCGGTAGTGCCACACTTGCGCACCGGTACGCGGATCGTGTCCGGTGACCGTGCCATCCGCGCCTGTCACGACCGTGCCCGCGGCCACCAGCGCCCGGTTCGCCGCGGGGTCCGGCGCATGCCACAGTTCGCGCAGGCTCGTCGGAACCTGATCGGCGGCCGCGGGAGTGGAAACCGGATGTTCCGCCGTCACCGATTCGGTCCCCCTGGCATCACTGCGCGCCCACACGACCGCCGCCGCGATCACCACGACCACGGCGATCGCGACTGCGGAGATGATGTCGGCGCGCGTTCGCCGCTCGGGTGCGAGCACGTTTGCGAGACTACAACGTGTCGCCCGGGGGATGCGATCGGTCTCGCGTGGACGTTCGCCGACGTATGACGGCCGCAGCCGCTTTCAATGGCGCTCACCTGCCGGTATTTCCACGTTCGGCGACCCGTTGCCGCGAGCCAGGCGACCGTGCATCGGACGCGTCCGCGTCGCCGCGGCTGAGACGCCACGGGCGCGCCTGTCCATGACAGACGCGCCCGTGTATCGGACTATGCCGAGGCGGTCACCGTTTCGGGAGCGGTGTCCGCGGTCGCTTCGCCGGCAGCCGCTTCGCCTGCGCCCGCCTCGCCCGCGGGCTTGCGACGGCGGCGCCGACGGCGTGCGGGCTGATCGGTGGTTTCGGCGTCATCGGAATCGCTGTCCGAGTCCGACTCGGCGGTCACGCCGTTTCCGTTGTCTCCGTTGTCTTTCGACTCGGTGCCGTTCTCGGTGCCGTCTTCGGTGGCACCGGCGGACCTGCGGCGGCGACGGCGGCGACGCGCGGGCTTGTCCGCCGTCTCATCGTCGGTCGCATCGTCGAGCGGGGCTGCGGGGGTTTCGGTTTCGGCTTCATCGGTCTCGATGCCGTTGGTTTCGCCGTCGATCGGCTGACCCGCGCGGGTGCGGCGACGATTGCGCTTGCGTGGCGTGCGAGCGGGGCGCTCGACCACCTCGGCGTCCTCGTCGCGGACCGGCTTCGGCTTGCGGATCGTGCCGGTCACACCCTCCGGAATGCCGAGGTCGGAGAACAGGTGCGGGGACCGCGAATAGGTTTCGACCGGATCCGGGATGCCGAGACCGAGGGCGGTGTCGATGGACGCCCAGCGGTTCAGTTCGTCCCAGTCGATCAGCGTCACCGCGACACCGGTGCGGCCGGCCCGGCCGGTGCGCCCGATCCGGTGCACGTAGGTCTTCTCGTCCTCCGGGCACTGGTAGTTGATGACGTGGGTGACATCGTCGATATCGATGCCGCGCGCCGCGACATCGGTCGCGACCAGCACATTGATGGCGCCCTTGCGGAACTTGGTGAGCGCCTTCTCCCGAGCGATCTGCCCGAGGTCACCGTGTACGGCGCCGACGGCGAAGCCGCGGTCGGCCAGATCATCGGCGACCTTCTGCGCGGTGCGCTTGGTCCGGGTGAAGATCATGGTCGCGCCGCGGCTCTCGGCCTGCAGCACCTTGGCGACCAGCTCGCTCTTGTCCAGCGCGTGCGCACGGTAGACGAACTGCGCGGTGCGGTCGTGCACGGCGGAATCGTGCGGTTCCTCGGCGCGGATATGCGTCGGCCTGGTCAGGAAGGTCCGGGCCAGGGTGATGATCGGGCCCGGCATGGTGGCCGAGAACAGCATGGTCTGGCGCTGCGTCGGAACCATGCCGAGAATGCGTTCGATATCGGGTAGGAAGCCCAGGTCCAGCATTTCGTCGGCCTCGTCCAGGACGAGCACGCCGATCTTGCCGAGGATCAGATGGCCCTGATCGGCCAGGTCCATGAGTCGGCCGGGCGTACCGACGACGACGTCCACACCGGAGCGCAGCGCGGCGATCTGGGACTCGTACGGGCGGCCGCCGTAAATCGAGAGCACACGCAGCTGGCCCTGGTGGTTCTTCAGGTACTTGCTCGCGTTCTCCAGATCCTGGGTGACCTGGATGCAGAGTTCGCGCGTCGGCACGATGATCAGTGCCCGCGGGGTGCCGTCCAGCGGGGTCGTCCCCGTATCGGCGGTGGCGATCCGGTGCAGCAGCGGCACACCGAATCCGAAGGTCTTACCCATACCCGTGCGGGCCTGACCGATCAGGTCTTCGCCGGCGAGTGCCAGTGGCAGGGTCAGTTCCTGAATTGCGAATGTGCGTTCGATTCCGATCTCGCCGAGTGCTCGCACGATTTCATCGCGAACCCCCAATTCGGCGAATGTCGGAGCGGTGTGGGTTTCGTCCAGTTCGGCGGTCAGTAGCGTATCCGCCAGACCAGGTTCCTGTTCGACAGTGATCTTGCTCAGGTTCGTGCCTTTCCTCGTTATCGCGTCACGCGCGCACGAGGTGTGGGGCGGACCGGCCGGCCCGCGACAACCACATATCCGCCTGTGATACTCACCTCGGCCACTGCCCTGATGTCTGCGGGAGCTCGTCGTTTCGGCAGCTGACCTCGGCAGATATCGGCGCGGCGCAAGGGTGATGCGGATCTGGTGCGCGCACATATTCCCGGACTTCGAAAACCTCGTCGGCGACACTCGGGCGACCGTACGATCCGGCGACTCGACGGACGAAAATTTCCGTTGTCCGCAGAGATTGTAGCGTGATATTGTGCTGGGCTCGAATTCGACGTAACAGACCGCTGCCGTAGCGACTGCTTGCAGGTCGCTCGAAATGGTCGGTAATTCCGGACAAAATGCGCGGTTTCCTTGCGTTGACCGTCGACGTACGCTGCGCGACATGGCAATTCATCTGGCGCGTCGAATCTGGCACACTCTCGAACCCATCCACGATGTCGTGTATTTCGGCGCGGGCGTCAAGCAGGCCGGAGTTGCGCTCGGACTGCGCGGATTCTGGCAGACCTACTTCGCGTTCCGAGCCGCGCCACTCGGGGCGGTGGGCGCGGGCGCGGTACTGGCGACCTTCGCCGGATTCCATCCGGACATGGTGGCCAAGGCGGTGCCGGATGCCTGGGCCCGTGCGACGCCGGAGGCATGTCTGCAGGCCCGGCTCGCCTTTTCGGTCGGATTGTTGCGCGGGGCCGGAGCGGGTGACGCCGATTGCGCCCGTGCCGCCCAATTGCTCGAACCGGTGGCGCGCACGGCCGATCCGACCGGCCGCCCGTTGTATGCGGCGAATGCGGAATTGGCGCTGTCGGCCGATCCCGTGGCCGCGCTGTGGCAGCTCACGACCACGCTGCGCGAACATCGCGGCGACGGACATGTGGCGGCCCTGGTCGCCCACGGTCTGTCCGGGTCGCAGGCGCTGGTGCTGCAGGTGGCGGCCGGTAAGTCGCCCGAATCGGTGATGCGGCCCGCGCGCGGCTGGCCGGAGCGGGAATGGTCCGATATCGCCGACGAGTTGCGTGCCAGGGGTTTGATCGTGGGGGAGCCGATCAGTCCGGAGTTGACCGGCTCCGGCGCCGAATTGCTCGAACGAGTGGAGGCCGACACCGACGAGGCTGCGTGGAACGGCGCACTGGCGGCGCTCTCGCAGGACGCCATCGCCGAGCTGACCTACTTGCTCGAACCGTTGACGAAGCGTGTTCAGGAGAGCGTGGTGCCGCCGCTCAATCCGATCGGCATGAGGCGGGGTTGAGCGGTGCCCGATTGCTCACAAATCGGAGCTGCCTGTTACCGCCGGTAACGGGATGTGAGACATTCTCGAGGTGAGTTTCACCGACACCGTCACCATCGCGGCGCGCAACGCCTGGGCGCTGACCTTCGGCCAGGGCGTCGAGGCGCCGGATCCCGCCCCGTCGACGGTGCTGTGGGACGAACCGCATCGGCAGCTGCGTCGCTTCGAGGGTACCGGATCCGCCGCTGCCGCAACGGATTCGGCGGTGCTGCTGGTGCCGCCGCTGGCCGCACCCGCGAGCTGCTTCGATCTGCGTCCGGATCAGAGCCTGGCCCGATTCCTGCTGGAGACGGGCCGGGCGCCCTACGTCGTCGACTACGGCGAGATCAGCTTCGCCGACCGGCGGATGGGCTTCGAGACCTGGATCGACGAGATCCTGCCCGAGTCGATCCTGCGCACCTGCGCCGATCGCGACGGCCGTCCGGTCGATCTGGTCGGCTGGTCCATCGGCGGCACCCTCGCACTGCTGAGCGCGGCCGCCCACCCCGAACTGCCGATCCGCTCCATCACGGCGGTCGGCTCGCCGCTGGACTACGACAAGATGACCGGCATTCCGCAGGTGCGCGCGGTGGCCAAGCTGACCGGCGGCATCGCCACCTCGACCGCGGTGCGCGCAGCGGGCGGCATTCCGGCCACGCTGACCCGAATCGCCTACAAGGTCACCGCATGGGACCGCGAACTCACCCGCCCCTGGTTCGTCGCGAGCAATATCGCGCGCACCGAAACCCTGGCCAAGATGGAGTCCATCGACCGATTCATGTCCGAGATGCCCGGCTATCCGGGTCGCTTCTACGGCCAGCTGTGGGGCCGCCTGATCTTGAACAACGACATCGGCCGCGGTGTCGTGAAACTCGGCAAGCGCCGCATCGAATTGGCCGACGTGACCGCCCCGGTACTGCTGGTCGGCGGACCCGCCGATGTCATCACCCCCGCCGCCGCGGTGGCCGCCGGGCAGCGCATCCTCACCGGCGCGCAGTTCGTTCGCTACGAAACCGCACCCGGCAGCCACCTCGGCATCCTCACCGGCGAAACCGCGCGCGACACCACCTGGACCTATCTCGACAAGTTCCTGTCCGAGCTGTCCTGAACAAACGACGCTCCCGATGTTCGTCGGGATGACGGCGACATGTAACGGGATGACGGTGTCACGTAACAGACCGGGACTAGGCTGTGTCGACATGGGAGCACAGTCACCTGCAGCGGTAGGGGTTTCGTTGTCCGGCTCGTTCATTTCCGCCGACGATACGGGCGTGAACGACCTGTTCGCGGTGCTCGCCTATGGTGAGATCTCCGCGTTCTACCGGCTGGCCGAGGAGGCCAAGCTGTCGCCGACGCTGCGTGGCAAGGTTGCCGTCGCGAAGATGGCCGCCGCCGAGATGCGGCACTTCGAAACCCTGGAGTCCGCGCTGGCCCAGCGCGGTGTGGATATCTTCGACGCGATGGCGCCGTTCGTGCGCGCACTGGACGCGTACCACGACTCCACCGATCCCTCCACCTGGCTCGAGTCGATGGTGAAGTTCTATGTCGGTGACGGCATCGCCGCCGACTTCTACACCGAGATCGCCGGTGCGCTGTCTCCCGAGGTTGCCGCCGTGGTCCGGGATGTACTCGCCGAGACCAGCCACTCCGAATTCGTGGTGGAGGAGGTGCGCCGCGCGGTCGCGACGAGCCGCTCCGAGCGTGACCGGCTGACGCTGTGGGGTCGGCGACTGCTCGGTGAGGCGATCACCCAGGCGCAGTACGTGATGGCTCAGCGCGACGAACTCACCGAGCTGGTGCTCGCCGCGACCGGTGACCTCAACGGCATTGCCGCGCTGTTCGAGCGCATGCAGGCCAGCCACGCCGAACGCATGGCCGTCCTGGGAATCTGATTACTCGTTGACCGCGCGGACCAGTCGCAGGCCGGGTGATTGCGCCTGCGCCTGGTCGGTGAGCCAGACGACGATGCACTGATCCTTATCGGCGTTCAGTGCCTCGAACCGGATATCGATATGGCCGTACTCCGGGTGGTCGAACCGCATCGTGCCCGAGACCAGGTCGTCGATATGCTGTGGCTGCCAACGGCTTTCGAACTCCGGATAGGCGAGCAGCGCGTCGATCAGCTCGAGCAGCCGATGCTCGCCCGGCCAGCGGATCGTCGCGCGGCGCAGTACGGCCGAGAAGATATCGGCCACCTCGTCCCAGTTTCGCAGCACCTGCTTGGCGCGCGAATGCGCGAAGGTGAACCAGGCCAGATTCACGACCTCTGGATTGTCGAGCAACCCAACGGGTTTCGCGATGTTCTCCCAGGCCGGATTCCAGCCGAGCACATTGAGCCGCCGCCCGATCACGAAGGCCGGGGTGGGATGCAGTGCGCGCAGGATGGTCTCGATCGCGGGCGTCGGCTGCTCTTCGACGGATTCGGTGGTGGGACAGCGGGATTCGTTACTCGAAGTGACGGCGAGCCAACCGAAGTGGTGGCGGTCCTTACCCTCGATCAGCAGCGCCTGCGCGAGCGCGTCGATGACCGCGGGCGACGGATTGGTATCGCGGCCCTGCTCGAGCCGGGCCAGATAGTCGGCGCTCACCCCGGCGCGCACCGCGACCTCTTCGCGGCGCAGTCCCGGCGTACGGCGGCGACCGCCCTCGGAAAGTCCCACATCCGCCGGCCGCAATTGGGCGCGGCGGGCGATGAGGTATTCCGCGAAGGGATTGGCTGCCATACGTTTCATCGTGCCCCGTCCTGGGATGGTTATCCGCGCCCTGACGGGTCCAGGATAACGGCGGTCTGGCTAGCGGACCACGGTCCGGTCATGGTTTATGGCATGACATCTTCCGCTGAATCCACCACCACGCTCACCCCGGGCTCCTGGGCCCTGGACGCGATGCATTCCCAGGTCGAGTTCACCATCCGCCACCTCGGCATCTCCAAGGTCCGCGGCCGCTTCAACAAGTTCGAGACCGAGTTCGTCGTCGACGACAACGGTTTCGCCACCCTCGGCGCCACCATCTACCTCGACTCCTTCGACACCGGCAACGCCGATCGTGACAACCACGTCCGCACCGCCGACTTCCTCGATGTCGCCAACCGCCCCACCCTGAGCTTCCGTGCCGTCGAGCCTGTTCAGATCACCGAATCGTTCGAGGTCGAGGGCGAGGCCACGCTCGGCGGGATCACCAAGCCGGTCACCCTCGATGTCGAGTGGGGCGGCGTCCAGGTATTCGCCGGAACCGGCGACCGGCATGCCGGCTTCTCCGCGAGCGGCACCATCAAGCGCACCGACTTCGGCGTCGGCGGCCCGCTGCCCGGCATGCTCAGCGACACCGTCAAGGTCGAGCTGGAAATCCAGCTCATCGAGCCCAAGTAGCATTTTTTCGCTCTGAGCGCAGGCGGGCGTGCTACCGGCTACGGGGTGCTGCATTAGCCTTGAATTCGACAGCACACAGGACTCTAGGTTCGGAGGTTGGCCGTGGAGGTCAAGATCGGTATTTCGGATAGCCCGCGCGAACTCGTCATCAACAGCGGGCAGACCCCGGACGAGGTCGAGGCGCTGGTGTCCGGTGCGCTGGGCGGCGAGGGCGGCGTCGTCGCGCTCACCGACGAGAAGGGCCGCAAGTTCCTGATCCAGGCCTCGAAGGTCGCCTACGTCGAGATCGGCGCCGCCACCGGCGGTCGCGTCGGCTTCGCGGCGGTCTGAGCCGAACCGCGACGCAACAGACGAGAGCCCCCGCACTCGGGCGAGTGTGGGGGCTCTGCTGCCTCGATGCTCGATCAGTGGATCGGATGCAGCGGAACGTGCGACAGACCGCCCCATGCCAGCGCGACGGTCGTGTCGACCGCCTCTTCCTTCGGAATCGGCCGATCCGCCTCGAGCCAGTACCGTGCGGTGAACTGGCTGGTGCCGACCAGTCCGACCGCGAGGATCCTGGCCCGGTAGGGATCCAGACCGGAATCGTGGGCGACCAGGTCGAAGACCGCGTCCACGCAGGCCTCGGTGGCCTGCTCGACCCGGCGCTGCACCTGCGGCTCGCTGATCAGATCGGATTCGAAAACCAGTCGGAAGCCCTGCATTTCGTTGTCGACGAAATCGAAGTAGGCCTGTACCGCGGCGCGCACGCGCTGCCGGTTGTCGGTGGTCGAACGCAGCGCCTGGCGCACACTCGACACCAGCATGTCGACGTAGTTCTGCAGCACCGCCAAGTAGAGCTCGAGCTTGCTGGCGAAGTGCTGATAGAGCACCGGCTTGCTCACTCCTGCGCACTGTGAGATCTCGTCCATACCCGCGGCGTGGTAGCCGCGCTGGACGAACACCTCACTGGCGGCCGCGAGTAGCTGTTGACGACGCTCGTCGCGCGGAAGCCGGGTACCGCGCTTGGTCGGCGCCATGGCATCGGAGGACGCTTTGCGGGACGTCATCCGGTCCACGAGGTCAGTCATTTTTCGGCTCTCCCAGTCGATGCCCCGGCAAATTGGGGTGTACACCGGGTATCCCATGAACGATACCCGTTTGTATCTCGTCTGCCGATCGGGGCCGCAGATGCAGTCCACTCGGTGAGATATATCGCACCGCTGGCGACTGCTCGCAGGTCGCTCGAAAGGGTCGGCATCAGGCGTGGAGAACTGCTGGGTGAGGGGTATTGCGCCCTGTGAGACGCTGGTTGACGTGACCGACCGACCGGAAAGACCCTCCGGCGCCGGACGCAGTGCGTATCGCCGGGCTGGCTCCACCGCGTCCGGTTCCGTAGTCTCGGGCTCTGTGGAAAGGCCAGGCCCCGAGGTGCGTACGGGGGCAGCCACCCGAAACGGTGTCGCTGCCCGAGACGGCGCCGAGGGTGAGATCGAATGGAGATCCGGTTCGCCACCGCAGGATGAGAATGGTGTCGAGGTCTATGACCCGCTCGGCTTACGCGAACCAATGGTCGACCGTTCCTATCAACCGCTGCGGGCCCGCTGGGATCCCACCGCACCCGATGAGAGTCGTTCCCGCGCACCGAGACCCGAGCGTGACACCAAGAAACAGAGCGCGGTCGGTCGTTTCATCCGGACCTATGGTTGGCGTGCTTACGCACTTCCCGTACTTTTCGTGGTGACGGTGCTGGTGATCGTGGACGCGGTGCGCGGGGGCACCGATCCGGCCAATATGGCAGGCGGGGCACCGGGATTCGGACGATTGAGCCCGCGCGCGGCATCCGCGGGAATCATCGGCGCACCGCCCGGCGACGGCCACTTCCCGACGAATCTGCCGACCGGCGCGCTGCCCGACGGCGGACCGTTCACCGAAACCGGTACGGGCACATGGCATCTGGTGCCGGGGACCACCGCGCAGGTGGGCACCGGATCGGAATTCCAGTTCAAGTACACCGTCGAAATCGAGGACGGCGTGGACACTTCCGGATTCGGCGGGGACGAATCCGTGGCCAAGCTGGTCGACAGCACCCTCGGCAATCCCAAGAGTTGGGCGCACGACACCAAATTCGCCTTCCGGCGCATCGATCACGGCGAACCGGACTTCCGCATTTCGCTCGCTTCCCGCGAATCCGCGCGCAAGGCCTGCGGTTTCGACATTCCGATCGACTCCTCCTGCTTCAATGCCGATCTGCGGCGAGTGGTCCTTTCGGAGGTGCGCTGGGTGCGCGGTGCGCTGGCCTTCGAGGGCGATATCGGTTCCTATCGGCAATACCAGGTCAACCACGAGGTCGGCCATGCCATCGGCTACCACCAGCATCAGCCGTGCGAGACCGACGGCGGGCTCGCGCCGGTGATGATGCAGCAGACCTTCGGCACCAAGAACAACGACATCGCCGCCCTCGATCCCGACGGTGTGGTCCCGATGGACGGTAAGCGCTGCCGCTTCAATCCCTGGCCCTATCCCCGCGGCTGAGATATTGGCAGCGCCTTCGGCGCTGCGTGTTCGCGGCCCCCTGGTGTCTCGCGTCCGAGCCGTCGAGACTCGCGACTTCGTCGCATGCGCTTCGACGGCTCGGACGCGAGACGGGCCGCGAACTCCTCGCTCGTAAGGCTCGCTGCGTCGTTGTCGAGTGAGTGTGCAGGTCGGCGCCTGGGTATACCCGCTCAGGGGGTCGGGTTGGTGGTGCGAGAGCATGGTCGGGAAGAACGGCCCGATTGTCGGTGTTGAGTAATAAGGCGCTGAGCCACCACAGTGCGATCGGCCAATTGATTCGAGGAGCCCTGGACGTGTCATCACCGAAGTCCCTGCCGCCGCTGGTCGAACCGGCCGCGGAGCTGACCAAGGACGAGATCGCCCGCTATAGCCGTCATCTGATCATCCCGGACCTGGGTGTGGACGGGCAGAAACGGCTGAAGAACGCCAAGGTGCTGGTAATCGGCGCCGGCGGGCTCGGCTCTCCCGCGCTGCTGTATCTGGCGGCCGCCGGTGTCGGCACGCTCGGCATCGTCGAATTCGACGAGGTCGACGCTTCCAACCTGCAGCGCCAGATCATCCACGGCGAATCCGACATCGGCCGCCCGAAGGCCGACAGCGCGCGCGATTCCATCCTCGAGATCAACTCCGGCATCGAGGTCCGGCTGCACAAGATCCGCTTGGAGCCGGAGAACGCCGTCGAGCTGTTCGCCGAGTACGACCTGATCGTCGACGGCACCGACAACTTCGCCACCCGCTACCTGGTCAACGACGCCGCGGTGCTGGCGGGCAAGCCTTATGTCTGGGGCTCCATCTACCGCTTCGAGGGCCAGGTGTCGGTCTTCTGGGAGGACGCACCGGACGGCCGCGGCATCAACTACCGCGATCTCTACCCGGAGGCCCCGCCGCCCGGCATGGTGCCCTCCTGCGCCGAGGGCGGTGTCCTCGGCGTGCTGTGCGCCTCCATCGGTTCGATCATGGTGACCGAGGCGATCAAGCTGATCACCGGCATCGGCGAACCGCTGCTCGGCCGTCTCATGGTCTACGACGCACTGGATATGAACTACCGGACCATCAAGCTGCGCCGCGATCCGGAGCGTCAGCCGATCACCGAACTGATCGACTACGAGGCGTTCTGCGGTGTGGTGTCCGAGGAGGGCCAGGCCGCGGCCGCGGGTTCGACGATTACCGCGCGCGAGCTCAAGGAGCTGCTGGACGCGGGCAAGGAAATCGAGCTCATCGACGTACGCGAACCCGTCGAATGGGACATCGTGCACATCGAGGGCGCCAAGCTCATCCCGAAGGATCGGTTCCTCTCCGGTGAGGCGCTGTCGGATCTGCCGCAGAACCGTCCGATCGTCTTGCACTGCAAGACCGGCATCCGCTCGGCGGAGGTGCTCGCGGTCCTGAAGAACGCCGGTTTCGCCGACGCTTCGCACGTGCAGGGCGGCATCGTCGCTTGGGCGAATCAGGTCGACAAGTCACTGCCGGTCTACTAGACCGGGTACTCGTGCCGAGAGGTTGCTTCGCGGCGCAACCACCACGGAGCGAGTCTTGCGAGCGGGGAGTTGGCGGCCTTTCTCGCGTCCGTGTCGTCGAAGCGCATGCGCTGGAGGTAGGGGCCTCGACCGTCCGGCGCGTACACATCGGTGCCGAACGATCCGCTATCACCGACCACCACGGAGCGAGTCTTACGAGCGACCCGTTCGCGGCCCGTCTCGCGTCCGAGTCGTCGAAGCGCATGCGACGCAGTCGCGAGTCTCGACGGCTCGGACGCGAGACACCAGGGGGCCGCGAACACGCCGCGCCGAAGGCGCGGCCAACGATAGAGCACACGGCGCGCCGCAGGCGTGCCAAATTCAACACAGGTACCGTACGGCCGTGACTTCTGTGGAACCCCCCGAGCACGTGCGAGCCACGTTCGGTCTGCGCGAAGTGACCCCGGTTTCGCTGGGAGACTGGGACGGTGGCTGGCGGCTCGGTGATGTGGTGCTCAGCCCGATCGCCGATCATGCCAGGGCGGCGTGGTCGGCGAAGGTCCGCGAAACCCTGAAGGTGGACGGCCTACGCCTGGCCCGCCCCGTGCGTGCCACCGACGGCCGCTACGTGGTGTCCGGTTGGCGCGCGGATACCTACCTGGAGGGTGTGCCCGAGCCACGTTACGACGAGGTCGTCTCGGTTTCGTTGCGACTACACAAGGCCACGGCGGAGCTCGAACGACCACGGTTCCTGGTCCAGCCGCCGGTCGCCCCCTGGGTCGATGTCGACGTCTTCGTCGCCGCCGACCGCGCCGCCTGGGAGGCGGTCCCGCTGCGAAGTCTGCGCGCCGGTGGCATCACCCCGGCAACATCCCCCGACGGTCAACGCAGCATGGAACTGATCGGCCAACTCGCCACACTCCGCAAACCGATCCGAACACCCGCGCAACTGGTGCACGGAGACCTGTTCGGCACGGTACTTTTCGCCGGCGTCTTCACCCCCGGCCTCACCGATATCACCCCGTACTGGCGTCCGGCGCCGTGGGCCGCCGGTGTCATCGTCGTCGACGCACTCGCCTGGGGCGGCGCCGACGACGGCCTGCTCGACCGCTGGTCCGATCTACCCGAGTGGCCGCAGATGTTGTTGCGAGCGGTCATGTTTCGGCTTGCTGTACATGCGCTACACCCCCGCTCGACTCCCGAGGCGTTTCCCGGATTGGCGCGGACCGCCGACATGGTTCGCCTGATGCTCTGAGTTTCGTCCCGACCGCGCGATCTCCCGGTTACCCGATCTGCGCCGTGCGCTGCATCGGTTGCTCTATGCTCGGACAACCGCCATCAGGCGGCGTCGTTTTATTCGCTTTTCGGGCCACCGAATGCTGTGTGGTTGCCCGTGCTCGAACGGCCCCGCGACCGGTTCAGATGATGCCGGAATGGAACCGGATCGGACCCTCGTGGAGCAGCGTAAGCGTTGTGCCCGTGCTAATTTGACGTTCGTGGACGCGGTGAGGAGCGGCGCGCCTGCGACTTGGGGTGAGGACGGCAGCAGGTGAGAATCCAACCGAGGCAACAGATTCTGGATGTATGGCGCGCCATGCTCGCCGCGTGCTGGGATGGCAGGGACTGGCGCTGGGGCGGTCGGATGGACGCCAACTCTATCAGCGATTCCGAACAGTTGCTCTGCCTGCTGTATCCGGCCACCGAGATCGATATCTTCGCACTGGACAATCCGGATCGCATGGAGGACGACGTCAGTTCGGTCCTCGAACCGCTCGGCGGTCCGAAGCAGATCGGCAGCTTCGTGGTCTGGCTGCTCGAGCACTACATCGAGCAGAACACCCGTAACGACGGACAGCCGAACTTCTCCGCGGGCAGCTATCTGCGCTCCGCCGATGAGCGCGAACCCAATACGGCGCAGCGTGGTATCGAGGTCGTCGACTCGTACTCCATGTCGCTGACCGTCTGTATGGCAGGCCTGCGCTTCCTGCGCGCCTTCCGCGGTTGGGCGCGACCAGGGGAACTGACACAGCGGATCGATATCCTCTCCGGGCAGCTCAGTGCGCGGCTCACCGCCGCGATGACCGGACTGGTCCGCAGCTTCGTCGTCAATACCGTCAAGCCGAAATCCCCTGAGGGACAGGCGATTCTGGGGATGCTGAACCAGACCGGCGAGCCCGAGCAGGCCATGGTCGACGGTGTGCGGCGCAGTCTGGAACGGGTGCGGGCGCGGTTGCGCAGTGACGTCACCCTGGGCCAGGAGGAATCGGTCAAGGAACTCGAGGACGAGAACCTGCTGTTCGAATGCGGGTGGAGTTGGGGTGTGGTGCGCGACGCCACCGAGGTCGACTTCGTCGAGGCGCAGATCGCGAGTGAGAAGGGCATCGCCGATCCGCGCCCATATCTCTATTTCACCGTCGTCGCGTTGGACGGCATCAACGACCTGGTCTCCCCGCGCACCGGTGAGCTCGGTCTGCTCGACGAGAAACAGCACCGGCTGGCCCAGGCCCTGCGTACCCGCTGGGAGTTGACCCAGCGCTACTGGTCGACGGTCGCGCGGTTCGGCTCGGGCAGTTGGCCGCTGGAGGATATTCCGTGGCGCACCTCCGACGGCGAGCAGTCGGACTACTTCAGTCTCATCGTATCCGCGGTACTGATCCAGGATCTGGTCGCGCGCACCGCCTCAGATGACGACTTGACAAGGGCCGTGGCCATTTTCGACGAATTGGCCGGCCGGGGCCGGATCATTCGCCGGACCATGCGCGAGGACCCCGCGGTCGCGCTGCACACTCCCGGCGTGCGACTGACCCTGCGCGGCAGTGAGGGCGTCGAGGACGGACCGACACTGCAGTGGGAGGTTTCGGACTTCTCAGCGGTGCTGCTCAAGCGAATGTTGCAGGCGGCCAGGCTGTCCAACAATGTCGCGGCCCGCGACAAGCTGATGGAATTGGCCAAATCGGTGATGGAGCATCTGGATCGGCGCATGCTTCGGGCCGGTGCGCCCGGACTGTGGGACGATCCGGCGGGCGCGTTCGGGGAGAACGGCGATGCCGAGGTCACCAGGCCGTCCTGGTACATGACCGAACGCGTCGTCGAATGTCTGGTGGCCGCGGACCGCACCTACCGTGAACCGCCGCCCAACTGGCCGGATCTGCAGGACGTCGCGCGGGTCATGCTGAATACCGCCGAGCATCGGTTCGATCAGGAGATGCTCGGTGTGAGCATCGATGACACCTCGGGCAATCGGGCCGCGCTCGATCGCGTGGAGGACCATATCGATCAGGCCAGGCGTTTGGTGCGCGAGGATTCCGCGACCACTTTCGTGCACGCCCTCGACGCGCTGCGTGAACTCGACCGACTGGCCGCCGCCCGCCGCGATGCGACAAGGAACCCCTAGCGCATGATCGTGTTCGCAACCTCCGACAAGGGCGGCACCGGCCGCTCGGTGACCAGCTGCAATCTCGCCTATCGGATGTGTGTGCGGGGTAAGCGGGTCGCCTATCTGGATTTCGATTTCGGTTCCCCTACCGCGGGTGCGCTTTTCGAGATCAGCGGTGTGGAGCGCGGAATCACCGGTGGCGACGGCCTGCATTCCTATTTGCTCGGTCGCGGCGTCGCCACTCGAATCGACGTGCGGGACAATACCGATCGTCGCGAATTACGCAAGATGCGCACGCGCACCGGCAAGCTGTTCCTGTTGCCCGGCGATGCCGGTGGCGCGGAGTTCACCAAGATCGATGACCGCACCCTCGACAATTGCGCCCAGTTGCTGCTCGAACTCGATCAGGACTTCGACGTATGCATTGTCGATCTCAGCGCGGGACGCTCGGTGGCGATGGAAATCGCGCTCAAGGCAACGGCTTTGCCGCAGCTGGCCGCGCGAACGGTGCGTTGGTTGGTATTTCATCGCTGGACCCGTCAGCACATCATCGCCGCACACGGTCTGGTGCGCGGACAGTACGGGATCCTCGATTGCGGTGCGGGCGCGGGCCACGATCCCGAGGTGCTGCTGGACAACATCAGGTACGTGCGGACCGCGGTGCCGCAATTGAACGATGCGACCGAATCTCCTGGTCCGCAGGCGGCTTGGTTGCACCAGCAGGACTCCATGTTGAAACGGCTGGCATCGACGAACAAGGTCGGTGCGAGCGCGATGCTCGGCGAGACTCCGGTCGAGCCGGTATTGCAATGGCGCGAACAGCTGATTCTGGACATCGACGTGCAGAAGGAAATTGCCAACAAGGCAACCGTCGAGGCCTTCGACACGCTCGCCGATCGCGTGCTCGATCCCGCGACCTGGCGCCGGATCTGAATCGACCGAACTCGAGAACACCATCGGAGGAAAGGGATTTCGAGCACATGGAGCATGCCGCAGGCTACAGCGAGGCCACCGAGCACCCGCGCGTCGCCAAGGTGCCGCTGTCCCATGTTTCGATCGAGGTCGGACATTTCTATATGCACGATCTGGCCAATGGCGAGGAGAAGATTCGCACGCAGTTTCGTCGGATCGTACCGCTGGTCACGGCTTTCACCGAGGCCGCGAAAATCGAATTCGGTCCGCGCGCCAGGGTGAGCACCTGCTTTCTGGTCGACGACTATTTCCGGTCCGACACCAATCCCGGCGAAATACTCGACAAATTGCTGCGCAATGCCGACGAATGTGGTCTGAGCATCGACTATTTGGCGCGCGAGGCGGGCTGCTGGGAGGTTCCGGCCGCCGAATACGGCGCGGCGAGCGCGCCGCGTATCGAGCTGGCCGAGTTGGTCCGCGCCCGCATCGTGGCCGAACCGCCCGAGGGCGCGAACGGACGCAGACCGCCCACCGCGGAATCCGGCTGGCTGTGCAATGGTCGACGCGCCTCCGATGATCCCTCGGAGCAGGCCATGCACGACGAACCGTACGAACCGGCCGAGGAGTTCGGGCGGCGCGAGCATTCGATTTTCCTCGATGTCGAAATGTGGAGCAAACAGACCCGAAAGGTGAACGGGCGCAAGGAAGTCTTCACCAAATGGTCCTGCCCTTATCTGGCCTCCATCTGGCAGTTGCTGCGTCTGGGCATGCTGCGCTTCGACGGTATGCCGGTGGTCGAGCCGCAGCCGTGGGAGGCGGGTATGGCGTGGCCGAGCAGTTGGTGGGAGATGCCCGCGGTGGTCCAGCTGAATCCGCGGGCCAAACCTTTTGCCGCATATCGGTCACTTTCGCTGCTGCCGCAGCGATATCTGGGTATCGAGCACGCGGTGCGGGTAATACTCGATCACATCCAACTCGACGACGAAGTGGTGGATCAGATCGTCGCCAGGGGCGACGAGGAGGGTATCTACGTATCGCGCAAGGTGACCGAACGCCTCACCCATTTCCTGCTGGACGGATCCTGACGTGAACGAACCGAACGATTCGGCGGCGCGCCGGATGCGCACGGCCCGCTCGACGCCGCATCTCAGGCAGCTGCGTCGTGGCCGAGCCGTGCGCCTGCTGGTGCGCGCGGGTGCGGCACAGACCAGGACACCCACAGGCCCCCTGATCGTGTTCGGTGAAGTGGACACCTGCCTGCTGCCCGCGGCGGCGCCGCTGCCGCGCGGTGATCTCGAGCAACTGCTCGAGCTGGTGCCGGGCCGTCCGATGCTGTGGCGGGAGCGGCCGATGTCGCTCGCGGTTTCGCCGACTACCGCCGAGGGCGTCGATTGCCGGTTGGCCGCCCCTTCGCATCCCGATGTGCGGGCGATCGGCACGGTGGCAACGCATGCGGTCGTGGTCGGCGGACGGGTGCTGCAGAGTTCGGCACAGACCAGAGTCGTGCGCGCCGCAGGCGATCAGCGCCGGACGTGGTCGCACTATCTGAGCCAGGTCGGGGTGTCCGAGGTGATCACCAAGGTCACCGCCGAAACCGGTGTCCGGCTGGCCGAGGGCTTCCTGGCCGCGGGCCCGCCGCCGGTGGGCACCCTCGATCTCGCGTCGATCGCCAATCGGCTGCTCGGCCGCATTCGGATGGATCACCGCCTCGATCAGAACACGCCGGTGCAATCGGGAACGACCAGGCTGCGCTGGGCGGCGCGGATCGGTGATCCGGCGCAGCCGGTGGTGTGGTTCCGGTTGCAGAACGATACGGTCCGCACCGCGTTGATCTCCGTGCGCACCGAGGCGGAACTGGCCGATGTGCAGCGGTTCTGTGAGGATCTCGCGGTGCACGATTGGCTGCTGTCGGTCACCACCGCGGCGCTCGAGCAGTCCGATCTGTACCCGCCGGGCAGTGCGGAGTCGGTGGCGGTGCTCGCACCGGTATTGCATCACCTGGCACATCTGTGGGTGCCTGGCGCGCATACGCCGCCGGCGCTGCGTGGGCTGTGGACGCAGCTGAACACCGATCCGGATTTCTCCGCGGGACGGCGGGCGTTGATCGATCAGCTGCACAATCGGGTGCTGGTGGCGACACTGGATGCGGTGCGGCACACCAGGATCGGCACCGAGGACTACAGCGCGGATTAGCCTGCGCGGTGCCGATCAGATCCGGAACCATCGCCGGACCAGCAGTGCGAAGAACAGCGAATTGAGTACGAGTCCGGCATAGGCCTCGATGACCAGCAGTGTCCGTCCGGAGCCCCTGATGTCCTCGAGATCGCCGAGGCCGAGTGGATTCAGATAGTTGATCAGGCACATGTGCAGCGCGGTCGGGATGGGCTGGCCGTCGGTGGCCCACAGCACGACGGTGCCGATGAGCAGTACGGCGGCGATCCAGCAGAGCAGCCGGAACGGCCGAAAACCATAGCCGCACAGCACTTCCAGGGTCCAGTGCGGGATCCGCTTCCAGACCGGATAGACGGCGCGGCAGCGGGCCTGCGCCAAGGCGTGTCCGCAGCGGTCCTGTGCCTCGAAGTCCTCCTCCACGCGGTGCAGTCCCACCGCGCGTTTGAAGGCCAGTACGGCATGCTGGGGCAGCTCGGCCGCGATCAGCGCGCGGCCGAGCTGCTCATAGATTTCGGCGATCCGGGTGTTCTGGGTGCGGCTCAGCCGTCGTGGTCCACGGAATTCGACCTCTGCGGCGAGCAGAGCCGTCAATGCGCGTAATCGGCCGTCGGCGTCCGTGACGGGTTCCTGTGCCGCGGTGTAGATATGGGAGAAGACCAGGCTGTCGCCGGGCTGGGAGATCTTCACCGGGTCGTAGTCCAGCTCCAATGTCTCGACATGGGTGTTCAAGGAGTCGAGAAGCGGCTGTTCGGACCCGCCCTCGGCCTGTTGGAGGTATTCGGTGATCTCGCCCGCGTATCGGTCGGCATGGCGATCTATCAGCATGGTCATCGAATTGACCACAGGTGAGAGTTGGGATAGGCCCGCGTATTCGGTCATCGTGTGTTCCCCCGGGTGCAGCCGTCACGTTCGACGTGATACCCACCATACCAACGCGATTCGACTATCAATCCGGCGTACGACCGCCCTTGAGCCATCGCTTGTCGTTCGGTTCGGGGAACTGCGAGGCGGTAGGCCAGTGATCGATGCGGTGTACCAGCACATCTCGCGGTTCGTCCGCGCCGAAATAGCGCTGTTCGTATCCGGCCCAACGGAATCCCGCGTTCTTGTACAGCTTCGCCGTGCGCTGATCGGTCGGACGAACCGTGAGGTATACCGAATCCGCCTGTGCGGTGCGGCAACTCGTCACCGCCCGGTCCAGCAGCGCGCGGCCGAGGCCGCGATTGCGGTAGCTGGGTGCGACCGCGAGACCCATCACCCAGCCGCGGCGCCGGGTGCCGACGCCGACGAGCGCGTAGCCGCGCACTCTGCCGCCGATTTCGGCCACCACCCAATCGGGTCCGTGCAGGTCGAACAGTTGCCGCAGCGTCACATACGGGTAGCACAGGTCGCCGAAATGTTCTCGCTCCAGCGCGGCGATATCGTCGAGATCCGCCAATCGTGCGGTTCGGAACATCGGTTCCCCCGCCCCCTCGGAATTATCCAATGCCCACCCTCCCGTGTGAGGCTGCTTTCCAGCGTAAAGTGCTGGCGCAGTTGACGGACCGAGACCGCCAAATGCGATCCCTGCTCAGTCGCGGGGGTGCTATGGATGGACGGCCGAATGCCGCGCTGGGGACCTCGTCCAGCGCGGCATTCGGGTCTAGCCGGTGATGTGGTTATACGTTGGCGTGGGCCAGTGAGGGGACGCGGGCCACGGCGAACGAGGAGCGCAAGTAGAAGAACCAGGTGACCGCGGCCATGACCAGGAAGGCGCCGGCGTAGGCCCAGAAGGCCGGGTTCATGCTGTGAAAGTTGATGTTGGACAGGCGAAGTGCCTGCTGGAGCAGATAGCCGCCGGAGGCGCCGACCGCGCCGATGACACCGATCGCGGCACCGGCCTGACGCTTGGCCGAGGCGGCGGCGTCGGTGAGGTCGAGTCCGTGTTCGGATGCGTACTTCTTGGCTTCGGCGCTGAAGATGGACGGGATCATCCGGTAGGTCGAACCGTTGCCGATTCCGGTCAGCACGAACAGCAGCAGGAAGGCGACCAGGTAGAGCGGGAAGCTCTTGGCTTGCAATCCGGCCATGATCAGCACACAGGCGACCGCCATACCGCCGAAGACATAGATGGTCATCTTGGCGCCGCCGACCTTATCGGAGATCCAGCCGCCGAACGGACGGCTGAACGAGCCGACCAGCGCGCCGAGGAAAGCGAGATTACCGAGGGTGGTGATCCAGCCGATCTTGGCCAGATCCGGGAAGTTGGCCTTGATCAGGGTCGGGAAGGCGAAGGAGAAGCCGATGAACGAACCGAAGGTGCCGATGTAGAGGAACGACATCACCCAGGTGTGCTTATTGGTCAGCGCCAGTTTGTAGGACTTGCCGTCGGCCTTGGCGGTGCTGATGGCGTCCATGTACCGCAGCGCGCCGAACATGGCGACCAGGATGAACGGCACCCAGACCAGCACCGACAGCGTGATGCCGAAGCGGTAGCCCGCCGCGTCTTTGGCCATGATGTGTGTGCCGAGGGTGATCAGCAGCGGCAGCACCAACTGGGTCTGTGCCACACCGAGATTGCCGCCCGCGGCGTTGATGCCAAGGGCCGCACCCTTTTTCCCTTCCGGGAAGAAGAACGAGATATTGGCCATCGAGGACGAGAAGTTGCCGCCGCCGAAGCCGGCCAGTGCGGCAAGCACCATGAACACCCACATGGGTGTGCCGGGCTGGTTCACGAAGTAGGCCAGGCCGAGCGTCGGAATCAGCAGCATCCCCGCGCTGAATGCGGTGAACGCGCGTCCGCCGAACTTCGGAATGGCGAAGGTGTACGGAATGCGCAGCGCCGCACCGACAAGCGTCGGGGTCGAGGTCAGCAGCAGGGCATTGCTCACCGCGGTCGGGTTGCCCTTGCCGAGTCCGGCCAGGAAGTCGAAGCCCGCCAGGCCCATGCTGGTCACCACGGTGCCCCAGATGACCCAGACGCTGAAGCCGAGATTCTCGGCGAAGACGGAGAAGATCAGGTTCTTGCGGGCGGTGAGTTTGCCGCCCGATTCCCAGAATTCGGTGTTGTCCGGCTCCCAGTGATCCAGCCAGCGCCCCTTTTTCTGGTGCGTGAATACTGGGGTGTCCGACTGCTGGCCGGTGGCAGCTACTGCGGCAGTCATCGGCTTCCTCTCGATCTGGCTCGGTGGGTTCGCCGAGCTGCGGTCGAGACAAAGGTAAAAGCCGGTTGTTGCGTGTGAATGGCCTGAAGTGACGTTCCAGGCAAATCCGACTCACATGGCGGCGAGCCGGTCGGTGACCGATTGGTTACCTGTTGGGCGCAAGAGTTCTCGGTCGGTTGACCAGAAGTCTAGCGGTCCGGGTATTCGGCGATCAGCGAGGCGAGGAAGCACCGCGCGGCCTGGGCCGCGCGTTCCGGATCGCCATCGATAACGGCCTGCACCAATTCATTGTGCTCCGCGTCGTAGGCGTCGTCGGATTTCGCGGTCCGCGCCCGGATCACCTGTTCGATAATCGGCAGCAGTGAATCGTAGAACTCCAGATATACCGCGTTGTGGCTGGCGACGACGATCGCGCGATGCAGTTCGACATCGGCCTCGATGGCCGCGAGATTCTGTTCATCCCAGTGCTGCTGACTGCGTTCCTCGAGCAGCCGCCGCAGAGTGGCGATATCGGTCTCGTCGCGCCGGCGTGCGGCCAAGGCCGCGGCATTGGTGTCCAGGGCCATGCGCAGCTCCAGCACATCGCGTTCCTCCGCGTCGGCGAAGTACTTCGCGAGGGTGCCGCCGACCTCCGAGGCCGCTATGACATAGGTGCCCGAGCCTTGGCGACGCTCCAGCATCCCGGAGTGGACGAGAGCCTGCACCGCCTCGCGTACCGTATTTCTCCCGGTCCCGGTGAGCTCGGTGAGCTCGGGTTCGGTGGGGATTCGGGAGCCGATAGCCCAACGGCCGGAACGAATTTCGGCACGCAGCTGCTCGGTTACCTGGGCAATGAGGCTGGTCCGCCGGACGGGTTGCACGGCATCAGAGTACCGCCCGTCACAAATCCTTGCCTCCTATCATCGGGTCATCCTATGATTCCGCGGTGACTGCAACTCTCCCGGAAACTGTGACTCGCCCGGAATCCGTCCGGGTCGAGCGGCGCAAACGTGCACTGACGGAAGGCCGACTGCTCGTCCTCGCCGCCATCGTGACGTCCGCGCTCACCCTCCGGGTCGCCGTCACCGCATTCTCGCCGCTGGCCGAGCGCATCGGCGCCGACATCGGTTACTCGACGGCCGTCGTCGGTGTCTTCGGCATGATCCCGACCCTGATGTTCGCGGTTTCCGGTCTGCTCACTCCGCTTTTCGTGCGCCGGATCGGGCTGGAGCGCACCGCGCTCGTCGCGATGCTGATGGCCGGACTCGGCATGCTGATCCGGGCGGTGGTCGGCGGCACGGCCGAACTGCTGATCTTCTCCGCACTGGCCCTCGGCGGCATGGGTATCGGCAATGTGGTGATTCCGCCGCTGGTCAAGCGGTATTTCCCGGACCGGCTCGCGGTGGTCAGCTCGCTGTACATCACCATGGTCCAGCTCGGCACCGTGGTGCCCGCGCTGATCGCGGTGCCGGTTGCCGACGCGCACGGCTGGCGGATCTCGCTGGGGCTGTGGGCGATTCTCGGTTTCGCGGCCGCGCTGCCGTGGCTCGGTGTGCTGCGCGATCGCCGCGGCCACGATCGGGTCGACAGCACGGCGGTCCCGTCGCGAACCCAGGAGCCCAAGGGCAAGGTATGGCGTTCGCCGGTGGCCTGGGGCATGGCGGGCATGTTCGGCATGACCTCGCTGACCACCTACGCCATGTTCACCTGGCTGCCCAAGATCCTGTCCGAGGCGGGCGCGAGTGCCGGGTTCGGCGGAACCATGGTCGGTGTGTTCGCGCTGGTCGGTCTGGTGTCGGCGTTCACCGCGCCGACGGTGGTCGCGCGGTTCCGCAATCCGTTCCCGTTCGTAGTGGGTTGTGCCGTCTTCTTTTTCACCGCATTCGCCGGACTGCTGATCGCGCCGATGACTGTGCCGTTGCTGTGGGTCGTGCTGTTGGGCCTCGGCCCGAGCACCTTCCCGATGGCGCTGACGCTGATCAATATGCGCACCAGGACCCCGCAGGGTTCGGCCGCGCTGTCGGGCTTCACCCAGGGCGTCGGATATGCGGTGGCCTGCATCGGTCCGGTGCTGTTCGGCATGCTGCACAGCGCGACCGAGGGCTGGGGCGCACCGTTCGCGATGCTCGTCGTCGCGGTGCTGGTGCTGCTCGCCGGAGCCTGGCAGGCCTGCAAGCCGCGCATGCTCGAAGACACCTGGAATTGATCCCGCTTTCGAGTTGCGAGGTGGTGTGACCGCGCGCATGCTATGCGCGTCACACCTCACGAGCCGGTAATTCGGAGATCGGCTGTTTGTGACGTGTGGAAACCGGTGTGTCACCTGCCCGAAACATTTCGTTGAAACTCACCCGGCCTTCCCGGTAATCGTGAGCAACCGTTGATTTGACGGTCATTTGGGGCAGCATTTCGGCAATACCCGTTTCCTACCGTGGGGCTAACCGATTTTGGGAGGCCCCTGTTGAGCACGCTGACGCGTAACCACAACATCGAGCATTGGGATGCCGAGGATGTCGCGGCCTGGGAGGCCGGTGGCAAAGACATCGCCAAGCGGAATCTGATCTGGTCGGTCTTCGCCGAGCATGTCGGGTTCTCGGTGTGGTCCATCTGGTCGGTCATGGTGCTGTTCATGCCCACCGATAAGTTCGGCATCGATCCGGCGGGCAAGTTCTTCCTGGTCGCCATGCCGACGCTGGTCGGTGCGTTTCTGCGCATTCCGTACACCGTGGCCACGGCGCGCTTCGGCGGTCGCAACTGGACCATCTTCAGTGCCTCGTTGCTGCTGATTCCGACGCTGCTCACGCTGTACTTCATCAATCAGCCGGGCACCTCGTACACGACCTTCCTGGTGGTGGCCGCATTCGCCGGATTCGGTGGCGGCAACTTCGCCTCCTCGATGACCAATATCAATGCCTTCTACCCGCAGCGGCTCAAGGGATGGGCGCTCGGGCTGAACGCGGGCGGCGGAAATATCGGCGTGCCGGTCATCCAGCTGGTCGGTCTGCTGGTCATCGCCACCCTCGGCAACAGCTACGCCTCGCTGATCTGCGCGATCTACCTCGTGCTCGTCGCGCTGGCCGGTGTCGGCGCCGCGCTGTTCATGGACAACCTGAAGAACCAGAAGGCCGATCTCACCTACATGATCACGGCACTCAAGGTGCCGCAGTCCTGGGCGATCGCTTTCCTCTACATCGGCACCTTCGGTTCGTTCATCGGCTACAGCTTCGCCTTCGGTCAGGTGCTGCAGATCAGCTTCAAGGCCGGTGGTGACACCGTCGCCCAGGCCACACTGCATGCCGCGCAGATCGCCTTCATCGGTCCGTTGCTCGGTTCGCTGGCCCGGCCCTACGGCGGCAAGTGGGCCGACCGGATCGGTGGCAGCCGGGTCACCCTCTACACCTTCGCCGTGATGACCGCGGCCGCCGTACTGGTCGGCGTGGCGAGCACCGCGGGCGACCGCAGCGGCGGTGCGCCGAGCGGTGCCGCGATGGCGGCGCTGGTGGCCGGATTCATCGCGCTGTTCGTGGTGTCCGGTATCGGCAACGGCGCGGTCACCAAGATCATCCCGTCGGTCTTCGACGCCAAATCCAAGAGCCTGGACGCGAGTCCGGCCGCCCAGGCCGCCTGGTCACAGAACACCTCCGGTGCTCTCATCGGTTTCGTCGGCGCGATCGGTGCGCTCGGCGGTGTCGCGATCAACCTCGTCCTGCGCTCCTCCTACGCCTCGACCAAATCGGCGACCACCGCGTTCTGGGTCTTCATGGCCTTCTACGTGGTCTGCGCCGCGGTGACCTACCTGGTGTTCCTGCGCCGCCCGCGCGGCGCCGTCGACTCCGAGGTCGTCGCGGAGGCCGAGGCGCTCGTCCTCGAAGCCGAGGCAGGCAACCCGTCCCAGTCCACCAGCACGTCGGCCCGAGCCTGACGCCGAATCATCAACGGAGGACAGTCATGAACTCGACAGTCGACCCCACCCAGCGCAAGACCGTCGTGGTCGCCGGCCACGGCATGGTCGGGCACCGGTTCGTGGAGGCGCTGCGTTCTCGGGACGAGGCAGGCAAGTGGCAGGTCGTCATCCTCAGCGAGGAGCAGCTGCCCGCCTACGACCGCGTCGGACTCTCGTCGTACGTCGGCACCTGGGATCCCGCCGCGCTGGCGCTGCCCGGTAACGAATACGCCGGTGACGAGCTGGTCGAGCTGCGCCTGGGCCAGACCGCGCAGTCCATCGACCGCGAGGCACGCAAGGTCACCACCTCGGCCGGCGACGCCATCGCCTACGACGCCCTGGTGCTGGCGACCGGTTCGTACCCGTTCGTGCCGCCGGTGCCGGGGCACGACCTGCCGGAGTGCTTCGTCTACCGCACCATCGATGACCTCGACGGCATTCGCGCGGCCGCCGCCGCGGCCGGACCAGGTGCGGCCGGTGTGGTCGTCGGTGGTGGCCTGCTGGGTCTGGAAGCGGCCAACGCGCTGCGCCTGCTCGGAATGACACCGCATGTCGTGGAGTTCAACCCCCGTCTGATGCCCGCCCAGGTCGACGAGGGTGGTGGCGCCATCCTGGAGAAGCTGGTCACCGATCTCGGGCTGCAGGTGCACACCGGTGTCGGTACCGCATCGATCGAGGCCATCGCGGACGCGGAATCGGCTGAGCGCCTGAAGGTTACGCTCTCCGACGACACGGTGATCGACGCCGGAGTCGTGGTCTTCTCCGCCGGTGTCCGCCCGCGCGACCAGATCGCCCGCGACAGCGGCATCGAGGTCGGCCCGCGCGGTGGCATCATCACCGACCTCGGTCTGCAGACCTCCGATCCGAACATCTACGCGATCGGCGAATGCGCTGCGGTGGAAGGTGTTTGCTACGGCCTGGTCGCCCCCGGCTACACCACCGCCGAGATCGTCGCGGACCGATTGCTCGGTGGCGCAGGCGAATTCCCCGGCGCGGATATGTCGACCAAGCTGAAGCTGCTCGGTGTCGACGTCGCCAGCTTCGGTGATGCGCACGGCACCACCGAGGGTGCGCTATCGGTCGTACTGCACGACGCCGCCAAGGGCACCTACGCGAAACTCGTCGTCTCCGATGACGCGCAAATCCTGCTCGGCGGCATCCTGGTCGGCGACGCGACCGCGTACTCGGCGCTGCGTCCGCTGGTCGGACGTCCGCTGCCCGCCGAACCGGCCGCGCTGATCTCGCCCGCAGGCGCCGAACTCGGTGCCGACTCGCTGCCCGACGATGCCCAGATCTGCTCCTGCAACAACGTTTCCAAGGGTGCGATCTGCGGGGCCATCGCAGAGGGCGCCTGCGATATCGCGAGCGTCAAGAAGTGCACGTCCGCCGGAACCTCTTGCGGCGGTTGCGTTCCCATGCTCAAGAAGTTGCTCGAGCAGTCCGGCGTCGAGATGTCCAAGGCGCTCTGCGAGCACTTCTCGCAGTCGCGGGCCGAGCTGTTCCAGATCGTCCAGGTCACCGGCATTCGCACCTTCTCCGCCCTGATCGCCAAGCACGGCACGGGCACCGGCTGCGATATCTGCAAGCCGACGGTCGCCTCCATCCTGGCCTCCACCTCGAGCGATCACATCCTCGACGGTGAACAGGCCGCGCTGCAGGACACCAACGACCACTTCCTGGCGAATCTACAGAAGAACGGCACCTACTCGGTGGTGCCGCGGATGCCCGGCGGTGAGGTCACCCCGGATCAGCTGATCACCATCGGTCAGATCGCCAAGGAATTCGACCTCTACGTCAAGGTCACCGGCGGTCAGCGCATCGACCTGTTCGGCGCCCGCGTCGAACAGCTGCCGCAGATCTGGCAGCGCCTGGTCGATGTCGGCATGGAATCCGGGCACGCGTACGGCAAGTCGCTGCGCACCGTGAAGAGCTGCGTCGGCTCCACCTGGTGCCGCTACGGTCAGCAGGATTCGGTCGGCATGGCGGTGCTGCTGGAGAAGCGCTACCGCGGCCTGCGTTCGCCGCACAAGCTGAAGCTGGCCGTCTCCGGTTGCGCCCGGGAATGCGCCGAGGCGCGCGGTAAGGACGTCGGTGTGATCGCCACCGAGCAGGGCTGGAACCTGTATGTCGGTGGTAACGGCGGTCTGACCCCGAAGCATGCGGTGCTGCTCGCCGGTGAACTCGATGACGAGACGCTGATCAAGTACATCGACCGGTATCTGATGTTCTACATCCGCACCGCCGACCGGTTGCAGCGTACGGCGCCGTGGCAGGAGGCGCTGGAGGGTGGCATCGACTACCTCAAGCAGGTCGTGTGCGAGGACAGCCTCGGAATCGCCGCGGATCTGGAGGCGGCCATGGCCCAGCATGTCGCCGGTTACCGCGACGAATGGGCCGCGGTGCTCGAGGACGAGGAGAAGCTGTCGCGTTTCGTGTCCTTTGTCAATGCCCCGGAAGAGGCAGATCCGACCATTTCGTTCGACGAGACCGGGGAGCGGAAGGTGCCTGTGTTGCTCGGCATGCCGGAAATCCCGGTCGCCACACACGGGAAATAGCCGCTTAACCCCGAAGAAACAGGACGCCGGTACCAATGGGTAAGGCGTTTGGAGGATGACACCGATGACCGTGATCGATACCCCCGGCATTGCCACAGCTACCGCTGTGTTCACCCACCCCGTCGGCTCCGCCGACTTGCCATCCCGTTCGGGTTGGACGCAGGCGTGCCGACTCGACTACCTGATTCCCGGCCGCGGCGTCGCGGTGTTGCTGAAGGGCGGACGTCAGGCCGCTCTGTTCCTGATGACCGACGGCACGCTCGCGGCCGTCGGAAATATCGATCCGATCGGCCGCGCGGCAGTGATGTCGCGCGGGATCGTCGGTGACCGCGCCGGTATTCCGGTCGTGGCCTCACCGCTGCTGAAGCAGGCTTTTTCGCTGCTGGACGGGCACTGCCTGGACGACGATTCGGCGACGCTGCCGGTTTACGCGGTGCGCGTCGAAGACGGCATCGTTTCGGTTTCCAACGACCCGGTCGATGCCGGACTCGTCGCCGCGGACGGTGGATAAGCATGACGACAATCGATACGGGCGCCTGTCTGGCCGGTTTCACGGTCGGCGTCACGGCCGCCAGGCGGGCCGATGAGTTCGCCACGCTGCTCACCCGAAGGGGCGCCGGTATCGTCGCCGCTCCCGCCATCCGCATCATCCCGTTGGCCGACGACAACGAACTGGAGCGGGTGACCCGCGAGATCGTCGCCGATCCGCCGCAGATCGTGGTGGCCACCACCGGCATCGGATTCCGCGGCTGGATGGAAGCGGCCGAGGGCTGGGGCATTGCCGAGGATCTGCGGCTGACGCTGTCGTCCACCAGGATGCTGGCGCGTGGGCCGAAGGCCAAGGGCGCCATCCGCGCCGCCGAACTGCGTGAGGAATGGTCGCCCGCGTCGGAGTCTTCCGCCGAGGTGCTCGACCACCTGCTCGCCGAGGGCGTGGAGGGTGTGCGGATCGCGGTCCAGTTGCACGGCGCGACAACCGAATGGGAGCCGGTACCCGACTTCTGCGAGGTATTGCGTTGTGCCGGTGCGGATGTCGTCGCGGTGCCGGTGTACCGCTGGGTGCCGCCGGATGATCAGGGTCCGATGGACAACCTGATCGAGGCCGTCATCACCTCCAGCCTGGACTGCGTGACCTTCACCAGTGCGCCCGCTGTGGCGTCGATGTTGATGCGCGCCAAGGAAACCGGGCTGCTCGAGGGTGTGCTGCACGCGCTGCGCGGACGGGTGCTGCCCGCCTGCGTCGGACCGATTACCGCGGCTCCGCTGGAGGAGCTGGGTGTGGCGACCTCGATGCCGGGACGGGCGCGCCTCGGTGCGCTGGCCCGGCACGTCGCCGAGGAATTGCCGCGGCGCGCCAATCGAATTCAGGCCGCCGGACACACCATCAGCGTGCGCGGTGCGTGCGTCGTGGTCGACGGTTCGGTGCGTCAGCTCGCGCCCGCGCCGATGGCACTGATGCGATCGCTGGCGCGGCAGCCCGGCCGGGTGGTTTCCCGGGAGGATCTGCTCGCGGCGCTGCCCGGCGGCGGTGACGACACCCATGCCGTGGAGACCGCGATCGCGCGGCTGCGCGCCGGGCTCGGCACCCCGAAAGCCATTCAGACCGTGGTCAAGCGGGGTTACCGACTGGCGCTGGACGCCGCGGATTGCGCCGATGACTTTCCGCGCACCGTCGCCAACGGCCGTGCGCCGGTAGCGGGTATCGCTACCCCGGCCCGCGCGCCGAGGTACGCACAGCCTGCGGGGAGCTGGTGACGGCTCCGGCCCTGGTCCTGGTCGCACACGGCACCAGGAGCACCAGGGGTGTGCAGATGATCGCCGCGCTCGCCGAGGCGGTGGCTGATGAATTCAGCAGGACGGCAGCCGGTGTGGTTGGAGAGCGTGCGGGAATGGCGGCAAGCGGGGGTGAGCTCGGCGTCGCGATTTCGGGGCGCGACGCCGATACCTCCGCGGCTCCGGTTTGTGAACATCGCACCGTCGCTCGCGGGCCGGAGGCGGCCGAGAAGCCCTGGGTGCGTACCGCTTTCGTGGACGTGCTCGGTCCATCGCCGTCCGAGGTGCTGCGTGATCTGACCGATGCCCAAGGCGAATCCGTTCCCGCCGTGGTTGTTCCGGCCTTCCTCGCCTCCGGATACCACGTCTATCAAGATGTGCCGCGAGAGGTCGCCGAGAGCGGTCATCCCGAGGTCGCGGTCACACCCACGATGGGACCGGACCCGGCATTGGCCCGCATCATGGCCATGCGACTGCGTGCCGCAGGCTGGCGTCCGGGTGACGCGGTGGTTTTCGCGGCGGCCGGCTCATCGGATGCCCGTGCGCGCCAAGATGTTCGGCGTGCGGCGGGCATGCTGGCGGAACATCTCGGTGTTCCGGTTCGCATCGGCTACGTCGCCACCGGAGCCCCGCGCGTGCCGGAAGTCGTTGCCGAACTTCGCGAATCGGGTGCACAGCGTGTCTTCATCGCCTCGTATCTGCTGGCCCACGGCCTGTTCCAGCAGCGCCTGCACGAGGCTGGAGCCGATGGTGTTGCCGAGCCGATCGGCGTTCACCCGGCTGTCGTCCGTCTGATCGCCGACCGATATCGCACCGCCGCACGCGAGTTGGTCCGTGCGCGCCTTACAAGCGGGCGCTAGTTCCTCACCTGGGAGTTCCGCCTCTCTGTCGAATGGCGGTCGCCCACGCCGAATTCAACCGTCACAGAGAGGATGTGGGTGAGCACCTTCCGCCCGGGTCTGACCCACCATTATCACTACGCTCGGCGGACAGTCAGCTGTCTGGGCGCGGCACTCGCTAGCACGCCGCAGGCGTGTTGGCTCGAGGCCGAGAATTAGCGTGTGGTGCGGTGGGATCCACATTTGGCTGCCGCGCACCGATTCTCACGCCGCGCAGGTTTTGCCCTGCGAATTCGTGCGTGGCGTGCGAAAAGATGCGTGGCAGTCAGCATCGGGCCGCCCGGGTGTAGCAGATGTCGGCGAAACGTGTCCGGAGCAGATCGAGCTGTTGGGGCGCTAGGGAGTGTGCTCGTTTGCTGGTTCAGGAGATTGTCACTGGATCTGAATACCAGCGATGCTCTGGGCGTTCTGTTGGTCCTGCTCGGTGATCCGTTGAACCGATACCTTGATCGTGTCACGGATCAGCTTCACTACCTCGATGTGCTCGGCGAGCGCGGAATCGACGTCCCCGTCACCGCCAACGGCTTTCTCGCCCAGCATCTTCGCCAGCTGGTCCGAGCATTCGAATCTGCCCAGACCAGTGACGGTGCTCATTCGTTTGAGCAAATCCCGGCCGTCTTCATAGATCTGAATCTGCTTCTCGCAGGCTGCATAGCAGTCGTTTGCGACCGATGGATCGAGAGTCAGCCGACCCGCCTGGGCTTCATCCGCGAGGTGCCGCCAGCGAGTGATTTCTGCGTCCATGGACATAGCGGCCCCCAATATCGCCCGGTCACTGTGGCAATAATGGAACCACAATCTCGGCAACGGCGATAGCGCGGTCACACGGCGCCACCGGACTGCTTGCCTCCTGCTTCAATACCGTTACCAAGAACGCGCCCTGCCTGGCGGGGAACAACAGGTCGCATTGGTCACCACGCTTGTCGGCTGCTGGCCGGTACCGGACACCGGCGCGCCCCGCGACGTTGACGGGTACGAACTCAGTATCGGCTTCCTTCCTCTTGTAGTCCTCCATCGTGTGGACAGTTGAATACACGTCGACGTCGAACGTCCGTTCCGGCTTGGTGTCGTGGCCGCCGCACAGCTTGAACCCGGGTTCTTGCGTGCCGCCGATATCAGAAGTCAGTGTGGATGGGTCGACTCCCATCCTCCGCCAGACATCCTGTGGGATCTGGCAGGGATCCCACAATGCCGCTGTCGCGGCCGTAATGTCAGGAGTAGCAGTCGTGCTCGCGATGGGTTTGCCGTTGGTGGTCGACCCGCAGCCCCCGATCAAGAGAACCACCCCCGCCAAAACCGCGATGACCGTTGCTGCTCGCTGTCGCACCTGCACCCCTCCGTTCGGCATCCACGGGCCGCATCACAGTGTAGGTCAGGCTCACAGCCCCCGACATGTTCGACAAGCGCAGACGCATAGGGCACTGAGCTGGTCTGCTCGTCATCGAGTACGTCGGTTTGGTCCAGATCGTCATACGCGATCAGCCAGCCGTCCGCACCTACCGCACACAGTGAACCGTCCGCGAGCTGGCACAGCGTGACGCCATTGGTGGGAGCCAGTTCGAGCTTGCGTATTGTGCCTTCGTGGAAGGCGGTGAGCAGTGCCTTTACAGTGGGGTCGGTTTCTTCTCGGTGGCTCTCGATCTCATTCATCTGCGTTGTGGCCCAACGTGTTCGGAAAATCCGTCGCGCACAGCAGCGCGGTCCAGTAGTCATTGCGCACTGCGTCCCAAAGGTCGTCGTGCGCGGGCAGCAACTCGCGCGCGTCGGCCAGATCCGTATTTACGTCGAACAGAATGGTCCCGGGCTGCGCGTCCGGAAGTGGTGTGCGCGACGGCAGTCGATGCGCGATGAACGACTCGCGGGGAAACTCCACCCGCAGCACACGCGCCGAACTACGGATGAGCTGCCACACCGCAGCCTTACCGCCATCCTGAGTTCGACTGGTACGCAACATATCTCGCTGCATCAAGCGACCTCACTATTGGCACGTCCGATGCCGGGGGACTCGACACCCCGGCACCGGGACGACTCTGCGGGCGCGGGCTGGTTTGCCCACTCGTGAACCGCTTCGGCGAACAACTCGACTACATCGGCTGACGCACCGACGTAGTCAATGGGTGGCCCAATGAACGGATCGCGTTGGGGGAGCTCATGGTTCGACATCTCCGGTTCTCCCGTACCTCGATGGCTATAGTTGTGTGTCTGCGCCTCGGCAATCCCTGGATGTCTTCGGGGTGGAAGCGGATTGCTCGAGTGGAGCTGGCGCCCTGTCCGGCGCCTATGTAGAAGACCACCGAGCAGGCCGCTCGGAGCTACCGATCTGAAATTTCGCGAGAAGTCCTGCAAATGGCCTGCACGGATTACAGATATTTCGCGACGCTGCTTCAAATTGAAACGTCACAAAAGGGGAGATGGGCATGGATGAAACGGACGAACCGCAGTCGTTGCCGAAGCGTCAACTCGGCCAGTACCTTCGAGAGGCGCGCGAGGAGCAGGGCATGAGCCTTGCCAAGGCGGCCGAGCACATCAACCGCTCGGCCCCGACCCTGCTGCGGATCGAAAAGGGCATTACGAAAAAGCTTCAGCCGCTGGAGATCGAAGCGCTTTGTCGCCTGTACGGCTTCGATCGGGTGAAGACAGAGGCGATGAAAGGGCTTGCTCAGCAGGCGGATACGAAGAACTGGTGGCGCGAGTTCGATGACCTGATCCCGGCTAACTTCGACATCTACGTTGGACTGGAGACTGCGGCTCAGGAGATTGCCACATACCAACCCGATCTGATCCCCGGCCTGTTGCAGACTCCCGACTATGCCCGCGCACTTATGCGCAGCGCGTACCCGCTCGATGCGACAGAAGAGATCGAACGCCGGGTGCAATTAAAGGTGAGACGGCAGGTCCTCGTCACACGCAAGGTCAATCCGGTGGCCTTCCAACTTGTCATCCACGAGGGCGCGATTCGCCGCGTCGTTGGTGGCAGCAAGGTGATGGCTGCACAGTTACGCCATCTCGCCGACATGAGCACCCGCCCCAACATCACCGTCCAAGTACTTCCCTTCACTGCGGGCATCCCGCTGGGCGATCCTGTCGGATCATTCGTCATCTTGAGGTTCGGCGCGCGGGTGCGCACCGTCGTGTATGCCGAAATCTTCACCGGTGACCTCTACCTGGAGAAATCCGCTAGCCTGCGCCGGTATGCTGATGCGCACGAGGCCATTCAGCAAGCTGCGCTGAATGAGACCACAAGCAGGAGCCTGCTCCGGCAGGTGGCGAAGGAGTATCGAGGGTGAACGCTGATCTATCCGCTGCCAAGTGGTTCAAGAGCAGCCGGAGCACGGCGTCCAAGGAATGTGTGGAGGTTGCGTTCCTTGGTGGCGGCATGGTTGGTATTCGCGACTCCACGAATCCAACCGGCCCGGCGCTTGTATTCACCTCTGGCGAATGGTCGGCCTTCACCGCTGGCGTAAACGATGGCGAGTTCGCGCGCCGCTGACCTGGTAGGAGTACATGGCGTGAATGTTGATCTGTCCGGGGCCGAGTGGTTCAAGAGCAGCTACAGCGAGACCAGTGGTCAGTGTGCGGAGGTCGCTTTCCTCGATGGCGGCATGGTCGGTATCCGCGACTCCAAGAACCCAACCGGCCCAGCGCTCGTCTTCACGCCATCCGAATGGGATGCATTCACCGCTGGCGTGAATGGCGGCGAATTCGAACGCCCCTAACCCAATTCGAGACATGCGCCCCGCCTGACCCAGTGCTCAGGCGGGGCGTTCCTTTGCTCTGGACTTACGCTGTCCGTTCCGCGGCAACGTGGCGGGCGCTGCGCTGGCGAACTGTGGTGCGCCGGGGAATTCCGGGCGGACCGAGTTCCGACTGTCCAGAGAAATTCCGTGGCCCGATCACGAATCGGTTCCTCTGCCCCAGCTGCCGCAAATAGCTTGCTGCACAGACTGTTTCGGATCGGTGAGACGGTGCGAGGCGCTGTCGTCGCTGTTCATCACCCAGAGCTCACGGAACTCGGCTCCTTGTGTGGACTCCGGATCGCGGGTGGCACGGGTATAGATGATCTTTGTGCCGTCCGGTGAGAACGACGGGCCCCCGTCGTCGTTGAGCAGTCGGATGTGCTGACCATCGACGTCCATCACGTAGATCCCGGACCGGCCATTCCGAGCGCGGTTGCTGGCGAAGGCGATCCCGGTTCCGTCAGGGGTGAAGACCGGATCGGAATTGACATTCGGATCGCCCGGCAGCAATTGCCTCGTCTCGGTTCTATCCGATGCCATCACCCAAACAGCTCCGGATCTGGCGACCAGGATCTTCGAACCGTCCGGCGAGAATGCGGGACGATCCGTCGAGCCCTCGCTGTCAGGGTCCCCGACGCGATCTGTCGGAACAGGGACGTTAGTGCCGGGGATGACGATGCTGGGGAGGCCAGTCGGATCGGGATCGGGGATCACACCGAGTTGCTTGGGTTCGCCGCCATCGGCATTCATCGCGTAGACGGCACGACCACGAACGAACGCAATCCTGGCGCCGTCGGGAGAGAACGTCGGGTGGGTGTACCCACCGTGGGTGAGTTTCATGACGTTGCTGCCGTCTGGATTCATGACCGCGATCGTGTACCCGCCGACGACGGTTTGCGAGCCGTCACGGGCGAAGCTCGGACAGTCGCCGTCCCCGATCCGGGTGATCCCGGTGCCGTCGGGATACATTGCGAAGATCGAGTACCGGTCACCAGCGAACACGATCTGCGCCGGACGCGGCGACTGCTCGAGATCCGTACCGCAGCCGGCGGCCAGCCCCGACACGGCAACAGTGACGGCGACGACCCGCGCCAATCGGCTTCTTATCCCGCCCATGCCGATCACCTGGCTGGTCCGGTGTGTGATGGCGGCCCAGCGCGTGGGAGTGAGATGACTGCTCGACATGTCGAGCATCGTCTCCGGCCCCACCCCGCACGCTTTACCGGTCGCGGGAATCCCGGCGGCGTCCGCGGCAACATGGTGGTCTCACACAAGCTGGCAGGCGACACCGGAAACTCGAAACAACAAGACCAGCAATAAGATACATACCTTTGAGGAACGCGGTATCAATCGCGTCGGCCCGGCAATTCACCGACCGCGACGGCGCCCGGCATGGCCGGGTTCGGATATGCTCGCGACGCGCTGCGTGTAGGAAACAGGGGAGCTGGTGGCTCAACTGGATATCGGATCGTCCTTCGCCGATTTCGCTATCGAGGGGGTTTTGGGCCGCGGCGGCATGGGCTCGGTGTATCTGGTCCGGCATCCGCGGCTGCCGCGCCAGCTCGCGCTCAAGCTGCTCAATCAGGAGGTCTGTGCCGACCCGGAGATGCGCCGCCGCTTCGAGCAGGAAGCCAGCGTTGTTGCCCGCATGGAACATCCGGGAATCGTGGGGATCTACGATCGCGGGATCCACGACGAACAGCTGTGGATCGCCATGCAGTACATCCACGGGACCGATGCCGCGCGACTGTCACCGGATCAGCTGAGCATCGAGCGGGTGCTGCGGATCCTCACCGGCTGCGCCGCCGCGCTCGACTACGCGCACTCGCGCGCAGTGCTGCACCGAGACATCAAACCGGCGAACATTCTGCTCGCAGCCCCGGTGACCGGGCTCGAGGAACGCCCGGTGCTCACCGATTTCGGGATCGCGCGGGTACTGGGCGCCACCTCCCAGCTCACCGCGACCGGAACCTTCACGGCCACCCTCGCTTTCGCCGCGCCGGAACAGCTGGCCGGCTCCGAAGTGGATCATCGCACCGATCAATATTCGTTGGCTTGCACGCTTTTCACGCTGCTGGCCCACCGCACGCCCTTCGATGCCGAACATCCCGCGCAGGTCATCGCCGGACACCTGAGCATGCCGGCACCGCCGCTGACCCGATTCCGCCCCGACCTGCCGCCAGCGCTGGATCAGGTGCTGGCCCGGGGCATGGCCAAGCAGCGCGAGCAGCGGTTCGGCAGCTGTGTGGAATTCGCCGCGGCCGTGCAGGATGCGTTGCAGAGGCGGACGTCGGCGGAAACTGCGCGCACAGCGGAAACCGTTGTGGCGCAGGGATATCCGACCGCATCGCAGCAAGCCAAGGCGGCGCAGCATTTCACCGCACCGCCCACGGCAATCGGCGCCGGGTCACCTATGGTTGCGCAGACCCCCGCCGCGGCCATGCCTTCGATGCAGACTCCACCCGGATCGCCTCCCGCAGTGGCGGTTCCGGCGGGAGCAATTCCGTCCACCGCGTTCCCCGGCACCCGGTACCCAACCGCACCCCCGCGCAAGGCCAGCGGTCGCCGCGCTCTGTTCATCGGACTGGGATCGGTTGTGATGGTGCCGGTGCTGGCCGTGGCGGTGATGTTTTGCGCGGCGTTGTACGACTCGAAATATCCCAGTTGGAACAGTGACGAGCAGCGCATCGCCGCCGCCTTTCCGAAACTGGTGCCCGGCAAGCCGAAACAACCCGGCTGGCACGACACCACTTGCGACAGCCATGAGAAGGCAGTCATCTACTGCGTCAGCGCGAACACCGATTTCTCCCTCACCCTGGCCTATTTCGACACCCCCGAGGCCGCGGACCAACATATCCACGCGCCGTCAACGCATGAACAGTTGCGTACCGAAATCCACCCCGACGTCTCCGCACCGATGAAGCTGATATTCACCGACCCCTCGGATCAGTACAGCGTGATCTGCACCGGATTCAGCATGGATTCCGACCGCAACCGGTTCACGGTGGAAATCGAGCAGTACGAGACCCCCTCAAACGACGATCAGAAGCTGTCCCTCTGGAAGTCCATGCCGCTCGGTAAGTGACGCACGTCAGTCCCGAAGCCGTTCGCGCGGTTCGCTGTTGAGTTGCGCGGCAGCGTCGAACAGCAGATCACGGGTGTTTGCGCTAGAACCCCGAACGGTGGCAAACGACATTCGCGGATCTGCCACTCGCCGATGCTGGTGCGGGATCAGCTTGTCGATGACGGAGTGCGGGTGAAGGAGGCGCGGTAGGCGCTCGGGGGGAGGCCCACATGGCGGATCATGTGCTGACGCAGGGATTCCGCTGAGCCGATGCCGCTGTGGCGGGCTACCTGGTCCATCGGCAGGGTGGTGGATTCGAGGAGTTCGCGGGCGCGCTGAATGCGTTGGTGCAGTAGCCATTTCTGCGGGCTGAGGCCGGTTTCCTCGTGGAAGCGGCGGGTGAGGGTGCGCACGCTGGTGCGGGCGTGGGTGGCCAGCTCGTCCAGGGATAGGGGAGTGTCGAGACGTTCCAGGGCCCAGGTGCGGGTGGCCGAGAGCGTGCGGCCGTTCTCCGGCGGCAGTGGCGAGTCGACGAATTGGGCTTGGCCGCCGGGCCGTACCGGTGTCACCACAGCGGCGCGGGCCGCGGCATTGGCGACCGTCGCGCCGTAGTCGGTGCGAATCAGGTGCAGGCACAGGTCGATTCCGGCGGCGGCGCCTGCGGCGGTGGTCACCGGTCCGTCCTCGATGAACAGTGCGTCGGAGCGAACGGTCACCTCGGGAAACATCTCGGCGAGTTCGTCGGCCAGCCCCCAGTGCGTGGTCGCGATGCGGCCGGATAACAGCCCGGCCTGGGCCAATACGAATGCGCCACTGCAGATCGAGGTGACGCGCTTGCCTTGATCGACGGCCCGGCGCAGTGCCGCGATGGTGGCCGCATCGGCGGTCCCACGACTGCCGGTGCTCGGCACGATGACGGTATCCGCCTCGTCGAGCGCATCCAGTCCGCGCGGCACCACGACATCGAAGCCGCCAAGCGCACCGGGAACAATGCCGGGTTCGGCGGTGCACACCACCATCCGGTAACACGGCTCACCGTCCACCGTCACCGAGCCGAGCATGGTTGCGGGCATGGCGAGTTCGAAGGGCTTCACCGGCGCGACGGCGACAACGGCCACGGTCTTCATGGCTGGATCCTTGGGATAGATGGCTAACCGGCCACTAGTCTAGCGCTCCCGCACCGGGCAATGTTGACCGCACGCGATCGGCAAATTGCCTCGTTCGCGTGAATCATCTTGTCTCAGAAGGGAAGTCGCATGCCTTCGCATGTCATCATCGGCCGGGGCGCCACCGCCTCGGCAACCGCGGTCCGATTGGCCGAATCCGGCGACCAGGTGCGGATGATCAGCCGCAGCGGGACCGGCCCGCGGCATCCCGATGTCGAGCTGATCGCCACCGATGCCGTGGACGCGACTGCGCTCACCGATCTCGTCAGGAACGCGGACACCGTATTCAATACCGCGATGCCCGCCTATCACACCTGGCCGGAGGCGGTACCGCCATTGTTCAGCGCGATACTGTCGGCCGCGGAGCAGTCCGGTGCGAACTACGTGATGCTCGGCAATCTGTACGGCTACGGCCCGGTGGACGGTGTGGTCACCGACGACACACCGCTGGCGGCCACCGGACCCAAGGGGCAGGTGCGCGCGCAGATGTGGCTCGATGCCAAGGCGGCGCACGATGCGGGCCGGGTGCGGGTCACCGAGGTCAGGGCAGGCCAATTCCTCGGCCGCGGTGCGGTATCGCTGTTCTCGCTGCTGGTGCAGCCGAAAGTTGTTGCGGGCCAACTTGCTCTGGTACCGCAGGAGCTGGATCTGCCGCACTCCTACACCGCGATCGGTGACGTGGCCGCCGCGCTAGTGGCGGTCGCGCGCAGCGAAAACGCTTGGGGGCGTGCCTGGCTCGCTCCGACCGTTACCAGCACCCTGCGTGCGGCCGCCGAGCGCTTCGCCGTAACAGTGGATGCGCCGAAGCCTCGGCTCGAGGTGATGACGGACCGCGAACTGGCCCTGCTCGGCCACACCGACCCGTTCTGGGCCGAATTGTTCGAGACCTACCACATGTCGCATCGCGAGTTCACCGTCGACGACACCACCACCCGGGAGACCTTCGGCGTCACCGCAAGCAACCTCGACGATGTCTTCGCGGAGGTGGTTTCGGCATCCTGATCGGGCCTTACGACGGCGGTCGGCGGCGGCATTCCGGAGCGCGTCGAATGAGTTTCCGGTCGGCCATAGGCTCAGCCCTGGCCGGGGTCGATGAGCGCGTGTGCCTCAGTGCGTCCCGCGCGGGCATCCTCGGCGGACTGGAGCAACTTCACGCCGCCGTGGGTGCGCAGAACGTATAGCGTTTCCATGAGCGAGTTGTAATCGCTTTCGGCCATGAGTACGGCATTTTCGCCGCTCTTGGACACGACGGTCACCGTGTCGTGGTCGTCGTTGACCTGCCGCACCAGTCCGAACAGGTTCTTGCGCACGGTCGATATGGGTAGCGCTTTGGTCATCGCTCGCACCTCACACGGTAGTCGTACAAATTATTGTGCGTGTCTTGCCGTAGCCGGGCACCCTGTGTGTTGGGCGCCCGGCTATCAGACACGGTGCCCGGTCTCAGGCGTTGTCGTACGCGTCCTGCAGAACCTTGATATCGAGCTTGGACATGGACTGCAGCGTCGCGGCGGTGGCGGCGGTCTTGGTGGGGTTCGCACCGTCCATGAGGGTGAGCAGGGTTGCGGGGACGACCTGCCAGGACAAGCCGTAGCGGTCGGTGAGCCAGCCGCACGGCCCGGGCGCACCGCCATCGATCAGCGCGTCCCACAGGCGATCGACCTCGGCCTGGGTATCCACGATCACCTGGATCGACGCGGCATCCGTGAACGGATGTCCGGGACCACCGTTCATCAGCGTGTACGGGTGACCGTCGAGTTCGATCGAGACGATGAACGCCGAGCCGTCGGGGTGGCGATTGACATCCACGATGCGAGAGTTGGGGATCAGCGCGGTGTAACGGGTGGCGGCTTCCTCGGCGTCGTTGTCGAACCAGAGGAAAGTGTTGACCGACATGGTGGCTCCTTGGGTTGGTTATGACCTGCTGTCACCCTTCGGTCGGAGCTGCCCCGACGTCTTCGACGTATCTCCGCGAATTTTCTGAAGAAATTTTTCGTGCACGTCAGACGCTCGCGACGGCAATGAAGCGGTCTGGAGTGATCGTGATCAGTACCCGCGAGCGCTCCACCTCACCCAGCACCGGGCCGCTGCCGTACTTCTCCCAGATGCGCTGGGTCCACGCACCATCCGCATCGATGGTCAGTTCGGCATCCCCGATCACCCGCACCTGCCGATTCGGTCGCTGTCCGCCGTCCCGCGAGCCCACCACTTCCCGATCGATTACCAACCCGACCCGCGGATTCGCCAGAATCCGCCGTAAATGCGGCCGCCCGGCCCAGCTTGTCAGCCGAAAAGCCTGCTGATCCCACAGAAACCACATCGGCGTGACATGTGGATATCCGGCCGCGTCGATGGTGGCCAGATGCGCGACGATATCGCTGGCCAGCAACCCGGCAATCTCGGCTCGACGTAACGCCCGCATCCAGAACCCCTCGATTCGAACTTATGTTCGAGTCTACCTTGTGCTGGCGCGTCGAGTTTGCGGGCTCGACCGATCGGATCACGGTCCTGCCACGGGCGGTAGCACTGCCAACTGCTGCAGCAGCCCGAGCACGTCCTTGTCGGACCACTTCTCGGCGATCTTGCCGGCCTCGATCCGATGGATCGTGGTGCCGGTCATCTTCAACTCGTGGCCGGTCGCCGGAATCCCCGGTAGGTCCCCGGTGTGGCGACCGTAGGCGGTGATTCGGGTGACGACCCGGTCGCCCTCGGCGACCTGATCCTCGATTTCGTGCCGCCCCGGGGTGGCATCCCAGAACATGCGGAACGCATGCTTCAGCCCCTCCCGGCCCGGACCGATGCCGGGGAACGGAGGGGGCGAATGGTCCAGGTATTCCTCGGCTACGAGTTCATCCATGGCATCGATGTTTCCCGCATCGATCTCGTGATAGAACCGGCGGATCAGGGCCTTGTTGGCTTCGATCGACATGATCAACCTTCCTCCTCGATTGCCCGGCCGGCAGGTATGAGACAGTTTGCTCGAGAGTCGAGTACTAGAGGTCGCAGCAGAGCGGCGACGATCGTGTCAGCGCTGCACGATCGGCGCTTCGCCCGAGTTCCCTACGGAAAACCAATTCGGTGAAAGAGGCAGACCCTCGAATTCTCCATCGGCAATGTGCACGTGTCGAGCAAAGTGCAGGTCCATGTGTCGCCACCCGAAACCGGCATGAGCGTGCGTTGACGGGGAGCGACTGCCTGCCGGGCAGGGGCAGCGAATGTCGAACCGGCTACGCGCAGTCGGGGGCGTCGGCGTCTTCGAAGAGCGGCTTACCGGTGGGCGGCGCGTAGACGACGTCGAGGACGAGCGGATCGGGGCCGAGATTGCGACCGATGTGCACGTTCCAGGCGCCCTCGGGTTCGTAGATGAAATCGCCGGTGTGGAAGACCGGAGCCACGCAGTCGGGGCCAGGATGGGTGAGCGTGCCCGAGCGAACGAAGCCGAAGACCGGACCGTAGTGATAGTGCCAGCCGGTGGAACCTCCTGGCGCAATGGTGATTTCGCGGACGACGAGGTCGGTGCCCGCGACGAACGGCAGCAGGCCCGCGGGGATCTGCGCCTGGGCGAGGGTGACCGCGGTGATATCGGTACCGGGCGTCGCATGTGCGGTCGCGGCGCCGAATACGGAACCGCCCAGGACGACCGCCACGGCCGCCGCACGCGTAAATGACGTCATCGCCGCAGCCTAGTCCCGAAAACGCCGTCGAAAAAGAGTGAGATCACCACTGTCTCTGGGGCATTCGTTCCTTTTGGGCGAATTGCGTAGCCAAGTTTCGTGAGGGCCCGAGAGTTCATGAATTGTTCGTGCGTGGGAAGCGGTGTCGAGTTGCGTGATGCGCTGGGGCCGTAGAGCATCGGTGCCGTGCCGTCGAATCCGATGAACCCCGCTGGCGATCTTCCGGATACCGGAATTCCCGCTGCCAACGCCGCCCATATGACCATGGACGAGCAGCATGAGTGGCATCGGAACTACCTACGCCGGCACGCGGTCTCGCGCCGCAATGTATTGCGCGGTACCGCGGCGGCCGCCGCGGTCGCGGCCGTCGGCACCTCGCCGTTCGGCAGGCGCGCCTACGCCGAGGACGCGCAGCTCGCGGTCGGCGGTCGACGTGTCGGATATGGAGCGGATGCGACGAGTCAGCTCCGGTTCGCCGGTCAGCTCTCCCGGCCGCCGGCCGGTACCAAGGTCTTCCTGGACCACGGCCCGACGCCGGCGCTCGGCGGCACCATCGAGGCCGAGGTGCGCAATCTGCTGACCCAGGTTCCTTCCGCAGATGGCGGTGTCCTCGCGGCCGAACAGTTCTACGTGCACGCCCCCGTCGACGGCCTACCCGGACGCGTGCCGCACTTCTATCGCTGGCGCACCTCCGACGGCTTCACCGGCGATATCCGTGCCGCGGCACCCGCGATGCCGAGTGCGCGTAGCGCGATCCTGCCGTTCCGGTTCACCATGATGGGCGATCAGGGCACCGACGAGACGCCGGCGCTGCCGCAGGGCACCGTGTCCGGCGACTACGACGACAAGTACTACAAGGCCGATAACGATCCGAACGCACCGCACGCGAGCAATGTGCTGCGCCAAATCGCCGCCGCCAAACCGGATTTCCATATTCTCGCCGGTGATATCGCCTATGCCGACCCGTCCGGCGGGGGCAAGCCGAACGAATTCGTCGCCAACGGCGCGAAGCTCGAATCCGGTTTCGACAAGTACAACCCCTACGTCTGGGATGTCTACTTCGGGGCCATCGAACGCAGTGCCGCCGAGGCACCGTGGATGTTCGCCACCGGCAACCACGATATGGAAGCGACCTACGGCCAGCACGGCTACGGCGGACATCTGGCGCGGCTGGACTTCCCCGGCAACGGCCCCGCGGGCTGCCCGTCGGCGTACTCGTTCACCTACGGCAATGTCGCGGTGCTCTCGCTCGACGCTAATGACGTCAGCTATGAGATCAAGGCCAATACCGGGTATTCCGGTGGGGCGCAGACGAGTTGGGTGGAGCGCACTCTCGCCGCCTACCGCGCGGACCCGAACATCGACTTCCTGGTGTGCTTCTTCCACCATTGCGCGTACTCGACCACCGATGCCCATGCCAGCGACGGCGGCGTGCGCGATGCGTGGGCCGGATTGTTCGACCGGTATCAGGTGGATCTGGTGCTGCAGGGCCACAATCACGTCTACGAACGCACGGACCCGATCCGCGCCGGCGCCGCGACCAGGATCGCCGCGGACAATTCGATCGTCTACCCGGATACGGACGGCACGGTCTACTACACCGTCGGCGGTGGTGGCCGACCGCGCTACGACTTTCAGCCCGGTTCGCAGGAAACGTTCCGCGGCCACGAATTACCGGACACGACAGTCCCGAACAGCTATGTGTGGACCGCGTCCGGCGGCAAACAAGACGAAGCGGCTTCCTGGTCGCGAGTGCGGTTCCGCAACTACTCGTTCCTGCGCGTCGACGTCCGCCCCGGCATTTTCGCCAGCGAAATGGATGTGGTCGCGGTGGACGAATACGGTCGGGAATTCGACAAACTCACCTTCCGCCGCCTGGTCCACTGAACCGCTATTTCTCCTTCGGCGGCAGCGAACGCGCATAGCTGACGCCGCGGTCGACCCATTCATCGAGCGCTTCGTCATCGGCGACGGCCGCGCCGTCGACCCGCAGCCAGTTGTTCATTTCGCGACCGCCCATCACCATTGTGCCGACGTATTCGCGGGCGAGCAGGGTGGTGCTCTCCTGCGGGTCGACGCGGACGAGTAGACCGCCCGTCCGGCTCGCTGCCACCGCCATATTGCCGTTGATCAGGAAGGCGAGACCGCCGAACATCTTCTTTTCGCTCACCTCGGGTGTCGGGTCGATGAGCTCCCGGATTCGATCGGCGAGCACTTTGTCATAGGCCATACCGCATTGTCGACCAGGGCACCGACAAGTGTCGGCTATGCGCCCAGCGCGGCGGCGAACAGCGGCCAGGACTGGTGGAGGTCGTCCTGCCAGTACGACCAGGCATGCGTACCCGCCGGACGGAGATTCACGGTGGCGGGTATGCCTGCCTCGGCCAGCCGGTCCACGAAGGGGCCGGTGCAGCCATCGATGACGGTCTCCATGACACCGCCGACCAGCATGCGGTCGAGCAGCCGGACCGGATTGCCATCGATGCCGACATCGCCGAGGGTTTCGTGCACTCCCGGAGCGCCATTGCCCGACGAGACGTAGAGCGCCAAGCCACGCAGTCGGTCCACGTGCAGCATCGGATCGTGCTCGGCCCAGGCCGGATTGTCCGGGGCGCCCCACATGTTGCCCGCATTCGCGCCGAAGACCGCGAGCTGGGAATGCAGATAGGCGATGGCGGCGGGGTCACTGGTGCGCGGGCAGCCACTGTAGGCACCCACAGCCTGATAGCGGCCGGGTGCGCCGATGGCCAGATTCAGTGCCGAGGTCGCCGACATCGACAGGCCCGCAACGGCATTGCGCCCCGTCATACCGAAACGCGTTTCCAGCAGCGGCGGCAGCTCCTTGGTCAGAAACGTCGTCCACTTGTTGCGGCCCAGGACCGGATCGTCGTCGAGCCAATCGGTGTAGTAACTCGCGCGCCCACTCATCGGCACGATCACATTGACGTTCTTGTCCGCGAAGAAATCCGCGACATCCGTACGGCGCGTCCACGGACCGCCGTCCTCGCCGCCGTCGATCGCATTGAGCAGATAGAGCGCGGGCGCACCTGTACCGGGATGCGACATCCACAGTGTGATGGGCCGATTCATCGCCGCCGAATGGACCACGACCTCGAACTGTCGCCCGCCGAGCGGCCGGACATCGAGGATCTGGGAGCCGGGATCGGCTCCGGCGGTTACGGGAATGGTCGCGGCGTAGACCGCGAGGAGGAAAACCAGGCAGCGCGTGAGGGAGCGCAGCGAGCGAACCATCGGCACAGCGCCCATCGGGCGTGCCGGAGCCGAGCGCCAGCGAGGTGTGGGCACGAGCCGGTACATGGGTCGAATGTTTATCACGGCCGTGGGCGTGTCTTCGGGATTCGACAAGCGTGTTTGCCGGGAAAGCACACAGCCCCGCCCTCCTGATCAGGGCGGACGGGGCTGCGGGGCATCGGGTGAGAGGACCCGAACTCGGGGGTCAGCGCCAGGTTTCGGGCGTGACGGGAGCATCCCAGGCGCGCGCGTAGCGACGCTTGTCCGCGGCGTTGGATTCCTTTGCGCGGTACACGATGTACGGCCGGGTCAGGTAGCCGACAGGCGCACTGAACATGTGGACCAGCCGGGTGTAGGGCCAGATGGCGATGAGTGTCAGCACGACGAGACCGTGCAACTGGAAGGTCCACGGAGTGCCGACCATGAGTTCGGGCTCGGGATGGACCGTGAAAAGGCTACGGAACCACGGCGATACGGTCTCGCGATAGTTGTAGGTGCCCCACAGCAGATTGCTGCCCCAGGTATTGAGCAGACCGGTGATCAGCGCGGCGGCCAGCAGCACATACATGAGCTGGTCATTGCGCGTGGTGGCCTTGCGGACGGCGGGGACGGTGATGCGGCGGTAGAGCAGGATGCCGACGCCGAGGATCACCGCGAGTCCGGCGACCGAACCCGCCGCGACCGCGACCACGTGGTAGGTGTGCTCGGAGATGCCGACGGCGTCGGTCCAGGACTCCGGGATCAGCACGCCGAGCACGTGCCCGCCGATGACTCCGAGCATGCCGAAGTGGAACAGCGGGCTGCCCAGCCGCAGCAGGCGGCTCTCGTAGATCTGGGAAGACCGTGTGGTCCAACCGAATTGGTCGTTGCGATAGCGCCACAGGTGGCCGAGCACGAACGAGGTGAAGGCCACATAGGGCAGCGTCGTCCAGAAGGCGGTGGTCATCGGCGGGCTTCCGATCCGTCGAATAGCGATGGGTCCATGGCGAAGGGGTCGAGACCGACCTCTTCCTCGGGCGGTCCCTGGGCGGCGAGTTCGGCTATGCGTCGCCGGTCGGCGGTGGTCAGCGGCGGCAAGGTGGCGACGATGGCCGCCAGCACTCCGGCGTACGGGGAGTCGTTGTCTACCAGCGAAAGCCGCAGCAGTTCGATCACTGGAACGTGTTCGCCGAGCAGACGCTCACCGCCGATCGGGTCGACGGTCGCGGCGAATTCCAGCAGCACCGGCAGGTGGTCGGGCAATTCCTCGTCACCGAGTTCGACACCGGCGTGCCGGTAGGCGTGCTTGAACCGCAACAGCGCCATACCGCGTTTGCGGGTGTCACCGTAGGCGTAGAACGTCAGGTGCATGCTGGAACGGCGGCGCATATCGAAGGTTTCGACGTACTGCTGTGCCAGCGTGATCGGCGGGGTGGCGCGCAGATGGTGGATGAATTCCAGCAGCGGCGCGCCGACCACGTCCGGCAATTGCGTTGCGGCATCATCGATCTGGTCGACGGTCGCCAACATCTGCTCGCTCGGATAGTCGAGCAGCAGCGCGGCGATCCGCCACACCAGGCGGCAATCGCGCTCGGACAACTGAGCGACGGGCTCGGGCCTACGGCGCACCTTCAGCAGTGCCATCATGCGCCTCCGGGCGTCAGCGGATTCATTTGGTCGCTCCGGTCGGCGTCGGCGCGACGGAACCGTTGGTCGAGCCATTCGCGGCCGCACCGTTTTTCACCGAACCGTTGGTCCCGTTCGAACCGTGCCCATCGGCCCCATTGCCATTGCGCGCGGTCGGCAGCAGTCCGTCGGTGTTGCGCCCATCCCAGTTCAGCAAATTGATCCGATTCGACTTCTCCTCCGGCGCGGCGCCATTGGTATCGGTCAGATGGAACTTCTCCACCATCGTGTCGAATGCCGTCATACCCGGTCCGCCGTCGGTATCCAAGCTGCATCCGGTCGCCAGCGAATCCAGTTCGTGCGCCTGCGTAGTCGCGCCGTGCGGAATCACATACCGGTGTTCGTATTTCGCGATCGCCAGCAGCCGGTACATCGCCTCGATCTCCTCCGGCTCCAACCGCACCGACGGTGCGATCGACGGATCCGGCTCCATACCGAGATTCACCGAGCGCATGAACGACCGCATGGCCGCCAGCCGCTGCAGCGACGCCCGCACCGGCCCGATCTCACCGGCGGTGAAAAGCTCGGCCAGGTACTCGACCGGAATGCGCAGTGCGTCGATGGCGCCGAACAGATTCGACGCGTCCTCGGCATCGTGTCCGGTCTCGGCGAGGACATCCACCACCGGCGACAGCGGCGGCACGTACCAAACCATCGGCATGGTGCGGTATTCCGGATGCAGCGGCAACGCGATCTGGTAATCGACGATCAATTTGTAGACCGGCGAATTCTGCGCGGCCTCGATCCACTCCGGCGAGATCCCGGCCCGCTCGGCCTCCGCGATCACCCGCGGATCATGCGGATTGAGGAATACTCCGAGCTGTGAAGGGTACAGATCCTTGGTTTCGGTGACCGAGGCCGCCGCCGCCACTGCATCCGCGTCGTACAGCATGACGCCGATGTAGCGCAGCCGCCCGACGCAGGTCTCCGAACAGACTGTCGGAATACCGACTTCCACGCGTGGGTAGCAGAACGTGCACTTCTCCGCCTTGCCCGTCTTGTGGTTGAAGTAGATCTTCTTGTACGGGCAACCGCTTACGCACTGTCGCCAGCCACGGCATTTGTCCTGGTCGACGAGCACAATGCCGTCCTCGGACCGCTTGTAGATCGCACCCGACGGGCACGAGGCCACACACGACGGATTGAGGCAGTGCTCGCAGATCCGCGGCAGGTAGAACATGAAGGTCTGTTCGAACTCCAGCTTCACCTGATCCGACAGCTTGGCCAGCAGCGGGTCCTTGCCCACCTGCTCCGGCCCGGAGCCCAGGTCGTCATCCCAGTTGGCGCCCCAGGTGATCTTCGTATCCTGGCCGGTGATCAGCGATTTCGGCCGCGCCACCGGACTGGTGTCCATGGCGGGCGCGGACAGCAGATTGTCGTAGTCGTAGCTCCACGGCTCGTAATAGTCCGAAACCGTGGGCAGATCCGGATTGGCGAAGATATTGAGCAGCCGCTTCAGGCGCGAACCGGATTTGAGGGTCAGCTTGCCGCGCTTATTGAGCGTCCAGCCACCCTTCCACTTCTCCTGGTCCTGGTACTGGCGCGGATAACCCTGTCCAGGACGGGTTTCCACATTGTTGAACCACATGTACTCGGTGCCGCCGCGGTTTGTCCACGCCTGCTTGCAGGTGACGCTGCAGGTGTGACACCCGATGCACTTGTCCAGGTTCATCACCATGGCCATCTGTGCCATAACACGCATGTCAGTACTCCACTTCCTGCGAGCGACCATCGAGCGGAGCGTCGTGACCTCGTCGGGTCATGTCAGTACTCCACTTCCTGCGAGCGACGGCGAATGGTCGTGACCTCGTCGCGCTGATTTCCGGTGGGGCCGTGGTAATTCAGCGCGAAGGACTGCTGCGCATAACCGCCGATGAGATGCGATGGCTTGATCATGATGCGGGTCAGCGCGTTGTGAATGCCGCCGCGCTTACCCTTGCCGGGCTGCTTATCCGGTGCGCTCCAATCGAATCCGCCCGGCGCTCCCTCGATGCGCGGCACATCCACCGCCCGGTCCTGGGCGTGGTACATGAACACCGTGCCCTCTGGCATCCGGTGGCTGACGATGGCTCGCGCGACAACCACACCGTTGCGGTTCACCGCCTCGATCCAATCATTGTCCGACACACCGATTTTCGCGGCGTCCCGATCCGACATCCAGATCGACTGCCCGCCGCGCGAGAGCGTCAGCATGTGCAGGTTGTCCTGGTAGGCCGAGTGGATGGACCACTTGGAATGCGGGGTCAGGTACCGAACGGTGACGCCGTTGTCACCGACGGACCCCACCCCTGGCTCGCTGAACAGCGCGCTCATATCGAGCGGCGGCCGGAATACCGGCAGCTGCTCGCCGAGTTCGGCCATCCAGTCGTGATCGAGGTAGAAGTGCTGGCGCCCGGTCAGGGTGTGCCATGGCTTGAGTCGTTCGGTATTGATGGTGAACGGCGAATACCGCCGTCCGCCGGTCTCGCTGCCCGACCACTCCGGCGAAGTGATCACCGGCACCGGTCGGGATTGGGTATCGGCGAAGGTGATTCGCTTGCCCTCGTGCTCGGCGGCGAGATCGGCCAGCTCGGTGCCGGTACGCCGCTCCAGTGCATGGAAGCCCTCGACCGCGAGCCTGCCGTTGGTGGTGCCGGACAGGGCGAGGATCGCCTCGGCCGCGTGGGTGTCCTTGGCCAGCGACGGACGTCCCTGGGCCACACCGGAAACCACGGTGCCGTTCACGCCGGCGAGGTAGGCCACCTCTTCGTCCGGATGCGTGGTGACGCCCTTGGTGGTGACGCCGAGAGTATCGATCAGCGGTCCGAGCGCGGCCATCTTCTCCGCGAGCTTCGGGTAGTCCCGCTCGACCACGACCAGCTTCGGCATGGTCTTACCCGGAATCGGTTCGCACTCACCGGCTTTCCAGTCCAGTACGCGCCCACCGGCCTGCGCCAGCGCATCCGGCGAATCGTGCTGCAGCGGTACCGCGACGATATCTTTGCGCTTGCCCAGATGCTTCTCGGCCATCCAGGAGAATCCACGCGCGATCCGGTGGAATGCCTCGAAGTCCGTCTTGGCCTCCCACGGCGGGGAGATGGCGGGGGAGAAGGCGTGCACGAACGGGTGCATATCGGTAGAGGACAGATCGTGCTTCTCGTACCAGGTGGCGGCGGGCAGCACGATATCGGAGAACAGCGTCGTGCTGGTCATCCGGAAGTCCAGCGAGAGCAGCAGATCCAGCTTCCCGCTCGGTGCCTCCGCACGCCAGACCAACTCCTGCGGCCGCACCCCCTCGGCATCGGTGGTCTGCAGATTGGAATCCGCGCCGAGCAGGTGCTTGTGGAAGTACTCGTTGCCCTTACCGGAGGAGCCGAGCAGATTCGCCCGCCACACGGTCAGGCAGCGCGGAAAGTTCTCCGGCGCATCGGGATCTTCGCAGGCGAAGCGCAGGTCACCGGATTTCAGCCCGTCCACTACGTGTTCGGGCGCGGTCTTGCCGGCGGCCTCGGCCTCGTCCACCAGATCCAGCGGATTGCGGTCGAACGTCGGGTAACTCGGCATCCAGCCGAGACGACTGGCCAGCGCGATATTGTCCGCGGCGGTGCGGCCCGCGAATTTCCCGGTGCCCAGCGGGGAAGCGAAGGACTGGGCGGTGAACGGGTCGTAGCGCCACTGGTCATTGCTGAGGTACCAGAACACCGTGCCCTGCATCTGACGCGGCGGTCGCTGCCAGTCCAGGCCGAAAGCCAGGGTGGACCAACCGGTTACCGGACGGCACTTCTCCTGGCCGACGTAATGCGCCCAGCCGCCGCCGTTCACGCCCTGACATCCGGTGAGCAGAGTCAGCGTGAAGAAGGAACGGTAGATCTGGTCGGAGTGGAACCAGTGGTTGGTGCCCGCACCCATGAGGATCATCGAGCGGCCGCCGGATTTATCGGCGTTATCGGCGAATTCGCGGGCGATACGCTGCGCCTGTGCGGCGGGTACGCCGGTAATGGCTTCCTGCCAGGCCGGGGTGTAGGGCTGCGCGGCATCGTCGTAGCCGGTCGGCCACATGCCGGGCAGCCCGTCACGGCGCACGCCGTACTGCGCCAGCAGCAGGTCGAACACCGTGGTGACCCGCTTGCCCGCGACGGTGATCGTCGGCACGCCGCGCACCAGCACGCCCGCGGTATCGGTATCGAAACGCGGCAGCTGCACCGCGACCGGGTGCTGGTCGGCGCGGTCGTGCAGGGTCAGCAGCGGATCGACGCCCTCGAGATCCAGATTCCACTTGCCCGCATCACCCGCGGTGAAGCGATGTCCGAGCGAACCGTTGGGCACCACCGGATTGCCCTCGGCATCGAGCAGCACCATCTTGTGTTCGGCGGTCTCGTCGGTGTGGCCGAGATCGGCGGCGGTGAGGAATTTGCCGGGCAGCGCACCGTCGTGGTGGTAGTCGCCATCGGCGTCCCAGCCCTCCGGATCGTCGAGGCACACCAGGAACGGCAGGTCGGTGTAGCGCTTGACGTAGTCGAGGAATCGCGGCGTGCTGCGCTCGACGAAGAATTCCCTGAGGATTACATGGCCCATCGACATGGCAAGGGCCGCATCGGTTCCCGGTCGCGCGGGCACCCATTCATCGGCGAACTTGGTGTTGTCCGCGTAGTCGGGTGAGACCACGACGACCTTCTGACCGCGGTAGCGCGCCTCGGTCATGTAGTGCGCGTCCGGGGTCCGGGTCACCGGGACATTCGAACCCCACATGATGAGGTAACCCGCATCGAACCAGTCGGCCGATTCCGGCACATCGGTCTGATCGCCGAACACCTGCGGGGAGGCAACCGGCAGGTCGGCGTACCAGTCGTAGAACGACAGCATCGAGCCGCCGAGCATCGAAATGAACCGTGCGCCCACGGCATGGCTGACCATCGACATGGCCGGAATGGGGGAGAACCCGGCCACCCGGTCGGGCCCGTACTTCTTGATCGTGTGCACGTGTGCGGCGGCGGCGATTTCGGCGGCCTCCCACCATTCCGCGCGGACGAATCCGCCCTTGCCGCGAGAAGACTTGTAGCGCTTGGCCTTTTCCGGATCCTCCACAATGGATTCCCAGGCCAGCACCGGATCCTTGAGCCGCTCCTTCGCCTCGCGATACAGCTCGAGCAGGACACCGCGCACATACGGATAGCGCACGCGCGCGGGGGAATAGGTGTACCAGGAGAAGGACGCGCCGCGCGGGCAGCCACGCGGTTCGTATTCGGGCTTGTCCGCGCCGACCGACGGGTAGTCCGTCTGCTGCGATTCCCAGGTGATCACGCCGTCCTTGACGTAGATCTTCCAGGAGCAGGACCCGGTGCAGTTGACCCCGTGCGTGGAGCGCACGACCTTGTCGTGCGACCAGCGATCCCGATAGAACTCGTCGGCACTGCGCCCGCCCACCTGATGCAGGCTGCGCTGATCCGCCGAGACCTCGCCTCGGTGGAAATATTTGCCGAGACGCAGCAGTGCGTCACTTGCGTCGGTAGATTGCCGATCGGCCGAATCGGAGGACGCGGAAGCCTGAGTGCGCGAATTAACCACGACGCCCCCTTCGAGCTGTGAAACCGGGCTGTTGCACCGACTGTAAGGAGGCCGCGACGCACGTCCAAACGAATCTCTCACAGCCCGCACGCCGCGATCGTGAGCTGTGAGGTCGACGCAACGTGGCGGTCACCGCGCGATTGCCGCGAAATGCCGAAGACATCGATGTGACCAGGGCGGATCCGCTCTGACCGGCCGAAATACGGCTCGCGGATGATGTTTCGGGGGCTAGCCGGTGATGCTTTGGAAACCGCCGGTTCTCAGGCGGTTTACATTTGTTAACACGTCCGGCGAGGGGTCGGAAGGTCGATTCCGCACCCACGCGCGGTGGTCGAACCGCCCCGTGTGGAGCCGTTCTGCGTGTCGTCGATCCATTCGCTATCGGTTTGCCGACAGTTGAGGTGCTGGCGGATCCGGCCGCGGCGCCGGGGTGCGCGGGGCATTCGATGCGTTGTCGTTTCGACCCGCCGTGAACTCGTTACGGGGGTGAACGCGGCGAAGCGTCCGGCGATCCGGACCTGCCGCCCCGGGAAGGCGGTCGCCGCGGCGAGGTGTGCTACCGGCCGCTCGGCATGAATATTATTGCTGCTCAAGTACATTCGCACGCGGACCAGATGTCCGCGTGGCGGCCCCGACACGCGGGCGTTGGTCGGAAATTAGAGCAAACCCTTCGTTTAATATCGGATCGGCTCGCCTTGTGCAGAACTACCCGACTTTTCGATACACCTACAGCTTCATAGGAGTGGATTGCTGTGCCAAGCAGGTCGACCGATGGCCGTGACGGGGCTCCGGTGCGCCCGCCCACGTTCGGGGGTGAGTTGCGCAGACTGCGCGACGATCGACGTATTTCGCGCGAAAAACTGGCATTCGCCGCGGGTGTGAGCGCCAGCTATATCACCCACCTCGAGGGCGGCGATCGGGAACATCCCACCAGAACGGTGGTGAATGCGCTCTTCGGATATCTGGATCGGATCGCGCCGCTCACCGATGCCGAACGCCGACTGTTTTTCGATCTGGCCGGACTGGGTGTGGACAGATTTCCCTCGGTGCTCGAACTGCGCGATGAGATCGGCACGGATATGCGTGACGGACTGCGCCTGCACGAGCCGAATGCGGCGGGCTATGTCGATACCCGGTGGAATGTCCTGTCCTGTAATGACTCCTACGCCGCCGCATTTCCCGGTCTGGTCGACGACGTGAATGTGCTGCGCTGGTTCTTCGGCAACGAGCTGTCCAAGCAGGTCATGGTCGAATGGGAGCGCGAGGCCGCGCTCACCGTCGACTGGCTGCGCGGACTGATCGGTCAGTCCGGCGATACCGCCTGGTCCACCGAATTCCTCGACGAACTCGGCGCGTATCCGGAATTTCGAAGAATGTGGGCGGCGGGCGGTACCACCTACGGCCGGGATCGACCCATGCATGTGCGCGATCTCGGCTCCGGGGCGTGTTATCGACTCGATGCCCAACTGTTCCGCGTGGATTCGGGCAACCATCCGGGTAGAATTCAATTCTTCCTCGGCATCCGGAGCCTATGTGCCAGCCACCGACCGGTGTAGTTACCTCCTGGGGTGCTACGGATGTCACAATTGTCGGGACAGCGCCACACCGAACGTATTTGATCCGGTCATCGGAAAATCGAAAACGGGAGGCATTTCATGATCCACAATGCTCGTGGCACCGCCCAAACGGCCGTCGATCCCGGCGTCGAGTTGCGTTCCGCACTGGAAGCGCTGCTGCTGCACGACGCCGTCGGATTGGATGCCAAAATGCGCCACGCTATCGCCGCTGTGGTCCATTTGGCCGTTGACACCCCGCACGGCGCACCCGAGGACGCCGAGGAATTCCTCGGCCGCCTCGACGCCGCCTGGCTACTCGCCGCTTGGTCGGGCCGGGACAGCGAAATGTCGCTTATCGCAACCCTGGCCGCGGGTGATGTGCCCGCGCTGTCCTGGTGTGAACTCATGTTCACCACCGCCCTGGCCCCCTGGTCCATCAATCCGGCGGCGGTACACGCGCGGCGCATCTTCGCGACCGTTGAGCCCGGCCGCCTTGGCGCGGTCCGCCCGTCGATCGGCATCTCCGGTGCCTGATGCTCGCGCGGTGGCTCAGGGCAGGCTCAGTTCCGCGAACGAGGAGATCCAGTGATGCGGGGGACGTGGGGGATTCGGTTCACCAGGACGGTGGACACCGGTCACCGACCAGCCCGCGGTGACGGCGGCATCGAGTTCGTCGGGATGGTCGGACAAGAACAGGATGCGATCGGCGGGGGTGCCGATGGCGCTCGCGATCTTTTCATAGGAGGCGGGTTCGCGTTTCGGGCCCGCGCTGGACAGGTCGAAGTAGCCGCTGATCAGTGCGGTCAGCTCGCCGCCGCGGGCGAAGGTGAACCAATCCTGTTGGTTGCGTACCGATCCCGAGGAATAGACATAGAGCCGCAGACCGGCGGCGTGCCAGGCGGCGAGGGCGGGCGCGACGTCCGGGAAGAACTCCCCGTGTAGTGCGCCGTTGCGGAAGCCCTCGGCGCAGATGATGCCCTGTGCCGCCTTGAGCGGTTCGGCCTTCACATCGGAGCCGAGCCAGTCGCGCAGGATCGCGGCGATCTCGTCGGTGTCGGCATCGGGGCGGTCGGCGAGTTCGCGGGTGGCCACGATAATGGGAGCGGCCGCGGCCGTGCGGTTTTCGGCCAGCCATTCGGGCAGGCGGGCGCGGGTGTAGCCGTAGAGATCCTCGCGTACCGAACTTGTCGGGCTGGTCGTGCCCTCGATATCGATTACTACGGTGGCGATCACGGGGCCGTCAGCAGCTGATCGAGGGTCGGGAAACCCGCACTGATGGGGTCACCGGTGAAATCGCCGACCCACCCGTCTGCCTCTTCGAAGAAGCGGATGGCGATGAAGTCGGGGCGGGTGCCCATATCGAACCAGTGCAGGGTCCCCGCGGGGACCGAAAGCAGGTCCCCGCCTTCGCATACCGCCGCCACGACCTCGTCACCCAGATGCAGGTAGAAGCAGCCGCGGCCGGCCGCGAAGAACCGCACCTCGTCCTCGGCGTGCCGATGCTCGTTCAGGAACTTCTCGCGCGCGCCCTCGGCGATCCGCGGCCACTCCGGATTCGTGTCGTCGGGGTGGATGCGGGCGATATCGATATGCTTGTAGCGCCCGGAGGCATTGAGTTCGGCCACGCGGTCGTCGTATTCGGCGAGCAGTTCGTCCGAGGCGGTCTCGGTGGCGCTGTCCAGCACCGGCCAGCGGTCGAAAGTTATACCGCGGGCTGCCAATTCGGCGCCGATCACCGCATCGTCGGTGGTGCGCAGCAGTACCTTGTCGGCATCGTCGGCGGCCATAACCTGCAACAGCGTCATGATGTCAGTCCAATCTCGAGGATCTCGTTCGGATTGCGCGCTGATCGTTTCGAGCGACCTGCAAGCAATCGCTAGCGGTGAAGGCCTGCCGACGGCCGGTGCGGGACACCAGCTCACACAGGGCTTCGAGGCATTCGGCGCGGTCGCGTGCCTGGGAAAGATTGTCTCCCCATGTCGTGATCCCGTGTCCCGCGATGGCCAATACCGGTGCGGCGGTAGGATTTTCGAGCAGATAGGCCTCGATATCCGCGCCGATGCGCGCGACGTCGGGCCAGTTCGGGAAGACCGGTAGTTCGAGGACGGCCGGATAGGTGCCGTCCGGCTGCTCGGCCACCAGACCTTTGATGAGTTCGTAGTCGGTGATCCGCAGGATGGTCAATGCGTCGGGGGACCCGGAGCGGGTCGCGGCGGCCGTCGCGTAGGGCGGATGGATGTGGACAACGGCTGTGGCACTGGTGGTTCGGTACACCGCCGTGTGAATTGTGGTCTCCGCCGAAGGCTTTCGTCGCTGATCCGGTGTCGGCGCGGAGTCGGCGATGCGGACGGTCACCATATCCGCGTCGGTCAGTTCGCCCTTGGACAAACCGCTGCCGGTGATCACCGCGGTAGCGCCGGTGCGCACCGAGATATTGCCCGCCGTGCCCGGCATCCAACCGCGTCCGTACATCTCGCGTGCGATATCGGCGATGGCCGCACCTTCGGCATTCGCGCCGTACACGACACCCAGTTCGGTGACCACCGCCGTCACCAACTCCGCGGGCGTCACATCGAAGGCCGGATTGAAAGCCTCGGTATCGACGGGAGCCGTTGTGACACCGCCGAATCCGGTCACCTCGGCGGTGGCCCGCTGTTCGACGACGATATCCGCACCGGTCGCCATCTTCGGATCACGCGTCGACTCCGGCGCCACCACGATGAACGGAATGCCGTGGTGGTGGGCTGCGATGGCGAGGCCATAGGTGCCGATCTTGTTCGCGACATCGCCATTGGCGGTCACCCGGTCCGCGCCGACCAGCACACAGTCCACCTGACCGGTCGCCATCGCCCACGCGGCGGCGGAATCGATGGTGAGCCGATGGGGTATGCCCGCCTCGGCCAGTTCCCAGGCCGTCAGCCGGGCGCCCTGCAATAGCGGCCGGGTCTCGTCGACCAGGACATTCTCGATCGCGCCGCGCTCCGACAGCACCCGCATCGCCCCGATCGCGGTGCCGAAGGCGCTGGTCGCCAGCCGCCCGGTATTGCAATGCGTGAGCACTCGCAGCGGCCGGTCCGGGCAGAGCCGCTGCACCAGATCGGCGGCATGGGTCGCGGCGGTCCGGTTTACCCGGCCGTCCTCGGCCAGCATGGCCAGGGTTTCGGCGAGTACCGCATCCGCGCCGAGCGGCACCTTGGTCAGCACCCGCCGCACCGCCCAGGCCAGATTGACCGCGGTGGGCCGGGCATCCGCGATCCGCTGGGCATCGGCCTCGGCCCCCGCCACATCCATGAGACCGTCGGTGGTGTGCGCGGCGGTGGCGATGACCACGCCGAACGCACCGGCGATGCCGATCGCGGGCGCACCGCGGATGGCCAGGGTCTTGATGGCGTCGATCACCTGGTCGACCGTGCTGAGCCGCAGCTCGCGCACCTCGTGCGGCAGTTCGCGCTGGTCGATGGTGACCAGCGCACCGTCGTCCCAGATCAGGGAACTGTCGTTCATCAGGTGCATCCTTCGGTCGGGCAGAGCGGGGTGTTGTCCCTGGTCAACGGTATCGGACGGGCGGTGCCGCCGGAAATCCGCACCGCATGTGCAACCGGCTCATTCCGCGACGAACTCCGCCTCGCGTTCGACCGCCTCGATCCTCTGCTGTGGCACCTGGCGCATCAGCCACGACCGCGCGGTGGTCCACCAGGTCGCCGACCGCGTCGTGGTCCCACGTGAGGGTGCCGTCGTCGAAACCGGACCCGTCGCCGAGGTATTCGCCCCCCGGGCCGACTACACACACGCAACCTCCTGGAAGCAGTTCGGCAACGGACGAGTCGAAATGATCGCTTGTGCACGGGAGTCGCTGTTCGACTCGCTTCTATGCGCACGCAGAATTTTCTGCGGCAAAAGATAACTCGCCGGGCGTGGCCATCGGCGGTGTAATTCGAACCATGTGTGACCCGTTCGAAAGGGCGCGTCAAGCTTTTATGAATGATCGGCTGGAATGTATTGCCGTGAATAGTTTCCCAACGGCTGGCGAACCCGGAGACGGGGCGTAGCGAACCGGGCTGCGCACAAGCGGGCCGCCGGCTCACGTAGAGAACCGGCGGCCCGTTTCAGATCAGTGCTGTCCGGGTCGGCGCTGCTCAGCGCCTCGCCGTTCCGAGCTCGGCTCCCGCCGCTGCTCGTCACGGTCGCGATCGCTCATCGATCCGGATCGGTTCATGCCCTGGTCCTGGCGCTGCTGTTGCTGCTGCCGTTCCATCTGCTTGGGCATTTTCTTAGGCGCCTTCTTCGACTTTTCAGCCATCTCCACTCGGTCCTTTCCGAAGTGATGTTGGATTCGCCTAACCACCCCACAATAGCGAGCGGACATCATCAGTGGAAGAAGAACATCGATTATTTACGCCGGGAGCGGGAGGAATTCGACGAGGTCGTCGTCGGTGGCCTCGGCGGGGACGATGACCAGGCCGTCACGGTCGACGAGGCCGCCCAGATGGGTGGTACGGATCTGCGGATCGCCGAGCCAACCGCCGTATGGGGCGAGCCGAGCCGGGACGATGCGGGTAGCGGGTCCGGAGATCGCGCTCGCATTGCGCAGTGGCCCGATCAGCGGTCGCAGCGGATGGCTGCCGGTTCGGCCCTCGACGACCGCGGGGGACAGCGCCATAAGTATCGCCACGGCCGCGAATGGGTTTCCTGGTAGGCCGAGAACGGTTGTACCGCTCGATAATTCGGCGACCACAGTGGAGCCGCCCGGGCGCAATTTCAATCGGTGCACCAGGATTCGAGCTTCGGCACGCGCGATCGCCCCACGCAGTTGATCCGCCGCGCCGCCACCGGTCGCGCCGACGATGACCAGCAGATCGCAATCGTCCGCCGCGCCGAGCACCTCGTCGAAGCCGCGCGGGGTATCGCGCAGGTGTACCCGGTCGATCGCGCGAATTCCATACCAGGAAAGCACATCCGGCAGAATCGGTCCGATCGAGTCGCGGGTCTGACCGGTCTGCAGCGGGCCGGTGCTGCGGATCTCGTCACCGGTCATGATGATCCGGGCCCGCACCGGGCCACGCACCATCGCCTCGGTCACTTCCACACTGGCCGCGGCGGAGATCAGCCCGGCCGTGACCGGTGTGCCCTCGGGCGCGACGAGATCGCCCGGTGCCCGGTCCTCGCCGCGACGGCGAATATCGTTGCGCAGCGGGGAATCCTCGTGCTGGTAAAGCATTTCATCGTTTTCGATCCGCGCGTATTCGTCACGGAGCACCCGCGTGGTGCCGTCCGGCACATGTGCACCGGTAGCGATCCGCACCGCCTCACCGGGTAACAGCCCGACCGGCCGCCGGCCGCCCGCGAACCCGATATCGCGCCGCAGACGCCATGGTCCGTCACCGGCGACCGCGTATCCGTCCATGGCGGAGACATCGAAGCGCGGCAGTGCTCCGACGGCCGTCAGCGGCGCGGCGAGGGTCGCACCGCGCACGGAAGCCAGTTCGGCCCGGTACTCGGTGAGTCGAGAGATGTTGGTACGCAGGACATCCCGTGCCTCGTCGAGTGGCAGCGGCGTTGTGGGAACCGCGGCCGCCGGTGCGGGACGAGGCGCACCGACGGTACCGGCGTCCCAGGCCATCCTGGCGCTTCGCACCTGCTCCTCGGTATCGCAATCGGCGATACCGGGCATGGCGACGGTGATCGTATCGGCCGGTATCAGCGCCTTCATCGGCTGATTGATCAGCGAATCCAGCCGCGCCAGCGCCTGCGCCAGCGCCGTCCGTCGCCACACTCCGATCAGATACTGCGGCCGACCGGATTCATCGGCTGCGAAGACCGCGTCCGCCCCGGATTCGGTGCCGCGCCGGATCAGCTCGGTCACCGTCGTCTGCGACAGGAACGGCAGATCCGCCGCGAGCACCACCACCAGTGGCGCGGCGGTCGGGCCGAGCGCGCGCAATCCGGCTCCAACCGCGGCGACCGGACCCGAACCCGGCGGCACCTCGCGCACCTGCGCGATCCGCACGTCCAATTCGGGCCGATGCGGTCCGACCACCACGGTCCGCGCACACGGCGCCACCGCGGCCAACGCCGCATCGAGCATGGATCGACCACCGATGATGACGGCGGGCTTATCGACGCCCCCCATGCGGCTGGCGCGTCCGCCCGCGAGCACGATCGCGTCGGCGGTGGTCACCGGTCAGCGCCTGGCGCGAGAGAGGGCATGGCCGACATGCTAATTCGTCGGCTGTACAGATCCGGGGAGGGCGGTCTGGTTCCAGTGGTCGCAGGCCTAGAGCGTCGAATAGTCCGGCGCCGGTCGGTGCAGGCAGAACTCGTTCGTCTCCGGATCGGCGAGGACCACCCCGGGCGTGCCGTCGGCATCGACCTGGGTTGCGCCCGCCGCGCGCAGTCGAGCCACCTCGGCGGCCGGATCGTCGGCGGGAAAGGACACCAGGTCCAGACGCAGTCGATTGCGGCCGCCCTGCACATCCGGCGTCTGGACGAACTCCAGCCATGCTCCGAGCCCCGTCGCCGAGCGCAGCCCGGCCACCCGCGTGCCGCCGTAGGCGATCGGCCAGCCGGAGGCGGTGGACCAGAACTCGGCCAGCCGCGCCGGATCGTGCGTATCGATCACGATGGCGGCGACCGCTCCGGTATCCACGTACTCCTCGCGCGGCTCCAGCACGCAGAACTCGTTGCCCTCCGGATCGGCGAGCACCACCCACGGCACCGTGCCCTGGCCGATATCGACGGGCCGGGCGCCCAGCGCCAGTGCGCGGTCCACCTGCGCCCGCTGATGATCGAGCGAGCGACTGGCCAGATCCAGATGCATCCGGTTCTTACAGTCCTTGGCGCGCGCCTCGGGCCGGAAGGTCAGGGCCAGATCGTGGCCGTCCGGATCGGGCGCCGCCACATCGACCTGGTCGCAACGATCGATCGTCACCGCCCAGCCGAGCAACTCGGCCCAGAAATCCGCGACGAACCGGGGCCGGTCGGCATCGAAGACGACACACGCCAGGCGGGTGGACATGCTTCAACGTTAACCGCCGATCGACGGCGGCGTGGCCGTTTACGGCAGCGGAAAACGCGCGGCGCGCAGGTCGACTCGGCCGTCGCGGACCGGTACGCCCTCGGCGGCCAGTAGGCGCAATTGACGATCGGCCAGATGCGCGGCGGGCTTGCCGCCCGCGCCGATCACCCGATGCCATGGCAGATCGGCGGAGTCGGTGCGCATGATCCAGCCGACCGTGCGCGGGGTGGACAATCCGGCCGCCGCGGCGATATCGCCGTAGGTGACGACGCGGCCCGCGGGCACGGTCGCGACCAGCGCGCGTACCCGCTCGACCTCGGCATCGGTGGTGGCCATCCGACTACAGCACCGATCGGATCAGCGCCGCGGTCTCGGCCGGCCGGGCCTGGGCGACCATATGGTCGCAGTCCCATTCGAGCACGGTGAGATTCGCGCCCAGGTGCGCGGTGAGGGCGGTCCGGAACTCCGGGGTGACGAAGGGCGGCACCACCTTCATGGCCTGCACCAGGATCGTCGGCAGGTCGACGGGCGGCAGCACGTAGTGCCGGGCCAGCTGACCCCAGTAGGAGTTGACGGCGGGCAGACTGATTCGCCAGCCGACCCGGCCGTCGGCGGTGGGCATCAGATGTTCGGTGAGTTCGGCATCGAGCAGGCGCGGCTCCACCTCGCCCCAGCCGGTCGCGATTTTGTCCTGGCGGGCGTGCTCGACGGTGTCGTAGTCCGGTGAGGCCAGGCTGGACAGCGCGATATCCATCAGGCGCTCGGGGTCCAGCGCGATCGCCGAATCGAGCAGGATCAGCTTGCGCACCAGGTGCGGATGCCGATGCACCAGGTGCAGTGCACACGCACCGCCGAAGGAGTGCGCGACGATGACCACCGGTTCGTCGCTTTCCGCGGTGAGCAATTCGACCAGATCCTCGACGATGGTCTCGAAGTTCCACGGCGGCAACGAGGTCGAGCGACCGTGTCCGCGCAGGTCGGGGGCGATGAGCCGGACCTCGGGCAGATGTCGGGTGGCCAGTTCCTCCCAGCGTTTGCCATGGCCGGTGACACCGTGCAGGGCCAGGACCTTCGGCCCGTCGGCGGGGCCGAATCGATACACATGGAGAGGCGACACAGGTCTCATATTGACGCATCTGGGGATCCGTCGCAGATCCAGGCGTGTGTCCGACCTCACCGATCGGTGAATCGCCCGCGTGGCGTGTCGGAGGTGTCTGTTGCAATAGCCCGCGTGGTGCGATCGGATAGCGCGGTGCGACTTGTTCGCCGGAATGTGGCGGCACCCCCGGCTCGGACCTGGGGTGCCGATGTCCGCGCGCTGTTCGATGCCGCGGCGACGGTCGGCCCGATCCGGCCGGACTGGCTGCCGTGGCAGGTGCTCGGCGGGCCGGGAACCGGTAAGACCGCACTGCTGATCGATCTGGCCGCCGAGCGCATCGCCGCGGGGGCCGACCCGGAATCGGTGCTGGTACTGACCCATTCGAAGCAGGCGGCGAGCACGCTGCGCGACGCCATAACCGCCCGGCTGACCGATCCCGATTCCACAGAGGGCGGGGTGCCCGGCGCCACCAGGGAACCGCTGGTGCGCACACTGCATTCCTACGCTTTCTCGGTGCTGCGCAGACATGCGAGCGCACACGGCAATCCGCCACCGCGTTTGCTGACCGGTGCCGAGCAGGATGCCGTGCTGCGTGAAATGCTGCGCGGCGATCTGATCGATATCGCGGCCGGGGCGAGCGGTCTGTGGCCGGAACGGCTGCAACCAGCGCTCGGCCTCGGTGGATTCGCCGAGCAGTTGCGCGATCTCATGCTGCGGGCCACCGAACGCGGCCTCGGACCCGAGGATCTGGTGCGGCTCGGCCGCGAGCACGGTCGGCCGGAATGGGTGGCGGCGGGCAAATTCGCGGTCCGCTACGAGCAGTCGATGCTATTGCGCTGGTCGGTCGGGGTGGAAGCGCCCGAGGCGACAGCGCCAGCGCTGGATGCGGCCGAACTCGTCGGAGCCGCGCTGGACGCGCTGGCCGGCGACGCCGATCTGCTTGCCGCGGAACGGAATCGGATCCGATACCTGCTGGTCGACGATGCCCAGCATCTGGATCCGCAGGCCGCGCTGCTGGTGCGAGTGATGGGTACGGCCGCGCATACGGCGGTCGTTGCGGGCGATCCGGATCAGGGTGTATTCGCCTTCCGCGGTGCGGATTCGCGCTTCGTCGCCGAACTCGCCGCGCCGGATGGACAGCGAATCATCCTGCGGGACAACCACCGATCGGGCGGCGCGGTGGAACTGGCGCTCGCGCGAATCGCGGCCAAGTTGCCCGGCAGTGCGCCACAACGCTTTTCGGCACTCGAGCACACGTCGGCACCGAAGGCCGACGACACCGAGGTGCGCGTGCGGGTACTGGCCACCCCGGCGAAGGAAGCCGCCCTGATCGCCGACCATTTGCGCCGCGCCCACCTCACCGATGGTGTGCCGTGGTCGCGCATGGCGGTGATCGTCCGCTCGGTGCCGTTGTCACTGGCTCCGCTGCGCCGCGCCCTATTGGCGGCCGGAGTGCCCATACAACAGCCCGCACTCGACGCGCCACTGGCCCGTCGGCGCGGCGCGGCCTGGATGCTGCTCGCACTGCGCGCCGTGCTCGCCGAGGATGCGCAGCGGCGCCGGCGTCGACGTTCGGCCGAGGCAATGTTCTCGGCCGAAGACGCATTGGATTTGCTCGCCGGACCGCTCGGTGGCGCCGATCAGATCACTCTGCGCCGGTTACGTCGCGGTATTCGCCGCAGTGTGCTGGAGTCCGCACGCAGCGAAATCAAGGCCGCACGGGCGCGTGCGAGTTCCGCGCTCGGTGATGAACCCTATTGGGCCGGTTTGCCTCCGGATGAGGAGGCGTTCGCGCCGGAAGACGAAGGCTTCGAGTCCGTGGACAGCTCCGAGCGGAATGTCACGACGACCGAACGGAATATCAGCCAAGTCGAGCGGATCACCGACGATGCCGATTGGTATGGCATCGAGCCGGAGTTCAGTAGCCGAGATTTGGAATGGCAGAGCGATCAGCCCGAACCGGAAGTCGACGATTCCGATGACCCCGAACACAGTGGTGCGACACCGCAACGCGCAGATGGCACTGAAGGGGGCGCGGATGACGACGCCGCGCGAAGCTTCGGTGACCCTGAACGGGGCACAGACCAGGCCGAACAGGGCGCAAATGGCTCGGAGCCGGCCGCCGACGAGGCGTGGCGGAGGGTGGATGGTGCCGAGTCGGACGCCGATGCAACCGGGCGGCGTTCGGAAGGCGTCGAGCGGGCCGCGGGCGAGGCCGAGCGGAACTCGCTGCGAACCGAACACGGGAGCACGGATGGTTCCGAACGGAGCAGCGGCGATCCGGAAGGGGACCCGACGGCATCCGAACCGGACGACAGCGATTCCCCATGGCGCGCCTATGTCGACAAATCCTCCGCGGAGGTGCTGCGTGACCTGTTGATCGGCCGCGCGGATCGTCGAATCATGGAGCGGCTCACCGATGTCGAGGCGGCGCCGCTGAAGCGGGTGTTCGACGCGCTCGACCGGGCCATGAAGACTCGTCGGCGCGGCGCCGGTCTCGAGGATGTGCTGTGGGCGCTGTGGACCGGGTCGAGGCTGGAGCGCCGGTGGGTGGCGCAGTCCGAACGCGGTGGCGCGGCGGGTATGCAGGCCGATCGCGATCTCGATGCGGCTGTCGGGTTATTCGATGCCGCCGCCGCTTACGTGGATCGGCTGCCCCGTGCGAGCATCGAGGGCTTTGTCGAATTCCTTGTGCAGCAGGAGATTCCGCACGACACCAGATCGCTGATCGCGGCGGGGGAGGCCGTCGCGCTGCTCAGCGCGCACGCGTCCGCGGGCCGGGAGTGGGATGTGGTCGCGATTGCCGCTGTGCAGGAAGGTATTTGGCCGAATCCGCTTCCGCGCGGCACCCTGCTGCAGACCGAGGACCTGGTCGACCTCACCGCCGGCATCGTCGACGCGGGTGTGGTGGTGAGCCGCGCGGCCCCGATCATGGCCGAGGAACGCAGACTGCTGCTGGTCGCGTGCAGCCGGGCGCGGCGCTCGCTGTTGGTCACCGCGGTGGAATCGGTATCGGGCGAACGCGATCTCGTACCCTCACGATTCCTCGCTGAACTCCTCGGCCACGACGACGACAGCGAACCCGGCGCGCTCCCGGTCGCCGACCCGGGCCGCGCCCTTGTCATGCATGCGCTGGTGGCGGAATTGCGAGGTGTCGTCTGCGATTCCGAGGCCGAACCGGAGCGCAGACGTCGCGCCGCCCACGAACTCGCCCGGCTGGCCCACGCCGGGGTGCCGGGTACACATCCCGACGAGTGGTATGGCACAGCCGATCTCAGCTCGTCGCGTTCCCTCTGGGATGACGACGAGACCGCGGTTGCCCTGTCTCCGTCCACCGTCGAGCTACTGCGCACCTGTCCGCTGCGCTGGGCGCTGGAACGTCACGGTGGCACCGATGGCGACAACCCCCACGCCGTCAAGGGCAATTTGGTGCACACCCTCGTCCAGGCATTGGCGGGCAAGGTGCCCGAATCGCAGGTTCGCGCCGCGCTGGATAAGGCATGGCAGGCCATCGATCCCGGCACCGGCTGGCATTCCCGTCAGGAACTGCGCCGCACCGAGACCATGCTGGAGACCTTCATGGCCTGGGTGCAGAACACCCGCGGTGAGCTGACCCAGGCCGGTGTGGAGGTCCCGGTCGACTGTGTACTGCCCGCGCGCACGGAAGACGAACCCGCCGTGCGGATTCGCGGCCGGGTCGACCGACTGGAGCGCGATGCCTTCGGCCGGTTCGTCATCGTCGATGTGAAGACCGGGAAGTCGCCGGTCACCAAGCAGGCCGCCGCCGACCACGCCCAGCTCGCCACCTACCAGGTGGCGGCCGCCGCGGGCGCGCTCGACATCACCGTGGACGATGCTGATTCCGCCACAGGGGAATCCGGCTCTGCCGAACCCGGCGGCGCACGACTGGTCTATGTCGCCAAGCCGAGCAGCAAAGAAGGCGCCACCCAGCGCATGCAGCCCGCGCTCGACGCCGAGGCACTCGACAAGTGGCGTGGCACGATTCATGATGCCGCGGCCGCAACCCAGGGCCCGAGCTACCTCGCCATGCGCAACGATGGCTGCAGGCACTGTTCGGTCGCGGGCAGCTGCCCTGTCCAGGACACCGGAAGGCAGGTGACCGACGAGTGAGTGGCGCCGTATCGCCGAACCGGCTCGCGGAGGCGCTCGGCCTGCCACCACCCACCGAGGAGCAGGCCGCGGTGATCGCGGCACCACCGGGACCGACGCTGGTCGTGGCCGGTGCGGGCGCGGGCAAAACCGAGACCATGGCCGCCCGGGTGGTGTGGATGGTCGCGAATCGTCTCGTCCTGCCCGACGAGGTTCTCGGCCTGACCTTCACCCGAAAAGCCGCTCAGCAGTTGACCTCCCGTATCCGCACCCGGCTGGCCCGGCTGGCCGGTTCACCGCTGCTGCGCGACCTCGATACCGGCGGTGAGCTGCGCACCCAACTCTCCGGCGCCGAACCCGAGATCAGCACCTACCACTCCTACGCGGGCCGCCTGCTCACCCAGCACGGCCTGCTGCTGCCCGTGGAACCCGCCGCGACGCTGCTGACCGAAACCCAGCTCTGGCAGCTCGCTCACCAGGTGGTCCGCAACTGGGACGGTGACCTCGATACCGATCGCACCCCGGTCTCGGTGACCGAGGCGGTGCTCGCGCTGTCCGGCCAACTCGCCGAACATCTGGTGGAACCCGAACAACTCGCCGAGGCCCACACCGAACTCGAAAAACTGGTCCACACCCTGCCCGCAGGTCCGCGCCAACGCGGCGGACCGAGTCAGGCCCTGCAGAACATCGTCCAGGTGCAGCGCGAACGCGTCGCGTTGCTGCCCCTGGTCAAACAGCTTGCCGAGGCCTTACGCCGCCGCGGCGCCCTGGATTTCGGCGCCCAGATGTCGCTGGCCGCCCGTCTCGCCGCCGAACATCCCGAGGTCGCCGCCGCCGAACGCGCCCGCTTCCGACTGGTCCTGCTCGACGAATACCAGGACACCGGTCACGCCCAACGGATCCTGCTGGCCGCGCTGTTCGGCGGCGTGTCCCCGCAACCGCACGCGAAGCGCGCACGAAAACCCGCGGATAATCCGAAGTCGAGCGAGGATACTGCGGATTCACCTGCTCCCCATGGCGATGCGGCGCGGGGGCATCAGTCGGATGCCGAGCAAGGTGCGACCAGCCGTCGCGAACAGCGTTTGGCAGTGACCGCGGTCGGTGACCCGATGCAATCGATCTACGGCTGGCGCGGCGCATCCGCCGCCAACCTGCCCAGGTTCGCCACCGATTTCCCCAGCGCCCCAGGCCTTCCCGCGCCGATCCTGCCACTGCTGACCAGCTGGCGGAACCCACCGCAGGCGCTTGCCCTGGCGAACCTGGTCGCCGAACCCTTGCGCCGCAATGCCATCGACAGCGGCGGGGTGACCGTCGACGCATTGCGCGCGAAACCCGATGCCGAACCGGGTGTAGTCGCGCTGGCACTCACCGAAACTGTTGCCGACGAACGGAATTGGGTGGCCGTCCGGATCGCCGCGGAATGGGCGGCCAAACGCGAAGCAGGGGAGCCGCCGCCGACCTCGGCGGTACTCGTACGACGCAATGCCGATGCGGCCCCACTCGCGGAAGCCCTGCGCGAACAAGGACTTCCGGTGGAAATCGTCGGCCTCGGCGGCCTGCTCGCCACCCCGGAGGTCGCCGATATCGTCGCGACGCTGCGGCTCGTCGCCGAACCCGGCGCGGGCAGCGCCGCCATGCGCATACTTACCGGTGCCCGCTGGCGCATCGGTGTCGCGGACCTCGCCGCGCTCGCCCGCCGTGCCAGGGATCTGTCGATCAGCCGTCTGCACGGCAATGAAGTCGATGAAATCACCGATTCGACCGCGCTGGCCGAGGCATTGCGCGAGGTGGCGCCCGAACCGGCCGAACAGGCCGGGCTGGCCGATGCGATCGCCGATCCGGGCCCGCAGGAACAGTATTCGGAGCCCGGATTCGAACGCATCCTCGCATTGGGCCGCGAACTCGCCGCGTTGCGTGAGCGCAGCGGTCAACCGCTCGCCGAACTGGTGGCGGACGTGGAACGCACCATCGGCGTAGGCGTGGAAACCCAAGCCCGCCGTGCCATGCTCGGCGCAGGCGCTGGGCGTGAACATCTGGACGCCTTCGCAGAGGTGGTCGCCGGCTATGCCAGCGATTCCGGCGCCTCGCTCGGCGGCCTGCTCGCGTTCTTCGCTGCCGCCGAATCCGTCGAGAACGGCCTGGAGCCAGGCGAAGTCGAGGTCGCACGGGACCGCGTCCAGGTGCTGACCGTGCACGCGGCCAAGGGCCTGGAATGGGAGATCGTCGCGGTGCCGCACGTGACCCGCGGCGTCTTCCCCTCCGGCGCGGCCGCGGGCACCTGGCTCGGCGCACTCGCCGAACTCCCCACCTCCCTGCGTGGTGACCGCAGAAAGGACGATGCCGCCGAGGGCGTCCCCGTACTCGACCTCTCCGACCTCTACGACCGAGCGGACCTGGAACGAGCGATCAAGTCCCACAAGGAATCCCTGGACCGCCGCCGCGTCGACGAGGACCGCCGCCTGTTCTACGTAGCCCTCACCAGAACCGAACGCGTCCTGTTCGTCTCCGCCCACCACTGGGCCGAAACCGGCACATCCCCGAAGGGGCCATCGGATTTCCTGTTGGAACTCAAACACGCCGGCGAGGCCCCCGACAGCCCGGCCAATGGCGCGGTCACCATCGACCGCTGGGACGATGCCCCCGACGTCGACGCCGTCAACCCCTTCACCGATAACCCCGCAACGGCCGAATGGCCCCGTGACCCCCTCGGCAACCGCCGCGACCCGATCGAACAGGGTGCGTCCCTGGTCCGCGCCGCCCTGGCCGAACTTGCGGCGCAACCGGTAGGCGTCACCAGCCCTCCGGCCCGACCTTCGGCCCGTGACAAGGCAACTGCCTCAGTCGATTTCGCGAACCGCGCGCCCCATGACATCGACATGGCACCGACTGTAGCCCCTGCCACCGACAACTTTGCCGCCCCGACAACAACGGCCGCTCGCGCCGATGGTCCCGCGCCGGCCGCACTGTCGGTCGATCCGTATGCCGACGTTCCCCCACCCGACTTTCCCGATGCACCCGCAGCGTTCTACGACTCGTACGAACCGCCCGCGAGCGCCCCTGGAGCGCACGGCCAGGACGAATCTCAGCTGTCCCCACCCGAGTTCGAACCGCATCCCGACGAATTCGAGCCGCATCCCGACGAATTCGAGCCGCATCCCGACGAACTCGAACCTCGCCCCGACGAGTTCGAGCCGCCCCTCAACGAGTTCGAGCCGCCCTTCGACGACTTAGCGCCCTTCGACGAATTCGAACCACCCCCAGACGAATTCGCCCCATCCACCTCCGACCCCACACCGTCCCGCAACCATTCCACCGCCCCCGACTCCGACGACCCCGACGGCTGGTCCGCCGACGTCGACGCCCTCCTCGCCGAATTCGAAGCCGACCAAGCCATCGCCCAGGAAGTCGAACTCCCCGGCCAGATCGCCGCAACCGCCCTCGTCGAAATGCGCGCCGACCCAGCCAAACTCGCCGCCCGCCTGCGCCGCCCACTGCCGTTCCCGCCGAATCCACTGGCCCGCCGCGGCACCGCCTTCCACGCCTGGGTGCAGCGCTGGTTCGCCGCCGACCGCCTGCTCGGCTTCGACGAACTGCCCGGCGCCGCCGACAAGACGGCCGCCGACGCGGGTCTGGACACCGAGCTGGTCACCATGCAGGAGTCCTTCCTCAACTCGCCGTGGGCGCATCGCAGCCCGCTCGAGGTGGAGATCCCCTTCGAAACTTCCATCGCGGGCACGGTGATCCGCGGCCGGATGGACGCGGTTTTCGCCGAGCCCGGCGGCGGCTGGATCGTGGTCGACTGGAAAACCGGCGCTGAACCCGCAGCCGCCGACGAGCCCGCGGTCGCCATGCAGCTGGCCGTCTACCGATTGGCCTGGGCCAGGTTGATGGCGGCGCGCGATCACGGCACCGAGGCGGAAATGCTCGAACGCATCGGCGCCGCATTCCATTACGTGCGCACCGGACGCACCATCGCCCCGGTCGAACTCCCCGGCCCGGACGAATTGGCCGAGCTGATCCGGAATGCGGCGCCGACGCCCCCGGAATAATCCAGAGATTCACCAAGCGTTCGCGTCGGCATCAAGCGTCGCCCCCGGGACCCGGTAGGCTGCCGTGCGTGCCGGAGGGACAAGCAACGCCGGAGACGGCCAACGCCGTGGCGAGCACAGAGGCGGGTGCGTCCGGTGTTCGGTGATCGCGCACGCAGTGTCGGACTGTCCAGTCGTCCGGATTTCGCGCTGGTCGGGGTGCTGCGCGTCCCCGAAATCCAGACCAGCCCAGGGGCTTCGCTGATGCGCCGGGTGCTCTTCGCGATCGGCCTGCTGTTCACCGCGGCGCTCGTGGTGTACTTCGGACGCGATGGGTATCACGACAATTCCGGTGACGAGCTGTCCTTCCTCGACGCCTTCTACTACGCGACGGTATCGCTGTCGACCACCGGCTACGGCGATATCGCGCCGGTGACTCCCGAGGCCAGGCTGGCCAATATCGTCATCATCACCCCGCTACGCGTGCTCTTCCTCATCGTGCTCGTCGGTACCACCATCGGCGTGCTCACCGAGCGCTCCAGGCAGGCATTCAAGATTCAGCGTTGGAGGCGCAGCGTGCGTAATCACACCGTGGTCGTCGGATACGGGACGAAGGGCCGCACCGCGATCGATGCCATGCTCGGCGACGGCGTACAGCCCGCCGATATCGTCGTGGTCGATACCGATGCCCTCGCGCTGGAAGCCGCGGCGAATGCGGGCTTGGTGACGGTGCACGGTTCGGCCACCCAGTCCGATGTGCTCCGGCTGGCCGGTGCGCAGCGGGCCGCATCGGTCGTGGTCGCGGCCAACCGCGACGACACTGCGGTCCTGGTGAGTCTCACGGCGCGCGAACTCAATAAGAACGCCAAGATCGTGGTCGCCATCCGAGAGGCCGAGAACACCCACCTGCTGCGGCAGTCCGGCGCGGATTCGGTGGTCGTCTCCTCCGAGACCGCGGGTCGGTTGCTCGGCATCGCCACCACCACCCCGACCGTCGTGGAGATGATCGAGGACTTGCTGACTCCCGAACAGGGCTTCGCGGTCGCCGAACGCGATGTGGAACCGTCCGAGGTGGGCGGCTCCCCGCGCCATCTCGGCGATATCGTGCTCGGCGTGGTGCGCGGCGGCGAGCTGATCCGGGTGGGTGAGGCCGAGGTGGACGCGCTGGAAGCTACCGACAAGCTGCTCTACATCCGGCACGCAGGCCGGTAATACCGGCGCGATAGTCTCGAACCGTGGCCTCTGGATTTCAGCTCAATGGTGTTCCACTGCTTTCGCGTTCAGTGCTCGACCGGGCCCAGGAGATCCGGGCCGACGAACAGTCGCTGAAGGAGGGCTGGGCCGAGGCCGAGTTGCTCCGTATCAATAGGCGCGGGCAGTTCCGCTTCGACGCCGGTGCGCTGGTGCTGGAACCGGCGATCGAGCTGTCCGCCGAGCCGAGTCCGGTCGCGGTCTTCCTCGGCATCCATGGCGGCAAGCACGTGTGGGCGGTGCGTGATGCCGATCTGCAGGGCACGCTGACCGATCTGCGCGCGATGGCAGGCGGTCTCGACGATCTCACCGCCGACCTGCTCACCTCCGCCATGGCCCTGCTGAACTGGCATGACAAGGCGGGATTCGATGCCGCCGACGGCACCGCGTCCATCGCGACCAAGGGCGGCTGGTCGCGGGTCACCGAGAACGGCCACGAGGAGTTCCCCCGGATCGACCCGGCCGTCATCTGCCTGATCCACGACGGCGGCGACCGGGTCCTGCTGGCCCGTCAGCACACCTGGCCGAAGACGCTGTTCTCCCTGCTTGCCGGATTCGTGGAGGCAGGAGAGTCGCTGGAGCGGTGCGTCGAGCGCGAAATGCGCGAGGAGGTCGGGCTCGACGTGCGCGATATCCGCTACCTCGGCAGTCAGCCGTGGCCGTTCCCGCGCTCGCTGATGCTCGGCTTCGCAGCCATCGCGGATCCCGATCAGCCGCTTACCTTTTCCGATGGCGAGATCGCCGAGGCCTACTGGTTCACCCGGGCCGAGGTGCGCGAGGCGCTGGCTGTCGGTGACTGGTCCGCCCAGAACCAGGGCGCGCGGCTACTGCTGCCGGGTTCGATCTCCATCGCGCGCACCATCGTGGAGTCCTGGGCCGCGCTCTGATCGAAGACACGCAAAAGTTCCGTGCGGGCCGATCGGTCCGCACGGAACTATTGCAATCTGATCAGGCCAGCGCGGCCAATGTCTGCTTGACGGCGGCCAGCGACGGATTCGTCGCCGTGGACCCATCCGCGAACTTCACCGTCGGCACCACATGGTTGCCGCCGTTCACACTGCCGACGAACTCGGCCGATGCGGGATCCTCTTCGATATCGATCTCGACATAGCTGATACCGGACTCGTCCAACTGCTTCTTCAGCCGTCGGCAGTAGCCGCACCAGGTGGTGGAGTACATCGTCAAGGCGGGGGTCACGTCAGTCACGGACCGTTCAACATTTGACGGCTCGATCCTGTTCCATCGAACTCCGAGTCCAGGCTTGTCATTGATTTAATATGCGCGCATACTAAATCAATGGCTGCTACTGCAACGATCACCAAGTACTGGCTGGGAGTGGTCTCCCGGGAACATGTCCGCCGCGGTGTCGAACTGGGGATCGCCCAGGTCAACCATGGCAAGCGGACCTCACTCGAACGCATGCGTCCCGGCGACGGATTCCTCTATTACTCGCCGCGTGAAGGCATGCGCAGCGGTACGCCGATAAGGTCCTTCACCGCCATCGGCACCATCGAGGACCGGCCGGTCTGGCAGGCGGATCCGCAGGATGGCGGCTGCTTCCAGCCGTGGCGGCGCGCCGTGCACTACCGCACCGATGCCCATGAGATCCCCGTGGACGAACTTCGCGGTGAACTGGATCTCACGAGCACGCCGAATTGGGGCATGGTGCTGCGCCGTGGGCTGGTCGAACTGACCGCGCACGATTTCGCGGTAATCGAACAGGCGATGATCAGTGATAAAGGAGGCAGATGACTGAGGATCGCGGCCTGCGCAGCCGATTCGCCGAGGCGGACGAAAGTCCTGGCCTCTTGCTCTGGCAGGTGACCAACCGATGGCAGGCCGCTCAACGCGCGGCCCTCGCCCCTTTCGATCTCACCCATGTGCAGTTCGTCCTCTTGGCCGCGCTGACCTACCTCGCCGCCGGGCGCGACGAACCGGTCATGCAACGCGATCTGGCTGCCCACGCGGCCACCGACCCGATGATGACCTCTCAGGTGTTGCGCGCACTCGAGCAGAAGGGGCTGCTGGAGCGCCGCGACCATCCACACGACCGCAGGGCCAAAGCTCTGGCCCCCACCGAAGCTGGTGTGGCGCTTGCGAATCGGGCGATCGTCGCGGTCGAGAACTGCGATCACGAATTCTTCGGCCCGCTCGACGGCGATACGAGCGCGTTCGCGGGTGCACTGCGGCGTCTACGCGATCGCTAGGCGCGTCAGCGAGCCTGCGAAACCGCGGAATCCGATCCGGACCGGGTCCCTTGTGGCACGACATGTCGGCGGGCACTGCCATGATGTGTATCGTGTCGGCAACCAGTACGAGCGAGCCCACCCGCCCGGAGTTGGACTCGCTGGACCCCGAACAAGCCGCGGCAGTCCGCGCGCCACGGGGTCCGGTCTGTGTGCTCGCCGGTGCCGGTACCGGCAAAACCAGGACCATCACCCATCGCATCGCGCATTTGGTTTCCGCAGGACACGTCAAAGCCGACCAAGTGCTCGCGGTGACATTCACCGCGCGCGCGGCGGGGGAGATGCGCAACCGCTTGCGCGCGCTCGGCCTCGGTGGCGAGGCCAACCAGGTGCAGGCCCGCACCTTCCACGCGGCCGCGCTGCGCCAGCTCAAGTACTTCTGGCCGCAGATCGTCGGCGATGTGCCGTGGCAGTTGCTCGATCGCAAATTCCCGGTCGTGGCACAGGCCGCACATCAGGCCGGATTGTCCTCGCACACCGAAGCCGTCCGCGATCTGCTCACCGAAATCGAATGGGCGAAGGCCACTCTCATCGCACCGGAGGACTATCCGGCGGCCGTGGCCAAACACCGTCGCGAGCCGCCCTATGATCCGATGCGGGTCGCGGCCGCCTACAGCGGCTACGAAAAATTGAAGGCGACACCGGACGGTCTGCTGCTCGACTTCGACGATCTGCTGCTGCACACCGCCGCCGCGCTGGAGGACTATCCGTCGGTGGCCGACGAATTCCGCGGGCGCTACCGCAGTTTCGTGGTCGACGAATATCAGGACGTCACGCCGCTGCAGCAGCGGGTGCTCGATGCCTGGCTCGGCGACCGCGACGATCTGACCGTGGTCGGCGACGCGAACCAGACGATCTACTCGTTCACCGGCGCCACCCCGAGCTATCTGCTCGACTTCTCCCGGCGCTTTCCGGAGGCGACGGTGGTCCGCTTGGAACGCGACTATCGCTCCACGCCGCAGGTGGTCTCGCTGGCCAACCGGGTGATCGGCGCCGCGCGCGGTCGCATCGCGGGCACCCGGCTGCAACTGGTAGGCCAGCGCGACGACGGCCCGGAGCCGATGTTCGCCGAATTCGACGACGGCCCGGCCGAGGCCCGTGCGGTCGCGCGGTCGATCAAGAAACTGATCGCTGCGGGCACCCCGGCCGCCGAGATCGCGGTGCTCTATCGGATCAACGCGCAGTCCGAGGCCTATGAACAGGCGTTGACCGAACTCGGCATTGCGTATCAAGTCCGCGGTGGCGAGGGCTTTTTCGCGCGAAATGAGGTTAGGCAAGCCATATCTGCATTGCGTCAGGTGGCCGCTCGCGAGGATCTGCCGGGCCAGTCCCGCAGTGGTAAGCCCTTGGTTACCTTGGTGCGCGCCGCACTCGCGCCGGTCGGTCTCACCGCAACCGAACCCGCGGGCGCTCAGGCACGCGAACGCTGGGAATCGTTGATGGCGCTGGTGCGCCTGACCGAAGAGTTGGTCGATCAGGACGACGCACTCGACCTGATCGGCCTGCTGCGCGAGTTGGCCGCGCGTGCCGAGGCCAGGCACCCACCGACCGTCCAGGGCGTAACCCTCGCGTCGTTGCACGCGGCGAAGGGGCTGGAGTGGGATGCGGTATTCCTCGTCGGTGTCGCCGACGGCACGCTACCGATCGCGCATGTGCTGGGTGACGACGGTTCGGTCGCCGATCAGGCCGCCCTCGAAGAGGAACGGCGACTGCTCTATGTCGGTGTGACCAGGGCCCGCGAATTCCTGCAACTGTCCTGGGCGCTGTCGCGCGGCGAGGGCAGTAGGCGCACGCGGCGACGCTCCCGATTCCTCAACGGCCTGGTGCCCGACGACTCGCCGGCCTCGCGAATCGCCGCGCCGGTTGCCGACAGCGCGACGAATGGTGTGCGCCCCACCTGTCGGGTATGTGCGAAACCCTTGATCGGTACCTATGCCACCATGCTCGGCCGCTGCCGCCGCTGCCCGGCCGAACTCGATGCCGAGCTACTCGCGGCGCTGCAGGCGTGGCGCGAGGAGAAAGCGCAGGATCTGCGGGTGCGCGAGTTCGTCATCTTCACCGACACCACACTCACCGCGATCGCCGAGCAACTGCCCGCCGATGACAACGCACTCGCCGCGATCCCGGGAATCGGGGCGAAGAAGCTCGAGCAGTACGGGGCCGAGGTGCTGTCGATAGTGGCATCACGGCTGCGGTCAAGCCCACAAAACCGCAGGTAGAAAATAGGTTGTCGCGATGAGCGGCAACACATATGGTGGGATTCACGCACCGGGAGGTCATCTCGGCGCGCATAGTTACCGACACGAGTACAGGAGGGAGGCAGACCGATGAATGGCAATACGAACTTCAGCGCTACAGGCGTTGCAGTGAATGCTGCACCCGTCATGTCGGCCTCCCGGGGGATCCTCGCTGCTTTGCAGGGGATCGGTCTGTCCGGTGTCGGCGTATCCGGGGATCACGGCAAAGCCATGAGCATGCATTCCCCGATTTGCGTCGTCATTCAGGACAAGCCAAGCGCGGGCTGGCACCCGGCATTTGCCCACACGGCAGAAGCCGGTGTCTTCGCAGTCGAGGCCGGATATGCACCGGCAGATCTGCAGGCACGCCTCCGCCGCACCGCACACCCAGCGACCGTGATCAGGATTCGACAGAGATGTCGAACTAGGTAGGGAACACTCCCCGACCTCCTGGCCACGGATCGCCCGAAGCGAAACCGTGGCCAGTATTTTTTTACCGGCCCTTCAGCCACCACCGGCCTCGGTTTCGCGGAACGAACGAACGTACCGCTGCAAACGAGCTGAAGGAGAACGACGTGTTCACCGCAGAGAGGCTACAAGCCACTACTGACGTGACATGCCGAACCGTGGCACGGCCCACCCGTACCCGGGAGGTCACAAAGGTGCCTTGTCGAGCCGGAGATCCCGATCTCTGGTTCGCCGAGAGCCCGGTCGAGTTGGAGCAGGCCAAGGCGCTGTGCGCGTCTTGCCCCATCCGAAAGGGCTGCCTGACCGCGGCCATGGATCGGCGCGAGCCTTGGGGTGTCTGGGGTGGTGAGATCTTCGACCAGGGTGTCGTGATCGCCCGCAAGCGCCCGCGTGGACGTCCACGCAAGGTCGCGATCTCGGTATGAGACCTGTGATTCCCCTCCCTCCGGTCACTGAGGCCTATCCGGCCGGTTCGGATTCGGCCGAAACCGATCAGCACAGGGCCCAGGAACGAGAAAGCAAACAAGCCGCTCACCGTGAGATCCGGTGGGCGGCTCGTTTGCGTTCTCGGCCAATCCTTTCGGCTTTTCAGCTCGCGGATCGCTCCTCGCGGAAGCCTGGCATCCAGGCCCGCACCAATTGCATGAACGGCAGCTCCGCATCGAGCTGCGCCAGGATCCCGACCGAACCGCCGAGCACGCGGAAGATCATCACGTACTGCGCGGGCAGTTGCAGCGCCCGCGCGGTCTTCATATCCGGACTGCCGATATCGGAGGCCTTACCGGCCACCCGCTGCATCCACTTGCGGGTGAAGTGGAACGAATCGGTCTGGATCGGGTCGGTGAACGGCCGCAGGTAGTCGGCGATCTCCTTATCGGTGACGGTCCGGCCCGGAATCACCCAGCCGTTGTCGTACATGAGCTCGACCAGTTCATCGAAGCGTTCGTCGAGTTCCAGGGCCAGCATCCGGCCGAGGACCTCGGGGAAGCCGTCCGGCATGGGCGCGCAGGCACCGAAATCGATGACGGCCAGTTTGCCGTCGGGCAGCATCATGAAGTTGCCGGGATGCGGATCGGCGTGCAGCAGTCCGACGGTTTCCGGTGAGGAGAAGTGGAATTTGCCCATCAGTCCGGCGACCCGATTGCGCAGCGCACGCGTGCCTTCCGGATCCTCGGCCCCCTGTTTGATGATCTGTGAGACCGGGGTGCCGTCCAGCCATTCGGTCACGATCACCTTCGGCGCGCTGGCCACCACCTTCGGCACCACGATCTCCGGATGTCCGTCGAAGGCCTTGGCGAAGGTGCGCTGGTTGGCGGCCTCGTTGCGGTAGTCGAGTTCCTCCTCGGTGCGCTCGGTGATCTCGGCCAGCAGCGGCTTCACATCCGCGCCCGGGATCACCGAGGCGAGCAGACCGGTCATCCGCGACAGTGTCTTGAGGTCGGCGCGCAGCGCCTCGTCGGCGCCCGGATATTGCACCTTCACCGCGACGGTCCGGCCGTCCGACCACACCGCCTTGTGCACCTGGCCGATGCTCGCCGATGCCGCGGGGGTGTCGTCGAAGGATTGAAAGCGTTGCCGCCACTGGGTGCCGAGCTGCTGGTCCAGGACCCGGTGCACGGTCTCGGCGGGCATCGGCGGCGCGGCGGCCTGCAGTTTGGTGAGTGCCTCGCGATAGTGCTCGCCGAACTCCTCGGGAACCGCGGCCTCCATGACGCTCAGCGCCTGTCCGAACTTCATCGCACCGCCCTTGAGCTCACCGAGCACGGTGAACAACTGCTCGGCGGCCTTCTGGTTCAACTGGGCGTTGATCTCCCCCTTATCGCCACCGGCCAGCTTCTTACCTAACCCGACGGCGGCTCGTCCGGCGATACCCAGCGGAATCTTGGCTAACTTGGCATTGCGGGACGAGCGACGGCGCACGATCTCAGACACGTAACCCATCATGGCGGACGGACCCGTGGAATCGCCACGACAATCTTGATGTCCTTGCTTGGCGGGCTGTAAGAATCGACACTCTCATCCAGTGCCACCAGCGAAAATACGGCGGCATCCGCATCCGTCGTGCTGCGGCCATTCGCGGCGCGAGATCCGGTGTGTATCGAGTTCGAGTTCGATCGTGGTGTTCATGGTGTCGAGCTGGCGCTCGGGGGAACAGTGCATGATCGCTTCGAGTTCGCCCAGCAGCAAAGCCGCCGTCGCCAGGATCCCGGCAGGTGATGCGTGCCCGACTCGACCGAGCAACTGGCTCGCCAGCTGCGGCCATTCCGGGTCGTACTCGCAACGGGTCAGGTCGAGGCAGCGCAGACAGCTCGTCAGGCCCGGAAAGACCAGTGGCCCGACGATGCCCTTGTTGCCGTCGCGAATTCGGACCTGCAGATGCGGAATCCGGTGCAGCACCAGCTCATTGGCCAGGCGCGGTTCGATGACGAGCGAATCGGCCAGCACCACGAGTTCACCGTGCCAATCCAGCACCGAACCGTCGGCGCGGTAGCCGCGCGACCGGATCGGCCGCAGCCCGAGCCGCCGCAGCCCGGTCGCGACCGCATCCGAGAGCGGCCCGAGCCCGTGCACCCGCACCGAACGCACCCGCCCCAGGCGCGGATCCGGATGCAGCAGCAGCCCAGCGTCATCGATGCGATTCAGCAGCTCCGCCGCGTCCTCGGGTTCGATCCCACATTGCCCGGCCCGCCAGATGATCTGCGGGCGGCTGTGCATACCGTCCAGCAGCCGCAGAAAAGCGAGCACGGTGTCGGTATCCAATGCGGTCCGATCGAGCAACAGTGCCCGCTCCGGATCCCACCCCAACTGCACGACTCCGGACGACCGCACCAATACCGTCACTCGCGGCGCCAGCATCGGCCCGCACATCCGCCTCGTCGTCATGGCAGCAGTATGCGGATCGGGTCATCGGCGAAGCAGCGCGAAACTGCAGTAATCCACAGGAATTCGCGCTTATCAACAGGACACGTCTCAGGACGCGTCGGTGTCCTTGTCGAGGTTGGGGCCGGATTCACCGTCACCCTTCGCGGCCTCGCGTTCGGCCTTCTCGCGTGCCTCGGTTTCGGCCAACTGGGCCAGCGGATCGTCGAAGGCGTCCACGCCGCCGCCGATCACCGAATCGATGAAGCCCGCGGGGGAGTCCAGATCATTGGAATCCGGCAGCAGATCCGGATGCGCCCAGATGGCGTCCCTCGCGTCGATGCCCGCATCGGCGGTGAGCCGCCGCCACAGCGCCGCCGCCTCGCGCAGCTTGCGGGGCCGCAGCTCGAGTCCGACCAGCGTTGCGAAGGTCTGCTCGGCCGGACCGCCGGTGGCACGGCGGCGGATCAGGGTCTCGGCGAGCGCGCCCGCGCCCGGCAGGCGGTCACCGATCGCCTCGGTGACCACGACCTGTACCCAGCCCTCGATCATGGCCAGCAGCGTTTCCAGCCGCTCCAGGGCCTGCTTCTGTTCCGGGGTGGTCTGCGGTTCGAATGCGCCCTGGGACAGGATCTCCTCGAGCTTCGACGGATCGGTCAGCGACATCGGGTCGATATTCTGGGCCGCCGACTCCAGGGCGGAGAAGTCCATCTTGATGCCGCGCGCATAGTCCTCGACCGCGCCGAGTACCTGCTGACGCAACCACGGCACATGTGCGAACAGGCGCTGGTGGGCGGCCTCGCGGGCCGCGAGGAAGACCAGGATCTCGCTTTCCGGCTGCTCGAGTCCGGCGCTGAACTCCGAGATGGCCGCGGGCAGCAGCGCCGCGGTGCCGGTCGGGCCGAGCGGCAGTCCGATATCGGTGGAGGTCAGCACCTCCTTGGCGAGTTGGCCGAGGGCCTGCCCGAGCTGGGAGCCGAAGGCGAGTCCGCCCATCTGCCCGAGCATGCCGACCATGGGACCGGCGAACTCGCGCGCCTCCTCCGGCAACTGCGCGGTCCACATGCCGGAGATCTGCTCGGCCACCGGATCACACAGCCGCTTCCAGGTCGGCAGCGTTTCCTCGATCCAATCGTTGGCGGTCCAGGCCGCGGTTCTGGTGGCGCCCGCGGGCAGTGTGGTCGCGCCGTCGAGCCACAGTTCGGCCAGGTGCGCGGCATCGGCCACGGCCTTGACCGTGCTTTCGGAGACCGGCGTCACATTCGCGCCGAGCTGCTGGCGGGCCAATCGCTTGGCCACGTCGTAATTGACCGGGCCGGACTGCGCCGAACCCGGCTGTCCCATCCCACTGAGCATCTGGCCGAGCGAGGTGAGCATCTGTCCGAGCTGGGCCGGATCGAAACCGCCCGCGCCTGCCCCGCCGAAGCCGAACGGATCGTTCGCCCCGGCACCGCTCGGCTCGTCGCCGCGCTTGCGGTCGTCGTCATCGCGGTTCGAGAATCCGAAGGGGAGGTCACTCATACCCCAAACATTACGCGTGTGGTGTAGGGGGTCGATGTTCGCGCGGCGCGAAATCGCCGACACGCGTACGCCGGTAAATATGCGCCTCGCACGACCCGGCGCGGCGGCGATCATTACTGTGGTCCAGGTGAATCGTCGGATCCTGACCCTGGTGACCGCCCTGATCCCGGTGCTCGTCCTCGGTGTGGTGGGCAGTCTGCTCACTGTGCCCTTCGTCGCACTAGGGCCGGGACCCACGTTCAATACCCTCGGCTCGGTCGACGGCAAGCAGGTCGTCGACGTCCGCGGCGCCGAAGTGGACCCGGTGACCGGTCATCTGAATATGACGACGGTCTCGGTGCGCGACGGACTCAACATCTTCGAGGCGTTCGGTTTCTGGGTCAGCGGTGAGCACGGCCTGGTCCCACGCGCCGAGGTGTACCCGCCCGGCGTCCCGCGCGAGGAGATCGACAAGTCCAACCAGCAGGACTTCAAGGATTCCGAGGGCAATGCCGAGGTGGCGGCGCTGCACTTCATGAACCTGCCGACGGTGGTGCTGGTGCGCAAGGTCTCCGACGACGGGCCCGCCAAGGAGACGCTGCAGGCAGGAGACGAGCTGGTCAGCGTCAACGGCGCACCGATGACCGCGCCCAAGGATGTCGTCGCCGCGGTGTCCTCGCAGGCGCCCGGCGCGCAGATCACCGTGACCTACCGGCGCGAGAACACCGAACACACCGCGACCATCACCCTGGCCGCGCGCCCCGACGACGCGAACAAGGGCTACCTCGGCCTGACCCCGACCGAGGGCGCGCGCCCGCCCATGGAGGTCTCGTTCAATCTCGCCGATATCGGTGGGCCCTCGGCCGGTCTGATGTTCAGTCTCGCGCTGATCGACAAGCTCACCCCCGGTGAACTGGACGGCGGCAAGTTCGTCGCCGGGACCGGAACCATCGATCAGGACGGCAAGGTCGGCCCGATCGGCGGCATCCAGTACAAGATGATGGCCGCGCGCGACGCCGGTGCGGAGACCTTCCTGGTCCCGGCCGCCAATTGCAACGAGGCCAAACAGCGCACGCCCGACGGCCTGCGCCTGGTGAAGGTCGAAAACCTCAGCGGCGCAGTGCAATCCCTCAACGACATCAACGCGGGCCGGGAGACCGTCTCCTGCGGCTGATCACTCCATCGTGTGGTGCAGTGCCTCGATGAGGTTGGGCGCCAGATTCGGATAGGTGCGCAGGTCGAGATCGCCGAAGTCGTCGACATCGTCCTCGGGCTTGACCTGCAGCAGGCACAGATCCGCGCCGCTGCGAAGTACCGCGGCGAACAGCCGGGCCGTGCGCCGCCCAGGATGCGTCTCGGCCGCGGCGCGCGCGGCGGCGTCGGCGGCCTCGTGATCGGCGAGCAGCGGGGTGAGCGCGTCGTCGAGGGTGCTCTCGGCATCCGGCGGCAGCACGACGATCTCCTGGACGAGCACACAGCCGCTCACGGCATCGGGCCAGCTGGTGGTCGCGAGGAATTCGTCGAGCGCCATCGATCCGCCGGTGATGTCCTCCGGGAACGACTCCTGCGCAATGGGAGTCAGCTCGCTGCCCTGATCCAGCTGATCGAGCAACCCGGGCTCGGCCGCGACCAGATCGGCGGTCGGCACCAGCGCGAACATCTGCGGCGGTCTGCCCCAACCCTCGGCATCGACGAATTCCGCCACTTCACGGACGGAACGGGCGAGGACAAGTTCGGCGTGCAGGTCTGCGGTCACACTGGACATCCTCGCACCAGCAACTATGTGTATGTAGCCAGGGCGGGCGTGATCGCGCGACCACGACGGAGCGAGTCTTACGAGCGACCTGTTCGCGGCCGCAGCGCCGAAGGCGCTGCCAGTGTCACAGTCCGATTCCGTAGAGTGGGCCGAAACGGTCCCTTTGGACCACCTGCAACATCGGACTGCGGTGTCACGGCCGAGAACATCGGTGCGCGCGCCGCCGGACCTTGGAGAGTGGCATCGTGGGCATGCGGCCCCCCACCGGCTTACCTTCGTTGTCCCGACGCAGCCGAGTGCTGCTGGTGGCGGCCATCATTCTGGCGGCGCTGTTACTGCTGGGACCGCGGCTGACCGACACCTATACGAACTGGTTGTGGTTCGGCGAGGTCGGTTTCCGCAACGTTTATCTCACCGTGCTGCGCACGCGGATCCTGTTGTTCATCGCTGTCGCGCTGTTCGTCGGTCTCGTCGTCTGGTTGGCGCTGTTACTGGCCTATCGGACCAGGCCGGTATTCGTGCCGGTGGCGGGGCCGAACGATCCGATCGCGCGCTACCGCACCACCGTGATGAGCCGGCTCAAGCTGTTCGGTATCGGCATCCCGCTGCTGCTCGGCGTGCTCTCCGGTCTGGTGGCGCAGTCGAATTGGGTCACCGTGCAGCTGTTCCTCAATGGCGACTCGTTCGGCCAGAAGGATCCGCAGTTCGGTCTCGATGTCGGGTTCTATGCCTTCGACCTGCCGTTCTACCGGATGGTGCTGAACTGGCTGTTCGTCGCGGTGGTCATCGCATTCTTCGCCAGCCTGGTGACGCACTACGTCTTCGGCGGTCTGCGCCTGACCGGGCGCGAGGGCACGCTGACCCGGCCCGCGCGCATCCAGCTCGCGGTGATCGCCGGAATCTTCGTGCTGCTCAAGGCGATTGCCTACTGGTTCGACCGCTACGAGCTGCTGTCGAGCAGTCGTAAGGAGCCGACCTTCACCGGTGGTTCCTACACCGATATCAACGCCGTGCTGCCCGCGAAGCTGATCCTGCTGTCCATCGCGGTGATCTGTGCGATCGCCTTCTTCGCCGGTATCGTGCTGCGCGATCTGCGGGTGCCCGCGATGGCGGCCGCGCTGCTCGTGCTCTCCTCGGTTCTGGTCGGCGCGGTATGGCCGCTGGTCGTCGAGCAGTTCTCGGTGCGTCCGAACGCGGCCGACAAAGAGAGTGAGTACATCGAACGCAATATCGCCGCGACCAGGCAGGCGTTCGGCATCACCTCGGACAAGATCGAGTACAAGGACTACAAGGGCGACAGTTCGAAGAGCCCGCTGGAAGTTCCGGTCGACGCGGCGACCATCGGCAATGCCCGCCTGCTCGACCCGAATATCTTGTCGCCAACTTTCACGCAGCTCAAGCAGCTGAAGAACTTCTACGGCTTCCCGGAGTCGCTGGATATCGATCGCTACAACCTCAACGGCGATACCCAGGACTACATCGTGGCCGCCCGCGAGCTGCACCCGTCGGCGCTGAGCGGTAATCAGACCGACTGGATCAACAAGCACACCGTCTACACCCACGGCAACGGCTTCGTCGCGGCGCCCGCCAACCGGGTCAACCGGCCGCAGTACGAGGACCCCAACGCCAATACCGGCGGCAGCAGTGACAGCGGCTACCCGATCTTCCTGGTCAGCGACCTGTTCAACTCGACCGACCAGCAGCAGATCAAGGTCGAACAGCCGCGCGTCTACTACGGCGAGCTGATCTCGCAGTCCAATCCGGACTACGCGATCGTCGGCGCCGTGAACGGTTCGCAGCCGCGCGAATACGATTCCGACACAGCGCAATTCACCTACAACGGCAAGGGTGGCGTGTCGATCGGGAACTGGTTCAACCGGTTGGCCTTCGCGGCCAAGTACACCGAGCGCAATCTGCTGTTCTCCTCGGCCATCGGGGACAACTCCAAGATCATCTTCAACCGTAGCCCGCGCGAGCGGGTCCAGAAGGTCGCGCCCTGGCTGACCACCGACGGCAATGCCTATCCGGCAGTCGTCAACGGCCGGATCCAGTGGATCGTCGACGCGTACACCACGCTGGACAACTACCCGTACGCGCAGACCACCTCGCTGGAGGGCGCGGTCGAGGACAGCATCGATAAGAAGACCGGAAGGCTGTTGCCGCGCAAGGAGGTCAGCTACATCCGCAACTCGGTGAAGGCCACCGTCGACGCCTACGACGGCACGGTGACCCTCTACGAGGTGGACCCCACCGACCCGGTGCTGAAGGCCTGGCGCGGTGTGTTCCCTGGCGCGGTCAAGCCGCAGAGCGAGATCTCGCCGGAACTGCGCGCGCACTTCCGCTATCCCGAGGATCTGTTCAAGGTGCAGCGCGAAATGCTGACCAAGTACCACGTGGACAATCCGCGAGAGTTCTTCACCAACAATGCTTTCTGGTCGGTGCCGAGCGATCCGACCACCGAGGGCGGCACCTTCAACCAGCCGCCGTACTACGTGCTGCTGGGTGACGCGTCGGCGAACAATAAGCCGGTATTCAATCTGACCAGCGCCATGGTCGGCTACAACCGGCAGTTCCTGTCCGCCTATATTTCGGTGCGCTCGGATCCGGACGGCTACGGCAAATTCACGATCTTGCAATTGCCGACCGATACGCAGACACAGGGTCCGCAGCAAACGCAGAACAGTATGACGACGGCGCCCGAAGTCTCCAGTCAGAAAACGCTGCTGTCGAACTCGAACAAGATCAGATATGGCAATCTGCTGACCTTGCCGATCGCCGACGGCGGAATCCTTTATGTGGAGCCGTTTTACAACGAGAGAAATACCGGTGCAGGCAGTTCCACCTTCCCGCAGCTGCTGCGAGTACTGGTGAGCTATCGCGATGTGGCGGGCAGCGTGAAGGTCGGCTTCGCCTCCACCCTGGCCGATGCGCTGAATCAGGTGCTGCCGGGGACCGGTTCGCTGGCCACCCCGTTCGGCGGTGATCCGGCCAGCAGGCCGAAACCGGGTACCACTCCACCGACGGATCACGGCGCCACGCCGCCGACGCAGGGCACAACACCGCCGACACAGGGCAGCACGCCGCCGCCGGCGACCGGATCCGCCGCCAAGGATGCCGCGGCCGCGGAGCTGAGCAAGAAGATCGAGAATGTGCGAAATGCCATGAAGTCCGGGAACTTCCAGGACTTCGGCAAGGCGCTGGAGGAACTGGACGCCGCGGTGAAGGCGTATCAGGACGCCGGTCGCTGATCCGATGAGAACGGCCCCGTCACCCGGTTCGGGTGGCGGGGCCGTTCTCGTCGACGTCGAGCCGACGTCGATCTCGGCGCCGTTGCCGAGTGACGTCGGATTCCTACGTCAGCGACCGAACGAGTCGATCAGTGCACCGTTCTGGTCCAGCAGCTGCTGGTACTGGGCGTCGAGGCCGTTCTGCTTGGCCAGCTGGTAGCCCGCCGACTTGGCCTGCTCGATGGCGGACTTGACATTGGTGGCCGGGGCAGGGGCGGCTTCGGCGGGAGCGGCGGGCTCCGGCTCGACGACGGCCGGGGTCGGCTCGGACTCACCGGCACGCAGGTACTGACCGCAGACCGGCCAGGCGCCCGCTCCCTGGGTGGCGAGCACATTCTCGGCCACTCGGATCTGCTCTTCCTTGCTGGCATGGTTGGCGGAACCGGCGCCACCGTTGGCCGCCCAGGTGCTCTGCGAGAATTGCAGACCGCCGTAGTAGCCATTTCCGGTGTTGATACCCCAGTTGCCACCGCTTTCGCACTGCGCGACGCCATCCCAATTGTGGGTCGGGGCGGCGGCCGCGGTGCCGGCGGAAAGACCGAACGGGACGGCAACGATTGCGCCGGTGACAGCGGCATAGCCGAGGGCGCGGGTGCTGAGCTTTCGGTGCTTCGACATGTTGTATTCCCTCCCTGCGCCCACCGCCCCCGGTAATGCGAAAGCCGAGTCCCTGCCCCCAGGCGTGTCGGGGATCCTCGAACCGCGGGACAGGGTCGCCGGTGTTCGGCGGTTCGAGTTCGAGCCCATCACGTTTGATCCGGGCCGCGAATCGACGGTAACGAAGAAATCTCGGCAGATCACATCTTGATAACTTCGCAATTGCATGATGCGAATAGCGTGTATACCGGTGTTTGCGCAGGTCGCAAATGCCATAAGAATGGATTCTGGACGGTCGGTTATAGCACCGTTATGTGTTCGGGATCACTGTGAAATAGTGGCCCAGGTCACGTTTGAAACCATTGGTCGACCGGCCGGTTGCGTTCTGAACGACTTTCGCCGCCGCCCTCGCTCGGGCTCGGTGGATGGATTCGGGAGATGTCCGCTACGCCCCTCGGAGTCGTCTGTGCGCAACCTCACCTCGCTCGTCCCGTGACCCGCATTCGACCCGCTGACCAGGACAAACCACCTGGAAGATAAGCGATTTGCCTTCCGTGCGTAGACGTGTGTAATGTGGTGTTTACCGACGCGGGGTGGAGCAGCTCGGTAGCTCGCTGGGCTCATAACCCAGAGGTCGCAGGTTCAAATCCTGTCCCCGCTACTAGGGAAACGGCCCGGAACAGAAATGTTCCGGGCCGTTTTTCGTTGGTGTGCGAGCACATATCGGGAACCGTGGGCCGCCCCCTGATCCGGCTCGGGACCGATCAAACGGCCGATCGTTCGAGGTAGGCGACGATGGCGTTGGTCAATCCGCGCCGGGCCTTGTCGAGGTCGGCGTAGGTGCCGAGTTGGCGTTCGGAGTTGATGCCGCGCATTGCGCCCGGGATGAGCGCTGCGATCTCCTCCAGGCGCGAAGGGGCCACGCCGAGGTCTGCGAAGGCGTTTTGGCAGGTCTCGAGCCAACCCTGGCCCCAGGATGCGAGTTCGGCGGCGGTAATCACATCAAGTACCAGGGCATGGTCGACGGCGTTGCGCGGGATCGAGACGCATCTGGAGTGGCAGATGACCCCGCATCCGGCCAACTTCGCCTCGATCGGCGTGACCGTCACCGGCTTGCCCGCACTCAACGCGATCGCCGTTGTCGTCGCCGCCCCGCCGGGACTGCTGACCAGTGCGGACCTCCCGCTGCGCGGATTCGCCGGTCGATTCAAGAACCCCCGCGACTAGGAAACGGGGCGCACCCACTCATTTCCCTTCTCAACTTATAACGCATCCGGGGGGTTGCGGCAAGACCCGGGTCGTGCTGCAGAATCGCTGGCCGAGGCCAGAACCGGCGTGAGATGGGAAGTTACCGAATGCATGTGACCGACACCGATGTGATCATCGTGGGTGCGGGCCCGACGGGATTGATGCTGGCCGCCGAGCTGCGTCTGAGCGGTGTGCGACCGCTGGTGTTGGAGCGAAAGCCGCAGCCTCGGGACATCCCTAAGGCCGGTGGTATCGGCGGGCGGATCCTGGAACTGCTGCGCTACCGCGGCCTGCTGGAACGCTGTGAAGCAGCCAATACCGACCCTATCCCGGCTCCCCGCTTCCCGTTCGGTGGCGTGCACGTGGACTTGACGCGCCTGCCGGATCCACCGCTGCACGCGCTGCCGCTGGCACAGCATCGGCTGGAGGGTGTGCTCGCCGAACGGGTCGTTGAACTGGGCGTCGACATCCACCGCGGACACGAGGTGGTCGCGGTGAGCCAGGATGACGCCACGGTCACCGCGGACGTGCACGGGCCGGACGGACCGTATCGAGTGACCGCCCGATACCTGGTGGGCTGCGACGGCGGGCGCAGCCGGATCCGCGATATGGCGGGCATCGCATTCCCCGGCACCACGTATCCGGAGGTCAACCGGCTGGTTCAGGTTGCCGTGCACGATTCGGTGACCGTGCTCGACAACGGCGACCTCGAGGTCCCGGGGTTCGGCCGGATCCGTGCGGGCTTCACGCAGACAGATCGCGGTATGTTCGCGAACGGGTCGACCACCCCTGAACTGCTCGGGCTCTTCACCATGGAGGACGAGTCCACCGAATACGACGACGACGAACCGATGACTCTGACCGAGTTCCAGGACAGTGTCCGCCGGGTGCTCGGCGCGGATCTTCCGCTCGGAGAACCGATTCGACTGTCGCGCTTCACCTTCAAGGATCGGCTGGCCGAACGGTATCGCGCCGGGCGGATCCTGCTGGCCGGCGACGCGGCGCACCTGTTCCCCGCCACGGGTGTGGCGATCAATGCGGGCATGCTCGACACGGTCAACCTGGCCTGGAAACTGGCTGCCGATATCGAGGGCTGGGCACCGGACGGTCTGCTGGACACCTATCACGAGGAACGCCACCTCGCCGGCACGCGGACACTGCTGCATACTCGGGCCCAGGTGGCCTTGCGGCGGGGACAAGACCCGGCCGCCGAAGCACTTAGGCAGGTCTTCCAGGAACTGCTTCTCGACGAGCAGCCATTGCGCCGCGTCGGCGCCCTCATCGCGGGCACCGACATCCGCTACCCGCTACCCAACCCCAACGAACATCCCTTGACCGGTGCCTTCGCACCCGACCTCACCCTCTACACCGACCGAGGCGCCACCAGCGTGGCGGAACTGATGCACACCGCACGACCGATCCTGCTGGTCCTCGCCGACCGACCGGAGCTGCGTGAGATCGCCCGCGACTGGCAGCATCGCGTCGAAATCCACACCGCCGAAACCGATCACCGGCCAGCCGACGCTCTGCTCATCCGCCCGGACGCTTACGTCGCCTGGGCCGCGACCGTCGACGAGCCGACCGACACCGCCGAGCCCGCGCTGCGCGCAGCGCTCGCCGACTGGTTCGGCGCACCCGTGAAAACGCCGGTTCCCGCCGATCAGCCCGGCTGATTATCCATTGTCCCGCAACACTTCTCCCGCTATTTCCCGCTAGCGGCGAAGTGGCGAACCGTGCGGCCAGGCGGCTGTCACGGCAGGGTGCATTGGCTACGTGCGATGTCGAAGCTTGGCTCGTTATTCGCGCATCGGCCGCTGTGACGGCGAAAAGCGGTGTGCTGAGCGCGATTACGGCCGTCAGGCGGCGCAGGAGTGCGGCCTTCATGTGCTCATCGTCGATGGTGGAGGTTTCGGCGATTACTTCACTCGGCGCCTTCACCGGTGTGTCGTCAGGAACCGCGGGAAGTGGACGTTAGGTGAACAAATGGTTTCTTAAAAGTGTTGCCACGCAACAATAGTTGCGTCATGCTGAGGGGTATGGCCAGACGGTCGAAGAGGCGGCCGGTCCGGCCGAGGTGGGGATCCGAGGATCCGAAGGGGTGCTGTCCGCGCCCCGGTATGTCCCATGCAATTCGTTGGCGGCGACGCCTCGGCTGGGTGCTGGCCGTCATCCTCGTCCTATTCGTCTTTCCCGGAATCGTCGGCGCGGTGGCCAATGCGCAGTACCTGTCCGCGGCGACCGGCAGCAGTGTCTCCGAAATCGACGGCCTCAGCTGGATGCATATCCGCGATTCGTCCGGGGTGCCGCTGGCGAACTACTCCTTCGCGACCGACCGCGGCGGGGTGCTGGACCCGGGCTCGACGATCCTCTGGGCGATCCTCGGCTTCGAATTCATCGGCTATATCGCCATCGTGACGACCGCGATCTGGTTGATCGGCAATGCGCTGAGCTTCCAGTGGCTCAATATGTTCGGCTCGGCATTGACCGGCGTCGCGGACCGGCTGACCGGTCAGATCGCGACCCCGATGCTGCTGATCACCGCCGCTACGATCGGCGCGTTCTGCGTCGCCTGGTTCTGGTTGCGTGGCTATCACGCCAAGGCGGTGCTGCAGATCGTCACGATGCTCGGTGTCGCGGTGCTCGGTCCGATATTCCTGGCCGAACCACTCGGCGATGTGCTGTCCTCGGACGGATTGCTCGCCAAGGGCAGGGATTTGGGAATTTCGGTGGCGGCCGGGCTGAACGGCAACAACAACCCGAATCCGAACCAACTGGTGACGACCATGCAGCGCGATCTGGCGGACAACTTCGCCCGCCGCCCGGTGCAGGTGTGGAATTTCGGGCATGTGGTCGACGAGCAACCGGCTTGCCGGTCGGTCTGGTCCACGGGGATGACCGCGGGCGACGACGAACGGGTCCGCAAGGGCATGCAGAGCTGCGGTGATTCCGCCGCCTACGCCAAGGCACAGAATCCGACCATGGGTCAGGTCGGTACCGGTCTGATGCTGTTGATCTGCGGCGGCATCCTGTTGGTCTTCGCGGTGGTGCTCGGCATCAGGATCATCAAGGCCGCACTGGACGCGATCTACCACGGGTTCATGTCGATATTCGGTTTCGCCGCAGGCGGATTCGTCTACGGACCGACGCAGACCTTTCTGGTCCGCAATCTCGTCGACAGCCTTGTCGCCGCGGGCCGAATGACCGCCTACACCATCTTCCTCGGCATTTACGTGCTGTTCATGGGCAATCTGTTCGCGCAGGCGAAGGGGCAGACCATGGCGGTGATCGTCATCGCGGGCACCGTCGAGATCGTCGCCATCTCCCAGCTGAAACGGCTGAACCGCAGCCTCAGCCGGGGCAATGACTGGATCGCCAACCGGTTCGCGCTGGCGATTCAGGGGTCTGGAGCGCGCCCCGGCGGTGGAGGTGGCGGGGGATCGGCCCTCGGCATGGGTGATGCTCGCGCCGGCGGTTCGCTGCACGGCGGGTTGATGTCCGGGCTGGGCATGCTGAACACGATCAATGCGTCGCCCGCGACCGCGTGGCTCCTCGGTGCAACGGTGGGCCCGCTGAACCCGCTCTCGCGCAGGAAGAAGCGGATGGATCTCAACAACATCGCCGTCTCGCCGATGGTGCGGCAATTGCAGGAGTACAACCACGCCGGCCGCGGGAACTGGCGAGTCAAGGCCGCCGGGCGGTTGGATGGAATCGACGGCGGAATCAGGTCCGCTCTCGGTGTCGGAAATGTTTTGGACGGTCTTGGCGACAGCAAGGTCCCCGACTCGATGGTCGCGCCGATTCTGCTGGCGATGGGTGCGACCGATCAGCAGGTGATCGATGCCCAGCGCGCGTTGGCCGTCCAGAAGGCCAGCATGAAGGACTACAACCCGAACGGCTTCGCGCCCTTACAGAAGGCGCTCGCCGCGGGGTACGCGGTGGAGAACCACCAAGGCGTCGCCGCGCTGCCGGCATTCGCGTCGCAGGCCGTCGTCGCTGCGGACAACTTCGTGCGGCACTCCACCGCGCCGATGAACCAGGTAGATCCCAATCACGCGTTTGTGCAGCGGGTCATGAACAGCGACGAACATCAGCTCAGAACCATCACCCCGGACGAATGGCGCAACGCCGGGCGCGACGTTCGCCAACACATCGGACGGCAACTGGCGCTCGACCACCAGACGGCGGCCACGAACTACTACCACCACCAGGACGACCCGATTCTTCTCGAGGCGTTGCAGCGGTCGACCCGGCGTCTGGCCAACTTCAACAGCTTCGATCCGAATGGCGGACCCAACCCATGGTCTTCGTAGGCGGGCCCACCGATGGCCTGGTCAATGGTCCATGGGCGGGCTTGTCGGCACGCAACCTCGCCACTCGACAAGGAGATCCGTTCGCATAGACCCAAAACTTCGAGAAGCCTGTGGGTTGAACGCGATTGCCCGGGGGCACTAGAACCAGACGGGCCGTCAGTTATGGTGGCGGCCTATCGTTCGAGTACCCCGAATGACCGCGAGGCTCACCGTGCAGGACAGCGCTCCCACCACCTATCAGGAACTACGCGCCCTCCTCCAGCAGCGCCTTCCGGAACTGGCCGACGGCCAACAGCGCATAGCCAGGCTGGTGTTGGACGACCCGGAGGGAACCGCATTCCGCAGCATCGGCCGGAGCGCCGAACTCGCGGGCGTGCACCGTTCCTCGCTGGTGCGATTCGCGACCATGCTGGGGTTACCCGGCTATCCGGGCCTGGTCGAACTCTGCCGCAGACAACTCGCCGCCGAGGCGTATCTGGTGCGTAGACCCGCCGACGCGCCGCCGCCGAGCTCGAACGACGAGTTCTTCACCGCGATAACCGAATACGACGCCAACAATATGTCCCGTACCTTCGCGCGGATCGATCGCGGCGACTGGGATCGGGCCGTCGAGACGCTGGCGCATGCCTCGGCCGTGCACGTCATCGGGCTGCGGCGCTGTCTGGCGATCGCCTATGCCGCCACCTACCAGCTGCAGCTGGTGCGCCACCGGGTCCGCCAGCTCGGGGCGACGGCCCGGGTGCTGACCGACGAACTGCGCGATATCGAACCCGGCGACGCACTGATCGCGGTATCGATCCGGCGCTACAGCAGTGACACCGTGCGTGCGGTCGAATCGGCACGCCGCCGCGGCGCCACCACCATCGCACTCACCGATGACGCGTCCTCCCCGCTGGCCCGCATCGCCGATGTGACCTTCTATGCCGGGACCGGTTCGCTCACCGTCCTGCGGTCCCTGACCGCCTTCACCGCCCTGGTGCACGCCCTGGTCACCGCCGTCGCGATGCGCCTGGGATCCGTCGGCACCGATACCGACATCCTCGACGATCAATTGCTCGACTAGGCGCGCCGTTTGCCGGTGCTGTCCCCGGGTACCGCTGGGGTATGACGCCAAGCCATGATCTCCGGGGGCTCGGATTGCCCGAAACGATCTCGGTGGCGCTGTTCGACCTCGACGGTGTGTTGACCGATACCGCGGCGGTGCACCGGCGGGCGTGGAAGGCGGTCTTCGACGAGTTTCTGGCCGGTCGCAGCCCCGGCCCGTTCCATCCGTTCACCGATGCGGACTATCTGGGCTATGTGGACGGTCGCTCGCGGGCGGACGGTATCCGGGAGTTCCTGAAGTCGCGCGGGATCACACTGCCCGAGGGGGAACCCGATGCGGCCGAGGGGGAGCCGACCGTGCATGGGCTCGGTAATCGGAAGAATCGGCTGCTGCTGTCGTTCCTCGAACGCGACGGGGTGCACGTCTATCCGGGGTCGCTGACCTATCTGAACGGGGCACGCGCGGCCGGGCTACGAACGGGTGTGGTTACCGCTTCGGCGAATGCCCATGAGGTATTGGCGGTCGCGGATCTGACTCGGTTCGTCGATGTGTGTATGGACGGGGTCGAGATCGCCGGCCGCGGTCTGCGGGGCAAACCCGCGCCGGACCCATTTCTGGCGGCCGCGCAGGCGCTGGACGCCAAGCCGGAACAGGCCGCGGCATTCGAGGATGCCATCGCCGGGGTGCGGGCCGGTCGGGCCGCGGACTTCGGATATGTGGTCGGCGTCGATCGAGTGCGCGATGGCACGCAGGCCGAGGCATTGCGTCGGGCGGGTGCGGATGTGGTCGTCACCGATCTGGCCGAGCTCGGGCCACCGCAATGACTACCGACTGCCGTGGCTTCGAGATCGCGCCATGGCACTTACGTTGGTGTGGACTGGATCTCGAGGCATTGCACCGAACCGAGTCGATCTTCGCACTCGCCAACGGACATCTCGGGCTGCGCGGAACTTTTGAGGAGGGGGAGCCGGTCGGCAAGCCGGGGACCTACCTCAACGGCTTCTACGAGAATCGCCAATTGCCTTATGCCGAAGCGGGATACGGCTATCCGGAGGAGGGCCAGACCCTCGTCAATGTGACCGACGGGAAGATCATCCGGCTGCTCGTCGAGGACGAGCCGATGGATATGCGCTACGGCGAGGCCGTCGAACACGAACGGGTGCTGGACTTCCGGTCCGGCACGCTGCGGCGCAACACGGTCTGGACCTCGCCGACCGGTCGGTGCGTGCGCATCCGCTCGGAGCGCCTGGTGTCGTTCACCGAACGCGCCTTGGCCGCGATCCGCTACGAGGTCGAGCCGCTCGACGACGATCTCGAGCTGGTCATCCAATCGGATCTGCTTGCCAATGAACCGGTTCCGACCGCGCACAACGATCCTCGGCTCGCCGCGGCGCTGGACCGCCCGCTGGTGGCGGACTTCTGCGCGGCCCGTGATTTCGCCGCGGTGCTCGTGCACCACACCCGGCGCTCCGGGCTGCACATGGCCGCGGCCATGGACCACGAACTCGAGGTCGACGCGACCCCGCGCTGCGGTGTGCACGCCGAGGAAGACTTGGCGCGCTTGACGATTGCGGTCGATGTCGCGAAGGGCCGGTGCGTGCGGTTGACGAAGTATCTCGGCTACGGATGGTCCAGTCGACGCTCGGTACCGGCGCTGCGGGCCCAGGTGGACGCGGCATTGGCGGCAGGCCTCGAGACCGGCTGGGATACGTTGCTGGCCCGACAGCGCGAGTACCTGGACAACTTCTGGTCCACCGCCGATATCGAGATCGACGGGGATCCCGAACTCCAGCAGGCCGTCCGATTCGCGCTGTTCCACGTATTACAGGCGGGTGCACGCGGTGAGACGCGTGCGATACCGTCCAAGGGCCTGACCGGGCCGGGCTATGACGGCCATTCATTCTGGGACACAGAGACTTTCGTATTGCCGGTATTGACCTACACGGTGCCGGTGGCCGCGGGCGACGCACTGCGTTGGCGCCACGCCACCCTCGACCGGGCCCGTCGGCGCGCACACGAACTCGGCCATACCGGAGCGATGTTCCCGTGGCGCTCCATCAACGGCGACGAGGGTTCCGGCTACTGGCCGACCGGTACGGCGGCGGTGCACGTCAATGCCGATATCGCCGATGCGGTGGTCCGATACCTCGGCGCGACCGGTGATGAGCACTTCGAAAGAGGATGCGGTGTCGAGCTTTTGGTGGAGACCGCGCGCTCGTGGGTGAGCCAGGGCCATTACGACACGGCGGTGAACTTCCGGATCGACGGCGTGACGGGCCCCGACGAATACTCCGCGCTCGCCGACAACAACATCTATACGAATCTGATGGCGCAGCGGAACCTCGACGAAGCCGCCGAAGCCTGTGTGCGTCAACCGGATATCGCCGAGCAGTTGGCAGTCGATGCGGAGGAGATCCGCGGCTGGCGCGACCGCGCCAAATGTATGTACCTGCCCTATAACGAGAAACTCGGGGTGCACGAGCAATCCGAGGGCTTCACCGAACACGCCCGCTGGGACTTCGCCGCGACTCCGCCGGAGAAGTATCCGCTGATGCTGCATTACCCGTACTTCGACCTGTATCGCAAGCAGGTCGTCAAGCAGGCCGACCTGAGCTTGGCAATGTACTTGTGCCCCAAGGCTTTCACTCCCGAGCAGAAGGCACGCAACTTCGATTACTACGAGGCGTTGACCGTCCGCGATTCCTCGCTGTCGGCCGCCGGCCAGTCCGTTATGGCCGCCGAGGTCGGCCACCTCTCGCTCGCCTTCGACTATTTCGCCGAAGCCGCGCTGACGGACCTGCACGATCTGCATCACAATGTCGCCAACGGCCTGCATATGGCCTCACTCGCCGGAGCATGGCTCTGCTGCGTCTTCGGTTTCGGCGGCATGCGTGACCACGGTGGTGAATTGAGTTTCGCACCACGACTTCCCGCGAATATCGAGCGCCTGGCCTTCCGGATCATCTGGCGCGGCAGTGGTATAGCCGTCGATATCACCGGCGATTCCGCGACTTATCGACTGCTGTCCGGAGATTCGGTCGTCCTGCGCCACCACGGTCGCTACACGAGGCTCGGCGACATCGCGGTGACGCTGCCGATTCCGCGGCAATCCGATCGACCCGAGCCGTTGCTACCCGAGGGACGGGCACCGTATCGGCGGGGGTAGCGGTACGAAGGAGCGGTCATGCCATCGTTCACCGAATCCGAGTACTGGTTGGGCAGACTGGTTTTCCAGCACGGTCTGGCCGTTATCTATCTGATCGCCTTCGTCGCGGCGGCGCGGCAATTCCGGGCACTCATCGGTGCGAAGGGGATGTTGCCGGTGCCCCGATTCGTCCGGCGGGTCGAATTTCGCCGGGCGCCCAGCATTTTTCATTTCCACTATTCGGACCGGTTCTTCGCCGTGATCGCGTGGTCCGGTGCCGCGCTATCGGCCGCGGTGGTGGCGGGAGCGCTGAATCTGGTGCCGCTGTGGGCGGCGATGCTGATGTGGGCGGTGCTGTGGGCGCTGTACCTGTCGATCGTCAATGTGGGGCAGGCGTGGTATGCGTTCGGATGGGAGTCGCTGCTGCTGGAGGCCGGATTTCTGGCGATCTTCCTCGGCAATGATCGAGTCGCGCCGCCGGTGCTGGTGTTGTGGTTGGCGCGCTGGCTGCTGTTCCGGGTGGAGTTCGGCGCCGGTCTGATCAAGATGCGCGGCGATTCCTGCTGGCGCGATCTGACCTGTCTGTACTACCACCACGAGACCCAGCCGATGCCCGGCCCGCTGAGCTGGTTCTTCCACCGCCTGCCCAAACCGCTGCATCGGGTGGAGGTGGCGGCCAACCATTTCGCCCAACTCGTTGTGCCCTGGGGACTTTTCGCACCGCAGCCGGTGGCGAGCGTGGCCGCCGCGTTCATCATCGTCACGCAGCTGTGGCTGGTCCTTTCCGGCAACTTCGCCTGGTTGAACTGGGTGACGATCGTATTGGCCACCAGCGTGATCGATGTGTCCTCGGCGAAAGCGGTATTGCCCGTGCCGGATCCGCCGTCGATGCCCGGGGCGCCGCCCTGGTTCGCCGGTCTGGTGCTCGCGTGCACCGCCGTGGTGGTGTTGCTGAGCTACTGGCCCGCCCGCAATCTGCTTTCGCGCCAGCAGCGAATGAATGCGTCCTTCAACCCCTTGCACCTGGTCAATACCTATGGCGCGTTCGGCAGTATCGGCCGCACCCGTGAGGAGGTGGTGTTCGAGGGCACCGACGAAGAGGAGATCACCGACCGGACACTGTGGCGGGAGTACGAGTTCAAGGGTAAGCCGGGGGATCCACGCCGATGGCCACGGCAGTGGGCGCCGTATCACCTCAGGCTGGACTGGCTGATGTGGTTCGCCGCGATCTCCCCGTCCTACGCTCGCGGCTGGTTGCTCGCCTTCGTCGAACGACTGTTGCGCAACGACCCCGCGACGCTGCGATTACTGCGCCGCTGTCCCTTCCCCGACTCGCCACCGACCTTTGTGCGGGCGCGAATCTACCTGTACCGCTTCGCAACTCGTGCCGAACTCCAGCAGGAGCACATGCTGTGGCGGCGCACCCTGATCGGTGATTACCTCCCGCCGATGGCGCTCGGTCGGTAGAAGCTGCGGCCGGCGGGTCCGCCGGAGACCGACCAGACCTCGGTGATCAGCCCGGCGGCGATGCGCAGGATGTCGGTGCCGCTGATGTCGATCTGTTCGCCATCCGGTCCGGTGCGTGCCGCACCGTAGGGGCGTGCCACGAATCCCGTTCGGGTGTTGTCCATTTCGGCGACCGGCTCACCCTGGGTGATGAAGCGGACTCCGGGACGCTGCTCGCGGACTTCGGCGATCTTGGCGGCCAAGGTCTGTGGGTCGCGGATGGAGTCGTACTCGCTCGCGCCCGGTTGGGCATAGCGGAGGGTGAATTCGGGGGCCATGATCTTTTCCGCGAGCGCCAAGTCGCCGTTCCACATCGCGGTCCATTCGTCGAACAGGGTGATGCCGAAGTCGCGCACCATAACTCCTTAATAGTCTCATTGATACGGTCTCGATGGAACTAACCTATAGTCTCAGTGAGACGGTGTCAATGAGATGGAGGAGGCATGGCGGATCTCGGGCCGCAGGACCACATCGTGCTGGGACTCATCGCCCGGCACGGACCGCTCACGCCCTACGAGTTGAAGTCTCGACTCGAGGAAAGCGTCGACTACTTCTGGCCGGTGCCGCATGCGCAGCTCTACCGGATTCCCGTGCGCCTGGCCGAACAAGGACTGCTCGACGAGGAGGCCGAGCAGGGCGGGCGGCGGCGTCGACTTTTCCATCTGACGGATACCGGCCGGGCCGAGCTGAAGCGCTGGCTCGCCGATCCGCAGTGCCCGCCCGCCGAGACCCGGGATCCGGCACAGCTCAAGCTCTTCTTCGCGGATCTGGGCGCGCCGGGCGATGTGGTCGCCCTGGCGAACAGCGAGGCCGCGGAGCATCGCCGCCTGCTCGAGCTGTATCGCTCGCTGCACACCGATATAGATCCGAGCGACAAGGTGCGTGCGGTCTCCCGCGCGCGCATCCTCCGGCTCGGCATCCTGCACGAACAGGCCTATGTCGAGTTCTGGGAAGACCTCGCCGCCGACCCCGAATATCTCCGACCGGCGGCGGAAGTAGTGGGAGTCAGGCGCGGCGGGCGCGCTTGACGAAGCGGACGCTGAGGGCGATCAGCGGGTGAAGAAGATGACCGACAGGACCGGCGAGAGCCAGGCCATGGTATGGCGGCGACAAATCTGCCAACCATCACGGGCCCGGCATGACAACTGTCATGCCCGCCGCCTACCGATGTAGCTGCCGGATCGGTCTGCCTGCGAGCATGCGCACGAAGAGTACGGCGAAACGCAAGTGGCCCAGTGCCTCTCGCTTGGTGAAGGCCACCGACCACACCGTCTTCGTGCCCGCCGCGGGCAATGGACGATGGTCGAATCGATCCGCCAGCCAGTTCATGGTGACCGGTGCGCCGATGAACAGCAGCGGCATATGCAGGCTGAGGCGGTCGCGCAGATAGCGCACATGCGCGCCGCGGACCGCGTAGCGGGCAACGTGCCTGTCGATGTCGTCGACGGCGATGAGCTCGTCGTTTACGCCCTGGATGACCAGCATCGGCATGGCGGGCGCCTGCACACCGGGACGGATATCGGCCATGATCCGCCGCAGGCCGGGTTCGGCGAGTAGGTCGGCGAAGGTGCGGTGGCTGTAATCGTCGACGTTCTTGCCCATCAAGCGGAACAGCAGATGCAGTGTGGTCCGCGATTCGGCATCGGTGAGCAGATCGAGGAATTCGGTCTTCACATGGGCACGCAGGATGCGATCCAGATCCGCGTAGGCGCGGCGCAGTCCGGCCACGCACACCGTCGCGAAACCGGCGAAGAAGGTGCCGTTCAACCGCGCGAAGGCCGAACCTGGATCGCCGACCGGTGAGCCGGCGACCGCGCCGACGATATCGAGTTCCGGTGCGTATCCGGCGGCCAGTTCCGCGGCCCACGCCGTGGCGAGGCCGCCGCCCGAATAACCCCACAGCGCAACGGGAGTCGCCTCGCTCAGGCCGAGCGGCACGAAGCGCAGACTCGCCCGGATGGCATCCAGGGATCGGTAGCCGGGTTCACGCGGCACGCCGAAATGTCCGGCGAGCCCGCCGTGATCGGGCACCGAGATCGCCCAGCCGCGGGCCAGCGCGTAGGTGATGACGGGTAGTTCGATCTGCGGAATCGAGCCGAGTGCTCGCGCGCCGCGCCGAAGTGCATACGAGGGCAGACATTTCGAGCTGACGCCGTCGATGGCGCACTGGAACGAGACCAGCGGCCGCGGCTCGCGCGGGTCGGCGCCCCACGGCAGCAGCACCGTGGTCACCGCCGCCTCCGCGGTGCCGTGGAAGTTGCTGGTGCGGTACAGCAGCTGCCAGGCCGAAAACCGCAGTGGTACACGGCCGAACAACGCCAGCTCGACCCTGCGCGTCCGCAGGATGGTGCCGGGGGCGAAGCGTGCGAATCCGGCGGGCGGCCGATAGAACCGATCCAACTCCGGCTGTAGCGGCCGACCAGCAGGAAACATTTCGGCAATCGGGTACGCCGATTCCCTTCCGGCGTCGGCCTGCACGCTCATTCCTGTACATCCTTTCGAGGGCGCACCGGCACGGTGTTTTATTTGAAATGACGCCGGAATACCGATACTCAACGTAGCAATACGGGGGTGGGAAAATAATTGTCCCCGAAACACAATTGAGTATGGTGTTTTTCTCCGACCCACGGTGTTGACGGTGACCGACGTCACCCGGTAGTACCTGGGAACGCGCAGGTGAGCACCGTCATGTGAGATCTGCTGTCACTGCACGCGGGCGAGAAGAATCCGCGAAAATCTTGTGTTCGGAGACAAAAACCGAGCGGCTACGAGATTTATCTATAAATGGCATCGTTGGGTAACGTGCAACTCATGTCCGTTGTTCTGCCCCCGCTGTCCGGAGACGCGCCGATTATCGCCCGACTGGTCCGCCGGTTACCCGAAATCGCCGAACGCATGCTCGAGGCGGGCCTGGGCTCGACGCCACCGGCCGCGGATCTGCCGGACGGGCATTTCACCGGCGAGGTGCTACCCGCGATCGCCGGATGCGGTCAGGCCTTCCTGCGCGCGACCCAGGAGCAGCGGGTGTTCACCGGGGCCGAGGTGATCGAATTCGTCGGTCCGGTGGCTGAGCGGCATGCCGAAGACCGAATTCCGTTGGGGCTGTTGATGCATGCCGTCCATGGTTCCGGGCAGGTGATCCTGCAGGAAGCGGCGGCGGTGGCCACGCCCGAGGATATGAACGATCTGATCGCCTTCGGCGCTCGGCTGCTCGATCTGCTGCGGGATATCAATGTCGCGGTAGTGGAGGCGTATACCGATGTGGAGCAGTCGATCTACCACGCCGAACGTGAGGCGCGCCGGGCGCTGTGCTCGGCCCTGCTGCGTGGCCAGTCCGCGGAGGAACTGGCGGCACGCGCGGATGTCGTTCTCGCGGAACGCTATACGGTGCTCGCCATCCATATCCGCCTGGACGACCATCCGATCGTGGTCGCCGATCTGCTCACCCGCCGCCGAATCCGGGTGCTGCAGCGGGCATTGGACGGCATTGCCGGCACCAAGGCCTTGAGCACGTTCGACGGCACGACCGGAATCGCCCTGCTACCAAGCGGATCCGAATCCAAGGAGTACGAGCGGCTGGCCGCCGAACTCACCGAACAGTTCGGCGTTGATGTCTTCCTGGCCGAACGTCGCGCGGTCGAACGGGATCTGCTGCCGCATGCGGTGCAGGAGGCGACCGATCTGGCCGAACTGGCCCGGTTGCTCAACCGGCCGAGCGGACTCTACGACCTTGATGATCTGCTGCTCGAGTATCAGCTGACCCGGCCGGGTCCGGCGCGGGACCGACTGGCCGACCGCATTGCCCCGCTGCTGTTGCGCTCGCACCTGTTCGAGGCACTGGAAGCACATCTGCGGCACGGGTCCGATCGCAAAGCGGCTGCCGCCGAAGTGCATGTGCACCCCAATACCTTCAGCTACCGGCTCAAGCGCGTCGCCGAACTCACCGGTATCGATCCGAGTGAGCCCAATGGCTCGCGGCTGCTGGCGGCGGCGCTCACGGTGCATCGTTTCTATCCGGTGGGTGCGGCTGCGGAGGTTGTCGAGGGAGACTGATCGCTTCGGCGCGGGCACATCAGGCCAGGTCCACGCATCGAGACCGGCTGGGATCCGCGCTGGGGTATCGCCGCGGCGGCACCGCTGCCGCCGATCGCGGTGCCGGGATGAACCGTGTACCGCGCTGAACCGTGAGGTGAGGGAGATACTTGGGCCGCAACCGCCGCCGCGGTCACGAATTCCGGGAGTTGCCTCATGTCGACGATCAACGGGTTACCCGCCCATGTATTGCTGGTGCACCTCATCGTGGTCTTCGTGCCGCTGACGGCGGTGCTGCTCATCTTTTCGGCGGTGTGGCCTGCGGCTCGTCGGCGGCTGATCTGGCTGGTCACGGTCCTGGCCGCGATCACTGTCGCCCTGACGCCGGTGACGACCGAAGCAGGTCAGTGGTTCCAACACGAACTCGGCGGAACCCCCGCCATCGATAAGCATGCCGACCTCGGCAACACGATGATCTACTTCGTGGTGCCGCTACTGCTCGTCACGGCATTGCTCATCGTCGTCCACCTGCGCGACGAGCGTGGACGTCCGGTGGGGCGCGTAATCACCGTGCTGGCTGCGGTATTGGCGATTGCCGCAGGCGGTGCGGCCACCATCCAGGTGTACCGAGTGGGGGACTCCGGCTCGCACGCGGTGTGGGGTGCCCAAGCGCATTAGCGCCTTGCGCGTCCAATACCGAGTTGCTCGCTTGGTCGCATATCCAGGGAGTATCGCGTAAAGGCCGGAAGCGTGTGTGACGCAGCGATCGGATGTGCCACCGCCACGGTGTCAGTCGGACTTGGAAAGGCCGAAGATGCGGTTGGCGTTGCCGGAGAGGAACAGGTCGCGGCATTCGTCGTCCAGGCCGAGGTCGTCGAGGCCTGTGAGGGCGCGCTGTGGCGGGATCATCGGGTAGTTGGTGCCGAAGAGGACCTTGCCGCGGCCGTGGGACTTCAGGTACGTCACCAGCTCCGGCGGATATCTGCGCACCGTGTACGCGGAGGTGTCGATGTAGACGTTCGGGTATTTCGTCGCCATCGCGATCATTTCGGTGGTCCACGGATAGCCGATGTGCCCGCCGACGATGACAAGTTCGGGGAACTCCAGTGCGACATCGTCGAGATATGGAATCGGGCGGCCGGTTTCGGAGGTGCGCAGCGGGCCGGTGTGCCCGACCTGCGTACAGAACGGGATGCCGAGGTCGACGCATTCGGCGTAGAGCGGGTAGTAGCGCCGGTCGTTCGGCGGCAGCCCCCACAGCCATGGCACGATCCGCAGCGCCTTCATCCCGAGGTCGGTGACCGCACGACGGAGCTCGCGCACCGCGACCATCGGCTTGCGCAGGTCCACCGAGGCGACGCCGACCAAGCGCCCGCCGGATTCCGCGACGAATCCGGCCACCTCGTCGTTGGAGATCAGCACGCCCTCCGGCCCGTACCAGGCGTTGATCAATGCGGTCTCGACACCGCCCGCGTCCATGGCGGCGAGCGTCGTCGAGACCGGCGGCGGCTGGTCCGGGATGGTGTCGCCGGTCCAGCGGCGCAGCGAGTCCAGCATTTCGTGCTGGAGCAGCCGTACCGTCGGATGCTGGGCCCACGCATCGATGATCGCCATCACGTCACTGTATGACGCCTCAGATAACGAAGGGAATCAAAGCCTTTCGATCGGCCGGATAGTCGGCGAACTTCTCGCGATACCACTTGTGCGTGGCGAATGCGCGCGGCACCAGATTCCCCGCACCGAACCCCCGGCGCCGAAATTAGAACATGTTCTACCATGTGACGCAGTAGTTAGGAGGAATTGTCATGCCGCTGGATTCCAGAGCCAAGGACCTGATCGCGGCCGTTCAGGCGTCACCGCGTGCGGTGGCGGCCCACGACAAGGCGGCCTGGGTCGACCTGTTCACCGCCGATGCCACCGTCAATGATCCGGTCGGTTCCCGCCCGCATATCGGACGCGCGGCGATCGAACGGTTCTACGACACCTTCATCGGCCCGAACACCATCGCCTTCCGGGTCGACCACGACTTCGTCAGCCTGTCCACCGTGGTCCGAGACCTGATGATCCGCACCACCATGTCGACCGGCGCCACCGTCGCGGTGCCCATGCACCTGCGCTACGACCTCGTCGAGGAAGACGGCGTCTGGAAGATCACCCGGCTGGCCGCTCATTGGGAGTTGGCCGCGATGATCGTGCAGTTACTGCGCACTGGACTGCCTGGACTCGGCGCGGCACTGAAATTGGGTCCACAGCTGATCGCGAATCAGGGCTTCGACGGCATGCTCGCCATGATGCAGGCGCTGCGCGGAATCGGCCGATCGGGCAAACGCGCTGCGGCCCAGGTGTTCTCGGCCGCAGCGGCCACGGATATCTCGCGCGTCCGTCGCCTGCTCAGCGAGCGCACGGTTGTCGAACTTCCGGCCGGAACGAGGATTTCGCTGGAGGAGTTCACCAATCGGGCTCGGAATATGCAGTGGGACAAGCTGATCGCCGCCGGACGCACGGTCAGCGCCAGCGTCCGGCTCGACTCGGCCCAAGGTGTCGCCTTTGTCGACTTCGCCCCTGACAGTCGTCGTATCACCGCTATCCGCATATTCATTCACTCGATATAGAGATGGTCCGCGGCAATGGTGAGCCGCCGCGGCCATCGTGACGAAGCTAAGCGGCGATCGATCCCTCGCGCGCTGGTTCGGGTATGACCTCGTCGGCCTGCGCAGCTTCGGACCAACCGGGCGGCCCGAAGATGTAACCGAGCCGCCCACGCCACGTATTCGCATGGCGCACATCGCTGATCAGTGCACCGAGCTCGTGATAGTTGACCTTCAGCGGGTTATCGGTTCCGATGTTCTTGGTGAGGCCGTAGCGGATCGGTTCGCTCTCCGCGGCGAAGCTGCCGAAGAGCCGGTCCCAGATGATGAAGACGCCGCCGTAGTTCTTGTCGATATACGGCTGATTCGAACCGTGGTGGATGCGGTGGTGCGCCGGGGTATTGAACAGGAATTCGATCGGGCGCGGCAGGGTCCGGATGCGCTGGGTATGGATCGGGAACTGATAGAGCAGCCCGATGGTCTGCAGCAGGAAGATCATCCACGCGGGCAGGCCGATCAAAGCCGCAGGCACCCAGGCGAATCCGCGCACGATGGTGGCTGCCGGGTGCACCCACGGCAGGCGGATGGCAGTGGACAGATTGAAGTACTGACTGGAGTGGTGGACGCTGTGTGCGGTCCACAGCAGCCGCACCCGATGGTCGGCGCGGTGCGCCCAGTAGTAGCAGAAGTCGGTGACCACCAGGCCGAGCACCCACACCCACCATGTGGTCGGCGACAGGTGCAGCGGAGTGATCGCGGCCGCGACCACCACCGCCGAGAACGGAATCAGATACTGCAGCACCGGCTTCAGGAATCGGCCGAGCAGATAGGTTGCGACGTTGGAGGCCATATCGCGTCCGGAGTGGCCGTTGGCCGAGCGGTCCGGATCGCGGCGATAGTCGATCCACTCCACGAACATGAAAACGGCGAACGCCGGTAAGGCGTAGATGAATAACTGCGCACCGATCACGATGGCTCCTCCGCTCTGCTGCTTCATCGCCACGTTACGGGCGCTGGCCTGGGCAAACATCGCGCTGTCGAGGGATTTGCGATCCCCCGCTCGGGGGATGCGCCACGGCTGGGCAGCCGGGCAGAGTTCGGTCCGAGGAATACGGGCGAGCGCTGGGTAGGATCGCCCGCGGACGGCTCGACCCGGACTGTGCGAAGGTGGTGCGAACTGTTGGATGTGAGCAGATCGCTGGCCCGCCAATCACTGGTGGTCGCCGTTGCGGCCGCGGCGGTAGATGCCGCGATGTTGACGGTGAACGGGATCTTCGCGGTGGCCCCGTGGCAGACCACCGCGGTGCTGATCGCCATCGTCGCGGCCGATCTGGCATTGGCCGCGCCGCCGCGCACCGCCGGTGCGGTGGCCTTGATCCAAGTGGCGCTGCGCCTGGCCGAGGCCCTGATGCTGCACCGGCACGGCTTTGCCGCACGCTTCGCCGATGTCGGATTCCTGGTGGCGGGATATCGGGCGGGCGCCTGGATGGTCGGTCCGAAATCGGTGCTGACCGTCATCGCGATGAGTGCGGGCTTTGCGAGCGCGCATCTGCTGATCAGCAGCAATACCGCACACGATTGGCGGTTGCTGCTGGCCTCGACGGTGTCGGCCGGTGTGGTGCCATGGCTGGTCGGCCGATATACGGCGGCGCGGGGTGCATATATCGCCGATCTCGAGCAGCAGGCCAAATTGCGCGAACAGGAGCAGCGGACCGCACTCGCCCGCGCCGTCGCCGAGGAACGCGCCGCCATTGCCAGGGATCTGCACGATGTGATCTCCCATCACGTCAGTGCCATCGGCATCCACGCCGGTGCGGCCCGAATCGCCATGGCCGACACCGGGAATGCCGCCGCCACTCGATCGCTGACCGCGGTGGAATCGAGTAGCCGCGCCGCCATGGTCGACCTGCGCCGCCAGCTCGACCTGCTACACGGGCGCGAGGAGGACGGCCAGCGGCAGCCCGGACTCGCCGATATCGAGGATCTGCTGGAGCGGGTACGCGCAGCAGGTCTGGCCGTGGCATTCACCGTGCGCGGTGCGGCCGTCGAGCTGCCGGATTCGCTGAACCTGACGCTGTATCGCATCGTGCAGGAGATGTTGACCAACGCGTTGCGCCACGGCGACGGCGCGCACGCGCAGCTGATCGTGGACTATCAGCCGAACCGGGTGGTGCTGGAGTCGATCAATCCACTCGCCGACACCGCCACGGTGGGCGATACCGCGGAGCACCGTGGCCTCAGCGGTATTCGCCAACGTGCCGAATTATTCGGCGGCGAACTGCGATTCGGTCCGGACGAGACGCAAAACCATTGGCACACCAGGGTTTCCCTGCCGATCGGAGGTTCGTGAACGTACCGGTCCGTGTATTGATCGCTGACGACCACAGCATGTTCCGCTCCGGACTGCGCGCGGTCGTCGACAGTCAGACCGATCTCGAATGCGTCGCCGAGGTCGGCGACGGCCGCAGCGCCATCACCGAAACCGCTCGGCTGCACCCGGATGTCGCGATTCTGGATGTGCGCATGCCGAAGCTGGACGGACTCGCGGCCACCGCGGCGATCGTCGCGGCGGGCGGCACCCGTGTCCTCGTGCTCACCACCTACGACAGCGATGCCAACCTCTACCGCGCACTGCGGGCGGGGGCCAGCGGGTTCCTCTTGAAAAGCCTGCCACCGGAGGAATTGGTGGCCGCTATCCGGATCGCGGCCCGCGGTGACGCCCTGATCGATCCGTCGATGACCCGACGGTTGATTTCCCGGTTCGCGGGCACGCTCGCCCCACCCGACACCCCGGTCGAGGTCGAACAACTCACCGCGCGCGAGCGAGAAGTGTTGCTGCTCTTGGCCGATGCGCGCAGCAATGCCGAGATCGCCGCGGCACTCGGCGTCGGCGAAGAGACGATCAAAACCCACGTATCCCGGGTACTCGCGAAACTAGGCGTGCGCGACCGCATTCACGCCGTCGTCTACGCCCACAAGCACGGCCTCGTGCCTCCGCTCGGCCACTACTAGTGCACTCGCGCCGAGCCTCCTGGCTCGAACGTCCGACACGCCGTTGCGCGCGGTTAACCCGGCGCCCGGTTCGCGCGATAATCTTCAGCGAAGCCCCGGACCATCCCCTTCGGCCCGGGGCTTCGCCGAGCATCGGGGACTCATCCCATGGCACCCTGGCATCCGTGTCCGAATCGCCGAATCTCACAGGGCAGGGCCGAGTTGCGTCGGTACTGCGTTTTATGTCCGAACTCATCGCCTGGGTCGCGACGCCATGGGCGCTGGCCGGGTATTCGGTTGTACTAGCTGTGCTTTCGGTAGTTGTCCTGATCGGGCTGCCCACCGTGTTCGCCACATCCGGTGACAAGAAACAGGTGCTCGTCGCCGTACCGGGGTGGGGCACCATCGCACTGGTAGTGCTGCAACTGGTCGCGGCGGTCATCGCCGCCTGGGTTGCGTGGCCGGTGTCGCTCGCCGTCCTGGTCAGCGTGCTGGCGGTGCTCACCGTGATTGCGGAGCTCCCGCGTTGGCGCTGGCTGTGGCGTGCGGGAGGTCTTGCTATCCGGTAATGGGCGCGCGGACCGGCCACGGTGATCGCAGCTCGCGATGTCAGGTCTAGAACTCGCCGCTGGTCGCCGGGTCGGCCAGCGCGCCCTCCGCGGTTCGTAATCGGTCGGTGAGCGCAGTGAGCAGGTCCATGGACTCGGTGGATAGTCCGAGCGCCAGATGTACCAGGCGGCGCAGTGGCGGGCTCTTGATCTGACCGGCCACCAGAAGGTCGTGGTCACCAGGTCTATCGAGGTAGTCGAGATTCACGGCGCGGTTCTCACAATCTGTCAGCTGCGTCCGGATTACCCGTCGCTCCAGCGGTTACTCGCGCTACGGCAGGTACGGCCATCGGACCTCGGTGCGCAGGTCATGCGGTTCGAACACCCCGGCACTGTGACACACATCGCACAGGCCCCCGCGCTGTGCCGTGGTCGAATGTTTCGCGGTTGATCATGGACATTAGCGTCTAATATTCCGGCAAGCGGAGGCTACCCCTCCGATCGACCCCTACCGAAGGGCAGAACAGTGGCGTTCGCGGACTATCAGAACGAGATCTACTTCGCCGCCCTCGGCGGGCATGCCCCGGAGTTCCCGATGGACTTCGCGACGCTCGAGGCGAAGGCCTCGGCCGCACTGCCCGCGACGCTGTACTCCTATATCGCGGGCGGAGCCGGTGACGAGCTGACCCAGCGGCGCAATGTCGAGGCCTTCGAGGACTGGGGTGTGGTGCCGCGGATGCTCGTCGGTGCGACGGAGCGCGACCTGTCGGTGCAAGCTTGGGGACTCACCTTTTCCAGCCCGATCTTCATGTCCCCGGTCGGCGTGATCGGCTTGGTCGGCGATAAGCACGGTGACATCGCGGTCGCCGAGGCGGCCGCGAAAACCGGTGTGCCGGCGGTCTTCTCGACGCTCATGGAGGACCCGCTGGAGGACGTCATCGGCCACGCGGGTGCGACACCGAGCTTCTTCCAGCTGTACACGCCGAAGAATCGCGACCTGGCCGCGAGTCTGGTGAGCCGGGCCGAGGCGGCCGGATATCGCGGCGTCACGGTCACCTTGGACAGTTGGGTTCCGGGCTGGCGGCCGCGTGATCTGTCGATCGGGAACTTCCCGCAGCTGCGCGGGCACGTGCTGAAGAACTACACCTCCGATCCCGTCTTCCAGAAGATGGTCGGCTCCGACGATCCGCAGTCCATCGTGCTGCACTGGGTGCAGACCTTCGGAAATTCGCTCACCTGGGACGATCTCGAATGGCTTCGATCGCTGACCGAACTGCCGATCGTCCTCAAGGGCATCTCCCATCCCGAAGACGCGCGCCGCGCGATCGATGCGGGCGTGGACGGCATCTTCTGCTCGAATCACGGTGGACGCCAAGCCAATGGCGGTCTCAGCTCGCTGGAGACGCTGCCCGGGGTGGTCGAAGCCGTCGCCGATCGGGTGCCCGTGCTGTTCGATTCCGGTGTGCGCTCGGGCAGCGATGTGATCAAGGCGCTCGGCTTGGGGGCGACGATGGTCGGCATCGGCCGCCCATACGTGTACGGCCTTGCGCTGGGCGGGGTTTCGGGTCTGGTGCACGTGCTGCGGATGATCCTGGCGGAGGCCGATCTACTCATGGCGGTCAATGGCTATCCGGATATCGCTGCGGTGCGCGAGAATATCCGGCCGAGGCGCTGAATCACGGTGTCATCAGGCTGATCAGGAATCGGGTCAGTACCTCGGTGATCCCGGCGAGGTCGGTCTGCTCGTCGCCGGTGCTCCACTGGTGTACCAGCGCGAGCAGTGCGCCGACGAATCCGGTCACGGCGGTGTGGAACCCACCGGGCGGCACGAATTCGGGTCCGAGCGCCCGCCGCATCTGGTCCTCGAAGAAGTCCGTCCACAGCGCCCGCTGCTGCATCCTGCGCTGCTCGACCCGCTCACCGACTCCGACGACCTCCACATGCGCGATCCGGGCCACGCGCGGGTCACGCCCGATCGACTCCGCATAGGCCCGCACCGCCGCCTGCGCCAGACCGACCGCATCACCCGATGCCGCCGCCGTCGCGGCGGTGGCGGCCTGCCTGGCCTCGGTCTGGATCCGGTCGTACACCGCGACCAACAGATCCTCGCGGTTCTCGAAAAGCTCATAGAACTGGCTGCGCGCCAGTCCGGCCGCGCGGCACAGCGCAGTGATCGAACTGTGCTGGTACCCGCTCTCCCCGAATACCGCCACCCCGGCGGCCAGAAACCGCTCTCGCCGCTGTGCACGGCGGTCGGCGACGGGCCGTCCGTCGTACATCCGCGATGAGCCGCCAGCAGTCATCCGAGGACAGTACCGGTCTTGCCGAGCGGTGTGCGCCGCACGCGTAGTGCCACTACCGTGGGGCGGCGAGTCCGGACCCCGATCGCTGGGAGATGAGCGTGCCTGTATCGACGATCGAGAATGCGGCGGCGCCGACCGCGGCACCGCCCGAGCCCGAACGTCGCACCATCCCCACCACCGCGTTCTGGGTGATCTCGGTCCTCGGAACGGTCGCTGGTGTGTACTACGTCCATCAGGTGCGCGAAACGATGCAGGTGATGATGCATCTGATGGATCTGAGCGTCTACCAGATCGCCGGGCACCGGGTGGTCGACGGCGCCTCCATCTACGACACGCCGCTGCTGGGCCACACCCGCGGTGTCTGGGAGTTCGTCTACACACCGTTCGCCGCGCTGCTGTTCGTGCCACTGGTCAATCTGCACGGTGACGTCTTCACCTATGTCGGTGCGTTCGGCAACTTCGCCATGTTGACGGCGTCGGTGTGGGCGGCGCTGTCGATGCTCGGCTATCGGCGCGATCTGCGGCTGGTGCTGCTCGGCGTGCCGATCGCCGGACTGCTGATGTGGTGCGAGCCGGTGCGCGAGACCATGGCTTTCGGTCAGATCAATATCTTCCTGCTGCTGCTGGTCATCGCCGATATGGCGCTGCCGGATACCTCGCGCTGGAAGGGGGTGCTGACCGGGATTGCGGCGGGCATCAAACTCACCCCCGCCTTCTTCGTGGTCTATCTGCTGGTCACTCGCAGGTATCGGGCCGCTTGGACGGCCGTCGGTGCGTTCGTGGCGACCGTTCTTATCGGTCTCGCGGCCATGCCCAAGGATTCGCTGACCTTCTGGAGCGGCGCATTCGCCGACCCCAAGCGCGTCGGTGTACCGGAGAATCCACGCAACGAATCGCTGCGCGGGCTGCTCGCGCGGACCGTCGGCGTCGAGGGTGTGCACCAATTGCTCTGGCTGGCAGGCGCTTTCGCCATCGCGGCGGCCTGCCTGTACCTGGCACGCCGGCTGTCGCTGACCGGATTCGAACTGCCCGCGGTGGTACTGGTCGGACTCACCACCACCGCTGTGTCCCCGTACAGCTGGGTCCATCACTGGGTCTGGCTCGCACCGCTGCTGGTCTATCTGGCTGATCTCGCCTTGCGCAGGCGCGGTGTGGTCGTGTCGATCGGCCTGCTCATCGCAGTGGCGGTCGCATCGGGTGGTGTGATCGCCTTCTTCGAGCCGACGATGAGCAGCATTTACGACTATCCCGTGGGAAGCCATCTCGCGACATTTGTCCACAACGGATACATCTGGCTGACACTCGCATTATTCGCCGCCGCTACCGTTCAGCTGCGGCGTTCGGCACGTGACGCGCTACCCGCCGTGGTCCGGTAGCCAGCGTCAGGACTCCGACGCGGGAGCCTGCGCCCTGTCCTGTTCCGCGACCGCCGCGGCGTGTTTGGCGCCCGAGCCCCAGCCGACATGCAATTCGCTGCGCATGCGGTCGACCATGTGCGGGTAGTGCAGCTCGAATGCCGGTCGTTCGGAACGGATTCGGGGCAGTTCGTAGAAGTTGTGCCGCGGCGGCGGGCAGGTGGTGGCCCACTCCAGCGAGTTGCCGTAACCCCACGGATCATCGACGGTGACCACTTCGCCGTAGCGGTAGCTCTTGAAGACGTTCCAGATGAACGGCAGCATCGACGCACCGAGGACGAAGGCGCCGATGGTGGAAACCGTATTGAGCGCGGTGAATCCGTCGCCGGGCAGGTAGTCGGCGTAGCGGCGCGGCATGCCTTCGGCGCCGAGCCAGTGCTGCACCAGGAAGGTCAGGTGGAAGCCGACGAGTGTGGTCCAGAAGTGCCACTTGCCGAGGCGTTCGTCGAGCAGTCGGCCGGTGATCTTCGGGAACCAGAAGTAGATGCCCGCGAACGTCGCGAACACGATGGTGCCGAACAGCACGTAATGGAAATGCGCGACGACGAAGTATGAGTCGGTGACGTGGAAGTCCAGCGGCGGCGAGGCCAGGATGACACCGGACAAACCACCGAACAGGAACGTCACCAGGAAGCCGACCGAGAACAGCATCGGCGTCTCGAAGGTCAGCTGGCCGCGCCACATGGTGCCGATCCAGTTGAAGAACTTCACACCGGTCGGCACCGCGATCAGGAAGGTCATGAACGAGAAGTACGGCAGCAGCACGGCGCCGGTGGCGTACATGTGGTGCGCCCACACCGCGATCGACAGCGCGCCGATGGACAGCGTCGCGTAAACCAGGGTGGTGTAACCGAATAGCGGCTTGCGGCTGAAGACCGGGAAGATCTCGGTGACGATCCCGAAGAACGGCAGCGCGACGATGTACACCTCGGGATGGCCGAAGAACCAGAACAGGTGCTGCCACAGCAGGATGCCGCCGGTAGCCGGATCGTAGATGTGGCCGCCGAGGTGACGGTCGTAGGCCAGCGCCATCAGCGCGGCGGTCAGAATCGGGAAGGCCAGCAGGATCAGGATGCTGGTGACCAGGATATTCCAGGTGAATATCGGCATACGGAACATGGTCATGCCGGGGGCACGCAGACAGATCACCGTGGTGATCATGTTGACGCCGCCGAGGATGGTGCCGACACCGGAGACCGCCAAGCCCATGATCCACAGATCCGCACCCGCTCCGGGCGCGTGCTCGATGGTGCTCAGCGGGGTGTAACCGGTCCAGCCGAAGTCGGCGGCGCCGCCGGGCGTGACGAACCCCGCCGTGGCGATGGTCGCGCCGAACAGGTACAGCCAGTAACTGAAGGCATTGAGCCGGGGGAACGCCACATCCGGCGCACCTATCTGCAGCGGCAGCACGCAGTTGGCGAAGCCGAACAGGATCGGCGTCGCATAGAACAGCAGCATGATCGTGCCGTGCATGGTGAACAGCTGGTTGAACTGCTCGGTCGACAGGAACTGCATACCTGGGCGGGCCAGCTCGCCGCGCATCAGCAGCGCGATGAGACCACCGATGAAGAAGTAGGTCATCGCGGTGGTCAGATACATGACCCCGAGCACCTTCGGATCGGTGGTCGTGATCATTTTCCAGAAATAGGAGCCCTTCGGTCCGACCCGCTGTGGATAGGGCCGAACTACCTCGAGTTGAGTAGTGGTACTCACGGGCCGTCGCCACCTTCCGATCGCCGAGCAGCCTTGTCCGGATTATGCGCCTTTTCTATCTCCGACGTGCGCGGTTTGCCCCATTGCCGCCGTCATGTCTGCTGCCACGGTATGAGTCCGGCTGCGACCACGGTGGGATGTGCGCCGGTCGCGCGCGCCGTAGCTTGGATCACGTCGATCGGGGACGTTGGAGCGCAATGAAGAGCTTGATGCGATGGGCGATGCTGCACGGCACGCCGGGACTGTTTCTTCGGCTGCAGGCACGTCGCGGTGATCCGCTGGGCGTGCTGCTCTCGGACCCGCGGGCGAGAGAAATCCATATCCCTACGGCGACCGGATCCGCGAGCGAGGGCGCATTGTGCGCACCCCGTTCACCTGGGCCAGCGCCGATCACGAGATCTGCCGGAATATCCTGCGCGACAAGAATTTCGGTGCGACACCGCCCGAGAGCCTGCAGCTGCCGCGACGCGCCCGAACTCGGCGCCAGTCTGGCCCGGATGGAGGGCGCGATCGCCCTACGGACTTTGTACGAGCGGTTCCCGGATCTTCGGATCGTGGGTGACGCGCCGCACCGTGGATTGGCGAATCTGCGTGGCTATCAGCGCATTCCGGTTGCGCTCGGCTCCGCCCGCACACAAGATCCGGTGTCGCTGTGAACGCCGCAAACGCTGGTGTGCCGCATCTCACGAGTAACGGCTAATGCCCGGCTAACGACTATTCGGAGTGTGGGGACGCACCTGGTCACCGCATTCGGATCGAGCCGCAGGGAGGGCATTGCCGATGGATACCGCAACGGCCCCAACGTTTTTCGAAGATATCATCGAATCGCTGGACGCACTGCCCGGCTGCACCTTCCGCTTCGACGATGTGCCCTGCCGACATCGCGCCGAATGGCACATCCGCAAACGCCCATGCTGCCGGCGCAGCGGCGTAGACCTCATGTGCGACACCTGCTATTTCCGCATCCACGGTTTCTTCGCCATGGGCGTGCGATTCCAATGTTCCGGTTGCGGTGCGCTCTCGGACACCTTCGGTGCCATGTACCCCGTCGCCGTCCGGCTGTGACACCTGCCGGATCCGCGGTGTGAGCTGCGTCGCATCACCCGCGTCCCGGGAACCAGCGTCGGGCCGCGGCCGACCTGTGTGCGAGGGCTGGCACCTTCATTGCCCGATCGGTACCGAGGATTGGTGGAATACGTGCAGGTCAAGCGCTCGCCCGACCACCTCATCTGGCTGATCGCGGTGCTCGTCGCCGGTGCGCTCGTGCCGCTCTCGGTGCTCGCGGCCGGCGATATGCCCTACCGGTCGGCGGGTATCGCCTATCCCGGGTTCCTGGATGTCCTGCTCTATGTCGCGCTGCGGCTGGTCGCCGCGCTGGCGGGCGCGCTCACCCTCGGCGCGTTGATCTACGCCCTCTGCTGCACCGTTGTCACCGCGCGCGGCCGGGTCGATGTGGACGGGTATGCCGGGGTCCGGGTGGCGGAGCGGGCGAGTCTCGTGTGGCTCGCCTCGGCGCTGGTTCTGATTCCGGTGAGTGCGGCGAATGTGGGTGGGCTGTCGATGAGTGCGGCCCTGGAGCGGGGTGCGATCGGCGCGCTGATCGATGCGAGCGAGCAGCCGAAGGCCTGGATCGTGGTCGCGGTGCTGGCCGGTGTCGTCGCTCTGGTGACGCGGCTGACGGTGGCGTGGACCGGACTGGTGGTGCCGGCTGTGCTGGCGCTGATCGCGGTGCTGCCGCCCGCAATGGTCGGCAATGCGGGGGAGGGGCCGAATCACGACTTCGGCACCGGCGCGATGATCATCTTCCAATTGGCGGTCTCGGTGCTACCGGGGCTGGCATGGTGCGTGGCGGCACAGGTGCGGCGCAACGGTTTCCAGGTAGCGAGCGCGGTCCGGCGATACGTGCTCATCGGGTCACTGTGTCTGGGCGCGGCAACGCTGAGCGGGTTGGTGCTCGGTGCCATCCTGTTGCCGTGGTCGGCGCTGTTCAGTACCTGCTACGGTCGACTCACCCTGGTGGTCGTCGTATCGGCGGTCGCAATCGTGATCACGCTGAGCAGGATTACCGCCGAACATGTTTCGAGCGCCGTGATCTCAGGAACCGGCGCGCTGTCCGTGGTGCTGACGGCCGCACTGGTATCGATCGCCGTCCAACCGGCTCCGGCTTTCGCCGATCGCTCGTTCACCGCGCAGGAGGTGTTCCTCGGTTTCGATCTGCCGGGGGAGGCCGACCTCTGGCGGCTGATGACCATGTGGCGCTTCGATATCGTCCTCGGTAGCGCCGGTCTCGCCGGTATCATGCTGTACACCGCCGGAGTGCTGCGGCTGCGGCGACGCGGTGACACCTGGTCGCCATGGCGCACGCTGTCGTGGACGAGCGGCTGTGCGGCCCTGCTGATTTCGACATCGTCGGGCATCGGTACCTACGGCTACGCCATGTTCAGCATGCACATGATCACGCATATGGCGCTCAATATGTTCGTACCGGTGCTGCTGGTGCTCGGTGCGCCCGTGACCTTGCTGTTGCGCACCGTCCCCGCCGCACCCAGGGACGCGATTCCCGGTGTGCGTGAATGGGTGCTGTGGATTCTGCATTCCCGCCCAACCGCGATCCTGGCCCACCCCGGCACCGCGATCACGGCCTTCGTGCTGTCGCTCTACGGCCTGTATTTCACGCCGCTGTTCCAGAACCTGATCCGCTACCACTGGGGGCACGTCTTGATGAACGTGCACTTCCTGATCATCGGCTATCTGTTCTACTGGGCCATTATCGGCATCGACCCAGGTCCGCGCCGCCTGCCGCATCTGGGCCGGCTCGGTATGTTGTTCGCCATCATGCCTTTTCACGCCTTCTTCGGCGTCGCGGTGATGTCGATGAACACCGTCATCGGCGAGCGCTTCTACGAGCAATTCCAATTGCCCTGGCAGCTGGACCTGATGGCCGATCAGCGGGTCGGCGGCGGCATTGCCTGGGTTTCCGGGGAAGTCCCGATCCTGCTCGTGGTCGGTGCACTGCTGACGCAGTGGGTGGCCCAGGATCGCCGCACCGCGGTGCGCACCGATCGCAAGGATGACGAGTACGAAGATTCCGAACTCGCCGCCTACAACGCCATGTTGGAGAAGTTGGCGCAGTCGCGTCGCTGATTCAGCGCGCGAACCGAACCCGCCGCAGCCGCAGGCTGTTCGAGACCACGAAGAACGACGAGAACGCCATGGCCGCACCTGCGATCAACGGATTCAGCAGGCCGAGTACGGCCACCGGGATGGCGACCACGTTATAGCCGAAGGCCCACACCAGATTTCCCTTGATGGTGCGCAGGGTGGCGTGTGCGAGTTCGATGGCATCGGCAACGGCCGCGAGATCGTCGCGGACCAGGATGACATCGGCGGCCGCGATCGCGACATCGGTACCCGCCCCGATGGCCATGCCGAGGTCGGCGGTGGCCAGCGCGGCGCCGTCATTGATGCCGTCGCCGACCATCACGATCCGGCCGCCCTGCTCTTGCATGCGGGCGATCAGTTCGACCTTGCCCTCCGGAAGTAGTTCGGCGACAACCTCATCGATGCCGATCTCATCCGCGACCGACTGGGCGGCATAGGCATTGTCACCGGTGAACATCATGACGCGCAGACCGAGCGCGTGCAGCCGGGCGATGGCATCCGCGGCGCTGACCTTCACAGTATCGGCGACCGCGATCACCGCGTGCGCCGCACCGTCGATCACCACGAGCACCACGGTGCGTCCCGCGCGTTCCTCCTGGCGCACAGCACGACTCAGTGTCTGCGGCACATCGATGCCGCGATCGTTCAGCAGACGCAGGCGGCCGACCATCACCTCGCGACCCGCCACCAGACCGCACGCACCCAAGCCCGGCAGCGCTGTGAAGGATTCGACCTCCGGCACTTCGTCGAGCACAGCGTTCGCGTGCCGGGTGATGGCCGCGGCCACGGCGTGTTCGGAGGCCGCCTCTACCGCCCCCGCCAGTCGCAATACCGCGTCCTCGGTCACCGAATCCGTCACGGTCATCCCGACGACGCTCATCACACCATCGGTAACAGTGCCGGTCTTGTCGAACACCACCGTGTCCACATCGCGAGTGGCCTCGAGCGCCTGATGTCCCTTGATGAAAATGCCCAGTTGCGCACCGCGCCCGGAGGCCACCATCAGCGCGGTCGGAATCGCCAGCCCCAGCGCACACGGACACGCGACCACCAGCACCGCAAGGGCGGCCGAGGCGGCCACGTCGACACCGGAACCGAGCAGCCACCAGGTTGCGAAAGTGCCTGCCGCCACGGCGAAGACGCACGGCACGAAGACCGAGGAGACCCGGTCGGCCACGCGTTGCATGCGCGCCTTCCCGGTCTGCGCCTGCTCGACCAATCGGATCATGCCGGACAGCTTCGTATCCGCGCCCACCGCGGCCGCCTCCACGATCAGCCGACCGGTGACTGCGGTAGTGCCGCCGATCACCGCCATCCCCTCGGTCACCTCGACCGGAATGGATTCGCCTGTCATGGGACCGGCATCCACGCTCGACTCGCCCGAAACCACGAGACCGTCGGTGGCGATGGTCTCACCGGGGCGAACCACGAACCGCTGACCCTCGACGAGTTCGGCAATGGGGACCCGCATTTCGCGATTGTCGCGGGTAAGCACCGTGACCTCGCGGGCGCCGAGCGCGGCGAGCGCCCGCAGCGCACTGCCCGCCGAACGCTTGGCCTTCGCCTCGAAATACCGTCCGGCGAGTACGAATGTGGTGACGCCCGCGGCGGCTTCGAGATAGATCGAATCGCCGGACCAGAACGCATCCCACACACCATCCGGGACGTCGGTCCGGTCCGCGTGCAGGAACATGGTGTCCAGCGACCACAGCGTCGCCGTCGTCACGCCGACCGATACCAGCGTGTCCATGCTCGCGGTGAAATTCCTCGTGCCCGCCAATGCCTTGCGATGGAATGGGGCTGCTGCCCACACCACGACGGGCAGCGCCAGCACGGTCAGGATGATCTGCCAGCCGGTGATCCTGGTGGCCGGGACCATCGCGAACATCACCGACAGATCGGCGAGGGGGAAGAACAGCAGCAGCGCGACGACCAGGCGGCGGAACAGATCCCGGACCGCCGCCTCCTCGGGGGCGGAGGGTACGAGTCCGGTGCTACCGGTGATCGGCTCCGCGCCATAGCCGGCCGCGACCACCTCGGCGCAGAGCTGATCGGCCGAAATGTCCTCGGCCGCATCGACGGAGGCGACGCCGGTCGCGTAGTTCACCGAAGCGAGTACGCCGTCGACCTTGTTGAGCTTGCGTTCCACTCGGTTCGCGCAGGCGGCACAGGTCATTCCGGATACCGCGAGCGAAATGCGAGTGGTCGCAGCCTCGGGACAGGTGGCGAGATCAGTTGTCATGATTCCGTTCGGTCTCAGGCGGCAGGATCTTGGGTCGAGCGGAGATGGCCGGTGCGGCGGCCGAATCGCGCGCCGGGCGGCAGGACGAGTTCGGTGGGCGCGGGATGGCTGGTCCGGGCCGGCGGTGCGGTTTCCGGTCGGCGGGTGCGATGCACCACCGCGACCAGCACCAGCGCGGCGACCAGAATGCCGTGCGAGAGCACCCGGGAGATCGGCACGACACCGGAATACAGATCACCGATGACAAAGCCGGTGAGCGCTGTCACCAGTACGCCGAGCACCGGGAGCACACCGGAGGTGGCGTAGGGCCGCAGCGCGCAGTAGATGAATCCGATGCCGATCGCCAGGCTCCATGCCGTCGACTCGTTCATCAGGTGCCGGGTCATTGCGGCGCCGTGGTGGTGGGTCATACCGAAGTCGAATCCGGCGAACTGACCGATTGCCAGCGCACACTGCACGACACCGAGCAGGCCGAGCAGCAGCCTGGTCCAGCCCAACCCGAAAAGTGATGTCCACCACCTCGATCTGCGCGGGCGTCGCAGGTCTGCGGCCGCGAATATGGCGTCGGTGAGGTCGGGTGCGTACGCCGAACCGCCGCGCAGCAGGCGCGAGGTTTCCACGGCTGCCGCGTACCAGGAACAGCACTGTGCGCACTGTTCCAGGTGTTCGTCGACGCGCGCCGCGGGCACGGTTTCGCGTTCGCCATCGATCCGGGCCGACAATGCGGTCCGGCATACCTTGCACTCCACATCCAGATTGTCGGCTGTCAGAACCACAAAGTTCCCAGGGTTGCGTACGGGTTATTCTCGGGCCCATGCCGACGCCCGCCGAGGATGACGAGACGACTCAGCTGGCACTGGCGGCGGCGCGTGGGGATCGACGAGCCCTGGAAGCTTTTATCCGGGCCACCCAGAAGGATGTCTGGCGGTTGCTGGCCCATCTCACCGAGCTGTCGCGTGCCGATGATCTGACACAGGAGACTTATCTGCGTGCGCTGGGCAGCATCAAGCGCTTCGAGGGTCGCTCCAGCGCTCGAACCTGGTTGCTGTCCATCGCGCGTCGCGTCGTCGTCGATCAGGTGCGGATGGTCATGGCCCGGCCGCGTATCGCGCAGGGTGTCGATTGGGTGGCGGCGGCCGACCATCAGGTGAGTCGGCACGATGGGTTCGCCGACATCGTAGAGCTGAAGCTATTGCTCGAGGATCTGTCCGCCGAGCGGCGGGAGGCGTTGGTGCTGACGCAGGTGCTCGGGTTGTCCTACGCCGAGGCAGCGGCGGTGTGCGGGTGCCCGGTGGGCACGGTGCGGTCCCGGGTAGCACGTGCCCGCGAAGACCTCGTCGCCGCAACGCGCTTCGACGGTAAGCGCCGCGCGCACGGCTGACGGGTTAGAGAGCCAAAGGCGCTGCGGCGTAGCGCAATCGGACAACACCGTCATCGTGTAGTTCGGCAGTGGCTTTGACACCGAAGACATTCCGCAATAGCTCGGGTGTCATGACCTCGAGCACCGCACCCGCCGCGACAACCTTGCCGTGATCGAGCACGACCAGCTGATCACAGCAGCGCACGGCCAGATCCAATTCGTGCAGCACGGCCAGGGTCGTGATGCCGGTCGAGCGGACCAGGTCGAGCAGTTCGAATCGGGCGCGCACATCGAGATGGTTGGTCAGTTCGTCGAGGACGAGCAGGCGCGGCTGCTGTGCTAGCGCTCTGGCCAGCAGCACTCGCTGACGCTCGCCACCCGATAGCGAGCCGATCGGGCGTTCGGCGTAGTCGGTGACACCGGTGCGCGCCATGGCATCCGTGACCGCCGCATGATCGGCGGCGGTATCCCGGCTGAACAGCGCATGATGCGGATTACGACCGAGCCCGATCAGCTCCGTGACCGTCAATTCCGCTGCGCCCGAACCATTCTGGAGCACCGCAGCCGTGGTGCGCGCCGCCGCGCGCACCGACATCGCACTGATATCGGCGCCGTCGATCAGCACCATGCCCTGCTCGGGGCGCAGCGAGCGATAAATGGTGCGCAACAGCGTCGTCTTACCGCTCCCGTTCGGCCCTACCACTCCGACGAACGCCCCCGGCGGCGCCTGCAACGTCACCCCATCCAGCACCCGCGCGCGCCCGAATGCGATCGTCACCCCGACCACCGATAACTCGGTGATCCGGGCGCCCGGTGTTTCCACCGGGCGCACACCCGATTTATGGGCGGGGTGCCCGGTCATGCGAGACCTCCATCGCGCCGGAGTAACCAGAGGAAGAACGGCGCGCCGAAGGCGGCGGTGAAGATGCCGAGCGGGAGTTCGTTGGGGGCGTCGATGGTTCGTGACAGCAGGTCGACCAGGACCAGGTATGCCGCGCCGAGCAGAGCGGCAAGGGGGAGTACCCGACGGTGGTCCATGCCGAAGACCAGACGTATCAGATGCGGAATCATCAAGCCCACGAAGCCGATTCCACCCGCGACCGCGATCAGCACGCCGGTGAGCAGCGAGGCCAGGACCAGCAAAATGATCCGGGTGGTGCGGACATCGACGCCGAGCGCGATCGCCTGTTCATCGCCGGTGCCGAGCACGTTGAGGCGACGACCGAAGGCCAGCACAACGGCGACGACCACGAGGACCACCAGCGTCACCGGTCCCAGTCGCGACCAGCTCGCGCCGGAGACACTGCCCATGGTCCAGAACATCACCGCGCGCAGTTCGTTCGGGGTGGCCCGCAACTGGAGGTAGTTCGTCGCCGCCAGCAGCAGGTATCCGACGGCGACACCGGCGAGAACCAGACGGGTCGGAGCCAGGCTGCCGCGCCGCTGTCCGAGTGCGAAAACCACTGCGGCGGTGCCGATTGCGCCGATGAATGCGGCGGCCGAAACGCCGATGCCGCCGAGTGCCGCACCTGCGGTGACGATCACGGTCACCGCGCCGAGCGCGGCGCCGGAGGACAAACCGAGCACATACGGGTCGGCAAGCGGATTGTTCACCAGCGCTTGCAGAATCACGCCGGAAATCGCCAGGCCGCAGCCGCAGAGTGCGGCGAGGACGACCCGGGGCAGACGATAGTTCCAGACGATCTGGTCAACGGTGAAACCGACATCCGGTGACTTACCGGATAGATGGGCGAAGATGACACGGCAGGTATCGGCGATCGAGACCGTCACCGATCCCGCGCCGATGGATACCAGCAAGACCACGAACAGGATTGCCAGCGATACAGCAATCGCCAGCGGCCGGGGTGTCGTCGCCGGTAACCGCCGTTGTCGAAGCGTATTCGTCATGCGAACTGTTCGGGGTGTACGAGTCTGGCGATTTTGTCCACCGCGATGTCATTGCTCGGTCCGAGGTAGATCGCGTCCGACAACACCGTGTAGTTGATGTTCTTGCTCGCGGTCCACTGCGGGAACTGCTCGAGGATCCGCCTGGCCGCACCATCGATATCGGGATTGCGGTAGTCGACCACGATGAGACCGTCGATCGGGGTGACGGCGAGCTGTTCCTTGCTGATCGTCACGAAAGTAGTTCCATCCGTCCGATTGAACGGATTCACCGCATCGGCCTGTTCGATAATGTCGTTCCAGATGCCGCCCGCGGCGATGGCCGAAAAGTCGCCCCCATCGCCCATACCCATCCCCGGGAAGATGAGCAGCACATTCTTCTTGGGCTGTCCGGCCACCCGCACGGAGGTCTCGGCGATCTTGCGCTCGGTGTCATCGATGAGCTTCGCGGCGCGACTGGGTACATCGAAAATCGTGCCGAAATCGCGCAGCATGGCGTAGCTGTCCTCGATGGTCGGCGTGCCGGTGACCGCGCCGGTCACACCGCAATTAGACCGGGGCACATAGGTATTGGCACCCGCACCGGACAGCTCGGCGCGGGTGGCGAAACCCTGATCGGCAGAGAAGCCGCCGCCTCCGGTGGAGATGACGAGATCGGGATGCTGGGCGAGCATGGCCTCGCGAGGGATGTCCTGCAGGTTGTTCGGGGTGATATCGCCGGTCGGCAGGGCGGCGATGGCATCGGCGCGGCCGGACACATCGGATGAGCCGTAGGACTGGGCATTGGCGACGACGCGGTCCGCGACACCGAGAGCGACCAGTGACGAAACCTCGCCGATGGAGCCGCCGTTCATCACCACGACCCGCTTCGGTGCCTCGGTGAAGGTATAGGCCTTACCGCAGTTCTCCACGGTGACGGGATATTTCGTGACGCCCTCGGTCGCGGCGGCAGGTGCGGTGGTCGCGGATTCGGTGACTGTGGTCGAACATCCGGTGACAGCGATGGCGCCAACGGCTATGGCCAGCAGTGCTGTGTGCTGCATGAATACTTAGTCGTACGGTGCCGCGCCGTGGTTCCCGGAAATTTTTCGCATCCGTTACCGTGCGACGCGCAGGATCCCTGTACAGACCCGGCCGATCCTGCTTGACTTGTGTGACAGGTCCGACCGGACCGCAGGAGCCAGCGCATGTCGACCCATTTCGCTTATCCGGCAGGTAGACCCGCTGACCGTGACAAAACCGAACACGGTGAGCGCGTCGATATTTCGACCGTGCCCGGAGCTCGGATCATCCAATTCACGGTGAGCCATCCGCGTGGCGATGTCACGCTGGTGGTCGTCACGGGCGAGGTCGATCTGTGGACCGCGCCGCGACTACGGGACAAACTAGTGCGCGCCTTCGGTTCTCGGGGCTCGATCATGGTCGTCGACCTGTCCCCGGTCACCTTCTTCGCCGCAGCCGGACTGGCGACCCTGATCGAGGCTCAGGCGGCGGCCGAAAAGGCCGACCGCCGAATGGTTTTGATCACCACGGTGCGCTGTGTCGATCGGGCCATCGAGCTCACCGGACTCGCTACGAACTTCCGCCGCGTCGGCTCCTTGGCCGCGGCGCTCGCGGACCCTACACCGGGATGTGCCGCCCCGATGTAGGGTCCGCGTGATTCAGCGGAACCGCGCCTGCACGCGGGCACGCGCGTTGGCGATCCGTTCCTGCGCCAGCGCCGCCCGTTCCTCTGCCTTGTCGAGACGGCGCAGGGCCCGGTCGACCCGCGGCTGCGCCTTCTTCGCACGCCGCTCCGCCTTCTTGGCCAACCGTGCGCCGCGCTTCTGCGCCTTTTCCGAGATTTCGGTACCGCGTACGCGTGCGGTCGAGGCGAGTTCCGGCCCGCGTTCCCTGGCGAGTTCGGCGATCTCGGCGGCGCGGTGCTGGGCCATTTCGGCGATCTCGGCACCGCGGTGCTGGGCTATTTCCGCGATCTCGGTGCCGCGGTGCTGGGCCATTTCGGCGAGGTGCGCGCCGCGTTCGCGTGCCGTCGCGGCGATTCCGGGCCCGCGTTCCTTGGCGAGCTCGGTGAGCTCGATGCCGCGGTGCTGGGCCTTCTCGGCCCACCGAGCGCTACGTTTCTGTGCTTCGCCGGAGAGTTCGGCACCGCGTTCGCGTGCCGTCGAAGTGAGTTCCGGGCCGCGTTCCTTGGCGAGCTCCGCGAGGTGCACACTGCGCTCCCGTGCCGCCGCGGCGATTTCCGGCCCGCGTTCCTTGGCGAGCTCCGCGAGTTCCGCCGCCTTCTCGGCCCACTTCGCACCGCGTTCCTTGGCCAGCTCGGCCCACTCCGGACCGTGCTCCTTGACCGTCTCCGCGAGATCGGAGCCCCGCTCCTGCGCGACATCGCCGAACTCGCGGGCCCGCACGGCGGCGTCGTGCGCACGGCGGCGCAATGCGTCGCCGGTGGCCGAATCCGTTGCGGTGAACGGCAATGCGGCCGAAACCGCCGCCGTGGCATTGCTGGCGGCACGTCGGCCACGCCAGCCGAGCGACGGCCTGCCCTCGGTATCCGCGCTGGCGATCATCAGACCGCCGAGCAGACTCACATCCTTGACGAAGGCCTTGCGCTTGGCCGCCTTGCGTTCCGGATCCTTTTCCGCCCAGAAATCCTGTTCGGTGACCGTCGCGGGAATCACCGTCGCGGCCAGGGTGAGCGAGGCCAGGCGCGGAAACTTACCGAGGGCGAGCAGCACACCGGCCGAGACCTGGGTGAGCGCATTGATCCGCACGAATGTCCCGGGATCCGCTGGCAATTTCGCGGCGATATTGTCGGGCAGCGACTGCTGTCCCTGCTGGACCAGGGCCGATGCCGCTTGGGTGCGCGGCTCGGGGTGGACCAGCGCGTCGACCCCATCGGCGACGAACGCGGTCGCCAGCAGTGGTCGGGCAAATCGGCGTAGCAACATGACGTCCCTTTCCTCGATGGCTGAGGTTCGGGTAACCGCGTTCGGCGCCGTCAAACAACAAGATCAACACCCGAATCAAGGTTTGACCGGGTGTTCTGTCGCGCCGAACGGCCGTACCTCCGGACTGGACAGAAAGGTGGTGATGATGTTCGTTACGGTCTCTGGATCCTCCACCATAGGCAAGTGGCCGCATTCCGTGAGCTGAATTCGGGTGTGCGGATGCAGTGTGTCGTCGAGTCGGGCGCCGGCCCGGGCCGACAGGATGCGGTTCTGCTCGCCCCAGACGGTGCAGATCGGCGGGAATCCGGGGCCGGGGGTGAAAACATCGAGGTCGGCATAGGTCGGGAAGTCCTGCACCAGGCCGTGCAGCGCCTGCAACCGGCCCTTGTCGCCCCAGTGCGCCATGAGCCGCGGCGAGTGGTGCAGATCGCGGCGCCGCCCGTTCGCGCCGAGTTGGTCGGCGACGATCCGGGAGATGACCGCATCCGGCAGCGCCACCCTGCGGGCCACCGGCGCCAGCGGGAGTCTGGCATCGACCCAGGCCAGTCCGGACTGGCGTCCGGCGCGCATGGTGTTCCAGGTCAGGGGGTTGCACAGCACCAGAGCGCGCACGTTGTCCGGATGCGTCATCGTGTAGCGCAGTGCGGTGGCGGCCCCCAGACAGTTGCCGATCAGCACGACATCGGTGAGTGCCTGTTCGGTCAGGAAGGCCTCGAGCATGTGCACGTAATCGGCGAGGCGATAGCCGTCCGCGGGTTGGTCGGATTCGCCGTAACCGGGCAGATCCAGCGCGAATACCTCGTGCTCGTGCCGCAATTCGCCGACCTGCTCGTCCCAGATGTGGCGCTGGGCGCCCGCATTGTGCAGCAGGATGACCGGTGCGCCGCTGCCGACGCGGTCATAGACGACACCCCGACCGCGATGCGTGAAGATCGCCACGGCGCCTCCTTGCGAGTCGATAGGCGAACACCTGTGTTCGCCGGTAACCCTAAAGGTAGCGCTGATCCGACGGCGAAGCGAATTGCCCGGTGGGCGATCGGTACGGCCAGGTCAGGCACCCGCCCGGAGGAAGCGACCCGTGCGGCGGACACCGAGGACCGGTTCCGCCGCACCCCCGCCGAAGACGCACTCCCCGCCGACGAGCACCGCGACCACCGTCGCGTCATTGCGGTTGACCATGCGCGACAGGTTGTCGAATACCGCGATCGGTGCTTCGGCGTAGGCCTCGACGGTCTCGTCCAGATGTGCGGGATCGATGACGACCAGATCGGCTCGGTCACCGGGACGCAGATGTCCCGCATCGATGCCATACCAATCGGCGAGTTCACCGGTGATGCGATGCACCGCACGTTCGAGCGACAGGAACGGACGACCCGCGCGCTCGGCGTCGTACACCCTGCGCAGGAACCGCAGCCCGAAGTTGTAGAAGGCCATATTGCGCAGATGCGCGCCCGCATCCGAGAAGCCGAGCTGCACACCGGGATCGGCGGCGAATTTGTCCAGCACCCGCGGCCGATGATTGGAAATGGTTGTGCGCCAACGCACTTTGTCGCCGTACTCGACAACCAGGTCCAGGAATGCGTCCACCGGATGCAGGCCACCGCGATCCTGTCCGACCTGACCGAAGGTCTTGCCGATCACCGAGGAGTCCGGACACTCCACGATTTCGGCGTCGAAGAAATCGCGATGCCACACCCGCGGCCCGAACTTCTTGTCGTAATCCTTGCGGAATCGCCGTCGATAATCTTCGTCGCGCAGTAGCTCCCGGCGCTGCTCCAGCTGGTTGGACAGGTGCAGTGCCGCCGCGCCCGAACCGAATTCCTCGAAGACCGGCAGATCGATACCGTCGGAGTAGACCTCGAACGGCACCGGCAGATGCTGCCAGCGGAAGTCACCGCCCAGTCGATTGAGCACCCGCGCAATCAACGGAAAGATCTGGGCGACAGTGGGAATGGCCTTGATATCGGCGGCGGACAGCAGGCTGACCTTGAGTGGTTTGCGGAAGATGCCGAGGCTGCTCGCCGCCATCGCGACCAGACTCTGCGGCCGGGCCACATCCGGACCACCCTGTAGTGCGCGGCCGCGACGGCGCAGGATCGCATTGAGCCTGCGACGTTCTCGGGTGGTCGCATAGGTCGAGGGCAGCGTGCGTGAGCGGCAGACCTCACCGTCGAGCTTGTCGAAGAGCAACTGCTGGGAGGACATACCGACAAAGCCTGCGTCCAATGCCTCATCGAGTTTCGCTGCCATGGCGGCCAATTCGGCATCCGTCGGCCGAATCTCCTTGCGGGTGGCGCGATCCAGTCCCATCTCGGCGGCCCGGATATCAGAATGTCCGATGAAGGCGGCCAGATTCGGTCCGAGCGGGAGTGCCTCCAGTGCCTCGACATATTCCTGTGCCGAAGTCCAGGACTTGATTTCGGCCATCGCCTCGATGACGTGTTTGCGTGGAATGGCCTCCACCCGGCCGAACAGATCGCCGGCGTCCGATGCATCGACGTGCACCGTCGACAACGAGCACGACCCGAGCAGCACGGTGGTGATGCCGTGTCGAATGGATTCGGCCAGCGCCGGGCTCTGCAGCACCTCGACGTCGTAGTGGGTGTGGATATCGATCATGCCGGGAATCACCCACTTCCCGGCGGCATCGATGACGTGCGGACAGTCGGCCTCGTCGAGCGGTTCGGCCGAAACTGCGGCTATAGAACCTTCCCGGATTCCGAGATGGCGGACCGCCGACGGCGAGCCGGTGCCGTCGAACCACCGTCCGCCTTTGATGATCGTGTCGTACATGGCCTCACTCCGCGGCGGGATCGGACAGGGTTTCGGCGATCCCGGCGCGCACGACCTTGCCGGTCGCATTGCGGGTCAGGGGCGTTGTGGTGATCCGCCACTTGGCGGGCACCTTGTAGTACGCGATGCGCTGCTTCGCGAATTCGGTCAGCTCCTGTTCCGTTGTGGCGGAAGCGTTCTCGACAACCACCAGCGCCGCGATCACCTGGCCGAGATCATCGTCGGGCAGTCCGACGACGGCTGATTCGCGCACCGCGGGATGTTCGTCCAGGCACTGCTCGACCTCGGTCGGGTAGACATTCTCGCCACCGCGCAGGATGAGATCCGAACGCCTGCCGGACAAACGGAGTCGGCCCTGCTCCAGGATTCCGATATCGCCGGTGCGCAACCAGCGCTCGGGCGTGATAGCGGCTGCGGTCGCGGCCTCGTCCGCCCAATAGCCGAGCATCACATAGGGGCTGCGCACCCAGATCTCACCCTCGACGCCCTCGCCGACGGGTTCGCCGAGCGCATCGCGGATCTGCAGGTCGACTCCGATCACCGGGCGCCCGACGGTATCCGGGAAGGCGGCGAGTTCGGCCGGTGCGGCGATGGTCGCCGCGGTACTGCATTCGGTCATGCCGTAGCTGGTCACCAGCGCCGTCTTGGCGACCGGAAGTTGTTCGCGCAGTTTCTGTTGCAGTGCGGCCGAGGACGGCGCCGAGTTGAGCGAGAAGGCGGCCAGCGAGGTCAGGTCGTACTTCGACAGATCCACTTCGAGCAGGCGACTTGCCATGGTCGGCATCGCACCCCAGTTGCTGATCCGTTCCCGTTCGATCAGCCGCAGTATCCGCTCGGCATCGAACGCGCCCTGGTAGATGACGGCGGTGTCGCCGGTCACCATGCGCGGCAGCACCAGATTGTGCAGGCTCGCGATGTGGAACAGCGGGGAGGTGAGCAGGAAGCGGCGGCCCTTCGGACTGCCGTCGTCGACACCACCCTGGAAGGCGGCCGCGAGTGCGTCGTTGAAACGGTGATAGTCGATGACCGCCACCAGGTTTCGATGCGAATGCACCGCGCCCTTGGGGCGGCCGCTGGTGCCGCTGGTGTAGAGGATGACCGCGGGATCGTCCTTGTCCACCGGAGTATGCGGTAGCTCGCCGTCGCCGAATTCGGCGATCAGTGCGGGCAGGTCGTGCTCCATGGTGAGCACCGGGACCCGAACGTCCAGCTGCGCCACCTGAGCCGCGCGTTTCGCATCGACGATCAGGACCTTCGGGCCGGTGTGCTCGAGGCCGTAGGCGATTTCGCGCGGCATCCACCAGGCGTTGTAGCCGACCGCGATCGCACCCAACGTCTGCGCGGCCCAGAACGTCACCACCCATTCGGGAGTGTTGGCCGCGAGAATGCCGATCCGGTCGCCCTTTTCGACGCCGTACCGGTCCCGCAGCGCACGAGCCAGCGCACCGACGGCCGCCGCATGCCCGGCATAGGACATCCGCCGGTCCTCGGTGACCAGGTAGTCGCGATCACCCAGGGCGACCGAGGCCGCGAGCACTTCGCGCAACGAGTGCACTCGGTTCTTGATCACCGGAATCGGCGCGCCGAGTACATCTTCGACCGTCGTCTCGAATGGTCCGCCTGGACCGGTCAGCCGGGCAACGGCCTGCGCGGCCAATTCCTGTGGATCGAAAGACTTTGTCATAGAAGGCACTTCCTCGTGGGTTCAGGGCACCAGTACGGCGCGGCCGGTGATGAGCCCGCGCTCCAGTCGGTCGAGGGCGGCGCGACCGTCCGCCAGATCGAAGCGTTCGGTTTCGACGGTCAGCCGACCCGACTGGGCCAGGGCAACGGAGTTGATCAGGTCGGATTTGGTGCCGCCGTAGGACTTTCGGATCGAAGCGCCCCACGGCCAGCCCGGACCGCCCGCTGGTCCAGCCGTAATTTCCGGTGCGCCGCCGCCGAGCCCGATCATGCGGTACGCGCCATTGGGGGCAACAGATTCCACCGCCAGCCTGGCCGTCGCATCGACACCGACGAAGTCGAAGACCGCATCGGCACCACGGCCATCGGTGCGATCCAAGATTTCGCGCGCGGTTTCGGCGCCGGAGAGCAGACCCTCGGCCGCACCACAGCGAGCGGCCAGGGCGAGTTTGTCCTCGCTCACGTCAACGGCGATCACATGCGTCGCGCTGGTCGCGGTGAGTATCTGCACCGCGACATGGCCGAGTCCACCGATGCCGATCACTACCGCGACCGAACCGGGGTACAACTGCTCGCGCGCGCCGTCGATGGCGTGATAGCTGGACAGCGCCGCATCGGCCAGCGGCGCGGCCTGCAGGAAATCCAGCTCCCCGATGGGCACGAAAGAGCTTGCGGGGATGCGGATGTACTCGGCCATACCGCCGTCCGGACCGAGTCCGGGACAGGGCGGCATGGCAGTGCGCCCGGCGGCGCGGCACACATTCTCATTGCCGCGCACACACTCTCGGCAGACGCCGCACGACCAGCACAGATAGACAATGCCGCGCTCACCGACCACCCGGCCGTCGACAGCACTGCCGACCGCCTCGATGGTGCCCGCCACCTCGTGTCCGAGCGTCAGCGGATCCTCGCGCATCTTGAACGGAATATGCAGCACATGCAAATCGGAATGGCAGATGCCTGCCGCACCGACGCGCAGCAGCAGATCCGCCGGCCCGATCGTGGGTACCGCGACCTTGCGCAGTTCGAGCACACCGGGTTCGGTGAGCTGCAGTGCGCGCATCATCCGCGCACCACCGAAAACACCGCGCGCAGATAGGCATTCGCACGATCGGAGCCGATGAGTCCCGGCGCCATCTTGTTCATGGTGTAGGCGAAGGTGACTCGATGATCGAGATCGTTGACCACGATGGCGCCGCCGAATCCGGCCCACCAGCAGACCTTCCCGTCGGGCACCTCCGGCGCGGTCTGCGACTGGGGGAGGCCGTAACCGAGGCCGAAGCGCAGCGGCAGCAGCAAGGCCAGATCCGCGCCGTCGGACTGCTGTTCGAAGATCAGATCGATTGTCTTCTCCGACAAGAACCTTCGCCCGCGCAGCGCACCGCCGCAGGCGACCAGCGACTGCACTGCCGCCACCGAATGCGCATTGCCGTGTCCGTTCACTGCGCCGATCTCGGCCTTCCGCCATGCGGCACTATTGGCCTCCGGAATATCGAGCAGGGGACTGGTGAGTGTCTTGACCAGGATGCTGTCCTGATCAAGCGTGGCCATATCGAATTCCAGCAGCGGCGGCGGAACGAGTGGTGCGATGCGGTGATGATTTTCCGGTGCGGTGCCGATATGGAAATCGGCATCGAGCGGTCCGGCGAGTTCGTCGGCGAAGAACTGGCCGAGGGTGCGGCCCGTAATTCGACGGATCACTTCGCCGACCAGATGCCCGTAGTTCAGTGCGTGATAGCCCGATGCGGTGCCCGGTTCCCACCACGGCGGCTGGGTCGCGAGCCGTGCGCTCGCCGCCTCGGCGTCGTAGATATCGGCCAGCTCGATCGGCCGCTCCCAGCCCGAGACTCCGGAGGTATGGCCGAGTAGCTGGCGAATCTCGATATCGCCCTTGCCGTTCGCGGCGAATTCCGGCCAGTAGTGCGCGACCTTCTGTTGCACATCCAGCTCGCCCCGGTCCACCAGCAGCAGCGCCGACAGCGCGGTCATGGTCTTGCTGATGGAAAAGACGTTGACCAGGGTGTCCTCGGTCCACGGCACGGTCCGTTCGAGATCGCGGTGCCCGCCCCAGATATCGACGACCGGTTCGCCGTCGACGGTCACGCAGATCGATGCGCCGAGTTCCTCGCCCGAAGCGATCTGGTCGGCCAATTCTTGTCGCACACCGGCGAATTCGTCGGTACAGAAGCCTGATGTCGTCATCGCGGCGCCCTCACGCGTTCTCGAGCGCCCTGGCGGGCACCGGCAATGCATTGCCGGCAGCAGCGGCTCGCTTTGCGCCCTTTGCCATTTCCCGATTCATATCGCGCACATAGGGCTCGAACTCGACCTGAATCGTATGCCGGGGCGAGTTGTAATACCGTCCGGTGCGACGCTGTTCGGCCGCCGCGATCTCGGCAGTCATCTCCGTCTCCGACGGCGGCAGGTACTTACCGGTCAGGTAGGCCGCGACCAACTTGCTCTGCTGTTCGGCGAAATTCACCAGGGTCGGCAGCGGTTGGGCCAGACCGAGATAGAACAGATTGTCCACACCCGGCTTGATCATCTGCTTGAACAGCGGGATGCGATTCTGCTCGTCCGGCACCAGCTTCGGATCGGAGAAGAACGGGAAGCTGATGTGATAGCCGGTGGCACAGACGATTACGTCCACTTCTTCCGTGCTGCCATCGGCGAAGTGCACCTGCGTGCCCGCTAGAGCGGTAATGGCCGGTTTGAAGGCGATATCGCCGCAGCCCGCGCGATGCAGGAATTCCTCACTTGCCGACGGATGTGCCTCGAACGGTTTGTGATCCGGTTTCGGTAGTCCGTAGAACTCCATATCGCCGCGGAACTTGCGCACGAAGCGCTGCTTGAGCTTCAAGCTGACCTTGCGCGGAATCCACGGCGGCACACTCTGTTTGTCGCCGACCTTGCCGTTCACATACTTCGGCAGCACCCAGACCCCACGGCGCGCGGAGACGGTCAGCTTCTCGGCGACGAAGCGCTGCGACAGTTCCGAGGCGATATCGAGGCCGGAGTTGCCCATGCCGACCACCACGACCTTCTTACCTCGCATGTCCACCGGATCGAAGGGATCGTTGTAGGCGTGACTGTGCAGCAGCACGCCGTCGAATTCGCCCGGATAGTCCGGAACGCGCGGATCCCAGTGGTGGCCATTGCAGACGATCAGCACGTCGTATGCCCGGGTGCGGCCATCGCTCGCGGTGACCAGCCAGCTGCCGTCGTCCTGCCGCTCGGCCGCGGTGACCTTGGTATTGAACAGGATCTTGTCGCGGAAGCCGAAATGGTCCACGTAATCCTTGAAGTACTGGAACAGCTGCGAATGGTGTGGGAAGTCGGGCCAGTCCTCGGGCGCCGGATAATCCTCGAAGGCGAGCCGGAACTTGCTGGTGTCGATATGCAGCGACTGGTAGCAGGCCGACATCCCATTGGGATTCTTGAAATACCAATTACCGCCGACCTCATCGCTCGCCTCGAAGACCTCGAAGGGAATATCGAAGTCCTGCAGGCGTTTTGCGGCGGTGATTCCGGAGGGGCCCGCGCCGATGACGCATACCCGGGGCAGATTGCTGTGAGTCAATTCCGTAGTCCTCGTCCGAAGGATTGCCGTCACGTGGGCGGCACCGGATCCGGTGCGGCGAACCATCCCGCGCCGCCTGCGGCACGTGGAGTGACGTAGGCAACAAATTAGCACTGACTAGACGTAGTGTCTAGTGAATGACATGATGTCTACCATGCCGACCAAGTCGAACCCGCCCGGACTGAGCCTGCGCGACGAACAGAAGCTGCAGACCCGCGCCAGGCTGATGGACGGCGCCAAGGCGCTGTTCATCGAACGGGGTTATGCGGCGGTCCGGGTCGACGACATCGCCGCCGCCGTCGGCTGCAGCCGCGCCACCTTCTACCTGCACTTCAGCAGCAAGCTGGAGATCCTGCGCGCCATCGCCGAACAGAGCACCGCGCCGACCGCGCTGCACTTCTACGAGGATCTGGACCGGGTACTCGACACCGGCTCCCGCCCGGAATTCGTGGACTGGGTGACTCGCGCCATCGCCTGGTTCCACGAATACAAGGACCTGCTGCCCGCCTGGGACGAGGCCACCGCACTGGAGCCGGAATTCCGCGAAATCGCCCGCCGCGGCATCCTGGCCCTGCCCAACGCCATGACCTCCTACCTCGCCCGCTGGCCCGAGGACCGTCGCGACGAGGCGCGCCTACGCGTGGAACTCCTTGTCGCCCAACTGGAACGCTTCTTCACCCGCTGGGCCATGCAGGGCACCATCGATGTCTCCGCCGACCAGGCCGCCGAAGTCCTCACCGACATCTGGTTTCCGGCCCTGCAGGCCCCCGCCTAGCGGCGGCCGCGGAAGGTGCGGCGAAGGTCCTGGGTCCAGAGGTCCGGGATTTCCCAGGGAATGAAGTGGCCGCCCTGGTCGTGGGCGGTCAGGTTGACGAGGTTGTACCAGGGGCCGCGGTCGCTGGCGCGGAAGTGCTCGACGCGGTCGGCGGTGGTGACGCCGGGTGGATTCTCGTAGCCGACGAAGGTAATGCCGGTGGGTGCCTCGATGACGGGGTCGCGATCGTGGGACGGGGTCCAGGGGTACCGGTTGTTATTGGCGTAGGTGCGGATCGAGGTGCCGATGGAATTGGTGACCCAGAAGATCATCGCGTGGGTGAGCAGATCGTCCTTGCTGAAGACGGTTTCGATATCGCCGCCGTTGTCGCTCCACGCCATCCAGCGCTGGAGTATCCAGGCGAGCATGCCCGCAGGTGAATCGGAGAGGCCGAAGGCCAGGGTGCTCGGTTCGAGGACGTGCGCGGCGAGGTGGACGCCGAAACGGTGCTCCAGCTCGATGATTCGGTCGTAGACATCCTTGGGCAGGCCGTCCGGAATAGGACGCCCGCCGGTTAGGTCCCAGCCCCGGTCACCGTTGAACAGCGTCAGCTTCTGGCCCGAACCGATGTGGATGGCGTAGAGCTCATCGGCATATTTGTGGCCGAGCTGGCCGGTGACCAACGCGCCGACATCGCACCCTGCCGCGGCGTACTTGGGGTAGCCGAGCGTTTCGGTCATAAAGGTGTGCCAGAGGTCGGCGACCTTCCAGAAGTTCATATCCGGATGCTTCGACAGCGGACCGGAGAAGCCGAAACCGGGGAAAGACGGCACGATCACATCGAAGGCGTCGGCGGGGTCGCCACCGTACGCACCGGGATCGGCGAGCGGATCGATGACCTTGGACCAGTGCCAGAACGTCCACGGCCAGCCGTGGGTGAGGATCAGCGGTATCGGATTCGGGCCGACACCGGGCTTGCGCAGGAAATGCACCGGAACGCCATCGACGTCGACAAGGTAGTTGTCATAGGCGTTGATCGCGGCTTCGGCCTTGCGCCAGTCGTATTCGTGCTGCCAGTACTCGACGAGTTCTTGCAGGTAGCCGCGGTCTACGCCGTAGTAGCGGTCGTCATTGCCCACATCGTCGGGCCAGCGCGTCAGCGCGAGCCGCTGCCGCAGATCGGCGAGCACCGCATCGGGTACCTGAATCGGTGTCGGCTGGAGCGGGAACGGGTCGGCGTGGCTCAAAGATCTCTCCTGCAACCGCTTCGCGAATCTCGGATGCCTCGACCGTAGCACTGGCGAAATCGCGAACGAGTCATGCCTCGGGAGGGGAATCCTCCTCGCCGGCAGGCGCGTCCGCCTTGGTCGGCACCGCGACCGGCCGCAACAACACCCAGACCAGGAAGGCGAGCGCCACCGCTCCCATCCCGAGGCCGGCCCAGAGATTCACATTCACTCCGCCGGTCTTGGCTTCCTCGGCCCCGGTGTCATGAACCAGTCCGGTCACAACCAAAACGACGGCATAACTGCCCAGCAGCGCGCCGACAATGGTGCGGATATCGAAAAGCATCGACCGGCCTCCTTATCCGACAATGATATTCAGGACGATGACCAGTACCAGCGCGATCCCCGCGAGCAGCACCGGTCGCTGATACCAGGGCAGATTCGCCTCGTCCGGATCGTGCCGCAGTTCCTTCGGCGTCTCCGAATACACCAGCCCGACCAGTTCGGCATCCGGCTTCGACTGCGTCACCTGGGTAACCGCCACGCTGACCACGATATCCACGACGAACGCCACCCCCGCCGCGACGAAACTCGAACCCTGGCCGGACAATTCGAAGACGCCGGACTTGTGCAAGATGAAAACCACAATGGCCGAGGCGGTTCCGAAGACCAGCCCCATCCAGCCCGCCGTCGGCGTCATCCGCTTCCAGAACATACCGAGAATGAACGTCGCGAACAGCGGAGCGTTGAAGAAGCTGAACAGCGTCTGCAGATAGTCCATCATATTGCTGAAATTGCCCGCGATGAACGCGGTCCCGATCGCCGCGACGGTCGCGCCGACCGTGGCCAGTCGACCGACGTTCAGGTAGTACCCGTCCGGCCGATCCCGTCGCACATACTGCTGCCACAGGTCATAGCTGAACACCGTATTGAAGGCGGAGATATTGGCCGCCATACCCGCCATGAATGCCGCAAGCAATCCGGCGAGGCCGACGCCGAGCAGTCCGTTCGGCAGCACATCCTTCATCAGATACAGCAGCGCCTGGTTATAGGTGGCATCGCCGGAGTAGTTCGAACCCGCCGTCTCCGCCGCCTTGTACTCGCTCATCTGTGGTACCAGCACCGCGCTGATCATGCCGGGAATCACCACGATCAACGGAATGAACATCTTCGGATATGCGCCGATGATCGGGGTACGCCGCGCGGCCGAAATCGAGTGCGTCGCCAGTGCGCGCTGCACCTCGACGAAGTTGGTGGTCCAGTAGCCGAACGAGAGCACGAATCCGAGGCCGAAGACGATGCCGACCACCGAAAGGAAGTTATTGGAAAAGCCACTGAGCGCGTTACCCGGCCAGGATTCCAACTGCGCGCCACCACCGGGTGAAGCGGTCACCTTGTCCCGCAGCCCATCCCAGCCACCGGCCTTGTGCAGACCGACCAGCGTCAGCGGCAACAGTGCGGCGACGATCACGAAGAACTGCAACACCTCGTTGTAGATCGCCGCGGACAATCCGCCGAGGGTGATATAGGAGAGCACGATCACCGCGGCGACGATCACCGACACCCACAGCGGCCAGCCCAGCAGCACATTCAGAATCGAACCGAGCAGATACAGATTCACCCCGGCAATGAGCACCTGCGCGATCGCGAAGCTCAACGCGTTCACCAGATGTGCGCCGGTACCGAAGCGTCGCCGCATGAATTCGGGCACACTGCGCACCTTGGAGCCGTAGTAGAACGGCATCATCACCACGCCGAGGAACAGCATGGCAGGCACCGCGCCGATCCAGAAGTAGTGGAAGGTGGGGAAGCCGTATTCGGCGCCGTTGGCCGACATACCCATGATCTCGACCGCGCCCAGATTGGCGGAGATGAAGGCGAGACCGGTCACCCAGGCCGGCAGCGATCGTCCGGACAGGAAGAAGTCGATACTCGAAGAGACCCGCTGCCTGGCCAGCAGGCCGATACCGATTACGAAGACGAAATACAGCGCTACCAGCGCATAGTCGACGGGCTGCGCGTCCAGGCGCAGTGTCGTCTCGGCTTGTACCGAGACGGCGTCCAGCGCCGATGTGAAAACGGTCGAATCGGCAAGCGGCACAGCGTCGTCCCTCCAGGCGATGAAACCGGACGTCTCGCGTTCTACTGTGCGTGATTGTGCCGCACGCGCGTGGCACATTCACGCACAAAAGTTGGACGGTTGCTCAAGCGATGCGGTGCGCACCCGCATCGGGTACGACCACGAAAGTGCGCGGTACCTCGAAACCCGATCGCGCGAACCGATCTCGCACCGCGTCCGCGACCGCTGCGGTGTCGTCCCGATCGACCAGCGCGATCACGCTGCCGCCGAACCCACCGCCGACCATGCGCGCGCCGTGCGCCCCGGTGTCGAGCGCGGCGGATGCCGCGGCGTCCAGTGCCGGTGTCGAAACCTCGAAATCGTCGCGCAGCGACTCGTGCGCCGCGGTCAGGATCGGCCCGATCTCGCGCGGATCCACACCGCCTCGCAACTTTTCGGCAATCGTGAGCACTCGCGCATTCTCGGTTACCACATGTCGTGCCCGCCGCCGCAATACCACATCGCCGATGCGGTCCACGGCCGCCGGCGATTCGACATCACGCAGCGCGGGTACGTCGAGTGCCGCGGCGGCCGCCTCGCATTGGGCGCGCCGCCGCGCGTAACCACCATCGATCAGCGCATGCGGCTGTCCGGTATCGATCACCAACAGCTCCAGCCCGAATCGATCGAGATCGAACGGAATCTGTTCGTGCGCGACACCGTCGTGCGCGACCAACCGCCGCACATCCAGGAACAACGCATGCCCCGCCGTGCACAGAATCGATGCGGACTGATCGAGCAGTCCGGTCGGCACCCCGGCGTAGTCGTTCTCGGCGGCGCGGGCCAGGTCGATCAACTCCCGATCGGTGACGATGGGCGCGAACAGATCTCGCAGCGCGACCGCCACGGCACACGACAGTGCCGCCGAGGAGGACAATCCGGCGCCGATCGGCACCGCACCGTCCAACTCCAGGTCGATGCCTTCGCGGGCATATCCGCGCCGGGCGAATTCGGACACAACGCCCAGCGGATACCGCGACCACCCGGGCACCCGATCCCGTTCGGCGGCAAGCTCGCTCACCGCGACCAGCACCGTCTCACCCGGCCGCTGTCGCGAGACCACCCGGACCCGGCCGTCGGTTCGCGCTTCCGCCCGACACTCGACTACCAGCGGCAATGCGATGGGCAGCACGAAACCGTCGTTGTAATCGGTGTGTTCACCGATGATGTTGACCCGCCCCGGCGCCACCCACTTCGGCACGAATTCCTCGCTTCGTCGCATTGCCAGTGCCCACGCATGTCATCCCAGCAACCCTGGGCACCACACCCTACGAGACACGCCTCCGGAGCACGTCTTTCACCCCGCTCGGATGCGTGATCGATCGTCTTGACGCACAGTCGGTTTTGACGCAATACCGGCCTAAATAATCCGGCCGATGGTTACGGGAGGGCATTATGATTCAGACAACCCCACGCGGCGGCCTACTCGGGCTGCAGTGGATCGATCGACTACTCCCGCCCATGGGCAGGCCGGACCGCGGCGATCAGCGTGACTCCGGAGCTCCACTGACGATCGAGATCGGCGCGGCGACAGGGGTCGGCCCGACGGCTATGTCGGCCTTCGATGCGGCACTGCGTGACCTGGGAGTAGGTGATGCCAACTTGATCCGCCTGTCATCGGTCATTCCACCGCGCGCCGCTCTGGTCCGAAACGGTCGCGTCCGCAAGCAGATTCCCTGGGGTGATCGGCTCTACTGTGTCTACGCCGCGCAGCACGCGAATGCGGCGGGCGAACGCGCGGGCGCTGGCATCGGCTGGGTGCTGCGCGACGACGGTTCCGGCGCAGGACTTTTCGTCGAGCACGAAGCGGAGACGGCCGCGCAGGTCGCGACGCTGATTCGCGCGAGTTTGACGGATATGACCCGCAACCGGCCGCAGCGCTTCGGCCCGATTCAACTCTGCACCACCGAGGCCCGCTCCGATGGCACGCCGACCTGCGCGCTGGTGCTCGCGGCGTACCACACGACACCGTGGGGTCGACAATGACAGCATCGCGCAGCGCATCCATGGGCAGTGGTGGTCGGGCGACGGGCGGGCTGCCGGAGCTGAGAGTCACTATCGAATCGTCCATTCCGGACGACCGGATCGACATGTTCCACCTGCTGTACGAGGAGGCCTTCGGACCCCTGCGCACCAAGGCCATTGCCAGGCAGGTCCTGCACCGATCGGAATTCCGCGAGGAGATGATCGACCCGCGGGTCGCCAAACACGTCGCGCGCACCGCGACCGGCGAACCCATCGGCATGACGACTTTGACCAAACATCTCGAGACTGTCCCGTGGATCAGTCCGGAGTATTTCGCCGCCCGATATCCCGAGCATGCGGCGCGCGATGCGATCTATTACGCGGGTTTCACCCTTGTTGCGCCAAGTGCCCGACAAGGGGCGGCGTTTCATGCCATGATCAAATCAGTTGTCCAGGTATTGGTGGCCGAGCGCGCAGCGGTCGGTTGGGACATCTGCTCGTATAACAACACTCGGTTTTCCTTCGCCGACAGCATTCGAGCGGTGCTCGATGAGCAAGAGGCGAACGTCGAAGTCGCGGTGGAGGATTCACAGACCTACTACGCGGCGCGGTTCACTGGGGATGGAGCGACCAAGGGGGGCTGATGACCGTCCGCGAAGAGCAGCCGACCATCGTTCGGCACCGCCTCGAAATGCGGTGGTGCACAGTACTTCTCGCGCTGACAGCAATCGGACTCGCGGTGCTGCTCTGTATCGATGTCCGGCCGTTGTCGCTACTCACCATGGCTGCCGTGGTGCTCGGCGCGCTCACCATGATCTTTATCGGCCTGCGGCGATATCGTCCCGAGCGGCCGGTGCCCTGGTATCTGCTCTCGGCCTCGGCCGTGCTGTTCGCGGTGGGTACGGCCATCCGCGAGGCGGACGGCCACGCGCTGCACCCGGTCGACGACCTGTGCACTCTCGCAGGCTATTTCGGCACCGGGGTGGCCGCGGCGCTGTGGTTGCGCCCGCGCCAGGCCAGGCCCAACTACGATCTGCTGCTCGACTCGGCGCTCATCGGACTCGGCGCACTGCTGGCCTCGTGGACGTTTCTGATCTCACCGATCCTGCAGTCGCACGAGACCACCGCGAACACTGTGGTGGCCGCGACCTATCCGGTGCTCGACGCTCTGCTGCTGACCCTGGTCGCGCATTCGATGGCGACCGCGACCCGTTCGGAGACCTCGCTGCGTCTGCTGCACGTCGGGTTGATCGCGGTGCTGATCGGCGATTTCGGGTACAGCCTCGACGCCGTCGGTCGCGCACCCGTCGCGCACGAGTTGCTGCTGGTGCCGCTGCTGGTGGCCTATCCGATCGTCGGTGTCGCCGCGCTGCATCCGACCATGGCGAGTCTCGGTGCGCCACGGCACATCCACCCGCACCACTCGCGGCAGCGGGCCAGCTTCATCGCCGTCGCGTTGATCGTGGCCTCGCTGATTCCGGTGGTCGGCTCCAGTCTGGACACCCTCGATCGGGTGGTGGTCTCGTCACTGTGCGCGCTGCTGCTCATCGGCGTCCTGGTGCGCAGCGAGCGCGCGATCGTCCGCAGTGCGCGCAGTGAACGGCGTGCGCAGTACCAGGCTGACCACGACATGCTCACCGGCTTGCTGAACCGGTCCGCGCTGCTGCGCGCGCTGAATCGCAATCAGGAGCACTGGATCGAGCAGCCGCTGTGTCTGCTGTTCATCGATCTCGACGGCTTCAAGATGGTCAATGACAGCTACGGCCACGCGGTCGGCGACGAGCTGATCGCCAATGCGGCATCCCGGATCCGGCACATCATCCGGCGCGACGATGTGGTGGCCCGTTACGGCGGCGACGAATTCGTGGTGCTCGCACCGCTGGATCGACAGGAGGCCGCCATGCTCGCGGAGCGACTACTCGGCGCCTTCGTTCGGCCGTTCGAGCTGAGCGCGGGCGAAATTCCGATCACTGCGAGTGTCGGCCTGGCCTGCGGCAGCCCACGCAGCTCCGACGACACCATCTACGACCTCATCCGGGACGCGGATTCGGCGATGTACCACGCGAAGGAGTACTCGCTCGGCTATGCCTTCCACGACGATCTGCGCCACGGTGCGGAACCGCGACACAATACCGCCGACTCGGGACGCCGGATCTGGCGCCCGAGCGGCCGCTCCCATAACGCCAACGGTAAATCCGCCAGCACCGCGGTCTAGTCCGAGAGCTCGTCGAGCAGTCGCCGCGCTTCCTCCAACTCGGCCTGTAACTGCTGCACTTTGGACTCCTGGACCACCCGCGCCGCCTCCAGGATTCCGGCAACCACCTCGGCCACCTCCGGATGCAGCACCTTGGCCGCCTGCGCCACCGCGGAGCTGGTCACCGGCAGGCCGCGCACGGACTTCTTCTTGCCGCTGACCACATCGACCGACCATTCGCCATCCGCGGTACCGGTAAGCGTCACCGTGACCTCCGGCGCCTTCGCCTTGCTCCGCGCGGCGGTCGTGGCCTTCGCCGCGGGCTTCGCCGCGCCTGCGGGTGTCGCGGGTTTGGCCGGTTCCGCCGCAGCGGCAGCGGGTTTCGGGGCCGGGGCGGGCGGGGTGGGGCTCGGGGCCGGCCGGGGGGCCGGGGTCGCGGTGCTCGTCAAGGTCGACGGCTGGGTCACAGTGGATTCCTTCCTGGTTGTCGACTTCGGCTGGGCAGAGCTTGTGGTTGCCGCCTTATCCCGTGGCGGCTTGGTCAACGTGACTTCGGTCGGAGAAAAGGACAGTACATCCTTCGATCCGGTCGGCTTGACCCGCAGGAAGTCACTTTCGGATCGATCACCGATCTCGACTACCTTGCCGGACCGTCCCTCCGGCACGCCCACCGCGGCCGCGGTGAACCACACCATCGGCGGGCGGCCGCCGGCGATGTCCGTGGCGATCTGCTGAATCTCAGTGTCCGACAACGGCTGTGGTTTCGTTCGTGGGGACGGCATGGTGGCACTCCGAGCGGTATTCGTGGATGGCTGCGTGCACAGATGATGCCGTACGCCACCGACAGATTCACAGGCCACCACCGAATCCGCCCAGGATCAGCCAAGATTCCGTATTCCAGCGAACGCGCAGCAACAGTGCTGCCGCGCGTATTCGGATGGTCACCGGCACTCGTGCTCGACGATCCGCACGAGCGTGACGATCTGCGTCGGCCATTCCGCGCGCGGACAGTCTTCGTGCCCGGCAAAGTCGGCGAGCGCGGCCGAAAGCGCCTCTCCGCCAATACATTCTCGGCGGCGAGGCGCGTTGAACCATTCGACGTCAGATCAGGCATTGGTCCTCCAGGAGGTCTCATGCTCATCACTATGTCGTCCGCGTATCCGTTGGCCGCCCGCCCACAGCAGACATGAATCCCCCGAAATCCCGGTCGGACCTGGGATGATCGGGCCAACGATCTGGCTGCCGGCCAATGGTGCCGGTCATACGAGACCGGTCAGCTGTTGCGCCCAGCCGACGCAGTGGCCAGTTCCTCGTGCAGGTATGGGCTGATGTTGCGCATCGCGCGTGCCACGTAGTCTTGCTTCTCGCCGACCGGAGCGACGTAGTGCAGGGCGCTTTCGGCCGCTTCGACACTTTCCAGGCGGGCGATCAGCCAGGCCGCGAGGTAGTGCGATGCGAGGCAACCACCTGCGGTGGCGACGTTGCCCTTGGCGAAGAAGGGTTGTTCGAGCACGTCGACTCCGGCTGCCTGGACCCACGGTTTGGTCGTCAGATCGGTGCACGCGGGAACGCCGTCGAGCAGTCCGAGCTCGGCCAACACCAACGTCCCGGAACACTGTCCGGCCAGCAGTTGCCGAGAAGGGTCGAGTCGCAACCGCGCCATCAGTTCCTGGTCGGCGACGACTTCACGGGTCTGCGCCCCGCTGCCGACGATGACCGCGTCGGCGGTGCCGGCTTCCTCCAGGGTGGCCATCGACTCGATAACCACACCGTTCATCGATCGGATTCGTTGCGTAGGACTGGCGATCGATACCCGCCAGTCGGGCTTCTTGATTCGATTGAGAACTCCGAGCGCGATGAGGGAGTCGAGTTCGTTGTAGCCCTCGAAGGTGAGGATGGCGATATGCATGACGGTTGCCTTTCCCGGTCGCTACCAGGCACCGTATGACCCTGATCCAATACAATCAAGAAATTGTCGTGCATACAATCGGAGCGTGGCGGTCTCCAGATACAAAGGCGTCGTTGACGCGTTGGCGTCCGACATCCGAGCGGGGCGGTTGGCATCCGGGACGCGTTTGCCGACCCATCGCCAACTCGCGGCCAGGGAAGGGCTGGCATTGGTGACCGCGTCGCGGGTCTACGCCGAGCTCCAAGCCATGGGCTTGGTGAGTGGGGAACCCGGCCGGGGGACCTTTGTTCGCGAGATAGCGCTGTCGCCCAGCCAGGGCATCGACCAGCAGATAGCCGCCGCGGACGTGGTGGATCTCAACTTCAACTACCCCGCACTACCCGGTCAGGCCGACATGCTGCGGCAGGCACTGCGCCAGCTCGCGTCCTCGGGTGGCCTGGAGGCCCTGTTGCACTATCAGCCCCATGGCGGGCGCCAGGATGATCGGGCCACAGTAGCCCGCCATCTGCGGCGGAATGGGTTGCCGGTCGGCGGTGACCAGGCACTGATCGTCAATGGCGCGCAGCACGGACTGGCCGTTGCCGCCATGGCGACGCTGCAACCCGGAGACGTCGTAGCGGCCGATGCCCTGACTTATCCGGGCTTCAAAGTGCTGGCCACCGCGCTCCGGTTGGAACTGGCCCCGCTGCCAGCGGCAGGGCAAGCGCCCGATCTCGACTTCCTTGAAAAGCTCTGTGCGACGCGACGGGTCCGTGCCGTCTACACGATGCCGACGCTGCACAACCCGTTGGGATGGGTTACCACGATGGACCACCGCGAGCAGTTGGTCGAGATCGCGCGCCGCTACGGCTTGCTGATCATCGAGGATGCCGCGTACGCCTTCCTGGCCGAGCGGCCACCGCCCCCATTCGCGGCGCTCGCACCGGAAAGGACCGTCTACGTTTCGGGACTCTCCAAGAGCGTCGCGACCGGCCTGCGCTTCGGATTCGTAGCTGCCCCAACCACATTGGTGCCCGCCATCGAGCGCGCGATCCGCGCCACCGTATGGAACGCCCCCGCGGTGATGACCGCGATCGCGTGCCGGTGGCTCGATCAGGGCACAGTCACCCGGCTGGAGACACAAAAGCGCGATGATGCGAGGATCAGGCAGTCGATCGCCCACGCTGTTCTGGCGGGGCTACCGCTGGTCAGCCATCCGTCGTCGTACTTCCTCTGGCTTCCCCTGCCCGAGGACGTACGGGCCGACCAGATAGCGGCCGCACTCATGCGCGAACACGTATCGGTGTCCACGGCGGAGCCGTTCGCCACCTCCGCGCACGTGCCACACGCGCTCCGGCTGGCTCTCGGCTCGACAAATCTGGACACCCTGCGCGCAGCGCTGGACAAGGTAAAACGAATCGTCGATGCATACACCTATCGCTGAGTCGGCAAAGACAACCTCGCCGTTCCAGCTCGTAACGCGCTCTATCCAGGCGATCAGATCGTCTTCGACTTCTTCGCGATCGAGTTCCCTGTTCGAGACGATCGAGCTTATCGGCCACTCGGAATATGCGATTGATGGTGCGGCACATCACCTCCGATGCGCCGATCGATACCGGTCCTCCCCGCGAGACGGGGCGTATCCCTGCACAGCAGGGCGTGGTGCCGCTGGCGGAGACATTGCACGCCTTCCGCATCGGCTTCGAATTCCTGTGGTCGGAACTGTGCGGTTGGGTCCGCTCCTCGCGCTGCCGCGCGAGGAGCGGACCCGGCTGCTGGAAACCCGCGAGTATTGGTTCGCCGCAGGCGGTTCGGCCGCCGAAACCGGCCGCCGCCTGCACGTGCACGCCAATACGGTCCGCTACCGGCTCCGCAGGATCGAGGAGTTGACCGGTCGTTCCTTGGTCGATCCGCAGGCCGTACTCGATCTCGGTGCGGCACTACAGGCATTACCCGTCCGCAATGGTGCCGACGGTCCGCGCTGATCGGTCGAGCGTTGGTCACTTCCCCTGGAATGGGGAATTCACCGTGGTGAGGTACTGGATCGAGGCACCGATCGCGACCGGTGCGGTCACCAGGATCTGGCCGGCGAGCACACCGAGTGCACCGACCGCGACGATGCCGCCCAGGCAGCCGATGGCGGCGGCGGGAATGAACGGACCGAATAGGCCGACGATGGTGGCCGAGGCGACGGTTGCCCCGGCGATACCACCGAGTATGCAGCCGACGGCGCCGCCGCCGATACCGCCGACCAGGGTGCCGAGCGTGGCGCCCATGCCGATGGTGCTGGTCATGCGGGACCAGGCGGCCTGTTCGCGATCGTATTCGGTCTTCCAGGGTGCCTTGTCCTCGTAGGGCAGTGCGACCGGCTTATAGGTCGCGCGCGCGATGTCGAGCTGCGGCGTGAGAGTCGCTGTGTTATCGGCGATTTCGGCCGCGATCGGGAATTCGAATTCGTCGACCCGGAAGGTGAGCGGCGTGCCCGCGACGGTTGTTCCGTTGGCGGCCTTGATCTTCAGCGCGCCGTCCTCGACGCTCAGCGAACCGGAGTCGGTGGTGATGATCGACTGGGTGTCGGTGGTCTGGGCGGTGAAGTTGATCGAGTCGGCGGACTCGATCGGTTCGGCGGAGCTCGCACCGGCGGAAATCCCCATCGCGGTCGTCATGAACGCGGCGGCCAGGGCGAACTTATTGATCTTCATGAAATTGGTGAATCCTGTCTGTTCGAGGCATGGCGATACAACGGCCGTACCTCTGACGTTCGGTAGGTCGAATTGGTAACTGCCGGAGCCCCTCACGCCCCGGCAGTCGGTGCGTCGCGCGCTTTCGCCCGCCGCGCATGACATGGCGGCGTGATGACGTGCGCGGCACGTGAATCGGTGTGCGGGAACATCCCGCGGCACTAGGCCGTGGCGCGCTTACCCACCACTAGGCCGACGATGATGTCGACGCCGAGGAAGGCGAGCAGGCTCAGCCCGACCAGCGGCACGAACCAGCCGACAACCAGCGCGGCCGCCACGATGGGCACCGCGAGCCACGGCGAGGTCTGGCGCAATGCGCCGCGACGTGGTGCGCGTCCGATGGCGAACCGCGAAGCGCCGCGGGTCGGCCGCCGCTTCCACCACATCAGGTAGCCGAGCACGAGCACGACGATCAGCCCGATCATCACCGCGAGCAGCAGCAACTGGTTGAGCAGCCCGAACATCAGGCCCATGTGGAACTGGATGCCCCAGTTGGTGAGCTTGGCCATGATCGGCCAGTCGGCGTAGGCGAGCTTGTCGGTGACCGTGCCGGTCGCGCCGTCCACGGCGACCGCATCGACGGTGTAGGTGCCGGGCATGCGCCGTTCCTTCACCGCGAATGCGGCACCGGGTTTGGCCGGAATGGCGATCTCGCAACCCTGGGTGACGCCATTGGCGCGGGCCGCCGCATAAACCCCGTCGAGCTGCGCGATCCGGGTCGGGACATCGACCGGCGCGGGCGAATGGCCGCCGCCGTGGTGCTCGCCGCCGGCGTGTTCCTGCGTGGCCGCACCCGGCAGTGCGGTACTCACGGCAGGTGTGGTCCAGCTGAGCTGCTCGCGCAGTTCGGTGATGTTCTCACCGGCATAGGTCGACCAGGTCATCCCGGTCGCCGACAGCAGCAGGATCACCGGCATGATCCAAATACCGACGGCCCCATGCCAATTCATGGAACGCCCGCGACCCTTTTGGGAACCGTCCGGTGCCAGCAGCCAGGCGGCGGAGTTGCGGTTGCGGCGTCCGCGCACCCGGCGGATCCACAGCACCAGACCGGCCAGCGCCACGACCCACAGCCAAGAGGCGGCGAGTTCGCTGTAGACGCGTCCAGGCTCGCCCAAGTGCAGATCCCGATGCAGCCTATCGATCCAGGTGCGCATCGGAAGCGCACCCGAACTGCCGTACACCACGTCGCTGCCGACCGGCTGCGCGGTATACGGATTCACGAAGACCGCACGCCGTTCGGACTCGCCGAGGGACGGGTCGTCGAACAGCACGCGGGTGGTGTCGTCGGCCTCGGGTGCCGGTGCCACCGCGATCAGCTTCAGCTTCGGCTGGGTGGCGACGGCCGCGGTGACCTGTTCGGACAGCGGCCGCATCTCGCCGTTCGCCTCGACTCGCAACAGGTCGTGCGAGGTAATCGATTCCAGGGTCGGAGAGATGGCGTAGAGCGCTCCGGTGACCGCGGCGATCAGGATGAACGGTGCGACGAAGATGCCCGCATAGAAATGCAACCGCATCGCGAGTGGATAGAGGCCGTTGCGCGACCGTATTTCCTTTGCCGGAGCCGACGATTCGGCATCCGGCGGACTGGTGTCCGTAATGCTCATGGTTATTCGTTTCTGGAGTTCGGAAGAACCCGGGAATGGTCGAGCGCGCGACAACGTGATTCGCGAGAAATCCGCATGACGCTGCGAAATCTCACCAGCGAAAGATGTTGCGCGAAAACGACGACGCACGAGCCGAGCCCATGCACCGGGTAAGGGAAATCAGCTACCGAACGCCGGCGGCGGACCGCGTGTGCGCAGTGATTCCGCCGCGAATATGCGCAGAATCACACGATCGCGATGGGTCAGGCGCAGCGGCACCGGACCGGCAATCGCGGGCGGGTGATACCGCATCGGCAGCACCCGCGACAGCACCGCACAACCGATCCGATACGCGGTCTCCGCACCTCGGATCACCACCGCCGCAAGCATGGCCGCGACGAGGTGCGCGGCGACCATACCTGGCGTGAGCTGGGCATCGCCGTGATGCATATGCCCCGTACCCCAACCCATGGTGACGTGCCCGAGCAGCTGACCCGCGACGAGCACCGAGATCAGCCCGATCGAGGTATCGCGCAGCGGTGCGAGGCCGGCGACCAGTGCACCGACCACTGCGGAAGCGGCAACGAGGAGCGCGAGCGTGGTACTGCTCGGCGGCATCCCATCGGAGGCCCACCCGTGTGCCGCAACGGATATGGCACCGGAGATCGAACCGGCACATGCGCCGCGCACCCGCGCGACGGCGCTGCGATGCCCCGCAGCGGCCGGGCCGAACTCGATACTCACGCGCTGATGATAACCGACGAATTACCCACCGATTCCCACCCGAGTGGCGGCCGGGATGTACCGAGTTTCCAGCTGGAAGAAAAGCAAAAGCCGCACACCTGGCGAATTCGCAGGTGTGCGGCTCGGCCTCGAATCAGTCCGCGTCGATTTCCATCTCGATCAACGGCTTGCGCAGCAACTTACCGGTCGCATTGCGCGGCAGCTCATCGAGGAAGACCACTTCGCGCGGCACCTTGTACCGTGCCAGGTTCGCCTTGACATAATCCTTGATCTCCTGTGCGTCGCGCTTGGACTCCGGGCCGGGAACGACGAAGGCACGCAACCGCTTTCCGAATTCGCGATCGTCCACGCCGACCACCGCGGCCTCGAAGATATCGTCGCGGCCCGCGATCAGATTCTCCACCTCGAGCGGGAAGACGTTCTCACCGCCGGAGACGATCATGTCGTCGTCGCGGCCGTCGATGTAGAGCAGGCCGTCGGCATCGAAATGCCCGACGTCACCGCTGGACATCATGCCGTCGACGATCTCCTTGGTGCGGCCGTCGGTATAGCCGGTGAAGGCGAAACCGTTGTCCACGAAGATGGTCCCGGTGACATTCGGCTCGGTGATCGGCTTGCGGTTCTCGTCCAGCAGCACGATCCGGATGCCGACCGGCGCCTTACCCGCGGTGGTCGGGGCCTTGCGCAGATCCTCCGGGGTCGCGACGGTCATGACCGCGCATTCGGTGGAGCCGTACAGGTTGTAGAGGCTGTCGCCGAAGTAGTCGAGGGTGCGGGTGACCACATCGGGTGCGATGGCCGAACCGGCCGCGAAGATCACCTTGATGGTGCGCGGGTCGTACTTGGCCAGCACCTCGTCGCCGAGATCGAGGATGCGCTGCAGCATGGTCGGCACTACGACCAGCGAATCCGCTTGGTACTGCTGGATATTCGCGAGCGTCTTCTCCGGATCGAACCGGCGCTGCTGGAAGATCACCCGGTTGCCGAGGGCAAGACCCAGGGTGAACTGGGAAAGTCCGGTGCCGTGGAAGATCGGCGCGGCCATGATCATGGTCCCGTTATTGGGCAGCGGCACCCGGTGGACGAACTGGGCCGAGGCGAACGGGCTGACCCGGTCGCGCGGCGCGCCCTTCGGCGTGCCGGTGGTGCCGCTGGTCAGGATGACTATGCCGCCGGGCTTGGTGGGCGCGGGCAGCGGCGCGGTGGAGCGGGCCTTGATCAGCGATTCGATGGTCGAGACCGACGGGTCGACATCGTCCTTTTCGTCCACCCAGGTGAGCACCCGGGGGATCTCAGCCGGGATGGCGCTCATCAGGTCGAGGAATTCGCTGTCGTGCAGTACGGCCTTGACGTTCTCGCGCGCGGCCACATCGGCGAACTGCGGCTTCGCGAAGCCGGTATTCATCAGCACCGTGCGCACACCGAGTTTGCCGGTCGCGAGCAGGCTCAGCACCATGCCGCGATGGTCGCGCGCCAGCAGCGCGACGACGTCACCAGGCTTGATTCCCTGCGCTTCCAGCCCGCGAGCCAGGGCGCTGGACTGCTCGTTGAGCTCGCCGAAGCTCACCTCGCCACGCTCGTCGACGATGGCGGCCGCATCCGGTCTGGTCTGCGCCGCGTGCATGACGACACCGGCGAACGGGCCGAATTTGAGCACATTGAACGCGGACCGTGCCGCGTGATCGGGTCGGAGCGGATTGAACAAGCGCCGCTTGACCATGACATTCACGCCCTGGGCGAAATCGCCCGCCTTCCGGACGGAGTCATTGAGCGCAGGCAGGGATAGAGACATTCGTCAACGCCTTCCGCGGTCCACCCACCGGGACCGGGGGTGGTGTGGACCGCAACTTCGAGATCCAGTGCTGCCGCTAACAATAGCAAGCATCTGTGACTCGCTGTGTCACGTATCTCAGTTGTCCCTACGGCCCAGGTCTAAGCGTTGACTTCGTACTCCACGAGCACCCGTCGCAGCAGTTTGCCGGTGGGGTTGCGAGGCAGATCATCGAGGAAGACCACCTCTCGCGGCACCTTGTAGCGGGCCAGATTCTCCTTGATGTAGGCCTTGATCTCCTCGCCGTCGGGGGAGTGACCGGCCTCGGGGACCACGAAGGCGCGCAGGCGCTTGCCGAATTCCACGTCGTCGACGCCGACGACGGCCGCGTCGAACACATCCGGCCGCTCCAGCAGCAGGTTCTCGACTTCCTGTGGGAAGACGTTCTCGCCACCGGAGACGATCATGTCGTCATCGCGGCCATCCACCATCAGCAGGCCGTGCTCGTCGAAGTGGCCGACATCGCCGCTGGACATATAGCCGTCGATGATCTGCTTATGCCTGCCGTCGGTGTAGCCCTCGAACGGCGCACCGCTGCGGATGAAGATGCGGGCGGTGGTGTTGATGGCGTTGACCTGCTTGTCGTTGTCGTCGTAGAGCCGGACCTCACAGGTGATCGGCGCGCGGCCGACGGTGCCCGGTGCGGTGGCCAGATCGTCCGGGTTCGCGACGGTGGCGACGGCGCATTCGGTCGAGCCGTACAGGTTGTACAGGACCGGACCGAAGATCCGCGTGGCCTTGACGCACAACTCCGGCGAGAGCGCCGAACCCGCGAGCAGAATGCATTTCAGCGAGGTGGTGTCGTACTCGGCGCGGATCTCCGGAGCCAGTTCGGTCATCCGGTGCAGCATGGTCGGCACCGCGACCAGCATTTCGGCCTTGTGGTCGGCCACCATCTTCAGTGTGGCCTCGGCGTCGAAGCGGCGGCGCACCACCACTTTATTGCTCATGGCGGAGGCCACCAGGTAGGTGCCGAGTCCGGTGCTGTGGAAGATCGGCGACACGATGACCTGAGTTCCCCTGACCGGGAACGGAATTCGGTCCACCATCTGCGCGGTGGCCAGCGGGGTCACCTTGCTGCGCGGTGCGCCCTTCGGTAGGCCGGTGGTGCCGCTGGTGAGGATGACGAACCCGCCCGGCTTGGACGGTGCGGGCAGGTCCGCGGTCGAGTTGGCGGCGATGAGATCGTCGAGAGTCTGTGCGCCCTCGGGCAATTCGGTGCCCTCGTCCACCCAGGTGAGATAGCGCGGCAGATTCGGCGGCAGCGCGTCGAGCAGGCCGAGGAACTCGCTGTCGTGTAGGACGGCCTTGACCTTCTCGCGCTCACACACCTCGGCGAACTGCGGTTTGGCGAAGCCGGTATTCATCAGCGCGACCCGCACACCGAGCTTGCCCGCCGCGGCCATGGCCAGGATGAGACCGCGATGGTCGCGGGCAAGCACACCGACCACGGACCCCTCGGTCAGATTCGCCTGTCGCAGCCCGCGCGCGATCGCCGTCGACTGCTCGTCCAGTTGCCGGTAGGTCAGTTCGCCGCGCTCGTCGACCAGCCCCGGGGCATTGGGCACGACGCGGGCCGAATGCCGGATCAAGGTCGCCTGCGGCCCGTAGACCCGCGATTCCTTCACCGTCCGCAAGGTTTCCAGCGGCATCTTGGGATCGCTGACCCCGCGCGCCCGCAGCACCCCGAATGCCTTCACAATCTCCAGCGCATGCGCCAACTTCATCGTCGACCACCTCTACCAGCAACTCGCGTCGGCACTCGCCCAAGCGATCTGAACCACCGTCCTGTCTCATCAACCGTATCAGCGCTATGACCCACATCACATCAGAAGTCGGGTGGGCCGGAAAGAAACCGAGGCGGCGAAACGTGACAGGCTACCGCCACCAGTTCCACCTGGTCGCGATCATCTGCGCGCGGTAGCCAGCGCGACGAGTAGCGGGACGACCCGATTCGGTGGGACTTCGAAGTGGCCGTGGCCCACGGTGTGCAGCCAGCCGGTCGCTGCCAGTTGACGGAGGTGGTGGTAGATCTCGCCGGAGGTGCCCACCTCGCCGAGTTCGGTGAGTTCGGCGGCGGTTCTGCTGCCCCGAAGGATCTCCCGAAGAATGCGCAGGCGGACCGGACTGCCGAGGGCGGCGAGGCATTCGGCGGCATCGTCCCAGTCGTAGCCGACGATGTCATCGGTGCTGAACTGGACCTGCCAGTCGAACTGTTCCGTGCTGGGCAGTGCGCCCGAACCAGCGAACATCACCCCGCCATTGCGCAGGTCCGCGTTCGCGAACTCCTCATGCAGCCGCCGCAGCGCCCATCCTCCCTGCGCGGCGGATCCACTCGCTTGCCCGCTGCCATCCTTCATGAGGTCCTTGGCCGCGAGTCGGCGTTCGAGCTTCGCTAGTCGGTCCTCCACGCTCACGAGCGCAAACATACGGAGTTACGTAATTGCTGGCAATGGGTAGCTGATGTGACGCAAAAGCCCGGCACGAAAATCCGTGCCGGGCTCGCGTGCCGGATGGTCAGTTGTAGATCGATCCGAAGGACGGGACCGAGATGGTTGCGAGTTTGTACTGGAAACCGTCCGGGTTGGCGTCGCTGACCGGAACGGGCCAGCGGTGCAACAGGGTTCCGTAGACCGCGCCGACGATGACGCCGCCACCGGTGTCGACCGGGCGGGTGCGGATGGTCGTGTCGACCGCGGAATCGTTGTGCTCGGAGAGCACCTCGGTGCCGCTGCGGCCGTTGGACAGATTGATCCACAGGACCTCGAGCCTGGCCCCGGCCTGATTCGGTGCAATCGTGCCCGGCCCGCCGAAGAATCCGAATCGCAACCCGTCGTAGCCGAGCGCGATGCCCGACCCGTAGACGCCCGGCCCCTCACCGCGTCCGATATCGGACTGCGCCGGGATCTGGAACGGCTGTGCGGGCACTGCCACCTGGTTGGCGACCTGTCCGGATGCCAGCAGGCGTTCCACGGCCTGTTCGGCGGCGGGATGGCCGCTGGCGGCCTTGCGCAATTGCTGCGTCGCCACATTCCAGTCGAATGTCGTCGGCGCGGCAGTGGCATGACCCGCGAAGACGACGACGAATGCGGCGGTGGCCGCGACCGCGGCGGTGAAGCGACGTATCAAACCCAGCCTGTGCATAACCAGTCTCCTGTGGGGGTTCTTGGTACTGCTCGATGGAATTCGTCCGCTGATTCTCAGCAGGCAAGATACCGTGCGTCACTTCACCCATTTCGACGGGTGCCGCGGATCGCGCCGACCGCAGTCGTCCCCGGGGACGGGCTGAAACAAGAAAACCGGCGCGAGTCGCACCGGTTCCCTTGTAGCACTTGCTAGTTCGGCGTCACTTCAGCTCGGCGCTGGTCTTGCCGAGGATGCGGCGCGCCACGATCAGCTGCTGGATCTGCTGGGTGCCTTCGAAGATGTCGAGGATTTTCGAGTCACGGCCCCACTTTTCGAGCAGCGTGCGCTGGGAGTAGCCGATGGTGCCCGCGAGTTCGACGGCCTTGAGGGTGATGTCGGTGCCGGTGCGGCCCGCCTTGGCCTTGGACATCGAGGCTTCCAAGGAGTTCGGCTTCTTGTTGTCCGCCATCCACGCCGCGCGCAGCGACAGCAGGTACGCGGCCTCGTAATCGGCCTCCATCCGCAGGAATTCGGCGGCGGCCGCCGGCTGGTTATTGGCCGGGATGTCGTAGGACGGCTCGATGCCCGCATCCTTCAGAATCGCGCGCAACTCCTCCAGCGCCGCGCGCGCGACACCGACCGCCATCGCGGCCACGAGGGGGCGGGTGTTGTCGAAGGTCTGCATGACCCCGGCAAAACCCTTCTCCACGTTGACTTCCGGGCTGCCGAGAATGTTGTCCTTCGGAATCCGACAGTCCTGCAACAGCAGTACGGCGGTATCGGAGGCCTTGATGCCGAGCTTGTGCTCGAGCCGGGCCACCGAAAGACCGGGAGCATCGCGCGGCACGACGAACGACTTGATAGCCGCGCGACCGAGGCTGCGGTCCACCGAGGCCCACACCACGATGTGGGTGGAGCGCTGACCCGCGGTCACGAAGATCTTCTCGCCGTTGAGCACCCACTCGTCGCCGTCGAGTACGGCGGTGGTGGTGACGGCGGCCGAATCGGAACCGAAGGACGGTTCGGTGATGGCCATCGAGGCCCACACCTTGCCGAAGCGCTTCAGCTGTTCATCGGTGGCGACGGCCGCGATGGCCGCATTGCCCAGCCCCTGGTAGGGAATCGACAGCATCAGGCCAACGTCGCCCCAGGAGGTCTCCAGCGCGTTCAGCAGCGCGGACATGTTGCCGCCGTTGGTGTTTCCGAGCAGCTCGGTGGCGTGGGAGTCCCCGTCGGAACGGCCACCGGCCGCACCGCCGATCTTCTGGGTGCCGGAGTCGGCAAGGCCCTCGACCATGGCGGCCATGGTGTCCAGCTCGACCGGGTAGTCGTGTTCACCGAGGTCGTACTTGCGTGAGATCGGCCGGAAGATTTCCTGGGCGACCTGATGGGCCTGGTTGGCGCTGGCCCGCAGCTTCTTGGGGAGTTCGAGATTGATCATGGTGATGTCTCCTGGAAGTAAGGAACCAGCCGGTCAGACGAGCACGACACCTTCGGCGACGCCGATGGCCCGCAGATCGCGGTACCAGCGCTCGACCGGGTGTTCCTTGGTGAAGCCGTGACCGCCGAGCAACTGCACGCCGTCCAGACCGATCTGCATGCCCTTGTCGGTGGCGAGCTTGCGGGCCAGCGCCGCCTCGCGGGCGTAGGAGAGCCCCTGCTCCGCACGTGACGCGCCCCGCAGGGTCACCAGGCGCAGGCCGTCCAGTTCGATTGCCATATTCGCGACCATGAACGCGACCGCCTGGCGGTGCGAGATCGGCTCGCCGAACGCCTCGCGCTCGTTCACATAGGGAATCACGTAGTCGAGCACGGCCTGTCCGGTACCGATGGCCAGCGAAGCCCAGCCGAGGCGGGCCAGGCGCACCGCGTCGGCGTACTCCTCGGCGCGGGTCTTGGCATCGCCGTCGCCGAGGATGGCGTCGGTGCCGACCGCGACGTCGTTGAGCAGCAGGCGGCCGAGACCGGCGGCACGCAGACCCATGCTCGGATCGGCCTCCACGACCAGACCCTGGCTGTCCGACGGCACGATGAAAAGGGCGGGGCGGCCGTCGAGTTCGGCGGCCACGATGAATAGTTCGGCATCACCGGCGGCCGGGACCAGGCTCTTCACACCGTTGAGGCGGTAGCCGCTGGGGGCACGGGTGGCCTTGGTCTGCAGGGCGAACGGGTCGAACAGCGCGCGCGGCTCGTTGATCACGACCGAGGCCTGCGGCACGTTCTCGCCGGTGAAGGCGGGCAGGTAGGTCTGCTGCTGTGCGTCGGTACCCCACTGGGATAGGGCGACCGCCACACCGCTCGGCGCGAGAATCGGCAGGGCCAGACCCATATCACCGTGCGCGAGTGCCTCGGCGACCAGCGAGTTGGTGACCGCGCCGCGCTCGGCGGCCGCGCCTTCCAGCTCCTCGGGCACATTGATCAGGGTGATGCCGAGTTCGGCGGCGCGCTCGAGCAGGTCGCGCGGGGCCTTGGCGGCGTTATCGGCTTCGTAGGCGGCCGGGCGCAGGATCTCGGCGGCGAATTCCTTCACCGTCTCGACGATCATCTGCTGCTCGTCGCTCGGGGTCAGGTCGAAGAAGTCCTTTTTCTTGGACTCGTTGTCCGCCAAGCGTTTCGGCGCACCACCACCGGCGACCTTGCCGAATGCGCGAGTGGCGGCGCCGAGGGTGCGGAAACCGGTCTTGGTGCCTTCGTAGGTGACCCGCTCGATCGGCTTGCGCAGGTTGTACTTCTCGGCGAGCTCCGACCCGGTAATGGTCGTCATCACCCGCATTGCCGCGCCCATCCAGTCCCGCTTGGGGTGGTTCAGGCCGACCGCGGACGTGTCTGGACTTCGCTTCGTTGCGCTGTCTCGAGTGCTCATCATCACCTGTTTTCTCGGATGGGTGGGGTGAGGTCTGGTCCCAGCTATCTTACTCCTGAGTAAGGCTATCTTACTCCAGAGTAAGAAGTGCGTCGAGGTGCAGCCTACGCCGCCGAACTGTGTCAGGCTGGACAAGTGCCCAAAGTCGCGGGACGACCACTCTTCGTCGTCGCTGTGCTGTTCGCCGCATTGCTCACCGCATTCGCCACGCGCTACGGCTATCACCGGGACGAGCTGTACTTTCTGGCGGCGGGCAGGCATCCGGCTTGGTCCTACCCGGATCAGCCGCCAATGACCCCGCTACTGGCTCGCGCGATGTCCGCGATCGATGCCGACTCGTTACTGCTACTACGGCTTCCGTCGATCTCGGCGGCGACATTCGTTGTCGTCGCCGCAGGGTTGATGGCGCGCGAACTCGGCGGTGGGCGCGGGGCGCAAGTGTTGGCGTCGGTTGCCGTCGCGAGTGCGGCAATGGTGCTGGGGATCGGTCATCTGCTGAGTACCGCGTCGTTCGATATGGCGGCGTGGGTATTGGTTTGTCTGCTGGTGCTGGGGCTGCTGCGAGGTGCGCAGGGCTGGGGTGTCGACCGAAACGGGCGAAGACCCGAGGTGGATGAGAGCTCGGTCGGGCGCGGTCCCGCGGCGTCGGATGAGGGCGTGGATGGGCGCGTGGGGCCAGATGGGCGCGCGGGTGTCGGTGGATGGGGGCCGCGGTGGTGGCTGGCGGTGGGGCTGGTTGTCGGGGTCGGGTTGCAGAACAAGGTGCTGCTGATCTTTCCGGTGGCGGCGCTGGTGCTCGCGCTGGCTCTAGTCGGCCCGCGGAAGATATTCGCCACCAAGTACTTTCCGATCGCGGTCGGGTCGGCGGTGCTGATCTGGCTGCCATATCTGTTGTGGCAGTGGCGCAATGGCTGGCCCCAGTGGGACATGAGCCGGGCGATCGCGGGCGGGTCCTCCGGAACGTCGGATTCATCGCTGACGTTCGTGCTGTCGCAGTTCGGGCTGATGGGCCCGTTGCTGGTGCCGCTGTGGGCACTGGGGCTCTGGCGACTGTGGCGAGATCCGCGTCGGCGCGCGTTTCCGGTCGCGTATGCGGTGCTCTTCGTAGTTTTCCTGGTCAGCGGCGGGAAGGCGTACTACCTGGGCGGGATGTATCCGATCCTATCGGCCGCCGGTGCGGTACCTGTCGCCGCTCGGCTGGGGAATCGGCGAGCCCGTCGGGCGGCAGTGGGTTCGGTGATCGCGGTGAATGCGACCGTCTCGGCGCTGCTGTTCCTACCGGTTCTACCTATCGCGGTCCTGAAGGATTCGCCGGTCCTCGCGATCAACTACGACGCGGGCGAAACCATCGGCTGGCCGCAATTCGTGCGCCGAATCGCCGAGGTGCGCGCCATGCTCGGACCCGACGTCGCCATCCTTACCGACAACTATGGCGAGGCGGGTGCGATCGAACGCTTCGGCGGCGAATACGGATTGCCGACTCCGCACAGCGGCCACAACTCCTACTGGTGGTGGGGCCCGCCCAGCGACACAGCCTCCGCGGTGATCGTCGTCGGCCTTGATCGTGATCGCCTGACCGGGTACTTCGCCGAAGTAGAGCCTGCTGGTCAGGTCGACAACGGTCTCGGTATCGATAACGACGAACAGGGTCAACCGCTGTTCATCTGCCGCAAACCGCGAGCACCCCTGTCCGAAATATGGCCTGCGGCGAAACATCTGAGCTGAGCGTCGCGGTTGCAGCCATCCATGCGCCCGACCGCAACGAAGAACGATCGACGCCCATCTACAAAGGTGCCGTCCACAGTGCTCGGCCATGCTTTTCGTCGAGGCTGAATTCCGCTGTACGAGTGAGGAGATGTCATGGTTCTGCGCATTGTCGATCAGCTCGTCTCCGGAGTCGTCAATATGATCGCGACGCTGTTCATTCCGTGAGTCGAGTCGCCCGGGGCGGGCTGTCCGCCCCGGGCAACGTTCCAGCGCGGCTGTTAGGTTGTGCCGCATGGCAAGACGGCCGCAGAGTCGGCGACTGAAGGCAACGCTGCTGACCGCGGCGATTACGGCGGGCATTTTGTCCGCGACGACGGCCGGGGCGCAGCCGCCGTCCGGGTCGTGCGCGGATGGGTGGGACGTTTCGACGATCGTCGGCGGGGTCGGCAATCTGGAGAATCTCGATACCGATGGGTCGGGCGGTTTCTACGTCACCGGAATCGTCGACGGGTATCTGGCTCATATCGATGCCGCGGGCAGGTTCGCAAAGCTGGTCACCGGTCTGGATCACCCGGCGGGTGTGCGCGTCGTCGGGCGGTCCGTGTACTTCGTCACCGGCGACGGTTTGGCGGAGGCGCCGGGCACCCTGCAGCGCTACGACATCGACACCGGTGCGGTGACGATTCTGCTCACCGAGCTGAACGGTCCGAACGGGCTGCTCGAATTGCCCGACGGCGACCTCGTATTCGCCACCATCGGCATCAATGGCCCGCCGACCGGCATTTCGCGGTATCGACCCTCGACGGGGGAGTACACGCAGACCTGGTCCAACCTGCCCTGGACCAATGGACTGGCGCTCGCCCCCGACGGGAAGTCGATCTACACCGACAATATGACCCTGCGCGTCTTCCGCGTCCCGCTCGACGATCCCGATAACGCGACGGTCGTCGCCGGTGCTCCCGATCTGGTTGCGCTCCTCGACGATATGGAAGCGACCCGCGCGGGCCAACTCTTCGTCGCCGACCACATCCAGGGCGCGGTCTACCAGATCGACCCGGCCACCGGCGCGGGCTGCACGATCATCACCGGCCTGATCAAACCCGGTCCGATGCGCAACCCGCCGGACGGCGCGACCTCCGTGCGGATCGCTCGCGACGGTGACGGGTGGGCACTGTTCGTCACGAGCATGGACGGAACCTTGCGTCGACTACGTCCGCCCGCGGGCATCGACCTGACTCCGGCCGATTCGAGACGATAGAAAGTTCTCGAGGCTCAGTTCAACCGGGTAAGGACAGCGTCGTGGAGTAGGGAATTGGTGGCTATGGCGTCGCCGCCGTGCGGGCCGGGGGTGCCGGCGAGGGAGGTGAAGCGCCCGCCCGCTTCGCGGACGAGGATGTCGAGCGCGGCCAGGTCCCACAGGGAGACTTCGGGTTCGGTGGCGATATCGACCGCGCCCTCGGCGAGCAGGCAGTAGGTGAAGAAGTCGCCGTAGCCGCGGACCCGCCATACCGCGTCGGTGAGGTCGAGGAACTTCTCGCGCAGACCGCGTTCGCGCCAGCCCGACAGACTGGAGAAGGCCAGGCTGGCCGAACCGAGCTCACCGACCGCGGAGACCGAAATCGGTTTCGGCGCATCGGAATCGACGCAGGCCCAGGCACCGGAACCGGCCGCCGCCCACCACCGTCGCGCCAATGCGGGCGCGCTCACCACGCCGACCACCGGAACGCCGTCCTCGAGCAGCGAGATCAGCGTCGCCCAAATCGGCACCCGGCGCACGAAGTTCTTGGTGCCATCGATCGGATCGATCACCCACTGCCGCCCGCTGAACTCGACGTCACCGCCGAACTCCTCACCGAGCACCGAATCCGCGGGCCGCTCCTGCCCGAGCACCTGGCGTATCGCCTTCTCCACCGCCAGATCCGCATCCGACACCGGTGTCAGATCCGGCTTGGCGTCGACCCGCAGATCCAACGCCCCGAACCGCGCCCGGGTAATCCCATCGGCCTCATCGGCCAATCGCAGTGCGAGTTCGAGATCGGAGGAGTAGTCAGCCACCTCCGAACCCTATCGCCCATCCGCTGTCCCGCCAGAAACATCCCCGCTGTCGCATAAGCAGTGCCCACCTCGCATAGGACGTATACCTTGTGCGAGGCAGCCACGAGGTGCCCGCTATGCGGCGGCGGGGACGGAGCGGGCGGCGGTGAGGGCACTTGCCCACCAGTGGAGTTGGTCGAGCATGGACTGTGCGGCTGCGGCGGGTTCGGTCGGGTCGACGAGTTTGCCTTCGGCATCGAAGAGCAGGTAATAGCGAGGGAAGCTGACGTAGTTGCGGACGGTGTGGGCATTGAGTTCGTTGAAGACCTGGCGCAGGTGCTCGATGGCTAGCAGGCCGCCGCTCGCGCCGCTGTAGCCGACGAAACCGATTGCCTTGCTGTCCCATTGGGTGAAGTGCCAGTCGATGGCTGCCTTCAGCGCGGCGGGATAGCTGCGGTTGTAGTCCGGAGTGAGGATGACGAATGCATCCGCTTCACCGAGCCGCCTGCTGAGGTCGGTCATCCCGGCCGGGCGTTCCGGGTTGGGGTCCATCGCCGGGGAAACCGCGGGCAGTGCCAATGGCAGATCGGACTCGGCCAGATCGATCAGGTCGATCTCGAATTGTCCGTGCCGTGCGGCCTCCTCGACGAACCAGTTGGCCACGGTCGGCGCGAAGCGTCCCTCCCGGACGCTGCCGATGATCACCGCGAGCTTCAAGGACATCGTGTTCTCCTTCGATCAGGAATTGTTCGAATCCCAATCTGCTGCCCCGCATCGCCACCAGGAAGACCGCACGAAGAGTAGTAGTAGCAGGGACACCCTCGGCGCCGACCACGCTTGTACCGTCGAGGAGTGAGCGACAACGAGTTGGGTCTTTTCCTACGCACCCGCCGTGAGGCGGTGACCCCGGCCCAGGTCGGGCTGCCCACCGGACCGCGCCGCCGCACCCCCGGCCTGCGTCGCGCCGAACTGGCAACCCTCGCGGGCGTCAGCGTCGAATACATCACACGCCTCGAGCAGGGGCGCGACCGTCGACCCTCGCCGCCGGTGCTGTCCGCGCTCGCCGACGCCCTCGCGTTGACGCCGAGCGAACGCATCCATCTGCACCGTCTCACCAAGGGCGCCGATCCGGGTTTCAACTGCATGGGCGGTGCGCGACCGCCGCGCGAGGTGCGTCCAGCGGTCCGCGCCATCCTCGATCGCCTGGAACCCGCGCCCGCGCTGGTCGTCAACCGACTGCGTGCGGTGCTCGCCTGGACCGAGGGATTCGAACGCCTGATGGCGCCGATCGGACTGCTCGACCACGAACACCGCGCCAATCTCGCCCTGTTCGCCTTCACCGACCCGCGCGCCCGTATCGCCTATCCCGACTGGGACCACATCGCCGACGAACTGGTCGCCGCACTGAAACAAGGCCCGTTCCGCAGCGACCCGCACATCGCCGCCCTTGCCGACGAACTGACCGTCGCCGCCGGTGCCGAGTTCACCCGTCGCGTCGAATCCGTCCCCAGTCTCGCCGCTGCCACCGGAACCACCCGCATCACCCACCCCGAAGCGGGCAACCTGCGCCTCACCTACGAAACCCTCGAACTATCCGCCGACGACGACCAGCAGCTCATCGTCTACCTCCCCGCCGACGACGCCACCGCGGCCGCCCTCGACGCCCTCGCCGGTCGCCGTCCGGGCGGGCTGCGTGCCGTCTCCGGCTGAGGACGGCCACCCCCACACCACCGCGTGTTCCATCGTCTTCACCGCGCCCAGTAGGCTTGAGCATCGTGCATCCTGACGTCTCCGCTGACCTCGCCGAACTCGACGCAACGCTCAAGACCGTCGAGTCGGTCCTCGATGTCGAGGAACTGCGTCGACGGATCGATGAGCTCGAGCACCAGGCCGCCGATCCCGATCTGTGGAACAACCAGGAGCACGCGCAGCAGGTCACCAGTGAGCTGTCGCACGCGCAGAGCGAGTTGCGCCGGGTCGAGGAACTGCGCCAGCGCCTCGACGATCTGTCCGTTCTCTATGAATTGGCAGAGGAAGAGGAGGGCGAGGCGAGGGTGGCCGCGCTCGCCGACGCCGATGCCGAGCGGGCCACGCTGCACAGCGATGTGGAGGCCATGGAGGTCCGCACCCTGCTCTCCGGCGAGTACGACAAGCGTGAGGCGCTGGTCAATATCCGCTCCGGCGCGGGTGGCGTGGATGCCGCCGACTGGGCCGAAATGCTGATGCGCATGTACATCCGCTGGGCAGACCGGCACAAGTACTCCGTCGAGGTCTATGACACCTCCTACGCCGAAGAGGCGGGCATCAAGAGCGCCACCTTCGCGGTGAAGTCGCCGTATGCCTATGGCACCCTCTCGGTGGAGATGGGCACGCACCGCCTGGTCCGGATCAGCCCGTTCGACAATCAGGGCCGCCGCCAGACCTCCTTCGCCGAGGTCGAGGTGCTACCCGTGGTCGAGACCACCGACCACATCGAAATCCCCGAGGGCGAGGTCCGCGTGGACGTCTACCGTTCCTCGGGTCCCGGCGGCCAGAGCGTCAATACCACCGACTCCGCGGTGCGCCTGACCCATATCCCGACCGGCATCGTGGTGACCTGTCAGAACGAGAAATCCCAGCTGCAGAACAAGATTTCGGCCATGCGGGTGCTGCAGGCCAAACTGCTGGAACGCAAGCGGCAGGAGGAGCGCGCCGAAATGGATGCGCTCAAGACGAACGAGGGCGCGTCCTGGGGCAACCAGATGCGCTCCTACGTGCTGCATCCGTACCAGATGGTCAAGGATCTGCGCACCAACTACGAAGTCAACAACCCGACTGCCGTGCTCGACGGTGATATCGATGGTTTCATCGAATCCGGAATTCGTTGGCGAATGCGAGAGCAGGCGAGCTAGTTGGACGTACCCCAGGCTTTCTCCACGTCCACCGACTTCACCACCTGGCTGCGGTCCTCCGGTCTAGAGATCGTCCTGCTGCTCCTCGGCGCGGTGCTGTTCAGCCGTTTCGCCACCTTTGTCCGGGATCGGATCACCCGCAGGATCGACGCCGGATTCCGCAGCAGCGACGCACTGGTGCGTTCCGAGGCGGCCAAACATCGCCATGCGCTGGCCCAGGTGGTCACCTGGGTGGTGCTGACCGTCGTCTATGTCCTGGTCGGCATGGAAGTGCTGCGGCGGATGGGTTTCGCGGTCACCGGTCTGGTCGCGCCCGCGGCCGTGCTCGGCGCCGCACTCGGCTTCGGCGCACAGCGGATCGTGCAGGACATCCTTGCCGGATTCTTCCTGATTACCGAGCGGCAGTACGGATTTGGTGATGTGGTTCGCATCGCTGTCACTGGATCCGCGGAGCAGGCCGAGGGTACGGTCGAGGACGTCACGCTGCGGATCACCACGCTGCGCAATGCCGACGGTGAGGTGATCACCGTGCCCAACGGCCAGATCGTCAAAGTGACCAATCTTTCGAAGGATTGGGCGCGCGCCGCGATCGACGTTCCGGTCGCGGCCAGCGTCGACATCACCAGGATCAACGAGATCCTGCACGAGGTCGGTACAAAGGCGTACGAGGACCGCCGATTGAAGCCGCTGCTGCTAGACGAGCCCACCGTCATGGGCGTCGAAGACCTGACAGTGGACCAGATGAATATTCGAATGGTTGCCCGAACATTGCCGGGTAAGCAGTTCGAGGTCGGTCGCGAGTTGCGGGTGCGAGTCGCCGCGGCGTTGCGCCGGGAGGGAATCAGTGAGACCACGTAGATCCACCGCGATCCTTATGGCATCATGGGTCGCCATTTTCGTGCTGTATCTGTTCGTCAAGCCCGATCAACCGACTGTGACATCGCCGGAGAAACTCAACGTCGTTCCCGCAGTGCTGAATACGGCTACGCCCGGCCATTAGCGATTGCTTGCGGATCGCTCGAAGGCCGGTCGGCCACGATGTACCGACTGGCGGCGCGGCGGTTGCTGGTTACACTGGCCAACCGTGATCGCAATGCGGAACGTGACCAAGTCGTATCAGACCTCGACGCGACCCGCGCTGGACAACGTCACCGTCGATGTGGGTAAGGGCGAATTCGTCTTCATCATCGGCCCGTCCGGTTCGGGCAAGTCGACCTTCATGCGACTGCTGCTCAAGGAGGAGGCCCCGACCGCGGGCGAGATCCGAGTCGCCGACTTCCGGGTCGACCGGCTGCCCGGGCGGAAGGTGCCGAAGTTGCGTCAGCGCATGGGTTGCGTCTTCCAGGACTTCCGGCTGCTGCAGCAGAAGACCGTGGCCCAGAATGTGGCCTTCGCGCTGGAGGTGATCGGCAAGCGGCGCCAGTTCATCGACCGGACCGTGCCCGAGGTGCTGGATATGGTCGGGCTCGGCGGTAAGGCCGATCGGCTGCCGAACGAATTGTCCGGTGGTGAGCAGCAGCGTGTTGCGATCGCGAGGGCCTTCGTGAACCGTCCGCTGGTACTGCTCGCCGATGAGCCGACCGGCAACCTCGATCCCGACACCAGCGCCGACATCATGCTGCTCCTGGAGCGGATCAACCGCATCGGCACGACCGTGGTGATGGCGACCCACGACAATCACATCGTCGACGCGATGCGTAAGCGAGTGGTGGAGTTGGACCGGGGACGGCTGATCCGCGACGACGCGATCGGCGTCTACGGGGTGGGCCGGTAATGCGCGCTGGATTCCTGCTCAACGAGGTCCTCACCGGCCTGCGTCGCAACGTCACCATGACCATCGCGATGATCCTGACCACCGCGGTATCGCTGACCATGCTCGGCGGCGGTCTGCTCGCGCTGCGAATCGCGGACAAGACCCAGAACTACTTCATGGACCGGGTCGAGATCCGGCTCTACCTCTCCGATCTCGTCTCGGCGAACGATCGGGACTGTTCACTGAATCCGTGTCAGCAGCTGATGTCGGATCTGAAGAAGACCGACGGTGTGGTCTCGGTCCAGTTCATCAACAGCGACGAGGCGATGAAGGAAGCCACCGAGGTGACCTTCAAGGACCAGCCCGAAATGCTCGACATGATCAAGGACACCCGGTTGCCCGCGTCCTTGCGCGTGAAGATGATCGATGCCGATCAGTACCCGCGGATCTACCAGACGTTCAACGGTAAGGACGGGATCCAGAGCGTACTCAACGACAAGGACACCGTGGACCGCTTGGTCGGGGTGTTCGACGGCCTGCGGAACGCGGCATTCGCCTTGGCGGCATTGCAGGCTTTGGCGGCGTTGTTGTTGATCGCGAATATGGTGCAGATCGCGGCGTTCAGTCGACGCGAGGAGGTCGGCATCATGCGGATGGTCGGTGCGACGCGCTGGTACACGCAGTTGCCATTCCTCCTGGAAGCGGTGGTCGCGGCCTTGGCCGGATCGATTCTGGCGGTTGTCGGGTTGTTCCTCGCGCAGCCATTGGTGGTGAACCGCGGGCTCGGCGCGCTCTTCAACAGCAATGTCTTCCCGCACATCACAGGTGAGGACATCGCGCTGGTGTCATTGACCATCGCACCACTCGGCATCGTGTTCGCCGCGATCACGGCATACGGCACGTTGCGCTACTACGTGCGCGACTGACCTGCGTAATGACGGCCTCGCACAGGTTTGCAGCTTGTGCGAGGCCGTCCGTGGGTGTGCGACGAGCCTGCCACGCGGCGGTCGAAATTGGTTGTCCACATGTGGACAACTCGGCCGGCCACCTGGGATCCGCGCCGATGTAGCGGTTCCGTTGTCCGACCGCGCTCGTAGGATAGGCCGCGTGGAGTCCCCCGATGCTTTCGCGGCTGTTTTGACCGACGGCGCCCCGGTTGCCGAATCCGGTGCGGCACAAGAGGTTCTACGCCGGGTGTTCGGCTACGACAGCTTCCGCGGTGATCAGCGCGAGATCGTCGAGCACGTGGTCGGCGGCGGGGACGCGCTGGTGCTCATGCCGACGGGCGGCGGTAAGTCGCTGTGCTATCAGGTGCCCGCACTGGTGCGTCCCGGCGTCGGCGTAGTGGTATCACCGCTGATCGCATTGATGCAGGATCAGGTGGACGCGCTCAGCGCGCTCGGCGTGCGCGCCGGATTCCTGAACTCGACGCAGTTCCCGGACGAGCGGCGGATGGTCGAGGCGCAGTTCGTCGCGGGGGAGTTGGATCTGCTGTATCTCGCGCCCGAGCGGCTGCGCCTGGAGTCGACCACTGCCCTGCTGGATCGCGGCAAGGTGGCGCTGTTCGCCATCGACGAGGCGCACTGCGTATCGCAGTGGGGCCACGACTTCCGCCCCGATTATCTGGGCCTGTCGATGCTGCACGAGCGCTGGCCGGACGTGCCGCGCATCGCGCTCACCGCGACCGCGACCGCGAAGACCCGCGACGAGATCATCGAGCGCCTCGACCTCGGCGCGGCCCGCCGTTTCGTCGCCAGCTTCGACCGGCCCAATATCCAGTACCGGATCGAACCCAAAAACCGGCCGGATCGGCAGCTGCTGGACTTCATCACGACCGAGCACGCCGGAGATGCCGGCATCGTCTACTGCCTGTCGCGCAATTCGGTGGAGAAGACCGCGGCCTTCCTCACCGAGAACGGCGTCGAGGCGGTTCCGTATCACGCGGGCCTGGACTCGCGCACCCGCGCGGCCAACCAGGCGCGGTTCCTGCGCGAGGACGGCCTCGTCGTGGTCGCGACGATCGCCTTCGGCATGGGCATCGACAAGCCCGACGTGCGCTTCGTCGCCCATCTCGATCTACCCAAGTCCGTCGAGGGCTACTACCAGGAAACCGGACGGGCGGGCCGCGACGGGCTGCCGTCGACCGCGTGGATGGTCTACGGACTCGCCGACGTGGTGCAGCAGCGCAGGATGATCGACTCCTCCGACGGCGACGCCACCCACCGCAGGCAACTGCAGCTGCACCTGGACGCGATGCTCGCACTCTGTGAAACGGTGTCCTGCAGGCGAACTCAGCTACTGGCCTACTTCGGACAGTCGGGGCACTCGTGCGGCAATTGCGACACCTGCCTGACCGCACCGGAAACCTGGGACGGCACCGTGCCCGCTCAGAAGGTGCTCTCGACGGTGCTGCGGCTGAAGCGGGAACGCGGACAGAGCTTCGGCGCGGGCCATATCGTCGATATCCTACTCGGCAAGTCGAATCCCAAAGTGCTGCAACATGATCACCACGAGCTCAAGGTCTTCGGCATCGGCACCGATCTGCGCGATGTCGAATGGCGCGGTGTCATAAGGCAATTGCTCGCACAGGGACTACTCGCCGTGCACGGCGACTACGGCGTGCTCATCCTCACCGAGGCCAGCAACGAGGTGTTGTTCGACGGCCGGGAAGTGCTGCTGCGCCGCGAACCGGAGCGTGCGGCCAAACCAGCGAGGGCACCCAAGGCGGCGAAGGGCAAGTCCCCGGCCGCCGACCTGTCTTCGGCAGACGTGCCGCTGTTCGAGAAGCTGCGTGAATGGCGGGCCGCGACGGCCAAGGAGCAGGGCGTACCCGCCTATGTCGTCTTCCACGACGCGACGCTGCGGGAGATCGCCGCACGCAAGCCGGCGAGCCTGTCCGAGCTCGGGACGGTCGGCGGTGTCGGTGAGAACAAACTGGCCAAGTACGGCGAAGGAGTAATCGCCGTCCTGGCCGGAGAAGTGAGCGAAGCATGATCGGGCGGCGCGGGTTTCTGGCGGGCGCTGCCACGGCAGCCGCAGGTGCATCGCTGGTCGGTCTATCGCCCGCCGATGCGGTTCCGGTCGCGAGCGGTGTCACCAAATTCGACTTCCCGACCGACCGCACGGTGCGGGTGCTCGTCACCGGCGATGCGGGCACCGGCACCCGCACCCAGTGGGCCGTCGCCGACGCAATGCGGGATTGCCATCGCCGCCAGCCGTTTTCGCTCGCCGTCGGCCTCGGTGACAATATCTACGAGAGCGGTCCGTACAGCGCCGTCGATGCCCAGTTCGCGGATAAATTCGAAAACCCCAATGCGGCACTGGATTTCCCGTGGCTGATGGTGCTCGGCAATCACGACAACAGCTCGGTCCTCGGTGGCGACGGTGGCTGGCTGCTGCGCGGAAACAGTGAGGTCGAGTACCACGCGAAATCACCGCGCTGGTGGATGCCGAGCCGGTACTACTCGGTGCGGGTACCCGAGCAGCAGCCGGTGGTCGAATTCTTTGTGCTGGATGTCAATCCGCTCGCCGCCTACATCCCGCCGATCTTCGATCCGTACTGGGCGGTCGACGGCCAGTTCATGAACGAGCAGCGCACCTGGCTCGACCGCGCCATCGCCGAATCACCCGCTGAGTGGAAGATCGCCTGTACCCACCACCCGTACGTGAACAACGGTCCGCACGGTGACGCCGGTCGCTACGAGGGGCTTTCGGTGGCACCGATCAACGGCATCCACGCGAAGCAGTTCTTCGAGGACCATGTCGTCGGCAAATGCCACTTCATCCTCTCCGGGCACGATCATTCGCTGCAGGTGCTCGAGCCGACCGCGGAGTCGAAGGGCACTCGCCAGCTCGTCTCCGGCGCGGCTGCCAAAACCGTAGCGGCGGAACCGAAGCTGAATCCCGGCGGCTCCGGCAACGCCGCCCTGTTCGAGAACTATCACGAGCTCGGCTTCATGGTCATGGACCTCACCGCGAGCACCGTCGACCTCACGGTGGTCACCGTGGATCTCGCGGGCGGTGGTGCCGGTGTGGCGTTCGCGCACCGACTTGCCTGAATCGCAATGAAATTGCCCGGCGTCGAACCGATTCGGCGGCTAGCGTGCACGATATGGCATCCGGTGACAGCCCCGCCGACGACGGGTCCGACCTGGGCGGCTCGCCGTCCACGGACCCTGGCGATCCGCCGCCGTATCGGCGCGGCACCCACGACCCCGTGGTGGAATCCGTCTGGCTGCGCCATCGTCCGCCGCTACCACCGCGTCCGCGCGGCCTACCACGCATCACCACGGTATTGCTACTCGCGGCCTTCATCGCGGTGCTGCTGTTGTATCTCGCCGTCCGGCCGGGTGGCTAGGGCGATAGCCGCGGAATAATTCGGTTGCCGAGTCACTTAAAGTTGACCGTTATGAAGGAACAGGGGCGCAAGGTCATCGCGACCAACCGCCGGGCGCGGCACAACTACACGATCCTGGACACCTATGAGGCCGGGATCGCGCTGGTCGGTACCGAGGTCAAGAGTCTGCGCGAGGGTAAGGCCTCGCTGGTGGACGCCTTCGCGACCGTCGACAACGGCGAGGTGTGGCTGCGCGGTCTGCACATTCCCGAGTTCAGTCACGGCACCTGGACCAACCACTCCCCGCGCCGGGTGCGCAAGTTACTGCTGCACAAGCGCGAGATCGAGCGGTTGGTCGGCAAGTCGCGCGAGGGCAACCAAACGTTGGTGCCGCTGTCGATGTACTTCTCCGACGGCAAGGTCAAGGTCGAGCTCGCGCTCGCCAAGGGTAAGCAGGACTACGACAAGCGACAGGATCTGGCCAAGCGCACCGCCGAGCGCGAGGTCACCCGAGAACTGGGGCGGCGGATCAAGGGCATGCGCTGACCGCCGTCCTGTTGGCGCTGGTGGCCGCGGTCGGCTACGGCGTCAGTGATTTCTTCGGTGGGGTGGCATCGCGGCGGGTGACCGCCCTGCGCGTCGTGATCATTTCCTATCCCATGTCGGTGTTGTTCGTCCTCGCGCTGCTGCCGCTGTTCGATGGCACTCCGGACACCGCATCGATGCTGTGGGGGCTGGCGGCCGGTGTGGCCAGTGGCTTCGCGGTGTGGTGGTTCTATGCCGCGCTGGCCAGCGGTCCGATGGCGGTGGTTTCGCCGCTGACGGCCCTGCTGGTCGCCGGTATTCCGGTGCTGGTCGGGCTGGTGCTCGGTGAGCGCCCCGGCCCGCTCGCCGTCGCTGGCATCGTGTTCGCGCTCGGTGCGGTGTATCTGGTCAGCCGCGAGTCGCCCGATGACGTCACCGAGGAGATCACCGGTGGGCGTGAGCTGCGCTTCACCAGGAAGGTCGCGCTGCTCACCATCGGCTCAGGTGCGGCCTTCGGACTCGCCTTCGTCTTCCTGCACGAAACCAACGCGAGTGCTGGGGTCTGGCCGCTGCTGGCCCAACGCGGCGCGGCAAGCCCGATGGTCTGGCTCATCGCGTTGTCGGCGGGGGAGTTCCGGCCGCTGCGCGGCGAACCCCTGCGGTTGGCGGCCTACATCGCGGTGCTGGACACCATCGCGAATGCAGCACTGCTCTACGCCTTCCACGGCTCGCTGCTCTCGCTGGTCAGCGTGATCGGCTCGCTGTACCCGGCCGCGACCGTCCTGCTGGCGATGGTGCTGCTCGGTGAGCGGGTCGGCCGACAGCAACAGGTCGGGATGGTTTTGGCGCTCGCCGCGGTCGGCTTGATCGCGGCGGCCTGATCGCGTTCGCTGGGTCCTGACCCGGCACGCTGGAGCGACTGATGAGGCTGGATGTACGCCGGTGACATCACGGTGTGGTGCGCCCGACACTGATTCCGCCCAGGTCAGAGAACTGAAATCGGGTACGGGGATAATGGAATGAACAGCGGGTCACCGAGTGTTAACATGACTAGCCCGACAAGGTGTCGGGTCGTACGGGGCTGAACGGTTTCGACTGCGTACGTAGATTTAGGGGAAGCGTGTCGGTGCAGGCAAGAGACCACCGTAAGCGTCGCTGCAACCAATTAAGCGCCGATTCCAATCAGCGCGAGTACGCCCTCGCTGCCTAAGTAGCAGGTCGTCTCTGTCAGTCCGGGTTCGTCCCTCGACCCGGGTACTGGCATCAGCTAGAGGGAATTACCGTCCGGCTCGGTCGCGGAGTCGGACGGGACATCCAACAGCGACTGGGATCGTCATCCGAGCTTGTTCGCGAGACCCGGAGATCCAAGTAGAGACCTAGCGAACTGCACACGGAGAAGCCCTGAAGACGCGGCGGAGGACCCGGGTTCGATTCCCGGCAGCTCCACTTTCCGAGAAGCTGCAGGTCATATGCCTGCAGCTTCTTTTATGCCTCGCTCACAGCCCCGCTGAGCTGGTCCTTCCCTCACACCGTCGGTTCGATTCGCGTGATGTTTCCGCTTTGTGTCTAGTGTGAAAGCCTTTGGCGCAGTAGAGCGTCGGTCACTATTCTGCATTTCGTGACGGTCAACGATTCTCGGGCTTGGCAGCCATTCAGCAGCCGCAATGCGGGTCAGCCTTTCGACCTGGGTTGGCATGAAGGTGTCCCGCAATCGTTGGAACACTCGCTTCGAGAGTGGCTCGACCATCAGTTTCTGCTCGACCGCGGAGTTCGTCAGCGGGTTGCCGCACGCCTCCGGTATGTGCCGAGTGATCAGTGCTGGTATCACGACATGCGTGGGGTGCCGACAGAGGCCTTGTTGGATTGGGTTGATGCAACACTGCACGTCTGGACTGGCGATATGGGCTCTCACTCCGGCCGTAGCATCCGAGAACAGGTGAACCTGGTTGACGATGTCCTGCGTGACGGGCGCTCAGTGTGGATGGTAAGCGAAAAGCGTGACTCGTTGGAACGGAGGCAAGATCCGACGGTCACAGCTGCTGTGCGACAAGCGGGTGAAAGTGCTGTTGCAGCCAACCGCAATGCGGCCGCCACTCATCTGCAAGTTGCGTGGGACGCTGCCTATAGGCTTCATCCCGATCCATCTACGGCATACCGAGAAGCGATTCTTGCTGTCGAGGCGGCGGCGATCCCTGTCGTTGTACCCACCCAGGCTGGCGCAACCTTGGGGCACGTGCTGGGGCAACTCAGGAACCAGGGCCATTTGTACGCGCTGGCCATCCTCGACAAATCCGGAATCTCAATCCCCGTGACAGCAGTGGTGCTGATGATTGGGTTGTTGTGGGAAGGGCACACAGACCGGCACGAAGGCGTCAAACCTGCGCCTCCGATCACGCCCGAAGCTGCCCAGATGGCAGCCACGCTTGCTGTGGCTCTCGTTCAGTTGTTTACGACTGGAGCAATCCAGCGCCGCCCTTGAAGCTCGGACGCAGCCGGGTTCAGGCTGCGTCGGTGTGGTGACTGGTGAAGTTGACTCGGGTGTCGTCGGCGTCGAGGGTGATGTTCAGGGTGGCATCGAGGGCGTCGGCGAGTTTGGCGAGTAGGGGGAGGGTCGGCACGGTGTCAGAACCTTCGATGCGGGAGATCTTGGCCTGGGTGAGTCCGGCGCGTTCGGCGAGGTCGGCTTGGGTGAGGCCGAGTTCGGTACGGCGGTCGTAGACGGCTTGGGCAAGTGCCATGGAGAGCCGGACTTCACGTCGGGCCTCGGTGACATCGTCGGGTTCTGTGTAGCCCTCGGCGAGTTTGCGTTCCCGGAGGTTCTTCCAGTGTGCGTGGCTCATCGGTCCAGTTCTCCTCTCTCGATTGTGCGGATGAATTCTTGGTGGGCGGGTTCGTGTTCTGCCTGGCAGGTCTGTTGGGCGAGTTTCGCACGTTTGACCTCGGTGTCCTCTCGCATCCGGGTCTTGCGGAACACCGTGAGAAGGATGACCCGTCGTCCTGGTGCGAGCCAATAGGTGATACGGATGGCAGCACCGTCGAGTGTCGGGCGTAGCTCGCGGACCCCGTCACCGAGGTATCGGGCGAAGGGTTCGCTCAGCGACTCTGCTTGTTCGGCGAGCAGGCCGACGTATTCGTCGACCTCGAGGAAGTGCTTGGCTGGCAGTGCTTCAAGCCAGTCCCGCACCTCGGGCTCATTTCGATGGTGAACAGTTCACCCACGACAGCGACTGTATATGTCGTTGACGACATATGGCAAGGCGTCGGCCATGGCCGGCAGGTTGGCGGCAGTTGCCCACCTGCTGGATTGTCGCTGCAGGAATCGCCACCTCAGCGGCGCTGCCCGCCTCGCGGTCGGATCGTAACCCTGTTGTCTCGCAGTACTTTGGCCACTGTCCGCTTGGCCATGTGGTGCTCGACCTTCAACCGAGCCATCGACGCTCCCGCCTCGTACTTGGCGATGATCTCGGCGACTTCGTCAGGGCTTAGCTGCTTCTTTCGCCCACCCGGTGTCCGTGGCCACCGGACCGACATCTTGCAGGACTTCGCTGAGGTGCAGGAACGGATCGAGAAAAGCGGACCGCGCAGGTTCCAGCGATAGGTTCCCGCTATGTCCACTCGAAAGGCCCGGTCCACAAGGACCGGGCCTTCGTCGTTTCGGTGGATCGTTCGGAACTACAGGCAGATGCCGCCGAGGTTCATCGCGGTGACCGTGGTGTACCCGGCTGCTGGTTGGTAGTCGGGCGGGCCGTCGTAGTAGACGGCGCTGACGATGTGCTGGCCGACGGTGTCCGGAATCCAGAGGATGCTCGCGGTGCCGTTGGTGACCGGCACGGTTCCGACGATATTTCCGCCGAGGCCGGGCAGGCGGCTCGTGAATTCGACGACACCGCTTTGTACCGGAGTGCCGTCGGGGCGCTGCACGGTTGCCTGCGCGGTCTGCCCACAGCCGACCGCCGCGACACTGTTCGTACCGAGTGCCGGGCCGACCATCGCCACCGACAGCTTCGTGGCGATCGTCGCATTCGCTTGGGGTGCCAAGGTTGTCGGTACAGCCAGACACGCAGCCGCCAGCGCCACACCGGCCGCGCCGCGCGAGAGTCCGCCCATCATGCCCGCCTTTCGCTGTGTCGACCGAGCCGCTCATGGCCCGGGCGTAGGTCGTCGCACGGTACCTGAGACGCGGATCACGGCGGCGCAGGCCGCGCCGAGAATCTTCGGAAAGGTCGGAGCAGCGCCCGAGCTGACGGGTTGCCCGGCATTCCCGCCCGAAACCGTGTCGCACGGAGTTAGTGTTGCTCCGCGCTACATAGCTACGTTCCAGCAAACCTCGGACGGAGCGTTATGGGACACAGGACACGCATCGCCGGGTGCGTTGCGGCCGGGCTGTTGATCGTCACGGGTTGCGGAACGTCGGCGGACACCACAGGAACTTCGACGCAATCGACCGCGTCGGGCGCCGAGCCCGCATACGCCGCCGCTATCCGGCCGGTGATAACCACGCTGATGAAGGACAACGCTATTCCGGGCGCTGTGGTGGTCGTCAAATCGCCGAAGCAAGGCGATTGGGCCGCGGCATTCGGTACCCGTGCAATCGGCACGAGCGAGCCGATCGAAGTCGAGGACTACTTTCGAGTCGGCAGTAATACCAAGACGATGACGTCGACGGTCATCCTGCAGCTGGCGCAGGAGGGCAAGCTCTCGCTCGACGACCCCATCGACAAATATTGGCCCGGCGTGCCGAACGGTGATCGGATCACGATTGCTCAGCTGAACGAAATGCGAAGCGGGCTATACAGTTACACCTTCGACCCGCAGTTCAATGCCGCGCTCGACAACGAGCCGCAGAAGGTATACACGCCGGAGGAATTGCTGGCCATCGCGTTCGCGCACCCGGTGAACTTCCAACCCGGGGAAAAGTTCGAATACAGCAATACCAACTTCATCCTGCTCGGCCTGGTCATCGAGAAGCTCACGAAAATGACGGCCGCCGAGAGTTTTCAGAAGCGCATCTTCGAACCGCTGAGCCTCGGGCACACATCATTGCCTGCGCCCACGGACTCCTCGATTCCGGATCCGCATCCCCAGGGCTATGCCTTCGGCACCAACGTTTCCACCATCGACACCTACACACTTCCTCCCGCGGAACAGGCCGAGGCCGTCGCGGGCACCCTCAAACCGAGCAACCAAACAAATATCAACGTGTCCTGGGCGTGGACCGCCGGTGGTGCGATCTCGACGGCCGCTGATCTAGCGACGTATGTGAAGGCGCTCGTCGGCGGTGGCCTGCTCGATGCGAAGATGCAGAAGGCTCGGTTGGACAGCATCCAGCCGATCGATCCCGCCGATCCGGATCAAGCCGGATACGGCCTCGGCATCGTGCGATTCGGCACCCATCTCATCGGACACGACGGTCAACTCCCCGGTTTCATGACCTTCATGGGCCATGACCCGGCATCGGACCTCACGATCGTGGTCGCCACGAACCTTGCGACGGTTCCGTCGGGTGAGGGGTCCGCCCTGGTGCTGGTCAAAGGCATGCTGCCGACCTTCTACGGTGCTGATGCCCTGCCGGGGAAGGATGTGGCGACCACCGGCGCGAGTCCGACCAGCACCACCGAGACAACCACGCCCGGTCGATGACATGCAGGTGATGTCGGATGGCTGAGACCGACGTACTCATCGCAGGCGCAAGCCCGATCGGCCTGACCGCGGCGATCAAGTTACGCCGCAGGGGAGTGTCGTGCCGGATCATCGACCCACTGCTGGAACCGCCCCGGTACGCGAAAGCCGTTGGTATTCAACCCCGCACGCTCGAAGTGTTCGAGGGTATGGGCGTACTGCGTCAGGTGCGACTCGCGACACACAAATCTGGGTGATCCCTTCATATGCATGAATCAGCTGGAAACCAGGTGAGCTGAAATTACGCGCCGCCGACCCGGCCCGGAAGATAATGCGAGGTAGCAGGCACACGAGGAGGAAGACGTGCGGTACCGGGCCGAGCTGGAGGGCGAGGCGACATTGCGAGTCGCCGTCGAGTTCACCGATCCCGCGCGCCGATCGCTCGGCATCACCTGGTCGGCCGCCAACGCATCGGCTGCCCGCAAAAAGTTCGAGTACGCACGGATCTTCCTGGTGGCGCTCGGCGGCGATCCGCAGCGGATGTACCTGGACCTCGTGGACCGGCGGCCGTCGGCGTCGGTGCGGCTACCAGCTGATCTGGCCGCCGGCGAGTACGCCATCGAAATCGACGCCTATGGCAGCGCGAGTTGGGGCGATGGCAGGTTGGACGCCCGCGGTCGCAGCGTCTCTTTCACGATCGGCTCAAGTGAGTCAGCCTAGAAAGGCGAGGTGATCGGACCCCGCCGCGGCCCGTTTTCGTCGTGATCGGGGTTCAGTTTCCGCCTTCATCGGCGTAGCCTCGGTTCCGTGCTGCGCCGCCAGCGAATGCACCAGCTCGATCAGATTGCCTACGGTTACCAGACTGTGCACCTGATCATTTCGCAGTGGGTCGGCCAGTGAATCGCGGCGGAACTGCGGTAGTACTCGCTCGAGATGGGCCAACCCCGCCTCGCTGACCACCGCGCTCGGCGAATTCGTCGCGGAATATCGCCCCGCAACAGCGTGGCGACCTCGGCGCCGGAGATCTCCACACCGGAGTCCCGGAGGGTGCGAAACCACATATCCCACAGATCGATCGGCTCAGTGCCGAGTTCGTCGATCAGGGACGACTCCAGGCTGATCCGGGTTTCTTCCAGGCCGATCGCATCGGCGACGGACGTGATGACCGCGGCCGCAAGATCTTCGGCTCTCATGCGAAGACTCTGGCCGTGTACCTGGGCGTGGACCTCGAGCAAATTTCGAGCCTATCCGGACGTCCTGGTTGCCGGGCATAGCAAGTCAGATTGGTTGTGAATCAATGCAATTCGTCAGATCGAACCGCTACCATGGGGAAATGACCGCGATGCGGGTTGGTAACGGGACGTGGTCGATGCTGCGGGTCGCCTGCGCGGGCGTGGGCATAAATGCCGAAGGGGCCCAACTACTTCGAGTGGCCGACGAGATCGACTACCGGCTGCCCGGTGGTGTGGTGGCGCGGATCGGGGCACCAGGGCAGGAGGGTGCCGCCAAGCGTGCGGTCGATGTCGCTCGATGGCTCGAGTCCGCCGGAATTCCAGTGGCACAGGTGGTTTCCGATCTTCCGCAGCCGGTGGTGGTGGACGGTCGTGCGGTGACCTTCTGGCACGAGTTACCGCAACACCGCGCCGGCACACCCGCGGAGGTGGCTGCGGCGCTGACGCGACTGCACGGGTTGGCGCCGCCGGCCGATATGGAAATCGGACAGGTGGCGCCCTTCGTCGGACTCGATGAACGCATCGACGCCGCGCACACTATGAGCGCGGACGACAGATCCTGGATGCGTGGGCATTTGGCGCAACTGCGCGGTCGCTGGGCCGCGCTGCCGACCGGACGGCCGTGGTCGGTCATCCACGGCGCTGCGTGGAGCGGCAATGTGGTCGTCGCGGAGGACGACAGCGTGATCCTGCTCGATACCGGACTGGTGTCGATCGGCCCGCCGGAATGGGATCTGGTGCATGCGGCGATCGAATGCGCGTCGTTCGGCTGGATCACCGATGCGCAGTATGCCGAGTACTGCCAGGCCTACGGCTGTGACGTGATGCGCTGGGATGGCTTCTACCTGCTGCGCGATATCCGGGAGTTCCGGATGGCCACCATGGCCGCACAGGCGGCTGCCGCGAATTCGGAGTACCAGGAGCAGGCGGATCTTCGCCTGGCCTGTGTGCGCGGCGATATCGGCCCACGGGTGTGGGACGGATGGACGGCGCTGTCATAACGCGCTTCTGACGGGCGGACGTCCGGTAGGGACGTCCGCCGCATCGAGTTCAGCCCTGCTGGGTCGGTACGACGATGAGTTCGGCCACATTGACCCGCGGTGGTGCGGCGACGGCGTAGGCGATCGCATCGGCGATATCGTCCGAACGCAGGATTTCGAGTTCGCTGCGCCACTGGGTGAGCCCGGCCCGCTGGTCTTCATCGCGCATCCCGGCACCGAGTTCGGTTTCGACGAATCCGGGTTCGATGTTCTTCACCCGGACACCGCGTGGGCCGAGTTCCGCGCGCAGATTGCGGGTGAGATGGGCAACCGCGGCCTTCGTCGCGGTGTAGACGCCGTAGTTGGGGAAGACGGTATGCCCGCCGATCGAGCCGACATGCACCAGATCCGCGCGGCGGCCCTCGCGTGCCGCGGCGAGTAGGTCATCGATGAAAGCCCTTCCGGTGTAGAGCAATCCATTGATATTGGTCCCCACCATCTGATCCCATTCGTCGGTGTCCGCGGCTTCGAACGGCGCGGCGAGCATGACGCCCGCATTCGCGACCACCAGGTCCACCGGGCCGAATGCCGCGCGTATCGTTGCTGCGGCGTCGCGCATCGATGGCCGATCGGCCACATCGGCGACCACCGCTAGGGTCGGTCCGCCGATCTCGGCGGCCAGTTCTTCGATCCGATCCTTGCGGCGGCCGAGCAGCGCGACGCGGGCGCCGTTGTGTGCGAGCTGTCGGGCGGTCGCGGCTCCGATGCCACTGGATGCTCCGGTTACCACCGCGGTGCGGCCTTCGAGGTTGTTTGTCATGAGCACCACGTTCGTATCCGAGATCGCTAACCGCCAGGCTGCGGACTTCCTGGTAGTAGCGGGGCCACCCAGGCCCGGCCCGGTTGTCCTACCCTCGGATACATGGACTCCGAGAACCGATTGGGCGTGTTCCTACGCGCCCGCCGCGAACTGGCGCGTCCGGAGGAGTTCGGGATTCCGGGTGGCGGCCAGCGGCGAGTGGCCGGACTGCGCCGCGAGGAAGTGGCCATGCTCGCGGGCATGAGCGCGGACTACTACGTACGGCTGGAGCAGGGACGGGATAAGCATCCGTCCGAGCAGGTCGTCGAGGCATTGGCCCGGGTATTCGCGTTGGACGAGGAGGGTGTCGCGCACCTGCGCGAGTTGGCGCGGCCGGCGGCCCGGCGCAAGCGGGCGACGCGACGGCCCGAGCGGGTCGCGCCCGGGCTGTTGCGCCTGATGGATTCCTGGCCGAATACGCCCGCATTGGTACTCGGTCGGCATATGGATGTGCTCGCCGCGAATCCACTGGCCACCGCGGTCAACTCCTGTTCGGCCGAGGGCGTCAATATGGTGCGGGCGATCTTTCTGGACCCGCAGGCGCGTGCGTGTTATGCCGACTGGCCGAGCATTGCCGCCGATACCGTCGCCAGCCTGCGTGCCACCGCGGGCACCGATCTCGACGATCCGCGCCTGACCGAACTGGTCGGCGAATTGACCCTGAAGAGCGAGGATTTCCGGCGGCTGTGGGCTCGTCATGACGTGCGCGCGAAAACCGCAGGCGTCAAACGTTTTCGCAACCCGTTGGTCGGTGACCTCACACTGTCCTACGAAACGTTCACCGTCAACGGAGCTCCGGGCCAAATCCTCATCGCCTATCACGCCGAGCAGGATTCGGCCGATGCGCGCGCACTCGCGTTGCTCGGCATGATCGTTGCGGGTGAGGTGCCCGAATCCGCTTCCGTACCAGCGGATTCGGATAGCTGACTCGGTTTCGGAATCGGCGTTCACGTCACCTGTGACAGCAGGAATTCGATTGCGGCAGTGGGTTGCAAGCCCGCCGTGCTCTGATAGGCAGTGGTGAAGGCTTCTGCACCGAGTGCTTCGCGGGCTCGGTCTGCTGATGCGACGAGATTGTCGTACCCGCGTCGATCCTCGGTGCCGAGCATGGCGGCCGCCGCACCGAGTAAGTGGGCCGCGGCGGTTGCGTTGCCGTCCCGCATTGCCAAGGCGGCATACAGGTGCGCGAACATCGCCAAATCGTCCGGTTGTGCGCCGCTCGTGGTGATCATCGATCCGTCTCGATCGATGATCAGCGCCTTGTTCGCCGTATCGAGCACCCGCCGAGCCCGCACCGGATCATCGTCGAGAATCGCGATGAGCGCTCGAAAACCAGTACTCCGCGCCCGAATTCGAGTGTCGAAGGCAGAGTTCGCGAGACCGGTTTCGGCTCGCTCGAGTTCTCGCAGTGCTGCTTTGCGATCCCCGCGACGCAGCAGGTACTCTGCCCGCGCAAGCCGCACATACGTCGCGGTGCCCGGCTCTCCGGCGGCCTCGACGTGTCGTCCGGCCCTGGCCAGCGCAGCTTCGGCACGGTCGAGTTCGCCGAGTCGAGCCAGTGCGGTGGCCGATTCGGCACAGACGGCCGCAGCGTCACCCGCACTGCCGAGCTGTTCGAAGGCCGCGGCGGCACGGGTGAGCGAAGTGATCGCCTCGGGCAGATCACCATGGCGCAGCTGGTCCTCCGCGATCGACTGAAGTGTCGTCGACAGACCGAAACGTTCGCCCACCGACTCGAATTCCTTTTTCGCACTGACCAGTAAGCCTGCCGTATCGACAGTGGAGTCGACGTTCTGTTGGATCGGCTAACGACTGTGCGGGAGGATGCCGAGTGTCACGGCCAGTCCGGCCGCGATGCATCCGGCGGCCGCCGCGCTGGTCGGGAAGGAACGGGTGATGGTGGCGATGCCGGCCACGAAAATCAGGCAGGTTGCCGAGGCCAGCAGCGCGGTTCCGCGATCGACACCGGCAGGGCGGTGAAATCGCTTGTGCGTCACTGTCATGTTCACGGGGTACCCGATCGGCGAGTTATGAAACTGTTATCGACCGCGACAGGCCGAATCATTCCGTGACAACTGCCGTCTCCGGCGCATCTCGAGTGGTAGGACTGGCAGATGGGCAATGACGAGACGGACCCGGACCTGATCGAACTCGCCACCAAGATCTTCGATCTGGCTCGGCACGGCGATGCCGAGCGGCTCACGGCGTACCTCGATGCCGGTGTCCCGGTGAACCTCACCAACGACAATGGCGACACGCTGCTCATGCTGGCCGCCTATCACGGTCATCAGGACGCCGTTCAGGTGCTGCTCGCGCGTGATGCCGACCCGAATCGAGCCAATGACAAGGGCCAGACCCCGCTCGCCGGTGCGGTCTTCAAGGGCGAGACCGAGATCTTGCGGGCCCTGCTCGCCGCCGGTGCGGATCCGGATGCCGGGACACCGTCCGCGCGGGCCGCGGCCGCCATGTTCGGCAAGAACGATCTGCTCGGCTTGTTCGGGGCGTCCTGAGCGTTGACCGATTGCCATGAGCAAGAACGCGGATTCGGCTGCGTTCGTGCGGGTCGGTATAGTCGCCGCGGATGAGTAGTGTCACCACCCCAGATAGGTCGAAGCCCGTGAACCGACGATTCGGGCGCGCGGTGTGGCTGGTGCCGGTGCTGCTCGTCGGCTTCGTCACGTGGTGCCTGATGGCGCCGCTGTGGCCCTTCCACCGGATCACCGGTGGGTTCATCGACCTGCAGGTGTACCGGCTCGGCATCGAGGCGCTGCGCGACGGCGCGGATATGTACGGCCAGCTGCCGCAGACCACCATCGGTATCGGGCTGCCGTTCATCTACCCGCCGTTCGCCGCACTGGTGCTCAGCCCGTTCGCGCTGCTGCCATGGGATGCCGCGGCCTTCACCTTCTTCATCTCCTCGACGCTCGCGCTGGCCGTCACGCTGTATCTGGTCGCGCGGCGGCGCTGGCCCGAGCGCGGCGCGTTGCAACTCGCGCTGCTTGCCACCTCCTGCGCGACACCGCTGGCCATGCTGCTGGAGCCGGTCCGCTCCACGCTGGACTTCGGACAGGTGAACCTGCTGCTGATGGTGCTGGTCGCCGCGGACGCGCTCACCGCGAAGCCGAAGTGGCGGCGCGGCATGCTGGTCGGCGTTGCCGCCGCGATCAAGCTGACACCGGCGGCATTCGTGCTCTACTTCCTGGTGCGCCGGGATTATCGCGCCGCAGTCACCGCCGCGATCACCGGTGCGGTCGCGACCGCGCTCAGCTTCGCGATCCTGCCCAAGGAATCGGTCAACTACTGGTTCGGCGGACTCGGCAATGTCTCCGGACTCAGCGGCTCGTCCTTTCATACCAACCAGTCGATCCAGGCCGTGCTCGCCCGATTCGGCGTGGAGAAGCCGCTGTTCACCGTCCTGTGGCTGGTGCTGAGTGCGGCGCTGCTCGCGCTGGTTGTCCCGGCCATACGCCAGGCCGCCGAGGTGCCCGCGCTCGCGCTGTCGATCAACGCCGTCTTCACGCTGCTGGTATCGCCGATCTCCTGGTCGCATCACTGGGTGATGATCGCGCCCGCGCTGTTCGCGATGGTCTGTTACGCGACCACGCTGCCGCGCGGTCGGGCGATCGGCTGGTATGTGGCGATCGTTCTCACCACCGCGGCATTCGTATACGGGCCGCAGAACTGGCTGCCGGGCGACAATCGCCGTGAATTGGCTTGGACGCCTTGGCAACACCTGTGGGGGAACACCTACGTGTGGTTGAGCGTGTTGCTGGTCGTCGCGTATCTCGTTGCCGGCAAGCGGGCGAAGTCGCAAGCGGGCGAACGCGATTCCGCGCCGAAGGATATCGATCTCGTTGATCTGGCAGGTCCTCGCCCGGCGGCCTGACCGTTTCTGGGATGCTGGGTTTTTGGACGGAGGACGCCGCGTGGTCGCGATCGATATCGAACGGAATCCGAAGTCGGCGTGGCCGCTGACGCCCCTGCGTGCGGTGCACGCGCGCGGGCTCGGCGGGGTGCCGCCGACGGCACTGGTGCTGATCGGGATCGTCAGCGTGCAGGTCGGCGCGGCCCTGGCCAAACAGCTGTTCACCGCCACCGGGGCCGCGGGTGCGGTCACACTGCGCCTGTTCTTCGCCGGGGCGGTGTTGCTGGTCGTCTGGCGGTCCGCGCTGCGGATCGAGCGGCGCGCGCTACCGGTGGTGCTCGGCTACGGCACCGTGCTCGCCTCCATGAACCTGTGCTTCTACCAGGCCATCGACCGGATTCCGCTCGGTATGGCGGTCACCCTCGAATTCTTGGGGCCGCTCAGCGTCGCGCTGGCCGGCTCGCGGCGCTGGACCGATCCGGTGTGGGCCGTACTCGCCGGTGGCGGCGTACTGCTGCTGACCAAGGCGGGCGGCGATGTCGGCTGGTCGGGTGTGCTGTTCGCGCTGGCCGCGGGAGCGCTGTGGGCGAGCTACATTCTGCTGAGTGCCGCACTCGGTGACCGGACCAGCGGCGGTGGGGGATTGGCCATTGCGATGGCCTTCGGCGGTGTGCTCATGGTCCCGGTCGGCATTGCCGACGCGGGCGCCACACTGTTCCAGCCCTCGGTCCTCGCTGCCGGTTTCGCGGTCGCGATGCTGTCGTCGGTGCTGCCGTATTCCGTGGAACTCGAAGCGCTGCGGCGCATTCCACCGCGCGTCTTCGGCGTGCTGATGAGCCTGGAGCCGGCGGCCGCCGCACTCGCCGGACTGATCGTCCTCGGCCAGATCATGCACGCGGCGCAATGGGTGGGCGTCATCTGCGTGGTGGCGGCCTCCATCGGAGCCACCCGAACCGCACGGCGGAAATAGTCAGCAGTCCGCACTACCTGGCGCGAAGATCGGGATTTCGCACCACCACGGCTTGATCACCGGCGGTGTCGCCGGTGCGCCCGCGACGATCCAGTCGCCTTGTACCGATATCTCGCGGCGCGAGAGCGGTTCATTTGCCGGACCGGTCGCCACGGATCCGTCGAGATTGAATCTGCTGCCGTGACAAGGACAGTTGATGGTGCCGCCCGCGATTTTGTCGAGGGCACAGCCCTGATGTGTGCAGATCACCGAGAAGCCCTGGTAGTTACCAGGATTCGGTTGGGTCACCACGGTGTCGCCGAGGATGATCCCGGAGCCGACAGGTATGTCGGAGGAGCGGGCGAGGGCGTTCTGCGGTGCGCCCTCCTCGACTTGCGGCCCCGGTGCGGGTTGTTCCTGGACCTCTTGCCGTACGGCGGGTAGCGCCGCGAATGCGCCCGCGACGATCCATTCGCCCTGTACCGAGATGGTGCGCGCGGTGAGCGGTCGGGTGGCCGGACCGGTCGCCACGGAGCCGTCGAGATTGAATCTGCTGCCGTGACAAGGGCAATTGATGGTGCCGCCGCTGATCCTGTCGACCGCGCAGCCCGCATGCGTGCAGATCACCGAAAAAGCTTGGTAATTACCCGGACTCGGCTGAGTGACGACGGTATCGCCGAGTAACACCCCGGACCCGATCGGCACATCGGAGGTGCGGGCGAGTGCGGTGCCGGGGGTGGGTTCCGGCCCGGCCGGCACCTCGGTCGGGGGCGGCGGCGGTTCGGCGGCAACGGAACTCGATGTCGTCGTCGGTACTGCGGTGGAGGTGGAGGTGAGCTGCGTCCACGAGCTTTCGCTCGTGGAACAGGCCGCGACAACTGCCGCGGCCCCCGCTCCGATGACGATTGTTCGACGGTTGACGTGTTCGACGCTCATCATGACCTCGGCATTGTCGGCTCGTTGTTGTAGGGGTTACGAGATAGCCGCCGATTAGGTTCGAGGTCGTTTCGGATCCTTGCCGAAGTTGGCGCTGCCTACCGCCCGGGTGAGACTGGGACCGGACGGGGCAGCCACCGGCCATTGAACGCAACGGTTCTGAGACCAAGGGTGGGTGTTCGATGAGACTCTGCTGAGAAAACCTGGCGGCGCTACCCGTATGCGCGCGGTTCGACCCGTAGGCTGGGACGATGCGGGCGATTGCGTTCTACGAATTCGGCGGTCCGGACGTACTGCAGATCGTCGACATCCCGATCCCGGAACCGGGCCCGGGTCAGGTCCGAGTCGCGGTGCGGACCACCGCGGTGAATCCGGTGGATTGGAAGATCCGTTCCGGCGCACTGTCTTTCGGCGAACCGGTGTTTCCGCAGTATCCGGGTGGCGAGATCGCGGGGGTGGTCGATGCGGTCGGACCGGATGTCACCGATGTCGCGGTCGGCGACGAGGTGCTGGGCTGGGCGGTCGCGGCGTACGCGGAGTACACCCTCAGCAATGCCGTGGCGAAGAAACCCGAGGAATTGTCCTGGCCGGATGCCGCATCGCTCCCGGTCGCGGTGTCGGCGGCGGAGAAGTCATTGGCGGCACTGAAAATACAACCGGGCGAAACGCTGCTGATCAATGGTGCGTCCGGCGCGGTGGGGTCGATGGCGGTACAGCTGGCGGCGGCCGAGGGCGTCACCGTGATCGGCACCGCATCCGTGGCCAATCAGGACATTGTGCGCGAACTCGGTGCCACCGCGACCACCTACGGCGCCGGTCTGGTCGAGCGCGTCCGCGAACTCGCGCCGAACGGCATCGACGCGGTCTTCGACGCGGCCGGATACGGTGTGCTGCCCGCCGCCATCGAATTGCGCGGCGGCACCGACCGGATCGTGACGATCGTCGATCCGGCGGCCCGCGAACTCGGCATCACCTTCCTCGCGGGCAGCGGTCCCGAACGGCCTACCGAACTGCTCGAGCAGGTCGCCGAACGCGTCGCCAGCGGTGCGTTCCGACTGCCGGGCGAGGCGCGGACCTTCCTGCTCGAGCGGGCAGCAGCCGCACAGGAGGAGAGCGAAATGGGGCGTGGCCCAGGCAAGGTCGTGCTCAACGTGAGCTGACCCCGGTCTGGAACGCCTTGTTGCGAACGACAACCGGCGTACCATCTTTTCTTGCCGTGTGCCGATGGGAGCCGCGGCAAGGAGGAGGACGGGCGCGATGGTCGGTAGCCCATCGGCTGACGGAACGAGCCGCGGTGTGCTCGACGCCGGTTTCCAGATACTGGAGGCCATTTCGGCGGCGCCGGAGGGCTGTGGACTGTCCCAACTGGCCCGCACCACCGGATTGGCGAAGGCCACCGCATATCGGTTGGCCGAACAGTTGGTGGCGCTCGGTGCCGTGCAGCGGGTGGAGCAGCGGTATTTCGTCGGCGAGCGGATGGCGGAGTTGGGGCGGCATTGGCAGGCCGCGCCGATCCTGCGCCGGGCCGCGCAACGGCCCGCCCGGGTATTGTCCGCCTTGACGAATTCGACTGTCGCGGTGTGCATTCTCGACGCGGGCGAGGTTCGAATGGTCTCCGGGATCAAAGGTGCCGAGTTCTTCCTCAGCACCGCCGCGGATCCGGAGTTGGTATATCGCACCGCGCTGGCGCAGGTGCTCTTCGCGGGACGGGCCGACAATACCGTACCGCCGCCGACCTATGCGGCCGCCGAATGGCAGCGTGTCCGCTCCGGAATCGTCGATGCGGGAATGGTTTCCGTCGACCATCACAACCTGATCGCCGGGATCTGTTGTGCCGCAGCCGCAATCCGGCAACCAGGGATGTGCGATGCGGCCGCGATCGGCTGTATCTCACTGTCCCAACAGTTTCCGCCGAATCTGCCCGGACTGGTCGCACATACCGCCCGCGAAATCGAGAAGAATCTTCGCTGATCGGTTCGTTCAGTGGACCGCGCCATTCTGCCCGCTCGACGCGAATATCAGGATGGATGGGCTGTCGAACGCTGCGAGTAAGGGCCGATCCACCGATGCAAGACTCAGATCTCTGGGGCCACCGCTACGTCTCCTCATCCGTAACCGAGAATGGCCGACCACGATTCCTGCTCGGCGGTACCCGGATCACCCTGTGGTTCGTCGACGAGACCCGCCGCCTGTCCGCACACGCGGGCGCCAATACCGTGATGTTCGAGGTGGATGCCGACAGCGGCGTTCTGAAAACCCGATCCCCGTTCTCCACCGTGCTGTCCTATCCGCCGGAATTCGCCGACCAGGACTCCTGGCTCACCGAATTCCTGCTCCTCGCGCCCACATGGACCACCACCGGCGATGGCACTCTCATCCTCAGCGACGACCGGATCAGGATCGAGCTGCAGCAGACCGCCGACTGCCCCTGATACCTAGGTCGCCGGGATGAGGAAGCTTTCGACAACTCGGCGGACCTTGGGCACCGCGTCGACTTCGCCGAGGCGCAGTGCGGTATTGGCGGCACAGAGGACGGCGTCGATCTGGAAGGCGGCGAGATCGATATCCAGATCGGCGATTTCGCCCGCATCGACGGCGTACCGGAGTTCGCGCGCGATGGTCCCCACCCACTCCCGCTGCTCGCGGACCAGCGCGTCGCGCACCGGACCGGGACGGCTGTCGAACTCCGCCATATTCGCGACCCGCAAGCAGCCGCCGGCGAACAGCGGTGTCTGCGCGTAGACGATCCAACATTCGATCAGGGCGCGAAGTCGTTGCACCCCATGTGGTTGCGCACGGGCGGGACGGACGACGGCATCGATGAACATATCGCGGCCGAAGTCGAGCGCCGCGAGTTGCAGCGTCTCCTTGGTCTTGAACAGGGTCTGCACACCCGCCTTGCTGAGCCCGGTATCGGTCGCCAACTTGCCGAAGCTCAAACCCTCGAGACCGTCGAGGGATGCGGTGTCGACCGCTCGGCGCAGCACGAGCTGGCGGCTCCGTGCACCGCGCAGTAGGCGCTTGTCCTCCGTCGTCATGGCTAAAGAGTACGTCCGATCGTATGGTTAGACAATTGGCGGCACCATCGCCTGCAGCAGATCGCGCAGGGTCGGAGTGGATCTATGCGTCCTGCTGTCTTTGCGCTCATGCTGGTGGTCTTCAGCCTGACCACCGGTGAATTCGTAATCGCCGGAATCCTGCCCGAGGTGGCGGCCGGGCTCGCGGTGTCGATGCCAGCGGCTGGTCTGCTGGTGAGCGCATATGCGCTCGGCATGATCGTCGGCGGGCCGGTGGTGACCGTGGCGACGTCGCGGCTGCCGCGCAAACCGCTCGTGGTCGGTTTGGTCGCGGTGGCGCAGGTGGCGCTCGGTATGAATCTGGGCATTGTCGGCGGCACTCCGATCGGCGCCGCTGTCGGCCAAACTTTCGGCTGGCGTGCGACATTCGTGTCGGTCGCGGTGGGCGCGGCTGTCGCGCTGCTGCTCTTGCTGCGTTTCCTGCCGACGATGCCCGCGCAGTCGAGCGCATCGGCGCGCCGGGAGCTGCGCGTATTCGCCGATCGCCGTGTGCAATTGGCGATCGTACTTACCGCGCTCGGCAATGTCGGTGTGGTGACGGTCTTTACGTACTTCACCCCGCGGCTGCCGCTGTCCTAACGGTATCGGGATCGGCGATGGCGCTGTACATGCTGCGGCGTGATCACAAGCCGGCGTTGGAATCCGGCTGACCGGTACGCCGTTGAATCCGGTTGCTGCACAATCTGTCTCGAGCCGAGCCGCTATTATCTGGCTAGACGCTTACCAGCGTCGCCGATATCAGAAGAGGGGCACGACTGTGAGCATGATTCTCGCCGCGGCACATGACACGTATGGAGCAGTCCTGGCCCAACTCGGCAACCCGACACCTGAGGCGCCGCCCCTCGCGGACAAGATCCTGCAGATGGTGCGCTATTTCACCTGGTTCATCCTGCTGGCAGGCATTACCGCCATCACCTACGCGGGCGGTCGGTTCGCCTGGGAGAAGTGGTCCGGCGGCGGCCTGCAATCGCCGAAGATGGTGGCGGGAGCCATGATCGGCGGTGTCGTCGCGACCAGCGCGGGCACCATCATGAATGCCGTGATCGGCACCTAGGCGCGCCATTTGATGGAGCAACCCATGCTCGGCCGATGTGGCTCGGGCACGGGGGCTCCGGTGCGTACCGCCTCGACCGCGGCGCGTAATTCGTTGCCGGTCACCGGTTTACCGTTGCCCGGGGTGGATTCGTCGAATGCGCCGCGGTAGGCGAGTTCGAGGTGTGCGTCGTAGAGGAAGAAGTCCGGCGTGCACGCGGCCCGGAAGGCGCGACCCACCTCCTGTGTTTCGTCGATCAGGTAGGGGAATTTCCAACCGGCGCGATCGGCTTGGGCCCGCAGGTGCTCCCGTGCGTCATCCGGGTAGGCGTCGGCGTCATTGGTGCAGATCGCCACCGTCGGGATGGTGAGGGTGCCCAGCACCTCGCCGAGCTTCGACTCCAGGTGCCGCACATACGGGCAGTGGTTGCAGGCGAAGATGACCAGTAGCCCGGGCCCGTCCGCATAGTCGGCGCGGGTGTGCAGCTGACCGTCGAGGTCGGGCAGGCTGAAGTCCGGCGCGGGCGTTCCGATCGGGACCATCAGGGATTGAACCGACATGGTGTGCCTCCTCCGAGTCGATATCGAGCGTAGTGCGCTTACCGCGCCAGATCCGCCGGATCGGTATTGGCCCCGCACAGGACGACGCAGACCCGCTCACCGGGCTCGGGCCGATACGCATCGGTGGTCAGCGCCGCGACCGCCGTCGCGGCGGCGTGTTCCACCGCGAGTCGGCGGTCCTGCCACAGCGCCGACCGAGCCGCGACGATGTCGGCGTCGGGGACGAGTATCGAGGTCACGTTATAGTTCTGGGCCGCGTGCAGTGCCAATTCGGAGGCACGGCGGGCGCCGAGGGAATCGGCGGCGACCGAATCGACCGTCGCGTCGACGATCCGTCCGGCCTGGATCGCATCGTGCAGCGCACGGCAGCGTTGCGGCTCGACCGCGATCGTCCGGACGCCGTAGTGATCCGCGGCCGTGGCTACCCCGGCGAACAGGCCACCGCCGCCGACCGCGACGACGATGGTGTCCAGTCGGGGAAGCAGGTGGTGGATCTCCACCATCAGGGTGCCCGCTCCGGCCGCGATATAGGGGTTGTCGTAGGCGTGTGAGGGCAAAGCGCCACTGGTATCGGCGAATTCGCGACAGGCGGCGAGTGCGTCGGCGTATTCGACGCCGACCAGGCGCACATCGGCGCCGTAGCCGCGCAACCGCTCGACCTTCACCAGCGGCGCGGTGGTCGGCAGAAATACCGTTGCCCGTACTTCCTGTTCGCGGGCCGCCCACGCGCACGCGAGTCCGGCGTTTCCGCCGGATGCGATGGTCACGCCCGCCTCTGGCAGGGTTGCGTCGTCCTGGTGCGCCTGGATGAAGTTTCGGGCACCACGGGCCTTGAACGAGCCGGTGTGCTGCATGTATTCCAATGCCAGCCACAGTTCGCCGGTCGTCGTTATCCCATCCCCGGGTGCGATGGCAACCGGCCGCACGTGTCCGGCGATCCGATCGGCGGCGGCCTTCACGTCGCCGTAGCTCAGTTCCACTCGCGCTCCTGTCCTCACTGATCATCTTGCCCTCTCGTCAGGCGCTGGGGAACGCCCGGTGCAGGAGGTCGAGCAGATCGGTGAGGTGGCGGTGGTAGGCCGCCTGATCGAAGACCGGGGTGTCGCGCATGGTGAAACCGTGGCGGGTATTCGGGTAGACCACCGATGCATAGCGGACGTGCGCCGCGTCGAGGGCCTTTTCCAAACGGGTTATCTGCTCCGGGGGTATCGAATCATCTTGGCTCGCATGGGCGATCAACAATTCGGCGGTAATGCCCGCGGCGGTGTGATGCGGACTGTCGGGTTGTTCGTCGACCGCTAGGCGGCCGCCGTGAAAACTGGCGGCGGCCGCGATGCGACTCCCGAATGCGCCCGCGGTGCGCAAGGCGAGTCGGCCGCCCATGCAGTATCCGGTTACCGCCACTGGACCCGGTGTCACGAAGTCGGCCGCGTCCAGCCAATCGAGATAGGTTCGGGTGTCCTGCAATGCTTTTTCGGGAGTGAGCGCCGCCCGCGCCGGGCCCAGCGCGACAAAGAATTTCGCATGCCCTTCCGGATCGGCGGAATCGGGCATCGCGAGCACCGGAGCCGGACCGGTTCGGTAGAAAATATTGGGAGCCAACACGGTGTAGCCGTCGGCCGCGATTGCTTGCATCATTTCGCGCAGCCAAGGCCGCAGGCCGTAGGCGTCCATATTGAACAGCACCCCGGGGCGGGCGGTGCCGTCATCGGGTCGGGCCAGGTAGGCGTCGGCATTGCCGTCCGTGGTGCGAACATCGAGGGTGCTGAATGCGACCGGCATCGTCATGGCATATGACGCTATCGGAGATTTTCGATATCCGCCGAGTCCTCGTATTCGCGAACAAATTGCCGATTTTCGCGCCATGTAGTCTGCGTCCATCTGGAAGTTGTAGTCATGCTCTGTCGAAGAGAGGTTGACCTGTGAAACTGATCTGGATGACGGCGACGGCGGCGCTTGCCGTTACCGTGGCGGGATGCACCGATGACCAGTCCTCGACGGCCGCGTCGAGTTCGTCCGCGCCGGAAACGAGTTCGGTGAGTGCGACGCCCATCGAAAACGAGGAGCCGGACGGCGGCGTGCGAATTCCGTTGGGGGAGGCCAAGAAAGTGCCGATTCCCGCCGATGCCGTAATGGATATCAAGGTGCCCGTCGACTGGGGTGCGGCGAGCGGGAGCCTACGCTGCGCGGTAATCGACGGCACGGGCCGCAACGAAGACCTCCGTTCCACCAATACGAAAAAACAGGAAACAATTGGCGGAAAAGAGTGGATGACGCTGTGGACCTTTTCCTCACCCGCCGGCGCCGAGGTCACCGTCGGATGTAAGGATCCGGAGTCGAAAATCGCCGCGGGCGATGATCACCTGATCCGGGTCGTCCCGCGCGGCATCACCCCGCACTGAATCGCTGTGCCGCGGGCGCCGAGCCCGCGTCCCGAGCATACGAGATGCCTCCTCGGCGGTGTGCTCGATGCCACGACGTGGCTGCCGGGAATTCATCGGTGACCGATCACCAATCCCAGTAGACGCAAAGCGAGTTCGGTATCGCCTGTGACGTGCACGCGGTCGACCACATCCGCCGGATCGAGTTGGCGCGTGCCGAGGCGACCCAGGGTGTGCAGGTCGGTGGTGACGGTGGCATCGGCATTGCCGAGTTCGCCGGGGGTCACGGTGGCTCGGCCGTCGTCGATGACTATGGCTGCGGCGGAACCGTCGATGTGGAACTGGATCGTCGCCCGCATGTCGGCGGGCGGGTCGATCAGCGTTGCGAGGAAGACGAGCGTCCATTCGGCGCGGTAGCTCTCCTCGGGACGTCGAGGTTCGTCGAAATGATGTCGCATCCCCCACATGGCAAGGGGGACAAGCGCTGCCGCGAGTTCCCGACCGGCCGGGGTGAGTTCGTACACCTGCGACGCTGCCGGTGGCGGCAGGGTGGTCCGGCTGATCAGGCCGTCGTCGTCGAGCTGTTTGATGCGCGCGGCGAGCAGGCTGGTCCCGATGCCGTCGAGTGCATCGGCGAGGTCGGTGTAGCGCTTCGGGCCCGCCATGAGTTCGCGGATGATCAGCAGCGTCCAGCGTTCGCCGACGAGATCGAGGCTGCGGGACAGTCCGCAGTACTGGTTGTAGGTGCGCCGCGCCATCGCCATCCTCATAGTTCGAAATCATGGTGTACGTACTTCTAAATCTTATGTTAGCGTCGAGTCGGGGGTTGGTCGAACTCAGGAGAGACCCGTGACCGCATCACTGGCGAATTCCGCCGAACTCACCGCACTTTCCGCCGATATCCCGACTGACGTGCGCCACCACTTCGTTCAGATCGATGGCCTGCGCATCCACTACGCCGAGGCGGGCGCGGGTGAACCGCTCGTCCTGCTGCACGGCTGGCCACAGCACTGGTGGGAGTGGCGGCACGTGATCGCACCGCTCGCTCAGCGGTATCGGGTGATATGTCCGGATATCCGCGGCCTCGGGTGGTCCGAAGGATCAGGTGACGGCTATACGTTCGAGCGCTTGGCGCGTGATCTCGTCGAATTGCTGGATCGGTTGGAGGTGGATCGGGCGCGGGTAGTCGGACGTGATTGGGGCCTGGTCGTCGGCTATCGTGCCTGCCTGAACTGGCCGGAGCGGTTCGACCAGTTCGTCGCGCTGGCCGGTGTGCATCCGTGGACCATCGATGGGGTGCGTCCCGCGGTATTCACCAGACCGTGGCACGTCTACGCGCTTGCCGCGCTCGGGCGTTCGTCAGCACTGCAATCGGCGCTGACAAAGCGGAGCCTGCGCGCATGGCGGCACCAGGGGCGCTTCAGCGATGCGGAGACCGCGGTCTATCTGTCCCGGATGTGCACACCGGGCGCGCATGCGGCAACCATCGACTTCAATCGCAATGTGGTGTTGCACGAGGTACCGCATTTCGCGCGGCACTACCGCATGATGCGGATGCGAGTTCCGACCTTGCACCTCAACGGTGCCTGCGATCCGCTCTCCGAGGGGGTGCCGGACAGCTATCGCGATTACGCCGACGATATGCGGCTGGAACGGGTCCCGGACTGTGGTCACTTCGTGCCCGAGGAGCGGCCGCAGTGGCTGGCAGACCGGCTGCTGACCTTCCTCGGCGGAGGCACGAAGCGGCGCGGGTAGCCTCGGATTCGTGGCAGAGGTAGTGCCGGGATACCGGGAGCGGCCGTCGCGGCTCCCGGGTGCCGTGGTCTGGACGAATACCAATGTCACCGGGGCTGCGGCTTTACCGGTATTGCCGGACGGATGTATGGATCTGCTGTGGCGCAATGGCAAGTTGCTGGTGGCCGGACCGGACACCCGGGCGTATATGGCCGATGGTGCGCCGGGCACTGGATGGATCGGGATTCGATTCGCACCGGGCAGCGCGCCCGCACTGCTCGGGGTGCCCGCGCACGAATTGCGCGATAAACGGGTGGAGTTGGCGGATCTGTGGCCCGCGGCGGCAGCTCGGCGACTCGCGGAACAGGTCGGGGCGGCAGCGGATCAGACCGGCGCATTGGAGGCGATCGCAATGCGGCGGGCCTACGACACCGAACCGCCCGACCCGGTTTTGCTGCGGATCGTCGATGCGCTGGACGCCGGCTGGTCGGTCGCGGCGACGGCCGAGGCCGCGGGGCTCGGTGCGCGGGTGTTGCATCGACGCTCGCTCGCGGCCTTCGGCTACGGGCCCAAGACATTGGCGCGAATCCTGCGGCTGCAGCGGGCGCTCGCGGTGGCGCGCAGCGGAGTGCCGCTCGCGGACACCGCATTTCGTACCGGATTCGCCGATCAGGCCCATCTCGCGCGCGATGTGCGCGAACTGGCCGGCATGCCGTTGAGCGAGTTGCTCACCCGCTCATAGTCTCGGCTCAATCCGACAGCGGGGCGTACAGATCGACGCTATTGCCGTCCGGGTCAAGGATCGTCGCGTAGCGCTGGCCCCAGAAGGCGTCCCATGGCTTCAGTTCGCCGCGGTATCCGGCATCGATGAGTTCGCTGTAGACCGCGTCGACCTCGGCGGGGTCCGCGCACTGGAAGGCCAGGCCGAGTCGCCCCGCGGACCTCGGCGGCTGCCAGTCGGAGTGGAACGACTTGATCACGGCCTCGGTATCCAGCGTCAGGCGCATACCGTCGGGCAACGGTGCCTCCATATGCCCGTCATCCGCCTCCGGGAACTCGAGACCCAGGCGTCGGTAGAAGGCGAGCGAGGCGGCCATATCGCTGACGACGATGCCGATGACATTGAGTTGTGGAGTCATATTCGCAGCGTATGCGGCACTTCGGTAGACGTCTTGAACAAATCGGACTCAGCAGGCGGTGGCCGGGATCAGTTCCGCGATCAGGTTTTCCACCAGGATGCGGATCCGGTCGCGAATAGAGCGCACGATAGCGATGTCCTCGCCGGTCGCATCGGGCAGCATCCAGTCGCGGTAGCTGATACCTGGGAAGAACGGGCACGCATCACCGCAGCCCATGGTGACGACCACATCGGACATTGCCACCGCGTCCACGGTCAGCTGCTTCGGCGCGTGCGTCGAGATATCGATGCCGAGTTCGGCCATGACCGCCACGGCGGCCGGATTGATGACCTCGGCGGGTGTGCTCCCGGCGGAGTGCACATCGATGCGGTCGCCGGCGAGCGCATCGAGGAATCCGGCGGCCATTTGCGACCGGCCCGCATTGTGGACACAGACGAACAGCACGCTGGGCTTGTGAGCCATGTGCGGGAATACCTTTCAGGCTGGTGAATCGGAGCTGTGCCGTGGTTCTGGGCGCAATGTCGGGATGTCGGGGCTGCACCGGGTCTGCGTCGGAGGGTGCGTGATACGTATACCAGTACGGGGGATATATGTTTCGCGACGAGGGGGGCGACTTTGTCCGCCAAGGCATCTCGAGACCGGTCGCTCGAGAGTTGTTGCCGCACGCGGGATATCGACCGAGAAGAAACCGGTCGGTCAGGAAATCGGCATTTTGCCTGGATACAACGCGGCCCGCGGTGCCGGAGCGGCAACCGCGGGCCGTGGACGCGCGTGCGGCGTCACATGGGACGCAGATTGATGACCTTGCGCAGACGCGCGCGATCGCGCTCGAGCCGCCGGGCCTCGTAAGCGATCGGGAAGTAGCGCACCCGCTCCGGCAGCAGCGGCACCGTGCGGGCGATGAACCAGCCCAACGCCTTCAGCTTGCGCTCATCGGACTCCGACCACGTCAGGCCGAGCTTGCGCCGCGCCGCCTCCGGGGTGGTGCCGACGGTGACGAAATATTGCAGCCGGCCGACCGGTGCGACCACGCGCTTCCAGGCGGGGCGCAATGCGCGCGGCAATTGCCTCGGCGGCGCGATCGACTGGATCACCCGCAGGTAGTCATGCGCCGTACCGGTCTCCTGCAGGTGGTTCTCCACGATATCGGTGAAGAACTTCTCGAATTCGGTGTAGTTCGCCGGAATCTCCTTGGGCGCCACCATGAAATTGCGCAAGAGCTGCACCGTTTCCTGGTAGTAGGCGTCCTTCTCGGCCGGGGTCAGCGGGCGGCGGGCGAAGTATTCGGCGTTCTCGGTGAAGGCGAAGGTGCCGGTGTGCAGCACCCAGGCCCACGGACCGGAGGCCAGCGCCTTGTGCCGGACACCATCGGGGGTGGTGGTGTTGAGCGAGGCGTGCATCTTGCGCAGGCGATCCGCTTCGGCGATCGCCTCGTCGCCGCCGTAGATCCACATCATCACCGAACCGATGCTGCGCACCGCCCGTCCGAGCGGATCGGTGCGGAAGGTGGAGTGTTCGTCGACCACGGCGGCGATGGTCGGTTCCATGGTCTGCAGCAGAAAAGCCGAGCCGGCGGTGAGGGAGAAGGTGATCAGGCCGGTTTCGTCCCACATTCGAGTACCCGGTGCGAACGGGCGGCGCTGCGGTGCGGTCCGTGAATCGGCATCGAATGCGGCGGCGGTCATTGCGATCTCCTTTGATCAGCCATCCAAGAGCTTGAGAGATTTAGTGTAACAATCTCTCATGGACTTGGCTCGTCGACCGAGCGCCCTGGGCACTGATAACGCAGCCCCCTAGGCTGAATCGATGTGACGAGCGACTGGCGCAAACGGGACGGGCGGATCGGTGTGCTCACCGGCGCGGGAATCTCCACCGATTCCGGCATTCCCGACTTCCGCGGCCCCCGCGGCGTATGGACGAAAGATCCCATCGCCGAACTGTTGTCGACCTACGACGCCTACCTCGCCGATTCGGAGCTGCGCAAGCGCTCCTGGCTGGCCCGCCGCGACAATCCGGCCTGGCAGGCCCAGCCCAATGCCGCGCACGCCGCACTGGCCGACCTGGAGCGCGCCGGGCGCACCATCACGATCATCACCCAGAACATCGACCGACTGCACCAGCGCGCCGGATCCTCACCCGGCCGGGTGATCGAAATCCACGGCAATATGTTCGAAGTCGTCTGTGTCGGTTGCGAATACCAGACGAGCATGGCGGCCACGCTGGCACGGGTGGCCGCGGGCGAGGCGGATCCGCCGTGTCCGGCCTGCGGCGGCATCCTGAAATCCGCGACCATCATGTTCGGCCAGCAGATGGACCGCCGCACCATGACCAAGGCCGCGCTGACCGCCGAGGCCAGCGATATCTTCCTGGCCATCGGATCCTCGCTGCAGGTGGAGCCCGCCGCATCGATGTGCGCGATCGCCGTCGACAGCGGCGCGGATCTGGTCATCGTCAATGCCGAACCGACGCCCTACGACAGCATCGCCACCGAAGTCATCCGCGAACCCATCGGCACCGCCTTACCGCGCCTGGTCGCCGAGATACTCGCCAGCTGAACCATGCGGCTCGGCCACTAGAGCGAGTCTTACGAGCGACATTCTCGGCCCGTCTCGCGTCCGAGTCGTCGAAGCGCATGCACCGCAGGCGCGAGTCTCGACGGCGCCGCTGGCGACTGCTTGCGGGTCGCTCGAAAGGGTCAGCCGCGCCCATCGAACGCCGCCGGACGCAGTCCGTCATCAGTCTCTTGCGCTTGGACGAGCGAATGCGAGGCCACGGCACACCAGGGGGCCGGCGAACACGCAGCGCCGAAGGCGCTGCAAATTAGACACAGCCGAGTACTCGCTCGACGTAGGCGTTGGCGAAGCGGCCCTTCGGATCGAAGCGGCGGCGCACTTCGGCGAAGTTATCCCAGTCCGGGTAACGCGCCCGCAGTGTTTCGGCGGTCTGGAAGTGGCGCTTACCCCAGTGCGGCCGGCCGTCGTACTTGTCGAAAACGGTTTCGCAGGCGCGGAAATATGGTTCGAAGTCCATGCCGCGGTACTGGTGCACGGCGATGTAGCAGGTGTCGCGGCCACCGGCGGGGGAGAGGAACGCGTCATCGGGGGCGACCCAGCGCACCTCGATCGGCATCGGTGTATCGAACCGCGTCGCGAGGTCCTTGATCTCGCGGATGGCGGCGGCGGAATGTTCGCGCGGGATCGCGTATTCCATCTCGGTGAAGCGAATCAACCGGGGCGAGGCGAAGACTCGATAGGAGCGGTCGACCTGGCGGCGGTAACTGCCCGCATACGCCGCGCCGCGATGGATCCACGGCACCAGTCGTGGCCGGCGCTTGCCGAGTCGGCACAGTGCGTCGAATGCGTAGTTGGACATCAGGATGTCGGCGAACCAGTCGGCGGCCCGGCCGCGCGGCTGTTCCGGCAGGTCGACGGGGTTATTGCGCTTGGTCATCGCCAGCGGGCTGTGGCCGAACATGTAGAACTCGAAATGCTGGTTGCCCTCGACATAGGCGTCCAGCTCCGCGAGGACCTCCTCGACCGGCACCGGCCGCTCGATTCCCTCCAGCACGAACGACGGCACCAGCTGCACGGTGACCGCGCTGACCACCCCGAGCGCCCCGACGCTGACCCGCGCCGCGCGCCAGCCCTCCGGATCGGACTTCTCGTTCAACTCGACTCGGCTGCCGTCGGCGAGCACCAGTTCGATGGATTGCAGAGCGGCCGAGAGGTTTTGCAGCGTCGCACCGGTGCCGTGGGTGGCGGTGGCGGTCGCGCCCGCGATGGTCTGGACGTCGATATCGCCGAGATTGGGGAAGGCCAAGCCGAGTGGATGCAGTGCATTGCTCGCGGCATTGAGGGTGATGCCCGCCTCGACTCGAACGCGGCCGGTCTCCCGGTCCACGTGGAGGATGCGATTCAGTTTCGCCAGGTCGAGCAGGATGCCGTCGGTGAGTACGGCATCGGTGAACGAATGGCCCGCACCGGCGACGCGTACTGTCTGTCCGGTGGTGGCGGCGCGGCTGATGATCTCGGCCAATTCGTCGGTATTTCGCGGGGTGGCGACAGCGGCTGGCGTGCAGTGTTGATCCCCGGCCCAGTTCCCCCACGAGTTGGTCATACGTCCAACTGTAAGGGCTGGCTCAGATGAGCGCTAGATATGTCCGGTTTTTGCGCTAGCGCTTGCGGCCTGCGCAGACGAACGACTTGGCCTGTTCGACTTCCTCGTCCGTCAAGGGGGGTGCTGGTAGTGGTCGGCGCGGCGTGTCATCGCTGCGTACGCCGTTGAGAGCGATGGCCATATAGCGCTGCCAGGCATTCGGATTCACCGGCTTGGAGAACTCGGCGAGCGCGTCGACCATATGGATCAGCGCGAAGAAGTCCGAGGGCTCGATATCGGGCTGCAATGCGCCGGCCTCGCGCGCGCGATCGATGACCGCGGCGATGGTCGGCTTGATCCGGTCGCGCAACTGGGCGAAGCGCTCCATATCCTCCTCGAGTTCGAGCATCACCTCGCTGAAGCCGCGATTGGTAGCCAGATGGGTGCAGGCGTACTCGAAGAACTGGACCAACCCCAGCCAGGGGTCGGGATGCTTGGCCGCGGTCTCGGCGGCGACCGCGAATTCGCCGACGTTCTGTTCGAAGACCTCGGCGATCAATTCCTTCTTGTTGGCGAAGCGCCGGTAGACGGTGCCGACGCCGACCCCGGCGCGTTCGGCCACGTCATCGAGGGTGATCTCCAGACCGTGATCGGCGAAGAGCTGGCGAGCTGCCTCGACGATGCGCTGCTGATTGCGGGCAGCGTCGGCGCGTAGGCGCCGAGGTGGAGGCACGGTAGTGGCGGGATTCACAGGCACATCCTAGCAATAAGCGGGATTAAGTGGAGGAGATGTCTCCGTTATTGTGTTAGCTTATCTCAGTAAGCGGAGGAACCTCCTCCGGATCAAGCCTCGAGCAAAGGGGACACATGACTACCACGTTGGACCGTGGGGCACCCGCCCCCGAGAAAACTGACTCGGGCCGCCGCGGCTCGCACGCCCTGCGTTGGTGGGTGCTCGCCGTACTCGGCGTGGCTCAGCTCATGGTGGTGCTCGACGCGACCGTCGTGAATATCGCGCTGCCCGCAGCGCAACAGGACCTCGGTTTCAGCGATGGCGATCGGCAGTGGGTCGTCACCGGTTACGCCCTGGCCTTCGGCAGCTTGTTGCTGCTCGGTGGCCGACTCAGTGACCTGTTCGGCCGACGTAACACCTTCATTATCGGCCTGATCGGATTCGCCGTCGCCTCCGCGGTCGGTGGCGCGGCCACCAGCTTCGAAATGCTGGTCGCCGCCCGCGTCGGACAGGGCGTCTTCGGTGCGTTGCTCGCGCCCGCCGCGCTGTCGCTGCTCACGGTGACCTTCACCGAACCGGGTGAACGCGCCAAGGCATTCGGCATCTTCGGTGCGGTCGCCGGTGCGGGTGGCGCCATCGGTCTGCTGCTCGGCGGCATGCTCACCGAATGGGCCTCGTGGCGCTGGGTGATGTTCGTGAACCTCGGCTTCGCGGCGGTCGCGCTGGTCGGCGCTGTGCTGCTGCTGGCCAAGCATGTTGTCGCCGAGCGGCCCAAGCTCGACATCCCGGGCACCGTCGTGGTGACCGCCGCACTGTTCGGCATCGTCTACGGGTTCTCGCACGCCGAGTCGACCAGCTGGGGCAACCCGGTCACCCTCGGTTTCCTGATCGGAGGCGCGGCCCTGCTCGCGATGTTCGTGTGGATCGAGACCCGGGTCGCGAATCCGCTGCTGCCGCTGCGCATCGTGCTGGACCGCACTCGCGGTGGTTCGTTCCTGACAGTGTTCGTCATGGGCATCGGAATGTTCGCGATCTTCTTGTTCCTGACCTACTACATGCAGCTGAGCATGGGGTACTCGCCGATCAAGACCGGTCTGGCGTTCCTGCCGATGGTGGCGGGCATGGTCGTCTCCTCGACCACGGTGCCCTCGCTGCTGCTGCCGAAGGTCGGTCCGAAAATAGTGGTCGCCGGTGGCTTCCTGGTCGCTGCGGTCGGCATGGCATGGCTGACCCAGATCAGCTTGGACAGCGGCTATGTCGGGAATATCCTGCCCGCCCTGATCCTGATGGGTCTCGGTCTCGGTGGTGCGATGTCGACCGCCTTCCAGGGTGCGACGGCCGGTGTGCACCACGAGGATGCCGGTGTCGCCTCGGCGATGATCAACACCAGCCAGCAGGTCGGCGGTTCGATCGGCACGGCGCTGCTGAGCACCATCGCCGCCTCGGCCGCGACGGACTACCTGTCGTCGCATACGCCGGGTCCGCTGGTCGTGGCACAGGCCCAGATCGAGAGCTACACGACCAGCTTCTGGTGGGCCACCGCGATTTTCGTGGCCGGTGCGGTGATCACCGCATTCCTGATGCCGAATACGGTTCCGGCTCCGTCGGAAGGCGAACCGGTAATCGTGCACTGATCTGTTCCGCTCGAACAGCACAACGCCCGCATCGATGACGATGCGGGCGTTGTGTTTTCGGGATCGGTCCGCGGTTGCTCTTGCAGTCCGTGCCCGCGCCCGTGATGCCGAGTCGCCGGATCGAAAGTCCCCAGCTGCCGCGAATCGATCTGCCGAACAGTTGCTGGCGCTCGCTTTTCGCGTCTTTCGAGGCGCTTCGGGTATCGCCGATCGTGCCGCCGTCATCGCTGGCGACCTGTATCCGGAAGGGGAGGTCGGAAACCTTGCGGGCATTCGTGAGTTCTCGGTGCCGCCGTGGCGATGAATGACGCCGGTCATGGTGCGTGCCGTCGTCCCGGATGTTCGGGACCGGCGACCCGACCGTTAGCATTGCGCCGGTGGCATTCGGCTCGGCAGGAGGTCAGCGCATGGGGCAGCGAACCCGCACCCCTGCCGTCGAGCCGTTGGTGCTGGTAGTGATCTCCCTCGGCGGTGGTCTGGGCGCGCTGGCGCGCTACGGCATCGGCGTGTGGTGGCCTTCGCAACCGCATCAGGTCCCCTGGTCGACCTTCACGATCAATGTCGTGGGATGCTTTGCGATCGGAATTCTGATGGTTCTGATCACCGAGGTATGGGTAGCCCACAGACTGCTCCGTCCATTTGTCGGTATCGGCGTGCTCGGCGGTTTCACCACTTTTTCCACCTACAGCCTCGAGGTTCGTAGACTGCTCGAATCGGGTGCGGCGGTCGACGCGCTCGGCTATCTCGGGGGGACGGTGGTGGCGGGCCTGGGGGCGGTCGTGCTCGGCATGTTTTCGGCGCGGTGGACTACTGGCACGGCACGGCGGACGAGTTGAATAGTGGACAGCGCGACGGAAGGGGGTCAGGCGATGAAAGATTCACCGACGGGCACTGGTCCGGCGGCGGGACAGTGGCAGTCGGCGGCGCGGCTGACGGTGTTGCTCGACGAGGACGACACGTGGCGGCACGGGCCCCTGTACCACGAGATCGTGCGGCGCGCCCGCGACACCGGACTGGCCGGCGCAAGTGTGTGGCGCGGCGTGGAGGGTTACGGCTCGTCCTCGCGCATCCACACCAGTCGGATCCTCGATCTGGCCGAACACCTACCCGTGCTAGTGATGATCATCGACGAGGCCGAGCGGTTGCGCGCCTTCGTCGAACAGAACTCCGAGCTGCTCGTCGCGGTGAATGTCGCATTGTCCGAGGTAGAGACCTGGCAGCCGAGTCCAGGAGTCGCCCGATGACGGTGGTGCTCGTTCTGATCGGGGGCATGATCGGTGCGCCTGCGCGATATCTCATCGACCGCGCGGTGGCCGCGCGATTCGAATCTCTGCTGCCGCTGGGCACATTGACCGTTAACATTGTCGGTTCGGCGTTGCTCGGTGGACTGATCGGCGTCGGCGCGAACCACTGGCTGCTGGCCGCCGCGGGAACAGGTTTCTGCGGCGCGCTGACCACATTCAGCACGTTCGGCTACGAGACGGTCAGGCTCGCGGCCGAAGGGGCCTACGCCTATGCGGTGGGCAATGTGGTGCTCAGTGTCGTGACCAGTTTGACCGCGGTGTTCGTCGCCGCGGCCACGACCCAGTGGTTGTGGACATGATTTTGATGACGAGCCGGGCGCAGCCGACACGGAAGGGAGACCCGAGCATGGCCCATGATCGAGCCGGGCGACCCGCGCGTCCCACCGACCTGGAGGACATCGCGCGTCTGGTGACGGCCTACTACAGCCGCATCCCGGATCCGGCCGAGCCCGCGCAGCAGGTGGCGTTCGGCACCTCGGGGCATCGGGGCTCCAGCCTGGACACCGCGTTCAACGAGGCGCACATCCTGGCCATCACCCAGTCGATCGTGGAATACCGTGCGACGCGAGGGATTACCGGTCCGGTCTATCTGGCCCGCGATACCCACGCACTGTCCGAACCCGCGTGGACCACCGCGCTCGAGGTGCTCGCCGCCAACGACGTGACCGCGATGATCGACGCGCGCGATCGCTACACCCCGACGCCCGCGCTGAGTCATGCGGTGTTGCGGCACAACCGCGGTGGGGCAAAGCATCAGGCCGATGGCATCGTCGTCACCCCGTCGCACAATCCGCCGCGCGACGGCGGCTTCAAATACAACCCGCCGCACGGCGGTCCGGCCGATACCAAGGCCACCGACGCCATCGCCAACCGTGCCAACGAACTGTTGCGCAACGGCTTGGCCGGAGTACGGCGGACCACGCTTCGGCATGCGCTGGAAAACTGCGTCGAGCGCTACGACTATCTCGACCACTACATCGCGGATCTGCCGAATGTGTTGAACCTGGACGCCATTCGCGGCGCCGGGATCCGGCTCGGCGCGGATCCGATGGGTGGGGCCAGCGTCGACTACTGGGAGGAGATCGGGCAGCGCTACGACCTCGAACTCGAGGTCGTCAACCCGTTCGTCGATCCGACCTGGCGGTTCATGACGCTGGACTCCGACGGCAAGATTCGAATGGATCCGTCCTCGCGCTATGCGATGGCCTCGCTGATCGCCATCAAGGACGACTACGACATCTCCACCGGCAACGACGCCGACGCGGATCGCCACGGCATCGTCACACCCGATGGCGGACTGATGAATCCGAACCACTTCCTCGCGGTCGCCATCGAATATCTGGTCGCGAACCGGATGGGCTGGGATGCACTCACCAAGATCGGCAAGACGGCGGTGAGTTCGTCGATGATCGACCGGGTGGTCAGCGTGCTCGGGCGCGATGTGTACGAGGTGCCGGTCGGCTTCAAATTCTTCGTGCCCGGATTGTTCAGCGGCAGTCTGGCTTTCGGCGGTGAGGAGAGTGCGGGCGCATCCTTCCTGCGGATGGACGGCACCGTGTGGACCACCGACAAGGACGGCATCCTGCTCGCCCTGCTGGCCACCGAGATCGCCGCGGTCACCGGCCAGAGCCCGTCCGCGCGCTATGTCGAACTCGAGAAGCGCTACGGCAGTCCGGCCTATGCCCGCATCGACGCGGCCGCGACCGCGGAACAGAAAGCACTGCTCGGGAAGTTGACACCGGACATGATCACCACAAAGGAGATCGCCGGTGAGCCGATCACCGCGGTCCTCACCCGAGCTCGCGGCAACGGCGCCCCCCTCGGCGGCCTGAAGGTCACCACCGAAAACGCTTGGTTCGCCGCCCGCCCCTCCGGCACCGAAGACAAGTACAAGATCTACGCGGAGTCCTTCCAGGGCCCCGAACACCTCACCCAGGTCCAAGCGGCCGCGGAAGAAGTGGTCGGGCAGGCGCTGTCCGGTGAGTGATAGATCGACTGCGGGGTCGTCGGAGTCGCTAGGTTCGAGAGCTTCAGCGGGGGCGGCAGCGGCCTCGGGGTCGGTGGGGCCAGTGAGACCATGGATGGTGTGGGGGTCGGCGGAGGCGGCAGCGTCCGGTTCGGAGTGGGCCGGGGCGCTAGGTTCTGCAGCGTCGGCGGGCGCGTCGGGGGCGGCGGTGCCGGTGGCAACGGGAAAGGAGTTGGGGGCGGCAAGGGCGGCGGCGTCTGGTTCTGACGAGGCGGGTTCGGCAGCGGCGTCACGGCGAGCGGGCGCGTCGGATTCGGGAGTGTCGGTGGGTTTGGTGAAGGCGTCGGGGTCGGCAGCGGTGTCGGGTGGGGCGGGGTCGCTGGTTTCAGGAGCTTCGGTGGGAGCAGCGGGCGCGTCGCATTCGGGGGTTCCCGCGGAATTGGCGAAGGCGTGGAGATCGGCGGAGACCGCGGTGTCGGGTACCGATGGGGGTTCGGCTGCGGGGCAGGGCGGGGTGGCTGTTGGTTCTAGTGGGGCGGCGTCCGGGGCGTTGCCGATCGAGATCTGGGTGTTGGTCGGGGCGTCGTTTGTTATCGCCGTCGGGTTCGGTTTGGTGGCACCGGTTTTGCCGCAGTTCGCGCGGGGGTTCGGGGTTGGGGTTGCCGCAGCCTCGGCGATTGTCAGTGCGTTCGCGTTGATGCGGCTGTTGTTCGCGCCGGTCAGTGGACGGTTGGTGCAGCGGCTGGGGGAGCGGTCGGTATATCTCGGGGGCTTGTTGATCGTTGCGGTGTCGACCGGGGCCAGCGCGTTCGCCCAGAGTTATTGGCAGCTACTGGTTTTGCGGTCGGCGGGTGGGGTTGGGTCGACCATGTTCACGGTGTCGTCGCTGGCACTGGTGATACGGATGTCGCCGCCCGCGCAGCGCGGGCGGGTGTCCGGGCTGTGGTCGACGAGTTTTCTGATCGGATCGGTCAGCGGGCCGCTGGTCGGCGGTGCGCTCGCAGGGCTCGGGCTGCGGGCGCCGTTCCTGATCTACGCGGCGGCGCTGCTGCTCGCTACCGCGGTGGTCTATGTGAACCTGCGGCATTCGACCCTCGCCGCACCGGAATCGGTGGGCGGGCTGCGGCTGATGTCGTTCCGGGAGGGACTGGCACGGCCGGAGTATCGGGCGGTACTGCTGTCGAATTTCGCCAATGGCGCGGCGGTTTTCGGCGTGCGGATGGCGTTGGTGCCGCTGCTCGTTGTCGAAGTGCTGCATCAGCAACCGGGTATGGCCGGTGTCACGCTGACGATGTTCGCCGCGGGCAATGTGGCAGTGCTTTTCGCATCCGGCAGGCTCTCGGACCGCTTCGGGCGCAAACCCTTCCTGATCGTCGGATCTCTGATCTGTGCGGCCGGAACCGCCGGACTCGGTCTCGCGACGAACCTGCCCTGGCTGCTGGTGACCTCATTCGTGGCCGGTCTGGGCTCGGGCATGTTCACCCCCGCCCAGCAGGCGGCGGTCGCGGACGTCATCGGACCGAAGGCCCGCGGCGGCCCGGTGCTGGCGGGCTTCCAAATGGCGGCCGACCTCGGCACCGTCATCGGCCCGGTCGCGGTGGGCGCCGTTGCCCAACACTTCTCCTACGGCCTCGCCCTCGCCCTGACCGGCGCACTACTCGCCGTCGCGGCCGCGATCTGGGCGCTGGTCCCGGAACCACTGCACCGACGCGGTGTGGAATCGGAAGTGGAAGCCATCGCGGACAGTCCACCCGCCTACACCTACGGCCCCGAACGCCTCGTCGACGCCCCCGACTCGCAGGACAACAATTACGCCTCCCACTGATCTGGACGTCTGATCACTATGTAACCCGGGAGGGGCGCTCTCGACGTTTGCCTGCATCAATGCATGGTGATCAAGCACCCCATGCGTGGGGTTGGGTGTGGTTGGGGCAGAGTGTTCGGGGTGAGCGAATCGGGATCGAAGTACACGCCGCGGCCGATGTCCAGTGCGACCACATATGCCCTGGGTGGCGTGGCACTCGCGCTCATCGTGTTGATCGTGATCATCGCGTTCCGGTGGGGGCGCGACGACGCCACGATCCGCAATGACGGCTATGGATCGGTGCACAGCGCGGACGTGCGCGCGGTCCTGGACCAGAACAACGGCACGATTCTTCTCGGTCGCCCCGACGCCGCGAAGACCATCGATGTGTACGAGGATCCGCTGTGCCCGTCCTGCGGCGCGCTGGAGCGGCTCTACGGTCAGGAGATCGCGCAGCGGATAGACGAGGGCAAACTCGCGGTCCGCTACCACCTCGTGACCTTCCTCGACCCGAAGTCCAAGAGCAAGGATTACTCGACCCGCGCGGTCGCGGCGAACGAATGTGTCGCGGATACCGGTTCGGGGCCGGTGTATTCGAAATTCCACGCGCAGCTGTTCACCTCGAGGCAGCCGGACGAAGGCGGCGCGGATCTCAGCAATGACGATCTCGCGAATATCGCGAAGGAATCTGGTGTCTCGCTGGAGGCGGCGCAGTGCATCAGCTCGGGCGCGAAACTCGATGCGGCGAAGATCCACGCGCAGATGGCGCGTGCCGCGCTGACCGATGCCAATGGCGAGGTCGCCACGCCCGCGGTCTTCGACGGCAAAAACAAGATCGATGTGAACAACCACGAATGGGTCGTCGACCTGACCAAGTGATCGTGCCGGGCGGCGGTACCGCCCGGCACGACGCCGCTAACCGGCGGGTTCCGGCTCCGGCTCTTCCTCCGCGATCGCGGCCAGTTCGCGCTCGACGAGTTCGTCGTGCGCCTTGGCCTCGGCGGCCGCCTTCTTCGGGCTCCAGTGTCCGGCCATCAGGAAGACGAACGGCAGGAACACAACCTGAGCTGCCAGGCAGATCCACCACCAGCGTTCCCACTGCTTCGGCGAATCGGCTTGCGCCTGCTGCACTTCCTTGGCGTGCGCGGCCAGATAGGCCTGATCATCGGCCGGAATCGTGCCGACCGACTGCAACTGCGTAGTCGCCTGCACCAGTTTGGGGCCGACGGTCCCCGCCACCGCGAGATCGGCGGCCGGAATCTGCTGCACGGCTTGCAGCCGCGCGATCGCCTGATCCACCGGAATGCCGAACTTCTTCGCGACCTGTCCGACCGCGGCCAGACCCGCGTTCGCATCGGCCGGATTCGTGGTCAGCGTGGCCAGTGTCGCCGAATCGATCGCCTGCAGCGTCGCCAATTCCTGCGGGTAGCGGGTGTTGAGGCCGACGGTCGTCTGGATATCGGCCGGTGACGCGCCGGTCAGTTTGGTCAGCGCGGTGACCTGTGCGACCTGATCATTGGGGTTCTGCTGCAGTGCCGCAAGGGTTTCCGTGCCGACCGTTTGGATGGTCGCGAGTTGCTGGGCGTATTTGTGCGCGATCTCCGAGAGCCGTGGCCCGTAATTGACCAGCGGACCGGCGGCGTTCACCACGATCAGCAATCCGAACAGCACCACGGTGACGACGCTGCGCAGCGTGCCGCCCCACACCGCGAGACCCACCGCGGTCGCGGCCGGATTACGGGCCTCGACCGTCTCGGTGAAGCTCGCCATCCAGGTGGAGTAGGCGATGCCGGTGCCGACCGCGATCACCACGAAAACCGTTGCGAACGAGTAGTAATCGGTATCGGGCTGATCGGTGTAGCCGATGAACAGGTACATGCCGACGATGCTGATGAGCGCGCCGACGATCATGAACGGCTTGCGCACCTTGAGTCTGTCCGACACGATGCCGGCCAGCACCAGCGCTATCGCATTGGCGGCCCAGTACCAGTTGCCGAGTGCATTGGCCTTGGCCGGACTGAAGCCGAAGTTCGTCGCCATATACACCGGTAGGAACGACACGATGGTGTAGAAGAAGGCGAGGAAAAGGCTGATCGCCAATGCCGAGCCGATGATATTGGGGCGCAACATCTGTCGCCACACGCCCTGCTCGAGTTCCTTGACATCCAACCCGCGGGCCCGGGCCTCGATCAGCGCACGGTCGCGCAATGTCACCATGATCTGGTCGCGCAGTTGCGGACTGAGCTCACGCAATCCGATCACCGCGACGACCGCGATGACGAGACTGATCACACCACACAGCCGGTAGTGGTACTGCCAGTCCGGATGCGCGTCGAGCGTGTGGGTGGAGATCTGTGTGGTGACCAGGGCGCCGATGACCGGTCCCAGCGTCCAGAAGCCCATCGCCGATGCCCGGTCCAGCTGCGGGGAGAAGTCGCGGATCAGTGCCGGTGTGGCCACCAGCACCGCGCCCTCGACAATACTCACCAGGCAGTACACGAACAGGTACTGCTCCTTGGTGGTCGTCGCGGGCACCGCGAACAGGGTCAGCAGCGAGCAGATCACCACGCCGTAGGCGACGATATTCGCCCTGCCCCATCGATCCAGCACGCCCGCGAGCACCGAGGCCACCGCACCGAAGGCGGCGCCGATGATGAAGATCCAGACGAAGTAGGCGAAGGACAGGTCGAAGTAGCCGATGAGTTCATTGCCGACGGCGCCGGTGACGAACAATTGGTAGTAGAGCGCGATCGAGGCGATGACCACGACGGTCAAATACCAGGAGCGGGCGGGTGTATCGGGATAGTGCGGTAGCTTGCGCTGCCACAGCCCCGTGAGCAGGGTCGGCGGGTCTGCGGTCTGGGTCGAGCTCATGGTCGAGATGCCTTTCTAGCCACGGCATTCGTAAAGACCTGAACCGAGCGTGGATCAGGACGAGTTACCGGGTGGACACAGGGTAGTGAGATGGATCACTCCCCGTGGGTGTTTCGGACCATGAGAACGCTCGATTTGCGGAATTGAAACAGTCGGTACCGATGAGTGGGACTCTCGGTTGACGTCGCAGGCATTGCGAGCTGGGGTGGGAGTTATGAATTCTGCCGCAGCGGAGGGGTTTTCGATCCCGATGTGGATCGTGCGGTCGGTTGAATTGTGCGGCGGTTGCTCACTTGGTTGTTGCCGGAAATAATTCCGGCACCGGCGAATTCGTTCGATGTCTTCGACCGTACCGACGACAACGGGGCCCGTGCTCGATGGCACGGACCCCGTCAGGTCTATTCGGGCTTACAGGTAAGCGCCGCACACGGGCCAAGCGCCCGGGCCCTGGGTGGCGAGCACATTCTCGGCGACGCGGATCTGCTCCTCGCGGCTCGCGCCGCTCGGGCTGCCCGAGCCACCGTTGGCGGCCCAGGTGCTCTGCGTGAACTGCAGGCCGCCGGAGAAGCCGTTACCGGTATCGGTGTTCCAATTGCCGCTGCTCTCGCACTGCGCGACGGCGTCCCAGTTGTGACCGGAGGCCGATGCGGTGGCGGTGGACAGGCCGAACGGAACTGCGGCGATGGCACCGGCGACGGCGGCGAGACCAAGGGCACGGGTGAGCTTGCGGTTCTGAGTCATGTGGATTCCTGGCTGCGCCCGCTCGGCCCGGCGGACTTCCGCCGTGTCCCTGCCCCCAGCGATGTCGGGGACCCTCGAAACCGCGGGGCAGGGTTACCGGCGTTCAGCGATTCGAGTTCGAGCCCGTCGCGTTGATCCGGGCTGCCGACGACGCTAGCGAAGAATTCGCGACAGATCACGTTGGGATAACGTCCGAATTGCCTCGACCACAACCCCGGATTATCGGCATTCGCGCAGTTCGAATGCGTAAAAATGTATATATACGATCGTTCGTGATAGTTACGTTATGTGTTCGGGATCACTACGAAATGGTGATCCGGATCGCGTTTGAGCAACGAAACCTGCGAGGTATGTCCGGTTGCGCCACAGGCTCGGTGCACGTCCGATGCGGTACGGATGGTGAAATTGTTATCCGCTGGGGTGCTTGTGAATCCCCTCCACCCCTATTCGAGCTTCAACAAATCGAGAGCGATCCGGCACGCCGGTATTTCGGTGACGCTCGTGGGGGCGCTTCCCGGTGCCGAGTGTGGGTCTGGGCGCACAACAGGTCACCAGGCGGCCTTCGGCGGTGTCCCGCATGTCTGAGTGATGCCGACGGCGCATAGCTCTCGCCGACGGCACATGTTCAATCGGATATATGCCGGTCGTGAACGGCCATATCGGTCCCGAACGGGCAATTGCCGTCGCAAACGGCGGTATGGAGTCGGGTTTCGAGCGCGGTCACTTGCGCGCGTCAACCAGCTTTGGGCCGGGGAGGCCCGGTGAGTAGCTCGGATCGGGGCATCCGGCCTGTCCTGCCAGCAGCTTTGCGGAGCGGGATATCTGGTCGGCTTTGTGAGCTGCTCGCAGTGGGGCGGATATCTGCGTCCGCTCGGAGCGGAATTGCCCGTCAGCCCGCGGGAGGCACTCAGTGGATCAGGCACTCGGACAAACGTGTGAGCCGCTCGGGATGGATCGGGCATCTGGGCAGCCCATGTGCCGCTCGGAATGGAGCGGTATCTGGACGGCCTTGCGACGCACTCGGGGGTGGATCGGTCCGCGAGCTGCCTGCGCATCGCTCGAAATGCGGCACTCGACGGGCCTTGGCGACTTGCGCTGAGCGGATGGCCCGGTCAGGGGGCGGGGAATCGGGCTGGCTGGGGATGGTCGTCTGGGATCTCGTCTTCGGGGCGGATTCGCCGGAGTTGGCCGTGGACGACAATGTAGCCGTCGAGCGGGTAGGCGATGTCTTCGGCAGTTGGTCGGTCGGCGGGATGGATGGGGATTGCGGGAGTTTCGGGCGGTTCGGATCTGTGGTGGCCGGTGTAGGGCGCGGCGGGGGCGTCGGTGTCGGTGCGCGGAAATAGGTATCGCGCGCCCTCGCGGATCGTGGTGTGGATATCGCCGGTCGGGACGGTCCATTGCAGGCGATCCGTATCGGCGCGCCAGATGCGCCAGGGGAGTCTTTTGTTGTCCGCCAACGTTTTCAGGCGATGATGCCTCGTGCAGAGTGTGGCCACAATGGTGCGTCCGCTGCGGTCGAGGCGCTGGTGGTCGAACGGGTGATTGTGGTCCAGTTCGGATTCGGCGGCGGGCATGATGCATCCCGGAAAGCGACACATGCCGTCCATCGCCCGCACCTCGCGCTCCAGTCGCGGCGATGGCCGCCGAGGCATCGTTTCATCCACAGCGGTCGCCTCGTCGTCGGCGTTCGATCGTTCCGGTATGACCTGGAAGCGTGCGTGTTCAGCGAGAATCCGGGCCAGCGCCGCGTCGATCGGCCCATACCCTGCCAGAAATGCCGGTGCCTCCTGAATACCGAGCAGCGTGTCTGCCGCAATCCCGATCTGGATCAATGGTCTGCGCGGCTGTTCGATCGGCGCACCGAACTTCGGACAACGCTCACTGCGTCCGCACTGGCATTTCAGCCGTCCGGAACCATCCGCCAGCGCCACCAGAGCGTCTGCCCGGCGCTGCGGCATACTCCGCGGATCCGATGCGCACACCTGCGTACTCATCTCGCGCAGTCGCATCGCTACCGTCTGCGCCCCCGGCGCGGGCAGTAATCCATCGAATACAGCCATACTGTCTTGCACCGCTCGCAGCCGGACGTCGCGCTCGTCCTGCCGCAGTTCCCGCCGGCGCTGCGTGCCGCCGGGATCCAGCCGCGCCGCCCACCGCCGCGCCGCCTGCCGCAGCCGCACCGGATTGTTTCGTCCCGCCGCCTCGAGCAGTCGCGGCTCCAGCGCGTCCAGCACCTCCCTGGTCACCGCTCGGGTGCTGTCCACGATCACCCGCACCTTGGCCAGGTCGATCCGTCCCGCCGCGAAAGCAGCCCGCGTGCGCGGCAACGAATCCTCCAGTGCCAGACCGATATCGATCAACGCCCCGGCCGTCCCCTCGTCGACCTGCAATGCCACCGCGGCCTCGCTGGCGGCGAACTCGCCGGCCCGCACTCCGCCCGGCCCCGGCTCCGCAGTCTCGGCCCGATGCCGTCGATACAACTCCCGCACCGCGAACACCTCAGCGGCCTGCGCCACCGCCGCCCGCCCATGCGCCGCCCGCAGGGCCTCGATCAGCCCCTCGTCGGTCATGGCCCCGAAGTCCACGGATGAGAGATCATCGCCATCGAACATGTGTTCGATTCTACGATCGAACAACCCCCTCCGCTACCCCCGAATCAAGGCGATTTGGTTGCCGACACGCCAGTGGTGTAACTTCGTTCAGGCAGTCAGGGAAACCTGACAGCGACCCGCTCGGGGCTATGGCGCAGCTGGTAGCGCACCACACTGGCAGTGTGGGGGTCAGGGGTTCGAGTCCCCTTAGCTCCACAAAAACATCAGGTCAGGCTCGGTTTTAACCGGGCCTGACCTATTTTATTGGCCCAGCCCCAGGGAAACCCCACGGTTTGCATTCTGGTTTGAATCGGATTCTTCGGATGGGCCGGGGTGTGATGATCCAGGGCATCTGAAAGCGCGCGTTCGGTGCGCCCGATATGCGGCTATGAGCGGATGGTGCTCCTACGGCGAGGTGATCGTCGACCGGGCGGGTGCGGGCACGATTGCATCGAGACGGTGCGCCCGGCGGGCCTCGCTGGGCATGGCCAGTTTCAGGAAAGGGCCGGCAACGCCGAGGGGTTGGCTCCGCAGTCGGGCGTCGAGGTCGAGCATGAAGTTCATGAATGGCCGACCGAACACGACCGCCAGCCTGCGATCGGTTTGGTAGGTGATGCGCCGACTCCAGAACGCCATCACCACGTAGGTAACGATCATGTACATCGCCAGCCCCACCAGCCCACCCGCAAAGGCGGCTTGCCACGGCGGTGCGTCGATGTACCCGCCGACGCCGAGGAGCAGGAACGTCAGAAGCGCGAGCGTTATGACCATGATGGCGACGCGTGACTTGGGCCGTCCGGCTCGGAGCAGATCCAGGGCGACGAGGTGCTCAGCGAGCGCACCGTCCTGTTCGGCGACGGTGAGTCTTTCGAAGGCAGACCCGACCACGAGGACCGGCTGCTTTCGTATCCGCGCGTAAAGGCCGGCCGTGCACGACCGGGGCACGGTGCCTGTCTCGATCCGCGGCGGCTGTATCTCGAGTTTCGCTGCGAGTTCGGCGGTGCGGGTGCTGATCCGATCCAAATCCACATGACACATCATTGACCACGGAAGTGAAACGCGCGAGTTCACCAATACGCAGCAGGGCTGCCGCGATCGTCCCGTAATCGGCATGTCAGTGCGTGCACATGGCTGAGATGATCTCGCCGCGTTGACCTTTGGCCGCGACAGTTCGAGCCGCGCCTCGAGCTCGAACAGAAACCGCTACCTCATCGGCTATGGCGACCGGCCGCCTCCACCCCAGCTGAACCGGGTTCAGCGAATCGGGCCCGAAACACCTTCAGATCCACCCGCACCCAGGCTCGGCCTCAACCTGCCACCGCCACCGCCCGCCACGCCTTTCTGGCACGTGAGCGGACCCGCGGAGCGGCGTATTCGATTCGCCGACGCGCCTCGGAGGCGCTGATCCGCAGCAGATCACTCAATAGCTCCGCTGTGTCCCGGTAGCCGGTGTCGGCGGCGAGACCGCGACGCTCGGCCTCGGCGACGGCCGCGACCATGGCCGCACCCAATCGACGCCGGCGGCGTTCGGTTTCGACGAGGGTACGCAGCAAGTCGACATCGGCCAGTTCCGACCATCCTCGTGCCGGAGCATCCGGTGCCAATGCAGTCGAATGTGTGTTCACCCGAACTAGCCTACCGCATTCTCGAACGTTTGTTCGATAAAGGTCCGGCTGGGCATGCCATGTTCGGGCAGCACCCCGACGGAGTATTGGTGATGGCCGGGCCGGATGCTCGGGCTGTTGGCGCGCGCCGTGCCGAGTTTCAGCCGAATCCGACCCTACCGCTTCGCCGATCGACAGAAATGCACATCGGGAAACGTTGCCAGCCAACCCATTTCGGGTAACCAATTGACATGCAGTAGTCGGCAGTTCCGCACGTTCCGCACGTTCTGCGCGGACGCCAACGGCCCGAGCAACCTCGGGCCGTTGATCTTCGGACTGTTGCATCTGGCCGCCATGGAGGGGTGCCGACAGCATCCTCGATGACGAAATCCAGCTGGGGACTTCGAATATGCCGCTATTTGATCGAGTTGGCCAACTGATCGGCATAGGGGGCAGTGAATTTTCCGACGATGGGAAGCTCTGCCCGGACACCGCTGGTGTTGTTCGTCTGGAGCATGGCCATGATCCAGACGACGACCGCGAAGACCGCGACCGCGAGTCCGGCGAGGCTGAAGATGATCCCCAGGACTCCCAGGAGCGAGCCGAGGATGCTCAGAACAATATTGAGCACCGAGACCGCTCCGAAGAAGACGATCGATTGCGAGGCATGGAATTTCACATCGGGATCGTTCTTTCCCACGAATAGGAAGATGATTCCGGTGAGCCATCCCAGTGCGTAGGACAGGATGGCGCTGGTCTTTTTGTCCAAGCCGGCGGGCTGTGGTTGGTTCGTGGGAGGTTGAGAAGATGTCATGGGGTAAGTAGACGCCGCGCGCGCCACCTACCGATCCCAACTTTCAGCACGAACTCACAGGTCGCGGGCCAGCTGGCGACTGGGGTCCCCGGACGTGGTTCCTCGCGACGAGATGACTGCCGACGAGCTCGAAACGCCTGGGCGATGGTTCATTACACAATCGAGCACCGAAGGCCGCGCGGTAGCCGAGTTGGTCTCCGAGCGAGGAGCGCCGACCGCACCAGCGGCCAGCACGCTCACCTGCGGTCGCACGCTAGCGACGCGAGTTGCTCCTACGTCATGTAATGGGCTACCGCGTGTTCGCGGGAGCCGATTATCGAGTGGTAGGTGCACGAATCGGTCTTCCGGGTGGACCTCCGCCATGGCATCGGTGTGACTGGATTCGACGTCCGGGACTGCTTGTCGATGGTGGCGGATCTGCTCCCCGGCGAGCCGGCCGATCGCCGATGAAATCGGTCGCCCCGCGTCGTCGATATCAGTGATCCAACGGAGAGGAGAGCGCGATGAACGAGTCCGCCGACGAATCGGCACGCAAGCGCCTGGAGGTCTTTGTCGGGGAATGGACGATGGTGGCCGGACCTGCCGGCGGCCCACCGTGGCCTGGCACGGGCCGCGTCACCTTCGAATGGCTCACGGGCACACCGCTGCTGGTTCAGCGCTGGCATATCGACCTGCCCGAGGCTCCCGACGGTGTCGCAGTCATCGGTTGCGATGGCATGAGTGACACCTTCTATCAGCTCTACACTGACGACCGCGATGTACAGCGCATCTACGAGATGACCCTGACCGAGGGCATCTGGACGCTGCGGCGTGACGGCGATCCCTTCGCCCAGCGGTTCACCGGCAGATTCTCCGAGGATGGGAGCACGATTCTGGGGCGCTGGGAGCTGGCCGAGGACCGAAAGACCTGGAAGACGGACTTCGACCTGACCTACACCAAGGTCGCGTAGCACATGGGAGCGCCCGTCAACCAGATACGGCTCTACCACGTGCAGTAATTCGCTTGGTACACAGCGGTTTCCACTTGTGGTCGCGGTGTGGCTCGCGGCGGCGGCGACCGCCGTGGCACCCACGATGGCCTGCGGGTGCCGATGGGTGACCTCGGCGCAGCGCGCGGCTTGCGTGGCGGCTCGGCGCAGGTTTTCAGCGAAGTACGCCCCGAGTGGGGCGACCCGCATCGCGGCTCCGTTTCCCTATGATCCGTGCCCGCTGAAAGCAGCCGCGGCCGCTTCGTTCCAGGGGCGTTGGTCGCGAATCTGGTGCAGCACAACGACTGTGCCGCCGCGATAGCCACGATACGGTTCGCAGCGATCGGCGAAGGCGCCCGCTATCGCGTCGCGGTCGATACCCCGCGCCAACGGGTTTCCGAGCACACCGAACAGGCCATCTCGGTGTCGTCGGTCCACTGCCACGGCGCCGCGGGTGGGTGCCCGGCGAGCAGATTCGCGACGGAGTGGCCGGGCACGAAGAACTGGGCACCGAGCGCATCACCAACGGACTTGCATCGGTGACGAATAGACGATTGGACCGTAGGCAATCGTCACACCCCTGCCAATTTCCGATTCTTCGCCAACCCTCTGCGGCTGAAGGGATTTCATGGCCTATATCAGGTTTCGGAACTTGTTGTTCGGCCTATTGTCACTGGTGGAATTTCATGGCCCATGCGAGCTGATCACACGCCACCGTGTTGCATGGGCTGTGATCGGCATCACCGCGCGCACACCGTCATTCAGCTGGTCGGTGGTCGCGGCTTTTCGATCAACCTTCGGCTGCCCATGAGTTCACGCATCGCATGCGTTTATATTTCGATGTGGACACGATACCGAGGACTTTCGCACGCGCTCGCCGCGGTGCGCACACACTCGTACCGGCTCGAAGATCCAGTGATCACCTTTCATGCTTGGACACCTGTATAGGTTTGCTGACTCGAAAGGAACTGCGATATGAGCGTTTTGGGCACCCCACTCAAAAAGATCGTCGCCACCAGTGCAATTATCGGCGGGGCTGGAATGGCATACATCGGCCAAGCGTCCGCCGCTACCGATCAGGAATGGGACAGCCTCGCCGCCTGTGAGTCGGGTGGTAATTGGGGTATCAACACTGGCAACGGGTTTCAGGGCGGTCTGCAGTTCTCGCCGGGCACATGGGCCGCATATGGCGGTGCCGCGTATGCGCAGACTGCCGACAAAGCCACCCGTGAACAGCAGATTGCCGTCGCCGAGCAGGTACTCGCCGCTCAGGGCTGGGGCCCGTGGGCAGGATGTTCGGCAGCGCTCGGCCTCCGATGAGACAGCAGAGCTACCCGGCGGGTGCGACCGAGTCCCTCGTGCTCGACCCGTCGAGGTCACGGTCGGGAGCGGTTTTTCGCGACGGACAGCAGCGGCGGCTGCCGCATGGCTAACTGGCGGAAAGGACTCCGTCCACCACGACGCTGACCAGCTTTTCGGGAAGATCCGGCGTTATCGGCTGACCCGTCAGGATCACCCGCATCTGGATCGTGGCGAATAATGGCTCGAGCACATCAATGGCGGCAATTCCGGAGTGCACCTCGCCGCGGGTGATCGCGCGCTCGACGACGGGCTCCATCGCCCGAAGCCGGGTTTCGAAATACAGCCGTCGCGCCTCGCTCGTCGCGGGGTTGTCCCCCGCGGCGACACTCATTTGCAAAAGCGAACGTCCGACCGGGCTGCCGAGGTAAGCACACGCCTGTTTCATGAGATCGGTCAGATCTTCGCGCAGCGAACCGTGGTCGGGTACGACCAGCGACGCCTCGCTTCGTGTCGTCAGCGCGTCGAGGATCATGCGTTCGCGGGTCTTCCACCGTCGGTATACCGATGTCTCGTGTATGCCGGCCAGTCGTGCGACAGCCGCAACGGACACAGCGTGTACAGGGGTACCGTTCATGATTTCCGATAGCACCGCGTTGCGCACGGAAGTAACGATGTCCGGTATGTCGGTGACCTGGGGCACGCTGAAATTGTCAGGCATTTTCGCAGTATAACGGCGCTAGCGCATTGTTCCCGCCACAGGCATTCCATCGAGATTGCAGACAATGGGCCGGAGCCGACCGCACATCGGGCCGGACCGGTTCGGATAAAACACGGTCTCGAATTCGAGTGCGGGGCAACTCGATCCGCGCGCAGTGGCGGAAGTAGTCGCTGAGTTCGTCATGGTGCGTCCGATGCTCTGCGCCATCGCCCGGTCGACTGGTACTCGGCACCGGATGGCACTCGGGAGTCGTCGACCGGCGTGCTCTCGGCAAGCACCTCGCGGGGGCCGTATCCGGGCGCGCCGCAGGCGGAGGGATGCGCGGCGCCATGTGCCCCTCGGCGGATCCGCTTCGCTACCAGCAGGTTTCGCTCCCGACGGCATGCATCTACGCGGACTCTGACTATAGATGTCCATAGTTACAGAAACTCGTCTTGCGCAGTCGGGCGGACCCGATTATGGTCGTACGCAAGTCGACTTGCGCAACGCCGGGCGGGCCCGGTGGTGGGGATCTTGAAGCGCTTTTGGGTGTATATGCGGTGACCATGCGGCGGGAAAGTGCTGCGCCCGAAGAAAGTCGACTAGAGCGCGACATTGCTGTCGCCGCGTTCGACATTGCTGTCGCTACGTGCATTGTAATCAACCGGCCCGATGGGGCCGTTCTGCACAAGGGGAGATCCAGATGAGCCTCGAAACGGACGTGTACGGCGATATCGCCGACTACCTGGAAAATCACTACAGCATCGAGGTCGACAAGGTAGACCCCTCAGCGACATTCGAGGAAGTGGGCCTGGATTCGCTTGGGCTGCTCGGCATTGCCGAGATCCTGGAACGCAAATACACGATTGCGCTGAATGACGAGCGCATCGCCAGCATCAAGACGTTCGGAGAACTCGTCGATGCCGTGCGGTCACGCTCGGAGGATTCCAGCGCGAAGTCCCTATAACGGACCGAGCGACACATTCAACAGCATTGGAGTTTCCGGTGACCGCATATATCACCAGCACTGGCCGATTTCTACCAGGCGATCCGGTAACAAACGACGAAATCGAAGACTTCATCGGCAAAGCGGGGAACGCGAGTTCGGGCCTTCGGGACACGATTCTCGCGAATAGTGGCATCAAGACGCGCTATTACGCCCTGGATCGGGAACAGCAAACCGTGTTCTCGAATACGGAACTGGCCGCTCGGGCGGTGGAGGACGCCGTCGAACGATCGGAGATCGCTGCCGAGGATCTGCAGTTACTCGCCGCCGCCACGACATTGCCGGACCTGATGGGGCCTGGTCACGCGAGCATGGTCCACGGCCGCCTCGCCTATCCGCCCTTCGAGATCGTCACCGCGCACGGCATCTGCAGCTCGGGAATGATGGCGCTGAAGAACGCCTACCTGCAGGTCGCGATCGGCGAGAAGTCGGCCGCCGTCGCGGTCGCCAGCGAGTTCGCCTCCCGTGGCTTCAAGAGCAGCCGATATAAGGCACTCGAGAGCCGGACCGAGGATGGTTCGCTGCCCATGGAGACCGCGTTTCTGCGGTATATGCTCTCCGACGGCGCGGGAGCGGCGGTTGTCCAGGACAAGCCGAGGTCGAACGGGGTGAGCCTGCGCATCGACTGGATTTCGCTGACCTCGTATGCCAATACCGAGCAGGCATGTATGTATTTCGGCAGCGAGTCCAATGATGCCGAGAAGACCTGGATGGACTACGCCGACGCCACCGAGGCCGCGGTAGCGGGCACTCTCGTTGCCCGACAACGTCTCTCGCTGCTGCCGCATCTGGTCAAGGTCGGCATCGACGAGTACGAGCGGCTCCTCGACGCGGGCAAATTCGACCCGACTACCCTGAAATGGCTTCCGGCGCACTATTCGAGCGAGCGCATGAAGTCGATGGTGCTGGGCGAATTGTCGCGGCGCGATGTGCCGCGGCCGGGACCGGAAGTGTGGTACAGCAACCTTACCCGCGTCGGGAATATCGGTAGCGCAAGCATTTTCGTGATCCTGGACGAGATGCTGCGCGAAGAGCTCGTCACGCCGGGAGACACCATGCTCTGCATGGTCCCGGAATCGGGCCGTTTCGCGATTTCGTACATGCACCTCACGGCAGTGGACGGCGGCACGAGCGCATGAGTACCGCGCCAGCGGATCTACCCGTGCGGGAGGTCGGCGCCGAACCCGCTGTGATCGCGGTGTACTGGTACTCGCAGACCGGGCAACTGCGAGAGTGTCTCGAACATTTTCTCGAGCCGCTCGTTGCCGCAGGCTGTGAGGTCCGGTGGATCGAAGTCACCACCTCCGGTGACTTTCCGTTTCCGTGGTCACTCGGTCGCTTCTTCGGTGTGTTCGCGCAGGCCGCCGATGCCGAGTCGACCGTGGACATCTCCGTCGGAGACGGCAGTCGACAAATCGGCGATGACGTGGACTTGGTGCTGGTCGCGCACCAGGTGTGGTATTTGAACCCATCGATCCCGATGCGATCGTTGGTGCGGCACTACCCCGAGCGGGTGACCGGTCTGCCGGTGGTGCAGTTCATCGCCTGCCGCAATATGTGGGTGTCAGCGGCGGTGAGTATGCGCAGCATGCTGATCGCCGCGGGCGCTCTTCCGGTCGGCGTGATCGCGGTGACGGATACCGCCAATCAGCTCGTATCACTATTCACCACGCTGCGGTGGCTGTTGTTGGGGCGGCGGGAGGCATCGTTCGGTCTACGTGCCGCTGGTGTGCCCGATGCCGAGCATCAACGGCTGCGCAGGCTCGCGCGACAATTGGTCGAGGCCGGTGCGGGCTCGGGGGAGCAGATCACCGCGGTGCTGCCCGAGGTGTTGGCGCAGGCCGGATCGGCCCGCGAGAATGCCGCGGTGATCGGTCCGGATCTGCTGGCGGGCATGGCTTTTCGGTTCGCGTCACGACTGATCCGGCGCTACACCGAACCGGGTGGCCTCGGCGAGAAAACCGCACTGGCGGCCTTCGTCGGTGCATTGGGTGCGGGGATCGCCCTCGGCCTGCCGGTGGCCACGGTGCTGCGCATCGTCTTCCATCGGCGCGTGGACGCCGCCATCACGAGCTATCTCGACCGCACGCTGTTCGCGGTCGCCGACGCTGTGCCGGCCCGGCGCGGACACGAGGTGTGACCATGTCCGTCGACAATTGCGAAGTGTTGATCGTCGGTGCTGGTCCGACCGGTCTGGTCGCCGCACATCTATTGGGCCGCAATGGAATTCGCACTCACCTGGTGGAGAGCCGATCGAGTGCGTCCACGCATCCGCGGGCCACGATGGTCAATGTTCGTACCGCGGAGATACTGCGAGACCTCGAATTGCTCGGTCCGGCGCAGGAGGTCGGCACCAGTCTGGAGGCGTCCACTCGGGTCAGTTTCCACTCCAGTCTGGTCGGTGCCGAGCTCGGCGAGATCGACATGGTGGCAGACGCCGAGAAACTCATGCGGACGGTGTCGGCGAGTCCGGTGCTGCCGCTGATCTGTCCGCAGAACGAGTTGCAGACGCTCTTGCTGCGCGAGTTATCGGACTACCCCTCGGTCAGCGTCGAGTCGGGTGTGGAGATCACCGATCTGATCGCCGACCCCGAGGGGGTCGGCGCGGTACGAGCGGACGGTTCGGCACTACGCGCTTCCTATGTGATTCTCGCCGAGGGAATACACGGTCGGTTGCGTGCGCGCGTAGGCATCACGGTCCAGGCCAGCGCACCGCTCGGAACGATGTTGGACATCCATTTCACCGCCGATCTCGGTTCGGTCGTCGCGGGCAAGGAGAGCGCCCTGTACTGGGTCATCAACGATGACATACAGGGCGTGCTCATCACCGTCTCGCCGCGGCTCGGTACCTGGCTGCTCGAGCTGACCGGCATCGACATCGCCCCATCGGCGATGCCCGACAAGAGCGAATGCGAGCGCTTGGTCCGCACGGCCATCGGTGCGGCCGACATCGACATCACGATCGAGTCGGTCCGGACGTGGGCAATGGGTACGACAAGCGTCGACCGGTGGAGTGATGTCCACCAACGGGTGTTCGTGGCCGGCGACGCGGCGCACAGCTTCCCACCGACCGGTGGCTTCGGCATGAATACCGGCATCCAGGACGTGCACAACCTCGCGTGGAAGCTGCACGGTGTGCTGCGTGGTTGGTCGAGTCCACGGCTGCTGAACACCTATGAACCCGAGCGGCGACCCGTCGCGGATTTCAATGCCGAACGCAGCGTGCACAACGCCGTGGCCATGGACGAGTTCTTCGCATCGGCACGGTCGCTGATCGGATTCGGAAACGGATCGGTGCCCGAGATCAGCGATGCCGCCGCACTGGCCGACGGTATCGAACGACAACGGCCGCATTTCGACTTCTATGGTCAGGCAAGGGGATTCGTCTACTCCACCGACGAAGACCACCCGCAGCCGGTTGTCGCGGACGTGGTCGACTATCACCCAAGAGTGATAGTCGGTGCCGTCGCACCGCATGTGTGGCTGGAAGAGGATGGCAGGCGCACGGCCGTCGCCGATCTGACCAACGGGGCCTTCGCGCTGCTGACTTCGGTCGAAGGCGCGCCCGAATGGCAGGACTCGTTCGGTGCGTGGGCCTCGGTGCTCGGCGACATACCGCTGCGGGTGTGGCCGGTGTCCCCGGTACCGCGCCCGGACGCCTTACACGATTTCCGCGACGACGCCATCGAGATCTTCGGTTTGTCCGACGCGGCGGCGGTCGTCGTGCGTCCCGACGGCCACATCGGCGCGATATTGCCCGGTGCGGATCCGCACGGCGAATTGGCCCGATACCTCAACTCGATACTCGGCGAGAAAGCGGTGACCTCATGACCGACACTTCCCATGACGACACCTCCGGCGTCGATCCGCAGCTCGCGGCGGATCTGCTCAGCAATGACCGGGGTCGGGTCAAGCACGCGATCGAGAGCATCTCCGCGCAGCGGCTCGCGGACCATCTCGAAACCGACACCGGCACAGCGGGTTTGGTCGCGGCATTCGATTTGATGCCGACGTTCTATCGCGGCGGTCTGCCCGAGCGCGCGGTGATCCGCTGGGCCGTGACCCGGCGCTCGCACGGCAAACTCGAACGTGACGTCGAGCTGGCCCCCGACAGCTGCACGGTCGGCGAAAAGGGCGCCTTCGCCGCGCAACCGGCGGCGACACTTACCGCGCCCGCCTCGGCATTCGTCGCGCTGGCCTGCGGTGCGACGCGCGGTGTCGAATTGATGTCGCGGGGTGATCTGCGGGTCGCGGGCAACGTGCAGCTCGCCATGAAGATGGAGCGCCTGTTCGATCTCGAACCGAATGCGACATCGTCATGAGCGCGCCGAGCCTGCCGCGCGCGGTGAGCGCGCGGCGCAGGGTCGCCATCACCGGGATCGGCGTGGTGTCGCCAGTGGGAAACTATCCCGGCGTGCTGTGGGACAAACTGCTCGAAGGTCGTTCGGGCGTCGGTCCCGTCACTACGTTCGATGTCTCGAATAAACGGGTTCGGATCGCCGCGACGGTCGATGATTTCGCGGCGACGGACTGGATGGAGCGCAGGGATGCCATCCGGTTCGATCGTTTCTGTCAGCTCGCGATGGCAGCCTCCGACCTGGCACTCAAAGACGCCGGTGAGCTCAGCGCCGATCCGTCCGATGTCGCGGTCATCATCGCCAGCGCACTCGGCGGGGCCGACACGATTCGCGCCACGGTCGGCAACGACCCGGACGGTGAACGGATCCCCCCGACCTTCATCCCCGTTTCGATGTCCAATGTCGCCGCCTCGGTGGTGGCCCAACGCCACGATTTCGCCGGGCCGAGCTACTCGCCGAGCAGCGCGTGCGCGTCCTCGGCCGACGCCGTCGGCCAGGGCATGCGGATGATCAGGGACGGATACGCCGACGCGTGCGTTGTCGGCGGATCCGAAGCCTGTGTCAATCCCGTTGTCATGGCCGGTTTCGCCAGCATGCGTGCATTGTCGCGGCGCAACGACAGTCCCGAGCAGGCCGCGCGCCCGTTCGACGCCGACCGCGACGGATTCGTGTTGGGCGAGGGCGCGGCGGTGCTGATTCTCGAGGATATGGATCGTGCTCTCGCCCGGGGAGCGACCATATACGCCGAGATCGCGGGCTACGGGCAAACGAATGACAGCCACCATCTGACCGCACCGAGGGCCGATGGTTCCAGTGCCGCCCAGGCGATTCGCATCGCGCTGCGTGATGCGGGCATCGCGACAACCGATGTGGACTACATCAACGCACACGGCACGGGCACGATACTCAACGACCGCGCGGAAATGGCCGCGCTGCGTAGTGTTTTCGGTGCTGATCTCGCGAAAACCGTTGTGGCTTCTACCAAATCCATGACCGGTCACCTCCTCGGCGCGGGCGGCGCATTGGAGGCCGCCATCGCCGCCCTGGCCGTCAAGACCTCGATGATCCCGCCGTCGGTCAATCTGGACCAGGTGGCGCAGGACTGCATGGGCGCGTCGTTCGTCTCGGCATCGACCGAGTCCGATGTCGCTGCCGTGCTGACGAATTCCTTCGCATTCGGCGGCCACAACTCGTCATTGGTCCTGCGCCGTAACGACCCTTACCGCACACAGGAGTAGTCCATGGAATTGAAGTTCGAAGGTGAAGTCACCGCGTCACTGCATCCTCCTCGCATGGTGGGCAACACCCCGCACGGAATTCGCATGTTCATCGAGGTCGGTGAGGGAAAGCTGGAGGGTGAGCGCATCAAGGGGCGGGTGCTGCCCGGCGGTGGCGACTGGGTGCTGATCGGCACCGATCAGTGGGCGCGCGCCGATGTGCGCGTGCAGTTCGAGACCGACGACGGTGCGATCATCTACGCGCATTTCGGTGGGCTGATCGAGATGACCGACGCCGTGCAGACAGCGTTCGCGGACGGGGTACCCACCGCATTCGAGGACCAATACTTCCGAGTGCTACCGCGCCTGGAGAGCGGTGATCCCGACTACGAATGGGTCAACCAGACGCTTTTCGTCGGTGAGGGCCGATTCACCGAGGGCTTCGGTCTGCAGTACCGCTTCTACCGGATCACCTGACCCGACCCGACCGTCCCGCACAGTGTCACATCCTTCCTCTGTCCGAAAGTGAGGTGATCGGCCCGATGAATTCATCGGCTGCCGACTCGTCGTCGCGTGCGATCGACGTCCGGTCGGTGACTGTGCGACGGAAGCGGAAAACGATCCTCGACGACATCTCGTTCACCGTCGGCCAAGGCTCGGTGACGGGCTTGCTCGGGCCTAGCGGCTGCGGCAAGACCACACTGATGCGCACCGTCGTCGGCGTGCAGAAGTTCTCCTCGGGCACGATCACCGTGCTCGGTCAGCCGGCCGGGCATCGGCGGCTGCGCCGTGAGGTCGGCTACGTGACCCAGTCGCCGTCGATCTACGACGATCTGACCGTTCGGCAGAACGTTCGCTACTTCGGGGTGATGTACGGGGCGAAGGCCGAGTCGGTGGATCGGGCCATCGGGGACGTCGGTCTGCTCACCTACCGGGACACGCTGGCCGCCAAGCTTTCCGGCGGACAGCGTGCACGGGTGTCGCTGGCGTGCGCGCTGATCGCCGCGCCCAAGCTGCTGGTGCTCGACGAGCCCACCGTCGGCCTCGACCCGGTGCTGCGACGTGACCTGTGGGCCTCCTTTCACAGCCTGGCCGCGGGCGGCACGACGCTGTTGGTGTCCAGCCACGTGATGGACGAGGCCGAACGCTGTGATCGGCTGCTGCTCATGCGGGAGGGCAGCGTGCTCGCCGATTCCGACCCGGTCGGCTTGCTGCGGCGAACCGGCGCCGACACGTTGGAGGGCGCTTTCCTGCGGCTGATCGAGTCCGGCGACGGAGCACGATCCACCACCGCCGTGAATCACGTTGCGATTCATCAGGTTTCCGAAGAGACCCGGCCGGAGGTTTCGTTGTGAATGCCCACATGCTGTTGCACACCACCGCGCGTGTGCTCACCCAGATTCGCCACGACCGTCGCACGGTGGGGCTATTGCTCGTGGTGCCGAGCGTGCTGCTCACCTTGCTGCGCTTCGTCTTCAACGGTCGCCCCGACATCTTCGACCAATTGGGATTGATGCTGCTCGGCATCTTCCCGTACGTGTCGATGTTCATGGTCACCAGCGTCGCCATGCTGCGCGAACGCACCACGGGCACGTTGGAACGACTCATGAGCACGCCGCTGTCGAAGATGGACCTACTGCTCGGCTACGGATTGGCCTTCGCCCTGGTCGCCGTGGTGCAGGCGGCGGTCGCGGCCACGGTCGCCTACCAGTTCCTGGGGCTCGAATCGCAGGGATCCATCGCGGCAGTGCTGCTGATCGTCATCGCGACGGCCGTGCTCGGCTCCTCGACCGGCCTGCTGACCAGTGCGTTCGCGCAATCGGAGTTCCAGGCAATGCAGTTCATGCCCGCGTTGGTGATCCCGCAGTTGCTGCTCTGCGGTCTCGTGTGGCCACGGGAGCAGATGAGCGGCTTCTTGCAGGGGCTGAGCAACGTGGTGCCGTTGCGTTATGCCGCACAGGGGCTCACCGAAATCGGCACGTACCCACACCCGACCACCACCATGTGGATCGATCTGGCTGTCGTGGCTGCGTTCGCCGCAGCCTCCTTGCTCACCGGCGCGGTAACGCTACGCCGCCGCAGTTCGTAATCATCACCCGATCGCAGCAGGAGCTTCCACGTGACAGCACTTCGCGTTCTTCGCCGAATACTGCCCGTGCCCAGCCGAGCCGACGCGCTGTTCACACGCCGCGGCTTCCCGACCTCGGCGCCGATAACCAGCACGCTCGAACAGGTTGGCGTAGAGGTGATCCGGGGGTTCGAGATGGGCGCCGACATCGCCGACATCGATGACCTCGCCGCGGCTCTCGATCGCACCGACCCGTTCTATCGCAGCCTGGCTTACGAAGGGGCGGTGACCGCGCTCGTCACCCGCGATCTCATCGGCCTACGGCGGCGACATCTGGCCCGGCGATTCGTCGAGGGGCCGGGTGCCCCACACGCCTATATGGCTTATGTCGGCTATGGGCTGCTGATGCCGCGCCTGCCGAGGTTCCTGTGGCGACGGTGCACGCCGAACCTCGGCGACGATGCGGTGTTGTCGCAGCTGACGTGGCTGGCGGCCGACGGATTCGGTTTCGACGGAGCGTTTTTCCGGACGCGGCGATGGATCGACAAGCAGTGGCGGCCCAAGCCGTACCCATGGGAGGGGGATGGTTCCTACTTCCTGCGCGCAGTCGATCAGGGCGTCGGACGAGCGTTGTACTTCGTCAACGACGCGGACCTGGCGGCGATCGCCGACCAGATCGACCGCATGGATCCACACCGTAGAGCCGACCTGTGGAGCGGCATCGGCGCCGCCATCGCCTATCTCGGCGGCGTCACGGAGTCCGATGTGCGCACGGCGCAGCGACGCGCCGGGCTCGCGGCCGCGGACATGGCGCAGGGGGCCGCGTTCGCGATCAAGGCCAGGGCGCATGCCGGGTACATACCGGAATGCTCGGTATCGGCGGCGCGAGTTCTTTGTGATCGCGATGTCGATGCGGTCGTCGCGGTTGTCGACGAGGCGAGCACCCAATCGTTCACTACCGGCGAGCCCGGTTATGAGCAATGGCGACGCCGGTTACGTGAGTGCCTCGCGCCACCGACGCTATTGCACGCGGTCGATCAACCACGAGGAGCTTAGATGTCGCGCTTTATCGATGACGTACTGTCCAACAGCACCTCCGACCGGGGCTTCTCCTGCGGCGAGCCCGATGCGCTGCGCCGCAAGACGTGGGCGGAGTTGTTGCGGCACAGTCGATGTGCCGCGCAGTCGCTGACCGACCAAGGTGCGTCCATGGGTTCGCGGGTCGCCATCCTCGCCGGTGAACCCGAGGATGTCGTGGTATCGGTGCTGGCCTGCTGGTTGCTCGGAGCCTCGGCCACCATGCTGCATCAACCGACGCACCGAACCGATCTCACCGTCTGGGCGCGTGACACCGTCAGATCCCTCGATGTCATCGACGCCAAACTGGTGTTGATCGGAACCCCTTTCGACAGCGCGGCAGCCATCCTCGCCGAGCACGATGTGCCGAGTTTGTCGATCGCGCGGCTCGGCGCGTCGACACCGTTGGAGCCCGCCGATGTTCCGGATGACACCCTGGCGCTGCTTCAGCTGACCTCGGGGTCCACCGGTACCCCGAAAGCCGTCGCCATCACCCACGCCAACCTGTACGCCAGCGGCCACGCCATCGCGCGGGGCGCCGATATGGATCCGGCCGGCGAGGTCGGTGTGAGCTGGCTTCCGCTGTTCCACGACATGGGCATGGTCGGCTTCGTGGCGACGCCGGTGCAGTTCGGGGTCGAGGTTGTGTGCGTGAGTCCGACGCATTTCCTGCGTGCACCGCTGGTGTGGATGGATCTCATCACTCGATATCGCGGCACGATGACCGCCGCGCCGAACTTCGCCTACGAGATCGCGGCGCGGCGGATGGAGTTGGCTCCGGACGGGGCCTTCGACCTGTCGAGTATGAGGTTCGCGTTGAACGGTGCCGAACCGATCGATGCGACCGCGGTCGCGCGATTCATCGAGGCCGGAGCGCGTTTCGGCCTGTCCCCCGGTGCGGTGGTGCCCGCTTACGGTATGGCCGAGGCCACGCTCGCGGTGTCGTTCAGTCCGGTCGGACTCGGCGTACGAACCGACGCGGTGCGACCGGACGCCATCGAGACGACGGGTTACGCGCAGCCGACCGACGATGCGGCCACCCGGATGTTCGTGACGCTCGGGACGCCGTTGCCCGGTGTCGAGGCACGAGTGCTCGACGACACCGGCGCATCCGTCGGGCCGCGCACGGTCGGCGAGATCTTCATCTCCGGTGCCGCGGTCACCGATGGCTACTTTACCGAAAACGGTTACAGCTCAGCACGAAACGACGACGGATGGTTGCCGACCGGCGATCTCGGCTACCTCACCGAATCGGGGGAGATCGTCGTCTGTGGGCGCAAGAAGGACACCATCATCGTCGGGGGCCGCAATATCTTCCCCACCGATATCGAGCGCGCCGCCGCTACGGTGGCGGGTGTCCGACGCGGCAACACTGTCGCCGTGCGACTCGAACCCGGGGAAATCCGCGAAGGTTTCGCGGTCGCCGTCGAGTCCGCCGACTGGAACGACGACGAGCACGTCGCACGCATCCAACGGGAGGTGACTCGCGTCGTCCGCGACAGCGTGGGGGCGACACCGCGCTCGGTTGCCGTTGTCAGTCCGGGTTCGATACCGAAGACCCCGTCGGGCAAGGTGCGCCGAACGAACTCCGCCCACCTGATCCGATGATCGGTCGACGCGCCGTAATCGGCATCACCCTAGCCCTGCTGTTGCTGATCGGGGGCACCGCGTGCACCGCGGATGGCGGTCTGCCACGGCCCGCCCAGTTGCTGCGCAACGCCGCCGCGGCAGCGCGTGCGACGACGAGCGCGCACGTCACCTTGCAACTCAGCGGCGCGCCCCTGAGCGGAGTGAGTGTGCGGGCCATGTCGGCCGACGTGGTCCGCGACGGTGACGCGCGAGCAAAAGGACAGCTCGTGGTGCCGTCGGCATTCGGTGATGCTCGCCTCGATTTCGTCGAGATCGACTCGACCATCTATACCCGTGACGCCTCCGGGCGATTCGCGCCGGCGCCACAGCAGAACGGGTCGGCCAATCCGTTGCCCACCGCGCTGATCGACCCGCACCGTGGAGTCGCGAACCTGCTGTCATCGATGTCTTCGGTGCAGACCGAGGCCAGGGAGATCGTTGGCAACGTCGATGCGTTCCGTGTCACCGGACTCGTCGCGGCCCACGACATCGCGCAGGTGGTACCGAGCGTCACCACGGACGGCAAGTTGACGGTGTGGTTCAAGGTCGGTGGCCGACACGAGCCGGTCGCCACGCGGCTGGTGATCGGTCAGGGGGACCTCGCATCGCAATCCGTGCTCGATGTGATGGTCAGCGACGTCAACCGCCCCGTCCATGTCGCCGATCCGCGCAGTTGACTCCACATGACAACGGCCATGCACACCCGTGACAAACGACCGCGCCGCAGCCATTCAGCGGCCGATGGAGGGAATCCGATGGACGACATCACCAAGATCGACCCCGAGCAGGTCTCGCCGGGTGAGTTCAAGAACCTCATTACCAGCACCTCCGATGAACAGCTGCGCGCCGCGCTGGCTGATCCGCAATTGCGAAGCACCATGCTCGACACCGTTTTCCTGCGCATGCCGGACCGATTGAGTGTCGAGGAGGCACGCGGGGTCGATGCCACCGTGCTGTGGCGAGTAGGCCAGACTCCCGACGAGTGGTTGGTGACGATTCGCAACGGTAAGTGCACCGTGACGAAGGCGACGGCAGGTATCAAACCGACAGTGGCGTTGACGCTGGGCGATGTGCTGTTCCTGCGATTGCTGTCCGGACAGGCCTCGGGAACGAAAGCGATGCTTTCGGGCAAGCTGCGTGTCAAGGGTGACGTACTGTTCGCCAGGCGAGTGGAGAAGCTGTTCAACACGGATTGATCAGGTGTGACCGGCGTACTCGGCGGCCGGACTTCGGTCAGTTCCGTTTCAGGGCGCCGACACTCAGTGACCCGCTCGAAGCGGTCCGCAGCTTCTAACGCACTGTGGCATCCTGCAATTGGATACAGGCGCTGGCCGGGGTGTGGGCTCTGTCCGTGCGCTTCGAGTAGGGCGTCCAGAGTGGCGTCGGGGCCGAGTTCGGGCGATATCTCACCGGCGTCGATTGCGCGCGACCTCATGGCCCACCACCTCGGCCCACCGCCGAAGCGACTGCGGCGTCACTGATTTCGAGCAGGCGGCGGCGCGCCTTCGGATCGTCGGCCTGCGCGTGCGGACGGCTCTGGCGGGTGCCGTTGAAGTATCGGCCCGTCGTCTGCGCCAGGCCCGGATCGCAGATCAGCCGGACAGTGGCGTCCGCGCCCTCGGCGACCGTGCTGATCGGCGTGACTCCAGATTCCAGCACCATGGTCGTCGCCATGAGTGTGGCCGGGTGCAAGGCGTTCACCGTGACGCCGGTCCCGTCGAGTTCCTCGGCGTACTCGATGGTCGCCATGATCATCGCCAGTTTCGCGCGGCAGTACGCGGTGTACGCGTCGTAGCCGTGCTCGAGGTTCGGATCGTCGAAGTCGATCTCCCGCTGCCCGGCGGAGGCCACGTTCACCACCCGCGCCGGAGCCGATGCCCTCAGCAGTGGAAGCAGCCGCCGCGTCAGCCGATACGGGGCTAGATGGTTGACCGCCCACAGATATTCGTTGCCGTCGGCGCTGAGTTCACGTCTCCCGTTCGGCTGCCGACCGCCGGTGCCGGCATTGTTCACCAGCACCTCCAATCGTGAAGTGCGGGCGATGATCTCATCGGCCAGCCGGTCCACCTCCGCGAGCCGCGACAGGTCGGCCAGGATGATCTCCGGCGCGGGCCCGCTCGCGGCCGTCACCTCGGCTGCGAGCGCCGCGGCCCGATCGGCGTTGCGGCCGTGCAGAATCAACCGGGCACCGGCGGCCCCGAGTCGCACCGCGAGTTCCCGACCGAGCCCGTCCGTCGCGCCCGTGATCAGCACGGTGCGATCGACCATGTGATCGATATCGTTGTCGCTCATTGCCTTTCCTTGCAGTCTCATTTCCCGCCTTCGCTCCGGATGCTGACCGACGTGGCGGTCAGGTCGAGCGCGACGTGCGTGCCGAGGGGTGTGTGCACGACGCGCGGTTCGCCGGTGGTCGGCATCGGTATGCCGTTCACGATGACCTCGACCCAGCGGACGATGGCGTCGCCGTCGTTGCGCGAGTGGCGAACGATCTCGACTTCGCAGGGGATCGACTCAGCCACTGGAAGCCGCATATGACGATGAAACCGCGTTGGCGGTGGGACCGGCCCCGCGAACGGAACTCACATTGTCTCCGCTGTGGCGACGAGTGTCGCTCGGCCCAGGATGTGGCCGGCGATGGTGAACCCGAGCAGAGCCGGTGTGGAGTCGGAGGCGATGCCGATGTCGTCCACATCCAGAGCGTGCACGGTGACGAAATAGCGGTGCTCGCCGTGCCCTGCCGGCGGTGCCGCACCGATGTATCGCGGTAGGCGCGCGTCGTTCGGCAGTTGGAAGGAGCCGGCCGGCAACCCGATGCCGGCGTCGTCTCCGGCGCCCTCGGGCAAGCTCGTGATGGTGGCCGGGATGTTGGCGACAGCCCAATGCCAGAAGCCGGAGCCGGTGGGGGCGTCGGGGTCGTACACGGTGACGGCGTAGCTCTTCGTGCCTGCCGGAGCGCCACTCCAACTCAGCTGTGGGGAAACGTCTTTGCCCCCGGGGGCGCCGGAGGACCACTGCTCGGGTTGCCAGGCGGCACCGTTGCTCACGGTGGTGCTGGTGACCGTGAAAGAGGCCGCCTCGGGGAGGCGGGCGAAGGGATCGTTTGCGCTCATCGTGTCGCGCCTTTCTAGCCGTACCAACATGCAACATCGACGATATCAGAAATAATCGATGATTCGCCAAATCGTCTATATTTGAACTATGACAGTCCACGCCCCGACCCCGGCGGAGAAGCGGATGCTTTCCGAGCAGGTCTACGCACACTTGCGGACCGCGATCATGCGCGGCGAGTACGCGCCCGGTGACGCGCTCAAGCCGCAGGATCTATCCAGGCAACACGGCGTGAGCCTGGCCGTGGTGCGTGAGGCGCTGGTGCGCCTGGTCGGTGAGGGCCTGGTCGACCGGCTGACCAATCGCGGCTTCGCGGTCCCAGCGTTCTCCGACGACCGCTGGCAGCAGATCGGCGAGGCCCGCCGGGCCATCGAGCCGGTCCTGCTTCGCATGTCGATCGAAAATGGTGACGTCAAGTGGGAGGGCGATGTCCGAGCTGCCCACCACCGCTTGGCGCGCACGCCGGCATTCACTCCGGAAGAGGGCGAGTATTACAGCGAGACATGGGCCGAGGCACATCGAGTCTTTCACCGCACTCTGCTGGAAGGATGCGGCAACCTCGTCCTGCTGGAGATCTTCGACCGGATGTGGATCGCGAGCGAGCTGGCCCGCCGCTGGTCGACCCATCGCAACCCTGACCGGGACGGCAACGACGAGCATCGCCGACTGGAGGAGGCAGTGCTGGCCCGCGACCCCGACAGCGCAGTCGACATATTGACTCGACACCTCACCTTGACGACGGCCGGACTGGCAGCGCAAGAAGGCTGATACGTCCGACAATCCGTTCGACCGCGTCGCGATAGCGGTCGACCACCTCCGCCACGGTTCGGCCTGGAAGGTCGCCCGCCAGTTGGTTACCCGACATCCGAGCGCTCGACGAAGGTGAGATGCAGGAGCAGGCCGAGCAGGTTCGTCCCGACGGCACCGCGGCCGTTCACACCTGCGGTTCGGGGGCGCCCTCGCCGTCGTTGCCCGCGGATAGTCGAGTAAGCCGCGCAGCACCTCGGCTTCGCTGCCTCCAGACGGCGGAGTGTCGTTGCGGTACTCGGTGGTTGGCGCGGTGGTCTCCTTCGCAGGGCGGGTCAGGCGGTGTGGCTCCGTCGGCGGCGAGCCGGTCGGATTGCCGATGGTCGTGATGCTCCAACGGCGGCTGGCCGGGCCGGTTCGGCGGCCGCCCGGCCGCCCATTTCGGGGACGAACCGGGCCCGGTCAGCTCCGCGTGGCTGACACGCCGAGCTGCACCGCCAGTGCGGCGGCGGTTGCGGGGAACCGGTCGAGCAAACCGGTTACTTCGCGGTTTCCGGCAGGTCCGGCCTCCTGCCAGCCGCCCTCGACGCCGAGCAGTGCGGCGAGCGCGTCGCTGGCGGCCGGGTGGGCGGCCAGTAGTTCGGTGACCGGCCCGCGCGGTGCCGCCGCCACCGGCATTGCGGCCGTGGTGAATTCGACCGACCATGGCGGCACGAAGTTGTCCACGGCGGGGAGTGCGCCGGGGAAGGTGCGGCCCGCTTCCCGGACCAGTCCCGGGATCAGGTCGCCCGCCTGGTCCTTCAGGGCGGTGATGAGCTTCGGCAGCCACGGCAGCAGCACCGCGTCCGGCAGCGTGCCGAAGGCCTTCGACAATAGCTCCACCACAAAGGGTTTCAGCGCTGGTGCGGGGTCGATGGCCTGCACGAAACCGCTCACGTACTGCGGAACCGTCGGCAGCACCAGCGGATTGGCCAGCATCTCGTCGCACCGCTCGCGCAGTTCGGCCATGGTCAGCAGGCCGAGCTGGAACCGCGCCGCCCACAGCAGGGCCACCTTGGCCGGCGCCTCCGGATGCGATTGCAGCACCGCCAATTCCAGCTGGGTGTGATCGCAGCCCAGCGACAGCGCCAGATTCTCCATCCCGAACAGGAAGCCAAGCATGGCCGCCACCTGCGGCGGTCCGGTCTCTTCGGCGGCGAAGGCGGCGGGCAGCAGGGTGCAGTAGTGCGCGTACCCGGCCGTCACGAACCGTTCGCACCACGGTGGCAAGCCGTCCTCGGTGGAGCGGAAGTTGTTGAGCAGCGCCCGGATTCGCCGCAGCACGACGGGTGCGTCGTCCACTGTTCGTTCGGCGGCGAGGAGTTCCACCGCGCGATTTCCGAGCTCGTCGGCGAGCCGGACCGATCGCAGGTACACGAGCGCGTCCTCGACAGCGCCCAGCGCTACGGCGGTGGTCGCGTCCGGTGCCGTGACCGCCCGACGCAGGCGCTGCTCGAGCACCTGCTCCACCGACACACCCTCGTAGCCGAGCTCCACCAGGGACCGCTGATATTTGCCGAGCCCGATATCCCAGCTCTCCTGAATGGAGGTCTCGCCCAGTCCGCGCGAACCCATAATGGGGCGCAGCGCGTCCTGCGGCAGCAACCTGCGCAGCAGCCACAGCAGATCCGAGCACGGCCGCAGTTCCGGACTCGCTTTCAGATCCAGGAGCGCGCGCTGCAGTGTCCGCTTGGACAGATCCAGCCCCAGCGGTGCCAGCCGGTCGAGCGCATCGCGGGCCAGCGGTGGCAGCGCCGCGTATCCGACCTGGCCGATGCGGTCGCCGCCGAGCAGGATTTCGCACAGCCGCCGCACATCGCGCCGCCCCGGCACCCTGTCCTTTTCGATACAGGTGACGGCCGCGTCCTGGAAGTCATACGGCGTTGGACGGGCGCGATTGCGCAGGCCCGCCAACAGGATCGACGTCTCGAAGATGGCGATTGCGTCCGCGGTGCTGGCCAGGTAGCCGTTGCGCCGGGCCAGGCGGACGATATCCACCGACCATTCCAGGAGTTCGGCCTCATCGAGTGGATCCAGTACCGGCGGCCGTGACAGGAAGCCCGAAAGCTGGTCCGCCACTTCGGCTTCCGACGAGATCGAGAGCAGCGGCAGTTTCTTGGCGCGCTTCTTCGCCCCCTGCTGGCCCTCCAGCTGGAACGACTGCAATCTGCCGCGCCGCAATCCCTTCGCCCAGGTGGCCGCCGCGATAGACACCGCGCCGCCCGCCAGCCCGAACTGCGCCTCGATAGCGGAATGGCTGGACGGGATCAGCCCGTAGTGCCACTTGGTGGCCGAGCGCGGTGAGATCTCGAACGCCGCGTCCGACTCCAGCCCGAACTGTTCGACCGGGCTGGCCGCATGGGCCGCGCCGCACACGTACAAAACCTGTGCCGGATCGATGTCGTTGGCGGCCAAGTGTTCCCGCATGCGGGTCCACATGTGCCGCTCGCGGTCCTCGTCCTCGACGGTGCTGCCGCGCCGCAGCCGCCGGAACAGGCTGCCGATCATCACCATGACCTGGCGGTAGGTGTCGTAATCGGCGTCCACGAGGGGCTGCTCCACGTACTGGTCCCACCATTCCGACCAGTGCCGGACCTTGCCGTGGTGCAGCAGGTGTTCTTCCAGTTCGGCGAAACGCGGTCGCAGATCACCGATTTCGATGCCGACCGCGCCGCCGTGCAGGCCCTCGTCCTCGGACGGCTCGTCGTCGGCAGGTGTTTCCGACTCCGCCTTTTCGGGAGCCCACTGAAAGACGTGATCGGTGGACCGATCCACCAGCACCAGTTCCACGCCCGGCGTATCGAGCGCGTAGGCGATGGCCTGATATTCGGCCGACGATTCGGTGATCGGCGCGACCACCGACAGCGGTGCCCATTCCGTCGGGAAAGCCTCGATATCGGTGGCGAAGGCCTGCAAGGCGACCGGCAACCGGCAATTGCGCAGTTCGTCCAGTAGCGGCCGCATGTCTTCGCACAGTTCCAGGTAGATGACGCTCGGCTGCTTTTCGCGCAGCCGCCGCACCATGGCCAGACCGGAGGCGGGTGAGTGGTGACAGACCGGGAAGATCTCCAGCCGCTCCGACAGCGCCCGGTCGACATCGTCGACCATGCCCGTCAGGATCTCGCCCGCCGCCCCCGACATCCCGGCGAACGCGATGGCCGCGTCCGCCAACTGATCCCGCAGCGCGGCAAAGGTATTCGGCGTGGAGCGGGTATCGGAGACGATCACGACAGCCTCGCGATCGCTGCCCGGCCGCCCTCCAGGAATTCACCCCAGGCGGCATTGCCCTTCTTGTCCTTGGTACGCGGCTCGACCACGCCGTGCAGGTACTTGTTGAGAATGGCCAGGTCCTCGGGCGTGCGCCGGGCCAGGGACCCGACCAGCGAACCGGCCAGGGTTTCGGCGCGCAATTCCTTCGCACCGAAGAACTGGCTGTGCAAGATGGCGTCCTCGAGCACACCGATCTGCTCGGCGGTGGACAGCGCCGACTCCAGCTTTTCGTCGTCACTGGTGGCGGCGGCCGCGGCGGCGCGCAGATCGGCGAAGCTCTCCAGCAGGATGTCCAGCAGGGTGGGTGGCAGTTCCAGTTCGAGGGAATGGCGGCGCAGTAGTTCCGCGGTGCGGAAACGCACGATCTCCGCCTCGCTCTTCTTGTTGGACACCACCGGAATGCGCACGAAGTTGAAGCGCCGTTTGAGCGCCGAGGACAGGTCGTTCACACCCCGGTCGCGGCTGTTGGCGGTGGCGATGATGGAGAACCCCGGCTGCGCGAACACCACATTGTCGTCGTCGAGCTCGGGGATGGAGACGTACTTCTCCGACAGGATGGAGATCAGCGCGTCCTGCACGTCGCTGGTGGAGCGGGTGAGCTCCTCGAAGCGCCCGATTACGCCCTGCTCCATGGCGGTCATGATCGGGGACGGGATCATCGACTCCCTCGACTGCCCCTTGGCGATGACCATGGAGATGTTCCACGAGTACTTGATGTGGTCCTCGGTGGTGCCTGCGGTGCCCTGCACCACCAGTGTGGAATTGCGGCTGATGGCCGCGGCCAGCAGCTCGGCCAGCCAGCTCTTGCCGGTACCCGGATCACCGATGAGCAGCAGACCCCGGTCCGATGCCAGGGTGACGATGCTGCGTTCGACGAAGCTGCGGTCGCCGAACCACTTCTGCTCCACCTCGCGGTCCAGTCCGTCGGCGCGTTCGGAGCCGAGAATGAACAGCCGCACCATCTTCGGGCTCAGCCGCCACGCGAACGGCTTGGGGCCGTCGTCGACGGACTCCAGCCAATCCAGTTCCTCGGCGTACTTGACCTCGGCGGGGGCGCGCAAAACGTCGTTCATGATGGCTGGTCTCCTAGTCGAGAAAGTTCTTGAGCTCATGCACGAGCTTCTGGATGCGTCCGGAAATCACCGGGGTGCCAAGGTTTTTGAACCGTTCGCGGAACCACGGGTTGACGCTCTGGTGGCCGGAGCTGTTCACCGAGCCGACCGGGATCAGCTTCACCCCGGAGCGGTGCACCGCCTCCATGGCCTCGAACAGCGGCTGGGAGCGGTCGAACTCGTAGAAGTCTGAAATCCACACCAGCACAGTGTTTTTCGGGTCCGATATCTTGGGTTGGGCCATGGCCATGGCGACCGGGCCGTCGTTGCCGCCGCCGAGATTGGTGCGCAACAGCACCTCGAACGGGTCGTGCACCCACGGGGTCAGATCCAGGGCGCGGGTGTCGTAGGCGATCAGATGTACATCCACTTTGGGCAGGCCCGCGAAGATCGACGCCAGAATGGTGCAGTTCACCATGGAGTCGACCATGGAACCGGACTGGTCCACCACCACGATCATGCGGGCGGGGACGGTGCGCTTGGCGGTCTGGCGGTAGTAGAGCCGGTCGACGTAGAGGCGCTCATCCTGGGGATTCCAGTTGGGCAGGTTCTTCCAGATGGTCCGGTCCACGTCCAGGTTGCGCAGGATGCGCTTGGGCGGGACGGAGCGGTCGACGGTGCCGACGCTGGTCTGCTGCACCTGGGTGCGCAGGACTTCGGCGACCTCGTCGACGTAGCGGCGGATGAGGCGCTTGGCATTGGCCAGGGCCACGCCGGACAGATTGTGTTTGTCGCGCAACAGTTGTTCGATGAGCGACATGCTCGGGGTGAGCTGGGCGGCCAGGTGTGGATCGGCCAGCACTTCGCGCAGGCGCATGCGGGACACCAGTTCGCCTTCCAGACCGGTGAGCACGCCTTGCACGGCGCCGGCCTGCTCCGCACCCAGGCAGCGGCGCAGCCAAGTGGCATCGGACTGCCAGCCCGCCAGCTGGGTGGCGCTGACCTGACCGGAGCCGGTGGCGAAGACGTTCAGCAGCAGTTTGGAAACCAGTGCGGCGGTGCGGACATCGGCCGCGCCGACGGACCGGGGCGCAGCGGAGTCGGCCTCGTTCCCGGCGTCCTCGGCTGCGGAGTCCACGGTCTCGGCAGTGGAGTCCACGGTCTCGGCTGTGGAGTCAGCTGTCTCGGAGAAGTCGAGGCTTTCGAACTCCGCCTTCATCTCCGGATAGCGTTGCACCACATTGTCGATGGAAATGCCCGGATCGAGCACGGCCAGCGGCAACCCCAATTCGTCGACGATGCCCGCGCTCGCCTGTTCCAGCGTCGGTTGCTGATCGCCGGTGAAGACACCGGCCAGCAGACGCCAATACAGGATCTGACGTCGCGTCTCATGATTCGGCCCACCCGTCACCCGACCGCCACCCCCATTGAATCGCTTCGCGATGCTGTAGTCATTTGCGCAGCAACCGTCCCGCGCGTTCACGCAACACCGTCACGGCATCGCCCGACTTGGCCTGTGCCTTGGCGACTTTCGGGTCGGTCGGGCCGAGCGCCCAATCACCGTTGTGGAAGGCGGTGAGTGTGCTCTTGACCTTGCGCCGCACGGCCAGCGGTCGCACCGACCAGCCACTGGCATCCCAACGCAGCAATCCGATCATAGTGCTGGAGGCGGTCACCCCGGCCGGAGTGAGCGGACCGGCGGACGGCAGCGCGCCCAGTTCCACGCGAAGCCGCTGCTCGCCCAATTCCATTGCACCGTCGCGGAATCGGTACCCCTCGAGCAGAACCGGTTCGGCGATGTGCACCGGATCGGTGTCCAGCGGCGCGACGGCCGGGGCCTGCGCCTGCGGCAGCTGCACGGTGGCCGTGACGAACGGATCGGCGGCCGCCCCAGCCTTCGCCCGATCGTCATCCCACCGCAGGTCGCCGGTCGCCGTCAGCGGCATGTCGGTGAGCTCCAGCGCGCGCTGCTCGGCCAGCGCGGTGAGCAACTGCCGATGCGTACCCAGCAATTGCCAAACCGCCTGTCCCACAATGGTGTCCACCTTGGCCGCGGACACCGATACCCGCACCCGACGGGCCGGTGCGCCCGCCACCTCCAGCACGCCGTGCACCTGGGCCTGTACGGCGGTCCCATGCTCGTGTAGGTCCACGCCCAGCGGCAGCAGCCGACCCGAAACCGACTCGGTCACAGTGGATTCCGCGCCGCGCCAGGACAGCAGCATGGCGCGCGTCCACAGATCGGCCCAGCGTCGCGCGGGCACCCGGTCCATGGCGGCGATCGGCGCGGAAGCGCCCAGTTCGGCGGTGAAGCCGTCCAGCAGCATCGCCAGCCGACGCAGCGCGGCGTCTGCCAGAAGCGACTCCACGGTTTGAGCGGCGGCCGCCACCAGGTCGTGGTCCACGCCGCGCCATCCGGCGATGGCCAGTTCGCCCAGCCAGGCGCGAGAACCCGCCGCGAGTGGGCTCGGCGCGGTGGCATCCGGCGTGGCCGTCCACTCGGATCGATTGCGGCCCAGTGCCTTATCGGCCTGGTCGACCAGTGCGTCGTGCACCGCGCCCAGCAGGGCGGCACGGGCGGCGGCCAGCGCCGACAGCTCGTCGGTGCCGATCGCCCCCGTGCTCACCTTCGACACCGCCGCCGCCACCGCCTCGGCCAGTGGCGAACCCGCCACGGCTCCGGCCAGCGCCGCCAGTGCCGCGCTCTGCGGTTCGGAAACCCGGGCGAAGCCGTTGACCAGCGCGGTGTCGAAGCCGCTCACCGTGTCCAGGGCCGCCGCGACGCCGGCGGGCGCATCCGCCAGTGCGGCTAGTTGCACAGCCTGCATCAGCGACCCACCCCCGCAGGGAACCAGTGCAGTTCCGGGATCGGCGACGCGGATCCCGGCAGTTCCAGGTAGGTCAGATGCCGCAGAAACCGGCTGAACACCGCGGCGGCCGGAGCCGGATCGCGAGTTCCATCGAGGCAGTTCGCGAGTCGGGTGCCCTCGGGGACCTCGACACGCAGAAAGCGCGCCACCCGGTCCTGCCCGTACTGGAGCACCGCTTCGTCGATGAGTGCGTCCAGATGTTTGCAGACCCATCCCTGGTTCAACCCGCCGCACGGCCGGTTGTTATTGGTGCTACAGCTCAGCCCATGCGTTCCCGCGGTCACCGACGCCACATACACGCGCGAAATATCGGAGCCACTCGACACCACGCCCTGGAGGCGCCCGTCGGCCAGCTCCACGAACGGCACCTTGTTCAGTTTGCGCGGTGCGACAGCGGGCAAAACCCGTACGACAGAAGCGCTTTCCCATGCCGGTTCATCCGGCGTGGCACTCGGATTCGAGGCCATCGTTCTCCCTCCCGGTCGATCACGATGCGCCCAAGATAGGTGACGGCACCGACAAGTTCCTCCCAACCCGAATCGGCTGGTGAACAACACGCTTCCGCGTCGGCTTCCAAGCCCACCGGCGGCCGACGGCGACCGCCATGAACCGAGCACGCGCCGCCCACGGGCTGGTCCTATTCCCGTTCCCCGCAACGCAATTGCGATGCGAGTGCATAAGCGACCGCGGCGATCGGCTGGTCCACTGACCGCGGGGACGGCAGCGGAATGATCCCCGTCGGGAACGGCCGAGACAGCGACCAATTGCGGCAAGCTGATCCTCGCGGCGAAACCGTACGTCCGAGCTGCGCAGACCGTTGCAGGACATCAGGTACCCGGCGCGCCAACCGGTCCTCGATTGTCTGGTGGCGAAGATCTCCCACCTGCTCCTCGGTCCAGACATCCGAAGCGATGATCTTGGTGGGGCGCTGTCGGGGGCCTTGCGTCGGTCTCATTCATGGCGGACGAGCCGGCGTCGACAAGCAACTGGGGGCGTGCGCAATCTCGTCGCGCAGCGGACCGGCACGTTGCACAACCGCGGTGGAATCGGCGCCGACCAGCAGTGATGTGTCGGCACCCAGGGCGGGAGATGTTGCCCCAGGGGTGAAAACGATCGCCACCTATGGTGGCTATTCGGGACGAGCGCCGACGCCGAGGATTCTTGTCAAGGCTGCTACCAACGAAGCGGCAGACCTCATCCATCGCGCCGATACACGAACCAGCTGCCCAGGAGTTCACGAATGCCGTCCACCTTTGTCGCGGATGTTCGCGACCGAGCCGATGCCTACCGCGCTACACCTCTCGCCGCGAGGTGGGTCGCGAACCGGTCGCGGAGGTGGTGAACTACCGTGCACTCGACTCCGACGCACGAGCAGTGGGGGTCCGGCCACCGTGCCGCCCGGAGGCCGATCGGGCAGTGCCTTCTCCGCCCGGACGCGAGTTCCTGCGGGCGTGCTTCGCTCGCCCGTACGCCGGATCGATCGCAGTGCCCGCCGCGTGCCGCACGCTACGCCCAGCGTGCAGCGAACCAAATCCTCCAGGCAAGTCTGTGGCACGAGACGGTGCCCCCATCAGCAGTGAGGCACCAGCACTCGCAGGATGTGTCGGCGCGAGAGCCTGTCGACACCCGAGCAGTCGTAGTACGCCGGCCAATACCGTCGGACTACAATGTGAAGGGGCATAGATCGTGTGGCAGCGGGGTCGCGCTCTCGCCGAAGGGGCCGAGGCCGCGTCGTCGTTCGGCAGGCAAGTCGACAATGTTCAAGCGCCGATTCTCGATTCTGACCAACCCGCGCAGGTTACCCGCAACGCAGGCAAGGCAGTCGTGACCAACCTGCGGCCGCCACTGATGCCAGGGTCGACGTTCGGGAAATATCACCTGCGGCGGCTGATCGGTTCGGGCGGGATGGGCCGGGTATTCGAGGCACTCGACACCACCAAGGGCCGGGTGGTCGCGGTGAAGGTGCTGCCCGAACAGCTCGCCGACGACCCGGTATATCGGGCCAGGTTCCGGCGCGAATCCCACATTGCCGCGCTGCTGCAGGAACCCCATGTCATCCCGATCCACGACTACGGCGAGATCGACGGGCTGCTCTACATCGACATGCGGCTCGTGCAAGGCGAAAGCCTCCGCAACGTGTTGAAAACCCGCGGTCCGCTGCCACCTGAGCAAGCTGTTTCGGTGATCAGCCAGATCGCAGCCGGACTCGACGCCGCACACCACGACGGCCTGGTCCATCGTGACATCAAGCCGGACAACATTCTGCTCACCCATGACGGGTTCGCCTACCTGGCCGACTTCGGCCTGGCCAACACGAACACCGACGAACGCCTGACCCAGACCGGATCGGCGATCGGCTCGTTCAACTACATGGCACCCGAACGTTTCCGAACCGGCCCGGCCACCCCGGCTGTCGACGTGTATGCCCTGGCGTGCGTGTTGCACGAATGCCTGACCGGTACCCGCCCTTACTCGACCGACGGCGGCGACGCCGCCGTCATGCGGGCCCACATGGTCGAACTGCCACCCCGAACGAGCAGCTACGCACCGGGAATCCCGGTCGCGATCGACGCAGTCGTCGCGCGCGGCATGGCGAAGTCGGCCGACGAACGCTATTCCAGCGCCGGCGAACTGGCCGCCGCCGCCCACGCCGCACTTGCACCCTCTGCCGGTGCCGCCGAAGACCATAGTCCCCTCGCCGTACACGAATACGATCCGACCGTCGCGGCGAATCCCACACCCCGGGCGACCTCCACACCCGAGGCGAGAGCCGTTCCGGCGCCCAGACGCCGGCCACGCCGCCTCTGGATCGCCGCTGCCACGGCCGTCGCGGCCCTCGCGGCCGCTGGAGCCTGGCCGCTGCTCCACAACAAGCCCGCACCGCCGACCTCAGAGACGGCGAAATCCGAATTCTTCACCGACGACGACATCGCCCTGCTGAAGAATGTGCAAGATCCGTACAACCGCAGCGTCTGTCGTCACCAGCCCCCACAGGCGATTCTGGGGGAGACGGCCTATCTCACTTGCACCGAGATTCCCGAAATCCGCACGCCCAGAGCGCAGCTCCATCTGTTCCCCAACGCCGAGGCGCTAGGCAAGGCCTATCACGTCGTAGCGTTACAGGGAGCGTTACAGACCAGCAACTGTCCGGACGATCCACCCGGCCGCGACGGCCCCGCGACCAGAGACGGCAGGCAGGTTGGGCGGACGGCTTGCTTCACGGATCCCACGACGACACCACCGACCTCGGGGGTGATCCAAACCGACGACGCGGCCCTGAGCATGGCGGTTTTCTCCTTCCCCGAGTCGGTGGGCGGTAGCGCCCAGTTGTACTGGGCGCTGCACGACATCGGAGACGGAAATTCGCAATTCCTGACTACTCCGAGGGACCCGGACGAATACACCCCGGCCGACCGGAATCTGCTCGACAATCTGCCCAAAGCCTACGACCGACGATACTGTCGACACGAGTCACCCGTCAGCGATGCGACCGCCGCAATTCTATGCTTCGGCATCGAGTCTGGTCCGCCGACAGCAAGGTTCTACCAATTTCCCACCTATCCGAAAGCGACCCAGTTTTTCGATGGTGTCATGAGGAAGTCCGGCGGGCGCGCGTGCGACGGTGCGACGGGTTCCGAGCAACCGTCGAATCGACATGGCACGACCATCAGCCGGTTCACTTGCATCACCGCTCCCGTGCCGACGCTGATTGCGTTGGATCAGAGCAGCGGCATCGCCATCCGACTCTCATCCGTCGGTCCCGATTCCCCCTCGAACCGTCCCAAGACCGAACAGGCGTTGTTCGATTGGTTCAAAAAGAACCTGCTGTAGACGCCGAAGTCTCCGCCGCGTCGGCAAACCAGCGTCGACCATAGGTCGATAACTCGCGTCGTACGGAGTGACCAGGTCGACTGGTTTCGATGCCGATGCAATATGCGAATGGGGTCAGTCCGGGCGGGCCGCTGTCCGTTGCGATTCCCACCAGCACCGGCTGAGGCAGGGTTCGTGGCTCTGGAGAACCACCCCGCCGCCCGTAGAGAAGTCAGTCAGCAGTCGAAGCGAGGGCACTTGAGCATCGGTGGACGCCCGTCGCCGTGGCTATGCGAGGCGGCATCGAACGACGACGTGGAGGCCGCTGGTAGCACCGGTTGCGACTGCGACCCCGACATCCCCAAGACGCTGGGGCCGAGCAGCAGTAGTCCACCGGTAAGCGTCATCGACAACAGGATGCGGCGAGAAGACAGAAACTGAACAAGAGGCATCTGCATCACTTCCCTGGGCGCGGTATCGATCACGTCGTGTATAGGGCCAATCCTCGTCCGTGAACGGATCGCGCGACACCCACCCCAGGGTGAAAAACCGCACCCTCCCTGACTGGCGCGCCGATCGGAATTCGGTCAACAGGGCAACACCGGCTGTGACCGATTTGATGGTCACGCCGAACCGGTACAGGGGTCTGTATTCCCCGGCTGACGACCACCAGCTCGGCGACACGTCGCCGAGCTGGTGGCTGTGCATCAGAACTCGATCAGGTATTCGGGCTAGCCGACAGCTGGTGCGAGGTCACCGCCGATCCGCGCTTCCGACAGGAAATCTGGGAGCGAGACGGACAGGCGGGCGCTGATTTCGGTCAACCCGGACATCAACGCTTGTGCTGGTTCGGTGCCGGTCGTTTGGATGATGATCGGGGCGGGCTGTAGGCCCTCGATCCGTAGTCGACAAAAGTAGTCCGCGTCAGGTTTCGAAAAAGGCTGCGGCGCATCGACCGTCACAAGTATCGAGCGGCCGCTTCGCTGAATCCTCCTGATTACCAAAGCCTTTCCAAATCCGACAGTCATAGCGAGATAGTATGGCCTCGGGTGTATTCAGCCGAATACTGTGGGCGTGTCCGAGAACCAGGCGCGTCCTCGCCGATGACCGCAGGCCGACATTCGCTAACCCTGGTAGGGGTGGTTGGTGAACTGGACGGCACCGGCCTGCGGGAAGTGGGCCGCGTTGACGGTGACGGTGCCGACGAAGTTGTCGTGGCCGGGGCTGAACAGGGCCGAGTAGCCGCTGTTGCCCCAGAAGCCGGGGCCGTTGGCGTGCGCGGTGAAGCTACCGGTTTCGCCGGTATCGACATTGCGGTAGTTCAGGGTGATGTCGAGTGAACACTGACCGACGCCGATCATCTGGGCGGTCACGGTGAAGGCGGCCATGCCCGGATAGGCGTTGCCGTTGACCGACGAGTCGACGATCGCGACGCACGGGCCGTTGGTCAGCGAATAGATTGTCGCGAACTTGCCGCCACTCGCGTCCGCGGAAGCTGGTGCGGCCGTGGCGGTTACAGCCGCCGCGGTCATCACGGCGAGGGAGAAAGCAGTCACGGATCGGATCGAACGCATCATTACCCCCAGTGGTTGATGGTGGTCATGCCGACGCTATGCCGTGCGACGGTACCAGTCTTCCCGTCATCCCATGACCGTTCGGCGCGATGCGATCAGCCGAGGCTGAAGGGTTGGCCCCATAGGGTTTCGGAGTCGTCCATGACGTTGTCGTGCACGGTGACCGTTGTGTAGGCGCGTGCTTCGGCGGCTCCCGCACAACCTTCTATGGACAGTGTGTGGTCAACGTACTGGGTGATGCCCGATGTCCCCGCGAAGGTGTAGTCCTCGATTTCCTTGGTGGCTACCTTGCCGGGCTTCAACTGAACGCTGAGGGAGGGGTCGGCATAGGGCGAGATTCCTGAGTCACCTGCGGTGCCACCGGCATATCCGCCCGCGGTGACGCCGCCGTTGCCCCCGCCGCCCCCGCCGTCGCCGTTGTTGCCACCGTTGTCGGCACCCGCCGGCGCGTCGGTTTTCGGCTGGGGCGGCGGCGTATCGCCGCTGCCGTCCGCGTGTGTGCCACTGCCGAGATCGACTTGGCAGCCAACGAGGTAACCGGTCTCGATCCGACCGCCGCTGACGGTGATATCGGCGGGCACAGTGATGTGCACCGACGTCACGCCGGAAACCCACGCGTTGCGGGAAAGTGGGCTCGCGGCCATCGATCCGGAGATCGTCGCGTGTTCACCGGTGCGGTCGACCGCGACGACAAGGCCATCACGAGTGGTGAACTGATCGTGACCATCGGGCAGGGGGATCGAGGTATCGGCCTGTGCCGCACCGGATGTCACCAGTACGAGGGGTAGGAAGGCGCACGCCGATATCGCGGCGCCCAGTGAACGGCGCATCGCGCTGTTCCTCTCGTTCGATCGCATCACGCCGCTCATCCGACGCTGAACGGGTCGCCGTACAAGGTCACTTCGGCCGACCCCTGGTCGTTGCTCACTGTCAGGGCGCTGAACGCGCGCGCCTGCGCGTATCCGCCGCATCCACTCAGCTGGATGCCGCGATTGCGGTAGGCGATGCCGACGGCACCCGCCGCGGGATCGAGCTTCTTGGTGCCGAACTTCACCACCGCGACACCGCCGGGCACCAGTTTGATACTCGGGGTCAATTCCGGCGACACCGAGCCGGGCGACATGTAGACGTCACCGCCGAGTGACAGCCCGCCGGACAGATCTACCTGGCAGCCGATCAGATAACCGGTCTCCAGACTGCCCGCCGTCGCGCCCGGAGCCGTGGCGTACGCGGTCGCCGACAACTGCGCCGTGCGTGACATGCCGTTGGCGGCGAGGGACTGGGAGATGATCGCGGTCTCACCAGTCCTGGTCAGATCCACCGCAATCCCCGTCGCCGTCGTCAAGGCCTGCTCGCCGTCGGGCAGCGGCACCACCGTATCCGCATGCGCGAACCCACCTGCGAGCATCAGCACCGCCAACCCGACGCTGATACCGGCCGACCACCGGCCGACGCCATCGATCACCCTCATCGAACCCCATCCTCAACTGCCATCAGCTACGGGAGAACCTCGCATGCAAACCTGAGCGTCGGCTGGGAATCAGCAGTGTGGTTGCTGTCGGATCCCGCCACGCCGGGCCAATGGGGCGTGTGCGCTCATAGCTGGCTCCTAACTTGCTCTCATTTTCGACAGAGGTTGGGCCGCAACGATTCTCGTGTCGGGGCGGCAAGGATCGCACCCGACGGATCCAGAACCCGGAGGAAACGTATGGGAATCAAGTCGAAGCTGGTCACGGCGGCTGCGGCGGGCGTAGTGGTGTTCGGCGCACTGGGTGTCGCGGCCGGTGTCGCGAGCGCTGATCAGCCGCAGGGGCCGGCAGCGGGACAGCAGTGTCCGCCGCCGCCCGGCGATCACCAGGGTCCGCCGCCCGGCGACCAGCAGGGTCCGCCGCCCGGGGACCCGCAGGGCCCGCCGCCCGGATGCCCCGCGCCCGGACAGTGATCTGCAGCCCTATGTCCGCAAGGGCATAGGGCATTTTCATGCGGGCGTGCCCGCGTCATCACAACTATGGTGTGGGAGTGCGGATTCGACGGTGGCGGCGCGTGTACCTGGGCGCCGAATACGCGGCACTGTTCTTCGGCGGAACTACCGCGTACAACGCGGTATTACGAGGTAGACCGCCAATTCCCGCGCTGCTCGCATTGGCGGTCGGTGTAACCGGTTACCTGCGGCGTTCTTCGGACTTCGACCGCGCGGCGCTCTGGCGCTCGGAGGCGATTCACAAGCAAGCGCGTTCCATGAGTGCGCTGGCAGGTTCGAACGCGCTGGCGCTCACCGCGGCGGTCGCGGTGCTGCGGCGGGAAAATCTGTTCGAGTTGCCGCGCCGAAATCCCTGGCTGTGGCTGGCAGTCATGGTGCTGTATCCGGTGCTCAGTGTGTACCCGCAGGAGCTGATCTTCCGTTCGTTCCTGTTCCACCGGTACGCGCCGGTCTTCGGCGACGGCGTCGGGTTGGTGGCCGCCAGCGCGATCGCATTCGGTTACGTGCACATCATCTTCGGCAGTTGGCTCTCGGTCGTGCTGAGCGGTGTCGGCGGCTGGATTTTCGCCACGCGCTATTTGCGGACGCAATCGCTGTTCACCGCGTCCGTCGAGCATTCGGTCTACGGAATGCTCATCTTCACAGTCGGTTTGGGGCAGTACTTCTATCACGGTGCCGCTCCGGCGGCGCGCATTCAGCGTTCAGGCGCACCGGCGTGGGGCCTCGATAACGGTGCGCGCCGCATTGGGCGGGATGCGCTGGGCGCGTGAGGCGACGGCGAGCTTCCACGGAATCGTCTCGGCCGCTTCGGAATACACGGTGCCGGTTGCTCGGATGGCGACCGGCCTCGCCATGAGTGCGACGCCGAAATCGTTGGCGGCCAACTCCAATGCGAAAATTTGGTCCGCCACCGAGGAGCGCTACTCTGAGGTGCTCGCCTCGATCTTTACGCTCATCCGAACCACCCGGTGCTGCGACAGCGGATGGCGCTGGGTTTTCTTGGCATGGCGTACTTTTCGCTGGTGTGACCTCGATCGTCTTTCTGCTCGCCGGTACGCATTCCAGTCCGCACCACGACTCGGAGTCCAACCATCGGGCTTGCTCGGTCTGGCGGGGGTGGCTGGTGCGCCGGTGGTAGGCCGATCGCGGATTTCGGCGTGAGGTCACCACAGCGGTCTGGTGACGGTGCTTTCGAGCTTGGCGCTGTTGGCGTGGAGTGGGCACAATGTGGTGGCCTTGATTGCTGGGCTGCTGTTTCGACCTGGGTGTCCAGGGCATCCAGGTGTCGAATCAGAGCGCGATCCATGCCCTCGATCCGGCCGCCCGCAGTAGGCTGACCACCGCGGCGTGCGACGGTTTCTGAAGGGCCGCTAGGTGGTCGCGACCAGGAACTGCTCCGCGGTCGGGGGCCGCAGACCGTCTGTTCTGCCGGCGAAGTAGCGCTGGGTCAGGGTGGTTGTCGAAATGTGTCGTGCCGAAGCGAAACCCGCTGACTCGGCCAGCGCGATCAGTTCATCGGGACTGAACAGGCTGAGGAATGGAACTCCGCTTGCTCGCGCGGCGTTCTCGACGGCCTGCCGTATCGCGCGTTCCTCCGCGTCCAGCAGGTCCAGTGGCAGTTGGAAGGTCATGGCCAAGGTGGAGCCGGATGCGAGGGTCGAGATCCGCTGCAGTGTTTGGACATTCGCTTCGCGTGTGAGGTACATGGAGACACCGGTTTCGGCGACCACCGCGGGACGCGACGGGTCGAAGCCAGCGGAAATGAGCCGGTCCCACCAGGATTCGGCCTCGAAATCGACCGGGACGAGTCGTAGCCATTGCGGAATTCCGTAGCCGAGTTCGTCCAAGCGCTGCCGCTTCCATGCCTGCGGGCCGGGCTGATCTACCTCGAATACGGTTAGGTCGGAAGCGATTTCGGGACGGCGCTGCGCGAAGGTGTCGAGTCCGGCACCCAGGATGACGTACTGATCGACGCCGCGTGCCGCCTGCTCGACCACCAGATCCTCGACGAAACGGGCGCGCGCCACGACGCACGCGCGCGAGAGGCTGGTCGTTTCGGGATTCATATCCCCGCGGGCGCGCCATCCGGCGTCGGGGTCGATCAGCCGCAGCCCGATCTCGTCTTCGAGCACATGTGGCGCCGGATCGATCTCGACGTGCAAGGCGCGCCACAGCGCGACGCGCTCCGCCGTGCTCTCGGGTCCGATCACCTGCTGCATTTCAGCCGACCTTTCCGACCTGCAGACTCCAGACTCGGCCGTCCGGATCCCGCACCGTCATTTCCTTTATCCCGTAATGGGTTTCCTCGAATGGCGTGACCACCTCCACGTCATTGCTCGGCCGGAACGCATCCGGTTCGGTCACCGTCAGCACGAGCTGTGTCTGTGGGGTCTGACTGCGCGGGATCTCGGCGATGAATACATACGGACCATCGCCATTGCGGAACAGTCCGGAGTTGTGGTCGGTGGTGAATTCTGGTTCGAAACCGAGCGCCTGAAAGAACCGCGCCGCCTTGCCCCAGTTGTGCGTCTCGACGAAAACGCCTTCGATACCCTGCGTCGTCATATCGTCTCTCCTTCTTGCGCTCGCCGTTGCTGATCGTGGGTGTCGTCGAGGTATCCGCGCAGTGCCTCCGCCACCAGTGCCGACAGCGACATGCCGGACTCGATCGCCCGGAACTTGACCTGCTTGATCAACCCCACCGGCAAATACACGTTGAACTGCTTCACATCCTCGTCGCCCACATCCCGATGCTAGCATCCTAGGAAGCTAGGAACAAGATCATCATGTGCTGGTGGCGGCGAACGTCGAGAGGCGTGCGCAACCGATGCATGGTGATCTTGATCAGACGCCGGAGTGTGGGGGCATTCGGCGGGCTGCGGGGCGGCGCGATAACTTGAGCGGGTGATCGAGAGTTCGGTATCCACGACGGCGGGGGCATGGCGGGCAGGTGACGGCGTCCCGGTGACGTTGCGGGAGGCGACGGTGGCATGGGCCGTTGCGGCACATGCGGAGCTGTCCCAGATCGCCACGGGGTACGGGAACTTCATCACTGTCGATGAGTTGGCCGAGCGAGTGCAGGAGGCGTCCGGGGTGCAGACGGGTGCGCCGACGCGGACATGGATGGCGGCGATCCTGCGCAAGGTCGCGCGTCGTTGTCACAACGCGGGCGAACCGCCGCTGACCTCGCTGTGCGTGCAGGCGAACCACACCGTCGGCGACACCTACAAGTACGTGCTGGAACTCGCCGGACTGCCGATTCCGAAGGACCTCGAGTTGCACGCCTCCTACGCCCGCTGGCAGTGCTACGAGCACCACGGTGCCGCGATGCCCGCCGAGCTGACCGCCCCGCCGCTGACACCCAAGGTGGCGGGGCGCCGCTCGGCGAACACCACCACCACGCAGGAGGCCAAGCCCGAGCCTGCCCGCGCGGCGGTGTGCGACCAGTGCTTCATCCAGCTGCCTGCCAGCGGTACCTGCCAGTACTGCGTATAGCGGGCGTCAGGGCGCAACGAGCTTCCGGACGCTCAGTGCGCCATCCATATTCGCGTGATATCGGCAGTAGAAGGGGTGCGAGCCGACTTCGTCGGGTGCGGTGAAAGTGATGGTCTGGCCCGGGCCGATCTCGTGATCGAAGAGGCCGGGGCGTTTGCTGGTGATGCTGTGTTTCACCGAATCGAGGTTGACCACCGTGAGCACCGCACCCGGCGTGATGGGGGGCGTGCCGGTGTAGTTCTGATGGTCGATGGTGATGGTGACGGCGGGGATCGGGGCCGGACCCGATGACGTGGGCGGGGCGATTTCCTCCGACGTGCCGCACCCTGCCGCCCACGCGAAGGTGAGTAGACCGATCGCGAGCCCGAGCCGCCACGGCGAGTTTCGAGTGCTGTTCACCTGGACCGGCTGCCCACTATTCGAGCCGCCATGCCCAAAGGCTATAACAAGTTGGCGAGGTTGCTGGGGCATGCGTGACGGTGTTTAGGCCACAGCCGAAACATGGTGGGGGTGCCGCTCGCCGATTCCTAGGCTGCTGAACAGCGCGGATTCAGGAGACGGCGATGGTGGACGAAGTGGTGGCGCGGCCCGTATGGCCGGCGCTGGGACGGCTGAGCGTTGGTGCGGTGGTGGCCGGGCGGTGGAAACGGTGGTGGCCGAACGGGCTGCGCTGGACGGCGACATCGGCGGCCACCGATCAACTGTTGCGCGTGGATCCGGTCCTCGCGGTGATGGTGCGAGGTCCGCGATGATCGCGGGTACCGTGAGGTGCCTGAGCACGACGACGCGGGGCGGCGTATGAAGCGGATCTATTGCACACCAGAGGATCTGACGCGGATCCGGATCGGGGCACCCCTCGGTGCGATGGGCGAAACAATGCTGGCCACCCGGGTGGTGCAGCGCACCGACGCGCCGCTGTACAACGGCTGGCGCGGGCAGGTGCGGCGCGCGATGCCGGACAACTTCGGCGTGCTCGCGGATATCTTCCCGGGCGTGCACCACTTCGTCGACCTGATCACACCGACTCGTGGTGCACGGTCGATGTCGGCCGGAATCGAGGCATTGCATCTGGCCTCCCGTGACGAACTCCGCCGCGAGGTAGAGCACGCGGCTCGCCGGCGCGCGCTGACCGACCAGGCGCTCCCCGCGTGGACGCAGGACCTGTACGACCGCGATAGCGCCGCTCGCCGCGATGTCGCACGCGCCGTCGAGGCGTTCCATGCGGTGGCATTCGCTGGTCGGTGGGCACATATGCAGTCGTATCTGGAGGTGGCGGCCGAGCGGATGGCCCGCACCATTGCCGCCGAGGGTGTAGAACGGCTCTTCGCCGGGCTGGCGCCCTTCGCGCGGTGGCGGGCGCCCGCGCTCGAGGTGCTCACTCCGATCGAATGCCACGACGAACAGCTCGACGGACGCGGCCTGATCATCATTCCCTCGCTGTTCATCTGGCCCGGGCCGAAGCTGCTGAAGTCCACGATCGATAAGGACGCGCCGATGACGCTGGTGGTCCCGGTGCTGCGCGATATCGCCGATTTCGCCACGGCATGGGGTCCGCGTGCGATCAACGAGGCGTTGACCGCGCTGCTCGGCCGGACGCGCGCTGCCGCGCTGCAGGAGATCGCCGAGGGCTGCACGACCACCGAACTCGCACGCAGACTTGGTGTTTCACCCGCGACGGCCAGTGAACACGCATCGATACTGCGTGCGGCCGGGCTCGTCGAGAGCTGGCGGCATCGCAATTCGATGCGGCATCAGGCGACGACCTTGGGTATCGCATTGCTCGATGGTGATCTCGACGGTGGTGTGCGCATTGCTTAGTCCCGCGCCAGTATCGTCGGGCGGGTGCAGCTCATAACCGACCGTAAGACCGTGCTCCGGATGGGTGCCGGTCTGGTCGCCGGATCGGCGCTGGTCGTCGCGGGTGCCAATATCCGATTGTGGCTGGTATCGGCCGGATATCGGTCCGGACCCGCGGCCGCGCCGACGGTTCCGGTGGTGATCGTGCCGGGCGCGAAGGTCGGGCCCGATGGTGCGCCGATGGCCTATCTGCGCGGCCGACTCGATGTCGCGATCGAACTGCTGCGGGCCGGAAAGGTACGTGAGATTCTCGTATCCGGTGATGCGGCGGGCACATCCGGCGACGAAATCGCTTCGATGACAAAGTATCTCGCGGACCACGGCATCGATCCGGCGGTGGTGCGCTGCGATGGCGAAGGCTTGTCGACCCGGGCGACGTGCGCTCGCGCCAAGAATTTGTTCGGCATCGATCGTGCCATCATCGTCACGCAATACCAGCATCTGCCGCGGGCGGTCGCATTGTGCCGCGGCGCGGGCATCGATGGCCACGGTGTCGTCGCGTATTGTGAGTGCAGGCGAAAAACTCTTGTGCGCAACACTATTCGTGAATGGTTGGCCGCGCCCAAGGCGGTCGCCGCGCTGATCTGACGCTGATCCGAACCCTAGCGGGGGTCTGGAAGCGCGGGGTCCATCGGATCGACCGGACCACCGGGATTCGGGATCGGTGGCGGTCGCATCGGATCCGGCTGTGGCCGAGGATCGGGGATCGGCGGCTCCGGTGTCGGGCCGGGCTGCGGCGGCATCGGGTCCGGCGAGGGGCCGGGCACCGGCTCGGGACCGGGCTCCGGTGGTCTCGGGTCCGGCGAGGGACCGGGCACCGGCTCAGGGCCTGGCCTCGGCGGAATCGGCTGCGGCGCCGGACCAGGGAGCGGTTCCGGCTCCGGATGCGGTTCGGGCCCCGGCACCGGTTCGGGCATGGGCTTCGGCGGCACCGGATCCGGGATCGGCGTCGGTGGTACCGGGTCCGGAATCGGCGTCGGCGGGATAGGACTCGGATCCGGTGGTACGGGACGAGTCATGTGCATACCTCCTCGGCACAGCGATACCCATCCGATGGCGGGTGAATCAGCCGACGGGATCCAGGCGCGGTGACCCCGCGCATCGATTTGTTCCCTTCCCGGCCGGGATCGGTCGAGCGGGTTCCCGGCTGCGATTCGCGGTGCCGGTCGAGGAGATCCGCAATCTGCCGGTGCTCACGTAGAACGACCTAGCTGCATTCCCGGTGTATCTCGCCTGCCGCGCTCAATTGGTTCGGGCGGCGTATCCGAGCGGCAACTTCTGTGGCGGACAGTTGATCACCGTATCGTCGTCGAGATCCCGGGTTTCCAGGAAGGTGATGCGTCCGGACGCGGCGACCAGGGTGAGCGGGTAGGTCGGTCCCTTCTCGCGGTCGGCGATGATCGCGTCAAGATTGTCCTCGCATCGGGTGAGGGTGCTTTCGGGATAGTCGAGCATCCATTGCGGGTAGGAGATCGTGGTGTGCACCCGACGGTCGCCGAGCCAGATGATGAGCACCGTGGTAGTTCCGGTCGGCTCCACCCAGGCGATCTTGTACAGATCGTCATTGAGCTGGACCAGCTTCGCCGCCTGATTCTTGGCCCAGCGCCCGAGCATCGGTCCCATCAGACTTCGCGTTTCGATCGTCTGCGGGCCCCGCACGTACAGCTCGTATTTCCAGCCGTTCTCATAGGCGTAGATGAGATGTTTGCCGACAATTCCGGAGAGATCGCCGGTTAGTGCCGAGACCGTGTTCGCTGACTGCTGCGCGCTCATCGGTAACTCCTCTCGGTCGACCAACGCGGTCGGTACCTGCGTCTTTGTTGTCAGCCTAATCACCGGCGCGAGCATTGCGAATGGTTTGCCGGGAACGGCGCAGTCATATCCGAGCGGCCGCGTAGAGGACCTCGCGCATCCCGGGCAGTGATTCCTGATCCGCGCGCCACACCAGCCGCAGACTCAGATCGGGCACCGGGAAGTCCAAGCGGACGAGCGTGCCCTGCGCAAGGCCATCGGCGACCGCGAACTCGGGCAGCAGGGATATGCCGAGCCCGTGCTCGGCCCAGGCCCGCATGACCGGAACCGCACCGGCCCTCACTCGCCGCGGACCCGAGCCGAGTACCTTTTCACCCGCCATCCAGAACGAGCATTCGGGCACATTGACCAGCAGCCGTTCATCGACGAGGTCGGCGGGCGTCAGACCGGACCGCGCCGTCAGCGGGTGCGTCGGCGCGGCGACCAGGGCCAGCGGCACCGGGTCCAGGTCGAGGAACGCCAGCGGTTCGGCGGGGGCCGGGAAACCCAGATCACCAACGGCGCCACCGGAATCCAGCAGCAGTGCCGCGTCGAGATCGCCGCCGATCACATCGGCGAGCAGACCGTCGCGGGCGCGATCCGAGCGCACCTCGACCTCGATATCGGGCCGTCGCTCGGCCAGTCGCGCCAGCACCTGCGGCACATACGCGCCCGCGAGGGTTTCCAGCGCCCCGAGTCGCAGGACCGGTCGTTCTTCCCGCACGTCGCGCGCCGCCTGCTCTGCCTGTTCGAGCAGCCGCCGCGCCCAGCCGGTGAGCCGCTGGCCTGCCGGTGTGAGCCGCATGCCTTTGGGGTCGCGCACGAAAAGTGACACTCCGAGCGCGGTTTCGAGGGTGCGGATCTGCTGGGACACCGACGACGGTGCGAGCTCGAGCGCGACCGCGGCATCGGTGACCGTGCGGTGGCGCACCACGGCCTCGAAGGTCCGCAGCTGACGTAACTCCATGGCCTGGCCAACAGCGGCGCAGCATTCGGATATTCCGAATGCGGTATGCGCCGCAGCCGGTGGAGCCGTCGTGCCCGTCCGGCGAGAGTCGATCGGGTCATCGAACGAGCCGAGGAGTTGTCGCATCGGATGAGCATTCTGCAATCGCGGGCGAATACGTCCGCCACGTCGAATAGGGCACTGCTGGGGATATCCCTCGGGTACTTCATGGTGCTGTTGGATATGACGGTGCTTTCGGTCGCCGAGCCGGATCTGGCGGCGTCCCTGCACACCTCGGTCGCCGGACTGCAATGGGCGACCACCGGCTATACCGTCGCCTTCGCCGCGCTGCTGCTCTCCGCGGGTGCGGTCGCCGATCGCCATGGTGCGCATCGGGTATTCCGTTTCGGCACAGCGGCTTTCGGTTTGGTCTCGCTGCTGAGCGCCTTCGCGCCGAACCTCTGGGTGCTCGTCGCGCTGCGGGTGCTGTTGGGCGTTTCGGCGGCGGCGTGCGTGCCGGCATCGATGGCGATGATCACGCAGCTCTATCCGGATCCGGGCCGCCGCGCACGTGCGATTTCGACGTGGGCGGCGATCAGCGGCGCGGCGGTCGCGGCGGGGCCGATCGTGGGTGGCGCACTGGTGGGCCTGGCCGGGTGGCGGTCGATATTCGTTGTCAATGTTCCCATCGCGGTGTTCGTATTGGTGCTGAGCATGGGATCCGCGGTGACCTGTGCGCACGGTGATCGCCGCATCGACTGGCCGGCGCAGTTGACCGCGGCCGTCGCGCTGGCGCTGTGCACCGATGCGCTGATCGCGGCGGGTGCGCTGTCGTGGGGGCACACGGCGTGGTCGCTGAGCGGCGCGGTGCTGGCGGCGATCATCTTCGCCTGTCTCGAACGACGCAGTGCCACACCGGTATTGAATCGGGAACTGTTGCGCGCGGACCGCGTGCGGGCGGGGCTGCTGGTGGGTGCGGCGGTGAATTTCGCGCTCACCGGGGCACTGTTCGTCCTGCCATTGCTGCTGCAGCGACATCTGAATCCAATGCAGACCGGGCTCGCCTTCCTGCCGCTCACCGTGCCGTTCGCCGTCATCCCGCCGCTCGCAGGCAAACTCGTGGCCCGCGTCGGACCGCGCCGACCGATCCTGACCGGACTCGGCCTGCTCGCGACGGGTGGTGTGGTGTTGGCGGTTGCGGTGTTCGTGGACCTCGGCTATCCGGTGCTGGCGGTCGGCCTGCTGTTGTCGGGATTCGGTGTCGCCTTTGCCCTTCCGGCGTTGGTCACCGCCATTGTCAACGTGGCACCTCCGGGGACTGCCGGCTCGGTCGGCGGTCTGCTCAACGCCGTCCGACAAGTCGGCGCGACCCTCGGTGTCGCGATCATGGGCGCGCTCGTCACCCCCGGCATCGGCTGGTCCTTGCTGATCTCCGCAGCGGTCTGTGCACTCGCCTGCATCGTCTTCGGCTATCACCGCGCCGCCGAATCCTGACGTCGGTGAAGCGGAGCGCGGCCACGAAGTACGGTGTCGAATTGCTGGCCCGCAGCACGCGCGCACATTCGCTGCCCGGCTCGCCGAGTTCGACGATGGTTGACCATGCGCGGTTCGGCGGTGCATGGTTGGCCGATGACCGGCGAAGAGGTCCGTGCGGGTGTAAAGCTGACCAATCTCGACGCACCACTGTTCGACGGTGCCGACGCGACGAAGCGCGATCTGATCGACTATCTCGAATTCGTCGGTGATCGACTGGTCGGACAACTGCGCGATCGCCCGCTCTCGGTGGTGCGCATCCGGCCTGGCCAGGAACCGTTCATGCAGAAGAATCTGCCGAAATACACCCCGGACTGGGTGCGTCGGGTGACGGTATGGGCCGAGACTTCCAAACGCGAAGTGACCTACGCGCTCTGCGATGACGTGCCCACATTGCTGTGGTTCGGCAATCAGCGCGCGGTCGAATATCACCCGACCCTGCTGCCGGCCGATCACAGCGCGGGCCCGACCCACCTGATCCTGGATCTCGATCCACCCGAGGGCGGCCCCTTCCGGCAGGTCGTGCTTGCCGCCGAACTGATCAGGCAGGCGCTCGCCGATGACGGACTCGCGGGAGCGGTGAAGACCAGCGGCGCAAAAGGTGTGCACGTCTTCGTACCGATCCAGGCGCGCATTCCGATCGAGGATGTCGCCGCCGCCACCCGGGCGATCGCGGCCAGGGCCGAACGCATCGATCCGGATCTGGCCACCACCGCATTCATCCGCGAGGACCGCGCGGGCAAGGTCTTCCTGGATTCGACGCGGGCGGGCGGTGCGACCGTCGTCGCGGCCTACAGCCCGCGCGTGCGTCCGGATGTGCCGGTGTCCTTCCCGATCGAATGGGCTCAGCTCGCAGATATCAGTCCGGGCGACTTCACTGTGCGTACCGCACCGAAGCACCTGGGCGATCGGGATCCGTGGGCGCAGGAAATGCCCGCACCACAAGCCTTGCCTCCCGATCTCATCGAGGAAGGCCACACCATCCCGGTGGCTCGGGTCCAAGCGATGCACGAGGGCAAGCGCCGGGCCCGGGCCCGTAGGCAGAGTTAGCTTTTCAGTGCTCGACGACGGTGCGGAAGTGCGCCGCCCCATCGGTGATCGCGTCGACGGTGACCAGAACCCGGAATTCGACGCCGTCATCGGTGACCGTGCAGACCTCCGTCGCGCCGATATCGGCGTCGAGGGAGTCGGGGCAATGCAGGTCCCGCGGGGTGTGCCCGGTCTGGTCGGTGAAATCGATGGCGACCCGCCGGGCGAGCTGTGAACTGGAGATCGCGTCCATGTCGTCGTCATCATTGCCCCAGCCGACGGAGGTTTGGGCGAAGCTGCCGAGAATGCCGACGATGAGCATGACGATCAGCAGCGTCCGGCCGCCGCTGGAGAGCACCAGCGGGCGGGTCGGCGACTGAGCAGGTTCGGGCCCACCCGTCACCCGAGCACCACCCGTCATCGAATTGCCTGTATATGTCGGACCGGATGGGGCTGCCTGCTTATCGCCGAAAACACCCTTCAGGTACGTCGGGGTCAGCAGGTACGCATAGGCGGACACCCGCATCTCGATGCGCAGCACCGCCGAAGTGGCCTCGAAGATCGCTCCCGGCATCCGTCCGGTGATCAGAACGATCAGCCACAGAATGAACGAGATGATCCCCCATCCGGTGGTGAACCAGCCCGACAGCACCAGGATCGGGAAGGCCAGGATGAGCCGGAAAAGCACAGCGAGCCGGTTCAACGGCGTGGGCGCGGGGAACAGCAGTCGGATCGGATAGTCCGGCGCGGTCCAGGCGAATGGCGGGTAGTCGTCGACCAGCAACATGGCGTAGCCGTGCACCCGCACGGTGTATCCGTAATACCCGCGCAGGAACTCACCGCACCAGTCGGGCAATCGGCCGAGCACCAGCGCACCGAACCAGCCGCAGACGATCACCACGAAAGCGGCGATGCTCAGGAACCAGAGCACGATCAGCTGGGGTATGGCCAACAGCAGTCGCAGCAGAACGGTCCAGCGGCGGTGTTGCTCCGGCGGAAAGACATCCAGTTCGACCAATGGTTCGCTAATGGTCGGTGATCCTTCTTTCATTACCACGGCGATCCACTCACTTCCTTCGTCCAGCGGAATTGTCCAGAACTCGGATGAGTGAGATCGAATGTAGCCCGTGGATTGCCAATAGATCGGCAACCGCGCCGACCGAGCCGGACCGCGGTGCGACGAGCTCTCTGTTAAGGGATCTTAAATAGCCGTCTCCGGACAGGCGCCGCCGATGGGCACGGCGCACAATTCCGTTGTCGGAGAGAACGATCCGCTCCCGACAGTACGGGTCCTCAGTGGATCTGGTGAGACAGTTGTCAGCGGAGGAACCAGTGCCCCAACATGTGACCGTGATTCATAGAGTGCGCGGTGTCGACGTCCCCTACCTGGAGCGTATCGACCACAATGCCAATGTCGTCACCTACGTTTGCGCCAAGGATCTGATCGATGGAATTCCGCGGCATGCGGCCGCCGCCGTCGAATTACTCGAAGATATGGCGAACGCGCCAGATGCCGTGCGCGCGCTCGCGGCTCGATTCGGAACGCCGGACCGCATTGTCGCGCTGCACGAATTCGATTTGCTGATCGCGGCCCAGTTGCGGCGGGAATTCGATATCGCGGGTGACAGTCCGGACTATGTGCTCCCGTTTCGCGACAAACTGGTGATGGGTGCGACGGTCGCCACCGCGGGCGTGCCGGCTCCCGCCTTTACCCACGTCGGCGATGTCGAATCGATCATGGACTTCGCCGCGGTGCACGGCTTTCCGCTCATCCTCAAACCCCGTCTCGGCGCCGGGAGCAAGGACGTCATTCGGCTGAACTCCATCGATGATTGCGCGGCATTGCCCGATCTGAGCGCGGAACCGTTTCTCGTACAACGTTTCTGCTCGGACGAGGTCGGTGCCATCGACGGCGTGTGGACCGGCAGTGAGCTCGGTCCGTGGCGGGCTTCGCAGTATCTCGGCAACTGTCTCGAATTCGCCAATGGTGGCACAACCCTCGGTTACGTCGAGCTCGACGATCCGGAATTGCTCGAGCCGCTGGCGAGCTTCGCCGAGGCGGTGCTCACCGCGCTCAGCGCCGACGTGCCGACGGTCTTCCACCTCGAATTCTTCCTCGGCCGCCTCGGTGCAGCGCCGCGCATCCAGTTCCTCGAAGTGGCCGCGCGAGCCACGGGTGGCGAAACCACCCACATGTGGCGGGAGGTGCACGGCTACGACCTGCTCGGTGCGGCGGTCGATATCCAACTTGGCCGGATTCCCGCCACCGATCCGCTCAGTGATGCATCGGTAGCCGGTGAATTGCTCATCCACCCACTGGTGACCCCACCGTGCACCGTGGTGGACGTCCAGCTCCACGTACCGCAACAGCATGCGCCGTACCATGTCTCGGTCCCACAGCCGGGGACGACCATCACCCAGACCTTCGGCTACGCCGATATCGGTGCCGCGTTCCGTTTCCGGGGCAACTCCACGATGGAGGTCATGGACGCACTGCGACGCACTGCGGCGGGATTCCGGATGGATTGCGTAGCATACGATCCGGCCGCCGACCCGGCCATCGCCTGAGTCGCGGGAACGGATCGTGTCACGGTTCTCCGTTGCCGTGCCGCCAGTCGGCCCGCAGCGTGTGCTGACGCTGATCGCGGCGGCTTCCGCCGTCTTCAGTGGAATCTATCTGTCCACCGTCGTCCTCTACTTCACCCGGATCGTACACATCTCGCCGATGCAGGTCGGCATCGGCCTCAGCGTCGCCGGGGCCGTATCCATCGCCGTCTCGATACTGGCGGGAAAGCTGTCGGACCGACGCGGCCCGCTGGGTGTGCTGCGGGTCAGTCTGGTCCTGGCGGCCTGTGGCACCCTCGGCTTTCTCGCGGTCGGTGACTTCGCGTGGTATCTGGTCGTCATTCCGGCCACGGCGGCCGCGCAGACCTGTGTGCAGCTGATGATCTCGACGGTCATCACCCGCGTCGTCACCGAACGGGCCAATGAATTCCGCGCCTACATCCGTTCGATTCTGAATGTGGGCATCGCCATCGGCATCGGTCTATCCGCGGTTGCCGTGCAATGGGATTCGGCGAATTTCTATCACGCGGCCATCGTCATCGGCGCTGGTTGTGCTGCCGGGGCCGCCCTCATGGTCGAGCGGCTGCCGGCTTTGGGGCCGGTGGCGGTGGAGTCCGGTGCGCCAGTACAGCGCTGGGCGGTGCTGCGTGATCGGCCGTATCTGGCGCTCACCGTATTGGATGGAGTGCTGTCGTTGCAGTACCGGATTCAGTCGGTCGCGATTCCGCTGTGGATCATCGGTGCGACGACGGCGCCGCGGTGGTCGATCACCGCGATCGACATGCTCAATATCTTCATCGTGGTGTTCTTCCAGGTCCGCGCGAGCCGCAGCATCGATACCGCCCGCGCAGGCGGTGCCGCGCTGCGGCGCGCCGGGTGGGCATTCCTGCTGGCTTGCATTGTGCTGGCAGCGGCCCAAGGCCAGTCCGGCTGGCTCGCGGTGCTTACCCTCGCCAGCGGCGCGGCGGTCTTGAGCGTCGGTGAATTGTGGCAGACGGCAGGCGGTTTCGAGGTTTCGAATGCCTTGGCACCGCCGACGGCCATCGGTGAGTATCTAGGCGTATTCGGCACCGGACTCCGATTGGCCGATGCGCTCGGTCCGGCCTTGTTGACCTGGTTGTGCATCGGGATCGGTGTCGCGGGCTGGTATCTCGCGGGACTGATCCTGCTGGCCGCCGGTCTGCTCGCACCGGTGATCGTCGCGAAAGCGGAGGCAAGGCGGGACCGGTATGCCCTGGTGGCGGCATCGTAGGCCGCTACCCGGTGGCCGAGACCGCGGTGTCAGCCGGACCGATCGGTAGGACGAAGTACAGCTCGCTGCGCCGGGCCACCCCGAGTTTGCGATAGACGCGGGTGAGATGTTGTTCGACGGTGCTGGTGGTGATGGCGAGTTTGTCGGCGATCTCGCGATTGGCCTTGCCGCGGGCCGCCAGCTCCGCCACCCGGCGTTCGGCGGGGCTCAGCGTCGCGAGCCCGCCCGGAATCGGGCGCAGTGCGGGCATGGGTTGGGTCGGCTGCGTAGCGGTTTGGGGTTTGCCGTCGAGTAGATCGCGCAGCAGCACCCCGGCCCCGCAGGTTTCGGCGATGCGCGCCGCATCGCGGATCAGTGTGCGAGATCGCTCGTGATCGCCGACGCTGCGGTGCGCCTTGCCGAGTTCGCCTAGAGCCGTGGCCAATTCGACATCATCACCGCCGGTGCGGGCGATCGCGGCCGATTCACGCAGCAACCGGAAGGCTTGATAGCGATCGCTGGTGGCGGCGAGCAACCGGAGTGCGACGCCGCCGGAGCGGTGCCGGTCGGCGGTGCCGAGCAGCTCGAGATGTCTGGTCGCGAATTCCTGTGCCTGCCGGTGCTCGCCGAGTGCGAGGTGTGCGGCGGCGATGTCATTGCGCCACGGCACCAGCCAGGGGAAGTCCATATTCCATCGGTCCATGAGATAGCCGCAGCGGCGGAAACTGCGCAATGCCTCGTCGGCGCGGCCCACCGCGAGGTGATGGTGGCCCTGCGCCTGCAGATACGGCAGGCCGAAGCGCGATTCGAAAATCGTTCGAGGCACCGGCCTTTCGAGTTGGGCCGTGGCCTCGCCATGCCGACCGGCGATGGTCAACGCGTGCACCATGGTGGCGATCGGCGTGCCGATCCAGAGGCCGAGGTGTTCGGCGGGTACGTAATTCAGTGCCAGCGCCGCATCGCTGATCGCATCGCGAATGTTGCCCTTGCGCAGCATTGTTTCCGCGCGCAGCCCGGCGAAGATCGACTGCCAGGTCGGGGCGCGGCGGGCATCGGCCTCGGCCAGTAGCGATTCGCACCAGGCCGCCGCGGTATCGAGCCTGTTGCTGTAGATGAGGCAATGCACAGCCGCGACGAGGGTTTCGATCGTGGTCGAGGTGAGGCGATGGCTGGTGAGCAAACGCTGCGCGAGCGTGGCGATCTCGTCGAGCGGATGGGTGAACAGGCCGGTGAGCAGATCTGCGCCGTGACGATGCGGTGAATGCTGGTCGGTGCGCACCTTGGGCGGCCGGGCCGGGGCCGCGAAGAGTCGCGGATGACGTTGGACGTGCGGGGGATAGGAGTACCGCAGCCAGGCGCGCAGGAAGTCGATCTCCGGTGTCGCCTCGTCCGGTTCGCCGCGGTTCAATTGGCCGAGTGCGTGATCGGCCTGCTGCACCTGCCCGTGCCACAGCAGATACATGATGGCGGAGGGCAATTCGGGGTACGGCACCCGACCCGCGCGCAGCGCCGCCTTCAACCGCGTGAACTGGCGCGAGCGGGTCGATGGGTTGATCCGCCATTCCAGGCAGACGAGCCGGATCGCGATGGTGGCCCGCTCGCCCGCGTCCCGGGTGGCGCGATAGGCCAACTCCAGCCGATCTACCGCCGGTTCGATCTGGTCATTGGTTATCGCATCCTCGGCGGCGGCGCGCAGTACATCGACGGCCCACGGGTAGCCGGCGGCACCGGCGTCGACCAGGTGGTCGGCGACGGTGCTCGCCGGAAAACCCCGATGATGCAGCAGCTCCGCGGCCCGGCCGTGCAACTTCTGCCGGACCTGGTCGGGGGTGTTGCGCAGGATCCGCTCACCGACCTCCGGATGTTGGAAACGCGCGGTTTCGGCGAGTTGTCGGATGACCGCCCGCACCGCGGGCTCGTCCACCTCCAGCAACTCGGCGACCAAGCCGACCGTGCTCGCGGTGCCGAGCACGGCCATGGCCTGACCGACCCGGGATTTGGCGAAGTCGGCCCACTGGTCGCGCTGTGCTGGGTTGTCGCTGTGTGGCGGGACAGGCTGACACATACTCGGAGCCCTTCGTCGAGGTGGTGAGCCCGACTGAGGGAGAGCACCATCGAAAACGAGCAGCTCGGGTGCACTGAGGATGCGGCATCGTCGCAGCGGGAAGGACGCGTCCACGCGCCCGATGATCCAGCCGGTGAACACAGGTTAATTCGCCCGGCCGATCCTGTCACGACAACCGATGACACCTACGTAATATGAGGTTTTTCAATTCCTTTCGTGTCATTGACTCCCGGCGTGCGCGAATGCGTGCTGGTGGTAGGCCAGACAGGCGACCGAGGTGTCGTCGGCGGCCAGGAAAAGCACCGTGCGTGCCGCGTCGAGAGCGCCGCTGTCGCGCGCGCTCACGTACGCGTGCACCGGGGCTGCGGAGTACGGATTGTCCACCGAGGGGTCGACGCCGACCACCGATTCCGGTGTGAATCCGAGCGCCGCCGCCAAGCGGGCACGGAAGGCCAGGGTCCAAGTGGGTGCGAGCAGCACCGCGCGGCCCTCGGCGAAATCGGCGACGTCCAGTCCTTCGGCGGTCAGGCACTCGTGCACGGCCACCGCGGCCAATTCGACCAGATCCGCGGCACCGGCGCGGGTACTCATGGCCGAGCGACCGTTCGCGCCGGCCTCGCCCATCGCGACCCATGCGGTCGGATCGGCCGGCCCGGCGGTATGGGTGGCGTGCAGCCCACCGAATCCGCCTGCGGTGCCGGATGTTCCGAGCAGGATCGCGGCCGCGCTGGTGCTGTAGGGGAAGCCGTCGACATGACGCTCGGTCGAGGGATGTGTATCACCTGCGACCAGCAGCGCATACGACACATCGCCGCTGACCAGGAAGCATTCGGCGGTCGCGATCGCGTGTAGCAGTCCGGTCCCGCCGTTCATCAAATCGAAGGAGAAGGCGGGCACCCGGCCGGGGGCGTATTCGAGGCCGATGCCGACCCGCTTCTGGATCAGCGCCGATACCGCGGGTTCGGAGATGTTCTGATCGCGGAAGACCCCGGCATTGATCAGCATTCCGACCTGCTCCGGGGCAATGCCCGCCTGCTCGAGGCAGGAGGTGGCGGCCCGCGTCGCCAGGTCGAAATAACTGCCGGTATCGAGATCGGCATTGATGGCGGCTGCGAGAATGGTGGTCGGCATGGCTCAGGCCTCCAGACGGGAGATGGTGGCTGCGAGGTGTCCGGAGACGATGCCGGATGCCTCCGGAATCATCAGCACCTTGGAACCCTTGGGGATCTTCTGCTGCGCGAGGTGTTCGTGCAGGACCACGAAATGCGAGGTCGACGCGGTATTGCCGAAGTCGTGCAGCACATTCAGGGCTTGGGGCATCGGGGTGCCGAAGTGTTGCTCGGTGAGGTGCGAGATGTATTCGATGGCGGGCGCGCTGAACTGGTGGTGGATCCAGTAGTCGAACTTCTCGCTCTCCCAGGTGCGCCCGGTCTCCTCGAGGAAGCTGGACATGCGGTTGATGGCCTGCAGATAGCGGCCCTCGTTCTGCATCGCGCGGTTGTCGGTGTACAGCGCGATTCCGGGGGCCTGGTCGCTCGGCATGCCGATGCAGTGTTCGGCGCCGTCGGCGGAGGTCATCAGTTCGACGTAGTGGATTTCGTCGTCGTCGTCACCGCGATCGTCGAGCATTACCGCGACCGCCGCATCGCCGACGGTCAGCGCCGCGAACTGCGGGTCGTAGGGCTTGCTGATCTCACGCGCCGCGGTCTCCGCGATCGGCGTGATCTGTTCGCCGCTGACCACCAGCCCATTGCGGACCACACCGGCCTTGATCATGCGATCCAGTACCAGCACCCCGGTCATCATGCCCGCACAGGCATTCGAGACATCGAAATGGCGGGCCTTCGTCGTGCCGATCTCCTTGCCCAGCATGACCGCGAAAGACGGTGCGTAGCAGAAGATTTCCTTCCCGCGAGTGCGGGTGATGGAGGCGGAGACGACCACATCGATCTCGTCGGGGGCGTAATCGGAGTGCGCCAGGCAGTCCTCGATGGCGCGCAGGGCCAGATCGAAGGAGGATTCGTAGCCCTCGTCGCTGGAGTCGTAGACGCGCCGATTCTTGATACCGGTAATCCGTTCCAGGTCAAGGGATCTCGGCACCGCAAGTCCGGCGATGATCTCCTCGGTGGAACGGACGGTGGATGGTGTGTACGAGCCGATGGACTCGAAACGTGTGCGCAGCATTACCCCTGCTTTCTGTGTCGCATTTCTTCCCTGTTGCCAGGAGTTTCGACGGCGCTGTCGTCGTGGACGCCCTATTCGGGCAGCCCGACCAAACTCGCGCTCACCTCGCACAATTGGCGGGCCCGCGCATCGTCGCGGGCCAACCGCGACGGTTCGCGCTCGCGGGTCTTGCGGAAATAGGCACCGGTCACCTCGGCGACGCTCGGATCCGTCGCGAGAAAGGTGAGCGCGGCGGCGCCCTCGGCCGCGGTGATGAAGAACAGGCGTTTGCTCAGCGCGACGATCGGTTGCCCGAACCATGGCAGCGAATTCCAGATGCCGGTCGAGACCGCGCCGGGATGGAAGGCATTGACCGTCACACCGGTGCCCGCCAGCCGATCGGCCAGCGCGCGGGCATAGAGCACATTGGCCAATTTGGACCGGCTGTACGCCTTTTCGCCCGAATAGCCTTCACGGAACCCGAGATCGTCGAAATCGAGAGTCGCGCCGTAGTGCATCACCGAAGAGGTGAACAGAATGCGCGCGGGGGCGCTCTGCACCAGTAGATCGATGAGCAGTTCGGTGAGCAGAAATCCGCCGAGATGGTTGGTCGCGAAGGTCGCCTCGATACCGTCCTCGGTTTCGGTGCGCGTCTGGTGATAGCCGCCCGCATTGTTGGCAAGTACATCGATGCGGTCGTAGCCGGCTTCGACAGCCTTGGCGAGTTGGCGCACCGACGACTGTGATGCGATATCGCATTCCAGCGTATCGACCGCGCCTGCCCCCGCGGCCAGCACCAATTCCGCACTGTCGGCGACCTTCTGCGGATTCCGGCCGACCAACACCAGCCGATCGCCCCCTGCGGCGAGCTGTTGCGCGGCTTCGAGACCGATGCCCGAGGTGGCCCCCGTAATCAGGATCGTCTTCATGTTCGATCACCTTGCCATCTTTCGTATGGCCGAAATCCGCTCTCCGGGTTGCTTCGGCGAGTTGCCCGGTGTGTGCGGAAGGCCTGGTGGCAGCGCGTGATCGGTTGATCATGCAGATCAGCATGCGCGTGCCGAATTCGGTCCAATGATGCTGCGCCGTAGTTGTAGCCGTTGCGCATGACTGGCGATAGGGGTGGATAGGGGTAGGTCGTTCCATCTGATGGCAACCGGTGCCGAACCGGATTTCGGCGATTCCGCCGCTAACCGGAAATTTCGATATGTGGTTGGGCGACAGGCGCTTTCCGTCTTGATCGTCAGGCGTCGACCGGATCAGTGCGATGCGTCCATCCGGGCGATCTGTCCGGCCAGGGCGTCGGGGTCGGTGAGCAATTCCGTGGCCGGTGTCAGCCAACATTGCGCGAGCAGGTCGTACCCGATTCGACCGATCTCCGCATGCCGAGGCCATTGTTCACCCGTCCACGCGGGTTCGTCGCGATATGCGGCGACACCGCTGAGGTGATTGCCGACGAGTTCGAACTGCAGATCGCGACGCAAACGCAGTGCGGCTGGATCGGTCGGCGGCTTCGTACGCAGGATCTCGACCAGCTCCGCGGCCACTCGCAGCACCCTGGATTCGCTCCACCGCAGGTCATGTCGGTGCGCACGCGGCACTATCACCCACATCGCGGCAACCGCGACCACGCCGAACAGCGTCTCGATCAGCCGATCGCGGATGGGAACCAGGATCGGTCCACCCAGCGCGCCACCGATCAGCAGCGCCAACGGCGTAATGAAGACGACGGCGATCCCGTAATTGCGCACTACGAACAGATCCGTCAGGAACATCAGCGCCATGAGCACGAGCACGAGGACGACGCCCGACGGCGCGAGTGCGTGCAGCGCCGCGAACGCGATCAGCCCGATGACCGTGCCCCCGACGCGATGCAATGCGCGCACGGTGCCGACAATGCGATCCGGCCCCAGATTCAGCACCAGGACGGCGGTGATCACCGCCCAGTCCGGTCGGCCGAGGTCCAACAGCACGCTCAGGCCACCCGCGATCACGGAGGCGGCCAGCGTGCGCAGCGCTGTGGTCGCCGCGTGCGAGCGGATCGTCAGCGACCGACGCAGTCGCTGACCGACAGTCGGGCGGGTCATCGGCACCGGCGCATCGAGCACATCCGATGCGGAGTCCGCTATCCCGATGAATTGGCGATGCGCGGCCAGCAGCCTCCGGATGATCTCCGAATCCGGTGCGCGGGCAGGCAGACCCGCATCATGAACCGTGGCCCACGCCGAATGCAGCGCCGCGCCCGCCGCATGCCGATCGGCGGCGGAGGGCGGCCCGCTCTTGCGGCTTTCGACATAGGTATCGACGGCGCGCAAGGCCGCCACCGCAGCGGCGCTTTCCGGCGCACGCGCATCGCGCAGCATCGGACTCATCGAGACCAGCAGCGAACTCAGCACACCGAGCGCGGTATATCCCACGATCACCGGTACCGAAATACCGGCGGCGGCCATCCGCGTCGCCACCGCGCAGACCAGTACAAAGAAGAACATGCCCGGCGGTCCGGCCCGCGTCGCGACCATGACATAGCTCGCGACCAGCGCGACCACGGAAAGCGCCGCCACACCGATGATTCCGGCCGTGCCGTGCCACAGATCACCGATCACGGCACCGAGCGCCGCCGCCGTGAGGAAGCCCGCCCCCGCGATCAGCACTATCCGCCAACGCGTTCGGTACACGCGTGCCTCGCCGTAGAGCACAGCGAACGCACCCAGTGCGACGATCAACGCCTGCTGCTGATGACCCGCCGCGAGCACGATGAGCGCGGGCAACCCGAATGCGAGCGCGGACCGCGCGGCCACCGGCCACCGCCAACCCGTTTGCGCCGACCCGAGCAGCAGTGCGCGCCGCCGCGGTGGCGTCGGCACCGGATGGTGCGACGGATCGAAGGTCGGGTCGTCCACCAGGCCATTCAACACCAACCGACCATTGGGTTTTGTGTGTCGGGTCACGCGTTCGTCCCGTTTGCTCTAGCGTTGGCAAGGTTGCTGCCGAGAGGGGTTTTCGATGCGTACCGGGATGCTGGAGTTGGTGCAGTTGCAGGCGCTCGTCGAGGCGGGCGAGATCGACACGGTGCTGGTGGCAATGACCGATATGCAGGGCCGTCTACAGGGAAAGCGTTGTGCGGCAAGGTTTTTCCTGGACGAGGTGATCGGGCACGCGACCGAGGCGTGCAATTATCTGCTCGCGGTGGATGTCGATATGGCGACGGTCGACGGATACGCGATCTCTTCCTGGGAAACCGGCTACGGCGACTTCGTCCTGCGGCCGGATCTGAGCACCCTGCGGCTGGTGCCGTGGCAGCCGGGCACCGCGCTGGTGCTGTGTGATGTCGAGCACGTGGAACCGGCGCGTCAGCCGGTCACGGTTTCGCCGCGGCAGATATTGCGCGCGCAATTGGCACGGCTCGCCGAACGGGGGCTGCACGCCTACGTCGGGACCGAACTCGAGTTCCTGGTCTTCGACGACAGCTACGAGGACGCGTGGAATTCCGGCTATCGCGATCTGCGGCCCGCCAATCAGTACAACGTCGACTATTCGATGCTGGGGACCGCACGCATCGAGCCACTGCTGCGTCGCATTCGCAATGAAATGGCCGGTGCGGGACTGTATGTCGAATCGGCCAAGGGTGAATGCAATCCGGGTCAGCACGAAATCGCATTCCGCTATGACGAGGCGCTGGTCACCTGCGACAACCACAGCATCTACAAGAACGGCGCCAAGGAGATCGCCGCCCAGGAGGGGCGCAGTCTCAGTTTCATGGCGAAATACAATGAGCGCGAAGGCAATTCGTGCCATATTCACATAAGTCTGCGCGCCGAATCGGGTGCGGCGGTATTCGCCGGTGACGGCCCGCACGGCACCTCCGCGCTCATGCGGCATTTCCTGGCCGGGCAACTGGATTGCCTGCGCGAGTTCACCTATCTGCTCGCACCGAATATCAACTCCTACAAGCGATTCGTGCCAGGGAGTTTCGCCCCGACCGCACTGGCCTGGGGACGCGACAACCGGACCTGTGCACTGCGCGTGGTGGGCGAGGATCTGTCCCTGCGGATGGAGAACCGGATCCCGGGCGGCGATGTGAATCCGTATCTGGCAGTCGCCGCGACCATTGCCGCCGGATTGCACGGTATAGAGCACGCCCTCCCGCTCGAGCCGGAGTTCCACGGCAATGCCTACCGGTCCCAGCGCCCGCGGGTGCCGCGTACGCTGCGGGAAGCGGCGCAATTGTTCGGCGAGAGCAAGGTGGCACGAACAGCGTTCGGCGACGACGTTGTGGACCATTATCGGAATGCGGCACAGGTCGAGCTGGACGCCTTCGACGCCGCCGTCACCGATTGGGAGCGAATCCGTGGTTTCGAGCGGCTCTGAGCAGATCCATCCGGTCATCGGCCTGCCGACCTACCTGGAACAGGCCCGATTCGGCACCTGGGAGGTGCCGAGTGCGGTGCTGCCGCACGACTACGTGCAGTTGGTGGAGCGCGCGGGCGGCATACCGGTGCTGCTGCCACCCACCGGTGTGGCGCGCGCGGAGCTGGTTGACCGGCTCGACGGGTTGGTGCTGACCGGCGGCGCCGATATCGATCCGGCGCGCTACGGCGCGCCGGCGGATGCGGCCCTCGGCCCACTCCGAGCCGACCGTGACGATTCCGAGTTCGAGCTGTTGGCCTTGGCGCGCGCTGCCGGGTTGCCGATCCTCGCGATCTGTCGCGGCCTGCAACTGGTCAATGTCGCGTTCGGGGGCACCCTGATCCAGCACCTGCCGGATCTGCTCGGCCATGACGACCATTCCGGTACGCCGGGCGGTTTCCACCCGAACCGGGTCACGACAGTGCCGGACAGCCTGGTCGCCACGATCGCCGGACCGGAGGTGAAGGTGAATTGCCACCATCACCAGGCCGTCGCCATCCTGGCCGATGGCCTGGTCGCGACCGCACACGCGTCGGACGGCACGATCGAAGCGGCGGAGGCGCCGGACGGTCCGTTCCTGGTGGGTGTGCAGTGGCATCCGGAGGCGGATGCGACCGATACGCGATTGATGCGAGCACTGGTCCAGGCGGCGGTCAGCTATCGAAAGGAACGGAATTCGTGACGACAACGCAGGTGGTCAATCCGGCGACCGAGCAGGTCGTCACGACACTCGAACTGGTGAGCGCGGTCGAGACCGATGTGGCCATCGACAGGGCGCGGCGGGCCGGGGCCGATTGGCGCGCGATCGCGCCGGGGGATCGGGCTCGGTTGCTGCGGCGGTTCGCCGACGCCGTCGACGCGAATCTCGAGCAGCTGGCCCAGCTCGAGGTCGCCAATGCCGGGCACACCATCGGCAATGCGCGCTGGGAGGCGGGCAATGTCCGCGATGTGCTGCATTTCGCCGCCGGGATTCCGGAACGTCTGCTGGGCAATCAGATTCCGGTTGCGGGCGGGGTCGACATCACCTTCCATGAACCGCTCGGCGTGGTCGGGGTGATCGTGCCGTGGAACTTCCCGATGCCGATCGCGGCATGGGGATTCGGGCCCGCACTGGCCGCCGGGAACACGGTGGTGCTCAAGCCCGCCGAGCTCACGCCGCTCACCGCGATCAGATTGGGTGAGCTCGCGCTCGAAGCCGGTGTGCCGGAAGGGGTTTTCCAGGTACTGCCCGGTAAGGGTTCGGTGGTGGGGCAGCGGTTCGTGACCCATCCCGCCGTGCGGAAGGTGGTCTTCACCGGGTCCACCGAGGTGGGCAAGGAGATCATGGCCGGATGCGCGCGCCAGGTGAAGCGGGTCACACTCGAGTTGGGCGGTAAGAGCGCGAATATCGTTTTCGCGGACGCCGATCTGGAGCGCGCGGCGGCGACCGCGCCCTACGGTGTTTTCGACAACGCCGGGCAGGATTGCTGTGCGCGGTCGCGAATTCTGGTGCAGCGCAGTGTATTCGACCGGTTCCTGGAATTGCTGGAACCGGCGGTGCGTGGGGTCAGGGTGGGTGATCCCGCGGCGGAGTCCACCGAAATGGGGCCGCTGATTTCGGCCGCGCATCGTGCCCGGGTGGCCTCGTTCGTCGAGCCGTCGACCAAGGTGGCATTCACCGGTACGCAGCCCGACGGCCCCGGATTCTGGTATCCGCCAACGGTTGTGCTGCCCGACGCACCGTCGGATCGGGTGCTCACCGAGGAGGTGTTCGGACCGGTGGTCGCGGTGGTTCCGTTCGAGGACGAGGCCGATGCCGTTCGCATTGCCAATGACACCGAATACGGTCTGTCCGGCTCCATCTGGACCAATGATGTGGGCCGCGCGCTGCGGGTGTCTCGCGGTGTGGAAGCCGGGAATCTTTCGGTGAATTCGCATTCCTCGGTGCGGTATTGGACGCCGTTCGGCGGATTCAAACAGTCCGGGCTCGGTCGCGAACTCGGACCGGATGCGGCACTTGCCTTTACCGAGACCAAGAACGTCTTCATCGCCACCTAGTTAAGGAGATGTGTTGCAGCGCTTACAGGATCGAGTCGCCGTCGTCACCGGCGGCGGGAGTGGCATCGGCCTGGCCACCGTTCGCCGGTTCGCGGCGGAGGGCGCCAAGGTCGTCGTCGCCGATATCGATGCCGCCGCGGGCGAGGCCGCGGCCGGCGAAGTGGGCGGGGTGTTCGTGAAGGTGGACGTCACCGACGAGGCCCAGGTCGAGGCCATGTTCCAGACCGCCGTCGACACCTACGGCGGACTCGATATCGCCTTCAACAACGCCGGAATCTCACCGCCGGAAGACGATTCGATTCTGACCACCGGCATCGACGCCTGGCGTCGGGTGCAGGAGGTCAATCTGACCTCGGTGTATCTGTGCAGCAAATACGCCATCAACCACATGCTGGACCGGGGTAAGGGCTCGGTGATCAATACCGCGTCGTTCGTCGCGGTCATGGGTGCGGCGACCTCGCAGATCTCCTACACCGCATCCAAGGGCGGTGTGCTCGCGATGAGCCGCGAACTCGGAGTGCAGTTCGCGCGCAACGGCATTCGGGTCAACGCGCTGTGTCCCGGACCGGTGAACACGCCGCTGCTGCAGGAGCTGTTCGCGAAGGACCCCGAGCGCGCCGCGCGCCGCCTGGTGCACATCCCCGTCGGACGCTTCGCCGAGCCGGAGGAAATCGCCGCGGCCGTCGCATTTCTGGCCAGTGACGACTCCTCGTTCATCACCGCATCGCAGTTCCTGGTGGACGGTGGCATCTCCGGCGCATACGTCACACCGTTGTAAAGGTACGGTTGATTCGGGCGGACCGCTGAGCGGCAAGCCAGGATTCGCCATATGTCGCCGATCAGAGGGAGGCTCGTGAGATGAGTACGGAAGATGGGCGATCGCCCGGGCTGTTCAGTCACGACGCCCTGACAACCGAACAGTCCGTCCAAACCGACAACGGCGGTGCCGATTTCCGCCCGGTATTCAGCCGCAGTGACGGCAGCGCACCCGGTTCGTATCCCCAGCCGGATCAAGGAAACTGAGCACGCGTAGCGCCGCACTCAGTCCGGCGCTACGCCTACTTCTTCGGCACTTCGCCACCGCCGCCGCGGCCCAGGACAATCGCCCGAACAGATCACTCGGCGATGGCTGATCAGGTGCGGGTGTGGTGTTTGCGGCATGGTGAATCGGAGAATGTCGCTGCGGGGATTGCGGGTGCTGTGCCGTGGTCGGCGTTGACCGCGGCTGGTCGGCGGCAAGCTGCTGAGGCGGCCCGTAGGTTGGCTGATGAGCCGATTGTTCGGATCTATTCGAGTAGTGCGCTGCGTGCTCGGCAGACTGCCGCTGGGCTGGCATCGGTACGCGGGCTCGATGTCGTCGCGATGGACGAATTGGCCGAAGTCGGCATCGGTGAGTTCGACGGGAGCAGGGATCCGGCGATCCTCGGGCTGACCGCGAAAGTGCTGCGCGCGTGGATCGTTGAGGGTGATCTCGAGCAGCGCGTCGGCGATGGCGAGTCGGGGCGGCGGGTGGTTGCCCGGATGGCCGGATCGTTTCGGCGGATCGCGGCCGACCATGGTGGCGAGACTGTCGTTGTGGTCGGACACGTCGCCAGCCTGACCGTGACGTTGGCAAGATTGTGCGATCTCGGTGCTCGGGTGTGGGGAACTCCGTTGCCGTACGCCGAGCCGTTCCTCGTGGAATGGAATGGTACGACTTGGCGGTGCCTATCGTGGCCTGTGCCGCTGCGGCCGTAGTGCCTCGATGGACCGCAGATGCCCGTCGCGGCACGCGGAAGGTCGGCGGCGCGTCCCGACGTCGAAGAGCCCAGGACGGTCTTCAGGGAGTGTGCATCAGCTGACCGGCGAGCGTGAACAGGCGGCGGCCGAGCCGCATGACAGGGAGCCCCAGCGGAATGAGGATCAGCGTCACGCATAGCACCGCGCCGACGAGCCAGACCACGGCTGCGAGGATCCCGACGACCGTGCCGAGCACGGCTGTCAGGAGCCCCAACACTACGCCGAGCAGGCCCTTTAGCAGTTGCATCATGACCTCCTGATCCCATTCTGCGCTCATTCGAGCGCGGTGCCGAGTCCAGGAATGCCGGCCTGTGTCCATGCCGCGCTGGGCCGTTTCGCCGGTCTATGCCGTTGCCGATCGACGCGAGAGCGACGCCGAATCTGCCGTGTCCGTCGCGGGAGGCGCTACGGCTTGCGCAGGCGCCGCATGACCGCGCGATTGGTGCTCGCGATGGCCTGCGCGGTGTCGGCTGTCGCTAATTCCGCGGCTTGGGTGTTATCGGTCTCCGCCGTCGGCGCAATGCGTTGCCGAGCGCGCAAGCCCACCAGATCCGTCTGGTCCGGCGGCGCGTGCCTAGACTGACGGGGGAGAAGGAAGGACCGCTGATGAAGCGAAATCTGAACTGCCCCTGCGGCGAGCAGATCGTCGGGACGGATGAGGACGACCTGGTCGAGAAGACCAAGGCGCATCTGGCCGAGAATCATCCGGGGCACGACTATTCCCGGGACGAAATTCTGTTCATCGCTTACTGATCCACCACACCCGGCTTTTCGTCACCGCTTGTGACAAAAAGCCGGGCGAGGTGGGTTATTTGGGGGAGCCGAGGCGAGCGCCGCCGTCCACGCGTACCACCACGCCGGTGGTGAAGGTGTTGTCGGTGAGGAATTCGATGGCCTTGGCGATATCGTCGGCGGTGCCGATTCGGCCGACCGGGGTCTGGGCCGCGATTCCGGCGAACACCTCGTCGCGGGCGTCCTCGGGGAGGAAGTTCCACCATTCGGTGTCGATCACACCAGGGGATACGGCGTTCACACGCACGGGTGCGAGTTCGACCGCGAGCACGGGCACAATGGCCTCGACACCGGCATTGACGGCGGCCAGTGCGGCGGTTGTCGGCATTGCGCCGCCCGCGGATGCGGCGGAGACCAGCGTGACCGACCCGTCCCGCGCGAGATGGGGCAGCGCCGCCTGAATGGTGGCGACGTGCGGCAGCAGTTTGCCGGAGACGTGGGCCTGCAGATGGTCGAGGCCGAGTTCGCGGAACGGGGTGGTGCCGGACGGTCCGGTCACGGTGACCACCACATGGTCGACCGGCCCGACCTCCGAAAATAGTTGGGCCAGTTCATTTTCGGCGCGCGCGTCCACGACCTTGCCGGTGACCTGCGGGCCGAGTTCGGCCAGTGCGGTGGCGAGTCGTTCTGCGTTGCGTCCGGCGATGACGACCTGCGTGCCGTTCGCGGCGAGTCGGCGAGCGGTCGCCAGGCCGATTCCAGAGGTTCCGCCAACGATGACGGCTTTGTTGCTCATGACTGCGCCTCGCTGACGCTCGGCTCAGTCGTGCGTAACTGCGTGCTGTGTTTCTGGTTCGCTCGCTGATGCTCGCTCACAAGATCCTCCTGAGTTCGAACCACGATGATTTTCGAACCACCGTGCCTCGTTAATATATTCGAGGCACAGTGTCTTGTAAAGTGACCCGCATGACAGGAACCCGCGGTCGACCCCGCAGCGAGGACGCCAGGCGCGCGATCCTGCACACGGCGCTGGAACTCTGCGAGCGGGACGGCTACCAAGACCTGACCATCAAGGCCATCGCGGACGGGGCGGGCGTCGGGCGGCAGACGGTCTACCGCTGGTGGCCGGATAAGGCCTCGATACTGATCGAGGCGCTGATCGGATTGGCCGAAGAGAATGCGGCACTGCGGGTTTCGGATGAAACGGTGGATGTGGTCGTCGCGGTCGAGCGCCTGCTGACGGCAACTTTCGACCTCGCGCAGAAAGTGACGGGTCAGGCGCTGGTCGGTCTGATGGCCGACGCGCAGCGCGATCCGGCCCTGTCCGAACGATTGCAGGACACCGTGATCGGCCCGCGACGAGCGACACTGCGCGCACTGCTCCAGCGTGGTGTCGCCGCCGGAAAACTGACTCCGGCCGTCCCGCTGGATCTCGTCGTCGATTTCGTCTTCGGCGCCATGTGGTACCGGCTGCTCAGCCACCACGCGCCGGTGAATGCCGCGCTGGCGAAGGAGGTCACGAGCAGCGTCGCGACCATGCTCGCGCCGTGAGATCGCAAACCTGGGCAATGAACGCCTCACTCGCGAGGATGAGTGCCGGGTCATTCGGGCGGGGGAGGCGGTTTGGTTCGGGTGCGGGAGAAACTGGACTCGCTATGAGTTCTCCCGGTGTGCTTGCTCGGACCGTGTCCTGGTCGTCGAAGCGGCTGCGCGCGTTGCCGTCAGGTGCGGTCGATATCGTGATCGCCGCCGCGGTCACGGTTGCCAGCGTCGGGCCCGCGATCGTGACGCGTGCGCCGTGGTGGGTGATCGCCTGCTGCGTGCTCGCGTCGGCGCCGGTGCTGTGGCGGCGGCGCGCGCCGATCCTCGTATTGCTCGTGGTCGGACCCGCGATCACCGTGCTGGCCTGTTTGCACGCCATGCCTGCATTGCCGTACGGAACCATTATCTGCGTGTACACGATCGCGGCCTACAGTCCGACTCGACCGCGACGGTTCGCGCTGATCAGCGTAAGTGTCGGAATCCTCATCTCGCTGGTCATTCCGAACGAGAGTCCGGATTCCTATGGTTATGCGGCCATGTCGTTCGTCACGGCGTGGGCGCTCGGTACCGGGGTGCGGGCGCGCCGGCTGCAGATCGAGATGTTGGAGGAGCGGGCGCGGCGGCTCGAGGAGGAGCGGGGTGCGGCGGTCGCTCGGGAACGGCTGCGCATCGCGCGGGATATCCACGATATCGTCAGCCATTCGGTCGGGCTGATGATCGTCCAGGCCGAGACCGGGCCGCTGCTGACACGCACCGATCCGGAGCGCGCCGATGCCACCTTCGCGGGCATCGCCGATACGGGTCGCGAAGCGGTGCAACAGCTTCGGCGTAGTCTCGGTGCTTTGCGCGGCACCGACGATCCGCCGCACCAGCCCGGGATCGAGGCGATTCCCGATCTGGTGGCGATATCGCGGCGCAGTGGGCTGATCGTATTGTTCGACGAATTCGGTTCGCGCCGTGTGGTTTCCGGTGATATCGGAGTCACGGTGTATCGGGTGGTGCAGGAAGCGTTGACGAATACGATGAAGCATGCGGGAGTCGGCGATGTGCGAGTGTCGCTGCGGTGGTTCGAGGATCGGCTGATGGTGCGGGTCTGCGATGATGGTCCGGCAGGTGCGGTCGGCCGTGGTGGCATCGGTTCCGCCCTGGGGCATGGCTTGATCGGGATGCGCGAGCGCGTCACCAGCGCGGGCGGGCGGCTGCAGTACGGGTATTCGGCAAGTCCTGTCGGAGGCTTCGAAGTCACCGCCGAACTTCCTATCGCACAGGGGAATTGAGCATGCGCGTGCTCGTCGTCGACGACCAGGACCTGTTCCGTGCCGGCTTCCGGCTGATCCTGGACACCCAGCCCGATATCACCGTGATCGGTGAGGCCGCCGATGGACTCGAGGCCGTCGAGCAAGCTCTCGAACTACAACCGGATGTCGTGGTCATGGACGTGCGAATGCCGCGCATGGACGGCGTCGCCGCAACCGCTCGAATCTGCGCCGAGACTAGCGCAAAAGTGTTGGTACTGACCATGTTCCACTTGGACGAATATGTCTATGCCGCCCTACGCGCCGGCGCCGGCGCATTTCTACTGAAAGACCTACGTCGCGAACAACTGGTCGAAGCCGTACGCGTAATCGCAGCAGGCGACGCACTCCTCGCCCCAACCGTCACCCGACGACTCATCGCAGACCTGGCCCACCGCGGCCACCCGCGCCCAGACCTCACTCGCCAACTCGAAACCCTCACCGAACGCGAACGTGAAATCCTGCGCCACCTGGCCCGCGGCCTCTCCAACGCCGAACTAGCCGCCACCCTCGTGCTCAGCGAACACACCGTGAAATCCCACATCAGCTCCGTCCTCACCAAACTGACCCTCCGCGATCGCGCCCAAGCCGTCGTCTTCGCCTACGAATCCGGCCTGATAATCCCCGGCCGCGACTGAACTACCGCTGTGGGAACCGCTTCGCGATCGCCGCCGCGATCGCGTCCGGTGCGTGTTCCTGAATGAAGTGCCGCGCGTGCGGCAGCCGCCATCGAAATGGCCGTCGCCGGGGCGGGTTCTCGGCCCCTCCGCAGGAGCGAGGTGGGGTTCGCTCGTTTCGGCGATGTGGAGGGAGGGCGTGGGCCGGAAATATCGGAGACATCCGATCGAATGTGGAGTTCTCGATGAAGCGTTACTCGGTCCTGGCAGCCATCGTGGTGTCGGCACTGCTGTGGTACCTCGGCACAGGCCTACATCCGTTGCCGGGCTTGGTTTTTCTCGCACCGCTGCCGGTGCTGCTGGTAGCTCCGCGCGTCGGTGCGACCACAGCCTTCTTCGCCGGATTCCTGGCATGGTGTGGGAGCGGATTGCGGTATTGGCCGTACTTCATCGACACGATCGAGCAACCTGTCCTCGTCACGGTGCTGCTGCTAGGCGGAACCGCCGCTGTATTCGGCGGGTTGGTGGTGATGACGCGTGCGATGTTGGTGCGTGGCCGTGCGGGTCTGGCGGTGCTCGCGCTGCCGACTGGTTGGGTCACATTCGAATTCCTGGTATCGCTCGCCGGGCAGTTCGGTGCCTGGTGGAGCATCGCTTACACCCAGTTCGAACTGCTACCACTGATGCAGACAGCGGCGCTGACCGGTCCGTGGGGAATCACCTTCCTCATCATGCTGGTGCCCGCAACGGTTGCTGTCCTGACTGGGCCCGAAGTTACTGGTGCGCAACGGCTTCGGTTGACAAGTGCCGCCGCACTGCTACTGGTTGCGGTCGGCGCATACGGCTGGTGGCGCCTGGCCGATGCACCGGAGCGGGATACCGTGCGCGTCGGTCTACTCGCGGTTTCCCAACCGCCGGAATACGTTCCGGCAAGCTCGGCGGACGGTCGCGATATGGTCGCGCGTGTGGTGAGCGAGATCGATCGGCTCGCAGATCAGGGCGCGCAAGTTGTGGTACTTCCCGAAAAAGCCTGGGCCGCAGATGAATCGACGTTGAGCGTGCTATCCGCTCCGCTCACCGAGGTCGCCACGCGGCGCGGTATCCATGTTGTCGCCGGACTCGTGAGAACCACCGGCGGAATCAGTGTCAACGCCGCCATCGCCTACCCGTCGGGCGTCGAATACGCCAAACACCGCTTGATCCCGGGTCTGGAGGACGACCTCGAGCCGGGTTCCGGCTGGCAGCGTATTCCAGGCGAACCTTGGGCGCTGGCAGTCTGTTTCGACCTGGATGGTCCGGATCTGGTGCGCGAGAACCGGAATCGTGGAGCGACATTGCTGCTTGTCCCCGCCCTGGACTTCACCAACGATCGCTGGTTGCACAGCCGTATGGCCGTCATGCGCGGCATCGAATCCGGTGTCGGCATCGCGCGCGCACCCCAGCTCGGCGAACTCGTGGCCAGCGATTCGCGCGGCCATATCCTGGCGTCGGCGCGGACCGATGTCACGCTGACCCGATCGGTGCTCGCCACGATCCCGCTGGACTCGGATAAGACGGTCTACGCGCGATTCGGCGACTGGTTCGCATGGCTGTCCGTGGCTGCGTTCACGGCGTCAGCCATGGCCTCGTTCGGGCGGCGATCGCGCCTCCAGCGACGGCCGATAACGAACAGCATTCGTCGCTCGAGGGCGCAAGTGTGACCATGCTCACATTTGCCTGAGATCTCGCAGGTGGCGGCGGTCCCATCACCGGGTCGGCGGACCCGCCGCTTGTTTGCCCAGTTTGGAACCTGGGTACCGGTTAATTCCGTGCCTGCACTCGGAAAAACCGGATCGGGCCGGTCGAACGAATCGAGGCCCGTGACCTGGGCTGGTGAGGAGGCGCAGGTGACGGATCGCGAATCGGAGAAGAAAACCCTACGCCGATCGGTCGCCGCATCCGCGATGGGCAATGCCACCGAATGGTTCGACTACGGTGTCTACGCCGCGACCGCCACCTACCTCACCGACGCATTCTTCCCGGGTGAACTCGGCACCCTCGGCACCATGCTCGGCTTCGCCATCTCCTTCCTGCTGCGCCCGCTCGGCGGCATGGTCTGGGGACCGCTCGGCGACCGACTCGGCCGAAAAGTGGTGCTGGCCACCACAATCCTGTTGATGGCAGCTGCTACCGGATGCATCGGCCTGATCCCGACCCATGCCCAGATCGGTTGGTTCGCACCGGTTCTGCTCATCGCCCTACGCGTGGTGCAAGGCTTCTCGACCGGCGGCGAATATGGCGGTGCCGCAACATATCTGGCCGAATGCGCCAACGACCGCAAGCGCGGATTCCTCGGCAGCTTCCTGGAATTCGGCACCCTCGGCGGCTTCGTCGGCGGCTCGGCGGTCGTGCTGCTGTGTCAGCTCATCTTCGGTTCGGATGCGATGCACGACTGGGGATGGCGCGTGCCGTTCCTGTTCGCGGTGCCGCTCGGCCTGATCGGCTGGTATCTGCGCTCGCATCTGAACGAGTCGCCCGTGTTCACCGAGGTGGCCGATCAACCGCACCCGCCGGGCGGCGTGTGGCAGGTGCTGACCACCTACCGCCGCGAGACCTTGACGCTGATCGGCCTGGTGGTCGCCCTGAACGTGGTGAACTACACCCTGCTCACATATCAACCGACATACCTGCAGAACACCATCGGCGTCGGCGAATCGACCACCACCGCGATGATGCTGATCGGCCAGTTGGTGATGATGATCGTGCTGCCGTTTTTCGGCCGGTTGTCCGACCGGGTGGGCCGCCGACCGCTCTGGCTGGTCTCGTTGGTCGGACTCGCGATACTCGCGCTGCCCATGTATTGGCTGATGGGGCAGGGAACCGGTTGGGCCATAACCGGATTCATCGTGCTCGGTCTGCTGTACGTCCCCCAGTTGGCGACGATCAGCTCGACCTTCCCGGCGATCTTCCCGACGCATGTGCGCTATGCGGGCTTCGCCCTCGGCTACAACATCTCCACCGCCGCGTTCGGCGGCACCGCACCGCTGGTCAACGAGGCCGCGATCGAATCGACCGGCTGGTCGCTGTTCCCGGCCGCGTATATGGTGGGCGCCAGCCTGATCGGACTCGTCGCCTGGTCGTTCCTGCGCGAGACCGCGGGAACCTCGTTGCGCGGCACAGTCGTTCCCGATGCGCAGCAAGTGACGCCACCGATCGCGGCACAGACGGTCTGAACCTGGGATTCTGCTGAGCGCATACCCGTGCGAGTAGTGTCGGCATTGCCGACGGATTGCTGAGTTCGCGTTCCGCGAGTCGGTAACCGTGGGCAGACACCTATCGGATTGGAGACGCTCGTGCAGATTCAGGTCAACACCGGCAGCAATATCCACGGCGGCGCATCGCTGGCCGAGCGCGTGGAATCGACGCTCTCCTCGACGCTCGACCGCTTCGGTGAGCAGCTCACCCGACTGGAAGTTCATCTGACCGATCTGAACGCCGATAAAGGCGGTCCGGACGATAAACAGTGCGTGCTGGAGGCCCGGATATCCGGTCAGCCTCCGGTCGCTGTAACCCACCGCGCGGCCACGGTCGAAGAGGCTTATACCGGCGCCGCCGACGCCATGGCGAACCTCCTCGACAGTCGCTTCGGCCGCCTCCATCAGACAAAAGGTGGCGAATCCATCAGGCACATGAACGTCGAATAATAGACAACTTCGACCATATTCCCGCCAGTGGGAATCGGCATACGATATCGGCGCAGCAGGTTACCCAGCCGCCTACGGTCGTAACCATTCTCATAGATAAGTCCGCCGCGTCCCGAACTTGTTGGTACCGAACAGATTAAAAAGCCCACACCGGCACGGAACTCGTGTGTAATACCGATCGGTAACTGGTGTGTGGGGGCTGATGAGGGTCCGGTGATGCATGTGAATGCCGTCGATATCGCGCCTCGATCGGAGGGTCCGGTCAACCGTCGGCGTACGGGAGCTTTTTGGTTCGGTCTGGTCTTGACGGTGCTCGGCACCGGCCTGCACCTTCCGATGTATCTCATGGCCGGCGACATGGGCTATCGGTTGGCGGGCATGCCCATGGACGGCGCCATGATCACGGGGATGATCCTGATCGTGATCGGTTTGGGCGTCACCACTTACGGTCTGTTCCCGCAGCGCGCGGTGCACGACACGGTGGCCGGGCTGCGGGTGCGGGCACTCGACGACGCGCCGATCAATCGCGTGCACGTGGTGCTGCTGCTGATCATGGCCGCCGCGATCACCATCGACGTGATGAAGCCGACGACCCTGGCCTTCGTCGTTCCGGGCGTCGGCGCCGAATACCACCTGCGCACCCCGGCGAGCCCGCATCTGGACGCGCTGCCGGTGGCGCTGCTGCCGCTGTCCGGTATCACCGGGACGGTGCTCGGGTCGTTCCTGTGGGGTTGGCTCGGTGACCGCATCGGCCGCAAGGCGGCGATCCTGCTGGCCGGAATCTTCTTTGTGGGAACCGCGATCTGCGGTGCCATGCCGAGCTTCGAGCTGAATGTCGCGATGTGCTTCATCATGGGCCTGAGCGCGGGCGGGATGCTGCCGATCGCCTTCACGCTGCTCTCGGAGACCATCCCGGCGCGCCATCGCGGTTGGCTGCTGGTGCTGATCGGCGGCGACATCGCGGGTGCCTACGTCATCACCAGCTGGCTGTCCTCGACGATCGGCGAGACCTACGGCTGGCGCAGCATGTGGCTGATCGGCTTGCCCACCGGACTACTGCTGGTGCTGCTGGTCCGGTGGATTCCGGAGTCGCCGCGGTTCCTGATGGCCATCGGCAGGCACCGCGAGGCCGAAGAGGTGCTGCGCGCATACAACGCCGAGGTCGTCGAGGTCGCGCAGCCACAAGCCGCGGCCGAGGATGATCTCGAGGGCGGGTTCGATCAGCTGCTGCGCCGTCCCTTCGCCGGAATGACCATCGTGCTGGCGCTTTTGGGACTCGGGGTCGGACTGGTCACCTACGGCTTCCAGCTGTGGCTGCCGACGAATCTGCGCAGCCTCGGATTCACCGGCGTCACCGCCGACAAGATCCTGCGTGACTCCGCGCTGATCGGTTTCCCGCTGAACTTCCTGGTCGCCTACTGCTACCACCGCTCGACCAAGTGGACGCTGATCACGCTCAGCACGCTGCTCGCCGTCGCCCTCGGCGGTTTCGTAATCCTCGGTGACCACGTCGCCGACAACACCACGCTGCTGTATGCCCTTCTCGTGGTGCCGATCTGGGGTTCCAGCTCGGTGGTCGCGGTCATCGTCGCCTATGGCGCGGAGGTCTACCCGACCCGGATCAGGTCCCGCGGCAGCGGGGTCGCGGCGGCCATGACCAAGGCGGGCGGTGTGCTGGTCATCGCGCTGGTCGTGCTCGCCGTGGCCACGCCATCGATCACCGTGACCGCGCTGATCAGCGCGGCGCCGATCGCGATCGCGGCGGTGGTGGCGGTCGGGTTCATCGTCGAAACCCGCCGCAAGCCATTGGAAGAGATCACCGCCGAGGAGCTGGGCGTCGCGGCGGCATAGCAAGGACGAGCACTGCTAGGTGAGGTAATGATCGACACTGCAACTGCGTTGGAGCCCGCACTAACCGGCTCGATGCGCGATCGCCTGATAGCGGCCACAGTTCAACTCATCTCGACGGAAGGACTCGCCTCGTTGACCGTGCGTCGCGTGGCGCGGATATGCGGGGTCTCGACCATGGCGATCTATTCCAACTTCAGCGGTATGCCGGGCTTGATCCAGGCGGTCGGCTCGGAAGGTTTCGCGCAATTGGTCGCGCGCCTGGACGAATGCGAGGTCAGCGACGATCCGATCGCCGAAATCCTGGTGCTCGGCTTCATCTTTCGGGATGAAGCGGTGCGCAAGCCCGAACTGTTCCGGCTGATGTTCGCCACCGAGTCGCCGAAGGCCGAGGTGAAGGTGCACCGCGGCAATGTGCTGGCCGATGGCAGCGATTCCGACTTCGAGAACTTCGCGGAGAGCTTCGATTTCGTGGTGCGCGCGACCCGGCGGGCGCTGGAGGCGAATCTGTTGCACGGCACGAACGAGCGCTCGGCCGCTGCGCAGTTCTGGACCGGGCTGTACGGGTTCATCCAGTTGGATATGGCCGGCCTGTACGGCGACCAAGGCGTGTCGGAGGTGCTGTTGCCCTCGATCGTCAACATCCTGATCGGCATGGGTGCCGAACGCGCGACGATCGAGCGGTCGGTGGCGCGTGCCCTCGAGCAGGTCGCCACGCTGACCGGCCCGCACATGTGATCAGCCACGGAGTTTGACGGCGAGGCGCTGGGCGCGGGCCATGGCTCGTTCGGCGAAACCGTTGCGCTTGGGCAGCAATTCGAGTTGCAGCAGTAGTTCGTTCAGATCCCAGGTGGCCTTGCTGCGCCAGATGAGCCCGGAGCGGAACTGCCAGACGTCGACCACGAACAGGTCGAATTTCTTATTGGTGCCTGCGAATCCGGGCGGATCGATCATGCCGAGGTGAGTGCCCGTCATCCGCCACGGCACGATCGCCGCCAGCGCGTCCGAGGTGACGACCGGATCGAAGACGGTGGTGTAGTTGACATCTGGGAATGCCCGCTTGGTGTCGTGCACGAACTTCGCTACCCCGGCGCGGCCGATGATCAGCTCACCCTCGGACGGATCCAGCCAGCGGGTGTCCTCGGTGACGCAGGCCGCTACCGCGTCGCCGTCGCCGGTGTTCCACCCGGCGATGTAGCGCTCGACGAACCCGCGCAGCCAGTCGGGGTCCTCGATGGGCTCGGCGGCCGGGTCGAGCGCGAATTCACCAGATTTCATGGCCGACACCGTACTTGGATAACAATGTCATGGGTTCGAATTACATTGTTATTCGAACCCATGACATTGTTATTCTTCGATGTCGCTGTGCGGTGCTCCGACCTATAACACTGTCAGTCGATGCGATAACGATGTCATGGCGTGTCCGATAACATTGTAATTTCACTATGTGGACCCGATCCGCGCTTGTTGCAACAGGTTTCAGCCATTTTGCGCTGCCGATCGAATATCGAAAGTATGCTGCCTACCGTTCAATGCTCAGGGTAGAAATCGAGGACTGCGCAATGACCGATGCGGCAATCGTCGGTATCGGCTGTCGATTTCCGGGTGGAATCGACGGGCCGGGAGCCTTTTGGGATTTCCTGATCCGCAGGGGCGACGGCATCGTCGAGGTACCGCCGGATCGCTGGAGCCTCGACAAATTCTACGATCCGGATCCGGACGCGCCCGGCCGGATGTACACCCGCAGTGGCGGATTCCTGACCCAGTCATTGTGGGAGTTCGACGCCGACTTCTTCGGCATCTCCCAGCGCGAGGCCTCGATCATGGACCCGCAGCAGCGGTTGCTGCTCGAAGTCGCGTGGGAGGCGCTCGACGATAGCGGAATGGCCGGACGGGTCGCGGGGCGCGATATCGGCGTCTTCGTCGGCGGTTTCATGAACGACAATGCGGTGGGCCGCAACGTGGTCCGCTCCGCGATCAACAGCCACACGCCGACCAGCTCGTCGCACACCCTGCTCTCGGCGCGCATCGCCTTCCTGCTCGACCTGCACGGCCCGACCATGACCATCGACACCGCCTGCTCGTCGTCGCTGGTGGCATTGCATCAGGCCGTCCGATCACTGGCGCTCGGCGAATGCGGCTCCGCCATCGTCGGCGGTGCCAATGCCATGCTGCAGCCGGAAACCTTCATCTCCATGTGCAAGGGTCGATTCCTGTCCGTGGACGGTCGCTGCAAATCGTTCGACGCCTCGGCCGACGGCTACGGCCGCGGCGAGGGTGCGGGTGTGGTGATCCTCAAGCCGCTCGAGGCCGCGGTACGCGACGGTGACCGCATCTATGCGGTGGTCCGCGGCAGCGGTGTGAATCAGGACGGCCGCACCTTGGCCATTCCGGTCCCGAATCCCGTTGCACAGGAAGAACTTGCCCGGCGCGTGCACACCAGCGCGGGCATCGCACCGCATGAGATCGGCTACGTCGAGGCGCACGGCACCGGGACACCGGTCGGCGATCCGGCGGAGATGACGGCCCTCGGCAGGGTGTACGGCGCGATCGACGGCCGGACCGAGCCGCTGCCGGTCGGGTCGGTCAAGAACAATATCGGTCACACCGAGGCGGCGGCGGGTGTCGCCGGAGTCATCAAGGCGGCGTTGACCATTCACCATCGAACGATCGCGCCGCAGGCCCGGCTGGATCAGCTCAATCCCGAGATCGCGTTCGACGAACTGCGGCTGCGAGTGCCGATGGCGGCCGAACCGCTGGTCCGGCCAATGGTGGCGGTCAACAGCTTCGGCTACGGCGGCACCAACGCGCATGCGCTCATCGGCCCTGCGCCGACCACCGTCGAAACCCGTTCCGACACAGAGGTAATGCGTCTGCCGATCCTGCCGCTGTCGGCGCGCAGCGAACCGGCGCTGCGCACACTCGCCGCAGGGCTGTTGGCGGCGGCCGACACCGAATCGCTCGACAACCTGACCGAGGCAGCATGGGTGCGCCGCGCGCATCACCCGTTGCGAACCGCTTTCCGCTACGGCGATTCCGGCGAATTGCGTGCCCAGCTAGCCGAATTCGCCGCTGGCGGTGGTCAACCGCCCGCCCGTGCCATCGCCGAAGGCCACACCGATCCGGTATTCGTCTTCAGCGGTATGGGGCCGCAGTGGTGGGCCATGGGCCGCGGCCTGCTCGCGGGCGAAGGCCCGGCAGCCGAACTGGCGCGCGAAATCGATAGGGAATTCGCCGAACTCGCGGGCTGGTCGATCCTCGAGGAGATGGGCCGCGACGAGGCGGACTCACGGATGGCGCGCACCGAAATCGCGCAACCGGCCAACTTCCTGCTCCAGGCGGCGCTGACAGCGGAACTCGCCGATTTCGGCATTCGTCCCGCCGTCACGGTGGGACACAGCGTCGGCGAGGTGACGGCGGCCTATGTGTCCGGTGCGCTGTCGTTGACCGAGGCGGTCACGGTCAGTTACCACCGGTCCCGCCTGCAAGCCACCACGGCGGGGACCGGCGGCATGCTGGCGGTCGGGCTGACCGAGGTGGAGGCGCGCGAACTGCTGACCGACCTCGACGGCGTGTGTATCGCCGCCGTGAACAGTCCGTCGGCGGTCACCTTGGCCGGGGACAGTCAGGTGCTGGCGTACCTCGGGGAACGTCTCACCGCCGATGGGGTTTTCGCCAAGGCGCTACGTGTCGAAGTCCCGTACCACAGCCATCTGATTGACCCGATCCTCGACGATCTGCGCACCGCACTGGCGACGCTCGCACCGGGGGATGCCACCGTTCCCGCCTACTCGACCGTCACTGGTACGCAGGCGACCCAACAGGATTGGGGTGCGGAGTACTGGGCACGCAACGTCCGCGATCGGGTCCGGTTCGCGGACGCGATCGGCGAGCTGCTCGATGCCGGACATCGGGTTTTCTTGGAAGTCGGTCCGCACCCGGTGCTGAGCGGCAGTATTCGGGAAATCCTGGTGCAGCAGGGCATTACCGGTGCCGCGATCAGCACGCTGACGCGTGGCGGCGATGACAGCGAGAACATACTGACCGCGATCGGTGAGTTGTATCGGGCTGGGTCTTTGGACGGTGACCGCCTGCCGAGCGCGATCGATCCGGGTGCCGGGCACGTCGACCTACCGCACTACCCGTGGCAGCGCCGGTTCGTGTGGACCCAGGAGCCGGAAACGGAGCTGGATCGGATCGGCACCCCGAACGGATACGCCATGCTCGGCGATCGCACTGGCTCGGTGGCCACGGAATGGGAAGTCCAACTGTCGGTTTCGAACCTGCCGTGGCTGCGCGATCACGTCGTGGCCGGTGCCGTGGTGCTGCCGGGAGCGGCCTACCTGGACGCCGCCCTGAGCGCCATCGCACTACGCACCGGCCGGGATTCGTTCGGGCTCGAATCCATCGAATTCATCAGCCCGCTGGTCATCGACGAGCACGATGTGCCGGTCGTGCGGATCGGCGTGGAGGAGAGCACCCGCCGGTTCACCATCCAGTCCCGGCCCGCGGGTGGCGGGGGATGGACGCTCAACGCGCACGGCCGTCTCATCGAGGCGGACGCCGATGCCACCACCGTCGCCATCGCGCCGCCACGGAATTCGGTGGAGGTAGCGGTCGAGGAGCTCTACCAGAGCATGGCCGAGCACGGACTCCGCTACGGACCGGCCTTCCGGCTGCTGAGTCAGGTCTGGGTCGGACCGGATAACGTTGTCGCACACCTCGATTCGTCTGCAACGATCGGGCAGGGGCATCTCGCCCATCCGGCGATAGTCGATTCAGCGCTACAGTGCTTTGCCGCGCTGTATGCGCGAACGTCTGCGGCACAGCCGAATTCCGGAACCGACACCGAGGTGGTCGTGCCCGCCGCGATTTCCGGGATCCGTTGGACCGGTCCGATTCCGGTCGATCCGGTCGTGGTCCTCACCCGTGTACCCGGTAATCCGCTGCGCGCCGATATCCGCATCGCGTCCGTGAGCGGCGAGGTCGCAGTGACGATGTCAGGAGTGCAGTTCCGCGCTCTCACACCGCAGCCGGCGCTCACCGAACAGCTCGACGGGCTGTTCTACGAGCCGGTGTGGGAGATCGTGACCGACTCCGCGGAACCGGCGATGCAAGACCTGCCCGGTGCGGAGGAGTTCCTGCTCGTCGTCAACCTCGGCGCGGAAATCTCCCAGCGCGCCAAGGAAATCGCCAATGCGCGGATCCGGGCCGAAGTGGTGACGGTCGGCGAGCATGCCTCGGCGGCCGACCACGAACAGTTGCTCGACCTGCTGCGTACCGCGCATTCCCGGCCCGAGGTCGAGCGCCTGCGGCTCGTTGTCGTCGCCGGGTCCGAACTCGACGGCATGGGCAATGTGTACGGGCTCGCACAGGTAGCCCAGGCGATCAAGGCGCTGTTGTCCGACGAGCTGCCCCTCGTGGTGCACGCCGTCGTGGTCACCGAACATGCGTTGTGCCTGCCGATCGACCGGTTCGCCCGGCTCGAGCATTCGGTATTGACCGGAGCGCGTCGCGAACTGCTCAACGAACTTCCGTCCGGACAGTGGCGACTGGTGGATACCGAACCCGCCTCGGCGGCGGCCGACATCCTCGAGCAGATCTACACCGACACCACCATCGACGAGGTGGCGCTGCGTGCGGGCGCGCGCTGGACGATCCGTTGGCGACAGACGCTCACCGACCGGCTGGCCGGATGGGATGTGCCACGGCCGCTCACCGACCCCGAACAGTCCTTCCGGCTCGATATCCCACGTTCGCGACTGCTGCCGGAACTCGCACTGCGCACCTGTGATCGGGTCGCGCCGGCACCCGACGAGGTCGAGATTCGGATGCAGGCGGTCGGCCTGAACTACAAGGACACCCTCAAGGTGCTGGGTGTGCTCACCGAAAAGGAGTTGGACGGAACATTCTTCGGCACCGAGATCGGCATGGACGGCTATGGCGTCGTGACACGGGTCGGCAGCAATATCTCCGATATCGCACCGGGAGACGAGATTTCGGTCGTGGCACCGGGAATCGTGCAGCGCTATGTGACGATCCGGCCGGACACCGGCGCGACCACTCGGATGGATATCTTCCCGCCAGGCACCTTCGATCCGCTGCACTGCACCTCGGTAATGCCGCTTTTCACCGCCGAAATCGGGCTCGGCGAACTGGCTCGGGTGCAGCCGGGCGAAACGGTGCTGATCCACGGCGCGGCGGGCGGTATGGGCATGGCCGCGGTTCAAGTCGCGCTGCGGATGGGGGCGCGGGTGATAGCCACCGCCGGTACCGAGGAGCGGCGCGCCCGGGTGCGGGCGCTCGGCGCGCACGAGGTGCTCGGTTCCCGGTCGATCGGCTTCGTCGACGAGGTGCTGCGCCTGACCGACGGTGCGGGCGTCGATGTCGTCTACAGTTCCGCGCCGGGCGAGATCCTGCAGCAGAACTTCCGGGTCGCAGGCGAATTCGGCCGCATCGTGGATATCGGCAAGGCCGACATCTACGGCTCGGGCACCATCGACCTGCGCCCCTTCGACCGGAATCTGGCATTCTTCGCCGTCGATATCGACCGCATCCTGGCTCGGCGTCCCGCGCAGGTGCGCCGGGCGGCCCGGCGCGTGGTGGACGCGATGTTCCACGGCGAGTACACCGCATTGCCGAACACGCCGTTCGCACTCGACCAGCTGACCGCGGCATTCGAAACGGTGGCGCGCTCCGCCCAGATCGGCCGGGTGGTGCTCGATCTGCGCGAAGAACATCCGGCGGTACGTCACATCCCGGGCGAATTCGAATTCGACCCCGCCGCAAGCTATCTGGTTACCGGCGGCTTCGGGGCCTTCGGACTGGCCACCGCACGTCAGCTGGTGCGTGCCGGCGTGCGTCACCTGGTGCTCGTCGGTCGCGGTGGCGCGTCCACCGATGCGGCGCGAGAACAGTTGGCGCGGTTCGCGAACGAGGGTGTCGACGTGCGCGAGGAACGCGTCGATGTCGCAGACTACGACGCGGTCGCCGATCTCGTCGCGCGCATCCAGGCCGGCGGTGCACCGCTGCGCGGTGTCATCCATGCCGCGGGCGTGGTCAACAACACCGAGATTCCGGAGGTCACCGCCGAATCGCTGCGGGAGATCTTCGATCCGAAGGTGATCGGCGCAACCAATCTCGATCGGGCCACCACCGCCGCGGGCGTGGAGCTCGACCTGTTCGTGCTGTACTCCTCGGCGAGCGGTATCGCCGGGCTTTCGCCCCAATTGGGTTATGCGTCAGCCAATTCCGCACTCGACGCACTCGCCTGGGCCCGGCGCGCACAAGGCAGGCCCGCACTGTCGGTGGACTGGGGATTCATGCGCGGTGACGGCGGTATGGCCGACTCCCGGGCGGTATCGCGCTACGCCGAGATGACCGGATACGGCTCGCTGGATATGGATTTCGCGACCCTGCTGCTGCGGGAATGTCTGCGTTTCGACGTGACCCAGCTCGCCCTGCTCGACATCGACTGGGCGCAATGGGCACTCGCGCACCGCTCGTCGGCGCGCGCGCCGCGGTTCGTCGAACTGGTCACCGCCGCGGGCGGCGGCGCGGCGGGCACGAGCGCACTGCGCGCCGAAATCCTGGCGCTGGAGCCGGAATTCCGCGGCGAGGTGGTCGCTTGCCTGCTCGCCGAGCAACTCGCGGTCGTCCTCGGCGTCGACGCGGACACCGTCGATCTGGCGACTCCGACCCTGGAATTGGGGCTGGATTCGTTGATGGCCATGGAATTCGGTGCACGCGTCGTGAAAAGCCTCGGCGTCAAGATGTCGGTCCTCTCGATCGGGGCCGGACTCTCGCTGGCGGGCCTCGGCGTGAAGATCGCCGCTCAGATCGCGCACGAAGAAGCAAGTACCGAAACGACAGCAGCGTGAGGACTACTGCATGACAACTGAGAGCATCGATCCCCGTGCGCTCGCCCGTGCCCTGATGGCCAAGCACGATGTGGGCAATGGTGCCGGTACCAATCGGGCCGGCACGGCGACGGCGCCGGGACCCGAACGCGGTGCGGCCGATATGCGGACCGCTCGCGGCCCGAACCTGCAGACCTCCTTCCGCGATCATCCGGGTGTGCTCGAGGCCAACGAGAAGTTCGCCGCCTTCGACGCCTGGACGCGCGAGGCCGGTGTGCTCAATCCGTACTATCTGCCGCACGACGGCATCAGCGGGGCGGTGACCAGCTTCGCGGACCGGGACCTGTTGAACTTCAGCAGTTTCGGCTATCTGGATCTGGCCGCCGAGCCGCGCGTGCATGCCGCCGCCATTGCCGCGATCGGCCGCTACGGGACATCCGCGGCCGCGGTCCGGATGGTCGCGGGGGAGCTACCGCTCTACGGCGAGCTGGAACGCGAGCTCGCGCGGATCTACGACACCGAGGCCGCCATCGTGACGGCCAGTGGCTTCCTCACCAATGCGGCGGCCGTCGCCTTCCTGCTCGGAAAGCGCGATATCGCGGTCTGCGACTCACTGATCCACAACAGCATCGTCTCCGGTACCGAGTGGGCGGGCTGCAAACGCGTCACCTTCCGGCACAACGATCCCGAGTCGCTGGAGGCGATTCTGGCGATGTCGCGGCGCAGCTTCGATCGGGCCCTCGTGCTGATCGAGGGCGTGTACAGCATGGACGGCGATGTGGTCCGACTGCCCGAAATCATCGAGGTGGCAAGGAAATACGACTGCTCGATCATGATCGACGAGGCGCACTCGTTCGGTGTACTCGGTGAGCGCGGGCTCGGCGCGCGCGAGCTGTTCGATCTGCCGGGCGATGCCGTCGATGTCTGGATGGGCACGCTGTCGAAGGCGCTCGGCAGCGTCGGCGGCTACCTGGCGGCCAATCGCGAACTCGTCGAAGGGTTCAAATACTCCGCCGCTGGCCTGAGCATGTACACGGCCGCACCCGCGCCGTCCGCGGCGGCGGCCGCTCTGGAGGGTCTGGCCGTGCTGCACGACGAGCCGCAACGCGTCGCGGCACTGCGGCGCAACGCCGAGTACTTCCATCGCCGAGCCCGTGAACTCGGCTTCGATACCGGCAACGGCCAGGCCACACCGATCACCCCGATCATCACCGGCGCGAACGAACCCGCGGTGCGCGCCTCGATGGCACTGCTGGAGCGCAATGTGATGGCCAATGCCATCGGACATCCGGTGGTCCCTGAGGGCGAGGCGCGATTGCGGTTCTTCATCAACTGCCGTCATACCGAGGCGCAGCTCGATCACGCATTGGACACCCTGCGGTCGGTGTTCGACGGTCTCACCACGGAAGAGAGTCACCACTCGTGAAACTGCCCGTCAGTTCTTCTCTGTTGCGAAAAGCGTTGGTGCCATTGGCATCACTGACGCTGATGGCGGTGCTGTTCGTGCCGGCCCACTCGGCCATGATCGCCCCGGTCGAGACCGATCCGAACAGTCCGCTGGCGAGCCGGTTCCATTTCACCGAGATGCCGATCGCGCTGCCGCCGGGGCTGCCGGAGCGCAAGATCCGGCATATCGAGCCACGGTACGAGCACGTCGTCGCCTGGATGTCCTCGGTCAACTCCGCGGCGGCGATCAACGATATCGACGGCAACGGCCGTGCCGATGATCTGTGCCTGGTCGATTCCCGATCCGATACGGTGATCGTGACGCCGACGCCGGACAGCGACACCAGCCGCTACGCACCGTTCGCACTCGACCCGGCACCGCTGCCGACCGACGACCGGATGGCCCCGACCGGCTGTGTCCCAGGCGATTTCGACCACTCTGGGCGCGTCGGTCTGATGGTTTACTACGGCGGCCGCACGCCCATCCTGTACCTGCCGCGTGCGGGTGCCAAGCGTCTGGACAACAAGGCATTCCGGCCGGTGGAAATGGTGGAGCCGCCTGCCACCAAGGACGGCAGCTATCAGGGTGCGCGCTGGTTCACCCTGGCCGCCTCCGTCGCCGACTTCGACGGTGACGGCAACCCTGATGTTTACCTCGGAAACTATTTCCCGGACAGCGATTTCATCGGTCCGGACGGTCAGCACAGCCTGACCCTGAACGAATCGTTCTCCAAAGCGACCAATGCGGGGACCGACCGCATCCTCACCTTCCAGCAGGGCACCGGCGGTGCCGAACCGACCGCGATGTACCGCGAGGTGGTCGATGCGCTCCCGGAAGGGAAGGCGAACGGCTGGACGCTGGCTTCGGCCACCCAGGATCTCACCGGCGATCAACTACCCGAGCTGTATGTCGCCAACGATATGGGCCCGGATCGCCTGTTCGTGAACAAGTCGACACCGGGACACATCAGCTTCGGCCTGGCCGAAGGTGAGCGTGGCCCGACGGATCCGAAGTCCTTTGTGCTCGGCCATGATTCGTTCAAGGGCATGGGCGCGGACTTCGCCGATCTCGACGGCGACGGCATGCCCGATCTGTTCGTCAGCAATATCGCGCAACGCTGGGGCATCGTCGAAGCCAACCTCGCCTTCTACAACACCGCGGCCGATCCGAAACAAGCCGCGGCGCAATTGGAGTCGGGTATCGCCCCGTTCAAGAACCGGGCCGTGGAGAAGGGCATCGCCTGGGACGGCTGGTGCTGGGATACCAAGGTCGCCGACTTCGACAACAGCGGCCGACCACAGATCGTGCAGACCAACGGCATGTTCAAGGGTTCGAGCACGCGTTGGCCGCAGGTGCAGGAAATGGCCACGATGAACGACGACTTCAGCAAGTACCCGTGGGCCTGGCCGAAATTCACCGAGGAATCCGACCTGGCAGGCAATAACCGGATCGGTTTCTTCGCCCAGGACGACAACGGCAAGTTCACCAATATCTCCCCCGCCCTGGACACCTTCGCGGCGACACCCACCCGCGGCATCGCGGTCGGTGACTCGACCGGAACCGGCAACCTCAGCTTCGCGGTCGCCAGGCAGTGGGAAGCGCCGGTCTTCTACCGCAACGACGCACCGCATCCCGGGCAGTACCTCGGCCTGCGACTGTTGACTCCACCGACCACCGCTGCCGCCGGCGAGACAACGGTCGCGGGCAAGCCGGTGCTCGGGTCTGCGGCCCTCGGCGCCGAAGTCACCGTGACGATGCCGGACGGCAAAACCCATGTGGCACAGGTCGACGGCGGCAGTGGGCACGCGGGTAAGCGGTCCACCGATATCCACGTCGGACTCGGCGATATCGATCCCACTACCGCGCTGTCGGTGCAACTCGCGTGGCGCGACAACCATGGCGGCGTGCACACCCAGCAGCTGCAGCTGCAACCGGGGCAACACACCCTCGTACTCGACTCCGATGCCCGGGAGGTGCACCAGTGAGTGTTCAAGCACATTCGAACGGAACAGCCGTCATCGAAAACACCAACGGCTCCGAGCTCACCCCGGTGCAGACTTGGCGGCGAAAGTGGTTGGGCGTCAATATCGAAGGACGTGATCCGCGCTATCTCGCGCTGCGCAACTTCGCGGCCTCGCTGACGATCTTCAATATCCTGGGCTTCCTGTGGCTCGGGTTCGAACAGCCGTGGCTGTGGCCGTTCCTCAGTGCGGGTACCGCATACGTGGTGGAAATGATCCTGGAGACGCTGGCGGCATGGGCCTATCGCCGCCCGGCGGGCTACCGGGGCAACGGACTTCGCGGGCTGATCGTGTTCCTGCTGCCCGCGCACATCACCGGTGTGGCCTTCAACTTCCTGATGTACGCGGCAGACCAATTCCTGCCGATCATGTTCGGCATCACGGTCGCGGTCGGCACGAAGTGGGTGCTGCGAGCCAAGGTCAACGGCAAGGTCAAGCACTTCATGAACCCGTCGAACTTCGGGATCGTGGTTGCGCTGCTGGTCTTTCCGACGATCGCCGTGGTCGGTCCGTATCACTTCGTCGAGAACATCTCGGGTCCGGCCGATGCGCTGATCGTGCTCGGTCTGCTCGGCGCGGGCACCATGCTCAACGCCAAGCTGACCAAGAAGACACCGCTGATCATGGCCTGGCTCGGTGCGTATGTGCTGCAGGCGGTGGTGCGCGGCCTGCTGGACAGCAATATCTCGATCATCGCGGCGCTGCTGCCGATGACCGGTATCGCCTTCGTGCTCTACACCAACTACATGATCACCGACCCGGCGACGACACCGTTCGCCAAGCGCGATCAGATCATCTTCGGCGCCTCGGTCGGTTTGATGTACGGCGTGCTGATGGCCCTGCACGTCTCGTTCGGCTTGTTCTTCGCCCTGGTGCTCGTCTGCGCGAGTCGCGGAATGTTCTGGTGGAGCCGGAATATTCGGGAGTGGCTGGCAAACCGCGCGACCGTCGTTGTGGTGGACGTCCAGGAGGCGGCACCTGAGTCGGATGAATTGGCGGCGGTTGAGTCTGGTGAGTCGGTGGTGGTCGAGTCGGGTGAGGCGGTGGTAGCTGAGTCCGGGGAGCTGGTGGCTGCTGAGTCGGCAGAACTGGCGGTGGTAGCTGAGTCGGGTGAGTCGGTGGTGGTCGAGTCCCGAGAGCTGGTGGCAGCTGAATCGGGTGAGCCGGTGGCGGTTGAGTCTGGTGATTCGGCGGTGGTCGAATCGGGAGAGTTGGTGGCGGTCGAGTCGGACGAATTGGCGGCGGTCGAGTCGGGTGAGCCGCTGGTAGCTGAGTCCGGCGATTCGGCGGTGGTCGAGTCGGGCGAGCCAGTGGTAGTTGAGTCGGGAGTGCTGGTGGCAGTTGAGTCGGTTGAGCCGGTGGCTGTCGAGTCGGAAGAGCTGGCCGCAACAGGGTCGAAGGAACCGGCGGCTGTTGGCCCGGAGAAGGAACCGGCGCGGTCCTCATAGCCGAAACCAACACCGCCGCAACAGAATCGAGGTTCATATGCCATCACTGATCGGACCACTTCGCTCCACCCTGCTCGGCACGAATATCGAGCAGGAACCGCTGAAACGGCCTGGCTTCGCGACACCGAGCCCGGCGACCGCGGCCGAACTGGAGCGGGTCGCCACCCACCTGTCCACCAGCATCCACGTCGCGGTGTGCAGTAAGAACAACGCGGAGTTGATCGAGCAGATCCAACAGCTGCCCGAGCAGTACCAGGGCTTCGCATTCGAGGGCGCCGCAACGGGTCTCGCGGCCGTCGATTCGATCACCCCGTTCAGCCATCGCGCCGCGGACCTGTTCACCGGTCCCGCGGCCAAACACGACCTGACCATGTACGTCGGCGTCGGTCTTGCGATGGGCAAGATTCCGAAACCGATTTGGAAGAAGGTCTTTCCGAAGCATCCGGTGTACCGCTGGCTCGCGATCGACGGATACGGCTTCTACAACGCCTTCTTCCGCACCGAGAAATACATCGAGCGCCGGCACGTCGACCAGCGGTACCCGTCCTGGATGGGCGATACCGCACCATTGAAACGGGCTGCCGATCAGGGTATCGGGCGCGCACTCTGGTTCATCGGCGGCGGCTCGGTCGAGGGTGTCGCGGCCCGGATCGCGGAGTTCGACCCGAGCAGGCATGCCGACCTGTGGAACGGCATCGGCATCGCGACCACCTTCGCCGGTGGTGTGGAAGTCGCGGACCTGGAAGCGATTCGGTCACTGGTGCCGCAGTTCCATCAGCAGTTGGCGGCGGGATCGACCATGGTCGCGAAGATCCGGCAGCAGGCCGACAGCGCCACCCCGCACACCGAGGTCGCGGTGCGCACCTATACCGGCCGCACCATCGACGAGGCCGCGGCCCTGATCGACAAGGCGTTCGTCGGCATACCGGCGGACGGCACGGCCACCAGTTATCACGCCTGGCGCGACCGTCTCGGTGAGCTCGCCGTACCCGGCGGGAACTGAAAATGACTGTGCGCTGGACGGATAAGCATGTGATCGTCACCGGCGGCTCCGATGGCATCGGAGCCGCCGTGGCTGCCGCGTTCGCCATGCGCGGCGCGCGTGTCTCGGTCATCGCCCGGCGGGAGGAGCCGCTGCGCGCCACCGCCGAGCGGATCGGGGCCGACTGGCGCACCGCCGATGTCACCGACCGAACGGGACTGGCGGTCGCCGTAAAAGAACTGGAGGAACGCAACGGGGCCTGCGCGGTGATCGCGTGCTGCGCGGGTCTCACTCTGCCCGGACTGTTCCTCGATATCGACAGCGATGAGTTCGGCATCCAGAGCGATGCGAACTATCTCGGCTCGGTCAATGCCATTCGATGTGTGCTGCCCGGCATGGTCGAACGTGGCGAAGGGTGTGTCCTGCTGACCAGTTCGACGGCGGCCTTCCTCGGCATCCCCGGATATTCGAGCTACGGGCCGACCAAGGCGAGCGTCCGCCAGCTCGGGCTGTGCCTGCGCTACGAAGTCGAGCCCGCCGGGGTGACGGTTTCCGTGCTGTACCCGGCCGACACCGATACTCCCGGACTCGCCAGGGAGAACCTGCGCAAACCAGCCGAGACCAAGGCCATTACCGGTTCGATCAAGCCGATGCCCGCTGCCGAGGTCGGCGAAGCGGCGGTGCGTGGGCTGGAGCGGGGCCGCCACCACATCACGCTGGATCCACTGACCACGTTCTTCATGCGGTGGGCCAATCTTCCGGAGGATCTGTCCCGGCCGTTCTTCCGCCGCAGTATCGCCCGAGCACGTCGACATGCACAGCAGGAGCAGACCTGATGTCCACCACAGTCAGCGGCGGGGCGGCCTCGTTGCGTGCACAATTGCGCCGCATCTTCACCGCGGGCCCCGGCGAGGAGGGGCGTCCGCTGCCGCTGCGCACGAAGATCAACTATGCGCTGTGGCTGACCCGTCCGGAAATCGCGCCGATGTCGGGTGCGGTCATGGTGGCCGATGTCCTGTTCAGCGCGCACACCGGCGCTGAGATCTGGTCGGCGCCGATGATCGTGGCCGCGGTAATGCTGGCCGCCGCGATTCAACTGTTGCACGTCGCCAATTGCCTGGCCGATCGCTGGGTGGACGTCGAATACAAATCCAAGTTCTCCCGCATGGTTCGAGATCTCGGCGTGCGATTCGTGGCCTGGCAGATCTACCTCACCACCGCGGGCATCGGCGTCGGGTCCGTCTACCTCGCGGTGGCGACCGGGCATCTCGATCTGCTGTTGATCATTCCGGTCGGCACCCTGTTGTTGCTCGAATATTCGCTGCCACCTTGGCATTTCAAGGCCGCCGGATTCTGGCAGATCCCCTGGACCTACATCATGACCATGGTGTTTCCAGGCATTGTCGTGCTCCGGCTGTACGACCGGCCGATCGAAATACCCGCGCTCATCGCCATTCTCGGCTTGGGGCTGACGACCACCGGAGTTTTCGTCGCGAACACCGCCGAAGACATTCCGGAAGACACCGAGCACGGATTCCGGACCTCGGTGGTGGCGCTCGGTCTGCGCGTCTCGCTGTTCGAGTCGATGACGCGGGTCACCGTCGGCGCCGCACTCGTGGCGGGGTCCGTCGTCGCCATGGTGGGATTTACCTGGACATTGCTCGTATATGCCGTTGGCGTGTCGATCGTTGTCGGCTACCTGGGCTGGACCCAGCTCGGCACCTGGGGCAAGCCGCTGGACGACGCCATGCCGCTGGTCCGATCGCAGGCGAAACTGTTCGTATACATGGTCGCGCTCGTGGCCTGGGCGGCCGTGGTTCCGGCTGCCGCGGTGTTCTGCCGGCGATGAGCGGATCGCGAAAGACCACGGAGCCACGATCATCATGACCACCGAGATTCGCTCCGATCGCGAGGCTCTGCTCGTCGAACTGGTCGATGAGCACGGCCGCGCGATCGGATCACGTTCCGTGGCCGAGGCACACCGCCCGCCCGGGTATCTGCACCGCGCCTTCTCGGTACTGCTGTACGACGCGTCCGGACGGATCTTGCTGCAGCGCCGGTCGGCGGTCAAAACCCGCTTTCCGCAACGCTTTTCGAACACCTGCTGTGGTCATCCCGCACCCGGCCAGGATGTGGTCGCAGCAGCATCGATCCGGCTGATGGAGGAGCTGAACCTGACCGTCACCGAGTTGACCGAGGCGGGCATCTACCGCTATCGGGCCGCCGACCCACGCGGGGATCAGGTGGAGCACGAATGGGATCACGTGCTGGTCGGCGTCATATCCGACGGCCTACCCGACCCCAACCCGGCCGAGGTCTCCGAATGCGCCTGGGCCGACCCCGCCGAGCTGCTCGGACGTATCTCGACGGCACCCGAGTCCTATACTCCTTGGCTGCGGGGTGTCCTCGAGATCGCCACGCATGCAGCTGATTTCACTCATGTGGGCAACAAGAAGCCCTCAACCAGAGGCTCGGTCAGTGGGTCTTCCTGACGTGCGCCAGAGTGCGCTCTACTCAATAAGAGTGTAATGATATGTCCGAGAGCGCGTTGTCCTACCTGGGAAGTCTGCGACAGACTGCTAAATGGCGTCCAAAATATTCAAATGGGTATAAGGTACCTCGCTGGGATGGCAATAGGCAGTACCAGGAGAGGCTGAGATGACGAGCAGCGAGCTGGCCGGTATCGCGATCGAAGCGATGCGATTGCAGAACGCATATGCGCGTGCGATCGACACGCGCGACTGGGACCTCTTTCGGACGCTGTTCACCCCCGACGTTGTTGCGGAGTACCCGGGCATGCCGTTCTCGGGCATGGCGCACTGGTTGGAGTTCTTCGTCCCCTTCCACGACGACTGCACCTGGATCCAGCATGCGATGGCATAACCTACCCCCACTCCGTCCTCGACCTGGCCGACACAGCCACCACTACCGAAGTATCGGGCGAGAATGCGCTAATGGAGAGGCGCTCTCGACGTTTGCCGCCACCATTACATTCTCAGCCGATAGCTACCGAAGGTGACACCACCACCTAGTTCGCGTCGTCTTGCGGCCAACTGTCGCCGATGATCAGGCGGCCGGATCGCATTGCCTGCGTGTACTGTTCGGCGACGGCGGGGGTGGGGTAGGTGGGCCAGTAGGAGATGGCGCCGGTGGGTTTGTCGATGACGCAGACCGAACCGCCGATGGTCGGGGGCAGCGGGGGTTTGTGCGGGTCGATGCCCGGTGCGGGCGCGAAGATGGCGACGACGGTGAACCCCGCGTCGAATTCGGTGAGCAAGTTGCTGATGCCGACATCGGTGGACAGGTAGTGGTCGGCGAGGCGTTGTGCCTCGGCGAGATCCACGGGAGTGCTCGCCTCGGTGGGATAGGCGTGGATATCCATGCCAGAGAATTTACGGCCAAAGGCGAACGGGCCGTGGTCATTCGAAGTGGACGGTGGCGATCATCCGGCGGGCTAAGGTTTCGGGGTCGGAGCTGTCACCGAGTGCCGAATCCTGTAGTGCCCCTTCGCGCCACAGTGCCGCGAAGCCGTGGACCAGTGACCAGGCGGCGAGGCGGGTGGCTTGTTGCTGCTCAACGGTGTTGTCGGGCTGCATGACCGAGACTCCGGAGCGCAGCGCCGCACCCGCCGCCGTGCGGGCGGCGACCAAACGCTCGTCGTCGGCATGCAGGAGTTCGCGCCGGAACATCACATCGAAATGGCCGGGATGTTCGCGCGCGAAGCGCGTGTAGGCGACCGCGACCTCGCGGAATTCCGGTCCGGCCGCGGCCAGTTGCTCGGCGAGCAGGTCGAAACCTTCGATCGCGAGTGCGGTCAATAGCCCCGCGCGATCACCGAAGTGGTGCGCGGGGGCCGCGTGCGAGACATCGGCCCGGCGGGCCAGCCCGCGCAGCGATACCGCGTCGACACCGTCGGTCGCGATCTGATCGGCGGCCGCGGCCAGGATGGTGGCCCGCAGATCGCCGTGGTGATAGCTGCTCTTCGCCATGCCTCGATGGTCGCCCAAAATCTAGACATTGACAAGTTTCCCGCTCAGACCTAATCTAGTCACTGTCAAGATTTGGTGCTCGACCCACAGGAGACTCTGATGGCACCGCTGGTTGTACTCATCGTCATCGCCGGACTCGCTCGGTTCATCGGCTGGCTCGGCAACCTCGGTTGGCTCGACTCCTGGCCGCACGCCGCCGCACTCGGGCTCGCCGCGATGTTCGCCCTCACCTCGAGCGCGCACTTCGTCGAGCCGAAGCGCGGCGCACTGATCGCCATGGTGCCGCCGCGGCTGCCCAACCCGGCGGGCTGGGTGACTTTCACAGGCTTGCTCGAAATCGGCGGCGCGATCGGTCTTTTGATCCCGCCCGTCGCCAAACTGGCTGCTGGGGGCCTGATCCTGCTGCTGATCGTGATGTTCCCGGCGAATATCCGTGCGGCACGGGGGGATATCGGCATCAAGACCATGCCGCTGCCGCTACGCACCATCGTGCAGGGCATCTTCCTCGGCGCGGGCGCGCTCGTCCTGCTCGGCTGATCCGCGAAACCAGCGTCGGCACACCGAATTCCGGTGTGCCGACGCCTGTTGTGCAGCGCTACACGGGTTGCATGTTGCGGTTCTGATCGGCAGCACCGCGAAGTTCCCTTGGTACCGACCTGCGACAGCTGCGCGGCCCGACGCGTGCGGAGGCCAGCGGTCCGTAGCGCAATCCGAGTTCGCAGCGGTATCCGCCGACGGGCACGGTTGCGCCGCCGAGAGGATATCGATGTCATCACTGATTCCCGCGACACTCGGCTGGCTGGTGCTCGGCTACGTCGGCGCCATTACGCTGGTCGGTTGATGTTGTTGCGGGACACCATCATCGATCGGCTCATCAATCGCAACCTGGTCTGGAGCATCGCCGCCCTGCTGTGCTACCGATGCGCCCAGGCGAGTGTCACCAGTCCGGTCTACGTCCTCGCGCTGGGATGCGTGGAAATGACAACCATGCACCTGTTTGTCATAGGCCGATACATTCTCGCCGAGACCGATTCGACAGTGGTGTGGCGGCGGCTGCGTCGGTGCGGTTTCGTCGCCGCGGCGGCCACTGTGGTCATGTTGCTCGCCGGGATGATGGCACAGGACAACGGACGACCGGCCGATCTGAGCGCACACGGGCCCGCGGCGATCTTCGGGATCGCCTATGCCGCACCGCTTGCGGTCAGTATGGTCGTTTTCCTGCTCTCGGGCATCCACGAGCTGCGCTCGGGTGACCTCAGCGCCAAGATGCGGGTGGTCTGCTGGATTCTGGGCATCAGCGGCGGCTTCGTCGCGAGTAATCAGGCCGCGGACCCTGAACGGCCATAGGCTGTATCCATGACCTACAAGATCGTTTCTCGGCAGTTCGACCTCGATGTGGACGGCTCATCGCTGACCGGTTATCTGGCGCGACCGGAGGGCGACAGCACATTTCCGGCCGTCCTGGTCGGCGCCGAGTTGTGGGGACTCACCGAGGACGCGCGCCGGATCGTCGATCGGGTCGCCGAGCTCGGCTATGTTGCCTTCGTGGTGAACGTCTATCACCGCTCGGGTCCGGAAACGGCTGCGGGACTGGCCGAGACCGATGAGAACCGGACGCGTGCTTTCGGCCTGCTCGGCGAGCTCACCCGCGACGGTGTCGAGGCCGACTTCCGGGCCGCCATCGCCTACGCCCGCGAGCACGGCGGCGCCACCGACAAGACCGGCGTGCTCGGCTTCAGCCTCGGCGGCCATCTGGCCTACTTCGCAGCCACCCGGCTGGACCTGGATGCCGCGGCCATCTTCTACCCCGGTTGGCTGACCACGGCGGGCACCGCGCTGAGCAGGCCCGAGCCGCTGCTTGCGGTGACCGAGAACATCGCCAAGGGTGATGTGCGGCTGCTGCTGTTCTTCGCCGAACTCGATCACGTCATCGATGCCGAACAGCGCGAACAAGTCGAGGCGGCCTTGAATCAGGCCGGTGTGCGGCACGAATCGGTGGTTTACCCGTGCGCGAAGCACGCCTTCTTCTTCCCCGACCGGGAACCGTACGACGAAGCCGCCGCTCAGGATTCGTGGCAGCGCACCGCCGACCTGTTCGCCACCGAATTGAGCTGAGCCCGAACCGAATACGACGAGAGCCCGACCGGCCCTGTCTCCCCCTCCGAAGACAGGCCCGATCGGGCTGTAATAAATATTCCTCGGAGAGCTTGACAGGGCCTTAAAGGAGCCTTAATGGAGACGTGTCAAGCGGATCAGGGCCGCTTGGCGCCGAGCTGGGCCAGGAATTCCGCATTGGTTGGAGCCTGACGCAGGCCCTCCAGCAGTAGGTCGGTGGCTTGCTGACCGTCCACTGCGGCGAGGGTGCGGCGCAGCAGCTGGGTGGCCGCCAATTCATGCGGAGTGAGCAGCAATTCGTCCTTGCGGGTGCTGGACTGCGCGATATCGACGGCCGGGAAGACCCGGCGGCTCGCGGTCGCGCGATCCAGTTTCAGCTCGGCATTACCGGTGCCCTTGTACTCCTCGAAGATCACGGTGTCGGCCAGCGAACCGGTCTCCACCAGGGCGGTGGCGATAATGGTGAGCGAGCCGCCGTTCTCGAAATTGCGTGCGGCGCCGAGGAATTTCTTCGGCGGCGCGAGCGCCGCGGCATCGACGCCACCGGAGAGCACCCGCCCGGAGGACGGTGCGGCGTTGTTGTACGCGCGGGCGAGGCGAGTCAGCGAGTCGAGCAGCACGACGACATCCCTGCCCATTTCGGCCAGGCGCTTGGCATGTTCGATGGCGAGTTCGGCCAATGCGATCTGCTCGCGCGGGGTTTGGTCGAAGGTGGCGGCGGCGACATCGGCGGGTACCGACCTGGCCAGATCGGTGACCTCCTCGGGCCGCTCGCCGACCAGTACGAGCATCAGTTCGCACTCCGGGTGGTTCTTCGCGATACCGTGCGCGATCGCCTGCAGCACAGAGGTTTTGCCCGCCTTGGGAGGCGCGACGACGAGTGCGCGCTGGCCCTTGCCGATGGGCATGACCAGGTCGGTGACCCGCGTCGTCATGGCATGCGGTTCGGTTTCCAGACGCAACCGCTGGTTGGGGTAGATGGGGACGAGGTCCTCGAAGCTGGGCCGGGCGCGCTCGGGATCCTGACCGTTGAGCGATTCGATGCGGACCAGCGGATCGAGTTTGCCGCTACGTGCGGGTTCGGCGGTGCCGACAATGAAATCGCCACGGCGCAAACCGAATTCGCGGATGAGCCGGGGTGGCACGTGCACGTCGTCCGGGCCGGGAAGGTAGCCGTCGACCCGGAGGGCGGCGGCGCGATTGTCGGCGATATCGAGGATGCCGCTGACGGATCGTACGGGGTGCTGAGCGGTCTCGGCCGCCGCGTCCCCGTCTCGTGATACGGGAAATGTGTTGTCTTTCATGGGTTTCCTTTGCATGGGGGTACGGCGAACGGCCGTGTGAGGCAGCGGCGAGTGGGCGCGCTGCGGTGAATGTCCCTGTGGGCTCCGGGAACGAGGTGGACCACCATCGTGATCGGGAAGTCGAGAAATCTTGTGGGAGTTCGGCTCTGATCGGCCGGGATACCAACATCCACAAGGACAGGGCCGAGGATACATCGTCCAACAGGTGGCACGCAATGGTCACAGCTCGGTCACGGCGAACGGAGCAGGCCACGTTTCCGTATCGGTAGCCGCTCACGCGAACGGCGCGGCGGTGTGTCTCGTATCAGTCCATATCCGGCCAGGACCGACCGAAGGCAGGAGCTGCAATGGCCGACCTCGAACCGTTCTACCAGCAAGTCCAATCGCACTACGACGTCTCCGACGACTTCTACCGGCTATTCCTCGACCCGTCGATGACCTACAGCTGCGCCTACTTCGAGCGCGACGATATGACCCTCGAACAAGCCCAACTCGCCAAGATCGATCTCGCGCTCGGCAAACTGGACCTGCGACCGGGGATGACCCTGCTCGATATCGGGTGCGGTTGGGGCGCAACGATGTTCCGTGCGGTCGAGCGCTATGGCGTGAAAGTCGTCGGGCTGACCTTGAGCCGCAATCAGTACGAGCACGTCCGCTCGGAGATCGGTCGGCGCGGTGTGGCGGGCGTCGAGATCCGGCTGCAGGGCTGGGAGGAGTTCGACGGGGGTGTGGACCGGATCGTCAGCATCGGTGCGTTCGAACATTTCCGCCGCGAGCGGTACCCGGTATTTTTCGAGCGCTGCTACCGCATGCTCCCGCCCGATGGCCGGATGCTGCTGCATACGATCATCGGCCATACCCTCAACGACCTGCGTCGCATGAATATTCCGGTGACCAGGGAGGCCGCGCTTTTCCACATCTTCATCAGGCGCGAGATCTTCCCCGGCGGGCAGCTGCCCCAGCCCGCCGAGGTCACCCGCCTGGCCGGGCAGGCCGGATTCGGCACCGAGTGGATCCAGCCGCTGCGGATGCATTACGCACGCACGCTGGATCAGTGGGCGCACGCGCTGGCGGACCAGCACGACGAGGCGGTGCGGATCGCCTCGGAGGAGGTCTACGCCAGATATTTGAAGTACCTCACCGGATGTGCCCGGTACTTCCGCAGCGGGCACATCGATGTCATGCAGTTCACATTGGCGAAGTGAGGGATCAGAGGACGGCTTGGGTCTGGGTCACCTTGGCGACGAGTTTGTCCGCGTCATCACGGATTTCGGTCTCCACCACGATGAACGACCGTCCCGCGTGCAGCGGCCGCGCCGTCGCGGTCGCATAGCCGGAACGCACGGCTCGCAGGAAGTTCGTCTTGGATTCGACCGTCGTCGTGCCCTGCTTGCCCTCGGGCAGATTCAGGAACGCACACACCGCGGCGGTGCCATCGGCGAGCGACATCAGCACCCCGCCGTGCAGCACTCCGCCCAGCGTGCACAACGATTCGTCCCAGGCGATCCGACTGCGCACCAATTCGGTCCCGTGTTCGAGCACCTCGACTCCGAGACGCTCGGTGAACGGCATGGACTGGTGAAAGAGCTTGGTGCCCACTTCATCGATCATGAAGTCAGCCTGCCCGATGCACCCGGCGCGCGTCGATTACCCCCGAGGTAATCAGCAATACGAGCAGTACGGTCGCACCGCCGCAGAGCAGCACCGTCCCGGCCGATGTCCGATCCACGATCACCCCGCCGACCAGCGCACCGACACAGAAGGTCGCCTGGAACGAGGCGGTGAACAGCACCGACGCCACCTCCGGCGCATCGGGCAGCGCATCGGCGAACCAGGTCTGCAGCACCACCGGCACACCGCCGTATCCGATACCCCACACGATGAGCAGCGCGGTCGCACCGAACTCCCAGCGCCCCAACAACGGCAGCAGCAGCATCGCGGCCGCCATCGCACTCGCCGCGAAGCCGAGCGCGAGCCGGGGACGGCCGAGCAGGGCGCCCCCGAGGAAGTTCCCGGCAACACCGGCCACGCCGTAGATCAGCAGCAGCACCGTGATCGTGCCCGCACTCACCTCGGTGACCTGCTCCAGGAACGGCGTGACATAGGTGTAGGTGCCGAACTGTGCGATCACCACGAAAAACGTTGCCAGCAAAGCGATTCGAATACCCGGACCGCGCAGACCGATGCGCAGCGTGGTCAGGAGAAGGGCATGTTCAGCGGGTAGCGCGGGCAGTGCGACCGCGAGCAGCACCAGCACCACGGCGGACAGCAGGCCCAAGACCACGAACGCGGCCCGCCAGCCCGCGACATTGCCGACGAAGGTGCCCGCGGGCACGCCGAGCACCGAGCCGAGTGGAACGGAGGAGAAGATCACCGCGGTCGCCCGGTGCACCGACTCCGGCGGCACCAATCGGCCGGCCAGTCCGGCCGCGATCGACCAGTAGCCGCCGATGGTGAACCCGATCAGCACGCGGGAGGCCAGCACCACCCAGAACTCCGGTGCGAGCGCGGCCACCGCATTGGCGATCACCAGCAATAACGTGCAGCCGCACAGCAACAGTCGGCGATCGATCCGCGCGGCAGCGACGGTCACCAGCGGCGCGGCGATCGCGGCCAGCAGACCGGGCAGGGTCATCATCAGCCCCGCCATGCCGTCGGAGATCGTGAAATCGGCTCCGATCGAGGTCAGCAGGCCGATCGGCAGAATCTCGGTGGTCACGATCGAGAAGATGCCGAGCATCACGGCGACGACGCCGAGCCACCGGATCAGCGGCGGCCGGGCGACGGTGCTGGGGGAGGGCGCAAGAGCTGTGGACATGCGCTCCAGTCCAGCAATCCCGCCCGTCGACTTCTGGCGGGTTCGGGCCCTCGTAATGCGCTCAGCTCATCCGAGTGACGACCGCGCCGGGCAGATGCGGCAGCACCACATCGATGAGCCGCCACGGCCATCCCGGAACGCAGGCGCGAATCTTCTCGCGCTCGATCGCCCGCACCATCGCCGCGACGCCCTTCGCCAATGGCGTGACCATGCGTGCGTCACCGGCCTTCGCCGCCATATCGGTGGCGATGAATCCGGGAAGCAGTGTGGTCACCGCGATCGGTGAATTGGCGAATTCGACGGTGAGCGCCTCACCGAGCGCGGCCAGTCCGGCCTTGCTCGCGGAATATGCGGCCTTCTTGCCCGGCAGGCCGCGCACCGCGCTCATCGACGACACCAGCACCAGATGCCCCGACTCCTGGGCACGAAAGATCTCCAGTGCCGCCTCGGTCTGGGCGAGGGCGCTGACGAAATTGGTGGTGGCCGTGGCGATATTGGCATCCGCGCGGCCGGTGCCGATCCGCGCGCCCTTGCCGATGCCGGCATTGACGATCACCCGGTCCACTCCGCCGAGTTCATCGCGCAGTTCCGCGAAAACCCGTGGGACGGCCGAATGGTCATCGACGTCGAGCGCGCGGACCGCGACGGTAATGCCCGGGTGCGCGGCGGTGAGTTCGTCGCGCAGGGCCTCGAGCGCGTCCAGGCGCCGGGCGCATAGAGCGAGGTCACGGCCCATGGCGGCAAAATCTCGCGCCATGGCCGCACCGAGTCCGGCGCTCGCGCCGGTGATCAGGATTTTGCTCCGCGTCATGGTTGCGAACCATAGCGGCTACTGAACGCGAGTCAATATCGGAGTGGTGTTCGACTCAGCCGCCGAATGAGCCCGTGCTCGGTGGCACCATGTGCCAGGCGCCGCAGTTCACCGTCTTGAAGGCGACATCGGTCGGCGCGATCTCGGCACGGACCGGACGGTTTCTGGTGAAGTCGTTATTGATGATGTAGTGCTGATCGGTGTTATCGCCTTCGACCTTGCGCAGCCGCCGCCAGTCGCAGCCGACCGCTGGGTCGGGGGTGCCCTGGCCCTCCCAGGTACCGGGGAAGATGTCGACGCCGACCAGGTAGACACCATCCTCGGTTATGGTGTTGCTGGGCTGGGCGGCCGCGGTGCCGGTGCCCAGCAGTGTCACGGTGGACGCCATTGCCCCCGCGATCACGAGCGTGCTTGCACGCATACTGCTGTCTCCTCGAATTGTGCTCTGGCCGCCACTGGCGGCTGACCTGCGGAGATCCCCGTATCTCCGGGGGCAAGGTCTACCAGACTCAGTGGTCGATTTCGGTGGAATCGCCAGATTCCGCCTCGGGCGTGATTCCACTCGCCTCGATTCCCGCGATATCCCTTATATGAGTGGTATTTGTCCGGTGGTCGATGTCGCGGGCAGGCGGTCGACTTGCGGGGTGGCATGTGCTGGGCTCTGTACCGACGACGGGCTCGCCTCCGTGCTAGCCGCGGACCGGGCGCTACTGCATTGGCGCGCCATGCGCGGACTCGGCGATTCGGGCCTCGCCGAACACGCGGTGCAGGAGACGTTGCTGCGAGCCTGGCGTTCGTGCTCGGGGTTCGATGAACGCAAAGGCACGGTGCGCACCTGGCTGCTCGCCATCGAACGCAACGTCATGATCGATATCGCCCGCGCCCGCGCCGCCCGGCCCGCCGATACCGGATGGGATGAGATCACCGAGCTCAGCGATGTCCGCTTCGCGAATCCGGACTTCGCCGAACGTCTCGTCGACGGTCTGCTCGTCGCCGATCTACTCGCCAGGCTGCCCGAACTGCAGCGCACAGCCGTGGTGGAGGTGATCCTGCGGGACCGGGCCTATCAAGAGGTGGCCGATGACTTCGGCGTCCCGGTCGGCACGGTCAAGACCCGGGTGCACTATGCGCTGCGGTCGTTGCGCCGCTTGCCGATCGGGGCCTGAGCCCGCATCCGGCTGGCAATCCCCGTTTCACGGCGGTGTGAGCCGCATTTTGGTCGTCTGATCAGGGGGAATACGCTCGAGCGTATCGATAACATTTCGATAACGTAGCTTGCTTTGCTGGTGCTGACGTTGCCAGAGTGAACCACTGGGTTTGGTGTTACTAGTGGGAAGGGAGGGGTGCTCCGTCCCGGGGCACCGACACCGCACATGAAGCCAAGCATCATCAGCACCGGTATCTGCGGCGCCGTCACGGCCGCCGTGGTGGTGACGCTGTCGGGGCTGGCCCCGGCCGCGATCGCCGATCCGGCAGCGCCGGATATGTCCACGAAACTCGCAGGCAAGACGATATTCCTGGACCCGGGTCATCAGGGGCCCAACCACGCCGAGAATTTGGCAACGCAAGTGAGCAACGGTCGCGGCGGCACGAAGGACTGCCAGACCACCGGCATGACCACGGTCAACGGCGTGCCGGAGCACACCATCAACTGGAAGGTCGCCGACCTGGTCCGGGCCGCCCTGCAGGATCTGGGCGCCAAGGTGGTACTCAGCCGTCAGGACGACTCCGGATGGGGCGGCTGCGTCGATGAACGCGCGCGGGCCGCCAATGCCTCCGGCGCCGATGTCGCGGTGAGCATCCACGCCGATGGTGCGCCGGCGCAGGACCGCGGCTTCCATCTGATCGTGCCGCAGCTGCCGATCCCGGATCCGAAGGCCGATCAGATCCAGTCCGGACCCGGTCTCGCGGCGACGAAGGCGGTGCGCGACGCGTATCTCGAGGCCGGATTCCCGGCCGCGAATTACGCGGGCGCGCAAGACGGTCTGCAGACCCGCGCGGATGTGGCCGGTCCCGCACTGACCACCGTGCCCGACGTTTTCATCGAAATGGGCAATGGCGCCAATGTCGAGGACGCCGCACTGCTGGAGAGTCCGGAGGGTCAGGTCAAACACGCTCTGGCCATAACGACCGGCCTGGTGGGCTTCTTGCTCGGCGCACCGCAGCAGTCGACGGCAGCGCAGGGGACGGTTCCGGCGCAGACCGGGTCGACCGATCCACAGGCTCCCGCTGCACAGCACGCTCCTGGTGGAGCGCAGGCTTCGGCTATCCCGCAGCCGCAGGCCGTTCCCGAACCCGCGGTGGCCCCGAATTCCACGGGGCCGACCGCACCCGCATCATCGACTCCGCCGCCGGGGTACAGCCAGGCACCGGGCTACGCGCAGGTGCCGAGCACGCCCGATCCGCAGACACCGGGATCGGCGCAGTCGCCCAGCACTCCGCAAGCGGGTTCACCACAGCGCTACGGGCTCTCGCCCAACACGCCACAGTCGCAGGGTTTCGGGCTATTGCCGAATAGCCCGCAGTCGCCCGGTTCTCAGTTGTCGCCGGGCCAGACCGTGCCGAGCACGACAGCTACCCTGCCGGCCTTGGTCGGCACGATCATGCAACTGATGCTCCCGCTGGCGAAGTCCCTCGGCATGGACAACACGGTGATCACCTCGGAGCTGATCAACTTCGCCTACACCTTGGCCAGCACCCTGCTCGGCCCGACCAAGTAACACCGTCTCGCGTCCGAGTCGTCGAAGCGCATGCGCCGCAGGCGCGAGTCTCGATGACTCGGACGCGAGACAGAAGGGGGCCGCGAACACGCAGCGCCGCAGGCGCTGCCAATAGACTCAGCCGGGTGGCTGAGCGGATTCCTGTTCTCATAGTCGCCGGGTTCCTCGGATCCGGGAAGACGACGCTGCTCAATCATCTGCTGCGCAATAACCGGGGCACCCGGATCGGGGTGGTGGTCAACGACTTCGGGGCCATCAATATCGATTCCATGCTGGTGGCCGGGCAGGTCGATGCGATGGTGTCGCTCGGCAACGGGTGCGTCTGCTGTGCGGTGGACGTCGGCGAACTCGACGACTTGTTCACCAAGCTCGCGCAGCCGCGTGCCAAGATCGACGTGATCGTGGTCGAGGCCAGTGGACTGGCCGAACCGCGCAATCTGATTCGGATGGTGGTGGGCAGCGAGAACCCGCGCATCCGCTATGGCGGTTTGGTCGAGGTGGTCGACGCCGAGCAGTTCCCGGACAGTCGCGAGCGTCATCCCGAACTGGCCACCCATCTGCGCTTGGCGGATCTGGTGGTGCTCAACAAGGCCGATCGGGTGCCGCAGCATCGGCTGGACGGGTTGCGGCAGGAGATCACCGCGCTGATCGGGCAGGTGCCGGTGTACGCGACCACCCGTGGCCGCATCGACCCCGGCCTGCTCTTCGACGAGCCGCTGCGGGAAATCCCGCGGGTCGCCGAACAATTGAGCTTCGACGAACTGCTCCACGACCATGACCACGACCACCACGACCAAGCCGAGAACCGGCATCTACACGACGACTACACCAGCGTGTCCTTCAGCAGCGAGCGGGAATTGGATCCGCGCCGCCTGGTCGAATTCCTCGAGGATCCACCGCCCGGCCTGTTCCGCGCCAAGGGTTTCGCCGCCTTCGGGGTCGCCGCCGAACGTCGCAAGTTCGTGCTGCACATGGTCGGTCGTCATATCGTCTTCGAACCGGACTCCTGGTCGCGCGGTGAATCGCGCACGACCCGACTGGTGCTGATCGGTGCGGGTCTGCCCGCCGAGGCGGCACTGGCGCGGCTGCACGATACCGTGCACACCGCCGCCGAACCGCTGGACCAGCAAGCCATGCTCGGCGTCTGGCGCTACACCCCGCACTGACGCCGGGAAAAGTTGGCGCGTTCTGCTCGAAGCTGGCGCGTTCGGTACTTGGCGCGGCGATCGTGCGGACATAGAACTGAGACATTGCCCCGCCGCGCGCGGCATGTGCGCAACGGAGCGAACGTGGCGCGTGCGGTGTCGGTTCGACCCACGAACCGTGATCGACCGTATTTGTCTGTACGACCGATTGGAGAGTTCCGTGTCAGAGACCTGGGAGAGTGCCACCGCGTACGTGGTCGCCGCATTGGAGGCGAAGGGCACCGCGACGCGTGACGATTTCGACGTGCCCGCCATCGTCGCCGCATCCCGAGACATTGTCGACAGCTGGGATTTTCGCGCTATCGAGGATGCGACCTTCTGGCGCATCGCGGCGGCCTTCCTGAAGGTCTGACCGCCCGGCGTGACGGTAGCGGATGCGGCGTGGGGGGATGCGGCGGATCAGGCCGGTAGTTCCGATCGGTACATGAGCTGGGTCATGGATCGACGACGGGCCGCCCGCCGCATCGAACCCACATCGGAATATCCGAGTAGTTCGGCTTGGCGTGTTCGGCTCAGCACCGCGCCTTCGACGCTCGCCTGCGCGAGCCGGGCATTGCGCGCCCGCTCCAATTCCATCCGCCAAGTGGTGCCCGCCTCCATCAGCCGCCGCTGTAGCGTCCGCGGGCTGGTGGCGAGTCGGCGGGCCACCCGATCCAGCGAAACCGCACCGTCCGCCATTGCCTCGGCCAGCGCGGCCGCTACTCGATCCGGCCATGCGGTCGCCAGGGGCGGCGGTGGCGGCAGGGCGTCGGCGAGCGGCTGCAGCACGGCAGCCAGGACGGGATCGCTGGTGGTCAGTGGCAGATTCATATCGTCGGCGCGGAAGGTCATCGCATCGACCGGTGCGCCGAACTCGATAGCGGAGGTGCCGAATACCTCGACAAAGGTGTCGATTTTGGCAGGTGCCTGCTGCCGCAATGCCACCCGCAACGGGACGAGCCGGATCCGGACCACACGCCGTGCCCTGCTGAGCACCGCCGCCAGGCCCCAGACCTGGGTGAGATCGCGGCCGCGGCCTTCCCCATTGATCATGTCGAGGTAGAGCGTGACCTCGTGCTCGTTCTCGGCGACCAGTTCGAACCGATGATTGGTGGTCACCGCGCAGACGTAGGGACCGCAGGTCGCCAGGCCCGCGCCGAGGGTCGGCGCAGTGGCGAACAGGTAGTCGTAGAGGCCGAAACTGTTGAGTTTGTAGCGGCTGGCCACATGCAACGCGACATTCGGATCGCCGAGCCCGTGTTCGCCGAGCTCCCAGAGTCGCGAAAAGGTGTGGCTCGGCAGGTGTACGTCCTCGCCGACCATGGTCCATTCGGGTAGGCCGGTCTCTCGGAGCAGTCGATCCCGATCCAGCCCCGCATCCGTGAGCTGCGAGATGACGAATCTGTGCAGCAGCACCTGATCGGTTCCCAATGCGCCCCTCCTACCGCGGATCGACGTCCTCGTGCGGGAGAACGCTATCCCGCGCCTATTGAATCGTCACTGAATTCGCGTCACAGTGTTGTTTCGGGTAACAACTTCAGGCGCTCACATCGCCGTTATTCACAGGCAATGGGCCTTTACCCGCAGGCGTTCACCCATTCCGAGAGTCCGTCGGCGAAGAGCTGGCGCTTCCAGATCGGCACCTCGTGTTTGATCCGATCCACCAATTCCGCACAGGTGGCGAACGCTTCGGCTCGGTGCGGTGCGGCGACCGCGACGACGATCGCGAGATCGCCGACGGTCAACTGACCGATTCGGTGGACGGCCGCGACCGGAAGTCCGGAGCGCTCGGCGAGTTCCGCACAGCAATTTCGCAGGAACCGTTCAGCTTCCGGATGCGCCGAATATTCCAGAGCGGAAACCGCCTGTCCGCCATCGTGATTGCGCACCTTGCCGGTGAAAACCACTACGGCGCCGTGCTCCGGTCCGGTCACCGCCGCCTCGACCGCCGCCGGATCCAGCGGCTGATCGCTGATACCGGCTAGGCGTACGGCCGCGAATTCACTTGTTGTCATGGTTGCCGCCTCCGGCTACTTGCGCGAGCAGATGATCCAACAGCGGCTCGAGCACCGCCATGCCGTCTTTGACACCACCGGGAGAGCCGGGCAGATTCACCACCACCGATCGGCCGGCCTGTCCGGCCACGCCGCGACTGAGCGCGGCCAGTGGGAATTTCGCGGTGCCGCGTTGCCGAATCGCCTCTGCGATACCGGGTAATTCGCGATCCAGGACGGCCAGCGTCGCCTCAGGTGTCGCGTCGGTGGGGGAGGCGCCGGTGCCGCCGGTGCTGATCACCAGCGACGGCTCGAATCGCAGGGCGTCGGCCAAGCCGATGTCGATTTCGGCGTCGGCGTAGATCAGCGGGCCACGCACCGAGAAGCCGAGTCCGCCGAGCCATTGCGCGAGTACGGGACCGGTGGTGTCCGCTCTGGTGCCGATCGCGGCTCCGGTGGAGGCGACCAGGACGACGGCGGTGCGCTGGTCGGAATCCGAGAGCTCTTCCGGTGCAATGTCTTCCGTGGGCTCTGGTGCGTCGGCGAGTGTGGGGATGTCCACGGGCGCCTGCTCTGCGGGCCGCTCCCAATGTCCGTGTTTGCCGCCCTCTTTGGTGAGCAGCCGGATGCCGTTGAGCGTCGCCGCGGGGTCGACCGCCTTGACCATATCGTGCAGGGTGAGCCCGGCCACCGCCACCGCGGTCAGCGCTTCCATCTCGACGCCGGTGGGGCCCTTGGTTTTCGCGGTCGCCTCGATCGTGATGGTGTCCTCGGTGAAGCCGAATTCGACCTTCACCGAGGACAAGGCCAGCTGATGGCACAGCGGAATGAGTTCGGAGGTTTTCTTCGCACCCGTGATACCGGCGATTCGCGCGGTCGAGAGCACATCGGCCTTCGGCATATCGTCGGCCCGCACCAGCGCGACCACTTCGGCGGTGGTGCGCAGCTCACCGGCCGCGACCGCGATCCGAGTGGTGTCGGACTTCGCGCTCACATCGACCATGCGGGCGCGACCTTCCCGGTCGACATGGGACAACTCACTCATAGCGACCACACTCGCACAGGTGCGCCGACCGGCAGCGAGGTGACCTCGGCGGGCACATCGATCAATACATCCGCCCAGGCCATGCCGGCGATGAGATGCGAACCGGGGCCGGAGGCAACCTCGACGGCCGTCGGCCTGCGATGCAATCCCGGCGCCGCGGCATCGTCGCGCACCAGTCGACCGCGCAGGAATTGGCGTCGTCCCTCGGGGGAGCGCACCGGATTGCGCAGCGGTACTTCGTAGATCTCCACTTCGGGCAGGCCCGCGATATGGCGCAGCATCGGCCGCGCGAAGACCTCGAAGGACACCATGGTGCTCACCGGGTTCCCGGGAAAGCTCAGCACCGGCACACCGTTGACGACGGTAAGCCCTTGCGGCCCACCGGGTTGCACCGCGACCGAGCCGAATTCACCGCCCAGCGGTTGCAGTACGTCCTTGACCACCTCGAAGTCGCCCTTGGACACCCCGCCGGAGGTGAAGACGATATCTGCGGATTTAGTTGCGGCGGAAAGCAATACGCGAAATCTTGCCGGATCGTCGGTGCTGTGCTCCACCGACACGACGCTGACGCCGTTGGCGCTGAGCGCGGCCGCGAGCGAGATACCGTTGGAGTTGTAGATCTGGCCGGGGCGCAACGGTGTTCCGGCGGCGACCAATTCGTCACCGGTGGTGATGACCGCCGCCCGAATCGGTTGAAATACCGGCACATTCGGCAGTCCGACCGCTGCCAGCGCGGCGATGTGGCGGGGTGCCAGCAGGGTGCCCGCCCGGGCTAGCAGCTCACCGGTGCGCACATCGGTGCCCGGTTCGCGCACGAACTCACCCGCGGTGCGGCCCCGCTCGACGGTCACCGTCGCGTCATCGCTGTGCACATCCTCCACCGGCACCACACAATCGGCGCCGGGCGGAATCGGCGCACCGGTCATCACCTTCATCGCGCACCCCGCCGGAAGTGGGGTTTGCCCTGCCCCGCCTGCCGCGACCACACCGATCAACGGCAGCGTCACCGGAGTGACCACCACCGATGCGGCACGCACCGCGTAGCCGTCCATCGCCGAATTGCGGAACACCGGCAGGTCGATCGGCGCGTGGATATCGCCGGCCAGCTGTCGGCCCAGCGCCGCGGGCACCGCGACGGATTCGACCGCGCGGGCGGCCAGCGGGCGCAGCAGCGCCTCGATGGTGTCCCGGTAGGCGTCGACGGACCGGGCGGTGGCGGGCGAGCTGGACCGGTGGCCATCGGAGGTGTCGGCACGCGAGGTCATACGGTCAGCCTAATCGCCCAGCGGTAGCGAGTTCTCTTGTCGTATCGCACGAACGCTCACGCCCTGAACTCGGAGTTTGTGAGCCCAGGATGGTGCGGTCCGCCCATGGGCACATCGTGCGGACCGGTCATAATGGACTTGTGACGCTGGTCGAGATGGGGATTCCCGCCGTGCGGTCCAGGCTGCCCTCGCTCGACGGACGGCCGGACACGCCGTACCTGGTCGATCGATTCGGTCGTACCGCACGCGATCTGCGCGTATCGATCACCGAGAAGTGTTCGCTGCGATGTACCTACTGCATGCCCGAGGAGGGCCTGCCCGCGATTCCGCAGGACGAACTGCTGACGGTCGAGGAGATTGTGCGACTCGTCACGCTCGCGGTGCGCGAGTTGGGGGTGCGTGAGGTCAGGTTCACCGGCGGTGAGCCGCTGCTGCGCCGCGATCTCGAGCGGATCGTCGCGGGCTGTCATGAGCGGGTGCCCGGGGTCCCGCTGTCGATGACGACCAATGGCGTCGGACTCGCCCATCGGGCCCGCGGTCTCGTGGCCGCCGGGCTGAGCCGGGTGAATGTCTCGCTGGATACCGTCGATCGGCTCGGCTTCGCCCGCCTGACTCGCCGCGATCGGCTCGAATCGGTCTTCGCGGGCATCCGCGCGGCCAGGGATGCCGGACTGGCGCCGATGAAGATCAATGCCGTTCTGATGCGCGATACCCTCGCCGGTGCGCCGGATCTGCTGCGCTGGTGTCTGGACGAGGGCTGCGAACTGCGGTTCATCGAGGAGATGCCGCTGGACGCCGATCACGAATGGGCTCGCGCCAATATGGTGACCGCGGCCGAATTGCTCGACGTGCTCGGTACCCGGTTCACGCTGACCGAGGTCGGCCGGTCCGATCCCGCCGCCCCGGCGGAGAAATGGCTCGTCGACGGTGGGCCTGCCGCGGTCGGCATCATCGCGACGGTGACCCGCAAATTCTGCGACACCTGCGATCGGACCCGGCTCACCGCCGACGGCATGCTGCGGTCGTGCCTGTTCAGCGATCAGGAATTCGATGTGCGCCAAGCACTGCGGTCGGGCGCGGACGACGAGGAGATCGCGACCATCTGGCGTGGCGCCATGTGGAACAAATGGGCGGGACACGGGATCGATGCCGAGGATTTCGTCCCGCCGGAACGCACGATGGGAGCCATCGGTGGTTGAGATCCGCTACTTCGCCGCGATTGCCGACGTCGTCGGCAAGGACCGGGAAAACCTGGACTTTCCGGCCGGCGCCACCGTCGCCGACCTGCGCACCACCCTCGCCGAGTGCTACGGTCCCGACCTCGACAAGATGCTCGCCGTCTGTGCCTACCTGGTCGGCGACGAACTCACCCGTGACCCGTCGGTCGCACTGACTCCGCGCGTCGATGTCCTGCCACCCTTCGCCGGCGGCTGACGTGTGCGTGGGCATGTAGGCGCTCGTCGACCGGGTTAGCATCTGCGCCAATGCAGTTCGCCGGACCGGATCAGGAGTCGATATGTCCCAGCCGTCGAATCAGGTACCTGCGCGGCACCCGGTGGTGGTGCGGTTCCACGAGGTGCGAGGCGAGAGTCTGCAATTGCGGGTGGCGGACTGGATCACGAAGTTCGCCGGGTCGATGCGGTTCGTCTACATCCACGCCATCGGTTTCGCGATCTGGATGATCTGGGCCGAACAGAGTCCATGGCCGACGCTGACCCTGGTCGTCTCCCTGGAGGCGATATTCCTGTCCACCTTCGTGATGATCGGCCAGAATCGGCAGGCCGAGTTCCAGCAGATGAAGGCCGATCACGACTTCAACGAGCAGGAGTTGGAGCTCAAGACCAATACCGAGCTGACCAGGGCCATCCACGAGATGACCAAGGAACTGCACCGCAGGCTGCTGGAGACTCCGGATCAGAAGTAGTCAGCGCCACCAGGTGTCGAGCGGCGTGACCGGGACGGTGCGCTTGTGGCGGGTGTTCAGGAAGATCGTCTCGAGCTTCTGGGCGACCTCAGGCGTGACGTCCTTGCCCTCCAGATAGTCATCGATCTCGCTGTAGCGCAGGCCGAGCGCCTCCTCGTCGGGTAGGGCCGGGCGGTCGTCCTCGAGATCAGCAGTCGGCACCTTGGACCAGATGCTCGACGGCGCACCGAGTTCCTGCAGCAGCGCCGCGCCTTGGCGCTTGGTGAGGCCGGTCAGCGGGGTGATGTCGACGCCGCCGTCGCCGAATTTGGTGAAGAAGCCGGTGACCGCCTCGGCCGCGTGATCGGTGCCGGCGACGAGCAAATTTTCCTGACCGGCGATGGCGTACTGGGTGACCATGCGTTCGCGGGCCTTGATATTGCCGCGCACGAAATCGCGCAGCTTATCCACCTGCAACGCCGAGGCGACTTCGGCGGCAACGGCGTTGGCGCCGGGGCGGATGTTGACGACCACCGAGCGGTCGGGCTGGATGAACCGCAGCGCGATCCGAGCATCGGCCTCATCGGCCTGCACACCGTAGGGCAGTCGCACCGCGATGAAGGCGGCATCCGCGCCGTCGGCACGCAGTTCCTCGACCGCGAGCTGGCACAGTCGTCCGGTCAGCGCGCTGTCCTGACCACCGCTGATGCCGAGTACGAAACCTCGTGCGGGACTTGCGCTCAGATAGTCCTTGAGAAAATCGACTCGACGCCGAACCTCGAGCTTCGGTTCGATATTCGATTGGACGCCCAACTCGGCGATGATCTGTTCACGCAGGTTCCCCATGACGCATCACTCTACTGGCCGCGCCGAGATGACCACCCGCCGAACGAATGCCTCCCAGTTGTCGCCGATCTGGCATCGGTCGTAACCGAGGACATGCATCTGATGCATCACCAGTGCGGCGCCGAGCAGGCCGAGCAGACCATCGGCGACCAGTACGACATCGCCGTCGACCCGCGCCTGCCGCAGCAGCATCGTCACGTGCGCGCGCAGCAGTCCGTAGGGCGGACCGGTGAAGCGGTCGCCCGCCTCACCGATTTCCGCGGCGCGATGCAGTTCGCCCGCGACCTCGATATCGAGTAGCCGGGCCCGGCCGAAGGCGACCAGCCGCTCCACCGCCGGTGCGCCGGGCCCCATCGGCGGCGGTCCGAACATGAACTCTTCCTGGAACTTTCGCTCGGCGTGGTCCAAGAGCGCGCGCAGCAGCCCCGACCTGCTGCCGAACCGTCGGAAGACGGTGCCCTTGCCGACGCCTGCCCGCTTGGCGAGCGCGTCCATCGTCAGGCTGTCCACACCTTGTTCGCGCACGATCTCCTGCGCCGCGTCCAGGAGTAGCTGGCGGTTGCGCGCGGCATCGGCGCGTTCGTGATTTCCGGGCAGGGGCGCACCGATGCCGAGCAGTGGTCGCTCGGGCATCATTCCGTCCGACATGGATGTGCTGTAGCTCACAGGCCTCTCGCGGTTCTCCCGGGAATGGAATCGGACCATGGTCCGGTTAGTGTAGGCAAAAGAACGGACACCACATTCAGTACACCAGGAGAAAACATGAGCGCGACCCGGATTCTTACTCTTGTCGGCAGCCTTCGCGCCGCCTCGATCAACCGCAGGCTCGCCGAGGCCGCGGCGCAGACCGCGCCGGCGGGTGTGGAGCTCACCATCTACGAGGGCCTCGCCGACATCCCCTTCTACAACGAGGATCTCGACGTGCCCGGCTCGGTACCCGCCGCGGCGCAGGCGCTGCGTGACGCGGTCGCCGCATCCGACGGTCTGCTCCTGGTGACGCCCGAATACAACGGCAGCATCCCCGCCGTACTGAAGAACGCCATCGACTGGGCTTCGCGCCCGTACGGTACCGGCGCGCTCAAGGATCGGCCGGTCGCGGTGGTCAGCGGTTCTATCAGCCAGAATGCGGCCAAGTGGGCGCACGGCGATGTGGTCAAGGCGCTCGGCGTCGCGGGTGCCCGGGTTGTCGAGACCGCCCACCTGCACTTCGCCGGATTCGGCGAGCGGTTCGCCGCGTCGCATCCGCGCGAGGATGCCGAGGCGCTGACGCAGCTCGGCGCGACCGTGCACGAACTGGTGCAGGCGACCGGCGAACTGGTGTCCGCCTGAGCATCGAGTCTTGCCGTCAGGGTCGCCCCCGGCTCCATCCGTGGAGTGCGGGGGCGGCCCCTTTTTCGTTCGCCGAAAGAAGTTTGCTGGAAGGGCGCTACGGTACGAAATTGTGATCTGCGCCACTGTTGTGTCGGGTTGCGAATCGAGTGTCCAGGTACTTACCGCTTGGGAATTTCATCTTTGTGACTCGCAACATGTCGTGTTTTATGACTCTGTCGGCCACTAGGTGTAGTGTCTTCGGTACTGGAAGAGGGGATGAGATCAGCTTCGGCCGCGAGCGGCTGAGCAGCGGTTTCAGCTACCGATCCAGGAGTTTGCGCAGCGTACGTCGGATCAAAGCACTGCATACGGATCACAGGCTGTGGATCAGGCATAGGAGAGAGGGACATCATTGACCATCACCGTGTACACCAAGCCCGCTTGCGTCCAGTGCAATGCCACCTACAAGGCGCTCGACAAGGCCGGGGTGGACTACGAAGTCATCGACATCTCCGAGAACGACGAGGCGCGTGACTACGTCATGGCGCTGGGCTACCTGCAGGCTCCGGTCGTCGTCGCCGGTGAGGACCACTGGTCCGGCTTCCGGCCCGACCGCATCAAGTCGCTCGCTACCGTGGCGGCCTGATCGCATCCTGCTTTCCGGTGTATCCGATGGAAGGGGGAGGAGGTAGCCATGTCCACAGCGACAGCGCTGGTCTACTTCTCCAGCGCCTCGGAGAATACGCACCGCTTCGTCGAGAAGCTGGGACTCCCGGCGACTCGCATACCACTGCACACCGCTGACTCGCTGCGCGTAGACGAACCATACGTGCTGATCGTCCCCACCTACGGGGGCGGTCGGCACGTACTGGGGGGAAATAGATCCGATAAGGATTTCGTGCCGCGGCAGGTCGCCAAGTTCCTCAACGATCCGCACAACCGTGCGCTGCTGCGCGGCGTCGTCGCGGCGGGCAACACGAACTTCGGCGATACCTATTGCTATGCGGGCGAGGTGATCTCGCGTAAGTGCGGGGTGCCCTACCTGTATCGCTTCGAACTCATGGGAACCGCTGAGGACGTCGAGCGCGTCCGAGAGGGATTGGGATTGTTTTGGCAACAGCAACGACAGCACCGACCGGCAAAACGGCTCGCTTAGAGCAGCCACCGGTCCGTACCGCCGAGGCGGACGAGGTCATGGACTACCACGCCCTCAACGCGATGCTGAACCTGTACGGCGCCGACGGCAAGATCCAGTTCGACAAGGACCGTGAGGCCGCGCACCAGTACTTCCTGCAGCACGTCAACCAGAACACCGTCTTCTTCCACAATCTGGACGAGAAGCTGGACTACCTGGTCGACGAGAACTATTACGAGGCAGAGGTTCTCGAGCAGTACAGCCGTGCGTTCATCAAGACGCTGTTCCAACAGGCCTACGCCAAGAAGTTCCGGTTTCCGACCTTCCTCGGCGCGTTCAAGTACTACACCTCCTACACGCTCAAGACCTTCGACGGCAAGCGCTACCTGGAGCGGTTCGAGGACCGGGTTTGCATGGTGGCGCTGACGCTGGCGGCCGGTGACGAGGTGCTCGCGAGCAAGCTGGTCGACGAGATCATCGACGGGCGCTTTCAGCCCGCCACCCCGACCTTCCTCAACTCGGGTAAGAAGCAGCGCGGCGAACCGGTGTCCTGCTTCCTGCTGCGCATCGAGGACAACATGGAGTCGATCGGGCGCTCCATCAACTCGGCGCTGCAGCTGTCCAAGCGCGGTGGCGGAGTTGCCCTGCTGCTCAGCAATATTCGTGAGCACGGTGCGCCGATCAAGAAGATCGAGAACCAGAGTTCGGGTGTCATCCCGATCATGAAGCTGCTCGAGGATTCGTTCTCCTACGCCAACCAGCTCGGTGCGCGGCAGGGTGCGGGCGCGGTGTATCTGCACGCGCACCACCCGGACATCTACCGGTTCCTGGACACCAAGCGGGAGAACGCGGACGAGAAGATCCGCATCAAGACACTGTCGCTGGGTGTGGTGATCCCGGACATCACCTTCGAACTGGCGAAGAAGAACGAGGATATGTACCTCTTCTCGCCGTACGACGTGGAGCGCATCTACGGCGTGCCGTTCGCCGATATCAATGTCACCGAGAAGTACTACGAGATGGTCGACGACAAGCGCATCCGCAAGTCGAAGATCAAGGCGCGCGAGTTCTTCCAGACCATTGCCGAGCTGCAGTTCGAATCCGGCTACCCGTACATCATGTTCGAGGACACGGTGAACCGGGCCAATCCGATCGCGGGCAAGATCACGCACTCGAATCTGTGCTCGGAGATCCTGCAGGTGTCGACGCCGTCGCTGTTCAACGACGATCTTTCCTATGCCAAGGTGGGCAAGGACATTTCGTGCAATCTCGGCTCGTTGAACATCGCCAAGACGATGGATTCACCCGACTTCGCGCGCACCATCGAGGTGGCGATCCGGGCGCTGACCGCGGTATCGGATCAGACGCATATCTACTCGGTGCCCTCGATCGAGCAGGGCAACAACGAATCCCACGCGATCGGGCTCGGTCAGATGAACCTGCACGGGTACCTGGCCCGTGAGCGGGTGCACTACGGGTCCGACGAGGGTATCGACTTCACCAATATCTACTTCTATACCGTGGTGTATCACGCGATTCGGGCCTCGAACCTGATCGCGAAGGAGCGCGGCGCCTACTTCGGCGGCTTCCCCGAATCCAAGTACGCCTCCGGTGAGTACTTCGACAAGTACACCGATCAGGTGTGGGAGCCGAAGACCGAACGGGTCGCGCAGCTGTTCGCCGATGCGGGCGTGCACATTCCGACCCAGGACGATTGGCGTGAGCTGAAGGCCTCGGTCATGGAGCACGGCATCTACAACCAGAACCTGCAGGCCGTCCCGCCGACCGGTTCGATCTCCTACATCAACCACTCCACCAGCTCGATCCACCCGGTGGCGTCGAAGATCGAGATCCGCAAGGAAGGCAAGATCGGCCGCGTCTACTACCCGGCGCCCTACCTCGACAACGACAACCTCGAGTACTACGACGACGCCTACGAAATCGGCTACGAGAAGATCATCGACACTTACGCCGCCGCCACCCAGCACGTGGACCAGGGCCTGTCGTTGACCCTATTCTTCAAGGACACCGCCACCACCCGCGACCTCAACCGCGCCCAGATCTACGCCTGGCGCAAGGGCATCAAAACCCTCTACTACATCCGCCTGCGCCAAATGGCTTTGGAGGGAACCGAAGTCGAGGGCTGCGTTTCCTGCATGCTGTAGTCGATGTCCGAAAGGGGCGGTCTGGCGTTGCGTGGCCGCCCCTTTCGGCTCTCCTGTAAAACGGCTCAGCCGAAGAGTTGGAGGGGAGTTACTACGACGGTGAAGGTGCCTACGCACCAGAGTTTGATCAATTGCCAGAGGGTGGGGAAGGCGCCGTCGGGGTAGCGCAGGCGCAGGCCGAAGAAGGCTTTGCCGAGGGTTGTGCCGGTTACGCGTTGGATGAATGTGCGGTGCACGAAAGATGTTGCGACGGCGGCGGTTACGGCCAGGGGAATGGCCTGCCCGGGGTCTGGCGAGTATTCGGTGATCGTGAGCCAGACGATGCCGCCGATGGCTGCGTGCAGCAGCAGATCGATGGCGAAGGCGGTGAGCATCGGCCATCTCGGCTCTTCGATGGTGCCGTCGGGGCGCGGCCGACCGGCGTTCAGCGACATCGAATCATATTTTGCCGCTTCGGGTTTGCGCACCGGATCGACGTAGTGCAGTGACCCGTTCGGGTCGGGTTCGAACCGCGGCCGCACAGGCGGAGGCGGTGTGGGCGCGTCCGCATAGCCGCCCGGATTGCCATGCACCACAGGTATCTCCCGAGTCATCGTGTCGTGAGCTGATCGCCGACCATTGTGTCAGCGGTCCCAGTGGTGGGAAGTGCGAGGTCCGCAGGCGCCGCGGCCCGCGGACCTCGAGCGATTACCGCAGGGCCGGGGCTATTTCGCGTTCGAAGAGGTCGATTCCGCTGGTGTCGTAGGCGGCTTCGGGGAAGTTGAAGATGGCGTAGCCGAGGCCGAGTTCGCGGACGGCGGACAAGCGCTCGGTGATCTGTTCCGGGGTGCCGACGGCGGGGGAGGTACGGAGCATGCCGTCGACGAAGGATTTGGCCTGGTCGTCGCTGATCACCGTGGCCAAGCGGGTCTGCAGGGCCGAAAGGCGTTGCTCTACTTCGGCTTCGGTGGATCCGATGACGGCGTTGAAGTTCGAGGAGCGCACGATGGCATCGAAATCGGTGCCCACCTCGGCGCAGTGCGCGCGCAGGATCTCGGACTTGTGGGTGAATTCCTCCGGTGCGCCACTGAAGTTGGTGTACTGGGCGTACTTTGCCGCGATTCGCAGCGTCTTCTTCTCACCGCCGCCCGCGACCCAGATCGGAATACCGCCCTCCTGCAATGGAAGTGGCCGCACGATCGCACCGTCGACCTGGTAGTACCTACCGTCCAGTGTGGCCTTGCCCTCGGTCCAGGCTTGGCGGAAGATCTGTACGCCCTCGTCGAGCCGCCCGAGCCGCTCACCCGCCGACGGAAACCCGTAACCGTAAGCGCGCCACTCGTGTTCGTACCAGCCGCCGCCGATACCCATCTCGACCCGGCCGCCGGAGATCAGATCCGTGGTCGCGGCGACCTTGGCCAGATATGCCGGATTGCGGTAGCTGATCGCGGTACACATCTGCCCCAGCCGAATACGCGATGTGGTGGCCGCGAACGCCGCCATCAGCGTCCACGCCTCGTGCGTCGCCTCCTCGGTCGGCACCGGCACCGTGTGGAAGTGGTCGTACACCCATAGCGATTCCCAGGTATCTCCGGCATCCGCCCGCTGGGCGAGATCGCGCATCACCCCCCACTGCGCCGCCGGGTCGATATCGACCAAATCCAGTCGCCATCCCTGTGGAATGAAGATGCCGAAGCGCACAGATCTCTCCTTCATGTGTTTTCACCGAACCTAGGGGACGGCAGCCGGCCGCGCCGGCGGGGTGGGTAAGTACAGCCGCAACGATCCTCGCGGGCCTCCCATGATTGGTGCAGAGTTCGGCTCGGCCTGCGTCGAATCTCCTGCTGGCCGGGAATTCGCTGGCGGCGCGGGTGCGGTCCAGGTCATGCTGAAGGTCGATGAACAAAGAAACACAACAGCGACTCGGCATCGACTTCGGCCGGGTCATCCAGGGGGCGACCTTCGCTGTGGGCGCTGCGGACACCGTATTTCTGTCCGGGGGAATCGAGCAGGCGCTGGCATCCCCGCCAAGTGCCGACGCGTTCGAGGTATTGGCGCGGTTGGTGCGTCGGTTCGACGGCCAGGCATGGGTCATCTCGAAATGCGGGCCCCGGGTTCAGGAGCGCACCCTGCAGTGGCTCGACCACCACCAGTTCTACGACCGGACGGGCGTGCCGAAGGGCAACGTGCGGTTCTGCCGGGCAAGGGCGGATAAGGCGAAGCACTGCGCGGAATTGGGGATCACGCACATGATCGATGACCGTCTGGAGGTGCATCAAGCCCTGCGCGATCTGGTACCGAATCTGTATCTGTTCGGTGAACAGGACGCGCCGGTACCGGACTGGGTGGAGCACACGCCGACCTGGCCCGATGTCGAGATCGCCGTCGGCGCCACCTTGTCATCCTGACACTGGATGTGGGTCCGGTCATATTGGATCGAGATATCGTCGATCTTTACGCGATTCGAGTGTGAACACCGGCGTCACCGCATGTATCCTTCAACCGGAAGCTGTGCGGTCGGCCCGATCCGGGCGTCGCATTCGAGAAATCCGCAGGAGCGACGGCCCTGTGGTGGCGTTGAGGAGGTGGGGTTGCGATGCGCAGCGAACCTCCCAGTCGAAGGCCGCGCGGCGCCGCCCCTTCGTAAAACCGTCCTGTAGTAGTCGGTCCCGGGGTTGGTGCCCGCGGTGTGACTTCGTTCTTTCGATTCACTCGCTTATCTCGCCGTGTGCTGAGGACCTCCCATGTCGCAGACCGATCTCATCGAAGCACGTCCGACGCTGTCCGCATCCCTGCAGGACATCGTGGACACCCATCGTGTCGACGCCGCACTCGACTGGCTCGACAATCAGCAGCCGCATGTCATAGCGGACGAACTCGCACGCATGGACGCCGTCCAGGCGGGCGTCGCCTTCCGTCTCCTCGACAAGGATCTGGCGCTCGCCGTCTTCGAGGAGCTCGAACCCGTTGACCAGCAACAGATTCTGGAGGGTCTGCGCGATCAGAGCTTCCGCGATCTGGTCGAGGCGATGGATCCCGACGACCGCGCCAGGATGCTGCGCGAGGCGCCGGCGAAGGTCGCGAAGAAGGTGCTGGCCGGACTGAGCGCCCGCGAACGCCGGATGACCGCTGCACTGCTCGGCTATCCGGAAGGTTCGGTCGGGCTGTACATGACGCCGGAAGTCGTTGCGCTGCCGCGCAATCTGAGCGTGCCCGACGCTCTGCAGACGGTACGGATCAAGGGCATCAATGCCGAAACGGTGTACACGCTGCCCGTCGTCGACGCCGGTCGCCGGCTCACCGGGATTGTCGAACTGCGTGAGCTGGTGCTGAGCCGTCCCGAGACCATGGTGTCGGATCTGGTCGTCACCGAGCCGACTTTCGTGCGCGCGACCGACTCCGCCGAGAAGGCGGCGCGGCTGATGCGCGAAACCAATGTCATCAACCTGCCGGTCGTCGACAGTGAGGACCGGCTGGTGGGACTGCTCACCATCGATGACGCCGTGGAGGTTATCGAGGCCGCCGACAGCGAGGACGTCGCCAAGCAGGCGGGTTCGGCACCGTGGGAGGGCCACTACATGGCGGCCAAGGTGTTCCAGCTGGCCCGCTATCGCGCACTGTGGTTGCTGCTGTTGCTGTTCGCGGCCACCCTGACGGTCAGCGTCACCGACTTCTTCGAGGGCACCCTGCAGCAGGCGGCGCACCTGGCGCTGTTCATCCCGCTGCTCATCGGCGCGGGCGGGAATGCGGGGGCGCAGGCGGCGACCGCTTGTGTGCGTGCAGTCGCCGTCGGCGAGGTGCGCGGCTCCGACCTGTTCAAGGTGATCTGGCGCGAATGCCGCGTCGGCCTGGTGCTCGGCACCATGCTGGCCACCGCGGGCATCGCCATCGGCGCGCTGTTCGTCGATCCGGGCACGGCACTGGTCGTCGGCATCACCCTGGTCATCATCTGCGGCTGGGCCGCGACCATCGGTGGCACCATGCCATTGCTCGCGAAGCGATTCCACATCGATCCGGCGGTCGTCTCGGCCCCGATGGTCACCACTCTCGTCGACGCCACCGGCCTGATCATCTACTTCACCACCGCCAAACTGGTCCTCGGCATCTGAGGCGAAGACCAGAAATCCGGCTCGGTCCCCGCGGACCGAGCCGGATTTCATTGTGGGCGTGGGTGTTTCAGAACTCCCAGTCTTCGTCTTCGGTATTGACGGCCTTGCCGATGACGTAGCTGGAGCCGGAGCCGGAGAAGAAGTCGTGGTTCTCGTCGGCGTTGGGGGACAGGGCCGAGAGGATGGCCGGATTGACTTCGGTTTCGTCCTTGGGGAACAGGCCTTCGTAGCCGAGGTTCATCAGTGCCTTGTTGGCGTTGTAGCGCAGGAACTTCTTGACGTCCTCGGTCAGGCCGACCTCGTCGTAGAGATCCTGGGTGTATTCGACCTCGTTGTCGTAGAGCTCGAAAAGCAGCTCGAAGGTGTAGTTCTTGAGGTCGTCGCGTTCGGCCTGGCCGAGCAGTTCCAGACCCTTCTGGTACTTGTAACCGATGTAGTAGCCGTGCACCGCTTCGTCGCGGATGATCAGGCGGATCAGGTCGGCGGTGTTGGTGAGCTTGGCCCGCGAGGACCAGTACATCGGCAGGTAGAAGCCGGAGTAGAACAGGAAACTCTCCAGCAGGGTGGAGGCCACCTTGCGCTTGAGCGGATCGTCGCCGCGGTAGTACTCCAGCACGATCTCGGCCTTGCGCTGCAGGTTTCGGTTCTCCTCCGACCAGCGGAACGCGTCATCGATCTCGCGGGTGGAACACAGCGTGGAGAAGATCGAGCTGTAGCTCTTGGCGTGCACCGACTCCATGAACGCGATATTGGTGAGCACCGCCTCCTCATGCGGCGTCGCGGCGTCCGGGATCAGGCTCACCGCGCCGACCGTGCCCTGGATCGTGTCCAGCAGCGTCAGGCCGGTGAAGACCCGCATGGTCAGTTGCTTCTCGTCGGCGGTGAGGGTGTTCCACGACGGGATGTCGTTGGACACCGGCACCTTCTCGGGCAGCCAGAAGTTGCCGGTCAGGCGATCCCAGACCTCGGCATCCTTCTCGTCGGGCACCCGATTCCAGTTGATGGCCGACACCCGATCGATCAGTTTCATCCTGCCTCCACACCCTTCCCGAGCACGCTGCCGTCACGGAATTGCTACGCCCTGGACACTACTCCTTGGGGGTGACAAGTCCGTGGAGCACAACACCTTGTGTCGCAGCGGTGTCTTTCGCGATGGCGCAGATGCGCCGGTGACCACCGCCTGCGGCACCCATTGTGCGGCACGCGGTGCGAAATCCATGCATCGCGCCGGATGGGCGCAGAGTCACATTTTCACTCGCGGACGCAGGAGCCCGGCAGTAGCATGGTCCGACCGTGTGGCGGCAACCGAGGGGGCCCGATGTCCGCACCGACCGATCCGGATATGTCCGATCTGCTCGGCCGACTCGCGCGTGTGCCGAGTGGCCGGCGGAGCAAATGGGTGGTGCTCGGCGTCTGGATCATCGCCCTGCTGGCACTGGGCACCTTCGCCGGAAAGCTCACCGGGGCACAGAAGAACGACAATGTCACCTGGCTGCCGGACAGCGCCGAATCCACCCAGGCATTCAAGCTGGCCGAGAAATTCGGCAATAGCGACGATATTCCGGTGGTACTGGTGTACGAGCGCCGCGACGGGCTCACCGACGCCGATCGGCTGGCGGTCGGCGCCGATGCCAAACGGTTCCGGCAGGTCGAGCATGTCGTGCCCGATAAGGTGCTCGGCCCGATCCAGTCCGGCGATGGTCAGGGGCTGGAAATCCTGGTGCCGATCTCGATGGGATCCGAGGGCTGGAACCGCCTGACGAATGTGGTCGGTGCGATCAATGACGCGGCGGGGGAGCGCCCCGACGGATTGTCCTTCTATGCCACCGGACCGGCCGGGTACGCGGCCGAATTCGGCGAGGTGTTCAAGGGGATCGACGGTCTGCTGCTGTACTCGGCCGCCGCGGTCGTAATCGTCATTCTGCTGCTCACCTACGGTCCGATGCTGTGGGCGTTTCCGTTGATCACCGTCGGTTTCGCGCTGGTGATATCGCAGGCCGCGGTATTCGGCGCGACCCAGGTGGGGCTGACCGTCAACGCACAGAGCCAGGCCGTCCTCACGGTGCTGGTTTTCGGCGCGGGCACCGACTATGCGCTACTGCTGGTTGCGCGCTATCGCGAGGAACTGCGCCGCCATCCCGATAAACACGAGGCGATGGCGGTCGCACTGCATCGCGCCGGGCCTGCGGTGCTGGCCAGCGGTTGCACCGTGATCGTCTCGATGTTGGCGCTGCTGGTGGCGGAGATGAACTCGACCAAGGGCATCGGGCCGGTCTGCGCCATCGGAATCACGGTGGCGCTGCTGGCGATGTTGACACTGCTGCCCGCACTGCTGGTGATCGTCGGCCGGTGGATCTTCTGGCCTCGGCATCCGAATTTCGGCACCGTCAACGAGACCGAATCCGGCATCTGGGCGCGCGTCGGATTCGCGATTGCCCGGCGGCCGCGCACCGTCTGGATCGGCACCGCACTGGCGCTCGGCGCACTCGCACTCGGTGCCGGTGGGCTGGAGGCCGAGGGCATCGCGAACAAGGACGCCTTCGTCGGCTCATCCGCCGCGGTCACCGGAACCGAGGTGCTGGAACGGCATTTCGAGGCGGGCACCGGTCAGCCGGTGATGGTCGTCGCTTCGTCCGCGCGCGTCGATGCGGTCGCCACCGCCTTGGGCTCGATACCCGGAATTACCGCGCCGTCGCGACCGATCGTCAAGGATGATCTGGCCTATCTCGAGGGCACGCTCACGGATCCGCCGGACAGCCGGGCCGCCGAGGCCACCATCGATCGGGTGCGTGCGGCCGTGCACGCGGTGGATCCGCAGGCCAGGGTCGGCGGGCAGACCGCCGTCGTGCTCGACATCAAACGCGCTGTGGCGCATGACAATCGGGTCATCGTGCCAGTGGTGCTCGCCATTGTGCTGGCGATCCTGATGGTGCTGTTGCGTGCGGTGGCCGCGCCGATTCTGCTCACGGCGACCGTGGTGCTGTCCTATTTCGCCGCGCTCGGGCTGAGCCGCTGGATCTTCGATCTGGCCGGTTTCAAGGGTGCCGACGCCGGACTGCCGCTGCTGACCTTCGTCTTCCTGGTGGCACTCGGCATCGACTACAACATCTTCCTGATGTCGCGGGTGCACGAGGAGGCGCTCGAGCATCGCACCAAGGCGGGCGCGCTCATCGGCTTGGCCGCAACAGGCGGCGTGATCACTTCAGCCGGATTGGTCCTGGCAGGCACCTTCGCGGTATTCGCGACCATGCCGGTGGTGACCTTCGCCGAAATGGGCATTGTCATCGCCGTCGGCGTGCTGCTCGATACCTTGATCGTGCGTTCGATCCTGGTCACCGCCCTGACGCTGGATATCGGCGACCGGATCTGGTGGCCCAGCGCATTGGCTCGGCCCAGGGTGGCCGCGGAACGCGAGCCGGAGACCAGTCTCAGTAGGTGACCCGCCGCCGCGCTGCCGTATTTCGGCTGGGGCGAGGGTTACGTTGTGGCCGTCGGTTACCACGCGTTTCGCCAAGGAGGGTGTGTTATGACCAGTCCCGGCCCGACCAGAACCGGACCCGCGCTCAATGACATGACGATCTTCGCGGGCGTATTGATTCTGATCACCGGCATACTGCATCTGCTCGCCGCCATAGCGGCCATCGCCAAGCGTGACTTGTTCGTCCTGACCGAGGATCAGGTCTTCCAGGTGAATGTCTCGGCCTGGGGCTGGGTTCACCTGGTGATCGCGGTGTTGATCATTATCGCGGGCATCGGCATTATCACCGGACAGACCTGGGGTTATCTGGCGGGTATCGTGATGGCCTCGATCAGCCTGCTGGACAACTTCCTGTTCGCGCCGATGTACCCGTTCTGGTCGTTGGTGATGATCGCGCTCGACGTGCTCATCATCTGGGCGCTGGCGCGGCAGATCGGCGCTGAAAGCGGAGTCGCGCGCTAGGTTTCGCATAATCGGCCCTCGGCCCGTCGAGTACGCGCCGGGGGCCGACTTTTGTGCCTACCTCGTGCGCGGCGGCGGTCCGCCTTGTCCGCCAGGACCACCCTGTCCGCCGGGACCACCCTGTCCGGGTGGCGTGCCGCCATTGCCGGACTGCGTGTTCTGCGATTTCTCGGCGACGCCGATGGTGATCGAGACGGTCATACCCGAACTCGGAGTGCCGGTGACCGTGGCCATTTCGGCATCCCAGCCGTCGCCGAAGACATTGTCCGAGGCGAGTGAGATCTGGGAAAGATTGCTGATGCTCTGTGCGTATCCGGAGTCGGCGGCGAAGACGGTGCTGCACACGTCCTGTGGCAGTGCGATCTGTGAGGTGAGGCGGGCGTTCTCGCCCGCCACGGCGGTGCTGAGCGAGTCATAGACCTCGAAATGGATATGCGGCCAGCGACCGGAATAGCAGGCGGGGAAGATCGAGGTGAACTGCACCTCGCCATTGGCATCCGCGACCTGGACGCCGCGCAGATAGTTCTGGTCGGTAATGCTCTTACCGTAGAGCGAGTATTCGCCGGAGCGGTCGCAATGCCAGACGTAGACGGCCATGCCCGCGCCCGCTGCGCCGCTCTTGGCCACGTCCTGCAGCTTCAATCGCAGTGTCATCGGAACACCCTGTGCGACACCGGAATACGCACCGAAGCTGGTCGTGATATCGGATCGGACCACACCGGATTCGATCAGCACGTTGGGTCCGTTCGAGCCGTCGCCCGGGTACGGGCCCGCGGTCTCCTGCGGTGCGGCGGTGACCGTCCCGGTCCTGGTAGTCGTGGTACCGGTGGTGGTGGAGGAGGTGGTGCTGGTGGTCGTCGCCGATGCGCAGCCCGCCGCCACCGTCGCCGCCCCGGCCACGCCGAAGAAGGCCAGGGCGCGGCGGCGTGACATCACCTTCATATCGTGGGCGAGTCCGAGATCGTGCTCGTGTACGTCGCCGTCGCGGCGGTGCGCGGGCTGTGCGCTCACTGCGTTGTCCTTCCGTCGTCGCGGTCAGCTGTCGACCGTGACGCTATGGACGCAGGCTAGGCGGCATGTGGGCCCAGGCTGGGAGCAAGCTGTGAGTGGTGGTCATGTGCCCGGTTCCGGCGTCGGCGCCGCCGCGAGGTGCTCATCGAGTACCGGCGCGATGATCGAGAGTGCGTGCGGCGAGGTCAGGTCGTTGTGGGCGAGGTCGATATCGTGGTTGACGACCCGGCCGGAGGCGTAGGGCCGCCAGCCGTCCGGCCCGACCATATCGGAGCTGTCCACGGTGGCGCTGAAATAGAGCAGGTCGCCCCGGTAGACCGGGCGGTGGTAGCCGGTGCGGGTGCGCGCGGCCGCGTTGTAGGAAGCCGCCATTCGCTCGATGATCTCGGCGTCGATGAGTTCCATACCGAGCCGGGCCTCGATGAGTTCGGCGGCCTCCTGGGCGCTCGCCTCGGCGGGAACATCTTCGATGCCGAAGATCGCGCCGAAGGTATTGACGAATGCGCCCGCGGAAAGCTGTTCGATGGAATCGCTGTCGATATCGGCATGGTCGCTGTCCAGAAGTGCCACGACACCGACGGTTTCGCCCGCCGCCTGCAGTTTCGCCGCCATGGCGTGTGCGATGAGGCCACCGAAGGACCAGCCGAGCAGGTGGTACGGCCCGTTCGGCTGGACGGCGCGGATTTCGCGGATGTACCGGTCGGCGGACTCCTCGATGGAGCGCGCCGCCGGTTCGCGGCCGCTGAGCTCCGGGGCCTGTAGTCCGTAGATCGGGCGGCCCGGCCGCAGCCGTTCCGCGAATCCCAAGTAACTCCAGGACATTCCGGACGACGAGTGAATGCAGAACAGTGCGGGCTCGGTGCCGCCGAGCCGGATCGGCAGCAGCACATCGAGACCGAGTCCGCCCGGTGCGGCGGCGGCTTCGCGTGCCGCGACCTGTGCGGCTATCGTCGCGGCTTCCTCGTCGGCCGCGCGCTGCGCCGCCGGAGTATGCGCGAAATGGGCTGCCGCACTGAGAATCTCGTACCACAAGTGGGACAACTCGGCGATCTCGGAGCGGTCCACGAGTGTTTCCGGGAAGCGGAGATCCGCGTGTAACCGATCATCGATGACGACCGCGCTGATCTCGATCGCCGACGCGACCGGCAGTTCGGGATGCTCATCGGCGCGCAGGTCACCGAATTCGCCGGTGGCGGACCAGCCGAGCCCTTCGAGTCCGGCGGGAATATCGACATCCGAGTGCCGACCGAGGTATTCGAAGCTGATCCGGCCCGGCAGTCGAGTCGGAAGTTGTTCTGCTGCAGTGGGATCGAGGTAGCGCAGCATCCCGTATCCGATGCCCTTGTCCGGCACCGCGAGCAGCTGGTGTTTGATCGCGCGGATCGCCGCGCCCATCGCCGCACCGCCCGCGCAGGCATCATCGATATCGATCGCGGACAGATCCAGCCGCGCCGGGTAGATACTGGTGAACCAGCCGAGTGTCCGATTCAGATTCGCACCCGGGATCACATCCCGCCTGCCGTCGCCCGCCAAGCGCAGCAGAGCCGTCGGCTCGTCCGCATCCCGCCACCGCACCAGCGCCAATGTCAGCGTGGCGAGCAGAGCATCGGTGACCGCGCCCTGGAACAGTTCCGGCAGCGTGGCGAGCAGTGCGGTGGTGACCTCCTCGGAAACCTCGAATCCGACCGTGCGCAGTGTGTGCGCCCGATCGATCGCCGGATCGAGCTCACGGGAGCCGATCAGCGGATCGGGACCGGCGATCATGTCCTGCCAGTACTCGACTTCGGCGCTGCGCCGTTCGGTCCGTGCCTCCTCGACGAGGGCATGCGACCACCGGCGCATCGACGTACCGACGTCGGCGAGCACAGGTGTGTTCCCGACCGAAACCTGCGCCCACGCGGCGATCAAGTCCGCCACCAGAATTCGCCACGACGCACTGTCGACGGCGAGTCGGTGCGCAACCACGATCAGGCGGCCCGATCGCGTCCTGGCTCCGGCATCGCCGACCGGATCGAGCCAGACAGCTTGCAGCACAATGCCATTCGCCAGGGAGAGCCGATCTGCCGCGGAATCCAGCTCGGTGGCGGCATATTCGCGCAGATCGAGCGCGTCGGCTCCGGCATCGTATTCGATGCGGTGCACCAGCGCGTCCACATCGACCGAGCCCGGTTCGTCGACCCGCCACTGCCAGCCGTCCTCGGCTCGCCAGAGCCGCGAGCGCAGTATGTCGTGGCGATCGACCACCGCGGCGAGTGTCGCGACGAGTTGCGCACGCTCGACGCCGACCGGAAGTGCCAACGCCACGGACTGCGCGCAGCGGTCGATCTCGCCGCCACGCTCGACCAGCTCGTGCACGCTCGGGGTGAGTGGCAACTCGCCGATTCCGCCGCCGGGCAGTTCGTCGAGCGTCACGACCGGCCCGGACACCACAGCTGCCAATGCGGCGACCGTGCGATGTTCGAAGACCTGCAGCGGCGTGCACTGGATGCCGTGCATTTTCGCGCGGGAAACCAGTTTGATCGCCATGATGCTGTCGCCGCCGAGCGCGAAGAACGAATCGTCGACGCCGACCTTGTTGCGGTCGAGCAGCTCAGCGTAGATCTGCGCCAGGATTTCCTCCGTGGGAGTCGTCGGAGCGCGGTACTCGGTCTCCTCGACGACGAACTCCGGTTCCGGCAATGCTTTTCGATCGAGCTTGCCCACGGCGTTGAGCGGGATGGCATCCATGACCACGAACGCGGCGGGCACCATATACGCGGGCAAGGTATCGGCGGCGAACGCGCGCACGCGGGCGATATCGAGTTCGATACCGGGCTTGCGCACGAGATACGCGGCGAGCGCCGTGGATCCGGTGGGACCGGGAACGCCGAGGGTGACCGCGAAGTCGACCCCGTCCGCGCGCCCGAGAACCGCGTCGATCTCACCCAGCTCGATGCGCTGACCGCGCACCTTGACCTGGAAGTCGGTGCGGCCGATGTATTCCAACTCCAACCCGGCCGCCCGAATCCAGCGCACCAGGTCGCCGGTGCGGTACATGAGTTCGCCGGGACCGCCGAAGGGATTCGCGATGAAGCGCGTGGCGGTCAGGCTCGGCCGGGCGTGATAGCAGCGGGCCAGCGCGGAGCCCGCGAGGTACAACTCGCCCGCGACACCGACGGGCACCGGACGCAGCCGATCATCCAGGACCAGTACGGCAGCACCACGAATGGGCGCACCGATGGTAACCGGCGTACCCGCGGCGAGCGGCGCGGAACCTGTTGCCCAGATGGTGAATTCGGTCGGACCGTACAGATTCACCATGCTCCGGCCTGCGCACCAGCGTTCGACCAATTCGGCGCCGACCGCCTCGCCCGCCACGGCGAGCACCCGTACACTCGACACCTCGGCGGGATCGATGGTGGCCAGTGCCGACGGCGTGATCACCATATGCGTGACCTGTTCGGCGGCAATCAATTCGGCGAGTGCGCTACCGCCGAAGACCTCCGGCGGCGCAACCACCGACGCGCCGCCGGAGCCGAATGCCATCAGCGCCTCGAAGACCGATGCGTCGAAACTCGGTGAGGCGACCTGCAATACCCGCGAGTGGTCGTCGACGCCCAGCGATTCCCGTTGGGCCGCAATGAGGTCGGCGATACCGCGATGGGAGACAGTGACGCCCTTGGGTGTTCCGGTCGAACCCGAGGTGTAGATCATCCAGGCGGGATTGTCCGGACGGATCGACCGCGACGACAACGCTGCGTCACTTGCTGCCTGTCGGCGGCCGCTGAACTCGGCATCGTCGAGCACCAGCCATTCGGTGCTGTCGGGCAGCAGTGGCCGATAGGCGGCGAGGGTGAGGCCCACCCGCGCACCGGAATCGGTGAGCATGTGATCGATCCGGTCCACCGGATGTTTCGGATCGACCGGCAGGAAGGCGGCACCGGCCTTCGCGGCCGCCCACATGCCGATCAGCAGTTCGGCGGAGCGGGGCAGGCCGAGAGCCACGACGGTTTCCGTGCCGACGCCCGATTCGAGCAGGAGACGAGCCAACCGGTTCGACTGAGCGTCGAGTTCACGGTAGGTCGTCGTGCGTCCGTCGGCGACCAAAGCCGGGCGGTCCGAATAGGAGGCGGCCGATGCGGCGAGCGCGTCGGTGAGGGTGGTGGTCCCCGCGGTCCCGGTGCCGCGCACCGGAACCAGTTCGGTGCGTTCGGATTCGGCGAGGATATCGATATCGGCCAGGCGGATATCGATGTCCGAGACGATCGCGGCGAGCACGCGACGCCATCGATCGACGAAGGTCGCCACCGTGGCTTCGTCGAAAAGGTCCGTCGCGTAGGTCAATACACCCTCGACGCCGTCCGGGCCGTCTGCGGTGAAACGTTCACGCAGGTCGAGCGTCAGGTCGAATTGCGAGGCGCCGCGATCGAAATCCTCCACCTCGAACCGCAATCCGGGCAGTTCCAGGACCGGTTCGACGAAGTTCTGCAGTGACAGTGACACCTGGAATATCGGGTGGTGTGCGGTCGATCTGGTCGGATTGAGCACCTGGACGAGCCGTTCGAACGGGACATCGGTATTGCCGAAGGCATCCAGGTCCGCGGCCCGTACGGTCGCGAGGAACTGCCGGAAGCCGGTTCCCGAATCGACCGGCGTGCGCAGGGCCAGCGTATTGACGAACATGCCGACGAGTTCGTCGAGCGCCTCCTCGCCACGGCCGGCCACGGGCGTGCCGATCACGACATCGTCGGTACCGCCGAGCCGGGCCAGCAGCACCGCGAGCGCGGCGTGCACGACCATGAATACGCTGACATTGTTCGCGGCCGCGAATTCGATGATGGCGCTGTGCAATTGCGCGTCCAGCGTGAAATCGACGTCGGCGCTGCGCATCGACTGCACTGCCGGGCGCGGGCGATCGGCGGGCAGCTCCAACACGTCCGGCGCACCGCCGAGGATATCGGACCAGTACCGGATCTGCCGTGCCGCAAGCGATTCCGGATCCGACTCGTCACCGAGCAACTCCCGATGCCACAGCGCGAAATCGGCGTACTGCACGCCGAGCGGCACGCGGGTCGTGTCGGCACCGCTGGTCCGCTCCGAGTACGCAGCCACCAGATCGGCAGCCAATGGCGCCATCGAGGCGCCGTCGGCGCTGATGTGATGGACCACGAGCACGACGACATGCACCGAGGGGGGCTCGACCACAACTGGCGCCTCGGCCACGAGGGGACCCGACGACACCGGCGGAACATCCATCGAAGCGTGCGACGACACCGGCGGAACGCCCGCGCCGGCGCCGGAGGACACCGGCACCGATCCCTTGCCGTTCGCACCGGTACCGTCGCCGATCCGGAAGATGCCGACCCGCAGCGGCGGCTCCTTGGCGATATCGAATCCGGTGCCCGCCAAGGCATTGATCCGATGGCGCAGGGCCGCGGTGTCTCCGGTGTCGATCACGGTCAACTCCGGCGCGGCGGCCGCCGTACCGATCACCACCTGACGGGGTCCCTCCGCATCGGCGGGGTAGATGGTGCGCAGGCTCTCGTGCCGCTCGACCACATCGGCGAGCGCATGTTGCATCGCCGCCACATCGAGGTTTCCGGTGAGCCGCAAGGCGACCGCGATGTTGTACGCGGGCGAGGCCGGGTCCATCCGATTGAGGACCCACATGCGCTGCTGGGCCGGGGACAACGGAATCCGGTCCGGACGGATGCGTGGTGCGAGCGTGAACCGGCCCGGCTTGCCGTCGGTGGCCGGGATGACCCGCGCGGACAGTTGGGCGACGGTCGGCGCGTCGAACAGATCGCGCAGCGCGATGGTGGAGCCGAGGGACGAATTGATCCGGGCGACAACCTTGGTCGCGCTGAGTGAATTACCGCCGAGTTCGAAGAACGACTCGTCGGCGCTCACCTGCTCGCTGCCGAGCACCTCGCCGAATACCTCGGCGACCGCTCGCTCGACCGGTGTCCGCGGCGCGAGATACGGCCGCTTTTCCACCGAGAAGTCCGGCACCGGAAGGGCTTTGCGATCCAGCTTGCCGACCGGGGTCAGCGGAATGTCGTCGAGCACGACCAGGTATCCGGGCACCATATAGCTGGGCAGTTCGGCCGCCACCTGCTCCCGCAGGCGCTCGGGATCGAGTTCGGTGCCCGTGGTCGGCAGGACATACGAGACCAGCACGGTCGCGCCCGCCGGACCGGTGACGCCGATGGTCACCGCGTATTCGACCTGTTCGTCGCGTGCGAGCACGGCATCGATTTCGCCGAGTTCGATCCGCAAACCACGGATCTTGACCTGGAAGTCGCTGCGGCCCAGATACTCGAGCTCGAGCGCGTCATCGGCACCGGTGACCCATCGGACCATATCGCCGGTCCGATACATTCTTTCCCCGGCCGCGCCGTATGGATTCGCGATGAAGCGCGCCGCGGTCATCTCGAACCGATTGAAGTAACCACGCGCCAGCGCCGGACCGGCCAGGTACAGCTCACCAGCGATGCCCACCGGTACCGGGCGCAGCCAGGTATCCAGCACCAAATTCGACGCGCCGCGGATCGGCCCGCCGATGGTGATCGGTTTCCCCGGCAGCAGTTCGGCGGGGCTGGTCGCGCAGACGCTGAATTCGGTGGGGCCGTACAGATTCACCATCCGCCGCCCGACCGCCCACCGGTCGACCAGTTCGGGTGAGGTGGCCTCGCCCCCGACCCCGAGCACCCGCAGGTCGGCCAGATCGGTCGGTTCCATGGTCGCCAGCGCCGACGGCGTGATCGCGGCGTGGGTGATCCGTTCGGTGCGCAGCAGATGTTCGAGATCGCTGCCGCCGTAGACATCCGGTGGCGATACCACCAGGCGGCCACCGGTCGAATGCGCCATCAGCAACTCCATGACCGATGCGTCGAAACTCGGCGAAGCGACCTGTAGCGAACTGATAGAGGGATCGAGTTCGAGGCCGTCTTGTTGTGCGGTGGCCATATTCGCGAGGCCGCGATGGCTGACCAGGACAGCCTTGGGCTTACCGGTGGAGCCCGAGGTATAGATCAGGTAGGCGGTCTGGTCGATATTGATAGGGCCGCCGCGCTCTTCGTCTGTGATGGGTGCGTCGGAGACGAGCATGACTCGTCGAATCGTGTTCAGGTCGTCGAGCAGGAGCCAGTCGATGGTGCCGGGCAGTGTCTCACCGGTCGCCGTAACCGTCACGCCGATCGGGGCCTTCGAATCGGTGAGCATGTGCTCGATCCGCTCCACCGGATAGCTCGGATCCAGCGGTAGGAAGGCCGCACCGGACTTGGCCAGCGCCCAGACGGCCACCACCGATTCCAGTGATCGGGTGAGTGCGAGTATGACGAAGACCTCCCGACCGACACCGCGACCGAGCAGTACCCGGGCGAAACGGTTGGACCAGGCGTCGAGTTCGCCATAGCTCATGCTGAGATCACCCGCGGTGATCGCGATGGCATCCGGATCGATGCGCGCGGCCGCCGACAGGATGTCCGGAAGTGTCTGCGGCGGAACCGATTCCGCACCGCGCACGGGTGCCAGTGTCGCCAGTTCGGCGTCGTCGCAGTATTGCAGTTGGGAGACGAGGGCATTCGGATTGTCGGCGAGTTGGGTCAGTAGCCGGACGAAGCGCTCTAGCAGTGGTTGTGCCGCCGTGCGATCGAGCTGGTCGGCCATGAATTTCAGGTTGATGCGCAGTGTGTCGTGCCCGTCTTCGCCGTGTACCGGAATGACCATGAGGCCCAACGGGTAGGGCGTCGCGTCGGTGCCCGCGATATCGAGCACCCGCATACCCGCGATATCGAGCGCCTTCGACAGCGCCTCCCGGTCGATCGGATACGACTCGAATACGGTGAGCGTGTCGAAGAGTTCGGCGAGGCCGACGGCCCGGTGGATGGCGGCCAGCCCCACATGCTGGTGGTCCAGCAGGCGCGCCTGCTCGGCCTGGATGCGGGTCAGCAGGTCGGCGACCTTCTCCGTGGGATCGAGCTGGACCCGTACCGGGAGCGTATTGATGAACAGTCCGACCATCTCTTCGACACCGGGCAGCTCCGGTGGCCTACCGGATACGGTGCCGCCGAACACCACATCCGTGCGCCCGGTCGACATGGCGAGCAGCATCGCCCATGCGGCCTGCACCACCGTGTTCACCGTCGCGCCGGATTCGCGTGCGGTGGTCTCCAGCCGCTCGACCGTGGCCCGGGTCAGGTCGTGCGTGATCATTCCGGCCTCGGTCGATTCGATCCCGGCCAGCGAAGGGACCGCGCGCGTCGGCGAATCCACGCCGGCCAGCGATTGCGTCCACGCCGCGAGCGAGGCCTCGTTGTCCTGCTCGTCGAGCCACGCCAGGAACTCCCGGTACGAGTGCGCGGGCGGCAGTGCGGAGGTGTCACCCCTGGTGACGTAGAGCGTCAGCAGCTCGCGCACCAGCAGTGGCGTCGACCAGCCGTCCAGCACCAGATGGTGATTGGTCATGACCAGCCGATAGATATCGGTCCCGGTGCGGATCAGGGTGAAGCGGATCAGCGGTGGGCGGTCGAGTTCGAATCGGGTGCGGGCATCGAGGGCGATGAGGCGGTCGAGTTCGCGGTCGCGTTCGTCGGCGTCGGCGATATCGGTGAGATCGATATCGTGCCAGCGGATTTCGCCGCCGGCGAGAACGAGCTGGCGCGGACCGTCGTCGGTTTCGGCGAAGGCGACGCGCAGGTTCTCGTGCCGCTCCAACAAGGCCTGTGCCGCACTGCGCAAGCGGGCGGCGTCGACGGTGCCCGCCAGGGTGAGCAGTGATTGGACGGTGTAGTCGTCGGCGGTATCGGTGTCGTAGAGCGCATGGAAGAGCAGACCGTACTGCAACGGCGAAAGCGGCCAGACGTCGACGAGATTCGGGTAGGCGCGTTCCCAGCTCTCGATCTGCTGTTGCCGCACCGGGACCAGTTCGAAGTCGGACGGGGTGCGTCCGCCCGCGCCCGGCGAGCCCGCGTGCGCCGCGAGCGCGCGCAGCGCCTGCGACCACAGCTCGGCGAGCTGAGCGACATCCGCCTCGTCGAGCAGCCGCGTGGCGTAGGCCCAGGTGACCTCCAAGCCGACATCGGTGAGCACGGCATTGATATCGACGACCGCGGCCAGCGGCGCCGACTCGTTGTGCGTCGCCGCGAAACGCTGTGGCAGCCACGCTCCCGCGTGCCCGCCGGTGAGCGCACGGCCGAGATAGTTGAAGCTGAGCTGCGGGATCGGCGCGTCGGCGAGGGCGGCGGCGGACTCCGGATGCTGATAGCGCAGCATGCCGTAGCCGATGCCCTTGTCCGGCACCGCACGCAGCTGTTCTTTGACCTTCTTGATCGCGGTGCCCGCCGCGGCGCCACCGGCGAACGCGTCGTCGAGATCGATGCCGGTCACATCGATGGCCACCGGGTAGATGCTGGTGAACCAGCCTGCCGTGCGTGCGATATCGGCGCCGGGCAGCAGCGTCTCGGAGCGGCCGTGGCCTTCCAGGGTGAGCAGTGCGGTATTGCGATCGCGCCAGCGGCTCACCGCGAGGGCGAGTCCGGTGAGCAGAAGATCATCTGCGCCGCAATGGAATTGGTCGGGCAGGGTGGCCAGTACCGTATTGGCGATCTCGGGGTCGACGGTGGTCCGGCACTGGCCCATGGTGGCGACGACGTCGACCGCGGGATCCAGTGCCGCCGAGCCGATGACCGGATCCGGGGTGGCCAGCATCTGTTGCCACAGTGGCAGTTCGGCCACCCGCTCGGGCGCCTGTTCGGCTTGACCGTATGCCCACCGCCGGAACGAAGTGCCGACGGGCGCGAGTGCGCCGCCCGCCGCCGCGATCGCCAGGTCCGGCAACAGGATTCGCCAGGAGACGCCGTCGGTCACCAGATGGTGCAGCACCAGCCAGCACAGTGGATCGGCCCCCGCCCGCTCGATCAGCACGAAGCGCGCGACGACACCCGCCTCGGGATCGAGCAGATCCGCCGCCTGTTGTAATTCGCGTTCGTAGCTGTCGTCGGAGTCCGCGTCGACCGCGACTACCTCGATCAAATCATCGGCGGTTATCGAATCACGCTCGGCGACAACCCATTCCCAGCCTTGCTCGGTGTGCCGCAGGGTGGAGCGAAGCACATCGTGATGGTCGATGAGCGCTTGGACCGCGGCGCTGAGCTGGTCGCGGCCGAAAGCCTCCGGGAGACCGATCAAGACGGCCTGACCGAAGCGGTTCCAGGTCGGTCCCTGCTCCACCATGGCGTGCACGATCGGCGTGAGCTCAACGGTGCCGACCCCGCCGCCGGGCAGTTCGTCGACCGTCTGCGCGCGCACGTCGGTCGCGATCGCGGCCAGCGCGGCAACGGTCTTGCGCTCGAACACATCTCGTGCACTGAAGCCGATCCCCGCGGCCTTCGCGCGCGATACCAGCTGGATGGAGACGATACTGTCACCGCCGAGTGCGAAGAAGCTGTCGTCGACACCGACCGTTTCGAGTCCGAGGACGTCGGCGAACAAGTCGGCCAGTGCCGCTTCGCGCGGCGTCGACGGCGCCCGGCTCACCACGGCTCGGACACTGAAATCCGGTGCGGGCAGGGCCCTGCGGTCCACCTTGCCGAGCGGTGTCAGCGGAATGCTGTCGAGCACCATGATGACCGAGGGGACCATGTAGGCCGGAAGCGTTTCACCGGCAGCGGCTTTCAGTGCCTCCGGGTGAATCTCGGTGCCGGGCTTGCCGAGCACGTACGCCACCAGTGCGGTCACTCCGGTGGGAGTCTTCGCGCCGATGGTGAGTGCGAAGTCGACATCGGGCTGCCGTTGCAGCGCGGCATCGATCTCGCCGAGTTCGATGCGGAACCCGCGCACCTTGACCTGGAAGTCGCTGCGGCCCTGGTACTCCAGTTCGTCGTCTGCGGTCCACCGCACGAGATCGCCGGTGCGATACATCCGCTCACCCGGCGCGTACGGGTTGGCCACGAAACGGCTGGCGGTCAGCCCGTTGCGCTGGTGATAGCCGCGCGCGACGCCCGCGCCGGCCAGATACAGCTCACCGACCGCGCCGCGGGCCACCGGCCGCAGCCACGGGTCGAGCACGACAGCGGTGACGCCGAGCACGATGCTGCCGATGGTCACCGGCCCGCCGGGGCGCAACGGCCCGCTCAAGGTCACGGTGACGGTGGTTTCGGTGGGCCCGTAGCCGTTCAACAGCGTCCGCCCGGACCAGGTGGTCACCAACTCCGGCGGACACGCGTCACCACCGACGACGATCGTCCGCAGATCCGGCAGCGTCGCCGGGTCCAGCGAGCCCACCACTGCCGGGGTGACATTGAGATGGGTGACCCGGTGCACGCGTAGAACTTCGGCCATCTCCTCGCCCGCATACGCCGACGGCGGCACGACGGCGAGCGTCGCACCCGCGGCGAGGGTGACCAGGATCTCCTCGACGGAAATATCAAAACTCGGCGAAACCGCGTGGGCCACTACCGAATCGGCGTCGACACCGAATCCGGCGCCGGAACCGGTGACCAAATTCGCCAGGCCGCGATGCGACACCAGCACACCCTTGGGCAGTCCCGTCGATCCGGAGGTGTAGATGATGTAGGCGATCTGATCCAGGCGTACCGGTCCACGGCGTTCGGCATCGGTGATCGCCGCCGAATCTTGCGCTGCCACCGTTTCGGCCGTCGCGTCGTCGTCGAGCAGTAGCCAATTCACGCGGTCCGGCAAGGACTTTCGCGCCGGATGCACGGTCAAGCCCGCGACGACCCCGCTGTCGCCGACCATATGCTCGATCCGGTCGGCGGGATAGGTCGGGTCGATGGGGACGAACGCCGCACCGGATTTCGCCACCGCGAGCGTGGCGAGGACGGATTCGACCGAACGCGGAATCGAAATCGCGACGGTGCGTTCGGGTCCGGCGCCCGCCGCGATCAGCACGCGGGCCAGACGGTTGGTGTACTCGTCGACCTGACGGTAGGTCATGCTGGTGTCACCGCCGCGCAGCGCCACCGCCTCCGGATCGAGTGCGGCACCGGCCGCGATGATTTCGGGAAGGGTGCGCGGTGTGACCGCCTCGGGTCCGCGCGCGGGCACCAGCCGATCCTGCTCCTGCGCGGAGACGACCTGGACGGTACTCAGCGGCGCATCCGGTCCGGCGGCCAGAAACGCGTGCAGGAACATCAAGAAGCGAGCATGGTGTGCCGCCAATTCATCGGTGCTGTACAGGTTTCCGTTGCCCTGCAGATCGATGTGGGTGCTCTCGCCGCCGACGCCCGGATACAGGTTGAAGAACACGTCATCGATCAACCCGGATGTGAGTACGTGCAGTCGTCCGGTGACCGAGCCGAGCTGAATCCTGGTGTCCACCATCATCAAATTGACGGCCGGACCGAACGACGAAGCCTCGTCCATCGACCAGCCGAGATCACGGACGATGTCCTCTTGCCGGTAACGCTGTCTGCGCAGCGCCCCGGTCAGCTCACTCTGCGCTGCCCGGATCACGTCGCCGACCGTCGTGGTCGGTGACAACATCAGGCGCATCGGAACGACATTGGCGACCATGCCGCCGGAGCGGCGCAGTGCCGCCGTGGTGCGCCCCGAAACCGGCAGGCTCAGCACCACTTCGGGCGCACCGGTCATCGCGGCGAGATAGGCGCCGAAGGCGGCGACGATGGTCGGCGCGGCGTTCGAGCCGGCCGCCTTCGCCACGGTATCGAGCAATTCGGCCGTCGCGGCGGGCAGTGCGCCCGAGACCCGGCTCGGCGGCGCGTCGACATCGGCCTCGCGACCCGCGAGGTTGACCGGGTCGGCCATCCCGGCCAGATGCTCGCGCCAGTACTCGCGGTCGGCGTCGAATCGGTCCGAGCCGCGGTAGGCCAGATCGGCTTCGGCTATTTTCTGCAGTGGTTCGGCCTTGGCGGGCGGCGCCTCGCGGCCCTCGATGGCCGCGTTGTAGATCTCGCCGGTGCGCTGTACCAGTGCGAGCGCACCCATTCCGTCCAGCACGATGTGGTGCATGCGCGAGTACCAGAACCAGTGGTCATCGGCCAGCCGCAGCATGGCCACCGCGACCAATCGGTCGTGCATCAGATCCAGCGGCGCCGAGTACTCCGCGCGCATCCAGGCATGTGCCGCTGCCTCGGGATCGGGTTTATCGCGCAGGTCGATGATGGTGAGTTCGTCGGCAATGGTGGTGTCGACGAGCTGGTACGGCTGACCCTCGACATCGAGCAGCCGGACATATCCGGTCCCGAACTCGCGCCCGGTCTGCTTGGCGGCCGCGGCGAGTGCGTCGAGATCGAGTTCGCCGATCAGTTCGACGTACTGTGCGATCGAGATAGGCGTATCGCCCGCGATGTGCTGGGCGAACCAGATGCCGCGCTGAGCCGCCGACAGCGGGAACGCGCTGTCGGGCGGTGCGGTGCCTATTTTTCCGTTCGAGGACGATGGCTGTTGCATAAGCACACCTGCGTTCTGACGTCTGGAGCGGTGGTGCACCGCTGGTCCCGACCGTCGCGTAGTAGCAAGTTCATTTTGGACCGGTGCCGAGCCGACCGAAGGCGTATTGACAACACTGTGTTCGATCGACGCCGTCCCAGGGAGTTGAGTTGCCGCGCGGCGCTGCCGCCTTTGGCCCTGGCATACGCGCCGCAGCGCGCCCGAACTCCGTGGGTTCGGGCGCGCAGGCTGAATAGCGGGTCAGGCGGACTTCCGCTCGGTCAGCCGATCGGCATCGGTGATCGGGGCGTCGGAGCTGACCAGGTAGCGCTGCAGCGTCGAGCGGTCGTCCAGGAGCAGCCAGTCGATGGCATCGCTGAGCTCAGGGCGGCGGGCTTTGGTGGTGATGCCGATGTAAGCACCGGAGACAGCGGTCGCGTCCTCGGCCACCGATGCCGGAGTCGCCCCGAGCTTGACAACGGCGGATGCGGCAACCGTGGTTTCGATCTGCGGGTCGATCGCCAGCGCGATTCGCGTGTTCACGGCGGCGCCGCGGTTGATCAGCACTCGGGCCAGCCGGTTCGCCCACCGATCCAGCTCGACGTTGGCGAGCGTCCCGGAGTTGTTCGGGACCGCACACAGCTCGAGCTCGGCCGCTTTCCGCAGGCGCGGCTGCAGCTGGATGACGTTGGTGGCGGGCGCTTCGACCAGAGTGCTCATTTATGATCCCCTCACAGGTTCCGTCTTTGTTTTCGATGCCCTTCTAATCTCGCTGCCGGGAGGGTTTGGCGACAGCAACCCAAGCGCTGGTGGGAGCACTCCAAGGGTGAGCGAATCCATACCCAAGGTGTGTCGGACCGACCGACGAAGCAACCCGAAACCACAACGGAGCGGTCTTACGAGCGAGGAGTTCGCCGCCGGTCTCGCGCCCGAGTGGTCGAAGTGCATGTGCTGGAGGTGTTGCCTCGACGGTCCGGCGCGTAGGCGTCGGTGTCGAACGATCCGCTATCGGTGACCACCACGGAGCGAGTCTTACGAGCGGGGAGTTCGCGGCCCTTTTCGCGTCCGAGTGGTCGAAGTGCATGTGCTGGAGGTGTTGCCTCGACGGTCTGGCGCGTAGGCGTCGGTGTCGAACGATCCGCTATCGGTGACCACAATGGAGCGAGTCTTACGAGCGAGGAGTTCGCGGCCCGTCTCGTTCCGAGCCGTCGAAGCGCATGCGCTGGAGGTAGGGGCCTCGACCGTCCGGCGCGTACACATCGGTGCCGAACGATCCGCTATCACCGACCACCACGGAGCGAGTCTTACGAGCGACCGTTCGCGGCCCGTCTCGCGTCCGAGCCGTCGAAGCGCATGCGACGAAGTCGCGAGTCTCGACGGCTCGGACGCGAGACACCGGGGGGCCGCGAACACGCAGCGCCGAAGGCGCTGCCAAAGACTCAGTCGGTGACGAAACCGTTCAAGCTGGTGCGCAGGTCGGCGAGCAGTGCGCGGGCCGCGGTGAGGCCGTCGCCGTGCCACACGGTGTCTTCGACCGCGAAGACGCGCTTGTCGGCGGAGGCGCCGAGATCCTTCCAGGCATCGCTGCGCAGCACCGACTTACCGTGCGCTTCACCGGCCTCGCCCGCGAAGACGACGTAGATGATGTCGCCCTCGACCTTCGTCAGGTCCTGCTCGGTCACGTCGAAGGAGGTGCCGCGCTGCGCGGTCGGCCGCTGTACGCCGACATCGGCGAGGACCTGTCCCGCGAAGCTATTGCTGCCCTGGACCTGGTCGTGATCGGCGGTGAAGCGGACCACCGAGGCCTGGGACTGGCTGGCGGCCAAGGCATTACCGGTCTCACGTGCCTCGGTGCGGTAGTTCTCCAATGCCGTTGTCGCGGCAGCGCGACGGCCGAGGCCCGCTGCAAGCGTGCTGAATTCGGTCTGCCAACCGCTGTCGGGATCGGCGAGTACGGTCGGCGCGATCGCCTGCAATGCGGCGAAACCGCCTGGGCCGCTCGACATATCGCCGATGATCAGATCGGGATGCAGGGCGGCGATCTGCCCGAGATCGGGCTGTGCCGCCGAACCGACGGCGGGAATCTTCAGCACGCCGTAGCCGAGATACATGGGCTGCGATCGGGGTCCGTCGATCGGAACCGCGCCGACGACCCGCTCCCACAGGCCGACCGCGCAGGTGGCGTCCAGCGCTGAGGTGGACAGCACCACGACGCGCTGCGGATCGGCGGGCACCTCGGATGTGCCCGCGGCGTGGGTGACGGTGCGGGTCTTGCCGTTCGACGGATCCGGTGCGCTCGGCAGCGGGCAGGCCTTCGAGGTGTCGCGCTCGAGGCCGACCACACCGGCACCCGCGATATTCGTCGTGGTGCGAATGATCGAGCTGGCGTCGTCCTTCTGACTGCAGCCCGCGACCAGCAATGCGGCGCAGAGCAGGGCGACCGCGGTGCCCCCGTGCCGGACCGCGCGATTCCTGGCGGTGCCGTATCGGGGGGAGTCCGTGCGGTTTCGGGTGCGAACAGGGGCGCTCACCGGCATGCGGGTGAGGGTACCGGGTGGCGTGGGTGCCGGGACGCGAAGGCTACCGCCGCGTGCACATCGCATCCGGGCCGCCTTCGCGACCGCGCGGAATTCCGCTGTCGTACAGCGGATTCCGCGCGGTCGTCGGATCGGCTACGCGGCGTTGCCGCCGATGCTGAACCGTGCCCCGGTCGGATCGGCGACCTGTGCGATCCGGCCGTAGGGGGTGTTCTCGGGCTGGGCCTGCACGGTGCCGCCCAGTTCGACGACCTTCGCGACGGCCGCGTCGACGTCATCGGCGCCGAAATAGACGGTCCAGCCCGCCGGTACACCCTCGGGCAGGAAGGCCGAGGCATCCATGACACCGCCGAGCATGGGGGTGGTGGCATGGATGGTGGTGTAGCGGAACTCCGGGGAGTCGGAAATGGCGAAGGTATCGCTCCAGCCGAAGACCTCGCGGTAGAAGTCGAGCGAGCGGGCGTAGTCACGGGTGTGCAGTTCGAACCAGGACGGGATGCCGACGTGGTCGCTCCAGGTGCCGCCCGAGGCGATGCCGATGGTCTCGAATCCGCCGAAGGTGCCGGTCTGCCAGATGCCGACGCCCGCGCCGCCGACATCGCCGAGCACGGCCATCGCGCCGAGATCGCCCACATCCATGGGCGCCACGACGACCGCGCCGCCGTGCTCGGCGGCCGCATCGGCGGTGGCCTTGGCATCGGGCGAGGCGAGGTAGACCGTCCATTGATCGGGTCCCTCGGCTCCGTCCGCGGTCTTGCCCATGCCGCCCGCGACGGCCTTACCGTCCTTGCGGAAGGTGATGTAGCCGCCGAACTCGTCGTCCGCGCGGTCGGCGGTCCAGCCGAACAACTGGCCGTAGAAGGCGATGGCCCGGTCTGGATCAGAGGTGTAGATGTCGACCCAGCAGGGATCGCCGGTCTTGGGTGCGGGCCCACCCGTCGCCCGACCGCCGCCCCTCGTCGAATCGCTACGCGATGCAGTACTCATCAAAGGTCTCCTTGCGAGAGTGGATCACTGTCACCGATAGAGACGTCGGCTGCCTGGGAAAGTCATCGCTAGCGACTGCTTGCAGGTCGCTCGAAACGGTCGGCGCACAAGGTGCGGGATTTGATGGTCGCCGGATCAGTGGGTTGGCGTCGCCCATACCGCGAAATACGACACAGAGTAGGACCCGTGCGGATGGCTGTCGCAGCACGGTTTACGATCTCAGGAGCGCAAGCGAACTCCTCGTCTGTCCCCGGTAGTGGGGCGGATGCGAGCAGCGGAGCCTGCGGAGCGACCTAAAGGCACCTTTCAGGAGGATCAGTGACTGCCGTAGAGCCAAAGCCAGTCCCTCAGTTGGAAGCGACTCGGCCGTATCCGGCTCGGACCGGGCCGAAGGGCTCGTTCATCGTCAAGATGGTCACCACCACCGACCCCAAGGTCCTCGGTGTCATGTACCTGACCACCTCGATGGCGTTCTTCCTCATCGGTGGTCTGATGGCCCTGCTGATGCGTGGTGAGCTGGCCCGGCCGGGCCTGCAGTTCCTGTCCCCCGAGCAGTTCAACCAGCTGTTCACCATGCACGGCACGATCATGCTGCTGTTCTACGCGACCGCGATCGTGTTCGGCTTCGCCAATATCGTCCTGCCGCTGCAGATCGGCGCACCCGACGTCGCCTTCCCGCGACTGAACGCCTTCAGCTACTGGCTCTACGCATTCGGCGCGACCATGGCGACCGCGGGCTTCATCACCCCCGGTGGCGCCGCTGACTTCGGTTGGACGGCGTACGTCCCGCTGACCGACATCCTGCACTCGCCCGGCGTCGGCACCGACCTGTGGATCCTCGGCCTCGCGGTCTCCGGTCTGGGCACCATCCTCGGTGGCGTCAACATGCTGACCACCGTGGTCTGCCTGCGTGCCCCCGGTATGACCATGTTCCGTATGCCGATCTTCACCTGGAACATCGCCGTCACCAGCGTGCTCGTGCTGCTCGCCTTCCCGCTGCTGACCGCCGCGCTGTTCGGCCTGGCCTACGACCGCCACCTCGGCGGCCACATCTACGATCCGGCCACCGGCGGCATCCTGCTCTACCAGCACCTGTTCTGGTTCTTCGGCCACCCCGAGGTGTACATCATCGCGCTGCCGTTCTTCGGCATCGTCTCGGAGATCTTCCCGGTCTTCTCGCGTAAGCCGATCTTCGGTTACACCACACTGGTCTACGCGACCCTCGGCATCGCGGCGCTGTCGATCGCGGTGTGGGCGCACCACATGTACGCCACCGGCGCCGTGCTGCTGCCGTACTTCTCGTTCATGACCTTCCTGATCGCAGTGCCGACCGGTGTGAAGTTCTTCAACTGGATCGGCACCATGTGGCGCGGCCAGCTGACCTTCGAATCGCCGATGCTGTTCTCCCTCGGCTTCCTTGTCACCTTCCTGTTCGGCGGTCTGTCCGGTGTCATCCTGGCCTCGCCGCCGCTGGACTTCCACGTCACCGACTCATACTTCGTCGTCGCACATTTCCATTACGTGCTCTTCGGCACCATCGTGTTCGCCACCTACGCCGGCATCTACTTCTGGTTCCCGAAGATCACCGGACGCATGCTGGACGAGCGCCTCGGCAAGTGGCACTTCTGGACCACCTTCATCGGCTTCCACACCACCTTCCTGGTGCAGCACTGGCTCGGCGCCGAAGGCATGCCGCGCCGCTACGCCGACTACCTGCCCAGTGACGGATTCACCACGCTGAACACCATTTCCACGATCGGCGCCTTCATCCTGGGCGCGTCGATGCTGCCGTTCATCTGGAACGTCTTCAAGAGCTACCGCTACGGCGAGGTCGTCACCGTGGACGATCCGTGGGGTTACGGTAACTCGCTGGAGTGGGCCACCACCTGCCCGCCGCCGCGGCACAACTTCTACGAACTGCCGCGCATCCGGTCCGAGCGTCCCGCCTTCGAGCTGCACTACCCGCACATGGTCGAGCGGATGCGGGCCGAGGCGCATGTCGGTTGGGGTTCGGGCAAACATGCCACCGAGGTGCACGAAGGCGCCCTGGCAAAGCACTAGGCGGTGGCCGGACATTCGTCCGTCCAAGCGCGCAGAGAGTGAGCTCACCAGGTGAGTGAGCAACTACATTGTCCGGCAGAGAGGTACCCGGCAATGCAGTAGCGTCGCCATGATGAGTGTGCACCTACTGATCATCAGTGGGTGCACACTCATTTGTGGGAGAAGCACCAACCGGAGCGTTGCGACATCGGGGTCCAGCACAGCGCCGGCAAACAACTAACTTGGAGCAGCTCAGTTGGCCGACACCACCGTCCTCGCCACCGTCACCGGACCCGACCGGCCCGGTGTGACCTCCGTGCTGCTCGCGGCCATGTCGCGGCATCACGTGAGCCTGCTGGATGTGGAGCAGGTCGTCATCCGCGGCCGACTGACCCTCGGCGTGCTGGTCACCTGCCCGAGCGATCCGGAGGCGCTGCAGGACGAGCTCGAAGAGGCGATGAATACCGTCGGCATGCATGTCGACGTCGAGGTCGACGCACAGATCGGCAGGCAGCCGATGTCGACCCATGCGGTGGTCATCCTCGGCGCGCCGGTGACCGCGCGCGCATTCAGTTCGGTCTCCCGTCAGCTCGCGGCGCTCGGCGCCAATATCGACACCATCCGCGGCATTGCCGACTACCCGGTGACCGGCATGGAACTCCTGGTCACCGCGACCGACACCGGCCCCGATTCCGATGCCCGCCTGCGCACCGCGCTGGCCGAGGTCGCGGTCGCCGAACAGGTGGACGTGGCGGTGGAGCGGGCCGGGCTGGCCCGCCGTGGCAAGCGGCTCATCGTCTTCGACGTCGATTCGACCCTGATCCAGGGCGAGGTCATCGAGATGCTCGCCGCGCACGCCGGGGTGGAGGATCAGGTCCGCGAGGTCACCGAGGCGGCCATGCGCGGCGAAATCGACTTCGCCGAATCGCTGCGTCAGCGGGTGGCGACCCTCGAGGGGCTGGACGAATCGGTGATCGAGGAGGTCGCCGACCGGATCGAGCTGACCCCGGGCGCGCGCACCACCATTCGAACCCTGCGCCGCATCGGATTCCGCTGCGGTGTGGTATCGGGCGGCTTCCGTCAGGTGATCGAACCGCTCGCGCACGAACTGGAATTGGACTTCGTGCAGGCGAATACGCTCGAGGTCGTGGACGGCAAGCTGACCGGCCGGGTGGTCGGCGAAATCGTCGACCGCGCCTTCAAGGCCACCGCGTTGCGTAAATTCGCGGCGGAGGCCGGCGTGCCGATGGAGCAGACCGTTGCCGTCGGCGACGGCGCCAACGACATCGACATGCTCAATGCGGCCGGACTCGGCGTCGCCTTCAATGCCAAGCCCGCGTTGCGCGAGGTCGCCGATGCGGCCCTATCGCATCCTTATCTGGACGCGGTCCTGTTCATCCTCGGCGTGACCCGCGACGAGGTGGAGGCCGCCGACGCCCGCGACGGCGGAATCCGTCGCGTCCCGCTCGTCGGCAGTTGATGCCGTCAGTGGGTGGACCGGCCCATTCGGCTCGGTAGGCGCGCTGGGAGTTGATCATCGGTGAACGGCGCGAGTCCGGTAAACCTCTATCGGGAATGCGGCGGGCCTCACGAAACTTGCAGTCATACGTCCGGCGGCCGAAGGTCGGAGCCGACCCCGCACAAATGGTTTCATCGACGATCAAGGTGGAGTGATGGCGAGTTTCCCGGAGGGCACTGCCGGAGTCCGGGACAGCGGTGACGCGGCGGAGGCCGAATTGTCCACGGGCATTGCGGGATTCCGCATTCGGCATGCGGAGCTGGCTCGCGGCTACGGCGGTCTCGGCGATCCCGAGGATCCCGCCATGGTGCAGGCCATGCAGATGGTGCTGCACATTCCGAAGATCGATCCGCCGCGGCGCGGTGCGCTGCTGGAGGCCGCGGCGGCGGCCACGGTGGCGCTGTGCCTGGATGAGCGGGTCGGGCCCGACGGGGAGTGGGAGCAGCGGTTCCTGGCCTGGAAGCGGTCGCGGATCCGCAAGGTGGCGCGGCGGGCGCGTGGTGCGCAGTGGCTGGCCGCCAACGAGGTGGACGGGGTGACCGTCGAGGTGGACGGTGCGCAGGCGCGGGCATTCGTGCCGGGGCGGGTGGGCGAGGTCGATCTGCGGATCAGGCGGCTGCAGATCAACGGCACCGACCTCGAACACGACGATCCCGGACCCGCCGATCCCGACCTGCCGGTGCTGTGGGTGAATGCGAAGCTCGGTATGACCCTCGGCAAGGCCGCCGCCCAGGTCGGTCACGCCAGTATGTTGCTAGCCGGTGCGCTCACCGTGGACGAGGCACTGCGGTGGTCGCAGCGCGAGTTCCGATGCGCGGTGCGCGAATCCGGACCGGAGCAGTGGGCGTCGCTGTGCGAGCAGGTGTCTCGCGGGCAGGCGGTCGCGGTGCGCGACGCCGGTTTCACCGAGGTCGCTCCGGGCTCGATGACTGTGATCGCGGTGCCCGGACAATACTGATCGGCTGGGGGTGAATTGCCTCGCATCCGATTTACACCGCAGGTTCCGCAAGCGATTACGCGGTGTAGATGTTTCGCTGTTCGGCGCTAAGGGGATTCACCCGAGCCCGATCTGGGTACGTTCGACGCAATAGGACCGCCGCAGACCACTCGCCGGAGGCCATCATGATGACGACGCTGTTGGTGATACTCGCCGTTTGGGTAGGTTGTTCGATTCCGCTGGCGCTGATCGTCGCGCGGATGTTCCGCTCCACCGATGAGCCGCCGAAAAATCCGCCGGGAGCGGTGCGCGCACCGTCCGCGCAGGCACGTCGTGGCGGGCGAATGGCCACGTCGTGGCTACCGGCATGGGTCGGTCGTACGAACACAGCGCATTTGAGCCAAGATGGAGCCCGTGCCGCAACCGGATCCCGATCTGCTCATTGATTTCACCGACGTGACCATCCGACGCTCGGGTCACACCCTCGTCGGCCCGGTCACCTGGCAGGTCGAGCTCGACGAACGCTGGGTTGTCCTCGGACCCAACGGCGCGGGCAAGACCTCGCTGCTCCGCATGGCCGCCGCCGAAGTGCATCCGACCTCGGGCATCGCCCACCTGCTCGGTGAAGTCATCGGCAAAACCGATGTCAACGAGCTGCGACCGCGCATCGGCTGGTCCTCGGCCGCGGTGGCCAGCCGGATTCCGCGCGACGAGAAGGTCAGCGATCTGGTGGTTTCCGCCGGTTACGCGGTCCTCGGTCGCTGGCGCGAGCGTTACGACGATGTCGATACCGACCGCGCCATCGATATGCTCGAAAGCCTCGGCGCCGAACATCTTTCCGATCGCACCTACGGGACGTTGTCCGAGGGGGAGCGCAAGCGGGTGCTGATCGCCCGCGCGATGATGACCGATCCGGAGCTGCTGCTGCTCGACGAGCCCGCCGCCGGTCTGGATCTGGGCGGCCGTGAGGAGTTGGTGGAGCGCCTCGGCGATCTGGCCTCGGATCCCGATTCCCCGGCCATGGTCCTGGTGACCCACCATGTCGAGGAGATTCCGCCGGGCTTCACCCATGGCCTGCTGCTGAACGAGGGCGCGGTCATCGCGCAGGGATTGTTGCCGGATGTGCTCACTGCCGAGAACCTGAGTGAGGCCTTCCGTCAGTCGATCGCGCTGGATCGCGTCGATGGCCGGTACTTCGCGCGGCGCGCGCGTCGCTTGGGGCGGCACCGTTCGCGCTGAGCCCGTGATGGGGATTACGGCGTAAAGCAAGCAGGCGTTAGGGTGCAGGAGTGAGCGAGCGTCAGCGAGTGAACCATCAGTACAGCGTGCAATCGCGCACGACGGAGCCGAGCGTCAGCGAGGCGCAGTCGTGAGTGAGACGAACGCGCAGGAGCCCATTCCGCCGCTCAAGGACGCGTCGACGGTGATGTTGGTGCGTGACGGTGCCACCGGGCCCGAGGTGTTCCTGCAGCGCCGGGTCGGGGCGATGGCCTTCGCCGCCGGCATGACCGTTTTCCCGGGCGGCGGTGTCGATCCGTCGGACGGAACCGCCGATATCGAATGGGCCGGACCCGAACCCGCTTGGTGGGCGGCGAAATTCGGCACCACCGAGCCGAGGGCCAAGGCGCTGGTCGCCGCCGCAGTGCGCGAAACCTTCGAGGAGTGCGGGGTACTGCTGGCCGGGACGACGGCCGACACCGTCGTCTCCGATACCACGGGCTACCACGATGCCCGGGCTCGACTGGAGCGGCGCGAAGTGTCGCTGGCCGACTTCCTCGCCGAAGAGAAACTGGTGCTGCGCGCGGATCTGCTGCGGCCGTGGGCGAATTGGATCACCCCGGTGATCGAGCCGCGGCGCTATGACACCCGTTTCTTCGTCGCGGTGCTGCCGCAAGGGCAGTTGGCCGACGGCGCTACCACCGAGGCGGCCGAGGTGCAATGGCGCACCGCGGCGGACGAACTCGACCGCTGGCGGGCGGGCACCGATGTGCTGTTGCCGCCGACCTGGTCGCAGCTCGACGCCATTGCCGAATTCGCTTCCACGGCGGAGATTCTGGCCATCGACCGGGTGATCGAACCGATCATGCCGGTGCTCACCGGGGACAGCGGGCGGCAGGTGCTCCAGTTCCCGGACAACCAGCGCTATTTCGCCGCACTGCCGGATACCAGCAGGCTCAGGGGATCCGCGCGTCCATGAGGCAGTAGGTTTCCTGCCATGGCCGAATTCGTGACCCTGGAGTTGCCCGAGGATCCCGCCGTCCGTGGCGTTGCCGTCCTCCGGATCGACCGTCCGCCGCTGAACCTGCTGAATGCGCAGCTGGTCCGTGAGGTGGCCGAGGCGGCGGCGGTTGTCGCCGCACACCCCGGGGTCGCGGCATTGGTCGTCTACGGCGACGAGCGGGTCTTCTGCGCGGGCGACGACCTCGCCGAACTGTCCGGGCTCGGCCCGGATCAGGCCGAAGCCATGGCCGCCGATCTGCAGGCGGCACTGGGCTGCCTGGCCAAGGTGCCCCAGCCCACCGTCGCGGCGATCAGCGGCTACTGCCTCGGCGGCGGCCTGGAACTGGCGCTCGCCGCCGATCGCCGCATCATCGGCGACAACGTCAAACTCGGCCTGCCCCAAATCAAAGCGGGCCTCATTCCCCTCGCAGGCATCCGCCGCCTATCGCTGCTGATCGGCACCGGCCCAGCCAAAGATCTCGTCTACACCGGCCGCTTCGTCGAGGCCGAGGAAGCGCGCACCCTCGGTCTGGTGGAGGAGGTCGCCGCCCCCGACGACGTCTACACCGCCGCCATCCGCTGGGCGCAACAATTTACCGACGGCCCCACCCGCACCCTCGCCGCCGCGAAAGCCGTCTTCGAAGCAGGCCCCCACGGCCTGGACCGCGCCCGCACCGAATGGGCCACCCTCTTCACCACCGAAGACCACCGCATCGGCACCGAGTCGTACCTGGCCGACGGTCCGGGCTCGGCGACTTTCGTCGGGCGCTGACGGGCACACGGCTCGGTCGCGTCGGTGGTGTTCGTGAGGTCTCGGTCGATCTGCCCAGGTGGGTCTGGCGGCTCGATCGTGCTCGCATCGGATGGACCGTGCTCTTCGCCGCTGACGGCCGCCGCATCGGCACCGAGTTGTACCTGGCCGGTGGTCCGGGCTCGGCGACTTTCGTCGGGCGCTGACGGGCACACGGCTCGGTCGCGTCGGTGGGGTTCGTGAGGTCTCGGTCGATCTGCCCGGTCAGGTCTGGCGGGCTCGATCGTGCTCGCATCGGATGGACCGTGCTCTTCGCCACTGACGGCCGCCGCATCGGCACCGAGTCGTACCTGGCCGGTGGTCCGGGCTCGGCGACTTTCATCGGGCGCTGACGGGGCACACGGCTCGGTCGCGTCGGTGGGGTTCGTGAGGTCTCGGTCGATCTGCCCGGTCAGGTCTGGCGGGCTCGATCGTGCTCGTACGGAATGGGCCCCGCTCTTCGCCACCGGGGCCCGCATTGGCACTAGTCGTACCTGGCCGACGGTCCAGGTTCGGCAACCGCAGTCGGACGCTGACGGGCACCGACGCAACCAGCTGAGGGTTCGGTTTGGCCTGCTTGTTGTTACTGGTCGGTAGTCAGGATCTGCGGTGCCGTGATCGGTCGGGTCGGCGTTGGGTGATCGGAGTGCCGATGCGGACGATAAACAGGAACACGTTCCTGGTCGGTGCATGGTGTGACTTTCGCGGCACTCGATGATCGTGAGTCCCACTCGAGCCCCAGGTTGCTGACCGCATCTGGGACACGTGGCGGTGCGGAGGTAGATCGTCGGTCAGGTTCAGAACCAGAACGAGTCTCGGGGGAGGGTGCGGGGGGCGAAATCATGTCCTACTCACTGGTCCGCTGCAGACGTGCGGCGCAGGGTTGGCTAGGCTAGCCCACCATGACGGTCCACCCCGATGACCCGGCGCCGAACCCGCATGCCACCGAGGCCGAGGTCGAAGCAGCGCTGAAGGATACGAAGCTCGCCCAGGTGCTCTATCACGACTGGGAAGCCGAGACCTATGACGACAAGTGGTCGATTTCCTATGACGAGCGCTGTATCGACTATGCCCGCGGCCGGTTCGACGCCGCGGTCGGCCCCGCGCCGCTGCCGTACGAGCGCGCGCTGGAACTGGGCTGTGGCACCGGCTTCTTCCTGCTGAACCTCATGCAGGGTGGCGTCGCGAAATCCGGCTCGGTCACCGACCTGTCGCCGGGCATGGTGAAGGTCGCACTGCGCAATGCCGAGAACCTCGGGCTCGATGTCGACGGCCGGGTCGCCGACGCCGAGACCATCCCGTACGAGGACGACACCTTCGACCTCGTCGTCGGGCACGCGGTGCTGCACCACATCCCGGACGTGGAACTGGCGCTCAAGGAGTGCCTGCGCGTGCTGAAGCCGGGCGGGCGTTTCGTCTTCGCCGGTGAACCGACCACCGCGGGCAACTTCTACGCTCGCTGGCTCGGCCGCATCACCTGGAAGGCCACCACCACCGTGACCAAGCTGCCCGCACTGTCGGGTTGGCGGCGTCCGCAGGCCGAACTGGACGAGTCCTCGCGCGCTGCGGCGCTGGAGGCGGTCGTCGACCTGCACACCTTCGATCCGAGCGACCTCGAGGCTATGGCCCGGCGCGCCGGCGCCACCGAGGTCAAGGCGAGCACCGAGGAGTTCGCGGCGGCGCTGTGGGGCTGGCCGGTGCGCACCTTCGAGGCGGCTGTCCCGGACGAGAAGCTCACCATGGGCTACCGGATGGCCATGTACCGCGCGTGGCTGCGGCTGAGCTGGTTGGACGAGAACGTCATGCGCCGCGTGGTGCCGCGTCAGTTCTTCTACAACGCCATGATCACCGGCGTGAAGCCGGGCGCTGCCGCCAAGTAGTGGGTTACCGCTTCGGCCGCGAGGATGTCGTCTTCCTCGGCAGCGCGGCGGGTTGCGCCGCGCTGGCCGAGGTGGATCGGCTGGAGCTGACTCCCGCGACGCACCTGCGCGATTTGGAGCGGGTGCGTCGCGAATTCGGCGAGCGGTCGGCCGCGCTGGTGGAAACGGTGCGTCTGCGCCGTCGTGCCGCGGCCAAGCTCGTCGATACCGAACAGTGGCTGTTCACCGATGACGCGCTGCAACAGGCGACGCCGACGCTGGTCGCCCGCCACCGCGCCGCGCGGCTCTCCGGACGTGCCGTACACGATGTGACCTGCTCGATCGGCGCGGAACTCGCCGAACTGGCCCGCACCTGCCCTGTCGTGCTCGGCAGCGACCTCGACGACGTGCGCCTGTCCATGGCCGCGCACAATCTCGCCGCATCCCGAAATGTCCTGCTGGCCAAGGCCGATGCCCTCGTCCCGACCAGCACCGGCACCGTCGTCGTCGCCGATCCGGCCCGCCGCGCGGATGGTCGCCGCACCCATGATCCGGCCAAACTGCAACCCCCGCTCCCGGATCTGCTTGCCGCCTATCCCGGCCGTGACCTGGCTGTAAAGTGTGCTCCCGGACTGGATTTCGACCGCCTGGACTGGCCGGGCGAGGTCGAGGTCGTCTCCCTCGACGGCGCGGTCCGCGAGGCCTGCCTGTGGTCGCCGGGCCTTTCCGGCAGCGACGTCACCCGCCGCGCGACAGTCCTCACCTCCCGCGGCGAATCCGTCACCTACACCGACGCCGCCCCCGACGAGATTCCGGAACAGCCCCCCGGCGAGTGGATCATCGACCCCGACGGCGCCATCGTCCGCGCAGGCCTGGTGCGCCACTACGCCGCCGAACACGGCCTCTGGCAACTGGACCCGCAGATCGCCTACCTGACCGGCAACACCGTCCCCCCCGGCGTCCGCGGCTTCCGCATCCTCGACCGCCTGGAATTCCGCGAAAAATCCCTCCGCCAAGAACTAACCCGCCGCAACTGCGGCCCCCTGGAAATCCGCATCCGAGGCCTCGACATAGACCCCGACGCCCTCCGCAAACGCCTAAAACTCCGCGGCACCCACCCCTACACCCTCATCCTCACCCGCCTCTCCCGCACCGCCGCCGCCTTCCTCTGCACCTAACGCCCCCATTACTCCGCCGCCCCCCGCACCCGCTGGCCTCGAGACCCCAACACCGTCGACTTTGCCGGTGCCCACCCGCCGCTCGCATGCGTCGAGAATGTATTGGTGGCGGCCCACTTTCGATGCTTCCCGCCACCAGCACATCGTGATCAAGGGACCAAGACCGCGCTACACCCCCCAGCACCCCACCCGCCGCTCGCGTGCGTCGAGCATGTAATAGTGGCGGGCCATTCTCGGTGTTTCCCGCCACCAGTGCATGGTGATCAAGGGTTTAGGACCGCGCTGTATACCCGGTGCCGTTATTTGCTGGTGCTTCGCTTGGGGGGCGGGGGTTCGATGGGTGGCTATTGTTCGGGTTTGAAGGTGAAGAGTTCGCCGATGCGGGTGGCGAGGACTACCTCGCCCTTGGAGCCGATGGAGGTGCCGGTGGTTGTGCCCTTGGCAGCCGGGAGGACGTCCGAGTCGACGGTTGCGCCGGTCTTGGTGTCGAAGGTGATCAGGTTGATGCCGTCGCCGATGGCGGCGGCGGTGTAGCCGGTGTCGCCTGCGGTCTGGACGGGGGTGCCGCGCAGGGCGAGATCCTTACGCTCCCAGGCGATTTCGGCGGTGTCGCCCTTGTCGCGCAGGGCGAGCAGGTGGCCGTCGTCGCCGGCTGGGATGATCAGGCCGTCGCCGGAGACCGAAATGCCGCCGCGCGGGGCCCAATCCAGCGGCTGCACCCATTTGGTCCGGCCGTCGGCGGCGTCGACCGCGATGAGGCGCTTGGAATTGTCGCCGACGTATACGGTCCGGCCGTCGGCGGACAGCGTCGGGCTGGTCGCGCTGCCGTCGGTGAGCAGGTCCGCGCTCCATTCCTGCTGAATCTTATTGTCCGCGTAGCGAAGTGCGACCAGTGCGGCGATCGGCTTGCCCGGCTTCCACAGCGTGACGAAGAAGCGGCCGCTGGACACCTCGATCGGCGAGATATTGGCGACCGGGCACTGCGGCCCGCCGCTCGGGCAGTCGTCGAGACCCTGTCCGGACGCGGGTCGGGTGAGATCGGGGTACTCCAGGAAGTCGGGATCGCCCAGCAGTTGGGCGGTACTGACGACGCGCTCACCGGTCTGGCGGCTCAGCACATCCATCTGACCGGACTGGGTGACCGTCAGGATATTCCCGTCGCCGGTGAACTGCGCCGAAACCGGTACGCCCGCAACGGCAGTCCGCCAGCGCGGCTGGCCGATCGAGTTGAACGCACTGACCCCGCTGTCGTCGCCGACGTAGACATTGGTGCCGCTGTCGACCACCGAGGGCGCGGCGATCGCATTCGGTCCCAGCGCATTACAGAAGCGCTTGCGACCGGTCGGCATCTGCAGCGAGAGAATGGCGCAGTTGCTCGGGGTCAGGGTGGTGACGAACATTTGCCCGTCCGGGCCGAGCGTCACGGGTTCCTCGATCGGCCCACCGACTGGCCGCGACCAACTCAGCGATAGTTTGCGCGAGCCGGTGACCGGGCTGAAGCCACTGTTGCGGCCGTCATGGTGCGCGGTGGTCCAGCCCTTGCCCGATCCGACGGTGATGTCGTCGACGTCGGTACCGCACCCCGTCAACACCAGTGCACCGATGGCCGCCGCCGCGCCCAGTCGGGACAGGGTGAGCCCGCGCGCCGGGTTGGCCAGTACGCCGCCGCTTCGCACCTGCTGCACTCCTGTCGTCGTTGCCCGCTGGGGACGTGACCGAAAGCGTGTCGACCCCCGGGTACGCGCACCACCGCCCGCGTGGAGGTTCGCCGCCGCCGTCGGCGGCGCAGCGATCACTGTACGGGAGGGTCCGCCGACGTTGTACGGGTCCCGGCGGTGTTTTCCGACGGGATAAGCTCTAGCCGTCGCGACCGGGACGGTCGCCATGTCAAGGACCACGACAGGAGATGACTTCGTGACGAGCATGTGGGGCGCACCGTTGCGCTCGCGGTGGCGCGGCTCGCGTCGCCGGGATCCGCAGCAAGCGCGATTTCTGACGCTGGCGTCGCTGCGCTGGGTGCTCGCGAACAAGGCGTACACGCCTTGGTATCTGGTGCGGTACTACCGGCTGTTCAAATTCAAGGCGGCCAATCCGCATATCGTGCTGCGCGGCATGGTCTTCCTCGGCAAACGCGTCGAAATCCACGCGACCCCCGAATTGGGTCGGATGGAAATCGGCCGCTGGGTGCATATCGGCGACGGCAATGCCATTCGCTGCCATGAGGGTTCGCTGCGCATCGGCGACAAGGTCGTCTTCGGCAAGGACAATGTCGTCAATACCTACCTCGATATCGAGATCGGTGAATCCACGCTGGTCGCGGACTGGTGCTACATCTGCGACTTCGACCACCGCATGGACGACATCAATATGCCGATCAAGGATCAGGGCATCGTCAAGAGCCCGGTCCGCATCGGGCCGGATACCTGGATCGCCGCCAAGGTGACGGTGCTGCGCGAAACCCGCGTCGGCCGCGGCTGTGTGCTCGGTGCGCACGCGGTGGTCAAGGGCGAGATTCCGGACTACAGCATCGCCGTCGGCGCGCCCGCCAAGGTCGTCAAGAACCGCAAGGCGACCTGGGAGGCCGGCGCCGAGGAGCGCGCCAAATACGTTGCCGCGCTGGAAGATATCGAGCGCAAGAAGAACGGCGCCACCCAGTCGGCATGAACCCACCGAGCCCCGGGATCCGGAACGGACCCGGGGCTCGTGCCATCTCGGCCGAGTATTCCGGTATGCGTCGGTGGCAGTCGGTACGGTCACGTCATGAACAGGTACGCGGCGCTGTTGCGCGGGATCATGCCGACGAACCCCAATATGAAGGGGGAGAAGCTGCGCGGGGTGTTCGATGGGCTCGGATTCGAGAAGGTCGCCACGGTATTGGCCAGCGGCAATGTGGTCTTCCGTACCGCGGACACCGATATCGCGGAGTTGGAAGCCCGCATCCAGGACGCGCTGAACAGCGAACTCGGAATTCCGGGCGGCACCATCGTGCGCACCTATGACGAATTGCGCGACCTGCTCGACACCGATCCGTTTCCGGGCCTGACCCACGGCCGCGGCACCTACCTGACCGCGACCTTCCTCAAACAGGCACCGCCGAACGTCGCGAAAGAACTGCGCAAGCACACCGAACCCGGTGTCCGGATCGTCGGCTACGACACCGCCGCCCGCGTCGTCCTCTCGGTCATCGACAACACCGAACCGCGCACCCCGAATTTCATGGCCTGGATGGAGAAGACCTACAGCAAGGAGATCACCACCCGCACCTGGCTCACCATCCAGAAGATCGTCAAGAAGATGGAGAGCTAGGCGCTACTTCGGATCGCGCTCGGGGAGGGGACGTTCGATGATGGTAGGGCGGCCGATGGGGTTGCGGACGCGGCGTTTGGCCGAGGAATACACCAGGGCGGTTTCGGCAGCGACCACATCCCAGGCGAAGTCGGCGGTGAGGCGTTCGCGCGCGGCGTAGGCGCGGTCCTGGGTGGCGGCCGGATCGTCGAGGGTGGCGCGCACGGCTTCGACGATGCCGTCCACATCCGCCGGTGCGAAGGATGCGCCGGTGACGCCGTCGATGACGGCCTCGCCGAGACCACCCGCGGTGGAGGTGATCAGCGGGGTACCGGCGGCGGCCGCCTCGAGCGCGACGATGCCGAAGGGTTCGTAGCGGCTCGGCAACACGATGGCATCGGCGCCGTGCAACCAGCCGAGCAGTTCCTCGTGATCGAGCTGACCGGCGAAGGTCACCGCGCGCGCGACCCGATGTACCCGGGCGCGTTCGCGCAGCCATTCGAACTGGGTGCCGATACCGGCGACGGTCAGCGTGGTGCCGGGGTGGGCGCGGCGGATGCGCGGCAGCGCGGCGATCGCATCCTGCACACCCTTCTCGTACTCGAGCCGACCCACATAGAGCAGACGCGGCGGACCGGTGCGCGGTGCGCGCGGCCGAAAGGTCCACGCGCCCACATCGATTCCGTTGCGGATGACCGTCATCGGCACCCGCTCGGGCCGGTAGAGCCGCTCCACCTCGTCCTGCATGGAGGTCGAGCAGGTGATCAGCGCATCCGATTCATTGGCCAGCCACCACTCGACCGAATGCACCTGCTTGTTGACCCGGCCCGAGACCCAACCGCTGTGCCGCCCGGCCTCGGTGGCGTGGATGGTCGAAACCAGCGGCACGTCGTAGTACTCGGCCAGCGCGATCGCCGGATGCGCGACCAGCCAGTCGTGCGCGTGCACGACATCCGGGACCCAGCCGTCGCCGATGCCGGGCTTGCCGAGGGCCACACCGGCGCGCACCATGGCATGGCCCATGGCCAGCGTCCAAGCGAGCATGTCTTCGCCGAAGTCGAAGCACGGCGGATCCTCCGCGACCGCGACCACCAGCACGCCCTCGGCGATGAAGGAGTGGGTGGGGTGGGTCACGGAGTCGGTGCCGGAGGGGCGGCGGGCGAGCACGACCACTTCGTGACCGGCCGCTGCCAGTTCGACCGCCAGGTGATGCACATGCCGGCCCAACCCACCGACCACAACCGGTGGGTACTCCCACGACACCATCAAGATCTTCATGAATGTCCTTATCAGGCGGAGTCTCGGTCCGCGATCGCCAGCCGCCGTGCGTCCAAACTCGGGAAGAAGCCGTCGGCCGCCCCCCATCCTGCCGCCAACTGGTGTGCTTTGGCGACTTGGCCCGCCCCGACGGCGGCGGCGATTTCCCGTACGGCGTGGGCGTGTCGGTGCGCGCGGTCGCGTGCGTAGCCGGCCGCGGAGTCCTTGCTGACCATGAATGCCCAGTCGCTGGAGACGGTGAGGATGGCCTCGCGCAGCAGTTGATCGGCAACCGGGTCGCGCAGCGCGGCGCCGCCGTCCGCGGCCCGCATCTTGTCGACCGTATCGAGGGTGACCCGGACAATATCGTCGTTCAGATCCACCAGGTCTTTCACCTGGTCACCGGCCCATACTCGCCAATCCTTACCCGAACCCCAGGACGAATCGGCAAGCGGCACCGGCTCGCCGACGAACCCGCGCGCCCTGGCATCGGCCAGCGTGCCGACGGTGACGCCCGCCTCGGGCAGTGCCCGCAACACCTGGTCCAGCCACTGCGGACCCTCGTGCCACCAGTGTCCGAACAATTCGGTATCGAATGCGGCGACGACCAGGGCCGGACGTCCGATGCGCGCCGATTCCCCGATCAGCCGTTCGCGCACGGTCCGCACGAAATCGTCGACATCGCGGACCACCGCCGCAGCCGCCAGTTCCGGGTCGTACGGGGCCTTGTCCGGACCGGCGACCGTCTTGCCGGTGACGCGGGCGGGCTTGAGACCCGTCGCGTGGTCATAGTGATGAAAGTCACGGTATGCGCTCTGCCCGGGATAGCCGGACTTGGGCGACCAAACCCGGTAACTCACTTGCAGATCCCGCCCGAAGGCCACCACATCCGATTCCCGGACCGGTCGGCCGAGGGTGGTATCGCCGCGCAATGCGGGTCCGTCGACCATGAAATGCGTCACACCCGCGGCCGCGTATCCGGTCTCCATGCCGGGGGTGTAGCCGCATTCGGGCGCCCAGATGCCGGTCGGGGTGTGGCCCCAGCGCTGCCGGGCATCGGACAGGCCCGCGCTGAGCTGGAAGGCGCGCAGTCGCGGGTGCAGCAGCGGCTGAAACGGGTGCGCGAGCGGGCCACCGAGCAGTTCGATGGCCTCGGCGTCGATGAGCTGCCGCCACACCGGCGCCGCGCCGTGACGCCAGTGCTGTTCGAATTCCGCGAGTGCCGCCGCCGCCAGCCGGTGCTCATGCCTGCCGAGTGCGATATTGCCCGCCATCGCGGCCTCGTCGGCGCGCAGTTGCCAGTTGCCGAGCCAATGATGCATGCCCGCAAGGCAATGCGGATCGTCCAGCTGGGCGGCGAGCACCGGCGTGATGCCGAGGCTGAGCAGGTGCGAACGGCCTTCCGCGGCAAGGGTTCTCAGCACATCGACGACCGGAAGGTAAGAGGCGGCCCAGGATTGGTAGAGCCATTCCTCGCCGACCGGCCAGCGGCCGTGGTTGGCCAGCCAGGGCAGATGGGAATGCAGGACCAGAGTGAACTGGCCGGGAACTTCTTGTCTGCTCACGACTGCGCCTCGCTGACGCTCGGCTCCGTCGTGCGCAACGCGCGCTGTGACATGGTTCGTTCGCTGCGCTCACTCACGACTGCGCCTCGCTGACGCTCGGCTCCGTCGTGCGCAACGCGCGCTGTGACATGGTTCGTTCGCTGCGCTCACTCACGACTTCACCGCGATGGCGACCAGATCGAGGCTCGCATGGATGTCCTCGGTGATCAATGCGAAATCGTCGATGGCGACCGCGGCGACATCGGCGGTCAGCTCGGCGGGCCACGGCTCCCCGGCCAGCGCGCGCTCGATCTGCGCATCGATGAACGAGCCACCGTGCTTGGCGTCCAACGCCTTCAGCGTCGATCCGTGATGCACTCCGGTCATGAGCGTGACTTGGAAACCCGCGTCGACGAGCAGTTCGGTGAGTTCGTCGGCATTGAGTTCGCGGGTGTGGAACGGGTTGAGCGGGGTATCGCGCCCGGGGGAGAAGGTGATCCGATTGGGCGTGCTGATCAGCAGTTCACCGCCGGGTCGCAGCACCCGCAGGCATTCCCGGATGAACTGGCCCTGGTCCCAGAGGTGTTCGATCACTTGGAAATTCACCACGACATCGACCGACTCGTCTTCCAGCGGCAGCGCGGCGAGGTTGCCCTGGATCATCTCCACGCGCGGGTAGCGTGCGCGCACGTGCTCGACCGCGCTGGTGTCGTAGTCGAGGCCGATCACCTTGGTGGCCACATCGGCGATCATGTTCGCGCCGTAACCCTCACCGGATCCCGCCTCCAGCACCGTCTTTCCGGCGCAACGCTCGAGCAGGCGTGCGTAGACGATCTCGTGCCGACGGAACCAGTAGTTCTCCTCGGCGATGCCGGGTACGGTCCGCTCGCCGGTCAGCGGCAACGGCTCCACGACCGACTCGGGAGTAATGCCCGGGGTGGTGCCCACTGCGGCAGGGATCACAGCCTCGCTCATCGCTCCGACGTTACTGGTAAGGCGGCCGCAGAGTATCGCCAGGACCACCGTTGTGAGAGAGAAGCGACTAAGTTACCCGTGAGTAACTTAACGTAGGGTAGTGTCACGCCCTGAGCTACAAACTAAGGACGTACGGCGCCGCTCGTGCGACCACCACACACGTGTAACCAGAACAGGAGGTCGACGAAGACCGATGCCGAACATCGTCGTACTCATCAAGCAGGTTCCCGACACCTGGTCCGAGCGCAAGCTGACCGACGGTGACTTCACCCTCGATCGCGAAGCCGCCGACGCCGTCCTCGACGAGATCAACGAGCGCGCCGTCGAAGAAGCGCTGCTGATCAAGGAGGCCCAGGGCGGCGAGGTCACCGTGCTTGCCGCCGGTCCGGACCGTGCCACCGAGGCCATTCGCAAGGCGCTGTCCATGGGCGCCGACAAGGCCATCCACATCAACGATCCAGCGATCCACGGCTCCGACGCCGTGCAGACCGCCTGGGTGCTGGCCAGTGCGCTGGGCCAGGTCGAGGGTGTCGAGCTGGTCATCGCGGGCAACGAGGCCACCGACGGTCGCGCAGGCGCCGTGCCCGCGATCATCGCCGAGTACCTGGGCCTGCCGCAGCTGACGCACCTGCGCAAGCTGAGCGTCGACGGCGACAAGATCACCGGTGAGCGGGAGACCGACGAGGGCGTGTTCAAGCTGGAGGCCACCCTCCCGGCCATCGTCAGCGTCACCGAGAAGATCAACGAGCCGCGCTTCCCCTCCTTCAAGGGCATCATGGCCGCGAAGAAGAAGGAAGTGCAGACCTTCACGCTGGCCGACCTGGGCGTCGACCCGTCGACCGTCGGTGTCGCCAACTCGGGCACCGCCGTCACCGCGGCCACCCCGAAGCCCCCGCGCACCGCGGGCGAGAAGATCGCGGACGAGGGCGACGGCGGCACCAAGATCGCCGCGTACCTGGTCGGTCAGAAGATCATCTGATCCCGCCCGAGACTGCTCCCGCGGTGGGAGCTCAGCGCCCGGAGGAGGTAGCGAAGCGTGACCACGCAGGGCGTAGCTCACACCGCAAATTAGACTCAGGAGAACACAAATGGCAGAAGTACTTGTGCTCGTCGAGCACGCCGACGGTGCGATCAAGAAGGTCAGCACCGAACTGCTCACCGCCGCGAGTGCGCTGGGTGAGCCCGCCGCAGTCGTGACCGGCCCGGCCGGTACCGGCGAGAAGCTGGCCGACGCGCTGGCCGCCGCGGGCGCCGCGAAGATCTACATCGCCGAATCCGACGATGTCGAGAACTTCCTGGTCACCCCGAAGGTCGACGTGCTCGCCGGTCTGGTCGAGTCGATTTCCCCGGCCGCCGTGATCGTCGCCGCCACCGCCGAGGGCAAGGAGGTGTCGGGCCGCCTCGCCGCGCGCATCGGCTCCGGCCTGCTCGTCGATGTCATCGACGTCAAGTCCGACGGTTCGGTCGTGCACTCCATCTTCGGTGGCGCGTTCACCGTCGACGCCAAGGCCACCGGCGACGTGCCGGTGATCTCGGTGCGCCCGGGCGCCGTCGAGGCCACCGCCTCGGCCGGTGCGGGTGAGAAGGTGACCGTCGAGGTGCCCGCGCAGGAAGAGGGCGTCGTGAAGGTGACCTCGCGCGAGCCGGTCGTCGGTGGCGACCGTCCGGAGCTCACCGAGGCGAGCATCGTCGTCTCCGGTGGTCGCGGTGTCGGTTCCGCCGAAAAGTTCTCGGTCGTCGAGGCGCTGGCCGATTCGCTTGGTGCCGCCGTCGGTGCCTCGCGTGCCGCGGTCGACTCGGGCTACTACCCGGGCCAGTTCCAGGTCGGTCAGACCGGTAAGACGGTCTCCCCGCAGCTCTACATCGCCCTCGGCATCTCCGGCGCCATCCAGCACCGCGCCGGTATGCAGACCTCGAAGACCATCGTCGCGGTCAACAAGGACGAAGAGGCCCCGATCTTCGAGATCGCGGACTACGGCATCGTCGGCGACCTGTTCAATGTCGCCCCGCAGCTGACCGAAGCTGTGAAGGCCCACAAGGGCTGACACAGCACTGCTGCTCGAGTGGCCCCGGCTGGGAAACGGCCGGGGCCACTTTCGTTTTCATACTGTCCACACCGGGTGGGATAACCTGCGGATATGGCTGTTCCTACGACTCGGATGCTGGTGCTCGCCGTGGTGCGACTGCTGGCGCCGGTACATGGTTACGACGTTCGTCGGGAGTTGCTGTCCTGGCGGGCGGACAATTGGGCGAATGTGAAACCGGGTTCGGTGTACGGCGCGCTGAATACCTTGCAGCGCGACGGGCTCATCGCGGTGGAGGGCGTCGGGCAGGACGGTGCGCGGCCGGAGCGCACGACCTATCGGCTCACCGCCGAGGGGGAGAAGGTCTTCGCGCAGCTGCTGCGCGACGCACTGTGGGATGCCGAGCAGCCGAAGCATCCCTATGCCGCGGCGATCGCGCTGCTGCCGCAGGCGCCTCGCGACGAGGTCGTCGCCGCGCTGCGCAGCCGGATCAAGAAATTCGAGGCCGAACTCGAGCAACTCGATCGTGAGGAGCGTCGCGTGATGGCCGGTAGCGGCGATCCGGCGGAGACCGAACCGCATCACGTCGCCGACGCGATCCGGTTGGCCTCCGAACATGTCCGCGCCGATCTGCGCTGGTCGCGGAAAACATTGGAACGCATCGAAAGTGGCGAGTTGGAGGTCTGGGAGCGGTTCTCGACGCGGGTGGACGGCCGGAGCGCCATCATCGACTGATCAAGACTGAATAATAAAGCTTGACTATTTGGTCGATCGTTTCTACCGTTGTTCAGGTGGAAACGATCGACTCCGTTCGTGATCGCACTCGCACCTCGGTGATCCGGGTACGCAGGCTGGCGCGGACGTTTGAAACCAAAAGTGGCCCCGTCCAAGCGGTTACGGGCGTCGACTTCGATGTGTACGAGGGCGAGATCCTCGGTCTGCTCGGCCCCAACGGCGCGGGTAAGACCACGACACTGCGGATGCTCAGCACCCTCATCGCCCCGACCGCGGGCAAGGCGGTCATCTCCGCCGCTGATCTACGGGCCGAGCAGCGAACCGTGCGCTCGCGCATCGGCTACGTCGCCCAGGGCGGAATGACCAATGACGATGCCCTGGTCATCGACGAATTGGTGCTGCAGGCAAGGCTTTTCGGATTGACCAAGGCGCAGGCCACGGCCAATGCCGAAGAACTACTCGTCGCACTCGACCTGGACGGCCTCGGCCGCCGCAAATGCAACCAGCTCTCCGGCGGTCAGCGCCGCCGCGTCGATATCGCGCTCGGCCTGGTGCACGGCCCGACGCTGATCTACCTCGACGAGCCGACCAGCGGCCTGGATCCGCAGAGCCGCGCGAATCTGTGGGAGCACATCCGGCGCCTGCGCGAGCGGGGCACCACGGTCGTGCTCACCACCCACTATCTGGACGAGGCCGACGCACTGTGCGACCGGCTGCTGATCATGGACCACGGTGGCATCGTCGCCGAGGGCTCGCCCGACGAACTCAAGCGTCGCATCTCCGGTGACGTGGTGAGCTTCGAAATCGACGACGGCCATGCGGATCTCGCACTCCAGGTCGCCCAGTCGGTGCTCGAGGTGCGCTCGCTGGTGCGCTCGGAGGAAGCCGGTGCGAACCGTATCGGTGCGACGCTGGTGCATCTCACCGTGGATCGCGGCGATGCCGCGGTCGTGCCGCTGTTGCGTGCCATGGACGAGCGCGGTCTCGTACCGGGTGCGCTCACTGTCAAACGTCCCAGCCTCGACGATGTCTTTCTCACCATTACGGGGCGTTCGCTGCGGGAGGCGAGTCACTCATGAGGTTCATGCGCGAGACCGGACTGATCTTCTGGTCCCAACTGCGGGCAAATCTGCGAAATCCGGTGTGGGTCTTGATCGGTCTGTCCCAGCCGGTGCTCTATCTGGTGCTGTTCGGGCCGCTCGTCAAGGGCATCGCACCGTCGCTCGGCGCGGATTCCGATCCGTGGAAGCTGCTCACGCCCGCATTGGTCATCCAGACCGGGCTGTTCGGCGCCATCTACGTCGGATTCAGCATTGTGGCGGAATTGCGCGCGGGGGTCGTCGAACGGCAGCGGGTCACACCGGCGAGCCGGGGCGCGCTGCTGACCGGGCGCGTGCTCAAAGATATGGTCGTGCTCGTCGTCCAGGCGCTGGTGCTCGTCGGAGTTGCCATGGCGGCCTTCGGGGTTCGGCCGGATCCGCTCGGCGTGGTGCTGTCGGTGTTGTTGATCGCGGTCATGGCAGCAGGTTTGGCTGCGGCGTCCTATGCGCTGGGTCTGTGGGCCAAATCCGAGGATGTGCTCGCCTCGGTGCTCAACAGTCTCGCGGTGCCGCTGATGCTGCTGTCCGGCATTCTGCTGCCGTTGAGTGTCGGGCCGAGCTGGTTGCGCACGATCGGCAAGGTGAATCCGTTCTCGCACACCGTCGATGCGGCCAGGGCCCTGTTCCGCGGTGACTACGGTGCGTCCGAGGTGTATCTCGGGACCGGGCTCACGCTGGCGGTCGCCGCGGTGGCGATGGTGATCGGCGCACGTAGCTTCACCCGCGAGAACGCCTGACACCGATGCCGCGAGATCTGCTCGGTGACAGCAGATCTCAGCGGCGGTGCAATCCGGACAGCAGCGTGGTGAGGATCGGCGAGCGGCGCGCATCGCTGCGCAAGACGGCGGAGACCGGAATACGTAGTCGGTGCTCGGCGAGGTGCAGGACGACCAAGCCCTCGGTCGGGCTGTCGGCATAGAGCACCGTCCACGCGTCCGGGCGATTGATCAGCTCCATGGTCGCGGTGTGGTCCGGTGGAATCGGCGGACCGAAGGTGGGGCCCGCCGACAGTTCGGCGAAGGCGGCCCGAATCACATTGTGCAGCAGGACCTGTTCCTGCTCGGGCGGGAGCAGCAGTGGATACGGGCTCAGATCCGCCAGCGTCACCTGGTCGTGCGGGGCCAGCGGATGGGCGGCGGAGGTGGCGATGACGAGGTCCTCGATCCACAGCTTCTCCACCGCGAGGCCGGGCTCGTCGACACTGCCGCGGATGAGTGCGAGATCGCAGTCGCCGTCGGCCACCGCGGTGATTCGTTGCCGGAACGGTTTGATGACGAATTCGATCTCGGCATCCGGATGCGCGGCGCGCGCCCCGGCGATCGCGGACAGGGATCGGGTCGCGAATGACATATTGGCGGCCAGCCGGATGCGGTGCCCCGAGGTGCGCACGGTGGCGCGGATGGCCGACTCCAGACTGAGCATCTGTTTAGCCAGGGGAAGTAGCCGCATGGTCGCGTCGGTCGGCACAACGGCCCTGGTCGAACGCTCGAACAAGGCTACGCCGAGGTCACGCTCCAATCGGGCGATCTGATGGCTGATCGCCGATTGGGAGATGTAGCAGCGGGCCGCGGCCCTGCTGAAACTCAGCTCCTCGCACACCGCGACGAAGTAGGTGAGCTGGCGAAGCTCCACTTGATCTCCAATTCATGAGTGATCCAGATAAGAGTCATATCTATTATGCGCCTGAACACCTGAAATATCTGCGGCTCGAATGACGGTTGGTAATGAGAGAAGGAGGCTGTCATGGAACACGCAGATGTTGTCATCGTTGGATCGGGATTCGGGGGGCTTGCCGCCGCTAAGCAGTTGGCCAAATCGGGCATCAATTACGTTCTTATCTCGAGCACTCCGGAGCATCTCTTCCAGCCGTTGCTCTACCAGGTCGCGACAGGTGTGCTGGCATCGCACGAGATCGCGCCGCCGATCGCCTCGGTACTGCGCAGGCACAGGGAAGCCGACGTCCGGCTCGGCAAGGTCGTCGCCATCGACGCCGACAACGCGGTGCTCACCTACGAGCACGACGGCGAGCGCACGCAGATCCGCTACGGCTCGCTGATCGCCGCCACCGGCGCCTCGCAGTCGTACTTCGGCCGCGACGATTTCGCCGATAAGACGTTCTCGCTCAAGACCATCGACGATGCGAAGTTGCTTCGAGCACAGATCGAACGCGTCTTCACCGAGGCCGAGGGCGCGGATGCGGAGACCCGCAAGCGACTGCTGAGCTTCGTGGTGGTCGGCGCGGGCGCGACCGGTGTCGAGGTTGCCGGTCAGCTGAAGGAACTCGCGAAACGGCACTACCACCAAGAAGTTTCGGTGACCCTGGTCGAGGGTGCGGGCGAGGTGCTGCCGCCCTTCGGTGGCGGACTCTCGGAATACGCGAAGGCATCGCTGACCAAGAGCGGTGTCGAGGTGCTGCTGGGCACCTTCGTGACCGATATCGAATACGGCAAGGTGACCGTCAAGGACAAGCAGGGCATCGAGCGCCGGATCGCGGCCGAGACGGTGGTCTGGTCGGCGGGTGTGCAGGCGGGCGGGTTCGCACAGATCCTGGCCGAGGCCACCGGCTGCGAAACCGACCGCGCCGGAAGGCTTTTGATCAATCCGGACCTGACCGTCGGCGGACATGCCGATATCTACGCCATCGGCGATATGACCTCGCTCAACGGCTATCCGGGCCAGTCGCCGGTCGCCATGCAGGAGGGCAGGCACGCCGCCGACATCATTCGCCGCAAGCAGCTGCCGGGCACCCCGTTCAAGTACTGGGACAAGGGCAGCATGGCGGTGATCAGCCGGTTCAGCGCGGTGGTGAAACTCAACGAGCACATCACCTTCCGCGGCGTCATCGCGTGGACCATGTGGCTCGCGGTGCACCTGCTGTACCTGGTCGGGTTCCGCAACCGTTTCGCCGCCGTGGCCTCGTGGCTCGTCGCCTTCATCGGCACGGGTCGTCCCGGTTTCGACGAGGTGGACACGGTGCGGGATCCGGTGCGGATATCGGAGCGCGACGCCGCCTGATCTGCTGGCGAAAAGGTCACGGATCAGGCAAAAGGCGGCGGTAGCGATGCGGGAGACGGAACGCGACGCGACAGTTCGGTGAACGCTCGGTGTGATCATCATCTCGTTCACCGAACCGGCATCGCGGCGACACTTCGAGGTTGCTAGGGCGCAGTTTCGGACTGGCTTCATCACGGATATGACTATTTCGTCCGTGTTGACAGCCCCGGCTCGACCGACGGACTCCGGGGCGGAACGGTCTCGGTATTCGCTGGTCGTCTCCTCCGATTCGGCGCACCGACTGGCCGCGCAGCGCCTGCGCTACGGCGTCTTCGCCAGTGAGCCCGGCTTCCGGATTCCCGACAACGGAACGGGTCTGGACGCGGACCATTTCGACGAGCACTGCGACCACCTGCTGGTCCGCGACGACCGGACCGAGGAATTCGTCGGCTGCTACCGAATGCTGCCGCCGGACAAGGTGACTGCCGCGGGCGGCTACTACACGGCCACCGAATTCGATCTGGCCCAACTGGATCCGGAGGGCAACCGGATCGTGGAAATGGGCCGTGCGTGTGTGGTGCCCGACCACCGCAACGGCTCGGTGCTGACCCTCATGTGGGCGGGCATCCTGCACTACATCCAGCTCACCGGATACGAATGGGTGATGGGCTGCGTCTCGGTGCCCATGCAGGACACTCCCGCCGATCCGGCCGGTGTGAATGTGCGCGGCGTGCGGGATATGTTGCTCGGCCGCCACGGATCCGATCCGGAGCGACGGGTGCACCCCCATCGCCCGGTGGTCGTCGACGGGCTGACGCTGGACCAGATGACACCGCCCGCCCGCCCGAAGCTGCCCCCGCTGCTGCGCGGCTACCTGCGGCTGGGCGCGGAGATCTGCGGTGAACCCGCACACGATCCGGATTTCGCGGTCGCCGATTTCGTCGCGCTGCTCGGTCTGAACACGATCAACACCCGCTACCTCAACCGATTACAAGACGCGGCCAATGCACTCGACGGGGGACGGTGAGTCAGATGGTGTTCGACGCGCCGCCCGCAGAGCGCACCGCACATTCCTGGATGCCGTCGAGCCCGTGTGGGCCCGGCTGCATCGATCCGGTCGATGAGATCGGCACCGCACGGGTGATCGGCCGGCTATTCGGCGTGGCCGGGTTGCTGGTCAGCTTTCCCGTTGTCAATGTCGTGACGCCGCGCCGACGGCGCGAACAACTGCAGCGGCGTTATGCGCGAACTCTGCTCGGCTGTCTCGGGATTCGGTTGCGGGTTGTCGACAACCGGTCGGCGGCGAACCGGGTCGGCGTCGGCCTCTCCGATGCGGGCGAGTCGAGCGACACACGCTTCGCTGATCCTGGCGAAGGTCTGCTGATCGTGGCGGGGCATATCGGCTGGACCGATGTCGTCGTCATGGCCGCCGTGCAGCCACTCGGCTTCGTGGCCCGCGCGGATATGGTCGATTGGCCACTGCTCGGCGGCCTGGCGAAGCTGATGCGGGTCATTCCGATCGAACGCGAACGGCTGCGCGAATTGCCCGGTGTGGTGGCCTGTCTCGGTGAACGGCTGGCGGCGGGGGACCGGGTCGCGGTATTCCCCGAGGGAACTACCTGGTGTGGCCGCGCCTACGGCACTATGCGGCCCGCGCTCTTCCAGGCGGCGGTGGATACCGGAACATCGGTGCAGCCGGTGCGCCTGCGGTATCTGGACGCACACGGCACCCAGTCGACCATTCCGGGATTCGTCGGTGACGACACCTTCGGCACCTCGGCGAAGCGGGTTCTGCGCTCGCGCGGCATGGTGGCCGAGGTGGTGCTCGAGCCGGTCGAGAATCCGGGACTCGATCGCCGTGATCTGGCTCGCCGGTGCGAACAGGTGGTGCGTGGCGCGGACCTGTCGCGCCACGGTGCCATCGAGGCATCGGATTGGATCGAGGCGACGGCAACTCGCGTACAGGATCCGGAGTCGGCCGAGGCGCAGCAGCAACGGCCGTCGCGGCGGTTGCGACCGTTCCGGCGCAGGGGAGTCGGCCACCAGGTTGCCGAGTCCGCAGTGTCCACAGACTGATCGAAGGGCACGGCACGAGGCCGACCGGGCGAGTGCCCGGTCGGCCTCCGCCGTTTCGGCCGCGAAAGCGTCGGCGTGGGTGGCTGCGGGATTGCTGGCCCGGGTCGCGCTCGGTTCGGGTACGTTGACCCAAGGCGAGTACGTGATCGGCGATGCCCCAACGGGGCGGATTCGTTGCGTGATCGAACTCGGCGGGCGATCGGCGGCACCTTCCCAGAGGGAGCGGCGCTATGGATCTCAATACGATCACCGATATCGTTCGGCGACCTTCCGACCGACCGGGCGCGGCCTGGCGCGATGGCGACGCGTGGCTGGCCGGGGGAACGTGGTTGTTCTCGACCGAGCAGCCGGAGCTGCGCCGTCTCATCGATCTCACCGCACTCGGCTGGGACAGCCTGGTGCCGAGTGCAGCGGGCCTGGAGATCGGCGCGACGTGCACCATCCGCGAGCTGAATTCCTATGCGCCGCCGAGTGACTGGCCCGCCGGGATGCTGTTCACCACGTGCTGCGAGGCTTTCCTGTCCTCGTTCAAGGTCTGGAACGCGGCGACGGTGGGCGGCAATATCTGCATGTCGCTGCCCGCGGGCCCGATGATCACGTTGACGGTCGCGCTCGAAGCCACATACACGGTGTGGGCCGCCGACGGATCCGAACGCACCGTCGATGCCGCCGACTTCGTCCTCGGCGACCACCGGAACGTCCTCGGCCCCGGCGAGATCCTGCGCCGCATAGATATCCCGATCACCGCGCTTCGCAAGCGGTGTACGCACCGGCGCTTCAGCCTGACGCGCCTCGGCCGCTCGACGCTTTTCCTGATCGCCACCCAGTCGCCAGGGGCCGCGGACCTGCTGCTCACCATTACCGCAGGGACCACTCGTCCGGTGTGCTTGGCGTTCGACACCATGCCCGACGCCGATGTGCTGCGCGAGCGCATCGATGCCATCCCTGAAGACCTGTGGTTCAGCGACCCGAACGGCACGCCCGACCATCGGCAGCATCTGGCCGGGTACTTCGCCGAGGAGATCCGCGTCGAGTTCATCGAAGGCGGTCCGCCGTGACATACACCGTGAACGGAAATACCTTCGACGCCGAGCCGAATCCGGGTCAATGCCTGCGCACATTCCTCCGCTCGCTCGGCTGCCACGGTGTCAAGAAGGGGTGCGACGCGGGCGATTGCGGCGCCTGCACGGTATGGCTGGACGGCGATCCCGTACACAGCTGCATCACGCCCGCATTCCGTGCCGAGGGACGTGCGGTCACCACTATCGAGGGCCTCGGTTCGCCGCAGGACATGCACCCGATGCAGCGACAGTTCCGCGACGGTCCCGGCTTCCAATGCGGCTTCTGCACCGCGGGCATGATCATGACCGCGGTGGCGCTCACCGACTCCCAGCGGCAAGACCTTTCGCGCGCGCTCAAGGGCAACCTCTGCCGCTGCACCGGCTACCGGGCGATCGAAGACGCGGTGCACGGTGTCGCCGAGATCGAGGTCGCCCGGCCGGGCAGAGTAATCGGGACGAGCGTCGGTGCTCCGGCGGGCGCCGAGGTGGTGACCGGTCGCGCCGAATTCACCATGGACACCGCGATCGACGCCATGTTGCACCTGAAGCTGCTGCGTTCTCCGCACGCCCATGCCCGCATCGTGTCGATCGACAAGACCGCGGCGCTCGCGGTTCCCGGTGTGCATCGCGTCTATACCTGGGAAGATGTGCCGCGCAAGCGCTTCACGACCGCGATCCACAACGATCATCTCGTCGATCCCAGCGACACCTACATCCTCGACGACGTGGTGCGCTTCGTCGGTCAACGCGTGGTCGCGGTGCTGGCCGACACCGTCGCGGCCGCCGAGGAGGGCTGCCGCAAGGTGGTCGTCGAGTACGAGGTGCTGCCCGCGGTTTTCGATCCGGAAGCGGCGATGGCCGACGGCGCACCCCAACTGCACGGCTCGCACGACCCGTTCGTGCACGATCCCGAGCACAACATCCTGCTCGAGATCCACGGGCATGTCGGTGATGTCGAGGCGGGCTTCGCCGAGGCCGATGTGATCCACGAGGGCACGTATTCCTCGCCGCGGGTTCAGCATGCGCATCTCGAGACGCACGGATCGATCGCGTGGATCGAGGACGGTCGCCTGCACGTACGGACCAGCTCCCAATCGCCCTCCATCGCCAAGAACAAGCTCGGCTATCTCTTCGACCTGCGTCCAGATCAGGTGCGCGTGTTCTGCAAGCGGGTCGGCGGTGCGTTCGGCGGTAAGCAGGAGGTCATCACCGAGGATTTGGTCGCCCTCGCCGCATTGGATACCAGGCGGCCGGTCTGTTTCGAGTTCACGCGCGAAGAGGAGTTCACGACCGCCTCACCGCGGCATCCGATGTCGCTGACCGTGAAGCTCGGCGCGCGAACCGACGGCACGCTCACCGCGATCCAGGTCCGCAACGTGTCCAATACCGGTGCCTACGGCAACCACGGCGGCGAGACACTGTTCGCAGGCGGGGCCGCCGTCGCGTGCTACCGCTGCGCCAACAAGAAGTTCGATGCGTATTCGGTCTATACGAACAGCGTGCCCGGCGGCGCGCTGCGCGGCTACGGCATGACCCAGCCCGCATTCGCGATGGAGTCGGCCATGCACGAGCTGGCCGTCGCGCTCGATATGGATCCGCTCGAGCTGCGGCGGCGCAATATCGTGCGTCCCGGCGATGGTCTCGTCGCATTCGACGACGGCCCGGACGATGTCATGTTCGGCGAGGACGGCCTCAGCCGATGCATCGATCTCGTCGATGACGCGTTGCGGCGCAACGCCGTCGAGCCGCCACCCGGAGCCGAGTGGCTCATCGGCACCGGCACCGCCAGCACGCTGCACGAGACCGCGCCCCCGACCGACCACCTCGCCGAGGCCTGGCTGACCCTCGGTGACGACGGCAGCTACGAACTCGCCATCGGCACCGTCGAATTCGGCGAGGGCACACTGACCGCCCACGTGCAGATCGCGGCCGACCGGCTCGGCACCACACCGGCAAGGGTGCGCCTGGTGCAATCCGATACCGACCGAACGGGTTTCGACACCGGCGCATTCGCCAGCGCGGGTCTTTTCGTCGCCGGGAACGCGGTGCTGCGGGCGGCCGAGGCGCTGCGCGATCGCATGCTGTTCTTGGCGGCCGAACATGCGGGTGTCGATATCGCTTCGTGCGCAATGGACGACACCGGGATCGTCTGCGGTGATCGCCGCGTATCGCTGTCGGAGCTGATCGAGGTGGCGCGCGGTCGCGGCATCCGATTGACCGAGGCGCGCAAGGCCTTCGGGTCACCGCGCAGCGTCGTCTTCAACACCCACGGCTTCCGCATCGCCGTGCACCGCATGACGGGGGAGATCCGCGTCCTCTACAGCGTGCACGCCACCGACGCCGGCGTCCTCATCAACCCGGCGCAGGTACGCGGCCAGATCGAGGGCGGTGTCGCGCAGGGCATCGGTTTCGCGCTGACCGAGAACTTCCACGTCGACACGAACGGCGTGATGGTCAACCCGAACCTGCGCAACTACCGCATCCCGGCCTACGCCGACATTCCCCGCACCGAAGTACTGACGGTCGACTCCGCCGATTCCGTCGGGGCGATGCACTCGAAAGGCATCGCGGAGTGCTGCATCAACCCGGTCGCGCCCGCGCTGGCAAATGCGCTCGAGGACGCGACGGGCGTCCGATTCCGCGCGCTGCCGCTCACGCCCGAGCGCATCTATCGGCGACTCATACCGGTTCCGGTTCGACCCGAGCCGTGCGGGAACTGAGATGGGAGCCGGGAAACTCACCGACAGCGTCGCGACGGTCATCATCGGCCAGAAGGTGCGCCCGGGTTCCGAGGAGGCCTTCAGGTCCTGGCAGGAGGACCTGAACGCCGCGGCATCGGGTTATCCGGGATTCCTCGGAGCCGAGATCGCCCCTGCCACCGCGGTGCAGCCCGAATGGGTCGTGGTCTACCGCTTCGACTCCGTCGGTCGTCTCCAGGATTGGATAAACAGCGCCACCCGTCAGGAATTCCTCGATGTTGGGCGGCAATACTTCGACGGCCCCGCGACCCAGCAGGTCATCAGCGGCGGCACGCGACCGGTGGACCCACTCGTGACGGTCGTGGTCACCCATCGCGTGACACCCGACAGCGTCGCGGATTTCCTTGCGTGGCAAGCAGATCTGAGCCGGGAGGAGGCGAAATTCGAAGGCTTCCGCGGCACCGAGCTGTTCCGCCCGATCGAGGGTGTGCAGGACGAGTGGACGGCGCTCTACCGCTTCGATACCGCGGCGAACCTGGCCACCTGGCTCACCTCGAAGCGGCGGCAAGAACTCCTCGCCGAGGGCGAGAAGTTCAGCGACTTCGAGTTGCGCACCATCGATAACTCGTTCGGCAGCTGGTTCGCCTTCGACGAGAACGGCAACGAGACTGCGGCTCCGTCGGATACCAAGACCGCCATCGCGGTATGGGTGGGTCTCTACCCGACCGTCGTGCTGCTCACCCTCGCACTGTCGCCCCTGAAGATGCCGCTCTGGCTCGGGTTGCTCATCGGCAACCTGTTGTCCAGTTTCGTGATGAGTTTCTTCACGATGCCGTACTACGTGAACCGGTTGCTGCGACGGTGGCTGCGCCCGCCCTCGGATACACCGGCGGCCGAGACGAACCGCCATGGCATCGCCATTGTCGTCGCCGTCATGCTGGCGTGGGTCGTCATCTTCTACCTGGTGACGACCAAGCTGTGGTCGTTGCCCTAACGGCCGCCTAGCGGTGAAGGCGCAATCGGTGCGGGAATGTGACGAGGGCGACCGTGCCCTGATGCGCCGACAGCCGTACCTCGAGAACGCCGTCCTTGCTTGTCAGCTTGACCGGCTCCCGGTACGCGACCGGGGCGGCATCGGGACCGGCGGTACTACCGCCCGATGTCGTGGACCGGTCGGACGTGCACGCTGCGATCAACGCGGCGACCGCCACGATCGTGACGATCGGCCTGCTGCGATGAGTGACCATGGGTTCGCGTTTTCCACACCAGCGGCTGGTTTCCGAAGCATCGATCGACTACCCGAACACTACTCAGGAAGCGGATCCGCCGGCTCGGATTTGCCGCCGGGACGGGGCGCTGACCATCGAGGACGCGCCGGGACGGGGAATACCGGAAGGTGGTCATCGGGTTGCGCATCGGGGGTGAGTCGTGGGCAAATAGGCGACTGCGGCGGGATACCCCGAAGATGTGCAGGTCAACGGTGGGATAGGCTTTGACGGTCATGAAGTCGGCTTTTGCGGGTCCGGTCCATGGGGCGCCCCAGACGGTCTACCTCGATCATGCGGCGACCACTCCGATGGTGCCTGCCGCGATCGAGGCGATGACGGCTGCCCTCGGGATGGCGGGCAATGCCTCGTCACTGCACGGTTCGGGACGTGCGGCCCGGCGGATGCTGGAGGAGGCACGCGAGTCGATCGCCGCCGATCTGGGCGCCCGGCCCTCTGAGGTGATCTTCACCTCCGGTGGGACCGAGAGCGACAATCTGGCGATCAAGGGCATCTACTGGGCCCGCCATGATGCCGAACCGCGCCGGACCAGGATTATCGCGGGTTCGACCGAACATCATGCCGTCATCGATGCCGTCGAGTGGCTGGAGCAGCACGAGGGCGCGCAGGTGACCTGGCTGCCGGTCGACTCCGACGGTGTGGTGTCGCCGCGGGTGCTGCGCGATGCGCTGGCCGAACATGTCGACGAGGTCGCACTGGTGTCCATCATGTGGGCCAATAATGAGGTCGGCACCATCGCGCCGATCGTCGAATTGGCCGCGGTGGCACAGGAATTCGGTGTGCCCATGCACAGTGACGCGATCCAGGCCGCCGCGCAGCTGCCGATCGATTTCGCGGCCAGCGGGCTTTCGGCGGCGAGTTTCGCCGGGCACAAGGTCGGCGGACCGCACGGTGTCGGCGTGCTGCTGCTCGGCAGGCAGGTGCCGTGTGTGCCGCTCCTGCACGGCGGCGGGCACGAGCGCGATCTGCGCTCCGGGACTTCCGATACCGCCGCGGCCGTCGGACTCGCCACCGCACTGAACTACACGGTGACCGAGTTGCCGACGCGCACAAAGGAATTGACCGCGCTGCGGGACGAGTTGATCAAGGGCATCCGCGACGCCGTGCCGGATGCGGTGCTGAGCGGTCCGGACGGTGCGCGACGGTTGCCCGGCAATGTGCACTTCACCTTCCCCGGCTGCGAAGGTGACTCGCTGCTCATGCTGCTGGACGCGGCCGGGATCGAATGCTCTACCGGGTCGGCCTGCAATGCGGGTGTGGCCACCCCGAGTCACGTGTTGATCGCCATGGGCGTGCAGCCTTGGCAGGCCCGCGGTTCACTGCGCTTTTCGTTGGGGCACACCTCGACGCGCGCCGATGTGGACGCGGTGCTGAATGTCTTGCCCCAGATTGTGGAAAGGGCCATGGCCGCGGGTCTGGCCGGCGCGAAGGGAGGTGTCTGATGCGGGTACTCGCCGCGATGAGTGGTGGTGTGGATTCGGCCGTGGCGGCGGCACGTGCCGTCGACGCTGGTCACGAGGTGGTCGGTGTACATCTGGCACTGTCCGCGACACCTGGCACCCTGCGCACCGGCTCGCGCGGTTGCTGCTCGAAGGAGGACGCGGGCGACGCCAGGCGGGCCGCCGACGTGCTCGGAATCCCCTTCTACGTCTGGGATTTCGCGGACCGCTTCAAGGAAGACGTGATCGACGATTTCGTCGCCGCCTACGCCGCGGGTGAGACGCCCAACCCGTGCCTGCGCTGCAACGAGAAGATCAAGTTCTCCGCCCTCGCCGACCGTGCGGTGGCCCTCGGCTTCGACGCCGTGGTCACCGGGCATTACGCCCGGCTCGCGGACGGTGTGCTGCGCCGTGCCGTCGATGCGGACAAGGACCAGTCCTATGTGCTCGCGGTGCTGACCGCGCAGCAGCTGTCGCGGGCCATATTCCCGGTGGGCGACACCCCTAAGCCGCAGATCCGCGCCGAGGCCGCCGAGCGCGGGCTCGCGGTGGCCAATAAGCCCGACAGCCATGACATCTGCTTCATCCCGTCCGGTGACACCCGTGCCTTCCTCGGCGCGAAGATCGGCATCCGGCCCGGTGCGGTTGTCGATTCCGACGGGCAGGTGCTCGCGAATCACGAAGGCGTGCACGGGTTCACGATCGGTCAGCGCAAGGGGCTCGGACTGCCGGGACCGGCTGCCGACGGTAAGCCGCGCTATGTCACCGAGATCGATCCCGACTCCGGTACCGTCCGCGTCGGCTCGGCCGAGGACCTGCAGGTGTGGACCGTAGCGGCCGAGCGCGCCGTCTGGACCTCCGGCACTGCTACCGAGGGGCCGATCGAGTGCGTGGCGCAGGTGCGCGCGCACGGTGGAACCGCAGCGGCCGTGGCCGAGGCGGTCGGCGACGGGCTGATCGTGCGACTGCGCGAGCCGCTGACCGGTGTGGCCCGCGGCCAGGCCGTCGTGCTGTATCGCCCGGATGCGTCGGGAGACCAGGTGATCGGCAGCGGCACCATCACCGGCACCGCGCGCGATGCGTCGGACTCTGTGAGTAGCGCGGGCGCGAGCACAAGGCAGTGAGTGACGCCGACATCGGACGGCGCGGCAAGCGAAATCGCTTCGTCCCGGTGCGGACCGGGATCCACCACACAATGGGGTGCATACCCCGCACAATGGGGTGCATACCCCGCGTAGGGGCAACGCAGTGAGCGAGCGGCAGCGAGTGAACTATCGACACAGCGAGCGTCGGCGACCGAGCCATCAGTACAGCGTGTACTCGCGCACCATGGAGCCGAGCGTCAGCGAGGCGCAGTCGTGAGTGAAATCGCCGAGGAATCAGGCAAAATCCCGGCGCAGGCACCCGTGCGTATTCCGGGCGGGATCGCGACCGCCGTCGGCTCCTGGCCGGGGACCGAGCCGCGGGAGGCCGCGGCGACCATCATCGGTGAGTTGCCGGATCTGCCACATCTGGTCGAATTGCCCGGACGCGGTGTGGGTTCGGACATGATCGGCCGTGTATCGGCACTCCTGGTGGATATGCGGTTCGACACCACCACGCGGGGTTATCGGCTGGCGGCCAGGCCCGGTGCGGTCTCGCGGCGTGCGCGCGATCTGCTGAGGTCGGATCTGGACGCACTCGAAGAGGCCTGGGCGACAGCGGGTTCGGTAGGCACGGTCAAACTGCAGGCCACCGGTCCGCTGACGCTCGCGGCCCAACTCGAACTGCCCGTAGGACACCGCGTGCTCACCGATTCCGGTGCGGTGCGCGATATTTCGGAATCCCTGGCCGAAGGACTTGCCCAGCATGTGGACGAGGTGCGCAAACGTCTCGGCGCGGAAGTCGTTCTGCAACTGGATGAACCATCACTGACCGATGTGCTGAACGGCTCCCTGCGCGGCGTCAGTGTGCTCAACACGGTGCGCGCGGTGCCCGAACCGGAGGCACTCGCGGTGCTGGACGCGGTCATCACCGCCCAAGCCGCCCCGGTCCTGGTCCACACCTGCGCCGACGCGCCCGCCCTAGCCTGCCTCCGTAACAGCGCGGCCACCGCGATCGGCTTCGATATGGCTACCATCACCACCAGCGCACTCGACGATATCGGCGAAACGCTCGACGCGGGAAAGCAATTGGCCCTGGGCCTCGTTCCCGCGACACAACCCGGCAAACCCCCGACCTGGCGAGATATCGCAGAACCCGGCGTCCGACTCATCGACCGCCTCGGCCTGCGTCGCACCGTCCTGGCCTCCCAGATCCTGGTCGCTCCCGCCTGCGGCCTGGGCGGTGCCCCACTCGAATGGGCCCGCCGAGCCCTGCGCCTCTCCACCGAGGTGGCCCGCGCCTTCGCCGAAGAGCCGGAGTCCCTGGACTTCTCCTGACGCCCGGTGCCGCGGCGTACGAGACGGAGATGATCGACTACGGATTCGCGGCGGTGCGGGCGGGCGCTATCAACGGGCAACGTCACCTCGGACAGGATCCGCTGCCCGGATAGTCCGCCGCGACGTGCGGGAATGTGGCGGTGACTTGTCGGTGGGCTCGACTAGTGTGCGTTGGGTGAGTGACAGCGACATTGCGGCGGAGCCGGCCACGGCGGAGCAGCGGGTGGAGTGGCAGCGGCTTGCGGACGAGGTTCGGGAGCACCAGTTCCGGTATTACGTGCGGGACGCGCCCATCATCTCCGACGGTGAGTTCGACAAGCTGCTGCGGCAACTGCAGGCGCTCGAGGACGCACATCCGGATCTGCGCACGCCCGATTCGCCGACCCAGCTGGTCGGCGGCGGATTCGCGACGGATTTCACCGCCGTGGACCACCTCGAGCGAATGCTGTCGCTGGACAATGTCTTCGACTTCGACGAGCTGCGCACCTGGGCCGGCCGGGTCGAAGCCGAGACCGGGTCGAATCTGCACTACTTGTGCGAGGTGAAGATCGACGGTGTCGCGCTGAACCTGGTGTACGAGAAGGGGCGACTGGTGCGCGGCGCGACCCGCGGCGACGGGCGCACCGGTGAGGACGTCACGCTCAACGCGCGCACCATCGAGGACATTCCGGGCGAACTGACCGCGACCTCGGAGTTCCCGATCCCGGAGCTGCTCGAGGTGCGCGGCGAGGTCTACTTCAGGCTGGAGGATTTCGAGACCCTCAACGCGGCGATCGTGGCCGAGGGCAAACCGCCGTATGCGAATCCGCGCAACACCGCGGCGGGTTCGCTGCGCCAGAAGGATCCGGCGGTCACCGCGCGGCGGCGGCTGCGGATGATCTGCCACGGCTTCGGACGCATCGAGGGCTACACCCCGACCTCACAGCACGAGGCCTACCGCGCGCTCGCCGCATGGGGTCTGCCGGTCTCCGAGCACACCAAATTGGTGCAGGGCATCGATGCGGTGATCGAGCGCGTCAATTATTGGGGCGAGCACCGTCACGATATCGAGCACGAAATCGACGGCCAGGTGATCAAGGTCGACGAGATGGCGCTGCAGCGCAGGCTCGGCTCGACCTCGCGTGCCCCCCGCTGGGCGATCGCCTATAAGTACCCGCCCGAAGAGGCCACCACCAAGCTGCTGAATATCGAGGTGAACGTCGGGCGCACCGGCCGGGTCACCCCGTTCGCGGTGATGGAACCGGTCTCCATCGCGGGCTCCACGGTCGCCATGGCCACCTTGCACAATGCCTCCGAGGTCAAGCGCAAGGGCGTGCTCATCGGCGACACCGTCACCATCCGCAAGGCCGGCGACGTGATTCCGGAGGTGCTCGGCCCGGTGGTCGACGCACGCACCGGCGACGAGCGCGAATTCGTCATGCCGACGCACTGTCCGGAATGCGGCACCGAGCTGGCGCCGCAGAAGGAGGGCGACGCCGATATCCGTTGTCCCAACCAGCGGTTCTGCCCGGCACAGCTGCGGGAGCGGGTGTTCCATGTGGCCGGTCGCGGTGCGTTCGATATCGAATCGCTCGGCTACGAAGCCGCCAATGATCTGCTGAAGTCGAGTGCGATCACCGATGAGGGCGATCTGTTCGACCTCGACGAGGCCCGACTACTGACCACCACGCTGTTCGCCAACAAGGACGGCGGTCTGTCCGCCAACGGCAAGCGACTGCTGGAGAACTTGCAGACCGCCAAGAATCGGCCGCTGTGGCGGGTGCTTGTCGGGTTGTCCATCCGGCACGTCGGGCCGACCGCGGCACGGGTGCTGGCAAGGGAGTTCGGCAGTCTCGATCGGATCCAGGATGCCGCGGTCGAGGAACTGGCCGCCGCCGACGGTGTCGGCCCGACCATTGCCGCCGCCGTCGCCGAATGGTTCACCGTCGATTGGCATCGCGCGATCGTCGACAAGTGGCGTGCCGCAGGCGTTCGGATGGCCGATGAACGCGACGAGTCCATCGCGCGCACGCTCGAGGGGCTATCGATCGTGGTAACCGGGTCGCTGGAAGGGTTTTCCCGCGACGGCGCCAAGGAGGCGATCCTGGTGCGCGGCGGTAAGGCCGCGGGTTCGGTCTCGAAGAAGACGGCATTCGTGGTGATCGGTGATTCGCCGGGCTCCAAGGCCGCGAAGGCGGAGGAACTCGGTGTGCCGATCCTCGACGAGGACGGGTTCCGCAAGCTGCTCGAGGAGGGCCCGGCGGCGGTGACACCGGAGACGGCCGCGGAGGATGCCGAAGCCGAGGAGTAGATATGCCCTCGGCGAATACTCCTTGACCTGAACCTGGCTTCAGGTATGACGATCGACTGGTAGGTAACTATCAGGAGATTCGATATGACTCACCGCTCTACCGCTCTGATCACCGGTGCTTCGGCGGGATTCGGTCTGGCTCTTGCGCGCTCGCTCATCGGGCGCGGCTGGCGGGTGATCGGCACCGCCCGTCGCGCCGAGCGGCTGGCGCGGGCGGGGGCCGAACTCGGCGAAGCATTTTTCGCGGTGCCGGGCGATATCACCGATCCGGCGCACCGTGCCGAGCTGGCCGAGGTCGCGGGCGAATTCGGACATCTCGACCTGCTCGTGAACAATGCGAGCAGGCTCGGGCCCAGCCCGATGCCGCGCCTGGCGAACTATCCGCTCGATCAGCTCGAGCTGGTGTATCGGACCAATGTCATTGCCCCGCTCGCGGTTCTGCAGTTCGCGCTGCCACTGCTCGACCCGGATGGGGTCGTGGTGAATATCAGCTCCGACGCGGGCGTCGAACCATATCCGGACTGGGGCGGCTACGGCTCGTCGAAGGCCGCCCTGGATCAACTGACCGCCGTCCTGGCCGCCGAACATCCGGAGCTGTCGATCTACGCCTTCGATCCCGGCGATATGCGCACCGAAATGCATCAGGCGGCCTTTCCCGGCGACGATATCTCCGATCGTCCCGAGCCCGAGACCGTCGTGCCCGCGCTGCTGCGCTTGATCGAGCAGCGACCCAAGAACGACCGTTATACCGCCGCCGATTTCGCCGCGGGGGTCGGTAGATGACAACCGCGTTGAATGAATGGCCCGACGTTCTGCCACCCGAACGCAATGCCGCCGCTCCGCCGGAGGCGCGGGGGCTGGTCCGCGACGAGGTACGGATCCTGGTGGCGGCGGATCGCCTCACCCACAACACCTTCCGTGAACTGCCGCGGCATTTGCGCGCGGGTGACCTTGTGGTGGTGAACAATTCGGCGACGCTGGCCGCAGCGGTCGACGGCACCCTCGACGACATGCCGGTCACACTGCATCTGTCCACCTGGCTCAACGCGCCCGTCGACGGAGCGAGCGGGCCACCGGACACCTTCGGCGGTTGCGACGGACTGTGGGTGGTGGAGGTGCGCACCCGCGAGCACACGCCCTATTCGCGTGACCTCCACCCGGGCAGCGAGATTCAGCTGCCCGAAGGTGCCATCGCCACCCTGCGTGAACCCTGGCTGCCGGGTGCGCGCCGACTCTGGATCGCCGAACTGAGCGCCGATCCCACCTGGCTGCTGACGACCCACGGCTATCCGATCACCTATTCGTATGTGCCACAACGCTGGTCGCCTTCGTACTACACGACCGTCTTCGGTCGGATCCCGGGCAGCGCCGAAATGCCGAGTGCGGCACGGCCGTTCACACAAAAACTGGTGCTCGATCTGGTGACCTCGGGCGTCGCGATCGCGCCGATCACCCTGCACACCGGCGTCTCCTCACCCGAGGCGGGCGAACCGCCGAGCCCGGAGCGGTTCGCGGTATCGGCGACGACCGCACGTCTGGTGAACGACACCAAGGCGGCGGGCGGCCGCGTCATCGCGGTCGGCACCACGGTGACGCGAGCATTGGAGACCACCGCCGATCACAACGGAATCGTGCATCCGGCCCGGGGGTGGACCGAACTGGTCCTCGGCCCGCGACATCCGGCCCGGGTGGTCGACGGCATCATTACCGGCTGGCACGCACCCGGCGCATCGCATCTGGAGTTACTCGTTGCGGTCGCGGGCGAGGCCACCGTGCACGAGGCGTATGCCACCGCACTCGATACCGGATATCTCTGGCACGAGTTCGGTGACAGCGCCTTGCTGTTCGGCCCCGACGCTAGGAGGGGCTGATACTCACGGTGGAGTCGAGCTGGCCACCGACCTCGATCCGGCCGCACTTACCGTTGCTGAGATCGAGATGGGCGGTCCTGGTCTTGGTCCGGCTCTTCTGGATGGTGGTGTCGACGATGACCTGGACCTTGCCCACCGAGCACACCTTCACGAGCGCGGGTGAGCCGTCGAAGCTGTAGGTGCCGCCACTCTGGCAGGTGTTGGTCTCGTCGTGGAAGAAGATCCGGGCGGTTCCGTCCGGACAGGGCGCCTCGGCGGCAGCTTGCGGCGATCCGAGCACGACCAGCGGGCCGAGTGCGAGCGCGGCCGCGACGGAGCTGCGGGCCACTAGACGACTAATCGTCAGGTCCATCGTTGAATCCCTCATCAGTACATTTCCGGCAGATGCCAGCGGGTAGCCGCGGCGCCTGCATGATAACGCGTGACGTGCGCATTTGTCCGGTGTAAGCCTCCTGAGCGACGTCTGTCCAGGCCCGTGAAGCGGGTGCGGTGTCGCGGTGCGCCGGGCGAACCGACAGGATGGCGGGATGCTGCGCAGTTTTCAGGTGACGAATCACAGATCGCTGGCCGAACGGCAGGACTTGCGTTTGAGCCGGGGGAGCGGACCGGTCGCGGTGCCGGTGACGGCGGTGCACGGTGCGAGTGCCGCGGGCAAGACGAGCTTGATCGATGCGCTGGGGCAGATGCGCGATGCGGTGCTGCATTCGGTGACCGGCTGGGACCCCTACGCGGGACCGGTGCGCGCACCGCACCGCGGATTCCCGGATCGCCCTTCGGAATTCGTGGCGAGCTTCGTCGCGGAGGGCGTGCCGTACACCTACGGGTTCCGCCTGGACAGCGCCGATGTGACGGCCGAGTGGCTCTACACGCATCCGCGTTCGCGCAAGCGAATTGTGTTCGAGCGCAACCGCGAACAGATCAAGATCGGCCCGATGTTCGAGGCCGCGCGTTACGGTATCGCCGCATTGTTGCCGCTGGTGCGGCCGAATGCGTTGCTGCTGAGTCTGGCCGGGCAGATGTATGCCGAGGCGCTGGTGCCGGCGTATCGGTGGTTCTCCGCGATGCTCGAAGTGCAGCACGGCGCGACGGATGCGACGGCGGTCGCGCATCGGCTCGGCAGTCATTTGTCCGCGGCACCGGACCATGCGGTGCGGCTGCTCATGCTGCTGCGCACCGCCGAACTGGGCATTACCGATCTGCTGATCGCCGAGCCGGACCCTATGTATGCGGACTATCTGCGTGAACTAGATGGCGATATCGCAGGGACCGCCAAACAGGTGGAGTTGTGTGCGACCTCGCCGGCGCATGCTGACCAGTTGCTGCGGGACAACGGCATCACCGAGGTCATGCTCGAACGCGAGCTGAGCAATCTGAAGGCCGCGCGCGATGCCCTCTACACCCGGATGGTCGAGCGGCGCGGCGTCGGCCTCGGACTGGTGCACGCCGGCATCGAGTCCGCCTTCGACATCACCGACGAATCCGCCGCCACCCTCTCGATGCTGCGCTTGCTGCCGACCATGCTCGACGCACTGGACTCCGGCCGGGTGCTCGCGATCGACGATATCGGCGCGCACCTGCCGGTCGAGGAGACCGATCGGCTGATTCAGCTCTTCCAGAATCCGGAGACCAATTCCCGCGGCGCGCAATTGATCTTCACCACGAACAATCGGTCGCTGATCGATCGCGCGAACGGTCGCTCCCAGCGCACCCGCACCGCGGTCTGGCAGATCCGGCGCACCGATCACGGCACCAGCGAACTTGCCTCGCTGTAGTCCGTGCCCTCAGGCCGCATGAGCCGTCGATCGCTGCCAGTTGGCGTGTCGCGCTGCCAGTGCTGCGGTTTGTGTGTCCGGATGAGCGCGGGTGACGTGGTGCAACTCCGGGATGCTGACGTGCCCAGCGGCGCCGCGGCATGCGCGCCTGGACCAATAGCATGGGTGCCATGGTGCAGTTCGCGATGCTGGTGATCATGGTCGGCGCGCTGGTGGCGATGGTCATGCTCTACCTGCGTGGCCGCAACGGTGTCCGGCTGTCGAATCCGGAGACGGGGACGCTGTATGTCACCGGGGTGAGTCCGCGGCCCGACGCGACCGGTGAGCAGTACGTGACCATCACCGGCAATCTGACCGGCCCGTCGGTGCCTGGCACCGTGGTGTACGGCCGCCTGGTGTGGGACGTGAACAGTTGGCCTGCCATCGGGGATTTCATCCCGGTCGTCTACCCGTCGGGGAAGCCGGAACGCTGGCAGATCTCGAATCCGGGCGCGCGTCCGGGCCTCGGTTCCTGACCCGGGGCGGTATCTCCGCGGCCGGTCCCGCATCGATGCGGCGAGTCCGGTCGACCGACCGGGTTGTTCGGGGGTGGCTGCCTGGGCGGTGGGAGGATGCCGGTATGGATGTGCAGGACTCCCAGGTCGTTGTTCGCGACGCTCGCCCGGACGAATACGACGCCGTCGGTGACCTGACGGTCGAGGTCTATGTCGGGGAGGGCTATGTACGTCCCGGCAGCCCGTATGTCACCGAACTCGCCGATATCACCCATCGCGCGGGTGCGGCGCAGGTGCTGGTCGCGGTGCACGACGATCGGGTGGTCGGTTCGCTGGCGGTGGCTCGGCCGGGAACGCCGTACGCCGAGATCGCCCGTCCGGGAGAGTTGGAGTTCCGGATGCTCGCCGTGTCGAAGTCGGCGCGCGGGCTCGGCGCGGGAACGGCGTTGGTGCGCACCGTCATCGAGACCGCACAGGCCGAATCCTTTGCCGCCGTGGTGCTTACCACGATGCCCGCCATGGTCGGCGCGCGGCGGATCTATGACCGATTCGGTTTCGTCCCTGCGCCGGAACGGGATTGGAAGACCGACGCGGGCGAGTGGCTGTCGGTGCTACGGCTGGATCTGCCAGCCTGAATATCCGACCGCACCGACCGGCGCGGCGGTCGGCATTCGAGCATGCTCATCCCAATACGGTCGCGACGATCCCCGCGAGATAACCGAGTCGCGCCACCTCGGACGGGCGGAAGTCGGGCCCACCGGGACGTCCGAGCAGCAGCACCTTGCCGGTATTTCCGAGCGGCGCGGCGGCCAGCTTCGTGTCCATATCGCGCCAGATCTGCGGCACCCAGCCGCCCTCGGGGTCCAGGACGGCGGGCTTCTCCAACGGCATCCACGGCGCCGAACCCGCCTGCGTCTGCGGCGCGCTCTGGCTGCCGACGACGCGGTAGGCCCCCTGCGGACCCATATCGATGATCGTGCTCCAGCCGACGCGCAGCACTCGCGGCACTCCGTCGACGAGCACCTGTAGCCGATCGTCGCGGGCACTGGCGACCTGATCGATCAACTCGAGTTCGCGATGGGTGTCCAGCACACCGGAGTACGGGCGGATGGAGTCCACGTGCACGTCGCCGATCGATTCGGCGGCGGTGATCAATGTGTCGGGTAGTGCACCCTGCGGCACCTCGACCACGAGATCGTCGACCGCGAATCCCGCACCCCGCTCGACCACGTCGAGGGAGAGGATGTCGGCGCCGACGGAGCCCAGTGCGAGCGCGAGCGCACCAAGGCTTCCCGGTCGATCCGGAAGTTGCACGCGGAGCAGGTAAGACACGCGCGTTCCTTTCCTTGGCGGCCGAGGCTCTGAAACGAATACCCGGGTCACGCAATACTTACACCCCCAAGTCCGAGTTATCGACTCGAAGTACCGGCGGTGACGGATGCCACAGCGCGAATCAGCGCGGAAGCGGCGTGTCACGCTAGCTGGTGGGGTGTGTCGTTGCATGCGCGGCTCCTGTGACAGTTGTCGCCGTAGCGACTGCTTGCAGGTCGCTCGAAAGGGGCCGTAGCGACTGCTTGCAGGTCGCTCGAAAGGGCCAGCGGGGAGTCGCTAGGCTGTTCGGTGGCCGTTCACCAAGCTAAATCATGCCGAAAGGGGTCCGCGGTGCCCGCCATCTCCCGCGACGAGGTCGCACACCTCGCCCGGCTGTCCAGGCTCGCCCTGTCCGAAGCCGAACTGGATCAGTTCGCCGGTCAGTTGGATTCGATCCTGAGTCACGTGCGGACCATCTCCGAGGTCGCCGCCGCCGATGTGCCTGCGACCGCGTCGCCGAATCCGGCGACCAATGTGACGCGTCCGGATCAGGTCATCCCGTGCCTCTCCCCGGACGAGGCGCTCTCGGGCGCCCCCGCGGTCGAGGACCAGCGGTTCCTGGTTCCGCAGATCCTGGGAGAGGGCGAATGAGTTCAGCATCGCGTAGCGATTCCGTGAGGGGTGGCGGTCGGGCGACGGGTGGGCCTGACCTGACTGCGCTGCCTGCCGCCGAGTTGGCGGCGAAGATCCACGGCCGCGAGGTGACCTCGGTGGAGGTCACCCAGGCGCATCTGGATCGGATCGCCGCCGTCGACGGCGAGTACCACGCATTCCTGCACGTGGCACGCAACGAGGCGCTCAGCGCGGCGGAAGCGGTGGACGCCGCGCTCGCCGCGGGCGATGCGCCCGCCTCGCCGCTGGCCGGAGTTCCGTTGGCGCTCAAGGACGTTTTCACGACCACGGATATGCCGACCACATGTGCCTCGAAGATTCTCGAGGGCTGGGTTGCACCGTATGACGCGACGCTGACCAGTCGGTTGCGTGCCGCAGGCATCCCGATCCTCGGCAAGACGAATATGGACGAGTTCGCGATGGGCTCCTCCACCGAGAACTCGGCCTTCGGTCCGACCCGGAATCCGTGGGATACCACCAGGATTCCGGGTGGTTCGGGCGGTGGCTCGGCGGCCGCACTTGCTTCGCATCAGGCGCCGCTGGCGATCGGCACCGATACCGGTGGGTCGATTCGGCAGCCCGCCGCGGTGACCGCGACCGTCGGCACCAAGCCGACCTATGGCACGGTCTCCCGGTTCGGTCTGGTCGCGTGCGCGTCTTCGCTGGATCAGGGTGGTCCGTGTGGTCGCACCGTGCTCGATACCGCGCTGCTGCACGAGGTGATCGCCGGATACGACCCGCGCGACTCCACTTCCCGCAATGTGCCGGTGCCGCCGGTGGTCGCCGCGGCTCGCCAGGGTGCCACGGGCGATCTGCGCGGCGTGAAAGTCGGTGTGGTGAAGGAACTGCACTCCGACAGCTACCAGCCGGGCGTCATCGCATCCTTCGATGCGGCGGTCGGTGTGCTGAAGGATTTGGGCGCCGAGGTCGTCGAAGTATCTTGTCCCCACTTCGAATACGCGCTCGCCTCGTACTACCTGATCCTGCCGAGCGAGGTGTCCTCGAACCTGGCGCGCTTCGACGCGATGCGCTACGGCCTGCGCGTCGCCGACGACGGCAACCACAGCGCCGAGCAGGTCATGGCCGCGACCCGCGCGGCCGGATTCGGTCCGGAAGTCAAGCGCCGCATCATGATCGGCACCTACGCGCTGTCGGCCGGATACTACGACGCCTACTACGGTCAGGCGCTCAAGGTGCGCACGCTGATCGCCCGCGACTTCGACAGGGCCTACGAGCAGGTCGACGTCCTGGTCTCCCCGACCAGCCCGTTCACCCCGTGGAAGCTGGGTGAGAAGGTCGACGATCCGCTGGCGATGTACCTCTCCGACCTGTGCACCCTGCCCACCAACCTGGCGGGGCATCCGGCGATGTCGGTGCCGTCCGGATTGAGCAAGGACGACGGCATGCCGGTGGGTCTGCAGATCATGGCTCCCGCACTTGCCGATGATCGGTTGTACCGCGTCGGTGCGGCGTATGAGGCCGCGCGGGGTCCGGTCGGGTAAGAAGTGTTGACCTGAGCGCCGATTCCTGTCTCGACACATGCGGGATTCCGCGTGAACTCGACAGGAATCGGCGCTCAGCACATCCCTATGCGGGCCAGACGAATTCGGGGTCGCTGAGGTAGTCCTGGCGGCGCTGATCCAATGCCATTGCGACCATTTGGTGCGCACCCGGGCCGATTACCTTGCGCACCGGTGGTTTCGGCATATTCACCAGCGCGATCAGCTCCGCCGCAGCGACTTCCGGGGCCGCTTCCACCCACTCGGACTCGGCATCTGTCTCCGGCGGTGGGGCGGTCGGGTCGGGGTAGTCCGGCATGCCAAGGATCCCGGTGCGCAGTTCTTTGTACGCCGCATGCGCCTTCGCGAACTTCATGCTCGACTTCGCCCAATCGGTATCGAAACCGCCGAGCTGTGCCAGCGTGACGTGAATTCCGAAGGGCCGCAGCTCATCCGCGAGTGACGCGCCGAAACCCTCGAGCGCCCATTTGCTGGCGTTGTACATGCTGAACAGCGGCAGGCTGCCGACCGCGCCGACGGTCGAGATCTGCACGATATGCCCCGAGCCCTGTTTGCGTAGATGCGGCACTGCGGCCTGCGAAACCCACAGTGCGCCATAGAAATTGGTATCCATCTGAGCGCGGATCTCGGCTTCGGTCAGTTCCTCGACCGCACCGACCAAACCGTATCCGGCGTTGTTCACGATCACCTCGATACTGCCCGCGATCGCGAATGCCTCGTCCACCGTGGCGATCGCGCGGTCGCGGTCGCGAACATCCAAGGGCAGCACCGTCAATCGGTCGTCGCCGATATCGGCCATCGATCGTGGGTCGCGAGCGGTCGCGACAACGCGGTCGCCACCGGCGAGCGCGGCGAGCGTGAACGCCCGCCCCAGCCCGCGGTTCGCGCCGGTGATGAACCAGGTTCTGGTCATTGTCGATCCTTTCGTCGCGAGACGCTCCGTCTCGTTTGACGACCATGCCAATATGATCCGGACTTGTCAAGACGAGACGTTTCGTCTCGTCTTGGGTACAGTTTCGTCATGGCCGAAGCACCCAGCGCCGCCAGGCGCAGCGAACGAGCGCGTGCCGCGATTCTCGGCGCAGCCACCGAGCTGATCCGTGAGCTGCCCTACGCGAAGTTGAGCGTCGAAGCCATCGCATCCCGCGCCGGGGTCGGCAAGCAGACGATCTACCGTTGGTGGCCGTCGAAGGGGGCCGTCGTATTCGACGCGATGCTCGAACTGCATTCGGGTCCGGATGGTCTCGTACTTCCCGATACCGGCGATATCCGCGTTGACCTGCGTGAACTGCTCCGCGGCGCGATCGCCGAGCTAACCGATCCGAGTTTCGAGGCCTTCCTGCGGGCGATGTACATCGAGATACAACAGGATCAGGAACTCGCCCACGCGTACCGCGAGCGACTCCTGCTCCCACAGCGTGCCGCCATCGCCGAACGCTTGGCCGCTGCCGTCCGGGCCGGGCAACTGCGCCCCGACCTCGATCCGGACTTCGCCATCGATCTGCTGCTCGGTCCGATCCAATCCCGCTGGTCCCTGGGACTGCCCGGCCTGACGGAGTCCTACGCCGACGCCACCCTCGAGGCGGCCCTGTCTCACCTTGTGGCCTGACCACCGTCCCCTGAACGGTCGCAACGCATCGGCCCCTGCACACCGTCACCCTGAACGCGCTCATCAGGGGCGCGGCGATAACTCTGGCGATGCCGCCGCGCCCTCCCGCTGGGCGCTGGTGTGGCGTACCGCCGCGGAGAGTCCAGTGATCCCGGCATTCGCCGAAACCGTGTCCGATGTCGTCGATGCGACAAGCTGATTCGGTGCGGCGGGTCAGCGGATGTCGGTGAGGTCGACGGTTGCGGCCATGGTGCGGTACCCGGCGTCGTTGGGGTGCAGGTGGTCGCCGCTGTCGTAGGCGGGGGCCAGGCGGTGCGGATCGGCCGGGTCGGCGAGGGCGGCGTCGAGGTCGACGATGGCGTCGTATTCGCCTGCGGTGCGGATCCATTCGTTGACGGCGAGGCGCTTTCTTTCGGCCGCATCGTTGAAGTAGGGCGAGTCGCCGAAGGGGGGCAGCGTCGCGCCGAGCACGCGGAGCCCGGCCGCGCGGGCCTGGCCGATCAGGTCGCGGTAGGTGGTGATGAGCTGCTCCGGGGAGACGTCGACGACGGTGTCCACCGCGGTCAAGCCGGAGCTGAGGCCGATGTCGTTGGTGCCCTCCAGGATGATCACAGTGCCGACGCCGGGCTGGTCGAGCACGTCGTGCCGGAACCGGGTCCGGGCGCTCTCACCCAGCCAGCTGGAATCCACGGTGACGCGATTGCCGCCGATGCCCTCGTTGAGTACGGCACGCGGTATGCCTGCCGCGGCCAGGCGTTCGGCGAGTTCGTCCGGGTAGCGATTGTCGGAATTGCCGGTGGAGCCGACGCCTTCGGTGATCGAGTCGCCGAAGGCCACCAATGCCGAGCGCGGCGGCGCGACATTCGCGACCTCGACGCCGGTCAGGTAGTACCAGGATTGGCTGGTCTCGGTGAAGGCCGCGGCGGTAGCGTCGGCGCGGTGGTCGCCGTTTGCCCGATAAGTGGTGGCGAAGGACTGGGCGTGCTGGGTCGCCGGGCCGGTGGGTTCGGCCAGGTACAGGGTGATCGTCACCGACTCCAGCGGCGCCGGCGACAGTGCGGCCGGATCGGTCACGAGATCGGCTCCCGGTGCGATGCGGAACGACGGTGCGAGGCCGACAGTCAGATTCTGCACGCTGTCCGGATCGATCGCGCCATCGGCGGCGCTGCGGGCAATCGTCGCGCCCGCGACCGCGAGCGGTGTCGTCCCGTAGCGGTTGGTCAGCCGCACCCGAGTGGTCAGACCGCCGTCACTGACCCGAATCACCTGGCGCACTGTTTGATTCGTGAATCCGCTTTCCGCCCAATTGGCCACGAATGCCTTGCTCGGCTGATGTGCCGAGGTCGCCCAGACCGTCGTCCAAACGAATGGTTTCGGTGGATTCGCGCTCGCGGTGCCGACGGTGGCGGGCAACAGCACCAGCAGCAGAGCTACCAGGGCACGAACTGTACGCACGACGAAACCCTTCTGTGGCAGTGGATCCGATCCGCTCGTCGGACGGTCCACACAACCACCCGACCCGAACCCGCATTCCCCCACCCCGCCTTTACCCCGAAGAGGCCCCGACCACACCCGCCCGACCTTCGTTCGAACGTGGCTCGGATATCTCGGTGTTCGGGATCGAACTCGAAATAGTCGATCCGTGCGCTCACGCGCATCGGCGCGGATGGGGCTCGGCGCGTCGGGCGGCAGGTCGGCCTGCGACCTACCCGGGAGGTGTGCGGCAGCCGCGCAGGGGTTTTGGATCAGCGGGGCGTGCGGTCAGTGCCGCGTGCGATCAGTTGGCGCGGAGGGACTCGGCTTGCTTTTGGATGCCTTCGGTCATGCCCGCGAAGCCGCGTCGGAGGTTTTTGCCGAGAGCGGCTACGACCACGGGGTGCAGCCAGCCGCCGAGTTCGAAGTGGGATTCATAGCGGGTGCGGTCGGGGCCGAGTGCGGTGACGCGGTGTGAACGCAGGCTGTGCAGGGCGCCGAGGGGGACCGGCTTCATCGAGTAGCTGAGTTCGGTGCCCGGGGTGTGCGAGACCATCCATTCGCGCTGGCGGCGCGGGCTGGAGCCGGAGAGCGCGACCAGCATATCGATCGGTTCGCCGGGGACGAGGGTGCTGCGGCATTCGATGCAGAAGGGGTTCCACTCGCCGTAGCGGGGTAGGTCGGTGATCACCTGCCACACCAGTTCGGCGGGGGCGTCGATTTCCACGGTGGCATCGATGACAAAGGGCATGGTTAGCAAATTAGAACATGTTCTATATCCGATCAAGCCTCTCAGCAGGAAAGTCGCGGGTCAGCAGGCGCCCATGGCGGTGCCCTGATCGGTGCCGTATCGGTGACCGTGGCCCGGCGGCGCGTTCAGTGCGGCGAGCAGATCCGCGCTGGTCTGCAGGAAGCTGATCACCGGAAGCCATTGTGGCACAGGGGCATCCAGCCGAACGTCGCGGAGCTCGGGTGCGCGCCACAGCAGCGACGGCGACCAATGCACCACCGGATCCGAGCTGTTGGCCAATACCGTCGCGCCCGCCCGATGCACCTGACCGGCGGGTGGGCCCGCCCAGAGCGCCGCGCAGGTCCGACGGTCCTGGTCGGCGTCGTCGGCGAATATCGAGCTCCCACCGAGCGCGCCGAGACTCTGCCCGTAGACGTAGAGCTCGGGCTTGTGGTCGAGCGTGTCGATGCGGCGCTCCACGGCTTCGAACAGCGCTCGCGCATACGCGACCGCATCGTCGCGCCCGAAGACGAAGGTCACCCAACTGGGGGCGTAGGAGTACTGCATCCCGACGAGTGCGACATCACCGCCGAAGCGTTCGTAGAACCCGTGAACCGCATTCGCATCGATCCATCCGGACCCGGTCGGCACCGCGAGCACGATATTCGTCCGCTCGAATCCACCGGATCGTTCCAGCTCTCGAACAGCCAGGGCCACACGGGAATCGAGATCGGGTGCGGAGTCGAGTCCGACGTACACCCGGATCGGTCCCGCGGGCGATCCGGTGACGAACTTGCGTCCCTCCGCGCCCAATGAAGGCCAGCTGACGGCAGATTCCGCGCTCCCGGACCGAACATACGAAACCGGTTGCACCAGCGCGGGATCGATCGTCGCATTGGCGGCGGCGTAGGCACTGCGTCGCCAATCGGCAGCCGCGGGTACTCCTGCGAGATAGAGCACCGACACCGCCACCACGCCCACGGCGACGCTGCGCGCCGAACCCAGCTTCCGCGCGAACCATCCAGTCGCGCGCGCGATTCCGGCGACGACCCCGATGATCGCTACGGATACGAGCGCCCAGCGCAGCCAATAGTCCGGACCGATCAGCGCGGTATCCATCGCCGTACGCAACCGGTTCTGCCAATGGGTTCCCTGCACGAGCAGGCCGACGACCGCGAGCGCGGCCACGCCGAGCAACGGTGTGCGGAATCGATCCATCCGACGGTTGATATCGAAATCACAGCGCCGCAACGCAAACCGAAGAACCCCCGCGACCGCCAGCGCAACTGCGGCGAGCAGCCCGGTCAACATCGCCTGAGCGCTCGGTGTGCGTGGAAGCAGGGCGGGGGCCAGGGATATCGAGGTGCCGAAACCGATTCCGAGCGTCGTGCCGATTCGCGGCCGCACAGCACACCGAAATCCTTTGGTGATGAGCGTCTTCCATCGATTCCCCGGTGCAGGTGAAAGGCTCGAGCTGGGCGACGCGCCCGAATCATTCCGGGTAGAAATCGGTCTGGCGGCGGTGAGCGTGCTCATGCCTGAACCCCCAGAGCAGCAATGCGATTCGAAGGTCGTACCGAGGAACGACGTCGATCCCGCGCATCGGCCGGCCGCCGCCGGACAGACGGCAGGAACCCGGCCGCCCCGAGCCCGACCAGACCGCCACCGACGATCCACCCGCTGCTCCCGGAACCGTCCGCCCCGAAGCCGGATTCGACAACCGGCACGCCATAGTCCTGCCGCCGCGAATTCAGATCGACGAACGAATTCGCGATGCTCGCCATCGCATTGCACCGAGCCCGCGAGAATCCGTCCGCCCGAGCCGCGCACGCCTCGTGCATATGCACGGCCAGCGTCGCATCCAGCGCCTGCCTGGCCCACCCGCCCAGCGGCTGATTCTGCGCGCCCGCATAGCGCAGCAGGTCATACCCCAAATCGTGTGCCTTGCAAGCGGTCTCGAACGCACTGGGCAACGTCACCGGCGACGAGCAATCCCCAGCCGGATTCACCAGCAGCCCATCCACAACAGCTGGTCGATACCCGAACCGCTCCGCGAAATCGGCGGGAATCACATCGATCGACCCCGGCCCGCCCGAGGTCAGGCCGATCACCGCGGCACCGGCCGACGCATTCTCCACCGGCCGCTCGACGGTGGCGGCATGCGCCGCGGGCGCCAGCATGATGGTGGCCGCCATGGTGGTCAGTGCGGCCGCTGTGAGTGCGGCACAGCGTCGTGCGATGAATCGGGTTCGGGCGCCGGCATCGATGGTCGGTGTGCTCATGGTGCTCGACGGTAGGAATCCATCCCGCTACGCCACCTCACGCCGCGGAGCGGTTTCCCGGCCCGTGCCGCCGGGGGAGTGCGTGCGAGTCCTCCTACTCAGGTATCGGACCGGAATTCACCCGTGGGTATGAGGACCTGGACCGCTCGGGCTTCCTACTGTCGTAGCCATGAGGGAAAAACGTCGTGGCTGGGTCAAGGGGATGAACGCGCGGATGTGGTTCGACGCGTTCACCGTGCTGCTCGCGGTGATCTTCTACGCCGTCGCGTGGCCGACACTGCACCTCACCCATCACGTGCCGGTCGCGGTGCAGCCGTTCATCGCCGCACTCGCCGCCTTCCCTATCCTGCTGATCCGGCTCAACCCGGCGCTGGGCTGGGCGATATCCGCGGGTTCGGCCCTGCTCATCGCCCTTGCCATCCCGAATCAGCCGGACAATGAGATACCGATCCAGGTCGTGCACATCCTGTGCCTGTTCGCGCTGCTGTTCGCGGTGGCCCTGCGCGCGGCGGTCCAGATCGTCGTGGTCGCCTGGGGTGCCACCTCGCTGCTGCTGGCCACCACGATGACCAGCGACGGTGACATCTCCGGCGGCGCGTGGGCCTGGCCGATCGCCTTCGCCGCCGTCGTGCTGTTCGCGATGCTGGTGCGCTGGCTGGTGCAGTCGCGCAAACAGTTGCTGGCCCAGGAGGAGGAGAACGAACTGGAGCGGGCCCGGCGCGCCATCCTGGAAGAGAAGGCCCGCATCGCCCGCGACCTGCACGATGTCGTCGCCCACCACATGTCCCTCGTCGTGGTGCAGGCCCAGACCGCGCCCTATCGGGTCGAGGGCGTGAGTCCCGCCGCTCGCGCGGAATTCGAATCCATCGGCGCGACCGCCCGCGAGGCATTGAACGAGATCCGCGGCATGCTCGGTGTGCTGCGCAGTGACGGTCAACTGCCCGAACACGCACCGCAACCGAAGGCCGCCGAGGTGCTCGGCCTGTTCGAGGGCGCCCGCCGCGCCGGGGTGCGCATCGATTGGACTGTCGACGGATTGCTGGATCCGGTCCCGGATTCGGTCGGCCTCGCGCTGTACCGGATCGTCCAGGAGTCGCTGTCCAACGCCTCCCGGCACGCCCCGGGCGCACCGGTGCAAGTAGCGATCGTGGTCGGCGCCGACGCACTGCAGCTGAGCGTCGGCAACGCCCTGAGCGCTACTGTCGCCCGACCGGTCGGCAACGGCGGTCACGGCATCGCGGGCATGCGGGCGCGTGCGCTCGCGGTCGGCGGCGAGGTATCGGCGGGTCCGCGTGCGGACGGCGGTTTCGAGGTGCGAGCCCGGCTGCCGATCGCTGCGGCGTCCGGGTCGGCTCTCGACCCGACGATGATCGCCACGGTTACTGCTGCCGAAGACATTTGAGCATACTGCACCCTGAGAATGCCTACCGGGCAATTGATTTCGAATCGACACAGCCGACACGCCCGGTCGCCCGAACTTGCCGCGCACCTGAAGGTGACGCAGGTGGTACCCAACTTGTCCGGCCTGAGTGGGCGGATAGGCTCTGTTGGTGGCAATTACTGTTCTGATCGCCGACGACCAGGCCATGGTGCGTCAGGGTTTCGGCGCCTTGCTCGCCGCCCAATCCGATATCAGCGTGGTCGGTGACGCTCCGGACGGCAAGGTCGCCGTCGCCGAGGCCAAGCGGCTGCGCCCGGATGTGGTGCTGATGGATGTGCGCATGCCGGAGATGAACGGCCTCGACGCCGCGCGCGCCATCCTCGCCGCCGGCTTCGACCCGCCGGTGCGGGTCCTCATGCTGACCACCTTCGATATCGACGATTACGTCTACGAGGCGTTGAGCATCGGCGCCAGCGGATTCCTGCTCAAGGACGCGCCCGCCGAGGAGTTGGTGCGCGCGGTCCGCGTGGTCGCCGACGGCCAAGCCCTGCTCGCCCCGACGGTCACCCGCCGACTGATCGCCGACGTCACCCGCCGCCGTAGCGCGAGCCGCGTCAAAGCCACACCCGCGCTGGCGTCACTGACTCCGCGTGAACGCGAGGTGCTGGAGTTGATCGCCAAGGGCATGTCCAATACCGAGATCGCCACCGCGCTGTTCGTCGCCGAGCAAACCGTGAAAACCCATGTCTCCAAGGTGTTTTCGAAGTTGAATCTGCGCGACCGCGCGCAGGCGGTCGTACTCGCCTACGAATCCGGTCTGGTCACCCCTGGCTAGCGCGGCTGCTGCTGGCACTTACCGCCGTTGAGATCGTCGAGGTGTCGCGACAGCAGTCGGGCCAGCCGATCGAGCAGGGCGGTCGCATCCTCGAAGGTGCCCGAATCCGCCTGTGCCGCAAGCGCGACCGCGACACCGCCGGATCGGGTCGGCACGATGCCGAACTGACGGACCGTGTAGACGCCGGTTTCGTCGTCGGGCCCCCAGCCGCCCTTGAATTCGGTGCCCTCGATGGTGCCAAGGCCCCAGCGCTGTTCCGGCGTGATTTGTTCCATCAACTCGAGCACGGTGGTGGACTCGGGCAGGCACGGCAGCTGCGAGGCGAAGCGCACCTGATTGGCCAGCGTCCATTCGGTCGCGCCGAATGCGATGTAGTCCATGCTGGTCTTCGGTCCGTACACATTGGTCAGCGCGTCGCCTGCCTCGTCGAGGACCTCCTGAACGGCCCGCGCGGCCTCTTCGCCGTCACCGAGTGACTCCCAGAGTGCTTCGGCCGCATCGTTATCCGAGACGGTGATCGCCTCGTGCGCGTATTCGACGACGCCGGTCGGGTCGTGCCGCAGCGCGGCGATGGCCAGCGGCACCTTGATGGTGGACCAGGCGATGCCGCTGGTCCAGTCGCCGAAGATGGTCATCCGGCCGCCGCCGACCGGCATGATGGCCATCCCGACCTGCCCCGACAGATTCGGCTGCAGTTGGGTGAAATCGGCGGCCAGCGAATCGGGCCGCGAGATCGACCAGCCGGGATGCCAGGATCCGGGCCGTTCGACGGGTAGCGTCGGCTCCGCGGGTGCGTCGTGGGTGCTGGGTAAGAGGGAACAGGAGGTGAGCGTGACCAAAACCGTGAGTGCCGCGCCGCGCAGCGCCACCCGATAATTCACCATCGTTCTTGTAGACCTCACCGCCGCGTTCTCCGCACCACCACAACCTGACACCCGTTGTTCCATCGGCGGTGCGAAAAACATCCTCGTCACACCCGCCCGGTCGGTGACCGGACGTCGCGCAATCAGCACCGAGTCGTGCAAGGAGCCGACCCGGTGCTGACGCCCTGTTGATAGTTTCGCCGATTTTCCCGGAGAATTCGAAACGGCGTGGCCAAGGGGCTACCCGGTAGGCTCACAACCGCCGTAGCGACTGCTTGCAGGTCGCTCGAAAAGATCGGCTTACGCGCTCGGACGACCGATGTCCGAGGGCCGCAGTCACCTGAAGGGGGTCGCGTTGCTGAACAGCGGTGAGGTGTTCGCCGGGTTCACCGTGGAGCGGCTGCTCGGCCAGGGGGGCATGGGCTCGGTATACCTGGCCAGACACCCCCGCCTCGGTAAGCAGACGGCGCTGAAATTGCTGAATCGGGAGTTGTTCACCGACGCCGAGGTGCGTGCGCGCTTCGATCGGGAGGCCGATCTGGCGGCGCATCTGGACCACCCGAATATCGTCGCCGTCTACGACCGCGGCTCCGAGGACAATCAGCTCTGGATCTCCATGCAGTACATCGACGGTGTCGACGCGGCGACCGTCGACCCGATGACACTGCCGCCGGAGCGGGCGGTGCAGATCATCGAGGGTGTCGCGGCGGCACTGGATTACGCCCACGGCATGGGTGTGCTGCATCGGGATGTGAAGCCCGCCAACTTCTTGCTGGCTCGTTCCACCGGTGGGCAGGGCGAGCGGGTATTCCTGACCGACTTCGGCATCGCCCGGTTGCGTGAGGACTCCACGCACTTGACCCAGACCGGCATGTTCAGCGCGACCCTGTCCTATGCCTCGCCGGAGCAGATGACCGGCGCCAAGCTGGACAACCGCACCGATCAGTACTCGTTGGCGTGCGCGCTGTACTGGCTGTTCACCGGCATGGCGCCATTCGACGCGCCCGATCCGAACGACATCATCCGCGGGCATCTGCAGCATGTCGCCGCGCCATTGGCGACCCGACGCCAGGGTTTGAATCCCGCGCTGGACGGCGTGCTCGCCAAGGCGATGGCCAAACGTCCCGAACATCGGTACGCGACATGTGTCGAGTTCGCCGCCGCGGCCCGCAAGGCATTGACCGCGCCGCCGGTCGCCACCGTGCAGGTGAATCCCGGCTTCCCACCCGTGTATCCGGGACAGGCCGTCGGATCCGCGCCGCCCGCACCGGGATTCGGTGTGCCCGCTGATCAGGGGGGCTTCGCGCAGTCCACGCAGGCGGTCGGGCCCGCTGGATATGGTGCTGCGCCGCAGGCCTATCCACCGCTACCGCAACCGATGGCGCCGGGGGTGCCGCAGGCCGCGGGTTACCCTGCGCAGCACGCGGCGCCGCAACCGGGTGCACCGACGACGCAGGGGCCACCGGCGCAGGGGACACCGCAGGCCGCGGGGTACTCGTTGGCGCCTGCGCAGCCGGGTGTGCCACCGGCGCAGGGTGCACCGCAGGCTGCGGCCTATCCGGCGGCTCCACCTCAGCCGGGGGCAGCGCAAGCGGCGGCATATCCGGCGGCATCGCAGCAGGCGGCTCCGCCTCAGCAGGGCGCCCAGGGGCAACCGGCGCAGGGCCAGCCCATGCCGGGCGTGCCGGTACAGGGCCAACCTGTGCAGGCTCCAGCGGTGCAGGGCGCACCGATTCCGGGCCAGCCGACTCAGGGACCACCGATACCGGGTCAGCCGCCGCAACAGCCGCCGTCTGCGATGCCGCCTGGCGCGACGCCATCCCCCTTCGAGCCGAATGCCGTTGGCGCGCAACCGACTGCGGACCATGGCCGGAGTACGGCCGTGCTGGTCGGCTGGATCGCCGTCGGCATCGTGGTCGCGGTGATCGCGGTAATGGGCACGCTCGTGGTCGTCGGCTGGGAGTCGGAAGGCCCGCCCGATGCCGCCGTGCCGCCGCCCGTCACCGTCACGACGGCGGCCGCTCCGTCCGATGTACTTGCCAAGAGCCGCAGGCTTTTTCCGAATCTGGTGCCGCAGGGCAAGGACGATTTCGGCGAGGCCTATCAAGACGCGCGCTGCATGGCATCGGCGGCCGGGGAGCCGCTGGGGATCGAGGACGAACCCTTGAGATCGAGTCCCTGGGTCACCGCGTGGGAATGCCATCGCGAAACCCAGGCCACCACGCAGATGAGCTACACCATTCTCGAATACGCCTCCGCCGCAGACGCCCGAGCCGTGGTCCAGGCACTGCCCGCCAATGTCGCAACGGCGGGCAAGAAAAGCGGAATCCCGGTCAACACTCACCGCTGGGTCGTGGAAGACCCACCCGGCCCCCTCCAGCCCTTCTACCACACCGCCAAACTGGTAGTGAGCTTCGAATCCGACCCGGTCCGCTCGAATTTCCTGGTGTACGTGAGTAACCACGGCACCGCCGGAGGAGTGCAAACCGTGCCACCGAACCCTACGGCCCAGGACGCACTCACCGCGTGGTGGGACGCAGCACCGCTGTAATCACCTGCAGGACAGTTGAACTGGTGTCGGCTCGGAAGTCTGGATGTTGGCCGCGCCACTCGCAACCGATCCACCTGGTGCCGCCCGGACCCCCGCAACTGACTCGAGCTGAGTGCATTTGCGTGCCCGCTCACCATCGCGGTGCTCTGCACGGCCGTACCGCTTGCCGAACAAGCCGACCGGGCCGCCGCACGCCATGCGGAAGGCCGATCGGATTCAGTCGACCGCCAACGCCTCCACGATCGGCATGCGTGCCGCACGCAACGCGGGCGGAATCGATCCGAGTAGCGCCAATGCGAGTGCGGCGGTGCCGTACACCAGCAGCATCGGGCTCGGCTGGTACGCGATGTCGATTGTCAGCGCGTGCCCGACGGCGACGGTGGCCAGATATTGGATCGCCGCGCCGGCTGCGAGACCTATTGCCGCGCCGATGAATCCGATGCCGACGGCCTCGGCGAGCACCGAGCGCAGCAAGAATTTGCGGCTGGTGCCCATGGCCCGCAGTACGCCGAGTTCGCGGCGGCGTTCCAGGACCGAGAGCATCAGGGTGTTCAGCAGTGCCACGGTGGCCACCAACACCACGATCCACAAGATCGCGTAGCTGATCGCCGAGCCCTGCCGCAGGCTGGAGGAGATGGCGACGACCGCTTGCGCGCCGGTGTCGACGTGGATATCGGCGGGTACCACGCGCCGCACGGCGGCCTGCACCGCCGACTTGTCCACGCCCGGTTGGAAATGCACCGCTAGTACGGTTTCACCCGGTCGCTGATACCACGCGCGCAGCTGGTCGAGATTCATCACGACCACACCCGAGATGGCCGAGATATACGGAATCACGTCCAGCACCCGCACGGTGTGGTTGCCGGTCGGGGTCGGCAGGGTCAATTCGGCCCCGGCGCCGACGCCGAGCGATCGCGCGACATCGCGAGATATCGCCACCCCGTTCCCGGTGGCCAAGTGGGCCATGACTTCTCGACTCACCGAGCCGGTCTCGGATTCGTCCGCCTCGCTCGGATATCCCTGCAACATCACCCGCCCGGTGCCGAGGGTGGCGAAGGCCATCTGTGCGGGCCCGACCTCCCTGACACCGGGCACCTCGGCGATCTTCTCGCGTAATCCATTGGGCAGCAACGGCCCCGTCGGAAACTGCTCCATCGAGCTGGTGCTGACGAACAGATCGGTGTCGTTGAAGCCCGCGAAGGAGGCGGTGGCCGAATCGACCATATTGCGCGAGCCCCCGCCCATCGCGACGGTGGCGGATACGCCGATCATCACCGTCATCGCGGTGGCCCACACCCGCCGCGGTGCGCGTTCGAGGGTGGTGGCCCCGAGCGTGCCCGGTGCGCCGAAGCGTCCGGCGATCGCCGCGGCGGCCCGCACGATCGGTCCGGTAGCGGCGAAGCACAGCGTCACCGCCCCGGCGAACGACATCGAGATCGACGCCAGCGATATGCGGCCCAGATCGGCCTCGGCAATGACGATCGCGCCGACGATGAGGCCGACGCCGAGCACGATCGAGGTCCAGCGCAGTGCCGCACTCGTGGTATCGGTGCGCGCCACCCCCACCGGCGCCAGCGCCTCGATCGGTTCGACCTTGTACACCTGGCGCGCCGCGATGGCAGCCGCCAGCACACTGGCCACCACGCAGGCGCCGATCGCCACCGGAATCGCGTACCCGGGCACCATGTATTCGGTGCGCGCCTCCACCGATTGCATGATGGCGGTGGGAAGTTTGCCGATCGCGACGCCACCCATGGCGGCGCCGACCACCGCGCCACCCAACCCGCCGAGTACGCCGAGCAGCGCCGCCTCGACCAGCAGATCGCGCACCATCGGCCCGCGTTTGCCGCCGATCGCCCGCAGCATGGACAACACCGGCCTGCGCTGGGCGACCGCCATACTCATCGCGTTGTAGATCAGGAATGCCGAGACGATCAGAGCGGCCGCCGAGGCCATGAGCGTCGAGTACCGCACGATCTGGATGGCGCCACCGGCCTGTGCGGTGCGCAGCGCTGGATCGGCGACCACGGCGCGTCCGTCGACCACCTTGGTCAGCGTCTCGCGCAACTGGTCGACATCGGTGCCGTCGGCCGCGATGATCTGGATCGAGTCCAGCCGCCCGACGCGGTCGGTGAGTTTCTGCGCGAGCCCTAGCGGTGCGGCAATGATGTGGCCACCGTTGAGCTGCTTCGAGGTCTTTTTATCGAGAACCGCTGCGACAGTGACGGTTCCAGAACCGAGTGGGAAGTGTTCGCCCTCGGCGCGCCCCATCCCGGATCCGACAAGGACACCGTTGGGCACGGTGAGCAATTTGCTCGCCTGCGCGGCCATCGGCCCGCCCAGATCGCTGCCTAGTGCGGTGATGCTGGTGTCGGCGCCGATCAGCAGCGCCTTATCGGCGCCCGATCCGACCTGCGCGCGCAACATCGGCACTGCCTTGTCGACGCCGGGGGTGGTCGCGATGCGTTGCAGTTCCCGCTGATCGAAGCCCGCGTCGGTGATCCCGGTGACCTCCAATACGGCATTGCCGCCGAGACTGCGGGTGAGCCGGTCCACCGAACCGGTGACCGAACCGGCGATGCTGAACACCGCGACCAGCAGCGATGCCGAAATGGACAGCACCGCCAGTGACATGAGGGTGCGGCCGCGGTGGGCGAGCAGTTCACCGATATTGAACAGCCGCAGCCGATCCCATGCCGCGCCGATCACGCGCGCACCGTCCGGGCGGCGATGTCGACCTTGTCATTGGAGCCGATCTGCCCGTCGCGCAACGTGATCACCCGGTCGCAGTATTCGACAGCGCCCATATCGTGGGTCACCATCACCACCGAATTTCCGTTGCCCGCAATATCGCCGAGCAGTTTCAGGATGGACGCACCGGTCTTGGAATCCAGATTGCCGGTCGGTTCGTCGGCCAGGATCAGCGGCGGATCCATGATCAATGCCCGCGCCACCGCGACGCGCTGCATCTGACCGCCGGACAATTCGGCGGGCCGGTGGGTGGCGCGTTCACTGAGCCCGACCAGGTCGAGCAGTTCCAGCGCGCGCGGTTTGGCCTTGCGCAATCCGGTGCCGTCCAACAGCTTCGGAATGGCGACATTTTCCCAGGCGGTGAGGGTCGGCAGCAGATTGAAGAACTGGAAGATGAAACCGACGCGGTGGCGGCGGAATTCGGACTGCCGCTCGTCGTCGAGGCCGCCGATCTCCGCACCCCGAAAGCGGATCGACCCGGAGTCGGGGGTATCGAGTGCGCCGAGCAGATGCAACAGCGTGCTCTTACCCGAGCCGGACGGCCCGATGATCGAGGTGAATTCACCGGATTCGATACGCAGGCTGATGCCGTCCAGTGCGCGCACCGTCTGTTCGCCGACGCGATATTCCTTGGTGATATCGGTCAGTTCCAGCATGGCCTGGTCCGACATGGCGGTCCCCCACCCTCTTTCTCAACTATTCGATCTTGGACGATTGTGGCGCACCGCAGTGTCGCACCTGCGCGTTATCGCGCCATCGCCTCGGCCGCCTCAACTCGGCGGCGATACTGTGCGTCGAGCACGGCGCGCAGGACCGGTTGTTCGGCGGCGAGTTCGAGATAGGCCTCGACCGTAGATTGGCCCTGCACCAGCGCCTGGTCCAATTTCGCGTCGAGATGGATATTCCACCGATATCGCAACGCGAGCAAGAGACCCTCCGGTCCGCCGAACAGCCGGTCCAGTTCCGGGATCTCCGCGAACAGGTCGGGGCTGGCCGGATCGATGGCCGCGCGGGTGAGCACGGTGTGCACGATCTCGGTTCGGCGGTGGTGATCTTCCCATCCGTTGTGACTGTGTCGCTCGGAATGATCGCCGTAGCGATTGCTTGCAGGTCGCTCGAAATGATCGGACATCGCATATGCCCTTCCGTGATTTGGTAGATCTCACGCTACGGACGACGAAATACGGTGTCTTCGTGCCAGGGACGCGAATCGATCTCCTACCGCGGTAGGAGCCGCGGCCCGCTCCGAGCACGATGCAGCGGCCCCGACCTGGCGGTTAGCCTTACAGGATGGATGTGACCCACGCCATTGCATCGTCGGCGGGCGCCCAACCGGCGATACCGTTCCGCGAGAGTGGGCGCGTCCGGGATCGGTTCGTGGCTTTCGTGCGCAACCCGGTCGCGGTTTTGCGCCGCAATCTCGAAGAGCTGCCGTTCGACTATCCACCCTCGGTGATGATCAGCGCCGATGCGGCTCTGCTTGTGGTCGGTGTCGGCGCGGTCATTCAGCGCCACGAATATTTTCCGACCGCGCTGCCGATTCTGGCGCTCGTCCTGGTCTTCGTCTCGGTGCCGCTGTTCTGCTTCTTCGGTGTGACGCCGAGCCCGATCCTGCTCGCGGTCTCCGGCCTGGTCGCGACGGCGATCATGCTCACCCAGCCGGTGTCGTCCGACCTTTCTCCGTTCATCCTGGTGGTGATGGTCGGCGAGGTCGCGGCCATCGTGCGAAAACGCTTCAGCGCATTGTTCGCGGTGGTCGCGGTACTCGAGTTGATGGCCTTCGACGCGGCCGGTCACCTGATATGGAGTGTGTCGGGTCAGCGGTTGGCCGGCCTGCAGATGTACATCGTCGGGATCGCTCTCGGCTGGCTGGTCGGCGTGATGCTGCAGTACCAGCGCAAATTCCTTTATCAGGAACGCGAGAGTCAGCAGATCCGGGCCGAACGCGCCGCCGACGCGGAGCGCAGCCGGATCGCGCGCGAGGTGCACGATGTCATCGCGCATTCGCTGAGCATCACCCTGCTGCATCTGACCGCGGCCCGGCACGCGCTGCAGACCGACCGTGATGTGGACGAAGCGGTGGACGCACTGGTCGACGCCGAGCGACTCGGCAGGCAGGCCATGGCCGATATCCGCCGCACCATCGGCCTGCTCGACGCACGGCCGTCCAAACTCGTTCCGGAGCCCGGCATCCGCGATATCGATGATCTGGTCGGTGATTTCGCCGGGGCCGGATTGGATGTTCGCTATACCCGTACCGAGGATCTGTCCGCGGTGTCGGCGGCGGTCGGACTCGCGCTCTATCGGATCGGCCAGGAGTCCCTGGCCAATGTGATCAAACATGCGCCCGGCGCGACCGCGACCGTGCTGTTGGAAGTGGACTCGTCGGTGGCCCGGCTCATCGTGAACAATTCGCTGCCCAAGGGATTGCCGCCGGATCTGGGCGGCGGGATGGGATTGTCCGGTATGCGCCAGCGTGCCGAACTGCTCGGTGGCCGCATCAAGACCGGGCCCTACGACGACGGCTGGACGGTGCGAGCCGAATTCCCGCTCAGCGGCGCGCGGGCCTGGTCGATGTCGTGCGGACTGCCCGCGTGATCCATGGGGCCGCGAGTGCGGTGCGTGACATGCGGCGCGACGGCGCGGTGGGGGAGGGCGCGTGACGACAGGGCCTGCGGCCGGTGGCGAGGAGACGGTCACCGTGCTGGTCGTCGACGATCAGGAACTCGTCCGCGGCGGGCTGCGGCGCATACTGCGGCGGCGCGACGGTTTCCTGGTCATCGAATGCGCCGACGGCGACGAGGTACCCGCCGCGATAGCGGCCAACCGACCCGATGTCGTGCTGATGGATCTGCGCATGAAGCGCGTCGGCGGCATCGACGCGACCCGCATGCTGCGTGCGCGCGACGGTGCGCCGCCGGTGCTGGTGCTCACCACCTTCGACGACGACCAGCTGCTTTCCGGCGCATTGCGGGCCGGAGCGGCCGGCTTCATCCTGAAGGATTCGCCCGCCGAAGATCTCATCCGGGCCGTCCGCACAGTCGCCGTCGGCGGGGCCTGGTTGGACCCGTCGGTCACCGGTCGGGTGCTCTCGGCATATCGGACGGTTCGACCCGCCGTCACCCGCGACGACAGCCGACTCTCCGAACTCACGGCACGCGAGTACGAGGTGCTCGAATTGATCGGGCGCGGGCACGTCAATGCCGAGATCGCACGCGACCTCGGCATCTCCGAAGTCACCGTCAAGAGCCATGTCGGACATATATTCGGCAAACTGGAGCTGCGGGATCGGGCCGCCGCGATCGTGTTTGCGTTTGACCACGGGGTGGTCGCACCAGGACAATCCACGGGTTGACGGGCAGCCGGATCGCGCATACCCGGAGCTGGTGATGGGCGATCTTTGCCCGGGATGTGGAGGAATGACGGGGTGGACGGACCTGGATGGAGAGTCGGCAGTCGGTTCGGGCCGTATGAGCTCAGAGCGCTGCTCGGCAAAGGGGGTATGGGCGAGGTCTACGAGGCGTACGACACGGTGAAGGACCGCGTGGTCGCGGTCAAACTGCTGTCCGACGAACTCGCCAGGGACCCGGTCTACCAGGTGCGCTTCCGTCGCGAATCACAGGCGGCGGCGCGACTGGCCGAACCGCACATCATCCCGATCCACGACTGGGGCGTGATCGACGGTGTGCTGTTCATCGATATGCGGCTGGTGCCCGGCACCGATCTGCGCGAGATCCTGCGCAATCAGGGGCCGATGAGCGCCGAGCGCGCGATCGGCATCATCGAGCAGATCGCGGCCGGTTTGGATGCCGCGCACGCCGACGGTCTCGTGCACCGCGATGTGAAGCCGGCCAATATCCTGGTCACCGAGGCGGATTTCGCCTACCTGGTCGATTTCGGCATCGCCCATATCGACGGCGATAGCGCGGTCACCCAGGCGGGCATGGCCATCGGTTCCTACACCTACATGGCCCCGGAGCGATTCGATTCCGGACGGGTGACCGGTCGCGCCGATATCTACTCACTCGCCTGTGTACTGCACGAATGCCTCACCGGAGCAACACCGTTCCGGGCCGGGAGCATGAGTGGACTGATCCGGTCGCACCTCACCGAGGCGCCGCCGCGACCGAGCGTGCAGCGACCGGGCGTCCCTGCGGCGATGGACGAGGTGATCGCCCGCGGCATGGCCAAGGAGGCCGCCGATCGCTTCCCGACCGCGACCGATCTCGCGCGCGCGGCCAGGGCCACGCTCGGCACCGCGCCCGCCGCGAATACGCCGACCTTGATCGTGCGGCCGCCCGATCCGTCGCGCGGACCGTCGGATCAGGCTGTGGTGCACCGCAGTCCGGCCTCGCCCGCGGAGTCGACGGGAACGATTCCGGCGGTGATCCATCCGACCGGGCCGACGGTGGTCTCGCCCGCCGATCTGCAGTTCACGCCGTTGCCGCCGCAGCAGCCCGCGGGTCCGCCGTTCGGGTCGCCCGGGGTCGGCCGGCAGGTGCGGCCGTTTCCGGATGCGCATTTGTACGAGGAGTCGCCGCCGGAGTTTCCGCAGCACTTGCCGTCACCGCGCTACCCGGGTGATCCGGCGGCTCCGCCGACTCAGCGGTATCCGGAATCGCATTACCCCGAAGCGGGGTACCCGGAGGCTCGATACCCGGCGCGGCAGTATCCGGAACAGTATGGTGCGCAACAGGATTCGTCCGCTCCGGAGACGCGCCGGATCCCATTGCCGGAACCCTTCTCCGGCACACCGCCATTCGAGCCGCCGCGCGGTCCCGCCCATGCGGCGCCCAACCCCTATCGGCCATCGCCGCAACCGGCCGAGTATTCGCCGCAGGGCTATGCCGAACCCGACTACGAAAACGATTACTACGCACAGGATCCCGCCGCGGATCCGGATCAGCGGGATCGATCGGTCATGCTGCCGATCATGGTCACCGTCTTCGTCATCGTGGTGCTTGCGGTCGGCGGTGCCATCGGCTGGCAAGTGCTCGGCTCCAGCAAGTCCGGGGATTCGACTGTGCAGGCAGGTGCGCAGGTGACCACGACGGCCGCCATCGGCACCGCAGGCGGTTCGACCACATCGCCGTCGACCTCGACCACCAAGGCCGCACCCACCTCGGTCACCCTGCCCGCTGGCGCGACGAACTGCACGAACGGTCAACCCGTCGCGGGCAGCTTCACCCAGTCGGCCACCGGATCCGCGGTCACCAGCTGCGGTTTCGCCGAAGCGGTCCGCAAGGCCTACGCCGAATCCGCCGCCACGAACGTCTCGCGCTCATCGCGCTCGGTAGTGGCAGCCAGTCCGGTTACCGGCCGGACCTACACCATGAATTGCGTCGCGGAGGGACAATTGGTGACCTGCACCGGCGGTGAAAACGCTGTGGTCTACATCTACTGACACCGGAAAGTGACCGCACGGCTGTTGCGGTTGAACGGACCTCAGTCGGCGAGATAGCGCAGCATCACCACGGTGTTGAAGTGCCTCGTCTCGGCCAATCGAAGCTGGATGCGCTTGTCCAGCAATGGGAACAGCGGTGTGCCGCCCCCGAGCACCACGGGCGAGACGAACAGCTGGTACTCGTCGATGAGCCCGTGTGGCATCAGCGAGGCCGCGAGGCTCGCGCCACCGACCTCCATGACGCCATCGCCTCCAGCCTTGAGCCTGCGCACCTCCTCGACCGCGTTCTCGCTGATCAGCGTGCTGTTCCAGTGGACCTCGGTGAGCGTCCGGGAGAAGACGACCTTCGGCTTCTCCGTCCAGAGCCTGCTGAATTCACGCTCGATTCGCGGCGCGTCCTCGGCTATGTGTGGCCAGTACTCGGCCATCAGCTCGTACAGGCGACGGCCGTGCAGCGAGACCTCGATCTCGCGGTAGCGGTCGTTGTGGAACTGGTGCAGCTCATCGTCCGGGTTGGTCCAGTCGATGCTGCCGTCGCGGTCTTCGATGTAGCCGTCGAGGGACACGGTCAACCCGTAGATCAGTTTCCTCATGACCGGTTAGACCTCCTACGCGCTCGAAATTCATCGGCGCTCGTCGGACAAAAAGAGTGGCTCCGTGGCATCCGGTCCCGGAGCCTCCACAAAAACCCGTTGGCGGACCACGGTGACCACTGCTACTTTTCCGGAGGCCGTGCAAGACAACGAGGAGGTGGTACCCGTGAACGCAGTATCGACATGGGTGCTCCCCTGCGGGGTCACGGTCGGGCGATAGGTCGTCCGGGAGCGCCGTTCAACAGCACTCCCGAAAGGCACGACCGTGCAATTCATTACCGAACAGCGCCTCGACGACGACATCCTCGAGCGCGAATTCACCCTCGGTGAGATCCCCGGCATCCTCTGGACTGCCGGATCCGCATCCAAACCGGTGCCGCTTATCCTGGTCAGCCCCCCTCCCGTCGGGCTGCGCAAGGCGTACCCGAGACTGCTGGCCAGGGCCCGGCAGGCGGTGGCGCAGGGTTACGCCGTGGCCACCATCGAGCTCCCGTGGAGCGGTGACCGGCCCCGTTCGGCCGCCGCCGATCAGGCCCTCACCGACCTGCACCGGGCACTGGCGGCCGGCGGGCCGGTCGAGGACGAGATCGTCGACCGGCTCATCCTCCCGCTCGTCGACAAGGCTGTCCCGGAATGGCGGGCCACCCTGGACGCCCTCCTCGCGCTGCCCGAGATCGGCGGGCCGGTCGGGTATTCGGGCGGGGTGATCTCCATCGGCACCCGGCTGGCGGTGGTCGAGCCGCGCATCGCGGCCGCGGTTCTGTTCGCCGGGAGTTTCGTGCCGCGCGCCATACTCGAGGAGGCCGGGCAGGTCACCATTCCGCTGCATGTCCTGCTGCAGTGGGACGACGAGGGGAACGACCGGCAGATGGCCCTGGACCTGTTCGACGCCTTCGGCTCCGAGGAGAAGACGTTGCACGCCAATATGGGCGGACACACCGGCGTCCCACAGTACGCGGGCGAGGAGGGGAACCGGTTCTTCGCCCGGCACCTGAAGTGAGTGATGCGATATCGGCCCCGGTTCAGCGGGTGGCGATGATTGCCGAGCCGTGGCCGAAGAGGCCCTGATTCACCGCGATGCCTGCACGGGCGTTCTCCACTTGGCGGCTGTCGGCTTGGCCGCGCAGTTGCCAAGTGAGCTCGCAGATCTGAGCGATCGCCTGTGCGGGGATCGCCTCACCGAAGCAGGCCAGCCCACCACTGGGGTTCACCGGCACACGTCCGCCCAAAGTCGTCGCGCCGCTGCGCAACAGTTCCTCGGCGCCGCCCGTGTCGCAGAGCCCGATGTCCTCGTACCAGTCCAACTCCAGCGCGGTCGAGAGGTCGTAGACCTCCGCGAAGGACAGGTCGGAGGGGCCGAGTCCGGCCTCCTCGTACGCGGCGTGCGCGATGGCGGAACGGAAGGCGTGCGGCGGGGGCTCGACGGCCACGGCGGAGTCCGTCGCGAAATCCGGCAGGTCGAGCACGGTTTTCGGGAACGTCGGCGTGACGGTCGACAGCGCCCGGATCCGGACCGGGTCGGTGACGCCGTGGCGACGGGCGTACTCCATCGAGGTCAGCACCAGTGCCGCACCGCCGTCACTGGTCGCGCAGATGTCGAGCAGCCGCAGCGGGTCCGAGACGATCGCCGAGCCCGCGACCTCCTCGGCCGAAACCTCCTTGCGGTAGCGGGCGTACGGGTTGTTCAGGCCGTGCTTGGCGTTCTTCACTTTGACCGCGGCGAAATCGTCGAGCGTGGCACCGTGCAGCGCCATCCGGCGACGGGCATAGAGCGCGAAATAGATGGGGTTGGTGGCACCGAGCAGGTGGAAGCGCAACCAGTCCGGATCGTCGCGGCGTTCACCGCCGACCGGCTGGAAGAAGCCCTTCGGGGCGGCATCCGCGCCGACCACCAGCGCTACATCGGTCAACCCGGCCAGGATCTGGGCACGCGCATTGGCGATGGCTTGCGCGCCGGAGGCACAGGCGGCGTAGCTGCTCGAGATCCGCGCACCCGACCAGCCCAACGCCTGGGCGAATGTCGCACCGGATACGAAACCGGGGTATCCGTTGCGGATCGTGTCCGCACCGGCGATGTAGCCGACGTCGAGGTGGTCCACCCCGGCATCGGCAAGCGCAGCGCGCGCCGCGACCAGCCCGTATTCGACGAAATTGCGCCCCCACTTGCCCCACTGGTGCATGCCCGCACCGAGGACGGCAATGTCGCGATCATTCGTGTCAGGCATCGACCGGCCTCCACATCCACACCGTGTGCTCGGCGTCCTCGTCCTCGTACAGCACTCCGACGGTCAGTTCGACCGGCATGCCGACGGCCAGGTCGTCCACCGTGAGGCCGCGCACGACCTGCCCGAGAATCACCATCTGCTCGACCTCGAGCTCCACCGCCGCGACTACATACGGCTCGAACGGATCGGGCGAGACATAGGGTGGGGGCGGCTTGTACCTGGCATCCGCGTATGACCAGATCCGGCCACGCCTCGAGAACAGGTACTCGACCAGCTCGGAGCCGTCCTTCGGACTCGCACACCGCGGGTTGCGGCAGGCCAGCGTGTTCCGCGGGAAATACGGTGTGCCGCACACATTGCAGCGAGTTCCCACGAGACGTACCGCGCCGTCGTCCGCAGTGAACCAATCTGCCACCGCAGGGCGTTGTTCTTTCTGCACAAACCCGACGTTATAGGAACACGTTCTATTTTGGGGCGGAAATCTGCTCCGTCGATGTACGCGCGGAGGTACCGTGAGTGCGGATTGAGGACGCGACGCGACCCTCGAGTCGACCTGGAGTACCACAACGCCGATGGGCACCAAAGCCATTGACCCGCAGTCGATCCGCAACGTCACGATCATTGGGGACCCCGACGAGACGAAACGGGTCGTCCACCGCCTGTTCCGCCGTTTCGCCGGAACCGGGTCCGGCGCGGCGGCCACGGTCCACTGGGTGACGGGCCGCGTCGATCACACTATTCATAACGCCGAGCTGTCGAGCCACGCGCCCATCGCGGATCTGGAGCGGTCCATCCGGGTAGCCGACGGGGTGATCGCGGTCGTGAACGCCGCCGTGAGGAGCACCCCGCGACTCGGGACGATACTGCGGCTTGCCGACGACCATCAGGTCGCACGGCTGTCTCTGGTGACCGGACTCGATCATGCCGCCGCCGACTTCGACCGCTGCGTCCGCACGATCACCGAGACGCGCGGGGCGGTGCCGTTGGCGCTGCAGATTCCTATCGGCATCGGTACCGACTTCGAAGGCGTCATCGATCTGGTCCCGATGTGGGCGCTCGAACCGATGGCCGTCGAATTCTACGGCAGCCATTGGAAAGTCGCCGAGCAGTGGTACCGCAACCTCGTCGCCACGGTGATGGATCGGGATGCGGCAGATTTGGACGCCGTCCTCGGCCTGCGCGAGATCCCACCACCCGAACAGTTGCACGAGCGCATCCGCTGCCTCACACGCATCGGTGACGTCGTGCCCGTCCTGTGTGATGCGGCGCCATGGAGTGACGACATCGCCCCGCTCCTGGACGCCATCGTCCGGTATCTGCCGTCTCCCATGCACGTCTGTCAACCGGAACATGCCCTCGACTATTGACCGACGCTGCCATAGAGCGGTGTTCGTGCCGCGATCGCTGCCCTGCCGAATGCGCGGCGGTCCGCTAATTTTGATGGTCGGCCGATATACGCACCCCGACGCTCGGGTCCGCTTCGAGGTTTTGAACCACGCCGGACGAAGTCTTCAGTTGAGCTCCTCGACCAGCCCGATGATGATGCCGTCGGGGCCGCGAAGGTAGCAGTACCGGCAGATGTCCCCGTACCGCGCCACCTCGCCCACGAGTTCGGCGCCGTGGGCGCGCAGGCGGTCGAGGGTGTCGTCGACGGCGTCGACGACGAAAGTGAGGCGAGGGATGCCCGGGGTGTTTACCGGCGCCTTCGGCGCATTGGTGGTGGCCACCGGCGTATGGAACGTCGACAGCTCGACCCGGCCGTGGCCGTCCGGGGTCCGCACGACGGCGATATCGGCTTTGACGCCGTCCAGCCCGACGACCTGATCCACCCATTCACCCTCGACTGCTGTCTCGCCCTCCAGTTCCAGGCCCAATTCGATGAAGAACGCGATAGCGGCCGCGAGATCTTCGACCACCACGCCGACATGATCCATCCGGTAGATCATCAATCCTCCTGTGTTACGCGGCCCGTGGTGGCCGCTCGTGCCCCTGGGACGGAGCTGACGCAATGTTCTCGACACGATGACATCTGTGATGGCCATCACATGCATGGCCCGCATCTCGCGGCGTAGCCGGGACCGCGCATCTGTGTGCCGTAGCTGGTCGTCACGGTTCCGATCTACCGGTCCCGATTCGCCTGGCAACGCATCCCTGCTGTTCAGTTGGCCGCAACCGTTCGTTGCTAACCTGCGCCCGTGCCCGCACGACTGGTGGTGAGTGTCCATGATGTTGGTCCGGCGTCCGAGCGGGAAACCGCGCGCTGGTGCGCCGACGCCGACGCCTTCGGCATCCCGCTGTCGATCCTGGTGATCCCGGGTCCATGGCGGGGTGCGAGCCTGGCCGACGCGCCCGACTACGGACAGTTCCTGCGCGAGCGCCGCGCTCACGGCGACGAGATCATGCTGCACGGCTGGGAACACCGGGCCCCGAAGGAGGGTTCGTTCGCCCGCCGCGCGGTCGCCCGGATGGTGGCACGCGGCGCCGCTGAATTCGCCGCGCTCGACGTCGCCGCGGCAGACGCCCGGCTCCGGCAGGCCATCGCGGTCATGAACGAGATGGGCCTGACCACAACGGGTTTCACCCCACCGGGCTGGCTGTCCTCGCCGGCCTCGGACTTGGTGCTGCGTCGGGCGGGCTTCTCGCACACCACCGATCATTTCGGCGTGCGGGATCTGCGGACCGGCCTTCGGGTGCGGGGGTTCGCGCTGTCGCAGCGCCCCGGCGGATGGGGTGAACGCACCGCGGCCGGGCTATTGCCCCGGCTGGCCGGACGTGCCGCGAAGCGCGACGGCCTGGTCCGAATCGCCCTGCACCCCGACGATCTGCACTACCCCGGGCTGCGCGACGCCGCGCTGCGGGGAATCGATGCCGCGCTATGCGCAGGTGCGCGCCCGGCAACCTATGCGGAGGTGATCGGCTGATGCGGATTGTGCAGGTCGCCAACTTCTACACCCCGGCGTCCGGAGGTTTGCGCACTTGCGTCGATGAGATCGGTCGCGGTTATCTCGCTGCGGGACACGATCGCGTGCTGGTGGTGCCGGGCCTGTCCGACGCCGACGTGCTCACCTCGTCCGGGCGCCGGATCACGGTGCGCGGCCGCCGATTCGGTGCGGCGGGCTACCATGTCCTCACCTCCGCGCGTACCCTCCCGATACTGGAGAGCGTGGGCCCCGAGGTGCTCGAATGCAGCGACAAACTGAGCATGCGCTGGCTCGCACCGTGGGCTCGCCGTAACGGCATACCAGTGGTGCTGTTCTCACACGAACGCATCGACGCCATCCTGCGCACCCGGGTACCACCTGGGTTTCCACTCGTCACCGCCGCGGATCTGGCCAACCGCCAGCTGGCCGCACGCGCCGAACATATCGTCGTCACCTCGGGTTTCGCGGCTGCGGAGTTCACCCGCATCGGCGCCGCGAATGTGCGCCGGATCCCGCTCGGGGTTGATCTGCACACGTTCCGCCCGATCGATCCCGGCGTGTTCGGTGCGGTGGGCGGGCGAGGGTACACGACGACGATCGCCCCGGTCTCGCGTTCCACGCCGGTGGTCCAGCCGTCGGCGCTGCCGCGAAAGGGCAGCAGCACAACGCATTCCGCCTGCCACCGCGCGCAGCGCACACGATGGTTGCCGCGCATAGTGCGTCCGTCACGCGCGTCGAACACGGCATCGGGCCCCGGCGAGATCCATCTTCCGAATCGCTCCGGGCGAACCCCGGTGGACTGCACAGGTCACTCTTCGGCAGATCCCGCCGCGAGCGCACGACACCTCGGCCGGTCCGCACCGTGGAATTCCAGCCCGAATGCGCTGCCGCACTGGCAGTTCCACTCGGCGCAGCACTATCCGAACAGCACGGTACAGCTCGTTATGGTGAGCAGGCTGTCCCGCGAGAAGTGTCCCGACCGGGCGATCGATGCGGTCCGGCTGTTGTGTGACAGCGGTATTCGGGTCAGGTTGACCGTGGTCGGCGACGGACCGCTGCGGGAAGGCCTGCAGCGCCAGTCGGCCGACCTGCCGGTGACCTTCCGAGGCTATGTCGCGGACCGAAATCTGGTGGCGGCCACACTCGCGAACGCCGACATCGCCCTGTGCCCTTCCCCCGCCGAGACATTCGGCCTAGCCGTGCTCGAGGCGCTCGCATGCGGCACGCCCGTGGTGGTCCCGCGCGACGGTGCCGCCCGCGAACTGCTCGGTCCCGCGGGTTCCGGCGTCGACTGCGACGGCACTCCCGCCGGTCTCGCCGACGGTGTGCGCACCTTGCTCACTCATCCCGCCGATCGGCGCCGCCAGGCCGCCCGCCGCAGCGCCGAACGTTTTTCCTGGTCGATCACCGTCTCCGGAATGCTCGCGCTCTACGCCGACCTCGAACCCGGTGCGATATCCAGCGGTCCCCGCGAGAAACGAATCCGAGCACCCAGAACGGATTTCACGACACCTGGTCGATAGCCAAGGTATCGCCATCGCGTCGGTCCCGGATGCCGCCCGCACGTTGTCCGCGAACGTCGCCGCCATGCCCGTCTTCGGCACTGCCAGCGCGTCCACCGCGAAGTTCACCATCGGGTGCGTTGTGGATGTCGCCGTCGTGTCGGCCGGGAATGGTGCTGTGACGGTGGTCGTGGATGTCGCTGTCACGCTCGTCGTGCAGGGTGGGTGAATTCCCGAGCAGTGCAACGCCTCCGAGGATCAGGGCGGCGGCACCCGCCAGGGGGAGCGGGTGTGGTTCGGTGGCCGCGGCGAAGAGGGTGCGGCCGGCGACGTAGCTGAGTACCGGATCGGCGATGGTCACAGTGGTCAGCGCGGTCGGCAGGGAGCCGTGCGCGAATGCCTCCTGGATGAGGATGCCGCCGATGATGGTGGTCACCGGAACGCCGAGCAGTATCCAACCGTACCGATGCGGCTCCGACGTGCCGACGGACACCAGCACCGCGGTGCTGGTGACGCAGAACCCTGCCGCCATGGCGGTCAGCGAGGCGCGCAGCTGGGTCGGCCGGGCCGCCCGGGACAGCAGGAACAACACGACCACCGCTGTCACCACCACCATGCCCGCCCGCGGCAGCGTCTCCGGTCGCGGCACCCCATGGGGGACACCCTGCGCGATCAGCAGGACCAGTCCGGTGCACACGATGGCGGCGCCCACCCAATCCCGGCGCAGCAGTCGGCGCTTGCGCTGTCGCGCGGCCAGCGGTAACGCAAACAGCAGCTGCACCACCAGCAATGCCTGCACCATCGGCAACGCGCCCAGCCGCAGCGCCACCGCATGGCATCCGAACCCTGCGACGCTGAAGCCCTGGCCGATCAGCCAGCGCCGGCTGGTCAGCATCCGGCGCGCAAGCGGACCCACCGCCAGTACGCGCACGCCGCTCGGCTCCGCGGTCGCCGCCTTCCGCACGGTGTCCTGCTGCAATGCCGCAGCGACGGCGAACAGCACCGCGGACACCAGAGCACAGGCGATACTGCCGGCCATGCCGTGTCCGTTCGCTCCCGCCACACCGCACATCCTTGACACCCCGTATGAACCACGGTTGTCCCCGGGGTTACGGCTACGCCCTTGCCTTTGATGACGGACAGGCGCACGCTCGACCACACCCGTTCCTGCATCCGTCCCGCCCACTGACACAGCAACCGCAGCGAATATTCGCTGGCCGTAGTCGGCCTGGACGCGGGATCATTGTTCACCTGTGTCGCTCGTTCGATTCGAGACGGGGGAGCATGAGTTCACGCGCGACGGCGGTAAAGCTGGTGCTGCGTTTTTATGGTCGGGAAATGGCCTCTCGCAAGGCCACAACGATTCCGGCGCTGCTCGGGCCGGCGCTCGGCAATATCTGCAACCTGTACATCGCTCCGCTGATCGTCGCCATGATGGTCGGGCGGGTCGCGGTGACCGGGGATACGAGTTTCGGGGCTCTGGCTTCGTATACCCTCGCCTTCGGCGGCACCTTGTTGCTCGCGGAACTGCTGTGGCGCATCGGGATTCACTGCTTGAACCGAGTCGACGCCTATGGCATCGAGCGCCTGTATGTGTTTGCCATGGACGAGCTGCTCGCCAAGGACGCGACGTTCTTCCACAACAACTTCGCAGGTTCGCTGACGAAGCGTTCGCTCAGCTTCGCGGCTCGGTTCGAGCAGTTCGTGGACACCCTTGCCTTCGAGATTCTGGCGGCGCTGGTGCCGCTGCTGTTCGCCTCGGTTGTGTTGTGGCGCTATAACCCCGTACTGGTGGCCGTGCTGATGGCGATGATCGTGGTGACCGCGCTGGTCATCCTGCCCTTGATCCAGCGCCGCCAGAAGCTGGTGGACGACCGGGAGGCCGCCATTGCGCTGGTCTCCGGGCATCTGGCCGACAGCCTGGCCAATATGCAGGTGGTGCGTGCCTTCGCTGCCGAACCACAGGAGGCGGCCGAGCATCAGCGGCGGGTGGCCTCGGCGCGGCGAAAGTCGTTGCGCTCCTGGGATTACGCGAACCTGCGAATAGATACGCTGGTGGCGCCTCTGGTGGCGCTCACCAATGTGATCGGCCTCTTGATCGCGTTGGGGCTCAGCGGCGGGAATGCGGGGGTGGAGGCCATTGTGGTGGCATTCACCTATTACTTCAATGCCACCGGGATCATGTTCCGGTTCAATCAGATCTACCGGCGGTTGGAGACCGTGCTCACCGAGGCGGCGCAGTTCACCGAACTGCTGCTGGAGGAACCGAAGGTGCTCGATACCGAACATCCGGAACCACTGCAGCCCAAGGGCTTCGACGTGCGGTTCGAGACAGTGAACTTCACGTATAGCGGCGCGCGGCAGCTGTTCCACGAATTGGACCTGCACGTGCCGAGCGGCACCAAAGTAGGTCTGGTCGGACGATCCGGTGGTGGCAAGACCACCATCACCCAACTACTGCTGCGGTTGATGGATATCCAATCCGGCACCATCCGCATCGGCGGGCAGGATATAGCCCGGCTGCGGCAGGCGGATCTGCGCAGTCTGATCGCCTACGTGCCACAGGATCCGGCCATGTTTCACCGGACCCTGAGCGAGAACATCCGGTTCGCACGTCCGAGCGCCACGGACGAGGAGATCCTGCGGGCCGCCAAGGCCGCGCACGTCACCGAGTTCGCGGACGCGCTGCCGCAGGGTATGGAAACGCTCATCGGCGAGCGCGGCGTGAAACTGTCCGGGGGCCAGCGTCAGCGGGTCGCGCTGGCTCGGGCCATCATCCGGGACGCGCCCATCCTGCTCCTGGACGAGGCCACCAGCGCCCTCGACTCGGAAAGCGAATTGCTCGTGCAGCAAGCGCTTTGGGAGTTGATGCGGGGGCGCACGGCGCTGGTCGTCGCGCACCGGCTGAGCACTGTGGCCGGAATGGACCGGCTGGTGGTGCTCGACCACGGGCGCATCGTCGAGGCGGGAACACACGAGGAGTTGCTCGCTGCGCGAGGAACATACGCGCAGCTGTGGCGGTACCAGTCGGGCGGATTTCTCGGCGAGGACGTGGTTGCCCATTGATCGTGCGCCGCGTTGCCACCACCGAATGCACGTTGCGCGAGCAGTCCCGGACAGCCACCTGCCCCGCACGGTTTCGAATGCGATCGGTGAGAATTGACGATTGGACCGTAGGCAATCGTCACACCGCCGTCAATTTTCGATTAGTTCCGTTTCAGGGTGCCGACACTCAGTGACCCGCTCGGAGCGGTCCGCAGCTTCTTCTCTGCTTCGCGGACGTAGCTGGCGGGATCCTTGTCCACGGGCCGAACGCCGCCGTAGTTGCGCGCCTCGTATGCGGCGAACGCGACGGCTAGCTGGTGGCGGCGCGCCAGCCCGGTCAGGCGGCGAAAGTCGGTGAGGCCCTCGCGTTCTTCCTCGGCCATGTGATCGCTGTTGGCTGTGTTCGCTGCCGCGACGGCCGCGTACCAGTCTTCGGTGCCGACTTGATGGTGCGCCACTTCGGCGATCGCGTCCCTGATCTGGTTGTGGTCGTGGATAGCGTCGAGTGTCTCGTCTTCGACCCCGCCCGCGCGCCGGGCCGCGATACCCGCCTGCAGTAGGGCGGGATAGAAGATCTCCTCCTCGGCCTGCGCGTGCAGCTCGAGGAAGGCGGCCAGCCTGTCCCAGATGGCGGAAAGCGGCCCCGTGTCCGAGCGATCGATCTGCTCCAGGATCGCGAACAGCCGCCGCTGCTCATGGTGGTCATCAAGGATCAGTTGGGTAATGTCCACGATTCCTCCCTTGGGAAGCCGACGATAACGCACCTCCGAGGCGCCCGGCGGCTGACGCACCGACGTGCGCCCGCGGCTCGTCTCGCCCGTGAACTTGACATTGTCATTGTGTGAAGGCCTTCACTGGCAGTCGGAGGTGGTCCACATCAATTCGACACACAGGAAACAGGACATGCGACTGCTCGACGCATTGGCGGCTGGGAACTCGTCGACGCGGCTCGAGGCGGCTCTGGCAGTCGGCACGCATCCCGAGCCCGGGTTCGTCGATGCGCTCTTAGAACGGTGCGCGATCGAGCCGGACTTCTTCGTGCGCGACATGCTCACGTGGGCGCTGACCCGTCTCCCGCCGGATATCACGGTTGCGAAACTCCGCGCGGAACTTCGTTCCGAACGCGCGCAGGCCCGCAGCCAAGCGCTGCATACGCTGTCCAAGATCGGGGACAGGGACGCATGGCCCGCAATCACGCGGTCATTGCTGCGCGATGCCGACGACGAGGTCGCGCGGAGTGCATGGCGCGCTGCTGTCGTTCTCGTGCCCGACGGCGAAAAGCAAGGGCTGGCCGCGGAGCTGGCCACGCAATTCGGTCGCGGTGACCGGGAGGTACGACTGAGTCTGAGCCGTGCCCTCGTCGCGCTCGGCGACGTGGTCGAGCCGATCCTGCTGGAGGCACTGGGAAGTCACGACCCGATCGTGCGTGCGCACGCGAGCGCTACGCAGCGGCTCCTGCATGACCCGGATGCCGGATTCGACCTCGCCGTCGAGGTGGCCAGACGGGTCGTCGCGCTCGGTCCGGACCGAGCGGAGACACCTGCGTGCTGATCGGTGAGGTGGCGCGCCGCTCGGGGGTGAGCGCCCGGATGCTCAGGCATTACGACTCGCTCGGGCTGGTACGACCGACCGGCCGCACCGTGGGTGGCTACCGCGAATACTCTCCCGAAGACATCCGGCGGATCTTCCATGTGGAGGGGCTGCGGTCCCTTGGCCTGTCACTGAGCCAGATCGGACGCGCTCTCGGCGGTCCCGGATTCACCCCGTCCGGACTGGTCGGCGACCTCATCCGAAAGACCGAGGAAAGACTGAACCGGGAGCGAGAACTCCTCGACCGGCTCCGTACGGTCGATGCGGCCGAGCCCTCCGACTGGCAAGACGTCTTGCGCATCGTCGAGCTCCTGCACGGACTCGGTTCGCAGAGTGCCGCCCGGCGGCAGCAGGCCGTCCTGGCCTCGGCCGAGGACGTGCCGGTGCCTGCCGAGCTGCTGGCCGAGGCGGTCCTCACCGAATCCGATCCGAACGTCGCGGGGGCCCTGCGGTGGGCCCTCGCACGGGCCGGCGGTGACGGTGTGGCGAGCATGGCATCCGGCATGGTCTCCGAGGATGTGGACGTCCGGCGGCGCGCGGTCCTGGCGCTCGCCGAGCTCCCGGGCGACGCGGCGATCGCGGTGCTCACCGACGCGCTCGGGGACGCGGACGCGACGGTCCGTAGACATGCTGCTCTCGCATTGGGTGCACGGGGCGTGACCCGGGCTGTGCCGGAACTTGTCGGCACGGTGGTCGAGGGACCGAACGATGTCGAGGCGGCCGAGCTTCTGGGAGCGTTGGCACGGGACGCGAAGTGGGCAGACCGGATCATGAGAGCGCTGGTCGACGAGCTCACCGCACAGACAGCGGACTCGGCGGTGCGGATCCGACTGACCCAGGCACTCGCCGAGATGCCGGGAACCGTCGCGCTGAATACCCTGCGGCAACTGGCCCACGACGATGATCGGGCCGTGGCCCTCATCGCCTCGGCCCTCGTGCAAAGGCTCGAAGAACGGTCGGAAGATGAGCTCGGGTAGCCCTGGAGACGTTCGCTCATCGCTCGTGCGGTGGTGACCGGTCACGTACCCCTTGATACGGTCGTTCGTGCAGACAGCAACGGCCGCATACCGCGTGACACGGCCCCAGTGGGTGTAGCGCTCGGAAGCCGAGTTCGGTCGTCTTTGTCAATTCGGTAGCGTGCGCAGATCGGCCATTCCGAGCTGAAACAGTTTGCCTCGGAACTGATTTCGGTACGTCTACTGGCACATAACGGTTCGGTTCAGGCGGGTGCGGATCGCCTGCACGGTCGCGTTGAGCCGGGCCTGGTGCGATCCCTCCCAGTAGATCCGTCCGCACGTGCGGCACTTCCGGAACGTGTCGTAATGGCGGCGGGTGAGCGGTTGCAGCCGATCTTCGACCTCGGCTTTGGCGACCGCGACGACGGCGCCACCACAGCGCAGGCAGCGGGTGAACGGGGCCAAGTGCTCGACGAGATCCAATCGTCGGATCACCTCGACGATCTGATCGACCGGCTGGTCCGATCTGATGTACACGCCGTGAGTTACGTTGCGCCGCTTCAGCAGTCCACGGTCGCGGGTCAGCAGGATCCGGTGCTCGGCCGCCGACAGCTCGGCCAGTACGGCGTCGTCGGCGTCCCATCGACAGTGCACGTCCAGCCCCATCAGCCGCATCAGCTTGGCGAGGCCGCCGAGATTGACGTCGGCGACGAAGCGCGGCTCGCGCAGTGGGTGTGGGCGCACCCTGGTAACCCGGCCGATGTCCAGGGTCTCGAATACGGGATAGGCGGTGATCCGATCGCCTTCGCGGGGGCGCTGGCCGAAGGTGACGGGTTGCCCGTTGACCAGAACCAGGTCGACCTCGGTGTGCGGGATACCGGCCGCCTCGATGACGTCCTTCACGCTCTGATGCGGACGAAACGGTCGACGCAGCACCGTGTATCGCTCGTCGGGCCGCAGAAAATCGTTCAGCTCGGCGTAGACCCGCAGGTCGACGCTCATTCGACGAATACCGCCATCGATGCCGTGAATCCGTGCAACGCATTGCGGCCGGCGATGGGACCGATCTCGCCCGCGGCGAAGATGCCCGCGAGCGGTATGCCGTCCAGCAGGTCCTCGATCATGGCGGCGTCGTGGTTCGCGACCCCGAACATCCGGCGCCCCCGTCCGTTGCAGGTGAACAGCAACGCACCCGCCGGGTGTCCTGGCAGATCCGAACCCACTCGGACGAGGGCCGCACGCAGATCCTCGTCCGCCCCCACCGCGTCGCGGACCTGGAACTGCACGGTTGTGCCGACCTCGACGAGCTCGCCGATCTCGAGCGCGCCGCTCGACGGGTCGGCACCGAGGAGGCCACGGATCAGGAAATCGCCCTGTCCGGGTACTGCCAGATGCTCATCTACCACGATGCCGATCTGCAACCCATGTGTCACCAGTTCCTGCTGGTCGGGGGGCATTACCTCGACGATCTCGCGCAACCGCACGATCGGCGGTCGCCCGCCCAATTCGGTGATCAGCGCGCCACGCGCGCCGGTGACGATGTACGGATAGCCGATCGGTCGGCAGCCCTGCGACACGATGGGAACACTGTGCAGTCCGGGAAGTCGCACGCCGACCGCACCGGAGGTCACCACATCGCGGTCGCGGAACAGCCTGCAGCCGCCCGGCCCGCGCGCGCCGCTCACCAGCCCGCCCATCACGGTGGTACCGGGCAGCTCGGTGTTCAGGTGCTCGAGCAGAATGTCGGCGGGGAACGAGAACGGGTCGGGCAGCAGCAGGTGGAAGTCGCGTGCGGCCTTGTCGAAGCGGTAGCCCGCGAGTACCCCTCCGGTCGCCGTGCGGACGAAGTCGAGCTGGAATGTCTCGGCGGCGGGCAATCCGGATGCCAGCCATACCGCCACCGCGGGCTCGTCCTCGATCTCACGGCGGCCGGCCACGATCGCCTGCGCCACGCATCCGACGAGTGCGGGCACCTGGACCGTCTGGTGGACTCCGGCGAGTACGGCTGCGGCTTCGTCGGTATGTGCACGTGATGCCAGCAACACAGCAAGCGACGGCGTCTCGCCCGCGATCTGATCGCGGGCGTGCACTGCGGCTTCCGCTCCTGCCTGCCACGCTCCGGGCGCGGTGGAGAGCCCTACTCCGATCCGCACATCTCTATCGTAGCGAACCCCTATGTGCGCGCGGGTAATGTTGTCGCACAGGGCATTTCGGCGAAATTCGAGCAGAATGCGCCGTCGGAGCGGTGGGTGTGCGCGTCGGTAAGGGAACCAGCTGGCCGTCTGGATGCTGAGGGCACCGTAATCCCAGCCCAACACGTTGTAGGCGCGTATTTGGTCAGCGGGTGCTCGTCAGCGCGGGTGCTCGCGCCGAGAATTCGGGTTCGTCCTGCGCCGATATCAGCGCGGCTCGGCCCGTGGGGCGCGCTTCAGCTTCTTCGTGCCGGGCTGCAGACTGGTTGGCAATGAAACTGCCCGAGCTTCCCGATCTGCCCGTGCGTGGCGCGCTCGACCGCATTGTCGCGACATTGACCGAGCGGGGCACCGCCGTATTGGTCGCGCCGCCGGGAACCGGGAAGACGACATTGGTGCCGCTGGCGTTGGAGACTACCGGGCGGGTGGTGGTGGCCGAGCCGCGCCGATTGGCGGCGCGAGCGGCGGCGGGGCGGATGGCCGCGCTGTTGGGTGAGTCGGTTGGGGAGACGGTCGGGTATTCGGTCCGGGGAGATCGACGGGTCGGTGCCCGGACCCGGATCGAGGTTGTCACGTCCGGGTTGCTGGTGCGGCGGTTGCAGAGCGATCCCGAGTTGGCGGGCGCGGATGTCGTTGTCCTCGACGAATGTCATGAGCGGCATCTCGACGCGGATCTGCTGTTGGCGTTGCTGCTGGATGCGCGGGCCGGGTTGCGGCCGGATCTGCGGGTGCTGGCTACCTCGGCAACGGTTGCGGCCGAACGTCTTTCGGCGCTGCTGGGCAGTGCGCCAGTGCTGGAAGTGCAGGGTCGGGCCTATCCGGTGGAGACGACCTATGTTCCGTCGTTGCCGCGGGAACGCGGCGAAGCGCAGGTGGCCCGCGCCACGCGGGCGGCGCTGGCCGGGGGCGACGGGGATGTGCTGGTCTTCCTGCCCGGAGCAGCCGAAATTCGGCGGACCATGGATCTTTTGGCCGATGCAGACGTCGATTTGGTTCCGTTGCACGGCAGGCTTTCCGCTGCCGGGCAGGATATCGCGTTGCGGCCGGGCCCGCGGCGGCGCGTCGTGTTGTCCACCGCGGTGGCCGAATCGAGTCTGACGGTGCCGGGGGTACGCGCCGTGGTGGATTCTGGTCTGGCTCGGGTGCCGCGCATCGATCGAGCACGTGGGTTGTCCGGCCTTGCGACAGTTCGCGTTTCGGCCGCCGTCGCCGAGCAACGGGCTGGGCGCGCGGGACGCGAGGCTCCGGGAAAGGTATGGCGCTGCTGGCCGGAGTACGAGAACGGCACCTTGCCTGCCTATCCGGAGCCGGAAATTCGCACGGCGGATCTGACGCGTCTCGCATTGGAGCTCGCGTGTTGGGGCACCCCCGATGGTCATGGCCTCGCGTGGTGGGATGCACCGCCGCCGGGCGGATTGTCCGCCGGCCGAGATGTGTTGCGCGCGTTGGGAGCCGTGACCGGAGCGGGCGAGGTCACTGAGCGCGGCCGACATATGGCGCGAGTCGGACTGCATCCCCGATTGGCACGAGCGCTGCTCGACGGTGCCGCCGAGGTCGGGACCCGGGCGGCCGCGGAAGTTGTCGCGGTCCTCGACGATGACACCTTCGTGTCCGGCGTCGATCTCGTGACCGGTCTGCGCGCGTTGCGGCGTGAGCGGCCGCCGCGCTGGCGGCGGGAGGTCGAGCGGCTGTCCCGGTTGGTCGACGCGACGGATGGCGACGACGATCCGGCTTTCGTTGTCGCACTGGCACATCCGGAGCGCCTGGCACGGCGACGTGGTCCTGGCTCGGCGAGCTATCTGATGGCGGGTGGCACGGCGGTGACCCTGCCACCGGGTTCGGGATTGGGTGATGCGGAATGGCTGGCGGTCGCGGTGGCGACACGCGATCCGGGACGTTCCGACGGGCGCATCCGGTCGGCCGCGGTCGCCGACGAAAGGCTCGCTCGCCGTGCGGCACCGAGCCTGCTGGAGACTGCGGACGAGGTGGATTGGGTCGACGGTGCGGTGGTTGCCCGGCGGGTCGAACGATTGGGCGCGATCATATTGTCGGAGCGTCAGATTCGTGATCCCGATCGCCGATTGCTCGGCGCGGCAGTGCGACGCGGCCTGAACTCGACCGGACTCGCTCTGCTGCACTGGGATTCCGATGCGGTCGCCCTGCGTCAGCGCCTCGACTTTCTGCACCGCACGCTCGGTGCCCCCTGGCCGCCGGTCGACGACGAATCACTGCTGGCCGATGCCGACGCCTGGCTCGGCCCCGAACTCGCGACGGCGCGGCGCCGCGCCGACCTCGAACGCATCGATGCGGGACAGGCATTGCGCCGCCTGCTGCCGTGGCCCGATGCCGCGCGCATGGACGAACTCGCGCCGGAACGCCTGCCAGTACCCTCCGGCAGTCGCGTCCGTCTCGATTACTCCACCGACCCGCCGGTGCTCGCGGTCAAGGTGCAGGAGGTCTTCGGCTGGACGCAGACACCGTCGCTGGCCGATGGGCGAATCCCGATCGTGCTGCACCTGCTCTCGCCCGCCCAGCGCCCGGTCGCGATCACTGCGGATCTGGCGTCGTTCTGGCGCACCGGCTGGACGCAGGTCCGCAGCGACCTGCGCGGTCGCTACCCCAAGCACGCGTGGCCGGAGGATCCCACCACCGTTCCCGCTCACCGCGGCACCGCCCGTAACGCCGGTTAGTGCCGCATCGCTGATCGGGCCCGAGGTTTCGTCGAACGTAGTCGAATGGTGGTCGCCGACATCGAATTCGACCGCCATATCACTATGCTCGGCGAGCTACCGGAGTCGGATAGCGCAGCAAGCAATCTGGATGCGGGGCTGGGTGCCGACGCATCAGTTCGGCGAATCGTCTTCTGCCGCAATCAAGTTCGCGAGGACGGCGGCCTGGCTGTGGTCGACGTCGCGGGTGGCGGTCAATAGCGTCACCGAATGTTCGCGGGCGATCTCGCGCAGCTGCGTGACGGCCGCACGGTGCTGGGTATCGCGCAGTTCCGCTAGATATCGGCGACGGAATTCGGCGAAGCGCTCGGGTTGGTGCCCGTACCACTTGCGCAGTTCGGTGGACGGCGCGATGTCGCGCATCCACTCGTCCAGGTGCGCGTCTTCCTTGCGGATCCCGCGCGGCCAGACCCGATCGACGAGCACGCGGGTGCCGTCCGACGGAATCGGCGCTTCATAGATTCTCCGGTAGGTGACGTGCTGGCTCATCATGCTCCCATCCTGAGCTGGTCACTTCTCCTCGCGTGGAGCTCTAGGGGTAGCTCCTATGCTAGGCCTCCCGCGGTCGGCAATCATCGATTCAATCAATGATTGAATCGATGATTGGAACGTGGTTGACTGCAGACATGGTGGAACAGGCGGCCGCGGCGGGCACCCGCGAGCGGCTATTGCTGGCGGCCGAGCGACTCTTGCTCACCGAGCGGTACGACGATGTCTCGGTGCGGGCGATCTGTGCGGCGGCCGGGGCCAATCCCGCCGCGGTGCACTATCACTTCGGCTCGAAAGAAACGCTGGTCACGGCATTGCTGGAGGATCGGCTCGGCTCATTGTGGGCCGAACAGCTGGCCGAGGTGACGGCCGCGCACGGTTCGGTGGCGGCACTGGTGGATGCGGTGATCGAGCCGTTCACCGGATTGGCGGCCGATCCCGTCGGGCGGCTGCACCTGCGGCTGTTGGCTCAATTCGTCCTCGGGCGGCACCCGACGATGTGGCGTCGGCACTGGTTCCGCATGGACACCTGGGTCGGCTTGCTGCCGGAGCTGAGCGAACGTGAGAGTCGGCGGCGCTGGGGATTGGCGTTCGACCTGATCATCGTGCGGTTCGCCGGTGTCGGCACCGGGGAGCAGGAGCTGTCGGACGAGGCGGTCCGCACACTGCGGGATTTCGTGGTCGCCGGACTGACCACGCCAGGAGAGAAATGATGAACGAAGTATTCGCACCGACCACACTCGGCCCGATCACATTGCGCAACAGGGTGATCAAGGCCGCGACCTTCGAGGGACGAACACCGGACGCGCTGGTCACCGACGAACTGATCGACTTCCATCGCGAAATCGCCGCCGGCGGAGTGGGTATGACCACGGTCGCCTACTGTGCGATATCGCCGGGCGGCCGCACCGACCGACACCAGATCTGGATGCGCCCGGAAGCCGTTGCGGGACTGCGCAAACTCACCGACGCCGTGCACGCCGAAGGCGCTGCCGTCAGCGCCCAGATCGGTCATGCGGGACCGGTGGCCAATGCCGCATCCAATCGCGCACCCGCACTGGCGCCGAGCCGAATGTTCAGCCCACTCGGTATGCGCTTCATGCGCGTTCCGGACGCGTCCGAAATCGCCGCGGTCATAGCCGATTACGCGAATGCCGCCCGGCTCGCCGAGCAGTCGGGTTTCGATGCGGTCGAAATCCACTTCGGCCACAACTATTTGGTGAGTTCGTTCCTGAGCCCGCTACTGAACCGGCGCAAGGATCGTTACGGTGGCTCCCCGGCCAACCGCGCCCGGCTCGCCCGCGAGGTCGCGGTAGCGGTGCGCGAAGCCGTCGGTGACCGCTTGGCTGTCACCGCGAAGCTGAATATGGAAGACGGTGTGCGCGGCGGCCTTTCGCTCCCGGAGTCGTTGCAGGTGGCCGCCTGGCTGGAATCGGACGGCGCACTGGATGCCTTGGAACTCACCGCGGGCAGCTCCCTGCTCAATCCGATGCTCCTGTTCCACGGCGACGCACCACGCAAGGAATTCGCGAAAGTTCTTCCTGCCCCGGCACGCTGGGGCTTCCGCCTGATGGGCCGCCGCTTCCTCCGCGAGTACCCATACCGCGATGCCTACCTGCTCGAACGCGCCCGTCAATTCCGCAGAGAACTATCAATGCCATTGATTCTCTTGGGTGGCATCACCGACCTCGACACAATGCACACAGCAATGGCCGAGGGTTTCGAATTCGTCGCCATGGGCCGCGCCCTACTGCGCGAACCAGACCTCCTCCTCCGCATCCAAGCCGACCAGAACACCCGATCATCCTGCATCCACTGCAACGAATGCATGCCAACCATCTACACCCGCACCCGCTGCGTCCTCCGCGACAATTAGCCGAGAATGTATTGGCGGCGGGGAACTCTCGAGATTTGCCGCCGCCAATACATGGTGATCGGGTGTCCAGATCCTAGGACTGAGCTTGCGGTAGTCGAGGGTGGAAGGTTCGGTTGCGGCGGCGGGGATTTAGAGTTTGTAGCCGATTTGGCGCAGTAGTTGTTTGCGGGCCTCTTTGTCGGTGGGGCCTTCGACGCCGAGTGGCGCGCCCCCGTCGACGACTCCGATAATTCCGCGTCCCGATTCGGTCTCGGCAATCAATATCTCGACCGGATTTGCGGTGGCGCAGAATATTCCACAGACTTCGGGGACCTGCCGTACCGCATTGAGCACATTGACCGGATAGCCCTCGCGCAGGAACACGATGAACGAATGTCCCGCGCCGACCGCGACGGCATTCTTGGTCGCGAGCTCGGTCAGATAGTCGTCGTTGCCGGAGGTCCGGATCAGCCGCGGCCCGGACGCCTCACAGAATGCCAACCCGAAACGCAGATGCGGACTGATCCCGACCAGTGCCTCGTGCAGATCCTCGACCGCCTTTATGAAGTGGGCCTGCCCGATGATGACGTTGAGATCGTCCGGCTTATCGATGTGTACCGAAGTCAGCTCCATCGAACTATCCTGCGCCGCATTCGAGCCCCTGCGCCAGGGTGACACGCCCGTCCCGTCGAGGCGCGCAGTACCCCCGGTACCAGGAAAAGTGGGCTGTGTCGGAATTGTCGAGTACGTTGCGAGGCGATGAACACAAGGAGTTCGCGGATGAGGGCGGCAGCGCGCGGTCATGGACAACCAGTGGCGCAAAGCGGACGCATTACGGTGTACATGCCGGTTGACCACGCTGTAAGCCATTGTCGCTGTTCGGGGTTCGGCGGCGTTGGCGCGGTTGCGGTGGGCGGTCGGTGTCGATGCCAAGTACGGTGTCGGGACGCCGTGTTGACATCGAAACGCGGGGGAGTTCGAAACGAGAATGTGTCGAAGTATGTATTTTGAGCTATCCCGGCGCCTGCGAAAAGCGGTCGGCGTTACCGCGCTGACCGGACTCCTCATGGTGGCCGGATGCGGCACGGACGCCGACAGGTACTCTGCGGAGCCCAGCATCACCGCGGCCGCCGCGCACACCGATCAGCAGCACCTATCCGTCACTGTGCCGGGCACACTGGCCGCCGGTTTCCAGGAACTGCAGTTGAGTGTGCACGGCAAGCTGGGCATGGCGATCATGCCGGTCGGCGGCCAGAAGATGGTGACCTTCGGCGACTGGACCACCGGACCCGCCTGGTCGACGATGAAGGTACCGCTGGTCATCGCTTCGCAGCGCAAGAGTTCGACGAGCTCGAGCTACGCGGCGACGGCGGCGATCACCCAGTCCGACAACGCCGCGGCCGATACCCTCTGGCAGTCGCTCGGCACCGGCCAGGAGGCGGCCAAGGCGGTCGAGGCAGTGCTGCGCGAGGGCGGCGATACCAAGACCACGGTGCCTGCCACCAAGACGCGCTCCGATGCCTCCGCATTCGGACAGGCGGATTGGGCGCTCACCGAACAGGTTCGGTTCGCCTCCCGGCTGCCATGCCTACCGCAGAGTTCGGACGTGATCGATCTGATGGAACAGATCACGTCGAGTCAGCGTTGGGGCCTCGGCGAACTCAAGGGCGCGGAATTCAAAGGCGGTTGGGGGCCCGACACCTCCGGCTCCTATCTGGTCCGCCAATTCGGTCTGATCCAGGGACCGGGCGGTCAGATCGCGGTCGCCATTGCCATCCAGCCCGATTCGGGCAGCCTCTCCGAGGGAACGAACATCCTGGACCGGCTCGCCACCGTGATCTCCCAGCACCTCGACGAATTCTCCGGCGGCAGCTGTTCCTGATCGCGGTCGAGTCGGCGCCCACGGGTTCGCGCGGCGGCCCCGTGGGCGCGCACACTTGACCGGGTAACGGTGGCACCCGAGAATCCCGACTAACGGGTGAGATCGCAGGACCACGACCGTGGCGCGGTTCGGCGAGGTGGAGGTAACGGGGTGGACGAAACGCAGTCGCGGGTCGGTACGCGATTCGGACCCTACGAATTGCGTGCACTGTTGGGCCGCGGCGGGATGGGGGAGGTCTACGAGGCGTACGACACGGTCAAGGATCGGGTGGTCGCGGTCAAACTGCTGCCCATGGCGCTGGCCGACGATCCGCGGTTCCAGCAGCGATTCCGGCACGAATCCCGGGTGGCCGCGCGGCTGGCCGAACCGCACGTCATCCCGATTCACGACTGGGGCGAGATCGACGGTGTGCTCTATATCGATATGCGGCTGGTCCGGGGCAGCGATCTGCGCTCGGTGCTGCGCGACAAGGGGCCACTGAGCCCCAGCCGTGCGGTCGGCATCATCGAACAGGTCGCGGCGGCCCTCGATGCCGCGCATGCCGAGGGTTTGGTGCATCGCGACGTCAAACCCGCCAATATCCTGGTCACCCCTTCGGATTTCGCGTACCTCGCCGACTTCGGCATCGCCCGCTCCGAGCGCGACCCCAGCGTCACCGCGACGGGCCAAGCCATCGGCTCCTACAGCTACATCGCGCCGGAACGATTCGACACCGCACCGATCGGCGGCACCGCCGACGTCTACTCCCTGGCATGCGTGCTGTTCGAATGCCTCACCGGTGCACAACCTTTTCCTGCCGACGGCATGAGTTCGCTCATCCGAGCCCACCTTTCGACACCACCACCCCGCCCGACCACCAAACGAGCCGGATTGCCCGGCGCACTGGACGAGGTCATTTCCCGCGGCATGGCGAAGGAACCCGCCGACCGCTACCCAACTGCCCGCGCGCTCGCCTCGGCGGCCAGAGCCGCGGTATCGGGCACATCGTCCGTGCCGAACTCGGACTTGCCCACCGCCCAGATCTCCAACCCACAACCCGCCCCAGCGACCATCATCTTCCCGACCTTCGGACCGGAATCGACGATCGATCGGCAGTCGCCGAACTGGCCACAGCAGTCAGCCGGGTCGCAATCAGCAGGCGGTCCGCAGCAGTCGGGCGGATCGCAGTCAGCTGGTGGTGTGCGGCAGGCAGGCGGGTCGCCGCAACTGGGTCCGCAGCAGGCGGGTGGTTCGCCGCAGGTAGGTGAGGCGCAACAGCCAGCTGGTCCGCGGTCGGCGGGCGGGCTGCCTCGGGCGGGCGGTTCGCAGCAGTCGGGCGGATCGCAGCAGTCGGGTGGACCGCAGCAGGCAGGTGGTTCGCCGCAGGTAGGTGAGGCGCAACAGCCAGCTGGTCCGCGGTCGGCGGGCGGGCTGCCTCGAGCGGGCGGTTCGCAGCAGTCGGGTGGTTCGCCGCAGGTAGGTGAGGCGCAACAGTCAGCTGGTCCGCGGTCGGCGGGCGGTCCGCAACGGACGGGCGGCCAGCCGCAAGGGAGCGGTTCGCAACAATCGAACAGACCTCAATCGCATATCGGGCCACACTCCATCAGCGGACCGCAGCGGATCACCGGACTCGAGCCGACGTTCGTGCCCAGGCACTCATCGGATCCGATGCGTAGCGATATCCCACCGGATGACGCGACCACCGAGGCACTGTCGAGAACCATCGGCATGCCGATGCCCCGATCCGACGCACCGTATCCACCGGATCCGACACCCATTCCTGCGCGTCGATCGATGCGCATCGTCTGGATCTGCGCGGTGCTGGTAATCCTGGCGATCGGGGGGATTATCGGCTGGCAGGTGCACAACGCAAGCCAAGATTCCGGCCAACCGACGACCACGACCATGCCCGCACACCTGCCAGCCGGTGCGAAACCGTGCGCCCAGTTGTATCCGGCGCTCGGCCGTTTCACCTCGTCCGCGATCGGCACCACCGTCACCAGTTGCGCCTTCGCCGAGGAGGTGCGCAAGGCGTACGCGAACGGTGATGACAGCACTATTACCGATCGATCGGTCATGGCGCACAGCCCGATCAACAATCGGGATTACAAGATGAATTGCACGGCCGGTGATCAATTCGCAACCTGTAGCGGCGGCGAGAACGCCATCGTCTATGTGTATTGAGTCGTAGCCGTTACCCGGTGTTCACGGGGGTGCGACCGCGCGATCGCGCAAAGCGGTGCAAGATATGCGCCATGCGCATCGGAGTGTTGACCGGAGGCGGCGACTGTCCAGGACTGAACGCGGTCATCCGTGCCGTCGTTCGCACAGCGAACGGACGCTACGGGGACGCGATCATCGGATTCCAGGACGGTTGGCGCGGGCTACTCGAAGACCGAAAGATCACCATTCAGAACGACGATCGCACCGACCGCCTGCTCACCAAGGGCGGCACGATGCTCGGCACCGCTCGCACCAATCCCGACAAACTGCGTGCCGGACTGGACCAGATCAAACGCACCCTCGACGACAACGGGATCGAGGCGCTGATCCCGATCGGCGGCGAGGGCACGCTCTCCGCCGCGAGTTGGCTGTCCGACGAGGGCGTCCCGGTGGTCGGCGTCCCGAAGACCATCGATAACGACATCGACTGCACCGACGTCACTTTCGGCCACGACACCGCGCTGTCCATTGCCTCCGAGGCCATCGACCGGCTGCACACCACCGCGGAATCGCATCAGCGCGTCATGCTGGTCGAGGTGATGGGCCGCCACGCGGGCTGGATCGCGATCAACTCGGGCGTGGCGGCGGGCGCGCACCTCACGTTGGTTCCCGAGGTCCCTTTCGACGTGGACGAGGTGTGCTCGATGATCAAGCGCCGCTTCCAGCGCGGCGATAAGCACTTCATCTGCGTGGTGGCCGAGGGCGCGCATCCGGCTCCGGATTCGGGATTCGCTCTGCTCGAGGGCGGCATCGACGAATTCGGCCACGAACGGTTCACCGGTGTCGCCCAGCAGTTGGGCACCGAGATCGAACGCCGCATCGGCAAAGAGGTCCGCACCACCGTGCTCGGTCATGTCCAACGTGGCGGTAGCCCGACCCCGTACGACCGGGTGCTGGCGACACGCTTCGGTCTGCATGCCGCCGAAGCCGTACATGCCGGACAATTCGGCCAAATGGTTGCTCTGCACGGCACTTCCATCGATCTGGTTCCGTTGTCCGAGGCCACCAAGCAGCTCAAGCGGGTGCCCACCGAGCGCTACCGCGAAGCCGAGGCATTTTTCGGCTGATTCCAGCGGTTGTTGCACAATCGAGACCTGCCGAATTCCTTGTCGCACAGCTACTCTGGTCGTCGTGGCTCAACTCCAGGTATCCGACCTGCCCACCGATGCTGTCGCCGTATTCCGCCGCCGTGCTCGCATCGCGGGCATATCGATCGAGGCTCAGGTCCGTCAGGAACTGATCGCGATGGCGCGTCGGCGAACTTCCGTGGACACGATCGTGGAATTCCTGGAAGCCCAGGGCCGCGATCTGACCCCGCAATTCGACTCCGATGCGGTAACCCTCATCCAGGTCTACGATCTGCCCGCCGACGCCCTCGGCATGTTCGGTCGCCGTGCCCGTGCCGCCGAACTCCCGCTCGGCGCCTACGTCCGCCGTGAACTCCTCGCCATCGCACGCCGCGGCAGCGTGTCGGACGCAATGTTGGAATTCCAAGAGGCACAAGAAGAGGACCCCACTCTCGAACTCGACATGGACGCGATCGCCGCCGCAGTCCGATACGCCCGCGGGGCCTGAACCTCCGCCCGCCGGCCTGGATGCCGGAAGCCGATCGGTATTCGATCGGATGGTGCACTCTGCCGAATCACCGGCGATCCGAACGATTGCCGAGCGCAACTGGAAACCACCACGCGATCAAGATCAAGTGGAATTGATGGCGGTATCCGCTCCGAGAGGCCTCGGCCACCAGTTCCACCTGATCTTGATCCGAGACCGGGACGCCGTGTGGGAGAGTTCGTTCGATATGTCCGCGCGGATCGGTAGTGTTGCGGAATGCGCACTGGGCGATGGCTCGTCTCGGTTCTGGTCCTGATTGTTGCGTTGGTGGCGGGGTGTTCGTCATCGGATAAGGACCGGACCCGGTCGTTGACCGGGGATTGGCACGGGTCCATCGAGGTGCCCGGAGCGCCGTTGGCGGTGGGGGTGAGTTTCGCTGACAACGGCAGCGCCACCATCGACATCCCGTCGCAGGGGGTGAACGGCGCGGCTCTGAAAGATGTTTCCGCCGAACCGGATCGGGTGGCGTTCGCGATTCCGAACATTCAGGGCGATCCGTCGTTCAATGGCAAACTCGACAAGGACGCCAACCGGATCAGCGGCGAGTTCCGGCAAGCGGGCCAGAGCCTGCCGTTGACGCTCGAGCCCGGCAAGATCGGGACGTCCGCGCATCCACAGGAGCCGAAACCGCCGTACCCCTACCGCTCCGAAGACGTCACCTACCGCAACGGCGATATCACCATCGCGGGCACACTGACCCTGCCCGAGGGCAACGGCCCCTTCCCGGCAATCCTGATGATCTCCGGCAGCGGCCCCCAGGATCGCAACGAAGAACTCATGGGCCACAAGCCTTTCCTGCTGCTGGCCGACACCTACACCCGGGCGGGTTATGCCGTACTGCGCACCGATGACCGCGGCGTCGGCGGTACCAGCGGCAAACTCGACGACGCAACGTACAACGATCTCGCCGCGGATGCCGCCGCCGGCGTGCGCTTCCTACGCGCCCGCCCGGATATCGACCCGGCCCGCGTCGGGCTGTTCGGCCACAGCGAGGGCGGCTATCTCGCACCCCTGGTGGCATCCCGCCCGGACAGCGGCGTCGCCTTCGCGATCCTGATGGCCGGCCCCTCGGTACCCGGGTGGGAGGTGCTGATCGAGCAGAACCGCGCACTGCTCAGCGCGGCAGGCGCAACGCAGTCCCGAATCGATGATCAGGTCACCTACATCACCGAGTGGACCAACCTGATCCGCGCCGGTGACCTGGCCGCCGCCAAGGACCTCGCCTACCGCCACAACGAATCCCTACCGCCGGGCCAGCACGCCTCCGCCGAAACCCTCGACGCCTACAACACCACCTACATGGCGTCCTTCATCACCTACGATCCGGCCCCCGCGCTCTCCGCCCTGCGCATCCCGGTCCTGGCCTTCTTCGGCACCAAGGACATGCAGGTCCTCGCCACCCAGAACGAACAACCGATGCGCGACCGCCTGGCCGCCGATCCCGACGTCACCGTCCACGTCTTCCCCGACCTCAATCACCTCATGCAACCGGCCAACTCCGGCCTGCCCAGCGAATACACCGGCATCGAAACCACCATCGCCCCCGACGTCCTCACCTACACCACCACCTGGCTCGCCCAACACACTCGACCCCGCTAGCCGAACCGCCCCGCTGCCCCGGTGCCGCACAGCTGGCGAGGTCGGCACTGGCTATGCGACAGCACAGCCGGACGCTCCCGGCGAGACACGGCGGTCGGCGGGTGCGGTCGCTTGGCGAGGGCGTCGGGCGGGTCAATAGACTGAGCGCTATGAGTGCACCCACCGTCGACTTGATGGATTATGCCGATGTCATCAACCGGTTCGAGCCGGTGCTCGGCATGGAGGTTCACGTCGAGCTGAACACCGCGACCAAGATGTTCTGCGGTTGTCCGACCGAGTTCGGTGCGGAGCCGAACACCCAGGTGTGCCCGGTGTGCCTCGGTCTGCCCGGCTCGCTGCCGGTGGTGAACGAGCAGGCCGTGGCGTCGGCGATCCGGATCGGGCTGGCCCTGAATTGCGCGATCACCCCGTGGGGCAGGTTCGCGCGCAAGAACTACTTCTACCCGGACCAGCCGAAGAACTACCAGATCAGCCAATACGACGAGCCGATCGCCACCAACGGTCACCTCGACGTGGTTCTCGACGATGGCAGTACTTTCCGTGTCGAGATCGAGCGCGCGCATATGGAGGAGGACACCGGCAAGTCCACCCACATCGGCGGCTCGACCGGCCGCATCCACGGTGCGAGTCACTCGCTGCTCGACTACAACCGGGCCGGCGTGCCGCTCATCGAGATCGTCACCAAGCCGATCACCGGTGCAGGGGAGCGAGCACCGGAAGTGGCGCGCGCCTACGTGACCGCGTTGCGTGAGGTCCTGAAGTCGCTGCAGGTCTCCGACGTCAAAATGGAGCAGGGCTCGTTGCGTTGCGATGCCAACGTTTCGCTGATGTCCATCGGCGCGACGGAATTCGGCACCCGCACCGAGACCAAGAACGTCAACTCGCTCAAGAGCGTCGAGGTCGCGGTTCGCTTCGAAATGCGCCGTCAGGCCGCCATTCTCGCCGACGGCGGTTCGATCGTGCAGGAGACCAGGCACTTCCACGAGAGCGACGGCACCACCTCGCCCGGTCGCCGCAAGGAGACCGCCGAGGACTACCGCTACTTCCCCGAGCCGGACCTGGAACCCGTTGCGCCCGCAGAGGATTGGGTAGAGCAGCTGCGCGGCACCATCCCGGAGTACCCGTGGCTGCGCCGCGCGCGCATCCAGTCCGACTGGGGATTGTCCGACGAGGTCATGCGCGACCTGGTGAACGCGGGCGCGCTGGACCTGATCATCGCGACCGTCGATGCGGGCGCTCCGGCCAACGAGGCCCGTTCGTGGTGGGTCGCCTACCTCACCGAAAAGGCCAAGGAGCGTGAGGTTTCCCTGGAGGAATTGCCGATCACGCCCGCCCAGGTGGCCGAGGTGATCAAGCTCGTCGAATCGAAGACGGTGAACAACAAGGTCGCCAAGCAGGTCGTCGACCTCGTGCTCGCGGGCGAGGGTGATCCGGCGAAGATCGTCGAGACCAAGGGCCTCGGCATGGTCAGCGACGAGACCGCGCTGCAGGCGGAGGTGCAGAAGGCACTCGAGGCCAATCCCGATATCGCCGAGAAGATCCGCTCGGGCAAGGTGCAGGCCGCGGGCAAGATCGTCGGTGACGTCATGAAGGCGACGCGCGGCCAAGCCGATGCGGCTCGCGTGCGCGAACTCGTGCTCGAGGCCTGCGCCTGAGTTCGGTCCGCACCGGCGGTTTCCTGCCGAAGCCAATGTGAAGTGGGCGGGTCCCTGAGGACCCGCCCACTTTTGCTGTCGGCGCGGTTAGTCCGGCCCGGTGCCCTGCGACGGCGGCGGGATCTTGATCACCCGATCGTCGAACGGCCCGTGATTATCGTCATTGTTGACGGTGGCCGCCCAGATGGTGCCGTCCGCACCGGCCGCCGCACCGCCGAGCCTGCCGTATTTGTCCTGCACGGTGAACGTCGGCGCCGCGGTGATCGCGTGGGTGTTCGCATCCGGATTCGCGATCGCCAGCGCCTTCGCCCCCGACATCGCGATCGCCACCACATCGGGTCCGGCCGCGCAGCCACCCACGCCGGGCCTATCCGGCCAAGTCCACGCGGTGGTGATCGATCCGTCCCGGCCCAAGCGTTGCAGCCGATCCTCGGTCGGGGTGCGATCGGTGATCCATACGCTGTCCTTACCGTCGTCGCACAGATCGCCCGCCGTGCCGAGGCCCGATGCCACGACCTCCGCATTGGCTCCCGGCGACGGCGAATTGATCCGCAACACCTTGCCTGCCAGCGACGACGGCGCACTTGCCAGACCCGGATTGCCCGCATCGCCGGTCAGCACCAACAGTTCGGTCGGCGAAATGAATTCCAGCGCACCGTGATTGCCGACCGACCCCTTCGGAATTCCGGTGAGGATGGTCTTCGGCGGCCCGTTCTCCGCGATGCGCACCACCCGGTTGTCGGATGCGGTGGTGATGTAGGCGTATATGAGTCCGTCCTCGCGGTAGGTCGGCGAGAGGGCGATATCGGAGATGCCGCCGTCCCCGGAGCCGTCCACATCGACCTGGCCGACCAGAATCGGCGGCGACTGCGGATCGCTCGGATCCACCGCGACGGTCTTGTAGATGCGTCCGGTGCGTCGCTCGGTGACCAGCGCATCCTCGCCGAGCGAGATGATGCCCGCGGTGGAATCCAGGCAGGTTGTGATCACATTCGGATCCGGATCGATGCACGGGCCGGTCGGGCGCGGGCGCTGCGAGGGGCTCTGCTGCGGCGATTTGGGTTCGGCGGGGTTGAAGGTCGGTTCGGGTGTGAACGGGCTGGAGGCGGAATCGTCGAATCGGGCGCAGCCGACCAGCAGGACGGAGCCGAGCGCCAGGCTCAGGGCGATACGCCCCGCGACAACCAAACTCATGGTTCAGACGTTACGGAAACCGCGGCCGATGTGCCGCTCCGGGTCGATAAACGGACACGCCGTCGCGTCGAGACCGCCCACGCGGGCGCAAGGCCGCATAGGGTATCGACCGTGACCGAAGAGCCCAAAGACACATCCGTGCCCAAAACCGAGGGTGCGGCAACGCCCACGGATGAGCAGTCGGCGGTGTCGTCCACCGGTCGTGGCGTGAGCAGTCCCTACGATTCACCCACCGGCGTGCTGCCCAGACTGTCCTCCGATACCACCTCGCGTGGCCCCGAACTGACCAAGGATGTGCCGCGCACCGAGGAGGAACTCGGGCTCGATCCGGAGATCCCTTCAGTCGGTGAACAGACCAGGGCGAACGAAGCCGCGTCCTATTCCTACGCCAGCATCCCGCCCGCCGCGAACGCGTCCGGCGGCGAGCCGAGCCGCCCGCTGCGCCGACGCAATGGCGACGCCCGCCGCGGCACCCTCGACCTCGGACTGTTCGTGCTGCGCCTCGTCGTCGGCGGCACCTTCATCTATCACGGCCTGCAGAAGCTCACCACCTGGTTCAACGGCCAGGGGCTGGACAACACCCGCGACATGATGGCCGCGGGTGGCTGGGACCACGCGACCCTCTCGACCATCCTGGTGATCGCCGGCGAAGTCGGTGGCGGCGGATTGCTTGTCCTCGGTCTGGCCACTCCGCTCGCCGCGGGTGCGGTGCTCGCGGTGATCATCGACGCGTGGCTGTGGAAGCAGGGCATGATCCCCGGCTTCCAGTACAAGTCCTCGGTCAAGAGTGGTGTGGAACTGGAGTCCATCCTCGCGGGCACCGCGGTCGTCCTGCTGCTGACCGGACCCGGCCGCCTGTCCTTCGACCGCAACCGCGGCTGGGCCACCCGCCCCGCCTACGGTTCCTTCGTAGTCCTCGTCCTGGCCGTGGCCGCCGCCATCGGCACCTGGTACTGGCTGCACGGCGGCAACCCGCTGACGGGCATCGGCCCCTTCAAGTAACCCGTCCACACAACCGGCGCCCTTCGGTATCGAAGGGCGCCGTTCGTTTCTGGGCGATATTTGTTGGGGTGCAAGGGATGCCACGTTTCTGCCCGACGGTCTACTGCTGCCACGAGGGACGCCGTTCGCTTTCGTGACGGGACTATGGCACCTGGCGAACGGCACCCTTGTCGGCGGAGGTGGCGAGTGCGGCATAGGCGCGCAGCGCCGTGGTGACCGGGCGGATGCGGTCGACCGGCTGCCAAGGCCGTTCGGAGGCATCCATTTTCGCGCGGCGCTCGGCCAGGATCGCTTCGTCGACCAGCACCTCGAGGGTTCGGGTTTGGACGTCGATGCGGATCTGATCGCCGTCTTCGATGAGTCCGACGGCACCGCCCGCCGCGGCCTCGGGCGACATGTGACCGATCGACAGACCGGAGGTCCCGCCGGAGAAGCGGCCGTCGGTGATCAGCGCGCACACCTTGCCGAGTCCCGCACCCTTCAGAAATGCGGTGGGGTGCAACATTTCCTGCATGCCCGGCCCGCCCTTGGGCCCCTCGTAGCGGACCACGATCACATCGCCCGGCTTGATCTTCTTACCGAGGATCGCCGAAACCGCCTCCTCCTGGGATTCGACCACGACGGCCGGGCCTTGGAAGGAGAACAGCTCCTCATCGATGCCAGCGGTCTTCAGGATCGCGCCGTCGGGGGCGATATTGCCGCGCAGGACAACCAGGCCGCCCTCGACCGTGTAGGCGTGCGCCTTGTCGCGGATGCAGCCGCCCTCGGCGTCGGTATCGAGCGCGGACCAGCGGTTGTTCGTGGAGAAGGGCTCGGTGGTGCGCACGCCACCGGGCGCGGCGTGGAAAAGCTCCAGCGCCTCATCGGATGCCTTGCCGGAGCGGATATCCCAGGTGTCGAGCCATTCGTCGAAGCTCTTGGTGTGCACCGTGGTGACGTCGGTCTCCAGCAGTCCGGCGCGGCGCAGCTCGCCGAGGATCGCCGGGATGCCACCGGCGCGGTGCACATCCTCCATGTGGTAGTCGGAGTTGGGGGAGACCTTCGACAGGCACGGCACTTTGCGAGAAATCTCGTCGATGGTGCTCAACTCGAAGTCGATCTCACCCTCCTGCGCGGCGGCCAGGGTGTGCAGCACCGTATTGGTGGAACCGCCCATCGCCACGTCCAACGCCATCGCATTGCGGAAGGCCTTGGCATTGGCCACGTTCCGCGGCAGCACCGACGCATCGTCCTCGCGGTACCAGCGATTCGCGATGTCGACGATCACGGTGCCCGCCCGTTCGAACAGCGCGTGCCGGGCGGCATGGGTGGCCAGCGTGGATCCGTTGCCGGGCAAGGCGAGTCCGAGCGCCTCGGTGAGGCAGTTCATCGAATTCGCGGTGAACATGCCCGAGCAGGAGCCGCAGGTCGGACACGCGCTGCGCTCGACCTCGGACAGGCCTTCCTCGCTGACATTCATATTGGCGCTGGCCGCGATCGCGGTGATCAGATCGGTCGGAGCCTGTGCGACACCGCCGACGACCACGGCCTTACCGGCCTCCATCGGCCCGCCGGACACGAAAACGGCCGGGATGTTCAGGCGCATAGCGGCATTGAGCATGCCGGGCGTGATCTTGTCGCAGTTGGAGATGCACACCAGCGCGTCGGCGGTGTGTGCGTTGGCCATGTATTCGACCGAATCGGCGATGATTTCACGCGAGGGCAGCGAGTAGAGCATGCCGCCGTGGCCCATCGCGATGCCGTCGTCGACCGCGATGGTGTGGAACTCCCGCGGTACACCGCCCGCTGCGCGCACCGCGTCCGCGACGATCTCACCGACATTCTTCAGATGCACGTGGCCCGGTACGAACTGCGTGTAGGAGTTCGCGATGGCGACGATCGGCTTACCGAAGTCGGTGTCGGTCATACCGGTGGCGCGCCAGAGTGCGCGCGCGCCCGCGGCATTGCGGCCGATGGTGGTTGTCCGTGAACGAAGCGGTGGCATATAAATCCTCGGGAGGTCGCGGGGGCTGATGTGCGACTGCGCGGAGTTCGCTCACTGAGCGAATTCAGCGACCGACCACGTTACTCCTGCGCGCGGGCGGGCCTTCGTGGCGGTCGACGGCGCTGATCGCCGGTCTGTGGTTCGGGATGATGTCGCCGCGAGGGTGGTCGTCGGCGCGGACGGTGTCATCGTGTCGGTTCCGGCACCGTCGGTATCCACAGGTCTGGTGAGTGCGGGCGGGGGATTGTCCGACCGGCGCGGTCACCAGATCGCGCATCCGTCGGCGAGCTTACCGGCGTCCGTCGATATCCCCGCCACCGGTGAACCGCTACGAATCGGAGTCGCGTGCCTCGGTCTCGGCGGCAGGTGGCTTGGTCTCGGTGTTCGTCTCGGCTTCGCGGCCGTTGGTTCCGGCCTTCTTCGTCTCGGCCCCGTGCGCCTCGGTGTCGGCCGTCCTCGCTTCGGTCTCGGCGGCGTCTGCCTCGGTGTCGGTCTTCGTCGCGTCTGAGCGCCCATTGGCTTCGGCCGTCTCGGTTTCGGCCTCGCGCCCTTCGGCCTCGCGCGCCGCGTACTCCGCCTCTCGCGCCGCCGCCTCCGCCGCGAACAGATCCGGAATCCGACCGTTCGACGCGCGGATCAGATCACGCAAGCGGTCGTAGCTGACCGCGGGCAGCTTCACCTCGGTGTCATCGGTGAGATGGGCACGTACGAACCCGCGCTTGGGAATGCCGACGCCCGCGACCTGTGTCCAGTCGAGGTGCCGCGAACCGAAAACCGTGCGCAGATCCAACCCGTCCTCGGACACCGTGGTGCGCGTGCGTTCGATCCACACCACCGCCGCGACCGGGAGCAGTAGCAGCCACCACAGTCCGATCGGCCAGCCGACGAAGGCGAAGAAAACACAGAACAGCAGTACGAGAACACCGAGGTGGGCCATCTGCGTAATGCGGATGACCTGCGCCGTCTGCGTCGGCTCGGACGGTTCCGGCGAACTACCCGTCTCCGATCCCGCCGCGGGCGTGTGGGACGATTTAGCCGGTGGCACGGACTGATGCGGTGATGACACACCACCATCCTCGCATCATGGTGAACGGACTCGAGCACCCGCTCGGTCTCACATAATGAGACCTGTTTGACTGATCGACTCGCGCACACATACCGTCATGCGCGTGAATCGAAACGAGTTGCTCGTAATCGGCCGGCGCGTCCAGCGTTGAGCCTGACTACCTGAGTCGAATACGTCAGCTCGCGTTGCGACGCGCCACCCTCGAACAGCCATGCGCTGTCGGGGGCTTTTTTGTGTTCGGGACAAAAGTCCTGGCATGTGGCCGCTTCGCAAGGCACCACGTGCAAGCACAGTTGTCCGGGGTCTAGTACGAGCAGTTAGGAACGAAGACGGTGAGTGCACCAACCGCACGGCCCGGGCCCTCGGCCCGCAGGCCGGCGCCTTCGGCGAATCAGCAGGCCGCGCCCGCTGGCGGTCCGACCAACGCGGCGAACCGCCGCCAGGTCCCGCCCGAGCGGGTCACCGGCGCGCAGTCCGTCGTCCGCTCTCTCGAGGAGCTCGGCGTCGACACGGTATTCGGCATTCCCGGCGGCGCGATTCTCCCGGTCTACGACCCGCTCTTCGATTCCACCAAGGTCCGTCACGTCCTCGTCCGGCACGAGCAGGGCGCGGGGCACGCCGCCACCGGTTATGCACAGGCCACCGGCAAGGTCGGCGTCTGTATGGCCACCTCCGGTCCGGGCGCGACCAACCTGGTCACCCCGATCGCCGACGCGCAGATGGATTCGGTTCCGATCGTCGCCATCACCGGCCAGGTCGGGCGCGGCCTGATCGGCACCGACGCATTCCAGGAAGCTGATATCTCCGGCATCACCATGCCGATCACCAAGCACAATTTCCTCATCACCGATGGCATCGACATCCCGCGCATGATCGCGGAGGCCTTTTACCTGGCCTCGTCCGGTCGTCCGGGCGCGGTGCTCGTGGACATTCCGAAGGACGTGCTGCAGGCGCAGACCACCTTCAGCTGGCCGCCGGAGATGCGGCTGCCCGGCTACCGTCCGGTGACCAAACCGCACGGTAAGCAGGTGCGCGAGGCCGCGCGGATGATCCTGGAGTCCAAGCAGCCGGTGCTCTACGTCGGCGGCGGCGTGATCAAGGCCGACGCCTCGCCCCAGCTGCTGGAGCTGGCCGAACTGACCGGCATCCCGGTGGTCACCACCTTGATGGCACGTGGTGCCTTCCCGGACAGCCACCAGCTCAACATGGGCATGCCGGGCATGCACGGCACCGTCGGCGCCGTCGCCGCCCTGCAGAAGTCCGATCTGCTGATCACCCTGGGCGCGCGTTTCGACGACCGCGTCACCGGTCAGCTGGACTCCTTCGCGCCCGACGCGAAAATCATCCACGCCGATATCGACCCGGCCGAGATCGGTAAGAACCGGCACGCCGACGTCCCGATCGTCGGCGACTGCCGCGAGGTGATCGTCGAACTGATCGAAACGCTGAAGGCCGACCCCTCCGGTGCGCCGAAGCTGAACCTCACCGACTGGTGGCAGTACCTCGACGGCATCCGCAAGAGTTACCCACTCGGCTGGACGACGCCGAGCGACGGCTCGCTGTCGCCGGAATTCGTCATCGATGCGCTCGGCCGTCTGGCCGGACCCGACGCCATCTACTGTGCCGGCGTCGGTCAGCACCAGATGTGGGCCGCGCAGTTCATCAAGTATGAAAAGCCGCGCACCTGGCTGAATTCCGGTGGTCTCGGCACCATGGGCTACGCCGTCCCGGCCGCCATGGGCGCCAAAATGGGCGCGCCGGACAAAGAGGTGTGGGCGGTCGACGGTGACGGCTGCTTCCAGATGACCAACCAGGAGTTGGCCACCTGCGCCGTCGAGGGCGTGCCGATCAAGGTCGCGCTGATCAACAATGGCAACCTCGGCATGGTCCGTCAGTGGCAGACCCTGTTCTACGAGGAGCGCTACTCCAACACCGATCTGGGCACGCACTCCCTGCGCATCCCCGATTTCGTCAAACTCGCCGAAGCCCTCGGCTGCCACGGCATCCGGGTCGAGCGCGAGGAAGACGTGGAGGCCGCGATCCGCGAGGCGCAGTCCATCAACGACCGTCCCGTGGTGATCGATTTCATCGTCGGCAAGGATGCCCAGGTGTGGCCGATGGTCGCCGCGGGCACCAGCAACGACGAGATCATGGCCGCGCGCGGCATCCGCCCACTCTTCGACGATGACGAGCAGGCCGCCGAGCCCGCCGTCATCCACGAGGCGATGTCGCACGACAAGAGCAAGGGGACCGAACAGTGAGTACGACTCACACCCTCAGCGTGCTGGTGGAGGATAAGCCGGGCGTGCTGGCCCGGGTCGCGGCGCTGTTCTCCCGCCGTGGCTTCAACATCGAATCGCTGGCGGTCGGCGGCACCGAGATCCCGGAGATCTCGCGCATGACCATCGTCGTCACGGTCGAGGATCTGCCGCTCGAGCAGGTCACCAAGCAGCTCAACAAGCTGGTCAACGTCATCAAGATCGTGGAGCAGGACGCCGACACCTCGGTCGCCCGCGAACTGATCCTGGTGAAGGTGCGTGCGGACGCCAGCGTGCGGACCCAGGTCATCGAGGCGGTTACGCTCTTCCGGGCGAAGGTGATCGACGTCTCGCCGGACGCGCTCACCGTCGAGGCGACCGGAACCCGGTCCAAGCTCGACGCGCTGCTGCGGATGCTCGAGCCGTATGGCATCCGGGAGATCGTGCAGTCCGGTGTGGTGGCCGTGGGCCGCGGACCCAAGTCGATCACCGCGACTCGCTGACGCTCGCCGCGGTGGCCGCGCTGTGTTCTTTGGGCCATCCCAAAAGCGGGCTGGCCTGCCGAACCGCTTGAAACTAAACAACTTTCGACAAGAAGAACAAGAAGGGAACCTACAGTGGCAGTCGAGATGTTCTACGACGACGACGCCGACCTGTCGATCATCCAGGGCCGCAAGGTCGCTGTCATCGGCTACGGCAGCCAGGGCCACGCGCACTCGCTGAGCCTGCGCGACTCCGGCGTCGAGGTCCGCGTCGGCCTCGCTGAGGGTTCGAAGTCGCGGCCGAAGGCCGAAGAGGCGGGCCTGACCGTCGGCACCCCGGCGGAGGTTTCCGCGTGGGCCGACGTGATCATGGTGCTGGCCCCCGACACCGCCCAGGCGTCGATCTTCACCAACGACATCGAGCCCAACCTGAAGGACGGCGACGCGCTGTTCTTCGGCCACGGCCTCAACATCCACTTCGGCCTGATCAAGCCCCCGGCCAACGTGACCATCGGCATGGTCGCGCCGAAGGGCCCGGGCCACCTGGTGCGGCGCCAGTTCGTCGACGGCAAGGGCGTTCCCGCCCTGATCGCGGTCGAGCAGGACCCGAAGGGTGAGGGCCAGGCGCTGGCGCTGTCCTACGCCAAGGGCATCGGCGGCACCCGCGCCGGCGTCATCAAGACCACCTTCAAGGAAGAGACCGAGACCGACCTGTTCGGTGAGCAGGCCGTGCTCTGTGGTGGTACCGAAGAGCTGGTCAAGACCGGTTTCGAGGTCATGGTCGAGGCGGGCTACGCGCCGGAGATGGCGTACTTCGAGGTGCTGCACGAGCTCAAGCTCATCGTCGACCTGATGTACGAGGGCGGCATCGCCCGCATGAACTACTCGGTCTCCGACACCGCCGAATTCGGTGGCTACCTGTCGGGTCCGCGGGTCATCGACGCCGACACCAAGAAGCGCATGCAGGACATCCTGCGCGACATCCAGGACGGCACCTTCGTCAAGCGCCTCGTCGCCAATGTCGAGGGCGGCAACAAGGAGCTCGAGGCGCTGCGCAAGGCCAATGCCGAGCACCCGATCGAGGTCACCGGCGCCAAGCTGCGCGGCCTGATGAGCTGGGTCGACCGGCCGATCACCGAAACCGCGTAATACGCGCGAACAGCACGGTGGCCCATCCCGATTCGTCGGGGTGGGCCACTGTTGTTTCGGCTGGGCGCAATCGAAGATTCGCGAAGCAACACCGAGGTGGACTTCGGTGTTTGCGGCATTCGAGGCTATCGCAGATCGGCGTTTCTGGTCGGGATTCACCGAAAACCGATCTTTCTGGAGATAACCTCTCTATCCGATTCTAGTTGCCATGGGTACTCCCCAAAATCGCAGGAAGGATCAGAAATCGTGCGCAGCCGAATAATTGGATTGGCCGCAGCTTTGACGGGAACCCTCATTCTGCTCGGAGGCGGGACGGTCACTGCTCCACATGCATGGACGCAACCGGCGGGGGAGCAGCCGGTCGCCGAGTCCGATTTCTACCTTCCGCCGCCATCGCTGCCGGACGGGCGGGGCACCATCGTTCGCGCCGAACCGGCGGTGGTGGCAATGTCGGCGCCCGGGCAGCCGGGAATGGTCCCCGCCGCTGCGACGCGGCTCATGTACGTCAGCAGTGATACCCACGATGCGCGTACGGCGGTTGTGGGCACGTATCTGCAGCCGAGCGTGCCGTGGACCGGTCCGGGCGAGCGGCCACTGGTCGCGTACGCGGGTGGTACCAAGGGACAGGGCGATCAATGCGCGCCCTCGATGCTGATGACGCAGATCGTCCAGGCGCAGCCGCCGTTGGACATAATCTTCGAATACGATCTGGTGGCGATCCGTTCGCTGCTCAACCGTGGTATGGCGGTAGTGGTGACCGACTATCACGGCCTCGGCACGCCCGATGTGCACGACTATCTGAACCGGAAGGCGCAGGCCTACGCGGTACTGGACTCCGCGCGCGCCGCGCTGCAATTGCCCGACTCCGGCCTCAACCCCGGCACGCCGGTCATTCTCTACGGGTATTCGCAGGGCGGTATGGCCTCCGCGGGCGCGGCCGAACTGCAATCGAGCTATGCCCCAGATCTGAATGTGCGCGGCGCCTACGTCGGTGGGCCGGTGGTGGACGATGAATACTTCATCGGATACAACGACGGTCGCGCTGATTTCGCACCGGCAATCGCCTGGATACTCAACGGAATTGCCGCCGACTACCCGGAAACTCGCCCGGAGTTGGACGCCGAACTCAACGACCTCGGCAAGGCGATCCTGCAGGAATCCCTGGGTAAATGCGCGGTCCCGGTCGGACTTGCCCAGGAGCATCAGAACACGTCCGAGTGGACCACCAGCGGAGAACCGCTTACCGCCGTTATCGATCGGTCCCCGGCGTTGCGGTCGGCATTCGCCGAGCAGCGTATCGGCACACGCGCCCCGGCCGTTCCGGTACTCGCCGCCTCGGCCGTCAACGACCAGGGAGCACCATTTGTGCCGGTGCGCGACGTGGCCGCCGGTTGGTGTGGTGGCGGAGTGCCCGTTCAGCTGGAGTCGAACGCCGAAATTCCCCCCGCATCCGGACTCGTGGGCACCCACGTGATCGCCTTCTTCCCGTCGCTGTTCGCCTCGCAGCAATGGTTGACCGATCGGCTCGCGGGTATGCCCGCTCCATCCAATTGCGCGGCGCTGCCGTAGCGCGGTGATTTTCGGTGCGTAATGCCCGGCGGCGGGTCGGCTCCTGGCCGAAACCCGCCGCCGGCATGCGAATCGAGTACCGCGTTCGATCTAGGGGCCGCGGCGACGATGCGCTCCTCGGCTCAGGAAATTCGTTAGGTCAGAAGGTGGTTTTCGGCAGATTGCTGGCAGTCGGCGCGGGCACAGCTATTCTGGAGCGACAGTTTTACCGCAACGGATTTCGGCGGCCCCACCCCCTGTCAGTGTTGTTCTGTTGGAGGCTCGAGGCACCTATGTCGATCTTCGAGAAAACGGAAAGACGCGACCCCAAACGGTATCTGTGGATACTGGGGTTGATCGCTCCGACTTGCGCCGTACTTCCTTCACAACTCGTGGTCCATACCGGCCTCGAAATATTCTGGTGGATCGGTCCGATCATCGTGCTCGTGGTGATCCCGCTGCTGGACATGGCGATAGGGAATGACGGGAGCAATCCGCGCGACGAGGATTACGAGTCCTTGTCCAACGATCGCTACTACCGGTGGTGCACTTACCTTTTCCTGCCGCTCCAGTTCATCGGCCTGCTCATCGCGGGATATCTCTGGGCGAGACCGGCGCTGAGCATATCCGACAAGCTGGGTTTGGCCGTGACGCTCGGGTTCGTGTCGGGCATCGGAATCAACGCCGCCCACGAACTCGGCCATCGAGTCGAGCACCTCGAACGCTGGCTGGCGAAAATCGCACTGGCGCAATCGGGATACGGGCACTTCTTCGTCGAGCACAACCGCGGCCATCACGTGCGCGTCGCGACGCCGGAAGATCCGGCCAGTGCCCGATTCGGCGAATCGCTGTGGGAGTTCCTGCCGCGCACTATGCTCGGCGGCTTCCGCTCGGCTCTGGTTTTGGAGCGTGAACGCCTTTCCCGCAAGGGAAAGCGCTGGTTCTGCTTGGACAATCATCTATTGCAGGCCTGGTCGATGAGTGTCGCGCTATTCGGCACGCTGATCGTCCTGTTCGGGCCCGCGGTGATCCCGTTTCTGGCGCTGCAGGCGCTGATCGGCGCCGGGCTGCTCGAGACGGTGAACTACGTCGAGCACTACGGCCTGCTTCGCCCGCGCGGTCGCAATGGCAACTACGCGCGCTGCTCCCCGCGTGACAGCTGGAACAGTGACCGTCTGGTCACGAACATATTCCTGTTCCACCTACAACGCCACAGCGACCACCACGCGAATCCGGGGCGCCGCTACCAGACCCTGCGCAGCTCTGAGGAGGCGCCGCAGCTTCCTGCTGGCTACGCAAGCATGATCCTGTTGGCCGCCGTCCCGCCGATCTGGCGCGCGGTCATGGACCATCGTGTCCTTGCCCACTACGGCGGTGATCTCAACCTCATCAACACCAAACCTCGGACCAGGCGTCGCCGCATCTCCGCTCGGTTGCGCCGGACACCTGCGCTGACCGCCACATCGGCGGAGCCGGCTACTCGCCCGTAGCGGCGCGGTTGCCTATCGTCTTCGGGGACATCGGAGTCGGAACCATTGTCTGCCGAACAGATCGCGAGTCGTGAGCATCTCATCCACCACACTTGTCCCCACTTCCGTACCGAGCCCGGCTTCGGCCGGTCGACGTGCCGAGGCCATCCACCGCTTTCTCGTCAAACCGGCCGACGCGGGCATCGCCGGTTCGGTCGACGGCGGCAAGCTACTCGAATGGATCGACAAGGTCGCCTATGCGGCGGCGGCTCAGTGGAGCGGTTGCTACTGCGTTACCGCCTACGTCGGCAATATTCACCTGGACCGTCCGATCGCGGTCGGTGAATTGGTCGAACTGCATGCGAATCTCGTGCACACCGGGCGCACCAGCATGCATATTCTCGTCAGCGTCTATTCGACCGATCCCACGCGACGCAAGCCGGTGCAGACGGCGCAGTGCCTGACGATCTTCGTCGCGATCGACGACAACCGGCGGACCGTCGAAGTGCCGCAATGGAATCCGACGTCGATTCTGGAACTCGAGCGGCATCGGCAAGCGCGAGCGCGCGTTTCGGTTCGCAAGCGAATCGAGGAGGCGATGGCCGCGCAGCAGTACACAGCGGCGGGTACGGCGCCGACGTCGATTTTGCGATTCCTGGCCGCGCCTTCGGATATCAACTGGGGTGGCAAGGTGCACGGCGGTCGCACCATGCAGTGGATCGACGAGGCCGCCTATATTTGCGGTGCCGATTGGGTTGGGCAGCATGTGATTACGTCGTACTTCGGCGGCATCCGGTTCTACCGCCCGATTGTCATCGGGCATATCGTCGAGGTGAGTGCGCGGCTGATTTACACCGGGCCGCGGAGTATGCACGTCAGCGTGCACGTGACGTCGACGGATACGCATTCCGATGAACCGGCGCTCGCCGCGCACGGTCTCGCGGTTGTTGTCGCGGTCGATGGGAACGGTAAGGCACGGCCGGTACGCCAATGGGTTCCGGTTTCCGCGGAGGATGAGGCGCTCGATGCGCATGCGCGCCATCTCATCGAATTGCGTGCCGAGGTGGAGCGGTTCACGCAGGCCAGTGATGTGCCCGCCGATGCCGAGCCCAACCATTTCCGGGTGCCCATGCCGTGACGCGTTGTGGGGGTCGGTGTCCGGCTTCGCGTTGCTGGTCCAGCCTGGGTGAGGCCGGATCGTCCAGGTGGCACTGCGGTGGTGCGGCCTATCTGAGGCCGAGGTCGATATCCGCATTCGGTTCACCCCGGCCCCGGCCGTCCTGATCCAGTCCAAGCCCGCCCCCAAGGCCGCGGTGGCCTCGGACCACCGCGGCACGGGCTGGTGCCTCGTCCAATTAGCTTCTGCGGTAACCCCCGATCTCAGGGTCGGCGTCGTCCTCGGCGAGCGCAGTCGAATTGTGGTGTCGAACGAGCCGCGTTTCGACTGGGCTCGGCGCGCAGCCGGACCGGGATTCGAAGCAACCTATTCGGACGGGGCACTATCTGTTATTCGGTCTGTGCTGGTTGTTGGGGTTCAGCGGGCTGTTCGGGTTGGCCGGGTTGTTGGGGTTGAGCGGACTCATGGGGTTGGCGGGGTTGTTGAGGCTGTGCTCCCACTGATACTGCGGGTTGTTCGGGCTATTCGGGTTGGCCGGATTGTTCGGGTTCGAGGGGCTCATGGGGTTGGCCGGATTGTTCAGGTTGTTCGCCCAGTCGCGGGCTTCCCTGTCCCGCCTGGCCTGCTCGTCCCGCCACGCCTGCTCGCACTCGTCCCGGTGCTCGGCACTTTCGCAGTCAACCGGCTGTCCCGATCCGGCCGAACCCGTTTCCGGTGCGGCCCACGCCGGAATTGCCGAGGCGGTCAGGGGAACAGCGAGAAGAGCGGCCGCCACGGCCGCTTGGGCCAGCATCCGACGAGGCGTCATTGTCATTCTTCCACTCTTGCGTGTCCGCGCCGAAAAAACCCCTGCCACAATCGGATTCAGGGAAATTTCAGTCGAAAGTATGAGCTCGGACGGGCCTGGAGTAGGGGGTGTCCCCGAGGCGAGTCGCTCCGAAGGCGGTTGCCGCCAAACGTTTCTCGGTTCGCCGCCGCGGACAACGGGTTTCATCGTTGTCACATATCGACTGGGCACTTCACACAAGATGGAGCTTCTGTGCGATACACGCTGCGTATGCGCCACCATCGTGGCTTGATTTGCTGTGGCTGAGCGTTTGGTTGTCCGAGCTGGATGCGCAGCTCGCGGCATGAGCTCCCGTTGGACTGCGGGACGCGACTGAATCGCGGTCGGTACCCGATCCATGACAGCGGCCCGGCACCTGTCGCGCCGGGCCGCCTCTCTGGATCAGCTGCTGCCGAATGTTCCGCGGGGGAACAGGTGGCGGGGGAATCGCCACGGGTCGTTCCAGCGGCCCGGGAGATCGCAGTCGTCCCAACGGCCGGGACTGTGGTTCCAGTCGTCGAAGAAGCCGGGGCGGTCGCAATCCCAATCGTTGTTGTGCGGGTGTCGCACCTCGGTCACGCCGGGTTCGCCGGTGGCCGGGTCGGCCGAGGCGGGTATGGCCAGTACGGTCAGCGGGACTGCGGCGAGGGCGCCCGCCATGGCCACCCGGGTCAATCGGCGAGGAGTCGTTCTCGAGAACACCGTGGATCCTTTCTATCTGCGCGTCCGCGGGGACGCCGTCGTTGCTCGCCGGATGCAGGGGATGCCCGGTGACGCAACGATTTGCACGTCCACACTCGGCCGTGACCGGTCGAATGGCAATGGTGCGAACACGATTTCAGGCAGATTCATCCTTTGGTATGACGAGTCCCCCAGACGGTGGGTGTCGGCCTCAGGGATGGAGCGGAAATCCGCTGGTTCTAGACTGTTACCGATGAGTAAGTTCTTTGGCTCGGTCGACGAGGTGACGCGGCGGCTCACCGACGCCGGATACCTGCCCTCCACCGACATCGCCACCGCGGTATTCCTCGCCGGTCATCTGGGCAAGCCCCTGCTGATCGAGGGGCCGGCGGGTGTCGGCAAGACCGAGCTGGCCAAGGCGCTCGCCACCGCCACCACCTCCGACCTCGTGCGCCTGCAGTGCTACGAGGGCATCGACGAGGCCCGCGCGCTCTATGAGTGGAATCACGCCAAGCAATTGCTGCGCATCACCGCCACCGACAACGCGAGTTGGGACAGCACCCGCGACCACGTCTTCACCGAAGAATTCCTGCTGCAACGCCCGCTACTGGCCGCGATCCGGAATCCGCATCCGACCGTGCTGCTCATCGACGAACTCGACAAGTCCGATATCGAGCTCGAAGGACTGCTTCTCGAGGTCCTCGGCGACTATCAGGTCAGCATCCCCGAACTCGGCACCGTGACCGCCGTCCGCAAGCCCTTCGTCATCGTCACCTCGAACGCCAACCGTGACCTTTCCGAAGCTCTGAAACGCCGCTGCCTCTACCTGCACATCGACTATCCGACAGCGGAATTGGAGCGCGCGATCGTCCGCATGAAGGTTCCCGAGCTCGACGAAACCCTGGCGGAGCCGGTCGTACGAACCGTCGCGGCCCTCCGCGAACTGGCCCTGCGCAAACCGCCCTCGATTGCCGAAACCGTCGACTGGGCAAGAACTCTCGTAGCTCTTGGCGCTCGCAACCTCACCGGCACCATCGTCCGATCAACCCTCGGGGTGCTCCTCAAATACCAAGCCGACCACCGCACAGCCATCGATCGCCTCGAGCTTCCGGCAGCCGATCCACACGAACGCAGACCGTCATGACCACCGCTGCCGCGATCCGGGTCGCGTCCGAATGGAGGCGCATGCGATGCACCGCACATGAATGCGTCGCACATCAGCTGCCGCACCGTTTATCGGGATCTTTTGCGGGCGTCTGCGACGAGTGCGGATCGCGCCGACGCGTGGGGCAGGTGGGCGAGGCGGGTCGGTGCCGATCGCGCCGGCGGACGCGGGCGGGCGCGTGTGGTGGCGAACCGCTCTGCGTGCGCTGCGACGATATATCAACTGCCGCACCGTATCTCGGTATCAGCACTTTTCAAGGCGACGGCTCGGGATCCCGACAATGGGTGCGGCCGTGGGAGGGGACCGAGTGGTGACGTCACCCGCGCGGCGCAGCCCTGAGCAGCCCGCCAGCACTATGACCGATCGTTTGGTCGAGTTCGTCGGTTTACTGCGCGAGCACGGCATCTCCGCCGGGCCGAGCGAAACCATCGACGCCGCCGAGGCAATGCTCGCGCTCGGCCTATCCGACCGCAACCGCCTGCGCTCCGGCATGGCCGCCTGCCTGCTGCGCCGCAACGGCCAGCGCGCCGTCTTCGACCAGCTCTTCGATCTCTACTTCCGCACTGCCGAGCAACCGGTGACCCCGTCGGCGTCCGACTCCATCGACGATCTACGCGACCGCCTGGTGGATGCAGTCGCTCGAGACGATCGCGCTGCCGTAACCGAACTCGCCCGGCAGGCACTCACCGCACTTGGTGGCTATGGGGGAGTCGGCGCCGGCGAGCCCTCGCGCCCGGTCACCACCGCATCGGGTGCGGGCTGGTCCTCCTATCTGACCATGAAATCCCTACGGCCAGAAGAACTTGCCGATCGCATCGTCGAAACTATGGGCACCGATCTCGACACCAGCGTCCGCACCATCGAAGCCGACCGTCGCCTGCGTGAATTCCGCACCGCCGTCCAAAACGAGGCGCGCCTGCGCTCCGCCCAACTCCGTGGCACCGAGTACATCGCTCGCCGCGGCGTCGAATCCAGCACCGACCAGGTCGACTTCCTCGGCGCCCGCACTCAGGACCTCGCCGAAATGCGCCGCCTGGTAAACCCTTTGGCCCGCAAACTCGCCACCCGCCTCGCCGCCCGTCGCCGCAAGGCGGTCCGCGGCCAGATCGATATGCGCCGCACCCTGCGTCGCTCCATGGCCACCGGCGGCGTGCCGATCGACCCGGTTCTTCGTGCCCGCAAACACGGCCGCCCCGACCTGGTCGTACTCGCCGACCTATCCGGCTCCGTAACGGGTTTCGCCGAATTCACCCTGCAACTCGTCCAAGCGCTGCAGGACCAATTCAGCAAGGTTCGCAGCTTCGGCTTCATCGACACCTGCGACGAAATCACAGCCCACTTCACCCCCGGCGAACCCCCGACCCCGGAATTGGCCGCACGAATCATCCGTCATACCAACGTCGCCCGCTTCGGCAGCAGCAACTACGGCGAGGCCTTCCAGGGCTTCGTCGACAACTACCTCGACGCTCTAGGCCCTCGCACCTCCCTCTTGATCCTCGGCGACGCCCGCACCAACCGCACCGACCCCAATCTCCCCGCCCTGCAAACTATGTCCTCGCGGGCCAAGCATGCCTACTGGCTCAATCCGGAGCCAGCCCGTTCCTGGTCCGCCGGCGACTCCGCCGCCCACATCTACGCCGACCACATCACCATGCACGAATGCCGCAACGTCAAGCAGCTGGCAGAGGTAATCGGGCGGCTCCTCCCTGCATGACGCGGGGCGTCGATGGCCGATCATTGCCGTGAGTTGTGTACAGCTGCGGCACAGGTCGATATACCCGTCAACTGCGAAGAGTCGACTGGTCGGCAGTGGTCGTACCGGGCCGAGTCCTGGCCAACCGACTGACGGACTGTGTCAGGGGTTCCGTGTCGCTGTGCCCCGCTCGTGGACAGCCAGAATGACTGCGCTGACGGTTGCCAGGTCGATTGCCGCGAATTCTTTCACCGTGCGCCTGCGCGCGCCGGTATCAGCCGAAGATCGGCATGACCGTATCCACAACGGATTCGATTGTGGGCAGTCCCGCGATCACATCAGGCGGACTCAGATGACGTTGCAGCGCCCGCTGATGCGCGGCCCCGACCAGTAGTAAAGCGGCAGCTCGTAGATCTACCGATTCAGGCACGCGCCGGTCGGCGTGCGGCATCGACAGATGTGCGACCACGGCGTCGACCGCACGATGCGGCCCGATATCCAACTCCCGACTGCGCTCCGCGAACTTCGCGCGCAACTCCACATCCGACTGCACCGCAGCCATCACCGGAATGGTATCCACGAAAAACTCCTCCAACGCCTCGACCAGCGCCACCAGCCCCGCCCGCAACCCAGGCTCCTCCTCGACCTCCCCGAGCACATCCTTCACCGGCCGCAAATGCCGCTGAATCACCGCCTGCAACAACCCCATTCGATCGCCGAAGTGATAAAAGATGCTCGACTCGGCCACCCCCGCCCGCTTCGCAACCTCCTTCGTGGACAACCGAGCCACCCCCGCCTCCAGCAAAATCTCCTGCGCCGCAACCACAACCGACTCTCGCACCCCCGTCGGAGGCCGCCCCCGCTGCCCGCGCGTCGCCCGCGCACCATCCGCAGCTTTCGCCACCGCAACCTCCTCTTCACACCGATCAGCCCTTGCAGTATGCCCCACCCGGGCGTATTTTCTGAGTATCTACTCAGTAATTACCCGATCACCGGAGCCACCCCCATGACCAGCACTAAAACCCCCACCACCCAATCCCGCATCCAACGCACCGGCGACGCCATCGTCCGCTTCATACTCCGCTCCCCACTACACCCTCTACTCAGCAAACGACTCCTCATCATCACCGTCTCCGGCCGCAAAACCGGCCGCGAATACGCCAACCCAGTCGGCTACGCCGAACACGAAGGCCACCTCCTCATCGGCACCGCCGCCACCTGGCGCCACAACCTGATTCCGGGCGTTCCTGTCCGAATCCTCCTGCGCGGCAACCACCTCCAAGCCACCCACGAAGTCATAACCGACGAACCCCGAGCCGCCACCCTCTACCGCGAAATCCTCACCCAAAACCCAACCCACGGCCGCTTCGCCAAAATCCACCTAGACCCCGACGGCACCGTAAACCTCCCCACCCTCCGCGCAGCCCTATCCCGCGGCACCGCCATAGTCCTCCTCCGCCCCCTGTGACCTGCCATGATCTTCAGCGCTGCCCCACAATTGCTCGGCCAACTGGTCCGAATCCATAGTCTTCGCGCCGACAGCGATCGTCAGAGCCCTCAGGCTGGCAACCGATCCGCTGACCGCGAAGACCTGCCGCGCAGCTTTGGCGAGACGAACGTCAGCGTCCACTATGAGCGTGCCCCAGCCGAGTCGAGTGTCGGATGCCTCGATGGTCGACAGCACGAATCGCTTGCCGCGTCTTCCCTGAATTGTGTCTGAGTCGAACGCTATTCTGACTGGGGTGCTACCCGCATCACCTGGCCCGTGTGTTGCGCGGATCTTGTGAGCAGGAGAGTCGGCGGTTGGTGCACGCACGCTTTGCTCCGACTGCGGCAATGATCGGGGTTCGGCAAGGTAGTTAGGGGAGAGCTGACAGATGGCCCGTATTCGCGAGATTGTTCCCAGTACCCAGAACGTTCGGGCGCACAAGCTCGATGACGCCGTCAGCTGTCAGTACAAAGTGATCGAGGATCCTGACGGCGCAACCCTGGTCCACCTATCGACGTTCGGATCCGAACAGCGCGAGTCTCCACCCAAGAGCAGCCAGTCGATTCAGCTCAACCGCCAGAATGCGGCAGAGCTGATCTCCATATTGAGCGCAGCGTTCGGGTTCGCTTGGCGGCCTAGGCACGCTGCCGTCGTGGAGGATCAGCCTGCAACCGATACCGAGGCCCATATCGAGCCCGAGTTCCCCGATGCCACCGACGAGCTCGCCGCGCAGTTGTACATGCCGAAAGAGTGGCTGCAGGAGTGCATCGACCTGCTCCGGGACCGACCGCAACTGATCTTCTATGGTCCGCCGGGCACCGGAAAGACCTATCTCGCAAAGGCTATCGCGAAGCATCTGGCCGGTGCAGAGCACGTCAAGATGGTGCAGTTCCACCCTTCGTATTCATACGAAGACTTCTTCGAGGGGTTCCGTCCGGTCGAAACGGAGAACGGTCAGATCGCGTACGACATCCACCGGGGACCGCTGCGCCAACTGGCTGCTACTGCGCGAAAAGATCCAGAGAATCTGTACGTCCTCATCATCGACGAGGTCAACCGAGGGAATCTATCGAAGATCTTCGGCGAGCTCTACTATCTGCTGGAATATCGGGATGAGAGCATAAATCTGCTCTACTCGGACAAGGTAGAAATGTTCAGCCTGCCGAAGAACGTGCTGATCATCGGAACGATGAACCGAGCCGATCGCTCTGTCGCGCTGGTCGATTCGGCGATGCGACGGCGTTTCGCCTTTGTGCATTTGCACCCGTCGAAGGAACCGATAAGGAGCGTGCTGCGGAACTGGCTGAAGGACCATGGGGAAAACGAAGTGATCGCCGATATCGTGGATGAGCTGAACGAATCCATCGCTGATGAAGACTTCAAGATCGGCCCTTCGTACTTCATGCGCCGAGGCACCACTTCCAAGATCGGGATGGACGTTGCATGGCGCACCACTGTTCTGCCGCTGATGGAGGAGTATCACTTCAATACCGACATCGACGTGCACGATAGATATGCTTTGGCAAAGATCGAACAGCGTGTGGCTTCCCAAGACGCTGAACCGGACACCCAACCGTGACGCTCACAGTCGATCTTGTCGAGCATGGTCGGCCGGGAACGGTCGATCTTTCGGACGAGCAGTGTGAAGCCCTCCGCCGTGTCAAAATCGCTGGGATAAGTCCTATCTCGCGTGGCAGGTACCGCATCAAGCCCGGACAAAAGGTTGGTTCGGTCCGGCTGGGCGGTGTACAGATCAACGTACGTCCGAAGATCGCCGAGCTGAATCGAATTCTGTTCTTCATCGGATACAGTTCGAATCCGGCGATCTGGCGAGACGAGTTCGTCCGACTTGCCAAGGCTGACGGACTCTTTCCGGCGGTCGCGGAATCGTTTGTCCGCTTGGCTTCCGATGCTTTCGGGCGTGGCCTGTTGCGCGGCTACCGCTCTACCGCGGACTCGCTGTCGGTGGTTCGGGGGCGGGTTCGATTCCAGGAGCAGATCACCCGAAATTATGGGTTGCCGGTCCCGATCGCCGTCGAGTACGACGACTTCACGGCGGATATTCCGGAGAATCGGGTCATCCTGCTCGCCGCGTTACGCCTGCTCAGCATGCCGGATATCGGCATCGGCGCGCGGCAGCAGCTCAGTCGCATACGAGCGATCCTGGACGAGATAACGATCGTTTCACCTCGTGAACGAAGACCGGCGTACGGATTGAACCGACTCAACCTGCGCTACCGCGATATTCTCGGGTTGTCCGAAGTGATCCTCGACAACAGTTCGTTCGGCCAGCAGCACGGGCCGCTCGCTGTCTCGGGCTTCGTATTCGATATGTGGAAGATCTACGAGGACTTCGTCACCGGCGCGATCAGCATGGCGATGCAGCAGTTCGGAGGACATCCGAAGACCCAAAAAGACCACTACATGGATGCGGCATCGAGGATCAAGTTCATCCCGGACCTCGTCTGGTGCAATGCTGACGGCGACCCGCTGGCGGTCGTGGACGCGAAGTACAAGGCCGAGAAGCCGAAGGGCTTCCCCGAAGTCGACCTTTATCAGATGCTGGCTTACTGCTCCGTTCTCGGTTTGAAAGAGGGGCACCTGATCTACGCGAAAGGCAACGAGCCTGCCACCACCCACGCCATCAAGACCTGCAACATCACCATTCATTGCCATGCGCTCGATCTCGCTCTGCCACCGAATGCTCTGCTGAAGAACATCGACTCGTTGGCACGCACGATCCTCCATAAGTAGTTTGTGAAGAATCCCATTGGGCCTGCGTTGCCCGATCCGGAGCCGGCTTTCTCCTGGTCTGCCAGTCTTCCTTCCCAAGGAACTTCGTTCGAGAGCTCGTCAAGCCGGTCGACATCGTTGTCGCGCTCGATATATTGGCCGCCGGGTGTATCTGCGTATGCGACCAGCAAGATGCCTCGAACTGCCGGAGAGGCGGCGGAGAGGTTTGAGTCTCGGGTGCTCTTCCAGTCACTCCAATTCCATCCGACACCTGCGTCGACGTTGAATATGGTTGCTTCGTGCTCGACCCCGTTGACGAATACCTGTGTTTCTGTGGGCCCATCCGGATCTCGGACAATGACCACCTCGACATTTGGTATTGAGCGGCACCCGGTCAGCCAGTTCATCCAAGCGGTAGCAATCATTGATCCTGTCCTTCGTATCGCTTCAGAGCGTCGATGGTGAGGTGTGCGAAGTCAGCCCGCAGCAGTTCTGAGCGGCAGAATGGCGATTGGTTGTTTTCGTCTGTGTCTCCCCTAGAGATCGGCCAGCCATCCTCGCCGACCTCACACCACGAACCATCCGCCCGGTGGAGAACCGGCCTGCTGTCCGAGGGGGCCTGTTGCAGCTTCTCGGCGGAGTCCTCGTGGAACAGCACAAGCAGCGCCCTTACCGAGGGCGCGATTGGATCTGGTGGACAAGGAAACTCGGGCATTGGTCCTAAGCTCCCGGCGTCCCGCGGCCGATGTCGGCCGGATTCAGCAGTGCCGCCCAGTAGTCATGCTGCAGGGCGTCCCACAGATCGCTGTGTTTTGGAAGCATCTGTCGCGCGTCGGTCAGGTCGGGGTATGCATCGAACAGGATCGTTCCTGGTTGCACGGCTGGGAGCGGGGTCTTCGATGGCAGTCGATGCGCTGTGAATGATTCGGGAATCAGCTGCACCCGCAGGATGCGGGTAGTGAGCCCGATCAACTGCCACATCGCGACTTTGTGTCCGTCTCGGGTTTGCGTGGTACGCAACGCGGTTCGATGCATGATCAGGCCTTGCATTCCTGGTGTTCGGTGCCAGAACTTACTGCAGCTCGAGATGGAGCTGATTGGGCCGCCCATCGTTCGACGGCGGCGGCAACGCGGGTGACGAGTTCGACTGGAGGCAGGTCGATCAATCGTGGCGGTGCGTGGTACTGACCCCGAATGCGTTGCGGCAGTTCTCTATTCATCGCAGCCCCTCCCCTTCTGGCATCTGTTGTCGTGTGGTGCGTGCAACGACAGCGGTCTTGGCTCCTGCCGGGGGGACTGCTGTCGGCGCGACTCTTAGGCACGTCTTCAGCATCGATCAGTTGCGGGGGGCGTTCCTACTGCGTTTCGGGGACGTTTGGGACGCTTCAAGATAAGGTTCCTACCGTCCGGAGGGCGGAGGGGGCGTACCGTGAACCATGCTTTGCGACAGGCCATGGCGAAGGCCAAGATCACCGAACAACAGCTCGCCGAAAGATGTGAAGTCGACACGAAAACGGTTAATCGATGGTTGGCAAACCCCACGCGCGTACCGCACGCCCGTCACCGTTGGGTGGTATGCGAAGTTCTAGAAGCTGAGGAGGCAGTCTTGTGGCCTTCGGCTGTGCGCCTAACCCTGAAGACCGGGCCGGATCGCGAAGTCGTCCAAGTCTTTCCCTACCGCTCCGCCGCACCGGCCTCGCTGTGGCGATCGTTGATCACCAAAGCCAGCAGTGAGCTGACGTTTGCTGGCTACACCAATTACTTCTTGTGGCTGGAACAGGCCAATCTGGCCGATATCCTTCGCCGCAAGGCCGCGAACGGTTGCCGCATTCGCTTCCTGATCGGCGACCCGAATGATGATGTAACCCGAGCCCGCGAACGCGAAGAGGATGTCCCACTGACATTGTCGACGCGTATCGCGGTGACTATCGGCGAACTGCACAAGCTGCGGGGCGTGGACAGCATCGCGGGCCGTTTCACGAACGGGCATGTCAACCTGTCGGTCTTCCGCTTCGACAACGACATGATCGTGACACCGATTCTCGCGCGACGAGTCGGCCATGACTCGCCGATGTTCCATCTCAAACGTGAGCAGGATGACGGTATGTTCGACCGATTCTCCGATCATGTCGAAGACTTGTGGTCCCGAGGCCGCAACATTTGGGAGACGACTGAGCATGGCACGACGTGATTACGAGAACGATCCCAATGCGCCCAAAGCGAATAGCCTGGTGCCCGCAGCTTCGGTCGTCGTAGTCAACGACAGCGGTCAGATCCTGCTGCAGCGTCGGGTGGACAACGAGATGTGGGCATTGCCGGGGGGAAAGATGGAACTGGGCGAATCGCTCGCCGAGTGCGGTATCCGGGAGACCAAGGAAGAAACCGGCATCGATGTCGAAATCACGGGGATCGTCGGCACCTACACGGACCCCGACCATGTGTTCGCCTACGATAATGGCGAAGTGCGACAAGAGTTTTCGATATGTCTCCTCGGACGGCCACTCAGCGGAACTATTCACGTGTCCGATGAATCTACGGAAGTGGCCTGGTTCGACACAGGTGAGATCGACACGCTCCCCATGGTGGCGAGTATTCGCAAACGGATTGATGACTGGCGATCTGGAAAGGCTCCTATCGTCAGGTAAGTGTGACATCTTCCGAGATGGGCGCAGGCGAAACGAGTCCTACGAGTGCGCGCGATTGGATCTCGGAATCAGAAGTGGCACTCTGCCTCCCGGTGATCGGCCTTGGTTGCCGCCCACGAACTCGACCGAAACCGGGCCTACCACCGCATGACGGGGAGGCCTCAGTGGCCGGTGTGTTTGTGCTGCCAGGCGGCCAGCGCGAAGGTGGCTACTCCCAGTAGTAGGAGCAGGACGCCGGAAGTCATTAAGCGGGTGGAGATTTGGGACAGGCGGGTGGAGCGGGAGCGGGTGGTGAAGTAGGCGTCGGTGGGGAGGTTGTCGCCGATGAAGCAGGATTTGGCGGCTTGGGTGGCTTTGGTGGCGAGGGAGTCGGTGGCTACGGATGCGGCCAGGGCGGTGACTGCGGCTGTGATGCAGAGGATCGAGATGGTGGCGAGTGCGGCGAATGGCATGAGATCCCCCGAGTTCGGCTTCTAGAGGTCAGTGGGTGGTCGCGCTGACTACGAGAAGTGTTGCAGTGGGGTGTGACATCTTTTGCGGTACAACAGGTTCGTGAGCGGACGTCGGTTTGTGCGGTTCGAAGCTGCGGAGGCGAACCGGCATGGGCGGTATCCGGGGGTGTTCGCGCTGGTCAATGGATTGGCGCGGGCGGGGGTGTTGACGGGGGAGCAGGAGCGGTTTCGGCGGCTCAACAATGATTGGTACAACGCCGATCTTGTTGATCCGAGTGACGTGGATCCTGGGATCTACGACCGTGCGGTTCATCCAGGAGCGGCGTCGTGGTTCAAGGTGGCGGCTGTGGAGATGATCGCACGGGTGGCGGGGTATCTCGCGATCCTTGACGCGCACGGCGTGGGGTGGGTGCGGTTGGATTCCGATGCGCTAGGGGAGATCCTGTACGAGGATTCGAATCAGGTGGTCGCGGTGCGGCGTTCCGGACCGACGCTGGAGTCGTGGTGACGGCGGGTCTCAGTTGTCACCAGCTGTGGCCATGAGCACGGCATTCGATGAGCGTTGCAGGCGCCAGTTGTGACCGATTACAGCTTGCTGCTGGAGGAAAGCCCAGTGCTACGGGGGTCGGTCAGCGGCGGATTTCGGTCAGGGCAACTGGCCGGTTCTCGTGTCGCGAAAGTTCGCATGCCTCAGCGATATAGAACGCTTCGAGGGCGTCGGCGGGTGTGCAGGGGTTGGCGAGTTCACCAGATACCACGGAGAGGAACGCCGCGAGCTCGTCGGTGTAGGCCCGACGAAAGCGTTCCATGAAGCCGGGATAGGCGGGGTATGGCGAAGGGACATAGTCGGGTTCGACGGAAGTCAACGGTGAGCGGTCGTCGAGACCGACGATGGCGTTGCCGCGGGAGCCGAGGGCTTCTAGGCGGACGTCGTAGCCTGCGCCGTTGTAGCGGCTGAGGGAGACGGTTGCCAAAGTGTCGTCGTCCAAGCGCAGCAATACCGCGGCGGTATCCACATCGCCTGCGGCGGAGAAGAACTCCTCGCCGCGGTTGGCGCCGGTCGCATAGACCTCGACCACTTCGCGCCCGGTAACCCACCGGATTATGTCGAAATCGTGCACTCCGCAGTCGCGGAACAAACCTCCGGAGCGCGGAATGTATTCGGCCGGTGGGGGCGACGGATCCAGCGTGGTCGCGCGCAAAGTGTGCAACCAACCGAGGGAACCGGAGGTGATGGCGGCTCGGGCGGCTCTGTAACCGGCGTCGAAGCGGCGTTGGAAGCCGATTTGGACTGGAACGGTGGAGTTTTCGAGGCGGATGATGACGTCGAGGGTGCCTTCGATATCGGCGGCTACCGGCTTTTCGCAGAAGACGGGGATGCCCGCGTCGACGGCGCGGGTGATGAGTTCGGGGTGGGAGTCGGTCGCGGTCGCGATCACAAGGCCGTCAAGGGGTGCGGCGAGTAAGGCATCGATATCGGAGACCGCTTGAACGCCGAGCTTTCCCGCGACGGCAAAGGCGCGTTCGGCGTCGGCATCCGCGACGATGACGGTGTCGACACCGGGCAGGTGTTTCAGCGTTTCGGCGTGGGAGGTGCCGATACGGCCGACACCGGCCAGGCCCATGGTGAGTGCAGATGTCATCGGCTCTCCTTCGGGTGAAATAGCGCTTCAGTTGCGTGGTGCCGCGGTCGTCGCGCGCACAACCAGGGCGGGTTCCAGTCGGCGGCGCACCGGTTCGGTGCGACCGTCGCGCAGCCGTTCGATGAGCGCTTCGATTGCCAAGCGGCCCATCTGAGTTCGCGGCTGATCGATGGTGGTCAAGGAAACATGTCGCAGCGCGGCCAGCGAGGTGTTGTCGTAGCCGACGACCGAAACATCGCGCGGCACCGAAAGTTCGGCCTCTTCCAGTGCCGACATCGCACCGACGGCGTTGAAGTCGTTGCCGCACACCAGTGCGGTGGGAAAGTTGTCGCGGGAGAACAGGTTCAGCAGCTTCTGAACTGCGGCGATACCCCCGGAGTCCGTGTGCTCGCTGGCAACGATCATGGGCTCCAGCCCATTTCGTGCCATTGCGGCGCGGTATCCGCGACGGCGCGAGGCCGAGGTGAAGGCCCCGCCACCGTCGAGGTGCACGATCCGGCGGTGGCCGAGCGAGACCAGATGATCCACGGCGAGTGCGGCGCCGAGCTCGCCGTCGTCATTGACGGTATCGACGTCGGCAATGGTCGAGCTGCGCGAAATGAGCACGATCGGGCACTTCTCGGCGGCGTCGCGGATGGCCGCCACCGGCAGTACGGGTGAGAGCAGGATGATGCCGCCGGGGTGGAATGACAGCAGGCTCTCCAGCGCGGTGCGCTCACGGGCGGCGCTGCGGCGGCCGGTATTGAGGATCAACTCCACACCCCCGTCCTGCGCGGCCGCGTCCATACCCTCCACCACATCGGCGAAGAACGCATTGCGCAGGTCGGAGACCATGACGCCGATGATGTTGGAGGTTCGGCTGGCCAGCGACCGAGCCATGATGTGCGGCTGATAGCCGAGATCCTTCGCGGCCGCGAGCACCGCGCGGCGACGATGTTCGCTGACTTTGGGGGAGTTGCGCATGACGAGGGAGACCAGCGCGCGGGACACCCCGGCGCGGGCGGCGACGTCCTCCATGGTCGGTCGAGCCATCTCGCCTCCGTTCCGCATCCCACCGGGCGCCTGCAGTGTCGGACGTTACAAGGTCGGCCAAGCCTAATCAATAGAGCGCTCTAATCCGACATTTTTCCCACTGCGAGCGCCGGGTATTTCCGCTGGAAGTGCCAGTTTTCGCAGGTAGTAGCGATAAAACAGCGATCGGTGCAGTACTTGACACAGTATGACCTACGTTACATAGTTGGAGCGCTCCAATAGCGCATACGTCGATCGACACCAAAGGTCGGAGAGCCCGGATGACCCAACCTCGCTATCCGCTGCGCATCGCGGCCGCGCCGATCTCCTGGGGAGTCTGCGAAGTCCCCGGCTGGGGTCATGTGCTCGACGCGCGAACCGTCCTCACCGAGATGGCCGCGCTCGGCATCGCCGCGACGGAACTGGGCCCACCCGGCTACCTACCGCGCAATCCAGCCGAATTGCGCTCGCTGCTAGATGATTTCGACATCACCTCGGTCGGTGGCTTCCTGGCGCTCCCGCTGCACCGTGATCCGGAGCGGGCATTGGAGACCGCCCGCGAGAACGCCGCGCTGTTCGCTGCGACGGGTGCGGAGGTGATCGTCCTCGCGGCCGCGACCGGCCTCGGCGGATACGACACGCGCCCTTCACTTTCCGACGAAGAGTGGCGGACGCTGATCGAAACCGCCGCCGCCATCCGAGATGTCGCCGCCGAATTCGGACTGCGCACCACCTTGCATCCCCACGTCGGCACCTACGTCGAGAGTGAAGCCGAAGTCGACAGGTTCCTCGCCGATTCCGATCTCGACCTCTGCCTGGATACCGGCCACCTGCTCATTGGCGGCACCGATCCGGTGCGCCTCGCACAGCGTTGTCCGGAACGCATCGGACATATCCATCTCAAGGATGTGCGCGAAGCCGTCGCCGACCGAGTGCGCAGCGGCGCAATGGAATACAGCGATGCCGTCCGCCGCGGCATCTACGTTCCGCTCGGCGAGGGCGATATCGACATCGAGGCCCTGGTGCGCAGCGTGCACGCCGCAGGCTACCGCGGCTGGTATGTCATCGAACAGGACACGGCATTGCACCCCGACGATTCGGCAGAACAGCCGAGCCGCGACGCCGCCCGCAGTCTGATCCACCTTGCGGGCATAGGTGGCGCGCTGGGCTCACCCCGATCCCCATGGGCCCGAATCTAGATGGGAAGTGATGACAACGATGTCGCTCGAAACACGCACGGCATGGTGGCGGCGATCCCGCCGCGTACTGCCGTGGCTGGCCGCGGCCACCCTCCTCGCCGCGTGCACCGGTCCGGGGGCAGATGTCCCAGCGCCGACCCAATCCCCGGTCGCCCAGGGCAAATTGGGCTCCGTCGCGGTGGTGACCCACGGCAGCCCCGGTGACGCCTTCTGGAATGTCGTCAAGAACGGCGCGGAGGCCGCGGGCAAGGACCTCGGTGTCCGTGTCGAATACAACTCCTCGGGCGATCCCGGCCAGCAGGCCAAACTCATCGATAACGCTGTCGCACAGGGCGTGGATGGGCTCGTCGTATCAATGGCGAACCCGGAGGCATTGCGGCCCTCGATCGAAAAGGCGGTCGCGGCGGGGATTCCGGTGGTGACCATCAACTCGGGTGAGAGCGAGAGCGCCGAATTCGGTGCGATCGGCCATGTGGGGCAAAGCGAAACGTTGGCCGGACAGTCCGCGGGTAAGCGCCTCGCCGACGCCGGCCGCAAGAAGCTGCTGTGCGTGATCCACGAGGCGGGCAATATCGGTGCCAATCAGCGCTGTGACGGCGCGACCAAGGCCTTCGGCAACGGCACCACGCTGCAGGTGGACATCAACAATCCCACCGACGCCCAGTCCCGCATCAAGGGCGCATTGGAGGCGGATAGGTCCATCGACGCCGTGCTTACGCTGAATTCACAGGTCGCCGCCCGCGCGGTGGACGGGGTGAAGGAATCGCAATCGTCCGCGACGGTCGCGACCTTCGACCTGAATACCGATGTGGTCGAGGCGATTCGGGCGGGGAAGCTGCTGTTCGCCGTGGACCAGCAGCAGTACGAGCAGGGCTATCTGCCGATTGCCCTGCTGCAGCTGTATCGGACGAATCTGAACTCGGTCGGTGGTGGCGCACCGGTGCAGACGGGTCCCGCCTTCGTCGACAAGAACAATGTCGAGGCCGTGGCGGCCCGCGTGGCACTGGGCATGCGTTGAGGGAGTAGATGAAATGACTATTGCCACGAAAACTTCCGAGGTCACTGCGAGCACTCCGCCGGACGGACCGTCGCTCTTCCAGCGGATGGTGGTGCGACCGGAGATCGGCGCACTGCTGGGTGCGGCACTCGTCTTCGTATTCTTCTCGATCATCACCGACCGCTTCCTCAGCCCGCTCGGCGTCGCGACCTGGCTGGACGATTCGTCCACGCTCGGCATCATGGCGGTCGCGGTGGCGCTACTGATGATCGGCGGCGAATTCGACCTGTCCGCCGGTGTCATGACCGCTTCCACCGCACTGGTCACCGCATTGCTCGCGGTGCACGCGGGTTGGAATGTCTGGCTCGCGCTCTTGGTTTCGCTACTGTTCGCGCTCACGGTCGGTGCGTTCAACGGCTGGCTCGTGATGCGAACGGGGCTGCCGAGTTTCATCGTCACCCTCGGCACTTTCCTCGCGCTGCAAGGCCTCGATCTCGGCGTGACCCGCCTGGTCACCGGAACCGTTCAGGTGTCCGGTATTCGCAGCGCCGACGGATACAACTCGGCGGGTTGGGTCTTCGCCTCGACACTCGATATCGGCGATACGCACCTGCAGGCATCGGTCGTGTGGTGGGTGGTGCTCACCGCGATCGCCGCGCTTGTCCTGGTGCGCACCAAGTTCGGCAACTGGATCTTCGCGGTGGGCGGCGCGCTGCCGAGCGCGCGGGCCGTCGGCGTCCCGGCCGATCGGACGAAGATCCTGCTCTTCATGACCACCGCCTTCGCCGGGTGGGTCGTCGGATCCTGCAGCATTCTCCGGTTTTCCAGCGTGCAGGCGAATCAGGGCGTCGGGCTGGAACTGCACTACATCATCGCCGCCGTGGTCGGTGGCTGCCTGCTGACCGGTGGATTCGGTTCGGCGGTCGGCGCCGCGATCGGTGCGCTGATCTTCGGCATGGCGCGGCAGGGCATCGTCTTCGCCGGATGGGACAGCGACTGGTTCATGCTGTTCCTCGGCGTGCTGCTGCTGGCCGCGGTGTTGGTCAACAACATATTCAAGAAACGAGCCGAAAGGGTACGGCGATGACGACACCATTGATCGAAGCAATCGATATCGGCAAAAGCTACGGCGGTGTCGTCGCGCTGCGCGACGTCTCGACCGTGGTGAATGCGGGACAGGTCACCTGTGTCCTCGGCGACAACGGTGCGGGCAAGTCGACGCTGATCAAGATTCTCGCCGGTGTGCATCAGCACGATCGCGGGGAACTGAAGCTGGATAGCCGGCCGACTCGATTATCCTCGCCCCGTGCCGCTTTGGACCACGGCATCGCGACCGTCTACCAGGATCTCGCTGTGGTGCCGCTGATGAGCGTCTGGCGCAACTTCGTACTCGGCTCCGAACCGACGTTCGGATACGGTCCGCTGCGATTGCTCGACCGACGCAAGGGTCGCGATATAGCACGAGAGGCGTTGGCGGACATGGGGATCGAGATCCGCGATTTGGAACAGCCGGTCGGCACACTGTCGGGCGGACAACGCCAGTGCATCGCGATCGCCAGGGCGGTGCACTACGGGGCCAGAGTGCTCATCCTCGACGAACCGACCGCAGCCCTCGGCGTGAAACAGGCCGGTGTCGTACTGAAATACGTCGTGCAGGCGCGGGATCGTGGGCTCGGGGTCATTCTGATCACCCACAACCCGCATCACGCCTATCCGGTCGGCGACCGCTTCCTGCTGCTCAAACGCGGTGCGATGCTCGGCTCGTACGAGAAGTCGGAGATCGACCTGCCGGAGCTGACCCGGCAAATGGCCGGTGGCGCCGAATTGGACGCGCTGCAGCACGAATTGCAGCGCGTGGTGACGCCGTGAAGCTGACAACGGCGCAGGCACTGGTCGGCTGGCTGGTCGCCCAGCATTCGGAGACCTTCGATGGGCGCGAAGTACCGCTTTTCCCGGCCGCTTTCGCGATATTCGGGCACGGCAATGTGCTCGGCCTCGGCACCGCACTGTCCGAGCGTCGCGATGAAATCCCGGTCTGGCGCGGGCATACCGAACAGGGGATGGCACTGGCCGCCATCGGCCTGGCCAAGGCGACGCACCGGCGTCAGGTCGGAATCGCGACGTCCTCGATCGGTCCCGGCGCGCTGAATATGGTGACCGCCGCCGGTGTCGCCCATGCGAATCGTCTTCCGCTGCTGCTGCTTCCGGGGGACACCTTCGTCAGCCGCGCACCGGATCCGGTGCTGCAACAGGTCGAACACTTCGGTGACCCGACCATTACCGTCAACGATGCATTCCGCGCCGTGAGCCGCTACTTCGACCGCGTCACCCGACCGGAACAACTCATCGCAACCCTGCCCCAGGCGGCCCGGGTACTGACCGATGCGGCCGATGTGGGCCCGGTGACACTGGCACTGCCGCAGGACGTCCAGGCCGAGATCTACGACTTCCCTGATGCCCTATTCGAGCCGGTCGTGCACCGGATCACGCGTTCGCGCCCCGACTCGCGGGTGATGGCCGAGGCGGCACGGGCACTGCGATCGGCCCGACGTCCGTTACTGGTCCTCGGCGGCGGTGTCCGTTATTCGGGTGCGGGCCGGCTGATACTGGAATTCGCGGAGCGGCATGAGATTCCGATGACAGAAACGACGGCCGGGCGCACCCTCGTGCCGCACGACCACGAGCTGTACGCCGGTCCGCTCGGCGTGACCGGCTCTGCATCGGCCAATGCCCTTGCCGCACAGGCGGATCTGGTGTTGGCCATCGGCACCCGACTACAGGACTTCACCACGGCGTCCTGGACCGTCTTCGCATCCGACGTCCGGTTGATCACCATCAACACGGCCAGGTTCGACGCGGTGAAGCACGGCGCGCTCGCGGTCGTGGGTGACGCCGCCGCATCGGTATCGGAATTGGCCGCACTCCTTGTCAATTGGCGGGTCGATGCCGCGTGGTCCGACCGTGCGGAAGGACTGCGCACCACCTGGGACGCACACATCGACAAGCTGCGCGCGCCGACACCGGGTGCTCCGAGTTACGCCCAAATCGTCGGCGTCGTCAACGAATTGAGCGCACCGGACGACTACGTCATGACCGCTGCGGGCGGCATGCCAGGCGAGCTGATCGGCGGCTGGCGGGCCACCGGCACCGTGCCCACCATGGACGTCGAGTACGGATTCTCCTGCATGGGTTATGAACTCGCGGGCGCCTGGGGTGCGGCCATGGCGCATGTGCACGGCCTGGTCACCACCATGCTCGGCGACGGCTCCTATTTGATGCTCAATTCCGAACTGTTCTCCGCGTCCTTCGCGGGCCACCGGTTCGTCGCGGTCGTCTGCGATAACGACGGCTACGCGGTGATCGCCAGGCTCCAGGAGGGGCAGGGCGGCGACCCCTTCAACAACTTCTACACCGACTGCCGCACCAACCACCCACAACCGCCCCGCGTCGACTTCGCAAGCCACGCAAGATCATTGGGCTGCGCGGTATTCAACGCGACCGACCTGACCGAGTTCCGCGGCGCATACGCGCGGGCCAGGGCGGCGGCATTGAGCGAATCCCGCCCGGCCGTAGTGGTCGTGCGCACCCAGCCGTCCGCCTGGACCGATGCGGGCGCGTGGTGGGAGGTCGGTGTGCCGGAGCACCTGGCGGGTCGCGCAGCGTACGACCAGGCCAAGGCGGCTCAGGTGCGTTACCTGAACAGTGCCGAATCAGCGGAGTAGTCGGCCTTGCAATTCCATCTATATGACGATCGTGTGGCACACTCGGTCACGGTCGCATAACTGAAAACCGACCACTTAGTGCACATCTGAGCCCGAAGTTGCGCATTTTCTTTGCGAATTCTTAGCTTCGCTCCGTCGTCTGTGTTCGCCGCGGTTGCTGGGATTCCGGCAGTGTCGGCGCGGGTAGCCGAAAGTGTGCGCTGACCGGCCGATCTATGCGCAGTGAACGCTTTATGCTCAGGATAGCCAGCCCTTCGCAACCGGTGTTGCGTGCGCCGCCACAGCACTGGGCGAACGTCGGCTTGCTCACAGTTACCACTGCTGGATGTGGCCGAATTCGTCCGATGATGGCATTGTTGATCGAGAGATCGGGCTCATCGAAGTGATCTGCTCGGCTCATCAACAGGAAGTAAGAAGTAAAGAACATGGCTCAAGGCAGTGTGAAGTGGTTCAACAGCGAGAAGGGCTTCGGCTTTATCGCTCAAGACGGAGGCGGCCCTGACGTCTTCGTGCATTACTCGGCCGTTTCCGGCTCGGGTTTCCGGTCCCTCGAAGAGGGCCAGCGCGTGGAGTTCGAGATCGGCCAGGGCCAGAAGGGCCCGCAGGCCCAGGACGTCCGCGCTATCTGATCAAGCGTGACTTAGGAGGCTCGCACCCGGCAGGGGGTGCGGGCCTCTCTCGTTTCAGGGGGGTATTCAGGCGCTCTTGGTGAAGGTGACATGGGTGACCGCGGGGGAGTGCACCACCGAGCTGATTTCGTAGCCCGGCAGAGTGCCGAGATCGTCGTAGAGCCGCTCGCCCGCCCCGAGCAGAATCGGGACTACCGCGAGATGCATCTCGTCCACCAGACCGGCGCGCAGGAACTGCCGGATCGCCGATGAGCCGCCCGCGAGCCGTACATCCTGACCGTCTGCGGCCTTGAATGCTTGGCGCACAACCTCTTCCGGCGTTTCGTTCACGAAATGGAACGTCGTGCCACCCGTCATGGGCAGCGACGGGCGCGTGTGATGGGTCATCACGAAGGTGTCGTGGTGGTAGGGCGGGTTGTCGCCCCACCAACCCTGCCATTCGTGGTCGGCCCACGGACCGCGGATCGGGCCGAACATGTTGCGCCCCATGATGGTTGCGCCGATGCCGGCATCGCCCGCGACCATGAAATCGTTGTCGACGCCGGTCTCGCCGGTGTCCGCCCCGTCCATCTGGTGGGCGTAGCGCGTGGCCCACACCCAGTCGTGCAGCCGCAGCCCGCCCTCGCCGAGCGGATTCTCGGGTCCCTGATTCGGTCCGGCGATATAGCCGTCGAGCGATATCGCGATGTTGTGTACGCGCAACTTGGCCATGATTCTCTCTTTTCCTGATCTGCTTGCATTTTGCAATCGCTTGTGGACAGCCTAGGTGCAACTGGTTGTAGAATGCAAGCAGTAACTTCGACGGAAGGAGCGCCGCATGCGCGACGAGGGACGTTCGGGCTGCCCGATCAACGCGACCATCGAGGTGATCGGCGATCGGTGGACGCTGCTGGTGCTGCGTGACGTGATGTTCGGCAATCGCCGCCACTTCCGTGAGCTGCTGGCCGGATCGGAGGAGGGGATCGCGTCCAATATCCTGTCCGACCGGCTCAAGCGCCTCGTCGCGGCCGGACTGCTCAGTCGCGAGGACACCCGCCCCGGTCAGAAGGCCGAGTACCGGCTCACCGAGCCCGCGATCCAACTGGTGCCGATCATGGCGCAGTTGGGCGCATGGGGTCTCCGGCATCGCCCGACGACGAAACGCCTGCGTGTACGCGCCGAACTCCTCGAGGAGGGCGGGCCGCAGCTCTGGGCCGAGTTCATGGACGAACTGCGCGAGTCGCACCTCGGGATTCCGCGTCCCGATCCGGATGCCCCGACCGCCACCGACCGGTTGGCGCGCGCCTACGCCGCCGCGGTCGCCGAGTGATGCAGAGCTGGCTACTGCCCTTGTGCAGCGGCCAGGACTTCCTTGCGGAAGAAGTCGGCGGTCACCGCGCGAGCCCGATCCATGTCCCGGTCGCGCGTTTTCGGGAAAGCAACTGTCGCACGGTCGAATTCGGCCGCGATGAACTCCGCGATCGGGACCGGCACTGCTCCGCTACCCATTTCGCGGGTTCGCGACTTCAGCTCGGTCAGCTCGGCGATCGCCGAAACCAGCTCGCCGGGAAGCTCGCACTGTTCCAGCAGCGAAGGCAGATGCATCGGTGCCACTGCCGCATCGGGATGCTCACGCAGCCAACGTAAGGCCATCGCGGGCCGCAGCGAATAGAACACCTTCTTCAGCGACCGATGGTGCTCGAACAGCGCCCACTGCCTGCTGCCCAGATGCAGGTAATGCCGAGCCAGTTGGCTGCGATCGGCGACTTCGGCTGCCACCGTACGCAATTCGGTACGGAATCGATCGTCGCCGCGGTACACGATCGGCGACATCAACCATTCCATCAGCACCGCATTGCCGTTCACCAGCAGCCGCAGCGCCTTGGCCAGATCCCAGCCGTTCACATCGAGCAGGCCGACCAGCGGCGTCTCGATGACATCCCTTGTCCGCCACGGCGACAGGTAGGTGTCCATATGTGCGACATAGACGAACCGGCAGTCGTAATCGGAATCGGGCGACGGGAATCCCCAAGCCCGGCTGCCGCTTTCGATGGCCAGCGGCACCGACACCCGATGCGCGCGCTCGATCCGATCGAGCTCGGCATCGATGGACCTGACCACCATCGGGTCCATCGAAGCCGGAATCGCGCGCAGGGACATGGTCGGTGATCGTAGTTCGGCTCCGGACAAGCGGACCAGCCGTTTTCGTACTGCCGCGACGGCTGAGGGTATGTGACGATGAGCGTCGTGCCGGACTGGACTTATCACCCATTGCGCCCGATGGCGAATACCTTGGTCGGGGAGCGTCGCGCACAACTATTGGCATTGCGTTTGCTGTCGGGTTTGATCGCGCTGCCGGGCGGCGGGCGGGCGATCGCGCGCGTTTTCGACCACCCGCGGTTGCCCGTCGAATGGGCCGAGCGCTTCGGTGCGCGGGTTCCGGTCGAGGTCGCGCGGCATGCCATCCGGGTGCTGCCGGTGCAGGGCGCCGCAATCGTCGAGGTCGGGCCGGTGGGCCGGGACGATATCGAGGCAGTGCGTGCCGCCGCAATGGATCGCCGGTGCCGGGTCGTCGCGCTGGTCGAGAACCCCGAGGTGGGCACGGAACTGGAGCCGCACGTCGATCAGGTGATCGTCGGCGAACCCGCCGATCGGCACTACCTGACCCAACCCGATATCGCCGCCGCGGTGACGGCCCTGGCCGACTCCGCCACCACCGTGCTCGCGACCCCCGCGGTGCTGATCGCCGCCGGCCCCGGCTGGTTCAACCGCGTCATCGAGGCCGCGCAACCGACCGCACCGGCGCCGCCGACCTTGCGCGAGGTACCGCTGGACCCACGCCGCTGGCCCGCGTGGTGCTGGGGCCTGCTAGTCGGCATCGGCATGATCGTTGCCGGAATCGGGGCGGCGGCAATCACTTTGGGGCCCGTGCTGCTCTGGTACGACCGCGACTACCTCGGCGCGGACGTGCACGGACTGCACGAAATCAACCACCACCTGGTGCATTTCCTGCAGCACGATCGAATCACCATGGCGGGCAATATGATCGCGATCGGCGTGCTGTACACCGGCCTGGCCTGGGGCGGCATACGGCTGGGCCGCGTCTGGGCTCGCAACGCGTATCTGCTCTCCGGGCTGATCGGATTTCCGACGCTGTTCTACTTCCTGGTGCTCGGCTTCGTCGAGCCACTGCATGTCACCGCGGCCGCGGTGCTGTTCCCGATGTTCCTGCTCGCGGTGTGGCGCAAGCCGACCACGCCGTATTGGACGGTGCCGCGGGAGTGCCCCGAGTGGATCAGGCGGCGCGCGCTCGTCGGCCAGCTGCTGCTGGTCGCCACCGGGGTGGGCGTATTCATCGGCGGCGTCGTCATCTCGACCGTCGGACTGACCTTCGTATTCGTGCCGACGGATCTCGAGTTCATGCACACCGATGCCGCCACGCTGGACGCCGCCAACGCGCACCTGCTGCCGTTCATCGCCCACGACCGGGCCGGCTTCGGCGGCGCGCTGATGGCGACGGCGGTGGCGATCGTGCTGCTGGGACTGTGGGGTTGGCAACAGGGTGCGGCATGGGTGTGGTGGACGCTGCTCGGCGCGGCCGTCGCCGGTTCGGCCAGTGCGCTGGTCATCCACTTCTTCATCCACTACACCGCGTTCGTGCATCTGCTCCCGGTGTATTTCGGTAGCGCCATGCTTGCTGTCGCGCTGATCTTGGCGCGCCCGTATCTGATGTATCGCGCCGACTAATACCGCTGACTCGCGATATTGCGGCAGTTCGGTCTGTCGTGTCCGAAAGTTGCCGGGTCCTGTCCGGACCTATCTCGGATAGATCTCGGGTGATGGCGTCATATTTTCTCAGGGATCTCTTAGAAAGCTTCCTTTGCGGAGCTAATTACAGCTCAAAAAGAGGCCTCGACCTGCGCTCATGCGTATATGGCCTGATCAGAGATGTATTGGTCAGTTGTCCAGATCACAATGAAATGCAATATGTAGTCTGCGTCACAATACGCCAGAATTTCGTAACCGCATTTGTGTATGCCCCGATGTGCCAAGTGTCAGCCAGTTCGACTGGATTTGTTTTCGACGAAGAGGAAATTTCATGATCCCCGTTATCATCGACACCGGTTCCGCGGCTCTGGACGGCCTGTTCTCCACCGGTAGCGCTGCGCTGCACGGTATTTTCAACACCCTGTGGACGGGTTCGTTCGGCGGCTGATAGCGCTGTCTCGGTCGATGGTTTCGACCGCATGGACGCCGCTGTGACGGCGTACGACGAGGGAAGGCCTCGCACCCTTGGTGCGGGGCCTTCCTTCATGTTGAGGCACCCGCCTACCGGGGGGTAGGCCGCGACGGATTCCGGCCAACTAAGCTGGTGCGCGGTAATTGCCGACCCCCTTTCCTTCCAGGAGTACCCCACAGTGAGCCAAGCAGGCCGCCCTGTTGTTCTGATCGCCGACAAGCTCGCCCAGTCGACCGTCGACGCGCTCGGTGACGGTGTCGAGGTCCGCTGGGTCGACGGCCCCGACCGTCCCGCGCTGCTGGCCGCGGTGCCCGAGGCGGACGCCCTCCTCGTGCGCTCGGCGACCACCGTCGACGCCGAGGTGCTCGAGGCCGGGAAGAACCTGAAGATCGTCGCCCGCGCCGGCGTCGGCCTCGACAATGTCGATGTGCCCGCGGCCACCGAGCGCGGGGTCATGGTGGTCAACGCGCCCACCTCCAACATCCACACCGCCGCCGAGCACGCCGTCACGCTGCTGCTGGCCGCCGCCCGCCAGATCCCGGCCGCCGACGCCACCCTGCGCGAGCGCACCTGGGCGCGTAGCAAGTTCAACGGTGTCGAGATCTTCGACAAGACCGTCGGTGTGGTCGGCCTCGGTCGCATCGGCCAGCTGTTCGCCGCGCGTCTGGCCGCCTTCGAGACCAAGGTGATCGCCTACGACCCCTACGTCTCCCCGGCCCGCGCCGCCCAGCTCGGCATCGAACTGCTGCCCTTGGACGAGCTGCTCGAGCGCGCCGACCTGATCTCGGTGCACCTGCCGAAGACCCCCGAGACCAAGGGCATCATCGGCAAGGAAGCCATCGCCAAGACCAAGCCGGGTGTCATCATCGTCAACGCCGCGCGCGGTGGACTGGTCGACGAGCAGGCGCTCGCCGACGCGATCAAGTCGGGTCACGTGCGTGCCGCCGGTCTGGACGTATTCGACACCGAGCCGTGCACCGACAGCCCGCTGTTCGACCTGCCGCAGGTCGTGGTGACCCCGCACCTGGGAGCGTCCACCGCCGAGGCGCAGGACCGCGCGGGCACCGATGTCGCCAAGTCCGTACTGCTTGCCCTGGCCGGTGAGTTCGTGCCGGGTGCGGTGAACGTCACCGGTGGCGCCGTCGGCGACGAGGTCGCGCCGTGGCTGGAGATCGTGCGCAAGCAGGGCCACCTGCTCGGTGCGGTGTCCAACGAGCTGCCGGTCAGCGTCGAGGTGCAGGTGCGTGGCGAGCTGGCCGCGCAAGATGTTGCGGTGCTGGAACTTTCGGCGCTGCGCGGCATCTTCTCCGCGCTGGTCGAGGACCAGGTCACCTTCGTCAACGCACCTGCCCTGGCCAAGGAGCGCGGCATCAGCGCCGAGGTCACCAAGGTTTCGGAAAGCCCGAGCCACCGCAGCGTCGTCGACCTGCGCGCGGTCTTCGGCGACGGCAGCACCCTGAATGTGGCGGGCACGCTGACCGAGCCGCAGCAGGTGCAGAAGATCGTCAACATCAACGGCCGCAACTACGACATGCGCGCCGAAGGCCTGAACCTGGCCGTGCTGAACTACGAGGACAGGCCGGGCGCGCTCGGCAAGATCGGCACCAAGCTCGGTGAGGCCGAGATCGACATCCTCGCCGCACAGCTGAGCCAGGATGTCGACAAGGAGGGCGCGACCGTGGTTCTACGTGTGGCCCGCGAAGTTCCCGCCGACGTCCAGGCCGCGATCGCCGAATCCGTCGGTGCGGCCAAGATCGTCCTGGTCGACCTGTTCTGACCACTACCGGCGCCGCGCACGTCGAGCGTGCGCGGCGCCGTCACCTGTACCGGGCATGACATGTCACGCCGCGCACGGTGACTGCCGGGCCGCGCTGCCTGCCCGACAGCGGCGTGCGGTGCGGGACGAAGTACGGTGGCGGTCGGCAATACTGAACGGAGCCTTGTTGTTATGAAGCTTGCTGTTATCGCTGGTGATGGGATCGGCCCCGAGGTCATCGCGGAGGCGCTCAAGGTGCTCGACGTGGTGCAGCCGGGTGTCGAGAAGACCGAATACGACCTCGGCGCGCGGCGCTACCACGCGACCGGCGAGATCCTACCGGATTCGGTGCTGCCGGAGCTGAAGCAGCACGACGCGATCCTGCTCGGCGCGATCGGCGACCCGTCGGTGCCCAGCGGTGTGCTCGAGCGCGGACTGCTGCTGCGCACCCGATTCGCGCTGGATCATCACGTCAACCTGCGTCCGTCGAAGCTGTACCCGGGCGTGACCAGTCCGCTCGCGGGCAATCCGGACATCGACTTCGTAGTCGTGCGCGAGGGCACCGAGGGCCCCTACACCGGCACCGGCGGCGCGATCCGGGTGCAGACCCCGCACGAGGTCGCCACCGAGGTCAGCACCAATACCCGCTTCGGCATCGAGCGCGTCGTCCGCTACGCCTTCGCCAAGGCACAGGCGCGGCGCAAGCACCTGACGCTGGTGCACAAGAACAATGTGCTGACCTTCGCCGGTTCGCTGTGGCAGCGCACGGTCAACGAGGTCGCGGCGGAGTTCCCCGAGGTGCAGACCGCTTACCAGCACATCGATGCCGCCACCATCCACATGGTCAATGACCCGGGCCGCTTCGATGTGATCGTTACCGACAACCTCTTCGGCGACATCATCACCGATCTCGCGGCCGCCGTCAGCGGCGGAATCGGCCTGGCGGCCAGCGGCAATATCGACGCCTCCGGAACCAACCCGAGCATGTTCGAGCCGGTCCACGGCAGTGCCCCCGATATCGCGGGGCAGTCCAAGGCGGATCCGACTGCCGCGATTCTGTCGGTGTCGTTGCTGCTCAACCACCTCGGAAACACCGAAGGCGCCGCCCGCATCGAAGCGGCGGTCGCCAAGGATCTCGTGTCGCGCGGCGGGGCGGCCTCGACTGTCGAGATCGGAGATCGGATCGCTGCGGCGGTCTGACGTGTTCTGCCTGACGGCCCGCGCTGGAGCGAGTTCGAGTGCGGGCCTTTCGGATTCGCAGGAACGCGAGGGAGTCCGGTGAGCGAGCGTCGTGGACCGTATACCGATGTGGATCTGCACCGTTTACCGGACGGCGGTAAGGGCTTCGAGCTCGAGGACGGCTGGTTGATCGCGGTCGCGGGCGGTGCGCGTCACGATTTCGTGGTGCAGCGGCTCGGACGGCTCATCGATATCGCGGCTGGTAGTGCCGCGGTGCACGTATGTATCGGCGGTGGTTGGGAAGTCAACACGCCCAGCGGTATTCGCAAGCCCGATATCGTGGTGGTCCCGAGAGATGTTGCGCGGGCGGCGATTATCGCCGAAACGCCGAAGCTGCTCTCCGGTGCGGAGGTGCTGCTCGCCGTCGAGATCGTCGCGCCGGGCGACGGCAGCGAACGCACAGATCGGGTCAGGAAGGTTCGCGAGTACGCGGCGATCGACATTCCGCAGTACTGGATAGTCGAGCATCATCCGGAGGTCCGGATCCACCGAATGCTGCTCGCGGACGGCGTCTTTCGCGCCCATCCAACGGTGACGGCAGGAACCCTCTTCACTGCCGCGATCCGAGCCGATCCACCGTTTCGGGTGAGTTTCGATCCGGCCGCCTTGATCGAGATCTGACCTATTCGCGCTCGGTCAGCGCGCTGCCGACCGCCGTGGCCCTGCCACGGGTCGAATCATGGACGGCACCCGCGATGCCCTCGTGGACCTGTGCTGCGGGCTCGGCGATCGGCCCGATGGCATCGAACACCAAGGGAATTCGGTGCAGCCACGATCAACGGGTCGGTAGGGTCGGCGGCTTCGGCATGTCGGGTGGGGTGGGCATCGGGGGTGGGCTGGGTGGCATGGGCATTTGCGGTGGGGCGGGGAAACCGGCTGGCGGGGTAGGGAATCCGGGTGGTGTCGGGGGAACGGGAGGGTTGGGCGGCATCGGGGGTGTGGGCGGAATCGGGGGAGTGGGGAACGGGCCCATCGGGGGCATCGGGCCGCTGAAGCGTTGGAATGCCGCTTGGCGGGAGGTGCCGAGGAGATCGCCGATTTCGGCCCAGGTGTGGCCTTCTTCGCGCGCCTGCCGGGCCAGGGTGTGCAGAATGTCGTCGACGAGTCGACTCAGATTTCGGGTCGCCGTGAGCGCGGCGAGCACCGGCACGCTGGGCGTGCCCTCCTCCGGGCCCAGCACACCCACGACCAGTTCCGCATTGGCGGACAACAACTTTCCGAGCATTGCCCGCTCGTCCTGCGGGTCTACGCGCTGCTGTTCATCGGACATATGTAAAGCCTGACTTGACACGCCCACCTTGTCAAGTGTGGGTTTACACCGCGGCGCGGAGGTGTGAATCCATTGCTTGGCCTAGGGAATGGCGCCCATCGCAAGGCCGGCTAGGCTCCGGCGCCGCGTTCGGTCGAAGATCGGGCGGACAACGTCTTCTCGGATCGGCTTCGATCCTGCGGCGCAGCGCGAGCTGAATCGGCGATTCCCTGCGGAGGCGAATACGCATCGCGCCCGCCCCGGCGAACCGGAGCGGGCGCGAATTCCTAAGGGGCGGTTATTCGGATCGTAGATCAGTGGGGACCAGCGGAACCGCCGCCATCGCCAGCACGGCGGCCAACAGATATGCGGCGGGGAAACCGCTGGCCGTGATCAGCGCGCCGAAAACCGGTGGTATGGCGGCCATTGCGAGGTTCTGGCCGGTGTTCTGGATGCCGAGTCCACGTCCACTCCAGAACGGTCCGGCGATTTCGGCGACCGCGGTGAAGGCCAAACCGTTATCGGAGACGGTGATGACCGATGCGGCGACCAGCAGCGGAATCGCGGCCCACCACGCGTGCGTCCATGCGGCCGAAGCCAATGCGGCCATGGAGATTACGGCGGCGATGGCGACGGTGCGCAGCGGTCCCAGTCGGCTGCCGACGCGATCGGACCACGCGCCCGCGCCGATTCGTCCTATGGCGCCGAGGAATTGGGTTCCGGTCACCAGAGTGCCCGCTACGGGCAGCGACCAGCCAACGTCACTGTGCAACCACAATAATGCGAAAGTCCATACGGTCCCTTGGGGAATGCACAGCAGTACCGACACCGCATGGATGCGCCACAGCGTTGAATCACCGCGATAGGGGTTGGCTCGATCCGCCGGCGCGCCCGCGGGCCTTGGCGGGTCGACGATCCCGATCAGGCAGCCCAGCGCGGCGACACCCGCCATCACCGCGGGCACCAGAACGGCTGCCGCGACCCCATGCGCGGCCGCGACTGCCGGAATACCGAGCGCGCCGATGCCGACGCCGATGGGCTGTGCGGTCTGTCGAATGCCCATGGCCAGTCCGCGCCGCCGCGGCGGGAACCAGCCGACGATCACCCGACCGCTGGCGCCGTTTGTGCTCGCCGCGCCGACGCCGCCCAGGAACAGTAGTGCGCCGAGCAGCACGTGATCGGTGACGGTAGCCGCCGCGACGCCCGCCCCGAACATCAGCAGCGGTCCGCCGACCAGCACCTTGTGCTCGCCGATCCGGTCCACGACATATCCCCAGGCGATCAGCGTGCATACCAGGCCGACCGTCGGCATGGCCACGAGCAGACCCGCGGTAGCCAGCGGCATGCCACCGGCCGTCAGCGCGGGCAGAAGAAATGGGACCCCGTGGATGAAGACGGCGCTGGAAGCCTGGGCGAACACGCCGAGGCCGAGCATGGACCACCGTCGGACGTCGCGAATCTGCGTCACGGTCGTAGCCATCGGCCTCACCTCGGAATCTCAATATATGGGAATAAGTTCTCATTGTGTGAACATCGAGTCTCACCGTACACCCAGTGGGCAAGTGGAATCCGCTGTGGTTCTGTCGAACTGCTCACATCGCGAGCCGCCGAACCCGCCGCCGCGCGCGGTTGCGGACCGCTCGGTCGGGCGCGTTCGAGCAGGTCGAGGGCGGTCGATAGACTGCGGTGCATGCGTCTAGGTCGAATCGCCAGTCCCGATGGAGTCGCTTTCGTCAGCATCGAAGGGGAGGGGAGCGAGAGCGTCGCCAAGGAGATCGCGGAACATCCGTTCGGTACTCCGACATTCACCGGGCGGAGTTGGCCGCTGGCCGATGTGCGCCTGCTCGCGCCGATTCTGGCCAGCAAGGTGGTCTGCATCGGTAAGAACTACGCCGCGCACGCGGCCGAAATGGGCGGGGTCGCACCGGCGGATCCGGTGATCTTCATGAAGCCGAGCACCTCGATCATCGGCCCGAACGCGTCGATCGTATTGCCGCCCAGCTCATCCCAGGTCGACTACGAAGGCGAGCTCGCGATCGTCATCGGCCGTCCGTGCAAGGATGTGCCTGCCGCCCGTGCACTCGACGTGGTGCTCGGCTACACCGTCGCCAACGATGTGACCGCGCGCGATCAGCAGAAGCACGACGGCCAGTGGACCCGGGGCAAGGGCTACGACACCTTCTGCCCGCTCGGCCCGTGGATCGAAACCTCGCTCGACCCTTCGGATCTGGAGATCGTCACCGAAGTCGACGGCCAGGTCCGCCAGCGCAGCCGCACTTCGCTTCTGCTGCACGATATTCCGAAGTTCATCGAGTGGGTAACCACGGTGATGACGCTGCTGCCCGGCGATGTGCTGCTCACCGGCACCCCCGAGGGCGTAGGCCCGCTGCAGGCCGGGCAGAACGTCTCCGTGACCGTCGAGGGCATCGGAACCCTCACCAATCCTGTTGCCGCCAAGCGCTAGTCGAAAGAGAGCCATGACTGAAGTACGGGTCCGCTTCTGCCCGTCACCGACCGGAACGCCACATGTCGGCCTGGTCCGGACGGCACTGTTCAATTGGGCGTACGCCCGCCACACCGGCGGCAAGTTCGTCTTTCGCATCGAAGATACCGATGCCGCACGCGATTCCGAAGAATCATACGGTGCGATCCTGGACGCACTGCGCTGGCTCGGCCTCACCTGGGACGAGGGTCCGGAGGTCGGCGGGCCCTATGCACCCTATCGGCAATCGCAGCGACGCGAACTGCATATGGAAGTCGTGCGGAATTTGCTGGCGGCCGGTGAAGCGTACGAATCCTTCTCAACCGCCGAGGAAGTCGAGGAGCGCCATCGGGCCGCGGGCCGCGATCCGAAACTCGGCTACGACAACTACGACCGCGATCTCACCCCCGAGGAGATCGAGGCTTATCGCGCCGCCGGACGCCCGGCGGTAATCCGGCTGCGAATGCCCGATGACGACATCACCTGGCATGATCTCGTGCGCGGTGAAACCACCTTCAAAGCGGGTACCGTGCCCGATTTCGCACTCACTCGCGGTAATGGCGATCCGCTCTATACGCTGGTTAACCCGGTCGACGACGCATTGATGAAGATCACCCACGTGTTGCGCGGCGAGGACATTCTCTCGTCCACTCCGCGTCAAATCGCGCTCTATGCCGCTATGCGCCGGATCGGCGTCGCGGAGTTCACTCCGGAGTTCGGTCATCTGCCGTTCGTGATGGGGCAGGGCAACAAGAAGTTGTCCAAGCGCGATCCGGAGTCGAATCTGTTCGTCCATCGGGATAGGGGATTCATCCCGGAAGGTTTGCTGAATTACCTGGCGCTACTCGGCTGGGGCATCGCGGATGATCGCGATCTTTTCTCGATGGCCGAGATGGTGGCGGCCTTCGATATCTCGAAAGTGAATTCGAATCCGGCCCGTTTCGATCAGAAGAAGGCGGACGCGCTCAACGCCGAACACATCCGATTGCTGGAGCCGGGTGATTTCACACACCGCTTACGTGAGTTCCTCACCGAACACGGCCACATCGGCGCCGACATCGATGACAAGTTGTTCGCCGCGGCCGCCGAACTTGTGCAAACCCGGATCGTGGTGTTGTCCGACGCCTGGGATCTGCTGCGTTTCTTGTTCGCGCCCGCGGAAGAGTTCGCGATTGATCCGGCGGCGGGGTCGAAGAACCTCGGTTCCGAAGCCATCCCGGTATTGGACGCCGCCATTGCCGCGCTGGAGCCGCTGACGGCCTGGACCACCCCCGCTATCGAGGATGTGCTCAAAACGGCTCTCATCGATGATCTGGGGCTCAAACCGCGTAAGGCGTTCGCACCAGTGCGAGTGGCAGTGACGGGTTCGCATATCAGCCCGCCGCTGTACGAATCGCTGGAGCTGCTCGGCCGCGAGACGACCCTGGCTCGGCTGCGCTCGGCCCGGGACTGGACGGCATCGGCCCGATAATCCGCCTTTGACCGAAAAACAGGGCGTTGACCAGCCGATTTGTAGTAGACCGTATGCGGTTTGGTACTCTACTTCTCGGCTCGGAACAGGGCCTCGGGTCAGCCGGACACGAGGTCGAACGTCCTGGTCATTGGGGTATGGTGTAATTGGCAACACAGCTGATTCTGGTTCAGCCATTCTAGGTTCGAGTCCTGGTACCCCAGCGGAAATGTTGTTCTTCTCTCGGCGCGCGACCGAAAGTTGTTCAGCATCCGGCGATTTGGTCGCCGAGCTTCGGTCGGCTAAGCTAACCGAGCTTCCACTGATCGAAAGATCAACCGGAAAGATCACCCGCTGAAATGTGGGAGATCGAGTCCTGGCCCCGTCGTCTAGCGGCCTAGGACGCCGCCCTCTCAAGGCGGTAGCGCGGGTTCGAATCCCGTCGGGGCTACGCAGAATGGGAGGCCCATGCTCATGGAGAGCATGGGCCTTTTTCTGCTTCGCATTGTTTTGTGGGGGTGAAACCCCCACACCCCCACCCGGAGGGCTTTGCCCCCGGACCCCCGAGTCTGGCCGGGGGCTTTGCCCCGGAACAGCAGGTCGGGGTGCCGTTGGGCATGGGTGCGCTGTTTGCTTGGTGGTGCTGGGGAGTTTGTCGTGGCATGTCACTGGTTGGCCATCCGCACTCACGCGAAGCGGGGTGCGGACCGCGCGGGGGGTCTGGCGGGCGCTGCCGTGGTGCGGGTGCGGGCATGCGGTCGATGCCCATGCAGGGGGCACCAGTCACCCGAGTGGCCGAATTGCCGGAGTTGGCCGAGTTGGTGGTGGGTTTCCGGGATACCAGAAGGCCCTCCAGCGGTTGGCTGGAGGGCCTTGGTGGTGGGCCTATCCGCTCTTGCGGCGGAACTCTCGCTTGTGGCTGGCGTTGCCGTGGGGGGAGGTTGCCTTGGAGCGGCCGTCGAGGTGGTCGTTCGACTTGGCGTGATGCTGGTTTTTGCGCTCCAGGGCTTCCTTGAACTTGCGTTTGACGTCTTCGGTGCTCGGTGCCGCCTTGCCGTTGGAACTATCCGCTTCCGCCATGTCTGCTCCTCGTCGTCGCGGCCGGGTGGCGCGCCACGAGGCGTCGCCGCGCTGCCGATTCGGGTCGATCAGGGTTGACGCTACTGTGCCGCACCCGGCGTGTCAGGCGGATTTTGCCCGCGTGGTGCGATCAGTCGAGGGGTTGTGCGGTGGTGCCGCCGAGGGGGAGTTGGGGGAGGCCGAGTTTGCGGTGGTCCCAGCTGCGGAGGCGATCCGGGACGACGCGGACAGCTATGCGCTTGTTGAGCATCTGCTCGACGAGCGGGCGGACCTCTTCGCTGTAGGGGCCGGTGTAGCGCTCCCACACGCTCACGCCGACGGCGAAGAGCCTGTCCGGATCATCGATGATCTCGGCGTGGCCTTCGATCGAGACTCCGCGCAACTGGTCATAGGTCTGGCCTGCCTCGACCATGCAGGTCACGCGGGGGTCGCGGCCCAGGTTCACTGCCTTTTGCGACTTGGCCTTGGTCTCGAACCAGATCTCGCCGTCGATGAGTGCGTACCACATCGCGGTCAGGTGCGGCGCACCGTTCGGGCCGATGGTGGCCAACGTGGCGATGCGGCTGCGCTGCAGGAATTCGGAAATCTCGGCGTCGGACATGACGATCTGTGCCCGTTGGTTTACTCCCATGCGCACCAACTTTAGAGCTTCGAAACTAGAACGTGTTACAGCCTCTTGTGGAGTGCGTCCGCGGCGGCGACCAGGTCGGCCGCCCAGCGTGCGCCCGGCCTGCGGCCCATGCGATCGATCGGCCCCGACACCGAGACCGCCGCGATGACGTGGCCCGCGGCGTCGCGCACGGGTGCGGAGACGCTGGCCACGCCGCTGGCCCGCTCCGCGGCGCTCTGCGCCCAGCCACGCTTGCGGACCTCGGCCAGCGCCCGCTCACCGAATACCGCATCGGCGAGGATGATGCGCTGCAGTTCCGGGTCCGCCCAGGCGACCAGCACCTTGGCCGCCGAACCGGCGGTGAGCGGCAGGCGCGCCCCGATGGGCACGGTATCGCGCAGGCCGACGGGCGGTTCCAGGGCGGCGATGCAGACCCGCGCATTACCGTCTCGGCAGTAGATCTGGACGCTCTCGCCGGTGATCTCGCGCAAGCGCGGGAGAATGGCCGCGGCGGCCTCGTGCAGTGGATCGCTGGCCCCTGCGGCGAGTTCGGCGAGGGCTGGTCCTGGCCGCCACAGACCGTTGTTGTCGCGGGCGAGCAGCCGGTGTACCTCGAGCCCGACGGCAAGGCGATGGGCGGTGGCCCGGGGCAGGCCGGTGCGGGTGCACAGTTCGTTGAGACCGCATGGGTGCTCCGCGACGGCATATAACACTGACACCGCTTTGTCGAGGACGCCGATACCGCTATGCTGTCTCATAGAACGATATTAGCGTCTCGGATACTGAGAAAGCCACTCAATGGTCTGCTCGCTCCGGACGCGTCGGAACAGCCAAAAAACTTGTGCAGCCGTGAGCGCGCCTCAGCCCGGATCGCGTACCTCGGTTGCTCGTCGGAAAGGTGATCGAGAATGGCCGAGCGCCGCACACTGGCCGAGAAGGTGTGGGAGCAGCATGTCGTCGCCCGCGGAGCGGGCGAGGGCGCCTCGCGGGAGCCCGATCTGATCTACATCGATCTGCACCTCGTACACGAGGTGACCAGCCCGCAGGCCTTCGACGGACTCCGCGCTGCGGGCCGTCCGGTGCGCCGTCCCGATCTCACCATCGCGACCGAGGACCACAACGTCCCGACGATCGATATCGATAAGCCGATCGCCGACCCCATTTCGCGCACCCAGGTCGAGACGCTGCGCCACAATTGCACGGAATTCGGTGTGCGCCTGCATCCGATGGGGGACCTGGATCAGGGCATCGTGCACGTCGTCGGGCCGCAATTGGGTTTGACCCAGCCGGGGATGACGGTGGTGTGCGGCGATAGCCACACCTCCACCCACGGCGCATTCGGCGCGCTGGCCATGGGCATCGGCACCAGTGAGGTCGAGCACGTCCTTGCCACGCAGACGCTCTCGCTGCGCCCGTTCAAGACCATGGCGATCACCGTCGACGGCCAATTGCCGCCCGGTGTCACGAGTAAGGACCTGATTCTGGCCGTCATCGCCCAGATCGGTACCGGCGGTGGTCAGGGCTATGTGCTCGAGTATCGCGGTGCGGCCATTCGCGCCATGTCGATGGAGGCGCGAATGACGATCTGCAACATGTCGATCGAGGCGGGCGCGCGGGCGGGCATGATCGCTCCTGACGAAACCACCTATGAATTCCTCAAAGGACGCCCGCACGCGCCGCAGGGAGCCGACTGGGATGCCGCAGTGGCCGCCTGGGAGGCGCTGAAGACCGATGAGGGCGCCGTTTTCGACGCCGAGGTGCACATCGATGCCGCCGCGCTGAGTCCGTTCGTCACCTGGGGTACCAATCCAGGACAGGGTGCGCCGCTGGGCGAGCAGGTGCCCGATCCCGCGCAGATTTCCGACGAGACGGCACGCGAGTCCGCGGTGAAAGCGTTGCGATACATGGATTTGGAGCCGGGTACTCCACTTCGTGATGTATCGGTCGACGCCGTATTCGTCGGTTCGTGCACCAACGGGCGCATCGAGGATTTGCGTGCGGTGGCCGGGATTTTGAAGGGACGCCGCGTCGCCGACGGGGTACGAATGCTGGTTGTACCGGGATCTATGCGGGTGCGCGCCCAGGCGGAAAAAGAAGGACTGGGCGAGATTTTCACTGCGGCGGGTGCCGAATGGCGTCAGGCCGGCTGCTCGATGTGCTTGGGAATGAATCCCGATCAGCTCGCACCGGGTCAGCGCTGTGCTTCGACTTCGAACCGTAACTTCGAGGGTCGGCAGGGCAAAGGTGGCCGTACACACCTGGTTTCCCCGCTCGTAGCGGCCGCAACGGCGGTCCGCGGCACCCTGTCCTCGCCTGCGGATCTGGACTGATCGGCGCGCGGACGACGTTGTGTCCGCGCCGATTCGTTCTGTTGGCCGCTAGCGACTGCTTGCAGGTCGCTCGAAACGACTGCCGTAGCGACTGCTTGCAGGTCGCTCGAAACGACTGCCGTAGCGACTGCTTGCAGGTCGCTCGAAACGACTGCCGTAGCGACTGCTTGCAGGTCGCTCGAAACGATCAGCCCAAATCGTCTAATGACCCAGGAGAATCAGCAAATGGAAGCCTTCACCGTGCACAAGGGGATCGGAGTGCCGCTGCGCCGATCCAATGTCGACACCGATCAGATCATTCCGGCCGTGTACCTGAAGCGGGTGACGCGAACGGGATTCGAGGACGGACTGTTCGCAGCATGGCGATCGGATCCGGACTTCATTCTGAACACCGAACCCTATAACCGGGGCAGTGTGCTGGTGGCCGGCCCGGACTTCGGTACCGGATCCTCGCGCGAACACGCGGTTTGGGCGCTGTCGGACTACGGCTTTCGCGTCGTCATCTCGGCACGCTTCGCCGACATCTTCCGCGGCAATGCGGGCAAGGGCGGACTGTTGGCCGCGCAGATGTCACAGAACGATGTCGAAATGCTCTGGAAGTTGCTTGAGGAACAGCCGGGTCTCGAATTGGTAGTAGACCTCGAGGCGCGCACGGTGACGGCTGGAACCGTCGTGTTGCCGTTCGATATTGATGACTACACACGGTGGCGTCTGCTCGAAGGATTGGACGACATCGGGCTGACACTGCGGCGTAGTGACGTCATCGGCGAGTTCGAAAAGGCAAGGCCAAGTTGGAAACCCACAACCCTTCCGGCGCATATTTCGCAGGCGTAATCACCCGGTAGCGATAGCTGAGTTCGCCTTGGGGCGGTAGCTGGACGTGTGCTAAACCACATGAATTTTGGCGTGGCACATAGACTCTTGCCCAAAGTGGGTTTACCGTGGTACCTAGTCGGTCCGACGACGGGCCATTAGTCTGCGGAGGATTCAATGAACAAGGCGGAACTGATCGACGTTCTGACCGAAAAGTTGGGTACGGACAGGCGCACGGCCACCGCGGCAGTCGAGCATGTGGTCGACACCATCGTGCGCGCGGTGCACAAGGGTCAGAGCGTCACAATCACCGGATTCGGTGTGTTCGAACAGCGTAAGCGTGCGGCTCGTGTCGCGCGGAACCCGCGTACCGGCGAAACCGTGAAGGTGAAGCCCACTTCGGTGCCTGCGTTCCGTCCGGGCGCGCAGTTCAAAGCCGTCATTGCGGGTAAGCAGAAGCTGACCGCGAGCGGCCCTGCGGTAAAGCGCGGTGCGAATGCACCGGTGGCAGCCAAGAAGGCGGCCGCGAAGAAGACGGCGGCCAAGAAGACCGCCGCCAAGAAGACGACCGCCACCAAGGCGCCCGCGAAGAAGACGGCGGCCAAGAAGGCCCCGGCAAAGACGACGGCGCGCAAGGCAACTGCCACCAAGACGGCTGCTAAGAAGGCACCCGCTAAGAAGACGGTCGCCAAGAAGGCGACGACGGCGGCCAAGAAGTCGACGACGGCGGCCAAGAAGACCGCTACCGCCGCCAAGAAGACGGTCGCGAAGAAGGCGCCCGCGAAGAAGTCCGCGGCCAAGAAGGCTCCGGCCCGTCGCGCGCGCTGACGCGGAAGGTGCACTGCCGCCGGGTGATTCGGCTCCGCTAGGCGGAATCACCGGCAAACCGACTCGAAACGGCCCCGAGGTTCGCCTCGGGGCCGTTTCGGCTGTCTGCGTCTCGATTTGGTATCGAGAAGCGACAGTAGGCGATTGTGGTCCTCTCAGGTGACAGTATTTGACAGCGGCGTCAGGACTTGACGATGGCGGCCGAGAGTGACCGGTCGAGGTGGTCGGCGGCGACCAGTCGATCCGAGACGAATGACAGCACCCACACACTGCCCTTGCGGTTGCGCGCGGACGGCAGTGTGATGCCGTCCCGATCGGCCCACCACTGCAGCAGATCGGGAATTACCTTGCCCTGACTGCACAGAACGCGCACCGCGCGATCCGACACGAGTGATAGGGCGCGTTGTCGAGCCTTGTCCGGCGCTGCGGCATAAGCGGTTTCGGAGAAATCCGGTTCGATGCCGATGGTCGTGCCGAGTTTCTCCGCTAGCGGTTCCATCGTCTGGACGCAGCGCAGCGGATCGGCCGAAAAGATCTCGGACGCACCGAATGCCAGTAGATTCGGGACCAACGCATCGGCTTGGGCCCGACCGGCTCGCTCCAGCGGGCGCTGGTCGTCCGGACCGTCGAATCGGTCCCTGCTGCCCGCCTTGGCGTGCCGCACCACAACCAGCGTGCTGGTGGCGGCGGGCAGGCGGGTGAAGGCGCGCATCACCTGCCGGTCCATCGGATACGACAATTGGTCCATCACCCGGTCCAAGGTGTACCAGGACAGCGCGTCGACCTCGGAATTGGCGCTGAATTCACCGCCGGAAACCTCGGCGGCCCAATAATCCACCCGCTTGAGTTTCCGATGGCCGGGAATCGGATACGTGACGTGCCCGAGGTAGCGGCCGAGGTGGCAGTCGAGGCCGGTTTCCTCGCCGACTTCGCGCACGGCGGCGAGCACCGGTGTCTCGCCCGGATCGAGCTTGCCTTTCGGCAGCGACCAATCCTGATACTTGGGGCGATGTACCACGGCGATCTCGATGGCGCCGGATCCAGCGGACGTTCTACGCCACAACACCGCGCCCGCGGCGTGAATGTTGGCTGTTACCCGAGGATCCCAGAACGGCCCGCCGTCCATCCCGTATCCCGTCGTATCACTCACGACTGCGCCTCGATGATGCTCGGCTCCGTCGTGCGCGATTGCGCGCTGTATTGATGGTTCACTCGCTGCCGCTCGTTCACGGCTGATCCGGTCTCCGCACTCGCATCATGAATTGCTGGTGGTCGCGCACCTCGACGCCGTTGCTATCGGCGCCGTCGGGTGAGGCGTGCCAGCTGCCGTCGGCTTGGAGTACCCAGCAGCGTGTGGTCGGATACAGGGCCGAGTCGAAGACCGAGCCCAGCTGCTCGCACAGCCTCGGATCCTTCACCTGCGCCATGACTTCCACGCGCCGGTCCAGATTCCGGTGCATCATGTCGGCGCTGCCGATCCAGTATTGGTCCTGGGCCTGGAAGTGCAGAATGCGCGAATGTTCCAGGAAGCGACCGAGAATCGAGCGCACCTCGATATTCTCGCTCATCCCCTCGACACCGGGTCGCAGACCGCAGATGCCGCGCACCACGATCTGCACCGGTACACCGGCCTGAGAAGCTCGGTAGAGAGCGTCGATGACTTGCTCGTCGACAATTGCATTGGCCTTTATCCGGATTCGCGCCGGGAAGCCCTGGCGCGCCAGCTCGATCTCGCGCTGGATCCGCTCGATGATTCCGGCGCGCACACCCTGCGGTGCGACAAGCAGGTTGCGGTAGTTGGCCTTTCGCGAGTAACCGGTCAGCGAATTGAACAGATCGGTCAGATCGGCGCCGATTTCCGGTGCGGCGGTGAGCAACCCGACGTCCTCGTAGAGGCGCGCGGTCTTCGGGTTGTAGTTGCCGGTGCCGATATGGCAGTAGCGGCGGATGGTCGAACCCTCGCGACGGACCACCAGGCAGGTCTTGCAGTGCGTTTTGAGTCCGATGAGGCCGTAGACCACATGCACGCCCGCCTGTTCCAGCGCCCGGGCCCATTTGATGTTGGCCTGTTCGTCGAAGCGGGCCTTGATCTCGACCAGCGCGACCACCTGTTTACCCGCCTCGGCCGCGTCGATCAGCGCGTTCACGATCGGGGAGTCACCGGAGGTGCGGTACAGGGTCTGTTTGATCGCGAGCACCTGCGGGTCGGCGGCGGCCTGTTCGATGAAGCGCTGCACGCTGGTGGAGAACGAGTCGTAGGGGTGGTGCACCAGCACATCGCCCTCGCGCAGCGCCTGGAAGACGTTGCGCGGGGTTTCGCGCTCGCCGAATGCGGGCGGCGTCGCGGGCACATACGGTGCGTCCTTGAGATTGGGCCGGTCCACGCCGTACACCTGCCACAGGCAGGACAGGTCCAGTAGGCCCGGCACCTGGATCACATCGCCGGGATCGACCTCGAGCTCACGCAGCAGCAGATCGAGCATGTGCTCGGTCATATCGTCGGAGACCTCTAGTCGGACCGGCGACCCGAAGCGGCGGCGAGCGAGTTCCCGCTCCAACGCCTGCAGCAGATCCTCGTCGCGATCCTCTTCGACCTCGAAATCGGCATTGCGGGTGATCCGGAACGAGTGATGTTCGACGACCTTCATACCCGGGAACAGCAGATCGAGGTGCGCGGCGATCAGTTCTTCCATCGGTAGGAAGGCCGCGACCGGGGAGCCGGAGTCGGTGCGCCGCACCCGAACGAAGCGATCGACGTTGTCGGGCACCTTGACGCGGGCGAAGTGTTCGCCGCCGGTGGAGGCATCCTTCACCGTCACCGCGAGGTTGAGACTCAGGCCGCTGATGTAGGGGAACGGGTGCGCCGGATCCACCGCGAGCGGGGTGAGTACCGGAAAAACCTGATCCTGGAAATAGCCCGAGAGGCGTTGGCGCTCATCGTTGTCCAGATCGGACCAGACGATGACGGCAATGCCCTCGGCGGTCAGCGCGGGCAGTACCGAGTCGAGGAAGACGCGGGCGTGCCGGTCGGCGATCTCCTGGGCGCGCGCCGCGATCAGCTCCAATTGTTCGGTGGGCGAACGGCCGTCGGCCGAACGCACCGAAAGTCCGGTCTCCGCACGGCGTTTGAGGCCGGCGACGCGGACCATATAGAACTCGTCCAGATTGGAGGCGAAGATCGCGAGGAATTTCGCGCGCTCCAACAATGGCAGCGATGCATCCTCGGCAAGTGCGAGAACTCGGGTGTTGAAGTCGAGCCAACTGAGTTCGCGGTTCAGGTAGCGATCACGTGGCAACCGCTGCGGGCCGCCATCCTCGACAGGTGGTGTCGCGGCGGGCAGTGCGGTCGGCAGCACCTGTTGTTTGACGGTTTCGATATCGCTCATGCCCGCGCCTCGCTGGCACGTGGCACCGACATGCGCGACGCACGCTGGTTCCGGAATAGCTTGCTTCGCTCACTCACGCCAACGATCATCCCCTACAAACCGAGCCGTGTGCAGCCCGACGCCAGCATTGCCGTGCGTATCACGCTGGATGTGGCGACCGGCTAGCACACCCGGCGTACCCGCTCGTGAACCCGAATCGGCCAACCGATGTCGTGCAGGACAGCACCTGTCGAATCGCCCGCGCCGAGTTCGACGGCGCGATCCAGATCCTCGGCGGTATCGACGTCGAGCCGCAATCCGGGCCAGTCACCGCGCAGGTCGACCGCACCCGCGTCGATGTGTCGACGCGCCGAGCCCGGACCGAAGCGCGGATCCAGCGGGGCAACGGTATCGCGGACCAATAACGCGGACGTGCCGCTGCCGGCGTGGTCGACGATGACCGAGCGCACTCCGACCGGCGCGGTGCTCAGCATGTCCGAGAGTTCGTCGGGGCACAAGGCGGGCAGATCCGCCTGCAGTGCCAGCAGCTCGACCGGACCGTGCCGGTGTCGCAATGCGGTGGCCGCGTCGGTGAGCGCGGTGTTCAAGCCGTCCGGATCGGTCGCATCGATCACCTCGCGGCGGGGTTCGGGATGCACGACCGCGCCGAGCGCGCGCGCGACCTCGGCGACGACCGGATCCGGGGTCACCACGGTGACCGATGCGATCAGCGGAACCGCGACAGCGGCGGACACGGTGTCGGCGAGCATGGCAAGCACGAGCCGGGCCCGGTGTTCCGGGCGCAACCGATCGGCCAGACGGCTCTTGGCCCGATCGAGGCTCTTCACCGCGATCACGGCGTGCAACGCATGCGGACGCATGCTGCTAATCCTTCCATGAGTGGTTCCGTGGCATATTGGGCAGATGACGAGGGCGGCAGTGCTGGGCGCGGGATCATGGGGGACCGCGTTCGCGAAGGTGTTGGCGGACGCGGGAACCGACGTCACGATCTGGGCCAGGCGGCCCGAGGTGGCCAAGGCCCTGGCCACGGAACATCGCAATCCGTTCTATCTGCCCGATGTACAACTACCCAGCGTGCGGGCCACCCACGACCACGCCGAGGCGCTCGAAGACGCCGACATCGTGGTGCTCGCGGTTCCGTCCCAATCCCTGCGCGCGAATCTCGAGACGTGGCGGGACTCGATCGGGCCGGATGCCGCGCTGCTGAGCCTGGCCAAGGGCATCGAGACCGGCACGCTGCTGCGGATGAGTCAGGTCATCGGTGAAGTCACCGGTGCCGACGAGAGCCGGATCGCGGTGCTGTCCGGTCCGAATCTGGCCAAGGAGATCGCCGCCGAGCAACCCGCGGCCACCGTGATCGCCTGCACCGATGCCGCGCGGGCCGTCGCACTGCAGCGGGTCTGCGCCAACGGCTACTTCCGGCCCTACACCAATACCGATGTGATTGGCTGCGAGATCGGTGGCGCCTGCAAGAACGTCATCGCGCTCGCCTGCGGCATCGCCTCGGGCATGGGATTGGGCGACAACTCGATTGCCAGCCTGATCACCCGCGGGCTGGCCGAGATCATCCGGCTCGGGGTCGCACTCGGCGCGGAGCCGGTCACATTGGCCGGACTGGCCGGCGTCGGCGATCTGGTCGCCACCTGTACCTCCCCGCTGTCGCGCAACCGGTCGTTCGGGCATGTGCTCGGGGCGGGCGGGTCCATGGAGGCGGCCCAGGAGGCCACCCATGGTCAGGTCGCCGAGGGTGTGAAGTCGTGCACATCGGTGCGGGCGCTGGCCGCGGCGCACAATGTCGAGATGCCGCTGACCACGGGGGTGCACCAGGTATGTCATGAGGGCGTTTCGGTGCGCGAGGCGGTCGACAATCTGCTGGGTCGGCGGATCAAACCGGAATAGGGGCGAACGCCATAACCGCACGGGCACGAGGTTGGTTCAGCACCCATAACGGGTACGGTTCCGTGCATGACGAACCGGATCAGGGTTGCCGTGGTGTTCGGCGGGCGCAGTAACGAGCACGCCGTCTCGTGTGTGTCGGCCGGCAGCGTGCTGCGCAACCTCGATCCGGAAAAGTACGAGGCAGTGCCCATCGGCATCACCCTCGACGGCGCCTGGGTGCTCGGCGGTTCCGAGGTGGCCGCGCTCGGATTCAAGGAGAATGCGCTGCCCGCTGTGGACAGCAGCGGCACCGCGCTCACGTTGGCCGCCGATCCGAGCCGGTCCGGCTCGTTGGTCGCGCTCGATGATCCGACTGCGGCACTCGGTTCGGTGGATGTGGTGTTCCCGATTCTGCATGGTCCGTTCGGTGAGGACGGCACGCTGCAGGGCATGCTCGAATTGGCCGGGGTGCCGTATGTCGGGCCGGGGGTACTGGCCAGCGCCGCTGGCATGGATAAGGAATTCACCAAGAAGCTGCTCGCCGCGGAGGGGTTACCGATCGGGCGGCAGCTGGTGCTGCGGCGCGGGACCGACACGCTCGCTGCGGACGATCGTGCGCTGCTGGGCCTGCCGGTGTTCGTCAAACCGGCACGCGGTGGCTCCTCGATCGGCATCACCAAGGTCACCGACTGGAGCGAGTTGGACGCGGCGATCGCGACGGCGCGCGAACACGATCCGAAGGTGATCGTGGAAGCGGGCATTGTCGGACGCGAAGTCGAATGTGGCGTGCTGGAATTTCCGGACGGGCGGGTCGAGGCCAGTGTGGTCGCCGAGATTCGGATGCCGGATGCCGATGCCGCGGCGCCGGAGTTCTACGACTTCCACACCAAATACCTCGACGATGTCTGCGAATTCGATGTTCCGGCGAAACTGGACGACGAAGTGTCCGACAGCGTCAGGGAACTCGCGGTGCGGGCGTTCAAAGCGCTCGACTGCCAAGGGTTGGCGCGGGTGGACTTCTTCGTCACGGCGGAGGGGCCGGTGATCAATGAGATCAATACGATGCCCGGCTTCACCTCGATCTCCATGTATCCGCGGATGTGGGAGGCGACCGGAATCGACTACCGGGCACTGGTTTCCACGCTGATCGAAACGGCGCTCGCACGGGGTACCGGGTTGCGGTGAGCGACCCTCTTTTGGCCAGGGCCGCGCAGTCGGTGTCGCAAGTAGAGCTGGTATGGCGAAACGACCCGGGGTGCGACGTCAGTTCGGCAGCGGGCCGGGATCGATCGGCTGGGCCGGTATGTTGGCGGTAATCGTGTCCGAAACTCCTTGCAGCGGAGTGGGTCCGGAGCCGTCGGGGACGGTCAGCGCGATATAGGTCGCGCGGTCGACGGCGAACCAGGTGCTCGCCTTGGCGGCCGCATCGCGGACCTCGAACCACTGCACGCCATTGACGATCTGCAGCGGCGAGGCGCGGTTGAACTCCAACGGTCGTTCCAAACCGCAGCGCAGCACGATCGCGTCGCCGCCGTCCTTGCGCTGCCAGGCACGAGTCGCTGGGGGAGCCGGCTCCACCAGCGTGGATTTGGAGTAGTCGCCGAGATCGACCGGCAATGCGGGCAGCAGCGCGGCGCACGCCGGACCATCTGCTGCGGGTGCGGGAACCGGACCGAGAACCAGCGGTTCGCGTTCGGTCGGTGCGCGTAGCGCAAGGACCGCGGCGACCAGAACGGCGACTACCAGCACGACCGGGAGTGCGACCGCTGTCGCGATCAGCGCGGGCGGGTAGCCGCTGGATTCGGTGGCGGGCTCGTCGGCGGATTCGGTGCTGTCGGCGGCTGCGGCTGCGGGTGCGGTGTCGGCGGGCTCGGCGTCAGCGGCATCGGTTGAAGCTGTGGCCGGCTCAGTGTCGTCGGTAACGGTTGGGGCTGCTACGGAGTCCGCGGCTTCGGTGTCGGCGGCACCGTTCGAAGCTGTTGGGGAGCCAGCGGCCTTGGCTTCGGCGGCACCGGTCGAGGCTGGTGCGGGCTCGGCATCGTCGGCACCGGCGGAGGCTGGTTCGGGCTCGGCATCGGCCGCTGGGGAAGGGCTGTCGGTTCCGGTGTGATCGACGGTGGGCGTGGGTTCTGCCGCAGCGTTGTCCGCGGGCGAATCGGCCGTCCCTTTCGACAGCTCGGCCTTGGACGACTCCGCCTCCGACGAATCGCGGTCCGACGATTCCGCCGCCATGCTCACCGGTCCTTCCTGTTCACGCCGACGGGACCCGGTCACCTGGGGGATGGATGCCGCGCACCGGCCTGGTAGTACTCGATTGCCTTGGAAAGGGTACCCTCGGGGCGATTTCAGCCAGCACGACGCCGGAAGGGACCAGGTCATCAGCGACAGCACACGGCCGAGGACAGTGCGTGAGCTGGGGGAGTTCGCGCTGATCGAGCGGATCAACTCGGGGCGGACGCAGGCGCCCGGCGTGCTGCTCGGCCCCGGTGACGACGCCGCCCTGGTGGCCGCGCCGGACGGCCGTTTCGTGGTCACCACCGACATGCTGATCCAGGATCGACATTTCCGCCTCGACTGGTCCGATCCGCGCGATATCGGGCGCAAGGCCATCGCGCAGAACGCCGCCGACGTGGTCGCGATGGGTGCCGTGCCGACCGCATTCGTGGTGGCGTTCGGTTGCCCGGCCGATACGCCGCTCGAGCTGGTGGACGGGCTCACCGACGGGATGTGGGCCGAGGCGCGTCGCGCGGGCGGTTCCATCGCGGGCGGCGATGTGGTGCGCAGCCCGCAGCTGGTCATCTCGGTCACCGCTTTCGGTGATCTGGACGGCCGCGCGCCGATCACCAGAGCCGGTGCACGCGTGGGGGATACGGTCGCGGTGGTCGGTCGCCTCGGCTGGTCCGCAGCCGGGTTGGCGGTGCTGACCGCCGGATTCGATCCGGCAGACGAACTATTCGCCGAAGTGCTTGCGGCCCATCGGGTCCCACAGCCGCCCTATTCGGCTGTGCTCGCTGTTGTCGCCGATTCCGCTGCCGAAGTGGACAACTCGGGAGCGTCCTCGGCGGAAGGCGTGCTCGGTTCGGAGCACATCGGGGTGTCGGATCAGAACGCGACGGAGTTCGAATCGGAAGGCGTCATCGGGTCTCCCACCGAATTGCCCACGACACCCACCGCGCTCACCGACATTTCGGACGGATTGCTCGCGGATCTGGGCCATATCGCCGAGGCGTCCGGCGTCGCCATCGATATCCACTCGAAGTCATTGCGCGATCCGGCTCTGGCGACCATCGCGCGGCGTCTGGATGCCGATGCGGCGCAATGGATTCTGACCGGCGGCGAAGATCACGCATTCGCCGGAACCTGGCCCGCGCACCGTGAGCTGCCGCCCGGTTGGGTGCCGATCGGACGGGTGCTGGCAGGTCACGGCATCACCGTCGACGGCGTGCGGCATCCGGGCAGTGGGGGCTGGGAATCGTTCAGCGGGGTGGACTCGGCATCCGAGCCAAAGCCACGATAGGTTGTGCGGTCATGGGCGCGAAACCACTGACGGAAATCATGGATCCGGGTTGGGCGAAGGCTCTCGAACCGGTTGCCGAACAGATCTCGGCGATGGGCGAATTCCTGCGCGCGGAGAATGCGGCGGGCCGCGGTTATCTACCTGCCGGTGAGAATGTGCTGCGCGCTTTCCAGCGTCCGTTCGATGCGGTGCGCGTGCTCGTCGTCGGCCAGGATCCGTATCCGACGCCCGGACATCCGATGGGCCTGAGTTTCTCTGTCGCCCCGGATGTTTCGCCGGTGCCGCGCAGCCTCGCCAATATCTTCGCCGAATACAGCAAAGACCTCGGCCACGAGACACCGTCCAACGGCGACCTGAGCCCGTGGTCGAATCAGGGCGTATTGCTGCTGAACCGAGTCCTGACGGTTTCGCCGGGACAGCCCGCCTCGCACCGCGGCAAGGGCTGGGAAGCGGTGACCGATCAGGCGATTCGCGCCCTGGTGGCCAGGGACGAACCGCTGGTCGCGATCCTGTGGGGTCGTGACGCACAGACACTGAAACCGCAGCTGGCCGCGGCCGAGGTGCCCTATATCGAATCCGTGCACCCGTCACCACTGTCGGCCTCGCGCGGCTTTTTTGGTTCGCGACCCTTCTCACGAGTGAATGAACTACTCGACGAATTGGGTGCCGAACCTGTTGACTGGCGCCTGCCCTAGATCCCGGGCGTCGAGGTTAAAACACAGTAGAGGAGCACAATTACATGCAGAACAAGACCGTTCGCGGCGCACTGCGCGGCACCACCGCCACGCTGGCCCTGTGCGCGGCCCTGGCCGGCGGCAGTGCGGCGGCGAATGCGGCCGGGTTGCCGCTCGAGCCCGCCACGGAAACCTCCGCGCCGAAGACCGCCGCACCGGTCGGCGAGGAATTCACCTCCAATGGCTCCTCGACCATCTCGTCCTCGGTGAATGCCAAGGTCGCGTGCCTGCTGCAGAACACCATCAGCGCGCAGGGCAAGTGGGACTGCTGAGGTCCCATTGACCGGGGACTCGCATGAACCCCAGCGGTAACTGTGCGATCCTCGGATCGTGAGTAATGCGAACAACCTTCTCGATCCGATCCGGCTGCGGCTGCGCGGTTCGGATGGGATCGAGCTGGCCGCCGACCAGTTCGGCCCGGCGGACGGCCCGCTCGTCCTGTTTCTGCACGGTGGTGGTCAGACCAGACACTCGTGGAAGCAGACCGGCGCGAAGCTGGCCGCCGCCGGGATGCGGGTCGTCACGCTGGACGCGCGCGGCCACGGCGACAGCGAATGGTCGCCGAACGCCGATTACCGCCGCGCCACGATGGTCGCTGACCTGGTCGCGGTCCTCGAACAGCTGGCCACCCCCGCGGTTGTTGTCGGCGCGAGCATGGGCGGGATAACCGGCCTGCTGACCACCGCGGATCCAGGCGGCGCGGCGATCACGGCCCTGGTGCTCGTCGACATCGTCACCCGCCCCGAACCCGCCGGTGTCGCGCGGGTGATCGACTTCCTCGGCAAACATCGCGACGGCTTCGACAGCCTGGAGCAGGCCGCCGACGCGGTCGCGGAATATATGCCGCATCGGCCACGGCCCAAGAACACCGACGGCCTGCTGCGCAATCTGCGCCGCCGTGACGGCCGATGGTACTGGCATTGGGATCCGGATATGCTCGGTGATCGCGTCGAGGATGCGAGCGAAATGGTGCCGCAGCTGGAAGCCGCCGCGCGCGCCCTCACCATTCCCGTAATGCTGGTGCGCGGCATGCAGTCCGACGTGGTGACGCCGGAAGGCGCCGCGGAATTCCAGGCACTGGTGCCGCATGCGCAGCTGGTCGAGATCGGCGGCGCGGCGCATACCGCGGCCGGTGACGACAACGATTCGTTCACCGACGCGGTCGCGAAATTCGTGCTCCAGGTGCGCGGTTAGCTACCGGTTCCGGTAGTCGGGCTTGCGCTTCTCGACGAAGGCATCCACGCCCTCGCGTCCGGCCGGGCTGTTCGCCGCGGCGCTGATGGCATCGCGCTCGTAGTCGAGCTGATCGCTCAGCGTCGACGAATTCGACCGTGCCAGTAGCGATTTGATGCCCGCGTAGGCGGATCGCGGTCCGCTGGCGAGGGTTCGGGCCACCTCCAGTGCCTCGGCCCGCACCTGCTCGTCATCGACGAGCCGGCTCAGGATGCCGAGCTGAACTGCCGTTTCGGCGTCGAGAATCGCATCGGTGAGCAGGATTTCGCGGGCGCGGCCGGCGCCGACGATCCGCGGTAGCGTCCACGACATGCCGCCGTCCGGGCTCAACGCGATGCCCGGATACGCCGGGCGCAGCTTGGTGCTCGGGCCGCCGATCGCGATATCCGCCGCGCACACCAGGCTCATCCCGGCTCCGGCCGCCCACCCCTGCACCCCGGCGACGACGGGCACGATGGTCTCGTCGAGCGCGCGGACGAAATCGTGCAGATCCGTCGCGAGGCCGTAGATATGACCGGCCCGATCCTCGGCCGCCGCGAAACCACGCACATTGCCACCCGCGGAGAAGTTCGGTCCGGCGCCCGTCAGCAGGACGGCCCCGATCTCGCGGTCGACCGATCGCAATGCCTCGGTGCCCGCGTTGATGCCCGCGAAGTCCAGGGAAGTGCCATTTGCGGCGGTCGAGATGGTGATCTGTAGTACGCCGTCGACGACGGTGATGTACTCGGTCTGCGTGGAAGTCATGACCAGCACATTAGCTCCCCGCCCCGAGCCGTCCTCCGGTCAGCGGCGGACCATGCGGACTTCGATGGCGGGGGTGAAGGCCTCGATGCGGCTGGTGCCGTCGAGTTCGAAACCGTGTTTGCGGTAAAAGGCCTGGGCGCGCGGGTTCTTCTCGAAGACCCAGAGAGAGCACGGTATGTCGGGTGCGACGGCGGCACGGATGAGGTCGTCAGCGACGCCGGTGCCGTACCAGGCGGCGCGGACGTAGAGGGCATTGAGTTCGGTTGGGGTGACCGGTGATTCGTCGCGTGACGCGCTCGCACACGAGAATCCGATCACCTCGTCGTCGAAGAGGGCGACGTAGGCGCTGCCCGGGTTGCGGACCCGGACGCGTTCCCACTGCTCGGCGCGGCGGTCGACCTCGAACGCATCCAGGATGTGGTCGGGGACCAGACCGCGATAGGCCTCACGCCAGCAGGCGATATGGCATTCGGCGAGGCCGTGAACGTATTCGGTGGTGAGTGGGGCTATGCGCCAGGCGGGCTGGGTCATGGAGACCATCGTTGCCGAGGGCGGTCGGCGATGACCAGGGTCCGCAGATGACTACGCCCCGAGCACCGGGTGGTGTCGGGGCGTATGTCGGTCTCTGGGAAATCAGCCGCGAACGACCTTGCCCGCCTTCAGGCAGGAGGTGCACACGTTCATGCGGCGGGTGTTGCCCGGCGCGACCTGTGCGCGCACGGTCTGGATGTTCGGGTTCCAACGACGGTTGGTACGCCGGTGCGAGTGCGAGACCGACTTCCCGAAGCCGGGGCCCTTGGCGCAGACGTCGCAGACGGCAGCCATAGTCGCGAACTCCTTCATGTCATGTGGGGACCGCCGCACGTCGGCAGCATGTCCGGAAACAATGTCTTAATGCCCTGCCGACTCACGTCGGCCAGCGCGAACCCTCTCGGCCGCGCTAGGCAACCCTGCAAGGGTAGCTGGCGGCGCCCTGATCCACCAAACCGGGTCATGAACCGACGACCCGCGGGCACACCCGATGGTAGTGGATCGGTGTCGCCGATCGACTGTCGGTATCGCCAGCTAACCTGGCCAACGGTGGCAGAACCTTTCGAGCGATCTGCCAGCAGTCGCTTGGGTACGGGTGGCACGGCGGTGTGAACGATCGCGGAGAGAGGTGGCGGTGCCCGGAGTGCGGGACATGATGGGCGACGGCCCTGACGCGGGTCTGCCTGCCGTCGCCGGTCCGAATGAACTGAACGGCACGGCCCTGCTGCGCTGGGGGCGCATCTGCCTGGAAGGCCTGCAGCAGCGTCGCGAGGAAATCAACGCCCTCAACGTCTTCCCCATCGCCGACGCCGACACGGGTACGAACATGCTCGCCACCATGCGAGCGGCAATGCAGGCCGCGGATGCCGCGGTGATCTCGGCGCGCGGGGCCGAGCAATCGGATGGTTTCGCCGGTTATGCAGCCGATGCTCTGGCGGCCGCCGGTTATGCAGTGAATGCTGAGGCGGCCGGTGCCGCGATGTCGGATGGCGGGGCCGCGTCGCTGGGGGAGTTCGCGGGCGGAGCCATCGCCGCCAACGGTGTCGATCGCCCGAGGGTGCCTAGTCCTGTACAGCGTGGGTCCGCGCGATCCGTGCCCGAGGGTTTTGCAGGGGATGGCGGGGTGGTCGGTGGTGCCGCGATGTCGGATGACGGGGCGGTCGGTGCTGTTGCGGCGGGGGCGGGCGGTGGTGCGGTGACACCAGATGCTGTGGCGGCGTCGTCTGAGCAGTTCGCGGATCGAACGATCGCTACGAGCGGTGTCGATTGCCCGGCTGTGCCTGGTCCTGTCGAGCGTGGTGTCGAGCGATCGCACGATTCCGCGGCCGACGGCTTTGCAGCGGATGCTGGGGCGGTCGATGGTGTCGAGGAGTCCGATGCCGAGGCGGTCGGGAATGGGGCGATATCGGGCGCAGGAGCGGATGGCGGCGTCGCGGTGTCGCAATCCGCGGCGGAGTCGCCCGGGGAGTTCACGGATCGAGTTATCGCCCGGCACGGCGTTGATCGCCCCAACCCGCCTGATCTTGCCGGGCGGGACAGCTCGCGGAATGGCTTCAGTGCAGCGCAGTCGGGTGGAGCCGCGGTCGGGTATCTCGAACCGGGCGCGTTCTCGACGCACGATGTGGCCGCGGCGATGGCGCGCGGGGCGACACTCGGTGCGCGTGGAAACTCCGGGATCATCTTGTCGCAGGTGTTGCGGGGGATTGCCGAGGCGGCGCGCGGGGGGCCGCTGACGGCGCAGACGTTGCGTGACGCGCTGGCCACGGCATCGGCGCTGGTTCGGGAATCGCTGAGCGTGCCGGTCGAGGGGACGATCCTGACCGTCCTGGAGCGGGCAGCCGAATGTGCGGCGGCATCTCCGGAATCAACCCTGGCCGATGTGGCGGTGGCGGCGGCCGACGGCGCTGCCGAGGCGCTCGGCGATACGCCCGCCCAGCTCGGCGTGCTGCGCGAGGCGGGAGTGGTCGATGCGGGGGCGCGCGGGTTGGTCGTGTTGCTCGACAGTCTGGTCGCGGTCACCCTCGGCCGAACCCCCGATCGACCGGCGTACGCGCGCGGCGAATTCGCATTCGAGGCAAGTGTCGATCGCGCCACCGTCCCTGCGCACGCCGATTCCGCACCGCGAACCGACGCCGAACCGCGCGGCACCTGTGCCGAACCTCTGAACAGTGCCGAACCCCACTTCGAGGTGATGTACCTCCTCTCCGACACCGACGACCGACGAATCGCCCGCCTCCGAGATCGCCTCGCCGACCTCGGCGACTCGGTGGTGGTCGTCGGCGACGGCGCGGGCTCCTGGTCCGCACACGTCCACTGCGCCGACGCGGGCGCCGCCGTCGAGGCAGGCATAGCAACCGGCACCCTCAGCGCCATCCGCATCGAAAGCTTCACCATCACCGCTCGCCCAACACCCGCGCACTACGACGCGGCCGCACACTCGGGCAAATTCCCGCTCGCCGACTTTGCCGACCGCGCTGAGGTCGTCGGGCACCGTGACGCAGCGCCCGCCGATGTTCCCGATCGCACTGGTACCGCAGGGCGACCTGGTGGTGCCGGGCGCACGATCGGACCCGCACCTACTGATGCTGCTGGGCACCGCGATCTAGCCCCGGCCGCCGACGGTGCGGGTGGCGCTGATGGGGTCGTGGAGCCTGGGCGCACTGACGTGAGTACGCGTGTTGCCGGCTGCCCTGATGGGGTCGCCGCTGGCGTTGTGGGTGGCGCTGATGCCGTCGTGGGGCCGGATCGCACCGACGTGACCACGCGTGCTGCTGTGGGTGGCGCTGATGGGGTCGTGCGGCCGGGACGCACTGAGGCGAGCACGCGTATTGCTGCTGGCCGCCCTGATGAGGCCGCCGCCGATGCTTCGGGTCAGGTTCATGACCCCGGGCAACCTCGAGGCGTTGGACGCACTGATGCGCCCGCGCGTGCTGAAGCTTCCGGCACGACCGGATCCGGCGCAACCGCGCACATCGGTCCCGATCACGACGGTCCCGCAGACCGCGCCGTCCTGGCTGTTGCATCGGGGGATGGTGCGGCGGCGCTGTTCGAGGCCGGGGGTGCGGTGGTGCTCGGCGGTGATGGGGCGGTGACCAGTGCGGCGCTGCTTGCGGCGATTCGGCGGCTGCCGAATCGGGAGGTGTTGGTGCTGCCGAATGGCGCGCTGCCCGCGCACGAGTTGGTCGCGGTCGGTGTTGCGGCGCGTGACGCGCATCGGGACGTCTTGTTGTTGCCGAGCGGGTCGATGGTGCAGGGGTTGGCGGCGCTGGCGGTGCACGATTGCGGCCGGATCGCGGTGGACGATGCGTTCGCCATGTCGGAAGCGGCGGCCGCGACCCGCTGGGGATCATTGCGTGCTGCGACAGAACGGGCGCTCACCATGGTCGGCACCTGCGAGGCCGGTGATGGGCTGGGGCTGGTCGGTCACGATGTCGTGGTGATCGACCGAGATGTGCCGACCGCGGGCCGGACCCTGCTCGACCGGATGCTCGCGTTCGGCGGTGAGCTGGTCACTTTGCTCATGGGCGCGGCGGCCTCCGACGAACTCGCGGACGAACTGGCCACGCATATCGCGAACGGCTTCCCCGGCGTCGAGGTGAGCGTGTATTCCGGTGGGCAGCAAGCGGATCTGGTGCAGATAGGGGTGGAATAGGGATATGGCGACACTCAGCGATCGGCTGGACCACCTGCTCGGCGTGAAGGCGGCCGAGCCGCTCGCCGATGCCTTCGACATGCACACCGTCGAGGATCTGTTGCGGCACTACCCATTACGCTATGCCACCCAAGGCCAGCCGCTTACCCAGGAGCAGCCGGAAGAGGGCGCGCACATCACCGTCATCGGTCGGGTGACGAAAACCGAACTGCGCCCGATGAAGAACCGCAGGGGGCGACTGCTCAAGGTGGCCCTCGACACCGGTTCGGTCGCCCCGATCGATATCACCTTCTTCAACGGAGACAAGGTGAGTTACCTTGTCCGCGAAGGAGTCCGGGCCATGATGTCGGGCACCGTGCACTGGTGGCGCCCGGACCGCTGGAACCTTTCACATCCCGATTATCTGATCCTGCCCGAGAAGGAAGAGGATTCGATCGAGAACCTCACCTCGGTGCGCGGCGGCGGCGCCTTGCGCGGATTGGCGCAGAGCGCGAAAGGTAAAGGGGGAGTGGATGTCTCGTTCTTCGAACGGGAATACATCCCGGTATACCCGGCGACCGCGAAAGTGCAGAGCTGGGATCTGCTCGCCTGCATCCGGCAGGTACTCGACCAGCTCGACCCGATCGACGATCCGCTGCCGAGCGAGCTGCGCGACGACCGCGCGCTGATGAAGATCTCCGACGCGCTGCGCCTGATCCACCTGCCCGAACGCAAGTCCGATATCGAACAGGCCAGGGAGCGTTTGCGTTTCGACGAGGCGCTCGCCCTGCAACTTGTCCTCGCCGAGCGGCGACACGATGCGCAGGCACGAGCGGCCCGGCCGTGTCCGCCCCGATCCGACGGTATCGCCGCGGCTTTCGACACCCGCCTGCCCTTCGAACTGACCGAGGGACAGCAGCAGGTGATCGCGGAGATCTCCGACGATCTCGCGCGTAGCCACCCGATGCACCGGCTACTGCAAGGTGAGGTGGGTTCGGGCAAGACCATCGTCGCGCTGCATGCCATGCTGCAGGTGGTCGACGCCGGTCAGCAGTGTGCGCTGCTCGCTCCAACGGAAGTCCTTGCTGCCCAACACTATCGGTCACTGCGTACGATGCTCGGCGATCTCGGCACCGCCGGTGAACTCGGCGCCGCCGACAACGCGACCAAGGTCGTGCTGGTGACCGGCTCGATGTCGGCGTCGGCGAAGAAGGCTGCGCTACTCGATGCGGTGACCGGCGAGGCGGGCATTGTGATCGGCACACACGCGCTCATCCAGGACGCGGTGGAGTTCTTCGATCTCGGCATGGTGATCGTCGACGAACAACATCGGTTCGGTGTCGAACAGCGGGATGCGTTGCGCGCCAAGGCGAAATCCGGCACCAGCCCGCATCTGCTGGTTATGACCGCGACTCCGATTCCCCGCACCATCGCCATGACCACTCTCGGCGATCTGGAGACCTCGACCCTCACCCAGCTGCCCCGCGGTCGCTCGCCGATCGTGTCGAAGGTGGTGCCGCGCAAACAGCATCCGAACTGGGTCGACCGTGTCTGGGAGCGCATTCTCGAGGAGGTCGGCGCCGGTCGACAGGCCTATGTGGTGTGCTCGCGCATCGGCGACGACGAGGAGAACAGCAAGGGCCGCAACGGCAAGAAGGCAGCGAAGGCAGAGGAGAAGGAGGGCCCGACCACGGCCGCGGCGCTCGAGGTCTTCGACATGCTGCGCACTGGTCCGCTCGCGAGCGTGCGGGTCGGCCTGCTGCACGGCAGGCTCCCGACCGATGAAAAAGACCAGGTGATGCGCGCATTCAACGATGGCGACATCGATGTGCTCGTCTGCACCACGGTCGTGGAGGTCGGCGTCGACGTGCCGAATGCGACCGTCATGGTCATCGTGGACGCGGACCGCTTCGGTGTCAGCCAGCTGCATCAGTTGCGCGGCCGCATCGGCCGCGGCAAGCACCCCGGCCTGTGCCTGCTCATCACCGACGCGGGCCCCACCGGCACCGCCATGGCCCGGCTCGATGCCGTCGCCGCCACCACCGACGGCTTCGAACTCGCCGTCCTCGACCTGCGCCAACGCCGCGAAGGCGACGTCCTCGGCGCCGCCCAATCCGGCACCGCCCGCTCCCTGCGCCTGCTCTCCCTCCTCGACGACCTCGAAGTCATCACCGCCGCCCAGGACCTCGCCCGCCAACTAGTCGAAGCCGACCCAGGCCTACACCACCACCCAGGCCTGGCCACCATGATGCACGCCGCCGTAGACGCCGAACGCCTCGAATACCTCGCGAAGTCCTGATCGAGAATGCGCTGGTGGAGAGTCCTTCTCGACGTCTGCCTGCACCAGCGCATGGTGATCAATTGTCCAGAACTAGCGCAGGACTCGGGGGTAGGGCAGATCCGTGCTGATGTGCTCGGTGACTGCGAGGGGGCTGCCGATCTGAGGGAAGGCGCGCTGCGGGCAGGAGGGGCGCTCGCAGACCTTGCAGCCCGCGCCGATCGGCACCGCTGCGGCCGGACTGTCGAGGTGTAGGCCGTTCGAATACACCAGCCGGTCGGCGTATTCGATATCGCAACCCAGGCCGATCGCGAAATCCTTTGTCGCCGTGCTGAATCCGTGGGGGCCCGCGAGCGCGGTGCGGGCGATCCAGAGGTAGCGGCGACCGTCGGGCATCGCCGCCATCTGGGTCAGGATCCGACCCGGATTGGCGAAGGCCTCGTGCACCACCCACAGCGGGCAGCTGCCGCCGACCCGGGAGAAATGGAATGCCGTGGCGGACTGGCGTTTCGAGATATTGCCCGCCCGGTCGGTGCGGACCAGGAAGAACGGAACGCCGCGCTGCCCCTGCCGCTGCAGGGTGCTCAACCGGTGGCAGATGGTCTCGAAGCCGACCTCGAAACGCAGACTGAGCAGATCGATGTCGTAGCGCAGTTCCTCGGCCGACCGCAGAAAGCGGCCGTAAGGCAGCACCAACGCGCCCGCGAAGTAATTCGCCAACCCGATCCGCGCCAATGTCCTGGATTCGCCGGTGAGCGACGGCGTTTCGGCGAGTACGGCATCGAGTTCCTTGCCGTACAGCAGAAAACCGAGGGTAGTGGCGATTTGAAATGCGCGCTGCCCGGGACGCAGCCGCCGCGCCAGCGTCAGCGTGCGGCTGTCCGGATCGTACTGCCGTTTCGGGATGGACGGATCCGCGCCGTCACCGCGGACCAGCACGGTGACCCCGGCGCGCTCCTCGGCCACCCTGGCGAGTTGTCGATCGAGGGATCCGATGCTCAGACCGCACTCCTCGAAGAGCTGTTCGGCCGCATGATCGAGCGGCGCGATGTGATTGTGATGGTCGTAGAAGAAGTCCCGCACGTCCTCATACGGCATGGGCACGCCGGGTGCGCCCGTGGGCGCGGCCACCCTTGCGGAGAGCAGATCGAGTTGATCTGTCGCGGCGCGTAATCGCCGATGCATCGCGACGACGATTCGGGAGACCTCCGGTAGTCGCGTCGCCAGTTCCTCCACCTCGGTCAGTGGCGCACTGTCACCGCCCGCCGCGTCGACGAGGACCTCGTGCAGATCCGAGACCAGCCGGGCATCGGAGTCGGCCGCGAAGAATTGCACGTCGAGGTCGAAGGTGGAGTTGAGCTTCAGCAGCACCGGAATGGTGAGCGGTCGCTGGTCGCGCTCGAGCTGGTTCAGGTAGCTGGGCGATAGATCCAGGGATTTCGCCAGTGCCGCCTGGGTCATCCGCCGTTCCTCGCGCAACCGTCTTAGTCGGGCGCCCGCGTACATCTTGCGCACCGCAAGATGGTAGCCCTCGGAATTCGCAATCATCGCAAAATGGAGGATTCTCGCCCGCAGAAATCTGCTGTTGCAAGGGATTTTGCCGAAGATCAATCCTGCGTAGCGTGCGAAGTAGGGCCACTGGCCCGTCTGGAACCGGAGGATGGATGAAAACCCATATCGTACGCGCCCGCTCCGCCGCCGCGGACTTTCCGCGCACAGAACATTTGGCTACCAGAATTGCCGAGGTCGCCGCCGATCCGGTCGAGGTGACCGCGGAGGTCAGCGCGATGATCGTGAACCGGATCATCGACAATGCCGCCGTCGCGGCGGCCGCGCTGCTGCGCCGCCCTGTGACGAATGCGCGGGCGCAGGCACTCGCACAGCCGGATGCGCGGTCGGGCGCCACGGTTTTCGGCTTGTTGACGCAGCGCCGGGTGTCGCCGGAGTGGGCCGCGTGGGCGAATGGAGTCGCGGTGCGCGAACTCGACTTTCACGACACCTTCCTCGCCGCCGAGTACTCCCATCCGGGCGACAATATTCCGCCGATCCTCGCCGTCGCCCAGCACACCGGTCGTGGTGGCGCCGCGTTGATCCGTGGCCTGGCCACCGGTTACGAGATCCAGATCGACCTGGTGCGCGGAATCTGCCTGCACGAATACAAGATCGATCACGTCGCGCATCTCGGTCCATCGGCCGCTGCGGGCATCGGGACGCTACTGGGCCTGGATACCGAGACGATCTATCAGGCGATCGGGCAGGCGCTGCACACCACCACCGCCACCCGGCAGTCCCGCAAGGGCGAGATCTCCAGTTGGAAGGCATATGCCCCGGCATTCGCCGGGAAGATGGCGGTGGAGGCGGTCGACCGAGCGATGCGCGGCGAGGGCGCGCCCGCACCGATCTGGGAGGGGGCCGACGGCGTTATCGCCTGGTTGCTCGGTGGTCCGGAAGCCGAATATCAGGTGCCGCTGCCGAGCCCGGGCGAGGCGAAGCGGGCCATTCTGGACAGCTACACAAAAGAGCATTCGGCCGAGTACCAGAGCCAAGCGCCCATCGATCTCGCGCGCCGAATGCGGGCGCGCATCGGCGACCTCGATCAGATTGCCACCATCGTGCTGCATACCAGCCACCACACGCATGTGGTCATCGGCACGGGCTCCGGTGATCCGCAGAAGTTCGATCCGCACGCCAGCCGCGAGACGCTCGACCATTCCGTTCCTTTTATATTCGCGGTCGCGCTACAGGACGGCGGTTGGCATCACGAGCGGTCCTACGCACCCGAGCGTGCACGTCGGGCGGATACCGTCGCGCTGTGGCGCAAGATCTCGACGGTCGAGGATCCGGAATGGACGCGCCGCTATCACGCCACCGATCCCAACCAAAAGGCCTTCGGGGCACGGGCGGTCGTGACGCTGAAGAGTGGCGAGACGATTGTCGATGAGCTCGCGGTGGCGGATGCGCATCCGCTGGGTGCGCGGCCGTTCACGCGCGAGCAGTACATCGCGAAGTTCCGCACGCTGGCCGAGGGTGTGATCGAACCCGCGGAGCAGGACCGTTTCCTGGACGCGGTGCAGCGCACACCGGAGTTGGCCCCCGGGGAACTCGATCAGCTGACGTTCACGGTATCGCCCGAGGTTATGGGGCGGGCACCGCGGGTGCGCGAGGGGATCTTCTGATGTCGGCGCTACTCTTCCCCCCAGACCAGCGCCTGCGCGGCGATCACATCGGTGCCGTTGAACGTGACGGCGGGCGATCCGTGCAGCCGGTAGCCCTGATCGAGCAGGCCGCTGATCCGTTCGCAGAAGGTGGCGTCGTCGACGCCGGTGATCAGCCGATAGCGCAGGGGACGGTCTTCAGTCATGGGCTCAGCCTAGGGCGGTGGTCGCAATGACCGGACTGCTCGCCGCCGCCACGAGCGCTGCCGATAAACGTGTGGCACTGCGCGCCGGGTTGGTCTCCGGACAAATCCAGCGCTGGCCGGGAGCCTTCAACCCGTTGGTGGCCAAGCTGATTCAGGAGCTCGGCTTCGAGGGCGTCTATGTCTCCGGCGCGGTGGTATCGGCCGAACTCGCACTACCGGATATCGGCCTGACCACGCTCACCGAGGTGACCGCGCGGGGACAGCAGATCGCGCGGGTGACCGATCTGCCGGTGTTGATCGATGCCGATACCGGCTTCGGCGAGCCGATGAATGCGGCGCGCACGGTGACCCTGCTGGAAGATGCCGGGCTCGCGGGCTGCCATATCGAGGACCAGGTGAATCCCAAGCGCTGTGGGCATCTCGACGGCAAAGCCGTGGTTCCGGTCGCTGAGATGGTCCGTCGGTTGCGTGCCGCGGTCTCGGCCCGCCGGGATCCGAACTTCGTCGTCTGCGCGCGCACCGATGCGCGCGGGACCGAGGGGCTGGCTGCGGCAATCGATCGAGCCAAGGCGTATGCCGACGCGGGGGCCGACCTCGTCTTCACCGAGGCGCTCGCTGATGCCGCCGAATTCGCGAAGTTCCGTGCGGCGGTGGATATTCCACTGCTCGCGAATATGACCGAGTTCGGCAAGTCGGAATTGCTATCAGCTCCAACTCTGGCGGATCTCGGCTACAACGCCGTCATCTACCCGGTGACCACGCTGCGCTTGGCGATGTTCGCCGTCGAGCGCGGTCTGCGTGAAATCGCCTCCACCGGAACGCAGTCCGGACTGGTCGCAGAGATGCAACCCCGGGCGCGACTCTACGAATTGCTCGACTACCAGCAGTACAACGACTTCGATTCCGGAATATTCAATTTCACCGTGAGCCAGCGTAGCGAGCGAACCATGAGCACAGCGCGCTTCGCGCACGACGGAGCCGAGCGCCGGCGAGGCGGAGGAGTGAGCGAGTAACGATGACTGAAATCAAGAAGGGCCTGGCTGGCGTGGTGGTTGATACGACCAGCATCTCCAAGGTTGTGCCCGAGACGAATTCGCTGACCTATCGCGGTTATGCCGTGCAGGATCTGGCCCGGCACTGCGGTTTCGAGGAGGTCGCCTACCTGCTGTGGTACGGCGAACTGCCCGACGCCGTCCAGCTCGAACTGTTGTGTCAACGCGAACGCGCCCAGCGGCGCATCGATCGTTCGGTCCTGTCGCTCATCGAGAAGATGCCGCAGAACTGTCATCCGATGGATGTGGTCCGGACCGTGGTCAGCTACCTCGGCGCGGAGGATACCGAACTCGATGCCACACAAGGTGATCGAGCATTGCTCGCGAAGGCGCTCCGGCTGACCGCGGTGCTGCCCACGGTCGTCGCCGCTGCTATGCGCCGCCGTCGTGGACTGGATCCTATTGCGCCGCATTCACATCTGGGCTTTGCCGAGAACTTTCTGAACATGTGCTTCGGCAAGGTGCCGGATCCGCGCATTGTGCGCGCCTTCGAGATTTCGCTGGTTCTCTACGCGGAGCACAGTTTCAACGCATCTACCTTCGCCGCGCGCGTGGTCACCTCGACCCGGTCGGATATGTACAGCGCGATCACCGCCGCGATCGGTGCGCTCAAGGGTCCGCTGCACGGCGGTGCCAATGAGGCCGTCATGCGCGCGATGCTGGAGATCGGTGAGCCCGAACTGGCCGCGGCGTGGTTGCGCGCCAAGCTGTCCAGTAAACAGAAGGTCATGGGGTTCGGGCATCGCGTGTACAAGCACGGCGACTCGCGGGTGCCGACGATGCGCGAGGCTCTGGACCAAGTCGCGCAGGTGACCGGTGGCCAGCGCTGGTTGGGCATGTACACCGCATTGGAGCAGGCCATGGCCCAAGCCACCGGCATCAAACCCAACCTCGACTTCCCGGCCGGACCCGCCTACTACCTGATGGGCTTCGACATCGAGATGTTCACGCCGATCTTCGTGCTGAGTCGCATCACCGGCTGGACCGCTCACATCATCGAGCAGTCCGCCGCCAACGCGCTGATCCGCCCGCTGTCCGAATACGTCGGGGTGCCGCAGCGCGAACTGCTGATCACGGGCTGATCCTGGCGCAACCAAGCAATTGTTTGGTGTAATCGGGGCGATCGAATCGACCGATGTGCCGATCGTATCGGCGCAAGGAAGCGAGCGAACCGAATGTCGAGCCCCGACGAAATCGTCACCGCCATGTGCCGCAGCTGGGCCGATCCCGACCCGGACCGGATCAGCGCCTTCTTCGCCGAAGACGCCGTCTACCACAACATTCCGATGCAACCCATCAACGGTCGCGCTGCCATCCGCGATTTCATCGCCGGTTTCCTCAGCACCTTCGAATCCATCGAATTCGACGTGCACCACCAGGTCGCCGCCGGGAATATTGTCATGAACGAGCGCACCGATATCCTGCGCGGCCTGGGCAAAGACACGCCGCTGCCGGTAGTGGGCGTCTTCGAGGTCGCCGACGGCGCCATCACCGCCTGGCGCGACTACTTCGATATGGCCGCCATCAATCGCGCATTCGGAACCGAGCCCGCGGCCGAATAGTCGCGGGAATCGGCGGAACCGAATCGGTCGGCCATGCGTCGAATAGGACATCGGGGGTGATATCTGATGGCGACGTATGAGGAGGGGTTACGCATGGATCGTTGCTCGGAATGTCATACGGCCTGGCGGCGGGCACTGAGCGCGCGGTCGCGCCTGCGGCCGATGGTCCGCAACGGCGAGAGTTGTGAGAGGTACACGCCGCGCCGTCGGCTACGGCCTTTTCCTGGGGCCGAATCTCATTGATATGCAGCCCGATAGCACGGTGACCAAACCGCGCTATCGGGCTGCCCGGACTTCGAGGGGCAATGTGGTCGATTGTCAGGTCGGGTGTTCGCGTCGGACGGTGCGGCCGCCGTCGCTCTCGGCGTAGAAACTGTTGGGAATGGTCCGCCAGAGGGCGCGAACCCGGGCGGATGCGCTCGCCCCCGCCTCGAGAGGACGAGCGCACCATCCGCTTAGCGCACCGCTGCCGCAGCAGCGACCAGATTGCGCAGTGACGCCTCGACCTCGACTGGTCCACGTGTCTTCAATCCGCAGTCCGGATTGACCCAAAGCCGTTCGGCGGGAACGGCCTTCAGCGCGGCGCGCAGGGACGCGGTGATCTCCTGCACACGCGGCACCCGCGGTGAGTGGATGTCGTACACGCCCGGCCCGACGCCGAGATCGAAGCCCGCCGCATTCAGATCGTCGAGCACCTCCATATGCGAGCGCGCCGCCTCGATCGAGGTCACATCGGCATCCAATCCGGCGATCGCATCGATGACCTCACCGAATTCCGAATAGCAGAGATGGGTGTGGATCTGCGTGGCATCCGAAACTCCGGAGGTCGCCAACCGGAAAGCGCCGACCGACCACCGCAGGTACTCGCCCTGATCGGCCGCGCGCAGCGGCAGCAGTTCCCGCAGCGCGGGCTCGTCGACCTGAATGATCCGAATGCCGGCGGCCTGCAGATCGATCGTCTCGTCCCGGATCGCCAGCGCCACTTGACGTGCCGAATCCGCCAACGGTTGGTCATCGCGGACGAACGACCAGGCCAGAATGGTCACCGGGCCGGTCAGCATGCCCTTGACCGGCTTATCGGTCAACGATTGCGCGTAGCCGATCCAATCCACGGTCATCGGCGCGGGCCGCGCCACATCGCCGAACAGAATCGGCGGACGCACGCAACGCGTGCCGTAGGACTGCACCCAGCCCGCATCGGTGGCGGCGAATCCGTCGAGCTGCTCGGCGAAGTACTGCACCATGTCATTGCGCTCCGGCTCGCCGTGCACAAGTACATCCAGGCCCAGCTGTTCTTGCAACGCAATGACATCCGCGATCTCGGACCGCATCCGCCGCACGTATTCGGACCTGTCGATCTCACCCTTGCGCAGTGCCGCACGCGCCAGCCGGATCGCCGAGGTCTGCGGATACGAGCCGATCGTCGTGGTCGGCAGCGATGGCAGCCGCAGCCGCTCGGCTTGCAATGCCCGTCGCTGTTGCGCGGGTGCCCGCCGAGTCGCATCCGCACCGAGCGTGGCCAGCCGCGCCCGCACCTGCGAATTGTCCAACCGAGGATCGGTGCGCCTGGTGGCGAGGGCGGCGCGGACCGTGGCCAATTCGTCGCCGATGGCCTCGGGTCCCGCGCTCAGACCGGTCGCGAGCGACCGCACCTCGGCGACCTTCTCCGCACCGAACGCCAACCACGAACGCAGCCGCTCGTCGAGGCCGGTTTCGCTCGCCAAGGTGTAGGGCACGTGCAGTAACGAGCAGGAACTCGACACCGCAACGGATTTCGCGCACCCCAGCAGCGTGCCGAGCGTCGCCAAAGCCTTTTCCAGATCGGTCCGCCAGACATTCCTACCGTCGACCACACCCGCCACCAGCAGCTTGTTCGCCAGCGCCGGCACACCGGACAGATCGGCGTCGACCGTGAAATCCAGTGCGATACCTTCGATTTCGGTCTCGGCCAAGCCGCTCAACGCCGCACCCGGCCTGCCGAAGTAGGTGGCAACCAGCAGCGCGGGGCGATCCGTCGTGGCCGATAGGTCAGCGTAGGTCCGCCGCACGAGTTCGACCTCGTCAGCGGTCAGATCGGTGACCAAGATCGGCTCGTCGAGTTGTACCCACTCCGCGCCCGCCACGGCCAGCAGCCGCAACAGCTCCCGATAGAGCGGCACCAACTCGTCGAGGCGATCCAGCGCCGCACCGTCGGTCGCCTTCGCCAGCTTCAGGAAGGTGATGGGTCCGACCACCACAGGCCGCGCGGGCACCCCGAGCGCGAGCGCCTCCCGCAACTCGTCCAACGCCTTCGATGGATCCAGCGAGAACGTCGTCTCCGGACCGATTTCCGGCACCAGGTAGTGGTAATTGGTATCGAACCATTTGGTCATCTCCAGGGGTTCGACCGTGTCGGTGCCACGTGCCGCCGCGAAATAGCGATCCAGCGGATCGGCTATTCCGGCGACTCTGGGCGGCAGCGCGCCGAGCAGCACTGCGGTATCGAGCACCTGGTCGTAGTAGGAGAAGGTGCCGACGGGGATGGAATCCATTCCGGCGCTTCGTAATTCGGTCAGCTGATCGCGCCGCAGGTCGCGGGCGATCGCGTGCAGTTGCTCCGCGTCGATGCGTCCGGCCCAGTAGGACTCGGTGGCGCGTTTGAGCTCACGGTGCGGCCCCACCCGCGGGAGACCGAGAACCGTCGCGGTGAACGGGTTATGCGTAACAGTCACGAATTTCTCCAGTGCTGAGATCGAAGACCATCGCCCTACGAGCTAGCGGAGACCGAGTGAACGTGCCGGCGCACCGACGGAGCCCGACAATCGCACAGAGGTCCGCGCGCCCAATCCACGAGGCGGTGGCCGCCGGATACGGCGTATCCGACACGGCTGGCAGGTCTTCGGACTTGCGGGCACGGGCCTTCTGGCCGACCCCGTACGGGGCTCACCTACTGGCCGTCGCTTCCCGGGCTGACCATTTCGAGCGACCTGCAAGCAGTCGCTACGGCCCATTTCGAGCGACCTGCAAGCAGTCGCTACGGCTACCCAGTGCTGATGACGGCGGTCGTTCCTGCATACCGCTGCGGGACAGTCCCGGATTCTCACCGGGTTCCCTCTCGTCCGCGCACCGGTTACACCGATCCGCGAACTCGACTCCGTGACGCGACGTCGGGGCTCCATCTCGTCTACGCACGGCGAACCAGCTGCGTCAACCAGCATAGTCGGCCGCACACTCGGTTTTCACCGCGCTCGATGTCGCGTGCGTTTGCGAAGGTGTCGCCAGTCATGTTCCGGTCGACGGTGTCACCCGTCCGCACTGGTGACCGCGAGGGACGGTGAGATGTGACGGGCAGATGAACAAAACTTCGCAACTCTGCTAAGAACGATTGTGAAGATTCCGCGAAGTGGACTTCCCTGTCAGGCCACGATTCCGGGCCGGGTACCTTAGTTCAATGTTCTCGAAAGTCTTGGTTGCCAACCGTGGCGAGATCGCCATCCGCGCCTTCCGCGCGGCCTACGAACTCGGCATCGGGACGGTCGCGGTCTTCCCGTACGAGGACCGCAACTCGGTCCACCGGTTGAAGGCCGCGGAGTCCTACCAGATCGGCGAAGAGGGGCATCCGGTCCGGGCGTACCTGTCGATAGCGGCGATCATCGAGGCGGCCAAGTCCGCGGGTGCCGACGCCATTTACCCCGGTTACGGCTTCCTGTCCGAGAACCCGGACCTCGCGGCGGCCTGTGCGCGCGAGGGCATCACCTTCATCGGTCCGTCGGCCGAGGTGCTCGAACTGGCTGGTAACAAGGCCCGCGCGATCGAGGCGGCGCGGGCGGCGGGTCTGCCGGTGCTGAAGTCCAGCGCGCCATCGGCCGATGTGAACGAACTGCTCGCCGCATCCGAGCAACTGGACTACCCGATCTTCGTGAAGGCCGTCGCGGGCGGCGGTGGGCGCGGCATGCGCCGGGTCGCCGATCCCGCACAGCTGCGCGAATCGATCGAGGCCGCGTCCCGCGAGGCAGAGTCGGCCTTCGGTGACCCGACCGTGTTCCTGGAACAGGCCGTTGTCAATCCGCGCCACATCGAGGTGCAGATCCTGGCCGACCAGCACGGCAATGTCATGCACCTGTTCGAGCGCGACTGTTCGGTGCAGCGCCGCCACCAGAAGGTGATCGAGCTCGCGCCCGCCCCGAACCTGGATCCCGCACTGCGGATGCGCATCTGCGACGACGCGGTGGCCTTCGCTCGCCAGATCGGTTACAGCTGCGCGGGCACCGTCGAATTCCTGCTCGACGAGCGCGGCAACCACGTCTTCATCGAGATGAACCCGCGCATCCAGGTCGAGCACACGGTGACCGAGGAGATCACCGATGTCGATCTGGTGCAGTCCCAGCTGCGCATCGCGGCGGGGGATAGCCTCGAACAGCTCGGTCTGAGCCAGGACAAGGTCGCCATTCGCGGTGCGGCCCTGCAGTGCCGGATCACCACCGAGGATCCGGCCAACGGCTTCCGCCCCGACACCGGCCGCATCACCGCCTACCGCACCCCCGGCGGCGCGGGCATCCGCCTCGACGGAGGCGCGAACCTGGGCGCCGAGATCGGCGCCTACTTCGACTCGATGCTGGTCAAGCTCACCTGCCGCGGCCGCGATCTGCATGCCGCAGTGGCCAGGGCCAGCCGCGCACTCGCGGAATTCCGCATCCGTGGCGTCACCACCAATATCCCGTTCCTGCTCGCGGTGCTCGATGATCCGGACTTCAAGGCCGGCCGGGTCACCACCTCGTTCATCGATGAGCGCCCGCAGCTGCTGACCCTGCGCGGTTCGGCCGACCGCGGCACCAAGATCCTGAACTACCTGGCCGATATCACCGTCAACAAGCCGCACGGCGAGCGTCCGACCACGGTGTATCCGCACGATAAGCTGCCCGCCATCGATCTGAGCGTGCCGCCGCCGGACGGTTCCCGTCAGCGGCTGCTGCGCCTGGGTCCCGAGGGTTTCGCGCAGGCGCTGCGTGAGCAGAAGGCCGTCGGCGTCACCGACACCACCTTCCGCGACGCACATCAGTCGCTGCTGGCCACTCGGGTGCGTACCAATGGTCTGCTCGGTGTCGCAGGACATGTCGCGCGCCTGACCCCGGAACTGCTGTCGATCGAGGCATGGGGCGGCGCGACTTACGATGTGGCGCTGCGCTTCCTGTTCGAGGACCCGTGGGAGCGGCTGGCCGCGCTGCGCGAGGCGGTGCCGAATATCTGTCTGCAGATGTTGCTGCGTGGACGCAATACCGTCGGCTACACGCCGTACCCGGAGCAGGTGACGCGCGCGTTCGTGCAGGAGGCGACCGACACCGGTATCGACATCTTCCGCATCTTCGACGCACTCAACAATGTCGACCAGATGCGTCCGGCCATCGACGCGGTGCGCGAAACCGGCACGGCCATCGCGGAAGTCGCGATGAGCTACACCGGCGACCTGTCCAACCCGGACGAAAACCTCTACACCCTCGACTATTACCTCAAGCTCGCCGAGCAGATCGTCGACGCGGGCGCGCACGTGCTGGCCATCAAGGATATGGCGGGCCTGCTGCGCGCTCCGGCCGCCGCGACTCTGGTCTCCGCGCTGCGGAGCAACTTCGACCTGCCGGTGCACGTGCACACCCACGACACCCCCGGCGGTCAGCTGGCCACCTACCTCGCCGCCTGGCAGGCCGGTGCCGACGCGGTCGACGGCGCCAGTGCCGCCATGGCCGGAACCACCAGCCAGCCTGCGCTTTCCGCGATCGTCGCGGCCGCCGCGCACAGCGAATTCGACACCGGTCTCAGCCTGCAGAACGTCTGCGATCTGGAGCCGTACTGGGAGGCGCTGCGAAAGGTGTACGCGCCCTTCGAATCCGGGCTGCCCGCGCCGACCGGCCGGGTCTACACCCACGAAATCCCGGGCGGTCAGCTGTCGAATCTGCGTCAGCAGGCCATCGCACTCGGCCTCGGTGACCGTTTCGAAGAGGTCGAGGCGAAATACGCCGCGGCGGACCGGCTGCTGGGCCGGCTGGTCAAGGTCACCCCGTCCTCGAAGGTGGTCGGCGATCTCGCGCTCGCACTGGTCGGCACCGGCGTCGATATCGAAAGCTTCGCCGCCGACCCGGGCCGCTACGACATCCCGGATTCGGTAATCGGTTTCCTGCGTGGCGAACTCGGCAATCCGGCGGGTGGCTGGCCCGAACCGTTCCGCAGCCGCGCGCTGGCCGGCCGCGGACCGGCCAAGCCGGAGACCCCGCTGACCCCCGCCGACGAGGCCGGACTCGCCGGGTCCTCCGAACTGCGCCGGGCCACACTCAACCGCCTGCTCTTCCCCGGTCCCACCGCGGAATTCCTCGCGCACCGGGAAAAGTACGGCGACACCATGGGCCTGTCGGCCAACCAGTTCTTCTACGGACTGCGCCGCGGCGACGAACACCGGGTGCAACTGGAGAAGGGCGTCACCCTGCTCATCGGACTGGAGGCCATCTCCGAACCCGACGAGCGCGGTATGCGCACGGTCATGTGCATCATGAACGGCCAACTGCGCCCGGTCGCCGTGCGCGACCGCTCCATCGCCAGCGATATCCCCGCCGCCGAGAAGGCCGATAAGAGCAACGCGGGCCATATCGCCGCCCCGTTCGCCGGTGTGGTGACACTGGCTGTGTCCGAAGGCGATTCGATCGCGGCCGGCGATATCGTCGGCACCATCGAGGCGATGAAGATGGAGGCCGCGATCACCGCACCGCGCGCGGGCATCGTCGGCCGGGTCGCGATCGGCAAGGTGCAGCAGGTCGAAGGCGGTGACCTGCTGGTCGAGCTCACGGTGCGCGAGTCCGCGGCCGAATGACCCGGATCGTCGCGGGTACCGCGGGCGGGCGGCGGCTGCGCGTCCCGCCCGCGGGTACCCGGCCCACCTCCGATCGGGTGCGCGAGGCACTGTTCAGCGCCCTCGATGCCCGCATCGATTTCGACGGCGTCCGCGTACTCGACCTCTACGCCGGATCCGGCGCACTGGGCCTGGAAGCACTTTCCCGCGGCGCCACCCACGCCATGCTCATCGAATCCGACCGCAAGGCCGCGACCATCGTGCGCGGCAATATCGCCGACCTCGGCCTGCCGGGCGCCGAACTCCGCATCGGCTCCGTCGCCACTGTCCTGGCGGGCGGCGGCGCGGGCAAGTACGACGTGGTCTTCTCCGACCCGCCCTACGACGTCGACACCGCGACGGTCACCGCCGACCTGCGCGCCCTCGCCGAACACGACTGGCTGGCACCGGAGGCCCTCGTCGTGGTGGAGCGTTCTATCCGCTCACCCGAGATCGTCTGGCCCGCAGGCTATGTCCCCGCCAAGGCGCGCAAATACGGTGAAACCCGCATCGAACTAGCCGAATTCGCCCCGGAGTAACTCCGTCGTCGCGGCATTCGAGGTGCGGATCCGGCCTCCTGATACCGTCTGTTCATGGCAGGAGCGTTGTGCCCGGGCTCTTTCGACCCGGTGACCAATGGACATATCGACGTCTTCGCGCGGGCCGCGGCTCAGTTCGACGAGGTCGTGGTGACCGTCATGGTCAATCCCAAGAAGCAGGGCATGTTCAGCGTCGAGGAGCGCATGCAGATGCTGCGCGAGGCCACCGCACACCTGCCCAATGTGCGGGTGGAGTCCTGGCAGGGGCTGACGGTGGATTTCGCCAAGCAGGAGGGGATCAGCGCGATCGTCAAGGGTCTGCGCGATGCCACCGATTTCGGCTACGAACTGCAGATGGCGCAGATGAACAAGAAGCTCAGCGGCGTCGACACCTTCTTCATCGCCACCAACCCGACTTTCAGCTTCCTGTCCAGCTCGCTGGTCAAGGAGGTCGCGACCTACGGCGGCGATGTCACCGACATGCTCCCGCCCGCCGTCCACAAGCGCCTGCTGGATCGCCTCGCCGAACGCAAAGGCTGAACGCCCCCAACGAAATCCGCCCCGGTTCCGAAGAAGCCGGGGCGGATTTGTATGGGCTGTTGATCAGAAGACCAAGCCACGCAGGGCGAGGAAGCGCATACCACCGACCGCGGCGGTGATGACCAGGACGGCCGCGGCCTGGAACGTACCGCCCATGCCGGGTGCCCACAGCTCGAGCGCGGCCAGTGCGGCGGTGGTGATCCCGAGTCCGACCAGCGCGAGCCCGCCGCCCTCCCACTGCGCGGTGAACCAGCCGACCCGGCCTGCGGCATGGAAGGTGAGTTGACGGTGCATTTCATTGGCGATCACGGTGCTCACGACCGAGCCCGCGATATTGGCGACCAGGGGACCGACGCCGTGCATCGCGAAGAACAGCAGCACGTAGGCGATATTGCTGGAACCGCCGACCAGGGCGAAGCGGATCAGCTGAGCCAGCGCGCGGTCGCCGCGCAGATAGTGCATCAACTGGCCGAACCGAGCGGTAGTCCCCGGCCGCAGCACGGGGTAGGGCCCCGCCCACGGCGTGTACAGGCTGCTTGTCGGCAGAACCGTCGTCCGCGGTAGTTCCAGTACGGTCATTGTCTTTCCGATCCCACACGAGCCTTCGGTACGGACAACCGCGATGGTCATCGCAATCCGCCCGGTCGGCCTCCTCTAACCCCACAGTCCCGGTCAGGGCCTGCGATCCACTTAAGAAGATCTTGTTGCGACCTTCCCGATAAATGTAACACCAAGTGGAGGCAGATCCTCCACTTGTTTTTGTGGCGTACGAGACACCTACACGACACACCGGTGGGGGACTCGGCACGAGCCGTGACGAGGGGCACACTGGGCCACGGCGGAAAGTTTCGCCGTAGGTCTGCACGAGAGTGGGGTAGGAGCATGTATCGCGTATTCGAAGCTCTCGACGAGCTGGTCGCCATTGTCGAAGAAGCGCGCGGCATCCCGCCGACCCGCAGCTGCATCGTGCCGCGCGGTGATGTGCTCGAACTGCTCGACGACGTGCGCGATGCATTGCCCGGCGAACTCGACGACGCCCAGGATGTGCTCGATCATCGCGACAAGATCGTCGCCGACGCCCGTACCACCGCCGAGACGACCGTGACCACCGCCAACGACCAGGCGCACCAGACCATCGGATCGGCCCGCGAGGAGGCCGACCGGATTCTCGCCGACGCCAAGGCGCACGCCGACCGCATGGTCGCCGAGGCCGGCGCCCACGCCGACCACCTGGTGAATACCGCTCAGGCCGAGGCCGACCGCATCGTCGCCGACTGCAATGCCGAATTCGAGGCAGTCACCGGTCGGGCCCGCATCGAATCCGAGCGGATGATCGAGGCGGGCAAGGCCTCCTATGACCGCTCGGTCGCCGAGGGCGAAGCCGAACGCGACCGCCTGGTCACGCAGACCGAAGTGGTGCGTGCCGCACATGCCGAATCGGCCCGGTTGATCGACGGCGCGAACGAAGAGGCCGATCGGATGCGCGACGAATGCGACCATTACGTCGACAGCAGGCTCGCCGACTTCGAGGAGACCCTCAACTCCACCCTGCGGACCGTGCGCGGCGGACGTCACCAACTGCGCTCGGGTGCGGGCGCGCCGGATTACGCGGCCGACTATCGCCGCTGACAATTTGGGCGCTCGCCGTGCCCTCGCGTATTGTGGAGTGGTTGCCCATTTCCCCTCGAATGTGAAGTGAGTTCGTGATGTCCGCCGGTTCCGGTCCCACTTCGCGTCCTCGTACGGCCTCACGCCGCACGCCGGACGCGGGTTTCGTGCTGGATGTCATCAGCCTCGGCCGTCGTCCGGGCACGATGAAAGAGCTGCATCGCGTGGTTACCGCCGACGAGCGGATCGGGCTGGATCTGATCGCCATTCCGGTAGGCGCCGAGGTGGACCTGGATCTGCAGTTGCAGGCGGTGTCCGAGGGCGTCCTCGTCACCGGGACGGTCGCCGCATCTACGGCGGGGGAGTGCTCGCGCTGTCTCGAGCCGTTCACCGGCACCGTGGAGATTCGGCTCACGGAACTGTTCGCCTACCCGGACAGCGCCACCGAGCAGACCACCGAGGACGATGAGATCTACCGCATCGTGGACGACACGATCGACCTGGAACCGGTGATCACCGACCAGATCGGCCTCGAACTCCCGCTGCAGCCGCTGTGCACTCCGGACTGCGCGGGCCTGTGCCCGGAATGCGGTGTCCGGATGGCGATTGCGGGTTCCGGCCATGGGCATGAGATACTTGACCCTCGCTGGGCCGGGTTGGCGAAGTTCGCCGCCGAGTCGCCCGGCAATGGCAGCCCCGATTCGGGTGCAACCAACACAGACCATTAAGACCGAGACAGTGCTGCCGTACCGGCAAGCAACAGGACAAGAGGAGAAGTAGTCGTGGCCGTTCCCAAGCGCCGGATGTCCCGTTCCAACACCAGGTCGCGGCGCAGCCAGTGGAAGGCCACCGCGCCGACCCTGATCACGTGCCCGAACCGCGCCTGCGGCGAGAAGACGCTGCCGCATATCGCGTGCCCCTCCTGCGGCACCTACAAGGGCCGCCAGGTCACCGCTGCTGTCTGATCGTTCGACCTGTCGTATCGACGTGACCGCCAGTAAGGACGAATCCGGCGCGTCCGGTGAACATGTGAGCTTGCTCGCGGCGCTCGGCGTCGACGTGCGGGCCGATCTGCTGCGGCTGGCGCTGACGCACCGGTCGTACGCGTACGAGAACGGCGGACTGCCGACCAACGAGCGTCTGGAATTCCTCGGCGACTCGGTCCTCGGCCTGAGCATCACCGAGCGGCTCTACCACGAGCACCCGGACAAGTCCGAGGGCGAACTGGCCAAGCTGCGGGCGAGCGTGGTGAATATGCACGCGCTCGCCGAGGTGGCGCGCGGGCTCGGCGAGGGTGGGCTCGGCGTGCACCTGCTGCTCGGTAAGGGCGAAGAGCTCACCGGCGGCCGGGACAAGCCGAGCATTCTCGCCGACGGCATGGAGTCGCTGCTCGGCGCGGTCCATCTCGAGCACGGTATCGATGTCGCGCGCGAGGTGGTGCTGCGGCTGTTCGCCGACCTGCTCGAGCGCGGACCGCGGATGGGCGCCGGGCTGGACTGGAAGACCAGCCTGCAGGAGCTCACCGCCGAACGTGGCCTCGGCGTGCCCAGCTACGAGATCACCTCGACAGGTCCCGACCACGACAAGGAATTCACCGCGACCACCGTGATCGGCGGTCGTCCGTACGGTCAGGGCGTCGGCCGCTCCAAGAAGGAAGCCGAGCAGAAGGCCGCAGGCGCCGCCTATCAGGCGCTGACCGACGGTATCTGAATTGCGGCGCCTGCGGCGCCGCGAACGGCGCTCGTAAGACTCGCGCGTGGTGGGTGGCAGTGCGGTCCACCTCCTCATGTCGATAGGAGTCCTCATGCCAGAGCTACCGGAGGTCGAGGTCGTGCGGCGCGGACTCGCCGCACATGTCGTCGGGCGGGTGGTCGAATCCGTCACGGTGAGCCATCCCAGGTCGGTGCGCCGCCATCTCGAAGGCGCGGATGATCTGACGGCTCGGATGAAAGGGCTGCGAGTCGCCGCCGCCGAGCGGCGCGGCAAATACCTGTGGCTCACCTTCGACGATCCGGATACCTCGCTTGTCGTCCATCTCGGTATGAGCGGGCAGATGTTGGTGCAGCCCGTCGATGCTCCGGTGGAGAAGCACGCGCATATCCTCGCGACCCTCGACGACGGCGCGCAATTGCGCTTCGTCGATCAGCGCACCTTCGGCGGCTGGGCGCTCGCACCGCTGGTCGAGGTCGACGGGACTCCGGTGCCCCAACCTGTCGCCCATATCGCCCGGGATCCGCTGGACCCGCGCTACGACCCTGAGGTCGTGGTGGCCGCGGTGCGCGCCAAACAGACCGAGATCAAGCGGGTGCTGCTGGATCAGACCGTGATCTCCGGCGTCGGCAATATCTATGCCGACGAATCTCTGTGGCGGGCGAAGATCCACGGCAACCGGCTGGCGTCCGGGCTGACCAGACCTGCCGTGCGCACCCTGCTCACCGAGGTCGGCACGGTGATGGGGGAGGCGCTCACGGCCGGTGGCACTTCGTTCGACGCGTTGTATGTCGATGTCAACGGCCAATCCGGCTACTTCGAACGCTCGCTCGCGGTCTACGGCCGCGAGGACGAACCGTGCCGTCGCTGCGGTGCGCCCATCGTGCGGGAGAAGTTCATGAATCGTTCTTCCTATTCCTGCCCGCGCTGCCAACCGAAGGCCCGTCGCCGTTAGGGTTGGCGAGCTACCGTTCTTTTAGGCGGCTCGGGAGCCGACTGGCCGTGGAGGAAGGACTTATGCGCAAGCTCACCTACTACGTCGCTTCGACCATCGACGGGTTCATCGCCACCGAGGAGGGGTCGGTCGACTTCTTCCCGGTCGGTGGCGATCACGGCCCGGCGATCACCGCGCAGTACCCCGAGACCCTGCCGACGAAGGTGCGGGAGGCTCTCGGCATCGATAAGCGCAACCGCTACTTCGACACCGTGCTGATGGGCCGCAAGACCCACGACTTCGGCGTGCGGACCGGAACCTCCAGCCCGTATTCGCATCTGCGTCAATTCGTCGTATCGACGACGCTGCCGGAGAGTCCGGATCCTTCGGTGGAGCTGATCTCGGCCGATCCGCTCGCCACCGTGCGAGAGTTGAAGCGCGACAACGGGCTCGGGATCTGGCTGTGCGGCGGTGGGGAATTGGCGCAGGAGTTGCTGCCGGAGATCGATCAGATCTTCCTGAAGCTGTACCCCGTCGTACTCGGCCGCGGCCGCTCGCTGTTCGGTTCCGGCCCGCGCCTGCCCGAGGCGGCCCGCTTCCGGGTGATCACCAGCCGGGTGTTCGAGGACGGCGTCGCCTTCGTGAAGTACAGCCGGATTCGATAACCGCTGTGGCGGAAGACGATTCGATCGTCGCTCCGGGCCCGGGGAACGCTCCGGGTCCGGTGGAGGCGCTGCGCGAGATCGGCTTCTGGCTCGAACGCGCACGAGCGCAAACCCATCGGGTGAAGGCGTACCGGCGGGCCGCCGAGGTCGTCGACCAGCTGTCCGAGGACGAGCAGGCGGCCCATCGCGCCGCGCACAGCTGGCAAGAGCTCGCGGGGATCGGGCCGAAGACCGCCGCCGTCATCGAACAGGCGTATTCCGGTGCGGTGCCGGACTATTTGAGCGAACTCCGCACGGCCGCGCAGCCCATCGGGGCGCCGGGCAAACCCATGCGGGCTCAGTTGCGCGGCGATCTGCACACCCACTCCGACTGGTCCGACGGCGGCAGTCCGATCGCGGAGATGATGGGCATCGCCGCCGCGCTCGGCCACGAATACTGTGCGCTGACTGATCATTCGCCGCGGTTGACCGTCGCCAACGGGCTTTCGGCGGACCGGTTGCGGCGGCAGTTGGATGTGGTCGCGGAGCTGAACGAACGAGTCGCGCCGTTCCGGATTCTCACCGGGATCGAGGTGGACATCCTCGATGACGGGACCCTGGATCAGCAGAGCGATCTGCTAGCCGAACTCGATATCGTTGTGGCCAGCGTACATTCGCATCTGCGTGCCGACAGCGAGACCATGACCAAGCGCATGGTGTACGCGGTGGCGAATCCGAACGTGGATGTGCTCGGCCACTGCACCGGCAGACTGATCGCGGGGCAGCGGGGTCTGCGGCCGGAGTCTACGTTCGATGCCGAGCTCGTCTTCGAGGCGTGCCGGAGTTACGGGACAGCCGTAGAGATCAACAGCCGTCCCGAACGGCTCGATCCGCCGTCGCGACTGCTGCGGATGGCGGTCGAGATGGGGTGCTTTTTCTCGATCGACACCGATGCGCATGCCCCTGGTCAGTTGGATTGGCTCGGTTACGGCTGCGAGCGTGCTGTCGCGAACGATGTTGCGGTGGAACGGGTTATTAATACCTGGCCAGCCGAGAAGCTGCTCGCCTGGACGAAATCGGCAGCTGGGGACGTGGTTTGATCGTCGCCCCGGCGCGAGTGGGCCGCCTGGTCGGAGCTGATTTCGGCGGCAGCTGCTGACCGTCGGGTTAACTGTTGTCGAACACTCGTGCGGGATCTGGGAGGATGCCCGATGACGTTCGAGAATGGTTGACACAAAGATCTCTTGGGGGTGGCGGCACCGGTGGGTGGTTTTCCGATCGAAATCGTGCTCGGACTCATCGGTATCGCGGTGCCGATCATCGCGTTCCTCTGGGAGTTCGTCTTCGTCGGACGCAAGGAAATCGGCTATCGGGTGCAGATGGATACGCCGGTCACCGGTGAGATCGAATCGGTCTTTCCCGGCGTACTGCCGCAGCTGCGCCCCGAGGAAGATGGTGTGAGTCCACCGCTGAAGGATCTATCGGTGGTGCTGGTCCGTATCGAAAACAGCGGTGCGACACCGATCGATACGCACGACTACCGGGCACCCGAGGCGGGGCGGGTCGGCCTGCATCTGAACTTTTCGCAGCGCAGGATCATCGGCATGGCGGTGACCGAGCTGAGTGACGAGGGCCTGGCCGATTCGCTGGGCCGTGATTCGGGTATCGCGGTTCGCGAGGATACCGAAGGACATATCGGTGCCATCGATCTGCCGAGGGTTCCACTCAATCGCGGTGATCACTACAAGATCCTGGCCATTCTGCAACGTTCGGAGGGTACGGGCGAGTACGCGGATCCGGTACTGAGCGGCGGCATCAAGGGTGGGCGGATCATCGAAACCCAGAGCCGCACCGGCATTTCGCGCGTGATGGTGGCGCTCACGGCCTTTCTGGTCGTGGTCATCGTCGTCCAGCTTTTGGTTTCCGTGCTGTCGCCCGATCCGACGCCATTGGATTGTGCCGCGGGCAAACTCACGGTGGTCGGCTCGTCGGCCTTCGAACCGGTCATCCGCGATGCGGCCGCGCAGTACGGGAAGCGCTGCACCGGAGCGGAATTCAGCTTCGGCTTCGAGGGCACCGAACGCGGCCTCGACCGGCTCGCCGAGGAGGGCAAGGACGATCCGGATCTGCTCACGATCAGCGACGGACCGAAAGGTGATGGCTACCAACCGCTGCTGGCCCGTCCGCTGGCGCTGTCGCTGTTCACCATGATCGTGCACAAGGATGTCGGCGTCACCAACCTTTCTGTCGCGCAGATCCAGGATCTGTATCAGGGCCGCATCACCAACTGGCGCGATGTCGGCGGTGCCGACCTGCCGGTCGTGCTGGTCAATCGGATACCGGGATCGGGCACTCGAAATACGTTGGAGCGCAGGGTGCTCGGCGGTCCGCAGCCCGATCGGCCGCATGTCAGCTGTGTCGCGATCAAGGATGGCGCGCCCGCGACGGCCAGATATTGCGATGTGCAGGTCACCAAGGATATGCAGAAGGCTGTCGGCGATATTCCGGGCGCGATCGGCTACAGCGAGTTCTCCGAGGCGGTGAAGGCGGGAGCCACGACCCTCACCATCAATGGCGTAACACCGGGTCGCGATGCCGCCGTCAACCGCAGCTATCCGTTCTGGGGCGTCGAATACGCCTACGGTTACGGCGAACTCCCCGGCGATTCGCTCGGCGCGAGCTTCCTGCACTTCTTGACCGATCTGACCGGCAAGGATGTGCTGCGTGAGCATGGCAACGAGCCGTGCGGTGAGCTGCCCGATCGGGCCCGCTGCCTGCCGTCTTCGTGAGGTTGTCACAGATTCGGCGGCTGTCTCGTCCTACTCGGGTAAGCGATTTCGAGAGAGGACGACCCATGTCACGCATGCAACTCGCCGAGGTGGCGCCCGAGATCTACACGGCCTGGTACGCCGCAGAGCAGGCGATCCGCCGGGGGCCGCTGGATTCGACGGTGCGCGAGCTGGTGAAGATCCGCGCTTCCCAGATGAACGGCTGCCTGTTCTGCATCGATATGCACACCACCGACGCGCGGATGGCGGGCGAGACCGAACAGCGGATCTACTATCTCAATGCCTGGCGCGAGTCGATGAAGTTCACCGAGGCCGAACGAGCCGCCCTCGCCTACGCGGAGGCGGTCACCAGGCTCGGTGAACACGGTGTCAGCGATGAGATCTGGGCCGAGGTGGAGAAGAACTTCGACGAGGGCGCGCGGGCCGGTCTGGTCGCGGTGACCGCGATGATCAACCTGTGGAACCGGATCGGGGTGCCGCTGCGCATGCAGCCTGCCTCGGCGGCAGAGTCGTGAGTCAGTCCGTCGTGGGCATGATCGGTCTGCTGAAGTACTCCTCGACGGGGACGGGACCGGTGTAGCGTCGGCAACCGCACTGCACCCATACGGGCCCGCCGTAAGTCTTGCGGACCAACTCGGCATGGCAGGTGCCCGCCTCCGGATCGTGCAGCGCCAGGTCGTGGCCACAGCCGCACCGGGCGACCGCGGATCCAGCGGGCGAACGCCTGCCGAACCGCCCGAGGGCCCAGCCGACCCCGGCGATTCCGGCCCCGATGGCAAGGGTGATGGGATCTAACATGCGCATATTATATGTATGCGTATAACAAGACGGTAGAGCAATCGGACACCGGATTCGTTTGCTTCCCCGCCTACTCTTGGGACCCTCAATAGTCCGGTAACTCCGCTTGATATCAACTCCGGATAATGGCCCATTTCATCCCAAATACTGAGATTTCACACCGACTGCGTGGTTTGAACCCCCAGAAATAAGGTACGTCTGTGTGCGGCCCCCCTGTTCATGCCGATCGGTGTGACCAGGCCAACCAAGCCTTCATGGACGGCGGTGCAGGCTCCAGTCTTCACCTCCGCCGCGGCGGCCAACACGTTCGGCGCCCAGCGCACCGAAGTGCTGGGTGGATGTGCACAAGGTTGTCCCTGGAAGGATGGTCATGAGCGCAGGTCTGATCGCGCCGAATTCGGCGCACATTGCCGCTTCGGATTTGCTGTCTACCGATCACGTCGGCGAACGATTCCGCATTGCGATGGTTGTTCCGCCTTACTTCGACGTACCGCCGAAGGCCTATGGCGGAGTCGAGGCGGTAGTCGCCGATTTGGTCGACGCCTTGGTCGCGCGCGGGCACGACGTGACATTGTTCGGCGCCGGTGAGCCCGGCACCACCGCGAAATTCGTTCCGGTGTGGGATCGCGCATTACCCGAACGGCTCGGAGAGCCGTTTCCCGAGGTCGTGCACGCTCTGAAGGTGCGTAGGGCGATCGAACAGGTCGCCGCGACCGCCGGCGTGGATCTGGTGCACGACCACACTTTTGCCGGACCACTGAATGCCCCGGCGTATATGGGCTTGGGTTTACCAACGGTGGTGACCGTGCACGGGCCGGTCGACGAGGGCGACTGCTACCACTACTACCGCGAATTGGGTCAGGAAGTATCGCTGGTCGCCATCAGTGATCGGCAGCGCGAATTGGCGCCCGATCTGAATTGGGTCGGTCGCGTACACAATGCACTACATGTCGACCAGTGGCCCTACCAAACCGAGAAAGGCGACTACGCACTGTTTCTCGGCCGCTTCACCGCAACCAAGGGCACGCATCTCGCATTGGAAGCCGCTCACGCGGCCGGTATTCCATTGGTGCTCGCGGGCAAATGCAGCGAGGCCCCCGAGCGGGCGTATTTCGAGAAAAAAGTGCGCCCACTGATCACCGAGCGCGATCATCTTTTCGGACTCGCGGATGCGTCGGCCAAGCGCAAACTGCTCGCGAATGCGCGCTGCCTGTTGTTCCCCATCGATTGGGAGGAACCGTTCGGCATGGTGATGATCGAGGCGATGGTCTGCGGCACACCGGTTGTCGCGCTACGCGGCGGTGCCGTTGCCGAGGTCATCGTCGATGGCGTGACCGGTCGGATCTGTGACGATCCCTCCGAACTGCCCGCCGCGATCCACGAGGCGAGCCAGCTGGATCCGGCCGCATGCCGTGCGCACGTCGAGGCGAACTTCGGCGCGGGCACGCTCGGGCGCGGCTATGAGCAGGTCTATCACCAGCTCCTGCGTTCGCGGCGCCATGCGCGTGCGGCACTGCTGCTCGATAAGACGGTGCCGGTCCGTCTTCCCGCCAGCGAACGAGTATGACCGCCGACGCAGGCGTCGCGTCGAATCCCGCACCGCTGAATTCCGGTGAGCCGACCGGTCTCGGTGGCTGCGGCAATTCGGTGACCTTGGTCGAGGGCGGTACCTTCTGCCTGTCGAATCGGCTCGGCGATGTCGAACCGGGACATCCGCACGGGTTGTTCTTCCGCGACGCCCGCGTCATCTCCCGCTGGGAACTGCTGGTGGACGGCCGACCGGCCGAATCGCTGTCGGTGCTCAGCCCGGAGGCGTTCGCCGCCAGATTCGTGCTGCGCCGGCCACCGCAGGCCGGACAGGCCGACAGCACACTGCTGTTGGTGCGCGAACGCCTCATCGCCGATGGCATGCACGAGATTCTGACCCTGGAGAATATGGGCCGGGAGGCCACCGCGGTCACTCTGGAATTGCATGTCGACGCGGATTTCGTCGATCTGTTCGCGGTCAAGGAGGGCCGCGTCGCGCACGGCCGCGCCGAGGTCACCGTGGCCGAAGGCGAGTTGCTGTTGCACGACCGCACCGATCGGATGCGCGGGCTTACGGTTTCGGCGACCGTCGAGCCCGCCGTTCTGCCCGGCACCCTGCTCTGGCGGGTGGTCGTTCTGCCCGGCGAACGCTGGCAGACCGAGATCGTTGCCCAGCCGACCGTCGGCAATCAACGCGTCCAGGCGCCGCTGGCGCCGGGGGAGCACCATGGGCTCAGCGCACCGAGCCGCAAGATGGCGGCGTGGCGACACACCGCGACGAAGATCACTTCCGCGGATCCGGTACTCACCCAGGTGCTTCGCCGCTCGGAAAGCGACTTGGGCGCGTTGCAGATTCACGACGAATCCGGCGAGGGTCGCCCGTTCGTGGCCGCGGGTGCGCCCTGGTTCATGACCCTGTTCGGCCGCGACAGTTTGCTCACCGCGTGGATGGCGCTGCCTTTGGAAGTGGATCTCGCGCTGGGCACGCTGCAGCAGCTGGCCGAATTGCAAGGGCAGCGCATCGATCCGCTCACCGAGGAGGAGCCGGGGCGGATCATGCACGAGATGCGGGGCGGCCCCGCGAGCGGGCATGTGCTCGGTGGCAGCACCTATTACGGAACCGCCGACGCCACACCGCTTTTCATCATGCTGCTCGCGGAATGTCATCGGTGGGGTGCGGATTCGGAGGTGATCAGGGAACTGCTGCCCGCCGCCGACGCCGCGGTGCGGTGGATCACCGATTACGGCGATCGTGACGGCGACGGCTTCGTCGAATACCGCCGTGCCACCGATCGCGGCCTGATCAATCAGGGTTGGAAGGACAGTTTCGACGGAATCAACGATGCCGCAGGACATCTCGCGGAGGCGCCGATCGCGCTGTGCGAGGTGCAAGGCTATGCGTATGCCGCACTGCTGTCCCGGGCGGAGTTGGCCGAGGCCTTCGACGATCAGCGTGCGGCCACCCGGCTGCGTGAGCGGGCCGCCGAACTGCGCGGCAAATTCGCCGAACAGTTCTGGCTACCGCAACAGGGGTGGTACGCGGTCGCGCTCGACGGCCACAAACGGCAAGTCGATGCGCTGACAAGCAATGTGGCGCACTGTCTTTGGACCGGCATCGCCAGCGACGAGCACGCCGCCGAAATGGTCAGGCGGCTCTCCGGTCCCGAAATGGACACCGGCTTCGGGCTGCGCACCCTCGCCTCGTCGATGGGCGCCTACAACCCGATGAGCTATCACTGTGGATCGGTCTGGCCGCACGATACCGCGATCGCCGTCGCGGGCCTGCTGCGCTACCGGCAGGTGCCCGGCGCGGTCGAGCTCGCCACCCGGCTGGCGGGCGGATTACTCGATGCGGCGGCATCTTTCGGTGGTCGGCTGCCCGAGCTCTTCTGCGGATTTCCGCGTGATCAGTTCGCGGTTCCGGTCCCGTATCCCACCTCCTGCTCACCGCAGGCGTGGGCCAGCGCGGCACCGCTATTGCTGGTGCGCTCGTTCCTCGGACTGGATCCGGACGCGCAATCGCGCACGCTCACCGTCAGACCGCAACTGCCGCCGCAATGGGGCACGGTCACGCTGAGCGATCTGCGATTGGGTTCGGCGACCGTGGATCTCGTGGCCGAGGGCGATCAAGTCACCACGGTGCGGCTGCCCGATGATTGGCGGATCACGCGATGAACGGCGCCGGATCGGGTAATCCACCAATGTAAGGACATTGTTCGCTTCTCCACTGACTACCAACAGGCTGGAGGTGCACAATGCAGACGTCACTGGATCGCCGGGATCTGTGGAGCACTCAGCACCGTGATTGCAGTGCTGAGCCGATGGATCTCGATCTGGACCTGGCGCGTTTCATCTGCAGTACGCATGCGGGCCACGGTCCGGACTGCCGCCAGTATCTCGCCGCGTCGGCGTATTGCTTCGCCTGCGTCGAGGACAACTGAACGAATCGGCCGAGCGCCCATTCCCGTTCGGGAATGAGCGCTCGGCTCGCTAGCCGCGCGTCGGGTATCGCTTGTCGAGATCGAGATTCAGCTCGACCACATTCACCCGCGGTTCACCGAGGAAGCCGAGAGTCCTGCCGTCGGTGTGCGCGTCGACGAGTGCGCGCACCTGATCCTCGGAGATATTGCGGGCCTTGGCGATTCGCGCGACCTGGATGGCCGCGTACCGCGGTGAGATATGCGGGTCCAGACCGCTGCCGCCGGCGGTGACCGCATCGGTGGGCACCGGTGTGTCGGTCGAGGCGTCGCCGATGATCGGGACGATCCGGCCGACCGAATAGTCCTCGCCCAACTCGGCGCATTCGACCTGCACACCCTTGTACGTAGCCAGGAACGGCCTCGCCGGGCACGCCTCGTTGACGCTCACGACCTGCACCGGATGCGAGACCTCACCATCCGCGTCGCGCGGTCCGATCACCGAAAGCACGGCGCCGACACCGTCCTTGGTGCAGAACGGACGTCTGCCATCGACGCCGTCGCGCTCGCCGACCGCCTTGCTGCGCGCGCAGACGGTCGACAGCAGGCTCGACTTCACCTTCGCAGGATCGGCGTCGAGGGTGTCGACGATGCTCTCCGGGCCGAGGTTGGACGCCGCGGTGGACAGCGGGTCGTAGCCGTCGCCCGCCGCCGACGGACGGCTCTGGAAGTACTGGACCAGTGCGTTGCCGTCCTTATCGGTGAACGACTGCCCGATCAGGCTGGAACCGACGACCTTGCCGTCTATCGTGATCAGTGACCCGTCCGCCTTATCGTGCAGGCCGGAAATCTGGGCGACCACGAAAACCGCGACGGGATAGACGATTCCGGTGATCGCGGTGAGCACCAGCAGCGCACGCAACGCGGCCAGATGCTGCCGGATCCAAGTCGACATACGCATATCAGGACATCCCGGGGAGGAGTTGGACGACGAGGTCGATCAGTTTGATGCCGATGAACGGCGCCACGACGCCGCCGAGACCGTAGATGGTCAGGTTGCGGCTCAACAGTTTCGAGGCATTGCTCGGCCGGTAGTGCACACCGCGCAGCGCCAGCGGGATCAGCGCGATGATGACCAGCGCGTTGAAGACGACCGCCGAAAGGATCGCCGACTGTGGACTGGCCAGCCGCATTATGTTCAGCAGGTCGAGGCCCGGAAAGAGGGCGACGAACAGCGCGGGAATGATCGCGAAGTACTTCGCGATGTCATTGGCGATCGAGAAGGTGGTCAGTGCACCGCGGGTGATGAGCAGCTGTTTGCCGATCTCCACAATTTCGATGAGCTTGGTCGGATCCGAATCCAGATCGACCATATTTCCGGCTTCCTTGGCTGCCGAGGTGCCGGTGTTCATCGCGACGCCCACATCGGCCTGGGCGAGGGCCGGTGCGTCATTGGTGCCGTCACCGGTCATCGCGACCAAGCGACCGCCGTCCTGTTCCTGTTTGATCAGCGCCAGTTTGTCCTCGGGCGTCGCTTCGGCGAGGAAGTCGTCGACACCGGCCTCATCGGCAATCGCCTTGGCGGTCAACGGGTTATCACCGGTGATCATCACCGTGCGGATGCCCATTCGGCGCATCTCGTCGAAACGCTCCCGCATGCCTTGCTTCACAACGTCTTTCAGATGAATGACGCCGAGCAGCCGGGCCTTTTCGTCATCGACCTCACCCACGACCAGCGGGGTGCCGCCGGATGCGGAGATCCCGTCGACGATCACGCCGATATGGCCGGGAACCTGCCCGCCTTGTGCGCGAACCCAGTCTATGACCGCGCTGGCGGCACCCTTGCGCAGCTGGTGCCCGTCCTGCAGGTTCACGCCGGACATACGGGTCTGGGCGGTGAATTCCACCCAGGTCGCACCGGTCAACTCACCCGGGGTGCGCTCGCGCTTGTTGAACGCCTGCTTGGCGTAGACCACGATGGAGCGACCCTCGGGGGTCTCATCGGCGAGGCTGGAAAGCTGTGCGGCATCGGCCAATTCGTCATCCGAGATGCCGGGCATCGGCACGAATCCCGAGGCCTGCCGGTTGCCGAGGGTGATGGTGCCGGTCTTGTCCAGCAGCAGGGTATTCACGTCACCGGCGGCCTCGACCGCGCGGCCGGACATGGCCAGCACATTGCGCTGCACCAGGCGGTCCATGCCCGCGATCCCGATGGCCGACAGCAATGCGCCGATGGTGGTCGGTATCAGGCACACCAGCAGCGAGACCATCACGATGCCGGTGACACCGTGCACGTCCAGCGCCGAAGTATCGGCCACGCCGGGGTTGTTCGACTTCGAGAAGATCGCCAACGGCTGCAGTGTCGCGACCGCGAAGACGAAGATGATGGTCAGCGCGGCGAGCAGGATATTCAGCGCGATCTCGTTCGGCGTCTTCTGCCGTGACGCGCCCTCGACGAGCGCGATCATCTTGTCGATGAAGCTCGCGCCCGGCTCCTGGGTGATCTTGACGATGATCCGATCGGACAGCACGGTGGTACCTCCGGTGACCGCCGAACGGTCGCCGCCGGACTCCCGGATGACCGGCGCGGATTCGCCGGTAATGGCCGATTCGTCCACCGACGCAATGCCTTCCACGACATCGCCGTCGCCCGGAATGACCTGGCCCGCCTCGACGATGACGTAGTCGCCGCGTTGCAGCGCCGGAGCCCCGACGCTCTCCTCGACGATCCGTGCACCCGGCGACCAGTCGACCAGACGCCGAGCCATGGTGTCGGTCTTGGCTTTCCGCAGCGTATCGGCCTGCGCTTTACCGCGTCCCTCGGCGACCGCCTCGGCGAGATTGGCGAATACGACGGTGAGCCAGAGCCATACGACGATCGCCCAGGCGAAGAAGGTCGGCTTCGCAAGCGCGAGCACGGTTGACCAGACCGCGCCGATCTCGACGATGAGCATCACCGGATTGCGCCACATGGTGCGCGGATCCAGCTTGCGGACCGCGTCCGGAATGGAGGTCAGCAACATCTTCGGATCGAGCACGCCCTTGCGGACGCCACGTTTGGGCTGGACCGGTACGGCTGTCGTAGTGGACATATCAGTGGATTCCTTCGGCGAGCGGCCCGAGTGCGAGTGCGGGCAGGAAGGTCAGCGCGACCAGGATCACCGTCACGCCGACGACCATGCCGACGAACTGCGGCCGGTGCGTCGGCAGCGTGCCGATCGATTCGGGGGTCTGACCCTGCTGGGCGAGCGAACCGGCCAGGGCCAGTACGAAAATGATCGGCAGGAAGCGTCCGAAGACCATGGCAAGGCCCAGCGCGGTGTTGTACCACTCGGTATTTCCCGACAGCCCCGCGAAGGCCGAACCATTGTTGTTCGCCGCGGATGTGAAGGCGTACAACACTTCCGAGAGCCCGTGCGGTCCGGCGTTGAGCATGCCCGCGCGCTGCCCCGGCATGGCGATCGCGGCTGCGGTACCCACCAGCACGATCAGCGGGCTGATCAGGAAATATGAAGCGGCGAGCTTGATTTCGCGCGGTGTGATCTTCTTGCCCAGGTATTCCGGTGTGCGACCGACCATCAGACCCGCGACGAATACGGTGATCACCGCGAGGATGAGCATGCCGTACAGGCCCGAGCCGGTACCGCCCGGCGCGACCTCACCGAGCTGCATATTGAACATCGTCATCATGCCGCCGAGGCTGGTGTAGGAATCGTGGAACGAATCCACCGCACCGGTGGAGGTCAACGTGGTCGCGGTGGCGAAGGTTGCGGAATCGGGGACGCCGAAACGGGTTTCGACACCCTCGAGCGATGCGCCGATCGCGGTCGGCACCGTGCCGTGGTGCTGCAGTTGGAAGAGGTTCTGCAATGTGACGCTGATCAGCGCGATCGTGCCCATGACCGCGACGATCGCGTAGCCCTGTTTCTTGCTGCCGACCATGCGACCGAAGGTGCGCGGCAGCGAGAAGCTGATCACCAGCAGCAGGAAGATTTCGATCCAATTGGTCCAGGTCGTCGGATTCTCGAAGGGGTGCGCGGAGTTCGCGTTGTAGAAGCCGCCACCGTTGGTGCCGAGTTCCTTGATAACCTCCTGGCTGGCCACCGGCCCGCCGGTAATGGTCTGCTCGGTGCCGTTCAACGTTTGCGCGACCTGATCATGCAAGTGGAAGTTCTGGATCGCGCCACCGGCGATGAGAATGATCGCGAAGACGAAGGCCAGCGGCAGCAGGATGCGAATAGTGCCGCGCACCAGGTCCACCCAGAAGTTGCCCAGATCGCCGGTACGCCTGCGGGCGAAGCCGCGTACCAGCGCGACCGCCACCGCGATGCCGACGGCCGCGGAGACGAAGTTCTGCACCGCGAGCCCGGACATCTGCACCAGGTGCCCCTGGGTCGATTCACCGGAGTAGTTCTGCCAGTTCGTATTCGTCACGAAGCTGACCGCGGTATTCCAGGCCAGCGCCGGAGTCATCTCGGTCGCCGGATCGTGCAGATGCAGTGGCAGCTTGCCCTGGATCAGCTGGAGGAAGAACAGGAACAGAATGCTGACCGCCGAGAACGCCAGCACGCTGCGCGCGTAGACGCCCCAGGTCTGCTCGACCTCGGGCTGTACACCGATGGCCTTGTAGATGACGCGCTCCACGCGGGAGTGTTTCTCGGCTTTGTACACCCGGAACATGTAGTCGCCGAGTGGCACATGCACCAGGGCCAGCGCGATGATCAGGGATGCGACGAACGCGATCCCCGCGGTGGTCGTGTTCAACTAGAACCTCTCGGGGAAGAGCAGCGCCGCCACCATGAAGACGGCGATGAGGACGGCGAGAACCAGACCGATCAGGTTCGCGATCACAGCTTTTCCACCCCACGCTGGATCAGGCCCAGTAGCGCGAAGATCGCCACGGTGAGCACCGTGAAAACCACGACAGACATTTACACAACCTCCATTGGCGCTCCGGGTACGGCGCGCGACAGGGTGAGTCAAGCGGTCATTCGAGCTGGTGCGGAGCTTGTTTACGGGTTCTTGGCGGCCCTTTGACGAGCATTGACGCTTCGTTTACGGGTACGGCTCGGACGCTGGGTGAAAGGATGCCGTCAAGGTAGGGGGTCAAGCCGTCAACACACTGTAAAGATCCAGATAGGCGGCCGATACGGGAGTAGAAATTCATCGACCGGCCATGCGGGGGATGCCAGCGCGACCGGGGTCCTATTGGTCGGTGAAAGGATCGTCATGTCGGCTGTCACGGTCGCGGTGCTCATCGGATTCGTCTGTTGTGCGCTGATCATTCGCGCGCTGTCGATAATGGGTCAGCGGCCAGATTCGGAGATCGCGACGGAACGGGTACGGATCTTCGGCGACACGCCGTATCGCGCGATGATGGACGAGTGAAACGCGGCCAACTGCGCATCTACCTCGGTGCGGCACCGGGGGTCGGCAAGACCTACGCCATGTTGGGCGAGGCCCATCGCCGACTCGAACGCGGCCGCGACGTGGTAGCTGCGGTAGTGGAGACACACGGCCGAGCCAAGACCGCGGAACTGGTGGCGGGCATCGAGCGGATTCCACCGCGCATGGTGGCGTATCGCGGGACCACACTGCCCGAACTCGATGTGGAAGCAGTGCTGCGCCGTGCACCGGCCGTGGTGCTGGTCGACGAACTCGCGCACACCAACGCCCCGGGTAGCAAACATGGCAAGCGCTGGCAGGACGTCGAGGATTTGCTGGCCGCGGGCATCGACGTGATCTCGACGGTCAATGTGCAGCATCTCGAGAGCCTCAACGATGTGGTCGAGCAGATCACCGGCATCCAGCAGAAGGAAACCGTGCCCGACGCGGTGGTGCGCAGCGCAGACCAGGTCGAACTGGTCGACATCACGCCGGAGGCGTTGCGGCGCAGGCTTTCTCACGGCAACGTGTACGCCGCCGACAAGGTCGACGCGGCGCTGCGCAACTACTTCCGGCCCGGCAATCTGACCGCCCTGCGCGAATTGGCGCTGCTGTGGCTGGCCGACCAGGTCGATGCGGCACTGGCGAAATACCGGGCCGACCACAAGATCACCGAGCTGTGGGAGGCGCGCGAACGCGTGGTCGTCGCGGTGACCGGCGGTCCCGAATCGGAGACCGTGGTGCGCCGGGCCAGCCGTATCGCCACCAAATCCAGCGCCGACCTGGTCCTACTGCACGTGGTACGCGGCGACGGACTCGCCGGCGTATCGACGGAACGGCTGACCAGGCTGCGGGAATTCGCCGCGAGTCTAGATGCCTCGCTGCATACCGTCACCGGTGACGATGTGCCGAATACGCTGCTGGAATTCGCCCGCGAGGTGAACGCGACCCAGCTGGTGCTCGGCACGTCCCGGCGCTCACGCTGGGCGCGCATGCTCGACGAGGGGATCGGCTCCGCCGTAGTGCAGGCATCCGGCAAGATCGATGTACACATGGTCACGCATGAGGAGGCCAATCGTGGGCTGCGCCGCTATTCGCTGATGCCGCGCCAGCCGATCCGCGCATGGCTCGCGGCGGTACTGGTTCCGGCAGCGGTCTCGGTGATCTGTTCTTTCCTGGACGGCTATCTGCAGCTCGGTGGCCTCAGCGCGGTGTTCTTCATCGGCGTCGTCGCGGTGGCGTTGCTGGGTGGCGTTGTGCCCGCCGCACTTTCGGCGCTGCTGTCGGGCATGCTGTTGAACTGGTTCTTCGTCGATCCGCGCTACAGCCTGACCATTGCCGAACCGGACAGCTTCATCACAGTCGTGGTTTTGCTGATCGTCGCGGTGGCGGTCGCCGCGCTGGTGGATGTGGCGGGCAAACAGACCCGGCAGGCGCGTCGAGCCTCCCAGCAGGCCGAATTGCTGACCCTGTTCGCCGGTGCCGTGCTGCACGGTGCGGATCTGCCCAAGCTGCTGGAGCAGGTCCGCGAGACCTACGGGCTACGCGCGGTCAGCATGCAGTGCGGCGACGAGGTGATCGCTGCGGTCGGCACGAGTCCGCCGCGGCGAGCGTCCGAGGCCGAGACCGCGATTCAGGCGGGGGATGCGACCAGCTGGCTGCTGTTGGCCGGGCGGCCGCTCGCCACGGTCGACCGTCCGGTGCTCAACGCGGTCGCGAACCAGGCGGCCGGGCTGGTCCGGCAGTCCAGGCTGGCCGAGGAGGCCAGCGCCGCCGCGGCCCTGCTCGAGGCCGACCGGTTGCGCCGGGCGCTGTTGTCCGCGGTGAGTCACGATCTGCGCACGCCGCTGGCCGGCGCCAAGGCCGCGGTTTCCAGTCTGCGCAGTGACGACATCGAGTTCTCGCCCGAGGACACCGTCGAACTGCTGGAAACCATCGAGGAATCGGTGGATCAGCTGACCGCACTGGTAGGTAATCTGCTCGACTCGTCGCGCTTGGCGGTCGGTGTGGTGCAGCCGCAGTTCCGTCGGGTGTACATGGACGAGGTCGTGCATCAGGCGCTGGTGAGCGTCGGGATGGGCGCGCGTGGGCTGCGGCGCGCGGCGATGGATCGGGTGAAGGTGGAGGTCGGTGAGGTCTCGGTGCGGGCGGACAGCGGCCTGCTCGAGCGGGTGCTGGCCAATCTGATCGATAACGCGCTGCGGCATTCGACGCGCGACACGCCTGTGCGGGTCACCGCGGAACACGACGGCGAGCGGGTGTCGATCGCCGTGATCGATGTCGGTCCCGGTGTCGCGCCGGGCACCGAGGAGCAATTATTCGAGCCGTTCCAGCGGCTCGGCGATCGTGACAACACCACCGGTGTCGGGCTCGGCCTGTCGGTGGTGCGCGGTTTCGTCGAGGCGATGGGCGGCACCGTGCACGCCGAACCGACACCGGGCGGAGGATTGACGATGATCGTGGACCTGCCTGCCGATGAAACCGAGGTGAGCAGCCGATGATGAGCACAACGACACCGCGGACCGCACAGGAAGTCGTAATGACGGACAAGAAGCAGGAAGCACCGTCGACCAAGGTGCTTGTGGTCGATGACGAACCGCAGATCGTGCGCGCCCTGCGCATCAATTTGTCGGTGCGCGGCTATGAGGTGATCACCGCGGGCACCGGCGCGGCGGCATTGCGCGCGGCGGCCGATAAGCATCCCGATGTGGTCATCCTGGATCTGGGTCTGCCCGATATGGACGGCATCGAGGTGCTGGCCGGACTGCGTGGCTGGACCGCCGCCCCGGTGATCGTGCTCTCGGCTCGCACCGATTCGACCGACAAGGTGGAGGCGCTGGACGCGGGCGCGGACGACTATGTCACCAAGCCGTTCGGCATGGATGAGTTGCTGGCCCGACTGCGCGCCGCGGTCCGGCGCGGCGCGACCGATTCCGATGCCACCGATCCGGTCGTGGTGACCTCATCGTTCACCGTCGACCTCAGCGCCAAGAAGGTCACCAGGAACGGTGAAACGGTCCACCTGACCCCGACCGAGTGGGGCATGCTCGAAATGCTGGTGCGCAACCGCGGCAAACTCGTCGGGCGGCGCGAACTGCTGCGTGAGGTGTGGGGGCCGTCGTACGCCACCGAAACGCATTATCTGCGGGTGTATCTCGCGCAGTTGCGGCGCAAGCTCGAAATCGACCCGTCGAATCCGAAGCATCTGCTGACCGAGGCCGGAATGGGGTACCGCTTTCAGGAATAGCGACGGCGGCGACAGCTGTTGCGAGCAACGTGACAACTGATCTCGGACGAATATGGGTAACTCGTCGGGTACGCCCAAAGCTCAACTGCTTCGCCAACCGTCGGCCCGGTCGAGTACTGCCGAGGCACACGACGACCGGCAAAAGGCTCGGGGAGGCGGGGGAGCCTGAATATTCGGGGAGGCGGGACTGGCAGGATCGTGACCATGGCTGACCAGACCACCGCATCCGCGACCACCACCGCCGCCGCGACCGAGCCGACCACCCTGTGGGTCGAGCGCACCGGGACCAGGGCGTACACCGGCCGCAGCTCGCGCGGGGCCGAGGTATTGATCGCATCGCAGGGCGTGCCAGGGGCCTTTACCCCGGGTGAGCTGCTGAAGATCGCCCTTGCGGGCTGCTCCGGACTGAGCGCGGACTTCCCGCTCTCGCGCAAGCTCGGCGACGCCTTCGACGCGACCATCCGCGTCTCCGGCGACGCCGACCGCGAGAACGAGGTATACCCGCAACTCGACGAGGTATTCGAGCTGGACCTCAGCGAATTGGACGAGCAGGCGCGCGAGCGACTGCTGGTCACCGTGCAGCGCGCCATCGACAAGGTCTGCACCGTGGGCCGGACGCTGAAGGCCGGCACCAAGGTCACGCTGACATTCGATATCGACGCCATCGACGCGTGATGCCGGAATCGGTTCGGCTCAGCGCGTGGGTGCACGGCTACGTGCAGGGCGTCGGCTTCCGCTGGTGGACGCGCTCGCGGGCGCTGGCGCTCGGATTGGTCGGAAGCGCCACCAATGCCCGCGACGGTCGGGTGCATGTGGTAGCCGAAGGTCCGCGACCCGCGTGCGAAATGTTGCTGGATCTTCTGCGTTCTGGAGATACTCCTGGTCGGGTCGACCTTGTTGTGGAAAGCTGGGAGCCCGCGCGGGGAGATTTGTCCGGATTCGAGGAGCGGTAGTGGTTTCGACGACCGAGCGATGTGATCGTTGAGTACGGGAGGTCCGGGGGCGGGAGACGACGCGGGGCGGACTGAGCCCGATCCGGAGTCGGGGTCGTCTACGCCCGCATCCGGCGGCGACGCAGGCTCTGAAGCCACACCGCCGCAACCGCTTTCGCCTGGTAGTGGATCTGGTTCGCCGAGCGTCGGGTCTGGTTCGGCGGATGCTGGGGCCAGCACGCCAGGTGGTGGATCTGGTTCGGCGGGCGGCGGCTCCGGCTCGCCGGGTGCTGGATCTGGTTCCCCGGGCAGCGATCCTCGTTCGCCTGGTGCTGGGTCTGGTTCGCCCACCGGCGGGTCCGGTTCTGCGGGTGACGGTCCTGGTTCGTCAGGTGGCGGATCTGGTTCGCGGGGCGACAGGTCGGGTTCGCCAGGCGAAGTTCCTTCCAGGCCCGGCGAACGGCACGGCGCTTCGGGCGGCGGATTTGGTTCCGCGGACGCCGGCCCTGTCATGCCGGGCGGCGGATCTGGTTCGTCGGGCGATAGGTTGGGTTCGCCAGGCGAGGGGCATGGCGCGCCAGGCGGGGGATCTGGTCCGTCGGATGCTGGTCATGGTGCGCCGGGCACCGGGCCGACTCCGCCGGGTGCCGGGCCGCGGCGGTTCGGTACCCCGCCGCAAAGGGGCAGTATCCAGCGCCAAGAGGCCGGTGTCACTCAGCCGCGTCCGCCGACGGTGGCCGAGGCGCGTGCGCGTGACAAGGCACGTAAGCGCGCGGAGGAGGCGCAGCAGGCCGCTACAGCCGCCGCCGAGCAAAAGAAGCGCACTCGCAAGCGCGTACTCATCGGCGGTGTCGCCATCGTCGGTGTCGCGGGTCTGGTCGGCGGTGGTTATCTCGCCTATCGGGCGCTCACCAAACCCGATCAGGTGACTGCGTATTGCACCGTGATCGATCAGAACGGCCAGGAGGTCGTCGCGCCCGACGACGACTGCGAGGTCGCCTCGACCGCCGTCGGATCCGGTACAACCGGCGCGTACACCGGCAGCAACGGGATCTTCATATACAACGGGCACCAGTACCGCTATTACTACGGCGGTAACAACACCGTCGGCAAACCGCCGACCGGCGGAACCACGGTGCAGCCCAAGGGAGCTCAGATCTCGACCAAGAGCGGCAGCACCGTCACCCGCGGCGGTCTCGGCACCAGCAGCAAGAGCAGCGGGGGTTCGTAATGCGACGCGTGCGCGCTACGCCGCGGCCCGGCTGGCAGCAGATCATCGAGGGCCAGGGGCTGGTCTACGGCTCGCCCGGCCGTGATGCGAGCGGTCTGCCCCGGCCGTACTGGGATGAATCGGTGCATTACGAGTTCGAGATGTCGGAGATCCTCGCGTTGGAGGCCGATGTCGAACTGCTGCATTCGATGTGCCTGAATGCCGTCGAGCATGTGGTGCTCACCGAGCGGTACAAGGATTTCGGTCTGCCCGAATGGAGTTGGGGGCCGATCGCGGAATCCTGGAAGCGCAATGACCCGTACGTCTACGGGCGCTTCGATCTGCGCTACGACGCGCGCCGTCCGGCGAAACTGTTGGAGTACAACGCCGATACGCCGACCTCACTGCTGGAGGCGGCAATTGTGCAGTGGCACTGGCTCACCGCGCTCTATCCCGACGGCGATCAGTGGAATTCCCTGCACGAGAAGCTGGTCGAGCGCTGGACCGAGCTGCGCGACATCCTGCCCTCGGCGCAATTGCATTTCACCTGGTCCGGCGCGGATGCCACCGGCGAGGACAATGTCACCACCGCGTATATGCAGGAGACCGCCGCCGAGGCCGGCTTCGACACCATCGCGCTACCGATCGAGGACGTCGGATTCGACAGCGAGCTGGAGCGTTTCGTCGATCTGGCGGAGGGTTCGATCGATGCGATCTTCAAGCTCTATCCGTGGGAGTGGGTGCTCGACGACGATTTCGGAAAGCGCGTGGTGGCGAGCCTGCCGCAGACCATGTGGGTCGAGCCGCTGTGGAAGACCCTGCTGAGCAATAAGGCGATCCTCGCGATCCTGTGGGAAATGTATCCCGGGCACCCGAATCTATTGCCCGCTTATCTCGATCAGCCCAATGAGCTCACCGAATACATTCGCAAGCCGAAGCTCGGGCGCGAGGGCGCGAATATGACCATCGTCGGCGCGGGCCTGGAGACGGCCACCGGCGGGGTCTACGGCGAAGAGGGTTTCGTCTACCAATTGCTCGACCCGCTACCGGAATTCGACGATATGCGCCCGGTCCTCGGTGCCTGGATCGTCGGCGACAACGCGGCCGGACTCGGGATTCGCGAAACCGCCGGTTTGATCACCGACGACGGCTCGGCCTTTGTCCCGCACCGCATTACGCAGTAACTACGCGACCTCACCTCGGAAGGATCACGATGACCGCAGTTGCCCTCGAATCGGGTTACTGGAACTCGCTCGGCACCGGCGTTGGAGCCATCGTCCTCTACGCCATCGTCGGCTTGGCCCTCATGCTCGTCGGCTTCTACGCCATCGATCTGACCACCCCCGGCAAGCTGCGCGCGCTGGTCGCCGCGGGTAAACCCAATGCCATCATCGTCACGGCCGCGGGCATGGTCAGCATGGCCTTGATCGTGGTGTTGGCGACCTACGCCTCGGCGGGCAAACTCTCCGAGGGCCTCATCGCGGCGAGCGTCTACGGGTTGGTCGGCATCATCGCGCAGGTGATTTCGGTACGGGTCATCGAACGGGCACTCGGCATCGATATCGGCGCGGCGCTGGCATCCGATGTCTACACCACCGAGGTTCTCGTGGTTGCCGCGGCGCATTTCGCGCTCGGTCTGGTTGTCGCCTTCGCCATTCTGTAGTTCCTCGGGTGCAAGCCCGGTGCGGCGAATCACGCTGAACTCCGATATTCCGGCAGTGGCGAAAGGTTCTGGCACCCATAAGAACACTGGACAACAAGGTCGCGATCGTCTCCATCTCCCGATGCGGCATCGGGCGGAAATCGCGCTCGAGCTGCCGGGGGAGGGCGCGAAGGTCGTGGTCGACGATGCGGACTGGACATCATCATCAACAATGCGGGCTACACCTGGGATTCGCTGATCCAGAAGATGACCGATGAACAGTGGGACGCCATTCTCGATGTCCATCTCGAGGCGCCGTTCCGGATTCTGCGCGCCGCCCAGCCGGTGATCGGCGGATTGGTTGAGCAGGCCAAGTCCGTCGGTGAGCCGGTGCCGTGCCGCAAGGTCCTGAATATTTCCTCGATGGCGGGCACCGGCGGCACTGCCGGACAGGCCAACTACTCCTCGGCCGAGGCAGGCATCATCGGCCTCACCAAGGCGATCGCCAAGGAGTAGGGCCGCTACAACGTGACCGTCAACAGCATCGCCTTCGGCATGATCAAGACCCGGCTCACCGAGGCCCCAGCCGGTGGCTCGACCATTGATGTGCAGGGCGGGGAGATCAAGCTCGGCGTGAATCCCGAACTGCTCGCGGCCATGGAGCACATGATCCCGCTCGGTCGCTCCGGTACGCCGGCCGAGGCGTGCGGTGTACCTGCTGTGTCTGCCGGAATCGGAATACGTCAGTGCGCAGACGCTGGTCTGTGGCGGCGGATTCAATATCTGCTCTATCGGATGTCGGATGTGTGCGCCCGTAATCGGCTGAGCACGCTCCGGTTCCGGTCGGGATCGAGGGCGATTGCGGCGGCCCATACATGAGCGGAGACGACGCCCTCGTCGAAGCGGTCGATCCACGCGCGGATCGAGTCGGTGCCGTCGAGGGTGTTGCTCTCCCATGTCGTTGGTCCCAGCTCCGGCATGTGTATATAGAGCGCGGATGTGTACTCGCGTCCGCGTGCGTCGAAAATTGTTGCCGCGCAGATTTCGTCGGCGGTCGGACGTTCGCGCAGTCGACCTGCTGCGGCGAGGCAGCGAACGACAGGCCATGGGCACTCGTGCTCAGAGGTCAGTTGTCGTAGGAGGCAACTCCTACGGGTCCAACCCCCAGGCAGAGGTCGAGTCCTGGTGTGCGAGGACTGATTCGAAGCATGGACCCGCTGCCGACCACGCGAACGTAGGCGGTATTCAACCCCTTGCGAACCGGCGCGCCCACGGGCTCGCCGTGCTCGAACGAGACGGTAATTCGTCCATCTTCGTTCGCCAGGTAGTTGAGCTGCACAGTCCATTCGTGTTCGAGCATCGGCCCGTCGAGCGCAATATCGCTTGGCTGTGGCCCCCGTATCCGATACCCACAGCCATCCTCGGGCCCAGGCAGAATACTGCGATTCCACCATACCGCCGCCTCGACGATCTCCCCGCTATCAGTAATCATCCGCAGCCGCGGAGTCGAGTCGGCAAAGGTAGTCGGCTTCGCCAGCGGCGCAAGCACTCGACTTGTCAGATTCTGCGGATACGCCGTCGGGTTCAACACATTCCACGGCACCTCCTGCTCGAGCAGCGGCACCCCATCACCCTCCGCCAACGCCGCCTTCACATTCGTCACATACGTCTTCGTTGGATTAACCCGCCAAGACTCCACAAAAGCCGCAGTAGACCAAAGACAGCTCACTAGAAATGCCACCCCCAACACCGCCGTGACCCGCGAGCCGGGCACGAATATCGGTATGCGACCACCCATTCGGAGAATCCACCTGGCCGCCGGACCACCCAGCACCGGAAGCAACACGGCGACCCGACCCTGTGGCACGCGCGCCGCGTCCCGCGAATCGGAAGGAGCCTCGCGGTACATCAACCGAGCGGTGCGGTCGCGCGTATCCGGAAGCAACTGCGCAGCGTTGTCTCGCGGCTGAGCACGCAGTATCAGTGCACCCGCGGCGGTCAACACCACTGCGATATCGGCGAAATAGCGTAGGGACTGCATGAGTTCGGCGGCGGTATTCGGTCCGCTGCGGGCCAATGCGACCGGCAGCTGCGCGACGAGCACGTACGCCGCCGCTGTCACCCACACCGGTCCCACACGAAGCCGCGCCCGCAGCGACAGCAGCACCAGCGCGCACAATGCGACCCATGCCGCCACGACCGCCCAACTCGGCGGATCCGCCCATGGCGTCGACGGTAGCCAGCGCTCCCAACTCCACGGGCCGCCGAACAGCGTCGGCACAATCCCCAATGACGTTGCGCCGGGCAATAAGTCACGCAGTTCCGCCGGGCTGGTCTGGACTGCCGAAACATCCACCACCGTCAGATATCCGGCCAGCCAACAAGCGATCACAACACCGGATCCGCCCCACAGCGCCGCTCCACGCCGCGCCACGACCCGCAGTGCGAATCCGAGACCATCGACGTGCCGAACGAGCACCGCGACAGCGAACGCGGCGAACGGCACGATCACCGACTTCTCGAAGAAGAGCAGCGCCACCGCCAGTATCAAGACCCCCGATACCGCATACCGCCGCCGCCCCGTTTCGACCAGCCGCACCGCGTCCCCGATCACCCACGCGAGCGCGAATTGCAGCGGCAGCGCATTGAGCGCAGCAGCCCACCAGGCGTACGCGGGAAGCGTCAGCGGACAAAACAGATAGAACCCCAGCGGCACCAGAATCGCCCACCGCACCCCCATGAGTACGACCAGCATCCGCACCACCGCGACCGAAACCGCCAATTGCAGTACCAGCAGCGACACCACCGGCCCAGCCCACGTCAACGGCGCAACCGCAGTCACCACCCAGGCCGTCGCGAACGCCAACGGCATGAAATGCCCGTCATGGTTGTACAGCAGCAAATCCGCAGACCACAGCGAATAACTCCCCGCCCGCCCCACCAAAATCAGATCATCCCAATAAAAAAACCCACTCCCCGCCACCCACCCCCGCACCACCAACTGCACCACCACAAGAAACGCCACCGCGCCAAGAACACCCCGCCCCGCCCCACCCACCCGCGCAGGCGCGATGCCAACCCACTTCGGCACGGCAACGGTATCCATGTCACCCCACCGTAGTGTCACGCCCTGGACCCGCGGCAACTTCGCGCCGCATGCCGCACCTTCTCGCGCGCCACGCGCCGATTCCCTGCGCGGTACGTGAATGCGCGCTGGAGCAACCCTCGAGATTCTCGGCGCAAGGCTGTTCGGCGAAGCACAGGTATGCACGAGAGCACCGGCCGCGCTGTCCGGCACGTCCGCGAGCAGCGGTGCGCGGGCAGGCTGGAGATTATCGGCGCGACGGGCCAGGCCTGGTTATGCGCCGAGGGCTCGGGCCAGGTGGGGCCAGGAATCGTGGAGGTCGGTTTCGAACTGGCCCCAGGTGTGGGAGCCTTCGGGGCGGTTGACGTGGATAGCGGGAAGGCCGAGCTCGCTGAGCCGGTCCGCGAATGCATCGGTGCACGAGCTGGCGATGGCCTCGACCGGCGGGAAGCCGAGTCCGCCTTCATCGATCGCGCCGGGGGTGCCGGTGGCGGCCGAGAGGTAGATCGTCTTACCCGCCAACGCACCCGCATTGGCGAACGCATCATGCATCCGCCAGATCCCTTGGCCCAGCTCGCCCCACATATTCACCGGATTGGCCCCGCCGCGGATCACCTGCGCGCTGACCATCGCGACCCCGAGCGCATCCGATGTCCACGGACATCCGCTGTAGGCCGCCACCGCGCTGTACACATCGCGCGCCTGAATCGCCAGGTCCACCGCCGACCCCGCACTCATCGACACACCCGCGATCGCATTGCGTCCGGTGCTGCCGAGCCGGGTATCGAGGACGGCCGGAAGTTCCCGGGAGAGATAGGTTTGCCACCGGTTCCGGCCGACCGCCGGATCGTCGCTGAGCCAGTCGGTGTACAAGCTGTACGCACCACCGATCGGCATCACCACGTTGACGTGTTTATCGGCGAAGAACTGCCGGACATCCGTATCGTCCCACCACGAGATGCCATCGGTGCCACCACCGATTCCGGTGAGCAGATACAGCGTCGGCGCAGGACCCCCCGCGGCTCGAATCACCCTATTGCTCACCACCCGATCCATCGCGGGGGAATAAACGTCCACTTGCGAAACCGAACCGTCCAGCGGTGTCTCACCAACCACTTGCGGCGCCGCAACAGCAGGACGCACAGACAGAACAGAAACCGCGAAACTGGCCACCAGCACACCCACGAGCGAGGCCAAAACCCTTGAAGCCCTCACCATTCCGCAATACCACCAAAGCACAACCCGCAAACCCGATGCCTACCAACACCTTCGAAACACCCCCCGCTGGCGCCGAGAATGTAGTGATGGAGTAGCGCTCTCGACTTTCCCGCCACCAATGCATGGCGAACATCGGTCCACCTCCGCCACCCAAACCTGCGCACCCCCAATCCCATGTGCACGCCACAGCGGCCAGGGCCCCGCACGCTGATCGCCCCTTGGAGTGCGAACAACTCGGGCAGGGCCCACTTGGTACTTCTGCAATGCACGTACCCACGCCGCCCCTACTCGCTCGACATGTCCCCAGCATTTCGCTGCCGCCGAGAATGTATTGGTGGCAGGGCGTTCTCGATGTTTGCCGCCATCAGCGCCTGGTGATCAAGGGTCCAGTTCCGTGACCCCACCACCTGCCCATCGCACCATCAATCCCAACTGCCCACCGCTAGCACTGGGTATGTCGCCCCCGTGTTCGCTGGTGTCGAGAATGTACTGGGGGAGTGGGTATTTCGATGTTTGCCGCCATCAGCGCCTGGTGATCAAGGGTTCAGTCCCGTGACCCCACCACCTGCCCATCGCACCACCGATCCCAACTGCCCACCGCTAGCACTGGGTATGTCGCCCCCGTGTTCGCTGGTGTCGAGAATGTACTGGGGGGTGAGTATCTCGGTGTTTACTGCTACCAGCGCATGGTGGTCAAGCGATCAGGTGTGCGCCTTGGGTGCGGAGGGCGGTTCGGACTCGGTCGAGGATGATGTGGGGGCGGGTGCGGAGTTGGTCTGCGCTGACTCGGATTACCAGCCAGCCGAGGGCGTTTAGTTCGGCGTGGCGGTCGATGTCTTTGGATCGCTGTGCTGGATCTGTCCAGTGTTGGGCGCCGTCGTACTCGACGGCGACTTTCCATTGCTCCCAACCGATATCCACGCGGGCGACGAATGTTCCGTAGTGATCTCGGACGACGATCTGGGTCTCCGGACGGGGGAGACCGTTGTCGATCAGCAGCAGTCTCGTGCGGCTTTCCTGCGGAGATTCGGCGCCACCGTCTACCAGCGGCAGCACCTCGCGCAATCTCGCTATGCCTCGTGCTCCCGGATGCAAATCGCTCAGCTCGATGACTTCTTCTGTGCGCAATCCGGTTGCGGCGCAGAGGGCGTCGAGGACGACCACCGCATTCTCCCGTGACAATCGCCGCCCCAGATCGAAGGCGGTTCGAGCGGGCGTAGTCACTCGAAAGCCCGCTCTCTCACAGCATTCCGACGCCGGAATAACGTCCTGCCGAAGCGCAATTCCACGCGGTCCCCTGGTGTAACCGGCGCGCGCGATCTCCGCAGGCCATTCCCCGTCCAACCACCGCGTCCCATGCAGCGCCGCCGCCGACCGCCCAACCAGAACACCCGTACCTTTCCCCCAATGCCCGGCTGCCACGGCCCTCTCGACAGCCCCCACCCCACACCCCCGCCGCACATAAACATCCGGAAGCAACCGAACAAACCCGCGCCGCAACTCCCATCGCGAAACCATCCCAGCCGCAACCGCCCAAGACCCCCGAAACGGCCCATCCAAAACATCCCCCATACCCCACATCCTCCCCCACCCCACCGACACATAAGCCGAGAATGCACTGGTGGCGGCCACTCTCGACATTCGCCTCCACCAGCGCATGGTGATCAAGTGCCCAACTCCGCAGCCCCTGCGCCTCGGTGGGGACTGTGGATTTAAGGGTGTTTCCGGCCTGATTCGCTGAGCGATGTTCAGCGGGAAGGTGCCGTGATGACGACACTTGATGCCGTGACGAGGAAGAAGAAGCCGGTGGAGGCTTCGGCCGAGGAGCTCGCCGCCCAGGAGCTGGTCCGGATGGCCAAGGAGCAAGGGTTATCGCTGACCGGGCCGAACGGGTTGCTCAAACAGTTCACTAAGACCGTCCTGGAAACGGCGTTGAACGAGGAGATGACCGAGCATCTCGGTTTCGACAAGGGCCAAGCCCCGACCGAGCGCGAATCGGCCAACGTGCGCAACGGGACTCGCGCCAAGACGGTGTTGACCGAGGCGACGGGTCAGGTGCAGATCGAGGTGCCCCGCGATCGGGAGGGTAGTTTCGAGCCGCAGATCGTCAAGAAACGCCAGCGCCGGTTGACCGGGGTGGATGAGATCGTGCTGTCGCTGTATGCGAAAGGGCTTACCACTGGGGAGATTTCGGCGCATTTCGCTGAGATCTATGGGGCGTCGGTGTCGAAGGAGACGGTGTCTCGGATCACCGACAAGGTGATCGCCGAGATGGCCGATTGGGCCAACCGGCCCTTGGACGCGGTGTATGCCGCTATCTTCATCGACGCGATCGTGGTGAAGGTCCGGGATGGTCAGGTCGCCAACCGTCCGATCTATGCCGCGATCGGTGTCACGGTCAACGGTGAGAAGGACATCCTGGGTTTGTGGGCCGGCACCGGTGGTGAGGGCGCGAAGTTCTGGCTGAGTGTGTTGACCGATATCCGTAACCGCGGCTGCAAAGATGTGTTCTTCCTGGTCTGTGACGGGTTGAAAGGTTTGCCGGACGCGGTGGGCAACGTGTGGCCGCTGGCTACGGTCCAGACCTGTGTCATCCATTTGATCCGCAACACTTTCCGGCTGGCCGGCCGTCAGCATTGGGACGCGTTGCGTCGTGATGTGAAACCGATCTACACCGCCGTCAACGCCGCCGCGGCACGGGCAGCGCTCGATGAACTCACCGAGAAGTGGGGCACGAAATACGCTGCGATAGTGCGGCTTTGGGAGAATGCGTGGGAGGAATTCATTCCGTTCCTCGACTATGACGTCGAGATACGACGGGTGATCTGCTCGACGAACGCGATCGAGTCGTTGAACGCCCGCTACCGGCGCGCGATCAAAGCCCGCGGGCATTTCCCCACCGAGCAAGCCGCCCTGAAATGCCTGTATCTGGTCACCCGGTCCCTGGACCCGACCGGCGCCGGTCGGGCACGATGGACCATGCGCTGGAAGCCCGCGGTCAACGCGTTCGCGATCACCTTCGCCGACCGCTGGCCCGACGCCCAAACCTACTGAGAGAAACCGCCGGAAACACCGTTAGCGAGATAGTCCCCCTCGGCGTCGAGAATGCTTTGGCGGAGATGGGCTCTCGGTGTTTGTTTGCGTCAGGGCATGGTGATCGGGGTCCAGGTGGGGAGTGAAGGTGCGGGGGCGAGGAGGGGGTAGCGACAGGGGGCAATCGCTGACCATGTCGGGTGTCAGTTGGTGTGGCGTCCGAATCGGCCCGATTCGAAACCGGCCAACATGCGGAAGGCGAGTACGGCGCCCCATGGACCGATGACCCAGATCGGCCACGGGTAGGTGAATTCGCCGACGCTGATCGAGATCGCGGCCCAGATGGTGAGCACCAGCACGCTCACTCCGAGCCATGAGGTGCCTTCGATCTGCTGCCAGATCGGGAAGCGATTCATCGAATTCTTCTGTACGGCAGACTCTTTCGGCAACTTCGGCAGATCCGACAGGACCAGCTGCAGATCGTCGCGAACGCCGGTGTCGTAGACGCGGGCGACGCGCTGATCGTATTCGGCGAGGTCGATCCGACCGTCCGCCATGTGTCGTCCGAGCAGCCGCACAACCTTCTCGCGCTCCGCATCGGAGGCCCGAGTACCAGGCGAGATTTCCATGTCCAGTTCCTAACGACTAGTTCTATATTCCACATTGGAAGGTGAAATAAGCATGCACCCTCCAATGTGGAATGTCAAGCCTTCGAGCGGGGCCGCGATTGTGAGGGCCCATCACCGACGAGTACAAGATTCCGGCCGCTGCCATGGCCTGGACTGTGCAATGTGTTCGGCCGATGACCTACAGACAGACACGCATGGTTCCGCACGATCGGTTGACTGAGCACCGATGAGTCCTGAGGGCTGTCGCCGCCGCGATGAGATGGGCAATGCCGCGATGAGATGCGCTATACAAGTGCGTCAACTTCCGCGCGGCCGACAACCTGGGTGATGTCGAACCGGTGCCGGGTTCACCACCGCGCCGGTTGTTTTCGCCAGCTCGGCCAATGCGGTTCGCCGGGGTGTGTGCGTGATTGGGCGTGCCGGCGGGTGTGTTCGTTCCGGCGGTGGCTTGGACTTTCGTAGATTCGCGGGGTTCCCGGCACAGTACGTCTAGCTCGTGCCGGCTTTGGAGCTGTGGGGGGCGACTGTGCGCCTATGGCCTGCGGTGGCGTCGGTGAGGCGACCCGTCCTGCCGCCTCCGCGATTCGCTCAGTCGGTGAGGCGATTCGCTGGGGTGCGCGCCGGATAGCACGTGCCGGTCTGCGCGGATTGCCGTGCCGGCGGGTGTGTGTTCGTTCCGGCGATGGCTCGGACTTTCGTAGATTCGCGGGGTTTCCCGGCACAGTATGGATACGTCTAGCGCGTCCCGGCTTTGGAGCTGTGGGGGCGACCGTGCGCCTACGACCTGCGGTGACGTCGGTCAGGCGACTCGTCCCGCCGCCCCTGCGGTTCGCGCCGCCTGCGAGGCGACTCGCTGGGGTGCGCGCCGGAAAGCGCGTGCCGGTGTGCGCCGTAACTTTCGTCCCCGGGCCGACCGGTGGGCTGGCGATAGTCCACTTGCTCCCTATGGCGGTTGACCGGTGGTTCGTTCCAGCGATCACTTGACGGTTCCGAACGCCGTGGGTCTGCAGGGGTTTCGCGGCGGCCGCGCGTCGGTGCGCCCAGTTCGTCGTGGGGCGACTCGGCGCGACGTCGGTTAGGCGGTGTGCCTCGGCTTGCGGACGGTTCGTCCGAGCCCTCACCTGAAGGCTCGGATCGAGGGGAATCCACGCGCCCCGCGCGGCGGGGGTTTGCTGGTGCGCCTGGTTCGAACGGTGGTTGATCGCGGCGTCGGTTCGGCGATGCGCCACGGCTGGCGGCAGGCGGATCGATCCGGCTATCGGGCTCGTAACGGGTTGCTTCCGATGGTCGGGTGGAGCGTGCTGGTGGACTGTCCCACTGATTGCTTGGTACTGCGTTCCAGCTGTCGCTCGGTGCGTCGTCCCGCTCGTCGTTCGGTGGTGTGTCCCAGTGATTGCTCGGTGCTGTGCCGCGATGGTCGTTCGGTGCTGTGTCCCGATGGTCGTTCGGTGCTGTGCCGCGATGGTCGTTCGGTGGTGCGTCCCAATGGTCGTTCGGTGGTGCGTCCCAGCGGTCACCGGGTGGTGCGTCCCAGCGATCGCTTGGTGGTACGGCCCGGCGATCAGCCGGTGTGCTATCCGCGTAAAGGTCCGACTCCGCCGCCAACCGATCGCTCGCTCTTCGGCGCGTGTTCGACGGTTGGTCCCGGCGTCGGGTTGGTGGTTCGTCGTAGCGGTTCGGCGAGCTCCGAGGGTCGGGGGACTCCGAGGCCCGGCGGCGGGTGGGGGCTGGAGTGTCTTGGCCGGGTGGTTCGCGGCGGCTCGAGCGGCTGGGGCGGGGCGCGTCTTTCGGACTGTGGCGCTTGCTCGATAGCTTTTGTGCCCCAGTGGATTCACGGGGTGATTCGCGTTGGAGACCTTCGGGCTTGACCACTGGCAGCTCGCGGGTGATGCGGTGGGAGGTGTCGCCGCGTTCGCGGAAGGCGGCGGGTATGCCTTGGTTGTGTAGCCAGGCGCCGGGGTCGTAGCGCTCTTGGCGGTCCAGGTCGGGGACCGTGCGTTCGAGGAGGTCGAGCAGGTCACCCTTGCCGCCGCCGAGGGCGGAGCGGATGGCGGGGAAGGTGGTGGCGCGGAAAGCCCAGTCCCATTCGTAGGCCGGATAGGTGCCGCCGGTGTCGTGGCCGTGGAAGACGAGATCGCCGGAGCGAGTGATGCGGGCCCGCACCGAGATGCCGTCGGATTCGATGAGGAAGCCGCGGATGTCGGTGCGGGCGCGGGTCGCGGCGTGGTCAGCGGCCTTTATCTCGAACCAGGCGGTCGTGAGCCCGGTGACAGCGAGTCCAGCGGCGAAGGCGACCTGCAACCAGACGTCGGACAGGTCACTCTTCCGGCTGACCTCGCAGGCATACAGAAAAACCAAGCTCCCCACGACCAGCGTCCCGATGCGCGTCAGCCGCAGCGTGGTCGCATGGCGGACTAGACCGAGCACGCTGCTGGTCTTGTCCGACATGCTCTGCACTCCCGAACTAACGGTCCGCTGGCGAATCAGACTGGATCGTATGCGCCCCGGCAGCCCGGCGATACCGCAAGCACAAACCGGTCAGTTCGGTGGAGTCGGAATGCCCGCCAAGTAGTGGAAGACGCCGCCCGGCGTGGTGATACCGCAGCGGCACCCGGTTGCGTTCGAGTCCCGGACCAGCGCAGGGTCGACGAGCGAAGGGCAGGCGCTCAGCTTCGAAGTCGAGTCGGACCCCCTTCGCCGAGCTCGGCGACATTGCGGCACTTCTGCTGGCCTGTCTGGAACCACCTGCCGCTCATCGCCGCGCCACCGTCACCCACGCCCTCGCCGCATTGCTCCTGCTTTCTCGCCGAAGATCCCGTCGATCCGCCCCAGCCGCCGGCCCTCGAGGCCCCTCCTCCGGCTTCGCGACGAAATCGACGCGCAGTTCCCGATCATGCACAAGGGGTCACTGACTACGCGGCTCGCCTCGGCTACTCCACCAGCGCCCTGAACCGCCTGGCCTGGCGGAACACCGGCCTCGGCGCCGAAGAACTCAGCGACGAGCGAATCATCTTGGAAGCCAAGCGGTTGCTGACCCACGCACCGGGCTCGGTTGCCGAGATCGCCGAATGTCTCGGCTTCGACGATCCCTCCAACGCCGACTTCCGCGCCACCGTCACCACGCGCTGACGCCCGAGGTGCGAACACCGACAAGGGGTGCGAAACTGACGCGCGGCCAGCAAATGTGGAGCACACGGAAATGTGGGACATCGGGCACCTAGTCGATAACCTACGGAGGTATCCGCCCGCTTACGGGGTAACCGTTGCCAGACGGATACCATGGCTGGTCGCCCCGAGTGGACGACGAATTGTCCGACCACCGCGCAGGGAAGGGTCGTCGAATTTGCACCTGAAGAGTCTGACGTTGAAGGGTTTCAAGTCCTTCGCGTCCGCGACGACCTTGCGTTTCGAGCCGGGCATCACCTGTGTGGTCGGCCCGAACGGCTCGGGCAAATCCAATGTCGTCGATGCGCTCACCTGGGTGATGGGCGAACAGGGTGCGAAGGCGCTGCGCGGCGGCAAGATGCAGGACGTCATCTTCGCCGGTACCTCCGGACGTGCGCCGCTGGGGCGGGCCGAGGTCACGCTGACCATCGACAACTCCGACGGTGCGCTGCCGATCGACTACGCCGAGGTCTCCATCACCCGGCGCATGTTCCGCGACGGCGCGGGTGAATACGAGATCAACGGCAGCTCATGCCGCCTGATGGATGTGCAGGAACTGCTCAGCGACTCCGGTATCGGCCGGGAAATGCACGTCATCGTCGGACAGGGGCAACTTTCGGCCATCCTGGAATCGCGTCCCGAGGACCGCCGCGCCTTCGTCGAGGAGGCCGCCGGTGTGCTCAAGCACCGCAAGCGCAAGGAGAAGGCGGTTCGCAAACTGGAGGCGATGCAGGCCAACCTCGCCCGCCTCACCGACCTCACCACCGAACTGCGCCGCCAGCTCAAACCGCTCGGCAGACAGGCCGAGGTGGCCCGCCGGGCCCAGACCGTCCAGGCCGATCTGCGTGACGCGCGCCTGCGCCTGGCCGCCGACGACCTGGTCACCCGGCGTAATGAGCTGGAGAGTCAGCAGAGCAAAGAGGCGTACGCGCGCGAACAGCAGATCACGGTGCAGACCGAACTCGATGCCGCGAATGCCGCACTGGCACAGCAGGAGTTCCAGCTTTCCCGGCTGACGCCGAGTGCCGAGGCCGCCGCGCAGATCTGGTTCCAGCTGTCCGCGCTGGCCGAGCGCGTGAATGCCACCATCCGAATCGCGGGCGATCGAGCCCGCAATCTGCATACCGAAATGCCCGTCGGCAGCGGCCGCGATCCGGACCAGCTCGAGGCCGAGGCCGAACGCGTGGAGGCCGAGGAGGCCGAACTGCGCGAGGCAGTCGAGATCGCGGCCGAAACCCTGGAGGCCGCGCGCGAGGCGCTCGCCGAACGTGAGCAGGCCGCGAAGGCCGCCGAGCAGGCGCATCTGGCCGCGGTGCGCGCCATCGCGGACCGTCGTGAGGGGCTGGCCCGGCTGTCCGGTCAGGTCGAAACTTTGCGCACCCGATCGCAGTCGGTGGATGCGGAGATCACCCGGCTCACGGTCGCGATCGGCGAGGCCCGGCTGCGCGGTGAGGCGGCCCAGGCCGAATTCGATACGGTCCAGGGCGAACTCGGTGAACTCGAGGCCGGTGAGACCGGTCTGGACGCCCAGCACGAGCATGCGGTACAGGCCCTGGCGCTGGCCGATCAGCGCGTCACCGAACTGCGCGAACAGGATCGCGACGCCAGCAAGCGGGTGGCCTCGCTGAGCGCCCGCATCGAGGCACTGGGTATGGGTTTGGCGCGTAGGGACGGCGCGGCCTGGCTGATCGAGAATCGCGCACAGGGCCTGCTCGGTCCGCTCTCCGGGCTGATCCGGGTGCACGGTGGTTTCGAGGCCGCGGTCGCCGCGACCCTCGGTCCGCTCGCCGACGCCGTCGCCGCCGATACCGGAGATTCCGCACACGCGGCGGTGCGCGCGTTGAAGGAGGCCGACGGCGGTCGTGCCGCGCTGGTCTTCGATGCCGCGGCTGCGCCGATCGCGTCCGACGGCGGGTTGCCCGGCGGAGCGCGCTGGCTGGTCGACGTGGTCGACGGACCGGACAACGTGCGCGGCGCCATTGCCGCCCTGACCGCAGGTGTCGCCGTGGTCGAGGATCTCGCCGCCGCCACCGAACTGGTCCGTGCCCGGCCGGAACTGCGGGCGGTCACCCGCGACGGCGATCTCACCGGAACCGGTTGGGTGCTCGGCGGATCCGATCGGGCACCGAGTCAGCTGGAAATCCAGGCCGATATCGATACCGCCAAGGCCGATCTGGTCGCCGCGCAACGCCGTGCCGAAGAGCTGGAGGCGGCCCTGTCCGGTGCACTTGCCGAACAAGCCGACCGCAAGGATGCCGTCGACCACGCGCTGCTCGCACTGCACGAATCCGATCAGGCCTTGGTCGTGATCTACGACCGCCTGGGCAGGCTCGGCGAGGTGGCGCGCACCGCCCAATCCGATATCGACCGGCTCACCGGCCAGCGCGCGGAAACCGAGTCGGGCCGGGAAGAGGCGCTGGCGGCGCTGGCCGATCTCGAAGAGCGGCTGCGCCGCACCGAACTCGAATCAGAGGTCGACGACGACGGCATGGGCGCGGCGGGCACCGAATCCGCCGGCCGCGACCGCGAGGAAGCCGCCGCCGCACTGGCCGAGGCGCGGTCCATGGAAGTCGAGGCCCGCCTGGCTGTGCGCACCTCCGAGGAACGCGCGGAATCGGTTCGCGGCAAAGCGGATTCGCTGCGTCGGGCGGCCCGCGCCGAACGCGAGACGAGGGCCCGCGCCGAACGCGCACAGGCCGCGCGCAGGCAGGCCGCCGAAGTCGCTGCCGCCGTTGCCGAATCCGGTGCCAAGGTCGCCGCAGAGCTGGAATCCGTTGTGGCGCAAGCCGGTGCGCGCCGTGACGAACTGGTGCGCCGCCGCGCCGAATGCGCCACCCAGGTCGAGCAGATCAAGGAGCGGGTCCGCGCGCTGACCACCCAGCTGGCCCAACTCACCGACGCGGTGCACCGCGACGAGGTCGCCAAAGCCCAAGCGGCATTGCGCATCGAGCAGGTCGAGGCGACCATCGCCGAACAGTTCGGCATCGCGCTGGCCGATCTGATCGCCGAATACGGTCCGGATGTGCCGATGCCGCCATCGGATCTGGAGTGGCAGGAGTACGAACAGGCCAAGGAGCGCGGCGAGCAGGTCACCGCGCCCGCGCCGATGCCGTTCGACCGCAAGTCCCAGGAGCGCCGCGCCAAGCGCGCCGAGAAGGACCTCGCCACCCTCGGCAAGGTGAATCCCCTTGCGCTGGAGGAGTTCGCGGCGCTCGAGGAGCGCTACAACTTCCTCGCCACTCAGCTCGAGGACGTCAAGAGTGCGCGCAAGGATCTGCTGGAAGTGGTCGCCGAGGTGGACGCGCGCATCCTGCAGGTCTTCACCGAGGCCTACGAGGACGTCGAGCGCGAATTCGTCGGCGTTTTCGCGAAACTGTTTCCGGGCGGCGAGGGCAGGCTGGTGCTCACCGATCCGTCGGACATGCTGACCACCGGTATCGAGGTGGAGGCCCGCCCGCCCGGCAAGAAGGTCAAGCGACTGTCGCTGCTGTCGGGTGGTGAGAAATCGCTGACCGCGGTTGCCCTGCTGGTGGCCATCTTCCGCGCCCGCCCCTCGCCGTTCTATGTGATGGACGAGGTCGAGGCCGCGCTGGACGACACCAACCTGCGCCGCCTGATCGGCCTGTTCGAGCAGCTGCGCGAGAAGAGTCAGCTGATCGTCATCACCCACCAGAAGCCGACCATGGAGATCGCCGACGCCCTCTACGGTGTCAGCATGCGCGGTGACGGCATCACCCAGGTGATCAGTCAGCGGCTGCGCGGAGAGACCCTGACTCCGGTCGGCGCGGCCAGCTGAATGCAGGGCCCCTTCACGATCCCCTTGTGATCGTGGCCTTTTCGATTCCGCGTTGTTGCCCGACACCGACGCCCGCCGAGTACGTTGCGAAATATGGGTGGGAGGGTGGCGCTGGTAGTCGGCTCGGAGTGCACAGCGCTGCCCAGGTTGGGTTTCACCGACGACCTCGCCACCGGCCTCTACACCGAACTGCGCGAACTCGGTGGTTGGCAACCGGCCACCGGCACCGACGGCCCGCTGCTCGATCCGACGATCGACGAATTGGTCTGCGCGGTAGACGAAGCCTTCGACACCGCGTCGAATCGGCAAGCGACACTGCTGATCAGCTTCGTCGGCCACGGCATGACCACCGCCGCGGAGAACTTCTACCTGCTCGCCCGCGACTCACCGCAGCTGCCCAAGCTGCGCAACGCCTTTCACCTGACGCAGGAAATCCAGGAGCGACTGAACAGTGCCGCGACGCTGGACGGTTTGATCGTCTTGGTCGACGCCTGCGAGACGGGGGAGGGCGTCCGCGGCGCCGCTCGGCGCTGGCCGGAGGCCTCGGGCCCGAACGGGCGCGTCGAACTGCTGGTCGCCACCGGCAACGGACCCGCCTATTTCGGCTGTTTCACCAGGACGATCATCACCACCTTCGGCAAAGGGGTACCGCACGGCGGCGAAAGTCTGCTGCCCTCGGATCTGGTGCAGCCGCTGCGCCGGTGCCCCGCGCTGGAGCCGCAGTCGTTCTCCTTCACCTCCGGAATCCGCACAGCCAGTAGCGATCCCGGGCTCTGGCTGGTGCCCAATGCCGCCCGCCGCGAGGACGCGGTCAGCGGCACCGCCGCGGCCGGTTTCATCGACCAGTTGATCAACGGTCTGGTCATTTCGGAGCCACTGCGGGAGCGGCTGACCCAGGTGGTCGACTCCGGCGAGGAACGGCTGCGCGGTGTGCTCGGTCCGGCGGGCTGCGGCAAATCGACCCTGCTCGCCACGCTGATCCGCCCGGGCTGGGTGGACACGCTGCCGATCAAGGCCGAATACGTCACGGCCGCGATATTTCTCGACGTCACCAGCTCCATGGAATCGTTCACTGCCGAGCTGGCCCAGCAATTGGGTAGCAGGCTGGACGGTTTCAAGGCCGCGACGCGCATGGTCGAATTCGATCTGGCCGAGCAGGACAGTCGTGGGCTCGATCTGTTGGAGATCAGGATTCTGCAGCCGCTGGCCAGGCTGCGCGGCTCGAAGCCGGTGCACATTCTGGTCGACGGACTCGATCAGCCCAAGCGCGGCAGCCGTGCGCTGCTGTCGTATGCGGTCGCCGAGCTGACCCGTCGCCCGCAGCTCGCGCACGTCCATCTGATCGTCGGGATCCGTGAGGGCACCGGCATCGAGAATTCGCCGCGACTCGCCCATATGCGCCGCATCGAACTGCCCGCGCCGACGACTCCGGATATCGCCAATACCGTCGCGGCGGCCCGCGGCCATATCGCGCATACGAATTGGCGCGAATGGATCGACGGTCTGTTGCAGCAGACGCCGACGGGCGGTTGGCTGCTGGCGCGGCTGCTGATGGAAATCCGTTCCGATATAACCGCTTCCGATCTGGAGCGGGGGATCGGCATCGATACTCTGGTGTCGCGACGGGTCCGCGACGTCGTCGACAACGCCGATTCCGCCACGGGCACAGCGGTATACGCATTGCTCGGCATTCTGGTTGCGGCCGGTGCCGGGCCGGTGCTGCCGCTGGAGCTGCTGGAACGCGGTCTGGAATTCCTCGGTATCGAGTTGAGCACCAACCGGATTCGCGATCTGATCGTCCGGTTGGGAGTGTTGGTCAGCCGCGGCCGCCCTGGCACCGAAGGTGAAACGCTGGGATTGGCGCACAATGCCTTTCGGCGCTCCCTGATGGTCGCCGGCCAGCCGGAATGGCGGCGCGATGCGCATCGGGCGCTGGCCGAGGCGATCGAGTTGGATGCGGGTTCGTCGAAACCCGCACCACAGATCACCGATTACGCGCGGCGATCGGCGGTGCGCCACTATCTCGGCTACGGCGATTCGGCCGCCGCGATGGCTTTCCTGGAACGGTTGAACACCCCGAGAGCAGCCGATAATCGTGATCTGTGGGCCGCCTGGATACCCTCGTTCGAATCCGCGGTCGGCCCCGATCACTCCGACACTCTCACCGCCCGCAATAATCTCGCCTTCTGGCGTGGGGAAAGCGGCGATCTGGCCACCGCCATCACCGAACACCAGGAACTACTCGCCGAACGTGTACGCGCGCTCGGTGCGGACGATCCGGGCACCCTCACCATTCGAACCAACCTTGCCCGCTGGCATGGCGAGAGCGGTGATTTCCGCACCGCCGTAGCCGAATTCGAGCAGTTGGTCGCCGACCGGACCCGTCTGCTGGGCGTCGACGACGCCGCGACGCTGCGCACCCGGGGTGACCTCGCGCATTTTCGTGGCGAACAGGGCGAAACCGCGCAGGCCATCACCGATTTCCAGCAGCTGCTCGCCGACCGGCTACGCGTCCTCGGACCGGATCATCCCGACACGCTCACCGCCCGTTACGAACTCGCTTACTGGCGCGGTGAGCGCGGCGACCTGGATGCCGCCATCATCGAGTTGCACCAACTGCTCGTCGATCAGCAACGCATTTCCGGCACGGCCGACCCGGCGTTCTTCAAGACCCGCCATCACCTGACCGAATTGCATGCCGAGAGCGGCGATCACATGCGCGCCATCGCCGAATTCCAACAGCTGCTCGAGGAGCAGGATCGAGTGCTCGGTCCCGATCATCCGCATACCCTGATCACTCGCAACGATATTGCGCGCTGGCGCGGTGTGAGCGGCGACCACGCCACCGCCATCGCCGAATTCCAGCAGCTGCTCACCGATCGGACCCGCATTCTCGGTCCGGAACATCCGCACACGTTGCGCACTCGCAACAGCATTGCCTACTGGCGCGGCGAAAGCGGCGAGCACCATAGGGCCATCGGCGAATTCCGGCAGTTGATCGAGGACGAGCGCCGCATCCTCGGCCTGGATCAGCCGCTCACCCTGAAGTCACGCCACAACCTCGCCCACCTGTACGGCGAAATCGGTCACTACCTCACCGCCGTCGCCGAATTCGAGCAGGTGCTCCCGGCCCGGATCCGGGTCCTCGGGCCCGATAACCCGCATACCCTGCGCACACGTCACGAACTCGCCTTCTGGCGCGGGGAGAGCGGTAATCCGGCCACCGCGGTGCTGGAGTACCAGCAGCTGCTGGCCGACCGGCAGCGGGTATTGCCGATCGATCATCCCGACACCTTGCGCACCCGCCACGCGGTCGCCTACTGGCGCGGGGAGAGCGGCGACCCGGCTGCGGCCGTCGCCGAATACCGGCTGCTGCTGCGCGACCAACTGGCAATCCTCGGCCCGGAGCATCCCGAAACCCTCAGTACCCGACACTGTCTCGCATTCTTCCTCGGCCAGAGCGGCCAGATCGGCGCGGCCGTAACCGAATACGAACGACTGCTCGACGACGAGCGCAAAGTGCTCGGACCCTTGCATCCGGAAACGCTGCACACCTGGCACCGCCTCGCGCTCTGGCGCGGTGAGAGTGGCAATACCGCTGTCGCGCTCGCCGACCTCGAGGAACTGCTACCACTGCGGCTGCGCATCCTCGGCCCCGACCATCCCGATACATTGCGCACCCGGCACAATCTGGCGAAGTGGCGCGGTGAGGCGGGCCAATACGCCACCGCCATAGCCGAATACGAGGAACTGCTGGACGACCGGCGGCGCATTCTCGGCGCCGACCACCACGATACGCTGACGACCCTGCACAACCTCGCCTACTGGCGCGGTGAAAGCGGTGATCCGGCCGCGGCGGTCATCGAATTCGAACATCTGCTCGTCGACCGGGAGCGGGTACTCGGACCGGATCACCCCGACACCCTGCGCACCCGGGCGAACCTCGCGCACTACCGGGCCGAGAGCGGCGATATCGCCACGGCCCTGCCCGAGTTCGAGTATGTGCTCGTAAATCGCATCCGGGTGCACGGCCCGGAACACCCCAATACCTTCCGCACCCGCCACGACCTGGCGTGTTGGCTTGGTGCGCAAGGTGATCCGGCCATCGCGGTCGAGCGTCTCGAGCTGCTGCTCACCGATCGCGTCCGAGTGCTCGGCGACGATCATCCGGATACGCTGTTGAACCGAAATGAATTGGCCCGCTGGCGTTGTGAATCCGGTGATCCGCGATCCGCCGTGCGCGATTTCGAGCAATTGCTCACCGACGAATATCGAATATTCGGCGGGTTCCATCCGCGCACGCTCAGCACCCGCTTCCACTTGGCGCACGCCCGCGACTCCGCGGGCGATACCGCGACCGCCGCGACCGAATACGCAGAACTCCTGGCGGACCAGCTGCGTGTTCTGGGTCCCGACCACCCCGATACCCGTCGTACCCGAGCCGCCTACCCCAACGGAAATCCTGCGCCGTCTCCTCGGGATCCGCACTAGTGCGGATCCCGACGAGTTGTCAATGCGAGGCGGCGAGCCGGTCGCTGTCCTGTTGTGCCTTGATCATGGCGGCACCGGTTGTGGTGAGCCAGGATTCGAGGGTGGTGAGGGCTGGGTAGATCTCCCGCAGCGCGGGGATGTCCGCGTGCCAGCCCGCGGTCTTGCGCAGCAGCCGCCAGGTGTTGCCGATCTGTTCGCCGATGGCATCCGCTTCGGCCTCGGTGATCTCGTGATAGCGCACCGGATATCCGGTGGCCCGGGTGATCGCCGCCAGGGCCGCGACCGGAGTTATCGCGTCGCCGGCCAATTCGAGGGTTCGGCCGTGGAAGCGATCCGGGTCGGCGAAGGCCAGTGCGGCGAAGGCGGCGATATCGTCGATCGCGATCATCTGCAGCGGCTGGTCCGCCGGGAACAGATGCTTGTGCACGCCGTCGATGATGCCGTCCACCGGACTGCCCCGCAGGACGTAGTTCTCCATGAAGCGCACCGGACGCAACAGGGTGTAGCGCAGACCGCTGGCCGCGGCAGCCTCCTCGATGCCGCTCTTTCCGGCCTGGCCCCAGGTGGTCTCGTCGGTCATCGAAGCGACCCCGGTGAAGACGATCTGTTCGACCCCCGCACGCTTGGCCGCCTCGATCGCCGCGATACCGCGGGTGGCCTCCAAGTCGGACTGCCAACCGTTCGGTCCGAAAGCGGCTGGGGGCATGAGGAATACGCCGCGCGCTCCGGCGGCGGCGGCGTCCAGCGTTGCGGGAGTGTCGAAGTCACCGGTCACCAATTCCGCACCGGCGTCGGCCAGCGCGCGGGCCGCGGGAGCCTGCGGATCGCGGACCAGCGCACGCACCGCGATACCGTCGGCCAGCAGTCGGCGGGCGGTCGCGCCGCCCTGCTTGCCGGTCGCGCCGGTGACCAGGATGGGGTTCTGTTGAAGGGACATGCTCGCCTTCTCTGCTCGATACAATCGGGTCGGATAACCCGTATTCGGACGATATGGGTGTGCTGACCCGCTTGGCCAGGTCCAGGAACGGAAGGCCGTAACGAAATGTCTGCTTCACTGTCCACGCCGGTGCCGTCCGTGGTCGCCGCGCGGGCCGATGCCCGCCGCAATCGCGCGCTGGTGCTGGCGGCCGCGCAACGCGCATTCGCCGAACACGGCACCTCGGTCTCGCTGGCCGAGGTCGCCCGCAGGGCCGGCGTGGGCGCGGGCACCGTCTATCGGCATTTCCCCACGAAAACCGATCTGCTGGAAGCGGTTATGCAGCAGCGTGTCGACCGGCTCGCGACAATGGCCGCCGAATATCTCGACGCGCCGGATCCGGGTGCCGCATTCTTCGCGGTCTGCACCGAGGTGGTCCGCTCAGCCCCGGGCAGCCAGGCGCTCTGCGATGTCGTTCAGTCCGATGACGGTTGGCCCAAGGCGTTGCTACGCGGCGCGGGCGACCGCTTCCATCACGCGCTCGGCGCACTGTTGACGGCGGCGCAGCGCCGAGGTGCGGTCCGCGCTGATCTCGAAATCGTGGATGTGCTGGATATTTTCACCGGATGCGTCGCGATTCAACGACGTCAGCCCCCCGGTGGACCGTTGCTTCGGGCTGTCGCGATCATGCTCGATGCCATGCGTGCGAATCCCGGAATCCACGCCGTAACGAAACCCGATTCCGAGGCCAAGCGCAGTAACGAAACTGGCTCTCGTAACGAAACCTGTCCGATCTGCGGCACCGCGATCCAACCCACCGGCTCCGGCCGTCCGGCCCGATACTGCTCGGCGGCCTGCCGTCAGAAGGCGCACCGCCAACGAACCGCCCGCGCGGCGCGGGCCGAGGCGGCCGCGCTGCGATAACACGACAGAATGTGCGGCGACCGTCTGCCCTGGAACGCTCCGGGCATCGACGGTCGGCAAAGGGCGGGGGAGCTAGAGCAGGTCGCTTACGTCGTCCGGCACATCGACGGCGTATTTGCGCAAGATGTCCATCGAGATCACTTCCAGGGCGTTTTCATGGGTGGCCGCCAGCACCACGGGCGCGGCGACACCGTCCTCGTGGGCGTGCAACCAGCGCACGGCCACCACACACCACCGGTCGCCCGGCTGCAGGCCCGGGAAGTTGTTCTCCGGGCGCGGCGTACTCAGATCGTTGCCGATGGACGCCTGGTGTTCGAGAAATTCAGCCGTGACGACGGTGCACACGGTATGGCTGCCCAGATCCTCCGGCCCGGTACTGCAGCAGCCGTCCCGGTAGAAGCCGGTGAGAGGATCGGCGCCGCACTCTTCCAGCGGCCCCCCAAGCACGTTTCGATCGGTCACGTCGCCGATACTATTGTCACTTCGCGAGAAGTTCCGCAGGACAAGAAATCTCGGGGGTTGTGTGTCGGGTCCAGGACGCTGTGGTAAGGCGGAGCACCTGGTTCTGCAAGGATGGTCGGCGTGAGCTCCGAAGCCTGGATCCTGATTGCCGCTGTCGCCGCCCTGCTGGTGGTGGCGTTCGTCGCCGGATTCGTCCTGTACAAGCGCCGTCGCGTCACGCTGACGCCGCCTGCCGCCGAGAAAGAACTGACCGACCGGTCCGGTGGATACGCGGCCTCCGGTGGCTTCAACTTCAGTCAGGGCGGCACGGCCACCGCGACACGCCCGGAGCCCGCGCCGATCGAGCGGACCGACACCGAGGGGCAACCCCATGTCGGCGACGACGCGGCGATTCCGCGTGACGCACCGAAGCGTGGCATTACCAACGTCGCGCTGCCCGAGGGCGATGTCGAAACCGCGGAGTCCGCACCGGTCGAAACCGATGGCGCGGGCACTACGGCCGAATCCGCAACTCCCACGGTCGATTCGGATACCGCGGTCGAACCGGACGTGGCAACCGCCGAACCCGGAACGGCCCCGCCCACCAGCGCCGATGCCACCGCGCCTGCGGACGCGACCGCGCCTGCGGAACCCGCTGACGCTGCGGATACCGGAACCACCGCACCGACGGACCCCACCGCACCGACCGGCACCAAACCAGTCCCGCCCACGAGCATCACCCCGCCCGCAGGCACCGCACCGGCGCCGACCCCGGACAAGGACTCCGTAGAAACCGCCCCCGGACCCACCGCCGCCGACGCGGCCACCACCCCTGCCCTCGAGGAAATCGAGCCGACCGCCGGCCGCCTGGTCCGCCTGCGCGGGCGCCTGTCGCGCTCGCAGAACGCCGTCGGCAAGAGCCTGCTCGGCCTGCTCGGCGGCGGTGATCTCGACGACGATTCCTGGGAAGAGGTAGAGGACACCCTGGTCTTGGCAGATCTCGGCACCGCGAGCACCACCGCGGTGGTGGATCGCCTGCGCGAGGAGATGGCCGCGCGCAGCGTCCGCAACACCGAACAGGCCCGCGTCGTGCTGCGCGAGGTGCTGATCGAGGCGCTACGCCCCGAACTCGACCGGTCGGTGCGCGCGCTCCCGCACGACGATCATCCGTCGATCCTGCTGGTCGTCGGCGTCAACGGCACCGGCAAGACCACCACGACCGGCAAACTGGCCCGCGTACTCGTCGCCGACGGCCGCCGGGTCCTGCTCGGCGCCGCGGATACTTTCCGCGCTGCCGCCGCCGATCAGCTGCAGACCTGGGGTGAGCGGGTCGGTGCCCATACCGTCCGTGGCAAGGAGGGCGCGGATCCGGCCGCGGTCGCCTTCGACGCGGTCAGCGCGGGCATCGAGGGCGGCGTCGATGTCGTCATGATCGATACCGCGGGTCGGCTGCACACCAAGACCGGTTTGATGGACGAGCTCGGCAAGGTCAAGCGCGTCGTGGAGAAGAAGGCAGCGGTCGACGAGGTCCTGCTGGTCCTGGATGCCACCGTCGGACAGAACGGTCTCATGCAGGCGCGCGTCTTCGCGGATGTGGTCGATATCACCGGCGTCGTGCTCACCAAACTGGACGGAACAGCCAAGGGCGGCATTGTCTTCCAGGTGCAGCACGAACTCGGCGTTCCGGTGAAACTGGTCGGCCTCGGCGAGGGTGCCGACGACCTGGCTCCTTTCGAGCCGGGCGCCTTCGTGGACGCGTTGCTGGGCTAGTTCCAAGGCCGCGCAGTTTGGGGTTCTGCCCGGTTGTCAACCGGGCAGGATATGAATGCTGACCTGGGTTTTGTAGATGTTGCGGTCGATGTCGCCCTTGGCGCGGTGTTTGGAGATGGCACGTTTGACGATGCGGGGGCTGGTGCGTGCGCGGCGTGGGGTCAACGGGCTGGTCCGGATTGCGTGGCCGATCGTGCCGATGAGGTCGATCGTGGTGTCGTTGATGATCCCGGCGGCGTGGATCAGTTGGTCGCGTGCGGTGTGCATGGCGACGGTGAAACTTCCGCGGTCCGCGGAAAAATCACCTGTGGCCAGGGCGGTATCGGCGATGACGGTGCGCAGCGCCTGGTAGGTGATGAGCAGGGCGTAGACCTCTTGGCAGACCCCGGCCGGGGTGCGGGCACGGAGTACCCGGCCACCGAGCATGGTCGATTTCAGTTCGAAATAGCTGGTTTCGATCTCCCACCGCTGATGATAAAGAGTCACCAATTCCTGTGCGGGGTAACGCTTCTCGTCGGCCAGGCTGGTGATCAGCCGATACCGCTCGACCCGCCGGGGCCCACCGGCGCAGCAGACGGCGATCTCGGCGTCGATGACCCGCACCGTCGCCGCGCCGGCGCGGGTCAGCCACGACCCGTCGCCCAGCCGCGCGATCGCGGGGACGCGCCGGTTGAGTTTGGCGCGGATCAACAGATCCGCGCCGGTGCCGGTGATCTGCTCGATCAACGCCGTGACGGCGAAGTTCCGGTCGGCCAACAGCAGCATGCCCGGACGCAGACACCCGAAAAGGCGTGGCGCATAGGCTGTTTCGGCGACCCGCAGGGGTCCGAACACGACATCGACGACGGTGCGGGTGCCACAAGCCACCACTGCCAGCAACCGCAGCATCGGGTAACCGGCCTGGGCGTGACCACCGCCGTGACGACCGAACGCGGCCACATTGTCTGGGCTGTCGGGCACGAACACACTGGTGCCGTCGATCGCGCACACCAACAGACCCCGCCACCGCACCGCACCGACGGCAGGCCCGCGGACCAGGTCGAACAACGCTTTCAGGGGTTTGGGCCCGACCCGGCGCAGCGCCTGCGACAACGCCGAGGAACCCGGACACCCCCTCGGACTGCCGGGCAGCCCGGCACACAACCGCGCCCACACCTGCCGATACCCAATCCCGGTGAACAACGCCCCGGCCAGCAGCAAATACACCACCACCCGCGAGGGCAGCAGCCGCACCCGCGACTGCACCGCGCCCGACGCCTCCAGCGCCGCATCGACCAGGTCGAACGACACGATCCGGGTCAGTTCCCCCAGATGACCCGGCGCGAATACACCCGCGGCTACCATGCCGCGTCGGTTGATGACAGACTGATCCGACAGCGGAGCTCCCAGTGAAGAGTTGTCTTGGAGTGACAAACCTCTTCTACCAGGCGCTCCGCTGTCCTACGTCACGGCATACCAAGCCCCACACCATCATTCGATTGACACACCAACTGAACCGCTAACTGCGCGGCCTTGGGGCTAGTTCCGCGGCACCGAATCCTTCTCCTCGGAAACAGCTGTCGGTTTGCTCCGACACGCACCGCACACCGGTGATGAAGCGACTGTGTACGCCAGGAAACGTGGTAGCAACACAACTGCCCCACGCGTTCACTTAGGTGAAACACAGCATCATCACGGATGAAACACCGAATGGCGACCCTTCTGTGCAGGTCCATTTGCCGGAGTCGGCTGGGCCCGAGATGAGGAGGACATTAAGGTGGCTTTTCCCCTTACCGGTGCACCGGACACCGGTGACACCGCCTGGATGCTGGCCAGTTCAGCGCTCGTGTTGTTGATGACGCCCGGCCTGGCGTTTTTCTACGGCGGCATGGTCCGCTCCAAGAACGTGCTCAACATGATCATGATGAGCATCAGTGCCATGGGGCTGGTCGGCGTGCTGTGGTCGCTATACGGATACTCGGAGGCGTTCGGCAACAACAAGTTCGGCGTGATCGGTGATCCGGCACAGTTCTTCGGTCTCAAGGGTCTGATCGGCGGCAATTCGGTTGCCGAGGTCAAGGATGCCGCAGGCACCATCACCACCGAGGCCGTGAACATCCCGCTCGCGGGCACCATTCCCGCGACCGTATTCGTCGCGTTCCAGTTGATGTTCGCGATCATCACGGTTGCCCTCATCTCGGGTGCGGTCGCCGACCGCTTGAAGTTCGGTTCCTGGCTGCTGTTCGCCGGCATCTGGGCGACGGTCGTCTACTTCCCGGTCGCGCACTGGGTGTTCGACTTCGACGTCAAGGACGCCGACGGAAACGTCGTGCACGAAGGCGGCTGGATCGCGAACAAACTGCTCGCGGTCGACTTCGCGGGTGGTACCGCGGTCCATATCAATGCCGGTGCGGCGGGCCTGGCCCTGGTGCTGGTGCTCGGTAAGCGCAAGGGTTGGCCGAGCACCCCGTTCCGTCCGCACAACCTGCCGTTCGTCATGCTCGGTGCCGGTCTGCTGTGGTTCGGCTGGTTCGGCTTCAACGCCGGTTCGGCGGTCACCTCGGGTGGTCTGGCCGGTTCGACGTTCATCACCACGACCCTCGCGACCTGCGCCGCGATGCTGGCCTGGCTGCTGGTGGAAAAGGTCCGTGACGGCAAGCCCACTTCGCTGGGCGCGGCCTCGGGTGTGGTGGCCGGTCTGGTCGCGATCACCCCGTCGTGTTCCTCGGTCAACGTGGTCGGCGCCCTGGTGATCGGCTTCGTGGCCGGTGCGATCTGTGCGCTCGCGGTCGGCCTGAAGTTCAAGTTCGGCTTCGACGACTCGCTCGACGTGGTCGGCGTGCACCTCGTCGGCGGCATCATCGGCACCCTGATGGTCGGCTTGGTCGCCGCGCCGGAGGCGGGCGCGGGCAAGACCGGCCTGTTCTACGGCGGCGGTTTCGACCAGCTGTGGCGTCAGGCCGTCGGCGCCGGTGCAGTACTTGCGTTCTCCTTCATCGCGAGCCTGATCATTGCCTATATCGTGAAGTTCACCATTGGGCTGCGCGCCAGCGAGGAAGCCGAGTCGGTGGGCATGGATGAGTCCGAGCACGCTGAAACGGCATACGATTTCGCTGCTGTGGGTGGCACGGCACGTACCGCCGTCAAGGAGGCATGACGACATGAAACTGATCACCGCAATCGTCAAACCGTTCACTCTCGAGGACGTCAAATCCGGGCTCGAGCAGGCTGGTGTGCTGGGCATGACCGTCAGTGAGGTCCAGGGCTACGGCCGCCAGAAGGGACACACCGAGGTCTACCGCGGCGCCGAGTACTCGGTGGATTTCGTTCCGAAGGTTCGGGTCGAGGTTGTCGTGGACGATGCGACGGTCGACAGGGTCGTAGAGGTGATCGTCGAAGCCTCCCGCACCGGCAAGATCGGTGACGGCAAGGTCTGGGTGACGCCGGTGGAATCGATCATCCGGGTGCGTACGGGCGAACGCGGTACCGACGCTCTGTAAACGGAAATCGAAATCGAGCGGCGGCCCCGCTCCCACCGGATAGCCCGGTCGGGGCGGGGCCGTACGCATTTGGATGGACGGTGGTTTGTGGGTAGTCACGAGCAAGACGGCAGACAGGTAACCGAGAATGTCTCCAACGGCGCGACCGACCTGGTCCGGGCACGCAACCAATTGCTCGAGGGCGGACTGCCTCGCAATCCGCGTCTGGACGCGGAATCCCTGCGTTCGGCGCTGGTCGATCTGTTCGAACTGTGGCTGACCACTAAGGGCACCGAACTCGGCATCGGCCGCGACAGCGGTCTGGCCGTGGTCGCCGTCGGCGGACTCGGACGCAAGGAGATGCTGCCGTATTCCGATCTGGATCTGGTATTGCTGCACGATGACGTCGATCCGGCGCGGGTGGCCGAGGTAGCCGATCAGCTCTGGTATCCGCTGTGGGACGCGCATGTCAAGCTCGACCACAGCGTGCGCACCGTGCCGCAGGCATTGCGCGTGGCCTCCGACGATCTCATCGCGGCCCTCGGCATGCTCGAGGCCAGGCACATCGTCGGCGATATCGAGTTGAGCAATCTGCTGATCGGCGGGGTGCGCCGGGAGTGGCGGACCGGAATCCGTTCGCGCTTCGACGAATTGATCGAACAGGCCGAGACCAGATGGGAGCGCAGCGGTGCGATCGCCCATCGTGCCGAACCCGATCTGAAGAACGGGCGCGGCGGACTGCGCGATATCCAACTGCTCGACGCGCTGGCCATCGCCCAGCTGACCGATGCGATGCCGGGTCTCGGGCCGGACGTGCCGGGCGGTGGGGTGAAGCACGCGCGGCGCCGTTTGCTGGATGTTCGCACAGAGCTGCATCGGGTGGCTGGCCGGGCGCGCGATCAGCTGCGCGCCCAGGATGCCGACGAGATCGGCGCGGCCTTGCGCATCGGTGACCGGTTCGATCTCGCTCGCACACTGAGCGATTCGGCGCGGACGGTCAGCTACTCGGTCGATGTCGGCCTACGCACCGCCGCCAATGCGCTACCGCGGCGGGGCCTCGCGCGGCTGCGTCGGATGCCGGTTCGCAGACCACTCGATGAGGGGGTGGTCGAACACGCGGGGGAGGTCGTGCTGGCGCGGGATGCGCGGCCGCAGCGCGATCCCGGACTGATCCTGCGAGTGGCCGCGGCGTCGGCGCAGACCGGGCTGCCGATGTCCGCGACCACCCTGAACCGGCTCTCCGAGGATGCGCCGGAGCTGCGCGAACCCTGGCCCAAGGACGCGGTCAACGACCTGTTGATCCTGCTCGGCGCGGGTCGCGGCGTCATCGATGCGGTCGAGGCACTCGACCGAACGGGCTTGTGGGGCAGGCTGCTTCCCGAATGGGGCGCGGTGCGCGACCTGCCGCCGCGCGATGCGCTGCACACCTGGACCGTGGACCGGCACCTGATGGAGACTGTCGCGTATGCGAGCGCGTTGAGCACCCGCGTCGCCCGTCCCGACCTGCTGATGTTCGGTGCGCTGCTGCACGATATCGGCAAGGGTCGCGCCGGTGACCACAGCATTGTCGGCGCCGAACTGGCCACCCATATCGGTCGGCGTCTGGGCCTGTGGCCATCGGACGTGCGCACGCTCAGCGCTATCGTGCGCCACCATCTGTTATTGCCGGACACCGCGACTCGCCGCGATCTGGCCGATCCCGACACCGTGCAACTCGTCGTCGATGCCCTCGGCGGCGACGTGCAACTGCTCGAACTGCTGCACACTCTGGCCGAGGCCGATTCGCTGGCCACCGGACCCGGCGTGTGGGGTGATTGGAAGGCTTCGCTGATCGGGGAACTCGTGCGGCGCTGCCGCCTGGTCATGGCGGGGGATCAGCTGCCGGAGCCGGAGCCGATCGCAGCGGAACTGCTGGCCAAGGCCGCGGCGGGTGGCGTGCACGTCGATCTGCGGCCCGGCGAGGGCAAGTACACCTACACGGTCACCGTGATCGCGCCGGATACGCCGGGCCTGCTCTCGGATGCCGCCGGAGTGTTGGCCCTGCATTCGCTGCGGGTGCTCTCGGCAACCGTCGGCGGCGAAGGTAGCTCGGCCATCAATACTTTCGTGGTCTCCCCGAAGTTCGGCGATCCGCCGGACGGCGGACTGCTGCGACAGGAGCTGATCCGGGCGACCGCGGGCGATCTGGATCTGTCCGCGGTGCTGGCGAAGCGGGAGCGCGAGGCCACCGGTACTCGCCCGAGCCCCTACGCGCAGGCGCAGCCCCGGGTGATCTGGTCGGCGGCGTCGACCCCCGGCCAGGTGGTCCTCGAATTGCGTGCCGAGGACCGGATCGGCCTGCTCAGCCGCCTGGCCGCGGCGTTTGCCGAATGCGGTGCCGATGTGCGTTGGGCGAAGGTGGTGACCATGGGTTCCGCGGTGGTCGACGCCTTCAGTCTCGACCTCGGCGTCGATATTCCGGAGCGTCGCGAAACCGTCGAAAAGGCGGTTCTGGCCGTGGTCCCGCGGCCCGCCCCGAAGCCGCCGGAGGGAGTCGGACCACCCGGTACGAGTTCGAACTCCTGACCGGAGTGATCGACATTTGCGCAAGATTTGCTGAAAGCGTATGCAGCGGGCCTGGCGCACTCTACTATCAGAGCGTCTGGCTATCGCGAGCATGAGGGGAGCAGGTCGGTGGCAATTGAAGTCGTGTCGGCGTCGATGATGACGAGTGACGAGACCACGCATATGGCGCGCTGCGTCGGCGGTGATCGGTGGGTGGTCTCCTGGCTGCCCGGCCGGACACTGACCGGTCAGCAGGCTGTGACCGCTATGACGATTGCCACCACCGTTGCCACCCACGATGTGCCGACAGGCGCGGACTGGGCCATGCTCGACGACCTCGCCCTCGAGCTCGGTCTCACCGGTCGGGAGGCGGTTTTCATGGTTGCTCTGGAGAACCACGACTACCGCAAAACCGCCAGACCGCGCCGCCGCGCGATGGAATAACTCCACGAAGCGAGCACCGCTTGCGCGAACGCTGCTTACAATTTTGGCGCTCCCGGGTCCCTCCGTGGTTACGCTGCGCTTCCGCCTCCGGGCCCGTCGCTCGCGCCGGGGCGAGTCCCATTACCCTGGGATACCAAGTGACGTCCCACGAGATCAGGAGCGCGATCGGTGTTCGAATCCCTGTCCGACCGGCTTACCGGTGCCCTCAAGGATCTTCGCGGTAAGGGGCGTCTGTCACCGGCCGACATCGACGCCACCTGTCGCGAGATCCGCCTCGCCCTGCTCGAAGCCGACGTCGCGCTGCCCGTGGTGCGCGGTTTCATCGCCAAGATCAAGGAGCGAGCCAAGGGCGCGGAGGTCTCCGCCGCCCTCAATCCGGCCCAGCAGGTCGTCAAGATCGTCAACGAGGAACTCGTCGGAATCCTCGGCGGCGAAACCCGCAGGCTCACCCTCGCCAAGAACCCGCCGACGGTGATCATGCTCGCCGGTCTGCAGGGTTCCGGCAAGACCACCCTGGCGGGCAAGCTCGCGAAATGGCTCAGGGGGCAGGGGCATCAGCCGCTGCTGGTGGCCTGTGACCTGCAGCGCCCCGGCGCGGTCACCCAACTCCAAGTGGTCGGTGAGCGCGCGGGTGCGCCCGTCTTCGCACCGCATCCCGGCACCTCCATCGGTGGCGGCGAAAACCCGCTGGGCATTTCGGCGGCCGATCCGGTCGCGGTGGCCGAGGCCGGTGTCGCGGAGGCGCGCAGCAAGCAGTACGACGTGGTCATCGTCGACACCGCCGGTCGCCTCGGTATCGATGCCGAGCTGATGGCGCAGGCCGCCGGCATCCGCGATGCCGTGAAGCCCGACGAGACGCTGTTCGTCCTCGACGCGATGATCGGTCAGGACGCCGTCAATACCGCGGAGGCCTTCCGCGACGGCGTCGGCTTCACCGGTGTCGTGCTCACCAAGCTCGACGGTGACGCCCGCGGTGGTGCGGCGCTGTCGGTCCGGAATGTGACCGGCTCGCCGATCATGTTCGCCTCCACCGGTGAGAAGCTCGAGGACTTCGACGTCTTCCATCCGGACCGGATGGCCTCGCGCATCCTCGGCATGGGTGACGTGCTGAGCCTGATCGAGCAGGCCGAACAGGTCTACGACCAGCAGCAGGCCGAGGAAGCCGCCCGCAAGATCGGCAGCGGCGAGATGACGCTCGAGGACTTCCTCGATCAGATGCTCGCGATCCGCAAGATGGGCCCCATCGGCAACCTGCTCGGCATGCTGCCCGGTGCGGGCCAGATGAAGGATGTGCTGGCCCAGGTCGACGATAAGCAGCTCGACCGGGTGCAGGCGATCATCCGCGGTATGACCCCGGCCGAACGCGCGAACCCGAAGATCATCAACGCGTCTCGCCGCCTGCGTATCGCCAACGGTTCCGGCGTACAGGTGTCCGAGGTCAACCAACTCGTCGACCGCTTCTTCGAGGCCAAGAAGATGATGGCCATGATGGGGCGCCAGATGGGCCTGCCCGGTTCGCGACGGGCCAACGCGAAGAAGGGCAAGAAGGGTAAGAAAGGTGGCCGCGGGCCGACGCCGCCGAAGGTGCGCGGTGGGTTCCCCGGCATGCCCGGAATGCCCGCCGGTATGCCGGATCTGTCCGGCATGCCCGCCGGGTTGGACCAGCTGCCGCCCGGCCTCGAAGGTTTCGACCTGTCCAAGCTGAACTTCCCCAAGAAGTAGGCGGCTCCGCCTTCTACAACGCCGTCGCGGCGCAAGGTAGCGGCCTGCCCGCCATGCTCGGCCGTCGAACGTCGGCTGGGAGCTGCTGCCGGTCGGGGTGACCGTCGAAGGGGTGGGAAGTAGGTTAGGTGCCGACGACGGTCGAGGAGGTTGGTGTGCATCTGCGGGGTGTGGTTCTCCCTGATGACGAGGTGCGTGACCTGTGGGTGCGAGACGGGCTGGTGTCGTTCGAGCCCGTCGCGGGGGCTGAAACACTGTGCGGCACAGGGTGGATCGTGCCCGGACTCGTCGATGCGCACTGTCACGTCGGGATCCGGTACGGCGGCGGCCACGAGGATCGCGACGGCGCGATCGCCCAGGCCGAGACCGAGCGGGACGCGGGTGCGCTGCTGCTGCGTGATGCGGGGTCACCGGTCGATACGCGCTTCATCGATGAGCACGAGGAGCTGCCGCGGATCATTCGCGCGGGTCGCCATATCGCCCGACCACGGCGGTATATCCGGGAACTCGGCATCGAACTCGACGACGAGCGCGAACTGCCGGAGATCGTCGCCGAACAGGCTCGGTTCGGCGACGGCTGGGTGAAGATCGTCGGCGACTGGATCGACCGGTCGGCGGGCGATCTGCGGCCGCTGTGGAGTGACTCGATCCTGAAGGAGGCGATCGACGCCGCGCACGCGAATGGCGCGCGGGTGACGGCACACGTCTTCGGCGAGGACGCGCTGCCCGGCCTGATCAACGCGGGCATCGACTGCCTCGAACACGGAACCGGCCTCACCGACGACACCATCGAGTTGATGGTCGAACACGGTACCGCGCTGGTCCCGACGCTGATCAATATCGATACTTTCCCCGAAATCGCCGACAGCGCAGGCAAATTCCCCATCTATGCCGCACATATGCGCGATCTGCACGCGCGAGTTCGGCGCACCGTCGGCAATGCGCATGACGCGGGCGTTCCGATCTTCGCGGGCACCGATGCGGGTGGCTCCATCCGCCACGGCCGCATTGCCGACGAAATCGCCGCCCTGTCCGGGGCGGGCCTGTCGAACCACGACGCGCTCGGCGCTGCCTCCTGGAACGCCCGCACCTGGCTCGGCCGACCGGGCATCGAGGCCGGTGCGCCAGCGGATTTCGTTGTCTACCAGGAAGATCCGCGCATCAACCCGGCCACGCTCACCGAGCCCAAGTACGTCATCCTGCGTGGCCGCCTCGTCAAAACCCACAATCCGGTCACCGGCCACCGCTGACCCCACCGCATGGGGCACGGGCTGTCGCTTGTGCGAGATCGTCTGTGGTGTGCGACAGAATCCCAGGTCAGCGGGTTGATGTGGCCAAGATCGGGAAGGTTTGGGTGGCGCGCGCGTAGGGTCGGGTCATGACCATTCGCCTCGGTTATCAGATGCCCAACTTCAGTTATGGCCAGCCCGTCAGCGAACTCTTCCCGACTGTGGTCGCGCAGGCCAGGGAGGCCGAAGCCGCCGGTTTCGACACGGTCTTCGTCATGGATCACTTCTATCAGCTGCCCGGTCTCGGTGAGCCGAGCGAGCCGATGCTCGAGGCCTACACCGCACTGTCCGGAATCGCCGCGTCCACCGAACGAATTCAGTTGTCGGCGTTGGTAACCGGCAACACTTACCGCAATCCCGCGCTGCTCGCCAAGACCGTCACCACCATGGACCTGGTGAGCGGCGGACGGGCGGTACTCGGCATCGGCGCCGGCTGGTTCGAGCTCGAACACCAGTCCTACGGCTTCGAATTCGGCACCTTCACCGAACGATTCCAGCGGCTCGACGAGGCGCTGCGGATCATCACCCCGATGCTGCGCGGTGAACACTCGACCTTCGACGGCAAGTGGTACCACACCGAGAACGCCATGAACGAGCCGCGGCTACGCAATGACCTGCCCATTCTGCTCGGTGGCGGCGGCGAGAAGAAGACCTTCGCGCTGGCCGCCCGCTTCGCCGACCACATCAACATCATCTGCAATGCCTCCGAACTGCCCCGCAAGATCGAGGCACTGCACCAGCGCTGTGCCGAAATCGACCGCGACCCGGAGACTCTGGAGGTCAGCTACCTCTGTTTCCTGATGATCGATGAGGACGGCGACCGCGCACGCAAACAACAGCACGATCTTCTGCGCGGCATCGGCGTCGACCTCTCCGCGATCTCGGAGGACGAGCGCAAGCAAACCATCGCCGACCGCCAATTCGTCGGCAGCCCAGCCGAAGTCGCCGAGCAACTGCAAACCAGGGTGCTCGACCAGGGTGTGCAGGGTCTCATCGTCAACATGGTGACGAACGGCCACGAACCGGGCGCCGTGGATCTTGCCGGACGCACCCTCGCCCCGCTGGTCCGCTGAGCCGGTTGCCCATGAGCGCCCATTCCTGGCCGAATCCTGGGCTTGGCGAGAGCGTCGTGGCCCCGGGACCCGTTCCGATCACAGTCGACACGGCGGATCTGCGCTGACCGAGAGCCGTAACTCCTGCTCGGGCGTCGTACTGCTGCGCTATCGAGCCGCGTAATCGTCAGCTGAGCAGGTTCGCGATCCACCTGATCACGCCGCGGATACCGCCGGTAGGGGCCTGGGTGAGGTCGGGCTCCAGCAATTCCGGGGCCGTGCAGTCGCCGATTTCGGTAGCGGCCTCGGCAACCTCGCCGCGTGTGCGCCGACGGCGTCTTCCGAAGATCACCATGGTGTAGTTATCCGTGCCGGGCGGTCGTTCGTCTACCGACGACGCGATTTCAGCAGCGGGGGACCGGTCTGGCAGAATGGACCACCGTCCTTCCTGGACAAGTGTCAGCCCGTCTCCGGTTACGTACCGCGCGGCGGTCACACACTCCAAGCGCAAAACCGGGCTCGCAGACCGTGCGGGTCGCTGAATTGCGCCGTGACCAACCACTGAAAGGCAGATCAGCAAATGGCTGTTCGCATCAAGCTCACCCGTCTCGGCAAGATCCGCAACCCGCAGTACCGCGTGGTCATCGCGGACGCCCGCACCCGTCGTGACGGCCGCGCCATCGAGAACGTCGGCAAGTACCACCCGAAGGAAGAGCCCTCGCTGATCGAGATCAACTCCGAGCGCGTGCAGTACTGGCTGGGCGTCGGCGCGCAGCCGACCGAGGCCGTGCAGCGCCTGCTGGAGATCACCGGCGACTGGCAGAAGTTCAAGGGCCTGCCGGGCGCCGAGGGCACCCTGAAGGTGAAGCCCGCGAAGCCGTCCAAGCTGGACCTGTTCAACGCCGCGCTGGCCGCCGCCGACAACGAGCCGGTCGCCGAGGCCGTCACCCCCAAGAAGAAGGCCGCCAAGAAGGACGAGGCCGCCGAGACCGAGGCTGCCGAGTAACCGTGAGCGAGCGTAGCGAGCGAACCGAAGACACTGCGCCCTCGGCGCGCACGACGGAGCCGAGCGCCAGCGAGGCGGAGTCGTGAGCGCCGTCGTCGCCGATGCCGTCGAGCACTTGGTTCGCGGCATTGTCGCGAATCCGGATGACGTCCGGGTCGAGCTGATCACCGGCCGCCGCGGACGCACCGTCGAGGTGCACGTCAACCCCGATGACCTGGGCAAGGTGATCGGTCGCGGCGGTCGTACCGCGACCGCGCTGCGCACCCTCGTCGCCGGGATCGGCGGCCGGGGCATCCGGGTCGACGTGGTCGATACCGACGCTTGATGGAACTCGTCGTAGGCCGGGTCGCCAAATCGCACGGTGTGCGTGGCGAGCTGGTCGTCGAGGTACGCACCGATGATCCCGACGCGCGTTTCGCACCGGGTGTGCGGCTGCGCGGGCGGGCGGCGCGATCCGAAGACGTTCGTGAATTCACCGTGGAGTCGGCCCGAGAGCATTCGGGCCGACTTCTGGTGCAACTCGTCGGGATCTCCGACCGCACCGCCGCCGATGCGCTGCGCGGCACGCTGTTCATCGTGGACAGTGCGGAGCTGCCGCCGTCGGAGGATCCGGACGAGTTCTACGACCACGAGTTGGAGGGACTGACCGTCCAACTCACCGATGGCACTGTGGTCGGCAAGGTCGCCGAGGTGCTGCATTCGGCTGCGGGAGAACTGCTTTCGGTGCGCGCCGCCGACGACGGCAGGCAGATCCTGATCCCGTTCGTCACCGCGATCGTGCCGACGGTGTCGCTGGCCGATCAACTGGTCGTCATCGATCCGCCCGAGGGTCTGCTCGATCCGGAGTAGCGGATCGCCGATCCACCGGAAACTTAAGGGACTACATGAAACTCGATGTCGTCACGATTTTTCCGGAGTATCTGGAGCCGCTGCGGACGGCGTTGCTCGGCAAGGCCATCGACAAGGGTCTGATCTCCCTCGACGTGCACGATCTGCGTCGCTGGACGCACGACGTGCACAAGTCCGTCGACGATTCGCCCTACGGCGGTGGGCCGGGCATGGTCATGAAGCCGACCGTGTGGGGGGAGGCCCTCGACGAGGTATGCCCCGACGAGGCTCTGCTCGTGGTGCCGACCCCCGCGGGAGTGCCCTTCACTCAAGCCACCGCGCAACGCTGGGCGAGCGAGAAGCACCTCGTATTCGCCTGTGGCCGTTACGAAGGCATCGATCAACGCGTCTTCGACGATGCCGCCCGTCGGGTTCGTGTCGAAGAGGTCAGCATCGGCGATTACGTCCTCATCGGTGGCGAGGCCGCGGTCCTCGTGATGGCCGAGGCCGTAGTCCGTCTACTCCCTGGCGTTCTCGGCAATCAGCAGTCCCACCAAGAGGATTCGTTCTCCGACGGACTGCTGGAGGGACCCAGCTATACGCGCCCCGTTTCCTGGCGCGGCCTCGAAGTGCCGCCGATCCTGCTGTCCGGTGATCATGCCAAGGTCGCCGCGTGGCGCCGCGAACAGTCGTTGGCCCGGACCCGCGAACGGCGTCCGGATTTGCTCGACGGCTGAAACTACAGACTCGACACCCCATCGAATGTATCGTTGTTTAACGGCTCGTTAATCAACGGTGAACAACGGTAGGTGGCTATGGTGACAGTGGCTCGGTTGAGGACAGTGCGTCGGGCGGTGGCCTCGACTCTGATCGGTGGCGCGATGATCGTCTTACCGGATCTGGCCGCGCCCGAACTGGTCGAAGTCAGAGTCGCCGCTGATCGGGACACCCATGAACCCGATGCTGGCCGTAGCCGCAACAGCGCAGGTCAGCGCGGCCGCAGCAGTAACCATGGGCAATACAAAGGCCGGAACGAGCGTCCTTGCCAGTACACCCCCGAAGGCGTCTGCACCGGCGGCCGCTGACGAGGTTCGGTCACTGTGCCGCGCATGAATTCGCGCGCCGCGCATCGGATCGTCCGAGATTCTGTGCGCGGCGTGCGAATGCGCGCGCGAGTTCGTTGGTCAGGGCAGCAGGCCGAGGCGTCGGGCGGTGACGACGGCCTCGTGGCGCGAGTGCGCGTCGAGCTTGGTCATCGCGTTGCGCAGATAACTCTTGACCGTTTCCGGGCCGAGCGAAAGGCGTTGGGCAGCTTCGTGATTGGTGCAGCCGAGCGCGATCTGGGACAGCACGTCGAGTTCCCGTCGGGACAGGCGCGGGGCGTGCGCGGGTGGGTCGCCGACCAGGACTCGGGTGAGGCGTTCACACACCGAGTGCAGGCGTTCGCGTAGGCGTTCGTCCTCGGCCGAGCGCGCCGCGCCGCGGAGTTCGGCATTGATCTCGCGGAGTTCCTCGGCGACGGCGGGTGCGGTCTCGGGCGCGGGAGTCGTCATTTCCAGCAGGCGCAGGCGGCGGTCCACCTCGTCGCGGATTGTGATTTCGGTGGCCAGGCGCCGGCCGGCCGCCACGACGAGATCGGCGGTGCGGTCGCCGAGCGGTGTGCCACCGCGGGTGGCGGCGTAGAGCACCGCGCGGGAGTGATCGTCGACCACCACGGGCACCGCGAGCACCGAGCGGATGCGTTCCCCGGAGACCGGACCGTCGTAGTGGTGGGTGATCTCGGAGGCATTGCGGTAGTCGGCGACCGAGGCGGGTCGGCGCATATCCATCACCCGGCCGCCCAGACCGGAGGTGCGCAGCACAGTCAGTCCGCGCAGGCCATTGGTGACGGTGCCGACGAATTCGGTGAGCAGCAGCGCATCATCGTGCACCTCGCCGCCGAAAACCACCGGCACGCCCGCCTTGTGCGCCACCCAGCGGATCTCGGCGCGCAGCGCATCGCCGTCGCGCGGCCGCAGCAGCGCGGTGGTGTGGGTCAAAAGACTCACCCCTTTTCGGGGGTAGTGCCGAACGTGATGTGACCCACATCCTATTGGAGACGAGGTGGCCTGGATCACCGATGAGGAGAGGCGAGATGACCGCGGACCTGAACGCGCGCGTGCGCGAGCTACTGGAGACCTACGACGGACCCGACGTCAGCGCAGCGGATCTGTTGTGCGACCGGCACCCCGCCGATCGCATCGCGTTCACCATCGTCGACCCCGACCTGACCTCGACCGACCTCACCTACGGCGAACTGCGCGAGCGCTCCCAGCGCTTCGCCGTCGCCCTCGCCGACCTCGGCGTCGAACCCGGCGACCGCGTCGCCACCCTGATGTCGAAATCCACCGACCTGGTGGTCGCGCTGCTAGGTATCTGGCGTCGCGGCGCGGTGCATGTCCCGCTCTTCACCGCATTCGCCCCGCCCGCCATCGCCTTCCGGCTCGAGGCGAGCGGCACGACGATCGTCATCGCCGACGCGGATCAGGCGACAAAGTTGGTGCCGGGCGACGACATCCCGGCCGATCCGCTCTGGCGCGTCATCATTGCCGGGAACGGCCGGGCAGCCGCTGACAGGCACGCGGTCGGCGCGGCCACTGCGCAGGGCGGTGGCGATGCGCGAGCGACCGGAGATGCCGCCGAGCACGTGCGTGACTCCGCCGACCGGCCGGAGGCGGGCAATCCGACAATCGCTGGGTCCATCGGGGCACAGGATCCGGCGGTCGCAGCACCCGCGGCCGAGGCGCCGCTGCGGTTTGCGGATCTGCTCGCCGCGTACTCCGCCGACGACCCGCGCGCGGCCGCCGTGGGGGTCGGCGGGGATGGGCTGCTGGTGCAACTGTTCACCAGCGGCACGACGGGCACTCCGAAGGGCGTGCCGATTCCGGTGCGGGCGCTCGCGGCATTCCATGCGTACCAAGAGTTTTCGCTGGACGTGCGCGCGGACGACGTCTACTGGAATGCGGCGGATCCGGGTTGGGCGTACGGACTGTACTGGGCGATTCTGAGCCCGCTGGCCTCCGGCATCCGCAGCCTGCTGCTGCATGCCGCCTTCTCCGCGCCACTGACCTGGCGGGTGCTCGAACGGTTCGGCGTCACCAACTTCACCGCCGCGCCGACGGTCTACCGCGCATTGCGTGCCGATAGTGCCGCCGCTCCAACAGATCTCCGGTTGCGGCGGGCCTCGTCCGCAGGTGAACCGCTGACCCCGGATGTGGTGACGTGGTCGGTCGAAACGCTCGGCGTGGCGGTGCGCGACCACTACGGGCAGACCGAGCACGGCATGCTCATCTGCAATTCCTGGCACGACGCGCTGCGGGTGGACGCACCCGCGGGCTCGATGGGCCGGACGATGCCCGGTTGGCATTGCGCGGTGCTCACAGACGACGCCGACGTCGAAGCGCCGGTCGGCGAACTGGGCCGAGTGGCCATCGATACCCGACGCAGTCCGCTGCTGTGGTTTCTCGGCTACCTCGACGCCCCGGAACGCACCGCGCAGCGCTATACCGCCGACGGCCGCTGGTATCTGACCGGGGATGCCGGATCCCAGGACGCGGACGGTTTCTTCCACTTCTCGGCCCGCGACGACGATGTGATCATCATGGCCGGTTATCGCATCGGCCCGTTCGAGGTCGAGAGCGTGCTGGTGCTGGATGAGCGGGTTGTCGAGGCCGCGGTGGTCGGCATGCCCGACGAATTGCGCGGTGAGGTGCTCGAGGCATTCGTGGTGCTGCGCAACGGTTTCGAAGGAGATGCCGAACTCGAGGCCGAATTGCAGACCCTGGTGAAACGCAAGTTCGCCGCGCACGCGTATCCACGCAAGGTGCATTTCGTGGACGCCCTGCCCAAGACGCCCAGCGGGAAGGTGCAGCGGTTCATCCTGCGGCAGCAGGGGGTTCGGTGATGTCCGCCCTTGCGAGTTACACATCCGGGACCGCGGAAACCCCGCTGCTCGGCGACACCATCGGCGATGACTTCGACCGCATGGCCGCCGCCTATGCGGACCGGGAAGCCCTGGTGGACTGTCCATCCGGTCGCCGCTGGACCTATCGCGAACTCGCGGCCGCGATCGACGCAGTCGCCACCGGATTGGCCGAACGCGGTATCGCCAAGGGTGACCGGGTCGGCATCTGGGCCCCGAACTGTGCGGAATGGTTCCTCACCCAGTACGCGACCGCGAAAATCGGTGCGATCCTGGTCAATATCAATCCGGCCTACCGCACCAGCGAACTGGAATATGTACTGCGCCAAGCCGGTGTACGCATGCTGATCGCCGCCCCGGAATTCAAGACCTCGGACTACGTCGCCATGATCGAACAGGTCCGGCCGAGTTGTCCTGGCCTGGAACAGGTCCTGGTGCTCGGCACTCCCGAATGGGACGCGGTCGCGCAGTCCGATATCGACGCCGAACGACTCGCACAGATCGCCGCGACGTTGTCCATGGACGACCCGATCAATATCCAGTACACCTCCGGGACAACGGGTTTTCCCAAGGGTGCGACGTTGAGCCACCACAACATCCTCAACAACGGCTACTTCGTCGGTGAACTCTGCGGCTATACCGAACAGGATCGGATCTGCGTGCCGGTGCCTTTCTACCACTGCTTCGGCATGGTCATGGGCAACCTGGCAAGCACCAGTCACGGTGCGGCCGTGGTGATTCCGGCACCCGCATTCGATCCGGTCGCAACCCTGGATGCGGTCGCCGCGCAGCGGTGCACCTCGCTCTACGGCGTACCGACAATGTTCATCGCCATACTCGCGGAACTGGATTCGGGCAAACACGTCGACCTGTCCAGCCTACGCACCGGCATCATGGCCGGATCGCCCTGCCCGGTCGAGGTGATGAAGCGGGTGATCGATCGCATGGGCATGAGCGAGGTGTGCATCTGCTACGGCATGACCGAAACCTCCCCGGTATCGACTCAGACCCGTCGCGACGACGGCATCGACCGCCGCACCGCGACCGTCGGCCGGGTCGGCCCACACCTGGAGGTCAAGATCATCGACCCCGCAACAGGTTTGACCGTGCCGCGCGGCGAACCCGGCGAGCTGTGCACCCGCGGCTATTCGGTCATGCTCGGCTACTGGTCCGAACCCGAGAAGACCGCAGAGGCCATCGATGCGGCCCGCTGGATGCACACCGGCGATATCGGCGTCATGGACGACGACGGATATCTCGCGATCACCGGCCGGATCAAGGACATGGTGATCCGCGGCGGCGAGAACATCTACCCGCGCGAGATCGAGGAATTCCTCTACACCCACCCGGACATCCTCGATGCCCAGGTGATCGGCGTCCCCGACCCGAAATACGGCGAGGAGCTGATGGCCTGGATCCGAATGAAGGACGGCACAACACCATTGGACGCCGACGCGATCCGTGCCTTCTGCACCGGCAAGCTCGCGCATTTCAAGGTCCCGCGCTACGTGCACATCGTCGAAGAATTCCCGATGACGGTCACGGGGAAGATACGCAAGGCTGAAATGCGTGAGCTGGCTGTGGAACTGCTCGCGCCTTCGGACCGCGACGAATGATTTCGTGACCACATGGATAACTCGCCGGGACGTCCAGAACTCCGCCAGCAGTTCGACGCCCGCGACGGAAGCCCCTCGAGCACCTCACGACCGGCAGCGGCCGGGGGAGGCGGGGAGGTCACCGCGCGATTCGGGTCCAAGCATGCCGGTTTACCTGGGCATGGGCCGTTTGTCGGGTGACAACGGTAGTGTCTCGGGCGTGACGACAGCGCCCGAGATCGCCAGTTCAGCGACGAACACCGACACGACCGCCGCCGCACCGGCCGCGACCACAGCTCTGGCCAGCGTGGGCCGGCGCATCGCCGATGAACTCGGCGTGCGCGAGACCCAGGTCCGGGCTGCCGTCGAGCTGCTGGATGCGGGTTCGACGGTGCCCTTCATCGCGCGATACCGAAAAGAGGTCACCGGTGGCCTCGACGACGCCCAGCTCCGCCAGCTCGACGAGCGCCTGACCTACCTGCGCGAACTCGACGAGCGCCGCGGCGCGATCATCGAATCCATCAAGGGCCAGGGCAAACTCGACGACGCGCTGCTCGGGCAGCTGATGACGGCCGAGACCAAGGCCCGCCTCGAGGACATCTATCTGCCGTACAAGCCGAAGCGGCGCACCAAGGCGCAGATCGCCCGCGAGGCCGGTCACGAGCCCGTCGCCGATGCGCTGATCGGCGATCCGACGACCGATCCCGCGCAGTACACCGCCGAACAGCTCGACGGTGCCCGCGCCATCCTGGTCGAGCGTTTCGCGGAGGATGCCGACCTGGTCGGCGAGCTGCGTGAGCTGATGTGGAACCGCGGCCAGGTCAGCTCGAGCGTGCGGCCGGGCAAGGAGGAGGCGGGCGCGAAGTTCGCCGACTACTTCGAATTCAGCGAGCCGTTCGGCAAGCTGCCCTCGCACCGGATCCTCGCGCTGCTGCGCGGTGAGAAGGAAGAGATCCTGCAGTTGCAGCTCGAACCCGACACCGAGGAGTTGGAGCCGGGCGAGCGGTCGGTCTACGAGGGCCGCATCGCGGTGAAGTTCGATATCGCCGATCGCGGCCGGGCCGCCGATACCTGGCTGCTGGATACGGTGCGCTGGGCGTGGCGCACGAAACTGCAAGTGAGCCTTGGTATCGATACCCGCATGCGCCTGCGTCAGGCGGCCGAGAAGGACGCCGTCGACATCTTCGCCGCGAATCTGCGTGATCTGCTGCTGGCCGCGCCCGCGGGTACCCGTACCACCATGGGCCTGGACCCGGGCTACCGCACCGGTGTGAAGGTCGCCGTCGTCGACGCCACCGGCAAGGCCGTCGCGACCGAGGTCATCTACCCGCACAAGCCGCAGGGCCAGACCGAGAAGTCCCTGGCCGTACTCGGCGCGCTGGTTGCCCGGTTCGGCGTCGAACTCATCGCCATCGGCAATGGCACCGCCTCGCGCGAGACCGATGCCCTTGCCGCCGAGCTGATTTCGCGGATTCCGGAGAACAAGCCGACCAAGATCGTGGTCTCCGAGGCGGGCGCATCGGTGTACTCCGCATCCGCCTACGCCACGCAGGAACTACCGGATATGGACGTCTCGCTGCGCGGTGCGGTATCCATCGCCCGTCGTCTGCAGGACCCGCTGGCCGAGCTGGTGAAGATCGACCCGAAGTCCATCGGCGTCGGTCAGTACCAGCACGATGTCTCCGAAACCCTGCTGGCGCGCTCGCTGGGCGCGGTGGTCGAGGATGCGGTGAACGCGGTAGGTGTCGATGTGAATACCGCATCGGTGCCGCTGCTGTCGCGGGTGTCCGGTATTGCCAATTCGATCGCTGAAAGCATTGTGGCGCACCGTGATCAGCACGGCCCGTTCCGCAGCCGCGCCGCGCTGCTCGACGTGCCGCGCCTAGGGCCCAAGGCCTTCGAACAGTGCGCGGGCTTCCTGCGCATCCGCGGCGGCGACGATCCGCTCGACACGTCTGCGGTGCACCCCGAGGCCTACCCGGTGGTGCGGCGCATCCTGGAATCGACCGGACGCGGCATGGCGGAACTGATCGGCAACACCACGACGTTGCGTTCGCTGCGGCCCGCCGAGTTCACCGATGAGAAGTTCGGTATCCCCACCGTCACCGACATCATCTCCGAACTCGAGAAGCCGGGTCGCGACCCGCGTCCGGAATTCAAGACCGCCGAATTCGCGGCGGGCGTGGAGAAGGTCGCGGATCTACAGCCGGGCATGGTGCTCGAGGGTGTGGTCACCAATGTGGCCGCATTCGGTGCATTCGTCGATATCGGTGTGCACCAGGACGGACTCGTGCACGTCTCGGCCATGTCGCACAACTTCGTCAAGGATCCGCGCGAGGTCGTGAAGTCCGGCGATGTCGTCAAGGTGAAGGTGCTCGAGGTCGACGTCGCACGTCAGCGCATCGGTCTGTCGCTGCGGCTGGACGACGAGCCGGGCACCGCGACCAAGGGCGAGGGCGGTCGCGGCCGTGGCCAAGGCGGTCGCGGCGGGCAGGATCGCGGCGGGCAGCGGCAGAATGGACAGGGTAAGCAGCAGGGCCAGGGTCGACAGCAGAATCAGGGCCGTAACCAGGGCAACCAGCGGCGCAACGCTCCCGCACCGAGCGGTTCGATGGCGGATGCGCTGCGGCGGGCCGGTTTCGGGCAGTAGGGCGATACGAGCGGAGGTTTGCAGGCGGCCATGCGACGGTGGCTCGAAGACGATGTGATCGGGCACGGCCGCCTTCCGCTGCTGTGCTTCCTCCTCGGGTTCATCGTCGGCTTCCTGCTGATCCGGCTCAGCGTCCGGTTGATCCGCAAGCAGGTCCGCTGGTGGCCGGGCAATGTGCGCTCCGGCGGTGTGCACATCCACCACATGGTGTTCGGGGTCATCATGGTGCTGCTGTCCGGCATCGGGATGGTCACCATGTACCAGAGCGCCACCACACTCACCGCGAGCCTGCTCGCCGCCGCCTTCGGTGTCGGCGCGGCCCTGACCCTCGACGAATTCGCGCTGATCTTCTACCTGCGCGATGTGTACTGGGAGGAACAGGGCCGCACCTCGGTCGATGCGGTCTTCGTCGCGCTCGCGGTGACCGGACTGCTGCTGCTCGGATTCCACCCGCTGTGGTTATTGGACATCAACGACTTCCGCCGCGACCCCAGCACCGAAGTCCGCATCTTCATCGTCTGCTTCGCCGTGGTGAATCTGGGCCTGGCGGCAGTCGTCATCGCCAAGGGCAAGATCTGGACCGGCCTGTTCGGCATGTTCTTCCTGCCCCTGCTCGTTGTCGGTGCATTCCGCCTGAGCAGACCGGGCGCACCCTGGGCCCGCTGGCGCTACCCCGGCAAACGTCGGCTCATGTATCGGGCGATAGTCCGTGAACGTCGCTATCGACGCCCGGTGATCCGCGCCAAGATCTTCGTGCAAGACCTGGTCGCCGGAAAACCCGACGTCGTCCATGTCCGCGAGGCCGCGGAGGCCGAATTGGCCCGCACCGTCGTCCCCGCACCCCCCGCCCCCACCCATTGGCACCTGCCCTCAGTGTCCGACCACTCCCTTCGCGACTGACTGCGTCCCGCGTCCACGAGAATGCTCTCGCGGAGGGGTGCTCTCGACGTTTGCCGCAACCGTTGCATGGTGATCAAGCGCCCAAGACTGCGTGTGGGATGCGGGCGGGGTCCGAGAGCAGGTCGATGGCGGTGATTTTGTCGTCGACGATGGTGAAGGCGATCAGGGAGACTGTCTTGCCCCTAGCGGTGTTGAGTAGGCCGGGCGCGCCGTTGACGAGGACATGTTGCGAGGCAAAGGCATTGGCGGCGCGCTGGAAGGCATCGAGCTGACCGGCCACCGTCGCGGCGCCGCGCAGTACGCGCATGCCGCCAGGGTGGGCTCCGGCGTCGGCGCGCAACACCACCTCGGGGTCGAGAATGGCCAGCAGTGCGTCGAATTCACCGCCGCGCGCGGCCGCGAGGAAGGCTTCGACCACGCGACGTTGACGCGGTAGATCCCGGTCGGGTCGCGGCGCTCGACCCTGGACCCGGCGGCGGGCGCGGCTGGCCATCATCTTCGCCGCGGCCGCGGATCTGCCGATGATCGGTCCGATCTGGTCGAACGGCACCGCGAACATATCGTGCAGCACGAAGGTCACGCGTTCCGCGGGATGCAGCGAGTCCAGCACGACCAGCAGCGCCAGACCCACCGAATCCGCGAGTACCGCTTGCTGTTCCGGCTGCGTTGCGTCATCGGCGGCGACGATCGGGTCGGGCAGGTAGGCCTGCTCATGGCGGGACTTGCGCGACCGCAACATGTCCAGGCAGACCCGCCCCACAGTCGTGGTCAGCCAACCGCCGAGATTGTCGATTTCGGCGGGGTCGACCCGGGACAGCCGCAACCAGGCCTCCTGTACCGCATCATCGGCCTCGCTCAGCGAACCGAGCATGCGATAGGCCACGGCGACCAAGTGCGGCCGATGCGCCACGAATCGGTCTGCCAAAGAATCGTTTTCGCCCACAGGGATCTCCTCGGAGGTTGCTCGAAGAGATGACGGCGCCGAGGCCGTGAGTGTGACAAGCCGTTACCTTGTCGGGTCGGCATCCGTCACACAGATATGAACCTACGAAAGACCGCCCGCTCGGCCTACCTCGGCGCCACTGCAATCCTGCTGACCGAAACCGTCGTCGGGTCCTACTGGGATCTCGCGCGAATCTCCTACGTACGCGAAGTTTTCCGACGACTCGAATACCCGATGTACTTCGCCACCATCATGGGCGTCGCCAAGGCAGCCGCGGTCGCCGCGATCGTGACGCCGGGCTTCCCGCGTGCCGAGGAATGGGCGTACGCGGGCCTGACCTTCGTCTACGGCGGCGCGGCCGCCTCCCATATCGCCGTCGGCGACGAGCCGAAGGCCTGGCTCGGACCACTGGGTTTCGCCGGGCTCACCCTCGCGTCGTGGGCCCTGCGCCCGACCAGGCCACTCCCGGTCTGACGGGAGCGGAATCGGCGGCGCGCGGCCTTCGGGTTCAGGGAGATGGCAGCTGGCGGAGTGGGTGAATTCAGCACACCGGAGAACGACCGCCTCGCGGCCGCCGAACACCGCGCGGCCACCCGGTGAGCCGGGCCCGATTTTTCCCGCGACCCGCCGATCTGGCACAATGCACAGGTTGCCCTGGGTGCATTCGGCCCACGGAGCACCCCTTATTCGGAGCATGAACCGGTCGAGCACGCGAGTGCCGCCAGGGTCCTCTGCTCGCGCAAACATCAGAAGGATGAAATGAACACCCTTGACTTCGTCGACGAAAAGTCGCTGCGCAGCGACGTCCCCGACTTCCGTCCGGGCGACACGCTCAACGTGCACGTGAAGGTCATCGAAGGCTCGAAGGAGCGCATCCAGGTCTTCAAGGGCGTCGTGATCCGGCGTCAGGGCGGTGGCATCCGCGAGACCTTCACCGTTCGCAAGGTGTCGTTCGGTGTCGGCGTGGAGCGCACCTTCCCGGTGCACAGCCCGAACATCGACCACATCGATGTCGTGACCCGCGGTGACGTCCGCCGTGCCAAGCTGTACTACCTGCGCGATCTGCGCGGCAAGGCCGCCAAGATCAAGGAAAAGCGCTGAGCAGGTAGCGGCACCGCTAGGCACGGAAGTTCTTCAGCCAGCCCGGCACCGGACGTCAGTCTTGGTGCCGGGCTAATCTGTTCGGCGTGGCAGACGAAAGTGGGTCGATGACGGTGTCCGATTCGGACGACGAAGGCAAGAGCCGCCGCTCACGGCGCTCGAAGCGCAAGCAGCGCCCCTTCTGGCAGGAACTGCCGGTTCTCATTGTCATCGCCGCGGTCATCGCGGCACTCATGGTCAGTTTTGTCGGGCGGCCGTACGTCATTCCGTCCCAGTCGATGGAAGACACGCTGCTCATCGGCGACCGCATCTACGTGGAGAAGCCGAGCTACTACTGGGGCGAGCCGCAGCCCGGTGATGTCGTGGTGTTCGTCGGCCCGCCGTCCTGGAATACCCGCTACCAGTCGATCCGGTCCAGCAATGTCGCCGTGCGCGGCGTGCAGAACTTCTTCTCCTTCTTCGGACTCGTGCCACCGGATGAGAACGACCTGGTGAAGCGGGTGATCGCCGTCGGGGGCCAGACCGTGCAGTGCTGTGACGCGCAGGGGCGGGTCATGGTGGACGGGAAGCCGTTGGACGAGCCGTACGTCCTGAACGACTACCCGTGGTACCCGGGTCAGCAGAATGCGACCTACCCGGCGGGCCGGGTATTCGGCCCGGTCAAGGTGCCCGAGGGCAACCTGTGGGTGATGGGCGACAACCGCAACCAGTCCGCCGATTCACGCGCCCACGTCAGCGATAACCTGCAGGGCACCGTCCCGATCGACAATGTGCGCGGCAAGACGGTCTTCAAGATCTGGCCGCCCAGCCGGATCGGTCCGGTGAAAGCACAGGATCCCCAGACGAACTGAACGTTGCGGGCCGCAGGATAATTGGATGGTGGGGCAGGGTCGAGTGGCTAGGGCTAATGGCGCGACTCCGGGCAACGGGTGGCCGCCGCGTGTCGTCATGCGCCGAGCCGGTGGGTTGCGCACCCTGGAGGCGGCGCTGATCCGCAGCGGACTCGGCCCGGTCGCCGGGGTCGACGAGGCCGGGCGCGGACCGTGTGCGGGGCCGCTCGTAGTCGCTGCCTGCCTGCTCGCTCCCAAGGCCTACGACAGACTGGCCGGACTCGACGATTCCAAGAAGCTCACCGAACCCGTGCGCGAGCAGCTGTACCCGATCATCACCCGGTTGGCGCTGGCCTGGAAGGTGGTCGTCATTCCGGCCTGGGAGATCGACTCGATCGGCATCCACGTCGCCAACATCGAGGGCATGCGCCGCGCGGTCGCCGGACTCGGACGGACGCCGGGGTACGTGCTGACCGACGGATTCCGGGTGCCCGGGATTCCGGTGCCCTCGCTGCCCGTCATCGGCGGTGACGCGGCCGCGGCCTGCATCGCCGCCGCGAGCATCCTGGCCAAGGTGACCAGGGATCGGATGATGGTCGAGCTGGACGAGCGGTTCCCCGGCTACGGATTCGCCGCGCACAAGGGCTACAACACGCCCGAGCACACAGCCGCGCTGGAACGGCTCGGACCGAGCAGTGAGCACCGCCGATCCTGGCGCAATGTGCGCTTGGCAGCGGGGTTGCGGCCGGTAGCCGCGGCGGAGTACGCCGACGCGGAACTGGCCGATGAGGTTTTGCTGGAGGGCGTCGAACCGGATAGCCGAGTGGCTACCGACACGGCGCATGCGCGATGATGATTACAGCAGACGCAGTGCGGCGAGAAGGAGGACGTCCCACCCGATGAGTGCCGAGGACCTGGAGAAATACGAAACCGAGATGGAGCTCTCGCTATACCGGGAGTACAAGGACATCGTCGGTCAGTTCTCGTACGTGGTGGAGACCGAGCGCCGCTTCTATCTGGCCAACTCCGTCGAATTGCGGCCGCAGAACGCCGACGGCGAGGTGTACTTCGAGGTGCGCATGAGCGATGCGTGGGTGTGGGATATGTACCGACCCGCGCGCTTTGTGAAGCATGTTCGGGTGATCACGTTCAAGGACGTGAATATCGAGGAACTGGAGAAGCCGGATCTGCGGTTACCCGAGTAGCGCTCTGACCTACGCGGACCGCGGTCGCGTTGGTGCTGATCTGCCGCCGGCCCAATAGCATTGGGCACCGACAACCAGGTGGAGCACGGGGGTTGGATGCCCGGGTTATCCACAGCTGAGCGGGTATCCACAGGTTTTCTGTTTGCGCAGGTCGGTGCCTTCGGGCGCGGGCGCGGTCCGAGCACGCTGAGCTGGTGGCAGACAACCAGGCGCTCGGCGCACAAGGGGAAGAACTGGCGGCCCGATTCCTGCAGGCCGCCGGGATGGAGATCATCAGCAGGAATTGGCGGTGCAAGTACGGCGAACTGGATCTGATCGCCCGGGACGGCCGCGTCACCGCGTTCGTCGAGGTAAAAACGCGATCCGGAACGAAATTCGGCGCGCCCGCCGAGGCGGTCACCTTCGATAAGCAGCAGCGGATCAGGCGGTTGGCGCTGGTGTGGCTGGCCGAACAGGACGGCCCGTGGCGCGAGGTCCGCTTCGACGTCATTTCGGTGCTGTTGCACCGCGGCCACCGACCGGTCATCGATCACCTGAAAGCGGTGTTCTGATGGCGCTGGGGGTGGCGTACTCGGTCGCGGTGAGCGGGGTGGACGGCCAGCTGGTCGAAATCGAGGCGGACATCGGGCAGGGGCTGCCATCGGTGCATCTGGTCGGGCTGCCCGATACGGCACTGCAGGAATCCCGCGACCGGGTCCGTTCCGCAGTGGCGAATATCGGGGAGAAATGGCCGGACGGCCGCGTGATCCTGGCACTGTCCCCGGCGACGCTGCCCAAAATCGGCAGTGTCTACGATCTTGCCCTCGCGATCGCGGTGCTCGACGCGGCGGGCGCGGTCCCCTCCGCTCGGCTCGGAAAGACCGTATTGCTCGGAGAATTGGCGCTGGACGGGCGCGTGCGCCGGGTGCGCGGCATCCTGCCCGCCGTGCTCGCGGCCCGCAATGCGGGCTGGATGCGGGTGATCGTGCCGGAATCCGCACTGGCCGAAGCCGGGCTGGTGGACGGCATCGAGGTTTTCGGGGCCACGACCCTGCGCACTGTCGTCGCTTGGCTGCGTGGTGAAGGCAGTCTGGTCGAGCCCGACGGCATGCTGCCCGACACCTTGCACTGCGGTGGCGATCTGAGTGAGGTGGTCGGTCAGGAGGAGGCCCGGTGGGCATTGGAGGTGGCCGCGGCAGGCGGACACCACCTGCTGCTCACCGGGCCGCCCGGAATCGGTAAAACCATGTTGGCGCAACGTCTTCCGGGTCTGCTGCCACCGCTCACCGAATCCGAAGCACTCGAGGTGACGGCCATCCATTCCGTCGCAGGCGCACTCTCCGATGACCACCCGTTGATCACCATGCCGCCTTTCGTCGCTCCGCATCACTCGACCTCGGCCAGCGCCATGGTCGGCGGGGGATCGGGTACCGCACGTCCGGGCGCCGTCAGCTGTGCCCATCGCGGGGTCTTGTTTCTCGACGAATGTGCGGAGATAGGAACCAAGGTCCTGGAAGCGATGCGAACGCCGTTGGAAGAGGGCGAAGTTCGCATCGCCCGCCGCGATGGCGTGGCTCGCTACCCGGCCCGATTCCAATTGGTTTTGGCCGCGAACCCCTGCCCATGTGCCCCAGCCCGCGATGTCGACTGCATCTGTGCCCCGCTCGCGCGGCGCCGATACCTGGGCAAGCTGTCCGGACCGTTGATGGATCGCATAGATATCTGGGTCCAGATGCACGGCCATGCCGGCGCATCGTTCGCCGCCGAGAACGCCGAGAGCAGCGAGGTCGTGCGCCGTCGAGTCGCGGCCGCAAGGCAAGCCGCATTACAGCGTTGGCAGGACTACGGCTGGGCGACCAACGCCGAAGTCCCCGGCCACATCCTGCGCCAACGCTTCCGACTCCCCCACGAAGCAACCGCCCCCATCGAAGCCGCCCTGCGACTGGGCCGCCTGTCCGCCCGCGGCGCCGACCGCGCCCTCCGCGTTGCCTGGACCATCTGCGACCTCCGCAACGCCGAGCAACCCAGCGCCCAAGACGTACTGGCCGCCTTGAACTTTCGTCAACGGGGCTCACATTGAGCGCGGCAACGGGAGACGAACGCTCGACCAGCGCTGGGATTTCTGGAACGAGGTCTGTTGCGCCAGACGTGGGTGGGGGTGCAAACGCCTGCGAGCTCACTGTTATGGCGGATATCGGCGCGAGCGCGCCGGATCTCGCGGCGACAGAAGAGAGTTGCCCTGCCGGCGTCGGGTTTCCGGGCGAGTTGACGGGCAGTGGCTTTGCCGCCGATTCGCGTGCGGCCGCGTCGACGCGCAACGGCTCTGCCACTGTAAATGGGAAGGCGGTGGCATCGGTGGGTGGTGGTTCTGCCTCTGTCGGGCGTGCGGGCAGGTCGACCGGCACTGTCTCGTGTGCCTCGGATTGCGCACCAATGACGGTATGTGGCGGCAGTCCTGTAGTCGGTGCCACCGGTGCCTCGGTGGACAGCGGATCTCGCGCGACGCGAGTCGTCGATATCGCAGGACGGGCTGGGGCTGGCGGCGGATCTGCTGCTGGGAGTGTGGGCAGGTCGGTGAACACTGTCTCGGATTGCCGAGCTCCGGCAGCCTGTGGCGGCCGTCGCGCAACAGGACCTCTGATGGGCGACGACCTCGGTGCGACGGGGGATTCGGAAGCCACGTCGGGTTGTGCAGAGCTGGCGGCAGATGGTGGATCCGCTGAGTCGGCCAGTGGTGCTGCGGCAACGGGAGCCTGCGGTGCGGCGGCGGGAAGCGATACCTACCCGGTCGCATTGGTAGTCAGGAAGGTGGATGCGGCGAGGTATGCCGAGGCGGGGGTCGGGCGCGTGCGAGGTTCGGAGCATGGCGTTGTGGATCTGGATGGTTGGGATTCGGGGGGATCGGAGTCGGCTGTTTCCGGCGGGGACGCCGATGAGCGGCGGTTGGCTTGGGCGTATTTGTCACGGGTAGTTCAGGGGCCGTGTGCGGCGTTGTCGTCGTTGATCGAATCGGTGGGGGTGGTGGAGGCGGCTCGGGCGGTACGGGAGTGTGAGCTGCCGGAGTCGTTGCTGGGGCCGACCGCTCGGCGGCGGGAGATCGATAGTGCGGCACGGGATCTCGAGGTGATGGAGCGGCTGGGCGGGCGGTTGGTGACCCCGGACGACCCGGAGTGGCCGGCCTGGCGGATGCTCGGGCTCCGCCAACTCGAGCCCGGACGCGATCGCGACGGGGCGGTGCCATTGGTGTTGTGGGTGCGTGGGCCGCGGTCGTTGTTGGAGTCGAGCGAGCGGGCGATCGCGGTGGTCGGTTCGCGTTGCAGCAGCGGATACGGAGAGCATGTCACCGGCGAGATCGTTGGTGATCTGGCCGCTCAGGGCTGGACAATCGTCTCCGGAGCCGCCTTCGGTATCGACGGTATGGCGCATCGTGCTGCCCTCGCCGTCGGTGCTCCGACGATCGCCGTTCTTGCTTGCGGCGTCGATCGCGCCTATCCGGCCCAGCACGAACGAATCTTGGCCGAGATCGCCGAAACCGGTTTGGTGATCAGCGAATACCCGCCCGGCACGGTTGCCCACAAGAACCAATTCCTGGCCCGCAATCGCGTGATCGCCGCGCTGGCGGACGGCGTCCTCGTGATAGAGGCCGGACTACGCAGCGGCGCCCGGAATACCGTGAAATGGGCCCGCCGCCTCGGTCGCCCCGCCCTCGCCATCCCCGGCCCGGTCACCGCCGCCTCATCGGCCGGCTGCCACCGCATGATCCGCGAAGGCGAGGCCCTCCTGGTCACCCGCGCCGATGAGGTCATCGATGAAGCAGGCCCACTACGCCTTTCACTACCGACCACCCAGCCGTCCGACCCCAGCGACCGCCTGCAAGGTAGCGAAGCATCGGTCTACGCCGCCCTTCCCGAAATCGGCTCTCGCCAACCCCGCGCCATCGCCGAAATCGCCGACCTGGACCTCCCGACCGTGCGCGCCATCCTCCCCGCCCTCGAACTCGCCGGCCTAGTAGGCATGGACGAAAACGGCTGGCACCGAACCACAAACCCGCCGATCCGATGAGCGTTCATACACCGGGCTGGTGAGTGTTTATGGACTGGGCTGGTGAGTGTTTGCGGGCTGGGCTGGTGAGTGTTTGCGGGCTGGGCTGGTGAGTGTTTGGGGACTGGGCTGGTGAGTGTTTGGGGACTGGGCTGGTGAGTGTTTGGGGACTGGGCTGGTGAGTGTTTGGGGACTGGGCTGGTGAGTGTTTGGGGACTGGGCTGGTGAGTGTTTGGGGACTGGGCTGGTGAGTGTTTGCGGACTGGGCTGGTGAGTGTTTGCGGACTGGGCTGGTGAGTGTTTGCGGACTGGGCTGGTGAGTGTTTGCGGACCGGGCTGGTGAGTGTTTGCGGATCGGGCCGATGAGTGCTCACCGACCGCGGCCGATCACAGCTCCGCGACCGGGCGAGCTGGGTGGTCGCTACGCGGTCGAGAATTCAGCTCGGCCCGGATCGGTGCAGTCGAGGCTCGGAGTGGTTCGGCCGTTGCGGTCGGAGGAAACCCGGTCGGGACGCGGTTCTCGCAGTAAACCTGCGATGTTGCGGCGTGCTTACTTGCCAAGGGGAGTGGGGGCGGTGACGGTGGGGGGATGGAGTTGCCGGAGGATCTCGTGGCGTTGCTGGCGGAGTATGAGCGGCATTTGCGGCTCGGGCGGAATCGGTCGGTGCATACGGCGCGGGCGTATGTGGGGGATGCGCGGTCGTTATTGGGGCATTTGGTTGCGCGGTCGGCGGATTCGGCGGTGCGGGAAATGGATTTGGCGTTGTTGCGGTCGTGGTTGGCGGCGCAGTCGGCCGGCGGGGCGGCGCGGACAACCATGGCACGGCGGGCGTCTTCGGCGAGGACATTCACGGCGTGGTTGACCAGCACCGGGCGGCTGTCGATCGATCCGGGGTTGCGGCTCGGGTCGCCGAAGGCGCATCGGGTACTGCCTGCGGTACTCGGTACGCAGCAAGCTGTCGCGGCTATGGATGCGGCGGAATCCGGTGCGGTGCAACGTGATCCGATGGCATTGCGAGATCGGCTGATCGTGGAGCTGTTGTACTCGACCGGTATTCGGGTGAGCGAGTTGTGCGGCCTGGATCTCGACGATCTCGATCGCGAACGGCGGCTGGTCCGCGTTATCGGTAAAGGCAACAAGGAGCGATCGGTGCCGTTCGGAGTTCCGGCCGACGAGGCGATCGCGAATTGGCTGCAGTACGGCCGTCCCGCCCTCGCGACAGCCGATTCCGGTCGTGCGCTGTTGCTCGGCCGTCGCGGCAAACGGCTCGACCAACGCCAGGCCAGAACGGTTGTCCACGAGGTCGTTTCGGCAATCCCGGGCGCACCCGACATGGGTCCGCACGGCCTGCGGCATTCGGCCGCAACGCATCTGCTCGAGGGCGGCGCGGACCTGCGCGTAGTCCAGGAACTCCTCGGCCATGCCAGCATGGCGACCACCCAGCTCTACACCCACGTCTCCATAGAGCGCCTGAAAAAGGTGCACGATCAAGCCCACCCCCGGGCCTGACCGCCCATGGCGCGGTTGACGAAGATCTGAGGTGCGATGGGAGGCCCGCTTTCCGGCGTCGGAATCATGGCCCGGCCGAGCCGGAGTCGAGGATGACCATCGGAACTGGAGACCGTGATCAGCGCTGGCCCTGGCTCGAACCAAGGTCACCCGGATTCTGAGCGTCTGCAGGAGTGGCGGACGATGGCCTTGATCGGGGTGGAATCGGTTGAGGTCGGGCATGCCACTTGTAACGCCTGCACACTCGCTGAACAGGGTCCGCGCGTGACGCTGGCGATGTGCGGCCGACGATCGTGCGCGAGTTGGATCCGAAAATGACCCTGCTGGAATTCTGCAACGCGTTCTTGTCAATAAAATCGCTGAGCAAGGGTGAAATAATCGCTATTCTGACACGAGTTCTAGTTTGGAGGATTCGTGGACGCCGCACGATTTGTCGACCGCTCGGTGGTCGCCGCATGCCGCATTGCTGTCTCGGGGTGGAGCCGATGAGTACCCATACTGTGCTGGGTAGGGAAGTGCAGATGCCGGTGCGGATTCGGCTCGCGCATGCCTTCATGGCGACCTACTCGGTACCGGCGGCGGCCGCGCAGAGCGTCGTCGACTACTCCGGCCTGGAGATTCTTCGGCTGCCGGGTGGTCGTGCCATGTGCACGCTCGTTTTCGTCGATTACGTCGACGGCGACCTCGGGCCGTACAACGAGTTCGGTGTCTCGTTCATGGTCCGGCACCACACCGCTGCGCCCGCCGGTACGCTCGCCGATCTGCGTGCTCTGTCCACGGGCGGCGCGGGCGTCTTCATTCATCGTCTCCCGGTCGACGGCGAATTCACGCTGGCCGCCGGCCGCGGCATCTGGGGCTTCCCCAAGGAAATCGCCGATTTCGACGCGCAGCACGACGCAAGCGTGCGACACGGCGTTTTGCACCAGAACGGGCAGCTGATCGTCGATCTAACCATCCGTCCCGGCCTCGCGGTCCCGCAACGCCGCAAAGGCTCCTCCTTCGACGCGTACTCCCACATCGACGGCGTCACCCGCTGTACGCAGTGGCAGATGGAACCGTCCGGCATGCGCGCTCGTCCCGGCGGCGCCGAACTGTCCCTCGGTGAGCATGCCTGGGCCGACGAATTGCGCTCCCTCGGCTTACCCAAACGCGCACTCATGGCCTCGACTGTCGATCGGCTCGCGATGACCTTCCAGGACGCCACACCCGTCTGACCGGGAGTGCGGCATCCGCCACGGTGATCTTCGTAGACGACGACAACGCCGCTCGTTAACCTGACGTAGCGGAGCGTTCGCATGCGGCAGTAAACCGACCAGCGATGGAGAGGTGCCCGTGAATTCCGACGACGACCATGGTGCAGTCCGAGCCGAGGCGCCATGACACTCCCCAACCCCGCCGAGGAATCCGAGGAGGGGGAGGAGGAGGTCGACTACCGCTTCACTCTCGCCAACGAACGCACCTTCCTGGCCTGGATGCGCACCTCGCTCGGCCTGCTCGCGGGCGGTGTCGCGGTGCATACGCTGGTGCAGCCGGTGCGGATGTCGGGGTTGCGCCGGACGCTCGCGATGAGCTGCATCGTGCTCGCCGTGATCATCGCGGTCGGTGCGTATGGACATTGGCGGCGCGTCGGTCGGGCCATGCGAAACGGTGAACCGCTACCCGACACCATCATGGTGCCGATTCTGTCGTGCGGTATCGCCGTCGTGTCGGTATTTGCCTGCGTGGTGGTGTTGTTCCGATGACCCCCAAGAGCCTGGCCGCCGAACGTACCGCATTGGCGTGGCGACGTACGGCCATTGCCGCGATGGTCGTCGCCGCGCTTTTCGTCAATCATGCCGCGACCAACGGGTGGCGTGCCGTCGCCATCGCACCGACGGGGGCGGCGATCACCATGGCAGCCGTTGCGGCCCTGTCCTTTTCGCGCAATCGCGCCTTGCATCAGGGGCGCGTCGGCCACGGCGGGCGAGTCATCGCGGCGACGATGCTGGCGGTGCTGGCCGTCGCATGCGTCGCGGCCGCAATCGGGTTTACGGATCCACGGCCCTAATGCGTTGCGGGCCGGACATGTTCGGCTGACAAGCACAGGAGGATGGATATGAGCACAGCGACCGAGCCGAGCGAATTCATCGTCGCCGAGCAGCAACGAGCGGCGGCCGCACTGCCCACGGATACGGCCGATCTCGCGGATGCGGACCGCGGGTTCATCGGGGCACTCGAGCCCGGAGAGGTGCGCGCATCCGACGGAAAGGTGGTGTGGGACAGCGTCTCCTACGCTTTCCTGCAGGGAACCTGCCCGGCGTCGGTCAATCCGAGCCTGTGGCGGCAGTCCGGGCTGGTCGTCAAGCAGGGGCTGTACGAGGTCGCAGCGGGCATCTATCAGATCCGCGGGCTCGATCTGTCGAATATGACGCTGATCGAGGGGACCGCCGGTGTGCTCGTGATCGATCCGCTGATCTCAGCGGAGACCGCCGCGGCAGGCTTGGCGCTGTATCGAGCGCACCGAGGCGATCGGCCGGTGACCGGGTTGATCTATACCCATTCGCACGCTGACCATTTCGGCGGTGCGATGGGTGTGACGACGGTCGACGATGTTGCGGCGGGCCGCTGCCCGGTACTCGCACCCGCCGGATTCCTCGAACACGCGGTTGCCGAAAATATCTATGTGGGAACTGCGATGGGGCGTAGGTCTGCCTATATGTACGGCGCCGCACTGCCGCGGGGACCGAAGGGGCAGGTCGGGGCTGGACTCGGACAGACCACATCGCTGGGCACGATCACCTTGATTCCGCCGACGGTGGATATCACCAGCACCGGTCAGGAAGAAACGGTCGACGGAATCCGGATCGTCTTCCAGCTCACCCCGGGCACCGAGGCGCCCGCCGAGATGAACTTCTACTTCCCCGAGATGCGCGCGTTGTGCATGGCCGAGAACGCGACGCACACACTGCACAACCTGCTGACGCTGCGTGGTGCGCTGGTCCGTGACCCGCATGTGTGGGCCAAGTATTTGACCGAGTCGATCAATCTGTTCGCCCGCAAGTCGGACGTGGTCTTCGCCTCGCATCATTGGCCGACCTGGGGTACCGAGCGGCTGGTGGAATACCTTTCACTGCAACGGGATCTGTATGGATATCTGCACGATCAGACGGTGCGCAGGCTCAATCAGGGTTATCTGGGTGGTGAGATCGCCGAGATGCTGGAGCTGCCACCGGCCATCGCCGATGCGTGGCATACGCACGGGTATTACGGTTCGGTCAGCCACAATGTCAAGGCCATCTACCAGCGCTACATGGGGTGGTTCGACGGCAATCCGGCGCATCTGTGGGAGCATCCGCCGGTCGAATCCGCCAGGCGTCATGTGGAATTCATGGGTGGTGCCGACGAGGTGCTGCGCAAGGCGCAAACCGCTTATGCAGCAGGGGATTACCGGTGGGTCGCGCAGGTGGTCAACTATGTCATCTTCGCGGATCCGGCCAATGAGGCGGCGAAAACGTTGCAGGCCAACACCTTCGAGCAGCTCGGCTATGGCGCGGAGAATGCCACTTGGCGCAACTTCTATCTCAGCGGAGCCTATGAGCTGCGCAACGGCTCGTTCGGCACGCCGACGACGACGAATGCGCCCACGATGCTCGACGCACTGACTATCGAGCAGATCTTCGATGCGATCGCGCTGCGCATCGATGGACCGAAGGCATGGAATCTGCGTGTGGTGATCGACTGGCACATCACCGACGAAAAACGCACCTACCGCCTCGAACTGCGCAACGGCCTGATGGTCCACTACGACAAGCCCGACGGCGCCGACTTACCCGATCCGGACGCCTCTTTCACCTTGACGAGGCGGATCCTGATTCGCGCCTTGTTGGCGGGGGAGAATCTCGGCGCACTGGTCGCCGCGGGCGATATCGCCATTGCCGGGGATCCCAGCGGGCTGAACGCGGTGGTCGGTGTGATCGACGCGCCGGATCCGGACTTCGCCATCGTCACCCCGTGAGATAGCGCTCGCGTGCCGCTCGGCTAAATCGCTCGACCCCCGAGGTACCGGCGCGTACGGTCGGCGACCATGTCCACCGAAGCTATCGACAGCTCCGTACCTCTGCGTGCGCGCCTCCGCACCGCGTTGTCTGCCGCTATGAAGACCCGCGATCGCAGCGCGATCTCCGGTCTGCGCTCTGCGCTCGGTGCCATCGATAACGCCGAAGCTATCGACACGGTGGACATCAAAGCCGGAGCCGTCGAGAGCAGCGCGGTGGGACTCGGCGCCGCCGAAGCTCGCCGTCGCGATCTCACCGAGGCCGATATCGAACAGATCGTCCGCACCGAAATCGCCGACCGGCAGCAGGCGGCCGCCGAATACGACACCCTCGGACGCACCGATCACGGTGACCTGTTGCGCGCCGAAGCTTCCGCACTCGAGGCGCAGCTCTAGGTACCCGAGCCGTGTGCTCTTGCGTGAGCCGAGCTGTTACGCGACGCCCGGATGGCCGTCGAGCACATCATTGCCGCATGTCTTTGGTGGTTGTCGCCCATCCAGACGCTGAATTCGGCTGCCCTGCAGCGGAATCCGGTGTCCTGACCTGGGTATTGTGCGGATCCTAGGCGGAGGTCGGGAGCGTCTCGATGTACTTTCCGGCGATGACGCGTTGGATGGCACGCACCACCGGTCCACCGAGCCGGACGTACCAGGCCCCGGGGCGGGAGAAGGCGGTGACCATGCCGTAGACGGTGTCATCGGTGGTGTCGTATTCGACGGCGAACAGTTCCTCGCCGATCTCTGGATGTCCGGGCAGCGTGCCGTACGCGAAGCCGCGCCGGTCGGGTTCGTCGAGGACGTAGACGACCCGGCACGGTGCGGTGATGCTGACCGGACCGACGCCCAACCGCACGGTCAGCCGCGTCCCCGGCTCTGCGGTCGGCGTGTCGGCCTCCCGAAAGATGCCGGTGCCCTTCTGCATTCGATACGTCAGGATCTCGGCACCCGCGCGCTCGAACAGTGCCCGCCCGGACCCGATGCGGCGGCGCAGCCGAAACCGGTGATAGCCCGCAGGCAGCACCTCCTTCGTCGCGCCGACCTCGGCATAGGTGAACGGCGGATCTCCGAACGCATATCCCATAACCCGATCCTCGCGCCCGAAGCCGCACTGCGGAAGAGCATCCTCCGAAGCTGCTGCTCGGCCCTGAAGTCAAGTCACCGGCTTCAGTCGCAGGGGAGTCGGGTGCAGTAGTCCGAGTGGATCGATGTACTCACGTCGGCTGTGACCGCTTGCTTCTCGTCTCGCACCCCAATGCAGGCACGCGGGCGCCGCGCAACCCGCGTGTCCCGGCTCCAAAGCGCCGATTCGCGTTCCGCGACCGACTCGCATGCCCACCGAAACCTCTGCTTGCACCGGCTCGTACGTGGTTCGCAGCCCGCTGGGGTGATCGATCGATACGACCGGTTTGCCTGCGACCGTTCCCGCGAACACCACAATTCCGTCTCCGGCCGCGAGTACCGCCTGCCCAGGCGCACCTGCCAGATCAACCCCGCGATGTCCGGGCAGCCAGTCCTGCGCCGGTTTGTCGAATCGCCGCTCGACCGCGGGCCGTGGTTGCAACGGCCAGCCGAACTCCCCGTGCGGAACAGCCGAAACCGGCTGCTCCGCAACGAGTCCCAGCAGAGCGATGACCCCGACAACGATCGAAATCAGCCGCCGCCCATGCGCGCCGCCGTTTCTGCCGAGGCGGTTCATCCGAGATCAGCGCGACAGCGGGAGCGGGGCCCGCTGAACCAGATCCAGCAGCCGCGACAGCAGATCGCTGAAAACCCGCGGCAACGAGCTCGCCGACCCCGTGCCCCCACGCGCGATGTCGTCGGCCGGCGACGTCGCGCCCTCCCCGGAGACCGGCCGCTGCGCCCCGCCGACCGAACGCAGGTCGGATGCACTGCCCACCCGGGGCATGTCGGGTGCAATGCCCACGCGAAGTGCGTCGGGCCCGATATCGACGCGGAAAACGCCCGGCGCGATGTTTCCGCGCGGTGCATCGGACGCGACGTTGACCTGGAGTGGCTCGGAGGTGACATTTCCTCGGAGACCGTCGGAAGAGATGTTCCCGTGCAATGCATCCGGCGCGATACTCACCCCGAGCGCATTCGGCGCGACGTTTACGTGGACAGCATTTGGTGCGACGTCCAGGTGCAGTGCGTCAGGCGCTACGTATGCGCCCAGTACCCCGGGTGCGATATTCACGCGGGCTGCATCCGGCGCGACATTTACCACGAGCGGCGCAGCACGAAGCGGATCCGGCACCCGCGTCGGCCCGCCGCCCGCCGAACAGGCCGAACCCGTGCACTCCCCGAGCACGACTTCCGATCCCGGGAAACCGCCATCAGGCGCAGCGGTTGCCGCAGGTCCCCAAGGCAGCTGCACCGGAGCCCCGCCATTGGAGGGTGTGGCTGAAACCGGCTGTGCCAGAGCCAGTGACAGCAGGAACAGCGGTGGGATGAGCATGGTCATCGAGATAGCTATGCGATTCATGTTTCAAGCGTCGGCCGCGTACGGTGCCCGCAGCGCTCTCGCTTCGGCGAGTGTGGACAACTTGCTTGGTTGTGGAGATCGCCCGTTTCGACCCATGATCAGGGCGATTTAGAAACTCACCCCCTCAGCCCGTAGACTGATCAAGCGGTCTGTGCCTGCACGGACCGACTTCGCGCGCCACCCCGTGCTTGTTCGTAACGGCGCTGTTCGAACCGGAGCTCGACTTCGTGAATCGGCAGCGCATGCGGAGCAGGGAATCATCGGCTGGTCCTGATCCTCGTGATCGGGTCCGATGATTCGGAGGCGCCAGGGCGGCGGATCACCGATTCGCCGCGGCAACCGGCAACGAAAGAGAGATACGCCCACCATGGCTGTCGTAACAATGAAGCAGCTGCTCGACAGCGGCGCGCACTTCGGACACCAGACCCGGCGCTGGAACCCGAAGATGAAGCGGTTCATCTTCACCGACCGCAATGGCATCTACATCATCGACCTGCAGCAGACGCTGACCTACATCGACAAGGCCTACGAGTTCGTCAAAGAGACCGTCGCCCACGGTGGCACCGTTCTCTTCGTCGGCACCAAGAAGCAGGCCCAGGAGTCGATCGCGGCCGAGGCGACTCGCGTCGGGATGCCCTACGTCAACCAGCGTTGGCTGGGTGGCATGCTCACCAACTTCTCCACCGTGCACAAGCGCCTGCAGCGCCTCAAGGAACTCGAGGCGATGGAGCAGACCGGTGGCTTCGAGGGTCGCACCAAGAAGGAAATCCTCATGCTCACGCGTGAGATGAACAAGCTGGAGCGCACCCTCGGTGGTATCCGCGATATGGCCAAGGTGCCCTCGGCGATCTGGGTCGTCGACACCAACAAGGAGCACATCGCCGTCGGCGAGGCGCGCAAGCTGAACATCCCGGTCATCGCGATCCTGGACACCAACTGCGATCCCGACCTGGTCGACTACCCGATCCCGGGTAACGACGACGCGATCCGTTCCGCCGCTCTGCTGACCAAGGTCGTCGCCTCCGCGGTGGCCGAGGGCGTGCAGGCGCGGGCCGGTATCTCCTCCGGTGACGAGAAGCCGGAAGCCGGTGCGGGCGAGCCGCTCGCCGAGTGGGAGCAGGAGCTGCTCGCGCAGGCCGCCCCCGCCGCGACCGAGGCCGAGGCTGCCGCCGAGGCCCCCGCCACCCCGGCCGACGCCTGATCGTCGCAGTGTTTGACGGCGATGGCGGCGGGGGCCTGCGTGGTTACGCAAGCTACCGCCTCCGGCCCCGTCGCCGTCATCGCGGAGCGTCTGTTCACCTTGCCGACCTCTCCTGCATAGGAGCGGTCGGCAAGGTGGTGTTACCACCCGAAACAACACACAGGAGGATCGCCACCCATGGCGACATACACCGCCGCTGACGTGAAGCGGCTGCGGGAGCTCACCGGCTCCGGGATGATGGACTGCAAGAACGCGCTGGTCGAGACCGACGGCGATTTCGACAAGGCCGTCGAGGTGCTGCGCATCAAGGGTGCCAAGGATGTCGGCAAGCGCGCCGAGCGCGCCACGGCCGAGGGCCTGGTCGTCGCCAAGGACGGCGTGCTGATCGAGATCAATTCCGAGACCGACTTCGTCGCCAAGAACGACGAGTTCCAGGGCCTCGCCGACAAGATCGTGACCGCCGCCGCGGCTGCCAAGCCCGCCGACCTGGACACGCTGAAGGCGCTGAAGCTGGACGGTCAGACCGTCGAGGAAGCGCTGCAGGCGCTCGCCGCCAAGATCGGCGAGAAGCTCGAGCTGCGTCGCGTCGTCGCCTTCGACGGCCCGGTCGCCGTCTACCTGCACAAGCGTGCCACCGACCTGCCGCCCGCCGTCGGCGTGCTGGTCGAGTACCAGGGCGAGGGTGACGCCGCCGCCGACGCCGCGCGTGCGGTCGGCATGCAGGTCGCCGCGCTCAAGGCCAAGTACCTGACCCGCGAGGATGTGCCGGCCGACGTGGTGGAGAACGAGCGCCGCATCGCCGAGCAGACCGCCAAGGAAGAGGGTAAGCCCGAGGCCGCCCTGCCGAAGATCACCGAGGGCCGCGTCAACGGCTTCTTCAAGGACGTCGTCCTGCTGGAGCAGGCGTCGGTCACCGATTCGAAGAAGACCGTCAAGGCGCTGCTGGACGAGGCCGGCGTCACCGTGACCCGCTTCGCCCGCTTCGAGGTCGGCCAGGCCTGATAACGCCCGCGAAACCCCTCGTGCTCCGGATGCGGTGTACGAGGGGTTTCGGCTGTCCGGACGCCGGCCGTTCATCCGCAATTCCCGAGCCTGACCGGGCGAGTTCGTTGCGTCCGAGGGGGTCTTCTACCCACATCGAATCCGAGTAGGGCAGGATAAGGGCGCTCCGTATTGAGCCTCCGCGTTGTCATCCGGCCCACGTGCTGTGTCGACAGACCGAAATCTATCGCCGAAGGAGACGAACACCCATGACGGACCCCGGGACCGAACGCCCAGGATATCGCCGGGTGCTCCTCAAATTGGGTGGGGAGATGTTCGGCGGCGGCAAGGTCGGGCTCGACCCCGATGTGGTGCAGACGGTCGCCGAGCAGATCGCCGAGGTGGTCTCCAGCGGTGTTCAGGTCGCCGTGGTGATCGGCGGCGGCAATTTCTTCCGCGGCGCCGAACTCGAGGAGCGCGGTATGGAACGCGCCCGCTCGGACTATATGGGCATGCTCGGCACCGTGATGAACAGCCTTGCGCTGCAAGACTTTTTGCAACAGCAGGGCATCGACACCCGGGTGCAGACCGCGATCACCATGGGACAGGTCGCCGAGCCGTATCTGCCGCTGCGCGCCAAGCGGCATCTGGAGAAGGGCCGCGTTGTCATCTTCGGCGCGGGCATGGGCATGCCCTACTTCTCCACCGACACCACCGCGGCTCAGCGCGCGCTGGAGATCGGCGCCGATGTGGTGCTGATGGCCAAGGCCGTCGACGGGGTCTTCACCGCGGATCCCCGGGTCGACCAGAGCGCGACCATGTACACCGAGATCACGCATAAAGAGGTCATCGAGCGTGACCTCAAGGTCGCCGACGCGACGGCCTTCAGCCTGTGTATGGACAACCAGATGCCCATCCTGGTGTTCAATTTGTTGACGAAGGGCAATATCGCCCGTGCGGTCGCCGGTGAGAAGATCGGCACATTGGTTCGGTCCTGACCCCGCGCCCGCGGATCATGACGATGACGACGCTGTGGAGGAAACGGTCGTGATTGAAGAAGCGCTCTTCGACGCCGAGGAGAAGATGGAGAAGGCCGTCTCGGTGGCGAAGGACGATCTGGGGTCCATCCGCACCGGTCGGGCGAATCCGGGCATGTTCCAACGGATTGTCATCGACTACTACGGTTCGCCGACCCCGATTACCCAGGTGTCGAGCATTACCGTGCCCGAGCCGCGGATGGTGGTGATCAAACCGTATGAGCAGTCGACGCTCGGCGCGATCGAAACCGCGATCCGCAATTCGGATCTCGGTGTCAATCCCACCAACAACGGTGACATCATCCGGATCTCGGTCCCGCAGCTCACCGAGGAGCGGCGCCGTGAACTGGCCAAGCAGGCCAAGGGCAAGGGCGAGGACGCCAAGGTCTCGATTCGGAATGTCCGCCGCAAGGCCATGGACGAACTCTCGCGGATCCAGAAGGATGGCGAGGCGGGTGAGGACGAGGTCGGGCGCGCCGAAAAGGAACTCGACAAGACCACCGCGAAATATGTCGGCCAGGTCGATGAACTGGTCAAGCACAAGGAAGCTGAACTGCTCGAGGTCTGAGGTCCGAGGCCGGATCTTTCGGGCCCGCCCGGGCGGGGGACGAACGGAACGACGAGTTGAGCGACGGGACAATCGTGGCCGAGAACGCCGCCGCGACCGGTGCGGCCGAGGAGCCGAGGCCGGCCAACGGCACTGTTGATGCGACGGACGGGCGCGCGGTCGATGCCGCGATTCCCGAAGCCGCACCTCCCGAACCCGTGCGCACCGACTCCGTGACGTCCGAGGCCGAACGTCGGGGATCCTCGGCGCGGGTGGCCTCGACCGGTCGGCCCGCGACTCCGGGCGATGCGACCGTCGCACCCTCAGGACCGACGACATCCGGACCGGCGACCGAGGGTGTCGCGACAGTCGGCCCCGCGACACTCGACTCGGCGACCGATGGTCCCGCGGCCCCCGGCCCCGCGACTGATGCCCCTGCGACTCCGGGATCTGCGATCGATGGGCCTTCGACCTGGGGACCGGCGGCGCCCGGCCCCGAAAACGACGGTTCCGTGACCCCCGAATATGCTGCCGCCGAGCCCGTGAATCCCGCAGCCCAGCAACAGAACTCGGGCGAACCCGCCTCGCGCGCCGGCCGCAATCTCCCCGCCGCCTTGGCCGTCGGTTTCGGCCTCGGGCTCTCGCTCATCGCGATCCTGCTGTTCGTGCCGAAGGTATTCATCGGCGTTGCGGCCGCCGGAGTCGGCGTCGCCACCTGGGAGGTCGCCAAGCGACTGCGGGAGGCCGATGTCCTCGTCCCGCGGATCCCGCTCATCGTCGGTGGTCAGGCGGTGTTCTGGCTCGGCTGGCCGTGGGGCGCCAGCGGCGTGGCGGGCGCCTTTGCCACGACCACGCTGATCTGCATGGTGTGGCGCCTTTTCGATCATGGCTTGCAGACCGCGCCGCGAAACTTCTTGCGCGACACCGCGATCACGATCTTCACCCTGGCCTGGATCCCGCTGCTCGCCTCGTTCGCGACGCTGCTGCTGCTCGAGCCCGACGGCAATCTGCGGGTGCTGACCTTCATGATCCTGGTGGTCTGCTCCGATGTCGGCGGTTACGTCGCGGGTGTGCTGTTCGGGCGACATCCGATGGTGCCCGCGATCAGCCCGAAGAAGTCCTGGGAGGGCTTCTGCGGTTCGCTGGTGTTCAGTGTGATCGGCGGTCTGCTGACGGTGACCCTGCTGCTGGAAGCCAATTCGATGATCGGTGTGGTGCTCGGCGTCGGCTTGGTGCTGGTCGCGACGGTCGGCGATCTGATCGAATCCCAGGTCAAGCGGGAACTGGGCATCAAGGATATGGGCACCCTGCTGCCCGGCCACGGCGGCATCATGGATCGCCTCGATTCGATGCTGCCCTCGGCCTTCGTGTCCTGGCTGGTGCTGAGCAGCTTGCTCTAGCGCTTCGCAGCGCGTCGGAGCTGAATGATCCGCACGCCGCCGACCAGCGCCATCACCAGCGCACCGGCAATCACCGACAGCAGCACCATGATGCCGACCGGCATGGAGAAGCTCCAGAAGAACAGATCCACCCGCTGCTGTTCCAGATTCTGCAGGATGAAGATCAGCAGCACGATGCCGATCAGCGTCGCGGCGACCAGAGCGACCCAGGTGTCGCCGGTACGGGACTTCATCACCGACTTGCGGCCGGTCGGCTCCACCGTCTCACGGCCGGTCGACGCAGGTGCGGCACCTTCGGTGCGCTCCGGCTCGGACGACTCGGCGTGACTGGTCATCCTTCGATCATTGCCGATCGCTATCGTCGGTGCACGCATTTCTGTCCGGTGACCGGCATGTCGTGATGTCGAAGCACGGCTGCTCATCGGCCCGATCGAACGTGACGTTCGTCGCGTCGGCCGTCGTGATGGTCACCTTCGGCCCGGGCCGCACACACGAGATGGGACACTGGAGAGACTATGACCGTCTCCCTGCCCCTCGTCTTCGATGCTCCGCGCCGTGGCATGCCGCCGCGGCACCTCGCCGACCTCGACGCCGACGGGCGCAAGGCCGCGGTCGAGGAGCTCGGTCTGCCGAAGTTCCGCGCCGACCAGATCGCGCGCCAGTACTACGGCCGGCTGCAGGCCGATCCGGAGCTGATGACCGATCTGCCCGCCACTGTGCGCGAAAAGGTCGGCGCGGCGCTATTTCCGCCGCTGATGTCGGTGGTCAAGCATGTCGCGTGCGATGGCGGCGAGACGCGAAAGACCCTGTGGCGTGCGGGCGATGGCACCTTGCTGGAGAGCGTGTTGATGCGCTACCCGGACCGCGCCACCCTCTGCATTTCCAGCCAGGCCGGTTGCGGTATGGCTTGCCCGTTCTGTGCCACCGGTCAGGGCGGCCTCAACCGCAATCTCTCCACCGCCGAAATCGTCGACCAGGTCCGCGCCGCAGCCGCTGCCATGCGTGATGGCGAGGTCTCGGGTGGTCCGGGCCGCCTGTCCAATATCGTTTTCATGGGCATGGGGGAGCCACTGGCCAATTACAAGCGGGTGGTCGCCGCCGTTCGTCGCATCACCTCACCCGCGCCCGACGGCTTCGGCATCTCTCAGCGCAACGTGGTCGTTTCCACCGTCGGCTTGGCTCCGGCGATCCGCAAGTTCGCCGACGAGGACCTGTCGGTGACCCTCGCGGTGTCGCTGCACACCCCCGACGACGAACTGCGTGACACCCTGGTGCCGGTGAACAACCGATGGCCGGTCGCCGAGGTCCTCGATGCCGCCCGCTACTACGCCGATAAGAGCGGTCGCCGGGTGTCGATCGAATACGCGCTGATCCGCGATATCAACGACCAGCCGTGGCGCGCGGATATGCTCGGCGCGAAACTGCACAAGGCCCTGGGCTCGCGCGTGCACGTGAACGTCATCCCGCTGAACCCGACGCCGGGCAGCAAGTGGGATGCCAGCCCGAAACCTGTTGAGCAGGAATTCGTTCGGCGCGTCAACGCGCAGGGTGTGCCGTGCACCGTGCGCGATACGCGGGGCCAGGAAATCGCCGCGGCCTGTGGGCAGTTAGCCGCAGAAGGCTAGGTTGCTTCCCTTACGCGTCAGTGGCCGCCCGGCTCGAGGAGTTCGCGGCCTTCGTCGGCTTTGACGCGGCGGTGTTCGGCGAGGATGAGTCCGCCGCCGCAGATCAGGCACACAGCGGTGGCGATACCGGCCACGACGGCCCAGCCCGCGAATCCGTAGCCTGCGGCGGTGAGCGTGAGGGCGGCGCCCACTACGCCGAGCAGCACCAGGATGACGCCTGGCCAGTTGTGGGTGTCGGCGATCATTTCGCCCGCGTGATTTCTGGTGTTGCGTGCGCGGTCCGGAAAGTCGGAACGCAGCCGATCGGATGCATCGGGTCCAGGAGACATGGCGTCCTCTCCGTTCGGATGGATCGTTTCGTTCGAGCGGATACCCGACATGTTCCGGATCAATCAGGGTGTATCGGCGACCGCGTCGGGTACCGCGAACCCGAATCTGCTTGCGACGAACAGGAGGGCAACCATGGCAACCGCGCGGGAACTCATGACCGAAGGTGTGCAGTGCGTGCGATCCAGCGATTCGGTGGTCGAGGCCGCCAAGCTGATGAAACAGCTGAGCGTGGGCGCGCTGCCGATATGCGGTGAGGACAATCGGTTGAAGGGCATACTGACCGACCGCGACATCGTCGTGAAGGTGCTTGCCGAGAACAAGGACCCGATCGGCGTCAAGGCGGGGGAACTGGCCGAGGGCACACCGATTACGGTGCAGGCGGGCACTGATGCCGATGAGGTGCTCAATGTGATGGCGGTGCATCAGATCCGCCGGGTGCCGGTGCTCGACGGTGACCAGTTGGTTGGCATTGTGGCGCAGGCCGATGTGGCCGTCGCGCTCGGCAATGCCGATACCGGCGGCGTGGTGGAGGCGGTGTCGACGGACTGACCGCGACCTGCGAACCGTCTCGTCCGCGCTGCCCTGAGCGCAGGTGTGAGTATGCCGCTTGCGGGTATGCGCGGACGAGAGGAGCCGCGGTGGCTCCGTCCCCGATCGAGGAGGTACGCAATGGCCACCGGTCAGAAGGAAGACGTCGTCACGCTCTTGCTGGCACAACACGAACTGATCAAGGGGCTGATCGAGAAGGTACAGCTTGCGCAGGGTGCGGCCAAGCGCGAGCCGTTCGAGGAGTTGGTCCGCGCACTGGCCGTGCACGAGAGCGCGGAAGAGGAAGTGGTGCATCCGGCATCACGGCGCGCAGCTGTGCCCGCCGGCGTGGTCGACGACAGGCTGCATGAAGAACAAGAGGCCAAACGCGTGCTCGCCGAGCTCTACGACATGGGTGTGCAGCACGAGGATTTCGATACCGAATTCCGCAGCTTCGCCGAATCGGTGATCGAACACGCCGATATGGAGGAGAAGGAGGAATTCGAGCAGCTGCGCCAAGAGCTTTCCGCCAACGAGAGCGCGGTGCTCGCCGATGTCGTTCGGGTCGCCGAGGCCGTCGCCCCGACCCGGCCGCATCCGGAGGCTGGCGCGTCGGCGCTGGTGAATATCGTTGCCGGACCGCCACTTGCGCTCTTCGACCGGATTCGCGACGCGGTGCGCGATTGGCGCCGTAAGACCGAGGAGTGAGTGACATGCCCGACGCAACCGATAGGAACGGCGCACCGAACGACAAGCAGCGTCAGCTGGATCGATACCGGGTGGACCGCGAACAGGGAAAGCTGACTACACAGCAGGGCGTACGGGTGGACAGCACCGACGATGCCCTGAAGGTGGGGGAGCGCGGGCCGACGCTGCTCGCGGATTTCCATGCCAGGGAGAAGATCACCCACTTCGATCACGAGCGGATCCCGGAGCGAGTGGTCCATGCCAGAGGTGCGGGCGCCTACGGACACTTCCGGCCATATGACGGCTGGCTCGGCGACTTCACCACCGCCCGCTTCCTCATCGATTCGAGCGTGGAAACGCCGGTGTTCGTGCGATTTTCGACCGTCGCCGGTTCGCGCGGATCCGCCGATACCGTGCGCGATGTGCGCGGCTTCGCGACGAAGTTCTATACCGCCCAGGGCAATTACGATCTGGTCGGCAATAACTTCCCGGTGTTCTTCATCCAGGACGGAATCAAATTCCCCGACTTCGTGCACGCGGTGAAACCCGAGCCGCACAATGAGATTCCGCAGGCCGCCTCCGCGCACGACACCCTCTGGGACTTCGTTGGTCAGCAGCCGGAGACACTGCACGCGATCATGTGGCTGATGTCGGACCGGGCGCTGCCGCGCAGCTATCGCATGATGCAGGGCTTCGGCGTACACACCTTCCGACTCGTCAACAGCGAGGGCCGAGCCACTTTCGTGAAGTTCCACTGGACGCCGAAACTCGGCGTGCACTCGCTGCTGTGGGATGAATGTCAGCAGATCGCCGGGCGGGATCCCGACTTCAACCGACGCGATCTGTGGGACTGCATCGCGGCCGGCCAGTATCCGGAGTGGGAACTCGGCGTGCAGCTGGTCTCGGACGAAAGCGAATTCGGCTTCGACTTCGATCTGCTCGATCCGACGAAAATCATTCCGGAAGAACAGGTTCCGGTGCAGCCGGTCGGTCGCATGGTGCTGGACCGCAACCCGGACAACTTCTTCGCCGAGACCGAGCAGGTGGCCTTCCACACCGCCAATCTGGTGCCCGGTATCGATTTCAGCGATGATCCGCTGCTGCAGTTGCGCAACTTCTCCTACCTGGATACCCAGTTGATCCGTTTGGGCGGGCCGAATTTCGCCCAGCTGCCGATCAACCGGCCGGTCGCCGACGTGCGCAATCACCAGCAGGACGGCTACGGTCAGCACGCCATTCCACAGGGTGAGGCCGCGTATACCAAGAACACCATCGGCGGCGGTTGTCCGGCATTGGCGGATACCGAGATGTTCCAGCACTACGCCGAGCCACTATCCGGTTCAACTATTCGAGAGCGCGCCAACAGTTTTCGTGAGTACTATCGGCAACCGCGGATGTTCTGGCGCAGTATGTCGCCGCCGGAGGCCGACCACATCGTCGCCGCCTTCGCCTTCGAACTCGGCAAGGTGGAGCGGCCGATCATCCGAACCAGGGTGCTCGAACATCTGGTGCGAATCGAGCCCGAACTGGCCGAGCGGGTCGCGAGTGAACTGGGTATGCCGGTGCCGCAATCGGACTCGGATGATCGCGACGCGGTGGTATCTCCCGCGCTGTCGCAACTGAATGCGGTCACCGACACCATCGCTACCCGAAAGGTCGCTATCCTGGCCGCCGATGGTGTGGACACACTCGGTGTGCGCCGCATCAAATCGTGGTTGACCGACCGTGGCGCTGTTCCCGAAGTTCTTGCGCCGCATGCCGGTACGTTGGGCGGCGACGGCAGTGACGGCGAAACCCTCCCGGTGGACCGGTCGCTGGCCACCGTCGCCTCGGTTCTCTACGATGCGGTACTGGTCGCGGGTGGCGCGCGGTCCGCCGAAACCCTGGTGGGCAATGGCGCGGCGGTGCACTTCATCCTGGAGGCGTTCAAACACGCCAAACCGATCGGCGGCTTCGGCGACGGTGTCACGCTGCTGCGGGTCGCCGGTGTCCTATCCGATACCGATCACGACGCGCAAACAGGTGTCTTCACCACAACCGCCATCGGCGCGGGCGTGTCCGAGGACTTCATCGAGGCGTTCGCGAATGCGCTTGCCCAGCACCGGGTCTGGCGCCGGTCGACCGTCGCGGTACCCGCCTAGCGGTCGCGGTTCAGCTCAGGGCGGGTTGGATCTCCTTCTCCCACGCGGTGCAGAAGCCATCCAGATCGGGCCCGATCTGCTGGACGTACAGTTCGTCGACACCGGCATCGAGATACTGCCGGAGTCGGCGGATATGACGTTCCGGATCGGGCCCGGTGGCGAAGTGCGCACGGGTGGACGCGCGATCTACCAGGCTCATCGCGTCCTCGAAATCGCGCGGCCGGGGCAGAGTTTGGGAAAGTTGGCCGGGCAATAGCTCATTGGCCCAGAGGCGATGTGCGGCATCCAGACCCGACTCCTCGTCGCGGGACCAGCTGACCTTGGCGCCCGCCTGTACCGGTTTGGCGCCGCCGCCCGTGGTGCGGAAGGTGTCGATCGCATCGGCGTCGGGCAGTACGGTGCAGAAACCGTCGCCGATGCGTGCCGCCAATTGGGTTGCCTGCGGGCCGAATCCGGAAATGTAGATCGGTACCGGAGCATCGGGGAGTGTGTAGATTCTGGCGTCCTGCACGGTGTAGTACTCGCCGCGGTGGTTGACATTGCCGCCGCGGTGCAGCCGCCGAATCAGCTGGACCGCCTCCTCCAGCATGTCGAGCCGGACCGCGGGTGACGGCCACGGATCGCCGAGAATGTGCTCGTTGAGCGCCTCACCGCTGCCGACGCCGAGTATGAAATTGACGTCGAGCTGGACGGCGGCGGTCGCCGCGGCCTGCGCGATGATCAGGGGGTGGATCCGGACGGTAGGGCAGGTGACCGCCGTGGTGATCGGCAGATCGGTGGCCTCCGAGAGCGCACCGATGGTGCCCCAGACGAAGGGGCTCTGCCCCTCGGCGTCATTCCACGGATGGAAATGGTCGGAGATCCACAGCCGCTCGAACCCGGCCTGCTCGGCGCGTTTGGCCTGCTCGACGAGTTCTTTCGGCCCGAACTGTTCGCTGGCTAGGAAATATCCGAAGGTGACCATGTCGGGCGCTTACCCAGGTTCGCACGTGATATTCGACGCATGCGGACGGGCCCCGGACATATCACCGAGGCCCGTTCGACAGGTCGACCTAGCTGCCGCTGTGGCTGTGCTGGCCACCCTTCTGCTTGGCCGCCGTCGGCTGCGCCTGTGCGCCCTTACGACCTGCCTCGTGCGGGTCGGCCGCATTGCGCTGGCCGAAGCTGCCGGTACTGGCCTTGCCGCCCTTGCTGGCCTGCTCATGGGTGTCCTTGCGATTGCCGAACTGCCCGGGGTTCTTCGGATCTGCCATGTCGGCACTCCTTCTCGGTAGTTGGAACTATCTGCGGCCCCGGTTCGGACCACATGTGCGATCTACCCGGGATCCGGTCGGCTAATCGGGCGGATATCACCCGGTGGTCAACCTGTTTCGCGGCTTGAAAAATGGCGTTTACCAGTGGCATTCGCGGGTAAGTCGACAGCGGGGAGAAGGCCGAATCCGACATCGCGGAGGCGACGATGAGCAGCGTTATCGATCCGACTTCGGTATGGCTGACCGGTAGGGTGGCTTGGTTCGACGAACAGCGTGGGTTCGGCTTCATCGATCCAGACGGTGTCCGGCAGTGGCCGGTGTTCGTCGAATACAGCCGTATCGATGTTCCGGGTTATCGCGCACTGGCGGAAGGACAGCCGGTGCGCTATCTGTGCGATCCCGAGGCGCACGGCCGCGCGGCCGCGGTGGTGCGCCCGTACCCTCCGCGGGTCAGTCCGCTGTGAACACGGAAACCGAACTGCCGCAAGCAGATCCAGCTATCCGACGGCCGACTTCATCCAGTCGATGACGGCGGCATGATATTGCGCGGTGTTCCGTGCGAGATTCACCGAATGTCCGCTGCCGGGCAGCACGAAGGTACGCAGCCGCGCGGCCGGACCGAAAAAGGCGGCCTCCGCGGCCTGCAGGGTCGTACTGTCGGCGCAGATCGCATAGGCGGGTCCGCACGACAACCGGTCCAAACTGCCATTGACGACCATGACCGGGGCGGTGATCGAGCTGGACATCCCTGGCAGGGTAGAGGTGAGGCCGTCGGGATATTCGGTGAGCGAGAAGGTCTCCTTCGTCGCCTCGTCGATCGCGAGCACCTGCGGATCATAATTATCCGGCCCGAAGAAGTCGCTGGCCCGGGTACCCGGACGGGTCACGAGATAGCCCGAATCGTATCCGCGGCTGGCGAATACGGGATCCTGCACGGCCTGGTAGTAGGTGCCGATCACGCCGAGGACATCCGGCACGCTCAGGGTGTGCGAATATCCGGTGAGCAGCACGCCGTCGACATCATGGTAGGTGGTGGCCTCCATGACCGATGTGCCGGAGCTCAGCGAATGACCACCGGTGACGACCTTGCCGAACGGCTGTGCGCCCGCGAGTCCGTGGCGCAGGGCCTGCACGATGTTGTGCAGGGCTTCGGCGGTGGCGGACGCGGTCAGTGACATGCTCGGCGGGCGGGTGCTCGCGCCGTTACCGAGTCGATCGGCCACCAGCGTCGCGTAGCCGGCTGTGTTCATCGCGCGCCGGAAGTTGTAAGTCTCTGGGGCGTAAGGGAAATCCCAGTAGGTGTGGTTGTAATTGGACCCCGCCATCAACACCATGACGGCGTCGGTCGGCCGGTCCGGCAGGCACAGGGTCGCGCCCAACGTCCCCTGCGGTACCGGGAAAGAGATCTCCTGACAACGGTCGGGCGAGGCGGCCGGATCAGCACTGGCCTCGCCCGGCACCACACCGAGCATTGTCGCCGCGGCGGTAGCGGCCACCAGCATTCGGGCGTAGAGCTTTTTCGTCACCGCGTTCCCTCCGAATGGGAAATGTCGTGCGCCGCGCCATCTTCTGGCGAATCACCATACCGCACATGAAGATCCGTAGCTATGGGGTTGCGTGATGAGGATGCGATCTACGATGCACGGCATGGGTTCGCGTGGTGTGCACTTTGTCGGCAGCTTTCCGGGTACGAGTACCGACGATGCGATGCGCGCGATGCTCGATGCCACGGGGCCGCGCCTACGCACGCTCCCGACTGGGGAAACGCGTCGCTACGAGTTCTACATCCAGCCGATCATCGAGGATCTGGTGGCGCAGGGCGCATTGGAAGTGAAGAAGCCGGGTACGTGGCGCTCGAGTCGAGAGCGGACCATCCATCGCGTTCCGACTGGTCGCGAGCTGACGGGCGACATGATGGAGCTCGGTTATCTCGCCGAGGCCCAGGAGGCGCTGCCGATATTCCAGGGTTTGCGTACGGCGCGCGAGCTGCCCGAACTCACTCTCCAGATCGGGATGCCGACCGATTTCACCCTGGCCTTCATCGCCATGGGCATTCCAGGTGTCCGGTCGCACCGCAAGGCATTCCGTGACGCGACCGTGCGCGATATCGCGGCCATCCACGAACTGGTCGGTACCGAGGACGTGGTCGTGCAATTGGAGGCGACCGCGGAAATGGTGCTCATGGCGAAGGCGCAGCCACTGCACCGACGGCTGGAGGCGGCATTGCGCCTCGGCGAGGGGATTGCGGCGCTGGCCGAATCCACCCCTGCGGGAACCAGATTCGGCGTGCACCTGTGCGTCGGAAGTATGCATAACAAGTCCCGGGCCAGCATGCGTGATCTGCGACCCTTCGTGGACCTGGCCAATTCCGTTGCCCGGCAGTGGCCTTCGGATCGCCCGCTGACCTATGTGCACGGTCCGCTTGCGGCCGGAGATATCCCGCCGTCGGCCGATCCCGCGTTCTACGCACCCCTCGCGGACCTGTCACTCGGCGCGGGCACCAACTTCTACGCGGGATTCGTCCACGACACTCCCACGGTGCCAGAGCAGGTCGAGACCTTGCGGTTGATCGAGAACGCGCTGAGTAGACCGGTGGACGGCGTCGCGAGTGCATGTGGACTCGGTCGCCGTCCGCGTCCGATCGCCGACGCGCTCGCGGCACGCGCCGATACGCTCGCCGCGACCTAGGGCTTGCGCCCGATTCCGCCCAGGATCACCAACTGCGTGCCGGGCAGGTCGTCGTCGAGCCATTCCTGCACCGGTACCAGACCGGGCTCGACCACCTCGAAACCGTCCAGGTAGGCGGCCACCGTCTCCGGTGTCCGGAATTGCACCTGTGCCGAGCTGCCGTCAGTGTCTGCGGTCGACCGCTCGACGAACTCCGGTTCCGTGTGGACGGATCCGTGGGTGAAGGCCAGCATGCTTCCCGGCGCCATTGCATCGCGCAAGCGCGCGATGATATCCGCCGGATGCTCATCGTCCATCACGTAATGCAGCACGCCGACGATCAGAATCGCTACCGGCTGGTCGAAATCGATCTGTCCTTCGGTCCGCGCCTTCTCGATGATCTCGTCCGTGCGGCGAATATCACCGAGTATCGATGTGACACCGGATGTGCCGGACAGCAGCGCGTTGGCGTGCACGTGCACGACCGGGTCGTAGTCGATCATCACGACGCGTGCCGAGGGGTCGACCTTCTGCGCTATTTCGTGCACGTTGGGCGAGATGGGGATTCCGGCACCGATATCGATGAACTGTCGAATCCCCTCCTCGGCCGCCTCTTCCACGGCGTTGAGCAGGAATTTTCGACTGAACCAGGCCGTCGTCTTGGTGTCCGGCGCGACCGCGAGCATGCGCTCGGCGACCCGCTGGTCCACCTCGTAGTTGTCTTTACCGCCGAGTAGATAGTTGTACACCCGAGCAGCGTTCGGCTTGGATGGATCGACGCGTACCGGCGCCCGATCGGCCTCAGCCACCGCACCTCCTTGATGCCACTCGGCACATCGTAACAACGTCTGGTCGTTTGTCCGCATGGATCGGGCTGCGGTGCTCGATCGCGGTGAATCCTTTGTGCGGGTTTACACCTCTCATACTTGTGTCGGCAACACGGTCGGCACGATATCGGGAGGTTTGTCGTGATCATAGCCGCGATTGTTGTTGGGGCGCTGCTCATTTGCGCGTGCAGCATTACCGTGCTGCGGCGGCGGAGCCGGTCGGAATGACCGAGGTGTGCTGGCCCGACGAACATCTCGTCGCCGCGGCGCGGGCGGGCGATATCGAGTCGATCACCTCGCTGGTGTCCGGGTCGCATCCGCATGTGCGGCGCTTCGCGTACTCGCTGTGCGCGACGCCGGAGGATGCCGAGGATGCGGCGCAGGAGGCGCTGATCATTCTGTACCGCAAGATCGGGACATTGCGGGCATCGGGTGCGTTGGCCTCGTGGATGTTTCGCATTGTGCGCAATGAATGTGTGCGGCAACTGCGGTTACGCGTGCGTCGGGCCGAACCGATGCCCGACTCGGCCATCGCATCGGCGGAAGAGGAGGCGCTCAGTCGCTGGGAGGCCGAGCGGGTGGCCGCCGCGATCGCCGCACTGCCCGGCGATCAGCGGCAGGTGCTGATCATGCGAGATGTGCAGGGCTACAGCGGTCGGATGGTCGCGGACCTGCTCGGGCTGAGTACCGCGGCCATGAAATCACGGCTGCATCGGGCGCGTGCGGCGGTGCAGGGGAGTTTGGAGGTCGGTAATGAAAGATGAGTTCGCCAGTGCGTCGCTATCGCGCCATTTGGCCCGTGGCGCAATCGGATTCGGCGCTGTGGTCGGTTCGTTCGCGCTGATGCCTGCGGTCGGCCCCGTCGGTCTGTTGCTCCTGCCGGTCGGTCTCGTCGCGCTGCGTGGCTGCCCGACCTGCTGGGCGATCGGCTTGCTCCAGACGCTGTCCCGCGGCCGACTGCAGCGCTCGTGCACCGACGGATCCTGCCAACTGGTCACCACGAAATCCGGTGCGACATAACCGCTTCCACCACTCGAATACAGCCGCACCCCAGTTGGGTGCGGCTGTTCTACGTGCGGTGCTTGGCGGGCCGGTTGGAAGCGGCGCGGCGTTCGGCCTGTTGGGTTTTGATGCGCTCGTTTTCCTTCAGCACCGCGGCGTAGTTCTCGCGTTCGCGGATCAGCCATTCGGGCGGGTCGGCGAGCAGGGCGGCGATTTCCTCGGCGTTCATCGCGTCCGAGACTTCGGCGCGGGCCAGGCCGGTATTGGAAACTCCGAGTTTGCGGGCGACGACATCGCGCGGGAAGGGGCCGGTCTTGCGCAGTTCGGTCAGCCAGGCCGGGGGATTGGTGCGCAACTCTTCGAGTTCGGCGCGGGAGATCGAGGAGTTGCGGAATTCCTCGGGCGTCGCCGGAAGGTAGATGCCGAGCTTGTTCGCCGCGGTCAGCGGCTTCATGGTCTGCGGTTTCTTATCCGGGCTCACCGGTACAGCCTAATGGTCACAGCCGGACGCAGTCCGCCCGCAGTCTGTTGCGCTCGGACGAGCGAATGCGAGGCCACCGCGTATCGGCCCCGTGTGTGCCCTCGGACCACCCGCCTCGCGAGTCGACAGCCCCGATGGCAATACCCTCGTACGAATGAACCCCGAGTCCATCGACGTGACCCGCCTGCGCTGGTTTGTCGCGGTTGCCGAGGAACTGCATTTCGCCCGCGCGGCGAAATCGCTGCACATTTCGCGGCAGAAGTTGAGTCACACGGTGATCGACTTGGAGCAAGAAATCGGAACGAAACTCTTTGTGCCCGGAGCGCAGCCGACGCAGCTGACCGAGGCCGGACAGCAGCTGCTGCGCGACGCCAGGGATATCATCGCGCGCACCGAGGAGAAGCCCGCGCCCGTGGCTGCCGAGGATGTGGCATTGCGAGTCGGCTTCGTACCTGGTGTGACGGTCTCCAAATGGACGCGGATCTGGAGTGAGCGGTTCCCGAACACCGCGCTCGAGATTCTCCCGATCCCGATGGCCGAACAACTCACCGCGCTGCGTGACGGGCGCGTCGACGCCTGTTTCGTCCGCTTGCCCATCGATCGTGAAGGTCTGAGCGCGATTCCGCTCTACCGCGAGCTTCCCGTCGTAGTGGTGCCCAAAGACCACACCCTGTCGCTTTTCGAACAGGTGGGCATGGGCGATCTGGAGGGTGAACGGATTCAGGACTCGAGCGATATCGATGCGATCGCGGGCACCATCGAATTGGTCGCGGCCGGTGTCGGCGTCGCCATCGTCCCGCATTCCATCGCGCGGCTGTACGCCCGCCGCGACCTCGTCTACCGGACGATGATGGGCGTCCCGGCCACGGAAATCGCCCTGGCCTGGCCGTCCGCACATACCACCGAACTGATCGAAGAGTTCGTCGGCATCGTGCGCGGCCGTTCGGAACGCAGCTCGCGAGCCCAGGCTCCGCGCAAGAAGACCGAGCCGAAGAAGGCCACTGCCAAGCGTTCGATCAAGAACGCCGGAGCCAAGAAAAAGCCCGCCAAGCGACGAGGGCGTTAGGCGGGCGAATCCCCGAGCGAGTCGATATCTTCGGTGTGGACTAGCGAGGCTTGCGGCGCAGGATCGAGTCGCGGATCATGATGCCCGCGATCACGGCGGCGAAACCGACCAGGAACACGTCTTCGATGTGGCCCTTGTGGTTGCCGATCGTCATGGCCAGCAGGATCACGCAGACGATCCAGCCCGCGACACGGAAGGTGCGGCGCGATTCCCCGCTCCAGCCCCATTCGGCGGACGGAACCTCGGCGGTATCCACGTGGGTGACGATTGCGCGGTCACTGGTGGGTTCGAGTTCCGTGGCGGCCACGATCGCTCCTTAGCTCGGTGTAAGCGTTGCTGCCGATATCGTGGCATACGACCGCTCGTCGTAGCCAGCAGGGCTGTGTTCGATCGGCGAGCGGCGCCCTATGCGGTTACGCAGGCTACCGCCTTCGGGCGCGTCGCTGGCCCCGCTGCCACAATGGGGCCGTGTCCGACATCGTGAGAGTCCTTCTGCTCGGCAGCACCGGTTCCATCGGTACCCAGGCGCTCGAGGTAATCGCCGCCAATCCCGACAAGTTCGAGGTGGTCGGCCTCGCCGCGCGCGGCGGCAATACCGAGCTGCTCGCGGCCCAGATGGCCGCGACCGGGACCCGCAATGTCGCGGTCGCCGATCCGGCCGCGGGCACCCGACTCGACCTGGCGCTGAGCGGGCCCAGCGCGGTCACCGAACTGGTGCGCCGCAGTGAGGCAGATGTCGTACTCAACGCACTGGTCGGTTCGCTCGGCCTGGAGCCGACCCTTGCCACCTTGCAATCGGGCACCCGACTGGCGCTGGCGAATAAGGAATCCCTCGTCGCGGGCGGCTCGCTCGTGACCCGTGCCGCGGCACCCGGGCAGATCGTGCCGGTCGACTCCGAACATTCCGCGCTCGCCCAGTGCCTGCGCGGTGGCCGGGCCGAGGAGGTGGACCGGCTGGTGCTGACCGCGTCGGGAGGTCCGTTCCGCGGCTGGACCACCGAAATGCTGGAATCGGTGAATCCGTCCGAGGCGAAGGCGCATCCGACCTGGTCGATGGGCCTGATGAATACGCTGAATTCGGCCTCGCTGATGAACAAGGGCCTCGAACTGATCGAGACGCATCTGCTGTTCGGGGTGCCCTACGACCGCATCGACGTCACGGTGCATCCGCAGTCGATCGTGCACTCCATGGTCACCTTCAAAGACGGCTCCACGCTGGCCCAGGCCAGCCCGCCGGATATGAAGCTGCCGATCGCACTTGCACTCGGCTGGCCCGATCGCGTACCGGGCGCGGCCGCCGCCTGCGACTTCAGCACCGCGTCGACCTGGGAATTCGAGCCGGTCGACAATGCGGTGTTCCCCGCGGTCGAGCTGGCCAGGCAGGCGGGCACCGCGGGCGGCAGCGTCACCGCGGTCTACAACGCGGCGAATGAGATTGCGGTGCAAGCCTTTTTGGACGGGATCATCCGCTTCCCGGATATCGTGCGCACCGTCGCCCGCGCGGTCGAGGCGGCCGATCGGTGGCGCGCCGAACCGGAGACATTGCAAGACGTACTCGCCGCCGATACCTGGGCCCGCGACTACGCGCGCACCCTCGTCGATCGCTGATAGAACCGTATCGGGCGCGCCGCAGGACGGCGGCCTGGCAGACTTACCCGAGAGGGTTGGTCGGCATCCGGTTACTGTGGTCGGGGTGCCCGCGGCGCGGACGGACGCGCCTTTGCGGGTAATCGCGGCCGCTGCGGGCGGCCGCACTTCATTCGAGGCGAGCTGCGCAACGCAGGAGGGCTGTACAGCAAATGGTGTTCGCGTTGGGGTTCGTACTGTTCGCCCTCGGCATCACGATTTCGATCGCGCTGCACGAATGCGGGCATATGTGGGCCGCCCAGTCCACCGGCATGAAGGTGCGGCGCTATTTCATCGGCTTCGGTCCCAAGATTTTCTCGTTCCGGCGCGGTGAAACCGAATACGGTCTCAAGGCACTCCCGCTCGGCGGCTTCTGCGATATCGCGGGCATGACCGCATTGGACGAACTCGCGCCCGAGGATCTCGACCGGGCGATGTACCGCCAGGCCACCTGGAAGCGCCTGGTCGTGATGTTCGGCGGGATCGCGATGAACTTCGTGCTCGGTTTCCTGCTGCTGGTCGTGCTCGCCATCGGCTGGGGACTGCCGCGTTTCGACCAGCCGCCCGCGACCACCATCGGCGCGATGAAATGTGTCGCCCAGCAGAATCCGGACAAATCGCTGGCCGACTGCCAGGGCACCGGACCGGCGCAGCAGGCCGGCATGCAGCGCGGTGACGTGGTCAAGGCCGTCAACGGCGTGAAGGTGACGACGTGGCAGCAGTTCACCGCCGAAACCCAGAAGCAGACCGGCCCGTTCACTTACACCATCGAGCGGGACGGTCGGACCAGGACCATCGAGGTCACTCCGGAGCGCGTCACCCGCTATCCCGATGACGGCGGGCCGGGCCGCGAGGTCAGTGCGGTCGGTGTCGGTTCGGAGTACTACGAGCCGCTGAAGTACAACGCGCTGGCCGCGATTCCGGCCGCGGGCGCCTACACCGGGCAGATGTTCGTGCGCACGGTGGAATCGCTGGCCCAGATGCCGCAGAAGGTTTCCGCGCTGTGGACCGCGGTGACCGGTGGCGAACGCGATCCGGAAACCCCGGTCAGTGTCTACGGCGCGAGCAAGATCGGCGGCGAGACCGCCGAGCGCGGCCTGTGGGGCGTATTCATCCTGGTCCTGGCCAGCCTGAACTTCTTCCTCGGCGCGTTCAACCTGCTGCCGCTGCTGCCGCTGGACGGCGGCCATATCGCGGTGGTGCTCTACGAGAAGGTCCGCAATACCGTCCGCGGCTGGAAGGGACTGGCACCGGGCGCTCCGGTCGACTATTTGAAACTGCTTCCGGTGACCTACGTCGCAGTGGTGATCGGCGGTGCGTATATGGTGCTCACGCTGGTCGCCGACATCGTGAATCCGATCCAGTTGTTCCGCTGACGCGCTAACCTGTCGCGGTTGTTCCGCGATAACCACCGCGTACGCCGGATTGCTGGCATTTCGGGACATCTGTGTGTCATGACTCATGTCATGGCTGTCACAGGGTGGGCAGCCGCAACACGCGGCTATCCTCGGTAGGCGAACGGCCCGAAACAGTACGCACGAAAGTAGGCAGCCGAAAGTGACCAGCACAATCGGATTGGGGATGCCGACCGCACCCGCGGCCGTTCTCGCGCCTCGCCGCAAGACCCGCCAATTGATGGTGGGCAATGTGGGCGTCGGCAGCGATCACCCGATTTCCGTGCAGTCGATGACCACCACCAAAACCCACGACGTCAACGCCACCCTGCAGCAGATCGCCGAACTGACGGCCTCGGGCTGCGATATCGTGCGCGTCGCCTGCCCGCGTCAGGAGGACGCCGACGCATTGGCGACCATTGCGCGCAAGAGCCAGATCCCGGTCATCGCGGATATTCATTTCCAGCCGCGCTATATCTTCGCCGCCATCGATGCGGGTTGTGCCGCGGTGCGCGTAAACCCGGGCAATATCAAGGAATTCGACGGCCGGGTCGGCGAGGTGGCCAAGGCCGCAGGCGCCGCCGGCATCCCGATTCGCATCGGCGTGAACGCCGGTTCGCTGGATAAGCGGATGTTGGAGAAGTACGGCAAGGCGACCCCAGAGGCGCTGGTCGAATCGGCGCTGTGGGAGGCGAGCCTGTTCGAAGAGCACGGCTTCGGCGATATCAAGATCTCGGTCAAGCACAACGATCCGGTGGTCATGGTCGAGGCCTATCGCCAGTTGGCCGCGCAGTCGGACTACCCGCTGCACCTCGGTGTGACCGAGGCCGGTCCGGCGTTCCAGGGCACGATCAAGTCCGCCGTCGCATTCGGCGCGCTGCTGTCGGAGGGCATCGGCGACACGATCCGGGTATCGCTGTCCGCGCCGCCGGCCGAGGAGGTCAAGGTCGGCGGGCAGATCCTGCAGTCGCTGAACCTGCGCCCGCGCAAACTCGAGATCGTCTCCTGCCCGTCCTGCGGTCGCGCCCAGGTCGATGTTTACACCTTGGCCAATGCGGTGAGCGCCGGTCTGGAGGGCATGGAGGTGCCGCTGCGGGTGGCCGTGATGGGCTGCGTGGTCAATGGTCCGGGTGAGGCGCGCGAGGCCGACCTCGGTGTCGCCTCGGGCAACGGCAAGGGCCAGATCTTCGTCAAGGGGCAGGTCATCAAGACCGTGCCGGAGGCACAGATCGTGGAGACCTTGATCGAAGAGGCCATGCGCATTGCCGAAGAGATGGGCGAGACCGAAGGCGCGGGCGAACCCGTCGTCACCGTCGGCTGACCTTGCGAGCGACCCGCAAGCGGTCGTTACGGGCGGGAGTTCCCGAGTAGCCGTACCACAGTCGACCGATTCGTGGCAGGCTGTCGATGTGCGGAGTCTGCTGGAGCCGGCGCGACGGGCCAAGGATGCCCCGGCGCGTCAGCTCGCGAATCGGGATCTGGCACAGGTGCTGCGGGTGCTGGATAGCGATCCGATCGCCTCGTGCATGGTGGCGGCGCGGTTACAGGAATTCGGCTTGGATACCGGCGTCGGACACGGTGAACTGTGGAGTCGGGGTGGTCCGTCGGAATCGCTGTGCTTCTCGGGTGCGAATCTGGTGCCCTTGCGCGGTGACGAGGACGCGTTGCGCGCCTTTGCCACTCGGGCGATCCGCTGGCCCCGGGTGTGTTCGTCGGTGGTCGGGCGTCAGGAATTGACGCTGCCGCTGTGGGAGATGCTGTCCGCGCATTGGGGACCGGAACGCGAGCTACGCGGTGCGCAGCCGCTGCTAGCCCTCGGCCAGCCCGCGCTTGCCTCCGCTGACGCGCAGGTCCGCCGGGTTCGGCCGGATGAGTTGGAGCGCTATCTCGCCGCGGCGATCGCCATGTTCATCGAGGAGGTCGGGGTGGATCCCCGCGCCGGTGACGGCGGCCGCGGCTATCGGCGCCGGATCCAGAGCCTGATCGAATCCGGCCGCGCCTGGGCGCGTTTCGAGGACGGCGAAGTGGTGTTCAAGGCCGAGGTCGGATCGCTGTCCCGGCGGACCGGGCAGATCCAGGGTGTGTGGGTACATCCGCAACGTCGCGGCGCCGGTCTCGGCACCCGCGGTACCGCCGCCGTGGCGAATGCGGTGGTGGCCTCGGGCCGCACCGCGAGCCTCTACGTGAACGACTACAACAGCATCGCCCGCCGGGCCTACAGCCGGGTCGGATTCCGGCAGATCGCCACCTTCGCGACCGTGCTGCTCGACTGAAGGCGGCACCGAACATCGGTGTGCCACAGCCGTTTGCTCGCGGTTGACTATACGATCGGTCCCGATGTCGACTCGCATGCTCATTACGCTGGCCGTCGCGGCTTTCGCGGCGGCGGGATCCGGCTGCTCGGCCGATCCACAGGGACCGGTGCCCGTGGCCGATGCCTTCCTTGCCGCCTTCGCCGGCCACGACATCGAGGCCGCGGCCGAACTCACCGGTCAGCCCGAGAAGGCAACCGCCGCACTGCGTTCCGCATGGGACGAGTTGCAGGCCGACAAGTTGACCGCGCATACCGGCGCGGCCAGGGTCACCGGCGACACCGCGACCGTCGAATACACCTACGAGTGGCGCCTGCCCAAGGACCGGATCTGGAAATACACCGGCCAATTGCAGATGGGCCGCAGTGACGGCCGCTGGATGGTGCGCTGGACCTCCGCCGATATCCACCCCAAACTCGGCGCCACCCAGACCATGGCACTGCGCGCCAACCCGGCCCCGCGCGCCAGGGTGAACGAGCAGTCCGGCAGCGATGTGCTGGTGCCGGGCAAGGTATCTCGGGTCGCGTTCACCGTGGCCTCCGCACCGGATCCGGGTTATACGGCGACCTCGCTGGCGGCGGCCTTGCACCGCTTCGACGACCGGCTCACCCCTGAGGCGATCCTGAGCGCGGCGTCCGCCGCCAAGGGTGAGTACACCGTGGCGCTGTTGAGCGAGTACGAATTCGACCAGGTGAGTGGAGATCTCATCGGTCTGCCCGGGGTAACGCTGACCCAGCAGTGGGATATGGTCCCCACCGACCGGGATTTCGCACCCGATCTGCTCGCGCAGGTGCGCAAGACGGTGATCGCCGAGGTGGACGGCAAGGCGGGCTGGAGCGTTGTCACCATGAACGCCAACGGCGCCGATACCGACGTACTCACCGAGGTGCCCGCACAACCCGCCCCGTCGTTCTCGCTCAGCATCGACCGCAATGTGCAGAACTCCGCACAGCGTGCCGTCAGCGGCCGCGAGGAGCAGACCATGATGGTGGTGCTGCGGCCGTCGACCGGCGCGCTTCTCGCTGTCGCACAGAACAGGGCGGCCGACCGTGCCGGTCCGGTGGCCACCATCGGCCAGTATCCGCCGGGCTCGGTCTTCAAGACGGTGACCGCGGCCGCGGCGATGTCGCTCGGAAAGGCCACGCCCGAAACGGTTTTGCCGTGTCCGAGCCGAATTGTCATCGGGGAGCGGACAATTCCGAACTACAACCTATTCCAACTCGGTGACGTACCGATGGCCACCGCCTACGAGCGGTCCTGCAATACCGCATTCGCGAAGTTGGCCAGTGACCTGCCCAGCGACGCGCTGCACGATACCGCCGCGAAACTTGGTGTGGGACAGGGTTATACGGTTCCGGGCCTGCCGACCGAATCGGGTTCGGTGCCACCGGCCGACGATATGATCCAGCGTACCGAGGACGGCATCGGCCAGGGCAAGGTGGTGGTGAGCCCGTTCGGAATGGCGATGCTGGCCGCGACCGTCGCGCACGGGTCGGCGCCGGTGCCGTATCTGATCGCCGGACGGACCACGGAGATCAAAGGCGACCGTCCGGCCATCGGGTCCGAGGTGATCGATGGTTTGCGCATGATGATGCGCAAAGTGGTCACCGGCGGCACCGCCGAACGCATTGCCGACCAGGGCGAGGTATACGGGAAGACCGGGGAGGCCGAGGTCGACGGCGGCTCGCATTCGTGGTTCGTCGGCTATCGCGGGGATCTGGCCTTCGCGACCTTGCTGGTCAAGGGCGGCAGTTCGGACAATGCCGTCGCCGTGACGCGCGATATGCTCGCCGCCCTGCCCGCAGAGTACTGAACCCCGACTCAGTTGGTGCGACTGGTCGACTCCGGCGGGGCTCCGCGATCGGGCATCTCGTAACGCAGTGTGGTGGAACCGATTCGGATGACATCGCCGTGCGCGAGTGCGGTATCGGCACCGATCGGCACACCGTTGACGTAGACGCCGTTGGCCGAATCCCGATCCCGGATGAAGATCCGGTTCTCGCGCGGCACGATGCGCGCGTGCTTGCGGCTGACCCGGGCATCGTCGAGCACGATGTCGTTGTCCCATTCCCGGCCGATCCGCAGCCCGGTCGCCGGAATGGCGATCGCCTCACCGTCGCCGACCCGCAGCCAGGCCTGCCGCAGCACATCGGGCAGATCCCGCTTGGTCGCCCCGGGGGAGGAGGAGACCGCCGGCAGTGCCTGCTGGCTGCGGATCGCCGCCTCCAGTGCCAGGGTGCGCGGATCCGGGTCGATGCCCTGCTGGTCGGCTAGGTTGCGACGAATGCGCAGACAGGCGGCGAGTGCGTCGGCTTGGCGGCCCGCGCGGTAGAGCGCGGAGATGAACAGTCGCCAGAGCCGCTCGTTCACGGCGTGTTCGGTGGTCAGTGCGGTCAGTTCGCCCAGGACAGCGCCTTCGCGCCCGCATGCGATATCCGCGTCCAGGCGATCGGCGATGGCATTCAACCGGCGCTCGTCCATATCGGTGGCGAAATTGTCGGCGAAACGCAGCCCGCGTAGTCCGGCGACCGCCTCACCACTCCACTGCGCGAGCGCGTCGGCGAAACATTCAGCCGCGGTTTCCAGATCGCCGGTGGTGAAGGCCAGCGAGCCCTGGGTCCTGGCCCGCTCGAAGCGGCCGACATCGCATTGATCCTCGCCGATATCGAGGAGGTATCCGGCGTGCACGGTGCGCAGGATGGCCCGGTCGTCGACCCCGGCCGAACGCAGCACGGTGCGCAGATTCGAGACGTAGGCGTAGAGGCCGTCGACGGAGCGATTCGGCATCTCCTCTTCCCAGATGCTGTTCGCCAGCGCGGTTTTCGCGACGGCATTGCGGCGGTTGATGACGAGCATGGCGAGCAGCGCGCGAAGTTTGGCGCCGGGCAACGGTATCGCTCGAGCATCGACCAGCAGGCGCACCGGTCCGAGCACTCGAAGATCGAGCGCCGGTCGATTCGAGCCCGCAGAGCCCACCAGATTCCCTCCGAACGCAACTGCTTCCGGACCGCCGCTGCCCCACGGCTGTTTCGCCGACGGAAGCGTCACGCGATGGAATTCAGCATACGCACCGATGGCACGCCGTGCCCGTCGCGACTACGCCGTCGGCGAAATGACTACGCGCCGTGCCGGATTCGGATCGATAATGTGATCGTCCACCGCCGGGGTGGACATTGTCGGCGATCTTGTTGGAGTTGACCGGATGGAAGATGTACTGCTGACCCCGCCCGATGCGGCCGAAGTTGAGCTGCTGGCCAGCGGTGTGGTCGCCGCGGCAGCCGGCGCGGACGGGCTGACCCCGCTGCAGCAGTTGCTGATTCCGTCACTGTTCCTGTCGATGACCGGACATCGAGTCGACTTGGAGACACTGCCGACCGTCGATGCCGAGAGCTTCGCGGTCGGGCTGGCCCGGCGCAATCGGATCTTCCGGGAGCGGATCGTGCAGACGATGTTGCTGTCCGCGCTGGTGGTGCGGCCGTTGCCGCCCGCGGTCGCGACCAAACTGCGGGAGTTCGCCGACGCGCTCGAGGTCGACGACGAGATGATCGCGGTGGCGCAGAAATATGCCGAAGGTGCGATCGAACTCGCCGCGGTCGACTTCGACCGCAACGGTTATCTCGGCGGGCTGGATCCGAGCCGGTTGACCGCGCTGCACACCGAAAGTTTGGATTCGTCCTGGGGGCAGGTCAGCGATGATCCGGCGTTGGCGGCGCACTGGGCTACTCTGCGCGAGTTGCCCGTAGGTACGCTCGGCCGCGGCGTCTCCGACTTCTATGCCGACCGTGGCTTCGTCACGCCCGGTCTGCCGGGTTCCGCGCCGCCGCTGCTCGCCCAGCACGACTGGGTGCATGTGCTCGCCGGATACGGCACCACGCTGGAAAACGAGATCGAGGTATTCGCATTCATGGCGCGCGCCAATGACGACCCGCGCGCGTTCAGCCTGCTCGCCATGGTGATTTCGCTCTTCGAAACCGGTTACCTACATGCCGGAGCGGGATTGTTCGAAGCCGATGAAGGGCATTTGCGCACCGCGGGCATGGCGACGCGCCTCGGCGACGCGATGCGACGCGGGGCGCTCACCCATGGCAGCCACGATTTCCTCGACCTGGACTGGTTCACGCTGGCCGATCGGCCGATCGCGGTGGTGCGCAACGAGATCGGATTGACCGCGAAGTCACACGAGGCCGTTGCGGCGGGTTCCGTCGGCGCTTGGGAGACGGGCGGTATCACGCCGTACCAACTGCATTCGGCCGAGGCCGCCGCTCGGGCCGCGGGCCGGCCGTATGTGCCCTGGCGTCCTGATCCGTCCCGCGACTGATCAGGCGCGGTGCAGCGTCGCCGCGAGGTGGTGGGTAAGTGGTTCGCCGACCGCGGCCATGCGCAGGGTGTAGTCGATGGTGTCCCCGGCCAACTTGATCGAACGGCCGAGGGCGGTCACCACTTTCGCCGTACTGCTGCGGCCGATGCTGGTCGATTCGAATTCCATCTGCAGTTCACCATCGATGATGGTGAGGCTGCCCTCACAGATCTCGGTGATGCCGGTCGGGTGGGCCAGGATCAATTCGACGTGATCCGGGCGCGGGCACCGCAGATAACCGGTTTCGGCATGCATCGGTCGGCTGCCGTCGGCCGCGCGGGTGCGCTGCCGGTAGGTGAGGAACGGTCGGCCGAGGTGGCCGAACTTGATTTCTTCGACATAGTCGAATGACTCGATGGTCGGGTACTCGCCGTGCCCTGGTCCGCGCCATGTGCCGAGCAATGGAGCGAGCGGAGCGATATCCGGATGAGGGGCGACGGAAGGTTGGGGGGCGACCACGCGCGACAGCTTAAACCCGTCGGATTCGGGACGTTCCGATACGGTCGAAATTCTTGCAAGCTAAGGTTAGCGTCGCCTAATCGCCAAATGAGGGTTGCGAGTGGCTGGAAAGGACGAAGAAGTTGAACGCACGCCTTAGTGAATCGCGCCGCAACGGTGCCTGGTGGTCGCGCGCCCGCAACGGTCTGCTGCGCGCCTCGGTGCTCGGCGCTGCCCTGGTCGTGGCCGCGGCATGCTCGGATTCGAAGTCGTCTAACGATGAAGTGCCTGCCCTCGACGGCAACCACTACGCGCAGACCAACCTCGCCGCCAACACGGCCGAATACAAAGCGCAGTACACCTTTCCGGATATGGTGAACGCGTGGGGCCTAGCCGATCGCCCGAAGGGCGCGGGCGGGCACTTCTGGGTCGGCGCGGGCGGTAAATCGTTCCAATTCGTCGGCGATGTCAGCGCGTCCGCGGATCCCAAGGTGCAGAAGCTGTTCCAGGATCCGCTGAAGATCGTCACGGTTCCGGGTGCGGATGCCGACACCTCGGACAAGAGCAGCGGCAAGACCACCGGCGTCGTGTTCAACGGCGCTCCCATCACCTCCGATCTGTTCGTCGTGCGCGACCAGCCGGTGGACGTCGACGGTGCGCCGGTGCTGCTGACCGGTTCGTCGCGCTTCATTTTCGCCACCGACTCCGGCAAGATTTCGGCCTGGACCGAGCAGGGGCCCGAGGGCGCGATCATCCGGCACGACGGTCCGGCGAATCTGGTCTTCGACGGCGAGTCCCAGGGCATGGCGTTCTTCGGCATCGCACTCGCTCCCTCCGGTGACAAGCTGCTCGCCGCCGACTTCGGCGAGAACCCGCAGGTCCGCACCTTCGACAAGGACTGGCAGCTGATCCCGACCGTCGGCTTCGCCAACCCCTTCGCCACCGGCGACCAGATCGACGCGGCCGCCCCGGATAAGGGCAAGAAGGCCAAGCCCGGCGATCCCGCCCCGTTCAATGTGACCACCGTCGGCAACCGTGTATTCGTCTCGTACGCGGACACCAAGCCGGATGAGCAGGACGCGTCCAAGTTCGACAAGGCCGAAGAGGATTCGCTCGACAAGGACCAGGAGAAGGACGCCAAGGGCAAGCCCGCCAAGGGCAAGGTCGCGGAATTCGACGGCAGCGGCAAGCTGGTTCGCATCCTCGACGACGGCGGTCGCCTCAATGCGCCGTGGGGTGTCGCGGTGGCGCCCGCGAACTTCGGTCCGCTCAGCGGCAAGCTGCTCGTCGGCAACTTCGGTGGCCTCGGCCATGTGCTCGCCTACGACGACGCCACCGGCAAGTTCGTCGACTACCTGCGCGACGAGAAGGGCCAGCCGGTCGAGATCGCGGGTCTGTGGGCTCTGATGTTCGGCAATGGCGAGAGCCTCGGCGACGCCGACTCGCTGTACTTCACTGCGGGCCCGGACGACGAGAAGGAAGGTCTGTTCGGCAAGCTCCGCTTGAAGTAACCCTGTCCTAGGCGAAGGCGGTTCCCGGTAGTGCGCCGGGGACCGCCTTTGTCGTACGCACTACTCGGGATCGGGAGATGGCGGGGTCCATCGTTCGGACCAGCTCCAGAGTGGCCGCAGCGCGGCGGTGAGGTCGCGGCCCGCGGCGGTGAGTTCGTAGGTTTTGTCCGCGTTCTTGGTGATCACGCCCGCGGTCTGGAGGTGCTGCAGGCGGGTCGAGAGCATGCTCGACGAACAGTTGCCCATGCGGCGGCGCAGTTCGAGGAAGCCGAGGCGGCCGGGTTCCAACTCCCAGAGGACGCGCAGGATCCACCGTTGGCCGATGAGCTCCATGGTGGCCAGCATGGGCGCGTGCGCCGGGTCGTCTTGCCCGCGCGACGGCTTGGCTCCATTTGCACTTCTCATTTCGAACTACCATAGTGATTCTAAATTAGAAGCGTTGCTGTGGGCTGATGAACGAGAGGCAGATGGTGGGCGACTCGACGGAACGACGGATTGTGCTGATCACCGGCGCGTCGCGGGGGATAGGGGCCGAGACGGCGAAAGTGCTGGCGGCGGGCGGTGATCACGTGATCATCAACTATCGGGAGAAGCGCAAGCGCGCCCAGGCGATCGCCGATGAGATCGGCGCTGCCGGTGGCAGTGCCTCGATCGCCGGTGCCGATATCGCGGCTGCGGACGCCACGTCGGCGATGATCGCCGCTGTGGTGATGGAGTTCGGTCGGCTGGATGTGTTGGTGCTCAACGCATCCGGCGGTCTCGAGCGCAATGCCGCCCCCGATTACGCGATGGCGTTGAACCGTGACGCGCAGGTCCGTCTGGTGCGGGAAGCCTTGCCACACCTGCCGTCCGGCGGCCGGATCGTCTTCGTGACCAGCCATCAGGCCCACTTCCACGGCCGCAAACCCGTTCCGGCGGACTATGAGCCGATCGCCGCGAGCAAGCGTGCGGGTGAAGACGCCTTGCGCGCAATGATTCCGGAGCTGACCGAGCGTGGTATCGGGCTGAATGTGGTGTCCGGCGACATGATCGACGGCACGATTATTGTCCGCTTGCTGGAACGCCGTAATCCCGAGGCGGTTTCGGCTCGTCGCGATCACGGTGTACTGCCGACCATCGAGGCGTTCGCCGCCGTCGTCGGCGAGGCCGCAAGTGCCGCAGGCGAATCCGGTCGCACCTTCTATGTCGGTGGTCAGGATTATCTGGCGGAGGGCGTACCCACGTAGTCGAAGCCACGCGGTCGCTGATCATCGGACCATAGTTCGGGTTACTGTACATTTGCCACGGACGCGCCGGTCTGTAACAAATTGATATCGGCGTTTTCGATCGCGGTGGCGGATCTGGGTCGATAATCGAGGCGTGACGTGCGGTCGTGCGGTGCGGAAACGACATTGCTGGTCGGGAGGTTCGCCGAGGGTGGCGCGTTCCGGCGTCGGTGGGAGGCCCGGATGAGGAATGTCGGAAATAACCGGATGGTTCCGGGGCGGGATATGTTGCTGGCCGCATGCCGTGGGCTACCGCACGACGATCATCCGATGCTGGAGGCGGCGGGGGAGTTGGCGCAGCTGCACGAAATCCGCGAGCGGACGCCGGTGCGCGAGATCCCCAAGCTGGATCGGCGGCGCGGCCAACTGGTGCGGTCGATCGATATGTGGGTGACGCTGGCGATGCCGGTGCCGTGCTCCGAGGCGCAGTTGCACTCCGAAACCGTCGGCGAGATCGTGGATCGGCTGGCCAGCATGACCACACAGGCGTTCGTACCGCTGTCCGAGGCGCCGGAACCCGTCTTCTATGACGCGTGGCTGCAGCTCAACGAGCTGGCGGATAGCTATCAGGATCTCATCGACGGATTACGTGCGGGCACCCGCCGACTACCTGGTGGCTAGCGCCCGCGCCCGAAAAGTCGGAACGAACGCGCCGGGCGGCGCGGCAAGGTGGCGTAGACCATCGTCATATCGGCGAATACCTCCGCTTCCCGTTCGCGGTCGGCGCCGAAGTGCTCGCGGCCGAGTACATGCTTGATGGAGGACGATGAGATGGACGGCAGCAGTGCGGCCAGCGACGGTGTTATCGGCTCGCCTGCCTCCGTGCCTTCCTTGCCGTGCCCGAATAGCATGTGACCGATCTCGTGCAGGATGATGTGATCCGCATTGCGCTCGGTGGCGGACGCGTCGTAGACGATGATGTCGTCGTGACCGCGCGCGATCCAGAGTCCGCTGCCACGACACCCGAGGTCCGCGAGCGCGGCCGCGGGGATCGCCTGCAGCGAGATGGAACGACCACGGTGCGCGGCGACACTTGCGAGGTAGGCGGACAGATTCCAAGGACTGGGGAGGGGCACGGTCCGCGCTGCTTCACGGAAACGGGCTTCCATGCTGGTCATCGGGGCATACATTACTCACCCCGGGCACGGTAGTCACCTCGCGAATCGGACATCCCGTCGAAACCGATAGCGACACTGCATGATTCACGCACCCGTGAGACGCCGTTCTGCTCGGTCGGCAAAACACCTTGGTGGGATTCAGCGCCCCCTCGGAGTCGTCGTTGCGACACCCGGGGGCGGTATCGAAACGTCATCGGTGCGGCGAGATTGGACGACGAGCCGCTCGCCCGACGCGGTGGCGGCGCGCCCGATTTCGGTGGGCGGTGATGAGAGCGAGCGAGATCGATCATGCGATACGTACTCGAAGAGTGCGGAAAGCTGTACCGGCTGCGGCCGCGTGCGACATGCTGAGAACAGCCGGTTCCCCACCGACAAGCACGGTTGACGCGCAGGATGGGAGCGTGCAGATGAGCATCGGTAGCGACGCGGTATCGAGCACCGTTCAGCAGGAACGCGGCGACGGGGAAAACCGCCGCCTGAGCAGCGAGCGGCTGGTGGACGCGCCACCGCCGCGGATGGCGACGGTGGCGCAATGGTGGGCGCTGACCGCGCGCCTGGTCCGGCCGTCTTGGCGCAATGGTGAACTATTCACCGCGCTGCTCGCGCCAGTGGTCTTCACCGTCGGCTTCTACGTCCCGCTGAATCTCGTGATGTCGCTGAACCCGCTCCGGCGGGGCGGGCTGAGCAACTACGCGCAGTTCCTCATGCCCATGATCGCCATGCAGGCGATCGCCTTCTGCGCCATCACGGCCGCATTCCGAGCGGCCGCCGATGCCAAGGACGGGCTCAATGTGCGGTTCGGATCGATGCCGATGCTTTCGGCGGTTCCGCTGGCCGCGCGAGTCACGACCGCGCTGGGTCGGGCGGCGATCGCGCTGGGCGCAGCCCTCGTGTGCGGCCATGTGATCGGCTTCCGCTTCTATGGAAGCTGGTGGGACACAATCGGTTTCATCGCGTTCGCGATGCTGATCGGGCTGGCGCTGTGCCTGGGTGCCGATCTGCTCGGCAGTCTGACCAAGAGCCCGGAGGCGACCACCCAGGCGCTGATCCTGCCGCAGTTGATCCTCGGCATGGTGTCGAGCGGACTTTCCCCGGTCAGCCAATTCCCGCACTGGATCCAGGGGTTCGCACGTAACCAGCCGGTCTCGCAATACGTATACGGGCTGCGGGCGCTGGCCGGTGATCCATCGGGGCACGCGGGCGTCGTCGGCTGGTCGACCCTCGGGCCCGGGCTGGCCTGGATACTCGGCCAGGTCATTCTCTTCGGTGCGGGCGCGGTATTCGTCTCGATCCGGAGGTCGGCATGACCGAGGTACTGACTCCCACGGCGGAACTGCCCAAGGTCTACGGTCGCACCGAGACTTGGCGTCTGCTGATCCCGCAGACGATGATCCAGACCAAGCGGCTGCTGATGCGCTGGTGGCGTGATCCGCTGACCGTCGTGCAGTCGCTCGTCTTTCCCGCGCTCCTGCTGATCGTACTGAATACCGTTCTCGGAAAACAGATTTCGGAGTTCTCCGAGGTGAGTGCGCTGTACGGTTTCGTGCCGATGTCGGCGTTGGTCGGTGTGATGTCCGGTTCGGTGGCGGGTGCCATTACCCTCGGACGCGAGCGCGACGAAGGTCTGCTGGCCCGCTTCTGGGTGCTGCCGGTGCACCGCGCGTCCGGACTGATCGCGCGCATTGTCGCCGAAGGAATCCGGATTGTGCTGTGCACGGCGGTGATGTTCGCGGTGGGTGTGGCGCTCGGCTTCCGATTCCGGCAAGGGCTGCTCGCCGGTATCGCGCTGTTCGGGGTGCCGCTGCTGTTCGGCATCGCCTTCGCCACCGTGGTCACCGCGGTGGCCGTGTTCAGCGCGAAAGCCGCACTGGTGGAGGCTGTTTCGCTCGGATCATCGTTGATGATGTTCTTCAGTACCGGGTTCGTGCTGCTGATCGCCTATCCGCCGTGGGCCCAGCCGATTGTGAAGCATCAGCCGATGTCCTACGCCATCGATGCCATGAAGGGGCTATCCGTCGGCGGGCCGGTGCGCGATCCGCTACTGGCCACCATCGCCTGGTGTATCGGCGCGCTCGTAGTCTTCGCGATCCCCGCGGCGGTCGGCTATCGACGAGCCAGCCGCAGCTGATCAGTTCATCTCTTTGGAAGCCCTGTCGATCAGGGCCATGGAGTCGCGCGGACTGAGCGCCATGGCGCGCAACTGGTCGAAAATAATGCCGAAGCGGCGGATCTGGGGATGGCCCTCGATCAGCTGATCACCCGCGATGCCCTCGACGTACACCAGCTCCGGATCGGCCGGATCCTTGAAGTCCAGCAGCGTGAAGGATCCGGCCATGCCGGGGTGCACCCCCGCGCTGAACGGAAGTATCTGCAGGATGACGTTTTTCATCTGCGAATCATCGAGCAGCCGCTTCAGCTGTGCCTTCATGACATCGGGGCCGCCGACCATGCGCCGGATGGCGGCTTCGTCCAACACCACCCACAGTTCCAGCGGATCCGGCTTGGTGAGATGCATGGCCCGATCCATCCGCGCTCGCACATTGTGCGACACCGTGGCTCCGTCCAGCTTCGGCATATTGGTGTCGATGACCGCCTCGGCATAGTCCGAGGTCTGCAATAGTCCCGGAATGTAGGAGGTTTGGTAGTGCCGAGCTGAGAGCGCCTCGGATTCGAAGTTGATATAGGCCGCGTGCACCTCGGTCAGTGTCGCCTCGTATGGGCGGGACATGCCGGGCTTGAGTGCGTCCGAGAGAAGTTCGAGCGCATCGTCGCGCTGCTGTTCGGTGACGCCGTAGAGATCCAGCATCGCCATCAGCGTGCGCCGCTGCGGGCGCGCCTGCGCCGTCTCGATGCGGTACAGCGTGGTGATATTGATGCCGGTCTTGCCGCTGACGTCCTCTTTGCTGAGCCCCGCGTGTTCGCGCATCTCGGTCAGCAGCACCGAGAGCCGCCGCAATCCGGCGGTGAGGACTGTGCGCTTGCCTGCCATGACAACCCTTTCGCCCGGCGCACCCGTTAGCACTCTTGCGTACATGTCTGTAGTAAGTGCCCGCCACACACGCAAATATGCATTCGCAGCGTGGTCAGAGACTACCGCGCTTTGCAGCAACGAACTTCGGAGTTTTCGCTGCGATAGTCCCCTTGTCACGGTAGATCGCGGCTCGGTGGCCGGATCTATGGGTGCTCGTCCTTGTAGTCGCGGCACCGTCTTCACGAGACCGGGACGGGATCGACCTGGCGCGGCGACTGCGGGGTGGCGGTTTCGGATGGTGTGCTGCTGTGCGATGGTCCGATCGTCACCTCGGTGGGCGTGGCCGCGGGCATCAATACGGCACTCGCGCTCGTTGCGGATCACGGCGCCGAATTGGCTCGCGCATCGGCCGAACTCGGTTTCTGCGAATCAGGAGGCCCGACCAGATCAGGAGGTGAACCATGCCCGTTTCGCGCCGCACTGTCCTCGGGGTCGGATCTACGCTGCGGTGGTCAGGGAGACCGGCTGCGACACACCCGGATTCATTGTCATCGAGGTTGGCGCGTGCCGCACGGAATCGGTCGCCCGCGAACAGGGCTGCACGATATCGGCATCGCCGAAATAGCCCACGATGAACAGCGATTCGAAATGGATGGAGCGGATTTCGCCGCGAAGTTCCTCAAGGACCGCGGCCTCACCGATGAGCGGTTGGATATTGTGTGGGACGGAATCCCCGCGCATAACCGGACTCGGCGATTCGCCGATCTACCGGCGCCGGCGTCCGGTGGCGATCTGGATCGCGGTGTCGGGCACCGATATCGACGTGGCCGCCGGTCCGTCCGAGCTGCCGCCGGGTACGCCGATCGAATGCACCGCGCGTATCCGCGCCGGGGTGGCACGGGTGCTCGTCCACGCGCAGGCCGACGCCGATCCGAACAAGCGCCGCTGGGTGACCAGTTACCTCGGGACTCCCCGACCGTAGGCGGCGATCGCATACTGCCCACGCGCCGGACGATGGTGTGGCAAACTCTTGGCCACCGGTTCAGCTCCCCGCGGGTATCGCGCGTGAAAGTCGTTGTCACTAGCTGTCTGTGGGGTCGCTGCTCGGTGACCAGGTCGTTACCGCAGCAATGAGAACGCACTCTTGCGTTCTTGCATTTGTAAGAGCATGATCCAGCTACGCTAGTTGTGAAGCACCGATCCGATGACCGGGATAACCGAATCGAGAGCCAATCATGTTGGTACAAAGCGCGTTGGTGTCGGGTAAATTCGAGGTACGGCGATGAGCGCGCCTACGGTGGGGGTGTTGCCGACCGCTCCGCAGATATTGTGTGCATTTCAGGGACGACGTTTTCAAGATCGTGAATTACTACGTTCCGCACACGCCCTCGCCGAACTGCACGCACGCCGTGCCGAGGTTCAGGACATGAACCTGGTGGCCGAAATCGATTGCCGTCGTGGCGAGCTCGTCGACGATATCAATGAGTGGATTGCGCAGGAGATCCCGCAGCATCGCAATGGTGCTTCGCTACATACCGAGAGCCTCGGTGCGGTGGTGGATCGGATGGCGCGCAGTTGGGTGGATGCCAACACGGCCATCGATGTCGATGGCGCGCGTAGCGACAATACCCATAAACACTGGTACCACTTGGCGGAACTCGTCGACGGCTACACTGATCTGGTAACCGACGTGGCCGGTGGCCGCCGCCGTTTGCCTGAACAGTAAAGTCTCGACGGCGACTTCGTCCGCAATAGTGACACTGCCTCGACAGCGTTACTGCTCAATTGGCGACGTCCCGGGCCAGCGTTGTCCGACCAATGACCCGACCCGGACGCCAACGTCGCCGGCACAGTGACGGCGGGCGCAACGGGGCGCCCCGCCCGGCGTGCCGCGTGGTCGACTGGCGCGGCACGCCCGCCACGGAATTCTCCACTACTGGCGAATTCGACAGTGTCCGAACTCAATCGGCGACCATCCAGACCGCTGCCGCCGCAGCGCGAATATCGATCGTCTGGTGTGCGCGCAGTGCGCCGAGCAGTTCGACCCACGGCGCCGACCAGCCGAAGTGATTGCCGCACCGCTGGACGAGCATCACCGCGGCAAGCGGACCGGCCAACTCGCCGCTACAGGACAGGGCACCCGCGACGGCGAGCATTGTCTCCGGCCGAGCGTGCGCAGCGCACTCGGCAAGGCTGCTTTCATTTGTTGCGCGGGGCGGTGTCGTCCTCGGCCGTGCTCTCCCGGCAAATGAACCGCTCGGTCGGTTTTCTTTACCGCCCAACGGATTTGGGTCAAGTGCAGATTGATGGCCGCTGCGCGCCAGAACGGCTCGGTCGATAACCGATCGGCGGGTGCGCCCGCCGCGGACCTGGCTGCCGCAGAGTCGGCCAGTCCGAATCACCGGCTTCCGTCGCGGGCCCCTCGGCATGATCGAGGACGGCGTCGATGTGCCTTCGGCTCGATGTGGCCAGTTCTGCACCGCGTAGTCGAGTTCCGGCAAGTATTGAGTAAGTGCTGGTGGGGCAATCGGCAGTAGGCCGACGCCGCGATGGCCAGCATGCTGAGGGCGAAGGTACTCGTGCGGTTTCGGCATCGCCGAATCAGCGGCGAACCGAGCGGCCGAGCCGATCCGTAGTTCGAATGCACATGCGAATATGCTGTGCGGCCCTGAAACTTCGACGACAGGTGTGGCCGGCACGGGCGGGGGTGGCTTTGGATCGAGCCGAGGTTAGGTGTGCGGCTATCGTTGCGCGCGAACGAAGGAAGGCCATTCTCGGGAATTAGTGAGTGAGGATCACCGATGTCGTATAGTCCGCCGCCGGAACCGACCAACCCGGGCCGGCATTCCGGCGCGGCGGCTCCCGGCCCGAACGCCGGATATTCCGCGCCCATCCCGCCCGCGCCGTATCCGCCTCAGCAGCAACAGCCCTGGGTGTACACCAACGCCTCCGGATGGCAAGGCGGCCCACCGCCGACCGATCAGCGGCAGGGGCCATGGCTCGCCGTCGGGGCCGTGCTCCTCGGCATAGTCGGTTGCGTACTTCCGTTTCTGCCGATCGACCTGACCGGCGTGCGACCGTTGGTCGGTCTGCCGTTCGCGATTGCCGGACTTGTTCTCGGGATCCTGGGCTGCACCGGACAATATCGCGCCAAGGGTTTGGCGGTCACGGGAATCATCGTGTCCGTTCTCGCGCTCACCGTCGCGCTCATCATGCTGCCCCAGCTGTTGTGAGCAGCAAGCTCAACGGCGTACGCGGCACCATCGGGCCGAGTCGGCGAGTCGTGTAATCGGATTCGATTGTCGGGTCGCGGCGTTGTGGTTGGGCGTATCGGCCGATGACATCGCTCGGTGAGCGCGCAATTGGCGTTGCGGGGCAGAGAATTTACGCTGAGTGACAGCGCGGCGACGAAGACGAGCTGAGATCGTACTGTGGCAATGACACTCGACCCGACATCGCACGTGATCCTGCGATCGAAACCGGGAGGTGCCGTGACCGCGCTCGCATTGGTGTTGCGCCGCGCCGAATTCGCCGCCGATCGGGTCGTCGGCATCGACGGCCGCACCCTCGCATGGCGCCAGATCCCGGCGCGCGGGGTTTGGCAGAGCTGTCGGGAACTGCTCCTGGACGTCGCGGGGGACGACGAGATCACCGCGGTCGGCATCGCCGCCGCCGGGCGGATGCGCATGCGCGCGGGGGTCGTCGCTCCGGCTGAAATCCTGGAATGGCGTGGGGGATTCGGCATTGTAGCGGCAGTGCAGCGGATGTTTCCCATCGCGGCCGTGCAGTTGGCACCCCGCAGCATGTGCGCGGCACTGTCCGCGCGCGGCGTCGGCGTAGCGGCATCGGAAGACGTGCTGACCGGCGCCGGATTGCTCGCCCTGCTCGCCGAGGATTACGCCATCCGGCATTCCTCGGCACGCGATCACGGTATGGAACCTATCGGCCAGCGCCCCACCGGACGGTGGTACCCAGCGGCTTGCGTCCGGCCGCGGCCGCGGTGAGCCGCCGTCCGGTGCATTTGTCGACAGACCTGTCACCCGCAGGCAGCCGCCTCGTCAATTATGTTCCGAGGCACAGAAGTTATGTTTTCGGGACGGCCGTGATTACATGAGTTCGATTGTCCGGCACGATATTTGCTGCATAGTGCCGCGTTCGACCGACAGGCAGGCAGAATGGCATCTGGATTTCCCTTCGCGCAGCTGACTTCCAACCAGCTGACCTATTCGGAGCGCGACGCGGGTTACCGACGGCTGCACGCGTGGCCCGAACCCAGCTACCATCATGATTCCGGGCTGCACTTGGTGTGGCGCTACGACGACGCGCGCGAACTACTGGAAGCCACGGCACCTGAAATCTCGAATGCGCAAGCACTGCAACCATTGGTCGGTTTCGGACGTATTGCCGCGAACCCGCGTGCCGTGGGCCATCTTTGTCGGCATTTGCTCCCGCCACCGGCCAAGGCGACTGCGGATCTGACCGACGACATGCTGCACCGCCGGGTGTGGGCCACCATGGCGGGGCCGACCGGATATTTCACGGTGCCCGCGGATATGCGATCCGAGCGGGCCGATGCCCTCGCCGAGCATTTCCGGCGGTCGTTGCCGATCACGCGGGAGACAACCGAACCGCTCGACGTGACTGCCCTGTCGATTACCTACGCCACCCGCGTCATCGGCGAGACCATTGGCCTGCCCCAACGAGATTGGCCCGCGGTGGCTGAATGGAGCGATGCTCAGTCGGGCCTGCTCGGTCGGTGGATGCGCGGACGCGAGTTGGCCGACGCGGTCGGCGCGCTCGGCCGGTTGTTCACCGTCAGCGGTTCGGCGGTGGCGCACAGCCGCCGGCACGCCACTGGCTTTTCCGGGCATCTGCTCGCGGCCGGCATTGCGCCGAGAGTGGCGGTCTCGGTGGTGGCGAACTCGCTGGCGGCCGGTGTGCACACGGTCAGCGGCAGCATTCAACAGGGCGTGCAGCGGCTGCTCGACGACCCGGATCGGCAGTGGTGGAAGCTGCTCGGCGAATCCGCCGGTGCCGCCCGCGTCGCGGCCAAGGTGCTGCAGCTCGATCCCGGACTCGTCGGTTGGAAGCGAAATATCTTGCGCCCCATCAGTTTACGCAGTGGCACCCGACTGCAGAGAGGGCCGGTGCTGGTAATGTTTGCCGCCGCCAATCGCGATCCGCGGGCATTCGCGGATCCGCTGGCCATCGACAGCACCGGAAAAATGCCATTGACCTTCGGATTCGGTAGACATACCTGTCCCGGAAAGCAACTGGCACAGCTGGCGGTGGAAGTGTTCCTGCGCGAACTGCACAGCCACACACCGCACGCGCAACTGGTCGCGCCGGTGCGGTCGGCCCGATCGCGTCCGGGCGACCTTTTGTTCAGCGGAGCGGATATTGTTATCCGGTGAGGTGATCGGGGTGTCGACATGATCTGTGACGAACTGCACGTGACCGGCGTCGATGAATGGACCGCCGTGGCGAACAGCATCGTTCCGATGGATCACCGGTATCGAGACCGGGACCGGTGGCAGGTCACGCTGATCACGCAGCACACGGGGAGCTACAACCTGCTGCGCTGGGATCAGCCCGGTGATCGGCTGGCCTTCCGTACGCCGTCGAATATCCGCAGGGGACCTGCCGACGACTTCTACTGGCTGGTGGTCCCCGAGCGCGGCACATTCACGGTCGCCGACGATCGCGAAATCACCCGTGTCGCACCGGGTCAGGCAGTGCTGATAGGTTTGGATCAGGCCCTGCGGCTGGGGGTGCCCAGCTCGGTGGCATTCGGCTTCCAGATCCCACGCACCGAAGTCGACCACGCGATATCACCGCTCGGCGCACGCCGTCCGGTTTTCGATCTCGACTCCGGACTCGGGCGGATCACCCGGAGCGTGATCCGCGACACCCATGCCGAGCGATCCCGGCTCACCGGTCGTCAGTTCAATGCCGTCTGCGACCGGACCACCGAACTGCTGTGCATGATGGCCGTGGGCGACAGCACCCCGCAGCGGCCCCAGCTGGCCGAGACGGCCGAGGCCGTGCGCCGGTACGTGCGCGACAATATCGGGGTCGCCGACCTCCGGCTCGCCGCGGTGGCTCGGGCATTGAGCTGGTCGCCGCGGCAGTTGCGCACCGCGCTGGAGCAAGCCGGAACCACGTATCGTGAAGTGCGCCAGGATGAATCACTGCGTGCGGCGCGCGCCTTGCTCGAAAGCCCGAGCACGACACTGACCATCGGCGAAATCGCCGCGCGCAGCGGATTCACCGTCACCTGGTTCTCCGCCGCGTTCAAGTCGCGCTACGGCGAAACGCCGAGGGACTTCCGTAAACGCCGGCTGGCAGAGACCATCGACCAGCCGGCACCGGTGGTCAGTCGGCCGGATGCAACCGCACCGGCAGAGTGAGCGGGCCCGCGGTCATGAACTGCGGGGTGACCGGAAGCAGCGCCGAATCCTGAGCGAGGCGCAGCATCGGGAAGCGGTTGAATAGTGTCGACAGCGCGATGCGCGCCTCCAGGCGGGCCAGCGGTGCGCCCAGGCAGACGTGCGGCCCCCTGCCGAAGGCCAGCTGACCCCGGTGATCGTGGTCGATGTCGAACACATCGGCGTTCGGGTATTGCTCCGGGTCTCGCCCGACATTGCCGTTCCAGATGACGATCGCGCCCGCGGGCAGGTCGACTCCCGCGATGGTGACATCCTGCTGGGCATAACGGAGGTTGGCGCTGTACACCGGGGACCGGTAACGCAGTGCCTCCTCGACCACGTCCGCCCAGCGGTCCTCGGCGAGGGCCTTGTCCAGCTGCACTGGGTTCTCGCACAGTGCGACGATCGCATTGGCCAGCATGTGCACGGTGGTCTCGTGGCCGGCCATGATCACCAGCCACAACATGTTGACCATATCGTCGGTGGTCACGTTGTCGGCGTTGGCCGCCAGCATGGCGGAGGTGAGGTCGTCGCCCGGCTCGCGCCGTTTGGCCTCGAGGAATTCCGCGAGGAACGCCAGCATCTCCGTCATGGCGGCCTGCATCTGCTCACCGGTGCTGGTCTGCGACATGAGGGTGGTGGCCCAATCGCGGATCCGTGACCGATCGGCCTCGCCGACCCCGTACAGTTCACAGATCACCCGCACCGGGAACGGGAGGGTGAATCGCGGGACGAGATCGAATTCGTCCTTCTCGTCGGCGAAGTCGTCGATGAACTCCGTGGTGATCTGCTGAATCCGGGATTCGAGTGCGGCGACCCGAGCCGGGGTGAACGCGGCGCTGATTGTCCGGCGCAGCCTCCGATGGTCCTCGCCGTCCTTGTTCAGCATGTGGTCGATATCGGTAAACGCGCGCATCGGCCAATCCGCCGGAATAGTGCCGTCGTGCAGGGCCGCGCAGTTCTTGGCGTTCTTGCTGAATACTGTGCCGTCGACCGCCAGAACGTCGGTCACCGCCTTGTGGCTCGCCGCGACCCAGGCCGCGACGCCGCCGGTCAACTCGACCGGAACCACCGGCCCGCGCTGCGAGATTCGCTCATAGGTTTCGATAACCGTTTCTCCAGCGGTCGGCAGCTGGATGACCGACTCGGTCATTCTGTCTCCAATGGTGTGATCGTCGGATGGCATCCCCGTCCATCCGAATCCGGGCCAGGTGAGTGTCGATCACCCGGCGCACCGCGGGGCACCCGATCGAAATCCTCTGCTCCGCAACGGAATTTTGCCGGGATCGGAACATAATTTCGGGCTCGGAAGCACCTTCGGCAGACGCGTGGCAAGCTGTCCGGGATGGGCAAACTCAATTGGAGTCACAACGCGTACTACCAACGGTTTCTCATACGGCAGCTGCCCACCCCGTGTACCCGGGTGTTGGACGTCGGTTGTGGGGCTGGGGGTTTCGCGACGGAACTCGCGCGGCGTGTCGAGCATGTCGATGCGATTGATCGGTCCGCGGTGATGATCGACGCGGCCAAGCGGGCTGTGCCGGAGAATGTCCGGTGCATGCTCGGGGATGTGTTGGCGACGCCGCTGGCAGAGGGCGCCTATGACGCGATCGTGTCGATCAGCACGTTGCACCATATGCCGCTCGATGAGGTGCTGCCGGTTTTGGCGCGGGCATTGCGGCCGGGTGGTGTGATCGCTGCGGTGGCATTGCCGCGGCCCGATCTCCTTCGGGAATTGCCGGTCGAGTCGGTGGCGGTGATCGGGCATCGGTTGCTCGGGATGGCGTTTCGGATCCTTCGGACGCGTGGACGGGGGAGTTGGTACGCGGTCGAGGAGACCCATGATGTCATGCCGGTTGTGCTCGATCCGCCGCTGACGACGCGGCAGGTGCGGGCGCGGGTCGCGGCGGTTCTGCCGGGTGCGCGGGTGCGGCGGCTGGTCTTCTGGCGCTACTCGTTGGTGTGGCGCAAACCCGCCTAGACGGCCGCCATGCGTTTGGCCTCGCGCCGTTGTCTGCGGCGAATGCGGTAGCGGCGTATTCGACTCGCCAGCAGATAGACCAAAAGCACGCCGATCACCAGCAGCGTGCCCGCACAGACGGCCGCCACGACCGGGTGGAAGATCGCGATGGTGACGATGCCGCCGACGGTCAGATCCTCGATGAGGCTCATGATGATATTGCTCGCGGGCTCCGGCGAGGTGTTGATCGCCATCCGTGTTCCGGCCTTCACGAGATGGCTTGCCAGGGCGGTGGTTCCGCCGACCGCGCCGGCCGCCAGTTGGGGCAGCGATCCGTCCTGGCCGGCGAGCAGTGCTGCGACGACCGCACCCGATGCCGGGCGCACTATGGTGTGTACCGCATCCCAGAAGCTGTCGAGATAGGGGACCTTATCCGCGACGGCCTCGATGAGGAACAACACACCGGCCGCGATCAGTACATCGGTGCGCTGCAGTGCCTCCGGCACCTCGTCGGACAAGCCGGTCACGCCGAAGATGCCGAGCAGCAGGACCACCGCGTAGGCATTGACCCCGCTCGCCCAGCCCGCGGTGAAGATCAGGGGCAGTGCTGACAGGGGGCCATCGTATGGTGCTCAGCGCAGCGCGGCGCGACCACGCAGCCGACCGAGCGCGACCAAGGCGACCAGTGTCACCGCCAACAGCAGGCAGGTACTCGCGGCCGCGTCGAATACCTCACCGCGATCGGTGAGCCCGAATATGGTGACCGGCAACGTTTTCCAGGTGGCCGGATAAACCATGACGGTCGCGCCGAGCTCGCCCATCGACAGCGCGATCGCCAAACCCGCGGCAGCGCCGAGCGCGGGCAGCAATAGCGGCAGCGTCACCTGGAACAGCACCCGAACCGGACCCGCACCGAGGGATTCCGCGGCCTGCCGGTAGGCGGGATCGAGCCGATCGAGTGCGGCCGAGACCGCGCTGAAGGCGTAGGCCAGGACGAGCACCGAATGTGCCACGATGACAATCCATTTGGTGCCGCCCAGCAGTAGCGGCCGCTCGTTGAAGGCGATAAGCACGCCGAGGCCGATGGCCACCGACGGCACCGCCACCGGCAGATGGAAGACCGCGTCGGTGAGTTTGCGCCACCAGCCTGGGGCCTCGCGCGCGGCAAGTGCGGTCCAGGTACCCAGGATCAGGGCGACCCCGCCGGAGAGCAGTGCGGTCTGCAGACTGACCGAAAGACTCGCGGCCTCTTGGCCGGACAGCGCTGCACGGAAGTTGGCTACGCCGAGATTCGAGGGCAGCGGTCCGGTCCAGCTGCCCGCCAGCGCGGCCGCAACCACCGTGGCGATCGGCGCGACGAACACCACGACCACGACAAGGGCGAAAACCGCCAACACGATTGCCCGGCCACGACGCGTCCAGACCAGCATGGTCAGCTCTCCCTTCCGGTGCGGCCGCCGAAGCGGGCGAAGATCAGCCGGTACCCGATATACAGGCTCAGCGACAGCAGCACCTGCACCGAGGCCAGTACTGCGGCGCCCGGCAGGTCGAAGGTCACGATGCCGCGGGTGTAGATCAGCGCGGGCAGGGTTGTCACGCCCTTCGCGCCGGTGAACAGCACGATGCCGAATTCGTTGAGCGTCAACAGCAGAACGAGGCTGCCGCCCGCCGCCAGCGCCGGCCATGCCTCCGGCATGACCACCTGACGCAGCACCCGCCACGGCGATGCGCCGAGGCTGGCCGCCACATCCAATTGTTCGCGCGGCAGTTGAGCGAATCCGGCCAGCAGCGGGCGTACCACGAACGGCGTAAAGAAGGTGATCTCGGCGAGGATCACACCGAGCGGTGTGCTCAGGAAATCCAGCACCGGCGTCTTGTCCCCGGTGATCCTGGCGATCAGCGCGTTGACAGCACCGGCGGTGCCGTACAGAAACGTGAAGGCCAAGGTGATCAGGAACGACGGCAGCGTGAGCACCGTATCGATCAACCTGCCGACCAGCGCCGAACCCGGAAACGGCACGAATGCCAGCACAATCGCGAGAAACGTGCCGAGCACCAGACACCCGAGGGTCGAGCAGACGGCAATGGAAATGGTGCGCCACAACGCATTACGGAACGATTCCGAGCCGAGCACCTGCGACCAGACGGCGGTACCCCGACCGTCCTCGGTCTCGGTCGATTCGGCGAGTACCCGCACTATCGGATACACCGCGATCAGCAACACAACGAGTAGCGGCGGGAGGGTCCACAGCACCGGTCGCCAATTACGCCGCAGCGTAGTCGGGGGCGACCCATCGTCGGTGATCTGCGGTTCCAGCAGGGCAGAAGTAGTCATGCCTTGGCCTCATCGCCGCTCGGCTCCGACATGCCCATGGAGGTGAGGCCCGCGCCGCCCCTCATCTCGGCACGCCCGGCTCGTGCGCGGCCGAAGTCCCTGCCGTCGGCGGGATCAAGACTCCGGCCGGGTCCGGGAACCGTACGCCGACGATCGCGCCGACCTCGGTATCGAGATGGCCGGGCACATCGGCGGTGATCCCCTCACCCAATCCGTCGACCGTCAGCCGCAATCGCGTCGAAGCCCCACGCCACACATTCGATACAACGATGCCGCGTACCGCATTCCGCTCGGAGGTGGCACCGATCTGCACAGTATGCGGACGCACACAGAGCAATCCGAGGGCGTCCACGCCCCAACCGCCGGGGGTATCCGGTGCCTCGGCCCGCAGCGTGAAAGTCCCGACGGTAACCAGCGCTGCGGTGCCGGACGTTCGATTCACCATGCATGGCAACAGGTTTGCGCCACCGAGGAAAGCCGCAGTGAAGTCGCTCGGCGGTCGCCGCCACAGATTCTCGGCGGTGTCGATATCGACCAGCCGCGCGTCACGCATCACCGCGATCCGGTCCGCCAAGGCCAGCGCCTCGGTCTGGTCATGGGTGACATACAGCATCGCCGTATCCGGCAACGCTTTTCGCAACTCCTGCAACTCACCGAGCATCGTCTGCCGCAACTGGGCATCGAGCGCGGCCAGCGGTTCGTCGAGCAGCAACACCTTCGGCCGGATGGCCAGCGCACGCGCGATCGCCACCCGCTGCTGCTGACCACCGGACAGTTCACGCGGCAACCGCTTGGCGTAGGCCGCCATGCCGACCATTGCCAGGGCTTCGGCCACCCGCCCGTCGATTTCCTTGCGCGGCACCCGATGCGCCTTCAATCCGAACGCCACATTGTCGTGCACCCGCATATGCGGAAACAGTGCATACGACTGCACGACCACACCGATCCCGCGCTTGGCGGGTGACAGGTCGGTGACATCGCGCCCGGCCAGCCGCACCGCGCCCGAGGTCGGCCGGACGAATCCGGCCAGCGCCCCGAGCGCGGTCGACTTGCCCGAACCGCTCGGTCCGAGGAGCGCGACCGTCTCACCGCCGGCGACGCGCAGATTGAAATCGGTCAGTGCGACCGTGGTCTTACGGCCGCGGCCGTAGCTGACTCCCACCCGGTCGAACACGATCGCGGGTTCGGTTGCGGTGGTGAGTATTTCGGCTGCGATGACCGACCTGGGATGCGCTTCGCCGACGGACATGATTGCGGCTCCTCGGTTTCAGTGGTTCTACTGCCCGGTTGCCTTGTTGTAAGCCGCCACATCGGCGTCCAGGTCCGAAAGCACCTTGGTCCAATCGACATTCACGACCTCGACCCCTTTGAGCGCGGCGCTGGCCGAGGGACCGGAACCGGTCGCCGGGGCATCACGCAGCTCCTTGCGGGCGGGCACCGCGAAGGTGTCGGGCAGCGACTTCTGCGCGTCGGCCGAGAGCAGGAATTCCATGAGCTGCTTCGCCTCGCGCTGGTGCGCAGCGCCCTTGGCCAGGCCCATTACGTACGGCACGGCCACGGTGGAGCGCTTACCGTCGGCGGCGGCCGGGAAGAAGATATTGAACTTCGAGCCCTTGTCCTTGACAGTGGTGAGGTTCATCTGCACATCGCCATTGGCGACAACCAGCTCACCCTTGTCGACCTTGGCCTGCAGCTTGCCGGTGGACGAGGACGGGCCGACATTATTGGCCTGCAGTTTGGCCAGGTAATCCAGCGCGCCCTGCTTGCCGAGCAGATTCTGCAGCAGGATCAGCACCGCGGTGCCGTCACCGGCCTGACCCGGCGTCGAATACTGCAGCTTGCCCTTGAACTCCGGCTTCAGCAGGTCGTCCCAGGTGAGATTGGTGGTGTCGACCGAGGGATTGGCAATGAAGGACAGGTAGTTGCCCGCCAGCGTGACGTACTTGCCGTCGGCATCCTTATCGCCGGCCGCGACGAAGCTGGTGTCGATTCCGCTGTCCTGCAACAACCCCGAGCTTTTGGCCTTCTGAATGAACGGCGGCAGCGTCACCAGCACATCGGCCTGCGGATTGGACTGCTCCTTGTCCACCCGGTTGACCACTTCACCCGAACCGGCCTCGACCAGGTTCACCGAAATACCGGTCTTCTTCTCGAATTCGTCGAATTGGGTCGTGTACCAGCTGCCGACGCCGTCGGCGGAGTACACGGTGATGGTCTTGCCGCCGCTGCCGGTGCCGGTGCCGCCACAGGCCGCGGTGAGCGCGACGGCGGTGACGGCGGTGACGGCCAGCGCGGTCCGGGAAATGGTGCGTGCCAGACGGCCCTGCGTGTTCGAAGTACGCACGATGACTGCAACTTTCGGTTCGTGTCGGGTGTGGAATCGAAGGGACGGGGGATTCGGGGCGATCAGGTTCGGTCGAGGATCAAGTCCGCGAATTCGGTCACCGAGGCCACCACATGGGTGGCTCCCGCCGCACGCAACTGCGCTGCGTCATGTGCGCCGGTCAGCGTCCCCGCGACGATTCGCGCACCCGCGGCCAGACCGCTGGCGATATCGCTGGTCGTATCACCGAGTACCGCAACCTGATCCACGGCATCGATACCGAGCCGCAGCAGCGCGGTCAGGACCATGTCCGGGTACGGGCGGCCGCGTCCGGCATCCGAAGGGGCCAGCGTCAGATCGGCGATCTCGTTCCAGCCCAACGCATGCAGCAGCCGATCCTGGGTGGTACGGCTGAAGCCCGTGGTGAGCGCGGCCTTGACGCCCGCCGCGCGCAGTGCGGAAATCGCATCGGCCGCACCGGGAATCGGAGTGATATCGACCTGGTCGATCAGGGCGTCATAGGCGGACTCGAACGCGAGGTTGGCGGCCCGTGCGCGCCCCTCGTCGCCGAGCAGGGCCCGGAAGACCGCGATCTTCGACTGACCCATTGTGTCGAGCACATACTGGCGGGCCCTATCGCGTTGCGGCCCTTCGGTTTCGATACCGGCACTGGTCGCGGCGGCATCGAAGGCGCGCAGTACCAGTCCGCCGTCGGCGACCGTGGTGCCCGCCATATCCAGGACGGCGAGAGTGATGTTCTTGTCCGACACGGGTGCTCCTCAGAGATTCAGCAGGTCGGCGGTTTCCGCGCCGATCGCGGGGCCGAGGGTCATGCCGCGGCCACCCGGACCGGTGACGACCCAGATGTGCGCATCAGCCTTCGCGCGGGTCACGATGGTGGCCGGATCGATGCTCTGGCTGTAGACGCCCGCCCAACGCCGCACTACCTGCGGGAGTTTGCGTCCCAGCAGTTCCTCGGTGACGGCGGTGAGGTGTTCGTAGGGTGCCTCGTCCACATCGAAGGCGAAGGGCTCCTCGTATTCGTGGGTGTCGCCGATGGTGAGACCGCCGTTGAGGCGCTGTACGCACAGCAGCTGCATCCTGTGCTCGGCGGCGATCGCGGTCTGCGATTGTTCCGCGTTCAGCACGTCCAACTCCGGACCGGCGAAGCCCGGGTAGTAGCGGAAGCTGTCGCCGTCGGCGATCGCGGTGGTCAATGGCTCGCCGAGCGGCGCGGTCTGCATCATCTGCAGCCGGACTCGGCGCACCGGGATGGTGCCGACGAGTTCGCGGGTCAGGCCGGTATGCGCGGCGCCCGGACAGACCAACACCAGATCCGCTTCGAAGGTGCGGCCATGATCGTCGAGAACCGTTGCGCCGGAACCGGTATCGGTGACCTGACGCGCCTCGGTGCTCGCATGGAAGGTATAGCGGTCCGATGCGGTCAGATATGCGCGCAGCGCGGGCAGTGCCTGCCGGGATTCGACGGCGGCATCGGTCGAACAGTGCAGTCCGGCAAGGAATTTGCCGCGCAGGGCCGGATTGATCGCGCGCACCTGTTCGGGTTCGAGCAGTTCGAAGCCGCGGGCTCCGGCATGCGTGCTCGCCGCGGCGGCCTCGGCGACCGCGAGTTCGGCGGGGGTGCGTACCAGCGTGATCGATCCGGCGGGTCGGAATCCGACACCGGGCACCTTGCCGCCGATCTCCTCCCACAGTTGCCGGGAGCGCAGCGTGAAGTCCAGTTCGGTGGCCGAGCGCCCGGAAACCCACACCAGGCCGAAGTTGCGCACCGTCGCACCACGCGCCTCGGGCTCCCGCTCCAGCTGCACGACCTCGTGACCACGGCCGATGGCGGCCAGGGCGTGCGCGGTGCCGAGGACTCCGCCGCCGATGATGACCAATCGCATGAATACATAGTGCGCAATGGTCTAGACCAACGAGTGTTGCTCGCGCGAACGCTGGGTTAACAATTGGTATAGACCAATCCGGGGTAGGCTGACGGTATGGACACATCAGGTGCGACGAGAGCCGAGGCCGATGAAATGCGCGGCGGGCGTATCGATTCGGTGCCGCGGCTGCCGAAGTCGTACCTGGTGCGCACCGAACTCGAGCAGCTGCTGACCGATCTGGAGGAGGGCGACCCCGTCCCCTCCGAGCGCGACCTCGCGGTTCGATTCGAGGTCGCCCGCGAAACCGTCCGGCAGGCGCTGCGAGATCTATTGGTGGAGGGTCGAATCCGCCGCCAGGGCCGGGGGACGGTGGTGTCCCGGCCGAAGATGGTGCAGCCGCTGTCGCTGCGCTCCTACACCGAGGGGGCCATCAGTCACGGCCGTGTGCCGGGCCGGCTGCTGGTCGGTTGGGGCGACGTCCCCGCCGACGCCGATACCGCCCGTGACCTCGGGCTCACGCTGGGCGCCCCGGTCATGCACCTGGAACGCGTACTCCTCGCCGACGGCGAACGCATCGGCCTGGAGAGCACCTTCATGCCCCTCGACCGGTTCGGTCACCTACGGGATACTTACGATCCGACGACATCGCTCTACGCGGCGGTGCGCGCCTCGGGCGTGGTACTCGGCAAGGCCACCGAACGCATCGAAACCGTCCTTGCTTCCCCGCGCGAGGCCGCCCTGCTCGAGTGCACCACGGCCCTACCGCTGCTACTCCTGCACCGGCGCAGCGTGGACCAACAGGGTGCGCCCGTCGAACGCGTCCGCGCGCTCTACCGGGGCGACCGCATCGCCTTCGAAGCGCAACTCGGCGGATAGGCACTTGGGCTACATCCACGCTCGCCGCGACGGCTCGAGCCTCGGTACCGCGTGGCGCGAGTGCGATCGCTGCGGCCGAGATCTGTTGCGCGCGTGAATGGTCGGCCAACTACGCTGTGCCGGTGTTTGCCCTCTACAGTGCTGCGATCGCGATCGTGACCGGTGCCACCTCGGCCTGGATCGGCTACTACTTCAACATCCGCAAGGACCGCTTGCAGTGGGACCGCCAGCATGCGACACGATGGGACGGCGCCCGGCGGGAGGCGTACGTCGCCTTCGCCGCGGCCATCAAGCACGAGGTTCGGCTGCACACCAAGATGGCGGCGGGCACACATCCGGACCTGTGGCCGGGGCATGAAACCTTGGCAGTGTCGGAAGGCTGGCCGATGCTGGTCGTCGCCGAGGATGCGCGCGCCGATCTGCTCGAAGCGATCCTCTTGCTCGCGGACGGTCCGACGGTGGCGGCGGCACGGGCCTGGCAGCAGAAAGTGTGGGACCTACGGGTACTGCACACAGCCGCCCATAAGTGATACCGCTTCGGTACCACTGTTGGCGAGGCGGCGTTGTGCTGGCTCAGCGCACCTGGGGTGCGACCTTCGCGCCGAGCAATTCGATGTTGTGCAGCACCTTTTCGTGCGGCAGGGTGCCGACGCTGGTGTGCAGCATGAAGCGGTCCAAGCCGAGGGTGTCGCGGGTGTCGGTGATCTTTTCCGCGACGTAGTCCGGGGTGCCGACGAAGAGGGAACCGCTCTGAGAGCGAAGGGCATCGAACTGTGCGCGGGTCATCGGGCCCCAACCGCGTTCGCGCCCAATGGTGCTCATCGCTCCGGCGTACGGCGCGTAGAAGTCGGCGACGGCCTGCTCGTCGGTATCCGCGATGTAGCCGTGCGCGTGTACCGCCACCGGCTGCTTCTCGTGGCCGCCCTCTTCGAGTGCCCGGTGGTACAGATCCACCAGCGGCTTGAAGCGTGCGGGCTGGCCGCCGATGATCGCGATCGCCAGCGGGAGGCCGAGCAGCCCGGCGCGAACCACGGATTCCGGGCTGCCGCCCACCGCGATCCAGACCGGCAGCGGCCGGTTGTCGGTGCGCGGGTAGATCACCGCATCGCGCAGCGGGGCACGGAATTTGCCGTTCCAGGTCACCGGCTCGTCCGCGCGAATGTGCAGCAGCAGCGCTAATTTCTCCTCGAAGAGCTCGTCATAGTCGCTCAGGTCGTAACCGAACAGGGGGAAGCTCTCGGTGAACGAACCGCGTCCGGCCATCAGCTCGGCGCGACCGTTCGAGAGTCCGTCCAGTGTCGCGAAATCTTGGTACACCCGTACCGGATCGTCCGAGCTCAGCACGCTGACCGCGCTGGTCAGCTGGATGCGCTCGGTCCGTGCCGCGATCGCGGCCAGCACGACCGCCGGCGCGGATGCCGCGAAATCCTTCCGGTGATGTTCGCCGACGCCATAGACGTCGAGTCCGGCGCGCTCGGTGGCGACCGCCTCGTCCACCACCTCGCGCAGCCGTTCGGCCGCGGTGGGCGCCGGTCGGTCGCCGACCGGGTACAGCTCCGCGAAAGTCGTGAGTCCCAGTTCCACAGCTCGAGTCCTGTTCGTGTGAAGTTTCTACGTCAACCACTAGCCTAAACGGACCGTGGTCCGCGACTATTCCTTCGGTTGACCGCGCGTTCGCGGCGCAGGCAAGGACAGTGCGAGATGACCGGTGCGGATACTCTTGTTCCATGTCAGTGCGTACCCGCCAGCCGCTTGTTCCCGGCACGCTCTCGCCCACCCGTGAGGTTCCGCGCTCGATCGAGCGTCCGGAGTATGCGTGGAAGAAGACCGTGAACGAGGGCCGTGAACCCTGGGTGCAGACTGCCGAGACCATCGAGAAGATGCGGATCGCGGGCAAGATCGCGGCGCAGGCGCTCGAGGAGGCGGGCAAGGCGGTCGCGCCCGGTGTCGCCACCGATGAGCTGGACCGGATCGCACACGAGTTCATGTGCGATCACGGTGCCTACCCATCGACGTTGGGGTACAAGGGTTTTCCGAAATCGTGCTGCACCTCGCTGAACGAGGTGATCTGCCACGGGATTCCGGATTCGACGGTGATCCAGGACGGTGACATCGTCAATATCGACGTGACCGCCTACATCGACGGCGTGCACGGCGACACCAATAAGACCTTCCTGGCCGGTGATGTCGACGAGGAGGTGCGACTGCTGGTCGAGCGCACGCACGAAGCGACCATGCGGGCGATCAAGGCGGTGCGGCCGGGCCGGGCGCTCAATGTGATCGGGCGCGTCATCGAGTCCTACGCCAACCGCTTCGGCTACGGCGTGGTGCGCGATTTCACCGGGCACGGCGTCGGCCCCACCTTCCACAGCGGCCTGGTCATCCTGCATTACGACCAGCCCGCCATCGAATCGGTCATCGAGCCCGGTATGACCTTCACCATCGAGCCGATGATCAACCTCGGCGGTATCGACTACGAGATCTGGGACGACGGCTGGACCGTGGTCACCAAGGACCGCAAGTGGACGGCGCAGTTCGAACACACACTGGTCGTGACCGACACGGGCGCCGAAATTCTCACTTTGCCGTGACAGGTGGACCGCGCAGTTCGAAGTTCGCGCTGTTGGGTTGTGACTGGCCCGGGCGCCGAGATTCTGACCGTGCCGTGACGGGTGGACCGCGCGGTTCGAAGTTCGCGCTGTTGGGTTGTGACCGGCCCGGGTGCCGAGATTCTCATCGTGCCGTGACGGGTGGACCGCGCGGGCTCGCGCCGTGACCAGCGCATCGACGGGCGCGCTGCTGATCGCCGGAACAACCTCCGACGCCGGGAAAAGCGTTGTGGTGGCCGGACTTTGCCGCATGCTCGCCCGGCGCGGCGTTCGAGTCGCGCCGTTCAAGGCGCAGAACATGTCCAACAATTCGGTGGTCACCCTCGACGGCGGCGAGATCGGTCGCGCGCAGGCCCTGCAGGCGGCGGCGTGCGGGCTCGAGCCGAGCGTCCGATTCAATCCGGTCCTGCTCAAACCCGGCAGCGACCGACGCTCCCAACTCGTGGTGCGCGGCAAGGCCATCGGCACCGTCGGTGCGCGTGACTATTTCCAGCATCGCCAGGACCTACGCGAAGTCGTTGCCGCCGAACTGGATTCGCTGCGCGCCGAATACGACGTGGTGATCTGCGAGGGCGCCGGTTCGCCCGCCGAAATCAACCTGCGCGCCACCGATCTGGCGAATATGGGGCTCGCCCGGGCGGCGCGACTGCCGGTGCTCGTGGTCGGCGATATCGACCGCGGCGGCGTGCTCGCGCACCTGTTCGGCACCGTGGCCGTCCTCGAGCCCGAAGACCAGCAACTGATCGCCGGCTTCATCGTCAACAAGTTCCGCGGCGATGTCGAATTGCTGCGTCCCGGACTCGACCGGCTCACCGAGCTGACCGGACGCCGCACACTCGGCGTCATTCCCTACGCGGACGAACTGTGGATCGACGCGGAGGACTCGCTCGGCACGGTCGCCGACGCGCCGGTCGGCCGTCCCAGCCCGCCGGTCGGCGCCGATTGGCTCACGGTCGCCGCGATCCGTCTGCCGCGCATCTCCAATTCCACCGATATCGAAGCGTTGGCCTGTGAGCCCGGTGTCGCGGTGCGCTGGGTCGGCGAACCGTCCCGGCTGGCCGATGCCGATCTGGTGGTGCTGCCGGGCAGTAAGGCGACCGTCTCGGATCTGGAGTGGTTGCGGCGCACCGGAATTGCCGATGCGCTACAGGCCAGAGCGGCATCCGGGCGGCCGATCCTCGGCATCTGCGGCGGATATCAGATGCTCGGGAGTCGCATCGTCGACCGGGTCGAATCGGATGCCGGGACGGTCGCGGGTCTGGGTCTGCTCGATCTGGAGATCGAATTCGCCGACCCCAAGGTGCTGCGACGCAGCACCGGGCGCGGTAACGGAATCCCCGTGCACGGCTACGAGATTCACCACGGTCGCGTCGAGCGCAGCGGTGATCCGTCCTGGCTGGAGCTGGACGGCTCGCCGACCACAGAGGGCACGGCGCGCGACGCGATCTGGGGCACCCACCTGCACGGGTTGCTGGAATCGGATGAGTTCCGTCGCTCTTGGCTACGCGAGGTCGCCGTCCACGCCGGACGGCACGGTTTCGTCGTTGCCGACAACATTTCGGTAGCCGCGATCCGCGCGTCTCAACTCGACCTGCTCGCCGACCTGATCGAACAGCACCTCGACATCGCCCACCTCGAACGCCTGCTCGCCGACGGTGCGCCCACCGATTCGCCGACCATCGTCTCTGGCTTGGGAGTCGGCAGCACACCCTTTTGATCAGCTCGCACAATCGCCGAAATGTTGTGCGTTCCTGGCTTGTGTGAACTGACAACGGTCCCGTTCTACTTGGTGCGCAAGGCGTCCCGGATTCCCAGCGCTAGGGAGAAATTGCGGACTCAGGCGTCGGTCCGGTCGTTTCCACCGCGCGCGGCCATTACGGACCGAGAAGTTGACTTCGAGCGTGTACCGTATTTCGGGTGAAATCTCGGCGGATCACGGTCGGTGACCGGGCATGGACCGTACGGGTCGACGGCCCGGAGTCTCGGCACAGCGTGCTGCTGTTGCCCGATGCCGGTGATCCGGTCGACGTCTACGACCAGGTGTGCGCGCGCCTGCACACCTCGGACCTGCGCACCATTGCGGTGGAATCGATAGCGGACCTGGATCCGGCGGGCGTGCACGCCATCCTCGACGAACTCGGCATCCCCTGGGTGAATGTCGCAGGACGCGGCGCCGGCGCGCAGCTGGGCTGGCAGGTCTGCGCGGGCGGTTTCGGCCGGTTCATCAGCCTTGTCGTCGCCGATCGCGGCCATCCCGCGATTCCGGCTGCCGACGGCACCGTCGCGGACCCCACGTGTCGTCCGGTGGAGGTCGCCGCCACCGTGCTGGTCACCAAGAATCTGCCGCGTTCGGTCGCGGATGCCTCCGGGCGCTACGTCTACGGCGAATTCCGGGTCGTGGAGATCGACGTCGACAATGTGGCGACCGAGGCCGACCACGAATTGGCCACCGAGATCGTGCTACGCACCAGCCTCTGGTGATCCGGCGGTCTTCCGGTGGAAGGCCGCTAGCCAGTCCAGCCAGCTGTCGAGTTCGGCGAAGGCCTTGGCCAGCGGTTCGGCCGAGGACAGGAAGACATCGTGGCGGGCGCCGTCGATCGGGACGATATTGGTCCGATCACCGAGGCAGCCCGACCAGCGCTGGATCTGGCGCACATCGAGCACCGCATCCGCCACATCGACGGCCGGACCGTACTTGCGCGCGAATTTCGTGATGCGCGAACGCAGAATCAACGCGGGCACGCCGACCGACAGCCCCGCCTGCAACTGGGCGTGCCCGTTGCGGATCGCGCGCAGCCAGCCGAGCCGGACCGGGAAGCCCGCCAGCGGCTTCCAATCCAGGTTGTAATCCCACTCGCCCGCGACGCTGTGGTGCAGGCTGTCGCCGTAGGAGCTGATCTTGTTACCGGGTAGCTCGACCATCGACCGGATCCGGCCGAGCATCTTGATCACCGGGGTGCCGATGGTCCGGTAGTACGACGGGCCCTGCAGATCGAACCAGGGGCTGTTGAGCACCAGGCCGACAATGCCCGACTTGGCCGTGCCCTTCGCGTCGTTGAGCCGGTTCAGCCAGAGCGACACGATGAGTCCACCGGTCGAATGCGCGACCAGCAGCACGTTGTCGCCCGCCTCTTCCTGGACGATGCGCAGCGACTCGTTCAGCTCGGCGTCGTAGAGCGCCAGATCGGTGACGTAGTGCGGCGTCTGGCCGTCGCGCAGCGAGCGACCGCACTTGCGCAGATCCAGCGCGTAGAAGCGATGTCCGCGCCCGGCGAAGTGTTCGGCGAGATGCTGCTGGAAGAAGTAGTCGGTGAAACCGTGGACGTAGAGCACCGCGGGTTCGGTGGTGGCGGCGCCGGTGTCGGGGGTGTAGCGAACGAGGGTCGCGACGGCCTCGCCCTCACCATCGGGGTCCGGACCGAGCGGCAGCGTGCGCTGCTCATAGCCCGCACCGAGGACATCGGGCTGCCATCGCTCGGTTGCCGGGGCGGTGATATCGGACACGCTGAGCGAAGCTTTATTCGTCACAAGGATCAATCTAGGCGACGTCAGGGACGTTTCGAAGGTCGAACCCAGGAAGGAATGTATGTCACATTCAGTAGGTTCGTTGCCGGACTTCGAACAGGTGAGGTGCACAATTGGGCTAGGTGAACGGCGGGTAACCTACACCTCGCCGAGTCACGCAGGACTCGCAACAACCACATAGCGCCCGTGCCCAGCAGGCCCACCGTGGGGGTGGGCGTGCGCAGAAGGACAAGGAAGTCGATCTACCCGTGCCGAACGCTGCCATGACTGAAAAGACCGATGTAGTACTCATCGGTGCCGGCATCATGAGTGCCACTCTCGGCGCACTGCTTCGGCAGCTGCAGCCGGAATGGTCGATCTCCCTATTCGAGCGGCTGGACGCGGCCGCCGCCGAGAGCAGCGATCCGTGGAACAACGCGGGCACCGGACACTCCGCACTGTGCGAACTGAACTACAGTCCGCAGAATCCGGACGGCTCGGTCGATATCAGCAAGGCCATCGACATCAACGAGCGCTTCCAGGTCTCGCGCCAGTTCTGGTCCTACGGCGTGGAGAACGGCATCCTCGGCGATCCCTCCGCCTTCATCAACCCCATCCCGCACGTCAGCTTCGTGCACGGCGCGGACAATGTGGACTACCTACGCAAGCGGTACGAGGCGCTTTCGCGGCATCCGCTGTTCTCGACGATGGAATACGTCGACAGCCCCGACGAATTCGCCAAGCGGCTGCCGCTGATGGCCAGGGGCCGCGACTTCTCCGATCCGATCGCGCTCAACTGGACCGATGAGGGCACCGATATCGACTTCGGTTCGCTCACCAGCGAACTGCTTGCCTACCTCGGCCGTTCCGGCGTCGATCTGGCCTTCGGTCACGAGGTGCGCGACCTCACCAAGCAGTCCGACGGTTCCTGGCTGGTCAAGGTGCGCAACCTGCGAACTCGCCAAACCCGGACGCTCATCAGCAAATTCGTCTTCGTCGGCGCCGGCGGCGGTGCGCTGCCGCTGCTGCAGAAGTCGGGCATCAAGGAGGCCAAGGGTTTCGGCGGCTTCCCGATCAGCGGTCAGTTCATCCGCTGCACCAACCCGGATCTGATCTACAAGCACGAGGCCAAGGTCTACGGCAAGGCCGCCGTCGGTGCGCCGCCGATGTCGGTGCCGCACTTGGACACTCGCATCATCAGGGGTCGTCCCGGCCTGCTGTTCGGCCCGTACGCCGGGTGGACGCCGAAGTTCCTCAAGGACGGTAAGAACACCGATCTGTTCAAGTCGGTGAAGCCGAACAACATCTTCTCGCTGCTCGGCGTCGGCGTCACCGAACTCGGCCTGACCAAGTACCTGGTCAGCGAGCTGCTCAAGTCCGAGGCGGGCAAGGTTGCCACGCTGGAGGAGTTCATTCCGCGCGCGGACGGCCACGACTGGGAGCTGATCACCGCGGGGCAGCGCGTGCAGGTCATCCGGCGCAAGGGTGCGGGCGGTGTGCTCGAGTTCGGCACGGCGGTCGTTGCCGCTGAAGACGGCACCATTGCGGGTCTGCTCGGCGCGTCACCCGGCGCGTCGACCGGCGTGAGCGCCATGATCGACGTGCTGCAGCGCTGCTTCCCGCACGAGTACGACGACTGGTCGCCGAAGCTGAAGGAAATGGTGCCCTCGCTGGGCGTGAAGCTCTCGGAGAACCAGGCGCTGTTCCAGGAAGTCTGGGATTGGTCGACCAAAACCCTGAACCTGAACGGTGTGTCGGACAACACGCCGAAGCACACCGTGATGTGAGCGACGGGCTCGGAGGCGGTGGCTCGCGTAACCACGCAGGGCCCCGCGAACATCGCAAATTGGATACAGCGGTCGCGCGGATCGCGTAATTGTGATAGCAAGACGCGATGATGTCAACGGTTGCACTCAAACGGTCCTGGGCGCTCGATCTCGACACCGCCACCCTGTACCAGCTGTTGAAGCTTCGCGTCGAAGTATTTGTCGTCGAGCAGAAATGCGCGTACCCGGAGCTGGACGGTTTCGACCTGCTGCCGGAGACGCGCCATTTCTGGCTCGATGACGAGGGCGAGATCATCTCGACGCTGCGGTTGACCGAGGAGCACGAGAACGGTGTGAAATCGTTCCGCATCGGCCGGGTGTGCACGTCGGTTCCGGCGCGTGGACACGGGTACACCACCCGGCTGGTGCAGGCCGCGCTCGCCGAGGCGGGTTCGGCGACCGTGCGCCTGAGTGCCCAGACCTACCTGGTCGACTTGTACGCCAAGTTCGGCTTCAAACCGGACGGCGACGAGTTCGAAGAAGACGGCATCATGCATCTGCCCATGCGCAAGGGCTGAGTTGTTGGCCGCGCCTTCGGCGCGGCGTGTTCGCGGCCCCCTGGTGTCTCGCGTCCGAGCCGTCGAGACTCGCGACTTCGTCGCATGCGCTTCGACGGCTCGGACGCGAGACGGGCCGCGAACTCCTCGCTCGTAAGACTCGCTCCGTGGGGGTCGGTGATGGTGGGTCGTTCGGCACCTGATGTGCGCACCGACATTCGGAGTGTGCGCTGCGTTCGGTTCGACGAGACCGCCCGTGAGCGGGTTGCTCATGAGACTCGCTCCGTGGTGGTTGATCGAGTGGAAGGCCCGCTCTTTCCCCTGATGCGACTCTGGATGGTGTCCCGCAGTGGAGGGTGCTGGAGGGTGGGGGTGGTGGCGCTAATAGAGTCGGGGGCGTGTCGATGTCCCGTACCGAAACCGCGCCGCATGCCTCTTCGCTGACCGGGGCGCGTCCCGGTGCTGATGGTGATGCGGGCTTTCCGTTCTCGGCGGTGGTGGGGCAGGAGCGGTTGCAGCTGGCGTTGATCCTGTGTGCGGTGCATCCCGGGATCGGCGGCGTCTTGGTGCGCGGGGAGAAGGGAACCGCGAAATCGACTGTGGTGCGGGCGCTTGCGCAATTGCTGCCGCCCATCGTCGATGAGACGGGTGCGCGGCCGGCTCGGCTGGTCGAGTTGCCGGTGGGGGCCACAGAAGACCGAGTGGTCGGTTCCTTGGATCTGGAGCGGGTGCTGCGCGACGGCGAGCAGGCGTTCCGGCCCGGGCTGTTGGCGGCCGCGCATCACGGCGTGCTCTACGTCGACGAGGTGAATCTGCTGCACGACCACCTGGTGGACGTGCTGCTCGATGCCGCCGCGATGGGACGGGTGCATATCGAGCGCGATGGGGTCTCGCATTCGCATCCGGCGCGGTTCGTGCTGGTCGGCACCATGAATCCGGAGGAAGGCGAGTTGCGGCCGCAGCTGCTGGACCGGTTCGGGCTCACCGTCGATGTCACGGCATCGCGGAACGTGGACGTGCGGATGTCGGTGGTGCGGCGTCGGCTGGACTACGAGGCGGATCCGGCCGGATTCGCCGCACGCTATGCCGCGGCCGATCGAGAGGTGGCCGAGCGAATTCTCACCGCCCGCGAGCGGGTCGCGTCCGTCGCGCTCGATGATGTGGAGTTGCGGCGGATCGCCGCGCTATGTGCGTCATTCGATGTGGACGGGATGCGGGCAGACCTCGTGGTTGCCAGGACCGCCACCGCGCATGCGGCCTGGCGCGGGGCGGACGCGGTGGCCGAGGCGGATGTGCGGGTTGCGGCCGAGTTGGCATTGCCGCATCGGCGGCGGCGGGATCCGTTCGACGAGCCCGGGATCAGCGAAGAGCAGCTGGACGAGGCGATGCGTGCGGCGGGGGAAGAGGCAGAAAGGTCCAGCGAGCGTGCGGAATTGGAGCACGGTGCGGACGAGCTTGCAGGAGATGATCTCGACGGCCGGTCGAACGATGGGGGTTCGCGTGGTGGTCCGGACGGCCCCAGCGATGTCGACAGTGCGGGGAACAATGCGAACGATCGGGATGGTGGTCCCGCTAACGGTGGCTCGGATGATCGAGGCCCGGACGACGATCCGGATGGCGGTCCAGGCCCTGGCGGTCCGGGTGCACCAGCCCCTGACGGCGATGGATCGGATTCGCTGGGCGGCGGGCAGTCGCCGTCCGCGCGCGAGGGTCGTATCGGCGCTCCCGCGACATCCATTGTGACACCGCCGCGTTGGGAGGTGCCCGGCATCGGCGAGGGTGCGGCGGGCCGCCGTTCGCGCGCACAGACGAGGCAGGGACGCACGGTGCGGTCCAGTACCGATACCTCCGGCGGCCTGCACCTACTCGGCACCGTATTCGCCGCCGCACCGCACCAGCACTCCCGCGGCCGAGCCGACGGCCCGTTGAAACTGGCCGCCGAGGATCTGCGCGGTGCGTATCGCGAAGGGCGCGAAGGCAATCTGGTGGTATTCGTGGTCGATGCCTCCGGATCCATGGCGGCGCGCGACCGTCTGTCGGCGGTTACCGGCGCGGTCGTCGCTCTGCTGCGCGACGCCTACCAGCGTCGGGACAAGGTCGCCGTGATCACGCTGCGGGGCGTGGAAGCCGAACTCGTCCTGCCGCCGACCTCCTCGGTGGATATCGCGGTGCGACGCCTGTCCGGTATTCGCACAGGCGGCAAAACCCCACTCGCCGCAGGGCTTTTGAAGGCCCGCGAGGTCGTGCACCGCGAACGCGTCCGCGATCCGCGCCGCCGCCCGATGCTGGTCCTGCTCACCGACGGCCGTGCCACTGGCGGCGTCGATCCGGTGCCCCGCGCCCGCGCCGCCGCGAATCTGCTTGCCGTCGAGGCGATCACCTCGATCGTCGTGGATTGCGAACGCGGCATGGTCCGCCTTGGCCTCGCCGCCGACCTGGCCCGCACGCTCCGCGCAGGCTACCTCCAACTCGCCGAACTGACCGGCGACTCGGTCGCCGACGTCGTCCGCGCCGGATCCGGTCGCCTCGGTGTGACCCGAGCCGCCTGATCGTGGCGGATCTACCTACCGAACCCGTAGCCCGGCATTCGGCCTTTCGGCGCATGATCGCATCGGCATCGGCATCGGCATCTCGATCCGTCTCGCGTCATCACGGCGCGGACAAGGCTGGCCGGCGAACCTGTGCGGGGGACCCTCCGCGTCTTCGGTCGTCGATCGGCTCGGAATCACCGCCGGTCGGGTTGCTTGCACGCGAGCGCCTTGGGGGCCATTACTTTTCGCGAGTTCGGCCGCCGTGCGGTCGGATGGAAGTTCTGTTCGATGGGCTATCAAGGAGTTTCGATGCCTAAGGGTGTGCCGGAGACGGTTCCGGATGACGGGCTGACGACGCGGCAGCGGCGGAATTTGCCGGTGCTCGCGGTGCATACGGGGCCGGGGAAGGGGAAGTCGACGGCCGCGTTCGGGATGGCGTTGCGGGCGTGGAATCAGGGATTCGATATCGCGGTATTCCAGTTCGTCAAGAGTGCCAAGTGGAAGGTGGGGGAGGAGGCGGCATTTCGCACCCTCGGCCGCCTGCACGAGGAGACCGGTGTCGGTGGGCCGGTCGAATGGCACAAGATGGGCGAGGGGTGGTCGTGGACCCGCAAGCAGGGCACCGATGAGGACCATGCCGCCGCCGCACTGGCCGGGTGGCGCGAGATCGCGCGCAGGCTGCAGGCTGAGCAGCACCGCTTCTACGTTCTCGACGAATTCACCTACCCGCTCAAATGGGGTTGGGTCGATACCGACGAGGTAGTCGAAACTCTGCGCAACCGCCCAGGCAACCAACATGTGGTCATCACCGGCCGCGATGCCCCCGCAGCACTCTCGGATGCCGCCGACCTCGTCACCGAAATGACCAAAATCAAGCACCCCATGGACGCCGGCCGCAAGGGCCAACGAGGCATCGAATGGTGACCACACCCTCCGCGGAACCGCTCGAGAATGCACTGGTGGAGGCTGGTACTCGGGGTTTGCCTGCACCAGCGCATGGTGATCACCCGACGTACCGAAAGCCGGCGCGGGTCGGTATTCCGCGTTCGTGTGCCCGAGAAAGTGGGCGGCGGTCGTGAGCGCGGGGCAGGTTCCGGCGGTAGTGATCGCCGCGCCCGCTTCGGGCAGCGGGAAGACGACGTTGGCGACCAGTCTGATCGGGGCGCTGCGCCGGGCCGGGCATCGGGTGGCGCCATTCAAGGTGGGGCCGGACTATATCGATCCGGGGTATCACGGCCTGGCGGCTGGGCGGCCCGGTCGCAATCTCGATCCGGTGCTGGTCGGCGCGGATCGCGTTGTTCCGCTGTACCGCCACGGTGCCCAGGGGTGTGATCTGGCGGTGGTCGAGGGCGTAATGGGTCTGTTCGACGGCCGCATCGACGAGAACCACGCCGCACCGATCGCCGAGGGGTCGACCGCGCAGGTTGCCGGATTGCTCGGCGCCCCAGTGATTTTGGTCGTCGATGCCCGTGGCCACAGTCAGAGTCTCGCCGCTCTCCTGCACGGCTTCGCCACCTTCGACACCGCCATCAGCTTGGGCGGCGTCATCCTGAACCGCGTCGGGAGCGAGCGTCACGACCAGGTACTGCGCGCCGCCTGTGACCGAGTCGGCCTCCCGGTCCTCGGATCACTACCGCGCATGGCCGAACTCGAGGTCCCCTCCCGCCACCTCGGGCTCATCCCCGCAGTCGAACACGGCCACGCCGCCACCGCCGCCGTCGAAGCAATGACCGACCTCGTCGCCGCCCACGTCGATCTCGGCACCATCGCCCGCCTCGCCCGCTCGACCACCACCGCCCCAGCCTGGGATCCGGTAACCGCGGTCCGCGAATCCGAAGACTCGAGCACCGCGGCCGCGCCGAGCGTGGACGAAGCGATCGCCGCAGATGTGACCAGCGCGTTTGCGGGTGCCGCGAGTCATTCGAATGCCGAGGGTCGCAACAACACTGCCATTGCAGCTCCTGCAGGGGGCGGCGAGGGAGCGCGTTCAGCCGCAGAACGCGCGACGCCGGCGTTCGCAGGGGCCGGGCTCGATCCGGTAATTGCGATGGCTGGTGGGCCTGCGTTCACGTTCGGGTACGCGGAGCACCGGGAGTTGTTGGAGGCCGCAGGAGCGCGGGTTGTGGTCTTCGATCCGATGCGGGATGAACTGCCCACGGGGACAGCAGGTTTGGTATTGCCCGGCGGGTTTCCGGAGGAGCATGCGGCGGCACTGGCTGCCAATGATCGGCTGTTGGCGCAGGTCGCGGAGCACGCCGGGGCGGGCCTTCCAGTGCATGCCGAATGTGCCGGATTGCTCTATCTCAGCCGCTCGCTGGATGGCCATCCGATGGCGGGTGTGGTTGATGCGACAGCCGAATTCGGCCCCCGCTTGACCCTCGGCTATCGAGATGCCGTGGCACTGGCCGATTCCGCGCTATGGCGCGCGGGAGAACGGGTGCGCGGCCACGAATTCCACCGCACCCGCCTGGTCACCGCCGGCACCGATACCCCCGCCTGGGGCTGGCACTCCGCAGGCGACCGGATCCGCGAGGGCGCTCTCATCCACCGTGTCCACGCCTCCTACCTGCACACCCATCCCGCCGGAAACCCCGGAGCCACCAGCCGCTTCGTCGCGGCAGCCGCCGACTACGCCCGCACCCGTGCCGCCGGCTGACACGCCCGAGTTGCGCACCGCCGCACCGGTGATTCGGCCCAACTCGTTTGCGGCACAGCTTGATCCGGCCCTGGATCCGCACGATCCCGTGGCAGCGCTGTGCGATGCGACGGCAGCGCCGGCAGGATATCCGCGAGCGCCTGAACTGGTTGTCGGTCTCGGGTTCCGGTCGGGCACATCGACCGGACGGATTCTGAATGCGCTGCGAGAAGTGCTGGGCGACAAGCTTATTACCTGTCTCGCGACGATCGATCGACGCGCCGAGGAACTACGTGCTGCCGCCGACTGCCTGGGCGTCTCGGTCCGCACATTCACCGCGGCCGAGCTCGCCCAGGTCGACGTACCGAATCCCTCGGCACGCACCGATGACGCACTCGGCACCGCCAGCGTCGCCGAGGCGGCCGCGCTACTGGCCGCCGACGGTCCGCTCGTTATTCCCAAGCGGACCGTCGACGGAATAGTGATCGCGGCCGCGCTCACCCCGAAATCGCCACTGACATAACGAGCGTCAGGACACCTTTCCCAATTCGATCGGCAGGGACAACGGGCCGACGGTGAAGAACGACGGCGAGTAGGGAATATCGTCCGGATCGATGGTGAGCCGCAGATCCGGCAGCCGCCGGTAGAGGGAGGCGAGGGCGAGTCGGCTCTCCAATCGGGCGAGCGGTGCGCCGATGCAGTAGCGCGGTCCGTGTCCGAAGCCGAGATGTCCGGTCTGTTCGCGGGTGAGATCGAACTGGTTCGCGGTCGCGCCGTACTTCTCCGGATCGACCCCGGTCGCCTGATAGGCCACACCGACCGCATTCCCCTTGGGAATGGTCACACCGGCGATCGTCACATCGATCAGCGTGAACCGGTAGCTGGTCATCATCACCGAATGGCGGTACCGCAGCGTTTCCTCGACCACATCGGCCCAACGGTCTTCGGCCTTGGCCAATGCCAGCTGATCGGGGTCCCGGTGCAGTGCGACGACGGCGTGGCCGAGCAGATGCACCGTGGTCTCGTGACCGGCGATCAGCATCAGCCAGAGCACGCCGACCAATTCGTCGGTGGTGAGCCGATCGCCCGCATCGCGGGCCTGCACCAGATCCGAGGTCAGGTCGTCGCCGGGTTCCAACTGCTTGCGCTGCACCAATTCGTGCAGGAAAGCCCCGAGCTCGTTCTGGGTCGCGAATGCCACCTCCGGTGGGGTGGTGTGCGCCAACAGCGTGGAGGTCCATTTCCGCAGCCGCGGCCGGTCCGCATCTGGCACACCGAACAATTCGGCGATGACCGCCATCGGCAGCGCGTCGGTGAAGGCTGGTACCAGATCCACGCCGTCACCTGCGGCGATCACGTCGTCCAACAGGCCATCGATGAGCTCTTGGATGCGCGGTTCCATCGCCTGCACCCGTCGAGGTGAAAATCCCTTCCCGACCAGACCACGCAGCCGGCGGTGATCCTCACCATCCTTCGTCGACAGATGGTCGCCTTGGACGATGGCCCGTAGCGGCCAATCCTCCGGTATCGATCCGTCGTATAGCGCGGGCCAATGCTTCGGGTCCCTGGCGAAGGTCTTGTTGTCGCCGGCGAGGACTTCCGCAACGGCGTTGTGCGTCAACGCCAAATAGGCGGGCACGCCGCCCGGGAATTCCACCTCGACCACGGGCGCGGTCTGCTGTAGCCGGATGCAGGTGTCGAGCGGGCTTTCGTCGGCGGCGGGGAATGCGGGAAGACTTGTCATGATGACCCCTCGGGCGGTGCCGACCCGTTGGCACGGGTATGGACGATCGGTCGCTTACGCAACCAGACAAAGCTTCCGCCGAATCACCTTGTTCAGCAAGATGTTTCGCCGGTGGAGCGACATGGTGCCAGGCATCGGGCACATCCGCCGGCAGGACAGTTCTCAGTCGCGGGAAGCCCATCGATTCGGCATCGCTCCCTTGGACCAACGTGGTTTAGTGGGGTGATGGATATCCGAGGCGATCCATGGGGAAATGTGATCGGGTTGACCGACTACCGCAAACGTCCCGAGTTGGCACGGCCGACGAGCTGAATCCGGTGGGCACGCACGAGCACGTGCCCACCGAAAACCTCACGGCGCGACCGAACCCCAGTCGGCGAACCCGGTCGGATCGTGCCGCCCGAGACTTCCGTGTTCGAACAGGCCCCACCCCTCGGAATCCCCGCAGCGCGCGTGCGCCACATGATCGATGACCCCGAACGGGATGCGCCCCGCGATGGCCGGATCGGTCAGGTCGTAACTACTGCTCGAGGACCAGTCGCGACCCATCCATCGACCGTGCAACCAGTCCGGATCTCCACCGTATCCGCAGCCGACGTGCAGGGGGATATTGGTGACGGTCCGGACTTCGACCTCGAGCGGCTTACCGTCGGGGGTGATCATCTCCAGCCGTGCGCCGATGGGATGCCTTGTACCGGAACGATATTCGATGTGGTAGCGCGGCCACCCCAGCTGCTCGGTGCGACCGTCCGGGAAGATGCGGACGGCGTCGTTGAGGGTGCGCTTGCCGTCTGGTTCCTCCTGCAGTATCAGCACGATGGCGAAATCGTCGAAGCGCAGCGGCGCGTACATCCACCAGAATCCGCCGGACGGTTCGGCGGCGGCCCGGCCCGGCGGCTCGGGTTCGCCGACCGGGCGAATGCCCCAGGAGCGGTCTCTGGTGCCCATCCAGACGGCCGGGTCGACGCTGAGATCCGTGCCGTCGACGTGCAGCGTTCCCTCCCACGAGCCGACCTGTGCGAACCGGGTGGCCTGGATGATCGGGCGGTTGCCGTTGAGGATCAGATGCGGTTGTTCCTCGACGGTGGGGAAGGATCCGTGCCAGGTGAGGTCGAAGCCGAGGTCATCGTGCTCGCAGATCACCCGGATCCGCTGCAGCGGTTCCTGCACCTCGATGCGGTAGCCGCCGACACGCAGGTCGACGCCGCGATCGCCGAGCGCGTCGGAGAAGCGGACCGTGCGCTGGATGTCGCCACGTCGGACGCAGGCGTACGCGTCGATCACCCCGAGGTTCGGATACACCCCGCCGCCGGTGACGAAGAAGGTGCCGCCGTCGCGGTCGTGACCGTTGAAATAGCTTCTGTCGTAGAAGTTCCGGTCGCTGCTCGCGACTCGGGACATGGACAGGTGGGTCTGGTGGATGGGGTATTCGTCGAGGGGCGAGGGAGCGGAGCCTGCGGAGCGACCATTGGATACAGCCATGATTTCCTCTAATCCCATTCGTAGGTTCCGTCGAGCAGCGCCTCCAGGCTTGCTCGGTGCATCACGTAGTCGTCGCGATCGGGGGTGTCGGTGTCCTCGCCGAAGTGGATCATCCGGCGCTTGACCCTGGCCATCACGATCGCGTGCCGCAGCGCGGCGTACACGATGTAGAAGTCGAGATCCCGAACCGTATATCCGGTGTTCTCCTCGTATTTCGCGACGACATCCGCGCGCCGCAGGAAGTCCGGCAGTCCGGGCTGATCGAAGCGGGTGGCAAGGTCCTGGAAGAAGCGGTGAATGAAGATGACCCAGGCGATATCCAGTTCGCGCGGGCCGAGTCCGGCCATCTCCCAATCCAGTACACCGACCGGGGTGAAGCCGTCGTACAGAATGTTGCCCGGTCGCGAATCGCCCCAACTCAGTACGTCCGGACCTGGATCGGCGGGCCAGTGCGCGTCGAGCCAGTCGAAGGTTCGCTCGATCAGGGGAATCGGGTAGCCGTCGTCGGCCAATGCCCAGCGGTACCAGTTGCGGTGCCATTCGACATGTCGGCGCAGTGCCTGACCAGGACCGTCCAGCATCGGGAATCGCGTTGCCGGATCGGGGATTTCGTGTACCTTCGCAATGACCTCGACGGTCTTGGCGGTCAATTCCGCCCGCTCCTCGGGACTGGCGTCGAAGAGCCAGCCGATGAACACATACGGCGGATTGTCCGACGGCACCCGCCCATCGACGCGCCGCATCACGAAAAACTTTGTGCCGAGCGGCTTCTCGTCGGTCTCCAGCCAGCACAGCTCGGGGACCGGCACCGTCGAGGCGGCCGCGACCCCGGCCATGATCCGGTATTGCAGCTCCAGGTCGTAGTTCTCGAAGACCGGGAACGAGTCGGCCTCCGGTGTCATCCTGGCCACGAACGAACCACCGTCCGCGCGCCCGTCCACACTCCATTCGGCATCGAACAGCACCGTCGGACTCGACATCCCCGCACCCTGCGGCCGCGACAGCGCCGAAATCTTGGGCGGGTGATCCGCGTGGACCTTGCCGTCCAGCCACCGGGACAGGTCCTCGGCGAGGGTGTCGAGGTCCCGCGCGCTGACGGTCAACTGCCGTCGCGCGGTGGGATCGGGATCGTCGGCCATTCTTTGTCCTCCTGACGCATGTGCCTGCGGAAACTGTAACGCGTTCTAGTCGGTGCTTACCGCAGAAATTCGAAGAAATCGAGCGACCCTCACTGGGTGATATTCGGTATTGACAATCCACTGCACGAGGTGAGGGGTCATACTTCCGGCGGAGTCGCGTACACCGATGGATGGGGGTGGAATCGGGGTTTTCCTGGAAGCGGGCGGTTATTCCGCGCCGATACTGTCGGCTGAAGTGGAGTCGTGCGAGGGAGGGATTCGTGTGAGCGAGCGCCGGCGAGTGAACCATCGGCACAGGGCGCCTTCGCGCACGACGGAGCCGAGCGCCGGCGAGGCGCAGTCGTGAGCGCGGTCGGTGCGGAGGTTCTCGATCGGGAAGACAGCGTCATACCGTCCGAGCCGATCCGGTGGAATCCGTTGACCAGGATCGCTTTCCGGTTCTCCTTCGGCTATTTCGGACTGTTCTGCCTGCTGTTCACCCAGATTCCGTTCGCCTTCGCCGGGCTGCTCGCCGGATCGCTGTCCGACAGCGCGGTGCTCTGGGAATTTCGCGCCTTGCGCCCGATCATCGAGCCGACCGGACGACTGTTCTTCGATACCGATGTCGTGCTGCGCGAGGATTCGGGCAGCGGCGATCAATACTTCATCTGGACATTCGTTTTCTGTGTGCTGATCGCCGCCGCGGTGGCGACCCTTATCTGGACCGCGCTGGACCGGCGCAGGCCGAACTATGGGCAGCTTCAGGCCTGGTTCCTGCTCTTCATCCGGATGTGCCTGGGCGGGCAGATGCTGCTCTATGGCTTCGCCAAGGCGATTCCGACGCAGATGCCGCAGCCGGCGCTGGCGAAACTGTTGCAACCCTACGGTGAGTTCAGCCCCGCCTCGGTGTTGTGGAACCAGGTCGGGAGTTCACCCACCTACGAGATCCTGCTCGGCTGTGCCGAAGTGCTGGGCGGACTGCTGCTCTTCCTGCCGAGGACCGCGACGCTCGGCGCAATGCTGAGCCTGGTGAGCTTGGCGCAGGTTTTCGTGCTCAATATGACCTTCGATGTCCCGGTCAAGATCCTGGCCTTCCACCTCATGCTGCTGAGCATGGTGCTGCTCGCACCGCAGGCGCGGCGGTTGGCGAACGTGCTGGTGCTGAACCGGCCATCCGAACCCGCCACGCAACCGGACCCGTTCCGCGGCAACCGAACTCGCCGGATCGCGATCGCGCTGCAAGCCGCACTGGGCCTGTGGATGGCAGCGGGTTTCGTGCACACCGGCCTGAAGTACTGGAACGAAGGCGGCGGTGGCAGTCCGAAGCCGCCGCTGTACGGGATCTGGACGGTATCGGAATTCACCGAGGACGGTGTGCCGGTCCCTCCGCTGACCACCGACGAGACACGTTGGCAGCGAGTCGTTTTCGACGTAGCCGGTATGACCTACCAGAAGATGGACGGCACCCTGGTGCCCGCCGTCCCCTCCGTCGATACCGCCGCCCACAGGATCTCGGTGTCCACCCCGCCGGAGCAGCCGGACGCGCAACCCGCCCAGATCGCCGACTTCACCTTCGAACAGCCCGCGCCCGACCGTCTGAAGCTCAACGGGCAGCTGAACGGTCGGCCGGTGACCATTATCGTGCAGCAGGTCGATCTGAACAGCTTCCCGCTGCGCGGCCGTGGGTTCCACTGGGTGCAGGACTATCCGTACTTCCGCTGAAATCGTTTGTCCGACATCAATCCTCAGCTACCCCGATGTCCTCGTGCCAGAGCAACGGTTGCTCGACGATGAATTCGGTCATCAGGTCGACGCAGCGCTGGTCCTCGAGCACGGTCACCGCGACGCCGTGCTCGGCCAGCCAGTCATGCCCGCCGTAGAAGGTCTGTGCTTCCCCGATGATCACCGCGCCGATCCCGAACTGGCGCACCAGCCCGCTGCAGTACCAGCACGGTGACAGGGTGGTCACCATGATGGTCGAGCCGTAGTCGCGGCGGCGACCGGCATTGCGGAAGGCATCGGTTTCGGCATGCATGCTGGGATCGCCGGACTGCACCCGCCGGTTGTGCCCACGTCCGAGCAGGGTGCCATCGGCCGCGAACAGGGCCGCGCCGATCGGAATCCCGCCTTCGGCCCGGCCGCGCAGTGCCTCCTGGTATGCGACCTCGAGCAGTTGCTGTGCCTGTGTCATCGCTCCAACCCGCACCCCGGATCCGCCTGTGCGGCACCGCCCGTCGCGAGCCACCCGATCAGCGCTGCCGATACCGCCGCCCGACCCCAGCGATTCATGCGCAGAAGTATAGGGAGGCAGTCCGCGGTGGGTGATTGCCGGGCACGCGCACGCAGGACGTAGGCTCGAACATTGTGCCGAACACGTCAGTACCTATCGATGACCAGCCGGAAATCAACCCGGCCGACCGTCCCGCGAGTGATCCGAACTACCTGGTCGGGCTCGATCTCGATGGGCGGCGCGTTGTCGTAGTCGGCGGCGGGACGGTGGCGCAGCGCAGGCTCGGCCTATTGATCGCCTCCGGGGCGGACGTGCACGTCATCAGTCGCGAAGTCACCCCGGCTGTGGAGGGAATGGCTACGTCGGGGCAACTCACGCTGACATTGCGCGCCTATGCCGAGGGCGATCTGGACGGCGCCTGGTATGCGATCGCGTGCACCGACGAACCCGAGACCAATGCGGCGGTTGTCGAGGAGGCCACGCGGCGACGGATCTTCTGTGTGCGCGCCGACGTCGCGCGGCTGGGCACCGCGGTAACTCCGGCGACGGCTCGGCACGACGGCCTCACCCTCGGCGTGCTCGCCGGTGGTCAGCACCGGCGGTCCGCCGCCGTGCGCAATGCGCTGCTCGAGGCGCTGCAATCAGGTGTGGTGACCGATGATTCGACGCCGATCACCCCGGGTGTCGCGCTGGTCGGCGGCGGTCCCGGCGATCCGGATCTGATCACGGTGCGCGGCCGCCGCCTGCTGGCCCGCGCGAATCTCGTTGTCGCCGACCGGCTCGCACCGCCGGAGCTGCTCGCCGAACTCGGCCCGGACGTCGAGGTGATCGACGCGGCCAAGATTCCATACGGGCGGGCGATGGCACAGGAGGCGATCAATTCCGCGCTGATCGAAGGCGCCAAGGCGGGCAAGTTCGTGGTGCGGCTCAAGGGCGGCGACCCGTATGTGTTCGGGCGCGGGTACGAGGAGCTCGAGGCTTGCGTCGAGGAAGGCATTCCGGTGACCGTGGTCCCCGGCATCACCAGCCCCATCTCCGTCCCCGCCGCCGCGGGCATTCCGGTGACCCATCGCGGCGTCACCCATGAATTCGTGGTGGTCAGCGGCCACGTCGCACCCGACCATCCGGATTCCCTCGTCGACTGGCCCGCGCTGGCCCGCCTGCGCGGCACCATCGTGCTCATGATGGCGGTCGAGCGCATCGAACAATTCGCCACCGCTCTCATCGAGGGCGGCCGACCGGCTGACACCCCGACCACGGTGATCCAGGAGGGCACCCTGCGCACCCAACGCGTGCTGCGCGCGGACCTCGGCACTGTCGCCGCTCGCGTTCGCGAAGAAGCCATCCGCCCGCCCGCGATCGTTGTGATCGGCCCCACAGCGGGCTTCTCCACCGAATCCGCCGCACCGCGAGTCGAGTCCTCCGCCGGGTAATGCCGCACAACCGCTGGACTCCCGCAACTGGAAGGTCTCACAACCGCCCAGTGACTTTCGCTATGACTAGATGAATCGCACCCGCGGGAGCGGAGACCCGGGTTCCGGATCAATTACAGTGGCTCACCGTGCTCGATAACCCCCCTGCGAAGACGCAGTACCCGGTGACGCAGCGGGCCTTCGGGCTCGCCATTCTCGTGCTGAGCGGGCTGCAGCTGATGGTTGTGCTCGACGGCACCGTGGTCATCTTCGCGCTGCCCCGACTGCAGGAGGAGATGGGCATGTCCAGCGCGGGCGGCGCGTGGACGGTGACCTCCTACGGTCTGACCTTCGCGGGACTGATGCTGCTCGGCGGGCGACTCGGGGATGCGTTCGGTCGCAAACGCATGCTGGTCCTGGGCGTCGGCATGTTCACCATCGCCTCGCTGCTGTGCGGGTTGGCGCAGGGCCAGGCCATGTTGATCGCGGCCCGAGCCGTGCAGGGCGCGGGCGCGGCGATTGCGGCGCCGACTGCATTCGCCCTGGTGGCAACCACTTTCGCGCCGGGAAAGGCGCGTAACCAGGCCATTGCGATCGTCGGCTCGATGGTCGGTATCGGCTCGGTCGGCGGTCTGGTGGTCGGTGGTGCGCTGACTCAGCTGTCCTGGCGGTGGATCTTCCTGATCAATGTGCCCATCGGTGTATTGATCATTCTCGGTGCGCTGTCCCAGCTCGCGGATACCGAACACCACCGATCGCCACTGGATATACGCGGCGCGGTACTCGGCACCGTGGCCTGCGCGTCGATCGTGTTCGGTGCGACGGAGGGGCCCGAGTTGGGCTGGGGGAGTCCGGCGGTTATCGGCGCGCTGGTGGCGGGTGCGGTGCTGCTGATCGTCTTCGTGGTCGTCGAACGCACCGTCGATGATCCGCTGCTGCCGTGGTCGCTGTTCGACAGCCGCGATCGGGTCACCACCTTCATGCTGATCTTCCTGGCCGGCGGCGTTCTCGGTGCGATGACGTTCTTCGTCGCGCAGTTCCTGCAGAATGTGCTCGGCTACGGACCGCTGATCGCGGGTATCGCTTCGATCCCGTTCACGATCGGTATCGGCATCGGCGGCGCGGTGGCCTCCAAGGCGGCGCTGTTCGTCGCACCGCGCTGGTTGGTGTGTGGCGCGGCATTCGTCCTGGCCGCCGGACTGCTGGTCGGCTCGCAGCTCGACGGCGGCGTGAATTACCTGACCACCCTGCTGCCGCTGTTGATAGTGATCGGCTTCGGTGTCGGCGTGGCAATGGTGCTCGCGCCGCTGTGCGTGCTCGTCGGGGTGCCTGCGTCCGATATCGGTCCGCTGTCCGCGGTGGGGCAGATGTTCATGAATCTCGCGACGCCGGTATTCATCGGTCTGCTCACTCCCATCGCGGCATCGCGCACCATGTCGATGGGCGGGCGCACCGGTAAGGCGGCCGATATGAACGAGGCCGAGATCTTCGCGCTCGGCAGCGGATACACGCTGGTGCTCGCGGTCTGCTCGCTGGTCGCGGTGCTGGCGGGCTTCATCGCGCTGACATTGCGCTATACGCCCAGACAACTGGCCGAGGCACAGCACGCGCAAGAAGAATCGCAGCGGACCGGCTCCATGCCGGTGGTGCCACGGACGGGGCCGCTACCTGTCATCCGTCGCTCTGACTACAGTGGCTGACTGTGCCAGACAATCCCGCCACGACGCCGTATCCGGTGACGCGGCGGGCCTTCGGCCTGGCGATCCTGGTGCTGAGCGGGCTGCAATTGATGGTCGTCCTCGACGGCACGGTGGTGATTCTCGCCCTGCCCCGACTACAGGACGAACTGGGTCTATCGAGCTCCGGTAGCGCCTGGATGGTCACCGCCTACGGTCTGCCGTTCGCGGGTCTGATGCTGCTCGGCGGCCGGATCGGCGACTCCTTCGGCCGCAAACGCATGTTCATCGTCGGCGTCGCACTGTTCACACTGGCCTCGCTGCTGTGCGGACTCGCGCAGAACGAGGGCATGCTGATCGCGGCCCGCGCGATCCAGGGCACCGGCGCCGCGCTCGCCGCTCCGACCGCACTCGCCCTGGTCGCGACCACTTTCGCGCCCGGCCGGGTGCGCAATCAGGCGATCGCGATCTTCGGCTCCATGATGGCCGTCGGCTCGGTCGGCGGACTGGTGATCGGCGGCGCGCTCACCGAGGTGAGCTGGCGCTGGATCTTCCTGATCAATGTGCCGATCGGTGCGTTGATCCTCACGGGCGCGGTGCTGCGGCTGCGCGACACCACTCCCCACCGACTACCCCTGGACGTGCGCGGGGCCGTACTCGGCACCCTCGCCGTCGCGTCCCTGGTGTTCGGCGCGACCGAAGCGCCCGAATTCGGCTGGGACAGTCCGGTCATCATCGGTTCGATTGCCGCCGGTCTGGTGTTGTTGGTCGTCTTCGTGCTAGCTGAACGCTGGGTGGACAACCCGCTGCTGCCCTGGTCGCTATTCGATAAGCGCGATCGGGTCGCCACCTTCGGCGCTATCTTCCTGGCCAGCGGAGTGCTGGCCGCGACAACCTATTTCGCGGGATTGTTCGTGCAGAATGTCGTCGGCTACAGCCCGCTGGTCGCCGGGGTCGCATTCATCCCGTTCACCATCGGCGCTGGTATGGGCACCGCCACGGCTTCGCAACTGGCGATGACGGTCGCGCCGCGCTGGCTGTTGAGCGGTGCCGCGGCGATTCTCGTCGTCGGACTGCTGTTCGGCTCGACGCTCGAACGGGGCGTACCGTACTGGCCGACCCTGGTGGGGCTGTTCATCATGATCGGATTCGGCATCGGTATGGCCGTGGTGATCGTCCCGCTGTGCGTATTGGTTGGTGTCGCGCCGAAGAATATCGGCCCGCTGACCGCGGTCGGCCAGATGTTCATGAACCTCGGCACACCCGTCGCGATCGGTCTGCTCGCGCCGGTCGCCGCATCCCGCACGGTGTCGCTCGGCGGGCGAACGGGTAAGCCAGCCGGTATGACGCCCGCGGAGCTGGATGCGCTCGGAAGTGGTTACACGCTGGTGCTTTTCGTCACCGCCTTCGGCGCACTGCTGGTGGGGCTGGTGGCACTGACATTGCGCTACACCGCGGCCGAGGTCGGTCAAGCGCAGCACGCAAGGGAAGAGGCCGGGCAGAGTTGAGCCCCGCCCGGCCGTGAGCTCACAGTCGACCGGCGACCTTGCGCGGGGTCACCCGCACGATTACCCGGGGTCCGTCATTGACGGAGGCGGGGTTGAATTCGACGTACGGCAGCCCGGTGTAGTGGTGCGACAGCTTGTCCGGCAGCGTCTTGTCGGGATCGGGGGTGATCGTGGCGGTGCCGCGAATCTCCGCGTACGCGTACGGATTATCCGGCGGATTGATCATCACCGTGATCCGCGGATCACGGGCGAGATTCTTGCCCTGCTGCCGATCCACCGTCGTGGAGAACAGCAGATCGTCGCCATCACGCTCGAGCCAGATGACGGTCAAATGGGGTTGCCCGTTCGGTCCGATCGTCGCCGCGGTCGCGAAGACCTTCGACTCGTCCAGGTACTTCTTCAATTCCTCGGAGAGCACAGCTGTCATGCGTCGAGGAAACGATTGCCGACTCCAGAACATTCCCGATCCGGTCGAAATCACCTGTCGGTCCTGGAGTTCGAGTCGGCGGTCAGATCGCGAATGAGCAGTGCGGTATGCAGTGAGGTCCGGGATTCCCCGTCCTCGAGGTCGACGTCGAGAATCCGCTCGATGCGGGCGAGCCGGTCGTAGAGGGTCGGTCTGCTGATATTGAGCCGCTTGGCGAGTTCGGTCTTATTGCCCGCGACGTCGAGAAACTGTCGCAACGTGCGGGTCAGATCGGCCGCATGCCGAATGTCGTAGCGCAGCAACGCACTCAGCTCCGTTTCGGCGAAGCTCTGCACGCCGGGTTCATCGCGGATCAGCGAGAGCAGTCCGCGCAACCGGATATCGCCGCTGCGATAGAACGGTCGCGGCCGATCGGATGCCGCGTCCAGCGATAACGCGATTTCGGCGATGTGCGCCGCCTGCGCCAATTCGCGTGCGGTGTCGAGCAGTGAATCCGCTTGCGCGCCAACGCCTATGACCACACGCCGCACCCCCTCCACCCGCCGCACCTCGGCGATGATCGCCGAGCACACGGTGCGGAGCGTGTCATCGAGATCGGCGCTGCGCGGGATCGCGAGCACCATGCCGACGCGGTCGCCGTGCTCGGCCGCGGTCAATGCGGTGGCCTTCGACAGTCCGAGACCGTGGGTGACCGCGTCGAGCACGCCCGCGCTGCGGCGCTGCCTGGCGACCTGATCGGATTCGGCAAGGGCGGCAACGTCGATCGCGAGCGGAACGTAGTGCGCGCGGCGGGTCAACAGGCCCAATGCGGCCGCCCTGGCCTGCGCATCGCGTTCGTCGAGGACGCGACCGTTGACCATATCGTCGATGAGTCCGGTCTGCGCTTGGCGATGCAGGCCGAAGCGATCCTTATCGATCATCCGATGCAGCGTCAGCGTCTGTGCGGCACGCTCGAGCACCATGCGGGCGCGCGGCGTCGCCAGGCCGCTCGAACGCAGGATCAACCGACCCCAGCGCTGGGTATGCGGGCCGACCTGCACCACATCCCAGCCCTCGGGCAGCAGTCGCGAGGTGGTCTCCCAGTTCTCCAGAATCGCCGAGGTGCTGGTGTGCCGGGCGGTCAGCGCCAGCACCCGGTGTGCCAGATCTTCCAGTACGACCGAGGAATCGAGCATGTCCGCGGCCGTCTCGACGATTTCGGCCAGCGCGGCGCGGCGCACGCTGAGCTCGGTGAACGTCTCGTGCACGGTACGCGCGAATTCGAGTTCGGCGTACTGGTCGGCCACGATCACCCGGTGCACCGCCTCGGTGATCTCCACGAAGCGGGTGACGCGATGCAGCGCGATGACCGGGAGTCCGAGGGCGTCGGCGGTCTCGGCGACGATCGGCGATAATCGCGGCACGGCCTCGCCGAGCTCGATGACCAGTCCGGCGACCCCCGCGGCGGCCAGCGAATTCAGATACGTGACCGTCGACTCGTCGCTGCCGGTCAATGCCAAGCCCGTAGTCAGCATCAGCTCGCCGCCGACCAGCAATTCGGCGACCTCCGGCAGATCGCTGACGTGCACCCACCGCACCGGCCGATCCAGCGCCGCCGCACCGACGACCGCTGGCTCGCCCGCCCGCACAACCGGCATTGCCAGCACATCGGCGACAGAAAGCAGCATCCTACAAATCGTAATAGGAAATCCGAAATCGCATACAGAACGTCGGGCCGAAATCGGGCATCGATGGTGCAGAGTCGAAACCACGACACCATCCGGAGTTCGGGATCGAATCGAGGAGATATGCAGACAATCGCGCACTGGCTCGACGGCAAACCCTTCGCGGGCACGAGCTCGGCGACCGCGCCGGTGACGAATCCGGCGACCGGGGTGGTGACCGGGCAGGTAGCGCTGGCCGGTGTCGAGGATGCCAGGGCGGTGATCGCATCGGCGACGGCGACGTTCCCGGAATGGCGCGACACCTCGCTGGCGCGACGCACACAGATCCTGTTCCGGTTCCGCGAACTGCTCAACGAGCGTAAGGAAGAACTCGCCAAGCTGATCACCGCCGAACACGGCAAGGTGCACTCCGATGCGCTCGGCGAAGTGAACCGCGGTCTCGAAGTGGTCGAATTCGCCTGTGGTGTACCGCATTTGATCAAGGGTGGCTTCACCGAGAACGCCTCGACGAAGGTGGACATCTTCTCGATCCGCCAGCCGCTGGGCCCGGTCGCGGTGATATCACCGTTCAACTTTCCGGCGATGGTGCCGATGTGGTTCTTCCCGATCGCGATCGCCGCCGGGAATACCGTGGTGCTCAAGCCGAGCGAGAAGGATCCGTCATCATCGCTGTGGCTGGCCGAGCTGTGGCACGAAGCCGGTTTGCCCGCCGGGGTTTTCAATGTGCTGCAGGGCGATAAGGTCGCGGTCGACGAACTGCTCGACAACCCGCATATCAAGGCCGTCTCGTTCGTCGGCTCCACACCCGTCGCGAAGTACGTCTACCAGCGCGGCACCGCCGCCGGTAAGCGCGTGCAGGCGCTCGGCGGCGCGAAGAACCACATGGTGGTGCTGCCCGATGCCGATCTGGATCTGGCCGCCGATGCCGCGGTGAATGCCGGATTCGGTTCCGCCGGAGAGCGCTGCATGGCGATCAGTGTGGTGCTGGCGGTCGGTGCGGTCGGCGACGAACTGGTCGCCAAGATCGCCGAGCGCGCGAAGACCATCAAGACCGGTGACGGCACCCGCGATACCGATATGGGTCCGCTGGTGACCCGCGAGCATCGCGATCGCGTCGCCGCTTATATCGATGCGGGCGAATCCGCCGGTGCCAGTGTCGTTCTCGACGGCCGCGGCGTCGAAGCCGATGGTGAAGCGGATGGATTCTGGCTCGGCCCGACGATTCTCGATCATGTGGGCACCGAGATGAGCGTCTATACCGACGAAATCTTCGGCCCGGTCCTGTCGGTCGTGCGCGTCGACGGCTACGACGAGGCGCTGGCACTGGTCAACGACAATCCCTATGGCAACGGGACCGCCATCTTCACAAATGACGGTGGTGCGGCCCGGCGCTTCCACAATGAGGTGGAGGTCGGCATGGTCGGCATCAATGTGCCGATCCCGGTTCCGATGGCCTACTACAGCTTCGGCGGCTGGAAGAATTCGCTGTTCGGCGATTCCCATGCACACGGCATCGAGGGCGTGCATTTCTTCACCCGCGGTAAGGCCGTCACGACGCGTTGGCTCGATCCGAGCCACGGCGGTCTCGAGCTCGGATTCCCGCAGAACAAGTAGCTACGCAGGAGAATTCGATGACCCTCCCGAATGGATCGGCACCCGAACTCGCCCGGCAGGCCGCCGACCGCGCCTACGAGCTCGACCGCCGCCATGTATTCCACTCGTGGTCCGCGCAGGCGCACCGGACGCCGATGACCATTACGGCCGCCCAGGGCTGCTACCTATGGGACGCCGACGGTAATCGGCTGCTCGATTTCTCGTCGCAGATGGTGAACACCAATATCGGTCACCAGCATCCGAAAGTCGTTGCCGCGGTGCAGGAACAGGCCGCAAAGCTGTGCACCGTCGCACCGCAGCACGTCAACGATGCTCGCTCCGAGGCCGCCCGGCTGATCGCCGAGCGAACCCCGGGCGAACTCGACAAGATCTTCTTCACCAATGGCGGCGCCGATGCTGTAGAACACGCGGTCCGGCTGGCGCGTCTGCATACCGGCCGCTACAAGGTGCTTTCGCGCTACCGGTCCTACCACGGCGGCACCGAGACCGCGATCAATCTCACCGGCGACCCGCGGCGCTGGCCCAACGACCACGGCAACAGCGGCGTCGTCCATTTCTTCGGTCCGTTCCTGTATCGCTCGCAATTCCATGCGAGCACCGAAACCGAGGAAGCCGAAAGGGCTTTGGCGCATCTCGAACAGACAATTGTGTTCGAGGGACCGGACACGATTGCCGCCATAGTGCTCGAATCCATCCCCGGCACAGCGGGAATCATGGTTCCGCCGCCCGGGTATATGGTGGGTGTCCGGGCGCTGTGCGACAAATACGGCATCGTCTTCATCGCCGATGAGGTGATGTCGGGGTTCGGGCGCACCGGAAAGTGGTTCGCCATAGAGCATTTCGAGGACGTCGTCCCCGACCTGCTGACCTTCGCCAAAGGGGTGAACTCCGGTTATGTGCCGCTCGGCGGTGTCGCGATCAGTCCCGCCATCGCGGCGACCTTCGATGATCGTCCGTACCCTGGCGGGCTGACCTATTCAGGCCATCCGTTGGCTACGGCCGCGGCGGTCGCGACCATCAACGCGATGCGGGACGAGCGCATCGTGGAGAACGCCGCCGATATCGGCATCCGTGTCCTCGGACCCGGCCTGCGCGAACTTGCCGAACGCCACCCCAGCATCGGTGATGTGCGCGGGGCGGGTGTGTTCTGGGCACTGGAACTGGTGCAGGACAAGCGAACTCGTGCGCCGCTGGCGCCCTATGGGGGGACCAGCGCGGCCATGAACGAAACGGTTGCCGCGGCCAAGGCGGCGGGCCTGCTGCTGTTCGTCAACTTCAACCGACTGCATGTGGTTCCGCCGTGCATCATCGACGAGGCCGAGGCCAAGGAAGGTTTGGACATTCTCGACCGTGCACTGGTGCTCGCCGACGAGCACACACTCTGACCTGTTCCTTGGTGCCACCCGAATTCGCGCACCGGGTCGGCGGGATCGGATCAATCTGATACGACGTGTCATACGATTAGACCATCTTCCATTGTGGCTGGAAGAACAGGATTTGAACCCGTATCTCGTCGCGATTGTGTCCTTCCTCGTGATCGGGTGTTCGGCGGCGAATACTCAATCTGGAGCGAGAGTCTGAGATTCCGGCTGCCTCTACCGCTTGGGCTATCCGGGCCCGTGCCCGGGGCGGGATTCGAACCCGCACTGTCACCGTGTCTTCAGGCTTACCTTCAGTTCGAGTTTGCGCTCTTGCGCTTCGCCCGCACGCGGCGAGTTTCGCGGGCCGAACGACACAAACGCATCGATGTGGTCGGGGAGCGCTGGTTGCAGGGACCGGGGGTGTCGATCTGGCGCGTCGCTATCGTGAGTCGCATCGGCGGTGGTACGCCATTGATCATCGGCTGCGATGAGGTGGGGCACAGGCGATCTCGCATTGCACTGATGCGCAGCCGCTCCGTCCAGCGAACTCGTCTTGCGCGCCTTCCGCACCCGGCTTCACCACCAGATCCGACCACCGCCGACCGAGGCGATCGCGGTTGTCGCTGTCGAGGTGGTGCGGACCGGGGCGACGGCTCTGTTGACTCGTATGCCGACTCTCCTGGCGGATCAGCCGAACGTTGTGATCGACATCTGCTGCTAGGGGCGGGTGCGGGAACATTCGCGACGCCGCCTCGGTTGGGTGGGGCATGACAACGCTTGGATTGATCGGTAGCGGGAATATCGGCGGCACGCTGGCGCGGTTGGCCGTCGCGGCCGGACTCGATGTCGTGGTCAGTAATTCACGTGGCCCGGAAACGCTGGCGGAGCTGGTGGCCGAGCTCGGGCCGCGGGCGCGCGCCGCCACCGCCGCGGAGGCGGCCGCGGCCGGTGACATCGTCGTGGTCACGGTGCCGTTGAAGAACTACCGGCAGGTCCCGGTGCAGCCGCTGGCAGGCAAGGTCGTCATCGACACCAACAACTACTACCCGGACCGCGACGGCACCTTCCCCGAACTCGAGGACGGCACCACCACCAGCAGTGAGCTGCTGCAACGCCACCTGCCGACCTCGAAGGTCGTCAAAGCGTTCAACAACATCTTCTACCCCCACCTGGCCGCCCTCGCCCGCGTCGCCGACTCGCCCGACCGCTCGGCCCTCCCCATCGCAGGCGACGACGCCGACGCGAAAAAGGCTGTCGCCGAACTACTCGACACCCTCGGCTACGACATAGTCGACGCCGGCGCCCTGAACGAGAGCTGGCGCTCGCAGGTGAATACCCCCGTCTACGGCGACCCCTACGCCGAAGCCCTCCCCTTCTGGGAGCACCCCGCCACTTCCGCCCCCGCCGAAAAGATCCGCACCGCCCTCGCGGCCGCCCAGCGCTGAAATCGCAGGACAGCACCGCGCCGAATGCGCACCCACCGACGTGGCGCATATCCGGTGAGCGCCGCGCACAAGTTGCAACTCGTGCGCGGCGCTCACCGGATATGCGCCATCTGTATGTCACGACCTCGCGCCCATTGTGGGCTGGGGCATCGCAGGATGGTGCTCACTGGAGCCTGGTAGGTCGTAGGTGGCGGCTCAGATGGTCTGTGTGGCATGGAGTTATGCACAGGGCGCGAGTTGTCCACAATCCGTGGATTGGGGCTTTCGGCTGGATGGGGTTGGTCGAGAACATCGGGGAGTGGACGTACCTCGAACTATTTCTCGGCGGACTGCGCTGGAAGCAGGATTCACCGGACGTGAGCTGAGCAGGCGACCTTGGCAGCGGGTGTGTCGGGGGCAGTACGTGAGCGCAGTCGATATCGGCGAAATGAGTACTGCACAACGGCATCTGGTGCTGACCGGTGCTGTCGCCGCCGGCTCCAGCTCAGCTGCCGTCGTCAGTCATGTCTCTGCGGCTGTCGTGCACGGTCTGCCGGTGTGGTCGATTCCGTTGGCGCGGGCTCACTTGACCCGCAATCGAAGAACCGGGGCGCGCACGGGTAGGCGGGTCATGATGCACGCCGCGTCCATCGAGTCGGACGAGGTGGTGCAGATCGGCGATCTGCGGGTCACGACAGTAGGGCGCACGATCGTCGACCTCGCCAGAACCGTGCCCTTCGAACAAGCTGTCGTCGTGGGTGATGCCGCACTGCGCCTCGGGCGCACCGGCCGTGCCGAACTGGCAGAACAGCTGGTGCGGGCGAACGGCTGGCCGGGCTGCCCGGCCGCGCGCCGAGTCGTCGACTTCCTCGACGGTCGCGCCGAGAGTCCCGGCGAATCGCGCAGTCGAGTCGTTCTGCGCACCGCCGGACTGCCCGTACCGGAGCTGCAGTCGACCGTCCTGGACAGCGACGGCGGATTCGTCGCTCGGGTCGACTTCTTGTTCCCGACACTGGGCGTCATCGGCGAATTCGATGGAATGGTCAGGTACCGCAGGAACTTCCGGCACGGATCACCGGAATCCACAGTGGTCGCCGAGAAGCTCCGCGAGGACGCTCTGCGTGTCCTCGGCTGGGCCGTCGTCCGCTGGACCTGGCCCGACCTGGACACCCCCGACCGTTTGCTGACCCGCCTGACCCGAGCCGCCGCCTTCGCCCACCGCACTCCTAGATCCGGCACCTGGCACCCCGCCGACCACGAATGCCCAGCCGCAACTCACCGACGTCCGAAGTGAATTGCTCGCACCGAGCCAGTGCATGCCGCACACAAGTTGCGGAGCCTGTTGCCGAATTGTGGGTGCTGGTCGTGTTGGTTGGTGTGGTGATCGTGGTCGCGGGCCATCGGCCCGCCGACCACGATCAGGTGGCTGGTGCGGTGGCTTGGTGGATGAGGTAGCGCAGGATGTTGGTGGCGGTGGCGGCGAGTTTGAGTTCCGCAGTGCAGGCGGGCGGCCGGCGCTCCCTCTGAGCGAGTGGAGTGCGCGCACCGAGCCAGTGCGCGCCGCACATATGTTGCGACCTCTGTGCGGCGTGCACTGGTCATGTGCAGCTGCGGTTCGGTTGCAGGTGATGCCGTTGACGCGGCCGCAGCGTCTTTGCGGGCGATCCAGTGCTAGCGGACCCTCACCCTTCGCCCGGCGGGCGTAGGTAAGCGAGTGGAGTGCGCGCACAGAGCTAGTGTGCGTCGCACATATGTTGCGACCTCTGTGCGGCGTGCACTGGTCATGTGCAGCTGCGGTTCGGTTGCAGGTGATGCCGTTGAGCCATGCCGCAGCATCGATACGGTCGATCCAGGACCTCACCCCTTGCGCGCCCGGCGAGCGTAGGTGAGCGAGTGGAGTGCTCGCACAGGGCTAGTGTGCGCCGCACGCAAGTTGCGACCTCTGTGCGGCGTGCACTGGTCATGTGCAGCCGCACGTCGGTTGCAGGTGATGCCGTTGAGGCATGCCGCAGCATCGATACGGTCGATCCAGGACCTCACCCCTTGCGCGCCCGGCGAGCGTAGGTGAGCGAGTGGAGTGCTCGCACAGGGCTAGTGTGCGCCGCACGCAAGATGCGATCTCTGTGAGAGGTGCACTGGTCATGTGCCGTCGTACCTCAGCTGGTGATGATGAGGAGTTCGGTGGGGGAGGCTATTTCGGCGCGGAGGCCGGATTTGGTGGCGATGCGGGCTACGGCGCGGATGTCGGTGGGGTCGGCACGGGTGAGGACGAGGGCGCGGGCGAGTAAACCCTTGTGGTGTTTGTTGAAGTGGCTCACCACGGTTCGTGAGCCGTCTGGATGTTCGGTGAGCACATTGGCGGTGATGGCGTCTGGGATGCGGCCGAGCTGCTGGTAGGTGCCCGAGCGCAGGTCGATGACGAGTTCACCGGAGGCCTCGGCGACCAGCGCGTCGGGCAGGACATCACGCCAGATGGCGGAAAGCGTCGAGAGGCCGGGAAGTTTGGCACCGCCGGACAGTCGGTAGGCGGGGATGAGGTCATCGGCGCGGACGGCGCCGAACAGGGCGGAGCCGATGCCGAGGCGGGCATAGGCCTTGGCGCGTTGGACCTTGGTGAAGGAGCGGGCATCGAGGGCGTCGTAGAGCACGCCGGTGTAGCGCTCGAGTGCGGGCCGGGTGGCTGACGTGCGCAGCGTCGCATTGCGCGCGATCTCGGTATCAGCCCCCTTGCCGAGGCCGAGCACCGCGCGCGAAGCGTCTGGGTCGGCGGCCAGCTTGACGACCTCGTCGATGAGCCGGTCGCGCACCGCCGTGAGCTGCGGCATCGCCAGCGACTCCAGCTCCAGCGGCACATCGGTTCCGCCATCGGACTTGGTTTCGGAAGGGGGCAGCAGCACCAGCACGAGTGGATAGGGTACCGCGTGAGCGAGCGTCAGCGAGTGAACCATCAACACAGCGCGCAATCGCGCACGGCGGAGCCGAGCGCCAGCGAGGTGGAGTCGTGAGCGGTCAGGGCTCGGAGGCGGTAGCTTGCGTAACCACGGAGAGCCCCCGCTCATGCCGAAATGGGCCAATGCGTTGCAGACATCGTCGGGCCAGCGACTACCCTGTCGTTCCGTGATCACCCGCCTCTCCCACCTGTTCCTGCGTACCCTGCGCGACGATCCCGCCGACGCCGAGGTGCCCAGTCACAAACTCCTCGTCCGCGCCGGATATGTGCGGCGCATCGCCCCGGGCGTGTACTCGTGGCTGCCGCTGGGCCTGCGGGTGCTGCGGCGGGTCGAGCAGGTTGTGCGGGAGGAGATGAACGCCATCGGCGCACAGGAGATCTCGCTGCCCGCGCTGCTGCCGCGCGAACCGTACGAGACCACCAACCGGTGGACCGAATACGGCGACGGACTGTTCCGGCTGCAGGACCGCAAGGGTGCGGACTATCTGCTGGGGCCTACGCACGAGGAGCTGTTCGCGCTCACGGTGAAGGGTGAATACAGCTCGTACAAGGATCTTCCGGTCACGCTCTACCAGATCCAGACCAAATACCGCGACGAGGAGCGGCCTCGCGCGGGCATTCTGCGCGGCCGCGAATTCGTCATGAAGGACTCCTATTCCTTCGATCTCGACGAGGACGGACTGAAGGCCAGCTACAACGCGCATCGCGAGGCCTACCAGCGCATTTTCAACCGGCTCATGGTCAAGTACGTCATCGTCGCGGCCACCTCGGGTGCGATGGGCGGCAGCGCGTCGGAGGAATTCCTCGCGGACAGCCCGGTCGGCGAGGACACCTACGTGGTGTGCCGCGAATCCGGCTACGCCGCGAATGTGGAAGCGGTGGTCACGCCCGCTGCCGAACCGCAACCCATCGAGGGCCTGCCCGCCGCCGTCGTACACGACACCCCGAACACCCCGACCATCGCGACGCTGGTGGATTGGGCGAACGGTGCGGGCTTTTCCGCGCAACCGGTCACCGCGGCCGACACCCTGAAGAACATCATGGTCAAGCTGCGCCACCCGGATGGCAAGACCGAACTACTCGGCATCGGCATTCCGGGCGATCGTGAGATCGACGACAAGCGCCTCGGCGCCGCGGTCGAACCCGCCGAGGTGGAACTGCTCACCGAGGCCGATTTCGCCGCCAACCCGTTCCTGGTCAAGGGCTACATCGGCCCGAAGGCATTGCAGGCCAACGGTGTTCGCTATCTCGTCGACCCGCGCATCGGCACCGGAACCAGCTGGATCACCGGCGCCGACGAGCCGGGCAAGCACGTCGTCGGCTTGGTCGCGGGCCGCGATTTCACCCCTGACGGCATCATCGAGGCCGCCGAGGTGCGTGACGGCGATCCCTCGCCCGACGGGCGCGGCGTCCTGGTGTCCGCGCGCGGGATCGAGATCGGCCACATCTTCCAGCTCGGCAACAAGTACACCGACGCGTTCGAGGTCGATGTGCTCGGCGAGAACGGCAAGCCGGTGCGGCTCACCATGGGCTCCTACGGCGTCGGCGTCTCCCGCATGGTCGCGGTGATCGCCGAACAGCAGCATGACGAGAAGGGGCTGCGCTGGCCGCGCGAGGTCGCGCCGTTCGACGTGCACGTGGTGATCGCGAACAAGGACGACTCCTCGCGCGAGGGCGGCGAACAGGTTGCGGCGCTGCTGGATACGGCCGGACTCGATGTCGTCCTGGACGACCGCAAGGCCTCGCCCGGTGTGAAGTTCAAGGATTCCGAGCTGATCGGCGTTCCGCTGGTCGTGGTCGTCGGCCGCGGCTGGGCCGAGGGCAAGGTCGAGATCCGCGACCGCTTCACCGGCGAATCCACCGAGGTCCCGGCCGATTCGGTGGTCGAATCGGTGCTCGCGCAGGTCCGCGGCGGGCGGTAGGTCTGCCTTCGACAACCGGTAGGGAAGCCCGGTCGACCGAGCTCGGTCGACCGGGCTTCTCGCATTCGTCCGGACCTACGGTTCCGTAGGCACGATTCGTGGCGCGCGGTAATCCCGGACCCGCTTCTTACTGCTGTTACCCGCTGGTAAGTTAGCGGCATGACGAGCATCGACGCGTTGTTGTTCAACCCCACCAGCTATGACCCGAAGCAGTTCGACGCCGAGACGCGGCGGCTGCTCAAGGCCACCATCGAGTGGTTCGAGTCGCGGGGCAAGCGGCAACTGCTGGCCGATGACGCGGATGCGGTGTGGGTGTCGGACTTCCTCGAGTTCGTCAAGAAGGAGCGCCTGTTCGCGACCTTCCTGACCCCGGCCGCCTACGCCGACGGTGACGCGAACCGGCGGTGGGACGGTGCGCGCAATGCGGCGCTGTCGGAGATCTTCGGCTTCTACGGTCTCGCGTACTGGTACGCCGAGCAGGTCACCATCCTCGGCCTCGGCCCGATCTGGCAGAGCGATAACGAGGACGCCAAGAAGCGCGCGGCCGCCGATCTCGCCGACGGCCAGGTGATGGCATTCGGTCTGTCCGAGCGCGATCACGGTGCCGACATCTACAACACCGACCTGATCCTGACGCCGACCGAGCCGGGCAGTGCCGATGCCGAGGCCGGCATCCTGTTCCGCGCCAATGGCGTCAAGTACTACATCGGCAATGGCAATGTCGCATCGATGGTGTCGGTGTTCTCCCGCCGCGCCGATATCGAGGGCGCGGACGGCTATGTGTGGTTCGCCGCGGACAGCCGCCACGACAACTACGAGCTCATCGACAACGTCATCCACGGTCAGCTGTATGTCAGCACCTTCGCGCTGCACGACTACCCGGTGACCGCCGCCGACATCCTGTCCACCGGTCCCGAGGCCTTCTCCGCCGCGCTCAACACCGTCAATGTCGGCAAGTTCAACCTGTGCCACGGCAGCATCGGCATGGTCGAGCACTCGTTCTACGAGGCCATCACGCACTCCAACAACCGCATCCTCTACGGCCGGGCCGTCACCGAATTCCCGCATGTGCGAACGAATTTCGTGGATGCGTACGCGCGCATCGTCGCGATGAAGCTGTTCAGCGACCGCGCCGTCGACTATTTCCGCAGCGCCGGCCTGGAGGACCGCCGCTACCTGCTGTTCAACCCGATGACCAAGTCCAAGGTGACCTCCGAGGGCGAGACCGTCATGACGCTGCTGCTGGATGTGCTCGCCGCCAAGGGGTTCGAGAAGAATACCTACTTCGCGCAGGTCGCCCGCTATATCGGCACGTTGCCCCGGCTCGAGGGCACGGTGCACGTCAATGTCGGCCAGATCCTGAAGTTCATGCCGAACTACCTGTTCAACCCGAAGGACTACCCGGAGATCGGCACCCGTGTCGATGCCGCCGACGACGAGTTCTTCTTCCGGCAGGGCCCCGCTCGTGGCGCGGGCAAGGTGCAGTTCGCCGACTGGACTCCGGTGTACGAAAAGCACGCCGATCTGCCGAATGTCGCGCGCTTCTACGAGCAGGCCCAGGCCCTGCGCACCCTGCTGACCACGGCAGCACCCGATGCCGATCAGCAGAAGGACCTCGACTTCATGCTGACCATCGGCCACCTGTTCTCCCTGGTGGTCTACGGCCAGCTGATCCTGGAGCAGGCCGCTGTCACCGGCTTGGACCGCGACATCATCGAGCAGATCTTCGACTTCCAGATCCGCGACTTCAACGGCCACGCCACCACCCTCTACGGCAAGCCCTCCGCCACCCCCGACCAGCAGGCCTGGGCCGCATCCGCCCTGCGCCCGCCGGTCACCGACCGTCCCCGCTTCGACCGCGTCTGGGCCGAAGTCGCCGCCTACGACAGCGCCTACGAAATGCGCCCGTAGTCGCGACCGCACTGGCCGCCCACCCGCGCACTGGCCACCTGTGCCGTGCATGGGTTGGTGTGCCGTGCATGGGTTGGTGTGCCGTGCATGGGTTGGTGTGCTGTGCACGGATTGGCGCCGCGCACGGATTGGCGCCGCGCACGGATTGGCGCCGCGCACGGATTGGCGCCGCGCACGGATTGGCGCCGCGCACGGATTGGCGCCGCGCACGGATTGGCGCCGCGCACGGATTGGCGCCGCGCACGGATTGGCGCCGCGCACGGATTGGCGCCGCGCACGGATTGGCGCCGCGCACGGATTCGCTGACGAATCCGTGCGCGGCGGGCGAAAAGGTGCGCGGAGGGCGGTTAGGTCTTGCCCGGGAAAGCCACGGTGGGTGGGTTGGCGCCGAGGATGGCTTGCCAGGTGGCCAGGCGCAGCGCGCATTCGGTGAGGGCGTCGACACCCGTCCGGCGGATGGATTCGGAGCTGCCGTTCTCGACGACCGCGCGCCAGGCTACGGCGGTATCGGTTTCCACCGTGACGGCCAAATTCGCCGCCGGAATCGGATCGTTCACCGGGAACGGCGTGGTGTAGGCGGCGTCCGGCGGCGGCACGGCGACTCCGGCCGCCTTCAACGCATCGATGGTGGTGTCGCGGCGGGCACGGTGGGCTGCGGTGTCCTGCGCGACCAAGCGGACTCGCTCGGCGGAGGCGTAGGCCGCGATCACACCGTAGGCGTACACCGCCGCGTATTCGGCGCGCAACGCGTCGAGCAGGGCTTGACGTTCGGCTTCGGTCATGTGCGCATCCCTGTCCGGATCAGTTGAGTGGTGCGTACGGCGTGGCGTGCGAGGTAGGTCGAGGCGGCACGACTCATGCCAGCAACACCCCCGCCTGCGCCGCACACGACGCGCTGATCGAGGCCAATAGCCCTGCCCGATAACCGGATTGGGTGCGGGCGAGATCACCCGCTGACTGCTGCGACTTGGCCAGCCGAGTGCGCAACTCGTCGATGCTCGGCGGCGTGGTGGGTGATCCGGATCCGCCGCCCGATGCCGCGGGGGAAGTACCGGAAGGGGGCGGGGAGACTTCGCGGGTACGGTGCGTCGGGGTGGTGCCGTCACCGTAAACGCCGATCACACGGTTGATTTCGGCACGCAGCGCATCCGCGTGTGCGGTGCGTTCGTCCGCGATCGCGGTCAATGCGGCATGCCGCTGCGGCGTCACCGCGATCGCCGCCGTCGCGGCCGCTGCGTCGGCGCGCGCCAGGTTCTCTTGTGCGGCAAGCGGATCGGGCTGATACACCGTCTTATCCGTACATCCGGCCACCGCGCCGACGGCTAGCACACCCACGGTCGTGCCGCCGGCCAGCCGCAACGCGGTGCGGCGGTCGACGATGCCGATGCGCCCGACACCGGCGCTGCTGTGCTGGGATTGATGCCGGTCGACGGGGATGCCGGAAGTGCACCCGGCGCGCGGCGGGGCGGGGAGGCGGATTGGCACGGCACCATCGTGCCAGATTCGCGCGGCACGGCCGACCGAGCGCCTACCGTGCGGTCGGTGCGAGGCCCGGCGCGCTGTATTGCGACCGCGTGGCCAGGAAACTTGCTCGAGGCCGCTGGTCCATTACACTCTCGAGGCGCGTTACGCTAGATCTCCGGTAGAGAAATTTTTTTCCGTAGCGACTGCTTGCAGGTCGCTCGAAAGGGCCAGCTAGCGACTGCTTGCAGGTCGCTCGAAAAGATCAGCCGTCTGACAACTGAACCAGGAGCCGCCCCACATGCCCATGCCGACCGAGGAAAGGGTGAGCCAGCTCGTTGCTGGGCTCGTCGAGCGCCGAGGATTCGACCTCGAGGGTGTCGAGATCTCGACGGCGGGCAAGCATGTGGATGCCCAGGCTCGGGTGCAGGTCATCGTCGACAGCGATGCCGCTTCCGATCTCGATGCCATTGCCGGACTCAGTACGGAACTCTCCGAGGCCCTCGACAATGCGGGCGATTTCGGCGAGACGCCCTATCTGCTCGAAGTGACCAGCCCCGGCATCGACCGCCCGCTCACCGCCGACCGCCACTGGCGCCGCGCCCAAGGACGCAAGGTACGGATCAAGCTACGCACCGGGGCGTCGTCGCCGGATCCGAAGTCATCGGACAAGTTCGAGGCCAGGGTCGGTGTTCTCGCCGATGACACGGTGGCGCTGGTGCTCGGCGGGAAGAACAAGCCGCACCGAGTGACGATTCCGCTGGCCGACATCGCCGAGGCCGTCGTCCAGGTGGAATTCAACCCGCCCGGCGCGCGGGAACTGGAACTCGCGGGCGGAGTCGCGCCCGGCCGTCCGCGGCCGGGGCAAGAGGAAGCGGTGGACCCCACCGCCGATGTCCGAGGAACAACCGATGTACCGAATGAACCGACAGGATCTGTAGCCGCCGGCGACCACTCGCAGGTCGCTCGAAACAACACAGCGTCCGATTCGCCGACCGAAGGGATCGTGGAATGAACATCGAAATCGAAGCCCTGCGCGCGATTGTCGCCGATAAAGGGATCTCGATCGAGACCGTGATCTCCGCGATCGAGTCGGCACTACTCACGGCCTACCGCCACACCGAAGGCCACCAGCCCAACGCTCGCATCGATATCAACCAGAAGACCGGCGTGGTCCGGGTGATGGCGCGCGAACTCGACGCCGACGGCAACGTGATCTCCGAATGGGACGACACACCAGAGGGTTTCGGCCGGATCGCGGCGACCACCGCGCGCCAGGTGGTGCTGCAGCGGCTGCGCGATGCCGAGAACGAGAAGTCCTTCGGCGAATTCTCCACCCATGAGGGCGACATCGTCGGCGGTGTGGTGCAGCGCGATGCCCGCGCCAATGCCCGCGGCACCGTCGTGGTGCGGATCGGCAGCGAACTGCACGGCACCGAGGGACTGATCCCGCCCGCCGAGCAGGTGCCCGGCGAGAGCTATGAGCACGGCGACCGGATCAAGTGCTACGTCGTCGGTGTCTCCCGCGGCCCGCGCGGCCCGCAGATCACCCTTTCGCGCACCCATCCGAATCTGGTGCGCCGACTGTTCGCGCTCGAGGTGCCCGAGATCGCCGACGGTTCGGTGGAGATCGTCGCGGTCGCCCGCGAGGCCGGACACCGCTCCAAGATCGCGGTGCGTACCACCGTGCCCGGCGTCAATGCCAAGGGCGCATGCATCGGTCCGATGGGTCAGCGCGTGCGCAACGTGATGAGCGAACTGGCGGGGGAGAAGATCGACATCATCGATTACGCCGATGATCCGGCGACCTTCGTCGGGAATGCGCTGTCGCCGTCGAAAGTTGTCTCGGTCACGATCGTGGATCCCGAGGCCCGCGCCGCACGCGTGGTCGTCCCCGACTTCCAGCTCTCGCTCGCCATCGGCAAGGAAGGGCAGAACGCCAGGTTGGCGGCCCGTCTGACCGGTTGGCGGATCGATATCCGCAGCGATGCCACCCCGGATGCGGGCAGCGGCAGTGTGCGGACGGAGGCGCATCGGAGTTGATCGATTCCCGCGAATCGAGCCCGCCGGATGACATGTTCGTAACTTCCGAAGGGGCGGGGTTCGGTGTTCCGAGCGGGACAGCGGTAGAGTGGTCTCAGGTTCAACGCGAGCCTTCGGTTTCTTTGCCCGAACGCATCACCGAGCTGACCCCGGCGCACCGACGTCGAACAGCTCCGATGCGAACGTGCATCGGATGCCGAAAGCGCGAGTTGGCCGTCGATCTGTTGCGGATCGTGGCGCAGGACTGTGAAACCGGTGACGGTTCCGAGGTTGTTGCGATAGTCCCCGACCCGCGGCGCAGACTTCCCGGACGGGGTGCCTGGCTGCACCCCGTTTCGGTTTGTTTGCGCACCGCAGAACGACGCCGAGCATTCGGCAGAGCACTACGAGTGTCCGGAAAACTGGATATCTCAGCCCTGGAGAAGTACCTCGAGAACAGGCACGAGCACTCATGAGCACACCGTGAAGCACCAACGATGAACGTCCATCGGAGATAACCCGAGGTCGTGCGGGCCCGCCACCCCTAGGCGGAGGCACTGCTCGACCTCTCAGTGAGGAGAGCAGTGGCAGGCAAGGCCCGCGTGCACGAGTTGGCCAAAGAACTCGGTGTCACGAGCAAAGAACTACTCGCAAGGCTCAAGGAGCAGGGCGAGTTCGTGAAGTCGGCGTCCTCGACGGTGGAAGCACCCGTCGCGCGTCGACTGCGCGAGTCGGTGGCGGGGAAGTCCGCGCCGACCAACGGCACAGCGAAGTCCGGGGCCCGGCCCGGTCCCGCATCGAGCACCCCGTCCGCGAAGCCCGCCGCAGGTGGCGGTCCGCGTCCGGGCCCACGTACCCCCGCTCCTGCGCCCGCGCAGGCAGCGACCCCGGCGGCTCCGGCCGCCCGTGAGACGGCGGCTCCGGCCGCGCGTCCGTCCGACGCTGCGCGTCCCGGTCCGGCCGCACGTCCCGGTCCGGCGAAGCCCGCCGCCAGGGAGACCGCTCCGGTCCAGGAGACCCCGGCGGCTCCGGCCGCGAAGGCCTCCCCTGCGCCGAGCACTCCGGCGCAGAGCGGCCCTCGCCCGACTCCGGGTGGCGCACGTCCGGGTCAGCAGCAGCGTCCCGGTGCTCCGGCACACGGTGGTCCGCGTCCCGGTGGTCCGGGAGCCGGCCCGAAGCCGGGGCCGAAAACTCCGCGCGTCGGCAACAACCCCTTCTCGTCGGCGCCCGATCGTGAGCGTCCCGCGCCGCGTCCAGCCCCCAGCCAGGGTGGACCTCGCCCGGGTCCCGGCCAGGGACCGCGTCCGGGGCCGGCCCAGAGCGGTCCCCGTCCGGGTGGTACCCAGGGCGAGCGGCGTCCGTCTCCCGGTCAGGGTGGGCCGCGTCCCGGTGGGCCGCGTCCGAGCCCCGGCTCGATGCCGCCGCGCCCGAATCCGGGTGCCATGCCCGCGCGTTCGGCCCGTCCGGGTCCGGGCGGCGGCGCCGGTGCAGGTCGTCCGGGTCGTCCGGGTGGTGGCCCGGGTGGCGGCGGCGGTCGTCCCGGTGGTGGCGGCGGTGGCGGTGGCTACCGCGGCGGCGGTGGTGGCGGCGGTGGCACGGGTGCGCCCGGTGCAGGTGCCGGTGCTCCCGCGGCCGGTGGTTTCCGTGGTCGTCCCGGTGGCGGTGGCGGCGGTCGTCCGGGTGGTCCCGGTGGCCGTGGTGGTGCGGCCGGTGCGTTCGGTCGTCCCGGTGGTGCCCCACGTCGTGGCCGTAAGTCGAAGCGGGCGAAGCGCGCCGAGTACGAAAGCATGCAAGCTCCCGCCATCGGTGGCGTGCGGCTGCCGCGCGGTAACGGCGAGATCATCCGTCTCGCCCGCGGCGCTTCGCTGTCGGACTTCGCGGAGAAGATCGATGCGAACCCGGCCGCCTTGGTGCAAGCCCTGTTCAACCTCGGTGAAATGGTCACCGCGACCCAGTCGGTGAACGACGAGACCCTCGAGCTGCTCGGCAGCGAGATGAACTACGTCGTGCACGTGGTCAGCCCCGAGGACGAGGACCGCGAGCTGCTGGAATCGTTCGACCTGACCTACGGTGAGGACGAGGGCGGCGAGGAAGACCTCGAACAGCGTCCGCCGGTGGTGACCGTGATGGGTCACGTCGACCACGGTAAAACCCGACTGCTCGACACGATCCGTAAGGCCAACGTCCGTGAGGGCGAGGCCGGTGGCATCACCCAGCACATCGGCGCCTACCAGGTGCTCACCCATCTGGGCGATAACGACCGGCTGATCACCTTCATCGACACCCCGGGTCACGAGGCGTTCACCGCCATGCGTGCCCGTGGTGCCAAGGCCACCGATATCGCGATCCTGGTGGTCGCCGCCGACGACGGCGTCATGCCGCAGACGGTGGAGGCCATCAACCACGCGCAGGCGGCCGATGTGCCGATCGTGGTCGCGGTCAACAAGATCGACAAGGAAGGCGCGAACCCGGACAAGATCCGGCAGCAGCTGACCGAATACAACCTGGTTGCCGAGGAATACGGTGGCGACACCATGTTCGTCGACATCTCCGCCAAGCAGGGGACCAATATCGAGCAACTGCTCGAGGCGGTCCTGCTGACCGCGGACGCGGCGCTGGATCTGCGAGCCAACCCGGACATGGACGCACAGGGTGTCGCCATCGAAGCGCACCTCGACCGCGGCCGAGGCCCGGTGGCGACCGTGCTCATCCAGCGCGGCACGCTGCGCGTCGGTGATTCGATCGTGGCGGGCGACGCCTACGGTCGCGTCCGCCGCATGGTCGACGAGCACGGCGACGATGTCGTCGCGGCGCTGCCGTCGCGGCCGGTCCAGGTCATCGGCTTCACGTCGGTTCCGGGCGCCGGTGACAACCTGCTCGTCGTCGACGAGGACCGGATCGCTCGCCAGATCGCCGACCGTCGCAATGCGCGCAAGCGCAACGCACTGGCCGCGCGCAGCCGCAAGCGGATCAGCCTGGAAGATCTGGATGCCGCGCTGAAGGAGACTTCGGAGCTCAACCTGATCCTCAAGGGCGACAACTCCGGTACCGTCGAGGCCCTCGAGGAGGCGCTGCTCGGTATCGAGATCGACGACGAGGTGCGCCTGCGGGTCATCGACCGCGGTGTCGGTGGCGTCACCGAGACCAACGTCAACCTGGCGTCGGCGTCGAACGCGATCATCATCGGGTTCAACGTCCGGGCCGAGGGCAAGGCGACCGAGCTGGCCAACCGCGAAGGCGTGGACATCCGGTACTACTCGGTGATCTACCAGGCCATCGACGAAATCGAGAAGGCCCTCAAGGGCATGCTCAAGCCGATCTACGAAGAGGTCGAGCTGGGCCGGGCGGAGATCCGCGCGATCTTCCGTTCGTCGAAGGTCGGCAATATCGCCGGTTGCATGGTCACCTCGGGTTCGGTCAAGCGCAACGCCAAGGCGCGCCTGCTCCGCGACAACTTGGTGGTCGCGGAGACGGTCACGATCTCCACCTTGAAGCGGGAAAAGGACGACGTCACCGAGGTCCGCGAGGGCTTCGAATGCGGTATGACGTTGACCTACAACGACATCAAGGAAGGCGACGTGATCGAGGCCTACGAGCTGCGCGAGAAGCCGCGCGACTGATTTGTTCGTCGGTGGTCCGGTCCGGCCGTCAACGCTGGACCGGACCACCGAGACGATCTTTTCGTAGGCGCCGATACAGGAGGCTTGGGTGTACCTGGGTGCACTGGAGTTCGACGTCCTGCTCGGAGATGTGCACTCGCTGAAGCAGAAGCGTTCGGTGATCCGGCCCGTGCTGGCCGAATTGCAGCGTTTCGGCGTGAGTGCCGCCGAGGGTGGGGAACAAGACCGCCACCGTCGCTCACTGCTCGGAGTCGCCATGGTCAGTTCCGGTATGGATCACCTGACCGAGGTACTCGACAAATGTGAGCGTCACGTCGCGGCTCGTCCGGAGTTAGAGTTGCTGGCAGTGCGCCGCAGGATCTTCGGACCCGAAGACTGAGCCGCGGCGGGAACGACGGGCCCGGAGGCGGTAGCTTGCGTAACCACGCAGGGCCCCGGTCCCGCCGCAAAATGAACACAGCAAGTGAGGAGGGTTCAGCCATGGTGGATCAAGCCAGGGCACGCCGACTCGCCAAGCGGATTTCCGCGATCGTGGCGACCGCGATCGAATACGAGGTGAAGGATCCGCGTCTGAATTTCGTGACCGTGACCGATGCGAAGGTCACCGGCGATCTGCGCGAGGCGACGGTGTACTACACGGTGATGGGCGAAACCCTCGACGTGGAACCGGATTACGCGGCCGCGGCCGCCGGTCTGGAGAAGGCGAAGGGTGTGCTGCGCTCGAAGGTGGGCGCGGGCACCGGCGTGAAGTTCACCCCGACGCTGTCGTTCGTGCTCGACAAGGTGCCCGACGCGGCACGGGATATGGAGGAGCTGCTGGCCAGGGCGCGGGCCGCCGATGACGCGGTCGCGAAGGTGGCGGCCACCGCCACCCACGCCGGCGATGCCGACCCGTACAAGGTCGAACGCGAATCCGACGAGTGACGTGCGGTAGACCATGACGACGATGCCCGTCGACCCGGGTAGGGGGGTCGCTGTCGATGCGGTCGATTTCGGACCGGCCCTTGCCGCATTGAACGTGGCGCGTTCGGTCACCATCCTGTGTCATGTGCAGCCCGATGCCGACACCATCGGCAGCGGGCTCGCTTTGGCATTGGTGTTGCATCGGCGCGGTGTCCCGGTGTGGGTATCGTTCGCCGAGCCCGCCGAACTACCCGCAACGATGCGGACGCTGCCCGGTGTGCAGCATCTGGTGCCGTCGGCCGATGTGCCCGCCGAGGTGGATCTGCTGGTTTCGGTGGACTGCGGCAGTGCCGGTCGGCTGGGTGCGCTCGCCGATCGATTGGCCGGGGCCCGAACGACTTTGGTGTTCGATCATCACCGTTCCAACACCCGGTTCGGCATGATCAATGTGATCGATGCGAGTGCGGAATCGACGACGAGTCTGATCGCGCGACTGCTCGATTCCTGGCAGGAGCCGATCGATGCCGAAGTGGCACATTGCCTTTACGCCGGATTGGTCACCGATACCGGATCCTTCCGCTGGGTGCGCCCCGGCACCCATCACCTGGCCGAGCGGCTACTGGCCACCGGCATAGACGGTGCCGAGATCACGCGCTCGCTGATGGATACGCATCCGTTCGGCTGGTTGCCGATGCTGTCGCGGGTGCTCGGCTCGGCTCGGTTGGAGCCGCAGGCCGGTGGTGGGACCGGGCTGGTGTACGCCATTGTGCGGCGCGAGGATGTCGATGGTGTGCGCTCGGAGGAGGTGGAGAGTGTGGTCGATATCGTCCGCACCACCTCCGAGGCCGGGGTTGCCGCGGTATTCAAGGAATCGCGCACGATTCCGGATCGGTGGACGGTATCGCTGCGGTCGCGCGACAGTGCGCCGGGGGCGCAGGATGGTGTCGATGTGGCCACTGTCGCAACGTCTTTGGGCGGTGGAGGACATCGGTTCGCGGCCGGATACACCACTAATGGCACGTCCGAATCGGTCGTCGCGGCGCTGTTGGCCGAACTCGGGTGAGTTCGGAAGTCAGCGGGGTCGCGTCCAATCCGATCGGCGCGGCGGGGCCGCGACGGATTCTCGGACTCGCCTTGCCGACCTTGGGTGTGCTGGTGGCCGAGCCCATCTATCTGCTCTTCGACCTCGCTGTGGTGGGGCGGCTGGGGGCGCTGGCATTGGCCGGACTTGCGGTCGGCGGATTGATTCTGGCGCAGGTCAGTTCGCAGCTGACTTTCCTCTCGTATGGGACCACGGCGCGGGCGGCGCGGCGGCATGGGGCGGGGGATGAGCGCGGTGCGATCGGGGAAGGGGTGCAGGCGACCTGGGTCGCCGTGATCGTCGGGACGCTGGTTCTTGTTGTGGGGCAGGCGATTGCGGTTCCGCTGACGAATGTGATCGCCGGTGGTGGGGATATTGCCGGGGAGGCATTGGTCTGGGTGCGGATCGCGTTGTTCGGGGTGCCGCTGATTCTGATCGCGATGGCGGGTAACGGGTGGTTGCGCGGAGTGCAGGAGACGCGCAGGCCGCTGCTGTTCGTTGTTGCGGGACTGCTGGTTTCGGGGGTGTTGTGCCCGGCGCTGGTGCACGGGTTGCTGGGTGCGCCGCGGCTGGAGTTGGCGGGTTCGGCGGTCGCGAACGCGGCGGGCCAGTCCGTGACGGCCGGGCTGTTCCTGACCGCGCTGGTGCGCGCACGTGTTCCGCTGGCGCCGCACTGGTCGGTGATGCGGGCACAGCTGGTACTCGGTCGTGATCTGATCGCCCGCAGTCTCGCCTTCCAAGCCAGCTTCGTGTCGGCGGCGGCCGTCGCCTCCCGGTTCGGCGCGGCATCGGTGGCCGCCCACCAACTGGTTTTGCAGCTCTGGAATTTCCTTGCCCTGACCCTGGATTCGCTCGCCATCGCCGCCCAAACCCTGGTCGGTGCGGCACTCGGCGCGGGCGATGCCACCGGAGCGCGCGGACTGTCGCGCCGTATCACCCGCTGGTCGGGCGGATTCGCGCTGGTCCTCGCGGCGGCCTTCGCGGCAGGCGCGATCGTCATCCCCGAACTCTTCACCGACGATCCGGCCGTCCTCGACCGCACCCACGTCGCCTGGTGGTTCTTCGTCGCCATCATCCCGATCGCGGGCATCGTCTTCGCCCTCGACGGCGTCCTGCTCGGCGCGGGCGACGCAGCCTACCTCCGCAACACCACCCTCGGCGCCGCCCTCCTCGGTTTCCTCCCCGCCATCTGGCTCTCGTTCATCTTCAACTGGGGCATAGCGGGCATCTGGACCGGCCTCGTAGCCTTCATGCTGCTACGTCTGGTCGCCGTAGTCTGGCGTGCAGAATCCGGCCGCTGGGCGCAAATCGGTACGGAGATCCCGCGTGTGAGTGCGTAGTCCGGTGCGCCACGGTTTCGCATCCCGCACATGTTTTCGCCGAGCGAACGTGCCTGGCGGCTAGCAGGTTTTGAAGTCGTGTCGGCGGACGACCGCTCCTGCTCGGCGAACTTGCTTGCGGCAACGGGTCGTCGGTGGTGTCGGCGGACAACTCACCTGCCGGGTGAGTTCGTGTGCGGCGGGTGACGACCCTGCCGGACGAACTTGTTGCGGCGGGTGACGGGTGTCAGTGGTGTCGGCGGACGACCACTCCTGCCGGACGCACCGAGCGGCCGGAGACCGTCAGCCCGGTTCGGACGACCGATTCCACCGTGCGGTCCAATGCGGGATCGTCTGTCTTCGCGACATCCGCCGCTTCCATGGTGAGCGAGTCGAAGGCGTCATCGGGACGTGGGGTGACGAGTGTGCCGCCGCGGCCGATGATGAGGCGTTCGATGCGGGTGGCGACAGCTTCGAATGCTGTTCGCTCGCGCGGGGATTCAGCGGTGGCGGCGCAGGCGGCGGTGTCGGTGTGGATGGCGAAGAGTTCCAGGACGAGCGGAAGGTCGGCGGCTGCGCGGTCGCGGCGGTCGCGGGCCTTGGCTTCGTCGGCCAAGCGGTCGATGGTGGTGGCTTGGCGGGCGACTACTCGGGTGAGGTCTTCGATGCGTTCCGCCAGGTGGGCGAGTGAGTCGGTGGATTCGAGCTGTGGTGTTTTGACAGGGAAATCGGTCTGCGGCGCGTTCAGGGCCTCGTCCTGTGGCGTAAGGGGATTGGCGGTGTGACCGGCCCGTGATGTGAGGTCGGTGGGGGTCTCGGCCTGTGCTGCGGCTGGGTCGGTGAGGTGACCAGACGGTGGTGTCGCCGGGTAGGTCTCGGCCCACGGAGTGCGGGATTTGGCGGGGTGACCTGTCTGCGGTGCGGTTGAGTTGGTGAGGTTTTCCAGCGGTGGCGTGAGAGGGCTGTCGGGGTGGCTGACCTGTGCTGCGGTCGGGGCCGCTACCTGCGGCGCGGCGGGGGTGGCTGGGTTCTCGGGGTCCGGCGCGGCGGGGTCGGTCATGTTCGCACCTTAACGTGAGTTCGCCGGGGTGCTGCGACTGTTTTGGGCGGCATCGGGATCCACTGTCGGGAACTGGGCTGGTGTCAGATGTGGCTGCTACCATCGCGTCTCATGGGGGTCTACGGCATCGACCTTGGTACGACGAATTCGGCGATCGCGCGGATAGACGCCGATGGTCGGCCCGAAGTCATGATCGGGTTGAACGGCGAGGCGACCGTGCCTTCGGTCGTTTTGTTCGCGTCGGCATTCGATCATCTGGTGGGCGAGGGTGCGCGGCGGCAGGCCAGGCTCGATCCGGAGCATGTGTGCGCGCTGGTGAAGCGACGGATGGGCGATACGGATTGGCGTTTCGCCGCGCACGGGCAAACCTGGTCCGCGCCCGCGGTTTCGGCGCTGATTCTGAAAAGTCTTGCCGCAGATGCCGAGTTCGGCGGTGGCGAACCGGTGCAGCGTGCGGTCATCACCGTGCCCGCCTACTTCGGTGACGAGGAGCGGCGCGCGACCATCCAGGCGGGCACGTATGCGGGCTTCGATGTGGCGGGCGTTCTCTCCGAGCCGATCGCCGCGGCATTGTCCTACGGTTTCGGCCGACTCGACGGCAGCCCCGCGGTGCGAGCGACGGGCCCGGAGGCGGGAGCGCCCGGACAGGCACAGCCGGCCGAAGGCGGCCCGTTGAGGGTGGCGGTGGGTGACGGGCGGGCCCACGGAGGGCACCGGGAGCACCGCGAATTCAGCACCGACGTCGGCAAGCCGGGCCCGCGCGAGACGGTTCTCGTCTACGACCTGGGCGGCGGCACGTTCGACGCGACGGTCATCGAACTCGCCGACCGCCGCATTTCGGTGCTCGCGGTCGAGGGCGATCACCAACTCGGCGGTGCCGACTGGGATGAGCGCATCGCGCTGTATCTTTCGCAGAAGTTCTGCGAGGCGAATCCGGATGCCGAAGACCCGCTGGACGATTCGGCGGGTTCGCAGATGCTGGTACTGGCCGCCGAACGCGCCAAACGCGAGCTGACCGATGCCGAGCGCACCGATGTGGTGATCGCGCACGACGGCGCCCGCGCGGTGATCCCGCTGACGCGCGCCGAAGTCGACGCGATGACCGCCTCGCTCATGCGCCGCACCATCGACCTGACCCGCGATTGCCTGACTGCGGCGAGCAAGCGCGGTGTCGCATCCGTCGACCGTCTGCTGCTCGTCGGCGGCTCTTCACGTATGCCGATGGTCGAGCGCGAGCTGCGCAAGGAACTCGGGCTCGCAGGTGAACTGCGCGATCCCGACCTCTCGGTGGCGCGCGGCGCGGCGCTCTACGGCGAAAAGCTGGAAATGGAACGTCTCGTTCTCGCCGACCTCACCACGCGCGGCCGACTGCGTGGCGGCGCGAATATCGAGGACGCCGCACCGGCCGATCTGGACCAATCGATCGCTCGCGTCGCCGCCTCCTTCGCACAACCGGTGGGGCTGGTGCGCCGGATGCTCGAAATCCAGGTCGATACCGTTGTTTCGCGCGGGTTCGGTGTGCTCGCGCTCGACTATCAGTACGGGCTGGCGGCGACCTGGTTGGTGCATCGCAATTCGACGCTGCCGGTGAAGGTGCGTCGTTCCTTCGGCACCGTGCGGGCCGATCAGGACGAAATCGCGCTGACCATCGTGGAACAGCAGGGCCAGGCGGCATCGGCGCGCCCCGAGGATACGAAGGTGCTGGTGGAAGGACGCATTCGCGGCATCCCCGCGGGCTATCCCGAGGGTAGCGAGGTGCGGGTGACCTTCGAGATGGGCTTCGACGGCGTCCTGCGCGTCACCTGCCATCACGTCGACGCCGACATTCCGTTGGTCCTGACCGCGCAGACCGGCGCGACCCTGTCGCAAGCGGATGTGGCGCGCGAACTCGATCAGGTCCAGCGCACCCGCCGCCGTGACAGCTGAGCCGTGACCATGCAGGCGTTCGATCCGAACGACTACCGCAAGCGGGTGCTCGCCGCAGTCGAGCGCCGCGGCGGGCTCGAGGAGTCGGATCCGTTCGAGCTCTACGACATTCCGCTGGAGGAGGCGGAGTCGCTGAGCGATGCCGAGATCGCCGCTCGGGTGGAGGAGGTCTGGGGTTTCTGGCAGCGCCAGCGCGACCATCCGAAATACCGGGTGCTGGTGGGGCTGCTGGTCGACGCGCACCCGAAGCTGTCCGGCGTACTGCTGGATTCGGCGGCTCGCCGCGCGGAAACGGCGCGGATCCGGGAGATGCGCGAGCGCCGGGATGCGGACCGCTACGAGATGCTCGACGCGGCGATCTCGCGATTGGTGCAGCGTCACGGCGGCGTTCCAGCCGGGAAGGTGCCTGGGCTGGAGGAGATCGGCGCGATGGGCGGGCTCAGTGCCGCCGAGGTCGCGACTCGATTGCGCAGGCATCGCGTCATCGAGGACGCCCCCGCGCCCGCCGGTGCGCTCACCGACCAACGCAGACAGCAGATTCGGCAGTTGCTCAGCGAATGGGAACGGCTCATCGACGGTGAACCGACGCCGACGTTGTTCGCGCTGCTTCGGGTGGATCCGGCGAAGGGCGGTCAGACCCAGGAGATTCGACTGCGCGCCGAGGCATTGCGCGCGCGGTCGCGGGAGCTGCCGCCCGGTCGCATCCGAGTTGTGTTGGACGAGCTGCTGATTCACATCCATGATGTGCTCGAATCGGGTGACGCGCCGCTGCGGGAGTATCTGCGGACGGTGGCCGAGGATGTCGCCAAGGAATTGCGGCCCAAGGTCAGGGCGGCGGTGCTGGTAGAGGACGAACTCGTCGGCGACGACTTCCATTATCTGCTCGACGAGGCGATGCGGTTGGGCCTCGATCGGGCCGACGCCACCCGGGTGCTCACCGAGATCGCCGCGGAACTCGGTGCGCGAGTAGCCAATTCGCCGACAACCGCGCCACCGCGATCCATATCGCAACCGCCTGCACCCAGACTTTGGGAACCACCCCTCAAGGCTGCCCGGGCGGCGCTGCGTGGGGGTCGCCCACAGGAAGCCGCGCGGCATGTCGAGGAGGCGCACCGGCTGGTCGGGCCCGACAGGGAAGGACTCACTCCGATCCGTTCGGTATCCGATGAGGTCGAACGGGTGCTGAACGAGGCACAGGCTCACTGGCGCGATGCCACGGTCTCGTGCGCGGCAAAGCGGTATGTCGAGGCGCTGCCGCATCTGGAACAGGTGCGCCGCACCGCATCCGATCTACTGCCACCGAATCAGGTGCCGAGTATCGACCAGTTGCTCGCCGAGGCCCGAGCGGCCATTGCCGAGGCGGACCGGCTCGTCGCCGAGGCACAAGCCGGACCGGCCGATGCCAGGATGCGCGGGCTGCTCGCCGCGGTCGAGGTATGCGCCGATCACGCCGGTGCGGCCGCCGCGCTCGCGGAGTCGCCGATCGAGGCCCCGCGGCGCGTCGAGGCCACCAGATTGGCGAATGGGTCGGTGCTCGTGGTGTGGTCGCCGACATCGACGGATAACGTCGCCTACCGGGTGACCAGGTTGCAGCCGGACGGATCCTGGCGCGTGGTCGGCCGCACACAGGCGACCGAACTCGAAGACGGTGGCGCACCCGCCGCCGGGCAGCCGGTGTACGCGGTGGCCGCCGCTGTCGCGGGCAGATACTCCGAGATCACCCGATCCGATACCGGGCCGGTCGCGAAATCGCAAGGCAGACAGGAACGAGCGCAGGACGATCCGTCGCCGGGTGGCATTCCGACCGTGACCGGACTGGCCGAACAGGCGGGGCTACTGGTCTTCACCTGGCCCATCGGGGTTACCGAAGTCATGGCCGTCGTGCGATCCGACCAACCGCCGACCGCCCCGGACGACCCCGAGGCCCGCTCCTGGAAGGTCACAAATATGCGCTACGAAATCGACGGCGGCGTCCGCATCCCGCCCGATATCCCGCGACCATGTCATATCGCCATCGCATCCTGCCGCCGCGAAACGAACGGAATGCTCACGGTCGCAGTGGGTTTCGCGCCGACCGCACGGCTGCGCTGGCTCGGGTGATTGCCATTGGCCCGGCTGGTTGTCGTGGCGTGGGATGGGCGGAATGCTGATGGGCGCAGTGGGTTTCGTGCTGACTGCATGGTTGCGCTGGCTCGGGTGATTGCGATTGGCCCGGCTGGTTGTCGTGGCGTGGGATGGGCGGAATGCTGATGGGCGCAGTGGGTTTCGTGCTGACTGCATGGTTGCGCTGGCTCGGGTGATCGCGATCGATCTGGCTGGTTGTCGTGGCGTGGGATGGGCGGAATGCTGATGGGCGCAGTGGGTTTCGTGCTGACTGCATGGTTGCGCTGGCTCGGGTGATCGCGATCGATCTGGCTGGTTGTCGTGGCGTGGGATGGGCGGAATGCTGATGGGCGCAGTGGGTTTCGTGCTGACTGCACGGTTGCGCGGCTCGGGTGATCGCGACTGGCCCGGCTGGTCGTCGTGGCGCGAAATGAACGGAAGGCTCATGGTGGCTCGCAGCTTTCGCGCGCACCGCGCGTCCACAGGTTCGGTTAGCCCGGCGGCCGTCGCCGAAGGTAGTGGAATTGGCGGTTTGAGCAGGCTCGCGAGCGGCAGTTCGACTGCCGTCGAATTTCGGGCGCGGCGGGCGGCGCAACGCGGGTGTTCGGCGGCAAGTGGGGATTCGGCGAAGGCACAAGGCAGGATGGGAACGTGCTCGCACAGAACGCTGTGAATTCGGTACGGACGCGGGTGTCCTCGACATATGTTCTCGCCGCGCTGATCGTCCTCGGACTGGTCCTGCGGGCGCCAATCGTGCATGCGGTCGGGGCGTCCGCGCGATTGCAGACCGCAGTGACTATCTTCGCGGGTGTCTTCGTGCAGGCGGTGCCGTTTCTGGCGCTCGGGGTGTTGGTGAGCGGTGGTATCGCGGCCTACGTCTCGCCTGCGGTGCTGCGAAAGGTATTGCCGCGCAACGAACCTGCCGCGATCGGCGTCGCCGGGTTGGCCGGGATGGCACTACCCGGCTGTGAATGCGGTGTCGTGCCGGTGGCGCGACGACTGACCGATCAGGGGGCGCCCGGATCGGTGGCCTTGGCCTTCATGCTGTCGGCTCCCGCGATCAACCCGGTGGTGTTGATCGCCACGGCGGTGGCGTTTCCAGGCGAGCCGGGAATGGTGGCGGCGCGGTTCACCGGTTCACTGGCCACCGCGGTGGTGATGGGGCTGATCTGGTCGCGAATCGGACGCCCGGCCTGGCTGCTGCCGCGTGGCACCGGACGCGACCACTGCGTGACTGGGCGAACCCGGTGGGAGGTCTTCACCGAGGCCGCGCGTCACGATCTCTTGCAGGCCAGCGCATTTCTGGTACTCGGCGCCGCGGCCGCCGCCGCGCTGCATGTGCTGGTTCCGCCCACCTGGTACGAGCGGTTGGCCGGGCAAATGGTGGTCGCGATCCTGATCATGGCGGTGCTGGCGATCGTGCTCGCGCTGTGTTCGGAGGCCGATGCATTCGTCGCGGCGAGCATGTCGACGCTGCCCCTGCTGCCACGGCTGGTATTCCTGGTCGTCGGCCCCGCCGTGGACGTGAAGCTCTTCGCCATGCAGGCAGGCAGTTTCGGCCGCCGCTTCGCAATGCGCTTCGCCCCCATGACCTTCGCCGTCGCCGTGGCGTGCGGCACGATCGCCGGCTACATCTTCCTGGGAGGTGCCCGATGAAACGAGAAACACAGAACCTGCTCTTGTTACTTATCGGCAGCGCAGTGCTCTGGATAACCCTCGACGGCACCTACCTACGCTATGTAAAGCCGAGCTTGTATCCCTTCCTACTGATCAGCAGCATCGGCTTCATCCTGCTCGCCCTGGTAGCAATCTTCCGAGATATTCACCGCAGCACCGCATCCGACGAACACACCAACGTGCACGGCCATACTGACCTGCTCGGCCACATAAGCACGAGCAGCCCCAGCGACAATCGCGGCGGCGACGATGTGCCGGGCCATGCCAGCGTGCACGGTCGCAGCGACGTGCTCGGCCAAGCGAATTCACCCGCCGACGGTGACATGCGCGAGGGAGCATTCGGCGGCGAGGATGCACTGAGCCACGCCAACGCACGGAGCCACGACGATGCATTCGGGCACGGCGCCGCGCACGGGGACCACAGGCACGGTTCGGGCCGGGCGCAATGGCTATTGCTCGCGCCGGTCGCTGCCCTCCTGCTCATCGCACCACCCGCATTGGGCGCGGGCGCGGCCGTAACCAGTTCGCCCGTTCAAGTCGTCCCGCGCGACATCGCCGCGGAGCAGCCGAAGCTCCGGGCCTTTCCGCCGCTGCCTGCTGAGCAGGCGCCGCGCTTGCCGATTGTGGATCTGGTGGATCGGGCGCTTCAGGACTCCAGTCACTCGCTGGACGGTCGTGAGGTCACTATCAGTGGGTTCATTATTCGGCCCAAGGATCTCGAGCAGCAGCATCCGGATACGCCCGATGCGGATCTCGCGCGAGTGGTCATCACCTGCTGTGTCGCTGATGCCCGATATGTACTCGTGCACCTGTCGGGGATGCCGGAGGTGATCGAGGACGATGCCTGGCTCGAGATCAGGGGTGTCGTCCAAACCGGTAGCGCCCAACGGGATCCGGACCACACGCCCACCCTCGTCGTCACCGACTATCAGCGGATCGAGGCTCCGGATCGGCCCTACGAACGCGGCCGTTAGCGGGCGGACTCTAACCGGTATCGCCCATGATCATCGAGCCGAACGGCGGCAACTCCCGCGGATATGCCAATGTAGGTGTGGTGATACCCAAGTTGATGGCGGTGAGCGACATTCACGTCGGGCACCAGGGGAATCGTCCGGTCGTCGAGCAGATTCGGGCGGATTCGCCCGAGGACTGGCTCATCGTGGCCGGGGATGTCGGGGAGAAGTCCGACGATATCCGCTGGGCGCTGGAGCTGCTGCGCGGCCGCTTCGCCAAGGTGATCTGGGTGCCGGGCAACCACGAATTGTGGACCACGGCGAAGGATCCGGTGCAGATGCACGGTGTCGCGCGCTACGACTACCTGGTGTCGATCTGCCGGGACCTCGATGTCATCACACCGGAGGATCCGTTCCCGGTGTGGACTGGCGCGGGGTCCGAACAGTACGGCGGTCAGGTGACGCTGGTTCCGATGTTCCTGCTGTACGACTACTCGTTCCTGCCCAAGGGCACCAAGACCAAGGCCGAGGGCCTCGCCCTGGCCCGGGAACGCAATGTGGTGGCCACCGACGAATTCCTGCTGTCGCCGGATCCGTATCTGACCCGTGATGCCTGGTGTCACGCCCGAGTGCAGGTCACCAAGCGGAAACTGGACGCGCTGCCACCCGAGACGCCGATCGTGCTGATCAATCACTTCCCGCTGGTCCGCCAGCCCACGGAAGTGCTGTGGTACCCGGAATTCGCTCTCTGGTGCGGCACCGATCTGACCGCCGACTGGCACACCAGCTACAACGTGGTCTGCTCGGTCTACGGCCACCTGCACATCCCGCGCACCTCCTACTACGACGGCGTGCGCTTCGAAGAGGTGTCCCTCGGCTATCCGCGCGAATGGCAGCGTCGCGGACTGCCCGACCAGTTGCTGCGCCAAATTCTCCCGACCCCGGACTACCCACCGGGTTCGCTGAACAAATGGGGCGGCCACTTCAAGGTGACACCCGAGATGGAGGCCGCAGCAGCCGAGATGCGCGCAAAAGCCGAGCGTCGCCGCGGCGTTTGACCTCTGTCCGGCATCGCGGCGGCAAATTTGATTCGCCGCGCAACTACTGATTTGGTGTGTACATGGGTAACTCGTCGGATACGGGCAAACTTGCCTGGCCCCTGACCGCCGGACGCCGATGCTGCTCGCGTGGCAGACGAGTCTGGCCTGAAGGTTCGGGGAGGCGGAGGAGTTGATCGAGAAAATTCTGCCGGCTGGCGTGGCTTCGGCAGAGCTCCTGGAGTATCCCGAGGATCTGCAGCCGTATCCGGCCGAGGCGCACCTCATCGAGAAGTCGGTGGAGAAGCGCCGCCGGGACTTCATCGGTGCTCGGCACTGTGCCCGGCTGGCGCTGGTGGAACTGGGTGAGGCTCCGGTCGCGATCGGCAAAGGCGAGCGGGGCGCACCGGTGTGGCCGCGCGGCATTGTCGGCAGCCTGACGCACTGTGACGGCTACCGGGCGGCGGCCTTGGGTCACAAACTGCGGTTCCGCTCGATCGGCATCGACGCCGAACCACACGGCACGCTCCCCGAGGGCGTGCTGGATTCGGTGAGCCTGCCCCCCGAGCGGGACTGGTTGGCGCGGGTCGCCGGTTCGGGTCTGCACCTGGACCGCTTGCTGTTCTGCGCGAAGGAGGCCACCTACAAGGCGTGGTGGCCATTGACCGCACGCTGGCTCGGCTTCGAGGACGCCCACATCACCTTTACCATTGACGAGAGTTCCGATGGCGCGGGTTCGGGGACGTTCCACAGCCAGATTTTGGTGCCGGGACAGGTCACCGATGGTGGCGCGCCGCTGATTTCCTTCGACGGGCGCTGGATGATCGGCGACGGACTCATCCTGACCGCGATCGTGCACGACTGATGGCCGACGCCCGGATCGACGCACTCGGCGGTCTGCTGATCGTCGACAAGGACGGCGGCTGGACCAGCCACGACGTTGTCGCGAAATGTCGAAAACTATTGCGCACCAAGAAGATCGGCCACGCCGGGACGCTCGACCCGATGGCCACCGGCGTGCTGGTGCTCGGCGTCGAACGCGCCACCAAACTGCTCGGCCTGCTCACGCTGACCACCAAGGCCTACACCGCGACCATTCGACTCGGCCAGGCCACCACCACCGACGATGCCGAGGGCGAAGTGCTCTCGACCGCGTCGGCGACCCATCTCACCGATGCCGAAATCGCCACGCACACTGCGGAATTGACCGGTGACATCGAACAGGTGCCTGCCACGGTCAGCGCCATCAAGGTGAACGGCGAACGCGCCTATGCCCGGCACCGGGCCGGTGAAGACGTACAGCTCGCCGCGCGTCCGGTCACCGTCTCGCGCTTCGATATCCTGGCCCGCCGGGATATTTCGGAGTTCGTCGATTTGGATGTGGTGGTCGAATGTTCGTCCGGCACCTACATTCGTGCCCTCGCGCGCGATCTGGGTGCCGCACTGGGCGTCGGCGGCCATCTGACCGCCTTGCGCCGCACCAGGGTCGGCCCGTTCACCCTCGAACACGCCAGAACCCTCGACGAATTGGCCGAATCCGAAAACGCGCTATTGAGTCTGGATATCGACGACGCCATCCGAATCGCATTCCCGCACCGCGATATCGATGACAAGCAGGCCGACGATCTGCGTAACGGTCGCTGGCTCGAGCCGGTCGGCATATCCGGTGTCTACGCCGCTGTCGACCCGTCCGGCCGCGCGATCGCGCTATTGCAGGAGAGCGGTAAGCGCGCGGCCTCGGTCATGGTCGTGCGTCCGTCGAATCTTTGATCGCGAGCGGTTCCAGCGCGCCGAGCAGCGCGCCGACGCAGATATCGCGGAGTTCGCTGCGGGTGCAGGTGCGGTTTTCCAGCCAGTCGACCGATAGCACCCGGACGAAGGTCAGCCAGCCCATCAGCACCGATGAGGTGAGCTCGCGGATTCGGCCTTCGACGCCCATGACGTCGAGCAGGCGCACCCGGAGTTCGCCGAGTTCGCCCGAGATGATCGCCTGGATGGTCGGATCGCCCGAGAGCAGGCGGTTGGCGGCCACCACCGTATTGGCATTGGCCTCGAAATAGTCGAAGTGCTCGTCGAGTCCGGCCGCGAGCTGTTCGGACAGCGGGGTTTCGGTATCGAGTTTCGTGGCGACCAGCAGGCGATCGGCGGCCAGCTGGTAGACGCCCGCGAAGAGGTCGCGTTTGGTCGGGAAGTGGCGGTAGAGCAGGGCGCGCGAAACACCGGCCGCCGCCGCGACGTCCTCCATCAGCACCGCATCGTAGGCGCGTTCGGCGAACAGTTTCGCGCCCGCGTCGAGCAGCAGGCGGCGGCGTTCGTCGGGGGCGAGGCGGCGGCGGGTCACCCTGCCAGATTAGTTGACGTATGTCTACTAAGCGTCGTAGGGTCGGGCTTAGTAGACATACGTCTACTAGTGAAGGGAGGAATTCATGACCGCGGCACTCAAATGGCTGTCCATGGCGATGGGCGTTGTCATCGTTGGTATCGGCGTATTCCACATGGCCGCCGGAATCGACGGCATCCCCGATATGGGGTCCTCCGGCGTCACCGCCGACAGTCAGACTCGCTTCTTCGGCGGCATCTTCCTCGGCTACGGCCTCGCCTGGATCTGGGCAGCCCGCCAAAATCCGATCTCCGCACTCGCGGTGCGCTGGCTCGCCGGAATCTTCCTACTGAGCGGCGTCGCCCGTTTGATCTCGGTCGCCGTCTACGGCTGGCCGCACTGGTTCCAAATCGTCCTCACCGCAATAGAATTCGCCCTCCCTCCGATATTCTTCTGGCTGGCCGCCGCCCACGAAAAGCGCGCTGCCTTCACAACCGACCGCGTGCCCGCCGCCGGCTGACCGGTGCCGCATAGCCATTGACTACCTCGCGCAGGGTGTGCCCTATGCGAGGTAGTCTCCCGGGCCGAATTCGATGCCGCACTGGTCGGCGGCCGTATCGAGGTCACCGATGCCGATGCGGCCTTCACGGTCTTCGATATCACGGCGACGGCAAGATCTCGGTCGAAGAACTCGGATCCCTGATCCGCCATGTCGGTGCTGGACTGATCGACGAGCCCGCCGAATCGCTGCTTGCGGCGGCAGATACGGACGGGGACGGCTTCCCCTCGCCGTCCGAATTCCGTGCGCTGCTGAATTTCCTATCGCGCTGACCGATTCGGCGCGCGAAATTTCTATGGGGCTTGACCTGTGCTAACTCCGAGGCCCAACGATGCGATAGGTGGGTATCGGAGTTTGTTCTTGCCGCGGACGCGGTGGCCGCGGCGGCGTGCGGTGGTGACAACGATTCGTCACCACCGGCACGCGATCGTCAGTCGCTGAGCCAGATGGCTTCGGCCGCAGGGCGGCCGAGATCGATGGTGCGGTCCCCGATGCGAATCGCGATGGTGCCCGCGAAGTCTCGGCGTTCCACCACGACGATCGGCGTATCGAGGGCGATGCCGACCGAATCGAAGTAGCGCAGCATATCCGGATCGGCATCGGAAATCCGTGCGACATGGCCGGATTCGTCCGCGCGGAAGTCGCTGAGCTGGCGAGCGGGCGGCGTCGGCACCGCACCGTCAACCGAGGGAATGGGATCGCCGTGCGGATCCCGGTCTGGATAGCCGAGTTTCGCGTCGATGCGGGCCATCAGCAGCTCCGACACCGCGTGCTCGAGCACCTCGGCCTCGTCGTGTACCTCATCCCAGCCGTAGCCGAGTTCGTTGACCAGGAATGTCTCGATCAGCCGATGCCGCCGCACCATGGCGACCGCCGCACGGCGCCCGTGCTCGGTGAGGGTGATGGATCCGTACCGGGCGTGTTCGACAAGGCCCTGATCGGCGAGCTTGCGCACCGCCTCGGAGACGGTCGAGGCCGAGACACCGATCCGTTCGGCGAGCAGTTTCGTAGATACCTTTTCCTGCGACCACTCCTGAGCGGTCCAGATCACTTTCAGATAGTCCTGGGCGACCGAGGTGAGCTCCGGCGCAATCGTCGCGGTGCTGCCGTGGGGGCCTGTGGTCTCGGTCGGCTGCGCTGCGGTGTCGGCCAGCTCGCGTCGGGTTGCGATGTCTCGTTTACCGGGCACATCTTCGAGCTTATGCATTGGACTCCCGATTCACACATTCAGACACTTGAACACTGCTCACCCAGCTGAACCCGCAATTCACCCCATGTACACACGGGGCTCGGGCCGGAGTGCGGATCGACACCTCCGAATACTGTTCGCCCCTCGTTTTGCGTAGGCTGCGGACTGTGCAGAGATGGCGAAGCCTCGATGACGTACCCGCGGACTGGGGGCGGTGCGTGCTCACGATCGGCGTATTCGACGGTGTGCATCGCGGCCACGCGCAGCTGATCAGCAGGGCCGTGAAGTCCGCTGCCGCGCGGGGTGTTCCGGCGGTGTTGATGACCTTCGATCCGCACCCGATGGAAGTGGTACGCCCCGGCTCGCATCCGGCGCAGTTGACCACGCTGACCCGGCGCGCGGAATTGGCCGAGGAGCTCGGCGTCGACGTGTTCTGCGTCATGCCCTTCACCCAAGAATTCATGAAGCTGACGCCGGGACGCTACGTCCACGATCTGCTGGTCGAGCGGCTACATGTGACCGAGGTCGTGGTCGGTGACAACTTCACCTTCGGCAAGAAGGCTGCGGGCACCATCGAGACCATGCGCGAACTCGGTGAGCGCTTCGGCTTCGAGGTCGACGGCGTGAAACTGCTCGGCGAGCACGCGGTCACCTTCTCCTCCACCTATATCCGCGCCTGCGTGGACGCGGGCGATATGGCCGCGGCCGCCGAGGCGCTCGGCCGTCCGCATCGGGTCGAGGGCGTGGTCGTGCACGGCGACGGCCGCGGCCGTGAGCTCGGCTTCCCGACCGCGAATATCGCACCGCCCATGTACGCCGCGATTCCGGCCGACGGCGTCTACGCGGGCTGGTTCACCGTGCTCGGTCCCGGCCCGACCATCGGCACCGTGACGCCGGGGCAGCGCGCGATGGCCGCGATTTCGATCGGCACCAATCCCACCTTCTCGGGGCGCGCCCGCACCGTCGAGGCCTATGTGCTCGACAGTGAGGCCGACCTGTACGGCCAGCACGTCGCGGTGGATTTCGTCGAGCATCTGCGCGGTATGCGCAAATTCGATTCCATCGACGAACTCCTCGAGGCCATGGCCCGCGACGTCGAGAACTCCCGCAAGGTTCTCACCGCCGCCGACTCCTGACCGGATTCGGTTCGGTGTGGGGGTGTCGGGTAAGGTGGCTCCTCGGGTTTGCTGCGGTCCGCGGTGGCACCCGGCCGGGTAACCGGAATCCTCGAGCGCGGAACTGAGAAATAGGAGTGGATGCCCCATGGCGCTGACCACCGAGCAGAAGTCGGCCATTCTCGCCGAGTACGGCGTGCACGAGAAGGACACCGGTTCCCCGGAGGCGCAGATCGCGCTGCTGTCCAGGCGGATCGCCGACATCACCGAGCACCTGAAGAAGCACAAGCACGACCACCACACCCGCCACGGCCTGATGGCGCTGATCGGTCGTCGCAAGCGCCTGTCGAAGTACCTCGCCGACAAGGACATCCAGCGCTACCGATCGCTGATCGAGCGCCTGGGTCTGCGTCGGTAATTTCTTGCGGCGCCTGCGGCGCCGCGTGTTCGCGGCCGGGAATGACAGCATCGCGTAGCGCTTCGACGACTCGGACGCGAGACGGCCGCGAACGTCGCTCGTAAGACTCGCTCCGTGGTGGTCGGGTCGGGTGTGGAAGCGCTCGACACGCTGCTTGGCAGAGCCGGTCGATCAGGTAGCCAACGGAGAGAAGTACAATCTCCCCGTTGGCTATATGTGTATGAGGGGTATTCACAGCTCCGTTTGCACGACAACATTGCACAGCCGTATGCACCCGCCCGCGTGGCGTCGGTCTTCGGTAGTGGCCTCCCGGCAGGCGAGCAGTCGCCGGCGGGCTTCGATCGATGACCGCCTCCGCGTCGCCGTTTCCAAGGGGATTCGGCCGGGTGTGCGCGTCGCAGCCAGGAGGGTTGCCGCGCGTCCGTATCCGGTACGGCTGACGAGAGCTGGATCGCGCCCCCCGGCGCTCGATCCAGCGAAGACGAGAGGTTGAGAGCAGAGAAATGTCTGAAACAACTACATCTTCGGCCATCGAGGTCGAACCCGGTGTGTTCGAATCCGTCGCGCTGATCGATAACGGCACCTACGGAACCCGCACCGTCCGCTTCGAGACCGGCCGCCTGGCCCGCCAGGCCGCCGGTTCGGTCGTCGCCTACCTGGACGACGAGACCATGCTGCTGTCCGCGACCACCGCGGGCAAGCACCCCAAGGATCAGTTCGACTTCTTCCCGCTGACGGTCGATGTCGAAGAGCGCATGTACGCCGCGGGTCGCATCCCGGGTTCGTTCTTCCGTCGTGAGGGCCGCCCCTCCACCGACGCGATCCTGACCTGCCGTCTGATCGACCGTCCGCTGCGTCCGTCCTTCGTGGACGGCCTGCGCAATGAGATCCAGGTCGTGGTCACCGTGCTGAGCCTGGACCCGAACGACCTGTACGACGTCGTGGCCATCAACGCCGCCTCCGCGTCCACCCAGATCTCGGGCCTGCCGTTCTCCGGCCCGGTCGGCGGCGTGCGCGTCGCGCTGATCGACGGCCAGTGGGTCGCGTTCCCGACGGTCGAGCAGCTCGAGGGCGCGGTCTTCGACATGGTCGTCGCGGGTCGCGTTGTCGAATCCGGTGACGTGGCCATCATGATGGTCGAGGCCGAGGCCACCGAAAAGGTCATCGCACTGGTCGAGGGCGGTGCGCAGGCGCCGACCGAGGCCGTGGTGGCGCAGGGCCTCGAGGCCGCCAAACCGTTCATCGCCCGCCTGTGCAAGGCGCAGCAGGATCTGGCCTCGCTGGCTGCCAAGCCGACCGAGGAGTTCCCGCTCTTCCCGCCGTACGAGGCCGATGTCTACGAGGCCGTCGAGGGCACTGCCAAGCGTGAGCTGGGCGAGGCGCTGAGCATCGCCGACAAGCAGGAGCGCGAGGCGAAGATCGACGAGATCAAGCTCGCCGTGCTGGACCGGCTGGCCGACGACTTCTCCGGTCGCGAGAAGGAATTGGGCGCGGCATTCCGCTCGGTCACCAAGAAGCTGGTGCGCCAGCGCATCCTGTCCGACGGCTTCCGCATCGACGGTCGCGGTCTGGCCGATATCCGTGCCCTGTCCGCCGAGGTCGCCGTGATCCCGCGGGCCCACGGTTCGGCGGTGTTCGAGCGTGGCGAGACCCAGATCATGGGCGTCACCACCCTCGACATGGTGAAGATGGCCCAGCAGGTCGACTCGCTCGGCCCGGAGACCTCCAAGCGGTACATGCACCACTACAACTTCCCGCCGTTCTCCACCGGTGAGACCGGTCGCGTCGGTTCGCCGAAGCGTCGTGAGATCGGCCACGGTGCGCTGGCCGAGCGGGCCCTCATCCCGGTGCTGCCGAGCCAGGAAGAGTTCCCCTACGCCATCCGTCAGGTCTCGGAAGCGTTGAGCTCCAACGGTTCCACCTCGATGGGTTCGGTCTGTGCCTCGACCCTGTCGCTGCTGAACGCCGGTGTGCCGCTGAAGGCGCCGGTCGCCGGTATCGCCATGGGCCTGGTATCGGACACGATCACCAACGACAAGGGCGAGGAAGAGGTTCGCTACGTCGCGCTGACCGACATCCTCGGCGCCGAGGATGCCTTCGGCGATATGGACTTCAAGGTCGCGGGCACCCCGGACTTCGTCACCGCGCTGCAGCTGGACACCAAGCTGGACGGCATCCCCTCGCAGGTGCTGGCCGGTGCGCTGAGCCAGGCGCACGACGCACGTACCACCATCCTGGAGGTCATGGCCGAGGCCATCACCACCCCGGACGAGATGAGCCCCTACGCTCCGCGCGTCACCGCGATCAAGATCCCGGTCGACAAGATCGGTGAGGTCATCGGCCCGAAGGGCAAGGTGATCAACCAGATCACCGAGGAGACCGGCGCCAACATCTCGATCGAAGATGACGGCACCGTCTACGTCGGTGCGACCAACGGCCCCGCGGCGCAGGCGGCGATCGACCAGATCAACGCCATCGCGAACCCGCAGCTGCCGAAGGTCGGCGAGCGCTTCCTCGGCACGGTCGTCAAGACCACCGCCTTCGGCGCGTTCGTCTCGCTGCTGCCCGGCCGCGACGGCCTGGTGCACATCTCCAAGCTGGGCAACGGCAAGCGCGTGGCCAAGGTCGAGGACGTGGTGAACGTCGGCGACAAGCTGCGCGTGGAGATCGCCGATATCGACAACCGCGGCAAGATTTCGCTGGTGCCGGTCGACGAGAGCGCCGACGAGCCGGAGGCCGCCGAATCCGTTGATGCGGGCCAGGCGGAGACCGAGTAGTACTTGTCTCTGTGACGAAGAAGAAGACGACAACCCCTCTGCTCCGCGGCGAGCAGGGGGGTTCGTCTCTCGAGCTGCGGATGGACCAGATGCGGGGCACGGACGCGGGGGTGCGGCGCACCGTACTACCCGGCGGGCTGCGCGTGGTCACCGAACATGTGCCCGGCGTGCGTTCGGCGTCGATCGGGGTGTGGGTGGGGGTCGGCTCGCGCGACGAGGGACCGACCGTCGCGGGTGCCGCGCATTTCCTGGAACACCTGCTGTTCAAGGCGACTCCGACGCGTTCGGCGCTGGATATCGCGCAGGCGATGGACGCGGTCGGCGGCGAGCTCAACGCGTTCACCGCGAAGGAGCAGACCTGCTACTACGCCCATGTCCTCGACGAGGATCTGCCGCTGGCCGTCGATATGGTCTCCGATGTCGTACTCAACGGCCTATGCCGGGCCGAGGACGTGGACGTCGAGCGGCAGGTGGTGCTCGAGGAGATCGCCATGCGCGACGATGATCCGGAGGATCTGGTCGGCGACGCATTTCTGTCCGCGCTCTTCGGTGATCATCCGATCGGGCGGCCGGTGATCGGCTCCATCGAAACCATCGAGGCGATGAATGCCGCGCAGTTGCGCGGCTTCCATCTGCGGCGCTACCGGCCCGACCGGATGGTCGTCGCGGTCGCGGGCAATGTGGAGCACGACCACACCGTGGAATTGGTGCAGCGCGCATTCGCGCCCCGGCTCGACCCGGCCGCTGAGCCGGCCCGCCGTCGCGAGGGCCGCTTTCGGCCGCACAGCGCACCTGAGCTGCACTGGTGCCATCGCGACAGCGAACAGGCGCATCTGGCCTTCGGCGTGCGCGCCTTCGGGCGGCACGAGGGGGAGCGTCGCTGGCCGCTGTCTGTGCTCAATACCGTGGTCGGCGGGGGCCTGAGTTCGCGGCTGTTCCAATGCATTCGGGAGGAACGCGGACTGGCGTACTCGGTGTATTCCAGCGTCGACACCTTCGCCGATACCGGCGCGTTTTCGGTGTACATCGGCTGTCAGCCGGAAAATCTCGGCAAGGTGGCGACATTGGCGCGCGGGGTATTGGGAGAGATCGCGGCCAATGGCATTACCGACGCGGAATGCGCGCGTGCCAAGGGTTCATTGCGTGGCGGACTCGTACTCGGCCTGGAGGATTCGGCATCGCGGATGAACCGGATCGGGCGCAGCGAACTGAGTTACGGCAACCACCGCAGCGTCTCGGAGACGCTGACGCGCATCGATGCGGTGACCACCGATGAGGTCTCCGCGATCGCTCGTACCCTGCTGGCGCGGCCGTTCGCGGCCGCGGTGGCCGGACCGTACCGGCGCACCCGGGACTTGCCCGCCGCGGTGCGGCGATTGGTCGAGGACTGAGGTAGATCAACAAGGTGGCCGGTGCGATTCGCGCCCGGCCACCGATCCGATCGGGGTGGATATGACGGGATCGGCGCTGGGGCGTGCCGAGGTGGCGGTCGAACTCGGACGGCTCGACGAGGCGCGCCGGATCATCGGCGAGGCATTGGTCGAGCAACCGGACGATCCGGTGTTGCTGGAACGCATTGCCGACATCGCCTATCGACTCGATCAGACCGACGAGGCGCTGCGCTATGCGACCGCGGCGATCGCCGCCGATCCGGCGCGCATCGACGCGTACCTGACCGCGGCCCTGGCCTACGACGCCTACACCATGCGTGAGGAAGCGCAACGGCACGCCCGCATGGCGACTCGGTTGGCACCCGACAATGTCGCCGCCCTGCTGGTGCTTGCGCGAGTCGTCGCCGATGCGGCGACCTCCGATAGACAACGAGCCGAAGCCCGCGTTGCTCTCGAACGGGCGACCCAACTCGCCCCCGCACATGCGGGCACACACGCCCACGCGGCGGAAACCTATCGGCGACTACATGATTCGGATGCGGCCAGACGCCACGTCGAAGCCGGTCTCGCCGAGGACCCGGCGCATGCCGAACTGCTGCAGACCCGCGCGCGGCTGGATTTCGAGAACATCGCGACCAGGGATAAGGCAGTCGCGACGCTGCGTGGACTGCTCGGCTCGAATCCGGGCAATGCGGGTGCACGTCGGCTGCTCGCCGAAATCATGTGGCGGGCGCTGATCAGGCTGGCCGCCTGGGGGTGGTTCTTCGCGGCCGCCGTGGTCTCCCTATCGATGTGGATTCCCACGGGTGGTATGCGGGTGCTGACACCGGCGCTGTTCGTTGGTGTCCTCGGTGCGTGGTTCGGCGTGTTCCGGAAGCTGAGTAGTCAGCTGCCGCCGGGATATCTGCGTAAGCGGTTGCTAGGGCGTCCGGAAGCGTTGTCGGCGTTGGTGATCGGGCTGCTCTCGAGTTTCGTCGCCGATATCGGTGCGCTGGTATTGCGATCGGATTGGTCGGCCGACGAAGTGCGCGGCGGGTACATCGTGGTGCTGGTCGGGGTGGTGGGTGCTGCGCTGGCGCATCTGCTGCTGTTCGGGGCGTGGGTCGTGCGGCGCGACGGCGAGTCGGATCGCGGTGCGGGGGAGGAGTTCGCCCTGTTGAGCGTGATCGTCGTGGTCGTTGGCGGGCTGCTGCTCGTCGGAATGCTTGCCGCGCTGCGGCATTGGGCTCGCCAGCCTGCGGCGTTCGGGGTGTTCGTCGCCATCGTGGGCATTGTGGTCGCGACGTTGCTGCTCGAGATTCTGCTGGTGCAGGCGCTGGAGTACCGGTGGCGGATGTTCGACGCGTATGTCGGGGGCGTGCTGTTGGTCGCGGCGTTGATGGCGCTCGCGATCTGGTGGGGTTTACAGCAGACCGCGACGCAGACCTTCCACAGCGATGAGCGAACTCCGGTGCCGACCGCCCCGAAATCACCGCCGACCGTTCCGACGTTCCATTTCACGCCGCCGGTGCTGCCGACGCCCACGGGTTGACTCAGTCGCTGCGGGCGCGGTTCGCCGCCTCGACGATCGAGGGCAGCAGGCCGGGCAGGGCATTGTCGAGGTCCTCGGAGCGCAGACGCTGGCAGGTCTGCCCGTCGATAATCAGTCGCTCGATGACACCGGCTTCGCGCAGAATCTTGAAGTGATGGGTGGCGGTCGACTTGTTGATCACCTCATAGAGCGCACCGCAGCGCACGGCGGTGCCCGCGTTGCTCAGCCGTCGCACCATCTCCAGCCGCACCGGATCCTGCAGGGCGCCGAGCACGGCGGGTAACGAGGCGACCGGAGGCGCCTCGGTGGCCGATTCCTTAGTTTCGGTCATGATCTACCTCACAGTGGTTTGATGGTCATCGTACCGGCTGTATCGTCTATTGAAGTTCGATCATCATCAAACTTACCTGATCGGGGTTCCGATGGCAGCGATAATGACGGTGGCGGCCGACCAGCAGACCTCCCAGCGCTGGGCCTATGCGCTGATTCTGGCGGCGAGCGGGGTGGCGCTCGGCGTCTCCGGGGTGCCCGCGCCGCTGTACGGCATGTATCAGAAGGAATGGCATTTCACGCCACTCACGACGACCTTCGTTTTCGCGGTATACGCATTCGCGGCGCTGGCCGCGGTGCTGGTATCCGGTCGCATCTCCGATGTGGTCGGTCGCAAGCCGGTGCTGCTCGGTGCAATCGCCACCATGATCATCGGGCTGGTGGTGTTCCTGTTGGCCGACAATGTCGCGATGCTGTTGGTTGCGCGGGCGCTGCACGGGCTGGCGGTCGGCTCGACGGTGGTCGCCGGTGCGGCGGCGCTGCTGGATCTGCGGCCGAAGCACGGTGCGCGGTCCGGTCAGCTCAGTGGTGTTGCCTTCAATGTTGGTATGGCCGTGGCGATTCTGGGTTCGGCATTGCTGGCGCAGTACGCGCCGCATCCGCTGCGCATGCCGTATGTCGTCATCACGGTGGTGTGCTTGCTCATCGGCGTCGGTGTCATCGCATTGCGGGAACCGCATACCGCCCGGATCGCCGGGCGCATTACGATCGCGAAACCGGCGGTGCCGCAGGAGATTCGCGGTGACTTCTGGTTCTCCGCGCTGGGTGTGATGGCGGCCTGGTCGGTGCTCGGCGTGCTGCTGTCGCTGTATCCGTCGCTCGCCTCGGCGGAGACCGGCATCCACAATCTCGTCTTCGGTGGCGCGGTCGTCGCGTCGACCGCGGTGGCCGGTGCCACGGCTCAGCTCTTCGCGACCGGAATTCCGGCGCGGCGCGCGGCAATCGGCGGCGATACCGGCATGGCGGTGGCGCTGGTGCTGACCGTGCCCGCATTGCACACCGGCAACTGGGTAGTGGTGCTGCTGGCCGGAGTATTACTCGGCGGGACCTTCGGACTCGGCTTCGGTGGTTCGCTGCGGCATCTGTCCGAGGTCGTGCCGCAACACAAGCGCGGCGAGACCATGTCGGCTTACTATCTGCTCGCCTACACCGCCATGGCGCTGCCGACCATCCTCGCAGGCTGGGCGGCCACCGAATGGGGTCTGAGCGAGGTGTTCCCATGGTTCGTCGGTGCGGTCGCCTTCGCGTGCCTGGTGGCGGCGGGGCTCGGACTGCGCCGGAATCAGGAAGCGAAAACGCAAGGGGCGCAGGGGTAGCCGATTCGGCGCTACTCGTCTGGCGACTCCTGCGACAGGCGCGCTTTGGTCCAGTCCGCCCACTCGCCGAGGGCCGAGGACAGCCGGATTCCGGCCTCGGCGGCGATGCGCAGCGAATCCGTCTGCGGGCTTCGGCCGTATTCGCCGCGGTCCTTGGCGGCGGCGATCTTGCGGTAGTTCTCCGCGAGGCCGTGGTAGTAGGCAGCCTCGCGGTCGAGGTGTTCGGCTACCTGTTCGGGTGTCATCAGCCAGAAGAACACCGAACGCAGCAGCGGTTCCAATCGAATGGTGTGGTCTACCTCGGTCTCGGTCAGCCAGCGCCTGACCTCGGTCAGGCCCGCCTCGGTGATCCGGTAGTCCTTGCGTCCGCGCGGGCCCTCGGCGTCGACGGCGATGTATCCGTTCTCCTGTAATTTGCGCAGCTCGCTGTAGATCTGTGGATGCCCGGCGGGCCAAACCGAACCCAGTACCTCATCGAATCGCTGGCTCAGATCCCAGCCGCTCGCCGGGTTTTCGGCGAGTAGTCCCAGGAGGGCATGTCTCAGTGACACGGTTGATCACCCGCGTTGTGTTCATGTGGACATGTTCCTGTTGACATGTCGATAGACATCTGAGAGGCTTCCTTCGCGTTCACCTGTTCAAAGTAACATGTTGATTCGAACATCTGGAGGAGCCGTGCCGAAACACGGTCAGGGCAATGTCTTCATCACCGGGTCCACCGGCGGCATCGGCGCCGCGGTCACCGATCTGCTGATCCAGCGGGGCTATACCGTCTATGTGGGTGTGCACTCCACGGCGCCCAGTCATGATTCCGCCGAAATTCGTTCGGTAGCAATGGATGTCACCGATCCCGACAGTGTGGCCCGCGCGGCTGCCGCGGTCGCCGAGCAGGTCGGCTCCGAGGGGCTGCACGCGCTGATCAACAACGCCGGAATCATCGTGCAGGGGCCGCTCGAACTGGTAACACCCGATCAGCTGCGCCGCCAGTTCGACGTGAACACGCTCGGCCCGGCCTACGTCTGCCGAGAGTTTCTGCCGCTGGTGCGCGCGGGCCGAGGCCGCATCGTCAATATCAGTGCGCCTACCGCGCGCCTCCCGATACCGTTCATGGCGCCCATTTCGGCGAGTAAGGCGGCTCTGGCGTCCTGGTCGAATGCACTGCGGCTGGAACTGTCCGCCTGGAATATTCCGGTGGTTCTCGTTGAGCCCGGTGGCACCCGCACGGAGATCTTCGCCAAAGCGGAACTGGGTGCACAGCAAGCGTTCTCCGAGTCCGACCCGGAGCGCGTCGCGCTCTACCGCAGCCAGCTCGAGGCCGTCGCGGCGGCCGGTGCACGCATGCGACTCGGTCCGGTCGGTCCGGTCGCGCGAGCGGTGGTGCAGGCGGTGACGACGCGAAAGCCCAAGCGACACTACGCCGCGGGGACCGGCATCCGCACTTTCGCGCTGCTGGTCCACCTGCCCGTATCGCTACGCGAACGCGTGATCTCCGCCGTCTACGGGCTGCGCTCGGCATCTCGTGTGGCGGGTGCGGCATGAGCGCATCGGAATCACGAACCATCGTCTTCGTCGGCGCCACATCTGGAATGGGCCGGCATGCCGCGCGGCGGCTGGCGCGCGATGGACACCGGTTGATTCTCATCGGGCGGGACCCGCGCCGCACCGCCGAATTGCGCGCCGAGTTGCCCGATGCCGCCGTGATCACCGCCGATGTCGCCACGGCGGCCGGAATCGACCGTGCCGCAGCGCAGATCGTCCAGGTGACCGATACGGTGGACACGCTGGTGAACAACGCCGGAGTGATGGTGCCCGACCGAGAGGTCACCGCCGAGGGCGTCGAGTTGAACTTCGCCGTGCACCACCTGGCGCCCTTCTCGATGACCGGCGTTCTCCTGTCGCTGTTGCAGCGCGGTGCCGGGCGAGTGGTGAATGTCAATTCCGAGGGCCATCGCGCAGCGCTATTCCACTCGGGTGCAATAGATCTCGACTTCGCTGACCTCGGCAGCGAACGTCACTACGATCCGTTCATCGCCTATAGCCGCAGCAAACTGGCAAATCTGTTGTTCAGCTACGAATTGCAGCGTCGGCATCCCGAGTTGGCCATCCTCGCATTGCATCCTGGAATGGTTCGCTCCGATCTCGGACGGCAGTTTCCGCGCCTGCGGGTGGCGGCCATGCACGCCATTTCGCTTCCGACGGCCAAGGGGGCGGCGCCGATCATCGAACTTGCCACCAGCTCTGACATCGAAAGTGGTTCTTACTACAACCGATTCAACCCTGTCAGGTCGTCCCCACAGTCTTACGATGTGGCCACCGCCCGGCGGCTGTGGGAGGTGACCGAACAATTGCGCGGCCGGTTCGACCAGCAGCCGATCCGGGGCCGTGCCTGACCGATCTACCGTGACCGCCGGATCGGTCGCCCCGCCACGCATCATGAATCGCATTCGAAAAGGTAAGGGGCGCAGGTGTAGCTGATCCGGCCGGGTAGTCGGCGAGCGACGATCCGGCTACCATGCGGAGATGCGATGGGGGCGGTTGGACAACCGACTACACCGCGCGGCACTGTTGCTCGCGGTGGTGGGCGCGGTGGTCGGTGGATTGGTGATCGCCGGGCTGACCTGGTGGTTGTTGTGGTGGCTCCTGGGTGCGAAGGCCGAGACGCCGAATCAGTTGGACCTCACCAAGATCGCGCTGTCGGTGGCCGCCGGGGTTGGCGGAGCGGTCGCACTGGTGGTGGCGTATCGGCGGCAGCGGGATCTGGAGCGCGGGCGGTTCGCGGAGTTGTTCGGAGCGGCGGCGCGGCAGTTGGGGGACGCGGATGTGGCGGTGCGGATCGCCGGGGTTTACGCGATGGCGGGGGTGGCCGATGAGTTCTCGGCACCGAGTCGAAGACAGCAGTGCGTCGACGTGCTGTGTGGGTATCTACAGTTGCCGTACGAACCGGCCGATGGCGCGAATCATCTTGTCTCGCGGACCGAATCGACGGAGGAAACGGGGATCAAGGTCGCGCGGGTCTACCAGTTCCGGCAGAACGATCGGGAGGTGCGCCGCGCCATCGTCCGCGTGATTGCACAGCACCTGAGACCCTCGGCGGACATCTCGTGGTCGGCGTGCAACGTGTCTTTCCGAGGTGCGGTGCTGGAGACGGCTGATTTCCGAGACGCGGTGTTCTCCGGGCGGCACACGGCGTTCGCCGGGGCGAGGTTCATTGGACCCTCGACCTTCGAGCGCGCGCGGTTCGACGGACACCATGTCACCTTCCGTGGCGCGACCTTCCGGGACGGCCCGGCGCTGTTCGACCGCGCGACGTTCGATACCAGCCTCATCGAGAAGCGGGAACCAGCAGGCTATGGTACGACCTTCGCCGAGGTCACTTTCGAAAGTTCGGTGTCATTCGAGAGTGCGACTTTCAAAGGTCCGCGCACAAACTTCAGCGGCGCCCGCTTCCTCGGCGCGCGAACCTCGTTCCAGGACGCGAAGTTCCGGGCGGAGCTGACCTTGTTCGAGCGTGCCGCCTTCGACGGTGACCACATCGCCTTCGATCGCGCTGAATTCGTGAGTGCCCGTGTCACATTCGGAGGCGCGCAGTTCTACGCCACGCTCACGGCCTTCGACGAGGCCAGGGTAGGTGCGTCGAATCGACTGCGAAACAGGGGCACCCGCGAAACGGACTTTGCGCGCGCCGAATTCCACGGTGGCGTCAGATTCCCGCAGACGGTGCTCGGCGGGCGCATAGTCGATTTCACCGAAGGTGACTTCTTCGGCGACATCTCCTTCGTCGGCACCCGTTTCGCCGCCCAGGAAATCAACTTCGATCGTCCGAAGGCATGGGTGGGCATCCACTTCGATTGGGATGATGTGCCGACCCGCAAACCGACGAGCGTCAAACCGAATCCCTGGCCACCGACCGCCGCGGTGTGACGCTCAGCCGACCCGCGCGAACAGGCCGGCAGCGCTCCGCAAAACCAGCACGTCGGGGCATCCACAGTTGACGGCTGCCCCGACGGCGCGCACTACGTCGGCCAACCACCGTAGGGAACGGTGATCAGCTCCATGAAGTGACCACTCGGGTCGAGGAAATAGACGCCGCGACCACCATCGTTGTGGTTGATCTCGTTGACGCCCTGTTGTCGGGGGTCGGCCCAATGCTCCAGTTTGTAGCGCTGGATCTTGGCGTAGGCCGCGTCGAACTCGGCCTCGGAGATCAGGAATGCGTAATGCTGGGGCTGGATTTCGGTGATGTGGGGCGGCACATTCGCGAAGTCGAAGGTGACTCCGTTCCCCGTCGGCAACGGGATGAACGGACCCCACTCTTTTCCTAGTTCCAAACCAAGGATGTCCGACCAGAATTCGGCTGACACCCGATTGTCGTGGCAACCGACAATGGTGTGATTGAACTGGACAGAGGGCATCGCGGAGCGATTCCGTGCGGGGTGGTGGTCGGGTGACGGGTGGGCCAGGGGATTTCTCCTTGTGTCGTGACGGTCCCGACCCCGGGCTCGGTACAAGGCGGCCTACGGGAGCACCGTCACGGGCGTCGAGGTTAGCCAATCGCGCTCCATGGTGCCACCCCCGAGTGATGCGGGCCATGTTGGTCTGTCTGTGACGCTGCGCGGTAGCGTCGTGGAATGAAGATTCGAGGGGCGGTCCTGGAGCGGATCGCAGCGCCCACGCCGTTCGCCGAGTCGGCGCCGATCACCGTCTGTGAGCTGGATCTGGGGGAGCCGGGTTCGGGTGAGTTGCTGGTGCGGATCGAGGCCGCCGGGCTGTGTCATTCCGACCTGTCGGTGGTGGACGGAAACCGGGTGCGACCGGTGCCGATGCTGCTCGGACACGAAGCGTCGGGCATCGTCGAAGCGATCGGCCGCGGTGGCAGTGATCTCGCGGTGGGGCAGCGTGTGGTGATGACCTTCCTGCCGCGCTGCGGGGAGTGCGCGGGTTGTGCCAGTGACGGCCGCACGCCGTGTGGGCCGGGCAGCGTTGCCAACAATGCGGGTGAGCTATTGAACGGTGGACTGCGGCTGCACCGCGAGGGTGCGCAGGTGCATCATCACCTCGGCGTGTCCGCCTTCGCGACGCACGCCGTCGTCGATCGCCGATCGGTGGTTCCGGTCGATGCGGATGTCCCGCCGGAGGTTGCCGCGGTACTGGGCTGCGCGGTGCTCACCGGCGGTGGTGCGCTGCTCAACTCCGCGAAACCCGGTGCGGCAGATCGGATCATGGTCGTGGGGCTCGGCGGCGTCGGCATGGCGGCGGTGCTCGTCGCGGTGTCGCTCGGTGGGCACGAGGTGATCGCCGTCGATACCGTGCCGGAAAAGCTCGCTCTCGCAAAGGAACTCGGGGCGAGCGCCGTGTACACACCGGCCGTACTCGTGGAGCAGGGCGTACAGGCCGATGTCGTCGTCGAAGCCGCGGGCAATGTCCGCGCCTTCGAAACCGCCATTGCCGCAACAGGGCCCGGCGGTACGACCGTTACGGTCGGACTGCCTGCCCCCGATGCCCGTGCGAGCATTTCGCCTCTCGCATTGGTCGCGCAGGGCCGCACCATCATCGGCAGCTACCTGGGCTCGGCGGTGCCCTCCCGCGATATCCCGGAGTACGTTCGGATGTGGCGCGAGGGTCGGTTGCCCGTCGAGAAGCTGGTTTCCTCGCATGTCGGATTGGACGAAATCAACCGCGCCATGGATGAACTCGCTGCCGGGCATGCGCTGCGGCAGGTCATCGTGTTCGATTAGCGCGGCGGTATTTTCGTCCTCTCGTGGGGTCTGTGCAGGGTTTTCAGCCGCGCGGACCGGGGTGTTCGTCGAGGGCGTCGACGAATCGTCCTAGCAGGCGGGCGAATTCGGTGCGCTCACGGTCGGTCCAGTCCGCCATCGCGGCCGCCATGGCGCTGCGGCGGCCGTCGCGTGCTGCGGTTACGGCGGCGCGTCCGGCGGGGGTCAGTCGCAGGACGGCTCGCCTGCCGTCCTGCTGATCCGCCACCCGCTCCAAGTGACCGGATGAAACCGCCTGGGCGACAAGGCGACTCGCGCGAGGCTGATCGACGCCCAATGCCGGGGCCAGGGCTCCGACGGTGTCCGCATTCGCGCCTGCTACCGCGTCCAGCACCCGGAACACCGCGATCGGCACCGGCGAATCTTTGCCAAGTGCCCCGCGGGTCTGCCGCCGCCGGATCCGCACCATCGCCGCCTCGACGGCCGCGGTCACCGCATCGCGCTCTTCCATCGAGCCTACTTTCATGTCATATTACATGTAGTTGTAATTCTACATGCTTTGGAGGAACGATGGCAGCACTACGTCCGATCGGCTACTGGCTCAAGGAACTCGATCGCCGGATCGACGCCCGCTTCGAGGACGATCTCGCCGCGTCCGGTCTGACCCGCCGCCACTGGCAGATCCTCAACTCACTCGCCGAAGGCCCGCGCCCCGCCGCCGACGTCCGCGACGGCCTCGCCCCCTTCTGGAACGACCCAGCGGAGTGGGGCATCCAACTCGCGCAGCTGGTGGATCGCGGTGACGTCAGCGACGATTCGGGCACCCTCGCCCTGACCGACACCGGCCGCACCACCCACCACCAAGCCTTCACCCTGATCGGCAAGCGCCGCCGCGCCATGCTCGACGGCATCACCGACGACCAGTACATCGAGACCGTGCGCCTGCTGGAGCAGATGGCCGAGAATATGGCGGGCGCCTGAGCTGCGTGTCGCTGATCCCGGAGGTCTGCGGACCGGGAGGGGAGCGGGGTCGATAGGCTGGCGGAATCGTTGGTGGAATTAGGAGGTGCGGTGACCATTCGGGTCGGAGTGCTCGGTGCGCGGGGGAAAGTCGGTCAGGCGATCTGTGCGGCGGTGCAGGCGGCCGATGATCTGGAGTTGGTCGCGACCGTCGACAAGGACGATTCGCTCGAGTCGTTCACCGAGTCGGGCACCCAGGTAGTCGTCGACTTCACCAATCCCGACGTGGTGATGGGGAATCTGAAGTTCCTGGTGGAACGCGGAATTCACGCGGTCGTCGGGACCACCGGATTCGATGAGGGGCGCCTCGACGAGGTGCGCGGCTGGTTGGCCGGACGGACGGAGACCGGTGTGCTCATCGCCCCGAACTTCGCCATCGGCGCCGTGCTGTCCATGCGGTTCGCCGAGCAGGCGGCGCGGTTCTTCGATTCGGTCGAGGTCATCGAACTGCATCACCCGAACAAGGTCGACGCGCCCTCGGGCACCGCATATCGCACCGCGGGCCTGATCGCCGCCGCCCGGGACAAGGCCGGAGTCGGCCGCAGCCCCGACGCCACCACCCAGGCACTCGAGGGCGCGCGCGGCGCCGATGTCGACGGCGTTCGCGTGCATTCGGTGCGCTTGGCCGGACTCGTCGCACACCAGGAGGTGCTCTTCGGCACCCAGGGCGAAACCCTCACCATCCGCCACGATTCCATCGACCGCTCCTCCTTCGCCCCCGGCGTATTGCTCGGCGTCCGGGAGATCGCCAATCGCCCAGGCCTGACCGTCGGGCTCGACCCGTTCCTGGATCTGTGACACCGGAACCGGTTCAGCCGGAAGACCAGGGCTCGGACACCGACGCACGTGGCACCGACGTCCGCAAGGTCGTCGCATTCATCGCGGCCCTGGTCGTCGTGCTCGGCTTCTACTTCGTGTTGCTGGGCCGCATCGCGCTCAGCCTCATCGGTTCCGGTGACCTCGCAGCCGTCGTCATCGGCATCGGCGTGCTGATCCTGCCGTTGCTCGGCGTCTGGATCGTCGTCGCCACCGTCCGCGCGGCCCTGGCGCATCAACATCTGGCCCGCCGCATCCACGACGAGGGCCTCGAACTCGACACCTCGAACGTGCCGCGCCGCCCCTCCGGCCGCATCGAGCGTGCCGCCGCGGACGAACTCTTCAACAAGGTCAAACAGGAATGGGAGGCCGACCCCGACAACTGGCGCGTGTCCTACCGCTTGGCCCGCGCCTACGACTACGCCGGCGACCGCACCCGAGCCCGCGAAACCATGCGCCGCGCAGTAGCCCTGGAAAAACTGGACCACACCCCCTGACCAATCCCTACGTCGGTGCCACCCCGAATCCGGTCAGCCGATCACCATGCATTGGCGCACCCGAACACCAGGAAGCCCCGCCACCAGCGCATTCTCGTGGGCTTCGATGTCCTGTGCATGGATGATCACCATGTAGTGGTGGAGGCAAACGGCGAGAAGGCTGCGCGATCAGTGCATTGTCGTGGGCGCGATATGTGCGTCAGGGATACATCAGATGTCGCCCGAATAGCTGGAATCGAAGGCGCTCGCGATTTGAGGCCCCCGGGAACTCGAGCAAAGGAACCCCCACACAGAGCAGTCCCCGGTAGTCTCCATCGAATTCATGAGTTTCAGTCGTCGCTGACAGCTCCGATATTCGACTGGCTTGCCGGGGGCCTGGCCAGATCCTCGAAAGTGTCTCCCATGCCTTTGGACGTCTCCGCCGACAGTTCGGCACTTCCGGTTTTCTGGTGTAAACCTTTATTTTCCTCCTATTTTGTCGCCAGTCAATAGCTGAGGGCACTTGGATCCAACTCGAGCTCGAGGCGGCAGTACGCTGCTGGATGTGCCACGGCTGCTGATCATTCATCACACTCCGTCACCGCATATGCAGGCGATGTTCGAGGCGGTGGTCTCGGGAGCGACGGATCCGGAGATCGAGGGGGTGGAGGTCGAGCGCAGGGCTGCGCTCGCGGTCACCGCGAGCGATGTGTTGGCCGCCGATGGTTATCTGCTCGGTAGCCCGGCGAATCTGGGATATATGTCCGGCGCGCTCAAGCATGCGTTCGACACGTTCTACTACCCGTGCCTCGATTCGACGCGCGGTCGGCCGTTCGGCTTCTATCTACACGGCAATGAAGGCACCGAGGGGGCCGAACGTGGTGTGCGAAGCGTGACCACCGGACTCGGCTGGGAGCAGGTTGCCGCGCCGGTCATCGTGATGGGCGCGCCCGGTAAGGAGGAGATCCAGCAGTGCTGGGAACTCGGCGCGACCGTCGCGGCGCAGCTCATGGGGTAATGCGCGTCCCCCGAATTTTGGTGTCTGACCGGTATCTGGCGGATCCGGGCATACTACGAGGCGACGATGTAGCGGCGGGGATGTGACGAGTTTGCTCGGGAACGGAGTATCGAGGTGATGTGGGCCGAAGGGGGCGAAACAGCACCGCGCCGGATCGGGCTGGTCGAAGACCACGAATCGGTGGCGATCGGGCTTGCCGCGATGCTGGCGCCGGAACCCGATCTCGATCTGGTGCTGACCGCGGGGACGGTACCGGAACTGCTTGCGGCGGCGGCGAACAGCGCCCCGCTGGATCTGGTCGTGCTGGATCTGCGACTGGCCGACGGATCATCGCCGGAAGACAATGTGCGCGGGCTGCGCAACCGCGGCGTCGAGGTCCTTGTATTCACCGGCGCGGATAACGCGTTCCTGGTGCGCGCCGCGGCGAAGGCCGGTGTGCTCGGCGTGGTGCGCAAATCCGAAGATGTGCCGACGGTGGTCGCCGCGGTGCGCCGCGCCGCCTCGGGTGAGCAGGTGGTGACCACCGACTGGGCCGCCGCCATCGACGGCGATCCGCAACTGTCCGATGTCGGTCTGAGCCCGCGCCAGGAAGAGGTACTCACCCTCTACGCCTCCGGTGAGAAGGCCTCCCGCGTCGCGCGGCTGACGGGCCTGTCCGAACAGACCGTCAACGACTATCTGGGGCGCATCCGGCAGAAGTACGCCGATGCGGGTCGTCCGGCTCCCACCAAGACCGACCTCTACAAGCGGGCGGTAGAGGACGGATGGCTACCGGTTCCCGAGCGGCATCCCCGCGGATGACCGCGTCCAGCGCGCTGGACACCTCGATAACCACTGCGAGCTCCGCCGACCCGTTCCGGGCGAGTCGGTGGCGCCGTGGGCGGATCGCGGTGTCCAGGGAGAAAATCATCGAAGCGGCCTCGGATCGCATTCTGCGCCGGATGGGCCTGGCCGTCGGACTCGCCGGTGTGATCGTCGCGATCGTCGAATTACCCGACATCGCCGACCAGGCGAAATTCGTCTCCGGTCCGTGGGCGAGCCTGGTGGTCGGCGTGGCGCTCGGCTGGTTCCCGGTGCTCGCGGTCGTCTCGTTCACCATGGGCCGCAGGGCGATTCGCGTGGTGGCCGGTGCGGCCGCGCTGAGTTATCTTGCGGCGCTTACGACCATGCCGTTCATCTATGCCGCGCCGTTGACCGACACCACGTCGGTGTGGATGTATCGGGTGATCGCGCTCGGCGTGCTGGCGGCCGTGTTGGCCTGGCGCCCGGCGCTGGCAACCTGCTATCTCCTGGTCGGCGCCGCTACCGCGGCAGTGGCGAACCGGTATGTGCTGCCCGATGCGACGGTCTGGTCGCTGATCGGCGATTTCGCCAGGGCCGCCGGCCTGTGCGCACTGTTCCTGTGGTGCTGCGTCTACGCACTCGCGGCGGCCGCGCGGGTGGACCGGGAATCGGTGATCGCGAGCCGCCGCGCGGCCGCCGTGGCCGGTGCCGCGGCACGCGATCGCGAGCGCGCCCGCTTCGCCGCGTTGATCCACGACGCGGTGCTGTCGACCCTGCTCGACGCCTCGCGGGCGGGCGCCGAATCGCCGGTGCTGCGCGGTCAGGCGGAACGCACGCTGGAACAACTCGACGAATGTCGCGGCACCAATACCGAACCCGACCGACTCGACGCGCAATCGGCGATCGGCTTTCTGCGCTCAGCCATCCACGAGGTGAATCCGGGCATTCGATTCACCGCGCGCCGCTGGGCCGGACTCGATGATCTGCGCCTGCCGGTGCACGCGGCGGGCACCATCGCCGCCGCCCTGGCCGAGGCGGCGCGAAATAGTCTGCGCCACGCCACCGTTGCGGGCCGCACCGTGCAGCGCACCGTCACGGTGACGATCAGTGCGGGCGGTATCCGTGTCGTATTCCGCGATGACGGAGCGGGTTTCGATCTGGACCGGGTGCCCGCCGATCGGCTCGGCGTCTCGGTCAGCATCCTCGGCCGGATGCGTCAGCTGGCCGGCGGCGCCGGATTCGTGGAATCCCAACCGGGGGAGGGAACCACGGTGACCTTGGTCTGGGGTGGCGATGGCTGAAACCGATAACGAATTCGGCCTGCGCGATCTGCTCGGGCTGCGGGACCGGTCCGCCTGGCTCTTCCTGGTCATCTTCGAGGCCACGATCCTGCTGTACATGGTGCGCAATTTCGCCGAATCGCCGCTGCTGCTGGCCGCGACCGCGCTGGTGTTGGTGGCCGGCGCCGGAGTGCTGGTCCTGGTGATCCCGGTCGATCCGCTGCCACTGCCCGCCGCCATCGCGGTGGCCGCCGCCGGTCCGATCGCGGCGGCGCTGACCACCGTGAGTATCGACCACGGCATGTCCAAGCAGGTCTGGACCGCATTCGCGTCGTCCTATGTGCTCGCGGTGCTGGTGGTCCGCGGCCGGTTGGGTGCGGCGTGGTGCGGTGTCGCGGGCATCGCGGCGGTGATCGCGGTGGTCGGCGCGACGAACGGCCTGCGGGTGGTGGTCGGATCCATCGTGCCGATCGCGACGGTTGCCGGGGTTTCGATCGGCGCGGCGGTCATGCGGCCGATGCAGCGCTCGCTGCGGCTGCTGCGCGAGGAGGCCACCATGCGTGCGGCCGCCGAGGCGACCATGGCCGCGCAGAACGGCGAACGGGATCGGCAGCTGGCTCGGCTGGACAAGGTGGCGCGCCCGATTCTGGAACGCATCGCCGACGGCGCCGAACTCACCGCGGGCGAACGCGAAGAGTGCAGGCTGCTGGAGGCCGAACTCCGGGACGGTCTGCGCGCACCGCAATTGGTGACCGACGAATTGAGCAGTGCCGCCCGTGGCGCACGTTCGCGGGGGGTCGAGGTGGTGCTGCTCGACGACGGCGGATTCGCCGGGGTGCCGAAGTGGGTGCGCCAGCAGGTGATCGAATCGGCGGCTCGGGAATTGGATGCCGCCAATGCCGGTTCGGTGACCGTTCGGGTATTGCCGATGGGCCGACGGGTATTGGCCACGGTGCTCGCGAATGCACCGGATCGGGATCGACGCACCGAGATCGATACCGCGGGCGAGGTCTCGGTCTCGACTTGACCTGTCGTACCCCCATGGCATTGTCGTGGTCATGCGGACGATGAGTGCGGTCGCGGCACGCCGGACGGCGCTTGCCGCGCAGGGGTTCGGGCGGCGCAAACCGGCTGCGCCGACCCGGCGGACGATCCTCGACGTGCTCGGCAGAACCCAACTGCTGCAACTGGATTCGGTATCGGCGGTGGTGCGCGCGCACTACGCGCCGGTGTTCAGCCGGATCGGCGGTTACGACCGAACGGTGCTCGATGATGCCGCCTGGAGCAATGGTGTGCGCCGCCCGCGGCGGCTGGTCGAATACTGGGCGCACGAGGCCGCACTGATTCCGGTCGAGGACTGGCCGCTCATGCGCTGGCGGATGCGGAAATACGAACACGGGCGCTGGAGCGGCATGCGCCGGGTAACCGAACGCAATCCCACCCTCGGCAAGGACATTCTCGACGTCATCACCGAGGTCGGCGCTGCCACCGCCGGTGAAGTGGAGCGCCACCTCGAACTGGACAAGCCGCGTCCCAAGGGCTCCTGGTGGAATCTCAGCGATACCAAGATGATCTGCGAGGCGCTGTTCGCGGCAGGTGCGCTATCGGTCGACAAGCGGGTCGGGTTCACCCGCCACTACGACCTGGCCGAGCGAGTGATCCCGCCGGAGATCTTGGCGCGCAACGTATCCGAGGCCGAGGCGGTACGGGAATTGGTCCTGCGCGCGGCCACCGCACTCGGCGTCGCGACCGAGACCGACCTGCGCGACTACTACCGCCTGCACCGCTCACAAACCGAACCGGCCATCGTGGAGTTGGTCGATGCGGGAGAGCTGGGAGTGGTCGAGGTGGCGGGCTGGGGTAAACCCGCCTATCTGCGCGTCGGTGCCTCGACACCGCGCCGAATCGAGGGCGCGGCCTTGCTGTGCCCCTTCGATCCGCTCATCTTCTTCCGAACCCGCACCGAGCGGATCTTCGACTTCCACTATCGGATCGAGATCTACACGCCGGAACCCAAACGGGTGCACGGGTATTACGTATTTCCGTTCCTCCTGAACGGAGAACTCGTGGGACGCGTCGACCTACGTGCCGAGCGTGCGTCGGGCAGGCTGCTGGTGCCGGGTGCCTTCGCCGAACCGGGCCACGGCACCCCGGAGACGGCGCGAGCACTCACCGATGCGCTGCGTGAGATGGCCGACTGGCTCGAACTCGACGAGGTGGTGATCGGCGATCGCGGCGATCTCGCGCCGCTGTTGTGAACTGCTCAGGCCGATTTCGGTTTCCGCGTGGACTGCGATCGGCGCGAGCGAGCAGCGCACCGGCGCGAACCGGTAGCAGCGGCGAAAGCAGTTGCGGACCGCGCACGACAACCTTGGCTGCCAGGCTCCGCCCGCGCCCGGCGAGCGACGGACGACGGGCATGATCGACGTTGACCATAATCCGATTGAATCAGCGACCGGGTCCGCTTGCAATAGTTAGCGGTACTCGAAGTGACATCCAAGTCAGATGTCGCGTTTGGGTCCGTACCCGCGCATCTGGTCGCGCAGTGCACCGCTGACGGCATTCGACAGCCACGAGTTCAGCGAAACCCCGCTGGCCGCAGCGGCTTCCTCGGCCTTGGACTTCAATTGCTCGACCATCCGCAGGGTGACTCGGCTGATATCGCCGGTCATCTCCTCGATCGTCGGATGCTCGTTGTCCGCCGCCGGATTCTTTCGCACGTCGACGGTCGCATCGGTGCCATCCACCGAGACGTGAACTGTGCGGTCGCCGAGCTCTGCGCTGATCTCCGCGGCGAGGTCCGATAGCGCCGCGAGCAGCGCCAATCGGGCCGAACTCGCTGTTGCGGCGGCCAGGGCGGCGGCGGTGGCCTGGGTCTTTTCGTCGCCGAGCGCGGCGGCCGCGATGAGGTCCTCGCGTAGCTGGGCGGTATATTTGTTCAAATCCATGACATCATTGTGACGCCATTCATGGCGTCATTCAAGGGTGGATTTGACATCACGATCGAGTACTGCGAGGTGAATCACTCGCCGTGGCAGGCCGTTCGGCGATGAGGGTGTCGAGGCTGTTCCCGGGAGCGGGTAGCCTTTCTGACCATGACGAACGGTGAATCGACGCCTACGGAGCTGCGTGCGTCCGGCACGGTAGGTGTCGCGATGGTGACCCCCTTCGGTGTCGACGGCAAGCTCAATGTCGATGCCGGGGTCGCACTCGCGGCCCGCCTGGTCGACCGCGGCGTCGATTTGCTGGCAATTTCCGGTACCACCGGGGAATCGCCGACCACCACCGAATCGGAGAAGGCGGATCTACTGCGTGCCGTCGTCGATGCCGTCGGCGCTCGCGCCACCGTGATCGCGGGCGCGGGCACCTATGACACCGCGCATTCGATCGAACTCGCGCGCAATGCCCAGCGTGCGGGCGCGCACGGCCTGCTCGTGGTGACCCCGTACTACTCCCGGCCCACCCAGGACGGCCTGATCGCGCATTTCACCGCCGTCGCGGATGCCACCGACCTGCCGGTCACCCTGTACGACATTCCGCCCCGCTCGGTGGTTCCCATTGCCAGCGACACCATTCGCAAGCTCGCCGAACATCCGCGCATCGTCGCGGTCAAGGATGCCAAGGGGGATCTGAACGCGGGCGCGGATCTCATCGCGAATACCGATCTGGCCTTCTACTCCGGTGACGACGCGCTGAACCTGCCATGGCTGTCGGTCGGCGCGACCGGATTCATCAGTGTCATCGGACATCTCGTGCCCGAGCGGCTGCGCGCCCTGCTCGAGGCCTACACCGCGGGTGACGTGGTGCGCGCCCGTGAGATCAATGCGGGCATGCTGGCGTTGAACGCCGCGATGTCGCGACTTGGTGGTGTCGCGATGAGTAAGGGCGGGCTGCGTCTGCTCGGAGTGGATGCCGGCGAACCGCGCTTGCCGCAATTGATGCCGACCACCGAACAACTCGATGCCCTCGCCGCCGACCTCCGGCTGGCAGGGGTGCTTTCATGAGGAGTGAGCGAATCAGAATCACCGCATTGTCAGACATGATCGAACCGACCAGTAGTGAGGTGCAGTCATGACTGAAGCAGCAGGTCGTCGCCCCCGCCGGACCGCGACCCGGCCCGCGGGCGCGCCAGAACCCGCCGCGCAGCGTCCAGCGGCCGGCACCGAAAAGTCCGATCGGACAGCGCAATCCGACGTCGGCGAGCTAGCGCAGTCCGATACCGCGTCCGGACAGACCGCACCGGCGCAGGCCCCCGCGAAAAAGGCCGCGGTCAAGGCCCCGGCCGAGCAGCCACGCAGACCGGCGCGCGGCCGACAGCAGCGCGGTCGCGGTCGCGGTGAGCAACCCGTGTCCGCTCCCGTCGAGCGGGCAGCAGCCGACCGGCTCGGTGCCCCGCCGAAGCTGCCCAAGAATGGTCTGCGTGTCTTCGCCCTGGGCGGCATCGGCGAAATCGGCCGCAATATGACCGTTTTCGAATACGGCGGCAAACTGCTCATCGTCGACTGCGGCGTGCTCTTCCCGGAGGATCAGCAGCCCGGCGTCGACCTGATCCTGCCCGATTTCCGGCCCATCGAGGACCGGATGGATGATGTCGAAGCCATCGTGCTCACCCACGGCCATGAGGACCACATCGGCGCGGTGCCGTTCCTGCTGCGCCTGCGGGCCGATATCCCGGTCGTCGGTTCGAAATTCACCCTCGCGCTGGTGGCTGCGAAATGCCGCGAGCACCGGCAGCGCCCCAAGCTCGTCGAGGTGATCGAGGGCCAGCACACCACGCACGGCCCGTTCGGCTGCGAATACTTCGCGGTCAACCACTCGATTCCCGATGCCATTGCGGTGGCCATTCGCACGCCGGCCGGTGTCGCGCTGCACACCGGCGACATCAAACTCGATCAGCTCCCGCTGGACGGTCGCCTCACCGACCTGGCCGGTTTCTCCCGCCTCGGTGACGAGGGCGTCGACCTGTTCCTGGTGGACTCCACCAATGCCGAGGTGCCGGGCTTCGTCACGCCGGAACGCGAAATCGGCGGCGTTCTGGATACGGTGATCGGCAAGGCCAGGCACCGGGTGATCGTCGCCTCGTTCGCCAGCCATGTGCATCGCATCCAGCAGGTGGTCGATGTCGCCCAGAGGTACGGGCGGCGAGTGTGTTTCATCGGTCGCTCGATGGTGCGCAATATGGAGATCGCGCAGGAACTGGGCTATCTGACGGTGCCCGACGGTGTGGTCGTCGATCTCGATGTCGCCGCGACCCTTCCGGGCGATCGGCTGGTGCTCATCTCGACCGGCTCGCAGGGCGAACCGCTTTCGGCGCTGTCACGGATGGCGCGCGGTGAACACCGCCAGATCAATATCCGCGCCGACGATCTCGTGGTGCTGGCCTCCTCGCTGATTCCGGGCAATGAGAATTCGGTATTCGCCGTGGTGAACGGTCTGTCGCGGCTCGGCGCCACGGTGATCACCCAGCAGAATGCGAAGGTGCACGTCTCCGGGCATGCGTCCGCGGGTGAATTGCTGTACCTGTACAACGCGGTGCGGCCCACCAATGCCATGCCGGTGCACGGCGAATGGCGGCATCTGCGCGCCAATGCCGCACTGGCCGTGGCAACCGGTGTGGCGGAGGATCGGGTGGTGCTCGCCGAGGACGGCGTGGTGGTGGACCTGGTCGACGGGATCGCTTCGATCGTGGGACGCGTGCCGGTCGGACATGTGTATGTCGACGGACTCTCGGTCGGTGATGTCGGTGAATCGACGCTCTCGGATCGACTGGTCCTCGGTGAGGGCGGGTTCATCTCGATCACCCTCGCGGTCGACTCGACCACCGGTAAGGCGGTCAGCACGCCCGAGGTCAGCGGACGCGGGTTCTCCGATGATCCGACCGCACTCGTCGATGCCGCCGAACTCGTCGAGGCCGAACTGCTGCGGCTGGCCGGTGAGGGCGTCATCGAGACCCACCGCATCGCACAGAGTGTGCGGCGGGTGGTGGGCCGCTGGGTGGCCGAGACCTACCGCCGCCGCCCGATGATCGTGCCGACGGTCATCGGCGTCTGATATCTACCCGAAAACCGCCGGAAGCTCGTTGCTATCCGGCGGTTTTCGCTTGGCCGTCGCGGCTGGTGCCGCATTCGAAACCGCCGCCTGTCGGATTCGGTCTGCCGCGCCGACTCCGCATCCGATATGTTCGGCAGATGAGCATGGCGCAGCGGGAACGTCGGGCACTGGTGGACACGATGTCTGCGGTGGGGCCGGACGCGCCCACGCTGTGCGGCAGCTGGACGGTGCGAGATCTGGCCGCGCACTTGGTTGTTCGGGAACGCCGCCCGGACGCGTCGCCCGGCATCATGCTGAAACCGTTCGCAGGATATCTGGAGTCGGTGCAGGCCAAGGCGGCGCGGCGGGCATTCCCGGAACTGCTGGAGGATGTGCGCTCCGGTCCGCCGTGGTGGTCGCCGCTCAAACCGGTCGATGCGGTCGTCAATCTGACCGAGATGTTCGTCCATCACGAGGACGTGCGCCGCGGCGAACCCGGCTGGGAGCCGCGTGACCTGTCCGCCGCCGAGGAGGACAAGCTGTGGTCGGCGCTGCGTCGCATGGGTCGGATGGCCTACCGCAAAGCCCCGGTCACCATCGAACTGGCCACCCCGGACGGCCGGCGCGCCGTGGTGCATACGAAGTCCGGAACGGCGCAGGTGACGCTGACCGGCAAGCCCTCGGAACTACTGCTGCACGCCTTCGGCCGCGATGAGGTCCGGATCGAAACCGCGGGTGATCCGGCGGATGTGCGGGCGGTGCTGCAGACGAATCGGTCAGTGTAAACCGGCCCGCGGGTGCAGTTGCTCGGTCGACACGCCAAACACGATGGCTGATTTCGCAACGACTGCTCTCGTACACACATGGGTAACTCGTCGGGCCGCCAAAAGCCGCGTAGCACTTCACATGCGGTCCGGTACGAGACCGCCGAGGCACCTACGACCGGCAAAAGGTCCGGGGAGGCGGGACAGTTACGTGTGTGGTTGATGGTCTGGATGGGGCGTTTGCGGCTAGCCTGAGTTCATGGCAGGTAAGTCCCGCAGCTCCACGACCACTCGTGCGCGGGCGGGATCGGCCCGGGGGAGGACCACGGCGGCATCTCGTTCGGGCCAGGCTCGCACCACCGCTCAACGCCGCTCGCCCGCACCGCGCGCCCGAAACGCGCCGGCGCGCCGCCCGGTCCGTCGCAAGTCCGATACCGCACCGCTCGCGGTCATCAGCCGCGGCATCACCAGCGGCTGGAATATGCTCGCGCGCGGACTCGGCGCCACCACCAGGGCCGTGAGCCGGGCGGGCGAAATCGAACACGGTCATCGCCGCGACGGCATCGCGCTTGCCCTCATCGCCCTCAGCGCGGTGATCGCGGCCGCGGTATGGCTCTCGGCGGGCGGGCCGATCGGGCACTGGGTCGAGGAGGCGATTCGTGCCGTCTCCGGCTCGGCATCGGCCGGATTGCCGTTCGTGGCCACCGGAATCGCCATTGTCCTGATGCGGACCGAGGCCCGTCCGGAGATCCGCCCGCGGCTGGTACTCGGCGGATTGCTGATCGGATTGCCGGTCCTGGGTCTCTGGCATATCGCCGCCGGATCGCCGACCGATGCGCACGGGCGTTCGCGCGCAGCGGGTTTCGTCGGATTCGTGGTCGGCGGCCCACTGACCAGCGGGCTCACCGCCTGGCTTTCGGTGCCGATTCTGTTGCTGGCCATCATTTTCGGTGTGCTGCTGGTAACTGGAACTACCGTGCGCGAGGTACCGCAGCGGTTGCGCGAGTACTTCGGCACCGGCAGCGGTGGCGACGAATACGGTGACTACGACGGCGAATCCGATTTCGATCCGGCCAATTACGATGCCGACGGATTCCCGCTGCATCGCAATACCAAGTCGAAGCGGCGCGGTCGCACCCCGGAGGAGAACTATCCGCCCGACGAATTCGGCGGCTCCGATGCGGTTACCGAGGTCATGGGCGAACCGCCACTGCGCGATGCGAAACCGATTGCGACCGAGGCGGCGCCCGAAGAAAAGCCCAAGCCGAAGAAGCGCGCCCCGATCAAGGTCGAGGACCAGACCCCACCGCCGCCCAAGCAGCTGGAGTTCATCAACGACCGCGAGGTCGAGGGCGATTACACCCTCCCGCCGTTGACACTGCTCACCGACGGCGATCCGCCCAAGAAGCGCAGTGCCGCCAATGAATCGATGATCGAGGCGATCACCGAGGTGCTGGTGCAGTTCAAGATCGACGCGGCGGTCACCGGTTTCGTGCGCGGCCCGACGGTCACCCGCTACGAGGTGGAACTCGGGCCGGGTGTGAAGGTCGAGAAGATCACCGCGCTGGCCCGCAATATCGCCTATGCCGTTGCCACCGAGAATGTTCGGCTGCTCGCCCCGATTCCGGGTAAGTCCGCCGTCGGTATCGAGGTGCCCAACTCCGATCGTGAACTGGTGCGCCTGGCCGATGTGCTCAAGGCCCCCTCGACCCGAAATGACCACCACCCATTGGTGATCGGGCTCGGCAAGAATATCGAGGGCGATTTCGTCTCGGCGAATCTCGCGAAAATGCCGCATCTGCTGGTCGCAGGTTCGACTGGTTCCGGTAAGTCGAGTTTCGTGAACTCGATGCTGGTATCGCTGCTGGCGCGCTCGACTCCGGACGAGGTCCGGATGATCCTCATCGACCCCAAGATGGTGGAACTCACGCCGTACGAGGGCATTCCGCACCTCATCACCCCCATCATCACCCAGCCGAAGAAGGCCGCCGCCGCGCTGGCCTGGCTGGTGGAGGAGATGGAACAGCGCTACCAGGACATGCAGGCCAATAAGGTGCGCCACATCGACGACTTCAACAAGAAGGTCAAGTCGGGTGCCATTACCGCGCCGCTGGGCAGCGAACGGGTCTATCGGCCCTATCCGTACATTCTGGCCATCGTCGACGAACTCGCCGATCTCATGATGACCGCGCCGCGCGATGTCGAGGACGCGATCGTGCGCATCACCCAGAAGGCCCGCGCCGCAGGCATTCACCTGGTACTCGCGACGCAGCGGCCTTCGGTGGACGTGGTCACCGGTCTGATCAAGACCAATGTGCCGTCCCGATTGGCCTTCGCCACTTCGTCACTGACGGATTCACGAGTCATCCTGGATCAGCCCGGCGCGGAGAAGCTGATCGGTATGGGTGACGGACTGTTCCTGCCGATGGGCGCGAACAAGCCGACCCGGTTGCAGGGCGCGTTCATCTCGGATGAGGAGATCCACGGGGTCGTCGACTTCACCAAGAACCAGGCCGAACCCGAATACCAGGAGGGCGTCACCGCCGCCAAGGCCGGTGAGAAGAAGGATGTCGATCCCGATATCGGCGACGATCTGGATGTCTTCATCCAGGCCGTGGAACTGGTCGTCACTTCGCAATTCGGCTCGACCTCCATGCTGCAGCGCAAGCTGCGCGTCGGCTTCGCCAAGGCCGGGCGCCTGATGGATCTGATGGAGACCCGCGGTGTCGTCGGCCCCAGTGAGGGGTCGAAGGCACGCGATGTGCTCATCAAGCCCGATGAGCTCGAGGGACTGCTGTGGACGATCCGTGGTGGCGGGGACGCGGAGCCGGACGGCCCGGAGGAGTGAAAACGCTTCGGCGGCAGATATTCTCACCGCCGGTGGGCGGCCGCCGCGTCGGTACAGTGGTTCGGCGTGGTGATCTGCGGAATCAGAGTGTCGCACAACGGTGGGATCGCGGTTATCGAGGACGACCGGCTGGTTTTCGGCATCGAGCTGGAGAAGCTGGACAACGGCAGGCGCCACCGCGCGTTGGTCGATCTCGAGCAGGTCGCCGCGATATTGCGGTCGGAGGGCTTGACGCCCGCTGATATCGACCGGTTCGTTGTGGATGGTGCTGTGCCGGAGACGGATTCGACCGAGCCCGCACGCATTGCGACGCTGGTCGGCGGCCGTCCGGTAGAACTCACGATCGCGCCGTATCAGGACCGGCCCGGGCGCACTGTACCGCTGGCACGGCACCGCTTTCGTGGTCATGGATTCGGTTCCGCCGCCGACGAATACGTCAGCTATCACCATGTGGACCAGCACATCATGGGCGGCTACTGTACGAGTCCGTTCGCGGCGCGCGGCGAGGATGCGCTCGTCCTGGTGGGGGACGGTGGAGCTGTCAGACGGCTCTACCATGTCGTGGCGGCGGCACGACGAGTCCGTCCGGTCGCGGTTTTCCGCGGCGAATCGGGGGAGCCGTCGGCACTGGGTTCGCTTGTGCACAAGGACTCCGCATTGCCATCGAAACTGGTGGTGACCGGGGAATGCGCCCTCGATATCAAGTGGAATTCGCGCCTGCGGGAGCAGGGGATGGTCGAGGAGATCTGGATTCCGCCGTTTCCGGATGACTCCGGTGCCGCCATCGGCGCCGCCTGCTGCGAGATGTTCCGGAAAGGGCGCAATCCGGGGCTGCGGTGGGGTGTGTACTCCGGTCCACGAGTCAGGGTATGCGGAGTGCCGGACAACTGGCGCAGACAGCTCTGTGACGAGCGGGGAGTGGCGGAGGTATTGCACCGGAAAGGTGAGCCGGTGGTGGTGCTTACGGGTCGTGCCGAGATCGGACCGCGCGCCCTCGGCAACCGCAGCATCCTCGCTCCCGCAACGGATTCGGCGATGCGGGAACGGCTCAACGGCATCAAGCACCGGGCCGCTCACCGTTCGGTGGCGGCAGTATGCCGGGCGGAGCGGGCGGCGGAGGTGTTCGGCGCCGGCGCCGGTGATCCTTACCTGACCTTCGAGCACCGGATCCGCCCGCAGTGGGCCGACCGCATTCCCGCCGTGCGACAGGTCGACGGTACCGCGCGGGTGCAGACCATCGATGCGACGGCAAAGAGCGCGACCGCGCGGATTCTGGCGGCATACGAGGCCATCAGCGGCATACCGGTGCTATGCAATACGAGCGCGAATTCCGAAGGGTGCGGGTTCTTTCCGGATGTGGCCGCCGCGGCGCGCTGGGGTGGTACCCGCTATATCTGGTCCGAAGGCTATCTGTACACCGATCAGGCACGCACTCGGCAAACCGCTCGCGAACGCGCGTGGGCGCCGCGAGACTGGGGCCATACCAGCGTGATGTGGTAGCTCATCGTGGAGTCGAACCACGCGGCAGGGCCTTATGAGAGCCCCGGGGCGAACCTGCATGAGCCTGGGCGGGAAGTAGCTGGAGTGCCAGGATTCGAACCTTCATCCGCCTGCTTCGTAAACAGGTGCTCCATCCGTTGAGCTACGAGCGCTGATCCACGCAACCGCGCGGACCGGTTCCCTCGGCGAGATTCGAACTCGCATCAACCGGATTCTAAGTCCGGTGCCTCTGCCAATTGGGCTACGAGGGAATGGTTTTGGTACCCGTCGGTGGGATCGAACCACCGACCTGCGCCGTCGCGGACACCGCACGACTGCTTGCAGGTCGCTCGAAAGGGTCAGCTCTGTCCACTGAGCTACACGGGCTCAAAACCGGTATGCAGCAGGGTTGTTCAACTCCGGTAATACGAAATGCCTACTGCCGTATATTCGCTGTGAAGTTATGAGCACGGATGGCGGGACTCGAACCCACAGCCGACGACTTTGGAGATCGTTGCTCTTCCAGTTGAGCTACATCCGTTGGGCAAGAAAAAGGGCCGCTCCGTGGCGAATATTTCGCCGGAAGCGACCCCTGCTCAGGCCTTCTCGAATCGAGACCTCAGGGGCGGCTCCGGATACTCGCCTGTCGCGGCTGCGACATCAACAGCCAGGTCAGGCGCAGCTGCGATATCGGCCGCCGGGTGCCGGAACGCAATTGCCAGGCACCGGCGAGGGAGCGTAGTCCCTGGTCCTCGGTGCTGGTCATTGCCTTCACCTTTCGGGGTTCCGATTACCGTCCGATTACGTTGCAGATAACGCTAACACCGCAAGACCCGATGAGGAACCCATTTATTCCCTACCGGCGAGTTGTCGGTGTGCCTGCAGTGTGTAAGTCAACGGCAGACGCTCCGGATGCTCGCAGAGCAGCCACTCACCATTCGCCTCGCGTGTCATCTGGCCGGGCAATGCCTCCCAGGGAACGCTGCGGTGCTCCACCAGTCCGGTGATCGTCATGCCGTGGTCGAGCAGTGCGGTCACGACATCACCGAGTCCGTGATTCCACTCGTGCGTCACGGTTTGTGTGAATTCCGTCTCGGTTTCGACATAAGTCTTTTCAGGCGAAAACACCGTGGGTTCAGGCATTTCGAAGTAGGGATAGCCGACAGCCGGTCGGGCGGTGTGGATTTCGTCCATGACCCGCCGCCGGCGACTGCTTGCAGGTCGCTCGAAAGGGGCAGCATCGGATGGCCTTCGCGCAGGAACAGCCATCCGCCGGGCAGGAGCAACCCGCGACCGTAGTCGTCGCTCATGCTCGCGAGGGTGACACGTCGGCCGCCGGCATGTGAAATCATGGTCAGCAACTCTTCCGCTAGCTCGACAGAACGGACAAATCGGGCATGATTGCTGTCATGAAACGCGTTTCCGCCCCGGAGTCCACATGCAGATAACCGCACTCGAATGGATCCTGACGATCGTGGTGATCCTGGGTCTGTTCGTCTTCGACTTCTTCGCCCATGTCCGCACACCACACGATCCGACCTTCAAGGAATCCGGCACCTGGTCGGCGATCTACATCGGTCTGGCCCTGGTCTTCGGCGGATTCGTCGCCTGGAAGTGGGGCTCGACCTTCGCGGGCGAGTACTACGCGGGCTTCGTCACCGAGAAGGCCCTCTCGGTGGACAACCTGTTCATCTTCGTCATCATCATGTCGAGCTTCGCGGTGCCGCGGATCTACCAGCAGAAGGTACTGCTGATCGGCATTGTGCTGGCGCTGGTCATGCGGGGTGTGTTCATCGCCGTCGGTGCGGCGGCGATAAGTGCGTTCAGCTGGGTGTTCTATCTGTTCGGCCTGTTTTTGGTCTATACGGCCGTGAAACTGTTGCGCGAGAGCGGACACGAGGTCGAGCAGGAGGGCAAGCGCGACAGCCGGATCGTGGCGCTGGCCAAACGCGTGCTCCCGACCACCGACGAATACGACGGCGACAAACTGCTCACCTGGATCGACGGCCGACGCGTGATCACCCCGTTGTTGTTGGCGCTGTTGGCAATCGGCTTCGCGGACCTGCTGTTCGCGCTGGACTCCATCCCCGCCATCTATGGTCTGACCGAGCAGCCCTACCTCGTGTTCACCGCGAATGCCTTCGCGCTCATGGGTTTACGGCAGCTGTATTTCCTCATCGGCGGCCTGCTGGATCGCCTGGTCTACCTGTCCTACGGCCTTTCGGCGATTCTCGCGTTCATCGGCGTCAAACTGGTGCTGCACGCATTGCACGAGAACACCCTGCCTTTCGTCAACGATGGTCGGCACGTCAAGATACCGGAGATTTCCACGCCGGTCTCGCTGAGCGTGATCATCGGGATTCTGCTCATCGCGACCGTCGCGAGCCTGATCAAAACCCGTGGCGCGGCTCGGTCCGTCGAGAGCCGAGTAGCCGATTAGAAGACCCGGTTGTTTTCGGGCGTGATCTCGAAGCCGCGCCCGGTGGCGTCATTGCGGCAAGTCACCCCGACGGGCTGGGCCAGGCAGGTGAAGCCTGCCACGCTCAGGCTCGACCCGACCGGCAGCACCGGCGCGTCGGTATCCGCTCCGGATGCGGTACCGACGAAGTAGCCCCGGTTCACGCACAGATATCCGGCGCTCTCGCCGACGGCCAGTGCGGCCGCGCTCGGGTCGATGCCCCAGCAGGCCTGCATCGCCGGCGGGGTGGGCTGGGTCGTGCCCTGGCAGCCCACCGGTCGTTTCGGCTGCCCGAACGGCTCATCGAGGAAGCCGCATGCGATGCCGCCGTCCGCCGTCCGGAAGTAATAGCCGTCGGCGGCGCGGTATATCGACTCGTCGACCGAACCCGGTCGTAGCAATGGACGATCCCCGACCGTCAAGTTTGCCGTGGTGTCGAAATCGGCGGCCGTCGAGCAGATGGTGAGTGCGAGACCTGCGACCGACATCGACGCGAAAATCGCGACGGATATGCGCATACGGGGGAGTCTGCGTCGGTGGGCGCGGATTCTTCCGCACCTGGCGCGGCGTGTCGCCGTGAGTTTGCTGACCGCCGAGTGTTGAGCGGCGACACGCGGCGGTCAGCCGGGTCGTCAGGAAGCGAATGTGCCCATCACCGGCAGCCACTCGACCGCCCGTACATCCTCGATGAGGTTCTCGCGGGCGAACGGATCCTGCGGCAGCAGTTCCTTGATGGCCGCCTCGTCGGCGACCCGGAACAGCAGCAGTGCGCCGGAGCCGTCCGGGTAGGGACCGCTGGTCAGCAGCGAACCCGCGTCGATCAGGCCGTTGAGCCAGGCCCGATGTTCCGGGCGGACGGTATCGCGCGCCTCGACGGTGGCATCGGAGTAGGTGTAGTGCACGGCGAAGATGGGCACGATCGATCCGTTCTGGTCAGAGGTTCAGCAGCATTCGAGTATTGCCGAGGGTGTTCGGTTTCACATAGCTGAGGTCGAGGAATTCGGCGACACCGGGATCGAAGGTCCGGCACATCTCCGCGTACACCTCGGCGGTGACCGGTGTGCCGTCGATTTCCACGAATCCGTGCCTGCCGAAGAAGTCCACCTCGAAGGTGAGTACGAACAGCCGTCCGAGCTCGAGTTCCCTGGCCACCGCGACCAGCCGTTCCACGATGAGCCGACCGACACCATGCCCCTTGACATCGGGATGCACCGCGACCGTGCGCACCTCGCCGAGGTCGGCCCACAGCACATGCAGCGCACCGCAGCCGACGACCCGGCCGTCGAGTTCGGCCACCCAGAATTCCTGTACCGCCTCATACAGTGTGACCAGGTTCTTCTCCAGCAGGATCCGACCGGCGTATTCATCGACGAGGCTCTTGATCTGGGGTACATCGGAGGTTCGGGCGCGGCGCACGACAGGGACAGATTTGTTCGCGGCAGGTGCCGCGCCCGGATACGCGTCGCTGGTCGAACCACCTAGTGGTCCCCGAGAGGTCATGTGGTGCACAGTAGTCGGCCCGGTTACCGATACTCTGAACGTGTGCCGCACATCCACCCGCTCCGCTCACCGCATCGCGTCGGCATGCGTCCGAGCCTCGTGACGGTGGGTGTCGTGGCCTGGGTGACGTGGGCTTACGCCAGCGAGGGGGAGGCGTGAGCGTGCAGCCCGAAGAGATCGATCGACGCTGGGGCGAACCCGTGGTTCGCGCCGGATTCGCGCCCGCCCAGACCGATCCCGTCGTCCCGCTGATGAATATCGCGAATGTGCTCACCATGCTGCGCATCGCGCTGGTGCCGTTGTTCGTGCTCGCGCTGTTCGTCGGCGGCGGCCACCAGACCGGCTGGCGGATCGCGGCTGCCGCACTGTTCGGCATCGCCGCGATCACCGATCGCTTCGACGGGCAATTGGCGCGCAAATACGGCCTGGTCACCGATTTCGGCAAACTCGCCGATCCGATCGCGGACAAGGCGCTGATCGGTTCGGCGGTGATCGGACTTTCGATGCTCGGTGATCTGGCGTGGTGGATCACCCTGGTCATCTGCGCTCGCGAGATCGGGATCACGCTGCTGCGGCTGGTGGTGGTGCGGCGCGGGGTGATTCCGGCCGGACGCGGCGGCAAGTTGAAGACGCTGGTGCAGTCCGTCGCGATCGCGGTATTGCTGTTGCCGCTGCACGGCGGATTCGCCACCGCGGGCATGACATTGATGTATGTGGCCGTCGCGCTGACGGTCATCACCGGCCTCGACTATGTGGGGCAGGCGGCGCGGGTGTGGCTCGCGGGAGGTCCGGGCCGGACACGCGGCGCATGACCGATCCGCTGACAACCGGAGCGCCCGTCGTCGAATTGGTGCGCGAGCTGGGTGCCGTCCGGCAGACCGTGGCGACCGCCGAATCGCTGACCGCGGGGCTGCTCGCGGCGACCATCGCCGGGGTGCCGGGTGCCAGCGCGGTGCTGCGTGGCGGGCTGGTCGTCTACGCGACCGAACTCAAGCACAGCCTTGCCGGCGTAAGTGACGAAGTGCTCGCGACCGAGGGCCCGGTCGCCGCGAGCACCGCCGAAGAGTTGGCCGTCGGTGCGCGGCTGCGCTGCGGTGCGGACTGGGGTATCGGATTGACCGGGGTAGCCGGACCCGAATCTCAGGGCGGGCATGCCGTCGGCACTGTGTTCCTCGGACTGGCCGGGCCGGGGCATACCGAGGTCATGCGGCTGAAACTGGACGGCGACCGGTGGGCGATCCGAATCGGCGCTACGCACAGCGCGGTACGGGAGTTGCGTCGTATCGTGGGAGACGGTCACTAGGTGCTGCCGCGCCTGGTTTGCCGCCGTGGGAACCAACCGGGCCCTGTTCGACGTTGTGCCAGAAAGGACGGCGTGCGCAGCGCTGGTAGGCGCCCGCGGACCCGGTTACTGGGAGCTAAGGAGAACGACATGACGCTGCTGCGAGAGGCGATCGGGGACAGTTTGCGGCGTGCTCGTCTCGCCCAGAGCCGGACCCTACGTGAGGTCTCCACCTCGGCGCGCGTGAGCCTGGGATATCTGTCGGAAGTCGAGCGGGGCCGCAAAGAGGCCTCCAGCGAACTGCTCGCCGCAATCTGCGCGGCCCTGGATGTGCCGCTGTCGCGGGTGCTATGGGATGTGAGCACGATCATGGCAGGCGCCGACGGTCTGCCCGCCGACGCGCCCGCACAGAGCGCCGATGCACCCGAGGCGGAGCGGACCGCTGCGGCCGAATCCGCCGAGGCCGCGCCGGAGCCCGCGAGCGCCACGATGTCGGTGGCCGATGCCCGTACGCAGATCGCCGAGGACACCCGGATCGTCATTCCGGCCCCGCGGGCCGACATGCTGGTCCTGGTGAAAAGCAACTGATCAATAGACCAGAGGTGGCGTCTGCGGCCGACGCTGCGAACCGGTGCCGAAAGCGGATAGATTCTGTACTAGGCGTCAGTTGGGCCGGGTTCGCCCGGCCCGGGTGCCACATGGTGGAGGATAGGCACATATCGGGTGCGTGACGGTCGCGCACTGGAGTCGCGGTAAAGCGCGGCGCATCTTATGGAGGCGGGATCAATCGATGGCTAATCCGTTCGTCAAGGCCTGGAAGTACATGATGGCCCTCTTCGATTCGAAGATCGAGGAGCATGCGGATCCGAAGGTCCAGATTCAGCAGGCTATCGAGGAAGCTCAGCGTCAGCATCAGGCCCTCTCGCAGCAGGCCGCATCGGTCATCGGCAACCAGCGTCAGCTGGAGATGAAGCTCAACCGTCAGCTCGATGATGTCGAGAAGCTCAATGCCAATGCGCGCCAGGCCGTCATGCTGGCAGATCAAGCCGCCGCTGCCGGCGATACCGAGAAGGCGATCCAGTACACCAACGCAGCCGAGGCATTCGCCGCGCAGTTGGTCACCGCCGAGCAGGCCGTCGAGGACCTCAAGGTGCTGCACGACCAGTCGCTGCAGGCGGCCGCGCAGGCCAAGAAGGCGGTCGAGCAGAACGCGATGCTGTTGCAGCAGAAGGTCGCCGAGCGCACCAAGCTGCTCAGCCAGCTCGAGCAGGCGAAGATGCAGGAGCAGGTCTCGGCATCGCTGCAGCAGATGGATTCGACGCTGTCCGCGCCCGGCACCACGCCGAGCCTGGATGCCGTGCGCGAGAAGATCGAGCGCCGGTACGCGAATGCGCTGGGTGCCGCCGAACTCGCGGGCAATTCGGTGCAGGGCCGGATGCTCGAGGTACAGCAGGCCAGCATTCAGATGGCCGGACACAGCAAGCTGGAGCAGATCCGCGCCTCGATGCGCGGCGATGCGCTGCCCGCGGGCGGTGCGACCGCACCGGCGATCAATCCGGGTGCCGCGCAGGTGAATCCGGCACAGCCGCAGCCGCAGATGAACAAGGGCCAGACCGCGCAGCAGTAGCCCCGTCGTTCGAAATAAATACGGCGTTCGAAATAAATACAGTTCGGCGAGGACTGGTTCGGTGGAAGACATGGCACGGGTACCTGGCGGGTCGGCCGTCGGTCCTGCTCGGGCCCTGCCTGTCCGGCCACCCCTGGTCGCCCCGAACCCGTGCCCTGGAGGAGACCGATGAGCCCGCAGGGACCTCGCGAACAAGGTAAGGGCGGTCGTCGTCGCGGTGCCGCGCTCGTGCGTGCACAGGCGGCGCTCGCACCGCAGCCGGGGAGCCTGCCCGACAGTCTGCGCGAGGTGGGCGAACATGCGCTGGTGGCCGTGCGGCGTTGGGCGGATCCGCGCGAGCGGGAGTTGCGCAAGCGCCGCCGGGCCCGTCGCCGCAGTTTCCAACTGGGCACGGTCGGCGGTCTCACCACCGCGGGAACCGTTGGGTTGATGGTGCTTTCGGCACCGGTATGGGCGGTGGTCGTGGTCGGCGGGGGAGCGGTGGCGCTGGTCACCGGTACTGCGCTGAGCGCCCGCCGCTACCTCCAATTGCGCAGCTCACCGCTGCCGCAGGCAGCTTTCGTGCCGCGCAAACAGCCACCGTCGTGGTCATCTGCGCGCGGGCCGATTTCCCGCCTGGTTCGGGCGGAGAAGGCGCTACACGGCCTCGGCACGCAGATCGCCCGCTCGAACCGGCTGCCCGAGGACGACCTCGCCGACATGATCGAAACCGCGGGTTCGGGTGCGGCCGCGCTGCACGCGCTGGCCGCCGACATCACCGCGATGGAACAGGCACTCGGCGCCATGGGGCGCTCGAAATCCGTTGCCGCCGTTGGCCTTACCGAGAATATGCAATTCGCACGCGGCCGCCTCGATAGCGGGGTCGCCGAGTACGAACAGGTAGTCGCCGCGGCGGGGCGGATTCTCGCGGTACCCGAAAGTGCGGTGCTGCGAAACAACTTCGACACCATCGTCGCCGATCTGCGCGACGCGGCCGATCGCCTGGACGGGTGGGCGCAGGCCCTCACCGAGATGGCCGACCAGCACGCCCCCACTTCACCTCCGCCGCAGGGGATCTAACCCGCGAACATCGTGCTCACTGCCGCAGCGCGGCTCGGCACAAGATCATCATGTTCTGGTGGCGGCATCGGTCGAGAGATCACAACACCAGTGCATGGTGATCGTCTGACCAATCGTGGAATGGCGGGCTAGGTGGATGGGCGTGGGCGGTCGTCGGGGGTGGGGGCGTCGATGGCGGGGGGCGCTGGGGTGGCGGTTGCGTTGGATTCCGTTTCGGCAGAGTGGGTTTCCGGTTCGTTGGTATCCTGATCCGATTCCGTTTTCCGGTCGGTACGCACCCACGGGGTCGGGCGGGTGGTGGTCGGTGCCGTCACCTTGGGTGGGCGGACCGACGGGCGGGTTGTCGACCAGGGGGAGGTGACCGGCTTGCGGTCGGTTGGCTCGAGCTCGGCCGGACGGTTGGCCGCGGGGCGAGATCTCTTGCGTACTGCGGGTTTACCGGAGGTTGGGAGAGGAGTCGGCGTTCTCGGGGTGGCCGTCCATGGGGTCGCCGGTGTCGACTGATCCGTCGGTTCGACAGCTTGTGGCACGGAGGCGGTCGGACCGCTGACGGCAGACGCGCCGGAATCGGGGCCTGCTCGATTGCCGAGTGTCATCGGGCCGGATTCACGGGTATCGATAGCGCCTTCGGATTGCCTGGCTGACTGGGATGCCGATGCAGAGGACTCGGCTGCCGGGGCATTGGTCAGATCGCCGCGCGGCGATATCTGCTGATTCGGTGCCGAACCCTCGGTTCCGCCGGGTCCGGTAGCGTCCGCAGCGTCATAGGTTGGCGAACTCAGCGGGTTCGAGAGTCCTGCTCGGGGAGTCGACGCGGTGGTATCCGCTGCGCCGGGGTGCTGGCCATCCGCGACTTTGGTGGAGTTCTCCGCACCGGGGGCGGGTTTTTCGGTCACCTCGTGACCAGCGCTGGTTGCTCGAACGTCTGGGGGAGCCGGATGGTCGGCGGTCGACATGTTCGGCGGAGATTGTGGCGAATCGACACCACTCGTCGTCGACGGTGGTTCGAAAACAGTTCGGGTCGTTGGCAGATCGCTTGCGTCGCGCTGAGGAACGTCCGAGTCGTAAGGCGCGTCTGGGTTGCCGGTGGTGAAGTCGAGTTTCGCAACCTGATCGCGGAAGTTCTCCGCATGGCGCATGATGTCATCGGCGTGCTCGTCGAGCAGCTTGGAGTAACGCAGCACTTCATCGGGTTCGATGTGCAAGGGTCGGTTGGCCGTGCTGCTCGGTGGCGGGACGCCCAAGGCGTTGCTCGCCGCGTCGTAGACAACGCCTTTGATCATGTCGTCGATGGTGTGTTCGAGCGGTTCGATGGCCTTGATGATCACCTCGGCAATCAGATATGCGATCAGATTCTGCTGCATCTGATCGCATATCCTGCGTGCTGCCGCAGTCAGCAGCGGAGCGGTTGCCGGACCTGCTGGTGTCGCGATGATGGCGGCGTAACTGACCGCCAAGGCGGCCAACTCGGCGAGCACGGCGACTTTCACGACGGTGATCACATCGGCGGCGATATCCAATGCCTTCGCCACAACACGGCATGCTGAATCGAGATCCGCCATGTGCGTCGCACTCATATGCGCCCAGACCGAGAGCAACTGTTCGTACGAATATCCCGAATAGGCCGAGCCCATATCCTTGATGGCACCGGTGGCGGATTCGTTCGTCTGCTGGACATTCCCAGCGAATTCACGAACATGCTGGCCGAGTTTGCGCACGTCGTCTTCATTGATATCCGGATACGGAACGCCACAGAAGTTCAGGAACAGTGCAACCTCGTGTGGCATCTCGATCGGCATCTACACCCCCGAAAGTTGCGGACTGATACGCGACTCTACAGCGCGGATCCTCGATTGATATCCAGCAGATCCGTCCTGTTCTCCTGCCATATCTCCCACAGTTCGTCCGGGCTGTTATCGCCCGCGAACTCGGCTTCCTGTCGAGTTATGGGCAGGAGGGTGATCAGTTGCAGCACCGGCTGCCCGTCGGGATCACGCAACAGGTCGAACTCGTCACCGAAAAACGGGCTCGGATAGCCGATGACGCCGTGAATTTCGGTCCCGTCGATCAAGGGTGTGGCATTGGTCAGAACGGAGTCGTACTCTATCCCGCGCCGGTTGCGCAAGACGAGCCCGGCGGTAATGTCGACAATGTGGTGGGCAAATCCTTCTTGCCCGGTTCGCAGCGTGCAGACGAGTTCTTCGGGTAATAGCGACGACACTTCTTGAAAACGCAATCCGTTGGTGATCACCGAGGTGACCGGATATTCGTCGTTGTCGAAGAAGGCGAGGTCGTAGCCCCGATTCCGGCCGTCGATCTCGGCCGCTTCCGCGTACCGGAACTTTCCGAGATGCCCGCTATTGTGCTCGAGCAGATTCGGGAATTGGCTGGCTGAGGTCAAGGGTTACCCTTCGCTGATACCGGACGGCCGGACGTCGTCGCGCCGATCATACCTCGGCTGATGGCGCTGCCGTCGACGCAGATCCACCGCTTCCCGGTTTCGGTAATCCCTTGACAATAGTTTCGGGGTCGGGTGCGTTCGGTAGTTGTGAATACTTGTCGGCCAGCTCGGCGTAATGACCATAGCCCGGCTCCGTGGACTCATGGCTGTGGCCTCGGTTGGCGCTCTGCTCTTCCAGGCGATAGTGACTAGCATTGGAGTACACCTCCTTGAATCCTGCCTCATCGATCTTGTGATATATCGCGAACTGCTGCAGTCGCCAATATTCCGCATCTTCGACATGCCCCATGTCGGCAACTCTGGGCGCCGGCTTGGTGAATTCGACATTGTTGTTGACAATGGGCGGATCGGTCGGACTGATGGTGTTCTGCGCCTTCCATTCGTTATAATAATCCGGCGGCTGCGTCCTTTTGGCATGCCCCTTTTCGTTGTATTTGAAGAATTGCGGCTCGCCATTGGTCATGCGTTGCACTTCGAGCGTCTGACCCGACGTCGAACAGATCAACTTGCCATCGGCACGTTGTGCTGCCGTCAAGTTGACGTCGTTCTTGGTTTTGGCGGGGAAATTCGGGCGAGAACGGCCGTACACCCAGTCGTCGAGCTTTCCCTTGATGTGTTCGGGCTTGGTTCCCGCCGGACTTGTCGCGGTCCCGACATTGGGCCGACCTGTGTTATCGGCGTTAAGGCTTCTGGGACCACCGGCACGCTCTCTCCAATTGAACTCTTTCGTTCCCAATTGGTCGGCATGTACTATTCCACGAGCGCCTGAACGCAGTTCCGTGGCCGTATTCAGAATGGGTTTGCGCAGGACTATAGCGGCCTCATCGAGGTCTTTCACCAGCCGTAGCCCGAGCAATACCATCTCCCTGGACAGCATAATTAGCCGCCGAGGAATGCCCGAATATTTTCCACGTTTCCGTCCCCTCCGATCGGCGTCACCGCCGAGTCTCCGCCGGCAATCGATGTAGATAGTCCAATATTCAACGTCGATTCGCCGAACATTTTAGGATATGCCCGATCGGGAAATCTCCCATCCCTGGGAAGAGCTCTCGCCTGTTTGCTTGCTCGCATCGACTCTTGCTCACCTGAGCAAGATGACCTACAGTTTTGCTCATGCAAGCAAGAAGCAGGTCGAGCAAGCAAGACGAGCGGACCTTCACCGAGACTGCGCGCCGGGCGCAGATCGTGAGCGCGGCGATCGCGGTGGTCGCCGAGCACGGCTATCCGAATGCTTCGTTCGCGAAGATCGCCAAGCAGGCGGGGCTGAGCAGTACCGGCATGATCTCCTACCACTTCGCGGGCAAGGATGATCTGATCCGCGCGGTGGTCGCCGAAATCATGCGCGTGGCTTTGGAATTCGTGAGCAATAGGCTCGAGGGGGAGGTCGACTACACGGCCCGGCTGCGCCTGCACTTCGCCGCCAACCTGGCACTGCTGGACGAGTACCCCGACCATCTGCGGGCGCTGTCGAGCATCATCGCGAATGCGCACCCGAGCGACCCGCAGACTTTCGGACTCGCCGAGCATCTCGCCGACTTCGGCCGAATCCAAGCGGAGCGCATCCGAGAAGCACAGCGGGCCGGGGTATTTCGGGATTTCGACCCCACGGTCATGGTCATCGCCATGCGAGGGGCGCTCGACGCGGCGATCGCCCGCGCCTCCGTCGACCCCGACTTCGATACCGCGGCCTGTGCGCGTGAACTGGCCGATCTCTTCGACTATGCCACCCGCAAGCACTCGTGATCACGACCGGAGCCGAATCATGAACCAACAGCAGGCGATTGCGACCGACCGCACGCCGCAGCAGAAGCGCGCCGCAGTGCGCCGCCACCTCGTGCGCCAGTTGCTCGTGGAACTGGTGCTCCCGCTCGGCGGTTACTACGCCTTACGTGCGGCCGGGGTGAATCCGTGGCTGGCGCTGGTCGCGCCCGCCCTGCTCACCGTGCCGTTCCTGGCCTACAGCGCGATACGGCAGCGCCGCATCGACATGGTCGCACTGTTCACGCTCAGCATGATCGTGGTGGGGACGGCGATGTCGATGGTGACGGGCGACCCCCGGACCCTGCTGGTGCGCGACAGCTGGATCTTCGGCGTGCTCGGGCTGTGGGTGCTCGCCACCCTGTTCACCCGGCATCCATTCATGCGCAGTGCCGCCCGCACGATCGTGACCGTGAAGATCGGTGAGGAAGGCTATCGGCAGTGGGATGCCCGCTGGGACAACGACTCTCGATTTCGCCGCCAGCTGCGGGTGCTGACCGCGGTGTGGGGTCTCGGCTTCGCCCTCGATGCCGTGGTGCGGGTCGTGCTCGCCTACACCCTCCCCGTCGATTCGGTGCCGCTGGTGAGCACACTGCAGTGGCTCGTCGTCCTCGGTGGGCTCTTCGTCTTCCATTACGCCTACGTCACCAAACACGGGTTGAAGGTCTGAGTCGCCACCGAAACCCCGGCGGACCATGCGTGCTGGTCTCGCCGGGGTTTGTGCTGTCGGCACGCGGTCGCAGCCCTATATGCAACCAATGGTTGCGCGATGAGCCGTGGTCGGCTAGCGTGATGTGCAACCAAACGTTGCAGATGGAGGAAGAGTATGGAGTACGGCAGCATCGAGCGCGAGATCCACGTCGACGCCTCACCCGAGGTCGTCTTCGAGGTGGTCAGCCGCCCGGAACACATTTCGGAATGGTGGTCCGACGCGGCCGATTTCGAGACCAGTCCCGGCGCTGTCGGTGAACTGGTCTTCGGCGACCGGGAACATGTCGCCCCGATCACCGTGGTGACCGTCGAGCGGCCACGGCTGTTCTCGTTCCGCTGGTGCTATCCGGAGGGCTCGGCCGACCTCGCCGACTCGCTGCTGGTCACCTTCGAGCTCACCCCGGCAGGCGCGGGCACCAGGATTCGTCTCACCGAGACCGGGTTCCGTGAGATGGGTTGGGAGGCTGCGAAGTTGGAGGAGGTCTACCAAGACCATAGCGCCGGTTGGGACAGGTTCGTTCCGCAACTCGGCGAGTACATCGCGCGGCTGGTGTCGACCCCGTGACCGCTACCGTCGACGACGACCTGTGGTCCGCGGTCGGGGACCCGACCCGTCGGCGGATGCTCGACCTACTTTTGGCGGCCGGCGATGGCACGGCCACCAGTCTCAGCGAGCAGCTGCCAGTGACACGGCAGGCCATCGCGAAACATCTGGGCGTGCTCGACCGCGTCGGCCTGGTGCACGCCACGCCCGCGGGGCGGGAACGGAGGTATCGGGTGGATGAGGCGCAACTTGCCCGCGCGGTCGCGCAGTTGGCCTCGGTCGGGGCGGCGTGGGACGCGAGGCTCCGGCGCATCAAGCGGATCGCCGAGGCGATTCAGCGCACAAAAGATCAGCAGCAGAAGTGAAAATCCGACACTGGAAAGAGGATTCGAAAATGGTGGATATCCTGCACCGAGTCGCAATCAAAGCGCCGACGGCCGAGGTCTATGCGGCCCTGACCACCGTCGAGGGGCTCGCCGGCTGGTGGGCGAACAACACCCAGGGCAAAGGCAATGACGTCGGCGGCGTGCTCCAATTCCGTTTCGATGCCGGTGGATTCGATATGAAGGTCCTCGAGCTCGACCCGGGCAAGCGCGTGCGCTGGGAAGTCGTCGAGGGACCCGAAGAATGGGTCGGCACCCAGGTGGACTGGAGCCTCGACCAGGCCGACGACTACACCGTCATCCTGTTCAAACATGAAGGCTGGAAGGAGCCGGTCGAATTCATGCACCACTGCAGCACCAAGTGGGCGGTCTTCCTGCTGAGCCTGAAGTCGTTGGTGGAGACCGGAAAAGGCGCGCCCGATCCGCACGACGTCAAGATCGACAACTGGAACTGACGCAGCAGGCCTTCCCGCGAATCGGACAGGCGATCACCATGCGCTGTCAGTTCTCGACCGACGCCGCACAACGCATGGTGATCATCTGACCAGCCGGGTCAGCAGTGGATGGTGTGTTCGGCGATGGTCCAGGCGCGGGCTTGGTCGCTGATGGTTACGCCGAGGCCGGGGCGCGATGACAGGTGCATGCGGCCGTCGGCGATTTCGAGACGTTCGTTGAAGAGGGGGTCGAACCATTCGAAGTGTTCGACCCAGGGCTCTCGGGGATAGGCGGCGGCGAGGTGGATGTGGATTTCCATCGCGAAATGTGGTGCCAGTTGCAAGTTTTGGCTGTCGGCGAGGGCCATCACCTTCAGGAATTGGGTGATGCCCCCAACCCGCGGTGCGTCCGGCTGCACGATGTCCGCGCCGTGGGCAGCGATGAGTTGGGTGTGTTCGGCGACGCTGGTGAGCATTTCACCGGTGGCGATGGCGGTGTCGAAGGTGGCACTGAGTTGGGCGTGGCCATCGAAGTCGTAGGCGTCGAGGGGTTCTTCGATCCACACCAATCCGAACGGTTCGAAAGCTCGGCACATGCGGCGAGCGGTGGGACGGTCCCACTGCTGGTTGGCATCGACCATCAACGGCACGCGGTCCCCGAGCTTCTCGCGCACCGCGGTGAGCCTCCCGAGATCCACCGCGTGGTCGGGGTGTCCGACCTTGATTTTGATGCCGCCGATGCCGTGTTCCAACGATGCAGTGGCGCGGTCGAGGACTTCTTCGATGGGCGCGTGCAGGAATCCACCGGAGGTGTTGTAGCAGCGCACCGAATCACGGTGTGCACCCAGCAGTTTCGCCAGCGGTAACCCGGCGCGTTTGGCCTTGAGATCCCACAGCGCGACATCGAAAGCGGCGATCGCCTGCACCGACAGCCCGCTGCGACCGACCGAGGCACCCGCCCACATGAGTTTGTCCCAGATCTTGGCGATATCGCTGGGATCCTCACCGAGCAGTACGGGCGCTATCTCGCGGGCATGTGCGAACTGGCCCGGCCCGCCCGCGCGCTTCGAGTAGCTGATGCCGATGCCTTCGAGCCCGGCCTCGGTGGTGATCTCGGCGAAGAGCACGGCGACTTCGGTCATCGGTTTCTGTCGACCGGTCAGCACCTTCGCATCGCTGATCCCGGTGGGCAGGGGCACGGTGACCGAGGAGATCTCGACGCTGGTGATCCGGTCGAGGATGGGTGAATCCATGGTGGGGTCCTTCGGGGTCAGGCGATCGTCTTCACGAGGGTGGTCAGCTCGGCGAGTTCGGCCTCGGTGAGGTCGGTGAGCGGCGGGCGGACCCGGCTGGATGGTCTGCCGACCGCAGTGAGCCCGGCCTTGATGATCGATACCGCGTAGCCGGGGCGGCGGTCGCGGATGTCGAGGTAGGGGATGACGAAGTCGCGCAGGTGCGTGTAGACGGTCGCGCGATCGCGGGCGCGGACCGCGCGATAGAAATCGAGCGCGAATTCGGGTGCGAAATTGAAGATCGCCGAGGAGTACGTGGTCACGCCCATTTCGGTGTAGGGGAGTGCGAATGTTTCCGCGGTGGGCAGGCCGCCGATGTAGGTCAGCCGATCACCCATCCGGGTGTAGATCCGCGTCATCGACTCGATATTGCCGACGCCGTCCTTGAACCCGATGAGGTTCGGGCTGCGTTCGGCCATCTTTGCCACCGTCACGTCATCGCAGGCGGCATTGGCGCGGCTGTAGAAGATCACCCCGAGCGAGGTCGCCGCACACACCTGGGCCACATGTTCGACCAGCCCGTCGGGCGAGGCTTCCACAAGATACGGCGGCAGCAGCAGGATTCCGTCCGCACCCGCCGCCTCGGCCGCGCGCGCCTGCTCCACAGCCACTCTGGTGGCCGCCGTCGCGGGCGCGATCACCGGAATCCGTCCGGCGGTTTCGGCCACCGCCGCGCGCACCACGCGATCGATCTCCGCGCTGGTCAGGGTAAAGCCTTCGCCCGTGCCACCGGCCGCGAACAGACCCGCGACCCCGTATCGGGACAGCCAGCCGATGTGCTCCCGGTAGGCCCGCTCGTCGAAGTTCAGTTCGGCGTCGAAATGGGTGACCGGGAACGAGAGCAATCCGCGCCCCAGCGCGGGTCCCAATTCCTCGGCGGATAGCTGCGGCACGAATATCCTCCTGGCGACGGAAATTGCTGATTTCTCTGGAGATTAGGTCCGGCACCTGATGCCGGTCCAACACTGTTTTGAAATCAACCGATACTCGAATGGCATCGGATCCGACTGTGCTCTCGCCGACCGGCACCCTCTCGTTCGGGTATCGCTCAATACCGAATTGGTGTTCGACGGGTATCGCTTCCGGCCTTTAGCCTCCTTTCACACCCATTGCAGGGTGATCCGGCGCACACCGGCCGGTCACAGGAGGACAGTGATGTTGAAACGTGAGACTATCCCCGCCGTCGGCGGCACCCGCGAAGTGGTGGCACCCACCGAACAGCGGCGCGGTCGTCGCATTCCCACGCGCTATCTGGTGCTCGGGCTCTTGTTCATCATCACGGCCGTGAATTACGCCGACCGCAGCAGCCTTTCGATCACGGGCAGTGCGGTCCGGGCAGATCTCGGGTTTTCCACCGTCCAGCTGGGCTACATCTTCTCGGCATTCAGCTGGGCCTATGTCGTCGCGCAATTGCCCGGTGGGATGCTGCTCGATAGATTCGGCGCACGGCGGGTCTATGCGGCGAGTCTGGCATTGTGGACGCTGGTCACCGCGGCGACCAGCCTGGTCGGCCTGATCACCACGCCGGTGCTGGTCGCATTGTCGATCGTATTCGGGCTGCGATTGCTGCTCGGCGTCTTCGAATCACCGGCCTTCCCCGGTAATGCACGGGTGTCGACCATGTGGTTTCCGACCGCCGAACGTGGCCGGGCGACAGCGGTTTTCAATTCGGCACAGTATTTCGCGACCGTAATGTTCGCCCCGGTAATGGCCTGGATCACCAATCAATTCGGCTGGCGCTGGGTATTCGTGCTGCTCGGTGTGCTCGGCTTCGGCTTGGCCGTGTTCTGGTGGCGCTGGCTGTATCCGCCGCGTGCGCACCGCCGCGTCAACCCGGCCGAACTCGATACGATCGTTTCCGGTGGTGCGCTGGTCGATCTCGATACGACCAAGGGCGAGAACGCGACTCGACGCACGCGACTCGATCGGCGCATGCTCGCGCGCGTCTTCTCCACCCGGCCGCTGTGGGGCGTCTACGTCTTCCAGTACGCGGTGAACGCACTGACCTACTTCTTCATCACCTGGTTCCCGATCTATCTGAACAAGGGCCGCGGCCTGTCGCTGGTGCATGTGGGATTCGTCGCCGCACTGCCCGCGCTTGCCGCCTTCATCGGCGGCCTGGTGGGCGGCATCGTGTCCGATGCCCTATTGCGTCGCGGTCGATCACTGACGGCGGCACGCAAAATCCCGGCGGCCGTTGGCATGTTGCTGGCCACCCTCATCGCGCTGTCCAACTTCAGCGACAGCACCACTGTGATCGTGGCGATCTTGACCGTGGCCTTCTTCGGCAAGGGCATCGGTTCCCTTGGCTGGGCGATCACCACGGATATCGCACCGACGCAGGCGGTCAGCTTCGTGAGCTCCACCATGAACGCGTTCGGCAATATCGCGGGCATTGTCACCCCGATCGTCATCGGCTATCTGGTTTCCTCGACGGGCTCGTTCGATACCGCGCTGTGGTTCGTATCGGCACACGGGCTGCTCGCCGTGGTCGCGCTCATCGGTATGGGCGCCATCCGGCGTATCGAGTTCGATATGCCCTGAGTAGCACCACTTTCCATGGACGTTCCGTCGCGCGACACGCGGAATGTGTTGGGAGGTCATCCATCCGGGCTTCGGCTCCGAATAACAGTTGATCGACGTTGCTGACGCTCGCCGAGCTCGATCTCGGCGAGCCGCGTCACGCGGCGCAGATCTGGTTGGTGGGTTCCGGGAGGTGCGTCGCTACATGCTCTTGATATTCATCGTTCCCGTCCTTGCGGCAACTATCGCTGTGGCCATCTTCGTGATCGGAGATCGGCTGCGACCGAAGTCTTGGGCGTCGACCGACGAGGAAGCGGCTGGTTCCCTCGTACTCGAACTGATCAACACGCTCTTCCTGGCGGTGGTCGCCTTTGTCGTGGTGATCTGCTGGCAGGAGTACGACAACGCGCGCAATCACACAATTGCCGAGGCGAAGGCGCTGGTGGATACCTATTCGACCGCGCATTCCATGCCGGATCCCGAGCATCGCCAGATCCAGGACCTGGTACGGGATTACACCGATCAGGTGCTCACGCGGGAGTGGCCGGTCATGCAGGCGGACCGGCGGCTGAGTCAGCCCACCCAGGACACGTTCGACAGCCTGCGCGATGCCGTCGCGTCGGTGAATACGACGGATCCGGATGTCGCGGACCTGCGCACGAGCGCCATGGCCAGCCTCGATGCGGCTGCCGAGGCGCGCCAGGACCGGGCCATGGACGCGAGTTACAAGATGCCCGTATTCCTTTACGCGGCACTGTGGTTCGGCACCATCCTGCTGCTGTGCACCGGGGTGCTCTCAGGTGTGGAGGTCACCAGGCGCAGTGTGCTGATGACCGCGCTGCTCGGTATCGTCGTCGGCACGACGGTGCTGGCGATCTACAACCTCGACCGGCCGTTCTCCGGCGGAAACAGTGTCCCGAAGGACGCCTTCGAATACGCCATGTCCCGCTACGCGCACATCACCTGAGAGGCCGCCCGAGACCTGCGGAGCTGCGACGGATGGGATATCGGCAACATGGCGTTTGTTGTGCAAAGACGAAGGGCCGCATTTGGCTTGGCCGTGGCAACGGCGGTGCCGTTGTTCGCGGGTGCGCCTGCGGCCGCGGATTCGACCGGCCCCGAGTGGCCGGTTATCGGTGATATCGCCACCGGGAGTGCTGCTGTCGACGCGACTGGGACCGGAAGTGCGGCTGCGGATTCCGGGAGCAGCGCCTACGGCGGCGTCCTGGATCTCGAACCAAGGGGTGTCGCCACTGGCAGTGCGGCGCCGGGGACGGCGATGTCGGCGAATGCGAAGCGGGGCGGCGCGGCGACCGGCACAGGTGGCATCGACAACGGCGCCGATAGCCCACGCGTCGGCGGGCACGCGGATGCGACGGCCGGAGCGGGCGAATCCCTCGGCCTCGACCCGGGCAGCGTCCAGACCGCCTGCACCGGCAGCGCCGTAATCGGCAGCGCGACAATACTGCTCGGACTCGCGACCGGCAGTGGCATAACCGGCTCCGGTTTGATCGGCGCCGGTTCGGTCGGTTCGAGCGGATCCGGCCTCGGCAGCGTCGTCGTCGGCAGCGCGATGACCGGCAGCGCACTGCTGACCTGCCTGCTGCTACTCCCCGCCCCTGAACCGCCCGGCATTCCCCTCCAACTCGGCCCACCGCCGCCCGCTCCAGCGATACCCGCACCGGCCGCGCTGATCGCCCCACCGGAATTCCCGACAGCCGCACCGGCACTCGCGATCGCGCCGGAAACGCCGATCCGCACCACCCCGCACCGGCCACCGGCCGTGGCGGCCGAATCCGCCATGGAGGATCCGATCGCCTGGAACATGCTGGAGCTGGTGACGGTCATGGTGGTCACCGTCCTGACCGTGGTCCGCAAGATTGCTGTAGGTCGCAACAGGCGAGCCGAATGACGCCCGCGGGGAGAGCCCTGATCTGCTGAACCGGGCGAATGCTTGCTCGAACGGCGGTTGGGGCTGCGCGCCTCATGAGCGGTGGCTATCATGACGGACGACACTCAAGAACTGGTCTGGGGCAACGGATTTGGATCATGGGCACCGGCAGGATGTTCATGACCCGCACCACACGTGCTGCCCACGTGGGGCAGATCGGCGCGGCTGAAGTCGTGCGAGCAGTTTGTTCGTAATTCGTTGTCATCAACCTGCCGAAGCTCGCCGCTGTGACGTAACCGAGGTCAGTGCTGGGTCCGCTCGATTGTCAAGGTTCTTTAGCTTTCAAAAGTTCGGAGTTCATCTGTGGCAACGCATACGCATCACCCACCGGAATCACGGTCCTCGGTCGGCGGCTCACCGGGCTTCGGGGCCGGTCCGCGCATCGTGATGTACACCCCGGAATTCGCCGCCGACCCGCACCGGGCCTACGAGCAGATGCGCAAGAAGTTCGGTTCGCTGGTGCCGGTAGATCTCGCGCCGGGCGTACCGGCCACTTTGGTGATCGGCTACTACACGGCGGTCCGCATCCTGACCGATCCGGACCACTTCCCGGCGGATCCCCGGACGTGGGAGCGAAACATCCCGCCCGAGTGCCCGGTGCTCGGCATGATGAAGCGGCGCGAGAATGCCCTGCGCACCGACGGGCAGGAACATAAACGCTATCGCGACTCCACCAGCGCGGCGATCAATGACGTCGATCTGCTCGGCATGCACGCGGTAATCGAGCAGATCGCGATCCCGCTGATCAATACGTTCTGTGCCGATGGACACGCTGATGTGTTGCAACGCTATGTTTTTCCGCTGGTGTTCACCGCGGTGAACACCATGCTGGGAGTCGACTCCGATATCGGCGCGCGGGTCGCGGCGGCGTTGGACGCCATGTTCGATGCGGGGGCCGAGGTCGGTGCGGGCGACCGCATGCTGCACGAGGCGCTGCGGCTGCACACCGAACGCAAGCGGGAGGAGCCCGGTGACGACATCACGACTCGATTGATGCGTCACCCGAGTGGTCTGACCGATGAGGAGGTGATCCAGCAGTTGGTGACGCATTACGCGATCGGGGTCGAGCCGCTGGTCCACCTCATCGGCAACGCGTTGCGGCTGATGCTCACCGACGATCGATTCGCCGCGGGCATGCACAGCGGTAGTCTGTCGACCCGGGATGCGCTGGACGAGGTGCTGTTCACCGACCCGCCGTTGGCGAACTACTGCATTTCCTATCCCCGGCAACCGATTCTGCTCAATAGCGTGTGGTTGCCGGCCCACCAGCCTGTCGTCATCAGCATGGCGGCGTGCAACAGCGATCCCACCGTCAATGCCGTCGACGGCGTCGAGCGCGATGGCAATCGTTCACACCTGGCCTTCAGCGCCGGACCACACATGTGCCCGGCACAGGACGCCGCCTATCTGATCGCACAGGACGCGATCGACCAACTGCTCGATGCACTGCCGGAGATCGAGTTGGCCGGTCCGGCTGCCGAACTCGGTTGGCGCACCGGGCCGTTCCACCGCGCGTTGACCGCGCTGCCGGTCGTCTTCCCGAAGTCCGCTCCGTTCCCGGAGTTTCCGCCTCCCTGAGAACCATGTCGTGCCCAGGGCCGAGATCGCCGTACGTCGACGATCTCGGCCCCCGGCTACATGATTTTCATCGGCGCCGACGGTGAGAAAACGACCGGGAATGCCGCCATGGCACGGTGGAAGGGACCGGGCCGCCAGATCAGCTGATCCGGGTGCACCCCCAGCTGGATGTCGGGAAGTGCGTCGAAGAGCTGATCGATGGCGTACTGAACAGTCAGGTACGCAACGCCTTTGGCCGGACAGGTGTGTGGTCCGGCGCTCCACGCCAGGTGTGAGCGATTACCCAGACGTCGTCCGTCGGCGTCGTCGTTGCCGCGGATCTCCGGGTCGTTATTGCAGCCGGTGAGGCTGATGACGACCGGTTGGTCCGCGGGCAACCAGATATCGTCGACCATGATCGGCTGGCGCGGGTAGGTGGTGCAGAAGTTCGCCATGGGTGGGTCGTTGAACAGAACTTCGTCGATCGCCGTGATCGTCGAGAGGTTTCGTCCGAGGACGTCCGCGCACTTGAACCGGTCGTCGGTGATCATCAGCAGCAGCGCATTGGTGATCAGGTTGCGCTGTGCTTCGAATCCGGCGCCGTAGAAGCTCATCAGCTGGGCGAAGATTTCTATGTCGTCCATGGCGGCCGGGTGATGTGCCAGCCGTGAGGTGACGTCGTCGCCGGGATGCTCGCGTTTGAGCTGGATCAACTCCATCAGTGCCTCTTTGAGCATCGCCATGCCCTGGGCGCTACGGACCGTGTCGAAGCGCGCCGCCATGCCGCTCGCGACACGCTGCCCGATGTCGGGTGGGCAGCCGACCATTTGGTTCAGGACGCCGAGCACAAGCGGAAATGCATACTGGGTAACCAGATTGGCATTCCCGGCCTTGCAGAAGGTGTTGATCAGCGGGATGGCGATCTGCTCGATGATCGAGGGCAGTCCGTGCACATCGATTCCGTCGATACTCGCGACGGAGGCATCCCGATAGCGGGCGTGGGTCGGTCCGTCGTTGTTCCGTGCGGCCGGGAGCCAGGCCATCATCGGCCGCACCGGGCAGTCCTCGGGGACCGTCTTCTGCCAGGTCCGGGGGTCGGCGGGAAAGTGCGTGGGGTCGTTGAGGATTCGCACTGCGGTCGCGTAGCCGATCACGAGTGTGGCCGGGACGCCGGGAGCCAACTCGATCGGGACCAGCGTGCCGTACTTGCGCCGCATCTCGTCATAGGCGTGGTGCGGATCGGCGACGAACTCCGGCGTGTACAGCGGAATCCGCTCGGCGGTAGTGCTCGATGATCCGTGCGGAACGGGGCAGACTCCGGTCATGGTGGTGTGCGGATCGGAGGTGGGGGGATGCGGTGTGGTCAAAGACGTTACTCCAAACGGTGGAACAGAATTCGACAAAGACTGAATCAATGAGCGCGGGCAGATTCCTCGAACAAGATCATCGGTGCGTCGTCGAGCATTCGAAACGACACACCCTCTCTAGGACCTTTCCGGAACCTGGCGACTCGCCCACGCTAGCAACATAGCAACGGGCAGACGACGTTGCCCGGGGAACCTGGTTGCTACCCGGTTGGTTCGAGCGTGTCGTGGACGACTATTCGACCGGACTGCCGATGGGTAAGCGGCTGACCGGGGTGGACTGATCGGTCGGTGGCGCTTCGTCGAAACCGATCAGCTTCAGCATCGGTGCCGTCATCGCCGTAGTCACCAAGGCCATCACCACCAGCACCGAATACAATTGTGGGCCAATGAGTCCCGTGCTGAGACCGACGTTGAGGATGACGAGTTCTGTCAATCCGCGGGTGTTCAGCAAGGCCGCCAAGGCGCCCGCCGATCGCGACGGCAGACCTGTCAGTCGTCCAGCCACATAGACACTTCCGAGCTTCCCCACGACGGCCACCACCATGATCACCACCAACTCGCCGATCGCGGCCCGGTCGATCGCCCCGAGATCGACCGCGAGCCCCGCCACGACGAAGAATCCGGGCAGCAACACCAAGCTCAGGATCCGGGCGCCGGATTCGACCGCCTCGCGCCGCGCTCGGGGGAACACCACACCGAAGGCGAACGCACCGAAGATCAAATGCAGCCCGATCCATTCGGTGACCGCGCCGAGCAGCAGCGCGCCGCCGACACCGACCACGATCATCGTCTGCTCGGTGCCCGCCGCGGCGATCCGCGCCAATGCCGGGCGCACGATCCACCACGTCACAGCTACCACAGGAACCAGCAACGCCAGTCGCCATTGGCTGCCCGTTCCGGGGTGCGCGACGGCCAGCACGACGGCGAGTGCCGTCCAGGCGAAGATGTCGACCAGCGCCGCACAGGCGAGGCTGAGCTGACCGATTCCGGTGCGTGTCAGTCCACGATCGTGCAGGATCCGGGCCAACACCGGAAATGCGGTCACCGCCAGCGCGCAGCCGATGAACAGCGTGAAGCTCGGTAGGTCACCGGTTCGGTGTCGGGCGAGCGCGGTCGCGGCGATGCCGCAACCCAAGACGAACGGCACGGCATAGGCGGCGACCGATACCGCCGGGATCGACCGTCGGCTGCCCGCGAATACGCTGCGGTCGAGTTCCAGTCCGGCGACGAACATGAACACGGCGACGCCCACATTGGCGAGCAGGGTCAGATACGAGCGGATCTCGTGCGGGAACAACATGTCCGACAGATGCGTCCCCAACACGGTCGGGCCCGCGAGTATTCCGGCGGTGATCTCCCCGATCACCGCGGGCTGGCCGATGCGTTCGGCCAGCAGGCCCAAGATCCGAGCCGCCGCCATGATCAGGACGAGATCCATTAGGACTACGACGATTTGGCTACTTTGCACTCACTTCTCCCTCGCGATTCGACGTGCGTGCGCCGATCAGCTTGCCCACATCGCGCTCAATGTGGTGACGACACAGCGCAATGCTCGTCCGGTATCCAGTCTGGTATCGAGGCGATTGCGGGGTTCGCAGTCCAGGTGCAGGCCGGCCGGCACGGTCCCCGTGGTCCGGCAAGCGCTGACGAAGGTGTGAATCGCGGTGGCGGGATCGTCGGCCCGCATCGGATCACACACCCAGCACACCGGGGTACCGCACCGGGTGGCCGCCTGCAACAACGCGGGAAGTGCGTCGGCGGTACGGGTGCCCGACAGTGCGGGGACGAGCGTGAGCCGACCGGGCCGACGCTCGGGATTCAGGTATCGGCACAGGAACTCGACATCGTCCGGCGTCGCGGTGGGGCCGAGGGTTACCGCCACCGGGTTGCGGACGCGGGCGGCGAAAGACAGTTGCTGGGAAGTGAATTCGTGGTTCCGGTCGCCGATCCAGAGCAGTTGGGTCGAGCGGTCCCACTCCGGCCGCGTCAGCCGAGGTCGAGTCGCATTCGAATCGCAGGACCGGGCGGTACGCGAGATATGCAGGGGGGCAACGGAACTGTACAGTTCACGGGAAGCGGCCGGCGCGCTTGCCGCGATGGGGAGCATTGCGGCGACCTCGACCAGCAGATCCCGCCCCACCGACGCCGGGTAATGGTCCGCAGCGCCGCGCAGCATGTTCGTGCAGAGCGCGATGGGCGGGTTCGGGTCGCGCCAACTTCCGAGCAGTGCCGCGGCCCGGCGATATCCCGCCGGCAGCCGATCCCCAGTAGAAATGCTGGAATCGGCTGGTGCACCGCATAATTCGTCGTCGTAACGCAGTTGGCCGATGGTTACGATCGGCGTGTCCAGTCCGTGCTTCAGTACTGCGGCGGCACTGATCGCCAGCGCACGGCGGGCGGGCAGGGTCGTGACATCGAGGGCCGCGGAAGTGCGGGCGCCGAGATGCACTACGAATGCACGCCCGCGCGCTGCGGCGGCCAAATGGGTGGTGAGCGAGTCGGATTCACGCGGATGGACCAGCTCGGGTAGGGCTCGCGAACACTGTCCGCCGGTGCGCGGTGCGTCGATATCGCAGCCACCCCGGCGTGCTGTCGCGGGGTGGGCCGATTGTGTTCGGGTGTAATCGGGCTCGTCGGCCCAACTCAGATCTTCATCCGCGAGGGGGGCATGCTCCGGTGGGACAACGCTGGGATTGAATATCTCGCGGATATAGCACAGCGGCTGATGATCTCCGAGCATGATGACGTACGCCTTGGCCGCGCAGAGGCGACCATCGGGCCATCTCGTGACGCCCGCCCGCAGCACATGTCGCCGCTGGGACAGGCCCCGAGAAATCAAACCGCGACCGATAGGCACATGCAGATCGTCGGTGCCCGCCGCGGTCGCCTGCCCGCTCACGGCGACGACATAGTTCATCGATGCGGTGACCATGTCGGCATTGATCAGACACGAGCGACGGACGATGACGCGGTCGGGACCGGCCAACCGCAATGCGTCGGCGACGGTGGCGGGCAGTTGGTGAGCGGCGAGTTCGTCCTGGCGCAGCACCCGCACCTGGAGATCCGTGCCGAGGATGGCCTCTAGTCTCGGCTGGGTGAAGCCGTCGCTGGCCAGCAGCCGCCGAGTGATCGGATCGCCGAAGCGCGCGATCTGTTGTGTGGCTGTCCGGGAACCCGAACCACCGACCGGGGAATCGCCCGGTGGTTCGGGGTCGGAGCGCGTGATCGTCATAGTGACCGGCTTCGCGCTGTGGTTTTCACGAAGGCCGCAACTAGAGTACGGGGACGTCGGCCGCCTTCGGGGGGAGCACCGGCCGCGCTATGGCCTCGACCTCGGCGACGGCGCGGGGCCGGGTGGTCAGGCCGAGTACCGGTTCGGTGGTGATCCGCACACCGTCGAGCACCGTGTCCGCCAGCGGGTCACGCCAGTGGTCCCAGACGACCGACATGTCCAGATGACCCATGTACTCGAGGTTGGCCGAGTCCGCGTGCAGTTTTTCGGTCTCGGTGAGCGCGGAGGCGATGGTGTCGGTCGGGGTGCGCTCTTGTTCTCCCGAGCTTTCGTCGACATCGGTGAGCCCGGCCATGATTCGGGTGAACGACACCTCTGGGGTGTCGCCTGCGTGCGTCTCGGTGAGTCTGTCCGCGTGCGCGAAGTATTCGTCGGAACCGATGTACTGCTCGTACATCCGCGAGACCAACACGAGGAAGCGTGAGTAGGCCCGGCGGGCAGTGTGCTCGTAGAAGGCCAGTGCGTCGGTCTCGCTCATTTCACCACGCAGGCTGGTCGCGATCGCGGCGGCGGCGACGAGTCCGCCATACGTCGCCAGATGCACGCCGGTGGACAGCAGCGGATCGAGGAAGGCGGCCGAATCGCCGACCAGGGCATAGCCCGGACCGGAGAACCGATCCGACACATAGGAGTAGTCCTGTTCGGCCTTGACCTCGGCGACCTGCCTGGCGCCTTCGAGCAATTCGCTCATGGCCTTGCTGTCGCGAATCGTATTGTGGTAGTAGGCATCTCGACCCTGCTCGCGTAGTCGCTCGCCCGCCTTGCGCGCGGAGACCACATAGCCGACGCTGAATCGGCCATTGGACAGGGGGATATGCCAGAACCAGCCGCCCTCGGGGGTGGACACGACGTTGATCGCGCCCTCCGGGCTGTCCGGGTGCAGGCGCGCGCCTTCCCAGTACGACCAGACCGCGACATTGCGGAAAGCGGGGTGCTGCCGCCGCATGTTGAAGCGTCGTTTGGCGAGCAGGCCGTGTCGTCCCGAGGCATCGACGAGAAAGTCGAATCGGGTGGTCCGGGTACCGTTGTCACCAGGGCCGGTCCATTCGACGGCTACCGGGCGGTCACCATCGAAAATCACGTTCTCGACATTGGCGTTCTCGATCACCTGCGCGCCTTGTTCGGCCGCGTTGCGCAGCAGAATGTCGTCGAACGCGTCCCGCTCGACCTGGTAGGACCAGGCTTCGGCATCGACGAGCTGGGACCAGTCCAGCAGCCAGTTATCGTTCTGCCACTGGAAATAGCCGCCTCGCTTGATCTGGAAGCCATGCGCCGCGACCTTGTCGAACGCGCCGGAGAGACGCAGTGTCGACAGGCATGATGCGAGCATCGACTCGCCAATGTGATACCGCGGGAACGTATCTCGTTCCAGAAGCGTCACGCGGATTCCTGCTCGAGCCAGCAGAGCTGCGGTTGTCGACCCCGCTGGGCCGCCACCGACAACGAGGACATGCGGATCGTTCGCCATATGCACACTCCTTGGAACAGCGGACACCGACGCGGACTGTGCGCCCACATCGGTAACCGAACCAACTCCGGTCCCACGGTGGTGGATCAACCCGGACCGAGCGTCGCCGCCAGTTAGCCATGCGTGACGACGCCCTCGTCAAATTGTAGCGGCAACGATCGAATCATCAACTACCGGAGTCGGTTTGGCGAACCAGACAATAGGTGGTAACCGGTGTCTGAAGGGTTGCGAAATCTCGGAATCGGACCTGCTCGCCGACCCGCCCTTACGAAGCACGCCTGGGTGGGTGTCGGATGCGGCGGCGCGGTGTCCGCGGATGCATGTCAGAGCAGCACTTTTCGTGGAGATCGTGCGCCGCGATCAGAGGGAATCGCCTGGGCGTGACAGGCGAGGCTGTTCGTTGTCGTTTGGCATCACCCCCGCTCTTCCGGCAAATTCAGAGTAAAGCCCAAATCAGGACCGCGCGAGGCGTTCGCAAAGTTGACTTCTGCGGTTGGCGACCGAGGCGCAGTGATCAACGCGCGGATTCCGCTGCGGCGGAAGTGATTTGCCCGGTCGCGCACCCAGCAACGCGGGTGCGAACTGTCAAGGGCACCCGCGTTATCTGATCGTGACGCCTATTCGGGTGTCTGCTCGACGGCCCCTGCCACCGCGACCGTGGCTTCGGCGGCGTGCCGGGCGACCTCGGGGGTGCATCGTCCGAGTCCGCACGCGGTGGCGACTCCGAAGGCATTGCGACCCAACGCATCCTCGAAAAGCGCACGCGCTCGGTTGCTGTTCTCGACCGAATCCGTGGAAACCACGCCCGCGATCACCCGCCAGTCGGTGGACAGTGTTCGCAGGGGAGCGTAGAAGCGAGGTTCCAGTGGTGCGGGCTCGGCGCCGTACGCACACGGAATATGTACCGGAGGCAGCGGCGCCCCTTGTCGATCCAATAGTCGCGCAGTGCGATTGAGCAGCGTCACCGCGGGTGCCAGACTGCGCGGGGACAGCAGGCTTTCGTGCTGATAGTCGCCGTAGCACAGGTGCACAACGGTTTCCGCGCCGATCTCGTGCAACTGCCCGAGGACGCCGGCGAGCTGGCGCGCCACCAGCGGGGCCAGCGCCCAGCGCGAACCCAGCTGTGTCGCTTTGACCATGCTCAACAGCGCGAAGGGGGATTCCAACTGCCAGACGACACGGTCGCCGTGCCGACCGACCACCTCCGATACCTCCTGCACCACCGCTTCGGTGAACACCGGCAGCCTGCGCAATGCGGCGATCGCGAGATCGAAGTGCCGCAATGCCTTTGCGACCGGCAGCCCGCCGGACACGGCCGCGCCCGCGAATACGAACATGGCCAGATCCAGTGGATTCGGCAGGCTTATCTGGACTTTCGTCTCGGCCAGCTGCGGCTGTTCGCGCTGCAGCGAGTCGAACGCCGCCACCACTTCACCGATGCGCTCGACCCGGTCCATCGACACGTGCCGCGGTTCGAGCTTGCGACCGGATCGGAGTCCATAGCTGGGAAAGTCGCTGTAGTCGGCATATCCGCCGTCCTGGACGATCTCGAAGACATCGGAATGCTGCTTGCGGGTCAGCAGATAGTCCATGATCCAGTCGGGGTCCAGATCGCAGGGGAGCGCGGTGACCGGCCGGCCCGCGGTGCGGTCGGCAAACCATTGCAGGACAGCGCGATCGCCCGTCATCAGGTCCGCCGGAAGACTGCCGACATAATGTGCGTACCTGGTCATGGGTGGCCCCTTAAGGTTCGGAATACGTGCGAGCGGACAGCCAATAGTGACGCAGGTGCGCAACGCCGACAACTTCGACGTTTTCCGTTGTCGCACTTGGCGACTTCGGAAATCGGACGGGCCGTCAGGGTGCTGAGCAGAGGTCAGGGTGAACCCTGATCTTCACCCGGATATCGGTGCTGAGCTGGTGATTTATCACCATCCGGCTGCCAGCATGGAGGAGTCGGATCGTCGGATGGCGGTTCGCCCGAGACCTTCTGGAGGCTGGCATGTTGTGGAAAATCATCGGTGTCGTAGCGGTCGTCTGGATCGCGCTCGCCATCATCGGTGCGTTGATCAAGGGGCTGTTTCCGATTCTGGTGATCAGCGCGGTCGTCTTCGGGCTGTACCTGCTGTACAAGGCGGTCGCGGGCTCGGACAACTCCGTGAGCAAGCTGTAGCGTCCGCCCGCGGGCCCGCCGGGACTCGGGCGCCGCGGTTTCGAGAGGTGGGCCGTGTGCCGCCCGCTGCGGGCAGCGCGCGGCCCACCCGCGTTCGGGGCGTCTGCTTGAATAAGCCGTGTGGAGCAGGTTCCCGAGGATTGGCAGCGCGGCCTCGTCGTCGTGGCGCATCCGGACGATATCGAATACGGTGCGGCCGCCGCGGTGGCGCGTTGGACGGGGCAGGGCAAGGACATTCGCTACGTGCTGGTGACCTCCGGCGAGGCCGGAATCGCGGGCATGCCGCCGGCCGAGGCCGGACCGCTGCGGGAGGCCGAGGAGGTCGCCGCCGCCAAGGTGGTCGGGGTGCACGAGGTGGAATTCCTCGGTTATCCGGACGGTCGCGTCGAAGAAACCCTTGCGCTGCGCCGCGACCTGGCCGCCGTGATTCGTCGTCATCGTCCGGAATTCGTGGTGCTGTTCAATTTCGGCGACACCTGGGCTCCCGGCTATGCCAACAGCGCCGACCATCGCGCGGTCGGCCGCGCCGCCCTCGATGCCATATCCGATGCGGGCAACGAGTGGATTTTTCCGGATCTCGCCGAACCGGCGTGGTCGCCCCGGCTGGCCGCGGTGGTCGGCCCGAGTGCCACCCACGCCGTCGACGTCACCGACACCATCGAGCAGGCCGCCGCCTCGCTGGCCGAGCACCGCCGCTATCTCGAGGTGCTCAGCCCCGAGCCGGTCGCGGACCAGGTGCGCGCGGTGGTCGACATGGCGACCGCCCCGAAGCCGGGATTTCCCGCAGCGCGTGCCGTCGGCTTCGAGCTCTACTACTTCGGCTGATCGCTGTGACGGCAGTCACGTCGACAACCGGTCTCGAGGCTGTTTTCGCGAAAATGTCGCGGAAATCACGTTCGATGGTGGCAACAGGTCCGGTCGTAGGTGGTCGCGAGCCATTGCCGTGATAGCGATACCGTACTAACGCCGGTGTTGCGGCCGAGGTTGGAAACGTCGTGACCGACCTTCACCTAGGCTGTTACGGGCCGCGTTGTGAGGCCGATCGCGTTTCTTCGAGCGATGTCGTAACAGATGCCCGCTCTTGGGGATATGTGACGAGTTCGCTCTTGTAAACTCGAACGCTTGGCTCGCGGCGGTATAGCGGCCCGGTAGTGAAGTACGTGCGTTCCATTATGCGGGTGCGGTCTTTAGGCGCGCAATAGGTGAGAGGTGTAGTACCGGAAATGGCAAGGGATCGTCGTTCCGCACGTGGTAGTCGTCGCCGAGTCGGTCTACTCTTCGGAAATTTGCTCGCGGCCGCTGTGGAGTCCGCCGCCGATGCCGTCGCCATCCGGTTCAACCCTTCGGGCGATCCGTCCGATGACAGACAGCTGACCTACCGCGAACTCGACGAGGCGTCGTCGCGGTTGGCGCGCGAACTCATCGAACACGGCGTTGGCGCGGGCGATGTGGTGGCGATCGGTATCGCGCGCAGCATCGAATCCGTGCTCGCCGTGTGGGCGATCGCGAAGACCGGCGCCGCATACGTGCCCGTGGATCCCGGATATCCGTCCGACCGGATCGCACACATCCTCGCCGATTCCGGCGCCGTTCTCGGGTTGACCACCACGGCCCACCGCTCGGTGCTCGGCACGAGTGTGGACTGGATCGAACTCGACGACCCGGCGCACGCCGGGCGCATCGCCGAACGCCCGGCACATCCGATCTCCTACGCCGACCGGGTCCGTCGGCTGGACGAGCGGCACCCCGCCTACGTCATCTACACCTCCGGATCGACCGGACGGCCCAAGGGCGTCGTGGTCTCGCACAGCGGCCTGGCCGGACTGGTCGCCGCGCAGAGCGAGCAGTACGCGGTGACCGGGGAGTCACGGGTCCTGCATGTCTGCTCGCCCAACTTCGACGTTTCGGTGCTCGAGCTCCTGCTGGCATTCTCCACCGGTGCGACCTTGGTGATCGCGCCGCCTTCGGTGTTCGGCGGGGCCGAACTCGCGGATCTGCTGCGGCGCGAGCGCGTCAGCCACATGCTCATCACCCCGGCCGCCCTGGAATCGGTGGATCCGGACGGTCTGGACGAGCTGCGGGTCGTGGTGGTGGCCGGTGACAAGTTCGGCACCGAGCTGGTCGGCCGCTGGGCGGGCGAGCGCGCGTTCCACAACGGCTACGGCCCCACCGAGGCGACGATTCTCGCCACCGGCACCCCGCCGCTGGTGCCGGGCGAGCCCATCACGATCGGCACGGCCATTGCCGGTGTCGGTGCGTTCGTCCTGGACGCGCGCTTGCGTCCGGTGCCCGCCGGGGTGATCGGCGAACTGTACCTGTCGGGTCCCGCGCTGGCACAGGGGTATCTCGGGCGGCCGGGGCTGACCTCGGAACGGTTCGTGGCCAGCCCGTTCGGCGCCGATATCGGCAACCCGGGCGCGCGGCTGTACCGGACCGGAGATCTGGTGCGGCGCACCGAAGACAGTGGTGTCATCGAGTACCTGGGTCGCTCCGACTTCCAGGTGAAGATTCGCGGCTTCCGCATCGAGCTCGGCGAGATCGACAACGCGCTCACCAGCCACCCCGATATCGACTTCGCGGCGACCCTCGGCAAGACGCTGCCGTCGGGTGCGACCGCGCTGGTGGCCTATGTGCTGCCGAGAATCGGGGCCGTCGTGGACACCGATGCGCTCGCCGAATTCCTCGGAGAGTCGCTGCCCGCGTACATGATTCCGGCAGCCTTCGTGGTGCTGGACGAGATTCCGCTGACCCCGGTCGGCAAGCTCGACCGTGCGGCACTGCCCGAGCCGGTCTTCGCCCCGCGCGCATTCCGTGCCGCCGAGACGCCGGTCGAGGAAATCATCGCCGAGGTATTCGCCGGGTTGCTCGGTGTCGAGCGCGTCGGCCGGGACGACTCGTTCTTCGCATTGGGTGGCGATTCGATCCTGTCGATCCAGCTGGTCTCGCGGGCGAAGGCGCGCGGTGTCGTATTCACCGCCGCGGAGGTGTTCGAACATCGCACGGTCGAGGCGTTGGCCGAGATCGCCAGATCGGCCGATGCGGTGGAGCAGCAGCGGCTGGCTGAGCTGCCCGGCGGCGGGGTGGGTGAGCTGCCGTTGCTGCCGATCATGACGGCGATGCTGCCGAGCGACTCGTCGTATCGGCGGTTCTCGCAGACGATGGCGCTGCGGCTGCCAGACGGCATCGATCGGGAGACCCTGGTCGCGACCATCGGCGCGGTCTTCGATCACCACGACATGCTGCGCGCTCGGTTGCGTGAAGCCACCTCGGATACCGCCCGGACCTTCGAGGCCTTGGCGCGCGGCGCCGTGGACGTCGACGCGCTGGTGCATCGGGTCGAGGTGCCCGCCGATATCGACGATGCCGAGTTGTCGCGGCGGGCGAGTGTCGAATACGACGCCGCGCTGGGCCGGCTCGATCCGGCGAACGCCGTGATGGCGCAGTTCGTCTGGTTCGCTTTCCCACAGGGCGGGCGCCGTCGTGATGTCTTGCTGGTCGTCGCACACCACATCGTGGTCGACGGGGTGTCCTGGCGGATTCTGATTCCGGACCTGGCGATGGCCTGGTCGCAGCTCGCGGCGGGGCAGCAGGTGGCGTTGCCCGCCAACGGAACCTCGATGCGGCGCTGGGCGCACGCCCTGCGCGATGCGGCGCAGGATCCGGCGCGGCTTGCGGAACTGCCTTTCTGGCAACAGGTTTCGGGCACCGAAGACCCGCTGTTCGGTGCGCGTGCGTTCGATCCGGCGGTGGACACCTTCGCCACCGTCGACCGCGTCGAGGTGACGCTGCCCGTCGAGGTGACCGATGCGCTGCTGACCGCGATACCGGGCCGGTATCGCGGTGGTGTCAACGACGGCCTGCTCTCGGCGCTGGCGCTGGCGGTGAGCAAGTGGCGTGGCGAAAGCGCGGGCGGCACCGCGCTGGTCAAGCTGGAAGGCCATGGCCGCGAAGAGGAGATCGTCTCCGGCGCGGATCTGTCCAGGACCGTCGGCTGGTTCACCAGTGCGTACCCGGTCCGGCTCGATCTCGGAGGCGCGGACCTCGCCGAGGCGTTCGCGGGCGGAAAAGCTCTGGGCGACATCGTGAAATCGGTGAAGGAGCAGCTGCTCGCGGTCCCCGACAAGGGACTCGGCTACGGCCTGCTGCGCTACCTGAACCCCGAGACCGCCGGACAGCTGAGCACCGCCACCGAACCGGGTGGTGCCGCACAGATCAGCTTCAACTACTTGGGCCGGATGTCGACGGGAGAGATTCCGGCGCAGCTCGGTGCGTTGGGTTGGGTGCCGGTCGCGGATCTGGGGCAGCTGGATGCCGAGATGGATCCGGATATGCCCGCGAACGGCGTGATCGACATCAATGCGATCGTCACCGACGGTGCGGACGGACCGCAGCTGGGTGCGTCGCTCGCCTTCCCGCGCGGGTTGTTGTCGCGGGAGCGGGTGCAGGAGTTCGCCGACCTGTGGGTCGCGGCGCTGCACGCACTGGCCGAGCACGCGCGGCATCCGGATGCCGGTGGGCTGACGCCGTCGGATCTGCCGTTGGTCACGGTCGGTCAGTCGGATATCGAAGTGTGGGAACGGAATTACCCGGCGCTGTCGGACGTGTGGCCGCTCTCGCCGTTGCAGTCCGGTCTGCTGTTCCACGCGCAGCTCGCCGAGTCGAGTATCGACGTCTACACCTCGCAGGCGACGGTCGACCTGGGCGGTGACGTGGACGCCGAGCGACTGCGGGCGGCGGCCCAGGCCATCCTGGACCGCTATCCGAATCTGCGGACCGCATTCGTCGCCGGCGCCGACGGCCGCGCCGTACAGGTTGTCCTGGATCGGGTCGACGTGCCTTGGCGGGCAGTGGATCTGACGCATCTGCCCGATTCGGAGCGGTTGGCCGAACTGCGGCGACAGGTGGCCGCGGAGCGGGAGACCGGCTTCGATATGTCGGCCGCGCCGCTGATGCGGTTCACCCTGTATCACACGGATCAGTGGCATCTGGTGATCACCACCCACCACATCCTGCTCGACGGCTGGTCGATGCCGCTGCTGATGCGAGATGTGCTGGTGCTCTACGCGACTCGGGGCGATCGGTCCGCGCTGCCGCGGGTGCCCTCCTATCGCACCTTCCTGAGCTGGCTGGCCGGCCGGGATCGGGAGGCGTCGCTGCGGGCGTGGGAACAGGCGCTGTCCGGTGTGGCGGAGCCGACGCTGCTCGCCCCGCAATCGCGGACGGTCGCAGGCCACGGCAGCGGCAAGGTGGTCACCGAGATCGACACCGAGCGCACCCGCCGGATCAGCGAGCTGGCCGCCGAACTCGGCGTCACCGTGAACACCGTGCTGCAGGCGGCGTTGGGCATCCTGCTCGGGCGGTTCACCGGTCGCGACGACGTGGTGTTCGGCACCACGGTGTCCGGCCGTCCGGCCGAGCTGTCCGGCGTCGAGTCGATGGTCGGTTTGTTCATCAACACGCTGCCGGTGCGCGTGCGGGTCGACGGCAGGCTCGCGGTCCGCGAGTTCCTGCAGTCGCTGCAGCGTGAGCAGGCCGGTCTGCTCGACCACCACTATGTGGGTCTCACCGACATCCAGCGGATCGCTGGTGCCGGAGCGCAATTCGACACCCTGCTCGTCTTCGAGTCCTACCCGATCGACCGCGAGGCGATCGCCGCCGCCGATTCCATCGACGGCATGTCGGTGACCGCCGTCGGTATGGAGGACGGCGCGCACTACCCGCTGACGCTGGTGGCGATCGCGGCGTCGACGATCGAGCTGACGTGGCGGTATGCCGGTGGCGGGTTCACCGCCGATGAGGTGGGAACCCTTGCCGCGCGGCTGATCCGGGTGCTCGACGCGCTGGTCGGCGAACCCGCGGCCCTGGTCGGCGATATCGACATCATGCTGACCGACGCCGAGCGGGATCGCATCCTGCTGGAGTGGAACGATACCGGTCATGCGGTCGAACCCGAGCTGCTGCTGGACGGCTACCGGCGCGCGGTATCGGCGCATCCGGATCGGGTCGCGGTGGCCTACGAGGGCGCCGAGCTCACGTACGGGGAACTCGACGAACGGGTGAATCGCCTTGCCCGCCTGCTGATCTCGCACGGCGTCGGCGCGGAATCACTGGTCGGCCTCGCGGTCCGGCGCTCGCTGGATCTGGTCGTCGGCATGTACGCGGTCCTCACCGCGGGTGGTGCGTACGTGCCCGTGGATCCGGATCATCCGGCCGACCGCGTCGAGCACGTGCTGAACGCGGCGCGGCCGGCGTGCGTGCTCACCACGACCGCGGACGCTGTGCCGGTGCCGGACGGAATTCCGTTGCTGCACATCGACACCGCCGATCTGGACGGATTCGCCGGTACCCCGCTGGCGGCCGGGGAACTGCTGCGGCCGGTGCGCCCGGAGAGCCTGGCGTATGTGCTGTTCACCTCCGGCTCCACCGGACGGCCCAAGGGTGTCGCGGTCTCGCACCGGGCGATCGGCAATCATCTGGCCTGGATGCAGTCCCGCTATCCGCTGCATGCCGACGATGTGTACCTGCAGAAGGCCGCCTTCACCTTCGACGCATCGATGTGGGGCTACTTCATTCCGCTGCGGCTCGGCGCCAAGCTGCTGATGGCCACCCCCGATGGTCATCGCGACGCTACCTACATCGCCGAAACCATTGCGGCGCAGCAGGTTACCGTCACCGACTTCGTGCCGTCGATGCTCGCGGTGTTCGCCGCGCACACGCCCGTCGGGACACTTCCGACGCTGCGGCACATCATCGTCGGCGGCGAGCTGCTGCCCGCGGAGACCGTGGCCGCGGTGCGCGCGGTCTGCGACGCGTCGGTGCTCAACGTGTACGGTCCGACCGAGACCGCGGTCGCCGTCACCACCTGGCTCGCGACCGTCGACGATCAGGGCGGCCTGCCGATCGGATCGCCGGTCTGGAACAGCCGACTGTACGTACTGGATTCCCGCCTGCGGCCGGTGCCGGCCGGTGTCACCGGTGAGCTCTACATCGCCGGTGATCAGCTGGCCCGCAGCTATCTGGGGCGCGCGGATCTGACCGCCGAACGGTTCGTGGCCAACCCGTTCGGAACGGGTGAGCGAATGTACCGGACCGGCGACCTGGTGGCTTGGAGTGCGCCGAGTGTTCTGAAATACCTGGGCCGCACCGACTTCCAGGTGAAACTGCGCGGACAGCGCATCGAACTCGGCGATATCGAGGCGGCGCTGCTGGCGCAGCCGTCGGTGAACCAGGCGGCCGTCCTGGTGGTGCCGACCGAACTCGGCGACCAGCTGGTGGCCTACGCGGTCCCGGTGCCCGGCGCACACCTCGAGGTGGAGCCGCTGCGTGCCGCGCTGGCAGGCACCCTGCCCCAGTACATGGTTCCGGCCACGATCGTGGAGCTTGCCGAGTTCCCGCTCAGTACCGCGGGCAAGCTGGACCGCAAGGCGCTGCCGCGGCCGACTCTGGCCGGCCGGGAGTTCCGTGCGCCGGCCACTCCGCTCGAGGAGATCGTTGCCGGTGTGTTCGCCGAGGTGCTCGGTGTGGATCGGGTGGGTGCCGACGACGACTTCTTCACCCTGGGCGGCAACTCACTGGTCGCCACCCAGGTCGTAGCCCGGCTGAGTGCGGCGTTGGGCGCGCGGGTGCCGGTGCGCACGCTGTTCGACGCACCGGTGGTCGCCGACCTGGCGGCGCGTATCGTGCCGGATTCCGAGCACGCGGATCGGCCCCCGTTGACACGGGCCGTGCGACCGGCGCGCATCCCGCTGTCGCTGGCGCAGCATCGGATGTGGGTGCTCAACCAGGTCGACATCGAATCCCCGTCCTACAACCTGCCGTTCGCCATCCGGCTCACGGGCACCCTGGACGTGCCCGCATTGCGTGCGGCCGTCGCGGATGTCCTGGAGCGGCACGAGGCGCTGCGCACACGGTTCCCGGTCGACGGCCCGGACGCGACGCCGCGCCAGGAGATCCTGTCCGTGGCCGAAACGCTGCCGAACGGACTGGAGGTCGAGACGACCGCCGATCCGGACCGGGTCGCGGCACTGTTGTCCGCCGGATTCGATGTCACCGAACATCCGCCCGTGCGCATCCGGTTGTTCTCCGATCCGGCGCGCGACGAGCATCTGCTCGTCCTCGTCACGCATCACATTTCGGCGGACGGCGTCTCGCTGGCACCGCTGGCGCGGGATCTGGCGACCGCCTACCTCGCCCGCACCGCGGGGATCGCCCCGGGTTGGGCTCCGCTGCCGGTGCAGTACGCCGATTTCGCGCTCTGGCAGCGCGAAGTCATCGGCACCGAAGACGACGAGAACTCCATTGCCGCACAGCAATTGGCTTACTGGCGGCGACAGCTGGCCGGTGTGAGCGAAACCGCGCGGCTGCCGCTGGACCGCCCGCGTCCGGCGCAGGCATCGATGCGCGGTGCGGCGACCGAAATCGCGGTGCCGGCCCAGGTGCACGCCGGGCTGGCCGACCTTGCGCGTCAGCACAATTCGTCGCTGTTCATGGTCGTGCACGCCGCGCTGGCCGCACTGCTCGCGCGGCTGTCCGGTGGCTCGGACATCGCGATCGGCACGCCGATCGCGGGTCGCGGTTCGGCCGAACTGGACGATCTGGTCGGCATGTTCGTCAATACGCTGACCCTGCGCACCGATGTCGATCGCGACGCCCCGTTCGCGGCATTCGTCCAGCAGGTCCGCGAAACCGACCTGTCCGCCTTCGCCAATGCGGAGATCCCGTTCGAGCGGGTGGTCGAGGAGGTGCTGCCCGCACGTGCCGTCTCGGCTAATCCGCTGTTCCAGGTGATGCTGTCGTTCCAGAACATCGAGCAGCCGACACTGGAGCTGCCCGGTCTGACGGTTTCGGCCGTCGATACCGGTGAGATCGTCGCGAAATTCGACCTGCAGGTGATCGTCGAGGCGCGCCGGCACGACGATGGCACGCCGGACGAGCTGGTAATCGGTTTCGCCTATGCGACAGATCTTTTCGAGGAAGCCACCATAGTGGGCCTCGGCCGCCGATTCGAGCGGATCCTCGCCGCGGTCGCCGCCGACGCGCAGGTGATCGTCGGTGCCATCGACATCCTCGACGAGGCCGAACGGGACCGGGCGCTCGCCGCGCCCGTCCGGACCGCCGAACCGGTCCCGGCCGAAGAGGTCACGCTGCTGCCGCAACTGTTGGCCGATGCCGTCGACGCCAATCCGGACGGTGTCGCGGTGATCTTCGCCGATGCCACCGAGCAACTGGCCGAATGGGAGTACGTCGACCTCGACGAGCGCTCGAGCAGGCTGGCTCGACTGCTGATCGATCGTGGCGTCGGCCCGGAGGATCTGGTGGCGATCGGCATTCCGCGCTCGGCGGAGTCCGTGCTCGCGGTGTGGGCGATCGCCAAGACCGGTGCCGGATTCGTCCCGGTGGATCCCAACTATCCCGCCGAGCGGGTCCGGCACATGATCGCCGATTCGCATGCGGTACTGGGACTTACGGTCACCGAGATCGGCGCCGACCTGCCCGACGAGGTGCAGTGGCTGACCATCGACGCCGACGACATCGATCGGCGGCTCGACGACTACAGCGCCGATCCGGTGACGGACGCGGATCGGTTGCGGCCGTTGCGCGCGACCCATCCGGCCTATGTCATCTACACCTCCGGATCGACCGGTAAGCCCAAGGGCGTGGTCGTCACGCAGGCCGGTTTGTCGAGTTTCTGCGCGGAACAGCGCGAGCGCTACCGGGTGACGAGCAGTTCGCGCACACTGCATTTCGCATCGCCGTCATTCGACGCCTCGGTGCTGGAACTGCTGCTGGCCATCGGTGGCGCGGCGACCATGGTGGTGGCCGCACCGTCGGTCTACGGCGGCGAGGAGCTGGCCGCGCTGCTGCGCCGGGAGCGGGTGACGCATGCGTTCATCACGCCGGCGGCGCTGGCTTCCGTCGACCCGGCGGGCCTGGACAAGCTCCGCGTCGTCATCGCCGGTGGCGAGGCCTGCCCGCCGGAGCTGGTGCGGCGCTGGACGATTCCGATCGCCGGACGGCGCACCCGCGAGTTCTACAACGGGTACGGGCCGACCGAGACCACGATCATGACCAATATCAGCGCGCCGCTGGTGCCGGGGGAGACCGTCACCATCGGCGGGCCGATCCGCGCCATCACCGAATACGTATTGGACGATCGGCTCTCGCCGGTGCCGGACCGCGCCGTCGGCGAGCTCTACATCACCGGCGCACAGGTGGCCCGCGGCTACCATGAGCGCCCCGCGCTGACCGCCGCCCGGTTCGTGGCGAATCCGTTCGACCGTGACGGCGCGAGGCTCTACCGGACCGGCGATCTGGTGCGCCGGACGGTCGACGGTGCGCTGGAATATCTGGGCCGCAACGACTTCCAGGTCAAGGTCCGCGGCTTCCGCATCGAACTCGGCGAGATCGACGCCGTCCTCGCGGCGCATGAAACCGTCGATTTCGCGGTCACCATCGGACATGAAATCGCCAGCGGTGCAACCATTCTCGTCTCCTATGTGCATGCCGCCACCGGTGCGGTGGCCGACGCCGACGAACTCACCGCATTCGCGGCGACCAGCCTGCCCGCGCATATGGTGCCGACCACCGTCATGGTGCTCGACGAGATTCCGCTGACCCCGGTCGGCAAGCTCGATCGTGCCGCCCTGCCCGCGCCGGTGCTGCACACCAGGGCATACCGCGCGCCGTCCGGGCGATGGGAAGAGCTGGTCGCGAGCGTCTTCACCGAATTGCTCGCGCCCGCGACACCGGTCGGCGCCGACGACGACTTCTTCGAATTGGGCGGCAACTCGCTGATCGCCACCCGGCTGGCGGCGCGGCTGGGCGCCGCATCCGATACCCGGGTGCCGGTGCGCCTGCTGTTCGAGGCATCGTCGGTGTCCGCGCTCGCGGCCAGGCTGAGCGAGAACGAGGCCGGAAGCGACCGTCCGGAGCTGATCGCGGGTCCGCGACCGGAGCGGATCCCGTTGTCGGCGGCGCAGCAGGGCATGTGGTTCCTCAACCGCTTGGATACGAACTCGCTGGCCTACAACGTGCCGATGGCGGTGCGCTTGACCGGTGCCGTCGACACGCAGGCGCTGCGGGCGGCGATCGGGGATCTGGTGACCCGTCACGAGATCCTGCGCACGGTCTACCCGCCCATCGATGCGGGCCCGGTGCAGGTGATCCTGCCTGCGGCGCAGGCGATTCCGCCGATGCTGGTCCAGGCCATCGACCCGGCCGAAATCGTGGACGCGGTGGCCGCCATGGTGCGGACCGCCTTCGATCTCACCGTCGAGGTGCCGGTCCGGGTCAGCCTGTTCGACCTCGGTGATGGTGCGGATGGACGCGAATATGTGCTGGCGATGGTCGTGCACCACATCGCTGGCGACGGTTCGTCGATCGGACCGCTGGCCCGCGATCTGATGACCGCGTATGTGGCGCGCAGCGCCGGACAGGCGCCGAATTGGACCCCGCTGCCGGTGCAGTACGCCGACTACGCCATCTGGCAGCGCGAACTGCTCGGTGCCGAGGACGATCCGGAATCGTTGGCGGCCAAGCAGATCGGGTACTGGCAGCAGGAATTGGCCGGCTTGCCGGAGCAGCTCGACCTGCCCTCGGATCGGCCGCGGCCGCTGGTGCGGTCCTTCGCCGGTGGTCAGGTGTCGGTGCGGATCGACGCCGAAACCCATAGCGCGCTGGCCGAATTGGCGCGGGCCCAGGGGGCGACCGTGTTCATGGTCGTGCACACCGCACTCGCCGTGCTGCTGGCGCGGTTGTCCGGGACCAACGACATCGCCATCGGTACGCCGACCGCCGGACGCGGCGACGCCGTGCTCGACGACGTCATCGGCATGTTCATCAATACCTTGGTATTCCGAACCCGATACGACGGCGGCGCGCGTTTCACCGAACTGCTGGCGCGGCAGCGGGAAACCGATCTGCAGGCCTTCGCGAACTCGGATGTGCCGTTCGAGCGGTTGGTCAATGTGCTGAACCCGGTGCGCTCGCCATCGCGGCATCCGCTGTACCAGGTGGGGCTGTCGTTCCAGAACCTGGACCGCGTCGCACTGGAACTGCCGGGGCTGACCGTCACGAGCCTGGATATCGGTGTCGAGGTATCGCAGTTCGATCTGCACTGGTATATCGGCGATGCTTACGACGAGGCGGGCACGCCGCTGGGTATCGGCGGCATGGTCACCTACGCCGCCGATATGTTCGATCCCGCCACCGTGCAGGGTTTCGTGGACCGGTTCGCGCGCCTGCTCACCGCCATCGCCGCCGATCCCGGTGTGGTGCTGGGTGAGATCGAGCTGACTGATGCGACCGAACGGGCCGCGCTGCTCTCGGATGCGGCCGACACCGCGCACCCGGTGTCGGCGGACTACCTGCTGACCGGCTACCGCCGTGCTGTGGCGACGACCCCGGATGCGGTGGCCGTCGTGCACGACGAGACCGCCTGGACCTATCGGGAATTCGACGAGCGCGTCAACCGCCTCGCCAGGTACTTGACAGCGCAGGGCGTCGGTCCCGAATCCGTTGTGGCGCTGGCGATACCGCGTTCGCCGCAGCTGCTCGCCGCGATGTATGCGGTGCTGACCGCGGGCGGCGCGTATCTGCCGCTGGACCTCGATCATCCGGCCGACCGGATCGGGTACATGGTGGCGACGGCCGAGCCGGTCTGCGTGCTGACCACCGACGGCAATTCGGTACCCGTCACGGGAGTTCCCGTTGTCGATATCGACTCCCTCGAGCTGTCGGAATACTCCGGTGAGCCGGTCGAGTTCGGCGAGCTGCGTGCGCCGCTGCACGCCGATCATCCGGCCTACGTGCTGTTCACCTCGGGCTCGACCGGTCGGCCCAAGGGCGTCATGGTCTCGCACGGCGCGATCACCAACCAGATCGAATGGATGGTGGCGGAGTACGGGTTCGGCGCCGAGGATGTCTACCTGCAGAAGACGGCGACGACCTTCGACGTATCGCTGTGGGGTTATTTCGCCCCGCTGTGGGTGGGCGCGCGGCTGGTGCTCGCGGCACCGCATGGACAGCGCGATCCCGGCTATATCGCCGAGCTGATCGAGACGCATCAGGTCACGGTCACCGATTTCGTTCCGTCGGTACTGCAGGTCTTCCTGGCCGCTGCCCAGGTGGATCAATTGGCGTCACTGCGTGCGGTTTTCGTTATCGGTGAGGCCTTGCCGCCCAACACCGTCGCCGATTTCGCCGCGCTGTCGGATGCCGGACTGCACAACCTGTACGGCCCCACCGAGGCAGCGGTCTCGGTGACGTACCGGCCCGCCTCCATCGACGACCGGTTGACGGTGCCGATCGGTGTGGCGCTGTGGAATACCCGCACCTATGTGCTGGATTCCCGGCTGCATCTGGTACCCGCCGGCGTCGTCGGCGAACTGTATTTGGCGGGAAGCCAATTGGCGCGCGGCTACCTCGGTCGTGCCGATCTGACCTCGGATCGGTTCGTCGCCGACCCGCACGGTCCGGCGGGTGCGCGGATGTACCGGACCGGTGATCTGGTGCGTCGCCGCGCCGACGGGGTACTGGAGTATCTTGGGCGCACGGACTTCCAGGCGAAGATCCGTGGTCACCGGGTCGAGCTGGGCGAGATCGAGGCCGCGCTGCTGGCCGATCCGTCCGTCGCCCAGGCTGTCGTTGTGGTGGCGAAGTCGGAGACCGGCGATCAGTTGGTCGCCTATGTGGTGCCCGTGACCGAGCTCGAGGCAGATAGCCTGCGCGAATCGCTGTCACACATGCTTCCGGGCTACATGTTGCCCTCGGCCATCATGGTCCTGGAATCCTTCCCGGTGAACAGCAGCGGCAAACTGGATCGGGCGGCGCTGCCGCGGCCGGTCCTGCGCGCCCGCGAGTTCGTCGCACCGGCGACCGATACCGAGCGCGCCGTCGCCGAGGTATTCGCCGAGGTGCTCGGCATCGCCAGGGCCGGAGCCGAGGACGATTTCTTCGATCTCGGCGGCACCTCGCTGCTCGCCTTCACGCTGCAGCGCGCATTGGCCACCCGGCTCGGTACCGATGTGCCGATGGCGGCGCTGTTCATCGCGCCCACCGTGCGCGGTCTGGCCACCCGTCTCGACAATCCGGACGAGCCGGCGGACGTGTCCCCCGGCACCGACACCGCGACGATCACCACCGACGCCGTGCTCGAACCGGAGATCGATGGTGCGGGTCGCGCACCCGTTCGTGCCGAGGCACCGCGCGACGTACTGCTCACCGGCGCAACCGGATTCGTCGGTGTACATCTGCTGCGGGAACTGCTGTCCAGTACCGGGGCGACGGTCTGGTGCCTGGTGCGCGGCGACGATAGCGAGCGGGCCTACAAGCGGATTCGCGACGCGATGCAGCTGTACCGGATCTGGGACGATGCCTATCAGGGGCGAATCGTCGCTGTCGCAGGTGATCTGGCCGCACCCGGACTCGGGCTCGACCAGTCCGACTGGTCCCGGCTCGCCGAGCAGATCGACGCGATCTACCACAACGGAGCTCGCGTCAATCACATCGAGCCGTATGCGCGGTTGCGCGCCGCCAATGTGTCGGGCACTCGTGAGGTGCTGCGGCTGGCGACCACGGGTCGGGTCAAACCGGTGCATTTCGTCTCCACGGTCAATGCCGTGATTCCGAATGCGCCCGCACCGGATTTCATCGCCCGTGAGGATGTGCAACTGCACGTCGACGAGGTTTCCGGAAACGGTTATGTGGCAAGTAAATGGGTCGCCGAACAACTGATCCGCCAGGCCGGTGCACGTGGTGTGCCGGTGACGATCTACCGTCCGGGCACGGTGTCCGGTGATCCGCGGCTCGGAGTGAACAGTGTCGACGACTCGTTCTGGAATATGATCCGGGCGGCCGCCATTCTCGGACTCGCCCCGGAGATCGGCGACGCCACCATGTCGCTGGTGCCGGTGAACTACGTGGTGGGCGCCATCGTCGCGCTGGCGGAGCAGGCGCCGGTCGGCGCGGCCTACCACCTGGTGAACGCTCGTCCGGTGGCGATCGGCGATATCTTCGAAGCCCTGCGCAGGCACGGGATTCCGATCGAGATCGCATCGATCGAGGAGATCGCGACCAAACTGGCCGAGGAAGCGGCGGCGCGCGATGCGACCGGCGACGATTCACTGGTGCGCGCCGCCTTGGTCAGCGGCAACTACGGCGGGGCCGCGGCCGCCGTCGACGACACCGACACCCGAATCGAATTGGCGCAGTACGGTATCCACTGCCCGCCCATCGATGCCGCAGCCCTGGACGCCTATGTCAGGTCCTTCATCGATGCGGGTTTCTTCCCCGCCCCGAGCGACGTTCAGCTGTAGAGAGGAAAGCATGACCGCCGAAGCCCAGTCCCGTCCCGCCGCTGCCTCGGGCACCTTCGCCCTCGGTGGTGACCTACCGGTCACGCGCCTGGGCTATGGCGCAATGCAGCTGACCGGTGACGGTGTGTGGGGCGACCCGAAGGATCCCGATGAGGCCGTGCGCGTACTGCGTCGTGCCGTCGAGCTGGGTATCACCCTCATCGATACCGCGGATTCCTACGGACCGTTCGTCAGCGAAACTCTCATCCGCCGCGCCCTGCACCCGTATCCGGACGACCTGGTCATCGCGACCAAAGCCGGGCTGGCCCGGCCCCGTCCCGGTGAGTGGGTGCCGATCGGCCGTCCCGAATATCTGCGCCAGCAGCTGGAATTGAGCCTGCGTCATCTCGGCGTCGACCGCATCGATCTGTTCCAGCTGCACCGAATCGACCCGCAGGTGCCGCTCGCCGACCAGCTCGGCGAGCTGGCGTCGCTGCAGCAAGAGGGCAAGATCCGCCATATCGGCCTGTCCGAGGTGACCGTCGCTCAGCTCGACAAGGCCCGCAAGATCGCCGATATCGTCTCGGTACAGAACCAGTACAACCTCGCCAACCGCAGCGCGGAGGACGTACTCGAATACGCCGAGGCCAACAACATCGCCTTCATCCCGTGGTTCCCCATGGCCACCGGCGATCTCGCGCGTCCGGGTGGTCCGCTGGACAGCCTCGTGCGCGAGGATGCCAGCCCGTCCCAACTCGCGCTCGCCTGGCTGCTGCGCCGCTCGCCGGTCATCCTGCCCATTCCCGGCACCTCCAGCGTGGCGCATCTCGAGGAGAACACCGCCGCCGCCACCATCACGCTCACCGATGACGAATTCGCCGCGCTGTCCGCGGTGAGCACCCCCGCAGCGGGGGGCGCCCGCGGTTGGCGTTCCTTGCTGCCGAAAGTGTCGCGTAGCTGAGGAAACGCCGGGTCCCTTGCGATGCGGCCGGGGACCCGGGAGTTGATCGGTAGCGCCGACAACCGATTTTCGATTCCAGCGACGAGATCGCCCCTGACGGATGGCATAGTGCAGCAATCGGATCGACGAGAGCAGCATGATGTATGAAGCGCAGCTGGTGGCCAATGACGCCGCCTATTACTACTTGGCCCGCTCGGGCCGGGGCACCGACTGGCCGATGTGGTGGGTATTCGACAACGGCGACACACCGCTGACCGCTGCCGATATCGCCGACCACTTCGGGGAACGAGCCGAACTGCTCGAACCGCTGCGACGTCGGATCCAGGAGGTGCCAGGCGGGCTCGGGCATCCGTTCTGGGTGGTCGACGACAGTCCGATCGACGCGCACATCGTTACTCATGCTGCGGCGCAACTGGATTGGGCGCAGTGCCAGGACGAGGTCGGGCGCATTCTGGCGCAGCCGCTGGATGCCCGGGTCAGTGCCTGGCAGCTGCACGTATTTCCGAACGTGACCGGTATCGCGACGCCGAGCGGTGTGGGTGCCGTTGTGCTGATGCATATCAGTCATGCGCTGATGGCCGGTCCGGCCATGACATCGCTGTCGGAGGCGTTGTTCGCCTCGGTGCCGTTGCGGATCGATGGGCAGGGTCCGGCCACGCGTCGCCCGCGCCCGGCGCTCGCTTCCGTGGTCGGTGTGCTGAGTTGGCCATTGCGGGCCTTGCGGTTCAACGTCCGCGTCCGGCGTGAGATGCGTCGGATCGCTCGTGAAAACGACGACAGCGGCCCGAACACGCCACCGGTCACCGCTACGGTGCTCAATCGCCGGATCGGGCCGGGACGCGCCATGCGGTCGATTCCGTTGGAACTGCGGGCCGTTCGTGCACCGGGGATCACGGTGACGGCCCTCGGACTGACGGCGATATCCCGCGCCATGCAGCGCTATCTGGAAAAGCGGGATGGCTCGTGTCCTGACGATCTCGCGGTATTGGTGACCGTCGCGGTGCCCGACGCGCCGGTGATGGGTGTCAATTGTGTCGGGGCGGCCGCGGTCGAGCTGGCCGCTGCGGAACCCGACCTCGCCGCTCGTGCACGGGCGGTCGACGCCACACTTCGCGTGCGCCGCGATTCGCCGTTGGGTCGCCGGGAACTCAATCGACTCGGACTCATCGACCTGCTGCCCAGTCGCACCTACCGAACGCGATTCGGTACGCTCGCGCCCGCCGATCCGGATGCCCCTGCCTATGCACACACCATCCTGACCAGCATTCGCTGTGAGCCGACCGTCGAATGGTCACTGGCGGGCAAGCCGTTTCGCTTCGCAGGCATGCTGCCGCCGGTGTATCCGGAGATCGGTTTGGCGCATTCGTTCGTCGGCGCGGGCGACACCTTCACCGTATCGGTGGCGTGTGATCCCGAGATCGTCCCCGACCTGGACGACTACTGCGACATCCTCCGGGAGTCGTGCCACGAAGTCGCGGCCGCCCTCACAGCGTGACAAGTCCGCGCGGCCCGAGGCTGTTTCCGCGCACTGATTTCGCCCGCCGCGCACGTTTTCGCCCCGCGATTTCGTGCGCGCCTTGACGACGGGTGCGCGGGGCTACGACGTTATCGCCGCGATCTGTGTACTGCCGCAACCGGTCCCAGGCGTTTCGGACTCCTTCGGAATGGTCGCCAACCCGAAGCACTTCCAGCGCGCCCAACAGCAACTGCGACGCCGCGCCGCGCGTCGGCGTGGCCCGGACAAAAGCACCGGCACCACACCGTCGAAACGGTGGCAGCGCACCACAGTGCAGCGTAAGTCGCGTTCCCAAAAATGGGAACGGGGATTGTGCGGGCGGCGATGTTGTGGCGGTACAGTTCTGCCCTGGCACCGCTAAGAATTGGACCTCGATGTGGTGCCGGAGGCGTCACGATGCGGAAAGGCGTTGGTCGCGCAGCCCTTCGGGTTCCATTGCTCACCTCTTGTTCCCCCTTGCCGGGAGGTGCCGGGGAAAGCTGCCGCGACCTGCGATGGGTGCCGTTCGTGACCCCACTCCCGATTGCGGAATCTCTAATTCCGCAACGGGAGTGGGACACCGCCCGCGCCATCGGAAGGACAATTGATGGATGTCCGCGATCGGCCGTTTCTTGTTTCCGCCGATGCCGATCCGCTTCTATCATTCGGTCAGCTTGAGGCGTGGGCCGAAACCGTCGCACGGAGTTTGCGGAAGAATGGCGTCGGTGCCGGTGACGTAGTGGTCGCCGAGCTACCGAATTCGCCTGCCTTCGCCGTCGTAATGTCGGCCGCCTGGAATATCGGTGCGGTATTCGCGCCGGTGGATCCGCGGCTGAGTGCGCGGGAGAAACAGCAGATTTTTACATTGGCTCGGCCTCGAGTGGTGGTCGCGCCGACCCTCGCTTCGATCGATTCGCCGACACTATTGTGGCGCAACCCGTTCGAGCCTCCGGCACAGCTGGAGTGGATCCCGGCCCCGCCTGCGCGCCGCGGGGGCTGGATGCCGACGGTGCCCGCACCGACGGTGCACGAGGACGACCGGCTGATCCTGTTCACCTCCGGCTCCACCGGAGCGCCGAAGGCAGTGGCATTGTCCGAGGCCAATATCGCCGCCGGAATCGCCGCTGTCGCAGACCATTTCGCACTCATACCGAACGACCGCACTATCGCACTGCTGCCGTGGGCGCAGAGCCACGGCCTGTTCGCGAACCTCATGGCGACACTGCGTAGCCGGTCCACCATGGTGCTGCCCGCCACGGGCGAGGCGCGTCAAACGCACCGGCTGCTGGATGCGGCGGCGCCGACCTGGCTCACGGTGATGCCGATGCAGCTGGCCGGTATCACCGCGGGACTGGTGGCATCGCGAAAGCGCGCACGCGGCATGCGTTTCCTGCGCACCGCCTCGGCCCCGCTGTCCCGTCTCGCGGCCGAGCGCGCGGAACGGCTGCTCGACTGCCCGGTCGTGGAGGCCCTGGAACTCGCCGAAACCAGCCACCAGGCGGCGGCCGATCCGCCGTCGTGGGAGCGGGTGCCCGGTACGGTCGGTACCCCGACCGGCGTCGAATTCCGCTTGGCCGGCGACGAAATCGCCGGCGGGCGCGAACTGGAAGTCCGCGGCACGGCACTGTTCAGCAGATATGTCGGCAATCCTGCCGCCACCGCTGCCGCCTTCACCGCCGACGGCTGGCTGCGGACGCGTGACGTGGCGCGCCGGGAAGAAGACGGACGCCTGCGAATCCTGGGTCGGCTCAGCGAAATCGCGCACCGTGGCGACCACGCGGTGGCACCGGTCGACGTGGAGGCCGCGCTCGACGAACATCCGGATGTCCTCTCGTCGCTCGCGACGCGGGTGCCGCATCCGCATCTCGGCGATGACGTCGCGGCGGTCGTCCATTTGCGTGCGGGTTCGCAGACCACCAAGCGTGACATCGTGCGCCACTGCCACTCCCACTTGGCCGAGCACCAGATTCCGGGCCAGTTGCGCCTGGTGAACCGGCTCCCGCAACTGCCGAACGGAAAACCCAGCCGTCGCATGGCGGCACAGCTGTTCGAAGTCGGCTGAAACAACCGACCGGACGGATGAATCATCCTGTCCTGCACGGCTTTACCGTGGCGCACTCCGACTGAAGCATGCCTTCCCGGCAGGTTTGGGTCGAGCTCGGAAGCTCGTTGAAGCGGATGCCGAGGACCACCGAGCGTAGTCGAGTTGTGGCTGGTCAGTCAGCACCAAACCACCTTTCGACTACCCTCGGCGGGCTTCGGGCCGCCGCAGCACCACCGATGCCGTTGACCTGTACCTGGCGGTAGCACCGGACAGTGGGCCACGATCAACCTGCGGCCGCGATTATTTGCGAGGCGCTAGAACGTTGGTATGGCCTTCGACGGGGTGAGGGTGCTGCTGCCGGTCCAGTATTCGGGCAGTGCCATCTTCTGCAGGATTCCCGATGCCGTCGCGAAGTCCTCGGCCTCGGCGGCTGCCAAGTACTCCCGACTCAGATGCACATTGATGAACCTGTTCATCAACGCGGCGCGCTCTCGGGTCACGGTGCCGGTCAAGGTGGGCAACGTATTCCCGGTGCCAGACACGACATCCCGGATGGCATGGATGACCGGCTCGGTGGGGTTGTCGAAGTAGTCGCGCAGGAACTGCTGCTCCGGCATGGTGAAGCTGCTGAACTGCAGATCGGGATCGGCGAAGCGCCGTTCCGCGAGCCGATGCGCGGTCCGCTTGAACAGCGCGACATTGGCCGGCGTCTCGCCCAGTTTGAGCACACCGAGCGAGGCGATCGCCTGCCCGACATGCTTGTCCCCGTCCCACATATTCGGCCCCCAACTCGTGCGGTAGTTGTAGGCCTTGATGGCGTTGGTCCGCATTTCCTTGTCCTTGAATCCGGCGCTGAACAAAGCCGCTTCGGCATCGCCGAGGCTGGCGCCGCGGTCGACCACCCGGTCGATCGCGACAGCGGCACCCATCGGCGTATGGCCATATGTCGCGGCCGCGGACCTGGCGGAGTCGATGATCTGCTCGCGGGTGCGGTAGTAATTGCGGATCCAGCCGAACCGGTCCGCCTCCACGGCCATCCGCATATTCGCCAGCTCCGCTTGCTGCCGCATCCCGGCGCGCGAACTCAACGGTGATCGTTTGCGGCCCATGAGATATTCGGCTACCGGACTGGCGTTGACCGTGTTGATCGCCGCGAGTGCCGTGACAAGCCGCTGGCTTCCGGACATGCCGCCCGACCCCATCATGGGTCCCCCGCCACCACCGGCCGGGGCGGCATGTCCACTCGCGAGCACACCACCGATCCGACCCGCTATGCGGCCGGGTGCAGCGGCTAGATTTCGACTCATCCGGCGCAGCAAGACGATCCCGACGAGCATGAACGACCCACCGATGAAAATCACCGCGATGCCATGGCCCTGCGCCTGCTTGAACACATCACCCAGCACGAGAGCGTAAATGCCGAGATAGACGGTGAAGGCGATCATTTTTCCGGCCGAGACGAAGGCATCGACCAGATTGCGCACCAGGAAGGTCTGGCTCGGTCCGTAGACGAATCCGCCTGCGGCGAATCCGAAGATGGCCATGAAGGCGTGATAGATCGCCTCGGCCGCGGCAACCACGATCTTTCCGGAGAGGTATACGCCGAACATGAGCAGCACGGCGGCGAAAATCAGCAATAGCAGGCCGGTGCAGATCTGACCCGCATTGGGATTGTCGGCTTTGGCGTAAGCCGCGATGTCACCGCAACGCTTCATGCCGCTGGCGACCTTGTCATCGCTACCGGCCGCAACTGCGGCCGACCATGCGGCGCGGCAGGCGGGTGATTCGTCCACCACATGGCCGAAGTTCCACACCTGCAACGGATACCGGACGAAATTGTCCGCGAGCGTGCCTTCGATGGAAGTGACGATCGCATCGGTATTCGGGTTCGCTTGGCCGTTGAGACCTGCGGCGACCGCGACACCGACGTCGCGGCCCTGCGCGAGCAGCCCGTCCGAGGACAGCACATCGGCCATCGGATGCGCCAGGTACGTCACGCCGAATAGACCGACCGCGAGCATTGTCACGACCTGAAGAGTGGCCTTGGAGAAGTGTCCACGTAATACGAACCAGGCGACGAAGAATGCGCCGATCGATACGGCCAGTGTCAGCACGATCGGCGTGGCGATCTGGCCGGAGAGGGTATCGGCGACCCGCGTCAACGGTTGCGCGATGAGGTCGAGCCAACGGAAGCTCACCACATAGCGGATCACCCAGATGCCGGTGACCTCGGTGGCCATGAACCCGGCGAATTCCAGATCTAAAATGGTCGACAGCGCCGCATTCCCGGGGTGTAGGACGTTGCCGTGGTTCGTAGTGAAAACGTAATTGGCCAGCGGCACTCCCGATGAATCCCGGACCTCCATCCAGCCGATGGCATCGATCGTCGAGGACCCGGCGCTATCTGTCTGCGTCTGCGCCGTCGCCACCGCACCGATTGTCATCGGAACAACGAAGATTACGAATACGGCGAATAGCAGTCTGGCCGCTATTCGGCGCAGCCGAGTTGCGCCGATCCAGTGCCCGCAGCGACGCAGCACCGCACGCGGCCGCCAACGCGCCGTATCCCAGAACTCCAAGTCCGACAATGCATTCGGGCGGCCCGCGCGGCCGTCCCTGATCCGCTTGCCAACGAGACTATCCGATCGCCCGAACACGCATACGAATATAATTGGTGGTCGAACACCGAAAACCCTTTGGGCTCAGGGTGATTCGTATAAAATTCGCAGGGAAATCCGCGTGACTGTTACCGACAGCACATCGAATTGTTTTGGGCAGAATTCGGTATCAGCTCGGCGGCAGTTCGGAATGTCTGGCGAAGGCCTGATCGATCAGCTCCGATGTGGCGCGCGTGGCGATCAGCCGCGCGATGGCCAAATCCGATTCGAGTTTGGCGCGGTCCTTCGGTGTGCGCCCGGACTGTTCATAGGTCTGGCCCGCCAGGAAGTAGAACAGTTGGGTCGCATACTGATCGGCGATCTGATTGCAATCGGCTCTGAGCCGCTCGACCAGTTCGAAGGCGTCGCGCGCGGAAATACCCGCATCGACGAGTCGGGTGGTCAGGTCGCCGCAGCGCGGATTGGTCACCCGGTAGGCCTCGTGCGGATCGCCGCTGGCGGCGAGCGCCTGCTGCACGTACTCCGGAAGTTCCGGGGGTGCCTGTCTGCGCTGCGGCCGGGGGGAGCCGGGCGCAGCGACCGTCGTCGGCTCGGAGACGGGCTGGTCGTTGACGCCGAGCACCTCCGCCAATCCGTCACCGCGATCCCAAGCTTCGAGCAGTTCCCGAATCCCGTTCAACTTCATGCCCCGACTGAGCAGACGACTGATCGTCTGCAATCTGTTGAGGTGATCCGACCCGTAATAGCCGATGCGCCCCCGGACATCGGGGGACGGGAGGAGTCCTCGTTCGTGGTACACGCGGACGCTCCGCACGGTGGTATCTGCCGCCCGCGCCAGTTCGTCGATCGTGTACTCGGACCCAACAGCCATATCCATAGGAAACCACAATTCGCCCCAAGCGGATGGCCCGCGAACAAATGTACCGTTAACTAACGATACGCCAAGATCACATGTTGGTCAACGTGCCGTTAAGTAGCGGCAGAAGCGATTGCTCGCTGACGAATCGTGAGTTAACGTTCGTGGACCAGCATTCAACGCTGGCCTTCCGGGGACTGTTGAGCAGCCCTGATGACCGCCTGACCAATGGGCCCGCACAACGGAGTTGGCGCGCCCTCGGCATCCCCGGAGACGGCTATGAGCATCACGCAATCTTCTTCCCTCGTCGTGGAAACCGTTGTGACAGCAAAGGTTTCGACGCTTCCCAGTGGTTCGGCCCATCGGCCGCCCTGTGCGGACGGTCCCGACGACTGGGATCTGGACGTCGGCACTCCGGACTCCTGGCGTGCAGCGATGCGAATCTGCGAGAGCTGCCCGGTTTTCGCGAAATGTGAACAGTTGGCGCAGACGCTCATCGAGCGCGGCACCGGTCCCCGCGCGATGATCTGGGCCGGAATTCCCTATGACAGCGCGGGCAAGGTCGTCTCTGACCTGGACCGTCATCGCATCACCCCGATCGACCACAAGCGGCCGCTGCGGATCATCCGAACCGGCTCGCGTCCGGCCCCCGCCGAACCCGCTCCGGCGGCCCCGCGCCGTCACATCGTGCTGGGCCGAAGGCTGGAACCGACCGGAACCGGCGCACACTGACCTATGCTTCGTCCACTGTTCACGACGGACTTCATTCTGGCGGTGTGTAACTCATGACGATGTTGGCTCTGGAGATCGGGCCGAACGGTTTCGCGGCGAGTCGGGTGGCCGACAATGTCGGCGAGGACGAGATCCGGCGGGCCCCGATCCCGGCCCGCGCGGCCTGGGACAGCTGCCGTGACCTGCTGCTCGAGGCCGCCGGCGGCGAGGATGTGACCCGGGTCGGCATCGGCTCCGTCGGCCCGCTCGATATGGCCGCCGGTGTGGTCGCACCGCCCGGTATCGCCGAGTGGGGGACGGGTTTCGGGATCGTGGCGGCCGTGGAAAAGCTGTTTCCGAACGCCATCGTCCTGTTGGCGCTCGACGGCGTGTGCCTCGGCCTGGCCGAGCGCAACTTCGGTGCCACGAACGACGTGCTCGACGCACTCGCGGTCATGGTCTCGGACCGGATCGGTGCCGGGGTGATGGTCGGTGGTTTCGTGGTGGTCGGTCGGACCGGAAACGCGGGAAACCTCGGCCATGTGCTGGTGCCGGGCTTCGATGAGCGCTGTGAGTGCGGGGGCCGGGGCTGCCTGGAGGCGGTGGCGGGCGGAATCTCGGCGGTGAAATGGGCACGCGCGCAAGGCTGGCAGGGCACCTCGGTCGACGACCTGGTCGGTCAGGCACGTGCGGGTGACGAACTCGCGGATGCCGCGCTGACCCGGGCCGGAACGGCGCTCGGCGGCGCGATCGCCTCGGTGGCCGCACTGCTCGACCTGGACCTGGTCGTCCTCGGCGGCACGCTGGCGGCACCGGGCACCTCGCTCTGGAAGGCGCTCGGCGCCGCTGTCGCGACGCATGCCAGGCTCGGCTATCTGACCGGATTGCGGGTCGTGCCATCGGAACTCGGCGAGGTCGGCGTGCTGGCGGGTGCCGGCGTATTGGCGTTGACGGCGGGAGAGGGCTAGCCCGTCGCGGTTGCGGGCGTGGAATTACAGCCTGGGATCAGCGAGTTCGTCGCTGGTCCCAGGCTTTGCGCTGCGATTTGCCGCATCTCGCGCGAACTGCGCTGAGCTGCGGGAATTCTGACGTCCGTACACACGTTCTTAAGCGGACGTTAAGAAAAGACCGCTCGGTGAACATGGGGTGGTCGCGTCATGCAGACTGCAACTGATGTCGACATCTGTAAGCCTGTTGAACGAGCCGTTATATAGCGGTACATTATCCGTGTCACACACAGGTGGCGGCTTCCGACGAACGGTTGATACGGGCAGTGCGATGACAAGTGGCGCAGTAAATCCTTGGATAACGATCGAGACGTTGACGCCCGAGGCCATGTCGGTGGCGTCGGTAGGGGACGCTCCGCGTGGATTCGCCGACTGGCAGCGAGTGCTGCAGCGGCTGATGGCGCGGACTCCGGCGCTCTACGACAGCCTCAAGACTCGCAGCCTGATCGATGCGATCCGGGCAGCGCGCGACGAGGCCGAGGATGTGGATCTGACGCTCGCGACCGGTTCGGGTCCACATGCGCTGCGGATACGACCGGTGTTCGGGCCGGGTGGTGATGTGCACGCAGTCCGTTTGTGGATGGGCTCCGCCACCGCGACCTGCCCCGAATTACCGCCTGCGGTTGGTGCGATCTGGGACCTCGATACCCAGACCATTCAGCAGCCGATCGGTGCGACCCGGCTGACCGGGAACTCGGCCGAGCAACACGTGCCGGTGATGTCGATCGCGGAGTTGTTCCATCGGATCTCGGCCTTCAATCGACATGCCGAGGTCCTGGATCTGCTCTACAGTCCTACGGCCGGTGACAAGCTCCAGTTCGAGGTCACGGTGACCGATGGTCCCGAGCGGCCGGGACGGTGGCGGATCAGTATCCGGGCCCGCGACGACGCTCGCACGCACGGCGCGTGGTTGTTGATCGAGGATGTCACCTCGGACAATGAGCTCTCGGAGTGGCCGACCCTGGAGCGGGTCGGATTGCGCGAGGCCCACCGCCGGGCCGGAACCCACCTCGCGATCGTCCAGACCGAGCGCGCCAGCATCTCGCACTGGCTCACGGATCCGGCTCCCTGGATTCGATGGGACTACCTGTTCCGGCCGGTGGACGTCTTCCATCCGGATGACCGCGTCCGTCTGATGGCGCTGAGCGACCGGCTGCAGTCCGGTGATACGGCGGGTGTCACGGTGCGAGCCCTCAACTACGGCGGCGGCTACACACCGACGTCGCTGCTGCTTTATCCGTATCCGGGCTATCCGAGTCGGCAACTCGCGATCGCCCAGTTGGTGCGCGTCGCCGATGACATGCCGATGCTGGAATCCGGGCGCAACGCGCTGGAAACCCCGCAGGGGCAGGCGCCGATCGGGTACGACGATCAGCTGCAGTATCGGCTCGCACATCGCTTGAAACGTAGCCCTGTGTACTGACCCGCTGTCCCCATTACTGGGAACGATGACGGGGGCTGGAAATGATGCTGCTCTCTACCATTTCGGGAGTGCGGACAATGGTTGGCAGATCGACGGATTCGGGCGATGAATTACTTCGCCGAATGGTCGCACGCCGCCGCCGCGACAATGTGATCGTCGCGGTGCTCGCGGTGCTGGCCGTACTGGGTGGCGGGCACGCGATCCTCGATTTCTTCGCCTCGGATCCGCCGCCGCCATCCGACAGTGCGACGCCCGCGACCATTGGTCGCGCGCAATTGGCCGGTTCCTTCGCCCAGCAGTTCATTGTGACCTACCTGAGTTCGGTTGCCGGACAACAGGATCGGCTCGGCGAATATGTCGGAGCCAGTGCGCAGCAGATCACCCTGCCCGCGACGGCCCGGCAGGTATCCGACCCTGCCGTGGTGTACGTGTCGCGCGTGGGCAGCTTCGACACACTCGAGGTCTGGTCGGTGACCGTATCGGTCAAGGTGGGCAAATCCGCTCCGACTGCCGGCAGTGCTTCCAGCACCGCCACCGCCAACAACAGCGCTGGTGCCGACACCCGCCAGTTCTATCGGGTCGGGGTATCGGTTCTCAACGGTCGACTGCGCGCGCTTGCGCTGCCCGCTCTGGTCGAACCGCCCAGCCGCGGCGCCGATCTGGCGCAGGCATACTCCTCGCCGTGTACGGCGGACACGCCGCTCACACAAGTGGCTTCGGGCTTTCTGGCGACCTATCTGACAGGTAACGGCGATGTAGGCCGGTACGTCACGCTGGACGCCGGCATCGCCGCGCTGCGCCCGGCCCCGTTCACCGCCGTGGAGACCGTCGCGGTCACCTCGGACGACAACAGTTGTGGCACAGCGCGTACGCACGCGCAGGTGCTCGTCACCGTCAATCCCAAGGCCGACGGCGGGGCGGTCGCGACGCTCGCCTATCCGCTGACCATGGTCCGCGACGGTGGCCAGTGGCAGGTGCAGTCGGTCGATGCCGTACCCGCGATGACCAACCCGCCTGCCGTGATCGCCGACCAGCAGAACTCGCGCGCAAGTGCGCCAAGCTCGACGACCTCGCTGCCGTCGACGACGGTGCAGATTCCGCGGGCTACCCAGAACTGATACGAAAGAGGCACGGCCATGGGTAATTTGAGCGCCATCCTGTACAACATCCTGATCTTCGTCCGCTGGGCGGGCCTGATCCTGATCACCATCCTGAGCATGGGTGTGCTGATATCCGAGGCGGCCAAATCCAAGCTGTCGCCCGCGAAGATCCTCGCCGTCGCCGGATCGGCGCTGCTGGCCGCGGTCCTGTTCTGGATACTCCCGACACTGGTCAACTACGCGCGCACCGACTCCAACATCGTGGTCCCCGATCACCCCATCGGTGGCTATCGATGAGTCAGCAGGTGATCAAGGTCTTCACGCCGATCAAGCGGGTTCCCACCATGATCGGCAAGGCCCAGAACGGGCAGAAGCTGCCCTTCGGGCCTTACACGCTGCCGCAGGTCGCGGGAGCGGTGGTGTTGATGGTGATCACCTCGGTATGCGCGATGGTATTTCCGGTCAATCCGGCAGTCACCTTTTTGGTTGGGCTGGTGCTGACGATCGGCGTCGTCTTCGCTATCGGACTGGTGCCGTACACCGGCGTCCGAATGATTTCCCGGGCGTTGTGGGTGGGGCGGCTCATCGTATTTCGCAAGCCGGTGTCCGCATCAGGTATGCCGGTCAACGCCGATTCGGCGCGTCACACCATGTTCATCGAAGAGTCCGTCGTCTTGGTCCTGCCGGATAGTCCGACAAAAGCAGTGGAGAGCGCGAAACCCGATATCCAGTTGCTCGATGTGATCGGTGTCGGCGGCAGCGGGACGGACCTGCGCAACTGGATCAACGGTAACGGTGGCCCAACATCGGAAGGGAGCCGCTGATGGCGTTCGGACGAGATCTACAGCCCACCGCCGCGATTCGCGGAAATCTGCAATTCACCCATTCGGGTCTGGTCACCGCGACCTACTTCATCAATCCGCTCGGCTACGGATTGCGCAAGGCGAGTGACAAATATGACGTGAAGATGGCCCACCATGCGTTGATCAACAGTCTGCCGAGTGGTTCATTGTTGCTCGGCATCCAGGCGCGGCTGAATACGATCGACGTGCTGACCAAGATGGTGGAGGGCGTCGATCTCGACGAATGTGAGGATTACGCCGACGAGGTCGTGGCATCGTACGAGCGAGTCCGTGCGATCGCACCGCAGACCCGGATCTTTCTGCTGACAATTCCGGTCGGCACCGCGAACTCCGGTATTTCGGCGCTGTCGCGGATGTGGCGTGGCAGCACCACAACGATCGACGCGACCGCCATCTCACGCGCTGACCTGGATGCCTACGACGATAAGGCGAACGAGATCCTGTCCCGGATCGGCGGCGATTTCGATCCGATTCCGGTGCCCGCCGCGCTTTTCCAGTGGCTGTGGGAGCACTACCTGTCGCGCGGCGCGGCGGGCGATCCGGTGGCACCGACCCGGGTGGGCGCGCTGGACGACGCGACGGCGGCGGTGTTTTCCTCCGCGGCGCTGGACGAGGGCGCCCAAGCCGACAGCAATCGGCGGATTCGGCCATCCTTCGTTCCGGTGATCAAGGTCGTTCAACCGGATTACGAGTATCGCCCGTCCTATCAGGCGATGCTCACTCCGCATTCATTCCCCTACGCGGGCATGCGATTTCCCGGGGGCAGCGAGTTCCTGAATGTGCTCGAGGGCCTTGGCGACGTCACGGTCGACTGGGGGATGCGGGTGTCGACCAAGCCCGCGGACCAGGTGCTGAAGAACAATGAACTGAGCCTGCGCCGACTTGGTGAGCAGATGGATCAGCGCGACCAGGAGGTGTCGTTCGCGCAGAACACGCTGACTTCGAAGGCCCAGATGCTGGGCGAATACAACCAGCATTTCGAGGTCAACGGCGGTGAGTCGGAGGTGTCCTTCACGACTGTCATCGCCATCGGTGGTCCTTCGCGTGAGATCACGATGGACGCGGTCAATAATCTCAAGCGCCGCTACAAGCGATTCCAGGTCGATATGACGGCACCGCTCGGCACGCAGGTCGATCTGTGGTCGATGCTGGTCCCGGGCAGCCCACCGCGCCGCGCGTTCGACGATTTCGCGCATATCGTGCCCTCGGATATGTGGTCGGGTTTCGTCCCGTTCATCACCAGTCAGATCGGCGACGACAGTGGCCCGGTGATCGGGATCAACCTCTTATCCGGTCAATACGAGCCGATCCACTTCGGCATCATGGAGGCCGCACTGCACGATCTGTCCGCTTCGTTCGCGGTCACCGGTGAACTCGGGTCGGGCAAATCCTATTTCCTGAAGCTCATGGCGGCGCTCGTACACGATATGGGCGGGCAATTCCTGGCCATCGACCGCAGTCAGGTCGGGGAATGGGCGCATTTCGCCGCGGCGATCGATAATGCCGTCGTCATCGATTTGGCGAATCCGACGGTGTCTTTGGACCCGCTGCGCATGTTCGAACCCAAAATCGCCGGCGAGCGCGCGCTCGACTCGATCCTGCCGCTGCTGGATCTGTCGCCGACCTCGGGTGCGGGCGCCGCCGCGAGCAATCTGCTGACCGCCCGCGGCATTGCCGAACACGGCATCCGCAGCTTGCTGGATCTGTTCCATGTCGTGCGGCGACTGCGCGATCAGCCCGGCAATCAGGAGGAATACGCCGACCTGGCCGCGCGCCTCGGCACGATTGTCGAGCGCGTGCCGGTGCTGTTCGACCCTTCGCTCAAAACATTGCGGCTCAATGCCGCTGCCACGGTCATCCGCAGCCACCAGCTGGCGCTGCCGACCGCGGAAGAGCTCACCACCCCGCATCTGTACAACCGCTTGCCGCTGACCAAACGACTCGGAACCGCACTCTACGAACTCGTCGGCGTCGCTGCCCGCGAGGCCTTCCTCACCGATAACGGCAGGTTCGGGCTGCTGGTGGGTGATGAGGCGCACCATTTCACACAGACCCAGGTGGGATCCGCCGTCACCTCGGACTTCAGCCGGGACGGCCGTAAGCATCTGGCGGCGATCGGCTTGGCCTCGCACGATCCGGCGACCGACTTCCAGGGCGCGGCGCACAATCTCATCCCGAACCGGTTCGTTTTCCGTCAGCGCGATGAGACCTTGGCGCGCAACAGTTTGGAATGGCTCGGCGTCGATTTGGAGGAAGCGCCGTTTCTACTGCAGGTCTTGCGTGAGGAGACCTCTCCGCCGGTCGGTACCGGCCGTCAGGTGCCCGAGGAACGCCGCGGTGAGATGTTCATGCGTGATGCGCTGAACCGGATCGGGCGCGGCAAGGTGCTCGGACCGGCCCGGATCGATCGGGCTGCGGCGATTACCAGCACGCCGACTTCCGGTGGGGCCGCGCGTACCGCTGCTCCGGAGAGACAGGCAGTCCGGTGAGATTCGGTACCGGTCGCGATGGTCGACGAGGATTGTCCGACTTCGGAATGGCCGAAGAATCGGAGCTATTCGATCCGGTTCGATGGCGCCCGTCAGCGATATTCCGACGATGTCGCAAGTGGATCGGCGCGACGCGCCGTCGGCGCTGGACCACATGGACGATTATCGCTCTTGTCGTGCTGTTCCTCTGTCCGGGCATCATGGCGGTGCTGGCCACGGCGGAAACCAGCACGGGGACCGTGTCCGCTCCCAATAGTGCGCTGAGCTGGATGCGCGTCAAAGATTCTTCGGGCGTGGAACTTTCGAGTTACTTGTTCGCCACCAATCGCGGCGGTGTGTTGAACCCGGGAAACCTCGTAATGTCGTTCCTGATCATCGTGCTGTTTGCGATCTGGCTTGTTATTACGGTTACCGCGATCTGGTTGCCCACCGATACCCTGGACTTCGGGTGGCTGACCGTCGTCAGCAAGCCGCTGGAGGCTGTTGCGCACAGTCTGTCGGGGCAGATCGCGACACCGATCATGCTGCTGACTTTTGTGGCGATCGGCGCGATTCCGGTTGGCGTATTCATTGTGCGCGGCTATTTCTCCAAGGCCTCGATGCAGGTCGTGATGATGGTGGGGGTGGCGATACTCGGGCCGCTCTTCCTGGCCGAGCCGCTTGCTGAGGTACTGGCCCCTGACGGACTGCTGGCGCAGGGGCGGAACCTGGGCATTTCGGTGGCGGCCGGTTTGAACGGCAATAGCAATCCGAATCCGAACCAGTTGATCCAGACGATGCAGGCGGACATGGCGGACAATTTCGCCCGAAGTCCGTTGCAGGTGTGGAACTTCGGGCATGTGGTCGACGACCGGGCGTCCTGCCGGGCGGCGTGGTCGGCCGGTGTCATGGCCGGTGACGAGGACCGGGTCAAGAACGGGATGAAGTCGTGCGGGGACAGCGCCGCCTATTCTGCGGCCGACAATCCGAGCGTCGGTCAAATCGGCGCCGGAATTCTGCTGCTGTTGTCCGGCACGGTGCTATTGCTATTCGGTGCATACCTGGCCATCAAGGTCATATGGGCCGCGCTCGATTCGATCTACTACGGATTCATGACCATATTCGGATTCGCCGCGGGCGGATTCGTGTACGGGCCGACGCAGACGTTCACCATTCGCTGTGTCGTACACGGATTCGTGTCGGCCGGGCGTATGGCTGTGTTCGTCATATTCCTAGGCGTCTATGAGCTGTTTCTCGGCGATCTGTTCCAGCAGGCGCGCGGTCAGGTCATGTCTGTATTCGTCATCGTAGCGATCGTGGAAATCGTCGCCATCTTCCAGTTGAAGCGACTCAACGCGGGTCTGGAGAAAGGCAACGACTGGATTGCCAACCGTTTTGCGCTGGCCATTCAGAACGGTGGCGCCAGAGCCGGCTCGGGCGGTGGTGGCGGTGGCGGGACCGCGCTCGGTATGGGGCAATTCGGCACGAGCCACAAGATGGGGGGCATGGGGTTGATGGCGCTGATGGGCGGCGCGAGCACGCTTGCCAACTCGCCATTGACCGAATGGATGATGATGGGGCTGCCCGGATCGTTCCACCCGCAATCCAGGCTGAAGAAGGCAATTACGGAAGCGCAGGGAGGTGTGTGGGCCGAGGACGGTCGGTTCGGTGGGCGATTCGGCTGGTATTCGCAGTCTTACATGAACCGCGAACTCTTTGCGGCTAATGCCGCCGCGGAAGCTGGAGCATACGGCGGTTTGGACTCGTTCCTGGGCAATGCCGCAGCGGTGCAAGGTGTTATCGACGTCGGTGGCACTGCGGCTGATGCGTACGGGGCCATGATCGGTTCCGGTGCACGAAACGAGGAAAGGGCGCGACTCGCGGCACGTTCGCGTGCGACCATCGCCGGGGCTGCTGCCAACGAACCACTTCAGGATCGCGACCTGGCGTTCTTGGCTGCCTCATTGCGGCACACCCAGAATTCGGCACGCCTGCTGATCAATGGCAACGGCACTGCCGAGGAGGTCGCGGCCAATATGGGGACCCTGCAGCAGGCGGCCCGGGAGTTCCGCCGAGTCAGGGCGGGCGGCGTTACTCTGGCCAATAACGTCGATCCATATTTATCGCATGAGCGTTACGTCCAGGAGTACATGAATAATGGCCGCCCCCGTCATGTCAACTATGATCCTGATGCGGCTCGAGCGAAGATGGAGGCGCTCAATGATGTGATAAACAACGGTTCCGCCGGATATGTCCGTGGGAGCGGGAGCGCCGAAAGGGACAGGCTGTTCGATGCCGGTGTCGATGAGACAACGGCGGATCGTATGAAGCAGTGGGTTATGAACGAGCATGCGAAGGACGCGCAGACGGCCACCGAACGGCTGATTAATAACGCGGCTGACCCGGAGGCAATTCGTGATCTCCGGGATACGGTCTACCAGGCTGTTCGAACAGAACATTTGGCCGCCGGTCGTACCGGCGATCTGTCGAATACGGTGACGCCGCGCGGAACAAATGCGAATCATCCTAGCTGGGCAAGGACAATGAGTCAGGTCGAACGGCTGCTGCGGAATTAGGTCTACACCTCGGAAAGATAAAGTCGCTCGTCCTGTGCGGAGAGGTATTCGATGATCGGTCGGCTCATGTTCCTCGCCATGGTTCCCGCTTGGGCGTGGTTGTTGCTGGCGGTGGTATCCGGACTGGGCACGTTTCTCGTCATCATGGTGCTCGTGGTCGGCGGAACGACATCGGCCATCTCAGCCGACCTGCACTATCAGTGCGACAGTGCGGTGGGTCCCGACCCGTCGCTGACCGAGACCTCCACCCCGCGCACGACCGCTGCCTCCAGTTCGGGGGCGGCCGCTGCACCCTCGACCGCCCCTAGCGCCAACCCCTACGCGGAATTGACTGTGGCACCGGATGACACGACCGCCTCCGATTGGCAGCGCGCTTGCGTGAGCGCGATCCACACCGCGCCGTATCAACTGCCGCCGCTGCAGACGACCATGAGCGGACTGCTCGGTGACTGTGCCCGCGAATTGGCCATCAATCACGCGTTGAAAGCGTCGGCGGGAAGTGCCGACGGTGCGCCGAGTGGCGCCTCGAGCGCGGCAGGGTTGACGCGGGATGTGATCTATCAGGCCTCGGCTGCCGCGGTGACCGGGCATTGCGATCCGACGACGCAACCGCCGGACGACACCGAACCCGTCGCACCCCCCAACAGGGCTACGTCATCGCAGCCAGGATCGACGGCGGCCGCGTGCGGGCAGTCGTCCAGTATCGGGAAAGCGGTGATCGTGCTTCCGAAAACCGTTGCGGCCCAGGCGGCGTGCGGACAGCGGGTCGATCCCGGCGCGGTCTCGGCGGGTGATCTGGTCTTCTGGGACTACCGCAGCAACGCGCCCACCCGGACCGGAATCGCCCTGGGCGCAACACAAGTCATGACTTATGATCCCTATTCCGGACGGTTCGTCGAGCAGTCGATGCCGACGGGCCGTGATGTCCGCATCAAACGAGTGCTGGGGGGTGGATCGTGACCAGCGCGGAGGTGTGGCCTGCGGACTACCAGGTCGAAGTTGTCGACGAGCCGACCGAAGGCGCTGGGGGAGAGGGGGATTCGCAATCCGGCTCGGCGACGCCGTGGTCGGGTAAACAAGAGCGCAAGGAAAAACCGCGCGCGGGCACCGGTCCGGCTAATCCGGGGTCCGGTACGTCGCCTGGGCAGAACGGTTCATCACCGGCACCGGGGCAGAACGGTGCGCCCGCGACGCCGCAGGGGCAAGCTGCCCTGGGCGGATCCGCTCCGGGTTCGGCTGCGGCGCCGCAGGGAAATATTGTTGCGCCGCCGGGTCAGTCGGTGGGGCAACCGCCCCCTGCTGCGCAGCCGGCGCCGCAGGCGCAGGCTGAGCCTGGTCCTTTGGTGGATCCGGATACGGTGGCGGCGTTGGCGCCCGCGGCGCTCTCGGCGGGGGCGATGGCGTTGGGTGTATTGCCGATGCTGGCCTCGGCGTTGGCCGGTTTGGGCTCCGGTGGTGGCAGTGGTGGCGGTACGGGTACCGGTAGCGGTTCTGCCGGTGATGGTGCGGATGGGGCCGAGGGTGGGTTGTCGCCGGAAGCGCAGAAAGCGTTGCAGGCGTTGAAGTTGCTGGCCGCTGTTTATGGTGACGGTAAGACCGATGACCCGGAGGTCAAGCAGTTACGGCAGCAGTTGGGGATCAACGGGACCGGTTCGGGGGCGACCGCGATCAAGGCGCGGCAGCTATTCCAGCGCAACGCGGCGACCGCGTTCAACAACCTCGACAACCAATTAGCTTCCTACATCACGGGTTTGGCCGGTAACCACAAGGTCGACAAGAAAGCGGTCACCGCGCTGATCCGTGAGGTCAACGTCGCGCTGGCCGAACTCGGACCCCAGGCCTACACCAAGGCCGGACGCCAGAAGGTCCACCAAATCCTCACCAACGCACTACAAAAAGCCAGCCAAATCGTCACCGGCAGCAACGCCAGCGCATCCGACACGGCAAGCGCGATCAACAGACTCACCAACCAGTACCTCTACAACATCGCCGGGAAAAAATATGCGGGCTCGACCGCCGGTACGTCCGCTGCCGCGGACAAGGCGGTCCAGGTCGCCCTGGCCCAACGCGGTGATCCGTATGTGTGGGGTGCCGAAGGTCCGAATTCCTTCGACTGCTCGGGATTGATGCAATACGCCGCAGCTCAGGCGGGTGTGAAGATCCCACGCGTGGCCTCCGCCCAGTATCAACAGTTGCCGAAGGTCAATCCGGCCGATATCCGCCCCGGCGACTTGATCTTCCCCGACGCCCAGTTCAACGGGGGCAGCCCTGGTCACGTCATGATGTATATCGGAAACGGCCAATGCGTCGAGGCCCCGCATACCGGTGATGTCGTCAAAGTGGTCAATCTGCCGAGCGGTTATCACGCCAGCCGGTGGTCTTGACAGTCGAACTCCCGCCCCCGCGTCCGCTCAGTAGCCGACGTAATGTCCGCCCTCGTGCATCGACTGGATGCCGGGCACATTGCTGACCGAACCGTAGCGATGGATGGCGTAGCGCACGCCCGCGATGATGTTGTCGACCGGGTTCCATACATCGCGGTGGCCGGGCAGCGAGTAGGCGTTGAAGGTGGGATCGATGGTCTGCATCAGGCCCTTGGACGGAGTTCCCTTGGCGGCGTTGCTGTCCCAGAGATTGATCGCATTCGGGTCGCCCGCGGATTCGTGCTGGATGATCGCCGCGATATCGGCGGGATTGATGTGCCGGGTGTCGTAGCCGTTGGCGGCCAGGATGCGCAAGGCGTCGTTGATCCACTGACCTTGGCGACCCGACGGGCGTGTGCGCGGCGGACGTGCGCTGGACCCGCTGGTGCTCGGCTGGGCCCTGCGCTGCGGCGGCTGCCGGGTAGGGCGCGCGTTCCGCAGGAAGCGGTCGGCCAGTGCGGCAACTTTGTCCGCGGTGATCGCCGCGGCGGCCTGTCCCTGTCCGAGCACGGTGCCCGCACGCTGTAAGGCATTGCTGAGTGTGGTGGTAAGCATTTGCCGTCCGGCGGCGGTATCCGCGACGCCGCCGAGTGCGGTTATTGCCGTATTGACCTCGGCGATAATGCCATCGATGGCGGCCCGGCCCCGGATGGTGCTATCGGCGGTGCCGCCGAGCAGGCGGCCGAGTTCGGCGTTCAATGACTGTGTCGATTGCGCACGATTTGCCGTGTCGAGGTTGTTCGCCGCGTACCGGTCGCCCGATTCGCCGGGCCATGACGTCGGTTGTCCGGAGCCGAGCGCGGGTGGTGCGTAGGACTGACCGGTATCGGCGGTGGGGTCGGCCCTGCCGTACTGGGCGGCCATGGACGCCAGCGCACCGAGAGCCGCCGCCGCGTATGGTGCGCTGGTGCCGAATCCGGCGAGTGCGTCGGGTCGGGCGATGGGCGATCCGGTTGCGGCGGTACCGGATTCGGCCACCGGTGCCGCGGCCTGGCCGCGCGCGGCGGCGGTCGCGGCAGGCTGCTGCGCGAGTGCGGGCGCCGGTCCGGTCGGTGCCCGCGGCGAACCGCGTCGCGTCGCGTTCCGGTGTGGTGTGGATGTCGTTGTGCCGGGCCGGGGCTCGTGCGCGTCGCCGAGGCTCGGATCCGGTGTGTCCCGCTGCGGTGGTGGCATCAGTAGGGCTCGTACGCTCGGCCGCTGCGTACCGCCTTGACGCCCGGCACATTACTCACGGAGCCGTATCGGCTTATCGAATAGCGGACCCCGGCGACGATATTGTCGACCGGGTTATAGATGTTCTTGTGCCCGGGCGCGGCGTACTGATTGAAGGTCGGACCGATGGTCTGCATGAGCCCGATCGAGGGGGTGCCCGCGGCGGCATTGGAATCGTAGTTGTTGGTGGCACTGGGATTGCCGCCTGATTCGTACTGGATGATGATCGCGATGGCTTGCGGGTCGATCGTGCTGATGTCGTAGCCCAACTGCTGCAGCACCTGCAGTGCCTGCTTGATCCAGTCGCCGACGGTGCCGCCGGGCATCTCGCCGCTCGTGCCGCCCGAGTATTTCTTTCCGGCGATGTTGTAGAGGTACTGGTTTGTGAGCCGATTGATGGCACTGGCGGTACTTTTCGCGCTGGCGTTGCTGCCGGTGACGATTTGGCTGGCTTTTTGTAGCGCGTTGGTGAGGATTTGGTGGACCTTCTGGCGTCCGGCCTTGGTGTAGGCCTGGGGTCCGAGTTCGGCCAGCGCGACGTTGACCTCACGGATCAGCGCGGTGACCGCTTTCTTGTCGACCTTGTGGTTACCGGCCAAACCCGTGATGTAGGAAGCCAATTGGTTGTCGAGGTTGTTGAACGCGGTCGCCGCGTTGCGCTGGAATAGCTGCCGCGCCTTGATCGCGGTCGCCCCCGAACCGGTCCCGTTGATCCCCAACTGCTGCCGTAACTGCTTGACCTCCGGGTCATCGGTCTTACCGTCACCATAAACAGCGGCCAGCAACTTCAACGCCTGCAACGCCTTCTGCGCTTCCGGCGACAACCCACCCTCGGACCCATCCGCACCATCACCGGCAGAACCGCTACCGGTACCCGTACCGCCACCACTGCCACTACCACCACCAGAGCCCAAACCGGCCAACGCCGAGGCCAGCATCGGCAACACACCCAACGCCATCGCCCCCGCCGAGAGCGCCGCGGGCGCCAACGCCGCCACCGTATCCGGATCCACCAAAGGACCAGGCTCAGCCTGCGCCTGCGGCGCCGGCTGCGCAGCAGGAGGCGGTTGCCCCACCGACTGACCCGGCGGCGCAACAATATTTCCCTGCGGCACCGCAGCCGAACCCGGAGCAGAGCCCGAACCAGCAGGCTGGGCACCCGAATTCGGGCCCTGGGCAGCCGCTCCCGGCGGCACCGCATTGTTCGTCGCCCCCTGGTTCGCCGGTGCCGAGCCGTTTTGGCCCGGCGCCGCCGGCTGGCCGGGCGCAGCTGGATTCGTGCGTCGCTGTCGGTTCGACCAAGGGGTTACCGGAGCGGATGGCCCCGGCTCGGCATTGTCACCATCGGTCGGATGCTCAACGGCGATTTCCGCTTCGGCGCTGGTCACCGCACACCGCCGAGCGTCCACCGCGGGCGGGTACAGGTGACCGGCGGCGCCGGACGCCCGAGCGGTAGGCGGGGGAGGAGGTGCATGCGGTTTCTCCTCCTGCGACGATCGCCCGGCGGACCGGAACAACTTGGTGGCGACGGAAATTCGTGCACGTCAGTGCATGCTCTACCGTCATCATCCTGACTCGTTCGGCGCGCGCCGAGTTCCCACTGCTGGGAATCCTAAACAATGAGGGGGTCGATAGACCGTCCGTGCATGGTCGTCAACGATCTATTGCGGGTAGGTGCGCGCCGACATCGGATAGGTGATCACAATGGGTTTCAGTTTATTCGGCCTCAGCGGGGCGGACCTGGCCATCGGCGGCTTGACGACCGCGCTCTCATTTGTTCCGGGAGTCGGGACGGGCCTTTCCATGGTCATCGGTGGCGCGGCAGCGGCACTGCAGGCCAAGCTCGAGGGCAAGGGCTGGGACGAAGCTCTCGAAAAGGGCATCGTTGTCGGCGCCACGAGTGGGATCGCCGGCAAGCTCGTTGGTAAAGCGGTACTGGGTTTGGCGCGGGGGGCAGGCGGGAAGCTGGCCACGAAAGGCGTGCAGGCCGGGGCTCAAAAGCTACGCTACGCACCATGGGGGATGACTGCGACGCGAGCCGTGGGCCGCGGCGCGGGTGCCGCAATTGCGAACTCACTCTACGGTTCGTTCACGGGAGGATCGTCCAGCGCTGTTGGTGAACTACCCATCAAACCCATCTCGTAACGGATCCGGCCGAGGAGCAGCTCCTTGAAAATTCACCAAATGTGGATGCCTGATCCCAGTCAGATGGGCGACGGGACAGAGTATGCGCAGTACAGGCCGCTGCCGTCGACGACAGATTGGTACACGAAGCTGCCCAAGCAGTTCCAAGCCTATTTCGACAGTTGCGGCAACGGCGACGAGAATAAGGGCAGCCCGCCGGATATGCCAGTGCCCGACCAGGTCAAGGATTCGGCCGTGGCCCAGGCCCATTTCTCGAACTACGGGAGCACGGCGACCAGCCTGCGTCAGGCGGCTGACTTGATCGATGACTCGGCCAAAACGATTGCGCCCCTGGCCAAGAAGACCGAGGAAATCTCCATTGCCGCGCAGAAGGCCGTCAATGCAGGAATCGACCACATTACCAACCAAGCCCCGACTGTGCCCAAACCGGGGATGAAGGAAGATCAGCACATCTACGAGTTCTGCAACGAGGCGATCCAGTCCGTCGCAAGCGCTTTCGACGAGGCGAGCGGCGCTAACAAGGACACTGCGGGCAATGCCGACAAAGAGTCCGCGAAACTCAAAGAGCTGGAAGAGCAGATCAAGAAGCTCCAGCAGGAGAACGCGAGCCTGAAGAAGCAACTTGCCGACCCGGCGGACGTGTCCCAGGTGCCTGCGGTGAACCCCGCCCAGGATCCCGCCAACGTTGGTTCCGTCGATGACGGTTCCACGGTCCCCGGGCTGGACGATCTCAATTCGGATACCCCCGGAGTCGACACCGGAACCACGCCGACCGGTGAGTCGCTCGACGACAAGGTGCAGCAGGCGCTCGACGGCCTCAACAACAGCGGCACGACGCCGAGTGCCACCACACCGGCATCGGTGCCGGATACGTCCGCCGCGGCATCACCGGCGAGTTCCGGTATGGACATGATGAGTTCGATGCTGCCGATGCTGATGGCGCAGATGATGAACCGCGGTCAGGCCGATACCGATCTGAACAACCGGCGCAGCGAATACGATCCGTACCAAGATCAAGTCGCCCCCGTACCCGCGGCCGTCGCACCGGCCCAACCGGCGGTGCAGGCCGCGACCAGCACGCCTGCGCCGGCGACCAATACCGGACCTCCGGCGAATTCGTCGTCGTCGCAGCCGACGGCCGGAATGCCGGGCCGTACACCGAATTCCGATGGAACCGTGGTGTACACGTTCCCGGACGGCCGGACCCAGAAGGTATCCGTCACTGTCGCACAGGCTTTGGATGCGGCGTTCGGCAACGCCAGCGGCACCGACGCTCAGGCGGCATACGCGAAGACCCCGGCCAAGTGGTCGGACAAGAAGCAGATCGGCACCCCGGTCGATCCGTATCAGCTGATGACCGGCGATGTCGCGGTCTGGGACGGGCGCACCGCGATCGTGGTGGCCTTCCCTGCCGACGACGGTGGCACGCTGGAGGTCGTGGTCAACGGCCAGATGAAGCAGTTCGCCCCGGAAATGTCCGACAGCGCTGGTGAATTCGGCCAGTTCGTCGGCTTCAACCATCCGAAAGGCATCGAGGCGACCGCGCCGGAGGATCACGATCAGGGCAAGATGGGCGGTATGCCGGTCACTGGCGATCCGTCGGCGGGTGCGGCCATGCCGGCCGTGGCCGCTCCGGCATGATCGTGAGCCGGATGGTGAGAGGAGGAGACGATGCCGCTGAATGTCGATCCGGCGCAACTCGTCGATGTGGCCTCGAAGCTGGCCGCACTGGCGCGTGACACCGGAGCTGGCTTGCCGAACGGTTGGGTGCAGCCCGCGGGGGCCGACCCCATCTCCGGGGCACATGTGCCACGGCTCAACGCACAGGCCGCCTCGCTGTTCAATGGCGTCCTCGGCGTGCTCAATGAAGTGCAGCGCCACGCGCACCACGTCGGCGGCGCGGCAGCCGATTACACCGCGACCGATGATCAGAACGCGCGCATTATCAATGGCAGCGGCGCGGAGATCCTCGCCAATCCGGTAGGCGAGGTGCAGGAATTCGGTCTCCGGCAAGCGCCGACCTTCTCCCTGCCCGCCGCCACCGGATCGGTCGACCCGCTCACCTTCGCGAAGCAATTGCACACCGGCCCGGGTCCTGGCCCGGCGACCAGCTTCGCGGCCGATATCCGCAAGTACACCGGCGGGTTCCACGCCGCGGCCGCCGAAGGTGTCGACGGTGCGGCCACGCTGATGCAGAACTGGACGCCGGTCGGTAGCACGGTGGCCGAGCACCTGACCCAGCATCGGAATTGGCTGGGCCAGCTCGGCGCCGGATTGGGGGCGCTGGCCGACAATGTCGACGCCTACAGCAATGCGTTCACGGTCGCGAAGGCCAAACATCCGACACCCGAGGAGATCATCGCGGCCCGCAAGCGGTTGCTGGCCGCGATGAAATCGAAGAACGAATTGGCGATCCAAGCGGCGCTTGCCGAATTCCAGGAGCAGAACGCCCGCTCTGCCGAGGCGATCACCGGCTACACCACGACTGTCAACTCCAAGGTTCCCGAGGATGGTACGAGCGACACGGGTGGCAGCGGCAAGGGCAGCAGCAGTGGCAGCGACTCGAGCAGCATGCTGTCCCAGATGCTGCCCGCGATGATGCAGGCCATGTCCTCGGCGGCCAGCATGGCTCAGAACCAGGACACCTCGGATCTCGGCGTCGATGACGAGTACAGCGACTATGGATACGACGACCTCGGTATTCCCAGCGGCCTCGGGTCGTCGCTGGCCTCCGGGGGAGCCGGCAGTTCGATCTCGGGCGCCGGGATCCCGGACATCACCGGGGCGAGTACCTCGATGTCGGTGGGCGCCATGCCGATCGTCGCGACCGCTGGTGCGGCATCGAACACCCCGGTCGGGATGGCGCGGACACCAGTCATCGAGCCGCTGTCGTCCGCGTCGTCGGGCGCGGCGGCGGCCGCGCGCGGTGCCGGTACGGGCACCGGGATGATGCCGTATATGCCGATGTCCCCTGGTATGGGCGGTGCCGGTGGCAGCGGTAACGAACGCAATCGGGTGGTCGCCTGGCATCCCGATCGGTTGATGTACGTCGACGACACCCCCCATACCGAACAGGTCATCGGGGAACGGCCGACGATCGCCCCGACCGTGACACCGCCGACGCCATCGCCTGGCCAGGGCCCGACTCAATCCGGAGGTTCCGTGTGAGTGATATCCACCCCGATGTCCAGGCGGCCCTCGACGCCGCCCGTGAGTTGCGGCATCGAATTGCCGATATGCGTGAGCGAATCGACGGCATCCGTGCGCGTCGGCCCTCGCCCAGCGGTGCGATCATCCCCGAGGTGGATGCGATGGGCCGGCTGACGGATCTGTTCATGGCGCCGGGCACCGTGGACCGGCTCACCAATCAAGAACTGGTCACCGAGATCATGGCGGCCATTCGGGAAAGTACCGCTGACGCGGCACGGCAGTACCAGAGCGTGATGGAAGCGGTGCCGCCGCCCGAGCCGTTCGAGTCGACCGGTCCTTCGGGGCCGGTCGGGCCCTCCGTGCCGCCCCCGGCGACAGCGGGTGCGGTGCCGTCATGACAGAACCCGGTGCGGTCACCGTTGCCGATACCGTGCGGTGGCTGCACGACGAGGGCCTGGTCCGGTTGGCCGGTGTCGCGGAACGAATGCCGAGTCTGGTGGCCGCCTACACCGTCGACGTCGCGACCGGAACTGTCGTCGCCCATCCAGCGACCGGTGTCGGTGTCGGATCGGATGTGGTGACTCTCGGCGCCGACGATCTGCCCTATCCGGTCGGCACCGCCAAGCGCTTGGTGATCGTGGGTGTCACCACAGCCGAGGCATTACTGGTTGTCGACCTGGCGACCGCATTGACGATCGCCGTCAATGCCGATCGACCGGAGCTCGCGGCTCGGGCCTGGGCGATGCAATTGCTGCTCAACTCCGAGATCACGGTGACCACAAATAGCGCCGATATCGCGATCGCGAACAGTCCGCGCTGCCGCCAAAGTTTCATCCCCGGTGGCGGCGCGACGATCATGAATATCGACGACGCGCGCCCACCGATCACGACGGTTACGCTCAACCCGACGAACGAAGGGCCGGATCATCTCGATGTCGCCCCGGACGGAACCGCCGAGATGTACCTCGGCGCTCGATTCTGGCAGCTGCGCCAGATCATGAGCATCGATGATGCCGCGTGGAGTGCGCTGGCCACACGACTGGACGCACCCGATGAGGATCCGTCCGTGCGCAGTGCATCCTCGAATCGTCAATCTGCCGAACGACTTTAGGAGGGACTCCGTTGACCGAGCCACATTCGGACGAATTCGACGTGGACGAGGGGGCACCGGCTCCCGACTGGCGGAGCATGGTCTATGAAGTTTTCAATCCCGACCACACCTGCGGCGTCGCCTGCGACCGTGACGGTGAGATCGTCGGGCTGCACATCACCGACGACGCTCGTGACAACGGTGATGCCTGGTTGGCCGCGGAGATTCTGAAGCTCGCGCGCTTGGCACATATGAAGTCCCGGGTCGGCCTGCGTGCCGAAATGGAGTACAAAGGCACGCGTTCCTACACCATCGACTCGTTCGATCTGCCCACCGAAGCCTCGTTCCGTGCCATGGTGAATGCCGAATTCGGCGCCACCAGCTGAATCGAAATAACCTCTCAGACGGGATGCCGACATGGTGGATATGGACGAACCGCACGAAGTGAACGCTGCGGCAGGCAGATTCGCCGGAGCCATCGAAACGGTCTCGGACCAGGTTTCCGGGACCGTCTCGGATCTGGTCCTGCACCATCGGCCCGAATCGGACCTCGACCGGTCGCTGGACGCGCACCGGCAGGAGATCGTGACAGCGTTCGGTCACGCTGTCGCGGCCAATAACCACGGTGCGCGAATCACCCACACCGCGACGGTGAGCACGACGAATGTCCTCACCGATGCGGATGCGACGGGCCGGACGTACGTCCAACGCTACGACTCGATCTGATCACCGGATGCCACCGGAGCACGAAAGTCAATACTGGGACAGGATAGTCCGGGACAAATGGCCGGAGGTTCCGCCCGGCGACTGGAGCGAACTGGAAAACACCTCGCGTGACGGCGCCGCGGCGTTGGACACGCTCGGCGCCGAACAAGCCCGCCACGACTTCGACAATCGGGTCCGCGCCAGCGAGGGGCTCGAGCCCGTCAAACAAAATATGCTCGAGCAGCGCGGGAATCCGCAGGCCTTCGCCGACGCGCTGGATGCCGCGGCCGGTATCTTCGGGTTCTTCTCCGATCTGGTCTATCGCACCCGCAACAAGATCCTCGACATCGTCGAGGAGGCCACCGCCAAGATTCAGCAGGCGTATCAGGCCGCCGCGAACGACGAATCCGATGACGAGGCCGAACGTGAGGCCAAGGCGGACGCCTTGGACGCCCGCGTGAAACGGATCATCGCCGAGGCCCGCGACGAGGTCGACGATGTGGTGCGGAGCGCGCAGACTTCGATCGGCCCGACGATCCTGCGGGACCTGGAGCGCATCAAGGATAAGCTGCGGCAACCGGGGCCAGGGAACCCCGGCGGTCCACGGCTGCCGGAAGGACCGCCGGGACACCGGCCTGCGCATCCACACCTGCCCGGCCCGCAGCACGAGATCGGGCATCCCGTGGCTGGACCGAACCACCAATACCCGGTTCCGCTGGGCTTGGGTCCGCAATTCGATGTGCCGGTGGGGGATCCGTTCGACCAAGGCTTGCCGGGACGCGGGCCGACGGACCTTCCGGTCGAGTCGCCATCGCGGGGCACGCCGACGGATGCGCCGACCACCCCGGGTATGCCGCCCGTGGTTTCGGCCCCGACCTCGACTCCGGGTGTCACCACGGGCTATGCACCGACGGTGCAGCCGGACGGTGCCGATCCAGGTGCCTCCACAACCGGCGTCCCGTCGCGTGCGCCGTCCACGACCAGCTCCGGTGAATTCCAGGGGCATACCGATTCCGGTGCGCCTGGCGATACGGCCGCCGATACCAACGATTCCCAGCAACACGGGGAATCCGGCACGGCCGCAACCGATTCCGGTCACGGCTCCGATTCCACCGAGATCACGCGGGAAGCTGCGTCGACCAACTCGGCAGGTCAGCTGACGCCGATGCTGCCGACGATCCTGCCGCCAGCGGCCGGTTCGACCGGAATATCCGCGCCGCCATCGTCGGCGCCGCCGGTGTCGGCACAGTCCTCGGCGCAAACGTCGGCGCAACCCCCGGCAGCGCAGTCGCGGCCCGGTTTGGAAAACAAAGCCCCACAGGTCGATTCGCGCGCGTCGGGGTCCCCGGCCCCGAAGATATCCGCCGGTCCTACCGGGCCGGTGCCGAGCGCGGCCGCCCAGCCCGCGAAATCGGGTTCGCCGCAACGTGATCCGCATGCCGCGGACGGGCGGCCGGATACCGGCGGCAGTGACGAACTGATCCGCGATGTCGTCGGTGGTGCGATGGTGGCCGCCGCCGCTCCGACCTTCATACTCGGCGAGCGCGTCGACGGTGATCTCGTGCTGGCCCGGACATTGCTGGGCGGTGTACTGGCCGTGGTCGATTCGTCGGTGATCGGCCTGGAGTGGGCAGTGTCGATAATGCGGCATTCCGGCGGCGTCAACGCGTTCGTCACCTCGAATGAGGGCCGCAGCTGGCTACCTGCGGGCCTGTACCTTCCGCGTGAGATTTCGACGCCTTGGATGTGGGAGGTCGCGGACAACGCATGGGAAGGCGTGTCCGATCCGGCGCGGGTGCTCGCCGAATTCGGTGCGGCATGGGGACGCCGGACGGGTGCCAAGGTGACCGCGATCGTGTCGTCGCAGCCGATCGATTCGGCTATGCGCGCCCAGATGCGTGAGGTACCGATGGAGGGGCCGGTATCCGCCTCGTCGGCAATGGATTTGAGCGCGGCGGCAGCGGGTTTGGCGGATCGACTCGGCCTGGTGGCCGCTCAGCAGTTACTGGATCGGGTCGGAAAGGTGCCGGCGCAGGGGATCCGATCGCGCTGCATCGACCTCGCCTGGGATGCGCATCGGCGAGTCGGACAGGCGGGTGCGCCGGACTCACTGGGGCTGCCGCACCTACGCCAGCGGATCCTGGAGGCGATTCGGCAGCGCCGAGAGGTGTCCGCCGACTGGTGGGACGAACTGCGTGATGCCGACGATCTGCTCGCCGCGTCGATGCTGTCGCACCGGGCCGACGTATCACGAGTCACGTTGGGGGAGTTGCGATCCGACGCCAGCGGGCGGTCGGCGACAGAGGCGATGCTGCTGCGCACGATGGTATTCGAGCGCCGCTGTGACGAACTGGCGCTGCTGCTCGCGGAGGAGCCGAATCGGCAGCGCTTGCGCGATGCGGTCTACGCCCACGGCCAGATCGTCGATCATCCGTTGTTCGTGGACACGCCACGCGCACCCGCCGCAACCACCGCCGCTCGGCGACCGACGATCAGCACGGGACCGCCACGTCAGTCGTAGTCGTCGTACTCGTCGTCCTCGTCGACCGGGGCGGGCTGCTGAGCGACTTCTGTGTCCGGTTCCCGAAGGCTGGGCGCGCCCGGCAGTAGATCCTGCGCATCGGGCATGCGGCCGACGATATCTTCGATCGGGCCGATGGTTTCGCTGACCCGCTGATGCGCCAGCCGCGCGGCCTCCCGGGCTGCTTCGGTGACAGCCCGGCCGAGATCCGCCGCCGCGCCACGCAGTGCCTGCGGCTCCAATCGCACGTCGGTGACAATTCCGGACTGGTCGACCGTTACCTCGACCGAACCGTCGCGCGAACTGGCCTTGGCGCTCATGGCGGACAACTCGTCCCGAATTTCGGCGAGCTGTGCCCGTTGCTGTTCGTAGTGCCACTGCTCCATCAGTTGTTGTCTACCTCGAGTACCGGCTAGCCCTCAGCGCTTTCCGCGCATCGTCACAACGATTTCGGTTCCAATCGCAAGCGGCCATTGCCCACCACGGCAGCACCGCCGCAAGCAGCGCGGTTCCGTCGTCGGCGGCGCACTTGTAAGTGAGCTCGATAACGCCTCCTTTCACTTCGGCAGGATCGCCGTTGACGGATGCGATCCGGCGGGCGACGGTATGAGCGAGTGCCATCATCTCGCATCGGGTACGCACAGCGCATGATGTCCGGACATCATGGCCGCGATATCGGTCCGAATCTTCTATGGTCATTTGCGGATCCGCGAGCTGGGTCAATAACCGGTCGGCGTTGTCGCGGGCGCCGCTTCTCCGTTGATCGGTCAAATCATCGTCCTCGCTGTGGCGGTAGCGCTGGTTATGGCGTGTAGTTTTCATGTGGACGGCTGGTGTCCACCCCGTGCCTCGGGAGAGCGGCGAGGACCGCATCGCGAAAGTCTTCATACGTGCCGTCGCTCATGCGGACCGACTGCAACGCCTCGAAGATCGCATCCGCTCGGACTCCACCGAAGGTGCCGTAGTCGTGCGGCTGGGCGCCTATGCCCACACCCTCCGCGACCTGATTCGTCATCGCGGGGACCTGCCAACCGAAAGTGTCGTAGTGCTGTTGCTGGTATTCATGCAGCCAGTCCTCAACCCTGTTGACGTCCTCCAACTCCTTGGCATAAACAACCATGCTGTTTGTACCCAGCTGTGTTGGGCCGCCTACTTCTGCCGCATAAACGCCCGGGAATTGATCTGGACGGTCGATTATCTCGTGCACGATCCCGCGCATGAGAGCCGGGGCCGAATCGCCCCGTGCATTTATGAACACGGGGTAGCCACCGTCGACGGGACCAGCGTCCATGCGGTGGTAGGAGAGAAATCCGATGTCCCATGGATCTAGCCTGCCTGCATTCTCGGGGGTGAGAATCTTGTGAGATCCCCGCATATCCTGTATCACTGCCCGCTGGCTGTCCGGCGCGCGGTTGCGAAGAATATCTCCCAATTCGCGGACATAGGCGTACGGATCGGAAATAGTTCTGATCTCGGGATCGGCGTGAATTTTGGCGAAGACATCGTTCCGAACACCGATGGAATCCTGATCCAGCCAGATCTGCTGGAGAAACTGCTCGAGGTTCTCGCGAGACAACGGTGGCGCTTCGAGTCCGCGTACCTGGTACGAGAGGTCTCGCACTGCCATGAGTCCGTCGAAAGAAATGTCCGGGTCCATGCTGTAGACGAATTCCGTCAACGGCATGTCGGGCCGGAGGGCTTGATGCAATTCCTCGAACGACATGTCCGGCCGTATGAGCTGCGAGAACTCCTCGGGCGACAGATCGGGCCTTACCGCCTGATGGAAATCCTCGAGCGACATCTGCGAACGCAGGACCTGATGCAATTCCTCCAGTGTGCGTGGTTGGTCGAATACTTCGGGGAATTTCCGCACGGCATATTCGAGTACGTCCGCATCCGGATGCCCCGCTGGCCACAGGTCGCCCGCAGCGGGCGATGCTTCCTCGCCGAGCGGCGGCACCGTCCGCTGCGGATCCCCATCGCCTCGGGCGTGGTCGGGTGGCGGTGTCGTCTCTTCCTCACGTGCGCGCTGGGGCCCGACCTGTGGGTCGTGCTCAGGGGGCACCGTTTCTTCGGTGCGCGGTGAGGCAGGTCGTTGTGGCTCGGCCGCGTCTCCTTTGCTCTGGGGGTGTTCTGGCGGCGGTGTCTCTCCGTTACGCGGGACTGTGCGGGCTGGGTCGGCGGGACCTCGTTCGCCCTCTGTGTGCTCTGGTGGCGGAGTTGCTTCTTCGTTGGGTGCATGCGGGGGCCAGACCCGCTTGTCGCCCGCTGGAGGTGCGGTCTCTTCGGTGGTTGGTCGTGCCGTCGGCTGTGGCTCGGCTGGTTCCTTTTCACCTTGCGTGCGGTCGGGGCGCGGCGTCGCTTCCGGCGTTCCGGGCTCTCGAGGCGGGAGATCTCCGTCGGAGTCAGGACGTGGAGTGGCGGGTTCGCCGCCGGCCGGATCACCTGGTCCGGGGGCGTTGGCGTCCGGACGTGGTCCCGTCGTGCCGGGCGGGTGCGGCCCGGATCCGCCTGGCGGCGTGGTGTTTGTCGGCGGTGTGACGGTGCCGGGTGGTGTGACGGTGCCGGGTGGTGTGACGGTGCCGGGTGGTGTGGCGGGGCCCGGTGGTGTGGTGGTGCCCGGCGGTGTGGTGGTCCGGGGGACGTAGCCGTCCCGTGGGACATCGCCATCCCGGGGCACCGCGCGAGGAGTAGACGGAGGTGTTGCGGGCGGTGTGGTTGGGGGAACGTAGCCGTCTCGTGGGACGTCGCCATCCCGAAGTGGCGTCGGAGGCGTGTGCGGTGCTGTGTTGGTGGGGGACGTGGTCGCTGGTGGGGTTGTCGACCGGTTGGTGGAGTTGGTGCGGGTCGGCACGGCCCGTGGCGGCAACGGCCGGGCGAAGACGGTCGCCGAACCGACGAAGCCGCCGACGAAACCTTGGATCACGGCGGTTCGTAGTTCGTCGGCGTTCGGGATGTGCCCGGTGACAACTATCCCCGCGCCCGCGCCGGCGATCGCGCCCATGAATCCGCCGACTCCGCCGATCAGCACCCCCGCCGTGACGTGCGCGCCGTAGCGGACGACATTGGACTCCGACTTCCCGGCGACCTTGCCGAGGAATTTGTTGATCCCTGGCGCGAAGCGCGAGGCGAATCGCGCTCCGGCGGCGCCGCCGACGCCGCCGATGATCGCGGCGTCTTCGACCATGTCCCAGTCCATCTTGTCGCGGTGGTGCAATACCTCTTTCTGGTAGAACTGGGCACCTGCATTGACTGCGGCAGCGGTACCGGCACCGAGTGTGGCCCCGATTGCGGTGGCCTTGGCCAGCGGTAAACCCTTGCGTTTGGTGGCACAGTCCAGTCCGACCTTCTTGACCCGGCCGTAGTACCGGCGAGAGCTGGCGGTCCAGGACGCATCGGCCGCCGCCCGGTCCTCGGCCGCCTTGACAACGCCCGGCGCGGACATCAGCGCATCCACCACCAGCTGCGCCAGCAGCGCGAATCCGGTTCCGATCACCTGTAGCTTGGTGAATTCGCAGTCGTTGGCCTTCTGATAGCACTGCTCGGCCATGGAGTCGCAGTACTCGGCCTGATTGCGCAGATCGTCGCCCAGCTGCACATTCCTGGTCGCCTTCGTGTCCGCGCTGTAGCCGTGGAGGGCGGTCTTCTCCGTTTTGCTCGCCGCATCGTGTCGTTTGCCGAGCTGGCGGCAGCTGTCAGCGGTCGCCTTCCAGCCGTCACCTTCGCGGCGCAGCGCGTCTTCATCGCAATCCGGCCAGTACCCCGCCAGGGCCTCGACCAGCCACTTGGGAAATGCCGCAGGCAGCGTCAGTGTCACAGTGACGCACCAGGTGTGGCGGCCTGCTCCTCGGGCATTCTCGAAACCTCGGAAGCGATGTCGGCGACAACGGACTCGGTGACGAATGCACGACGTGCCGCCGCGATCAGGTCGTCGGTGATGTCCGGATGAGCAAAGGCAATGGTGATCAGTGCCGAGTCGGTGTTCGGTCCCAATCCCACATGCATCCGCAGCGGTCGACCGCCGACAGCCGCGGACAGTTCGGTTTCGAAGGTGCTGTGCCGCGCTTCGGCGGTGTGTCCACCGCCGAAGCTCACGGCGTCGCCGGCTTCCGTGCGGTCTCGATCAGCAAGCGGTGCAACACCTTTGCCGGCGGCGCTGCCTCGGAACCGTTTATCTGGACCTCGGTGAACGCGTCCGCCACCGCCATCCCGGGGTCGAAGCGGCCGTTGTGGAAGGCGTAACCGCTCAGCTGGGCGCGCCATTGCTCGTATTCCGAATTCGACTCGGTGACCGTCTTCTCGCGCGGTGCGGTGCCCCGGGTGCGCGTGAACTCGGCTATCAGCGCGTCCTGAGCCGCCTGCCTGGCGCGGAAGCTACCCGCGACATCGAGTGCGTGTCCGAGTTCGCGGACCATTGTCGAATACACCGGCCGCCGGTCCGAACCGCGCGCGAGTTTCCCGGAATGCGTTGCGGTGCGGACATATTCGGCGAACACACCGGGATTGCGGGCGACTACGGTGTCGAGCACGATGCGACGGGTGAACGGCTCGGGGCCGGCGGCCCCCGCGACCCAATCCCATTCCAGGCGGGTGGCGGCGTCGGCCGAGTCGGCGATCGCTATCTGTCGCAGATCGACATATGGGTACTGGGTGAGTACATCGTCGAGCGCCGCCGCGACCTCCCGGATCGTGTACCCGTCGACGCTCGGATCGTCGAACCCGACGAGCTCGAGATCATGCCGATCGGCCAATGTCCGTGCCAGCAGCGCGTTTTCACCAGCGGCCACACCATCGGCCGCCCACGGATGACGCGCGCCGGATTTCGACTCGGCGCCGAAGGCCTTGCCCGCCGCCTTCGGCGCCGGACGGGCGTATTGCTGTTGTTGGTCCGGCAGGTGCGGTGCGGACATCCGCGGCGGCGTACTCGACGGTGCCGAAACCTGCGGCGCGTTGTTACTCGGTACCGACGTCTGGGCAGGTGCGGCGGCCGCAGCCTTCGGCGCGCTGCCATCTGGCGTGGAACCGCTACCGGACGTACCTCTCGACCACGGTGTATTCGCTTGCTTGCGGTCGGCGGCCGCGGCGTCGGCGGTTGGTTGGACAGCCGTCGGCTGCGCCGAATTGCCCGTTGTGGCGGTCGATTCCGGTCGCGAGTCGGATGTGTCGCGGGTATCCGGCGAGCCCGCGCTGTCACCGAACGGGCTGCCCTGCCCGGGCATGCCGTTCCCGTTCATGCCGCCCGGGATGGTCGGTGCGGTGGCCGCAGGAGTGGGCGATGCGCTGCTCGAGGTATCCGGTGTCGTCGTCGAAGTCGGCGCGGAGGAATCGGCCGGGTTGGGTTGCGATGCCGAAGACGATCGCGTGGCGTCGGGCGTGGTGTTCGTTGCGATCGGAGTCTGCTGATCCTGCGGGTACGGATCGGTCGGTGTGGTCGAGCCGACATTCTGGCTGCTGGGTCGCGACTGTTCCCCGGTGTCGCTGATCGATCGCGCGGATTCGCGATCCTGGCGGTCGAAGCTTTCGACGAGGTCGCTGACGATCTTGCCCTCTTCGCGCAGGCTCGCGACCGTCTTCGCCAGGCTTGCGATTCCTTTGTCCCTATCCGGCACATAGGTCTCGGCGAACGCCTGCCCGGGCGCATCCTTGCCCCAGGGTTCGCCTTCGAGTGCGGCCTTCAACTGATCGAGCACGCGCTGCGCGTCCGCGCCGATATCCTCGAATTCCGGCACCAGTGCACGAAGTCGTTCCTCATCGACTTCCAACGACTGCGCCACCGGGACTCCTCACGCCTGCTGCAGTCAATTCTCACGCGCTCTACGCAATCTTCCCAAGAGTGGGAATGCTCAGTCGGTGCGCGAACCGTCGTTCTCGGCGGATTCGCGGGCGTCGCGCCAGCTCGGCGCCCCCGGTACCAGATCGGGCAGGTCCGGCATGAGCTCGGCGGTATCGACGATCGGTGCGATAAGCGCGTCGTGTTGCGAGCGCGCCGACCGTGCCGCAGCCTGCGCGGCCTCGACAATCGCCCGCCCGACATTTTCGGGCTTCGCGCGCATCGCCTGCGCGGTCAATCGAACGTCGGTGACTACCCCCGCGCCATCCACGGTCACCTCGACCAGCTGATCGGATGAACTGGCCTGTGCGCGCAGTGCGTCCACTTGTTGCTGGATCTCGGCGATCTGAACCTGCTGTTTCTCGTAGACGTCCATGATGTAGTCGACCTGATTGCGCATACCGTTGTTCGCCGACCGCAGGCCTTCGAGCTCCCACTGATCCATTGCCGTCTCCCACTGGTTCATCGCTGTTCTCGTCGCGGTCCGGCGCCCGTCCGGCGGATTCGTCAGCGTCACGGTGCGCCGATTATCGGCCGACTTCCCGGCAGGTGGGGATTCCCCACCAGTGGGAAGGATCGACAATGGAGATCGGCGGCGGGAAAGGATCTGATCGAGCAATGCCGGACAACAGCATGAATATCGACCCGGATGTCCTGCGGCAGCTGGCGCTTCAGCATGAGCAGGTCGGGCGCGATACTCTTGCCTGGTCGGAGCCGCCGCAGGCATGGCTGGACAGCTTCGAGTCCACCTATGGCACCATCGCCGATCCCGTTCGGCAGGCGCTGGTGAAGTACTACGGTGCCCGCGAGCGAGCCGGTAAGGCGCTCGCGCAGGAGCACTTCAACACCGCGAAATCGCTTCGGGACTCGGCGGATTCCTATGAAAACGTCGACAACGACATAGCGTCGAACCTTCGAAATATCGGAAACGACTTCGGGGGGCCGCACAGCGGTCCGACGACGAACGGCGTGGATCCGAATACCCAGTACACCCCGCCGCCCGGCGGCCCTGGTGGTGGGCCCGGCGGCCCGGGAGGTGGACCGGGAGGCGGACCAGGCGGGGGGCCCACGTCGACCGATACCCCGATGGCGCCCGCGGCAACGAACGGTTCGACACCGGCGAGTGGCGGCCCCGGCGGCGGTCCTGGCGGCACCTCCGGTACGCCCGGCGCGGTTTCACATCCGGACCAGACGAGTCCGGGAACGTCCGGTGTGACAGCCGGAACCACACCGCCGCCGGGACCGCCCGGGCCGATCGGGTCCGGGCCGGGCGCGGCGCCGGTGTATGCCGGTTCGGCGGACGATCGCGGTTCGGGCCAGCCTCCGGCCGGGCCGACCGCGGCCGCGAACGGCATCCCCATCCCGGTACCGGTCAGCACACCGTTCGGATCCGCCGTCGCCGCCGCGAAGGATAAGGAAGCCGAACCGGCCTATGTGGTCGGCAATGCGGTGAACGACGATCTGGTCCTGGCCAGGACCCTGCTCAGCAGTGTGCTCGCGGCCGTCGACTCGCCGGTCGGCATGGCCTGGGCCGTCGCGGTGATGCGCGGTCCGGCCGGTGCCGGGGTCTTCATCACCTCGAACGAGGGCCGCGGCTGGCTGCCTGCCAAGCTCTTCCTGCCACGCGAAGTCTCGACGCCTTGGCTGTGGGATGAAGTGCTCGGTCCCGACAGTGGCAGCGCGTCCTGGGAAAGTGTGTCGGATCCGGCCCGAGTGCTGGTCGAGTTCGGCCTCGCCTGGGGGCCCAAGGCGAACGCGAGCCTGTCCGCGCTGGTCTCCTCCGGCCCGATCGATCCCGGTCTGCGATCCCAGTTGAGCGAAGTGGCGATGGAAGGACTCGTAGGCCCGACATACGACGTCGACTTGCGCGAATTCACCCCGGATACGGCGGACCGGCTCGGTCTGGTCGGTTCCCCGACCGCGCTGCAATCCGTTGCGAGCGTTTCGGATCAGCAGGTGCGCGAGCGCTGTGTCCAATTGGCGACGGATGCGCACACCCGGGTCGGGCGGTCGGTGGTTGCCAGCGCGGATGCCGCCGGGGCGCGGCAACTGCGCGAGCGGATCCTCTCGGCCGTGCAGGCCGGGCAGAACGTGTCCCGGCAGCTGTGGGACGAACTGCGCGATGCCGACGATCTGCTTGCGGCGTCGATGCTGTCGCGTCGCGTCGATGTGGGGCGGGTCGGACTCGGCGACTTGCGGATCGACACCGAATCTTCCGCTCTGCGCGACATGATCTTCGAGCGTCGCTGCAACGAGTTGGTGTTGCTGCTGGCCGAAGAGGCGGAGCGGCAGAACCTGCGCGATGCGATCTACGCACACGAGCAGATCGTGGAACATCCGCAGTTCGTGGAGGTCCCGGCGGCGGTCTCGGTCGGCGAGGACGAGCGGGTCTCCCGTCCGGCGGGTGCGGTCGGTGCGCCTGCCGTCAGTGCGCCCGCGGTCAGCGCTCCGGTCACGGCCGGACCGCCGGCCGGCGCCGTGGTCACGCCGAGCTCGCCGCCGGCTGTCGTGGCACCGGATCGGCAGTGATATGGCAAGACGGTGATTGGCTGCGCGCCGGAGTTGTACGGCGCAGTCTTGCCCTAGCCGACCGAGTACTAATCGGTATTCCAGGTGGGCGCGCCATAGACCTTGAGTTTTTCGATGCCTTGATCAGCGGAGAAGCCCATTCCGACGAATGAGTAACGCAGTGTCGCCCCGCACGACTCCGCTGCCTGGGCGAGGGCATCGACGGCATGGGGGGTGCCGTGGTGTCGGGATGCGAGTTCACGTGCAAGCCCGGTCATGTCGTGTTCTCGCGCACCTACGTCGAGTCCGAAGACGGGGGCGCCGGAACCGCGTGCACACGAGATGAAGAAGTCATATCGGTGCAGCTCGGCCGCGTCGGCGCCACACCGAACCAGCTCGGATAACACTTCCCAAGCCGGATCGCCGAAGTAGCGGACCATCTTCATCGGCACGGCGACATCGTCGTACCGGGCCTTCAGGTAGAGCTTGTGGATCACTTCACCGTGCGCGTCTACCTCGATCGTGGCAAAAGTAGGCTTGAAGAGCTTCTCCTCGACGGGTGCGGATGCGAATCCTACGAAGTCCGGCCATGTACTGCACAATTGGCGCACTGCCCCAGGCACGTTCAAGCCGCAATACATCTTGAGACGGGCCGCATGATGCGGCGCCGCCGTGTCATGCGCAATTCCGATCCACGCGGCGCTGCCCGTCGAAACTTTGGTTGGATCGGGATACAACGTCGCGACGAATGACCGAAACAAGTCGACGACCGTCTCATCTCCCTTCGGCAACCATCTGACAAGATCCCCGATCGCGGCGAGTTGAGCGTCGGCGCGAGTGCCGATCTCCATGTTCTGCGTCGCGGCCTCGGTGGTATAGCGCAGGACAGGCGTGAGCTTGCCGCGGCCACCGGTCACACTGACTTCGAACGGAATACCGGACTTGGTCAGGAGGCTGGCTCGGCGTCCATCCGGCCGCCGCGCATCCAGCTGTCCGCCGCAGGCGAGTTCCATCACGGCGCGGATGGTCGCTGGGTCACAACGCAGCGTCAACCGCTCAGCGAGGTCGACCAGGAATTCTCCGGCAGCTCCCATACCGACAATCTCTCCTATTCCGGTCGACATCCACTCGTCCCGATCCCATCCTTCGCAAATGTGACGTGCGTCGGCCCAGTCGTGTCCCCGACGTGGCCAGAGATCAGGTAGGAAGAGCGGCCCGCACGAGTGGAAGGTGCGCGTTGACGTTTTCCAATCGGTGCGCGTCGCGCAGCTGCGCAAGCCGATCCAGGTCGTCTCCGTAGAGTCGCTCGGCCAGCGCGCGGTCCAGGTTGTGGACGCCGTACAGATATGGACGCCCCCCCAGCTCGCAACAGCGTTCCAATAGGTCGCGAAATACGCGCCGGGTGGCGGCTGTGGCGGTCGGATCGCGGCGGACCGAGGTATACACGCCAAGTCCGATCGAGACGGGGGCGCTGTCGACCGGGGTGAATGCGAACGATGTTGTGTCGGGCGGGCGGCGCACGATCAGGATGTACAACATCGTGAGAACACCGTTAACCGGAGCGCGGTGCCGTAGCGCCTCGACGGCCGCGAGCATCGGCGCGAGCTGCCCGGCAGGCACGACGTAATCGGTCCAAAGACGCACCTGATCAGCGGACGGGGCAACCGGCCGTGCGGTGTCGGGGTGGTTCTCGAACGGCAGATCGGGCACAATCGCGCAGTTCTCGTCGCCGCATGGCAGCGGACCGCTGCCGCGCCAGCCTGTGGTGGAGAACAGCTTGCCGCGGCGCATGGACGCGCAGTAGATGTCCACATCGTCGCGCTGTGCGATCCGTTCGGTGTGCTCGACGAGTTCGGTTGATGTGGCGTGGTATCGACGGTGCACGTGTGTGTCGCGGGAGTACGGCACGGTGCGAAGCACCGCCCGTTCGATCAGTCCTACTGTGCCGAGCCCGCCGAGTGCGAACCGGAACAGCTCCGAATGGTGGGTACGCGAGCACCAGCGGCTGGCTCCCGTTCCGTCGATCAGCTGGATCCGCTCCACATGGTCGACCTGCATGCCACACCGCACCGAATTGATCCCGATGCCGCCGACCGACAGGGTGCCACCCACCGATGCATGCAGGTAGTCGGTGAGCACGGGGACGGATCTGCCCTGGCGGTTCAGATATCGCTCCAGGCCGTACCAGCTGATCCCGGCAGGCACCTCGATCAGGCCGTCGCCGAGCTCGCGTATTTGCGCGACCGCCGTATCCGGCGCGTAGGTGACGAGCAGTTCACCGTCGGTGACGGTCTGTCCATCACAGGAATGACCCGCACCGCGCAGCGTCATCGGGCGACCGGAGCCGAGCAGTGCGGAGGGAAACGCGGAGGGCATTCGGTGCACGGCCTGGGGGACGGCGTGTCGTAGACCGCCGAAGTCGGTGGCGAACTCGTCGATGGGGACCTCGCGCAAACTCATGGTCTCGGTCTCGTCTTCGGAAAACCGGCTCGAGATCCGAGTATCGTTCCTTCCCAATGTTGGGAAGGCAGCGTGGCCGTCGTGGCGCATCCTGGAAGATCTATGAGAGAACTCCACCCCGACGTGCGCGCCGGAATCAGCCTGCGGCGGGAGCTGCGGAACCGCATCGCCGACATGCGTGAACGTGCCGATGCGATCGTGGCGCGCCGCCCGTCCCCGAGCGGTTTGGTCATTCCCGAGGTCGACGTGCGGGGACGGCTGCGGGACCTGTATCTGGCGCCGGGAACTTGCGCCCGATTCGGCAATCAGGAACTGGTCGCCGAAATCATGGCTGCCATCGCCGAAAGCTCCACGGACGTGCGGCGTCAGTATCAGATCGTCATGAACGACCCCGATAATCTGCCGCGGCCGCTGTCGAAGATCATGCGGGAATGGCAGGCCACCGGGTCGGATCAGTCGCCCCCCAATTTTGGGAAGCCGGAACAATGAATCTGAGCTGAATGGCGGGAGGAATCAACCGAGCATGCCCGATTACCTGGTTGTCGAGCCCGAGGAGCTGCGCAGAATCGCCGAGCAGAACAGATTGGCTGCGATAGACGTCCGGAAGGCGGGTGAAATCCCGCAAGCTTGGCTCGATGAATTCAGCACCACATACGGCAAGATTGCCGACCCGATGCGGGCGGCTCTGGTGGACTACTACAACAGGCGTCACGACAAGGCCGAACGCGCTGCCGCCCACCATGAGCAGGTGCGAGACCAATTGCTCGCCGCGGCAAGAGCACTCGAAGAGAATGATCAGGCCGGCGCGCACCATATCGACCAGTCGGGTGGCAACGGCCACGCAGCCTCTCCTGGTGGTCCGCCGCCTGGCGCGCACATGGATCCCGTGGCACCGGTGCACACCGGGCCGGACACGCCCGTGGTAAACGGCCCGCATCCCGCTCAGCCATCGAGAGCAACACCCGACAGCCCAGGTCTGTCCGACGGGACGCCTCGCTCCGATCAGGCACCCTTCTCGCCCGCCGCATCGGCACCACAGACCGACGGCCTTCCGCCCACCGGGGTCACCGCGCCGATCGGAACCTCGCCGACCTCGGTCGGCGTACCGGACTACGGTGCCGCCGATCTGCCGGCCGCCACAGTCGGTGACTCGAGCGGCGCCACGGCCACGGCCACGGCCGGTGGCTCGAGCATGGTCGGAGGAATGTCTGCACCACTGGCGACGGATGCGTACCCCGCTCCGGTCGCGCCCGTTGGGGCCGGCGCGGCTGTCGGGGGACCCTCATCACTGCCGGTGGGTCCGTTCGCGGCAGCGGTCCACCCGCCGCAGGACAGACGCGCGCTACCGTCGTTCGTGGTAGGCGAGCGGGTTGAAGACGACCTGGTGCTTGCCCGCACCCTGCTCGCCGCGACGCTCGCCGCCGTACGTGATTCGGCGCGCGGTACAGAATGGGCGGTGGCGGTAGGGCGAGCCGTTGACGGACCCATCGTTTTGCTGACCTCCACCGAGGGACCTGGCTGGCTGCCTTCCGGACTATTCCTCCCGTTGGAGGTCACCCTCCCGTGGCGGTGGTTCGCCCGTACTGCGGAGCTGGAGGCGATCGCGGCGTTGGAAGGAACCGCAGACCCGGCCCGAATGCTCGCCGAGTTCGGCTACTTGGTGGCCCGCCGCAAAGATGTCTGGATCAGCGCCTTGGTGTCGTCTGCGGCAATCCCCGATGGCGTGCGCGCGGCGATGCGCCACGATACCGCTGTCGAGGAATGGGTCGCTCCCGCTGAGTCCGCCCTCGACTTCACCGCCCCCGGTCCCGGCCTGGTCGACCGGCTCGCGTTGGCCGGTTCGGCCGCGTCGCTGCACCAAGCGGTCACGGTGCCCGAAGCGGAAATTCGGGCCAAATGCCTCGAGTTGGCACGGGCCGCGGATGCGCGGGTCCGCGCCGCGGCCTCCGGTGTCGATGGGGAGACCGTAATCCGCCGCGCCAGGCGTCGGCAGATCCTGGATGCGCTGCAAGCTGGTCAGCCTGTCCCGGTGAGTTGGTGGGACCAGATGCGCGCCGCCGATGACATGACAGCGTCGGCGCTGTGGTCGCGGCGCGTGGACGTGTCATCCGTTCCGGTCGGCGGAGTTCGCCCGGGTGTATCCACGGAAGCCTTGCGCGGCATGGTTTTCGAACGTCGTGCCGACGAACTGCTGCTCTTGCTCGCTGCCGGGGAACCCGACCGGCAGACTCTACGCGATGTGCTCTACACGTACGGCCAGATAGCTGAGCACCCACTGTTGCCTGAAGCAGCGCGGGTAGCGGCCGTGGAGACGGCGGGTGTGGGTACCGCGATCCCGGACGTCGAGTTTGCCCATGGTGTCCATGGCGTCAGCGTCGGTTCCAGCCGCCTCGGCGGTCCTCCCCCGGCCATCGCCGAGTCGCTGAAAGGTCCGGCGGGTTCCGAGGGATCCAGCGACCAGAGGAGAGTCTGATGAGTGACGCAGATGATGTCGTCAATCAGATAAAAAAGAACTACGATGCCGATGGCTGGGCCACTGGGCCCTTGGGCTGGCAAGACGACGTCGGTTTCCAGGGCGACCAAGCTAAAAACTCCCTGGAGAGCCTGGATAAGCTGGCCAGATCGAATCCCGAAGAATTCAAGAAGGCCTTCGATCAACTCGTCGGTCACACATCGGAAGATACCTGGGACAATACGGCCGACCCTCTGGGAAAACAGCTTGCAGCAGCTGGTAACGGCGATGATGACCTCAAGAAGAAGTATCCGGACCTCATCAATGCGCTCGACTCGGGTAAACCGGACGATTATATAAAGAAAACGAAGGACGACGCAAAGGCAAAGACGGATGCCGAAAAGCCGGAGTACGATAAGGATTACGGCTTCGATAAGGTTAAGTCCGAGGACAAGCATGCGGGCAACTACACGGTCGACCTGTATTTGCCGCGGGGGCACAGCGAGCAGCTGAAGCAGCTCATCGTGGACACCGAGACCACCATGCAGTGGGACCTGGACACCCTCGGTGTCGGGAATCCGAAGGACAATCCGAGCTTCAGCAATACTCTCGGCAGTGAACAGGTCAAATCCGCCAGCGGTTGGTCGGGCATCAGAGATGCGGCCGACACCCTGAAGGACAAGCTGAGCGCGCGGTGGGAAACGTTCAAGAAGGATCACAAAGACGTCTCGAACGCCACATACGACTCCAAAATAACGGGCTCCGACCTTTTCAAGCAGCTTACGGGGCTCGTGGACGACCTCAACACCAAGCTGAAAGTCGATTTTACGGACGAGAAGAACGCCTATCGTGATGGCGACAAGATCAACTATTCTTCCTTGTCCCGGAACCCTGATAATGATGTCAGCATGACCGTCGCCGAGAAGGGTAAGGATGGCAAGTTCTACTTGACGCCCGAAGTAGAACAGAAATATTACGTAAAGGCTATCGACGATACTGCTGCGACTTGGGATAAGACGTATGCGGCCGCGATCAAGAAATACCAGACGCAGGCCACGAAGGTCGACGGCGACGACGACCCGCCGGCCGACACGACCAAGAAGAATACGACTACAACTACGGCCCCGACGACCACAACAACCGCCCCGACGACTACAGCGACGACCCCCACCAACGACGACTACAGCGGCACCTTCGATGATCTGCTCGGCGACGGTTCGACTACGACCAACGCCGACGGCACGACCAGTACCGACGGCAGCACGAGCACCGACGGCTCGAACAGCGGCATCATGGCCGCGATCAATTCGGCGATCAGTGCGCTCGAGAACAGTGCGAACGGAACCACCAGCGGAAACCAGGCGACCCAGGCCGGGTACAACTCGGGCAGCAGCGGCGGTTCCTCGGGGTCCGGTATGGATATGAGCTCGATGATGATGCCGTTGATGATGTCGCAGATGATGCAGCAGATGATGGGGAACAACGGTCAGGACGACCGGAAACAGCGCGAGGAAGAAGAGCGCGAGGAGCGGCGTCGGCGGCGCAGGGAGGAAGAGCAGCAGGCCGCGACGCAGGCGCAGGCGCAGCCGGCGGTCGCGACGGATCAGCCGACCAATGTGGTGCAAGCCGACGCCAGTGCGACACCACCGCCGGTGGGCGCCGGTGGGCGGTCGATGGTCGATATGAAGCTGCCCGACGGTACGACACAGAAGGTGTCCTCGGCGGTCGCGCAGGCCGTGAACAAGGAACTCAACAATCCGAACGGCAGCGATGCCAGGTCGGCTTACTCGGGCACGACCGGACAGCCTTCCGCGGGCAGTCCGTGGGTCTCGGTCGACAGTGCACATCTGCAGACCGGTGACGTGGTGCAGTGGGCGAATCGGAGTGCGATTGTGGTGGTTGAGCCTTCGGGACTGGAGGTCATCATCAACGGCCAGCTAGTGCCGCTCGACCCGAACAACCCACCCGACGGCGGTACCGGCGGCTACGGCGATTTCCAGGGGTTCTTCCACCCGAGTGGCGCCGATTTGGACAACTCCGCGCAGCAGCCGGAGCAGGCGCCGACGCCGAGCGCGCCCGGGGTCACCGCCGCGCCGGCTGCCCCGACCGCACCACCCGCGGTGACCGCGCCGACGATCTGATGGCGTGCCGCGGTCCTCTGAGGTCCGGGGGCCGTGGTGGTTCGGTGTGTGAGTCGGCCGCTGTTGTGCGCTCGTTGTGGCAGCGGCGTCGGCTTGTGGCCGAAAGCCTCGCCTGCTGTTGCTGCGCTGACGATCTGATGGCGTACCGCGGTCCTCTGAAGCCCAGGGGGCCGCGGTGGTTCGGTATGTGAGTCGGCCAGTGCCGTGCGCTCGTTGTCGCAACGGCACGGCCCGCCGGAAGCCCAGTCAGCGGTTACTCGTCCTTCGGAATCCGGGCTGTCGATATCGAAAACTATGCTGCTGATCCGGGCTGCTACGACATTCCGGGATTCGGTAATCGGTTTCCTGCGAGGCGAACTCGGCAATCCGGCGGGCGGCTGGCCCGAACCGTTCCGCAGCCGCGTACTGGCTGGACACGGACCGGCCAAGCCGGACCCCCGCTGGCGCGCGCCGACGATCTGATACGGCATAGCCGTTCGCTGAAATCCAGGGTCCGCCCGGTGGCCCAGGACGTAAGTTGACGGGGCGCAGATAGGTTTCGCCGTCGTCACGGTACCGCCCGTACGCCCATGCAGACGGAATCCGGTTCGGGCCAGACTAATTCGGCCATAGCGACGACTCAGCAGACGAAATCATCTGCCGAGTCGCGTCGAGGGAAGCAGCGATTATGCCTGCACCACCGGCGAATCCACCGTGACCTCGTCATCGGGATCTTCGTCGTGTGTTTCGTCGGTGTCGCTATCGGTCGGAGTCGATCCGTTGCGATTCACCGCGCGTCGGACATTGGCGCGAGCCGACACCGGAGACATATTCGCCACCGGCGTGGCCGATCCAGGCGCACTCGCGCCGGCTGTCGCAGCCGGCGCCGCCGCCGCGGGTTGGCCTGCGGGTGCCGCCGCGGGGGCGGGACTGCCGGGCGCCGCGCCGGGTGCCGCCGCCTGCGGCTGGCCTCCGCCGGGCTGCGCGCCGTCCTCGGCAACGTCTTTGTCCTTGTCTTTGTCCTTGTCCTGCTGCTTCAGCAATTGCGGCAACTGCGACACCAATGGCATTGCCATCATGGGCAGCATTCCGAGCATCGATACCAATTGCCCGAGTCCGCCGTCGCCGCCACCACCGCTGGAACCGCTGGATCCGGACTGGCCGCTGCTGCCGGACCCGCTGCTGTCGGAGTCCGAATTGCCGTCACCGGCCATATCGTTGTTGAGCTGGTAGACCGCCTCGACCTTGTCGTAAACGAGGTCGATCGCCTCGGCGACCAGTTTCATCAGAGCCACCTCTTGAGCGGGTTTGAGCTTCCCGCTGCCGACGGCCTTCATTTTCGCCTGCAGTTCGGCCACGATCTCTTTGATCGCCCGCAGCGTCTCATCACTGCCCGCGGCGACCACAATGGAGGTCTTCATGACCTTGGTGTCGTAGGTCAGCAGTGCGGTCTGCCGAGACTGGACCTTCGCGAGAGTTTGCTGGTATTGCTCTTTCATCAGGCTGTCGCCGATGCTCTCGTAGATCACCGGCCGCAGCAGATCGTCGACCTTGGGCGGCAGCTCGGGGGTACCCCGGCCCAGCAGGTCGACGGCGGTCTGGATGGCCTCTTCGGCCATGGCGATGAACGCCTTCAATCCCGCGGACGCGCCGGCGGGCGGTGTCAGTTTCACCGTCCAGTAATGGCCGGTCTTGGCCTTGGCTGCGGTGGTGGTTGCAGCGGTGGTCGTATCGGTTGCGCCAGGCGGTGCGCCGAACATGGCGGTGACAGGGGCGGACCCGGGCGCACCCGGAGGCTGGCCCGAACCGTCGGCAGGCGGCTGGCCGGATGGATCTCGGGGTGGCGGACCGGGCGGAGCGCCGGTCGGCTGGGCGGACCCGTCAGCGGGTGGTTGACTCCCCGGAGCACCGGGCGGTTGCCCGGATGGAGCACCAGGCGACGAACCGAAAGGAGCACCGGGCCCGGCGGAATTGCCGGCGGTAGGGGAGCCGAACAGCGTTTGCCAGGTGTCGGCCGCGGTACCCGCCAGTTCTGCCGCCATATTGTCGCCACCGCCTCCCAGAAGTTCTTTCCCATTGTCGTGGCTTCCCGCCGCTGGGAAGATGAATCATTCGCGCAATTGCCTCATAGTCGTTGTCAGCCCCCGAGATTCGGGGCGACCCGGTGCCAACCGGCGAAACATTTTGGCGAGCAGGTCCGGAGAGGCGGTCGGTGATGAGCGAGAGCGAGTCGGTCGAATGTCGCCGGCACTGACAGGCGACCTCAACGAGGTCTTGCGGCAGCTGCTCGGGCTGTACGGCAACGGTCAACCTGATCCGGCCGCCACCGCGAGCACTGTTCGAGCTGTCAGCAACGACATGAGCGCGCACAGCGGATCGGGCGTCGTGAACTACACCGATGCGCGCGGCATCCAGTCGACGATCGCGGAATCGCATGCGGGCAAAGACGGTGTCGTGCACAAGACCGTCGGCGAGACCGGGGACGGCACAGTCGTCAGCCGGAATCGGCTGACCAATCAGATCGCCGACCTGCAATCGCGCATCCAGGCGATCGCATCGGTCGGCGATACCCGGTTCAGCGGCCCCGCCCTGCTCGAGGCGGCACATTCGACTATCGCCAAAGCGGCCAAACAGGTCGACACCGACGTCGCGGCGGCGCGTCAGCGGGCAGCGCAGATCATGCCGCCCGGCATGCCCGAATTGTCCCGGCGCAAGGCCGCCGGTTCGACACCGCGTCGGCGTCGGCGGGCTCGTTCCCGATCCGCGGTGCTGTCGAATGGCCGGCGCGGCCGACCTCGGGTGCCATCGGACGGTACCGCGGGTAGCAAAGCAGTCGGCGCTGCCAGCGAATGGCTCGGCACCCCCTACATCTGGGGCGGCGGTGGCGCAGGTGGACCGAGCGGCGGCGGTTTCGACTGTTCCGGTCTGACCCAGTACGCGATCGCGCAGGCCTCCGACGGCCATGTGGTGCTGCCGCGCACGACCTACGAGCAGATCTACAGCGGGGTGCGAGTCTCCCCGGCGGATGTGCGCCCTGGCGACCTGGTATTTCCCGCGAGCTCGTTCAGCGCGCGGGGGCCGGAGCATGTCCAGTTGGCCGCGGGCAACGGCATGGTCATCGAGGCGCCGTATTCCGGTTCGACCGTGAAGTGGTCGCGCATGTCCGGCGACGCCGTTGTGGTGCGGGTGCTGTAGTGGCGGTGGAGATTCCGCCGGAGGTCGCGGATTTCCTCGACTGTTGTGGGGTTCGGTACCCGGATATCGACGAAGGCGATGTGCGTGGGCTGGCGGTCAAGGTGCGCACCTTTGCCGCGAATACGCGCACGCCAAGTGCCGACGAGAGCGCGGATGCTCTCGCCGAGTACCAGCGGCTGGTCGCGAGTTGGACCGGTGCCGACGGTGACCATCAGGCCGAACTCGATCGGGTCTGCGCCATCATCGCGAAGGCGCTCGATGCGGTGGCCTACGTGATCACCGTGACGAAGGCGGTGGTCCTGACCGAACTCGCCGCGCTGGCAACGACTTACGCGGCGATGACCGCGACACCCGCCGCGCGGATCGCCGGACCGCTCGTCACGGCGGCGGCGCGTCGACTGTGCACCCAGATGGAGCGGGCGCTGATCGGCTACCTGGTCATCGAGGTGATCGGCAGGGCCGTCGAACCGCTCGGCCGCAATGTCGACAGGTTGTTCACCGGTACGGCGTCCGTTCGCACGTCGCCCGCCGAGCAGGCCCGCGAACCGCGAATGCCGGGCGTGCCGGCCGTCGAACCGGGAACAGCATGCGTGCCGAACGCCGCATCGACGATGCCGGGTGTGCTCGAGGCCGAGCCGGAGATGCCCGGCGTGTCCCTTGCCGAGCCGCAGTTGTCTGGTGTGGCTGCTGCCGAATCGCAGTTGTCGGGCGGGACCACCATCGAACCGCGGATGCCTGGCGTGACCTCCGGAGAGGCGCAGAATCCGAGCGTGGTTCCTGGAGAGGCGCAGAAGCCGAGCGTGGTTCCTGGTGGAGCACTGAACCCGAGCGTGGTTCCTGGAGAAGCGCAGAAGCCGAGCGTGGTTCCTGGTGGAGCACTGAACCCGAGCGTGGTTCCTGGAGAAGCGCAGAAGCCGAGCGTGGTTCCTGGTGGAGCACCGAACCCGAGCGTGGTTCCTGGAGAAGCGCAGAAGCCGAGCGCGGTTCCTGGTGGAGCACCGAACCCGAGCGCGGTCCCTAGTGGAGCACCGAACCCGAGCACGACTCCTGATGTACCGCATCCGTCTGACGCGGTCCCTGCCGAACCTCCGAGCCCCGGCGCAGCCCCCGCCGAGGATGCAGCCGTGACCGGCTCCCGCGCCGTTCAAGTCGGCCCTCGTAAACAACCTTCGCCCGGTCCGAGCCGTTCGCGCGGCTTCGTAACACCTTGGGCGCATGCGGTCCGCGCGTCGGCGCAGCGCGCGGCCTTCTCGAAAGGTGTGCCCTCCAAGGCCTTCCAATCCCTGGACCGGCGCGCGACTACAGCGCGTAAGCCGCGGGAAACACCGTGGTCGAAGCTCGCTCGGCAATCGGAGACGACATCGGAAGAATTGGCCGTGACCGTACCCACGGTCCGGCGCCGCGAAGACGGCGACCGGTGAACGGGCCGCCGAAACAGAAGCGGCGGCCGACGGTGTGTGGGGTACCGACGGCCGCCGCGTGACAGATCGCCGGGGTTTTGGGGTGACGATCCGCCGCTTGCCAGGCGATGGCCGGCGGCCGGATCACGGCCACCGACCACCACTGGACGGGGCTGGGTCTTCGGGATGAGGGACCGTCGACCCATCACCAATATACCGCTAAATAACGGCACATTCAATGTCGAGCCGATAAATGATGTGTAAATAGACCCGGACGTCGGGTAACAATGCCGCCTTCCCATTCTTGGGAATAGCTTGCCAATCGTAACCGGGCTCAAAATCGCTATCTTCGGTCCACGAGGATCGTCGGAAGGGAAGCCCGAGTTGTCTGCGGCCGAGGACGCGTTCTACACAGGTGTGCAAAGTCTGGCGCTCGTCGCCGGGGGCGTGCGAAATGAACAGCAGGCGGCGGCTGCCTTCCGCGCCGCCACGGACCTGGATCCGGATATGTGCGATGCCTGGTTGGGACGCGCCATGGCCGGTGAGGTCACCTCCGAGGTGATCTACGGTGCGTACCGATCGGTGCACAACCTGTACCGAGATCAGCAACGCGCCGGTCTGGTCGATCGGGCGCTGTGGTGTCAGGTCGAGATCGGCGTTTTCGGACTGCGCGTGGCCATGGCGGATCGGGATCAGATCGCCATCGCCCAGGCGTGCTCGTACGCTGATGGTGGTGAGTGGCAGGAGGCCGCGGCCATTCTCGCCGAGGTGCCGCGCGACGATGTCGCCGACTTCGTGCGGATGTCGCTGTTCTTCCGCACCAAGCAGTGGATCGACGTGCTCACCGCGCGCAATGCCAAGCCCGCGCTCGAGGATGGGCTGCTGGATATCGCGGCCGAGCTGATGACGGCACAGGCGCTGGCGCATCTCGGTCGGTTGGGCGAGGCCCTGCCGCGCGCACAGCGCATCGTCGAGGACAGTCAGTCCGGCAATCTGTCCTACATCTGGGCGGACGCGCATTACCTGCTCGGCATGCTGCTGCGGCACGACGGCGATCACGATGCCGCCGACAAGATCCTCAAGGGCCTGCAAGGTTCCGCGCTGTGGCCGGACCGACCCGAATGGCAGCGGGCTGTGCGGGACAAGTCCTATCGCCTCGAGATCACCTCCGCCGAGGTCCTCGCTTCGCGCACCAATCAGTGGGATCCGAAGTCCGGTGACGACCCGACCGAGGTCGCCGCGTCCGCGGCCCGGCTCGCTCGCGAGTCCCAGCTGGAGGAGGCCTCCGATCTGCTGCGGGCCCAGATCGGCATGGACTCGGTCAAGGAGCAGGTCGACCGGCTCAAGTCGGGTGTGCTGATGGATCAGGTGCGAGCCAAGCGCGGACTGGCCGTGGATTCCCGGTCGCAGCATCTGATCTTCTCCGGCCCGCCCGGTACCGGTAAGACGACCATCGCCCGCGTCATCGCCAAAATCTTCGCCGGGCTCGGCGTCGTCGAGAACGCCGAGGTCATCGAGGTGTCGCGCAACGATATGGTCGGCACCCACCTCGGCCACACCGCGCCGAAAACCAATGCGCTGATCGATTCCGCGCTCGGTGGTGTGTTGTTCATCGACGAGGCGTACACCCTGATCCAGGAGGGGCTGTCCGGCGGTGACGCATTCGGTAAGGAAGCCGTCGACACCTTGCTGGCCCGCATGGAAAACGACCGCGACAAATTGGTCGTGATCATCGCGGGTTACGAGGACCAGATCGACCGGTTCCTGGCCTCCAACGACGGCCTCGCCTCGCGTTTCACCAAGCGGATCCGCTTCTCCAGTTACGACGCCGATGAACTCGTGCGCATCGCCGATCACATTGCGCACAAGAAGGATTCGATTCTCTCCGGCGACGCAAAAGACGTGCTGCGGGTGCGGTGCGAACAGTTGTCGGGGCAGACCAAGAACGGTCGGCGGCTCATCGATCTGGCGGGCAACGGTCGCTTCGTCCGCAATGTGGTCGAGGCCGCCGAAGCCGAGCGGGACTATCGATTCACCAGGGACAACGCGGATGTGCTTTCGATGACCAATGAGGAGTTGATGACCATCGACTCCTCGGACATCACCGCCGCGCTCGCGGGCTTGGCGCCGGCCGCGACGGGCTGATTCGCATGGCACGCTTCCGGGTGGTGACCAAGCACCAGATATCGGGCTGGCGTTTTCTGCTGCGCCGGATCGAGCATGCGCTGGTGCGTCGGGACGCCTCGATGATCGACGATCCGCAGCGTGGTCGCTCCACCGCGCTGTCGATCGGTATCGCGTTGGCCTGCATGGTGATCGCCGGTGCGGCCCTGTTGGCGTTCTTCAAACCCGCCAAGAAAGTGGGGGAGTCGAGGATTATCGCGGAGAAGGACACCGGCGCGCTCTACGTGCGTGTCGGCGCCCGGTTGCACCCGGCGCTGAATCTGACCTCGGCGCGACTCATCGCCGGTTCGCCGGACAATCCGGTGCCGGTCTCGCGCGATGAGTTGTCCAAGTATCCGCGTGGTCCGTGGGTCGGTATTCCAGGTGCGCCGGGCGTGATCGCGGACAACGGCGACCGGAACTCGTCCTGGACGGTGTGCGATACCGCGAAGGTCGGGGCGGCGGCACCGGTCAATCCGCAGACCGGATTGCCGACGGTCGCGTTGTCGCCGGTGTTGACGACCGCGATCGGCGGTCCGCTGACCGTCGACGGCGATGCGATCCGCGGGCTGGGCGCCGATGAGGCGCGACTGCTGCGCGATGACACCACCACCTGGCTGGTGTACAACGATCCGCAGCAGGGCATTGTCCGGGCGGCCATCGATCTGAGTAATTCGGCGGTAATTCTGGCATTGGGCATCGACCCGACTTCGACCGTGGTCTCCGCGTCCAAGGGCTTCATCTCCGCTATCCCCGAGGTGCCACCGCTGCGCGTGCCGGACGTACCCGGTGCGGGGGGAACCGTGACGTTCTCCTCGGGCTTGAGCGTACCGGTCGGTTCGGTGCTCACGGTATCGGCGCCGGATCGCGGCGCGTTCTATTACCTGGTATCGGAATCCGGTGTGGTGCAGATCAATTCGGTGCTCGCGTCGATCATCCGCAATGCCGATTCGCATGGCTCGGTATCGACGCGGACGGTCGGACCCGACGTCATCGCGGCGAATCTGCGTCCGGGTGCGTGGCCGGGGACGGCCGCCTATCCGACTCGACCGGTGCATGTCGTCGATCCGATGCGCTTGGGGGTGACCTGCTATCACTGGTGGCGCGCGGGCACCGATCAGAATGCCTCGACCGAGTTGCTCGTGGGACGACAACTGCCATTGAAGGTCGACGAACAGAGTCGAACCGTCGGCCTGGTGACGGCCACCGGATCGCGCGGTACCACCGCCGACGCCGCGTATCTACCGCGCACCACCGGACGCTTCGTCCAGGTGACCGGGGCGGATCCGGGGTCGCCGCGTCGGGAGTCGCTGTTCTGGATTTCCGACAGCGGGGTCCGCTACGGCATCAATGCCGTGGTGGAGAACAATTCCACTCCGGATTCGACACTGACCTCGTTGGGGCTGCGGACCCCGGTGCCCGCACCGTGGACCATTGTGTCGTTGTTCGCCGTCGGACCCACCCTGTCGCAGAAGGACGCCCGGATCCAGCACGACGGCATCCCGACGAATAAGGCCGTCATCGGCCTTCCGGGTGGCACCTCGTGACGGCTACCCGCCGGTTCGTGCGGCCCGCTCGGACGGTGCGTGGACCCAAGGCCCCCGCGGTGACCGAATTGCGGTTGCAGCCGCCGACCGAACTGCCCAAACCGGTGCCGCCGTCGCGGCTGAAGATGATCATGCCGGTGATCATGGTGTCGGCCATGGCCGGGATGATGGTGATGATGTTCCGCGGCGGCGGCGGGCAGATGTCGCCGATGATGTTGATGTTCCCGGTCATGATGCTGGTTTCCATGGGCGGGATGATGGGTGGTGCGTTTTCCGGAGGCGGCGCCGGTGGTGCGGCGAGTCTGAACGAGGAACGCAAGGACTATCTGCGCAGCATTACCGATAACCGCAAGACCGTGCATGCCGCGGAGTCGGAACTGCACAACTATCTGCGCTACACGCATCCGGGTCCGGCCGAAATCGCCGCGTTGATCGGCGGTAAGCGCATGTGGGAAGTGCAGGTTGCCAGTCCGCAGTTCCTGCGGGTGCGGGTCGGGCGGGGCCGGATCGCCAACCAGGTGCGGGTCATCGTGCCCGAGGCCGCGCCCACCTCCGATCTGGATCCGGTCGGTGTTGTCGAGGTGACCCGGTTCGCGAAGGCGTATTCGACTGTCGGGGGTATGCCGGTCGCGATCAATCTCCTTTCGGCGCCGCAGATCGGTGTCGACGGCGATCCCGATGCGGTGGCCGCCCTGGTGCGGTCGATGGTCGCCGAGATCGTCGTACTGCACGGCCCGGATCAGGTCGCGGTCGCGGCGGTGCTGTCGAATCCGGACGCACCGGAGTGGTCGTGGCTGAAATGGTTGCCGCACACCCAACATCCGAGTGAGACCGATGCGATCGGGTCGAGCCGGATGGTGTATCGCAGCGTTTCGGAGTTGCGTGCCAAGGCGCTGGCGGGACTCAATCGTGGTCCGTTCTCCGCGAATTCCGAACCGACGCTGGATCGCAAGCATTATCTGTTGATCGTCGATGACAGCAGTCCGGCCACCGATCGGGATATCTCCGGCATCGATGGTTGCACGTGGCTGCGGCTGGGCCGGGCCGAGCAGACCTTGCCGCGGGCGCTGAAGTTCATGGTGGGCGCCGATCGCGCGCTGCACGAGGTGACCCCGCGTGGGCTGCGCCGGGTCGGGGCCGCCGACGCGATGTCGGTACCTACGGCGAAGGCGTTGGCCCGCAATATCTCCCCGTACCGGCTTTCCACAGTGGTCGAGGCCGTGGTCGCGGACCAGGCCAGCGGTGGCACCTCGTGGGAGGAACTGGTCGGCGTTACCGACCCGGGGGCGATCCGGGTCGAACAGCAGTGGCCGCGCCGTCGTGACGCGGACCGCTCCCGGCTGAACATTCCTTTCGGCCACGATCCGGCAGGTGGCGTGGTCCATCTCGATATCAAGGAATCGGCCGAGGAGGGCATGGGCCCACACGGCATGTGCATCGGCGCCACCGGTTCCGGAAAGTCGGAATTCCTTCGCACCCTTGTGCTTTCGGCGGTGGCGACACATACACCGGACACGCTCAACCTACTGCTGGTCGACTTCAAGGGTGGTGCGACCTTCCTCGGGTTCGACCGGTTGCACCACGTGACGGCCGTGGTCACCAATATGGAGGAAGAGGCCGATCTCGTCACCCGTATGGAAGACGTGATCAACGGCGAAATGGGCAGGCGGCAAAGGATTTTGCGCGATGCGGGTAACTTCGCCAGCGTCGCCGATTATGAGCGGGCCCGTGAACAGGGCGCGCAGCTCGCGCCGCTGCCCACGCTGTTGATCATCCTGGACGAGTTCGCCGAACTGCTCGAGCAGCATCCGAACTTCTCCAAACTATTCGTCGCGATCGGCCGGTTGGGTCGTTCGCTGCGTATCCACCTGCTGCTGGCCTCGCAGAAGGTGCCCGCCAACCGGATGGGTGAGCTGGAAGCGCACCTGTCCTACCGAATCGCGTTGCGCACCAACCAGACCGCCGATTCCCGCGACGCCATCGGTACCGCCGACGCGTATCACCTGCCCAAGAAACCGGGTTCGGGTTATCTGCGAGTCGGCTCGGGTGATCTGCAGCGATTCCAGGCCGCCTATGTCGGCTCGCCGTATGTCGCGCCCGCGCAGGCATCGGCGTCCAGCGCTCAACGTGCCAGGCGACCCGGCGGCGGCTATCGGCCGCCACAGCAATTCACCACGGCGCACGTCATCGATGTGCGACCCGCGCCGGTCGAAACCGAGCCTGTTGTGCAGCGACCGGACACGCCGGACAGCGAGCCGGTGACCGTGATGGAGACGGTGCTGCAACAGCTGGGCGGATTCGGCACGCCGGCGCACAAGATGTGGCTGCCACCGCTGACCGTGCCGCCGACCCTGGACAAGTTCATGTCGACCGCGACCGCCGGTTCGCTGCAATTGCCCTGGGCGATCGTGGACAAGCCGAGGCAGCAGCGCCAGGACATCTGGTCGGTCGATCTGTCCGGCGCGGGCGGGCATGTGGCCGTCGTCGGCGGCCCGCAGTCGGGTAAGTCGACCGCGCTGCAAACGCTGGTCATGTCCGCCGCGTTGACGCATACGCCCGAACAGGTCCAGTTCTACTGCCTCGACTTCTCCGGCGGTCTGTCCGGACTACGAAACGTGCCACATGTCGGCTCGGTCGCCTCGGGCCGCGATGGCGATCGGGTCCGGCGCACCTTCGCGCTGATCACCAATCTCATCGCGAGTCGGCAGGTGCTGTTCGGCGATCTCGGCATCGACACCATGCGCGAATTCCGGCGCAGACGCTCCTCACCGCGGGAATCGGCCGAACTCACCGCGCGCGGCGACGAGCACGGCGATGTCTTCATCGTCGTCGACGGCTGGGATGTCGGATTCGCGGTCACCGGACCGTATTTCGACGAATACCTCCCGGTGATGGAGTCGATCGCACTGCAGGGTCTGAATTACGGCATCCACCTTGTGGTCAGCAGTTCGCGCTGGGCGGCGATCCGTCCCGCCATCAAGGATCTGTTGCAGACCCGGCTGGAGATGCGGCTCGGCGATCTCACCGACACCATCTTCCTCGGACAGCGCAGTGTGGTCGCCGCGATTCCACCGGATCGCCCCGGTCGCTGTATCTCCAGCGACGCGTTGCACATGCTCACCGCGCTGCCGCGCATGGACGGAGTAGGCGATGCCGAGTCCGCTGGTGCGGGTATGGCGGCCGCGGTCGAGCAGCTGAACCAGAAGTACCAGAGCCGCCGGGCTCCGGAGGTCAAGCTGTTGCCCGCCCAGATCACTTTGGCCGAGGTCCGCGCCGGCCGTCCGGAACCGGCGAATCTGGCGCAGCGCCTCGTGGTGCCCTTCGGCATCCGTGAATCCGATCTGCACCCTGCCACAGTCGATTTCGGTGTTTCGACACATCTGATCGTGCTGGGCTCGTCCGGCTCGGGTAAATCGACGGTGCTGGCCGCGCTGCTGGAGTCGATCCGTCTGCAATTCAACAAGGATCAGGCCAGGGTGCTATTGGTCGACTACCGCCGGCAGCATATGGACGCCATCCCGGAGGAGCAGTTGGTCGGCTATCTGACCAGCGAGCGTGATCTGCTCGAGGGGTTGCCGCCGTTCGCGGAGAAGATGCGCAGCCGCCGCCCACCGGACGGCGTCACCTCGCAGCAGCTCAAAGACCGTTCGTGGTGGTCCGGACCGGAAATCTTTGTGGTGGTCGACGACTACCACATGGTCGCCCAGCGCGGCATGCGAAATCCGCTGGAACCGCTCAAGGACATCATCGTCGACGGTCGTGATACCGGCCTGCACGTCATCGCCGCACGCAGTATCGCCCAGGCCGATACCGCGCTGTACGACAACGTGCTCGGCCAGATCAAGAATCTGAACTCCTCGGGCATCATCATGGACGGCTCGAAACTGGACGGAATTCTGATCGGCGATGTGAAGCCGACGAAGCAACCGGTGGGCCGGGGCATCTTCGTCGAGCCGCTGCATTCGCGCCGGGATCTGGTGCAGTCGGCCTGGCTACCGCCGCAGGACTAGGCCTGGTCGGCGGTGGTGCGGGGCCGACGCCAGGGTTGTCTTCGGCAGGCTTCCCATTACTGAGAATGCCTTAGCGTTTGTCCTGTACCGCTCGCTATTGAGTCGGCGCTCATCGTTAGGAGAACTCACATGGCTCTCACAGTCGAACCGGCGCATCTCCCGGCAGTCAGTTCCCAACTCGACCTGATTGCCGACTCGGCGATCGCTTCCCTCGTCCAGACGGCGGCTACCTGCGTAATATTTCCGCCCGCGTTGGACGCCGTGAGTATGTTGGTCCTCCCCGCAGTGACCGCCGCATACGGCCAATCGTTCTTCAGTTGCACGGGTGACGGATTCGTGCACCGCGAGGTTGCCTCGGCGTCGCTACCGCCAACGGCTGTCGCCTATTCCGGTAGCGACATCATCAATGGCACCGGTATCGCGGGCACGGGTGCGACCCTCACCGAAGTGCCCAGATAGTCCGAGCCGTAGGTCCGAGCGAAGGCTGATGTCATGCCAGGCATATGGGACGCGCTGCCTCCGGAGATAAACGTTGGCTGCCTGCTCAGCGGGCCCGGGGTGGAGACCATCACCGCTGCCGCCGAGTCCTATCAGATCTCGGCGCAGACGTTGCTGGCCGCGGCGAGTAATACTGCCTCCGCAATGCTCGATATGGGCGAGACCTGGAAAGGGGAGTCGGGCGATCTCGCGCAGGCGGCATTCAGTCACCATACGACGTGGCTACAGCAGCAGGCCATGACCGCCAATGCGGTGTCGGTCGTATTGGATGCGGTGGCAGTTGAATTCAGCGCCGCCCAGTCCGCGATGGCGGCTGTCGGTACATGGCTCGCCGCGAACCGGGCGGAGCAGACCCTTCTTGCCGCGACCAACGGTGGGGGCCAGAACACAATTCCGCTGCTACTCAACCAACTCGAGTACTTTGCGATCTGGGGAGCCGCTGCGGGAGTGATGGACGGCTACGAGGGCGCGGTGGTGCCGACCTTGGAGGCACTGCCGCCGCCGGCACTGCCGACGCCCATCGTCACGGACCCGGGCATACCGCCGCCACCACCGCAATTCGAAGTGCCGGTGTACACCCCGAAGTCGGGCACGCCTCAGCAATTCGACACAACCACCACCAACAACACAACTACGAATAACACCACCACCAACACGGATACGAATAACACCACCACCAACAACAACACCGGTGATACGAATACCGGCAATACCGACCCCACTAATACACCGACCGACACCACTCAGTCGCCGACGCAGACTCAGCCCACCACAGCGGATCCGAGTGAAGTCACTTCGCCACTGAGCGATTCGAGCTCGTACGCGGGCTCGGACGGGTCCGCCGAACAGTCGGGATTTTATGGGACCTCGCCCAATTCGCCGACATTGGCTGGTTTGAACGGTGGCGCGGGAAGTCTGGTCGCGTTGAATCTGGCCCGGGGCGGACTCGGCTCGATGCCGGGTGCGTCCACCGGATTCCGGATGCCGTCCAATTGGCTGCGCGGGCCGGGTACGGCGTACGGCGCGTCGTCGAATCCGGCAGGTGGTGCCGGACCGGCCGGCCGTGGGGCGCCGCGTAAGGGCGCCATCGCACCGAAGGCGCAAATGCGGCGTCGGCGGGACGAGGAGCGGAAACCGGGCAAGGTATTCGTGCCGGGTGAAGAGTTGGAAGTTCCGGTGTTGGAGAAGCCGCCGGTGATCGGCGTCATCGAATATGCCGACGAACGTCCGGAAGATGCCGTTGCCGACGGTGATTCGCTCGTGGGCATCCTCGAGCGCTCCGATGACGACGAGCGCTCCGATGACGAGGCGGCGGTAGCCGAGCCAGAGCCTGCCCGGTGAGATACCGCGGCGGAATTTAGATCCACTCCAGAGAGGAAACAACAGTGACCACCACTTACACCGGTGATCCGAAGGTATTGAACCAGACTGCGGTCAATGCCATGGCTTGCCAGGGCGAACTCGAAGGCTACCTGCGCAGCTGGATGAGCTTGCGTGATGAGTTCGCCAGCGCGGTCACCGGTTCGCAGACCGGTACGCAAATCCAGAACACGATGGACCACGCGCACACCGCCGGTGTGAAGCTGGCCCAGACCCTGCAGGACATCATCGACACGCTGAAAGACACCGGCGTGAAAATTGATGCGACAGACCTCCAGAACGCTGCCACGATGCAGCGGGCGGTCGAGCTCGGTACGAACAGCAAGGTCGACACCGGCTCGTGGCAGTAATCCCACGAGCGGCACGGTACAAATCGTAAAAACCTAGATAAGGCTGGCAGGCAATGCAATTCAACTATGGACACGTCGATTCGACGAACCTCACTGTGCAGGGCGTTCTGAATGGTATGGACGCGAACGCCGCCCACTTGACGTCACTGATCAAGCAACTCGACTCGGTCTTCACCGGTGTCGCGGCGGATGTCGCCAAACCGCTGATGGACAGGTTCAGGGCTGCACTCGGTGACGCCGCGCAGGGCACCGGCTACCAGGGCCAGCTCCAGCAGGTGAAGAACGCGATCCACCAGACCTCCGGATCCGAGGGCTTCATGAAGGAGACCGACCACCAGCAGGGCGCCAGGTTCCTGTCGATCGGTGGCGTCTAGTAGTCACGCAGCCTCGTCGGCCCGGCCACGGCGAAACGAGGCTGCGGACGACTGGTCGTTTGGTGAAGGTGTGGAAACTGATCCGATCGCGATCGATCTGAATGTCGATGCCGCGCTGCTGTTGAAAGACATGGCCGGCATCGATTCTTACCCGCCGATCCTCGCGTTGATGCCGAATATTTTCGACATCGACGACTTGGAGCGGGTGCGCGCTGTCGTCGCCGCACAGCTCACCGAGGTGGGCATCATCGACGGCGACCGCGTGCATCCGACGGTCGAGCACTGGTTGCAGTGCCTGTACCGCCCGGATGTGGAACTGATGGCCCTCGTGCTGGCCACCGGCCTGGATGGCGAACAAAAGGGCATGCTGCGCATGTCGTTGGTGCGTCGCGGCGAGACCCATGTGTTGGCGGTGCGCTGTGACGACGAGATCGTCATCCAGGCGGTGTATCAGCAGGAACAGCAGTTGGATTCGGTATCGGCAGCGGTCGGTGCGGCGCTGGGGTCCACTCCGGCACTGAGTTTCGCGCCGATGACCGCATCCCAGCAGGAGTTCGCCGAGGTCCCCAACGACCAAAACGAACGACGACAGGCACTGTTGGAGTTGGGTGCGCAGCCGCACACCGCGGGTGTGCTGGGTCGGGCGCTCGATGAGATCGTTCGGCGCGCGGAAGTGGTGGTGGTGCAACATCAGGACGGCGTCGAGCTGAAGCCGAAGTACGGTGTGAGTGTGCTGGATACGCTGTCGGGGCGCATCATTGTGACACCGAGTGTGGCGATGGACGGGGAAGTCCGATCGACCTACGCACCCGGTGACGACGCGGCACTGCACGCCGGGATCTCAGGACTTGTCGAGCTGTTGCCGGACCGAAGTTGGTTCGATACCAGCCGGATTGGTTGAAACGTCCCGATGGGTTTTTGGAGAGGACGACAGATATGAGCCGAGCACCGAGCACGAATGGTCATTCGGCCGAGTCCGTCCGACACAAGGGCGGCTACGACGCCTTTTTCATGCAGGCGGCGCAGGAGCCGGAAAGCGGCCCAGCGACCGGCAGCGTTCCCGCGCGCCCGCAATCCGGCTATAACGAACCGGTGATCGGTGCACCCGATCAGTCGATGCCGCAGCCCGCAGCCAGTGGCCCTCCTCCCATGCCAACGCAGAGCGCGACCGCACCCGAGCCTCCCGCGCCGCATGTGGCTGTGCCGACCACGGATTCGGCACGTGAGAACTATGCGGCGGCAACGCCTTCGTCGCCCGAGATGTGGGCGGCCCAGGGCGGCGCCGAGCCCGCTACCGCTCGAATCACGCAGACCGCATCTGGTTCGCCGAACACATCGAGCAGTAATCCCGATCCCAGCGCGGAAAGACCCGGCGCCGAATCCGTCGACACGCCATGGCAACCCGCGCAGGCGACGAGCTGGGTGCCCGATCGCATCGACCGCACGGCGGCCCCGCAGGTCGAGGTGCTGCCCGCGGCACTGACCTCGATGGATCTGCTGGCCGATATCTCGGCGGCCAATCGGGCCAGGCTGCAGTCCAGCTCCGGTGTCCGCGGCGCGCTGAACAAGGTCGGGTTCCGGCTCGGCCTCTCACCCGCCGAGCAGCGCGCCGAGGATCGGCGCGCCCGAATCCGGACCCAGCTGAACACCCCTTATCAGATCGCGGTGATCAGCGTGAAGGGCGGCGTCGGCCGCACCACGACCGCCGCTACGCTCGGCTCGACCTTCGCGGCGTTGCGCCCGGACCGAGTCGTCGCCGTCGACGGAAATCCGGACTTCGGTGATCTGCCGACCCGTACCGCCCCGCACCCGTATGGCCTGACCCTGCGCGATCTGGCGCAGGCGTCGAATCTGGAGGCCTTCTCGACGGTGCAGTCGTTCATGTCGATCAATTCGGCCGATCTCGCCGTCATCGCCTCGCCGTGGACCATCGAGGCCAACGAGGCCCTCTCGGGTCGCGAATATGCCAGGGCCGTGGAGGTTTTGCGCCGCCACTTCAATCTGCTGCTCGTCGATTGCGGTACAGGCGTGCTGGATTCGGTGACAATGAGCGTGCTGCAGACCAGCGACGCCGTCGTGGTGGTCACCCCACCCACCGTCGGCGGGGTGAAAGGCGCGGTGGCCACGTTGAATTGGCTGAGTTCGCACGGTATGCAGCATCTGATCGCCAAATCGATCGTCACGATCGTGCACCAGCAACCGACCAAGCCGGTCGTCGATGTCGCGGCGATCGAGAAGCTGTTCGCCACCGGGCAGCGTCCGACCTGCATCCTGCCCTATGACGACCATCTGGCCGAGGGTGGCGAGATCGATTTGCGCCTGGTAGAGAAGGAAACCCTGCTCGCCTTCGAAGAACTCGCGGCCGGGCTTGCCGATGGATTCCCGAATTATGTTGGTGGCGCCGGCGGCGGCCGGGCCACCGGAGGGTGGCGATGAGTACTGCCGTTGCTTCGCCGCCGGGAGCGGCGCCCGCGGCATCCGCCGAGGTGGCACGCGCCCGGATGGCGGTCCTGGTGTCCAGCTACCAGGTCGACGTCGTGGTGCCGACCAAGTTCACCATCGAAACCTTCATCGATGATCTGCTCGTCGTGCTGGCCAACGCCATCGACGACGAGACCGTCGATTTCACCCCGCCGACCGGGCAGTGGAGCCTGGCTCGACCGGGCGAAGCGCCGATGCCACGGTGGCGCAGCCTCGCCGACCACGATGTGGTCGACGGCACCGTGCTGATGTTGGCCGCGGTCGAATCCGCGGAGGTCTTCACGCCGGTCGTGGAGGACATCACCGATGCGCTCGCCCTGATCAACGAGCGTGAATTCGCCGAGTTCGACGCGGGTACCGCCGCGGTCGTCGGCCTGACCACGCTGGGTGTCGGCGCGATCGCGATCGCGGCGATGTTGTCGGTGTCGTGGACGGAATCCGGGTCGATCTGGTGGTACTCGCTGCCCGCGCTGCTGCTCGGCGCGGTGTGTTGGGGCGGTGCGGTGCAGGCGCGGCAGCGGAACTTCGCGCCTCGGATCTGCCTCGGGTTGGCGCTGTCCTCGATCCCCCTGTTGTTCGCGGGTGGCGCGATGCTGGTGCCACCGGCCTACGGTGAGCCGGGACCGTTCGCCGCGGCCAATCTGGCCGCCGGATCGGTTGTCGTCGCCGTCGCGGCCGCGGCCATGATGCGCGTGACCAAGCTCGGGATCGCCACATTGATGGCGGTCACCGTGCTCGGCGTTACCGTCGCGGCCGCAGCGATTCCGTTGACCTATCTGGATTTGTCGGTGCGCCAGATATCGGGCGGCGCGGTACTTCTCGGACTGATTTTGCTCACCGCCGCACCGCGCCTCGCCGTCGTCGTAGCCCGGATTCGGCCACCGGATCTGCCGGACCCCGGCAACGAGGTCGCCCCGGCCACGCTGACCGATATCTTCGACGCCGAATCCGCGCGCGATGACGCCGAACTCGATTCCGCCGAGGACACCGAACGGCAGCGGGAGCAGGCCGGGGCCGGCATCGAAGGCCGGGCCCGATTGGCGGTGACAAGTCTGCGCGGGCTCATCGCCGCGACTTCGGCGCTGTTGGCGGGTGCCGCCGTGCTGTCGGCCGCGGTGAGTCCCGGTGGTATTCGGGAGATCGTGCTGGCCGCCGCTGTGGCTGGTCTGCTGGCGATGCGCTCGCGTTGGTTCCCGGACCGGGTGCAGGCCATCGCGCTCGTCGTCGCGTCGGCGTTCACTGTGGTGGGTGTCGGCTTCGTGCTGGTGACTGCCTATGAAACGGCGCCGGCCCGGCTGGCGGTCGTCTTGGTGGTCGGCATTGCCGCCGCTGCGGCATGTGTTGCGTCGGTGCGGTTGCCGGGTCGTCGGCTCTCGCCGGTCACCCGTCGGATCATCGATCTGGTGGAGTACGCGCTCATTCTGGTGATTCCGATCATCGCCTGCTGGATCATGGGCATCTACACGGCGATGCGGGCGATCTGATGCGAATCGCAGCAACCGCGACTGCGGTGCTGGCCGGATTCGCGCTGATCGCCTCCGCCGCACCGGCATTGGCGGTGGATCCGCCGCAGGTGGTCATCGGCGCGCCCGCCGATGATCCGCCCGGCCCGGAGCTGCCGACGAAGCAGGACAAGGGTTGCTTGGCGACAGGTGTACTGAGGGACAGCGATCTGGCGCGCACGCCGCCGTCGGAGTTGACGTTGGACCTGCCGAACGCCCGTGCGCTGAGCCGGGGCGCCGGGGTGACCGTCGCGGTGCTCGACACCGGAGTGACGCCCAATGGCCGCTTGCCCGCTTTGGTCGGTGGTGGTGACTACGTCACGGCTGGCGGTGACGGTCTGTCCGACTGCGATGCGCACGGCACCCTGATCGCCGGAATCATCGGCGCCGCATCCGATCCCACGGACGGATTCACCGGAGTCGCTCCGGAGGCCAAGATCATCTCCATTCGATACCGCTCCGGAGCCTTCAGCGTTGAGCGGCCGAATAACGATGCGGCGCAACAGCTCTCGGTGGATATCCGGACGCTGTCGCGGGCGATCGTGCATGCGGCGAACCTGGGTGCCGGCGTGATCACGGTGGCGCTGCCGGTGTGTGTTCCGGTGGGACTGGCGGTGGATCAGTCGATACTGTCGGTGGCGATCGGCTACGCCGTACACGTCAAGGGTTCGGTGATCGTCGCGGGTGCCGGAAATGCCGACACCGGCTGTGATCAGAATCCGGATATCGATCCGACCCGGCCGAGTGACCCGAGGAACTGGCGTGATGTCAAGACCGTGTCCGCGCCGGGTTGGTTCGGTACCGACGTGCTGACGGTGGGCTTCACCACGGCCACCGGCGCCACCATGTCGGATTCGCTGACGGGACCATGGGTTTCGGTCGGTGCGCCGGGTACCGCCATCGAATCGCTCGGCCCTGGCGGCACCGGCCTGATCAATGGTGTCGGTGAACCCGGCAAACTGGTGCCGGTCGGCGGCGCGTCGTTCGCCGCCGCGTATGTCAGCGGAGTGGCCGCCCTGCTGCGCTCCCGATTCCCCAATGAAACTCCGGCCGAGATCATGGCCCGCCTGACCGCCAGCGCGCACGCACCGGCGCGCGGTATCGATAACGTCATCGGCGCGGGTGTCATCGATCCGCTCACCGCGCTCAGCTACCGCACCGCACCCAAGCCGCCGATCGGGCTGTACCGGTCGTCGGTGCTGGTGCTGCCGGATCCGCCGCGCGCCAAGGATCGTCGTCCGCCGTTCGCGGCCGCGGTCGTCATCGTGGCCGCGCTGCTGCTGGGGCTCGGCGCCACCTACGCGAACTCCGCGGTCCGGAGGCGCCGGTGAGCCTACCGAGTGTTCGGGTGGGCGGTGTCGAACGTGGTCCGTTCGCCGTCGCCGTGATCGGCGGCAGCCTGGTGGTTACCGGGCTGTGGTCGCATACCCCGATCTGGGCGAGCGCGGCGGTGATCACCGTGCTGCTGGTGACCGTTGCGGTCGAAGTGAACGGCCGCACGACCAGTCGATGGCTGCTCGACTGGGCCGACTACCGATTCGGCAGGGCCACCAGAGCCGAGGCGCTGGCCGGTCCGGCGAATGTGGCGGACGTCGAGGTTGCCGCGGGGGTCTGCGGCATTCGCGCCGAAGGCACCGTGCTGACGGCGATGATTCAACTCGCCCCCAATCTCGACCTGCCGACGGTCATCGCGGAGAAATCCATCTACACCGAGGACACTGTCCCCGTCGATGCGCTGGTCGGTCTGCTCGATCAATTCGGTCTGGCGGTCGATATCGATATCGTGACCACCGGTCAGCGGGTTCGTCCGACCGGCAACTACAGCATGCTCTACGACCAGCTGATCGGCTCCCATCCGGTCGTCGGCCATCGCCTCACCTGGTTGGTCGTCCGGCTGGACATGGAGCGGAACCTGGATCTGCTGCAGCGACGCGGATTGGTCGCGATGGTCGGGCCGCGTGCATTGGCCACCGCGGCGCATCGCATCGCGGGCCGATTGCGGGAACGGGGCATCGCCGCGCACGCACTGCCCGCGGCAGCGATGCAGGAGGCCACCAGGGTGCTGCACGCCGGTGTCGAACTCGGCGATCTGCGTGAGACCTGGACCTGTATGGAGTCTTCGGTACCGGGTCGCTGTGTGACCAGCTTCCTGATCGACTGGACGCGGATGCACGGTGCCGGCCTGGACGATTGCTGGTCGTGGAATCGCGGCCGGACCACGCTGGTGGTCAGCCTCACCGATGCCACCGCCGGGCCACGCGCGCTCGCGCGGTATATCGGCCCGCCGGTCACGACCGAGCCGCCGGACTATCTGCGCCGGTTGACCGGTAGGCAGGCCGTCGCATTGCTGGCCACCATGCCGACCGGGACGTCGATCCGCGCGGTGCCCGCCGATGAATCGGGCCGCGATATCGCCCCCGATGAGCTCTTGCCCGAGCTCACCATCGCGATCGGTCCCAATGGTCAGATTCTCGGTTCCATCAGCGGGCAGCCACGACATACTTTGGCGCTGCCGCTGTTCGACCCGGCCCGCTATAACCCGCGCCGGCGCACCATCGATGTGCATGCCGACCTGCCGGTGGCGCAGCAGATCGTTTTGCGTGCCATGGTGGTCGGCGCGGACGTCGAGGTCCATTCGGTGCGCCCGCACCGCTGGTGGCAGCTGGTCGCCGCGGTGGGGGATCCGGAGTCGCTGCGCCTGGCGCCGGAGGCCGGAGCTGCGAATGCCGCTGCGGGGCAAGCCGGTTCGGGTCCGCCGCCGTCCTCGGCGACGATCACCGTGTTCGACAATCTGCCGCCGCAGGTATCGACCGCGCATACCACCGTGACCATCAGTGAGCCCGGTGGGCCGCGGCGGCGGTCGGTCGATCTGGCGATCAATCAGGTCAGCGCGACCGCGGTGGATGTCAGTATTCCGATGCGGACGGTGCGCGTCGATTTGATCGAGCCGCGCGGTGAAACCCGCTATTTCGATTCCGCGGCCGAACAACCCGCGATCACCGCGGGTGGCAATGGTGCCACGCCAGGGCCCGACGTTCGGCGCACGAGCTGATGGGAGACAGGTAGTGTCTATCAGCGTGGTTGTGGACTCCCAGCCGAATGACGGCGAATTTGTGCAGGAGGATAACGGGGAGGCACTGACCCCGAGACAGGCCGCGGTGGCGATCTTCTCGAGTCGGCTCTCGGAATTGATCGCGGAATCGGTGGTATCGACCGAGGACGGGTCGACGCGGTCGCTGACCCTCTATTCGCTTGCCCAGCATCTGGAACAGGCGTACCCGGATGTTCCGGTTTCCCAGTCGGGGCTGTACCGGCTCATTCATGGTGACGCGGTACCCAGGCTCGATTTGATCATCGCCTTGGCGCGGGTATTCGACGTGCCGCCGGAACATTTCGTCACCGAGCAGAAGAGTCGCTGATTGCGTTATTCCCGCCAGCGGGAATAACGCGGGACCGCGGCGCAGGCCGGTCTGGATACGATCCCGACCATGGCTGCCGAGGACCCGGGAGATGTATTTCTCCGCCATCGAGGCGCGGTCCTGGATGCACTGCTCTCGGATCCGTCGTTCGGAGAAAACGATCCGGCGACCGGATCGGTGCTGAGTGGACCGCTGGTCGGCGATCCGGAATTCGGCGAACCGGGTTTCGGCGATGATCCGTTCTCCGGTCCCGCGGTGGCAGCCGGTTCGGCTCAGGGCGCCCTGCCCGAAACGGATCTGCCGCCGCGGCGAGCCTCCGACGGGCCGAAGGCCAGTGAGCGGATCATCGCGCTGCTGAACGGCCAGCCGCCGAATGCCGCACCGGCACTGGACTTTTCATCGGACTACTCCGATGTCTCGGCAAGGCAACCTCCGCCCGAGGAACCGGCAAGCACCGCATCCGGGGCGTCCAAGGCGCGCGGGCCGGAGCCCGCGGAGCGGATCGTCGTGCTGGCGAAGAAGCTCAAGAATCCCAAGGTCGCATTGGCGGTCTGCGGCGTCTTGGCCCTTTTGCTCATCATCGCGTTGGTTTCCACCGGTGGGAAGGATGATTCGCAGGCGCCGGATCGCATCGCGGTCATCACCCCGTCGCCGACCGCGGCGGCCCCGACGTCGAAACCGGAATCGTCGACTGCCCCTTCCGGAGCGATCACCCCGAAGTCCGCCACAGCCAATTGCCCGCCGGGCAGTACACCGGGCATGGATGCCTTCGGTGGCCAGGGCAAGGCTTGGTCATGCGTGCGCGCATACAAAGTCGACGGGCAGGTGCTGACCATCGATCTCGGCAAGACCTATCAGATCGATTCGATCGGCATCGTCCCCGGCTGGGACAACACCGGCAGCGACGGCGTGGACCAGTGGACGAAATACCGGACCGCCAGCCGGATTCGGTATACGTTCGACGATCCGAACAAGACGAGCTACACCCAAACGACCCTGGATCAGCGCACCCTGGTCGTCACCAAATTCGAGGTCCCCGTGCAGGCGTCCAAGATCGTACTGACAATTCAGGAATCCAAGGGCGATCCGACGATCAATACGACCGCGATTTCCTCCATCGTGATCACCGGGCATTGAGGCCGCTGCCATGTCAGTAGCCGAGTTGGTCTGCCAGTACTGCGCACACCGCAATAGCGGTAATCCGACCCAATGCGGCCATTGCGGTGCGCCGCTGGCCGCGGTGCATCGTCTATCGAGCCTGACTCATTTGGGGCAGCCCGAGCAGGTGGTCGCGGGTGCCGAGCGGGCCGTGGCGGCCACCGGGAGCGCGGTGGCGGGTGCGGAGCACGCGGTGGCGGGCGCGGAGCACGCCGTGGCGGGTGCGGAAAAGCTTGCCGCCAAACAGTATCCGCGCTGGCAGTGGGGTGCGGCGGTCGCGGGTATCGTGACCATGGTCTTCGGCCTCGGCTTCACGGTCGTCCGTTCGTGTTCTACGCCGCTGACCTCGCTGCCCGGTGTGGGTGTCGATCAGGCGTTGCCGAGCCAATTGCGTGCGGCCGCCTCTTGTCAGCCGGTCGATTCCGCGTCCGAGAACTGTGTCATCCCGGCGGCCGACCCGCTGCTCGCGGGCGGGATCACCGGTGGCAAGGATTTGACGCTCTCGGTGGCACTGGATCCACCCGAGCGCCGGGCCGATACCGTGCGCAACTGGCGGACGGCGGGCGGAACTGTCTTGGCCGACGGTGTCGTCTTCGTTGCGGTCAGTCCGTCGGCAACCCTGCGGTACGTGAATACCCTTGTCGGACTTCGCGTCGAGACGGGTGCCTTCACCGGGCGTACGGCGGCGCAGACCTTCATGGCGCGGTCCGGTCTAACCCCCTGACCGACCGGACTCCGGCCGGTCAGTGCACTTGACCAGTGCTGATCTTTTCAAGATTTTGTTACGCATTTAACGTGCCGCTATACAACGGCACATCAAACCATGTAATGTATGGGAACCGTACGGTTACGGGCTCAGATCTCGGGAAGGCACGAGTCGATGGTGGCAACCACCCAGCAGACGATTTCATTCAAACGGTTCCGCGACGATCCGACCGATCTGGAGGCGGCCTACTTCCGTTGGATCCAGCCCGGCGCCCCCGCGCCGACGATTACCGATCGGGCCGAACAGATCTTCCGAAACCACTTGGAACTGGCCGCGATTCGGCTGCCAGGCGCGGCGATCACCCGGGTGTACCGCCCCGACGACGGCAGCGGACTCGGCGCGGCCATCCAGATCGTCAATGACGATATGCCGCTGCTGGTCGACTCGGTGACCACCGCGCTGCGCCGCCTCGGCGCCGCGGTGACCGAGGTCGTCCACCCGGTCTTCGATATCGTGCGGGACCGGCGCGGGCGGCTGCGGGCGATCGCACCCAAGGAGCCCGACACCGTACCGGCGAGCGGCAGCCACACGGTCACCGAATCGTGGATCCATGTGCAGCTGGCGCCAGGTGTCGGAGCCGCGCTGCTGGATCGGATCGATCGCGAGCTGCCCGCCCTGCTGCGGGTGCTGCGCAAGGTCGTCGACGATACGCCGGGAATGGCGAACGCGATGGTCGCGTTGGCGGGTCGGCTCGACCATATCGCGCAACGCTCCGACGATCCGGAGGTGCCCGAATGCGCGAAGTTGTTGCGCTGGTTGGCCGACGGGCACTTCACGGTGCTCGGCTACGGCTACTACCGCAGCAGCCGGACCGATGCCGGAAACGAACCGCAGCAGGTGCCGGGCACCGGCCTCGGCGTGCTCTGGAACGGTTCGAATATCGATCTCGATGTCCCCGTAATGGGCAACACCCGACCGGTCCTGCGGCTGTCCAACGGATCGGTGGATTCGCTGATCCCGGGATCGGGTGAGCTGTACTTCGTCAGCGTCGCCGACTACGGCAGTGGCGGTACCGGCGTCGGCGCGGTGCAGGGTGAGCACGTCTTCGTCGGCACCTTCACGGTGACCGGCCTGCACGAGAACATCCTCGACATCCCGGTCATCACCCGCCGCGTGCACCAGGTCATCGAATGGGCCGGCTTCGAACTGAATTCGTTCTCCGGGCAGGCGATGCTGGAGATGATGCAGTCCTTCCCACGGGTGGAGCTGTTCTCCACCGATGCCCGGCGGCTGTTCGAAACCGTCTCCGCGGTCATGAATTTGGGGCTGCGCAGGCAGGTTCGCCTGTTCATCCGGCGCGATGGTCGCAGCGGTGCGGTCTACTGCCTGGTCTACCTGCCCCGTGATCGATACTCGACCGAGGTCCGGCTGCGCATGGAGGAGATCCTGCGCACGGAATTCGACGGTGAGCAGGTCGCGTACTCGGCAAGGGCGAGCGAATCCGAGTTGGCCGTGGTGTATTTCACGGTGCATCGCGGTCCCGACGCGGAGCCTGCCGATATCTCCGAATCCAATCGCGAGCGCATCCAGGAGCTGCTGTTCGCGAGCACCCGGAGTTGGGCCGACCGGTTGGTCGCGGCCGCGACCGGCGTACCCGCGATCTCGCCGAAGGCCGCCAACGCCTACGCGAGCGCATTCCCGGTCGGTTACCAGCAGGAGTACGAGCCGGAGCAGGCGCTCGTCGATCTGCAGCGGCTGGACCGCCTTGGCGATGGCGCCATCGATACGAATCTGTATCGCAACGCCGAATCGCCGTCGGGGGAGTGGCGTTTCACGCTCTATGTCGCGGGCGAGGGCGTCTCGCTGAGCCGCGTGCTTCCCGTACTGCAAAGTCTCGGGGTGGAGGTGGTCGACGAACGGCCGCACCGCATCACCCTGCCGGACGATACGCAGAAGTGGATCTACGATTTCGGGCTGCGCGTCCCGGCGACACTGTTGCGCACCGCGATCGATGCCGACCTCGAAGCCGATCTCACCCGCTCGGCCGACGAATCATCGGTCGAAGGCGGTGTGCGGCAATACTTCCCGGAGGCCTTCGCGGCCATGTGGAATGGCAGCGCCGAGGTCGACGCGCTGAACGAGCTGGTTTTGCGCGCCGGTCTGCAGTGGCGGCAGATCTCGATACTGCGTGCCTACGGGAAGTATCTGCAGCAGGCCGGATTCGCCTACACGCTGGGCAATATCTCCCGAGTGCTGCTGGCGCAGCCGACCATGGCCCGGCTGTTCACCGAATTGTTCGACGCCTACTTCGACCCCGAGGGTGTCGGAGCGGTGGCATCGGCGCGGGCAGCGGGCATCGCCGAACGGCTGCAGGCCGAGATCGACGCGGTCGTGAGCCTCGACGCCGACCGTATCCTGCGCGCCGTGCTCGGCCTGATCACCGCGACGCTGCGCACCAACTACTATCGCCACGACAGCGACGGCAACGCGCCGGAGTACCTGTCGTTCAAATTCGATCCGCATGCCGTCTCCGAATTGCCCAGGCCAAGGCCGCAATTCGAGATCTTCGTGTACTCGCCGCGGGTGGAGGGCGTGCATCTGCGCTTCGGTGCGGTGGCGCGTGGTGGCCTGCGCTGGTCGGATCGTCTGGAGGATTTCCGCACCGAGATCCTGGGTCTGGTGAAGGCGCAGGCGGTGAAGAACGCGGTGATCGTGCCGGTCGGTGCCAAGGGCGGTTTCGTGGTCAAGCAGCCGCCGACGGCGACCGGTGATCCGACCGCGGATCGGCAAGCGCAGTTGAACGAAGGCATCGCCTGCTACCGCACCTTCATCTCCGGTCTGCTGGATGTGACCGATAACGTCGACCACGCCTCCGGTGAGGTGCTGCCACCGGAGCGGGTGGTGCGCCGCGACAGTGACGACACCTACCTGGTCGTCGCCGCCGACAAGGGCACCGCGACCTTCTCCGATATCGCCAACGATGTTGCGCGCCAATATGGCTTCTGGCTCGGTGACGCCTTCGCCTCGGGTGGTTCGGTCGGTTACGACCACAAGGCGATGGGCATTACCGCCAAGGGTGCGTGGGAGAGCGTCAAACGGCATTTCGCCGAGATGGATATCGACACGCAGACAACCGATTTCACTGTCGCCGGGGTCGGCGATATGAGCGGCGACGTCTTCGGCAACGGCATGCTGCTGTCCGAGCACATCCGCCTGGTGGCCGCGTTCGACCACCGGCACATCTTCCTGGATCCGAATCCCGTTGCGGCGACGTCGTTCCGGGAGCGGCAGCGGATGTTCGCACTGCCGCGCTCGTCGTGGGCCGACTACGACAAGTCGCTGATCAGCGCGGGCGGCGGTGTCTACGACCGGTCCGCCAAGGCGGTGCCCGTCAGCCCCGAGGTGCGCGCGGCACTGGACCTGGATCCGAGTGTGACCACGCTGTCCCCGCCGGAGATGATCCGCGCGATTCTGCTCGCACCGGTCGATCTGTTCTGGAACGGCGGTATCGGCACCTACATCAAGGCATCCACCGAGACGAATGCCGATGCCGGTGACAAATCCAACGATACGGTGCGTGTCGACGCGAACCAGCTGCGCGCCAAGGTGATCGGCGAGGGTGGCAACCTCGGTGCGACCGCGCTCGGTCGCGTCGAATACTGCGCCAATGGTGGCCGGATGAACACCGACGCCCTCGACAATTCGGCGGGTGTCGACTGCTCGGACCACGAGGTCAATATCAAGGTGCTGCTGGACGCGGTCATCTCCGGCGGCGAACTCGATGCCGCCGACCGCACCGAACTGCTCGCCGCGATGACCGACGAGGTCTCCGAACTCGTGCTGCGCGACAATATTTCGCAGAACTTCCGGATGGGGCTCTCGCGCGCTCAGGCGGTGCCGATGGCGGGCGTGCACCGGCGTTTGATCGCCGACCTCGAGTTCCGGCGCGGTGTCGATCGGCGGCTCGAGGCACTGCCCTCGGATGCCGAGCTGAAGAGGCGTGCCGCGGCCGAGCGTGGGCTCACTTCGCCGGAGCTGGCGAATCTGCTCGCCCACGTGAAGCTTTCGCTCAAGGATGACCTGCTGGCCGGGGATCTGCCGGATAACGCGGCATTCACCTCGGCGCTGCTGGCGTACTTCCCCGCGCCGTTGCGCGCACGGTTCGCCGACGCGATCGGCAGGCATCCGCTGCGCCGTCAGATCGTGGCCACCATGGTGGTCAACGACATGGTGGACCACGGCGGCATCACCTATGCGTTCAGGCTGGCGGAGGAGGCGGGTGCGAGTACCGACGACGCGGTGCGCGCCTTCACCGTCGCCGTGGAAATCTTCGATCTGCACACGCTCTGGCAACGCATTCGGACCACGCCGATGTCGACGGCGGCCCGCGACGAACTCGAGCGGGAGACCAGGCGCACCCTCGATCGCGTATCCCGCTGGCTGCTGACCAGCCGCCCGCAACCGATCGCCATCGGCGCCGATATCGCTCGCTACCGCGACGGTGTCCGCAAGCTCGCAGCCCACATGCTGCCTGCCCGCCTCCCCGCTGCCCACGCCGAGGATCTGGCGACGCATGCGCGCGCGGCCGTGGAGCGGGGTGCGCCGGCGGATTTGGCCGAGGAGGTGTACCGGCTCATCCACCTGTTCCCGCTGCTGGACATCCTCGACGTGGCCGATATCGCCGAACGGGATGCGGAGGAGGTCGCCGAGCTCTACTACGCACTCGACGATCACTTCCAGATCGAGCGGTTGCTGACCGCGGTGAGCAACCTCGCCCGCGACGACCGGTGGCGCACCCTGGCCAGGCTCGCGGTTCGCGACGACCTCTACGATTCGCTGCGCTCGCTCACCCTGGACGTGATCACCGCATCCGAACCGAACGAGAGTACCGCCGACAAGATCGCCGAATGGGAATCGGTCAACCGTCCCCGCCTGGCGCGCGCCGGGGCCTCGCTCGGCGAGATCTTCGCGGCGGGTACGCACGACCTGGCGACGCTTTCGGTGGCCGCACGGCAGGTGCGCAGCATGGTCAGTAGCGGGGAATCCGCTGCGGCAGCGCCTGTTTCGAGCTAACTGGCCGCACGCCCCCCGGTCTCGGCGATCGGTCCGCCGAGGCCGCGGGGGTGTGCAAAGCGTTGCCGGTGAATTTCCCCGTCATTCCCGCGAACATCGGGACCCATACCTCCGCAGTGGGTCCCGGTGTTCGCCGGGATGACGGGGACCGCTCGACATCGATTGCGCGAGAGGCTATCCGAGCGAGTGCTCGTTACCGGTAGACGATGTCCCTGCCGCCGGCCGCGATAACCAGGATCACCAATCGATTGTTCTCGATCCGATAGATGGCACGATAGTCACCGCAGCGGAGCCGATAGAAACCGACGTATTCGCCTGTCATCGGCTTGACCGCATTGTTCGCTGCGTAAGGATCATCACCCGATTGGGCGAGGTTCTGAAGTAGCCGGAGGGCGTCCGTCTTGGGAATATTGCGGATGCCCTGTTGTGCTTCCGGGGTGAACTCGAACCTGTATTTCACTTCGGTTCGTCCAGGATTTCAGCGAACATCTCGGTGAGGTTGATCGCCCCCTCGCCCTTGTACTGCTGGTAGCGGCGTTCGGCGATATCGGCGAGCTGTTCGTCTTCCCGGTTTTCCAGGGCTTGAAGCATGCTCACCGGCACCAGGGCGGCGACGGGGCGGCCGTCGCGGGTGACGATCGTGGTTTCACCGTGCTCTGCCGCATCCAGGGTTGTGGCTAGTCCAGCGCGAAGCTCACGGACGGTCACATGCTCGGTCATACACGCTATGTGTACACGCCGTGGTAGCGACATGATCACACTCTCGTCGATCTGTGGGGTGCCGGTCGCGTTTTATTGCGCCGCGCACGGAATCGTGGGGCATGCCGTGCGTGGGAGCCGCTCGCGGCTACCTGCGATCCTGCTCGGCTTCGAGTTGGGTGGCGCGCGCGATCCAGGTGCTGAAGTGGGCGGCGAGGTCGGTGGGGGTGGTCGGGTGGACGGTGTTGTGTTGGTCGTGGAGTTCGGTGTAGCGGCCGTCATCGGTGATGTCGTGCCATTGGACGGCGGCGAGCGGTTTGTTCGGTGTGGTGACGGGGCCGGTGAACAGCAGGGCGGACCCGCCGCCGTCGGCGGGGCGGTGTAGGAGGCGCTGAATGCGCTCGTGCGGAGTGTCGCCGTTGGCGGGAGCGGCGTCCTGCGTTTGGGTGCCGGGTTTGCAGGGTGGGAGGCAGTCGGCGAGTTGGGTGGGGAGGTGGTCGGCGGGGAACAGGCGGCAGCGGATCGGGCCGTTGGTGTCGCCGAAGGTGGCTTGTGCCAGCGACATCGCGTGCCGGTCGGATCGTGCGCCGACAATACGGTAGACGCGGACGCCGCCGTCGGTGTTCTCGTGTCGGGTTGTGCCGCCGAGGATTTGGATGCGCACCAAAGAGGTGGTCAAGGTATCCAGGGCGAGTTCGATTTCCGCTGATTCGTCGCGGGAGTAGCGCTCGCGCACGGTGGTTCGGTGGGCTTCGAACTCGTTGCGGTAGGCGAAGCGACTGGTGAAGCGGAGCGGATCGGGGATCCGGTCGTTCCCGAGGCTGAACCACAGTGCCACGAAATCGTCGGGCTCCCAAGTCCATTCGGCCATCAGACATTCCAATCGATCGTGCGGGGTTTGGTTGTGTGAGTGCGGTCGGCGAGCTGTTTGCGCCGCTGGAAGGCCAACCATGCGTCGATCTGGTCCAGGCTGCCGCTGTAGACGCGATATTGTGCCTATTCACCAGGGCTTGCCCCAGAGTCGGTGTCGGCGTGTGGAATCGGGGTTGATGCGACCGGCGGCGACCAGTGTGTCGAATGCGGCGTGTTTGCGTTCGCAGTCGTGCTCGCGATGTAGTTGCATCGCGACATGGGCGTCGGCGAGGGTGAACGGCTGCTCGGGTGGGCCGCAGGTCCACGCCTCCGGCCATTCGACCGTCCGCAATCGGCAGCGGCGTGTGGCGGGCCGGTCGCGGCGTGGCTGGTTCATCGGCCACACACACGCCACCCCGACCATCGCGAACACACAGCCGCCGACGACCGCGAGGACGCTGTGCACTATTTGCCACGCCCCCATAGCGGTTCACTTCTCGATGTCGTTGTCGGTGGGCCGTGGTGGTAGTGCCAGTTGGGTGAGCCCTTCGAGCACTTGGTTCAACGTGCGGAGCTCGGGGATGGCCTCGGGCAGGGAGCGGTCGATGGTGTCGACGGGAAAGTCGATGCCGCGCGATCGGGCGCGTTCGCGCGGGCTCGACTGCGGTGGTGCGATCCGGCCGTGCCGCACAAGCGTGTAGTACGCGACCCGCTTCCACGCGCACCGCTCGATCCGGCACGCGCGGTGTCGGCGCATCTGTGCGTGTGCCAACTCGACCTCGACGAAGTCGCAGATATTCGGTGGGTTGAGCAGCGCTTCTTCGTACATCACGCCGCCCCTGTCCCGGCGTCGGACACGCGGTGCGCGGAACGCACCCAAGTGCCTTGCGGGCAAACGGTTTCCAGGTCGAACCCGGCGTCACAGATCAACGCGGGCAGACAGTCGACGTGGTTGAGGTCGAAAACGACGATCACCTGGATTTCGAGCCCGGCCGCTATGCCGAGCCCGTAGGCTATCGGGTCGTCGACATCTGCCGGTGGCCGTACCGTGTACACGTACTGGCAGCCGAGCGTGGTCGCATGCCGCCGCACGTCGAGGGCGTGGCGTGGGGCATGCAGCCCGGATACGTCATTGCGAACGAAGCCAATAGCTTTCGGTATCGGGTTGTCGATTGGCCGAAGGTTCGGCACATCATCCGTAACTCGCGCGTTCATCGGTACCCCCATCATCTTCGGTGTGATCGTTGGGATCGCCGCAGCGGCGGGCCAATCGGTTGTCCCAGCCGCGTGGCGCCAAACGAGTACATCACTGTTTGACTCGAAAATGGAGTCATAACAATCTGATTGATCTCAGCTAGATTCCTTCCAGATCAACTGGATTGATTTCATAGTTCTGCTAACAAAAAGGTGGGGACCACATGGCATCGCAGACGACGACTCTTCCTCGCAGACTGCTGGCTCGACGATTGCTCCAGCTTCGCGAGAAGGCGGGGCTCACCAGGGATAAGGCGGCCAAGCTTTCCGAGATGAGTTCACAAACGTTGTGGCGGTTGGAGAATGGTCAGGTTGCCCTGGTTAAGAAGATGGTGATCCGAGCACTGTGCGATGTCTACAACGCGAGTGACGACGACCGGCACGCTCTGCTCTGGTTGGCGGAAGAGGCCCGCAAGACCGGTTGGTGGCAGTCCTACAGTGACGCGATGTTCGGGGACAAAGACCTCTTCGTCGTGCTCGAACAGGCAGCCTGCCGTATTACGTCGTTTCAGCTGACGTTGCTGCCGGGCCTGGTGCAAACGGCCGACTACCGGCGCGCCGTGGCGCAGAACTACATCCCAGCCTTGACGGATGACGAGATTGCCCGGCACATAGAACTCCTTGTCAAACGTCAAGAGCGCCTGCAGGAATCGCCTGAGCACTTCACTCTAGACGTAATGCTCAGCGAGGCGGCATTGCGTCATCAAATCGGCGGAGCCGCTGTCATGGCAGCTCAGTCGCGTCACCTCATTGAATTGAGCAACTTTCCGAACGTGTCCATCAGAATCGTTCCCCTGACCAGCGGTGACCACCTCGGACTGGAGGCACGTTCATTCGTGTTGCTCGAGTTCCCGGAGCACCCGAACCCGGCACTCACCGAGCCGCCCGTCGTCCACGTCGAGGGCTACACTGGTGCCTTGTACCTGGACAAACCCGACGAGATCGATCGGTATCGCATCGCGGTGTCGAGTATCGAGACCGCAGCGCTCGACGAGGACGAATCCAGGACGCTGTTAGTGGCAATTGCAGAGGAGTACGAAGCTTGAGCATCGATCTATCCGCGGCGAAGTGGTTCAAGAGCAGCCGCAGCGGCACCGGCGGGGATTGCGTGGAGGTTGCGCACCTCGATGGAGGCATGATCGGAGTTCGTGATTCCAAAAACCCAACCGGCCCGGCGTTGGTTTTCACGCCTAGGGCGTGGGACGCTTTCACTTCGGGCGTCTCGGATGGAGCGTTCGACCGCCACGCCTGAGCCTGACGTATCTCCGAGCACCACAGCGGCCCCATCACGACAACTCCGATGTCGAGATGGGGCTGTCTTCCACTCCAGCCCGGTCGAAAACCGCTCTCGCACAGAGCTTCTGATTTCAGACCGGCGTGTCATGCGGAGCGTCGATGTGTGCCCCGTGGCGAAGTTGTGCGCGAGCCCAGAATCCTATGGTCCTGGCCAGGAGAAGATCTTGGCTTGCGCGGGCGCCTGCTGCGGCAGATTCGCCACCAGGTCTTGGTATTTCGCCGCCTGCTCCGTGTCGACGCCGGTGATGCGTTCGCGGACAGTGCGGAAGAGGGTCTGGAAGTCTTCGATGACCTTGTAGTGCGACTCCATCACCGCATAGACGCTGTTCTCCGAGCCCTGGGATTTTTCTCGCCATCGCTTGACCATCGTCTTAGCGGAGATCAGGTCTCGGTCGCCCTGCGTGGGGAAACCCTCACCGAGATCCCACTTCTCTTGCTGCGAGACCTGGGTCATTAAGCGCTGAATCTTCCGGATCTGGTCTTTGAAGTATTCGCAGTCACGGTCGATATAGACGAACTTGTCGAGATCCATCCGAATTGTGAGTCGGCCCTCGCTGGCCTCGGTGATCAGATTCGCCAACGGGCTCGGTGCTGCCTTGTCGCCGTCAGCCATGTAGGTCCCTCCCTATTCCATCTGTTAAGCAATGATCAGGCAGTGGCAGGCAAGCTGGGCACAACCTTCTCTACCAACCCCCGAGCGAGCACGCACGAGTCGGTGCTGCCGGTGTCGCGGTTCGACGGCGGATTGTTCAGGTTGAACTCGAGGCTGCCCCCCTTCATCTCCACATCCACAGTGCACGCCTCCTTGATGTAGGGGCCGTCGAACTGACGGGTTGAGATCGCTCGCCTGCCGTTGATAGTGAACTCACTCGCTTCGGGGAAGTTGCGGCTACGAATGAGATCGATGGTGAGATTCGTGGTGCGGATGCTGACCGAGTAGCCGTTGGATCGCACCCAGGCGCAACCGCGCCATTTGACTCCACCGCTCGCTTCGCTGTTGTCAGGGTCTTTGCCATGCAGCTTTTCCGAGTCCAGCACATTTTGCGGTACGTCCTTGCACGGGTCATAGCTGTTCGGCGCATCGGCAGCCAGCGAAGGCCCCGCACCCGTAGAAGTAGCAACCGGTTTCGCATCCCCGTCGGTCGACGACCCACACCCCGACAGCAGGACAACAGCACCAACCGCCAACGCGGCCCCGAACAGTGTGTTCCCCCTGCTGATCATGCGTCCTCCTGGTCACCGGCTTTATCGACGGCATCGATCAGGGCCGGCCCGGCTCCCGCCCCCTGTTCAGTTGGTTCGACCGTACCGGCAGGCTGATCCGCCTACAAGCTGCGGATGTCTCGTGTCCGACACCGGCATTCGAGGAAAGTACGTCTACGGGACTGGCCGAGGAAACTGCGCACCGCATTGGATTCCGCGGCCGCGGACGTGGATGCGTTGGCCAACGGCAGTTGTACCGGTGGCTTGGCAGCGGAGTTCGCCGCTGGCTGGAGCGATGTCCGCGATGGTGGCGGTCGCGCGCTGATTGGGAACTGGATCAGGTTGCGGCGGCGGTGCCGCAACTTCCGCAGAACTTGGCTGCTGCAGTCAGGTCCGCACCGCATTCGGTGCAGTGGCGCGGGCGGGCCGCCAATGGGTCACCGCAGTTCATGCAGAATCGCGCATTCGCTGGATTGTCGGTTCCGCAGCCGGTGCACACCGGCGGAACCGGTTGTGCGGCAGCCGGAATCGCCTGACGCTGCCACGGATTGCTTGGGGCATGCTGTTGGATGGCGTTCAAACCCAGTGCCGCGCCGAGGAATCCGTCCCCGCCGCCGTGGCCATGCGCGAAACCCTGACCCGCGCCGAGCGCCAATTCACCTGCGGCGTAACGCTGGAAGTCGCCGGCCAGGCGAATGTAGGTGACGTCCTTGGCCAGTCGCTTGATGCGGTCCGCATCTTCCGGTGCCAGGGTGATATCGAAGTTGCCCAGGCGCGGGATGCGCAGGCCGTATTCGTAGAGTGTCAGATTGGTCTGGCGCACCACGGCGGCCTCGATCGGCTCCAATTGTCCGGCCAGGCCGAGCACCGGCCAGTCGCCTCGGGAAATACCCTGTGTGACAGCGACTTTCATGGACTTCAGGAGCAGGTCCGAGCTCCAGGACTCGACTGTAGCCGGGACGCTCAGGTCGGTTGTGCCCGCCAGTGAGGTGACCAGTTCGGCCGGATCCCGCACCGACAGCGCGAATTCCCCGAAGACCCGCAGCGTCACGACCTGTTCACTGACCGGGTCGGCGATATCGGCCAGGCGGCCGCCGAACTTGATGCCGGGGAACTCGCGGGTGGAGACGAAATACAGTTCGGCGCGGTAGAAGTTGTTGCCGGTCAACGTATCCACGAGTGCGCCGAGAACGGGGAGTTCGTCGGCATCGATCCGATGCCGACCGGGCCCCATGGCTGCCACGACCTGCCCGGACTTGACGAACAGGGCGATCTCGTCGGCATTGACGATGGCACGGCTGTAGCGCCGGATGTTGACATCCGGCCACTTGTAGACCAGTTGATTCTTGCGATCCTCAGGGACCGCGATGAACTCCCGTTCGAACCATGCCATGCTCGCGCTCCATCAGCCGTAAACGTATCCAGCGTACCGATGTTCAGCGGTACGATCAACTAACGCCGAGGTCACGGCGGGTAGGGCGGCTCCAGAACGTTTCCACGCGGTTACAAGTCTTGACTCACTATTGAACGTGCCGTTGAATAGCGATACATTAAGCAGCGATATGATCGCCGTCACGTGAAAGGCACCACCATGACAACCGTTCAACACTCCGCGGAAGTGCCGGCGCCCGCGGATGCTCTGCATGCTGAGGATGCGGGCTATCACAAGGCGTTGCGCCCGCGCCAGCTGCAGATGATCGCGATCGGGGGCGCGATCGGAACCGGACTGTTCCTTGGTGCGGGTGGTCGGTTGCACACGGCCGGTCCCGGACTGTTCATCGTGTACGCGGTCTGCGGCATCTTCGTGTTCTTCATCCTGCGGGCGCTGGGCGAGCTGGTGCTGCATCGTCCGTCCTCCGGATCGTTCGTCTCCTACGCGCGTGAGTTCTACGGCGAGAAGCTGGCTTTCGCGGTCGGGTGGATGTACTTCTTCCACTGGTGCATGACCGGCATCGTAGACATCACCGCGATCGCCACCTATGTCCATTTCTGGGGAGCCACCGAGGCGATACCGCAGTGGTTGATCGCGCTGGTGGCGCTGGCCATCGTGGTCAGCATCAACCTGATCTCGGTGAAATGGTTCGGTGAGCTGGAGTTCTGGGCGGCGCTGATCAAGGTCGTCGCACTCGTCGCCTTCCTGATCGTCGGCACCATCTTCCTGGCGGGCCGATTCAAGGTCGACGGCGAGACCACCGGTTTCACCGTGCTCTCCGATAACGGCGGCCTGTTCCCGACCGGTCTGCTGCCCTTGGTCACCGTCACCACCGGTGTCGTATTCGCCTATGCCGCAGTGGAATTGATCGGTACGGCCGCCGGTGAGGCGGAGAACCCGGAAAAGATCATGCCGCGGGCCATCAATTCGGTCATCGCCCGGATCGGGCTGTTCTACGTCGGTTCGCTGGTGCTGCTCGGACTGCTGCTGCCCTACGTCGTCTTCAAGGCCGGTGAGAGCCCGTTCGTCACCTTCTTCTCCAAGCTCGGTGTCGGCGGTGCCGGCTCGATCATGAACCTGGTGGTGCTGACCGCGGCCTTCTCCAGCCTCAACGCGGGTCTGTACTCGACCGGCCGCATTCTGCGCTCGATGTCGATGAACGGCAGTGCGCCCAAGATCGCCTCGCGGATGTCGAATGGCGGTGTGCCCTACGTCGGCATCCTCGCCACCGGCGCGATCGCGCTGGTCGGTGTCGGGCTCAATGCGCTGGTGCCGGACAAGGCCTTCGAGATCGTGCTGAACATGTCCGCGCTGGGCACCATCGCGGCCTGGGGCGCGATCGTGATCTGCCAGCTGCAGTTGTTCCGCTGGTCGAAGAAGGGTCTGATCGAACGGCCGTCGTTCCGGCTGATCGGTGCGCCCTACACCAGCTACGCCACGTTGGTGTTCCTGGTCGCGGTGATCGTGCTGATGGCGTGCAGCCATGAAGTCGAGCAGCGTGGTGCGGTGATCGCCATGGCGGTGGTCGTGGTTCCGGCATTCGTCGGCGGCTGGTTCCTGGCCCGCAAGCGGGTGCTGCAGGTCGCTCAGGAACGTGAGGGCATCACCGGTCAGTTCCCGGTGTTGGCCGAGCGGCCGCGCCGCGAGGGTGAGACGGTCGTCGTTCTCGACAAGCCCGACGAGGAGTAGTAAACAGATCATTTCGAGCGACCCGCAAGCAGTCGCTACGGGATCTCCGCCCCGGACAACATGTCCGGGGCGGAGCTATTCCCATAAGGGGGAATAAGGCATGCGCACGGCGGCGGACGGCGGAAGAGAATGGGTCCCCTATTCACCGGGCTCGAAAGGTTCCCATGCCGGAACAACCCAGCGCCTCCGAGAATCCGCTGCCGCATCCATGGGCGAATCGGCGGATGCGTGGTACCGAGGTTCCGCGACGGACGCCACATCCCTGGGCTACCCGCGGCATGTCGAAACTCGAACCGTCGCAACGCCGCCAGCATCCATGGTCCGGGCCGAGCACCGTGGAACGCGCTCCGTCGCAACGAATCTCCGCGCCTCCGGCACCCGGTGACACCATGCCGGTGAGCGATCCGGTGACGGGCGCCGAGGAGACTCTCGAACTCGACGAGGCGGTCTCCGGTCGAAGCAGTCGCTCCCGGCCGAGTGTGCGCCGGCTCGGTGCGGGTCTGGTGCCGATGCCGCGAGTGGCGCCGGTCGACCCACGCACCGCCATTCTCGACGATCCGGAAGTGCCCGAACTCAAACGGTTCTGTTGGAAATGTCAGGAACCGGTCGGCCGTCGCACCGCCACCGAGCCGGGTGCGGTGGCTGGCGAATGCGGCCGCTGTGGCTCACCGTTCAACTTCCGTCCCACCCTGCAGCGCGGTGAACTCGTCGCCGATCAATACGAGGTGCAGGGATCGCTGGCACACGGCGGACTCGGTTGGATTTATCTCGCGGTCGACCGCAATGTCAGCGATCGCTGGGTCGTGCTGAAGGGTTTGCAGAACCCGCTGGACTTCGAGGCGCATGTGGTCGCGCTCGCCGAACGGCAATTCCTTTCCGAGGTGGCCCACCCCGGCGTGGTCAAGATTTACAACTTCGTCAAACATCGGTCTGCCCGCGATATTCCGGACGGCTACATCGTCATGGAATACGTCGGCGGACAATCGCTGAAGAAGATGCTCGATCTGCGCGGTAAGGAGCGCATTCCGGTAGTAGAGGCCATCGCCTACATCATGGAAATCCTGCCCGCACTGGATTATCTGCATTCCTTCGGATTGGCATACAACGATCTGAAACCCGACAACATCATGGTCAGCGAGCACGAGGTCAAACTGATCGATTTGGGTGCGGTCGCCGCGATGGACTCCTACGGCAGCATCTACGGCACGCCCGGCTATCAGGCCCCGGAGATCACCGAGACCGGACCGACCGTGGTATCGGATATCTACACCGTCGGCCGGACCCTCGCGGCGCTGGCCCTGGATCTGCCGCGCGACCGCAGCGGGAACTTTCTCGGCGGCATACCCGAACCGGATGAGGATCCGCTGCTGGCGCGCTATCCGTGTCTGTACCGCCTGCTGCTGCGCGCCACCGATCCGGAGCCGGAGCGCCGGTTCCCGTCCGCGTATTCGATGTACTGTCAACTCGCCGGTGCGCTGCGCATGGTCCTCGCGATCGATACCGGCCTGGAACATCCGCAACCTTCGGTCGAATTGAGCTCCATGCGAGACGATTTCGGCACCGACACCCTCATCGGCCAGACCGACGGCATCGTCGACGGCATGGCCCGCATGCCAGTGCTCGAGGCGCGCGATGTCGTCGCGGCCCTGCCGACGCCGTTGATCGATAGCGAGGACCCCAGTGCCGAACTGCTGTCCTCCCTACTACACGGCGAACCGCGGCACGCGCTGGACGCGCTGCGCCGGGCGCACGAACGCATCCGGGCCGGCACGATCGTCGCCCCGGAATCCTTCGACCTGGAGGGGCCGCTGACCGCGGTCCGCGCCTATCTGGACCTCGGCGAGACCGTTCCGGCCTGTCAACTGCTGGCCGATCTGCGCGCCGACTACAGCGCGGACTGGCGCATCGAGTGGTACGTCGGCATCGCCGCGCTGCTCGACGGCCATTACGAACGGGCCTGGCAGCATTTCGAGTCCGTGCACTCGATGCTGCCCGGCGAGATCGGTCCGGAACTGGCCCTGGCCGCCACCGCGGAACTGGTGCTGCAGCATCTGGACCACCCGGCCGAATCGGATCGCTGGCACCGCGCCGCGGCCGAGCACTACCGTGCGGTCTGGCGGACCAACCACGGCGTAGTGAGCGCGGCATTCGGCCTGGCCCGCCGGCTCGCCGCCGACGGCGAACTACTCGAGGCCGTCACCGTGCTCGACCAGGTACCCGCCGCCTCCAGACATCACGGCGTGGCGCATACGACAGGCTGCCTGCTGCTGGTCTCGCGGCCGATCGCCGATATCACCGAGGAAGATATCTGCACGGCGGCGGGTCGGTTGGAGGCGCTGCCCGACGATGCGCGAACGCTGCAATTGCAGGTCATCGTGGTCGGTGCGGCCTTGGAATGGCTGCGGGTCGGCGGGCGGCCGCGGAATCCGAACCGGACGATCCTCGGCTTCCCGGTGACCTCGGCCGGGCTGCGGCAGGGGCTCGAAACCAGCCTGCGCGCCCTGGCGAGAACGGCGCCGGATCGCTGGCACCGCTATCGGCTGGTCGATCTGGCGAATTCCATTCGGCCACGCACCCGCTGGTAGGTCGGACGGCTCAACGCAGCTGCTGCACCACGAAGGCGACGATGGTTCCGGTGCCCGCCAGCAGCCACAGCCAGTTGCCGGTGGCGACCGCCAGCACGACCGCGATGATCGAGATCACCGCGGCGATCGTCCGAAGTCGCTGCAGCGCACTACTGCCGGTGGGCGGGGGCGGTGCGGCCGGAGTAGCGCCGGGCAGGTCGGCGAATAATTCCGCCAATTGTGCTTTGGTGGTTGCCGCCGCGGCAACGGCGCTGCGTTCGTCGAACTCGGTGAGGCTCAATCGTCCGGTGCCGAGATGGTGCGACAGTTGTTCGAGCGCCCGTTCCCGTTCTGTCACGGTAATTCGGGAAGCCTGCGCCTCGGTCATATCCGAAGGATAAGCCCGCCGTCGCCGGTTCGGCGGATCGAATTGCCAACGGCGGGAATAGTTAGGGGGTGTCTTTGGGGGTTGACGGCGGGCCGCGAACCATAGGTGCCCGACATCACTGACGTATGCTTACCTACGGGTAATGTTTCTGTGTGGTTTCCTAGACATATGGCAGGGGACGTGGAGTACACGATCGATGAGCTGGCGCGCCAGGCTGGTACGACCGTGCGCAGCCTGCGGGTTTACGCCGAGCGCGGCATCCTGCCCCCACCACAGGTGAAGGGCCGCACCGGTTTTTACGGACCGGATCACCTCAATCGGGTCCAGACGATCAGCCGTTTGCTGGACCGGGGGATCAAGCTCAACGGGATCAGGGAACTGCTGGAGGCGTGGGATCGCGGTGACGATCTCGGTGACATCCTCGGCGTCGCGGAGCCCGGTGCGACGCAGTCCACCGCGCCGCCGGCCGGTGACACGATCGCGGCAACCGAACTCGAGCAGCGCTATCGCGACGTGCCCCATGGTTTGGCCCGCGTGGTCTCGGTCGGCCTGTACGAACCGGTCGACGCCGCGACCTACCGCATCGCCGATCCGCAGCTGATCCGCATCTTCGATCAGTTGGAGGGCGCGGGCATGCCGGTCGATGCGCTGCTCGGCGAATTGGAGCGGCTGCGCGCGGACTGCGATCGGATCGCCCGCCGCTTCGTCGATCTGTTCCATCGGTCGGCGTGGGAGCCGTATCAGCACTCCGAGCGCACCCCGGCGGATAGGGCGGTACTCGCGGACCGGGTGGCCGAGACGCGGATCCGCCCGGGGCAGGCAACCGCCGAGCTCGTGAACCGCTTTGTCGCGAAGTACCTCGAACAGGACAGCGAACTCACCGAGGCGCTGCCCGACGCCTGACGCGCTTTCGACTTGCGCCGACGCGTGCAATTTCTTGCTCGACATGCGGCCGATCCTTCGGTTACGCGCGTCGCTGGCCAGGCCTTTCCTTTTTCATCGTTCCCACAGTTGGCGATACTTCGCTCAACGTGCCGTTAAATAGCGTTACATTAGACAGCGGGAACAGCACCTCCCTCCGGTCCGTATCGACGTCGGCCGGCGGGCGAGACAATGATGAAGGAGACGTCGATGATCAACGTCAGCCAACTGCGCGACGCACCCAGACCTACGGAATGTCCCGACCAGGCTCGTAATGCCAGGGGACGCAACAAGATCCGAGCACTGTCCTTGCTTGCAGCGGTCGCGGCAGGCATCGGTGGATTCGGTGTCGGCATCGAAACGCCAGCGGCCAATGCCGATATCGGGGTGCGCTGCCTGTGGGCCGGTGAAGCCATTCCGCAGGGCGTGGCGATCTCCGCGGGCGGCTGGACATACCGGTGCGAGTCCGATTTCTTCGGCTTCGCGCGGTGGTCCCGTGAGGGCTACGCCCGCGGCCGCAGCTCCGTGTACAACCCGGGTACCAATGGCAATCCGGCCGGCAAGTTCAGCCCGGGGGCGCAGCAGCCGGGCACCGACTACATGGACTACTGCGTCGGCAGTCAGCTGATCGAGGGTCGCGAAGACATGTACGAGGCCGTTGCCGACGGCCGCGGCGGGCTGTATTGGCGTGCGGCCGGACCGATTTCGAACTGGACCTTCGATATGGCCGCAAACCGGCCGGGACCGTCCTGGCGGTCGTCGAGCCTGTGCGTCGACGGCAGTTTGACCTGAGTCGCCAACCGCGAATCTTTCTACCGCTGATGCCCTTTCGGGCGGCCGTGCAATTTCGCGCACGCCGCCCGGGAGGGCATCGGTCTTTGTCAACGGTCGATCGGCCACTGGTGGAGTGCAATTGACTGCCGGTGTGAGTCTGCGTCTCGAGGGGTACGACGCATCGGTCCAGTGCGCATACGAATACGACCGCCGCTCCTTTCGGAGCGGCGGTCGTATTCGTAATATGAAGAGCCGCAGGGGGAGTGGGTCAGCGGCTGCCCTCGGCGGGCACCCAGACCCAGCGGCCGCTGTCGCCGCCGCTTTCGTACGAGCCCCGGCTCGAGTTGTTGCCGGAGGCGGCGTGATCCTGATCGGCGACACGGCGGCTGCCCGAGTTGCCGTTGCTGTACCCGCCACCCCGGGCGCCGCCGCCATTGCTGTTGCTGTGGTTACCGGGCGCCGCGATGGTCGACTGAATCGCCATGGCGGCCGGTGTGATCACCAGTGCACCGGCGACCGCGCCGGCTATGACGACCTTCTTCGACTTGAGGTTCATGGTTACCGATATCTCCTTCGTCCCGCCGAGCCCGGACTTGGTCGGTAGTGGGTGTGCCGGGGATGCAGGTTGTCTGAGATCTATTGTGCCGCTATTTAGCGGCACAATCAATAGTGACCCGTTAGGAAAATTTCCACATTTACGGTAAATTTTCCCGCTTCTGCGGGCAGAGCTGGAGATTCCCGCGCACGGCGCTTCGGGCGCACCTGTGATCAAGTGCGGGAAGTGGATTCGGCCACGCACGGACAGTAGTGGGCCCGGTACCGGGATGCTTCTCAGGAGCGGGGACAGCCGCGTCAGGACAGGTGGACGACGCGCTGTTCCCATTCGCCGTCGAGGACGTCGGCCTGCCAGCGCTTATTCCAGCCGAACGGCATGAGATGGACGCGGGCGCCGCGGGCCTCGAGGGATTCGGCCAGATGCGCCAGTACGCGCAAAGCCGTCGGGATATCGGATCGTTCACCAGGGGTTGCCAGATGGGAGAACCCGTTGATGACGATATGCGACGCATCGGTTTTGGACGCGATGCGCCGCACGATCTTCGCGGCCGCCATCGACGAGGGCGAATCGCCGCGCTCCACGCCGACCATGAGCAGCAGGCAGTCGGAGAAGGCATTGGGCACCCCGATTGCAGCCGATTCGAGATCGACGGCGGCCGGACTTGCGGTGGTGACGGTGTATTCGAAAGTGCGGCAACGACTACTGAAGATCTTCATGCTCGGTGTTCAGCGTCGCCCACGCTCAGGGGTGACGCAGACTTTCCTTACCCGTACGGCCGGCGCGGTGTGCGCCAGGAACTGTGAACGCGGACCGGGCCAGCGCAGCACCGGCTCGCACTGCCGATTGTCGTCGGCCGACATATGGATCACCTGTTGTCTCCGGACCCCATCGAGCGGGTCGACACGGCAATTCTTGTACCAGCCGAACGGCATCAGATGAACCTGTTCACCACGTTCCTCCAGTCGCTCGGTGAGCTCGGTCAGGACGTCGAGTGCCTCGGCGAGTTCGGAGAGCACATCGAATCCCGTCGGGGTGCTGTTCCTTTTGTCGGGACGGGGCAGGCATGCGAAGCCCTCGACGACGATCGGTCCGGCATCGGATTCGCTGACGATGCGCCGGACCAGCCGTATGACGGCGCCCGCCAGCGCCCGGTCGCCGCGATCGACCCCGATCGTCAGCAGCAGGCAGTCGTGGAAGCATCTGCGTGCCCCGATCGCCGACGGTTCGATACTGATGGCGCACGGGCTCGCTGTCGTCACGGTGTATTCGATCGTGCGGCAACGATTACTGACGATGCGCATCGGCTACATCTGGTCCTTTCATCCGGCCGCCTCGACGGCTCCGGCCGCATCGAGGTCGAGTACGGCGGTGGCGGTTCGCTCGATGATGCCGAGGCAGACCTCATCGGGCTGATACTTGGGCTGAATGGCGCTGTGGCCGATGGTCGAGAGCCAGATGAAATACGGATACAGCGCCTGCCGGCGGTATGCGAGCCAGGCCGTGTCGAAGTCGGGCGCCGGCGCACCGCAGTCTGCCAGCCGTTCCAGATATCCGGTTAGTAGCTCGCGTTCCCAGGCCCGCCGGTCGGCCATGTCCAGCCCCGAGGTGACGACATACGCGAAGTCGTAGGCCCAGCTGCCGCGCAGCACGACCTGCCAGTCGGTGAAACCCATCCGGCCCGCGGGCGTGACGTAGGTATTGCCGATATGGCTGTCGCCGTGCAGGAAGGTCTGCGGTCCGGTGCTGGCGATCTCGAGCGAACGCTCCAAGGCGCGGTACAACCGATCATGTTGGGCGGGAAGTGCTTCGGGGACTACCGAGGCCGCGCGCCGAGCTCCGACCCTGGCCCGCGTGGACATGCCGATCAACCGGTCGAGATTGGCGAAATGTGCCCGCGGCGCCTTGAGCCACGTGTGCAGGCGGAGTCCTTCGTCGTTCCAGTAGCGAGCGTGCCAGGTCGCCATGGTGCGCAGCAGGTCCTCGATCTGCTCGCGTCCGATCGGGGTACCTGGCGTGCAGAAGCTGGCGCCCTTGGTGCTGACGATGTCCTCGAGCAGCGAAATCGAGCGTCCCGAGCGGCTGTCGACCGCGCTGTGATAGCCGCGCGGCGCCTCGATATCCAGATTGGGCCGTACATGTTTGAAGAAGCCGGGTTCGCCGTGCAGGATACCGGCCAAGTCGAGGGTCAACCGCTGTTTGAAATCCGCGGTCGTCTTTGCGAACAGGTTTTCTGGTAGACCCGCGACCCGGCCGATCTCGTTGTAGCCGACGGTGAGTTTCCACCGCGTCGAAGTACCGCTGCTCTTGTCCGCGATATCGAACGCCTCGACCACCGCACCCGGATGGTTGTAGCACAGCACGGCGGTCAGCCAATCGGTGGTCAATTCTCGACCGGTCACCGGCACGTCGGCCGCACGCAGGGCCTGTGGACGGGTGACCGCTTCCCGCGCGAGATGACCACCGACGCGGGTGATTCCGCGCACAACCGTGAGTGCGGGGTGCCGGGTAGGTGCCTCGGACTGCATCGGTTCTCCTCTGGTCGGCGGCCGATCGGATGCGCTGTACCCGGCCGGTTCCGGGTTGCGGGCGGCCGTCATCGGCGAACCCTAGGGCAGCCCCGTTTCGGGAACATCCGTCATAGCGGGTGGGAATATCCGCACCGGACGGCGAGATATTGCGCTGAGCGGGGGATGTGCATTCTGCACAACGGCGCGCAGAAGCATAGGATCCTCTGCGTGCAGGGTCCCCTTACCTCCGTGTTCGTCGGTCGCGATGCCGAGGTCGAGCGTGCGGTTTCGCTAGGTCGGCGCGCCGTCGCGGGAGAGGGGACGGTGGTGCTCGTCGAGGGCGAGCCGGGTATCGGTAAGACCGCGCTACTGGATGCGGCTGTTGATCGATTCACGGCCGATGGCCTGAGTGTGCGCCGCGGAGCCGCGAAGGAGTTGCAGCGGCAGGTGCCGTTCGCGGCGGTGTGTTCGTGGCTGGACAGTGATCGGGGTTCGGATCCGGTGCGTGCGCTGCTGCGCAGTGGGGATCGGGCCGGTGACGGGGCGGCGACGCACGAGTTCGCGATCACCGAGGCGATCCTGGATCTGGTCGATACCTGGTGTGCCGCAGGTCCGGTCGCGTTGATCATCGACGATGTGCATTGGGCCGATCGGCAGAGTCTGGCGGTGCTGAACCGGCTGTGCGGGGTCGTCGGCGTTCTGCCGCTGCTGTTGGTGCTGGCAGCGCGTCCGCTGCCGCGGGACACCGGATTTGTCGCTTTGACGGCCGAACTGGTGGAACGCCGTGCGCCGATGATTCGACTCGGCGCGCTGCCGGAACCGGCGGCGGCGGAACTGGTTCGGCATATGGTCGGTGCGGCTCCGGGGCCGGGTTTGATGCGGCAGGTGGTCGGTGCGGGCGGAAATCCGCTCTACATCACGGAATTGGTGGCCTCGCTGTTGCGTGACGAGGCGATCACGGTGGTCGCCGATACCGCTGATCCGACCGACCTGGCCGATGGTCCCTCCGCGTCGTTGGCGGGGGCGATCACGCAGCGGCTGGAGTTCCTGTCCCGGTCGGCGCGCCAGGTTCTTCCGATGGCCGCCGCACTCGGGCCGACCGTGTACGTCGCGGAATTGGCTGCGGTACTGGACAGTCCGATCCTCGAGATCTGGAATGTGGTCACCGAGGCGACCGACGGTGGATTGCTCACCCGCGCCGATTCGGAGTTGGTTTTCCGCCACGACCTGATCCGTCAGGTACTCGCCGATCAGCTGCCCGATTCGCTGCGTGCGGGATTGCTGCGCCGGGCCGGGCAGATCCTGCTGGCCACCGACGCACCCATCGAACGGATCGCCTACTACTTGCTGGCGGGAGAGAACGAACTCGACACCCCGACACTGGACTGGCTGGTCGCGACGGCCGACAAGCTGATCGTGCGCGCACCCGAGATCGCGGTGGGGCTGTTGCAGCGCGCCGCGGGCACGGCGGACCTCGGCGTGCGTCCGGTACTGCTGCGACTGCACGCCCAAGCGCTGCTGTGGAGCGGTCGCGCGGTCGAGGCCGAAGCTCTCGTGCGCACGGCGCTGCTGAACCGACCGGACGATATCGAACTGCAATGGTTGCTGATGCAAGCCTGCCACGCGCGGGGCGATCTGCGCGAAGTGGTCGCGATCGCCGAGAAGGCCCTGGCCACCCCGAATCTCACGGATGCGGACGCGGGCCGGTTCTGCGGGATGAGCGGACTGGATAACCTCTTCCTCGGTCGATTCGATGCGGCGGAGGCGGCGGGTAAGCGGGCGCTGGCGATCGGGGATGCCACCGACAATCCGCTCGTGACCGGATACGGACTGTTGACCATAGGGGCTGTGCGCCACACCCTGGGCTATCAAGACGAGGCGCTGGAATTGAGCAGCCGCATCCTGGCCGTTTCCAACAGCGGGTTCGGCTCCGACCAGTTCGATCCCTACATTCTCAACGCCCACTGCTTGATCGAGCTCGATCGACTCGCCGACGCGGAAGCGGTGCTACACAAGGCCATCGGACACAATCGCCGGATCCACGGTGTCTTTCTGGGGGCGAATGTGGTCGCCAAGGCGCGGCTCTACCTATTGGACGGACGCTGGGACGATGCGCTCGTCGAATGCACTTCGGGCCAGTCGGTGCCCGATGCCCTCGGCTACACCACGATCCTGCAGAGCCTGTCCGCGCTGATCGGCATCCACCGCGGCACCTTTCTGCCGGATCCGGACACCATCCCGGCACCCGATGACCAACTGGGCAGCAGTAGCTACGGCCAGTTCTACCCGTGGATCAAGGCCCTCATGCTCGAGACCCGCGGTGACCCGCGCGGCGCGCTGGATCTCCTCGTCGACGCACACGAGCGGCTCGCGGGCGGTCTGACCGGGGCCACGCTGTACTACATCTTCCCCGACATCGCCCGCCTCGCCGCCGATGTCGGTGACGAGAAGGCGGCGCGTTCGATGGTGACGGCATCAGCCGAGCTGGCACGGCGTCAACCCACGGCGTCCCGAACCGGTACCGCGCTGCTGTGCCGCGGTGTCGCCGAGCGCGACCCCGCGACCGTGCGCAGCGCCGCCGCCGAATTCCGGAAGGCGGGGCGACCGCTCTACGAGGCACAGGCATACGAGAACGCCGCCGTACTGTTCGCCGCGGTCGGGCACGGCTCTGATGCCCGCGCCGCCCTGGATGCCGCGATCGAGCTCTACACCGGACTCGGCGCCTCCTGGGATACCGCTCGTGCGGTCGCGCGTATGCGCCCGTACGGAATTCGACGCGGCGTCCGCGGACCCCGCAACCGTCCCAAGTCTGGACGGGCCTCCTTGACCGATACCGAACGCAAGGTCGCCGCCTTGGTAGCCGAAGGCTTCTCGAACTCCGATATCGCCGCGCAGATGTTCCTGTCGCGCCGGACAATTCAGTCGCATGTATCGAATATCCTGGCCAAGCTCGGCGTCGGATCACGCCGCGAGATCGCGGCGGCACTGTCCGGGAAGTAATGCCGCCCCGGAGCCGCACTCAGCTCGCTTCCGTGCGCCGGATCGTGTGTCGTGCGCCGGATCGTGTGTCGTGCGCTGGATCGCGTGCCGTGCGCTGGATCGCGTGCCGCGCGCCGGATCACCACGTGTCGCGCCAGATCACCACGTGTCGCGTACCAGATCACCAGGTGCCGTGTACCAGATCGGGTGCCGTGCGCTGGATCGCGTGCCGTGCGCTGGATCGCGTGCCGTGCGCCGGATCACGTGTCGCGCGCCAGATCACCACGTGTCGCGTACCAGATCACCACGTGCCGTGTACCAGATCGGGTGCCGTGCGCCAAACCGCGTGTCGTGCGCCAGATCGCGTGTCGTGCGCCGGATCACGTGTCGCGTACCAGATCGCGTGCCGTGCGCCAAACCGCGTGTCGTGCGCCAGATCACGTGTCGCGCGCCAGATCGCGTGCCGTGCGCCAGATCACGTGCCGTGTACCAGACCGCGTGCCGCGCGCCAGATTGCTTGCCGCGCATGCTTATTCACTCGCGCTGCGAGGGAAGGCGCGCGGTGCGCAACCTGCCTGCGAGGCATTAGATCCGTTTGACCGTGGCGAGCCAGGCAGGTGCGCCGGCGTCGTGATATCTCGTCTCGATCCGGTCCGGTTCGAGGGCCGTGATATTCCATCCACCGCCGGATTCGAATGCCGTCTCGAGGTCTTCCCTGCTGACGGGGTGCGGGCCGGTATCGGGACCCTCGTCACTGAAGCACAACACATACAGCGTGCCACCGCGCTCGGTCACCGTGGCCAGGCTCGCCACATATCCCCGCCGCTCGTCACCGTCTAAGGTGTGGAACAGTCCGCAATCCAGCACCGTCTCGAACTTGCGCCCCAACCGCTCCAGTTGCAATGCGTCGGCCGCGACGAACTCGACGTCCAGCCCGCGTTCGACGGCCTGCGCCCGTGCCGTCGCCAATGCCGTCTCCGCCACATCGACGCCTAGCACCGAAAACCCCAGCGCCGCAAGGTACAGCGCATTCTCCCCACTCCCGCACCCCGCATCGAGCACCGCCCCCGCGAATCCGCCGCCGGCCCCCAACCGCACTATCGCCTGCTGCGGCCCGCCCACATCCCAAGGCGCAGGCCCATCCTCATACGACGCATCCCAAGGCACCCCCGTCATCCGCTCATGACTCGTCGGACGCCGCCCCCCAAAAGAATCCTCCATACCCCAAATCCTCCCACCCCCTCCCATCCGACATAACCCCAACCCAGCTGGTCAGGCGATCACCATGCACCTTCGGGGGACTGTGGATTTAAGGGTGTTTCCGGCCTGATTCGCTGAGCGATGTTCAGCGGGAAGGTGCCGTGATGACGACACTTGATGCCGTGACGAGGAAGAAGAAGCCGGTGGAGGCTTCGGCCGAGGAGCTCGCCGCCCAGGAGCTGGTCCGGATGGCCAAGGAGCAAGGGTTATCGCTGACCGGGCCGAACGGGTTGCTCAAACAGTTCACTAAGACCGTCCTGGAAACGGCGTTGAACGAGGAGATGACCGAGCATCTCGGTTTCGACAAGGGCCAAGCCCCGACCGAGCGCGAATCGGCCAACGTGCGCAACGGGACTCGCGCCAAGACGGTGTTGACCGAGGCGACGGGTCAGGTGCAGATCGAGGTGCCCCGCGATCGGGAGGGTAGTTTCGAGCCGCAGATCGTCAAGAAACGCCAGCGCCGGTTGACCGGGGTGGATGAGATCGTGCTGTCGCTGTATGCGAAAGGGCTTACCACTGGGGAGATTTCGGCGCATTTCGCTGAGATCTATGGGGCGTCGGTGTCGAAGGAGACGGTGTCTCGGATCACCGACAAGGTGATCGCCGAGATGGCCGATTGGGCCAACCGGCCCTTGGACGCGGTGTATGCCGCTATCTTCATCGACGCGATCGTGGTGAAGGTCCGGGATGGTCAGGTCGCCAACCGTCCGATCTATGCCGCGATCGGTGTCACGGTCAACGGTGAGAAGGACATCCTGGGTTTGTGGGCCGGCACCGGTGGTGAGGGCGCGAAGTTCTGGCTGAGTGTGTTGACCGATATCCGTAACCGCGGCTGCAAAGATGTGTTCTTCCTGGTCTGTGACGGGTTGAAAGGTTTGCCGGACGCGGTGGGCAACGTGTGGCCGCTGGCTACGGTCCAGACCTGTGTCATCCATTTGATCCGCAACACTTTCCGGCTGGCCGGCCGTCAGCATTGGGACGCGTTGCGTCGTGATGTGAAACCGATCTACACCGCCGTCAACGCCGCCGCGGCACGGGCAGCGCTCGATGAACTCACCGAGAAGTGGGGCACGAAATACGCTGCGATAGTGCGGCTTTGGGAGAATGCGTGGGAGGAATTCATTCCGTTCCTCGACTATGACGTCGAGATACGACGGGTGATCTGCTCGACGAACGCGATCGAGTCGTTGAACGCCCGCTACCGGCGCGCGATCAAAGCCCGCGGGCATTTCCCCACCGAGCAAGCCGCCCTGAAATGCCTGTATCTGGTCACCCGGTCCCTGGACCCGACCGGCGCCGGTCGGGCACGATGGACCATGCGCTGGAAGCCCGCGGTCAACGCGTTCGCGATCACCTTCGCCGACCGCTGGCCCGACGCCCAAACCTACTGAGAGAAACCGCCGGAAACACCGTTAGCGAGATAGTCCCACCTTCGGCGGCATAGCCCGAGAGCGCCCCTCCTGGGTGACATGGTGATCATCTGTCCAGCTAGTCGGCTCGGGTTTTCGCCGAGGAATACCTCGCGGCTCGGGTTGCAGCGGGCGGTAGTGCGTCAGAGGTTTTGGTCGAAGTGGGCGACGGCTCGGTCGATGGCGGGCAATACGTAGGTGTCGTCGTCGTAGAGGTCGATGTGGTTGGTGGTATCCAGCACCAGTAGTTGCTTGGGTTCGGGGGCTTTCGCGTAGGCGGCTTCGGCATCGCCGACCGGGATCGCCTGATCGCCGCGGCCGTGCACGATCAGCAGCGGCGTGGTGAGCAGCGGCAGGTATGCATCCACGTCCAGGGTCAGCTCCTGTAGCACCGACATTGCGGTGCAGCGGTTTTCCCAGCCGGGGCGCGCACCGCGGTCGGTGCCGTAGTACTCGAATGGTTCGGGTCCGGGATTTCCCGCGGGCATCCCTTCCGGATTGACCGCAGGCCAGTACTCGACTGCGCCGGAGTCGGATTGACGCTGTGTGATCTGCGCGAACTGGTCCATCAGCGCGGCGAAATTGTCCGCGCCGAAGCGATTTCGGATCAGCGTCGGATTGTTGTACGCGGCGGCAACCAGCGCGACGGCCTTGATTCTCGGGTCGAATGCCGCGAGTTGCGTCGCGTAGATCCCGCCAAGGCACACTCCGCACACGGCGATCTTGTCGGCGTCGACCTCCGGCCGTGCGGCCAAGAAACTCACCGCGTGTCGCAGATCGGACACCTTGGCCGTGGCATCCTCGTGCTGGCGCGGCAGCCCGTCGCTATCGCCCCAGTTGCGGTGGTCGAACGACAAAGCGAGATAGCCGCGCTGGGCGAACCGTTGCGCGTAGTAGCCCGTGACTTGTTCGCGCACACCGGAAAACGGTCCGGTCAGCACCACCGCGCCACGCTCGGTGCCGGGTTGGGGCAAATGCAGATCGCCCACCAGACGATGTCCGTCACTGGAGAACTCGATCTTTTCGATCCGTGTCATGGTTATCCCTCTCTTATGACCGGACAAAGACGGTAGGCGCACTAGGCCCGTGCGGTCTTGTACGTTCTTGCGCGGCACTCGAAGTCCAGCTCCGCCGCACAGTGCCCTGGAAGCTCGACCGGTAGCTCGCCGGTGTGGTGCCGTAGGCTGCGCTGAACACCCGCGTCAGGTGCGGCTGATCGTGAAAGCCTGTCGCGTAGGCGATTTCGGCGATATCCATACCCCGGCGCAGCATCCATCTGGCGTGGTCCAGGCGCAGGCGCACATGCAGTTTGTGCGGCGGAAGACCGAAATGCGCCGTGCAGACCCGGACGAGTTGATACTTGCCTGCGCCCGTCACGCAGCTGAGCTCGTCCAGCGTCACATTGCGAGAGATATTCTCGCGCAGATAGTCCCGAACGATTTCCGGGATCCGGCCGAGGGCACCCGATCCGGGAACCGCGACACGGTCCGAGCGCAGCGCCAACGCGGCGACGAAGTCCAGCAGGCCGCCCTCGCGGCTCAGCGCGGAACCGATACGGCCACCGTGCAGCAGCATATGCAGCGACCGAAAATGGTTCGCCAGGACGCGATCACCGATGACGACATCCCCGAACCGCATGGCCGACGGCATGACCTCGGCGATCAAGGACGGCGACAGGCACATCATGCGCCAGCTCGCCGCGTCGAGATCCTCGGGTGCTCCGCTGTGGGCGTCATCGGCATGCAGCGCGATCAGCTCACCTGGCGCCGCCCGATGGACGGCACCACGTCTGCGGACCGTGAATCCGGAACCGGTCACCTGAACCAGCTTGATCTCCTCGTGCACGTTGTTCCGGTACGACCGCGCCGGCCCGGCAACGACCATCACATCGGACACGTCGTCCGGCACGAACGGCGTCCCGGCGGTTCGCTGTAATTCCATGCGAACACCTTGCTCGAAGTCGGCGATCGGGGCGAGCCGGGCAACGCCGCCCGCGCAGCCAGCGGGTGCAGCGGATGGCCCGACAGGATCCGCGCATCAGCCTGTCCACCAGTCCGCTCGTCTACGGACTGCTGACCCGGCTCACGCGGCTTGCCGGTGGGGTCGCCGCACGCAAGGCCGCCCGTCTCTGGAACTGGACCCCACCCACCGCCACTCGGAATTGTTAAGGTGCGCTTCTGATCGATGGTGTGCAAGGTGCAGGAGCGGGTGGATGCTATACGGCCGGATGGTGGAGCAGCGCAGGCTCGATGAGCTGCTCGCCGCCGCCGTGTCGGGGCAGCCGGGCGCCCTTGTCGTGCGGGGTGAAGCGGGCATCGGCAAGTCCGCGCTGCTGGAATACGCCGAGTCGGCGGATGCTCGACTGCTGCGGGTCACCGGGATCGAGTCCGAAACGGAATTGCCCTATGCCGCACTGCATGTGCTGTTGAGCCCGGTCCTGGAGACGGTCTCGCAGTTGCCGCGCCAGCAATCCGATGCTCTGCTGGCGGCATTGGGATTCGGTTCTGCGACACCGGCGGACCGCTTCTTGATCGGCCTGGCCATCTTGAGCCTGCTCACCGAACTCTCGATGGACGGACCGCTGCTGTGTCTGATCGATGACGCGCACTGGCTCGATCAGGAATCGGCCGACGCATTGCTGTTCGCGGTGCGCCGACTGCACAGCGAACCGGTGACGCTGATCTTCGCCGCCCGCGACGAGGAACGTCCCTTTCTCGCACCCGGTGTGCCCGAGCTGAATTTGGCGGGACTGGATCACGCGGCCGCCGAACAGCTCGTCGATGCCACCGTCGCGCCGTCCGCGCGCCACCATGTCATCGCCGAGTCCCGCGGTAATCCGCTTGCCCTGCTGGAGATTCCGCGCACGCTGACGCCCGGGCAGCGTGCTGGAGACAGCACCCCGCTCGCGTATTCGCTGGGTGGATCCGAGCCGCCGTCGAGCCGGGTGCTGACCGGATTTCGTGAACAGATCCAGGCATTGCCGTCGGCTTCGCGATGCTGTCTGTTGGTCGCCGCCTTGGATGACAGCGGACTCATCGAGCCGGTGACCCGCGCGCTGGCGGCGCTCGGTGCGGCGCTGACGGATTTCGCGCCGGCCGAACAGGTCGGGCTGGTTCGGGTTACCGCATCGGGAATCGAATTCCGCCACCCACTTATCCGCACCGCGGCACGGCTGGCGTGCGATGTCGCCGAGCGGGTCGCGGCGCATCGCGCATTGGCCGGTGCCGTCGACGACGATCGCAAGGCTTGGCATCTGGCCGCGGTGACCGCTCTGCCGGATGAGGCGGTGGCCGCGCAATTGGAGCAGGCCGCGGTGCGGGCGCGGCGGCGCGGTGGGCAGATCGCGGTGAGCACCGGTTATGCCCGTGCCGCCGAGTTGTCGCCTGCCGCTGCGGACAAGGCACGGCGCTGGACAATCGCGGCCACCGCTGCTTATGAGGCGGGGCTGCCGCAGCGGGCAACCGAATTGGCCCAGCGGGCAACTGATTTGGCGGCCCGCGGGCGCTCCGAAGCGCCGCCCATCGAGTCATCGATCGCCGCGGAACTCGCCAGGGTGCGCGCCGGTCTTGCCTTCGAGGCGGGGCATCCGCTCGAGGCCACGCGCCTGCTGCACGACGGTGTGCTCGCTCTCGCCGCCGCACGGGATCACCAGGTTTGGGCGATGCTCGGCTGGGCCGCGATCTATGCCTGGTCCAGCCGCCCGCATCCGGACCAACTCGTATTGGCCCGCCGCACTGAAGAACTCGCAGCCCGGGTATGCGGGCCGCAGCACGCGATCCACGCGCTCGCCCGCGATATCCGTCTGCTGCTGGAGGGCGATCGGCTGGCAGTCAATATCGCCCCGCACCATCTCGGTGATGTCGAAGATCTGCCGATAGACCTGCATGTCGTCGCCGCCTATCTCGGCTTCGCACGCGGCGATGTGGATGGGATGTACCGGGACGCGACGCGGCTGGTCGAGGCCTGCCGCAGCGCAGGGCGGATCGGACGGATGCCACAGGCCATGATGATGCTCGCGATCGCCGAACTCGCGACCGGCCGACATCGCGCAGCGCGGGCCACCGCGGCCGAGGGACGGCGGCTCGCCGAGGACATCGGCCAGCACTATTGGAAGTACTACCTGGCCGGGATCGCCGCCTGGTTGGCGGGAGTGGCGGGTGCCGACCAGGAAAGCGCGGCCCTCGCGGCGGAAGCGATCGAGGAGGGCGGGATGTGGATGACCGGCTTGGCCTGGGCCACCTACGCCCTTGCCGCGCTCGATTCCGGTTACGGCCGGTATGCGCAGGTGCTGGACCGCCTCGACAAGGCGGCGGCAGGTCCGGGCAGGCACGCATTCGTTTGGCGCTACGCCTATCCGGACTATGTCGAGGCCGCCGTCCGCACCGGTGATCCCCAGCGCGCGCAGCAGGCGCTTACCCGGTTCGCCAACTGGGCCAAGGCAATCGGCCAGCCATGGGCGCTCGCGGTCCTGCATCGCTGTCATGCTCTGCTGACCGATGGCGATGCGGCGGATCTCTACGAGCGCGCCCTTGACCTGCACGCGCGTGGCGATCAGCCCTTCGAACAGGCGCGAACCGAATTGATGTACGGCGAATGGCTGCGCCGCCACAACCGGCGTGTCGAGGCGCGGACGCAGTTGCAGGCCGCGATGGCGACATTCGATCTGCTCGGCGCGGTACCGTGGTCCGATCGTGCGGCTGCGGAATTGCGGGCGACGGGGATCTCGATATCGGACCAGAACCGGGAGTCGGATCCGCTGGCTTCGCTTACGCCACAGGAACTTCAGGTGGTTCGACTGGCCGCGACCGGGGCGACCAACCGGGAAATCGGCACGCAGCTGTTCCTGAGCGCGCGCACCGTCGGCTATCACCTGTACAAGGCGTTTCCCAAGCTGGGCATAGCCTCTCGTGCCGAACTCGCCAGGTACTCCATGACCTAGTAGTCGCGCAGAGCGAAAAGCCCCCAGCTAACGCGTGCACGGTCATCATGAGGTAGCCATCCGGGGGAATCATGCCGGCTACTACAGTCATTCGACAGACGCGGCCACGGTGTGCTCGTCCGTAGCGTCACCTGCATGAACATTCCCACTGAGACAGATGTGCTCGTTGTCGGCGCCGGACCGGTCGGCATGGCGCTGACCGCATCCCTCGCGGACAAGGGCGTCCCGGTCGTCCTCATCGACAAACAGGCCGCGGGCGACAACACCTCGCGAGCCGCCGTCGTGCACGCCCGCACGCTCGAGGTGCTCACCGAGTTGGACGTCACCGAGAAAATGATCGCGCGCGGAATCATCGTGGCGCAGGCGACCGTTCGCGAACGCGACCGGGTGCTGCTGCATGTCGGCTTCGACGATCTGCCCACCGACTATCCCTATACGCTGCTGATCCCACAGGACAGCACCGAGCAGATCCTGGTGGAGCGACTGGAGGCCACCGGCACCCGGGTCACGCGGCCGTGTGAGCTGACGTCGTTGGTCCAGGATCCCGACGGTGTCACCGCGACCACGGCCGCAGGCGAAGTGATTCGGGCACGCTATGTCGTCGGTGCCGACGGGATGCACAGTCTGGTCCGCGAGCAGGCCGGTATCGCCTTCGAAGGGGACACCTACGCACAATCATTCGTCCTGGCCGACGCGGTGCTGGGTGGTGATGTGCCGGATGCGGAGATCCGGCTGTACTTCTCTCCGGAAGGCGTCACGGTCATCGCACCACTGCCGGGCGGACGGCACCGCATTGTGGCCACCGTGGACGATGCCCCGCCGCAGCCCGACCATGTCCACGTGCAACACCTGCTGAGTACCCGGGGCCCGCAGCGGAATCCGGCCACCGTCGAGAAAATCGTCTGGAGTTCCCGTTTCCGTGTGCACCACCGCTTGGCCGAGCGCTACCGCGCCGGTCGGATCTTCCTCGCTGGTGACGCCGCGCACGTGCACAGTCCGGCCGGAGGACAGGGCATGAACACGGGGCTACAGGACGGGCTGAATCTGGCCGCCAAGCTCGCCGCGGTCATCCGCGACGGTGCCGATGACGGTGTACTGGATGCTTATGAAACCGAACGGCGACCGGTCGCCGAGAACGTCGTCGCCTTCACCGACAAGATGACTCGGGTCGCGACCGTCGGCAGCGCACCCTTGCGCGGCGTGCGCAATACGGTGTTGCGCGCGCTGGATTGGATTCCCGCGGTGCACCAGAAGATGGCCATGAACCTCTCCGAGCTCGGCATTGATCCGCAGCGCATGGCCAAGCTTAAGCCGATGTAAATGTGCGATTCGCCGGTTGGCGGGGGTGTGGTGGCTGCGTCAACAATTCCGTTGTCGGAGAAGTGGACCGCGAGGTTTGTAGTCCACATCTGATCCTGCGTCGGCGATTCAGCATCGATCGGAGTAAGCCCGTGCGGCCTCACGTCAGTATCGATATCCAACTCACCGAGGACGATCTCGCGGCCGCACTGCGTGCCGACGTCCTGCGGGGACTGACCGGGAGCCGAAAGTGGTTGCCGTCCAAATGGTTCTATGACGCACGGGGCAGCAAACTGTTCGAAGCGATTACCGAGCTGCCCGAGTATTACCCCACCCGCACCGAGCGCGCACTGCTTCGCAGCTCCGCCGACGCGATCGCGTCGGTGGCGACCGATGCCGGGGAACTGATCGAACTCGGCTCCGGTTCATCGGAGAAGACACGGCTGTTGTTGACCGCGTTGGGCGCGCACGGATCCTTGAAATCATATCTGCCGCAGGATGTTTCCGAATCCGCGCTGCGCGCCGCGGTAACCTGGATACACCAGGAGTATCCCGAACTCGCGGTACACGGGGTGGTCAGCGACTTCACCAGCATGCTGCATACGCTGCCACGGGGTGACCGGCGGATCATCGCGCTGCTCGGCGGTACGCTCGGCAACCTGGTCCCCGAGGAGCGCGCCGAGTTCTACCGTTGCGTCCATGAGGTGACCGAGCCGGGCGAACAACTGCTGCTCGGAGTCGGATTGGTGGTCGACCCCGCCGTCGTGGTCCCCGCATACGACGATGCCGCTGGCGTGACGGCCGAGTTCAACCGGAACATCCTGCATGTGGTGAACCAGCGGCTCGGTGCCGATTTCGAGCCCGACCGCTTCGCGCATATCGCGGTATGGGATCCCGACAACGAGTGGATCGAGATGCGGCTCGAGGCCACGGCCGATATGTCGGTCACGATCGCCGAATTGGATCTTGTTGTCGACTTCGCGGCGGGCGAGCAACTGCGCACCGAAATCTCGGCGAAGTTCCGGCTGACCGAGTTTCGTCGGGAGCTCGAAACCTGCGGCTTCCAGATGCAGTATTCGTGGACCGACTCCGATGATCGGTTCGCCCTTGTTCTCGCGCGCAGAGGATGAGCGATCTCGTCGCACCGAACCGGGCCGCGCCCGCACCGCCGCGCCTGCGTTCGGTTACCGGACGTTGGATTGTCGCCGCGGCGGTGCTCGGTTCGGCGGTAGTGGTGCTCGACGCGTCGGTCGTCAATATCGCTGTGCCGCGGATCGGTTCGAGTCTCGGCGACAATGTGGCCGACCTGCAGTGGGTGGTCGGTGGTTACACGCTGGCTTTGGCGTCGCTGATACTGGTGGGCGGAGCACTGGGGGATCGGCTCGGGCGGCGCACGGTATTCGTCTGGGGCAGTGTCGGGTTCGCGCTGACATCGCTGTTGTGCAGTGTCGCGTCCTCGATGGAAATGCTGGTAGCGGCGCGCGTGGTGCAGGGGATCGCGGGTGCGCTGATAACTCCGGGCAGCCTGGCATTGATCTCGGCCTCGATCGATCGGCGCGACCATGGTGCGGCAATCGGCTTGTGGGCGGGGCTCATCGGCGTTATCGAGGCGGTCGGACCGATTGTCGGGGGCTGGCTGACGGAGCTGGCCGGGTGGCGCTCGGTATTTCTCATCAACGTGCCGTTCGCCGTGGCAGTCGCCGTCGTAGCGGTGCGCTACCTTCCGGAATCGCGGGATGCGGATGCGCGGCCGCTCGATCTGCCGGGTGCGGCGACCGCCGTGGCCGGGCTGGGTGCGCTGACGTATGGGTTCATCGGCGGGCGAGGATGGATGGCGCTGCTCGGCGTGGCACTGCTCGGGTTATTCGCGTGGATTGAGCTGCGCGGTGATCATCCGCTGCTGCCGCCCGCACTGTTCACCTCGCGTGTGTTCACCGCGGCCAACTTGGTCACAGCTGCCGTATATGCGGGTCTCGGCGGCGTGTACTTCCTGCTGCCGCTGGAATTGCAAGTGGTCGCGGGGTATTCGCCGCTGGCGGCAGGCTTGGCGACGGTGCCGATTACCGGGATCATGCTGGTGTCGTCCGCTTCGGCGGGTCGCTGGGCGCAGCGGCACGGCGCACGGATCCCGATGATCCTCGGGCCTGCGCTCGCGGCGTGCGGTGCGGTTCTGCTGGCCGGGATCGGCTCGCGCGCAATGTATCTCAGCGCCGTGTTTCCGGGGACCGTCATGCTCGGTGTCGGATTGGCGGTGTTCGTGGCTCCGCTGACGGGTGCGGTATTCGCGGCGGTGCCCGCAGCGGATTCCGGGATCGCCTCCGGAGTGAACAATGCCGTCGCCCGCACCGCGCAGTTGCTCGCCGTCGCCGCGCTACCGGGGGTCGTCGGGATTTCCGGCGCGCGGCTCACCGATGGCGCGGCGTTCGGCAGTGGTTTCCGCATTGCGCTGTTGATCTGTGGTGCACTGTTGCTCACGGGTGCGGTAATTGCCGCGAGTCTGATGCCTCGGTGGTCGGAATCGCCGGTGCGGTGATATTCGGTCACTGAGTCTGATGCCGTGTTCGCCGATGCGGTGACTTCAGGTGGTTGAGTCTGGTGCCTCGGCGCTCGCAGTCGCCGGTGCGGGGGTGACTCGACGGGGTGATCGAGTCCAACGCCGTAGTGGTCGTCTTGCCCTATTGATCTGCGGCGCTTTGCTTCTCATGGGCCGGTACTTTCCGCGTGGCTGATACCGAGGTAGTCGGAATCGCCGGTGCGGTGATTGGTCGAGAGACTGATGCCTTGGTAGTCGGGATCGCCATGTGGTGATTGGTGGGGTGATCGAACATGGTGCCGCCGTCGTCGGGATCGCTGGTGCGTGGCCGGTCGGTGGGTGAGTCCGGTGCGGTGCTGGTCGGCGTCGCCGGTGCGGTGATCAGTCAGTTGGTCGAGTCTGATGCCGCGATGGCCGCGACCGGCGAGACCTGCTGCGGTCAGGCGGTGCGGCTCGCCAGAGCACCCACCGTCATCGACTCTTCGACAGCGACCGAATTCGCTATGGCGGCACCAGGATTCCACCGGTAGCCGTAGCTGTGGATGGTGGTAATCAATCCTGGCCGGTCCAACTTGGTGCGCAGCGCGTTGACGTGCACGTACAGCGCATGCGATACCGCGACGAACGCATCGCCCCAGATGCGGTCGAGTAGCTGCTCACGGCTGACGGCCGTACCCGGCTGCTCGACCAGCGCCCGTAACACCGCGAATTCGACCCGGGTCAGCTGCACCTGTCGACCGGCGACCTCAACCGTCCCGGCCTCCAGATCCACCCGAACATCGCCGGCGACGACCGTGGTCGTCGGGGTGGGGACGGCGGGCACGGGAAGCCGTCGGGTGATCGCGTACAGCCGAGCCGCCAACTCCGCCACCCGCGTTGGCTTCACCAGATAGTCGTCGGCGCCGCTGCGCAAGGCGCGCACCACCGAGCGCTCATCGGTATCCGCGGTGAGCACGACCACCGGCACAGAGCTGACCTCGCGCAGCTTGCGCAGCGCCGTCAGCCCGGACATATCCGGCAGCTCGAGGTCGAGGATGACCGCGTGATAGCGATGGTGGGTAACCAGCAGGTCCGAGCCCCGGCGTTTGCGATCGGCCTGGTGCCCACGCAGGCGCAACTTGTGCACCAGTGCGTCGCCCGCATCGTCGTTGTCGTCGACCACGATCAACCGCATACTCGATCCCTCTGCGTTCGAATGCTCTGTGCCCGGCCGGTTTCATACAGGCCGGGCGGTCGCATTTTGGACACTAGGCCAGCGGGGGAGCTGGATCATCCGCCATTTCGGGCGGGAATATCCGCATCTGTGCCCGGGGGTTCGTCGTCCCGCCGAGTCGGGACCGTCGCGGCCGGTCATCGAGCTCGAACAGGCGCGGTGCGAGGGCCGATACGGCGAACGAATAATGCGGATATTTCGGTCCGGTGCGGCGGATGTTCGCGGTGGGCATGTGCCATAGCCTGCCAATTGCCGAGCCTTCGGTCATATCCAGCGCGATCGAAGCTCGCCGAATAGAGGATCATCCATTGACGTCCCACCGCTTCACCCTCCGCCCGCGGTCGAACAGTGCGATGGTCCCGAATCCGACGTCGGTGTCGCATTGGTGTATCGGCCCATGCGCACCGAGATCGCTGAAGTCCGCGCGGAGCTCGACCAGTTGCGTGCGAAGACATGAATTTACCCTGTTCTAACGATATCTGGGATTGCCGAATGGGAAATACTGCCAAGGTCGTACGAGTTGTTGCCGCAGCCGACGTCGCGGAGGTCGTCGGACCACAGGAGCAGCATCTGCTGCCCTGCATAACCAGGGATACTTGTGGTGCCGAAGGGATTTCGGCGGCCATGGTGAATATGGCGCCGGGAAAGGTGGCGCGGGCCCACCTACACGCGCGCAGTGAAACCATCGTGTTCTGCGTGACCGGGCGCGCGGTAACCCTGATAGGTCCGGAATTGGAGCCGTACGTGCACGGACCGGGCGAATTCCTGTACATCCCGGAGGGGGTGGTGCATGTGGCGGTGAATCTCAGCGACACCGACGGTTTGCTGGCGGTGGATGTGCGCACCGATCCGCTGTTCAGCGACGATCTGGTGTTGACGCCGGAATTCGATGCGGCGGCAATGGAAGTGGCCGCGCGACTGCGGCAGGAGTTGGCTCGGGTATGAGCGCCGGTGTCGCGCTCGGCCGCGAAACGGCGATGCGCAGCGGACCGATCGACGACGCGTTCGCGACATTGGCGCGCCGACCGGACGTGATCTCGTTCGCGGTCGGCGCGCCGGATCCGGCGCTGCTGCCGGGGGAGCTGGTGGCGTCACTGGCGGCGGCCGCGATCGCGAAGTACGGGAGTACTGCATTGCAGTACGGACTCACGCAGGGATTCCCACCGCTGCTCGAACAGGCGCGAATACTGTTGTCCGGCCGGGGAATCGGATGTTCGCCCGAGCGGGTGCACATCGCCACCGGCGGATCCGGCGCACTGCACAACATCTGCATGGCGCTGCTGTATCCCGGCGGGGTGGTGCTGGTGGAGACCCCGACCTACGGTCCGGCCGTGAAGGTGTTCCGCAGCCACGGCGCGCTGGTGGTCGAGGTCGCCTCCGATGCGGAGGGCATCCTACCGGAAGCACTGGATAGTGCACTGGCACAACATGATCCGGCGTTCGTCTATCTGCTGCCGACCTTCCAGAACCCGACCGGGCGGACCATGTCCGCGGTCCGGCGCGCGCAGGTCGCCGAGGTGATCACCCGGCACGAGGCACTGGTCGTAGAAGACGATGTGTACACCGACCTCCGATACCGCGGTGAGCCGGTGCCGACGCTGTGGTCCTTCGCGCCGGACCGCACCGCTTACATCACCTCGTTGTCGAAAACCCTTGCGCCAGCATTGCGGATCGGCATCACGGTGCTGCCCGATGACCTGCTCGAGCCCGTACTCGCCCTCAAACAGGGCATCGACATGCAGACCTCTGCCTTCAACCAGGCGATCGCCGCCGAATTCCTCAGCACGCCAGTGGGATCCGCGCATCTGAGTCTGCTCGTGGAAACCTATGCGACCAAACTTGATACGGTTGTGACCGCGTTGCACAAACACTTGCCGTCTGGATTCAGCTGGACCGAACCCGATGGCGGAATGTTCGTATGGGTCGAGGGCCCAGACGATTTCGATGCAGATGCGTTGGTTGCCCCGGCGTTGAGCAGGGGAGTGGCATTCCTACCCGGATCCGCCTTCTTCGCCGCCGACGGTGCGCCACGCAACGCGATCCGGCTGAGCTTCGCCACCGTGCCCGAACATCGGATCGAACCCGGCATCGAACTCCTCGCCGGACTCTGCGGATGAGACGACAACCCTATCGGTCAGGGTTGCGAAAGGATTAGTGGCCCCAATGAGCATTGTCGGCGTCTGGGAAGTGGTTGCCGACGGCGCGCCGTTCGGTTACCACGTCATGACCTTCCACGCGGACGGCACCATGGCGCAATCGAATCCGGACCACGGCAACCGCACCACCAGCGACAGCAACGGCATGGGTACCTGGAGAGCCGACGGCGCAACGGTATCCGGCGCTTTCCTCGAATTCACCGTCGACCGCGCGGACCCCTCGCTGGTGCAGAAGGGAATCGTCCGCTTCGACCTGACCGTGCACGGCGACGAGTTCACCGGCTCGGCGAGCGCAACCTTCTATGACCTATCCGGCACCTCGCGTCGCGGCCCACTCCCTGCCACCCTCACCGGCCGCCGGTTCACCTGTCACAGGTCGTGAGTTCGGCTTGCGGAGTACTCGGACTCGATGCCGAACCTCCAGCGCCACTGCCTCGTTGACCAAGATCACCATGCGCTGGTGGTGGCAAACAGCGCTATTTGCCGACACCAGCGCATGGTGATCTTGTGCTGCTGTTGGATGTCCGGGTCGAAGTGGTTCGAGCTCGCGGTCAGTATTCGAGTTCGGTCCAGGGGATCGCGATGGGGAAGGGGGCATCGATCGCGATACCGTCCGGGTTCGCGTGGGTCCATTCGCTGGCCAGGATGTAGTTGGCCGGGCGCAGGGGGTGGACGCCGTCCGGCAGTTGGGCGTGCCCGATGTCGAGGCCGTAGGCGCGGACCGTTGCGATGGCGCTGACTTCGCGGTCCAGATGCACTTCCCAGTACCAGGGAATCCCAGCACCCGCGTAGCGGCCTTTCTTCGCCTCGATATCGGTCTGCGTGTTGGAAGGAGACAGGACCTCCCCGACCAGCACGACGTCAGCGCTTCGAAGATCCTGGTAGGCCGATCCAAGGCACCGATGTACGAGAAAGTCGGGTGTCAAGAAATCGGACTTGCCATTGCGTCCGAGGAAGACGTTTGTCTCGGTGGTCACCCGCCAGCAGTGCTCAGGATGCGCCGACATGGTCTTTCGCGCGCAGCGTTCGATTGTGCTCCAGAGACGGTTCGAGAAGGTCTGATGCTCGGCAGGGCCGCGGCGCACCCACACCACACGTCCGTTCCACAGCTCGATCTGCTGGGCGATCTCCTGGGGGAGTCGCTCCAGCTCCTCCCAGCTCATGTACTCGGGGAGATCCGGGCGCTCGATACGCGGACCAGACATGCCGCAATGATAGAGGTGGAGCGGCCGCATCCGGATCTTGTGTTCGGGGATGGTATCTATGCGTTCAATCGACTCTTCCGGAATCCATATCCTCGGCGTTCGGTGGGGTGCCCATCCGGCGCAGTAGCGTCAGGGTCTGTTCGATCGCCTCCCGGGTTTGTGTGTTTTCCAGGAGTAAATCGAGTGTGACCTGGTTCATCCTCTCCGCACGCAGATAGACCGGCAGGTCTTCGAAGAGTTCATCGAGTTCGATGTGCAGCTGGTGTATTGCGGCCGAGGCATCCTGCGGCGCCTGGTGCGATGACAGGTGGGTAGCGATCTCGGCCAGCGCTTCATCGGCTTGACGAATGAGATCGAGCCCGACCGCGTAGTTGCTGGTATTGACAAGGTAGTACGTTGCGGTTTCGAGTCGGCCCGACAAGTATGGCTCGGCCGCGGTGGCGAAATCTCGGGCCGACCCGCGCCGTGCGCGGGCGAATTCCGTCGCACTTTGGGGCAGCGACCGCAAGGCTTGGATCAGCACGGGGGAAAATCCATTCCTCCATCGCATCGCCAAGTAGCCGTCGGCAACGTCCGACCAGGACCGGATCTCCTTCCACAGCCAGTCGGATGCCACTCGGGCGTGAGCCGCAGCCACCGGTCCCCGATGCGTTTCCGCGAGATCGGAATCTCCGGTCAAGGCGGATTCTTCGTCCCAGGGGACAGCCGCCACTGCCCGCTCGACGAACTGAGCGTTTCGTCCGAGTATCGATGGCAGGGCGTGCAGTTCGGTCACATAGTGGGGATCCGTGGGATGAGGGATCATGGCCCCTACGCTGTCCCGCACCGCGTTCGCGCTGGCCGCGATCTCTTGTGCCGTCTGCAGGTGATCCGCGAGGTACCGCGCGACCTCGAAAAGCGAGGGGTAGTCGGAAACCGGCCCGGGGGCATTCGAGGCGAGCCGACGAGTTAATTTGACGACCAGCACGTTCAGGGCGCGTGCCGCGCGTGCCAACTCCTCGGTTGTGGACTGCGGCTGCGGCTCGCCACCGTCGAACGCCGCCAAGTGGGCGGTGATTCTGGCACGCAGGTCAGTCATCAATTGTCGGGCCTCGTCAACGGGAAGGCGACCAGCCCAGGATTCGAGTTGCGTCAATGTGGCACTGAGATCCGGAATTGCGATCTCGACTGTCGATGGCGTCGTGGGGACAACTTGGGCTGCGGGTGTAGTGGTCGGCGCTGGAGCCTCGTTTCTTGCGGAGGCAAACGCAGCGCCAGCGGTCTCCGGCTCGGCAGTCGCAGGCTCGGCACGCTCTGCTCTTGTCGCCGGTTGAACAGTCGGGGCGGTCCATTGTGCTGGGGGCGGGTCGTACACGCCGATCGCGTCACCGATTGGTGCGGCGGGAAGGCCTTGCGAGTGTCCCCACTCTGCGCGGGCTGTCATGAAAGCCTGCTTCAATTTGGTATGGGCGAACTGAATCTGTCCCGGTGTGAGGAGCCCGAAAGCCGCCGCGCGCGTCAGTCGGATGATGTCGTGGATTATTCGCTGGATCTGCAGAAGGATGATGTATATAGAGCCGCCGGACGGGCCAACACCTTCCAGGTGATAGAGGCGGGCCCAGTCGAAGCTGGTGGGCCCAGGTCGGGCCAGCTCCCAGTCCAAAACGGTTATGCGGCCGTCCTCGACGGTGAGGAAAACTTTCTCGAAGAGAATGTTACCGAAATGCAGGTCCGTGTGCAGTAAGCGGTTCCGTACGAAATCGAGGAACCACGACAATTTGATGACGGGTTCGAACGGATTCCGAGGTACTTCCAACTCATCGAGTATCGCACCGAACTCAGGGAGCGCGGCTTCGAGGATTTTCATCTGTTCGTCGACCAGCTGACGTATGAATTCTCCGGGATCATCCTGAGGTTCTCCGTCTACCGGGTCGCCCGATCCCAGTGGGATGGGACGCATTTGTCTGTGTAGTTCCTGGATGGCGGCAACCAACTGGTCGACCGGAGCATTCGCCATATCGGCAAACCGTTCGGCATTGTCCACGAATCCTTGGATCTGGACCCCATCGATGCGGCTGCCATCGGGCAGTTCGACGCCGTCGAGCACCTTGAACACCCGTGGTACGTACACCCGTGGCCCGCCGCCGACACCATATCGCGCGAGCAGTTCGAGCACCCGCCATTCCTTCTCGACACGAGTATCCATGCCGTCGCCCCCGGACTTGGCGAAGCGCACCATGAACTGGCCGACGCGAATGTTCAGATTGTAATTTCCTTTCATCGCCGAGGCGAGTGATGGCAACGCTCTCTCGATAATGGCCAGGGCGACGTCGTCCGGCATGTCCACGCCTGCTGTCCCACCGAGAAACCGATACTCCTCGATCGGCAGGAGGCCTGGTACAGGGTTCGCGCTTGCGTCCTCCGGACCCTCTGGTGCGTCGATGTCCGCACTGGCGGACGACTTGTCGGCGGCGAGAAACCTCGCCAATTTACTGATCGTGTTCGCTACCGACTTTTGCGGCTTCCTGCCGAGGTACACCGTGTCCGCTGCCACGACTTCAGGAAGCCCTTCCCAGAACTGCAGCAGAAGGTATTCGCGCTCATGAGGCTCGAGAGCATCGAAACCGCGGTCCCACTTCTGTCTATCCGCTCCCGCCAGTGCTCGGACCAATGGGTTCGAATCGTCCATGCCATTGGACATGAAGGTCCACAGCATCGCCTGCCGGAACCGCGCGTGCCGCACATGTTCCACCGCCAGTTTCCGGGCAAGGGTGACCAGCGCTGCCGGATCGTGATCGCCCGCCTGCGCGAATGCCTCGGCAGTAATGCTGTGGGCGACTTGGTCCACACCCACCAAACGCAGCACTTCGCGAAACACTGTGTCCGCGAGCGCCTCTGGGGACGCGTCGTCGGTAGGCTCGTGCGGCGGGTGCGTCGGCGGCTCAGGGTTGTCGGCCGCGCGGGTGTCGGCATCGGATTCGGAATCGGTGGTGTCGGCGGCCGTGAGGTTCGCCGAACGGGTCAGCGACTCGACCAACCCGATGAGCGAGTTGCGCAACACATCGTGCAGCACCGCGTCGCTCAAACCGAGCGACTGCGCCGTTTGATCCACCGTTGCACGCTGCACGAACAGCCGCGCAATACTGATTCGCCCCGACCGACTGCGCTCCACAAGGGCTGTTGCCATCGCTTTCCTATCCGCGCGCGCCACCACCGTTCGCAGGCGATCGGAATCCGCAAACCCGCCCCCTGCCAGCAACGCGGTGTAGAGCCGTTCGCCGATACTCGTCTCCGAATCCCAGCCCGCGGCAATGACGGTCTTCATTGCCGCCCAGTCCCCGAGTAGCGAAGGCTCCTCCGCTCCGAGCCGGCTCACCACCGTTGTTGCGCCGCCGTCGATCGTCAGATACCCCTGGTCGCGCAACCGTCCGAATACCCGAGACACTGTCGGCGCGGACAATCCGAGCTCCGCGGCAAAGTCCCGAGTCGAGGGGAGCCGCCAGCCCACACGCAGCATGCGCGAGCGGATCGCCTTCCGCAACGTCCGAAACAGATCCGGGCCACTCGGCGAGAGACCAGCCCCGCTGAGCGATCGATCCCCGAGTAGCCGCCGCAGTCCCGCCGATGAGACTTGCCCGCCCGCAACGAAATCGGGACCCATGGCCACCCAGGTTTTGACGTCGTCATGGGTCCCCGGACGCCCCTCGATCGCCAAACGTCCCTCGTCGCGCAACAAGCGATAGGCGTACTCAACGCTGGGCGACGGCAGCTCGAGCGCTCTGGCAACATCGTCAGCCGGCGGCAGCAGCCCGCCCACCGGGACCCTGCCGTCGAGGATCGCCGCACGCAAACTTTCGACGAGGATCGCGATGCGCGGGGTAACTCGTTCTGGCAGTGTGCTCGAAGACCAGTCCGGGAGTACCCCCACCAGATCTGCCACACCGACCACCGTGCGCGGACCGAGATCCAAATCATCGCCAGGCTCATGATCATCCGACCACCTGCCGGAATTCGCCACCACAGTTCCGATGCCAGCGCGGATCAGAACATACCGCCCGTCCCGCAACAGTCCGTACGCCGTCGTCACCGATTCCACGGACAACCCGAGATCCTCAGCGAGTTCGCGATCTGGTGGCAGCAGCTGGCCGGGACGCAACTTGCCCTCGATTATCCCGTCGCGCAAGGCATCCGCGAGTGCCAAGAAGTCCGGCAGGCCGGCCGCCGTCAACTCGCCGAACCCCCAGTCCTCGAGTAGCCGCTGCACGTCCGTCAAATCGGCGACGTCGCGCCAGGTCAAGTTCGAATAGCGTTCTGGCGCAATGCTATCCGTCCAGCTGTCGGTGCCGGTCAGGAATTCTGTGACACCGCCGCCTGCACGCGACAGCAGTTGCGACGGGCCGGTTCGCGCGCGGCCGCCCCCCTGCGTTTCATCACCATTCGCCACGACGGCGCCCGCACCGTGGCGGATCGTCATCAACCCCTCGTCGCGCAACCGTTGATATGCCTTTGCCACAGTCGATTTCGATACCCCGAGAGCAGGTGCGAGGTCCGCGGACGGGGGCATTCTCCAGTTCACCAGCAGTTCTTCGGAGAGGATGGCCGCACGCAAGCCTTCCGCGAGGAGCGCGACATTCCACGTATCAACCGCCCGCTCGGCACTGCGCGACCAATTCTCGAGTATTTCTCGCACCCGCGCGGAATCGACCACCCCACGCACGGTGAAATCCGAATCACCGCCGGACTCACGGCTGTCCGGCCGCGCGCCGGTCAACGCCACCACAGTCCCGGAGCCGTGGCGGCCGACCACTAGCAGTTCGTTCTTCAGCTGCTTATATACCAGCCCCACCGTCGCCTGCGACAACCCGAAGTGCTCGGCGAGTCCCGCCGCCGACGGCAGCTGCTGACCCGGGGCCAGCCGACCGGACCGAATCGCCGCACTCAGTGCGTCTACCAAGGTCGCAATCGCGGGGAAGCCCGCCTCCAGCTTCGCGCGCAGCAACCGATCGTCGAGTACCCACAGCAGCTCTGCATCGACACGAGACCCTCGGGACTTGCCGGTTGGTTCGACGATCTCGCCGACGTCAGGTTCCGTCTGCGCCTCGGAAACGGTCCGGTCACCCGGCTCGTCGCCGGTTGGATCGGATGCCAGCCTTGGCGACGAAATATTCTCGACTGCATCGGGTTTCGGCCTCGAACTGTCCTCGCCGCGGGCGGCCCGAGTCGGCGGTTGCGGTATCGGTGCAGCGGGGCCCCATTCCTGTCCGTTATCGGGGTCATGATGGAAAACAACTCCGCCGTCGGGGATTCCGGCGAATCCGGGCCTGCCCATCTGCGGTCGGCGTCGGGCGGGCAGATCGAGTGCCTCGCGTACGTCGAATTCGTGGAAGGGTACTACCGGCCCGGGCGGGTTGGTGCCGCCCGCGCCGCGCGGTTTCGCGGCATTGTCCGGCCCGGTCGAGACAGTCGGGGTCCTGGTGCTCGATATCGATGGTTCCGCGTCCGCTGGATTGTCCTCGGCCGAGGGCGGGGTGGCCGTGTCCGGATCCTGTTCTCGCGCCGCTATTGCGGGATCAGCTCCATGGCGCAGCGATCCGTGCGTTTCGTCCAACGCCTCGACGACCGGGCGGTCCGCGTCCGGGATGCTCGTTGTCGCGGGAGGCCGCGCCCCCGTCGCATCCTCAGGCGCCGTCGGCCCTGATCCGATCAGATTGTCGATGAACGGCACAGCAATGGTGGTGTTTCGCGGGCCGCGCCGCCGGACGGCATCCCTGACATCGTGGATGAATGCCTGCGTCTCGGGGTGTCCCCGGTGGTGGAGGTACCGACCGAAATCGTGCTCTCCGGCCAGCAGATCTCGCACGGTCGATACGAATTGCCGTACTGCTCGATCCTCGCTCGACAATGTGTCGGCGCTTCGGCCCTGCTGCGCTCGGAGGGCCTGGCGGAGTAGCTCGGGTGCGGAATCGGATGGCGCCGCAAGCATTTCCGCCACGGTGGTCGCGAACCACCGACCGATCCGATCCTCGGCTGATACCGCACCGTCGAAACTTGCCTGTATCTCATGGGCCTCGCCCAGCAGATAGGGCTCGACAACCGTGTTCAGGTACTTCTTGTCGACCGATGGGGAAGCGAGATGGTCTTCATAGAGGACATCGGCCGTACGTCGGGTGCGCAGGTATGTCGGTGATTGGCGCACGAGCAGCCGGCAGCCCGGAAAGTGCAGTCCGAACACCCCGCCCCGCTGGATCTGATTCCAGTGCGCATGCTCGGCGGCTGTGAGCAGGGGTGGCGCCAGCCAGTCGTGTTCCGCCGGGAGCAGCGGCCTGGGCGCCACCAACGGGAGGTAGGGATATTGCGGAAGTTCGTCGAGGGAGAGGGCGCGGGCAGTCCGGGCGATGACGTTGGACGATCCGTCCTCGGTCTGGGTCTGAAACTTCCAGACCGGGATCAGCACGTCGGGCAGTTTTTGCCGATGTTGCACGATAAGCAGCGCGCCAGGTGCCGAATTCGGCAGGCCCAGTAGCGCAGCCGCCTCCAGCGAGGCCGCAGTGATCGCGGCAAGCGTGCTCAATCGAGCACTGCGCTCCGCCAGCCAGGAGAGCTCCCAGGCTCGCTGTTCCGGGCTATCGATCCAGGCCCGGCCCCGTGGCTCGCCGGCCGCGGGCTCCGGCAGATCAGCGATGTAATCGAAGCCGTGAGCGAGCAACTCCGCTTTCAACTGGACAGAATCCGAAGATGCTGGCTGGGTCGTTGCCTCGGGAGTGTGCCGTGCGGCCTCGCTCGCGAACTGATCGGTCTGCGTGGCTGGATCCGCCGGCGATTCTGCCGGTGTGACGACGGTAGCGGCGGGCTCACGTGATGAGGACGGTTGTGCGATCCCACGTGCGCGTATCGTTGCTTCCTCGGGAAGTGGCGTCGACGCCCCGTTCTCTGACACCGCGGCCGACCCACGTCCGATCACCTCCGCTGTGGTCGCCTCCGGAAGGATCCGACCGAAGGCCGTACCCGGCGAATCGGTTCGCGTCTCACCCCCCGCGGACGGCGGAGCCGAAACCCGGTTCTCCGACACTGCTCCGGGTTCGCGTTTCTGCTGGCCGTTCTCCGGTCCGGCGGCCGAACGGTCACCCACGCCGTGGCCACCGTCGGTGTGGGCGCCAGCCGCGAAACCAGTGCCCGTTTCGGTCTGCCTGCGTGGCCCGGCGTCACCGAGCAGTAGCGCAGCAAGTCGCTGGATGGCCTTGTAGTAGGTGTTTCTGTGGTCCGACCCAAGTATCCGCGCGACTTCACGCTTCGGTTGGTTCTGGATGAGCCGCAGCTCGATCGCGGTCTGCTGCTTTTCACCGAGTTCAGCGAAGTGCGTGTCGAACGCCGCTCGATCGTGGAGCAAGGCATTCTTGACCACCTGCAACGGCTCGTTACCAGCGTCCGCCTCCAACAATTGAGCAAGGCGCAGAAAGGCAGCCCGTTGCATCACCTTGACCGCACCTACGTTGCTGCCCAGCTCCTTCGCGGTGGTCGCAAGGCTCTCCTCGCGCCGGAATCGGTGATCGAGGCAGGCGCGCTGGGCCTCGGTGAGTTCATCGATGCACTCTTCTAATGCAAGCCGATCGTTGTCCAACGCTTCCCGCACGACCGGTGGCAGCCGGTCGAGAATGAGGCTGCGGGCCAACGCCGTAGCGATTTCCGCGGCGGGCACTTCGTGGACCACCGGCGGTTCAACCGGGCGCGGCTTCTTCGGCGTAGCGGGCGGATCGTCGTCACCAATGATGTGTCTTTGCTTGGCCACCGCGACAAGCTCCGCCCGATCGCCACGGGTATCGAGCTTGCCCCGGATGCGTTCGATGTGGGAGTACACGGCGCGGGGGACTATTTCGTGAGCGTTCGCGATCTCAGCGGTGGTCCAGCCCGCCGCGACCATACGGAGCACTTCGGCCTCGACTTCGGTCAGGTCCCCTTGTATCGGAGTACGTTCCCGGTGCGCATCCGGCGCTTCGGACGGGGCTGAAGCTATTGTGGGAGTACGTGTTTCGACCTCGTCAGTGGATTCGTCATGAACTGGCCGCGGCGAAGTGGGTAGCTGCGCGCGGGTGCCTCCTGCGGCCGCAACCCTGACAGCCCATTCGCGGGCCGCGTCCCAGACCATGCGGGGCGGAATCGCCCCGACCGATTTCACCCCGGCCGCAGCCATTGCGAATCGAACAAGACGACCCCTGCGATCGGCTGTAAGGGCGTTGAGGCACCCCCGGACGTCCGAGGTAGACGCGTCGGCCCAGACCTGGATCAGTGGATCGGACTCCGCCAGCCCGGCGCTCCGGATGACGAAATTCCGGACATGATGCCAGATCGTGGCAGCCTGGCGATGCTGTCCCACAACATTTCTGGCGACGATGGTAACTACCCATTCCTCGATGCCCACGTCGTTGTCGATCTGGGAGAACCGCTTGATCGCGGTCGTGCATACTTCGTCGGCGATCTCCTGCGCCGATGAGCGTCCAACGGCCCGCTCAGCCAGCTGAAATACCTGCGCGCCGAACTGCTCACGAATGAGGGCGACCGCCTGCTCCCGATGGCCTTGCGCGACATGCCCTTCGACCAACTGCCTGAGTTGCTCCGGCGTCACCTCGCCGGTCATAGGCTGGTCGTCTCGATGGTGAGCTGTCGGTTGGCTGTTCGCGTGTTCTTCGCTGTCGCCGGGCGGCGTGGCAGAGGGTTTGTCCCACAGCCGGTGGTCGGCTGGGTCGTTGTCGTGCTGATCGGTGTGGAACGCGAGTGTTCGTTTCAGTGCTTCCCGTGCCGGGTTCGCACCGGCGAGGCGGTGGCGTTCGGTGCGGGGATCGAAGGGGTTCACGTCGGCGTGGTCGAAGGTTTCGGTCCCCATGGCCGGTCCATCGGTCTGGCCCACGCCACCAGCGGGTTGCGGTGCCTGAGGGTTGTCGGCTGCGCCCGGGGGCTGCCGGTTTTCCTGTGCGGGGCCGAAGTCGACAGCGCCGTCGCTGTCATCGGCGACCGAATTCGCGGTTCGCCACCAGACCAGATCCCGGAGTCGGCCGGGGCCGGTATCACCGAGCCGATGCGGCACGCGCTCGGCCAGGGCAGCGAGGCCTGCGCACACCAGGGAGATGTTGTTCAACGCCGTGGAGGGCACCTGGTTCTCCGGATCGCGATAGGAGAAGTAGCCCTGATGGATCCGTATGACGTCGCGAACTTCCGGTGGAGCCGCTGCGGCGAGACGGATCGCGCCCCAGGGGCCCGCCGGATTTCTGCCGTGGCTGAAGCCGAAGTATCGGCTGTCCGGATCCGAGGTTTCCCCGCTGGCCTTTGTCACCGGATCGCGGTCGTCGGCCAACGCGTACACGTTGTCGCCGATACCGAAATCATCGGCGCTTTCCATCGGGCCCGCGCCCGGAGAGGCGACGAGGATCACCTGGTCGAAGTAGTCGGCCAGGCGCTCGCCCCGGCCTGCGAAGCACAGTGTGGTGGACCCGTAACTGTGTGCGACCAGGTTACGCAATTGTGGAACTGCGGCGCCTCCGGGTTGCGCAGCCGCGGCGGTGCGTGTTGCGTCGTAGGCGACGATCCCCGCCGCCACGACATCTCCGCCCCGTTCGGCGAGTATCGAGGCGCGCACCTCGTCGACGGCGGTCGGGTGGTGGTAGCCGATATCGATGATGGCGGCTTGCCTGGTATCGGGTGCGTGCCGCAGCGAGGTCTTATGCTGTGCGAGTACGGATTTCGCTCGCTTCCCGAGTGTCCGCAGTGTGGTGCCGAGTCCACCGAGATGGCGGGACACGATCGACGCGGCGTCGGCATCGTCGATCGACACCGTGATGCTGCCGTTGCCGTCATAGGCGGTCGCGTCATATTCGATCAACTGCACTGGGGGAGAACCGATATCGCGCACGTCGTCGACGATGGCCGCCAGCTGTTTGAGCGTCGTGACGAGATTGAGCAGATGCTGGTGTTCCTGTTTGGACAGCGTGCGGCGCAGGAACCGTCGGCCGGTTGGCCTGCGCTCGAGGAATCGGTTGACATCTCGGGTGATCGATCGACGGTTCGCCACATCTCGAGCCGCGTACAGAACCCCGTCGGCATTGCCGATCTGATGTGGATGCACGGCGGTGATCGCTGCCTGTTCCGCATCGGTCAGTGCATGCCACCACTGCGACACCTCGGTCGCGCGATACCACGAATCCTCGATCAACCGATCTGGATCCACCGGTGCCGTCAGCGACGACAATGTCGCGTCCGGGCCGAGATAGCGCTGCAGTTCGACAATCGCCTGAGCGGCCAGGCGCTTCTCGGCCTCTGTCGGTTCCGGATCGGCCAGCGCCAATAGCTCCGGGCGATCCAGAATCTCCTGCTCGATCGCCTCGACATCCGCCTCGGTGGGCATACTCGTGGGTGGGGCCTCGGTTGTTTGCCGGAAGCCGTTGCCGACGAGGCGTTTCAGCGCTGTCCATGGGGTGGTGCCGTCGCTGGATTCCCTGCTGTGCACGGTATCGGAGGATCCGGGCGTGCTGGTGTCCGAATCGTCCGTGAGCCTCTCAACCGGTCGTTGCCGCGTGCTGTCACCCGCGGCGGGCAGCCGGCCCGCGCCGTTCCCGCTGGACCCGGCCTCGGCCATCAGCAGCGACAATATCCCCAAGATTCCGAGTGGGCCGAGTGGGCCGGGCTTGCGGCGATGTGGATATGCCAGCCGTTGGATGGCGTTCAGCACCTTCAGCCCGTCTCCCGACAGGGCCGACAGCCTCCCGTTCAGCACCGTGGCAATCGTCTCCGCTGAGACGCCGGATTCGTCGGCGATGGTGTCCGGCTGGGCCAGCACGTTGCGCAGCACGGCGGGAATGCCGGGCCAACGCAACTGCACCGCTGCGGCCAGTATCAGGAGTTCCTGCGGCTGGTGCACTGGCTCCTGCCAGAAAAGTACCTTTCGAACCTCAGAGTCGTGCACGCCGGCCGCCTGTGCCACTTCCTCGGCCGTGGCCACGGGGAACTCGGATACCGCGCCCGTTGCCGTCTGCTGCGGCAACGGCAGCCCACGGTGTTCGGCGGCGGCCCGCACCCGCCGCAGCGATTCCCCTTCCGGCAGTATGCCTTTGACCGCGGCGAGTACCTCGAGCACGTCGACGCCCGCATCCGCCGCGACCACGCACCACACCGGTAGCTCCGGCAGGCCTCGTCGTCCGAACGTGGGACCCGCGATCAGATCGTGATTGTCGTGCGGTTCGCCCGGCTGAGACTCCTTCTGGCCCGCCCGCCCGGGTGCGGTGCCGCTGTTCTCGGCCCATGAGATGCCCGAGTCGGCGAGCCAAGTCGTCAGCTTTTCGTGCAGCACCCCGACCGCCGCGCTGCCGCGCTGCCGGTCCGCTCCCAGGTCGACAGAGCTGTGGGCTGTGAAGGTGTCGTCGTGCGGGGTGATGGTGAAAATGACCGAGCCGCCGCCGACGAGCTCGATCGGCAATGTTATCGATACGGAATCGCCTGTCGACATCGTGCTCGTGCGTCCCACCCAGAAGACGACATCCTCGCCCTCGGCTTGCGGGCTGACCCCGTAACCCCTGAACAGCTTGTCGGCGTCGCGGGCGTGGTCGCGAACTAGTTGGGCGACCGGTATCTGGGTTCCCAAGCCGCGCCACAGCAATCCCTGGCGTTCGGCGCCGAGTTTGTCGAAGGCGCAGGCGCTGAGGTCCGCGCCGTTCCGCAGCAGTGCACCCAGAATCTGTGCGGGGACCATGGGGTCGGCGTTCCAGTCGCCGAAGTTCTGATCGAACACCATGACCTCGGTGGCTTGGCCATCGATCTTCCAGGTTCCGAAGCCGCTCAGCTCGTCGATCGAACCGCCCTGCGCGACATATGCGGCGAGTAGCTCGTCGTGAAAGGCGTTGGCGGTGACGAACTTTCCTGCGGTAGTCAACAGGAAGGGCTGACCGCCGCGTTCGTCGTCGGTGCAGTAGGGCAGATTATCGGGCCCGACAAACTGCCCGTCGGAGTCCACCGTCGGCCAGACGAGATCGATCTCCGTCGCATCGTCGGACGGGATGTTCGATGGGGTCACAGACTTGTATCCGGCACGAGTCGGCGCCGCGGAGCCGGATTCCTCCGCTCGACCGTCGGGCACGATCTCGGGACCGCCGGTGATCGATGAGCTGGACCGGGCCGCCGGATCAGGGATGTAGTCGCCGACCCAGCCTTTTCCTTCGTCGGGCAACAGGTAGCCGTATACCTGGACCTGGCCCTTGTCGACGAAAGCGCGGGTGATCACCAGTCGCCTGTCGCGAGCGGTGACGGTGTTCGACGCTTCGGAGGTCGATTCGGTTCCCAGTGCCGGAGTCCCATGCGGAGCACGCGCATGCGCGACGATGGGGCCTTGGTACCGAGGGGACGGGGTGCTGACGAGTTCGCCCTGCCAATAGAGCGGCACGGTGTGCATAGCGCCCCGCATGCTGCTGGGATCCGCGCTGTCGACGTCGTCGAGTTCGATCGGCAGGGCCAGCCAGACGGCATCGCGAAGACGGTGGGATGCCAGGGCCGCATCGGTGCGAGCGATTTGCGGCCGAGCTGGATCATCGGGCGCCCGGTGGCCGGGTGGCGTGCTCAGGTATTGATTGACCGTCGAGACCGTGGCCGTTCGTAGCTCGGCGCGCTCGGAATGGTTCCGGATGTATGCTGCGGCTGCTGCGGCATCGGGGAAATCGGCTATGCCCTCGGACAATTCGTTCTGCGCGATCCGGTGTTTCTCCGTGGGCGAGAGAGCGTCGAACTCCGCGGCCGACATCAATGAGCGGTAACGGAATTCGTGCGTGGTCGTCGATACGCTCGATTCGCCGATGTCCGATTCGATTACGCGCAGGCACGCGTCGGTCGCCGTGACGAGCGCGTCGAGCGCCATGAAGTTTTCGGCCGAACTGATCGCGAGCTCGATTTCCGAGGACACTTCCGCGCTCGCGCGTCGGCGATCCCACAGTTTCATCTGAAATAGCTCGACTCGCCTTCTGCTGAACGGAGTGAGCGCCGCACCGCCGAGTTGTGCCAGTTGCGTGCGCAGTTCGTCGCGCTGCCGGCGCATCTGTTCCAGCCTCGGTCGATCCCGGGTCAATTCACGGACCGATGGCAAGCGCTCGTCGGCGGGAGTTTCTGGGTTGGCCCGTACTGCTTGCGCCGCTTGCTCATTCGCCTCGGCGGCAGTGTCGACCCCGGCGGCTTCGGCGATCGCGGTCGCCAGGGACCGAATCGCTGTTCGCAGCGGAAGATCGCGGGTCTCGGCGTAGGTCGGTCGTTGTGGTTGCGTGGTCGGCGTGCCGGGTTGCAGCGGCCACAGCTGTCGGATCCTCTTCCGCTGGTCGGGGCGCAGGGCGGCGTGAATATGGTCATCGATGGTTTTTCTATCCGCCGCTGCGAGCGCCCGGCTGGTGGGTCCGTGCTCATCGATATCGGTTGGGGCGACGAACAGTGCCCAGACCCGCTGTCGGAACCAGAGGAACTTGCGATGCTCGGCCATCAGGATTCGGGCGTTGTGCACGACCCATTCCTCGACGCCGCGCGTACCGATCTTGCCTAAGCTGTCGACCGCATTCACGCACGCTTGATCGGTGATATCGCGCGCTGTCCGGTCGTCCTTGACGTTGGCGAATACCCATCGAAGAACCTTGGCGGCGAACTCCTGTTCCTGGATCAGGCGGACCGCCTCCTCCGTAAGGCCCTGCGCGACAAGCTGTTTCGCCTGCTCGCGGAGCTGTTCCGGCGGTATCTCCTGGCCGGCTGCCTCGGGTTCGGAATTCGGCGGTTTCGCGGGTGCGGCCGACGGGTGCACGTCGGGGTCGCCCGCGTCTTCGGGGCCACGTCGCCGGGCCGCACCACCGCCGTCGGCGGGGAACGGCGCGAGGCCGGGCACTTGCTTGTTGCGCTCCAGCCCCAGCTTTACTTCTCCGCCATCCCAAGGGTCTCCGACGTTTCCGTAGCCGATGACGGTGTTGCGCTGTGCCTTCGGCTGTCCGGTAGCTGTGCTGGCGTGGCCGTCGGATTCGCGCTTCGACGGCGTCGCGGGTTGGTCTGCTGCCGGCGGCCGCAGGGCGCCGGTCCCGCCTGTCGGCCCGTTCGGGGGAATTTCCGGGTCCGGTTGTGGCGTGGTGTCGCCGCCGTCACTGTCGTCGTCATCGTCGACCGTTTGGGCTTCGGTTGTGAGACCGAGCCGCTCGGCCTCGGCGGCGGCCTGTTCGACGAGGGCCTCGTGTACCACGCGTTCGCCTGCTGTGGGTGTCAGGCCGTCGACTTCACCGGCGACGGTTGCTTCCGCCACGACTTCCTCGAGCTTGAAATTCGTGGTGGTGGACCCGTAGGTGCTGAATTCGCCCGGCGGCAAATGCAGGAAACCGTCGTCGGTCGCTCCGGGAATTCCCGGGAAGTGTTCGCGCAGTTTCGCGAAAATGTCCGACTCGGTATTGCCCGCCATGATCTTGCGCAGCCGGTGCGTCAACTCGTGGATGGTCAGGCAATACCACACCCGATCGAGGTCGGCGCGCCAACCCCCGTTGGCTACCATCGCGGCCGTCTCGCGCCGTAGCAGCTCTGGCGCGGTGGCCCACTGTTCGTTGAATTCGACGACATTGCTCGGCAGCGTATGGGCGAATGTATTCTCCCGCAGCGGTGTGACCAGGAACTCGGGTTTGCCGATCACCGGGAATCTGCCGACCATATGAATAGTGCCGTCGATTATTTCACGAACGGTCTGTGCCCTTATTCCGGGGTTATCGAAACCGATCATCCCAAACCCGCGCTCAGCGCGCACTGTTGCGATCATCGCGTTCTTGATCGCCTGTTCGGCGGGCGACACGGGGTGATATTCCGCCGCCAGTGCGCGCCGTTGATTCCGCAGGTTGGCCTCCGCCGCGGCGGCGCGAACCGACGCGTGATAGAGGATCGCTTCCGGCATTGTCGTGGCGGCCGGATCGTGCTCCATCGCCGCGAACGATCCAGCCTTGGCGTTGGCGATATCGAACTCGCCGCTCTTATCCTTGCCGTAGGCCCGGAACTGGCCGTCCCGCCATGCTCGGAAACCTTCGATCGGGGAATAGTCGTTGGTCGTGACTCGATAGTGGTCGTTCAATGCCGCGCTTGCGTGGCTGTTATCGCGTATTCGGCCGGCATTCTCGACAATATAGCCGAATTCGCGCAGGATCAGTCCGCGTTCCGGTTGATCGACTGAACCGACTGCTTTCCCGGCCCGCACCATATGTCCCCAGGTGGTTTTGAACAAGGTGGGGTTGCTGATGATCGATTCGCTCAGCGTAATCGATCGTGTATAAGGTGAATATCCTTCGTCGCTCCCGGCGATATTGTCGCTTGCCGCGAATATTCTGTTGGTAGATCCGAATCCGATCTGATGCAATTCGAGGTGGGGGTACTTGATCAACATCGCGTGCACCGCCCGCGCGAACTCCCTGGCCGACTCGACACCGAATTCCGGGTTGTCGAACCCGAGGACCCGGAGCCCATACATGCGCGTCAATGCCGCACCGACCTCAGCGGCAGTGGCACAGTCCGCGAACGGGTCGGATACCTGCGTGTCCAGGCCCAGGGATATCGGCCGGTCCACCGTGACGAGGCCGATTGCCGCGCGCACCACTTCCCGATCCAGTTCCCGCTGCTCTTCGGAGAAGCCGGGATCTTCATACGGAAGCCGCTGTTCGTCGGCGGCGGTACGCCAGTTTCGCTGGACCCAACCGTCGTGCACCTTGCCGCTGGCTCGCTCGAGGAATTCGGTACCGGCGATATCGACTCCGGACCGCACCGCATCGAGCACCAGAGAAAGCGCCACCTCGGCCGACTGCAGACCGTCCCACTGCACTTCCCGAGGCAGATCGAAGAAGTCGGTGCCGAGGAACTGCTCCGGGACAAGCAGCGCCTCGCGCAGCCGCGATGCCACCATGACGACACTCGATCGCGGGACGGCGGTATGCCACAGCGTGATCAGGTCGGGGTGTGTGCCATCGGTTGCTGGTTCTGTTGTGCTGGTAGGCGTTTCGTCAGAGCGAACCTCGGGGGCATCGACAGTGGGCGGCTCGGGGTCGGCCGTCTCGCGTTCGGTCGCCGCGGTGGCGCGCGGCGTAGGACGGGTGTCGTCCGGTTCCTGGTTTGTCGATCCGCTCGATCCGACTACGGCCATGCCTGGGGCTGGTTCGCTGACATGCGGTGCGCCGCGCCGGAATCCGGTGTAGTAGCCGTCGGTTCGGATGAAATACGCTTCGATCGTCGGCTGGCCGTCGGTTCCGCCGTCGGCCGGGCTCAGTCGATCGCTGATTGCCGGCATGTCGGCCGTGACATCTCGGCCGTACTGGCCATTGAGATAGCGGATCGTGCCGTGGTCGTTGACCACGTTCACCGCATGTCCCGTTGGCAGCCGGTTTTCATCGAGTAGCGAATGGTCGTAGTAGACGACGATGCCGCGAGCCAGATGGTCGCCGTCGAGCAATTCCTCCTCGACGTCGGTCAAGCTGCGGACGGGCTGGAATGTGTTTCGGTAGTGCGCCTCGACAAAGGGCAGGTGATAGCGACCGTCGGCGTCGTGGTCACCGGTTCGGCCCGTTTCCGACGGCGCCGCAACCATATTCGTGCGGCCGTCGATCCGGAGGTCGGTGACGATCGCGCACTCCGCGCAGTTGTTTTCGCCGCCCAACGGGTTGACATCGCGAATCAATTCTTGCAGCGCACCGGTTTCGGTGGTCGCATCGACCGCGGTCTGCTGTTGCTTCGATTGTGACGCGGCGGGCGCTGCGCTCGGCTGCTCGGTGCCGGCCTGCGCCGTTGCTGCGGAAGGGGGCGTATCACTGGAGCGCGGGGTCCAGGCGACAGCGAGGGCGACACCGTCGCGGGCGGCGACTCTGCCTTGGAATGTTTCCGGAAGTTCGAACACGGTCACCAGGTCGGGGGACAGGTGTGCCACGAAGTCGCCGGTGTCCAAATCGATGCGGACGTTGTAATCGCGGAAGAAGATTCCACTGATATCGAAATACCGGTAGACGGTCTGGTCGACAGCCCGCTTGGCCGCCTGCAGCAGCGATATCAGGTTTACGCCGTTGTGTGACAGTTGCACCATGCCCGCCTGGTCGGTGGGTGCATCGTCACTGTTGGCGCGTACCCACGCCCACTCCTCCGGATCGAGCGCCCCGGCGTAATGCTCTTCGACGAATTCCGCCGGGTTCTCCCGGGGCATTACGTACTGATGGTGACCATGGGTGGCGATAGTGATTGTCTCGTATTCGCTTTCGAGCGCGACGACCGCCGCCGCATACATCACCACGGAATCTTCGATGATCGGGCGCCCGGTCGCATACTGCACGACGGTGGCGACCAGCGCGCCTTCTGGCGCGGGGGAATATTCATAGACGAAGCCGTGCTCGGTCTGCCGCCTGCTGGTGGGCCTGGCGAAACCGGCCGCGTGCAGTGCATCGCCGGCGCACGCCAATTCCGGATCGTCCCTGCCGAATATGCGGACACGTTGTTCCCCGAGAATTTCGGCTCCGGTTACGCCAGGGGGTAGTAGCCCCTGAACGAGAGATTCGTGTAATTCCAGCCATGTGCTCTTGGCATCGGCCAATCGCACGACGCCGGTACGGGCGGCCGTGCCTCCAACCGAAATACCTTGGGTCACAGGCGTTTCAGGTGCGTTGTCGATAACTTCGAGCAGCAGCGTCCGGTGTCCATGGGTGGTCGTTCCGACTATTTGCGCGGTGAGGAGAACCTCGCCGGTGCTGTTGTCGAGCGAATGCCGGACCCGCTCGATGGCGGCCGACTCCATATCCGCGATCTGCTCGGGACTGAGCCACTGCTTGACCTGCTGCAGCCACTCGACCAGGGCGGCACCGGCTCCGAGGCTGGCCATCAAACGCTCGGCGTCGCTGAGCCGGACACCATCGACACCGCGCGGGCCCACCGACAGCTCCAGCTCGGGGCCGCGCTCTCGGCGGCCCGGCAGCACCGCCATGGCCTGGTCATCCGGGCCCGGTTCGAACAACAGGTCCGGCCAGGTCGTGTCGTCCGGACCGACACGTAGATTCCAGAACTGATCGGTGCCGTCGCCAGGCAGTCGCTGTTGGAGTCCGACACGGCTCACCAGGCTGTCCGGGTCGAACGTGATCAACCAGACCCGATGCTGGGCCGCCATGTCTTCGGGCCGCTGTCGCGTGGTAGCCAGGCCCACCAACAGATTCGTGACATACCGCAGCTGTTGTTGTTCGGTATAGGTGAGGTCTTCTCGCGGTCGCGAAGACAGTGAATGCACAAGCAGTTTCAGCCGCTGTTCGTTGGCGGCGGCGAGCGTTTCGGGTTCATGCGCCATATCCATGGCGAGCACAGCGGACGGATTCGTTTTGATGAGCGCCGTCCGCTCATCCGCGATCAGCTCGTCCTCCCACCACGTCTCGTGGTCGGTGGCCTGGTCCGGATCGGTGAGCCAGGCGACCGTGGCGTCCGGTCCGAGCTTTTCCAGCGCTTGCCGCACCAACTCCTCATCGGCTGGTGTCGGCAAGTCCAATGCGCTGACCAGCGGAGTGTCTGTCGTCGTACGGGGTGGTTCGCCGCCACTAGGGGGCGTCGCAGCCTGCGTTTGCGGGCCGGGTGCGCCGTGGTTGTCCGGCGCCGTGTCTTCGACAGTCGGCTGGGTCTCGCTCTGGGCGGCGCTGTGCTCTCCAGCTTCGCGCGTGTCTGTAGCGGAGGAAATGAATCCTCTGCGTAGCGCCTCAGCGGTCGTCGCGGCTCGGCCATCGGTGCGGAATTCCTGCGCTGCGTGCCGCATGGTTGTCCCTACGAAACCGAGTGAAACGCCTAGGTGTGCTGCGATGTCCCGGTAGTGCCAATCCTGTGCGACCAGGCCGAGCACCGCGATCTCCTGCTCGGTAAACGTATCGCGGGCGTTCGCCTGATCGGCGGACTCCTCTGTGGTGGAAGGTGTTCCGGCCGCATCGTCGCGCGTGTCTGCCGGGTCCGGCGGGGTGGCCTCAGCGAGTAGCGCGGCGACGCGCGCCCACAATGCGGTTCGGGCAGCCGCGGTAGGAGATGAGCTGCTGTCGATGTCCGCGGTCTGGAAGGGGTGCGTCGCGTCCAGCAAGGCTGCTCGGTCGGGGGCACCGAGCTTGGCCACCAGGTTGTCGAGGTCGTTGCGTACGGTGTTGTCCGATACGCCAATTGCCCTCCCGATTGCCTTGAACGACAGCCCCTGTGCGGCCAGCCGGAGTACTTCTCGCTCGCGGTCGGTCGGCTCGGTCCGGGGTACGTTCGCAGTCCGTGTTTTCGCGGCATTGTGTTCGTCCATCTTGGTTCGGAAGTGCCGCAACGTGTCCGGGGGGACCGTCGTCGAATCGTTGTCGGTCGTGCCCGAAACGGCCCCGGCCACGACACGAAGCATGTCCAGCTGGCTGGGGGACAGCTCGATGAGATTCGTCGGCGCCTCGGTCGAGGCGGGATCGCCGACCGGCGGTGTTACCGCAACCGCGTCGCTGGTCCCGAACTTATCGGCCAGCTGCGCAAGTAACCGGTCGACTTGGCTCGGCGACATGCCCAGCACCGCCCCGATCGTCCCGCGCGACTGTCCCTGCGCGACCAAGCGGACGACGTGCGCTTCGCCGACGCGTTGGTCGAACAACCGCATGGCCGCCAGGATTTCGGTGTCCGATCTGCCCTCGGCGGTCAGTCGCAGTACCTCGGCCTCGCGCTCCGAGGGTGTGGGCGGTGCTGTTTCACCAACGGACGCGGGCTGTGTTTCCGTTGTGGTCGAGCCACTTTCGTCACCGGTGGGCGGCGCGGGGGCCGCTGTGGGTGTTCGGGATAGTGGGCCAGGTTCGTCGCCCTGGCTTTTGCCACCGCCGTCGACATCGGGTGCCGCCAGGTCTGCTGCCACCGATGTATTGGTCGATGTATCTGGCGGCGTGCGGGGTGGTTGTCCACCACCAGGGGGTGCTGGTTGCGGGCGGGGTGTATCGGGACTGAGCTCGCTGGTCTGGGTCTCCTGTGAGTATTCGAGCAGTTTCATCCGTCGCTGATCGGCGGCGGCCACGGTCTCCGGCGAATGCGTCATATCCATCGCGAGAACTTCCGATGGGTACGCCCGGATCACCGCTGCTCGCTCGGCCGGGCTCAGCGACAACGTCCACCACGACTCGATATCGGTTCCGAGCGGGCGCATATCGGGGTTGGTCAGCCATTCGAGTGTGGCCTGCGGGTCGAGCTTCAGCAGGGCATGTGCCCACAGGAGGCCTTGGTCGGCGAGGAAGGACTCGATATCGGGGTTCAGTCCGATCAATCGGCGCAATGACTCGGCCAGATTTGTTTCTTCCGTAGCAAAGACATTGTCGATGATAAAGTTTCCGGCCTTCGGCGTAAGTCCATTCTGTTCTTCGAGGATCGGATCAATATGTTGCGCGAAGACCATCAGGGCGAGCATATCGCTCAGCAGATACGACCAGAATTGCCCGAAGTATGTACCGAAACCGCCCATGTGAGCGAATATGTGACGGAACCACTGGGACGGGTAGAGCTTCCCGAACTCGCGGAACGGTCCGAACTCCGCCAACGCGGCCTCTTCGAAAGCGCTTACCACCTCCGAAGGATCCTCGCCGTAGTGTGAGGAGGGCACCTCCTGGGACGGCAGGGAGCTCCACGCCAGGTCGACGATGGCACCCGCCATCCGGAAAACTGTGGCAACGCCGCGGTAGGCCGTCGTCCATTCTTCGAGCTTTTCGATCATCTCCGGTGGAATCGGCTCGCCGGTTTCATGATGCACGGCGAATTCTGCTATCACATCCGGATGCTTCCGGAAGCGCTGGAATACCTTGGCGACAAATTCGAGCCAAGCGAAAACCAGGTGACGGTTGGCTGGATCGTAAGGGCCCTCACTGAGCATGAAATGGAATGCATGCCCGAACTCGTGGAATAGTGCGTCCGCCTCGAACTGGCTCAGCAGTACCGGCCCACCGTCGAGCGGCGTGTCGATGTTCAGGTGAACGCCCATCAGCGGGGTCTGGCCGGTCGGTGTGAACTTGAGCCGGACCGGGTCTGTCCATTCTCCGCCGTTCTTACCCTCGCGCGAATAGGGATCGAAGTAAATGTGCCCGAGCCACTGCCCCTGCTGGTGGATCACCGCGAATACGCGCACGTCCTCGTGCCATACCGGAGGTTTGTCAGCTCCGTGCAGCTCGGTAATGACGAGTCTAAATAGTTTTCGAGCCACGAAGAACACGCCATTGTTCAGTACGCGATCCAGTTCGTGGTACTCGCGGATCTTCTCCTCGTCGATCCCGACTCGTGCGCGGAGCAGGGATTGTGTTGCGTACGGCGAATCCCACGGTTGCGTCTCCGCCACTCCGAGTGCCTCGGCGAATTGCCGATGTTCGCTGCGGGCTACCGTCGTCACGGTAGGCGCGATTGCGTGCAGGATTTCTTTTATATTTTCAACGGAATCGAAAATCCCCGAAGATATGATGTATTCCGCATAGTTCTGGTACCCGATCATTTCGACGCGTTCGCCGAATGCCTTGGCCTGATCCAACACGTTCTGCGAGTTGTCGTGCTCTCCGCCGACACATTGTGTCGAGACCTTCTCGTAAACCTGCTGCCGCATCGCACGATCTGTCAGCCACGCCAGGTCGGGGTACCATACGCCGCTGATCGCGGCGGGCTTGGACAGCGAGTAACCGCCCTTCTCCCCTGCGCGCGATCTGGCATTGTCGATTCTGTCGGCGGGCAGTCCGTTCAACTTGTCGACATCGGTCACGTGGATCTCGAAGGCGTCGACTGCGTTGATCTGATTCGCCTTGTATTCGGCCTGAAGTCCGGACACCTCGGAATCTATTTCGAGGATTCTCGGCTTTTCCCACGCCTCGAGATATGCTCCGGCGTATTTGAGTCGCTTTTCCATGCGCAACACAAACCATCGCTCACGCGCGCTCAAGTCCAAGTCGTAGACGCTTGCTTGCATTCGGGAAAAGAGGGTGAGCAATGAGTTGCTCGCCAGGACCTTTCTGTCGTGGGCGGTATTCAGTTCAGCGATCTCGGATTCCAGGGATGCGGTCTCAGGATCCCGGTCCACTGCCGCCTTCTGAGAAAAAAGCTGCTTCACCGCGCCGAGTAGCAGGCCCGACTCGGCAAATCTGCGCAGAGTATCCGCGGGTGCTGGACCCGGGTTCGCGACGATATCGTCGATCGCGTCGAGCTGCGCTTGCATCGCAAATTCGAAAACGGGCGGAAAGTGCCGCGCCTCCATGCGGTCGAAGGCCGGATTTCCCGTTGGATTCAGGACCGCCGCGAGCACAGGATTGGTGTCGGGGTCGAGATCGGCCGATCCGGAACCTGGCGCGTCCCCGCCGGAGCCGACGCCGCTATCGGTCCCGGAACCCGACGGGGGCTCCGGCGCGGATTCGGAGGTGGCTGGCTTCGGCCCGCGGTGCAGCTGTTTCGGGTTGTTCCACGGCACACGGTCGCCCGGAACCTGGTCGTTATCGATGTGGCCCAAGCCCTGGTCGAAGAGGTACTTCGGCCGGTTCAAACCCGCGGCGCGGTGGGGTTTGTCCACAAATGGGTTGTGGCCTGGGTGATGGAAGGCCATTTCGTCGGGGGGTGCGTCGTCTGTGGTCGCGCCGCGTGCCTGGACCGGCTCGGCGTCCGGCGCGCTCGCGGGCGCGCTCGCCGAGGCGGCGGGGCTGTCGGGGACGGGCAGTGCGGCACTGGCTGCGGCCGATGGTTGTCGCGGACCGATTATCCGCGGCTCGTCGGATCGGTCGGCGAAGGATGCTGCTTCGGCATGTGCTTCGCTTTCGGTCAGCTCGGCGGGCGCCGCATCAGGCCGTGCGGGCGCGTCTTGTTGCGGGGCAATGGTTTCCGTTGTAGCCACGCCGCGTGCTTCGACCGGCTCGGCTTCGCGTTCGGCGGAGACATGAATCCGGAAGTCCTGCACCGCGTTCGGCGAGACTGTCGTCGAACGGCCATCAGCCGTGTCCGGCAGGGTTCCGACGACGACGCGAAGCCTTTCGAGTTGGTGCGGCGACATGCGGTTCGACGTGCGATCGGCCTCCAGCGGAGCGGGTATCACCTGCACGGGGCCGTTGGCGCCGATCTTCTCTGCCAGTTGGGACAGGAACCGATCGACCCTCCTCGGCGCCATGGCGAGGACGGCACCTACGGTCGCGCGTGACATGCCGTCCGCTACCAAGCGAAGAGTGTGAGCCTCGACTTCGGTCAGCGCGACCGTGCGTACCTCCGGCGTCACGACCGACTCGCCTGCTGACTGATCGGCCCCGCGCGAATCGGTTGGTTCGGATATGCGGGCGGCTGGCTGTACGGTGGTATCGCCGGTCTCGGAACCGATTGGCGCAGAGGGTGATTCGACGTGCATCGCGGATGAATCGGTCGCAGTCGCGGACGGCATGGGCCTCGCGGGCATCGGGGCCGTGGTGCCCGGCTGCGGCGATTGTGTATCCAGTACCCCCATCCGCAGCGCCTTCATCAATAGCGGGGTTCGCTTCTGCACCCCGAATTCCTCGGCCATGCGCTCTCGGCGGCGGATTACTGTTCTGGTGACGATTCCGAGCCGCGCTCCGATTTCTATGTCCGACAAGCCTTCCGCCATCAGACGAAGTATTTCGAGTTCCTCGGCGGACAGCCTGACCATATGCGACGGGATAGGGTTCAGCCTGGTGAGCAATCCTTGGCGCCGTGCCTCCATGACCGTCTGAACCGCGCCGGTGGTCCGGAGCTTCGCGGCGGCGTTGGCCTGGTGATTCTTCACGGTCCGCTCATCCACGTGCAGCCTCGCCGCGATCTCGGTATGCGTCAGGCCCTCCTGAAGCAGGTCGAGCACTTCACCCTCACGATCGGTCAGCACACCGCGATCGGGAGGCGCCGACGGTGCCGTCATCCGCGATTGCGGTGACATCGGGAGCTGCGCATGCACACCGTGTCTTTCGGCGACCGCGAGGACCAACTCCCGGGCAGCAGCCCATACCGCACGAGGCTCGGTTGCCGGATCAGGCGGGGCATCGCTACGCCTCGGGTCGAATCGACTGAGCAGTTGTCGGCGGTCGGCGTTGAGCGCGTGCAGGCGTTGGCGTACCTGCGCAGGATTCGCTCCAGCAAGCACTGCCCACAGTGGGTCGGACGATGCTATCCCGGCGCCACGGACTACGAAGTTCCGGATTCGGCGCCAGAATTCGGAGTCGAGACGGTATCTGTTGAGCAGGTTTCCGGTATTGCGGATGACCCATTCTTCGACGGTGCTTCGTTCGTTGATCTGGTCGAGACGTCTGATTGCGTGGGCGCATGCATCGTCGAAAATTTGCTGGGCCACCCGAGATTCAGGCACCTGCGCCTGAATCACCGGGAATACGTTGCGCGCGAAGCGTTCCCGCAGCACCGCGACCGCCTGCTCCGGATGGCCCTGCGCAACATACTCATCGATCAGCAGCCGAATTCGAGTGTCTGACATTTGGTGGATGTCGGCTTGCGCGGGGCTGTTGTTGGATGGAGTCGGGGTTGTCGGCGCGGCGGCGGGTTGGATACCGCTCCATGGCGTTGGCCTGCTGAAGTTGTGAGGTTCCGGCTCCTGCGGTGCGGCACTCACGGCGGCGGATCGGCGCTTGCTCCACGGTGTTCTTTTCGGAGCCGGACCCGACGATTCCGTTGCGTCGACAGCGGTGACTTCCGCCACCGTGTCGTTGTTGGGCACAGCCGCGGAATCAGTGGGCACATCTGTGCGACCGCCTGGCGTGGCTAGTGGTGCTGGCGCTCCGCGAGTTTCGTGCGGCGATTGGGTGGTCGGAGACGGGGTCCGGGCCTGGGGCGGGGCGGGTTCGGGGGTGCTGTCGTCGGGCTCGTCCTGGGACCCCATCGGGTGGATCGGGTAGTCAGCGAGTGGTTCGCCAGGGATCGCCGCGGGATCGGTATCGGGGTCGAACCGGGGGATGGGCTGAAGGCCGGTGCCGTCGTCGTTCGGGACGAAGGCGACCCCGAAGTAGGACGCACCGGGCTCGTCCGGTGTGCCGCGCTCGTACCGCGTCCAGTGTTCTTCGCGCGGACGGTACTCCAGCGGCTCTTCGCGGGGATCGTAGCCGACCAGTTCGCGTTCCCAGACATAGCCGTTCTCATCGGTCTTCGTCAGATACATGTGTGCGCCGAGGCCGCCGGGACGGTCGAATACGACCGCGACCCGCGCTCCGGGACCAAGGCCACGATGCAAGTCCGCGACCTTGTCGCGCGCGGTGCCGTACCGGTCGGCGACGAAACCACCTGGCACCCACCCCGCGCTCGTCGCCCAGCTGAACTCCTCCGCGTACATTTCCCCCGGCGGGCCTTGATCCGGCCGCCGACGGACCGGCAGGCCCTCACGTTCGAGCACATCTCTCACGCTGGGCGCGCAGTCCTTGGCGTTCGCGCCTTCCAAGAGCCATGCCACCGCGAAGTCGTCCCAGGAAACCGGTGGCCCGTCCGGGCTTCGGAATCCGACCGACCCGTCGCCGCGCGTCGTCGAATCGGTTTGCGGCGCAGGGGTTTCCAGCAGGAGGCCAGCCAGCTCGGGATTCTGCTTCGCACGCAGTACCAACTCGTCGGCACCCTCGTGCCCGGAGACGAGATGGAAGCCGGCTAGCGGCGTCCGCCCACCCGGCCGGGTGGCGTAATAGTCGCGAATTCGCTTGCGTGCTACGAGATCTTCGGTCAGCGCCGGCAGGGCCTGATCCACACCGGCGCCACCTGTGATGCGCAGCACCCAGGCGACTCGTTTTCCGGGATTGTCGCGTGCGGCCGCCGCGATATCCTGCGCCGACTGCGCGACCGCGGCGATCACGGACGCCGCGGTGAGGTTCTGATCGAAGACTCGAATATGCACTTCGTCGGCGACATCGACATCCCCGATGGCTAGTTCGAAATGTGCCGGTATTTCGAAATGTCCTGAGTAGTAGTCCAAGACGTGCACACGCGGGTGTCCGGGTAGATCGGCCGCGAGTTCCGCCGCGGCGGCCATGCCGAGCATCGCCGCTTCCAGCCGCATCCGCTGTCGAAGGAAATCGGCCTGCTCGAATTGCAGCTCGAGCGCCGCCATCGAATCCGCGTCATCGGGCTGTTGCAGTGCCAGCTGCAGGTCGCTGTCCAGCATCTCCCGGGTGATCCCCAACCGGACGATCCGGTCGCGCCAGCGCGCGGGCAAGGCCCGCTTGTCGTCGTGCGGTTGGGGAACAAGTGCCCAGCGCTGCTCCCGATCAAGCGAATCGAAACCCATTGCGGCTGCGGTGATCTCGTCGACTTCGCCGCCCTGGGAAACATCTGAGCGCACCGTGGACAGTTGATACCACGCGCCGTCCGCGATCTGATCCAGTTCCGGATGCTCCGCGGCCCAATCTTTCGGCAGCACCGGCCGCGGCTCTGTACGCGGGGCGACCATATCGTCGGCGAGTGCGCCGAGCTGCTTGTCCAGATTATGAATCTGCTGATCCCAGCGCTGGAACGCGACGCACTCCGGTGCGGTCAGTTCATCGGGCTGTGCCGGGTTGGTCAGCCCGAGAATGACCAAATCGGCCTTGGCGCCGATCACCGCGCGGGCTTGTTCCCGTCGCAGTTCGGCTGCCTGTCGCTGCTGAGCGAGGGCGTCGAGCCGACCGCGCTGGTCTTCCAGGACGCGGGCTTCCTCGGCGGCCTTTGTCCGCGAATGGAATTCGACGAATTGCTTGGCGTTGTGGAGTCGGGGGTCGTCGTCTTGCGTGCCGTTGGTCTCGAGGAAGGTGACTACCCAGCTGACCCACGCGCCCAATACCGCTTGGTCCACACCGAGCTGTTGCGCGAGTTCGGCTGCCGCCTCGTCTCGCTTGCGTCGCACGGCTTCCAAGTCCTGTGCTTGTGCCGCTGTCGAATCGGCATGGCCACGGGCCGCGTCGACCTTGTCGAGCAGCCGAATCTCGGCATCCAACGCATTGACCCGCTCAGCTGCCGCCAGCAACTCGCGGTGGGCCTGGAACGCCTCGAGATATGTGCGCGTTATCTCGTCGGGCGACCGCGGCGGGTCGGCGCGCCTGTCGTCGTCCAGCCGCGGAGCCAGAATCGCTTGCGCCTGAGTGGAATTGGCGCGCAGAGCCCGCAGCACCTCGGAACCCGGTGTCAAGTGTGTCGGATCGATGCTGTACCGCTCGGCAAGGTGGGCGAGGCGAGCGCGAGCCTGCTCCAGCTGTGCCGCGAGGCGTTCGCGGGCGCCGGGCGGGTTCGCTCCGGTGCTGTCACCGATCGAGACGTTTTCGGCGCCTCCGCGTTGCTCCGAATTCGGTCGGTCCGCAGCGGTTTTCGGCGCAATACGGGTGCTGGGGGCCAGCGGGCTGACGCCGGGCGCGCCGCTTTGGAACCCAGTGTAATTACCGTCGGTCCGCAGGAAATTGGCGTTGAACGCGGGCGGGTCGCCCCGACGCCGCTTCCGCCAGCGCAGCGGCAAGCGATACTCTACCGAGCGCATGTAGGTTGTCAGGTCGCGGCCGTACTGTCCGTCGAGGAAGCGAACTGGGAGGCTCTTGCGCGCCGCGAGGACTTTTGCGCCCGGCTCGTCGGGGGTGTCCTGTAAGGGGCCCTTGACTTTGCCGTCCTTGCGCGGGGTTTTCAGGCCGGGCTGATACGGGTAGAGGTTGGTGAGGTTGTCTTCGTCGTCGGCGGTGAGGAAGGCGACGAAGGCTTCTTTGATGTCGGCGTCAGGCTGCTTCCAGTTGTCGAGGGTGCGGACGCGGGGGATGCGGTCGGGGTCGTTGGGGTCGGTGTGGGGGTCTTCGGGGTCTTTGATGTTGGTATCGAAGATGACGATGTTGCCGCCGGGCTTGTTGTCGGTGTTGGTGATGGTCAACGCGTGCATCTTCTTGCCGTCGTCCAAGAGGAGGACAGCGGTGTCTGCTCCGTCCTTCAGGTTTTGGACGTCGACGATGGTCTGGGTGACAGGGTTCTCGGTGGCGGGGTCGAACTCGATTTCGACGAGTTGGGTTCCGATGGCTCTTTGGAGGTGCTCGGGGCTCTTTTGCCACCATCTGGGTTTGATACCGGTATCGAGGCCGAGCGCCCAGGTTGCTCGAGATGTTTGGTTGATGCAGTCCAACAGCTTCCGAGCTTTGAAGAGCCGCTGGAGAGACCAGCCCGCGAGGGTGCCTAACGCCGCCGCGATGCCTGTGGCGGTCGACGGGTGTCCCAATAGCCCGAGTGAGAGGCCGGTGATCCCTCCGCCCACGGCGAGTGCACTTCGGGTCGTTATGTTTTGGAAGGCGGTTGTCCGTCCCCGGATTTCGGACGGAATCGTATTGGCCATGTAGGTGCGCACGGGTATCCCACCCACACCGAGCACGGCCCATGTAGCCGCGAATCCTGCCGAGGCTACCCAGATGTTCGGCGCGTTTGCCTCCACGACGGCGGTCACCGCCAGGCCCATTGTTCTGGCGGTGAGCAGCGTATCGATAGAGAATTTTTCCAACCACTTTCTGGGTATCAGGCTTCCGATCACCCCGCCGAGCGGAGTGATCAGCAGCGCCGCCCCTTGCTGGAAATCGTTGAGGCCGTAGTGGGCAACTAGCCATGTGAAGTCGATCCCTTGCATTCCCAGGTAGAAATTGGTGAGGGCGTTGTTGTTGTTGACACGTCGCCGCAGGGGGTGGTCCTGGATGGCACGCACGCCCTCAGTGATCGACTTGCCCACCTTCTGCTTCTTTGCTGTCGATATTTCCGGCAACCGTGCCAAAGACGCAATGTTCACGATGTTCGTGCCGGTATCTATGAACGGAGCCAACCACGGAACACTCGCCACCCACGGCCCGAACCCCTTTCCCAGAACCCGGGTGGCATTCATTTTGAAATTGTTGAATTGAGTCAGCGCTCCTTGCGCCTTGCCTACCATCTCCTGGAATGCGCGGCCGGCAGCAGCGCTGGATATTACCGTGCCGATCGCTTCGGCCATTGTTGCTACGATAAGTACGGGAACAGCATGTGATGTTCCAGCCGCGAGTACACCCGCTGCTGTCAGTCCTGAAAACGCTGCCAAGCCATTGCCGACCAACACCAGCTTCTTGGCTGAATAGTGGTCGGCCATATGTCCCGCGAGCAGTGCGCCACCGATATATGGCACCTGGACAACCCAGACGACGGCTCCCGCCACTCCCGGTCCGGCTTCTTCCATCAAATACAGGGAGGTCATCGTTTGCATGATCTCGAAGCCCGCCGAGTTGAGGAACTCGGCGCCGAGGCGTATGCCTAGGACGGAGTCGGTGCGAACGAGGTGCAGTAGTGATTCGCTCTTCTTGTCTTTTTCGGTATTTTCTGGTGCTTCTGTTTTGCTGTATTCCTCGGATCCGGTCGGATCGGCACCGGACTTATTCGCCGTGGGAGACGGCGCCTGAGTGTTCGGTGACTCCGGTACCTGCTCGGTCGTGTTGTGCTGCTCGGAATTCGCCGCGGATGCCTGCGGTGGCGTGGTGGCTTGGTACCCGGCCGCAGCAGCGGTGGAACTGCCTGTGCCCGTGGAGTTTTCGTTGTTGGCCGCAGGTGCGGAGTAGTGCTGGGTATCGGGTGCTGACGCTTCGTCCGGGTTTTCGGGGGCGGGTTGTTGGTTGCCGGGGAGGTTGTGGAAGAAGACGAAGGGGTCGGGGTCCTGTTGGCCACCGCGAGTGGGGCGATTACTCAGGGCTTCGAGCTGTGCCATGGCAGCCCGATGTTCCGCGAGGACGTCCTCGGCGATCGCGAACAGTCGTTCCGTGGCGGTCTCGGTTTCCCCCGGTGCTCGTTCAGTGGCGGCACGAGCGTGGACCCTGGTAGCGAGGTTGCGTGCGATCAGTGGGTTACCGAGGGCGGCCATAAGCCGGTGGTACACCCGGCTGTTTTCCGCTGCGGGCGCAGCGGAAGCAGGCGTGGGATCGCCGGAATCCGTTGCGGTGTGCGCTGACTCGGGGTCGGTGGAGTCGGTTTCCGGGTAGTCGCTCAGCAGCTCGTTCGCATCGGCGACGACCGCGGCGGCATCGCGACGCGGCGGCGTGGAGGTCGGCTCGTCCTCGACTCCTTCGGTACCGACGTCCTCGCCGAGGACTTCGGCGATGGTGTCGATCATGGCTACCGGCCCAGCGGTGCCCGTTCCCGGCCCGTTGGAGCCGGAACCGGTCCCGTTACCTCCGCCAGCGCCTCCACCCGCCGGCAACGGCATCGCGGCCCAGGTGACTGTCACCTGTCCCAGCGGCATCGCCCCCGCTCTGCTCGCGCGTCCCGGGCGGACGAGGTTGTGCACTTGCCACCCCCCCGGCTGGTCCGCGCCGTTCGCCGGGTTCCGATTCGCCACTGCGGCACGGAATTCCAAGCCTTGTGGTGTCATGACGATGGCCGCGGTCAACAAGGTGGGCGCGTCCGCGTCCAGCACCAGGTTGTTCACGAGTTCGATGGTCTGGGCCACCGCTTCCTGCGGTGCCTCGGGTGCCAAGGCTTCGTCAGGCACCTTTGCGAACACGCCCCTGATCAAATGGGTGGCCCGACCGAGTGCCTCCACATCTGTACCGGCGGCGAACAAATATTCCGCCTGCGCGTACGTGTCGGTCCCACCGAAGAGCGGGTCGTGCACACCCGTCTCGTCCCCGGCCGCCCAGTGCAGATCGGCCAACCACGGGTTGCCGTAGAAGCTTACGGCCGCAGTGGAATTCGGTTCGGTCGCGGTCCGCTGGAACAGCTCGACCAATGGAAGGTAATGGGCAACTCCCGGGTCTTCTTTCGCTTTGAACGCAAGGACCTTGTTTTCCGGTGTACCGGATACGGACACGTACAACTGCCACCACCGCGCACGGACCGCGCGGCTGTATTCCGAGACTCGTCGCGACACCACTACTTCTGCGGCGGCAAGCTGCTGCGCATCGGTCCAGCCATGGCGCATCATCTCGCGCTCGGCTATCTGCCAGGCATTGGCGGCGACGGTGTCAGCGTCGTCATCGTGGTAGACGTCCAGGCTGGTTTCGGTCGGACCTGCCGGCCGAAGTACCGCGCCCCAGCGGCGCCCAGTGGTCTCCTCGACAAGATTCAGAGTCAACAAGCCGGATGGTGACAGCAGCGCCGTCAATGCCGCGCTGTGGTGGGTCACCCCGCGCGTCAGCGTTTCCACGAGGTTCATGGCCTCGGCGATGTCACGGCCCCCGGCGCGGTCGGAGCTGCGGAGCAGATCGCCAACGGTCCGCCTGGCCCTTCGAACGGATGACCGGTCCGTAGTGATCTCGAGTGCTTCGGAATTCGGATCGGGGTCACCGTTGGTCGGCGCGACCGAATCGCGGGCGAGCATGCTCACCCTGTCGTCGATTCGCCGGAATTCGAGTACAACGCGTCGAAGGTCCGGCCATAGCACCGCTTGCCACGCCGTGGCGCCGAGATCCAGATTTCGCACCAGCTCCGGCGGCATTTCGGGGTCGCCGCGGTGGGTGACGGTGACTCGCAGCCCTCCTTGCCACCGCTCGATATGCACCTCGGCCTCCGATTCGGTGGCGCGAGCGAGCACATCGGCGAGTACCGCACCGACCGTGTCGGCCGCCGCGGTTCGCACCGTATCCGGCCACGTGGGCGGCGCCATCTCGGCGATCGCGGCCCCGGTGCGGTCCGCCGCGTCGGGATCTCCCGTCGGCAGCATCAGGGTCAGCTGCGTCGGCGGAACGTTCGCGCGCAGGACGGCGAGGTCTTGTTCGAGGTTGTCGTCGTCCGGCTGGGTGCCGACCGCCGCGGCACTCCACGGCGGATCTTCGGCCTCGGTCGCCGGCAGGTCGAGGTCGACTGTGGAAAGGCCGAGCGGCACAACCGCAAGGCGCACACCCGGATTGCGCGCCTGGTTGTCGCGATCGGCAAGTGCGGCAACAAGGTTCGCCGCATCCGGGGTGCCGTTACCGAGAACGGCCCAGGCGATGTAGCCGTCTGGGCGGTACTCGACGCCGTGTCGATCGGCATAATCCGGGACCATGCTCAGCCGCGCGGCGCCCGCGCCGCGTACCTGCACTTCGAGGCCGAGCGCCGCACCATCGTTCGCCGCAAGCCCGGTCACCACCAGCGCCCCGAGTGCCTCCGGGTGGTTCAGGACGGTATCCACCAGTTCGTCGACCAATAATGTCGCGGTCTCCAGCTGCTCTTCCGACCAGGCGTTCGCGGGAAGCACTTGTATCATCAGCTCCGCGGTATCCGGTCGCGATCGCTGGCGAAGCGCCTGTGTCGATAGCAGGGTCCGACCGTCGAACACACGGAACTCTATGAGCCGATCGCCGGACTCGCCGGAAAGCTCGATATGGAACCAACCCGTGAGATGCCGATCGTCGGCTGGGCGAGCTTCCAGCAGCATCTGTTCGGCCGTAGCCGCCATCAGCCGCCGTTGATTCGGCGGCGAGGCCACCGTCAACTCGTCGACAACTGCCTGCACCACGGTGGTGACCGGTTGCTCCGGATCGATTGCGATCGCGATCCGCACCACACGTCCCGTCGCATCGGCGGAACGATCGGCGGCCAGCGTCAACCCGTTCTCACGTCGATCGGGATCTTGTCCGTACGCGATCGATAGGGTGTCGGCCCCGTCCTCGGTCTGGACGGTGTGGAGGACGCACCAACCACCCCCGCCCGCGGCGCGAGTGAGCTGGTCGAGTGCTCCCCAGACCAGCTCGGCCACCTCGTAGTCGAGCCACTCCGACAGAATCGGGGCGACCCGAGTCGCCAGATCCACATCCCCGTCCCCGCGCTGCACATCCAGGGTCCGCTCGATCCGGATATCCGCGGCCATCGGCTGCTCGACCATGGCCACATAGCCGGCCACGCGCCGACCCCGGTTGTCTGCCATCGCGACCCGGAGCGCTTGGCCCCCCGGCCGATCTACGACCCGCACCGAGAGCTGCGCGCTGCTGACCATCGGGTCGGTGAAAATGGCGTTGACCACCCGGCCCGCCAGCATCCGTCCTGCCTCTGCTGCCTGTGCCGACCCGTCCACCATCAATTGGTCGACAAGCTCGTTGACCGACTCCTCGAGTTGCTCCTGCACATCGTCGGCACTGTCGCCGGCGTGGTATTCGACGACCGCGGTTTCCGGCGATGTCCGAACATCGGATACGGGATGTTCGGGCGCGGGCGCCGAATCATCAGGACGTGGATTCGGCTGTGCGCCTTCGGGATTCGCCCGTGCGTCTGGGCCGACCCCCGGGGCGTTGGCGAATCCGAGCCACGGGGCGGCGATGTCGCGCTGCCTCGGGATCGGCGCGCCGGCAACGTCCCGCGCGCGCTGTGCGGGCAGATCGAGTGCCTCCGCCACATCGGGCGGCTGGCTTATCCGGGTGGGATCGGGGTGTGCCGTGGTTTCGCGGCGATCCGACGCGGCATCGCTGCGTGCCGAATTCGGTTCGTCCGCATCGGTTGTCGCGGAGATCGTGTCGGTTGCAGTACCGGGCTGGGGTGCCGGCTGCGAATCGGAATTCCGTGTTACCGACGGAGCGGAGAACGCGACGCCCGATGCGGCCAGCCACGGAGCGATGAGATGGGTGTGCAGGGTATCGAAGGCGGCCGCGAGTGCTGTCGCGTCTGGTCCGTGTGTCAGATCAGAATCCGAAACCTGGGCGGTGGTTTCGGTGACGTCCAGCGTGAACGTTCCGCTTCCACCGTCCAAGAGGTTGATTGTCAATGGGATCGATAGCTGGGCCGAAGTCGACTGCACGGTGCCGACGGTCACCCAGAATCCATTGCCGCTACTGCCGAACACAGTCGCGGCATGTAACCCGTCTCGGTCGAGCAATTCACGGACAGACGGCACGGGCCCGACACCCAAGGGGCGCCACAGCTCGCCTTCCAGGGTGCCGCCCTCGATCTTGATCGACGACGGATCGATCTGGTGCGTAGTCAGCCATTTCCGATATTGCGTAGAGAATTTGAGCTGAACGCCTTCATCCTGCTCGCCTCTCAGGAACGTTCCGCTGAAAGCTGGACTCGACTCCGTCAGCACGCCGTTAGTGATCCGCCAGTAGCCGAAGACGATCGGCCCATCAGCAGGATTCGAATACGTGCTGTACAGCACCGCGTGCGCTGCGAACAGCTGCGACATGATGTCGCGGATCTCGGCGTAGTTGACCGTACGGATATCCTCCGGGTCGGCGCCGATCAGGAAGTATTCCATTCCGTTGGTGGTGTACTTCTTGCCGTCCTGGCCGTAGAACAGCCCACCCCTGACGGTCGGCCGTCGTATCTTGCGCCTCGCCTCGCCCGCGATCGCCTCCGGCTGGTAGAACGATGGGTTATTCGGTGGCCGAACTTCGTATTCGACATGGGGAGGTGGCGTCCAATCCGGCATATCCGTGCTCGCCGGGGGCGGGGTGAGGCCACGCCGTTCGGCCTCGGCGGTGGCGAGTGCGGTGAGATGGTCGTGTACTACCAGCTCACCCTCGGTCGGCGTCAGGGTGGCGACCTCGGCGGCCACCATCGACTCCGCCTCGGCCTCCGCCGAATCGAGAGCCCCGTCCGCTCGGCGGATGCCGTACGAGCTGAATTGCCGCGCCATCCATGCCCTGAGCCTGCCGATGTCCTTCGAGCCGTAGGTCGTTTCGAAGTAGCGCTGCACCACGGAGTACGTATCCGACCCGTTGCTCGACACCAGCCTGCGCAGCCGATGCGTCAATTCGTGGATGGCAAGGCACAAGTACGCGCGATCGGGGTCATAGCGCAGCCGTCCGGCAGCCGCTTGCCTTATTGCGTCGGCGCGCATTCGCGTCGGCGCGGTAAGCCACAATTCGTTGAATTCGATACCGTCGAGGGACTCGAAGGCGTATGAGTCGATATTCCCGGGAGCGCTCTTGAACTCCCACAATTCGGTGAGCACCAGGAACTCGGTGCGCATGTGGTGTACGGCTTCGGCGATTTGACCGACGGTATCCAAGGTGATGCCCGGATTGTCGAAATCGATCATGCGGAAACCATGGTCGGCACGCATTTCCGTGATCTTGGCCAGTTTGGCCCGCTGCTCCGCCGGTGTCACCGGACGGTATTCCGCGGCCAGTTCCCGCTGTCGGCGGTAGTGCGCGGCTTTCTTCATGGCGCTGCTGGTCAACAGGTCGTGCAGGATCTGTTCTCCGGTCGAGGCGCTGGTTGGGTCGTGCTCCACAGCCGCGAACGCTCCGCCCAATGCCGGAGCCGGGGCGAATCGCCCATCGCGATCCTTTCCATAGGTGCGGAACTCGCCTTTCCGCCAGGCGTACATCGCATCCGGAGACCAGCGCGTCGGCCCCTCGTGACTGCGCTCATGATGCTCAGCGAGCTTCGTCGCGGCGTAATAGGCCGCATTCCCCCCACCTGTGTTATTCAGTGAGTAACCGAACACACCCAGGACCAAGCCATAGATCGCCTGATCGAGAGGACCCACGGCTCGCCCGGCCTGCACCATCCCGGTCCATGTCGGAGCCCAGAACTCCGGGTCGGTGGCGAAGGCATCGGCCAATGTAATCGACCGCGTGAACGGGTACCTGGTATCGGACCCTTCGACCTGGTCGGCCGCGATGAACGGTCGGTCACCCGAGACAGGTCCGATCCCTATCTGGTGTAGTTGGACGTACGGATACTTCGTCAACAGCACGTGAATCGCCCTGGCGAACTCACGAACGACTTCCACCGATACGCCGGGCAAGTCGAACCCGAACATGCGGACCGCATGTCTGCGCCACATCTCCGCGGCGACCTCCGCGCCAGTCGCACAGGACGCGAACGGATCCGGTACGGAACGATCGATGGCACTTGCCGACACCACGAAATCGCGGACCGCGCGCGCGAGATTGCGATGCTGTTCGCGCAGCACCTCGGAGTAGCCGGGATCGTCATACGGCAACCGCTGCTCCGGAGTGGCGGTACGCCAATGTCGTTGCAGCCGCCCGTTGTGGATCCTGCTGCTGAGGTGCTCGACGAATTCGTCACTCGAGATATCGCTGCCCGAACTCAACGCGTCGAGGACGACCGGCAGTGCGAGCTCGGCCAAGCGTAGGTACTCCGACATTACGTCTTCCGGCAGCGCGTGGAAGTCCTTGGTGCTCAAGGGGACTCGATCGCCAGTGGCATGGGCGGCCTGCGATGCCCGATCGGGGGTGGTATCGAGGACGGTGTCGTATCCAGCGGTTTCACTCGGCTGCTCGGCAGCTCGAGCGCTGTACAGCTGAGCCGCCAGCCCGACGACGAGCGAACGTGGGGAATGCGCGGACACGTCGGTCTCCGCCTCGGCGGGATCGATCGCACGCGCATCGGACTCGCTTGCCGTCGAACCGCCGGCCGATACATCACGGTGCGAACTTGCCGCTACATCGGAGTAGGTGACGGCGGGGCGGCTGTCGGGGGAAGTGGTCGGTGCCGGCACCGTGGTGTTCTCATGGACCGCCCGCATCAACCGTGCGTATGCCATTTTCTGGGCGTCGGTTGCCAACTTCCCGCGCAACGTGACCGCCGAGTATATCTCGGCATAGAGTTCGCGCAGTGCTTCCTTCTTGTCCTCGCCGATAAGATTGCCGGGTTTCTGGTCTTCGCCGAAGCTGTTGCGGCTGAGCTCTCGCTCGAGCCAATTCGGGAATTCGTCCAGAGTGGTCGACCGACTCATCTGCACGAACAGTTTTACCAGCTCGGCCATGAGTTTCCGGAATTCGGTATCCACATCCAGGCCACTGCGGAAATGCTGCCCGTGACCACCCTCATGGGTTATTACGGTGCGAATCGGATGATCGAGGTCACCGGCGAGATCTCCACTTTCTATGTCGGCCGCCACCGATTTGCGCAGCAGCGGTAGGTTGATGGCGAACCGCTCGGAGAGAAATAGCCCAGTCGCACGCAGTGCGCCGTCGAACGGTTCGCTGGAACTAAAGGCCATACTGGATTCGGCTGTGCGCGCCATAATACCGATTCTGGGGCGATCCCGACCGAATGGTGTGACAAGGAGTCCGGGGTTTTCGGTGAGCAGACTTCGAAATATCTCGAACAACTCGGCGTAAGTTGCATCCTCGACATCCAGCATGTCGACTCCGACGAATTCTACACCGAAGTCGTTCTCCAGGTCGGCCGCGAGCTTCTGTCTGGCCTTGAATGACGATGACTCGGTATCGACCTCTTTCAGCCCATAGCCGTGCAACTTTCGGGCGAAGCCGACAAGGAGTTCGTGCAGAATGCGCATGCCCTCGGTGAGGTCCGGCTGGCTGTTCTCGAAGTCGAGGAACGATCGCCGCAATGCCGCACGAATATTCAGACCTATCTTTGTCTCGTTATCGTCCGTGTAGTAGCAAGCATGCGGAAATTGCTGGTTCAGCCAATCTGTGAATTCTTCGTCGCTCACGTCTCCCAGATGCTCCGACAACGCCCGCATAGCGTACGCCTCCGCGCGCCACCTACCGGCATAGAGCACCGCGTGGGCAAATACCTGTACCAGGGTGTCCCGCACCTCTTCGGTTGTCGCATTCAGGACGTAATCGAAATCCAATGCGATCGACTGCGTGACCAGACGCCCCTGTTCGAGAACCGGAGTGGCGCGTGCGACCGCGCCCTGACCGAGTCGGTCGACGGATAGTCTGCCAAGCGCTACCCCGGAATGCATGCTCAGTAGGTAGTCGAGGTCTTCGGTAATCGCCTCCATTTTTTCGAGGCCGATTGCCTGCGGCAGATCCACATTTACGCCATGTCGACGCCGAAGTTCTCCGAAGAGCTCAGCCGGGAACGGATTTTGGGCGGGCGCGGGCTCTTCTTTCACGGTGTCGCGCCAGCCGATGCCTTGCGCGATCTGCCTCAGCTCTTCGGCGGACAAGTCCGCTGGGAATAATTCCAGCAGCAAGTCCGCGCGGTCCGTCGACCGCTCTTCGAGGGGCTCGGTGGACTGGGGTGGCGGACCGAGCCGGGTGTACTCGAGCAGAAACAGGGTGTTGGCATCGGCAATCGCGAGTACTTGACCGATATCCATTGTGGTACCGGTTTCGCCAGCGATGAGCAGCGTTTGCTCGGTGATGTCATGAGCCAGTTGCTGCTGCTGATCCGGATCGAGCTCGACATCGCCGCGGCCGACTGCTTGCGCTACCGCAGCCGATGCGTGCTCGAATATCTGGTCCGCGAACTGATCACGCAGCGGATCTGACTGAAGCTGCGTTTCGTTCGAATCCTCGCCCGTTTGGTCTTCGATGCCTGCGGTATCCGGCGCTGTGAAAGCGTCTGGAGTGGTGGCCTCGGGTGCGGGCGTGGCATTGGACGCGGTGTCTCGAGGTGTGGTCGGATGCGGTTCGGAGTTTCCGGTGGCCGAATCGGTGGCTGCACGTGGCTCCGAATCCGGTTGGTTCGCAGGGGTTCTCGGTTCGGCATCGGCGGTGTTCGCGATTGCCTGGTCGCTCGGCGCGTTATCGGATGTCGACTGTGCGGACTCATGGGGATCGGCTGGGTCCTGCGGAGCGTCGGGGCGACCCTGGAGCTTGGGTGGATGTTTGATGTGCAGGGGTTCGGGCAACTGTCGGCGGGCGGGTGCGGTGGTGCCCGCACGGTGGGTGAAGGCGGCATAGAAGCTGTTTTCGAAGGTGCTGTACGAGGGTTGCCATTTGTTGTCGCCCTTGACGTTGCGTACGTGGAGGGTGTCGTTGTCGGGGTCGTCGATGAGGGTGTCGAAAACGAGGATTTCGCCCTCGACGTCGACGACGTAGTGGACATGTTCGTCGACGGTGACGGCGACCCTGTCGATGTCGTTGCTCTTGTCGCGGATCATTTCGACGGCCTTGGCAACGGGGTCGGCGCCTTTGGTTTTCATCGGGCGAAGTTGGGCGCCGAGGGTTTTTTCGATCATCCGCCAGTTGTCTTCGGCGTCCCATCGGGGATCTTTGTCGTTGGGGTCCGGTCCGGCGTCGTCGCCGAGTGCTCGGTGTACGCGGCTGATTTGGATGGCACAGTTCCGGATGACGGTGGGGTCTGGGGTGTTTGGTGTCGCTTGCTCGGTCGGGCCAGTGCCAGCTGGTTTCTGGGTATGCGCTTGGGCCGGTGTGGCTGGGGGCAGGGGCTTGTGCGACAGCCCTCCGAACAAGCCACGGCCTCGTGTGACAATTCGGACGAAGACGCGGCCCTTCCGGACAAGAAGAAGAGCGGTGTAACCGGCGGCGGTGATTGCGGTGATGGTCGCTGCCAGCGCGGCGAGAGCATCGCCACTGTGTGTGGTCGCCGCGGCGCCGCCCACAAGCGCGCTGCTCACCCACAGGCCGACCGAGGGGCCCGAACCCAGGAACGTGCCTTTTACACCCCCCACTCGGCCTCGGATTTCCGAGGGGATGGCCACTGTCTCGTACGCGCCGACCCGGCTGTTCATGGCCGTCATCACCATCGTGTCCAGCAATGATGCGGTCGCTATCACAGCGGGGTTGGTGGTCGCTGCCTGGAGCGCGAAGAACCCGGCCATATTGGCGAGTGCGACTGGGTAAAAGGTACTGGCCTCGACCTTGCGGGTCATCTTCCGCAGAATGCCGCCCATCATCCCACCAACCGCGGGTGCGGCGATCACCGCGCCGACGGCCCAGCCCGGCAGGTCGGAGGCTTCCAGCACTGTGGTGGTGCGGAATCCCATCATTGCCCAAGCGGCGTTGTTGATCGTGGCGATCCCGGTGAATTCACGGAGAAATTTGTCCCGCCACAGTACCCGTGCGGCTTCACCAAGATCACGGAGGAAGTTGCGCGGTTTGTTGAAGGTCTGGGTGGGAAAGGGCAATTTCCAGAGGTTTGGCAGATTCGTCAAGTAGGAGAGGGTATTGAGGCCGAATGGCGCTGCGGGCGCGATGCCGAACAAGCCGGGACCTAGTGCTTGACCTGTGATATCTGCTACGGACCCGGCGGTACCTTTGAAGTCGTTTCCTAATGGCGCCTGGCCCTTGGTGAGCATGTCTCCGACAACTGCTAGATATGTGCGGAAGTAGTAGGTCGCCGCAGTACCTTCGAGCACACTTGCCGCAGTCAATCCCAGTCCGAGATGGGGCGCGTCGAAGAGGATCAAGCCGGTGGCTGTCGCTGCGGCTGCGGCACCGATCGATTGCGCGTAGACCATCACTTTTTTCCGGTCGTGGCGATCGGTGACGAGGCCTGCGTGCAGGTCGAGAAGCCTCGTGCCCCATGCCAGGGCACCCGCTGTGGCGGCTAACTTCGGCGATTGTCCTGCATGCATCAGCGCGTATGGCAGGGCACTCGTTGCGGCGATGCTGCCGATCCTGTTACCGACCTGTCCGCCTGGAAGATAAATGCTGCCCAGTATCAAATGCGCGAATGGCTTGTTGACGACGAGCAGTTCTCGTGTAGACGCCGGCTCGTCGGAGGCCGGATCGGTAGGTTGTTGTGTGGCGGGCTGGTTCTCGGCGGCGGCAGGGGCGGAACCGCCCGTGGTCTTGGGGCGGTTCTTGCCGCGGATCCATTGCAGGAAGCTGGAATTCGACGAAGCGGCAGTCCCGCCGGGGGTGCGGTTGCCTTCCGCTGGTTCGTCCGGTCCTTCGGCGTTGTTGCCGGGTCGGCCATGAATTAGATGCTGTTGTTGTTCCTCGGTGGGGCCGTTGATATGTAGTGGGGTGATGGGGTGGAGAAGGCCGGCGGCGTCTTCTGCGAGGTTGAGGACGAACGCGTCTTTGATATCGGTGAAGTGCGGCTTCCACTGGTCGCGAGTGCGCACGCGGGGGATCTGTAGGACGCGGTGTTCTTCGTCGGAGGTGGTGTCGAGGCGAGTGGTGGTGGACGGTTGGGGGACGTCGGTGTCGAAGATGAGGGTTTCGCCATTGCCTACGCAGACAGCGAATAGGACGTGGGCCGCACTGCCGTCGTCGACGACGAGGACCATGGCTTTGATTTTGTTCTTCGGATTTTCCAGGGCGTCGAAAAGGTAAGTGAGGGGATAGGTGTTGGAGGTGGTTTTGGGTGGTAATAAAACCGTGGTGAAGCCGCCGGGCAGACTGGCTCGCAGTTCTGGCCAGGTTTCCGCGTCTGCGTCAGGGAGATTCGCGCCGTCGTAGCCGACGGCCCAAGCGGCGTGCGCGGCTTGGGGGAGGCATTTGAGGACGTAATCGGATACCTCATTGTTGGCGGAGCCGGTTGCGGTTGACTCTGGCAGCTCGATGGTGTCGGTACCTGCCTGCTGGCTCGGCGCACCTGCGGCGGTGTCGTCGGGCTGTCCCGAATCCGGTTCGTCCGCAGCGGTTCTCGGTTCGCTGTCGGTGGTTTCGGCCTGCTTTCCCGGCAGCCTGTCCTGGACTTCTTCGGTCGCGCGGTCCGAACCAAGGGCCCCGGCAACCGTGTCCACCACGATCGGTCCAGCCGTGCCCGTTCCGGTCCCGCTCGAGCCGGACCCACTCCCATTGCCCCCGCCTCCACCGGCGGCTCCACCCGCCGCCAACGGCACTGCGGGCCAAGTGACAGTCCGCGGATTCGACTGGGCACCTCGAGGATTCGCTTGTATGCCAGGGTCGACACCGGGGGCATTTGCGAAGCCGAGCCAGGGTGCTGGGGGGACCGTGGTCGGACGGTCGTCAGAGGCGGATGTGGGATCGACACTTGTGGCGTCGGGATTCCCCAGACCTTCGGTCTCGGATGGATCGTTCGAAACCTCGCTGCGCCGGTCCGGAACCGAGTCCTCCTGTCGGGCAGTCGGTTCCATGCCACCGGTATCGGTGGTCGCGGGTGATGTGGGCGCACCGCTGTCGCGCGGCCCGGTGTGGTTGGGCTTGGAAAACGTCACAACGACGATGTGGTGTTCCCCGACGGGGCCGATCAAGTGATTGACGGTCACCTCGGTGAACCCCATGTCACCTGCCATCTTGCCGGTGAACGTCCGGCGTGCGGCATCCTCGGGGGAAAGCCCCAGATCCTGTCTGTAGGCGTTGAAGGTGTCGATATTGTCGGAGAAACTGTCGCCCACCGACCATGGAGCACGGATCGCGCGCACGTGGGATCCGATCTCGGCCATCAAGTCTCGGAACATCTGTTGGCCCGAGGGTGTGCCCTGCGCAGTGCTGATCTGGAAGAGGAGGACACCGTCCTCATCCACCCATCCATGAATACCGTCGTTCTCACCAGCGCGGTAAGTGTTCGAGTACATGGCGATTGCGTCATCGGCGTGGCGAGCCAGGTGTTCGGCGGGTGTTTCGGACGCGGGAACAGGTTCGCGGGCGAAGTATCGGTCGCTCCACACCTGACGTGCCTCGGCGCGGGCCGATTGCGGCGCTCCCCGCGCGCTCGACACCTCGGTGGGATACAGCTTCGCCAGGGTCGACCATTCGATTTTCTGCAACGGTCCATCGATGGTCCGGGGCGGTTCGAAGTCCAGTGCCGCCGCCGCGCGGGTGGGCCGGTCGGGCATGCCGTCGGTAAAGTGTTCGGGGAATCTGTCGGAGTCGTGTCGGCCGAGCAGTCTGCCCAAGGCCTCTTCCGCCTCGACCCGATCCGCCGCCTCCACCGGCGAATACACCAGCGCACGCGTCTGCTCCGAAGTGCTCGCCCCCGGTACGAATTCGTGAATCATGCCGTCGTCGGTATCCGGATCGCGCACCTCGACGACTCTGCGGCCGTCATAGACCAGTGTTCTGGCGCGGTCCACACCATCGATGCGCTCCAGCACCAGCGCGGTCTGTCCGGGGAGTCCATCCCGCATCAGCCGTTCGGCGATCTGGTCGACCGAACCGAGGTCGCGCAGCTCGGCGCCCGCTTTGCCGAGTGCCTCGTATGCTTCCTTGGACAGCGCGCTCAAATCCCGCGACGGTTCGGCTCGACCGTCGTCGTCGTCACCCGTGCCGCTCCCAGAACCATGCGCCCCGCCGCTGCCCCGCGCGTTGTCCGTATCGCCGACGGCGCCTTCGGTTTCGGACTTGCCCTCGCCATGCGCCGCGGTAGCTGTGTCGGCGTGTTCCCAGGGCGACGGATCGGGGGAATTGCTGTGATCCGGATCTTCCGTCGTCGCCACGGCACCGGTCGCGGATTCGTCGATCCCTTCGATTCGGTGGTCGTCGAGGACACGGCCGGATGCAGGATCGTTGTCGGTCTCGCCGCTGCTGGTGAGTTCGAGTTCGATGCCTTGGTTCCGCGCCGCAGCTATGAGGTCAGCGCGTCCGGCTACACCGAATTTGCCACGGATGCGGCGCATATGGGTGCGGACTGTCGGCTCCGCCATGTGCAGTTGCTGCGATGCTTGTCGATAGGTCAGACCAGCCGCGATCAGGCGTAGGACGTCGAGCTCGCGGTCGGATAGCGCAGTGTGACCTGGTCGGCGCGCAGCCGACGCGGGCGAACCGTCTCGAGCGGCTACAGAATCGGTCGGGAACCGCTCGTTCAACCAGTGCAGGACCGCCGCGAGCAGTCCCTGTGCCGCGACGTCCGTCACACCGGCCGCAGGCGCCTGCGCTGCCTGCGCACTCATGCGCTGCCCCCGCTGGAAGGCCTGTTCATACGGCGTTGCGTCGGGAACACCGAGCCGTGCCGCCAGTGGTTTCGCGAGCTTCGTTCGGGCCGCCACACCCACATTCCTGACGCTTTGTTCGGTATTGCCGGTCGCGGCGGCGGCTTCGGGCACGGTCGTCCCGGATTCGAACATCAACCGGGCGATCCGAAGTTCCTCATCATCGAGAATGCCCTCGCGATGGGCTCGCTCGATGGACCAGTGCAGTACTTCGGGTTCGTCGCGGCGGGAGGTTTCGATGAGCGTGTCCATTTGCTCGGCGGTGAGCGCCGGCTCGTCGGCCGTACCTGCAGGTTCGGTCACCGTTGTGACGGCGGTTGCGTGATATTCGCCGCGTCGAATGGCGATACGTTTCGCGATCCGGCGAACAGCACCCTGTGCCAATTGCGTGACGATGGACTCGTCGTCGTATCCCAACGCCGACGCCATGGCGGCAGGTGACGATCCGCGCTCGAATAGGCCCACGACGACCCGTTGCTGGAGCAGCGTGAGCCGGCCGAGCGCCTCCCGCAACTGTTCGAGGTTCGCTTCCGCCAAAGCCCTTTCCAACACCGCCTCCCGCTGTTCACGCGCGGTGGCGATGGTCGTGACCAGCCGGGTGGCAGCCTGAATTGCCGTGCTGCGGACCACCGAAGTGGTCGGCGTTCCTTGCCGCAGCAAGCGCAACGCCTTCCGCTGTGGGGAGCTGAGCGCAACGACCGCATCTTCGACCTGCTCCGGGGATGCCTCGGCGAGGATCTGTTCCGCATCCGGCTGTTGCGCGCTTGCCGTCAGCGCTGCGCGCAGCGCAGTTCGGAATCTGTCGAACCCTGCCGGATACTCGGGATCGGCATTGGTCACGGGTTCCGATACCGGGAGAAGTCCGGCCTCCAGGGCCACCGCCGCCATTACCTCGCGCCGGCCGGTGCCGAGCTTGCGGCTGATATTGGTCAGGTGCGCTTTCACTGTCGCAGGGGACCGTTCAAGGGCACGCGCGATTCCGTCGTTCGTTTCACCGTTCGCGACCAGCGTCAGGATCTCGAGCTGGCGAGGAGTCAGTGTTCGGGCGCGCGTGACCAGCTGGTTGAAGGTGTCCGCCGGATCTGACGCTGACTGTTGGTCGGCCGGCTCGGCTTCGGTAGCCGGAGGGGCCGATGAGTCCGCGGATCCGAGGCGCGGCACACCGCCCTGCGTGCTGAAGAGCGGGGGGCGTTCAGTGGATCCGCGAATAGTCGCGCGCGCACGCGCCGCGGTCGGCGAGTCCGTCGTCGGCCTCGCCTGCGCAACCAGCGGGGCCACGCCGAGAAAACGCGCGGCGGCATCGACGAGGTCGACTATCTCCTGCGGCGCGTCTGCGCGCATGGCGAGTCGGCGCAGTTCGTGTAGCGGGTCGTCGCTGGTCGCGTCGCGCCAGCCGGGGGCCAGTTGCTCCTGCCCGAGAAACCCGGGCAGGTCTGCTTCCAATTGGGTTGTGTCCGTGGCCAACCGGGCGAGTTCTTCAGCGGTGGCACCGTCGCTCATCGCACGTTGAGCGCGGTACTCACGGTCCAGCGCACGTCCCAGCCAGCCGGGAAGTCGCTCGGCCTGGATCCCAGGCCAGTCCTCGTCGTCCAGGAGACGCAACTCCATTTGCAGCTGGTCGATGACCTGCAGCAGCGTCCCTCGCAGTCCCAATACCTCCGGATCCACCCCGAGCGCTCTCGCGAGATCCACACGCGCACGGTCGGTTTCGCTCGGAGCTCGAGCACCTGTAGCCGACTCCGCGGAAGTGCCGGACTCCTGCCCGGTCTCGGGGTCCCGATGGAATCCCATGGCCCACAACGGCACATCGCCGGGCACATGGGATGCGGCATTGCCGCGTCGACGCTCAGGGGAAAGACCAAGTCCCGCAATGGGGTAGGAATCGTAGAAGGCCTGCACCGCGCCGTGCGGCGGCCCGCCGGTCGTGCGGCCTCCTCCGCCGCCGCCGATCGCGCCGAGCTCCACGATGGGTACGGTCCCCGTGCGCAGGGCCATCGCGACCAGTCCCGGTCGATGATGAGTGCCCATCTTCTTGTTGATCTCGAACACATACGTCTTCACGGTCTGCGCGGTCAGCTCGAGCGCCGCGGAGATCTCGTCGTTCGTCTTGCCCGCGACGATCAAGGTGAGCACTTCGTGTTCGCGTTCGGTCAGCTCGGGCACGCCGATGCCGGGAGTCGGGTCGGCTACCGGTTTGGTGTCGGGGAGCAGGCCCGTTTGTATACCCGTTGCCACCGCTCCCGCGCGGGTGGTCGCGCCGAGCTTGCGCCGGGCGCGAGAAGCATACGAGTCGACGGTCTTCTCGGTCAGCCCGGTATCGGTCGCTATCTGCGCGCTGGTCTTGCCGAGCGCGATGTGGGTGAGTACCTCGACTTCGCGTGCGTTCAGCTTCGGGAGCACGTCCGGTTCGCCGCTGGTCTCGCGGCCAAGGAGACCGGACCAGAATCCCGCTGCCACCATCCCGGCGCGGGTGTCCGCCCCGAGCTTGTCGCCGATGTGGTCGACATATGAATTGATGGTGTCTACCGCTAGGCCGCCGAGTGCTGCCGCTATTTCACCGCTCGTCAGCCCGTCCGCGAGCAGAGCGAGTACCTCGCGTTCCCGGCTGGTCAGCTCCGGGAGGTCGGGGGCGGAATCACGTTTCGTTGCGATGCCGGGGTCGGTGCGCGGCAGGATGCCGCGGATGATGGCGACCGCCACCGCCGCCGAACGGTCTTGGACGCCAAGCGCTTTCTGGATGCGAACCAAGTGTGCCCGCACCGTTGTTTCCTTCGAGCCGAGCGCTGCGCCGATCTCCCTGAGCGACATATCCGCCGCGACGAGTTCGAGTTCCACGTATTCGAGATCGGTCAGGGTCCGGGTGTTGTCGAAGGGGACTGTCCGCAGCGAACGGGCCAGCCTCTTGATGGCACCGTTTTGTAGGGTTGTGATCTCTTGGTTATTGCGTGCCCGCTCCGTCGCTTCGACGAGGAGTCCGCGCTCGACGGAATTCAGCCGCTTGATGGCCTCCCCGAAATCCTGCCGGGTCATCTGCGCCAGTCTTCGGCTCACTGGATGCAGTTCCGAGACTTTCTCGGATTTCATGTATGCGGCGGTTATTCCCTGCCTAATGCGCAGGAAGACGGGATCGGCCTCGGCGGGGCGGCGGTCGCTTCCATTGTTGTCCGCGCTCGGCCCCACGATATGCGTAGTTTTACGCGGATCGGCAGTCGGTACCCCGCTGGGATGTGCTGTAGTGCCGTCGGACACGGGATTCCTTGCGCCCGATTGGCGCCCGCGGCGTCCATTGGGACCAGTTGCCCCATCCGCCGGACCATTGCGGTACCGAACGGAGTCGAATTCGGCAGGTCCGATCCCGATGGTGGATCGTTGACCTCGCGTGCCCGCGTGGCGGTGTCGAGCGCCTGGACCGGCGGGTGGGTGCGGGGGGCGCCCGCCGCCCCCTGACCGCTTCGGTGCCGGTGTCTCGTCGGAGGTGGTACCGCCCGGTTGGGGCTCGTCCTGGTCCGGCGAATCGAGGCCCTGTGGGCGTGCCTGTCCGGCGGCGCCGGTATCTGGCTGTGCCGCTGGTGTTTCCGGACCGGTGACGGGATGTTGGTTCGCGTCGGCGTGGTCGGCCCGCGGAGCGTGTGGGTCGGCGCCATGTTCCGCGGGGCGGGCGGGCGGCCGAATACCGATGGGAGGCGGGTGTTGTGGTTGCTGAGTGTTGTTGCTGGTGGCTGTGGTGGGTGGTCCGCGGGTGGTCGGGCTGCTGGTGTGGTCGGTGGCGAAGTAGGCGTTGTGGTGTTGGTGGGCGGCGAGTTGTTGGAGCGGTTCGGTGAGGCGGCGCACGAGGAGCTCGGCCTGGGTGAGTTCGGTGAGGGTTTCCTCGGATGGTTCGGTCTTATGGTTGGTTTCGGCGTTGGTGTAGCGGACGACGACAGCCTGAACCAGGGGATGGTCGGTCAGGGTGTAGAGCTTGTCCTCGGGGGAGGTGTAGAACTGGACGCTGCCGGGGTCGCCGTTACGGGCGGCGCGGTTCTCGGCTTGGATGTCGATATCGTGGGACAGTGCAGAGCGGCCGGTGACCATGATATGCAGACCACCGAGGCCGCGGACTGCGTCACTGATTGGGATATCGACACCGCGAGCGCCCTGCATATTGATGATCAGGACCTTGCCCTCTTCACCCGCCTCATCGAAAATTCTTTGCATTTCGGCTTCGGCGTTCACCCCCTGATCGAGGATCCATTTCGCATCGATCGCGACATGTTCCACGTCATGAGCCGTGACAAAGCGGGACAGTTTTCTGATGATGCGATCGTCGTGCGCCAATACCGCTATCGCCCGTCCGGTCTCGTGCACCTCGGCGACATCTTGGGCGACCATTCGTAGTTTCTCGGTTTCGTTGGCCGCGATCTTATCCTCGCCGCGCTCGAGTTCGGATTTCAGGCGACGGGGGATCGTGACAGTTGGCGCCAGCCCGTTACGCTGCTGCATCTGTTCGGACACGCCGTTGGCGGTCCCGGAAGCGCCAGTCAGGAGGTGATCGTAGTTTTCCTGGCTGAACAACTCGCCGGCAGTGATACTGGTCGTATTGGCCGGATCGTCACGGATGTCCAAACCGTGTTTGGCCTCCAGCGCTTGGGCCAGGCCGCCGTTCCACCTACTCTCGGTTGAGGTTTCGGCATCGAACATCACTTTGTGGGTGACCTGATCCACGATGCGCACCCCACCGCCGCGCACCACCCTGCTGCCGTCCTCGATCGTCACCGTGTGACCGTGCACTTTGTAATGTATGTTTCGCACGAATTCCCACCGGGCCGTGGCGGCCATCGCAAATCGTTCCATTTGCGGATCGGTCAATGGCACACCGAGCATTCTCTCGAGTTTCGCCCGGCCTTCCTCGGTCAGCACCGCAGGTCCGCCCACCTGCTTGCGTTTACGACCGAAATCTTCGACGGTCAACGTGCCGTTGCGCAGGCTCGAGGCGAGCAAGTCGTGAGCCGCGATGACCTCTTCACGGATGTGCTGTTCGGCAGGCTGCGCAGTGCCCTCGGACAGAATGTAACTCGTCTTCGCCCAGACCAGGAGTTCGTCGATTTCGTCCAGTCCGGCAGCGCGACCCGGTACCCGATGTTTGCGCAACCAGCTGAAAGCCACATCTTCGTGAGTAGCGACATAGATCGTCGGCCGTCCCGCCACCGGGTCCGGCAGTGACAGATCCGGATTCACCCGGACTACATCGATTCCGAATCTCGATAGCACCTGCACGTACTGAGCCCACTCACGATGTGCGAGATTGTCGCGTGTGGTGACGATTTGTACAGCACCCTTTTTGACGGCTTCGATTGCGGCGAGAGCCAGGAACACCAGTGATTTGCCTTCTCCGGCATCCATATTGACCGGGCCTTCGCGCATGGCCTTCAGCGCGGCGATTTGGTTCCAATACAGGGTTTTGCCGGTGCCGCGTCGGATTATTTCGATCACTGCGGCAAGGTTTTCGGCGGGGTCGTCGCTGCCCAGCATGGCGGCGAGTGCGGCGTCCGGAATATTGGTCAGCCGTTCGGCTTCGGGGATATCGGGGCCGGATCGGGCGTCGTAGTCGGCGAGGTCCGCCTCCGCATCGCGTCGCAGTGCGTCCGGGTCGGTGGTCCGCAGATCGTCCGGGGGGTCGGTCGCGGGTTGATCCTCGGGGATTGCCGGACCGGCATCGGCCTTATCCGGGTTCTGTCCGACTGCACTCGCTTGCGCTGGATCGCCCGGTGCGGATCGGGCAGCCGGTGGTGTAGCGGAAATATTCCCGTGGGCTGCATTGTCCCGGGTCACGGTGCCGGTAACACCTAACGGGTCGGGACCCTCTTGCATGGCCTTGATCCAGTCGGCTTGCGGCTGGGGCTCGGTGTCGTTTGGATCGGGTACAGGTTCCGGGGCCACCGGCGATGATGTGGTGTCGGCTTCCGTCTGGGCCGCATTGTCCTTTTTCAGGTGCTCGGAGGCTGGTGCGTCCCCTTGGGTGCTGCCCGTTTCGGGCTCGTCGCTGTCGACGGCCGGTGGCTCGAATACCGGTTCGAGCGCGCTGATGACCTGACCGATCATGTCGCGTGCGGTGGCGTCGTCGATGTTCAACTCTTCGGCGGCGGCGGCCAGCGATGCGTCTTGGAGTAGGACGAGTTCGACCAGACGTTCGGCCGTCTCGGAGTTCGGCAGGTCCGCTAGAGCCTCGCGGATCTTGTTCGCGAATGTTTGGTCGATGGTCGCCAGGGTGACCTCGGCGGCTTTCAGGTTGGGGTGCCAGAAGCCGGTGTGGTTTGGGGGTGGTGTTGGTGTTGTGTCGTTGTCGGTGGTGGGTTGTTGGTTGTCGGTGGTGGGTTGTTCGGTGAGGTTGGGGTGCCAGAAGCCGGTGTGGTTCGGGGGTGGTGTTGTGTTGTCGTCGGTGGTTTGCCGGTCGTCGGTGGGTTGTTGGTTGTCGGTGGTGGGTTGTTCGGCCAGGTTGGGGTGCCAGAAGCCGGTGTGGTTCGGGGGTGGTGTTGTGTTGTCGTCGGTGGTTTGCCGGTCGTCGGTGGGTTGTTGGTTGTCGGTGGTGGGTTGTTCGGTGAGGTTGGGGTGGCTGAAGCCGATGGGGTTCGGGGGTGGGGTTGTGTCGTTGTCGGTGGTGGTTTGTTGGTTGTCGGTGGGTTGTTGGTTGTCGGTGGTGGGTTGTTCGGTGAGGTTGGGGTGGCTGAAGCCGATGGGGTTGGGGGTGGTTGAGGTTGAGTCGTTGGTGGTTTGTTCTTCGACGAGATCGGGGTGCCAGAAGCCGACGCGGGGGCGGTCTTGCGGCTGCAGGGCGGCGCGGAATCGGGCGCGGTGGAAGGCGAGCACGGCCTCCACATAGCGTCGTATCAGCTCCTGGTCGGGAGGCTGCTGATCGTCCGCGGGGGTGTTTGTGGTGTTTTGTTCGTGCGTGTTTGTGGTGTTGGTGTCGTCAGGGGTCTGTTCGGCTGCTGGGGTTTGTGCTGGTTCGCTCGGCGTAGCGGAATCAATCCTGCCGACATCGGTTGGCGTCGGAACGGACGGCGGAATGGCCGGTGGGGCACCGGGGTGGTCCGGAGCAGCAGGCGGATTGCCTTGGCCCGATGCACCACCGTGTGGCTGATGCAGTTCGAACCAGGTCGATTTGCCGGTGTCGTTGTCCTGCACCGCAGTTCCGTGGTCGTCCGACAGCGCGTCTACGAGTGGGCCGCCGCGGCCGCGTTCGGCGTCCCAGTCGGGCATGTCGGTCTGTTCCGGGACGACCGCGCTCTTGTCGGTGACCGTGAACCGAATTTTGCGGACGTCGTCGGTGTCGGTCACGGTGAAGGTGACCGAGACCTCGTCCGTGGTCCACCGCAGTGAATTCGCCACTGTCTCCGAGACCAGCAGTTCCGACGTGTCGACCAGATCCGCGGTGAGCCAGGGGAACTTCTGCGGCAGTGTGTGCACCCACGTACGGGCTGGACCAGGCTGGACGCGCGCGCCTTCCGCACCTATCGGGCCGGCATCTTCGCCGTCACGGCGGACGATGAAGTGTTCGCGGATCGGTGGTGTGGATGGTTGGGTGCGCTTTCGGGGTTTGGGCGCGGCGGCGGGTGTCGGGGGTGTAGGTGTGGGTACCGCCGGCGGTTCGTCCGTGGGTTGTGGTGGCGGGGGCGGGGGTGGCGGTTGTTCCTCAGGACGTCGCTTGCGTTTCTTGGGCTTCTCGTCGGGGTCCGTGCCCATCGTCGCGTGGAGCAGGCTTCTGCGTTTCACCTGCTTCTTGGGCTGTGCGGCGGGTTGCAGGTGTGGCACACCGCCGATGTTGGGCACTCCGCTGTCTTGCGGATTGTGGTCGAGGCTGTGCGGGTTCAGTTGCGGGGGCGTGGGTTTGTGGGGTGCGCCAGCGGTTTCCGGGTTCGGGTCGAGGGCGTACTTGCTCGGCAGGATCGGTGTATCGGATTTTTCGGGGACCGCATCCTGATGAGTTGTGGGATGCGTGGCCGAATCACGTGGCAGAGGAGTGACCTCAGGGGGGCGTGTCCGGGTGGGCTCGGCTGTGTTCGCTGTGTCGTCGGGGTTTTCCGGAGTGGGGCTGAAGCGGGCGGAATCGGCGGGCAGTTTGATCGGTGCGAGGGCGGGTGGGCGCGGGATCACGGGTGTGGCGTTGTCGGGTACCTCGTTGTCCAAGGGGTAGGAGACACCGGGGATGATGATGTAGTCCCCTGCCGGGGGCTTCTGGATGTTGTGGTCCCGGGGGTCTTGCCACACACTGTGTTCGCGGGGGTCTTTCTGGACGTTGTGCTCGCGTGGGTCGGGCACACTGGTGCCCGGTGGCGTCGGGAATTCCTCTGGGTCGCTGGGGAATTCGTCGTTGTCGGTGGGCTGCCCGCCGGACATCGCGGGTACCGGTGTCGAGAGTCCGGCGGCTGTATTCGATGGTCCGTGTCCTCCCGGTATGGAGAGTGCTCCCGGCGGGAGCGCCTGCGCGCCAGGGTTGTTCGTTGCCGCGCCGGGGGAGGGTTGGGGTGAGTTGGCGGCCGGTGTGGGCGTTGCCGGTCCGGAGGGGGGACCGGGCGGTGTGCCCCCAGGTGCGGCTGGGTTCTTCGCTTCCGTCGCGGTACCCGGTGTGGCGTGGTCCTCGACAGGCGTCTCGTTGTCGAAGTAGTGGAGATCGAGAAGGCCGGGCTCGTGACCGGGGGAGGCCGAACGTGGTCGGTGTCCGCTCGAAGGCGGCGAATCTCTGTGCGAGACAGGCGGTTCTGCCGTGTCTTCGGTCCAGTTACCGATGCCGCCGAAGTTCTCGGCGGCGCCGAACTGGGTGTTCCCGGTCTCGGGGTCGGCACTGATCGGCAGCGGCGATCCCGGTGTGGCGCTGGGCCGGCCGTCGGTGGCGATGGTTCCGGCGAGGTTTGTCCGGGTGCCGGGTCGGCTGCTGTGGAATTGGGCGGTGCCGGGGGCGCCGGTTGCGGGCGTGGTGCCCGCTTCGGCCATCGGGTCCAGCGGTGCGGCTGCGACGGCGCCTTCGGTGAGGTGTTGCAGGGCCGTATCCCAGGCGCTCCAGCCGTGTGTGGGTGCGGGCGAGACCGGTGGTTGGGTGGTGCCCGAGGGCGGTGGGGTAACGCCGTCGTCGTCCGCGAGGCCTAGTTCGTGGAAGAGGGCACGGCTGATCTCGTCGATCTCGTCGATGGTCTGCTTGTGTGGCCGAGGTCTGTGTCCGTCGTCGACGGCGCGTCGTTCGGCCGATTCGGGTTCCGGTGGGAGTAGGAGTCCGTTGCTCCAGCTGTCGTCGAGTGATCGCTCGAGCTCTGTGATGGTCGCCTCGAGGGGGCGGACCAGTGTTCCTGCGGCTGGGGTAGGGCGGATCGCCGTGGCGAGGCCGCCACCCATCACTTGCTCGGCGAGGTTGCGGCCGCGCGGCTCGGAGTGGGCGAGCGCGGGCACGGTCATTGCACCGGCGGGGTCGGCGAGGGTGATGGCCAGGTCGCGCCCAGTTGTGCGTGTCGACTGTTTGATCGCGTTCGTGCGGACCGGTGATGTGGTCGGCTGGGTGTGTTTGCGGCGCTCGGGTATCGGTATCGGTGCAGGTGCAGGTGGAGTCGGCTTGGGTGGTTCCGGGGGCGCTGCCTTCGCTTTGCGCTTCTTGGGCTTGTCGACCGAGGCTTGGGCCATCATCGGGACCGGGCGCGCAGGGACGACTGATGGTGGCAATGGCCCGGCGGGCGTGGTCGGGGGGACGCCGCCGCGGGTGGGTTCGGTGGTGAGGGGTGGGATGTAGTTGGTGCCGTGCCGGTCGAGTTGTGGCGTACCGGTGGGATCGGTTGGGGCGCCAGGCGTTTCAGCGTTGGGTGTGGTGGCGTAGTGGCTGGGTGGGTTGAGTTCGGTGGGGCGGTCGGCTGGCTGGGCGGGCAGATGTGGTGCGGGGTTGTTGGAGTGGCGAGGCAGAGGTGGTTCGGAGTCGTGGACGAGCGGCCGCTGCCCGTCCCGATTTTCTTCGGCGGGCGCGCCGGGGACAGCCGTGTCCGGGATCGGGACCTGTGGTCGGTCGGTGAGCGGTATGGCAGATCCGGTATCGGGAATCGCCGGTGTGGTCGGGTGCGGGATGATCGGAATCGCGTTGGGGGGTGGACCGTCTGGTGCGTCCGGTTGGCCGGGGATGGTGTAGGTGGTGCCCGGTGGTTTGGTGTATTCGTCGGGCGCTTTGTTCGGGTATTCCTCCACCTGCGGTTGTGCGGGGACGTAGCTGGGCATCGGAGGTTTGACAACGGTGCCGATCTCGTCCTGGTCGGGGAATTCCTTGGGATCGCTGGAAGCCTGGTCGTTGCCGGCGGGCTGCCCGCCCGATATCGCGGGCAGGGATGCCGAGTTTTCTGCGGTGGAATCCGGATTCGACGGCCCGTGCCCGGCCAGTGCCGCCGCGCCGGCCAGGGCTGTCGGTGGGATCGCCTGGGCTGCAAGGTTGTCTGCGGGTGCGCCGGGTGTTGGTGTGGCGGCGTGCGGCGGCTGTGGCGAGTTGGCTTGTGCACCTTGCGGGTTGGCTTGGTGCGGTGCGTTGCCCTGTGCGGCTTGCGGTGTGGCCTCGGGCTGGGGTGCGTTGCCTTGTGTGGCTTGCGGTGTCGGTGGGGGCTGGGGTGCGTTGCCTTGTGCGGCGTTTGGCGTGGTCTGGGGCTGGGCTGGGTTGCCTTGTGTGGCTTGCGGTATCGGTTGGGGCTGGGGTGCGTTGCTATGTGCGGCTTGCGGCGTGGGTTGGGGCTGAGGTGCGTTGGGTTGCCCGGCCGGTTGGTTGGTGGCGGGCCTGTTGGCCTCAGGTGTGGCAGCCGGTGCGCCGCCGAGACCAGGTGTCGCGCCCGCATGCGCGGTGGGGTTCTTTGCCTCCGTCGGGATGGCCGACGGCGTCGAGCCGGACCCACTGCCCGGCCCTGATTCGACCGTTGTGGCGCCCGCAGTGTGCGGCGTCGGCGCGGGGGAGTCGCCGCCCGGTGTGACCGGCTCGTTGGGAACCGGTTCGTAATCGAAGAAGTCGAGGTCGAGGAGGACGGCCTCGTCAGGGTCGGGCGGCAGTTCGCCCGGCCCGCGCCCGGACTTGGCCGAACCTGAGCCCGGTCCACCTCCGGTCGGCGAATCCCCGTGTGCGACAGGTGATCCCGCGGTAACGCCTGGCCCGTTGCCGCCTCCGGTACCGCCGAGATCCTTGGCGGTACCGACGTGAGTGTTGCTCTCCGCATGGGGGTTGGCGCTCATCGTCAGCACCGATCCCGGTGTGGCGCTGGGCTGGCCCTCCGCGGCGACGACAGTTCCGGCCAGGCTCATCTGCGGACTGTCGGGCCGGTTGCTGTGGAATTGGGCGGTGCCGGGGAGGTTGGTCGACGACGAGCCTCCCGGCGCGGCCATGGGATCGGCCGGCGCTGCTCCGAAGCTGCCCTCGGTGAGTCCGCGCAGGGCTTCGTCCCAGGAACTCCAGCCGTGGCTGGGTTCGGGTGTGCCGCCCGGGGAGGTCGGCGACGCGGGTGGGGCCTGCGGCGTGCCCGACGGCGGTTGGTTGGGATCCGAAGGCGGTGGGGTATTGCCGTCATCGAGTAGCCGGAAGGCCTCGTCGTACGACTTGCCGAGCTCGTTGATCTCGGCGACGGTCTCCTGATGTGGCCGCGGGGCGTGACCGTCGCCGGTGGTGTCCCGGGATCCGGGGATGGCCTCCTCGCGTATCCGAGGTGTGTGACCGTCGCCGGCTCCGTTGGGAGCCAGTCGTTCCGGGAGGCCGTCGCGGGGCCCGCCGATCTCGGGAATGGATTCCCCGGGTGACCGGGGTGTGTCGACGCTGCCGTGCGAGCCGGCCTTATCGGGCGCTGATCGGACCGGCAGGCCGTCGCGCCAGCTGTCATCGCGACTGCCTCTGGACCCGACGTTCTCGGGGGCGGTCCCCTCAGGGAGCCGGGCGGCGCTCGAGGCTCGGGTCACGCGCACCGCTGTGCCGAGGCCCGCGATGGCGCCACTGCTGGCGCCCATCAGGACCATCTGGACAACCTGCCGGCCGGTGAGTTCGGTGTCGGTGAGCTTGGATACAAGCACCGCGGCACTGGCCCCACCTGCGGCTCCGCCGCCGGCGCTAGCGAGCACGACGGCCACCACGCGTCCGGTCGTTCGTCCCGCCGGTGTCGCGGCATTGGCCGCGAGGCGAGTGAGCCCGGGCAGCATCGCGCGGGTAACCAGGGAGCCGACCAGGCCACCGGCACCACCTGCGGTCGCCGCCACCCCCACCTGGCCCCAATCCATGCTGGTGCGGCGTCCGGGTTTGCCGTGGCCCTGCAGGATTTGGACGTATTGCGCACCGGCGACGACGCCGCCCATGGAGGCCGTGCCCATGATGGTCGCGCGCACGGCGAGCCCCATGCCGGGGAATCGCTGCATGAAGGCGGCGATGCGTTGGAACATGAAGGCGAGGGTGTCGCGGCGGGCGGCGGTGGCGGCGACGTCGGCGGCGATGCGGTCGCTGGCGGCTTTCATCGGTACGGCGGTATCGATGAGGAGGTTGGCCAGTAGCACCGCTGCGATGCCGATGACGATGTACTGCTCGAGTTCGATCGCGTTGGCCGAGTCGTAGAGCAGGGTGGCCATGCCGTCGGCGAATTCGATTTGATTGCGTGTGTTGGCGATCTCGGTTTTCAGCTGTTTCTGGATCGCCTCGCCGGCCTCGCCCTGGATCGCCGCTGGCACGTCGCGTGCGAGTCGTTCGAGGTGCGCCAGTGTGACTTTGAGACGTTCGGCCGAGCGTGCCCAGGCGTCGGCTGCGGCGCGGATGTCCTTGGGTTTACCGACCGGGAAGTGGCCGATCACCCAGCGCGTCAGCCAATCCGGCCAGTCGGGTGGGATCGTGACACTCACCGGGGTGTCGACCGCCCTCTCGCGCCCTCCACCAGCAATCGATACAGCACCCGTGCCGGACCGCACGCGTCGTCGCCACGCAACTCCACCTCGGCGAATGCCGCAACCAACGCCGCGTGCGGCTGGAACCGGCCGTCAACGACGCTGTTGCCGCCCAACTGGTCTCGCCACCGCCGGTAGCCGCCGACGATGCGGGCCAGGGAGTCGCCGCCGTCCCATGGGCCGTTGATCCGCTGATATTCGGTGATCAGGGACCGCTGCGCCAGCCGCCGGATGGGCTGCCCCGCCCGCTCCGCCATGATCCGGCCGAGGTCGCCGACGATCGTCGAGTACATCGGTCGCTCCTCGGAGCCGGCTACAGAGTTCCCGGATTGTATTGCGGCGTAGACTTTTTCGCTGAACCTGGCCGGATTTGCAACGAGTGTGCGGTCGAGCTGGATCCACGACCCGGTGCTCGCCGATTCCGGCCCGTCATCGCTTCGATCCCGGGTTACCCGGGATATCCGGTCGCCGAGTTCGGTGATCTCGATCCCGCCGAGTTCGACGAACGGGAATTTGCCGAGAATGTCATCGATGGCCGCCGCCAGTTGGGCGACCATCTCCGCTCCGATACCCGAGGTCTCGAAGCCGACCATCCGCAGTTCGTGCCGATCGGCGAGTTCCTGGGCCGCCGCCAGTGCCGCCGCATCGCTCGGTACTCGGATGTGCTCCGCCGCGGTCGATTCGCGCTTCTCCTTGCGGGACTTGCCGTCTCGCTTCGGGTCGGTGGGCTGCGCCGGGCCCACGCCGGTCGGCGGCGGCGCGAAGACCTGTCCCGGTGGGCGAGCACCGGTACGAGCACCCGACCAGGGGGTGCCCGACTGTATCGAAGGAAAAGCCGTCCCCGGTGTTCGCGACCACGGTGTGCCCGCGGGCTTTCCGGTGACCGCGGGATCACCGGTCCGCGGTGGCGCCGCCGTGGCGGGCGAGGCCGCGCCTGGTGTGGCTGGGATCGAATCATCCGCGACCGGCGGTGACGCGGTGTCTTCGTTGGCCGCGGCCGAGCTTTCGGTGGCAGGCCGCGGCGCGGTGTCCGATCCGATCGGCGGCGTGTCCGAATCCGGGTATACGGGTTGCGGACCGGCGGATATGGGTGTGCTGCTCGGGTTGTAGCCGGTGGGCTCCGATTGCGGGTAGGCGCTCGGGGTAGCGTTCGGCTGGGCGGATGCGGTGGGAGTCGTACCGCTCGACTGTGTCGGCGTCGCGTTCCCGTTGGCCGAGTTCGATCCGGAATCGGTTGTGGGCGAACTGGTTCTGGGTGTATTGGTACCGGGCCACGGCGAATCCGGCGCAACGGACACCGGCTGTTCCGAGCCGGTGCTGCGGATCTGTTGGCCGCTGTTCTGGTCCTGGTCGTGGAGTGCCTCGCTGACCTCGCTGACGCCCTTGCTCAATCCGCGCAGATTCTCGACCAGGTTCTGATACCCCTCGAGACCCTTCTTCGCCTGCGGCTCGTAGGTATCGCCGACCATCCGCCCCGGCTCGTCGTCACCCCATGGCTTGCCCTCATGGGCCAGGGCATTCTTCAGGTCGGCCAGATCTTGATGTGCGGATTCGGCGACTGCGGCGAGTTCGGTGACGAGGGCATGCAGACGATCCGGATCGATATGCAACGACTGGCCCATGCCCGGTCACCCTTCAACCCTCACCAGCGAAACCGAGGAGGCGATTGCCTGGCAAAGAATCTTACTGTGAACGAGGCTCGTCTTCCCAATTCTGGGAATAGTCCGGCTGTTCGTTGCGATTCTCGACTTCGCTCGGCGCGCGCAGGCTCGGTGCGCCGAACACCAGATCAGGCAGGTCGGGCATAGCGTGGACGGCCGCGGCGACCGGGGCCAGCATTTGTATGGTCTGCTCCCGCACGCGACGGGCCGCCTCGCGCCCGGCCTCGGTGACCGAGCGGCCCAGTTGTTCGGCGGTACTATGCGCGGCGTCCGCGGTGAACCGCACATCGATGAGGACGCCGGATCTGTCGACTGTCACTTCCACCAGACCATCTGCCGAGGTCGCACAACTCCGTGCGGTGTCCAACTTTCGCTGGGCCTCGGCCTGGTCGGCGCGTTGCTCGGCGAGTGCGTCGAGAATGTTCTCGACCTGATTGCGTATCCCGAAGTTGGCCGAGCGCAGCCCTTCTCGTTCCCACCGGTCCATGACTTCCCTCCGGGTCTCAGCCGTGGCGTTCGGCGTATCGGCGTTCGAAGTCGGCGATATAGACCGGCGGATCAATGGACGACGACGACTGCTCCAGCACACCGTCGTCGCCGACATAGAAGATCGCCCGATCGGTCGCGACCATCCCGGCGGGCACCGGCACATGCACCATCCAGCCGACGCCGAATCGTTCGGCGGCCAATTGCTCGAGCGGATATCCCGTGGTGTCCAGTACGCGCCCGGTGATGTAATCGCGCACCCGGGAGATCGCCTCCGCGGCGTGCATCGGCTCGGGCGTCGGCGGCGCCAATCCGGCCAGCGAGTAATGATAGAGCGCACCGTCGATATCGAACCGGCCGTCCTCACCGAACACCGCGACTAGTTCCCGGCGCGTGACCTTGCCGCCCTCGGCCGCGGCGAGCAGCGCGGGAATCGCTTCGCGTGCACCAGGATTCGGCTCCGCGCCGAGCAGTTCAGCGACGATCCCCAGCACCGTTTCCCTGGTCCACACCCCCGGGACCGCAACGGCGCACTCCTCCGCGGACGGCGACGCCCCGCGATACCAGCGCCCGGACTCCCACCAGTAGCAGAACGACAGCAGACCCGATGCGGCGCGCGGGTCGAGTACCGGATCGGCTACCCAATCCGGTGCGCCTGCATAGAGATTCGGCATCGGCTCGCCGCCGTTGTAGACCGCGTCCAGGGTCGGGGCATTCCACACCCCGCCGGAGAGCACGGCCCGCCCGGCTGGGAGCGCGTGCAGCGTCGACCCGTGCAATGCCGCGCCCTCGAACACTCCCGTCCACGGCTCCATCCGCGGACCGTGCTCCGACCGGGCGGCGACGAATGCCGCGGCGATCGTCGCCCAGCGCGCCCACATCTGCGGAAATGGGGGAAATTCGTATTCCGCCAGTGTCGCCCACACCTGTCCGGATCGATCTGCGCGCGCCTGGGCAGCGGCCTGCTGCGGTGTGCGACGTTGGCGGTCGCCGTGGCCGATGTAGGCGCCCATCCACACCGGTACTTCGGCGCGCGGATACGCCTCGAGGTCGGCGCGGTATGCCTCTGGCGGGAACAGCTGTCCAGGAGGAAACGGCTGCTCGCCGTAGTCGTAATCGATGTCGATCGCGCCGGAGTCGGCCAGTACGACCAGCATGCGCCACCACGGCCCGCCATTGGAGCGGGCCGCGAGCGTACGCATTTCTCGGACGAGAGCGAGGATCGACTCCGGAGGCGATAGCGGAACCACCTGATCGCCCACGGAGTACGCGAGTTGCCCGACTTCCCCCGCCACCGTGACCGCGAAGACCGCGTCCGCTTGCTGCCAACCCGTTGGCCCGAGCGCTTTCAGCGCATCGGCGAGCCGCTGCTCGGCGGCTGGTTCGTGTGGTTCGTCCGCCAAACAGTCCTCCTCATGCGAGCGCGGTACACCCAGCCCCTAATTTTGGGGTCTTCCCAGAGCTGGGACGGCACTCGAATCAGTCGGCCGAAACCTCGCTGCGGTCGCCGCTCCACAGCGTGTGGTACTTGCCCGGCGCATCGATGCGCTCGTAGGTGTGCGCGCCGAAGAAGTCGCGTTGACCCTGAGTGAGGGCGGCGGGCAGCCGTTCGGCGCGCAGGGCGTCGTAGTAGGAGAGCGAGGATGCGAACGCGGGCACCGGGATGCCGAGCAGGGTGGCGGTTGCGACCACGCGGCGCCAGCTGTCGATAGCCGTTTCGATCGCCTCGCGGAAGTACGGGGCCAGGATCAGGCTCGGCAGTTCCGGGTTCTGGTCGTATGCCTCTTTGATCCGGTTCAGGAAGCGGGCTCGGATGATGCAGCCGCCGCGCCAGATGGTGGCCATGTCGCCGGGGCGCAGGTCCCAGTTGTATTCGGTACTGCCCGCGGCGATCTGATCGAAGCCCTGGGCGTACGCGACGATCTTCGACGCGTAGAGCGCCTGGCGGATGTCCTCGGTGAATTGCGCGACGTCGGTGGGCTTTTCGCCGAGCTTGCCCGCGGCGAGACCGACCGCGGCCTTGCGTTGCGCGCGCGAGCCCGACAGCGCCCGCGCGAAGACCGCCTCGGCGATGCCGGTGACCGGGATACCCAGATCGAGTGCGGACTTCACGGTCCAGCGACCGGTGCCCTTCTGCTCGGCCGCGTCGACGATGACATCCACCAGCGGCTGACCGGTCTTCGCATCGACCTGGTTGAGTACCTCGGCGGTGATCTCGACGAGGTAGCTCTCGAGTTCGCCGGAGTTCCACTGCGTGAACACATCGGCGATCTGCTTGGCGTCGAAGCCGAGCGCGTCGCGGAACAGGTGGTAGGCCTCGCCGATCAGCTGCATATCGGCGTATTCGATGCCGTTGTGCACCATCTTGACGAAGTGTCCGGAGCCGTCGGGTCCGATATGCGTGCAGCAAGGCGTGCCGTCCACCTGCGCCGCAATCGATTCCAGCAGCGGACCAAGGGATTCGTAGGACTCCTTGGGGCCACCCGGCATGATCGCCGGACCGTTGAGCGCGCCCTCCTCACCACCGGAGATGCCCGCGCCGACGAAGTTCAACCCGCGCGCCTTCATGGCGGCCTCGCGGCGAATGGTGTCGGTGTAGAGCGCGTTGCCGCCGTCGATGATGATGTCGCCGGGCTCCATGGCAGCGGCGAGTTCCTCGATGACGGCGTCGGTCGGATCGCCTGCTTTGACCATGATCAGCACCCGGCGCGGCTTCTCCAGCGCCGCGACGAACTCCTCGATCGTTTCGGTGCGCACGAAGTCGCCGTCGCCGCCGTGCTCGGCAAGCAGCGCGTCGGTCTTGGCGATGCTGCGGTTGTGCAGTGCCACCGTGTAGCCGTGCTTGGCGAAGTTCCGGGCGATATTGCTACCCATGACCGCCAGGCCGGTAACCCCGATCTGTGCGGATGCTGTTGCGGACGCCATATATCAGCCCTCTCGGTTCGGCGTTGTCACCTTCGGTGGAAGCCTAGTCCTAGTCCCGTTTCGCCCTTCGCTGGTGTTCGTGTCAGCTCCGGACCAGAGTGGTCAGCAGAACCGGATACCGGGCGGGGCACTCGCGGATGATCGAGCCTCAACCGGCGGGGTCGTGGATTACGTTGTCCCAGCCGGTGTCCTCACGCGGGGGTCTGATCGGTGCCGGTTCGTGCGGTGGCGTCTCGATGAATCTCCTGGGCCATACGGTCGGTAGCTTGCCCCAAACGTCGATCGATACGACGTGCGGCGGCGGACATGATCTCCGCGACCTTGGAACTCCACATCTGGATACTTGCCTATCTCGACCTGGCCGGATGCCTGCAGTGGATCGAACTCGATGGTTTCGGTGGCGGTGAAAGTGCCCGGCCAGTCGGCCGGTCGGCCCGCAGAGACTGTGCCGCAGCCGATCGCGGACACTTGTCGCCGACTGGTGTCGCGCGGCGCGTTCGGACTCGGCGCGTGCTCGGTGCTGGAACGCCGAGCAGTGGCGATTCGACCAGGACAACCGCCGACTTCGGTCAATGTCCGGTCCAGGTGCGGACGGCGAACAGTTCTGGAAAATAGGTGTGCTCGAGCGCGCGTTGCAGGAATCCGGCCCCGCTGGATCCGCCTGTCCCGCTCCGTCTTCCGATGACGCGCAGCACCGTGCGAAGGTGCCGGAACCGCCACAACTGGAAGTTCTCCTCCAGGTCGACCAGTTCCTCGAATGTCTCGTACACGGACCAATGTTCCTCCGGCGCTTCGTAAATCGACTGCACCAGGGTGAGCAATTCGGAGTCGAGCGTGTGAGCTCGGGTGACATCCCGTTCCAGCATCGAGCGCGGCACAGCGAGCCCGGTGCGGGCGAGGTGCTGCCAGAATGCGTCGTAGAGGGTCGGTTCCCGCATGAGCGTATCCAGCACTTCATGCGCCGAGGCGTCGGATTCGAACACCCGAAGTACGGCCGCGTTCTTATTACCGAGAATGAACTCGATGGCACGGTACTGGTAAGACTGGAACCCGGAAGAGCTCCCCAGAAAATCACGGAACTGCGCGTATTCGGTGGGTGTCAGCGTCGCGAGCACGGACCACTGTTCGGTCAGCGTCTTCTGGATATGTTTCACCCGCGCAATGCATTTGAGGGCGACACCCAGGTCGTCGGCATCGAAAGCCGCACGCGCGGCTCGCAGTTCGTGCAGTACCAGCTTCAGCCACAGTTCGGTGGTCTGGTGCTGAATGATGAACAGCAGCTCATCGTGCTGCTCCGGTCGGCTGACCGGATGCTGTGCGCTCAGCAGGGTGTCGAGGTCGAGGTACGCGCCGTAGCTCATGCGAGAGCTGAAATCGGTGACGATATCGCCGTCGAGGGCGTCGCGTTGGCTGGTCATCAGCGGCCCCGTTCTCCAGTGACCCCAATTCACGGTATTGCATGAATGTGGCGCTCGCTAGGGTCGTGTCATATGCCGGTCGGGCGCGTCGGTGTCCGTGGCACCGAGGCTTGCGAGTAGGCGCAGGTTGTCGTGGGATTCGCTGCCGGGTGCGGCGGAGAGGATGACAAGTTCGGTGCCGGTTTCCTCCGGCAGCGCGAAGTTTTCCTGATGTAGGTCCAGGATGCCGACCAGGGGATGGCTGAAGGCCTTGCGGCCGTGGGTTCGGGACCGGACGTCGGCGCGCGCCCATAGCTTGCGGAAGCGATCGCTGTTCACGGCGAGCTCGCCGATCAGTGCCGACAGTTTCGGATCGTCGGGATATTTGCCCGCCGCGAGGCGCAGATGGCCGACGACGTCGCGGGTACAGACTTCCCAATCGGCGTAGAGCGCGTGCGAGCCGCCGTCCAAGAAGATGTGGCGGGCGATATTCAGGCCCTTCATCGGGCTGTGCCCGTACAGCAGTTCCGCGAGCCGGTTGCCCGCCATCACGTCGAGGCGGTGGTCGACGATGAATGCGGGCGCATCCGGGATGAGATCCAGTACTCGCCGGAGCTCGGGGCGGATGCGTACATTCGGAGCCGACTTAGCCGGGCGCCGCGGGCGGCGGGCCAGCCGGTGCAGATGCTCGCGTTCCACTTCGGCGAGGCCGAGCACCCTGGCCAGCGCATCGAGAACCTGCGCGGATGGCTGCCGAGCTCGCCCCTGTTCCAGACGCACGTAGTAGTCGACGCTCACCCCGGACAGATGCGCGACCTCCTCGCGGCGCAATCCGGCCACTCGACGGCGCGAATCGGTCGCAATGCCGACGGATCCGGGATCCACCCGGGACCGCCGCGTGCGCAGGAAGTCGCTGAGCTCGTCCATCCCTCCAGTATTGCCACGGCTGCGCGGGGCGAGGGTGGTCCTGTCGATACCAGGAAGTCCCGTCCGATGGAAGAAGCGTCCCTGAACAGCGGCCGCGGCGACGCCGAATATCGAACACATCCGATCCGAAGGAGCAGCAAATGCGGACACTCATCGTGCACGCCCACCCCGAACCGCGGTCACTCAACGGCGCGCTCAAGGACATCGCGGTGACCACCCTGCGCGAGGCCGGGCATGAGGTGCAGGTCAGCGACCTGTACGCGATGCGATGGAAGCCGACGGTCGACGCCGACGATTTCGGCGGAGTGCGTGGTCCACTGCGGGTCCCCGCGGACTCCGGCCGCGCGTACGACACCGGCACACTCACCGCCGATATTGCGGCCGAGCAGGAAAAACTGCGCTGGGCCGATATCGTGATCTTTCAATTCCCGCTGTGGTGGTACTCGATGCCCGCAATCCTCAAGGGCTGGGTCGACCGAGTCTTCACTTACCACTTCGCCTATGGCGTAGGCGAACACAGCGATACCCGCTACGGCGACCGTTACGGGGAGGGCACCCTCGCGGGCAAGCGGGCCATGCTGTCGGTGACGGTCGGCGGTCGCGAATCGCATTACACCGACCGCGGCATCAACGGCCCCATCGACGATCTCCTCTTCCCGATCCAGCACGGCATCTTCTACTACCCCGGCATGGACGTGCTGCCACCGTTCGTGACCTACGGCACGGATCGCCTTTCGCCCGATGACTTCACCGACACCGCCAAGGCGTGGGAGCAGCGTCTACTGTCGATCGAACAGACCGACCCGATCGCCTTCCGCACCCAGAACGGCGGCGACTACGAAATGCCCGCCCTGCGCCTGCGCGAAGGTCTGGAAGCCAAGGGCCGCACGGGATTCGGACTACACGTTCGTGCCTGATCCGACGGACTCGGTACCGATCCTGACCATTTCCCATGGCTGGACAACCGATCACCATGTATCGGTGGCGGCAAATGTCGAGAATGCCCCGCCACCAGCGCATTCTCGTCGGGTGGTCACGTTGTTGGGAGCTTGCGGGTTGCTGCCGGGGTCAGGAGGGGGTGGGCGAAGTGGTAGATCTGTTCTGCGGCGTCGAATTCGGTGGTTACGGCGGCGGCGGGGGAGTCGGCCCATTCGGCGGGGACGGGCGTGCCCGGCCAGGTGTGGCCGCCGCCGAATACCGTCCACGCCGTGACCTGCGTCCCGCCGACGCCGCCGGTCATGGTGTGTCGGCCCGAGTGCTCGGTCGTGATCGTGCCACCGTCGTGCCAGCAGCGATCGAGTGCCTGCCAGTGACGAGCGGTTTCGAGCAATCCCAGTGTGCGGCCGCGCGGTTCGCCGTGCGGGCCGGGGTGGCGGGAGTGGCCGCCGGTGATCGGTTGGATCGGGTCGGCATCGCCGTTGACGAGCATTGCCGAGACCGCGTGGGTGGGGCGGATATCGAGCAATGCCGCGGGGAACCCGCCTGCGACCGCGGCGAATACCGGTACTCGGTCGGCGGCTGTCAGTGCGAAGCGGTGAGACATGAACGCGCCGTTGGACATTCCGACGACGAGTGTCCGATCCGGTGCGGTGCCGAACCGATCAGCGCACCAATCGATCACCGCGTGCAGAAATGACACATCGTCGACGCCTGCCTCGTCGGCGATTGTGACACCGCGCCCATCGGCCCAGCACCCACCGTGACCGTAGGGATAGGCGACGGCAATGCCCCATTCGTCGGCATGGGCGGCGAAACTGGTCCAGTCGTACATGATCGGCCGGGTGTACGTTCTCGTGCTGCCCGAGTGATTCCCGTGCAGCACCAGCACCAGCGGCGCGTTCCGCGCGCGCGGCGGGCGCACGGCAAAACTGCGCGCGAGCCCGTCGACGGCCAACTCGCCGGTCACCAATTCATCGCTCACCAGCACCGGTATACCGCTCAGCACGTAACTCGGCCAGGGACCGAGCCTGGAGTTGTGCCGAACCGGTAGCGAGATCGATGGGGGAGGTTGCACTCGTTTCACACATCGATCAGGTGTGTGGCGCGGCGCTGCGCCCAGCGTGCGATCGGTCCGGTGCAGACGCCGGCGGAGAGAAATATGCCGCCGAGCAGAATCCATCCGGGCGGACCCCAATCGATGCAGATCACGCTGAGCAAGGCTGGGGCGCCGGCGATGAAGGCTCCGGTGCCCATGGCGAAGATTCCTTGATAGCGGCCTTGTGCGTGATCCGGTGCCAGCGCGAAACTCAGTTCGAATTCGCCTGCGGCGTGGCCGATCTCGCCCAATGTGTGCACTATTACCGCGAGAGTCGACACGAGCATGGCGAATACCGGTGAGCCTGTTCCGCTTACGCAGAACAGCAGGCAGCCCAGCGTCAGCAGGACGGCAGCCTGGCGGGTGATCGTGATTCCGTCGGCGATGGAATCGACGCGACGGCCCGCCCGCACCTGCAGACCGACGACGAGCAGGGTGTTCGTCAGCAGCAGCGGCGAAATCAGCCAGGCCGGAGCGGCGGTGTGGGTGACGATCCACAGCGGCAGCGCGACGGTGAGCACCCCATACTGCAGCGACAGCACGCCGTATACGCCGGTGACGGCCAGGAATGGCAGGTTCAAGCGCCCGGCGCGCACGGTACGGCCGGGCCCGGGCAGCGGGGGCTGTCGTGGAATACGAGCTGCCACGAGCGCGGTGAGCAGGAAACTGGCGGCATCGACGAGGATCAGCACCGAATAGGCTGTGCGCGTATCGAATCGGATGGCCAAACCCGCACCGGCGGCACCCGAAGCCACGCCGATATTGGTGACGGATCGCAGATAGCCGCGCAGACGCGCTCGCTCATTCCCGCCAATCCGTGCGATCAGCGCGCCACGCACCGCTCTACTGCTCTGCTCGGCGATGCCGACCGCGGCCGCGACGACCACGAACATCGCGAAACTGTGGACCAAGACGAGACTGCCGGTGGCCAGCGCCTCGGCGGTCAGCGTGATCAGGTAGATCTCGCGCGCACCGAAGCGATCGGCGAGGTGCCCCACCACTGGCCCCGCACCGAGTCCGGTCACACCGGCGATGGTCAGCCCGATTCCCACCTCGGTGCCGCTCAACCCCACCGAGCGGGTCAGAAAGAGAACCGCGCCTGCGAGATACAGGCCGTTGCCGACGGCGGTGATCAGCACAGCGCAGGCCAGTGCCCGGACGGGCCCGCTCACCACAGGACCATGGCGTCCGCAGGTCCGGGACACGGAATATCCGCCCATTCATCGGACGGGATATCGGCAAGCGTGCCGACCAGCGCCAATGCTGTATTCGCGTGGGTGACCACGACAAGCCGACCGGTGCTCCGGGGTCGCTCGGCGCAATGATCGAGCAGTACGGGAACGGCCCGCCGCGCCACCGCCGCCAGTCCTTCCCGGCCGTCGAATGCGTCGATATCGCCTGCCAGCCAGCGCGCGAACCCATCCTGGTTGGTACTCGCGATTTGGGCCCGGGTGCGGCCTTCCCATGATCCGAGCGATTCTTCGCGCAGCCCGCTGCTGATCGAGATCTGGTGCGGGTCGAATTCGGCGGCCAGGGCGATCGCCACGGCAGTTTGTCGTGCCCGGATCAGATCGCTGCTGAGGATGCGTTCCGGGAGCGGTCGCCGCAGCGCCCTGCCGAGTTCGGCCGCGCGCGTCCGCCCCTCCGCCGACAAGGGGACATCGGTTTGACCACTGAATCGCCCCGCTCGTGACCATGCGGTCGGGCCGTGCCTGGCTATGACGATCTCCCAGTCAGGTACGGCCACCGGAGCCGCCCGAGACATCGATGGAACTGCCGGTCACATAGGAGCAGATCGGCGAAAGTAGTAGTGCCGCAACGGGAGCCACCTCCTGCGGTGTTCCGAAGCGCCCCAGCAGTATGCCTCGGCGGCCGGCCTCGGCCGCACCCCAATCCTCGAACGGCTCGGCCGTCCCGGCCGCGAGGTATCGGGCGTGCTGGCGGTCGGTCGCGATCGCACCGAGGCTGATCGCATTGACGAGAACCCCGGACGGCGCAAGTTCGACGGCGAGTGAGCGGGTCAGATTGGCCACGGCGGCGCGCGTCGCGCTGACGGCGGCCATGCCCGGATCGGGCGCGTGCGCGGTGACACCATTGACGACCACCACCCGTCCGGCGTCCGACGCGGACAGCGCGGGCAGCGCCGGGGTGACCAGGTTCAGCACCGATCCCACTTTCACCTGGAATTGGTTGTGCCACTCCGGCTCCGGTGTTGTCAGTACACCGCCGCAGACCCCGGCTCCCGCATTGGCAAGCACACCGTCGAGCCGTCCGAATCGTTCGAAAGCCCGTCCGACAGCGTGTTCGAGAGCCGCCGCATCCCGAACGTCGGCGGTGTGCGTCAGCAGCCGGTCGGCATGCTCAGGAGGTAGTGCGGCACGCATCTGCTCCAGCGCCGCGGCGTCTCTGGCGCAGGTCGCGACCGCGGCGTCCTCGGCGAGCAGCAGCGCCACCACCGCTCGTCCGATACCACGGCTGCCACCCGTGACGTAATAGGCGCGTCCGGCCAGTCCGAGATCCATCGCGGCTCAGCACCGTCCCTTCGCGGACTCGGCAGGCAGGTGCTCGTCCAGCCACGCGATGACAGAGTCGTACACCCGTCGCACACCGATATGGTCGTCACCCGTCAGCAACGCATCGACCACATAATCCGACACCTTCGCGGCCCGACCGGGGCGATCATCCCGGTGGGACCGCAAGTGCAGGACGCCGGGCAGATCGCAGCGCAGGCCGGCGGGGATCGATCGCGGAGATCGCGGCACCACGATATCCCCAAAGCAGCGGCCGGATTCGGGCATCGTGCGCTCGACGGGCACGTCGATGCCTGCCTGCCCGAGACAGGAAGCCTGTTCCAGATCGATACCGAGGGCTTCGCGGGCGATCTGGTTCAGATTGCCGCCACCGGTGCGGCAGGCGATCTCGCAGAGCATCGGGCCGTGGCGGGGGTGATCGAAAAGCTCGCAATGAAAACTCATGGTCTCCTCCGGGGCGGGCAGTGCGCGCAGCAGCCGGGTGAGGTAATCGCGGGCCGCCGCGACGCGCGGATCGTCGGCGTCGAGCAGCAGAATGCCATGCGGCGCCAGCTCGACCAGCGAGTGCAGGCAGGTTCGGGTGTAGGTCCCGACCATGACGGCCTGGACTTGTCCGGCTCGCATCAATCCGTCCACCGAAAGCATCGGCGCCGCAACCCGTTCCTCGACGAGGTAGTCGGCGGGGTCGTCACACGACAGCGCGCGGGCATGTACCCAGGACTCGATCTCGGCTCGGTCGTGCAGCTCGATGACGCCGACCGAGCCCGACCCGTCGACCGGTTTGACCACCACACCGTCGGGGTGGCTGTCCGCGAAGTCCATCAGAGTGGAAACCGAGTCGACGAACTCATGGTCCGGAACGCGCAGTTCGGCCCGGCCTGCCAGTGATTTCATGACGGACTTGTTCCGAAACGCGGTGGCCGATGCCAGGCTCTGGCCCGAAATATCGAGGTAGGCGCGCAGTTCGGCGGCGCGGACGAGATCACATTCGCTCAGTGCGACGATCCGGTCGAAGGGCTGTTCGGCATGCGCGACGATCACCGCTTGATCGATGGCTCGGTTGCGCTTCCAATCCGGAAACAGGTGTGCGGTCGAGTATTGATGTGTCCCAGCGAGAAAGGTGCGACTCGAAGGCGTATCTTCCGCGAAAAGGGTTGTCCGGATGCCGAATTCCGAAAGCCAGCGATCGTAGCGATGCGTGGTCAGCGGCTTCTTCGACAACACCGCCACCCGGCGCGGAGGCTCGCGGATCAATTCAGCCACCGAGTCTCCTCAGCCCACCAGCGTGTCGTCTCCCGGATTCGGTCCCGCACCTGTTCGGCGGTGTCGGCACGCACCGCGACCGCCGCCGCCGAATGTGCGGCGTACTCGGGTCCGTGCGCGAAAGTGCCTGCGGACATATGCAACTCGAGCTCCGTCCCGGCAACTGGGCAGGCACCAGGGGCCGGCTCGAATCGGCCGCGTCCGGGTGGGAAGAGGACCCAGCCAACGGCGCGGCGTGGCGTTGCGGGTTGGTGCGTCAGTTCGAGGCCGAGTCCGCACTGCCCGCGCAGATTCTCGCGGGACAGATGCACGCCGAACGCTTCACGGTAGGTGCGGGCGATGAAAGCGCCGCCGGTTCGTGAAGCGACCTCACAGAGCACCGGCCTGCCGTGCGCCGGTATCCACGCCTCCAGGTGGAAACTCGTCGGGAACGACGGGGTCGGCAGTGCGCGGTGGACATCAGCGGCAAAGCGCTGCAGCAGAACAGTTCTCGGGTCGTCCGGGGCGAGCAGCACGCTGGACAACTCGGACGCCGTTTGTGCCGCTTCGGCATTGCCGCTGTTGTACTGGCTCGGCCAGCAGTGCGCCACCGCCGCGTCGGCTATGACGCCGTCCACATGGAAGAAGTCGCCGTCGATGTATTCCTCGGCAATCCACCGGCCCGAACACTGTGGCGCCGCGGGTAGTTCACCCGATTTCAGGAATGCGGTGACATCCGGCCCGTCGCGCAGGATGCGCACGCCGATGGACGCGGAGCCGCGACGCGGCTTCACGACGACGGGAAGTCCTACCTCCTCGGTGAATTCGATCAGGTCGGTGGGCCGGTCGATCGCCCGCAGCCGAGGGACCTCCACCCCGGCCCGTGCCGCCGTATCCTTCATGATCAGCTTGTCACGGTAGGCGCGCGCGGATTCCAGCGTCTGCCCTGGCAATCCGAGCCGATCGCGCAGCCGTGCGCTGCGCAGCACATCGTCCTCACTCGAACTGGCGACGAGACCGATTCGGTGTTCGCGCGCCGCGCATTCGGCCGTCCACTCCGTGGACCACGATTGGTAGTCCGATACGGTCCGGCAGTCGCGAAACCGGCCGCGCACCTGCGCGCCGATATCCGCCAACGCCCCGGGCACGGTGACGAGAACGGTGTCGGTCACCACCTCCGCGAGCCACTCGTGCAGCGGGCGCTCGATGAGCGGTTTGCGCGAGAGAAGCAAGATCCGCTGCGGCGCAGACTTATTCGGCATGTACGACAGCCAATGGCAACAGTGCTGCCGGTTTCCACTCGGGCGCGGGATTCACCACCCCGGTCGGGGAGGACCAGTTCAGCCGTGCCGGGCACGATGCGACGCCGTTGGCGTCCATGATCTTCGGATACAACTCACGGCGACGTTGGACGCACGCGAGCAGGCCACCGTCCTCGGGAAACCAGCTGCCCAGGTACTCATCGGAGAAATTGCACACCAGCGCATGGCCGCAGGGCTCGCAGTAGATCTTGGCCACATTGGCGCAATCCTTGACCGTGAATCCCAGATTTCGTGCGGGTGGGTAGCAGGAGACGGTCACCTCGGGGCCCCCGGGCTGCTGCACCTCCTCGTACAACTCTTCCATGATTCCGGTGAACCGATCGAACAGCACCGTGGGACTCAGGCTCAGCTCGGTCTGATTGGCGGCCGCGAGTCCGGATGGAATCCACGGCTTGATCTGCACGACGTCGACGCCGATCTCGCGCATGATGCGATAGATCTTCGGTGCCTCGTCGAAGTTGTGCTTGCCGAGCCCGATTCGGATGAACACCCACAGTCCGGCCGCCTTGGCCAGTCGGATGTTGCGCAGGATCAGTTCGGCGTCATCGGATTTCGAGCCCTTCATCAGGGCCGCAAGCCGCGTGGCATCGGCGGTGTTGTAGGTGACCTTCACTCCGGACAACTTCATATCGACCAGTCGGGCGATCCGCTTCTCGTTCAGCAACGTGCCGTTGGTCACCAGGCGCGTGGTGATGCCGCGTTCGCCCAGTGGGCGGAAGACCTCCTCGACCAGATCCAGTGCCATCAGGGGCTCACCGCCGGTTCCATAGACCGCCTCGGGTCGTTCCGGCTCGGTGGGCGAGTCGATCCAGTCGAACAGCGACTGCGCGAAGCGCCCGGTGTCCAACGGATTCAACCGTTTGCCGATGTAGTCCTCGTTCACACAGAAGATGCACGACCGATTGCATCCGTCGAGAAATTTGACTTCGACGCCGTCGACGGGCAGATAACCGGCCAAGTCGGTTTGCGGGAAGTTCTCGGACCGGAACTTGCGGTATCTATCCGGGAGCGTGTCCCGCTCGCTGGCCATCACGACATCTCCTCTGCTGGAGTCGATTTCGCAGTCGCTGCGCCCCGCAGACGGCCGCCGGCTCGATGCTGTGACTCGCAAAAGCATTGGGGTGCAAGGAAAGCAGGCCCACTTCGAGCCAGGAGAAATTGTCCGTCATCGGCCCGATGACGGCTCTTCCCCGCATTGAGAAATCAGGTCCAGCGGGTGCCGCGATTCAGTGTGGTCGATCGACTCACCGCGGAGTCCGCTCGGCGTTCATCGGAAGTCGCGGATCGATCGCCATATCGGTCCAGGTGCCGCGCAGCCACGTCTGCGCCGGGTCGTCGCTGATCCGCCAGGCCCGTTCCGGTCCGGGACCGGCCATGATGTTCAGGTAGTACATGTGATAGCCGGGCGCGGCGATGGACGGGCCGTGGTAGCCGTGCGGCACCAGCACCACATCGCCGTCGCGGACCTCTTCCAGCACATCGATCGGACGCTCAGGGGTCCCGTACACGCGGTGATAGCCGAAGCCCGGCGAATCGTCTGCGCCACGGGCGAATTCGAAATAGTAGATCTCCTCGAGCGGCGTCTCGGTATCGGAGAGCTCGTCGTGTTTGTGCGCCGGATACGACGACCAGTTCCCGCCCGGGGTGATCACCTCGCAGGCGATGATCGAATCGGCCTCGAAGGTGTCCGCGGTCGCGAAATTGTGCACCTGGCGACTGCAATTGCCCGCACCGCGCAACTCCACGGCCACCTCGGCGGCGGGCACGTAGCGGGAGGGCAGCTGCTGCTGGGCACGTGCGCCACCGAGCGCGAATCGCCCACCGTCGGTACTGGTCACGGTGTAGGCACAATCCCGTCCGATGTAGGCGAAATCGGTGGTGCCGTCGAAAACACTTTCGCGCCCGGCCAATTCGAACGATTCACCAGCACTGGCCACGGTGCACGAACCGGACAGCGGAACCACCACGATCTCATCGGCACGGCTGTGCGTGCGATGCGATTGCCCCGGCGCGAGCTCGATGACGTGCAGGCTTGCGTGATCCCACTCGGCCGCCTCCTGGGTGAGCGCCACCGTGTACGGCGCTCGATAGGTGCGGGCGGCGGGCACGTAATGTTTGCTGTGCATCGCGATCACCGCACCAGCGATACGGCCGTATCGACCGCGACCGCGACATCGTCATCCGGCGGATAGAGCAGCGCACGGCCCACGATGAGGCCCCGAACACCCGGCAGCGCAAGGGCTTTCGACCAGCGTGCGTAGGTTTCGTCCGGGCCGGTCTGCGGATCGCCGCCGAGCAGCAGGGTGGGCAGGGTGGTGGCATCCACGACTCGCTCCATCTCCGCGACGACGGGCAGCTTCAGCCAGGTATAGGCCGAAGTGGAGCCCAATCCCTGCGCCAGGTGCACGCTCTTGATGACCGCATCCGGTGACAGATCGTTGACCACCTTGGTCCCCGGCCCGCCGGGCCGATGCGATATGAACGGCTCGAGCATCGCGGCCAAGCCGAGCGCGGCGAGCTCATCGATGGCGGCGGCGCTCGCGGTCATCATCGATAGCGTGCCCGGATCGCTGAGATCGAACCGGTTGAGCATCTTCGCGCCGTTGAGTCCGGCCGCGGCGGTCGCCCGCGCGGTGTATCCGGTCATCCGGTCGTCGAGTTCGAAATCCGCGCCCGCGATGCCACCGCGGTTCATGGAGCTGAAGACGACCTTGTCCTCGAGCGCGCCGAGCAGCAGCAGATCCTCGATGATGTCCGCGGTGCCGAGCACACCGTCCACGCCCGGCCGGGCCAATGCCGTGACCAGCCGGTCCAGCAGTTCCCTTCGGCTGTTCATGGCGAGGGGATTGCCGGACGCCGCCAGCGCGCCGCGGGCCGGGTGGTCGGCGGCGATGATCATCAACCGGCCGTCGCCGCGCACCAGACCGCGACGGGTCCGCGTGGCGAAGGCTCTGGCGATGGCGCCGGGATCGGCCGCACGCAACTCGGTCAGCTCGGCGTAGGACAGCACTGCTTCGCCACTCCTCGTCGAATCGCTGCGCGACGCCACTTTCATTTCCGGGCCTTTCCAATCAATGACAGCGCGACGAGATCGTCGATTTCGGCGCTGGTCGGCATGGCGGTGGAGCATTCGAGCCGGGCGGCCACAATGGCTCCGGCGGCGTTCGCGCGGCGCAGAATGGTCTCCAGCTCCCATCCGGCCAGCAGGCCGTGACACAGGCTGCCGCCGAAGGCGTCGCCCGCGCCGAGGCCGTTGAGCACCTCGACGGTCGCCGGGGGCACCGCGACGGATTCGTGGCGGGTCTTGCCGAGCACCCCGTCCGGCCCCTGTTTGACGATGGCGAGTTCGACACCCAGATCCAACAGCGCGTCGGCGGCGCGATGCGGGTCGGTCTCGTCGACGGCGATGCGGCACTCCTCGCGGTTACCGACCGCCACCGTGACCTGGGTCAGCGCCTGACGTACCTGTGCGCGGGCCTGTTCCTCGTCGGCCCAGAACATCGGCCGGTAGTCCAGATCGAGCACGGTGAGCGGCCGCCGTTCCCGGATCGACCAAGCATCGAAATGCGCTGCACGAGAAGGCTCTTGGGACAGACCGGTGACAGTCGACCAGTACACGCCCGCGCCGCGGATGATGTCGGGATCGACTTGGCCGCAGGTGATCTGCAGGTCCGGCGCGCTGGGTTCGCGGTAGAAGTACAGCGGGAAATCGTCCGGCGGGAAGATCTCGCAGAAGGTCACCGGGGTCGGCAGGCGATCGGTGGTCTGCACGAGGGCAGCCGATACGCCGAGCCGGACCAGCTCGCGCCGCACGTACCGACCGAAGGGATCGGCGCCGACGCCGGACCACAGCGCGGTGCGCCGGCCGAGCCGCGCCGCCGCGACGGCGACATTGGCGGCACTGCCACCGAGGAACTTGCCGAAGGTGTCGACATCTTCCAGCCCGACTCCGGTTTGGAGTGGATAGATGTCGACGCCGACCCGGCCGGTCGATACGACCTCGAATTGAGCGTTCACAGGCTGACTCCAGGGTTCGGGCCTCGGGGGACGGGCATAGCCGCGTATCCAGACTTTGCGCCCGTCATACCCGCTTGTCAAGACTTTGTCAGGACATACTGACTTACGGACATGTGCAACAAGAACTGCTCATTGTGATTTACAGTGGAAGAAACCGGCGCTCACCTGCGCCCGCTCGCCCCCGAGGAGCCGACGATGCCCGCGCCACTGGATGTCGCGATCGACCGCTCGAGCCCGGTCCCGCTGTATTTCCAACTGGCACAAGGCATCGAGAACGCGATCCTGAAAGGTCGGCTCGCCCCGGGGGATCGCCTCGAGAATGAGCTCGATCTGGCCAAACGACTCAATCTGTCGCGGCCGACCACACGGCAGGCAATCCAGGCGTTGGTCGACAAAGGACTGCTGATGCGCAGGCGCGGGGTGGGCACGCAGGTGGTACAGAACCAGGTGCGTCGGCCGGTCGAATTGACCAGTCTGTACGACGATCTGCTCACGGCAGGTCAGGAACCGACCACCGAATTGCTCGACTATCAGCTCGGCGCTCCGGATCCGGATATCGCCGGCGAACTCGGCGTGCCCGAGGACGCTCGCTTCGTGACCTTCCGCAGGCTGCGCCGTGCCGGGAGTGAGCCGCTGGCGGTCATGACCAATTACGTGCCCGCCGAATTCGCACCCGCGCCCGACCAGCTCGAACTGCACGGATTCTATGAATGCCTGCGCGCCAAGGGAATTCACATCGCGCTCGCGCGCCAGCGGATCGGTGCGCGCGGTGCCACCAGGGCCGAGGCGCAGCTGCTCGACGAGCGCACGAACGCACCGCTGCTGACCATGCAGCGGGTCGCCTTCGATGATTCCGGCCGTCCCATCGAAATGGGCAGGCATGTGTACCGGGCCTCGCGGCATTTCTTCGATACCACGGTGCTGAGCCGCTGACAGGTATCACCGACTTCCTGGCCTGCGCCTGCCGCGGATCCGGGCGAGCACCGTGCGCAGCGGTGTCACGTGGATGCCGTGCTCGCCCAGATGCCTGCGGGTCTTCAACCGGGTGATCAGCACACCGGTGCCGGCGATCAGCCAGATCGTGTGCACCCTGGCAGCGTAGTTCCCGCTATCCGCCGTCCAGATGTTCGCAGGGCGTGGACCGGCAAGCTCAGCGGTGAGCTGCTACTGCTGCGGGACAGTATCGCTTTCCACGCTGGGTGTGCTGACCCGGGTTTCGGAGCGGGTCGATATGTGCACGAGGATGAGTCCCACGGCCGCGAGGAGGAAGTTCTGCAGTGCCGCCGACGTGGCGTTCACTTGCTTGTTCGCCCACATCCGGAACCACTCGCCGCCGATGGTGAGGAAGCCGCCCGCGAACAGCAGTACCGCCATGGTCCAGCCGAGGCTCGACAACTTCGCTGCCAGTGCGGTTCTGGCGGAATTCCGGCCGAACAGTGCCCACCAGCCGGTCACTGCCCCCGCGAGCAGCACGAAGCCGGTCAGATACTCCCAGGTCACGATAAGGATGTAGGCGATAAGGACGACCGTGCTGTTAGTGATGGCATGCCAGTCGACATTGGGGTGGTGGATCGTGGCTTGCATCGACAGCACGGCCTGCACACCGCGCCGGTTGGTATCGGTGTCGATGCAGTTGGTGACCGCGACGATCAGGTAGTACAACGCGGTGATCGATGCCAGCACCGTCACAGCAGTATCCCTGCTCCCAGCCACATCCAGGAACCGCTTACCACTCAGACCCATATCCGCCACCTCGGTCGATCTGGCACAAGATTCAAGACCGCCGCATGCTACGCCGAACCGACAGCCCGCGCCATCATACTTCAACTCGCATGATTCGAAATGCCTTGTTTCACAACCCCTTCAACCGTTGACCAAGATCAGGTGGAATCTCTGGCGGCATCCGTCCCGAGAAGCCACCGCCGTCAGTTCCACCTGATCTTGATCCGGTGCCGGTGCTACGGATCCAGTGGCTGCGGATCTCGTTATGGGGTCGGGTTGTTCCGACGGCTTGGCGGTGGCGACGAAGTACGGCGGTGGACCGGCCAGTCCACCGCCGCGCGGTCGATTATCGGGATGTGTTGGACTGCAGCGGGTTACTGGCCGGGCTGGCACTGCGGGGGCGGGCCCTGCGGATGATCGCCGGGCGGCGGGCCGTCCGGGTGGTCGCCCGGAGGCGGGCCCTGGTGGTCGCCGGGGGGCGGCCCATCCGGGTGGTCACCGGGCGGCGGGCCCTGCGGGTGGTCGCCAGGAGGCTGGCACTGCTGTCCGGGCACCGGTCCCTGGGGTCCGTCGGCGCTCGCCGCACCGGCTCCGATGCCGAGCATGCCGAGCGCGACGGCACCGGCCGCCGCGGTCACTGCCAGCTTCGATGTGAAACTCATCTGCGTTCCTCCTGTTGTCGGATCAGATCCGAAACCGTCGGCCCGTTTCTCCGGACCGACTCCGAGAATCGTTGAGCCCCAACATTTGTCCCTCGTTGGTTGAAGTTAAGTGCCAGCTTTGAATCCTCCCCCGCCTTATGCGGGGGTATCCAATCCGATCGAGCGAACTGGAGGCCCGGCCGAGTAGGTCTTAGCTTCCGGTTCGGCTCTGCGGTCCGCCCATCGGCCCGCCCGCTCCGGCTGTGCCGCGGCCAGGCTGTCCTGGGCCACCGTCCGCTTGGCCGGGTCCGCCGTTCATCCCGCCCGGCGCGATCGCATTGCCTGCGGCGATCGAGGTCACGGTGGCCGCGCCATCGGTCTTGGTGGCGCGAATGCTCACCGTATCCCCGGCTTTCACCGTCGACGCGCTGGTCGTGCCGGAGATGGTGTAGGTCTGGGTGTAGTTGTCGCTGCTGGTGGCGGTGATGGAGGTCGCGCTCACAGCGGTAACGGTGCCAGTCTGGGTGAGCTCGGTGGTGTAACCGCCGTTGCCGTCGGCGACGACGAACTCCCCGTGTAGCGCTGCGGGAATCATGGTGCCGGAACCGGGCCCGCCCGCTTGACCGGACCGACCCGACGCGCCGTTCATCGACATCCCGATGCCACCGGGACCGCCCGGACCGTGGCCGCTATTCGAATTGGACGACGATGCCGCATAGATGGCACCGCCGCCCGCCGCGGCGATCGCTCCGGCGATACCGAGCGCGGCCAGGGTCTTCTTGGTGGACCAGGTGCCCGTCTGCGTGGGCTGTGGTGCGCCCCAGACCGCGTCGGGTTCCGATGGCGGCTGCTGAGTAGGTTGGCTCATGGTGCTCCTTGCAGGTGCGGACCGGATAAGTGCTCGGATCCGACCTTGGTCCGCCTACCTTGGCGTCGGCTGTGTGCTGGTTCTGGATCGGCTGGGTGCGTGCTCACAGCTGACACATAGTTTCGGCACAGCTACCTCCCAGCGTTCGCGGTCATGGTAGGACGATGTCCGCGATGAGCGCCGGGAACGGGCCGGCCGAACGAGTTGTCATGCGCCGCGCCGACGGCAGCGCCATCACCGTGCTTGTCGTCGACGACGAGCCCGTGCTGGCCGACATGATGTCGATGGCCTTGCGGTACGAGGGGTGGGAGGTCAGCACCGCGGGCGATGGTCGAACGGCCGTCGCGAATGCGCGCGAGGTCCGCCCGGATGTGGTGGTGCTCGATGTGATGCTGCCGGATATGACCGGGCTCGAGGTGTTGCGCAAGCTGCGCGCACAGCTGCCGTACCTGCCGGTGCTCCTTCTTACCGCAAAGGATTCGGTCGAGGACCGCATCGCCGGGCTCACTGCGGGCGGCGACGACTACGTCACCAAACCCTTCAGCATCGAAGAGGTGGTGCTGCGGCTGCGTTCGCTGCTGCGCCGCACCGGCGTTGCCACCGAGGACAGCGGCGCACAGCTGGTGGTCGGCGATCTGGTACTCGACGAGGACAGTCACGAGGTCACCCGGGCCGGTGAGCTGATCGTGCTGACCTCCACCGAATTCGAATTGCTGCGTTTCTTCATGCGCAATCCCAAGCGGGTGCTGAGCAAGGCGCAGATCCTGGACCGGGTGTGGAGTTACGACTTCGGCGGCCGGTCCAACATCGTCGAGCTTTATGTCTCGTATCTGCGCAAGAAGATCGACAGTGGGCGGGCACCGATGATCCACACCCTGCGCGGCGCCGGATATGTCCTCAAGCCCGCGAACTGAAGTGGCGCGCCGGGTGCTGAAGCCGCGGCGCTGGTCGCTGCGGGCCCGGCTGTTGGTCGGACAGGTGCTGTTGCTGGTGATCGTGGTCGTCGGTATCGGTGCCGCGACCGAATTCGCATTGCAGCAGTTCCTGGTGCATCAGCTGGACACCGAACTGGTCGATGTGCAGAAGCGTTCACTCGGTGATGTCGGCGGCGGTCCGAGTCTCGGGCCACGACCCAGCGGCCAGCCGTCGATGCCGCCGCCGCCACCGCCGCCACCGAGCGGCGGTCCGGGACCGGACTTCTTGGACCGGCGCGGCATCCAGGCCGACACGATCGGCGCCATCGTCCACGAGGAGAGCGTCACCAAGGCGGGCCGGATCAGTGCGGATGGGACCCAGCGCGGGCTCTCGCATGGCGCACAACAGCAGCTCGTCGCGATACCGGCCACCGGGAAGCCGGTCACCGTCGATCTCGACGGTCAGGGCCGCTATCGGGTGGTCGCGGATAAGACGTGGTCGGGCGATACCGTTGTCACCGGTATGCCGTTGACCGCCGTCGATGCCACGCTGCTGCGCGTCCTACTGATCTTGGGAATCGTCACCGCGATCGTGTCGATCATCGCGATCACGGTCGGTATCTGGCTGATCCGGCACGCACTGGCACCATTGGATCGAGTCGCGGCGACGGCCGCGCGGGTGGCCGATCTGGAACTGGATCGTGGCGAAGTCGTACTGCCCGTGCGGGTTCCGGCCGCGGACGCCGATCCGCGCACAGAGGTCGGGCAGCTCGGTTCGGCGGTGAACCGCATGCTCGATCACATCACCAGCGCGTTGTCGGCGCGCCACGACAGCGAGACCCGGGTCCGGCAATTCCTCGCCGATGCCAGCCACGAACTGCGCACCCCGCTGGCCGCCATTCGCGGCTATGCCGAACTGGCGCAACGCAAACGGGCCGAGGTCCCCGGCGAGGTCGCCTATGCGATGGGACGGGTGGACTCCGAATCCCGGCGCATGACGGGTCTGGTCGAGGACATGCTGTTGCTCGCACGGTTGGATTCCGGACGGGGGTTGGAGCACGAGCCGGTGGATCTGACCCAGCTGACGGTGGACGCGGTGAGCGACGCGCATATCGCCGGTCCCGAGCACCGCTGGGATCTGGAACTGCCCGACGAGCCGGTGGTGGCCACCGGTGACGCCGCCAGGTTGCATCAGGTGCTCACCAATCTGCTCACCAACGCGCGGGTCCACACCAGTCCCGGCACCACGGTGGTCACTTCGCTGGAATTCAACGGCGACGGGGGAGCGGTGTGGCGGGTGACCGACGACGGTCCGGGCATTCCGGAAGCCTTGCAGCCGATGGTCTTTCAGCGTTTCGCGCGCGGTGACTCGTCGCGCTCGCGGCGGGCGGGCAGTACCGGTCTCGGGCTGGCGATCGTCGCGGCCGTCGTCAAGGCGCACGGTGGCGATATCTCCGTGGACAGTGCGCCCGGCCGAACCGAATTCATCGTGCGCCTGCCCGGTGCCACCGCCGCGAACTGAGCGCTGCGCCACACAGCGAACTCACAGTTACAGCAGAGCTGGCAACTACGTCGGGCCGCGACGATCGAAGCATGACGACAACATTGCTGGGAGCTCCCGCCGCCGCGGCGGTCGAGCCATCGGATGCGCGGGCATCCGGGCGCGGAGCACTGTGGCGGCGGGTATCGCTCGCGGTGCTGCTCATCGCGACCGCACTGCTGTATCTGTGGAATCTCGGTGCCAGCGGCTGGGCCAACGACTTCTACGCCGCCGCGGTGCAGGCCGGTTCGCAGAGCTGGAAGGCGATGCTGTTCGGTTCCAGCGATGCGGCCAATGCGATCACCGTCGACAAGACCCCCGCAGCGCTTTGGGTGATGGATGTTTCGGCACGGCTGTTCGGCTTCAACTCCTGGAGTCTGCTGGTGCCGCAGGCGCTCGAGGGCGTTGCGGCGGTCGCGGTGCTGTACGCGGCGGTGCGCCGCGTCAGCGGTCACTGGGCCGGGATGCTGGCCGGCGCGGTGCTGGCGCTGACACCCGCGGCGACGCTGATGTTCCGGTTCGACAATCCGGACGCACTGCTGGTGCTGCTGCTGACCGTCGCGGCCTACTGCGTGCTGCGGGCCATCGAAAAGGACAGCGGCGCTTGGTGGTTGCCGCTGGCCGGTGTCGCGGTCGGCTTCGGCTTCCTGGCGAAGATGATGCAGGCGTTCCTGGTGCTGCCCGCCTTCGCGCTGGTGTATCTGCTCGCCGCGCCTGCGCCGCTGCGCACCCGGATCGTTCGATCGGTCGCGGCGGTACTCGCGATGGTGGTGTCCGCAGGCTGGTATCTGGCGCTTGTCACGCTGTGGCCCGCGTCGTCGCGGCCCTATATCGGTGGCTCCCAGCACAACAGCGTGCTCGAACTCGCATTGGGCTACAACGGTTTCGGCCGGTTGACCGGGAACGAGACCGGCGGCCTCGGGAACCTGAACTTCGATGTCGGCTGGGCCCGTTTGTTCGGCTCGGAAATGGGCGGCCAGATCGCCTGGCTGCTGCCCGCCGCATTGATCCTCGGCGTTGCCGGACTGTTGATCACGCGTCGGGCCCCGCGCACCGATCGGACCAGGGCGGCGCTATTGCTGTGGCTGGGCTGGCTGATCGTCACCGGCGTGGTGTTCAGCTACGCCAATGGCATCCTGCACCCGTACTACACGGTGGCGCTGGCACCAGCGATCGCGGGCGCGATCGGGGTCGGTGCCGACCTATTGTGGCAGCGCCGCAACGATATTCGGGCGACGGCAGTGCTGTCCGGTGCGCTGGTGGTGACTGTCGTGCTGGCCTGTGTCCTGCTCGCACGGACCCGCGACTGGCTGCCGTGGCTGGGACCGGTGGTCGCGATCGCCGGTGTCGGAGCGGCGGCATTGCTGCTGGTAGTCGGTCGGTTGCCGAAGGCCGTCGCGACTGGTGTCCTGGCGGTCGCCGTGGCCGTCGGCTCGGCCGCACCCGGTGCTTATGCATTGGCCACCGCGGCGACAACACACAGCGGTGCGATTCCGTCCGCAGGACCGGCCGGTGCGGGTCGGTCCTTCCCCGGCGGCGGGCGACTGAGCGGCACCGATGGCGGCGCGGGCGCGCTGGGCGGTGGCGGTGGTGGCGCACCGATGGGCGGAATGTTCGGCGGCATAACGCCCGGCGCCAACCTGACCGCGGCGCTGAGCGCCGACGCCGACAACTACACCTGGGTCGCTGCCGTCGTCGGCTCCAGCAATGCCGCCGGATACCAACTGGCCACCGGTGATCCGATCATGGCCCTCGGCGGCTTCAACGGCACCGACCCGGCGCCCACGCTGTCGCAGTTCGAAGACTATGTGGCCCAACACAAGATCCACTACTTCATCAGCGCCCAGATCATGGGCGGGATGCGCGGATCCGGGAGCGGCGGCAGTCAGGCCGCCAGCGAAATCGCGGCCTGGGTCCAGGCCAACTTCACCGCCCAGACGATCGACGGCGTCACGGTCTACGACCTCACCGTCAACCACTGACCACTTTGAGTAAACGAGAGGGACTCGAGATGACCATGACCGAAGCGGCGCCCGTGCGGCACGCCGAACCAGCGGGTCCGCGGCACGCGGGCGCACACCGGAAACGATCGACTCGGTGGCTGTTCGGTCCGCCCGATCAGCCCCGGTGGGCGCGCCCCGGATTGTGGACCCTGCTGGCGGCGACCGCCGTCCTCTACCTGTGGGGACTCAGTAAATCCGGTTGGGCCAACGACTTCTACGCGGCCGCGGTCCAGGCGGGCACGCAGAGCTGGAAGGCGCTGCTGTTCGGTTCGCTGGATTCGGGTAACGCCATCACCGTGGACAAGCCGCCCGCATCGCTGTGGGTGATGGGCTTGTCCGGCAGGCTGCTCGGTTTCAGTTCGTTCTCCATGTTGCTGCCGCAGGCACTGATGGGGGTGGCGTCGGTCGGTCTGGTGTACGCCGCGGTGCGCCGGTGCAGCGGCCCGGCGGCCGGATTGCTCGCGGGTGTGGCGCTGGCCGTGACTCCTGTTGCGGCGCTGATGTTCCGGTTCAACAACCCGGACGCACTGCTGGTGCTGCTGCTCGTGGTCGCCGCTTATTGCACGGTTCGCGCCACCGAGCGCGGCAGCGGCCGCTGGCTCGCATTGGCCGGTGTGGCAGTGGGATTCGGCTTCCTCACCAAGATGATGCAGGCCTTCCTGGTACTGCCCGCGCTCGGACTGGTGTTCCTGGTCGCCGCACCGATCGGTTTCTGGCGTCGTATCGCCAAGCTGCTCGGCGCCTTTGTCGCAATGGTGATTTCGGGTGGTTGGTTGGTCGCCCTGGTCAGCCTGTGGCCGGCTGATTCGCGGCCGTACATCGGCGGCTCGACCGACAACAGCCTGCTCGACCTCGCGCTCGGCTACAACGGTATCGGCCGTGTCCTCGGCGGCGAAGGCAACGGCGGTGGTGGTGGCGGTGGCGGCGGCAACACCGGCTTCGGCGGCAGCACCGGGATCACCCGATTGTTCGGCGATTCGATGGGCACCGAAATCTCCTGGCTGCTGCCCGCGGCATTGATCGGTCTGGTGGCCGGTCTGTGGTTCACCCGGCGCACACCGCGGACCGGACGCACGCGCGCGGGCCTGATGCTGTGGGGCGGTTGGTTGCTCGTCACCGGTGTCGTATTCAGCTACATGCAGGGCACCATGCACCCGTACTACACCGTCGCCCTCGCCCCGGCGATCGCGGCGCTGATCGGTAGCGCGGTGGTCGAATTGTGGCGCGGCCGCCAATTCGTCACGGCGCGTGTCGCACTCGCGGCCATGTCCGCCTCGACCGGTATCTGGAACTTCATCCTGCTCGATCGCACACCCGACTGGTACCCGGCGCTGCGCTGGATCGTGCTGATCGGTTCGATCGTGGTCGCGGCCATCGTGGTGGTCGGCGCACACCAGCTCGGCAGATTCACCGCCGTTGTCGCCATCGCCGGACTGCTGTTCGGCCTCGCGGGAACGACCGCGTACGCGATCGAGACCGCGGCGACCGCGCATTCCGGTTCCATTCCGACCTCCGGCCCGGCCGTCGCGGGTAAGGGGATGGGTATGGGCGGACCGGGTGGCGGCGGAGCATCTCCCGGCAATTTCGGCGAATCAGGAAGCGGCGCACCGTCATTCGATGGCACGGCGCCCGGACGAGCGGGGACCGAACAGAGCGGTACCGAACAGGCGGGGTCCGAGCAGACGGGTACCGACGCGCCCGCCAACAGTGACGGCGGCGGACCGGGCGGCTCGAATTCGTCCAACACCGAACTGCAGCAGTTGGTGCGCAATACCGGCACCCGTTGGGCCGCAGCGGCGGTCGGCTCGCAGTCGGCGAGCGGCCTCGAATTGTCCACCGGCGCTTCGATCATGGCGATCGGCGGTTTCACCGGCGGCGACAATTCGCCGACACTGGCGCAATTCCAGCAGTACGTCGCCAACGGCGATATCGCCTATTTCATCGCGGGCGGCGGTATGGGCGGTGGCCCCGGCGGCGGATCCAACAGCAGCGCAAGCGAAATCACCGCATGGGTCAAGGCGCACTACACCGCCATCACGGTCGGCGGCACGACGGTCTACGACCTGAGTCAGCCCATGTCCTGACCCCGGCCGAGGCGCGCCTGACCAGAGCGGGCGCGCCGTTTCGGTCAAATGCGACGTGTATGATACACGCTACGTGTAAGACGCACATTCGAGGTGGTCGCGCACTTCCTGTGTGATACACATGCGTCATTGGTGACGCGCGCATCGGCAGAAGGGTCGGGATGGACAAGCCCACGCATTTGATCGAATTCGAGACCATGCTGCTGGGGCGGTACAGCCTCGCGTCTCGGCGTGGCGCCAGTCGCATGGACCGCAGCGCGTACACCTTGCTCAACCGACTGCACGGGGAAGGGCCGATGTCGATCGGTCAGCTCAGCGACGCACTGGGGTTGGAGGCGTCCACGCTGCGTCGGCAAACCGCCGCGATGATGCGCGCGGGGCTGATCGAGCGGATTCCGGACCCCGAGGGCGGCATGGCTCGACTGTTCCGCATCACCCCCGAGGGAAGTAGCCGACTCGAATCCGACCGCACGCAGAGCGTTCGCGATCTGGACACCATCATGGCCGACTGGACGCCCGACGACGTCGCCGCCTTCGCCGCCTATCTCGAACGCTTCAACACCGATATCGAGCGCTACCACGGCCGTCCGTGGCCGCGGCATTCCACCATCAGCCACTGATCACCCCTCGCGCAGGCTCTGCCGGATCCGGTACTTCTGCACCTTGCCGCTCGGGGTGCGCGGAAAGTCCTCGACCACCACGAGCTGTTCCGGCCATTTCTGCTTGGTCAGGCCCGCCTCCGCGAAATGCGCCTGCAGATCCGCGAGCGTCGGGGCGTCCGAACCCGGATGCAGTCGCACCACCGCGGCCACATGCTCGCCGAGTCGAGCATCGGGTGCGGCGACGGCGACGGCCTCGGCGACCGCCGACATGGTCAGCAGGACCTCCTCGACCTCGAGCGCGCTGATGTTCTCGCCGCCGCGGATGATCAGGTCGGAGGTGCGGTCGGTAATGGTGAGGAACCCGTCCTCGTCGAGTACGCCGATATCGCCGGTGTGATACCAGCCCTCGTCGTCGAAAACCTTTGCGGTGAGCGCCTCGTCGGTGTAGCCGAGACACAGATCCGGTCCGCGGCTGAGGATTTCGCCGTCCTCGGTGAGCCGGATCTCGATGCCGGGCTGCGGATCGCCGTCGGTATAGAGCCGTTTGCCCTCCGGGGCGGTGCAGTCGGAGGCGGTGATCGAGGGGTGTTCGGTGCTGCCGTAGGAGCGGTAGACGATGAGGCCGAGTTCGTTCAGCCGCTCGGTGACCGAACTCGGCACCGAGGCGCCGCCCATACCCGCGTACTTCATGTGCAGCAGATGCTCGGCGGTGAAGTCGGGATGGTCGACCAGGCTGGTCAGGTAGTAGGGCACGCCGCCCGCGACGGTGATGCCGTAGCCGGTCATCAGGGTCAGGATCTGGGCCGGATTCCAGGTGTCGACGAGGTTGACCGCGATGCCGTCGCGGATCGGGATGAGGAAGGCGTTGAGCATGCCGATGAAATGGCCGACCGGCGCGGCGGTGATCTGCGGGCCGAGGTCGGCGGGGTAGTGCTCGGCCAGCTGGCGGGTCTCGCAGCCGAGGGTTTGATGGCTGTGAATCACGCCCTTGGGCGCGCGGGTGGTGCCCGAGGTGAAGGCGATCAGCGCCGGACCGGCCGGGTCGACCTCGACGACCCCGGTGAACGGCTCGTCATCGAGCAGATCGTCGAAGGTGCGTCCGACTACGCCGACGATCGGCACATCCGCGTAGACGGCCGGGTCGTAGTCGATCGAACCGAATCGGTCGGTGGTGACGAAGACGCGTGGACGCACCGCGCCCAGGATGTAGCCGACCTCCCGCGGGCCGTAGATGTGCACGATCGGAACCACGGTCGCACCGAGAAAGGTTGCGGCCCAGAAGGTCGCGGCGGCCTCCATCCAGTTGGGCAGTTGGAAGGCCACCACATCACCGGGACCGACACCCCGCTTGTGCAAGCCTTTGGCCAGTCGGCGGGCGACAAGTTCGACGTCACGGAAGGTTCCGGTATAGGGCCGGACCGCCGAGTGTACGCGGAACCGGGCATCGGGTGCGGCGGCCAGACCGCGGGCCAGCAGATCGCCGAGCGCATCGCGGGTCCACCATCCTTCGTCTTCGTACCGTTTGACCAGATCGGCGGGGATTGTGCGCATATGGACTCCAAGTACCGGCGCGCGGGCACGAGTCGGCCACACCCGCGGCGCGGTCGGGTGGTTGCGGGATGAGTGTCGGGGGCTGCCGCTCTGAATATACTATTCTCCGAAAAGTAGAATGCAAATATCTTGATCGGAGAACTGACAATGGTGGAACTCGAGCTGAGCGACGGGCTTGCGGTCGTCACCATCGATCGCCCGCAGGCGCGCAACGCCATCGCGCCGGAGACGATGGACCAGCTCGAGAAGGCCCTCGATGCGGCCGAGGGTGCTCGGGCGCTGGTTATCCGCGGAGCTGGGGACAAGGCATTCGTATCGGGCGGAGATCTCAAGCAGCTCAGCGCGATTCGCACCCTCGCGGCCGCCGAGGAGATGGCCTGGCGGATGCGGGGCATCTGCGATCGCCTCGCGGACTTTCCCGTGCCGGTGATCGCCGCAATGAACGGCCACGCCTTCGGTGGCGGCGCCGAAGTCGCGGTCGCCGCGGACATCCGGGTCGCCGCCGACGACATCAAGATCGCGTTCAATCAGGTCGCGCTGGCGATCATGCCGGCCTGGGGTGGCGCCGAGCGGCTCCGCGCGCTGGTCGGTCGGAGCCGAGCACTGCTGCTCGCGGGTTCGGGCACCGTGCTCGACGCCGCCGAGGCCGAACGCATCGGCCTGGTGGACCGGGTGCTGCCCCGTGTGTCGTTCGAGGAAGGTTGGCTGGCGCTGGCTCGCTCACTGGCCAACGCGCCCGCGGGTGAGATCAAGCGAGTGCTGTCCGGGGTTTCCCCGGCGGAAGCGGTGAATGCCTTTGCGCGGCTTTGGGTTTCGGATGAGCACTGGGCGGCGGCGGATAAGGTGCTGAGCCGGCCGCGGTGATGGGCGGCGAAGCCTAGGATTCGGGCGCGATCAGGTAGGTCGCGCCGAATTCCGAGATGAAGTCGAATATCGCGCCGGGCTCGCGGGTACGACAGGAGACGACGATCCAGTCGACGCCGGCCTTGGCCAACGCCATGAAGGCTTCGCGGTGCCGGTCGGCATCCGTCGCCGGGGTGGCGATGCTCGCGTCCGGGTAGGAGTACACCAGATCGATATGCTCGGAGCGGTCCGCGGCCTGGGCCGCCGATCGTACCTCGGCCATCTTCGCGGCGAGCTGGTCGAGCGTGCCGAGTTCCGGTGTGCGGGCGGAGGTGCTCAGCTCGGTGCCACCGGTCATCGGGATCCAGCCCTGTGCGCGCGCGGCGACCCGGCGGCGGCTGAGTTTCGAATTGCCGCCGATCCAGATCGGGATCGGATTCTGCACCGGCCGCGGCCGGGCGATCACATCGCGGGCGCTGAAATGGCGGCCCTGATAGCTGAACGGCTCGCCGCTCCAATGTAGCGGCAGCACGTCCAGCGCCTCGTCGAACAGTGCGTTGCGCTCGTCGAAATCTACGCCGAGAGCATGGAATTCGCTTTTCTGATAACCGGTGCCCAGGCCGATGATCGCGCGCCCGCCCGACAGTTTGTCCAGCGTTGCCGCCGCCTTCGCCAGCAGGAACGGATTGCGATAGGGCAGCACCGCGAGATAGGTGATCAGCCGCAGACGTTCGGTCACACCTGCGACATAGCCGAGTGCAACGAACGGATCGAGCGTCTGATGTCCGCCGGAAGCCAGCCATCGGGCGCCGGGAACGGGGTGCTCGCTCAGTGACAGTCCGTCGAATCCGGATCGTTCGGCCGCGATCGCCACATCGTGCAGGGCGCCGACATCGAGCATGTCACCGTCGTAGCCGGTGGTCTCGGGGTAATGCAGGATAAATCGCATCGGTTCCTCCGTCTGCCTTGGGGCGGCGTACGCATTCAAGAATGTCATTCTCGAATGTGTAAGTTATATTATCGCGATGTTGAAGGCTCGGTTCCGTGGGATCCGGACGCGGATTCTTGTCATTGCGCTGGTACCCAGCCTGCTGTTGATCTGCGTCGGGGTGGGTACGTCGATCTACCTGTTCAACGACGGGCGCCATGCTGAGGACTTCGCGCGCACGCTGGACAGTCACCTCACCCCCACGCGCGAATTGGTGCTTGCCGTGGAGCAGGAGCGACTGCTGTCGGTGTCCCAGCTGGCAGGCGAGGTCATCGATTCCGGTGCGCTGGTCGCCGCGCGTGCGCGGTTCGACGCCACGCTGAAGTCGCTGGAAGCCACCGAAGCCGCGCTGCAACGCGTGGGCGGGAGCGCGATGGGAAACGTCGTGACGGCCTTCGACCAGTTGAAGGCCCGGTTACCGGAGCTGCGCAGTGGGATCGATAGCGGTCGGCTACCGATCGCCGACGCCTACGCCTTCTACAACCGACTATTGGACGGTATGGACCAGGGTTCGGCATCGATCGGGCAAACCGCTCCGAACACGGCCTCCGGCTCCGAACTCAGCCGCAATATGGGCCTGTTGCACGTGGTCGAATCCATGTCGCGCGCCAGCGCGCTGACCATGGCACTCGTCCGCCCGCAGGGCCTGTCGCCGACCCTGTCCGCCGAATACCGCGACCTGGTCAGCTACTACCACGTCGAGATCGCGCGATTGGCAACCGAACTCGATGTCGCCAATGCGCAGCGCATCAAGGATCTGACCGCCTCCCCGGCCTGGCAGCAGGTGAGTGCCATGGAGGCCGCCATCATCGGCGCGCGGCCCGCGAGTACGCCGCAGTTGCCGATGAGCGTCGCGGAGTGGCGCGTGGTCGCGGACGAGGTCAGCCAGCAACTGGTGACATTGTGGGTCGGGCACGCCAAGCAGGCCCAACAGCACGCCGCCGATGCGGGTGCCCGGCACGCGCGAAACTCGCTGCTGGCCGCGGGCGTTTTGAGTGCGGTCGCCGTGCTGGCGTTCCTGGTGTCGCTGTGGCTGGCCAACCAATTGATCGGACGCCTGAAACGGTTGCGCTCGGAAACGCTTGCGGTGGCGGAGGTTCGGTTGCCGGAGACAATGCGCCGCCTGAACGAGGGGGTGCGGATCGACCCGGAAACCGAAGCCGCACAACTGGATTTCGGCACCGACGAGATAGGTCAGGTCGCCCAGGCTTTCAATCGGGCGCACGGCGCCGCGGTCGCGGCGGCGGTCACCGAGGCGAACACCCGCGAGGGTGTGCGCGCGGTATTCAGCAATATCGCCCACCGCAGCCAGATCGTCGTGCACCGGCAGTTGGAGATTCTCGACGCGGCCGAACGGCGACAGGAGGATCCGGCGCTGCTGGAAACGCTATTCCAGCTCGACCATCTCGCCACCCGAGGGCGCCGTAACGCCGAGAATCTGATCATCCTCGGCGGCGGCCGCCCGGGTCGACAGTGGCGACGTCCGGTTCCGCTCGGGGAAGTCGTCCGGGGTGCGATCGCGGAAACCGTTCAATACGCGCGGGTGTTCACCGGCGCCGGACTGCCGTCGGTATTCGTCAACGGTGCGGTGGTGGCCGATCTCATCCATCTACTTGCCGAACTGGTCGACAATGCGACCGCGTTCTCGCCACCACAGTCGCGCGTGGATGTCACCGGCAATCTGATCGGCACGGGAGTTGTCGTGGTGGTCAGCGATCAGGGCATGGGCATGTCGGATTCGGAACTGGAGCGGGCCAACGAAATCCTCGCCGACCCACCGGATTTCAGCGTCGCGACACTATCGTCGGATTCGCGGCTCGGGCTGTTCGTGGTGGCCCGGTTGGGGATTCGGCACGGCATCTCGGTGCGCCTGACCGAATCCGACTACGGCGGAGTTCGCGCCATCGTCGTGATCCCGACGGCGGTGCTGGCCGCGGAGAACGCGGACATCGCCGCGCCGAGTGCCGTGCAGCGGTGGTGAGTCCGAGTCAATCGGACCTGGCGTCGGTCATCGTGGTCAGCGCCACCGGGCCGCTCCACCCGCACGGCTGTGCGCAGGTGGCGACGAGTTGCGATTCGGTGGCGCCGTCGGCGAAGGTCTGGATCATCGCCGCCGCGGTGGCGGAATAACCGCAGCGCGGGCATTTGCCGAAGTAGTGGAGCACATCGACGACTGAGAATCGGATGGGCGTACTCATGGTGTTGGCCTCAATGTCGCGCGGACTGTGCGTCCGCCCAGCGCGCGATATCGGTTTGGTCGGCGCCCGGACCGAGGTCGGCCGCGGCGCGCGTCCACAGCTCGACGGCGCGTTCGCCGAGTGCGGCCGGTATGCCGAGCGAGGCCGCCAGGTCGGTGGCGATGCGCATGTCCTTGAGCATGAGTGCGAGCGCGAATCCGGAGTCGAAGGTTTCCGGCAGAATCGCCTGCGGGAACTTGAGTTCGGTTGCGGCACTGCGGCCGCTGGCGGCATTGATGGTCTCGACGATCACGGCGGGGTCCAGGCCGAAACGGCGCCCGGCCGCGACCCCCTCGGCGGCGGCGAGGAGGTTGACCGCGGCGAGCAGATTATTGATCGCCTTGACGGCATGACCGGCCCCCGATGCACCTATGCGCCGCACCTTGCCCAACGGTGCCAGCACCGAATCAATTTGGGCGACAGTGTCTTCCGGACCCCCGACCATGATCGTCAGGGTACCGTCCGCCGCCCCGCGCGCGCCGCCGGACACCGGTGCGTCGATCAGCGTGATCCGACGCGCGGCCAGTGCGGTGGCCAGCCGCCGCGTCGACTCCGGTTCGGATGAGCTCATATCGATCACGATCGCGTCCGAGCCCAGGGCGGCCAGCAGCTGCTCTTCACCGAGTACGGATTCGACGACGGCAGAGCTGGGCAGCATGAGAATCAGGTGGGTGGCACCGGCGGCTGCTGCGGCGGCGGTGGTCGCGACCCGTCCGCCGACCGCGGTCAAGCCGTCACGGGCGTGCTCGGCCGGGTCGAATCCGACGACGTCGAAACCCGCTGCCACCAACCGCCGCGACATGTGCGCGCCCATGGTGCCGAGGCCGAGAAAGGCGATGTGTCCGGTAGCGCGTTCAGGCATCGGCGTACTCCTGCAGGATCGGTCCGGCGATTCGGAAGGCTTCGACTCCGGCCGGGACACCGGCGTAGACCGTCGCGTGCAGCAGCACCTCCCGGATCTCGTCCGGGGTGACGCCGTTGGTCAATGCGGCGCGCACATGAGTGGCGAATTCCGTGGCACGGTTGAGCGAAGTCAGCATTGCCAGGGTGATCATCGACCGGGCCCGGCGGTCCAGGCCGGGGCGGGTCCACACCGCGCCCCAACAGTATTCGGTGACCAGATCCTGCAGCGGCTCGGAGAAGTCGGTGGCGGCGGCCAGCGCCCGGTCGACGTAGTCGGCGCCGACTACCTCGCGGCGGACCTGTAATCCGGCCTCGTAGCGCGGCCGTGGTTCGGGATCGATTGTCATATCCGGCAATCCTTTCGGCGATCAGTCGAGGAACAGGTCCGGTGTCGGGTGCGCGCCGCCGCCGTAGCGGGACAGGTCCTCGATGCCGCCGAATCGCGTCAACGCCTCGGCATCGATGAAACAGTTTCCGGTGATCTCCCGCGCGGGCTGGGACACGATCTCGATCGCGGCATCGGCCATGATCTCCGGACTGCGCGCGGCCGCGAGCTGATTCGTGCCGTCGTCGAGGTTGGCCACCGCGGAGGTGGCGATGAAGGTCTCGGGCCACAGGCAGTTGAATGCTATTGCGGCGTTGGCGTATTCGACGGCCCAGCCCTGCGACAGCAGGGTCATTCCGTACTTCGACAGCGTGTAGACCGGGTGCGCGCCGAGCCAGCGCGGGTTCATATTCACCGGCGGCGCGATGGTCAGCACATGCGGGTTGGCCGAATTGCGTAGGTGCGGCACGCAGGACTGGGTCAGCAGGAAGGTGCCGCGGATATTGATGTCCATCATCAGATCGAACTTCTTGGGCGACAACCGCTCGGTCGGGTCGGTCGCGATGGCACTGGCGTTATTGACGCAGATATCTATCCCGCCGAAGCGTTCCAGCGCGGTGCCCACCACCCGCTGCACATCCTCCTCACGGCGCACATCACCAACCACGGCGGCCGCCTTGCCGCCCGCGGCCTCGATTTCGGCGGCCGCGGTGTAGACGGTGCCGGGCAGCCGTGGATGCGGTTCGGCCGTCTTGGCCAGCAGCACCACGTTGGCGCCCCGGCGGGCGGCGGCGACCGCGATGGCCAGTCCGATACCGCGGCTGGCGCCGGAAATCACCATGGTGCGGTCGGTCAACGGTCGGTGCTGCTCGGGCATCGTGCTCCTCGGGAAAACGGATTGTGAGAACTCACTCGCTTCAGATGGTATTGGCATTCTCTTTTTTGGCAAGTAGCGTATTCACTGATGAACGACCAAGTGCAGACCTCGTCCGGTATCCCGCTCGAGCCGGTCTACGGACCGGAAGACCGGCGTGCCGATCCGCCCCAGCCGGGCGCATATCCCTTCACGCGTGGCAACTTCGCCTCCGGCTACCGGGGTCGGTTGTGGACGTTTCGGCAGTACTCGGGCTTCGGCACCGCGGAGGAATCCAACCAGCGCTACCGGTATCTGCTCGGACAGGGCGGCACCGGACTGTCGGTGGCATTGGATCTGCCGACGCAGTGCGGCTACGACTCCGACGATCCCGAGGTGAGCGAAGAAGTCGGCCGGGTCGGCGTCGCCGTCGACACGCTCGCCGACGCCGAAGTGCTCTTCGACGGCATCCCGCTGGACAAGATCAGCACCAGCTTCACCATCAACGGCACCGCGGCGATCCTTTTGGCGTTCTATGTGGCGGCCGCGGAGAAAAAGGGCGTACCGCGGGAAAAGCTCACGGGCACCATCCAGAACGACATCCTCAAGGAATACGCCTCGCGCGGCACCTGGATCTGGCCGCCGGAACCGTCGCTGCGGTTGATCGCCGACACCATCGAGTTCTGCGCGGCCGAGGCGCCGCGATTCAACGCGATCTCGGTGGCGGGCGCGCACTTCCGCGACGCCGGGGCGACCGCGGTGCAGGAGATGGCCTTCACCCTCGCCGACGGCGTGACCTACTGCGACACCGTGGTGGAACGCGGCCGGATGACGATCGATCAGTTCGCGCCGCAGATCTCGTTCTTCTTCTACACCCACGGCGACTTTTTCGAGGAGATCGCGAAATACCGCGCGGGCCGGCGTCGTTGGGCCACCCTGGTGCGGGAGCGCTACGGCGCGAGCACGGATAAGGCATCGATGTTCCGGTTCGGCTGTGTCGCAGGCGGCGCGTCGCTGTACGCGCCGCAGGCCCAGAACAATCTGGTGCGGGTCGCCTACGAATCGATGGCTTCGGTGCTCGGCGGGGTGCAGTCGATGTTCACCGCGGCCTGGGACGAACCGTTCGCGCTGCCGAGCGAGGAGTCGGCGACGCTGGCGCTGCGCACCCAGCAGATCCTCGCCTACGAGACCGGTGTGACCCGGGTGGCCGATCCGCTCGGCGGCTCCTACTTCGTCGAGGCGCTCACCGACGCCACCGAGGCCCGCATCGTCGAGATCATGACCGATCTGGAGCAGCACGGCGGCATGGTGCGCTGCATCGAGGACGGATATCTGCAAGGTCTGATCGCCGACGAGGCCTACCGGCTGCATCAGGAGGTCGAATCGGGCGAGCGTCCGGTGGTCGGGGTGAACCGATTCGTCTCCGACGAGCCCGCACCCGATATCGGCACCTACGAACTCGATGCCAAGGGCCGGGAATTGCAGCTCGAGCGCCTGGCTCGGGTGAAGGCCGAACGAGATCCCGCTGCGGTGCGTGCCTGTCTCACCGCTTTGTCGCATGCCGCCGAAGGAGACGGAAACCTGATGCACAATCTTATCGACTGCGCCAACGCGTACTGCACGGTCGGCGAGATGACCGCCGCACTGAAGTCGGTATGGGGCGAATTCCAGCAGCCGGTGGTGTTCTGATGCCCGCACGCGTACTCGTCGCCAAGCCGGGGTTGGACGGTCACGACCGCGGCGCCAAGATCGTCGCCCGCACCCTGCGCGATGCCGGGTTCGAGGTCATCTACACCGGCATCCGTCAGCGCGTGGAGGACATCGTGTCGATCGCGTTGCAGGAAGACGTCGCCGTGGTCGGTTTGAGCATCCTGTCCGGCGCGCATGTGTCGATGACGACGCGCGTCGTGGATGCGCTGCGGGCCGCCGGCGCCGGGGATATCGCGGTGGTGGTCGGCGGCACCATCCCGCAGGCGGATGTGCCGCGACTGGTGGAAGCCGGTGCGGCCGCGGTCTTTCCGACCGGTACCGCACTCGAGACGCTGGTCACCGAGATTCGCGCACTGTGCTCACCCACCCCGTCGGCTCCGCCGACTGCCGTCCCCGAGTGCTCACCCACCCCGTCGGCTCCGCCGACTGCCGTCCCCGAGTGCTCACCCACCCCGTCGGCTCCGCCGACTGCCGTCCCCGAGACCGAAACCGCGACACCGTCGTGATCCTGGACGGCAGCCGTCGTCTGAAAGAGCTTGGAAACTGGAGGAATTCGTGCGAATCGGAGTGATGATCGGGCCGGAGAAGGGGGACTCCGCCCGCAAGCTCAGCAGGATGCTCGACGATATCGAATGGGCCGAATCCGCGGGACTGGACACCGCGTGGATTCCGCAGATACCCACCGATTTCGACGCGCTGATCACCATCGCGCTGATGGGTATGAAGACCACCCGCATCGAATTGGGCACCGCGGTCGTGCCATTGCAGGCACAACACCCGATCGCCCTTGCCCGCCAAGCGCTTTCGGCGCAGGCCGCGGCCGGTGGTCGGCTCGCGCTCGGTGTCGGCCCCTCGCACCACTGGATCGTGCAGGACATGCTCGGGCTGCCCTATACGAAACCGGCGGCCTACACCCGCGACTACCTGGACGTATTGAACGCCGGTCTGCGCGGACCCGGCCAGGTCGATATCGAAAACGACACCTTCACCGTGCACAATCCGCTCGACCTCGGCCCGGTAGCGCCGGTGCCGGTGCTGATCGCCGCACTCGGACCGGTCATGTTGCGTATTGCGGGGGAACAGGCCGACGGCACCATTCTGTGGATGGCCGACGAGCGCGCGGTGGCCGATCATGTCGTCCCGAAAATCACCAAGGCCGCCGCCGATGCCGGGCGGCCCGCCCCACGCATTATCGCCGGGCTGCCGGTGTGCCTGTGCGCGCCGTCGGAGGTCGACGAGGCCAAGGCGCGGGCCAACCGGATTCTCGGCGAAGCCGAGGTCTCGCCCAACTACCAGCGGCTGCTGGAACAGGGTTCGGCCCGCGATATCGGTGATATCTGCGTCGCGGGCGACGAGCGCGCGATCGCGGCGGGACTGCGGCGCTTCGCCGACGCCGGCGCCACGGACCTGTCGGTGCGGCTGCTGCCGATCGGCGACACCCGCGACGAACTCATCGCCTCCAAGCGCCGCACCCGGGAGATGATCGCCGAACTGGCGAAGGAATTGCGGTGAGCGAGCGCAGGCGAGGCGCGGTCGTGAGCGAGCGTCAGCGAGTGAGCCATCGAGACAGTGCACATCGGCGCACGACGGAGCCGAGCGCCAGCGAGGTGCAGTCGTGAGCGAGCGTCAGCGAGTGAGCCATCGACACAGTGCGCAACGGCGCACGACGGAGCCGAGCGCCAGCGAGGTGCAGTCGTGAGCCGAACGATGTCCGGCGAGGCCGCGGGGCCGTTGGCGGGGATCCGGGTACTCGAGGTCGGCACCATGCTCGCCGGTCCCTACGCCACGATGATGCTCGCCGATCTCGGCGCCGAGGTGACCAAGATCGAACCGCTGAACGGGGAGATCTCGCGGCAGGTCGGCGACTCCTATTTCGCCAGCCTCAATCGCGGCAAGCGCAGTATCCGACTCGAATTGGCCAGCCCCACCGGCCAGCGTCGGCTGGCCGAACTCGTCGCGGAATCGCATGCGCTACTGGTGAATTTGAAGCCGTCGGCCATTCGGCGGCTCGGCCTGACCTATGAGTCGCTGCGGCAATTCAACGAGCGGCTCGTGTGTGTGGCGATCACGGGCTTCGGCTTGGACGGCGGTGACGACCCCGCCTTCGACTACGTGATCCAGGCGGCGACGGGCATCGCCGCGATGACGGGCGATCCACAGGGGCCGCCCACGTTGCCCGGGTATTCGTCGGCGGACAACTCGACCGGCCTCACCGCCGCGCTCGGGCTGCTCGCCCAGATCGTCTCCGGCCGCGGCGGGCAGGTGGACGTCTCGCTGTACGAGGTGATGCTCTCGCAGCTGAACTATCATGCCTCGGCCCATCTCAACGACGGCAGACAACCGCAACGCCGGAAGTTCGGTGCACATTCGTATTACGTTCCAGCACAGCTCTTTCCGACCGCCGAAGGCCATCTCGCGCTGTTCATAACCCACGACGGCTTCTGGAAGGTCTTCGCCGCCGAGGCCGGCGTCGACGGATTCGAGACGATGGCCGAGCGGGCCGCCCATCGCGACGAGGTGCTCTCCGCGGTGACCGCGGCCCTGGCCACCGACACCGCCTCCGGCTGGGAATCTCGCCTGCGCCCGCTCGGCATCCCGGCCGCCGCGGTCCGCACCTTGCCCGAGGCCCTGGCCGCCACCCCCGAAATCATTGTCACCGTAGGCGATTACCGGCTGATCGGCAGTCCGATCCGGATAGCCGGATACCAGCCGCAATACGGTCCGCCGCCGGTGCTCGGCGAGCACGAGGAGTAGCGGCCGGGTTCGGGCCGGATTTACCGAAGTTGTCTTGAATCGGCCAGAGACCGCGACTCGGATCCGAGGTCGCCACAGCTGTTTTCACCACGAACCCGGCCCGCGCGTTCAGCACACACTGGCGCAATTGACCGTACGAGTCGAGATCCGTTATTAGGGTGTCGCTATGGAGTGCGACGTCAACGGCGTTTCCGTGCATTACCTCGAATACGGTAGTGGGACTCCGATCTTGATAATGCACGGTTCGGGGGTGGATCATCGCGAGATGGTCGCGACGATGGAGCCGATCTTCGGTGACCTGCCTGATTATCGGCGGATTTATCTGGATCTGCCGGGTATGGGGCGCACCCCGGCGCCGGGAACGATCAATAGCTCCGACGATGTGGTCGCGCTCGTCCTCGGCGTGATCGACATTGTGGTCGGCGATCGGGACTTATTGGTTATCGGTCATTCCGCCGGCGGCTATTTCGCCAGGGCGGTCGCGAACAGGCGCCGCGGTCAGGTGAGCGGGCTGACCGTCATCTGCCCCCTCATCGAAAACCCGCGCGACATACCCGCACACCAGGTGGTGCGCACCGCTGGAAACCTCGACGACGTTCTGAGCCCGGACGACCGCACCGAATTCGAGGCCTACTTCGTGGTGCACACACCCGCCATGCGAGAGCGGTTCCAGCACTATGTGGCGCCCGCCGTCCCCCTGGCCGACCAAACCGCGATGGCGCGGATCGGCGAACGCTGGCGGCTGAGTTCGGGCCCCGAGGACGGACCGCCGTACCCCAACCCGACCCTCATCATCGCCGGGCGCCAGGACTCCGCAGTGGGATACGCAGGCCAATGGGATCTGATCGAGCACTATCCCCACGCCACGTTCGCGGTGCTGGACCGCGCCGGGCATGCGCTGCCGCACGAGCAGGGCGACCTCGTCAAGGCGCTCGTCATCGAATGGCTTCGGCGCGTCGAGGAGCATCGCCCGGCGTAATACGGCCGAATGCCCGCACCAGCTGTCGACGCCGACCCAGGCGGCTCCGCGATCGCATAGTCAGCCAGCGATCGTCGGGTATCGATCACTCGTAGTCGACGGTGATGGAGTCCGTGTCCGGTACGGCCTGGCAGGTGAGGACATAACCTTCGGCGAGTTCGTCGTCGGTCAGCGCGTCGTTGCGGCGCAGCGTGGCGTGCCCCTTCGTCACCTTGGCCATGCAGGTGGCGCAATTGCCTGCCTCGCAGGAGAACGGGGGTGTGAGACCGGCGCGGCGGGCGCTGTCGAGCAGTGTTTCGCCGTCCTTGCGCGGAACCGACTTCTTTTTGCCGTCGAGGATGATCGTGACAGTGTTGTCGGTGGTCGCGACCGGGGTGGTGACCGTGCGGGTTTCGGCGATCGCGACCGAAGTTGTGTCCGTATGGGTTTCGACGGCCGCGGGGGTAGCGGGCAGCGCCGGGGCCGGCGCGCCGAATCGTTCGCTGAACACCAGACCCGGTCCGGGCAGGGCCTTCTCGATCATCTCCATGAAGGCCTCGGGTCCGCAGATGTAGCTGTCGCCGCCGCCGTCCGCACCGACGAAATCGCGGATCGCGTCGGGGGTCAGGAAGCCGCCGTCGGCGTCGAGGTGGCGGATCACCTCGAGCCGCCCCGGGTAGCGGCCGACCAGTTCCGCGAGTACCGCCTCGAAGATCACCGACTCCCGATCGCGGTCCGCGCACAGCAGCCGAACTTTCCTGGCGGTGCTCGCTAGCGCGCTCTTGGCCAGCGACAGGATCGGCGTGATGCCGCTGCCGCCGCTGAAACCGAGCAGCGGTGCTTCGGTGGGGCGCAGACAGAATCGACCCGCAGCCCTGGTCAGCTCCAGTTCGTCGCCCTCGACCACGTTGTCGTGCAGCCAGTTCGAGACCTGTCCGCCGGGCACCCGCTTGACCGTGGTCATCAATTCGCGGTCGGTTTCCGGCGCACTCGACATCGAGTAGGAGCGGAACAGGTCCTTGCCGTCCACGTGGACTCGAAACGTGCAGAACTGCCCGGATTGATAAGCGATCGGCCCGTCGTGCGGGTCGAGCACATAGGTGCGCGCGTCGGCGCTCTCTTTAACGATCCGCGTTACGGTCGCGCGCTGGAATAACGGGGGTCTCGCCATGAACTGCCTCCTCCTGGTATTAAGATTCTAATACAAGGAGAATTATATTCTCTCCGACGAGACGGGATCTTCTCATATGGGGTCGAACGACAGCCGCCGCGGTGCCGGCCCTGCCGCGACCGCGCGCGCCGAACCGGTCGCCCTCGCGTTCGAGGACCGCGGGTACACGTACCGACAGCTGGATCGGCTGGCTGGAGGTCTGGCCGTGGAGTTGGTGGCGCGAGGTGTGCGCATCGGGCATCGCGTCGCGCTGATGTCGACGAACCGGCCGGAATTCGTGGTCGCCGTGCTGGCGACCTGGCTACTGGGCGCGACACCCGTGCTGATCAGTCCGGCTTGGAAGCGTGCCGAGGTCGAACATGCCCTGGCGCTGACCGAACCGGCGTACGCACTCGGCGATGTGCCCGTATTGGCCGAGCTGCTGCCGACCCGCCACCTCGACGATCCGATCGCACCGCTGACACACACCTTCGGACGACCCGATCCGGAATCCGACGCGGTGCTCGTATTCAGTTCGGGCACTACCGGATTGCCGAAGGCGGTGCGGCACACCCACGCCTCGCTCGCCGCGTCGGTGCGGCACTGGACCCGGGTCCTGGAGCTGAACTCCTACGACCGCTTGCAGATCGTCACGCCGCCCTCGCACATCCTGGGGCTGCTCAATATCGTCACCGTGCTGGAGGCGGGCGCCTGGATGCGGCTGCACCGGCGCTTCGACCTGGAACGGATGCTGCGATGCATCGCCGAGGATCGGATCACGATCGAGATGGCCGTCGCGCCCATCGCTCTGGCGCTGGCCGCGCATCCCGAACTCGAGTCCTATGACCTGTCCTCGCTGCGATACATCATGTGGGGCGCAACGCCGGTCACCGCGGCCGTCGCCGAAACCGTCACCGCCCGAACCGGTGTCGGCTGGCTGCCCGCGTACGGAACCACCGAACTGCCGGTCATCGCGTGCAGTCCGATCGGGAACACGCGGTACGACAGCGTCGGAAAAGCGGCGCCGGGCGTGCAACTGCGGGTGGTGTCGACGACCGGAGAAACGTTGAGCCCCGGCGAGATCGGTGAAATCCAAGCGCGGTCGCCGTCGCTCATGGCCGGATATCTACCGGCTGACGCAACGGCGGAAGCCTTCGACGACGGCTGGTACCGGACCGGCGATATCGGCCGCATCGGTGCCGACGGCTGGGTCCAGCTGACCGACCGATCCAAGGAAATGATCAAGGTCCGCGGCTTCCAGGTGGCCCCCGCCGAAATCGAGGCAGTGCTGCACGGGCATCCCGCGGTGGGCGACTGCGCGGTGTTCGGCATCGCCGACCCCGCCGATGGGGAAGCGATCGTCGCAGCCGTCGCCCGCACCGCGGCGGTCACCGACGACGAACTCATCGCACTGGTCGGCGACCGGCTGGCCGGATACAAGCGACCGCGCCATGTGGTGTTCGTCCCCGAAATCCCGCGCCTGCCCTCCGGCAAGGTGTTGCGCCGAATTCTCAAGGAGCAGTATGGACGTTCGTCTCACGAATGAACAGCGACAATTGCGCGACGCCGCCGCTAAATTGGCCGATGACCTCGGCCCCGGCTCGGTACTCGACCTCGACGACGCGGCGCGGTCGACCCGGCTGGAGAAGGTGGTCGACCAAACCGGCTGGCGGGCACTGCGTTCGGACGGCGCCTCCGGAGTCGAGGTGGCGATCGTGGCCGAGGAGTTCGGGCGCGGACTGGTCGATGTGCCGTTCCTGGGACCGGTGCTGGCCGATGATCTGTGCGGCCCGGGCGATGACGGTCAGCGTTGGACCGTCGCGGTTACCGACCGGGCGATCGACGCGCACGGCGCCGATCGAGCATTGGTGATCGATGATGGGCAGCTGCTCGTCGGCGGGGTCGGTGCCGAACTCCCCGGTGCGGATCTCACCAGGGTCGAGGCGGAGCTTACCGGTCGACCGGACTTCCTCGGCGAACTGTCCGCCGATCAGGTGGCCCAGTGGCAGGCCTTGGCGCTGGTGGTCACCACCGCCGATCTGGTCGGAGTCGCCCGCGGCGCGCAGTCTCTCGCCGTCGAATACGCGAAAGTCCGTGCGCAGTACGGCAATACGATCGGCTCGTATCAAGCGGTCGCGCATCTGCTCGCCGAGAGCCAGGCGCTGATCGAGGGATCGATCAGCGTCGCGCGGCACGCGGCCTGGGCGGTCGACGAATTGCCGCACGCCGAGTCGATGCGGGCGGCGCGGATCGCGAAGCTGTACTGCGCGCGGGCCGCGCGGACGGTATGCGAGACCGCGATTCAAGTGCACGGCGGCATCGGCAATACCTGGGAGTGCCTCGCGCACGTATACCTGCGCCGGGCCCTGACCTCGACCGAATTGTTCCCTGTCAGCCTGGAGGAGATCGACCTTGGACTTTCGTGACGCACCGCAGGAGGCCGAATTCCGGGACCGGCTGCGCACCTGGCTGGCCGAGGTGGCCGGGACCTTTCCGACCTCCGGTGACGAATACTGGGCGCGGCAGGGTGAATGGCATCAGGCGCTCTACGCGGCCGGATTCTTCGGCCTGTCCTGGCCGCGAGAATTCGGCGGCCACGACCTTTCACCGGTCTACGACGTCATCCTGGACGAGGAGTTGGCGATCGCGGGTGCGCCGCCACGGCCCAGTCTCGGCTACCTGGTCGCAGGCCTCGGACGGCACGCGAGCAAGGAACTGCAGCAACGGTTCCTGCCCGGCATGATCAACGGCACCGAGCGCTGGTGCCAGGGCTTCAGCGAGCCGGGAGCGGGTTCGGATCTGGCCGCGCTGACGACCACCGCGACACGTGCGGGCGACCACTACGTCATCAATGGCCACAAGATCTGGACCAGCTATTCCGATGTCGCAGACTGGTGCCTGGTCTTGGCGCGTACCGATCCGGATGCGCCACGACACAAAGGCATTTCGGCATTCATCATCTCGATGAAGCAGCCCGGTGTGGCGCAGCGGCCACTGCAGATGATCAGCGGGGTTACCCGGGAATTCGGTCAGGTGGAATTCGACGGTGCGATCGTGCCCGCGGATCAGCTGGTCGGTGCACCCGGAGAGGGCTGGAAGCTGGCGATGACCGTCGTCGGACACGAACGTGAGCCCTCCACCCTGGGATTCGCGGCTCGATACGGAAAACTGGTGCGCCAGTTGGCCGCTCGTGTCGAGGGCAAGGCACCCGAGGAACTCGCCTGGGCAGCGGTGCAGACCGAGATGCTGCGCCTGCACGTGCGGCGCAGACTCTCCGAACAGCTCGACGGCGTCACCCACGGGCCGGACGGATCGCTGGACAAGCTGCTCATGACCTGGGTCGACCAGGCGGTCGGCCATGCGGCGCTGGCCGTCGCCGGCACCCGCGATCCGGAACTGCTCGGGTCCTACTTCTACAGCCGTGCACAGAGCGTCATGGGCGGCACCTCGCAGATACAGAAGAACATCATCGCCGCCCGCATCCTGGGATTGGGAGTTTGAAATGTACGACATGCCAGCCGAAATCGATGTCCGCGCCGAGGGACCGGTCCGGATCATCACGCTGAACCGGCCCGATGCCCTCAACGCTGTCAACGATCCGCTGCATCACGGGCTGGCCCGTTTGTGGTCCCGGCTCAGCGCGGACCCGCAGGCGCGGGTAGCGGTGCTGACCGGCGCGGGCCGGGCCTTCTCCGCGGGTGGCGATTTCACCTACCTGGAAGAACTCAGCCGCGATAGCGAGCTGCGCGCCAAGACAATTGCCGACGGCCGTGACATCGTGCTCGGCATGGCCCGGTGCCGGATCCCGGTGATCGCCGCGGTCAACGGTCCGGCAGTCGGCCTCGGCTGCAGCCTTGTCGCATTGAGCGACATGGTCTACATCGCCGAAACCGCGTATCTGGCCGACCCGCACGTGCAGGTCGGATTGGTCGCCGCTGACGGCGGTCCGCTCACCTGGCCCCTGCACACCAGCATGCTGCTGGCCAAGGAATACGCGATCACCGGCGCGCGGATCCCCGCGGCCCGGGCACGCGAGATGGGTTTGGCCAACCACGTCGTCGAAGATCCGGTCGCCGAAGCGCTGGCGTGCGCCCAGCGGATGCTGGAACTTCCACAGCAAGCGGTGGAGAGCACCAAGCGCGTGCTCAACCTGCAACTGGAGCATGCCGTGCTGGCCACACTCGACTACGCTTTGGCGGCCGAGGATCTGACATTCCAGAGCGAGGACTTCCGGGCCAACATCGCCAGGCTCACCGCAAAGCGCTGAGGTTCGCGCAAGGCCTCCGGTTCAAGCGGTCATCTCCCGGGTGATGGCGGCTGCGAAGGCGTCCACGTCGGCCTCGGTGGTGTCGAACGAGCACATCCAACGGACCTCGCCGGTGCGTTCGTCCCAGGTGTGGAAGCGGAAGAGTTTCTGCAGCCGCTCGGTGACCTCCCGAGGCAGTACGGCGAAGACGGCGTTCGCCTGGACCGGCCGTACGATCTCGACGCCGGGCACCCCGGCGACCGCTGTGGCCAGCCGGGCCGCCATCGCATTGGCGTGCCGGGCGTTGCGCAGCCAGAGGTCGCCCTCCAGCAGTGCGACGAACTGCGCCGACACGTACCGCATCTTGGAGGCCAACTGCAGCCCGGCTTTACGCAGATACGTCACGCCGCGTACCGCGTCCGGGTTCAGCACCAAGATCGCCTCGCCGAGCATCAGGCCGTTCTTGGTGCCGCCGAACGACAGCACGTCAACCCCGACGTCAGTGGTGAACGCACGCAACGGCATATCGAGCGCGGCGGCCGCGTTCGCCAGCCGAGCGCCGTCCACGTGCAGCAGCATGTCGCGGTCGCGCGCCAGCGCGCCGATGGCCGCGATCTCGCCGGGTGTGTAGAGGGTGCCGAACTCGGTGCTCTGGGTAATGGAGACAACCTTGGGCTGGGCGTGGTGCTGATCGCCGAACCCCCACGCGTACCGGTCGAGCAGCTCCGGCGTCAGCTTGCCATCCGGGGTGGGCACCGGGATGAGCTTGAGCCCGGCCACTTTCTCGGGTGCGCCGCACTCGTCCAGGTTGATGTGCGCGGACTCCGGGCAGACCACCGCACTCCATCGGTCGCACATCGCCTGCAGCCCAACCACATTGGCGCCGCTGCCGTTGAAGACCGGATAAACATCGGCGCGCTCGCCGAAATGGTCCTTGATCAGCTCGCGCAGGCGGGCGGTGTGGACGTCATCGCCATAGGCCGGCTGGTGGCCCTCGTTGGCGGCGGCCAGCGCCGCCAAGATGTCCGGGTGCACGGAGGCGTTGTTGTCACTGGCGAAACCGCGTAGCGGTTCGTCTCCGTGGGCAGCGGTGTCGCTCACTGATCCTCTTCTGTCAGCAGTGGGAAGGCGCCGTTCTCGTCGTGGACCTCACGGCCGGTGAGGGGTGGGTTGAACACGCAGACCGCACGGAACTCGGTGTGGGCGTGCAGGGTGTGATGCTGGTGCGCGTCGACCAGGTACATCATGCCGGGCTCGAGGCGGTGCTTTTCACCGGTCTCGTCGTCGACCAGTTCGCCCCGGCCCTCGATGACATAGACGGCCTCGATGTGGTTGGCGTACCACATCTCGAGCTCGGTGCCCGCGTCTACCACGGTGTCGTTCAAGGAGAAGCCGACCTTCTCCTCGGCGAGCACCAGGCGACGGCTGGTCCACTTGGGGCCCTTCACTTCTCGCTCGGTGCCGATGATCTCTCTCAGTGAACGGACGATCATGGAGTACGTTCCTTTTGTGTCGTGCGTTTCCTGCGAACACTTACAGCATCGCTGCTGGCACAGCATCGCCGACAGTGGCAGGAATGCCCCCCTTCATTAAGATCGCGCCATGCGAGACGAATAGTACGGCTCACGCCTGCACACTACCGACGACAGCGACACCGGCAATTTCCCTTGACAGCCCTGAGCGGGAATCCCTTTGGCGGCGGCTCGACCTGCAGTTCGCGCGATGAGGCTTGGTGCAGGCGACAACGCCGACAGCACCAAGCTCGTCTATAGCACTACCGCCGCCGAGGTCACCCGCTCACCTGACCGCCGAATGACGTTTGCATTACTGGGCCGGGCAGTTGTGGTAGGCGGTAAGCAGCCAGCGGTTGTCTCGGCGGATCAGGGTCCAGGTGGCCATGACCCAGCGGTCGGCGGGAGCTTCGGTTTCACCTGCCATGAGGACGGCGCTGCGGCTGACCACGATGGCGGTGTCGGAGGTGGGGAAACGGACGAGTTGGGGTTCGTCCAGGGTTTTCGAGCCACGCAGCGGGCCCTCGAAGCCCGCGGCCATCCGATCTCGGACGGCGTCGCGGCCGGAGTTGAAGACCCCGCGCAGGATGGAGGTCGCGTCGGGATCGTAGTCGGCGACGAAGGCGTCGGCATCATTGTCGGCCCAGGCGCGGTAAAGGTTGTTCAGGACATCGAGGACAGCCTCGCGGTCGGCGTGCACTGCGGTGTCGGTCATGGTTCTTCTCCTCAGGTCGTGGCCGCGCTCAGCGGCTCACGAGTACCTACCAGCGGACCATGCCCGATTCATCGCTCACTCCAGCACTCCTGTTAGGCGACCCTCGAGAATGTATTGATGGCGGTAGACGTCGAGAGCGCCCCTCTCACAATGCATTCTCGAAGGCGATCGGTTGGCGGACCGTGCACACATTGGGGGTGGCGGATTTTCTTCGGGGTGGCTGTTACCAGTACTGATGGCGGTTTCCGTCGGTGTCGGCTATGAAGATGACCGCGTCGGCGCCGTCCAATTCTGCTGGGGTGAGCGGGATGTGGCCGGGCAGGATCGGTTCGCCAGGGCCGATCGACGGGGGAAGCGCGGCGCGCAGGGCCGGTGTCGGGAACAGGGCGCGGCGGGTGGTCGCATTGGCCAACACGCCCTGGAGGGTGTCCGGATCGCTGTCGGGTTTGGCGTCGGTTGCCAGGAACGCGTAGCGCTCGCCGAGGGTGAGCGCTACGAGTGCTCCAGCGTTTCCCCAGCTCACCTTGTCCTCGCCGTCCGACTGCGTGCGTTGCAGGTGGAGGTTGTGCGCGAACACCAGGCTCGGTCCGCGTCGCTGCTCCTGCGCGACGATCGCGAGCAGGTTCTCGGCCATCATCTCGGTGCGCAGGCTGACCAGGGTCGCGATGCGATCAGGGGCTGGACTCGCCATGGCCGCGTGATAGCGCAGCAGGCTCTGGGCGGTGCGCGCGTGCGCGACGGCGTGGGCGTAGCCGGTCGCGTCGGCGCGGTGCAGGTCGGGTGCCGCGCGGCGCAGCGTGCTGGCGAGGTCGTCGGCGACGATGCGCAGGGCGCGGGCGCGGTCGGAGTCGCCGATGGAGGCTGCCGGATCGAACATGGCCGCCGGATTCGACCAGTCCGTGTCCTCGCCGAGTAGCGCATCGAGTTCGTGGACTGATTCGGGCCGCAGGGCCGCGGGCAGGTACTCGATCACCGAGGACAGTGCGCGTCGCGGGCTCGGCGCACCCGAGTACTCCGTCGGCGCGTCGAAGCCGTAGAAGCGAACCCGATCCTGCGGCGCCCGGCCGGCATTGTGTGCGCGGAGCCATTCGACGAGTTCGCGGTTCCCCGGCACGGCGCCGAACCCGTGGCTGAACCCGGTCGCGAGCACCGCGTCGATCTCCGCCATTGCCCCGGCAATGTAGTCATCGACAATTGACGCGGCGAAGACATCGGTTTCCAACACGATCGACCGGTACCCCCGCTCGACTAGGTGGCCGAGGATTTCGTTGCGCAGCAACGGGAACGCCTCGATCCCGTGGGTCGGCTCGCCGAGGGCGAGCAGGGCCGGCGGCTCGGGCCGCGCGGCGAGCAGCCCGTCGAGGACACGGCCCAGGTCGGCCGCGTCGTCGAGTTGGCGGCCGATCCCACGCAGTGATGCGGCAGTAGACATGAACGCCCCTTCCAGAAGTAACTATCCTCGACGGTATCGTTGAAGATTCGGGTGAAACTTCTGAGACGTCTACCTGCAGTTCATAGATGAAAGCCTCAATCGGAGGTCAAGTGCGTCCCATCGACCTCGCCAGAGCACACGGGTTGTCCGCACAGGCGATCCGCAACTACGACGACGCCGGCATCCTCCCGCCGACCGAGCGCAGCGAGAGCGGCTACCGGCACTACACGCCCCTGCACGCGCAAGCCCTGCGCGCCTTTCTCGCGTTACGCGGCGGCCACGGGCACCAGCAGGCAATGGAGATCATGCGCGCGACCAACCGGGGCGACACCGAGTCCGCCTACCGGCTCATCGATGCCACGCACGTCGCGCTGCTCACCGAACGCAATACCCGCACCGAGGTCGCGACGGCACTCGACAGCCTGTCCACTACGACGCCGCCCGCCGTCAACGGCCGACGGCTGACCGTGGGCGAACTCGCGCGCCGGCTCGGCGTGCACCCGGCGACGTTGCGCACCTGGGAGACCGAGGGCATCCTGCGCCCCGAACGTGACCGGGCAACGGGCTACCGCGAATACGGACCGGATTGCGTGCGCGATGCCGAGATCGCACGACAACTGCGTCGAGGTGGGTACCTGCTGCACCAGGTCGCGCAGTTCATCGAGTCGCTGCGCGAGGCGGGCGGCGCGGACGCGTTGAGTGCTTTCCTCGACTCCTGGCAGGACCGGCTCACCACGCGCAGCCGCAACCTGCTCGGCGGCGCGGCCCAGCTCGACGCCTACCTCGCGCTGCTCGATCCTCCGTAGTGGGGCAGCCGACAAATCAGTGATGGCCGGCGGCTTCGATTGCGGTTCGACCTGACATCAGCACGGTCGGCGGTGACGCCGCGTGATATTCGCCGATGCCTACGTGCCGTGGGCGCTCGTCGCCGGTGCCTCCGACGGGGTCGGTGCCGCATTCGCCAACAGACCGTCCAGATGATGACAAGCCATCCGAGCACCCATGGGCGAGCGCGACCCCATGCACTGAGACGAAACGGCGGCAGGGGCAGCGCGGCGACTAGGAGGCCGAGCCGGATGCGATGTCGTCGGCCAGCGGGGCAATGGCTCCGATGATCTGTTCCACCAGCGCCGTTGGCACCCCGGCGGCGGTCAGCGCATCGGTCAGGTGTCCGGCCACGAGGCCGAAATGGTGCATCGTGATGCCACGGCCTTGGTGGACCTGCTTCATCGGGGCACCGGTGTAGGGGCCGGGGCCGCCGAGCGCAGCGGAGAAGAACTCGACCTGACGCCCCTTCAACCGAGACATGTTCGTACCGGTGAAGAACGACGCAAGCTGGTCGTCGGCGAGGACGCGGGCATAGAAGTCCTCTACTACCGCCTCGAGCGCCTCCTGCCCCCCGATCTGCTCGTAGATTGTGTCGGTCTCGGCTACCGTGGCCGCCCCGGACTTGGACTTGATCCATGACGTGATACTCATGCATTCAGGACAGCACCGGTCCATTTCTATCCCGTTAGTCGGCTGTCGCAGCCCGTTTTCTCTTCGTGGCCACGATATTTCATGGAACTCACAGCAGGATGCCGCGCCCGTGAGCAATGTTTCGAACGTGCCTCGTCCTACGGAAGCGTGCAGACGCGCCATGCCCACTCAGACACTGCCAGGCCAGCTACCCGACTGTGCCTCATGCTCGCCGAGCATTGGTGGCGGAACGTATTGCGGCTGGTATCCGGCTATCCGGATCGGACTGCCGATCAACCGGAAATCGCCTACGGTGACGATGGTTTCGGGGTTGGCGGCCAGCGCTTCGGGCAAGGTGGCACGGCGGCCGCAGGGATGCCGAGAGGGCGCAGGCGGGATTCCCAGTTGGATGCGGTGTCGGCGGCCAGGCAACTGCGCCACCTGCATGGCCAAGGTGACGAAAGGACACGCCACCCTGCGCCGCAACGACGCACTCACCAACGACGAACTCGCCGAAGGCTATGTCCTCACCTGCCAGGCCATACCGGACACGGACTCCATCACCGTCGACTACGAGTGATCGATACGGCACGCGTGCCGCCGACACTCGCCCGCAAGGCCCCGAAGACCATAGTTCTCTTCGGGGCCTCGCACCGATCATCCCCGCGGAATCAGCACTTCCGAACGTTGCACCGTGCCGGTGATACCGGCGGCATCCTGGCCCGCGAGCAGCACCGCGGCGCGGGCGATCGTCTCCGGCGGCTCGACCATGTCCGCTGGAATTTTCTGGCCACCGCCTCCGGCCTGCCAGCCTTCGGTCAGTACGACCCGAGTCGGGCTCAGGCAGTTGACCGCGATGTTGTCGTCCTTCAGTTCCGCGGCCAGACCGAGGTAGAGGCGTTCGACGGCGGCCTTGGATACCCAGTAGGCATTGGCGCCGCGGATCATATCCACGCCGGTGGTGGTGATCGCGATGAGCGAGCCGCCGCCGCGGGCTTTCAGATGCGGGATGACGGCCTTGGTCGCGAGGAAGACGCCGTTCAGGTTGACGTTCATGCACAACTGCCAGCGCTTGAGCGGTGTGGTCTCGATCGGACCCAACCACATCACGCCCGCATTGGCGACCAGGATATCGATACCGCCGAATTCCGAAACGGTTGCGGCCACGGCATTTTCGACCGACTCCTCGCTGGTGACATCGCACGCCACCGGCATTGCCGTTCCGCCCGCGGCGGTGATCCGGTCGGCGACCGAACCTATGGTGCCCGGCAGCTTGCCCTCGGTTTCCGAGCGCGCGGCGACGGCCACCGCCGCACCCGCTCCGGCCAACCCGGCGGCTATCGCCGCGCCGATGCCGCGACTGGCACCGGCGACGAATGCGACCTTGCCGCTGAGTGTTCCGCCCACGCCGGGATACGGTTGCCCGTTCATTTCGGTGGGAAGCGCAGCGCGCCGTCGAGCCGGATGACCTCGCCGTTGAGGTAGTCGTTCTCGATGATCGACTGGGCCAACTGTGCGTATTCCACCGAGCGCCCCATCCGCTTGGGGAAGGGCACCTGCGGGCCCCAGTAGCCCTCCAGTTGGTCGGCGGCCTTGCCGTAGGCGGGCGTGTTGACCGTACCGGGCGCGATGGTGACCACCCGGATGCCGAGCGGGGACAGGTCGCGGGCCGCCACCAGGGTCATACCGATGACGCCGCCCTTGGCCGCCGAATAGGGGAGTTGGCCGATCTGGCCCTCGTATCCCGCGATCGAGGCGGTGTTGACGATCACACCCCGGGCGCCCTCGTCCAGCGCCTCGGTCTTGGCGATGGCCGCGGCCGACAGGCGCAGCACATTGAATACAGCGGTCAGATAGAACTCGATGGTGGTGCGGAAACCGTCGAGTGCCAGCGGCGAGCCGTCCTTGCCGACGAGGCGGCCGCCGGTGGCCGGGCCACCATGGGTGTCGACCGAAATGCGCAGCGGTCCAAGGGATTCCGCCTCGGTAATGGCCGCGAGCACCGACTCCTCACTGGTCGCGTCGGTGTGCACGTAGCGGATGCCGAGTTCTTTCTCGAGTTCCTTGCCCTTGTCGTCGGCGACATCGGCGACCACCACCTTCGCTCCGGCGGCGTGCAGGCGACGCACGGTGGCCTCGCCGAGTCCGCCGGTGCCGCCGACGACGATGGCAGCGCTCCCACTGATCTGCATATCGCAATCCTCTCTTGCAACTAACACTCTCCTATGGAGAGAATAATGTTCTCATGAACATCAGCATGATCCTAGACATGGCCGCATCGGCGGGCGATCGGACCGTGATCACGGTCGGCGATCGCTCGCTGACCGCCGCCGCCCTGCTCGGCAATGCGCGTCGCGCGGCCGTCCGCTTCCAGCGGCACCCCGCGGTGCTGTATCTGGGCGCGAACCACCTGGCCTATCCGGTCGCGCTCTTCGGTACGGCGCTGGCCGGGGTGCCATTCGTACCGCTGAACTATCGGCTCGGCGAACAGCAGTTGGCCATGCTCCTGGATCGTCATCCAGGGGCGCTGGTGCTGCGGCCCGAGGACCTCGACGGCCTGGTCGAGGAGGGCGCCGATGCGCCCGAACTCGAGGTGCCGTGGGATGGCAATGCGGTCGCCGCGATCATCTACACCAGCGGCACCACCTCCGAACCCAAGGCGGCGCTGTTACGGCATCGGCATCTGATGGCCTACTTGCTGAACACCGTGGAGTTCGGCGGTGCGCAGGAGACGGACGCGGCGCTGGTGTCGGTGCCGCCCTATCACATCGCGGGCCTGACGAATCTGCTGTCGAATCTCTACTCCGGTCGCCGGGTGGTTTACCTGGCGGCGTTCGACGCGTCCGGTTGGCTGGAAACCGTTCGGCGCGAACGGATCACCCACGCCATGCTGGTGCCGACCATGTTGGCGCGCATCGTCGCGGCCGTCGACGGAGCCGATGCGGGAGTGCCGACGCTGGCCAGTCTCGCCTATGGCGGCTCGCGTACGCCGCGCCCGGTGCTCGAGCACGCGCTGCGGGTGTTCCCGGACACCGGCTTCGTCAATGCGTACGGACTCACCGAGACCGCGTCCTCGATCGCGGTACTCGGACCCGACGATCACCGTGCGGCCTTCGCCTCGGATGATCCGGCCGTCCGTGATCGGCTCGGCTCGGTGGGGCAGCCGCTGCCCGGGATCGAGATCCAGATCCGCGCCGAGTCCGGCGAGCCCGCCGGGGTGGGGGAGGTCGGGTTGGTATTCGTGCGCGGCGAGCAGATCTCCGGTGAATACGGCGGCCGCAGCGCACTGGATGCCGAAGGCTGGTTCCCCACCCGGGATCTGGGCCGCCTGGACGCCGAGGGCTATCTGTTCATCGAAGGCCGCGCCGACGACACCATCATCCGCGGCGGCGAGAATATCGCGCCCGCCGAGATCGAGGACGTGCTGCTGGAATATCCGGGCATCACCGAGGCCGCGGTGATCGGGGTACCGGATCCGGAGTGGGGGCAGCGACTGGTCGCGGTGCTTGTCGGCGCGGGCGAGCCGGACGAGATCAAACAGTGGGTCCGCACGCGACTGCGGTCGTCGAAGACGCCCGACACCATCGTGTTCCGCCGCGAACTACCCAAGACCGAAACCGGAAAACTGCTGCGCCGCAACCTCGTCACCGAAATGGAGAACACCAATGCCTGAAGCTGTCATCGTGTCCGCCCTGCGCGCTCCGATCGGAACCGCCCGCAAGGGCACGCTGCGCGATACCAATGCCTTCGACCTGGCTAAGCACGTGGTGGCTGCGGCCGCCGAGGGACTCGACCCAGCCCGCATCGATGATGTCGTCCTCGGCGAGGGCCGCTACGGCGGCGGCGTGCTGGCCCGGCACGCGGCGATCACCGCCGGACTGACCAATGTCGCCGGTGTGGCGCACAACCGGCATTGCGCCGCGGGCATGGCCGCCGTGCAGACCGCGGCCGCCGGCATCCGGGCCGGAATGGACGAACTCGTCATCGCCGGTGGCGTGAACTCCGAATCCACCGCGCCGCGTGTGCGTTTCCGGGTCGGCGAGGACGAATGGATCGACCCGTGGGTCGCGCCGAGCCATCCGGACCGGCCGGACGCGCCTTGCCTCGATATGTCGATCACGGTCGGCTGGAACACCGCGGTGGCGTCCGGCATCTCGCGTGCGGAGATGGATGCGTGGGCGTTGCGCTCGCACCGCAATGCCATTGCCGCCATCGACGAGGGCCGTTTCAAGGAGGAGATCGTGCCGATCGACACTCCACACGGACTGTTCGCGGTCGATGAGCACCCGCGCCGGGACACCAGTCTGGAAAAGCTGGCCGGACTGAAGGTGCTGCACCCGGAGATCGAGGGCTTCAGCATCACCGCGGGCAATGCGTCGGGCTCCAATGACGGCGCCGCGGCCTTGGCCATTGCCAGTGACCGGCTCGGATTGCCCGCCCTCGGCATCATCCGCGGGTGGGCCTCGGTCGGCGTCGATCCGCACGACACCGGGCTGGCGCCGATCGAGGCGATCACCAAGGCCGTTGCCAGGGCCGGTATATCGCTGTCGCAGGTGAGTCTTTACGAGATCAACGAGGCGTTCGCCTCGGTGCCGATCGCGGCGACCAAGGCGCTCGATATCGATCCGGATCGGGTGAACTTCAGCGGCAGCGGGTGCTCGCTCGGCCATCCGGTCGCCGCCACCGGAGCCAGGATGATCGTCACGCTGGTGCACGAATTGCGGCGTCGCGGTGGCGGTTTCGGAATCGCGGCACTGTGCGCCGGTGGCGGGATGGGATCGGCCACCGTCGTCGAGGTTCCGGCTCCCTAGCGCGTGGACACTATTGCGGAGCTCATCGCCGCCGCGCGGGCCGGATCGGTGCGGGCCGCGGGGCGGCTGCTGAGCGCGGTCGAGGGACCACAGCGCGACGAGGTGCTCGCGCTGCTCGATGCCGTCCCGGTTCGGGTCATCGGGGTCACCGGCCCGCCGGGCGCGGGTAAATCGACCACGATCGCGGCGCTGGTCGCCGCCTACCGCGAAAAGGGTCTGCGGGTGGCGGTGCTGGCGGTCGATCCGTCCTCGCCGTACAGCGGTGGCGCGCTGCTGGGTGATCGAATTCGGATGGCGCAGCACATCAATGATCCCGATGTGCTGATCCGGTCGGTCGCCACGCGCGGTCATCTGGGTGGTCTCGCGGCCGCGGTGCCCGCCGCCATCCGATTGCTCGGCGCGCTCGGCCACGAGCTGATCCTGCTCGAAACCGTCGGCGTCGGGCAGTCCGAGATCGAGATCGCCGCGATCGCCGACCCCACCCTGGTGATTCTGAATCCCGGTGCGGGAGACGCGATTCAGGCCGCGAAGGCGGGTCTGCTCGAGGTCGCCGACATCCTGGTCGTCAACAAGGCCGACCGAGAGGGCGCCGACCAGACCGTGCGGGATCTGCATCAGGAGTCCGCCGCCCCGATCCTCACCCTGGTCGCGGCAAAGGGCGTCGGGATCGCGGAGTTGGTGGCCGCGATCGACGCACACCATCGCAGCGACACCCTCGACCGGCGCACCGCGCGGGCCCGCGCGCAAATCCTGTCCCTGGCGCAGACCCGTTTGCGGGGCGATCCGGCGTTGGCGGCATTGGCGGACTCGGTCGCGGCCGGACGGTTGGACGCGTACACCGCCGCGGAGCGACTACTCACTGTTCGCATTTCGTCGGAAATAGCGTATACATTTTATGAGAATGACATTTCCACCTGATGGAGGACGGCATGGCAAAGGCCCTAGCGCCCGATGTCTCGACCTGGCCGGCGGAGAATCCGCAGTTGATCGGTAGCCGCTGCGCCGCATGCAGCGCGGTCACGTGGCCCCAACAACCACGCTGCCCGCGGTGCAGCGGCCCGGACATGTCCGAACGGCTGCTGCCCCGACGCGGCACGCTCGTGGCCTGGACCACCCAGGGCTTCGTCCCCAAACTGCCGTACGCGGGCAAGGAGACGGCCGAAAGCTTCGAGCCGTTCGGGATCGGACTGATCCAGTTGGGTGATGACGTGCGGGTGGAGGCCCGGCTGACCGTGGCCGAACCGGCCGAGCTGCGCTTCGGGATGGACGTCGAGCTGGCCTTCGTCCCCCTTTATGTCGACGACGACGGGAACGAAGTCGTCACGGTCGCTTTCGCACCGGCCTGATCAGCGACTACGGCTACCGAGGAGATTTGAATGAACGACGTTGCCATCATCGGCGTCGGCCTGCACCCGTTCGGCCGCTTCGCCAAGTCGGCCATCGAAATGGGCGCCGACGCAATCCAATTGGCGTTGACCGACGCCGGTGTCGAATGGAAGGATATCCAGTTCGGTTTCGGCGGCAGTTATGAGGTAAGCAATCCCGATGCCGTGACCCGCCTGGTCGGGCTGACCGGAATTCCATTCACCAATGTGTTCAATGCCTGTGCCACCGCGGCCAGTTCGATCGAGCAGACCGCGGAGGCGATCCGGTCCGGACGTTACGACATCGGCATCGCGGTCGGCATGGACAAACACCCGCGCGGTGCGTTCACCGACGATCCGGCCAAGCTCGGGCTGCCCGCGTGGTACGCGGAGAACGGACAGTTCGTCACCACCCAGTTCTTCGGGATCAAGGCGAACCGCTACATCCACGAGCACGGCATCTCCCAGCGCACCCTGGCCAAGGTCGCCGCCAAGAATCTCCGCAATGGCGCGCTCAATCCGAATGCCTTCCGGCGCAAGCCGATTGCCGAAGACGAGATCCTGAACTCGACGATGCTGAACTATCCGTTGACGCAGTACATGTTCTGCTCGCCGGACGAGGGGGCCGCGGCCGTGATCATGTGTCGCGGGGATATCGCACACCGCTACACCAGCACCCCGGTATACCTGCGCTCGAGCGCGATCCGTACGCGCCGTTACGGCGCGTACGAGGTACACAGCACCTGGGCGGCCATCGATGAGGACGTCTCACCGACGGTGTACGCCTCCCGGGCCGCGTTCGAGGCGGCCGGGATCGGACCCGAGGACGTCGATGTGATCCAGCTTCAGGACACCGACGCGGGCGCGGAGATCATCCATATGGCCGAGAACGGTTTCTGCGCCGACGGCGACCAGGAGAAGCTGCTCGCCGAGGGGGCGACGGAGATCGGCGGGCGCCTGCCGGTGAACACCGATGGCGGGCTCCTCGCCAACGGCGAACCCATCGGGGCCTCCGGCATCCGGCAGGTCTATGAACTGGTGGTGCAACTGCGCGGCCAGGCTGGCGAGCGGCAGGTGCCGGGTAATCCCCGTGTCGGTTACGCCCAGGTCTATGGGGCGCCCGGTACGGCGGCGGCATCGGTTCTCAGCCTCTGACGGCATTTCGACCCACCATCCATCCGCGAGGAGGAGTATTCGATGCTGATACGCGAGGGACAGGTCGCCGTGATCACCGGGGGTGTGAGCGGCATCGGCTACGGCCTGGCCGAGGCGCTCGCCGCGCGCGGGGTACGGCTCGTCATCTCCGACATCCGCGAGGACGGCTTGACCGCGGCGGCGGCAGCATTGCGCGACGCCGAGGTCACGGCCGTGGTGGCCGATGTGAGCGACGAGGCATCGGTGCGCGCGCTGGCCGAGCGCACCATGGCCGCCTACGGCCGGGTGGATCTGGTCTGCAACAACGCCGGGGTGGTGTGCTCGGCCGCGCCGCTGTGGGACCAGGACGCGCGCACCTGGCAGCGGATGATCGGGGTCAAGATTCTCGGCGTCGTCCACGGCGTCAAGGCATTTGCGCCGCTGCTCATCGAGCAGGGCACCGGCCATTTCCTCAACACCGCCTCCTCCGGCGGCCTCGCCCCGCTGCCCGGCCGCACCCCCTACACCGGCACCATGCACGCGGTGGTCGGTCTCACCGAGACGCTCGACCTCGAGTTGAAGCAGGTAGCGCCCGCGCTGGGCGCAACCGTGCTCTGCCCGGGGCTGGTCGACACCCCGCTCGGTCAGAACTCGGCCGCGCTGGGTGCGATCGAACTACCGACGGGCGCGACACCCTCGATGCGCAGTCTCGCTGCCGCCCGCGGCGCAATCCTGTCCCCGCGCGAGGTCGCCGAGGCCGCACTCGCCGCGATCGAAGCGGGCCGCGTCCATGTGGCTCCCGGCGACGGCGTAGCCACGCGCGCGCGGGCGCGGGTAGACACCCTGCTGGCGGATATCACTGTCGCCTGACCGCGAATTACACACTGCTGCAACAGGTAGGTATCCTGCGGGCCAACGGCTCAGTCGGCGCACGGCCGTGATGTGCGAGCCTTGCCGTCGCGTGGTCGCGAATCAGTCGCTGCGGCAATAGATATGCGTAGGTCGATAACGGTTTCAGCGCCCGTGCACGGCCGCGATGTGCGAGCCTTGCTGTCACGTGGTCGCGAATCAGTCGCTGCGGCAACAGATATCGCGTCTGTCAACACTGTTCGGCCGAGTTCGGTTGCGACGCGCTCAGCCGAGTGTGGTTGCGATATGCGGTAAGTCGAGCGTCGACCGAATCCCGGGATCGGCCGCACACACCGCCGGAATCGCATTGACCGCACGGTTGGCGGTATAGGCCGGGGATACGGCGGCCATGTGTTCCAGGGGAATCGGGAACCGCAGATCCACTTCCAGCGGCGCGTCGCCGACCACCGATATGTGCCATCCGGTATCGCGCAGGTCCCAATCGGCCTCGATATCGGTGGTGCAATACCAATTGGCGCGGAAGCTCAGCACCGGTTCGCCCGCCACCAGACCGGAGACCGTAGTGCGTTGAGCCGCAACGGTTCCCTGCTCGATCGTGCCCGCCGCGATGCGGGTGGTCGCACGCGCCGTCGCCACGGAACCGTGTGCCTCGATCGAATCCAGCGGGCAGCCGAGTGCGTCGCCGACCAATCGCAGTGACGGGCCGAAACTCGCGGCCAGATGCTCCGCGCGAGCCGCGTTGGAATCACCCCGTGGCCGCCCGAAACCCATGACGTCGAACAGCATGGCGGGCGAATCGCGTTGCGACAGATCCGCGTACTCGTCGATCATCAGCCGGTCCAGTCGGCGCTGGATCGAGGACAGCACCAGCGGCACCGCCTCGGTGATGAAACCCGGACTGCTGCCGGTGCTGTGGATCGAGGTGCCCCCGAGCGTGCAGGCTTGCTGAATGCGTTGACGCAGTTGGGGATCCATGCTCGGTGGGTGGTGGAACAGGCCACATGTCGTCACCACGTTGGTGCCCGATGCCAGCAGGCGGATCACCACCTCCGCGTCGAACACGAGCGGCATATAGAGCACACAGTCGGCGTCGAGCTCGATGATCTGCTCGATGTCATCGGTGGCCAGCACACCGGTGGCGGGAATATCGCAGAACTCGCCCGCGTCGCGCCCCACCTTGTCCGCGCTGTGCACGAACAGGCCGACCAACTCCATCTTCGGATGCTCGACTACACCGCGCAGTGCCCGCGCGCCGATGGTCCCGGTGGCCCATTGCACCACCCGGTGCGATCGGTGCTCGGATGCGTCGGAGGATCGCTTGATCACCATTCGATTCACGACCACTGGTTCACCCGACCTCGGATGGGAAGCGCACCATGGCTTCTTGCGCGTAGGAGGCGACCAACCGGCCGTTCTCGGTCAGCACGTCGCCGCGGCCGAAACAGCGGCTGCCCGCCATGAGCGGACTGTGCTGGCGCAGTAACAGCCACTCGTCGGTGCGCAACGGTCGGTGGAACCACACGCTGTGCGAGGTCACCGCCGAATGGAATGCGGTGCCGTTGCCGCGCTGACACGCACCTTCGATCGGCCGCAGTGCGGTGCCGATGAGGTTGAGATCGGTGGCGTAGGAGACGATCGCCGGGGCCAGCCGTGGATCCACGTCCGGTGTGCGCATCCAGAACTCGAATTCCGGTGCGGCGGAAGCGGTGTCGTCGAGATCAACTGCGGATCGGGTCTCCCAGGGCAGCAGGTCCCACCTCACCTTGTGCTCGGCGCTCAGGAGCGCGGGAGCGGCGGGCACGCTCTGGTGTTGCGGTCCCTCCGCCTCCGCGTGCAGCGACACCGATGCGGTGGCCACGACCCCGTAGCTCTGCTCGGCGACGATGGTCACGGTGGCGAAGGAGCGGCCTTCGTGATGTCGGCGCACCCGATAGCGGATCGGCTCGTCGGTCCTGCCCTCGCGGGCGAACAGCGCGTGCAGCGACTTGACCGATTTCTCCGGGCAGGTCAGATCGGCCGCGCGGATGAACTGGCCGAGCAATTGCCCGCCGAAGACGCGGTAGTACTCGAGCTGCTGGTTGCGTCCCTCGAAGACGGATTCGTCGTCGAGGGACGGCCGAGCGGTCAGGTCGAGACAGCCGAGAAGATCATTCCAGAGGTCGGGCATGCCCCCGAGTGTAAGTGAAACTCTCCTCGATTGAGAATATTATTCTCAATCCTTGGTGAAGCCGTGCGCGCAGAAGTTCCAGACCTCGGTCGCGGTGATCGGGTGCACGGTCTCCTCGTCGGTGCCGCCGGTGGACTGGGCGATGAACATGACCGTCTGCATGACCATCGCCGCGGTTCGCCGCGGATTCGCGTCCGAGCGCAGCTGATCGGCCTGTTTTGCCTGCTCCATGAGCTCGGTGAACAGTGCGAGCAGCGGTGCGTGCGCGACCTTGACCTGCGCCGGATGCGTGACGAGCAGTTGTGGCGCGAAATCGGTGAACAGCGGGCGCTGTGCGGCCGGATCGGGCCGGGACAACTCGAACAGCAGCTCGACGGTTACCTGCAACCGCTCCAGCGGATCGGCCTTGGCGTCGGCGGCGGCATGCAGTTGGTCGGCGGTGCGCACGAGTGCGTCTTCGAAGAGGGCGAGCAGCAGCTCGTGCTTGCCGTCGAACTGCAGATAGAAACTCCGCAGCGACTGGCGCGAACGATCGACGACTTCTTGCACGGTGAAGTCGGTGCTGCCCTTCTCGGTGATGATGGCCTGCGCTGCGTCGAGGAAGCGCTGAACGCGCTGTTCGGCCCGCAATTTCGCGGTCCGCAACGAGCGCTCGACGGCGCGCTGCTTCCAGGCGGGCTCTTCGCTCGGGCTGGTCACCGGCGCTCCGGTCCTCGGTCATGTAGAGAGAACATGGATGCACTGTACCGGAGAACGGGGTGTCTCCGTGTTGGCTGGACACTATGTCAGCGAACAAATGCGAGACTCTTACTTTCCGAACTGGAGAATGATATTCTCGGGTCTGGAGTGTGTCGGAGTGGCAAGGAGGCAGGCCGGATGCTTTTGGAGTTCGACTCCGATCAACTGCTGTGGCAGCAAACCGTCCGCGAGGTGGTCGCCAAGCAGTGTCCGCCGACCCTGATCCGCGAGGTCGCCGATAAGGGCGCGGATTCGGAGGGGCTGTGGCGTACCTATGCGGAGCTGGGATGGATGGAGCTGACCGACCCGGCCGACGCGGTGGAACTGGGGATCGTGCTCGAGGAGCTGGGGCGGGCCACCGACCCGACCCCGTATCTGGCCACCATGACCCAATTCGCGCCGCTCGCACCGGATTTCGTGCGCCAGGGTGAACCGGGCGCCGCGGTTTACGACGGTGTGTCGGCGGTGCGCGACCGGGATGGCTGGCTGCTGAGCGGCACCGCGCGTCATGTGCTCGACGGCGATCGAGCGCGGCAACTGGCGGTCGTGACCGAGGCCGGTGTCTTCGTGGTGCCCGCCGACGACGTCATCGTGCGACGTGCGGCTGTGTTCGATCCGGTGCTGCATCTCGCCGAAGTGAGTTTTGTCGAGGTGCGGGTTCCGGACGATCGCTACCTGCGCGTCGATTCGCAGCCCGCGCGCCACTCGGCCACGACCGGAATGGCGCTGACCATGGTCGGCGCGTGTCGACGGGTACTGGACATGGTGCTCGAGCATGTACGCAGCCGACAGCAGTTCGGCGTGCCGATCGGCTCGTTCCAAGCGGTCAAACACAAGGCCGCCGATATGCACATCGCGATCGAAAGAGCCCGCGCCCTGGCGTATTTCGCGGCGATGACGATCCGGGAGAACGATCCGCGGCGGCGCCTGGCCGCGTCGATGGCCAAGGCCGCGGCCGGCGAATGCCAGTCGCAGGTGTTCGGCCGCGGCATGCAGTTGTTCGGCGCCATGAGCTTCACCTGGGAAAACGACCTGCAGTTCGCGCTCAAGCGGGCCAAAGCCGGTGAGCTGTTGCTCGGCGGCGCGGCAGAGCACCGGGCGCTGATCGCCGAGGAGTACCGTGCGACTGACTTTTGATACCGAGGTCGAGGAGTTCCGGGCCGAATTCATCGCCTTCCTCACCGAATTCATGCCCGACGAGGCGGTCGCGGCCCAGGATCGGCCGATTTCCAGTGCGGAGGTCCCGCCGTGGGCGCGGGAATGGCAGCGGCTGCAGTTCGACCACGGCTGGTTGCTGCCCGGCAACCCACCGGAATTCGGCGGCCGCAATGCCGGGATCCTGCAGCAGTATGTGCATTTGGAGGAGCTGTCCAAGCGGCGCATCTATCACAGCTTCAATCCGCAGGGGCTCGGCATCATCGCCGCCTCGCTACTCTCGTTCGGCAGCGCGGAGCAGAAGAAGCATTGGGCGGCAAGGATTTTGCGAGCCGAGATCACCGCGGCGCTGGGCATGAGCGAACCGGGTGCTGGTTCGGATCTGGCCGGGCTGCGCACCCGGGCCGTGCGCGACGGCGATCATTTCGTGGTAAACGGGCAGAAGGTCTGGACCTCCGGCGCACACGACGCCGACGTGCTGCTCACCTTCGTGCGCACCGATCCGGATGCGCCCAAGCACAAGGGCATCAGCGTGCTGTTGATCCCCACCGATACTCCCGGCGTGACCCGGCGCCCGTTCGCTTCCATCTGCGGACCGAACGATCTGGACTTCAACGAGGTGTTTTTCGAGGACGTCCGGGTGCCCGCGGAAAATCTGGTCGGCCCGCTGCACGGCGGCTGGGGCGTGGCCAACGGTTCGCTCGGACATGAGCGCACGCTGCTGTGGCTCAGTTTCGCCGACCGGCTGCAGGAGCTGATCGAGGACTTCCACCCGCGCACCGTGCTCGACCGCGACCGTTACGCGACGCTGGTCATGGATGCTCAGGCGCTGCGGTTGCTCGGGTCGGCGGCGCTGGCGCGTGAGGCGCGAGGCCAGCAAGATGTGGCCGCGCTATCGGTGCTGAAACTGCTCGGGTCGGAGGCGGTGCAGAACGGTTCGGAACAGGCGCTGTCCGCACAGGGCCCCGACGGCCTGATCCATCCGGCAATGACCGCGCCGTTCAACCCGCTGAACAATGACAATTTCATCAGCAGCTGGTTCGAACGGTACGTCCGCAGCTTCGCCGGAACCATCGCCGGCGGCACCTCCGAAATTCAGCGCAATATCGTCGCCGAGCGGGTGCTCGGACTGCCCAGGTAGCGGAGTTCGCAATGCATATTCTGTACGCCGTCGCCGATAAGATTGCGACCATCACCCTGAATCGTCCCGAGGTCGCGAACGCCCAGAACGGTGCATTACTGGACGAACTCGATGCGGCCTGGGCTCGGGCGGCGGCCGACGACGACGTATCGGTGATCGTCCTGCGGGCCGAAGGCAAGCATTTCTCCTCCGGTCATGATCTGCGCTCGGGCGGGCCGCTACCGGACAAGATCACCCTGGACATGATCTACAACGTCGAATCGCGCCGCTATCTGGAGTATTCGCTGCGCTGGCGGAATGTGCCGAAACCATCCATCGCCGCAGTACAGGGGCGCTGCATTTCCGGTGGCCTGCTGCTGTGTTGGCCGTGCGATCTGATCGTCGCCGCCGAGGACGCGCTCTTCTCCGATCCGGTCGTGCTGATGGGCATCGGCGGCGTCGAATATCACGGGCACACTTGGGAATTGGGTCCCCGCAAGGCCAAGGAGATCCTGTTCACGGGACGCCCGGTCACCGCGCGCGAGGCCGAACAGGTCGGCATGGTGAACAAGGTGGTGCCTCGTGCCGAGTTGGATGCGCAGACCACCGAGCTTGCCACACTGATCGCCAAGATGCCGCCGTTCGGGTTGCGTCAGGCCAAGCGTGCGGTGAATCAAACGCTGGACATACAGGGCTTCTACGCCGCCATCCAATCGGTCTTCGATGTGCACCAGACCGGGCACGGCAATGCGCTCAGCCATGCCGGGCTGCCGATTCTGGCGCATCTGGACGAGATGAAGCAAAAGATGCAGTAGTCGACCGCGGCGCGTGCACGCGACGGCGACGCTGGAGCTGATTCTGGTTGTGGCGCAACGGTTACGACAGCGCCACCTTCGTGTGCGATGAGAACGCCAGCGGCTTTGCCAGCTGGAACCTGTTGCGGGAGTTGGCCTCCAGTCACAACCACTGAAAATCAGCCGGATCCCGAAAGATCGGTTCTACTTATTGTCATGTCTTCCACCTCCACAGTCAGCGGCCTGCCCCCGATGGTCGCCGGTCGCCTCCGCAATACCAAACGTTTTGTCGTCGACCCGATCTCGTTCCTCTCCGACTCCATGACCCACCACGGCGACGTCTTTCGGTTCCAACTGATCAACGGGAGCATGGTCGGGATCACCCATCCCCACCACATCAAGTACGTCTTGCAGGAACGCATGGCGAACTTCACCCGCGAGACCCAGATGTACGACATCATCGAGCCGTTCGTGGGGCGAGGGCTGGCGACCATCGCCGACCACAACCGGTGGAGACGCAACCGGCGCCTCGTCCAACCGGCCTTCCACCACAAGAAGATCAGTGCGCTGAGCGAGATCATGGTGGCCGAGATCGACTCCATGTGTGACGAATGGGCCGAACACGCCCGCGCCGGACGGACGGTCGATATCGGTGAGCAGATGAGCCACCTCACGCTGCGGATCGTGGTGCGGGCGCTGTTCGGATTGGATCCCAACGGCCCGGAGGTCACCGGCTTCGCCCGCGCGACGCAGAAGGTGAACGCCGAGTTGGGGAAGTTCGTGCGAATGCCCTTGGTTCCCTTGAAGTTTCCGACGGCCAGCCATCGCCGTTTCTGGCGCGGGATCGCCGAAATGGATGCCATCGTCTACAAGGTGATCGACGACTTGCGCGACTCCGGCAGCGGGGGGCTGCTGTCTATGCTCATCAACTCCACGGACGCCGATACCAACGAGAAACTCACGGACCTGGAACTGCGTGACGAGGTCGTCACCATGCTCTTCGCCGGTCACGAGACCAGCTCCTCGGCATTGACGTCGGCCATACTGCTGTTGCAACTGCATCCGGAGGTGCGCCAGCGGCTGCGCGATGACGTTGACACCGTCTTGACCGGCAGGCATGCCACCCTGGCCGACCTGCCCACGCTGCCCTACAGCAAGCAGGTACTCGAGGAGGTGTTGCGGCTCAAACCGCCGGCATGGATGGGGCAGCGGCGCGCCGCCGAGGACGATGAGGTCGGGGGCTACCACATCCCGGCAGGCACGCCGCTGATGTACAGCTTCTACCACGCGCACCGAAACCCCGAGTGTTGGGACCGGCCCGACACCTTCGACCCGGAGCGCTTCGCCGCCGACGCGGTCGCCGGCCGTGACCGGCACTTGTGGCTGCCCTTCGGCGCGGGCGGACACCTCTGCATCGGCAACGCATTCGCGATGATGGAGATGCAGCTGGCGCTCTCGACCATAGTCAGCCGGTTCGAGCTGACCATCGACAACCCGAACCTCACACCGATCTCCGCGCTGACCCTCAACACCAAGTTCCCGGCTATCGCGACGGTGACCGAACGGCAATAGCCTTGTGAACAGTTGGTTGGAAGCAACCGAATCACCAAGCAGGAAAAGGGTTACACGGCAGGCGGAGAAAGGATCACGGCTGTTCGACGTCATGGGTTTCGGGCGGCCACCGGGTGATTCCAACGCGGCTCGCGCGGAGCATCTGGCCGCGAGTTTCGGCCCGTCACTGCGATTGGTCGGCGACGCACTCGGCTGCCCGCTGGATTCGATCGAGGCACACGGTTCCGTGGCGACGGCGCGTGCGACCACCCGCATCGCGGCGGGCACGATCGAGCAGGGAACGGACTTACCTCACATCGTGACGACGCTCGCCTGAGTACATCGCTTCCGTGCTCGGCTGAGCTGTCGGCCCCACGCGGATATCTGTGGCCGTAGCGACTAACTCGCGCTGGGCGACGGTCATGCCCGCACATTGCGCCTTTCCGGGCGACGGTCGTGTCGGCACCCTGATTCGCCGCCGCGTGCGGCTAATTTGCCGACAGGGCCGTGAAGATCACTCGACCGCCGTCGTCAGGTCCGGTCGATGTGCTGGCCTGCTGGTAATCGCCTGCCTGGAAACGTCCCTCTGTGCCCACGAATGCCGTGGGAACGGTGACGGTTTCGGTCTTGGTGATGCCGTTGTAGGTGACGCTGATATCCACGGTGTGGCCGATGTTCGCGCAGATGGTGTAGGAGAAAGGCGAATTCAGCGCGATACCCGAAATAATCTGCTGCCGACCAGCTTTCGTGGAGCCGTCGACCGAGGTACGCCAGGTGGTGAAGACTCGGCCGGACTCGTAGCGCAGCAGCAGATAGGGCACAGGACCCGGTTCGTGGATCTGACCGATGACGATATCCGGTGTAGCGATGGGCAATTGGGTGACGGCCACGGTGGCAGCCAGAGTGTGTCCAGCGCCGCCGATGGTGAAGGGCGAGGCGTTCACGAGTTCGGTGCGCGGATGCCCGGAATGTGCGGTCTCGGCGCCGGCTGCCGGTGCCCAGAACTCCAGCCCGCCGGTGGAGGTGCGGGTCAGCCACGGGGCATCGACAGCGGCCGGGTGCAGGACCGCCGCGGTGCCGGACAACTCGCCGGCGGAATTCACCGGCAGCGTCAAATCCCAGCCGGACAGCGATACGTCACCCCCGACGTCCTGGCGCGTGGACGCCGCGGATACCAGGTGCGCGGAATCTGTGGATACCGGATGCGAGCAGGCCACCACGGGCGCAGTCGCGAGTACAACAGTCATCAGAGAGGTGGTGAACTTCATCTGTCCTCCTCGAAGACCGGCGCCGAGTCGCTGGGGTTCTCGAAGTTGCGTAGCTCGATCAAACCACCGTAGTGATCGCGCACGCCGTGAGGGCGGCTCTGGTGATCTTCACTTGTTCCCTCCATGTCGTTGTTGTTGCCGTCCGGGCCTGGATCCTCTACTCGTGCCACCATGTTGGGTCAACTCCCTTCCGGCGTCGTTGCTGTGGAGCTGGTCTATGTGCCGTCCACATCGACGAACCGGAACGGCGCGTGTGGCGCGTATGTCGCCTGGGGTGAGATGGTGTTGATCTCGCAGACTCGGACGAGATCATCCGGCACTGCGCCGCCGAGGTACTCGAGGTCGGGGGTGATCACCGCGTCCACATCCATGCGCTGGACCACGTTCAGCAACCGACTCAGCGGGTCGTCGGTATGTGCGCTGAACGTCACGGTTTTGGCGAGGTTGTAGCCGTACCGCTTTGCGAGACTGCGAATCTGGATTTCATCCCAAGTCTGTGAGATTCCGGATACGTCGGTGCGCAGGTATCCGATCGCGGTTGGTTTCGCCCTCACTGACCTGCCCCGTTCGTGCTCGTGGTGGCAGCGCCGTTGCGTGGCAGGAATTCTCGGTATGGCCGTGCGTTGATCAGTGACCGCCCGCGGTCGGTGATCCGCCATCCAACCGGCACTGTGCGTGAACCATGGGCGAGACCGGAATCGGCGAGCCCCTGTAGCGCTGCACGCGTAGCGGCGTCGGCGCGACCAGCGTGGCCGCACAGTTCGCGCACGGTCAGCGATTGCGCGGCCTCCAGAATCGCCAGTGCGGCCAGCGCTTTGGCCTGTGGTTCAGTGAGCGCCATCTCACCCTCCGTCGTCGATGGTGAGGCAGCTCGGGGCCAGGACGACTGACACCGGCTCCGAGCGCCCATATCGGACGATAAGAATCCGGCCACCACGTCGGCACGAGTTTGCAAAAACTTGGAAAAATTCGCGATTGGTGAATCGATTTCTTGCACACGGTGGATGATTGGAACGTGCGGAACCTCCGCGCGTTTCACAACTAAGGGGGCCGACATGCGGCTGACATTCCTTGGCAAGGGCGGGTCCGGAGATCGCGACTGCCCGACCCTGTATGCCACCGACCAGGACAGTTTCCTTGTCCAGGGATGGCGGACCGACCAGGCTGGCACCATCGAAATCCCGCACCTGCTACCAGGATTCGCCGATCCGGATACGTTCATCGGTGCGACGATGACCGATACCGGGCGCGGCACCTTCTGCCTGTCGGGGCGTCCCGTCACCGACGATGAAACACTCGGTCGGCTCACTCTGGCTGTCGATGAGACCGCGATCGAGGTGCCGAAGCTAGAGAGGACGTTCTACGGTGCTGCTAGTCCACGGACCCGCCGCTGATGACCTGTTCCGCGAGTGTCGGCACCAGGCGTTTCACCTCGAGGTGCGCGACTCCTACTCGGTGGCCTCGGAATCGGAAGGCCTGAGACGGTTCCTTGCGGGCGAGCTTGACCCGACCGACTACGGCCAACGGCCGTGGGCGCAATTCATGCGGGAGACAGTGGGCCGGGGCGTCACAGTGCGTAGGGTGCGTGTCGTGACCGTTCCGCACTCCGACTATCAACGGTGGTTGCTGTCGATCACGGTGAGCAATGTCGCCGCTGGCGAAGATATCCGGTATGTCCCGCGCCACCATGCCGGGGACGTTCCGTCGGATGACTGGTGGCTATTCGACGACGAGCTCGTCGCGTTCAATCTTGTCGACCAGGACGGGCGGCCCGTGGGGATGGCCGTTACTTCCGACCTGGAGATTGTCGACCGGTGCCGGGGTGTGCGAGACCGGCTATGGGCGCTGGCAACGCCGTACGCCGACTATCTCGACTCCGTCGACACTCTCAGGTGACGAACGCCGCCCAAGATGCTCGGGACGCCCTCGGCCAACGATTGCGCGAGATCCGGCGTAGGGCAGGGCTTTCCGGGCGTCAGCTCGCCGCGCTGGCAGGCTGGCACGAATCGAAGATATCCAAGCTCGAATACGGCAAGCTGCGCGCCTCTGATGCCGACGTTCGCGCCTACTGCGCCCATGCGGGTGCCGAGGATGAACTCGCGGACCTGCTCGCCACCCTGCACAACATCGACGCCGCCTACATGGAAATGCGGCGCCTGCTCAGCACTGGGACCGGCCGCGGCCAAGATGAACTGGTCAAGCTGGCCGAGAGGACCCAGCTGACGCGTATCTATCAGAACGTCCTGATCCCAGGAATTTTGCAGACTCCCGAGTATGCGCGAGCGATCCTCGAACGGTCTATCGCGCGGCACCGACTCCCGGACGATATCGACGCAGGCATTGCCAAGCGCATGGAACGTCAGCAATTCCTTTACCACGGCGACCGCCGGTTTCACGTCCTGTTGGCCGAGCAGACGCTACTGACCACCGTCGGCGACGATTCGGTGATGATCGGCCAGTTCGATCGCCTGCTCGTCGCCGCCGGCCTCCCGCGTGTCACGTTCGGCATCGTCCCGGCCACCGCCGAGATTCCTCAGCAGACAACCAATTTCGTGATGTTCGACGACCGCATGACCACCGTGGAAACCATCACAGCCGAGCTGACCATCACCCAGCCACGCGAGATCGCGACCTATGGGCGCACGTTCGATATGCTCGCCGAATTGTCCGTCACCGGTGACATCGCCCGCGCGTTGATCCTTGCCGCAGTCGATCGCAGACGAATGGCTTCTCAGTAGCGCGGCACTATCACGGCCGCGTGTCGGATACGACGGTAATCACCGACGTAACCTGGTCCAGTTCGCGCGGTATCGCACCGCCGAAATGGGTCAGGCCGGGGGCGATCACCGCGTCCGCGTTCATCTTCCGGGCCAGGGCGACCAGTTGTGCCACCGGGTTGTCGGTCTTGGCGCTGAAGGCGACGGTTTTGGTGAGGTTGTAGCCGAGACGCCCGGCTAGGCTCCGGATCTGGGTTTCGTCCCATCCCTGCCGTATTCCGGATACATCGCTGCGGAGATAGCCGATCGCGGTTGGAGCGAATTTCATGGCGGGCGCCTCGGAGTTTGCGGTTTGGATCTACAGGTGAACCAGGCGCGGTGCCGCGCCCGCGGTGCGGATACGGGTGCCGGCCTCGCGGGTGAGTTCCCGTGTGCTGCCGAGCAATCCGTCCAGGATCAGGACGCGGCGGATATGCCGCTGTAGGTCATGTTCGGCGGTGAAGCCGATACCGCCGAGTGTCTGCTGACAATGTCGAGCCGCGGTCAGTGCCGCGCGTCCGGCGGCGGCCTTGGCCAGCAGCGCGCCGAAATCGTCGTCGGCCGCCGTCAGGGTGGCCTCGGCGCCTTCGATGGCGACCAGCGTCTCGGCGAGGCGGTGCCGGATCGCCTGGAACGACGCCACGGGACGGCCGAATTGCTTGCGGTCCAAGGCATGTCGGCGGGCCAGCGACAGCATGGCGCGGCTGCTGCCGAGCAGCCAGCAGGCCAGCGCATGACGACCGGCCGCCACCCCGACAGCGGTTCCGGTCGCTACCGGGTGCAGGGGAAGTTCCTCGTCCACCGTGGTGCCGGGCCGATCGGCACGTTCCCAGACGACCCACGACCCGCCCGCGAACGGCAGCGGATGCGTGGCGCCGAGCGACGTACCGGCGGCGTGGGCGATGACATCGTTGAGCAGTGGCGCGTGCGCCCCGGTCTCGCCGAGCAGGCGGAACACCAGAGGTATTGCCACCTCGGGCATTTCGGTGAGCAGGTCGGGCCAACCGAGGTCGGTCAGCGCCTGATCGAGTTGCTGACCCGATGTCGCCGTCATCGTCTTGCGTAGCGTGTCGGTGAGCAGTTCGAGCTCGGCGGTATCGGTGTCGATGCTGGTCACGGCTTACTCCTTGCCCAGGTCGAGCAGACGGCGCGCGATGATATTGCGCTGGATCTCGGCCGTGCCGCCGTAGATGGTGGCCGCGCGCGAATAGAGGAATTCGGTGCGCAATTCCGGATCGGTCAGCTCCACCGAGCCGGGCAGCACGTCGCGCATGGTGTCGAACAGTTGCTGTTCGGCACCGGCCAGTAGCACCTTGTCGATCGAGGTTTCCGGTCCGAGGTGCTCGCCGTCCGCCAACCGCTGCTGGGTCAGCCGGGAGCGGCAGCGCAACGTATGCAACGCCAGATACGCGGCACCGAGGTCGGCGTCGTCGGCCACCGTTGCCGCGGTCGCCAAGCGGTCGAGCCGGGTGAACAGATAGGCGCCGCGGTGCCAGAAGCAGGTGGAGCGCTCGTGCGGGAGCAGATCCATCGCGACCCGCCAGCCATCGCCGGGCCGCCCGAGCATGCGGTCACCGGGTATCACGACATCGTCGAAATACACCTCGGCGAATTCGTCGACGCCGTGCATGGTGCGCAGCGGGCGCACCGTGATGCCGGGGGAGTCCATATCGAGGAAGAACGCGGTGATCCCGTCGTGTCCGGGGCCCGTGCGGGTCAGCACGACGCAGCGCGCCGAGTACTGGGCCAGACTGGTCCACACCTTCTGGCCGTTGACCACCCAATCATCGCCGCGGGCAACGGCTTTCGTCGTCAACGAGGCGAGATCGCTGCCCGAACCCGGCTCCGAGAAACCCTGGCACCACTGCTCGCGGCCCGAGAGCAGCAACGGCACCATTTCCGCCGCCAGCTCCGGGCGGGCATACGAAATCATCGTGGGCGCAAGCACTTCGACCATCGAATAGAGTCCCGGCTCGGCCAGGTCGCGGGTGGCGACCTCCTCACCGAGAATCGCGCGGAGCATGGCGGGCCCGCCGAGACCGCCGATCTCGGCGGGCCAGCCGTAGCGCATCCAGTCCGCGTCATAGAGGCCCCGACGCACGCGGGCCAACTGCGCGACCTGACCGTCCAGCGAATGATCCGGTCCGGGGGACAGATCGTGCTCGTCCAGCCACGCCCGCACACCGGACCGGAATTCGGACACGTCCATGGTCATCCGCGGGTGTTCTCGAAGGCGTGTGGGATGCCCGAATCGTGTACGCCGCTGCGGCGGATGAAGGTCATCCGGCGCGTCTTCAGCCGCCATCCCGCTTCGGTTCGCACGATGCTGTCGGTGTAGTAGCCGATACGCATATCGTGGGTGCTGTGGTCGATGAAGCACAGCGGCTGGGTCCCCGCCGCGGTGTCACCGTCGATATCGAGAACCGGTGTGCCCGTGAGGAACAGCCCCTTCGGCGCGGCCGCGACCAGCTCCGGGAACAGGTCGAGGGTATAGGTGTCGCCGAATGCGCTGTAGGTGCCGTCGGGGGTGAATACGGCGAGCAGGCCATCGATATCGCCCTTGGTGATCGTCACCGCGTAGCGGGCCAGCAGCTGCTGGATCTCCAGCAGATCATCATTTCTGGACATGGACCTTGCCGCCTTTCATGACGAACCGCACGTTCTGGGTGACGGTGATGTCGCGCACCGGATCTCCCGGCACGGCGATGATGTCGGCCAGCTGCCCCTCGGCCAGTCGGCCGCGGTCGGTGACACCGATCAGTTCGGCCCCGCGCACGGTGGCCGCCCGCAGGACGTCGATCGGACTCATGCCGCGTTCGACCAGTGCCACCAATTCATCGGCATTGCGGCCGTGCGGGATCGCCGGCGCGTCCGTGCCGACCGCGATCTTCACTCCGGCGTCGTAGGCGGCCTTGACCGAGGTGCGGGCCTTCGGGAACATCTCGGCGGCCTTGGCCTGCAGTGCCGGATCCGCCTTCGACACATCCATCGCATCGGCGAGCCGGGTGGTCGGCACCAACCAGGTGCCTGCCGCGAGCATCATCTCGATGGCTTCGTCGTCGATGAGGAAGCCGTGCTCGATGCAGTCGATTCCGGCGTCGACGGCATGTTTGACCGCCTCCGCCCCGTGCGTGTGGGCGGCGACCTTGAGCCCGCGCCGATGCGCCTCGTCGACGATCGCGCGCAGCTCCTCGTCCGAATAGTGTTGCGCCCCAGGTGCTCCGGTGAGCGACATGACGCCACCGGAGACGCAGATCTTGATCAGCTGCGCGCCGTGCTTGATCTGGTACCGCACCGCCTTGCGCACCTCGTCGACGCCATTGGCGATGCCCTCCTCGAGGGTCAGCTTCAGCACGTCGGGCGCGAAGGCGGAGAACATGGTCGGATCCAGGTGGCCACCGGTGGGTGTGATCGCGTGTCCGGCCGGGACGATCCGCGGACCCTCGATCCAGCCCGCGTCGATCGCCTTGCCGAGCGCCACATCCAGCAGATAGCCGCCGGTCTTCACGAACAGTCCGAGGTTGCGCACGGTGGTGAAACCGGCCCGTAGCGTGCGGCGGGCGTTGCCCACCGCACGCAGCATGCGCAGTGCCGGATCGTCTTTCACACTGGAGGCCAGGCCGGTCTCGCCGCGCCCGCCCATGAGGAGGTTGACCTCCATATCCATCAGGCCGGGCAGCAGCACCACATCACCGAGATCGATGACCTCGTCGGCGTCGTCCGCGGTCGCGCCGACGCCGATGATCCGATCGCCGTCGATGCGAACGATGCCGGGTCGGATTATCTCGCCGGTGTCGATATCGAGTAGACCGGCCGCCTTCAGTGTCAGCATGGGCTAGACCACCGGCTCCTTGATCACGTCGAGGTAGGCGGCACCGGAGTCGGGCACCCGCGGCTGCTTCCACACCTCGATCGGGAACGACACCATCACCAGCGACTGCAGCAGGTGGAACAGGTGCCGGGCGTCATCGGGCAGTTCGGACCACTCGAACTTGTCGCAGTAGTCCAGCGCCGCCTGCAGGCGCGGGAAGGTGGTGTCGTACAGGTCCTGCATCTCCTCCATCGAGGAGGCGAGCCGCTTGGCGTAACGCTCGGGTTCGGTGGCCAGGATCCAGTCCGAAAACCGCTCCAGGTCGGCGAATTCGGCGGGCAGCGCCTTCTCAGTTGTTTCGGGCATCGCGGTACTCCTTCACGATCTTCTGAACGGTGAGGTGCAGGTGGCGCAGCAGCACCTCCTGGTCGTTGAGCGGGAATTCGGTGATCACACCGGTCTCGAGCATGGTCTGGGTCGCCTCGAGGGTGTTGGCGTCCTGCAGCGCGTATTCCTTGAAAGTGACCGCCGCCAGCTCCTTGCCGAGACGTTCACGCGCGGTCTTCGACGGCACGAAGTACAGATTCGCCTCGAAGATGTGCTTGTTCACCGCGGTCGGCCAGTAGTGGTAGGTCAGGTACCAACCCGGCGCCCAGATGAGGATGCCGAAGTTGGGGAAGACCTCGAATTCGTCGATGCCCCAGGCCTTGTGGCCTGCGGGGTTGACACCGGACGGCAGCGGATCCAGGCCCTCGATATCGGGACGGTCCCACGGACCGAACAGGCCGCTGCGCAGCTCCCGCTCGATCGGCTTGACCATATTGATGTCCTTGGGCGGGGCCATACCGCCCCACGAGGACACCATCGAATGCGGGGTCCAGCACTCGTAGTGCAGTGCCTCGAAGCCGACATTGAGCAGCTTGTCGGCCTCGTCCTTGACCGCCTGCTTCATATGCAGCACCGGCGCGTGGTAGAACTCGGCGAAGGCATCGATGAACAGCTTCCAGTTGCTGCCGATCTCGGCCTTGTAGCTGTAGACCTCGGTCATCTCGTGGAAGGGGTAGCCCTCCAGGCCTTTTGCCCATGCGCCGAGGTATTCCTCCAGCGGCTGCGCGTTGTCGTCGAGGTTGATGAAGATGAAGCCTTCCCACACCTCGCAACGCACGGCCTTGAGCCCGAACTTGCTCTTGTCGAGGTCGAAGAATTCCTTCTCCTGCTGCACGAAGGTGGCCTCGCCCTCGAGGCTGTAGCGCCAGGCGTGGTATTTGCAGGTGAACTGCCTGCAGCTACCGGCGGTCTCCTCGCCCGGGAAGTCGTCCCAGACCAGTTTGTTGCCGCGGTGCCTGCAGATGTTGTAGTAGGCCCGCACCTGCTGATCGTGGTCCTTGACGATGATCATCGATGCGTTGACGCAGGCCAGCTCCCTGGTGAAATAGCTGCCGACACGGGGCAACCGCTCCACCCGGCCGACATTGAGCCAGCTCTTCTTGAAGATGGCTTCCTGCTCGTCCTTGTAGAACTGGGGATCGGTCGAGTCGGTGAAGTCGACCGTTTCGGTGCCGAGCTCGGGATAGTTCTCCGTCCAGCTGCCCGCCGTCGGTTTGGTGAAGTGTGGCAAGGGATTTACCTTTCAGGGTCGGGCTGTACGCCGAAGGTGTTGAGCGCGATGGCCAGCAGGATGTAGCCGCCGACCGTGAAAACCAGGTCCATGCGCTGCTTTTCATCGAGTCGTTCGGCAAGTGCCGCCCAGGTCTGGTCGGACAGTTCGGATTTGTCGTCGAGTTCGTCGACGGCGGTGAGGACGAGGCGGTCGAAGTCGTCGGCGGCCTCCCCGCGGGTGACGGCCTCGATCTCGTCGAGGGTCAGTCCGGCATCCTGGCCGAACTGCAGATGATGGGCCCACTCGTAGGCACAGCCGCGCCGGTGGGCGACCCGCAGGATCGTCAACTCGCGCACCCGGGGCGGCAGTGTGGACCGGAACAGCAGATAGACGCTGAATCCGAGATAGGCCTCGGTCAGGTCCGGGTGCCGGGCCAGCGGTCCCATGGCGGGGCCTGCCCCTTCCGCGTTGCGGATCGCGCGCGGCAGTAGCCCCTTGAAGGCGTGGCGGGTCCGGTCGTCCCATTCGTCCGCGGGCAACGGCGGCAGACGCATTCCTGTCCTCCTTTCGTGAGAATTAGATTCTCCAAAACTGAACACTAGATTTCCATGGACGGATGCGATAGTCAACGTCGGCGTTGTAACCGGGCGAAATCCCAGCTGACGACGTGTTCCGGCGTCAGACGCAGCCAGCCGTGGCGACCGTCGTAGCGAAACGGCTGCCCGCCCATGTACTTGTCGGCGAACAGCCGCTCCGGTTCGGTGAGTTCCTCGACCGGTGTGCCGGTGCGCGGCGTTTCGCCGACCACTTCGACGCGTCCGCGCAGTTCGACGCCGCGCAGCTGCAGGAAGTCGGTCCCGCCGTCGTCGACGATCGCGCTGATTCGTGGATCGCGGGTGATATCGGTCCACCGCTGGCTGCGCACCAGCGAGTTGAGCCACAGGGCGGTGCCGTCCCAGGCGAACCACAGTGGGCTCGTATGTGGGTGTCCGCCGGGGCCGAGGGTGGCGACCCGGCAGATCGGCTGGCTCTGCAGGAAGGCGTCTCGTTCGGCGGCGGTCATCGCGATCGCCCGTGCTCGTCGCTGCTCAGTCATGCTCATCTTCCGATCAGATGTTGATTCTCCAAAGAAGAGAATATAGTTTTCTAATAGCGAGAGCGCGACGAAATGCGTGTTCCGTCGGTCCTTCGATGCGATCGCTTCGGGGATCGCCTGAGCGGAAAGGAGATTCACCATGACGGCGCCGATTCGTCCAGGTGAACAGTTCGCCAGCACCGTATGCGGCACGCGGGTGGTGGTGGTCCGGGCGCCCGCCGACGCTCGGCCCGAAATCGCGTGCGGTGGCGCGCCCATGGTGCCCGCGGCGTCGGCCCCGCCCGCGAAATCGGCTGGGGCGGATGCGGTCACGCTGATCGGGAAGCGCTATGTCGACGCGGCGGAAACCGTCGAGTTGCTGTGCACCAGTTCCGGTACCGGCGAGCTGACCTGCGATGGGGCCGCGATGACCTTGAAGGCCGCCAAAGCGCTGCCTGCCTCCGACTGAAAGGGGTTGCCCCGTGCGCGACGACACGAACGTCGGAGGCATGAGTTTCGAACTCACCGAGGATCAGCAACTGATCCGCAGCACGGTCGCCGAACTCTGCCGCAAGTTCGACGACCAGTACTGGATGGAAAAGGACCAGGCGCACGAATTCCCGACGGAGTTCTACAACGCCATCGCCGAGGGCGGCTGGCTGGGCATCACGATCCCGGAGGAATACGGCGGGCACGGGTTGGGCATCACCGAGGCCACACTGCTGGCCGAGGAGGTGTCACGATCGGGCGGCGGTATGAACGCCGCGAGCTCGATTCATATGTCGATCTTCGGCATGCATCCGGTGATCGTGCACGGGTCCGCCGCGTTGAAACAGCGGACGCTGCCGCGCATCGCCAGCGGTGATCTGCACGTCTGCTTCGGCGTCACCGAACCCGGTGCGGGCCTGGACACAACCCACATCACCACCTTCGCGCGCCGCGATGGCGACCACTATGTCGTCAACGGACGCAAGGTATGGATTTCCAAGGCGATGGAGTCGGAGAAGATCCTGCTGCTGACCCGCACCCAGCGCTACGACGAGGTCACCAAGAAGACCGACGGCATGACGCTGTTCCTCACCGACCTCGATCGCGCGCACGTCGATATCCGGCCGATCACGAAGATGGGCCGCAATGCCGTCACCTCCAACGAGGTGTTCATCGACGGACTGCGTATTCCCGTCGAGGATCGAGTGGGGGAGGAGGGCAAGGGATTCAGCTATCTGCTCGACGGCCTGAATCCCGAGCGCATGCTGATCGCCGCCGAGGCACTCGGGCTGGGACGGGTCGCACTCGACCGCGCCACGAAATATGCCAAGGAGCGCGTGGTATTCGGCAGGCCGATCGGCATGAACCAGGGCATCCAATTCCCACTGGCCGATTCACTGGCTCACCTGGATGCCGCGGAATTGGTGCTGCGCAAGGCGACCTGGCTCTACGACAACGGGAAATCGTGCGGACGCGAGGCGAATACCGCCAAATATCTGTGCGCCGACGCGGGATTCACCGCGGCAGACCGGGCGCTGCAGACCCACGGCGGTATGGGTTACGCCGAGGAATACAACGTATCCCGCTATTTCCGGGAGTCCCGCGTCATGCGGATCGCCCCGATCAGCCAGGAAATGATTCTGAACTACCTGGGCTCCCACACGCTGGGCCTACCCAGAAGCTATTAGCAGAGGCAGGAAATTACCGAATGGCAGCCAAGAACGGACTTTTCGAGCTGACCGGGCGGGCCGCAATGGTCACCGGCGCGGCAGGCGGCATCGGCTCCGCGGTGGCACAGGCCCTGGCCGCGCAGGGCGCGGCGGTACTGGTCACCGACGTCGATGCGGAGGCCGCCGCGGCCGTCGCCGAGAAGATCATCGGAAACGGTGGTAGCGCGGCGAGTTTTGCCCTCGACGTGTCCGACCGGGCGGCCGCCGACGCCGCCGCGGCCAAGGCGGCCGAATTGGCCGGCGGCACACTGCATATCGTGGTGAACAACGCCGGGGTCACCGATCCGCACATGTTCGCCGATACCGATGTCGACTCGATGCGGCGCCTGTTCGAGATCCACACGCTGGGCACCTTCAACTGCTCGCAGGCGGCCTTGCCGTACCTGCCGACCGATGGCACCGGGCGCATCATCAACGTCACCTCGTCGGCCGGGCTGGTCGGCACGCTGGGGCAGGTCAACTACTCCGCGGCCAAGGCGGCCATCATCGGCATCACCAAATCCCTTGCTCGCGAATTGGCGCGCAAGAACATCCTGGTGAACGCGCTGGCGCCGCTGGCGGCCACGCCGATGACCGAGACCATTCGCACCGGCGACAAGTTCGCGGCGCAGATGCTGAACCGAATTCCGTTGCGGCGCTGGGCCGATCCCGCTGAGGTGGCCGGCGCGTTCGTCTTCCTCGCCTCCGATGCCGCCTCGTTCGTCACCGGGCAGGTGCTGCCGGTGGACGGCGGCATGGTGATGTGATGCCGGATACGGCGCAGGGACCATTGGCGGGTATCACGGTCGTCGCCCTGGAACAGGCGGTGTCGGCGCCGATGTGCACCCGCACACTCGCCGATTTCGGCGCCCGCGTGATCAAGATCGAAAATCCGGACGGCGGCGACTTCGCCCGGTACTACGACGATGTCGTCGAGGGGCAGGCGGCGCACTTCGTCTGGGTCAACCGCGGCAAGGAATCGGTGACCCTCGACCTGAAAACGCCTGCGGGCGTGGCGATCCTGCATCGCCTGCTGGATCGGGCCGAGGTACTGGTATCGAATCTTGCGCCCGGTGCGGCCGACCGGCTCGGTCTCGCACCGGCGGACCTGGCCGAGCGGCACCCGGATCTGATCGCGGTATCGATCGACGGATTCGGCTCGGGTGGGCCGCTGTCGCACAAGCGCGCCTACGACCTGCTGGTGCAGGCCGAATCGGGGGTGTGCGCGGTCACCGGATATCCGGATGCCCCGGCGAAACCGGGCCCACCGATGGCCGATGTCATCACGGGCCAGTATGCGGCGCTGTCGATTCTGGCCTCGCTGTGCGGACGACAGCGCCGGGGATCGGATGCGGGCGCGACGATCGCGGTCAGCCTGTTCGACACCATGGCCGATGTGATGGGCTATCACCTCACCTATGCCAGGCACTCCGGAATCGATATGCAACCGCTGGGCATGAGCTCGGCGGCGGTCGCGCCCTACGGCGCCTACCGCACCGCGGACGGACAGACCGTGGTGCTCGGCACCACCAATGATCGGGAGTGGCAGCGGCTGGCCCGCGACATCATCGACCGCCCCGACCTGGCCGACGACGAGGGCCTGCGCACCAATCCGGAACGCTGTAAGCGGCGCGACATTCTCGACGAGGCCATCGGATCCTGGTGCGCCCGACACGATCTCGCACGGATTCAAGAACTCGCCGACGCCGCCGGGATCGGCAACTCGCGCTACAACCTGCCCAGCGAGGTCATCGCCCACCCGCAGCTGTCGGCCCGCGATCGGTGGCGCAACATCGACACCCCGTCCGGCCCGATTCCGTCGCTGCTGCCACCGGCCATTGTCGACGGTTTCGATCCGCCCATGGGCGCGGTTCCCGGTCTCGGCGAGCACACCGACGCGGTGCTGGCCGAAATCGGCTGCGGCGGTGAGGATATCGCCGAACTCCGCGAGGCAGGTGCAATCGGTGCGGCATATCGGCAGCCGGCGGAGCGGGCATGCTGAGGTCGCTGCTGACCGAGGATCGTGACGGCGTACGAACCTTGACCCTGAATCGGCCTGATCGCAAGAACGCGATCGATGCCGAGCTGTGGCAGGCGCTGGCGGATGCGCTGCGGGCCGCCGCGGCCGATCGCACCGTGCGAGCGCTGGTGCTCACCGGGGCCGGTGGCGCTTTCTGTTCCGGCGCCGACATATCGGTGCCCGATAACGGGCATCCGGTCTATCGCATGCGGGCATTGACCGATGTGGCGCTGCTGCTGCACGAGCTGCCGATGCCGACGGTCGCGAAGGTCAGCGGCGTTGCCGTCGGCGCCGGATGGAATCTGGCGCTGGGCTGCGATCTGGTGGTCGCCACGCCCGAATCCCGTTTCTCGCAGATCTTCGCCCGCCGCGGCCTTTCGCTGGATCTGGGCGGCTCGTGGCTGCTACCGAAACTGGTCGGGCTGCAACAGGCCAAGCGGTTGGCATTGCTGGGCGAAATGATCGACGCCGAACAGGCGCGGGAACTGAACCTGGTGACCTGGGTGGCTCCCGAGGACGAAATCGACTCCTACGTCACCGATCTCGCCGCGCGGCTGGCGGCGGGCCCGCCGGTGGCGCTGGCACAAACCAAGGCACTGCTCAACACGGGTGCCGATCACACCCTGCGCGAAGCGCTCGCCGGGGAGGCCGCCGCGCAGGGCCTCAATTTCGCCACCTCGGACGCCCCGGAGGCATTCGCGGCCTTCGCCGAGAAACGAGAACCGCAGTTCGACGGTCGCTGGACCGTGCACAGACCACCGGTCCGCGGCGCGGGCCGGTCCGAAAACGGGAGTACAGCAGATGCGTGAGGTAGTCATCGCCGGAGCGGTGCGGACCGCGATCGGCAAACGCAATGGCGGACTGTCGGGTACGCATCCCGCCGATCTGTCGGCGATCGTGCTCAATGCGCTGGCGGGCCGCACCGGCATCGACCCGGCGGTCATCGACGACGTCATCTGGGGCTGTGTCTCCCAGGTCGGCGACCAGTCCAGCAATATCGGGCGCTACGCGGTGCTCGCCGCGGGCTGGCCGGAAACCATTCCGGGCACCACGGTGAACCGGGCCTGCGGATCCAGCCAGCAGGCGCTGGATTTCGCCGCGCAGGCGGTGGCGTCCGGTGCGCAGGAGGTCGTGGTCGCGGGCGGTGTCGAGGTGATGAGCCGGGTGCCGCTGGGCGCCGCGCGCGCCGACGGCATGCCCTACGGCCCGAAAGCTCTTGCCCGCTACGACAATTTCGCGTTCAACCAGGGCATCTCCGCCGAATTGATCGCGCAGAAATGGGGTTTCGACCGCGCCCGGCTCGATGAGTTCTCGGTGCTGTCGCACGAACGGGCCGCCGCCGCTCAGGACCGCGGCGCATTCGAGGAGCAGATCGTCGCCGTCGCAACCGATTCCGGGACGGTGAGCGCCGACGAGGGCATCCGGCCGGGCAGCACGGTCGAGAAACTGGCCGGGCTCAAACCCGCCTTCCAGGCCGATGGTGTTATCCATGCCGGTAATTCGTCGCAGATCTCCGACGGCGCCGCGGCGCTGTTGGTGACGACCGCGGAAAAGGCGCGCGAGTTGGGGCTGACGCCGCTGGTGCGGTATCGGGCCGGTGCGGTCACCGGCGCCGACCCGGTACTCATGCTGACCGGTCCGATTCCGGCCACCGAGCAGGTATTGCGCAAGGCCGGTATCGATCTGTCCGAGGTCGGCGTCTTCGAGGTGAACGAGGCATTCGCCCCGATCCCGTTGGCGTGGTTGGCCGAAACCGGTGCCGACCCGGACCTGCTCAATCCGCTGGGCGGCGCGATCGCCCTCGGCCACCCGCTCGGCGGTTCCGGCGCCGTGCTGATGACGCGGATGATCCACCACATGCGCGACAACGGAATTCGCTACGGCCTGCAGACAATGTGCGAGGGCGGCGGCACCGCCAACGCCACCGTCGTCGAACTCGTGCACTGAAGGAGCGAGCGTGCGCCGAGATATTTTCACCCCGGACCACGAGGCATTCCGGCAGCTGGCCCGCGAATTCATCGATAAGGAGGTGGTGCCGCACTACCCGGACTGGGAGCGGGCCGGTCAGATGCCGCGCGAAATCTTCGAGCGGATGGGCGAACTCGGCTTGCTCGGCACCGCGATCCCCGAGGAATACGGGGGCGGCGGCATGCGGGACTACCGGTTCAATGCCGTGCTGCAGGAGGAGGCCTACCGCGCGCTCGTCACGCTCAGTACCGTCCGCACCCAGATCGACGTGATCCTGCCCTATTTCTTGGAATACGCCGATGTCGAACAGCGCGAGCGCTGGTTTCCGGGTCTGGCCTGCGGCAAACTGCTGACCGCGATCGCCATGACCGAGCCGGGCACCGGCTCCGATCTGGCCGGTGTGCGCACCACCGCGGTTCGCGATGGCGAGGAGTACATCCTCAACGGCGCCAAGACCTTCATCACCGGTGGTCTACTCGCGGATCTGGTGATCGTGGTGGCCCGCACGTCATCCGATCCGGATAACCGGCGCGCGGGCCTGAGCCTGATCGTGGTGGAAAGCGGCCGAACCGGATTCACCAAGGGTCGGGTCCTGGACAAGCTGGGCTGCAAGGTGCAGGACACGGTGGAACTGGCATTCGACAATGTGCGCGTGCCGGTCACGAACCGGCTCGGCGCGGAGGGGCAGGCGTTCGCCTATCTCGGTCACAACCTCGCCCAGGAGCGAATAACGGTCGCCGTCGGATCGGTGGCGCAGGCCAGGTCCGCGATCACCGCCACCATCGAATATGTGCGGCAGCGCAAGGTTTTCGGCCAGCCGGTGGCGGCCTACCAGAACACGAAATTCGAGCTGGCCGCGCTGTCGACGGAGGTGGAGGCGGCCCAGACCATGGTCGATCGCGCGGTGCTGGAATTGGTCGAGGGGCAGCTCTCGGGCGCCGATGCCGCGCGGGTCAAGCTGTTCTGCACCGAGGTGCAGGCGCGGGTGGTCGATCGCTGCCTGCAACTGTTCGGCGGCTACGGCTACATGACGGAATATCCGATCGCCCGGCTCTACGCCGATGCGCGTGTCGCCCGCATCTATGCCGGTACCAGTGAGGTGATGAAAATGATCATAGCCAAATCTCTCGGCCTGTGATCCAGCGCAAAAATTGGGCCACCTGAGACCCTTGTCACAGTCTCGAAACCAACCTACTGTGTCTTAAGTAGGTTGATCGAACGAAGGAGTTCGGTGTCCGATCCCGAAGCCACTGCCCCTCGGCCATATGAGACGTTGCTCGCCAAAGGCGAGTACCGCAAGCTGCAGATTCTCGCCGTCGCGCAGCGACTGCTCACGCGCAACGGCTGGCGTAATACGACGCTGGCGCAGATCGCGCGGGAGGCCGGAGTCAGTACGGCCGGGGTGCTGCATCACTTCGAGTCCAAGGAACAGCTGCTGCATGCGGTAATCGAGGCGCGCGACACCGATGACGAACTCCATTCCGACCGCCGTCGCGATCTGATCGAGCAGCTCGAAAACGTCGTCGACCGATTCCGGCGTTCACCGGATCTGGTCGGCATGTTCACCGTGCTGCTCGTGGAGAATCTCGACCCGGACGCGCCGCTGCACGATCGCCTACTCGGTCGGTACCGAAACGCCGTCGCGACCGTCGCCGGCGGCATCCGCCGCGGCCAGCGCGCAGGCCGCTACCGCACCGATCTGGACCCTGCCGTCAAGGCTGTGGAGATAGTCGCCTTTCTCAACGGGATGGAAACCTCATGGCTGCTCGACCCCTCGATACCACTGAACCGGGTATTCACGGAGTACGTCCGCTCGCTCGAGCGCGAGCTCATGCCCGCAAGCACCCTCTGAGATATCGGCTGGCGGTCATCGCCCCCGATATCGCCGATGTGGTGCGGTACTCGGGAGGTTGGCTATTCGACCGGGCGATGGCCGGGTGGGAGGTGACGGTCTGCGTGGGCGACGTCGCCGATATCCGACCGCTGCGGATCCTCGGGGCAACCGTGCTCGATCTGGAGTCCTCGATGGCATCGCTATCGGATGCGGGTGTGTGGCCGAACGGAATGGCGATCGCCGCAGAGCTTTTCGAATCCGATCCGCGAGTCCGCCAGGGGGTCCTGAAGAATATCGAGGATCGGTCGTTCGAAGTGACGGTGTGGGGTGCTGCCTGTCCGAGTGAACTCGATTGCCGCACCGAGGGAGTGCAGCATCGGCTCAGCGTTGCGGCGCGAGCGTTCAAGGCACGGGCACTGGCGGCGCTGGGACAGCCCGTCGACCTGCTCGAGGATGTGGAGATGTTCCGCTGCAGTGAAACCCAGGATCACCTGGCGGCCGATCTGCTTCCCGTTGGGTGAGTGACCTTCTGAAATGTGTGGATCTGCCGGGTGGCTGCGCGGTGGCGTCCCGTGGAATCGCCAAGGGCGCCACACGGGACGACACCCGGTGAGTCCCAAGCTATTCCGGCGATTCTGGACCGATATCGCTTAATCGAACATATTTGCGATTCATTCGAGTACGGTCGCGCGCATGGTCAGCTCCCAGCATGAGGCTATGCACCACCTCTTCCGACAGGATCCGGGCGTATTCGCCCGTACGATCCGCGATCTGGGACTGCCGTTTTCGGATCCGATCGATGTCGCGCTGCTGCCGACCGATCTCACCGAGATCGACCCGTTGGAGCGTCGCGTCGATACCCTACTGCGGATAGAGACTGCGGAAGGAGCCTTCCTGCTGCTCGTCGAAGCCCAGGGGCACGAGGACAAGAAGAAGCCAAGCTCCTGGGCGTACTACTTGGCGCACCTGCACGCCAAATACCGGCTGCACCCTGTGCTGCTGGTCGTCTGCCAGGACACTTCCACGGCAACTTGGGCCCGTGGGCCACTCACCATCGGCCCACCGCAATGGACCAGCCTCACCGTTCACCCACTGGTATTCGGCCCGGACAATGTTCCCGTGGTAATCGACCTGGACGCCGCCGTCAAAGATATTCCGCTCGCGACGCTCTCGGCTATCACACACGCCGACGACGATTCCGTCATCGGTGACATAATGAGCACGCTGGCCACCGCACTGCGCAGCATCGATAAACCCGATCGCGTGATCTTTGCCGAACTAACCGCACTCGGATTGGGCAAAGGCCCGGCCGGACAGACCTGGAGGCAGTTGATGACCGTGGATACTTCGTTCTTCCGTTCGGAGTTCTGGGAGGAAACGCGTGCGCAGACCCGTGCGGAGACCCGTGCGGAGACCCGTGCCGCAGACATCGTTGAGATCTTGGAAGTCCGTGAGATTGCAGTACCGGACGACGTACGCACAAGGATCGTCACCTGCACGGACGTCGACCAACTGGCTACCTGGTTAAGGCGCGCTGCCAAGGCGGACTCCATCGACGACCTCTTCGCGTAGGACGCACTACTGCACAGGGGGTTGTTGATGGCGGTGCCCACGTGGTTCTTTCGTTCTGAGTGGTGGCAGGCAATCCGTGCTGCGGGCCGTGCTGAAGGCCGCGCGAAAGCTGAGGTCAAAATTTGGGCCGTATCCATCTTGCGGATCTTGGAACTGCGTGAGTTTCCGGTACCCGACGATGTGCGTGCCCGTATTACTACTTGCACAGACCTTGACCAGATGACCACCTGGTTCGAGCGCGCCGTCGAGGCCGACACTCTCGATGAGTTCATCGCGTAAGGTGCATCGCCCACCGTACGGCGGCTTCGGCGCAGATCTTGCCCACGTTGATCCGGTCGCGGTTGTTTGCGCGTCGCGGCACTCGCTTCGCTACGTGCCGATCGCGTCGTCGACCTGGCCAATGTGGCTCGGGTTGGTGGTCAACAGGTTTCGTCGCGTCGGGCTATGCCTTCGGATCGAGCAGGATTTTGCCGATGACCTGCCCATCGGCGACGCGCCGTAGTGCGGTGGCAGCCTCGGTGAACGGATACACCGCGCTGATATGCGGAAGTACCCGGCCGGTGGTCAACAGCTCCCGCAGTTCATCCTCGTTGCGGCGGAATTCGGCCGGGTCCAGGTCTTGGAATTGGAAACCCAGCACGTGAATTCCCTTGACCAGCACCAGATTCAGCGGAATCCGCGGAATCTCGCCGGAGGCGAAGCCGACGGTGACGAACCGCCCGCCGCGGCGCAGCGACCGCAGCGCGGGCTCGGATAGTCGCCCGCCGACCGGGTCGACGACGGCATGGGCGCCTTCGGGCAGTGCTTGCTTCAGCGCCGCGCGCAGGTCACCACTGGTGTGGTCGATCAGTCCGGTGGCACCGTGCGCGGCTGCGGCGCCGAGCTTTTCGGCGGAGGACGCGACGGCGGTGACCTCGGCGCCCAGATGCACCCCGAGTTGCACCGCCGCAAGTCCGACTCCGCCACCGGCCCCGAGTACGAGCAGCCGGTCCCCGGGCTGCACCCGGGCCACCGAACGCAGTGTGTGATACGCCGTCCGATATGCGACGCCGAACGCGGCCGCACGGTGGTCGTCGACTCCGTCGGGGATGCGGCCGAGTCCCGCGGCGGGCACGGTGACTTCTTCCGCGAACGCCCCGACGATCCCGGTGCCGGTGACCCGGTCGCCGATGGCGAATTCGGTGACGTCGTCGGCGGTTTCGGTGACCGCACCGGCGAATTCGCTGCCGGGCACGAACGGTGTCGGCACCTTGATCTGATATTCGCCCGCGATCACCAGGACATCCGGGAAATTGACCGCGGCCGCGCCGACGCGCACTCGAACCTGTCCCGATTCGAGTGTGGGCGCCGCACGGTCTTCGATTCGCACGACCTCAGGCGGCCCGTAGGCCGGGCAGATCACCGCGCGCATCTCACCGGCCTCGCCAGTTCGGCGTGCGCTTCTCGGCGAAGGCGCGGGCGCCCTCCCTGGCGTCTTCGCTGCCGAATACCAACGCCTGCCACTTGCCGAGTCGATCGGTGGCCGCGGCCGCGTCTGAAACCGCAAGGCGGGCCAGCTCTTTCGAAGCGGCCAGCCCGAGTGGCGCGTTGGCGGCAATCCGCTCGGCCAGGGCCAGTGCGGTCGAGAACACGGCATTCGGTTCGGCCACCGCGTTCACCAGACCGATCCGCTCGGCGCGCTCGGCGTCGACGAGATCACCGGTCAGCAGTAGCTCGAGTGCGATGCCGAGCGGGATCCGGGTGCCGATGAAGGTACCGCCACCACCGGCGAAGAGTCCCCGCTTGACCTCGGGGAAGCCGAATTTCGCCGCCGCGGACGCCACGATCAGATCGCAGCCCAGCAGTAGTTCCAGGCCGCCGCCGACGGCGCTGCCATTGGCCGCGCCGATCACCGGGACACTCACCTGCCCCTTGGCCAGCCGCCCGTAGGCCTCGGCTTCCGCGCCCTTGCCGAAGTCTTCGCCACTGGCGAAGGCGCGCAGATCCATTCCCGAGCAGAAGGCGCGATCACCGGTGCCGGTGAGCACGACGGCCCGCACCAGCGGATCGGCCTCGGCCGCGATGATCGCCGCGCCGATTCCGCGCATCATGGTGCCGGTCAACGCATTTCGCGCATCCGGACGGTTGAGCCGGACAACCATGACCGGGCCGTGCCGGTCGAGTACGAACTCCGCGTCGCTCATGCCTCCACCTCGCTGGCGCTCGGCTCCGGCACGAGCGACTGCTCGGCTGTGCTGATTGTTCGCTCGCTGCGCTCGCTCATGACTTGTACTCCGTACTCTCGGCCAATTCGGCGGCGGCGCGCATGGTGTCGACCACGATCGGTCCGAACGCCGCCAGCTTGACGTCGCCCTTGGCGCGTTGGAAACCGCGCTCGAGCACGATGGCGAGCTTCCACTTGGCCAGGATCAGGTAGTAGTCGATATCGTCGACCTGGCGCCCGGACACCTGCGCGTAGTGCGCGAGCATCTGGTCACGCGAAGGCATGTACTGCATATTGGCGTAGCCCTTGGTGGCAACGGCCGGGTCGCTGGTGTCTTCGGGCCACCCCTGCAGCATCCAGCCCAGATCGAGCTTCGGGTCGCCGACCGTTCCCATCTCCCAGTCCACCAGCGCCGCGAGCCGCGCCGGTCCGCCGTGTTGGAACATCACATTGGCGAACTGGTAGTCGCCGTGCATCAGGCCGGGGATGTAGTCCAGCGGGCGGTGGGTGCGCAACCAATCGGTGGCCACGTCCATGCCGTCGAGCGTGCGCGCGCCATCGATCTTGTCGTAGAAGCTCAGCCACCGCGACACCTGTCGCTCGTGGTAGCCGTCCGGGCGGCCCAGATCCTGCAGGCCCTTCGCCTGCCAATCCACCTTGGACAGCAACGCGATTCCCTCGGCCAGCTGGTAGCCGAGTCCGGCCCGCCCTTGCAGGTCGGAGTCGAACGGCTCCGGCCAGACGCCGCGATGGTCCATCGGCGACCAGCCGTCGACGAAGCCCATGAGGTAGAAGGTGCGGCCGAGCACGTCGGAGTCGGTGCAGACTCCGACGGCGGCGGTATGGGGGACATCGGTGTCTTCGAGCGCCTCGATGATCCGCCACTCGCGCAGAATGCCCGCGTCCCGTTCGGCGGGCGCCTCGGCAGGTGGGATGCGCAGCACGCTGACGTGTTCGCCACGGCGGATCTGATAGATCTCGTTCTGGGTGCCGCCGGACAGGAAGCGGGATTCGAGGGGTTCGCCCTTACCGGGCAGGCCCTGGCCGTCCATCCAATCGGCGAGCCGGGTGGTATCGATGCTCACTGGTTCCCTACTTTGTGCTCGAGATATTCGGCGAACTTCGCCCGGGCGGCTTCCTGCTTTCCGGGAATCCATTCGGTGGGCCACATGCCGTCGGTGGGCGCGTAGTCGCGCAGCACCTGCTTGGCCACGGTGGTCTTGTGCACCTCGGTCGGCCCGTCGGCCAGCCCCATGACACCGGCTCCGTGGATCATCCGGAAGAACGGCATCTCGTTGGTGGTGCCCAGGGCTCCGTGCACTTGCATTGCGCGCCAGGCGATATCGTGCAGCACCGTCGGCATGACGATCTTGGCCGTAGCGATGTCCTTGCGGACCTTCTTGTAGTCGTTGTACTTGTCGATCTTCCAGGCGGTGTGCAGTACGAACAGCCGGAACTGGGCCAGCTGGGCGTAGGAATCGGCGATATAGCCCTGGACGAACTGCTTATCGGCCAACCTGCTGCCCGCGGTGGTACGCGACAGCGCCCGCTCGCACATCATGTCGATGGCCTTCTGTGCGAGCCCAATGGTGCGCATCGCATGGTGGATGCGGCCGCCGCCGAGGCGGGTCTGCGCTATGACGAAGGCCTGGCCCTCGCCGCCGAGCAGGGATTCGGCAGGTACGCGTACGTTTTCGTAATGGATCAGTGCGTGGCTGCCGTCGTTCATCGGCTCTCCGTAGAGGCCGACGTTGCGCACGATATCGATGCCAGGGGTGTCGGTTGGCACGAGGAACATGGACATGCCCTGGTAAGGGCTGACATCCGTATTCGTCACCGCCATGACGATCAGGAATGAGGCGGTTCGGGCGTTGGAGGAGAAGTACTTCCAGCCGTTGATGATCCAGTCGTCGCCGTCGCGCACCGCCCTGGTCTGGAATTGGGTCGGATCGGCGCCGGCCTGCGGTTCGGTCATCGAATAGCTGGAGAACAGCTCACCGTCCAGCAGCGGCTGCAGGTAGCGCTGCTTCTGGTCGGCCGTCCCGTAGTGGGCGATGATCTCGGCGTTGCCGGTATCGGGCGCCTGACAGCCGAAGACGATCGGCGCCCAGGACGAGCGACCCAGAATCTCGTTCAGCAGGGCCAGTTTCAGCTGTCCATAACCTTGGCCGCCGAGGTCCGGACCCAGATGCGTGGCCCACAGACCCTGACGCCGCACCTCCTCCTTCAGTGGCTGGATCGCCTTGCGCCGCGTCCCGTCGAGTGGCACGAACTGCTCGTGCTCCCAGACCAGGTCGAGCGGTTCCACTTCCGCGCGCACGAACTCGTCGGCCCAGTCCAGCTTCTTCTGATACTCCGGATCAGTCTCGAAATCCCATGCCATTGCATCTCCTCTCGCATGATGAGAATATGCTTCTCGTGATGCGGAATGCAATTCTTGTAGGAATTTCGAGCCGGATGGAGGTCCTGTCGTGAGGGCCGAGGATCAGTTCCATATCGGGATCGTCGCGGCGGACTTCGAGGCCACCGTGGCGACGCTGTCGTCCGTACTCGGATACGAGTGGGGGCCGGAGATCGGCGGGCCGGTGTCGGTGGACCTGCCCGACACCGGGACCGCTGTCCTGGAAATGAGATGCCGATACTCCACGACCGTGCCGCGCCTCGAGATCGTGCGCAGCATCGCGGACACGCTGTGGGAACCGGCCGGGGCAGCCGGACTCCACCACGTCGGGTACTGGTCCGGCGATGTGGCCGCCGATGTCGCCGACTTGGTGCGGCACGGTTACGTCACCGAGGCCACCCGGCCCGGCGCCGACGGGCAGCTGTTCTTCGCATTCCTGCGCGGGGCCAACGGTTTTCGGGTGGAACTGGTCGATCGAGCCGCGGAATCGAGCCTGGCCCAGTGTTGGGCCGCGCCCACGACCGATCGGAGCGACAGGTGACAACAGTGGGTATCGCGACGGGCGCGGGTCGCGGTATGGGCTATGCCTGCGCACAACGACTGGCCGAGATGGTCGACATACTGCTCCTGGTGGATCGGGACGCGGCCGCCGCGGCTGCCGCGCGGGACCAGTTGGCCGAAAATGGCGGTGCCGCAGTCGAAGCGGTGGAACTCGACGTCACCGACCCCGAGGGGCTGGCGCGGCTCGCCGAGCGAGTGGATCGGCACGGCACACTGCGAGCTGTCGCCCATGCCGCCGGTATCTCTCCGACGATGGGTGACTGGCGCCGGATCTTCACCGTCGATCTGATCGGGACGGCGCTGCTCGCGCAGGCCCTGCGCCCGCTGGCCGTAACCGGCACGGCCATGGTGTGTTTCGCTTCGATGGCTCCGCTGCTCGATCCTGTCGCGCCGGACCCGGCCGGCCTCGCGGTGGTGGACGATCCGCTCGATGAGAAGTTTCTCGAGCACATCCACGATGCGCTCGGCCCCGCCGTCGAGGATCCCGGTCTCGCCTACAGCTGGGCGAAACGCGGCGTGCACCGCTTCGTGGCACACGAGGCGGTGCGTCTCGGCCCGGTCGGCGCGCGCATCTGCTCGGTCTCGCCCGGCATCATCGACACTCCGCAGGGCCGCCAGGAAGCCGACAACCATCCGAGCATGGCGGCGCTGGTACAGCGAACACCGTTGCGGCGCAGGGGTTCCGCGGACGAAGTCGCCGCCGCCGTCGCATTCGCGCTGTCGGAGGAGGCGAGCTTTCTCAACGGTATCGACCTGCTCGTGGACGGCGGCGCAATGGCAGCGGTGCGGACAGCCGGTTAGTCCCTGGTGCCCGCGCCGCAAACAGCAACGCGGGCACCCTCGGCCGTCGTCGGCGATGTGCGCCGCCCACCGCTGCCGGGCAGCGGTCGTCGGCCATCGCATCGGCGAGGACTGCGTCTCCCGCAGTGGGATGAAGGCGAAGATTTGCCTGCGCGTAGCCCTGCTGGTGCCGCGTCCGGATCGCTTGTTGCGCTATCCGCCTCCGGCAGCTCGTCGAGCGTAGTGATGCGGCGGTCGAATTCGGCGTGGGCGACCATGATTCACTATGTTCGACGGAATCCAGCGCCCGAGCAGTGCTGCGGCAGAAATGCGGAACCGGCGGAAGGTCGCGGGACATTGATCAGCCATTTGTGGAGAACCTGATCGACGATCAGAAGAAGTTTGGTCGAAAAGCCCGTCATGAAATCGGATCAATTCTTCGGGGTGATATTCACAGCCGCTCGATTCCGGTATGAAACCGGTGCCGAAGCGGATGATCGGGGGAGGTAATCCCTACTTCTGATATAAGGCTTCGGCATCACTGCCAGCGCTCGGTGCCACCCTACCAGCTGAGAATATGAGTTTCGTATGAAGAGAACAGTACTCTCATAAGGTCGGCTCGGGCAAGGCCTGGATCAGGCCCGGTACGGATTCCATTGATCCGGTGCCAGGAACCGGGCCGTCCACGTGCCCGACCTGGTCAGGCGCGCGGCTTCCTCGCGGAGCACGTCGCCGATCTTGAACGCGAACTCCCGGGGTAAGTCCATGCGCGCCGAGGCGGCCACCACAAGATGCTGGGTCAGCGCGGGCTCGACCAGCGGTGCGTAGCGGAGCCGTTCGGTGGCGATCTCCCGGCCGCAGGCGGATATCGGCAGCACGGCGTAGGCGTCTCCGCGTTCGACGAGACCAATCATGACCTGCAGCGAGTCGGTGGCGATCCGGGATTGGATACGACGTTTGAGCCGCAGCGCCGTGTTCTGGACGGCGACGGCGACTCCGATCGGCGATGCGGGCAGAACCAGCGGCAGGTCGAGCAGTTGGGTGAAGGTGACCGGCCGGTCGGACCGCAGGTCCGATTGCGGCCCGCCGACCACGATCAGATCTTCGACCAGCAGATCGCGCACGAACAGGCGTTCATCGGAGACCTGGTTGATCACGGCCGTGTCGATAGTGCCGCGCAGCATGGCCTCGATGAGCGCATCGGTGCCGGCGACCGTGACGTCGAAGCTCACCTTCGGAAAGGCGGCGGCGAGGCTGGTCAGCAGGGGTGCGGCCAGAACGGCGGCGACCGTCGGGGGCATGCCGAGGCGCAGTCCCCGTTCGATGCGGGCCAGGGGGGAGCCGGCGTACTGGAGGGCGAGTTCGAGCTGGCGCAGCGGTGCGGTGGTGGAGGCGCGCAACCGTTCGCCGTCCTCGGTGAGTTGCACACCGCGCCTGGTCCGGTGGAACAGTGAAATGCCCAGGTCTTCCTCGAGCAGGCGGATCTGGCGGCTCAGCGCGGGCTGGGCGACGCCGAGCACGGCCGCCGCCCGGGTCATCGAACCCTCTTCGGCGATCCGCAGGAAGTACTTGAGCCGGTGCGTGTCCATCGTCGCACCAGGATACGTGGCATAACCAAGTTGTATGACTGAATGACGAAATCAGTATTGGTCTGCGAAAAGTCGGGAGTTCTATTCTTCTCAGGCATAGGCGAATCCATAAATGCGGTAAGCCGATCTGGCGCGCTCCGATGGTGGAGCGGAGAGGAGGTCCCGGGTGGACACACAGGACCAGGACTGGGCTCGAGTATTGGGTTTCGACCGGCTGCCTTATGACACCGTCGACAAACGCGTGACCGACCTGTTGGATTTACGTGGGAAGAATGCGATTGTCACCGGTGCCGGTGGTGACGGCCTCGGGCAGGCGATCGCGAATCGGCTCGGCGGCTGCGGCGCCGATATCGCGCTCGTCGGCCGGACATTCGAGAAGGTGCAGCGCCGCGCCGCGGAGGTCGAACAGCGCTGGGGCGTCCGCGCGGTCCCGATCAAGGCCGACATGTCGGACTGGGATCAGGTGCATCGCGCGGTCGCGGAGAGCCGGGAAGCGTTGGGCGGCCTTGACATCATGGTCAACAATCCGGTCATGGTCTCGGCCGGGGCGTTCGAGCGGCACACCAAGCAGGAGATCGACCTGACGGTGCTCGGCAGCCTGACGATGATGATGTACGGCGCGCACGCCGCGCTGGAATTCCTGCTCGAGCAGGGCTCGGGGAAGATCATAAACATCGGGGCCGTGGCGGGCCGGGTGCAGCAGAACGGCCTGACCGTCTATGCGGCATGCAAGGCGGGCGTCATCGGATTCACCCGTAATCTCGCCTACGAATTCGCCTCGCGCGGCGTGAATGTGCTGGCGGTGGCTCCCGGCATCATGATCAAAGACGATATGAAGCGGTACCTGATGGCGCCGCGTAACGACGCGGAGCGTGCGGGGCGCGATTCGGTCGCCGAGTCGATCACGCAGCGAGTGCAACTCGGTCGCGCCGCGCTGCCGGAGGAAGTGGCCAACGTGGTGGCCTTCCTGGCCTCCCCGGCCGCGGACTACATGTGCGGGCAGACCATCGACGTCGCCGGCGGACAGTGGATGGGCTGAGCCGATGCCGACCACCGATGAGATGCTGAAAGCCGCTGTCGCGCAGACCGATCTGGACGATTTCGGGGACGACTCGTTCCGCGAGGGTCTCGGCGTCCTGCTGGATTCGCTCGAGCGCGAGGCTCGGTTGAACTCCGCCGGAGAGGCGTTCTTCTACGACCGCATCGTCAAGTACCTGAGCCAGCGCCTGCAGGTGGAGGACTGGTATCGGCGGCATCCGGAGATCGACGAGGTGCCGATCGTCGCGCCGCTGATCGGATTGGGTTTGCCGCGCACCGGATCCACGGCGCTGTCGCTGCTGTTGGCGCAGGATCCCGGGGTGCGATATCTGCGCCGCTGGGAGTCCTCGCAACCGTGTCCGCCGCCTTCGACGGTGGTCGGCGTCGATCCGCGGATTCCCTCGGACAAGGGCGAGATGGTCGGCACCCGCCATCACGTGCCCGTCGACAAGCACGGGCCGATGGAATGTCACGAGCTGATGGCGCTGGACTTCAAATCGCACATCTTCCATTCGTTCGCGCAGATCCCGGCCTATTCGACCTGGCTGGTCACCGAAGCCGACCTCACTTCCACATTCGCGTATCAGCGGCGGGTGATGAAGTTGCTCCAGTGGGGTGAGCCGACTCGGCCGTGGCGGCTCAAATGTCCCTCGCACGTGCTGTTTCTCGAGCACCTGGACCGGGTGTTTCCCGATGCGCGGTTCGTGATGACCCATCGCGATCCGACCGACGTGATCCTGTCGGTGGCCGAACTGTACGCCGATATCACCGGCCGGTTCACCGACCATATCGACCGGCCCTATATCGGCAGGCTCAATGTCGAGCATTGGACGTCGGGAATGGACCGCGCGGTGCAGTTCCGCGCGGACGGTGCCGAGGACCGGTTCTACGACATCGATTTCCGTGCCATGCAAGCGGATCCGATCGGTGCGGTGCGGGGTCTGTACGCGTGGTTGGGCGAACCGGTGACCGGCGAGTTCGAGCAGCGGATGCACAGCTGGTGGACCGCGGCCGCGGCCGAACGCGAGCCCAGCCATAAGGCCGATCCGGTGGAGTTCGGTATCGACCTGGATCGGGTGCGCCCGGCGTTCGCGCGCTACGTCGAATGCGCCGGCCGCTGGATCGCGCACTGAAATACGTTGCTATGAAAGGAATTTCCATGCCTGTAAATCTGACGGGTGGCATCGATTCCGCGCGCGAGTACGTGTTCGCGCAGCGTCCGGAGAATCCGGAGATGCGGGACTCGGTGAGTTTCTGGGTGTCCGACGACCGCGGCGAGCTCGGCTTGCCGCGCATCGGGATCGAGGCGGTGAGCGCCAACTGGGAGTCCCACGATATCCAGGTAAATGTCGCGTTCCCGGACGGGCGCGCATTCCGGTTGCGCGAAACAGCACCCGCCTTGCCCGCGGCGGGACCGGACGGGAAGCCCACGGTGCTCGGTGCGGGCGGGCTGCGGTACGAATGCGTCGAACCGTTCCGCATCTGGATCATGACCTACGCCGGAAAGGCCGTGCAGACCACGTCTTTCGACCTGGCCGCAGGGAAGACCGACGGCCCGCTGGTCGATGTCGAGTTCCGGGTGGAGGCCACCATGGCGGTACCCCCGTGGGTGCAGGGTGCTCTGCGCAACGATGCCGGTGACCGGCTGAAGAATTCGGTCGAGGGCGATCTCATGGGCGGACCCCGCTACGAGCAGTTGTTCCGCGCGACCGGTTCGGTGACCGTGGACGGCAGCGAGCAGCGGTTCACCGGGAGCGGGCTGCGGATCCGCCGACAGGGCGTGCGACGGTTGGCCGAGTTCTGGGGGCACTGCTGGCAGTCGGCGGTATTCCCGAGCGGAAAAGCCTTCGGCTATATGGCCTATCCGCCGAGGGCCGATGGAAAGCCCACCTTCAATGAGGGTTTCGTCTTTGTCGGCGACGGAGATCTCATCCCGGCGCGGGTGGTGCGGGCGCCATGGCTGACCCGGTTGCAGGCACTCGGTGAGGATGTGTCGCTCGTCCTCGAAACCGCCGAGGGCACAGTGTCCATCGAGGGCGAGACGGTGGTCTCCACCCACGATGTGCATCACAACGACAAGACGTACTCGGTCGAGTCGCTCAAACAGGAACAGTCCGACTTCCCGGCCGTTCAGCAGGCCGGCGTGCGCTACCGCTGGGACGGCGAGGAGACCTTCGGGATGCTCGAGCGGTCGAATCCGCTCGACAAGATCGCGCGGGAATAGCCCGGATACCTTCGCGGCGACCGCTGTGTACGCAGCCCTGCGACCGCGAATCTTGGTATCCGGCTGGAGAATTCGTGGAGAACACAATGCGTGGATTGCGTGAGAAGACCTTTATCGTCGCCGGTGGCGCGACCGGGATCGGCGCGGCGACGGCCGAGCGGCTGGCCGAGGAGGGGGCGTTCGTCACCGTCGGTGACATCAATATCGCCGGGGCGGAGGCGACCGCCGAACGGGTAGCGCGGGCGGGCGGGCTGGCCATCGCCGTCGAATTCGATCTGTCCGACGACAAATCGGTGCAGGAACTGGTGGATCGGACGATCACCGAATTCGGTGCCGTGCACGGGCTGCACAATGTGGGCGCGGATCTGTCGCCCGGCAATCTGGGGCGGGACAAGACCTTGTTGGAGACCGAGCTGGATGTCTGGCAGCGCACCCTCGACGTCAACTTGCTCGGCTATGTCCGGACCAGCCGTGCGGTGCTGCCGCATCTGCTGGAGCAGGGTGGCGGCAGCATCGTCAACACCTCGTCGGGGACCTCGGTGGGCGGCGACCCGTCCCGGGTCGCCTATGGCGTGTCGAAGGCCGCGGTCAATCAGCTCACGCGGCACATCGCCATCAACTGGGGCAAGCAGGGCATCCGAGCCAACGGCGTCATGCCGGGGCTGGTGATGGGGGAGACCGTGCGTAACCAGAACGATCTGGCGCTGCAGGAGTCGTTCATCGCCGCGGCCCGCACGACGCGCCTGGGCGAGCCGGGAGATCTGGCGGCCGTCGTGGCGTTCCTGCTGTCCGACGATGCCGAATGGATCAACGGCCAGGTGTGGTTCATCGGCGGCGGCGCCCAATTGCGCAACTGAGCCGACCATGCGGTCACAGGGAGTAGAGAGATGACCATTGCGACACAACATGATTGCGATCACGGCGTGGGCTTGACCCATCTGCAGCGGTTGGAAGCGGAAAGCATACAGATCATGCGGGAAGCCGTCGCCGAGAGCGAACGCCCGGTGATGCTGTACTCGGTGGGCAAAGACAGCTCGGTGCTCCTGCATTTGGCGCGCAAAGCTTTCTACCCGTCGCGGCTACCGTTTCCGTTGCTGCACGTGGATACGACCTGGAAATTCCGGGCCATGTACGCGTTCCGGGACGAGGTCGCAGCAGCCGATGATCTGGACCTGATCGTGTACCGGAATCCGGAATGCCTCGAGCGCGGCATCAATCCCTTCGATCACGGTTCCGCGCTGCATACCGAGATGTGGAAGACCGAGGGTCTGAAACAGGCCCTGGACAGCCATGAATTCGATCTGGGATTCGGTGGTGCGCGCCGCGACGAGGAGAAGTCGCGAGCGAAGGAGCGGGTGTTCTCCCTGCGTTCGGCGCAGCATCGGTGGGATCCGAAGCGGCAGCGCCCGGAGTTGTGGCGGCTGTACAACGCTCGCAAGCAGCCGGGGGAGAGCCTGCGGGTATTCCCGCTGTCGAACTGGACCGAGCTGGACGTATGGCAGTACATCCTGCTCGAGCAGATCCCCATCGTGGACCTGTATTTCGCCGCATCTCGCCCGGTCGTCGAGCGCGACGGCGCACTGATCATGGTCGACGACGAGCGAATGCGATTGCGGCCCGGTGAGATTCCCGAGCAGCGGATGGTGCGATTCCGCACGCTGGGTTGCTACCCGCTGTCCGGTGCGGTGGCGAGCACGGCGACCACGTTGCCGACCGTCGTGCAGGAGATGCTGCTGACCACCAGTTCCGAGCGGCAGGGCCGGGTCATAGACCGCGACTCGACCGGTTCGATGGAGAAGAAGAAGCAGGAAGGGTACTTCTGATGGCGCATACCGTGAACGATCTCGTCGCCACCGATATCGAGGAGTATCTGCGCAGGCACGAACGTAAATCGATGCTGCGGTTCATTACTTGCGGCAGTGTCGACGACGGTAAGTCCACGCTGATCGGGCGACTGCTCTACGACTCGAAACTGGTGTTCTCCGACCAGTTGGCCGAGTTGGAGCACGACTCGAAAACCGTTGGCACCCAAGGCGGTGAGCTGGATTTCGCGCTACTGGTCGACGGCCTGGCCGCCGAGCGTGAACAGGGCATCACCATCGACGTCGCCTACCGTTTCTTCGCCACCGAAAGACGCAAATTCATCGTCGCCGACACCCCGGGCCACGAGCAGTACACCCGCAATATGGTCACCGGGGCATCGACCGCCGATCTGGCCGTGATTCTCGTCGACGCCCGCAAGGGTGTGCTCACCCAGACCCGCCGCCACAGCTATCTGGTGTCACTGCTCGGTATTCGCCATATCGTGCTGGCGGTGAACAAGCTCGACCTGGTCGAGTATTCGCGGCAGCGGTTCGACGAGATCGAAGCGGAGTACCGTGCATTCGCCGACGGCATCGACCACGGCGATATCGTCTGCATTCCGATGTCGGCGCTGCGCGGCGACAATATTCTGCAGCCCAGCCCGAACACTCCCTGGTACACCGGCCCGAGCCTGCTCGATCACCTGGAGACGGCCGAGGTGACCGACGAGCGCGACAACGGCCCGTTCCGGATGCCCGTGCAATGGGTCAATCGGCCGGACCTCGATTTCCGGGGTTTCTCCGGTCAGATCGCCGGTGGCACAGTGCATCCCGGCGACAAGGTGCGGGTACTGCCGTCCGGTCAGGAGAGCACCGTGGCGCGGATCGTGACCGCCGACGGCGATCTGGCGACGGCGGTGGCCGATCAATCCGTCACCGTGGTGCTCGCCGACGAAATCGACGTCAGCCGAGGCGATGTCCTCGCCGCCGCCGAGAATGCACCCGGCCTGGCCGACCAGTTCGAATGTCAGCTGGTCTGGATGAGCGAGGAGCGGATGCTGCCGGGGCGCACCTATCTGCTGAAGCTCGCCACTTCCACCGCCGTGGCCCAAGTGGCGCAACCGAAATACGCCGTCAATGTCAATACGCTCGAACATGTCGCCGCCCGCACACTCGGATCGAACGAGATCGGTATCGCCAATCTGCATCTGGATCGGCAGATTCCGTTCGATCCGTATTCCGACAATCGGGATATGGGCGCGTTCATCCTCATCGACCGCTTCACCCAGGACACCGTCGCCGCAGGCATGCTGCGCTTCGCACTGCGCCGCGCGAACAATATCCACTGGCAGTCCGTGGAGGTCGACCGGCAAGCGCGATCGCGAAGCAAGGGACAGCGACCCGCGGTGGTGTGGTTCACCGGGCTGTCCGGCGCGGGCAAGTCCACCATCGCCGATCTGGTCGAAAAGCGTTTGCACGAGCAGGGATTCCACACCTACCTGCTCGACGGCGACAATGTCCGGCACGGCCTCAACGCCGATCTGGGCTTCACCGACGCCGACCGCGTGGAAAACATCCGTCGCGTTGTGGAGGTCGCACGGTTGCTCGCCGATGCCGGTCTCATCGTGCTGGCCTCGTTCATCGCGCCGTTCGCGGCTGAACGCCGGCGAGCGCGCGAGCGTATCGGAGCCGGCGAGTTCTTCGAGGTGCATGTCGACGCTCGACTGGAGGTGGTCGAAGCCCGCGACCGAAAAGGCTTGTATGCCAAGGCTCGTCGTGGTGAACTGGTGAACTTCACCGGAATCGACTCACCGTACGAGACGCCGGCCTCGCCCGAACTGCACCTGGATGCCGGCGGCACGCAGACCCCGGACGAACTGGCCGACCAGGTGATCGAACACCTGCGCCGGGCCGGAGTACTCACCCCCGCCGTCGAGGGATAGCCATGGACGACCACGATCTCGCCGCCACCCTTGCCGAGGCGGCCGGAAAGCTACTGCTCGCCATCCGATCACAAGGCGGCGCGGCCGGGGACCGGCAGGCCAATACCCTACTGCTGGATCGGCTGCGGCAGGCCAGGCCCGGCGACGCCGTACTGTCCGAGGAAAGTCCCGACGACCCTGCACGCGTGGAACATTCGCGCGTGTGGATCGTCGACCCGCTCGACGGCACCCGCGAATACGGTGAGCCGCCCCGGCAGGACTGGGCGGTGCACGTCGCCCTCGCGGTGGACGGCCACCCGGTCACCGGTGCGGTGGCGCTGCCTGCCGCGGGATTGGTCCTGCACACCGGGCAACCACCCGAGCTCGCACCCGCCGTGCCCGGACCCATTCGGGTGGCCGTATCCCGCAGCAGGCGCTCCGAACAGGTGAAACAGCTGACGGATGCGCTGTCGGCGACGCCGGTCCCGATGGGGTCGGCGGGGGCGAAGGCGATGGCCGTCGTCCGTGGTGCCGCCGACGTCTACGCCCATTCCGGCGGCCAATACGAATGGGATTCGTGTGCCCCGGTCGCCGTCGCCGCGTCCGCCGGGCTGCACGTATCCCGCCTCGACGGAACACCGTTGCGTTATAACCGCCCCGATCCCTACCTGCCCGACCTACTGATCTGCCGACCCGAATTGGCCGACGCGGTGCTGCGAGCACTCGCCGACGCCTGATCCGCTATTTCCCTTCCACCACCGGAGGCGTGTAGTCCGGCGGTGCGCTCAGCCGCTGATTCGCGCTCCCGAATCGAATCCCCAAAGTGCCAGCGTCATCAGCAGGTTGACGCAGATCATGACGGTGATGCTGGCGCGCATCGCACGACCGGCGGCAATGCCGACGCCCACCGGTCCGCCCGCGGAGTAATAGCCGAAGTAGCACTGGATGGTTGTCGTGATCACGACGAAGACGACGGCCTTGGCCAGCGAATACGCGACATCGGTCGCACTGAGCACCATGCGGAAGTAGTGGTCGTAGGTGCCGGGGGATTGGCTGCCTGCGATGCCGATGGCGAACTCGACCGCGACGAAATTCATTGCCAGACAGATGAGATAGAGCGGGACGATGGCGACCACCGAGGCCATGAGCCGTGTGGTGACCAGGTAGGGGATGGACCGGATGGCGAGTGTTTCCATCGCGTCGATCTCCTCGGCGATGCGCATGGCGCCGAGTTGAGCGGTGAATCTGCAGCCCGCCTGGGAGGCGAAGGCGATGGAAGCCATGATCGGGGCCAGTTCGCGGGTCGAGGCGGTGGCGGAGACCAGACCGGTCGCCGGGCCGATGCCCAGCAATTTCAGTGCGCTGTAGCCCTCGATCCCCACCAGCGCGCCCGCGCTCGCGCCGAGTACGACAATGATGCCTGCCGTGCCGCCGCCGACGATGAGTGAGCCGTTGCCCCAGGTGATGTCGGAGATCAGGCGTAGTAGTTCCCTGCGATAGTGGCGCAGGACAACAGGGATGGAGGCGATCGCGCGCAGGAAGAATATGGCCATATGCCCGAGGCGTTTGGCCCCGGTCAGCGGTGCCTCGGCGGCGCGGAGCACCTTGCCGAAGTGCAGTGGATAGTACGGTGCCGCCATCTCAGAGCGCCTGCCGCGGGAAGAGCATGGTGTACATCTGGGTGAAGCCCACGTTCACCACCATGAGCAGCACGATCGAGGCCACCACGGTGGCATTGACCGAATTCGCGACACCGCCGGGACCGCCCTTGGTGCTCAATCCCTTCTGACAGGCGACGACGGTCACGATGAGCCCGAACACCACGGCCTTGACCACCGCCAGATACATATCGCCGATGCGCGCGAACGAGGAGAAGGTGGCGATGAAGCTGCCGGGTGTACCGCCCTGGACGTAGACATTGAACAGATATCCGGCCAGGAATCCGACGAAGGCGCTGAGGCCGGTCAGTCCGACCGCGACCAGCACCCCGGCGGCCACCCGCGGCACTACCAGCTTGCGCAGCACCGAGACGCCCATGACCTCGAGTGCGTCGATCTCTTCCCTGATCGTGCGTGAGCCCAGATCAGCGCAGATAGCCGAGCCGACGGCCGCCGCAAGCAGCATCGCCGTGACCACGGGTGCGGCTTGGCGGATGACCGCGAGACCGCTGGCCGCACCGGCCAGCGAAGTCGCGCCGACCTGACCCGCGATCAACCCGAATTGAATCGAGAGGGTCGCGCTGATCGGCAAAGCGACCGCGACGGTCGGCAGGTAGGAGGTTTTGATCATGAAAGCGGCCTGCCGCACGAACTCCTTGAACGCGAAACGGCCTGTCGCGATGTCGATTACGAGATACTGCACGGCTCGGACACCCAGAATGAACTGGGCACCAACGGTATCCAGCGAGGCGACCGGATGACGGTGTACATAACCGCGGCCCCAGTTCCTTATCCGGGTGATCGACGGTGCGGACGATTGATCGATCACATCACACCAGATCCACTTTGCTGGCCAGCCAGCTGCCGCCGACCCGTTCCATGGTCATGACCATCCGGCTGCGATCGATCCGTGGATCGGGGCTCAGCGCGTTGGTGACCTCCTGATCGACGAAAAGCATTACCTGGACACGGTCCTTGGACGCCGACTTGATACTGGAGTCCACGATGCGTCCCTTGCTCACCGCCTTGTGCTCCACCAGCAGTGCCTTCAATTGGTTACTGGATTGGGTGTAGGTGGCCTTGAATTCACCGGTCGCGCCATTGATGACAGCAGCGAAATTCTGGTCGATATTCTGGGAATCGATGCTGGTCAACGTGACCGCGTAGGTCTGCGCGGTGGCTGCGGCCCGCTGGGCTGCGGCATCGACCTCGTTGCGGTCGTGCAGCTTCCAGCCGAGTACGCAGGCGAGCACCGAGACCGACACCGCGCCGATGGCGATCGCACCGACCGCGGCGCGAAGTGCCCAACGACGCCGCCAGAAGGGTGGTGCGGCGTCCGCGTGGGCCGATGAGTCCTCGGCCACCGGGTCCGAATCCGTTGTCTCAGTGGCTGTTTCCTTCTCGTGCACGGACGAGTCGTCGGTGTCCGGGGCCGAATCGGTTGTCTCGGTGGCGGTTTCCTTCTCCAGCACTGATTTCTTCATAGAACCCTCCTGGCCTCCGTTGTTGGTTTGCTACTTCGGCGGTACATATGCCGGAACGGGTGCACCGCCGATCGGTGTCGGGATCGATAGCGGACCCTGCGGTGTCGGGTCGGCGGTCGCCAGCGGATCGACTCCGGGCGGGGGGTTCGCCGTGTCGTCGCCTGGGGGACGGGGCGCGTTGCGGGCTCCGCGCGGCACGAGCGTCGGATCCGGGTCGGTGCAGTAGGCGTACAAGTAGGGTTCGGGATGGTTCGCGACAGTGATCGGCAGGCGCGGCAGGTTGTAATCGCACTGCTTGCGTGGATAGATGTTGGCGATCGCCCAGATCCCGCCGTCGTGGAATGCGGTGCCCAATGCGTCCGCGGTCGACCCGGCGCGGTTTGTCGGGAAGAACAGATTGTTTATGGCGGGTACGTGCACGTATGACATCTGGGCCACGGTCGCCAGATTGCCGAGCAGTTGGACCATGGTCGGGGAGTTGTCGGCGATGATCTGGTCCATGGTCCGCAGCGCCTCCGGCCCGGCGTCGAGCAGGGTTCGGAACCCGCCCGTCATCGAATTCACGCCCGCGGCAATGCGTTCGAGATCGGCCGCGGTAGTCGCGAGAGCTGGTCCGAGCTCGCGTGCGGTGCCGAGCACCACCTCGCTGGTACGCAGCAGACTGACAGTCTGCGGAAGTACCGCACCCAGTGTCGTGATCATGAAGGCGCCACCATCGATGATCGCCGCCAGCTTCTCCGGCGCCGCCGAACTCGCGCCCAACTCCTGCACGATCGCCCGCAGTTTGTCGGGATCGAGTTGTGCGATGGTGCCGTTGAGGTCGCCGAGCAACTGCGCCAGCTGTACCGGTACCGCGGTTCGGTCGTTCCCGATGACCGCGCCTCCGGCGAGATACGGTCCACCGGAGTTCGCCGGAACGAAATCCAGGTACTGCTCACCGGCCATCGACAATCCCGCCACCCGGACCGCACTGTCGGCCGGGATCCTGGCGCCTGCCTCGATCGATGCGACCGCGACCACTTCACTGCCCTCGATATCGACCGAAGACACCCGGCCGACGCGGACACCGCGCACGGTGACATCCCGGTCGGGCAGCAGACCACCGGACTGCGCCAGGTGGACCCGGATCTGATAGGTGGAGGCGAACGGATTCAGCGCGAGCGATCCGAATACGACATACGTCGCGCCCGCTATCAGCGTGGCCATCAGGGCAATCAACGAGACGATGAGTCGATGACGGATCAACCGGTCGGCGAGCGCGAGGACCGAGCTCGCCGTCGACTCCAGGCGGACGTCGAAGGGCCGATTCGGGTCCTGGCTTTTCATCGTCGCTGTCCGATCACTCGGCCGTACAACCGGCCCAACGTGTATGCCAACGAACCGGCGAAGTTGTCCCAGTCGGTCTGGCTGGGCACCCGAGCTTCCGGATTACCCGGGAAGTTCGGATCGGGTGCCGCTCCGAGCACGATCTGAGAGATATCGGCGTCGGCGGTAGCCGCGGTGGAGCTGGCTACCTTGCCACCGACGATGGCCATGGTGTGATTCAGCGGGTCGAGGTTGGCGTCGGGGTCCGTCGCTGCGGTGTTGAGTCCGGCGGCGAGATTGTTGATGTCGGTTACCAGACTGCGCTTTGCGGTGCCGTTGATGGACGGAAACTTCGCGAGTTGGTCGGCGATCCGATGCAACTGCGCTGCGAGGTCCACGATGTTCTGAGTGCTGGCGGCCACGACCTCCAGCGCCGGACTGGCTGCGGCCATTACATCGTTCACCACCGACTGTTGCGCGGCCACGGTGGCGGTCAAGGTTGCTGTGTCGTGCACGACCGCCCGGATCTGGTCCGACCGTGCCGCGAGGGTCCGGACCAATGTGGTCGTCTGGGCGATCAGCTCGCCCATGCGGTCGCCCCGGCCACCGAATTCGGCGCCGAGACCGTTGATCACCTTCGTCAGATCGCGGATCACGCCGCCGTTGACCAGCAATGCCGCCTGCGTGAGCACTTCCTCGATGGTGGCCGCCGCCGAGGTCGACGATTGTGCAATGCTGTCCCCATCGTGCAGTGCACCGGCGCCGGGAGCCGGATTCGGTGGTGGGTTGAGTGCGACGAATACATCGCCCAGCGGTGTGGCCGAACGCAATTCGGCCGTTGTGCCGACCGGGAGCTCGACCTCGGATCGGATCCGCAGCGTGACGACGGCGGCGTAGTCGCGGGCCGTCATGGACTCGACCTCCCCGACATCAGCGCCGTCGACCTTCACCTTGGCCTTGGTCGGGAGATTGAGGGCGTTGGCGAAGGTGGCCGTCAGCGCGAAGCTGTGCGATCCGACCGATGGGGCTGGCAGTGGCATCCGGTCCAGTCCGACCGAACACCCGCTTACCGGTGCCGTCGACAGGAGGGCGATGGCGGCAGCGGTGAATGTTGTTTTTCTGGTAGTCATTTCGGCAAACCCGCGATTCCGGCCAGCATGGCCACGATGCCGAAGTCCGGCCCCATATCCGACATCTTCCCGGTGTTGCAGCCGAGCTGTTTCAGGTCGAGCAGGTTGCACACCTGCTTCACCATCTGTCCGTCCAGGGCGACCTTGTCCACATTCACGTGCACCCGACCCGCGCCCACATTCTGATCGATCACGGCATAGGCGTTGTCGACGACCAGCGGGAACAGGTCCATGAATTCGGCGACATTGCGGTTGTAATCGGACAGACTCTGGAAGATGACGTTGGCTCCGCTGGCCGTACTCGACAGCACGCCGCGATTGCGCTGCATGAGATCGGTTGTTCGGATGAGGATTTCGTTCAGTTTCGCGCCGGTGTCGCCAGTGCCGAGATTCTGCTGGGCGAGCAGCTCGCTCAGCTGGCGGACCCCGGTGCCGAACTCGCGGATCGTCTGGTCGTTGCGCGCGGCCGCGCCCGACAGCGAGTCCAGATTGGCCACCAGAGTGGTGATCGCGTTCTTGGTGGCGGCGCCGTGATCGTCGCCCGGACGCAGCGCTCGGGACAGCTGGTCCAGCGCGGCCTTGATCTCCTCGCCGTTATCGGCCGCCACCGCCGCGCCGACACCGACCGCGTCGGCGATCGGGCCGTGGCCTTGCCCGTCGCCTTGTAGTGACGTGGACAGCTTCTCCGCCATCGCCAGCAGACTGTCGAACTCGACCGGGGTCTTGGTCCGGTCGGTACCCAGCGTCGCGCCGTCCGCCAGGGTCGGTCCGCCGCGGTAGACCGGAGTGAGTTCGATGTGCCGGTCGGTCAGCACCGAATCCGAGACGGTCACCGCCGTGACATCGGTGGGAATCCGCACCGAGGCGTCCACCCGCATCGTCACTTCGACATATGAGCCGCGTTGCTCGACGCTGTCCACCTTACCGATCCGCATGCCGAGCACATCCACCGGATTTCCGACGAAGACACCGGCGGCGCTCTCGAAATGCGCTGTCACGGTGATGGTTTCGTTCAGCCGGGCGAGCGGAGCACCAGCTGCCCCGGCGATCAGCGCGGTTGCGGCGAGTACGAGAACCAGCTTGACGGGACGTGATAACGATCTCATCGACAGTCCTCCGAATAGGGGGGCAGCTGGATCTTTGCGCGGCCGACCAATGCACACATGAAGGAGTCGACGAACGCTCCCGAGGACGCGTTGGCATCCAGCTCCGGCCCGGAGCCGGTCAGGTCCGCCCAGCTGCGCCAGGGCACCGGCAGGATCTGCAATATGTTGCGCAGCAGGTCGTCGTGCCGACTGAGCATCTGCACCAGCTGGCCGAGGTTGTCGAGAAGGGATTGTATTTCGGGCTGATCGTCCACGACGATCGGCTGCAGTGTCCGCACCACATTGCTGGTGGCCGCGATGAGGGCGGTAATGGCCTGCCGCTTGGCCGCCACCTCCCGCAGCAGGTCGCGGCCCTGGTCGAAAAGCACACCGAGACCGGCCCGTTGATTCTCGATGACCGTGGTCAGTTGGCTCGTGCTGGTCAGCAGCGTGCCGATCTGCCCGCGTCGTTCCGCGATCACACCCGACAGGGTGGTGACGTTCTGCATCACCGACGGAATCAGTTGCGGCAGCCCTTGTAGCTGGGTGGACAGTTCGGTGAGCGCTTGGCCGACCTTATCGGCATCGACCTGGGTGAAGTTGGTCGTGGCGTCGGCGAGGGCCGACTGCAGATCGTAGGGAACATTGGTCTGTGCCAAGGGGATTCGGCCATTCGGCAGCGCACCGGAACCGGCCGGTGCGAGTTCGAGATACCGATTGCCGAGCAAGGTGGTGAGCTTGATCGACGCGGTCGTGGCCGGCCCGAGCGTGACATTGTCGGCGATGCTCAATGTGACCGTCACGTGGTCGTCGGCCAACCGCAGGCCGACCACATGGCCGACCGGCACACCCGCCACGGTTACCTGATCGCCGGCACCGAGCTGCGCGGCCTGTGCGAAGTCCGCCTCCAGCCGTCGCTCACCGATATCGAGCGAATTGACGACCAGTGCGGCGACGACCGCCACGACCAGTAGGGCTATCGCCGCGAAGCCGAGCCAGGGCCTGCTGAGGTCTTCGAGTAGCCAACGCCCGATCCGCCTGCGGCCGTTGGGATTCCACGGAATACGCATGCGGCTCACCTGCACTTCGTGGTGTGTTGGGCATTGCCGCCGGGGGTTATCGCGTCGACTATCTCCGGAATCAGCGGTGTCAAGCCAGGGACGAGCGATATGGTCACATCGCATACGTAGGCATCGATGTAGCCGCCTGCCTGGGATATGCGGGCGAGCCCTTTGAGGACCATTGGCAGGTTGTAGCCGAGGTACTCGAACTTGGCCTTGTTGTCCAGGAAATGCTGGGTGAAGCCGGGTTCCCGATTCAGGAATTCGACGAGGGTGGGCTGGTCGGCGGCCACGATCTCCGATGCCCGGCCGACCACCGTCGCGATCTGGTCCACGGAATCGAACAATGCTCGCTGATGTCGTTGCAGGCCTTCGAAGACGGCTCGCGTCTGGTCGATCACCGTGGCCAGATTTCCGCTCTGCTGGGCCAGATTGCCCACGATGGTGGCGAGATTCGAGATGACCTGTCCGAGCACCTCGTCCGGCCCGGCGAACGAATTCGCCAGCCGGGTCGTCTCCGCGATCAACGTGGTGATCGAGCCGTTGTCGCCTTGCAACGCCTTGATCAGGGCTCCGGAGATGTTGTCGACCGCGGTCCGGTCCAATGTGCCGAACAGCGGCTCGAAGCCGTTGAGCAGCTTGGAGATATCGAAGGACGGCTCGGTATGGTCGACCGGAATTTGGGCACCGGGCTTCAGTACGTTCGGGTCGCCATGGTTGCCCATGGCCACACCGAGATAGCGCTGACCGATCAGGTTCTGATATGTCACCGATACGGTGGTGTTCCCGGTCAGTACCTGATCGCTGTGGATGCGGAAACCGACCCGCGCGAGCGAGCCCGCCAGCTCGACCGATTCGACCCGGCCTACCCGCACCCCGGCCATCCGGACATCGTCGCCGACGCGCAGACCGGAGACATTCGTGAATAGTGCTGAGTATCTAGTGGTCTCGCCGCTGATGCCGCGTTCGAGGGTGACGGCGACCGACCAGCTGAGCAGCGCCGAACTGACCAGGAAGGCGATCAGCACGAGCAGTGATCCGCGGTAGTTCATCGGTCACCTCCGTTCGGGTCCGGCGTGATCGAGACGGTGGCGCCGCGGGCCAGTGGACCGAACAGGATGTCCGCGGCGGCATTCGGTTCGCCGCCGAGGATGTTCGCGATCTGCTCCTGCTCGGCGGTGCTGCCGACCGGACCGATATCGCTATTCAGCAAGGAGTTCGGTGGTTGGAAGCGGCGCGGATCGAAGCCAGGCGGCAATCCCTCGGTCGGGGCGGGTGTCGCTGGACCGCTAGCGCAGTTGGGACCGGCCAGCTCGCCATAGCGAGGGCAGTCCGCGGACGTGTACTGCCGGTTCGGTGTCAGCTGCACTATGACGCGCGGGGTAAGCCGTTGAGTCTGCGGATTCCATAATCCGGTGAAGCGGGTGATCATTCGCGTGAGCGAAACACTGATCTGCGGAAAATTGCTCGCACCGTCACCGAATGCTCCGAGGGCCGGTGACATATGCGTGGTGATATCGAGGATCTTGTCGGTGTTGTTGTCGAGTGCCGTACCGACGGTCCCGAGCGTGTGCAGGCCGCCGGACAGCAGCGCGGTGAGTTTCGCGCGCTGCTCAGCGACCGTCTGCAGCGGCACTATCGCGTGGTGCATGGCGTCGAGCAGATCCGGTGCCGTCGACTGGATTTCACGCATCGCGGCCGAGAGCGAGTCGAGCGTGGACGGCGCAGCGTTCACGGAGACGACCTTGTCCAGTTCGACGACGATATCGCGCAGCCGTGCCGCCGCATTCTCGATGCCGGCGCCGCGCCCCTCGGTGGCTTCGGCGAGAGTCGCCAACATGCCGACCGCGTTGTCGGTGTCCTCCCGACCGACCGCGGCGATGATCCGCCGCAGCTGATCGAGCGAGGTCTGCAGGCGCACGGTCGCCAGGCTGTGATCCTGGCTGATCCGGGCACCTGAACCCAGCGGCGGCGCCGCACCGTTGTAGACGAGTTGCACCGAGGGCACCGCGAATACGTTGCTCGGCACCACCCGCGCGGTCACCGTGCCCGGAATCGCCTGGGCGAAGTGCGGAGTCAGCTCGATTCGGACATCGTTCATGCCGGTTTCGGCGGCCGGCGTCACCGCCGTCACGAACCCGACCCGAACCCCTTGGAATTTCACATCCGACTTGGTGGGCAGCCCATCGCCCACATTGGCCATGACGGCGGTCACCGTCACGGTCTTGCGAAGTGCCCCACGGGAATTCGCGACCATCACGGTGGCGGCGGCCGCGATGACGACGATGCAGCAGACACCGGTCACCAGCAGGCGAACCGAGGAGGGCCCTCGGCCGTCGGGTTCGAACATGATCGACACGAAATTCAACTCACTCTCGCGGCGCGGCGTCGTCTCGTGGCGTGAATCGGATGTGTAGATCGGTGAGCCCACGCAGGATGTAGGTGGGTTCGTAGCGGTAGCGGCGGTCGTCCGCGGGACCGTGCTCGTCGGCATCGATCGTGATGTCCAGCATCCGATCCAGGATGCGTTCGAGCGATACCCGACCCTCCACTCGCGCCAGCGGACCGCCGGGGCAGGAGTGCACACCACGGCCGAAGGCCATGTGCTCGCGGAAGTTCGCGCGATCCATCCGGAACTCGTGCGGGCTCTCGAACCGGCTCGGGTCGCGGTTGGCTGCGCCGGGGCAGACCATGAGCGTGGATCCGGCCGGTACGTCCACCCCGCCGACCTCGGTGTTGCGGCGCGCGAGCCGGAAGCCGCTCTTGACCGGGGCGTGCATGCGCAGCGTCTCCTCGATGAATACCGGGATGCGGCTGCGATCGGCACGCAGCGTCTGCTGCAGCTCCGGATCGTCACCGAGTACCCGCACGGCGGCCGCGAGCAGCTTGGCGGTCGTCTCCTGGCCCGCGCCGAATACGAAGGTCGCCGAACGGACCACATCGATGATCTCGGGGGTCGAGCCATCCGGATATTTCGCCAGCGCCAGTGCGGTCAGCACATCGTCGCGCGGCTCGCGTCGCCGATCGCTGATATAGGCGCTGAATTTTTCGTCGAGCCACTCCAAGGGATTCGTGCCGACCGACACCTTGTCCAGCGCACCGACCTGGCTGCCGGGCCGGTCGGCACCGAGCACGACCCGGAACTCCTGGTGGTCCTGCTCCGGCACGCCGAGCAGGTCGGCGATCACCAAGAGCGAGAACGGTTTCGCGTACTCGGCGACGAATTCGGAGCGGCCGTTGGCCAGGAATTCGTCGAGCTGGCGGTCGGCCAGCCGCCACATGAACTCCTCGTTCTCCTTCAGCCGCGCCGGTGTCAACAGCCGGTTCAGCACCGACCGGGCGTAGGTGTGCTCCGGCGGATCCATCGTGACCATGTGCTCGTACATGGGCAGCTGGGTGCGGTGCGCCTCGATCTGCGCGTTGATGTCGTCGCCCACGGGCTCGAACGGCAGCGGTGGGAACGGGCCGCCGACCGCGATGCACGAGGAGAAGGTCTCGGCGTCGCGCATGACCTGGGCAACCTCCTCGTATCCGGTCACCGCGAGCACGTTGTAGTGCGGCTCGCGCGTCACCGGGCACTTGGCGCGCAGGTGGTCGTAGTACGGATAGGGATCGGGCACGAGTGCCGGATCGGTGAAGTAGTCGATGGTGTCGAAATCGGTCATCGTCGGCTCCTGGGTCGGGAGATTATGGGTATTCCACGGTGATCGAGGTGGTCTGCGGAACGGCCTGGCAGGTGAGGATGTAGCCGGCCGCGACGTCGTCGTCGGTCAGCGCGTCGTTCACCTTCATCACGACCTGCCCGTCGACGAGGGTGGCCATACAAGTTCCGCAGTTGCCTGCCTCGCAGGAGAACGGTGGTGTCAGTCCGGCCCGGCGTGCGGTTTCGAGCACGGTATCGCCGGCTCGGCCGGGCTGTGCCGTCGTGGCACCGTCCAAGTGAATTGTCACAATTCCATTTGCCACCGCATGGTGAGGTAGCCCGGGTTCGGCGGGCGCGGGAGTGTGCGGGATCAACATCGATCGCGAAATCACTTTCGTGGGATTATGGCGGCAGCGTATGCGGAGAAAAGCTGCTCGAAATCGAATCCTAGTTTCCGATCCGATTTGCTACGCCGATGATTGTGCGCGCGGTCACAGGTCGGGTCAATAGGTGCGAGCAAATATTTTCCGCGGCTGCCGATTCCTTTTTTCGGCGCGCTGGAATGCACCTTCACCGCATGATAATCGGAGGGTGCGTCGAATCAGGGAACCGAAAATTTCGGTCACCCGTCCACCGTAATTCTATTTCTGTTGAACGATCGGATTTCCGATCAGAAATACCACCCCCCGTTGTCGCCCGGCCGCGGTGTCGTGGCGACCCTGCAGACGGTATGGCTGCGCTCGGGACCTGCTAGCCCGCGTTCGGTCGATGTGCGGCGGCGTCTCGTGCCGACGCGTCGGTGTCCCGGGGTCGTTCCCGGACGAAAGGTGCGGTGACCGATGGATCCAGTACCAATGGCTGCCGCTGGTCGGTGGCACTGCGCCGCTCGCGGACGGCCCGGTCCTGGTCCGTGTTGTCCGCGGTGAGGCGCCGCACGGCGCGCTCGAGTGTCGGCAGGATCTCGTCGATTTCGAGGGTCTTGTCGGCGACCCGCGCGATCAGGGCGTAGATCACGTTGGTCAGTATCAGTCCGATGTCCTCGAGGTACTCGGGATCGGCACCGTCGAGGATCTGTCCGGCTACCGGTAGGACGGCGGCGAACCCGTCGACGCTCAGGCGCGCACCGCCCGGGGCGGAGTGGGCCCGGTGGAACGCCTCGAGCATCGTCGGATTGCGCTCCCACGGTTCGAACACGTGTCGCAGCACGCGAATCACGCCGTCGGCGATCGATTCCTCGGGGGTGGGCGGTGCGATGTCGGGATAGGTGTTGGTCGCCATCCACTCGTGGACCGCGGCGATGATCAACGCGTCCCGGGTGGGAAACAGCTTGTAAACCGTCGCGAGCGATACATGGGCGCGCCGCGCTACCTCGCGCAGCTGAACGGCGTCGTAGCCATCGGTCTGTAGCAGTGCGAGCACGGTTTTGATGATCTTCTTCGACGGAATCCGTGCTGCTGTCCGACTCACGCGAGAACTGTAACACGGTTACCATGGTAACCGTGTTACTGACTCGGGGGAACGCTTTCGGCGGGATGGATCGGCCGATCGGTGGCATGCAGCGGTCGGGTCGACCCGCCGCGCCGGACCGCGACGACTTCGGCTCCGATGGCGACCGCTGTCTCGGCGGCGGTCCGTCCACCCAGGTCCAGGCCGATGGGAGAGTGCAGGCGGGCCAGCTCGGCGTCGGTGAGGCCGGCCGCGCGCAACCGGGTTCGGCGCTCGGCGTCGGCACGGCGCGAACCCATGGCGCCCACGTAGGCCAGCGGCAGGCGCAATGCGATCTCCAGTAGTGGGATATCGAATTTCGGGTCGTGGGTCAGCACGCACACCACGGTTCTGGCGTCGATCGGGGTGTCCGCGAGGTATCGGTGCGGCCAGCCGACGACGACCTCGTCGGCATCAGGAAAACGATCTCGCGTCGCGAATATCGCGCGGGCGTCACACAGTGTGACCCGATAGCCGAGCAAGCTGCCCACCCGGCACACCGCCGCGGCGAAATCGGTTGCCCCGCAGACGATCATCCGTGGTGGCGGCGCGAAGGACTCGACGAAAAGCGTCGATTCCCCTGCGTCGCAGCTGATCGTGCGCACACCGGTGGCGCCGATGTCCAACATGGCGCGGACCTCGGCGACGACAGCGTCGTCCAAACGTGCTCCGACGGTGCGGCTCGGATCGACCGTGGTCATGGCCCCGCTGTCCAGATCGCGGACCAGCGCCACGGGGCCGGGTGGGCGCAGCGCTGCTTCCACGATCGGATAGTCGGCCGCGCGCACCCGATGGACGAAGATATCCATGGTGCCGCCGCAGGTCAGGCCGATGGCGAAGGCGTCGGAGTCGTCGTAACCGTAGCTCGCCCGCATCGGCGTGCCCGATAGCAGGACTTGGCGGCACAGTTCGTATGCGGCGGCCTCGACGCAGCCGCCCGAGATGCTGCCGAGGACGGTCCCGGCGGCATCGACCGCGAGCGCGGCGCCGATCGGTCTGGGAGCGCTTCCGGTCACGCCGACGACGGTCGCGACCGCGTATTGCGTATCGGTCGCATGCCAGCGCAGTAATGACGCGGTCAGTTCCCGCATGATCGACCCTCTCGACGACATTGCGCGATGGCAGGTGCAGGTGGAAGAATCATAAGTGCCCGACAGGAGATCATAATTCTCATTCAAGTCATATTGCACTCTTGACACCGTTACAGATGCGGTGCTAGACAATTCCTCAGCAGCGATGAGTGGCTCCGAGTGGTGCCGGATCGCGTTGGTTCGAACGGATTGCGATGCCCTTTTTCCCTGCTCCCAGATTTTCATCGCTATAGTGCATATTTCTTCCGGCAGAGCGTTTCCGGACACCATTTACCCGGTGGTGGCGGAAACGCTGCGCACAGTGAATGGGAGGCCCGCCTGATGACAGATATCGGGATTCGTCAGGTGGCGGAAGCGCCGCCGGCCGGATTCGTCGGCACCCGAGTGCCCAGGGTCGAAGACCTCCGGTTGGTGACCGGCGCGGGCAGTTTCGTCGACGATGTGCATCGGCCGGGCATGCTGCACGCCTGCTTCGTGCGAAGTCCGATCCCGCGTGGTCGCATCGTCGGCATCGATACCGCGGAGGCCGCGGCGCTCGACGGAGTGTATGCCGTGTTCACGGCGGCCGACCTGAATCCGGACGTGCACCAGTTCTCGTACTCGCTGGACGCCCCCGGGCTGCCGCCGGTGCCGCGGCCGCCGCTGGCCGAGGGCGAGGTGCGGTTCGTCGGTGATCCGGTCGCCCTGGTGGTCGCCATCGATCGGTATGTGGCCGAGGACGCGGTCGAGTTGGTGGTCGTCGACTACGAACCGCTCGAGCCGGTCGTCGACTATCGCACGGCACACGAAGCCACCGAACTGGTCCATGCGCAGTGTCCGGGCAACCTGGCCGGCGCGCTGAGCGGGCGTCCTGCCGCAGAGCTCGACCCGATCTTCGATTCGGCCGCATATGTGGTGCGGCAGCAGGTCTTTCAGCAGGCGTACGCGCCGGTGCCGATGGAGACGCGGGGCTTGATCGCGCAATGGTGGGCGCCGAGCGGGGAGCTGACGGTCTGGGCATCCACCCAGGTGCCGCACGAGATCCGCGGCTTCTGCGCGCGACTGCTCGGCATCGCCGAACATTCGGTGCGGGTCATCATGCGCGATACCGGCGGCGGCTTCGGGCTGAAGGCCGCGCCGTTGCGCGAAGACGTCTGCATCGTGCTGGCCGCCCGCAAGCTGCCGGTGGCGCTGAAATGGATCGAGGACCGGCAGGAAAACCTGATGGCGGGCGGCATGGCACGGCACGAACACGGTGACGCCCGCATGGCCTTCGATGCGGACGGCACCATCCTCGCCGCCGCCATCGACTACGTGCAGAATGTCGGCGCGTATCCGACCCCGTCACCGCTGACAGCCGCCATCCCGGTCGGGATGCTGTTCCCGGGACCGTACCGGGTGCCTGCCGCGACATTCGATGTGCGGCTCATGTATTCGAACACCGTGGGGCGGGTCGCCTATCGCGGTCCCTGGCAGTTCGAGTCGGTGGCCCGCGAGGTGCTGCTGGATACCGCGGCGCGCCGGATGGGGATGGACCCGGTGACATTGAGACGACGAAATATGTTGCGACAGGACGAGTTTCCGACATTCAACCCCAATGGCATGCCGTATTCCGATGTGTCGCCGTCCGAGACGTTCGAGCAGGCACTGGCGATGCTCGACTACGACGCCTTCCGTGACGAGCAGCGCAGCGCCCGGGCCGAAGGACGCTATCTCGGAGTCGGTACCTGTACCTACCTCGAACCGACCACCGGCGGCACGCCGCTGCACAGCACCGAAGGCGCGACCATTCGGATCGAACCCTCCGGGAAGGTCAATGTGTATGTGTCGGGCGGATCGTCGGGAAACAGCCTGGAAACCACCGTGGTTCAGCTGACCGCCGATGCGCTCGGTGTGGACATCGCCGATGTCCACACGATTCAGGGTGATACCGCACTGACACCGTTCGGCGGCGGCACCGGCGGCAGCCGGTCGGGTTCCATGCTGGCCGGTGCGATCGCGGAGACGGCCGCCGTACTGCGTGAGCGGATGGTGGCGATCGCCGCGCACAAGCTGGGCGTGCCCGTCGAGGATGTGGAGTTGACGCGTGGACGGGCGCAGGTCCGTGGCGTGCCCGATGTGGCGATGACGCTGGCCGAGATAGCGGATATCGCCTACTTCAACGGATACGACCTGCCGCCGGGAGTGCCCGCGGGCTTGGAGGCCAGCGGCCGATATCGGACGCCGCACATGATGATCTGGGCCAACGCGACCCATGTATGCACGTGCGAGGTCGACATAGAAACGGGTGCGGTGACATTGCTGCGCTACATCGTCAGCGAGGACTGCGGGCCGATGATCAACCCGGATGTGGTGGAGGGCCAGATCTTCGGCGGCACCGTCCAGGGCATCGGCGGCGCGCTGTACGAGCACCTCGCCTATGACGACAGCGGGAATCCGATCAGCACGACCTTCATGGACTACCTGCTGCCCACGGCGACCGAGGTGCCCGTCATCGAGGTCGGACATGTCGACACACCGAGCCCCGGCCCCGGCGGTTTCAAGGGTGTCGGTGAGGGGGGTGCCATCGGGTCCGCGCCCGCGGTGATCAATGCCGTGGTCGATGCTCTCGCACCGTTCGGCGTCGAGGTCGCCCACCTGCCGCTCTCGCCCGCCGCGATCGTGGCACTGGTGGACCAGGCGCGCGCCGATCTAACCGGGACGGTGCCGGCATGAAACCCGCGCCGTTCGAATATCACGCGCCGATCTCCACCATGGCGGCCGTCGAGCTGCTCGCCGAACTCGGTGACGATGCGAAGCTCATCGCCGGTGGGCAGAGCCTGGTGCCGATGCTGGCACTGCGGTTGGCGGTCCCCGAGCATCTGGTCGACGTGCGCCGCATCGATCAACTGTGCGGTATCGAGTCGCGCGCCGACTCGGTGTGGATCGGGGCGGGGACCACCCACACCGCGGTCGGCCGGTCCGCGGAGATCAACCGGGCGGTGCCACTGCTGGCACGGGCCACCCCGCTGATCGGTCATCCCCAGATCCGCAACCGGGGCACGATAGGCGGCTCGATCGCCCACGCCGACGCCGCGGCCGAATATCCGGCGGTGGCCATGGTTCTCGACGCGCGAATCGAGGCCGAGTCGCCGCGCGGACGCCGCACCCTGTCCGCGTCGGATTTCTTCACCGGGATGTGGAGTACCGAACTGGCCGCCGACGAACTGTTGACCGGGATCGTCTTTCCGGCGCGGCGCGGCCGGTGCGGTTTCGCGATCGAGGAATTCGCCCGCCGCAGTGGCGATTTCGCGCTGGCGGGTGCTGTCGTGACCATCGGCCTCGACGCCGACTCCCGGATAGACCGTTGCGGTATCGGTCTGTTCGGACTCGGACCGACCCCGAGCAGGGCCACCGCCCTCGAGACGGAACTGATCGGCCGCGCGATCGCCGAAGTCGCTCCCGAAGAGGTCGGATATGCGGCGACGGAACCGTTGGACGCGGTGCCGTCCGATCTGCACGGCACCGCCGACTACCGCAAAAGGGTCGGGGCGGTGATGGTGGCGCGCGGTTGGCGCCGCGCCGTTGAGGAGGCTGGCAATGACTGATGTCGATATCGAGGTGCGGGTCAATGGGCGTGCCCGGCGCCATCGGGTGCCACCTCGGCTGACGCTGGCGGACTACCTGCGCGAAATATGCGGGCTGACCGGGACCCATCTGGGCTGCGAGCACGGGGTGTGTGGTGCGTGCACGGTATTGCTGGACGGGCAGGCGGTGCGTGGCTGCCTGGTCCTGGCCGTGCAGGCCGACGGTGCGGAGGTGACGACCGTGGAGGGGATCGCATCGCCGGACGGCCGATTGTCTCCGGTGCAGGCCGCCTTCCGAGACTGTCACGGGCTCCAATGTGGTTTCTGCACACCGGGTTTCATCACCAGCGTGACCGCATTCCTGCAGGAGAGTCCGGACCCGTCCGATGCGGAGATCCGAGAAGCGCTGTCCGGCAATGTGTGTCGCTGCACTGGTTATCAGGGGATTGTGAAGGCCGTTCGTGCGGCTGCGGAATCGATCGCGAAGGAGTCCGCATGAAGTTCGAGAACACTTTCAGTATTCCCGCCCCCGCCGCACAAGCCTGGCGGGTGCTGCTCGACCTCGAGCGGATCGCCCCCTGCGTCCCCGGAGCCGCCATCACCGGGCGCGACGGCGACGACTACCGCGGCAAGATCAAGGTCAAACTCGGTCCGGTCACCCTGTCCTATACCGGCGCCATCAAGATCGCTTCTCAGGACGAGGCGGCCGGGATCGCGGTGCTGGAGGGCGGCGGGCGAGAGGCGCGCGGCAACGGCACCGCGAAGGCGACGATCACCTGCCGGCTCGTCGAATCCGCGGGCGTGACAGATGTTTTCGTCGAAACCGACCTGGCTGTAACGGGTAAACCGGCCCAATTCGGCCGAGGCGCGCTCGCCGAGGTCGCGGGCACGCTCATCGGAACGTTCGCCACCAATCTCGCGGCCGAGATCACCGCCGGGGCGACCACCGAGCCCGAATCCGCTTCGGCCGATGGGCAAGTCGAGCGCAGCGCCGAGTCCGATGTGGTCGCCGAGCCTCGGGTGTCCGCCGCGCCGATCGACCTGCTCGCCGCCAGCGGTATGAGCGGTGCGGCGCGCTACGGCGCGATAGCCGTTGCCGCCGTGCTGGCGACCGTTCTGCTTTTGCTCCGCCGTCGGCACCGGGCCGACGGCCATGGACCCAGGGAGTGATACCGATGACCGGACGAGTAGAGGGCAAGGTCGCCTTCATCACGGGTGCAGCGCGCGGTCAGGGACGCAGCCACGCCGTGAAAATGGCCCAGGAGGGCGCCGACATCATCGCCGTCGATGTCTGTAAGCAGCTCGACGGTGTCACCATTCCGATGTCGACACCGGACGACCTGGCCGAAACGGTCGCGCTGGTCGAGGCGACCGGTCGTCGCATCATCGCCGTCGAGGCCGATGTGCGCGATCTGGAGACCATGCAGGCCGTGGTCGACGACGGTGTCGCACAACTCGGTCGCCTGGACATCGTGGTGGCCAATGCCGGGTTGGCCAGCGATGGCGCCTCGATGGACAAGATGAGCGAACAGACCTGGCGCGACATGATCGATGTCAATATGACCGGCGTCTGGATGACCACCCGGGTCTCGGTGCCGCACATCATCGCGGGCGGTCGCGGCGGGTCGATCGTGCTCACCAGCTCGATCGGCGGCCTGCGCGCCGTCCCGAATATCGGCCACTACGCCACCGCCAAGCACGGTGTCATCGGCATCATGCGCTCACTGGCAATGGAGGTGGGGGACAAGAACATTCGCGTCAACTCGATCTGCCCCACGAATGTGGCGACGCCGATGCTGCTCAACGAGCCCACCTACCGCATGTTCCGACCGGATCTGGAGAATCCGACCGTCGACGACTTCATCCCCGTCGCGCAGATGTTCCACGTGCTGCCGATCGCCTGGGTGGAGCCGGAAGATATCAGCAACGCCGTGCTGTTCCTGGCGTCCGACGAGGCCCGCTATATCACCGGGGTGGCATTACCGGTCGACGGCGGCATGATGCTCAAGTAAGGCAGGACATGGACTCCACCGCGACACGGTTGTCCGTCATGCAGCGGTGGGCGCTGATGCTGTCGTGTGCCGCGGTGGCGCTGGTCGTCGCTTCGATGGCCGCGCTCTACACCGCGTTGCCCGAGATCGCCGCGGCCACCGGCGCCACCCAGCAGCAGCTGACCTGGATCGTGGACGGCTACACCCTCGCACTGGCCTGTCTGGTGCTGCCCGGCGGCGCATTGGGGGACCGGTATGGACGCCGCAGGATGCTGCTTATCGGTCTCGGGGTGTTCGCGCTGTTTTCCGCTGTACCAATGCTGTTCGACGGTCCGATATGGCTGATCGCGGCTCGTTCGGCGGCCGGGGTCGGCGCCGCGCTGGTGATGCCGTCGACGCTGTCGCTGCTCACCGCCGGATTGCCGGAAGGCCGGCGCGGCGTCGCCGTCGGTATGTGGGCCGGTTCCGTGGGTATGGGTGCGGTGGGCGGGATTCTCGTCTCCGGCCTGCTGTTGCAGTTCTGGACCTGGGTTTCGATCATGGCGGCGATGAGCGCATGCAGCGCGCTGCTTGCCGCCACCGGCTGCGTCATCCCCGAATCGATCGCATCGGCGCGGCCCGGTTTCGACCCGTGGGGCACGGTGACCTCGGCAATCGGCGTCGGCATGATCGTGGCGGCGGCCACCGAGACGCCGCGGCTCGGCTGGTCGCATCCGTTGGTGATCGGTGCCGCCGTCGGTGGCATCGTGTCGCTCGCGGCATTCGCGCTGATCGAATTGCGGGTGGCGCATCCGCTGCTCGACGTCCGGTTGTTCGCCGATCGTCGATTCGGCACCGGGACCGCCTCCGTCGCGATCCAGTTCCTGGTCTCGTTCGGTATGTTCATGCTTGTCGTGCAGTTCCTGCAGCTGATTCTCGGCTACCGTCCGCTGATCTCGGCCTTGGCCATGGCGCCGATGATGATTCCCTTCGTGACCATCTCGCCCATCTCGCCGTGGCTCGCCGAGCGATTCGGATTGCGGCTGCAAACCCTGTGCGGCCTCTCGCTATTGGGCGTCGGGCTCCTGGCGGTCGCCCGATTGTCGGTCGATGGCAGCTATTTCGATGTCGTCTGGCCGCTGCTGATCGTCAGTCTCGGCATCAGCCTGTCGGCGGCGCCGGCAACGGCCGCGATCATGGCGGGTGTGTCTGCCGACCAGCACGGCATCGCGGCGGCCGTGAACGACGTATCGCGCGAGGTCGGCGCCGCGATCGGAATAGCCTTGGCCGGAAGCATTCTCGCCGCGGGCTACAGCCAGCGGATCGAGACGATCCTGCCGATGCTCCCGCAACAGCTACGCGGTCCGGTCTCCGGTTCACTGGTCGGCGCACTCGCCGTGGCCGAGCACTTGGGCCCGCAAGCCCAACCGCTCGCCGACGCGGCCAAGGCCGCATTCGTGCACGGTGTCCGCCGAGCAGCGGCCATCCTCGGCACCGTGACCCTGGCCGCCGCCCTCGCCATCGGCCTATGGGCCCCTGGTCGGCTTCGTCGCCGGACTCCTCCCGTTGCGGCACCGAGCGCTGCTCAGGGAACCGAGCCCGACCAGCCGGACGACCGGCCTACCGACTGACCGTGGGAATCGCCACGCCGACCTCGACGCGGACCCGATCCTGATAGAAACCGATATGGCCACTCAATATCGCGACCTCGCGATAGGGCTGGTCGTATTCCCAAGCGATCGGATCCGGACGATCAGCCGCACGCCAGTACCGCGCGGTACCCTTGAACGGACAGCGCGAGGTCAGCTCGTCGGGGACTAGCAGGTCGAACCGCACATCCGGCGCGGGCAGGTAGAACACGATGCCGTGATCCTGTTCCGCGACAAGCAGACTCGCGGTCGACTCGCCGAATATCCGGTCGCCGTCGGTGACACGGACCAGATTGCGGATGCGCCGGATATCGACACGATAATCCGGCCGGCCGAGATAGCCCGATGGTTCCAAGCGGTCTCCTGTAGGTCAGAGCAGAGTGTCGGAGTTCTTGGCGCGAGGTTCGAGGCCACGCACCATCGCGTGCACGCTGTAGGAGGCGACCATGGCCCCGTCGTCGGTATACACTCGGCCTTCGCTCTGCGCGTGACCGCGCCCAGCGTAGGTGACGCGGGTGGCGTACAGCAGCCACTGGGTCACGTCGACGTCGTCGTGGAAGGTGATGGTGGCCATCGTGATTCCGGTCGAGATCGACCGATGTGCCATCGCCTCACCGACACCCGCGTGCGGGCGCAGCGCTGCCGCCACTGTCCAGTGGGTGCAGGAGTGGGTCAGCAGCGCGGCGTGCAGGTAGTCCTGCTCCGGTGGTTCGCGAAACCGCGTCCAGACGAACAACTCCGGCGGACCGACCAAATTCGGATTCGGGTCGTAGGCGTCGTCGACCACCCGCATGTCGCGGCCGTCCACCTCCGTGCCCGGAATCGCGAGTGGGCGCAGCCGATCCGGCGGATCGACCCGCGGCATCGGGGCCGTCGAGCGAACCAGGTCGGGCGCACCTGAATCGAGCAGAACGATCCCGGCGCAGCGCGGTGAATCGTGCTGGCGAATGGTGACCTGAGCGGTGGTGAAGGTGCGCCCCGATCGCACCACATCGACCTCGATATCCAGCGGAGCCGTATGTGCGGCCGCGCGCGAGAAGATCATCGATGCCGAGGTAACGCGTTGGTGCGGTACATGTGTGGCCGCTGCCACCACCGCGTCGCCGAGCATTTGTCCGGCTTCGACCACATCCCGGGCCGTCGGACCGTGGGCGGGGGCCAGATATCGGCCGTCGCCGCACGGCTGGACATCCATCAGGCGCTGTAGTTCCGCCTGGGTCCATGCAGGTGCGGCGATGCCCGCCTGCGTATCGCTGCTCAGCATATGGCTCCCACTGGTGGCCGCTCGGAAGATATGGGAGAAGCTCTATGTGAGAGCTACTGAAGCTCCACTTCCTGACTGTGAGAATATCATTCTCTTAGGGCGACATTCGAGACACTCCTCTCGATGTCGCGGCGCGATGCGCTGATGGCGATGGCGGGGCAAATGAAGCGCTGACGCCGAACACGGACGGGTCCGCCGAGATGCCCGAACATGCTTGCCGCCGTGCAGGTTTGAAAGATCGCGTGACCAAGCGTGCGGGTTCGGCGAATACTCGCCTTCCCTGACTGGCTGCGTACCGTGCATTTAGCCCGCGGTGGTGTTGTTGTCACCTTCGTCGCTTCAGGCTAGCGGTTTCGTCACCGGCTAGTGCGGTTCTCCGATGGGGTGGTCGGGCACTACGAACGCGCTGGTGAAACAGAACCAATACCAGTCGCCGCTGAGGTGATGGGATGCGCCTGTCGCGGGCCGGTGGCCAGGAAGATTGGCGAAGCCACTTCCCATCGAGCAATGGGCCGCCATCGGGCCAGTCCTGAAGTAGATGCCGTCGTTGCGGCGTTCCACGCCGCGATCGCCGAGGGGTTCCCCACCGCGAATGCGATAAAGGCCGAGGCGGTCACCTTCGAACGTCCGTGGATCGATCCCGGCACTCACCTGCTGTGCCGCATCGTCGAAGGCGTGCGCCGAGAAGTGCCAGCGCACAGCCATTGGCAGGTCTGCGCTCCATAGAATGGCCGTGAGCGCGACTATCAGTGCGGGAGCAGCGAGGGGGCTGAGCTCAGGTACCCGAAGCCGCCGGGATCGGACTGCCAGGATCGGGTAGACGATGACCACGCACAACACCACAACCACCACGAATGTCCCCCCGAGGATCAGCAACGGCGACAACGACATCAGCTCGGCGCTCGCCGGCTTGCTCGCCGAAACGAGTATCCCGAGGCAGGCCACGACGGTGCAGACAAGCAGAAGATGCCTGCGAAGCCGTGACCCCAATCGTCGGTTCCCCGCGCGGCCGTTCTCTGTTTGCGCCGTGCTCATGCCGGGAGCCTAGACTCCAGCCGTAGATCGTGACCAGGCCGGTGACCTGATCACGATCGGGTTCGGGTGGCGGAGCCGGTGCCGGGCAGCATCGTGCGATTCTGTCGAATTTGTATGTAATACAACTGAATTCGTGGTGGCGGCCGCGCACAGCCAGCGGGTGATCGGTCGCAGGACAGTTTCGAGGACATGATGGGGGGCGTTTCAGATCCAGGCCGAGTCTGTGGATGCCGTCGGATGTTCTGCTTTCGTCGATCAGCTGGTGATGTCATGGGCAAGACAGCCGGAGCTGGCTCATTCGATCGGACCGCGAGAGCGAAATGAGCGGCGGTCGTCTCCGCTGTCGAGCGCCTATTTCCCTCCGCGCGGCGGCACGACCAGCGCTGAGCGGACTGCGGAAAGTCAAGCGTCAGTACACGATTCGTGCAGGACCGGGTTCAGTGGATGCGGCGGCCGGTAGGGTCGGTCTGATGGAGTGGAGTTTGCGGTCGGCCGAAGAACTCGCAGCTGCGTTGCGCGCCGGTGAGGTGACCTCGGTGGAACTGACCGACGAGGCGATCGCCCGGATCGAGCGCGACGACAAGGCGATCAACGCGATCTGCGTGCCGGACTTCGACCGTGCGCGGGCCGCCGCGCGCGGTGCCGACGAGGCGCGTGCCCGCGGCGAGGACCGGCCGCTGCTCGGTATTCCGGTGACGGTCAAAGAGTCCTACAACATGGCCGGGCTGCCCACGACCTGGGGCATACCGCAGCAGCGGAACTACGTGCCTGCCGAGGACGCGGTACAGGTGTCGCGACTGAAGGCCGCGGGCGCGGTGCTGCTCGGTAAGACCAATGTGCCGTTGATGCTGGGAGATCTGCAGAGCTTCAACGAGATCTACGGCACCACCAACAACCCGTGGGATCTCGGCCGCACGCCGGGCGGATCCTCCGGCGGATCAGCTGCGGCCCTCGCGTGTGGGTTCGGCGCGCTGTCGATCGGCTCCGATATCGGTGGTTCGCTGCGCACGCCGGCGCATTTTTGTGGCGTCTACGCGCATAAGACGTCATACGGGCTGGTGGCGAGCCGCGGTCATGTCCCACCGCCCGCGCCGGCACTGCCGTCCGAGCGCGACCTCGCCGTCGTCGGGCCGATGGCGCGCACCGCCCGCGACCTCACACTGCTGCTGGACGTGATGGCCGGCCCGGACCCGCTGACGCTCGGCGTCGCATACGACCTGGCTCTTCCGGCCGCGCGCCATGAGCGGCTCTCCGAATTCCGTGTCCTGGTCATCGACGATCATCCGCTCATTGCCACCAGCTCCGCTGTGCGGGCGGCGGTGCACCGAGTCGCCGACGCGCTCGTCGGCGGCGGTGCCCGAGTCGAACGGCAAACTACGTTGCTGCCCGATCTGACCGAGGCCGCGACGCTCTACACGCAGTTGCTGCTGGCGAACCTGGCCGCAATGTATCCCGTGGAGCGGTACGAGCAGATTCGGAACCACGCCGCCGGACTGAACGCGGACGACCAGAGTCTCCACGCGGCGCGGTTGCGCGGCGCGGTGTTCAGCCACCGCGACTGGATCGAGGCCAACATCAGTCGTGAGCGCCACCGCCAAGGCTGGCGGCAACTCTTCGCCGAGTTCGATGCCGTGGTCTGTCCGGTCACGCCGACTCCCGCGTTCCCGCACGATCACAACCCCAATCTGGGAGAGCGGCGGATCGACATCGACGGAGTGGCCTACCCGGGTGCCGACCAGCTCGTCTGGGCCGGTCTGGCCACCATGCCCGGTCTCCCGTCCACCGCGATACCGGCGGGCCGGTCCCCCGAGGGCCTGCCGGTGGGCGTTCAGCTCATCGGCCCGATGTTCGAGGACCGCACCCCGCTGCGGCTGGCCGAACTGCTCGAGCAGGAGATCGGCGGTTTCGAGGCGCCGACGTCGGTGGCGGAACAGGTTCGATAGCCGACGAGCGGAGTCCGCCGGTGGCCCGAAATATGGTGCTGCGTTATGTGACTCGCGGTCTGCGCAGTCCGAGTATGCGGCGGCCGATGTCGAGTAGCTGACGGTTCAGCGTCTCCTGATCGACATCGCTCGGCGCGCCGGACGCGGCACCGGCTAGACCCGTCAGCACCGCGGTGGCTGCGATGACACCATCGGGTCCCGGGGTGAGCTCGGCCAGTAGTGCCACAGGTCGATCGATCACCTTGCGCCAGTCCGGTTGCTGACGCACCACCCGAATGACGCTGGGATCGGTGGTCACGACGGCGGCGATCGATCGGCTCGCGGCGGCGAGTTCGGCGTAACCGATCAGCATCGACTCCGCGCGGGCGCGCGGGGTGCGCTGCTGTTCGGCGGTCTCGATCACCGACCGGAGTTGTTGCAGCAGTGGTTGCAGCACCGCGAGGAGTAGTTGTTCCCGGGTGCGGAAGTGGTAGTAGATCGCGGCCTTGGTGAAACCGAGCTCATCGGCGATCATCTGCAGCGAGGTCCCGGCGAAGCTGTGCCGGATGAAAAGTGTTACCGCGACGTCGATCAGGCGCTGCCGACTGTCGGCTTCACGCGCGAAAACATCTGCCCTAGTCATGGCGTCCCTTCCGCTGAACTCATCGTGATGGCTAAGACTGTACTTGACGATCGGCAAGGCGTTTACTTTACGAACGGCTAGCAATCTGCTTTACGAACGGCTAGCATTTCCTGGTGTCGGCGGCCCGTTGGCCGTGGTATTCGATTTGACGGGAGCTGCAGATGCCGCATTTCGCGAAGCCCGCGGAGGGGTCGTGGACGGAGCACTATCCAGAGCTGGGCACCGGCCTGGTGTCGTTCGAGGATTCGATCTCGCCCGAGCACTACGAGCTCGAGCGCAAAGCGATCTTCGCGCGTACCTGGCTGAATGTCGGTCGGGTGGAACAGCTTCCACGCAAGGGCAGCTACTTCACCAAAGAGCTCGCGGTGGTGAACACGTCGCTGATCATCGTCAAGGACAACGACCGGCAAATCCGCGCGTTCCACAATGTCTGCCGCCATCGCGGCAACAAGCTGGTCTGGGACGACTATCCGGGTCGGGAGACGGCCGGTACCTGCCGACAGTTCACCTGTAAGTACCACGCCTGGCGCTACAGCCTCGAAGGCGAGGCCACCTTCGTGCAGCAGGAGCAGGAGTTCTTCGACTTCGACAGGGACCGGTTCGGGCTGAAGCCGGTGCGCTGCGAAGTGTGGGAGGGCTTCGTCTTCGTCAATCTCGATGACGATGCCGCGCCGCTGACCGACTATCTCGGCAAGTTCGCCGAGGGTCTGGCGGGCTACCCGTTCGGGGAGATGACCGAGGTGTACAAGTACCGGGCCGAGGTCGGCAGCAATTGGAAGCTCTACATCGACGCCTTCGCCGAGTTCTACCACGCGCCCATCCTGCACGCGAAGCAGTACGTGTCCGGTGAGTCGTCGAAGCTGTCGAACTTCGGCTTCGAGGCGCTGCACTACGAGCTGGACGGGCCGCACGGCATGGTGTCCTCATGGGGCGGCATGGCCCCGCCGAAGGACCTGAATATGGTCAAGCCGATCGAAAGGGTATTGCGCAGCGGCAATTTCGGCGCCTGGGATCGCCCGGACATCCCCGCCCTGGACAATCTGCCACCCGGCCTCAACCCCGCCCGGCACCGGGCGTGGGGCCTGGACTCCTACGTCTTCTTCCCGAATTTCATGATCGTCGTGTGGGCGCCGGGCTGGTACCTGACGTATCACTACTGGCCGACCGCCTACAACAAGCACATCTTCGAGGGCACCTGCTATTTCGCCCCCGCGCGCAATGCCACCGACCGGTTGCGTCAGGAGCTGGCCGCGCTCACCTTCAAGGAATTCGGCCTGCAGGACTGCAACACCCTCGAGGCCACGCAGACCATGCTCGAATCACGGGCGATCACCGAGTTCCCGCTAAATGACCAGGAGATCCTGTTGCGGCATCTGCACAAGCAGGCCACCGACTTCGTTGCCGGGTACCAGGCGCAGTCACGAAACGGCTGACTGGACCAGCCGGTCGCGCAGTGCGATGAGAGTCGAGGGCGATAGCCCGGCCCTGGTACACAGGTAGCCCTCGACACTCCCGTGTTGTTCCCGAAGCGAGGTGAGCAGGGTGGCCATCGCCAGCCGCGGCGCACCGAACACCGCGCGGTAGCGTGCGGGGTCGACATTCTCGGGAAGGCGGGCGAGTAGGCGGGGCAGGCGCCGGTCGGTGAAGTGAATGGCGCTGAGTTCGTAGTCGTCGAGAATCGTCGTCTCGTCGACCCCGAGTGCCGCCAGCAGTAATGCGGCGGCGACGCCGGTGCGGTCCTTGCCCGCGGTGCAATGGATCAGCGCCGGTGTACCGTCCGCATCGGCTAGCTCGGTGAGGATCCGCCCGAATATTCCGGCGTCGAAATCGGCCATCCGGCGATACATTTCGGCGAGGAAGTCGTCGGGAATGTCGGCGGGCCGGGTCCGGATCATCTCGGCATTGGCCCGAGTGTGGGCGGCGGTGCCGCCGATGGTGAGCGATATGCGGCGCACGGTGGCGGGCAGGGCCGAGGGAGAGCGGTCGCGCTCCTCGTCGGTGCGCAGGTCATAGGCGACGAGCAGCCCCAGGCGTTCGATGATGGCGAGGTCGTCGATGCTGAGCCGGTGCGGAGCGTCGGAGCGATAGACCATGCCCCAGCGGGTGTATCCGCCGTCGACGGTCGGATAGCCACCGAGATCGCGGAAGTTCGTCGCCCCCTGCAGGATGAGGACACGCTCGGGCATTTGCGCCGACTCCTAATTCTGAGAATACTCTTCTTGTGAGCGAGAATAGCCCTGCAGGTCCAGCGGTTGACGTGGTGGGCCGCATTGCAGCGCGGGCTCTCGCCAAACGGGAGGCAACCTACGCCGACGAGGTGCGCCGTCTGCTGGATGCCGCGCTGGCCGTGATCCGCGCCAGCGGAACCGCGTCGCGACCGCGTGTCGCCGATATCGTCGCGGCCGCCGGTCTATCCAATGACGCCTTCTACCGGCACTTTCCGTCGAAGGACGCACTCATATCCGCGCTCATCGAGGATGGCGCCGAGCGCCTGGTGCGTTATGCCGCCCACCGAATGAGCACGGCGGAGACACCGCAGGACCAGGTGCGCCGGTGGGTCGAGGCGGTGCTGTCCCAGGCGGCCGAGGCCACGGCGACATTGACCAGGGCGGTGCTGTGGAATGCCGGCGGGTCGGCACCGGATCTCGATGGCGGGTCGCCGACGCCGAGCGATCGGCTCGCCACACTGCTGCACGGCGCTTTCACCGAATTGGGCAGCCAGGACCCGGCATTCGATGCGGGGCTCGTCGCGCACGCGACCGTCGGCAGTCTGACCGATTTCCTCTGGCGCCGGGTCGAGCCGACCGCGGCCGATATCGATCGCACGACCGCGTTCTGTCTGCGCGCGATCACCCCGATCAACTCTGGAGATAGCGCAGCGGAGCGTAATTGGCCCAACCGGTATCCGGCCAGTTGAACCAGCCCGCCGATGCCGAGGTGCCGCCGTCGGGGTGCAGGGTGGTACCGGTGAGGTAGGCCGAAAGAGCCGAGGCGAGGAAGACCACGCAGTTCGAGACATCGGTGACCTGACCTGGGCGGCCGAGGGGTATGGCGACCCGGGCACCGGCCGGATCGGACATGGCGCCGTCACCGTGCGAGAACCTGGCGAGGTTGGGGGTCGGCACGAAGTCCGGGGCCACATTGTTGACCCGGATCCGGTCCGGTGCGAGTTCGACGGCGAGGGTGCGGCCGAACTGTTCGACGGCCGCCTTCGCGGCGGCGTAGACGGCGAAACCCGGTGCGGCACGGTGCGCTTCGATGGTGGTGATATTGACGATGCTGCCGCCGCGTCCACCGCCCCGCATCCGTGGCGCCGCCAGAGCGCAGGCGTGGAATACGTGCAGCAGATTGGTGCGCAATAGCGCGTCCCAGCCCTCCGGTGTGGTCTCGGTGAACGGCGCACGGAAGGTGCCGCCGACGACATTGACGAGGGTGTCGAGTCGACCCCAGCGCTCGTCGACGGCGGCGAACAGTGCCGCCAGCGTATCGGGATCGCGGGCGTCACCAGCCTGTACCAGGGCGTCGCGGTCGGCCATCGTGTGTCGCAGGGCCTCGGCCGCTTCGGCATCGAGGTCGAGGACCGCGGGCCGGACACCATTGGCGACCAGATCGTGCACGATCGCCTGCCCGAGACCGCCTGCGCCGCCGGTGATCACGGCCACGGTGCCGTCGAGGCCGCTGCGCTGTTCGAACCAGCCCGTCACTCAACGACCTCGCTCGACCTTGTTGAACGGCACGTCGCGGTCGGCGGCGTGTTCGCGGGGCATGCCGAGTACGCGTTCGCTGATGACGTTGCGGGCCATTTCGGTGCTGCCGCCCGCGAGGCTCCAGGCGTTGCGGAACAGATAGTCGATGCCGAGTCGGCCGACGCCCGGACCGTCCGGATCGCCGGTCACCGCCGCCGCGCCCGCGATCGTGACCGCGGAATCGGTTTGCAGCAAGGCGTTTTCGGCACTGAACAGGCGCACGATGGATCCGGCCGCGGGCGGCAGTTCGCCGGTCCCGATGGCGTGCGAGACGTGCGCGATGAGCTGGTTGCGGACCACGATCATGGCCCTGGCAGCCCCGATATCCTCACGCACCCGCGGATCGTCGAGTCCGCCGGTCGCGCGCGCCAGGTCGACAAGCGTGGTGGCCTCCGCGCCGAGATGCGGGCGCTGGCCGCTGGTGTAGGGCGAGGTGCCGCCCATGGCGGCCCGTTCGTGATTCAGCAGCCGCGATGCCGCCGCCCAACCGCCGCCCACCTCACCGATCACGGCGTCGGCGGGCAGCCGGACATCGTCGAAGAACTCCTGGCAGAACTCGGTTGATCCGGTGACCTGTTTGATCCGCTGAATGGTCACGCCCGGCGCGGCGACCGGGACGAGGAACAGCGTGAGCCCGTTGTGCTTCGGCACGTCCCAGTCGGTGCGGGCCAGGCAGAGTCCGTAGTCGGCGGCATAGGCGCCCGAACTCCATATCTTGGAGCCGTTGAGGATCCACTCCGCACGGTCGCGGTCGGCGCGGGTGGTCAGCCCGGCCAGATCCGAGCCGCCGCGCGGTTCGGACAGGAACTGGGCCAGGATCTCCTCGCCGCGCAGCACCGCCGTCAGATGCGTGCGCTTCTGCTTCTCGGTGCCCAGCTCGAGCAGGGTGGCCGCGCAGATCGCCAGGGTCGGCACATTCAGTACCAGCGGCATCTCGTAGCCGAGCGACTCCTCGGTGAAGGCATGCTGGTGGGCGGGCGTGAGCCCTTGGCCGCCATAGGCTTTCGGGAAGCAGATACCGGCGAAGCCGCCGTCGGCGAGGATGCGCTGTAGTTCGCGCGCGCGATCCCACACTTCGTCGTGGTCCGCGCCGGTGTAGGTCTGCGTGGTGGGCGGGAGGTTTTCCTTCAGCCAGCGCCGCGCGCGGTCGCGGAAGCTGTGGACGGGTTCGAGATCGGTTGTCATGCGGCGCTTCGGACGAGTAGATCGGTAATGCGGCGGTGATGTTCCTCCGGGGTGCCGTACAGGGCCCGACCGTAGGTGACGCGCCGCAGAAACAGATGCAGGTCGTGTTCCCAGGTGACGCCGATACCGCCGTGGATCTGGACGCAGTCCTGAACGATTACCGGGGACTTCGTGCCGACATAGGACTTGGCGACGCTGACGAATTCGGCCGCCGTGGAAGGGTTTTCGTCGATGGCCGCGGCCGCGGCGCGGGCGGTCGCACGGCAGGCCTCCAGCCAGGTCTTGTTATCGGCCATGCGGTGTTTGAGGGCCTGATAGGAGGCTAGCGGGCGGCCGAAGGTGTAGCGGTCGAACATCCAGGTCACGGTGGCCTCGAAAGCACGCTGGGCGGCGCCGACCGATTCCGCGGCGCTGAGTGCCGCTGCGATATGCAGTTGCGATTGCGTTGCCGCGGTGGCGGTTTCGCCTTGCTGGACCACGGCCTCGGCGCCCACGAAGACATTCGCGAACTCGACCCGGGCGGTACGGCGAACGAGGTCGAGCGTCCAGGTCGGGGTGACCGTCACGCCCGGGGTATCGGCGCGCACCAGGAGTTGGATTGGGCCGTTGGGCCCATGTGCGGTGACCAGGAACAGGTCGGCGCGGTCACCGGCTTCGACGCGGTCCTTGAGTCCGGTGAGCCGGTAGCCCGCGCCGTCGGGTTCGGCGCGGGTGTCCGGCGCGGTGAGATCCAAACCGCGGCCCGGCTCGTAGAGCGCCCACGCGGCGATGGCTTCGCCACTGACGATCTCGGCGATCACATCGGCGAATCGATCACCCGCGGCCGCCAGTCCGGCCAGCACGGCGCTGGTGGGGATCAACGGGCCGGGTGCGCAGGTGCGACCGAACTCCGCGGCCACCAGCGCGAGCTCGGTCATCGGCCGGCCGGAGATCGAGCCGCCTCCGAGACTTTCGGGCACCAGCATCGCTGTCCAGCCCAACTCCGCGCCGCGTCGCCACCACAGGTCATCGAAACCCGATGCGGCATTGGCGAGTTCGCGCACCGTCTCGATCGGGACGGTCCGGTCGAGGAACTCGCGGGTCGTCGTCTGGAACAACCGCTGATCGCCGGTCGGCTCGACACTCATGATTTCCGGTCCTCCGAATCAACCGCTGAGCACCTGCTCACCGGACTGAGACGCGCTGGTCGGAAACCGCGCGCCGCGTCTCCTATTTGACGGTCTCCCATACCGATGTGAGAATCGGATTCAACAGTTAGTGAGAGTAGCATTCTCGCGTGCCGGTCGGTAGGTCCGTGGAGCGCGCGGTGGCGAAGGGAGCCATCAGTGGTGAACGACTTCGAGGAGATTGATTTCTTTCTCGGACGCGAGCTCATAGCGGATCCGTATCCGTACTTCGACGCCATGCGGGCGCAATGCCCGGTGGCGCGCGAGAACCACCACGGCGTGTACCTGGTGACCGGCTACGATGAGGCGCTCGAGGTGCTGAACGACACCGAGCACTTCTCCTCCTGTACCTCGGTGACCGGTCCGTTCCCCGGTTTCCCGGTCCCGCTGGAGGGCGATATCGATGCGCTGATCGCCGAGCACCGCGACAAACTGCCGTTCAGCGACCAGCTGCCGACCCTGGACCCGCCGGTGCACACCCAGCATCGCGGCCTGCTGATGCGGCTGATCACCCCGAAGCGCCTCAAGGAGAACGAGGACGCGATGTGGACACTGGCGGACCGGATGCTCGACAGCTACCTCGCACCCGGCCGCGGCGACTTCATCCGCGACTTCGCCGGACCGTTCACGCTCTACGTCATCGCCGACCTGCTCGGCGTGCCGCCGGCCGACCAGGAGGAATTCCTGCAGGCGTTGCAGCGCGACCCGCACCGGGAAGGCTCCACCCTCGGCAGTACCGAGGGCGAATCCATGCACCACAACCCGATCGAATTCCTCTACGGCAAGTTCGCCGACTACATCGAGGACCGGCGTCGCGAACCGCGCGGCGATGTGCTCGGCAGCATGGCGACCACGATGTTCCCGGACGGTTCCGAACCCACGGTGCTCGATGTCGTCCGGGTGGCCGCGAACCTGTTCTCGGCCGGTCAGGAGACGACCGTTCGGCTGCTCAGCTCCGCGCTGAAACTGCTCGCCGAGCAGCCCGACCTGCAGCGGTGGCTGCGCGAGGACCGTTCGCGCATACCGAATTTCATCGAGGAGGCGCTGCGCATGGAGAGCCCGGTCAAGGGCGACTTCCGTTTGTCGAAGGTGCCGGTCAGCGTCGGCGGGATCGACCTGCCCGCCGGTACCACCCTGATGGTGGTGAACAGTGGCGCCAACCGGGATCCGCGCCACTTCGACGACCCGACGACCTTCGATCCCGAGCGCTCGAATGCCCGCACCCACATCGCCTTCGGCCGTGGCATCCACACCTGTCCGGGTTCGCCGCTGGCCCGGGCCGAGGCCAGGGTGGCCATCGAGCGGCTGCTGGACCGCACGACCGATATCCGCATCGACGAAACCGTGCACGGCGCCGCCGACGCACGCGAGTACGAGTATGTGCCGACCTTCGTCCTGCGCGGCCTGACCGCGCTGCATCTGGAATTCGATATCGCGGAAGGCGGTGCCCGATGAAGGTCTCGGTCGATTCCGACCACTGTCGCGGACACGGAGTGTGCGTGGCGTTGTGCCCGGAGGTGTTCACCCTCAACGACGACGGCTACGCCGAGGTGCAGACTCCCGAGGTTCCGGCCGACCACGCCAGTGCTGTTCTGGTGGCGGTGTCGGCCTGCCCGGAGCATGCCATCACCGCGAGTTGACCGGTTGTCGGTGCCTGTAAGGCCGATCTCGATCAGCGCCATGCGGAAGCGACCTACGGACACTCGGGTGATGATCTGACTCCGCTGGTGCCGTGGTCTGCTTACGCTCTGCGTAAGCAGTCGAGTCGACCCGTAAACTGGCGCGTCGCCTCGAGCGAGGCACCGCGCGTATCCGCTCGGCCACGGTCTCTCACCGGGCAGGGCGGTGGTTCGTGTCGTTCTCGGTGGAGGTCGAGCAAGCCGTCAAGACTGCCCGCCAACCGGAATCGACGATCGGCGCAGATCTGGGGGTGACATCGCTGGCTGTGCTGTCGAACGGGGAGGTGATCGCCAACCCGAAACATCTCGAACGCGCCCAACGTGCGCTGCGCCGGCTTCAACGTCGAGCCGCGCGAGGACGCGGCCCGGACAGGCGAACCGGGCACAAGCCGTCGAACCGGTGGCGCAAGACGCGCGCTCGGATCGCGCGCCTGCATGCGCGGGTGGCGGCGGCGCGGCGCGACGGGCTCGAGTGGCCTACCGGGCGGGTATCGGCTCTGGGCGCGGCCACGTCCGTCCGAACAGCCGCTCGATATCGCTGTTGAATCGCTCCAGGTAGCGGGCGAATTCGGCGCGCTCCTCGGCGGTCCAATCCTGCGTCACCGCTGCCAGTACCTCGATGATGACAGCACGCTCCTGGTCGAGGCGCCGACCGCCGGTATCGGTGACGCGGAACTTGCGCGCGATACCGCCCTCCGGATCGGGAATGCGTTCGACAAGTCCGGTGCGCAGCAGTGTGGCGGTCTGCCGATGCAGCGTCGATACATCCAATCCCAGTGCGTCGCTGAGCTGTCGCAGCGACATCGGGCCCTGGATCCGCAGTCGGCTCAGCAGCAGATACGAGCTGCGCTCGAGCGGGTCATCGGTGCGCCGATGCTGCGGGCTCAGTCGGTAGTGGCCGAGTAGCAAGGTCTCGAACTCGATCAGTTGTATGCGCTTGTCCATGCCTTCCTTCCTCGGAGATGTGCGTCACACACAGTGCGTGTATTGTTCACATGAAATGCATGATACACATGTAGTGTACGATACACGCTGATTGTTGTGAGTCCGAGGGAGATTTAGGTGGACAAGCCTGATTCCGCTGTCCGGCCAGGCGCCATCCTGGCGGTGCTGGCCTATACCGGCATCGTCGCGTCGCTGATGCAGACGCTCGTAGTGCCATTGCTCGGCGAGTTGCCGCAAATTCTGAATTCCTCGGCGGCCAATACATCCTGGGTCGTCACGGTCACTCTGCTCGTGGGTGCGGTCGCCACCCCGGTCGCCGGACGCCTCGGCGATATGTTCGGCAAGCGCCGGATGGTGATCGCCTCGACCGTGCCGCTGATCATCGGCTCGGTGGTCTGCGCCATGGCGAGTTCATTGCTGCCGATGATCGTCGGCCGCGGCCTGCAGGGTCTCGGCTTCGGCACCATCCCGCTGGCCGTCGCGCTGCTGCGCGATGTGCTGCCGCCCGAGCGACTCGGCTCGGCCATCGCGCTGATCAGCTCCTCGCTCGGTATCGGTGGCGCGCTCGGGTTGCCGTTGGCGGCGGCGGTCACCGAGTACAGCAACTGGCGGGTGCTGTTCTGGGCGGCGGCGGCGCTGGTCGCGGTCGCCACCGCTCTGATCACGCTGATCGTCCCGGAGGGTATTGCCGAAGGACCGTCGGGTCGTTTCGACGGACTCGGTGCGGTACTGCTCGGCGCCGGCCTGGTGTCGCTGCTGCTCGCGGTGTCCAAGGGCGCGACGTGGGGTTGGACGAGCGGCAGCATTCTCGGCCTGTTCGTCGCGGCCGTAGTGGTGCTGCTGGTGTGGGGTTGGTGGGAGCTGCGGACCGTCGAGCCGCTGGTCGACCTGCGGGTCACCGCCCGGCCGCAGGTGCTCGTCACCAATCTCGCGACGGTCGCGATCGGCGTCGGCATGTACGCGTTGCAGCTGAGTGTCCCGCAGTTGATGCAGCTGCCGCGTTCGCTCGGGTACGGTCTCGGCCAGTCGATGATGGCGATGGGTCTGTGGATGGCACCCGCCGGCATCATGATGATGCTCATCTCCCCGGTCGGCGCGAAGCTGTCGGCAATGCGCGGTCCGAAGTTCACCCTTGTCGTCGGTGCCGTCGTCATGGCCATCGGCTACGGCGCCGCGCAGGTCCTGATGGGCAGCACCTGGGGCCTGCTGATCGTGAACATCATCTGCAGCTCGGGTGTCGGTTTCGCTTACGGCGCCATGCCCGCGCTGATCATGGGCGCGGTGCCGCAGTCGGAAACCGCTGCCGCCAATGGCTTCAATACCTTGATGCGCTCGATCGGCACCTCGATCTCCGCGGCCGTGGTCGGCGCGGTGCTGGCACAGCTGACCATCACGGTCGGCGGTCACAGCATCCCCACCGAGGACGGTTTCCGCGTCGCGTTCTTGATCGGCTGTGGCGTATCGGTGCTCGCGGCATTGGTCGCGATGGCCATTCCGGTCCGTCGTGCGATTGCCGCCCGTCCGGCCGAGCAGACCGAAGCGGAAGTCCCCGCCCGAGTCTGACGGCTCACCCGCGCAGCGTGGCGCGGTGCGAACGGGCCCCGAATCTGCACTGGCAGCAGGTTCGGGGCGCCGCCGCGTATGTGGTCGCACCGAACGATGCTGTCGTCGGCCATCGCTGCGGAGGTTTGCGCATATCGATCCCATTGGTCGGCTTCGCGATAAACATGGATCCGCGTTGCGAGGGCGTCGTGCGGGTGCTCGACAGGCTCCGGGCTGTGGGGGATGTGGTTGTCAGCGCCGCTGGTCGATGGCAGTGTCGAGCATGCCGAGATCGGTGCCGAGTTCGGCGGCGATCGACCGGACCGCCGCGACATCCTTGCCGACGAATTCGCCGACCGATGCGCTGAATTCGGCCACCGACCCCCGGCCCGCGACACCGGTCAGCGCGCGACTTGCCGCGCTGCCGTGCGGCAGCGCGGCCAACAGGGTGGTCTCGGCAACGCCCAGCTGTTTCCCGAGATCCACTGCCGCGGTGAGTATTCCGAGGTGTGCGGCGAATACGGCATTATTGACCAACTTGACGCGCTGGCCCGCCCCGAGCGGACCGACGTGCAGGATCGGGTCGCCATAGGCGGCCAGCACGGGCCGGACTCGGTCCACGGTTTCAGCCGGGCCGCCGACGAAGAGGGTGAGGCGTCCGGCCGCGATATCGGGCGGGCCGCCGCTGACGGGCGCATCGAGCACCTGGATGCCATGTGCGGCAACGGCTTCGGCGGCAATGGCCGCCGTCGTGTGCGGACTGCCGGTGGTGTGCAGGACGAGAGTCGAACCGGACGGCATGGCGGCCAGCAATGATGTGCCGAGACATACCGCTCGAACCTGTTCATCGGTGAAGACGCACACGATGACCAGATCGGCATTGGTTCCGAGGGCCGCGGGGGCGGATACCGCCTGCGCGCCGATCTCGGTGAGGGCCCGGCGCGCTTCGAGCGACCGGCCGAGCGCGCACACCTCGTGCCCGGCCCGGACCAGCCGCTCCACCATGGGACGCCCCATTCGCCCGGCGCCGAGGAATCCGACGCGCATCAGCGCGGGTGATCGATCATCGCGAGGGTCGCGTCCGCGGCGTCGAGCACGATGCCGGGTTCGGCGCTCGCGGCGGCGGCCAGTTCCGCGATCAGGCCGACATCCTTGCGCAGCAGCGGCCCGGCGTGCGCGGCGATCCGGTCCAGGGTGCCGCCCGCGGAGACGACACGGCCGAGCGCGAAGCTGTCGGCGGTGCCGTGCGAGATCACCTCGCCGAGGCGGGCCGGATCGATACCGATCGACCTACCGAGTGCGAGAGTGCTTGCCGCCGTGGCGAGATTCGCGGTGAACAGCAGGTTGTTGAGGAGCTTGGCGGTCTGTCCAGCGCCGAGCGGGCCCAGATGGACGACGGGCTCGGCGTAGGTCTCGAATACCGGGCGAGCGCGTTCGACGATCTCGGTCGAGCCGCCGACCATCACCAGCAATCGGCCATCGGCGGCCGCGGCACCGCCACCACTGACCGGTGCGTCGACGATCGAAACCCCCTGTGCCACAGCGATGTCGGCGAGATCGCGGCAGGTATCCGGATGCACCGTGCTGTGCACGGCCAGGATCGTGCCCGCGGCCGTGCCGGCCAGTACGCCGTCGGCCCCGGTCACGACCTCGCGGACATCGGCGTCGCCGACCACACAGAGACAGACGAGATCGCTCGCGGCGGCGAGTTCCGCGGGTGATGCGGCGACCTTCGCCGCTGTATCGGCATACGGCTCCAGCGAGGCGGCCCGCCGCGCCCACAGCGTCGTCTCATATCCGGAATCGACGATCCGGCGCGCCATCGGCCCACCTTGGCTGCCGAGTCCGATGAAGCCGACCCGCATCACACTTCGCCTTTCGCTTCGGGCCGCCAGAACACGGCGAGCAGGCCCGCGGTGGCGACGAGGCCGACCCCGAGGGCGATGCCGCCGCCGGCCCAACCCGTTATCGCGATATCGGCGGCGTGATCGATGGACAGCCACCCGGGACCGAGCAGCCCCAGCGCCAGCGAAACGACCGCGAGCACGAGCACGTACTCGTAACCCTCTTTGAATACGAAGAATCCGTTGGTGCGGTGGGCGAGCAGGCCCGCGACCGCCATCACCGAGATGACCGCCGCACACGCCAGCGGAGTGAGCAGCCCGACGATCAACAACACGCCCGCACCGATTTCGGTGACGACGCTCAGCCATGCGTGCAGGACGCCCCCGCGCAGTCCGAGGCCGCTGAACCAGCGCGCGGTGCCCGCGATCTTGCCGCCGCCCACCCAGTGATTGACCCCGTGGGCGATCATGGTGGCCCCCACGACGACTCGCACGAGCGCGATGGCAACGTCGACGACGTCCATCAGTTCACCTCCTGTGTGACACCGTTGAATTGTATTGCCGGGCCGGAGAATTCGCCGAGACTCCGGGCGACGGCGGCTTCTTCGGCGAAGGCCAGCACACCGAGGTGGTAGGCGCCGGCCGTATGTCCCATGCTGAGGTTGTGGCCGCTGTTGGGCTGGATATTGAGCACGACCCTGGGCGCGGCGGTGAACCGGGCGGCAACTTCGGTGAGGGCCGCCGGATCGTTGCGCCACACCCTTTCGTGGTCGCCGACGGTGAACCGAACCGGAATCCGTACCTCGGCGGCAAGGGTGGGGAAGGTGACCGTCGGCCAGTCCTCGACCGAATTCCCTTCGTAGCGTGGGCCATATGACCCGATCCGCGCACCGCCGACCAGCTCGGGCGGGTACAGCCGGGCCGGGTACCACAGCAGTTCGGTGACGCCGCCCGGCACGCCGTCGCGACGCATGCGCCGTTTCCCGTGCGGATCAGGTCCCCACAGGATGTCGTAGGCCTCCTGCTGATGTTCCAGCCCGGTCCCGGCCAATTCGAGGCCGAGCAATTCGCGGCCGCGCTCGTCGGCCGCCATTCGCAGCGCCAATTCACTGCCTGCGGAATGGGCGAGCAAGAAGGTGCCCGCGCCGCGGGGCCGCGACCCGAGATGCTGCTCGGCGGCCGCATAGATCAGATCCACACGGCGCTGTGGGTCGGCGAGTTCGTCGGCATGCGAGTGCGAGCTGCCGTATCCCGGACGGTCCAGGGCCAGCACGGTGTATCCGGCCGCCGCGGCCAGCCGCAGCAGAGATAGTCGCGGGTGGTCCGGGCAGTCGAAATACGCCGAGGTGGTGGCTCCGCCGTGCAGGGCGAGCAGCACAGCCCGTGGTGTCTGCGCCTCGGCCAGCAGCCCCGACATCGGAATGCCGTCGACTTCGGTGACGACCGGAATCGGTTCGTCTCCGGTCAGTAGCGAGAAATCGGATTCGGTAATCGTCATGAATTACTCCGCAGCAGCATCGCCCCACCGGGGGTGAGCCCGCCGCTGGACACCACACCGATGCGGGCATCGGGGACCTGGCGCGCACCGGCTTCACCGCGCAGCTGCAAGATCGCCTCGTGCAGCAGGCCCATGCCGTGGGTGCGGCCGTGCGAGAGCTGGCCACCGTGGGTATTGAGCGGCAGCAAGCCGTCGCGGGCGATGTTCTTACCGCCGTCGAGGAAGTCCTTGGCCTCGCCGATACCGCAGAAACCGAGGGCCTCCAGCCAGGACAGGCAGTTGAAGGTGAAGCCGTCGTACAGCTCGGCGATGTCGACGTCGGTGGGGCGCAATGTGGTTCGGGTCCACAGGTGCGCGGCCGGGCCGAGGACCTGTGGTTCGTGGGTGAGGGTGCTCTGATCCCATTCGATGCGCTCGATGATCTGGGTACCGACCGCCTCCACCAGAACCGGTGGTTTGGCCAGATCACGCGCCGCGTCCACGCTCGAGACGATGACCGCGATCGCACCGTCACAGGGCACATCGCAGTCGTAGAGCCCGAACGGCGTGGTGATCGTGCGCGCCTCGAGATAGTCCTGCATGGTCATCGGATCTCGATAGATCGCGGTCGGCTCCAGCTCGGCATTCGCGCGCTGATTCAGTGCGATCCAGCCGAGGGTTTCGCGAGTGGTGCCATAGCGCTGGAAATGTCGTTGCGCGTTCTGCGCCAGCGTATGTGCCGCCGACGTGGCGCCGAATGGGGCCATCCAGCTGGGTGTGCGCGCAGCGGACGGCTTGATCTTGCCCGCGCGCATCAGATCGTTGAAGGTGGCTTCCCACAGGGTGCGGAAACACAGCACGTGCCGGGCCAGCCCGCCCGCGACCGCCAACATGGCCGAGATGACCGACCCGCCGGGGCCGAAGGTTTCGATCCCACCGTTGTGCCAGGTCGGCCGGATGCCGAGGGCGGACTCCAGCGCAAGCGCGCCGCCCTCGCTGAATCCGCCCATATTGCCGCCGCCCGGATAGGTCGACAGGCCGTCGATATCGTCGATCGTCAGACCGGCGTCGGCGATCGCGCGTTCGCAGGCCTGGATGGTCAGCCGCAGCGGCGGAACCTGCAGCCGCCGCCCGATCGGTGACATACCGATGCCGGTGAGCGCGACCCGGTCCTCGAATTTCTCCGACCGCACCATGGGCCGCACGTGCTGCCAGAACTCTTGTGGCGCAATATCGTCCACGGGCAGCGGGGCCGGTGCCAGCTGTGTTTCGACGGGCCGGAACAGCGGCAGCCACACGTCGTCGTCCTGTTGGAAGACCACCTCGAGGCGCATGCCGAGAACCAGGGCATCCGGATCGCAGTCGATCACATTGGTGGTCAGCCGAATTCGCGGATCCTCCTCGAGCGCGACCTGCGCCACGACATAGGGCGCGGGCAGTCCCGGCACACCGAAACGATGGTTGACGGTGAAGCCGGCGAGTGTGGCGAAGCCCGAGACGGCACGCACTCCCATCTCGTGTCCACGGCAGTACCGGCACACCGGCTGCGGTGGATGGATCAGTGCCGCACAGGATTCACATTCCTGTATGCGCAGCGTGCCATCGCTCCCCGAGGTCCAGAAGAACTCGTTCTCGAGGGTGAGCAATGGCAGTGGACGTCCCGATGCTTCGCCCATATCGCCTCCTCGCTCTTTTCGTCAGATCTGGGCGTCGCCCTTGCGCACGGTGACCGGTTCGGCCAGCCGCTGCTCATCGCAGACACGCTGCAGTTTCGCCAGGGTTTCGTCGAGTCCGGCGCCCAGCCGGGGACCGGGGGTGAAGGTCGCAGGCAGATGCCGCATGCCCTGGATGACGCCGATGGTGTCGTAATGTACGGCGTCCTCGGGAGCGCAGCGATAGTCCGGCATCCGGTCGAACACCGCGAGCAGCATTCGCTTGAACACCATGCGCGCCATATTGGAGCCGATGCAGCGGTGCACGCCGAGACCGAAACTGTAGTGCCGGTTGCCCCGGCGTTCCATATCGATCTCATTGGGGTTGTCGAACACCTCGGGATCCCGGTTGGCCATCGCCCACGACAGCCACAGCCGCTCACCCTCGGCGAACTGCTTGCCCCCGACCTCGCAATCCTGGGCGAAGGTACGGCCGTCACCCGGTGCGGGGGCGAAGTAGCGCAGGAACTCCTCGGTCGCGGAATCCAGGATGAGATCGCGTTCGCGGCTGAGCAATTCGCGCTGACCCGGATTCTCCGACAGCCATTCCAGTGCGTGTGCGGTGAGCGCGGTGGTGGTGTCGAAGCCGCCGCCGATAATGAGGCTGAGCATGCCGAGCGCGTCCATATCGGAGATCGGCTCGCCGTTCAGGGTGGACTCCGCGACGGCGTGCAGCATGCCCGGCCGCGGATTCTGTTTGACCTCCAGATAATTCGTCAGCAGGTCAAGGCCCATGGCACGGTGCATTTCGGCGATGCGCGGGGTGTCCGGCGAATCCGGTGGGGTGTACACCGAGGCGTGCGCCGGTTCGTTGTAGATGGTCCACTTGTCCAGGGGGATGCCCAGCATCGCGAGGGTGAGCACCGCGGGCACGATATTGGCCAGCTCGTCGACGAAATCGATACTGCCGCTTTCGATCTGCTCGTCGATGCTGGCGCGCACGATTTCGTCGACGAACGGAATCCAGCGCTGCACCGCCGCGGGGGACAGGTACGGATTCAGTGCCGAGCGCAGTTCCCGCTGTTCGGGCGGGTCCATTTCCAGGATGCCCGCGCGAATGCCCTGGCCGCGTTCCGGTGTCGGAATGGAAATCCCCTTGTAGCCACGACGTTCACCGTTGGGGTCGTTGTCGTTGGAGATGTGCGGGCAGCGGGCCAGTTCGAACACTTCGCGGTTACCGGCGGCCACCCAGTGCCCGCCGTAGGTTTCGGTCCAGGCGACCGGGCACTCGCTCTGCATCTGCTGGGTGATGTCGACGAACTGTCCGCGATATTGCGGGGTGTGTCGATCGAAATGAAATTGCGGCTGTCTGCGCTCGGCATCGGATGCGATATCGGTCATCGGCGGTTCCTCTATTCGGTGCTGGAGATCGCCCGCTCGGGGCAGGACCGGACGGCCTCGCGCACGTTGTCCTGCTGATCGGCTGGAACGTCTTCGCTGACCGGTGACGAATGCCCGTCGATTTCACTGAGTTCGAACACTTTCGGGGCGATCATCGCGCACAGCGTGTGCCCCTGGCAGCGTTCGTCATCGACTCGAACCTTCACGGTATTTCTTCCCTTCAGACGCGGTAGTCGTACCACTTCAGATAGCCGCCGGCGTCGACCCGCAGTTGGGTACCGGTGATGAAACGGGACTCGTCGGAGGCCAGGAACAACACCGCGTTGCTGATCTCCGCCGGATCGACAAAGGGGACCGGCATGGCCTGCTGCACGAAGAAGGCGGGTTCGGCGTCCGCGCGGGTGGGATGTTCGAGATCCGGCCGGAACGACCGGTACATCGGCTCGCTGTGCAGCATGGGGGTGTCGCAGTTGGTCGGGTGCACGACATTGGCCCGAATACTGCTCGGGGCCAAGTGTGTGGCGATCTCGTGGATATATTGCGACAGAAGGCGTTTGGCGACCATATAGGCGACACCGCCCGGATCCTTGCCCGGCTGGTCGACTTTCGAGAAGTCCATCAGCGCCGCGGTCGAGCCGGTGGCGATGATCGATGCGCCCGCGCCGAGATGCGGCAGCGCCGCCTGTACGGCATTGATGACGCCGAGCAGGTTGGTATCGATGACATCGGTCCAGGCCTGCCACTGCGGCTCGCCCTTCATACCGGCGATGCCTGCCTGTGCCACCACGATGTCGAGATGGCCGAATTCGGCGATACCGCGTTCGATCGCCGCGGTGAGCTGCGCTCGGTCGCGCACGTCGGCCTGTTCGGCGATGATGCGCCGTCCGGTTTTCTCGACGAGACGGGTGGTCTCCTCGAGATCCTCCGGTCGCGACAGCGAGTACTGGATGCTGTCGATATCGCGGCAGATATCCACCGCGATGATGTCGGCACCCTCCTCCGCAAGCTTGACCGCATGACTGCGGCCCTGGCCTCGCGCGGCTCCGGTGACGAAGGCGACCTTGCCCTCCACACGTCCCACGGCTCTTCCTTTCGGTCCTACTTCTGCTGGGCTGCACCGTCCATGCCTGGCACGGACGGGTTCAGGTATTGCGGCCGCCGTTGACGCCGAGGATCTGTCCGGTGATGTAGCCGGCGTCCTCGGAGATCAGGAACGAGCAGGCGGCGGCGATATCGGCGGGGCGGCCGACCCGGCGCACCGGGGTGCGCTGGATGTGCTCCTCGATGGTTCCGCCGAGCAACTGCTTGTCCTCGGACCGGCGCAGCATGGGGGTATCGATGAAGCCCGGCGGCACCGCGTTGACGGTGATCCCGTACGGCCCCAGTTCCAGCGCAAGCGATTTGGTGAGGCCGTTGAGTCCGGACTTGGCCGCCACGTACGCCGCCATGAACGGCTGGCCGGAGTGGGTACTGGAGGAGGAGATATTGACGATGCGTCCCCAGTTCGCGGCTGTCATATCCGGCAGGACCGCTTGGACGGTGTGGAATACGCCGTGCAGGTTGACATCGATGATGCGCTGCCACTCCTCGAAGGTGAGGTTGTGGAAGCGGCGGTACTTCTCGATTCCGGCGGCATTGACCAGCACGGTGATCGGGCCCAGTTTGGTGCGCACGTCGGTCAACGCCTCGGCGATCTCGTCCGGCTTCGTCACGTCGACCTGATAGGCGAAATCGTCCTCGGCGGACGGGTTCAGGTCGAGGGTGGCGACGTGCAGGCCGTCAGCGCGCAGGCGCTCGACGATGCCGAGGCCGATGCCCGAGGCGCCTCCGGTGACCACAGCGGTTTTCACGCAAGAATCTCCCTTCCGAATGATGAGAACCGTACTCTCGCGTCGAGCTTAAACGCAAGACTTCCCGGGTGATGCGGGATATCGACATGCGAACGCCAACTACATCCATGCGCTGACAGGTGTTGCCTATTTCGGAATGTTGCTACAGTCTCGCGATCGGCGAATGTAAGATTCTCCAACAGCGAGAATGAAGTTTCCATGCGCAGTCGAGGAGACCGGATGTCAGTGCAAGAAGAAGTGGCCGCCAGGACGGAGCAGATTCCGACCCGGCGGCTGCTCGTCGACGGACAGTTGATCGAGACCGGGCACACGCTCGCTTCGCTCAATCCCGCGACGGGCGAGGTGTACGGGTACGCACCGGAGGCGGGCCTCACCGAGACCGACGCGGCCATCGCCGCGGCCCGGCGGGCCTTCGACACCACGACCTGGGCCACCGACGCCGCATTCCGCGCGCACTGCCTCGAACAGCTCTACCAGGCCTTTCGCGATAACGTCGAAGAATTGCGGGAGCTGACGATCGCGGAGGTCGGCGCGACCAGGCAGCTCACGCACGGTAACCAGCTCGAGATCCCCTTCGAGATCGTCCGCTTCTACGCCGGACTGCTGTCGAAGTTCTCCTTCACCGAGGACCTCGGCGATATCGAAATCCGCGGTCAGCGCCATCGGCGCTGGGTCGAGAAGGAAGCCGCGGGCGTGGTGTCGGCCATCGCCGCATACAACTATCCGCATCAGCTCGCATTGGCCAAGCTCGCGCCCGCGCTCGCGGGCGGTTGCACGGTGGTGCTCAAGGGCGCACCGGATACGCCGCTGGCCACCCTGGCGCTCGGCGAGATCATCGCGCGCCACACCGACATCCCCGCCGGTGTGGTCAATGTGCTCACCTCCTCGGATGTGGCTGTGGGCGAACGGATGACGACGCATCCCGACGTAGACGTGGTCACCTTCACCGGTTCGACGCCGGTGGGACGCAAGATCATGGCGGCCGCGAGTGAGACGCTCAAGCGGGTATTCCTCGAGCTCGGCGGCAAGTCGGCCGCGATCATGCTCGACGACGCCGACTACCCGACGGCGGCGCAATTCGCGGCGTTCAGCATTGTCAACCACGCCGGCCAGGGTTGTGCACTGACGTCCAGGCTGCTGGTGCCGCGCAAGGATCACGATGCGATCGTCGAGATGGTCGCGCAGAACTTCGCGCATGTCCGCTACGGCGACCCCGGCGATCCGAAAACCTATATGGGCCCATTGATCAGCGAGCGCCAGCGCGACAAGGTCGACGGGTTGGTGCAGCGCGCCGTAGCAGCAGGTGCCCAACTGGTGACCGGTGGCAAGAAGGTCGATCCGGGCTTCTTCTACCTGCCGACACTGCTGGCAGGTGTCGATCCGGACAGCGAAATCGCCCAGGAGGAGGTCTTCGGGCCGGTGCTCGCGGTGATCCCGTACGAGGACGACGACGATGCCGTACGTATCGCGAACAACTCGATCTACGGTCTGTCCGGCGGTGTTTTCAGCGCCGACGAGGAGCGGGCGCTCGCGGTGGCGCGGCGCATCCGCACCGGCACCATGAGCATCAACGGTGGCAACTACTTCGCCGCCGACGCGCCCTTCGGCGGTTATAAACAGTCCGGCATCGGCCGGGAGATGGGAGTCGACGGGTTGACGGAATTCCTGGAGATCAAGACCTTCGCGGCGGCGGTCCGATGAGCGAGCGCAGCGAGCGAACAATCAACACAGCCGGGGGACCACTCGACGGGATCCGCGTCCTCGAGGTCGCGATGTACGGGTTCGTGCCGTCGGCGGGCGCCGTGCTCTCCGACTGGGGTGCGGACGTGATCAAGGTCGAGCACGCGGTCACCGGTGACCCGCAGCGCGGGCTGCGTCAGATCGCCACCTTCAAGGTGGAGGGCGACCCCAATCCCAATGTGGAGCATGCCAATCGGGGCAAGCGCAGCATCGGGGTCGATATGTCGGTGCCGGAGGGCCGGGCGGTGATCCACGACCTGGCCGAGACCGCGGACGTATTCCTGACCAGTTTCCTGCCGCAGCACCGAAGCAAGTTCGGCATCGACGTCGATGACATTCGCGCGGTGAACCCGAAGATCATCTATGCCCGCGGCAGCGGGCTCGGCCCGCGCGGTGCGGAGGCCGATAAGGGCGGCTACGACATGACCGCCTACTGGTGCCGCGGCAGCGTCGCCGCCACTATCACCCCGCCCGATATCGACGGGCTGATCCCTCCACCCGGTCCGGCATTCGGCGACACCATCTCCGGAACCAATTTGGCGGGCGGCATCGCGGCCGCGCTGCTGAAGCGGGAACGCACGGGCGAGCCGTCGATCGTGGATGTGTCGTTGCTGAGCAGCGGGCTGTGGTCGATGGGGCACACCATCGCGCTCTCGGCGTATATGGGGGAGCCGCTGCGGGCGTTCCCGACCGGGTCACACGGTTCGCCGTCGAATCCGCTGTCGGGGTTGTACGCAACCAAGGACGGTCGGTACCTGTCGCTGGTCATGTTGCAGCCCGGCAAATTCTGGGGCGACGTATGCAAACATATCGACCGGCCGGACCTCGCGGAGGATCCGCGATTCGCCGATGCCGCCGCAATCGCGACCAATACCGCTGTGGCCGTGGAGATCCTGCGCGAGGTGTTCGCCACCCGGACGCTCGCCGAGTGGACCGAGCGTTTCGCGACCCTGTCCGGGCCGTGGGCGCCGGTGCAGGACGCGCTCCAGGCGATCGACGATCCGCAGGTGCAGGCGAACGAATATGTCAGCAAAGCCGGTGAGCTGCAACTGGTTTCGAGTCCGGTGCAGTTCGATCTCACCGCGCCCGACCTGCGTCCCGGCCCGGAATTCGCCGCGCAGACCGACGAGGTCCTGCTCGAACTCGGCCTGGACTGGGACCGCATCATCGCGCTCAAAACCGCCGGTGCGATCACGTAATTCGCTGGAGTACCCATGACCTACATCGCTTCGATAGGGACCTACCTGCCGTGCTGGGGCGCCCAGCGCCATCGGGTGCTCGGCGACGACGAGGACGCGATCACCCTGGCCGTGGCGGCCGGTCGCGCCGCGCTGCACGACGCCGGTCCGGTGGAACGGGTGATTGTGGTCAGTCGTGATCTGCCGCTGGTGGGAAGCAGTAATGCCGCGGTCCTGCTGGCGGGGCTGGGGCTGGATCCGGAACTGGAGGTGATCGAGCGGCTCGGCGGCGCGCCCGCCACCCTCGACTCGCTCAGTTCCGCCCGGCCGCGCACCCTGATCATCGGGGTCGATACCGATCCTGCGGGTGCGGCCGCGGCAATGGTGTCCGATCACGGCCTGCAGGTGCGCACCGCCGCCCGGGTGGCGCGCAGCCTGCCGGTGCGCACCCGCAATGCCGTTGGGGCCGTGCACGATTACGGCGATCCGAGACTATTGCACACGCGCGGCTTGTTGGCCTCGCTGGCTGCGGCCTGGCTGGACACGCCGGTAGCGGTGGCCGGCGTCGACGACAAGCAGGCGGCCGCGCTGTGTCTGGGCGGTCCGCCGTCGCTGCCGACGGTGGGCGCCAGCGCCGGGCTGTTCGCCTTGGCGGCCATGGCCGAATGGGGCAGCACGGGTCTGCTGGTGGGGGTGGAGCAGGCCAGCCTGTCCGGCATCACGGTCGCCACCGGTACGGCCGTGCTGCACCGTCGCGAGTCGACGGCCAGAGAGCTGCCCGAAGGCGACCTGTGGCCCGGATCCGAGATTCCGATCTCGCTGGCCGCCTACGAGCGCGCATTCGAGGCGAAAGTGCGCTGGGAGGCCGGAAAACACTCCGGCAGTGCTGAACTGGACTTCCCGCCGCGCTATCGGGTCGCCGCGGACGGCGGTCTGAGCACCGACTACACCCTGGTGCCGCTGCCGCGCACCGGCACCGTGTACACCGAGGCCACCGTCGCGATACCGGTGCCGGGGCTGAGAAGTCCGTACACCCTGGTGATCATCGAACTCGACGGTGTCGGGGTGCGGGCGCTGGCGAAGGTGACCGGCACCGATCCGGGCACCGTGGCGATCGGGGACCGCGGCCGCATGGTGCTGCGCCGGGTCGCGGTGCGCTCGGGGGTGCCCGATTACGGATACGCATTCGAACCGGAGGTCGCGCGGTGCGGGAAGTAGCCATTGTCGGTGCGGGTATGACGCCCTTCGCCGAGCATTTCGCCCTCGGCGTCAAGGATCTGGTGCCGATGGCATTCGCCGAATGCGCCGCCAGCATCGACAAGGGGCTGGCCACCTCCGATCTGCAGGCGGCCTGGTTCGGTGCGATGGGCAATACCGACGGATTCCCGGCCGGGATTGTCGCCGATGCGCTCGGGCTGCCGGATCTGCCGGTGACCCGGGTCGAAAACTCCTGTGCGACAGGCAATGACGCGGTGCGCAATGCCCTGTTCGGCATCGCCTCCGGTGCTTTCGACGTTGCCCTCGTCGTCGGCGCGGACAAGTTGCGCGAGACCGCGCAGAAGGACATGCTGTGGGAATGGGAGGCGATGGCGCGCGATATGGCCTGGGACTACCCACTCGGCCTGATCGCGCCCGTCGGATTCGCGCTGCACGTGGCCCGATATCTGCACGAATCGCCCGCGACCAGAGAGCATTTGGCCATGGTCGCGGTGAAGAACCACCGGCACGGTGTACGTAATCCCAAGGCCCGCTTGCGTTTCGAGATCAGCCTGGAACAGGCGCTGGCAGCGCCGATCGTGGCCGGACCGTTCGGGCTCTACGACTGCGCACCGCAGAGCGACGGTGCGGCGGCGCTGGTGCTCGCCGCGGCGGATGTGGTCGACCGCTACACCGATCGTCCGGTGTGGATCCGCGGCGTCGGCCTCGGGCTGGATTCGGTGATGCATCAGCACAAGCGGGATATGACGACCTTCCCGGCCACCGTGCGAGCCGCGAAGGCGGCTTTCGGGATGGCGGGTCTGACTCCCGCGGATATCGATGTCGCCGAGGTGCACGACTTCTTCACCGGTATCGAACTGATCAGCTACGAGGACCTCGGCTTCGCCGAGCGATTCGGGGCCGCGAAACTGATCGAGAGCGGGGTCACCGAGGTCGGCGGCGCCCTTCCGGTGAATCCGAGTGGCGGCCTGAAGGCCAAGGGACATCCGCCGGGGGCGACCGGAGTGGCCCAGTGCGTCGAGTTGTTCGAGCAGTTGCGCGGTACGGCGGTCAATCAGGTCGACGGTGCGCGGATCGGCTTGGCGCACAACCTCGGTGGGCCGACCGCGGTGTCGGCGGTGACGATCCTGGAAGGACCCGGCGCTTGACCGCAGTGGCCGTCGCGCTGGTTTCGGGCAGCCCGAAGAGTCGCCGTGCCGTATTGGAGCGGGCCGCGCGGTGGGTCGGCGCCACCGGCACCGTGCACGTCGTCTGCGACGGGATCTCGCCGTCGATGCTCTTCGGATCCATCGCACTGAGCGGACTGTTCGTCGACGCCTCCGGGCTCGAGGACGCGGACTTCACCAGCACCGCCCGTATTCTCTCGCGACACGGCTGTGGCTGGAATTGGTGGTGGGGGCCGGTCGGCGCGCACGCCGTCGCGGTGCGGCGGGCCGCGGCGCTCGGCGCGGTCATGGTGCTGCCGACCCGATCGCTGATGTTCCAGGTGCGGGTCGCGGTGCGGCTGCCCGATGCGCACCACGACCTCGCCAAAGGTAAAAGGTCGGGCTAGCTAATCCGGTGCGACTCCGTCTTCGTGCGCCATCCAGTGCACGAAACGGTGCAGCGGGTACATCGCGTCGTGCGGGTTGCCGATCGTGCTCGGTCCGGCTTCGCCGAGGCGGACGATGCGCTGGGCGCCGCCGCTGGCCAGCCGGTCGCGGTAGTCGGCCATCCGGTCGAACGGAAAGAAGCCGACCGTCTGCGTCGCCACATTGACGTACTTCATCGCCGTGTCGAGGCTGTCCACGCGAACGACGTTGGCGGTCTTGTTGATCGGGTGGAAGTCCACCGGTTCGTCGGAACGAATCACCAGGCCCTTGCCGTCGGTCTGTCCCCAGACCTGGAACTCGTCGTCGAGCATCATCAGGGCGTCGATCTGCTCGCGCAAATCGATATCGAGCGGTCGGGTGTCGCCCGATCCCGCGGCCTTGTCGACGATGCGGGCGTGCAGCCGGGCGCAGAAGCGGTCGGCATCGGCCTGATCGGCCTCGACATAGACGAAACGGCTTGCGACGCAGGCCTCCTGGTTGAGCACCATCACATCGGTGGCCGCGAGTTCGGCCGCCCGGTCGAGCGACTCGTCCGAGGCGAAGGCCTCCCGGCCGACCATCGAGATCGACGTCTTGGGGTCGAAGGACACCAGTTGGAAGCCCGGCCCGAGGTATTTGATCACGTTGTCGATCGCATCACCGCCACCCCAGGCGACGATCTTGTCGAAATACTGCGGCCGGTACAGCACCCGTTCCACCGCATCGTCGCCACCGCGCCAGTAGAGCGCGGACATCGACCGCACAATGGCGTGGTCGGGATCGATATCGGCCATGGTCCGCAGGATCGCGACCGTGGTGAACGGATCACTCGACGACATCTTGAACAGATTGACCGCCTTGACCAGCGCGCCGTGGGCAATGGACTTGACCGCGACGCCGGGGGAGTTGCCGGGCAGCACATGGATCAGCCTGGGTGCGAAGGCCCGCACGAAACTCTGGCGACCGGTGAAGTCCCGCTTGGGAATCCACTCGTCCAGCGCCCGCGGGTCCGGAAAATTCTGTTCGACCACGGTCTCGAGCAACCGCTTGTCGAGATAGCCCGCCGCACCGATGACCTGTGCCTGCAGCACGGCGCGCGGCAGCACATGGGTGGACGACATCCGGTCGATGCAGTCGCGCACGAACGGGTTTTCGGGGGCGCGCAGTTGTCTCCCGGTCTCGACCAGGAAATCGATGATCTCCGCGAGCGGAACGTTCAGCAGCGGCGGCACCTGGGTGCGCGGATGCACTGCGCGGTCCATCGGGACGCGCGGTGTCGCGAAGGTTACCCCCAGATCGCGCGAGCGATGCGTGACGTCGTCACCCTCGAGCAATTCGCCGCGCAGGAAGAACGGCGCGGCCGCCACGGTGTCGGCGATGGTCATGACAGGCCCCTGACGTACGCGTCGACCGTGCCGGCGCAGCCGATCTTGTCGTCGCCCTTGGTATCGGCGTATCGCACGATGTCATTGCGGATCGACGGGCCCTTGTTGCCACAGGCGCAGGGGTCGACGTCGAGTGCGATCTTGTCGCCGGTGATGATCCCGCCCCAGCGTCCGTCCAGTGAGAGATCGAAAAATGCGGCGCGGCCTTCGATTTCACCGGATTCGTGCGGCAGCAGGGTCGCACCGTCCTGGTCGAGGATGAACGGCACAATCCATGGTGGTATGTGATAGCGATCGCCCTTGCGGCACTTGGGCATTCCGGAATTGAGTTCTTGCATCGAGTAGTTCTGGAAGTCTCGGTCGGCCGGGATATTGAAGGTCTGGTGGACGAATTGCTGGTAGTCCGGCGGCAATTGGGCGCGCTTGAGCCCGCCGCCGACGTAGAGGCAGTTGTCGGGGTGGAAGTCGGTGGCGGAGTAGCCCATATCCCGGACGATCGCGGCCACCTGGTACAGCGCATTCCACATGCCCGAGATATAGAGCTTGTCGGCGCGGTATCGCACCAGCGCCTCGGCACCAGCGATCATCGCTTTGTCGAGCGCCTCCTGCCGATTCCGAGAGGTGCGGTCGAAATCGGCCAGTTCCTCCGGCCGGGCGGTACCGTCGGCGATCTTCTTGCGCAGCACCACCATTTTGGTCAGCGAGCCGACGGTGATCGGTGGAATAGGCAGGCGGAAACGCTCTTTGGCCGGATCACCGAACGCCGCTTGCTGGGCCGCGGCGATGACCGCGTTCTTCGGCACGGATGCGGTCGCGGCGATCCCGACCATCCGCCGATCCTGTGCGGGCCGCACACCCGAACCCCAGGAGAAGACATTGACCGTATCCTTGCGCGACCATTCCATATCCCGCGCCGAGGCGAGCAGCATGGCCGACTTGCCGGTCGTTCCGCTGGAACAGGAGACGTAATGGCCTGCGGCCTGCAGCCGCCCGATCCAGTCGTCGATATCGGCGATGTCGGAGGTCTCGATCGGGCTGATGGGGTAGGGCGATACGGTGCCGAGCCACTTGCCGAGCCGGTCCCACTTCTCCTCGATCAAAAAGCTTTCCGGATAGCTCTTGTAGACCGAGTGCGGGAACAGCAGCGGCACCATATCCGCGCGGTCGTGGATCTCGGTGATACCGGCTTCCCGCGCGCGGTGGCCGAGCAGCTTGATCCGGTCGTGGTGTTGTCGGAGTTTCTCATCGAGTGCCGCGACCTGGGTTTCCCGAAGGTCGGCGGCGGAGTGGTCGAAGCGATCGGCGGCATCGGCCAGTTGTGTCAGGGTTTCGATGGCTGAGCTCACGGGGGTCCTTCCCGGTGACGTTGCCCGCTAGAAAAATGGCAACTCATGCGTATCATTATTAGCGATCGGAGGCACGATGACGCAAGCGGCAATTTCGTGGAGGCGGCGATGACTGAGGTCGGTCCGCCCATTCGGCGTGCGGCCGGGCGGCCTACCCGGGCTGAGGCCGAGGCGCGGCACGAGGAATTGCTCGACACCGCACTGGATCTGTTCCTGGAGCACGGCTACGAGCTGACGACCATCGAGATGATCGCCGGTCGCGTGAACATGACCAAACGCACCGTCTACGCCCGCTATCCCGACAAGGCATCGCTGTTCCTCGCCGCCGTCCGGCGCGCCATCGAGCGACAGGTCGTACCCGCGGACGTGCTCGCGGGCTTCGACAACGGCGATCTGGCCGAGACGCTGACCGCGGTCGCCCGGCTGCGGATCGACCAGGTGATGACGCCGAACGGGCTACGCCTGCAACGCATTATCAATACCGAAAGCTATCGCTTTCCTGAGATTTTCGTCGCCAACTACGAACTGAGCGCCGGACCGGTGGTCGACTTCGTCGCGGGTGTCCTCGACCGCGCGATCACCGCAGCGACGATCGTGCCGACCAACTCCGGGCAGGCCGCCCGCGCCTTCATGAGCATGGTCGTCGGCGGCCAGGTGCGCTCCATCGTGGCCGGTCGCCCGCCAACTCCCGAACAACTCGACGAGCGGGTCCAATTCACCGTCGGTCTCCTGCTCGACGGCCTGCGGCCCCGCTGAAATGACCGAGAGGCAATGACTTTGACATTCGAGGCAGATCGTCCGGTCGCGGTGGTGACCGGAGCCAGTTCCGGCATCGGCGCATCGACCGCCGAAAAGCTGGTGGCACGCGGCTGGCAGGTGATCGGTGTCGGACGCGATCGACAGCGTTGTGCGGCCGCGCGAACGCGGATCACGGCCGCCGCGCGCGACGGCGGCGGCTTCGACATGGTGCGCGCCGACTTCACCCTGATGACGGAGGTGGCGTATGTGGCTGCCGAGATCGCGAGCCGCACAACGCGTCTGGATGTGCTGATCAACAATGCGGGTGGCGTGCGGGATCGGCAGATCATCACCTCCGAAGGCGCCGAGGCGACCTTCGCGGTCAACCACCTCGCCCCGTTCCTACTCACCAGAGAACTGACGCCGCTGCTGCGGAAGAGTGCGGCGGGCCTGCCATCGGGATCGGTGCGTGTACTCGCCGTATCGTCGAGCGCGCACCGTGCGACCGAGGGCTTCGATTGGGCGGATCCGCAGAGCCTGAACGACTTTCACCCGACAGCGGCCTACTGCCGTGCGAAACTCGCCAATATTCTGTTCACCCGCGAACTGGCGCGACGTGCGGCACCTGACCGCATCGTCGCGCAGGCCATGCATCCGGGTGTCGTCGCCAGTAACTTCGCCACACACGGCGATGCGGCGATGCGAGCACATATGGCCGCGGCCGATACGGTGGCGCCGGATGAACCGGCCGACACTCTGGTGTGGCTGGCCACCGATCCCGAGGGCGGTCGCGACGGTGGGCGTTACTTCTACCGGAAGACAGTGGAAACACCGGCCCCCGTCGCCCTCGACGATGCCGCCGCCACCCGCCTCTGGGCCGAAAGCGAGCGGCTGCTCGCCGATCTCGGGTTCTGAGGACATGCGAATCGCGGTCCGTTGCGTGCGGGGTTCGGGTGGAGACATGCTGCACGATCAGGGTTGCCTCGCGGCTGCGGGTCAGATCGGCTCCCAGATCGTCATCCGCGTATTGGCCGGATCGATCGATGGGCTGAGCCGCATCCGGCCGTCCTTGGACCGGGCCATCAGTTCCTTGATCACGGTGTCGATATCACCGTCGATGTCGTAGACCGCCAGATATTCGGCGGGCTGGTCCTCGGTGGTCCGAAGACGATGGCGCGTACAGGATTTCACGCCATCGATGGCGAGCATCTCGGGTACGTGGACTTCGCTGTACCAGGTGTTGTATTCCTCGTCCCGGCCGGGCTGCGGGCGGGAGAAGACCATCAACTGCATATCGTCATCCCTCGATCAGTGTGCTTGCTGGGCATAGGCTTCGGCGTATTGCCGCCGCGTCGTCGTGGAGGTGTCCCAGCCCGCGGCCTTCGCGCGCAGCGCGCCGACGGTGGCCTGCTCCTTCGGGGTGTGCTCGAACGGATCGAAATTCAGGAAACGGCAGGCGTTCTGCCAGGTGATCTTGTTGATATCGGTGTCGTCGGCGTGGGCGGCGTTCAGTTCCTTCAGCACGAATTCGGGTGCGTCGGGCCACAGCGAGTCCGAGTGCGGGTAGTCGCATTCCCACGCGATGATGTCCATCCCGACCGCGTCCCGATAAGTGAGTGCGGTCGGGTCGGTGACGTAGCAGGCGATCACGTGCTCGCGGAAGACCTCGCTCGGCAGCTTGCCGCCGAAGTCGCGCCGCAGCCACCTCTGGTTGGTGTAGTGGCGATCGGAGCGATCCAGGAAGAACGGGATCCAGCCGATGCCGCCCTCCGACAGCGCCACCTTGAGATTGGGGTAGTTGCGAAATGCCGGGCCCCAGAGCAGATCCTGGACGGTGATCTGGGAGACCGTCGGCGCCAGGCACATCAGATTGTCGATCGGCGCGTCCGGCGCCAGCTTGAGCGCCCCGAATCCGGTGCCGATATGCAGGTTCATGACCAGACCGGTTTCGTTCAGCGCCCCGAAGACCGGTCCCCAGAAGTCCTCGTCGAAATAGCTGGGGCTGCCCTGCAGGTGCGGCAGTTCCGCCATCGTGACGCCGCGGAAGCCCTTCGCGGCGACGCGGTGGATCTCGGCGACGGCCAGCTGCGGATCCCACAGCGGCAGAATGGCGTTCGGGATGAACCGGCCCGGGTAGACGTCGCACCAGCCCTCGAGATGCCAGTCGTTGTATGCCTGGATCATCGCGACGGTGATCTCGTCCTTGAAGTGACTCAGGTGGCCGGCGCTGAATCCGGCGAAGGTGGGGAAGCACATCGAGGCCAGGATGCCGTTGGCGTTCATATCCCGTATGCGGGCGTGGATGTCGTAGACACCGGGGCGCATTTCCGCGTAACCGGCCGGGTCGTACCCCCACTCCTCCGGCGGCCAGGAAACGACCGCGTTGAGCCCGGTGACACCTGTCGGTTTGCCACGGTAGACCCACCGGTCGACGCCCTTTTCGTCCACGATCACCTTCGGCGCCAGATCGGCCCACTTCTTCGGCACCCGGCCGTCGAACATATCGAGCGGCTCGACGACGTGGTCGTCGATGCTCACCAGGATCATGTCGTCGATGTTCACGTGACTCCTCGCTGTTCGTGCGACGCCGGGGGTGTGCGTCACCCCGATCTGGACAAGCGGAGAGATGGTCAATCTTCATTTGGGAGAATGCCACTCTCGCAGTGAGATCGACCATACACCCTGCGCGCGGGCGCGGTCGACAAATTCCCACGGGATATCGACGACGAGCTGTCGCAGCCGCGGGCTATCCCGACCCGGATGCTGAACTAGCGCTCAAACTCGGACTGAGCGCGTGCCAGATCACGAATCCGCGGCCTCGATCTCGGTGCGTTCGGATGCGCTCGCCTCGAACCTGTCCAGGTACTGCTCGACGAATGCGACCAGATCGCCGTGGCCGAGCGTGACGCCCACGGCATTCTCGGTCGCGATGACGCCGGACACGCTGGCGATGAGCAGTGAAATCACCACCGGCGGCAGCTCGGTGAGGTCGAGGCCGCCGGCCCGGGCGATGAAGGTCAGCGCGGTCACCTGGATATCGCGGAAACGTTCGATATAGGCGGCGATTTCGGTACGGATGGCCGGGCGCTGGTTGGCCAGCGCCATGAATTCCTGCTGTAGCCGGGTACCGTACGGTTCCCGGCTGAGCTGCCAGAGCGCATGCAGCGGCTGCTCGGAGAACATGGCTTGGCGCTGCCGCTCCAGATTGGCCTCCGCGCCGCGGCGGAATACCGCCAGGAAAAGGTCGTCCATGGTCGGGAAGTAGTAGTGCACCAGCGCGGGTTTGACCCCGGCCAGCGCGGCGACCCGCCGTGACGTCGCCGCGGCATGTCCCTGCTCGAGCATGATCTGCGCGGTCGCATCGAGGATGGCGAGCCGGGTGGTCGAATCCTGCGCGCCGATCCGGCGGACCCGGGCCGTGCCGCGCGTGGTCGCCGACTCGTTCGTGCTCGCCCGGCCGCTTGACCTGTCATCCGTCACGGTGTTAAGCATATGCACATATCAAGTTTGGGCACTAGTTCAGCACTTGCAGGGCATCGACCCGCATGCTGCCGTACCGAAGAGGCGCATCATGACCGTCACCGCCATCCCCGTGACCCACCACATCGGACTGGAAATCACCGGCCTGTCCGGCAGGCAACTCGCCGATCGGCGAGTTGCCGACGACCTGCGCGCGGCGCTCGACCGCTACGGGGTGGTGATCTACCGCGACGCCCACATCGATGACGATGCGCTCGTTGCGCTGAGTCGCCTGCTCGGTGAGGTCGTGGTCGCGCCGTTCGGCGGCGAGAAGACGCATCCGGAGGTATCGGCCATCACCCGTGATCCGGCCAAGAGCGTGCTGGCCGCCTATCGAGAGGGCACCTTCTTCTGGCATATCGATGGCGCGACCGACGCGGTCCCGCAGCAGGCCACCCTGCTGACCGCGCTCGAGGTGGCCGCCGACGGCGGTGGCACCGAATTCGCCAACACCTTCGCCGCCCACGCGGCGCTGTCGGATGCCGAGCGGGCCGAACTCGAAACCCTGCGCGTGGTGCACAGTTTCGCGCACGCGCAGTCGCTGGCCAATCCGGATCCGACGGATCGGGAGCGGGCCGCCTGGGCGAAGGTGCCGACCCGGGTGCATCCGCTGGTGTGGACGCGCAAGAACGGCCGCAAGTCGCTGCTGATCGGTGCGACCGCGGCACAGGTCGTCGGCATGTCGGCGGACGAGAGCCGGGCGCTGCTGGATCGGTTGCTCGACTGGTCGACCCAGCCGCGGTTCGCCCTGCAGCATCAATGGCGGCCCGGCGATCTGGTGGTATGGGACAACACCGGCATGCTGCATCGCGCCCAGCACTACGAGGTGAGCTCGCGCCGATTGATGCACCGCACCACCCTCGTCGGAGAGGAAGCCGTCGCCTGATATCGAATGGGTGGGCCTGCTTTTCTTGTTCGCCTGGCAGAATGTCATTATCCTATGACGAGAACAATATTTCCCACCTCGGTGGCGCAAGCAATGACGCGGGAGTCCCCATGATCGACAACACCAGCGAAACCGTCGCCGCGCCGACCTGTCCGACCTGGGAGCTGACCCACGCCTGCGATCTGTCCTGCATCCACTGCTCGGCCGGCCCTCGCGGCCGCGATCCGCGCGAGCTGAGCACCGCCGAATGCAAGGCCCTGATCGACGAATTCGAGCGGATGCGGATCAGCCGCGTCGATATCGGCGGCGGCGAGCCGACCGTGCGCCCGGACTTCTGGGAACTGGTCGACTACGCCACCGCCAAGCACATCGGAGTGAAGTTCTCCACCAATGGAATTCGGATAACTCCCCATGCCGCGCGGCGGATCGCCGGCAACGGCGACATCGTTGTGCGGATCTGCCTCGACGGCGCGACCGAGGCGGTCAACGACGCGGTGCGCGGCACCGGGGCATACCGGGCGGCGGTGCGCGCGATGGAGTTGCTCGCCTCGTCGGGCGTATACGGATTCGAGCTTTCCGTCACCGTGACCAGCCGAAATATCGGCCAGCTCGATGCTTTGCAGGCGATTGCCGATATGTTCGGTGCACAGCTTCGGCTGACCCGGCCATCGGGCCGAGTCTCGGACGAACCGCACCTGATGGCGGATCAGCGGCGGATGCTCGATGACTGGCTGCGCGAGCACGACGCGAATGTCCTGACCGGAGCGCAACTGTCCCGCTACGGCGAATCGCTGCAAGGATCGAATTCGGGCCGGGTGATGTGTGTGATCGACCCGGTCGGCGATGTGTACGCGTTCGCTGACCACGACCGGTTGCACACCGGAAACATCCGTGCCCAAGGCGGATTCGAATCCATCTGGCTCAACTCGCGACTGTTCACCGAGCGGCGCAGCCCGCGGAGCGGCTGGGCTCATACGGAATGCCCAGGCGGACAAGGTAATTCGGCGCCGGCCGGGATCGACCGGATGGACGCGTCGAAGCAGTCGCAGGACTATTCGCATCGGCGTCGACCGGTCGCCGAGTATCCGGCGGTTCGGAGGTCGGCGTGACTTCGCGTTCGGAGCATCGGCGGGTCGCGCTGGTCACCGGTGCCGCACGGGGAATCGGCGCGGCGACGGTACTGGAACTGGCGTCTCGCGGCTGGTCGGTGCTCGCGGTGGATCTGGCGACCGATGATCCCGCACTGCCCTATCCGATGGGCAGCAAACGGGAACTCGTCGCGGTGGCGACCGAGGCGAGCAGCCGGGTGCACCGGGTCGGTGCCGTGCGACCGTTCATCGCCGACGTGCGCGACCCGGCGGCGCTGGAAGCCGCGGTGGCCGAGGCGGTCGCTACTTGGGGTGGGCTGGATGCGGTGGTCGCGGCGGCCGGGGTCATCGCCGGTGGAGTTCCGTTGTGGGAGATGCCGATCGAGCAGGAGCGCGCGGTCCTGGATGTCTGCCTGGGTGGAGTCGTGAATCTGGCGCGGGCGGCCGTTCCGGCGCTGCTGGCCCGGCCAGCACCGCGATCGGGGCGGTTCCTGGCCATCGCCTCGGCCGCCGCGACGAAGGGCCTGCCCCAGTTGGCGGCCTACTGTGCGGCGAAAGCCGGTGTGACAGGGCTGATTCGGGCACTCGGCGCCGAACTCGGCGGCACCGGGGTAACCGCGAACGCGGTGAGTCCCGGCTCCGCCGATACCGCGCTGCTGGCCGAGATCGCGCGCCTCTACCGAATGCCCGATCCGACAGGTTTCGCCGGCCAGCAGCCGATCGGCCGATTGCTCGACCCGGGTGAGATCGCCGGCGTCCTGGCGTTTCTGGCCGGGCCCGACAGCAGCGCGATGACCGGTGCGACGGTCGCCGTCGATGGTGGCCTCGCGCTGTGAACAATCCGGTGCCCGAGTGGTTTCTATTCTTGCCGCAGATCAAATTACGCGTCGACGACATCGTGGAACGGGCCCGCGTGGCCGAGGCCGGCGGGTTCGACGGCATCGCGTTCATCGATCATCTGGTCGCGCCCGGCGCCGAGCAACTACCGCTGTGGGAGGCGATGACGATGGCGGCATGGGTGGCCGCGCGCACCGAGCGGCTGCGGATCGGCCATCTGGTGTTGTGCGACTCGTTCCGACATCCGGCGATTCTCGCCAAGGAGGCGGTGACGCTGCAGGAGGCATCGGGCGGCAGATTCGAACTCGGCCTCGGCGCCGGCTCGGTACCGCACGAGCTGGTGGGATTCGACATCACCCGGGACCGGGCGGCCGCGCGCCGCGCTCGGCTGCGGCGCAGTCTGGAACTGCTGCACCAGTATTGGGGCGCACCGAATGCCGAGGGACCGGTGCAGGTGCCGGCGCCGAGTACACCGATTCCGATCGTCATCGGCGGCACCGGCGCACCCCTGCTCGAATTGGTGCGTGACTACGCGACCTGGTGGAATCTGCCTGCGCCGCAACTGAATCGGCTGACCGAACTGCGATCCGAGATCGGGTCGGCGCGGGTATCCGTCCAACAGATGGTCGGCTTCGTCGGCCATGGCCGGGATGCCGCGCAGGTACACGCGCGCAGCACTCGGCGATTCGGTCAGCTGGGTGCGGGCCTTGTCGTCGGCGACGGCGCGCAACTCGTCGCGCACTTCGGCGACCTCGTCGAGCGCGGCGTCGAGCGGTTCTATGTGTGGTTCACCGATTTCGCCGCACCGGAGACGTTGGCCGAATTCGGAGCGAAGGTGATCGAGAACCTGCGGTAGGCCTACCGCAGCTGATCCTTCATCACCTTCCCGGTGGCATTCAACGGAAGCGCTTCCCGGAACTCCGCGAAACGCGGGACCTTGTAACCCGCCATGCGGGTCTTGGCCCAGCCGATCAGTTCTTGTTCGGAAATCGGTCCGGCGGCTACCACGAACGCCTTGCCGACTTGCCCGAGCCGCTCGTCGGGAACGCCGACCACCGCTACCTGCGCAACGGCCGGATGCTCGAGGAGAACGCCTTCGATCTCGGCCGGATAGGCATTGAAGCCGCCGACGATGAACATGTCCTTCTTACGGCCGATGAGCCGCAGCCGTCCGTCGGAATCCAGGCTGCCGAGGTCGCCGGTGTGCAGCCAGCCCTCGGGGTCGACGGCCGCGGCGGTCGCCTCGGGATCGTCGAGGTAGCTCTGCATGACGGAATACCCGCGGACGAGCACCTCGCCGTCATCGGCGATGCGCACTTCGATGCCGTCGCAGGCGGTTCCGACGGTGGTCGCGATCTGCTCGAAGGTGTCGCCGGGGCGCGACGCCGTCGCGGTGCCCGCCTCGGTGAGCCCGTATCCGGTCATGATCGATCGGAACGGCAACTCCTGGTGCACCCGGCGGATCAGTTCGACCGGAATATCGGCGGCCCCGGTGACCGCCGTCCGCAGCGATGACAGGTCGTAACGGTCCTTGGCCTCCAGCAGCGAGTGATAGAGGGTCGGCGGACCGGGCAGCATCGTCACCCGCTCGCGCTCGACCAACTCGAGCACCCGATCGACGTCGAAGACCGGGACCGGCAGGATCGTCGCGCCGCGGATGAGCGACGCGATGATCCCGGCCTTGTACCCGAAGGTGTGGAAGAACGGATTGACGATCAGATAGCGATCGCCCTCCCGCAGATCGGCCAGCTCGCACCATTCCGAATACAGCCGCAGGGTCTGCAGATGATTCATCATGGCGCCCTTGGGCTTTCCGGTTGTGCCCGAGGTATAGATGATGTCGGCGATATCCGTGCCACGCACCTGCCGTTCGAACGGCGCACCGCTGGACAGGAAGTCCGACTTCAGGTCGATCACCGGCACGCCGTGCGGACCCGCGTAGTCCACGCCGAGGAAGCCCTGCTGCACCAGCAGCAGTTTCGCCCCGCTGCGGCGCACGATATCGTCGGCCTCCTCGGTCTTGAACCGGGTGTTGACCGGGACGAGCACCCCGCCCGCGCTCAGCGATCCGAACGCCGCGATGATCCACTCGGCCGAATTGGGCGCCCAGATCGCCACTCGGTCACCGGATTCGACTCCGGCGTTCGCGAAGGCGCCCGCGGCTCGGCGGACCCGTTGAGCAAGTTCGGTAAAGCTGATCCGCAATGGTCCGTCGACGACCGCTTCGGCGGCGCCGAAGCGGTCGGCCGCACTCATGACCATCTGCGGGATGGTCTCCCAGTTCATACGTTGTGCCTACTCGGCGTATGAGCGGTGGTCACGCTTCGCCGTCGCCTCCGGGCCCGACCACTCATACGCCGAGCAGACCGGCCAGGTTGCCGCCCATGATCTTTGCCTGGTCCTCGACCGGCAGATGGGTGAGCATGTCGGCGAAGTGGGTGGGCTGGGCCAGGCCCTCTGGGTGCGGGTAGTCGGACCCGAACAGCACTCGATCCACGCCGATGAGATCGATCAGGTCGCTCACGCCCTCCTCGTAGAAGGGGCTGACGAAGATCTGGTTTTTGATGGTCTCGATCGGGTTCTGCATGCCGAAGCCTTCGGGCGCCTTCTTGAAGGTTTCGGACAGTTTGTTCATGAGCGGGCCCAGCCAGGCGGCGCCGCTTTCGATGATGGCGACCTTCAGCTCCGGATGCCGCAGCAGCGCACCGTGGCACAGCAGCGAGGTCACGGCGTCCTCCACCGGTCGCCATTCGTTGACCATGCTGAAGGCATTGGTGACGAAGGGCAGCATCTCGGCGTTGGCGCCGTCCCATTCCTGGGTGTAGCGGGCGTAGCCGCTGTCGGAGGTGTGCATGGTCACGGCGACGCCGAGCTCGACCACCCGCTTCCAGAACGGATCGAATTCCGGCAGCGCGAACGAGCGCGGGCCGCGGAAGCCCGGCACCGGAGCAGGGCGGATCAGGATCGCCTTGGCGCCGTGCTCGACGACCCACTCCAGCTCCTTGATCGCCTCCTCGACGATCGGCAGGGTGATGACCGGAACCGCGAAGATCCGGTCCTTGTAGTTGAACGACCAGGTCTCGAGCATCCACTGGTTCAGCGAATGGACGATGGCGTGGATGGCTTCCGGATCATCGCGCAGGCGCTCCTCCACCAGGCTGGCCAGGGTGGGGAACATCAAGCTCCGGTCGACCTTCAGCTCGTCCATGAGCGCCAGGCGCGGCCCGGGCTCGCGGAAGGCGTCGATGGCCTTCATCGGTTCGCCGAAGATCTCGCGGCGGCTCTTGCCCTCCGGGTTGCCGTTCTTGAAGTAATCCTCCATGGCGCCCGGGCGCGCGACCACCGAGAAGGTGGGATTGGGGATGTACTGGCTGATCTGCCCCCGCACCGCGATCTTGGTCCGGCCGTTGACCTCGACGTACTGGATGATGCCCTCGTACCGCTTGGGCAGGTGGCGAGTCAGTGCCTCCTTGGTCTCGTACATGTGGTTGTCCGCGTCGAACAGCGGATACGGCAAGGTTTGGGCCGGCATGAGATCCTCCTTCACTATTTGTGAGAATCCTATTCTCATTCCTGTCTGGTGGCAATCGCGTGCTGGCGGCTTACTGCGCGGTGGGCTTGGTCGAGCTGTCGCCGAAGTTCGATGTAGACCACATTTCCCAAATCGACCTTACTGATTCTCCTGATATGGAAAGCTGCTTTCCCAACGGCGAGAGCACCAGATCCGGTAGGGGGCGCCGCTCGATGAAGAACAGGGACGCGGGCCTCGACCGATCGTGGCGGCGTCCCATAGAGGAGGAAACGTGAAATCGCAGCGAATACTCGTTGCTCTGCTGGCAGCCGCGCTGCTGGCGGCCGGCTGTAGTCGTGGTGGTGAGGAAGTCGAGGGCACCAACACCACCAGCTCGACTGCGTCGGGCGACTTCGGTGATCTGAAGAATGTCTGCCAGGCCGGTAAGCCGTCGAGTTCGTCCGCGCAGGGTGTCACCGCGGGCGAGATCAAGGTCGGGGTCTTCAGTGACGTCGGTTTCACCAAGAACACCGAATTCGTCGATGCGGCAAATGTTTTCACCTCCTGGTGCAATGCGGCCGGCGGTGTCGGCGGGCGCAAGCTGGTGGCCACCGTGCGCGATGCGAAGCTCATGCAAGTCCGCCAGCGCATGATCGAGGCCTGCCGCGAGGACTTCGCGCTGGTCGGTGGCGGCGCCGCGCTGGATTCGCTCGGCGTCGAGGATCGGTTGAAGTGCTTGCTGCCGGAGTTTCCGGCGCAGGTCGTCGATGTGAAGAACTCCGGATCCGACCTGCAGGTCGGCGGCGGCGCGTCGGCCTCTCGCCCCTACGACATATACACCGGATATCACCAGTGGCTGCTCACGACCTACCCTGCCTCGGCCGGTGCGGTCGGCATCATCACCGGCGACTCGCCGGTGACCAAGGCGATGGTGCCCAAATTCCAGGAATCGCTGAGCGCGATGAACGCCTCGGTGGTGTACAACGAGCTCTATCCGGCCACCGGCGTCGCGGACTGGACACCGTATGCGCAGTCGATCAAGAGCAAGGGCGTCAAGGGGCTGATCTTCCTCGGCGATTTCCGCAGCCTGGCCAAGCTCGAGGATGTGCTGACCGGGATGGATTACAAGCTGGACTGGATCGACGCCAACAGCAACGCTTACAACTCGCAGTTCCTGGAGCTGGCGGGCAAATCCCTTGCGGCGCAGAACAATTTCGCCGATCTGAGTGGCATCGCGCCGCTCGAGGCGTCCGCGACGGTGCCGGATGTCAAGCTGGTGAAGGACCTGTTCGCCAAGTACGCGCCCGGTAAGGATGTCACCTATCCGGCGCTGCGTGCTTTCTCCGAGTGGCTGCTTTTCGCCAAATCGGCTGCCAGTTGCGGTGATCAGTTGACTCGCAAATGCGTGTACGACGCCGCCAGCAAGGAGACGGCGTGGACCGCGGGCGGCCTACAGGCACCGGTGGATCTGCGGCCGACCGGAGCCCTGCCGAAGTGCTACAACATCGTGCAGGCAACCCCGCAGGGCTGGCAGCAGGCCACCGGTTTCAAACCCGACACCGGTCCATACCGCTGCGATATGGACGCCTACGTGTACAAGAACGACTACGGCAAGGCCATGACCCTCGCCGATGTCGGGCTCAGCACCAGCGACTTGAAGTAGCGGAGTCGTTCGGCAATGGAGCAATTCCTCGCCTTCGGCATCGTCGGGCTGAGCACCGCGGCCATCTACGCGATCATCGGTAGCGGCCTGGTGCTCACCTACACCACCACCGGCGTATTCAATTTCGCGCACGGGGCGGCAGGCATGATGTCGGCATTCGTGTACTGGCAGTTGCACATCGGCTGGGACGTGCCCGCGCCGTTGGCGATCGCCGCGGTGCTGCTGGTATTCGCGCCGCTGTTCGGCTTGTTCTTCGCGTGGGCGCTGGCGCCTACTCAAGGCCTCGGCGATGCGGAGAAGTTGGTGATGACCATTGCCCTGCTGAGTGGTCTGATCCTGCTCGCCCAATGGGTGTGGGACCCCAACACGGCCCGTACCCTGCCGAAGTTCTTCGCCGAACAGCGGCCGTTGCACTTCGGCGTCATCACCATCACCTGGCATCAGGCATTGACGATGGTGGTCGCGATCGCGGTTGCCGTGGGCCTGCGGATCCTGCTGTACCGCAGCAGGACCGGTGCGGAAATGCGGGCCACGGTCGACGATCGCGCGCTGGTGGGTCTGACCGGCGCCGACCCGCGGCGGGCGAACCGAGTCGCGTGGATTCTGGGCATCGAGTTGGCGGCGATCGGCGGCATCCTGGTGGCGCCCACGGTCGCGCTGGATGCGCCGCAGTTGTCGCTGCTGATCGTCAGTGCCTACACCGCGGCGATCTTCGGCCGGTTGCGCAGCCTGCCGATGACCTTCCTCGGCGCGATCGTGGTCGGCTGTCTGGAGAGTTACCTCACCGGCTATCTGCCGCAGAACGAATATCTGCCGGGTCTGCGCTTGGCCGCACCCGCGCTGCTGTTGTTCATCGCGCTGCTGGTGTTCCCGCACGGACGGCTGCGCGGTCGGGATCGGCGCCTGAGTCCGGTGCCGCTGCCCACGGTTTCGGGATCGGCCGCCTTCGCGGGAGTGGTCGTGGCGATGGGTGTCGTACTGGCCACGGTCCTCGGCGAGGCCGATCTGATCACCTACGGGCAGATCTTCGCCTTCGGCGTCATCGGGTTGTCGTTCGTGCCGTTGGCCGGATACGCGGGGCAGATCTCGCTGTGTCAGCTCAGCATCGCCGGAGTCGGGGCGGTCGTCTATGCCCAGTACGGCGCGGACGGGCAGTGGTGGGCACTGCTGCTGGCAATGGCGGTCGCGGGTGCGGTGGGTGCGGTGATCGCATTGCCCGCGCTCCGGCTGTCCGGGGTCTATCTGGCCCTGGCGACGGTGGCGTTCTCGGTCGTGCTCGACCGGTGGGTATTCACCTTGCCGACCGTGCACATATTCGGCATGAAGATCAACTTCTTCGAACAGGGCTCGGTGAGTCTGGTCGGGCCGCACCTGTTCGGCCTGCATCTCGACAGCACCGCCCAGGTGACCGTATTCGCGGCGGTATGCCTGGCGGCGGCGGGCTTCGCGATAGCTATGCTGCGGCGCAGCCGGTTCGGGCGGCGATTGATCGCGATGCGCGACAGCGAGGCCGCGTACGCGACCCTCGGCGGCAATCTGCTGATGGCGAAGGTGCTGGTGTTCGCCCTCTCGGCGGCGATCGCCGGACTCGGCGGTGCGCTGTACGGCATGCAATTGCGGGCTGTCACCTCCGATCACTTCAACCTGGTTTCGGGCTTGCCGATCTTCCTGATCGTGGTGATCGCAGGACTCGGCGCGGTCGGCAGCGGCTTCTTCACCGGCGCGGCCTACGCCGGGCCGCTGCTGGTGATTCCGGTCCTCTGGCCGTCGCTGTTGAACCTGTCCCAGGTGCTGCCTTCGCTGGGCGGTATCGCCTTCGCCGGTGGCATGCTCGGTCAGGGTGCGATTGCCACCATGCGGGAGGAATGGCTGCCGATGTTCCGCGATCGTGTGGTGATGCCGGTGGTGCTGGTCGTCTCGGTGCTGCTGTGGGTGCTTCGACTGGCTGATGTGATCACCGGCTGGCATTTGTTCTTCGGACTGGTGCTGGTCGTCATCGGTGCCCGCGTCTGGATCGCGCGGCAGCGCGTGCCGGCCGAACCCGAACCACCGGTCGAATGGTGGGGGATTCGGCGGCCATGGCGTACCCAGGACGAGGAGGTGTTGAGCCGTGCCACCGCTGCTGCAAGTTGAGGATGTGAGCGTCGTCTTCGGCGGCCACCGCGCGCTCGACGGCGCGGGGTTGGTGGCCGAAGCCGGTCATGTCACCGGATTGATCGGTCCGAACGGTGCGGGCAAGAGCACGTTCTTCGACGTGATCTGCGGTCTGCGCAAACCGGCATCGGGGCGCGTGCTGATCAACGGGCGCGATGTGACCCGGCTCGGTACGGGCCGCCGCGCCCGGCTCGGGATGGCTCGCACCTTCCAGCGGCTGGAACTGTTCGGACGCTTGAGCGTTCGTGACAATCTGCTGGTGGCCGCGGAACTCGGGCCACAGCGTCGGCATGCCGCCCGGGTGGTCGACGAGATCATCGAACGGTTGGACCTGCGCGAAGTCGCCGACAGCAGTGCCGATGCGCTACCGACGGGGACCGGCCGATTGATCGAGGTGGGCCGGGCACTGGCCGCTCGACCAGAGCTCATCCTGCTCGATGAACCCGCGGCCGGTCAGGACCACAGTGAGACCGAGCGATTCGCGGCGCTGCTGCGTTCGCTGGCCGCCGACGGGACGGCGGTGCTGCTGGTCGAACACGATATGGGGTTGGTCATGAATGTCTGTGACGAGGTCTATGTACTCGACCTCGGCAAGGTCATCGCCTCGGGCCCACCCGAGCTGATCCGGCGCGACGAAACCGTGCTCGCGGCCTATCTGGGGGCGGCATGACCGTGGAAAGTATCGAAACAGTCACACCGACAACTGATCTCGTCGCCGGCCCGCTATTGGAACTGCGCGAGGTGCGCGCGGCCTATGACGCGATCACGGTGCTGCACGGCATCGATCTGAGTGTCGTCGGCGGTCAGGTGGTCGCGTTGCTCGGGCCGAACGGCGCGGGCAAGACCACCACACTGCAGGTCGCCGCCGGCGTGCATCCGGTCGCGTCGGGCCAACTGCGGTTGGGCGGACGCGATATGACCGGTGCCGACCCACGCGACTTGGCCAGGGCCGGGGTTTGCCTGATCCCGGAGGGGCGCGGCATTTTCCCCAATCTGTCGGTCCGCGACAACCTGCTGATGATGACCTTCACGGGTCGCTCCCGCGAGGAGATTCAGGAGATCGCCTTCACCCGCTTCCCGATCCTCGGGAAGCGGGCCGATCAGACGGCAGGCACCATGTCCGGCGGCGAACAGCAGATGCTCGCCCTGGCCCGCGGCCTGGCCACCGATCCGGCGGTCCTCATGCTCGACGAACTGTCCATGGGGTTGGCGCCGCTGGTGGTCGGTCAGCTCTACGAGCAGGTCGCCGAAATCGCCCGCCAGGGCGTGGCCGTCCTGGTCGTCGAGCAGTTCGCCGCGGCGGTACTGGATATCGCCGACCACGCGGCCGTGCTCGTGCGCGGTCGCATCGAAAAACAAGGCCACCCCGACAGCATCCGCGACGAACTGGCGGCCCTCTACTTAGGAAGCTCCGAATGACCGAAACACGCGCGGACCGCTTCGTCCGCGAACTCAACGAAGCCAAGATTCCCGATCCCGCGGCCGGCCGGGCCGTGCTGTGGCTGCGCACCGGAGTGACCCTCATGGTGCTGGGCCTATTGGTGGCCGTGGTCTCGTACTTCATGTCGCACGGCACCAAAGACCCACTGGCACAACGTGATGCGATAACCCTCGCTCTCGGCGCGGTGGCCGCGAGCGTGGTGGGATCGGCGCTGTTCCTGCGCTATTCGCTGACCGGATTCCTGCGCTTCTGGCTGGCCAGGCAGTCCTACGATCTCGCGCAGCTGGGTGACCAGTTGAACGAAAAGGCGGTCACCCACGACGGTGCCGCCGTCCCATAGCGCGGGCGGCGGTCCGCAGTGCGGCAGCGGCGGGCGATAATGTAATTCTCATGAATGAGAGCCAGTTCGAGCCGTTACCCACCGAAGAACACCACGAAGGTGGGTTTCGGCCGGCACGGTCTCCGTCGCTGGATCGCACGCCCGACATCTCCCGTGGCGGTCCGCACTACGGGGAGTTCATCGAACAGATTCGCGGCCTGATGGACCGTGTGCGACTGGCCAGCCCCTCCGATGACGTGGCGCTCGAGACGATCACCACGCTGAAGGAACTCAACGGCCTGTTGGACACGGTCCTGGTCGACGAGTGGTCGGTGCCCACATGGGTTCGATCCGACCTGCCCGCGAACGGCAATATCACCCTGCCGCCGTTAGTCGTCGACCGCTCCGACCGCGACGGCGTGTCGGCTCGTATTACCTTTCGCCGCTTCCATCTCGGCGGCAATACGGCGGTGCACGGCGGCCATGTCGCGCTCGCCTTCGATACCGTGCTCGGCATGAGCGGGGTCGCCTATTCGGGGGCGGCGATCCGCACTGCTTCACTGACCGTCGACTACCGGTCCATCACACCGCTCGACACAGAGCTGACCATCCGCGCCAGGGTCGAGCGGCAGGAGGGGCGCAAGATCTTCTTGGTCGCGACCCTGCACGATGGCGACCGGCTGTGCGCCGACGCGCACGCGCTATTCCTCACCTTGCTGCCCGGGCAGCAGTAGTCGCCAAATATTCGCAAAAGCACCTCTAACTGCCCGCATCCCTTGTAAGAATGACATTCTCTCAATGGAGAGAGAGATTCGCGTAGGGAAGAAGTCAGTTATCGTGAAGATGCGGAACCGCACCGCGGCGGCCGTTCGCCAGAAGAAGACCGCTGAGGACAGCGGCTCTGAACCGTCGCAGACACGCGTGTCAACCGTCGGTGCCTCCGCGGTGCACAGCCATGCCGTTCTTGCATGTGGGCATGATGCCTTTCTATTTCTCGGCTGCGCCCTTACGGGTATCAGCATTCTCGTTCTATGAGATCGTGATTCTCGCTTTTCTTCAGCTCCAATATCAGTGAGGCAGCAACATGCATCAGATACCCAAGGCGGCCGGATGGGCGGCCGTTGCGATCGTGGCCAGCACGATTTGTGCCGGAACCGCGACGGCCGAGGCGGATCAGGCCGTGACCGCGTCCTCGGTCGCGGTCGATAGTTCCCAGCAGCAGCCCGGTGCGGGGCCCGCAGATCCTGGGCAGGAATACCTGAACGCCTTCACCTCGATCACTGGCGCCTTCGCCAACGATTCCACGGCAGGCCGAGTGGTCGGGACGACGATCGGTGTGGTCGTCGGGTGCCCGTTGGGTGCGGTGACCGGCGGTGCCCTCACGCTCCCGACGGCCGTGTTGACACCGGTAGGGATCGTCGGCGGCTGCATCATCGGTGCGAGCACCCTCGGCTTCCTGGGTGGGACCGTCGGCAGCATCGTGACCGGCTCACCCGCGATGAGCAATGCCTTTGGCCAGCAATACAACTCGCTGCATTCCAAGGGGCTGATCGCCGAAGAGGTCCCGAACCCCGATTCGGCCCGATAGCTCACCCGACCCAGGAGATAGATAACAATGAACCTCAAGACTCGTGGCATGGCCGTCACCACCTTGACTGCGGCAGCGGTCGCGATCGCCGCCGGTACCGCGCGCGCCGACGCGGATACCGGGGTGGCCGTCGATGCCAAGCAGAATCAATCCGTCACCACCGACGTTGCGCCCGGCGTGCATTTCAGCGACGACCTCGCCGTCGGAAAGTCGGTGCTCAGCACGCCTTTCGGCACCGTAGTCATGCAGCAGGGCCAATTCGACGTCCGTGATGCTACGGGCCGGACGGTTGCCGGATCTCCGATCCAGGACGAGGCCGACTCGGCACCGGCTGCCTCCGACTCGCCCAGCACAGCTGCGGCGCTTCCGATCACCGCAGCCGCGGCCCCGGTGGCGGGTGATCCTATGTCGAACTTCAATCAGGCTGTCGAGGCTGCGAACCCGCATATGGGTGCTGCCTTCGCGGTGGGTTCCGCGGTGGGTTCGGTGCTCGGCGCGGTAGTGGGCTGTCCGTTCGGCATGGCAACGGGCGGCACGCTGATGACGCTCATCTCGGCGGGCACGCTGACGGTCCCCGCGCTCGCGGCGACCTGCCTGATCGGTGCGGTCGCGGTGGGCGGCTTCGGAGCTACGGTCGGCGGTCTCGCCCTGGCTATCCCGGTCGGTCTCGCTGCCGGAACACAGAAGTACAACCAGTTGCAGGCTCAGCACGGCACCGATGCGCCTGCGGCTCCGGCCCACTCCTAACCCTCACGCAGTTGCCCCGGTGGGGCGATCACCGGCTGTGCTCCGGTGATCGCCCCGCTGGTTCCGTAGCGCAGCCGGTCCGGCCGCCGGGTCGGCTGCGCAGTGGACACCCGCGAAAGAGCCCGCATGACAAAGACTCTCGGGATCATCGGTGGCGGGAAGATCGGCAGCGCGGTCACCCGGCTGGCCATCGCGGCCAGCCTGGACATGGTGCCGCGGTCCGCGGGTCGGCCGGTGAGGCGAATCCGGTCTTCGATCGGACTGACCCGTTTTCAGGGAAGTGCGCTGAGGTCGGGCCGGTTGATCTGCCGGGCCATCCTCGGTGCGGGCCGCCGCGAGCACCGCGCCGAGCGCGCACTAAGTGAGCAGTGGCAGCGCCGAGAAGACGTGTTCGCGCCACAGACCGCGCGAGGTTTCCTCGGGGTAGGCGACGACCGAGGGGTTCGCATCGAGGATATGAGTCAGGCGCTGCTCCGAATCGTAAGCGGCCCAGCCCGGTTCGCCGGTCCTGACGAACTCGCTCCAGCGTGCACGCATATACGCCGACAGTTCCCGGGCTTCGGCCGACGGTTCGGGACCGAGGAGCAGCGGGCCGAGCTGGGCGCCGAAGGCGGCGAACAACAGTGGTCCGTCGAGGCCGTGGCAGGCGCCGAGGACGCCGCCGTTGCCGGGTGCCGGCCAGGTCAGCTCGTACAGATGGGCGCGGCCACCGCCTGCGGCCTGGGCTTCGGCCAGGTGCAGTGCGGGCATCCGGAACAGCCAATCCGTCTGAACCAGTTCGAACAGCTCTTCCGGTCCGGCGGACGGGAATGCCGTGCGGTATGCGTGCGCACCGTCGGACCCCGGGCCGAACATCCGCAGCGCGTGCGAGGCCTGTGTGTCGTCGATCGTGCCGAGTTGTCCGCCGAGGGCGAGGAAGAGCCGGAATTCGTCCCGGTTGTGCCCGACGACCACCGTGACATCGCGGGCGGAGCCATCCGCGAGCGCTTGCCACGGTGTCTTCGGCAGTACGTCACCGTCGACCACGGGCGAGAACGCGGTAATGGTGTTGGCTACCGCGCCCCATCGCTCGTACTGCCGCATCGATGCGCCGACCTGGGCTCCCGCGTCGGTCAACTGCCATGGATCCACACCTGACAGGTCCGTCACCGTCGGCCGCAGATCGATTTGTGCGGCGATGGCGGTCGCGATATCGGTGGCGAGCTCGTCGGAGAAAAACGTGCCCGGCATGCTCTGCAGGATCGCTCGCCGGAACAGCCCCGCCGCGCTCGGCATGGCCAGCAGCGCCGCGATGGACCCGGCACCGGCGGATTCCCCGCAGACGGTGACCTGATCGGGATCCCCGCCGAACGCGGCGATGTTCTCGCGCACCCACTCGAGGCCGGCGACCTGGTCGAGCAGGCCACGGTTGGCCGGTGCGCCGTCGATGCGCGCGAAACCCTCGATGCCGAGCCGGTAGTTGAGCGTGACGACCACGAGGTCGCCGTCGTGCGCGATATGTTGCGCGTCGTAGCCGGGACTGCCGGAGAAACCGAGCTTGTAGGCGCCGCCGTAGATCCACACCAGCACCGGCCGACGGACAGCCGGGTCGGGATCGGGTGTCCAGACGTTCACGGTGAGCCAGTCGTCGCCTTTCGGCAGGACGACACCGCCGGAGCGGTTGCCGAACGAGGTCTCCTGCGGCGGTGGCGGTCCGAACTCGAAGGCATCGCGCACGCCGTCCCACGCGATGACCGGCTGCGGTGCCGCGAAGCGTGCGGCACCGATCGGTGGTCGCGCGAACGGAATCCCGCGGAATACGACCAAGCCGTTCTCCCGTCGCCCACGGACCGCACCCGCGGTGGTGCGCAGCGCGGGCTCGCGTTGTTCGGATGGCCGTGCCGTAACTTCGGTCATGCACAGTCCTTGTCGCTCGGGGCCAGGTAAGTAAGAGAATGGTTCTCTTATTTCAGAGAATGCTATTTCAGCTGGACCCGGCCCGCCAGGGCCGATCCCGGCAAACGGAAGTAGACCGCGGCTCATTCGTAGGTGACGACCACTTTTTCCGCCGCGCCAGGGGTGAGGGCCAATTCGAACGCCTTCTGCACATCGGCGAACGGAACCTGGTGACTGATGAGCCGGGCGAAGCGGTCGGCGTGCTCGGCGATCTCGGGGGTGACCTCGAAAATCTCGGTGGGGTAGCCCTGAGATCCGATGATGGTCATCTCATTGCGCAGGATGGCGCCGAGGTCGATCGGTTCGGGCCTCTTGTGCACGGCGACGGTGACCAGCTTGGCGCCCCACTTGCCGTTGGCGAGGGCGGTATTGACGACCGCGGCTACTCCGGCCGCATCGATGTAGATGTCGGTGTCGGGGCGCGGTGCGCCGAGGGCGTTGCTCCCGTAACCGTGCAGTTCACCGAGACGGGCGGCGACATCCTCGGTTGTGGAGTCGATGACCGCGTCCGCGCCCACCGCGAGGGCGGTGTCGAGCCGCGAGGCGATCACATCGGCGACGACAACATGCTCGACGCCGCGCAGCTTCAGCCAGATCACCGCACCGAGCCCGATCGGGCCCGCACCGAAGACGATCGCCTTATCACCCGGCTTCGCCTCGGAGCGGTTCACCGCATGCCGCGATACGGCCATCGGCTCGTTGAGCGCGGCCACGGCGAAGGGCACCGAATCCGGCACGATGGCGACGCTGGAGCCGACCACGGCATTCTCGATGAGCAGATATTCGCTCATACCGCCCAGGGGTCCGCCGCAACCGATGATGCCCGTCGGGGCGGCCTGCGGATTGACCACAACGTGATCACCGACGCGCAGACCGGTGACATCGGCGCCGGCCTCGACGATCTCGCCTGCCGGTTCGTGGCCGAGCACCACCGGACGCATCTGGTCCGGTGTCAGGGCCTCGGCCTTGACCTGCGGCCCGAGTACCTTCGGCATACCGCCCATGTGCACGAAGGTCGCGTCGGTGCCACAGATTCCGCACGCCCGGACCCGCACCAGCACATCGGCCGGACCTGGCATCGGGCGCTGCTCCTCGACCACTGTGATCGCGCCGGGTGTGCTGGTCTGAACCGACTTCATCGTTGCCATGCTGGCTGTCCTCTCCGGGGTCACCGTCGGCTCGGGGCGGGGCCGACGACTTCGTTGGCATCAACGATGCCCTCGCCGGAGGGGCGAGCCCAGGGAGTGAGGTCCCGAAACGATGGTGTACCTGGGTACACCACCCGATCAATGGGGACCGGTGGTATCGAGAGCGAACTGAGCGAGTGTGGTGGAGACGATCTCGGGTTGCCGGATCTGACGAACTCGCTCAGCGGCCGATGAAACCTGGTGTGCGCTTGGCTTTGAACGCCGCGATGCCCTCGGCGACATCAGCGGTCTCGAAGAGGGCGGACTGACCTTCGCGTTCCAGGTCGAGCGCCTGATCGAGCTGAGCGAGGGCCATCGCGTTGAACGCGCGCTTGGTGCGGGTGTACGCCGCCGTCGGCCCGTTGGCGAGCTTGGTTGCCAGCCTTGCGATTTCGGCATCGTAGTCGGTATCGGGCACCACCTGGCCGATCAAGCCCCACTCGGCAGCCAGCGGTGCGGGAATGCGTTCGGCCAGCATCGCCATGCGGGCGGCGCGGGCATACCCGATCAGAGTCGGGACCATGGCGGTGGCACCGCCATCGGGCATCAGACCGATATTGGCGAAGGCGAGCAGGAAGTAGGCGGATTCGCGGGCGACCGTGATGTCAGCGGCCAAGGCCAGCGAACATCCGACGCCGACCGCGGGACCGTTGATCGCCGCGAGCACCGGTTGGGGTGCGGCGCGCAGGGCACGGATCAACCGGTTCGCCGCGTCGAGCGTCGCGACCTGTGGACCATTGCTGGCCGAGTTGGAAAGGTCCGCCCCCGAGCTGAATGCCCGCCCGTTGCCGGTTACGACGAATACCCGAACGGTCGGATCGTCGCCGAATTTCTCGACGACCGCCGCGGCCTCGTTCATCATGTCGCCCGTCAGCGCGTTGAGCCGGTCGGGGCGGTTGAGGGTCAGCCGCACGATCGTGTCGGTGCGTTCCACGAGGACATCGGGCTGATCGGTCATTGTGGGCCTTCCGGGTCGAGAATCGTACTGTGAGCTACTCTAACCAGATTAGGTATACTCTTTCCGGTCGGTTCCGGCCATGAACGACCGGAGCGTCGATGCAGTTGGTCCCTCTCGCCGACGCGGTTAGTTTTTAGTTATGCCGGATTCGGGGATCGATTTGTTCGACGAGTTCGCGGTGGAGCTCACCGCGGACGGAACCCCGGCAACCCCGATGGTGGTGGTCCCGCTGGACGCATTCGGCACGGAAACGCCGGACCAGGTCGCCCGGACCGCCGAACGGATGAACCAGGCGCTGCCGCTCGTCGTCGGGGTGCTGCGTGGGCCTGCGACACCCGGTCTGGCGCCACTGCTCGAGGCGGCGACGCTCACCCTCACCACGGACGCCGCGGCGAACTCGTTGCCGCAGGCCGTTGTGGTGGACGATGTCGATGCCGCGCTCGATCTGCTGGGGGCGGCGGTGCGGCATTCGCCCCGCGCGGCCGTCGCGTGTGGACAGTTGCTGCGCCAGACGGTGCGGTTGCCGACCGTGCCCGCGTTGGCGGCGGAGGCGGCGGTGTACTCGATGCTCCTCGGCGGCACCGAATTCGAGCGATGGCTGGCCGAGCGTGGCGCGCCGCGCACGGTCGCACCGCCGGAGCATGCATTGGTTCGGACACACCGCGATGACGATCGCCTGACGATCACGCTGAATCACCCGCAGCGACGCAATGCCCTCAGCATGCGGCTGCGTGAGGAACTGCTGGAGGCGGTGCGCTTGGCCGACCTCGATTCCACGCTCACCACCGTCGAAATCAACGGGACGGGACCAGTTTTCAGCAGTGGTGGCGATCTGGACGAATTCGGGACGGCGACCGATCTGGTGGCCGCGTATCTGGTTCGGCTGGATCGGGCGCCGTGGCGGATCATCGACCGCATCCGGGACCGGGTCACGGTGCGCGCCCACGGAGCATGCATCGGCGCGGGCGCGGAGGTGGCCGCGTTCGCGGGCACGGTGATCGCCGCCCCCGATACCTATTTCGCATTCCCGGAACTGCGGATGGGCCTGGTGCCCGGAGCGGGCGGTACGGTCAGCGTGCCGCGGCGGATCGGCCGCTGGCGCGCCGCCTGGTTGATGCTGACCGAACAGCGATTGACCGTGGCGGCCGCACTGGAGTGGGGCCTGGTCGACGCGGTGGAAGAGACGAGGAGCTGATTGCACACGAATACCTCGGCTACCGCAGCGGTGCTGCGGGATTGGGTGCAGTCACTGTGCCCGTCCGATGTCCTGTCGCGCCCGGTCGAAACACAGCCGGAGTGCGCAGTGCTCGCTTGGGCAGCGTCCGGCGCCATGGATCTGACCGGACGCTCCGACGGCGCTCCCGTTGTCTCGCCCGCAGCGGCATACGGACTGCTCCTCGAAACCGCTGAGGCGCTGGCGCGAATCACCGCACAGATCGGCTCCGAGGTCCGAGCCGATCCAGGGCTGCTACTGGCCGGTCGAGCCGGATTGCTGAACCTACGACGCGGCGGTCAGCAGACGGCGGGCGGAGCCGGTCGATTGCTGCGCACCTCGGACGGCTGGTGCGCGATCAACTTGAGCCGCCAAGACGATATCGACTCAGTGCCCGCGATCCTGGGGTTGGATTCGGTGGGCGACGATCCGTGGGAGACGCTCACCGCGGCCGCCCGTGAGTGGACCGCAACCGACCTCGCCGACCGAGCACAGTTACTCGGCGTACCGGCCGCCGCGCTGCCACCCGCCGCGTACCCTGCCGCCGCGCTGCCTGGCGCCGAGCGCCCTTCCGACGCGCTGCCTGCCGACGCGCGCTCTGCTGACGCGCGCTCTGCCGACGCGCGCTCTGCTGACGCGCGCTCTGCTGACGCGCGCCCTTCCGACGCGCGCTCTGCCGACGCGCGCTCTACTGACGCGCGCTCTGCTGACGCGCGCCCTTCCGACGCGCGCTCTGCCGACGTAGTGCCTGCTGCTGCAGACTCTGCCGCCGCGCTGGCCGCCGACGTGCACCGCGAAGCCGCGCTGCCCGCTGCCGCACATCCCGCCGACGTGCTGCCTGCCGCCGCGCGCCCTGCCACAGGGTTGGCCGACGATGCGGCACGCCCTGTCGACAGGCCATCAGCCGCACCATCCGCGACGCCGGATCACCAATGCCCGTGGCAGACAATGCGGATTGCCGATCCGGTGGTCGGAGCACGGCTGGATGGGTTGGTGGTCGTCGATCTGTCCTCGATGTGGGCCGGCCCGCTGTGTGCCCATCTGCTCGGGCGCGCAGGCGCGCGGGTGATCAAGGTGGAGAGCACGCGACGCCCGGATGGCGCGCGCCGCGGTGATCCCCGCTTCTTCGACTGGCTCCACGGCGGGCACGAACAGACCGCCGTCGACTTCCACACACCCGCGGGGCGGGAAACGCTGCGCGAGTTGGTGTCCACCGCGGACGTGGTGATCGAGGCATCCCGGCCGCGGGCGATGGCCCAACTCGGGCTGGCTCCCGGGGAACGTGTGCATCGCGACGGACAGGTCTGGCTGAGCCTGACCGGGTATGGACGTGCCGAGCCGATGCGCGTGGCATTCGGCGACGATGCGGCGGTGGCGGGCGGCCTGGTCGGCTGGGACGCGGGCGAGCCGGTGTTCTGCGGTGATGCCATCGCCGATCCACTCACCGGAATCTGTGCGGCACTGGCGGTATGCTGCGCCGTTCTCGGTGGCGGGGGACAGCTGATCGACCTGTCCATGCGCGCCACTGCCGCCGCCTTCGCCTCGGCCCCCGCGCTCACCCATGGACCGCATCGAGTGCTTGTCGATGGTGCGGATTGGGTTGTCGAATGCCCGCACCACGGTCGTTCGCAACGGGTGCTGCAACCGCGGGTACCGCAACTGGACGGAATGAAATGAATTGTGCCCCATGTTGATTCGTGACGCGGAGGTGTTCGGTTCGGGCCGGATGGACGTGCGCACCCAGGGCGGTGTCATTACCGAATGCGCGACCGGTTTGGTTCGCCTGCCGGGTGAGGACGAGATCTACGCGGGCGGTGGCTGGTTGCTGCCCGGACTGCACGACCACCACATCCATCTGCGTTCACTCGCGGCGACCTACGAATCGGTTCCACTGGGCCCGCCGCAGGTGCGCACCGCAACCGAGTTGGCGGCGCGATTGCAAGAGGAGGATCGAAAGCTGCTGCCCGGCAGGTGGATTCGTGGCACCGGATACCACGAGTCGGTAGCCGGACCCCTCGATCGCGCGGTGCTGGACCGGATGCTCCCGCACCGTCCCGTGCGCGTGCAGCATCGCACGGGTGTGTTGTGGCAGCTCAACTCGATGGCATGTGAGCTGGTCGGCCTGGACAGCAATGACACGCCGAGTGTGGAACGCGACGAGACCGGACGGCCGACCGGGCGGCTGCGCCGTCTCGACTCCTGGCTGGGGGAGCGAATCGACTCGCGGACAACGGATCTTGCCGCGGTCAGCGCCGCCGCCGCGACGATGGGCATAACCGGATTCACCGACGCGACCCCGGGACTCGCACAGACCGATATCGACCAACTGGCCGAGACGATCGAAACCGGGCGGATGGTCCAGCGGGTGCACTGCATGGCTCCGCCCGAAGTGTTGGAGCCCAGTGGCACACGATTCACGTTGGGCCCCACCAAGATCGTGCTCGACGATTTCGATCTGCCCCCCTTCGACGAATTCGCCGACCGGCTGCGCGCGATTCATGCGGCGGGCCGGGCTGTCGCGGTGCACTGCGTTACGCGGGTGCAGTTCATCTTGACCATGGCCGCGCTGGACCTGGCCGGTGTGCGAGCGGGGGATCGGATCGAACACGGTGCGGTGATCCCGCGCGAATCGCTGGATTGGCTGCGCGGACAGCGAGTTACGGTCGTCACCCAGCCGCATTTCGTGGTCGAACGAGCCGAGCAGTACCGCGACGAGGTGCCTGCGGAGGATCTGCCCGATCTGTGGCGGCTGCGTTCACTCCTCGATGCCGGGGTCGGTGTCGCAGCCGGGTCCGACGCACCGTTCGGCGCACCCGATCCGTGGTCGGTAGTGCGTGCCGCGGTACATCGGCCGACGGAATTCCATGCCGCGGAGGCGGTTTCGGTCGCCGAAGCGCTGTCACTGTTCTTCGGCGCACCCGAGCGCCCGGCGATGCCGCGCCGGATCACCCCCGGCGCGGTTGCCGACCTGACACTGCTGTCGGTACCGCCGGACGAGGCTGCCCATCACCTCGATGCCGAGATCGTCGCGGTGACCATCGTGGCGGGTGAGCTGGTGTATTCGGGTCAGTAGACGCCGCACATACCGTCCATCGAGACCTCTTCCACCAGCCCGTCAGCGATCACCAGGTCGGACTCGTGCACAACGCCCTGTGCACGCATCGGGTGCTCCTGACCGATGAATTTAGTCAGCTGATGACAAATATTGGACGATATCGAGCGCCCGGCGATGGCGGCTGTCGGATCCCGGTGAGCGGAACGATCTCGAGTACGCCTGCAGATCGCGTCCGCAACGGCTTTTCGCCAATCCCCGGCACTGGCTCGGCAACCCACCGGAGCTCGGCTTTCCCGACTATGATCGGCAGGTCGGGGTCGGCAGGTTTGCCTCGAGAGGTGATCGTATGGTCGGACATTGCGGCTTCGGGGGTTCGCGCGGATCGACGCCGGTCGATTAGCCGATTCGCCATGTCCGACTACGAGAACGAACACACCCAGCGCGATATCCGGTTCGGGATCGCCGCGGAACTGACCGCCGCCGGATTCGAGGATGCCGAGGAGATCGGCCGCGGAGGTTTCGGCGTCGTCTATCGGTGTCTGGAGCCCTCGCTCGATCGCACCGTGGCGGTCAAGGTGCTGACCTCGGAGATCAGCGGCGACGAACGCGAGCGATTTGTCCGGGAACAGCACGCGCTCGGCCGACTCTCGGGCCATCCCAATATCGTTGCGGTGCATCAGGCCGATGTGACCGCCGACGGCCGTCCGTTCATCGTCATGCCCTTCCATTCGCGCGGGTCGCTGGATGCGCGGTTGCGCGCGACGGGGCCGCTGCCGTGGCAGGAGTTGCTGTCGATCGGGGTGAAGATCGCCGGGGCGCTCGCCGCGGCGCATGCGACGGGCACACTGCACCGGGATGTGAAGCCCGCGAACATTCTGGTGACCGATTACGGGGAGCCGCAGCTGGCGGACTTCGGCATCGCGCATATCGGCGGGGGATTCGAGACCTCCGCCGGACGCATCACCGGCACACCGGCATTCATCGCACCCGAGGTGCTGCGCGGTGCGCCGCCGAGCGCGGTTTCGGACGTTTACAGCCTCGGTGCCACCATGTTCTGCCTGCTGACCGGGCACGCGGCCGTCGAACGCCAGTCCGGTGAGGCCGTGCTCGCGCATTTCGTTCGAGTCACCTCGGCATCCGGTCCCGACCTGGGTGAAGTCGACGTCCCCGCCGAACTCCGCGCCGCGATCGAGGCCGCGATGGCCACCGATCCGGACCGAAGACCGCGTACGGCAGTCGAATTCGGCTATCTGCTGCGCGATGTTCAGCGAAATTGCGGGCTCGATGTGGACGCCATGGCGGTGCCCGCGGATGCGCACGAACCGCGGTCCGGGCCGATAATGGCGCCCGCACAGCGCGGGACCGGCCCGCGGACCACCGTGCCACCGCCGGTCGCGTCGACCAAATATCGTCCGCCGACCTCGGGCCGCCCCCTGGTGGACCGGCCGCGGCTGCTGCGCAAACTGCAGGAGGGCGGCAATCGCCGCCTGCTGCTCATCCACGCGCCGCCCGGCTTCGGCAAGAGCACACTGGCCGCGCAGTGGCGCGATGTTCTTACCGCACAGGGGATGTCGGTCGCGTGGTTGACGATCGACCACGACGACAACAATGTCGTCTGGTTCCTCGCCCACCTGGTCGAGGCGATTCGCCGGGCTCGCCAGGATCTGGCCGGCGGGCTCGTGACGATGCTGGAGGAGCGTTCCAACGATGCCACCCGATATGTGCTGGCATCGCTCATCGATGAAGTGCACGACAGCGGTGCGCCGCTCGCCGTCGTCATCGACGACTGGCACCTGGTCACCGATGCCGGTACCCGCGCCGCCATGGAATTCCTGCTGGACAACGGATGCCATCACCTGCAGGTGATCGTCACCGGCCGAACGCGCGCTGGATTGCCGCTCAGCCGGATGCGGGTCGGCGACGAACTGGTCGAAATAGATTCCGACGATTTGCGATTCGATGATGCCGAATCGACGGCGTTCCTGCTCGACATCAATCGCCTCACACTGGGCAGATCGCAGGTAGCCGAACTGCTCGACTCGACCGAGGGCTGGGTCGCGGCGCTGCAACTCGCTTCACTGTCGCTGCGCGGCAGCAGTGATCCCGCCGAGTTCATCGATCAGCTGTCGGGCCGGCACGAGGCGATCGGCGAGTACCTCGTCGAGAACGTGCTCGACACGCTCGATCCGGACCTGCTGGACTTTCTGCTGGCGACCTCGATCACCGAGAAGATCTGCGCCGGACTGGCCGAAGCGTTGTCGGGCCCCGCGGCCCCAAAGTTGTTGCAGCAGGTCAAGGCCCGAGATCTGTTCCTGCGCAATGTCGATTTGCGCGACAATGCCGGCGACCACTTCGAGTGGTTCCGCTATCACCGCATGTTCGGCGATTTCCTGCGCCGCAGGCTGGCCGAACAGGATCCCGACAGATGCAGTCGGCTGCACCGCACCGCGGCCGACTGGTTCGCCGACCACGCGATGTTGAACGAAGCGGTGGATCACGCACTGGCCGCCGGTGATTCGGGCGGTGCGCTGCGCCTGATCGAGGAGCGCGCGACGGAACTGTTGGAGAGTGCCCGGACGGCCACCCTGCTCGGGCTGGTCGCCAAACTGCCGACCGCGGTCGCGGTATCGAGTGCGCGCCTGCAACTGTTCGTGGCTTGGGGCAATATCTCGCTACAGCGGCCGGTGGCCGCCGAGGCGGCCCTGGATCGGGTCGACGCGGTGCTCGGCGCCGATCGGCCGGATGCGGACGACACCGCCGGACTCCACCTCGAGGCCATGCTCGCGCGTGCCGCGTGCCGGCTCACCGCCGACCGATTCGCGGAATTGCCGGAGTACGTCGCGCATCGGCTCGAGTCGGAGGTCGACCCGTTCATCGCGACCATCGCGGCGGGTGTCGGATCGGCAGCCGCTCTCTATCGGTTCGACTTCGACGAGGTGTACCGATGGCAGCGGTGGGTGGCGCCGCATCGGGCCCGGGTCAAGGGGCCGACCGGCTTACTGCACAGCTACGGCTTGACCGGTGTGGCCGCCTTCGAGCAACTCGATATCGCGGCCGCGCAGGCGCATCTGGAAACTGCTCGGTCGATGGCACTGGAAACCGGCCGCCATTCCTACATCACGCGTATGACGGGCGCACTGCTCGGTGCGATGTGCTATTGGCGGGGTGAACTCGACGAAGCGGAGGCGCTGCTCGACGAGAGCGTCAAGGCGGGGCCTGAGGGCGGAGCGGTCGAATTCGTGTCGGCGACATATGGAATCGGCGCGCGGATCGCGGCGCTGCGGGGCGACCTCGGGGCGGCGGGGGAGCGACTGGTCGAGGGCGCGAAGATGGCCCGCAATCTCGCACTGCCCCGGTTGGCCGCCCGCATCGTCAACGAGCGAATCCGCCTCGGCCTGCCCATCGCCGCGGACGAGGCCGCGGCACTCGAGCGGCTCGAGCCCTACCGCGCCGAAGGCGACGGAATCACCATCCTCACCTCGGAAATCCAGTGGGATTCGGCAATACGGCTGCTCTTGGCGGATCACTCGGCCGAGGCCGCCGACACCGCCACCGTCTTGGCCGAGCGGTTGGTGCGCGGCCTCGAGCGCCAGCGCCGCCCACGGGCATTATTAGAGGCGCGACTGCTATCGGCATGCTGCCTGGCAACCGCAGACCGCTTGGCAGAGGCCATCGCCGTGCTGGATCCGGTATTGACGCAGTGCGCCGAACTCGGCCTGCCACGGTTGGCGGCCGATGCCGGAGCCGCCATCGAGCCCGCCGTCGTCGCGCTCATCGGTACCGATCCGGCGCTGCGCCGGACGCCGCTGTCATTTCTGACGCGATTACTGCCCGCCGGTACCGCCCGGTAGTAGCCCTCGAAAACATTTGTGGCGTGGATCACACTCGCCTGTTTAGGGCGCCCTAGTAGGGTTTATATTGAGTGCACTGAATCTGGCTGTCGCTCATTCGCCTGGCATCCCGGTGCGAGGAGCGGACACATCGATGTGTTGCACGGCGAGGACACGACAATGGCTCGACACGGTTCACCGACGGCGATCAAGTACCAGCCCGACTGGCACCCGATATCGCTACGTCGGTCTCGCCCGTGCGGTGACGAGTGTCGTATCCTGGTGCGTTTTCAAGGGCATCCGACGCTGCAGTATCGTGCTGCACGGGCTGCTGCCGAATGTTTCGCGGCGGCCGTGCGGGGATTGGGCGTTGACGTCGACATCGATACCGAGCTCGACGACGGCCTGCTTCCGCTGCCCTGTGCGCGGCTGTGGACGTCGTAGCCAGATCTCGACAATGAGGAGTCTCTTTTCGCATGACAACTATCGATGCCGCGATCCTGGTGCTCCGGCTCGTGGTCGGCCTGACCATGGCCGCACACGGCTATAACCACCTGTTCGGCGCGGGTGGTGTGGCCGGCACGGCGGGCTGGTTCGCCTCGATGGGGCTGCGGCCGCCCCGGGTCCATGCGACATTGAGCGGTGCGGGGGAGTTGGCGGCCGGAATCGCCCTCGCGGCCGGACTGCTCACCGCGCCCGCGGCGGCGTTCATCGTCGGCAGCATGGCGGTGGCCGCGGTCATCGCGCATCGGAAGAACGGCTTCTTCGTATTCAAGGACGGCTACGAATATGTGCTGATGCTGGCCGTGGTGGCCGCCTGTATCGCGGCTATCGGGCCTGGTAAGGCGTCGTTGGATCGTGCGCTCGGCATCGACGCGACCTTCGGCGGTGGTCTCGGACTGGCCATCGCGGTGATCGGTGGAGTCGGCGGCGCGGCGGTTTTGCTTGCCGTGAGTTGGCGGCCGAAAGCGCAGGCAGAATAAGAGAATTCGGCGGCCCCGCACCGATGGTGGGGCGGGGCTGTTCGTTGTTTCAGAACCACGCGCCCCGCTCGCCCATGGCGACCAGTTCGCCCAGCGCCTCGCTGGGCAACGCGATCCGTGGTGTGGCTGGTACGTGCCGTGGCCGTTCCGGCTGCGGCGCGCCGCCGAACAGCTTCTCCGATATCGCGTGCGCGGTATTCGCGACCAGCGGCGCCAGTCGTTCGAGTGCGGCCTGGGCGTCGCAGACGATGGATATCGCGCCGATCGGCCCGTCCGGCCCGCGCACCGCGGCACCGACACAGGCGATATGCGAATAACATTCGCCGCGCTCGAAGGCGAGGCCGTTGCGCGCCCGGATCCGGCTCAATTCCTGGTGCAGGATCCCGATATCGCTGATGCTTCGGGTGGTTCGCTTCTGGATCGCGCTCTTGAAATGTTTGTCGACTCGCTCGGGTGACAACCACGCGAGCATGCTTTTGCCGATGGCCGTGCAGTGGGCGGGGGCGCGGCCACCGACTCGCGACGGAATTTCCACTGCGGCCCGGCCGCCGAATTTGTCCAGGTAGTAGACATCGGTGCCGTCCAATACGGCCAGGTGCACGACCATCTCGGTGCGCACCGCCAGCGCGTGCAGCAGTGGGAATGCCGCGGCGCGCAATGCGTTGTGGCCGTCTTCTCGCCCGCCGAGACCCAATGCCAGGGATCCGAGGCCGTACTCCCGGCCGTCGCGCTCCAGCCAGTGCAGCTGAACGAGATGTTTCAGAATGCGGTGGGTCGAGGACCGGGGTATGTTGGTCCGACCGCTGACCTCCTCGAGCGTGAGGCGCGTCTGCGCGCCCCCGAACGATTCCATGATCAATGTCATGCGTTCTACCAGCGAGGGGGATAACGCAGACTGCTCTGCGGCGTCGGCAGCTTCACTGATCCTCAACATCGAGGTCATTTCAGCGCCTCCTTACTTCGGAGACTCGAACTTCAGCGGCCAGTGTAACCACGCGAAGACCCCCGGTCGGCGGAAATCGCCGAAATTTATACAGGTCGGTACAGAGAATATTTTCGCGGGAAAAAGGATACCGATCTGTGTCCCGGCTGTTATTTGCCGCCGGGCGCTCCTGGGATCGGCCGGAAACCGTTCGCTCCCAGCCGACCCTCAGGCTACTGAATATTGCTCGTGCTCAAGCAATCTCGGTCGTCGCGCCGCCTGTCACGCGGCGGCGCCCGCGAGGTCGAGCGCCGCGAGATACGAGAAGACCAGGGAGGAGCCGACCGGTGTCCCCGCGCCCGGGTACACCCGGCCGGACATGGCGGCCATCGTGTTACCGCTGGCATACAGGCCCGCGATCGGCTCGCCGTCCGCGCGCAGTACGCGGGCGTTCTCGTCGGTCTTCAGGCCGCCCTTGGTGCCGATGTCGGCAAGCGCGATGGTGGCGGTGTAGTAGGGCGGCGTGTCGATCGGCGCCACCAGGGGGTTCGGGTAGCCGTTGTCGAGTGGATTCACATAGTTCATCACGGGGCCGGCGGGGAATCCGACGATGTACTGGGCCATCTGGTCCCAGACGGTCTCGCCCCGGTGGAACTTCTCGTCGACCCCCTTGTCGGCATAGGAGTTGAACTCCTCGATCGACTTGCGGAGGTTCTCCGCGGGCACGGCGATGAGGTCGGCCAATTCCTCGATGGTGTCGGCCTTGCGCAGCGCACCCGATGCGAACCACTCGGGGCGGGGCGGCACGGCCGGGTCGCCGCCGAAGCTGTCCCGGTCGATGTGGCGCTGATCGAAGATCCAGTGGCACGGAATGTGTGCGACGCCGGTCTCCTTGTGCTGCCGCAGCATCTCGCGCCCGGCCCGGTCGTAGGGCAGCAGTTCGTTCATGAAGCGCTCACCCGCGCTGTTGACCCAGATGCCGCTGCGGGTACCGGTGTGGAAGACCGGTCGTCCGCCTGGCTGTACGACACCGGGGACGTACCACGCCTGGTCCAGCAACTCGGTAGCGGCTCCGATCGCGACCGCCGCCTGCAGCGCGTCGCCGGTGTTTCCCGGAGCGCCGTCGGACCAGTCGCCGTGGTATGGGGCGACCTTGTGCTTCTCGCGCAGCTCGCGATTGCGCTCGAATCCGCCGGCGGCGAGGATGACGCCGCGGGTAGCGCGAATCCGCACGCGCTCGCCCTTGCTGAGCGCCTCCACGCCGACCACTCGGTCGCCCTCGACGATCAGGCTCTCGAGCGCGGTCTCGAGCCTGTAGAAGCCGTTCCCGGTCTCCAGGAACGCCTTCAGTGCTCGCACGATGAGGGCGCGACCGCCGGTGAGCACGGATCCCGGCTGCGCGCCCGACAGCTCATTGGGGAGCAGATCGCGGATCAGCGGGGCGAGGTCAGCGACCTCGGCGGCCTCGATTTCGGCCGGGAAGATGGTGTTGCCCGCGGCCGTCGCGCCCGGCTTCTCCGCGAAGTAATCGGGTACGGGCTGGTAGGTGAAGGAACCGAACCACGGGTTCTGCTCGATTTCGTCGATCAGCTGCGGCCCGGTGCGCAGGTAGGCATCCTGCATGACTTCGCGGGATGGATCGTCGACGATCTCCCGGAGGTAGCCGCGCACCGTTTCGGCATCGTTCTCGACGCCCGCGCGCCGCAGCGGGGCACTGCCCGGAAACCACAGTCCCGCACCGGAATAGGCGGTCGTGCCGCCGAAGCGATCGGTCTTCTCGATGACGAGTGTGCGCAGGCCACGAGACGCGGCGGCATAGGCGCCGACCAGCCCTCCTCCGGACCCGACGACCACGACGTCGTAGGTTTCCTCGTCAGCGGGCATATCCATCTCCTTGCTTCCGGACCGCGAATCTCCTGCCATCGCCGGCCAGTGACCTGGGTCACCCGGGGCGTGGACCTCCCGAGTGTGGGGGCTGCGGCTGTCGGGCCGGGATCGGTTCCCGCTGTGCGGAAGCAGTGCCTCCTCCGGCCACCGCGACCGCGCGGCTTCCGGTGGGCGGAAATTCTCCTGGTGGCGCACGCCACACGAATTAGCGTTCCTGGCCGTCAATCGATTTCAAGGAGAGCTCGCATGACTCTTTCCCACGACTACGATCCCGGCCCTCAGATCGCGCACGCGGGTGGCATCAATCTCGGCACGACGGACCTGGAGCGTTCGCTGGGGTTCTTCCGCGACCTGCTCGGCATGGAGGTCGTCGCGCAGACCGACGACGGCGTGGCCTACCTGCGCGGCTACCAGGAGCTCACCCACCACTCGCTCGTGCTGACCCAGCAGGACGAGGCCACGGTGAACACCTACAGCTTCCGAGTCCAGCGCCCGCAGGATGTCGAGCTGTTCTACGAGCAGCTCCAGCGGCAGGAGATCGAGACGATAGAGCTGCCCGCCGGGCACGAGGTGGGCCGAGGCACCGCGATCCGGTTCCTGGTGCCGGGCAGTGAGCACCCGTTCGAGCTCTACTACGACATCGAAAAGCCACTCGCGCCAGCGGAGTTGCGCTCGAAGCTGCCGAGTAACAGCTCGCGCCGCCGCGGTTTCGGCGTGCGCCGCCTCGACCATCTGAACGTGCAGACCAGCGCGAGCACGGTGAACCAATCCGAACAGTGGCTGCAGGACGCGCTGGGCTTCAAGCGCCGCGAGTTCGCGATGATCCCGCAGTTCCCGGAGACCATCATGGCGTCCTGGCTGTCGGTGACCCCGCAGGTGCACGACATCGCGATCGGCGTGAACGGGGAGGACCAGAAGGCGCGGTTCCACCACATCGCCTTCAATATCGAGAACTACCACGACATTCTGCGGGCCGCGGACGAGATCCGCGATCTCGAGATCGACTACGGGCACGGTCCGGGCAAGCACGGCATCGGCCAGGCGATGTATCTCTACATCCACGATCCCGGCTCCGGTCACCGCGTCGAGCTCTACTCCGGCGGGTACCTGATCATGGATCCGGACTGGCAGGCGCTCGAGTGGAAGGTGCCCGAGCTGCAGTACGGCCAGACCTGGTACGGCGACGTCCTCGACGTCGGCCCGGGCGCCGGATTCCTCAGCACCTCGCCGTCCGCGGGTCTGAAATGACGCAGCGCAGCGCTGATGTCGACGGGCTCACCGTCAACTACCACGAGGTCGGTGCGGGTGAGCCGCTGATTCTGTTGCACGGTTCGGGTCCCGGTGTCAGCGCCTGGTCGAACTTTCAGCACAATCTGCCGGTCTTCGGCGAGCAGTACCGGGTGATCGCACCCGATCTGCCGGGCTTCGGCGGTAGCGCGCTGCCCGAACTCGACGAGATCTACCCGGTGGTCGCCGCGAAGTGGATCGCGCGGCTGATGGATCACCTCGGCATCGATTCCGCGGTGTTCATCGGCAACTCCATGGGCGGCGCGGTGGTCGCGGAATTGGCCGCCCTGCATCCTGAGCGGGTGCGCCGGATGGCCATCATGGGCTCGGGCGGACTTTCGGTCGGTATCTTCCAGGCCGACCCCAGCGAGGGCTTTCAGCGACTGTTCGAATTCCTAGGCGATCCCACCCGCGATCGGATGATCGCCTGGATCAAGGCGATGGTGTTCAACCCCGCGCTGATCACCGACGAACTCGTCGACGAACGCATGCGCAATGCCACCGCCGAGGGTGTGCTCGATCGGATGAAGGCGATCTTCGGTTCGATGTTCGATCCGAAGCTGCGCCAGACGTATACGCCGCTGTGGACCAAGGCAGCCACCATCACGACCCCGACGCTGATGCTGTGGGGTCGCGACGACCGGATGCTGCCCTACGACCAGGCGCACTTCGCGAACCGGTGGCTGCCCGATGTCGAACTGCACACCTTCGCCCGCTGCGGGCACTGGGTGCAGATCGAGCGCAAGTCCGACTTCGAGCGGGTGGCGATCGAATTCCTCACCCGTAAACCAACCGCCGCATAGTCCGCCCGACGCCTACGCACCATGCGTCTTTCCAGTGAGCGGAAAGTCCATGGTGACCGAATGGACCAAGGAATCACAATGAGCCAATCCCCTCGCCAGATCGGCACTTTCGGTGGCCGTCGCGGCGGCACCTGTAGTTTCCCAGTAAGTAGGAGGTGTGCGTCGTGGCACACGAAGTAGTCCAACGTGTCGAGGAGCTGGGGCCGGAACTGGCCGCACTCGCCGAGGAGAACGAGAAGCTCGGCAAGCTGAGCGATAAGACCGCGGAACTGCTGCGTTCGGCGGGGGTGATGCGGCTGCTGCAGCCCAAGGAGTTCAGTGGCTACCAAGCGCACCCGCGCGATTTCGCCGAAGCGGTGATGGCGGTCGCGCAGAACGACCCCGCCGCGGGCTGGGTGTGCGGCGTCGTCGGCGTTCATCCGTGGGAGATGGCACAGATGGACCCCCGTCTGCCGCAAGAGGTTTGGGGTGAGAACCCGGACACCTGGATCGCCTCCCCCTATATGCCGATGGGCGTCGCCGATCCGGTCGAGGGTGGCTACCGGCTGACCGGCCGCTGGCCGTTCTCCTCGGGCACCGACCACTGCGAGTGGGTCTTCCTCGGCGCACTGCTCGGTGACGGCACCGGCAAGCCGGCCGGGCCGCCGACCGTGCTGCATGTGGTCGTTCCCCGCGCGGACTACAAGATCATCGACGATTCCTGGGACGTGGTCGGCCTGTCGGGTACCGGCAGTAAGGACGTGGTGATCGAGGGGGCGTTCCTGCCCGACTACCGCGTCATCGTCCAGGACGAGATCATGCAGGGTGCGGCGGCAGAAAAGCGCGGCCTTACCGACGCGGTGTACAAGTTGCCCTTCACGACCATGTTCCCGCTCGGGTTGACTGCCGCGGTAATCGGGATCTGCGAGGGCGGATTGCGTGTGCATCTGGACCAGCAGCGCGAGCGCGTCGCGGTGACCGGTGTTCAGGTGCGTGACGATCCGTACACGCTCTACGCCGCGGGTGAGGCGGCTTCGGAGATCGAGGCCTCGCGGATTCAGCTGATCAACGGCGTCAGTCGGCTGTATGACCAGCTGGAGTCCGGGCAGCCGATCACGTTGGAAGACCGGTTGGATATCCGGCGCAATCAGGTTCGCTGTGCCTGGCGGGCGGTTTCGGCATTGGACGAGATCTTCGCGCGCTCCGGTGGAAACGCCGGTCGCCGGAGTAACCCGATCCAGCGGTACTGGCGTGACGCGCATATGGCACTGCAGCACATGGTCCACGTTCCCGGTACCGCCTATCACGCGAATGCACTGGTCAAGATGGGGCTCGAGCTGCCGCCGTCGATGGTCGTGATGGTCTGACACGAGGGGATAGGGATATGAGCGAGATCCGATCAACGCAGGAGACGGTGGTGGCGATCAATACGCGCCACTTCCGGAATGTGCTCGGCCATTTCCCCACGAGCGTGGTCGCGATCACCACCCTCGACGATGATCAGCGCCCGCACGGGTTCATCGTGGGGACGTTCACCTCCGTCTCGCTCGACCCGCCCCTGGTGTCGTTCCTGGTGGACACGTCGTCGACCACCTTGCAACGCATCCGCGAGACCGGACGGTTCTGCGCAAATGCGTTGGCGGGCAACCAGGAACACGTGTCGCGGCGGATGGCGTCCAGGGGCGGCGACCGGTTCGAGGGCGTGACGTGGCAGTCGTCCGCATTGGGCAATCCGGTATTGGACGGTGTGGTCGCGTGGGTGGACTGCACCGTTGCCGAGATCGTCGAGATCGGTGACCACGTTCTGGTCGTCGGGCAGGTGCACGAACTGCGGGTGGAGTCGGTGCGTACTCCGCTGCTGTTCTTCCGCGGTGGGTACGGCGACTACCTCGCCAGCGCGTCGCTCGTCATGGACCAGCTCGTCGGCTGGTAATCACCTGAACCCGATGTAGCAGTGCGCAATTCGACGACCCCAATGGCAGGGCAGGCCATTGGGGTCGTCGGCTGTTCAGACCAGCATGTCGTCGACGTACAACCCGAACGAGCCGCGGCCGCACAGCGCCAGCGACGATTCGACATCGTTACCGGCGTGGATGCTGCCCGTATGCGCATCCCGCCAGGCCCGTTCGATCGGATTGCCGCGGCGTCGTGACATGCCGCCCGCGGCCTGGAAAACCAGATCGATCGCGGTGATCGCGCGCTCGGTGCCGCATACCTGATCCCGGCGGCCGCGCAGCCGCAGCTCCATCGGGATGTCCTCGCGCCGGCGCGCACGTTCGTACAGATCCTGCAGGTTCCGGTGCAATTGCAGGACGGCCGCGTCGACATCCGATTCGGCCCGCGCCACTGCGATCTGCACGGATCGGTCGGTGCTGAGGCTGCCGCCACCGAAACTCGGTCGGTTGAGATTGCGCATGCGCGTGAGAAATTTTTCCAGGCAGCCCTCGGCCAAACCGATCATCGGCGCGGTGACCGAATAGCTGTACATCGTTCCGAAGGGCATGCGATACAGCGGACCGGTATTCAGCTTCTGGCCCGGACCACGCCGGTGGGTGACGTCGTAGTTGCGCGTCGTCCGGTATTCCGGGACGAAGATGCGATCGATGTGCAGGTCGTGGCTGCCGGTGCCGCGCAGGCCCACAGAGTCCCACACCTTGTCGATACGGTAATCCGCGCGCGGTACCAGCGCGGACACGATATCCACCGGATCACCGTTCTCGGCGTAGACCGTACCGCCGAGTACCGCCCATGACGCGTGTGCGCAGCCGGATGCGAAGCGCCAACGCCCGCTGAGTTCGTAGCCCCCTTCGACCGGCGTCAACCGGCCGACCGGCGCATAGGACGGACAGATCAGCGCATTCGGGTGAGCTGGGCTTACCCGCCCCGCCGACTGCCATCCCCCCGCCCACACCTCGCGTTGTGCGCGCTCGTCGAAAAGCGCCACATGCCAGGGAACTACCCCGAGCACCGAGGCCACCCACCCGGTGGAGCCGCAGGTACCCGCGATCATCCGGACCACGTCGTAGAACTGATTCGGATCGGCCTCCAAGCCGCCGCTCCACTTCGGTTGCAGCAGCCGAAAGACGCCGGCGGCGACCAGGTCGGTCATCGTCTGTTCCGGTATTTCGCCGGTCACGTCGACCTGCGCCGCGCGTTCGGCCAGTTCCGGCAGCAGCCCGCGCACCGCCTCGGCTACATCGTTGTCCATGCCGTAATCCTGCGCCCTGAGCACCGCGTACTCCAGCCGGAACACGACCGGCTCGCACGCGGCTGCCGCTGAACGGGAATACGCGGAGCCGGCGATGGGGCGGCTGTGCGGCCGTCCCGCTCTGCGGAAGTTCGCCGACGGTCGAGTGTGCGGGTCATCACACTAGGGGAGCTTTCGTCCTCGGGACGGAATTGCTGGCGATGAGTGCAGAGATCGAAGGAGATCCGTTGAAAAAATCAATCTATTTCAGATTACAGCGCTGGTCGGCGTGGAGCGGATTCCTGGTTCTCGTACTGATGCTGACCGCCTACGGTGTCGGCGACTTGCTATCGCCCATGAGTCCGACGATGTCCGCGAATGAGATTCGCGACTTCCTGGTCGAGCATCAGCACGGGATTCTGCTGTGTGTGGCCATCATGGTACTGACCGTGCCATTCGAATATCCATACGTCGTCGCGACCAGCATGCAGATGAAGCGAGTCGAGGGCGGCTGGGGCTGGCTGTCGATGGTTCAGCTGACCACCGGCGTCGTCGCGCCGACCGGTTTCTTCTACCCTTTGGCGATTCTGGCCGCCGCCGCATATCGGCCGGAAAGCCATTCCCCTGATGTCCTGTCCGCGATGACCGACATCTTCTGGCTGATGTATGTGGGCAACGCCTGTATTTTCGTCCTGCAGGTCTGGTCGATCGGGTTCACTTCCTACTTCGACCAGCGCGACAAGCCGATTTTCCCGCGCTGGTACGCGCACCTGAGCATGCTCCTGGGTGTCCTGCTCATCTCGGGCGCCTTCGTCTTCCTGAACAAGACCGGCCCGTTCGCGTGGAATGGCATTCTGGCCCAGGGCATTCCGGCGATCGCCTACCTCGTCTGGAAGGTCGCGACGCCGCTGGTACTGCTGAAGGCGATCAAGGGCGAGGAAGCCGAACTCGCCGCGAAGGAAGCTGTCGAGGCGGAGCCTGCGACCGCATAACTCCGGAGGCTGCCGGTTTCGTGCGGGTTGCACGAAACCGGCAGCGCTCTACGGGTAGGTACCGTTCATCTCGACCGATGACGAGTGCGCCTGCACCGGAAGCTGCGCGCGGCCGGGTATCGCAATTCCCATCGCGATACCCGGCCTCAGTTGTTGTGCGCGGGAGAGTTCGGCGCGGCGTCAGACCGAGAGTGCGAAACCGCCTGTCACACGTAGTGTTTCGCCGGTGACGAAGGACGCCTTCGATGAGACCAGGTAGAGCAGCGCCTCGACGATGTCGCGCTCCTCGCCCTCGCGCTGCAGAATCTGCTGACCCATGACGCGTTCGGCCTCGTCGCGAGCGAGTTCGGCGCGAATGGTCTCGGTGAAGATCAGGCCCGGTGCGATCGCGTTGACACGGATGCCGTCGGGGGCGAATTCGCGGGCGAAGGACATGGTCAGGCCGCGCACGGCGAGTTTGGAGACGCCGTAGACGGTTCGGTTGGCGTAGGCCGCCGACGACGAGATATTGACGATCGACGCGCCCTCGCGCCCGGTCATCGCCTTGTGCGCCGCCAGCGTGCAGTTGACCACGCCCATGACATTGACATCGAACACCCGCCGGACCTTGGCCAGGCCGAGTTCGGTGAACGGCCTGTTGTACGCGGCGTGCAGGCCCGCATTGTTGACCAGGATGTCGATACCGCCGTGGCGTTCGGCGACCGCCTCGATCATCGCGGCGACGCCGTCCTCGTCGGCGACATCGCAGGCCACGCCGGTCGCATCGCGGCCCTGCGCGATGAGTTCCGCGGCTGCGGATGCGGCGACCTCGCCGTCGATATCGGCGAGCACGACGTGCGCGCCCAGTTCCGACAATGCGGTGCCGAATGCCTTACCGAAGCCGCGGCCGCCTCCGGTGATGATCGCGATTTTGCCCTCATGTTCGGACATCGCGTCCCTCCTTCGAACAGGGCACCGTAATGCGATGCCCGACTTGAACTTTCGCGTTCGAAAACCGCGACTACTTCGGAGCGAACCGCTGGCCCGCATCGAGACGCAGGCACTGGCCGTTCAGCATCGGGTTGTCGATGATGGCGAGGGCGAGTTTGGCGTACTCCTCGGGACGGCCGAGCCGTTTGGGGAAGGCGGCGTCCTTGACCAACTGCGCCCGCGCCTCGTCCGGGATTTTGGCCGTTATACCGGTTTCGAACAGGCTGGGCGCGATGGCGAGTACCCGAATGCCGAGGGAGCCGAGGTCACGGGCCATGGTCAGGCACATGCCCGCGATGGCGGCTTTGGCGGCGGTGTAGGCGACCTGACCGATCTGACCCTCGAAGGCCGCGATCGAGGAGGTGTTGATGATGACGCCGCGTTCGCCGGTTTCCTCGGGATCCTCCGGTTCGTTGCGGCTCATATGCGCCGCCGCGAGCCTGCTGATATTGAAGGTCGCGACGGCATTGAGGTCCAGCACCTGACGGAAGGTCTCGAGGTCGTGCGGACCTTCCTTGCCGAGCGTGCGCTTGGCCTTGCCGCCGCCCGCCGTGGTGATCGAGACATGCAGTCCGCCAAGGGAATCCACGGCTTCGGCGAGTGCCTGCTCGGTCGCCGCGAAGTCGGTGATGTCGACGGGGTGGAAGCCGGCGCCGACTGCGGCGGCGACCTCGGCCCCCGCCGTACCCGGACGGTCCAGCACGGCGACATCGGCGCCACGCGCCGCGAGCAGTTCGGCACTGGCCCGGCCCATACCGGAGGCGCCGCCGAATACCACGACCTTCTTACCCTTGATTTCCATGGAATTCCTTCTCGTTCAGACGGATGCGGGGGACTGTTGCAGCAGGGTGCACAGCCGGTCCCGATGGACGGTGACGCCGCCGTAGAGGACGGCGTCGGTCTCGGCTCGGCGCAGGTAGAGATGCAGGTCGTGCTCCCAGGTGAAGCCGATGCCACCGTGTAATTGCAGGGCGCGGGCCGTTACCTCCCCAGCGGCGGACGAGGTATAGGAGGCCGCGACGCAGGCCGCGCGCGTGGCATCGTCGGCCTCGGCGGCCATCGCCGCGTAGTAGGTGGCGGCGCGCGCGCCGTGCACGAAGATCGCCATATCGGCGCAGGCGTGCTTGACGGCCTGGAAGGTGCCGATCGGCCGCCCGAACTGCACGCGGGCCTCGGTGTATTCGACGGTGAGTTCGAGCATGCGTGCCATGACCCCGAGGGCATCGGCACATCGCAGCACCGAGGCGTAGTCGAGCAGCCATTGCACCTCGGCGGCCCCGACCTCGAGGCGGCGCTCGACCGGGACGCGCACCTGCTCGAGCCGGACCTCGTAGAACGCGCGCGTCAGATCCAGGACCTGCTGACGCCGCACGGTGACCCCGGCACTGTCCCGGTCGACGAGAAATGATGCCGGAACGCCTTCGTGCCGTGCGGTCACCAGCAGCCAGCGTGCGCCGCCCGCATCCTGCACCGCGGTCTTGACCCCATCGAGAATGAACTCGTCCCCGTCGCTGCGGGCCTCGGTGTGCACCCCGTCCAGGGTCCACGGTGCCCGCGGTTCCGCGAAAGCCCAAGTGGCCCAACCGGATCCCTCGGCAAGGGCGGGCAGCACCTCGGCCCGCAGTGCGGGTGGACCCGCAGCGGCGATCGCGGCACCGACGACGGCGGTCGAGATGAACGGGCCGCGTGCGAGCCCGCGCCCGATCTCCTCGGCGACCAGTGTCAGCTCGACCAGCCCCTGGCCCGCACCGCCGTACTCCTCGGGTAGCGCCAGGCCGGGCCAACCGAGGTCGGCGGTGAGCCGCCACAGCTGGGGGTCGACGTCTTCGTCGCGCTCCATCCAGCTCCGTAACGCCTCGATCGGCGCCCGGTCCGACAATAGGTCGCGCGAGGCAGCGCACAGCATCGTCTGCTCGTCGCTGAGCTCGAAGTTCATCAGTCACCACCTGATGCCGAAGACATAAACGTCATTGCGAAGGTATCCTTTTTTACATCTCGAGTCGAGATTCACCACGCTTTTCGCCTCGCATCTTTCAGGCAGCGCGGTAATAGAGTACAACGAATTACATGACTGATGCCGTTTTGCTCTCCGCCTGCCGTACCGCCATCGGCACCGCCCGCAAGGGCACCCTGCGCGACACCAGCGCCTTCGATCTCGCCACCGTCGTTGTCCGGGAGGCGGCGCAACGCAGCGGTGTGCCGCCGGAGCTGATCGATGACGTCGTGCTCGGCGAATCGGTGGCCGGTGGCGGCGATATCGCCCGGTATGCCGCGATCGAAGCCGGGCTCACGCATGTTCCCGGCTTGGCGCACAACCGGCACTGCGCCTCCGGATTGGCGAGTATCGCGACCGCCGCCGGGAGCGTGCTGGCCGGGATGGATCGCGCGGTGATCGCCGGTGGGACCCAGTCGTTCTCGACCGCTCCCGTTTCGCGGCGGCGGATTCCCGGTACCGACGACTGGCAAGACCCGTGGAGCTCGCCGTCACACGTGTCGACGCCCGAGGCGCCGAGCAACGATATGGCGATGCTCGTCGGTTGGAATACGGCGCGGCTGGCCGGGGTGTCCCGGGAGGAGATGGACGCCTGGGCCCTCGGGTCGCACGAGCGGGCCGTCGCGGCCATCGACGCCGGCCGGTTCCGCGACGAGATCGTCCCGGTCAAGGTCACTGATCGGGACGGCGGGGTGTCGGTCTTCGATATCGACGAACATCCGCGCCGAGGCTCCAGCATGGCGAAACTCGCGGGGCTCGAGCCGCTGCATCCGGAGATCGAGGGCTTCTCGATCACCGCCGGTAACTCCAGCGGTTTGAACGACGGTGCGGCCGCGGTGGTCGTCGCCAGTTCCGAACTTGCCGCCGAACACGGGCTCACACCATTGGCCACGGTGCGGTCGTGGGCGAGCGTCGGCGTCGATCCGGTGCGCACCGGCCTCGCGCCGATCGAGGCGATCCGAAAGGCGTTGGACCGGGCCGGGATCGGCATCGGCGAGGTCGATCTGTTCGAGATCAACGAGGCCTTCGCATCGGTGACCGTGGCCGCCGTGCGGGGATTGGGCCTGGATCCCGAGCGGGTCAACCCGTTCGGCAGCGGTTGCAGCCTCGGCCATCCGATCGCGACCACCGGCACCCGGATGGTGGTGACCCTGGCCCATGAATTGCGCCGTCGCGGCGGCGGTACCGCGGTCGCGGCGATGTGCGCGGGCGGCGGCATGGGGTCGGCACTGGTCCTGACGGTCTGAACGGCCATGATCGAGAGGCCGGACGAAGGACTTGGCGCTGCGGGGTCGGACGCTCACGGGCCGGGCGCTGCGGGGCGGAATGCTGCGGAGCCGGGCGTCGAAGCGCCGAACGCCCCTGGGGTAGGTGCCGGTGGGCTGGATGGTAGTGGGTCGGGCGCCGGTCGGTTGGACACTGGTGGGTTGGGTGTTGGTGGGTTGGACGCTGGTGGGTTGGGTGTTGGTGGGTTGGGTGTTGGTGGGTTGGGTGCTGGTGGGTTGGGTGTTGGTGGGTTGGACGCTGGTGGGTCGGGTGCTGGTGGGCTGAACGCCGAGGAGTTGAGTACAGAGGGATTGGACTGCCGCTGGGTGGACGGCGTGCTGTGGGTGACCCTGGACCGGCCGCGGGTGCGCAACGCCATGACGATCACAATGCGCCGGGGGTTGATTGCGGCGATGCGCGCCGCCGATGCCGATGTGGCGACCCGGTTGGTCGTGCTCACGGGAACCGATCCGGCATTCTCCGCGGGCATCGACCTGAAGGAGGCGCTGGGCAATGGCGCCGGATCACCGCGCGGGGCGCGCACCGATCCGGCGGCGGTGGTTCGGGCGGCCCGTACACCGGTACTCGGCGTTATCAACGGGTTGTGCTACACGGGCGCACTGGAATTGGCGCTGTCGTGTTCATTCCTGATCGCCTCGGAACATGCGAGTTTCGCCGACACGCACGCCGCGATCGGATTGCCGTCGGGGTGGGGGATGAGCGCACTGCTGCCCCGCGCGGTGGGTGTGCGGCTGGCGCGTCAGATGATGCTGACGGGGGAGCGGATCGATGCGGCACGGGCGTTGGCCGCGGGACTGGTGAACGAGGTCGTCCCACACGATCGGTTGCTCGACCGAGCTTGGGAGCTAGCGGATTTGATTCGCCTCGCCCACCCGGATGCCGTCGCGGGGACACTCGAACTGCTTGCCGACGGTGAAGGCACCAGCCTGGCCCATGCCCTGGCGTTGGAGGCGCGGGCGAAGTTGCGCTGGCGCTCGGATGTGGTGGACGTGGCGCGCCGATTCGCGGCTCGGACCAATCGAAAGTAACTGTGCGACAAACCTTCCACTGTGATCGAGCGCCGCTGACATCAAGAGCCCCGTACCTCGTCTTGCGAGGTACGGGGCTCTTGTCTACGCCGATCGCACTGATCGGTGTTCATCGATCAGGCGAGCACTATGGTTGTGGCGGCCAGAGTGCTCGCCGTAGCGATGCGGGCGTCCCTGTCAGGTCTTCGGCGATTCGGTTACTTCGGGGCGGGCATCGGGGAGTTGATCGTGGTGAAGTACTGGATTGCCGCCATGATCGCGACCGGCGCGGTTACCAGGAGCTGTCCGGCCAGGGTGCCCAGCGCACCGATGGCCACGATCCCGCCGATACAGCCGATGGCCGCGGCGGGTATGAACGCGCCGAACAAACCGACGATCGTCGCCGAGGCGACGGTGGCGCTGGCGATTCCGCCCAGGACACAGCCGATGGCCCCGCCCGCGATGCCACCGACCATGGTGCCGATCGTGGAACCCGCAGTGATGGTGCTGATCATCCGGCCGAACGCGGCCTGTTCCCGGTCGTACTGGGTCTTCCAGGGGGCCTGGTCCTCATAGGGTAGGGCGACCGGCTTGTACACCGCGTGTTCAACGTCGAACTGCGGGGTAAGTGTGGCGGTGCGATCGGTGATCTCCGCGGCGATGGGGAAGACGAAATCGTCCACCCGGAAAGCCAATTCGGCGCCGCCGAGGGTTACCCCATTGGCGGCCTTGATCTTGAATACCCCGTCTTCCACGGCCATCGAACCAGCGTCGGTGGTGATGATCGTGGATTTGTCGGTAACCTTCGTCGCGTATTTGACGCCCGGGTCCTCGGCCTGTGGTGCGGCCACCCCGGCCTGTGCGGTTACAGCGAGCGCGGATGCCAGTAACACACTGGCGGCTGCGATCTTCCTCATCTGTGTTCTCTTTCTTTCGGATCCCTCGGACTTCGATGTGGAGGGACGTCTACTTCGGCACGACCTTCAGATCCGGGATCTGCTCGCCGCAGGCCGGTGCCCCGTTCGTGTCGGGCACGAACTTGTCGCCACGCAGGATCGAGATGAAGGTGCAGTTGCCCGGGGAGCCGACCGAATAGGAGCCGCGGTTCTCGAAATCGGCGGGCTTCGGGAACAATCCACCGGCGGTCCAGGTCTTATCGGTACGCAGCGCGGACATCAACTGTTCCTGGCTTGCGTTGCAACCGGCCTTCTCGAGCCCCTCGATCAGCAGGTCGGCGCTGACCCAGCCCACCGCCATCGAGAAGGACGGGATACCGCTCTCCGAGCCCGCATACTGCTTCAGTGCCGCCGAAAATGCCCGGGTCGCTTCGGTATTCATTTCCGTCGGTGCGAAGGAGGTCATGAAGCCGACGCCCTGGCCCGCCGCGATCGCCGGCGGCGACTTCAGCAGATCCGCACCGTAGCCGGTGGCCAGCAGTACGGACTTCATCTCGACCCCGGCCTGGCGCAGACCTGTCATGAGCGCGAATCCGGTATCCGGAATAACCGGCGCGTAGAGTACATCGGCACCGGATTCCTTGATACCGAGGACATATGGGCCGACATCGGTGGTGCCGAACGGGATGCGGATGTTGACATAACCGCGCGCGAGCCCCACGTGCTCGGCCGAGAGCGCCGCGCCTTCCGCCGACTTCGTGGCACTCGGAGTGTTGTAGGAGAGGACGGCGACCTTGGTTCCGCCGATCTTCTTCCAGTAGTCACCCAGTGTCGTCGCGGTCTTGTTGTAGTCGGTACCCGCCGTCGCGGCGAAGAGGTTGTCGTACTTCGGGTTGAACCACTGCTCACCGCCATCGAAGCCCGCGCCGAGGAACGGCGTCTCGCTCGCCAGGGTCCCCGCGTACTGCCCCGCGCCGTAGAAGTACGTGCTCACCGGCAGCACCGCGTAGGCGTGATCCTGCTGCACCAACTTCTGCGCCGCGGTCAATGCGCCCTGCGGTGTGGACTGGTCATCACCCATGACGACGTCGAAGCCGCGTGCCGCGCACTTCCCGTTCGCCGCCTGGTATGCGGCGAAGCGGGCTTTCACTCCGGGTTCGGTACCTGCGTAGTTGGCGGTCGCGGCGCCGCTGAGCGAGGTCAGCACACCCACCTTGACCGGACCACTGGTATTGCCCGCGCCGCCGGAGCCACCGCTGCCGCACGCGGGAACCAAAAACATTGCGGCGCATACCCATGCCGCGATCGCACCGACTCTGCGCATCTGCACTCCTCTAGCTATCGCCGGTCCGGCTTCGATGCCCGGACGGCTGCGAGGGCTACAGTTGAGCATATTCAGTGCCCTTTGTATCCGGTTTTCACCAAGAATCCGGACAAAATCCTTGACGGTGACCCACTATTAGCGCACTCTTACCCATACCTTCAGAGCGTCGAACTGGTTAGGGGCCCCACCGTTGCTCTCCTACGTTCTTGCCGGGCTAGCCCTCGGCGCGATCTACGCAATCGCCGCGGCATCGCTGGTCGTGACCTACGTTTCCTCAGGCGTTTTCAACTTCGCCTTCGGTGCCATGGCCTTCGCCGTCGCCCGCTTCTACTACTTCCTGCACGTCGAACACGGGTGGTCGATTCCGCTCGCGGCCGTCGTCGCGATCGGGCTGTTCGGCCCGGCTCTCGGCATCGCGCTCTACGTGCTGCTTTTCCGTTACCTGCGACTGCGTTCACCGCTGGTCAAGATCGTCGCGACGATCGGCCTTTCGGTCGCATTGCCACCGCTGGTCAACCTGGTGCTGGGGCACCTGGTGAACACCACGGCCCCCGGCCTTGCTCCCCAACCGCTGCGGATTTTCCACGTGTTCGGGGCGGTCGTCGATATGAACCAGGTGATCACCTACACGGGTCTGGCGGTGGTTCTGCTCGTCGGCACCGGGCTGCTCCGGTATACCGATATAGGCCTGCGAGTTCGGGCCTTGGTCGACTCCGAGGCGCTGACCGCAATGTCCGGCGTCAGCCCGACCCGGGTGTCGCTCGGCGTGTGGTCATTCAGTGCACTGTTAGCCGGGCTCGCGGGTATGCTCGTCGCACCTACCGCGGGACTCACGGTCGAGGGCATGACCTCATTGATGTCGGCCGCCTTCGCGGCGGTGGTCGCGGCGCGACTGCGCAGTCTGCCGATGGCCGTCTCGGTCGCGCTCGCCATGGGTGTGGTCACCAACGTCATCCAGCGTTACCTCGACCCGCAGAGCCCGTTCTCGGCGCAGATCGTGCCGAGCATCCCGTTCATGTTCATGCTGGTCTTCCTGCTGTACTACGCGGTGCGTGGACAGGCGGGCGATACCACGGCGGGCGGCGCGCTCGATCGCGCGATCCGCACCGCCGATGCCGGAGCGACCGGTAGTTCGGGCGGGTCACGCACCGGGCGGACCCGACCGACGGCCGCACTCGTCGCAGCCGTGGTGACGTTGCTCATCGTCGCGGTACTGCCCCTGGTTCTCGAGGACTTCTGGGCCGGTCTGGTCGGTGCGGGTATCGCGCTCGCGATCGCGCTGCTGTCGTTCACACTGGTGACCGGTGAGGGCGGGATGATCTGGCTGTGTCAGATCACTTTCGCGGGTTTGGGTGCCATCTTCGCGGCCGATCTGACCACCAATTCCGGGTGGTCGCCGCTCGTGGCGGTCCTGGTCAGCGCGCTGTGCATCGTGCCGATCGGGGTGATCCTCGGCTTGCTCACCATCCGCCTCGGCAACCTGTACGTCGCCCTGGTCACGCTGACCTTCGGCCTGCTCGTCCAGAACCTGATCTTCATGCGGGACCGGTTCTACAACTCCGGCCAGGGTATCTATATGCCGCGCCCCGAATGGGCCGCGGACAACGCGACATTCGCTCTGCTCGCCCTGGTGGTGTTCGTCGGGCTCGGTCTGCTCGTGGTCAATCTACGGCGTTCGACCGCGGGACTCGCGGTAACCGCGGTCCGGTGGAGCGAACCCGGCTCGCGCACGCTGGGCCTGAGCATTCTTCCGATCAAGGTGCTGGTATCCGCTCTCGCGACGTTCGTCGCGGCGATCGGCGGCGGCTTCCTCGCGCTGAATTACCAGTCGGCACTGCCCGATTCGTTCAACGCGTTCACCGGTCTGGTCTGGCTGGCCGTCCTGGTCACTCTGGGCTCACGGTCGATCATGGGCGCGCTGGTCGCGGGGGTGGCCTTCGCGGTGTTGCCCAGCGTGTTCCAGACCTACCTGCCGACGAGTTGGGCCGAGATCCCGGTCATCATGTTCGGCTTCGGTGCGATCATGCTCGCCCGCAATCCGGACGGGATCGTCGCGATGCACGCGCGGCAACTCGACGATGTCATTCGTTGGTGGCAGCGCCGACAGTCCGTCGATAGCTCCGAAATATCAAAGGCGACAACGGGTTCTGAGACGACACCAGCTGCGGAGCAATCCCGCGAGCGTGTCGAGGAACCACAGCTGACCCCGGGAGACCTGGCATGAGCACCGAACCGACCCCACCGCGGATCGAGGCCAAGGGGGTGACCGTCCGCTTCGGTGGACTCGTCGCCCTCAACGACGTCGACCTCCAGGTCCCACCCGCTTCCATCGTCGGTCTCGTCGGCCCCAACGGCGCGGGTAAGAGCACCTTGTTCGCGGTGCTGTCCGGACTGTTGAAACCGAGCGCCGGCGCCGTCCTGATGGACGGTCACGACGTCACCAAGGCGAGTGCGCAGTCGCGGGCCCGGCGCGGCCTCGCCCGCACCTTCCAGCATCCGGAACTGTTCCCCGGACTCACCGTCCGCGAACACGTGGTGCTCGGTTACCGGCTCCGGCACGCCCGCAGCCGGATGTGGACCGACCTCGTGACGGCGGGCGGTTTCCGCCGCGCCCCCGCCGACGAGGACCGGCGGGTCGACGAGATCCTCGCCGCACTGCAGCTGACCGGGCACGCCGATCTGCCGGTGGCCGGGCTGCCGCTCGGCACCAGTCGGCTCGTCGAGATCGCCAGGGCACTGGCCGTCGATCCGAATGTGCTATTGCTCGACGAGCCGTCGTCGGGACTGGACGCACGCGAAACCGATGAGCTCGCGGGCACATTCACCCGTGTAGTGGCCGACCATGGTGTATCGCTGCTACTGGTCGAGCACGATGTCGATCTGGTGCTCGGGCTCAGCGATGTCGTCCATGTGCTCGACTTCGGCGTCAAGATCAGCGAAGGAACCCCGGCCGAGGTCCGCGTGGATCCGGCCGTGCGCGCCGCGTACCTGGGCGCGGGCCCCGACGAGGAAAGGACCTCGGCATGACCACCACGTCTGCCTTGCTCGCCGTCCGCGACCTGAACGTCCGCTACGGCGCCGCGCAGGCACTGCAAGGTGTGAGCTTCGATGTGCACCCGAACAGCGCGCTCGCCGTGCTCGGGCCGAACGGTTCCGGAAAAAGCACCCTGGCCAGGGCGCTATCCGGGCTCGTCACACCGGTGGACGGGACCGTCGAACTCGACGGCCGCGACATCACCGGCGCGACGCCGGACCGGATCCGGCGCGCGGGCCTGGTGCATCTGCCCGAAGGGCGCGGCGTATTCCCGACCCTGACCGTGCTGGAGAATCTGCGCATGGCCACCGCGGCCGACCGGCGGCGCAGAGCCGCGGCCATCGATCATGCCTTCGAGATCTTTCCCGTGCTGCGGCAACGGCAGCGCCAGGCCGCGGGCACTCTGTCCGGCGGTGAACAGCAGATGCTGTCGCTGGCCAGGGCGCTGATGGTCGAACCGCGGTTGGTGATCGCCGACGAGATGTCGCTCGGCCTGGCGCCGAAGATGGTCGACGTGGTTTTCGAGAGCCTGCAGCGGGCCAGAGCGGCCGGTGTCGCGGTGCTCATGATCGAGCAGTTCGCCAGTCGCGCACTGGCTTTCGCCGACCAGTGCCTCATCCTGCAGCGCGGGCGGATCGCCTGGTCGGGTGCCGCCGACCTGGCCGGTGGCGAACTGCTGCGCGGCTATCTCGGTGACGCCACCGCGGCTTGAGATATTCGAAAAGGGGGCCGGGTTGCCCCGGCGCCTTCGGATCACTGCGCCTCGATGATGGAAACCGTCTTGTATCGCAGGAATTCATCGATCCCGGCCCGTCCGCCTTCCCGGCCGTAACCACTGATCCCGACGCCGCCGAAGGGCGTATGCGGCAGGTTCTGGCGCGCGCCATTGACATAGACGCCGCCCGCGCTCAGCCGCTCGGCCAGTCGGTGCACCCGGGTGAGATTCGTCGACTGGATATTCGCGCCGAGCCCGTAGGGCGTGCTGTTGGCCAACGCGACCGCCTCGTCATCGGTCGAGAACTTGAAGATCAGCAGTACCGGGCCGAAGATCTCGGTCTGCGCGATCTCGTGGTCGGGATCGGTATCGACGATGATCGTCGGCTCCACGAAGTTCTTATCCGCGAGATCGCCGCCTGCCTTGTTGCCGCCCAGCACGATTCGGCCAGCGCCGTCACGCCGGACGCGGTCGAGCATGCCGCACACCCGCTCGACGGCGGCGGCATTGATGAGCGGTCCGACCTCGACCTCCGGATCGAACGGATCGCCCACCTTGTAGGTGGCCGCGATGGCGGTTACCCGTTCGACCATCTCGTCGTAGATGTCCTCGTGCACGATCAGCCGGCTCGGTACGGCGCAGCCTTGGCCCGCCAGTACTCCGATGCAGTCGCGCACGGCACGGTTGGCCACGGCCTCCAGGTCTCCGGCGTCCGGGAACACCAGGCTCGCGGTCTTACCGCCCAACTCCAGCACCGCGGGTTTGAGCTGCTCGGCACACGCGTGCATGATCTGGCGCGCCGCGATGGGCCCGCCGGTGAAACTCACCTTCGCCACCTTCGGATGCCGAACCAGGGCGGCTCCGGCCGCCGGACCACCGGTGAGGATGGTGCAAACTCCTTGCGGCACACCGGCTTCCCGCAGCAGCTGCGCGAACAGATCAGGGGAGAATGGAGTGAACTCCGATGGTTTCACCACGACGCAGTTTCCGGCCGCCAGCGCCGGTACCACCTTCATGCCGAGGGAGATGACCGGTCCGTTCCAGGTGACGATGATGCCCACGACGCCGTACGGCTCGGGTGCGGTGTAGGAGAAGTACTCGCGGGTATCGAGTGTCGAGATCAGTTCGCCGGACAACTTGTCACACCATCCGGCGTAATAGCGCGCCCAACTGATCGAGTTGTCGATGATCCGCCGCCCGAAGTGCAGTGGCGTACCGCCGTCGAGCGCTTGCAGATCGACGAAATCCTGACGGTGTTCGGTCAACAGGTCGGCGAAGCGCGTCAGCACATCGCGCCGTGCTTCGGGCGTCCAGCGCCGCCACGAATCCGCCTGTGCGGCAGCCAATTCGACGGCCGCATCGATTTCGTCCGCACCGGCCAAGGGAATTCGCGCCTGAACCTCGCCGGTATAGGGATTGCGATGTTCGAAAACGCCGCCCGACCCGGCGTCGAGGACCGTATCCCCGTAGCGAAGTTGAACTCGGGGAGCGATCGTGGGCATGCATACCTCCGTGATGGGTGAAGTTCAGCGAATGGTGAATCCGGCGTCGAGCGGCAGCTGGACTCCGGTCAGGTAGGCCGCCTCGTCGGACACCAGCCATGCGACGGCGTTGGCGATGTCCTCGGCCTGCAGGATGTCGATCGGCAGGGCGTTCTGCATCTGGCTGATCGTGTTCTTGTCACCGTCGGCCGCCTGCGCGTGCAGCGCCGCCATGACCGGGTTCTGCGTCATGCCGGAAACCATGCCCTTGGACGCGAGCTTCACCGCTGCGCGCGTCCCTGCCCGCGGGCGATACCGGTGATGAATGCGACCTTGTTGTCCGATGCCATTGCACCTCCATATTTCTGGCTGTTCGTGAGTGCCGCTGGTCAGCTCGGCGTGCTTGCGGTGTGAGCCCGGGCGAGACGCAGGCCTTCCCACTGGGACGGCGCACGGATCGTCCATTCGCCGCAGGAGCACCAGCACCGGTAGTACGCACCGTCGGGGACGATTGCCTGGCCATCGCAGGCCCCGCCGCTGTTCGCGATGCTGGTCAGGAATTCGAGCGGCTTCTCTTCGAGCGCGCTTTCGTATTCGTTGTCCATTGCTCACTCCTCGGCTTTCCGGAATATCGGCAGGAGCCAGCCGTCGCTGATCGGATGGAAGTCGACGGTCAGCTCCATGCCGATCCGCACCTGCTCGGGTTCGATATCGATGATGTTCGTGACCAAGCGGGCACCGGGGGCATCGGGCAAGTCCACAACGGCCGGGACCAGGGTCACGTCCGGCAATCCGGGGAAGCCGTGCACCACGGCGAAGCTGTAAACGATTGCGCGGCCGGATAATTCGGGCCAGTCCACCGCGGTGGACAGGCATTCCGGGCAGAACGGCGTCGGCGGTAGCCGAAATGTCGCGCAGTCGGCGCACTGCGGTGCGACCAGCCGCCGCTGCTTCGCCGCCTGCCAGAACGGCTCGGTCACCGAGTCGGTGGTGATCGCGACGAAGTCCGACGGAAGCGCTGTGGCCAGGCGCGCGGCCTTCATCGGTCACGCCCCAGGATCAGACCGCTGACCGGCAGGCTGGCGGGCCCGCCGGTGCAGAGCGCGAATTCGGCGTCGGCCACCTGGTTGATCGCGCTGCCGCGCAGCTGCTCGACGCCCTCGACGATCTGGGTCATGCCGATGATGTAGGCCTCGGAGAGCTGTCCACCGTGCGGGTTCACCGGGATGGTTCCCGGTCTTCTGCGTGCGGTGTACCGAATCGCGCCACTCTCGATGAACGGCCCGCCCTCGCCCTTCTCGCAGAAGCCGTAATCCTCCAACTGCATCAGCACCATCGGGGTGAAGTGGTCGTAGATGAGTGCCACATCGATGTCCTGCGCTGTGATGCCCGCCTGCTTGTACAGCCGCCCGGCGATCGGTTTATGTCCGGACGAGACGAAGCTTTCTTCCGGCATCCCGAACCACGAGAACGCGCGCCCCCAATCCCTGGTGCCGCCGTGCGCGACGGCTACCACGGGCACCGGCTGCCGGCGCAGATCGCGAGCGCGATCGATCGAGGTGGTGATCACCGCGACCGCGCCCTCGGTCTCCAGACAGAAGTCGTACACACACAGCGGTTCGGCGATCATGCGCCCGCTGAAGTATTGCTCCTTGGTCAGTGGCGTCCGCTTCATCGCCTTGGGTCGATTCAGCGCGTTCTGCCTGGTCGATATCGCGATTTCGGCGAAAGCGTCCCTGGCGGTGCCGTACTGGTGCATATGGCGCCGGGCCAGCACCGATATCAGGTGGCCCGGACCGGCCAGCCCGGCAGGCTGCAGGAAGGACCCGACCGGGCTGACCGGCTTGGCCGCTATCACGGTGCCGAGGCGTTGCTTCTGCTGCTGCAACGCCATGACAGTGACCACGACCGAAGCGTCACCGGCCACGATGGCCGCCCGGGCCAGGCCGATCGCTCCGGCGGACCCACCGCCACCGGATGTCAGCGACGCCGAGAAACGGATTTCGGGAATGCCGAGGGTCTCCATGAAGTCGACGGACTCCATCTTGTCGCCGTATCCGGCGCCCGCGCCCGAGTAGTACGCGAAACCATCGATATCCCGCACCGACAGCCCGGCATCCGCACAAGCGGCAAGGATGGCTTCGCCCGCGAGCTGGACGATGCTCTTGCCCGCGGATTCACCCCGCCGGTAGTAGGGCGTGGCTCCCACGCCGACGATCGCGACGTCACGCAATCCGGTATCGCTTGCCATCGGCTCAGACCTCGTCGGCTGGAATCGGCGGAACATGGGGGAACAACTCGAAGAACGCGCCCTGCGTTATCCGCAGCCGGACCTCGTCCGAGACACCGTCGAACAGCGACTTCAGCGTGTCCTGGGTGTGGCCGAAGGTGCCTTCCATATGCGGGTAGTCCGAACCGAACATCACGTTTCGATAGCCCATCGCTTCATATGCGGCGACTGCGGTCTCATCGTGCTGGAACGAGGCGTAGACCTGTGTCATCAAGGTCTGCTTCGGATCGCGTGTGAGCTTCGGCCGCACCGCCATGTGATGCTGGCGGTAGCCCTCGAGCATCCGATCACCGAGGAACGGGATCCAGGTGGCGCCGCCCTCGGAGATCAGCACCTTCAGATCGGGATGGCGATCCAGCGCGCCGGACGCGACCATTTTCATGGCGGCGCGCTGACCGGAGAAGGTCGATTCGGCGTAGTTCAGAACCGCGCCGCCCGGGCCGCGGTAGACCACGCCCGCGCCGCCGCTGGTCATATCCACCGGATCCGTACCGATGTGGAAGGCGAGCACCATGCGCGCGCGTTCGGCCGCATCCCAGAACGGTTCCCAATCCGATCGGTGCCAGTCGGGTGCGCTGGCATGCGGGGTGGTCGGCAGGAATACCGCTCGAAAGCCTTGCTCTGCCGCCCATTCCAGTTCGGCGATCGCGTCCTCGACCACCAGCGTCGGTACCTGAGCGGTCACGACATAGCGGTCCGATACCGCGGTGATCTCCGCGAGCGCCCATTCGTTGCTGGCCCGCATGCAGGCCCGGAGCAGTTCGGGAGTCCGGAAGGTCGATGCCCACATCCCCAGCGAAGGAAAGATCACCTCTCCCCAGACGCCTTCCTGGTCCAGATCCCGCAGACGCGCTCGCGCATCGCGGATGCCCTGCGCCTTGCGACTCGCCTCGAGGAACTCCACGGCCACCGAGCTCGGCAGTTTGCGTCGGAACGACTGTCCGTCCACGTGCACTGTCTCGTACTGGCCGTCGGGATCTCGCTCGGACTTCGGCGTCAGTTGCGCGAGCCGCTCGGGCAGTCGCGATTCCCAGAGATCGGTCGGTTCGAGGAAGTGGGAGTCGCCGGAATTGGTCCAGATCTTCGGCATGAGGATCCTCTGCAGCTCGGGCCGCGGGCACCGCGGCAGGTAGGTCTCGAATCGGATGCTACGTCAATTTCTAATGGTTTGTCATTAGAAATTGGGTTTGCGCAGTAAACGGGGCTTCGGCGAACATGGGCATCGGCCGGCAGCCCGACGAGAATGGGGACCCATGTCAACAGGCGCAGAGACCGCTGGCAGCAGACGACGGCACACCACAGGCGAGGCGACTCGCGAATTGCTGATGACGACGGCCGAGCGACTCTTCGCCGTGCGTGGGGTGCAGGGCGTGACGCTGCGCGAGATCCAGCTCGAAGCCGGTCAGTCGAATTCGTCGGTCATCACGTACCACTTCGGCTCGAAGGCCGGGCTGGTCCGGGCGCTGATCACGTTCCGATACCAGACCATCGATGCACGCAGGGCCGCATTGGTGGAGCAGGCACGTGCCGACGGATCATCCGACGATCCACGCACGGCGGTTTGGGTGATCGTCCGGCCGCTGGTCGAGAGCATTCGAGCCGGTGAGATGTTCGTGCCGTTCCTGGCCAGGCTGAGCGAGAATCCCCGCGCGCACGCCGAATACTGGCCGGGACATATCAAGGACACCACGGTCGACGTGCTCGAGGAATTGGTACCCGCCGCACTCGGCGGCATGCCCGATCGGGCGCAGCGCGGTCGGCGGGTGCAGCTCTACAACAGCGTGCTCAACCTGCTCGGCGAGCACGCACGCAGCCGACAGCGGATCAGTGAGGCGCAACTCAACAATTACGTCGACGGCTGGGTCGGCATGCTGACCGCGCCTCTCTCGCCGTCGACCCGTGCGCTCCTGGAGCCGGAGGCACGGGCCGCGACGTGAGCGTTTCAACCCACGATCTGTTTATCGCGCAGGTCTGCGATGCGCGCGTCGTCGTACCCGACCGCACGCAGTAGCGCATCGGTGTGCTCGCCGATGGTGCAGCCCGCGTCGGCCTTGACCGACGATCGCGAGAACCGGTTGAGCGGTGCCAGCCGCCGATGTTCGTCGAATATCGGGCTGACCGCGTCCACGGCGTAGCCCGCGTTGTAGAACTCGTCGGTCTGCATCTGCCACTCGGCCGACTCCTGGGCGACCGCGACGCAGCCGACGTCGCGTGCCGTGAGATAGGTTTCCCACTCGTTTTTGGTTCGCGCAGCGAAGATTTCGGTGAGTGCCGCCGCGAGCGCCTCGCTATTGGGTGTTCGCGCTTGCGCTGTCGCGAACTGTTCGTCGGCGAGTTCTCCGTGGCCGAGCGTCTCGACCAGTGGCGCCCACTCGTGCTCGGCCGGAGCGGCGAGGAATACCCAGCCGTCGGCTGCGGCGTACATCCGATAGAGCGGGCCGAGTCCGCGGAACTCCGCGTCGACGGTACCGCATCGCATCCCTTGACCAAGTCCCGCACCACCTCCCGGCCCGCCTCGGAACCGAGATCGATGGCGATGCTTTCCTTCCCCTGTAGGACCTTCGCGCCACCGGCCTCGGGAAAGGCCATCAGCCACCGGATCAAATCGCCGTCGAGCGGCTCGATTTTGATCACGCGCGCACCGAGGTCGGTGAGCAGTGTCGCGCCGTACGGTCCGGCGTACATCGAGCCCAGTTCCAGCACGGTCACCCCCTCGAGCGGATAGCGGCGAGCCTCGCCCGCGCCGACTGCGGTCGGCGGCTCCGCCTCCTCATCGGCGAACTGCTGAATTTCCTGGTCGTACTCGCCGAGCCGCGGTGCGCGTCGGATCTCGGTGAGCGCGCGACCGTTCGCATGCACCAGCGAGGACGGCTGCCGGACCGGACCGAGCTGCGGATCCGCGACGGTGACCACGCGGCCCTCGTGCACCAGTTGGGGATGGGCGAGTGCTTCGGCGGGGGTGCGGAACTGTTCGCCGAATACATCCATCGTCGTCTCGAACACCGGCCGCCACTCGTCCAGGGTGCGTTCCTCGACCTTCGACAGCATCTTGTTCCACCACTCGAACCGCAGGTTCGGATCGGGCATGGTCGGGAAGCCTTCCCATCTGGGGTCGGCCAGCTCGGCCCACAGGCCCAGCTCTTCCAGGAACGCCTGCGTCAGCCGCGGCGAGGTCTGCGCGAACTGCAGCCAGGTGCCGTCCTTCGTCACGGCGCTGAGTAGGGCGTACATCAGCCGCGATTGTGGTCGCCCCCGGTCGTCGAATGCGGCGACGAGCGGTTCGAAGGCATCCGGGTAGCGGTGCAGGATCATTTCGAAGAACCAGTTGTACGGATCGTGCGCCCCCACGCCCGTCACCAGATTCGACTCGACGACCTGGCCGAGTCCGCTGTGATCGCGCTCGATCAGGGCCGCGAGAATGCCGTGGACCGCCGCCTGGGCCGCGCCGAACGATGCGTACGGCGCCGAGACGAACGCCGGATCCGGGCCCATGGTGAGCTGGCGTTTGGAGTGGAAAACTCCGGTCTTGGCCATGATCAGGCCCGCATAGCCCTTGTAGTGCGCCCACGGGCCGCGCGATCCCCAGCCGGTGATCATCGCCGCGACCAGCCGCGGATACCGCTCGGCCAATTGCTCGGGCGTCAAACCCAATCGCTGCGCCGCCGCCGGTCGCATGGTGCTGACCAGCACATCGGCCTTGCGTAACAGCCCGCTCAGTGTGCTGCGGCCCATCTCACTGCCGAGATCGAGTGTGACACCGCGCTTTCCACGCAGCAGGCCCGGCCAGCCCGGATCCCGCCGCAGCGGACTGCCGCCGACCGGCTCCACCAGGATGACGTCGGCTCCCGCGTCGGCGAGAAACTGCGTGGACTGTGCACCCGGCAGCGTCGTCGAGAGGTCGACGACGACGAGTCCGGCGAGTGGGCCTTCGGTGGTGGTAGCGCTTGTCATTGGTCCTCACAATCCAGGAGAAACAGGGATCCGCAGCGGACGACGTCGGTCACCGGCCGCGAGGTGCGCTCCGGCAGCCTGGTCCCGCGAATCAGGTCCGTCACGACCGGTCCTTGCGCAAACTCGCTGAGGTGCACCGGCATTCGGCGCTCAGCACGCCGCCGCCGTGTCGTGGAAGGACACCGTGCCCCACCCGATCGGCATGATCGCCACGCTGCTCCTCGGTCGGCTCGGTCATCACGGCACTCGAGCGCTCGGTATGCCGCCGACTTCGGCCACGGTAGCTAATAGCGTGTACTAATTACAAGAAGTTCGGTAGTTTGCTGGCAGAATTGACCTAAAGGTGCCCTCATTATAGAGATTGGCGATAGGATTTTGGTATGAAACGCGCGACTGGCTCGGCCGCAGCGATCCCCGTGCACATGTCGATCAGATGACCGTCCACCAGGAACGACGCGGCCGGGTACTCGTGGTTCGGATCGACCGCGAGGAGAAACGCAATGCGATCAATCGAGCGGTCGCCGAGGGCATCGACGCGGCGCTGAACCTGCTCGAGGACGATCCGACGCTCTGGGTCGGCGTGCTGACGGGGACCGCATCGGTGTTCTCGGCGGGCACCGATCTCAGGGACGGTGCGGGCGGCGGCACCGAACGGGGCGGGGAGTACGGCGTCATTCGCCGCCGGCGGGCGAAACCGCTGATCGCGGCCGTCGAGGGGCCTGCCTTCGGTGGTGGTCTCGAGATCGTCCTCGCCTGCGATCTCGTAGTCGCTTCGCGCACAGCCCGTTTCGCACTTCCGGAGACGCGGCGCGGTGTGGTCGCCTCCTCGGGCGCGCTGTTCCGCACGCTGCGCGCCCTGCCGGTGCACATCGCCAAGGAGTTATTGATCACCGGCGCCGTATTCGACGCCGAACGCGCTCACCAACTCGGGCTGGTGAATCGCGTTGCCGAAGCGGGCCACGCACTCGATGCGGCACTGGAATTCGCCGATGACATTTGCGCCTCGTCACCCGTGGCGGTCGGGGCGACACTGGCGGCGATCGCGTCTCAGCACGCGGCGTCCGATGCCGAGGGTTGGGACGCAACCGCCGAAGCCGTAGCGCGGGTAATGCGCAGCGAAGACTTGAAAGAAGGGGTTGCCGCATTCCTGGAAAAGCGCCCACCGCGGTGGCGGGGGCGCTGACCAGTCAGGCGACGTTGACCGGCGCCTTCTTCACGCTCTTGTCGAAGCCCACGACATCGGCCAGAGTGCCGCCGAGGATGATCGCCCGCTCGTCGTCGGGAACCCCGGCGAAGTTGAAGTCGATGCACTCCTTGCTGCTGCGGAAGGTGCCTTCCGCGTGTGGGTAGTCGTTGCCCCAGATGACGGTCGACATACCGGTGATGTGGCGGGCCTTGACGGCTATCGGGTCGTCCGCGAACTGCACATGGATCTGACGCTGCAGGTATTCGCTGGGCGAGAGCGGGTAGGGCCATTTCCCGTTGATGGCGAACAGCCTTCCCATGGTCGGCTGGTCGTTCGGCGGGCGAGTGTCGTCCCAGAATCCGAGCCACCAATCGGCGTCCTGGCCGATGCCGGTCCGCCAGGATTTGTCCATCATGCCCATGAACGAGACCAGCCAGCCCGCACCGAACTCGGTGAGGTTGAAGTGCAGGTCGGGGAATCGTTCACACACACCGCCGCCGATGAGCGATGCGATGATCGCCTGCGGGCTGGCCGATGCGGTGTTCCCGCCGCCCATGGTGCGGCCCGCGACCATATCGTCGGTCAGCTGTCCCTTGCCCATGTTCATGGCCGTCATCAGGCCCTTGACGGTGGTCGCCGTTTCGGACACCGATTCCTTGACCATCACCCCACCGGTGGCGACATGGAAGAACACCGGCAACCCGTGCGCCTGCGCGGCTGCCCACACCGGGTCGTACTCCCGCGACCAGTAGGGCAGTGGCGGGATTTCCGGCAGTAGTAGTGCGCCCAACCCCATGCGCGCACATCGCTCGATCTCGGCGACCGCGTCCGGGATGTCGGTGAGCGGGATCGCCGCCGTGGGGCGCATCCGATCCTTGTACGGGAGATACCGTTCGACGACATAGTCGTTCCACGCGCGCGCGTGCGCCATCGACAGTTCGTGGTCGTCGGTGAACAGGACGAACAGCGACAGGTTCGGGAACATCACCGAGGCGTCGACGCCGTCGAGATCCATATCCCGGATGATGTTCTCCGGCTCGCCGTCCGGTGTCCGCCCGCCGAGCTGCCGGTACTTGGAGATGGTCCAACCGTCGAACCCGACCGTGTGCAGCTTCTTGAACTCGGTGTGCCCGCCCGCCACGATCGGCTCGTCGAGGGTGAACTCCTCCTCCCAGAGGGCGCGGTCCCGAAGATGTTTGGGCAGCCGGGTTTTGTACAGGTCGACCGGCTCGATGATGTGTGTATCGCCCGATACGACGAAGAAATCCGACACGTTGACACCTTGCTTTCTTGGCAGTTCCGCGCACCCGCGCGAGCAGAGACGTAGCCTCATTAGTGAGACTGAGTGTCAGATTAGCGCTCAGTGGTCAGTTATGTCACGAAATTGCAAAGGGTAGCGTCATGCCCATGAGCGGAACCAAGCGCACGAGAATGATCGCCCGCGCCGCAGTGCGAGCCGACCTCGCACAGGTCGCCTATGAGCTGACCCGTGAGCGGGGGTTCCACAACGTCACCGTCGATGACATGGCCGCTGCTGCCGGGGTATCGCGCAGCACTCTCCTGCGCTACTTCGGCAGCAAGGAGGAAGCGGTGCTGAGCGCGTTCGACGCGCACGCCGACCATTTCGCGGACGCGCTACGCGCCCGGCCCGCCGAAGAGGACGACTGGACGGCGCTGCGCCGCGCATTGGGCGGGGTCATCGAGTTCTATCTGCAGGACCCGGTCGCCGCGCTCGCCATGACGCGACTCATCTTCGACACCCCCGAGTTGTCCGGGCGGCAGCTGGAGAAACAGCACAGTTGGCGACCCGCTCTCACCGCGGCGCTGGCCGAGCGGGCAGGCGTGTCGGGGCCGGTCCCGATCTCGGTGGAGATCAAGGTCGCCGCCGCGACGAGTTGTCTGAATATCGCCGTCGAGCGCTGGTCGGCATCCAATGGCGAACTCGATCTGGCGCAGTTGCTCGACGAAGGATTCGACGCCTTCTCGTCGGCTCGCAACGGGCGCGCGCACTAGGGGGTCGCCCTCTGAGGGGGCGACCCCGCCGGGTGGTCAGATGATCGAACCGACGTCTTGTGCCACGAGCTTGTCGAGTGCGCGTTCGGCGACGGCGGCGATCGTCATCGATGGATTGCAGGCCGCGCTGTTACCCGGGATCAGCGCACCGTCGAGCACATAGAGCCCACGCTGCCCGTGCACGCGGCCTTCCAGATCGCAGACCAGGCCCATATTCGCACCGCCGAGCGGGTGCCAGGTGGAAGGGGCCGCGAGGTTCGTATCGCCGAGAACGCTTGCGGGACCGGCGATCTTCTGCACCACTGGACCGATGGTGCCGTTCTGGATCGTCGCGTCGCCGTCCTTGGGCCAGCGCAGCACGGCCTCGTCCTTGCCCGAGTCGTATACGAAGCGTCCACGGGCATTGCTGACGCCGTAGCCGACCAGCATGGTGGTGCGCGCGTCTATGCCCGCCGGCGGGATCGATGCCTGGATGACAGTGGCCGCCTTCGCGGGATCGTCCCAGTTCAGGCTGCCGTAGACGACGGGTCCGCCCTGTGGGTAGCCGAGGTCGCTGTCGAGGCAGGTCCAGGTGTAGATGCGGTCGGCATTGGTGCCCCAACCGGTACCGAGCCCGTCCGGCAGATCCGGGATACTTCCCTTCGCCTTGGCCCGCACCAGCAGTTTGGTGGTGTTGAGGCTTCCGGCGGCCATGACCAGCGTGCCCGCGGTGAGGATCTTGTTCTCCAGCACTTCGCCGGAGGAGTCGGTCCGGTCGACGTACACGGTCCACCGTCCGTCCTTGGCGCGCTCGACCGCGGTGACATGGTGGAGTACCTCCACCTGTACTCGACCGGTGGCCTCCGCCGCGGCGATATAGGTGACGTCGACGGAGTGTTTTCCGCCGTTGTTGACTCCGAGCGCACCGTCGCCATTTGTATACGAAGGTTTCATCTCGCCACGGAGTTCGGCGAGCGCGAAATTCCAGTCGATCGGCATCGGAATCTTCGACACCGGCAAACCGGCCTTGCGTACGTGCTGTTCGAAGACGCGGACGGCCTGATAGTTCGGACTGGCGATCAGCTCGTCCGGGGCGACCGCGAGCTGCAGCATCTGCGCGACGCGCGGATAGTGGACCCGGTTCATCGTCGGCCAATCCAGGCCGTCCGGGAACTGCGTGGCGAACGCAGCCTGCGAGGGCTGCAGCGACATGCCTTGGTACACAAGCGATCCGCCGCCGACACCGGCCGCGCACAGTGCTGTCATGTTGTCGCCCGACACTGTCTCGAGCAGTCCGGCGTAGGGGTCGAAGGCCACGGGCTTACCGAACAGCTCCGGCGCGGACTCGTACCAGAGAATGCGCTTATCCGGAGACGTGGCATGCGGGAACGTCTCCGCGTTCGGACCGGTCGGCCAGCGTAATCCGCGCTCCAGCATCAACACCGGTACTCCGGCCTGGGCTAGGCGCAGCGCGGTGACGCCGCCGCCGAATCCGGTCCCGATCACGATGACCCGATGGTCTTCGCGAACGAGCGGGACCGTCCTCATCTTTGTCGCGATACCGCTGCTACCGGCGGCGATTCCCGTACCCGCCAATGCGATTGCGGCACCGGCGGTGCTACCGAGAAACGACCGGCGCGTGAATGCGGACATAGATTGATCGACCTCCAGACCGCGGGATTCGGATCCCGCGGGGATGTTGAGAGCAAAGGAATACCGGCCCGCGGCAGTGGATTTCGCGCGGGGCTTCGGCGGATCTCCCGCGGCGAATCTCGCGGGATGTCGAGAGTGGTAATACCGGTGCGCGCGGCAGTGGATCTCGCGCGTGGGAGTGGGGGACTTCGCCGCGGCGAATCCCGTGCCGGTGTCGAGAGCGGAAATGTCGTTGCGCGGCAGTAGATTTCGTGCGCGGGATTTCGAGGGACTTCGCCGGCGAATCTCGCGGGATGTCGAGAGGGGGGAGGCAGTGGATTTCGTGCGCGGAGGTTCGGGGGGACCTCCCGCGGATGTCGGTGGGTGCAGGGGGTTGATGACATCCGCGGGAGGTCGAGTCCGCCGACCAGACGTGGGCACGATGGGTGACGGCCGTCGGCGGGGGATTGTGTTGCGGGAGTGGGTTACTCCGCGTGGTCGGCGCCGCCACGCGCCGCTGCGCGGCCGTGCCGCAGGATCACCGCTAGGACCAGTGCGATCACAGCGGTGCCCAGCGCGAGCCAGAAAGTCTGGGTGTAGCCGCTGTCGGCGAACACCTGCGGTATCGGCTGGACGGCGTGGTTGCCCATGACGTCGATGTTCGCCTTGATCGGGTTGTTGTTGAGCAAGGCGGTGACCACGGCGAGGGAGACCGCCGTGCCGAGGTTGATGGTGACACCGAGCATGCCGGTACTGATGCCCTGCTGTTCCTGCGGTACCGCGTCGACGACGAGATTGGCCACGGCGGCGTAGAAGAAGCCGAACCCGATGCCGGACAGCGCATAGAACACCGAATAGGTGGCCCAGCTGTAGTCGACCAGTATGTAGCCAACGCCCGCGACCACGTTGACGGCGAAGCCCACGATCGCTGGTATACGCGCGCCGTATCGGTGCGCCAGCCAGCCGCCGAGGGGACCGGCGATGACCGCGACGAGCCCGGCCCAGAGTCCGACGTGCAGCGCGTACTGCAACATGCTGAAGCCGTTGCCGTAGCTGTAGCTTGGATCGAGGACCACCTTCACCATGTCGACCGGCAGCGTGGCCCCGGTCATCTCATGGGCTTTGGCCACGACACCCTGTGCGACCTGGTCCCGCAGCCCGTCGGCATTCGGGGTCTGGGTCATGTACGCCAGCGTCAACGGCTGTATCGCGATGATGCCGACACCGAAGAACGACATCAGCAGCACCATGCTGACCTTGGGGTTCAACAGCAGTCGCATGTCGATTATCGGGCGGCTCACTCGTGTTTCCACCACGAAGAACAATGCCAGCAGCACGAGTCCGCCGACCAGCCAGGCGATGCTGGTCGCGCGGCCCCAGCCCCAGCTCTGGCCATTGTCGAGGTAGAGCAGAACCAGCAGCGTACCGACGGACAGCAGCACCGCGCCGAAGGGGTCGATCCGATCGCGTACCCGCAGCTTCGATTCCGGGACCACGAGCACGACGAGCAGCGTCATTACCGCGGTGAAAACGCCGAGACTCCAGAACAACGACCGCCAGGTGAAGTGGTCGAGGAGCACACCACCGAGCACCGGCGCTATCGCAGCGGCGATACCGATCCCGGCGCCGACGAAGCCGAGCGCGGTCGCCACGAACCGCCGCGGCATCAGATCCCGGATCAGGCCGAAGGCAATGAATTGGGTAGCGACGGCGAACGCCTGCAGACCACGTCCGATCAGGAACAACGTCCAGTTGCTTGTGACCGCGTCGATCAACGAGCCGACGACGAACAGCACGCCGCATGCCACGAACAGCAGTTTCTTGCCCCAGATGTCGCTCATTTTGCCGAGCAGCGGTGTCGCGGAGGCGCCGACCAGGCCGATCAAGATGACAACCCAGTTGATGTTGGCCCCGACGTCGGGGAAGGTGGCGCTCATATCGTGCAGCGCCGGAGTGATCATCGTGTACTGCACGGGGACGACCTCGGTCATCAGCACGATGAGCGCGAGCACCGAGTAGATGCGAAGTCGCGAGGCGTTTTCGAGCCTGCCGGTGTCGACGGCGACGTCGACTTCATCCGGTGGAGGAGTGGTGGTAGCGGACATGGAGCGCTCCAGGGGGAGAAACGATGAGATGGGAGTCACATGAGGTGCTCTTGGCGGCGGACGATATGAGGTCGCATTCGTCGTCTGCGTGTTCGTCCTACTCACCGGAAACTCGGGTATATCCGTGCGGCGACCTTCGGTGATGCGGTCGTGACCGGGGCGCGGCGGTAGTGGTTGTCGCACTCAGCGCTGTCGCACCGATGAGCCACGAGCACGCTTTGCCCGCTGAGCGGAACAACGGATACGCGATGCGTCATCGAGGGCTTTCATGTGTCCTCCAACACACCCCCTTTACAAGGAAGCACCATGACTCATCTGTTCGTTCGCCGGGTACTGGCCACCGCTGGGGCCATGGCAGTGGTCTCGGCAACCGTCATCGGTTGTTCCAGCTCGAACGACGACTCCGCCAGCGCCACTACGACGGCGACGAGCGCCGCCTCGGCACAGGCAACTTCCGTGCAGGCCGATTCGAACGACCCGGCGGTCAAGGAAATCACCGACGCCTTCGTCGCATTCTTCGACGGCAAGACCCCCGCCGACACGAAAGCCGTTCTCGTGGAGAATGGTTCGACATTCGCCCCGGTGCTCGCGGCGCAGGCGAGCAGTCCGATGGCCGCCGGTTCCACGGCGACGGTGTCCAATGTGAAGCTCGACGACAGCACGCATGCATCGGTCACCTACACCGTCCTGATCAACGGCAACCCGGCCCTGCCGAATCAAGCGGGGAAGGCCATCAGCGTGGACGGGAAGTGGAAGGTCGCCGCGGCGACCTACTGCGGTCTGCTGAAGTTGCAGGGCGGCGCTCCGGCCAGCTGCTGATCGCCGCGCTACGGGTCGGTAACTCGGTTTTCTACTGAGTGAGACGGCGACCCGCGAAATTCCCGCGGTCAATAGCATCGGCCCAGAGCGCAGCGCCCGGTGAAACTCGCCGGTCTGCACGGGATCCGTTGTCGTCCAAGATTTTTCGTATCGCACGCCGAGTGGCGGGTCGCCGATGCTCATTCGGCCGTCGATGAAAGGCATAAACGCTGTGGTGCATGAATTAACCGGCAAAGTCGCCGTCGTTACCGGCGGCGCGGCGGGAATCGGCGAGGCCATTGTCGAGCGGTTCGCGGCCGAAGGCGCTCGGGTCGTCCTTGCCGACCGGGACTCCGATCGCGGGGAACAGTTGGCGGAACGCCTCGGCGCGGACGTCATCTTCACCAAGACCGATGTCTCGGATCCCGAGCAGGTCACCCAGCTGGTCGCCACCGCTGTCGAACGGTTCGGTGGTCTCGACATCATGGTCAACAACGCGGGCATCTCCGGTGCGATGCATGCCGGATTCCTCGACGATGACCTCGCCGATTTCCATCAGGTGCTCGGTGTCAACCTGCTCGGTGTGATGGCGGGAACGCGGGAAGCGGCCCGCCACATGGTTGCCAACGGCGGCGGCTCGATCATCAATCTGTCGTCGATCGGCGGAATTCAGGCCGGTGCCAGCGTGATGTCGTATCGCGCATCCAAAGCGGCGGTAATACATTTCACCAAATCTGCCGCGATGGAATTCGCCGCCTTCGATATCCGAATCAACTGCATCGCACCCGGAAACATTCCGACCTCCCTGCTCGCGTCGGCCGTCGCGAACATGAGTGCGCAGGACGCCGAAAGGTTTGTCGGCGCCGCCCGCGAGATCATGCGAAATAACAAACCGCTGCGACGAGACGGCGAAGCTCGCGATGTCGCCGAGGCCGCACTGTATTTCGGCAGCGACCGGTCGGCGTATGTGACGGGCACGATCCTGCCGGTCGACGGCGGCACCGTCGCGGGCATGAAGAGCCAGGTCAAGGACGTTCGATGAAAGTGATTGTCGACCAAGACAAATGCCTCGCGAACGGTCAGTGCGCGGTGTACGCCGGCGAGGTGTTCGACCAACGCGACGAGGACGGCGTCGTCGTCCTGCTGAATGAACGTCCTGCGCCGGAGCAGGCCGACGCCGTCCATCAGGCCGCCGACGCTTGCCCCGCGCGCGCCATCCATATCGAGGAATGACGGAGACCATGTCCGAAACATCGATCGGAACCGCCACCGACGCCGCCGTGCCCCAGTATCCGATGGAGCGCTCGATGCGCTGCCCCTTCGCGCCGCCACCGCAGCTGCTCGATATGGCGGCCGCGAAACCGTTGAGCAGAGTACGGATCTGGGACGGCAGCGAGCCGTGGGTAATCACCGGATACACCGAAGCGCGGTCGCTCTTCTACGATCCGCGGGTCAGTGTCGACGACCGTCGCCCCGGATTCCCGCACTGGAACGAGGGTATGAAGGCGATGTCGGACTCGCGCCCGGCATCGGTGTTCAACCGGGACCTGGACGAACACGCCCGGTACCGGCGAATGCTGACGAAACCGTTCGCGCTCAAGCGCGTCGAGGCGTTGCGGCCGGTGATCCAGAAAATCACCGACGAGCACATCGACGCCATACTCGCCGGTCCGCAACCGGCCGATATCGTCGCGGCGCTGGCCCTGCCGATGCCGTCGCTGGTCATCAGTGAACTGCTGGGCGTGCCGTATGCCGACCACGAATTCTTCCAGCGCCACAGCGATGTCGGACTCGGTCGCTACACCACTGCGGAGGAGTCGCAGCAGAATGTCCTCGGCTTGCTCAACTATCTGGCGGAGCTGACCGAGGTCAAGGCCGAGAATCCCGCCGAGGATGCGGTATCGGATCTGGCGGAGCGGGTCAAGGCCGGTGAGATCGACAAATGGGAAGCCGCGATGCAGGGCGTCGGCCTGCTGGTCGCCGGACACGAGACCACCTCGAACATGATCGGTCTCGGCGTGCTCGCCCTGCTGGAGCATCCCGAACAGCTGGCGATCATCCGCGATACCGACGATCCGAAGGTGCTCGCCAACGCCATCGAGGAACTGCTGCGGTATCTCAGCATCATCCATACCGGGCAGCGGCGAGTTGCCATGGAGGACATCGAAATCGGTGGCGAGGTGATCCGCGCCGACGAGGGCATCATCATCGACCTGGCCATCGCGAACTGGGATCCGAATACCTTCCACGAGCCGGACCGGCTGGATGCCGACCGGGCGAATGCCAATCAGAACATGGCATTCGGACACGGGCGGCACCAATGCGTCGGCCAGCAGCTCGCCCGCGCGGAGCTGCAGATCGTCTTCCAGACACTGTTCCGGCGCATTCCGACGCTGCGGCTGGCGACGACCATCGATCAGATCGACTTCAAGCACGACCGGCTGGCCTTCGGGGTCTATGAGCTGCCGGTCGAGTGGTGACCAATTCCGACAAGATGCATGGAGGCAAGTGATGTCAAGCCCGACGAAGAACATCTCGTTATACCCACCCGAGGGCTACGGCGCGCCGAAGAACCGGCAGGGGCACGCCACCGGTGACGTGGGTCTGCCCGCGGGGACGGAGGTGTTCTCAGCCGATAATCACATCTCTCTCTCGGACGATATTTTCTTCCAGTATCTTCCCGAGGAGCTGAAGGCTCAGGCGCCGCGGATCTGGTATGAGGAAGGCGCCTATCAGGTCGGCGCAGCCGGACATTCGTTCCTGCCGCCCGAATTCAGTGCCGTCCTGATGCAGTACGACGACCTCGTCGGCGCGGCCAGCGGCAATCTCGAGGCCCGCATTCAGCAGCTCGCCGAAGACGGCGTCTACAAGGAACTGGCGTTCCCGAACGCCGTTCTGGCGCTGTTCTTCCATTCCGACAAGGAAATGCGTGAGCGTCTGTTCCGGATCTACAACCAGTACATGGCGGGCCTGCAGGAGCGCTCCAAGGGACGGTTCTACGCCGCGGGCCTGATCAACTGGTGGGATCCGGCGGGTACGCGCCGGACCTTGGAAGAGCTGAAGTCGTTGGGGCTCAAGACTTTCCTGCTGCCGCTCAACCCGGGTACGGACGCCGACGGCAACCAGATCGACTACGCGAGTACGGCGATGGACCCGGTGTGGGACGAGATCGAAGCGTCGGGCGTGCCCATTTCCCATCACATCGGGGAGACCGGGCTCAAGGCTCCCTGCGAGTTCAACACCCTCGTGGTCGGGATGATGGTCAATGTCGACTCGTTCCGAGAGATGTTTGCCAGGTATATCTTCTCCGGAATTCTCGACCGGCATCCAAAACTTCGGATCGGCTGGTTCGAGGGCGGGATCTCCTGGGTTCCGTCGGCACTGCAGGACGGCGAACATCTGTACGCGTCCTACCTGCACATGTGCGAGCCGAAACTGAAGCACGACGTCCGCTACTACTGGAACAAGCACATGAGTGCCGCCTTCATGGTGGATCCGCTCGGCTTGCAGCTGATCGACCAGATCGGCGTGGACAACGTGATGTGGTCCACCGACTACCCGCACAACGAAAGCACTTTCGGCTATTCGGAGAAGTCGCTGCAGCTGGTAATCGACGCGGTCGGCCCGGAGCAGGCAGCGCAAATCGTCAGCGGCAATATCAAGAAATTCCTGGGTATCGAATGACTAATTCTCCGACAGCGGTAGGGACGTCGATCCGGATTCCGGACGAACCGGATCGCGCCCGCATGCGGCGCGAAACCGGAGCCCGGTTGCGGGCGGCGATGGCGGAGCAGGGCGTGGACGCGCTGGTCCTGGTCGAAGATCAATCCGTCATGTATGCGACGGGAGCGAGCTGGCCGCTCGGCGACGCCGGCCTGTCGCATATCGAGTGCCCGGTCGCGGTGGTTCTGGTAGACGACGAGTGGCCGCATTTGTTCATGCCCTTCCGTGAGGGCGCGGCCACCGAAACGGAGTTGCCCGCGGACTATGTCCACGGACCGGTCTATCTCGAATTCGACGAAGGCGTAACGGATTTCGCGCGGATCCTCGCCGAGCTCATCCCCAACGGGGCGCGGGTGGCCGTGGACCAGTCGACGGGTGCGATGCGACGCGCGGAGCAGAAATTGTTCCCGTCCGGGTCGCCCACCGACGCCGCCCTGGTGCTCAGCGCGGCCAAATTGGTCAAGACCCAGGACGAGCTGGCCTGCATCCGCACGGCGTGCCGGATTACCGATACCGCGATGGTCGATGTCCACGCGGCGCTGGCACCCGGAATCCGGCAGATCGACCTGTCGGCGGCCTTCGTGCGGCGGGCGTTCGAACTCGGCGCCACCGCCAATATCCTCGACCCCATCTGGCAGGTCATGCCGGAAAGCAAGGCAGAGGGTGTCTGGACCGTACACGACGATCTCGCGCTGCCTTTGCTGACGACCGAACGCGAGCTGGCGCGCGGCGATGTCCTGTGGACCGACGTGAGCATCAGCTACGGCGGGTACTGCTCCGACTTCGGCCGGACCTGGGTGGTCGGGCAAGACCCGACCTCGAGGCAGCAGGCGCAATTCACCAGATGGCGGGAGATCCTGGACGCGGTGCTCGCGGTGACTCGCGCCGGAGCCTCGCTGAATGAACTGGCCACGGCGGCCATCGACGCCAACGGCGGTAAAAGGCCCTGGCTGCCCCACTTCTATCTGGGGCACGGCATCGGCGTCGGCCCCGCCGAGATGCCCATGATCGGCACGGATCTGGGCGAAGACTTCGACAAGAACTTCGTCCTCGCGCCGGGCACGGTGGTGGTGCTGGAACCGGTGGTGTGGGAGGACGGCACCGGGGGCTACCGCAGCGAGGAGATCATCGTGATCACCGAGGAAGGCTTCATTCCGTTGACCGACTACACCTATGCGCCCTATGGCAACTGAAATCCTGGCCGACGAACGCGCACTCCGTCTCGGGCGACGGGAGCGCGTGCTGGCCCAGATGGAAGCCCACGACCTCGACCTGCTCGTACTGGGCAGGCAGGCCAATATTCGCTATGTCACCGGTACACCGCAGCTCTGGACGGCGGGGACCAGGCCGTTCGGTCCCGGATGCGTTCTCGTCCGCGAAACCGGCGACATTCATCTGTTGAGCACCTGGGACGAAGGCGTTCCCGAGGATATTCCGCACGAAAACCTGTACGGGATCATGTGGAATCCGCTCAACCTCGTGGGGGTGCTGCGCCAGATCGGCGGTGCCGCCACCGCCAGGCGGGTGGGTACCGATGCCCTGTCCCCGCTGTTCTCCCAGTTCCTGCCCATGGCATTTCCCCAGGCGGAACTGGTCGACGGCGAACAGGCCATGCGTGCCGCCCGGCGGATCAAGACTCCCGAAGAAATTGTGGTGCTTCGGGATTCGATCCGCATCGCGGAAGCGGGCCTGGCGGCGGCGGTCGCCGAACTGCGGCCAGGGGTCACCGAGAAGACCCTGACCGGAGTCATGTTGCAGGCGATGGCGGCTGGGGGCATGAGTACCCCGGCCACCCAGGACGCCGCGTGGGTGACCGCACCGGATCACCCGTGGCGGCGCGCGTCCGGTGACCGGCGCGCGCAGGCCGGTGACCTGGTGGCCTTCTCCGCGGGCGTCATCGGCAACGGCTACATCGCCCAGGTCGGCCGGACCTGGCCGACGTGGGCGCCGAAGGACGGCACAAGTGCCCTCTACGAGCGGTGGGATCAGCTGTGGTCTCGCCTGCTCGCCGCCTGTCGGCCGGGTCGGCTCGCCTCCGAATTCCTCAGCGCTTACGAGGCTGCCGGTGAACCGTTGCCGCCGCTGCCGGTGGCCCATGCGCTGGGGCTGGGATTCGATGCGCCCGTTGTGTCGCAACAACTTCCGGCCACCGCCGCCGCGGAGCACCTGGAACCCGGGATGGTGCTCGCTGTCACCGGCTACGTCTGGGAGCAGGGCATCGGCGCCGTCTTCGGACGGGAGATGGTGCTGATCACTGCCGACGGACCCGAGGTGCTGACTTCCGGCCCGTCGTGGAACAGCAATGCGGGCATCGCAATTGGAGCAGCGAATGAGTGAGTCCGTGCCCTCGGCCGAGGAGATCATCCGCTACGAGAAGGATCCCAAGACCCGGATCGCCACGATCACGTTCAACCGGCCCGACCACCTCAATGCGCCGACCATCGCCGCCCGGGTGCGCTATGCCGACCTGTTGCACCGCGCCAGTGTCGACGACGAGGTCAAGGTGCTCGTGATCCGTGGCGAGGGCGATGATCTCGGCACCGGTGCCGACCTGCCGGAGTTCATGGCGGCGCACACCAGCCCCGATCAGGGGCCGAAACTCGCCGAATTCCGCATCGGCGCCGACGAAGTCACCTATCCGCCCCAGGGTTCGTTCCGGCACGGCGCGACGCTCAGTTCGTGGTATGCCAACTCCCACTCCGGAATTCGCAGCCTCCAGGACTTCAAGAAGATCAGCATCCTGGAGGTGAAGGGCTACTGCTACGGGTGGCACTTCTATCAGGCCGCCGATGCCGATCTGGTGATCTCCTCCGACGACGCGCTGTTCGGGCATCCGGCCTTCCGCTACGTCGGGTGGGCGCCGCGAATGTGGTGGTGGGCGCAGACCATGGGCCTGCGCAAGTTCCAGGAAATGGTGTTCACCGGGCGGGCGTTCACCGCCGCCGAAATGTACCAGTGCAACTTCCTCAACAGCGTCGTCCCGAGGGACCAACTGGAAGCGGAAGTGGACAAGTACGCACAGGCCTGTGCCAGCAACCGTCCGACGGACACCGTGTTCATGCAGAAGTCCTTCTTCGAGTTCATGAAGCAGTACCAGGGCGAATACCTGGGCAGCATGATCAGCGGACTTTTCGAGACGGTCGGCGGCTTCGCGGCGCCCGACACCGACGACATGATGTTCGACCAGGCCATGAATCGCGGAATCAATAACGCGGTCAAGGACAACGACAGCAAATTCCCGCCGGAATGGCGGCTGAGCAAGCGCGCTCGGGAGCGGAAGGACTAGCTCGTGGAACCGCTCGATGGTTACGTGGTCATCGATTTCTCCAGTGGGATCGCCGGAGCCTACTGTACGAAGTTACTGGCAGACGCCGGGGCTGAGGTCGTCAAAGTCGAAGCACCGGAAGGTGATCGGCTGCGAAGCTGGTCGGCATCGCACACCGAAATCCCGGCCGGCGCGTACGGCGCGCTGTTCGGTTTCCTCGCGTGCTCGAAGCACAGTGTCGTCGCCGATCCGGATGAGATCGACTTCGTGGACCGGCTGTTGGCGTCGGCGGACGCGGTGGTCTGGAGTCGCGGATCGAGCGTCGCGGAGCATCCGTCGTTCACTCCGGAAGCCATTCATGACCGCCATCCCCATCTGACGGTCACCTCGATCACCCCATTCGGTCTGCACGGTCCCTGGCAGGACCGACCGGCTACCGAGTTCACGCTGCAGGCGTGGTCGGGTGGGATCATCGGGCTCGGTCGGGGCGCGCCGGACCGTGCTCCGGTCTATGTCGGAGGCCGAATCGGCGAGTGGGTTGCCGGGGCATATGCCGCGGCAGGCACCCTGGCATCGCGGGTGCGGACCCTCGACACCGGCGCGGGCGAGCTGGTCGACCTGTCCGTGCTCGAGAGCCAGGTTCTCAGTCTCACTTACTATTCCGTCACGTTCTTCGAGGCGCTCGGTCGGCTGATGCGGCCGGGACGCGGGCTCATGGTGCCCGGGGTGGCCAGCGCCAAGGACGGAATGGTGGCTGTCGGATGCGGGACCGCGCAGCAGTGGTTCGACCTGTGTGCGATGGTCGGGCATCCGGAGTGGATCGATGAGAGCGCGCCGTTTTCGATCAGCGGGCGAGCGGGCGACCTGGCCAGTGAGATCGCCCCGTGGTTCGCCGAGCATACCGTGGCCGAAATCCGGGAGCTGGCAACGGCCTTCAGAATTCCCAATTCCCTGGTGGCCAATGGCGAGAACATCGCCGAGATGGAGCATTACCGGGCGCGCGGATCATTTGTGGCCAACCCCCGCGACGGCTACACCCAACCCGCCCCGCCGTTCCGCTTGGGATCCGAGCCACCGCCCGCGCCTCGCCCCGCCCCGCGCCTCGACGAGCACGGGGAACGGTATCGCGCCACACCCCCGGCCGCTCGCCGAGACACCGCGAACGGGTTGCCCTTCAACGGACTTCGCGTGCTGGATATGACCGCGTTCTGGGCCGGGCCGTCCTGCACGCACTTGCTCGCCATGCTCGGTGCCGAAGTGATCCACGTCGAGTCGACCACCCGGCCCGACGGAACCCGGCTCATCGCCGGTGTCCCGCTCAGCGAGGAACAGTGGTGGGAACGCTCGCCGATATTCTCGAGCTTGAACACCAATAAGAAAAGCGTGACGCTGGACTTCCGAAGCGAGCGCGGTATCGAGGTGCTGCACCGGCTGATCCAGAGCTGCGACGTCATCGTCGAGAACTACACCCCGCGGGTGCTCGAGCAGATCGGGCTCGACTACGAGAAGGTGCGCAGCCTGCGCCCCGACGCGATCATGGTCCGGATGCCGGGCTTCGGCCTCGACGGGCCGTGGCGGGACAACCCGGCCTTCGCCTACATCATCGAGGACGCGTCCGGACTCACCTGGTTGACCGGCCATCCCGATCAGAACCCGGTCGAGCCGTTCTCGATCGGCGATCCGAATGCCGGTCTGCATGCCCTCAACGCGCTGCTGCTCGCGCTGGAACATCGGCGGCGGACCGGCGCGGGCATGCTCGTCGAGGCGGCGATGGTGGACGCCGCGATGAACGTCGCCGCCGAACAGGTCATCGAGCACTCCGCATACGGGCAACTCCTGGTGCGCGACGGCAATCGGGGACCGGAGGCGGCGCCGCAGAACCTCTACCGGACCGCCGATATCGACGAATACGGCGGCAACGACTCCTGGGTCGCGGTCGCGGTGGCCACCGATGAGCAATGGTCGGGTCTGCGCGATGCGATCGGTCGGCCGGATTGGGCGATGGAGCTGGAGTTGTCCACGGCCAGTGGGCGTCGCGAGCAGCACGACCTCATAGACAAGAATCTCGCCGCGTGGTGTGGGCAGCGCAGCGCGGGGGAGATCGTCCAAATCCTTTGGGATGCTGGAGTTCCGGTGGCCAAGGTGATGCAGCCGCATCGCGTCGCCGAATTGCCGCAGCTCGAGTCGCGCGGTTTCTATGAATACGTCGAGCATCCGGTGAACCCGACGGTCCGGCACAGCACGGTGCCGTTCACGCTGTCGGACGGCCCCGAACGGTGGCATACGCGCCACGCGCCGTTGTTGGGCGAGCACAACCAGGAAGTGCTGACGGGACTCGGACTCAGTGCATCCGAGATCGCCGCACTGGAAAACGACGGTGTCATCGGGCAGGCGCCGGCAATGGGCAGGGGAAAGTGATGAACGACTGGGACCACACGACCGATTTCCTGGTCGTCGGCAGCGGTGCCGGGGTCGTCGGCGCATTGCGCGCCCGTGCCCTCGGCAAAGATGTTCTCGTCGTGGAGAAGTCCGACCTGCTCGGCGGATCGACCTGCATGTCGGGTGGTGTGATGTGGCTGCCCAACAATCCACTCATGCAGCGCGAGGATGTATCCGATTCGCTCGACACCGCCCTGGCCTATTTCGACTCCGTTGTCGGTGATGCGGGTCCGGCATCGTCTCCGGCCCGGCGACTGACATACATCAATTCCGGAGTCGAGATGGTCGGGTTCCTCGAATCCGAAGGACTGAAATTTCGGCGTTGTGAAGGGTACAGCGACTACTACGCCGGGGTCCGGGGCATCGAAGGCGGCTCTGCGCGCGGGCGATCGATCGAACCGGAGATCTTCGACAAGAAGAAACTCGGAGCGTGGTGCGACCGGATCCGGCCCGGCTTCGCCGGCGGCATGGTGATCTACACCGTGGAGGCGGCGCCGATGTCGTTGATGCGCACGCGAATTGGTATGGCCACCATGGCCAGGGTCGGGCGGCGCACCGTCGGCGGGCGCATTCGCGGACAGCAGCTGGCGGCCAACGGCGCGGCGTTGATCGCCCGGTTGGTCGACGCGCTCCTGCGCCGTGAGATCCCGATCTGGACCGAGTCCGCGCTCACCGACCTCGTCGTCGAGGACGGCCGGGTCGTCGGTGCCGTCATCCATCGCGACGGCCGGGATGTGCGCGTGCGTGCCCGGGACGGAATCCTGCTCGCCGCAGGCGGTTTCGCCCGCAACGAGACGATGCGCAAGGAGCATTCGGACGGGCTTCCCGTCGGTGCCGAATGGACCTCGTCCAATCCGGGGGACACCGGCGAGGCAATCCGGATCGCGGCGGGTCTCGGTGCCGCGACCGACATGCTGGACGAGGCGTGGTGGATGCCCTCGTGGATCACGCCCGACGGTACCCCCGGCATGTGCCTGTCCGAACGATGCAAGCCGGGCTCGCTCATCGTCGATGCGCAGGGCCTCCGATACTTCAACGAGGCGTGCTCGTATCAGGAAGCCGGTCAGCAGATGTACGCGCGGCACCGCGAGAACAGCGCGGCGATTCCGTCCTGGCTGATCATCGATTCGCGCCACCGGTCGCGCTATCCGTTCGGGATGGCCCCCGCGGGCTGGACTCCGAAGGAGTTGATCACCGGCGGTGTGCTGAAGCGCGCTGACACCCTGGAAGAACTTGCCCGCCAATGTGATATTCCCGCTGATGCGTTGCGGCAGACTGTGGATCGGTTCAACGGATTCGCCGAAACCGGCGTCGATGAGGACTTCCATCGCGGCGAGGGCGACCACGAGCGCTTCTATGGTGACCGCACCCACCAGCCGAATCCGAGCCTGGGTCCGATCGAGAAGGGGCCGTTCTACGCGGCCGCGCTCTACCCCGGCGATATCGGTACCAGCGGCGGGTTGCTCTGTGACGAGTTCTCTCGGGTATTGAATGCCGATGGGGAGCCGATCAGCGGGCTGTACGCGACCGGCAATTGCACTGCCTCTGTGATGGGACGCAAGTACCTCGGAGCGGGGGCGAGTATCGCCGCCTCAGCGGTATTCGGTTATGTCGCAGCGAATCACGCCTCTTCGGACGCCGAGGTGACCTGATGTCTGGTGCCGAAACGTCTGTGCGGCACCGCCCTTCGTCATTCCGGCATCCGGCGAAGCCGTCGGGCCATCGCGGGAATGTGGATGCGAGCCGAAAGCGTGCCGGAATGACGTGTTTCGTACTCGACTCTGCTGAACGAGGCATCAGCGACCGGCTCGTCCCGTCCCGATCCATCCCCACCATGCATTCCGAAAGTTGGTGAAGACATGCATCTCTCAGCGATGGTCGAGATGATCGAGTCGGGCTTCGCCGACCGTATCCTGTTGGGCGACGCCGACCGGCGAGTGACCGGGGCCGAACTCGGCGCCTTGGTGAAGGGCGGAGCAGCGACACTGCGCGATTCTCCCGCGCTGGTGTACGCGGGGGAGAACCATCCGCTACTGCCGGTGGCCCTGTTGGCGGCGGCGTGTGCGGGGGTGCCGTTCGTGCCGGTGAACTACCGATTGGACGACACTCAACTGAACAGTTTGATCGAACGGCAGCCCGAAGCACTTGTGCTGGCCGATGCTGTGACCGCGCCGCGAGTGACAGCAGGCGCACTCGTCTTCGATGACTGGCTGGCCGGTCTGCCCGCCGACGTGCCGCCCCTGGATCCGCGGTTCGAAGACGACGCGGTGGCGGTCGTGCTGTACACCAGCGGCACAACGGCCGCCCCGAAGTCGGCGCTACTCCGGCACCGCCATCTCATGGCCTACCTCCTGAGTACCGTCGAATTCGGCAGCGCCGATCCCGAAGAGGCAGTACTGGTTTCAGTGCCGCCCTACCACGTCGCAGGCGTCGCGAACATGCTGTCGAACATATTCGCCGGGCGTCGACTGGTGTACCTGCGCGCCTTCGATCCATCGGCATGGCTCGACACGGTCCGCACAGAAGCCGTAACCAATGCGATGGTGGTCCCGACAATGCTGGCGCGCATCGTGGACGCGGTCGCCGGATTCGACAGCGCGCCGCTCCCGACACTGCGCTCCCTCTCGTACGGCGGCGCGAAAGTATCCGAACGCATACTGCGCGAGGCGCTTACGCGATTCCCCGACGTCGGATTCGTCAACGCCTACGGCTTGACCGAAACAGCATCGACAATCGCCGTCCTCGGCCCCGAAGACCACCGAGCCGCACTGCATTCCGACGACCCACTGATCCAAGCGCGCTTGTCCTCGGCGGGCCAGGTCCTCCCCACAATCGAAATCGAGATCCGCGACGACAATGGCCAAACCCTGCCCCCAGGTAAATCAGGCATCATCTTCCTACGCGGCGAACAGATCTCCGGCGAATACGCCACCGGCAGCCTGCTAGATGCCGAAGGCTGGTTCTGCACCCGCGACAAAGGCCACGTGGACCCCGACGGCTACCTGTACATCGAAGGCAGAGCCGACGACACGATCATCCGAGGCGGCGAGAACATAGCCCCCGCAGAGATCGAAGAAGTCCTCCTATCCCACCCAGCAGTCGCCCAAGCATGCGTGGTCGGCCCGCCGAGTGACGAATGGGGCCAGACCCTCGCCGCAGCGGTAGTGCTCCGCGCAGGCGCCGTCGCAACCGACGACGAACTACGCACCCTCGTGCGGTCGCGCCTACGCGGCTCGAAAACCCCGGAAACAATTGTCTTCCGAGAATCGTTGCCGCACACCGACACCGGAAAGCTACTGCGCAGGCTCGTGCTCGAGGACCTGAGCGCACATTAGAGAGGTAGGAACCATGGCCCTGTCCCTGAAACCCGGCACACGAGTCTTCAGCTCCGTCGATTCGACAGAACTGATCGTCGTCAAAGTCCCCGCGGACCCGATCGAACTCACCATCGGCGGCGCCCCCGCAGTCCTCTCCGCAGCGGAGAAGAATGATGCCGTCGCCCCAGCCACCTCCAACGGCGGCACCGCGATAGGCAAGCGCTACACCAACGCCGCCGCAACAGTCGAATTGCTGTGCACCAAACCAGGTCCCGGCATGCCCGCCATCGATGGCGAGGCGCTGGAACTCAAGGCAGCCAAGCCGCTCCCAGCATCTGACTAACCGTAGGCACTACCCGGTACTCCGGCGAGTCAAGCGGCTGGATTGCTTCCACCGGTGCCGGTTGGTCGACGCGATATGCCGGGCCTAACGCTCCACAACCCGAACCCTTTGACAGTCGAAGGGCCAGCGCTTCGGATCGTGCTGGTCGGGCGAACATCCGCTGGGACGCGGTGAGGGACGTGCCCCGCGTCGACGGGTGGAGCCGGTAGGCCAGGATCGTGTTCGGCCGGGTTAGGTTGATGGCCGCGAGGTGTATTCGGCCCAGCGGTCGACGGCCTGTTCGAGACCGAGTGCCGCGACCTCGGTGGGAGCCATACCGACCGTGTGGATCAATCGCTGTGCGAGCCAATCGGGGACAGGTTCGCGCATCGGTGTCGGTGGAACTACGAGCGATTCGGCACTGCGGCCGAGTCGCTCGACCACTGCGCCGAGCTTGCTGAATTCCGGTAGCCGACCGGCGGCCGCGACGATGCGGGCAGTTGCTTCCGCGTATACCTCGGAGTCGGCGCGTGCTCCGATCGCCCAGATCTCGCAGATCTCGATGGTCTGCTGGTCGATGACCCGGTACACGATCCGCCAGGTGTTGCGGCCAACGACAAGCTTGCGAAACCCGGTCAACTCGCCGCCGAGTGGATAGCCGGCTTGCGGTGAATCCAGCAGCAGGAGCATCTTTTTGAGGACTTTGGGCACGGCATCGGGGCCGAGTTTTCGAAGGTCGTCGATTGCCATATCGGTGAAGAGGACTTCGACCATCGGCTTACTCGTGGTCATCGACTTCGGCGAGGGATTCCCTTGTGTGACCGAAGGCGCCGAGTACATCATCGAGTGACGTTCGGTTCCCGCCGTCGGTCGCGGCCCGGGCGAGCACCAGCGCAAGGTCACGCAGGTCGGACTCCGCGCGATCCAGTTCAGCGAGCCGATTCATGCTGACCACGGCGGCAACCGGCCGGTGATGACGGGTGACCACCAGATCGGTACCACCTTCGGCATCCGCTACCAGTCCCGCGACGCCTCGCTGCGCGGCGTCGGAAACGCTGAGTTCATGAGTGTTGCGCAGGATGGACATACCGTAACTGTACAGAATTCTAGCTAGATTCTCGATGCCGTGTCGCCTGCCGGGAACCACCTCCGCCGTCCTTGCGCTACTGGGCTTCGGACACAGCGTGTCCCATGCGTTACCGCTGATGCTCCCAAGGAGTGGGTTGCGCCTCGAGGCCCCGGAACGCTCCGTCCGTGTCGTGCGCGTTCAGAGGCATATTTATGACCGCCCGTATTGCCTCTGTCCGTCCCGTATCAGCCTATTCAGGGACGCTGTAGGGACGCTCGCGGGTCGCCGGGAACAAGCTGGGCGTCAGGCCGTCGGCGTGTCGGTGCCTGCGCCTAAGCCGCCCCCAATGAGGGCATTCAGGGCTGCTCGAGCCGTCACGTCGAGCATGGAGGGCTAGCAGTGCCGAAGAAACATCCCGATGTAACTCAGGCTACCCGCGAAGGCCCTCTACACCAACGCCGTCCGCTGTGCCGAGCCTGGCCGCAGCGACCCGCTGTATCGGGTGGACCCCGATGGGAACCGCGTGCTCAACTCGCGGATCGCATAGCGCCGGTCCGCGTAATTCGACCAGCGTCATTGCGCAGCGGGGCATCCGCGCCACGTACTGGGTGAACCTCACGCCATCGGGCAACTCGACGTCGACGGTCGATAATCGGATGTGCCGGTTCTCGTCTACAAGCTTCTCGCCGTGGATCTTCCACTGGGTGTGCTTGCTCCATTGCCCGTGACGAGTACGCGGGCAGTGCACCGTATTTCATTATGCAGCAGGGCCTTTGGCGGAGAGGGGGAATGAGCCGGGGGTGATCAGTCTGCGCTCGACCAGGATTCGGGCGTCGGCCAGGATCAGTGGCAGGGCCGCGGAGCTCGGGAGGGCGGGGCCGAGTCCACCTGCTCGAATCAGATGCGCCTGTGCGCCGTATCGCCCGAATGCCAGCGCGATCGAGGTGGTGGCGCTCGGGTCGGCGTATCGGTGCTGCGGCTCGGGGAAGCACCACTGCCAGGGGCCCGCCGAGGTCGTGAAGCGCAGTTCGATGTAGTCGGATCGGGCTGGGCAACGCAGTGCGATCTCGAGTGCGGCAGGCAGGAACGACCTTCCCGACAGGGTCGATTCGGTTGCGCGGGTCATGGCCGACTCCTAAGCGGTTGGTCCGGCGAGGTCGAGCGCGGCGAGATAGGCGAAGACGAGGCTCGAACCGATCGGTGTGCCGGCACCGGGGTACGCGCTGCCCGACATCGCGGCCATGGTGTTGCCGGTCGCGTAGAGACCTTCGATCGGCGTTGCGTCCGAGCGGAGTACGCGAGCGTGCGCGTCGGTCACGAGACCACCCTTGGTTCCGATATCGGACAGCACAACTGTGGCCGCGTAGTAAGGCGGGGTGTCGACGGGGATGAGCAACGGGTTGGGGAGGTCGGTCGCCAGCGGCACGAGGTAGTTCTGCCGGGGATCGGCCGGGTATCCGACGATGTACTGGAACATCTGGTCCCACGGCGCCTCGCCGCGGTGGAAACGTTCGTCGACACCGGATTTCGAATAGCCGTTGTACTCCTCGATCGACTTGCGCAGTTTCTCCGGCGGCACGCCGATCAGTTCGGCCAATTCTTCGAGGGTTTCGGCGCGGCGCAGGGCGCCGGACGCGAACCATTCCGGACGCACCGGCTGCTCCGGGTCGCCGCCGAAGCCGTCGCGCTCGAGCTGCCGGTGGTCGAATACCCAGTGCGCGGTGCTGTGCGTAACGCCGGTTTCGCGTTGCAGCCGGGCCATTTCGTGCCCGGCGCGGTCGTAGGGCTGCGTCTCGTTCATGAAGCGCTCGCCCTCGGCATTGACCCAGATCCCGCCGCGGGTGCCGGTATGGAAGACGGGCCGACCGTCGGGCTGCACCACTCCGGGGACGTACCAGGCCTCGTCGAGCAGGTCGGTGGCCGCGCCGATCGCGCGGCCGGCCAGAATCGCGTCACCGGTGTTCGCCGGCGCGCCGTGGGACCATTCGCCGGTGAGCGGCACGGGTGAATACTGCTCGCGCATCTCGCGGTTGTGTTCGAAACCGCCGGCGGCCAGGATCACGCCGCGGGTCGCGCGGAATGTGCGGCGCTCGCCGCCACTGACCGCCACCACACCGGTGACGCGGCCGTCCTCGACCAGCAGTTCGGTGAGGGCGGTCTCGAGCAGGTAGGAGCCGTTGCCCGTTGCCAGGAATGCCTTCAGCGCCCGGCCGATCAGTGCGCGGCCGCCGACGAGTACCGGTCCTTCGTCGATGCCCCAGCGCTCTTCGGGGACGGATCGGCGGATGAGCGGGGCGAGGTCTGCGAGTTCGGCGACCGAGATCTCCTGCGGGAATACGGTTCGCCCGGTCGCCGTCGATCCGGGACGCCCGTAGAAGTATTCGGGCACGGGCTGATAGGCGAAGGACCCGAACAGCGGGTTCTGCTCGAGGTCGTCGATCAGTTGGGGCGCGGTCCGCAGGTAGGCATCCTGCAGTGGCTCGCGCGAATTGTCGGCGACAACGTCGCGCAGGTAGGTGCGCGCGGCCTCGGGATCATCCTCGATGCCCGCCCGCGAGATCGGGGCGCTGCCCGGAAACCATAGTCCCGCACCGGAATACGAGGTCGTGCCACCGATCAGCGCGGTCTTCTCCAGCACCAGCGTGCGCAGCCCGCGGGCGGCGGCCGCGTAGGCGCCGATCAGGCCACCTCCTCCGGAGCCGACGACCACGACATCGTAGGTTTCCTCGTCAGCGGGCATTGTGTTCTCCTTGTCGAATCGAGGTGCTTCGGCTCTGCGTGGTGACGCAGGCTGTCGCCGCCGCGCCCGAACGTGCAACCGCGGGTGTATCGCAGCCGGTCGCGACGCGAGATCGTGCGGCTGGCGAGTTCGTCGAGTGTGCGGCCGACTATGCGGAGCAGAGGGTGAGATTCCGCTGAGCGGGATGGCACGGGTCGTGGTGCGGGAGCCGTTCGTGGCGGCTCGTCGGAATCCGGCGCGTCCCAGTGTTCGGAAAGTCCGGCCTGTGCTGCCCGGTTCCTCCGCAAACTAGCCAGCCAGCAGGACATTCCGACTCGAAGGAGAGCTCGCATGGCTGGTTCGCACGACTACGATCCCGGCCCGCAGATTGCCCACGCCGGTGGCCTGAACCTGGGGACGCCGGATCTGCGGCGTTCGATCTGGTTCTTCCGGGACCTGCTGGGCATGGAGGTGGTCGCCGAATCCGATGGCGTGGCCTATCTGCGCGGGTATCAGGAACTGGTGCACCACTCGCTGGTGCTGACCCAGCAGGACGAGGCACGGGTGAACAGTTACAGCTTCCGGGTGAAGCGGCCCCAGGATGTCGAGCTGTTCCACAAGCAGCTGACCGAGGCCGAGATCGAGGCGGTGGAGCTGCCCGCCGATCACGAACTCGGCCGCGGCACCGCGATCCGTTTCCTGGTCCCCGGCAGTGAGCATCCGTTCGAGCTCTACTACGACATCGAAAAGCCGGTTGCCCCACCGGAATTGCGCTCGAAGCTGCTCAGCAACAGTTCGCGCCGTCGCGGTTTCGGTGTCCGGCGGCTGGACCATCTGAACGTGCAGTGCAGCCCGACCACGGTGAACCAGGCCGAGGGTTGGCTGCGCAATGCGCTGGGGTTCAAGCGCCGGGAGTTCGCGATGATCCCGCAGTTCCCGGAGACCATCCTGGCCTCGTGGCTGTCGGTGACGCCGCAGGTGCACGATATCGCGATCGGTGTGAACGCGGAGGAGGCCAACGGCCGGTTCCACCACGTCGCCTTCAATATCGAGAACTACCACGACATTCTGCGGGCGGTCGATGAGATCCGTGATCTCGAGATCGACTTCGGGCACGGTCCGGGCAAGCACGGCATCGGTCAGGCGATGTACCTGTACATCCACGATCCCGGCTCCGGTCACCGGGTCGAGCTGTACTCCGGCGGATACCTCATCTTCGATCCGGACTGGCAGGCGCTCGAGTGGAAGATCCCCGAATTGCAGTGGGGGCAGACGTGGTACGGCGAGGCCCTCGATGTCGGTCCGGGCGGCGCGTTCCTGTCGACCACACCGTCGGCCGGGTTGTGAGAGGATCGGTATGACGCTCGAATCCCAGGGCACCCATGACGGTGTGCCCGCCTACTATTTCGACAATCGCCTATCCGGTCCACTGCTGAGCCATCATGAGCAGTGGGACCGGCTCGCCGGCACCCACTCCGCGTTCAGGAGCACTGTCGCACAGGGATATTGGGTCATCACGGACGGCCAGGCGATCCAAGAGGCGCTGCAGGACTGGCGCACATTCTCCAGTACCTCGGTGACGGTCCTGGAGCCGAATCCGAAGTTCCTGTGGATTCCGGAGATGCTGGATCCGCCTTTGCACACCAAGTGGCGGCGACTGCTCGGCAGCGAGTTCGGGCCCAAGTGGGTCGCCGCCCGCGAGCCGGAGATCCGGAAGATCGCGGCGGACATGATCGACCGGCTGCTGCCCAAGGGTGGTGCGGACGTCCTCGACGAGTTCGCGCGCCGGTTCCCGACCCTGATCTTCATGCGGCTGATGGGCCTGCCCGAGCAGGATCTGGAGCAATTCCTGGAATGGGTGCACGAGATGCTGCACGTGCCGCACGCCGAGGATCCCGACCACAGTCGGCAAATTGCCGCGATGACCGCCGCGTCGGCCTATTTCGGAGAACAGATCGCGCTGCGTCGCGAGGCCCCGCGCGATGATCTGCTGTCGCGCATGATGACCTGGCGCATCGATGGTGAGCTCCTCAGCGACGCCGATATGCACGCGTTCTGCATCCTGATGTTCCAGGCGGGTTTCGACACGGTCCCCATCGCGATCGGCTGGGCCATGTATCACTTCGCCGCACACCCTGAACAGCGCGCGGCCATGGTGGCCGATCCGACGCTGATCGCCAACGGCGTCGAGGAAGTCCTGCGCGTCTATTCGTTCGTCATCCCGGCACGAAAGGCGACGCGGGACACCGAGATCGGCGGCTGTCCGGTGAAATCCGGCGACATGGTGATGCTTCCGCTCGCGGTGAGCAATCGGGACGCCGAACGGTTCGACAATCCGCATGAGGTGGATCTGCATCGCACGGCGAACAACCACATCGCTTTCGGTTCGGGTCCGCACCGCTGCTTGGGTTCGCACCTGGCGCGGCTGGAGCTGAATGTCGCGATGGAGGAATGGCACAAGCGAATTCCGGACTACCGGATCGCCCCGGGGCAGCAGCTCGAGCAGACCGGAAATATGTACGGCTTGATGTCCTTGCGCCTCGAGTGGTGAACCACGGCCGGGCAGGTGCATGACGACACGATCGAAATTCACGCCGAGCTGGACTCGGACCGTCGAAAGGCATTACCAACGTGGGAATTCGCGACCAGCTGACCCGGCTGCTTGCCGAGGCTCCGGCCGACGCCGAAGCGATCGAGCACGAGGAGATCTGGTGGACCTGGGGGCGGATCCAGGCGACCGCGCGCTCGGTTGTCGATGCGCTGGAATCCGTCGGTCTCGATGCTGGATCCCGAGTCGGTGTGGTCCTGGAGAACCGGCCCGAGCATGTCGCGGTCGTGACCTCGCTGATCGCGTCCGGTCGATGCGTCGTACTGCTCGCACCGCTGCAGCCCGCGCCGCGGCTGGCCGCCGACATCATCGCGTGTGATCTGCCCGCGGTGGTGTGCGGATCCGAGCTGCTCGCCCGTGACGGCGTGCTCGATGCCGCCACGGCGGCCGGTATCGCGCTGGAACTGCGCGACGACGGCTCGGTTCGGCGAGTGGGCGGCCAGGTCCGTGCCTGCGCCGTGACCAATCCGGGCACAGTCGTGGAAATGCTCACTTCGGGGACGACCGGTGTGCCCAAGCGGGTGCATCTGCGGACCGTGCAGTTGGATCAGGCACTGGCTTCCGGTGGGCAGACGGCGCGAGGAGACCGGTTGCTGTCCCGGTCCGCGGTGCTGGTGAACGCGCCGCTCGTGCATATCGGCGGCCTGTGGCGGGCATTGGCGTGCCTCGCCATGGGCCGGCGGATGATTCTCATGCCCAAGTTCGTCCTGGAACCGTGGATCAGTGCCGTGCAGCGGCACCGGTTGCGGGCCGTGAGCCTGGTGCCCGCCGCGCTGCGGGCCGTACTCGACTCAGGAGTGTCGCGGGACCGACTGTCGAGCCTGCAGGTCGTCACGTCCGGGACCGCGCCGTGTCCGAAAGAGTTGGCGGACTCCTTCTTTCGCACATATGGCATCCCGGTGCTGATGACCTATGGGGCAACCGAATTCGCGGGCGCGGTGGCCGGCTGGACGCTGGCGTTGCACGAACAGTGGTGGGACCTGAAGGCAGGCAGCGCCGGTCGCGCCTTCCCCGGCGTCGAGTTGCGAGTCACCGGCGAGGACGGCGTCGAGCTCGGCGGTTGGACGACCGGACGGCTCGAGGTCCGTACCGCGCAGACTGCGGAAGGCGCCGGAGAGTGGGTTCAGACCAGCGATCTGGCGCGGATCGATCTCGACGGCTTCCTCTGGATCGACGGACGTGCCGACGACGCCATCATCCGCGGTGGCTTCAAGATCCAGCCGGATACCGTCAAGCGGGTGCTGGAGTCGCACGTGGCGGTGCGCGAGGCAGCGGTGGCCGGACTGCCCGACCCCCGGCTCGGACATGTGCCCGTCGCCGCGATCGAAATCGAACCGGGACTGATCCCGCCTGACAGCGACGAACTCGTGGCGCTCTGTCGTGCACACCTGCTGCCGTACGAAGTGCCGGTGCATGTCGTGGTCCTGGACCAGCTGCCGCGCACGCCATCGAGCAAGGTGAGCCGGATGGAACTGCTCGATATCGTGCGCGAGCAACGGAACCGATCATGACGGCACCGACGATCGGATTCATCGGCGCAGGACGCATCGGTGCGGCGATGGTGGAGCGACTACTGGCGGCCGGGCATCGGGTCCGGCTGTACGCGCGGCGGCCGGAGGTGCGCGACCGGCTGGCTGCACTCGGCGCGGAGCCCGTCGATCGGATCCGGGATATCGCGGCCGCGGATGTCGTGGTCAGCTGCCTGTTCGGCGACGATCAGATATCCACGCTGCTGCCCGAGGTTGTCGGCGCCATGGCCGAGGGCACGATACTGCTGTCGCACACCACCGGGACGCCGGAGGTGCTGCACAGTCTGGACCGGTTCGCACCGACCGGACGAGCCGCGGTCGTGGACGCGACATTCAGTGGCACACCGGAGGCGGTGCGTGCCGGGGAGCTGGTGGTCTTTCTCGGTGGCACACCCGAAGACGTCGCGATCGCGCGCACGGTCGTCGATTGCTATGCCGGAACCGTCCTCGAAACCGGTGCGCGGGGTTCGGCGCTGCGGGTGAAGTTGATCAACAACCTGCTGTTCGCCGCGGTCTCGCAGCTGACCCTGCAAGGTCTGACATTGGGCCGTGGTGTTGGGATAGCCGAAGGTGTGATGCTCGAGGCGCTCGCGGTCAGCAGCGGCGGCACCACTGCCGGACGCTATATCGCCGATCGTGGCGGATCGAAATCCTTCGCCGCCGCGGTCGCACCTTTTCTGCACAAGGACGTCGCCGCATGCGCAGCCGCATTGACCGATTCCGGCGTCGATTTCTCGGGCCTGCTCGCCGCGGCCTGCGGCGGACCGATCGACATCGGCGATATCGACCCTAAAGAGGAAACTTAATTCCGATATCACCGCCTCAAACCGGCTGTCTTTCGCTACACTCGCGCCTGAGGTTCGAGCTCCAAGAAGGAGGCTGGCCAATGGCCTCAGTGGTGAATGACAATGCGGTCGCCACCTCCGAACGGCACGAGGCGCCACCGTCGATGGTCGAGCGGATGACACTGATCATGGATTCGTTCGGTGGTCCGCAGATCCGGCTCTCGCTCGAGGATGTCGCCGGACGCGCCAATCTGCCGCGTTCGACGACCCATCGCATCCTGGAACAGCTGGTTCGGCTGCGTTGGCTCGAGCGCAACGGTCGTGACTACGGCCTCGGTCAACGGGCGCTCGGATTCGGCGGCCGGGAAGAGGGGCACGGTGCGCTGCGGACAGCGGCGTTCCCGCTCCTGCACAACCTGTCGGTGCGCACGGAAATGGTGGTGCACCTTGCCGTTCTGGATGGCGCGGAGGCGTACTACCTGGACAAGTTCGGGGGCAAAGCGGCCGTCCAGGTGCCTTCCGTCGTCGGTGGCCGGGTGCCCGCACACTGCACAGCCGTCGGAAAGAGCATGCTCGCCTGGCTGTCGCCCGAACAGATCGATGATCTATACCGCGATGTCCTGGTCAAGCGGACCGCGCACAGCATCGGCGATCTCGAGGTCCTGCATCAGGAGTTGATTCGCATTCGAGCGCGCCGCGGTCTGGCTTTCGATCGCGGTGAGTGCTTCCAGCACATCGCTTGTGTCGGTGCGGCGGTCCGCGGTCCCAAGGGACCGGTCGGCGGGATTTCGCTCGTCGGTGACGTGCGCGCACCGCTCGAGCGGTTGGCGCCGCTGGTCGCCAATACCGCGCAGGCGATCTCGGAAAAGCTGATGGGCGACACCGCACGCAAACATTCGGCACGCTTCGAACCCGTCGTAGTGCGGGATGAGCCACAGGCGCCAGCACTCACCGAAACCGTCGGACGAATCCTCGCGCTTGGCGAGCGCGGCGAGTGGTTCTGAGTTCCTCGCACGCACCCGGGCCGCTTTCCGCTGAGCGGAAACATCCAGAGGCCCAGCCGGTTTCCTGACCAAACTTGCGTTCCAGTGGGCCGTCGGCTCGATCCTTCCGCAAGAGAGGTGAGGACCCCTATGAGTCCGCTTCCGGATCCGGTGTCGATGGGCGCACGGCGCTTCCGCGATGTGCTGGGACATTTTCCGACCAGTGTTGTCGCGATTACCACCACGGCCTCCGACGGTCGTCCCCACGGAATGATCGTCGGCACGTTCACATCGGTTTCGCTCGAGCCGCCCCTGGTGTCTTTCCTGGTGAACCGGAACTCGTCGACGCTGGCGCTGATCCAGGATGCGGGTCGATTCTGCGCCAACGCGCTCGCGGGCAACCAGGAGCCGACCTCACGCCGGTTGTCGGCTCGCGCGCCGGACCGGTTCGAGGGCGTGATCTGGACAACCTCGCCGCTGGGCAATCCGGTGCTGGACGGCATCGTGGCATGGGTCGACTGCACGCTCGAAAAGGTGGTCGAGATCGGTGACCACCATCTGGTCGTGGGCCGGGTCAGCGATCTCAATATCGAGTCGGTGCGGACCCCGCTGCTCTTCTTCCGCGGCGGGTACGGCGACTATCTTGCCAGTGCGACGCTACTGATGGATCGTCTCGTCGGCTGGTGGTGACCGGGTCCGAATTCAGACCATCATGTCGTCGACCGGCAATCCGAATGTGCCGCGCCCGTACATCGTCAGCGCCGTGCCGACATTGTTGGTTGCGTGGATGCCCGCGATATGTGCGTCGCGCCAGGCCCGCTCGATCGGATTGCGACGGCGCAGCAGCATCCCGCCGGTCGCCGCGAACACCAGATCGATCGACGTCAACGCACGTTCGGCACCCAACGCCTGGTCGCGACGGGCACGCAACCGCAGCTCCAGCGGAATCTCCTGTCGCGCACAAACGCACTCGTACAGATCGCGAAGGCTCCGGCTCATCTGCAGGATGGCCGCGTCGATTTCGGCGCTTGCGCGCGCAGCCGCTGTCGGCTGATCCGCGGTGATACTGCCGCCACCGAAACTGAGCCGGTTACTGTCGCGCATCCGGCTCAGAAAGACATCGAGGCAACCCTGTGCCATGCCGACCATCGGTGAGCTGTTCGTGTAGGTGTACATAGTGCCGTAAGGCATTCGGTAGAGGGGCCCGGGATTCGCCTTATGTCCAGGGCTCTCCAGCCGTGCGATGTCGTAGAACCGCGTTACGCGATGCTCCGGAACGAAAATCCGCTCGGCGTACAGATCGTCACTTCCCGCGCCGCGCAATCCGGCCGCATCCCACACCTTCGACATCCGATAATCGGCACTTGGCACCAGCCCGCTGACCATATCCACCGGCTGGCCGTTCTCGGCCACGATGGTGCCGCCGAGCAGCGCCCACGACGAGTGTGCGCAGCCGGTGGCAAAGCGCCAATGGCCGCTGACTTCATAACCTCCGGCCACCGGAACGAATCTGCCGACCGGTGCGTAGGACGAGCAGATCAATGCGTCCGGGTCTTGCGACCACACATCACGTTGCGCGCGCTCGTCGAAAAGGGCCACATGCCAAGGGGCCAAGCCGAGTACCGAGGTCACCCACCCGGTCGAGCCGCACGCGGTGGCGACCGTGCGGACCGCGTCGTAGAAGTCCAGCGGATCGGCCTCCAGCCCACCCTGGGTTTTCGGTCGCAGCAGCCGGAAGATACCCGTACCGATCAAATCGGTCATCGTCTCTGCCGGTATCTCACCGGACTCGTCGACCTGCGCCGACCGTTCGGCCAGCGTTGGCAGCAATTCGCTGACCGCTGCGGCTACGTCTACATTCATGCCGGGTTCTTTCGTGTCCGCGCCCCCTACACCAGTGACTTCACGGCGGAGCGTAACAGGCAGTGACACAGTCGAGCTGGGCCGATCAGCGGGCGGCCCAGCTGATGGCCTTGGTCTGCAGGAATTCGTCGAGGCCGAATTCGCCCCACTCCCGGCCGATTCCGCTCTGCTTGTATCCGCCGAACGGTGTGCGTGGGTTGACGCCCGCACTGCCGCCGTTGATGGCTATGCCGCCCGCACGGACCCGGGTCGCGATTTCGTAGGCGGCCTTGGTGTCGGCACTCCAGACGGCGCCGGCCAAACCGTAGGGGCTGTCGTTCGCGATGCGAACCGCCTCGTCGTCGGTTCGGAACGGGATGACGACGCCGACCGGGCCGAAAAACTCGGTCTGCGCGATCGTCATCGAATTGTCGACATCGACAAAGAGGGTCGGCTCCACGAAGTAGCCCTTGTCGAGGCCCGCCGGGCGTCCGCCACCGGCGACGATCCGCGCGCCCTCCTCCTCGCCGACGCGGATCAGCTTCTCTACCTTCTCCCGCTGCGCCTCGGTGATCAGCGGACCCATCGTGGTGGATTCTTGTGCCGGATCGCCGACCCGGACACCGGCGAGGGCGACGCGCAGCCGCGCGACAAGTTCGTCGTGAACGGATTCGTGCACGATCGTGCGGGTCAGGATCGAGCAGCCCTGGCCCGCGTGCACCGTGATGCCCATCAGTGCGGACCGGACCGCTCCGTCGAGGTCGGCATCGGCGCGGACGATATTCGCGGACTTGCCGCCGAGTTCGAGCACGACCTTCTTGATCGAGCTCGCCGCCTGTGTGTAGACCATTCGTCCGACGGTGTCCGATCCGGTGAAGCTGACCAGGTCCACCATCGGATTGGTGGTCAACTCCCGGCCCGCGTCGACATCGCCGGTCACGATGTTCAGCACGCCCGCCGGCAGACCGGCGGCATCGGCGAAGTCACCGATCAACAAGGATTCCAGCGGGGTGGTCGGCGCGGGCTTCAGCACGGCCGTGCAACCCGCGGCCAAGGCGGGGACCACCTTCATCATGCTGAGGAAGAACGGAAAGTTATAGGCCGCGATCAGTGCGCAGACCCCGAAGCCCTCGCGCCGGATCTGTCCCTGGGAGATGCCGATACCGGGGGCGATCGTGGGTTCCATCGGGCGTTCCCACGCGAAGGCAGGCATGACGCGCTCGGCCATATCGCGCAGATGGGCCACCGGCACCCGGGTCTGCAGGGTCTCGGCCAACGAGCGGACCGAACCCGCCTCGGCCATATTGACCGCGACGAGCTCAGGCAGGCGGCGCTCCATCTCCTCGGCCATGCGCAGCAGCACCGCGGCCCGCTCGGCGGGCTTCATCCGCGGCCAGGGACCTTCGTCGAATGCCTTGCGCGCGGCCGTGACAGCGCGGCGCACGTCCGGGATCGAGGCCTGTGGGACGTAGGCGATCGTCTCCTCCGTCGCGGGATTGCGCACGTTGATGAGCTCGTCCGATTCGCCGTCGGTGCGGTGCCCGTCGATGTAGAGCTGCGTCGAGAACGAGTACGCCGTGGTCATGTTCGGTCTCCTGATTGCCGGATCTGCGTGGGTCATCTGGGCAGGCTCACCTGCGGCGCTGCCCGCACACCGCGCCTTAAAAGTGTACTGAATAGCCGAATTGGCTGAGTCGTTTGTCCAATTGCCGCTGAGTGGAAAGGTCGATTGTGTGACCCGCCCCACAGGGGGTGTGCTGTCGCGTACGTCTTCGCCCCACTCCGAGCAGGGCGAATGCGATCACCAAACCAAAGCCACGGCTCGATTGCTCGGTGCGAGTCGGAAACGAGAGCTCCGTGGCAGCCCCCGAAAGGACTCGATCGATGAGCCCTGCAATGCAATTCGAAGAATCGCCCGATGTCGCACCGATGCCGGACGCCGCACAGACATGGACGCCGCGGCTGGTGCTTTCCCTGGCCTCGATCGTGCTGACGCTCGAGATACTCACGCTCAGCTACATGATGGTGTCGATGGCGGTGCCGGAAATCTCCGTGCATTTCCAGACGACCCAGGGCGCCTGGATGCTGACGGCATTCCTCCTGGTCGGGGCTGTGACGGGGCCGCTGCTCGGCAAGCTGGCCGATATGTACGGCAAGCGGAAAATATTGCTGGCCTGTGTCGCCGTCTCGGTGCTCGGCGCACTGGTCTCCGCGGTCGCGACCAGCTACGCGATGATGATCGCAGGCCGGGCGTTGATGGGCGTGCTCACGCCGTGCGTCTTCCTTGCCTACTCGCTGATCCGGGATGTGTTCCCGAAGAAGACGGTCGCGCTCGCGGTCAGCGTTACCACCAGTGGTTTGGGACTCATCGCGATACCGGCGCCGTTCATCACCGGCTGGCTGCTCGACGACTACGGTTTCCGCAGCATCTTCTGGTTGTTCGTGATCGGGCTCGCGGTGTTCGGCACCCTGGTCGCGCTCACCACCGGTGAATCCACCGTGCGGGTGCGGTCGCGGATCGACTTCGCCGGTGCACTGCTGCTCGGTTTCGGCATCGCAGGGGTACTCGTCGCGGTCAGCTTCGGTCCCAGCTGGGGCTGGACAGCTGGTTCGACGCTCGCCTACCTCGGTGGCGGCGTTGTGCTCGTGGTGGGCTGGTTGGTATCGGCCGGGATCGTGCGTGACCCGCTGCTCGATCTGGACGTGCTGCGCAGGCGGCCGGTATTGCTGATCTCCATCGGTTCCGCCATGTGCTACGGCTGCAGTGCACTCATCACCATTCTGCTGCCGATGATGGTGATGACGCCCGCCGCCGTCGGACTGGGTTACGGATTCGGTGTCAGCGCAAAGGGATTCGCGATCTTCCAGGCCCCGATCGGCGGCATGGTCGTGGTCGGCGGTGTGGTCGTCGGCATTCTGGTCAGCCGCAGGGTTCGGCCGCGGTTGCTGATGATCGTCGGCCTGCTGCTGTTCGCACTCGCTTTCGTGCTCATCGCGGCAAAGCACGACGACAAGGCACTGCTGCTCGTATTCGCGGGTATGGCGGGCACCGGTATGGGGCTGGGCTACGCATCGGTTCCGAATCTGTTGATCGAGGCGGTTCCGCCGCAATTGCAAGCCAGCACGGCGAGTATCGCGAATGCCGCGCAGAGCGTCGTCGCGGCGGTCTTGCCGGTGCTCGCGTTCACCGTGCTGAACAATTCCTATATCGCGCCGATCCCGCTCGAAATGACCCATGGCGCGGTGCTCTACACCGATAGGGGATTCCAGGTCGCATTCCTGATCGGCGCGGTGGCCTGCGCCATCGGCGCGCTGCTCGCCGTGCTGCTGCCCCGCAAGATCGAGCAACTGCCCGCACCTATCGCGCAGGACGCCGAGGCCCCGGTATTGACGCACTGATCGAGTCGAAGGCGGCCGCGTGCAAACGCGGCCGTCTTTGCTCAGGGTGTGGTGCCGATCAGAGCGAGGCTGGAATGGGCATATGCCGCACGACGTTTGGGACTCACCAGATACGAGGGCGGGGCGAAATAGCCGACATCGCGGGGCAGGGCGTCGGCGCGGCGCGCGAGGGCCGCACGGGCGTCGGCGGTGGTCCCGCAGAGCGCGATCTCGGCGAGCATCTCGTCGGTGACCGCCTTGACCATGCCGTCGGTATCGCCCGCGCGGAATGCCGAGCGCAGTTGCGCGACAGGGCTTTCCCAACCGTGATGGGCGACGTAGGGGTCGTAGGTCTTGACGGTGAGGTAGAAGGCGATCATGCGGCGCGCGTCGGCGATGGCACGTTCCGGCGCGTTGTCATCGATGGCGGTGATGATCCAGCCGTGTTCGAGTGGGCGTCGGCCGCTACCGGTGGCCCCGCGATCGACCGCCGGGCGCACGATGTCGTTCCACCAGGTGCGGGTGAACAGGCCGTGGCCGATCACGCCGTCGCCTACCCGGCCCGCGGTGGCGGCCATCCGGCTGTTGAATCCCGCGAGCAGTACCGGGATATCGAGGCGGCCGAGCACCGGGGCCCGGACATCGGCGTCTATCGAGTAGAACTCACCGGAGTACTGGATCTTCTCGCCGTTTTCCGCGTGCAGCCAGGCGCGCACCACATCGATGGTCTCGGCGATTCGATCGACCGGGCGATCGGCGGGGACGCCGAACCAGTCGCGGTTGATCCGGAAGGCGGCGGTGCCGAGGCCGAGGAAAAGTCGACCGGGTGCTTGCCCGTGCAGCTGCCGCATGGCGGTGGCATGCGCGTACGGGGTGCGGGCGAAGGCGTAGGCGATGGCGGGACCGACCAGCGCGCGTTCGGTATGGGCGACGATCTCGGCCACGGTGAGGTAGGCGTCGTGGTCGACGAAGTCACCGGTGCAGAAGGCTGCCACACCGGCCTGCTCGGCCTCCCTCCCGACGTCGCGGCCGGGCCACGGCATACCGAACTTCATCGAATTCTCCTCTTGGACTTCTCTGATCGGTGGTGGATGCGCGTCAGCGCAGCGTCCATTTGCTGCGGGGCACCGTGGCACGGTCGACTTCGGCTTTGCCGATGGGGTTGCCGATATGGGTGTAGGACAGGCCGGTGCGCAGTGCGTGGGTGCGGGTGGAATCGAGCGACTCCCAGATCGCCCGGACCGTGCCCTGGATCGCGGCCGGTGGTTTGGCGGCGATGATGCGGGCGATCTCGTCGGCGCGATCCCAGAGCTGATCGCGCGGCAGTATCTCACTGACCAGGCCGATCTGCATGGCGCGCTCGGGGGACAGACGCTCGTCCAGGCCGAGCAGCGCGATGCGCAATGTCTCACCCAGCGGAATGCGGCGCGCGAGCCCGATCGGTTCCAGCGCGGCGGTGAGCCCATAGCTGACATGCGGGTCGAAGAAGGTCGCGTCCTGCGCGCAGATGATGATGTCGGCCTCGTTCAGCCAGTAGAACGCGCCACCGGCCGCCATTCCGTGCACCGCGCAGACCAGCGGTTTCCACACCTGGTTGAGCTTCGGCGACAACTTCTCGCCGGGATCGGTCTGCGACCAGACGTTGGACTGCCGGTCGAAGCCCTGCTTGACGTCCATGCCGGTGCAGAACGCCCGGTCACCGGCTCCGCGCAGCACGACGACACGGATATCGTCATCGAACTTCACCCGCTGCCAGATGCGGTCGAAGTCGTCGAGCATCTCCTGGTTGAAGCTGTTCATGGCTTCCGGTCGGTTCAGGGTGATCGTCGCAACGTGGTCGGTCACGTCGAACAGGACGGTTTTCAGCTCCATCCGGAAACTCCGATGTTCGTGGGTCGGCTGAATGCGGCCCTCCGTGGAGTGGCCGGATTAGAGTGTAACAAATTGTTCTATCGACGGCATTTGGCGCCGCGCTGGTCGCGGTCCGATTCGAACCGCTTAATATGTGGTAGGCAAGCAATAGTGCCGCGTGGCCCGACTCTTGGGCTGCTGCAGATTCTAGATAAGTCGTATACTCTTCTCTGGTCTCGATCGTCCGGATGTGTTCGTGACGACGGCGGTCGGGGCGAGATGGCACGACGAGATCTACGGAGGAAGTTGCGATGAAGCCACGTGTGGGGCAGACGCTCGCCAGCACGGTCGACACGACGACGGTCATCGTCGTGCGCGCTCCGCAGGCCGATCTGGAGATCACCTGTGGCGGGGCGGCGATGGTCGATCCGAAGGGCCCCGGCGGCATCCCCGCCGGCACCGCCGATCCCGAACAGCTCGGTGGTTCGCAGCTCGGCAAGCGCTACGCCGATGAGGAACTCGGTGTGGAACTGCTCTGCACCAAGGCGGGCCAGGGCACGCTGGCGGTGAACGGTGTCGCGTTGCCGCTCAAGAACGCCAAGCCGCTGCCGGCCTCGGACTGAGAGCGCAGCGATGAACGTAGCGATGCTGTTGGATATGGCCGCCGACGGTTTCGGCGACCGAATCGTGATCGGGCGGACCGCCGATGGACTGACGCCGGTGCGGCTGCGTGAGTTGGCCGCCGGCGGTGCGCGGGTGGTCCGTGCGGCCGGTGCCGACGCGATTGTGTACCTCGCCGTCAACGGTCCGGCCTTCCCGGTCGCCCTGTTCGCGGCGGCACAGGCGGGTGTGCCGCTGGTGCCGGTGAACTACCGTCTCGGCGCGGAGCAACTGGACGCGTTGTTGGCGAATCATCCACGCGCACTCGGTATCGCCGATCCCGAACAGGCCGAGGCATTGCGCCGGGCGCGGCTGTCGGTGCGGAGCCCGCAAGAGTGGTTGGCTGCCGCGGCGGATGCCGGTCTCGACGATGGTGACGAGGTTCCGGCCGCGCCCGAAACACCCGCGGTGTTGATCTACACCAGTGGCACGACCTCCGCGCCGAAGGGTGTGGTCCTGCGGCACCACAACTTGGTGTCGTATGTGCTCGGCACGGTGGAATTCGCGGGTGCGGACGCCGACGAGGCCGCGCTGATGAGCGTGCCGCCCTACCACATCGCGGCCGTATCCAACGTTTTGACGAACCTGTATGCCGGGCGTCGGGTGCTCACCCTCGAACAGTTCACGCCGCAACAGTGGCTCGAACTCGTTCGCGAGCAGCGAATTTCGAATGCGATGGTCGTTCCGACCATGCTCGCGCGGATCATGGACGGCGACGGGCTCGACCGCTCGGTCCCGTCATTGCGTTCGCTCGCCTACGGCGGCGCCAAGATGCCGGTGCGGGTGATCGAGACCGCGCTGCGGGAGTGGCCGCATGTCGATTTCGTCAATGCCTACGGGTTGACCGAGACATCGTCCACGATCTCGGTGCTCGGGCCCGAGGAGCATCGCGCGGCCGTTGCCAGCGATGATCCCGCGGTGCGCGCTCGCATCGGCTCGGCCGGTCGGCCGGTGCCCGGTATCGAGCTCGAGGTGCGCGCCGAATCCGGTGGTCTCGCCGCGGCAGGGGAGCCTGGCCAGATCTGGGTGCGTGGCGAACAGGTCTCCGGTGAGTACGCCGGGCACGGTGCCTCGGTCGACGAACGGGGTTTCTTCGATACCCGAGACCACGGCCGCGTGGATGCCGACGGCTATCTCTACATCGAGGGCCGGGTCGACGACACCATCATCCGCGGCGCGGAGAACATCGCGCCAGCCGAGATCGAGGACGTCCTGCTGCGGCATCCGGATGTGCTCGACGCGGTCGTCGTCGGTGTGGTCGACGAGGAGTGGGGTCAACGGATCGAGGCCGTTGTCGTCCCGCGCAGCGGGGTGGACGTCGATGCCGAACTACTGCGCGCGCAGGTGCGAAAGACATTGCGCGGCTCCAAGACTCCCGATCGCATCACGTACTGGCCGGAACTGCCGCGCACCGCGACCGGCAAGCTGGTGCGCCGGGATATCGTCGCGGCGCTGACGGCCGATCGTCAGCCGACCGCGGGGTGAGCACCCTCGACGGCAAGGGTGAGTGAGCATGAGCGTTGTCGCGAATACTTCGGAGTTGGTGCGGGAGCTGACCGCGCGCACCGTTGTCGCGGTCCGCGACTGGGCACCTGGCGCGACCGTAGTGGGCATCGAACCACTCACCGGCGGGACGTCGAGCCTGACCTACGTGGCCGAATTGTCGGATGCCCCAACCGGATACGAGCGCGTCGTGCTGAAGGTGGCGCCGCCCGGTCTGGCGCCGGTCCGCAACCGAGATGTCCTGCGCCAGGCTCGAATCATGGAAGCACTGGCGGGTCGGCCTGGGGTGCGGGTGCCGAAGGTGCTGTTCCACGATGCGGGCGCACCGCCGGCGGTTCCGCCGTTCGTCGCCATGGATCTGGTACCAGGTACCTGCGTCGAACCGGTGCTCGTGCCGCGCGGCACGGTACCCGCCGACCAGGTGCGGGCCCGCGCCTTCGACGCGGCCGTAATGCTCGCCGATCTGCATCGAGTGAACCCGGCGCGCACCGTGCTCGCGACCGAGCCGGTGGTTTCCCTCGGCGCCGAGATCGACCGCTGGACAAGGGCTTTCACCACCGTATCGGACGATCTGCGCACGGGGTACGAAGCAGTCGCGGACCGCCTGCACGCCACCGTGCCCGCCGCCATGACACCGGTCTTCACCCACGGTGACTACCGGCTCGGCAACACACTGTGCGAAGCGGACCGCATCACCTCGATCATCGACTGGGAAATCTGGTCCCTCGGCGACCCCAGGATCGACGTGAGTTGGCTGACCTTCTTCACCGACGATGCCGCGCATCCAGCGTCGGTATCCGATGAGCCGACCGGCATGCCGGGCAAGGCGGAACTGGTCGACGCCTACCAGAAGGCGCGCGGCGCCGCCCTGCCGGACCTGCCGTGGTTCGAGGCGCTGACCAAATACAAGGAGTCCGCCGCGACCGCCTTGCTGATCAAACGCGCCCGCAAGTCCGGCCAGTGGAACGACATGCACCAACGCATGCTGCCCGCATTGCCGCTGCTGCTCGACGAGGCGAGGGAACTGCTGGGCTGACACCGATCTGAACGGGCAAACATTGTGGGCGACAGCGTATTCCGTGACCTTCGCGATCGGTGGCGGCTAGCGCCGCGCTCGCTGCGATACGGTCGGCCATCCTGGTGGGCTTGCCGCGATCACCGCCGGTAGGGCGGATCCGTCGGTTACTTTCGAGCGTGCCGGTACCGATTCACCAGGCGGTTGTCGAGCTGTCGTGCGCACTCGGCTGATCCGTGGTGAGTTCGGTGTAAATCTTTGTGGCGAGGACCTTTCCGAGTTCGACGCTACCGAACGCGGCGACCTCACGGGCATTGGTCGATACCGCGACGAAGTGCCGGGCGATGGCGGCCGGGTCGTCGAGCGCGGCCAGTAGCCACTCGCGGGCCGTGCGGGCGTTGGTCAGCGTTTCGATCGTGGTGAAGGTTTTCGACGACACCACGAACAGGGTGGTGGCCGGATCGAGGTGGTGCAGGGTGCGCGCAGCGCGGTATGCAGTGCGGGCCGCGATTCGGTGGTGTTGATCGGCTCTCCGGTGAACATGGCGCGGATACCGGTCCCGAGTTCGCGCTCATCGGCCAATTCGACGAGCAGGTCGAGTGTTTCGGCGGTGAGCAGGTTCTTGGAGCAGTCCAGTACCAGGCCACTGTGCTCGATGGTCATCGCCGGTCCGCGGCCGGGTTCCTGGTCGAACAGGTCGCGCAGCCGGGTTTCGCGCAGGTCGTGCTGGTGCGTCCGGAGTTCGGTCCAAGCCGCGGTCTCGGCGAGGTTCATGCGTTGATTGTCGAGCTTTCGACCAGGGCGAGTATCTCGTCGGTGGTACCGGTTTCCGCGATTTTGGGGAACACCTTGCGCAGCGCGTAGTCGTGATCTTCCTGATCCAGATCGGTTACCGCATCGGTGGCGATGGTGACGTTGAAGCCGTATTCGTGTGCACCACGCGCGGTCGATTCGACGCCCATGCTGGTGGCGATCCCGGTTACGACGACCTGGGTGATCTCGCGCTCGCGCAGCCACCCCGCGAGCGTGGGGTCGTGGAACGCGCCCCAGACTCGCTTGACCACGGTGTGGTCACCCGGTCGCGGCCCCAACTCGGACAGCAGCGCGACGGCCTCGGCCGCCGAACTCGCGGCCGCCGGGCTGGACTGTCCGCCCGCCGCGCGAGCACGGCTCGCCTCGGTGCGGCCGGGCGCGACACCGGCTGCCGTCACGATCACGACCGGGAGATTGCGTTTCCGGAACGCGTCGGCGAGCCGGGCCGACTGCTCGACAATCGACTTCGCGGAGTGCACGGTCGGCAGCGCTACCACCGCATCCTGCAGGTCGACGACGACCAGCGCGGTGTGCGCATCTATTTCGGTCAATGGCATGAGATCGCCTTTCGGTCCAAGATCAACATTATTCTCCACCGCGAATGCCAATTGCGCTGTCCGGTAATCGGGGCAGCCCTCAGTACAACCCGCCGTCCACCCGGATCAGTGCGTCGGTGGTGTAGCTGGAGGCGTCGCTGGCGAGGTACAGCGCGGTGCTGATGATCTCCTCCGGCTTACCCGGCCTGCCGAGCGCACTGCGGGTGATGTGTCGCTTCTCCTGCGCCCAGGCCTTGGAGATATCGGTGAGGAACGGCCCCGCCGAGATGGTGTTGACCCGCACCTTCGGCCCGTACTCCTGAGCGAAGACGGTGGTCAGCACATTCAGGGCGGCCTTGGCTCCGGCGTAAGGGCCGAATCGCGGTTGCGGCAGCAGCGCCCCCGAGGAGGAGATATTGATGATCGAGCCGCCGTCGCCGTCGGCCATGCGCCGCCCGATCAGCGACGCGAGCCGGAACGGGCCCTTGAAATTTACCCCGATCACCTTGTCGAACAGCTCCTCGCTGGTCTCCTCCGAGGACGGCGCCAGCGGCGACATACCCGCATTGTTGACCAGGATGTCGACCTTGCCGAACTCCTCGTAGGCCGCGTCGGTGAGCCGGTCGAGATCGTCCCAGTGGCCGACGTGTGCGGCGAACGGCAGTGCGCGCCGGCCCAGTTCGCGGACCTCCTCGGCGGCCACCTCGCAGGCCTCGATCTTGCGGCTGGTGATCACCACGTCCGCGCCCGCGGCGGCGAAGGCGCGCACCATTTCCAGGCCGAGGCCCCGGCTGCCACCGGTGACCAGTGCGACCTTGCCGGTCAGATCGAAAAGCTGCGCCGTCATCCGTTCACCCCGCCGCTGAGGCTGTCGTCATTGATGATGTGCGCGTAGCGCTTTCGCGCCTCCTCCAGCTTCGGCGGAATGTGCTCGCTGGGGAACAGCCCCTCGGCGGGCCGGTATTTCTTCAACATCTGCTTCGCGACCGTGGTGCGGTGCACCTCGGTCGGACCATCGGCCAGGGCGAGGTTCGGGGCGGCCATCCACCACTTCGCCAGCGGCAGTTCATTGGTGGTGCCGAGCGAGCCGTGCAGGTGCAGCGCGCGCTGGATGATGTCGTGCAGCACCTTGGCCATGGCGACCTTGCACATCGCGATCTGCGTGCGGGCGGCGCCGTGCGGCTGGGTGTCGATGATCCAAGCGGTGTTCAGCACCAGCAATCGGTACTGCTGCAATTCGATCCAGGAGTCCGCGATGAACTGCTGGACGGCCTGCTTGTCGGCGAGCAGGGTGCCCTGGGTGCGGCGGGAGATCGCGCGCTCGCACATCATGTCGAAGGCGCGGGTGCATTTGCCCACGGTGCGCATGGCGTGATGGACGCGGCCACCACCGAGGCGGGCCTGGGCGACCTTGAAACCCTCGCCGGGTGCGCCGAGCATGGCGTCGAGCGGGACGCGGACCTGGTGGTAGCGGATGTAGCCGTGGATGCCCTCGTCCAGGGAGTCGCGTTCATCCATGGTGCCGACATTGCGCTTGATCTCGATGCCGGGGGTCTCGGCGGGCACGATCAGCATCGACATGCGGGCGTGCGGCGGCGCGTCCGGATCGGTGACGGCCATGACGATGAGGAATGACGCGTACCGAGCGTTGGACGAGAACCACTTCTCGCCCTCGATTACCCATTCGTCCCCGTCGCGCCATGCGCGACAGACGAACTCCTTCGGGTCGGCGCCCGCCTGCGGTTCGGTCATCGAGAAGGTGGAGACGATCTCGCCGTCGAGCAGCGGCTGCAGGTAGCGGGCCTTCTGCTCCTCGGTGCCGAACATCGCCAGGATCTCCGCATTACCGGTATCCGGTGCGGCGGTGCCGAAAACCGTTGGCGCCCAATAGGACCGGCCGAGGATCTCGTTGAGGTAGGCGAGCTTGACCTGACCGTAGCCCGGCCCGCCCAGTTCGGGGCCGAGGTGACAGGCCCACAGGCCCTGCGCCCGGACCTGCTCCTGCAACGGCCGCAGGATCGCGCGGGCCTTCTCGTTACCGGTGTCGTACGGGTCGCCGCCGTGCGGGAACAGCAGGTCGAGCGGCTCGACCTCCTTGCGCACGAACTCCGCGGCCCAGTCCAGCTTGGCCTGGAACTCGGGTTCGATCGTGAAATCCAGCATCGGTCCTCCGAAAGGGATCAGTGGGTGAGGTAGGTGCGGGCGGCCATGAGCAACGGCGGGATGCCGTGGCGCATCCGTTCCACCCGCTCGGTGACCTGGCCGCGGCGTTCGGCGTTCTTGACCAGCAGCGCCGATGCGGCGGCCTGTTTGTAGCGGACCAGGGCGTCGAACCAGCCGAGATCCGCGACCGGTGCGCCGCTCGCCGTCTCGTACACCGCGAGCAGTTCGCCGGGTTCGAGCGTCGGAGCAGCGGGCGCGACGGCCGTCGGATGGGCGGGATCGGACATCAGTCGCAGCCACGCCAGGTCCAGGCGCGGATCGCCGACCGACCAGATCTCCCAGTCGATCACCGCCCGGATCTCGGCTCCGACGCACTGCATATTGCCCAGCCGCCAGTCGCCGTGCAGGAGCGCGGGCGGCAGCGGCTTCGGAATCGCCGCGGTGAGCAGAGTCCGGCACTTGAGCTCGTCGAGCGCCGCGTCCGGTTCGAGCGCGCAGGTGGCGAAGGCCCGCTGCCACCGCTCGACCTCGGCGTCGAGGGTGACCGCGGGTTCGTCGATACCCAATTCGGCGGGACCGACAGTGTGCAGGGCCGCCAGCATGCGGGCAGCCGCCGCAGCACGCGCGCGCACCTCGTCCGGAGCGGGACGACGTTCGAGCGCGATATGGCGGGGCTCATAACCTTCGCCGTCCGCGAAGGACATGACGAACAGCGGCGGGATCTCCGGCGGTGCGCCGCCGTCGGAACCGAGCACCTTCGGCACGGCCACATCGGGCACCTCGGCGAGTGCGGTGAGTGCGCGGGCTTGGCGAAGCACATCCCGGTTGCGGACGGGCTCGAGACCCGGCGGGGCGACCTTGACCACGACGCGAACCCGCTCGTCGGTCACCGCCGAGTAGGTGAGGCTCGAGGTCCCGCCGGTCAGCTGCGTCAGGTCGTGCAGTGGACGGCCGATCGCCGCGGCCGCGCGACGCGCGATATCGGCGGGATCGGCAATGCCGACCTTCGGTCCTACCACCTGTGACCCGTCGGCCATACCCACTCCGTTCGACAGAACGCCATACCACTGTGCAAGAAAACGATTCTGGTGAATCGGTATTCGAACAGTACACTCTTTTACATGACGAGTCCACACGTCGGGGACGACCCGGTCGGCGGCGAATCCCTGGTGGCCCGCGCGGTGCGGCGGCGTACGGGGGATCGGTACGCGACCGCGCGGGATGAAGTGCGCCGCCTGCTCGACGCGGGCATGGAGCTGATGCGGGCCGATCCGAACGGGAACCCGCGAATCGTCGAGATCGTCCGCCGGGCAAGGGTTTCCAACGACGCCTTCTACCGGGCATTCCGGAGCAAGGACGATCTCATGGCCGCGATCGCCGATGACGGGGCAAGGCGGTTGCTCGGCCATATCCGTCGCCGCTGCGCTCGGCACACCGACCCGGTCGACCAGGTCAGGGCCTGTGTTCAGGTGGTTTTCAAACAGGCGGCCGATCCCGAGGTGGCCGCGACGACCCGTGCGGTGCTGCGGAATACCTCCCGTGACGGCCGGTCGGCCTTCGGTGGTGTCGAGTTGCGCCGCCGGATCGCTGAACTGCTCGCGGCGCCACTCGGCGCGGGTGGCAGCCCGGATCCGGACCGTGACGCCATGGTCGCCGCCTGTGCGATCTTCGCCGTGATGGAGCAGTTCCTGTGGACCGAACAGGTGCCGACGGCCGCGGATGTCGAGCATCTCGTTGCGTGGATAGTGCCACCGAAACCAGGGGCGACCGATGCGGTCTGACCCTGCACAGCCTTGTGATGTCCGTTGAATAGCGGATACTCTTCTTCAAATACCGACGCTAAGAGGAGCTGGTTCGATGCACAAACCGATGCAGGGCGTGCGCGTACTCGAGGTCGCGCAATTCACCTTCGTCCCGGCGGCGGGTGCAGTGCTCGCGGACTGGGGCGCCGACGTGATCAAGATCGAGCACGCGGAACGCGGTGATGCCCAGCGCGGACTGGTCCGGGTGCTCGGTTACGAGGCGAACAGCGCCGGGTCGTCGTTCTTCCCGATCATGGAGGGACCGAACCGAGGCAAACGCAGTGTCGGTCTCGCACTGGAGAAGCCGTCCGCGCGCCGGGTGCTGGAGGAATTGATCCGCAGCAGCGACGTATTCCTCACGAACTTCCTGCCGGAGGCGCGAGCGAAACTGCGGATCGATCTCGAGGACGTGCGCGCGATCAATCCGGACATCATCTACGTGCGGGGCAGCGGCTTCGGTGTGCGCGGCGCGGAGGCGACCAAGGGCGGCTACGACAGCACGGCATTCTGGGCGCGCGGCGGCAGCGCGGCCGGGGTGACCCCGCCTGGCGCCGACCGGATGACCCGGATGCCCGCGGGCGCCTACGGCGATTCGATCGGCGGCATGACCATTGCCGGTGGCATCGCGGCCGCGCTCTACTCGCGAAAAATGACGGGGGAGCCGTCGGTGGTGGACGTCTCGCTGCTCGGCGTCGGCGCCTGGGCCACGCAGTTCACGGTCAATCTGGCATTGATGAACGGTGGTCCGCTGCCGGTGAATCCGCCGCCGCGGCATGGTTCGGCCACGAATCCGCTCATCGGGGCGTACCGCACCTCGGACCAGCGGTGGCTCGAATTGTCGATGCTGCAGCCCGGCCGCTACTGGCCCGAGTTCTGCAGGCTGGCCGGTCGCGAGGAACTGGCCGCCGACGAGCGCTTCGACAACACCGAGAAGCTGATGGCCAATGCGGCGCAGGCCGCCGAGCTCGTCGCCGAGATCATCGCGGCGCGTCCGTTCGCCGAGTGGGTCGAGATCCTCGGCAGCGGCGAGGGGCAGTGGGCGGCGGTGCAGAACGCGTGGGAGGTCGGTCAGGATCCATCGCTGCGTGCCAACGATCTGATCGCCTCGGTCGTCGATGCCGACGGCGTCGACCGTGAACTGGTCGCCAACCCGGTCCAGTTCGACGAAACGCCGGTAACTCTCACGCGGGCACCGCAATTCGCCGAACACACCGACGAGGTCCTGCTCGAGATCGGTCTCACCGAGGAGGAGCTGATCGCGCTGAAGATCGACGGCGCGGTCACCTGATCGCTTCCGCATCGCGAGCATGCGGAAGGAAAGTGTCCTCTTTCAAGCCGAACGTCCATCCCATGGGATGGCGCCCCGACGCGCATCCTCCGTCAAATAGGCTGCTAATTGCGGCTTATTCCGGAGAATGGACAGCGGCAAATTCGTCAACGCGAGGGTAAAAGAGGTTACGAAATAAGAGCTGGCCGGTATATTGGACCAGCACGACGAGTTGAGGCATGCCAGGTCATGGCATGCGCATGACGTACTACGAGGCTGCGACGCGGCACGGGTGCGGCCGCAACGCCCACCGGCCCGCGGAGACGCGAATACAGCGCCCGGCGCGGCGGCCTTCCAGAGAGGATCAGCGATGAGCGAGCGTAGCGAGCGAGCAATAGGCACAGCCACCTCAGTGGTCATGACGGAGCCGAGCGACAGCGAGGCGCAGTCCGACAGCGAGGCGCAGTCATGAGCACTGCGCTCGAGCCCGAGGGTACATACGAGGGTGTGCCCGCGTATCACTTCGACAACCGGCTCGGCGGTCCGGTCCTGAGTCATCAGCTGCGATGGGATGAAATCGCCCGCACCCATTCCGGATTCCGCAGCACCATCGCGCGCGGGTACTGGGTCGTCACGGACGGCCGGGCGGTGCAGGAGGCGCTGCAGGACTGGCGAACCTTCTCGAACACCTCGGTGACCGCGCTCGAGCCGAATCCCCGTTTCCTGTGGATTCCGGAGATGCTCGATCCGCCCGTGCACACGAAATGGCGGCGACTGCTCGGCAACGACTTCTCCCCGAAGACCATCGCCGCCCGTGAGGAGGAGATCCGGCAGGTCGCGATCGAGCTGATCGACCAGCTGAAGGACAGCGGCAGTGCTGATGTCCTGGACGAATTCGCCCGCCGGTTCCCGACCATCATCTTCATGCGGCTGGTCGGCCTGCCCGAGGCGGATCTGCCCATCTTCCTGGACTGGGTGCACGACATGCTGCACCTGACCTACGACGAGGATCCGGAGGGAACCCGGCAGCTCGCCGCGATGCGTGCCGTGTCGGACTACTTCGACGAGCAGATCGCGCTGCGGCGCGAGGCCCCGCGTGACGATCTGCTCTCGCGGGCAATGAATTACGAGATCGATGGCGAGCCGATCAGCGATGCGGATATGCACGCATTCTGCATTCTGCTGTTCCAGGCGGGCTTCGATACGGTCCCGATCTCCATCGGCTGGGCTCTCTATCACTTCGCCACCCATCCCGAGCAGCGTGCGGCGATCATCGCCGACCCGTCGCTGATCGCGACGAGCGTCGAGGAGATCCTGCGCGTCTACTCGTTCGTGGTGCCCGCGCGGAAAGCTATGCAGGACACCGAGATCGGCGGCTGCCCGGTCAAGGCGGGCGAGATGGTGATGCTGCCGCTTGCGGTCACCAATCGCGATCCCGAGCGGTTCGAGAATCCGCTGGAAGTGGATCTGCACCGCACCGCGACCAACCACATCGCCTTCGGCTCCGGCCCGCATCGTTGCCTCGGCTCGCACCTGGCCCGCCTGGAGCTGAATGTCGCGGTCGAGGAGTGGCACAAGCGGATTCCGGAGTATCGGATCGTGGCCGGACAGGAGCTGTCGCAGCACGGCAACATGTACGGCATCCAGTCGCTGCGATTGGAGTGGTGACCGCCATGACGAATTCTCCTGTGACACAAACACTCCGCGCCGCAGATCTGTACCACACCGGGATCGTGGTGCCGGACATCGAGGCATGGAAAGTGCGGATGACCGAGCTCGCGGGCTACCGGTGGACCGCGACCCAAACCGCCGAAGTGCCGGTCCGGCTGGCCGACGGCGAGCGGGTGATGCAGCTGAGCTTCACGTATTCGCTCGACGCCCCGCACATCGAACTGGTGCAGGAGATTCCGGGAACACCGTGGACGGCGGCGCCGCCGCACGTCGCGACGCACCATCTCGGTTACTTCTGCGATGACGTCGCGACCACATCGAAGCGGTTGGCGGCGTCGGGTTTCGCCCTCGAGGCCTGTGCGGTGGTCGACGGTGAGCCGTCGATCTTCGCCTATCACCTGTCGCCCTCGGGGGTGCGGCTCGAGATCGTGGACCGGTCGCGGATGCCGGATTTCGACGTCTACCTGGGCTCGAAGTTGCAGTGATGGCTTTCTCTTTCACAGCGGAGCAGGAAGAACTCCGCGCTACCGTGCGCCGATTCCTGACGGATAAATCGCCGAGTGCGGCGGTGCGGCACTGGATGGAAACCGAACCCGGTCACGATCGCGCGGTGTGGCAGCAGATGGCCGAGCAACTGGGCCTGCACGGGCTGGCGCTGCCGGAGGAGTACGGCGGTTCCGGCGGTGGACCGGTCGAGCTGGGCATCGTGCTCGAGGAGATGGGGCGAGCGCTGCTGCCGTCGCCGTATTTCGCGACGGTCGCACTCGCTGGTCAGGCGCTCGCCACTTGCGGTGACGAGGCGGCCAAGGCGCGTTGGCTGCCCGAACTCGCCGAAGGGTCGCTGACCGCGACACTGGCGCTGGCCGAGGAGAGCGGCTCGTGGCGGCTCGCGGACGTCACCACCGTGGCGACGCGGGTCGGCGCGGCGTGGACCCTGTCCGGCACCAAAATGTTCGTCGTCGACGGTGATACCGCCGATCTGCTGCTCGTCGTGGCAGGCGGCGAGGCCGGAGTCGGACTGTTCGCCGTGCACGGAACTGCGGCCGAAGTGACCAGAACCCGGTTGGAGACGCTCGATCCGACCCGCCGGCTGGCCAGGATCGACCTGAACGACGCTGTGGCGCAACGGATCAGCCCACCCACCGATGCGTCGGCATACCTGCAGAACGTGCTCGATCTCGCGGTCGTCGCGCTGGCCGCCGAGCAGGTCGGTGTGGCGCAGGCATGTCTGGACGCCGCGGTCGAATACGCCAAGATCCGGGTTCAGTTCGACCGGCCGATCGGCTCGTTCCAGGCCGTCAAACACAAGTGCGCGGACATGTTGCTCGAGGTCGAGGCCGCACGCTCGGCCGCCTACCATGCCGCGACCGTGGCGGCCGCCGGTTCGACCGAGTTGCCGACGGCCGCGGCATTGGCGGCGGCCTACTGCTCGCAGGTCGGCACCCATGCGGCCAAGGAGAACATCCAGATTCACGGCGGTATCGGATACACCTGGGAGCATGACGCGCACCTTTATCTGAAGCGCGCGAAGTCTTCCGAGCAGCTGTTCGGCGGCCCCGCTTCGCATCGCGCGCGGCTGGCCGATCTGGTCGGAATTTGAGCGGTCCGGGCCGGGCCGGGGACGTCGACGGCGTTCGCCCGGCCCGGAATCCGCACTGCGCCAGGTCTTCTCGTAGCGACTCGCAGGTAGACATCGGCGCATTGATCGATAGCCTGTCATATCGGTGCCCTGAAATAGATCGCTGAGCGTTGGCGTGTTGGCGCATCGCATCAGTTCGCCACTTGCGTCGCAATCGCATGGACGATGCTCGAATCGTGTGGCAGAGGGGGAATTATGGAGCAGACATCCGCACGTTCACGCCAAGGATGTGATCTATCAGGCTCCATGGTTGTCTGTTAGATCCAATAAATCAGTGTACTCTTATCTCGACGGTGAGCTCGTGGGCTCGATCTTCGCGCATACGGAGCGGTCCGAGCAGCGGCCCGATGCGGCGTTATCGCACGGAGTCGAACACCGTGACCAATGTTCTCGCCGAGCAGGTGCTCGGCCTTCCGAAAGGCTGATCACATGGGAATTCGCGACCGACTGTCCCTGTTGCTCGCCGAGGCGCCCGCCGATGCCGAGGCCATCGAGCACGAGGAGCGCTGGTGGACCTGGGGCATGGTCCAGCAGACGGCGCGGGCGGTGAACGCCGCGCTCGATGCCGCGGGTCTGCATGCCGACGCGCGCGTGGGCGTGGTGCTGGAGAACCGGCCCGAACACGTCGCGGTGGTCGCCGCCGTGATCACCTCCGGGCGCTGTGTGGTGATGCTCAGCCCGCTGCAGCCCCCCGCCCGGCTCGCGGCCGATATCGCCCGCTGCGAGCTCCCGATCGTAATCGCCGGGGCGCAGGCGCTGGCCCGTGCGGGCGTACTCGCCGCGGTGACCGTGCACGGTCTCGCCCTCGAACTCGGTACCGACGGTGGCCTGCGCCCAGCAGGTGGCGCCGCCCCATTCGACGCGCCGACCAATCCTGGTGTTGCCGTCGAAATGCTCACCTCCGGCACGACCGGTCCGCCGAAGCGGGTGCACCTACGGGTCGGACAACTCGACCAGGCGCTCGCCTCCGGCGGGCAGACGCCGAAGCCGGGACGGTTGCTGACGCGGTCGGCGGCACTCGTATCCGCACCGCTGGTGCATATCGGCGGACTGTGGCGGGCACTTGCCTGCCTGGCCACCGGGCGTCGCATGATCCTCATGCCCAAATTCGCCCTCGAGCCGTGGCTGCGCGCGGTGGAACGCCACGAACTGCGAGCGGTGAGCTTGGTGCCCGCGGCCCTGCGCACCGTGCTGGAGGCCGATGTGCCGAAGCAGCGGTTGGCCAGCCTGCAGGTGGTCACCTCCGGCACTGCGCCCTGCCCGCCCGAACTCGCCGACGCGTTCTTTCAGAAATATGGTCTGCGCGTCCTGATGACCTATGGCGCAACGGAATTCGCCGGTGCGGTCGCCGGGTGGACGCTGCCGATGCACGAGCAGTGGTGGGATCGCAAGGTCGGCAGTACCGGACGCGCCCTGGACGGCGTCGAGCTCCGGGTGACCGACGAGAACGGCGCCGAACTGCCGACCGGGAAGACCGGACGGCTCGAGGTGCGCACCGAGCAGACCGCACAGGGCGGCACGGTGTGGGTGCGCACCAGTGATCTGGCGAGGATCGACGCGGACGGCTTCCTGTGGATCGAGGGTCGCGCCGATGACGCCATCATCCGCGGCGGCTTCAAGGTGCAGCCGGAGACGGTTCAGCGCGTGCTCGAAGCGCACGACGCGGTGCGGGAGGCGGCGGTCGCCGGTCTGCCCGATCCGCGACTCGGCGCGGTGCCGGTGGCGGCGGTCGAAGTCGAACCCGGACGCACACCGCCCGCCGTCGCCGAACTGGTCGCCCTCTGCCGTACTCAGCTGATGCCCTACGAAGTGCCCGCGCACATCCTCGTGCTCGACCAATTGCCGCGCACACCGTCGAGCAAGGTGAGTCGCGTGGAGCTACTGGACATCGTGCGAGCCCGGCTCGCCGAACGCACGACGGCCTGACCGCAAAGATCGAGGAGGATCTGTGACGAGCACCGAGGACAAGCCCGCCGAACAGTTCGGCGTGCTCACCGACCAGGCGATCGAGCGGTCCCGCCGCCGTCTCGGCATACCGAATCCGCAGCGCAATCCGCCGCACAACTACCAGGTGACCTGGGACGGCGTGCGCCACTTCGCATTCGGCTACGGCGACGACAATCCGCTGTACTGCGATCCGGACTACGCGGCGCAGACCCGCTGGGGTGCCCTGATCGCGCCGCCGACCTTCCTCTACACGATGGGCGAGGACGCCGCACCGAAGCCGGACGCCGAAACCAAGGCACTGCTGAAGGGCGACCCCTTCGCCGGGCTCGGCTCCTATCAGGCGGTAATGGAATTCGAGTGGTGGCAGCCGCTGCGCCTCGGTGACCGCAGCCGGGTGCTGCAGACTCAGGTCGGCGTTCAGCCCAAGCGCAGTAGCTTCGGCGGCCGCACCGCGCACGTCACCCAGGATTACCTGTACACCAACGGATCCGGTCAGATGCACGCTGTGCGGCGCGGTACCTGGATCAATGCCGAGCGGCACACCTCGAGTAAGCGGGCCAAAGAGAAACTGGAGCAAACCCCCTACACCCCGGCACAACTCGCCGAAATCGACGCGGCGTACGCGGCCGAGACCAGGCGCGGTGCCGAACCGCGCTACTGGGAGGACGTGGCGGTCGGCGAGGTGCTGCAGCCCAAGGTGAAAGGGCCGCTGACCACCACCGACGTGGTCGTCTGGCATCTGGGCTGGGGTATGCAGCTCACCCCGCCGGGCGCATTCAAGATCGCCGCGAATATCCGGCGTAAAGCTCCTGGCCTGTACCCGGCCAATGGGTTGAACATTCCGGATACCGTGCAGCGCTTGCACTGGGAACCCGCGCGGGCGCAGGAACTCGGGCTGCCGAACTCCTACGACTACGGCGGCATGCGCGAGACCTGGTTGTGCCATCTGCTCACCGACTGGGTCGGCGACGACGGCTGGCTGTGGAAACTGCGCTGCGAGCACCGCAAATTCAATTACATCGGCGACACCACCTGGGTGCGTGGCACGGTCGTCGACAAGCGACAGGTGGACGGACGCAACGAGATTCACCTCGAGGTGCGCTGCGAGAACCAGCGGGGTGAGATCACCACACCCGGTACCGCCGTCGTGCTGTTGCCGACACGGGACCACGCCGTCGAACTGCCCGCACCACCCGCCCCGGATCTGGACGGCATGGTGGCCCACGAGCTGGCCAGGTTCAGCGTCAGCGGCTGACCCCGCCGACCGGGACGTGCCGTCGCAGATCTATTGACGGCCTCGCACACGGCGAGACACGGTGTAGCTTGTGCGAGGCCGTCGGTGGCTATACCGCAACGCTCCGATCGCCGAAGCGTCCAGTGGCACAGAGGAGTTCGGTTCCGTGCCGCGCATGTCCCAGCGTGAGGCGCGCGGGTTTGCTCGGCGAATTGGTACGCGGCGTGCGAATACGGGCGTGGCATGATCACGTCGCGCCGAGGTGGTGGCCGACGGGGGTTCAGTGCCACCAGGGGGCGAGTGCGTCGAGGTGGCGGCGCATGCGGTGCCTGGCGATTCCGGCATCGCCCTGGACGATCGCGTCGAGGATGAGCTGGTGCACGTGCTCCACCTCTTCGGCGGCGGTGTCACCGGGCAGCGGCTGATCGTGTCCGGCCGCGTGGCGGCGGAACAGTTCGGTGATGATCGACAGGAACAGCGAAAGCACCGGATTGCCAGCCAAATCGGCCAATTCGGTGTGGAACAGGTCGGCCTTGCGTGGGTCGTCGGCCGGGCCCTCGCTCGGCCAGCGGACCGCCGCCGAAAGGCGCTGCGCAATCTCGTTGTCGCCGTCGGTGTATCGTGCGGTTACCCGGGCGACGATGCCGAGTTCGATGGCATTGCGGACGATTCGCAGATCGTCGGCGGTGACGCCCTCGTATTCCAGGAATAGCGCCATCGTGTCGATACTGGCCTGTGGTTCGGGTTGGGTGACGACAAGTCCACCGCCCGGACCGCGGCGCATCTGGGCGACCGCGTGGTATTCGAGGAGCCGGACCGCCTCGCGCAGCACCGCGCGGCTGATCCCGTAGCGGGCGAGCATATCGGTCTCCGAGCCGAGCACCATGCCGACCTGCCAGCCGCGCGCGGCGATATCGTCGTGGATCCTGGCGGCGACCACCTCGGCCAGCTTCGCCCTTGGCCCCTCGACCATTTCGGGTTCGATCACATTGCCCGCGACCCGCGGCCCGCGACGCACCCGGTGCTTCTCGATCCAGGCGGCCACCGACTCCAGATGTGCGGTCAGATCCGTCTGCGCCCGCGCGCCGTCGCCGTCGATGACGGCCTCGATGATGGCGCGATGCGCGACACGTGAAGTTTCTTTGGAGTCGAGTATCTCGGCTTTCGAGAGTCTGCGTGAGGTGTGCGCGTATCGAGCGGTCAGGCGGGTCAGCACATCGATGAACAAGTGCAGCACCGGATTTCCGGATAATTCGCCGAGCATCGGATGCAGCGGATCCTGCGACTGAACCTCTGTCTCGTCGGCGTGGCGCGACTCGTATTCGAGGGCGGTGCGCAGGGTGTCGATACCCTCCTCGGTGATCCGCTCGGCGGCCAGACCCGCGGCGATCGGCTCGAGCAGCAGCCTGGCCTGGAGCAAGTCCGACACGCTCGTGCCCACGTACTCGAGGTAGATGACCATGGCTCGCGTCGCCGGTCCGGCATCGGGAGCGCAGACGAACAGACCGCCATTGGGACCGCGCCGCATCTTGGCGACCTGGTGATGTTCGACCAGCCGCACCGCCTCGCGCAGCACCGCGCGGCTGACCCCGAAGCGCTCGCGCAGATCCACCTCGGATCCAAGGGACTCGCCGACCGGCCAGCCGCGGCGCATCACATCCGCCTCGATACGATGGGCGATCTGGGCCGCGAGTTTGCCGACCGGTGCGCCGGTCTCGACGGTGGGGAGGTCGGAGTCCTGCTCGCTGTCGGCGGGCTCGACGTCGACGGCAGTCACTATGGGCCAACTCCTCAATGCGGACTTTGCGGATCCTCAGTCTACTGGCCGGTTGGCCAAGAGTGCGTGCGACGTGCGGGGGAAAGTGGTGAGTGACGGGATTAGGGCCACTGTTTATCACTCACTCACCGGGCGTCAAGCGCCCAGCATCTGCAATCCACCGCTGACCGCGATCAACTGGCCGGTCATATAACGCGATCCCGGACCGGCCAGAAATACCATGACGGGCCCCAGGTCCGCGTACGGATCACCGAGTTCGCCACGCAGTGGGATGGTCTGCCGTAGGCGTTCGGCGAGCGCGGCCGAACCCGCGGGGCCGAGATGCTCCCGAAACCGCTCGGTGCCTGGCGTCTCGACCGCGGGTGCGAGTGCGTTCACCGTGACGTCGAATCTTCCCCACGCCGCGGCCGCGGACCTGGTCCACGCCTGCACGCCCGCCTTCGCGGCCGCGTAGTGCGGCGCGAGCGGATTTCCGCGAATCGCCTCGCCCGAACCGAGATTGATGATTCGCCCGCCGGTACCGCGCATGCGCTCGAACGCCGCCTGGTTGGTGACGATCGTGGTCCGGAGATTGGCGTCGAGGACGAAATCGAACTCGTCGTCGGTCAGCGCCTCCGGGGTGCTCGGCTGCCAGACGCCCGCCGCGTTGAGCAGGATGTCGAGTCCGCCGAGGATCGCGGTTGCCGATTCGAAGGCGGCGGCGACCGAAGCGCGGTCGCGTGCATCGCAGGACAACCAGTCGCAGCGCCCCTTCAACTCGTCCGGCGGCGGCGTGTGATGGAACAGGCCGACGACACTGGCGCCGGCATCCAGGAATGCGGCAACTGCCGCGGCGCCGACTCCGGTGGCCGCACCGGTCACCACGGCGCGGCGGCCGGTGAGTTGGCGGCCCGCCGATACCTGCTCGGGCTCGAGGGTCGTGCTCATCGAGGATCCTCTCATTTAAGAAGGAGTATACTCTTTTGAGTGTTCGATCAAGATGTATAGCGGAGAATGGCGCGAATCCTGGGTTGAGCAGTGGGTTAGAGTGGCCCCATCGCGAGGTCGTGGTGCCCGACGATGAGGAGTAGATAGCGATGCAGCTGGAGTCGACGCCGGAACTCGAAGCGTTCCGGAAGAAGGTGCGGGCATTCGTCGCCGAGCACGCGCCGGGAATCAAGACCCACACCGGTGTGCGCGCACCCGAGCCCGAACTCATGCCCGCGATCCGCGAGTGGACCGCGAAGCTGTTCGACGCGGGCTTCCTCGGCATCAACTGGCCCGCCGAATACGGTGGACGGCCCGACGCGCATCCGCTCGAACCGTTCATCGTCGTCGAAGAGATCACCCGTGCCCGCACCTGGCAGCCCATCGGTGCGGCCGCGCTCGCCTCGGCCGCGGTGATCGACTTCGGCACCGACGAGCAGCGGGCGCGCTTCCTGCCCCGCATCCGCACCTGCGAAGACGTGTGGTGCCAGCTGTTCAGTGAGCCGGGTGCGGGCAGTGATCTGGCGGCATTGCAGACACGGGCGCGGCTCGAGGGCGAAGGCGATGACGCGGTATTCGTCATCGACGGCCAGAAGGTCTGGACCACCAACGGACAGCACGCCGATATGGGATATCTGCTCGCGCGCACCGACCGCGATGCGCCGAAACACAAGGGCATCACGGCATTTGCGCTCGATATGCGCAGTCCGGGCGTCGATATCCGGCCGCTGCGCGAGATCACCGGGACCACCGACTTCAACGAGGTATTCCTCGACGGTGTCCGGATTCCGGTGGCGAATGTGATCGGTCGGGTGGACGACGGCTGGCGGGTGGCGATGAGCAGCCTCGGACACGAGCGCTCCGGCGTGGCCGCGCGCGGGGTGGAGTTGTTCGCCGCGCTCGACGATCTGTTGCGGCTGGCCGGTGCGACATCGGTCGGCGGCAGGCCCGCACTGGAGGATTCCGCCACGCGGCAGGCGATCGGTGAGCTCGCCACGCGGGTGTACGTCAACGCGGCAATGGTCGGCCTCGCCCAGTCCCGGATGCTGCACCACACCGAGCAGCCCGCCGACGCACCGATCGGGAAGATCTTCTTCAGCGAACTCAATTACGACCTGGTCGAATTCGGGATGCGGCTGCAGGGCACGGACGGGCTGCTGACCGAGGCCGACCAGGATGCGGTGGCGGCGGGCTGGTGGCAGGACGCGCACCTGTATTCGCGCGCCTACACGATCGCCGGTGGCGCGAACGAGATCCTGCGGACTCAGGTCGCGGAGCGGGGGCTGGGGCTACCCCGGGAATCCCTGTGACAACCGGCGAGATCCGGACGCTGATTTCGGAGATCGAGCGCGGCGCCGCCGAGCAAGGGGGAGTGCCGGTGGTTTTCGCCGGGGCTGAGCAGACGGTTTCGACGACGCTCGGGTACCGGATGAGCGCTACGGCGAGCGCGTCTGTGCCGTGTCGTGCTGCGCGCGGACTGCGCGCTGGATCTCGACGAAATCGGAAAGCACTTCGCCCGAACCGGTTCGACGCGGCAGAAGACGCCCGAGCGGCTCGTCATCGTCGACCAACTGCCCCGAACGGCGGCGGGCAAGGTGCAGAAGTTCGTGCTGCGCGAGCGGATGCGCGGCCAGCGGTAGCCGCGCATTCGCCCGCGATCGGCTGGTGCTGTCAGAACGAGTAGGGGCCGAACCGGCCCCACGCGATCACGGCGGCAAGTACGAACAGCACCACGCTGGGCGCGATTTCGCCCCATTCGCTGCGGCGCGCGTGCGTCAGGGCGGCGCCGATCATGATTATCGCGACGCCGACCGCGGCGATCGGGGTGAGTACCGGGACGATTCCGGTGAGCGCGGGCAGCACGAGGCCGAGTCCGCCCACCACCTCGACCGCGCCGATCGCCTTCACCTGCTGGTCGGTGAAGCTCTCCACCCAGGACATTTTGGCGGCGAGTTTTTCGCGCGGCTGGGCGAGTTTCGTGGCCCCGGCGGCCACCAAGACCACGGCCAACAGGCCCTGGAGGATCCAGAGGAAGACGTTCATCGAGAACTCCTAGTCAATCGCTCGACCAGAGGGGCGGTGAGCGGGCAAACACGAACAGAATCGAAAACGGACTTTACCCCGCTTTCATTCCCGGCGGTAACTTGGAACTCGTGGAACCGACCGCGCTACACCTCGGCCTGCCGCGCAACGAACGCGGCGATGCCGCACGTAATCGACGACATCTGCTGGATGTGGCGCGCCAGTTGGTCGACGAACTCGGCGTCGAAAAAGTCACCATGGACGGACTGGCCGAACGTGCCAGCCTCGGCAAGGGCACGGTGTTCCGCCGATTCCGGACCAGGGCGGGAATCTTCCATGCCCTGATGGACGAGGACGAGAAGGCCTTCCAGCAGTCGGTACTGTCGGGTCCGCCACCACTGGGCCCTGGTGCCGACCCGATCCAGCGATTGATCGCCTACGGCCGAGCTCGCCTGGACTTCCTGTTCGACCACATCGCGATCGCCCGCGCAGCCCTGGATGCCACTCAGCCGATCCCCGTCGGGGCGGCCACCATCTCCCAATTCCACATCGGGATGCTGTTGAACCAGGCACACGTCGATTTTCCGGACACCGACATCCTGGCCATCCAACTGACCGCAGCCCTGGAAGCCCCCGTCTTGCTCTACCTGCACACCGCGACCGCGGCGGATACCGCCGACGCGCGCCGGCAATTGGCCGACGGCTGGCAGCGGCTGGTCGAACGAATCGTCACCCGCAAGATCGCGCGCCGCGAACCGATGAAGGCGTACGAGGACCAGGCGAAGCCCTAGCCTCGACGCTGCTCCAGCGCGGCGCTGATCAGCGTGCGGGCGTGTTCGCCGTAGGCGGCTTGTGCGGCAAGGATCGCGAACGCTTTTTCATAGGTTTTCAGCTCCCGCGGTTGCGTGATGGTCAACTCCGCAGTAGCGGTCTCGACCTGCACCATGCGCTGGTCGTACATGAGAAAACTCGTTGTCGGACAACGAAAATCAGCGGTCAATGGAACGATGCCGACCGACAGTTCAGGGTTGCCCATGACGGTCAGCAGATGCTGGAGCTGACCGGCCATGACTGCGGTGTCGCCAACGGTCCGGTAGAGGCATTGTTCGCTGAGCAGAAATGCGAACCGCTGTGCACTGTTGCCTGGGGCGAGCACGTGTTGCCGAGCCATGCGTGTCGAAACTGCGCTGTCGAGATCGTCGGGTATTTCGCTGAAGTCGATGCAGACCGACAGCACGGCGCGCGCGTAGGACTCGGTCTGGAGTAGACCGGGAACGATCTCGTTCTCCCATCCTCGCACCAGCCGCGTGGCTTCCTCGATCTCCAGGGATTGTTGCTGTCGGCGCGTGAGGCCGCTGGCGGCGATTCGCTGCCATTCCAGATAGGCGGCCCGAACGTTGCGGACACTGGCTATCAAATCCGGGATATGCAGAACCGCGCCGGTGAGTTCACACCACGCGCGGATGTCGTCCTCGGACGGGATTTGGTGACCGCGCTCGATGCGGCTGACCTTCGCCGGATGCCAAGCGGCGAGCCCGGCGAGCTGCTGGCCGTTCAGCCGCGCAGCTCGCCGGAGTTCGCGCAGACGTGCGCCGAGATCACGCTTGGCCTCGTTTACCGCGGTCACCGCTGTGATACGAACTCGCTGCGAACATACTCTGCGTGCGGGATGGCTTTGGGCCACAGTCGATCTCGGACTGTGCGGCACCGTTCGACCAGCACCTCGTCTTGGGTGACGGCGGTTCCGGCAAATCTGCCGTTCGGCTCGAAGATCGTGAATCCGAGCAGATCGTCATCCCACAGCCACCAGTCATCGAGCGTGTACTCGTCAGGTGATACGAGATGCCTTGGCAGCCAGCGGATATCCTCGCCGGCCGCGACGTTCGAGTCGGATACCGCACACAGCCATCGCGTGTAGTCGCTGTTCGGTACGGTGACGATCCGAACACGCTGCACCGCGATGCCACGGCCGGTGGTCTGGGACATGAGGTCGTCCCAGTCCGAATACCATTCGCTGTCCGGTTCGGGTTCACCGGCCAACCATCGCCGTAGGGGCTCGGCTTCCTCGGGTGTGTTGTACACATCCTGGGTCTCCAGATGGAACGCCCGCGTTCGCGCTTCCCGGAACAACTGGTTGAACTCGTCGTCATGCAGGTACTGCATCTGGCCTCTGTTCCTCACCGATATCGACGATCACCGCAGTCTCATGAGCGGGTATGCGCAACTGCTCCAATGCTTCTGAGTCGGTCAATGGCTCACCCGTGAGCAGGAACGTGCCATGGCCGGTGTCGTGCAGACGAGCACCCAAGCACGTATCCGGTTCGAGGAATCCGAGGAGCGGGTGCGGGATCTCGATTTGTCTGGGCTCGTCGGTGCGCCATCCCTGCACGACGTATCGCCGTTCCTCGTCGCTGCTGTACAGCTTCGGCGAACCGTCCTGCTTGGTGTTGGTGCCGAGGTGTCGAAGTTGCATGAAGACCATCCCCCTTGCGATGAAAATTGCGATTGCGGTGTCGATTTTCACGTACTTCTTGGTGCTATGTCGAGCCTTTCGCAATTTGCCGCAAGAATATTGTAGCTGCGAATGGTGTGACTCTAACGTCCGAGGTGGCGCTCGGGATGGGTGCCAACCGTCCCCGTCCCGAGTTGCCTCACCATCAACGACGGAGGGCAAGAGATGGCGCTCACGGAGCCACAGGTCAAAGTGCTTGTCGCGCTCGCGATTGTGGATCCCGCACAGGTGCTCACGGTCCGCGAACTGTGCGGGCACGCGGACCGCAAGGAGTCGGCCACGCGTGCCGCAGTCCAGCGACTCGCCAATGCTGGTCTCGCGCAGGCTTCCCGGAGCGCACCAGTCGGCTGGCGAATCACTGCTCGGGGGCGTTCACTCCTACAAGCGCCGCCCTATCGCGGATACGCACCGAGAAACGATGGCCGGGATGCAAACGGAGCTCACCCATGAGACCGACACCGACAGCCATCGGGATTACTACTTCGCCCGAAAACACTTATGCGCGTTGGGCGATCCCATCGCCGTCGTTACGTGTGGACGGCATGTGAACCCTGCACCGAGACGCCGCGAGGACCGACGCGGCGGCGTAATCGAATGAGACCGCTGATGGCCAGCACGGAGCTTCGGCATGGTGTCGGTTACTGCTACGCCCTCTTCAGCAGCATCGCTCCGGAGGGCACACCCCCGCCTGCGGTAACCACCGCAACTCGCGCGTCTTCGACCTGACGCCCATGGGCATCCCCGCGCAATTGCAGCATTGCCTCGCGGACGAAGCCGTAGCCGTGGAGACGGCCGGCCGAAAGTTGTCCGCCGTGGGGGTTGAGGGGGAGGCGGCCGTCGAGGGCGATGGTTTTGCCGCCTGCGATGAAATCTGTTGCCTCGCCGGGGCCGCAGAAGCCGAGACCTTCGATCCAGGACAGGGCGTTGAAGGTGAAGCCGTCGTAGAGGAGGGCGACGTCTACGTCGGCGGGGGTGAGGTCGGTGCGGGTCCAGAGGTGGGCCGACGGGCCGCGGGACTGCGGTGTGTGCGTCAGGGTGTCCTGGTCCCAGCTGAGCCGTTCCAGGATCGCGGTGCCGACGGCCTCGACGAATACCGGTGGGTGCGGGCGGTCGTCGGCGGTCTCGATCGCCGAGACCACGACCGCGATGGCGCCGTCGCACGGCACATCACAGTCGTAGAGCCCGAAGGGGGTGGTGACCATGCGGGCGTTGAAGTAGTCGTCGATGGTCAGCGGGTCGCGGTAGAGGGCTTCCGGATTGCGGACCGCGCCCGCGCGTGCGGTGACCGCGATAGCACCGAGCGCTTCGCGCCCGACACCGTAGCGGTACAGGTAGTGCGAGGCGTTGCAGCCGATCCACTGCGCGGCCGACATGGCACCGAACGGAGCCCGGAACTCCATCATTCCGGTTGCGCGGCCACCGTCGGGATGCCACTGCCCGGACCGCAGCAGCGCGCTGTGCGACGCCTCCCAAACCGTGCGGAAGCAAAGCACATGCCGACACAGCCCGGCCGCGACCGCGAGCATGGCGGCGGTAATCGAGCCGATCTGCCCCGGCACCTCGCGCGCACCGTTGACCCAGGTCGGAGTCAACTGCAGCGCCTCGGTGAGTGCCGTGATGCCGCCTTCACTCAAACCGCCGGGGACCGTTCCCGGATAGGTGGACAGCCCGTCGATCTCGTTCAGGTCGAGTCCGGCGTCGGCCACCGCGGCCAGGCAGGCGTCGACGGTCAGCGAGATCGGGTCGACCATGAGCCGTCGGCCCACTTGCGACTGCCCGACGCCGGTGAGCGCGACCTTGTCCTCGTACTTGTGTGGGGAAGCCATGGGCCGCAGCGCATTTCGGACTTCGCGCGGCTCGGGTAACGGCCCGGTCCCCTCGGTCTCCGGGTCCGGCTCGAACAGGGGAAGGTACAGATCATCGACCTGTTCGAAACGCACCCGCACCCGCATCCCGATGTGCACGTCGTCGGGCTCGCACCCGACGATATTGGTGGTCAGTCGCGCCCGATCGTCCTCGGCGAGCGCGACCACCGCTACGACGTACGGCGGCGGGAACTTCGGCAACCACGCCTGATGGTTCACGCTCAACCCGACGACCACCGCCTTACCGGAAGTCGGCGCGAGCGACACCGCCCGCCCGCGGCACGACGGACACACCGGCATCGGCGGATGGAAGAACCGCCCGCAGCCGGCGCAATGCGAAATCCTGAGCACGCCGTCGGCACCGGATCGCCAGAACTCGGCGCTCGCGAGTGTCGGTTGCGGAAGCGGGCGATCCGGGGCGGACGACGTCATGATGTGGGATTCCTCGAATTTCAGTGCAGCAGTTCGATAATGGTCGCGTTGGCGGTGCCGCCGCCCTCGCACATGGTCTGCAATCCGTACTGCAGATTCTCGCGCCGCAGCTGTGCCAGCAGTCGCGTCATCAGAATGGCACCCGAACCGCCGAGCGGGTGGCCGACACCGATCGCACCGCCGAGCGGATTGAGCTTTTCGGCATCGGCACCGGTTTCGGCCAGCCAGGCCAGCGGCACCGGCGCGAACGCCTCGTTGACCTCGAACGCACCGATATCGCCGATGGACAGTCCGGCCTTGCGCAGCACCTTCTCCGTCGCCGGGATCGGCCCGGTCAGCATCAGGATCGGGTCCGCCCCGCTCACCGCCCCGGAGTGATAGCGCGCGATCGGCGTGAGACCGAGTTCGCGTGCCCGTTCCGTGGTCGTGATGAGCAGTGCGGCCGCGCCATCGGCGATCTGGGAGGAATTGCCCGCGTGGATCGCGCCGTCGGGCTTGAACGACGGCTTCAGCCCCGCCAGCTTTTCTGCCGTGGTGCCGCGGCGCAGTCCCTCGTCCACGGTGAACTTGGTCCCGTCGACCTCGATCGGCACGATGTGGTCGTCGAAGACGCCTTCGTCTATCGCCGCGGCCGCCTTGGCGTGCGAGCTCGCCGCGAACTCGTCGAGCTGGGTGCGGGTGAAGCCCCACCGTTCCACCATCAACTCGGCGCCGATGCCCTGGTTGAAGTCGAAGTTGTCGTAGCGGGCCAGCACGGCGGGACCGTAGGGCTGCCCCGTGGTCCGGTGCGACCCGAGTGGAACGCGAGTCATCGTTTCCACACCACCGGCGACCACGAGGTCGTATTGCCCGGCCATGACCGCGTGCGCCGCGGAGTCGATGGCCTGCTGGCTGGAGCCGCAGGCCCGGTTGATCGTCACGCCGGGCACATGTTCCGGCCAGCCGGCCGCGAGTACGGCGAATCGGCCGATATTGCTCGACTGGTCGCCGATCTGGGTGACACAGCCCCACATCACGTCGTCCACGATGGCGGGATCGATCCCGTTGCGCTCCACCAGCGCATTGAGCACCTTCGCGGACAGATCGGCCGCGTGTACCGGCCCGAGCGTGCCGTTGCGCTTCCCGATCGGGGTGCGGACCGCATCGACGATGACGGCGTCTCTCATATGGACCTCCTTAGTCCTGCGGGTCGGCACGGTGGCGACCCGGTCTGGTGTTGGTTGCCTCTCGGCTCGACTGCCTGGCGGCACCGCTGTGGACGAGTTCGTCGCCGCTGCCGATGCCCCAATCCTGGAATACCGCACGGGTATCGGCGCCGATGGCCGGTGCGGTCGCGCCGGGTCGCGCCGGGGTGGCCGAAAACCGCGGTGCCGCAGCGGGTTGGACCACACCGTCTCGGGTGATCACACTGCCGCGTGCGGCCAGGTGCGGATGGGCTGCCGCCTCGGTGAGGCCGAGGACGGGGGCGACGCAGGCGTCGGTCCCCTCGAACAGCTGAGCCCATTCGTCGCGGGTGCGCTGGGCGAATCGTTCGGCCAAGATATTTCGCAGCTTCGGCCAGGTTGCCCGATCGTGCTGTTGTTCCGGGTCGACGTCGACGTCGAGCAGTTCGATCAGCTGCCGGTAGAACTTCGCCTCCAGCGCCCCGACCGCCATGTGCCGACCGTCTTTGGTCTCGTAGACGGAATAGAACGGCCAGCCGCCGTCCAATTGATTGACCCCGCGCTCGTCGGTCCACGCGCCACGCGCGAGTTTGGCGAAGGTGCTCGCGAGCAGATGCGCGGTGCCGTCCACGATGGCCGCGTCGACGACCTGGCCGCGGCCGGTCCGCTCGACGGCATACAGCGCGGCAAGCACTCCGATCACCAGATAGCAACCGCCGCCTCCGAAATCGCCGACCAGATTGAGTGGGATCTGCGGTGGCCCGCCCGCGGACCCGATCGCACCCAGCGCCCCCGTAAGGGCGATATAACCGATATCGTGCCCGGCCGCGGCGGCCAGCGGGCCTTCCTGACCCCAACCGGTCATCCGGCCGTAGACCAGCCGGGGGTTGCGAGCCAGGCATTCGTGCGGCCCGATACCGAGACGCTCGGTGACGCCGGGACGAAATCCTTCGATCAATACGTCGGCACGCTCGATCAGGTCGAGCAGTGCGGCCGGACCCGACGGGTGCTTGAGATCGAGCACCACCGATCGCTTCCCGCGATCGGTCACATTGGCCGGGCCGCTCGCGTCCGGCTCATCGGCGCGTTCCGGTCGATCCACTCGGACGACCTCGGCACCGAGATCGGCGAGGAACATCCCGGCGAAGGGACCGGGGCCGATGCCGCCGAGCTCGACCACCCGGCAGCCCGCCAGCGGTCCGCCGGACATCAGCGACCTTTCCAGATCGGTGCCCTCTTTTCCGCAAAGGCGGTGGCACCTTCGACGGCGTCGGCGGAGGAGAACACCGGCTGTGCGATGTCGACCTGCTTGGCCCAGCCCTCCTCCAGGGTCCAGTCGGAGCTGGAACGGGCGATCTCTTTGGTCGCCGCGATCGCCAAAGGTCCGTTCGCCGTAATCGTTTCGGCGAGCGCCAAGGCACCCTCGAGCGCGCCGCCCTCCTCTGTGAGCCGATTGACCAGGCCGATCTCGGCCGCCCGCTCGGCGCCGATCGGATCACCGGTCAGCAGCAACTCCAATGCGATCGCGTACGGCACCCGCCGCGGCAGCAGCAGCGCGGCGCCGCCACGCGCGACCAGCGACCGCTTCACCTCGGGCACACCGACGCGCGCGGTGCGGGCCGCGACCACGAGATCGCAGGCCAGCAGCAGTTCGAAGCCGCCGGCGACGGCCCAGCCCTCGACCGCGGCGATCAGCGGTTTGCGCGGTGGCGTCATCGTGATTCCGCACAGGCCACGGCCTTCGATCGCGGGGCTCTCACCGCGCAGCCACGCCTTCAAATCCATTCCGGACGAGAACGTCCCGCCTGCGCCGGTGAGCACGCCCGCCCATAACTCGTCCGACTGGTCGAGCTCGTCGACCGCGGCGGCCACCCCGGCCGCGACGCCGGCATTGAGCGCGTTCTTCGCCGTCGGGCGATTGATCGTTATGACCTGGACCGCGCCGCGGCGCTCCACAAGCACTTCGTCCGACACATCTTCTCCTTCGCACTGGCCGTCGATCGGCGCCGCTCTCGGGCCGCTCGATTCAGAACAGTATACTTAATTTGGCTAATTTTACGAATGAATGCGTATACTGAATTCGGCGCGGCGGCCCTTGGCGGCCATCGCGACGCGCTTGCCACGAGGAGGTAACCGGATGCGCCGGACGCTGTTCACCCAGGATCATGAGGACTTCCGCCTCCTGGTCCGCGACTACCTCGCCCGCGAGGTGGTCCCGGAGTACGAGCAGTGGCGCGAGGCGGGCCTCGTTCCCCGCGAGCTGTTCACCTCGCTGGGCAAGCTCGGCATCATCGGCACCGCCATCGCGGAGGAATACGGCGGCGGGGGTCAGGACGACTACCGCTACAACGTGGTGCTCCAGGAGGAGTGCGCACGGGCGGGCGTGACGCTCGGTGGCCTGCGCACCCACCTCGACATCGTCGTTCCGTACTTCCTCGGCCTGGCCGACGACGCCCAGCGGTCCCGCTGGTTCCCGGGCCTTGCCTCGGGTGAGCTCTACACCGCGATCGCGATGAGCGAACCGGGTACGGGCTCGGATCTGGCGGGCGTCGCGACCAAGGCGGTTCGCGACGGCGACCACTACGTGCTCAACGGAGCCAAGACCTTCATCACCGGTGGCTACCACGCCGACCTGGTCATCGTCGTCGCGCGGACCAGCACCGATCCGGACAATCGCCGCGCGGGCCTTTCCCTGCTGGTAGTGGAGAAGGGGATGCCGGGCTTCACCGTCGGACGCAAACTCGACAAGCTCGGTCTCACCGTGCAGGACACCGTCGAGCTGTCCTTCGCCGATGTGCGCGTCCCCGTCGCCAATCTGCTCGGCGCCGAAGGCGAGGCGTTCTCCTACCTCGGCCGCAATCTGGCACAGGAGCGGCTGGCCATCTCGGTCGGCGCGGTCGCGCAGGCCAGGGCCGCGCTCGAGATGACTATCACCTACGTCCGTGACCGGACCGTATTCGGTAAACCGGTCGCGCACTTCCAGAACACCAAATTCGAACTCGCGGCCATCGCCGCCGAGGTCGAGGCCGCCCAGACCATGCTCGACGCGGCCATCACAGCATTGGTCGCCGGCGACCTGAGTCCCGTCGACGCGGCCAAGACCAAGCTGTTCTGCACCGAGATGCAGGGCCGTGTGGTCGACCGCTGCCTGCAACTGCACGGCGGCTACGGCTACATCCTCGAATCCCCGATCGCCCGGCTCTACGCCGACGCGCGGGTGAGCCGCATCTACGGCGGCACCAGCGAGGTCATGAAGACCATCATCAGTAAATCCCTTGGCTTATAAGGAGTTTGGTATGTACATCGACGGTTCCTCGGCGCTGGTCACCGGTGGCGCCTCCGGGCTCGGCCTGGCCACCGCGCGTCGGATCATCGACCGCGGCGGCCGCGTCGTCCTCGCCGACATCTCCGAGGAGCAGGGCGCCAAGGCCGTCGCCGAACTCGGCGACGCGGCACAGTTCGTGCGCGCGGATGTGACCGACGAGGCCGAGATCTCCGCCGCCCTCGATGCCGCCGAAAAGAGCGGTCCGCTGCGTTTCGTCGTGCACTGCGCGGGCCGCGGCGGCGACCGGGTCCGGATCATCGACCGCGATCGCAACCCCGGTGACCTGGCGACCTTCGCCGAGGTCGTGCGGATCAATCTGATCGGCACCTACAACGTGCTGCGCCTGGCCGCCGCCCGCATGGCGGCGAACGAGATCGTCGACGGCGACCGCGGTGCCATCGTCCTCACCGCATCGGTCGCCGCATTCGACGGCCAGATCGGACAGACCTCCTACACCGCCTCCAAGGCGGGCGTGCACGGTATCACCTTGGTCGGAGCCCGGGATCTGGCCAGCTGGCAGATTCGGGTGAACACCATCGCGCCGGGCATCATGGACACCCCCATGCTCGCCCGGCTGCGCGATGACATCCGCGAAGGTCTGGCCGCCACGGTGCCGCATCCCAAGCGCCTCGGTGACGGTGACGACTACGCCCGTCTCGCCGTCGAGATGCTGGAGAACCCCTACCTCAACGGCCAGACCATCCGGCTCGACGGCGCCATCCGCATGGCACCGCGCTGACCGCCGCATCGATCGCAACCATGGAGGAGCCAGGTGACTCTCACGTTCACCGAGGAACAGGTCGAGACCGATGAGCAGTTCCGGGCGCGGCTGCGGGCATTCCTGACCGACCATCATCCCGGCCGTCGGCCCAAGGATCCGGCCGAGCGGCTGGCCTGGCAGAAGGCTTGGCTGGCAACGCTTTTCGACGCCGGATACGCCGGTCCGAGCTGGCCGCGGGAATACGGCGGGATGGGCCTGAGCTTCGGCCGCCAGGTGATCTACCAGGAGGAGTACGCGCGGGCCCGGGTCCCGGGTCCGCTGGGGACCGGGCTCGGCATCGCCGCACCGACGATCATCAAATACGGCACGGCCGAGCAGAAGCAGCGCTTCCTGGCTCCGATGTTGCGCGGCGACATGGTTTGGGCGCAGGGCTATTCCGAGCCGGGCGCCGGATCGGATCTGCCCGCGCTGCGCACCTCGGCGCGGCTCGAGGGCGGTGGTCCCGATGATCCCGACGCGGAATATGTGGTCAACGGGCAGAAGGTGTGGAACAGCGCGGCCGATATCGCCGACATCATCTTCACCCTGGTCCGCACCGGCCCGCCGGGATCGCGGCAGGAGGGAATCAGCTATCTGCTGATCGATGCGCACGCGCCCGGGGTGAGCGTGCGGCCGCTGCGCGACCTGACCGGCGACGCGCATTTCTGCGAGATCTTCTTCAGCGATGTGCGGGTGCCGGTCGCCAATCGGATCGGCACGGAAAGCGGCGGGTGGCCGCTGGTGCGCACCAGCCTGGGGCATGAGCGCGCGGCCGGGGCGATGAACCAGGCCGCGATGTACCGTCGCGTACTCGACGAGCTGATCGAGCTGGCGCACGAGCGTGGGGCGACCGCGGATCCACTGGTGCGTGATCGATTGGCGGACTTCGACATCCGGGTATCGATCATGCGGTTGACCGGGATGCGCACAATCGCCGACATCATGGCCAAGGGGGAGCCTGGGCCCGCATCGTCCACATCGCGGCTGTTCATCGTGACCTTCGAACAGGACCTGCACGAATTCGCCGTCGATATGCTCGGCGCCTACGGTGTGCTCGGCCGCCGCGATCCGCACGCCGTGCAGCGCGGACGCTGGGTGTGGGGCTTCCTGCGCACCCGGGCCTCGACGATCGGTGCGGGAACCGCGGAGATCCAACGCAATACGATCGCCGAACAGGTGCTCGGCTTGCCGCGCGATCCGGCGATGCCATCTGTCGGGAGGACCCGATGAGGGCGGCGCGCTGCACCGAATACGGTGCGCCAGGCGGACTCTCGGTCGTCGAGCTCGACGATCCTCAGCCCGGTCCCGGCGAAGTGTTGATCCGGGTGCATGCCGCTGCGGTCAACTACCCGGATGTACTGCTCATCGCGAACAAATATCAGGTATCCCTACCGCTGCCCTTCACCCCCGGAAGTGAATTCGCCGGTGTTGTAACAGCTTTGGGTCCAGGCGTGTCCGGCCCGCCGGTGGGTTCGTCGGTGGCCGGAGCGGTGATGGGCGGTGCGTTCGCAGAACAGGTCGTGGCGCCCGCCGCGGGTTTGCGCCCGATTCCGGACGGTCTCGATATGGTCCATGCCGCCGCGTTCCACGTCACCTACGCCACCGCCTACCACTCGCTGGTCACCATCGGCGAGGCAAAAGCGGGGGAGTGGGCGGTCGTGCTCGGTGCCGCGGGCGGAGTCGGCACGGCCACCGTCGATGTCGGCACCCGGCTGGGGTTGCATATGGTCGCGGCCGCGTCGAGCGAGGATCGGCTCGTGGTCGCGCGCAAGCTCGGTGCCGAGGCCGGAATCGATTATGTCCGTGCGGATCTGAAGAAGCGGTTGCGCGAAGTGACCGGCGGCGAAGGTGTCCACCTGGTGATCGACCCGGTCGGCGGTGACTACTCGGAGGCCGCCCTGCGCGGACTGCGGCGCGGTGGCCGGTTCGTCACGGTCGGTTACGCCGACGGGAAGATTCCCAGCATTCCGCTGAATCTCGTACTGCTCAAAGAAGCGACCGTGCGGGGCTTCGAGATCCGGATGTTGCGCCAGTACGCCAAAGAAGCTGTGGCAGTGGGTGATCGCGCGCTCGCCGCGATGGTTCGCGACGGGATGCGCCCGCTCGTATCCCAGGTCCATTCGCTCGCCGATATCGCTACCGCGTTGACCGATGTGGCCGAACGCCGCACCACCGGAAAGATCGTGCTCGATTTAACCGCGGGCTGAACCGCATCGCACAGGGGTGGCACCACTGGTGCCACCCCTGTGCGAAGCGGGTCACGCCGTGAGGGCGTTGGCGCGGGATTCCACGATATCGGCGAGGGCATTCATCGCCTGGCCCGCGACGATGCCGCCGTCGACCGGCAATATCGTGCCGGTGATGTAGCCGGATCGGTCACCGGCCAAGAACACGGTCGCCTCGGCGATATCGGTCGCCGAGCCCTCGCGCCGCAGCGGTCGGATGGTCTTGATGACCTCGCGCAGTTGCTGCGTCATATCTTCGCCGTCGGTGAGATGGGCGAGGGTGCTGCGCATGATCGGGGTCGGAATCGCGCCCGGCGCAATGCAATTGACCCGAATGCCGTGGGCTGCGAGGTCGATGGCGGCACATTTGGTGAAGTGGATGACACCGGCCTTCGCCGCGCGATAGGTCGCCTCGCCGGCGCCCGCCTGGATGCCGCCGATGGAAGTCGTGTTGATGATCGAGCCGCCGCCGTTGGCGGCCATATACCGGGCCGCGTGCTGGGTGCCGAGCATGACGCCGAGCAGATCGACGGCCATCACCCGCTGGAAGTCGTCGAGCGGATCGTCGAGGAAGTGGGGGTACATCACGGTCGGAATACCCGCGTTGTTCAACATGATGTCCAGTCCGCCGAACTGCGCCACCGTGTAGGCGATCAGCTCTTCGATCTGCGCGGAATCCGCGACATCGGTCTGCTTGAACAGCACCTCGGGCCCGTACTCGGCGGCGACGGCGGCACCCTGTTCGGAGTTGATATCCGCGATGACGACGCGAGCGCCCTCTTCGACGAATTTGTCGACGGTCGTGCGCCCGATTCCCGATGCGCCGCCGGTGACGATGGCAACCTTGCCCATCAGTTCCTTTGTCATGGTGATCAATACCTTTCGTGTGCTACCAGGTGACCGGTAGAGCATGGACGCCGTGGGCGAAGTGGTCTTCTTTGAATTCGATGTCATCGAAGGTGGTGGCCAGCCGGAGGGTGGGAATGCGGCGGTAGAGCGTGCCGTAGACGACCTGCAGTTCCACCCGGGCCAACTGCTGACCGACGCACTGATGGATGCCGAACCCGAAGGCGTGATGTTGGCGCGCCTGTCGGTGCAGATCGAGCGATTCGGGTTCGGGGAAGACATCCGGATCCCAATTGGCAACGGGCAGCGGCACAACGATGCCGTCGCCCGCGCTGATGACCTCTCCGCCGACCTCGATATCTTCCACCGCGATTCGGCGTAGTCCGTGCTGGGCGATGGACAGATAGCGCAGCATCTCCTCGACGCCGCCCGCGATGACCTTCGGATCGTCGCTGTCGCGAAATACCGCGAGCTGCTCCGGATTCCGCAACAGCGCGAGGGTGCCGAGGGCGATCATATTCGCGCTGGTGTCGTGTCCGGCGATGAGCAATACGACGCCCATCTGCGCGGCCTCGTGCACGGTGACCTCCCCGGCCGCGACCCGCTCGGCGAGTTCGGAGATCCAGCCCTCGCCAGGAGAATCCATGCGTGCGGTGACGAGCGCGGCGAGGTAATCCAGAATTTCGGTGGACGAGCGAGCGTTCTCTTCCGGCGTGGCATTCCGGTCGACGGCGACGCCCGCGTGCCGGTGGAAGAACTCCTTGTCTTCATAAGGGACGCCGAGCAATTCGCAGATCATCAGCGACGGCAGGGGCAGCGCCAGCGCGGTGACCAGGTCGGTCGGGTTCGGGCCCGCCAACATATCGTCGATCAGGTCATCGGTGATCTGCTGGATCGCCGGCCGCAGCGCCTCGACTCGCTTGACGGTGAAGGGAAATGTCATCAGCCTGCGGAACCGGCTGTGTTCCGGTGCATCCGAGTTGAAGATGGTCAGCGGGCGACGGTCGACGGTTTCGGCCATGCCCAGGTTCTGATGGGGGAATCCTGGACGACGTTCGTCGGCGCTGAACCGCGGGTCGGACAGGACCACCCGCTGTTCGGCGTGGCCGGTGACGAACCAGTGTGTGCTCCCGTCCCAGATCCGCACGCGGGACAGCGGTTTCGCGGCCTGCAGTTCGCGCTGCCGCTGCGGCGGCCCGAACGGGCAGCCCGCGGTGCGTGCCATCGGGAATTCGGGCAGGTCCGCGGAAATTATGGACTCGGACATGGGTTTTCCTCTCGCGGACGGTTATTCCTGGATGGTGATGACCAGCGCCGGGCAGACCGCGGTGGCCTCCCGGACGTCGGCGGCCAGTTCCGCGGGCGGGTTCGCGTCGAGCAGGATGACGATGCCGTCCTCGTCGCGCTGGTCGAAGACATCGGGGGCGACGGCGACGCACTGCCCGCAGGCGACGCACTTGTCTTCGTCGATGGTGACCTTCATGGGATGCTCCTCGCTGTCAGTGCCGGCTGGTCGCGACCGACCGGGCGTCGATGATTTCCTGCCCGCGCAGGCGGGTCTGTTTGGGCATGTTCCAGCCGACGACGCCGGTGACCCGGCCGTCGAGGGTGTAGCGGGCGACGAATCTGCGCGCTTCGGTGGAACCGTCCACGATCTCCACGGCCGCTCCGGTCGGGAGGGTGCCGTGGACCTGGATCTTGGTGTCGAACTGATCTGTCCAGAAGTAGGGGACCGGGGTGTAGCGCTGTTCGGCGCCGAGCAGATTGGCGGCGACCGCGGCGGCCTGTTCGGTGGCGTTGGTGCGGTTTTCCATCCGGACCAGGCCGCCCGCGTGGTCGTCGTGCCAGCGGGCGACGTCGCCTGCGGCGTAAATGCCTTGGGCCGCACGGCAATAGGAGTCGCACACCACGCCGTTGTCCAGCGTCAGTCCGCTGTCGGCCAGCCAATCGGTCGCCGGGACCGCGCCGACCGCGACCACCACGACATCGGCGGGCAGTTCCGCACCGGTGTCCAGCCGCACGCCACCGACGCGGCCGCCGTCGTCGATGAACTCACCGACTCCGGTGCCGAGCCGCAACCGCACCCCGCGTTCGGTGTGCAGGTCGCCGAGCAGCGGTGCGATCACCGGGCCGAGCTGTCCGGCCATGGGGGCCAACAGTGGACCGACCACGGTCACGTCCAGACCCATAGTCCTTGCGGTGGCGGCGATTTCGGAGCCCAGCACGCCTTCGCCGACGACCACGAGCCGAGTGGCGCGCAGCAGGTCCGCACGCAGGGCGACGGCGTCTTCGAGGGTGCGCAGCACGTGCACGCCGGCCAGGGCGTCCGCGCCGGGCAGGGTGCGGGCGCGCACCCCGGTGGCGATCACGACGGCGTCGGCCTGTACGGACAGTCCGGATTCGGCGTGCACGATGTGGTTCACCGGGTCGAGTGCCACCGCGGTCTCGCCGAGGACCAGGTCCATCGGCATCGCGGCCAGATGCGTGGTGGGGCGCAGTTGCGCCTTCTCGGCTTCCCAGGCGCCGGCCAGGATCTGCTTCGACAGCGGCGGCCGGTCGTAGGGGAGTTCGGGTTCGGCGCCGAGGACGGTGATACTGCCCTGATATCCGTTGCGCAGCAAGGCTTCCGCCGTGGACAGTCCGGCCGCCGAGGCGCCGACTACCAGTACGCTCTCGGGTACATACATGGCTGACTCCCTTTCGTAGTTCTCGTGGTTCGGCTCAGACGAGCTGCAGGCGCCTGCGCAGCAGGGCAGCGCCCGCACCCAGCGAGACCAGACCCATGCCGACGCAGGTGACTGTCTGCTGGACACCCTCGAGGCCGAGGCCCTCGGCCACCGGTTCGAAGCCGGCCGCCAGCGCGATGGCGAGGTTGAACAAGAACAGGAACCAGAGGGTGGGCTTCGCGGAGAGCAGCGTCTGTACGGACTTCATGGCGATTCCTTCGAGATCGGAGCCGGTTAACGTCTGGCGTAAACGATTCCGTCTGCCGCTCGTCGCAACGAGGGAGCGCGGTCCCGAAGTAGGGGTGTACCTGGCTACACCCGTCGGCGGTACCGCGCTACACCGTCAGCGCGGACCGCGTCGCATAGCCTGGTCACATGCGGAAAACGGTGCGACAGGCGGCGCGGGCAACCGTGCAGCTGGCCAACGCCGCGGCGCTGGCCTTCGGCTCGTACCTGTTCATCTCGATGCTGTTGCTGACGCTGGCCGGTGCGCTGTCACTGATCGGTATCGGGATGGTGCCGGTGACGGTCCAGCTGGTGCGCCAGTTCGCGGGCAGCAAGCGGCGCCAGGTGGCGGTATGGACCGGCCGCCCCGTCCCGGAGGCGTATTCGCCGATCAGCGGCCCGCTACGGCAGAGCCTGCGCGCGGTCGTGCGCGACCCGACGACGCTCGCCGACCTGCGCTGGATGCTGGCCTACTACTTCTACGGCGCCCTGGCCTACCTGGCGATACCGCTGTGGCTGATCGGCCTACCCATCGACGGCGTGTGGTGCGGTCTGCTCGGCCGAAAAGCATTGGTACTCCCACTGATCGGTCGACTGGCCGATTTGGACGCCGAATGGTCGCGGTCGTTGCTGCGACCCCCGCCCAAGGCGTGGCTCGCGGCCCGGGTCGACGAGCTGACGCAGACCCGAGCCAGTGCGATCGCCGCGCACGGCGCCGAACTGCGCCGGATCGAACGCGATCTGCACGACGGCACGCAGGCGCGGTTGGTATCGCTGTCCATGCGGATCGGTCTGGCGAAACGCGCGCTGGACCGCGATCCCGCGAACGCGCGCAAGCTGCTCGACGAGGCACAGCAGCTGACCGAGGAAGCGATGACCGAACTGCGCCACATCGTGCGGGTGATCCATCCGCCGATCCTCACCGATCGCGGCCTGGCCGGAGCCATCCTGGCACTCGCGACCGATAGCGGTCTCGACGTCACCGTGGACGTGGACGAGGTGTCGCAGGGGCCGCGCGCTCCGGCGGCGGTGGAGGCCGCGGCATATTTCGTCGTCGCCGAGGCATTGACCAATGTGGCCAAACACAGCGGGTCCGAGCGCGCCGAGGTCCGAATCATCCGGATACACCACGGTTTACGCGTGTCGGTCTGCGACGAGGGTCGGGGCGGAGTCGAGGATATGCTGCGGGGCAACGGTGCTGAGGCGACAGGGTCCGGTGTGCTCGGCATGCAGCGTCGGGTCGCCGCGCTCGACGGAACCTTTTCTGTGACAAGCCCCGTCGGGGGCCCTACCGAAATCGAGGTGGAATTGCCGTGCGCGTGGTGATGGCCGAGGACAATGCCCTGTTACGGGAAGGACTCGTCCTGTTACTGACCTCGGCCGGACACGAGGTCGTGGCCGTGGCGGGCAGCGGACCGGAGATTCTGCCCGCATTGCTCACCCACCGCCCGGATATCGCGGTACTCGATGTCCGGCTGCCACCGGCCTTCCGGGACGAGGGTCTGCGCGCCGCACTGGCCGCGCGCAAGGAATTGCCCGGATTGCCGGTGCTCGTGCTCTCGCAGTACGTCGAGGAGTCCTATGCCGCCGAATTGCTCGGCGGCGGGGCCAGCGGGGTCGGCTATCTGCTCAAGGATCGGGTGGGGCGCGTCGACGAATTCCTGGAGGCACTGGACCGGGTCGCGGCGGGCGGCACCGCACTCGACCCGGAAGTGGTGAGCCAACTGCTCACCCGCCGCCGGAATTCGCCCCTGGACTCGCTGACTCCGCGGGAGCGCGAGGTGCTCGAATTGATGGCGGCCGGACACGACAACGCGACCATCGCCGAGACACTCGTCGTCACCGAACGCGCGGTGAGCAAGCACATCGGCAATGTCTTCCAGAAGCTCGGCCTGCCGACGACAGATAGCGGGCATCGTCGGGTGCTCGCGGTACTCGCGTACCTCAACAACGCCTAGCGGGAGCACGAGCGCCCCGTCCAGAGACCTGCGGCAGGTTCTCGACGGGGCGCCGAGTCTGGCAACGTTGTCACTCGATGGTGATGGCGCGCTCCGGACAGGCCATTTCGCCCTCGCGCGTCGCGTTCTCGAGATCCGCGGGTACCTCACCCGCGAAAGGCAGTGCGTAACCGTCGTCATCGAGTTCGAACAACTCCGGTGCCGCGGCCGCGCACCGGGCGTGTCCGGAACACAGCGAACTGTCGATCGTGATCTTCATCGAACAACTCCGTTCTCGAAAGGAGAGATTTCGCTGAGATCCATCGGCCCGGCATAGGCGATGGCCAGCAGTTCCGAGAGGTCGACGCCCACTTCGGCCGCGACCTCCCGGCAGGCCGCCAGATCCTTGCGCAGGAAAGGACTGACGGTTTCGGCATACTGGTCGGGACTGCCGACGGCGGCGATATGACGCCCCGCATTGCTGCCACCGGCGCTGACCGCGAGGACTTCGAGCAAGGCGCTGTCCTCGATACCCACCGATCGACCCGCCGCGAGACCACGCAATGTCACCTGCGAGATCGTCGCGAACAGCAGATTGTTGAGCAGCTTCACCAGCAACGCCGTACCACGCGCACCCGTCGTGATGACGGGATCGGCATAGGCGCCCACCACCTGACGTGCCGTCGCCACATGGTCGGGGTCGCCGCCGAGGTAGACCACGAGCCGTCCGGCGCGCGCCGAATCCGCTGTCCCACTGAACGGTCCGTCCACGATCGCGGCCTTGCCGGTATGTGCGAACTCGTCGAGGCGACTCAGCGTCGCCGGCGTCCCGGTGGTGTGCGATATGAGAATCGCGTCCGCGCGCATGGCTCCCACGACTTCGGGCAGCACCTCGAGCACCTGGGCATCACTGAACAGACAGCTGACGACGACGTCGGCGTCCGCGATATCACGAACCCGGTCGACGAGTCCGGCTCCCACGAATGTGGCTGCGTCTATTGTTCGCTCGCTCACGGTTTGGTGGTCGACCCCGCGTCGACGGTGAACTGCAGTCCCGTCACGTACCGCGCTTCGTCGGAAGCGAGGAACAGCACGGCATTCGAGATATCCCGCGGCTCGACGTGCGTGTGCAGCGTATTCATCGCGGCCAGCGCGAACAGTGGCTCGCGTTCCTTCAGCTCCTCCATCGGCACGCCCACCGTGATGCCGGTGTCGCTGACGCCGGTGGGATGCACGGTGTTCACCCGGATCCGGTGCTTGGCAAGCTCATTGGACAGCGCCTTCATCAGGCCGACCACACCGTGCTTGCTCGCCACATAATGGGCGTAGGGCACATGGCCCCGGATACCCGCGGCCGAGCTGGTGATGATGATCGATCCGCCCGCATCGGCGGCGATCATGCCGGGCACCGCGGCACGCACGGTGTTCCAGACACCTTTGAGGTTGACGTCCATGGTGACGTCCCACTCCTCCTCGGACAATTCCCACGCGCGACCGGCACTCATCACCCCGGCATTGGCGACAATCGTGTCGAGGTGACCGAATTCGGCCGTCGCCGCGTCGACCGCGGCCCGCATATCGCTGAGCGAGCGCACGTCGGCCTGCAGGGTGACGCACCGGCCGCCGACGGCCTCGACCAGCTTCGCGGTCTCCTCGAGCTGTTCCTTCGTCGCCAGCGGATAGGGCAGCGCCTGGCTGATCTCCTGGCAGACATCGGTGATCACGACGGCGGCCCCCTCTTCCGCCAGCCGCACCGCATGCGAGCGCCCCTGGCCGCGCCCAGCTCCGGTGATGAGTGCGACCTTGCCCTCTACACGCCCCATACCAACCTCAGTTCCTTTGTTGTGCAATGCTTTCCGCGTACCTGACCGATGTGGCCGGTCAGGAGCCGAGTAGATCGGCTGCGGCCTCGCGCAGCGCGCGCAGCCGGGTCTCGAGCAGTTCACGCTCGGCGGCGTCGGCCGCACCGAGTTCGGGCAGCCGCGCCTGCACCTCGCCGATCTCCTCCTGCAGGCGGCCGTAAGCCTCCTCGCGGGTGAGCAGATCCAGTTCCGTCCAGTCGGAGCGCTCCGACTCGGGCTTGCGACTCATGCGGGCAGGTTGTAGAGCCGACGGGTGTTGAGCTCGACCATCGCGTGCACTTCGTCATCCGGTACGTCGGCGAGCACTTCGGCCGCGTAGGCACGGCTCTTGGGCCAGTACGAGTCCGAGTGCGGGTAGTCGCATTCCCAGGTGATGCGCTCGACGCCGATGTGGTGGCGCACCTCGATGCCGAACCGGTCGTCGATGAAGCAGCCGTGGAAATGCTTCTTGAACAGGTCCGAGGGCCGCACTTCCTGATTGATGTTCTGGTAGAAGCGGTGCCGCTCCCACGTTCCGTCCATCCGCTCCAACATGTAGGGCATCCACCCGATGCCGCCTTCGGACAGACCGACCTTCAGCCTGGGGTGCCGGTGGAACACCGGCGAGAACAACAGGTCCGCGGTCGCGAACATGGAGTTGCAGCCGAACAGCGAGATAGTCACCGCGAACGGGGCATCCTCGGAGGTTTTCGGTGGTTTGCCCGAGGTGCCGAAGTGCAGGCATAGCGGCATATCGGTTTCCTCGAGCGCGGAGAACATCGGATCCCAGTAATCGCTGTAGAAGGACGGCAATCCCAATGGCGCCGGATTCTCCGGGAAAGAGATCGCCTTCGAGCCCTTGGCCGCGACGCGGTGGATCTCCGCGACGCACGCCTGCACATCCCACAGCGGCAGAATGCTCAGTGGGATGAGGCGGTCGGCCGGACCGGCCGTGCACCACTCGTCGAGCACGAAGTCGTTCCACGCCTGTACACACAGCAGCGCGAGTGCTTTGTCCTGGCCCTCCAGGAATACCGTGCCCGCGAAGCGCGGGAATGATGGGAAGCACAGCGCGCCCCAGACGCCGTCGAGGTCCATATCGCGCAGCCGGGCCTTCGGGTCGTAGCAGCCCGGGATCATCTCGTCGTAGCGCGTCGGCTCGGTGCCGAATTCCTCGGGGTTCTTGCCCGACACGGCATTCAGGCCGATGTAGGGGTAGATGCGACCCTCATAGGTCCACACCTCCGCCGGTGCGGCGTTGCCCTCTCGAGTCTGCTCCACGATCCGCGGACCGGCCTCCCGGTACTTCGCGGGCAACCGGTCCACCCACAGCCGCGGGGGCTCGATCAGGTGGTCATCGGTCGACAGCAGCTTCATCCATGGCTGCAATGGCATCGTTGTGCTCCCTCGTCCAGATCGCCGCGCGCCGGGGAACCGCCTCCCGCAGGGGGCTTGCTCCGCCCTCGACACACGCAGTGCAGAGCCGCAAGCCAGCTGTGTGCTGGCCCACAAACTCTATATCACTCGGTTTATTGTGTACACCTGATTACTTCTCACTCAGCGGAAACTGTGCCTTAGTCAACTAGTCAGTCAATATTCAGTCTACCCATTTCCGGTGGAACTCACTATGCTCATGGCACCGGCTCGCCGGGATCGTGCGGCCGCGCCGTGTCCACGGCAGCGCCGGAGTAGCGCCGCGCCCATATTCGAGGAGTCCCGCCGCGCCGCGAGAGTCGATGGAAGGAAAACCCACGATGGGTCGAGTACAGGACAAAGTCGTCTTCATTACCGGAGCCGCCCGCGGCCAGGGGCGCGCGCACGCGCTGCGGCTTGCGGAAGAGGGCGCCGACATCATCGCCGTAGATCTGTGCGAGAACATCGCCACCAACGGCTATGCATTGGCGAGTCAGGACGATCTCGACGAAACCGCCCGCCTGGTGGACAAACTCGGGCGACGCATTGTCGCCCGCAAGGCCGATGTGCGCGATCCCGCCGCGCTGAAGGCGGCGGTGGCCGAGGGCGTGGCCGAGTTCGGTCGGCTCGACGGCGTGGTCGCACAAGCCGGCATCGCCCCGCTGGGGCCGCAGGACAGTGCGCTGGCCTTCATCGATGCCATCACCGTCGACTTCAACGGCGTGGTCCATGCCGTCGAGGCCGCCCTGCCGCATCTGCGGGCCGGTGCCTCGATCGTCGCGACCGGATCGCTCGCGGCACTGATTCCCGCGAGCGTCGACAATCCGGCCAACGGTCCCGGGGGTCTCGGTTACTCCTTCGCCAAGCGCACCGTCGCCGCCTTCATCCACGATCTCGCGACCGTGCTGGCATCCCGGCAGATCAGGGCCAATGCGGTACACCCGACGAACGTCAATACCGACATGCTCAACAACGAGCTGATGTACCGCTCGTTCCGGCCCGATCTGGAGAATCCGACGCGCGAGGACGCCTTGGTTTCCTTCCCCGCGACCACCGGCATGGGTAACCCCTACGTCGAGCCGGAGGACATCGCCGACGCCGTGCTCTTTCTGATTTCCGAGGAATCCCGCTGGGTCACCGGCATGCAGATGCGCGTCGACGCGGGTGGTTACGTCAAGAAGCGTCCCCAGTTGCCGACCTTCTGACCGGGTGGGTGGGCAGTGGTCGGCTGCCCACCCGCCGCTTTCAGGCTCGCGCCGAGCGCGCCACATATCGCGCGATCACATTGCGCTGAATCTCGTTGGTGCCCTCGCCGATTTCGAGGATCTTGGCATCGGCATAGAAGCGCGAGATCTTCGACTCGCGCATGTAGCCGTACCCGCCGTGGATCTGCACGCTGGCGCTGGCCACGCGATTGGCCACCTCGGAGGCGTACAACTTGGCCATGGCCGCCGCCTGGCCGAACGGCCTGCCCTGGTCGGCGAGCCATGCGGCGCGGTAGACGAGGGCGCGGGCCGCTTCGACCTCGGTGGCCATATCGGCGAGCTTGTGCTGTACCGCCTGGAACGCGGAGAGTGTCTTGCCGAACTGCTCGCGCTGGGACGCGTGGGTCGCCGCGAGATCGAGCGCCTCTTGGGCCAGTGACAGTGCCAATGCGGCGACGCTGATGCGGCCACCGTCGAGCACATCGAGGAACTGCCGCAGCCCGTTGCCCTCGTCGCCGATCAGGTTCTCGCCCGGGATCCAGCAATCGTCGAAGATCAGTTCCCGCGAATCCATCGCATGCCAGCCGAGCTTCTTCATCGGATGGCCGAGGCTGTAGCCCGGCGTGCCGGTGGGCACGAAAAACGTTCCGTACCTTCTGGTTCCGTCGTCGTCGGTACCGGTCACCGCGAGAATCGTGACACCGAGGCTGATCTCGGTGCCCGCATTGGTGATGAACATTTTGGTGCCGTTGACGAGCCATCCGTCGCCGTCACGCTTTGCAGTGGTCCGGATGCCTGCCGCATCCGAACCCGCGGTCGGTTCCGTCAGTCCGAAGGCGCCGATATGGGTACCGCTCGCGAGCGGCGTCAGCCATTCGGCCTTCTGTTGCGCGGTGCCGAAAGTGGCCAGGGGGAGTGAGGCGATGGTGGAGTGGGCGTTCCAGCAGGCGGCCAGTGACTGATCCGCCGCGCCGATCATCTCCATCGCGGCCACGTAGGAGACGAACCCGGCATCGGTGCCGCCGTACTCCGGTGCGACGAGCAGCCCGGTCAGGTCCAACTCGCCCATTTTCAAAAAGACCTCGGACGGGAATCGTTCCTGCTCCGACCAGGACTCGGCGTGCGGCTCGATCTCCCGTTCGGCGAAGTCACGGCACAGCTTCTGTAGCTCGATCGCCTCGACGGGCAGGTCTAGATCCATAGCGAGTCCGTCCTGTCATCTGGTCGCCAACAGCGACTCTTGTTTTTTCGAACACTCGGTATAATATTGACTGTCGGTGCCGCACGTCAACAGTCGCACCGAGTGCGAGGCCGTCGAGCGATCGGTGAGAAACCATGACAATGACTGAATCCAACTTGCGGACAACGGACTTGGGGAATGCGGCGACGCTGACCGAGATGTACCGGAGAATGCTGACGATTCGGCGGTTCGAAGAGCACGCCGCCCGGCTTTACCGCGACAGCCGGATACCTGGATTCCTGCACCTTTCCATCGGTCAGGAGGCCTCCGCGGTCGGCGCCTGCTGGCCACTCGACGACCGTGACGTGGTGACCTCGACCCATCGCGGCCACGGCCACTGCATCGCCAAGGGCCTCGATGTCGACGGCATGTTCGCCGAGCTGATGGGCAAGGAGACCGGAACCTGTAAGGGCCGCGGCGGCTCCATGCACATCGCGGATCCGCGCAAGGGCATCTTCGGTGCGAACGGCATTGTGGGCGCGGGCCTCCCGATCGCCGTCGGCGCCGGTACCGCCGCCCAGCTGCGCCGGGACGGCGGCGTGGTGGTCGCCTTCTTCGGCGACGGCGCCATCGCACAAGGCGTGTTCCACGAATCGGTCAACCTGGCCGCGGTGTGGGACCTGCCCGTCATCTTCTTCTGCGAGAACAACGGCTACTCCGAATTCTCCGCGGCGGCCGACCAGCACCGGGCGACCCTGCGCGAGCGCGCGGCGGGCTACGGCGTCGAATACCACGGGGTGGACGGCAACGATGTGGTGCAGGTCGCGGCGCTACAGCGCGAGCTCGTCGCTCGGCTGCGCGCAGGCGCGGGCCCGATGATCGTCGAGGCCACCACCTACCGCTGGCACGGGCACTACGAGGGCGATCCCGAAAGCTACCGGGACGCCGAAGAACTCGCCGAATGGAAGAAGCGCGACCCGCTGATCCTGCTCGGCGACACCATGCGCGGGCGCGGGCCGGCCGAGCAACTGGCGGTCGTCGAGCGCGAGGTCGATGCTGTGATCGAGCACGCGATCGAGCAGGCCACCGCCGCACCGTATCCCGCCGCCGAGACGGTCGGCGATTTCGTCACCACGCCGCGTGCCGAAATCCCGGAACCGCCCACCCCGGCCGGCGGAACGCTGAAGATCATGCATGCGATCACCAATGCGCTGACCCGCGAGCTCGACGACGATCCGACCGTCTTCCTGGCGGGTATCGATGTCGGAAAAGGCGGCAATGTATACGGTTTGACTCGCGGTCTGGCCGAGAAATTCCCGGGCCGCGTCCGCGACACCCCGATTTCCGAAAGCGCGATCATGGGGACCGCGGTGGGCGCGGCGATGGCGGGCTACCGCCCGGTCGTCGAACTGATGTATTTCGACTTCGTCGGCGTCTGCCTGGATCAATTGATGAACCAGGCGGCCAAATTGCGCTTCATGACCGGCGGTGCGGTGACCATGCCCCTGGTCGTGCGCACCCAGTTCGGCGCGGGCAAGTCCTCCGGCAGTCAGCATTCCCAGAGCCTGGAGGGTCTGCTCGCGCATATCCCCGGGTTGACGGTGGTGATGCCGTCGACTCCGGCCGACACCTATGGTTTATTGCGGGCCGCGATCCAGGATCCCAATCCGGTGATCTTCATCGAGAACCGCCTCCTGTACGGCAAGAAGGGGCCCGAGCCGTCGGCGGATCATCTTGTGCCACTCGGCAAGGCGATCGTGCGACGTCCGGGTGTGGATGCGACCGTGGTGTCGTATTCGAAGATGATGTACGACTGCATCGCCGTCGCCGATCGCCTGTCCGCCGAGGGCATCGAGGTCGAGGTCATCGACCTGCGGACCATCAGTCCACTGGACTTCGATACCGTCCTGACTTCGCTGAAAAAGACGAATCGTCTGGTGGTCGTCCATCAGGCCGTCGGCGAATTCGGTGTCGGCGCCGAACTGGCTGCCCGCGCGGTCCGCGAGGGATTCTGGTACCTGGACGCGCCGGTGATCCGGGTGACCGCCGGTGCGACACCCGCGCCGTACACTCCGGCGCTGGAGCAGATCTGGCTGCCCGACGAGGCGCGCATCGAGGCCGCGATTCGCGAATCGCTGGACGCCCACCCGTGACAGACACCCACACGGTAGTTTCTACCGACCGTTCACTCTGCGTATACTCGGTTCGCACGCGACCGCGGGAGGGATGAGATGGCTCGACCACCAGGACACGGACCCGCCTACGAGGTCAAGCGACAGGAAATCATCGATACGGCCGCGGCGCTGTTCGCCAAAAAGGGCTATGCCGCGACCGGGATCATCGAGATCGGTGACACGGTCGGCTTGGCCAAGGGTGCGCTGTACTACTACATCGGCTCCAAGGAAAATCTGCTCGTCGAAATCCAGGGCCGGGTTCTCGATCCGTTGCTGGCGGTCGCCGCGCGTATCCAGGAGTTGGATGCGCGGCCACTGGTCAAACTTCGGCTGTTGTCCGAGGAATTGCTGAACGTCATCTTCGAACGCTTGGACCACATCTGGGTGTACGAACACGACTATCGCCAACTGACCGGCGAAAATCTGTCTCGCATGCTCGAGAAGCGCAAAGAAGTCGAGCATGTCGTGCGGTCGCTGCTGGTCGACGCGATGGACGACGGATCGCTGCGCAAGGCCGACCCGACCCTGGCCATGCTGCAATTTCTGAATATGCACAACCGCACCTATCAGTGGCTGGACCCGGATAAGCGCTGGGATGCGAAATTCCTGTCGAAGTCCTACTGCCACACGCTCTTCAATGGCTTCGCCGACGGCAAATGCGATCTCGATGCGCTGGAAGCGCAGGTCGAGGCGCAGACAGCAGCGAGTACCGCCTAGCACCTCACCGACAGAACGCCGCGTTCGGCAACCACGTGTTGTCCGACGCGGCGTTCGGCATTTCCGGGCCGGCACGCGAAACCTTGACAGATTTGCGGTTTTGGTTTTGTATACCGAGTGTTCTAATTAATTCACTGTCCCGACTTGGGAGGCCGACATGGGTTCGAGGCTCGAAGGCAAGACCGCGGTGGTGACCGGCGCGGGTGGCGCGCTCGGCTCGGCGGTCGCGCTGCGCTGCGCCGAGGAGGGGGTTCGCGATCTCGTCCTCGCCGATCTCGATGTCGATGCCATGGCATCGCTGGCGGATACATTGCACGACAAGGGAATTGCCGTGGCAACCGAACGGCTCGACGTCGCCGACGGTGACGAGTTCGACGCGCTCATCCGGTCCGCAGTCGAGCGCAGCGGCACCGTCGATGTGCTGGTGAATACCGCGGGCATCGTGTCGCCGAACGCTCGCATCCACCATCTGTCCACCGAGGACTGGCAGCGCACGATGTCGGTCAACTTGACCGGCACCTTCCATGGCATCCGCGCCGTCGCCCGTGCGCTGCGCAAGAAGGCGAATGTCTCCATCGTCAATATCGCCTCGGTCAGCGGGCTGACCGCTTGGGCGTATGCCGCGCCCTACTGCGCCTCGAAGGCTGGAGTGATCCACCTGACCCGGGTCGCCGCACTCGAGTACGCCAAGGAGGGAATTCGGGTCAACGCCGTATGTCCCGGCACCTTCCCGACGGCTGTGCACGACGGCCTGCCCGCCGAGGCGATGAATGCGATCGAGGCCAAGCATCCGCTCGGATTCGGCGCACCTGCCGACATCACCGGCGCGGTCGTCTATCTCGCCGGCGATGAATCCCGTTGGGTAACCGGGCATTCCCTGGTCGTCGACGGCGGCTACTCATTGCCGTGATGCGGCGGAACCGTCGCCGGTGGTTGTCTGTCGCGCCACAGTTGATTAGTCTGACCGGTACAGAAAACTTACAGCTTCCTCTTCACAGCGAAGGCCCTGAATGTTCAACTTCGCCGCCGTGTTCGACCGGAACGCGCAACAATACGCAGCCGAAATCGCATTGTCCGAAGGCGATCGGGCCCTGACCTACGCCGAGTTGCGCAGCCGAGTGCATGCGCTTGCCCTCGCGCTGCGTGAACTGGGCGTCGACGCGGGCGATATCGTCGCCGTGCTGTTGTACAACCGGGTCGAATTCGTGGAAACCATGCTCGCGGCCAATCAGATCGGCGCCGCGATCATGCCGCTGAACTATCGGTTGTCTCCGGCGGAATGGCAGTACATTCTCGAGCATTCGAACGCCGGCGCCATCGTGACGGAGTCGGAGTTCACGACGGGGATCGATGCATTGGCGCCATCGCTGCCGCTGTTGCGACACCGCGTGACGCTGGATGCCGCACCGGATCCGTCGTGGCTGGAATACGACGCGCTGGTCGGGCCGAATATCGGCCGGACGATCGAGGTCGTCGATGTGGAACCAGATGCGCTGCAACGACTTATGTACACCTCGGGCACGACCTCGCGCCCGAAGGGTGTGATGATCTCGCATCAGAATCTGACCTGGAAGAACCTCGCGCACATCCTCGAGTTCTCGCTGACCGCCGCGGACAACACTCTGGTGTGCGGCCCCCTCTACCACGTGGGCGGTATGGATCTGCCGGGTCTGGCCACCTTCCACGCCGGCGGCCGGCTGAGCCTGATCCGCCGGTTCGACGCCGCCGAGGTGATGGACGCGATCGAACGGCTGCGCCCGACCAATGTCTGGCTGGCGCCGTCGATGATGAACGGCCTGCTGCAGCTGCCCGATATCGCCGATCGCGACACCTCATCGATCCGCTTCATCACCGGCGGTGGTGAGAAGATGCCCATTCCGCTGCTCGACCGGATCGCCGATGCGTTTCCGGGTGTCTGGTTCGCCGACGCCTACGGCCTCACCGAAACCGTTTCCGGTGACACCGTCAACGATGCCGAGCACATGCGATCGAAGGTCGGCTCGGTCGGGCGGCCGGTGGCCGATGTCGAGGTCGCCGTCGTCGACGAGCGCGATACCCATGTTCCGGCAGGACAACTGGGTGAGATCGTCATCCGCGGGCCCAAGGTGACCTCCGGCTACTGGCGGGACGAGGCGGCCACCCGCTCGGCCCTGCGCAACGGGTGGTTCCACACCGGCGATATCGGCCGTCTCGACGAAGACGGCTACCTCTACATCGAGGACCGCAAGAAGGACATGATCGTCTCGGGCGGGGAGAATATCGCCACCCCGGAGGTCGAGCGGGTGCTGTACGAGAACCCGGACGTCGTCGAGGCGGCGGTCGTCGGCATGCCGCATCCGCGCTGGGGTGAGGTACCGAAGGCATTCGTCGTGCTGCGTGCGGGCAGCCACTTCGACGCCGAGGCGCTGAAGGATTTCTGTCGCACCCGCTTGGCCAAGTACAAAGTGCCCGCGGAGATCGAATGCATCGACACCTTGCCGAGAACCCCTTCCGGGAAGGTGCTCAAGCGCGTATTGCGCGACGGTACCGCCTGATTGGCAATTCGTGTGCCCAGCGCATGGTCGATTCGGTGGACGTGCTGCTGCTCGTCGACCGGGACGAAGCGACGGTGACCGCAGCGGCCGAGGAACTGGACCAGGCCGGGCGCGCCAGCGTCGAACCGTTCGTCCTCGATATCACCGATGTCGACGGTTTGGCCCGGCTCGCGGCGCACACAGGCGAACTCGGCACTCTGCGTGCGGTGGCGCACGCGGCGGGCATCTCGCCGACGATGGGGGATTGGCGCCGGATCTTCGAGGTCGACTTGATCGGCACGGCTCGGCTGGCCGAGGCGCTGCGGCCGCTCGCCACGACGGGGACGGCGCTGGTGTGCTTCGCGTCGATGTCGCCGATGCTCGATCCCAGCGTGCCCGACCCGGCGGCATTGGCGATCCTGGATGATCCGCTCGACGAGAGGTTCCTGGAGCGCATGCGCGAGACACTCGGCGTGTCCGTCGAGAATTCGGGCATCGCGTACAGCTGGGCCAAGCGCGGCGTGCACCGGTTCGTGCGGCAGGAGGCACTGCGCCTCGGTCCGGCCGGCGCGCGCATCTGCTCGGTATCGCCGGGTGTCATCGCAACGCCCCAGGGCAAACAGGAAGCCGAAGCGCATCCGATCATGGGCAAGCTGGTCGAGGGCACGCCGCTGCGGCGAATGGGTAAATCGGGTGAGGTTGCCGCCGTGGTCGCCTTCGCGCTGTCGGATCAGGCGAGTTTCCTCAATGGCATCGACCTGCTCGTCGATGGCGGCGCGTATGCCGCCGTGCAGGTCGCGGCCGGGAATTAGGTCCACTCTTTGGCGGGCTCGGCCGAGCCCGCTCTGTTGCGGGGACAGACGACAGTTGATTGTACCGACCGATAGGTCTAACATTTGATTGTTGCCTGGCACGAGGCAGTCGAACGGGAGTCGCAGATGAGGTATGTTCGCGAGGCAGTCGCGTGACCGCGCCGGATCGGGTGCTGGTGGTCGGTGCGTCGGCGGCTGGACTGTCGACGGTGGAATCACTGCGGCGCAAGGGTTTTCAAGGGCGGATCACGGTGCTCGGCGATGAGCCGCATGTGCCCTATGATCGGCCGCCGCTGTCCAAGCAGGTGCTTTCGGGTGCGTGGGAGCCGGATCGGGCCGCACTGCGCAAGCAGGAGATGCTGGCGGCATTGGATGCCGATTTCGTACTCGGGGCCGAGGCGACGGGGCTGGATCCGAGCACCCGAACCGTGCGCACTGCTGCCGGGCACGAATTGCAGGCGGAGGCGGTCGTCCTCGCCACGGGTGTGCGGGCGCGTACATTGCCCGGTCAGGGTGACCTGATCGGTGTGCACGTATTGCGTACCCTCGACGACGCGCTGGCGCTACGGGCGGACCTACTGATCAGCTCGCGGTTGGTCGTCGTCGGCGAGGGTGTCCTCGGTGCCGAAATCGCCGCCACCGCACGCACACTCGGGCTGGATGTGACGATGACCGGTCCGCAGTCGGCCCCCATGGCTCTGCAGGTCGGCCCGATGGTGTCGAAACGGTTGGCGGACTTGCACAGCGAGCGTGGTGTGCGGCTGCGGCTGGGCACCGGTGTCGTCGGCTTGGACGGCGTGGACGGTCGGGTCACCGGCGTGCGGCTCAATACCGGCGAAGTACTGCCCGCCGACGTGGTGGTCGTCGCGATCGGCGCGGCCCCCGCGACCGAGTGGCTGAAAGACAGTGGGCTGCAGCTCGATAACGGTGTGGTCTGCGATTCCCGCTGCCGCGCCGCCGAGGGAATCTACGCCGTCGGCGACCTGGCCCGGTGGCATCACGAGCAGTTGGGCGGGCTGATCCGCGTGGAGAACCGGACCAATGCCACCGAGCAGGCCGCGGCCGTCGCCGGAGTGATCATGGGGGAGGACCACCCCTATGTGCCGGTGCCCTACTTCTGGACCGATCAATTCGACGTGAAGATCCAGGTGCACGGCAGGCTCCCCATCGGCGCCGAGGTCGACATCGTCGACGGTGACCCGGCGGCCGGGAGGTTCGTGGCGCGGTACCGCGACGCGGGTGTTGTCACCGGAGTCCTCGGCTGGAATATGCCCAAGCAGACTCGCCTGCGCCGACAGGAGATCGTCGATGCGCTCCCGAGTCTCGCGGCCACCAGCCCTCGCCGCTGATCGCCTTCAGCCCCAGCCCAATTCACCGAAAGACCCAGGAGAGACCCCCGATGAAGGTTGTTATCGACGAAGACAAGTGCGTCGCGGCCGGGAATTGTGTTGCCGCCGCTATCGAGGTGTTCGATCAGCGCGACGAGGACGGCATCGTGGTGCTGCTGAACGAACACCCATCGGCCGAACAGGCCGAGGACGTCCGTCAGGCGGCGGCCGTCTGTCCCGCGATGGCGATCTCCATCGAGGAATGAAATGTCGACCCAAGGAGAGCCGATCATGACCGAGACCGTGGATATCCCGGAATACCCGACGCCGCGAGATGCCAAGTGCCCGTTCCTGCCCTCACCGGAACTGCGTGAGCTGCACGCCGCCGGTGTCCCGCTGTCGCGAGTGCGCACCTGGGATGGTCTGACCCCGTGGCTCATTTCATCGCACGCCGTCCAGCGACAGGTAATGGCCGATCCGCGGGTCAGCGCCAATGATCATCTGCCCGGGTTCCCGTATATGACCCGTGCCATCGCCGAGACGATCCACGAACGGCCGAAGACCCTCTTCGACACCGACGGCCCCGAGCACGCGCGATTGCGCCGGATGCTGACGAATTCGTTCACGCGCGGGCGGATGGAGAAGGTTCGCCCGGCGATCCAGCGGGTCACCGATGACCTCATCGATAAGATGCTGGCGGGCCCGAACCCGGCCGACCTGGTGGAGGCGCTCTCGCTACCGCTGCCGTCGCTGATGATCTGCGAACTCCTCGGCGTGCCGTACGAGGATCACGACTTCTTCGAGGCGCACGCCAAGATCACCAATGGTCGGGAGGTGACCCCGGAGGAGAGCAACGCTTCGAATGCGGAACTCGGCGCCTACCTGGGCAAGCTGATCGTGGCCAAGATGGAAAAGCCCGAAGAGGATGTGGTCTCCGACCTCGCGGCGCGGGTCAAGGCGGGCGAGCTGGATATGCCCGGCGCCACCATCATGAGCATGATCATGCTCATCGCCGGTCACGAGACCAGCGCGAATATGATCACGCTCGCGACCGCGCTGCTGCTGCAGATTCCGGACCAGCTGGCACTGCTGCGCGAAACCGAGGACAAGAAGGTCATCGCGGGCGCGGTCGAGGAACTGCTGCGCTATCTGACCATCCCGCATCTGCTTCAGCGGCGTATCGCCACCGAAGATATCGAGGTCGAAGGACACACGATCCGTGCGGGGGAGGGCATCATCAGTTCGTTGCCCTCGGCCAACTTCGACCCGGCGGCCTTCCCCGAGCCCGAGAAGCTGGATCTCCTGCGCGAGGCGCGCCACCATCATGCGTTCGGCTGGGGCCCGCACCAGTGCATCGGCCAGCAGCTCGCGCGCATCGAACTCGAGGTCGTATTCGGCACCCTCTACCGTCGGATCCCGACGCTGCGGTTGGGCGTCGACTTCGATCAGTTGCGGTTCAAGGGTGATTCACTCGCGTACGGCATCTACGAACTGCCCGTTGCCTGGTAACGAACAGTATCCTCATTTCTAAGACTAGACCGACCGGTACAAGTAACCTTGGGTGCGGATCCCTGAACCGATTGCCACCCGCGCATCGAGGGACAAGAGAGGTACCGCATGTTCAAGGAGTTCGTCGCCTCCGGTGACTCGCACATCATCGAACCGGTCGATCTGTTCAAACCCGGCTGCCGTCAAGGCCCGGCACATCACCGGATTGACGACCATCATGTGGGGCAACGATTACGCGCATGCGGAGGGAACTTTCCGCGGCAGCGCCGAATGCATCGCCGAGAATTTCGACGGGGTTCCCGATGAGGATCGCGCGGCCATCCTGGGCGGCACCCTCGCCGACATCGTCGGTTTCGACAAGTCCGAGAAGCTCGCCGAGGTCCCCGAGGGCGTCTGACCCACACCTGCCGTCGGCCGGATTCGCCTCCAGATCCACATCATCGGGGACCAGCACCGGCGCCGTTGCCGGGAAGCGGGAGTGTCGAGCACTCCCACCAGGCGAATCCATCCGGCCGCGCGGCTTCGGCGGATCGAGTTGTCAGAACAGGTAGCGTCCGCCGTTCACGCTGAGCGTCTGACCCGTGACGTAACCGGCTTCGTCGGAGGCGAGATAGGCGACCGCGTGGCCGATCTCTTCCGGCTGCCCGGCCCGCTTCATCGGCATATGCGCCGCCGCCGCTTCCACGTCGATGGTCTGGCGGGTCAGCGGGGTGTCGATGAATCCGGGCGGAACATGGTTGACGGTGATTCCCTGTTCGATGAACTCGACCGCCAACGCCTTCGTCAGGCCGATCACGCCGCCCTTGGAAGCCGCGTAGTGGGCCATGCCCGGTGCTCCGGTCTGTGCGGAGGATGAGGAGATATTGATGATCCGGCCCCAACCAGCCGCGAGCATATCGGGGACCAGCGCCTTGGTGACCAGGAAGGGGCCCTTGAGATTGATCCCGATCATGCGATCCCAGGAATCCTCGGACAGGCTCGTGAAGGGCTCGTACGTGGTGATTCCGGCATTGTTGACCAGCACGGTGACGGGTCCGAGCTCGGCGTGGGTGCGGGCCGTCGACGCCGCGATGGCATCGGCATCGGCCGCGTCGCCGACGATCGCGATGGCGGTGCCGCCCGCTTCGCGGATCGAGGCGACGGTCTTTTCGGCGTTGTCCAGGTTCAGATCCCAGATCGCGACCGCGGCGCCCTTGGCCGCGAGTACGGTCGCGATGGACTGGCCGATCCCGCTACCGCCGCCGGTGACGACGGCGATCTTGCCTGCGAGTGACATATTCGTTCCTTTGCGTCGAAATCGGTTGCCGGGCAGGTTATTCGCCCGGTGCCGATTCGCCCAGCGCGGCACGGGCGGCGGTGCGTGCCGCGGTCGCGCGCGGGAATCCGGCATAGCCGCTGGCGTGGTAGATGACCTCGGCGATCTCGTCCTTGGTCAGTCCGTTGGTCAAGCCGATGCGGACGTGGTGGCCGAATTCGGTCTCGGACCCGAGCGCGATCAGGATGCCGAGCGTGACCAGGCTGCGATCGCGTGGGGTGAGTCCCTCCCGGCCCCACAGCTGGGCCCACACGCTGACCAGGCCGATCTCGACGAGGTCCTCACCGAGTTGACCGTCGCGCAGGTCGATATCGCCCTCGGGAAAGACGCCGGGCAGGGCCGCGCGCATCACCGCGAGACCCTCGGTGCGCAAGTCGGTGTCCTTGGTTGTCATCAGCGACTCCCATCGCATTCCGTTGTGCTACTGGCTGGCCGTAATGTTAGAACAATCGGTCGGTACAATCAATGAGTTGGCGGCGTTCCCGCGTGCGAAATGTTCGGGCGAGGACGCTGTTGATTCCGATCGGATTCGGCTCTAGTCTCGTGACCAACGTCATAGACCGACCGGTCGAAACATCTTTGGCGTCGTGCAGCAGGCGACCCATTCGAGATTGGAGAACGCATGAGTGGATCGGCGAACGCCGCTGGTACGAAGGCTGACGCGGTCGACGTCCTGGTGGTCGGCGCGGGCGTGACGGGCATCTATCAGCTGTACCGGGCCCGCGAGGAGGGCTTCTCGGTGCAGCTGCTCGAGGCGGGCGACGGCGTCGGCGGGACGTGGTACTGGAACCGCTATCCCGAGGCGCGTTTCGACTCCGAGAGCTATACCTACGGCTACCTGTTCTCGAAGGAACTGTGGGAAGAGTGGGAGTGGTCGGAGCGGTTCACGGGCCAGCCGGAGAACGAGCGCTACTTCAACTTCGTGGTCGACCGATTCGATCTGCGCCGCCATATCCGGTTCGGCGTCCGGGTGACCGCCGCGGAATTCGACGAGTCGGCCGGGATCTGGACGGTGCGCACGGATGACGGTGCGGAGCATCGCGCACGCTTCCTGGTCGCCGCGACCGGCGTGCTCTCGGTGCCGTTCATCCCGGAGGTACCCGGACGCGAGGCCTTCGGCGGCCAACAGCACCACACCGGTCGCTGGCCGAAGACGCCGGTCGACTTCACCGGCAAGCGCGTCGCCATTATCGGCACCGGATCCAGTGGTGTGCAGATTGTTCCGGCCATCGCCGACCAGGTCGCCTCGTTGACGGTGTACCAGCGGACTCCCGACTGGTGCACACCGCTGAACAATGCGCCGCTCACCCCGCAGGAGCGGGCCGAGATCAAGGCCGACTTCGAACGGATCCGCGAGACCCTGAACACCTCGCCGAGTGGGTTCCTGCATGCGCTGCCCAGCCGCTTCTCGACCGACGATACGGCCGAACAGCGGCAGGCTTTCTTCGAAAAGATGTGGAACAGCCCGGGTTTCACGAAGTTGACCGAAAACTACATCGACTTCACCACCAATCCCGAAGTGAACAAAGAGTTCTGCGAATTCATCGCGGACAAGATCCGCGGCATCGTCACCGATCCTGCGACGGCCGATAAGCTCATCCCGAAGGACCACAGCTACGCCGGTCGGCGTCCACCCTTCGTGACCGGATACTTCGAGGCCTACAACAAGCCGAACGTTTCGCTCGTCGCGCTCAAAGAGACCCCGATCGTTCGTATCACCGAGACTGGGATCGAGACGGCCGAAGGCCTGCGTGAGTTCGACATCATCATCTGGGCGACCGGCTACGACTTCGGCACCGGTGCGCTCAATCGGCTCGGCGTCCGCGGCCGCAATGGCCTTGCGCTCGAGGAGTATTGGGCGGATGGGCCCAACACGTACCTCGGCGTCGCGGCGGCCGGTTTCCCGAACTTCTTCTTTCCCGGCGGGCCGCACGGCGCACTCGGCAACAATCCGCGCTATGCCGGCGACCAGGTCGACTGCGTCATCGGGGCGTTGGTGCACGCGCGCGACAACGGCTACGAGGTCATCGAGGTGGACCGGGCCGCGGAAGCGGAGTGGACCGAAACGGTCAACGGCAGTGGCTCGCTGTTCTTGGAGAGCAGCTATTTCTACGGGTCGAACATTCCCGGCAAGGCGGTCAAGCAGCTGCTGAATCCGACCGGGCGGCCCAACCTGCAGCGGCTGATCGCCGAACTCGCCACTAGCGAGTACTCGGCATTCATCCTGTCCAAGGTCGAGGAAGCGGCCGCGTAATAAGCGCTCGAGCAGGTTATTCCGTTCAATGAGAGAGAAGAAAATGAGCGAATCCAACGAAGCCCGCATCGCGGCAGGCGTGCGTGCGGCGATCGGTGCCCACACCCAGGCGCAGGACGCCGGGCAGGCCGATGAAATCGTCGCCCTGTACGCGCCCGACGGGGTGCTCGAGATTCCGGGCATGGACCCGATCAGCGGTCACGACGCGCTGCGCGCGGCATTCGAGGGCTGGGCGCCGACGGCGCCGCAGCGTCACTTCGTCGCCAACACCCTGATCACCGCGCTGACCGCGGAGGAGGCGACGGCCGTGAGCGACGTCGCCTTCTTCCAGCGCGGCGAGGCGGGCTGGGCGGTGCAGGTCGTCGGTCGATACGAGGACACGCTGCGCCAAAACGACGGAGCCTGGCTGTTCCAGCACCGCAAGACGACGTACCTGACCTAGCAGCGTCGAATCCGCCTTAACCAGAACATCTTTGGAGAATAAGTGAGCGAGTCCACCCAGGCGCAGGTCGCGCACGGTGTCCACACCGCCATCGCCGCGTACGCGCATGCGCTCGACGACGGACGAACCGACGATATCGTCGCGCTGTTCAGCCCCGATGGCGTCAGCGAGATCATGGGCGTCGGCACCTTCGAGGGCCACGAAGCCATCCGCCAGGTCTATGCCGGATTGCTGCCGACCCAACCGCAGCGACACCTGGTGGCCAACACCGTCATCACCTCCTGGACCGAGGACGAGGCGACCGCCAACAGCGACCTGGTCTTCCTGCAGCGCGGCGAATCGGGCTGGGCCGTACTGATCGCGGGCCGCTACGAGGACACCCTGCGCCGGGATGACGGCGCATGGCACTTCCAGTACCGCAAAACCACCTACGTGATGTGAGAGAGATCAGGAGCAACCCGTGACCAAACGGTGGAAGCAACGCCCGCCCGGCTCGAACTGGGGCGATTTCGGCGACGACGATGAGTTGGGGCGGGTCAATCTGCTCACCCCGGAGAAGGTTCTGCAGGGGGTGCGCGAGGTCGAACACGGCATCACCTTCAGCCTGAGCCTGCCGCTGGACTACCCGGGCGGTAGCGCGATGAACCAGCGCCGGTATCCGCCGATCCTTCGGCCGACCGAGGATCTGGCGCACAACCAGGACACCTTCTACAACGTCGTCGCCCGCGACAAGATCGCCCCCAGCTTCATCGATCTGTGGAGCGACGATGTCGTGACGCTCTGGCTGCAGTACTCCACGCAGTGGGACTCGCTGGCGCATCAGGGCGCGTTGTTCGACGCGGACGGTGACGGTGTCGCGGAACCGGTGTACTACAACGGATTTCGCCCCGGGACCGATATCGTCGGTCCCCAGGAGGACGCCAAGGGTGATGGCAGCGGAAGTGTCTCCTTCGCCAAGCACCTCGGTTGCGAGCACATGGCAGCGCACGGCATGCAGGGCCGCGGTGTCCTGATCGACGTATCGCACCTCGGAAGCGACTGGCAGCCGGTCGATTTCAAGATGCTCAAAGACATCATGGCCAAGGACAATGTCGTCGTGGAACCGGGCGACATGCTCCTGCTGCACACCGGCTTCGCCACTCAGGTGCTCGCCTGGGAGAAGAACCCCGGTCCCGAGATCCAGGCAATGTACCCCTACCTCGACGCGACGGATGAGTCGCTGCTGGAGTGGATCGCCGAATCGCAGATCTCGGCGCTCGTCTCGGACAACTACGCGGTCGAAGGCTGGGCCCCCGACAGCGAGACGCCGCACACGCTGCTGCCGATCCACAACCTGTGCCTGTTCAAGCTCGGCATCCCGCTGGGTGAGCTCTGGTACACCGAGGAACTGGCGACCTGGCTGCGCGAACACGAGCGCAGCCGCTTCCTGCTGACGGCGCCGCCGCTGCGCCTGCCCGGGACGATGGGCAGCCCGCTGACCCCGGTCGCGACCGTCTGACGCGGGTCGGCCGGATTCCAGATTCGGTTCGGTGCAGGTGAGGCGCTAGGCCTGACCTGCACCGAGCTGTTTTCGCTCGAAGGAAGGGAGCGCCGCGATGCCTGCAACGCGCACGGAACGCGCGAAAACCGCCCGCTACTACCGCAAGCGGGAGCAAGTGGTGGATGTCGCCGTCGAGCTCTTCTCGAAGAACGGCTACGCGAGCACCGGGGTCGCCGATATCGGCACCGCCGCCGGACTTGCCCGGGGTGCGCTGTACTACTACATCGGTTCCAAAGAAGAGCTGCTGGCCGAGATCCACGACCGCGTAATGGATCCACTGCTCACCGAGGCCTCGGCGATCGTCCGGCTGGATATCGGCTTCCAGACCCGTCTGCGATTGCTCTCGGAATCGCTACTGCGCCAGATCGTGCACCGGCAAGATCATGTGTGGGTCTTTCTGCACGAGCACCATCAACTGCAGGGTGAATACCGCATCCGATTCCGGGCCAAGCGCCAGCGTTTCGAGTCGCAGATCCGCGACGTGCTCGCCGACGGGCATCGGCAGGGCAAGCTGCGGGTACGGGATCTGGAACTCACCACACTCGCGTACCTGAACCTGCACAACTACACATATCAGTGGGTGGGCCGGCGCGCGGATCTGCAGGTGGACGAGCTCGCTCGCTTCTATTGCGAGATCTTCTCGAGCGGAATTCTGATCGAGCGGATCGACGAGGCGGCGGCCGAAGCCGAACTGGCGCACGGCCGTTCCGTGCTCGGTGTGCTGCTCGCGAAGGGGGTCGAACACTAGTGAGCCCGTCGCTCGCCGCACCTGTCCCACCAGGTGCGGCAAGCGACGGGCTGCTGCCGGTCGTCGCTATGACGTCGCGTCTGTGCTCATCTGAGCGAACTGATGCTTCAGGAATGTGGCGGACCAATTCATCAGATCCGTCGGCACGTAATACCCGGTCTCGTCATTGATCGCCGTCCAGTGCGCGGCGACATCCTCGATCGTGGCCGGGCCCTGTGCCAGATAGCCTTCCGTCGAGGCCAGGAACAGTCGCGCGAAGCGGCCCGCTCCCGCGGTGTAGATCTCGCCGTTGACCGGGCAGCTCTCGTGGGCCAGGAAGGCGGCCATCGGCGCCACCGACTCCGATGGCATGGCCGCGGCGGCGGCCGCGGCATTCTCGTCGCTGTCGGGATCGCCACCGGCCATGCGGGTATAGGCCGCCGGCGCAAGCAGATTCACCTTGATGCCGTGCGGTTCACCGGCCAGCTTCGCACTGCGCGCCAGGCCGATGAGGCCCGCCTTCGCCGTCGCGTACGGCAGGTTGACGTCCATGCCGAAGATTCCGCTCGAGGTGGTCAGCACGACTCGGCCATAGCTCTGGTTCAGGAAGTGCGGCCAGGCGGCCTTCATGGTGTTGAACGAGCCGAGCAGATGTACGGCGAGGTGCCGCTCGACATTGCCCAGTTCGACGTCGGGCAGGCCCGCATATCTGACGATGCCCGCGTTGTTGATCAGGATGTCGATGCGGCCGAACCGGTTCACCGCGGCGTCGATGATCGCCTGGGCTCCGGCCGGTGTCGAGACGTCGTTGCCGTCGGCGACGGCCGAACCACCGGCCGCGGTGATGCCGTCGACGACCGCCTGGGCGGGTGTGGTGTCGGCGCCGTCGCCCTCGATCGATCCACCGAGGTCGTTGACGACGACGCTCGCCCCGCGTTCGGCCAGGAGCCGGGCGTGGGCCCGCCCGATGCCGCGACCCGCGCCGGTAACCACCGCGACGCGGCCCTGGAAACTCAACTCACTCATTCGCGACTCCTGTCGTACTTCATTGTCGATCCGTGGCCCCGGTCACCGTATTTTAGACCAATCGGTCAGTACATACAATGAAGTTACCGGCCCTGGAAGGTCGCTTTTCGCGGGCCGTCCTGGACGAAGCTGCGCAGACCGTGCTGTCCGTCCTCGCTTGCGAAGCATCGGGTGATCAGATCGGCTTCCAGCGCCAGCCCGTCCTCGATCGGCATGTCGAACCCGTTGTCGATCGCCTGCTTGGCATACCTGAGTGCGAGCGGGCCGCGGGCGTAGTAGAGGCCTCGCTCGACGGCGGCGTCGAACACGTCGGCGTCGTCGAGCAGTTGATCGATGAGGCCGATGCGCAGGGCCTCCTCCGCGCGCACAGGGCGTCCGGTGAGGATCAGATCCTTTGCTCCGGCGAGTCCGACGATCCGCGAAAGACGTTGCGTCCCACCGGATCCGGGCATGATTCCGAGTGTGATCTCGGGCAGGCCGAGTACGGCGCCGCGACCGCCGATGCGGAAGTCGGCGGCCAGCGCCAGCTCGCAGCCGCCGCCGAGCGCGTAGCCGTTGATCGCCGCGATCGTGATCTGCGGAGCCGTAGCCAAGGCGTGAAATGCTTTTTGCAACACCCGGTTTCGCTGTCCGAATGCCTCGGGGGACAGGCCGAGCATCTCCTTCACGTCGGCGCCTGCCGCGAAGTGTTCGCCGCCGGTGATCACGACCGCCCGATAGGTGGTGCTGCTGTGCAGTTCCGTCGCAACGGTTTCGAGTAGATCCCACATCTGCTGGTCGAGCGCGTTCACCGGATGGCGCTGGATGCGCAGAATGGCCAGTCGCTCGTCGCCGGGATGCGGCTCGAGCTCGACCTTGGCGGGCGCTGGATTGCTGGTCACTATTCGATGCCTCCGTTTGTGTGCTACGTTCGCGGTACAGTGTACCGACCGGTCGAAGAATTTATCGGTGGATGGACGGTGAGATGCAATGGGTATGGGGCATGCCGACGTATCGGGGCGACGCGTAGTCATTACCGGCGCCGGACGCGGCTTGGGACGGGTGCTCGCGACCGCCTTCGACGCCGCGGGGGCGCAGCTGGGATTGGTCGCGCGGTCGGAGCACGCGCTGCGCGAGGTGGCCGACTCCGTGCACGGTGACCCGGTGGTGTGCGCGGGTGATGTGCGCGACGACGAGTTCAACGACACCGTGGCCGAACGCATGGTCGAGCGCTTCGGTGGCGTGGACGTGTGGATCTGCAATGCCGGTGTGTCACCGGAGGTTTCGACGGTGACGCAGACCAAGCCCGCGGTGTGGCGCGACATCATCGACGTGAACCTGACCGGAACCTTCCTAGGCGCGCGTGCGGCGGCGTCGGTGATGGGGGAGGGCGGTCGGATCATCGTCACGGGTTCGGTCATCGGTCAGCGACCGCGTGCCGGACTTTCCGCGTACGCGGCCTCCAAGAGCGGTGCCCACGCCCTGGTTCAGGCCCTCGCGCAAGAACTCGGACCACGTGCGATCACCGTCAACGCGGTCGCGCTCGGCTGGTTCGACACCGGGATGGGAGCGCACTGGCACCGAGATGCCGAGCGCGAGAACGATATCGTCGGCCATACCGCCCTCGGGCGCTGGGGAACTCCCGCCGACCTGCCCGGCATCTATCTGTTCCTGGCCGCCGAATCCTCGGCCTATGTCACGGGTACGACGATCACGGTCGACGGCGGATATTCACTGCTGTGACCGCTGCCCCGCGCTACACCGCCGCCCAGGCCGCGGCCGCCGCCGGGGTACCGCTCGCGCGGGCTCGCCGGTACTGGTGCGCGCTCGGTTATCCGGCCGCGGATGCGGCCGATCTCGAATTCACCGAATCCGATATCGAGATGCTGCGCACGATGATCGGGTTCGTCGCCGAAGGTGCGGTGGCCGAACCCGATTCGCTGCGGTTGGCCCGGGTATTGAGTCGCTCCATCGCACATCTGGCGCAGTTGCAGGTGGAGATCGTCACCAGCCGGTCGGGAGCCAACGGTATCGGGCGCGCCGAGGCGGTCCGAGTCCTGACGGACCGGACTTCGGAGGTGCAGTGGTTGCTCGGGCAGATCTGGCGTCGCCAGTTGAGCGTCGCGGTGGCCATGCCCGAGGCCGACGAGTCCACGTCGGCTGTCTCGGGCGTGGGCTTCGCCGATATCGTCGACTTCACGGAACTGAGCCGGGATCGCTCCGATATCGCGCTGACGCGCCTCATCGCGCGATTCGAATATCGCGTCACCGAGATCGTCATCGACTGCGGTGGTGACGTCGTCAAGGCGCTCGCCGGACATCCCGGCTTCGACCTCACAGCGCTGGAACCTGCGGATATTCGAGGATTCGGCCTGATGACACCGATCCTATTGCGCAATAAAGTATCCTGATTTCCGTCGCGGCCGTCACCATCAGCGCATTCCCGACCTCCGGCCGCGTTCGAGGAGATTCCATGAGCGTGTCGCCCGTCCTGCGCGACCGACTGCGCCTGCCCGTTATCGCGTCCCCGATGTTCATCGTGTCGAATCCGGAGTTGGTCATCGCCCAGTCGATCTCGGGCATAGTCGGATCGTTCCCCTCACTCAATGCGCGCCCGGAATCCGAACTGCGGCACTGGCTCACCCGGATCACCGAGGCGCTTGCCGAATTCGATGCCCGAAATCCGCAGACGCCGAGCGCGCCGTACGCCGTGAACCTGATCGTGCACAAGACCAACGATCGGCTCGATCACGATCTTGCGGTGGTCGAGGAATTCCGCGTCCCCATCGTGATCACCTCGCTGGGCGCACGGCCTGAGGTCAACGAACGCATCCACGCCTACGGCGGCATCGTGCTGCACGACGTGATCAACAATGTCTTCGCCCGCAAGGCCGTCGACAAGGGCGCCGACGGACTCATCGCCGTGGCGGCGGGCGCGGGCGGTCACGCGGGAACGCAGTCGCCGTTCGCATTGGTCCAGGAGATCCGGAGTTGGTTCGACGGACCGCTGGTGCTGTCCGGATCGATCGCGCACGGCAACTCGGTATTGGCCGCCCAGGCGGCGGGTGCCGACTTCGCCTACATCGGGTCGATGTTCATCGCCACCGACGAGGCGAACGCGGAACCCGACTACAAGCAGATGATCGTCGATTCGACCGCCTCGGACATCGTCTACAGCAACCTCTTCACCGGCGTGCACGGCAACTATCTGCGCGGCAGCATCATCGCCGCCGGACTCGACCCCGAAGCGCTACCCAGATCCGACTCCGCGGCAATGGATTTCGCCGGCGGCAGCGCCAAGGACGCGAAGGCTTGGCGCGATGTTTGGGGTGCCGGTCATGGCATCGGCAACGTCGATGCGGTACGTCCGGCCGCCGCCGTCATCGACCGCCTCATCGAGGAGTACGAGACGGCTCGGGCCCGTCTGTCGGCCGTACCCGTCCGTACGTGACGTTGGTGCCAGGGAACCCGCACCGATGCTGCGGCGGCCGAGCGGTGGTTGGTGAGTCGCTGCGTAACTGTCATATCGCTGGGTATGGCGGGTTATGACGGCTACTTGCGAAGAAGGTGAGTCTCTGATGTTGATGGATATGTTCTGGATGAGCGTGAACTTCTTGCGTTCCATGCTCGGCATGTGATCACCGACCACATCCACGGCCGGTGCCTGTCGCAATGCGGCAAGGACCGGCCGCTTCATATCCGGTCAGAGTGTCAGCACTCCGTGTGATCTGAGGAGTTTTGTGAGATTGGTGCTGACCAATCCAGCCGCCCGCTTTACCGCTTCGGCCACGGCCGGGATTCGCTGGACTTCGGCCACGGTCGCCGCCAGCGCCGCGACGATCTCACCTGCGGGGCCGTGCACCGGCGCAGCCACACAGGCGAGTCGGAATCGGCTCATATCGGTGTCGTAGGCAAGTTCGGTGTCACTGCTCATGGTGACTCGGCGACGCCACTCTCGCGCCGAAAAACCCTCTGGCGGTGTGGGATTCGGATGACCGAAGGCCAATGCCTGTTCGGCGGCCGTGCCCGGAGGTAGCAGTACTCCCGGCCGCAGGGGAAAGATCTCGTCGATCTCGCGTCCGATGCCGCCGATGAGCATGGTGTGTCCCCGGTCGGTCACCGCGAGGCTGAAGCCGCCGCGATCTGATGTCGCGGTCAGCTGTCGCAGCGGCTGTGCCGAGGCCGCCCGGAGCAGCCGCGCTGGTTGCCAGGTCTGGCCGAGCCGGAACACCCGGGGGCCGATCTGATAGCGGCCCCCACGCCGCTGCACCGCACCCTCGGCCACCAACTGGTTGAGCAGCCGGTACGCCGTTGCCTTCGGTAATCCCGCTGCCACCGCCAACCGGGTCAAACCCATTTCGTTGCCGTGTGCGAGCACCTCGAGCAAGGCGAATGCCCCCTCGAGCACGCTGCGCCCGCCAATGGTCCCCGTGTTGTGCGTGATTGCTTCGCTCACTGTCTGTCCTCCCGTTCAGATAGTGAGAAGCCTCCGACTTCCAGCTCTCATCCGCGTTTCACAGACGTCTCACGGCGCTGCGGGAACCTCGGGCGATCACGAACCAGGTGGTTGATCGACCCGAACGTGCACGGCGGGAGGGACTTCGGGGTTTTCCATGATTGGCATCGACTCACTCCTCGGGGGTGTCGGTGGCTTGTCCACACTGTCGCGGCAGGTAAGTAGGCGTCCAGGGCATAGTCCGCTGGACGAACCGGGCCTTCCGGCGATAACGGTGCAGGTTCGCTCAGCGGACCCGGCCCTCGACGCTCGCTCGCCTGTCGGCGCAGCATTGGCGGCAGCAATCACGCAATCGCCGCGATCGCTCGAATAGTGCCGAGAGGCTATTGACAGGAATCGGGATGGGGGTGCTATACATTAGGGGAGGCTTACCTCTTTAGATGAGGCTAACCTCGTGAAGTGTCCCGCTCGCACAATGAGGCATCCGTGTACGTCTGTATCTGCAACGCCGTCTCCGAATCGGACGTGCACAGCTGTGTCGCCGCAGGCGCCAGCTCGACCGCGCAGGTCAAAAAGGCGTGCGGTTGGAAGCCCGGCTGTGGGAGCTGCACTCGTCGCCTTTCGGAGGTCGTCGGCCGAGCCTGTGCGGCCCCTGCTCAGGGCGTCGAGGTGCCCGCTGCATAGTCCGACACGATAGGCCGTCCTTACCGATTCGCCGCTTGTGAGCTGTGACACCATCACACCCATGGAAGGCGATAAGGAAATCATCACGCTGCTCAACGAGCAGCTGACAGCCGAACTCACGGCCATCAACCAGTACTTCCTGCACGCCAAGATGCAGGAGAACTGGGGTTTCACCAAACTTGCCAAGCACACCCGCCACGAGTCCATCGATGAGATGAAGCATGCGGAGGTGCTCACCGATCGCATCCTCTTCCTCGAAGGGCTGCCCAACTATCAGAAGCTCAACCCGCTGCGCATCGGCCAGACCGTCCCCGAACAGTTGCGGGCCGATCTGAAGATCGAGATGGAGGCTGTGGACCGGCTGCGCGGCGGTATCGAGCTGATGCGCTCGCGCGGTGATGTCACCTCCGCGCGCATCTTCGAGTCCATTCTCGAGGATGAGGAATCGCACGTCGACTATCTGGAAACCGAACTCGACCTGATCGAGAAGCTGGGCGAGCAACTGTACCTGCAGCGTTTTACCGAGACCCCGGAAGGCGATTGACATCGTCACCGGTTCCGGTCCGTCGAGCTCGGCGCCCGGAACCGGTGATCGTCAGGTGCCTGCATTCAGCGGATCGGCTGCGTGACGGCGTCGTGTTCGTCGTTGACCAGATGGAATGCGATCGCGAGATCATCGATTACCGCCTGCCACGCGGCCTGGCTGCCCTCGCCGCGTGGATCGCGGGCCAGCGCCAGCAAAGTGGTGGCGGCGTCGACGGCCTGCACCGCGGCGGCCAATAGCGCGGGCACGGGAGTCGGGGCATTGCGGGAGGCAAGTGTGGCGATGTGGTGACGCAGCCACCGTGCGTCGAACTGCGCCTGCGCCGACACATCACCGACGGCGGCTTGCTCGGCGGTCGCGGCCATCGACCAGTGGCCCATGTACTGCCCGAGTGGGTCCTGGACTACCAAGTCCCGCAGCTCACTACTGATCAAACCGTGTAGCCGACCCGCTAGCTCGGCGCGTTCGACGGGCGGTTCGGCTGACCAGTTGGAAGCGGTTCTTTCCATGTCGGCCTGCAATACCGCCAGCACGGCTCGCAATTGCGCAGCTGTCGCCACCTACGCCCCTCTCCGTCGTTCATTCCGAGCTACCGTTGCGCGACAACACTTCGTGGACCCAAACGACTACTTCGAACCCTCCCGGCACTTCCGCTGCACGGCCGTTCGTGTCGACGTCCGCCACCCGACGATAAGTGCAGACACGACGATACAGAAGCAGACAATCTCGAGCTACCGACAAGCGGCAGCCATTGGTCGCTGTATCCACCAGGGGGAGCGTCGGTTCCGGACATCGTGAACATTCTGGACCAGGTATTGAAACCCTTGCGTTCAATACTTGAATCGAAGCGGTTCAAAAGAACGCCGTGGGAGGCGCCTCGGGTCGGCAGGTCGACCGGGCGAAATCAATTGCGCGAACACACCTCTGGTGCCTGCTGTCCTGCGGCGGGCCCGTCACGTTAATATTGGGATGATTGCTTTCACTCCAAATGCGGCGCGTCCGCCCGACCGAAGGCTGGTGAGTCCGCCGATGTCGGTATCGATGTTCGATGAGGCGCTTCCACGCGGCGAACGTGATGGAGTCGGTCTGCGAGTCGGTGCGATCATCGACCGGGGCGGGGAAGTGTTGCTGCTGGAGGCCCACAGCACCGGACCGCTCCCGCTGACCCGCAAGCTTCCGGGTGCCACGGTGGAACCGGGCGAATCGGTCTCCGCCGCACTGATTCGCGGAGTCCGCCAAGAGACCGGGCTGACCGTCACCGATATCGGCCGCCACATCGGCGACTTCGACTACCTGTCGCCGGCCGGAAAGCCCGTGCGGCGCTTGCATTTCGCCGTCGCGGTGGCAGCCACCAGCCCGATCGTCCTGTCTGCTCACGCCGATTACGTATGGGCGCCGCTGGACGGTGACCTGCTCGTGACGCCATCCATCCGCGGCATCCTCGAAACCTACCGGGACCTCCTCAGCCGCTGAGCGTCGGTCCGATACTCGATATCGGTTGTTCCCGTGCGCTTTTCACGCTGAACGCGCCCGTCGGGCACGTCGACGGCCCACGCCTCCACGCTGGTCGAGTCGCGGGATCGGCGATGCCGGGCTACAACTCACAGGGAGCCGATCGCGGCTGCCCGGCGCGTGCTGCGGATTGTCGATTTCTGCCCAATAATGTTACCCACAATTCGTGAGCCGCCAAGCCGGTGCTTGTGGCAGTGGCCCGCACATTTTCTGAATTTAGCGGCGCGTTTCCGCGCGGTATGCCAGTGCGCCTGCTGGCAATAAGTTACTGTATATTCACGCTGCTTCGGCCTCTTGATCGCCGGGGAAAGGGCTGTATGGTCGTCCGCTGTCAGATCGGGGGAGGAAAACGACAGCACGTCCATACGCATCTCATCGGCCGCTACAGACCCGACAACGGAAGGAATCCGATGACCGCAACCGCTGAACCGCTGCCCACCGTGGGACCGCTGACCACCGAGGAAACCCGGATCCATATTCCGGCCATCCATCGCTCGCAGACCAAGCGGCCGCTGAAACTCGCTGACGCACTGGACTTCTGGAATTTCGCGGGTGCCGCGGCCAATGTGGTGATGCAGATGGCGCGACCCGGTGTCGGCTATGGCGTTTCGGAGAGCCGAGTGGACTCCGGCGCGCTCATGGTGCATCCGTGGAAGCGGGCCAGGACCACCACGCAGTATCTGGCGGTGGCGATCCTGGGTACCCAGGATGAGATCGATGCCTATCGGGAGGCGATCAATGTCGCGCACCGTCAGGTGCGGTCGGGTCCCGATAGCCCGGTCAAGTACAACGCCTTCAACCGTGATCTCCAAAAGTGGGTCGCTGCTTGTCTTTTCATCGGTTTCGAAGACACCTACCAGTTGTTGCACGGCAAGATGAACGATGAGCAGGCCGAGCAGTTCTATCAGACCGCTTCCACTCTGGCGACCGGTGTGCAGGTCACCAAGGATATGTGGCCCGCCACGCGCAAGGACTTCGACCGCTACTGGAACGAGGCGAGCAGCCACGCCGTCCTCGACGACAAGGTCCGCGCCTACCTGGATGATCTGCTCAACCTCCGGATGATCCACTGGTATCTGCGGCTGCCGTTCCGAAACCTGTTGAAGTTCTTGACGATCGGTTTCCTGGCACCGTATTTCAAGGAGCAACTCCAGGTCGAATGGACCGACGCCGATCAACGTCGCTTCGAACACCTCTTCCTGTTCGTCGGGTTCGTCAACCGCTTCATCCCACGCTTCCTGCGCTTCGCACCCACCTACGGGCTGATGCGAGACCTGCGTTGGCGCATCCGCAAGAACAAGAGCCTCATTTGAGAACTCCCTTGCAGGCATCGCCCCATAATTCTTTGCCCCCAAGCCGTCTCGTCCGCCCACGGCTGGCGGCAAGCCGTCCTGGCTTACAACCACTCCACCGTCTACGTCAACCAAGTACGCAGCGCCGCAATCGGTTACGAGAGCTGATGGAGCACGGCCTGGACTTCCCTCAGGGTGGTGGCCCAGCGAAATCTCGGTCGGCCGTCGACACGCATTGATGCCTGAGCGCTGCGACGGTCTATCCTGCGGGTACGGCCGAGGATGATGGCGGAAAGCATCCGGGTTGCGCGAGTGGGTGAGTGATCATGAAGACGAGATCGGCGGAGACGGTGAAATGCCGTGGATGTCGCTGCTGGTGGCCTTTGAGCGCGCACAATGTGTGCCATTGTTCCCAATGCCATCAGACGTTCACCGGTGAGAAGGCTGCGACGCTGCATCTGGTTGTGGATTATCGCCACAAACCGCACGTCATCTGCCGCACGCCGCAGAGCGTCGGCCTCGTTGATGCCGGCCGCGACTACCCCTGCTGGGGCTTGCCGCAGAATTAGCCGGTTCTGATTCCCCGAGCCGGACTACCGGCCGGTCGTGCTTTGGTCCTGCTGGGCGAGGACGAAGGTGCCCTGGCCGTTCGGGTCCAGTTCGGTATCGAGGATCTTGTCGTCCAGGAAGGCGGCGGCCTGCTCGTCCAGGAAGATCCGCGACCCTTCCGCGGTCAGGACCTGGTCCTGCTCGGCCGGCCCCGCGGCGATCGCGAGCGACATCGTCTCTGCGCCATCCGTCGTGGAGATTCGCAGCCCGGCATCCGTCGGCGTGCCGTCTGCGGAGGTGATGGTGCGAACTGCCTCGATGGCATTGGGGGTGAGCATCAGCATGTGTCTGGTTCCTTCCGCTGTCGTGGCAGTCGGCCGAGGTAAGCGGCGGACTGCATGCCCCGCGGGCTAGTCTCCAGCCCCGATCATGAGCCGGCGGCGTCCTCGGCACCGGCGTCCTCCTAGCTGTAACCATGATCTGGCTCGCGCAAACTACCTTTTTCCGAGCGGTCGAAACCGATCTCACGGCCCACACGCGAAAATCTTTACTTACTCTCCAGTCAACTTACTTCTGAGTTACCTTACCGGGCAGTAATGTCGGTGCGGGCTGGAAGATCACCGACGTCGGCACCGATCATCCGGTGAACACCACAACGAAATGAGTACCGACACCCGTTCGACCGTCGCGAAGCGATTCCATGATGTTTGTCCGAAGTAATCCGTTGCTGCTCATGGTCGTTCGCCCAGCGATACCGTGATAGGTGGAAGGGTTCGGTCAGGCCCAGCGAGAAGCCGGTGCAAACCAACAAATCTCAGCAAACTACAAGCGAGGGGCGGATCAACCCTCCAGGACCTATTCAACGTGCCGGCAGCAACTCCGCCGTGCCGAGGACTGCAGAGGAGGAGATCGTGACAACGGTTCAAATTCCCGGTCCCGTCGCCGAGGTCATCCGGCGAATGCACGACATCAAGGACGAGCTCGATCCGCGCGACGGCGTCGCGTGCTTCAACAACATGTATTTGCGCGTCACCGAATTGGTCGGTCAACAGATCACCGCGGGATTCTTCGCCGACCCCGAATTCGTCGAACATCTCGATGTGGAGTTCGCGCAGCTGTATTTCGATGCGGTCGACGCCGACAAGGACGGCAGGTGGCCGAATCCGGTCTGGCAGCCGGTCTTCGATTCCCGGTCCAACCGCACCGTCTGGCCACTGCAGTTCGCGTTGGCGGGCATGAATGCCCACATCAACCACGATTTGCCGATGGCAGTTGTGATGACCTGCAAGGAGCGGTCCACCACACCCGACACCAAACCGGTGCACGCCGACTATCTGAAGGTCAATGAGCTGCTGGCCAGGGTCGAGGCCGAGGTCCGCGCGGAATACGAGCCCCAGTTGCTCCGGCTGACCACCAAGGATGCCGAGACACTGAAGCACATCCTGTGCAGCTTCAGCATCGCCCACGCCAGGGACGCCGCCTGGGCCACGACACAGGCGCTCTGGATGCAACGTAACAACAGCATGCTCCGCCGTATGACCGAGCGCGGACTCGAAGAAGGCGTCGGCGCCACGGGACGGCTGCTCCTCACACCCGTAGTCCGGCCGCCGAAGTAGGCCTCAGCTTGTTCCTTGTCGGCCGGTTCGAAACCGGCTGGCTCGGTTGATATTTCGCAGAACGAGCAGCCAGCCGTAGCGCGGATTGCGGTGGAGTCCCGCATCAAGGCTCCACCGCAATCTCAGCTGACGATCCCCACCGTCCCCGTCGTCTGCTCAGAACGTGCCGGCCGTTGGCACCGGCTGGAAGAAATTCATACTTGTCGGCGGTCCCGGAATCCCGGCCGCCTGGGTTACCCGGGCGATCTTGGGGTTGTTGTCGAAGAACTTGCGGAACGATTCTTCACTCTCCCATTCATCGATGACGACGATCTCTCCGTCGCCCTCCAGGAATCGATGGTGGAGTCCGCCCATGTTTTTCGCATCCTGGGTGATCTCCTGCAACAGATCCCGGTTGGAATCAAGAGACTGCTTGGCTGCGGACAAGTCGTCGGTCTTGAAATGCAACTCTACGACGACAGCCATTATCGGCCTCCTCGGGTCGTCTTCAGAAGCTTTCTCGGACTGTCGAATCATACTGCTGTCGGGTCTCGGCCGTGACCGAAGCGCCACCGTCGTCGAGACCGTGAGATGCCGCGAGAGGGTCTGTCTCGAATGTCCGGAGGGCGTATCGCAGCTCAGTTCCGCTGCTCCGGTAATCATCTCGATTCGTTCGTGGACTTGCTTCTGAACAATTGTCGCAATTGCCGATGCTGCTCCTCAGGTAATCGAGTACATGGGGATCTCGTCGGTGTTCGGCCGCAAATGGGCGAAGTTTGTGTGTGTGCCATGGAGACCGGACACGTCATGGCGTCCGGGGATTTACACCACGACCCGGTCCTTGCCTTTGTCGGCGATACGCTGAGCATTGGCGAAAGGTAAGCGCATGGTGCCCGGTGACCGAAGACATGTCGGTGGGATCGTACTCGGCCGATGACTCAGGACGATCCGCTTCGCACGCACCATGAGGTGGCAACGACCATCATGGCGCAGTTGGCCGCGGCCGGTTTCGAGGATGCGGTGGAGATCGACCGCGGCGGTTTCGGGATGGCCCACATCGCCGGTGGATTCCAAACGGCTGCAGGCATTGTCACCGAATCACCGGCATTCACTGTCCCGGACGTGCTGGACGGGAATGCGCCGACGGCGGCGGCCGTGGACGTGCACAGGCTCGGCGCGACCCTGTTCTGCACGCTGACCGGCCATGCCGCGTTCCAGCGTGGTAGGGGTGAGAACATGGTGACACCGTTTCTGCGGATCACCGCTCAACCGATGCCGGACCTCCGCGACAGTGGTATCCCCGACGATGTGTCGGTGGTGTGGAGACTGCGATGAGCCGCGACCCTGACGAACGCCCTTCTGCGGCGGGCCTGAACGAGAGCAGTAGACAGGTGCGGCAGCGCCATGGTTTCTCGGTTGGTGAGGCGGGCCGGCAGTCGGATTCGATTGGCGAGTATCGGCACCGCGAGCCATCGATGGAGGGACGACGCTCGCCGGCAGCGGGCGCTGAGGACAGTGGTGGCAATCTGCCGTTCGAGCTGACCAGTTTTGTCGGCCGACGCAGCGAGTTGTCGGCGGTAAAAAATCTGCTGTCCACGTCCCGGCTGATCACCTTCACCGGAGTGGGGGGCGTCGGCAAGACGCGGCTCGCGCTGCGGGCCGCATCGCAAGCGCGGCGGGATTTCGCCGACGGGGTGTGGTTGGTCGAACTGGCCGAGGTCTCCGATGCCGCGCTGCTGGTCGACGTCGTGGCGGCTACCCTGGGTTTGCGGGACGCGGCGCCCGGCCCTTTGCGCGATGTTCTGGTCAAGTTTCTGACCGCGCGGGAAATATTGCTCGTTCTCGACAACTGCGAGCACATGGTGGAGGCCGTGGCGAAGTTGGCCGAGGCGTTGCTGCGGACGTGCCCGGAGCTGCGGATTCTCGCCACCAGCCGGGAAGCGTTGAATATCGCGGGGGAGGCGGTGCTGCGGGTGGCGCCGTTGACGGTCCCGGATCAGGACCGGGAGCCGACGCTGACGAGGCTGCCCCGTTTCGATGCGGTGACGCTGTTCGCCGATCGCGCCGCGGCAGCCGTGCCGGGCTTCGAACTCGACGAGCACAACAAGGCTGCCGTGACCCGGATTTGCGCGCGGCTGGATGGGTTGCCGCTGGCGATCGAACTGGCGGCGGCTCGGATGCGTGCGATGTCCTCCGAGCAGATTCTGCAACGTCTCGATGATCGGTACGCGCTGCTCACGCGTGGCAGTCGTACCGCGCCGACCCGACAGCAGACGCTGCGATGGTGTGTCGACTGGGGCTATGAGTTGTGTGCCCCGGCCGAGCAGCGGCTGTGGGCCTGGTTGTCGGTGTTCGCCATGGGTTGCGAACTCGACGCCGTGGAACAGGTATGCGGTATCGGCCTGGCACCGGACAGCTCGCTCGATGTGCTGTCCGCCCTCGTGGACAAGTCGATTCTGATCCGGGAGGAGTCCGACACCATCGTCCGATTCCGAATGCTCGAGACAATGCGTGACTACGGTAGGCAAAAGCTGCGAGAGTCCGGCGAAGACGAGGAGCTGCGCCGACGGCACCGCGACTGGTACCAGCAATTGGCGCTGGACGCCCAGGCCGGGTGGATCAGTGACCAGCAGCCCTACTGGATCGCCCGCCTCGAGCGCGAACTCCCCAACCTGCGCGACGCGCTCGAATCCTGTCTTTCCGAGGACACCGACGAGGCGGCCGCGGCCGGGCTGCGAATCGCCGCCGCGCTGCACGAATTCTGGATCCTTCGCGGAATGTACGGGGAAGGCCGAATCTGGCTCGATCGCGTACTCGCCCACCCCGGCGCGCAATCGATTCCCGACCGCATCGGTGCGCTACGCGCTGCCTGCGAGGTTGCCGCGCCACAGGGTGATTTCCGAGCCACCGCCGCCCTTCTGGAGGAGGGGCGATTGCTCGCCCAACAGGCAGCTACCCCCGCCATCCAGGGACAGCTCGCCTACGCTGCCGGCGTCACCGCACTCGCCAGCGGCGCAGCGGCCGACGCATCCTCCTCCCTTGAACGAGCTGTCGACCTGCTCGGCTCGAACCAGACCGAAGAGCTCTACGTCAGTGCTCTGACCATCCTCGCCTGGTCATACGAACTGCGCGGCCACATGGTCCAGGCGACCGAGCATTACCGCCGAGTACTTACCATCACCGAAGCGCAAGGCGAATTGCTCTATCGCTCTGCCGCGTTGCGCGGCTTGGGCGTTTCGGCATGGCTGCAAGGCGAACGGGACCGCGCCCAAGGGTTGCTCGAGGCGGCATTGCGAATCAACCGACGGCCGAATAGTCCGGTGTTCACCGCATTCAGCCTCGAGGCGCTGGCCTGGACTACCGCCGACCAGGGCGATCCCGAGCGCGCGGCCGTGCTGATGGGGGCAGCCCAGGGAAAATGGCTGGTGGGCAGCAGTGTGCGGGCGGTTCTGCGAAGCATGTCGCGCTTTCACGAGGAATGCGAGGGGACAACACGTCAAACCCTCGGTGCTCGCAGATTCGATGGTGCTTTTCGGCAAGGCCGGGAGATGAGTATGGATGCCGCTATTGCCTATGCGCTCGGGGAACAACCCGCCGATGTGGCCTCCGCGTCGGACACCTCCGCGAAATTGACCAAACGCGAGCGCCAGGTCGCCGCCCTCATCGCCCAAGGACTCACCAACAAGCAAATCGCAGCCGAGCTGGTGATCGCGCAACGCACTGCCGAAGGTCATGTCGAACATATCCTGACCAAACTCGGATTCAGCTCCCGCGCTCAGATCGCGGCTTGGACAGCGGACCAAACCGACGAACACTGATCGGGTCAGGTAACCAGACACCGCGTCCGCGTCTACAAAAACTGCCGCGGCGCCTCCGCGTCCTCCACCGCTCCGCTCGACGGATCATTCGGATTTGCTGAGATCAATTGCTGCGAGCACCGAGACACCGTGCGATACAGCCGAAGACGCTGCTGTGTGCCGCATCTCGTTGCGGTGTGATTCCGCGAATGTCAGCGGCCGCAGCTCGGCGTGCTGCGGCTGGTGTCCGGAGGGGTATCGACCAGTACGCCAACCTCCTGCAACACCGAAAACTGCTGGTCATCGAACGGCAAAGCCGCAGTTCAACGGCCTGCGGCTTTGTTGTGTTCGTGTGGTTATCCGAACCATTTCCGTGCTGCGGCGTGCACAGCCCGGGGCAGAGCGGCATGTCGTGCAAAGCTCCCGGATGGGTTGGTGGCTGTCTGCCTGGCTATACCTGGAACGAGTGCGCGCTCCTTCCGATGACTGGAGTTCGGCCCCGCCTATCGGCCAGCTCGTTGACAATCAGTTGCTAACGGCCGAGCTCGAGCAGCAGTTCGCTGAGTTCGGTTGGCATGGTGATCATGCAGTCGTGGCCGGTCGGCAACTCCCATACCTGTGCAGCGGAACCGTTGGGCTGTATCGCGGGAACGACTCGCCGGGTGATGCCCGCCGGAGTGGCGCCGACGCAGTGGATGTGCGTGCGAGGGATCGCGTGCACGGCCGGATTGTCCAAGCGGGCCGGTTGCTGTAGGCAACGCACCGGCTGATCGGAGAGGATCGTGCGCAGCCAGGCGATGTCCGCCGGGTCGGTAACTCCGAACAGGCCGAAAGGCGCCGGCTGCTCGGGCAGCGGGGGAATGCGCCAACCGCTGCCCGAGGTTGTGGCGAGGTCGATCAGGTGTTGGCTCATGGGTTGGACGTCGACCGCGGTCTCGCCGTCCTCGGGGACCATCGCGTCGAGATACACCAGGTGCGCGATGCGGTCCGGAATCTCGTTGGCCGCCGAGGAGATGACCAATCCTGCGTAGCTGTGCCCCACGAGGACCACATTCGTGAGGTCCTTGTCTTTGATCAGCTCGATGACGTCGGCGACGTGGGTGTCGAGCCCCACGTCGGGGCCGAGGAGATGCGCCTTGTCGCCATAGCCGGTCAGCGATGGCGCGTGCACCTGATGCCCGGCCGATTCCAGCAGCGGTACCACTCGCTGCCAGCAGCTACCACTGTGCCAGGCGCCGTGGACCAGTAGAAAAATTGACATGATCGTCCTTTTCGACGTGCGGTAGCGCACCGACGCGGGTAGTTACTTTTCATACCTCGGTACACTTTGGGAACCGCGATCAGTGTGGTGCGCTCGACATGGATCGGGCAATAAGGCACATTTCGGTGCCCCGGTTCCCAGGAGGTAACCATGACTGCCACAGCGGGCAGGCCGCCGCAGAGCCACGACGATGCCTGCCGGACACGGGAAGTGCTCGACATCGTCGGGGACAAGTGGTCACTGCTGGTCGTGCGACACCTCAGCCAGGGGCCACGCCGGTTCAGCGAACTCAAGCGCGATACCGACGGAATCAGCCAGCGCATGCTCACCGTCACCCTGCGCGCCCTGGAACGCGACGGCATCCTGACCCGGACCGTGCGAAACGTCATGCCACCCCACGTCAGTTACGAACTCACCCCGATGGGCACGAGTCTGCGCGCAGCGGCCCTACCCCTGCTGGAGTGGAGCATTACGCACCTGGCGCACATCGACGCCGCCCGCGCCGAATACGACACACGCGCCGACGCCACGTCCACCTAGTGCGGAACCAGCTCCCGCGCGTCTTACCTCCTGTGCTGACCGACAGTGTGTCCACGCCGTCGACGGCCGCACGGGGTCGATGGAGCGCGAGCTGTTCCCGCTTCTGGCGAGTCTTCAACTCCCGCAACGCTGTTGCCACGTCGTCGGGCATCGGCAGCGATGTCACCGCTGCGGAACATCACCTTTGGACGGTCATTTCACCTCACCGTGCCCCATCACGGCGGGCTGGGTGCCGGCTACCGGCGGGACCCAGGACCACAACCGGGCGGCCTTGCGGGCGGCGACACCGCCACCGGCGAACCGGGTCAGGTTCGTCATCACTGTGTAGACGAGCGGGTTGGTGGACAGGCTGACTGCCGGAACCTGCCGGGCCATGTGCTGCACCCGCTGGCTGCGCGGTCGCCGTGTGCGGTCGAATCGGGTTAGTGCCGTGGAGATTTCGGTAGCACCGGTGAGTTCTGCGGCGAGGACCGCGGCGTCTTCGAGCGCTTGGCATGCACCCTGAGCGAGAAACGGTGTCATGGCATGGGCGGCGTCGCCCAGCAGAGCCACCCGGCCCTCGACGTATGTGCCCTCGCCCGACGGCCCGCATGCCCGCGGACGCGCTCGCGCCTGGGACGGCGGCCACCTTGGCCGCGCCACCCTAGACCGAGTGTGTGCATCGCTGCCCGCGCTGCTCAACCCGCGTGGTATCGCGCTACTGGTGCATTCGGCCCTTTGCGACGCGGATCTGACATTGTCGACGCTGCGCGCTCATGTCCTCAAAGCCTCTGTGGTGCAACGTCATTGGATTGCCTTCGGTCCGGTGCTGCGCGATCGTGCGCAGTGGCTGATCGAGACCGGATGCATGGACCACACTCAGCGATGGGAGGAACTGGTGGTCATCCGAACCGACCGTTGAACCCCGCTGGATCACCTTGTGCCACCGACGGCCCGGCCTTGGTCGCAGGTTTATCAGTTTTTCATGTCACCGCGCGCATCGCAGCTCCTCACTCGAAATCTTCAACTCGCTCTGGCCGTACCCGTGCGGGCGGCAGCGAACCAGCCGAGCGGGAGGCGTCGGCTCGGAGTCCGGTCTCGAGCATCCGGTTTCACCGCGGACGGCGCGGGTATCAGCGCGTCGAGAGCCGTATCGGCTGCTTCGCCGCATCAGCAGGAGGATCGATGGCAGATCAGCACGGACACCGACCCGCCGGCAGCGCATCATCAACCGCGCTGTCCGAACTCGGATCCACGGGCGTCATCGCCAGCCGCCGCCGCGTGATGGGGCTGCTCGAGCGTGCCAACGCGGATGCGGGGGTCCTGACACACATGCGCGCGTTGCCTCGCGAATCCCGTCCGGGCCAACGCAAACTGTCGACCGACATACCAATGCCGGTGACATCGAACGACTTCGGGATCGGGTTCAGTGCGCGCGCCGCACGATTGCCGATCGGTCGAGCGTGGCACGCCGACCGCGAGGCAGCCGCTCAGGACCGTTGATGAACGAGTACACGCGGGCTTCTTCCGGCGAGAACAGCACGATGCCCTCCGATGTCGATGGCAAGCCAGGCCTGTTCGACCGCTTCGCCAGCGGGGCCGCCGCGCTGACCTCCAAAGCGGCGTTTTTCGTATTCTGCGTGCTGATGGTGGTCCTTTGGGCACCGACGTTCGTGATCCTGCCCAGCGTGGACACCTGGCAACTGGTGATCAACACCGCGACCACCATCGTGACCTTCCTCTTGGTCGCACTGCTGCAGAACACCCAATCCCGCTCCGAGGAAGCCCTCCAACAGAAACTGAACGCCATCGCCGACGCACTCGCCGACCTCATGAACGAACTCGGCACCGACTACCCCGAACTCGGCAATCACCGCACCGAACTCATCGACGCGGTCGGACTCGAGAACCGCGAATCGGCGTAGGACGAACGCATCCGCCGAAAGCTGTTTTCGGACAAACTTTTTCATAGGAAGGCCGGAGACCATGTCCGTATCGACCGCAGTCGCACCAGCTCGCCGAGCAGCGATCAGCAGGCGCGATGGCGTCGCTGGGCGCGGGAGGAAAGGAGTGATTTTCTCATGACCGGTCAGAACAGCTCTTGGGATCCACCGCAGGACACCGGCGCGCCGGACCCCGTCGAATCCGATGGGACGGCGCTGACCGGCGCCGAGGATCTCGACGAGGACCGACTGCACGCCGACCCGCTCGAAGCGGGAATGGATCCTCCACAACAGTGGACAGGGGCCACGAAGTACGGAACGACACCGTGGGAGCAGGCCCACGACCGTGGTCTGGAAGAACGGTTGGCCGAAGAGGAACCCGAGGTAGCACCCGAGGCGCCGGCCACAGCGCGCCCCGCGGCGGTGCGGGCGGGCGAGCAAGAGGATCGAGAACCGGATGCCTATGAGCGAGATCTGGGCATCTCGGCTGATGGAACTAACACCACTGCCATACGGAATTCGTAGACGCGCGGGAGGCTGCGTCGAGCGGCGAGGCCGGTTCCTGCGGCACCTGGCCGGCGCAACCCGCTATCTGTTCGGGCTCGCTAACGTTCCGGTACCGAAACCCGTTGCCTGGAGTGCACTTAGTGACTCGGTGCGAGTCCAGCCCACGCCCCGGAAACGACCTGGCGACTTATCGGAAGAAGGCCCATGATGCGGCGAGAGTCCGGCCCCAGGGTGCGGCAGCGTAGCTCTGGCACATTGACGGTCACACTGTCGGTGCCCGGCTACCACGAATTCGCCTTCAGCGCCGACTCGATTCATGTCCCCACCGTCGATGGTGCACGCGTGATCGGGCCCGGACATCGTCGACTGGACATCGCCGTCGACGTCGGGGTGCTTATTGTGCGTGCCGGTGTGAAGGAGTGGCTGGCCGCGTTGCACGGCGGACGGCTGCGGGCCGATGACGACCAGGTTCGTCTCGTGGCTCAGACACTCGAGTTCGCCGAGCGCATCGATGTGGGCCGAGCGCGCGCAGCGCAAGCGGATGCCGCGCAGCGGCTGGAGGCCGATCGTGCGGATACCGACGCCCATGCGGCCTTGCGGCGCGCGAATCTTCGGCTGGCGGTCGCGGCCCGCGTTCACCCTGACCCGGGCTCGTGCGCTGTTTCACCGGCCTGAATCCGGACAACCCGCCTAACGGATCGGATCGACCGACGGCGTGACCATGATCGCTAGCCGCGCATCCCGGTCACCACGAAGACGGGAGAAATCCATGAGCAACCAGGACGTTGTCGCGCAACTCCGCCAAGACATCACCACAGCCGAAGATGCTGGTGATGAGCCGACTGTCGCTCGACTTCGCGCAGAACTGATGGAAGCGATGCGCCACGCAGACAAGCCTGCCGACCAAGATTGTTAATCGCCGCTGAGGATCATGGTGGCGAATGTGCTGCGCGGCTCACCGCGCACGAACAGCCGGTCTCTTGCGAACGGTCCGGGCAGGCAACCGCCACGGCGGTGCGGTGTCGTCGCCACAATGGCGGGTATGTCGCTAACGACCCTCGACGTCGAGCGAAGGAGCGGACATGCGAGTCGTAGTCGTCGGCGCGACCGGGAACGTCGGAACGAGTGTGCTGGAGGCGCTATCGGAGGAAGCGGGAGTCAGCTCGATCGTGGGGGTGGCGCGACGCGTACCGGGCAAGCCCCACGACGGCGTCGAATGGGTGCGTGCCGATGTGCGAACCGACGATCTGGAATCCTGTTTCCATAACGCCGATGTGGTAGTTCACCTGGCATGGTTGTTCCAGCCGACCCATCGCCCCCTGGTTACCTGGCGCGCGAACATCGGGGGCACGGAACGTGTGCTGCGCGCTGTGGCGGCGGCACAAGTACCCGCGTTGGTATACGCCTCCTCGGTCGGTGCGTACTCTCCGTGTCAGGACGACCGGCCGGTACCCGAAAGCTGGCCGACCGATGGCTGGCCTCCGGCCGCGTATATGCGTGAGAAGGCCTACGTGGAACGGCTTTTCGACCGATTCGAGGGCGAGAATCCAGAGCTCCGGGTGGTTCGGATGCGGCCGGCGTTCACCTTCCGCCGGGAGACAGCGAGCCAGCAGCGGCGATTGTTCGCCGGTCCACTGGTGCCGAATCGCCTGATCAGACCCGGAATCACACCGGTCCTGCCGATTCCGCGCGGGCTGCGGTTCCAGGCCGTGCACAGCCGTGACATCGGTCGCGCCTACGCACTGGCGATCAGTTCCGATGCCCGCGGTCCGTTCAACCTGGCCGCAGAGCCGGTGATCGACCGTTTGCGTCTGGCCGAGTTGTTCGGTGCCCGTGTGGTGTCGGTGCCGCCCGCGCTCGCGCGCACGGCGCTCGCGGTGGGATGGCACGCGCGAGCGCTGCCTGCGGCGCCGGAGTTGTTCGATGCGGTGATGCGCCTGCCGATTCTGGATACCGGGCGGGCCCGAGCCGAGCTGGGGCGGACACCTCGTTTCACGGCGGTGCAGGCACTCCGACAGATGTTGGCGGGTCTGCGTGCAGGCGCGGGAGAGGACACCCCACCCTTGACAGCCGACGCGGGCGGATCATGGCGGTGGCGCGAGTTCGTTTCCGGAGTCGGTGGTCGAGACCTCATCGACCAGCGCGGCTGAGACCCGGTCGCCATTGCGGCGGCTGATGCAGTATCGGTTTCGGCCGATATCGGCGGGTACGGCCTGAATGCTTGCTCTGGGTATGGAGCGATTCCGACTTTCGTCGCTCGAACCCTTCCGGCCGGTGGGCGGCGCGCAGCGAGCCCGCTCAAGGTAACGGACCGGGACGCCTACGTCACGCTAGATACGTCTGGTGCACAGGGGAATTCGGGATGACCTACGGGGCGCGAGCCCTATGGTCACGGAGGGTCCGTAGTAGTCGCAGGAGTTACGCACCCGCGACATCAGCTCGCGGAACCCATCGCGGTCGAATCCGAACCGGCCCGACACTCCCAGATCCGCGTCGACCACGACGACCTGCTCGGTGGTTCACCCAATTCGACTGCCACATCGGCCAGACCGTACTGACGCGCCGTCGACTCGGCGTGCTCGCGCACCTGTATCACCGTCGACTGCCGTACATACACCACTGCCATCCGCGACCGATGCGCCGTGGTGATCTTCACCGCCCCGTTCACACCGCCAACATGAATGGTGTTGCGCAGCAACGACTCCACCTGTTCGCCACCGCCTCGCCGCACCAGCCTGCGGCCACCGCACCTCACTCCCGGCTCCACTGAGCCGCCACCGTCAAATCCCTTCACCGCGTTCACCTTTAAGTTTGGATGCCGGAACGGGGTTGAAGAAATGCATACCGATAAAATGGGAGCAATTGTCGACTGCTGCCGACAGGTCGCCGACCGACAGTGAGCTGGTGTTGGTCGCAAGTATCGGGCGAACCGAGACTACCTGGCGGTCGTCAGCGGTCGATGCGCCGGGCCAGGTTGGACAGCGAGATATTGACCAGCAGGTAGATCACGGCGATCAGGGTGTAGACCGGAATGGCGTATTGGCCGCCGAGGTATTCCACCGCGACGCGGCCGCTGCGCAGTAGTTCGGTGTAGCCGATGATGAAGCCGAGCGAGGTTTCCTTCAGGATGGTCACCAGCTGGCTGATCAAGGCGGGCAACATGATTCGCACAGCTTGCGGTACGAGCACCAAGCGGAAGGTCTGCGAGGTCCGCAGGCCGATGGCGGCGGCCGCCTCGCGCTGGCCCTTGGGCAGGGACACGATGCCGGCGCGGAAGATCTCGCTCATGACCGCGCTGTAGGACGGGGGCGATGCGGAGTGCGCCGGCGACGGCGGATGGCGACGGCGTCGACCGCATCGACGAGCACGTCGAGTGCGACGAAAGTTCTGCCGTGCCCTTCTCAGCGGTGGTGCTGGCGAGGCAACAATGCGAACGCGCTCTCCGCAATCGAGGTCAGGCGGGCGGGACTATGGCCGAACGCGCCCACCACATCGATCCCGCGGATGATGGTCAGCAGAAGGTACGCAAGGTCGTCGGGATCCGCGTCGGGGTCGATGTCGCCGTTGCGCTGCGCCGCTCGCACACACTCGGCCACCGCCGTCGCGAGCGCGGAGAAGCAGGCTTTGGCCATGCGTTCCACCTCGGGGTCGGAGGCGCCGAGCTCCAGGGCCATCTTGGCGGCGAAGCAGGCCGCTGCCGCCCGGTCAGGGGCGGGGGGTACGTCGGCGGCGAGTGGCACTCCGTCCACGGCGCGGAGCAAGAACCTGCGTAGTCGTTCCAGGGCGCCCTCGTCCGGTCCGGCGAGCGCCGCAGGCGCAAACTGCCCCAGCCGGGCGGAGTACCCGGCCATCGCCTGCAGCATTACGCCGTGCTTGCCGTCGAACGCGGCGTAGAGGCTGCCGCGGCCCAGGCCGGTGGCGGCGCTGATGTCGTCGACGCTCGTGCCGTTGTAGCCCGCGGTGCGGAACTGCCGTTCGGCGGCATGGAGGACGTGGTCGCGGTCGAAGCTTCGTGGTCTTGCCATACCCAGAAGGTAGCGCCGTCCGCCATTCTTGACAACTTAGTACAGAACTGGGTAGGTTTCTGACAGTTCAGTACATAACCATCCTGAGCATGCCGAACCGGCTTGGTCCGGGCTTGCAGGACCAGTGCCGACCTGAGGCGACCCCGCACAGCGCACGACAAACATGCCCACAACCGGAAGGAACCAAGATGCAGACAGCTCGCCCTGTGGCCCTCGTGACGGGCGCCTCCTCCGGGATCGGGCGGGCGGCAGCGCTCGCCCTCGTGAACGCCGGCTTCGCGGTGGCCGGCACGAGCCGCAACGCGGCGAATGCCGAGCCGCTCGCGGGGGTGACGTTCCTCGATCTCGACGTGACCAGCAACGAGTCGGTCCGCTTCTTGGTCGAGGAGGTGATCGAGCGGTTCGGTCGGATCGATGTCCTGGTCAACAACGCAGGCGTGGGCGCGGTCGGCGCCGGCGAGGAGAGCTCGATCAACCAGGCCAAGGAGGTCTTCGACATCAACGTCTTCGGCCTGATGCGGATGACGAACGCAGTGCTGCCCCACATGCGCGCCCAGGGCAGTGGCCGCGTGGTCAACGTTTCCTCGGTACTCGGTCTGATCCCCGCGCCCTTCATGGCCGTCTACGCTGCCACCAAGCATGCGGTCAAGGGCTACGCCGAGTCCGTCGACCACGAGCTTCGCGAGCACGGCGTCCGGATGCTGCTGATCGAGCCGGCCTACACAAGCACGAGTTTCGAGGCGAGCAGCCTGGCACCCGACTCGCCCCTGCCGGTCTACGCCGCGCAGCGGGAGGTCGCCCGGGACGTGCTGGCCACGGCCTTGCGCAACGCCGACGACCCGGACGTTGTCGCGAAGGTGATCGTCGCGGCCTCCACCGATTCCGAGCCCAAACTCCGGTACACCGCCGGCTCGATGGCCGGACGCGTCAGCCTCCTGCGCCGGATCGTGCCCTCGCGCGCCTTCGACAACCAAATCCGCAAGCTCAACCGACTGGCCGACTGACCCCGCAGTACACCCGGCCCTTGCCTGTGAACTCCCGCCCGGCGTGCGACGCCTTCCAGGCCGGCAAGGCCCGGTCTGATCCTGGCGACGGCGAGTGTCATCGCCGTGCTGGATCTGCACATCGCGAACGTCGGGCTCTCCTACATCGGCCGCGGTGTCCACGAGTCCTCGCTGTCGAACCTGAGCTGGGCGCTCAGCGTGGGACAGCCATAGACGGTCGCCGACCACATCCTGGGCTTCCTGAACGGCGGCCCCCTCCAACCACCCACAACTCGAAGGGTTGACCGAACCATGACTGATCAGGAAAGGCAGGAGGCCATGACTATGACGACTCCTCCGTACGCGAGCGACGCACTGGCCGAGGGGACCGTCGACGTGGTGGTGATCGGCGGGGGCGCCGCGGGGCTCAACGGTGCACTGATCCTCGCCCGCTCCCGCCGCTCGGTCGTCGTGATCGACAGCGGCTCCCCGCGCAACGCGCCCGCGGAAGCGATGCACGGCTTCATCGTCTTCGACGGCACTCCGCCGTCAGAGATCCTTCGACGGGGCCGCGAGCAGGTGCGCCAGTACGGCGGACGCGTCGTGTTCGGCGAGGTGGTCTCGGCCGAGTCTGCCGCTCCGTCGGCGGACGGGGACCTGCGGTTCACCGTCACCCTGGCTGACGGCCGCAGCGTCACCGCTCGCCGCGTCCTGGTGGCCACCGGCCTGACGGATGTGCTGCCTGAGGTGCCCGGGCTCGCCGAGCACTGGGGGCACAGTGTGGTGAACTGCCCGTACTGCCACGGCTGGGAGGTACGCGATGAGCCCATCGGTATCCTCGCCACCGGACCGGCCTCCATCGGCCACGCGTTGCTGTTCCGTCAGCTGACCGAGGACCTGACCTACTTCACTCACGGCACCGACCTGGACCAGGACAGCCGCGCCCGCTTCGCCGCCCGCGGCATCCGCGTCATCGACACCCCGGTCACCGAGGTCGTCAACGACACCGGCGGTGCCCTCGCAGGGGTGCGCCTGGCCGACGGCCAGGTCGTGGCCCGCCGCGTCCTCGCGGTCGCCGCGTCGTTGCAAGCCCGCACCCAGGGCCTGGAAGGTCTGGGCCTGCCGGTGCAGGACCTGCCGAACATGGGCCGCGGTTTCGCCTCCGGCATCGCCGGCGCCACCGAGGTGCCGGGTGTGTGGGTGGCCGGCAACGCCACCGATCTGGTCGCCCAGGTCGGGCCCTCCGCAGCGGCCGGCGCGCTGGCCGGCGTCGAGATCAACAAGATGCTGGCCATCGCGGACACCGACGCGGCCCTCCAGGGATCGCCGAGGTAAGCCCCAGAGCGGCCGCACGGCGATCTCGAAGCCCCGACATCTCAGCCCGTCAACCACTCGCCTCACCCTCGCCGACTAGGAAACCGATCCGTTTCCAGACGGTTTTCAGCCATGCCCAGCAACCAAGGAGACAAATGAGTATCAGCATCGACCGCGGGGCGCCCGCCTCTGGAAAAGAAGGAACGGGCCTTCGCGGCTCCCATGCCGTGCGCTGGTGGGCGCTGGTCGTACTAGGCCTGGCACAGCTCATGGTCATGCTCGATGCGACCGTCGTGAACATCGCGCTGCCCGAGGCGCAGCGAGACCTCGGCTTCAGCGACGGCAGCCGGCAGTGGGTCATCACGGGTTACGCCCTGGCGTTCGGCAGCCTGCTGCTGCTGGGCGGCCGACTCGGTGACCTGTTGGGGCGACGTACCCTCTTCGTGATCGGCTTGGCAGGTTTCGGGGCCGCATCCGTTCTCGGCGGCTCGGCCTCCAGCTTCGAGATCCTCGTCGCGGCACGTGTGGCCCAGGGCCTCTTCGCCGCACTGCTCGCGCCCGCGGCACTCGCACTGCTCAGCGTGACCTTTACCGAACCATCGGAACGGGCGAAGGCCTTCGGTATCTTCAGCGCCCTGGGCGGCGCGGGCGGCGCGATCGGGCTGCTGCTCGGCGGCATGCTCACCGAATGGGCGTCGTGGCGCTGGGTGATGTATGTGAACGTCGCCTTCGCGGTCCCCGCCCTGATCGGTGCATTGCTACTGCTGGCCAAGCCCGTGATCACCACCAAGCCCAAACTCGACATTCCGGGCATCGTCGTGGTGAGCGCCGGACTGTTCGCGATCGTCTACGGGTTCGCGCACGTGGAATCCACCAGCTGGACCAACCCTGTCACCCTCGGCTCCATGATCGTGGGCGCAGTGCTGCTCATAGTGTTCGTATGGTTGGAGTCCAAGGTCGCGCATCCGCTGCTGCCGCTGCGAGTCGTGCTGGACCGGACCCGCAGCGGTTCGTTCGTGGCGGTGTTCGTCATCGGCATGGGGATGTTCTCGATCTTCCTGTTCCTGACCTACTACTTTGCAGCCACTCTCGGCTACTCGCCGATCAAGACCGGTCTGGCGTACCTGCCGATGGTCACAGCCGTCGTCGTTTCATCGATCACGATGCCTTCGCTGGTGCTGCCCAAGGTCGGCCCGAAGGTCGTCGTCAGTGCCAGCTTCCTGGTCGCCGCAGCCGGTATGGCCCTGCTGACCCGGCTCGAGGTGGACAGCACCTACGCCACCCACATCATGCCCGGCATGATTCTGATGGGTCTCGGCATCGGCGGGGCGATGACCACCGCGTTCCAGGGGGCGACCTCAGGCCTGCACCGCGACGACACGGGCGTCGCCTCGGCCCTGATCAACACTGGTCAGCAAATCGGCGGCTCCATCAGTACGGCGCTACTGACCACCGTTGCCACGTCGGCCACGACCGACTACCTGACTTCGCACAAGCCCAGCGCGCTGGCCGCGGCGCAGGCCGGGGTCGAGGGTTACACGGCCACCCTGGCGTGGGGCTCCGGGTTCTTCGTGCTCGGTGCGGTGATCGCGGCGTTCCTGATTCCGAATCGGGCTCTGGAGCCGTCCGAGGGCGAGCTTGTGATGGCCCACTGAGCCTGGATCCACCCTGGAGATGCTCTGCTACCTGCGATGCCTGTTGTTCTCAGGACAACGCAGGAAGCAGGGCATTTCCGGGATGATGGCCGGCCTCTACCGAACGGATGCCTCCTGCCCGCCTTTGCCGTGTGCGACAGCCCGGCCCCACCCTCGAGGAATTGCTTCGCTTCGAGCCGCCCGATCCACACGCCGCCCGGTATGTGACCGAAGATTCGGAGTTTCACGGGACGACCGTGCCGAAGGGCAGCGCTCTGCTGTTGATGCTCGCCTCGGCCAACCGGGACGAACGCAAGTTCGACGACCGGATCGGTTCGACATCCACCGCAGGGCGGGTAGCCATCTGAGCTTCGGGGTAGTGCGCATTTCTGCCTCGGCTCTCCTTTGGCCAGGCTCGAAGGACGGGACGCCCTGGACGAGGTTCTGAACCGATTCTCGGAGTGGGACATCGACATTGCCAACGCCCGCCGCTCGCGCACGTCGACCGTCCGGGGCGGGGATGCGATGCCCGCGGTGATCGGCTGACATGAGGGATCGGATTCTACGGTCGGCCCCGCCCGCGAAAACCCTTGCCAGGGCCGTTGTTCGGCGACTGTTCGGGGCGCTGGCGCGGCAGCCCGTCGGATCGAGGACGTGCTGCCGCGCCGGAATGTCGCCGGAGCTGCGGTCGAGTACTGCTCAGCAGAACATTCCGCGATAGCCGTGCGCCGGATGCCGTGGTGAGACGTGCGTCGACTCCGGCATCCTGGAACTCGGTCAGTCTGGCCGCGATGGTCTCCGGGGATCCCACCACCATTTGCTGCAGCATCGCGATCGCGGTGAGTGGATCACCGGCCACCGTGCTCGTGTACCACAGGGAGGAGAACCCGTCCGCCTCCGCGCGCTGCGCTTGGCCGACGATCTTGTCCACCGATGCACCCATGCCGGTCAATCCGATTCGCATGCCACTCTTTTCCGTCTGGGGTGTCGTCTGCCCTGATGCTGTTGTGGGGGTTTGCCCGATGACCCTTCACGGTCTGCCCTCACCATGGGGTGAGTACGAGTTTCCCTCGCACGCGGCCTGTTTCGCTGACGCGGTGGGCCTCGGCGGCCTCGCCGAGTGACATCGTCCGATCGATGTGTACGCGCACCTGTCCGGCCTCGACCAGCTTCCCGATCACGATCAGGTCCGGCCGAGATGGTCTGCCGGTGACCAGGGCGTATCGGGGATCCTCGCCGACGTCGGACTGTAGTGCGGTGATATAGCGGCCGTCGGGGCTCAATACCCGCAATGAACGCGATCCGTATTCGCCACCGACCAGGTCGAGCGCGACATCGACATCGCTGATGGCGGCGGTGAAATCCGTTGTCGTGTAATCGATCAGCTCCTCGGCGCCGAGGTCGCGCAGGAACTCGTGATTGACGCCGCGGGCGGTGCCGATCACGTGTGCGCCGCGCAGCTTGGCGAATTGCACGGCCAGGTGGCCGACCCCACCGGCGGCCGCGTGGACCAGGATTCGCTCGCCCGCACGCAATTCGGCCAGTTCGAGCGCCTGCCACGCGGTGAGCGCGGCGGTGGGCAGCGCGGCGGCCGTGGCGAGATCCAATCCTGCGGGGCACGGGGCGAGGTTGTCAGCGCGAGCTGTGACGTATTCGCTGTAGGTGCCGGTGCGGGTGTGGACCATACCGAAAACCTGGTCGCCCGTTCGGAATTCGGTGACCCCGTCGGCGACTTCGGCGATGGCGCCGGACAGATCGAAGCCGAGCGTGAAGGGAGGCTCTCCCAGAAAACCGACCAGTCCGGCGCGGAGTTTGCAGTCGACGGGGTTTACCGACGTGGCTGCCAGCCGGATGAGTACCTGGCCCTGCCGCAGCGTGGGCTGGGGGATTTCGACGGTCTCGAGAACGTCCGGGCCGCCCAGGGCCTGCTGGCTCACAGCTCTCACGTTGTGTCCTTTCTCCCGCTGGTTCGCGGTGTGGGCCGGTCGGAGTCCTTCGCGGCCGGGTCGATCGATCGGCGTTACGGGCGACGGTGTCGAACGTCTGTCGAGTTGGATGGGCGCGTCCGCTGCACGAGAGGAAACGCATTGCCCGTCAGTCGGTTCCGAATCGGCGCTGGGTCTTTCCGCACGGCCATGCAGCGCCCGCCCGGCCGCGTGCCTCTGTTGTAACTACACCGGTGCGCGTGGGCCGTACGGTCAGCTCGAGGGGCCGCTGGACGCCAGGGGCGTATCGCTCCAACGGGCCGGGGCGGGGGAGTCCGATCGAAGTGGACGTTGGTAGGACAGATCGGTGGTGTCCCGGGTGCCCTTGAGATACCCCTGTTCGGTGAAGAACCGGGACTGCACGACCCGGGCGTCGGCGGTGAACATCACCTCGACGGTGGAGCGCCGTAATGCGATGCGCCAGTGGCCGTCTCGGTGTTCGAGCCGGTCGATGTAGCGTCCGCTGATGAACTGAGCGGTACGGCCGTCGGTGCCGAGCAGCACCACGATCGAATAGCTTTCGGCGTGTGCGGTGTCCCCGTCGATTTCACAGGTGTGGGTGGTGATGTTGTGGGTGTGCACCTGCGAGGTGGCCGCATGGGCGGCATTGGCCCAGTCCGCGTAGTCGGCACCGCTGTTGGTGGCGTTGCCGTGATGGTCGACGGCGTCGGGATGGTATGCGCTGCCGATCAATTCGGCATCGTGGCGGTCGCAACCGCGTGCGTGCCGGGCGATGCAGTCGAGGATTTCTGTCCGGTCTTCCAGGTAGCGCAGCCGGCGGTGCAGCTCGGCCGGATCGTTGGTGTCGTTACTCATCTCAGGCGACCGCCTCGATACTGCGGGATTTCGAGGGTGGCGCCGTCGATGTGCCAGTGGAAGTTGCCCTGCCGGTAGGAGGCCAGCACGGCGTCGGTCTTCGACGGATCGAGGGTGATCGTCTCGATCTCACCCAGCCGATGCTCGCGGGTCCGGGACATCATCGGATCGCCCAGCAACCGAGTGAACCTCACCAGGTCCTCATCGGCGATGTGCAGGTCCCGGTAGATAAGAACCCCGTACTCGTCCAACGCCGCCCGGCATTGCTCTGCGGCGGCCGGTTCCGCCAGCTCCGCGCCGGTCACTCCCGTGATCTCGGCGCCGAACGAATCCATGGGGTGGAGGTGTAGAGGCATCGAATCCTTCTTTATTGCCTGTCTATTTGATAATGGATTTGACGCTGCAGGAGAGTTGCACTCTCACTCGGCGTGGCGGATCGAGGCTGTGACCTACCTGCTGCCGCAGCTGTCTCCTTCGCTGGTGCGCTGAAATTGCTCCGTTCGAACGGGTTTACGGACACGTCACCTGCCGCGGTCATTCCCTCCGTCGGCGGCGTTTCACGGCATTGTCGGTATCGCCGATGATTGCGCCCCCGATGTGGTTATCGGCGGTCGGTTCTGGCATGGCGCCGCCCTCGACTCCTTCACGACCCACCTGACGCTCGGGGAGGGCGACGAGGTCACCTGCCTCGTTCGTGTCACCGAGGACGAGTACCGCTGCGCCGGCCCGCGAGCTTGGCAATCAGCCGAGCGTGCGGGGTCGGCACGGTACCCGGATTCGTAACCTGCTGAGGAACAAGAGAATTCGTGTGCCGCCGCGCAGCTGGTGGCAGATCTCTGAGCCTCTTCTCAGCGTTTGTCGATGTCGACCACAACCGCGCCCGGCGCGTCGACGTCGATGCCGAGTATGCCGTCCTTCTCGGTGAGGTGTTCGGGTCGGCCGGGAGCGAAGCCGCCATCCGGTGCCACCTGGGTGCCGGCGAAGCTCACTCCTGTGGTGGCTTCCACGGAGGGACCGGACAATCGCTGCATCGTCGCCTCGTGAGTCGCACCGCCCTGGATCCGAACAGCAATGGTGCCCTTCAAGTTACGGTCGAGGTCGTCCACGACAACTCGAATCTTCTTGTCGGGCATCCGCAGAGCGTAGGCCGAAACATTCGTCTTGGTATCGGACAGTTGCACCGGCAGGAAGCGTCCGCCGCGCAGTCCCGCAAGGGCCAACCCGGCGTAATACGGAGGCTGGGCCTGCAGGCGACCACTGGCTGCGGCCTGGTCGTCGGGGAAGCACACCCAGGCATAACTGCCACAATTGTGCGGCCCCTGGTGCATATCGACGCCGGTCACTCCCTGCGCGGCTGCCATGAGCAGGTAGTCGAGGGTCCATAGTGCGGCACCGAAAGTATTTGCCACCCCGGCGTTTCCGCCGTTGGCGACACTGTTGGTCTCGGACAGATGGGGTTCGAGCCCGGCTGCTCGAGCCTGCTGGACGAAGCTCGCGACGAATTGGCGTGAATTCTCCGCGGTAGCACGCGAATCCAGATTGTCGATGGTCGGCGCCGGGTCGACACCTGGGGTGTTGACCAGTGGGTAGTAGTGCTGGTTGAGAAAGCGGGTCTGTTCACCGAAGGCGGTGATATAGGTGGATCGCCACAGCGCCGCCTCCTGTGCCAGGCCGTTGCCGCCCGGTGTGCCGTACAGCGCCGCGACCGAATCGGGACCCGCGAACTGAATGTGCGGTGCCGCGGCCGCGATCGCGGCCCGGTATGCCTTGGCCTGCGGCACATAGGTGTCCGGGGTGTAGTTCGGCTCGTTGCGGAATCTGGTGTACATGTCGGGCTCGTTACCGATCTGCACCGAACGCAGCATTGAACCCAACTCGTGCTGCGCCGCACGAGCTTCGCTCGCCGCCGCGCCTGGGTCGTAGTGGAACAGGTTGACGCCCAGGTCGATCGGCCAGCGGGTGCGCCGTGCCAGTCCACCGACGCGAGCCAGGTCGGCTGGTGTGATGACCTTGCCGGCGGCCCAGGTGGGCGGCGGCACGGCTGGGTCCGGCTGCCACGCGGTTTCGTCGACTCCGTTGGCGGAGAATCGCAAGCTGCCGCCCCCGAGGTTATCCAGTAACTGGGCGATGTTTCCGTGGTCGACGCCCAGCCACGGCTCGTGCAGCACGTTGGCCTCCCACGACAAGCCCAGGAAGTCCGCCGGAATGGTCGGCCCGCCTTCGGCATCGGCTTCGACGGTTACGGTGAGAACTGGGGAGTCGTTGTCGGCGTGGGCAATTGCCGCGCCGGATCCAACTGCGAGCACGGCCGCAGCAAGAACCGATGACAACCTGGTGAAACGCATATGATGCTCCTGAGAGCCGGTCGGCTGATGGACCACGACCCAGATGCGGCCGAGGTTCTGAACTGGGGTGAATTGGTCGTTGGGTCGCCGTCGCCTCGGGAGGTGGCGTAGTTCGGCAAAGTAAGCGTTATCGCGCCACCGGTGACGTCGGTGGGACACACTCTCGGACGGTGATTTTCATCGATCACCTCGGATCCGGCATGAGGGGCGAGGGCGTAGAGACCTGCGGCTTCGGCGTTGAAGGCTCCGGCCATGGATTCCTTGATGTTGTCGAGTCATCTGGAAATCGACCTACTGCGCTGAGAGAGCATAATTCTCTTCTTTGAAGATTGGATTTGCATTTGGTGCAGCTACCGTATCTGAGGCAGATGCATCTGTCTATGATGCATCTGCTGTTGATAGGTTCCATGGATGAACGGCAGACAGCTGCACCGGCTCGCCCTCTACCTGGCCGACATCGGGCGTCAAGCCAGCCTGGAGCCAGGCGATGTGGTGCCCGCCCCGGGCGAAATCGCGGTCTTGGACGACGTCATGGAGCACCCCGGTAGTTCGGTGCGTGAGATCACCGAGCGGACCGGGTTCGTTCAGAGTCACGTGTCGACCTCCGTGGCACGGCTGGTCGACCGGGGCCTGCTCAGCACGTCGAGCGACTCGACCGACCGCCGCCGCACCCTGGCCTATCCCACCGACATGTTGCGGCGCGCGATCGCCAGGCGCACCGCGCGCCCAGTGGATGACGCGCTGGCGGACCGACTCGGAGATGCCGCAAATGCCACCCGAGCAGTCGAACTGCTCGACGAACTGTTTCGCCTGCTGCAGCCGCCCGCTTGACAGATAAAAAGATTCGCTGGGCGAGCGGCTCTCGAGACCATGGTATGAGGACTGGCTTGCCCCGGATCTGGCCCGATACGGCCGAGTGGTGGGCCGCGCCGCTGTCGGCCAGTGACATCAGCCGTCAGTGGCGGGCCGTGCAGTCGCGGCCATGCCCCCCGCAACACCTCTACCAGCTTCGACAGACTCCACACCGGGAATGGCCAGCCCAGATCACGCGGGCAGCAACGGGCGATGGAACAGATCCGATCACGTGTCGCCTGATCGGTCTTCGCCGGCCTGCCCGCGCTCCATTTGGGTCCAGCGCATCGATCCTCTTCTCGTCGAAGTCGTGAATCACCTGCCGCACATACGATTCCGACACCTGCATCAGCTTCGTAATCAACGGCACCGGTTGATGTTGCGCCGAGGCCATCACCGCGACCGCGTGACGCATTCGCACCGGCTGCTTGCTGCGACAGCCGCCGGATCACCGATGCCGGCCTGGTCGGCTCGATGGGTACGGGCCGAGACCCGTCGACGACAACCGACGACTCGACGCCGCGCCGAGCGGCGGGGCGGCCGGAGCTGCCGAGGCGTCGGCGGCAGGCGAGTCTCACACCGCAGCTGACGAACATGCCGGTGACGGCGAGCCCGCCTGCGGGGGAGCAACCGCCGCGCTCGGCGGAGCAGGCGCGGGAGCTTGTTCGGCAATGTTCGTGTGCGTGAGTGGCTGGCGCTGCCGGAGCGGATCGCCCCGATGGCCACCGTGTACATCGGGAAGCCGGGCACCGAGCTCGCGCCGCCGCGTCGGCGTCCCGCGCGTGATGTGACTTTCCGGGAACGATTTTGGCGGACACGAGCTGGCTGGAGCACGTCGCGGATCCGAAAAGTAAAGGGCGTGCGTACTTTTCGATGCTCGATGTCCCGACTGTCCAGGGGCTCATCGACACACGTATCGACTGCCTGCCCTCTGAACTCACCTCGGCGCAGCGATGTATCGATCTGTTCTGGGGGTTCGTGGCCGCGTCGGAACTCGGCGATCAGACCTTGCTGCACGGCGATCTGCACGTCGGCAACGTGTACTTCGACGGTCCGCACGCGGCCATGTGCGACTGGCAAGTTGTCGGTCGAGGCTCGCCCGCATTCGACCTCGCCTATCTGATCGGCTCGGCGATGACCACCGATGGCCGCCGGGAATCCGAGTACGGACTGTTCGCATGGCTCACCAATCGGGAGGCGTTCCAACCGTCCGACATCATCGCCGAGGTGCCGCGGCGGTTCGCCATCGCAGTGGTCGATCTGGACACCGCGGTAGCCGTGGGCCTGCCGCACCGACCGTCCCGATACCGTCATGTACGACACATGTCGCGCAACCGCCGGGTCGAGGAGGAGTGTTGGCCGAAGCATCGGAGCCCGTCATCGAACGGGTGGACGCCCGGATCCTGCGTACCCGGGAGAGCCTCCGGGCCGCCGTCCTCGAACTCGTGGCCGAACGTGACTGGTCCGAGATCTCGATTGTCGATCTGACTCGGCGGGCGCGAGTCAGCCGGCCGACGTTCTATCTCCACTACTCGTCGTTGGACGAACTCGCCGCGGACGCGCTGATCGAGCGCCTCCGCGAATCCGCTGGCAGTGCCGGAGACACGACCGTCGCGGAAGAATCGGTCCCGGAGTGGCTCGTGGGTTTCCTCGGGGAAGTCAATGCGAACCGCGTGGTGTATCGGCGGCTGGTCGGTGCCCGCAGTATCGCCGGCATCGCGCGCGAGATGGTGGCCGCGAAGCTCGTGGAGCGGATCGTTCAATCACAGGCCGCGGCTCCGGATGCCGAGGAGTTCGCCCAATTCCTCGCCGGGGGGATTCTCGGGTTCCTGGCCTACTGGCTGAGATCGGACGAGACCGCGACGGCGGAGGCGGTATCGTCCGCCGCGCAGCGGCTCTGGGCGATGATTCGCGGGATGTTCGTCTGATCCGAAACCGGTGCGGTCACGGTCACACCCGCACGCCATAGATATCTTACATCTGTCGTATAATTTACAGATGTAAGATATCTGACGGGTGAAGGGAAGAACGATGACCCAGTCGCCGAGGGGCGGCCGTCGCGTGGACAGGGCGGTGAAGCCGATGGTCGGTGCTCTGCTGTTCCCGCTGTTCATGGCGCTCGCGTTGCCTGGCATGTACCTCTTCGCGTTCCATCAACCACAGCCACACGACATGCACGTCGAGGTCGTCGGCACAGATCAGCACACGGTGCAGCTGGCCGCCGGGCTCGCCACGAAGATGGCGCCGTCGTTCCGCGTCACTACCGTTCCGGACGTGGCGACCGCGCGGCGGCATCTCGAAAACTTGAGCAGCCGTGGCGCATTCGAGCCCGCTACCGGCGTCTTGTATACCGCCGGTGCGGGCAGTCCGCTTGCCGCGGCGACGGTCGAGAGCGCGTTCGCGGCCGTCGCGGCAGATCTGGGCACCGCCATGACGGTTCAGGATGTAGCGCCGCTACCAGAATCCGACCGGCTCGGCGTGAGTCTGCTCTTCGTCGGTCTGGCCGGAATTCTGGCCGGCTTCGTGACCGCGACGGTGCTGAACGTCGCGGTTCCGGGGCTATCGATTCGCGGTGAACTGCGCGTCCTCGGTCTGGTCGCGGTGCTGGCGGCGGTGGTGACGACATTCATCGCCTACTCGGCCTACGGTGCGCTGCCGGGAAATCTGGCCGGAACCGCCGCCTTGGTGGCATTGGGTACCGTGTGCGCCGGCCTGCTGCAGTCCGGGGGCGTTAAGCTTATCGGGCCGGCAATGACAGTCGTCGGCGTCACGGTCCTCGTCATCCTCGGAGTTCCCGCATCCGGTATCGCGGTGCCGGTCGATATGACCCCGGATCTGGTCACCCACCTGCACTCCTGGCTGCCAACGTCCGCGGTGCTGGACGGACTGCGTCGAACGCTCTACTTCGACGGTAACGGCATCGCCGCCGACCTGCCGATAGTCGGGCTCTGGATCGCTCTCGGCGCGGGTGGGATCTGGCTTTCCACCTTGCGTTCGCCGAAGCCGTCCGGGCGCGCAGCTATCGGGCAGGAGGGCCGATGATGACTACTACCGAAAACCGTTCCCTGGAACGTGGCGTCGCCGATACCGCTGTGCAACAGGATGATCCGGCGCTCATCCGGCGCAGGACCATCACCGGTGTCTTGGTGCTCCCGCTGTTCTTCCTGATCGCACTCCCCGGCCTTTTCCTCGGCGCGCTGCACGCGCCGGCACCGCACGATATGAAGGTGGCGATCATCGGCGACGGCGCGTCGTCGGACGCCATCGCTACGCAACTCTCCGCGCGGGCAACGGGATTCGAGATACACCGTGTCGTGGACGCGGAATCGGCGCGAAACGCGGTGCGGGAACGCGATATTCGTGCGGCCTACGACCCGGCGACCGGCGACCTGTTTCTCGCGTCCGCCGGTGGGGCCCAGGCCACCGAGGCCGCGCGCGCCCTGTTCTCGGCCACGGCACAGTCCAGCGGGACCACGGTCCGGGTGCACGACGTGGTCGCTCTTCCTGCGTCCGACCGTCTCGGCACCAGCGCGCTGTATGTCGGCATCGGGGCGATCGTCGGCGGCTTCCTGTCCGGTCTTGTCATTGCGATGGTGGCACCGACGCTACGGGTGCGGTGGCAACTGCTCACACTCGTGGTGATGTCGATGGTCATAGCCGGTATCGAAACCTGCTACGGCTGGGTAATTTTCGGTATGTTCCCCGGCAATGTCGCGGCGTCCGCGGCGGTCCTGGCCGGGACGGCCGCCGTCGCCGGACTGGTCACGCTGGCCGGTATGCGGGCCATCGGGCCCGCCATGGTCATGGTCTCGATTCTGGTGCTGATACTGGCCGGTGTCACCGCATCCGGGCTGCCGGTGCAACTGGATATGGCGCCCGATTTCTACCGGTGGATGCACGAGATTCTGCCCACCCCTCGTGCGTTGTCCGCGTTGCGTGGCGTCGCCTATTTCGGTGGCGACGGAATCACCGGCGATCTGGTTGTCATGGGGATCTGGGGCCTGGCCGGACTGATCGTGCTGGCACTCACGCGGCACAGAACGACGGTTCCCGGGATGCCGGCTATGACGGACACCTGGGCAGACGAGGCCGTTGTGGTCGGCGCCGCGGCTTCGGCAGCGGCGTGACCGCGGATCCGGGTCACGCGGGCCGCGTTGTCTAGCGGACGGTTCTGACACGGAGGACCGCGAGTGCGCCGAGGCAGGTGAGAACGGCGACCGCCGGGTAGAGCGCGGCGTACCCGCCGAAGACGGTGACGATCGCGGCCGCGGCCACCGGAGCGATCGTGGCCGGCAGGGTTGCGGCGATGTTGATCAGGCCGAGGTCTTTCGCGGCGCTGTCCGGATTCGGCAGCACTTGGGTGACCAGGGCCTGATCGACCGACATGAAGGTGCCGAACCCGACGGTCAGAATGATCGTCGACGCCGCCAATCCCGGCACCGTCGGTACGGCGATCGGCACGAGCACGGCGAGCGTGATGAGCAGGCCCCCAACCAAGACGAAAGGTCTACGCCTGCCGATGCGGTCGGAGAGCGGGCCGGCGACAACTGTGGCCAGAATGAAGCCGGGCAGGCTGATGAGGTTGAGCAGGGACCCCACGCGTGCGGCTTGCGTGACATCGAGTCCGATGTAGTCCTCGGTGATGTAGAGCTGATAGTTCAGCAACATGAAGTAGCCGGCGCAGATGAGAAACCGGCCGAGGAAAACCCAGTAGAAATCCGCATTTCGGCGCGGGTCGATCCACAGCGAGGTCACGACGACGGCGAGCGAGAAGGGCGGGCGAGCCTGAGTGCGATTGTCGCGGTCGGGATTCAGTACCAGGAACACGAGCGCGGCGACCAGTATCGTCGCGGCCGCAACCAGATAGCCGGTGGAGATGCGATGGAGGAAACTCGCCCCGAGCACGGGAGCGAGCACCCCGGCCGTGATCACTCCGAGCCCCGCCAGGGTCGAATAGCGGCCTCGGAGCCGGGGAGGTACTCGGTCCGGCTGGATCGCAGTCAAGGGGCACGCGAAGGTGTTGAATCCGAAATGCGCCGCCATCGCCGTGATGGTGAGCACCGCGATCGACGTGGCGAATCCCGTGCCCGCCAACGACATGCACCCGATGGCCAATCCGACGACCATCCACGGTGTCCGGGCACCGAATCGGGTGCGCGTCCGATCGGACAGTAGGCCGACCAACGGCTGCGCCACGAGCCCGGCGACGGCAGCGGCGGCGTGCACCAGAGCCAGGTTGTGCACCTTCTCCGCATTGTTCATCGACTGCACCTGCAGTGCGGTGAAGTATCCGATGATGCCGTAGGCGAGCTGCGGACAAGCGAAGGCGAACGGCACCGTCGCGAACAAGCGACGGAGCGCGGGTCCGACCGGGGATGTCGTGTCCGCGAACGAATCTCGCGCAGGCGAGGACCGGCGCCCGGCAGCAGGCGCCTTGGACGTGTCGTGCATGTAGAAATCCGTCTAACCGACGGATCGTTCCCGCGGTTCGGTGGCGGCAAGCAGTTGGTCGCAGTGGCGTTCCGCCCACTGGCGGGCTGTGGTGGTGGCATCGAGGCCGTGCGCGGCGGCGTGCTCCGGCCGTGCCGGATAGCCGACCTCGTCGAGCCAGACCTGGGTGGCCGTCCAGGACGCTCTTCCGAGACGATGATCGACCTCGGTCGCCGGCAGGTGCGACGCTGTGATGCGCCGCCCGGTGACCGTGCTGATGATGTCGGCCATCTCCGAAAAGGTCACGGCGTCGCTGCCCAGCTCGATCTCGGCTCCCGCGAAGCGTTCCGGGTTCCGAGCGATCGTCACCACGATGGCGCCGAACTCCTCTGCGCCCATCAGTGCCACCCGGGTGTCCGGCGCGGTCGCCACCACCAGTTCGCCGCTGGAAAGCAGCGGAAACATGTGGGGGGCTTTGGGATCGATGAAGTTCTCGAGGAAGAACGCCGGCTTGACGATCGTGTAGGTGAGTCCGGCAGCCCGGACCGCATCCTCGACGTCCTCCTTGCTCTGCCAATAGTTGGTCATCGCGCCCGGGTCGATATGGGCGTGTTCGGTCCGCCATCCGGTGCCGGACACCGACGTGTGGACGAGGTGTCGGACGCCTGCCTTGGACGCGGCTTCGACCAGGTTCGCCCCTTGCCGCCGCTCCGAGTCCGGGTCCCGCGTCGGGGGCAGTTGTACGGAGAACACTGTGGAACGGCCGGTGCATGCGGCGAGTAGCGACGCGGGGTCCTCCAGATCGCCGACTGCCAGCCGGATGCCGTCTGCTGCGAGTGCGCGGGCGGGCGCCGAGTCCGGGTTTCGTACCAGCGCGGTGACGTCGATGCCGGCTTGCCGCGCCGCTCGGGCGACGCCTCCGCCCTGCATGCCGGTGGCGCCTGTGACGAGCAGCGAAACGGGAGCGATCTCGCTCATTGACATCCTTTCGCGAGTGAACAGCTGTGAGGGCATTGGAAGACGCCGCTTCGGGTCCACCCGCTCTACGCGTCTCCGTGGAGAATTTATAGTGCGATAATATACCTTAGTGCGCCCGCCGCTCTTACGTAGGAGGCGCGACCTTGTTCGGGCGGGCCTTGGTGGCAGGTCTGCTGCCGTCGTTCCATTCCGGCCGGGCCGGCAGCTTCCAGGATTCCCGATGTACGCGCGAACGAATGACCCGAACGGCGGCTCACATCGCTCGATCACGCGTCTGCGGTGGCCTCGCGCAATGCGATTCGGGGCCGTCGAGGCGCATGCGGGGTTGTGCGGCTCGAGCGGCGAGAACGCTTATCGTGTAGATTAATTATATAACTATTACTGCTTCGGCGGATGCTGCATCGAAGAAGGAGTCGAAGATGATGGAGATGTCACCGCGAGGCTCGCGACCCTGGGCTCGATGTGCCGCCGACAAGGGCGAGCGTCGCGCCGGTGGTCGCGAGGGGCGACGACAAGAGGTGCCTGCCGTCCCATCGCCGAGTCGTCCGGCGCGCCCGGAGTACCTGGTCGGGACTTCTGCGCGTGAGGTACTGAACTTCTTCGAGAATTGCCCGAACTGCGGCTACGCCGCTACGGCTACGGTTGTCACGCGCCAGTTCAGCGGTGGAAGCATCGAAACGGAAATGCATTTGAGCTGCGGTCTGCCCTGCGGCTGGACCGGTTCTCGGCGGCCTCTCGCCGCCGGGGCTCAGGTTCCGCCGTCCTGAAACGTGACTCGGGCAGTCGACCGAGGATGCGTCCCCGGTGCGCCGGGCGAACCTCGCATCACGGAGTGCTGCGGCGCAGCGTCACCCGGTAGGTGTAGCGCTCGGGCATGAAGTGGCTGATCGACAGGTCCACGATCTGTCCGGTGGCATCGAAATACAACCGGTCGACGCGGAGCATCGGATGGCTCGGCGCGCAATCGAGTCCGGTCGCGATGACGGTGTCGGCGCACGAAACGGTGATCGACTGTGCGGCCTCGACGATCGGGCTTTCGAGATGGGGTTCGAGTAGGCCGATGACTGTATGCGGACTCGTCCCGCCGGGGCCTATCTCTTCGCGGTCGGCGATGTGCCGGGCGATGTGCTCGGGTAGGTGCACTGTGGTCACCACGAATGGAATCCCCTCGTGCATGCGGCGGAAGGTGATCGTGTACACGACATCCGTGTCGAGGCGCAATCGGCCGGCGGCTTCGACATCGACCCGGCGGTGCAGGGGGGTGAGGACTTCCATGGTGGTATCGGAGGACAGGCTCATCAGGTCCTCGATGGACCCGTGGTGGCGCAGGTAGCGGCCACCGGTTTCGCGGACGAACGTGCCGCGGCCGGGGACGCGGTGGACAGTGCCGTCGGCGACGAGGTCTTGGAACGCGCGGCGCACGGTTTGGCGGCTCACTCGATATTGCTGGGCGAGTTCGGCTTCGGTCGGCAACCTGCCGCCGTCTCGGTAGTTGCCCGCGGCGATGCCGGCGCGCAGCGTCCGGGACACCAGTTGGTGTGCTGGTTCCCCATCTCGTTCCCGGTCTGTCATCGCGCTCTCCTACTACGGTATTTGTACGGCCATTGTGCCAGAAAAATAGTTTAATAGATGTATTAGTATTGACATTTTTCGCTCGGGGCTGCAAGTATCCCCCCAGACGTCAGGGCGGTGCTTCCAGGCGGAGCAGGCCGGGACGAGGTGTATCCAGCGAGAACGGATCGAGGTAATCCGCACGTGGCGACAGAGCAGCCGGTGGACCAGCAATGGGTGGGTGGACCGTATTTCGACGAACTCGAGCGCGGCGCGGTTTTCGATTCGGCTCCGGCGGTCACTCTGACCAGCGGTTTGGCCGCGTCCCACCAGGCGATCATCGGCGACCGGCTCCGATTGCCGCTGGATGTTCGACTGTCGGAGGCGGTAACAGGCGCCTCCGGGCAGGTCGCGCATCCGGCGCTGGTGTGGGACATAGCGATCGGGCAGTCCACCCTCGCGACTCACCACGTCAAAGCGAACCTCTTCTACCGTGGGCTGCGATTCCATCGTTTCCCGCTGCTCGGCGACACCGTTTACACCCGCACCGAGGTAGTGGCGCTGCGCGAGAACTCACGCAAGCCGGGGCGGGCGCCGACCGGGCTCGCCGCGCTGCGGATAATCTCCGTCGACCAGCACGGCCGCACATTACTGGACTTCTACCGCTGTGCGATGTTGCCGTTGAGTTCCGGCGCTGCCACGAACGGGAAGCGGTACGAGGACGACCTCTCCATGATCGGCACCGGAGGTTCCGCAGCGCCCGACGCGGTCGGCGGATGGGATCTCGGCATCTTTCGGCAGCGTGCGGCCGGGCGGCACTTCGAGCCCGAGTTGGTCGGCTCGACATTCCGCAGCAGCGGCGATGTCGTGTCCAGCGCACCTGAACTGGCGCGTCTGACCCTCAATATCGCCGCTGTGCACCACGATGAACGGGTCGGAGAGGGAGGCCGGCTGGTCTACGGTGGGCACACCATCGGGCTGGCACTGAGCCAGGCCACGCGTGCGCTACCGAACCTGGTGACGGTGCTGGGCTGGGAGTCCTGCGAGCACACCGGCCCGGTACGTGAGGGCGACACCGTCACCAGTGAGGTGCACGTCGAAGGCGCGAAACAGCTCGAGGTGGGAACTGTGGTGCGGCTGCGCTCGATCGTGCAGGCGCACAGCGGACATGCCTCGAGCCGGCCTGTTCTGGACTGGCGATTCACGGGGCTGATGGCATGACCGAGTTGCCCGACCTGCGGCCGCTGGCCGGTGTGCGAATCGTAGAGGTATCGAGTTTCGTCGCTTCCCCGCTGTGCGGCCTCACCCTGTCGCAATTGGGCGCGGATGTCATCCGTGTCGATCCGATCGGCGGGGCCGGTGACAAGAACCGCTGGCCGATCACGGAATCCGGGGAAAGCATCTATTGGACCGGGCTCAACCGCGGGAAGCGTTCTGTCACTTGTGATATGCGCAGCTCGGAGGGGCAGCGTCTGGTGCAGCGTCTCGTCACCGCTCCGGGTGGCGGGATTCTGGTGACCAACGCCGGTGGCAGGGATTGGTTGAGCCACGCGGCGTTGAGCGCCGTGCGGTCCGATGTGATCACGCTGCGTCTCACCGGCACCCCGGAGGGGGGTGCCGCTGTCGACTACACGGTGAACGCGGCGTCCGGTTTTCCGATGATCACGGGACCCGAATCGCACGCGGGACCGGTGAACCATGCCCTGCCCGCATGGGATGTGGCGGCAGGTCTGTATGCCGCGCTGGCGATCGTCTCGGCGGTGCGGCGCCGCGAACGGACCGGCCGCGGTGCCGAGATCGACCTCCCGTTGTCGGATGTGGCGCTCGCGGTCGCCGGGTATCTCGGTTACCTCACCGAGGTCCAGGTCAACGGTGTCGGTCGCACAGCTATCGGCAACGCGGTGTACGGCACCTACGGCCACGATTTCGTCACGGCGGATGCCGCGCGGTACATGGTGGTGGCGCTGACGCCCCGGCATATGCGTGACCTGGTACGGGTCACCGGATGCACCGCGGCGGTCGCAGCCCTGGAAACCGCACTGGGCGTGGACTTCTCGGCCGATGCCGACCGATACCGCCATCGCGAGCTGCTCAACGCGCTGTTCGCCTCCTGGTTCGCCGAGCACACCGCTGCCGAAGTCGAGGAGGCGCTGGCGGGCTGCTCGGTGCTGTTCGAGCGCTACCGCAGCTTCGAAGAACTCGTCGGCGGCGGCCAACTCGAGACCAACCCATTGTTCTCGGTCCTGCATCAACCGCGCATCGGTACCTACCTAGCGGCCGGGCTCCCCGCCGCGTTCGACGGCGGCCACCTCTCGGCCGGAGCCGCGCCGCTGCTGGGCGCCGACGGCGCGGCGGTACTGCGTGAACTGCTCGGCGCGTCCGAAGACGACATCGACCAGCTGATCGACGGTGGCCACCTCGGAGTGGCGCAAGGCTGACGGGTTCGCCGATTCGGCCGGCACCCGCTATGTACAGGAACAGGAGCACACAATGACCGGCGAGAGCAACAGCGCCGAAGCGGATTCGGCCGCACAGGTATCGGCCGCGGACTTCGCCGATATTCTCGCGCAGACCCGGGCGTTCGTCCGCGACACAGTCGTACCGCGTGAACAGGAGATCGCGGAGAACGACCGGATTCCCGACGATATCCGCCGCCACGCCGCGGCGATGGGATTGTTCGGATACGCCATCCCTCAGGAATGGGGCGGCCTCGGCCTCGACCTGACCCAGGACGTGGAACTGGCCATGGAATTCGGATACACCACCCTGGCCTTCCGGTCGATGTTCGGCACCAACAACGGCATCGCCGGCCAGGTGCTGGTGAACTACGGCACCGAGGAACAGAAGCAGCGGTGGCTGGAGGGCATCGCCTCCGGTGAGGTGGTCGCCTCGTTCGCGCTCACCGAGCCGGGCGCGGGATCGAACCCGGCGGGCCTGCGTACCGCGGCAGTCCGCGACGGTGACGACTGGATCATCAACGGCGAGAAGCGTTTCATTACCAATGCCCCGTGGGCGAACCTGTTCGTCGTGTTCGCGCGCACCCGACCGGCCGATGCCGACGGCCCGGGTATCGCGGTGTTCCTGGTACCCGCGGATTCGCCCGGGGTCCAGGTGGGCGCCAAGGATCGCAAGATGGGCCAAGAGGGTGCGTGGACCGCGGACGTGCACTTCTCCGATGTCCGGGTGCCCGCCGCCGCGTTGGTCGGCGGGAGCGAAGACGTCGGTTATCAGGCGGCCATGGTCTCGCTGACCCGCGGTCGGGTACATATCGCGGCGCTCGCCGTCGGTGCGGCGCAGCGGGGCCTGGACGAGTCGGTGAACTACGCTGCCACCGCCACCCAGGGCGGGACCGCGATCGGTGACTTCCAGCTGATTCAGGCGATGATCGCCGACCAGTACGCCGGAGTCCTGGCGGGCCGGGCGATGGTCCGCGATGTGGCCGCTCGTTACGTGTCCGGTGAGGACAAGCGAGTCGGTCCGTCGGCGGTGAAGCTGTATTGCACCGAGATGGTGGGGCGAGTCGCCGACCTGGCCGTGCAGATCCACGGTGGTACCGGCTATATGCGCGATGTCCCGGTGGAACGGCTGTACCGGGATGTGCGGCTGCTGCGGCTCTATGAGGGCACCAGTGAGATTCAGCGCCTCATCATCGGCGGTCAGCTGGTGAAACAAGCAAAGCGGCAGACCGGTGGATCACGGTGAAATGTACGGCCTCGCAACGACTGTAGCCGCTCCGTTCAGCGTGACGAATCGCGCGCTCGGGCGCCACGACAGCCGGTCCGGCACGCACGTCCGCTGTCTCGGCGGTGGACCGAGCCCGGCCGCACCCTTCGAAAGGATCACCGTATGACAACCCTCGCCCGGACCGCCGGACTCACCGAGGTCCAATCCGATATTCTCGCGACCGTCCGCGCCTTCGTCGATCGCGAAATCATCCCGCACGCACAAGAACTCGAACACTCCGACACTTATCCAGCCGACATCGTCGAGCGGATGAAGGAGATCGGCCTGTTCGGCATCACGATTCCCGAGGAATACGGCGGGCTCGGCGAATCGCTGCTGACCTACGCCCTGGTGGTGGAGGAGATCGCCCGTGGCTGGATGAGCGTGTCCGGTGTCATCAACACTCATTTCATCGTCGCTCATATGATTGCCCGGCACGGTACGCCCGCGCAGCGCGAGTACTACCTCCCCCGTATGGCGACCGGCGAGGTCCGCGGCTCGTTCTCGATGTCGGAGCCCGACCTCGGGTCGGATGTCGCCGCCATCAGGACCCGGGCCACCCGCTCCGCCGACGACTACGTCATCGATGGAAACAAGATGTGGCTCACCAACGGCTCCACGTCCAATCTCACCGCGGTGCTGGTCAAAACCGATCTGGGCGAGGACAAGCCACACCGCAACCTCACCACTTTCCTGGTCGAGAAGCCCACCGGTTACGGAGAAGTGCTCCCCGGGCTCACCATTCCCGGCAAGATCGACAAGATGGGCTACAAGGGGGTCGACACCACCGAGGCGCATTTCGACGGCTTCCGGATCGGTGCCGATGCGATCCTCGGCGGGCAGCCCGGCCGCGGTTTCGCCCAGATGATGGATGGTGTCGAGGTGGGACGGGTCAATGTCGCCGCACGGGCCTGTGGGGTGGGGATCCGGTCTTTCGAGTTGGCGATCGCCTACGCACAGCAGCGGTCGACTTTCGGGAAACCCATTGCCCAGCATCAGGCGATCTCCTTCAAACTTGCCGAGATGGCGACGAAAGTCGAAGCCGCACATCTGATGATGGTCAACGCCGCCCGGCTCAAGGACTCCGGTGAGCGCAACGATGTCGCGGCGGGCATGGCGAAAATGCTCGCCAGCGAATTCTGTGCCGAGGTGACCCAGGAATCGTTCCGTATCCACGGCGGTTTCGGTTACTCGAAGGATGCCGAAATCGAACGGCTGATGCGGGAGGCGCCGTTCCTGCTCATCGGTGAAGGCACCAGCGAGATTCAGAAAACCATCATCAGCAAGGGGTTGTTGCGCGATTATCGCGCGTAGCCGGAGATCGCTGCCTCGCACGGTGAGCGGGCGTGGTCGGTGGACCGGGGCGGAGTCGGTGACGGCGAGCTGCTCGAGTCGCATTCTCCTCCTCGGCCACCCATTCCAGCGCACCCTCAGGGGCCGCGAGCTGGTGTTCGCCGTCACCGGACCGGGCGGCAGCCCGCCCTCAGCCGAATATGCCGAGGAGCTGCCGCAAGGCGGTACGGTGCCCACCGTCCAGCGATGACGGCACGAGGATCGGAAGGTCGATTCCGGTCTCGAACCACGCCGCCAGCCCTTCGCGGATGCGGGACGCGGGTCCGCAGAGGCAGACATCGTCGATCCACCGATCGGTCATCGCGGCCCGCACACTCGCGTTGTCTCCGTCACGGCGCGCGGCGTCGGCCCTGTCCATCTCCTCGGTGTAGCCGGCCGCTCGCCAGTAGGCGACATAGCCGGCACGGGCCAAGTAGGGGAGCAGGATGTCACGGCAGCGCTCACGTGCGGCCGTGATGTCCGCGCCGACAACGGTCGGGATCATGTCGGCGACCTCGAATCCCGGCGGACGATCGCGGTCACGCAGTTCGGCCATCAGTTCGGGCAGCCGACTGCGGGCCGCGTTCGCCTGGATGAGCCCATTTGCTCGCGTCAGCGCGAGATCCACCATCTTCGGGCCGAGCGCCGCGAGCGCGACCCGGGGTGCGTGCGCCAGCGACAGGCACAGCGAAACAGGATCACCCGCCGATGGCAGGTACAGCCCGGGGAACCCGGCGGCGTCGAACTCTGCGCCCAGCGCGACGGTCTCGGCGAGCCGTCCCGGCACGGAAAGCATCGCGACTGCGGGAAGCATCAGAAGATTCCGAACCCTCCGTCGAGCCGGAAGGTGTCGCCGGTGTGGAACGATGACGCCGGGCTTGCCAGGTAGATGGCGATTCCCGCCCAGTCCTCCGGGGTTCCCCAGCGGCGCAGCGGGATACGGGAAAGGATCTTTTCGCTGACGGCCGGATTTTCGAGCCAGCCCTCGAACACCGGGGAGCGAGTCCATCCGGGGAGTACCGCGTTGGCCCGGATGCGGTGGCGCCCGAACTCTACGGCGAGCGAGCGCGCGAGTGCGAGGAGGCCGGCTTTGGCCGCCGCGTACGCCTCCTCCCGCGGCGAGCCGAACAGCGCGGCGATGCTGGAGGTGAGCACGATGCTGCCGCCGTTGCCGAGGGCTTTCATATGCCGGGCGGCCTCGCGGGTGGTGAGGTAGGCGCCGTCGAGGTCCACTCGCATGAGATTTCGCCACTCGTCGAGGGTGGAGTCCAGATACGGCGGGTTGGTCATGGAGTTGGCGAGTGCGGCGTTGGCGAAGCAGGAGTCGAGGCGGCCGAATTCGTCGACGAGCCGGGTGAACCCGCCGACGACGGCGGCCTCGTCGGCGATATCCACCTCGTAGGCCACGGCCCGGTGACCGTGTTCGAGAAGCTGGTCGACGGCCGCTTTGTTCCTGCCGGCGTTACGCCCCCAGATACACACGTCGGCCCCGGCGCGGGCGAGACCGTCGGCCATGCCGAGACCGACTCCGGAGTTACCGCCGGTGACGAGGGCGACGTGCCCGGTGAGATCGAGCGGATGAGTGGAACCGGTCACGAGGACGCCCCTTGCCGAGTCGTACCGGCCAGCAGTTCGCGGCCGACGATGATTTGCTGAATCTCTGAAACACCTTGGGAGACATCGAAGAACACCGCCTCGCGGTAGAGGCGTTCGACGACCATCTCGCGGGTGAGGCCATATGCGCCACAGACGTGCAGCGCGGCCTCCGCGGACTCGCGCGCGGCACGCCCGGCAACGAGTCTGGCGGAGGCGGCTTCCGCGGTCACGGCAAGACCACGGTCGAGCAGGTCCGCGCAGGTGAGGACGAGCGACTCCGCGGCCAGGGTCGACGCCGCGGCCCGGCCGAGCATGGCCTGGATGGTCGGGAACTTCCGGCCGATCGGCGCGCCCCGGTGTTCGCGGGTCAACGCATAGGCGCTTGCTTCTTCGAGGGCCCGTGCGGCGATACCGGCGCTGATGGTGGCTGCCCGCACCTTGCCGAAGGCCTCGCCGGCGATCATGACGTCGAAACCGCCGTCGATCGCGCCCACCAGGGCATCCTCGGCGAGCCGGATTCCGTCGAGCGTTACCGGCCTCGCCTCGGTGCCCCCCATCGACAGCACTTCGCTCGGCGGGCCGGTCTGCCAGCCGGGGTCAGTGGTGTCGACCAGGAACGCGCCCAGCGCGGTTTCCGATGTCCGCGCGAAGACCAGCGCGACGTCGGCCTGGCCGGCGAAGGAGATGAACTGCTTGGTGCCGCTCAAACGCCATCCCGGGCCATCGGGTTCCGCCCGCGTACTGATCTGGCGCGGATCCGAACCCGTTGCCGGTTCGGTGAACGCCCATGAGGCCATGGACGTGCCGGCGACGAGGCCGGGAACGTAGCGCTCGACCTGTGCGGCCGTTCCGTGCTTCAGCAGCGTCATCGCCACTTGGATCGACGTGCCGGGGTAGAGCGCAGCGACCGGGCAGTGCCGGGCGATCTCCCTGGTGGCGACAACATAGGCGCGGACCGTGCCGCCGTCGCCGCCGTACTCCTCGGCGAACGGCAGCCTGGTCAATCCGATCTCGCGCACCGCATCCCACAGTTCCTGGGAAAAGCCCTGAGCCCGGTCGACCCCCGCGGCGAGCGGACCGACGGTCCTGGCGGCCTGACCGTCCACGGCAGCCCGCAGATCCTCCAGGTCCTGGTCCAGCCGCAACTTCATCGACAACTCCCTTACAGCAGAATTGGTAATATTATTACACTATCGCTCCGCGTTACAGGAGATCGAGCGCCCGCAGGTCGGCGAGGTACTTGACGATCAGGTCGCGGGTGAGGTGGGGGATCTCGGTGCTTCCGGCGATCGGTGTCGCCGCCATGGCCTCCTCCAGTCGCGGTGCGGGTGCGGCGGTGTCGGGGGCCGGCGCCAGCGGGCGCTCGTAGGCCTTCAGCAAGGGCAGCAGGGAGCGTTGCCGTCGCTGCTCGGGGAGGTTGCGCATGGCGGCTTCGGCCCGTTTCAGCCAAGCGCCGTGGTCCAATCGTTCGATCTTGTGGCCGGCCTCGATGAGCCAATCGACGAAAGTATCCAGGGAGATGCCGTCATCGTGCGGGTTGATCAGGTGGTAGGTGCGGTAGCCCTCGGTGTGGCCACTGCCGAGAGTGTCGACCGCGCCGGCGCTGAAATCGACGGGCAGCCCGTCGTAGTGGGCTCGCGCCCGGCCACCGCCCTCGGCGGGTTGGTAGAACGAATCCGGCGCGAGGCCGGTCGCGACAATACTGAACAGCAGCCGGGTGAACATATCGGGCACATTGAGCTGTCCGGTGTAGCGACTGTGGGTGAGGATCATGTCGGACCGGAATACCGTCACCGGGAGACCGCAGAGGTCGTAAGCCTCGCGCAGCAGAACCTCACCAGCCCATTTGCTGTTCCCGTACCCGTTTGCGTAGCCGGCATGGCATGTGCGGACGGGGCTTACCTCGCGGATGTCGGCGACCTCGTCGAACCGGCCCGGTTCGATCTGATGTGAGACGGCGATGGTCGACAGGTTCGTGAACGGCTTGAGCCGGCCGGTGATCGCTATCCGGATCAGTTCGGCCGTGCCGGTGACGTTCGGGCCGAACAGCTGGTCGTAGGGCAGCATGTGGTTGACCAACGCGCCGGGGTGCACGATGACGTCGACCTCGTCCACCAGCCGTTGCCAGGTGTCGTCGTCGAGTCCCAGGCGATATTCGCCGAGGTCGGCGACGAGTACTTCGAGGTGGTTCGCCGCCAGTTCCCGGTAATGCCGGAGCAGGTACTCGTCGCCGGTGTCGAAGGTGTCGTCGAGTCGCCGGCGCGCTGCCGCTTCGTCGGCCGCGCGCACGATACAGATGAGCTTTCCGCCGTGTGCGGCAAGGCGTTCGAGCCAATCCAGGCACAGGAACCGGCCGAGATATCCGGTCGCTCCGGACAGCAGGACCGTTGTCGGCTCGGCACCGAGCGGTGGGGGCAGCTGGGCGGCCGCATCGAGGGTGGCCGCGTCGATGAATCGGTCCAGCCGCAGATCGCTCGCTCGGATCTCGGTCGCTCCTGCGCCGTGTACGGCGGCGAAGGTGGGGCGCGTGTCCGTCTCGGTGCGCCTGGTCTCGATGTAGTCGGCGAGCGTTCGGAGACTGCCGGCCGGACTGATGACCACGGAGACCGGTACGTCGACGCCGAAGATGTCTTGCAGCAGGTTCGAGAACGTCAGTGCGGACAACGAGTCCCCGCCCAGATCGGAGAAGCGAGCATCGGGGTGCAGATCGGTGTTCGCGCAGCCGAGCAAGGCCCGCGCGGCCCGGGTGACCGTCTCGTATACCGGCTGATCGGGACCGCCGGTCCGCAGCGCCTCCAGTTCGTCGGCTTCGCCGCGTGCGAGGGTGGCGTAGAGCTCCTCCAGCTGCTCGCCGTAGCGTTCGCGCAGGCGTGGCCGCAACAGTTTTCCGACCTCCGACAGCAGCCCGTTGGCAGTGCTGAAGGGTTGCTCCTCGATCAGGAAACCGCGCGGGATCTCGTAGGATTCCAGGCTGGCGCGTTTCGCGCTCGACTGCAGTGCCTCGGTCAGCCGGGTTCGCAGGGTCTCGGTGTCGCCGCTGGTCTGCAGGAGCGTCTCGGTCGGCACGATTACCGCCAGCAGGTACGCCTGGGCGCTGTTGCCGTACACATAGATCTGCCGGATCGCCGGGTCGTCGGTGAATACCTCTTCGACCTGCGAAATGGTGACGAATTCGCCCTGGGACAGCTTCTGCACATTGTTGCGGCGGTCGATGTAGACCAGCCGGCTCGGACCGACCTCGGCCATGATGTCGCCGGTCCGATAGAACCCGTCCGCGTCGAACATCGAGGCGGTCAGTTCGGGTCGCCGATAGTAGCCGGCGATGATGTTCTCGCTCTTGACCAGCAGTTCGCCTCGCGGATGCGGTCGGTCGGTGCGGTGGTAGCCGAGGTCAGGCACGTCGGCGAGTTTGTACTCGAGTACCGGTGGACTCGACACCTTGCCGTTGTGCATCACATTGCCGACCTCCGTCGCACCGTAGGAGTCATGGATCGGCACGTCGAGACATGACCGCACGAATTCCTTGATCTCCGCGGAGATCGGTGCGCTGCCGGCGCTCACCTGCTGGACCCGTCCGCCCAGGACGTTGTCGCGGATGTGGGCTTTCACAGCCGCGTCCAGGCTGTCCGGATCGCTGAACTCGGCTCGCCGGGCGACCCGTTCGCTCTGGTAGATCTGGTAGATCATGTCCAGCACTCGCGGCACCGCGTAGAACTCGGTCGGCTTGGCCAGGGCGATGTCCTCGAACAGGGTCGACAGGTTCGAGTATGCGGTGAAATGCGTAGTGCCGCCGCGCTGGAAGGTGCGCCAGAGAGTTGCGAGGCCGAACGTATGCCCCATCGGCATATAACCCACGTTGACCGGCGCCTCGCCGCGACCTACCTGGGGGGCCTTGCCCGTCCAATAGTTCAGTAGGAGATGTTCGGGATACATCGCGCCTTTGGGGGCGCCGGTGCTGCCCGAGGTGTATATCAGCAGCGCCAGCGGGTCTGCACCGGGTTCGGGGACGAACAGCGGTGCGACGGGCAAGGTGCGGCCCAACGATTCGACCGACCCCAGCGGGTCGATCGTGACATCGCCGAATCGGCGATTAGTCGCTTCGAACGACTCGCGCTCGTCGTCGACCTCGGGGTGGTAGTCGAAGACGACTACCGACGGTCGGGGGTCGACCGCCGACACCAACTCGGCCGCCTTCGCCAGATGTTCCGCACTCGCCGCGATGACCCGGGGTGCTGTTTCGGCGACGATCGTGCGCAACTGTTCGACCAGGGCGCCGGCCTGCAGCGGGACGAAAACCGCACCCACAGCGGTGGTAGCGAGATGGACCGTGACGTAATCGATGCTGGCGAACCCGATCGTGACGATGCGGTCGCCGGGCCGCACTCCCTGGGCGGACCACGCCGTGGCGATCGCCCGGGCTCGTGCCCACAGTTCGGCGTAGGTCAGCGCGGCGAACTGTGGGAGCAGCTGCCGGGAACGGCGACCGGAAGTGGGATCCTCCACGATTTCGGCGGCGCGACCGGCGAGTGCCGGGCGATCCGCGTATCTGCTCATGACCGCGTCGACGGTCTGGGCGAGGCCGACAGTCGGATGGCCCTCACTCGCCTGGCGCTCTCCATATTTGCTCTCACGATCGTGGCGCGCCTCAGGCTGCCCAGTACTCATGGCTCACGAACTCCCGTCTGCATTTCTGTACCGACGTCGACTGCGTGGTCGTTCAGCCGGTTCGGGATCTCCGCGAGGCCGCAGCCCGGTCGGCGGCTGTGCCCTCGGCGGTTACGTTCTGGCCCGCACCCCGGAGGGGAGTACCGCCTGCTGCCGCCGTTGCCGGTTCGAAATGCCGGCCTCGAGGGGGCGCGACTGTGAGTGATCGTTGTCGACGTCTTTGTCCTTGCGAAGCAACTCGTGTAGCTCCGACGACTCGAGGATAACGGGTTGATTAGATAACTGTTTGTGTTTTTCTCGACGAGGGTGCGTGTCCCGGGTAGGGCCATCGCCGGCTACTGCGAAGTTCACGAGCGTGTAACCCGCGATGACCAGGCGCATGCCGTCGGTTCAGTACCGGTCCCCGGCTGCTGTCGCCGAGCCGAGGTGGAAGCCGATGTCGGGGCGACAGCTCCCCGAGGAGACGGCTAGGATATAGATAGATATTATGGCTATTTACGGCCCCTAGTTGCTACCTTGGTCCCTTGACGGGGACCGCCCCTGAACTGTTCCGACTCGCTGAGGAGTACTCGACCAATGGGCATGCTCGAAGGAAAGGTCGCCATCGTGACCGGTGGAGGGCGCGGTCTCGGCCGCGCCCATTGCCTCGCCCTGGCGGCCGCCGGCGCCACCGTCGTCGTCAACGACATCGGTGCCGGGCTGCATGGTGAACCCGGCAAGGAAAGCCCGGCCGACGACGTCGTCCGGGAGATCACCGCCGCCGGCGGCACCGCCACTGCGAACGGGACCTCGGTGACGGACTGGGTCGGCGTCGAAGATCTCGTGCGTTCGACGGTCGAGCAGTTCGGCCATCTCGACATCGTGGTCAACAATGCCGGGATCGTGCGCGACCGGATGCTCTTCTCCATGTCGGAGGAGGACTTCGACGCGGTCATCGATGTGCACCTCAAGGGCACCTTCGTTCTCACCCGCCACGCTTGCGCCTATTGGCGTGAGGCGAGCAAGTCCGGCAAGCCGGTCAGCGGGCGAATCATCAACACCACGTCCGGAACCGGGTTGTTCGGCAACGTCGGTCAGGGAAACTACGGTGCGGCCAAGGCCGGCATCGTCTCGCTGACCACGATCACCGCGCTCGAGATGGCTCGCTACGGCGTGACCGCCAATGTCGTATCACCGATCGCCGCCACCCGGATGACCGAAGGCGTCGGCGCGGTGCACGCCGATGTGCGAGCGGACGGCTTCGATCCGCGGGACCCCGCGAACACTTCGGGTGTCGTCGCCTACCTCGCGTCCGACGAAGCAGGGTGGCTCACCGGGCAGGTGGTGCGCGTCGACGGCGATAAGTTCCAGCGGCTGACCGGGTGGGCGATCGAGGGCGAGTACTCCAGCAGCGACGGCCGTGCGCTGGTGCCGGAAGAACTTGTCACCGCCGTGCCGCGCATCTACGGCACGGCACCGCGGGGACGGGCTTTCCACCGTTCGTGAATTCGACGAAATCCAGCAGAGCAGTCAGGCCGGTAGGCCAGGAGAGGTTGAACCGATGATTTCGAACCGCATTACCGAGTTGTTCGGTGTCGATCACCCCATCGTGCAGGGCGGTATGCAATGGGTGGGCCGCGCGGAACTCGTCGCCCCCGTCGCCGAAGCCGGTGCGCTGGGCATGATCACTGCCCTCACGCAGCCGACGCCGGACGACCTCCGCAAGGAGATCGCCCGGTGTCGCGAGATGACCGACAAGCCGTTCGGCGTGAACCTCACGGTGCTGCCGTCGATCCGCCCCATGCCCCACCGCGAGTACGCGGAAACGATCGTGGACTGCGGGATCAAGGTCGTGGAAACGGCCGGCTCCAACCCGGAGCCGTTCATGGATCTGTTCAACGAAGCCGGCGTCAAGGTCATCCACAAGTGCACGAGTGTGCGGCACGCGGTGAAGGCCCAGCAGGTGGGTGTGGCCGCAGTCAGCGTGGACGGCTTCGAATGCGCGGGCCATCCCGGTGAAGACGACGTAACAAATCTCGTGCTGCTCCCGGCCGCCCGGGACGCCCTCGACATTCCGATCATCGCCTCCGGCGGCATCGGCGACGGCCGCGGGCTCGCCGCCGCGCTCATGCTCGGTGCCGAAGGCGTCAACATGGGCACCAGGTTCATGTGCACCGCCGAGGCGCCCATCCACGAGAACGTCAAGCAGGCGATGGTGGATGCCACCGAACGCGATACCGACCTGATTCTGCGCACACTGAACAACACCGCCCGCGTCGCGAAGAACAGCGTCAGCCGAGATGTTGTCCGGATCCTCGCGGAGGGCGGCGAGTTCGAGGATGTCCGTGAACTCGTCGCCGGCGCGCGTGGGCGCACCGTGTACGAGACCGGTGATGTCGAGGCCGGGATCTGGACGGCGGGCCAGGTCGTCGGGCTCATCAAAGACATCCCGACCGTCCGCGACCTCGTCACCAGGATGGTTGCCGAAGCCGAGCAGTTGATCGCTCGTGCGGGCGCGATGGTCAGCGTCACGGTCTGACTCGCGACATTGAGTGGAAAGGAGTTCCCATGTCGTTGACTCCCGAAGAGATGAGCGCCCGCGACGCGTGGTTCCGGGAGCACTGGAGTCATCATGTGCCGTTCAACACGGACATCGGGCTGGAGATTACCGACTGGGAACCGGGGGTGGTCCGTGCCCGGCTGAAATATCAGCCACGGCTTTCCGCGCACGACGGCATCTTCCACGGCGGCGTTCTGGCGACAGTCCTGGACGCCGTCGGCGGGGGAGCAGTCGCGGCGGGTCACGACTACAACCTAGGCAGCCGTTTCACCACGGTGAGCATGACGGTGCAGTACCTCGGTGTCGCGCCCGGGGAGCCCGAGGTGATCGTGGAGGGCGTCTGCACCAAACGTGGGCGCCGGCTGAACTTCTCCCGGTCTTCGGTGATGACTCGGGACGGAAAGGTTCTCGCCGAGGCCGTGCTGACCGTCAGCGCGTCGGGTGAACGCCCACGAGTAGGCGATCGGGAAGGAGCGTGAGATGACAACGACATTCCGGCCCGAGGTTGCCCAAGTGCTCGGCAGAGCCCGCCTGACCGAGGTGCTCACCGCACATATCGGCGGTGAGTTCACCGGGTTGGGACGGGGCGGCTGGGTCGACGTCGACGACCCGGCCACCGGTGCGGTCGTGGCCGGCTTCGAGACGAGTTCGGCGGAGGTCGTCGACGCCGCCGTGCGCAACGCGGACGAGGCTTACCGGCGGTGGCGCGGGATATCGCCCGCCGAGCGCGGCAGGCTGCTGGCCGGCGCAGCCGCCGCCATCCGCCGAGACACCGATCTGCTCGCTCGGCTCGAATGCATCGATTCGGGCAAGCCCCTGTCCCAGGCACGGGCCGATATCGCCGGCAGCGCCCGCTATTTCGAGTACTACGCCGGGCTCGCCGACAAAATCCATGGCGAGACATTGCCGCAGGCTTCGGGCACCTTCGCGTTCACCCGTCGCGAGCCGCTGGGCGTCGTCGCCCACATCACGCCGTGGAACGCGCCGCTCACCCAACTGGCCAGAGGTGTCGCGCCGTGCCTTGCCGCGGGTAACGCCGTGGTGGTGAAGCCGTCCGAGATGACCCCGCTCACCTCGGTCTACCTCGCCCGGCTGCTTGTCGAAACCGGTCTCCCGCCCGGACTGTGCAATGTCGTCCTGGGTGCTGCGGATCCGACGGGGAAAGCGCTCACCGAGCACGACCTCGTCCGGCACATCACGTTCACCGGCTCGGTCGCCGGTGGGCGCGCGGTCGGCGAGGTGGCCGCCCGCCGAATCATCGGTGTCAACCTCGAACTCGGTGGTAAATCGCCGACGATCGTCTGCGCCGACGCGGATCTGGCGGCGGCGGCCGCGGCCGGTGCCCAGGCCGTAGTGCGTAATTCCGGCCAATCCTGCTTTGCTACCACTCGGTTGCTGGTGGACCGCGTGGTACGACAGCAGTTCGTGGAACTGCTCGCCGAGCGGATGGCGGGACTGTCAGTAGGGCACGGGCTCGACGACCCCGATGTCGGCCCGCTGATCTCCGACCGGCAGTTGCAGCGGGTCGCGTCTTTCATCGATTCGGCGCGTGTGGAGGGCGCCCAGGTGGTGATCGGTGGTGACCAGCCGTCGGTCGGTGGCCGGTTCATCAATCCGACGCTCGTCCAGGACGTAACCAACGAGATGCGAATCGCCCGGGAAGAAATCTTCGGGCCCGTTCAGTCCGTGCTCGAGTTCGAGACACTCGACGAGGCGATCGCGATTGCCAACGACACCGAATATGGGCTGTCCGCAGGGGTTTTCACCCGGGACGTGGCGACCGCGCACCAAGTGGCCGAGCGCTTGGAGGCCGGTCAGGTCCAGGTGAACCGGTACATCGGTGCCGGCGTCGAGGTGCCGTTCGGCGGTTACAAGAACAGCGGGCTCGGACGAGAGAAAGGGACCGAGGCGGTGCATCACTACACCCAGGTCAAGAGCATCATCATGGACATCGCATGAGCGAGCGCGGGCCGGAGGCGGCGACGCTGGGCTTCATCGGGCTCGGCGTCATGGGATCGCGGATGGGCGCGAATCTGATTAGGCGCAGCAACCATCCGGTCGTCGTCTACGATCCGGTGGCCGCGGCGGTGGCCGCCGCCACGGAACTGGGTGCACAGGCCGCCGACAGCGTCGATGACGTCGCCCGGGCCGCCGAGATCGTCTTCCTGTCGCTGCCTTCGATCGTGCAGGTCGAATCCGTCTGCGCCGAGCTTGCCGCCGCCGACCGCACACCTCGGGTCATCGTGGATATGAGCACGAGCGATGTCGCGGGCACCCGCGCGCTGGCCACCCGTCTCGCCGAAAGCGGAATCACGCTGGTCGACGCACCGGTCGCCCGGCTCCGCCAGGCCGCGGAGGACGGCACGCTGCTGATCACGGTCGGCGCGGACGACGAGATCTTCCGGGAGCTGCAGCCGCTGCTGTCCTGTATGGGCAGCGATATCGTGCATGCCGGGAACATCGGCAACGGCCAGGTTCTGAAGATCCTGAACAACATGGTGCTGTTCCTCAATATGAACGCCTTGGCCGAGGCCCTGGCGATCGGCCGGGCGGCGGGTGTCACACCGGACACGCTGTTCTCCACCTTGAAGCTCGGCTCGGCCGATAGTTTCGCTCTGCGCCGGACCGCATCGGCGACCATGTTGGTCGACGATTTCCCGGAGCGAGCGTTCCCCGTCGAGTACGCGATCAAGGATCTCGCGCTGGCGTTGAAACTCGCGCAGGAGTCCGATATCCCGGCTGCCGCCGGGCTCCAGACCATGGACCTGTTGCAGCGCACCCGCGATGCCGGGTACGGCGCGAACTACTACCCCGTGATGATCAAGCTGGTCGAAGGCGATGCCTGAGCCGGTCGCCGCACCCTGGCGGCTCTGGGGCGTCCGGATGGGTCGAGGCGAACGACAGACCCGCGATAATTTTCTGGTTCCGGGCGATCGGTGCGGCCACAGCGATATCGACTTCATCGTCTGGGTCGCTGCCCGGGGCGACGACGTGGTGGTCGTCGACACCGGATTCAGCCCCGAGGCCGGCCGGCGGCGCGGTCGCGAACTCGACCTCGGCCCGGGCGAGGCGGTCGAGCTGCTCGGGTTCCGGCGCAGCGATATTCGCGCGGTCGTGCTGACCCACCTGCACTTCGACCATGCCGGCAATCTCGGCGACTTTCCGGATGCGCGGATCGTCGTGCAAGGCGCCGAGATGGCGTATGTGACCGGCTCGGCGATGCGGCATCACCGGCTCAGCCATTTCTACGAACCCGACGATGTCGCCGAACTCGTCCGTCTGCTGTTCGCCGGACGCGTCGATGTGGTCGACGGGCATCATGAGGTGCTGCCGGGGATTCAGGTGGAGCTGGTGGGCGGGCACACCCGGGGTTCGCAGATCGTCACGGTCGACACCGATCGCGGGCGAGTTGTCCTGGCCGGCGACGCCATCCATTTCGCGGAAAACCTGCACGACGCGAATCCCTTTCCGGCCATGGTCGACGTCGAGGGCACGCTCGACGGCTTCGCCACGATCAGCAAGCTGGCCGACTCGCCCACCCACGTGATCCCGGGGCACGACCCGAAGCTGTTCGAGCAGTATCCGCTGCTCGATCCCGATGCGGCCCGCCGCATCGCCGTACTGCACGAGCCACCGCTCGTACCCAGTCAGGAGGACATCCAGTGATCGACGACCCGGAGGTGCTCGCCGAATTCCGTACGGCCACCGAAGCATTCGCGGCCGACCAGCTCGCACCCGGCGCCCTCGCCCGTGCGCACTCGCCGGACTACGAACGCGACACCGCGCGACTGCTCGCCAAGCAGGGACTGCTCGGACTGAGCATCCCCGAAGAGCTGGGCGGTCAGGGCGCCGGTCTGCTCGCCGCCGTCACCGCTATCCAAGCCGTGGCGAGCGGCTGCCCGCGCAGCGCGGATGTGGTGCAGGCGGGCAACTTCGGTCCGATCCGCACGTTCGCCCAGTACGCGTCCGAGGGCCAGCGGGCAAAGTATCTGCCCGGCCTCCTCTCCGGCGACCTGCTGATCGCACTGGGAATGAGTGAACCGGAAGCCGGTTCGGCCGCCACCGAAATGACCACCAGCGCGACGCGCAAAGGGGACGGCTGGGTTGTCAACGGCACCAAAGTTTTCTCCACTCACAGCGCCGACGCGGATGTCTATCTCGTCTACCTGCGATTCGGTCCGGGAACCGGCGGTATCGGATCCGTACTGATCGACCGCGGCACCCCCGGCCTGACCGTCGGCCCTCCGTCGCGGTACATGAACGGCGAGCACTGGTGCCCGCTGTACTTCGAGGACTGCTTCATCCCGGACTCGCAAATCCTGTTGGGGGAGGGTGGTTTCAAGAAGCAGATCAGCGGATTCAACGTGGAACGGCTCGGCAACAGCGCCCGCTCGATCGCGGTCGGCCGCTACGCCTTCGACCGGGCCAGGGAATACGTGCTGACCCGGGAGCAGTTCGGCCGGCCGCTGGCGGAATTCCAGGGGTTGCAGTGGATGTTCGCCGATGCCGCGGTCAAGCTGGAATCCGCACAGCTGCTGCTGGAACGCGCCGCGCGCAACGGCGATCGCAACGGCCTGCCGACCGCGGGAGAAACCGCGATGGCCAAACTGGCCGCGAATCAGGCCGGATTCTTCGCCGCAGACGTGGCGGTGCAGGCGATGGGCGCGACCGGATTCGGCGAGGAAACGCTCGTCGAATACTGCTTCCGCCGCACGCGCGGCTGGATGATCGCGGGCGGTTCGGTGGAGGTGTTGAAGAATCGCATCGCCGAGGACGTCTTCGGCCGCCGGTTCTCGCAGCGGGCGCGGTGACGAAGGTGGAATCACATGTCTACCGAGCGATGACCGACCCGCGGACGGTGGCCATCGTCGGTGCGTCGAACACACCAGGCAAGACCACGGCGCGCCCGCTCGGCTACCTGCGGGCACAGGGCTGGGACGGCGAGGTCTACCCGGTCAACCCCACCCGGGAGACGGTGCTGGGTGAGCGGGCCTGGCCCTCGCTGAGCGCTCTGCCCACCGTCCCCGATCATGTGCTCATCCTGACCGGAGCCGATGCCGCCGTCGCGGCGGTCCGCGAATGCGCGGCGCTCGGAGTGCCGGTCGCGACCGTGATCGCCGACGGGTTCCTGCCCACCGACGCCGAGGGCCGGCGCCGACGCGCGGAACTCACCGAGATCGTCGCCGGCTCCTCGCTGCGGCTGCTCGGGCCGAGCAGCCTCGGTATAGCGAACCTGCCTCGTCGAATGGCGTTGACCGGCAACGCGGCGTTCGCTGATGGGACCCTGCCCAGTGGCGATATCTTCGTGGCCTCGCAGTCGGGCAGCGCGCTGGGCGCGCTGCTGTCACGGGGCGCGGAAATGGGTCTCGGATTCGCGTCGATGGTCTCGACCGGGAACGAATTGGACCTCTCATTGGGGGAGATCTGCCGCGGCGCGGTGGACGACCCACAGGTTGCCGGTTTCGCGCTGTTTCTGGAAAACCTCACCCACGCAACGGATCTCGCCGATTTCGCCCGGCTGGCCGCGGAGCGGGGCAAGCCGGTCGTCGCCTACAAGCTGGGGCGCTCGGATGCCGGTGCCCGGCTGTCGGTTTCGCACACCGGCGCCCTGGCCGGCGACGACGCGGTCGCCGAAGCGTTCCTCACCTCGCTCGGCATCGCCCGGGTGCGGACATTCGAGACGCTGCTCGAATCCCAGCATCTGGCCCGGCGGATCCCGCTGTCTGCGACGCCGTCGCGGCCACGGGTCGGCGTCGTCTCGACCACCGGCGGTGGCGGCGCGATGATCGTCGACGCCTTGGCGGACCGTGGCGCGATTCTCACTGGTCCATCCGCCGAAACGGCAGCGCGCCTAGCGTATCTGGGAGTGCACACCCACGGCGCCGCCCTGATCGACCTCACGCTGGCGGGGACGAAGTACGCCACGATCAAGGCCGTCCTCGAGGTGCTGCTCGACGCACCGGAGTTCGACGCCGTCGTTGCCGTGCCGGGCAGTTCGGCGCGGTTCACCCCCGAGGTCAGCGTGGCGCCGATCATCGAGTGCGCCGATCGCGGCACGCCGCTGGCGGCCTTCGTGGTCCCCGCCGCCCCGGAAGCGCTCGCGATGCTGCGGGCCAAGGGCGTCAGCGCCTTCCGCACCCCCGAATCGTGCGCGGATGCGATCGCGGCCGTGTTCGCGCGGCGCGCGCCGGTCCGGACGGAGGTGGCCGTACCGCCCGTAGCGGTCGCGCCGAAACCGTTGGACGAGAACGATTCCTACACTCTGCTCGAGGAGATGGGGGTGCGGGTCGCGCCGCGCGCGGTGGTGCGCCTCGACGATCTGCCCGCCGAACTGCCGATAGGCGGCCCGGTGGCGGTCAAACTTCTCGACGCTTCGGTGGCCCACAAATCCGAACTCGGCGGGGTGGTGCTCGGCGTCACGACCGGTCCGGGACTCGCAGCGGCGGCCGCGCAGATCCGCGATACGGCCGGACAGCGCCGGCCCGGGCTGAATGTGGACCGCCTGCTCGTACAGCAGATGACGGACGGTGTCGTCGAAGCCCTGATCGGTTTCCGGCGTGACCCGGACGTGGGCCCGGTGGTGGTGGTCGCGGCCGGTGGCGTGCTGACCGAGCTGTATCGCGACAGCAGCGTGCGCCCGGCGCCGGTCGACCCGGCCGAGGCTCGCGCGATGATCGATGAGGTGACCGCGTTCCGCGCCGCCGACGGCTACCGCGATCTGCCGCGCGGGGACCTGGACGCCCTGGCGCACGCGGTGAGCGCGGTATCGCGGCTCGCACTGCGGAATCCGGTCGTAGCCGAGGCCGAACTCAATCCCGTCCTGGTCCGTGCCGACGGTGTGGTCGCTGTCGACGCGGTGGTCTCGGTGTACCCGCAGGAGCTGTGATGGCGATCGACACAGTGGTGGAGGCGCTGGCCGCGCAGGCAGTCGAGCATCGCACGCGGATGGCGGAACCGGACGTCGAACGTTGGTCGCGCCGGGCGTTCGTGGACTGGCTGGGAGTGAGCCTGGGCGGCTCCGCCGGTCTGCCGGCCCAAGCCTTGCTCGCAGGGTTGCTGCCGGCAACCGGGCCCAGCCGCATCATGGGTAGCACCGAACGGGTAGCACCCTCGGTGGCGGCGATGGTGAACGGCGCTGCGGCACATACCCAAGAACTGGACGACATCTATGCACCCGGGCTTTATCACCCGGGCGCCCCGACAGTGGCCGCCGCACTGGCGGAAGCCGACCGGATCGATACGAGCGTCGGACGGCTGTTGCGTGCGATCGCCATCGGTTACGAGGTCGGGTGCCGTGTCGCGGCAGATTTGGGGCCCACCCACTATGCGCACTGGCATACGACCGGCACGGCGGGAGCGCTCGGCTCCGCGGCCGCCGTGGCGGACCTGCACGATGCGGACGTGCCTACGTTCGCGAACGCGTTATCGCTGGCGGCAACGATGTGCGGTGGCCTGCAGCAGACATTCCGCAGCGACGCCGAGGGCAAACCAATGCACGCCGGCGCCGCCGCGCAGGCCGGTGTCGTTGCCGCGGCCGCCGCGGCCGGTGGCCTGAGCGGCGCGCGCAACGTGCTGGAGGGTCCTGCCGGGCTGGGCGTCGCGACCGGGACCGATACGAACTGGCAGATCTCACGCGCGGCGTGGGACGAGGCGCCGGCCATCGAGCGCATCACCGTCAAGCCGTATCAGTGCTGTGGCCACGCCTTCGCGCCGATCGACGCCGCGCTGTCGTTGCGCGACCGCGTTCGCGGGCACACGGTGGACGAGGTCGTGGTCGAAACCTACTCTGCGGCGGTGGCGGTGGCGGGTATCGCCGAGCCGGTCGGCCCGGCCGAGCGGCGGTTCAGCATCGCGCACCTGGTTTCCGCCGCGCTCACCCACGACCCGGCGCAGGCGTTCGATCCCGCGATCGAACCCGACGCGCTGCTGCGTGCGCTGACCCGCCGGGTGCGGCTGGTAGTGGATAACGAGATCGAAGGGCGGTTCCCCGCCCGCCGCGGAGCACGGGTGAGCGTCTCGGTGAACGGCGAGCGGTTCAGCGCCGATGTTCCGGACCGCTCCGGCAGCCCGGAACGTCCCCTCGACGATGAGCAACTGGCGGCGAAGTTCGTGACAGCCAGCGGTCTCGAGGCTGCGCGGGCCACGGACCTGCTCGACCGACTGGCGGCGACGGAACCGAGCCGGCCGGTCCATACGCTCGACCTCGGCTGAAATCGCGGACGACAGCGGCGTTATCCAGATCATGTCGGGGTAACGCCGCTGTCGTCTGCTCCTCCCCGGCGCCCTGTGTACCGCAGCTACGCTGCGCCGATGGCCGCTCTCTTACTAGGGCGGGTACGACAAATGACGCCACCCCGATCAGTCGGTGGCGCCATTCGTCTTTTCCGGCGACTGTCAGATCTTGACGGCGCCGTGCTCGATGGGCGCCGGGGTGATTCTGCCCGGACGCCTTCCGTCAGGTTCTCGTTCCGCTGTGGTCAGTCCGGCAACGGAGCCGGCACCGTCCGCGTGGCCGGGTCCCACGGGGAGAAGGCGGGCGGGCGCTTCTCCAGATAGGAGGTGACGCCTTCTTTGAAGTCGCTGTGGCCGCGCAGCGTGTCGTACCACCAGCGGATCGCCATCGTGCGGGCTTCCTCGTGGGTGGTTTCCCATGCTTCGTAAACCTGCTGCTTCATGATCCCCATCGCCACGGGAGAGCTGTTGGCGGCGAGCCCACGCGCGTATTCGAGCGTGCGCGGCATCAGCTCCTCGGGCTCGAAGACCCGGTCGACCAGACCGAGGTTCAGCGCTTCCTGCCCCATCACGATGCGCGAGGAGAACAGCAGGTCCAAGGCACGGGAGGTACCGATCTCGCGCGGCAGCGTGAAGGCGAGACCGTGCTCGGCCATGATTCCGCGCTGCGAGAAAGCGCAGGTGACCTTGGCTTTCGACGACAGGAAGCGGATATCGCAGTTCATCGCGGCGATAAGACCGATACCGGCGCAGGCGCCGTTGATGGCCGCGATCACGGGCTTGCGGATCGAACGCGGCGTGGTGATCGGTGCCCGTTTGTGCGGCTCCGTGGTCAGAGTCGGGTCGGCGGTCTGCGCGGCCAGTGCCGAGGTGTCCATGCCCGGGCAGAAGCTGCGGCCGGCGCCGGTGACCACGATGACCCGGACCTCGGGGTCGTTTTCGCATTCGTGCAGTAGCCGGTAGTACTCCAGCTCCATCGGCACAGACCACGAGTTGTTGCGGTCCGGGCGGTTGAAGCTCAGGATCGCGACGCCGTCGGTGTCCTCGCGCAGTACTGGTCGGTCCGAAGTACTGGAATCGGTCATGAGTGCCTCCTGGCGGATCCGGTGCGGTCGAACGGGGCGCACCGATCGGAAATTATTGCGGGCGGGGTTCTTTGGGCAGACCGAGCACCGACTCGGCGAGGATGTTGCGCTGCACCTGAGAGGTGCCGGCGTAGATGGTGCCGGAGATCGCCGCCATCCAGGTTTCGGTCCAAGACGCCGAGGAATTCGGCGCGCCGGGATCGTCGGCCCGATAGTGCCGGATCGGTGCGCGGCCGCTCGGCGCGAGCGCGTCCGTTCCGAGCAGACTCACCGCCAGATCCGTGGTTTCGCGGTGATGCTCGCTCCAGTAGAGCTTCGAGACGGAGGCGTCGCGGCCCGGCGCCTCGCCTTTGAGCCATCCGGTGAGTGTCCGTAGTCCGAGATAGCGCATGATCTCGACCCGGGTGTAGGCGCGGGCAAGCTGGTCTCGGACCAATTCGTCGGTGGCGAGGCCGCGTTCGCGGGCCAGGTCGATGAGCCGGTCGACTTCGGCGCGGAACGAGATCGGATTGGTTGCGGCTTCGTCGCCACGCTCGAGGCCCAGCAGCGCCATGGCGGCTTGCCAGCCTTGTTCGGGGCCGATCACGACATTCGCATCGGCCGTGCGAGCCCCGTCGAAGAACACCTCGTTGAAGTTGCTTCCGCCGGTCATCATGGTGATCGGCCGGATCGTGATGCCGGGCTGATCCATCGGGACCAGCAGCATGGTGATACCCCGGTGCCGGGGCGCTTCGGGGTCGGTACGCACCAGCAGGAAGATCCAGTTCGCGCTGCGCGCGTCGGAGGTCCAGATCTTCTGGCCGTCGATGATCCATTCGCCGTCGACCAAGCGCGCCCGGGTGCGCAGACCCGCCAGATCCGATCCGGCGCCCGGCTCGGAGAAGCCCTGGCACCAGGTGTCCTCGCCGCGCACGATCCGCGGCAGGAAATGCCGCTTCTGCTCGTCGGTGCCGTAGCGCAGCAGCAGATTGCCGATCATCTTGATCGAGAAGTTGTCGTTGAGACCATAAGGCGGGACATCCGCCTTCGCGAACTCCTCGGCCAGGACCACCCGCCCGAGTTTGCTCAACCCCGCGCCGCCGTATTCGGTCGGCCAGCTGGGCGCGATGTATCCGGTTTCGGCGAGCTTGCCGCGCCACCAGGCGGTGAACCGGCGGGCTTCGTCGCTGTCGAGAGCGCCCAGGCCCGCCCAGTCCGGCGGGAGTTCGCGGGCGAGGAATTCGCGGACTTCGGCGCGCAGTTGCTCGGCCTCGGGAGGGTAGTCGATATTCATCGGCGCTCCGTGCTGAATCGGGGTGACCGCTTCTCGACGAAGGCGCGGAATCCCTCGCGGCCGTCCGCGCTGTCGTGTAGGTCGGTGGCCACGGCCCGCTCGCGGACGATACCTTCGGCGACGGTCCCGGTCGCGGTCTCGCGGAGCAAGGATTTGGTCATCCGAGGGACCAGGGCCGCCCCGGCGGCGAGTTCGTCGGCGAGCGCTCGTGCGTCGGACAACACCGACTCCGGCGAGTCGCTGAGGTGATTCGCGAGACCCAGTTCGTAAGCGCGGGCCCCGGTGATCGTCCGGCCGAGCATGATCATCTCGATGGCGATACCGTGCGGGAGCAGTCGTGGCAGCCGCTGGGTTCCTCCCGCGCCCGGCAACACACCGAGTTTGGCCTCGGGCAGCGCGAGCTTTCCGGATCCATACACCACCCGCAGGTCGCAGGCCAGGGCGAGTTCCAGTCCGCCACCCATCGCGGCGCCGTCGATCGCGGCCACGAAGGGCAGCGGACTCGCTTCGATCAGCTCGAGGGCGTCGGTGAACGTGTGGATGAACTGCTCGAACTGGTCACGATGGCCGAATCCGGCGATTTCGTCGATATCGGCTCCGGCCGAGAACGCTCGCCCGGCGCCGTGCACCACGACGGCCCGGACCCGGGCATCGCCCTCCAGTTCGCGGACGGCCGCGGCGAGGGCGGTGCAGGTCGAGGTGCCGATCGGGTTGAGCCGCGCGGCCCCGTCGAGGGTCAGGGTCGCGACGGGGCCGCCGCGCTCGACCGTGACGCTGGTGGCCGCGCTCATGCCATCGTGAGGCCGCCGCTGACGGACAGCGTCTGGCCGGTGATGTAGGCGGCGCCTTCGCTTGCGAAGAAGACGACGGCGGGGGCGACATCGTCGGGCTGCCCGATGCGCTTCATCGGAACCGCCCGGCGCGTCGCCTCGAACATCTTCTCGCTGTAGTCGGCGACCTGTTGGAGCAGTGCGGTATCGGTCGGTCCGGGACACACCGTATTCACGGTGATGCCCTTGGTCGCCACTTCTCGGGCCAAGGCCTTGCCGAAGGAGATGACCGCGCCCTTGGTGCCCGAGTAGACCACTTCACCGGACGATCCGACCCGACCCGCGTCGGAGGAGATGTTGATGATCCGCCCGGACCGGCGCTCGATCATGCCATCGAGCACGGCACGGGTGACGGTGACGGTGCCCAGATAGTTCACCGACACGATCTTCTTCCAGGTGTCCTCGGTGGACTGGACAAACGGTTCGATCTTGTCGATGCCCGCGTTGTTCACCAGGACGTCGATCGGACCGAGATCGGCTTCCGTCGTCGCGATCGCGGCCGCAACCGCGGAACTGTCGGTGATATCGACTCCGACCCCGATGCTGCGCGTGGGCAGCGTGGTCGCGAGTTCGGCCGCCGCCGCCTTGTCGAGATCGCAGGCCGCGATCGAGTATCCGGCCTTGGCCAGGTGGCGGGCGATGGCGCCGCCGATCCCGCCGCACGCGCCGGTCACCAGCGCGACTTTGGTGTCTCCCATATCAGTTCCTCTCCTCCGCCGGTTCCGTCACGAACTGCGGTGCGCGCTTCTCACGGTGCGAGGCCAGCCCTTCGCGCACCTCGGGACCGCCGAATCCGATGAACTCCATACCGAGGGACGCCTCGAACGCGGGGATCGCCGAGCGATACCAGTGATTGAGGCTGTGTTTGGTCCACTGGACCGCGGTGGGAGCGCCCTGCGCCAGCCGGGTCGCGATGTCCTCGGCCGTGGAGATCACCTCGTCGTCGTCGACGCAGAGCGAGACCAGGCCGATGCGCTCGGCCTCCTCGCCGCTCAGCGGATCGCAGGTGAGCAGGTAGTACTTGGCCTTGGCCATACCCATCATCAGTGGCCAGCAAATGGCGGCATGATCGCCGGCCGCGACGCCGAGTCTGGTGTGACCGTCGATGATCTTGGCCTTCTTGCCCGCCACCGAAACGTCGGCCAGCATCCCCACCACCAGGCCCGCGCCCACGGCGGGGCCGCGGATGCCCGAGACCACCGGCTTGTCGAATGCGACGAGGTTCAGAACGAGATCGCGTGCCTCACGCATCGTCTGCAGCCGGGTGTCGTAGTCGTTGGTCATCTGCTCGATGTGGTCGAAATTGCCTCCGGAGGAGAAGGCCTTTCCGGCGCCGTAGATCAGGACCGAACGCACCTCGGGATCCTGCCCGAGGACCGGCCAGACGTCGGCGAGGTCGCGGTGCATCCGAGGACTCACCGAGTTGAGCGCCGGCCCGTCCAGGATCAGATGCATTACCCCGTGCTTGCCGAGTTCGAGTCTCAGGCTCGGGAAATCGGCGTATCGCTCGCCCATGAAACTTCCTTCGATCGACCAGTGAGTTCTCCGCCGGTCGCATCCGACCACACGACTCCCCTGGTGTTCGCTTATCTTCAGACTATATAGTTCTATCATCTAAATAGTAAGACTGTTAGTGGCGCCTACACCGTCTCGGGTGTCGGTCCCGGCGAGAGGAAGTACTTCGTGACCGGTCAGAACATCGACGATGCCGGCGGGCCCTTGGTCTTCACCGGTCTCGAGCAGATTCGGGAGTCGGTGGGCGAACATCTGGGGCACAGTGCGTGGTTGACCGTCGAACAGTCACGAATCGACCAGTTCGCCGAGGCCACCGGGGATCACCAGTGGATTCACGTCGACGCCGAACGCGCGGCGACGGGCCCGTTCGGGGCGACGATCGCGCACGGTTGGCTCAGTGCTTCCTTGCTACCCGTGTTGACCAGCCAAATCTATCGTGTGCAGGCCAAGATGGCGATCAATTACGGCGTCAATCGGCTGCGCTTCGTCTCGCCGGTGAAGGTCGGCTCGGACGTTCGTGCCTCCTCGACCCTCGTCGAGGTCACCGAGCACGGCCCGGCCGTGCAGCTCACCGTGCAGACCGAGGTGGAGATCGCCGGTAGCGACAAACCGGCGCTGGTCGTCGAGTCGCTCGGCCGCTATTACCTGTGATCACCAGCTGGTAAGGAGACATATGTCCGACGTGATGATCGTCGAAGCCGCCCGGTCCGCGGTCGGCAAGAAACGCGGTGGCCTCGCCCACTACCCGGCCCCCGATTTGTTCAGCGATATCCTCGCCGCGACCGTGGAACGGGCCGGGATCGACTCGGCCGTCGTCGGCCAGGTAGCCGGTGGCTGCGTGAGCCAGGTCGGCCAGCAGTCCGGCAACGTGACCCGCAGCGCCTGGCTGGCCGCGGGGCTCGACGAGCGGACCGCGGCGTTCACCGTGCATACCCAGTGCGGCTCGTCGCAGCAGGCGTTCACGCTCGCCTACGGGCTCGTCGCCGGCGGTGTCACCGATGTCGCGATCGCCGGTGGCGTGGAGTCGATGAACCAGGTGCCGATGACCGCGTCGGTGCTGCCCGAACTGGGACGCTCGAAGACCGAGCGCTATGAACAGCACTACGAGATCACCACTCAGTTCGAGGCGGCGGAGCGGATCGCCGAGAAATGGGGACTGTCGCGCTCCCAGCTCGAGCAGTTCGCGGTGACCTCGCAGGAACGAGCGGCTCGTGCGATCACCGAACAGCGCTTCGCCTCGCAGATCGTCCCCGTGACGGCGCCGGTGGTGGACGAGACAGGCGCGGTTACCGGCTCGCGGATCGTCGCGGTCGACGAGGGGCCACGACCCACCACGGCGGAAACCCTTGCCGGACTGCGGCTCAACCTGCCGGACCGGCCCGGTGCCCAGCACACGGCGGGTACGTCGTCCCAGATCTCCGACGGGGCGTCGGCGCTGTTGCTGATGACCGAGGCGCGGGCCGGGGAACTCGGCGTGCGCCCGCGGGCCCGGGTGGTCGGCACCCTGCTGATCGGCAACGACCCGGTGATGATGCTGACCGGGCCGATCCCCGCGACGCAGGCACTGCTGGAGCGCACCGGATTGACCCTCGAGGACATGGACGTCATCGAGATCAACGAGGCATTCGCGTCGGTCGTCCTGGCGTGGGCGCACGAGACCAAGGCCGATATGAGCCGCGTCAACGTCAACGGCGGAGCCATCGCGCTCGGACATCCGCTCGGAGCCACCGGCGGCGTACTGCTGACCAAGGCGCTGAACGAGCTCGAGCGCATCGGCGGGCGCTATGCCCTGGTCACGATGTGCGTCGGCGGCGGCATGGGCACCGGCACGATCATCGAGCGACTGTAGGGCCGCTCACCCCACCGACTGGAGGACCGTCACAGTGGATTTGACACTCACCCCGGAACTCGCGGACTTCCAGCAGGAAGTGCGTACCTGGTTCGACGAACACGTCGTCGGGGAGTTCGCCCGGCATCGCGGTGTCGGCGTGTCATGGGACGCCGAAGCTTTCGACGTGCGATTGGCGTGGGATCGAGAACTCGCCTCCGGCGGCTGGTTGTGCATGGGCTGGCCGAAGGAGTACGGCGGACGTAATGCCTCCGTCGACGAGCAGCTCATCTACCAGCTCGAATACGCGCGGGCCGACCCTCCGTTCCGGGCTACGACGCAGGGGCAGGATCTGTTCGGACCGACCTTGCTGGCGTTCGGCACCCCGGAACAGAAGGCTCGCTTCCTGCCGCCGATCACCAGGGTCGAACAACTGTGGGGGCAGGGGTTCAGCGAGCCCGGCAATGGCTCCGACCTCGCCGGTCTGCGCACTCGGGCCCGGCGCGACGGCGACCGATGGGTCATCGACGGACAGAAGGTCTGGACGTCGCACGGAGGATTCGCCGACTGGCTCTACGTGCTCTGCCGCACCGATCCCGAGGCTCCGCGCCACCGCGGTATCTCGATGCTGCTCGTACCCGCCGACCAGCCGGGCGTCGAGATCCGGCCGATCCGCAACATGCTCGGCGGTGACGACTTCTGCGAGGTGTTCTTCAACGCGGCCACCACCGCCGCGGACCTCGTCGTCGGCGAGGTGAACCAGGGATGGGGTGTGGCGATGGGTGCCCTCGGCACCGAGCGTGGCACCACTCTGCTCGGCGACCACTTGCGGATCCAGCACGAGGTCGACGCGATGATCGAAGCGGCTCGGTCGCAGGGGCGGACCCCGAGCGCCGCGCTGCGTCGCGACCTGGTCCGGGCCTGGACCGAGGCACGCATCATGGAATGGAACGGTCGTCGGCTGATGACGGCCATCAAGGGCCGCGGAATCGACGCCACGGTGCAGGCCTCCTTGAGCAAGGTCTTCGCCAGCAGCGCTCACATCCGCATGGGGGAAACCGCCATGCGTGCGCTCGACGTGGCCGCCGAAGTTGTCGGTGACGAGTACCAGCTCAACCGGCTGCAACAGGTGTTCCTGGGCAGTCGATCGGAGTCGATTTTCGGTGGGACCACCCAGATCCAGCTGAACGTACTCGCCGAGCGCACCCTCGGCTTGCCGCGGGAGCCGCGCCTAGCCTGAGCGCGGTCAGCGCCGGAGGAGGCAGCTTGCGTTACCCCGTAGGCGCGAGCGCTCAGGCCGATCCAACACAGCGTGAGCCGGGCACGGACCGAGACCGGTCAGATCACCCCGTCTGCGGCGAGGGCGGCGATCTTCTCGGCGTCGTAGCCGAGAAGATCGCCCAGCACCGCGTCCCGGTCCGCGCCCAGCGACGGCGGCGCGGTGTATTCCGCGACCGGGGTGCCCGACATCCTGATCGGATATCGCAGGCCCGGAATCGGTCCCTTCTGCGCATGCTGCATCATGATCTGCAGCTCGCGGGAGCGCACGTGCGGGTCTGCCAGCGCCTCGGCGATATCGTTGACCGGGCCGACCGGGACATCGACGGCTTCCAGTTCGGCGAGCCAGTGCGTGGCGGGCTTGCTCTGGAAGATCTTCTCCAAAAATTCCAGCAGTTCGAGCCGGTGGCCGATCCGCGCGGCGATCGAGTCGAACCGGGGATCCGACGCGAGTTCCGGGTGCCCGAGGGCACCACACGCACGACCGAATTGGGCATTGGACGAGGCCACCAGGAAGATCATCCGGTCGTCGGCACAGCGGAATGCCTGCGAAGGGATTCCACCGAATCCGCCGTTGCCGCGGCGTTCGGGGACTGTTCCCGAGACGAGATAGTTCTCGACGTAGTGGGACATGCTCGCGATACCACAGTCGAGCAGCGAGACATCGAGATGCTGGCCCTCACCGGTGCGGTCGCGGTAGCGCAGACCCGCCAGGATCGCCGACGTCGTGTAGAGGCCCGTGAGGATGTCCACCAGCGACAAGCCGGACTTCATCGGCCCGGCGCCCGGCTGCCCGTCAGGCACCCCCGACACGCTCATCATCCCGCTGACCGCCTGGAAGATCCCGTCGTAGCCCGGCCGGGAGCGGTACGGACCCTCCTGGCCGAATCCGGTCACCGAACACATCACGATATTCGGGAACTGGGTGTGCACGTCCTGCCAGCCGAGGCCGTACTTGTCGAGTACGCCGGGGCGGAAGTTCTCCACCACCACATCGGAGCACGACATCAGTTCGCGCAGGATCTCCTGCCCGCGGGCGGTGGTGAAATCGACGGTCACCGACCGCTTGTTGCGGTTACAGCTGAGGAAGAACGCCGCCATTCCGGCGGTCGGGTCCTCGCCCAAGAAGGGTGGACCGTACTCGCGCGCGTCGTCGCCGTGCCCGGGCTGCTCGATCTTGATCACGTCGGCACCCAGATCTGCCAGCTGTTGCGTCGCGAACGGCGCGGCAAGAATCCTGCTCAGGTCCAATACTCTGACGCCGTCGAGTGCCTTCGGTGACATCGTCGCTACCTCTTTCCGATGGGGGCCGGCCGGTCGGTCCGGCCCTGGGGTCTACTCGTGCTCGCACATCGCCGGGCGATTGTGACAACGTGAACGGGTTTAGGTATAAATAGTTGTATCTTTCTACTGTTCCGATCGTCAACGTCACTGCTGTCGACGTGGAGATCCGAATTCGGCAACCGACTCGCACGAGGAGTGTGAACATGACAGACGAGCCCGTACTCGTCGCCACGGACGGTCCCGTCAGGGTGATCACCCTCAACCGCCCCGACGCCCGCAACGCCTTCAGTTCGGACATGCATCTGGCGCTGCTGGCGGCGCTGCGCGAAGTGTGCGCCGACCCGGACGCGCGCGCGATCGTTCTCACCGGGGCCGGCCGCGCGTTCAGCGCGGGCGGCGATATCGAGGACTTCGCGGTCCTGGCAGATGATCTCGCTCTTCGCCGCGCTCGGCTGCGTGAGGGGCGGCAGATCTTCGAAGATCTCGTCAACGTGCATCTGCCCGTGGTGGCCGCGGTGAACGGGCCCGCGGTGGGATTGGGCTGCACTCTGGCAGCCGCGTGCGACATCGTGCACATCGCCGATTCGACTTATATGGCCGACCCGCATGTGCAGGTGGCCTTGGTAGCCGGTGACGGCGGGGCGGTCGCGATGCCGCTGAGTATCGGCCTGCTCAGGGCCAAGCGCTACCTGCTGACCGGCGAGCGTATTCCCGCTGCCGAGGCTGTGGCCTTGGGACTCGCGACCTATGCCGACCCCGCCGATCAGCTGTTCGAAAACGCGATGGCCAGTGCCCGCGGACTCGCGGACCTGCCCCCGCAGGCGGTCCAGGACACCAAAATGGTCCTCAATCAACATCTTCGGCAAGCCTCGGTCTCCATGCTCGGATACGGCCTGGCCGCTGAGAGTCAGTCACACGACACCTCCGAGTACCGCTCGGTCCCGGACAAGTTTTCCGCCCGGAAGGGGTGAGTCACGGTGGAGTTCGCACTCAACGACGAACAGACCACGCTGCAGGAAGTAGTGCGGGAGTTCTTGACCGAACGAGCCGGTGAGCAAGCCGTCCGTGCTCGGATGGCCGAGCCCGCCGGCTTCGACCGGCAATTGTGGAAGCAGATGGGCGCGGAAATCGGGTTGCAAGGCATTGCGATCCCGGAGGAGTACGGCGGCGCCGGCTTCACCTTCGTCGAACTCGGGATCGCGCTCGAGGAACTCGGCCGGGCGCTGACGGTGTCGCCGTTCCTGGCTTCCGGCGTCATGGCCGCGCAGCTGCTGCTGGCGCTCGAGGACGAGGCGGCCCGTGCGCGGTGGTTGCCGGGGATCGCAAGCGGGGATCTGGTGGCCACGGTGGCCCTCGCCGAGGACGAGGGCTCGTGGCAGCCGGATTCGGTAACGCTGGCCGCGCAGTCCGCAGACGGCGCCTGGCGGCTCGACGGACACAAGTCCTATGTCGTCGACGGTGCCGGTGCCGACCTGATTCTGGCGGTCGCGCGGGCAGGCACGGAGCTGGGTGTCTTCGCGGTCGAAGCGACCGCGCTCGGGCTCGAGCGGACGCCGCTGTCCACGATGGATCAAACGCGCAAGCTGGCCCGGCTGTCCTTCTCCGACACCCCCGCCGAGCGGCTCGCCGGGTCCGATCCGACGTCCGCGGTCGTCCGAATGCTCGACTTGACATCGATCGCGCTCGCCGCCGACGCCCTCGGTGGTACCGGGCGAGTGCTCGACATGGCAGTGGAGTACGCCAAGGTGCGCGAGCAGTTCGGTCGGCCGATCGGGTCGTTCCAGGCGATCAAGCACATGTGTGCCTCGATGCTGGTCGAACTCGAGTCGTCGCGGTCCGCGGTCTATTACGCGCTGTGGGCTGCCGCTACCGGGCAGCCCGATGTACCCGTCGTGGCCCCGATGGTCAAGGCACACTGCGTCGATGCCTATCTGCAGGCGGCGGGCGACAACATCCAGATTCACGGTGGGATCGGGTTCACCTGGGAACATCCGGCTCACCTTTATTTGAAGCGGGCGAAAAGCTCCCAGGCTCTGCTCGGGGGTTCCGATTTTCACCGGCAGCTGCTCGCCGACCGACTCGGTATCTGAGCGAAACGTCTCGGGCCCGGCCGCTACATCGCGACCGGGCCCGAGACGTTTACGCCGAATGTGGCTCTCGAGCGGGTGACTCGACCACCACGCCCGAGTCGACCAGTGTGCCGACCCGCTCGGTGGCGATGCCCCAGTCGAGCAGCACTTCCCGCGAATGGGCACCGGGAATCGCGGGTGGCCGGGCAATGGCGGCAGGCGTGGCGCCCAGCCGTGGTGCCGGCGCCGGCTGGACCACGCCGAATTCCTCGACGAACGTGTGCCGAGCCAGATTGTGCGGATGGTGCCTCGCCTCGGCGAAGGTGAGGACCGGGGTGACGCACGCGTCGGTCCCATCGAACAACGCGGTCCAGTGTTCGCGGGGTTGTGCGCGGAAGATTCCGGCGAACAGTTCCTTCAGCTCATCCCAGTGGGCCGGATCATCACGGTCGGGCAGCTCGTCGAGCGACAATCCCAGCAGATCGACCATCGTCGCGTAGAACTGCGGTTCGATCGGAGCGACCGCGAGATATTTCCCGTCCGCGGTCTCGTATATCGCGTAGTAGGGGGCGCCTCCATCGCAGAAGTTCGTGCCGGGCCGATCCAGATTCCAGCGCCCCTGCGCCGTCATCGAATAGATCAGCGTCGTCAGCGAGGCCACGCCGTCGACCATGGCCGCGTCGATGACCTGGCCGGATCCGGAACGCTGCGCCTCGTGCAGTGCGCTGACGATACCGAAGGCCATCATGAGCCCGCCGCCGCCGAAATCGGCGATGAACCCCGGGGGTGACGGGGGAGGGGAGTCGGCCGAGTGCTGTAGCAGCGTCAGAGCACCGGTGAGCCCGAGGTAGTTGAGGTCGTGTCCGGCCATCCGGCTGAACGGTCCGTCCTGACCCCAGCCCGTCATCCGGGCGTAGACCAGTCGCGGATTGCGACTGTGGCAGGTCTCGGGGCCGAAACCGAGTCGCTCGGCGACACCGGGCCGGAACCCCTCGATGAGGATATCGGCGACACCGACCAGGTCCAGCAGCGTTGCCAGCCCCTCAGGCTGTTTCATATCGATCGCCACGGAGCGTCGTCCACGTGCCAGCGCATAGACCTCCGGCCGGCCCGACACCGGTCCCGGTCGGTCCACCCTGACCACATCGGCACCCATATCGGAGAGCAGCATCGCAGCATACGGACCGGGACCGAGACCGGCGATCTCGATGACCTTGACTCCCTGCAGGGGGCCGTGCCGGGCAGGGGTCCCGCGATCGCCGTCAGTCGCCGTCATGGCGGTCCAACCGAAGCTCAGATAGGTAAATCATTAAGTTATTATGGCAAGGGTGCTGTCGACCGAGCAAGACCGGGTGAATTCTTCGGGGCCGCTGCGAAATTGAGAAGTATCGGCACAACCGAGGGTGTTGTTCGTGACACACCGGCGTCGCTCGGCCGGGGTCTGGGCGCACTATACGGTATAGTTTGATAACTAGATGATCGTGCGACGTAGCACAATCTACCGCAACAAAGAACCGAGAGGAAGGCAGTGGCTCAGCTCGATACGGTGTCCGCCGACAGGCTTCAGCCGCCCCGCTTGCCCAAGACTGCGGAGCTGATCGCCGACCAGTTGCGTCGGCAGATCATTCGCGGCGACCTCGCCGAGGGAGCGGCCCTGCCGTCGGAGGCCGAGCTTCTGGAACGGTTCAATGTATCCCGGCCGACACTGCGGGAAGCTTTCCGGGTACTCGAGTCCGAATCGCTGATCACCGTGCGTCGCGGTGCCCATGGCGGTGCCCGAGTGCAGGTGCCGAATATCGACGTGGCCGCTCGGTACGCCGGCTTCGTCCTCGAGTTTCGCGGAACGACGCTGGCTGATGTATATGAGGCGCGGATTCTGATCGAACCGCCCATCATCGGACTGCTGGCGGCGCGCCGAACCCCTGCGGATGTCGAGCGGTTGCGCGCCGCGCTCGCCGAACACGACGCCGCGGCGGATAGTCCCTTGCTGGCGATCAGGACGCATACCGCATTCCACGCCCTGCTGGTCGAGTTGACCGGCAACCAGACCCTGCGAGTGCTGACCGGCATGGTTCAGCACATCATCGACAGGGCGAACATCGACTGGGTGGAGGCGAAGGTCGCGAGGGCCGAAGAGACCGGTATCGCCCTGGGGCTCAAGGCCCACCATCGGGTGGTCGACCTCATCGAAGCAGGTGTCGAGTCGGGTGCCGAAGAGGTGTGGCGCAAACATCTGACCGAAGCGCGCGACTACCTCTTGCGTCCGGACGTCACGACGGTGCTCGATCTGATGGGCTGATTCCGCCGAACTCTCGTGTGGGCCGACCGGTGTCGATGGCGCCGGTCGGCCCGCTGCTATGAGGTGAGGCGGCCGAGCATGCCCAGACCGGTTGCCATGGTGGTCCCCGCGTCGACGGGCAGAACTGTGCCGGTGATCCATCGGGATTCGGGGCCGGCCAGGAACAGCGCGGCCCAGGCGAGGTCCCACGCGTTTCCTTCGGTGCCGAGCAGATTCGCTTTGCGGCGCACATTCCGTGCACCGGTGTCGCTGCCCTGGTCGCCCATCGGTGTGTAGAGGTGGCCGGGCACCAGACAGTTCACTCGGATGCCGTCGGGCCCCCAGCGGTATGCGTAGTCGGTGGTCATCGACAGCACTGCGCCTTTGCTGGCCGCGTATGCGCCCCCGCCGAATCCGCGTAGCGCCGCGATCGAGGAGACATTGATGACCGAGGCCATGGGACTTTTCGCCAGATAGCGGTGTGCGGCCTCGCTGACCAGTGCGGTGCCCTTGGTGTTCACCGCGAACACCCGGTCCCATTCGCCGACGGCGATGCCGGCGTTGTTCATGACCACGTCGATGCGACCGGCCTCGGAGGCGAAGCGCTCCACCGCCTTGTGTACCGCCTTCTCGTCGGTGATGTCTGCGGTCAATGCGATGGCTGTACCACCCTGGCGTGTGATCAGGTCGCAGGTGGCCGCGGCACGTCCGGGCGAGGCGTCCAGCACGCCGGTCACAGCACCCTGCGCGGCGAACAACGACGCGCTGGCAGCACCGGTGCCGAGGAAGTCCCCCGAACTTCCGGCGCCGGCGACCAGCGCGGCCATACCGGCCAATCGGGTGCCCCGGCCGTCGGCATAGCCGCCGGGTTCGGGGGTGGTCGCTGCGTCCAACGGGCTTCCTTCCTCGCGAATTCCAACAGGTATCTCATTCATGTCTTTTTCGAAGGAGCGCCGTCTCGGCGACGGTTCCGGTCGAAATATTGCCGAAAAATCCGAATCGAGCTCAGAAATCAGATAGATTATTACACTATGTGCTGCTGCTGTTGAACGAGGCGAGAGGGAACGGCGTTCCCTCCGCCGGAGGGCCTGTCTCGCCCTACGGTGGCACCGACATCGCTTGCTGATGTATGACCTACGAAGGAAGACGACGTGGACGCAACCAGGTCCAGTACGCTCGAATCGGGCGTGGACGATCCGAACCGGCGGTTTCTACAACCGGACATCGAAACGATGCCGCGGGAGCAACTGCGCGCTCTGCAGGAAGAGCGGGTGCTCGAGTTGGTGCCCGCCGCCTACGAGAACTCGCCGTTCTACCGTGAGCTCTGGTCGGCCGCTGGTGTGGATCCGGGGCGGGTGCGTTCTCTCGATGACTTCTTCGAGTTGGTGCCGACCTTCACGAAAGACGACGTCCGTGCCTATCGGGACCGGACCGGCGATCCCTTCGGCGGCCTGCTGCAAGTGCCGACGAGCCGACTGACGTCGATCATGACCACATCGGGCACGACCGGTATGCCGGAACTGCTACCGGAGATCTGGGAGACCCTGCCCCCACTGCCGGCTTGCTCGGCCCGCGATCTGTGGGAGATCGGTGTCCGGCCCGGCGACCGTGTGCTGGTACCGGCGGGCGTGATGCGCGGCTTCTATGACACGTTCTACCAGCAGATGGGGCTCGTCCCGATCTATCTCGACGCCTGGATCGGTCACGCTTCGGAGGTGGTCGCGGCCCTGCGGCGATTCCGGCCGACCTATATGCAGTTGTTGATGCCGACGCTGCTCGATCTGGAGCGGGTCGCGGATACCTACGACCTGCGAGAAGCGTTGTCGTCGCTCAAGGGCGCAGCCTTTGCCGGGCAGCCGCTCGGTGCGGCCCTCGCTGCCAAGGTGCGGAACGAGTGGGGGCTCGAGCTGTTCACCTACACCAGCGCCGGTGATACGGGAACCGCCTGGGAGTGTCGTGAGCACAACGGCTATCACCTCTGGGAAGACCTGGTCCTCGCCGAAACACTGGAAACCGACAGTCTGCGGGCTGTCGCGGCAGGCGAGATCGGCGAACTTGTCGCCACTGATCTGGACAATCGGGCAGCCCCGCTCATCCGGTATCGCAGCGGCGACCTCGTTCGGCTCGATGCAGGAATCTGCGGTTGCGGCCGTACCCATGCACGGCAGTGGATCATCGGCCGCCTGGGTGACGAGACGATCGTGAAAGGTCGGCCGGTAGTGGTCAGCGAATTGTGGCAAGCGATCGAAACGCTGGAAGCGACTCATGACGGGATGTTCCAGATCATTCGTGAGTCGCGAGTGGTCGACCGCCTGCGTCTGCGGGTCGGCTACCAGCCGGCCGAGGGCTTGGACCTGGACGGCCTGCGCGTCCAATTGCACGGTGTGATCACCGCGCAGGTGGGCGTCGAGCCGGAGATAGAACTTGTTCCGGTAGACGATTTGGTGGCCCGCAACTCCAGTGTGGCCAAGTTCGCGAGGGTGGTGAAGGCATGAGCCGGGAATCTATGACGGCAGCCATGGCCGGGCGGCACCCGTCGCTGGCCGGGATCGGACATTTCGCTCGTCCGGATGGTAATCGCGCGTTCGAGATCGGTTGGCCGGAATGCGATCGGGATACCGCCTGGGCGGCGCGGCTCTTGGAGGTCTGGGGTCTGGCGCCTGGCCAGCACGCGTTGTTGATCGGCCGCAATTCCGAAGGCCCGTGGCTCGGCCCGGTGGTTCGGGCCCTGCGGGAGTCGGGTGTGGTGTTCAGCAATGCCGAACCCTATGCCTGGGACGTCCGGCGTGCCGCGACCATCGTGAGCTTGTTGCCCGTGAAGGCGATCATCGGGCTGCCGGGGGAGATGGTGGAGCCGCTGCTTGCCGATGACCGGGCGGCCGCGGCCATGGTGGACAAGGCGCCGGTGATCTGGGCGCGGCGCGATGCGCTCGAACCGCTGCGCACCGCCGGACTGCGGCCCGCGGAGATGGCAATGCTGGGACCCGCGTTCGGCCTGTCGTGCCGGGAAGACACCGGGCTGCATCTCGATCCCGAGGAGTGGCAGGTCACCGCCGCCTCGGCGCGACCGCATCTCACGGTCACCGGAGACCGCCGGTACCGGGGACGGGACATCGAGTTGAACATGAACGGGACGATCGACGAGGCGCCGTGTGCCTGCGGTCTGCCCGGCCCCAGGATCCGCACCGAATAGCGCGGATACGGAACGGCCGGCCCCCGATGGTGGTCGAGCGTTTACGGGGGCGCGGCGTTTGCCGCGCCCCCGCTTCTTTCAGTCCACAGTCCCGGGATGTGCGATCGAGGATCGCGCAAGGATTCGCCGCGCTCGTTCGAACACGGGCTTGTCGATCATCTCCCCGTCCGCACGGACCGCTCCGGCTTGTCCGGTGAACGTCGCGACAACGCGCTGAGCCCACGCAATGTCTTCCTTGCTGGGCCGGAACGCGGCTGCCGTGGCGGCGATTTGCGCCGGATGGATGCAGAGCTTCCCGCCGAATCCCAGCGCGCGTGCCTGCTCAGCAGCCTCGGCGACGGCATCGCTGTCTCGAATCCGGACACTGACGCCATCGATCGGCGCCGGTAGATCGGCAACTTTCGATGCCAGGACCAGTGTGGACCGGGCCAGAAGCAATGATCGGTCGTCCTCGATCGCATCGATGTCATGTGCGAAGTCGACGGAGCCGAAGGCCAGCCGTCCGACCGCGGGGCAGGCAGCGAGTTCGTGCGCATGGTGTATCCCGAGCGCGGTTTCGACCAAGGCGACAACTCCCCGGTCGCTGCCGAGACACTCGCCGATCGTCGAAAGGTCCGCTGCTTTTTCTGCCTTCGGCACGACGACCCCGCGCAGTCCGGGAGAGGTCGCGATCGTGTGGATGTCGCTGTCGGCCCAGGGGGTGTCGACGGCATTGATCCTGACCCATGCCCGGCCGCCGTCCGACAGCCATTTCGCGGCGGCGGCCCGGGCACGTGCCTTGTGGTTGTCGGCGACGGCATCTTCGAGGTCGATGATGATCTCATCGGCGCCGCTTTCGGCTGCTTTGGTAAACCGGTCGGGCCGGTCGCCGGGCACGAACAGCCAAGTGGCCGAAGACATTCCGATCATGAGGGATCTCCGGGGGTGCGCGGATGCGTGTTCGAGTGGGCCGGGTGGGAAAGGCGTTCGGACCAGAGCCGGAGGCAGGGGAGTTGCGGCAGTTCGGGCCGGAGATCGCAGTCGACGGCCACATGTGCGTACGGATGGTCCCGCATGCGTCGCGCGAACGCCTCCGCTGCGGCGAGATCGCACTGATAACTGAGGCGGATTCCTACCGACGGGAATGTGACGCACACGCGGCGACGGTGAGGATCGAGCACAGGGGGAATCGATGGCACAGCGATCACATCCAGATCAGTATTCATGCTCTGTGTAGGGGCGGCTCGAGGGATTCGATCGGCCGATTGATCCGACGCCTGTAGCCGTAGAAATCACCATATTATAAAACTATATGTTCCCGCTGTAGTGGGTCCGGTGATCCGTCCGGTCGGAGCGCTCGGCATCGAGCCGTATTCGGGCCCCCCTCACTGCGCGGCATCGGGGCAGCACTCTAGCGGCTGCGACCCTCCCGATGAGGCGTGATCTTGCGTTGCCGCATCCGGACGGCGCATCGGAATCCGAACTGCGAGGCGGGCATCCATCGTGATGGAGCTCGCAAGCGACGGCATGAACGCCCGTATAGTATAATAAGTTATATAATGCAGGCTTACGTATGCCCGCGCGGCTCAGTGTGGGAAGGATGCACTCGTGGATTTTGGGATGACCGATGAGCAGGAGATGCTCCGGAAGACCGCCCGGGATTTCGTGACGAAGGTGTGCCCGCCGGAGACGGCGAAGCGGTGGGACGAGGAAGGGGTGCTCCCGGCTGAGCTCTTGGACGGTTTCGCCGGTCTCGGCTGGTTCTCGCTCCCGTTCTCCGAGCAGGACGGTGGCGAAGGCGGTGGCCCGCTGGAGCTCGCCCTGATCGCGGAGGAGCTCGGGCGCGCGAGTTTCGATGTGGCCATGTGCTTCATCGGGGTTCTGATTCCCGCCATGACCGTGAACCGGTGGGCGAATCCGGAGCAGAAGCGGTGGGTGCGCGAGCAGATCATGACGGGCAAACATCGGCTCGCGGTGGCGATGTCGGAGCCGGAGTCCGGATCCGATGCCGCCTCTTTGCGGACCAGTGCCGTCGACGCCGGCGACCACTATGTGGTCAACGGTCAGAAGATGTGGTGCACGGGCGGGAGTCAGCCCAACACGACGATCGCGATGTACGTGCGGACCGGTGCGCGGGAGCCCAAGCACAAGGGTTTGACTCTCCTGCTGGTCGATCCGAACGCCGAGGGGGTGGAGATCCGCCGCACGCCGACGTTGGCGCGTCACATCCTGGGTACCACCGAAATCACGCTGTCGAATGTCAAGGTGCCCAAGCAACGTCTGGTGGGGCCCGAGGGGGAGGCGTGGAAGGTCATGCTCTCGAATCTCGAGCTGGAACGCGTTCTGCTCAGCGGCGGCTATGTCGGAGCCGCGCAGGCGACGCTCGACGAGATGCTCGAGTATTCGAAGGTCCGGCATGCGTTCGGCCGGCCGATCGGTGAATTCCAGGCGCTGGCTCACGCGATGGCGGACCTGCAGGTGGAAATCGACTCGGCACGCCTGCTGACGCGGCGGGCCGCATGGATGCTCAAGCAAGGGATGCCCTGCACGCGCGAGGGCGCAATGGCCAAGCTCAAGGGCTCGGAGACGTATGCCAACGCCGCTCGCCTCGGCATGCAGGTGATGGCCGGTCACGGGTTCTCGACGGAAAGCGTCATGAGTTTCCGTTATCGCGAATCCATCGTGACCACGATCTCCGGAGGGACGAGCCAGATCCAGCGCAACGGGATCGCCCGCAGCATGGGCCTGCGAACCTACTGATTCTCCGTATCCGGAAGGGGTCCTGTTCGGTTCGGCCCTGAGGAGCTTGTGATTGGATCTATCAATACGATAGAATCTCTCACAAATCTAGTTATCGTTTTCGATCGCTGTCGATGCGACCGACTGTGCGAAGGGACTTCACGAATGGCACTGATCACCAACTCGGTAGGGGTGCTCCCCTACAAGTTGCTGGATTTCGATCAGCACTCTGTCGAGGCGGAGGACTGCTTCACTCGGTTCATGCCCAAGGACAAGCTGGACACCGCGGTGCGGCCGATCGCGACGGCCGACGGCAAGGGCAAGCTCCTGCTGGCGAACGACCGGATCGTCACCGCCCTCGAAACAGACAATCTCGACCAGGCGTACGTGCCCGGCTCGCTGGTCGATATGCTCAAAGCCCGCTCATCCGGTGACGCGACCGACGCCGAGCGGTTCTACGAACCGATCCAGAAGGAATACCGGGACAAGGACGCGCGCCTGGTCCAGTTGACCGAGCAGCAGATCGAGCGGTCCATCATGTACCCGGGCGGCTGGGGCCTGTTCGTGTGGGCCTACCTGCGGGGTGACGTACTGTTCGACAACCTCACCTCCTTCAACCGGTGGATCGACGAGGACTGGGGTTTCAACACCCAGAACCGGATCTACGCCCCGGCCCTGCTGTCGCTGGACAACCTCGACCGGGCCTGCGAAGAACTCGACCGGGTGTTGGCGGCCGGCGCTCGATTCATCATGCTTCCCCCCGGGCCGGTCCACGGCCGGTCGCCCGGCGACCCCTACTTCGACCCGTTCTGGGCCCGGGTCAACGAGGCGCGGGCGGTGGTGTCCTTCCACATCACCGAGTACCACTATCAGGAAAACGTTGCGTCACACTGGGGTTGGGGCCTGGTCCCGCCGTTCCAGTTCTCCGCGTGGCAGTGGCAGAACACCTACGGTGAGCGGCCGATCACCGACACGTTGTCGGCCCTGATCTTCGACAACCTTTTCGGGCGTTATCCGAACATCAAGGTTCTGGTCAGTGAGTACGGCGCGGAATGGGTCCCGCACTTCATCCGGCACATGGACAAGAGCCGCGGCATGGCCCGCAACGGGCGCTGGCTGGGTGGTCAGCTGGACGAGCGGCCGAGCGTCATTTTCAAGCGGCATGTGCGCGTCGTGCCTTACCCGGAGGACGACACCGTCGATCTCGCCGCTCGGCTGGGCGGCGTCGATGCCCTCGTCATGGGTTCGGACTGGCCGCACGCCGAGGGCCTGCGCGAGCCCGCGGACTTCTACGCCAAGGTGGAGGGTCTCGGCGAGGAGGCGCGCAAACGCTTCCTGCGCGACAACGGGCTCGAACTGCTCGGCGCCGAGTAACGATCGTGGTTCCTACGCAACCGGCCCGGCCGAGGAAAGGGCGCGAACGCGAATGACGGGCAGTGAAGTCGTCCCATCGAGTCGAGAGGTCGTCGCGGCCGAGGAAGTCGGTGTCGATCCGTATCGACTCGACGTATTGCTCCGCCGGATTCGACTCGAGGTGGAACACGGGGCGCTCCCCTCCGCTCAGGTGGCCGTCGCCCGGAACGGTCGGCTGGTTGCGAACGAGACATGGGGTGCCGGGGCGCCCCGCTACCTCCTGCAGTCGGTGGGCCGGACCATCGTGGCGAGCGCGATCTGGAAACTCGTCGGTGACGGCAAGCTCGACGTAGCGGAACACGTCGCGGACATCATTCCCGAATTCGGTTCCAACGGAAAAGAAGTCGTCACGCTCGCACATATGCTGACGCATACCGCGGGTCTGGCCTTCGCCCCGCTCGGGTTTCCGAAAATGACCGATCGGGATGCGCGCCTGGCCGCCTTTGCCAAATGGCGCCTCGACGGCACGCCGGGCGAGGTTCTGCAGTATCACTTGACGTCCACCGCGTGGATCATCGCGGAGGTCGTCGAACGTCGGTCCGGGTTGTGCCTGGCCGATTACCTGCGCCGGGAGATCGCCGAGCCGCTCGGTCTCGACTTCGCCCTCGGGCTGACCGAGGAGGAGCAGATTGCCACCGTCGCGCCGATGGTCTGCACGGACGGCGACGGCTCCGACGTCGACCCGTGGGGACCCTGGTTCTTCCGGGACCGCCGCGTGGTGGCAGCCGGCGAGCCGGCGCATTCCGTCTGCGCCGGCGCCGCCGATGTCGCGCTGCACTATCAGGCGTTGCTCCACTCGCCGCTGTGGTCGCGTGAAATCATCGCCGAGGCGACCCGGCCGCAGGTGACCGCGGTCCCGGCGGGCGACAAGCTCTACGGGGGCGGGGTGAAACCGGCGTCGGTGGGCCTCTTCGTGAACGTCCGAGGTGACAACCCGGATGGCTGGATGCCGGCGACCGGCTCACCCGCCACATTCGGCCACGCCGGCTCCGCATACCAGATCGGTTTCTGTGATCCGGAGAGCGGGGTGTCGTTCTGCGTGCTCAGCAACGGCTATCCGCAGACCGGATACGACCTGACGCCGCGCGGTTCCTCCATGCTGATCAACTGGTCGAATCTCGCGGCGGATCTGACCTGACCGAAACAGACCGTCCGAGGGCGCACGGTCGGTCATGGCCGGCGCCGACCGAGAGGAATGGCCGCGCAGCTATGACAGCCGTGGACAAGTTCGAGTTCGTTCGTTATGAGGCGCTCGACGATGGGCAGATCGTCCGGATAACGCTGAACAGGCCGCAGGCCCGCAATGCGCAGAATCGGGGGCTGCTAGTGGAGTTGGACGAGGCGTTCGGTCTCGCCGAGGCCGACGACACCGTCCGAGTCGTGATCCTCGCCGGTGCGGGCACGGCCTTCTCGGCGGGACACGATATGGGTTCGGCGGTACAGCGGCAGGAGACCGAACCGGGTCCTGCCGCCCACCCCTCCACGCGCGTCCACGGTGGTAGCCGAGCAGGCGCGGTCGAGCAGCAGATGTTGCAGGAATGGCAGCATTTCTTCGCCAACACCCGCAACTGGCGCAACCTGCGCAAGATCACTGTCGCGCAGGTCCAGGGCAACGTGCTCTCTGCCGGTCTGATGCTGATGTGGGCCTGCGATCTCATCGTCGCGGCCGAGGACGCCGTCTTCGCCGATGTCGTCGGGACCCGGTTGGGGATGTGCGGTGTGGAGTATTTCGCACACCCCTGGGAGTTCGGTCCTCGGAAGACGAAGGAACTTCTGCTCACCGGGGATGCGCTGGATGCCGAGGACGCCTATCGCCTGGGCATGGTCAGCAAGGTCTTCCCGCTGGAGGAGCTCGAGCGCCGGACCGTCGAATTCGCCCGCCGGATCGCCGAGCGCCCCACGATGACAGCGCTGCTGATCAAGGATTCGGTGAACCAGACGCTCGACGCGATGGGCTTCAGCACCGCGCTCCAGAACAATTTCTATCTGCACCAGCTCAACCACGCGCACTGGCGGGACGTGAACGGTGACGGCTACCCGGCCGCGAAGCCGGGAGTGGATGCACCCGATTGGCGCACGGCGGGGCAGCCACGGCTGGCGCGGCGCGATATTCCCTGAACGTCGGTCCGCAACGTTCGCCCGACCTCGCACCCGAGTTGCCCGTCCGCAACGGGGGAAGGTTTGCAACAGTTCCATCGAACACAAATGGGTGGCACCGCGCAGCGGTGCCACCCATTTGTGACTTCCGGGAATGTCCAGATCGGCCTGTCGTGCCGTCAGGACCGCGTTACCTCGGGCTCGACGTAGTCGGCTCCGCGAATCAGCCGGACGGGGGTGAATACCAGGACCTCTTCGTCGCGCTGATTGCGTACGCTCACGTGAGCGGTGACCACCCCGCGGCCCGGTTTGCTCGACGCCCGTGATTCGGTTGTCCGCACCAGGGCGTGCAGGGTGTCGCCGACGTACACCGGGCGCTTGACCGACAGCTCCATGTGCATAAAAGCAAGGCCGGTCCCGTTGAGGACATTGGTCTGCAGGATCAGGCCTTCGGCGATGCAGTAGATCATCGCGCCGGGGATCAGCCGGCCGGTGTAGCCGCCGGCGGACGCATGCGAGTTGTCGTAGAACAACGGTTCGTTGAACCCGCCCCAGGTGATGAACTGGACAAGGTCCGCTTCGGTAATCGTGCGGCGCGCGGTGCGGAAAACCGATCCGGGGATCATCTCCTCCCATGTCTTACCGCGCACCAGCGGTTCGACCTCGGCGCTGGAAAGTTGTGGTTCGGTCACGGTCATGGATCTCCGATCCTGAGTCTCTGATGCGGGCCCGAGACGGGCTTTGGATAAATAGTTTAACTGATTATCTGCGTTGGACTTCCGCCAGCACATCTCGGCGTTCGGTGGCGCCTCAGGCCCGGAGAGGGGCTTCCCGGCGCAGCACAGCACCTTGCGCGTTGAAGAAGAAACCGCCCGGAGTGAGCATGGCCGAGGCCGCACCGTCGACCTGCCTGCTTCCGGCGTCTCCGCGCAACTGCACAACCGCCTCCCGGAGGTGCCCGGCGCCCTGCGAGCCACCTTCGGACAGACTGCCGCCGTGCGGGTTCACCGGCACTCGCCCGCGCAGCAGGATTCTGCCTTCTCCGGCATCCCAGTTGTCGCGCAGGAAATCACCGGCCTCGCCGTCTGCGCAGAATCCGTAGGACTCGAAGGCGCGCAGAGTGATGATCGAGAAGCCGTCGTAGGGCAGGAAGACGTCCACATCGTCGATCCAGAGGTCGCTGCGTGCGCGCAGAGCGGCAGCGGTGACCTGTTGCCCGGTGTTTCGCAGATCGGCGGTCAGATGTTCTTCGGGGTGTGCGGTGATTCCCATCGCCAGCGCGTGGACCAGCACCGGGACCGTCGGCAGATCCGCGGCCAGATCTGCCGATGTGACCACGAAGGCGTCGGCACCGTCGATCGGTACATCCATGTCGTAGAGGCAGAGGGGCTCCCGGATCATTCGTGCGCCGAAATAGTCCTCGCGGCTCATCGGAGTCCGCATGACCGCGCCGGGATTGTCCGCCGCGTTGCGGCGGCCGTTGAGCGGGATCAGGGCCAGATCTTTGCGGGTGCGGCCGAATTCGGCCAGATAACGGGCGGCCCAGGCGGCGTAGCCGGTCGATCCGAACATGCCCCACGGCTCGGTGTCGGTGTGCCCGTCACCGGTGGAGGCACGGCCGTCGGGAAGCCCGAACGCCGCGCGCGAGCGGAACGCGCCCGCTCCGAGCCGATACATCGAGTGATAGACGACCACGGCTCGACAGGTGCCCGACGCCACCGCGTGCACCGCGCTCATGAGTCCGTTGACGATCGGTGGTTTCGCGGGCGCCCAGAACGTGACGTTCGGCAGACCCAGGGCCGAAACCACGGTCGCCGCATCGACGCCGCCGGTGATGACGCCACTTCCGACGACCCCGTCGATGTCCTCGCGGTGGAGCCCGGCATCCCGGATCGCCTCGATCACCGCATCGGTGACCATCGAGAGCTCGGTGGTGTCCCGGTCGCGCGCGTACGGAGAGCGGCCGATACCGCTGATCGCCACGATGTCCTTCAACGAGGTCATCGAGCCACCCCCCGGAAGGCGGGCCACGGCGCGCCGTCGCGTTCGATCCAGGTCAGCTCCACCGGCTGGCCGATCCGCTGCCGTTCGGGCGGGGTATCGACCAGGGGAGCCGCGATCCGTAGTCCGGGCTGCTCGGCGAGTTCGATCGCGGCCAGCGGCCACGGTGGTGAGTAGGGAACGCCCGGTGGGCCCTGATGGAGCAGGGTGAGCACATGCACGTGGCCGCGGCCGGTCACTTCCCGCGGCGCGTCCACGGGGGACCAGCAGAAGGGGCAGCGTGAGCGTAGCGGCAGATGCCAGCCCAAGCATTCGTCGCAGTGTCCGGCGAGCAGTCGGCGCTCGAGCAGGCCCGCGTAGTACGGGGCGTTCACCTGATCGAGACGGATCCCGGGATATGCCGCGAACACAGCGTCCAATCCTGTTTCCGGAGTAGAGGTTTTCACGTTTCAGACACCCATTCGGTCGAGTAGCCGGTGATGCGCCGCGGTAGGACCACCGAGGAGGTTCTGTGCCGCACGGGCGCGGCGGAAGTACAGATGCGCGGGGTGTTCCCAGGTGAATCCGATACCGCCGTGCACCTGGATCGTCTCCGCAGCGACGTGTTCGAAAGCCTCGGAGGCGGTGATATAGGCGGCCACGGCCATAGCGGAGGCATCCCGCTGCCTCTCGGCGACGGCCGTACATGCCGCCTCGGTGGCAGCGTCGGCCAATTCAGCCCGCATGAGCATATCGGCGAGTTTGTGCTTGATCGCCTGGAATGATCCGATGGGACGGCCGAACTGGACACGTTCCTTGGCATATGCGACCGACATCTCCAGGCAGCGGCGCAGGCCGCCCACTTGCTCCGCGGCAAGTGCGAGCCCGCCGAGGTCGACGACGTGCCGCAGCACCGAGGACGCCTCGCCGGCCGCCCCGACGAGGACCGCTGGTGTATCCACGAGAACCACCTCGCCGAGCGGCCTGGTGCCGTCGAGAGTGTCCAACGCACGAACGGCGAGGCCGGTGGCACCCCGTTCTACGGCGAACAGGCTCGGGCCCTGGGGTGTGCGTGCCGACACTAGGAGAAGGTCGGCCGTACCGGCATGGGGCACAAACGATTTGGTTCCCGTGAGCAGCCAGCCCCCCGCGTCCGCCGGGACCGCGGCCGTCTCGCACGTATCGGCGTCCCAGCTGCCCGCCGCCTCGGCGACCGCGAGGGTGGCGATCGTGGTGCCGGCCCCGATGCTGGGCAGATAGCGGGCGCACGCCGGCTCGTCGCCCGAGGCCAGCAGGGACTGGGCGGCGAAGACGACCGAAGGTACGAACGGCGAGCACAGCAGTGCCGCCCCCATTTCCTCCAGGACCACGCGCAGTTCCGGGAATCCGAAGCCGTCGCCGCCGAATCGCTCGGGGATCGCCAGCTGCATCAACCCGAGCTGCTCGGCCATCTCTGACCACACTTGCGGGTCGTGCCCGAGCCGGTCCGGATCCTCGGCGATCTTGCGGACCGCTTCCTCCCCGGAGTGCTCGGTGAGAAAGTCCCGCACCGTGGCACGCAGGTCAGCTAATTCCTCGGCTCCCGCGCTGTTGGTATTTACCCCGTCACTCGCTGCATCGCCGGTCATCGCGTGCCCTCCTTCGGCAGGCCGAGCACGCGCTCGGCCAGGATGTTCTTCATGATTTCCTCGGTACCGCCGAGGATGCGCAGCGCCGGCGCGCTCAGCAGCAGGTCAGCCCAGGCGAAGGTGCCCCAGCCACCGGTATCGGCGATGATCCGCGGCCCGAGCGCGTCGGCGGCGAATCGTGATCCGCGGATCAGGTTCTGGGCGAGCGCGAGCTTCGAGATCGACCCTTCCGGGCCGGGCGCGCTGCCCGCACGCAGCCTGCGGGCCGCGCGTTCGTTGAGCGACTTCGCCGCCTGCACACTCGCGAGCAGGGATGCGAGGTCGCGGCGCAGGGCGCCGTCGTCCGCCCGCGAGACGGCGCGCAGCAGCCCGCTCAACCGATCGGCGGTGAGCGCACCGGCGGCTGCGCCGCCGCTCTCCCCGCCGACGGTCGCCCGTTCGTTCATGAGTGTCGTCATGGCCACCTTCCACCCCTCGTCGACAGGGCCGAGCCGCTGGGTGTCCGGGATTCTGACGTCGGTGAGGAAGACCTCGTTGAACTCGGCGCTGCCCGTCATCTGACGGAGCGGGCGAATTTCCACGCCCGGGGTGTCCAGATCGAGGAGGAAAGCGGTGATGCCGCGATGTTTGGGCGCATCGGGATCGGTCCGGCACAGTAGCTCGCCGACCTGGGCGTGTTGGGCGACCGAGGTCCAAACTTTCTGCCCGTTGATCACCCAGTGGTCGCCGTCGCGGACCGCGCGCGTGGTAACGCCCGCCAGATCCGAACCGGCGGCCGGTTCACTGAACAGCTGGCAGGCAATGACCTCGCCGGAATACATCGGCCGCAGGTACCGCTCATGTTGCTGGGGGGTGCCGTGGGCGAGGATGGTCGGCCCGATCATCCCGAGCCCGATAACGGCGAGGACGCCGGTGTCAGGGACGTCGTACTCGGCCTCGAGGGCATCGTAAGCGAGGTCGTGCACTTGGCCGAGGCCGCGGCCGCCGAACTCGGCCGGCCCCGTGATCCACCCGAAGCCGTTCTCGAACCGGGTGCGCTGCCACGCTCGTGCCGCGTGGACGGCGGCCGCCTCCTCCTCGGCGGGCAGGGTGCTGAAATAGCCGACACGGTCGCTGCCCTGTCCCCAATGGAACTGCTCGGTGCTCCGCCGCAGGGCATGGGCGTCGAGGAATGCCCGCGCTTCGCGGGTGAAGTCGGCAAGGTCGGTCGCCACGGCGATCCTCCGTCTTTCCGGTCCGGACGTCACCGGACGATGGTCTGTCTCACAGTGCGAGACCGGCTGATTCGCGGCATGTTCGTCTGCCGCGCGGTATCTACGCGGTAGCCCTGCGGCTACACGCGGATGACGTCCCCGCCGGGGTATCCGCCGCCGCCGAAGCGCAGATCCAGCGCGGAATAATCCTTCTCCTCGCCGTCACGGGGGATTTCGTCCACGAAGACAACGGATTTCGGCTTCTTGTACGACGCAATGCGTTGTTTGCAATAGGTGATCAGCTCGTCCTCGGTCACCGTGGCGCCTTCCCGCAGGACGACGACGGCTACCACCGACTGCACGAAGCGTTCGTCCGGTGTTCCGATCAGAGCGGCCTCACGTACCGCGGGGTGGGTCTCCAGGCAGAACTCGACCTCTTTGGGGAAAATGTTCTCGGCGGCGGATTTGATCATCCGGGTGCTGGTGCCGACGAACTCGATGGTGCCATCGGCTTCGCGGCGGCCCAAATCCGTTGTGCGCCACCAGCCGTCGCGCATGCGCCGGGCATTGGTCTCGGGCCGGTTCCAGTAGCCGGCGTGCACGATCTCGCCGCCGATCGCGATCTCACCGACCTCGCCGACGCCGACCTCGTTCCATTCGTCGTCGACGATGCGTACCCGCGAGAACGGGCCGGGACGACCGGAATTGCCGGTGCCGTGCCCGCCGTGTCCGTTGAAGATCGCCAGTCCGGTTACCTCGGTCTGCCCGAAGCCGCCAGGGAACAATCCCCAGAGCGCTTGCTCGGTACCGACCAGGCCGTCTCCCCACAGTTGGCCGTATACCCCGGCCTTCAGACTCGTCAGGTCGTGCCGGGCCGGATCGTATTTCTCCTTCATCTGCAGGATCGTCGGCGGCATCAAGAAGGCGGCGGTGACCTTCTCCCGCGTCACGATGTCGAGCAGTTCCTGCGCGTCGGCGCGGCGGACGAACACATTCGTCGCGCCCTGGACGAACGCCGCCATCGCCTCCCACTGGAAGTTGCCGATGTGGAACAGCGGCCCGGAGTTGAGGAATACCGAGTTGCTCGCGGTGGAGTTGAGATACGACGATTCGATGCCCATGCAGATGAGGTTGTGCTGGGTGATCATCGAGCCGTTGGGTCGCCCGTCGATCGCTGCGGTGTAGATGACCAGTAGCGGCAGGTCGGCGTCGACGGTGTCCCAGACATCGGTCGCCGGCTGTGCCGCGAGAATGGTGTCGACGTTGTCCGCGCCCGGAAGGTCGTGCTGCCACCAGACGGCGCCGCCGTCGGTGAGCTCCCTGGCCGCGCGAACCGTGTCGCCGATTTCCTCGTCCTGCCAGACCACCACGGTCGGTGCGAAATCGTCGATCACGAATGCCATCTCGTAGGCCGACATTCGCCAGTTGACCGGGCAGACCATGGCACCGAGTTTTCCGCAGGCGCCGAGGAGTTCGAAGACTCGCGCGGAAGTCTGGCCCAGCCACAGGACGCGGTGACCGGACTGGACGCCCTGCGCTGCGAGGGCATGGGCCAGCCTGTTCACGCGGTCGTCGAACTCCGGCCAGGTGAGGCGTAAGTCGCCGTCGATGACCGCGGTCTTGTCCGGAAAGCTGCGACGGTGCTCGCGAATGACATCACCGACGGTGACGAGACGCATGGGACCTCCTGAAGGCGCGTGCTCGATGAAAGGCATGAATCAGTTTTATAATTATGCTACATATCCGGTAAGTCAACCGGATGCTGGTCGAGTAGTTGCTGCGCCAGCAGAACTTTCCGAACCTTGCCCGACGGCGTCAGTGGGAACGACTCGACGATGCGCCAGTCCCGGGGAACCTTGAACCCGGCGAGGCGTTCGCGGGCGAACTCTTCGAGCTCCGCGAGGTCCGGCAACCCCGCAGCAGGCCGGACGAATGCGACCGGCACCTGACCCCACTTGTCATCCGGTGCGGCAACGACGGCCGCTTCGGCGATGGCCGGGTGCTGGACGAGAACCGCCTCCACCTCGGCGGGGTAGATGTTTTCTCCGCCTCTGATGATCAGGTCGCGCAACCGGCCACGCAGTGTGACGATGCCGTCGGAGTTCATCTCGGCGAGGTCGCCGGTGTGCAACCAGCCTTCCTGGTCCACAACGCCCGACCGCCGGTTTTCGTTCTCGTGCCAGTATCGGCCCATAGTGAGCCTGCCGCGTACGCACAGTTCGCCGGCAACGCCCGGTCCGAGTGGCTTCCCCGTGCCGATATCGGCGATCCGGACTTCGCGGTGCGGGTTGACTCGGCCGATCGTCGTCGCCTTGACCCACGCGGGGTCCCCCACGCGAGTCTGTATCGCCGAAGGAGCTTCCGACTGTCCGTAGCCGTTGAGGATTTCGCCGCCGAACGCCCGCTCGACCCGGGTGATCAGCTCCGGGGCGATATCCGAACCGCCGAGCATCATCCACTTCAGCCGTGGCAGATCGGGCGAATCATCGCAGGCCTCCAGCATCGAGATGAACATCGTGGGTACGCCGCCGAAGTAGGTGACCTCCGCGCGCCGCAGCAGGGCGAGCGTGGCCGCCGGCTCGAAACTGGGCAGTACGACGAAGGCGGAACCGCGTAACAGCGCCGCGGAGCTGGTGCACACCGACCCGCCGACATGATGGAAGGGGAGCGGGGAGCACACGATATCCTCCTCGTCGAGGCCGATGGTCACATGCGACAGCGGCCCGACGTTGGCCCCGACGAGGTGGTTGAGCGCCGCTCCCTTCGGCGCACCGGTCGTTCCCGAGGTGTACTGGATCCGCAGTATCGATTCGGGTGACACGTCGGGGAGCGCCGTCGGGGTGATCCGATCGCCCTGTGTCACCGCCTCGAGCGGTAGAACCACGGGGTGCGGAGTCACTTCCAGTCCTTGCGCGAATCCGAGCAGGTCACGACCGCGCCACACCGGCCCCGCCAGCAGAACCCGCGTCCCGGAGTCGGCGATGATATGTGTGGCTTCGGCGGTAGTCAGTGCCGGGTTCATCGGGACCAGCACCATTCCCGCCAGTGCGGCGCCGTACTCGGCCAGAATCCAATCGACGGAATTGGCCGCCCAGAGTGCCACGCGGTCTCCCGGGGCGGCCACCTGCTGCAACCGTGCTGCTGTCGATTCGACGCGGCCGAGCATCGTCATGAAGTCCAAGCGACGCAGGTTGTCGTCTTCTTCCCAGAGCAGGGCGGTGGCATTGCCGCGGCGTCGGGCGGTCTCGCGGAACCGCGCGCCGACCGAGCTCTCTACGAGTGCCGGGATTGCTCCTCCCTGGCTGACGGCGGGGTGATGCGATTCACTTCTCACAGGCATTAGTTAACTATATCGCCGGAATGGTGGCCGAGCAGGGGACGATCGAGCCGATTTTCCGGGCTCGCACGGGATATAAGGTAATTAATTTGGTTCTAAGTGGTCGATGAGTGAGGGGTGAAAGACATCATGACGTCGGCGATCATGGCCGGTCGGCCGTCCGGCGCCGCGACTTCTCCGCGCGCTACCCCGGATGTCCGGCCGCTGCGGATCCGGATCCCGTGCACCGGCACCGGGCCGGGACCCGGGCCGGCGCCGCGAAGGTAGTGGCAGTTCAGGGACAACACCTCCGGCGTGCGCACACCGTCGTTCACGGCCGAGACCGCGCAGAGTTCGGCCAGCAGCGCGCCGAGCCCACCGTGCAGTGTGCTGGAACGGTTGTGGAACGGTGTCGGATCGGCAAGCTCGAAGGACGTCCCGCCGAGGTCCTTGCGGAACCCGGTGAGGCCGAGCATGCGACCGAACGGAGTGCTCGTGGGGTCGACCGGATCTCCGGCCGGCCCGCGGGGTGCGGGCGGCGCCGCGTACTGCGGAGGCGAGGTATCGCCGCGATCCGTGGTCCGCGGCTCGCGGATCGCCCACCAGCTGGTGGCCCGAGCGAATTCGGTATCCGAATCGTCGAGCACGCACGCCGTTGCCAGCACGTAGTCGCCGCGCCGAGCGGCGGGCGCGGCCACGGCCCGGATCTGGCCGATCGGGTGCGGGCGGCCCGTGACATGTACACCGAGCATGGCCGTGGAGAGCGCACGGTCGGGTTCCAGCGTGCCGACCGCCAACCCGGTCGCGGCGTCGCACAGCAGTGCGGCCAGACCGGCGGCACCGGCTCCGGCCCACTGGGGCCCGAGATCGAGGGCGGTCTGTACGTGTCCGTCGGTCGTCGACGAGCTGCGAATGCCGAGACGGACCAACGCCGGAACCGGTGGCAGGGCCGTCCACCATTGCACGGTCACGCGCTCAACCTCCCATACTCAGGCCGCCGTCGACCGTGAGAACGGAACCGGTGCAATACCCGGCATCGAGCAGGAATTCGACCGCGGCCGCGAGTTCGTCCGGATTGCCCCGTCGGCCGACCGGGATCATTCCGAGGATGGCCGCACGAGTCTTCTCCGGCATCGAGGCGGTCATGTCGGTTTCGAACACGCCCGGCACCACGGTGTTCACCGTGATTCCGTGTCGAGCCGTCTCCCGCGCGAGCGACCGTGTCAGTCCGTGCAGTCCGGATTTCGCAGCGCCGTACGCGGCTTCGCTGGGGCTGCCCATGACCGCGGTAACCGAGCTGACGTTCACGATCCGGCCGTAGCCGGCGGTCCGCATGAGCGCGATCGCGACGCGGGACAGATGGAATGCGGCCGAGAGATTCACCGCCACGATGCGCTCCCACTCGGCGACGCCGGTGTCCGTCGAGCGGGATTCGAGCAGCAGGCCCGCGTTGTTGACCAGGTGATCGATGCGGCCGTACTCGTTGTGGACGTCCTCGACGAGCCGCACACATGTCTCCGGATCGCCGAGGTCTGCCTGCACCACGGTGACGCCGTCCAGTTCTCCCCGCATGCGCTGCGCGGCGGCGGTATCGCCCCGGTAGACGGCGACGACGCGGATGCCGCGCATCGCCAAGCGCCTCGTGACGGCCGCACCGATACCTCGGGTGCCTCCGGTCACGAGGGCAACGCGAGACGTGTCGCCGTGCCCTCTGTCAGACATCGAGCGGTCCTTTCTCTTTCCCTTGTCGGGCAACGCTTGCGAATATCTATCGAATAACTGGCCTGATCGGTGCTGGTCGTGGCCGATCGGACAGCCGTCGCATCACATGAGCTGGTTCCCGGCGCCGATCAGCAACTGGGTACCGGTCATGAACCGCGATTCGTCGCCGGCGAGGAAGGCGCCCGGCCGCGACGTCCTCCGCTTCTTGCATGCCCTCCGGCAGGGCGGTAGTGGTGACGTGTTTGAAGAGCCAGGATTCGTAGTCGGTCGGCGTCGGGGTGGCCGCGCCGTCGACGAACGGACCTACCGCCATCGCGGTGTTGACGCCGTTCGGGTGGATCGTGTTGACGCGGATGTTGTACTGCGCCACTTCGACCGCCAGTGTGCGGCACAGGCCGACGAGTCCGGTCTTCGCCGTTCAGGTTCACTTCGATCGCGATGTCCCACTGCTGCTCGGTGAGCTCCCACATCCGACCGTTCGCAGTGGTGCCGGCGTTGGCGACGACGATGTCGAGCCGGCCGAAGCGACGCACGCCCTCGTCGGCGACCGTCGTCAGCGCTTCGAGGTCGCGCACGTCGGCCCGGGTGACCAGGGTCCGGCGCCCGGTCCGCTCGACCAGCCGCCCCGTTTCCGCCAGCTCCTCCGGCGTGGCAGGCGCCGTAATCGTGAAATCCACCGCGCCCGCCACGTCGACTGCGATGATGTCCGCGCCTTCTTCGGCCAAGCGCCCGCAGTGCGCGCGGCCTTGTCCGCGTGCCGCACCTGTCACGAACGCGACGCGTCCGTCGAGCCTGCCCACAGATTTTCCCTCTCGTCGAGCCGTCGATGGACGTGAATTCTCAATGATCGAACTGTATACAGAAGCTGGCGGGCGGCTCAACGCAAGGCGGGAAGAAGGAGACAGGCTAATGTGAATAATTATCTATCTGATAATATCCCTCTCGGTCAGGAGGATTGCATGACAACAACCGACGACGCGGTGCTCTACAGTGAGGCCGCCGGGGTGGCGACCATTACGTTGAACCGGCCGAGTGCGCGCAACGCGATCAACTCGGCGCTGGCCACCGGCCTCTCGGCGTGCCTGCGCGAGGCGCTGGCGGCAGAGTCGGTTCACGTCATTCTGCTGACCGGCGCCGACCCGGCCTTCTGCGCCGGCCTCGACATGAAAGAGTTCACCCGCACTCAGCGACCGCCGGAGGGGGCGACGGCCGCGATCACCGCCCTCGCAGACTCCACCAAGCCCACAATCGGGGCGATCAACGGCGCTGTCGCGACAGGAGGGCTCGAACTTGCGCTGGGCCTGGATCTTCTCATCGCTTCCGACCGGGCGCGCTTCGCCGACACCCATGCGACGGTCGGGATCCTCCCCGGCGGAGGAATGACTGCGCGGTTGCCGCGCGCAGTGGGGCCGCGGTTAGCGCTGGACATGTCGCTGACCGGGCGCGTCCTCGGCGCCGAGGAGGCATTGCGCAGCGGATTGGTGTCCCGGGTCGTCCCTCACGAGGAATTGATGCCGGTCGCGCGCGGGATCGCCGAGACCATCGCCGCGAAGGATCCTTACGTCATACGTGAATTGCTGGCGCTGTACCGGTACAGCGGCGAGCACTCGCTGCCGGAGGCGCTGGCGCACGAATTCGCCGAGCGGGAGGCACGCCGGGCCGCAGGGGGGCAGCTCGTTCCCAAATCCGCGATTGGGGCGCGGCCCTAGGCTCCTGTCGGATCCTGGAGGAAGAACAGGACATATGCCCGATCGCACCACGCCGCCGGACCCCTGGTGGTACATCCCGCAGGAGTTGCGGATCCGCTACGACCTCATCTGCCGCAGTATCCCGAATGCTCTGCGCCGGACCGCGGTCTCCTATCCGAACGGGCGCGCGCTTGTCGGTGAGGACGGCCACCGCACCTTCCTCGAACTCGAGGCCGACATGCTGCTGGCCGTGCGCGCGGTGCAGGCGTTGGGAGTAAAGCGGGGTGATCGAGTCGCGATCTGGGCTCCCAACTGCGGCCGGTGGATCCTCGCCGCCCTCGCCGCCCTCGGTGCCGGTGCCGTTCTGGTACCGATGAACACGCGATTCAAGGGTGAAGAAGCCGCCTACATTCTGCGCAAGAGCGGGGCACGGCTGTTGTTCGTCGCCGACGGCTTTCTCGGCAACGATTACCTGGACATGCTGGCTCGTGCGGATCCGGGCAGTGCGGTGCTGCGTCCGGGAGCGACGGTACTGCTCAGCGGGACCGCGCACGGCGACCGGATCGGCTGGGAGGAGTTCCTCGCCGACGGTACGGCGCTGCCGATCGAGCAGGCGACGGCCGCCATCGACGCGGTGGGGCCCAACTCGGTGTCCGATCTCATGTTCACCTCGGGGACCACCGGTCACCCGAAGGGCGTGGTCATCACCCACGGCCAGTCTTTGCGCGCCCACGGGTACTACTCGAAGCTGATGGGATTCCGCCCCTCGGACCGGTATCTGATCATCCCGCCGTTCTTCCACTCTTTCGGATACAAGGCCGGTTGGATGGCCTGTCTGGTGCACGGCGTCGCGATCCTGCCGCAGGCAACGCTGGATGTCGATGACGTGATGCGCCGGATCGAGCAGGAACGCGTGTCGATCCTGTTCGGGCCGCCGACGGTGTTCGAGGCCATTCTGGACTCACCACGCCGGTCCGAATTCGATCTCTCCTCGATACGCAACGTCATGGCTTCCTCGACCGTCGTCGCCCCGGACCTCGCCGCCCGGATCCAGGAGGAGCTGCGCCCCGAGACGATATGGAGCGGCTACGGGCTTACCGAGGCGTCCGCCCTGGTGACCTCGACGATCCCGTCCGACGACCTCGACCACATCGTGCATACGGTCGGCCGCCCGGCCTGGGAGGTGGAGGTCCGGCTCGTCGACGGGGGCGGAACCGACGTCCCCGTGGGCTCTCCCGGCGAGCTCTGGGTGCGCGGATACAACGTCACGTCGGGCTACTGGGAGGATCCGGAATTGACCGCGGAGGCAATCGATTCCGATGGCTGGCTGCACACCGGTGACATCGCGACCTCCGATGCCGACGGCTACCTCAGGATCACCGACCGGATCAAAGACATGATTCTGGTGGGCGGTTTCAATGTGTACCCGGCGGAGGTGGAGCGCATTCTCGGGGAGCATCCCGCCGTGGAGTCGATCGCGGTCGTGGGCGCACCCGACGCGCGGCTGGGTGAGGTCCCCGTCGCCTACGTGGTGATCCGGGACGGCGCGACGCTGACCGAGGAGGATTTCTTGGCCTGGTCGGCCGAGCGTATCGCCAACTTCAAGCGGCCACGCCGGATGATCATCCTCGATGCGCTCCCGCGCAATTCCAGCCTGAAGGTACTCAAGAACGTGCTGCGCGAACGGGCGACCGCACTGGAATGAGGCACCGGCACGCACTGTAGCGGGGGCCGAAATCTGCCGTCGGACCTGGTTATGAGGCGCACAGCGTGGCCACCTGACTCAGCAGCGCTCGCCGGCAGACCTCCAGGTTCAGTGAGCTGTCGGTGAACCACTCCCAGACGACGCCCCGGATCATGGCCATGACAGCGGTGCTGACCAAGGTGGTGTCCAAGTCGCGGCGCACAGTGCCGAGTGCTGTGCCCTCCCGTAACGCGGCCTCGATCCGGCGCCGGAACGCCACGTTCTGCGCATGAACAACGGGCCGCAGCTCCGGCAACGCGGTGACCGCCTCGAAGGTGACGACGAGGTATGCGCGGCATGCGTCCGGATTTCGGTCCAAGCCGTCGAGCACCGCGGCGATATCGGCTTCGATGCGCGCGAATCCGCGGTGGGATTCGTCCAGTGGATTCTGTGCCAGCACGTGCTCCACGACTGCTGCCAGCAGCTTCGGTTTGGAGCCGAAGTAGTGCGTAGCCAGGCTTCTGCTGTAGCCGGCGCGCTCACCCAGGTCCGCCAGCGTCATATTCGCGTATCCGCCGTCGGCGAGCAACCGGACCGCCGTCTCGATGATGGCCGCGCGGGCGGCTCCACGGCGTTGCGCCTGAGTTCGTTTCGGTGTGCGAGTGATTGACGTCACCATGCGCCCCATGTTACTAGTTAAGAGTCCAATTAATTTATTTACCTATTTTCCGTCGGTCGGTGCAGACCTGGAGGTTGATGTGGTCGACAGTGCAGTCGCCGTGGTGACCGGCGCCGCGGGTGGTCTCGGACTCGGGTTTGCGGAAAGCCTCGTGTCCAGGGGGATGAGGGTGGTGATCGCCGATATCGACGGCGATGCACTGGCCTCGGCCGAAGAACGCCTGCGTGAGCAAGGGGCGGAAGTACTCGCTGTTCGCACGGATGTCACCGAGGCAAAGTCGGTGATGGAGCTCTCCGCGCGTACCTTCGACCGCTTCGGCCGGGTCGACGTGGTCTGCCTCAACGCCGGAGTGTCCATGCGGGGGCGAGCGTGGGAACTGTCCATCCCGGACTGGCGCTGGGTTTACGACGTCAACGTCTTCGGTGTAGTTCACGGGATCCGCGCGTTCGTTCCGGCGTTGCTGGATGCCGGCGCAGGTCACATCCTGATCACTGCCTCGAACAGTGCCGCGACCACGCTCGCGGCGCTCGCCCCCTACGTGTCCAGCAAACATGCGGTTGTAGCTGTCGCGGAAACCTTGCAACACGATCTTCGCGATGTCGGTTCCGGCGTGCAGGTCTCGGTCGTACTGCCCGGCGCAATTCGGTCGAGGATGGCGGACGCGCTGCGCAATCGCCCGGCCGACTACGGCAGCGCGTCCATCCCGGAGGACGTGACTCGCGCGAGCCGCGCGTTCCTCGACCGGTTCGGGGCGGATCCGCGAGCGATGGCAGACGACGTTCTTCGGCACGCCCTCGACGAGGGTCGCTTCTGCATCTTCACCGACCCGGCAGACGCGGCGATGCTCGTCACCCACACAGAAGCCCTGCGCGACGGCGAGTTGCCGCCCGTCATCGCGCCGGTCTCACAGGAGGTCAAATGAATCAAGCAATCGTGGCGTCGGCGGACGCGGAGGCACGCGCGCGTGCCGCCGGAGTACCGATCGTCGATTTCGACCCGGAAAGCGATCCGGCATTCAAGGCCGACCCACTCGGCATGATTCTGGCGGCGCAGCGGTACGGCGATGTCTTCTACAGCACGGCGGCACGCGGTTTCTGGGTCGTGACCCGGCACGAACTGTGCCGGATGATCAGCCAGGACCTGGAGGCCTACTCGAACCGGGAAACGTTCACCTTCTACCGCAACCCACCGCCGATCTTCCATATCCCGGCCAACCTCGACCCGCCCGACCATGGCAAGATCCGGCGGTTGATCGGGCCACTGCTCTCGGCCGCGGTGGTGCGCAAGCTCGAGGAGCGGGCCAGGGCCTCGGTCGCGAAGATCGCCGAGGAGGTCATCGCGCGGGGCCACTGTGACTTCATGGCCGATGTGGCACTTCGGATTCCGGCCGAGGTCTTCCTCGAGCACATGGGTCTGCCGCTCGACCGCGCCGACGAGATCACCGCGACCCGGCTGCTGCCGGGCAAACTCAACGCCAGCAACGACCCCGACGGCACGCAGCTGGCCGCGGCGGTAGCCGCGGTGCGCGAAATGTTCGAGGAGGTGGTGGCCGAGCGCCGCCGTCGGCCCGCCGACGACATCCCGAGTTATCTGCTGTCCCAGACCGTCGACGGCAAGCCGCTCACCGACGAAGAAGTGCTGCAGCTGTGCCACACCCTGCTCGGTACCTCGCTGGGCACGACCGCATCGACCATGACATTCATGTTCCAACGGCTCGCCGGAGAACCCGAGCTCCGGCGGAGCATCAACGAAACGCCGGAGATCGTCAAAGGTCTCGTCGAGGAGGCGCTGCGGTGCTACCCGGCTATTCCGATGGTGTCGCGAACCGTTCGGTCCGACCGCGATTTCCACGGGATCCCGTGGAAGGAGGGTGACCGGCTGGTGCTTCTACTGTCCGCGGCGAACGCCGACCTCGACGTGTTCCCGGAGCCGAACCAATTCGATCCGGACCGCCGCCCGGTACGTCACCTGGGGTTCGGTGCCGGCCCGCACCGATGCGCCGGTTCGCTCCTGGCGCAGATGGAGCTCCGAGTTCTCGTCGAGGAATGGCATCGGCGTATCCCGGACTACTACGTCGGCGATCTGTCCGAACTGACGCACGAGGTGTCGGTCGCGGTCCGCATGACGACCTTGCCCCTTGTGGTCGGCGCGCCGGCCGCGCAATGAGCCTCTTCCCGGCGCACAACCCCTCAGACATCGCAAGGAACAAGTAGATATGCCCCATCTTCGCCTCTCGTTCGATCTTCGCCGACCGGAGTTCGTCACCGCCAGTTCGGCGGAGCTCGCAGCGACGATGCTCGACATCTGCGAGTGGGCCGACGGCCTCGGCTTCGACATGACCTACTTCGGCGAGCATCACGGTGCGGAGGACCACTACCTCCCCTCACCGCTGGTCGCCGCGGCCGCCGCCGCCGGGCGTACCTCGCGGATGCGGTTCCGGCCCATCCTGCTCACTCCGCTGTATCACCCGATCCGCCTCGCCGAGGACATCGCGGTGGCCGACCTGGTCAGTAATGGCCGAATGAGCCCGGTCTTCGCCGCGGGCTACCGGAAGCAAGAATTCGACATGTACCACGTCGAACTGAGTGAGCGGCGCGAGCGGTTGCTCGAGGCTGTGGAGGTCTGCAAGCGCGCCTGGACCGGCGAGCCGTTCGACTTCTGCGGCACCACGGTGACCGTCACCCCTCGGCCCGCCCAGCATCCGCGCCCGCCGATCATCATGGGCGGGGCGGCGGAGGTGCCCTCCCGGCGTGCCGCCCACCTGGCCGACGGCTTCGACCCGGCGGAACCCAAGGCATGGGAGTTCTACCGGGATGAATGCCTGAAGCTGGGTCGCGACCCCGGGCCGTGGGTGCCCCGCAGCCCGACATTCCTGTACGTGACCCATGATCCCGACGTGGCGTGGGCGGAGGTCGGCCCGAACCTCCTGCACGCTGCGAACACCTACGCTCGATGGATCGCGCAGTCCTCGATGCGAGAAAGCGAGTGGTACCCCCCGATCTCATCCGTGGACGAGTTACGTGCCGGGAATGCCTACGAGATCGTCACTCCCGAGCGTTGCGTCGAAATCGGTCGCGAACTCGGCCCCGAGGGGCACCTGGTCTTGCGGCCGCTCTTCGGTGGGACCGAACCGGAAAACGCGTGGGCCAGCCTGCGGTTGTTCGAGTCCGAGGTATTGCCGCACCTCGAGGTGCCCGCCCGGGTCCCATGACGGGCTGAGATAGACGATGCCTCGGGTAGCTTTTCCTGAAAGAGGCATCACATTCAACTGATTGTTTCCCAGAGTGGAGTGGTTTATGACAGGGACACGACTAGCCGGACAGACCATCTTGGTCACCGGGGCGGGGCAGGGGATCGGCCGGGGCACCGCCCTCGCACTGGCGAAAGAAGGGGCGCAGGTCGCCCTCGCCGGTCGGACGAAGGCGAAGTGCGAGGTCGTCGCGAAGGAGATCGAAGGCTTCGGCGGGACCGCGCTCGCGCTCGGTTGCGATGTGACCGAGCGGTCACAGGTGGACCGGGCGGTAGCGGACCTGGTCGAGCATTTCGGGGGCTTGACCGGGCTGGTGAACAACGCCGCCTCCAGCGTTCAGCAGCCACTCGCACAGGTCACCGACGCCGACGTCGAGTTGTGCTGGCGCTCCGGTGCGATGGGCACCCTCTACGGAATGCAGGCGGCGTTACCGCACCTGCGCGCCGCGGGCGGTGGTTCGATCGTCAACTTCGGTTCGAGCACGGCGGTCGACGGCAACGCCACCTTCGGTGCCTATGCCATGGCGAAGGAGGCGATTCGCGGGCTGTCCCGGGTGGCCGCGCGGGAATGGGGGCGCTACAACATTCGAGTGAATGTCATTGTGCCCGTGGCTAATTCGCCGGCATCCGTGGAATTCGGCGAGGAGCACCCCGAGCGTTTCGAGGCGGTGCAGAAATCGCTGGCCCTGCGCCGGGTGGGCGACTGCGAGACCGATATCGGCCGCGCCGTCGTCGCCCTCGTATCGGACGATCTCTCCTATATGACCGGTGACACCCTGATGCTGACCGGCGGTAAGTGATTCACCGGTCCAGCGGACCCTTTTCGGCACCGACCCGGGGCGGTCGGTGCTGAAAAGGGGCGGTCAGTGCTGACCCGGGCGCAGCTGGACGAACAACCCCTCGGCCTCGGCGCACAGCGTGGCGCCGTCCCGGAGTGTGCCGCGCAGGATCCGTTTGCGGCCCTCCTCGCTGACGAACCATGCCTCGATGTCGAGATCCTTCTCGACCGGCGTGATACTGCGGTAGTCGACGTGCAGATACGCGGTGCGGGCCACGGTGCGCCCGCCGGACCCGGACAGCCGGCCGAGCAAGTCGTCGAAGACGAGCGGAATCGTGCCGCCGTGAGCGGCGCCGTTGCCGCCGAGGTGGAAGCGGCCGAAACGAACGCGTCCGCGGACGCTCTTGTCGTCCATGACGACGTCGCGGACCAGGGGTAGCAGAGTCGAACCCCGGCCTGGCAGATCGGCCGAGAACCCGCTGATCTGCGACCATTCGTCACGCTCGAAGCGGGCGAGGAGATCGGCCACGCGCTTGATGCCGATCGCCGCTTCGGTGGCGGCGTGCTCGTCGGGGACCGCGGCGGCGATCCGGTCCTGCAGCTCGCGGGCCGCGTCGATCATCTCCGCGTAGCCGGCGGGCGGTACCGGAGTGGTCCTGCTGCGCCACCAGTTCGGAGGGATCGGGTCCGTGACTTCCTGCGGCTGTGGCATGGATGGGTGTCCTTCCTTTCGACGACGCTTCTCATCGCCGCACTGTTGCGCACAATATAGGTATATTAACTAAATACATTAACTCAGTATTTTCCGGCTACGAAGGGACGGTGTACCGGTGTCGGACGAGGTCGTGACCGAACGCGCTGGCAACATACTGATCATTACGTTGAACCGGCCGGAGGTTCGCAACGCTGTGAACGAGACCGCCGCGCACGCGGTGGCAGCGGCGGCGGACCTGCTCGACGAGGACCCGACGCTGGTTCTGGGCATCATTACCGGCGCGGGAGGTACCTTCTGCGCCGGAATGGACCTGAAGGCCTTCCTGAACGGTGAAATTCCCCGGATCGAAGGACGTGGGCTGGCCGGCATCGCGATCACCCCGCCGCGTAAGCCGCTGATCGCGGCTGTCGAGGGACATGCCGTGGCGGGGGGCTGCGAGATCGCCCTGGCCTGCGACATGATCGTCGCCGCGCGCGACGCCTCGTTCGGTCTTCCCGAGGTCAAACGATCACTGGTCGCAGGGGGTGGCGGGCTGCTGCGGCTGCCCGAACGGATCCCGGCCGGCATCGCGATGGAGTACGCGTTGACCGGTCGATCGTTCGGGGCGGAGGATGCCGCCCGGTGGGGCCTGGTGAACCGGCTGACCGAACCCGGCGGGGCGCTCGCCGGTGCGCGAGAGATCGCCGTGGAGATCGCCGCCAACGGCCCGCTGGCCGTTCAGGCCAGCAAAGAAATCCTCATGTCAGCACGGAATTGGGCCGGCGCCGATCGCTGGCAGCGGCAGCGGGAAGTGGCCGACCCGGTGCTGTTCTCGGAGGATGCGAAGGAAGGGGCCCGGGCTTTCGCCGAGAAGCGGGCGCCTGTGTGGCGTGGCAGGTAAGCAGCGAGCATTTCTCGGTCGTAGCCGGGCCCGACGAACCCGAACCCGGCTACCGCGCCGCGCCCATCGAAGTAGAACGACGGGCGCGGCGTCGATCAGATGCCGACCTCCGCTGCGGCGCGTTCGGCGAGTACGCGGCGCAGAATCTTGCCGTTCGGATTGCGCGGCATGTCGGAGATGAACTCCCATGCCGCCGGCACCTTGAATCCGGCGAGCCGGGCACGAGTGTAGGCGCGCAGCGCCTCAGGGTCGGGTTCGGCTTCGGCGGCGACGATATAGGCCTTGATGGTTTCACCCAGCCGACGGTCCGGCACCCCGACGACAATCGCCTCCTGAACCTGTGGGTGGGTGAGAAGCACCTGTTCGACCTCGAGCGGGTACACATTTTCGCCGCCCCGGATGATCTTGTCGCCGCGCCGTCCGACCAAATACAGATAATCGCCGTCGATCCGGCCGAGATCGCCGGTGTGCTGCCAGCCCTCGGTATCGACCAGGAACGAGTGCGGGGCCCGCGCCCACACCTCGCCGACGCCGTCTCCGTCCGGATCATTGATCCGCAGTTCCGTCCCGGGCGCCGCCCGGCCCACCGACTTCAGCAATTCCGGGCGCGGGCCGGCCGCGAGCCGATGGTCCTCCGGAAGTAGCACCGCCACGGGGGAGCCCTCGGTCTGACCGAACAGATTGACGAATTCCGCGTCCGGCATGACGTGCTGGATCCGCCGCATGGTCTCCGGGTGGATGGGCGCACCACCGTAGGCGAGCACTCGCAGACTGCTCGATGTCAGGGCTCCGGCCGACAGCAACATCTCGAAAACCGACGGGATCGTCACCGCATGGGTGGGACGCGCGGTGTCGAGCGCCTTCCACGCCTCCACCGAGAACGCCGGGAACACCGCCAGCGAGACGCCGTTGCCGAGTGCCACCGCGATATTTCCGAGACCACCGACATGGTGGAACAGCGACGTCGTGACGACTCGGTCCTCCGGCCCCAGACCGAGGAGATAGCCGTTGACGTCGGCCCGGCGTCCGAGCGGGAATTCCTTCACCTCGACGCGCTTGGGCAGCCCGGTCGTGCCGGAGGTGTGCATTGCCAGCACGACCCGGTCGGGGTCGATATTCGGTTCCAGCGGGCTGTCGCTGGCGAGTTCACCCTCGACCACGACCACTCGCCGACCGGTTTCGGCCCCGAGGCGGGTGGCGAGGTCGGCGTACTCGGGTTCGGTGACGAGCAGATCACCCGCCAGCCGGGTCAGACAGGCGGCCAGTTCGGGCTCGGTCATCCGCGGCGCCAGGGGTGCCAGCGGGCGGTTCGCCACCGCCCCCGCGACCAGTAGGGCGATCGAGTTCGGCCGGGTGGTCAGCAGCGCCGGTACCAGTTCGCCGGGTGTACCCGATTCTCCGCGCAGCAACTCGGCGCCACCGGCGATCATCGTGCTGAACCGAGCCCGCGACCAGGTATGTGGACCGTCCGGTGTGGCCTCGACCAATGCGATCCGCTCCGGGTCCTGACGGAGGTGGCCCAGAACGCGCTGGGTCCAGGTCTGAAATGCGGAAGGCTGGTAATCGTCGTACATGAACTCTCCGGATGGGGCGAGGGGCTGGCGAGAGATGCTGGTGAACCCGATCAGGACGGCCGGGGTTCCTTCGGCAGGCCGAGCACGGACTCGGCGAGGATGTTGCGCTGAATCTCTGAGGTGCCGGCGTAGATCGTCCCGGAGATCGCGATCATCCAGGTGCCGACCCAGGAAGCCGACGAGTTGGGGGCGTCGGGGTCGTCCGCGCGGTAGTGCCGGATCGGCCGGCGGCCCGTCGGGGCCAGCGCGTCGGCGCCCAGCAGATTCACCGCGAGATCGGTCGCCTCGCGGTGATGCTCGCTCCAATACAACTTCGAGATCGACGAATCGCGGCCCGGTGTCCGGCCCGCCAGCCACCCGGTCAGGGTTCGCATACCGAGATACCGCATGATCTGGGCCCGGGTGTAGGCACGGGCGAGATCGTCGCGGACGGCTTCGTCGCGGTGGCGGCCGTGTTCGGTCGCCAGCGCGATCAGCCGATCGACCTCGGCCTGGAAGTAGATCGGGTTGGTGGCCGCCTCGTCGCCGCGTTCGAGTCCGAGCAGTGCCATCGCCGCCTTCCAGCCCTCGCCGGGGCCGATCACGACGTTCTCCCGGGCGGTGCGAACACCATCGAAGTAGACCTCGTTGAAGTTGTCGCCGCCGCTGAGCATCGATATCGGGCGAATCGTGATACCGGGCTGATTCATCGGTACGAGCAGCATGGTGATACCCCGGTGCCGGGAGGCGTCCGGATCGCTGCGTGCCAGCACGAAGATCCAGTTCGCGGTGCGCGCGTCCGACGTCCAGATCTTCTGGCCGTCGATCACCCAGGTATCGCCGTCCAAGCGGGCGCGCGTCCGCAGACCGGCGAGATCAGACCCCGCGCCGGGTTCGGAGAAACCCTGGCACCAGCGGTCTTCGCCGCTGACGATGCGCGGGAGGAATTGCCGCTTCTGCTGCTCGGTGCCATAGCGCAACAGCAGGTTGCCGATCATTTTGATCGAGAACACGTCGTTCTTACCGTTCAACGGCACGCCGGCGGTGGCGAACTCCTCGGCCAGCACGACTTGTTGCAGCCGGGTCAGGCCGGCGCCACCGTAGTCGGTCGGCCAGCTCGGTGTGAGATATCCGCATGCGGCCAGCCGGGTACGCCACCACGCTGTGAACGAGCGCGCGTCTTCCTCGTCCAGGCTGCCCAGGCCGCTCCAGTCGCCGGGAAGTTCGCGTGCGAGAAAGGCTCGGATCTCGGCGCGGAAGTCTGCCATGTCCGGCGGATATTCGAGGTTCATGCCCGATGGCCCGGGCTGGATCGCGTTGTGGACATACGGTTCCCTTCCGCGTGTGCGCCTCGGGTGAGAACGCAAGCATGGTATAGATTTATTATATAACTATATAGCGGCCTTCGGGAGGGGTCCGAGGAACCCGCTCGGACAGCACCGAACCGGCCGCAACTGGTGGGAGTGGGTGGTACATGAACACGGCGGATGGATCTGCGACAGGTGGACGGCCGAATTCGCTACGCCCGCTCTCGGCACGCGGTGTCGAACAGTTGGCGGAATTCGACGGCAACGCCGTCCAGGCCCGTGACGCGTCGACCGTCGTGCTGCTGCGCAACTCCCCGAGCGGGCTGGAGACACTTTTCTTGCGCCGGCAGCCCAGCATGGCCTTCGCGGCCGGGATGCACGTTTTTCCGGGTGGGGGAGTGCAGCGGTCCGACAGGGAGGCCGACACGCCGTGGGTAGGGCCGTCGCCCGAGAGATGGTCGGACATTCTCGGGTGCCCGCCGGAGCTTGCCCGCGCCCTTGTCGTCGCCGCGGTCCGGGAGACGTTCGAGGAAACCGGAGTATTGCTCGCCAGCCCGGACGAGGCCACCGTTGTCGCGGACACGTCGACCTCGGCACTGCAGGATGCGCGCATCGCTCTGGAAGCGAAACAGTTGTCGTTGCGGGAGTTCCTCCAAGAGCGCGGGCTCGTGCTGCGGGCTGATCTGCTGCACGCGTGGGCGCACTGGATCACTCCGGCGCACGAACCCCGCAGGTTCGATACCCGTTTCTTCGTCGCGGCGCTGCCGCGAGGCCAGCGGATCGGGGCGTTGCCGCGCGAAGCGGATCGGACACTGTGGCTCCCGGTTCGGGCGGCGGCCGACGCAGCGCGTGCGGGCGAACTCGCGATGATGGCACCGACGAGTCACACCTGCCGGAGTTTGGCGGGGCTCGCCCACGTGGACGAACTGGCGGCCGCGGCGGCGCGGCCACTGGTGACCATCGAACCGAGAGTCGTCGAGATCGCCGGTCGGCGTTACCTCGATGTGCCTCCGGCGCACGAGTTCTAGTAGTGGGTGGCGATGAAAGCAAAGCTGACGAATTCGGAATGCGGCGACCGTGCGGGCACGTGCGGTCCGCCGACACCATCAGCCGAGCCGAACACCGGCCCCGACTCTGGGAAGGTGATGTTCCGGCTTCCCCTGAGACCGCTCGCCACGGCCGATGCGCCGCGCGTCGACTCGATGTCGCTGGCGATCATCGCGGATGCCGCGGTGGGGACCGCGGTGGTCAGGGGGCGGCCGGGGCGAGCGGCCGGGGTGATGGCCGAGCTTTGCATGGACCACGTCGGCCCTCCGGATTCAGGCGCTACCGCGCTCCACATCGTTGCGGAGGCTTTGGAGACCGGACCTGATGCGGGGACCGGCCGCGCGACGATCCGGGACGACACCGGAACCGTGGTAGCTCAAGTGACGGGCCTGGTCGCCCTCGATCCCGAAGGCGAACCGGCGCGGACCGGGATACGCCCGCCATTCCTCGATCCTCCGGACGCCCGGCTGGTGCCGCTCGATTCCGACTCCGTGCAGGTGGAAATTCGTCCCGATATGCTGAACGATCGGGGCACTGTCCACGGGGGTGTTCTGCTGGGGTTGGGACACAAGGCTCAGGAGTGGTATCAGCAGTGTCACGGGGTTCGGTGCCGGCCGCTGCGGGTCACGATCGACTATCTCCGACCGGCACCGGATGACCGGCACCTGGTGCTGCGGTCTTCGCTCGAACGGCGTGGGCGTCGCTTATGGATCGTGCGTACCGTGATTCTCGACCGGTCCGGCCGGACGGTGGCGGTTGCGCGGGGGACAGGTGCGGTGACCGCGCACGAATCGATAGCTTCTCTCGAATTGAGAGGTTAAGGTCACAGTGTCGGGTGCCGACGCATCCGGCGCCGATCTGATCGGGCTTCATGAGGAGGCTTCTGGGTGGTGTCCGCGCGAAAGGGGCCGGTCGGCAATCTGCCCGCTCGGTTGGACGAGTTCGTCGGACGAAACCTCGAGCTGGCCGACGTCCGCCACGCGATGGAATCCTCGAGACTCGTCACTCTGGTCGGGCCGGGCGGGGTGGGGAAGACGCGGCTGGCGCTGCAGGTGGCCGCATACCTCCAGCGCGCGTTCCCGCACGGTGTGTGGTTCGTGGATGTCGCGCCGTTGCAGGACCCGGAATTACTCGCCTCCACGGTGGCATCGGTGCTGGAGCTGCCCACCAGATCCGCACGCTGGGCGCCGGGACTGCTCGGACGGCAATTGGCGGATCGGGCGATGTTGCTCGTCCTCGACAATTGCGAGCACCTGAGCGAGGCATGCGCGGAACTGGTCGACACGTTGCTGAAGGCGGCGTCGCACTTGAAGGTGCTGGTGACCAGCCGCCAGCCGCTCGGGGTCAGAGGCGAACATATTCGGACCGTGCAGCCGCTGCGGGTACCGGCAGTGGGGCGGGACGAAGACCTCGACGAGCTGGCGCGCTGCGATGCGGTGCGCCTGTTCCTGGAGCGCGCTGCCGCTGTGGAGCCCGGGTTCTTACTCACGGCCGACAATGCCGCGGCGGTTGCCGGGCTGTGCCGGCGGCTCGACGGGTTGCCGCTGGCCCTGGAACTGGCTGCCGCGCGGATCCGCCATCTGTCCCCGCAGCAGATACTGAACCGACTCGATGGACGATTCCAGTTGCTGCGTACGGATAGTGCACTCGCCGCCCCCCGCCAGCGCAGCTTGCATTCGTTGATCGGGTGGAGCTACGACCTGTGCACCCCCGCCGAACGAGAGTTGTGGTCCCGGCTGACGGTCTTCTCCGGATCCTTCAGCGCGCCTGCTGCCGAGGCGATCTGTTCGGGAACCATCGTCGCGCGGGAAGACGTTCTCGACCTGCTCGCGCGGCTCGTCGATCGATCGATCGTCGTCACGGTTCGCCAGTCGTCGGAGGTGCGTTATCGGATGCTGGAAACCATCCGGGCCTTCGGTCGGGACCGGATCGCCGCGAGCGGCGACGAGGAGAACCTACGTCGGCGCCACCGCGACTACTTCCGTAACCGGCTCGTCGAACGCTATCCGCACTGGTTCGGCCCCGGCCAACACGACACCATGGCATGGGTTCGAGCCGAACGCGACAACCTCCGGGCCGCGATCGACTTCTGTCTCGGCGAACCTACGGATGCTCGCGCAGCTGCGGTTATCGCCAGCGGTCTCGGTGGCGAGACATTGCTGACCGGCCGACTCGGAGAGGGAAGGCTGTGGATCGACCGCGTGCTGGCCGTCCTCGACGAGGATTGCACCGAACGCGCGATCCTGCTGTGGATAGCCGGCCAGTGTGCGGGGAATCAGGGCGATTTCGAGTCCGCAGAGCTACTCCTACGCAACGGTCAGCGAACCGCGCGGCGCATCGGTGCTCCCCACGAAGAGGCAATGGCCACCGTTTTCCTCGGTGTGCTGCGAATGTCGTTGGGAGCCTCGACCGAGGCCATCGAGCTCTTCGACCACGCGCTCGAGTCGCTGGTGCGCGACGACCCGCTGGCTCTCGCGCTGCTCCTGCTGCACAAGGGCAAGGCGGTCTACCAGCTCGGCGACCCGGAGGCCGGGATGCGATTGTGTCGGGAATCGCTGGCCGTGTGCGAGCGGCACGACGAGCATTGGCATCGGGCCGAGGCACTGTGGGAACTGGCCAACCTCTGCTTGTACGAAGGCCGGACCGACGAAGCTGAGATACAGGCGTTGGAAAGCCTGCGGTTGAACAATGAATTCCGCAACCCTGTGGGGATCGCCCGCTGTATCGAAACCTTGGCGTGGATCGCCGAGGCACGCGCCGAGCATGGGCGCGCGGCAAGGTTGCTTGGCAGCACCGATGCGCTGTGGCGCACGACCGATGCGCTGTTCGACCCGCAGTCGGTGCGTCACCACGAGAGGTGTCGCGATCAGGCGGCCCGAGCGTTGGGCGAGCGGGCGTTCAGGGCGCAATTCGAGGCGGGTGTCCGTGCACCGGTCGCCGAAAGCATCGCCTTCGCGCTGGGGGAGGTCCAGGCGTCGTCCGCCGGGGCGGCGGCTTCCGAGAACGTGCGGTTGACGCCGCGCGAATGGGAAATCGCCGACCTGCTCGCGCACGGCGCCAGCAACCGCGATATCGCCTCGAAGCTCGTGATTTCTCCGCGGACGGTCGAAGGGCATGTGGTCAATATTCTCGGCAAGCTCGGGTTCTCGTCCCGGGTCCAGGTCGCGGTCTGGATAGCCGAGCACGGTGCCGCGCGTCACGCGCTTTAACCCCGTATATAGTGCAATGAATAAGTGCTTAATGCGAGGGAGGAACAACAATGACCCTGTTGAAAGGGCGCGTCGCTGTTGTCACCGGCGGCGCCCAGGGACTGGGCCTGGCGATCGCGGAGACGTTCGTCGAGCACGGCGCTCAGGTGATGCTCGCGGATCTCGACGGCGAAGCCGCGGAGCGTGCGGCCGAGCGCCTCGGCGGAGCGGCGCGCCGATGTGATGTTACGGATGAAGACGGAATGACCGCCCTGATCGACGACACCGTACGACGGTTCGGATCGGTGGACATCATGGTCAACAACGCCGGGATCACCCGGGACAAGACGATGCGGAAGATGACCTCCGAGGACTTCCGCACGGTCCTCGATGTTCACGTCTACGGCGCGTGGCTGGGTACGCGGGCGGCCGGCGCGGTGATGCGCGAGCAGGGCCGCGGTTCGATCATCACCATGTCGTCCATCTCGGGCAAGGTCGGCAACTTCGGCCAGACCAACTACAGCGCTGCCAAGGCGGGCATGGTCGGCCTGACGAAGGCCGCGGCGAAGGAACTCGCCGCTGCGGGGGTGCGGGTCAACGCGATCCAGCCCGGACTGATCCGGACCGCCATGACCGAGGCGATGCCACAGCAGGCCTGGGACTCGAAAATGGCCGAAATTCCGATGAAGCGGGCGGGGGAGCCCAGCGAGGTGGCCTCTGTGGCGTTGTTCCTCGCCAGCGACCTGTCCAGTTATCTCACCGGTACGGTCCTGGAGGTAACGGGCGGCCGGTACATGTGACCGCGGCCGGTCCGGCCCGCCGAATCGACATGCGGCGGGCCGGACCGCCGGGTCGCGGTATCACCGTGACCGATCCAGGGACGTTCGCTGCTGGAATGCCAGTTCGACGAGATCGGTGAGGCTCGAGGACGGATCGGACCTGTCCCAGTAGCGCAACGCCGCACTGAGGCAGGAGACCGCGATCGAGGCGACGAGGGTGTGTCGGAGGGTAGGCGTCGCCGCACCTTCTTCGGTGGCGAGTTGCCGGGCGATCTCGCGTTCCCAGAGCAATCGCGTACGCAGGCTGCGGGCCTCGAGTGATCGGGTGGTCATGACCAGGCGAGTCAAGGTCTGGGTGCGTTCGTCCTGAAGTTCGGCCGCGAACTTCGTGATCGGTTCTTCCAGTGCGGCGACATCGACCGAGGAATCCGAGCGCGTCGCCACATACTCGACCATGGTCTTCGCGGAGTCGTCTTCATCCCCGAAGAGAATGTCTTCCTTGCTGGGAAAATGGCGGAAGACCGTCGCGCTGGACAGGCGCGCGGCGCGGGCGATCTGCTCGACCGTGGTGGCGTCGTACCCCTGCTCCGCGAACAGGACGAGCGCCGCCGCGGTGATGTCGTTGCGCGCCCGGATACGGTTGCGTTCCCTGAGCGTGCTCACGTCGTGGCCCCACTTTACCTTGACAGAAGTTCTCGAAATGAAGGTTTCTAGCGCAAGCAACTTTATCAAGCACCGTCATTTCCGTGTCCGGGCGGACACGGGCGCCGAAAGAGATTCCCCGGGGCGTCGTCTTCAGTCGGCCGCCCCAGCGAAGGCGGGACCTATCGCGCCGGCGGCGCGTAGTCGAGCGAGGTCTTCCTCAGCGAGGCCGAGGCCGCGAAGGACGGTGTCGGTGTGCTCGCCGAGAGCGGGAATCGGGCCCAGGACCGGATCGTATCCGTCGAGCACCGGGGGTGCCAGCAATGTGCGCACCGGGCCTACCGGTGAGCTCACCTCCCGCCACCTGCCCCGGGCCGCCAGATGTGGGTGGGCCACGACATCTGTGGTCGTGTTGTAGCGCGCGTTGCCGATCCCGGCGTCGTCGGCGGCTTTCCGGATGTGGGCCAGCGTGTGACGGGCGCACCACTCGCCGATCACTTCGTCCAGCTCGGCGCGGTGGACCACCCTGCGGGGCCCGTCCCGATACCGTTTATCGGTTGCCAGGTCGGCGCGGCCGAGAAGCTCGGTGGCCAGTCGCTGCCATTCGCGGTCGTTCGTGGTGCCGAGCACGACGACCTGGCCATCGCTCGTCGCGTAGGAGCTGTACGGCGCGACGGACGGCGATCCCATACCTACCGGTTCCTGGTCCTCCCCGGTGTATGCGCTCCAGGTCAAGGCGTAGCCCATCAGCTCGGTCATGGTGTCGAACAGGCTCACCGCGGTCTTCCCGCCGTGTCCGGTACGGCCCCGGGCCTGGAGTGTGGCCAGAATCGAGATCACGCCGTAGAGCCCGGTGCAGGCGTCCGCTACCGGGGGACCGGGCTTGGCCGGCTTCCCGGGCAGTCCGGTGATCGAGCATGCGCCGGACTCCGCCTGTGCGAGCAGATCGTAGGCGCGCTTGTCCGACAGCGGTCCGCCACTGCCGTATCCGGAGATCTCGCACGTCACCAACCTGGGGTACGTCAGTTCCAGGGTTTCTGCGTCCAGCCCGAGCCGGGCCGTGGCGCCCGGAGCCAGATTCGTCACGAACGCGTCGGCATCGGCGAGCAGCCGGTGCAGGACGTCGAGCCCCTCCGGCGTCTTGAGGTTGAGCGTGACCGATTCCTTGCCGCGATTGAGCCAGACGAAATGTGCCGCCATTCCGCGCACCACATCGTCGTATTCGCGGGCGAAGTCGCCCCCCGCCGGATTCTCGATCTTGATCACCCGGGCACCGAGGTCGGCGAGCGTGCGCGTGCACAACGGAGCGGAAACCGCCTGCTCGAGGCTTACCACAGTGATCCCGGCCAGCGGTCCCGGGCGCGCGGCCTGCTCTTCTCTATCGCCGATCGGCAGTCGGTCCTTCACTGGGCCTCCGTAGGTACGGGCCGATAGCAGGCCGCCAACAGCGCTGCCCCCGCGATCGAGCCACCACCCGCCGAGATCAGGAAGCCGGTCAAGCCCGACAGTGACTCGGTGAGCCCCAGCACGCCGTCGAGCGACCACTCGCCGGGCCCGGTAGTGCTCAGAGCGACACCGATGGTCGCGAGGACAAGGTTGTATTCCCAACCGGAGTTGACCGAGTAGAACCCGTGTGCGCGATGCACCGTCCAGGCGGCGACCAGCATCAGTCCGACGAATCCGGCGCCCGCCAGAGGGGTGAGCAGGCCGAGTGCCAACAGAATGCCGGCCGCCATCTCGGTGCCTGCCGCTGTGACGGCGTGCAACCGTCCCGGTCGCATCCCGATGCTGTCGAACCATCGAGCGGTTCCGGGGATCCGTCCACCCGAGTAGAACTTCTGATAGCCGTGGGCGGCCATGGTGAGTCCTGCGATCACCCGCAACAGCAGTGCGCCTGCATCGAGTGCGGTCATTGGTTATGCCTTCCGGTAGTAGGTATCACATTGCACCATATAGCGGCGATTGGTTACGGGTGTAGGGCACGAAACGGGTGGATAAATAGCTAAACAATTGTTACGATAACCTGTATGACCACGCAAGTACCAGTCGCCGAGGGGGTCTTTACCTGGCCCTCCGACGACCCACGGTTGATCGCCTCGGAACGAGATGGCGTCCTGTCCTTCCCCGCGGAGCCCGGTGCGCCGGAACGTCTGCTGGGCAATCGCGGGACGTTGTGGAGCTTCACGACACAGCAGTTCCGTCCCCCGTCACCGCCCTACGACGGCAACGACACCCCGGAGACGTTCGTTCCGTACGCCCTCGGCTACATCGAGCTCCCCGGGGAGCTGTTGGTGCAGGCCAGGCTCACTGAGTCGGACCCGGCGAAACTTCGGATCGGCCAGCCGATGGAGATGGTGGTCGTGCCGTACACGGTTCGCGCCGACGGCACCGAAGTGCTCACCTACGCTTTTGCTCCCGCCGATACCACTGGAGGTGAAACCGAATGACCGACGTCGCGGTAGTGGGTGTAGGACTGCACCCGTTCGGCAGGCACGGCGACAAACAGGCCTTGCTGATGGGCGCGGAGGCCGCGCGTGCGGCCCTGGCCGATGCCAACGCGCAGTGGTCGCAGGTCCAGACGGCCTACGTCGGAAGCCACGAGGTGTCCAACCCGGATGCGATCGTGGGCTGGCTGGGGTTGACCGGGATCCCGGTGCGCGGTGTGTTCAACGGCTGCGCGACGGGAGGTACGTCGCTGCAGATGGCCGCGGAGGCGATCCGGCACGGTGAGGCCGACGTGGCGATGGCGATCGGAATGGACAAGCATCCCCGCGGCGCGTTCGCCGCGGACCCCTCGGTGCTCGGGCTGCCGTCGTGGTACGGCCAGACCGGAATGTTCCTGACCACGCATTTCTTCGGAACCAAGGCCACCCGGTACCTCCACGACCACGGAGTCTCCACCGAGGCGCTCGCCCGGATCGCGGCGAAGAATCTGCGCAACGGCTCGATCACGCCGCACGCGTGGCGCCGCAAGCCGTTGTCGCCCGAGCAGATCCTGGCCGCACCCGTGGTCAACCATCCGCTCACGCAGTACATGTACTGCAGCCCCGACGAGGGCGCGGCGGCTGTTGTGTTGTGCCGGGCGGACCTGGCCTCGAAGTTCACCTCCACGCCGGTGTATCTCCGCTCGTCGGTGCTGCGTAGCCGGCGCTCGGGCGCATTCGACGTGAACAGCCCGTCGATGCCGTTGGACGGCGCGCCGAGTCCGACGGTCGACGCGTCCAAGGCCGCCTTCGAGCAGGCGGGCCTGGGGCCGGACGAGATCCGGGTCGCGCAGTTGCAGGACACCGATGCGGGATCGGAACTGATCCACATGGCGGAGAACGGGTTCTGCAAGGACGGCGAACAGGAGCAGTGGATCGCAGACGGCGCCACCGAGATCACCGGCCGACTTCCGGTGAACACCGACGGCGGGCTCATCGCCAACGGCGAGCCGATCGGCGCGTCCGGATTGCGGCAGGTCTACGAGATCGTGCTGCAACTGCAGGGCCGGGCGGGCGATCGGCAGGTCCCCGGCGACCCGAAGACCGGCTATACCCACCTGTACGGGTCTCCGGGAGCGTCCGCCGTGTCCATTTTCTCCCGGTAACCGACAAAACCGACAAGAATCGAGGATCGACGGTGCGTGACGCCGTAATCTGCGAGCCGCTGCGAACCCCGGTCGGCGGGTTCGGCGGTGCGTTGAAGGATGTGCCCGCCCACGAACTGGCGGCGACGGTGATCCGGGCGATCATCGATCGGACCGAAATACCGCCGGAAGCCGTCGACGACGTGCTGCTCGGCAACTGCTATCCGTCGATGGAGGCTCCCGCGATCGGGCGGGTGGCAGCGCTCGATGCGGGTCTCCCGGTGAGCGTCACCGGTTTACAGATCGACCGCCGGTGCGGCTCGGGGTTGCAGGCGGTGTTGTACGCGGCCGGTCAGGTTGCTTCCGGTGCCAGCGAGGTCGTGCTGGCCGGCGGCGCTGAATCCATGAGCTCGGCGCCGTTCTACTCGACGTCGATGCGCTGGGGCGCCAAGTCGGGTCCCGGTGTGCTGCTCAATGATTCGCTCGCGCGGGGGCGGGTGACCGCCGGCGGGGTGAATTTCCCGGTTCCGGGCGGGATGCTCGAGACTGCCGAGAATTTGCGGCGGCAGTACGGTATTTCGAGGCAGGAGCAAGACGAGTTCTCCGTGCGCAGTCATCACAACGCCGCGCAGGCGCAGACTGCGGGCAAGTTCGCGGACGAGATCGTGCCGGTCACGGTCCGGGGCCGCAAAGGCGACGTCGTCGTCGACCGCGATGAGCACATCCGCCCCGATTCCTCGGTCGAGCAGCTGGCGCGGCTGCGGCCCGTACTCGCCGCGAGCGACGCCGAGGCGACGGTCACCGCGGGTAATTCCTCAGGGCAGAATGACGGCGCGGCCGTCTGCGTCGTCACCCATCCCGCCAAGGCGGCGGAACTGGGCCTCCGTCCGCTGGTGCGCCTGGTGTCCTGGGGGGTGGCCGGGGTGGCGCCCGCGACGATGGGCATCGGCCCGGTTCCCTCTGTGCAACGTGCGCTCGCGGCGGCCGAACTCGGGCTCGAGAAGGTCGATCTGATCGAGCTCAACGAGGCCTTCGCGGCGCAAGCGCTGGCCTGCACTCGCGAATGGGGTTTCACCCCAGCTGATTTCGATCGCCTCAATGTGAACGGGTCCGGAATCTCGCTCGGGCACCCCGTCGGTGCCACGGGTGGCCGGATTCTCGCCACACTGGCGCGAGAGATGGTTCGCCGCGACGCCCGCTACGGCGTGGAGACGATGTGCATCGGCGGCGGGCAGGGCCTTGCCGCGGTGTTCGAGAAGGTGGCCTGAACGGTTCCTCGGAAGAGGATTGCCCGAACGTCGGCGGCGGTGGCTTCACCGTCGCCGACGTTCGGCGTCGATCACGAATTCATCAGTTGCTGTTTGAGCTCGTGCTTGCGCAATTTACCGGTCGGTGTGCGTGGCAGATCCGCGGGGAACCGGATATCGCGGGGGACCTTGAAACCCGCCAATTTCGCCCGGGCGAAGGAGATCAGTTCGGCGGCGAGCTCCGGCCCGGCCGCCTCGGGGTGTTCCAGTTGCACGGCCGCGGTGACGCGTTCGCCCATCTCCGGGTCGGGCAGCCCGACGACCCCGACGTCGGCGACCGAGGGGTGCATCAGCAGGACGTCCTCGATCTCGCGGGGATAGATATTGACCCCGCCCGAGATGATGAGGTGGGTCCGGCGGTCGGTGAGGAAGAGGTACCCGTCTTCGTCCAGGAACCCGGTATCGCCGACGGATGCTCCGCCGCGGGCGTCGCGGGCGGCCGCGGTCTTCCCCGGATCGCCGTGATAGGAGAACTCGCCGCTGTCGGCGAACCAGACCGTGCCGACTTCTCCGGCGGGCAGTTCGTTGCCTTCGTCGTCGGTGATATACGGCCGCCCGAGTATCGGCTTGCCGACCGATCCGGGCTTGCGCAGCCATTCCCGGGAGGTGATCGTGGTGGCGCCCACCCCCTCGGTGCTGGAGTAGAACTCGAAGAAGATCGGCCCCCACCAGTCGATCATCGCTCGTTTCACCTCGACCGGACACGGGGCCGCGGCATGGACGGCATGGCGCAGGCTGGACAGGTCGTGTCGAGCGCGCACCTCGGCGGGCAACTTCAGCATCCGCACGAACATGGTGGGAACCCACTGACTGTGGGTGACGCGGTGGGCGGCGATCGCGGCGAGGGCACGTTCGGCGTCGAAGCGCTCGAGGACCACCACGGTGCCGCCACTGCGGTGGACGCTCATGGTCCAGGCGAGCGGCGCGGCGTGATAGAGCGGGGCGGGGGAGAGGTAGACATCGCCCGGCGCGAAATCGAGCAGCTCGCGCAGCCACCGTCCCGGCACGTCGGGGTGGCTGCCCAGGGGCAGGCCGGACAGCGGCCGCCGGATACCTTTCGGACGACCCGTGGTGCCCGACGAGTACAGCAGGAAATCTCCCTCGGACTCGTCGGGAATCGGGGTGTGCGGCCGGGATGCGCGCTGTTGTTCGTAGCTTTCCCACCCGTCGTGCGGGGTACCGATCATCAGGCGCCCGCAGGGCGCGAGTGCGGGGTCGTCCAGCAATGCATCCGCGAGGGGAGCCAGCGCGTCGGACGCGACCACCAGTTGGGCGCCGCTGTCGCGCAGGATGTAGGCGGCCTCGTCGTCGGTGAGATGAGTATTGATTCCGACGTAGTACAGGCCGGCCCGTTGTGCACCCCAAACCAGCTCGAAGTACTCCGCCCGGTTGTCCGCCAGGATTGCCACACAACTCCCCGCTGTCAGACCACGGTCGCGGAACAGATGTGCGGCCTGGTTCGACCGAGCCTCCAGCTCGCCGTATGTGACGACCTGGCCGGACGGTTCGACGACGACCGCGGGCTGTGCGGGGTCGGCGCTGCCGAAGGGAGTTCCGGGCATGGTTCCTCCTCATGTGTCTGTGAACTAAATGATATAACTATTAATTTGTAGTGACCGGTGGATGCGTGACAATCCCGCATCCAGCCGATGGAGGAGGAACGATGAGTGAACCTGCGGCACGGGTCGAGTGGACGATCACCGATGGGATAGCGGATGTGCGGCTCAATCGTCCGGAGAAGCTGAACGCTCTCGACGACGAGATGTTCACCGCGCTGATCCGTACGGCCGCCGAGCTGCGCGCCGAGCCGGATCTGCGGGTCGTTGTGCTCTCGGGTCACGGTCGTGGCTTCTGCGCCGGCCTGGATCTGGATGCCTTCCGTGCTATGGCCGAGGGGCGTGCGTTCCGCCCGGCGGATTCCGATGTCCAGGCCGCGGAGCTCGCCGGTGACGGCGACCCGGAGCTGACCCGCGGGCAGCGTGCGGTGCTCGGCTTCCGTAACCTCCCGGTCCCGGTGATCGCGGCGGTGCACGGCCCGGCGCTCGGCGGTGGCCTGCAGCTCGCGCTCGCCGCGCACATCCGGTTCGTGGCTCCCACTGCCACGCTCGGGCTGCTGGAGATGAACTGGGGAGTCGCGCCCGATATGGGTGGCACCCAGCTGCTGCCCCGGCTCGTGGGATCGGATGTCGCCGCCGAGATGATCCTGACCGCCCGGCGGGTCGACGGTGCGGAAGCCGAGCGAATCGGTCTGGCTACCAGGTCGGTCGCCGAACCGCTCACTGCCGCAATGGAGTTGGCGCGCACTGTGGCCGGTCGAAACCCGGACGCGGTCCGCGCGCTGACCACGATTTTGGCGGCGCCCTCGTTCGCCGAGGGGCTGGCCGCCGAACGAGCCGCGCTGCGCACGGTCACCGGTGCGCCGAATCAGCGTGAGGCGGCCGCGGCGGCGCTCGAGAAGCGTGATCCCGTGTTCGTGACCGGGGCAGGTGCCGCGCGAGGCTGATCACCGGGGGCGAGCGGGCGCGAATCTCCGCGTGCTGTCGCCCCGTCAGGCGTGCGCGTTCAGTTCCGCGACCGCGGGCAGCCAGATCGCCGGGTCGTGGTCATAAGGGGCGTAGAAGCTGAAGCGTTCCACGAGGTCGCCGAATCGGGTACGCACGGCCGCGCCGAGCCGGTCGGGCTCGGCCACCACGGCGAAAGTGTCGAGCACCTCGTCGTCGATGAGTTCGCCCATGCGCCGCCAGCGATCGTCGTCCTCGTCCTTGGACAGCTTCGTCAGTTCACGGCCCAGCTCTTCCCATCCGTGCAGGGCGAGCACGGGCTGGTACGTGGGTGTACTGCCATAGAACGCGATCTGGCCGCGCACCGCTGCGGCGGCACGAGCCATGTCCTCCTCGGTCGCGCCCGTTACCACCAAGCCGGACAGGCTGATGGAGAAGTCGTGCAGGTCTCGCCCGGCGTTCTGCCGTCCTTTCCGCAGCATCGGCACAGTCCGTTCGCGCAGGAACCGCTCGGTCGTGAACGGGTGCGGTAGCAGACCGTCGCACACTGCGCCCGCTACCTCGGTCATCCGGTCGCCCACGGCCGCGAGATAGATCTTCGGTGGGCCCCAACGGCTCGGTTCGGGCGCGAAGAACGGGGTCATGAGTGTGTGGGTATAGAACTCACCGTGGAAGTCCAGCGGTCCACCGGTCTGCCAGCAGGTCCAGATCGCCCGCAGGGCATCGACGAATTCCTGCATGCGCCGGGCGGGGTTGCTCCACGGCATTCCGAATCGCCGTTCGATGTGCGGTTTGATCTGAGTGCCGAGTCCGAGCAGCAGTCTGCCGCCGCTGAGCAGTTGCAGATGATGTGCGGTGTAGGCCAGCGACATCGGATTGCGGGCAAACGCTACCGCCACCGCTGTGCCGAGCTTCAGGTGTTCGGTGCGCTGCGCCACGGGGACCAGCGGCAGGAACGGGTCGCCGGAAGACTCCGCGCTCCACAGCGCGCCGTATCCTTCGTGCTCTGCCCGGCGGCCTTCCTCCGCCAGCGCGTCCAGGCTGTCCGTTCCCGGTGCGGGCTTTGCCAGTTTTACGTCGACATACATGGGCTCTCCCTCATCCTTGCATCGGATAGTATAATGAGTTAACTGAATGGAAAGGATGGCGGTCAGATCATGCGACGCACGATTCTCGAGCCCGAGCACGAGCAGTTTCGCCAGACGGCACGCACCTTCTATGAGAAGGAATGCGTGCCCTACGTCGATGAATGGGAGAAAGCCGGCCACACGAGTCGTGAGGTATGGCTACGGGCAGGGGAACTGGGTCTGCTCTGCTGGGAGGCACCCGAAGAATACGGCGGTGCCGGAATCAAGGACTTCCGGTTCAATGCGGTGCTCAACGAGGAGTACTGGCTCACGGGCTCGGTCGGCGTGGGCTTCGGCGTCCAGAACGACATCCTGATGCCCTACTTCCTCGAGCTGACCACCGAGGAACAGAGGCAGCGCTGGCTTCCGGGCATGGTCTCGGGTGAGCTCATCACCGCCATCGCGATGTCCGAACCCGGCGCGGGTTCGGACCTTCGCGGCATCCGCACCACGGCTCGGCGCGACGGTGATCATTACGTCATCAACGGCTCGAAGACGTTCATCTCCAACGGTCTGCTGTGCGACCTGGTGGTTGTGGCGTGCAAGACCGATCCCGAGGCCGGACACAAGGGCGTGAGCCTGATCGTCGTGGAGGCGGGTACCCCGGGCTTCACCAAAGGCCGCAAGCTGGACAAGATCGGCCAGCATTCCGCCGACACCGCCGAACTGCACTTCGAGGACGTCCGAGTGCCGGTGGAGAACCTCATCGGCGAGGAGAACAAGGGTTTTTACCACCTGATGCGCAACCTGCCGAAGGAGCGGCTCGGGATCGCCGTCCACGCGGTGGCCGGCGCGCAGCGCGCCTACAACCTGACCCTGCCCTACGCGCGTGAACGCAAGGCATTCGGTCAGCCGATCGGCACCTTCCAGGTCAACCGTCATGCGCTGGCCGAGATGCAGACCAAGCTCGAGGTCATGTGGACATATCTCGACCAGTGCATCGCCGCGCTGAATGCCGGTGAGCTGACCGCGCAGGAAGCGGCGGGCGCGAAGTGGTGGACCACCGAAACCCAATGGGAGATCCTGGACCGGTGCCTGCAGCTGCACGGCGGCTACGGGTACATGAACGAGTACGAGATCGCACGGCTGTGGCGGGACGCACGTGTCCAGCGTGTGTACGGCGGAACCAACGAGATCATGAAGGACCTCATCGGCCGCTCGATGGGCCTGTAGTGGTCGCGGGCGCGACGGCCACGTGGTGCCGCTCATGATCGCAGGAACCACGACGGGCGATTCTCTGGCGCTGAGCGCGGTCGAGGCCGGTGTCGGGCTCACGGCGATGCGGGTCGGTCCCGGCCGGACGGCGCTGCATGCGCCGTTGCCGCCGGGTTCGCTCCGTACCGGTCGGCTGTCACCGGCGCTGCTGGGCGTGGCGGCCGATTGCGCGGTGGCGACCGCGGTGTTCGCTCATCCGGCGGGCTCGCCTTCCGGCGTAACGGTAGAGCTGCGGGTGGATCAACTGGCCCCGGTCGCGCCGGGTGCGCGTTACCTCGACGTCAGCGCCGTCGCGCTGGGCGTGACCCGCGAATTCGGCACGGGGCGTGCCGAATTGCGGGACGACCGGGGAACTCTGATCGCTCAGGCGGTGGGGGTGATGGTCGGCGACGCCGACGGTAAGTCCCCGCGCGGTGACGGCGGCGACGACCCGATTCCCCCGATGGACCCGGAGATTCTCAGGGTCCGTCCTGAGGGCGACGGCTCGGCGCGGGTGGACGTCGTCGCGGGCATGCTCAACTCTCGGGGCGTAGTGCACGGTGGTGTTCTCATGGCGCTCACCCGGCTCGCGCAAGAACGCTGCCACAGTGCGGCCGGCGCCACGCTGCGGCCACTGGGATTGAACATCTCCTACCTGCGACCCGCGCCCGGGGAAGACTTTCTGCGCTTCCGGTCCGCATACGTCCGCAAGGGCCGGCGGTTGTCGACGCTGCGCACCGAGGTTCTGCGGCCGGACGGAGTGGTCGTAGCGGTCGCGATGGGGACCGGGGCGGTGTCGGCAGTCCCCGCGGCGGGCTGATTTTGGCGGCGGACAGCCTCTTCGCTCGACCGGGTAGTCGATCCAGGTGTTTTCACGGGGTCGCGCCGGCGTTCCGTCGGGCACGGTGGAATGTGACCGGGATCATGGTCTGCGAGAGGAATCAATGTTGATGAACCACGTCTCTGCCCAGGAATCGTCCTGCTGTACCGCCGAGGACTACCCGGCACCGGTGATCGCGATCGTGAACCTGATGCTCGATTGGGACCTTCCGGTCCTGGAGATCAGCTCGGACGAATTGGCGGAGTGGCTCGAAGTATCCGTGGATGACGCCCGGCGAGCCCTGCTGGAGTTGGGCGCGCTGCCCGGTGCGGAAGTGCTGATGCCGGCGGAGCCGCACGCCCTGGTTCGAGCGGCGCTCGATGTCGATCGGTGCCCACTCACCGCCCCACGCCCCGGCGCGCTTCGGTTGGTGCACAGTCGGGACGGCTCGGCTGAACGCGAGGCGATCACCGCTCCCCGGGCGATCCGGTGGACCGGCGAGGTCGCCGCCGAAGAGCTGCGCCGTCGAGCGTAGACACCTGAATTCGGCCCGCATCCGCACTCGATTCTGGGAATCGAGGGCTTCGCTCGAAGGATCGCGCCGAGGAAGACGCGCGCGTGAGGGACTCCTCTGCCGTGCTCCATTTCCTGTCGCCTGAGCTGGAGTCCGATGCGGCTCACGCGACACGGGCGAGGCTCGGGCTGCGAGAGGCGACGCGGTCGAGCTCATGCCGACGAGTGCTTGCCATGCGCGCACCGTAGAGTGTAATCATTTAGTTAATAACTTCTAACCTGTGATGCCTTGGCCGGGATCCGGGCGATGATCGTACAGAGAGGACTTCCAGATGCGTGACGCGGTAATCGTCGAGGCTCTGCGCACACCGATCGGCAAGCGGAGGGGTGGCCTTGCCGATGTGCACGCCGTCGAGTTGTCTGCGCTGATACTGAAATCGATCGCCGAGCGAACCGGTATCGACCCCGCCGTGGTCGACGACGTGCACTGGGGCAACGTGATGAGTGTCGGCCAGCAGTCCGGCAATATCGGCCGAATGGCGGTGCTCGCCGCCGGTTGGCCCGAATCAGTCCCCGGCTTCACCATCGACCGGCAGTGCGGCTCGTCGCAGCAGGCCATCTCCACCGCCGCCGCGGCCGTCATCTCCGGCCAGGCGGACGTCGTGGTAGCCGGCGGCGTCGAGATGATGTCGGCCATACCGATGGGTGCCTCCAATGTGCCGGGGACCGGCGAGATGGGTGGACCCGCGGTCACTCGCTATGCCGACCGATTGACCGCCCCCGGCTTTGGTGGTGCGTTCAACCAGGGCTACGGCGCCGAGGTGATCGCCGATCAATGGAAACTGTCGCGCACGCGGCTGGACGAGTACTCCGTTCGCTCGCACGAGCGGGCTGCCGCCGCACAGGACGCCGGCTATTTCGAGACCGAGATCATCGCGGTCGATACCGGGTCCGGCACCGTGAAAGCCGACGAGGGGATCCGTCGAGGGTCCACCGTCGACAAACTCGCCACTCTGAAAACGCCTTTCAAGGAGGGCGGGGTCATCAGCGCCGGAAATGCCTCCCAGATCTCCGACGGGGCGGCCGGCGTGCTGGTCACGACCTCGGAGAACGCCGCGCGTCTCGGACTGACCCCGCTCGCCCGCATCCACACCGCGGTGGTCACCGGCGATGATCCGGTCAAGATGCTCACCGGTCCTATCCCAGCTACCGCGCTGGCCCTGCGTAAGTCCGGGCTGAGCATCAGCGATATCGATGCCTTCGAGGTCAACGAGGCCTTCGCGCCTGTCCCGCTGGCCTGGCAGATCGAGACCGGCGCCGACGAGGCGAAACTCAACCCGCTGGGCGGCGCGATCGCCTTGGGACATCCGCTCGGGTGCTCGGGTGCTCGCCTGGCGACCACACTCGTCCACCACCTGATCCGGACCGGCGGGCGATACGGATTGCAGACCATGTGTGAAGGTGGCGGTACCGCCAACGCGACGATCTACGAGCGGATCTGACCATGGGAGCTTCCGACGTATCCGCGCCGTCCCGGACGGCGGCTCTCCTCGTCGAGCAGCGCGAGCGTGTCCTGGTCATCACAATCAACCGGCCCGCAGCCCGCAATGCCATCAACGCCGAGGTCAGCCACGGTCTGGCCGACGCGATGGAACTGCTCGACACGAGCCCCGATCTCTCGGTGGGCGTGCTGACCGGCGTCGGCGAGAATTTCTGCGCCGGTATGGATCTCAAGGCGTTCCTTGCTGGTGAGAATATCGCCGTCGAAGGTCGAGGACTCGGTTTCACCGAGGCGCCGCCGAATAAGCCCGTTATCGCCGCGGTCGAGGGATTCGCGCTGGCCGGGGGCACCGAACTGGCACTGGCGACCGACCTTATCGTCGCGTCGCGTACTGCGGCCTTCGGTCTGCCCGAGGTCAAGCGCGGCCTGGTCGCGGGTGGCGGCGGATTGCTGCGGCTACCGCGGCGTATTCCCTACCAGATCGCGATGGAGTTGTCGCTGACCGGAGAGACCTTCTCCGCCGAGCTCGGCCACCGGTACGGACTGGTCAATCGCTTGGTGGAGCCCGGTGCCGCGCTCGACGGCGCACTCGACCTCGCGGCGCGCATCTGCCGTAACGGTCCACTGGCCGTTGCCGCGACGAAGCGAATTCTCGTCGAGTCGGCCGACTGGACCGAGGCCGAGGCATTCGACCGGCAGCGCACGTTGCTGGAGCCGGTCTTCGCGTCCCGGGACGCCCGTGAAGGCGCCGAAGCCTTCGCGCAGAAACGCGAACCGGTGTGGACGGGAGAGTGAACCGCACCCGGTTCGCACCCCCACAGCAGACAAACCGAATGGAGAAGATATGAGCACTTCGGCGACCGAAGTGGCACTGGTAACCGGTGGTGCGGGCGGGCTGGGCGAAGCCGTGGTCCGCCGCCTGCACAAGGCGGGAATCGCGGTGGTCGTGGCCGATCTGGCCGACGATCGCGCCGGTCGGCTGGTCGAGGACCTGGGTTCCGGCGCCCACTACGCGCGAACCGATGTGACTTCCGAGGAATCGGTGCTGGCGGCGCTCGACGCGGCGGCGGAACTGGGCACGCTGCGTCATGTCGTGATCGCGCACGGTGGCTGGGGGGTTGCCGAGCGGGTGGTCAAGCGGGACGGTACCCCGGCGAGTCTGGAAGGCTTCAGCAAGACGCTCGATCTCTATCTGGTCGGGACTTATAACGTCTTGCGGCTCGCCGCGGCCCGGATGGCTGACGCCGAGCCCAGTGCCACGGGCGAGCGCGGCTCGGTAGTCGCTACCGCGTCGATCGCGGCCTACGAGGGACAGATCGGCCAATCCGCCTATGCCGCGGCGAAGGCGGGTGTTGTCGGACTCACCCTGGCCGCGGCGCGTGACCTCAGCACGGTCGGTATCCGGGTCAACACGGTCGCGCCCGGCACGATGCATACCGCGATGATGGAATCGGTGGGTGACGAGGCGCTGGCGAAGTTCACCAACAATATTCCGTTCCCGAAGCGCCTCGGTTCGCCGGACGAATTCGCGGCCCTGGTCGAGCATCTGCTGACCAACGGCTACATCAACGGAGAAGTGGTCCGCCTCGACGGCGCCCAGCGGTTCGGCCCCCGCTGATCACTCGGTCATAGACAACTCTCGGCAGCGACGAGGCCCGCTATGGGGTACACCCGTGGCGGGCCTCGTCATTTTCCGGTACCGGTCGAGTGGACAGAGCCTTGGTGTCAGGCCACCGCGGTCAGGCGCCGCCGAGGCTCGCGTCGCGACGGTTCGCCGCGACCCGCGCACGCAGACCGTCGATCAGGATGTCGATGCCGAAGTTGTAGTAGTCGGCCCCGTGAAGTTCGCCGAGGTGCGGAACGACCTGTGCCAGGGTGGGGGGCAGTTCGATCTCGTCTCGCGGCACGTCGGCCAACGCCACCTGGTAGCGGCCGAACAGATAGGTGTGGATCGTCGAGTAGGCCAGCAGTACCTGCTTGTCTTCGAGCCCGGCATCGACGGTGATCGCCATGATCGCATCCACCAGGCGGCGGTCGGAGTGCAGCATTCGTTGCAGCAGCAACCCGGCGATTCCGGGGTTGCGACGGAGTTGAGCGTCGATACGGTCGATGAGCACCCGAAGCTGGACATCCCACGGCCCATCGGCTTCGCCGGGGACCTCGACGTCGGCGAGGGTGCGTCTCGCGACAAGGTCGAGCAACGCCTGCTTGTCCGTGACGTAGGAGTAGGCAGCCATCTGGGAACGTCCGAGTTGCTGCGATAGCCGCCGCATCGACAGTGCGTCGAGACCGTCGGTCCGGATGATCTGCAACGCCGCATCGACGATCTGGTCTTCGGTCAGCGTCGGCGGGCGCCCCCTGGCCCGCCGGGATGCCGTCACGGATCGGTCGACGGCTGCCGACTGATCGCTGGATCCCACAGGGGCAGTGTACTCACCGGACCGGTCGGGTCCGGTGAGCGTCACCGCGGCCTCCCATCGTTCACGATGATCAGATCCCGAGGCGCTCGAGCAACCGTTCATGTGCCAGTGCCGGACCGCCCAGCAACAGGTCGGTGCCGCGGGCGCGTGTCGCGATGGCTTCGACGGCCGCGGTATCGAGATCGCCGGTCACCGCGGTCAGCCGCAGCGCGACCTGTCGAGCCGCGTTCGAGCACCCGATGTGCGCCATCGCCGCGGCCACCGCCCCTGCGTCGAGATCGTCTTCGCCTTGGAGCCGCACCGCGCGATACCACAGCGCGGTCGCGCCGGCCCGCAGCAACTCGAGTTCCGCCAGCTTCTTGGTATAGCCTCGCCACGAGTCGCTGTCGTCGGAGGAGGGCAGAACCTCGGACAAGCACTTCAGCGCTCGATCGACGAGCCCCATCTGCTCCCCGGCGAGCACCGTGGTCGCCCGGTCGACGGTGCGGTTCATGATCCGGCCTCCGACGCCCTCGCGGCCGATCAAGATCGCCGGGGTGTTCTCGAAGCCGACCCGTGCGAGGGGACGCGCGTCATCGAGCGAGTCCATGGATTCGATGGTGATACCCGGTGCATTCCGGTCGACCAGGTACAACGACGGGCCACCGATATTGCGTGCGACCACGAAGATCGTCCGCGCCGATTCCGCGCCCGGGACGAACCACTTCTCGCCGGTGAGTTGCCAGCCGTCAGTGCTCGCCGTGGCGCGGGTTCGGACCAGTGCGGGATCCCAGGAGCCGGTCTTCTCTGCCGCGGCGAGCGTCGCGCGGCGCACGTCCACGCTGTCGTCGGTCGGCGAGCCGGCGATGGCGAAGGCCTGTGCGGCGAGCCCGGCGGCCGGGAAGTAGTCGGTTTCGCTGACCGTGTATCCGGCCGAGTAGGCCACCTGCGCGAGACCGGTGGCACGTGGCCCGAAGGCGGCGGCTTCCCATTCGTCCTCGGGAAGAATCGCGGAGAGCGCTTCATTGCGCTCGATCACGTGCCCGGTGACGTCCACCGCCAGTTCGTCTATTGCGCGCGAGGCCTCGGCGGTGAGTTCGCCGGTGGCCTCGACGAGGGGTAGCAGGCGCGCACGGAACGTGTTGCCCGTCGCTGCGAGCAGGTGCGGGCCCAGAACTTCGGCGACGAATTCACCGGTGGACGCGAGAACACGGGCCTCCACCGCTGCAAGGGCCGGCGCGGAGCACTCGACTGCGCCGGTTCGCAGTTCGCGAACGGCGGTCAGTCCTGTGAGCAGTTCGCTGAGCCGACGCCGGAGTGCGCGATCGTCCCAGGTCCAGGTGGATCGCATCAGTGCGGACAGGGTTTCGGCGTTCAACGTGGCGAGGTAGTCGTCGCGCTGTTCGCGGGTGAGGACCCTGCTGCCGGTTGTGGGTTCCATCGCGCCTCCAAGGCTGTCGTTCGAGGTTCACCGCATAGGATGACTTCTTTTCGTTACAGTGTAAAGTATGTAGGCGGACCGCGGCGGTCGCACCGGCGCCGCCGGTCGACCACCGGGCGGGGCTGCCATCTGTGGCCCGGTGGACTACCTGTCCCCGCCGATCCGGTTCAGCTCACCTCGGCGCATTCGGCGATCAGGTGCGGAAGTCTTTTTCATGAAGGGGTTCGTGTGAACGAGAGCGGAACAAGGGAATCGGGACAATCCACCACGACGGTGGATTCCCGTGACCGGTCACCGGTGGACGCGCCTGAGTCGCCTGACGGGGTGCGCCTCTGCTTCGGGTGTCGTGCGCTGAATCGCTGCCGGTTCGGGATCGAACGTGAGCGACTCGGCGATGACGGTGTCGTGGTCAGCCACGTGGTGTGCTTGCGTGAAAACGAGGGCGGGCCGGAGGTGGCACACGGCGGTTGGACCGCGAGTGTGATGGACGAACTCGTCGGGCACACATTGTTGTTGAACGACGAATTCGCGGTCACCGGAACACTGACCGTCAAGTTCGTGCGTCCGGTACCTGTCGGGTGGCCGCTGATCGGACGGGCCTGGGTTGTCGGAAGAGAGAACCGCAAGGCCTTCGTGCGGGCGACGCTGGAACTCGAAAGTTCCGGCGCCATCGTGGCCGAAGCTGACGCGACCATGATCAAACGTCCGGCCTCGCATTTCGAGCTGCATTACCAGTGGCTCGAAACGCAGCGTGGCAAGGAATGAACGCACGTAGCGGTGGCCGGCGCCCGCACTGAACCGGACAACTCGTCCGGGCAACGGTGCGACCCCCCGCCCGGGGTCGAGCCGATTCGATCGAGCGGCTCGACCGCGTCGGTCATTTTGCGGGGGGACGGTGTCCGCGAGGGATCCGTGCTCGGCTGTTACCGGAAGTGCGATCGTCCGCCGTCCGCGAAGAGGGTGCGGCCGGTCATGTAGTCGGAGTACGGACTGCTGAGGAAAACGACGACGCGACCGACGTCGGCGACCGGATCACCCATCCGCTGGATCGGAAACAGTGCGAATGTCCTCTCGAGGTCTTCCACACTCATCTCACTTTTCACTTTCTCCCAAGCAGGTGAGGCCCCGTTCGGCACAACGGCGTTCACTGTGATTCCGTACTTTCCCCATTCCGTCGCCACACACTTCGTAAGTCCTCGAACCGCCTCCTTCGCAGCTCCGTACGTCGCCATGTTCGCGACGCCTTCGGTCCCTGCCGCGGAGCCGAAATTCACCACCTTGCCGCCGTTCACCCGGAGATAGGGAAAGCATGCCTTCATGCAATTGAAGGTGCCGAGCACGGAGGACTCGTAGGCATCGGTCAGGTCTTCTGCGGTCGCCTTGTCGAAAGACACGAGATTCTGCGTCATCGCGTTGTTGATCAGGATGTCGATCTTCCCGAATTTCGCGACGGCCGCCTCGACCGCACTGTCGACGGCCGGACGGTCTCTCACGTCGCATTCGACTGCCAGAGCTTCGTACCCGGCTGCGGCGAGGTCGCCCGCTACCTTCTCGACCTTCGCGAACGCACGGTCCGCGAGGACGACGGCCGCTCCATCGGCTGCCAGTGCGTGGGCCACTCCTTCGCCCAATCCCTGACCCGCACCCGTGACGAACGCGATCTTTCCGTCTACCAGACCCATGTGTTTCCTTTCTCGAACCGTTTGCTATCCGACGCATGCCGGTGGTTGCTCCGCAGGCCGCGAGCGGCCATCGGCTGACTCCGGGGAATCCGGCGGCTGGTGCGTGCAGGTGTCCCGTCATCCGAGGTCGAAGCGGTGTTTTGTGGCCGGGACGACGATGGGAAACCCGGACCGCACGTGCCGGCAGATGGACTTCGATCGCCGCGTCGGAGCATGCACGGCATCTCCCGGACAGCTTGCATCATATAATCAGATAATTCAGTGTATAGTACTGTTTCTTGGGGGTAGGGTGCCGACTGAGCGGTGTAGTCCTCGGCGGTGCAGATCGGCCATCGAGAGCCTGGTGGAATCGCGTTGCGGCGCAGTGCAATACCTGGTGGGGCGACGGCCAGGGAGTGCGGAGCGAGACGCCCGCCTGACTCGCTCGCGTCCTGCCGGTGTCGAACGGCAGTCCGAAGCGCTGTGGTAGCAGTCGGCGGTAACGCATGCGGCGCGCCGGATTCGATGCTCGCGCTCGGAGTCGCCGCCCCGGTCACGCAACGCTTTCGCTCGCAATGACCCTGCCTCGCAACATTGTTCGGCGAATAGTCGCCGGCAACTAGCGGACGGCCGACTCGAATTGGCCGCGACACATCTTGTGTATGTGGCCTACCTCACGTAGATTCAGCTGAATTAACTAACCAATTCATGATGTCGAACTGCCTCGGCGCGGTTGACATCGCGGCACGTTCGATCGGACGGAGTGGAATGGAGCACCTGACCTTTCTGCTCATGGGCTTGGGTAGTGGTGCGGTTTTCGGGGCTTTGGCTCTCGCCGTAGTGCTCACATATCGGAGCTCAGGAGTGATCAACTTCGCCGCCGGAGCCATTGCGCTCTTCGCGGCTTATTTCTACGCGTTTCTCCGTCAAGGTGAGCTCCTCGTGCTGGTACCGGGATTCCCCGCCACGGTGCGGCTCGGTAATCCACTCGGGCAGTGGCCCGCGATGGCGTTGGCCCTGGCCGTCTCGGCAATAGTGGGCGCTGTTTTGTACATACTGGTCTTCCGGCCGCTGCGACGAGCGCCTGCGGTCGCTAAAGCTGTTGCCGCCTTGGGTATCTCGCTATTCATACCGGCCTTGTTGGCGGCGCGGCTCGGGACCTCCGCGATCGTGGTCGATCCGATCTATCCGTCGGGCGTGTGGCGGTCCTCGGATTTTTCAATGCCGCACGATCGGATATATCTGGCGTGTACCGTCGTCTTGCTGGCCGTCGCACTGGTGGTCTGGCTACGGTTCAGCCGATTCGGCCTCGCCACCCGGGCGGTTGCTTCATCCGAGCGAGGCGCTTATCTGAGCGGCATGTCGCCCGGTCGGACAGCTGTCTACAACTGGATGCTCAGTTCGGTCGTCGCTGGGCTCGCCGGCATTTTGATTGCCCCCATCGCGCCTCTCGCCCGGGTTTCCTACACGTTGTTCATCGTGCCTGCCCTCGCTGCCGCGGTAGTCGCTCGCTTCGAACTGTTGTTGGTAGCGGTTGCGGCCGGCCTGGGGATCGGCATGGTCCAGTCCTGGTTCCAATACCTCACGACACAATTCTCGGTATTGCCGACGTCCGGTCTCGCCGAACTCGTGCCGTTGATCTTGATACTGGTCGTGCTCGTAGTCAGAGCTCGCCCGCTGCCCAGCCGCGGCGCGGTCGTCGTGCAAACTCTCGGTTCCGCGCCCAGACCGGCGAGACCACTGATCGGTACGGCCGCGGTAGCGATAATCGCGACAACGCTACTTCCGGTCCTCGACGACCGGCTGCGGAACGGGTTGATCACCAGCGTAATCATGGCCGTCATCGCTTTGTCGATCGTGGTCGTCACAGGGTATGCCGGGCAAATTTCATTGGCGCAGCTGACAATTGCCGGAGTTGCCGCATTTCTCGTGGGACCGCTGACGCGAGCGTGGCATCTGCCCTTTCCGGTATCGCCCCTCGTCTCCGCTCTCATCGCTGCCGCAGTCGGGGTACTGATCGGCTTACCCGCGCTACGAATTCGTGGTCTTTCCGTAGCTGTCGTGACGCTGGCGATGGCGTTCGCAGTCGAGGCCGTGTGGTTCCGCAATACCGATTTCGTGACGTCGTCCGGTGTCGCGGTGCCTGCGCCGAGTCTGTTCGGATGGGACCTCGGGATCGGTGCCGGCGAGGACTATCCACGCATCCGGTTCGGAGTCGTATGCGTAATCGTGCTTACCGCAGTATGTTTCGCGACGGCGATGCTCAGACGCAGCAGGTTCGGTTCCCAGATGCTTGCTGTTCGCGCCAACGAAAAATCTGCCGCTGCCGCCGGAGTCAACGTCGTCTTCGTCAAAGTGCTCGCTTTTGCGATCGGATCGTTCATTGCCGGTTTGGGGGGATCGCTGCTGGCCTATCAGCAGCAGTCGGTGATCTTCGAGCCCTTCTCCGCGATGAACTCGGTCGCATTCTTCGCCACGGTATATCTGGCGGGAGTCACGTCTCTGTCGGGCGGCATTCTGGCCGGCGTGGCGGCCACGAGCGGCCTGTTGTACATCGTCATCGACGAGACGGTCGGAGCTGGTGGCTGGTACTCGACAATCGCCGCCGTGCTTCTGGTGATCACGGTGATCGTCAACCCCGAAGGGATAGTCGGGCCCATCCACAGCTGGATCGCGAGACGCCGATCGAAAGGTGTCGTCGCGGACATGGTTCACGCCGAGGATCTCGACATCGAGAGCACGCCGGTGCCGGGGGGCGCCCGGGCCGCGCTGCAGGCCGACGGTGTGAGCGTCCACTACGGAGGCGTCGTCGCATTGGATTCGGCGACCCTGGAGATCCCGGAAGGCGCACTCGTCGGCCTGATCGGCCCGAATGGCGCGGGAAAGACCACTCTCATCGACGCGCTGTGCGGATTCTCCGAGTACACGGGCAACGTTCGATTGCTGGGAGACAGGGTCGACGGACTGGTGCCGTACCAGAGAGTACGGCGCGGGTTGGGCCGGACCTTCCAGGCGCTGGAGCTGTACGACGACATGTCGGTGACCGAAAACATCAAGGTGGCTCTGCGAGCCGGCAAATTCGAGGACGCGTCGGTGCAACTGTCCTCGATAGAACGAATCCTGGGCACGCTCGGTTTGTCGGCGGCGGCCGATCGATCGGTCAGCGAGTTGTCGCAGGGACAACGACAGCTTGTATCCATCGCCCGAGCGCTCGCCGGAAATCCGTCGGTTCTGTTGCTCGACGAACCGGCAGGTGGACTCGACAGTGACGAAAGTATGTGGCTCGGAACGCGTTTGCGTCGCATCGCCGACTCCGGAATCGCTGTCCTGATGGTCGATCACGATATGGATCTCATTTTCGGATCGTGCGATCTGGTCTACGTGCTGGATTTCGGAAAGGTGATCGCCGTCGGCTCGCCCGAGGAGATCAGGAACAACGAGAAGGTCGTAGCGGCCTATCTGGGAGGCGAGGTGCCGGCCGATGCATGAGGTACTGCACAAGCCGACGTCGACGCCTGTCCTCGAGTGCCTCGAACTGGCGGTCGGTTACGGATCCACCACCGTGGCCCGGGATATCGACATCGCGTTGCACGAGTCGAAAGTGCTTGCGGTTCTGGGGCCGAACGGGGCGGGTAAAACGACGTTGCTCAACACCATCGCGGGCTTTCTCAAACGACGAAGCGGTTCGGTGCGGGTAGGCACGACCGATCTCGCCAACGGTGACCCGCGGCATGCGAGCCGGCATGGATTGGTACTGGTTCCGGATGACAGGGCCTTGTTCAACGACCTCACCGTTCGAGAGAACTTGAAGGTCGCCTGCAACGACCAGGCGATCGGTTCCACCCTGGATCTCTTCCCTGCACTGCACAAGAGACTGAAGGTGCGCGCCGGTGATCTGTCGGGCGGTGAGCAGCAGATGCTCGCGGTCGCGCGAGCGATGGTGCAGAGGCCGAAAGTGTTGCTCATCGATGAGATGAGCATGGGACTGGCGCCGGTCATCGTCGAAGGGCTACTCCCCGTTGTTCGTCACATAGCCGAGAGTACGGGCGCGGTGGTCGTGCTCGTCGAACAGCACGTTCAGCTGGCACTCGAAGTAGCTGACGAAGCTGTCGTCCTCGTGCACGGCCAGGTTCGGTTGCGCGGCTCGGCCGAAGAATTGCGAACCGACCCGGGGCGTTTGCGCGAGGTCTATCTGGGGGGCTGACGCGACAACCGCCGACTGCAGGGCAGTCGGCCGTCCGCATGCGGCCTCGCCCCGGCATCGGGGCGGCGAGCCGCGATCCACATCGGTGTCAACGCAAGGAGAGAAATGAAGGTCGGAAATCCCTGGCGAACTGTCGGTGCGGCAGTCGCCGCCTGTGCGGTCGCCGCAGCAGCGACAGCAGGCTGCAGTTCGAACAGCGACAACGCGTCCAGCGGAGCTGCCACAGTCGATCCCGCCATTCTCGGGGCGCAGAACGTGGCGACCGGCGAGCCCGTAACGATCGGCTTCATCAGCGAGGGCAAAGCGGCAGCTTACGACACCAGTGCCGAAATAGCCGCGGCGAACGCGACAGTTGCGTATATCAACGAGCATCTCGGCGGCTTGCGCGGACACAAGGTCGTCTTGAAAACCTGTGAATCCAAAGGCAATCCGGCAGCCGCGACCGATTGTGCGAATCAAATGGTCGGAAGTGGCGTCGTCGCCGTCGCCGAAGGGGCGCTGGGGCTCGTCGACCAGACGATCGACGTTCTGTCGCCGGCCGGTGTCCCGCTCCTGCTCAACTACGGGGCATCGCCGAAATCGCTGTCCGCACCGAACGTCTTCAGCCTGATGAACGGGGTTTCCGCCATTTTCGCCACTCCCGCGGAATTGGCGAAGGAAAAGGGAATCACCAAGGCCGCGATGGTGACGATCGATGTGCCCGGCGCGACCGGGACCGCGAACCAGATCGGAAAGCTGACGTTCGCCAATGCCGGTGCGGCGCTGGACGTGGTAACCATCCCGCCGGGAACGCCCGATATGACCTCTCAAATCGCGGCCGCGAAGCGCAACGACCCGGGTATGTGGGTTGTTCTGGGCGAGACAACCTTTTGCGGCGGTGCGCTGAAAGCGATCAGAACGGCTGCGCCGGATGCGCCGGTGGTCGTCAATGATCGCTGCGTGAGTCCATCGATCAGTTCGTCGATTCCGGGAGGTTTCGAGGGCGTGCAGGTCGGTACGACGACGAACTTGGATCCGGCGAACAACGATGTGAAATTGATCCAGGCGGCACTCGATCAGTACGCGTCCGGTACCCCGGTCAACGCCACATCGGCCGGTGGCTGGTCACCGATCCTGGCACTCGCGGAGGCGTTGAATTCCGCCCCGGGCACGGATGTCACCCGGCAGTCGATTCTGGAAGGCCTCCGCACGGCACCGCCGCAGAAGTACCCGTTGACCAACGGTATCGATTTCCAGTGCAACGGTAAGGCTTTCCCGATGGCGCCGACCGTCTGTGCTTCCGATGTCATCGTGGCGACGGCGGACCGGGGCGGCAAGCTCGGGGACTACCGGATTCTCGAGACGGATCCGGCGTTGTTCACGCCACCGTCGCGCTGAGGCACTTCGGCTGGTGGTGACGATCGCAGCCTCGAACGCGATCGTCACCACACTCTGCTGTCGACCAACTGCGATAACCGACAAAATTCAATGGAGAATATCAATGTACGAGATTGCTGGGCGACTGGGCTGGCGAGTCATGAGCCGCGTCGCGCAGAAGCAGATGTCGTTGCCGAAGCCATTGACCAGAAATATTGTGGTGCAACGAGATCTGGAGATCCCGATGCCCGACGGCACCGTGCTGCTCGCCGACTTCTATCGGCCCGGGACACATTCGGGATCGCTGCCCACGCTACTGGTGCGTTCCCCGTACGGCCGCCGCGGCATGCTCGGGCTCTATGTCAGGCCTTTCGCCGAACGGGGTTATCAGGTGCTCGTGCAGAGCACTCGGGGCACCTTCGGTTCGGGTGGCGAGTACGAGCCGTTGCGGCACGAACGCGCCGACGGGCTCGCGACGATCGACTGGGTGATCGAGCAACCGTGGTTCGACGGCAACCTCGTGCTCGCCGGTCCCAGCTATATGGGCTACGCCCAGTGGGCGGTCGCCGACAAGGTGCCTTCCCAGGTCAAAGCCATCATGCCGGTGACGACATCGGCGAACGTGATCGATGCTTTCCACCGTCCCGAGGGCATGCTCGCGGAAAATCTGCTGGATTGGACCGCCATCCGATTCGCCCCCAATGTCTGGTCCCAACTGCTCACCGAATCACAGATTGTGCGACGAATCCGAAAAGCGCTCGCCGCAGGGCCCGTCGTCGATTCGGAGGCACGCCTCGTCGGACAGTCGTGGCCGTTCTTCCAGGAGGTGATGCAACACCACAGTGAAGACCCCTACTGGGCCACGATCGATGTCGACCATCGCGAAACGATCGCCGGAACCACCGTGCCGGTCAATATTGTCGCCGGCTGGTATGACCTGTTCCTCCCGCACTCACTGCGCGATTACCGGACGCTCGTCGATGCCGGTAGGCAACCACGCTTGACGGTCGGCCCTTGGACGCACATCGATTCCGGCCTCCGTGGTGCGGGAATCCGAGAAGGCATCGAATGGGGACTGACGCTCGCGCGTGGCGGTGAGGTGGCCGAACAAGACCCCGTCCGGCTCTTCGTCACCGGCAGTGAACAGTGGCGCAATTTCCCATCCTGGCCGCCGCCGGACCGGATCACCGATCGTTGGCACCTGCACCCGCACGCCGCGCTCGACAAGGACCCCGCGGTGCCGAGCGCACCGGACACCTATCGCTACGACCCAGCCGACCCCACACCATCGCTCGGCATGTCCAAACTCGTCGCCCAGCAGGCCGGCCCCCGCGACAACCGCGAACTGGAAAGCCGCGCAGACGTATTGACCTTCACATCCGCCCCGGTGACTCAGGACTACGAAATCATCGGCGACATCACCGCCGAAATCTGGCTTCGCTCCAGCCGTCCGAGCACCGACCTCTTCGTCCGCATCTGCGATGTCGACCCCCGCGGGCGTTCGATCAACGTCTGTGACGGGATCACCGTGGTCGAGGCAGCCGAGCCCGACGCGCAGGAGCCGGCCAAGGTGGTCGTACCCCTCTGGCCCACCGCCCACTGCTTCCGCCGAGGACACCGTATCCGTGTCCAAATATCCAGCGGTGCGCACCCGGTGTACGCCCGCAACGTCGGCAGTATCGGAGAACGCCTCACCGGCACCTCTCTGCACGCGGCCGACCAGGAGATATTCCACGATCCGGAGCATCCGTCCGTCCTCCTGCTGCCGGGTTCCACTGCCGGCAGGTAAACCAGCGGACCCGATAGCCGGCCGGTCATTACGGGCGGGCCGGCTATCGGACGGTCACCGCAGCAGCGGCGCCAGCCGAGTGCACACGACGCGGATATGCTCGGCGACCATGTCTTCGGGCATGCCACCGACCGACCCCCATAGGAAGACGGTGGAAACCGGTGCGTCACCTGTGATCGTGCGGATGCGGCCCGCGATGTCCTCCGGCGTGCCGAACCAGAAGTAGTTCAAGGGACCTCGGGGTTCGCGGGCGGCCAATTTCACCGGATCCACCGGCCGGGGCGGTGGGGCATCGGTGCCCTGCACCATGTGTCGGCGATAGGAGTCGGCCTGGTAGCCGATATAGGGCGCGACGAGCGGCCAATCTCGCTCCGGGTCCTCGGTGACCCAGGCCTGGATTCCGCCACCCATGCGAGCGATCGCGGGATCGTACCCACCGGCCACCAGGCCCTCGCGATATGCGGGCCAGCTCTCGTGATTCGCCGTGAGAAGTGGCGTTCCCAGCAGGCCGGCACGGCGCGCGCCCTGGGGACCGTGATATCCCAGCCACACCGGGAGCGGGTCCTGAACCGGTCGGGGAGTGACCCCGCCGTCGTACCACAGTTGTCGCAGCCGTCTCACCATGTCGTCGGTGGTGGCGTAGCGCTTGCTGTCCGAGATTCCGTACAGCTCGTACTCCGGCTTGCGGTATCCCGCACCGATACCGAGATCGACTCGCCCGCCGGAGATCAGGTCGACAAGCGCGGCTTGCTCTGCGACTTCGACAGGGGAGTGCAGTGGGGCGATCAGGATCGCGGTGCCGATGCGTGCGTCTCTGGTCCGTGCGGCCGCGGCCGCGGCGAAGGTCAGCGGCTGGGTGAGATAGCCGTCGTCGAAGAGGTGATGTTCGGAGAACCACAGTGAACCCGCGCCTAGTCGATCCGCTTCCTCGCACATCTCGAGAGTGAAGCCGTGCAGTCGGGTGGCGCTGGTCTCGAGGTGCTGCGGCTTTCGTAGATCGAAGTACAGGCCGACGTCGATCGGCGGATTCGTCTCATGTGCCGTTGTTTGTGCTGTCACGGTCGTCCTTCCACGACAGGCCGGCCGGTAGGAGCTGCGTGGTTCGCCGGCCAGAACGCCGCCCACGCCGGATCATGGCCCGGCAGTGCGGGCGGTGGTCCGACCTGCCAGCTGTCGAATCCGGCCTGCTGCGGGCGTTCGAGCAGATCGGCTGCGTACCAATGTCGTTCGACGCGCTGCTCGAACAACCATTGCCCGCCGTCGCGTCGATAGCGGTCGTCGTACCGGATGGCCATCACCACCCAGCGGTCGTCCACCTCGTGCTCGGCCCGGCAGTAGACCTGCCCCGTGGCGGTGATCGGACCGCCGTCGCCGTGGTCCGGTCCTATCTCGATGCGATGTCCGCAGATCAGATGAATCGACCGATAGAACCAGCGCAACTGCGGTTCGATGAACCCGCGCAACGCTTCCCGGCCCGTACCGTGCCGACCGAGCCGGACGTCCGGAACGAACAGCGACACCCAGGTATCGATGTCACGCTGATCCACCGCCAGGGCGTAGCGGATCGGCAACTGTCCGATCTCCCAACGCGCCTCTGCCAGCTCGAGCCGCCGTTCCAGACTCGACCGGTCCATCATTCGCCTCCGGTCAGCATGAGCGTGTCACCGGTGAGATACGCCAGATCCTCACTCATGAGGGCGACCACGGCACGACCGATATCGCTCTCCGGATCACCCATCCGGCCGAGGGGCAGCTTGCGCACATGCTGTCGGAAGCGTTCCGGCTGTTGCTGTGCGAACTCCTCGGCGGCGGGAGAAAGCGCGGTCGGCACAACGACATTCACTCGAATCCCGTAGCGTCCCCATTCCCGGGCAGCGACCCGGGAGAGCCCGCGAATGCCTTCCTTGGCCATCGCGTAGGCGCCGAACAGCGGAGCGCCGTTGATCGCGGTGCTGGATCCGAAGTTGACGATCGACCCGCCACCTCGCTCACGCAGCCACGGCAGTGCGGCCTGCATCGCCCATAGTGTCGCCAATGGTCCACTGCGCAAGCACATATCGACATCGTCCGGTGTGACATCGGCCAGCGGCCCCTGGGTGGAGGACTGTGCGTTGTTCACCAATCCGTCCAGGCCACCGTACCGATGAACCTCTCTCTCGACACTCACCTCAGCCCACTGCCGGCTGATGCATGACAGCGCTGATGCCCGAGTCGACGACAAGGGCGGTACCGGTGATGGCCCCCGCCTCGGCCGATGCGAGGAATGCGACGGCGTTCGCGATGTCGGCGGGCTCGGCCATGCGTCGCAGCGGCAACTGCTCCGTATATCTCTGCAGGCGTTCGGCACCGAGGTAGGCCTCGAAACTCGGGGTGCGGACCGCCCCCGGGATCACCGCGTTGACCCGGATGCCGAATTCACCGGCCTCCACGGCGGCCTCTTGTGTCAGTTGCAGGACACCGGCTTTGGCCACTCCGTAATAGGGAACAACGCCGGGAACCTTGCGCAGGCCCGCCGCCGAGGCGGTATTTACCACGACCCCGTGCCGTTGCGGGGTCATCGCTCGTATCGCTGCGCGCACCCCGCGAAAGGTGGCACCGAGATTTCCGTCGAGGCCGTGCCGCCAGGCCTCGTCGTCGGTGTCGACGAGGGAATTGTTCCCGCCGAACCCGACGTTGTTGTGCACGATATCTATTCGGCCGTGCCGGTCGAGAACCGCGTCGAACATTTCGTCGATAAATCCCGGTGCGGTGACATCGCCGGCGACAATATGCGGACTTCCGCCGACGGCGCGGATCAACTCCGCGGTCTCGGCGGCCTTCTCCGGCGAAAGGTCGTTCACCACGACGGCGGCTTCTTCTCTGGCGAACAAGACGGCGGATGCGCGACCGATCCCCGAGCCCGCACCGGTGACCAGCGCTACCTGATCGCGAAATCGTTCGCCCATCGTCACTCTCGCTTTCGACATCGTCGACCCAGGGTGTATCGGTAACCAGCTGGATGACTTCCACTTCGAACGTAACCGACGGATTCGGAAAATCCACGGGTCCGCTGCGGGAACCGCGTTCGCGTGCGGTTTCCCGATCGAGCGCCGTGGTCACCGATACCGGGAGAAGCGAAACGACCTCAGCCGATCGGCAGGGTGGCGGCGATGTCGCCGATGCCGGGTCCGGAGTCGTTCACCAGTCTCGGCACGCCCTGTGTGAGACACCGCGAGATCGCGGGGCCGGCAGTCTTTTCCGCCTCCTCGCGGTGCCCGGCCGCCCAATGGCAGCAGGCATACAACAGCTGTGCCTGGATCAACGCCTTCGGCCGAGGCCGCTTTCCTATTTCACGCGCCAGCGCTTCGGCTCTGTTCAATGCTTCGGTCGTCGCGACTTGTGATTGTTCGGCGAGCAGGAGTCGAATCGCGGAATCCTGGTCCAATTCTGCTGTTATGGCCTGTGTTCTGGTGACCTGTACGTGGTAGGGAGGAAGGGTGGTCAGGCGTGCGCGAACGTCATCGGGAATCGGAAGGTTCGCGCGTATACGTTCGTTGATGATTCGTGCGACCAACCGGGGTAGCGAGCGTTCCTCGGCGATCTGCGCCCCGATGGTGAGCAACCGTTCCGCTTCGGCGAGGTCGCCGAGCACGGTGGCCAGCCTGGCGCCGGTCCCGTAGGTGGCGAGCAGGAAATCGGTCATGCCGCCCTGCCGGTGCAATGTGGTACTCGCCCGCAGTAGTTGCTCTGCCTCGATGAGGTGGCCCTGCTGATACCGCAGATCCCCCAGCAATGCGCCGGCCATGAGCGAAATGCGGGTTCCGAGGTCCGCACCGCGTGGCACCAGCGGTGTGACCGCGAAATGTTGCTCGGCGCGGGTGATGTCGAACTGCTCCAAGGCGGCGAGTCCGGCGACGCAGTGACTGTGCTGGACCACGACGGCGCCCGTTTCGGAGCCGTACCGGAGGGTCGTGCGATGCCAGCGCTCGACCGCCGGAAAATCGAATCGGTTGAGTGCGTCGGCGGCGTGCAGGTCGGCCGCGGCTATGGACATCATTGGCGTCGCGAGGTCGTCGATGTGTTCGGTTACGAGCTCCGGCACACCGTCGACGCGGTCGAGGTCGTACTGTTCCAGGCTGATAAGCAGCGACGCTTCGGCGCGCAAGACTGTTGCGGTTCGCTCGTCGATATCGCTCGCCTCGATGGCGGCGAGAGCTCGGTCGAGCGCGGCATGCAATTGCGCGGGCCGCTCGAGTCCGAGACCCGCCCAGGCGACGCACAGCTGTAGCCGGGGCCGTGATTCTGTCAGCGAGATAGGCAGTTTGGCCATCAGGCCCAGGAAGGTGGCCGTCCGGAAGGTGTGAATGAGGTTGAGGGCCTGCGCGTCGACCAATTCCACAGCCCTCCGGGCATCGTCGGCGATCAGGGCGTGGTCGACGGCCTCGGTGAGCATGTCGTGTTCGGCGAACCAGGCCGACGCGCGGGAATGCAACTGCCGGACTCGATCCGGACCTCGATATTCGAGCTTGCGTGCCAGAGAATCGGCGAACAGACGGTGATACCGGAACCATTGATCGCTGTCGTCCATTCGCTGCAGGAACAGGTTGCGATCAGCCACCAGCTCGAGCAGTTCCTGGCTGTCGGATCGACCCGATAGAGCGGCAGCCAGACCGGCACATGTCGTTCCGGTGATCGACGTCGACATGAGAAATTGCAGCAGCGTCGGCTCCAGCGAGCCGAGAACATTTTCGGTGAGATACTCGCCGATGACATGGTGGCGGCCGGTGAGGTTGTCGATGAACTCGGCGGGATCATCGCGGCCGGCCAGCGACAGCTGCGCCAACTGCAGGCCCGCCGGCCAGCCTTCGGTCGACTCCCGGACCTTGTCCACCTCCTCGGCTGCCAGCCGAAGCTTGTTCATCCCGACCAAGAACGCGGTGGCCTCGGTGGAATCGAAACGCAATGCGGCGGCGTCGATTTCGACCACCTCGTCCTGTACGAGCAGCTTGGTCAATGCCAGCCCGCCGCGATCACGAGTCACCAGCACGACCCGCAGATGATGACAGCCGTGCTCGAGGAGATAGTTCATCGCGGACAGGGTGTTGTCGCCGCGCACCTGGTGCCAATCGTCGACCACGAGCACCATTGCCCGGTCGCTGTCGTGGATCTCGTCGATAAGCGCCGAAAGCACCGCTCGGGTGGCGTCGGTGGACCGTTCCTCCAGCAGCGAGCCCAGCTCACCGGCCAGTTCCGGCCGCACTCGGCGGATCGCCTGGACCAGGTGAGCGAGAAACCAGACGACATTGTCGTCGTCGCGATCGGTTGTCAGCCACGCCACCGGGACCCCGCCGGATTGCAGGTCGGCAGCCCATTGCGCGGCCAGCGTGGTCTTGCCGAAACCCGCCGGTCCCTGGATCAGGACGACCCGTCGTCTGCCGCCGGCATTCAATATCTTCGTCAGGCGAGGGCGCCCGATCGCCGTGCGCGCGGCGGTTGGTGGCCGGAATTTCGTTGCCGCGGAGGGCGGTGGCGGTACGGTGACCGAGCCCGCCGAGTGGGAAGCAGGACTCGGTGACAGAGACCCGCTGCCCAGGGTGGATTCGTCCGGCGGCAGAACCATGATGGCGTCGACCGGCTGCCCGGCACTGCGCTGCACGTCCCGGAGTCGCTCGCCGAAGCGGATGGCAGATGCGGCGCGGTCCGCGGGCTCGCGCGCCATCGCGGTCTCGACTGCCGCCCGGACAGCGTCCGGAATTTCGTATTCGCGAAGATCGGGCAGTTCGCCGCGGGCAATGCGACTCAGCTGCACCTCGAGCGGTTCGGCGGTACGACGGCCGAACGGTGGACTCCCGGTCAGCAGGCAGAACATCGTGGCGCCCAAACTGTAGATGTCGGCCGCGCCGGTCGCCGTCGCACCGAGCAGCACTTCGGGTGCCGTGAAAGCGGGCGTACCGTGGACCATCGGCTCCGAACTCGAGGTGATTTCGCCGAGGTGGACAATCCCGAAATCCGACAACTGGGGTTCGCCGTAATCGGTCACCAGGATGTTGCCCGGTTTGACGTCGCGGTGCACCATCCCGGCGGCATGGGCGGCGGCCAGCGCGCCGCTGATCTTCACGCCGACCGACAACACCTGGGGCCAGGGCAGCGGACCTTCCTGCCGGATGCGCTCGTCCAGAGACCCGCGGCGGAAGTACGGCATCACTATGTAGGGCCGGCCGGTCGGCGTGATATCGACCTGGAGCGCAGGGACGATGTGCGGATGCATGGACAATCGGCCCAGGGCACGCTGTTCGCGCACGAACATCTCGCGTTCGTCGCCGCGCACTTCGGACCGGAGCAGTTTGACCGCGACGTCCCGATCCAGCGCATATTCGCGGCAACGGTAGACGATGCCGGAACCGCCGCGTCCGATCTCCACGGGGTCGCCGAAACCTGCCGCGAGTAGCTCGCTCGCGATCCCGCTGGCCATATCCCGTTGTGTCGTGGCCTCGTCCACATCGGACCTCGGCTGCCTTGTCGGGACGACTGTCGTCCGTCGGATCGCGGCCGGTGCCGGTGGGCCTCGCCGACCGCCTCACACACGATAGCGCTGATGTTTCCCGAGGGGTAGCCAGACGGTGCCTGGAGGCGATCATGCTGAGGCCGTGGTCGCCGAATCGGTGAGGCCATCGGACCTCCGAACGGCATCTCAGACTTTGGTGGCACCCATGTCGAGTGTCAGCTGGGTTCCGGTGACCGCGCGCGACAGGTCCGAGGCGAGCCAGACCACTCCATCGGAGATGTCATCGGATTCGGCGATCGGCAGCCCCGGCAGCAGCGAGGCGAACGAGGCGAGGAAGTTGGGGTGTTCGGCCAGTACGGTCGCCACCGCCGGGTCCTCGCCCATGGGCGTGGTGACCCCCCACGGGTGAATCGAGTTGACGCGAATTCCATACTCGCCCAGCTCGATTGCCGCGGTTTTCGTCAGCCCGACTACGCCGTGTTTGGCTGCGCTGTAATGCCCTTGCCCGGGAAGCGATTTGATGCCGGCTACGGAGCTGACCGTGATGATCGATCCGCCGTTGCCCGCGGCGATCATCGCCGGAGCGGAGGCCTTCAGGGTCCGCCATACGCCGCTGAGATTGACATCGATCATGGTCTGCCACTGGTCCTCGGGCATTTCCCAGAAACGGTTCCAGTTGCTGATGCCGGCATTGGCCACCACCACGTCGAGACGGCCTCCGAACTCCTGTACGCCCTCCGCCACGAGCGCCTCGAGCGCTGCTGAGTCGCGGACGTCGGCGCGCCTCGCAAGGATTTTTTGTCCCTCGGCTTCGACGAGGCTTACCGTGGTGGCCAGATCTTCCTCGGTCGCGGCGGGATAGCTGTTCGCTGACGCCACGGCGGTGCACGCATCCATCGCGATGATCGAAGCACCTTCGCGGGCGAGCCGGATCGCGTGGTTGCGACCTTGGCCCCGGGCGGCGCCGGTGATGAATGCGACTTTGCCGGACAGCAGCACGGCTTCTCCCTGGTGAGTGTGGTGACGTCAACTCGGTGTCCCGCAATGCTTTTGCGCGTGACGATTCGATCCTCGTGGGGCTCAGCGCTGCATGAAAGGGTCCGCGGTGGGAACGTCGTTCCCGCAAGTAGGGGCGATTGCCGAGCGTATGCTTCGCGGTTTCCGCTGGTAGACCGCGTGTCTATGAAATCCGAAACTCGATGATTAGGACAAATAATTAAAGAATTCTGTTGATTCATCTCATTTTTCGCTCAGGGTCGGTTAGGTTGATGCGCGTGTTCAAGGCTTTACGCACCCTCCGGGCGCGAGTGCTCGCGATCGCGCTCGTCCCGAGCATCGTGCTGCTCATCATCGGTGGCGGGGGCGCCGTCTACCTGGTGGTACAAGGCCAGAAATTGCGGAATTGGGGCAACGAGCAGGCTTCGGCCGCGACCCCTGGCCTCGAGTTCGGTATCGCCATCGCCCAGGAGCGGCGGTTGACGCTGATGCGTCTGGCCGGCCACTCCGAAATGGCCGGCGGCCTGCACGACGTGCGGCCGAAGGTGGACGGGTCTCTGCAGCAGATCATCTCGGCGGCGCGCACTCTGAACGATATGCACCCCGGTTCCACCTCGGGCAGCGAGGATGTGTTGACGGGGCTGGCGAGCGAACTCCCCGCAGTACGTGCCAAGGTCGACACGAATACGCTGTCGATGATGGACGCCTATGCGTTCTTCAATCGCCTCACCGGCGTCGTTCGACAGTCGATGGTCTCCTTCGCGCACAGCGCGCCCGACACGGAACTCGCACTGGCGCTCGCTACTGTCACGGATCTGTTCACCGCTGCCGATGCGATGGCCCGGGGACACGACCTCGCGGTCGCGGCCGAAGCGGCGGGGGCGTTGTCGCCCGCCGAGTTCGACGAGTTCGCCGATCAAGTCGGCTTCTATCATGCGCAATTGCAGAATCTGGAGACGAGCATGACGCCTCAGGTCCGCGCGCAGTGGCAGGCACTCAGTACGTCACCGGAGCTCAGAAGACTGGCCGATATCGAGAACATCCTGATTCGGAGGGGTGCGATCCCGCTGGCGAGTAGTGCCGACAATTCGAGTACAGCCCAGAGCCGGGGAAATCCTTCGCGCACAGGCAGTTCGAATGGGGCGAGCGACCCGGACGCGGATGCGCCGCCCGTATCGACAGCCGATTGGAATGCTGCGATCACCAAGGTCTCCGATGACATGTTGCGGATGTGGACCGGTGAGGGCGAATACGTCTCTACGCTGAGTCGCCAGATGGGAGAAGACAATTCGCGGAACTCGATGCTCGCGGGCGCCGCTGTTCTGATTGTCACGCTGGCGGCCTTCGCCACCACTCTGCAATTGTCGCGGCGCATGATTCGCCGTCTGCACCGGTTGCGCACGGAAACGACCCGGATGACCGACGACCAGCTGCCCGGCATCATGGCGGCCCTGGATCGCGGCGAGCAGGTGAACATCGAGAACGAGATGTCCACACTCGATTTCGGTACCGACGAGATCGGGCAAGTCGCCGATGCGTTCAACCGCGCGCAACTTGCGGCGGTGAACGCGGCCGCGACCGAGGCACGAACCCGCGAAGGCGTGAACTCCGTCTTCGTGAACATCGCGCATCGCAGCCAGGTCGTTCTTCATCGGCACCTGAAACTCCTGGACGAGGCCGAATTCGAGCAAGAGGATCCCAAGGTCCTCGATCTGCTCTTCCGGCTGCACCACCTGGCGACTCGTGAGCGCCGCAACGCCGAGAATCTGATCATTCTCGGTGGCCAACAGCCACGGCGTCAGTGGCGTAAGCCGGTCCGCCTCGATGAACTCGTGCGCGGCGCCATTGCCGAGACCGAGGACTACGCCCGTGTTCACGTGGGGCGATTGCCTGAGGTCAGCGTGTCCGGTGGCGTAGTGGCCGATCTCCTGCATCTGCTGGCCGAGCTGATCGACAATGCGACATCGTTCTCTCCGCCCGAGTCGCGGGTGGACGTTTCGGGCAATGCGGTAGGCAAGGGCATCGTTATCGAAGTCGTCGACCAAGGGCTGGGCATGCCGGTCGAGCGAATGGATTCGTTCAACCAGACGCTGTCCAACCCGCCGGATTTCGCCTTCGCGGCGCTCTCCCAGGAGAATCGGCTGGGGCTGTTCGTCGTGGCGAGGCTGTCCGCCCGGATCGACGTGTCGGTCCGGCTCGCGGAGTCGGAATATGGTGGTGTCAAGGCGATTGTCCTGGTTCCGCTGTCGCTACTGTCCGAAGAAGAGGTTGCCCAGCCGTTCCCGGCCACAGCGGCGCTCCCGTATGTGAGAGCGAATACAGAGGCCGTTCCCAGGCCGGCGAATCCGGCATCGACGGTGGAACCCGTCGAGACCGCTGTGCGGGAACCGTGGCGGCGACTTGCCGATCAGCGAGAACCGTCCCGAACGCGTCCGGCGCTACCTCGGCGGCGTCGTCAGGCGAGCCTGACGCCGGAGTTGGCGAACCGCACTGTGCCTCCCGGCGAATCCTCGGGTCCTCCGGTTCAGCGCTCCGCGGAGCAGGCGCGTGATCTCTTCTCCGCGATCGAGACCGGTACTCGACAAGGCAGAGAGGCGCCGCCATCGGCTCCGCAACAGTTCACGACAAAGTACGGGGAATGGGAACAGCAGTGACGACTTCTTCCAATATCACCAAGAATCTCGACTGGTTGATCGACGACTTTCTCAATCGAATGCCGGGAATCGACTGCGCTGTCGTGCTTTCCACCGACGGGATGTTGATCAGCAAGTCCAGTGCCATGTCCCGTGAACGGGCCGAACACTTCTGCGCCATGGCGTCGGCACTGCAGGGGCTCGCCCGCAGCGCGGCCGGCTATTTCGACGTCGGCGGAGTCCGTCAGTCGGTCATCGAACTCGACCGAGCTGTGCTGTTCGTGACGTCGGCAGGTGACAACGCGTGTCTTGCGGTGCTGGCGGGCGAGGATATGAACATGGGCATGGTCGCGTACGAGATGAATCAGACCGTGGTGCGGGTGGGGTCGTTCCTGTCGACGACATCGCGTCCGAACGGTGCCCACGGGACGAATCACAGATTGCCATGACCGATACCCGGGGGCCGTGGTTCGACGAGGAAGCCGGTCCGCTCGTACCCGCCTATGCCGTCACGCGTGGGCGGACGACGGGAAGCCGCTACGAGCTCGACATGATCACCTTGGTGGTCGCCACCTCCCGCGGGTCCAGCAGCCACTCGCGGATGGATGCGGAGTATCGCGCAATACTTCAGTTCTGTATCGCACCGAAGTCGGTCGCAGAGATTTCCGCACAGATACGCCGCCCGCTCAGCGTTACCAAGATACTTCTCGGCGACTTGATTGCGGACGGCTACCTCACTTTTCGGTCGCCCGGTCCGGCCAATACGGATGCGACCGATGTCAACTTACTTCGGATGGTTTTGGATGGAATTCGCGCACTCTGATCTCGGTGGATCGAACGTTCTTCCGATGACTGCTGTGAAAATCTTGGTCGCAGGAGGTTTCGGAGTCGGCAAGACGACGCTGGTCTCAGCGATCAGTGAGGTAGCTCCGCTGCGCACAGAGGAAACGATGAGTGAGCTGAGCATCGGTGTGGACGATGTGGACGGCGTCGAATCGAAGACCACCACCACGGTGGCTCTCGACTTCGGCAGAATCACGCTCAACGATGCGCTGGTCCTCTATCTGTTCGGAACTCCCGGACAGGAACGGTTCTGGTTTCTGTGGGACGAGTTGTCGCGCGGATCATTGGGCGCCGTCGTCCTCGCGGACACTCGCCGCCTCAGCGACTCGTTCGCGGCGTTGGACTATTTCGAAAGCCGTCGAGTGCCCTTCATTCTGGCAGTGAATTGTTTCGATGAAGCCGATGTGTACACGGCAGAGGAGATCACGGAGGCTCTGGACCTGGACGCCGGCGTGCCGGTCGTGTTGTGTGACGCGCGCGAGCGAGATTCGGTCAAGAATGTGCTGTTGTCTTTGATGGAATACGTTCTCGCCCGTGCGGACTCGGGGCGGTCCGAAGCTCTGCTCTGACCGGATTACCGGTGGCCGAGGGCACGCAGTACGAAAGCATGGACGTGAGTGATCAGGGCGTCTTGCTCGGGCGGAAGGCCCTGCTTGACGCCGCTGGTCAGCAAACCGCGCACGAGGTACCCGACGAGCAACGCATCACCTGCGGGATTCCCCGGCCGCAGTTCGCCGTTGCGCATACCGCGCCGGACGATTTCGGCCAGTTGCTTGTCGAATATGCCGTACAGCATCGTGACCTGCTCGGGGAGAAGGTCCAACATGTCCTGGTCCAGGAACAGGCGGGTGCGTTGTACGCGAGCTTGGTCGTACAGGGTGCCGATGTTGTACTGCAGCCACGTGCGTAGTTGCTCGGAGACCGGTGCCGCGGGGTCGATCCGGTCCCGAAGCCGGCGGTCGACGAGTCGGACCTCATCCTCGAGCAGGGCGAGCATCAGGTGGGCTTTGCTGGGGAACCGGCGATAGAAGTGGCTTGCCGAGGTGCTGGATGCCGCGAGAACCTGGCGGACCTTCAGCGACCGGAACCGCGACCGTTCGAGTACACGCCATGCCGCGGTGAGAATCCTCCGCGTTTCGGAATCGCGCGCCGACGGTGTGTATTCGGTCGTCTCGAACTCGCGTACGTCGCACGTGGTGGCGAACGGCTGCACCTTTGCACCTCACTCATGCCAATCAGATAGATAATTCTACTGCATGTGTGAAGGCGGAGCCAGTAGCCGCGGGGGCGGGTGTGCGGGCGGTGTTTCCCGCCGGGCGGTATCCGTTCGCCTTTCGGCGGCGTAGCCGGAGCCGGAGAGGATGTATTGTGCCAGGGCCGTGGGGATTTCGGTCTCCTCGGTATCCGGCGGGAAAAGAGCGTCGCCCGCGAGTGCGGTGCCGAGAACGAGGGCCACCGTCATGCGGACCGATGTTCGGACGTCGTTCGTCGCCCGTGTTCCGTGGGCGGCCATGTATCGGTGAACGCCGTCGATCACGGCGTGCAGGCATGGTGCGAGGGGTGACTCTTCGGCCGTGGTCGCATGTTCGCTGACGCCTGCCGCCAGTGATACGAGGATGTGGCGATTCGCCGAACACAGGTCGTACAGCCCCCGGGCGAAGCGGACGGTGATTTCGCGGGGGCTTTGCGGGGTGTCACCCATGGTGTCGGCGAAATTGTTCATGAACTCGACCAGTGGTGCGGCGGCGGTCGAACGGAAAAGTTCCGGCTTGGAGTCGAAGTGGCGGAAGACCATGGACTCGGTCACTCCCGCGCGGCGTGCCACCGAGCGGATGGTCGTCCGCTCGAAACCGTTCTCGATGAACTCCGCCGAGGCGGCGTCGGCAATGAGCCTTCTGACCTCTGCGGATGATCGTCGTTTTCGGCCGGTGCTGACTGTGCCCATTCTTCGATCGTCGCACAGCCCGGTTAGGGAGTGGAACTCCCTTGACAATGTGACGGGGTTTACAGTTAGATGATTTATGAGATTCGCGTCACTCTTCTCGGATGCATGACGATCCCTCGATCAGCAACCTGTCGTTCGGTCCCGCGATGCGCGGCACGGCGAACGTGGTCGACGCGACTGCTCGATTCACCAAGTACACATGTGAGGAGATCGGAAGATGCCCACGTTTGAAGGTCGGCTTTTCATCGACGGAGAATTCCGCGAAGCGCGATCGGGACGCCGATACGACGTGATCAACCCGGCTGACGAGTCGGTGATCGCGCAGGCGGCGGATGCCGGTGTCGACGATGTCGACGATGCGATCACCGCTGCCCGCCGCTTCGCGGACAGCTCGGACTGGGGAAGCGATCACGAGTTCCGCCGCAAGTGCCTGGTGCAGCTGCAGGAGGGGTTGCGGGCCCGGTCCGACGAGATCAAGGCGCTGCTCACCGCCGAAGCCGGAGTCTGCGTGCAGAATATGCCGACCCACGTAGACGTGATGGTCGAGGGGATGGACTTTTTCAACGACCTGATCACGTCGTTCCAGTGGGAGGAGGACCTCCCGGCCTTCGACATCCTCGGGAACCGTAGCCTGCGCAGGATCTGCTACGAGCCCTACGGTGTGGTCGGGGCGATCACGCCGTGGAATGCGCCTTTCATGACCGCGATCTGGAAGGTGCACCACGCGTTGGCCACCGGAAACGCCGTCATACTCAAGAGTGCGCCGGATACGCCGCTGACGGCGGCGCTACTCGCTCGGATCGTGAGTGAATCCACCGACATCCCCAAGGGCGCGTATCACGCGATCAGTTCCGCGGACAAGGCCATCGTCGGCGATGCCATGACTGCGGATCAGCGTATCGACCTCTATCACTTCACCGGATCGCCCGGTGTCGGCCAGCGGATCGCCGAGCGCGCGGCCAACGGCATCCGGCACACTGTGCTCGAACTGGGCGGCAAATCGGCGAATGTGATTCTGCCGGACGCGAATCTGGACCTGGCGTGCGGTCTCGGCATGGTGATGTGCATGTCCAACAGCGGCCAGGGATGCGCGCTGGCGACACGAATGGTCGTGCACGCGGACGTCTACGACGAGGTGCTCGCCCGGCTGCAGCCGATGATCGCCAACCTTGCCTGGGGCGACCCCACGGATCCGGCGAACATGGTCGGGCCGATCATCCGCGAAGAACAACTCGAGCGGATCGAGGAGTTGGTCGATCGAGCCGTCGCGGCGGGAGCACGGCTGCTGGCGGGTGGTAAGCGTGGCGACCGCCACGACCGCGGCTTCTGGTACGAACCGACTTTACTGGCCGACGTCGACCAGGATGCGGAGATCGCCCAGACGGAGGTGTTCGGTCCGGTGCTGTCGGTGATCCGCTACGAGGGCGACGACGACGAGGCCGTGCGAGTCGCGAACAACTCTCGATACGGCCTGTCGGCCTACGTCCAGTCCTCCGACGAGGAGCGAGCCTGGAAGGTCGCGCACAAGCTGCGGGCCGGAACGGTCAACATCAACAACTCCTTCTATCTCTCGCCGGACGCACCCTTCGGCGGCTACGGCATCAGCGGGGACGGTGTGGAGCACGGGGTCGCCGGGTTCCGGGAGTACCTGCGAATCAAGTCCATCGCGAGCCCCGAGCACTGATTCGTATCGATTCGAGGAGTTTCATCCAATGCGTATGCAGGACAAAGTAGTAGCGATCACCGGCTCGGGTTCCGGGCTCGGCCGGGAGGGAGCCCTCCTGTTCGCGGCCGAGGGCGCGCGAGTGGTGGTCAGCGATGTAGTCCCGGGCCGTGCGAAGAAGGTCGCCGGTGAGATAGAGGCGCAAGGCGGCACCGCCACCGCGGTGGACGCCGACGTTCGCGTCGAGGCCGATATGAATGGGTTGGTCGAGGCCACGGTGTCGGCGTACGGCCGGATCGATGTGATGTGGGCCAACGCCGGCATCCCGGAGCCGGGCTTCGGCATGCAGCCGCTGGCGGAGTCGTCGGTGGAGGACTGGAACAACATCTTCGCGGTGAACAGCACCGGAATCTATCTGGCGTGGAAAGCCGCCGCGCGGTGGATGATCGCCGCAACGTCCGGCGGGGCTCTCCTGGCAACGTCGTCGGCCGCCTCGTTCACCGCCTATCCCGGTTTCCCGATGTACACCGCTTCGAAGGCGGCGGTCAACGGCCTCGTGCGCGCTGCCGCGCTCGAGTTCGGCAAGTTCGGGATCCGGGCCAATGCCCTGTGCCCGACGCACGGTATGTCGGTGAACTTCGCTCTTCCTTCCGAGGCCGAAGTGCTGGGCAAGTCCTACGAGGAAATGTCGCCGTGGAACCCCGACGAGCGAGCCATGCCTCTGCGCCTGGAACGCCCGCCGGTACTGCGGGACAACGCCAACCTCGCATTGTTCCTGGCCTCGGACGAGTCGGGCTACATGTCCGGCCAGACCATCGCCTCCGCTGACGGCGGACAGTTCGCCAGGACGTCGATCATCTTCCCGACTGACCTCGGCAAGAGTGAAGACATCACGTCGGGCTCGATTCCCGACGATTTGCGCGACCAGATCGACCGCTGATCTCTGCTCCCAACCCCGATCGTTCCGCCGGCGCCGACCGTGAAGTCGGCGGCGCCGGCCCTCGCCCATGGAGGGCTCGATGCAACCTGTCAGCACCAGATTCGACCCTCGCGTGTCGGGGCTGTCCCAGCGCGTGAAGGATCTCGCCGAACCGCAATGCGTCTACTTCGAGAAGGCCAGGGACGTCCGCGCCGAATATCTCGACGGCGCGCTGCACCTTTACCGCCACGAAGACATCCTCGCCGTCAATAAACACCAGGACGTACTCGGAAACGGCGGGCGCGGTGGAAGTTTCGGCCACGACGGACGCCTGATACCGCTGGAGATCGACGGGCCGGACCACAAGAAGTGGCGGCGCCTGCTCGACCCGCTCTTCGCGCCCAAACGTGTGCAGCACCTCGAAGACAGTATCCGCCGGTTGGCCGGCGAGTTGATCGGCGAGGCGCAGAAGGCCGGTGGCGCCGAACTGTACGGTGACTTCTGCACTCTGTTGCCGTGCCAGACATTTCTCGGTCTCGTCGGTGCCCCACTTTCCGACCTCGGCTTCTTTCTGGAATTCAAAGAGGGAGTCATTCATCCCAAGGGGGAGACGACCGAGGAGATCGATGCGAACATGGCCGCGGCGGGAGGCAAGCTGCTCGAGTACTTCAACGGGTTCCTGGCCGACAAGCGCCGTCGTATCGACAAGGACGACGATGTCATCGCCGAATTGCTTCGTGCCGAGGTCGGCGGGGAGCCGCTCGCCGAGTTCGACCTGATCAACATCCTGTTCCTGCTAATGTTCGCCGGCCTGGATACGGTCACCGCGTCGCTGTCGTGTCTGATCACCTGGTTGGGCCGCCATCCCGAACAAAGGCAGGCATTGGTCGATTCCCCCGATCTGCTGATGCCTGCTATCGAGGAGCTGATGCGATTCGAATCGCCGGTCCCGTCCGGGATGCGATACGCGCAGCGCTCTATCGATCTCGGCGACGGTCTCGTGATTCCTGAAGGAGAGCAGATCAACGCGTTCTGGGCCGCGGCGAATGTCGATCCGACCTATCACTCGGATCCACTGCGCGTGGACTTCCGTCGGGAGCGCACGGCGCACATGACGTTCGCCAGTGGCGTGCACCGGTGCCTCGGCTCGCATCTGGCCCGGCTCGAGTTACGAATCGCACTGCAGGAGTTGCTTATTCGGGCCCCGCAGTACGAGATCGACGTCGATGCCCTGACCTACGACAACATTGCCGTCCGCGCCGTGACGAACCTTCCGGTGGTGCTGCGGTGAGACTTCGCCTCGACAGCGACCAGTGTGTCGGGCACGCCTTGTGCCACGCCGCCGACCCCGACCTGTTCCCGATCGACGACGACGGATATTCGAGTCTCGGCTCGGTCGAAGTCGCGGACTCCGATGCCGAACGAGCGCACCGCGGCGTCAGTGCGTGCCCGGAGCGGGCGATCCTGCTGGAGGAGTAGCGGCTGCGACGGCGTTGCGTTCAGACGCTCTCCGATTTACGGTAATGGCCGTGACCGAAAGTTCGGTCGGCGAACCCGCTGTGACTTCGTGGGTTCGTGACGGACACCTCCGTGCCATCGGAGCCGGTTCGTGTTCGGTGGTCGGCATCTGCTGCCGGCAATTCAGATAAGGACTGGATTATGACCTCAACCCTCGCAAACGTGTCACCGACGGGTTCGTTCAATCACGCGGCGATCAGCTCGGGCCGACGCTTCGAGCCGGCGGCTGTGCTCTCGCGGGACACCAGCGTCCACGGACTCGAACCCGAAGCCGGGTATATCTGGGGAACGCTGCGCGACGACGACGGCGGACTGCATTCGATCATGCGGCGCGTGCCCGCCGTTCGGGACGACAACAAGGCGGGTGCCGATATTCGCTCGCTCGGCGGCAAGCTGATCCTGCTCTCCAGCGCCGGCGGCACCGAACAGCAACAGCTGCGCCGGGAGCCGCGTCACGCGCCCGAGAGCAACGAACTGAGCCGGCGTGTTCTCGACACCGGTGCGGTCGAGTTCACGTCGCCGGCAAATGACCACGGGCGGGCCGTGACCCTGGAACTGTCCCCGCAGACGCTGCGCTATCAGGAGACCGATGTCATCGATGTGACCGGGACCTTGGCCGCGCCGCCGTTGCAGTGGTTCCTTCCGGGGCCGGATTCCTCGCTGTTGTACCTGACCCAGACGTGGTTGGTCGAGGGCGACCTGGCGGGCAAGCACGTGCGCGGATTCCTGTTCTGGGAGGAAGCGTGGATGCGCGACGGTGGCCGCCTGTACGTGGACAAGGATCCGCTGCACGATGCCGAGTACACGACCTGGTACTCATGGGCCAACCACTACGAGGACGGGACCTCCGAGGTGGGGCACTTCCTGTTCGGGAACGGCGATTTCCACGTCGGAGTCATCGGGCACAGCGACGGCACGGTCACGACCGCCCGCACCATGGACGCTGTGATCCGCCGCGACGCCGATGGTTACTGGCACGACGGCATCGACTACACGATCAACGGTGACCGGTGGGTGTGCGAACCGGATCCGAACGGCCGTATGGAGGGCCTCGGGCGGATTCCGAACCCGCAGCAGGAGGGCCGGATTCACCGGGTCTCGGACACCCGGGTCCCCGACGTCTGGATGGCGTGGGGCGAGTCGGTTCCGGGGAACGGTGAACGTCGCCGCTGGTGATCGGTGACCGGCGAAAGCTCCTGCGTGGCCGCAGTGTCGCGGTGAGATGACTTAGAGTCGACGGATGGCGACTCGGACACCGGCTCGATCGTCGGACGCCGAACCTCGGCGCACCGGCCGTCCATCGGACGCCACCGTCGAGCAGCGGGTGTTACGGGAAGCCAGGGCCGAACTCATCTCCTCGGGTGTCGACGCCTTCAGTCTCACCGCCACCCTTCGTCGCGCGAAAGTCGGCAACAGCGGTTTCTACCGCCGTTGGTCGAGCGCGCAGGAGCTCATCGTCGATGCGCTGGCCTCGATCGCGACGTGGCCCGACGTTCCTGATCTGGGCGATCTCCGGCAGGAGCTGGGCCTTCTGATCGAGGCATTCGACAGGCCGGGTGCGTGGCCCGGGCTGCAGGTCTTGTTCACCTTCGCCGGTCAGGCCGCCCGGCATCCGGAACTGTATGCCCACGTGCAGCGGACGGTGATCGTCCCCGGCAACGAACGTGTTGTCGCCGTCTTCGAACGGGCTTGCGCGCGAGGGGAATTCGCTGCCGATGTCGACCCGCGAGTGCTGGCGGCGGCATTTCTGGGCGCGTTGACGGTGGTCTTGCAGTGGTCGGCCGGTGCGTCCGGCGGCACCGCCGTGGACGTCGCGGCGGTAGTGGAGACCTTCCTCGCACTCTCCGGAGCGCCTCGGCCCGACAGGTAGTGACGGCCGGGCCGGTGGTGTTCGCAGGTGCCGGAGGTTGTGCGCGGGCCACCCGGCCTGAATATAGGTAAATATTTATGCTGTATGCTGTGTGTGGTGGATCACGCCGCGGTCGGCGGTCGGGCAAGGGGCCCGTTCGGAGATCGAGCGTGCGGACGCCTCGGCGATGGAGGAAACATTGACTATCAGTGGGCTGAAAGACCCGCGCGGGATACTCGACGGCGATGTTCACGAGTTCCTGGAGCCGGATGTGGAGACGGCTTCCCGCGACGCCATAAGGGCGGCTCAGGAAGCCGCAGTGGTGGAGTTGGTCCGGTTCGCATGGGACAACTCGCCGCTGTACCGCGAGCTCTGGACCGCGGCCGGTGTCTCGCCGGACGATATCGAGACCCTGGACGACTTCACGACGAAGATTCCCACTTTGACCAAGGCCGATATCCAGGCATTCCGAGCGCGCACCGGCGACCCGTACGGCGGTCTGCTGTGCGTCGACCCGAAGGCGTTGACCTCGGTGACCACGACCTCGGGTACGACATCGGAGCCCGAACCCCTGCCGGAGGTCTGGACGGACGCGCCGCCGTTGCCCGCCATCTCCGCCCGCGATCTCTACGTGCACGGCCTGCGGCCCGGTGACCGGGTGATCGTCCCGGTCGGGACATTCCGCAATTACTGGGACGATTTCTATCTCGCGATGGGGCTCACCCCGGTGTTCGCCGACAGCTGGCTGGGACAGGGCGAGGCCTTGGTGCGGGCCATCCGGAAGCACAAGGTCGCGTACATGCAAGTGCACCTACCGGCCATCATGGAGTTCGAGAAGCTCGAGGCGAAATACGATCTGCGCGAGGCGTTCGCGTCGGTGAAGTTCTTCGCCTTCGCGGGACAGCCGATGGGAGCCGCGCTCAAGCGTAAGGTCACCGAGGACTGGGGCGTGAAGATCGTCACCTACACCAGTGCCGGTGATACCGGGACTGCCTGGGAGGGACCGGAACTCGACGGCTTCACCCTGTGGGAGGACACCATGCTTCCCGAGGTGGTCGACACGGTGACCGACCGGCCGGTCGGCGACAAGGAGATCGGCGAGCTGATCGCGACCGACCTCGACAACCGCGTTGCGCCCTACATTCGGTTCCGCTCCGGCGACCTCGTGCGGATGACCCGCGAGCCGTCGCCCAGCGGCCGGACACACGCCCGGATGTGGTTCGCGGGTCGCCGCGGCGACGAGACGGTCGTGGGCGGTAAGGCGATCGTGGTGGGCGATGTGTGGCGGCTCGTCGAAACACAGCCGGAACTGACCGACGGCATGTTCCAGATCATCCGGTCCACCGACCCGATGACCCGGTTGCGCCTGCGCGTCGGCTACGCGCCCGAGCGAACCGCCGACGTCGAGGAGCTCGAACAACGGCTGCTCGCGATCCTGGAGTCCGAGCTGCACGTCAGCGTCGATATCACCATGCTCACGGTGGAGGAGATCCTTCAGTACAGCTCGAGCGTGGCCAAGTTCCCGAGGACGGTCAAGGGATGACACGCAAGACGATGATGGAAGCGGCTCGCAGGCTTCCTCGGTCCCCCATTTACGGCATCGGTGTCTGCCGCGCGGGGGAGGGATTCATCGACTATGAGATCGGCTGGGAAGATCTGGAACGCGATGTCGTGTGGGCGCACGAACAATTGGTCGCCGCGGGCATCAGCGCCGACGACCACGTACTGATCACCACGCCCAACCACGAGGGCCCGTGGCTGAGCCCGGTCATTCGAGCGCTGCGGCAGATCGGTGCGACCTACACCCCCGCCGAAACCTATAACTGGGACTCGGCGCGATTCCTTTCGGTGCTGGCTCGCATGCCGATCACGGTGGTGATCGGCCTGTGCGCGGAAACCGTTGGTTCGGTGAAGGCGCAGAACCCGGACCTCGCGGCAGTGTTCGAGAAGGTGCGGGTGATCTGGGCCCGGCCCGATGCCCATGCCGAATTGGCTGCCGCGAATGTCGATTCGACCCTGATGGCCTTCCTGGGTCCGGCACTCGCGCTGGCTCGGCCCGACGCTCCGGAGGTGCTGCGAGTCGACGGCGCGGAATGGGATGTCCGCGATAAGGTCGGTCATCTGGTCGTCTCGGCCACCGCTGCCCGGACCGCGCGGATCGTCGATGTTCCGACGGGTCTGTCCGGATCGGTACGGACGGCGGGCGACACCATCCTGGTGGAATTCTGAGGACGGCGCTCACCCTCGCCGGCGGGGGTGAGCGCCCGAGTCGTGCGAGGTTCTCCGATCGAGAGGCGACGGCGTGGCAGACGATGAGGACGATGCGGACAAGGGAACACCGGGACTGCTCCGGGACGGACGTTCGGTGCTCGTGCGGCGCCTCGACGCCTCCGATTTGGATCTCATAGTCGATTTCAGTCATCGACTGTCGCGCCGCACCGTCTCGATGCGCATGCTGGGGCCGGTCGTGACGCTGGATCGCGCAGGTCTGGCGCGATTCATGGACCTCGAGGCCCGGGATCAGGTGGCGCTCGTGGCGATCTACGAGAATCGAGCGGTCGGTGTCGGCGACTTCGCGCGAATCGCCGGCAGGGACGACCGTGCCGAGGTGACCTTCACGATCGCAGACGAGTTCCAGTCCAACGGGCTGGGCGGATTGCTGCTCGAGCACATCGCCGCAGCCGCTCGCGACAGCGGGATCACGGTGCTCGAAGCCGATATCCTCGCCGAGAACATCGCCATGATCCGGACGCTCGAGAGTTCGGGTTATCTCGTCGAATTCGGGCCGCCCGGCTCGGTGATACACGCCGACATCGCGATTCACCCCAGGGCGCAGGTGGTCGCGGGCTCGGACCGCCGGGAACATCTGTCGACTCGCTCGTCGATGCAGCGGATCTTCGATTCTCGCACCGTTGCCGTGGTCGGAGCGGGCCTCAGTACGGACAACTTGGGGCGCGCCGTGGTGAAAAACCTGGTGACGCATGGGTTTCCGGGGCGCGTCTATGCGGTCAACCCGAACATCCCGGCCGTGATGGGGCTGCCCACCCACCCCACCGTCGGTTCGATCGGCGAACCGATCGACCTCGTCGTGATCGCGGTCGCCGCCGACCTCGTCCCCGAGATCATGCGCGACTGCGCTGCCGCCGCGGTGGCCGCGGTGATCGTGGTGTCCGTCGGATTCGGTGAGCTGGGCGAGACCGGTCGCGCCGCCGAGCGGGATATGGTGCGGTACGCGCGTGCCCGGGGGATGCGCGTGATCGGGCCCGCGAGCATGGGGATTCTCGCGCAGCAGGGTTCGCGGCGCCTGGCCGCGACATTCTCCGTGTCGCTGCCGCCGCCCGGAGTCGTGGCTGTGGCGAGCCAGTCGGGCACCCTCGGCCTCGCGGTTCTGGAGCACGCCTGCCGGATCGGTCTCGGATTGTCGAGCTTCGCGTCGCTGGGGCGTTCGGTGGACGTCTCACCGAACGACCTGTTGCAGTGGTGGGAAGAGGACACGGCCACCTCGGTGGTGCTGCTGGATCTCGAAAGATTCGGCAACGCAAGGAAGTTCGCTCGCCTCGCGCGGCGGGTCAGCGCTCGGAAGCCCATTGTGACCGTAACCAGTGCGGTGCAGCCGTCGTTCGGTGGGGCCGTCGATATGCGCACGATCGATCGGGGTGCGGTGACGGATACACTGTTCTCCCAGACCGGGATTGTCGCGACCCGAACGCTCGCCGAGATGTTCGACGTCGCAAGGCTTTTCGAGCACCAGCCGGTGCCGCGGGGAGAGCGTGTCGGAATCGTCACCAATGCCAGCCAGCCGGGTGTGCTGACGGCGGCCGCCAGCCGGGCCGCCGGTCTGCGATTGGCCGTCGTGAGTGAGGCGACGCTGGCGACACTGCGCGAGCTGGTGCCCAGCGGCGAAGCGAACAATCCCTTCGACCTGACTCCCCGAGCGAATGCCGATCGGTACGAGGCGGCGGTGCGGGCGCTTCTGGAAGACGACGGAGTCGATTCCGTCATCGCGCTTTTCACCCCACCGCTGGCGCAGAACCCGGACGCTATCGCTACGGCATTGGTGCGCGCCGGTTCGGTCGCGCCCCACAAGACTCTTGTCGCCAGCTTCGATGGGGTGGAAGGGGTTTTGTCGGCACCGGAGGTGAGCGGACGGTCGGTACCCAGCTACACCTTCCCCGAGACTGCTGCCAGCGCCCTCGGGCGGGCGACCGCCTATGGGCTCTGGCGCCGCCAGCCCGCCGGTGTGCAGCAGCAGCCGAAAGGTATCGATGTGCCTCGGGTCCGTGCCGTCGTGGATCGAGCCGGGGTCGGTGTCGCCGCCGAGGCCGACGTCGCCGAACTCTTGGATGCCGTCGGGCTGGCAGTGCAGCCGGACCACGGTGTCTCGGGACCGGAAGTCACCATCTCGATCGTCAGCGACTCGACCTTCGGCCCGCTGATCGCTTTCGGAGTGCTCGGTGAGCCGATCAGTCTGTTCGGAGACGTCGCATTTCACATCACGCCGGTCAGTGACCTCGACGCCGCGCGGATGGTGCGTTCGGTGCGAGCCTTCCCACTGCTCGAGGCGTTCGACGTGGACGGTGTGGTCGATGCGATTCTGCGCACGGCATGGATGATCGAGGAACTGCCGGAGTTGACCGAATTGCGTCTCTCGCCCGTGACGGTCGGCACCGTGGGGCAGGGGGTGGTGGTGCGCGAGGCGCACATCGTGTTCTCCGTGGCGGCCGAGGAGCGTCGTCATCGGGAACCCAGAATTCAGTCGCCGTGAGGAGGATGGGGCGAATTTCTCCGCAGCTTCAGCCGGTGCGACGCGAAATGCCGTGCAGCACATAGTACGTCAGCTCGGTGATCACGTCCGCGCGCGCGGGGGCGGAGCCGCCGACGAACAGCAGATCCGCGTGAATCACCGCGGACAGCACCATGCCGAATGTGAGGCGCACCGTCATCATCGGGTCGCGGGTGGGCAGGCCGTGCTCCGCGACACCGTCGCGGACGGTTCGTTCCAACCGGGTGAACAGTGATTCGATCCGCTCAGCAGCGGCCGGATGGTGGGTTCGCGCCGCGAGCAGCGCCGTGACGAGTTGGCGGTTGTCGTCGAAGAACTCGTACAGCAGCGTCACGTAGTCGCGAGCCAATTCTTCGACCGATTCACCGCTGAGGCCGTGATGGGACCAATGCCACGTCCACCGGTCGACGAATGTCTCGAACGGATCCAGGACAGCGGAGTCGAAAAGGCCCGCCTTGTTGCCGAAATGGCGGAAGAGCAGCACCTCGGTGACGTCGGCCCGCCGCGCTATCTCCTTGGTCGACGCGCCGGCATAGCCCTGCTCCGCGAACACCTCGCGCGCGGAATCGAGCAACCGGGCGCGGATTTCGTCGCCGGTCCGACGGCCGCGCGTGGTGCGACCGGCGCCGGTGGTCATATGCCGTCCACCGCCACTTCGTCCCCGCTTCCGGTCGGAGGGTTCTTCATTCGGACATTGACAGACCTTACCGCAGGTCGCTATACAGTAATCACTATCTAACAAAGTGGCCTAGAACACAGAGGAGGCCGATAGTGACTGATCTGACAGAGCTCTCCGCACAGCGTGACACAACGCCGCCGCCGCGCACGGCAAGGATCCCGACTTCGCCAAGGGAGAACGCGCCTACGATCGGTACTACGGTGATCCGCGGGTGCGGCCGAATCCCTGTGTCGCGCCGGTGGATCGGCCGCCGTACTATGCCGTGGCGCTGTATCCGGGCGACGTGGGTACGTGCGGCGGGCTTGTCACCGACGCGGACGCGCGGGTCCTGCACACCGACGGCACGGTGATCGACGGTCTCTACGCCACCGGCAATTGCACGGCCTCGGTCGTGGGCCGGACCTATCCGGGCGCGGGTGCCAGCATCGGAGCATCATTCGTCTTCGGTTGGCGGGCAGCCCAACACATGATTCGCGCTGGTGCGCCGCCGGCCGCAGGCAAGCAGGACGGGAGCCCCCGATGACCGAGTAGTCTCAGGCTCGGCGTTGCGAGGAGGGTCCGCGATATGCGGGCCCTCCTTTGCGTCGCGGTGATCTCGTCCGGACAACCGGCCGGATTCGGATCGGTTCCATGCGGGGTCCGCATGGTGCCGCTCATGGAGTCGGTGGAAGTTGGCCTCGCAGAAGCACATACGCGAGGGCGGTGACGAATTGCTCGATGGGGCTCACCAGATCGAAGGTCATTTGCTCTCCAGCTCTCATTGATTACGTGAAATCTCTTGCAAGAGTGACTATCCGGCTCGGATATCCCGTCTCGCGACCGGCGGAATCGTGACGCTGTACGCAACCAGGTGCGGGTGTTCGGCCGTGCCGTACCCCGCCGCTGGGAAAGCCTGAATCGCGCCTAATCGATCAGATCATATATCTGTAAACGTCGTCACAGGGAAGTGTTGTGCCGTCGAATCAGTTAGCGATGGATGTGCTGGAACCGCGTATAGGTGGTCGGTTGTTCAGGTTCACGGTTCGAACTCCGACCGGAGAGTCCGGGCGCGGTGGGAGGTTAAACCGAGAAATTGTCCTAAATATTCTGCGGGACAGCATTTTCGGTGAGACGTGTTCCGAGCGTCCCTTGATTCAGTTACTCGAGGCCCGCCTCGCCTGCTGGTCGAGTGGCCGAATGCTGTCGGGTAGCACAGCTATTGCAAACAGTTAAATAATATGTCAGGATGAGCGCCGATTGTGTGACTGGGCGCACATTTCAGTGACAAGGAGGGACAGTGCGGCTTCCGCTCGATACCCCCATGCGGGCAGTGGGAGACTTTTTCCACATGTGCGCGACGACCGCGCGTTGTGCGGTACGCCGGCCGTTCCAATGGGCCGAGTTCTTCGAGCAGGGCTGGTTTCTGGTCCGTGTCGCGCTGGTGCCGACCTTGCTTGTCGCCCTGCCCTTTACGGTTCTGGTGATCTTCACGTTGAACATCCTGCTGGTCGAATTCGGCGCGCAGGATCTGTCGGGTGCGGGTGCCGGGCTGGGGGTAGTGACACAAGTCGGCCCGCTCGTGACGGTGCTCATCGTTGCCGGCGCCGGTGCTACCGCCATCTGCGCAGATCTCGGCTCGCGAACCATCCGGGAGGAGATCGATGCTGTCCGGGTCCTCGGAATCGATCCGATCCACCGGTTGGTCGTGCCCCGTGTCTACGCCTCGACGCTCGTCGCAGTGCTGTTGAACGCCCTGGTCGTGACGGTCGGGCTGGTAGGCGGCTTCCTGTTCTCGGTCTTCGTGCAGAACGTGACGCCGGGGTCCTACGTCGCCAGCCTCACCTTCGTGACCGGTGTTCCCGAGGTCGTCATCTCCGAGATCAAGGCGGGACTGTTCGGACTGGTGGCCGCACTGGTGGCCTGCTACATGGGATTACATGTGAAGGGTGGTCCGAAGGGCGTGGGCGATGCGGTCAACGAAACCGTCGTCTACGCGTTCATGGCATTGTTCGCGGTGAACGTCGTCGTCACCGCCATCGGCGTGAAAGCGACGGTGCGATAGCGCCATGTCGAATATCGCCACCGTCCGCAGCAGGTATCCGAGGTACTTTCGTCGTTTGTCCGGCCCGGGGCGCAGTGTTCGTCTCGTCGGTGAACACGGCGTGTTCTACTTCCGCACTTTCCGAGAGATCGGGCATGCGTTATCCGCCTATCGCAAGGAAACGCTCCGGATCGTCGCCGAAATGGGCATGGGCACAGGAGCATTGGCGATCATCGGCGGCACGGTGGTGATCGTGTCCTTCATGACTCTCTCGGCCGGGGCGCTCCTGGCCATCCAAGGATTCGCGTCTCTCAGCAATATCGGGGTCGAAGCGTTGACCGGATTCTTCGCCGCATTCATCAATGTGCGGATCGCGGCACCGGTCACCTCCGGAATCGCGTTGGCAGCCACCATCGGTGCGGGTGCGACCGCGCGCATCGGAGCGATGCGCATCAGCGAGGAGATCGACGCGATGGAGGTCATGGCGATCCGGTCCATCGCCTATGTCGTATCCACCCGCGTCATCGGCGGCCTGATCGTGATCATCCCGGTCTACTCGATGGCAGTGCTGATGTCGTTTCTCTCCGCACAGCTGTACACGACCTATATCGCCGGCCAGTCGGCCGGCGTCTACAACCACTACTTCTATACGTTCCTGCGACCGGCCGATCTGATGTTCTCGTTTCTGCAGGCGATCGTGATGTCGATATCCGTCATGCTGATCCACTGCTTCTACGGCTACCACGCTTCGGGCGGTCCATCGGGAGTCGGATTCGCTGTCGGGCGTGCTGTACGAGCCTCGCTGATCGCCGTGGTGTCGGTGACTCTGCTCGTGTCACTGGCTGTCTACGGCACGTCCGGAAACTTCGACTTGGCGGGATGAGGACGATTTCTGTGGCATTTCTGCGAAAGTCGCGGCAGGGGAGGTACAAGAAACCACCCGTGCTGCGCGCCGGCGTCCTGTTGCTCACGGCACTGCTCGGTGTCGTCTGGCTGTGCCTGGCATCGTTCCGCGGTGCGTTTCACTCGGTCGTCCATGCGCAGGTGGTCTCGGAGCGATCCGGTTTGGTCATGGAGCCCGGATCCAAGGTCAAGTTGCACGGCGTCGCAGTGGGAACCGTGGAATCGGTTTCCCTCGTAGCGGGGAAGTCGACGGTGAATATCGAGCTCGAGCCCGACAAGGTGACGCTCATTCCCGCGAACGTCGCGGCCGAGATCAAGCCGACCACAGTCTTCGGTTCGAAGTACATCGAGCTCGTTGTGCCCGAGAGCCCGGCGCGGTCACACCTGAGCGCCGGCGCGGCGATACCCGCGCGAAACGTATCCACCGAGGTCAATACGGTATTTCAGGACCTCACCGGGGTGATGAATCAGATCGAGCCCGACAAGCTCAGCGCCACCCTGGCGGCGCTGGATGAGGGGTTGAGCGGCAGGGGAGCGCAGCTCGGCCGAACTCTCGCCGATGCGGATGCGTTGCTGGTAGCGCTCAATCCGCAGCTGCCCGCGCTGCGGGCCGATCTGCGCGGAACGGCCGATGCGGCAACCACTCTCGGTGATGCGGGCGTGAATCTTATGACGATTCTCCGAGACGCGTCGGTGACCTCGGATACGGTCGTCGCCCGTCGCGATGATCTGGACGGGATGCTCGACTCCGCGGCGGCTCTGGGGCGCAGCGGTGGGACGATATTCGGAGACAACGGCAGCGGAATCATCGACACGCTCCGGTTGCTGACGCCTACGACTGCGCTGTTGAGCAAATACAGCCCTGAGTTCGTCTGCATGCTGCACCTCGGCGCAATGGATGCGGAAAATATGGCCGATACGATCGACGTCACGAACTATTCGGTGCGGTTGGATGCCGGTCTGTTGCTGGGTGACGATCCGTATAAGTACCCCGAGAATCTGCCCGTGGTGGCGGGCAAGGGCGGTCCCCACGGTACGCCCGGATGTTACCCACCTGCCACGTGGGACACATATCCGGCGCCGTATCTGAGAATTGACAATGGAGCTCCACTCCACGGTCCGGGAACCGATCATCCGCGCCCGGCGAATCCGACGATCGTCGATTTCATGTTCGGTTTCACGTTGCCTGGAGGTAGTCGCTGATGCGAATCACCGGGCCGGCCGTGAAATTCGCGGTGTTCATCGCTACGATGAGTTTCTTTCTGTTCGCCATCGTTACTGTGTTCGGCAATTTGAGGTTCGATCGCGAGACCGAATACCGTGCCGTTTTCAATGATGTCTCGAGTTTGCGAGCGGGTCAGTTCGTACGGATCGCGGGAGTCGAGGCCGGACGTGTGCGCAGTGTTTCGGTAGTCGACGACTCGAAGGCTTTGGTCACCTTCTCGGTCGCCAAGAATGTGGTGCTCACCGACGGTACACATGCGGTGGTGCGCTACGAAAACCTCGTCGGTGACCGGTATTTGGAGCTGACGCAGGGGGCTGGATCGTCTCGGCCGCTACCGAAGGGTGCGACGATCGGAGTGGACAAGACGACTCCGGCGCTGGATGTCGACGCGCTGATCGGAGGATTCAGGCCTTTGTTCAAGGCGCTGGACCCGGACCAGGTCAATCAATTGTCCGGCGAACTGATAGCGGTGCTGCAAGGTCAGAATTCGGACATCTCGAACTTTCTGGCCCACACGGCGAGTCTTACCTCGGCTCTGGCCGACCGCGACGCCTTGATCGGCAGTGTCATCGGCAACCTGAATTCCCTGCTCGGAACGATCGATGACAAGAACGGTCAGTTCGATTCGATGATCGACAATCTGCAGAAGGTGGTCAGCGGAATCTCCGCGCAGACGGATCCGATCGGTGCTGCATTGACCCATATCGATGGCGTGTCGAGTTCGGTCGCCCAACTGCTGGACGCAACGCATGGGACGATCCGGTCCGACATCGGTGAATTGGGTCGGGTCAGCACGAACATCGACAACGATCGTAGCTATGTGGACAATCTGTTGTCGCAATTGCCGGACAGATATCGACGCCTGAGCCGACTGGGTCTTTACGGCGACTTCTTCTCGTTCTATCTGTGCGATGCGACGTTGAAGGTCAACGGCCCCAAGGGCGATCCGGTCTATATCGATGTTGTCGGCCAACGCGCAGGAAGATGTACTCCACCGAAATGAACGGAATGCTGGAATCCAACTCGTTCCGCGCAGGCCTGATCGGCGCGGTTCTCGTGATCGCCGGCGTGCTGAGCGCGCAGAATTACGACCACGTCCCCTACCTGGCCGCACATCGGGAATACGAGGCGTATTTCGCGGAGGCCGCCGGGCTGCGGGCCGGCGCCCCGGTGGAGGTTGCCGGCGTCACGGTCGGACAGGTGACGAACCTCGACCTGAGCGGCAACAAAATTCTGGTCCGGTTCACCGCGAACGGCGTCCGCCTCGGCGATCAGACCGAGGCGGCCATCAAGACCAAGACGGTGCTGGGTTCAAAGATGATGGAATTGCGCCCGCGGGGCACCGCGGCGCTGCGCCCGGATTCGGTGATCGGTCTGGAGCACACCTCGACTCCCTATGTCCTGCCGGACACGCTCGGGGATCTCACGACGTCGATCAGTGGGCTGAAGACCGACCAGCTCACCCAGGCATTGCACGTGCTGAGCTCGAGCGTCGACGCGGTGCAGCCGGATCTGGCCGGCGCGCTGGACGGCGTTGCGCGCCTGTCGGATTCGGTCGACAGCCGCGACCGGATGCTCACCGAGCTACTCTCGCACGCCTCCGGAGTCACGCAGGTGCTGGCGAAGCGCAGCGACCAGTTGAATCGGCTGGTTGTCGACGGCAACACCCTGCTGGCGGGCCTGGATGCGCGCGGTTCCGCGATCGCGACCTTGCTCGACAACCTGAATCAGGTGTCGCAGCAACTGCGGCGGCTGGTCGCTGACAACCGGGAGCAACTCGGCCCCGTCCTGGATCGGTTCGACAATGTCCTCGACCTGCTGGATAAGCGCCGGTCCGAGATCCAGCAGTCCCTGCTGCCGCTGAGCCAGTACGCGCTGTCCCTCGGCGAGTCGGTGGCGTCGGGGCCGTTTTTCAAGGCTTACATCGTCAACCTGCTGCCCGGGCAGTTTCTACAGCCGTTCATCGACGCGGCCTTCAAGGACGCCGGGATGGACCCGTCGATCCTGGGCGGCCCGACCTACAAGATCGACGGCGGATACAACAGCCCACCGGGCACGGTGCCACCCGAGGGCACCGCACCTGGCCCGAACACGCCGGTGCCCGCCGCACCGCCCCCGCCGTTCCCGACATTCCCCCCGGTACCTACGCTTCCGATCCCCGGACCCAGGTGATTGCGATGACAATGATCGATATCCTGCGGCGCGTCACGATAACGCGGCGCACTGCGCTCCGCATCGGGGCGGTGATCGCGGTCTGCGCCGTAGCGTTGGTCGGAGCGCGCGTGTACCAGTGTCTGACCCGAACGACGGTCGTCGCCTACTTCAGCAACACCAACGGCTTGTATCAAGGTGACAATGTCTTGTTGCTGGGGTTGAAGATCGGCACCGTCGACGAGATCCGCACGGATGGCGACAAGATGCGGGTCACCTTCCACTACAAGTCCTCGGTGAAGATCCCCGCGACCGCGAAGGCCGTCATCCTGTCTCCGACACTGGTCTCCGCGCGTGCGATTCAGCTGACTCCAGCCTACGAGCGAGGCCCGGAGCTCTCGGACCACGCGGTGATACCGATCGACCGCACCGCCGTGCCCGTGGAATGGGACGACTTCCGCAAACAACTCGATCGCCTCGCCTCGTCTCTCGGCCCGACCCCGAGCGAGCCGAACGGTCCCTTGGGTTCCTTCATCAACTCCGGTGCGGAGGCATTGGACGGTAACGGCGCCCGTCTGCACCGGACGATCACCCAGTTGTCCGACGCTCTCACCACGGTGTCCAACGGCCGTCACGACCTGTTCAGCATCGTGCGCAACCTCCAGGTCTTCGTTTCGGCACTGGCCGCGAGCAGTCAGCAGATCGTCGAGATCAACGGCCATCTCGCATCGGTGAGCGGTCTGCTGACGGGAACCGACCACGACCTCTCCGACGCGCTGGTCCAACTCGACGGTGTCGCAAACGATCTGAAGACGTTCATCGGCGAAAACCGTGACGGAGTCCAGCACGCCGCCGATGCTTTGACGACCCTCACCACCACGCTGAACCAGAGCAAGCCGGCAATCGAGAACCTGTTACACGTGGCTCCGAACGCGTTCGGAAATTTCAACAACATCTACAACCCGGCTCAGGGGGCTCTCACCGGTGCGCTGGCCGTTACCCAGATGCAGAACCCGCTGCAGTTCATCTGCGGTGCCGTACAGGCCGCCAGCCGCTTGGGCGCCGCCGAGGCGGCGAAGCTGTGCGTGCAATACCTCGGTCCGGTGCTGCAGAGTCTGAAGTTCAATTATCCGCCGGTCGGCGTCAACATGGCCGACGGTGTGGACGCCCGGCCCGACCAGGTGGACTACAGCGAACCGGCGCTGAACCCGTACCCGGACGGCCCGCCGCCCTCCGGTGCCGTCGTCGCGCCCGGGACGGGTCTGGCGGGACTGCTGCCGGGAGGACACCGATGAGCGTCGGGGCACGGACCGGGGCCTTTCGGCCGGCGCGGCTCGCGGCACTCGTGAGCTGTGCGATCGTGCTGGCCGGCTGCGGTGCATGGCGTGGGGTGAACTCGCTGCCGCTGCCCGGGACCGAGGGGCAGCGCGCCGGTTCGTTCGAGATACGCATCGAAATGCCGAATGTCGCTGGAATCCAACCTAATTCGCGGGTGCGAGTGGCGGACGTGAATGTCGGGACGATCACGCGCATCGACCTCGAGCAGTGGCATGCGGTGGTCACCGTCCGCGTGAACGGCGATGTCCAGCTGCCCGAGAACGCGGTCGCCAAGGTCGGTCAGACGAGCCTGTTGGGCAGCCAGCACATCGAATTGTCGCCACCGCCCGGCGAGTCAGCGGTCGGGCGGCTGCACGGCGGCGATGTGATCCCACTGCGGCGGGCCGGGCAGTATCCGACGACGGAGCAGACTCTCGCGGCGCTGTCGGTAGTGCTCAACGGCGGCGGAATCGGGCGACTGCAGCAGATCGACAAAGAACTGAACTCCGCCCTGTCGGGCCGGGAAACAACGGTGCGGGACTTCATTACCCAGTTGTCGACTTTCATGCAGGGCTTGGACGAACAGAAGCAGGACATCATCGCGGCGATGGCGGGGCTGGACCATCTCGCGGGGACAGTGAGCCGTCAAAACGAGACCTTGTCTCATGCGCTGGATTCGATCCCGCCCGCGCTCGCGGTGCTGAACACCGAGCGTGACAAGCTCGTACAGGCTGTCACGGCGGTCGGCGATTTCTCCCGGAAGGCCAACGACGTGGTGGTCGCCAGCCGTGACGACGTGATGCAGAATCTCCGCAACCTGGAGCCCGCGCTGCGGGCTCTGGGAGATGCGGGCCAGGACCTGACCCGGTCACTGGGTATCTATGCCACCTATCCCTGGCCGGAACGTAACTTGGACAAATGGATTCGCGGCGATTACGCGAATCTCAGTGCGGTCATCGACCTGACCCTCGGTCGCATCGACAATTCGCTGTTGCAGGGCACACCCGTGGAGGGGCAGCTGACGGCGCTCGAGACGGCGCTGGGCCGCACGAAAGACAGGCAGCCGGGTTTGGGCACACCGAACCCCCTGACCGGTCCGGTCTCCGGAGGCCGATGATGAGACTCACGCGATTGGTCCGGATTCAGCTGACGGTGTTCACGATCCTCACCGTCGTATCCCTCACCGTGATGGGCCTGAAGTTCGTTCAGATACCGGCGCTGCTGGGAATCGGCCGCTACCAGGTCACGATCGAGCTGGTCACGAACGGAAACCTCTACAAGACGGCGAATGTCACCTACCGTGGCAAGACGGTGGGGCGGGTCACCGGCATCGAGCCCTCGTCCGACGGTGTGGTGGTGACGCTGAGTATGGACAGCGACACCAAGATCCCCGAGAACGTGGATGCGCATGTGCACAGTCGCTCCGCCATCGGTGAACAGTACGTCGACCTCGTACCGCGCACATCGGCGTCGCCCTACCTGCGCGACGGCAGCCGCATACCGGTCGATCGGACCACGGTGCCGCAGGATATCGGGACCCTGCTCGACACAGTCGACCGCAGCCTCGCCGCGCTGCCGGCGGACAACCTGCACACGCTGATCGATGAGAGCTACCGCGGTTTCGACGGCACCGGTCCCAGCATCGCCCGCCTGCTCGATGCGGCATACGGTCTCAGCAAGGACGGCCGCGAAAACATCACGCCGGTAACGGGCCTCATCCAGAACGCCGGGCCCGTGCTCGATGCGACCGTCGCCTCCGACGCGTCGATCAGGGCCTGGGCCGGCGATGTCGCGACCCTCACCGGCCAGCTGGCCGATAGCGATGCGACGCTGCGGGATCTGCTGGTGCAGGGTCGCGCGGCGGCCGACCAGGCCACCGCGCTGTTCGAGAAGCTGCAGCCCACCTTGCCGGTGCTGCTGGCCAATATGGTCGGTCTGGGACAGGTCGCGGTCACCTACATCGCTGCACTGGAACAGATACTGGTGCTGTTGCCGGCCGGAGCCGCGGCCCTGGACACCATGGCGTACCCGAACAGGAACGGTACCCCCGGTGACTTCATGTCCTTCAAACTCGGTGTGAACGTTCCACCGCCGTGCACGGTGGGATACCTGCCGGCATCGCAGCGGCGAGACGCCGGCGCCGAGGACGAGCCGGCCCGGCCCGTCCAGCCGCTGTATTGCGCACTGCCGCAATCGGATCAGAACGCGGTGCGCGGAGCGCGGAACTATCCGTGTGCCGAACACCCCGGTAAGCGCGCACCGACCGTCGAGATGTGCGACAGCGACGAGCCGTACCGCCCACTGGGCACCAACCCGTGGCTCGGTGAGTCGCAGGCCTATGTGGACAACCCGCAATACCACCCCTCCGCGTACACCGGCCCCGGCGCCGGGACGAACGGCCCGCCCGGGCCGGGGGTGAGTACCGCAACCTACAGCACGGACGGCACATACACCGGCGCGGACGGAAGAACCTACCGGCAGACCGACATCGCCACCAGCACTGGAAGGGAGTCGACATGGCAGACGATGATGAGCCCGGCAAGGTGAGCGATGCCGAAGCAGACGCCGCTTCGATCGACGAGGACGGCTCCAAAGCGGATCTGATTGCCTCGGCACAGGATCGATCCGATGGCCACGCGAATGACGACGCCACCTTGCCGGAGAACCCTGTGAGTCAGGACGTGCCGGATCATGTTTCGCAGAGACGGGGCGAGCCCCACTCGGGCAAGGGGCCTCGGGTGCCCCGCTCCCGTGTTCGGGTGCTGACCGCCGTTGTCGCGGTGACCGCGCTGGTCGCGGTGGCCGCGGCCGCCGGCAGCGGCTACCTGGCGCACCACCATCGCACAGCGCAGGCGGCGAGCGACCGGCGTTTGGCGTATGTGCAGTCGGCGCGGCAGGAAGTACTCAATGTCCTTACCGTGCACTACGACTCGGCCGACAACGACGTGCAACGCATCCTCGACGACGCCACGGGGCAGTGGCGTGCGGAGTTCGCCCCGCAGGCACAGCGTTTCGCCGGTGCCGTGCGTGAGGCGAAAGTCGTGACCACGGCCGAGATCGCCGGAGCAGGACTGGAATACGTCAACGACGACGGAAGCGGCGTGGTTCTGCTCACCGCGCACTCGAAGGTGTCGAATTCCGCGGGCGCACATGAGGAACCGCGAACCTTCCGGGTCCGGGTGACCGTGGCGCCCGACGGTGACAGGCTGAAGATCTCGAAGATGGAGTACGTGGCGTCATGACGGTCGAGCTCGAGAATCACGCCAGCACAACGCGATCCGGCGATCCGGAAGACACGGCCATCGAGCCGATCGGAACCGAGGGCGAGCGTGCGACCGAGGTCGCGGAGACACGGGGTAAGAACGAACTCGCGAATGCGTCGTGGCGGGCCCGAGTGCTTGCCTACGCGATCGACGTGATCTGCCCGGCCGCGACACTGGCCGCGGTGTGTCTCATCGTGCTCGATGATCCGCGAGATATCTACGTGCGGATCGGATCCGCAGCGGCAACGGTCGTCGTCGCAGCCTTCGTGCTGTGGAATACCGGCTACCGCCAGGGAAAAACGGGCCGGACGATCGGCAAGCTGGTCGTCGGCATCCGCACCACAGCGGCAGGCACGGTGGACGCACCAGGAATCACGCGAGCGCTGCTGCGGGAGGTGGCTCATCTCGTCGACACCGTCCCGTTGCTGCTCGGCTGGTTGTGGCCCCTGTGGGACGAATACGGCCGCTCCTTCGCCGACAAGCTCGCCGAGACGCGGGTAAGTGCGGACAGTGCACCGAGTTCGAGCGAAGCGCGCCCGCGCGCTGTGCGGATCGCATGCTCGGTTTTCGCCTTCTTCGCCGCAGCCCTCGTTGCGCTCACCGCGACGCAATACGCCCACGACTATCGAAGCGATCGCGACACCGCGACGATCATGGCGAACGCACCGGATATCGCCCAGAACGCCACGGTCGCGCTGCTGTCCTACCAGGCGGCGACGGTGGACAAGGATCTGGCGTCGGCCTCGTCCAAGCTGACCGGCAGCTTCAAAGATTATTACGACAAGTACACGAAGGATGTCGTCATCCCGACCGCCAGGGAGAAGTCGGTGAATACCCACGCCCAGTCCGTCGGCGCGGCAGTGGTTTCGGCCGATTCCCGCAACGCCGTCGTGCTCGTATTCGTCAACCAGATCACCACCACCGCTCAGGATCCGCGGCCGTCGGCGATGGCGAGTACGGTCCGGGTGCGGCTGACCGAATCCGACGGCCACTGGCTGGTCTCCGGCTTCGATCCGATCTGATGGCCGAGCATCTGGTGGTACCGCGTTCCGGCAGTGCGGCCGCCGCGGGGCGGATCTCGACGTGGCGCACGATTACCACAGCTCTCCTCCCACGCGCGCTGGCGCTGACTGTGCTGCATGTGCTGGCCCGGACCGGTCTGGCGTACGCGGTGGCGTATTGGACGCCGTTCAGCGTGGCGGCTCGATGGCTCGCCTTGGCTGTCGTCGTGGTGGCCGCAGCGGTGTGGGGCGCGATCGACGGCCATCGCCATCGCGCCCGGGCGGATCGGTCCGCGCGCGATCTTCCCGTCTTCTGGCTCGGTGTCGCTTTCGTCGCCGCGGGGCTGTCCGGGCTGGTCTACGGAGTACTCGGGCAGGTTTCCAGCATCCGCACCGACGGCAATGCGTTCGTCTTCGAAGTGACGACGGGCGCGGCCTGGATAGTGCTGGTGATCTATGTTCCGGCGGTGGTCGGCGTTGCGATCGAACGGCGCTTCGGCTCCTGAAACTGTCCGCGTCCAGCCCCTGTCGTTCGCCGAGGTGGTCCGCCGGATCAGCGGTAGCGGTGCCACGGTCACGGCTGGGGATGACAGGAATTTCGCTGTGTCCCCGGCTTCCCTGTACAGAACGCTTCCTTTTCGTTACGCTGTAAAATATATCGGTACGGGCCGCTGGAGGGTTCGTGCCGGACAGTCACTCGAACGAGGAGAGGCACATGACCGAGGCGATGCCCGCTGTTCAAGAGCAAGCCGATGAGGAAAAGATCTGGGCGCATTCCGGCGACTCCCACCTGATGGAGCCGGAGGACCTATGGACCTCGCGTCTGCCGAAGCGGCTCGCGGATCGTGCGCCGCGCTCGGAGCGCGGCGAGAAGTACGAGATCCTTTACATCGACGGCATGCAGATCGACCGCCAGCTCAATGACTTCATGGACGCCATGCGCCCGCCAGGCTTCAAAGACCTCCAGATCCGTTTGCGCGACCTGGATCAGGAAGGCGTGCGCAACCAGCTCGCTTTTCCCTCGATGGGCTTCTGGACCTGCAACATCCGCGACCCCGAGCTGGAGAACGCTGTCGCCCGGGCGTGGAACGACTGGGCTCTGGAAGAGGTGATGTCCAAGCAGGACCGGATCTTCGCCCCGGCCATCGTTCCCCTGAGAGACGTCAAGAATGCCGTTGCCGAAGCGGAGCGTGCGGCGGAGCTGGGCTTCCGCGCTTTGTATTTCCCGTGCGGGATCGATGACGACCGGGCCTGGGGTCTGGATCTGTGGGAGCCGCTGTGGACCGCGGCCGAGCGTCTGGGCCTGCCGCTCGCGTACCACATCGGAACGGGCGCCGCGAACGTGGTTTACCGCGGTCCCGGCGGCGCAGTGGTGAATTACATGGAAACGACCTACCCGGGTATGCGGGTGATCACGCACCTGGTCGCCGGCGGTGCGCTCGACCGGCATCCGGATCTGAAGGTTCTCATCGCCGAGGGCGGCGCCGGCTGGGTGCCCGCGATCGGCGACCGGATGGACGAGGCCTATCGGCAGCACGGAATGTTCGTGCGCCCGCGGCTGTCTCGGTTGCCCAGTGAGATCATCCGCCAGCAGGTGTACGCGTCGTTCCAGCACGATGTCAGTGCCGTGCAGGTCATCGAGGACACTGCTTACGACAATGTGATGTGGGGCGACGATTACCCGCATCTGGAAGGCACCTACGGGCATACGCAGCAGACGCTGCACTCGATCTTCGACAATGTGGATGTGAAGATCCGAGATCGCGTCCTGCACGGCACCTTCGAGGAGCTCTTCCCGGCGGCGGCTGCGGCTGCCTGACAGCGGGAAAGCGCGAGCGCTCGATGGTCGCGGGGAGCGGCCATCGAGCATTTCCCGCTGTGCGCGAGGTCGACAGGGGCCCGGGCGGCCGATGTCGTTCCGCCGCGAAATTGCACAACCCGCGACGAAACTCCGTGATAGTGAGCGCTTCAGGCCGACGGATTCACGCTCGTGCCGATCTCGGTCTCCGCGAGGACAGCTCCGTCGGCATCCAGTAACTGCACGCGCACGCGGCCTTCGGCGCGGCGGGGGGCATGTTCGCCGGCCGCGCCGGGAACGCCGCGGAGACCGGCGACGGCGGCGTCTATCAGATCGTCGGCGAAATCGACGACAGCGCCCGGAAGCTGCCCGGCCAGCCATTGGGCGGCCAGGGCGTGTGCGGGTCCAGTGACGATGGCGACCATCACAGTCATCGGTAGATCGCGTACCTCGCCTCGGGCGATGAGGGGAGTGAGCCGGTCGCGGTATGCCTCGGCGATGTCGCTGTTCATCGATCGGACTCGCCGTCCGTACTCGCTTGACCAGTCGATCCGGCCCTGCGAGTACAGGAATCGCGCCCGGACGGGATTGGCCTCGATCCACTCCAGTTGATGCCGGATGAAACCGTCGACGACATCTGCCAACGTGTCCGGCCCGTCGGAAAGTACCTGCCGATATCCCTCGTGAATCGACCCGATGGTGTCGGCGTACAGCGCTCCCGCGATCGCCTCCTTGCTGGAAAAATGGTGGAACAACGCACCATTGGACACGCCACTGCGCTCCCGAATCCGGGCGATCGTGGTGTGCTCGTACCCGTCCTCGCTGAAGCACTCCAGCGCCGCGTGCAGAACTCGGTCTCGGACACCCACGTCGTACAGAGTAATGCTCTCATCGCGACGTGACGGAATGAGCGGTCGTAGAGCGTAGCGGCAGAGCTATGTCGACGCGGAGCACCGCTCCGGAGTGTTACTCTGCTCGCGTACGTTCACGTCGAGAGTGCAGGATCACCGATGGATACAGCTGTGACCGCCAACACCGCCTTCGAACTCGCCCCCGGACATGCCCGGCTACGGGATGCCGCGCGAAGCGCTGCAGCCGAATTCGGTTCACGAGCAACGGAGGTTCGCCGACACCTGATCGATCACAGCCGGATGCATCCGGAGTTGTGGGCGCTGTTCTGCGCCAACGGTTGGGCGGGGCTCGGCCTCGAACCCGACCGAGCAGGCGGTGACGGTGGTCTTCTCGGGATGGCAATCGTTCTCGAGGCCTTCGCCGAACAAGGGATCGTGTTGTGGATGCCGGTGCTGTCCACTGCGATCGCTCGTGCGATCGAAACCGTGGGCCCGCAGGCCGCAGCCGAAACCTGGACGCCGCGGGTGGCATCCGGGGCGACGCATGTGGGCATGGCGGCGACGGAACCGCACGCCGGCCACAACATATTCGCCGTCGAGACCGAAATCCGTCGCGACGGAGACACATTCATCGTGAACGGTCTGAAACGGATCACCTCGGGCCTCGACGTCGCCGATCGCGTGCTGGTATTCGGTCGTGCCGACCGTCGCGACCTCGGCGCCGGCTATACGACGGTACTGCTCGACCCGAGAGCGCCCGGTGTGACGACCACCGAGATCCCGATGCGGTTCCGCGAAGGTGTGCGCCAGTTCCAGCTCGAATTCGACTGTGTGACAGTGCCCGCCGACGCACTTGTCGGCAGCGAAGGCCGTGGACTGGCCACCATGTGGCCGTTCACGCATGCCGAGCGGGCACTCACTGCGGCCGTGTGTACGGGAACGGCCCAATACAGTCTCGGTCGCGCCATCGCGCATGCCGGCAACCGGACAATTTCCGGCACAACTCCTATCGGGGCCGAACAGGCGATCTCCCATCCCCTCGCGGCTCTGCACGCACGTCTCACAGCCGCTCGCATGGTCGTCTATCGCACGGCGGCCCGGATCGACTCGGGCATCGACGGCGATACTGCGGCATCGGACAGCAATATCGCCAAACTACTCGCGGCCGACGTCGCGTTCGACGCCGCCGACCACGCTGTGCAGGTACTCGGCGCCACCGCGTGGGACGACCGCGACGGCATGATCGACATCTACCTCGACGCGCGACTGTCGCGCTCGGGACCGGTCAGCAACGAATTCACCCTCAACCACATCGCACACCACGTCCTCGGCTTGCCCGCTCACGCGGGATAAGCGAGCAGGCCCGGCAACGGCCGGAGCAGGCCTCCGAGGTCGAAACCGACAGGCCGGCTACGCATGAACGGTGATTCAGACCGGTGCATCTCCGATGCCGGCGGCGTCGCGCAGTGCGGAGGCGGTCACCACGGTGATTTTGTCCAGCCGCTGTGCCTGTACGACCGACCGGGCGCTGGCCGATCTTCCAAGAGCGCACCTGGCCCGATATTCGAAGAGCGCCGCCATCCACCACGCCGAGTGCTCCCCGCGCATGCGGGGAGCTGATACTGCAACGGCAGTTGTAGTGACGGGGTGCGGCAGAATGTGCGTTCGGTCGTGGTATCGGATCATGTTGTGGCCGAGCTGAATTCGTTGTGTGACCGGATCGGTGGCCGGTTCCGGCGGGCCGAGCCGAGGGCCCGGGCCCATGAGTACGTGTGCGGGCTGGTCGCCGGTCTCGAGCGTAAGAACGGTGGACGCCGGCCGAGCAGGCTGGCGAAGCCGGCCCGGACGGCATGCAGCGGCTGCTGAGATGGGCGGACTGGGGCATCGACGGGGTGCGCGACGATGTCCGCGACTATGTGGTGGAGCATCTCGGCGACCCGGACGGTGTCCTGATCTGCGACGAGACCGGATTTGTGAAAAAGGGCCTCGAGTCCGCCGGCGTGCGGCGCCAATACTTCGGCAAGTGTTGTGGTGTGAGTGCGCTCAACCGTGCCAGTACCGAACACCGGGACCAGGCCAGTTGAAGCCACACCAACGCCGGAATAGACGTCCGTTCCGGAAATGGTCGACACACCATCCGCATTCAACGCGGGCACACTCTGAACCGAGTCGAGCTGGCGGCAGTGTGGACACGTGAGGTCGATGTCCATGCGGGGGACCCCCTCCCAAGCCGTTGCGCTGTAGCGGCGCGTTTGTGGTGCTGGTACCTGCAACGAAAGCTCGGTGAGGTATCCAACACCTTCAGCGACCCGCTGTCGAGAGGTATTGGCGTGCTGATGCATTGGTGTCCCTTCCTGGCTGAGGGCTGAGGGCTGAGGGCTGAGGGCTGAGGGCTGAGGGCTGAGGGCTGAGGGCTGAGGGCTGAGGGCTGAGGCGGATTCGGGCGATCCAGCTGCCCACGGTCCCCGACCCTGATGTTGTCGCGCTTATGGCTTGTGTCCTGTCCTGCACGATCGGTGAAACGAAGTCCTGGGGCGACTGTTGGGAGCGGCTGGCAGCGCCGCTCGAAACGGGTCTGCCATGGGTGAGGTCGCGCCGGTGAACTGCCTGCGGTGCGCGCGGTGGGTGATGCTCAAAGCACGGATCGGGCAGCGCATATCCGGGGGTCGCCCCGAGAGACCGGCATTCGCTGTGGACCAAATGTCGAAGAGTACGTCCCAGTGGCTATCGCCGGCCTCGGGGCAGACCATCTGCCTGACCGCGTCGTTTATGTCGTCATATGGTTTTTCATTGTCGGCGTGACCGTTGTGGCGAGGGGGTGGGGTTCGCCGGTGAGGTGGGTGAGCGCGGTTGCGACTTCGTTGATTGTTGCCGTGGTGTAGACGCCGGTGGGTCCGGCGCTGCCCAGGGCATGGCGGGCGAATTCGCGTGCGATCGCGCCGCCGTAGCGGCGTTCGACCTAGGTGGTTGTGGTGTGGCGCAGCCAGTGGATGGAGATGCCGTGGGTGATGACCCAGGGCAGATATCGGCCGAGGCGCTCGAACAGGTAGTTGTAGCGACGGCGAGTGATGGGCTTGCCGTTGCGTGCACGCAGCAGTTGCTCGTTCGGTGCGGCTCCGCGCTGTTCGGCGTGGCGGCACAGCGCCCGCATCAGTGTGGGCGAGACCGGCTGCCATTGTTCGGTGCCGCCTTTCTCCCGTAAGAGAATCACCGACTGCACGGGATCGAGATCTCGAGGACGCAAGGCCAGTGCACCGCCACGGCGGCAGGCGGTTTCGGTGTGCAGGCGCAGCAGCAGGGTGTCGAGCTGCGGGTCGTTGCCGGTGGTAGCGGCGACGCGGTTGATCTCGCTCAGGAGGTCTTCGGGCAGTGCACGCCGGTTGGATCGGGTGCGCCGGGGTTTGGTGAGCTCGGCGGCCGGGTTGTCGCGCGGGTCGATGATCCGGTTGTCTTCGGCGTGGGTGTAGATCCGGCGCAACGCGTCGATGACGTCGCGCACGACTTCACGTCCGTCTCGCCCGTTGCGGCGGATCAGTCGCTGGGTCTTGATCACCTCGCACAGCCCCTGCAGCTCCACGGCAGTCGGCTCGTTCAATGCCCGCTCGGCCCACCCCGGCTGGGCAAGGATCTTCGTCCAATATGTCTGGTAGTGATCGCGAGTCCGGCTCGCGGGCATGCTGTCGGCGACGACTGGGATGTAGTCACCGAAGGTCGGGATGCTTGTGGTCGGACCGGTGTCGTCGCTGAGCTCGGCGACGGTGAGATTGAGCCGGTCCATCATCATCCGGACCGCGGCGACGTCGGCGTCGCTGCGCGCGCTCATCGTCCCACCCCCTCGCAGAAGCGGCGGGCGGCCATCTCGTCGAGGACATGCGGTGGGAAAACCACCAGCAGGCGTTGATCAGGATCGGCGGCCAACAGGACCCTGTCGTGATGCTGGATGCCCGCGGCGCGCCGTGCGTGGGCGGGCAGGGATAGATGCCCGTGCTTGGTGATTCCGCGGCGGCCGTAGCCGGGCCGGGTGATCACGATCAGCCCCCGGTGATCCGCCAGGACAACAGGTCACCGGGGTGCCAATCCAGTACTCGCAGAACGGCTTTGTCGACCACGCGTCCGTTGGTGTCGACCGGCCGCACGCTGTACACCGCGGTCTGTGCCGGTGGTTGCTCCATGGTCGCCATCGGCAGACCGGCACCGATTCCGCCGCCACCACAGTCGGCGAGCCCGATGGAGGAGAAGGCAGGGATCAGCGCAGATAATGTGTCATCGGTCACATCGACCACCGCCGAACGGTGCAAACCCGCAGGTGGCGGTGTACGGCCAGGACAGGGTGTCCAGGCGATGCCCGGACCCGATTTTTGGGGGCATAAATGCCACAGTTCGGTGTCCGGAGGGGGACTTGAACCCCCACGCCCGATAAAGGGCACTAGCACCTCAAGCTAGCGCGTCTGCCATTCCGCCACCCGGACCGGTGTTGCTGAGCAAGGGTAACGGATGGGTGGGGAAGTGTTGAAATCGGTTGGGTCAGCGGAGGCGGGCGACGCGTTCGAGCACTGGACGCCAGGACTCGACGGAGGCGACTCGAAGGCCGACCACCTTGCCCGTGTCGTCGGCGCGGCGGAGCGCGATGGCGGAGGTGAAGTCGGGATCGGTTCGGAATTCGGCGATTTCGGTCTCGGTCAGCGGACCGCCTTGGGCCACCAGGGTGCGTCGGCTGGTGGGGGACAGGGTGTAGGCGGTTTCGGTGGCGGCCAAGTAGCGCTTGGCGACGACGTGGAGTTCGACCAATCGGGCGACCCGGTCGCCGAGTAGTGCGCGGATCGCGTCCGCGCCGTGTTTGCCGTGGCCCGCATCGTCGCCGGGGACGAGTTTGTGGCCGATATCGTGCAGGAGTCCGGCGAGTTGGAGTTCCTCGTCGTCCGGATGGGATCGGCGCAGCAGCTCTGCGCATTGCAGGTCGTGGTCCAAGATGTCGACGGGGTCGCCGCTGCGGTCGGGCGTATCCCAGACGTCGGCGCATCCGGCCAGCAGGTTCAGCAATTCGTCGATGGTGGTGACGGGCACCTCGACCCCAATCTGTCGATCACCAGGCGGAATGGTCTAGACCAGTATGTCGTCGATCGGCGCTCGACGGGTTTCTTCCGAATGGCATTTCGATGAACGCGGGCCGCATCGGGTGCTCGCCCGAACCCGGTCCGCGCCACACCGAGTTCCGAGAGCGATGTGGCAGGCTGGCCGCATGCGTGTTGCCGTTGTTGCCGGGCCGGATCCCGGCCATGCGTTTCCGGCGCTGGCGCTGTGCGAACGCTTCCTGGCCGCCGGTGACGATCCGGTGCTGTTCACCGGACCGCGTTGGTTCGACGCCGCCAAGCAGGCGGGCATCGCGGTGCGCAGGCTCAAGGGGCTCGCGCCGCGAACCGTCGACGACGACAATGATGCCGGTCAGCGCATTCATGAGCGTGCGGCGCATATTTCGACCGAAATCCTGCCCGATCTGAGCGCGATGCTGCCGGAGCTCGTGGTGTCGGATGTGCTGACCGCGGGCGGCGGGATGGCCGCCGAGCGACTCGGGGTGCCGTGGGTCGAGTTGTCGCCACATCCGCTGTACCTACCGTCGAAAGCGTTACCGCCCATCGGAAGTGGCCTCGCGCCGGGGGAAGGGGTGCGCGGCCGGCTGCGTGACGGCGTGTTGCGCACCATGACCGCGCGCGCCGTTCGTAGCGGTCTGCGTCAGCGCGAGCAGGCCCGCGAAAGCGTCGGATTGCCCGGCGCCGATCCGGGCCCGGCGGCCCGCCTGATCGCCACCCTGCCCGCCCTCGAGATGCCGCGCCCCGACTGGCCCGAGCACACCCACGTCGTCGGCCCGCTGCTGTGGGAGCCGACTCCGGAAATCCTCGAGCCACCGCTCGGCGATGAGCCACTGGTCATGGTCGCACCGTCGACCGCGCATACAGGTGTCGCAGGCATGGTCGAAACCGTGCTCGCCGCATTGGACGGAGCGGGCGTCCGGGTGGCTATTTCCATGCTCGACACCCCGCCCACCGACCTGCCGTCATGGGCCACCGCCGGACTCGGCCGTCAGGACGAACTGCTCACCCACGCGTCGGTCGTGGTGGGCGGCGGCGGCCACGGTCTGCTCGCGAAATCCCTGCTCGCCGGTGTGCCGATCGTGACGGTACCCGGCGGTGGCGACCAGTGGGAACTCGCCAATCGCGCTGCCCGCCAAGGCAGTTCGATCCTGGTCCGCCCCCTGACCACCGATGCGGTGCGTACCGCAGTCCTCGATCTGCTCGACACGCCCGACTACACCGCCGCGGCGCAACGAGCGGCCGCCGGTATCGCGGAAGTCGCGGACCCGATCCGCATCTGTCACGACGTCCTCAGCGTGCGGACGCGCTAGAGGCCTGTTCGCGAATCGAACGGCCCGAGTGAAGGCCCCCAGCGGCGCGAGTATCTTGAATACGGTGCGGTTGACCGAGTTCCAGGAGCTGTTGCACACCGAGTTCGGTGTGTCCCGCGGCGATGCGCTGCTCAGGGACCACACCATCCCGGCATTGGGCGGGCGGACGGGCGCCGCCGCCATCGAGGCGGGCATCGACCCGCGTGACGTGTGGCGCGCGCTCTGCGCCGACTTCGACGTGCCGAGAACACGCTGGTGAGCGATCACGGATACCGCTTCGATGAGCGGCTGCGCATGATTCCCGTCGATCATGCGCAGCTGGCCGCTCGCGTCGCGACCGCGCGGCCGGTCGACTTCGCCGAATTCCGCAAGATCGGCATCGAGCTGATGCTGCTCGGCCGCTACGCCGAGGCCCTCGATCACCTCGATCGCGCCCTCGAACTCGCCGATAGTGACTATCGCCGGACCTCGGTCTGGATCAACCTCGGTGATGTCTACCGCTACTGGGGTGACATCGTCACCGCCGAGACGCTGTATCGCCGAGCCGTGGACCGAGCCGGCGACTCCGAGGTGCTCTCCTTCGCGCTGCAGCACCTGGGCAAGGCCCTTGCCGAACAGGGCAGACTGCCCGAGGCCAGGGCACGGCTCACCGAGGCGTTGAAACTGCGCGTCGTCGAGGGGGATGCCGAGCTGATCGAGGCCACCCGCACCACCCTCGACCTGCTCGATGATCTGCCCACGACCTTGCCGCCGAAGGTCGCCGCGGTGCTGGGTCCGGAGCCCGCGTGGTCGGAGGAACACGAGGGAATGAGCGGCGGTGTCGCGCACGTCGACGGTGCGTACTGGGTGAAGCGGGGACCGAAGGCCGCAGCCGAGTGTGCGCGGTTGAATTGGCTGCGGGGCAAAGGGATTCAACTACCTGAGATTGCTGTGTTCGAAGAGGATGTGCTGGTTCTCGCCGACGCGGGTCTGCCGAGTCTGGCCGCTGAACCGACAGCATCGGTGGGCGCGGTCATGGGCGCGCTGTTGCGGCGGCTGCACGATATGCCCGTTGCCGAGTGCCCATTCGACGGCGGGTTGGATGTGATGCTGGCCCAGGCGCGCCGCCGTGTGCTCGAGGGTTTGGTCGATGTCGACGACTTCGACGACGACAATCGAGGGCAGACACCGGAACAGATCTACCGACGGCTGCTGGCCGAGCGTCCGCCGGACGAGGATCTCGTTGTCGCGCACGGTGATTTCACCCCGTCCAATGTGCTGGTCGGCGCTCTGCTGATCGACGTCGGCGGTTTGGGTGTCGCGGATCGGTACCGCGATCTGGCCCTGGTCGATCGCGACCTGCGCGAGGACTTCGGTATCGACGAACTGGGCGCGTTCTACGCCGCCTATGGGCTTGCCGAGCCGGACCGGCGGCGACTGGACTACTACCGACTGCTCGACGAACTCTTCTGAGCTCAGGCCTTTTTGGCGTAGTGGCGTGCGGCCTTGGTGCGGTTGCCGCAGCTCGCCATCGAATGCCAACGGCGGGTGCCGTTTCTCGAGGTGTCGTAGAAGAACAGGACGCAGTCCGGGTGGGCGCACTGGCGGATCCGGTCCGGCGCTTCGGCCAGTAGCCGCAGCAGGTTGTCGGCGGCGAGCCAGCCGGGGAGCCAGGTGGTTTCGGGTACGTCGACTATTTCGGCGGGGCCGGTGTCGGTCAGCACGCGTCGGATCCGGCCGTGGTCGAGGACTTCGTTGAGCGCGGTGTGTGAGGTGTGTTTCACGGTGTCGTAGATGGCGGTGCGGGCGGCGAGTATCGCCTGCAGGGTCCGCTGGTCGGCATTGGCGCGATCGTCGAGTCCGGCCGAGGTCAGCCATATGCCCAGGCCCGCGACATCGGTGAGCAGATCCTGCGGTCCGTCCTGGATCCATCGGGTGTTCAGCAGGTCGAGTGCCAGCGGTTCACCGAGGTGGGGACGTGGATCAGGCATACCTGAGGGTAGCGATCTTCCTTTCGTTGCCAAGGCAACCACCGCCGTTCTAACCGGTTAACTCCGTTTTAGAGGTTGACGTTCTACTTGCTTATAGTTATGTTCTAACTGGTAAAGCTACTTAGAACAGTTACAAATTCCGAGAAGGACCACATGACCACGGCCATCGCGCCCCAACTGGCCACCGGACACATCGGCCTGAACGTCTCCGACCTGGACCGATCGGTGGACTTCTACCGCCGCGCATTCGGTTTCGAGCAGCTCGCGGCCAGCATCGACGACGAAAAGCGTTGGGCCTTCCTCGGTGCGAACGGCAAGCTCGTGCTGACCCTGTGGCAGCAGTCCGACGGCGCGTTCTCCACCGAAACCCCTGGTCTGCACCATCTTTCGTTCCAGGTCGACACCATCGAACAGGTGCGTTCGATCGAGGCGCTGCTGCGTGAACTGTCGGTGAGCTTCGCCCACGACGGGGTGGTCGCGCACGGCGAGGGCGTCGCCTCGGGTGGCATCTTCTTCGTCGACCCCGACGGTATCCGCCTCGAGGTCTACGCACCCACGGGTGCCGAATCCGCTCCCGCGCCCAGCGGTGCCACCCCGACGTGTGGATTCTTCTGAGCCCGGAGGCTGTTGAACACTGTGATGTCTCACTTTCATTCGGGCGAGGTCGCCGTACAGCAGCGAATGGGCCAGGCGCAGATCGCCGACCGGGTAGGGCGGATGATTCGTGCCGACATCCCGGATATCGCGACGGCTTTCCTGGCGGAGCAGCCGATGGTCGTGATCGCGGCCGCGGACCTCGACGGACGGATGTGGGCAGGCGCGGTGGTCGGTTCGCCGGGATTCGTGCACGTCGTTGATACCGAGACGATCGCAATCGATGCATTTCCGGCAGTGGGAGATCCGCTACACGAAGCACTGACCCGCCCTGTCCGGATCGGTATGATCGCGCTGCAGCCTCAGCGGCGCAGGCGAATGCGCGTCAACGGATTCGCGGCTCCGACGGAGGCGGGGCTACAAATTACTGTCGATCAGGTGTATTCGAACTGCCCGAAGTACATCTCGCGCAGGCAGATCGAATCGTACCGCCCCGATATCGAACTGCCGGCGCCCCGGCATGGCACGGAACTCGATGCGCGGCAGCATGCACTGATCGCCGCGGCGGACGCCTTCTTCGTCGCCACCGCGGATACCGACGGAAATGCCGACGCCTCCCACCGTGGCGGGAATCCCGGCTTCCTGCGGGTGCTTTCGCCGACTCGGCTGAGATGGCCTGACTACCAGGGTAATTCGATGTTCATGACACTCGGGAACATCGCGGTGAACCCACGCTGCGGCATCCTGATCCCGGACTGGACCACTGGCGGAACCCTCCAACTCAGCGGAACCGCCGAATTGTCCTGGGCACCGGAAACCTTCACCGCCGGGGCCCAGTGCACGATCGACTTCGCCATTACGGAAGTGATCGAAATCCACGGCGCGGGCCCGCTGCGCTGGGGTCCCGCCGAACTTTCCCCGGTCAACCCCTGACCCCGAATCCCCGAGAAGGATATTGCAATGCGACCTCCGCTGCCGCCATTCGACCTGGAATCGGCCAAGGCCAAGGTGCGGGCCGCCGAGAATGCCTGGAACACCAGGGATCCCGAGCGCGTCGCCGCCGCATACACCGAGGATTCGGTGTGGCGCAATCGTGACGAATTCTTCACCGGCCGCGCCGCCATCGTCGAATTTCTCACCCGAAAGTGGTCCATCGAAAATGGGTACGCACTGCGCAAGGACCTCTGGGCATTCGAAGGCAATCGCATCGCGGTCCGCTTCCAGTACGAATGGCATGACGAATCCGGCCAGTGGTGGCGCAGTTACGGCAATGAGCAGTGGGAGTTCACCCCGGAAGGCCTGATGTCGCGCCGCGAGGCCAGCATCAACGATGTCCGCATCGACGAATCCGACCGCCGCATCCCCGGCCCGCGCCCGGAAGGCGACGAATCCGTTCTGCCGCAGCAGTAATCGGCCGGGCACCCCGTTGCCGGACCGGGCCCGCGTGTGCGGAGTGCCCGGTTGGTGCAAAAGGGTGCCCGGCCTAGCCTGATGGTTGCGCCGGTGGGGCTCAGGCGGCGACGGTCTCCGGCTGGACCGGGGCATCGGCGACCGGACGCTCACGGTGGAACAGCCCGAATGCGATCACGCCGAATACGATTCCGACTCCGGCCGCGACGCCGAAGGCCGCGTCCAAGCCATCCACGAAACGCGACAATGTCATCGGGTGGCTGTCATCGGCGACTTCGCGGAATACGGTGCCCAGCACGGCGACTCCGAGAGCGAGACCGAGCTGTCGTGCGGTATTCACCGCGCCCGCGGCGATCCCGCCCTGCTGCGGCGGTACCGCCGCCATTCCCACCGCGACCAGCGCGGGTGCGTTGACGCCGATGCCCGCACCGATCACCACGAATCCAGGAACCAGTGCGGCCCAAGATGATTCGACGTCAATGATGGTGAGCAGGCCGGTACCGATGCCGACCAGCACCAGACCGGCTCCGATCGTCCATTTCGGCGAAACATCGTGCAGTAGTTTGCCGAACGCGCCGGCGACCACAAACGCTGTCGCCGCCATCGGCAGCATGGCCAGTCCGGCGTGCATGGGCGACATGTGCAACTGCTGCTGCAGCCAGAGCGAAATCAGGGGTGTCGCGGCGAAGGCCGCGAACGTCTGGCCGGACGCGGAGACAAGGGTGGCCCCGAAGTTGCGATTGCCGAGCAGTGCCAGCGGGAACATCGCTGCTGCACTGCGGGATTCGACGAATACGAAGGCCAGCAGCGCGACCGCGCCGAGCGCCAGGGCGAACAGCGTAGGACCATCGGACCAGCCGTGTTCGCCGCCGCGGATGACGCCGTAGGTGACCGCCGTCGCGGCGGTCGCGAACGCGAGCATGCCCGGCACATCGATGGCCCGCTCCGCCTGCCGCGGCGACGGCTGGAACACGATGGCGGTCAACACGATCGTCGATACCGCGATCGGCAGATTGACGAAGAAGATCCACCGCCACGACAGTGCCTCGGTGAGCACACCGCCGAGCACCACACCGATTCCGGCCGCCGCACCCGATACCGCACCCCAGACACCGAACGCGACACCCCGGTCACGGCCGGTGTAGGTGGAGTGCAACAGCGACAGGGTGGTCGCGAACATCGCGGCCCCGCCGATGCCCTGAAGTGCGCGCGCCGCAATGAGACTCGCCGAGGTATCGGCGATCCCGCAGATCAGCGATGCGATCGCGAAAACGACGAGTCCGGCGAGATAGGCGCGCTTCGCACCGACCCGATCGGCCAGCGAACCGAGCACCAGCAGCAGCGCGGCCAGCGCGAGCGCGTATCCGTCCATCACCCACTGCAGTCCGGACAGACCGGTGCCGAGATCGGCGGCGATGTCGGGAAGCGCGACATTGACGATGGTGACGTCGATGAGCAGCATCAGCGTGCCCAGGCACGCGGCGAATAAGGGCAGCCATTTCCTCACGGGAGCCTCCGAGGCGATTAGAACGATATCGACACTCAGGGTGCGGCAGGCGTTGATATCCACATAGTCACGTGGTCATGTGCGTTAGATTCCTCCTATGCAATCCGAAGACGGCGCGGATTCCTCCGTACTGGATGTCCTCGAGAAGCAGATCCTGCACGCGCTGGTGACCGATGCGCGCATCCCGTTCGCCAAGCTCGGCGCGATCCTCGGGGTTTCGGAGCAGACGGTGGCGCGGCGCTACCGATCGCTGCGGCAGCGCGGGATCCTGCATGTGGCGGGGCAGGTCAACGTGGTGCCGCTCGGGCATGCGCGCTGGGTGATCCGGCTCCGGTCGACTCCGGACAAGGCGGCGCGGCTGGCCGAATCACTGGCGCGGTTTCCGGATCTGAGCTGGGTCACATTGTCGGCCACCGGATCCGAGGTGACCTGTGTGAGCAGGCCACGCTCGATCGAGCGGCGCGACAAGCTGTTGATGCAGACGTTGCCCCAGGCCAGTCAGGTGATCGGACTGACGGCCCATGAGGTGATCCACCGCTTCCCGCTCGATGAGGAGTGGCCGGATTTCAGGCACCTGTTCACGGCTGCGCAATTGCGCGACCTCGGCCCACGGCCGTCGTGGCGGGCCGATACGGGGCCGGAAGCGCCGGTCGAACTTTCGGCGCAGGATGAGGCGATGCTGGCGCTGCTCGGTCGCGACGGACGCGCGCCCTATGCTCAGATTGCCGCCGAAATTGGTTGGACCGCAACGAAAGTGGCACGGCGCATGGCCGAACTCGTCGAATCCCGGGTGCTGTACTTCGATCTCGATTTCGCGGTCGAACGGATGGGATACGCCGTGCGGGCGGCGCTGTGGCTGCGCACTCGACCGGCGGATCTCGAGGCGGTGGGCACCGCGATGGCAACCCATCCGGAGATCGTCTTCATCGCCGCGACCACGGGGCCGACCAACCTGATGGCGTCGTTGATATGCCGCGATACCGCGCACCTCTATCGCTATGTCACGCAGCGGCTGGGTGCACTCGACGGGATCGCCGATGTGGAGGTGACCCCGGCGTTGCGGGTGTACAAGCAGGCGCAGACGTTGCTGGACAGTGATCGGATTTCGCTGGGCCGGTGATCGGGGTGTCCGGCGCTCGAAAAGGGCTGCGAGCGGCTGTAGCGCGGCGGTTGCCGTGTCCGGGAAGTTCGGGGCGCGTGTTGTCTGGCGCGTCGCTTGACTCGAACATCTGTTCGTCTAGGCTGGTCGTCAGAACTTGTCGGTGCCGCCCTCTAATGTGGGCGCCAACCAAGAACGAGACTTACCCGTCGAGAAGGGGATCAGGATATGGCACCACAGGCGTACGACCGTGATAAGGCGCTCGAGCTGGCGCTGGCTCAGGTCGAGAAGAGCTTCGGCAAGGGCGCGGTCATGCGTCTCGGCGAGGAGGCCCGCCAGCCCATCTCGGTGATCCCGACCGGATCCATCGCCCTGGACGTGGCGCTCGGCATCGGCGGTCTGCCGCGCGGCCGCATCATCGAGGTCTACGGTCCGGAGTCCTCGGGTAAGACGACCGTCGCACTGCACGCGGTGGCCAATGCCCAGGCCGCGGGCGGTGTCGCCGCCTTCATCGACGCCGAGCACGCGCTCGATCCGGACTACGCCCGCAAGCTGGGCGTCGACACCGACGCACTGCTCGTCTCCCAGCCCGACACCGGTGAGCAGGCGCTGGAAATCGCTGACATGCTGGTGCGTTCGGGCGCGATCGACATCATCGTCATCGACTCGGTGGCCGCGCTGGTACCGCGCGCCGAAATCGAGGGCGAGATGGGTGACAGCCACGTCGGTCTGCAGGCGCGTCTGATGAGCCAGGCGCTGCGCAAGATGACCGGTGCGCTGAACAACTCCGGCACCACCGCCATCTTCATCAACCAGCTGCGCGAGAAGATCGGCGTGATGTTCGGTTCGCCCGAGACCACGACCGGTGGTAAGGCGCTGAAGTTCTACGCCTCGGTGCGCCTGGATGTGCGCCGCATCGAGACGCTCAAGGACGGCAGCGATGCGGTCGGCAACCGCACCCGCGTGAAGGTCGTGAAGAACAAGGTCTCGCCGCCGTTCAAGCAGGCCGAATTCGACATCCTCTACGGCCAAGGCATTTCCAAGGAGGGCTCGCTCATCGATATGGGTGTCGAGCAGGGCTTCATCCGCAAGTCCGGCTCCTGGTACACCTACGAGGGCGACCAGCTCGGCCAGGGCAAGGAGAACGCCCGCAAATTCCTGCTGGAGAACACCGATGTCCGCGACGAGATCGAGAAGAAGATCAAGGAGAAGCTCGGCATCGGCGCCGACGTGACCGCAGAGGGTGCGGCCGCCGAGGTCCCCGCCGACTTCTGATCCGATGACCCCTCGGCGCCCAGCCTCGCATCCCACCCGGCCCGCACCCGATAAAACGCGGCCCGACCCGGTAACCGAGGTCCGTCACCGCCTGAACGAACTACTCTCCGCCTCAGGCCGCCCACCCATCCAGACCCCCGCGGGATCCGGTTCGGACGAGTCCGAACCTGGGCGGGTGCATTGGTCGGAGGGTGATGAGGGGGATTCGGAGGGATCGGGATTTCAGGGGAGGGAGCAGGGGGATAGGCGGGTCCGGTTGGCCGAAGGTGGTTTGGCCGATTCGGACATCATGGGAACTCGGTCGAGCGCGCCCGATCCGCAGCGGGCGCGCTCGACTGGGTCCCGGCGCGGTCGCGGGCGCCGGAACGAGTTCCGGCGCAACGACTCCCACTCGGCTGACTTACAAAGTTCCGAAGGCCGATGGGCGGATCCGGTGGCGGCTGGATCCGAGGAGAGTACGTCCTCGACGGGCACCGGTGCGAACCGGTCCCGTGCGGAGCGCACTCCCCAAGGCGGGACGGTCGAGCAGGCAAAGGAGGCGTGTCTTCGCCTGCTCGCCGTCCGCGCCCGCAGCCGTGCCGAACTGGCGCAGCGTCTCGCGGCCAAGGGCTTTACGCCCGAAATCACCGAACACGCCCTCGACCGCTTCACCGAGGTCGGCCTGATCGACGACGCCGCCTTCGCCGAACAATGGGTCCAGTCCCGCCACACCTTCTCCGGCAAGGGCAAACAAGCTCTCGCCCAAGAACTCCGCCGCAAGGGCGTCTCCCAATTCGACGCCGCCTCCGCCCTCGACGCCATCACCGCCGACGACGAGGAACAACGCGCCACCGAACTGGTCCGCCGCAAACTACGCACCATGCCCGCAAACCTGGACCGCGACAAAACAATCCGCCGCCTCGTCGCCATGCTCGCCCGGCGCGGCTACAACCAATCCACCGCCTTCACGGTGGTGAAAGCGGAACTGGCACAGGCCCGGTTCGACGCGCAGGACCCCGACTGAGCGTCTGCTGTGCCCGGCTGTCCGGCGGGTCGGCCTGCGGCGGTGTCAGCTACCGAGCGCCGCACACCTTTTCTCGCACCGCGCACGAATTCGCCGGGCGAAAACATGCGGCAGCAGCCCCAATGAGGCCGGGGCCGGGTTAGTCGTGGAGGGCGGGGGCGAGGACTTCTTCACACCATTGGCGGAAGGTGGTCGGAGTCGTGGCTCGAGGAGTCCGGGGCTCGGCGTTGTCGAGGCCGTTCTCCTTTGCCTCCAACATGTCGTACATGCCCTGGGCCATGGCCTCGGACATGCCGGATTCGAGCATGGTGGCCTTATAGGCCGCACCGGAGACTTGCTGGAACCGGATCGGGCGGCCGAGCACTTCGGACATGATTTGCGCCATGTCGTTGTTGGACAAATCCTCTGGGCCGAGTACGGGAACGCTGTCGTATCCGTCCCACGAGTCGTCGAGCAGCAGTTCGGCGGCGACAGCGGCGATGTCACGGGTCGCGCAGGTGGGGCGTTTCAGGTCGGGAGACAGCGGTGCGAAGAACATTCCCTGGTTCTTGATCGCATCGACTTGGCGAAGCAGATTGTCCATGAACGAGGGCATAGTCAGCGCTCGGTAGTTCACGCCCGTGCTCGCTATCAGATCGTCCATGGCCAGCGATGCTGTGACCAGTCCGGCGTTTCCGACCAACGCTGACCCGCGACCAATGGACGAGACGCCGACCACTCGCTCGACACCTTGACTCTTGAATGCCTCGCACGCGGGCCGTGTGAAACCCAGAACCGCGGCATCGAGGCTCGCTCCGCGATGAACCGGAGGCAGCAACCAGAACACGGCGTCGGCATCGGCGAACGCCTGGGTGACGACATCAATATCGCTGTGCGATCCGGTCACGACTTCGACGTGCTCGCGGATGTGCACGGGCAGGCGTGCGGGATCACGCGCGATAACGCGGACCGGCGCGCCGCGATCGAGGAGATGCGGAAGGACCTGACGGCCGATGGTGCCGGTCGGGGCAGTAACAACGATCATGACAACCTCTGCTCGAGTGATTTGGCACTGGCAAGTCAAGTCGGCGCGGCACCGAACCTGAAGGACCGATCCGATAAGCGTTGATACCGTGGGGATATGAGTGATCTGGAGGTTCGCCAACTCCGATACTTCGTGGCCGTCGCGGAGGAACTGCATTTCGGACGCGCAGCCGACCGACTGGGGATGGCGCAACCACCCCTGTCGCGGGCGATCCGGGAACTGGAACGTCAACTGGGCGTTCAACTTTTCGAGCGCACCACCCGACACGTCGTGCTCACCCCGCCCGGCGAGACCTTGCTCCGCGACGCGCGGACCGCACTCGATGCCGTTGCGGCGGCTGCGGAGCGTGCCCGGCACGTAGATCGGCCCGCACCGGCGCTGCGGCTCGCGCTCAAAGCCGACTACGACGCCGGACTCCTGCCGCAGATTGTCGAGACATACCGCCTCGAGGAAGCGGCTGTCCGGGTGGAGTTCATGTTGGGTGGTCGGGGTGAGCAGGTTCCGGCATTGCGTCAGGGCCGTGCGGATGTCGCGCTCATTGCGGCCCCGTTCGACGCCCGCGGCCTGGACATAGAACCGCTGCTCACCGAACCCCGCCTGGTCGCACTGGCTGCCTCCGATCCGCTCGCCGCCCAGGCAACCCTGTGCCTGGCCGACCTGGCCGGTCGACTGCTCCCTGATGGAGCGCATGCCGACCGCGACGGCCTCGTCCCCTCATCCGGAACTCCGCGTCCAGTGCGGGATCTTGCGCAGATCTTCAACCTGATCGAACTCGGCGACAGCATCTGGTTCCCGCCCACCTCGGTCGCCCGGCGTCACACCCGCCCCGGCATCGCCTATCGGCCGGTCACCGACCTGAAACCAACTACCCTCGCGGTAGCGTGGCCGCAGAACTGCCATTCACCCGCGGTGGCCGCCTTCGTCCGCGCGGCCACCGCCGTGGCAGCTGCCACCTACCCACCCGAATCCGTCCCGTTCGCCGAACCTTTCACCTCCACGGTCCATGCCGAGACCGGAGAACTCCGCAGCAGCGTGCCGTTGTCCTGATCACTCCGGCCGAACGCGGACGGGGCCGGAAACCAGGACCCCGGTGGGCCGCACGCCAGTACAGCGATTGTGCGGCTGCAACGGCGATCGCCGAGAACACCGACGAATCGACAGAGCCGCTGGCCTCACGGCTTCTGCGTGATATCCATCCCCGGAGTCGCATCGGCAAGAATCGAGTCGGCCGCCACCACGGCGGCGCCCTTGGCCCGCTTGCGCGAGCGCAACCGCTGCTCCAGCTTATTGGCCACGATCGTCAACGTGCTGTTCAGCAGAATCATCACCACGGCGACGACCATCAGCGCGGGCACCGTATTGCGTTCGGCCGCACCGAGTTGCGAGCCCTGACGCACGATCTCGAGGTAGGTGATCTGATAGCCGAGCGCCGAATCCTTCAGCGCCACAACCATTTGCGAGATCAAGGCGGGCAGCATGGCGGTAATCGCCTGCGGCAGCAGGATCAACCGCATCAGCTGCCCCTTGCGCAGCCCCAGCGCCACCGCGGCCTCGGTCTGCCCCTTCGGCAGCGATTTGATGCCGGCACGCACGATTTCGGCGATGACCGAACCGTTGTAGACCGTCAGCGCGATCACCACGGCCCACAGCGCGAGCTGATCGACCTTGAACAACTTGTAATCGGAGAAGATGTAGAACAGGAAGATCATCAGGATCAGCACCGGAATGGACCGGGCCACCTCCACGATCGCGCCCGCCACCCAGCGCACCACCCGGTGATCCGACAGCCGCAGGATGCCGAAGACCATACCGATCACCAGCGCGAACACGATCGAAAGCAGCGCCGCGACCAGGGTGCCGCGCAGACCTGGCAGCAGATAGGTCTTCCAGACGTCCGCCTCGATGAACGGCTTCCACTTCTCCGCGGTGAACTGGCCCTTATCGGCGAAGCCGCGGTAGAACACCCAGCCCAGCGCCACCACAGCGACAACCGCGACGACCGAATAGATGGAGTTGCGAATGCGCGCGCGGGGCCCCGGCGCATCGAAAAGAACCGAAGCTCCTGCACTCATCGGGCCACCTCGAATCGCTTGGCCAGCCAGCCGAACAGCAGGCCGGTCGGCAGGGTCAGGATTACGAAGCCGAGTGCGAAGATGAAGCCGATGGTGATCAGTGCGGCCTCGTTCTCGTTCATCTTGGCCATCAGGGTCGCGGCCTCGGCGACGCCGATCGCCGAGGCGATCGTGGAGTTCTTGGTGAGCGCGATCAGCACGCTGCCGAGCGGGGCGATGACCGAGCGGAATGCCTGCGGCAGCACCACGATTCGCAGATTCTGGCTAAAGGTGAAGCCCAGTGAGCGGCCCGCCTCGGACTGACCCATCGGCACGGTGTTGATGCCCGAGCGCAATGACTCGCACACGAACGCCGCTGTGTAGATGCTGAGTCCGAGTACGGCGTAACGGAAGTTGTTCTGCGCCAGCGAGTTCGGGCCCTCCGGAGCGAGCTTCCAGCCCATGGTGGAGTAGAGGCCCAGTGAGCAGAACACGATGATCAGCGTCAGCGGGGTATTGCGGAAGATGGTGACGTAGGCGGCGCCGAGAAAACGGGCGACCGGCACGGGGGACACGCGCATCGCGGCGACGAATGTACCCAGGATCAGGGCGAGGACCGCCGACGACGCGGTCAGTTTGATGGTCACCCAGAAGGCGCCGAGGACGTCATACCTCGAGATCAGGTCGAACACGGTGCTCGCGTCCCTCCGATCGGATTGTGCGGCGGCCGGAGATCGTCCTTCCGCGCGCGATGTACAGGTTGCTCGTAGCCGAGAGATCGGGTGGCCCCTGCGGGCCACCCGATCACGAATCTCAGTACCGGTTCACCGTCGGCGGCGTCGGCGCCTGGTAGCCCGAGGCGCCGACCGTGGAGTCGAACGCCTTCTTCCAGGACCCGTCGGCGATCATGGCCTCGATCGCGTCGTTGACCTTGTCGCGCAGCTCTTTATCGCCCTTCTTCAGGCCGATGCCGTAGTTCTCCGTGGTGAACGGCTTGCCGACGACCTTGAACGTGCCCGCGCTCTGCGCGGCGTAACCGGCCAGGATGATGTCATCGGTGGTGACCGCGTCGTACGAACCGGCCTGCAGGCCCTCGAGGCACAGCGAGTAGGTGTCGTTGGTCTGCAGCTGCGTGGCGGGGTAGTTCTTCTCGATGTTCTGGGCCGGGGTGGAGCCCTTCACCGAGCAGACCTTCTTACCCTTCAGATCATCGGGACCGTTGATGCCGGTGTTGTCGGCCTTGACCAAAAGCGACTGGCCCGCAACGTAATACGGTCCTGCGAAGTCGACCTTCTGCTTACGCGCATCGTTGATCGAGTAGGTGGCGACGATGTAGTCGACCTGACCGTTCTCGATCAGCGTCTCGCGCTGTCCGGACGGGGACTCCTTGAACGTGATGTTCTCCGGCTTCACACCGAGCTTGCCCGCGACGTACTTGGCGACCTCGACGTCGAAGCCGCTGTAGGAGCCGTCTTTGTTACGCAGGCCCAGGCCCGGCTGGTCGAATTTGATGCCGACGGTGAGCTTTCCGTCCTTGGCGTTGTCGAGTGCGGACTTGTCGCTTCCGCCGCCACAGGCGGCGGTTGTTGCGGCCAGCGTCAGGGCGATCGCCCCGATGCCGAGTCGAAGCGAACGGTTGATCCTCATCGTGTTCCTTCTCCCTCTGGTGATTTCGGTGGCCGAGGTCTTTACGTTTGTGGTGGTTGCTCGGTTCAGTGGCTCAGGATCTTGCCGAGGAAATCCTTGGCGCGGTCGGACTTCGGCGCGGTGAAGAACACCTCGGGTGTGTCGTCCTCGACGATCGACCCGTCCGCCATGAACAACACGCGGTTGCCCGCCTTGCGCGCGAAGCCCATCTCGTGGGTGACGACCAGCATCGTCATCCCCTCCTTGGCCAGCGACACCATGACGTCGAGCACCTCGTTGACCATCTCCGGGTCCAGTGCCGAAGTCGGCTCGTCGAACAGCATCACCTTCGGGCTCATCGCCAGGGCGCGGGCGATCGCCACGCGCTGCTGCTGGCCGCCGGAGAGCTGGGCCGGATACTTTTCGGCCTGATTGGCGATCCCGACGCGCTCGAGCAGTTCCATCGCGCGCTTGCGGGCGTCCTCCTTTTTCACCTTGCGAACCTTCAGCGGCGCGAGCATCACGTTCTCGATGATCGTCTTGTGCGCGAAGAGGTTGAACGATTGGAACACCATGCCGACATCGGCGCGCAGTGCGGCAAGCGCGCGGCCTTCGGCGGGCAGTGGTACGCCGTCGACGGCGATATCGCCGGAGTCGATCGGTTCCAGTCGGTTGATGGTGCGGCACAGCGTCGACTTCCCGGACCCCGAAGGGCCCAGAACGATAACAACCTGTCCCTTGGGGACCTCGAGGTTGATATCGCGCAGCACATGGAGGTCACCGAAGTGCTTTTCCACATTGCGCATCGAAATCATCGGCGCGCTTGTGGCGGTACTGCCCTCATCAGAACTAGCTGCCCCGGTTTTGGCCAACCCGATTGTGTCGGGTGCGGTGGCGTCGTCGGTCATGGTCCAAGACCTTAAGCGGAAAACGGCGATTTGCCCGGGTTTCTGCGACACACCGTTACGCCGCGCCGATACGACACAGCGCCGTAACCCTTCCGATGCGACCTGGCCTGGGCCCGGAGCCTGCGCCGATGCGCTGAAAACCCGCGTTGCGCACCCCCGTACCCTGGACGGGTGGATTCGATCGGACAGGCAGTGTTGTCTCCCGCCCCTGCGGCCGCGGACGGCGCACGCAGTTACGAGGTCCGCACCTTCGGTTGCCAGATGAACGTGCACGATTCCGAACGCTTGTCGGGCCTGCTCGAGGATGCGGGTTATGTGAAGGCCGCGCCGGGTGCGACGGCCGACCTCGTCGTCTTCAATACCTGCGCGGTGCGCGAGAACGCCGACAACAAGCTGTACGGCACCCTCGGCCACCTCGCCCCGATCAAGGCTGACCGGCCGGGCATGCAGATCGCCGTCGGCGGCTGCCTGGCGCAGAAGGACCGCGACACCGTCGTGCGCAAAGCGCCGTGGGTGGATGTGGTGTTCGGCACACACAACATCGGATCGCTGCCGGTGCTGCTGGAACGCGCACGGCACAATGCCGAGGCGCAGGTGGAGATCCTGGAATCGCTGGAGGCCTTCCCGTCGAGCCTGCCCGCCAAGCGTGAATCCGCCTATGCCGGTTGGGTTTCGATCTCGGTCGGCTGCAACAACACCTGCACGTTCTGCATCGTGCCGTCGCTGCGCGGCAAGGAGGTCGACCGCCGTCCGGGCGATGTGCTCGCGGAGGTGCAGGCGCTGGTCGATCAGGGCGTACTGGAAGTCACGCTGCTCGGGCAGAACGTGAACTCCTACGGTGCGTCCTTCGCCGACCCCGACGAGGCGCGCGATCGTGGTGCCTTCGCCAAACTGCTGCGCGCGGCCGGGCGCATCGATGGGCTGGAGCGGGTGCGCTTCACTTCGCCGCATCCGGCCGAATTCACCGATGACGTGATCGAGGCGATGGCGCAGACGCCGAATGTCTGCCCGCAGCTGCATATGCCGCTGCAGTCCGGATCGGATCGGGTGCTGAAGGCGATGCGGCGGTCCTACCGCAAGGCGCGCTACCTCGGCATCATCGACAAGGTGCGGGCCGCGATGCCGCATGCCGCGATCACCACCGACATCATCGTCGGCTTCCCGGGCGAGACCGAGGAGGATTTCCAGGAGACCCTGGATGTCGTCCGGCAGGCACGGTTCACCAGCGCCTACACCTTCCAGTACTCCAAGCGTCCTGGCACACCCGCCGCGGATATGCCCGACCAGCTGCCCAAGGCCGTGGTGCAGGAGCGCTACGAGCGGCTGATCGCGCTGCAGGAGGAGATCTCCCTCGACGCGAACCAGGCGCTCGTCGGCACCGAGGTCGAACTGCTCGTCGCCGAGGGCGCGGGCAAGAAGAACGCCGTGACCGCCCGCATGAGCGGCCGTGCCCGCGACGGCCGACTCGTGCACTTCCGCCCTGGAGGCGCTGCGGAAACGATCCGCCCCGGCGACATCATCACCGTCGACATCACCGACGCGGCCCCGCACCACCTGATCGCCGACGCCACCATCAAAACCCACCGTCGCACCCGCGCAGGCGACGCCCACGAACGGGGAATCACCCCCAAAACCGACCCCATCGGCGTCGGCCTCGGCCTCCCCCGCATCGGGGCCCCCACCCTCGAACCCGTCGCCTCAGGCTGCTCAACCGGCTGCGGCGCATGAGCACTCCGTCCGGTGACGAGGACCTGACGCGTGCCGTGGGAGCGGATCCCGCACCGGGTGCGTCTAGGTCGGATTCGCGTGGTGCGCAGGCTGATCGCGGGGAGCGTGCGAGTGAGAGTGCCGCGTTGAACGGTGGGCACCGCGAGGTCGTCTCGAATGCGGGCGAACACGGCGTGGGCTCGCGGTCAGGTGAGGACTCGGGGCCGCGCGTAGGCGCGTCGGACTTGCGTGGAGGCGAGGGCGACGCGGATTCGGAATCAGGCGGGGGTGGCGCGGGATCGCGTGCGGGCGACCTCGGCGGTGTCTCGAGTAAGGGCGAAGGCAGCGTGGATTCGCGGTCAGGGGAGAACTCGGGGCCGCGCGTAGGCGCGTCGGACTTGCGTGGAGGCAAGGGCGACGCGGATTCGGAATCAGGCGGGGGTGGCGCGGGATCGCGTGCGGGTGACCTCGGCGGTGTCTCGAATGCGGGCGAAGGCAGCGTGGATTCGCGGTCAGGGGAGAACTCGGGGCCGCGCGTAGGCGCGTCGGACTTGCGTGGAGGCGAGGGCGACGCGGATTCGGAATCAGGCGGGGGTGGCGCGGGATCGCGTGTGGGTGACCTCGGCGGTGTCTCGAATGGGGGCGAAGGCAGCGTGGATTCGCGCGTCGGGGAGAACTCAGGACCGGGCGAGGGTGCGTCGGACTTGCGTGGACACAAGGGCGGCGCGGATTCAGGACCCGGCGAGATCGGTGCGGATCCGACTGCGGACGCGGGTAGCGCGCCGTATTCGGGCGCTGGCCCGAGTGGCGCGGACTCGCGATCGGGGGCGGGAGATGCGAGTACTACCGAACGTAGTGGGGTGGCCGCGGGGGATCGGGGCGATGATGGCACAGTGGATGCGGGTAAGGCAGCGGGGCGGGGATCAGCCGAAGGAGACGAGGGCGCAGTGAACTCGGTCGAGAGCAGTAATGGCTTCGAGCAGTTCAAGGACGATCTCGATGCCGTCGAGCGGCGCATCGCGGGGGAGATCGACCCCGGGGTGCGCGCGATGGTGGTCGCGGGCGCGGTCTTCCTGCTGCTGTTTTCGCTCGTGTTGTCGCATGCGGGCGGTGCCCGGGGGTTCGATGTGCTGCTCGGCACCGATGCCGCGCGCGCTGAGCACATCGGTCTGCCGTCGCGGATCTTCGTCTGGTTCGCTGTCCTCTTCGGCATCGGCTTCTCACTGCTCGCGCTGATGACTCGCCGCTGGGTGCTCGCCTGGATCGCGGTCGCCGGTTCCGCGATCGGCAGCGTCTTCGGCATCTTCTCGATCTGGCACCGCCAGACCCCCGGCCTCGGCAACTACCACGGCGCGGGCCCCGGCGTCGGCCTGATCCTCGGCACCATCGCCATCATCGTGCTGACCTTCCACTGGATCCGCGTCGTCTGGAGCCGGACCGCACTGCAACTAGCCGCAGAGGAACAGCGCCGCAACGCCGCAGCCGCCGCCGAGGAACGCGACCGCCGCCGCCTCACCGGCGACTCCTGACCCACCCCCCAATACCGGACCTACCCTGAGCCGCGCCACTATCGCGCGAACGAGAAGACCGAGTTCGTGTGAGAGCATGCTCAGACCCATCCAGCGACCGGCGCTGCCGGTCGGTATCGCTACTCCGACCGCACAGTCAGCGCGGCCACACGGCCAGTGCGGTAGTCGCCGAGCACCAGATCAGTTGCCCGCTGGACGGTTTCTGGTTCAGTCCCGAGGCTGACGCGGTCCGCGCTCGCGGTGCTCGAGCCGTCGCGGCATGGGCGATGCCGTCGTCAACCGATCGCGGGGCCGACCGGGCGATCGGCGCCGGCGCATGGCGACAAAGGGTCAGCGGTTGCTGACTGCTCCTTCTGCCGCCTCGGCCCACTCGCGCCACTGTTTGGCTTGCTCGAGTGCCTTCTCCGCGTCGCGCTTGTTGCCTGCGGCGGTTGCCTTGGCGGCCTGTTCCTCGAATTGGGCGACGCGTTCGCGGAATTGAGCGGCTCGGGCCATGGCCTCGGGATCGGTGCGGCGCCATTGGGCGTCGGCCGCGTCGCGGACGCGCTTTTCGATGGTGCGGAGTTTGCCTTCGAGTTCCTGGATGCGTTCGCGCGGGACCTTGCCGATCGCGTCCCATTTGTCCTGGAGTTCGCGCAGGGCGGCGCGGGCGGCGTCCAGACCGGTCGAGGGATCGATGTGTGCGTAGGCGTGCAGCAGTTCTTCCTTGGCGGCGGCGTTCTGCTCGAATTCGGCGTCGCGCTCGGAGACGGCGGCATTGCGTGCGGCGAAGAAGACGTCCTGGGCGCTCTTGAAACGCCGCCACAGCGCCTCGTCGGCCTCACGTGGCGCCCGGCCCGCGGCCTTCCATTCGGCGAGTAGATCGCGGAAGACACCCGCCGTGCCGACCCAGTCGGTGGAGCCGGAAAGTTCCTCGGCGCGCACGCAGAGTTCTTCTTTGCGCGACTTCGCGGCCGCGCGTTCGCGGTCGAGTTCGGCGAAGTGCGCGCCACGGCGGCGGTTGAACGCCTCACGCGCCTTGGAGTAGCGCTTCCACAATGCGTCGTCGACCTTGCGGTCCACACCGCGGATGGACTTCCACTCGTCCAGGATTTCGCGCAGCCGATCGCCCGCGGCCTTCCACTGGGTGGATTCGGTGGCGATCTTCTCGGCCTCGGCGCACAGCGCTTCCTTGCGCTCGGTGTGCTCGTGCCTGGCCTTTTCCTTCTCCTCCTTGGCGTGCGCCGCCGCCTCTTCGGAGTGTTCGGCAATGGCCTGCAGTCGCTGGGCGAGCCCCTCGACATCGCCGATGACCGCCGCGGTGGGCAGCGATTCGGCGATGGTGACCGCGGCCGCCTTGGTCTTGCGGGCATCCGCGCCTGCGGCCAGTCGCGCCTCGAGCAGCGCCACCTCGGTGGCCAGATCGTCGAATCGACGACCGAAGTGCGCCAAGCCCTCGGCAGCGTCACCGGCCTGCCAGGATCCGACGACGCGCTCGCCCTCGGCGGTTTTCACCCATGCGGTGCCGTCGTCGTCGACGCGACCCCATGCACTGGGATCGCTGACGGTCGGCACGACGACCGGATGCGGATGCTGCTGTGCGGCCGGCCCCGGGGCCGGTTTGACCGCATGCGGCTTAGGATGGGCCGCCGACCCGCCCGGTTTGGGGGCTGCGGCTGGCTTCGGCGCGGCGGAAGGTTTGGGCACGGCGGCCTTCGGGGAATCCGAGGGGCGCGACGTGCTGCCGGGGGTCGCTTTCGCCGTTCCGTTGCTCTCGCTCATTGCTCCTCGTCCCTGCCGCGCGTCACGGCTGCCTGGTTACGCCCTAGCTCACTCCATTGAACCCGGTCCGAGCCCTGTAAACCATCGATCAATGCCCTCCGACTGATGATTCCCAGGGAAATCAACCCGTGATGACCTGGGTTGTAGCACCTCGAACACTATCAATCTCGGCCGAGTTTGCGGCAGAGACACTCGAACCCGGAGGTTGCGGACGCCGCAGCGGTGCGGTGGATCGCGCATTCGGCGAACGACTACGGTTACGGCGTGTTCTCCATTGCGGCCCTGGTCCCGTCGCCGCCGATCCTGGTGCCCGAGCTCTGCGGCGGTCTCGCGCACGCGGCCGGGTCGGATTCCGATGATGCGCCCGCGGTGTTGCGCGCGGCCGCACTCGCCGCGGTCGGCGCGTTGGCCGCGACGACTCGGAACTGGACCGTCGTGGGTGTGGGCGCGGCCGCGCAGGTCGTCGGACCGGATGCGGTCGGCACCTTCCGCGGTTTCGGTGCGGACGTGCAGGTCGGGCTTTCGGCGGCCGCGCTGTCGCGAGCGCGGCAAACGCCCGGGGCAGCGGATCCGCAGCAGGCGCTGCCCGCCCTTATCGCCGGGTGGTTGCGTGGTCAGGTCGCACCGGATGCGGTGGCTGCGACGACTCTCGTCGCCGTCGACACACCCGCCGACGAATGCGCCCGGATCGGCGCGCAGCTGCGTACCACCCTGGACGATTCACCCGGGGAGGCGGGGGTTCTCATCGTCGCGGACGGCGCGGCGACCCTGACCCTCGCGGCGCCGGGCTACCTCGACGAGCGCGCCGCCGACGTGCAGCACGAACTGGACCGTGCCCTGGCCGACGGCGATACCGCCGCACTGCTCGCCCTGGATCCAGGCTTGTGTGCCGAACTCGTGCTATCCGGCCGCGCGGCCTATCAGGTACTCGCCGGACTTTTCGCCGCCGATTCGGTCGGCCCATCCGTCGAAAACCTGTACAGCGATGCCCCGTTCGGCGTGGGCTATCAGGTGGGCATCTGGCGTACATCGGGAGGTGATCGGTGACTACGCCGATCGCCGTCGTCGGTCCCACCGCCACCGGCAAATCCGATCTCGGCCTCGATCTCGCCGAACGACTGGGCGGCGAAATCGTGAATATCGATGCGATGCAGCTCTATCGCGGCATGGATGTCGGCACCGCGAAACTCCTGCCCGCCGAACGCCGGGACATCCCGCATCACCAACTCGATGTCCTCGAGGTCACCGAAACCGCAACCGTCGCCGCCTATCAGGCCGCGGCCAGCCTGGACGTGCGCGAGATCATGGCGCGCGGCCGCACGCCGATCATCGTCGGCGGCTCGATGATGTATGTCCAAGCGCTGCTGGATGATTGGGAATTTCCGGCCACCGATCCGACGGTCCGCGCACGCTGGGAGACACTGCTGGCCGAGCGTGGCGTCGATGCGGTGCACGAGGCGTTGAAAGCGGCCGATCCGGCGGCCGCGGCGACCATCCTGCCCACCGACGGGCGCCGCATGGTGCGTGCGCTCGAGGTCGTCGAACTCACCGGGCGTCCCTTCGCGGCCTCGGCGCCGGTGATCGGAAAACCGCGCTGGGACACCGTGATCATCGGAGTGGACCGCGACACCGCCGAACTCGATGAGCGCATCGAACGGCGCACCGCGCTGATGTTCGAGGCCGGTCTGGTCGACGAGGTCCGCGGACTGATCGATAAAGGTCTGCGGGAGGGCGTCACGGCGCGCCGGGCGATCGGCTACGCACAAGTCCTGTCGTACCTGGACAACGAATACGACCTGAACCACGCGCAGGAACGCACCCTGATCGGCACCCGGCGCTATGTCCGGCGGCAGCGCTCGTGGTTCCGCCGCGATCCCAGGGTGCGGTGGGTGGACGGCGCCGATCCCGATCTGGTCGCGGCCGCGTTGTCCCTGCTCGAGAAGGAACGGACCCCGCAGTGACACGTCGCGTGAGTACCCGAAATGCCTCGGTCCAGGTGTGGCAGGCGTATCTGAACAACCGGACCAAGCGCCACCGCGACGGCCGCTTCCTGGTGCAGGGCGTGCGCCCGATCACTCAAGCGATCGCCAACGACTGGCCGCTGGAGACGATGCTCTACCGCCTCGGCGCGCCGGAGCTGTCGAGTTGGGCCCGCGAACTGCTGGAGACCAGCGGCGTGCAGCAGGTCGGCCTGGTGCCGGAGCTGATGGCTGAACTCGGCGAAAAGTCTACCGGCATACCGGAATTGGTGGCTGTCGCGATATCCAAGCAACCCGAGCTCGACACCTTCGAGCCCGGCGACCCCGGTGATGCCGCGCCACCTGTCGTCGTGGTTTTCGATCGCCCCAACTCGCCCGGTAACCTCGGCACGCTGATCCGCTCGGCCGACGCGTTCGGTGCCGGCGGCATCATCGTGACCGGGCACGGTGCCGACCAATACGATCCGCAGGCGGTCCGCGCATCCACCGGTTCGCTGTTCGCCATGCCGATCTTCCGCGCCGCCGGACCCACGCAGGTGCTCGAATTCCGTGACCGGCAGATCCAGCGCGGCATCCCGACCCGCATTGTCGGCACCGATGAGCACGGCGCGGACGCGGTCTTCGACTACGACTTCGCCGAGGCGACGATCCTGGTCGTCGGCAATGAGACCAGCGGCATGAGCGTGGCCTGGCAGCAGGCCTGTGACGATATGGTCTATATCCCGATGGGCGGCACCGCCAGCTCGCTCGGTGCGCCCTCGGCCGCCGCGGTCGCGCTGTACGAAATTTCGCGGCAGCGCCGTACGTTGGTTCGAGGACGATAAGCAGGGAGAATGCGCGACGTGTCGGATATCGAATTCACCAAGGGCCACGGCACAGAGAACGATTTCGTGGTGCTGCCCGATCCAGAGGTCCGGCTGGACCTGACGCCGGACCGGGTCGCCGCGCTGTGCGATCGCCGCCGCGGCCTCGGCGCCGACGGTGTGCTGCGGGTCGCGCGCGCGGGTGCGCTACGGGACGCGGATGTCCTCGCCGAAATTCCCGAGGGCATCGCCGATACCGACTGGTTCATGGACTACCGCAATGCCGACGGCTCGATCGCCGAGATGTGTGGCAACGGGGTGCGGGTATTCGCGCACTACCTGGCGGCGAAGGGACTCGAATCGCGTACGGAGTATGTCGTCGGTAGTCGCGCGGGGGCGCGTCCGGTCACGGTGCATTCCGGTGGGCCTGCCGATGGCGAGGTAACCGTGGGGATGGGGATCGTTCGCGAGCTCGGTTCCTCGAACGCGACCATCGGTGGCTGGGCGTTGCCGGGATTCGGCATCGACGTCGGCAATCCGCACCTGGCCTGCGTCGATGCGAGCCTGTCCGTGGACGCGCTCGCCAAACTCGATCTCACCGTCGCACCCGGCTTCGACCCGGACCTGTTCCCGCAGGGCGTGAATGTCGAGATTCTGACCGGACTGGTCGACGGCGCGGTCGATATGCGCGTCTACGAACGCGGTGTCGGCGAAACCCGTTCCTGCGGAACCGGAACCGTCGCCGCCGCGGCGGCCGCTCTGGCCGCCGACGGTTTCCGCATCGCCACCGATACCGGAGAGGTCCGCGTCCGGGTGCTCGGCGGCGAGGTCACCGTCCGCCTCGCCGAGGGTACGGCCTGGTTGCGCGGACCATCTGTGCTGGTGGCGACGGGTAGGATTGCCGAAGACTGGTGGTCGTCGCATTCGCCCAGCTGAGTTCGCTGATACCCCTCGCCCACGCAAGGCGGGGACCGACCGCATGGGTGTGCAGGGATAACCGAATGCGCATCGGTCCGAACTCGTGGCAGCATGGATGATGTATGACGAAATCGAAGACTTTTGAATTCACTCCGGCCGCCGACGACAACGACCACGTCGAGGCCGTCGAGGACACGACGGAAGACACCGGCGATGTAGTCGCCGAGCACGCCGCGCGGATGCAGCGGTCCGGGTGGACCGCCGATCCGACGGTCGGCGAGATGCAGCTCGACGAGCGCTCCTCGCTGCGGCGTGTCGCGGGTCTGTCGACCGAGCTCACCGATATCACCGAGGTCGAGTACCGGCAGCTGCGACTGGAGCGGGTCGTGCTGGTCGGGGTGTGGACCACGGGCACCGCCACGCAGGCCGAGGCGAGCATGGCCGAACTCGCCGCACTCGCCGAAACCGCGGGTTCGGAGGTGCTCGAAGGACTGATCCAGCGTCGCGACAAGCCGGATCCGGCCACCTATATCGGTTCCGGCAAGGCCGACGAACTACGCGCGGTGGTACTCGAAACCGGCGCCGATACCGTGATCTGCGACGGTGAACTGACCCCGGCGCAGCTGACCGCGCTGGAGAAGGTCGTCAAGGTCAAAGTGATCGACCGGACCGCACTGATCCTGGACATCTTCGCCCAGCACGCCACCTCCAGCGAGGGCAAGGCACAGGTATCGCTGGCCCAGATGGAATACATGCTGCCGCGACTGCGCGGTTGGGGTGAGTCCATGTCCCGGCAGGCCGGTGGTCGCGCGGGCGGCAACGGCGGCGGTGTGGGTCTGCGTGGTCCCGGTGAGACCAAGATCGAAACCGACCGTCGCCGCATTCGCGAGCGAATGGCCAAGTTGCGCCGCGAGATTCGCGAAATGAAGACGGCACGCGATACCAAGCGGGCCCGCCGCACCTCCAGCGGTATCCCGTCGGTCGCCATCGTCGGCTACACCAACGCGGGCAAATCCAGCCTGATGAACGCGCTGACCGGCGCGGGCCTGCTGGTCCAGGACGCGTTGTTCGCCACCCTGGATCCGACCACCCGCCGTGCCGAACTGGACGACGGCCGCGAGGTCGTCTTCACCGATACCGTCGGATTCGTGCGGCATCTGCCGACCCAATTGGTCGAGGCGTTCCGGTCCACCCTGGAGGAGGTCACCGGGGCGGATCTGCTGCTGCACGTGGTCGACGGTTCCGACTCGCTGCCCGCTGAACAGATCAAGGCGGTCCGCGAGGTGATCACCGATGTGATCAAGCAGTCGGGGTCACCGGCGCCGCCGGAGCTGTTGGTGGTCAACAAGATCGACGCGGTCGACCCGGTCGAGCTCACTCGGCTGCGCGCGATGCTGCCCGACGCGTCCTACGTTTCGGCGCACAAGGGGTCCGGCATCACCGAACTGCGTGAGCGCCTCGCCGAGGTGCTCGGCGGCCTCGACGTCGAAATCAGTGTGCTGCTGCCCTACACCCGCGGCGATCTGCTCGCCCGCATCCACGCGGACGGTCGCATCACCACCTCCGAGCACGAGGAGGGCGGCACCAGGGTGCGCGCCCGCGTCCCGCACGCACTGGCGGCGGCGCTGTCGCAGTACGCGCATGCGGGTGGGTCGTCCGAGACGAACGGCACGGGTTCGTCGGAAGCCGATGGTTCCGTGCACTGAGTCGTTGAGCGAGGGCGGGGTCGGCCGGGTTCGCACGCGAACCGGCCGGTCGGTAGCGAATGCCCGGCACATCCGGTGCGACACAGGCGAATTCGTTGCGCTATCGTCATCGAATCGACATCAGGAGGGTTAAATGTCGCATGACCACTCCGGTGCGGCCGATTCGGGTGATCGGCGCTCCGGTGATTCGTCGCTCGCCGCCGCAGTGCTGAGCGACGGTGCGCCACTGTCGGTTTCGCTCACCGATACCGATATGCGGGTGCTCGACACGCTGCTGGCGCCGCTGCGCGCGTGGACGAGTCCGCGGTTCTACGGCCTGGAGAACATTCCGGCCGAGGGGCCGGTGCTGCTGGTCGGTAACCACAATCTGATGGGCGGCATCGATGCGCCGCTGTTGCTGCCCGAGGTGTTGCGCAGGCGCGGTCGGCTGATCCGCGGGCTGGCCGAGAACGTGCTCATCAATGTGCCCGGCATCCGTCAGCTGCTGCACCACTTCGGCACGGTGCGCGGCAACCGTCGCAACTGCCTGGCGTTGCTGGCCCGCGGCGAGGCCGTCATAGTGTTTCCGGGCGGTGGTCGCGAAGCGGTGCGTCGCAAGAACGAGAAGTACGTCCTCAAGTGGGAGGGCCGCTCCGGCTTCGCGCATATGGCGATCGAGGCGGGCGCGCCGATCGTGCCGGTGGCGATGATCGGTGTCGACGATGCCTATGACATCGTTTTCGACGGCGACCATCCGGTCATGCGACCACTGCGCTGGGCCGTCGAGGCGCTTGGCCTGAACCGGGACCTGACCCCGCCGCTGATCCGCGGCGTCGGTCCGACCGGCATCCCGCGTCCGGAGCGCTTCTACTTCTCCGCCGGCGCGCCGATCGACCCGACACCGTGGCGTGACGCGCCGGATAAGCATGCCGCCGCGGTGGAACTGCGTGACGTGGTGCGCAAGGAGCTGGAGGAGGAACTGAAGTTCCTGTTCAGTGAGCGCGATCGTGATCCAGGTCGCACCCTGTTCGGCCGACTGCGCAGTCTGTTCTGAGTCTGCTCTCAGCTATTTGTCAGTAACTCTCCATATTTTGGCCGAATGGCTGGAACGAGAGTACGTATGGCGGCGGTAGCGGGTGTAGCAGCAGTTCTGGCGGGATTTCCAGCCGCATCGGGTGGCTTTTTCGCGTCGGCGACCCCGGGCGCCGATCCGGTCGTCGCATCCGGCAAAATGCTTACCTCGTCGCGCTCGTCCGATGGCTCGTATGTCGCCGAGGTCGCGGTCGAGGACGACCGCAATCTGACGCTGCAGGTGTACTCGGCCGCCATGGGCAAGAACATCGAGATCCAGGTGCAGCGCCCCGCCGACACGTCCGTACCGCGCCCGACCCTGTATCTGCTCAATGGCGCGGGCGGCGGCGAGGATTCGGCGACCTGGCAGGCGCGTACCGATGCCGCGCAATTCTTCGACGACAAGGATGTGAATGTCGTCACACCGGTCGGCGGCCATTGGAGCTACTACACCGACTGGCGTGCCCCCGATCCGGAGCTCGGCGTGAACATGTGGAAGACATTCCTCACCGAGGAACTGCCCCCGCTCATCGATAGCGGTCTCGGCACCAACGGCACCAATGCCATCGCGGGCCTGTCGATGTCGGGTACTTCGGTACTGCAACTCCCCATCGCCGCACCCGGTCTCTACAAGTCCGTGGCAGCCTACAGCGGTTGCGCGCAGATTTCCGACCCGGTCGGCTACAACTTCGTCAACGCCGTGGTCGCCGTGGGCGGTGGTGATTCGGCGAATATGTATGGGCCGCAAGGTGATCCGATGTGGGCCGCCAATGACCCGTACGTGCACGCCGACCAACTGCGCGGCCTCGACCTTTTCATCTCCGACGGCAGCGGCATCCCCGGCCAATGGGACACCCTCAACGGCGAGCACGCCCTGTCGGGCATGGGCGGTCTTGCGAACCAGGTCGCCCTCGGCGGCGCACTCGAAGCCGCCACCAACTACTGCTCACACAACCTGCAGTCCCGCCTGAACCAGCTCGGCATCCCCGCCACCTACGACTTCCAGTCCACCGGCACCCACTCCTGGGGCTACTGGGAAGACGCCCTGAAGGCCTCCTGGCCCGTCCTCACCCAAGGGCTCGGCCTGCCCGCCTGACCGGACGAGGGGTCGCCGTGCGATCGGGCGGGCGAACGTCGAGAGCGAATCTCCATGAGCGCATTCTCGCCGCGGCGGGCGGCTGGGGTGGCAGGTGAGGGTGCGATTTTGGGGTGGGAAGTGAACGGGGGTTCTTGTTGCGGGTAACGTGTGAGGGAACGACGGGTCGGTGTGGACCGGCCGTGGGGTCACTAGGAGGTTGGCGTGCAGCGCACACTGTTCGAACCCGAACACGAGCTGTTCCGGGAGTCGTTCCGCAAGTTTCTCGATCAGCACGTCGCGCCGAATCACGCGAAGTGGGAAGAGCAGGGCATTGTCGACCGTGCGGTCTGGCTCGAGGCCGGTAAACAGGGATTCCTCGGCATGGCCATGCCGGAGGAGTACGGCGGCGGCGGGGTCAAGGATTTCCGCTACAACGCGATCGTCGCCGAGGAGTCGGTGCGCAGCCAGTACTCCGGCCTCGGCTTCGCTCTGCACAACGATGTGATCGCGCCTTATCTGCTCGAACTCGCCAACGATGAGCAGAAGCAGCGCTGGCTGCCCGGCTTCTGTTCCGGCGAGATCATCACCGCCATCGCGATGACCGAACCGGGCACCGGCTCCGACCTCCAGGGCATCAAGACCCGCGCGGTCCGCGACGGCGACGACTGGATCCTCAACGGCGCCAAGACCTTTATAACCAACGGCATCAACTCCGATATCGTCATCGTGGTCGCCCAGACCGATCCGGAGAAGGGCGCGATGGGCTTCAGCCTGCTCGTCGTGGAACGCGGCATGCCCGGTTTCGAACGCGGCCGCAACCTCGACAAGCTCGGTCTCAAGGCGCAGGACACCGCCGAGTTGAGCTTCACCGATGTCCGTGTTCCGGGTAAGAACCTGCTCGGCACCGAGGGCATGGGCTTCATCCACCTGATGAACAATCTGCCGCAGGAACGCATGTCGATCGCCGTCATGGCGGCCGCGGCCATGGAAGCCTGCTTGGAGATGACGATCCAGTACGTGCGCGACCGCAAGGCCTTCGGCAAGCCGATCGGCGCCCTGCAGAACACCCGCTTCGTGCTGGCCGAACTGGCTACCAAGACCACCGCCGTCCGTGTCCTGGTGGACCGCTTCATCGAGGACCTGAATGCGGGCAAGCTGTCGGTCGAGGACGCCGCCATGGCCAAGTGGTGGAGCACCGAGGAGCAGCTCTACCTCATCGACCGCTGCCTGCAGTTGCACGGCGGGTACGGCTACATGAAGGAATACCCGATCGCCAAGGCCTACATGGACGCCCGCGTCCAGACCATCTACGGCGGCACTACCGAAATCATGAAGGAAATCATCGGTCGCTCGCTGAAACTGAGCTGATACCAACCGATTTCGCGTTCCAGCCGCAGGCTCCGATCTGCGGCTGGACAATCGAACCTGTTGCGCCACCGGCCGAAGTTGTCTAGTCCTGTTATCGGGCCACCGCGGCTCGAAGGGCGAGGGAGAAGGTAGGTTGGGCACAGTGACGGAGCAGGCCCTCGGGCACGAGCACACCTTCGGTGCGAGCGCATTCGCGACCACATCCGACGGCCGCCGACTGCACTACATGGTGCGCGGAACCGGCGGGCCGACCGTGGTTTTCGAATCGGGTATGGGCTTTTCGCGGTCGATATGGGGGTTGGTGCAGCCGGTGGTAGCCGAGCGCGTGCGCGCCGTTGTCTACGACCGCGCCGGAAGCGGTCGCAGCGATGACGATCCGAACCCACGTACCCTCACCCGGATGGCCGACGACCTCGCCGCGGTGTTGACGGAACTGGGGGAGGGTCCCTTCATTCTCGTCGGACACAGCTGGGGCGGTCCCATCGTCCGGGTCGCCGCGACCGCGGATCCGACCCGCATCCAGGGAATCGTGCTGGTCGATCAGAGCGACGAGAACTGCGAACTGTATTTCCTCCCCTCGGCCGAGAAGCGGTACGCGATGACCAGGGCCCTGTTACCCAAACTCGCCCGCTCCGGCCTCTACCGCCTGCTCGGCAGCCGGATCGGCAGTAAACAGCCCGCCGATATCGCCGCCGATCACCGCGCCGAGGATTTCACCCCGCGCGCCGCGCGCACCATGCTCGCCGAACAGGACCAATTCAGCGCAGGTCTGCGAAGCCTCCGCGACCAACCGCCCGAGCTCGGCGCGGTGCGTGTCAGTGTCATCACCGGCACGAAACTTCCGCGAACCGACAAGACCACCCGAATCGCACTGACCGCCGCCCACCGCCGCACCGCCGCCGCCGTCCGCAACGGCCGACTGGTCGAGGCCGAGCGCTCGGGTCACCTCATCATGTTCACCGAACCCGACCTGATCGTCGACGAAATCCTCCGCATCGCGGACCACGCCTAGGGCCGGGGTCCCAAGGGCAGCAACGGAATATGCGCTGACCGAGCAGTATGGGTGACCGGCCGGGTCAGGGTCGGTGGTAGTCAATAGAAGGTCCCTACGGCCCTTTCGGCTCTGCGCGCGAAAACCCTATGGTCAGAGCGTGGTAGGAGGGTGGGCCGGGGGGCTCGATCCCGCGGAAATTCGAACTCGCGAAGAATTCGCCGCTGCGCTGACGGCCTTGCGTGTCGCGGCGGAGCTGACTGTCCGTCAGACCGTGGAACTTTCGGGATGTCCGCAGGGCACGCTCAACGGATGGTTTGCGGGACAACATGTTCCGACCGATGGCAATGAGAAGATGTTTCGCGCGGTGCTCGCCGTCTGTGGCATCGACACGCGGGCGGAGCAGGAGCCCTGGCTGACCGCGGTCCGTCGGGTGCGCGGTACCACCGGGCGTCGCCGCCGAGATGACGAGAGTCCGTATCGGGGGCTGGAGCCGTTCCAATTCGATGATGCCGGTTGGTTTTTCGGACGCGCCGAACTCACCGCGGAATTGGTGGGCAAGGTCGATGTACTGCTGCGCGCGCGGGGACGACCACGCATTCTGTTCGTCATCGGAGCGTCGGGATCCGGCAAATCCTCCTTGTTATGGGCGGGTCTGCTGCCCGCACTGCAGGAGGAGGGGCTCACCGCAACCGCTTGGCCGCGTCTGTCTGCGATCTGGGCGACCCGAAACTGACACTCGCGCAACGCCGCACGCTGGAGATCGACCCCTACACCCGGATCGATGCCTTCCCACACGGCTATGTGCCCGAGTTCGCGGACGACTTCCTCGGCGGGCCCGGCACCGAGCGGTTGGCCGTGCTACTCGAGGAAATGGACGATCTGCCGATGAAATTCGATATTCGACGACGCGCGAAGGCAGCCGGAATTCCGGTCGTCATGGTCACCGACAACGGCGACAATGTGCTGCTCGATATCGAACGCTACGACCTCGACCCGGCCTATCCGATCCTGCACGGCCGTGTCGAATTCGCGGCGCACTGGTCACTCGCCGAACTCGGCGATCCGGCTCGGCGGTCGCGGCTGGTCGGTGCCATAGTCGGTGGCGGACTCACCTCGCGGCTGCGCTATTCGCCGACCCAGGTGGGCCATACGCTGCCGACCTGGCCGCAGCTCGGCACCGCGGCGACCATGGCCGGCGGCGTCGGCGCACTGGCCGCGCGTTTGATCGCGTGCGGTGGTGGGCTCCGCTCCGGACGCTACCGGGTGGATCTCGACGAACTGCTGCTCGGTGTGTCAGCCGTGAGTACGTCGTCGTGACCGTTGCGGCGGCACCAGCTGAGCAGGTAATGCGCGTGCACGCCGCACCACCGATAGATCGCATTGGCGGTCAGCGGCAATTCGGGATCGTGCTCGCCGCGTTCGAGCACGATCGGCCCGATATAGACGCTGGCCACCTTGTTGGCGGTATTGAGACCGACCCGCGCGGCCTTGGCCAGTGAAACGGCGTCGGTGGCGCGGCCCGCGGCAATGGCTCCGGCCAGCCGCGCGGCCGTCTCACCGCGCTGCCCCTGGAACAGCCGATACAGCGGGGGTGGCGTGGCAGGCGGCGGCTCGAGCTGTGGCCGCCGTCCGGTCGCCGCGGGGGGAATGGCCTCCAACAATGCCGGGACGCCAGAGGATTTCGAATAGAAGCCGGCCAATTCCGAAGACCTGAGCAGTGCTTCGTCCAGATGGTCGCGCTCCATGCTGTGCCCCTGCGCCGCCATGAGCACCGCGGCCTGGCGTTGCGCCGAACCCAGCATATCCAGCACGTCCAAGCCGTCGAAACCGTACTCCAGTGCCGGATCGTTCCAGATCAGGTCGGTGATCACCACATCGAAGCGGACCTGGTGCACGACCTCGCGGCGCACGGCGTGCCGGTCCAGCGCCACCGCGACGGTAGAACCAGCGAATGCTTGCTTCAGTACCGGCTCGATGACCCGTCCCAGCGGCGAGGCCACCAGTATTCGCAGGTGCCCCATATCCCGTTCGAGCAACATATTGCCCGCACCCAGGCTCATCGGGTGATTCTTACACCCGCCGCGGTCGAGTGCAGGCGAATTGCGGTACAGCACAGTGAATTTCCGCCGAATCGATCCGGCGAAGTGTTTGGCTACCGGTGTGCAATGCCCAGAGTGTGACCATGCGAACCCCGAAGACTACGCGTTCTACGGGAACTGTGGGGCGCCCTCGCGCCGAGTGGATCCTGCGGAGGGGAGGACGCAGCCGACCGGACCCGGTCCGCTGCGTCGTGACGAGGCCACCCGGTATCTTTGCGCGGCTGTCCATTTGGACAGTGTGCTCGCCACCGAGGTGGTCGAGAAGGTGTTGGAACAACCGCTGCGATCGGTCGCTCGTTCAACCGGCGTCGATCTGGTCGCGGTGGCCGAACACCCGGTCTGGCGGCGGTCCGCGCGGAAATCGAGCATGTGGCGGCGTACGCGTGCGGCAATCCGTCTACTGCATAGTGCCGCCACTGCGTAGGTGCGCGACTATCCGCAGGCATGGGCGCGCGGCGGCCGCAACCTCGAATCCAGCTGGCCGCCCGGCAATCCGGTGGCACCTACCGGCCTTTCGCGAGCTACTACGTGGTTCGGAACGGCGCGATCGTCTCCGGATCCATTCGCGTGGCCTGACCCAGCAGGTTGACGATCGTCGCAGCCGTCCATCCGAGTTCCGCGCCGGGGCGGGTCGCGATGTAGCCGGCGATCTCTTCGACCGTCCAGGCGTGGGATTCGGTGAGGCCCGCGGCGAGGTGGCGAATGTAGGCCGCCGACGGCGGGTTGCCGGGCAGGTCGGTGTAGCGCCACGGAGCGGTGATGGTGAGGACCGGATGTCCCTCGAAAGTGCCGGTGCAGACCAGGGTTTCGTAGCGACCGGGACCGAGAGTCAAGCGGCCGTGGGTAATTGCTACGCACAAGTCCAAGTCGGTTCCGGGGGTTCGGTACATCTCCTGGGCGGCGATATCGCAGAACTGGTCGATGGTGACCAGATGGGCGCGGGCGGCGGTTTCACCGGGGGCGTCGGGATCGTAGAAGGCTCGGCCGCCGGTCCAGGTCAGGGATTCGGTGGCGAAATATTGCAGGCCGGGCAGCGTCAGCGGTACCGAGCGCAGCGGTTCGGCCCCGTGGCGGCAGCCGGGGAGCGTGATCGCGCCACCGTCGGGTGTGCCGCCGGCGAGGTAGCAGCGCAGGCGGCTCAGATGCATATTCGAGCCGTACGACGCGTACCACACGGTCTCGGTCATAGCGCTGATTCGGGCATCGCACCCGCCTTCCGGTCGGAAACCACCTATGACACGAGCATGCCACGGGTGGCGGTATCAGCGCCGTGCGACCGTGAGCACGTCCGGTACCAGCGAGTTCGGCAGTGGGCGATGCACCGGCCGCTGTTCGACAACGATGAATCCGGTCGCCTCAACCAGCGAACGCATTTCCTCCGGCGGCGGAAAGTAGGCGAGCCCCCGCACCGCGGGCGGCTGTAGAGCCATTGCCCACCGGCTGCGCGGATTATTGATCACGATCGCGAGCAAGCCGCCGGGTACCAGCACCCGATGGAACTCCGCGAGCGCCGCCGCATGATCGAAGACACAGCCTAAGTTGTCTGGGACGGAATCGGTACCCCTGGTCTGTGCGCTGCTGGCGGTGAGCGCCACACCCATTGCGCCGGCGCGTTATTCGCGCGCTGGGAAGTCGAATCCGCGGCGAGTGCGCAGTCGAGCGGTGCTCGCGCTGATCGCCGCGCACGACTCCTTCGGCAGCCGTGACGAACTGCTCGAGGCGCTCATCGAACGGGAGACCGCCCGCATGGCGGCGGCAGTGGCCCGCTCGGTCGCCGAGACCGCCACGACACCCGAATTCGGCACCGCCGCATCGCAACAGCTGCCCGCGATGCTCGGCTACTTCCTGACCGAGGTCTGCTCGATGCCCGACACCTGGCGACTGGTGTACTTCCCCATCGACGGTGTGCCGTCGCTACTGCGGGAACGGGTCGCCGCGGCTCGCGACGAATTGCGCACACCACTGCGGCAAGCGCTCGGAGTGTGGCTGGCGGAGCAGCCCGATGCCGATGGCGTCGACCCGGATGTATTGGCCCAGGTCGTACAGGGCACTATCCAAACCGCGGCGGGGCTGGTGCTCGACCGTCCCGATGAATTCGGCATCGACCGAATTCTGGCGCTGTTCGACTACCTGTTCTTCGATGCGGCATAGCGACTCTCGCCGCCGATCGGTTCGCCCATCTCGGTCCAGCGTTCGATGATTTGACCCTGACGTTACGTCAGGCTCGACGATGTGGTGATGAGTGAAACTTATCCAGCATTCGATATCAGTCCGGTTCCCGTACCCGCACTCGACGCCGTGGCGCCGGAACTTTTCCGCGGCCTCTACGGGATGCCGATGTTCGTCACGGTGCCGACGGTTGATCTGGTCGCGTCGGTGGACTTCTGGACGCGCGGACTCGGCTTCTTCGACCTGTTCTCCATTCCCGGCCGACTCACCCACCTGCGGCGCTGGGCATTTCAGGATGTCCTGCTCGTATCCGCCGACCAGGCCGCGGCGGCAACCGAACTGAGCGTGAGCTTCGCCTGCGTGCTGAGCCAGCTCGACGAGATCGCGGCCGCGTGCGAGCAACTGCTGCCCGGTTGCGCATCCGGTCCGCGGCCGATGCCGTGGAATACGGTGGATCTCGAGATCCGAACGCCGGACCACACGCGGGTGATCATGACCGCGGCGCGACCCTACGATGCGAACAGCGCCGAAGCCGAGCTGTTGCGGTCCATCGGGATCGGGGAGCCGCCGGCATGAGCGCGCCTGTCAGACTGAGCGGTGTGACTGATCAAGCCGATGCCGGTCGCACCGTCGGTGCGGCCGCCGCGTGCACGGGCGTCACGATCCGGACGCTGCACCATTGGGATGCGATCGGGCTCGTGTGCCCGACCGAACGCACCGACGCCGGGTACCGGGTCTACACGAGCGCGGACCTCGCCCGCGTCCATCGGGTGCTCATCTACCGTGAGCTGGGCGTACCCCTCGATGAGATCAAGACGGTCCTGGATGCGCCTGCCGCCGATGCGACGTCGTCGCTGCGTCGGCAGCGCGACGAACTCCGCGAGCGCGCCGTTCGTCTGCAACAGATGGCCGATGGCATGGACCGCTTGATCGAGGCCAGAGAATCCGGAATCCTGCTCTCCGCCGACGAGCAGATCGAGATCTTCGGCGAGCACTGGCAACCTGCCTGGACCGCCCAGGCCCACGAGCGCTGGGGTGACACCGCGCAGTGGGCTCAGTACGCCGAACGTGCCGCGGACCGAACCGCCGAGGATTGGCAACAGATCGCCGACTCCGTCGACGCACTCAACGCCGACCTTGCCGCCGCCTATCGCGCCGGAGTACTCCCCGGCAGCGACGAAGCCAACGCCCTGGCCGAACGCCACCGTGCCTGCATCGACACCTACTTCGACTGCACCCCCGCCATGCACATCTGCATCGCCCGCACCTACCTCACCGACCCGAACTACAGCACCTTCTTCGACACCCTCGCCCCCGGCCTGACCCCTTGGCTATCCGCCATCATTCACGCCAACGCGAGTTGGTCGAGAATGGACTGAAAGCGTCCTCTCCGACGTTTGCGTCGAGGATTCACCTGGTTGCGACGAGCGTCCCGCGGGCTCGGAATTCCTGTGGCGGACAGCCTTGCCAGCGACGGAAGGCGCGGATGAAGGAGGCGGCTTCGGCGTAGCCGAGGCGGGCGGCCACCTGTTCGGTGGTCATATCGGTGTGGCTGAGCAGTTCCTCCGACATCATCTGGCGTACCTCGTCGAGCAGGTCGCGGAAGGAGGTCCCTTCGTCGCGCAGGCGGCGAGACAGTGTGCGCGGGCTCATGAAAAGTGCTGCGGCGACGGCGATTTGGTCCGGAATCTCACCCGGATTGCGGACCAGCAGGTCCCGCACCGAACCGGCGACACCGGTGCGGGCGCGGCGGGCGGTGAGCAGATCGCGGCACAGCTGTTCGCATGTCCCGCGCGCCCATTCGTTGGCCTGCGGCAGCGCTACATCGAGATACGAACTGTCGAAGGCCAATTCGTTGACCGCCGCGTCGAATCGCGGCTCGACACCGAAGACGGTGCGGTAGCGCGTCGTATCTGCCGGAGCGGGATGGCGGAAGCTGATCCTGGTGGCGGGCACCCCCGCCGAGAACCGTTCCCGGCCGATGGACTGGATTCCGGTGATGACGCGCTCGGTCAGGAAGGCGCGCACGTCCCCCGGAATCTCCGAATCGTCGAAGATGAGCCGCGACTCGGCCGGTCCCTCCTCGAAGGTCAGCCGGCCGAACACGAAGGCCGAATCGACATAGCGCAGCGAAACCTCGATCACCTCGCGCACCGTGCGGCTGCTGAGCAGCGCCAGCCCCCACGGTCCGTACAGCGATAAGTGATAGCGGTTCCCGGCCTCGACGCCCAATCCGGGTTCGGCGCCGCATCGCGCGAGCAGATTCCGCACCACGCGCACCTCTTGCCGCGCCGTGACCTCGGCATCGGGATCGCTCACCGCCTCGGGCGCCAGCTTCGTGCCCTCGAGACAGACTTCCGGCGACATGCCGCGTTCCTGCGCCAATTGCATCAGCACATGCACGCCGGAGGTACTACGCAGGAGATCCCAATCGAACACTGAACTGCATCCTCGTCGAAGCCGGTCGCGTCTTGCTCTTGGCGGAAGGTATCAATCCCTTCTTCTCCATCGCAGGAAAATCGGAACACCCGGTGCCGCGCGGGCGGAAATGCCACGCTGGAGGGCGGGGGCACAGCACAGGAGGTGAGCCGGATGAGTACGGCGGAACAGCAGGTCGAGATCGAGGTACACAATCCGGCCGACGGCAGCGTCACCGGGCGGGTACCCGACGAATCGCGTGCGGCGGTGGCCGCGACGGTGCGCGAATTGCGCCTGTTCCAGCCGGAATGGGAGGCGATCGGTCCGGATAAGCGCGCCGAATGGCTGTTTCGGCTGCAGGATTGGCTGATCGATAATTCCGACGAACTCACCGATGTGGTTCAGTCCGAAACCGGTAAGACCCGCTACGACGCGGAGATCGAGGTGCCCGCTGCGGTCAATCTGATCAAATACTGGGCGCGCAACGCCGCGAAATTTCTGCTCGACGAGCATCCGGCTCCGCACAGTCCGCTCGGCCGCACCAAGCGGCTGGTCAAGACCTATCGGCCGCATCCGGTGGTCGGGATCATTACGCCGTGGAACTTTCCGCTGCTCAATGTGTGCTTCGATGCGCTGCCCGCGCTGATGGCCGGTGCCGCGGTGCTGGTCAAGCCGTCGGAGGTCACGCCGTTGAGTGCGGTAGCGCTGGCGCGCGGCTGGGCTGAGATCGGTGCGCCGCCGGTCTTCGCGGTGTCGACCGGGCGCGGAGATACCGGACGCGCGGTCGTCGAGGCGGTCGACTATGTCCAGTTCACCGGGTCCACCAAGACCGGTAGGGCGATCGCCGCCGCTTGCGGGGCGACCCTGACCCCGTACAGCCTGGAACTCGGCGGCAAGGATCCGGCGATCGTCCTCGCGGATGCCGATATCGAGCGGGCCTCGGCGGGCATCGCCTATGGCGGGCTGTTCAATTCCGGTCAGGTCTGCATCTCGATCGAGCGGGTGTATGTCGAGGCGCCGGTCTACGACGAATTCGTGACCAGCCTGACCGAACAGGTGCGCAAGCTGCGGCAGGGACACGACGGGCGTGGGTTCGCTTTCGATATCGGCGCGATGGCGACCGAGGCGCAGCGCGATATCGTGGCACGCCATGTCGAGCAGGCGCTGGCCGCGGGCGCGCGGATCACCACCGGCGGCAAGGCGACCGGGGTCGGCACCTTCTTCGAACCGACCGTGCTGGTGGATGTGGACCATTCGATGGCGTGCATCAGCGAGGAGACATTCGGCCCGACCATTCCGGTGCTGAAGGTCGCCGACGAGGACGAGGCGGTGCGCCTGGCCAATGATTCGGTCTACGGACTCTCGGCCACGGTCTGGACAAGAGACCGCAAGCGCGGCGAGCGGGTGGCGCGGCGGCTGGAAGCCGGTGCGGTCAATATCAACGACGCCTTCGCGAATCTGTTCAGCTTCGCGCTGCCGATGGGCGGGTGGAAGGATTCCGGGATCGGCGCGCGGTGGGGCGGTGCCGCTGGAATCCGGAAATACTGTCGCCAGCAAGCGATTACGGTGCCGCGCATACCGGCGACGAAGCGCGAGCTGATGTGGTATCCGGCCTCGCGTGGGCGCATGCGCGTGGTGGCAGGATTGATGCGCGCGCTCGACGGGCGCGGCAGGCGAAAGCTGCCGAAGTTCTTGGGCGGCAGGCGATAAGGTGCCGAATCAGGCGAATATCGAACGCGCGACCCGGAATCCGACATCATCGATCCGGTAGGTCGGATGGCTGCGCCGTCGCACGGAGGCGCGGCAACTCCACTTCTCGTCGGACCAGCCGCCGCCGCGCAGCACCCGATACGAGTCGTACACCTCGGCGTCGTAAATGTCCCAGCACCAATCCCATACATTGCCGAGCATGTCGTATAGTCCCCAGGCGTTGGGCAGTTTGCCCCCTACCTCGTGCACATGCTCTGCGGAATTCCCCCGATACCAGGCGATTTCGTCGAGCTCGCCATATCGCGGCCCCGAAGTGCCCGCCCGGCACGCATACTCCCACTCGGCCTCGGTCGGCAGCCGATACCCGTCGCTGCCGGCATCCCACTCGACCGCGTCGTCGTGCACGCGATACGCGGGCGGCAATCCCGCCGCCGATGACAAGCCATTGCAGAACCTGACCGCATCGAACCACGAGACACCCTCGACCGGCAGCCGATCACCCCGAGCCGCACTCGGTACCTCACCGGTGACCTGCTCATACTGCGACTGGGTGATCGAAAACGCCGCGAGCCGAAACTTTGCCACCTCGACCGCCCAACTCCGCTGGGTCCGCCGATCCGACAGCGTCACCCGCCCCGCGGGCAGCGCGACCATCTCGATTTCCGCACGCACAGCTTGCCGATGGTAATGCACGCGTATCGTCTTGCGGCGTCGCGACGACCAGAGCGGGTGTCGGCGAAAGCCATGGCGCGCCGATGATCTCCGGCCTAGCCTGTACTTCCACCGCGCGAAGAGGAGACGACAGTGCCCGACGTCCGTGAAGTGTGGCAGAGCCGAGTCTGGGGAAATCTCGGGGCTCCGGTTTACGACTTCGTGCTCGATCATCCGCAGGTGGCCCGGCCCACCGGACAGGTGATGTGGGGCTGCGACACCCGCCGGATGTATGCGGCGATGGATGTCGTCAATCAACTGCCGGAGGGCTGCGCAGTGCTCGATCTGCCGGTCGGCGGCGGCGTGACCCTGCGTCGACTCGCACCCGATCGCAAGCTCCGCTATGTGGCCGCGGATATTTCCGAAGACCAGTTGGCGGCGGCGCGTCGCGCGGCCGAGCGCGCCGGGCTCTCCGATATCGACTATGTACGCGCGGATGTGGTCGACCTGCCCTTCGCCAGCGGCGAATTCGATCTGGTGGTGAGTTTCGCGGGCCTGCACTGCATGCCGGATCCGGCCGCCGCGGTCGCCTCCCTTGCCCGGGTGCTCGCGCCGGGTGGACGGCTGATCGGCAGTTGTGTGGTGCGCGGGGTCCGGCCGCGCTTCGACTTGCACATGCGGGTGATGCGGACGATGGGCGTATTCGGTCCATCCGGTACCGCGGCCGAGCTGTCGGGCTGGATCGCCGCAGCGGGCCTGCGCGAGGTCGAGCTGGTGTGCAACGGCGCGCTGGCGCAGTTCACGGCCGTCAAGGACTAGCCTGGCGGCTCGTAGCGCGGGCCGACCAGGGCGATGGCCGTATCGACCGCGACGTCGATGATGTCACGGATGTCCTTGCCTGCCTCGACTGTGGAGGCGATGAGCTCGCGGTAACCGCCGTAGAGGATGGTCGCCATCTGACGTGTCGGCGGGTGCAGTCCGGGAGCCTCGAATCCAGGTGTGGCGGTGAGGCTTTGGATCAGATTGATGAAGGCCTCGCCCGCGTCGTGCTGGACCTGGCGGGCGGCGTCGCCCAGCGCGGGGATGTCCCGGATCCAGGCGAGGGTGATCGACGTGTCCTGATCGGCTGCGTGGATCCAGGCCTCGATGGCCTGCCGGACCTGGGTGCGCCAGGGCGCGGCCGGATCGACGGCGTCGTAGATCTGCTGGATTGTGTCGTTGTTGCGCTCGGCGAGCAGCGCGATGAAACAGTCCTGTTTGCTGTCGAAATGTTCGTAGAAGGTACGACGGGACGTGCGCGCGTTGCGGACCACATCGGCCACGGTCGTTTCGCGATAACCGCGATCGCGCACGGCGTCGGCCATCGCATCGAGGAGCCGACGCCGGAATGCGGATTCCGGCGTCCCCTCGGTGGCGATGCTGGCGGCGGGCTCGGCACGGGTCACAAGATTCAGGTTAGTTCGCCGCGCCGCGACGGCGATCATGACCTCACACGCACCGGAACATGGTCGGGTGTGGCGGCCCGGCTCGCGAACCGGATGGTGCCGTCCTCGATCCTCCCGTGGCGCAGTGCGAGCACATCGTGGGCGTAGTTCATACCCAATCGCCACGGCCGTCGCGATCCTGCCCTGGGAAAGTGGTCGATGGAACGCTGGACATAGCCGGACTGGAAGTTCAGCAGGGGCTCCGGGGCGATACTCGGATCCGGCCACGGCATGCACTGGTCATAGCCGTCGTCGTCCATATGCCGCAGCAGCCGGCACACGAATTCGCCAACCAGATCCGCCTTCAACGTCCAGGACGCATTGGTGTAGCCGATGGTGAAGGCGAAGTTCGGGACGCCGCTCAGCATCATCCCCTTGTAGGCCATGGTGTCGGACAGCGGGATGGCCCGGCCGTCGACGCTCAATTCGATCCCGCCGAAGGCGAGCAATTGCAGACCGGTGGCCGTGACCACGATATCGGCGGGAAGGTCGGCCCCTGAGGCCAGGCGCAGGCCCTCGGCGGTGAACTTTTCGATGCGGTCGGTGACCACGGCGGCGCGCCCGGCCCGGATCGCCTGGAACAGATCCCCGTCCGGCACCAGGCAGAGCCGTTGATCCCACGGGTTGTAAGTGGGTTTGAAGTGGACATCCACCTCGTATCCGGTCGGCAGCAGCGCGGCCGTCTGCTTGCGGATGAAGTTGCGCATCATGCGGGGACGACGCTGGCTGAGTTGGTAGATGAGCGTGCCGATCAGCACGTTCTTCCAGCGGGTGATCGTGTAGGCCCGACGGGGTCCGAGCCGTTCGCGCAGGCGGATCGCCACCGCGTCCTCGGTGGGCACGGACATGATGTAGGTGGGGGAGCGCTGCAGCATGGTCACCTGCGCCGCAGCCTCGGCCATGGCCGGAACCAGGGTCACCGCGGTGGCCCCGCTGCCGATCACGACGACTCGCTTACCGGCATAGTCCAGGTCGGCGGGCCACTGCTGCGGATGTACGAGCTGCCCACGGAAATCCTCGATTCCGGCGAACTCGGGGGTGTAGCCGTGGTCGTAGCGGTAGTAGCCGCTGCACACGTAGAGGAAGCCGCAGGTGTATGTCGAGGTGGTGCCGTCATGTTCAGCCGTGACCGTCCATTGCGCCGCTCCGGTCGACCAGGATGCGCTGACGACCTTGTGCCCGAACCGGATTCGGCGATCGATACCGGCTTCGGACGCGGTGTCACGGATGTAGTCGAGGATCGATGGCCCGTCGGCGATGGCCGCGGCCTTTGTCCACGGCCGGAAACGGTAACCTAGGGTGTGCATATCGGAATCCGAACGCACCCCCGGATAGCGGAACAGATCCCAGGTGCCGCCGATTGCCGTGCGCGCCTCCAGAATTGCGTAACTGCGCTTCGGGAAGGCCGTCTGCAGGTGGTGTGCCGCGCCGATCCCGGAGAGACCCGCACCGACGATCAATACATCGAAGTGCTCCGGCCCACCCGACTCCCGGCTGCCACCCCTCGTCGAATCGCTGCGCGATGCTCTCATACCGTCACTCCCGCCTTGGCGCGAGCCCGCAGCTGCCGCTCCAGCACCGCGAATATGTCGTAGTAGTGAGTCGGCGCTATGCGTGCGAGTGCGTCGAACACGTAGGCATCCGGCCCGACCAGAATGCGTGACTTCCCGCGTTCGACTCCCCGACAGATGATTTCGGCCGCCTTGTCCGGCGAGGTCAATGTGATCGCCTCGAACTCCGCCGCCATCTGCTCATGCGAACGGCCGCGCCCCTCGGGATCCTTGCGTACCCGGGCATTGCGCGCGATGTTGGTGGTGATACCACCCGGGTGCACATTCACCGCGGATACTCCGGTGCCCCGAAGTTCCTGGCGCAGTGAGTCGGTGAAGCCGCGCACCGCGAATTTCGCCGCGCAGTAGGCGCTTTGATTCGGCATGCCGAGCAGTCCGAATACGCTGGAGGTATTCACGATGACGCCTTGGCCCTGTTCGACCAGGATGGGCAGAAACGCGCGCGTGCCATTGACCACGCCGTCGAAGTTGATCTGTCGCAGCCATTCATCGTCGTCCGGAACCGCGTCCAGCACCGACGAGCTCACCGCCACACCGGCATTGTTGAATACCGCCGCCAACGGTTCGGTCAGCCAGTCCTCGACCTCGGCGGCGAAGGCGAGTTGGTCGGCGGCATCACGGACGTCGAGTACCCGCATGAGCACCGGACCGGCCAGGGCGGCGGCCGTCTGCTTCAAACCGACCTCATCGATATCGGCGATCGCCACCGGCGACCCACGGCGCGAGAGCAATTGGGCGAGACTGCGACCGATGCCGGAGGCGGCGCCGGTGATCATGGCGGGACGGCCGGACAGCGGCCTAACGGTGCGGGGCATCGGTGCTCCTGGCGGTGCGGATATGGGTGTCGATGAGGTCGGTGAGCGTCGGCCGGACGCCGACGGGCAGGTCGTGGCCCATGCCGGACAGGGTGTGCAGGCGCGCACCCGTGATGGCGCTGGCCGTAACGGTGCCGCCGGTCGGATTCACCATCAGGTCGCGGTCACCGTGCAGGATCAGCGTCGGGGCGACGACGGCGGCGAGTTCCGCCGTGCGGTCACCGGATTTGAGGATGCCGGCGAGTTGACGGCCGACGCCCGGTGCCGGATGAGGATCGCGGTCCCAGGTCGTCGCCGCGGCGGCGCGCACCGCCTGCTCGTCGAACGGATAGCCGTGCGAGCAGATGTGGCGGTACATGCGCACCGAGCGGTCGATGTGTTCGGTCCGAGTGCGGGCCGGTCGGCCGAACATCAGCCGCCAGGTGGACAGGGCCGGACGCCCGACCCGCGCCGCACCCGTGGTCGACATGATCGAGGTCAGCGAGGCGACCCGGGCCGGATAGCGGGCGGCGACCGTCTGCGCGATCATCCCGCCGAGCGACATCCCGACCACATGCGCGGAGCTCAGCTCCAGCGCGTCGAGCAGACCAACGGTGTCGGCGGCCATATCCGAGAGTTCGTATTGCGCTGTGTGCCAACGCTTTCGCAGAAAATCGAGCGGGCCGGGCGGCGGAAAGCCGAAGTGCGTCGACTTGCCGACATCGCGATTGTCGAAGCGGATGACGTCGTAGCCGCGCGCGACGAGTAGTTCACAGAGACCGTCGGGCCAGTCGTGCAGTTGCTGACCGAGTCCCGCGACGAGCAGCAGCGGAGTGCCGCCGTCACCGAGGCGCTCGTAGGCGAGGGTGACGCCGCGGCCCACATCGGCGAATTGCTCACTCATGCCGTCACCTGTTCGGCCCTGGCTTCGGCCGTGCTGGGCCGGGGCGCGCGGCGGTACACCACGGCACGCCCCTTCTTGGCGGGTACCAGCGCGACACCGCGGAAGTGCGTGCGCTCATCAGGTGCGTCGGTTGGCTCGAGCGTGAAATCCCGCAGCAGCGTGCGCAATACGACATTCATTTCCATGGTGGCGAAGGCCGCGCCGATGCAGCGCCGGGCGCCGCCGCCGAACGGAATCCAGCTGAAGGTGCCCGGCCGGACACCGACGAAACGATCCGGATCGAAGGCGCGGGCCCTCGGAAACAGTTCCTCGTTGTCGTGCATGAGCCGAATGCTGACCAGCACATTCTGCCCCTTGGGTAGCGTCCACCGGCCCAGTTGCATCGACTCCGCGCGAATATTGCGGACCGTCGAGTCGATGACCGGACGCACCCGCTGCACCTCCAGCAGGGTGGCCTCGCGCAGTGCCGAACCGCCGTCGTCGACCTCGGCGACCAAGCGTCGCAACACTTCCGGATGTCTGCGCAGCCGCTCGACGGTCCACGACAGGGTGGTCGCCGTGGTCTCGTGGCCGGCAGTGAGCAGGGTGAGCAGTTCGTCGGCGATCTCGCTGTGGGTCATCGCGGTGCCGTCGTCGTAGCGGGCCTGCAGCATCATCGCCAGCACATCGTCGCGGTCGGCGAGGTGCTCATCGGCGGCGGCGCGGTCGATGAGCCTGCCGACGATTTCGTCGTAGTTGCGGCGGTGTGCGGCGAAGCGGGCCCATGGACCGTATCGCCCCAAGAACTTTTGCGGCACCGGTAGTGCCGCGAGCGCCGATCCGACCAGCACCATTTTGGGCAGCAGTTCGCGCAGTTCGTCGAATTCCTTACCCTCGGCGCCGAATACGGCGCGCAGGATCACATTCAGGGTGATCCGCATCATCGAGTCCATCGTCGCGAACTCCCGGCCTTGCGGCCAGGTGGCCGACTCGCGCACCGTCTCCTCCTCGATCAGCGTCTCGTACACCGCGAGACGACGACCATGGAACGGCGGAGTGAGCAATTTTCGCTGCTTACGATGTTCGGCGCCGCGCAGCGAGAACAGTGAGCCGGGACCGAGGAACTGCCCGAGATTGACGTCGACGTTGTCGGCCACATCGGAGCTCGCGGTGAACAGCGCCTTCACCTCGGCCGGTTCGGATAGCACCACCATCCGCCCGAAGCGCGGTAGGTAGACCGTGAACGCCGAGCCGTACCGCTGGTGCAATCTGCGCCATGCGCGGGTGCGACTCGCCATCACCTCGATGGCCTGTAAGAAGGCCGGACTCGTCGGCCCGTCGGGCAATTTCACCGTGGTCATGCGGCGCCTCCCAGCGTGGTACATCTGTGTACCACCAGCACGGTACGCTCACGTACCGTGTGTGGCAAGGGTCACTTTCGGAATAGCCACCCGCCGCGGCGGTGCAGGTAGTTAGCGTGGGGCCCGTGCGCAAGCATCGTTGGGTGACAACGGGAGGCTGGTTTCGCGGCACGGCTCGGGGTTGGTTGGCCATCCTCGCGGCCGTCATCGTGCTGATCGGTGTGGCCGGGCCGGCGCCCGCCGAGCCGGTCGCCGCCGATCTCGTCAGCGTCGAGACCGGTCAATTGCGCGGCATCGTGGCTGCGGAGCATCGAATGTTCGCAGGCATTCCCTACGCGGCCCCGCCGGTCGGCGAATTGCGGTGGCGGCCACCTGCTCCGGCCGCACCTTGGCCCGATATTCGGGATGCCACGGTGGCCGGGCCGAGCTGCCCGCAGGAAAACGACTTCTACGGGGTATTCGCCGCGAACCCGACGAAGTCGGAAGACTGTCTATATCTGAATGTTTCGACGCCGCGCAACCTGCCCGCCGACGGCGGTGGGCTACCGGTGCTGGTCTGGATCCACGGCGGCAGTTTCGTCACCGGCTCCGGCGATATCTACGGCGCCGAGCCGCTGATCGCGCACGGTGACGGCGACCTGATCGTGGTCACCATCAATTACCGGCTCGGCACGCTCGGCTACCTCGCCGCCTCGGCGCTCGACGACGGCTCCGGCCCCGGTAATTACGGCTACCTGGATCAGCAGGCAGCATTGCGCTGGGTGCAGCGCAATATCGCGGCATTCGGTGGTGATCCGGAGCGCGTGACGCTGGCGGGCGAGTCGGCCGGTGCGACGTCGGTATGTACTCAGATGGTCGCGCCGAGCTCGCGTGGGCTGTTCCGGGCCGCGATCATGCAGAGCGGACCGTGCAGTCCGGGTGTGCCCGCCGCGACGGCGGTGGCCGATAGTGACGCGTACGCCGCAGGTCTCGGGTGCGCCGGACCAGAGACCGCGGCGTGCCTGCGCGCGCTGCCGGTCGATACGCTGGTGAACGATCCCATCACCCCAACGGTATTCGGTGGCCGCTTCCTGCCGTCCGGGCCACAGGCGGCCGTGCGCAACGGTGCCTTCGCCGATGTGCCCACGCTCGTCGGTGCGAACAACGACGAGATGTCGTTGTGGGTGTACATGAAATACGGTGTGCCCCTTGGCAGGCCGCTGACCGCCGCCGGATACCGCGACGCACTGGCCGCCGCCATGCCCGACCTGACGCCGGAGCAACTCGACCGCGTCGAACAGACTTACCCGGCCGCCGCCTACCCGCAGCCCGCACTCGCACTGTCGCGCGCCTGGACCGATCGCATCCTCGCCATGCTGGTTGTCGAATACGACGGGCTCGGCCCGCGCACGCCCACCTACACCTACTCCTTCGACGACCCGGCGCCGCTCGGCCCACCGAATACCTTCCCGCTGGGCGCCTACCACGCCAGCGAATTGGCGTCGCTATGGAGCCTGCGCGACCTCGGCTGGCTGTACGGCGCCGTCCAGACACCGGACCAGCAGCGCCTCGCCGCCGAAATGCGAAGGTACTGGACCCGATTCATCATCGAAGCCCGCCCGGATCCGGCCGGTCTCGAACCGATCCCGGCCTACGACCCGGCAGCACCGCTGGTCATGTCCTTCCGGCCCAGCGGAAACCGGCTCATCGACTCCTATGCCGCCGACCACCGAGCCGACTTCTGGAAACCTATGCTGCCGCGCTGAGCTGGGTCATCTCGCGCTGAACTGGGGTCAGATCTTACGGATGACCGTGACGACCTTGCCGAGGATCTGCGCGTCATTACCCGGAATCGGTTCGAACAGCGAATTGTGCGGCATCAGCCAGACATCCTTGCCGGTGCGCTTGAACGTCTTCACCGTCGCCTCGCCCTCGATCATCGCGGCCACGATATCGCCGTTATCGGCGACATTCTGCTGGCGCACGACCACCCAGTCGCCATCGCAGATGGCGGCGTCGACCATCGATTCACCGACGACCTTGAGCAGGAACAGCGAGCCGTCGCCGACCAACTCTCGTGGCAGCGGAAAGACATCCTCCACCGCCTGCTCGGCCAGGATCGGGCCACCGGCGGCGATCCGGCCCAGGACGGGCACGAAGGTCGGGACCGGCCTGCCTGCCTCGACATCCTCGGTGGTGGGCAGGCTGGTCACCGCGCGCACCGCCTCATCGAGACCGCGAACGTCAACGGCGCGTGGGCGATTCGGGTCGCGGCGCAGATAGCCCTTGCGCTCGAGGGTGCGCAGCTGATGGGCGACCGACGAGGTGGAGGTCAGTCCGACCGCATCGCCGATCTCGCGGATGCTCGGCGGGTAGCCGCGCTCGCTGACCGAGGTGCGGATGACCTCCAGGACTTTGCGCTGACGCACGGTGAGATCCGCCCCGGTACTGGACGGGTCGGTGCCAACTCCGCTCCCGTCGCCCGTGTCGTCTGTGTGGCTCACCGCAACCGCCCTTCTGTGTCCAACTTGCGCCGTTCGCTGGGGCCTCTGTGGTTACGCAAGCTGTCGCCTCCGTGCCCGTCGCTCTCGTCGCCTGTCCATTGATTTCGTTTAACGAATCTAGTCCGGTAACGCCGATGTATCAAACATCTGTTCGAGGCATGTCGGCGTTTTCTGCTGACTTTGTCGGTGGAGCGTGGTAGAAATCGAACACAAGTTCTTCGAACATTTGATCGAACAGCTACTCCCATCGTCTCGCGACATACCTGAGCACCCACCAACACCCCTTCACGGAGGTTTGTCCGATGAGCACAGCGATCAGCGCCCTGAGCACCGACCTCGAGGACGAGGCCGACGTCGATCTCGGCTTCGAATCCGTTCCGCGCGTGCAGCGCCCGCATCGCGGTGGTCTGCGCGCCCTCGAGTCCGCGCGCGTCGGGACGGATCGGCGTCCGCGCGACAGTCGGCCCGGCGGTGCGGTCCTGCTGTACGACCGCGGTCCCGTTCGAAAGCCCGCACTACGTCAGGCGCGGGGGCGGCATCCTATGGAGCGGGTCGAACAGGCGCAGGTCGGTTTCGCGGTGCTCGCGGTGTCCGCACTGCTGAGCGCGCTGGCGGTGACGGCTTTGATCGGGTTGGCGCATTGGCGCGCAGGAACTTTCGGCGGCCAGACCCCGACGACGGTGCCCGCCGTGGTCGAGCAGCAGTCGGTTCCGGACGGTATGGGAGTCGGTGTGCCGCGGTAGCTCGTCGAGACCCGGTGTGGCGGATGATGACCGGTCGATCCGCCACGAAGCGTGGCCGAAATTGTCGATTGCAAACTAGAACATGTTGCTACTGTGCCTGAAAACGTGACCTAGGCAACTCTTGCCGACGAACGACTTCGGGACACCACGCAATGACGCATCGCTCCACCGCTGCACACGCCGTCCGTCTGCTCGCCCGGATCATCGGGCTGCTGGCCTGTCTTATCTTCGGGCTCACCATGATTCCGGCCGCACAGGCGGCACCCGCATACGAGGCGTATCTGGATCTACCCGCGCTCAACGGAGACGGGGCAGGCCGCGGTGGTCTGAATCCCGCACTGCCACTGGACGAGTCGACGTTGCGTGCGACGCTCGACCAGGCCAGGTCCGACGGGGTGGCACCGAGCCGCTATGCCACACTGCTGCACCAGTATTGGCTGGTGGTCTCGACCCGCAATGCCGATATCGACCTCGCGGACTGGGATCCGGCGCTCGGCGTGCGTGCCAACCAGCGCACCTTCAGCCAGGTGTACGTCAACTACTTCCGGCTCGCCAATCAGCACCAGGAGTACTGGTGGGCGGGCCTTGCCGGAATCGCGGGCGGCTCCTTCGCCTCGGGGTTCTTCGACCTCAGCGATGTCGGGGTGGTGCTCGACGTACCGGGCATCCACCAACTCGGCGACGCGGTCGCCGACCTGTTGCGCGGCACCCCACCGGAACTGGTGGCTGGGGTGCCCTCCGACATCCGGCTGCTCGCCACCGAGGGTTCGCGGCTGAACGCCGAAGATGTCGCCTGGTACCAGACCCGGCTGATGATCATGCAGAAGCACATCTTCACCGATCTGGTCCCGATGCACGAGGCGTATGCCGCACTGGGGATGGCCGGAATCGACGAAATGTATGCGGCCGGGGTGATCGATGCCGATATCCGCACCGCCTGGCAGTCGATCGATTCGCATAACCGCGACGGATATGTGGACGCGCTCATCCGGATGACCGATCGTGAGCAGAACCGTGTGATCGCCGACCAGTGGGATGCCACCTCGGCGGGCCGCGGCGGCATGGGCCGGGTCATGACCTATGTGAGCACGGTGGCCGGCAAGCCCGCCGTGCCCGGCGTGCGCGCACCCGGTGTTTTCGCGCCCGCCACCGTCAGCGCGGATATCGCGGGACGCACCGTCTCGCTGCGCACTCCGCTGCCGGACTTCAACTGGGCCGACCGCGATACCCGCTGGGCCTACATCACCGGCGATCTGGTGCTGCGCCATATCGATATGGAGAGCAACCGGCCATTCGCCGAGGTGGTGCTCGGTGAATCGTTCTGGAGCAAGCTCGCGCACGGCCGGATGATCGCCCGCATTCCGGATCTGATCGCCGACCTGACCACGCAGTGGCGACTCGGCTGAGCGTCGCTCGACGGGGTAGTTGGGACGTGTGAGACGGTTGGTGACCCCTCCCGGGTATCCTGGACCCGATATGGACGTATCGGTCTAGACCCCTGTACACGTGCTCGCCGGATCGGGACTGGCGAACCGGAGCCGATTCGGACGCGGGCGCGCGCATCGACGAAGGATCTCTCGGATGCATTGCCCCTACTGCCGACACCCCGACTCGCGGGTCGTCGACTCGCGTGAGGCCGAGGAAGGCGCGGCCATCCGCCGCCGGCGTTCCTGCCCGCAGTGTGGGAGACGATTCACCACCGTCGAGACCGCGATCCTATCCGTGGTCAAGCGCAGCGGCGTCACCGAACCGTTCTCCCGGGAGAAGGTGATTCGCGGTGTTCGTCGCGCCTGCCAGGGCCGCGAGGTCGCCGAAGACGCCCTGAACCTGCTGGCTCAGCAGGTGGAGGACGCGGTGCGCGCCAAGGGTTCGCCGGAGGTGCCCAGCCACGAGGTCGGCCTGGCCATCCTCGGCCCGCTGCGCGATCTGGACGAGGTGGCCTACCTGCGGTTCGCCTCGGTCTACCGCTCCTTCACCTCCGCCGACGATTTCGAACGCGAAATCGCCGACCTGCGCAAGCACCGCGAGGAAGCGACGGTCGCCGCCTCTGCCGACTGATCCCGGCGGTCAGAGACAGATCCCCGGCAGGCGCGAGCAGCCGAAGCTGCCCATAGCCTGCCCGGGGCAGATGGCGACCGATCCGGTATCGAGCAGCCGAACCAGCTGCCGCAGCACATCGGTGTCGGTGCGCACCGGCGCGGGCTGTGGTGGCACGGTTGCTGAAGCGGTTGCCATCGGGGCAAGTGCGACGGCGCAGGCGGTGAGAATCGGCCTGAGGGATTTCCGCATCGCGAGTACCTCTTTCGAGAATTCGCGCCGAACTGCTCAACAACGCGCGATGCGGATACTATGAGCGGCCGCGATACTCTTGCGCGCCACCATGCTTCGGCGACTGTACCGCCGTACCCCGGCTCCGGTCGCGCCCCCGGAACTACCGTTGCGAGCTCGTCGGCGCTTCGGTTGTCCTCGGTCGGACGCGCCGGCGGCATCCGCACGGCTGATGGGTCAGCGGCGGAGGGCGGCGATGGCTTTTTCGATGCGTTTGGTGGAGACCGGGTACGGCGTGCCGAGTTTCTGGGCGAAGAGGCTGACGCGGAATTCTTCGAGCATCCACCAGATTTCGGTGACATCCGGGGCGTGCTTGCGGGTTTCGGGCAGTGCATCGACGAGGCGGTCGTAGGCGGCGAGTGCGCGGTCGATTTCGACCATGCCCTGTCGGTCGCGGACCGCGGAGCCGGGTAGTGCCTCCAGGCGGGTCCGGGCGGCCGCCAGGTAGCGGGGGAGTTCGCGCAGCCGAGCGCTGCCCCACTCCGAGATGAAGCCGGGGAAGATCAGGTCGTCGAGTTGGTGGCGGACATCGTCGGCGATATCGCGTTCGGTGGTATCGGCGAGGGCGGACGAAACCTGGTGCGCCCCAGCCAGCACCGGCACCACCAGGCGCACGATGCGGGCCACGGCGGAGACGAAGTCGGGGCGGATCTTCGCGACCATCGCGTCGAACTGCTTAGGACTGCGCACCGGCCCACCGGCGGCGGCGATCAATTCGTCCGCCGCGGTGGCGCGGCAGTCTTCGATGAGCGCGTCGAGCGAGCCGTACGGATTCTGGCTCAGCGCAAGCCGATCCCGCGGCGGCAGACTGGCCGTGACGGTGCGAACCGAGGTGGGAATGGCGCTCAATACCAGTGCGCGCGTGCCCGCCCGCATGGCGGCGGCTTGCTCGGCGGGGGAGCTCAGGACGCGCACCGCGACGCCCTCGCCCTCGGGGACCAGCGCCGGGTAACCGGTGACCGTCTGTCCGGCCACTTCGCTGCGCACCGTCGGCTCGACCGTCCCGAGTGATTCCGACGTCCACACGGTCGCGGGGGCTCGTTCCGCGCCCGCGGTCGCACGGGCGACCGAGGCCGAAACCTGCTCGGACAGTCGGGTTTTCAATTGAGCGAGATTTTTCCCGCGCGCCAGCACCTGACCGCCGGCAGCGATCGCGGCGAACGTCATGCGCAGATGGTCCGGAAGCGCGGCGGGGTCGAGATCGCCCGGTGCGATGGTGACCGAACCGAGCCGCGACAGCTCCCTGGCCAGGCCGATGCGCAGGGGTTCGGCGCGCGGGGTGAGCACGGCCAGCGCCGCCGCGGCGAAGTCCGGTGCGGGAACGACGGTGCGGCGCAGAGCCTTCGGAAGTGTCTTGATCAGCGCGGTGGCCAACTCGTCGCGCATACCGGGCACCAGCCAGTCGAAGCCGACGGCACGCACATGCGCCAGCTGCTCGACCGGGATCCGCACGGTCACACCGTCGTCGTCATTGCCGGGCTCGAATTGATAGGTGAGCGGGAAGCTCAACTCACCCTGACGCCAGGCGTCCGGGAAGTCGGTCGGGTCGAGCGTCGCGGCGGCGTCATTGACCACGGTATCGGTCGAGAAGTCCAGCAGCGCAGGATCTTTGCGCTTGGCGGTGCGCCACCAGCTGTCGAAGTGGCGCACCGAGACGATATCGGCCGGGACGCGCTTGTCGTAGAACTCGAACAGCACCTCATCGTCGACGAGGATGTCGCGGCGACGGGCGCGGTGCTCCAAATCGGCGACATCGTCCAGGAGTTCGCGGTTGCGGTGGAAGAATTCGTGCCGCGTCTGCCACTCACCCTGTACGAGGGCATGCCGGATGAACAGCTCGCGCGACAGTTCCGGATCGATCCGGCCGTAATCGACGGCACGGCTGACTACCAGCGGTACGCCGTACAGCGTGACCCGCTCGTATGCGCGCGCCGCACCGCGCTTGGATGACCAATGCGGTTCGGAGTAGGTGCGTTTCACCAGATCCCCGGCCAGCCGCTCGGCCCACTCCGGCTCCACCCGGGCCGCCATCCGACCCCAGAGCCGGGAGGTCTCGACGAGTTCGGCCGCCATCACCCAGCGGGGCGGCTTCTTCGCCAGCGAGGATCCGGGGAAGATCATGAATTTGGCATTGCGGGCACCGAGGAATTCGCGCGTCTCGGCCTCGCGGACGCCGATGTGGGAGAGCATGCCCGCCAGTAGGGCCTGGTGGATGGCGGTCGAATCCCATGGTGTGCCATCGTCTTCGAGCGTCGCCGTTTGCGCAGCGGCGGTACTGCCGCCGTGCGTGCGACCGCCGCTGTCTTGCTGCTTCGCCCCCGGCGCGGCCCCGCCGCGGCCTCGGCGGTTCGCGCCCCGCGCCGACTCGGCACGGCGGCCGCCCCGCGCATCACCGCCGTTACTCGAACTATCTGCGGCATCGTTTGTCCGACGGCCGGATCCCCCACGGCGTGAACCGGTTTCGGCTTGCTCGGATCCAGCCGCATCGCCGAAGTGCGTGGACCACCCGAGTCCACGCGTGATGGTCCGCAACTGCCCGTGCAGATCCTGCCACTCTCGGATCCGCAGATAATGCAGGAACTCGTCACGGCACATGCGCCGGAACTGATTGGCCGACAGCGACTTCCGCTGTTCGGTCAAATACTCCCACAACCGCAGGTAGGCCAGGAAATCCGAGCCCTCGACCACGAAGCGGGCATGTTTGGTGTCCGCGGCCTGCTGATGGTCCGCGGGACGTTCGCGCACATCCTGAATGGACAGCGCCGCGACGATGACCAGTACATCCGCGAGCACGCCGTTGCGCTGGGCTTCGACCAACATGCGCGCCATCCGCGGATCCACTGGTATCTGGGCCATTTCGCGCCCGGTGGTGGTGAGGGTCAGCGCCGCATCGGACAACTGCTCCGCTTGGATCGGTTCGGCCGCTGCACTCGCCTGGTCTTTCGTCGTCGAATCCGCTTGCTGCGGAGCCGGTTTCGCAGTGGCGCGTGGTGCGAGCGCGCCCAATTCCTCCAGCAGTGCGATACCGTCGCGAATGGCCCTGCGGTCGGGCGGCTCCACGAAGGGGAACTTCTCGATATCACCGAGTCCCAGCGCGGTCATCTGCAGGATGACGGCGGCCAGATTGGTCCGCAGGATCTCCGGTTCGGTGAAGGCGGGCCGGGATTCGAAGTCTTCTTCGGAGTACAGGCGGATGCAGATGCCGTCGGCGACGCGGCCACAGCGTCCCGCGCGCTGGCGCGCCGAGGCCTGCGAGACCTCTTCGATGGGCAGGCGCTGCACCTTGGTGCGCATCGAATACCGCGATATGCGTGCGGTGCCGGGATCGATGACGTAGCGGATGCCGGGGACGGTCAGCGAGGTCTCGGCGACATTGGTGGCCAGCACAACTCGCCGCCCCGGATGTGGTGCGAATACGCGATGCTGTTCGGCGGTGGACAGGCGGGCGTAGAGCGGCAGAATCTCGGTGCGCGGCAGCTGCAAGTCGCGCAACGCATCCGCGGCGTCGCGGATCTCGCGTTCGCCGGATAGGAAGACCAGCACGTCACCGTCGCCCTCGGTGAAGAGTTCGCGCACCGCGTCACCGATGGCGTCGACCGGGTCGCGGTCCACGATCCGGGTGTCCTCGTCGTCGCCATCGGTGGCGACGGGTAGCTCCAGCGACAGCGGCCGGTACCGGATCTCGACCGGGTAGGAACGGCCGGATACTTCGACAATCGGTGCGGCAGTGCCGGATTCGTCAGCATCCGGGTCGTCGGGTTGCTTGGCACCGGAGTCATCGGTTTGCTTCGCACTGGGGACGTCGGTTTGCTTCGCACTGGGGACGTCGGTTTGCTTCGCAAAGTGGCGGGCGAACAACTCCGGATCGATGGTCGCCGAGGTGATGATCACCTTGAGATCCGGCCGGCGCGGCAGCAATTGCTTCAGGTAGCCGAGCAGGAAGTCGATATTGAGGCTGCGTTCGTGCGCCTCGTCGATGATGATCGTGTCGTAGCGGCGCAGCAGCCGGTCGCGCTGGATTTCGGCGAGCAGGATGCCGTCGGTCATCAGCTTGACGAGTGTGCGGTCGGAGGCCTGATCGGTGAAACGCACGGTGTAGCCCACGACATCGCCCAGTTCGGTGCCCAATTCCTCGGCGATGCGCTCGGCGACGGTGCGCGCGGCCAGCCGACGCGGCTGAGTGTGCCCGATGGTGCCTCGGATGCCCCGGCCGAGCTCCAGGCAGATCTTCGGAATCTGGGTGGTCTTACCCGATCCGGTCTCACCGGCGACGATGACGACCTGGTTCTCCATGATCGCCTTGGCGATCTCGTCGCGGCGCGCGGAGACCGGCAGCTGCTCCGGATACCGGATTTCGGGTACCGCGGCACGGCGGGCCTCGACGCGCTGCTCGGCCGCCGCGATCTCGGCCGTGATGCCGGTGAGATCGCCGCCGCGGGCTCGGTCCAGGTTGCGGCGCAACCGGTGTTCATCGCGGAGGGTTACGGCGGCCAGGCGGGTCCGAAGCTCGCGGAGATTCGCGTCGGCTGTCCTGGTCATTGCGTTCACCAGGGTAGCGAAACCGGCGCGTCTAATCCGAGTCGGGCGTGGGCATCCGGTGAGCACACCGGCGGTGCGGCCGGCGACACTGTGCTGTCGCGCTGCTCGGAGCGGTCCTGATGTGGGACGATCCGACTACTTCAGCCAGTTCACCATCGAATCCATATGCTCGGCGTCATGGTGCTGCTGGTCGGGGCGCTGTTCGATCCGCGTGATCGACGCTGGCAGCTGGTGCGCGGTGCGACCACGCTGTATCTGCTCATCATCGGCATCGTGTAGGTGCTGCTGCCGCATATCCCGATGGGAGATGAACGGGGGTGGGTGGATGACGTGCTGCAGCGCATCATGCCTATGGTGATGATCGTGGACTGGGTGCTGGCACCGGTCGCGCTCGGTATGTCCGGGCGGCTGATCGCGGGCCGGCTGGTCTACCCGCTCGGCTACGGCGCGTACACCCTCATTCGTGGGCCGATCGTCGACTGGTATCCGTACCTGTTCCTCGATCCACGGCAGCAGGGCCATGTGTCGATGGCGACGGGTCTGGTGGTCCTGGTCATCGGATTCGCGCTACTCGCCGTCGCGGTAGCCGCGCTCGGTGCGCTGTGCGGCCGCCGGCGCGGTGCGGACGAGCGGGAGAGCGACGAAATGACGTGGTTGTCGAATAGAGGTGGTTGATATGGGCGCGCTATGGCATGGGTTCGCCGATATGGGTGCTGTCGAGCGCGATGGCGCGTTCGTCGTTGCACGTGGTGAGGGCGCCTACATCTACGACCAGGCGGGCACCAGGTATCTGGACGCGACGGCCGGGCTGTGGTTCACCAACGTCGGGCACGGACGCGCTGAGATCGCGGATGCGGTCGCCGCACAGCTGCGCACGGTCGCGCACTATTCGAACTTCGGTGATTTCGCTGAACCCGCCACACAGGAGTTGGCGGAGAAGTTGGCGAGCATCGCACCGGTGCCGGGCAGCAAGATCTTCTTCACCTCCGGCGGCTCGGATTCGGTGGACACCGCGGCCAAGCTCGCCCGCCGCTACTGGCACGAGCTGGGGCGGCCGGACAAGACCATTGTCGTCGGCAGACAGCGCGCGTATCACGGCATGCACGTCGCCGGAACGGCTTTGGCGGGGATCCCGGTCAACCGTGATGGCTACGGCGAGCTGATGGCCGATGCTCGCACCGTCGAATGGGACGATGCGAAGGCGCTGCTCGCGCTCATCGAGGAGATCGGCGCGGAGCGGATCGCGGCCTTCTTCTGTGAACCCATCATCGGCGCGGGCGGGATCTACCTGCCGCCGGACGGTTACCTCACCGAGGTCCGTCGCATCTGCCGCGATCACGACATCCTCTTCGTCATCGACGAGGTCGTCACCGGCTTCGGCCGCATCGGCGGATCCTGGTTCGCCGCAACCCGTTTCGAGCTCGAACCCGACCTCATGACCACTGCCAAGGGCCTCACCTCCGGCTACGTCCCGATGGGCGCGGTCTTCATCGCCCCCCATATCGCCGCCCCCTTCTTCCGCGGCGGCGTCTGGTGGCGTCATGGCTACACCTACGGCGGCCACGCCGGCGCCGCCGCAGCCGCCCTCGCCAACCTCGCCATCATCGAACGCGAAAACCTCCTTGCCGAGGCGAAGCGCCTGGAATCCACCCTCCATGAAAAGCTCGCACCCCTGGCAGATCACCCCCGCGTCGCCGAGGTCCGCAGCGGCCTCGGTGTGGTGGCCGCCATCCAACTGGCCGATCCTTCCGAAGGTCTCCCGTTTGTGAAGGCATTGCGTGCCCACGGTATTTCGGGGCGTGCAGCCGGACAGGGCGCAATGCAGATCTCTCCGTCGTTCGTCATGACCGACACCCAAGTCGACGAACTCGTCGAGGGCTTCACCCGTGCCCTGGGTTGATCCCAAATCTGGACAGATGATCACCATGCATTGGTGTGGGTGGTTCTCGGTCGATGCCGCCGACGATGCTTGGTGATCGTCTGACCGGCTCTGCTCGGCCCACTGGGGCGAGTGTGCTGGTGGGCACGCTCCCGATGTGATGTCGCCGACGAGCGGCGCACTCGCCACTCGTCGGCGGGGATCGGCTTACACGGTGGTGACGACCTCGTCGTAGCCGAGGCGGGGGGAGCGGGGGAACCAGGCGTCGGCGCCGGGGATGCCGATATTGACGACGACCAGTGCGCTGTGGGTGCCGTCGGGGAAGAAGTCCTTGTCCAGGCCCTCGGCGTCGAATCCGTTCATCGGGCCCGCGGCCAGGCCGGCGGCGCGGATGCCGAGGATGAAGTAACCGGTTTGGATGAGGGCGTTGAAGCGGGCCGATTCGGCGCGGTAGTCGGGGTCGGCGAAGTAGTCCTTGGCTTCGGGGGCGTGCGGGAAGACCTTCGGCAGGTTTTCGTGGAAGTTCAAGTCGGCGGCCAGGATTGCGGTCAGGGGCGCGACGGCGGTCTTCGGCTTGTTGCCCTCGATCATGTGGGTGACCAAGCGGGCCCGCGCCTCGGGGCTGCGCACCAGGACGATGCGCAGCGGCTGCTGATTCATCGATGTCGGGCCAAATTTGATCAGTTCGTAGATATCGCGGATCTGGTCGTCGGTGACCGGTGCGTCGGTGAAGGTGTTCGCGGTGCGCGCCTCCCGGAACAACAGGTCCTGGGCTTCGGCGGCAAGGGTCAGCAGGGTGTCTGGCTGCACGGTGTTCACGTGGTGCTCCTCGAAATATGGTCGGGGACAGCGGAATCAGTCATGGGCGACGCGCCGGGACCGGGTCAGCAGATTGCCGTCGACGCGGACGAGCACGTCGTGTACGACGCAGCTCGGCGCGATTTCGGGCTTGCTGTTCGGCCGGACCTTGACCACGAGGCAGTAGGCGGTGGAGACGATGGTTCCGTCGTCCTGCGGCTGCAGGTTGATCATGTTGAACCAATGCCTGCGCTGCATCGGATCTGCCTCGAAGCGCTTGTGGAATTCGACCAGGTCCGAGATGATGCCCGCCCTGGTCCGGGCCGGTGGCCGACCCGGTGTGTGTTCGAATTCCGCGTCCTCGGTGAAGGTTTCGGCGTAACCCGGGATGTCGCGGTTGTCCAGCCGCTGCATCTGGTCGGCGTAGAACTGCTGGACCTCGGCGTACAACTCGGTGCGGCTGGCGACGGTGGTCATGGTGGCTCCTTGGTTGCGGCGGGGCGCGGCTGCACGCAACGGTCGCCGATGCCGCTAGAGACTGGCTCGAGCCGCGTGCGGGTTGACCGGGGCTATAGGACCTGCGACGAGTCTGGAGGTCGAACAGCCCGGCGAGTACGGAAAGACCGATGGAGGAGTCATGGCGGAAAGTCAGCGCGTCGCGCTGGTCACCGGAGCGACCAGCGGTATGGGCCTGGAGATCACCAAAAGCCTGGCGGCCCAGGGCATCGCGGTGTTCATCTGCGCTCGCGATCAGCAGAAGTTGACCGATACGGTCAAGAGCCTGCAGGACGACGGTCACGAGGTCGACGGCACGGTCTGCGATGTCGTGGATGCCGCGCAAATCCGCGAATACGTCGACGCGGGGGTGCGGCGCTACGGCCCGATCGACATCCTGGTCAACAACGCGGGCCGCAGCGGCGGCGGCGTCACCGCGGAAGTCACCGACGAGCTGTGGTTCGACGTGATCAATACCAACCTCAACAGCGTCTTCCTGATGACCAAGGCGGTGCTGACCGCCGGCGGCATGCTCGAGCGCGGCAGCGGTCGCATCGTGAATATCGCCTCCACCGGCGGCAAACAGGGTGTGGTCCACGGTGCGCCGTATTCGGCCTCCAAACACGGTGTCGTCGGCTTCACCAAAGCCCTCGGGCTGGAACTGGCCAAGACCGGGATCACGGTCAACGCCGTGTGCCCCGGTTTCGTGGAAACACCGATGGCGGAACGGGTTCGGGAGGTCTACTCCGGTCTGTGGGGTGTCGATACCGACGAGGTGCACGCCCGGGTCAGCGCGCGCGTCCCGATCGGACGCTACGTGCAGCCATTCGAGGTCGCGGCGATGGTCGACTATCTGATCGGCCCCGGCGCGGGCGCGGTCACCGCACAGGCGCTGAATGTCTGTGGCGGACTTGGCAATTACTGAGAGGCCTGGGCAATGACCGCAGTGGAGGAGAACACATCGGGCGCGTTCGACGGCGCAACCGGGCACGACGAGTATCTGCGGATCCTCGAGGCGATCCAGACGGGTGCTCTGCAACTGCTCGCGGGTTTCCCGCAGCAGCCGAGCGCGCTGCGTGTCCAGGTGGGTGAGGTGACGATCGAGGCCGAATGGCAGGTCACGGCGGCACCGCTCGTCGGGGCCCCCGAAGTGGCAGCGGGAGCGGTGGAAACCCCGGCCGCACCCGATAAGCCTGCACTCGGTGCGGTCTTCCGCGCACCGAGTGTCGGGGTGTTCTATCGCAGCCAGGAACCGGGGGCGGACCCCTTCGTGGAGGTGGGCGACCGCGTCACGGCCGGACAGCAGATCGCCATCGTGGAGGCGATGAAGTTGATGATCCCGGTGACCGCGCAGACCGGCGGTGTGATCACCGGCATCCTTAAGGAAGACAACGAACCGGTCCAATTCGACGAGCCTTTATTTTCGTATTCTCCGGAATAGCAGTGGATTTCAGGCAGGCGGGCCGGAGCGGCGCCAGGTCAGCACCCGGCGCTGCATCCGCCCGCCGACCTGGGCGGCCCCGATCAGCGTGAGAATGTCGCCGTCGAGCGACATCTGGCGCACCTGTTCGGTGTCGGCCCAGGCCGGGTTGGAGCACACGGTGATCGCGTGCACCATTTCCGTGCCGCGCCTGCGCCAGGTTCCCGCATAACCCATGAAAGGTGGTGTGCCCGGCGCTGCGTCGGTGCGCATCATGCTCACCGACATATAGCCGTGCGCGCCGTAGATCAGCAGGCCGCGCGGGTCGTCCCCCAGTGGACCGGTGCTGGTCGCATCGTGTTCGTCGATATCGAAGTAGGACAGCAATTCCCAGGTTCCGACAAGATCGGTCGCGTTCATGACCTCCACGATGGCGGCCACCGCTCTAATCACGCTGTAGCCGCCCCGCGCGCGAAACCGTGACTGATCCGCACCAGCCGCCAGATCACCTCGAGTTCGTCGAGATCGCGTGGACCGTAGACCATTAGCAGGGTCTCCGGCAGAAAACGCTGGCGCGCCATGGGATGCAATTCGGCCCACCCTTGCGCGATCGCCTCGGCCGCAATATCTTTCGGCAGACACATGTGCAGGCTGCCGTCGTCGTATCCGTGCAGATGGGCGAATTCGGTGCCGACCAGATATGCCTCGCCCGGTCCCTTGGCGATGGTCGGGCGCAAATGCAGCGCACGGGTATCGGGCAGCGAGACGCCGCTGCGGCCGAGCAGTACGCCGTTCAGCGTGGTCATCCGCGACCACAGGGTTTCCTGCAGATCTGGTGGCGCCAGCTGGCTGAGCTGCTGATGTGGATTGTGTGCCCGGGTGCGCGGCCGGTCGCCGGAGCGGCGCGGCAGGTCGATGCGACCGTCCACGGATGTCGTTGTCATGACTGTGTTCCCTTCGGTTTTCGTTCGCGTTGGTGCTCGCTCACGACCCCTGGTTTCACAGTACTTTCCAAAGTATAGTAGTTACCAAGTGGAAAGTGAGGTCCAATGAGGCCGGCATCGCGTAGCGATTCGATGAGGGGTGAGCCAACCACCGTTGATCCCTGCCCGATCACCCCGGTGATCGACCTGGTTTTCGGCCGCTGGTCCACCCAGGTGCTCTGGGTGCTGACCCATGACGGCCGCCTGCGTTTCACCGAACTCGAGCAGCGCATTCCCGGCCTCACCCCCAAGGTGCTGACCCAGCGCCTGCGCCAGCTGGAACGCGACGGACTGGTCTCCCGCACCTACCATGCCGAGGTCCCACCCCGCGTCGAATACGAGGCGACCCCGCTCGCGGTCACCCTGACTCCGGTCTTCGCGAGTATCGTCGACTGGTCCAGCGCGCATCTGAGTGAGGTGCTCGCCGCCCGCGCCGCCTACGACGCCACCGAATCCTGACTCGATCCGGTTGGGCGGCCTCGAGCAAGACTCGTCCGCGGGGCCAATGCCAGGAGGTGCCCGGCCAATTCGCGCGGCATGGTGATCATGCAGTCGTGTCCGGTCGGCAGCACATGCAGGCGGCCGGGCGGTAGGTCGGCGGGTGGCAGGGTGCGCGGCATGGCGGCGCGCATGGCCTTGTAGTCTTCGCCGCCCTCGCTGCAATACACATGTGTCACCGGAATATCTGCCAGCGCAACGGGATTCGTGAGCAGCATGCGCTGCTGGAACGTCTCCAGCGACTGAGCGGTCATCATCGAGGCCGCCCAGCTCAGATCGGGCTCCTCGATAATGCCGTACAGACCGCCGTCGCCCATCGGCTCGGTCTGCGGTGGTACGCGCCAGCCGTCACCGTATTCGGCGGCCGCGGCGGCGAAGGCATCGACCATCCCGGGCATGATGTCGGCGACCGCCTCACCGTCGCGCGGAACGAAGGTGTCGATATAGACGAGTTCGGCGATACGGTCGGCGACCGCATCGGCGAGCGCGGTCACCACGATGCTCGCGTAGCTGTGCCCGACCAGGATGACGTCGGTGAGATCCGCGGAGGTGAGCAGGCTGACCAGGTCTTCGACGTGGCTGTCCAAGCCGACCTCGGGGGTCAGTAGCTCGGCGCGGTCGCCGAGGCCGACCAGCGACGGGGCCAGCACCCGGTGTCCGGCGTCTTCGAGCAGCGGCGCCACCCGCTGCCAGGCCCAGCCGCCGTGGAATGCGCCATGGACGAGCAGATATGTCGACACGATCAGTTCTCCCTGAATTTCGTTAGGGCAGTGACGGTTCCGGTGATTTCGGCGGCCGGCGGCACGTGTTCGGGCCGGATGCCGAGCCCGATCACCCGCGCCACCAAACGGGGTAGGCGGGGAAAGCGCCGCAGCAGACGCACCAGCAGTGGCTTATCGGTGCCGGGCCGCCCGGCATTCGGATAGAGATCCGACAGCAGGCGCAACTGCGCGAATTGGACTACACGCATGGGGAATTCACGTCGGCTCTGTACGGCGCGCAATTGCGTGACGCTCGGTCGAGCTCCCGTAGCGAGGATGGGTCCGAGCAGCCGGGCGGCCGCGATCGCGTCCTGTACCGCGAGATTGATGCCGACTCCGCCCGCGGGCGACATGGCATGGGCGGCATCGCCGATCGCGAGCAGACCGGGACGGTACCAGCGGCGCAGCCGATCCACCCGCACATCAAGGGGTTTCACGTCATCCCAGGCGCGGATCTCGGCCGCCAGATGCTCGGTGAGGCTGGGATAGATCGCGGCGAGGTCGGCGCGGAAATCGGCGAGTCCGGCGGCCTCGACGGCCGCGAATCCGCCCTTCGGGATCATGTAGGCCACCTGGAGGTAGTCGCCGCGGTCGATGCAGACGATGAAGAAACCATTGCCGCTGCGCACGGTAGGCAGCCGCTCGCCGTCGGGTTTGCCGACCCGGAACCACAGCACGTCCATCGGCGCCTCGCTGGCCGCGACCTCGAGCAGGCCAGCGCGCACAATCGAATTGCGTCCATCCGCTGCGATCACCAGCTGGGACCGGACCTCCAGCGGCCCCTCGGGTGTGCGTACCCGCGCACCGACCACGGTCTCCTGCTCTTGGATGAGTTCGGTGACCTCGGCCCGCTGGATCAGTCGGAAGCCCGGATATCGCCCACCCGCCTCGGCCAGGAAGTTCAGCACATCCCACTGCGGCATGAATGCCACGAACGGAAAACCGCCTGGGAGAGAACGGAAGTCGGCGAAGATCACCGGCCCGCTCGCGGTGGCCATCGGCAGCTGAGGCAGTTCGACGTGCGGCAGCGCGAGGAATTCGGTGGCGAGCCCGAGTTCGTCCATCGCGCGCAGAGTGGATGGGTGCACGGTGTCACCGCGGAAGTCCCGCAGGAAGTCCGGATGTTTCTCCAGCACAAGCACTTCCACACCGGATCTGGCCAGCAGGAGACCGGTCATCAGCCCTGCGGGACCGCCGCCGACCACGCAGACCTGCACCGATTCGATCGTCACGCCAGGCATGCCGGCACCTGCCCGTGGTTGTACACGATCATCTCGTCGAAAATCGACAGCACATCCAGCGGCTCGCCGATCGGGCCGCCCGCCATCTCCGCATCGGCGCGGTACAGATTCCCGACTATGCGCTCTTCGTCGACCAGATCGGCGAATTCGCCGTGTTCGGCCTCGAGCGCGATGGCCAGCGGGGTGAGTCCGAGGGAGCGGCCCTCGGCGGCCAGCTCCCGCACCCACCGCAGATATCGCAGTGTCTGATCGAAGATCTCGGGTCCGGTCACCGGACCGTGCCCGGACACCACGGTCTGCGCGCCCAGTTCGGCGAGCCTTGTGATCGCGCTTATCGACCCGCTCACCGATCCCATCAGGCAGAACGGCGCGGCCCCCGACATCACCAGATCTCCAGCGAAGAGCACCTTCTCCTCGGGCAGCCACGCCACCACATCATTGGTGGTGTGCGCGGCCGGTCCGAGGTGGATGAGCTCGACCCGCCGTTCGCCGATGTGCAGGGTCACGTGGCTGCTGAAGGTGATGCTGGGCAGGGTGACTCGAACATCACCCCACTGCACCTGCGGCCACAGTTTGGTCAGCGCGAGTCCGGTCTCGATCATCTCCGGCCGGATCCGATGGTGGCCGATGACGACCGCGGTGGGCCCGAAGAGGTGATTGCCGAAATTGTGGTCGCCGTGATGGTGGGTGTTGACAATCGTTCTGGCCGGACCGATATCGAGCCCGTCGACGAATTCGATCAATGCGCGGGTGCGTCCCTCGGTCGCCAGGGTGTCGATGACTACCGCGCCGTCCGGACCAGCCAGCACGCCCGCATTGCTGACACACCAGCCGCCACGACGGTGCGTGTACGCATAGACCCGGTCGGCGATTTCGCGCACGACCGGGCCCCCGGCCACCTGCCGGGGTTCGGTGGCGGTCATGTCGGTGACTTCACGGATTCGGCATACCGCACCGCGCAAAGCAGCGTATTGCGACTATTGGTCGACAGCGCCTCGGTGAGATATGCGCGCGCATCGGCGAGATCGGTATCGATCCCGAGGATTTCGCGCGCGGCGACCGGATTGATCGCGACGGTGTGCCGCGCCGTCACCACCGCGCCGTCCGGAGCGTCCGCGAATTCCCAAGCGCCGCTGTGCCCGAAGAGCATGGCAGGCGGCAGCAGCTGCTTGTAATCGATGCGCTCATCGGTGACACAGACACGCACGGATTTGGTGGTGTGCGGAATACCGCCCGCGGTAACGGTATCCATCTCCATCAGCTGTACGCCATCGGCATCCTCGTCGAGTTCGATCCGGCCGACGTGCGGGACGTGGTCGGGCCAGCGCTCACTGTGGTAGATGAAGTCGTACGCCTCCGCTGCCGAAATATCCAGCGATACCGCGTCTTCGAAAGTATGCACGACATCGTCTACCGGGTGGCCGAGCTCTGCGATTCGGGCCAACGCCGCCAGCTCGGTCTCGCTATTGCGATCCACCGCGCCCGCGAACAGATCCGGATCGGCGCCGTCGACCACGGTGAAGTGGTGATCGAGCGTGACCTTCGTGGTACCGGAATCCATTTCGCGGAACGACCAGGCACCACCCATCGAACCGATCGGCGGCTGACTGCGTTCCTGTTCGAAGACGATGCGCCGCTGTGCCGCATCGAGCACCCGCCGGGAGGTCCAGTTCTTCACCTCGCCATTGACGGTGGCCCACAACCGGAACCGCTCCTCATCGGGTCCGCGGTGCAGATGGCGCACCAGCACGCTCGGCGCGAAGATCACCGGCCATTTGGTGACATCGGCCACCAGGTCGTAGACGATCTCCGGCGGCGCCTGCACCACCTTGGTGTGGCTCATCACCTGGGTGTTCATGCCGCACCCCGCAATTGGCTATTGACGATATCGATCAGCTCCTGCGGCGTCTTGACATCGATGAGCTGTTCCTCCGGGATCAGCACGCCGAAATCGCGCTGGATCCGCGAGGCCGTCTCGATGAGCGCCAGGGAGTCGTAGCCGAGCTGTTCGAAGTCGTGGCCGGCGATATCCTCGGCGATATCGTCGCCGCCCGCGCATTCCACGAGGATCCGGCGTAATTCGGTGATGGTCATGGTCATGATCGGCTCCCTAGGTTTGGTCGACAGCGCGCACGACGACCGCGGAGTTGAAACCCCAACGGCCACGGGCCAGGATGAGGGCGCCGCCGACAGTGGCGGGCCGCGGTGCACCGAGAACCAGATCGATCCGGTAGTCCTCGGCGAGTGTTGTGGTGTAGGCGGTCGGCGGAATCACCGAATCGCGAATGGACAGCAGCGCGGTCACGATGTCGAGCGGGCCTGCACCCGAAAACAGCCGTCCGGTCAGCGGTTTCGTCGCCGTGACCGGGACGCCGTCGGGACCGAAGACGGCCTCGATGGCCGCCGCCTCGTCCCGATCGCGGTCGGGCACGCCCGCCGCGTCGGCGAAGACGATGTCGATATCGCCCGGCCCCATACCGGCGTCGGCGAGTGCGAGTTCCGCGGCGCGACGCAAACCCGAGGGCCTTCCCGAATCCGGTGCCGGATCGAATGTCGAGGCATATCCGGCGATTTCGCCGTGCACCTTCGGCACGCCGCGCGCGCGGGCCGCCGTGGCATCCTCGACCACCAGCATCGCACCGCCCTCGCCGGGCACATATCCGGCGGCCGCGGTATCGAACGGCAGATAGGCGAGCTCCGGCTCGTCCGACGTGCTGACCTCGCCGCTCGCCAGATGCGAGGCCCAGCCCCAGGGATCGAGTGCGGAATCCACGCCGCCGGTGACCACCAACGGGGTGCCGCGGTTGACCGTTCGCCGAGCGTGCCCGACCGCATCCACACCGCCCGCCTGCTCGGCGACCAGCGCACTGCTCGGTCCGCGCATACCGTGCCGGATCGAGATCTGCCCGGTGTTCACCGCGTAGAACCAGGCGAACGACTCGTAGACGCTCACATGTTCGGAACCGCGCGACCACAGCTTATTGAATTCGCGATGGGTGAATTCGAAACCGCCGGAGGCATTTCCGGTGACCACACCCATGTCGTAATCGGTCAGCGCCGCCGTATCGACCTTGGCGTCGTCCAGGGCCCACTGCGCGGCCACCAATGCCATCCGCGTCGAAATATCGGTCTGCGGCAGCAATCGGCTCGGCAGATGCTCGGTCGCGTCGAAATCGGCGACCTGTCCGGCCAATCGCGCGGTGCTGCGACTGGTGTCGAACCGGGTCAGCGGTGCGATGCCGCCCCGACTGTCCAGTACCGCATCCCAGAAGCGTTCGACGCCGAGGCCGTTCGGCGCGAGTACGCCCATACCGGTCACGAGGATCATGCCGCCACCGCCTCGGATTTACGCAGCACCATCGCGCTCTGGAAACCACCGAATCCGCTGCCGACGGTGAGCACGGTGTCCATTCGGTGCGCACGCGCGGTGAGCGGCACGTAGTCCAGATCGCATTCCGGATCGGCTTCGTGCAGATTCGCCGTCGGTGGCACCACCTGATATTCCAGCGCAAGCAGGGAGGCGGCGATCTCGACCGAACCGATGGCCCCCAGCGAGTGGCCGACCATAGACTTGATGGAGCTCATCGGTGTCGCGTAGGCGTGCCGGCCGAGACTGCGCTTCACGGCGGCGGTTTCGTGGCGGTCGTTCTGCCGGGTGCCCGAGCCGTGCGCATTGATGTAATCCACACCGGTGGGGTCGATGCGTGATTCGTCCAGTGCGACCCGGATCGCCTCGGCCATCTCCCGGCCGTCGGCCTTGAGCCCCGTCATGTGGTAGGCGTTGCAGCGCGTGGCGTAGCCTGTGATCTCGGCGTAGATATGCGCGCCGCGTTTGCGTGCACTCTCGTACTCTTCCAGTACGAACATCGCCGCTCCCTCAGCGAGCACGAAGCCGTTGCGCGAGTTGTCGAACGGCCGGGAGGCGTGTTCGGCATCGTCATTTCGGGAGGTGGTGGCCTTGATCGCATCGAAGCAGGCCACCACGATCGGGGTGATCGGGGTATCCGCGGCACCGGCCAGCATCACATCGGCCGAACCCTCGCGAATCAGCTGGACGGCGTGGCCGACCGAATCGAGGCCGGAGGTGCAGCCATTGGAGACCATGGCGACCGGCCCCTCGGCACCCACACTCCAGGCCACCTCGGCGGGCATCACGCTGGGCACCATGTAGTCGAACATGTGCGGGGACAGGTAGGTCTGGTCGACCAGCCAGTTCTTGCCGGAATCGGACAGCACCAGATATTCCTGCTCCAGGCTGGTAGCCGCGGCGACCGCGCTGCCGAGGCTGACGCCGAGCCGGTGCGGATCCAGTGCTCCGATATCGATGCCGCTGTCGGCCACCGCCTCCCGTCCGCAGACCACGGCGAACTGCACCGCCCGATCCATACGGCGAATTTCCCTGGGCGACAACCCTTCCTGAATCGGGTCGAAGTCGGCCTCACCTGCTACCTGGGATCGGTAGGGCGTGGGGTCGAAGAATGAAATCCGGCGCGTCGCGGTGCGGCCCTCGGACAGCAGTTTCCAGAACTCGTCCTTACCCGATCCGCCGGGCGCGCGGACACCGAGTCCGGTGACGACAACGCGGCGGCTCATACCGCACCACCGGATGCGTTGGGGTTCATGGCGTTATCTCCCTTCGGTCGTGTGCTCAAGGATCGAAGGCGGTCCTCGAACCTGACTCGAGCGTCGGAGTCGAGCTGTTCTCTAGCGGGTGCGCGCAGGCTGTGTGCAGCTATCCCCGAGCACAGGAGACACGCGTGATGAAGTCAGCACACGCCCTGGACGGCGGCGCGGACTGGGTGCTCTGCCCGGCCTGTCTGATTCCGCTGTACGGCAAGCGGTTCGCCCGCGACCTCGGTGTCTGCGGCGAATGCGGCAGACATACCCCGATCACCGCCGAGCAGCGCATCACCCAGCTCGCCGACGAGGGCCGGTACGAACAGCTCGCCGTCATCCCCACCGACGACGATCCGCTGACCTTCATCGACACCTTGCCCTATCCGGACCGGTTGGCCGCCGCGCGGGCACGCACCGGCATGCACGATGCCGTGTTGTGCGCGCTCGCGGCGATCGAGGGCAATCCGGTGATCATCGCGGCCATGGACTTCCGTTTCCTCGGTGGCAGTTTGGGCACCGCGGTCGGCGAAATGATCACCGCCGCCGCGGAAACCGCGCTCGCCGAACGGATTCCGCTGCTAATCGTCACCGCCTCGGGTGGTGCGCGGATGCAGGAGGGGCCGCTGTCGCTGATGCAGATGGCGAAAACCAGTGCGGTGCTGGAACAGCTGGACCGCGCGGGCATCCTTACCGTTACGCTGATCACCGATCCGACCTACGGTGGGGTGGCGGCGTCGTTCGCCACGTTGTCGGATGTGCTGATCGCCGAGCCGGGGGCGCGACTGGGCTTCGCGGGTCGCCGGGTGATCGAGCAGACGATCCGTCAGGAGCTGCCGCCGAGGTTCCAGACCGCCGAATTCCTCTTGGAGCGCGGGCTGATAGATATGATCGTGCCGCGCGCCGGTTTGCGGCAGGCACTCGGTTCCCTGCTGCGCGTGGCCGGCCCGGTCGTTCCTACCGGCGATGTGGTGACCGAACTGGACGCGGGAACCATCACCGACCCGGCTCGGGTTCCCGACCACGACCCGTGGGCGCAGGTTCGGCGGGCGCGCACGCCGAGCAGGCCCACCGCGCTCGATTACTTCGCCCTGGCCTTCGACGGCTTCCAGGAGTTGCGCGGGGACCGCGTCTCGGGGGACTGCCCGGCCATCGTCGGCGGCACCGCCTGGCTCGGTGACCAGCCGGTCGTGGTGATCGGACATCAGAAGGGACATGAGCCGAAGGAGCTGATGGCACGCAACTTCGGCATGCCGACGCCGGCGGGATACCGAAAGTCCGCACGACTCATGCGTTTCGCCGAAAAGCTCGGGCTGCCCGTGATCACGTTGATCGACACCCCCGGCGCTTATCCCGGCGCGACCGCCGAGGAGCAGGGCCAGGCGGTGGTGATCGCCGAGAATATCCGGCTGATGTCCGCGCTGCGGGTGCCGGTGGTCAGCGTGGTGATCGGGGAGGGCGGCAGCGGTGGCGCCTTGGCGCTCGGCGTCGCCAATCGGGTGCTGATGTTCGCCAACGGGACATACTCGGTGATCAGCCCGGAAGGGTGCGCGGCCATCGTATGGAACGATCCCGCTGCGGCACCGAAAGCCGCGGCCGCGCTGTCACTTACAGCCGGTCACCTGCTGCGGCTCGGTGTCGTCGATGCGGTGCTGCCCGAGCCCGGCGACGACGTCGGTACCGCACCGCTGGCGGCGGCGAATCAACTGCACCGTGCATTGGCGGCGAGCCTGCGCGAATTGACCGGGCTCAGCGGCGAAGACCTCGCCGCCGAGCGGCGCGCCCGATTCCGCCGGTTCGGTGCGCGGCAGCAGGTTCCGGTTCGGTCGGTGGCGTAAGAGAGTGCGGGACACCATGTTCGAGAAGATTCTTATTGCCAATCGCGGCGAGATCGCGCTGCGGGTCGCACGCACCTGCCGGGAACTCGGGGTGCGCACCGTCGCGGTGCATTCGGTCGCCGACGCCGAGTCGGCCGTCGTGCGGTTCGCCGACGAATCGGTGCAGATCGGGCCCGCTGCTGCCAAACGCAGCTATCTCAATGCGGCCGCCGTACTTGCCGCGGCCGAGACGACCGGCGCCGATGCAATCCATCCCGGGTACGGATTCCTTTCGGAGTCACCAGATTTCGCGGATGCTTGCCGTGCGGCGGGTGTCACGCTGATCGGGCCGCCCGCCGATGTGATGGCCCAACTCGGTGACAAGCAGTCGGCACGCACCCTGATGGCCAAGGCGGGGCTACCGCTGTTGCCGGGCAGTCTGGATCCGCTCGAACCCGAGGAGGCGCACACGCTCGCCGACTCGATCGGTTACCCGGTGATCATCAAGGCCGCCGCGGGTGGCGGCGGACGCGGCATGCAGGTGGTTCGTGACAGCGCGGCGTTCCCACGCGCGTATCAGGAGACTCGGGCGACCGCGCGAATGTTGTTCGGGGACAGCCGAGTCTATCTGGAGAAGTACCTCGAGGGTGCCCGGCATGTCGAAATACAGGTGCTGTGTGATGGCTACGGCAATGGCGTGCACCTCGGTGAGCGCGACTGCTCGGTGCAGCGCAGGCACCAGAAGCTCATCGAGGAGTCGCCCGCGCCACGGCTGCCGGAGGGGCTCGCGGCGCGGATGGGCAAATCCGCAGTGGAGGGGGTGCTGGAAGCCGGGTACGTCGGCGCCGGAACCGTGGAATTTCTGGTGGATCGGCAGGGGAATTACTATTTTATGGAGGTGAACTGCCGAATCCAAGTCGAACATCCGGTGACCGAAATGGTTACCGGTCTCGATTTGATCGCCGAGCAGATCCATATCGCGGCGGGGCAATCGCTCAGCATCGCACAGAGCGATATTTTCCTGCGCGGTGCGGCAATTGAATGCCGCATCAATGCCGAGGACCCGGCTGCCGAATTTGCACCGGCACCCGGAATTGTGTCCGAATTCACTCCTCCCGGCGGTCCGTTCGTGCGCGTCGATACCCATGTGCACGCCGGATATTCGATCCCACCCCACTACGATTCGCTACTTGCCAAACTGATCGTCTGGGCGCCGGACCGGGACCAGGCGCTCGCACGCATGCGGCGAGCCCTGGCCGAATTCCGGATATCGGGTGCGCGCGTGGCGACGACCCGGGATTTTCTGCGAGAGGTACTCGACCACCCGGCCATGCGGTCGGCGACGCATTCGACCGCACTGGTGGACGAGATATTGCCGTCGAATTAGGCCGGTTTTGCTCGAGCCGAGCGGAATTCGGGGGAGTACCAGCCGATGAGGTATCCCGCGTGCCGGCTGTTGAGCATGGCACTGACTGATACGTCGGAGGCGGCGAGGATATCCTGATGCAATTTCTGCAGCTTCTGGCAGGGATCGAGGCCGAGTTCGCGCTGCATCGACCTGCTGAATTGCTGATAGGACTCCAGTGCGCGGGCACGCTGGCCCGCACGACTCAATGCGAACATGTAGTACGCCTGCAGCCGCTCGTGCAGCGGGTGCTGCATGGTAAGTCGGGCCAGGTCAGGGCAGGCTTCGCGATATCTGCCGAGCCGCAGCTCGGCCTCGACGCGCAACTCGATATTGGTCAGCCGCAGGTGATCCAGATGCGAGATCTCCGCGGCGAGCGGGATACCGCCCTCCACATCGACCAGTGCCGGACCGCTCCACAGCGCCTCCGCGGCGGTGAACAGATCTACCGCGCGATAGTCGTCGCCAGCCTTGGCGGCGCAGCGCGCGGCCTCGGACATGCTCTGATAGTCGCGCAAATCGAAGACGCAATCCTTGACGTCGAACGAATACCCTTTACTGCGGGTCCGGAGAAAACGTTCGGCCACGTCGGTCTGTCCGATGCCGAGCTGTTCAGCCATCTTCTTTCTGATTCCCAGGACGTAGGTCTGCACGACGGTGACGGCGCTGCGCGGCGGATCGTCGTTCCATAACTCTTCGACGAGTGTGGTTACCGGAACGACGGTGTCATGCCGGACGAGTAGTAAGGCGAGCAGTTGGCGTTGTTTCTGCGCTGTCGGCGTTGCGTTGTGATTATTGAGAGCAAGTGTCAATGGACCTAACACGCGAGCGCACACTGGATACTTCACCTGGAGTTCTCCTACGGGCGTTATTCCCCCCGACCGACGTGAGTTCTCGAAATCCCACCTCGCTGTAGGCGATATCAACCCTATCTAAAATCGAGTATCAAGTCGATGAATCTTGAGTTATATCGGAGTTAACTAGACTCGGAGGGTGCGCTAATTCTCCTTCCTGCCAAGGAAATTCGCGCATCGGGACAATTCGCGTGGTGACGCGCGCTCGGATTGCGCGTAGCGGGCGATTTGCGGTGGATTCACGCTCGGAGCCCGTTCGGGCCGAGGCTGTCCCGGTTGCGAGGTGCCGCGGCGCACTCTGAACTTGCAGTTTCTGAAAAATTGCAGTTTGTGCTACTTTGGCGAACATGTCCAAGATCGAGCGCCCGATCGGATTGCGGGAGCAGAAGAAACGCCAGACCGAGCTCGATCTCTGTCTTGCCGCAAGACGGCTCGCGGTCGAGCGCGGGTTGGACGCGACGACCGTCGAGGACATCGCGAGAGCGGTCGGGGTCTCGCCCCGCACGTTCTTCAACTACTACGAGACGAAAATGGATGCGGTGGTAGGGCCGGTCGGCGAGATCGGCACACCGGAGTTGCGCGAGCAGTTCATCGCGGGCGGGCCGAGTGGCGTGCTGATGGACGATCTCACCTGGTTGTTCGTGCACGGCTTCGAATCCGAAACCGAGGTGCGCGAGGGCATCGCGCTGGTTACCGAGATCATCAAGACCGAGCCGCGGGTGCTCGCGGCCTTCGTCGCCTCGGGCGCCCGCTTGCAGAGCGTGATGACCGACCTGCTCTCGGCTCGCCTCGGCAGTGTCGTATCGCCCGAATTCGCCGGCCTGGCAGCGGGATTCGTGACGAACATCACCACGCGGGCAGCGATGACCACGGTCGGGGACCCGACCGTATCGCTGGCGGCGGCAGTACGCGAACACTGCGCAATGGCCGCGCGGCTGTTCGAACAGCATGACGGGAAGAAGGAGAGACGCAAGAGATGACCATCACGGCTGAATCGCCGCCCGAGCCGATTGTCCTGACCCAGAAGCGGATCTGGCTCATCTTCGGCGCACTGATCGCGGGGATGTTCCTGGCCAGCCTGGACCAGACCATCGTCGGCACCGCGATGCCGACCATCGTCGGCGATCTGGGCGGCATCTCCCATATGGCTTGGACCGCCACGTCATATCTGCTCGCGACCACCATCATGATGCCGATCTACGGCAAATTCGGCGATCTGTTCGGGCGGCGCTGGCCGTTCCTGTTCGCCATCACGATTTTCACCGTTGCCTCCGTCGGCGCCGCCGCGTCGACGAGCTTCTGGGAGTTCATCACCTTCCGCGGCCTGCAGGGCGTCGGCGGTGGTGGTCTGATGATTCTGGCGCAGGCCATCATCGCCGATGTGGTGCCCGCCAAGGATCGCGGCAAATATATGGCCCCGATGGGCGCGGTCTTCGGCATCACCTCGGTCGCGGGTCCGCTGCTCGGCGGCTTCTTCGCAGACCATCTCGGCTGGCGCTGGTGCTTCTGGATCAATGTGCCGATCGGGATTGCCGCACTGTTCATCGCCTTCCGCTACCTGAGCATCCCCAGCCATCGGCCCAAGACCCGGCCCGATTATCTCGGTGTGGTATTGATGTCGGCCGCGACCACGTTGCTGATCCTGATCACCGACTGGGGCGGCAAGCAATACGCTTGGGGCTCAACGGTTATGGTCACCATGATCGCGGCGTTCGTCGTGGTGGTCGCTGCCTTCGTGCTCGCGGAGGCGCGCGCGGAGGAGCCGATGCTGCCGCTGTGGTTGTTCCGCAATCGCACCTTCGTGCTGACCTCCGCGATCGGCTTCGTGGTCGGCCTGGTGATGTTCGCCGCCCTCGCCTTCATCCCGACCTATCTCCAAATGGCAACGGGCGCTTCGGCTTCGGTATCCGGTCTGCTGCTGATTCCGATGATGGTCGGTCTGATGATCGCATTGATCGCCTCGATGACGATGATCACCAAAACCGGCCGCTACAAGGTCTATCCGCCCCTCGGCGCGGTTTTGATGTTCGCGGACATGCTCTGGTTGACCCGCCTGGACGCGGACACCGCGATGTGGGTCGTCTCCGCCATGCTGTTCGTCATGGGTGCGGGCCTCGGCCTGATCATGCAGATCATCGTTCTGGTCGTGCAGAACGCCGTGGCCCCAGACCAAATCGGTACCGCCACCAGCGCCAACAACTATTTCCGCGAAATGGGCGGCGCACTGGGCGTGGCGATTTTCGGTTCCATCTTCACCAACCGTTTGACCGAGGGCCTCACCGATGTATTCGTCTCCCACGGGCCCGAAGCCACAGCGGCGAAGCTGGATCCGAGCGCGCTGGTGCCCTCGGTGGTCAAGCATCTACCCGACGGCCTACACGACGCTATCGTCGGCGCCTACGTGGACGCCTTGGTCCCCGGCTTCTGGTACCTGATCCCGGGCGCGGTAATCGCCTTCGTGCTCGCGCTGTTCATTCCCCATATGAAGCTATCCGATGAAGCGGGCATGGTCGCCCGCGGCGAGGCGGTCATGGAAGAAGACGCGGATCCGCAGCTCGTCGGCGAACACTGAGGCAGGCGAGCAGGACATGAGAAAGGCCCGGGCGGAATCCGCCCGGGCCTTCCATGCGCAAATCCGTTGTCACGGTACGACTTCGACCACGTCGCCGGGGTTGAGATAGCGGTATGTCGCTTCGGCGCCCTCGGGAGTCATCCGGATGCAGCCGTGCGACTGCTCCTCGATGGGTCCGATATGGGTGGCGATATCGCCGTTGAAGAAGACCGCCCACTTCATCGGAGCATTGTGCATGGTGCTCCAGAAGTCTTCCCGCTTGAACGCGACCTTGAAGACGCCGGGCGGCGTCTCATATCCGGGCCGACCGTGCGAGATCGGGGTCGGACCGTAGGTGACCTTGCCATTGTCCATCAGCCAGGCCTCGTTCGTCGACAGCCGCATGCACATGCGTGCGGTGGTGCCACATGGTGCGACGATCGGAACCGGCGGGATGATCGCCGGTGAGCCGATATCCGGTCCACCGGGCCACAACGGTTCGGCCTGTGCCGTCCCCGCCATCAGGAGACCTGCGGAAACGGCACCGACGAGTAAAGCGGATCTGACCGACCAGTTTCGAAAACGTTTGCTGTTCTTCACGCTTCTGACCCCTCTAACCCTTGCCGGCACCCTGCGCGGGGATCGCCAGGGTGATGATGGGACCAACTCCGTCGCGACAAGCATAGAACCGGCGCGAGGTGAAAGTGATCATTTCCGCATTCGACCTCGGTATCTGTGGAACCGGACCGGTGTGGGAATAAGGGACGGATCCGGCGGCATAGACTCCAGCGGAACGAAAGGATCCGCGCGCGCATTGCCCGGGTCCCAAGTACGCTCGGAGTGTCGAAATGTGACGCGACAGATTGGTTTCCGTACTAAGGGGGAACAGTGGACGCGCTGAAGCTCGACCCGGCGGCGATGGCCGCCTACACCACGATCGCGAATACGGTGTCGCAACAGCTGGCCTCCGCGTCGGCGGTCGCGGGTGGCGCGGTGAATCCCGAGCGGCTGGTGGCCGACCTAGGTCAGGTCGGTGTCGAATTCGTGGCCCGGTTCACCGAGAAGGTGAACGAACACGTGCAGGCGCTCTCGACCGCGGGGCAACTGGTCGCCGCCTACGGGCAGGTACTGCGCGACTACAGCGCGGACATGCAGGGTATCGATGTCGATTCCGCGGGCGCCCTTGCCCGGCAAGGAGAGGCGCTGGCATGAGACGACTGCTTCGACGGCGGCCCACGAACAATGCTTCCGATACTCTCGCCAGCACGCCCGTTGATCCGAATGCGGACCCGCCGATCGTAGCGGCGCTGGTCGAGCCGCTGCTGCAATTGCGCGCTTCGCTCGGCAGCGGCGTCGCGACTCCGGACCAGTCCGTCGTCAACGCGCTGTCCACCGCGTCCACCCAGGCCGCCGATGCCGAGGGCCCGCACCGCGAGGGCCTGCACGCCCTCGAATCGACATGGACTTCCCGCGCCGCCGACGATGCCGTTCCGGCATTGCGCACCACGCAAACTCAGATCGGTGATATCACCGATCGCGGACCCGAGTACCTGTCGGTGCTCGGCGACGCCCATGCCACCAGCGCCCGTGCCGCGCAGAAGGTGGATCAGATCATCGCGGACTTCCGTCGCGACGCCAAACAGATCATGAGCACCGCGAGCGCGTCCTCGGATTCCGACGCGGTGATCGCGCGAGCGACCCAGGCGCTGCGCGACGCGGTCACCGCGGTCAGCACGGCGCAGTCGGAAATGGATGACCACACCGCGCGGTTGGACGCGATGGGACCGCTCACGGTGACCACACCGCAGGGTGTCGGCACCACCCAGCAGACGGTCGTGCCGGGTACGACGAACGGCGTGAGCACCGCGGGCGTGACCACGACGACGCCACTGGATCCGGTGCAGGCGGCCCAACTGCAGTTGCAGCAGTACCTGATCAACGCCGGCGTTTCGGTCGGCACCGCGGCCATCGATGCCGGGGTCAATATCGGCACCCACCTGATCGACAAGATCGCCGAGGTCGGCACGCACGCCATGGATACCGTGGCCGCGTCCGCGGACAAGGTCATCGATAAGGCGATTCCCGAACTCATCCATCCGGGTAGCACCACGAATTCGCCCACGGGCGGTGACAGCGCGAGCAAGCCAACGAATGTCATCGACTTCGGTGGTGGATCGGGGCAGTCGTCCAAGCCCGCGCCGAATATTGGAACCAACTCGGTGATCCCGCCGAGCATGGACGGCCCGACCGCCACGAAACCCGCGCCCGCACCCCCGCCGCAGGCACCGGCCGCGAGCGCGGATGCGCCGCCGTCGCGCCCTTCCGGGCCGGAACCGACGAATCAACCCGGCACCACCGGCGGTCTGGCGATGCCGCCGTCGTCGCAGTCGGATGAGGACCGCCGACCGCGCGACGGTCAACTCGGTGTCACCGTGCCGACCGTGTTGGCGACCGTCCCGCCTGCGGTGATCGGCGAATTCGACGATGACGAGCTCTGATTCCGGCTCCTCGAGCCAGTACCAGGGCAATCCGTTCGACACCGGGCTGCCCATGGTCCGGCCCGCCGCTGCGGCCCCGAAGCGGCGCCGCCGTCCGAACGCACGTCGCGGTTCGGGCCGGCCCCGGACACCGCTGGCCGATGCGCTCGATCCACCCGAGCGGCCGCGCCGTCCTCGGCCGGCCGGGGATTGGCAGGAGTGGCTCGAACCGCAGCGCCCCGCGGCGGCGCCACCGGAGGAGAATCGCAGTCGGCCTCCGACGCGCGCGGTCGAAGCCGAGTCCGAGCTACCGGCGGAGACGAGTTCCGTCGTACCGACGATCATCGATCGGTCCGGTGGCAATCCCGGTCCGGCACTTCGGCATCCGCCGCGCCGTCGCGATCCGCAACCGAACGGTGGCGGCAACCGAGTCGTCGCGGTGCTGATCGTGCTCGGCGTGGTGTTGGCGGTGGTCTCGGTGCTGATGTTCGTCTTCGGCGGCTCGGGCGATCACAAGCGACCGGCCGCGGCGACAACACGGGCGGCCGCCCAGGGAACAGGTGGGCGCGCCCCAGCGACCACGGCACCCGGTGACCAACCGTCCGTGGTCGCCACCCCGGGCTGCGAACAGCGGCGCACCGGCGATGTCATCTCCGGCACCGATCCCGGCGGCACCAGCGATGGGCCGTCGGCGATCCTCGCATTCGAACGTGCCTACTATGTGCAGCGCTCCGGATTCGCCGCGCGCGGCGTCGTCGCCAATGATGCGAATGTGCCCGCCGCCGACCAGATTCAGCGCGGAATCAACCAGGTGCCGATCGGCACCCTCTACTGCGTGCAGATCACCCGCGCGGGCAGCGATGCGGGGGAGGCGCACTGGGAGGTCCGGCTGACCCAGCAGCGTCCGGGCGAGCAGCCGCAGACCTTCACGCAGATCATCACGACGCGAACGGCGGGCAATCGCACGCTGATCACCGCGATCAACGCGGGCTGACGGTCCGATCCACCAGGCTTCGATGGGTGCTGGAGGTCTGCTCTTCGACGCGTGGAATCAGAGGGTGCGCGTCATGAAGACGCTGTGCGGATCTTCGACGTAGTCGGCGAACGGTGCGCAGATCTCGAATCCGTGGCGGGCGTAGAGCCGCTGTGCGGGGGCGAAGTAGTCCGAGGCTCCGGTCTCCAGGCTGAGTCGCCGGTAGTTGCGTGCGCGGGCCTCTGCGATGAGGTGGTGCAGCAGGGCCGAGGCGATGCCGCGGCCGGTGCGATCGGTTGTGGTACGCATCGACTTGATCTCGCCGTGAGTGGGGTCGAGTTGTTTGAGTGCGCCGCAACCAGCGAGTTCGTCATCCTCCCAGGCGCTCCAGAAAGTGACGTTCGGGCCGCGGAGCGCATCCAGGTCCAGGGCGTGCACGCTGTCTTCGGGCGAGTTGTCGTACATCTCGGCCAGATGCTGGGTGAGCAGGGCAGCGACTTCGGTACCGGACAGATCATCGACGACGATCCGCAGCACGGCAGCCGGTGCGGTTGGCGTCGGTAGGTGGTGGCCGATATCGCTGGACATCCGTCCATCATGGATTGTGCCCGCATCGGACCGGCTGTCTGGGTCGGTCCTCGACGAATCCGCCGGCGACCCTTTACTGTGAGGGCACTCGCCCTCACCTAGGTGGACAACGATGTCGATACTCGAGAAGTACGCGCCGTGCACGGATCGTGTGCTGACTGGGCCGTGCCGACTGCCGGTGCCCGCGGGCGCCGTCGTCAGTCGAACGGGGTGCGATGCCGCGTTCAGACGAATCGGCCGCATGGCCGCGGTGTCAGAATCAACTGCGGCCGAGGGGATTCGGGTCGGTGAGCGGTTCGGCTGGATTCACGTCAGGATCGAATCATGAAGTTTGCGAACAAGGTCGGGGCGATGGCCGCGGCTGCGGCGCGACGGGCCGCCGATGAGACCTACTACGCCGCGTTGACAGTGCGTGCCGGACTTGCGACCCCCGAACGCCCGGATCGGCTCGCCCTCATGGGTGCCGCGGTGCTGCGCTCCGGACTGCTCGGCGGGCTGACAACGATTGCCGCCCTGCGCTATCGCGATCGCGCCGCCATCATCGATGAACTCGGCCGCGTCAGTTTTCGTGAACTCGATGAGCGCAGCACCGCGCTCGCGAATGCCTGGCGGGCGCGCGGACTGCGTGACGGCGAAGGTGTCGCCGTCCTGGCGCGCAACCACCGCGGCTTCCACTACGCGGTCTTCGCCGCCGCGAAATGCGGTGCGCGAATCATCCTGCTCAATACCGATTTCGCGGCGCCGCAACTGCGCGAGGTGGTGACCCGCGAGGGCGCCGATCTGCTGATCTTCGACGACGAGTACGCGAGTATGCTCGGCGATTTCACGCCGCGCCGGGGACGCTACCGCGCCTGGGCCGATAAACCGGGCGTCGACACCATCGACAATCTGATCGCGGGTGCGGCGCGCACTCCACCGCGTAGGCCGCGCACCGCTCCCCGCCTCATCCTGCTGACCAGCGGGACAACCGGCACCCCCAAAGGTGCGCCGCGGAGCAGCGAGCCTGCCTCGCTGTCGCCGCTGGGCGCGATCCTCGGCAAGGTGCCGTTCCGTGCCCGCGAAATCACCGAATGCCCTGCGCCGCTGTTCCATACGCTCGGATTTGCGCACGCTGTCCTCGCGATCGGCTTCGGTTCCACGCTGGTGATCCGGCGGCGCTTCGATCCCCGGGAGGTGCTGGACAGTCTGGACCGCCACGGTGCCACGGCCATGGTCGCGGTGCCGGTGATGCTGCAGCGACTAGTCGACGCCGGACCGAAAGCTTTTGCCGGGCGCGATCTTTCGCGGTTGCGGATCATCTTCGTCGCGGGCTCGCAGCTGGGTGCGGACCTGTGCATGCGGGTGACCGAGGCATTCGGGCCGGTGGTGTACAACGTGTACGGATCCACCGAGGTGGCCTACGCGACTATTGCGACACCCGCGGATCTGGCGGTCGAGCCCGGCTGCGTCGGCTCTCCGGTGCCGAGTACCACCGTGAAGATCTTCGACGACAACGACCGAGAGGTGAGTCCCGGCACTACCGGACGCATCTTCGTCGGCAACAACTACCAATTCGAGGGCTACACCGGCGGTGGTGACAAGGCTCGCATCGGACGGCTGATGTCCACCGGTGATGTCGGCCATTTCGACAGTGCCGGAAGACTTTTCATCGACGGACGCGATGACGAAATGATCGTATCCGGCGGCGAGAACGTCTTTCCGGGCGAGGTCGAGGAACTGCTCGCCGCACATCCGGCGGTGGCGGAGGTCAGCGCATTCGGGGTGCCCGACGATCGATACGGTCAGCGCCTGCGTGCGGTAGTCGTTGTCCGCGAAGGGCATTCGCTCACCGGGGACGAGGTGCGCGAGCACGTGAAAACGCATCTGGCCCGCTTCAAGGTCCCGCGTGACGTGCTGTTCGTCGACGAACTGCCGCGCAACCCCACCGGAAAAGTACTCAAACGGGTTCTGCGGGAGCTCCCGGCCTGACGGCTCACATACTGCCGAGCATCCGTCGCATCGTATGGCGCAACTGCGCCGGACCCGGTGTTCTGTCTCACTGATCGTGAGGCATCCTCGGCCTGCTGAGTTGCGGTGGCCCAGGTTCGTGAGACGGATGGTGAGTTGGGTGTCTCGCTGATCATGAGGCAGATCATCGAATTGCTGTTGTGGACGGCGGGCTTGGGGTCACCTTCGGTGGTGTGTGTGCCGCTTGGTGTCGTAGCTGAGGCGGGCCTGTTCGACGTGGTCGAGGTTGACAGACCATTCGGACAGTGCCGCGAATACCGATGCCAGGCTGCGCCCTAGTTCGCTGATTTCATAGACGACCCGGGGCGGGACCTCGGCGTAGTAGGTGCGTACTACGAGCCCGTCGCGTTCGAGTTGCCGTAGCCGTTCGGTTAGGACCTTGGGAGTGATCGTGGTGATACGTCGTTGCAGCTCGACGAACCGATGTGGCCCGTATTCGTGGAGCACCCAGAGGATCGGGGTCGTCCACCGACTGAAGACAACCTCGACCACGGGATTGATCGGGCAGGCGTTCTCCGGGGTCGCCTGCGGGGACGCCTTCCAGGTTGTGTCGCTGGTCACACGAACACCTCTCCGCCATTACTTTCGTATAGGTATCTACTAGCTTGAGGATAGTAGCCTCGCCGAGTCGGATAGACGAACTCGGATCAGGAGCGAACATGATCGTGGTAACCGGAGCGACGGGCAATGTCGGGAGGCCGCTCGTGCAGGCGTTGGCCGCGGCCGGCGAACAGGTGACGGCGACCTCACGGTCGATCACTGCGCCCGATGTGCCGGAAGGGGTTCGATATCAACAGGTCGATCTCACCGAGCCGGACACCCTCGCGCCGGTCGTCGAAGAGGCACAGGCACTGTTTCTGCTCACCTCCGCCGACTTCCACGCCGGAGACGGCGACAGGCTCGCCGGGGTCATGGTCATCGTGCGTCGAGCCCGCGTCCGACGGGTCGTGCTGTTGTCCTCGCAGGGGGTGGGCACGGGACGCCACCCCAGTGTTCTCGAAGACGTGGTCAAGCAGTCCGGTGTGGACTGGACGATCCTGCGCCCGGGCGGCTTCGCCTCCAACGCGCTGTGGTGGGCCGAGATGGTCCGCACGCAACGAATGATCACCGCACCGTTCGCCGATGTCGCCATCCCGATCGTCGACCCAACCGACATTGCTCAGGTCGCGGCTGTCGCTCTGCGCGAAGACGGCCACAGCGGCCAGACCTACACCCTGACCGGACCGACACCGATCACACCGCGGCAGCAGGCCGCCGCGATCGGTGAAGCACTGCGCGAGCCGGTGCGCTTCGTGGAGCAGAACCGCGCCGAAGCCAAAACCCAAATGATGCAACTCATGCCGGAACCCGTGGTTGAACGCACACTCGACGCCCTGGGCACACCAAAACCCGAAGAGCAGCAAGTCAATCCGGATATCGAACGGGTCCTCGGCCGCCCACCCCGCACCTTTGCCGAGTGGGCAGCACGCAATTCCGCAGCCTTCAAGTAGCCGCCATGTCTGCTCATATTCCTCTGCGGCTGACGGAGACGATGGAGCGCTTCCTGGCAGGCAACCACGTAGCGACGCTCATCACCTTGCGGCGCGACGGCTCTCCCCACGCGGCGCCGATGCGCTTCACCTGGGACAGTTCAGCCGGTCTCGTGCGAGTGATGACAGCAGCGTCACGCCGCAAGGCCAGAAACGTGGCGGCCGGTCCCGGCAGCCGGGCTGCGGTCTGTCAGGTCGCGGGTTTCCAATGGGTCACCCTCGAAGGCTCCGCGGTGATATCGCACGACCCGGCCCGCGTGGCCGAGGGAATTCATCGCTACCGCCAGCGCTACTCGTCACCGCCGCCGAACCCGCCCGGACTGGTGGTCATCGAGATAGCAGTCGATCGGGTGCTCAGCCTCAACAGCTGAATGCCAACCAACCGGCCACAAAGATTCGATACAGGAGCGCAATCATGCCCATACAGCAAGTCCTCGACTCGACGATCTTCCACCGGGAGATGGGCGCCGGGACGCCGTTCGTATTCCTGCACGGCAATCCGACGTCGTCGTATCTGTGGCGCAACGTTCTACCGGCCGTGGACGATCCCGCACGGCGGCTGGCGCCGGACCTGATCGGGATGGGTGACTCCGGTAAACCGGACATCGACTACACCTTCGATGACCACGCCCGCTATCTGGACGCCTGGTTCGACGCGCTGGAGTTGGACAGCGTTGTGCTGATCGGACACGACTGGGGCGGGGCGTTGGCCTTCGACTGGGCGGCTCGCCATCCCGACCGAGTCCGCGGCGTCGCCTTCTTCGAGACGATCGTCAAGCCGATGTCGTGGGAAGAATTCCCAGACGACGGGCGCCGACTCTTCGAGGCGATCAAGACCCCGGGCATCGGCGAGGCGATGCTGCTGGAACAGAACGCGTTCATCGAGCTGCTCCCGGGCACCGTGATCACCCCGCTGACCGAGGAGGACCTCGCTGCCTACCGCGAACCGTACCCGACGCTGCAGAGCCGTCGGCCGCTGTTGCAATGGGCGCGGTCGATGCCGCTCGGCGGAGAACCCGCCGATGTCGTGGCCAGGGTTGAGGCATACGACGCGTGGCTGGCGACCAGCGTCGAGGTGCCCAAGCTCTTGCTGGCATTCGAGCCCGGCCCCGGAGCGATGCAGAGTCCGGAAATGGTCGACTGGTGCGCCACCCACATCGCAAACCTCGAAATCACCCGGCACGGTCCGGCTGGTCACCACACCCCCGAAGACCAGCCCACCGCCATCGCCACAGCGATAGCCGCCTGGGCGGACAAACACAATCTGAGATCAACCGCCGAATCATGAGACACGTACCCGGAAAGTTCTTCTGCCCCTATACATCGTCAGCAAAGCATGCTGCTCAACCGGTCCGATGGCGTCGATCTCCAAGTGCCGCGACGTGAATGCGTCCGCCCTGTAGACAGCAGGCGCGGCAGTCGCCATCAGACGCCGGACCTCGTCGTCGTACGAACGGGACCACTCGAACCACTCGTCTCAAATACCTGAGGCGAAATCAGCAGATGCCACAGATCAACGAGATTGCCTCAGCATCAACGAGACAGGACACCCGGCATCGCGGTATGGAACCACCCGGTCGGCGGCACCACCATCAGTCCGCCGCGTCGGTGCTCGACACAGTCGACGATCGCGTCCGTGCCGCCATGGTTTCCACATGATCGGGACTATCTCGCTAACGGTGTTTCCGGCGGTTTCTCTCAGTAGGTTTGGGCGTCGGGCCAGCGGTCGGCGAAGGTGATCGCGAACGCGTTGACCGCGGGCTTCCAGCGCATGGTCCATCGTGCCCGACCGGCGCCGGTCGGGTCCAGGGACCGGGTGACCAGATACAGGCATTTCAGGGCGGCTTGCTCGGTGGGGAAATGCCCGCGGGCTTTGATCGCGCGCCGGTAGCGGGCGTTCAACGACTCGATCGCGTTCGTCGAGCAGATCACCCGTCGTATCTCGACGTCATAGTCGAGGAACGGAATGAATTCCTCCCACGCATTCTCCCAAAGCCGCACTATCGCAGCGTATTTCGTGCCCCACTTCTCGGTGAGTTCATCGAGCGCTGCCCGTGCCGCGGCGGCGTTGACGGCGGTGTAGATCGGTTTCACATCACGACGCAACGCGTCCCAATGCTGACGGCCGGCCAGCCGGAAAGTGTTGCGGATCAAATGGATGACACAGGTCTGGACCGTAGCCAGCGGCCACACGTTGCCCACCGCGTCCGGCAAACCTTTCAACCCGTCACAGACCAGGAAGAACACATCTTTGCAGCCGCGGTTACGGATATCGGTCAACACACTCAGCCAGAACTTCGCGCCCTCACCACCGGTGCCGGCCCACAAACCCAGGATGTCCTTCTCACCGTTGACCGTGACACCGATCGCGGCATAGATCGGACGGTTGGCGACCTGACCATCCCGGACCTTCACCACGATCGCGTCGATGAAGATAGCGGCATACACCGCGTCCAAGGGCCGGTTGGCCCAATCGGCCATCTCGGCGATCACCTTGTCGGTGATCCGAGACACCGTCTCCTTCGACACCGACGCCCCATAGATCTCAGCGAAATGCGCCGAAATCTCCCCAGTGGTAAGCCCTTTCGCATACAGCGACAGCACGATCTCATCCACCCCGGTCAACCGGCGCTGGCGTTTCTTGACGATCTGCGGCTCGAAACTACCCTCCCGATCGCGGGGCACCTCGATCTGCACCTGACCCGTCGCCTCGGTCAACACCGTCTTGGCGCGAGTCCCGTTGCGCACGTTGGCCGATTCGCGCTCGGTCGGGGCTTGGCCCTTGTCGAAACCGAGATGCTCGGTCATCTCCTCGTTCAACGCCGTTTCCAGGACGGTCTTAGTGAACTGTTTGAGCAACCCGTTCGGCCCGGTCAGCGATAACCCTTGCTCCTTGGCCATCCGGACCAGCTCCTGGGCGGCGAGCTCCTCGGCCGAAGCCTCCACCGGCTTCTTCTTCCTCGTCACGGCATCAAGTGTCGTCATCACGGCACCTTCCCGCTGAACATCGCTCAGCGAATCAGGCCGGAAACACCCTTAAATCCACAGTCCCACATGATCATCCGTCCAGCGGGTGTCTGGGGTTTTGCGTTGTGGGAGGGGTGGCTGGGGGAAAGGGCGGCGGGTGGGGGGTTGGGGGTGCGAGCATGGAGGGGAAGACGTGGGTCGGGAGGTGGGTGTGGTGGAGTTCGCGCAGGAGTATGCCGCCTTGCGGTGGTCGGTAGTGGTGGCGTTTCTTTTCGCGGCCGCAGTGGTGCTCGGGCGATTGGCGGCGCCGGACGGCGTCGGTAGGGCCGAACCTGTTCGCCTGCAAGCAGATTCGCCGGGCAGGAATGCGGCGGCATGTCACGAGTCCGATGCCGCCCATCTGATCATGTGCATGGTCATGCTTGCGATGCTGATCTTTCCGATGGGAGCGGATCCGGTCGTGCTGCGCGGTGTGCTGATCGCGCTCATCATCGTCTTCGCGGCCTCACTGGTAGTTCGAATTATGCAGTGGCGCAATACGACTCGCGTGCTACCCGATGATCGCATCATCGCCGTCGGATATCACATCGCCGTCGCCGCCGCCATGCTGTACTCGATCGCGGGACACAGTGCGGGCATGCACGCCGACGGGCCGGCCCCCGGACCGGCGCTGACACTGACCGCGCTCTTCACCGCCGATGCGCTCGCCTTGCTCGTCGCGGCGAGTACCGGCCGTTGCCGGCGTTGGCTCGGCCACCCGATCGACATCCGAACCGGCCCGCAGCAGTCGGCTTCCTTCGTCACCCGTGCACTGACATCCGCGATCGTGCCGCATATCGTCATGGACATCGGCACGGCCTACATGCTGATCGCCGCCGTATCCGGGTAGGCCGACCCGATGTCTGATCAGGCGGCAGCGAGACGAGGGAATAGGGCCTCGGCGCTACCGCGATTGATCGCGTCGAGCTGGCCGGGTTCGAAACCCTCGTAGCTCTCCAGCAGAGAGTCGAGGAGATCACCGCTTCCCTCCGGGGCGAAGGGAAAGTCGCTGCCGTAACAGATGTGTCCGGGCGCGGCGAAGGCCAGCAGCGAGGGTAAGGCGGACGGCGTGGTGGACAGTGCGGTGTCGAAGTAGAAGCGCTGCAGGTCCGTCAGAATGCCCATGGGCGTTGTGCTGGGGTTGAACTGGGCGCCTCCGGTGAACCGCCAGGCGGCGTACGGCAGGAAGCCGCCCGCGTGCGAGAGGATCACGTTCATCCGGGTGTGCCGGCTCATCACGCCGTTGAGCGTCATATGGACGGCGGTGCGGGTGGTATCGAAAGGGAAGTCCAGCAGGGGACTCGGCATGCCCTCCAGCATCGGCATCGGCGGGGCGGTGGGGTGGATGAAAACCACGGCGGCGCGAGCGTCGAGCTCGGCCCAGAGCGGCTCGAACTCCTGGTGGCCGAGGTAGCGGCCGTAGTAGTTGGACAGCAGCACCACACCGTCGGCGTGCAGTTCGTCCAGCGCGTAGGAGGTTTCGGCGATCGCGCCTTCGACGTCCGGTAGCGGGAGACTCGCGAAGAAGCCGAAGCGGTCGGGCCGGTCCTTGGTCAGCTCGGCGCTGTACTCGTTGACGTCGCGGGTGATCGCGCGGGCCTGCGCGTCGTCGCCGAAGTGGGTGCCCGGTGAGCTGATCGAGAGGATGCCGGTCGCGATCGACCGGCGGTCCATCATCGCGATCGCGCTCTCGGCATCCCAGACGGCTGTGGGCCAACCTCCGGCCGTCGCCTCATGACGGTCCATTGCTTCCCGGTAGGCAGGCGGGATGAGGTGCTGGTGGACGTCGATCCGGGATGGAGAGGCCATTTTTCGCTCGCTTACTAATATTTAGCTTGCTAATTATTGTGATGCTAGGCTAGCAGGCGTGGCAAATACGGGCAATGTCCAGCAGACGGCGACGGATGCCGACGCGAGCGGAGAGGAGATCGCGCAGGCGGCCGACGCGCTGTTCGTCGCCATGCGGCGGGCCCGTTCGGTGGGTGCCGAGCAGATCGGTGGACTCTCGCTGGCCCAGGTCGCACTCTTGGAACCGCTGGCCGGGGAGGCGGACATCCCGGTGGGACGGCTGGCGAGCAACGCGGACGTCAGCGTGCCTACCGCCACTCGCATGTTGCAGCAACTGGAGGCGAAGGGCGTCGTCGTGCGACGCAGATCCCCGGAGGACGAGCGGCGAGTCCTGGTGAGCCTCACCGACGACGGCGCCGAGCGGCTCGCCTTGCTCCGGACCCGGCTGCGCGAGCGCCAGCTGCGCGCCTACGAGGCGTTCATGCCCGGCGAGCGGGTCCAGCTCGTCACGCTGCTGCGCCGCCTCGCCGAACTCGTCTCCGATTCCGACCGCCATCCGCGGCCGCCGGAATAGGTCGTCGGATACTCGCGGTCTACAGGTCGACGACCGAGTCGGCGACCACGCGGCCGCCGAGTCGGACCCAACCGTCGGAGTCCCATTCGGTGAAGATCTGCGACCCCTTGCCTTGGGTGATGATCAGGCCGCGGCGCAGCAGGGCGGTGAGGGCGACGGCGGCGGCTCCGGTGGCTTCGTCCTCGGGTACGCCCATGACGGGGGCGAACATGCGCGAGCGCAGGGCACCGCGGTGCTCATCGGTCCAAATCCAGAGGTAGTGCGAGCCGCTGTCGAAATCGTCGGGGCGCAGATTCGCCAGCTCGTCGAGGTCGTCGAGCTGGTGAAAGGTGAAGTCCGGGGCCCATTCGCCGCGTGCCCTGATCCAGACCATGCCGTCGGAGAGCTCGACGGCGACTGGACCCGCCGACACCTGCAGAATCCGCACCGGCCGGCCCTGCTCGGCGAACCACCACGCGGTGCCCACCGACGGATGCCCGGCGAAGGGCAGCTCCACCGCGGGGGTGTAGATCCGCACCTTGGCGACCTCGTCGACGGGATCCTCGACGACGACGGTCTCGCTGTACCCCGCCTTCGCCGCCAGCGCCTGGTGGTCGACCTCGGCGACATCGGCGGCGCGAGCGATGCCGAGCTCATTGCCGCCTCGACCGGTCGGGTCCGTGAAAACGCGCACGACCTCGACCCGCGTACCGATGGCCTCCGGTTCACCCTGTGTGCCCATGTTCGCGAGCCTACCGGCCCCCAAAAGGTCCAGGAAGTGCTGTCAACGCGGGCCGCAGAGCCAGGCGAGGTCACGCAGGATTTCCGACACGGTCACCGGGCCGAGGTCGGCGAAGGTGGGGCCATTGCGGCCCGCGAGCGCGGCGTACCTGAGCTCGTGCACGGGAGCGACCGGTTCGAACGGCTCCATGCCCGGATCGATCCCGATACTGAAAACCCGGTCGTCCGGGAGCCGCTTGTCGAAGGTATCGATGCGACCGCCGTCGCCGCGTTCGGGTGGATTCCAGCCGCGGTCGGTCAGGCCGTGGATACGGCCGAGGGGAACAGTGGCATGCACCGGAATCGGCACGGAGGAACTGGCGAGCAGTTCCGGATCCGGATGGTGCACCGCCCGGCCGATCTGTGGAAATGGTTGCAGGAGTTCGTAATCGGCGAGCACATCGGCCCAAGCGGCGGTCATTTCGGCGCCCAGGTGGAGAGGATGGGCGATACCGATGACGGCATCCTCGGCGACTTCGAGTGCGGCGTCGTCGGCGTCGGCGAAGGTGTCGTCCTCGGCGATGCGGAACGAGTCGAGCACCTGGTCGTCGCAGTAGGTCGCCCAGACCAGGCGGCGAGTCACGTTGATGCGCACCGGATGTGCGATGAACAGGGTGCGTAGTTCGTCCAGGGTGAAGCGGCGTTCGGTGACCATGGCGCGTTCGAGCCGCCGGATCTGATCGGCCGCGAACTTCCTGACCGACTTGCGGATCGAGCGATAGCTCGCGGTCGCGTCGGCGGCCGAGTGCTCGTCGTCGCGAATTCCGGCCTTGGGCAGTGCCTTGTAGCGGGTGCCGTCGGTGCCGGTAATGGTGGGGCGCAGCTGTTCATCGAAGCCGAGCACGAATTGGCGCGGCCCGAAGTCCAGCAGCGCCGTACCGTCGGGACGCAGGCCGAGATCGGGAACCAGGCGGTCGGCGAGTTGATCCTCGCTCAAACCCAACTCGTCCGCGACATCGGTGACCCGGATCTGCGCCGCATCCCGGACCGCCGCGTTTCGGCCCTTCTCGTTCAATGTGATCAGCGCGGACAAGGCTTGGTCGGTACCGATGGCGGCGAGAGTGTCGAGCGCATTGTCCTTGGCTCCGCTCCAGAGGATATTCGGCAGCAGTTCCTCGACGGTCTCGTCATTTCCGAAGGCAGCCAGCACTTCCCAGACCCAGGTGTCCTTCGACGGCGCGCCCGCCCTGGTCCACTGGCTGTGGATCGCTCCGGCCGCGGCGGCCAGACTCGCCGCGTCGCAGTCTGCACGAACCCGTGCCAGCGCGGCATGCGGTGCTCCGGGTTCCGACAGCATCATCAACGTAACGAGATTCGCGACCGCCTCGGGCGGCAGCGCGTGGCCGCTTTTCAGTCCGATCGCGGGCAGCTCCGAAATCGACAACCATTGCGGGAGAACCGGAATCCGCGCGGGCACGATCTCGGCGGGATCGGTATCGAGCAATTCGCGTACCGCCACGGTGGCGTCATATGCAGCGGCCGCATCAATAATGGCATCGGTGTGACCGAGTGTGACGAGGGTGCGCAGAGCTGCGGAATGCGTGCGTCTTGCCTTGCGCGCCTTGCCGATCGCTCCCGGAATGAATGCGGTCGCGGCGTAGACGGGATGGCGGCGCAACCAGTCCAGCGCGATGCGGCGGCGCGAGCGCATATGCAGCCAGTCCACGATCAGTTCGGCGACGGCCGGGCTTTCGAAGGGGGCGATCGCCGCAGCGTGGTCGCGTGGTCGCTTCGTGACGGTGTCGATGACCAGGTCGTGCGTAGCGGCACCGTGTTTTGCCGCGAGGGCGAGCAGGGGAGTGGCCGACCAGAGTCCCCAGCCCACGGTGCTGGTGCGCAGATACGGTTCCGCGATCGCGAAGTCGACCTGGACGAGTGCGTGCAGTGTCCAGTCGTTGAGAAAGTCATTGCCCGGCGGAATGCGCTCCAGCCGCTCGTGTATCTCGTCCTCGGACAGTGTGCCGACGCTGTCGAGCCATTTCTCCCGTTCGCCGTCGTCGCGCCACGAAATAGCAACGCCCGCAGGCACTTCGAGCGCTACGGCGGCAGCAGGTCTGTGAAGCGGTCGCTGCCATGGCGGTGTGCTGAGGATCGCGGGAACAAGTTGGACAGGAGTCGTATCGACCGCCTGCTCTTCGGGCAGACTCTCGGTGATCAACTGCTGCGCGGATTCGGGCAGTTCGTCGCGCATGGCGACAGCGAGTTCGGGATGGCGGCGGACGTGCCGGCAGAAGTCGGCGGCGTTCTCCTGCCGGGTGGTCCGCGCACCGAGCACACGCATGGCACGAGACGGAAACCGTTCGGTCGAGGCGAGCAGTGCCGCGGCGCTCACATTGCGCCACGAATGCCTGGCCAGGAAGTCCATCGCTTCGTCAGTTGGTAGGCGGGCGAGCATGCGCGACAGGGTTTCCGGTCCCGGAGCGGAGCTGTTGCCCTGACCCGCCTCCCACAGTCGAGTGAGTACCGAAGTGGCGTCGGGGCCGAGATGTGCTGCGACACTGTAGATCAGCGATTTGTTGTCGCGCAGCAGATGCCAGTGCCAACCGAGCAGATCGAGGATGCGGTGCGCGTGCGCCGAGTCGGTCACCGAGGCGAGCAGGAATATCGATCCGAAGCTGTCGGTTAGTTTCGGGTCGGCGAGATCGGTTGTGACCCAGTCCTGTTCGGTGGGGAACAGGTATGAGGTGAGCAACCGGATCGCGAGCGGCCCGCGGCGCAGCTGCCGTGCCTGGTCGACGGCATCGGCGTAGTCCATCTCCGCGGTGGCGGCCAGCAGGGTGCGTAGTCGCCGGACCAAGGTGGCGGGCGGATCGCAGGGACTCGACACCAGAACGCGATTCGTTTGCCCGCCCCAGGTTTCGGATGCTTCCGCGTGGATACCGGTGAGGGCGGCCACGGTTGCCACAGCGCAGCCGAAACCGTGGGCGGCGACCAGATAATCGGCCAGATCCGCGTGGTCGTCGTAGTAGCGGCCGAGGGCATCGGCATCCCAAAGCTTCGCGTCCATGCCGATGGCGGCGCACACGGCCGCGCCGAGCGGGTCGGCACGCCGATCTTCCAGATATTGCGTACCCCGCTCGGCGAGCACCTTGTGCGAGCCGGAATGGCTCAGGATGACGTGGGTCCGATCCGCGGACTGCGCCAACTTGTCGGAGACGGTCTGTGCCGCAGCCGCATTCACCGCACCGTTGCGTGCGGGCCATCGGCCGCGGAAGGGATCGGTTTTCGACCGCCAAGCGGCGGGTACCACCCAGATGTCCTCATCGGTCGGCGGCGTGCGGACAGCCATCGGCCCTGCTCCCTTGTTCACGAGGTGCGTATCGCGGACAGGCTAGCGAGGCGCTCCGACAAGTGCCGGTCGGCGCGGAAACGGCAACGGCCCCGTCCACTCGGACGGGGCCGTTGCGTGTTTCCGGCGAGATATCAGACCGCGGCGGTGGCCAGCGTCTCCGTGGATTGCACGGCCTGGCCGACTCCGGCGACGATCGCGGCCGCGCGCAGCGATTCGAAGATCACCTCACGCGAGACGCCCGCCTCGCGCAGGGTTTTCTCGTGCGCCTCCAGGCAGTGCGCACAGCCGTTGATCGAAGAGACCGCGAACGACCACAGCTCGAAATCGGCCTTGTCGACACCCGGGTTGCCGATGATGTTCATCCGCAGACCGGCACGCAGATCGTCATAGCGGCCGTCCAGAAACGCTTTGCCCCGGTAGAACACATTGTTCATGCCCATGATCGAGGCGGCGCCGAGTGCGGCGTTGTAGGCCTGCGCGGATAGATTGTCCGCGGCTTCCTCGGCGATTTCCCGCAGCGTCGTCGTCGACCGGGTCGCGGCCGCCGACGCGAGCAGCGTGCCCCACAGCTGCTGTTCGTTCAGCACGGTGGTGCGTGCGATGGACGACAGATTGAGCTTGAGGTCCTTTGCGTACTCGGGAAGGGAGTTCTTCAGGGTCTCAATGCTCATTCGGCGAATCCTCTTCTCGTTCGGGGGTTTTCAGTTGGTTCGGCTAATACTCAGACGCTCGCGGCGAGCAGTTCGCCCGCATTGATGGTCGGGTCGCCCTTTTTCCAGTTGCAGGCGCACAGCTCGTCGGACTGCAGCGCGTCCAGCACGCGCAGCACCTCGTCGACATTGCGGCCGACCGAACCGGCGGTCACCGAGACGAACTGGATCTCGTTGTTCGGGTCGATGATGAAGGTGGCGCGGTCGGCGACGCCGTCGGCGTTGAGAACGCCGGTGGCGGAGGCCAATTCACGCTTGAGGTCGCTCAGCATCGGGAAGGGGAGGGTCTTGAGGTCCTCGTGCTGGGCGCGCCACTGGAAGTGCACGAACTCGTTGTCGACCGAGGCGCCGAGCACCTGTGCGTCGCGGTCCTCGAATTCGTCGTTGAGCTTGCCGAAGGCGGCGATCTCGGTCGGGCACACGAAGGTGAAGTCCTTGGGCCAGAAGAAGACGATGCGCCACTTGCCGGCGTGGTCGTCCGAGGTGATGCGGGTGAAGTAGTCGTCAGGCTGCTGAGCGTCGACCTTCGACAGGTCACCGCCGATCACCGCGGTGAGGTTGTATGCCGGGAACTGGTCGCCGATGGTCAGCAAAGCCATGCTTGTCTCCTCGTCAGTCGGTTTGCTAGAGCGAGTGGATCGAAAAGCTCACTGGTGATCTTGCCCAAAGGCCGGTGAAAGGTAAACGTGATCAGTCGCACTACACTGATAGGCGTGACTGATCAGACTTATCAGCCGACCCTGTCGCAGCTGCGTGCGTTCGTAGCGGTCGCGGAGTACCGCCACTTCGGCACCGCGGCCGCGCGGCTCAGTGTGAGCCAGCCCACGTTATCGCAGGCACTGGCCGCATTGGAACACGGGCTCGGGCTGCAGCTGATCGAGCGCAGCACCCGGCGGGTGCTCGTCACCGCCGCGGGTATGCGGCTGTTGCCGCAGGCGACGGCGACCCTCGAGGCGGCCGATCGATTCGTCGCTTCGGCGACAGGTGACAGCCTGGGCGGCACCCTGCGGATCGGCATCATCCCGACGGTTGCCCCGTATGTGCTGCCGGATCTGCTGCCCGAATTGCGCAAGGTATTGCCCGCTTTGAATCCTCAGGTGGTCGAGGACCAAACCGCCCGGCTGTTGGAGGGATTGCGCACCGGCGTCCTGGATGTCGCGCTGCTTGCACTGCCGACCGAAGCGCCCGGACTCGTCGAGATCCCGTTGTACACCGAGGAATTCGTTCTGGTGACTCCGCGCGGTCACGCGCTGGCCGGCCGCACCGATATCGCACCCGCCACCTTGGACGCGCTGCCGCTGCTGCTGCTCGACGAGGGCCACTGTCTGCGTGACCAGACCCTGGAATTCTGCCGCTCCGCCGACGCCCATCCGGGCGCGGTCGGCGATACTCGTGCGGCTTCGCTGGCGACCGTGGTTCAGTGTGTCGCAGGCGGTCTCGGGGTGACGTTGATCCCGGAGATGGCGGTGGCGGCCGAAACCGCGCGCGGCACACTGGAAATTGCGCATTTCGCTGCCCCCGCTCCGGGGCGCACGCTCGGTCTGGCCTTTCGCGCATCGACGGCGCGCGCGGACGATTACGAACGGCTGGCGGAGATCATTCGGTCGCAGCGGCCCGGAGTCGACTGAGTCCGCGGGATCAGGGTGCGGCGTCGCCGAGGAGCTCGGTCGCGGTGCTGTGGATTTTGCGCAGGGCGTTCATGAGGTGACGGCGCTCGGTGGGGGTGAGGTCGGCGGTCACCTTGTCCTCCAAGGCTTGTCGCTGCGCCTCGATCGGCTGCTGGAGGGCGCGGCCCTTATCGGTGAGCCAGAGGCGGACCAGGCGGTTGTCGTGGTCGTCGCGACGGCGCTCGAGCAGGTCCGCGGCGGTCATGCGGGTGGCCATTTTGACCACCGTCGGGGTGGTGACGTTCAGCGCGGCGGCGACCTCGCCCGGGGTGCGCCCGTCCCGCTCCCACAGCAGAGCCAGGACGTAATTCTGACCCAGATGCAATCCATGCGTACGCATTTCGCGGTCCGCGAGTGCGCGTAGCACCTTCGAACTGCGGCCGTGTAGGTCGAGGAATTCGGGCATCTGTCGGATCTCCCTGGCTATTGACGAATAGATCGTTAGCCGTCTAGCGTTCCAATTCGTTAGACGGCTAGTGATGTGGAGGTCTGATGATAGTGGTCACCGGTGGCACCGGAAATATCGGTCGTGAACTCGTTGGCGAACTCGCTGCAAGAGGTGCGGAATTCCGTGTTCTCGTGCGCGATCCGGCTCGTGTCGTGGATCCGGGCGGGGGTGAGCTGATCGTCGGCGATCTGGACGATCCGGCGGCCCTCGCGCCCGCATTCGACGGTGCCGACACACTGTTCCTGCTGGTGCCCGGCATCGGACTGGAGCACACCGTCGATGCGGTGAACGCGGCGCGAGCGGCCGGAGTGCGGCATATCGTGCAGTTGTCGTCGTTCAATGCGATGGGCGATCCGGTACCGGCCATGGGGCGTTGGCATCTCGAGCGCGAGCGGATCGTCGCCGAATCCGGCATACCGGTGACCGTGCTGCGCCCCGGTGGATTCATGACGAATGCGCTGGCGTGGGCGCAGACGATCCGCTCCGGCGGTGCGGTCCTCGACCCCACCGGACCCGGTCGCTATGCCCCGATCGACCCTGTCGATATCGCCGCGGTGGCGGCCGAGGTTCTCACCCGCGACGGTCACCACGGTATGACATATACCCTCACCGGCACGGAAACCTTCACTGTCGCAGAACAAGTCGCGACCATCGCCCGCACGATCGGTCGCGCCATCGAGGTTCACGAGGCGGCCACGCCGCAGGAGGCTTTGGAATCCCGCTACCCGGGCGGTGCACCACCGGCGCTGGCGGCGGCGATCATCGAGGGATTCGAGTTGATGCGTGCCGACACAGTGGGGTTCCGTACCGACACGGTGAGTGAGCTGCTCGGTAGAAGTCCGCGTAGGTTCGCCGACTGGTGCGTCCGCAACGCCGATGCGTTCGTGTGAAGACGCTATTCGGGTGAGGTAATCCTCTTGGCTCGGTCGGAGCGTCCGGCCGCCTCGACGCTTCCGGCGAGTTGTTTGTCGGACCGGTAGCCCCCAGTTCTAACGCGGTCTATCGGATCGTTGGGCGTAATCTCCGCTGGTAGGCAGTTGGAAAGGGTGCGCAGTGGATGAGTCGGGTGCCAATGTGTCGACCGAGCCGGGACGGCGGCTCGGTCGCTCGATCGCGAACGGTGATCAGCTGTTCGTCTACGGAACATTGCAGTTTCCCGAGGTGCTGGTCCAGTTGATCGGGCGGTGTCCGGAATTGGTGGCGGCGGAGCTGACCGGGTGGCGGGTGGCGGCACTGCCGGGCCGGGCGTATCCCGGGTTGGTACCCGCCACGGGTGGGATTGCGCGCGGTGTGGTGTTGTCGGGGCTCGACGCGGGGGAGTGGGCGGTGCTGGATGCGTTCGAGGATGACGAGTACGAGTTGCGGCGGGTTCGACTCGGTCCGGCCATATCGGCGTGGACGTATGTGTGGACTTCGGTTGTCGCGCAGGATGATTGGTATGCTGAGCGCTTTGCGGCCGAGCATCTGGGTACGTTCGTGGCTCGGTGCGCGGAATGGCGACGACTGCTGTGACCGAAGGCCGGATTTGCGATTCCAAGACGACCGGTCATATATTATCTCCATGGCGCGACCCCGACGCAGTGATGACACTCGGCAGCTTCTGGTGGAGCAGGGCGCTGCCGGTTTCCTGACGAACGGCTATCACGGGACCGGTATCAAGCAGATCCTGGATGCGGTCGGCGTGCCGAAGGGTTCGTTCTACAACTACTTCGCTAGCAAAGAGAGTTTCGGGCAGGCCATCATCGACCATCATTCGCTGTGTGTGCAGCGGAATTTGGCCGAGGCGCTCGGGACTTCGCCGGATCCGGTCGCCGGGTTGCGGGAGTTCTTCGGGCGGCTCATGGATGATTTCGTGCGGGCGGAGTTCACCGGTGGATGCCTGATCGCGAACCTCGGCGGGGAACTCGAGGGCAGTGAGGTGCTGCGGGAATCCTTGGCGGGGGCCTGGAATTCCTGGCGCGACGGGGTGGCGGCGGCGCTGCGGCGGGCGCAGGAGCTCGGGACGATTCGCGACGATATCGACGCCACGGAATTGGCTGATCTGCTGTTGGAATCGTGGGAGGGCGCGGTGATCAGGATGAAGATCCAGCGCTCGCTCGAACCGCTGCACAAGTGTTTGCGCCGACTGCTGGAGGACTACTTTCGGCCCTGACTTGTCGGTATTGCCGCTTTGGGTGGCCATTTATCCATTCCAAGACGACCGGTCGTATCGGCAGATATCACGAGAAAGAGAGAAAGATATGGTCAAGACGGTGATCGTCACCGGATCCTCCAGTGGGATCGGGCGCGATATCGCTCGGGCCTTCGTGGAGCGTGGTGACAGTGTCGTGCTCAACGGGCGAGACGCGGACAAGCTCGCAGCGGTGGCGGACTCGCTGGGCGCGCCCGCACAGTTGGCGGTATTCGCCGGTGATATCGGCACGCCCACAACGGGTTCCGAGCTCGTGCGCCTTGCGGTGGAACGTTTCGGTCGAGTCGATGTGCTGGTGAACAATGCCGGAATCTTCGGGGCCAAGCCGTTCGTCGATGTCACCGAGGCGGATCTGGACAGTTACCTCAACGGCAACCTGAAAGGGACCTACTTCACCACACAGGCCGTCGTGCGCCAGCTGCAAGCGCAGAAAAGCGGTGGCAGCATTGTGAATATCGGGACGGTGCTGATCAATCACGCGCTCGCGGGCCTGCCCGCATCGGCCGCGCTGGTCAGCAAAGGCGGCGTCCACGCGTTGACCACGAGCCTTGCCGCGGAACTCGCGGCGGACGGCATTCGGGTCAATGCCGTCGCTCCCGGCATCATTCGCACACCACTGTTCGGTGACGGCGACGAAAGCGCCTCGGGCCGACTGGCTTTGCTCAACCGAATCGGTGAAGTGAGCGAAACCACCGCAGCGGTGCTGTATCTCGCGGACGCCGCCTTCACCACCGGCCACATCTTCCCCGTCGACGGCGGGTTCATCTCGGGAAGGGCCGCGTAATGCCTTATGTCAACATCAAAGTCACCAACGAGGGTGTGACCCGGGAGCAGAAGACCCGGCTGATCAAGGGCGTCACCGACCTGCTCCGTGATGTCCTCGGCAAGGACCCGGCGACCACCTTCGTCGTGATCGACGAGGTCGAGCTGATCGATTGGGGTATCGGCGGGATGAACGTCGAGGACTGGCGCAAACAGGGGTAGGCCGGGCGTTGGCCCACTCGCCCATTCTTGCCCGGATGCAGCGGGATCTCCTGCGGAATCGAGGCAGGAATGGGCGCTGAGGCCACTTCGGTACAGCCCGGACATGCAGTTGCTCGGCGCACTTGCCGCATACAGGAATGGCAGACTCGCCAGCCGACTATTAGCCTGAGATCCGATATATCCGGTGTAGGAGCAGCATGGCCATGCCCGGCGAGGTTCGAGCCGAGATCGGTTGGCGACAGGCGATTGTCGACCGTGACGTGCCGTCCGCACTGATCGCGCGGGCGCGGCGCAACGGCGGGATCATGCGGGTCAGGCTGCCATTGCCAGGCCGGTCGTGGCTGATCACCGACAGTGATCTCATCGACCGTGTGCTGCGTACCGGTGCGGACGAATTCGACAAAGGTGGTCCGATCTACCGGATCATCCGCAACGCGACCGGCGACGAGGGTTTGTTCGTGGTCAACGATCCGCAAATGTGGCGGACATTGCGTGAACATACGAATCCCGCGTTCGCGGCTGCCGAGCTCGCGCCGCTCGCGCACGAGAGTGTCCGGCGATTGACCGACCGGATCGACAGCTGGCATCAGGACCGCGCCGTCGACGTGTTCACCGAATTCAAACTGCTCAACGTGGAACTGCTGGCACGGCATCTTTTCGGTCAGACTGTCGACTGCGCGACACTGGTGCGACTGGCCCAGCCGATCTTCGACAGCCAGCGCAGGCAGTGGTTCCGGATCGGCGGCGGCAAGTACCGGCGCGCCATCGCGGCCATGGACGCCGAGGTCCACGCCATCATCGACCGGCGGCGCACAATGGACGATTGCGCCGGCGACCTGCTCGGACATCTGCTGCAGGTGCGTCCGGAACTTCCGGGCCAGCGGATACGCGATCAGGTGATAAGCCACTTGATGGCAGGTTTCGACAGCACGGCATGCGCTCAGGCGTGGGCATGTGTGCGACTGGCAGACCATCCCGCCGAGCTGGTCGAATTGCGGACCGAAGTCGAACAAGTGCTGGCGAGTCGACTACCGGCCGCAGCTGACCTCGCCCGGTTGCCCCTGCTCACATCGTTTTTCGGCGATGTTGTGGCACAGCGGCCGTCGTTCCCGCTCATCTTCCGCCATGTCGCAGTCGAGACCGAACTGGCCGGTCGCCCGCTGCGTCAGGGCGACCAGCTGTTCATCGCGCTCGGACCCGCCCGCCTGCCGTTCGGCATCGGCAAACGAAAATGCATCGGCGAACCGATGGCGCTTCTCACCGGCGCACTGTCCATCGCGGTACTCGTACAGCGGTTCAGCCGATGGCAGCGCACGCGGCCGGGCAACCAGCAGATCCGCTACGCGACCACCGCCCCGCCCCGCCACAGCGAGATCCGTTTCACGCCATAACCATCCGGTTCTCGGCCAGGAGCGGACACTCCGGCCGAACGCCGAATCGCACCGGCTCGAAGGGAAATCCCTTGGGAACCGGTGCGATTCGAGAGTGCCGCTAGACGCGCAGCGCGTGTGGTTCGATCGCGCCGCGCACCAGCGCCCGCGCATCGATCGTCTCTGCGCGGTAGGGCAGCGTGCCCAGCCGATCGGTCATCGCCTGCACCGGGTCATCGATTCGCTCGTTCAACCCGAACAGGAATGTCCACTCGTGCTCATCGCTGCCGTACTGCACCACGGTGCCGAACTGCTCGTGGAAGCGCTTCCAAGACCTCTTCAGCGTCTCGTTGCGCCACATCGTCGCGCATCCGGCCTGTGCGCTGAGCACGCCGCCGGGTGCGAGCAGCGCCCGACATCGCGACAGGAACTCCGACTCGTAGAGCCGGTTGTGTTGCGCGTCCTCGACCCGCTCATCGGGCAGATCGATGACTATGACGTCGTAGCGGGTGCCCGCCTCGTTCGCGTTGGCAAGGAAGTCCCAGCCGTCGGCGTAGTGCACGTTGACCGGGCCCGCACCCTTGACGGCGGCGGCCAGTTCATCGCTGGTGTAGCCGTATGGCAGGTGCTCGGCACACAACTCGACCTCGTGCTGGTCGATATCGACGTGATCCACCAGCGTCGCACCCGCGGCGACCGACATCTGGCTGGCCACACCCTCACCTGACCCGATGATCAGCACCTTGTCCAGCTTCGCGGCCAGCGCGAAGGCGGGGACCATCATCGCCTCGTGATAGGTCAGCTGGGAGAACTCCGTGGACTGGCGATCGTCGTCGGAGAACAGGCTGATGCCCTGTTCGGTGCGCGCGATCACCATGTGCTGGAACGGAGTATGGGTATCGACGATGACCTCGTGCAGATCCCAGATGCGGGTCAGGCCATTGCCCACCGGCTCTTCGATCCGCGTCGAGCCGTGCCCGCGCTGGATGACCCGCATGCGAACATCTCTGGGAGACAACTTATCTCGCAGTAGTTCGACGGCCTTCGACGCGCCGGCGCCGATACTTCCGCAGGTGAATACGTCGACAAAGATGTCGCCGGACTCCGGATAAGTGTGAATCGAGGCGTGGGACTCCGACAACAGCGCGAGGACGGTCACCCCCTGCGGATCGAACTTCTTGTGTACGACATCGCAGATGGTGACGCCCGCCGCGATCAGAGACTCGCGCAACGCCGATTCGAGTCGTTCGAGATCGTCGCAGAGATCTGCGTCGACACCACCGAACTCGGCCAGCACATGCCAGCCGGTGAATTCCGCCGTCATAGGCAAACTCACTCTCGCTCAGCGCCCGAGACATGAACGGTCAAGGGCGGAAAACCATTGAAGGACACCGACGAATAGCTCGCGGTATAGGCGCCGGTATCGAGGATCTGGATGCGATCACCGGCTCGCAACGAGGTCGGAAGAAGGACCTTCGTGCGTTGATACAGTACATCGTCGCCATCGCAGGTCGGTCCGGCCACCACCGCCTCGTCCACGGGATCTCCGTCACGTTCGGTGACGAAGCGGTATGCGATGTACTCGTTCTCGGTCTCGGCCATGCCGTTGTAGCGGCCGATGTCGAGATACACCCAGCGCCGTCCGTCCGGCGCGATGCGCACGCCGATGACCTCGGCGTGAATGGTGCCTGCCGAACCTACGAGCGCGCGGCCGGGCTCGATGACGAGTCCGGCGGTCGCGGGCAGGAATTCGGCGGTGGCGGCGGCAATGACGGCACCGATATCGTCGAGTGCGGGCGCCGCCTCGACGTACGAAATGGGCAGGCCGCCACCGATATTCACCGAGAGCACCGGAATATCTTTGTCCGCCAGCGCCGCCACGATGCGGCCCGCCTGCTCGATACCGACGTGCCAGGCTCGCGGGTCGGTCTGCTGGGAGCCGACGTGGAAGTACGGGCCCCCGACGATCAGTCCGAGATCGCGGGCGCGCACCAGCAGCCGCAGCGCCTCGGTGGGGGAGCAGCCGAATTTGGTGCCGAAGGGCGTCGTCGACTGCGGCGCCGAGGACAGGAACCGGCACTCGACTTCCGAACCCGGCGCGTGCTCGATGATGCGCAGCAGATCGTCCTCGGTGTCGAAGGCGTAGCGGCGCACACCCGCGGCGTAGGCGGCCGCGATGTGGGCGGCCTTCTTGATCGGGTTCCCGTAGCACATGCGCGCCGGGTCGACGCCCTCGTGCAGGCACAGTTCGATCTCACCGACGCTGGCGACATCGAACTCCGCGCCGTGACGGTCGAGCAGACGGATGAGTTCCGGGACCGGACTCGCCTTGACCGCGAAGCGTATTCGGGCTCCGGGTACCGCGGCCTGGAGTGCGCGGTAGTTCTCGCGCACCCGCTCTGGGTGGATGGCCAGATAGGGCGATTCGGGCAGGTTTGAACCGGTCAATCTAAGGGAACTCTCCGTCGTTTGGGGGGCGGCCGTCGTTCGGGCACCGCGCGAGAGAGTATCAGCGCGATGCCCCTGGTAACCAACTCGCTGACGACACCTTGATCATGATCACCCTGCGACTATCGTGACCTCGTCGAAGACGACCTCGCCCGCGGCATCGGACTCGGCGAGATCGACCACTGCCGCGAGCGCCCAGCCGTGGTCCCCGGCGGGATCGTCGAGCACTTGGCGCACCTGCCAGAAACCGGGGCGTTGTTCCACCTGGAACAGTTGCGGACCGCGAGCATCCGGGCCGGTGCCGATGCCTTCGTACTCGTCGAAGTAGGGGTTGAGCTCGGCCGCCCAGTCCGGTCCGGTGCCCAGCTCGGCGAGTGCCTCCCAGCGGCGCAGCGCGGCGAGTTCGACGCGACGGAACATGGCATTGCGGATCATCACCTTGAACGCGCGTTCGTTGGCCGAGATCGGCCGCACCGTTTCCGCGCCGAAGGCGAGCTGATCGGCATCGGTCTCCGCACCCGGATTGGTGAGCTGCTCCCATTCGTCGAGCAGACTCGAATCCACTTGGCGCACAAGTTCGCCCAGCCATTCGGTCATATCGTCGAGATCCTCGGTGCGCGCGGCTTCCGGGACGGTGCGCCGCAGCGCGCGGTAGGCGTCGGCGAGATAGCGCAGCACCACCCCCTCGGAGCGGGCCAGCTCGTAATGCGAGATCAGCTCGGCGAAGGTCATCGAGCGTTCGATCATGTCGCGGACGACCGATTTGGGGGACGGAGCGAATTCCGACATCCAGGGATGCCCGGCCCGGTAGGTCTCGAAGGCGGGTTCGATCAGCTCGGCCAGCGGTTTGGGCCAGGTGACCTCTTCCAACAGCTCCATGCGTTCGTCGTATTCGATGCCGTCGGCCTTCATCTCGTTGATCGCCTGGCCGCGGGCCTTGTGCTGCTGGGCCATCAGCAGCTGGCGCGGATCCTCCAGCGTCGATTCGATGAGGGAGATGACGTCGAGGGTGTAGCCGGGGGCGTCCTTGTCGAGCAGGTCGAGCGCAGCGAGGGCGAAGGGGGACAGGGGCTGGTCGAGGGCGAAATCGCGCTGCAGATCGACGGTGAGCCGGGCGCGGCGGCCCTGTGCGTCGGGTTCGGGAAGCTGTTGCACCACACCGGCATCGCGCAGGGCGCGATACAGGCGGATAGCGCGCAGGATGTGGCGGCGTTGCGCTGGGCGGGGCTCGTGATTGTCCTCCAGCAGACGGCGCATGGCGTCGAAGCAATTGCCCGGGCGGGCGATCACATTGAGCAGCATGGAGTTCGTCACGTTGAAGCGCGACACCATCGGTTCGGGGCTGGCGGCGACGAGCCGGTCGAAGGTCTCCTCGCTCCAGGAGACGAAGCCCTCCGGCGGTTTGCGGCGCACCACCTTGCGCTGCTTCTTCGGATCGTCACCCGCCTTGGCCAGCAGCCGGGTGTTCTCCACTTCGTGGTCGGGCGCCTGCACTACCACGGTGCCCATGGTGTCGTAGCCCGCCCGGCCCGCGCGGCCGGCGATCTGATGGAATTCGCGGGCCTTGAGCCTGCGGGTGCGCACACCGTCGAATTTGGTGAGACCGGTGAGCAGTACCGTGCGGATCGGCACGTTGATCCCGACGCCGAGGGTGTCGGTGCCGCACACCACCTTCAGCAGACCGTCCTGGGCCAGCCGCTCCACCAGGCGGCGGTACTTGGGCAGCATGCCCGCGTGATGTACGCCGATACCGTGGCGGATCAGCCGGGACAGGGTCTTGCCGAAGCCGGAGGAGAAGCGGAAATCACCCAGTGCCGTTGCGATGGCGTCCTTTTCGGCGCGCGTGGCGAAGTTGACGCTGGTCAGCGCCTGCGCGCGTTCCAATGCGGCGGCCTGGGTGAAATGCACGACGTATACCGGTGACTGGTTGGTCGTGACGAGATCTTCCAGGGTTTCGGTGATCGGGGTGCGCGCGTAGGAAAAGCTCAGCGGGACAGGACGTTCGGTGCCCGCGACGATGGCGGTCGGATTACCGGTGCGGCGCTCGAGGTCGGCGGCGAAGAAGTCGACCTCGCCGAGAGTTGCCGACATCAGCAGGAATTGGGCGCGCGGGAGTTCCAGCAGCGGTACCTGCCAGGCCCAGCCGCGGTCCGGATCGGCGTAGAAGTGGAATTCGTCCATCACGACCTGGCCGACATCGGCGGCCGCCCCCTCGCGCAGCGCCATATTCGCCAGGATCTCGGCGGTGGCGCAGATGATCGGCGCCTCCGGATTCACCGCCGCGTCACCGGTCACCATGCCGACCCGGTCCGCGCCGAAAACCTCGCACAGGGCGAAGAACTTCTCGCTGACCAGCGCTTTGATCGGGGCGGTGTAGTAGGTGCGCAGGCCGCGGGTCAACGCGAACAGATGCGCGCCGACGGCGACAAGGGATTTACCGGATCCGGTGGGGGTGGCCAGGATGACATTGGATCCGGACGCCAATTCCAGTAGCGCCTCGTCCTGCGCCGGATACAGCGGGGTCCCCTGCTCGGCCGCCCACGCCCCGAAGGACTCATAGAGTGCGTCGGCGTCGGTTCCCGGTATCTCCAGCAGTTCGGTCAGATCCACTCCGACCACCCTACGGGCAGCCGCCTACGGTCCCGTCAGGGTGATCGGGTCAGTTGGACTGTTCGTCCTCGTCGCCGTCGTAGCCGCCCTGCTCGGCCAGGAAGCGCTCGAATTCGGCGCCCAATTCGTCGCCGCTGGGCAGCTCACCATCGCCGACCAGCAGGCTCGACTGGCGTTCCTGCGCGGAGACGAAGCTGTCGTACTGGCGCTCGAGCGCGTGCACCACGGTCTCGACCTCGGAATTCCCCGCGATGTGCTCGTTGACCTGCTCGCGCACCCGCGCGGCGGCCTCACCGAGGGCGGCCAGTGGGAATTCCAGGCCCGCGTTGTCGGCGACGTGCTCGAGCAGGGTCTGCGCGGCCTCCGGGTAGGCGGTCTGCGCGAGGTAGTGCGGCACATGCACCGAGAATCCGACGGATTCGTGGCCGTGCTGGGCCATCCGGTACTCCAGCAGCGAGGACGCGCTACCCGGCACCTGTAGTTCGCCCGGCCAGCGCTGATGGTCGGCGATGAGGTCGCGGTCGGAGGAGTGCGCGGTGATGCCGAGCGGGCGGGTATGCGGGATCGCCATCGGGATGGCACTCAGTCCGATGCTGCGCCGCACACCGAGCTGTTCGGCGAGCAGACGCACCGCGGTGGTGAATTTCTCCCAGCGCAGATCCGGTTCCAGGCCGGACAGCAGCAGGAACGGGGTGCCCGCGGTATCGCGCAGCGCCCAGAGATTCAGCTCGGGCTCGGCGTAATCCGAGAAGTGGTCGGTCTTGAACGTCATCAGCGGACGACGCGAGCGATAGTCCAGCAACTCGTCGACATCGAACGACGCGACCAGCTCGCTCTCGAGACTCTCGCGCAGGTGCGTCGTGGCCAGCCGCACCGCATGCCCGGCATCGGTGAAGCCCTCCAGTCCGTGTACCAGGACCGGACCCAAGCCATCGTCGTTCGACAGCTGCGGAGCTGGGAACTCCAACTCGTACATTCGCGACTCGTGGTCCATCGCGTCTCCTTCCTGCGCGGTTTACCGACGCGCGCTTCCAGGTTCACAGGCCTGTTGGGCAATTCGCGGCGGTCAACCACTGTCCATTGTCCCCCATAGTCCCGACACACGTTGCCACGGGCGACACCGACCCATGAGCAGGGCAACGTCAGTAGTACCCCGCACATTCCCGGTCACGCGACGAACCGGCGTGGCATCGTGGGCGGGCTCGGGGAGTTTGGCACAGTGGACCGGTGACTGTGCCGAATTCGACGCGCAGGGGGCCACGCGGATTCGGGGTATCTGGTTTGGTGCCCCTCGCCGCGAGTGCGGCGCTGCTCGCCGGCTGCACGTCGACGGTGACCGGACATCCGGTCGCCTCCGGCCCGAGTGCGGGGACTCGGTATGTGACGGCACAGCTTTCGACGCTGCTGCCCGATCCCGCGCAGTTCCCGGCCGGATACGAGGCGGTCGTGCTGCCACCGGAGGCGGCCGCGCAGGCGGCGGCGGACCTGACCGGGGTCGGGCGCGGTGCGAAGGTGCAGCCCGACGGATGTGTCCCGCCTGCTCAGCAATTCGGTCCGAATCAGACGGCCGTTGCGGTGGGCACCGACAACGAGACGCGCGCCACGATGACCGCGGAGTTGACCAGGACCGGACAGCCGTTGTCGGTATTGCGTGACCAGTTGAAGCGGTGTCAGCAGGTGCATGTGAACCGAGCGGGCGCGACGACGATTGTGACCACCGAACTGCAAGCGCCCCCGACGATCGACGCCGACGACACGTTCGCGCTGCGCCGCACGGTGGCGCCGCAGGTGAGCGCGGCCGGGCTGACGCAGTCGATGCAGACGCTCACCGGGCAGGTCGCCGATGTGCGTATCACGGTGACATACATGACATTCGGCGACGCGAAGCCGGATACGGCGGCATTGGACGAGCTGTTCACAACGGCGGTGCGGAAAGTGAAGCAGGGGTGAATGCGGCGGCCTGCGCCGCTTGTTGGCTGGTGCTTGCGGCCGGACAGTAGCAGGTGGCACCGACATGTTCGTCGCCGTATTCGGGTCCGATTCCCGATTCGTCCACAGTCCAAGTGTTTTCCACAGGGCAATTCGGTCCCGCGATATCCCCAGGTCGGTGTCCCGGGCTTCGAGGTGGGTGGGCGCACCCTCGATGCATGACGACTTCCACGAATCCCGCTCCCGCCCTCGGAGATCCAGGCGACGGCGCATCGCCGCGCACCGGTTTTTGCACAAGCCCCGCCGTTCACCTCCGCAAATCCGCTCACTCGTCGGGTGTCGGCGACTCGGGTTGCCGGGATGTCGAGGATTCGTGTGACGGCGCCGGGATGGGTACCGACAAGCCGGCGGACTATCGAGCCGCCGGGCATCCAGGTGCTACCGCGGGGGCAGCGGATCGCGGGGTGCATGTCGGCGACGAAACAGAGGGCTCGCGCGCCATCGCGTATTCGAGCGGCATTATCCCTGCGCCGCGGTTCGATGAACCAGTGCGCGATAGCGTTGCGGCGCATACATATCGCACGTGGCCCGTGGACCCGGTCTCGGCCCGAATCGATTCGGTGTCCTTCTTCGACCCCGATACCGACGACGAATTGTCGGAATGCACACGAGGTTTCGGGAAAGAGTTGCGCCCGGGAATCTGTGCGGAACCGCCGCCGGAATTCGGGGATCGGATTCCAGGGGACTCACTGCATGTCGACGATCCGGGTGAATTGATTGTGGCTGTGCCCGCCATGGTCGGATTCGTGCCGGAGCGGTCACTGGTGGTGGCGGTGCTGCGGGGCGCGACAGATGTGGAGCAGAGTCCGATCATCGATGCGGTGGTGCGGTTCGATTTGGATCAGGAAGGCGGGAGTCGGCGGGGGCTCGCGGCCGCATATGCGGAGTGTGTTTCGCACATCTGTGCCGCAGAGGGGGCGACGGAAGTACTCGCGGTGATCGTCGACGACCGGGTGCGCGAACCGCGGCGCACTCGCCGAAACGGTGTGGGCAGTACGGGACCGTGGGGCACACTCATCGCGGCGTTCGCGCGCCGACTGGCGCGGGCCGAGGTGTACCTCGAGGGCGCCTGGGCGGTGCGCGCTATCGAGGCGGATCAGCGGTGGTGGAGTCTGCTCGATGCGAATCACCATGGGACGCTGCCGGATCCGGCCACATCGATGGTCACGGTGGCGCATGTGCTCGAAGGGCGCCCGATCCGGGGCACCCGTTCGGAGCTGACCGCTCTGGTCGCACCGGATGAGGAACTGGCGCGCCAGGTCGCGGTACATCTGGACAGCGCTCGCGCGTTCGCGCACGAGCGGTACGCGGCGGCCGTCCGGCGCGGGGATCCCGACGGATACCACCGGCGGGCACTCGAACATATGCTCTCGCAGATCGCCAACATCGACTCCGGTGTAGTCCTGACCGCCCAGGAATACGCGGAACTGGCCGCGGCACTGCGCGATCGGACGGTGCGCGACTCGTTGTTCGGGCTGGCCGTCGGAGACCACGCCGCCCCTGCGGAGACCCTCTGGGTGGCGCTGACGCATGCACTGTCGGGCAGCGACCGTGCCGATGCGGCAACACTTCTCGGCTACAGCGCCTACATCCGCGGTGACGGTCCGCTCGCCGGCATCGCACTGCAGGCGGCCTTGGAAGCCGATCCCGCCCATTCCATGGCGAGTCTGCTCGAGATCTCACTGCGCACCGGGATGCGCCCGGATACGCTGCGTCGCCTTGCCTACTGCGGGATCGGCATTGCTGCGGATCTCGGTATCGACTTTGGGCCGGTCGTCCGGTGAGCCCGATCGCGTTCTCGGGTGGTCAGAGGTGAGTTGGCGAGTCACATGGTGGTTGTGGCAAATGCGGCACCACCATGCAACCGCGTTCGATGCTGCGCCGGCTTACTTCGCGCTGTGTGCCAGCGGTCCGAGGTCACGCAGGAATTCCCAAGCATCGGCGACGATTTCGTCGAGATCGTTGTGCTTGGGCTGCCAGCCGAGATCGGTGATGGCGCGGTCGCTGGACGCGATCAGCGTGGCCGGGTCGCCGGCACGACGCGGTGCGTCCAGGGCGGCGATTGGCAGGCCGGTGACGCGCTCGCAGGCCGAAATCACCTCGCGGACCGAGAAACCGGTGCCGCTGCCGAGATTGAAGATGCGATGTGTGCCGGATTCGGCGGAGCCGAGAGCCAGCAGGTGGGCGTCGGCGAGGTCGCGAATGTGGATGTAATCGCGGACCGCGGTGCCGTCTGGTGTGGGCCAGTCGGTGCCGAAGACCGAGATCGCCTTGCGATGACCGAGGGCGACCTGGAGCACGAGGGGGATGAGATGGGTTTCCACCACCCGGTTTTCGCCGAGACCGCCGTAGGCGCCGGCGACGTTGAAGTAGCGCAGGCTGGTCGCGGCGAGACCGTGCGCGATCGCATAGGAGGTGATGGCGTGGTCGATGGCCAGTTTGGAGGCGCCGTAGGGGTTGGTCGGCCGGGTCGGCGCGTCCTCGGTGATCGGCACCCGTTCGGGTTCGCCGTATACGGCCGCGGTCGAGGAGAAGACCAGCCGCGGCGTTTCGGTGCGGCGCATCGCCTCCAGCAGCTCGAGCGTCTTCACCACATTGCCGTGCCAGTACTTCTCCGGCTGCTGCACCGACTCACCGACCAGCGATTGCGCCGCGAAATGCAGGACACCGTCGAAGGATTCGGCCTCGAGCAGGGCGGGCGCGGCGACCGCGACATCACCCTCGACGAATCGCGCCTCGGTCGGCACGCCCTCGGCATTGCCGGTCGACAGATCGTCGACCACCACGACCTCGTGCCCCGATTCGAGCAGAACCTGCGCGCAGACGCCACCTACATAGCCTGCGCCACCTGTGACCAGAAGTTTCACGCCTCAGACCAACTTCACCTGGACGGCGTGGGCCATCTCATCCGAGAGCTCGAAACCCGCGTGGCCGGGCACGGTGATGACCACCGAACCGGGCTTGGTCTCGACCGTCACGCGCGCGTCGGGCACCACGCCCGCCTCCCGCAGTTGGCCGATGACCTCGGGATCGGTCTGGATGTGCTCGGCGAGGCGACGCACAACGACCGCGTGCACCTGGCCGTGTGGCAGATCCGACAGCCGCACCAGGGTCTCGTCGGCGCCGCTCTGCGTGGCGAGGCCGAGCTCGTCCAGACCCGGAATCGGGTTGCCGTAGGGGGAGGTGGTCGGGTGGTTGAGCACCTCGACCAGCCGCCGCTCGACATCCTCGCTCATGACGTGTTCCCAGCGGCACGCCTCGGCGTGCACGTTCTGCCAGTCGAGCCCGATGATGTCCACGAGCAGCCGCTCGGCGAGGCGATGTTTGCGCATGACCGCGACCGCCATGCTGCGGCCCTTGTCGGTCAGTTCGAGATGGCGGTCACCGGCGACCAGCAGCAGACCATCGCGTTCCATCCGCGCGACGGTCTGGCTGACCGTCGGGCCACTCTGCTCGAGGCGCTCGGCGATGCGCGCACGCAGGGGCACCACGCCCTCTTCCTCGAGGTCGTAGATGGTACGGAGGTACATCTCCGTGGTGTCGACCAGATCCTTCACCTGTTACCCCTTCGTCGGCACGAATTCTACCCACGCACGTCGGCACCCCCGTGTGCCGCGTGGTTTCGCGCTACACCCGTGACTGCGCTGTGGGAATTCTGTCGGCGCACGGCCTGTCACCGTATTCGCTCTTGCTTGTATTTCTACTGCATACGAACGTCCAACGGGGCCGTTACCTTCCCGCGTAGCGTTGCGAGCATGGCCACTGCACCGCACGGCGAACAGTCCGCGCCGCTCGACGAAGGTGATCTCGAGGCGCGATCCGGGACGGTCGTCTGGACCGACCGCTTCCTCGACTACGCATGGACGCCGGAGCACCCCATGAAACCGGCGCGCCTGCAGTTCACCATGGCCCTGGCGGAAAGTCTCGGATTACTCGACGGTGTCGAGCGATTGGTGCCCGAGCGGGCTGAAGTGTCCGATTTGCTGCGCATCCATACCGCGGACTACATCGAGGCCGTCGAACATGCCACACCTCCCGCGGGTGCGCCGCTCGCACCGCCGTACGGTCTCGGCTCACCGGACAATCCGGTGTTCCCGCGGATGCATCAGGCAGCCTCGGTGATCGTCGGCGGCACATTGACCGCGGCACGCGAGATCGCCCAGGGGCGCACCCGGCGGGCAGTGAGCATCGGCGGCGGCATGCACCACGCGATGCCGGATTCGGCGGCCGGATTCTGCATCTACAACGATGCGGCCGTGGCCATCTCCTGGCTGCTGGAAAACGGATTCGATCGCATCGCCTACATCGATGTCGACGTGCATCACGGCGACGGTGTGCAGCGCGCCTTCTACGGCGACCCCCGAGTGCTGACGATCTCGATTCATCAGCATCCGGCCACACTGTGGCCCAATACCGGCTGGCCGGAGGAGACCGGCCACGGCGCCGCCGAGGGCACCGCGATCAATCTGGCGGTCCTGCCCGGCACCCGGGATCCGCAGTGGTTGCGCGGCTTTCACGCGATCGTGCCCGGTGCGCTGGCGGCGTTCCGGCCGCAGATCGTGGTCAGCCAATGCGGTGTCGACACCCACCGCGAGGACCCACTCGCCGATATGGAACTGACCGTCGACGGTCAACGCGCCGCCTTCATCGCCATGCGCGATCTGGCCGACGAATACGCCGAAGGTCGTTGGCTCGCCGTCGGAGGCGGCGGCTACGGCCTGGTACGGGTGGTGCCACGCGCCTGGACGCATCTGCTGGCGACCGCGCTGGATCGCACCATCGCACCGGAAACCGCGGTACCGCAGGACTGGATCGATATGATCCAGTCCGCGGCGCCGACCGTCGATCCGCCGCGCGCCATGGGTGACGGTGGTGACACTGCCTACCGCCGGTGGGACGGTCCCGGCGGCACGGGGGAAACTGGGGACGCGCGCACCGACCGCGCGCAACGCGCTATCGATACGGCCGTATTGGCTACGCGCCGAGCCACCTTCGGGTTGCTCGGCCTCGATCCGGAGGACCCCCGTGACTGAGAACCCGCCCGTCCCGGATTCCCCGAATACGCCCGCGATACCGCCTCCCCCGCCCCAGCACTGGTTCGCCGATGTACTCGCCTCGGACGGTGGCGTGGTGCGACTGCGCCCGATCACACCCGATGACGCCGAGCGGCTGCAGGAGTTCCACACGGCTCTGTCGGATCGCTCCCGGTACCTCCGCTACTTCGGTCCGTACCCGCGTATTTCGCCCAAGGATCTGTACCGCTCCACCCACGTCGACCACCACGACCGGGTCGGACTGCTGCTGGTACTGGGCGAGGCAATCATCGCGGTCGGCCGCTACGAACTGCTGACCGACCGCACCGGACCGCGCGCCGCCGAAGTCGCATTCGTGGTGGCCGACGAGCATCAGGGACGCGGGCTCGGTTCCATCCTGCTCGAACATCTGGCGGGTGCGGCCGCCGAGAACAAGATCGAGACGTTCGTCGCGGAGGTGCTCGCCGAGAACACTGTGATGGTCACCGTATTCCGTGATGCGGGCTATCAGGTCGAGCGCGCCAGGGACGGTTCGGTGCTGCATCTGGAATTCGCCATCGATCCCACCGAAGCTCGGCTCTCGGTGCGGGATTCGCGCGAACGCGCCTCCGAGGCGCGCAGTGTCGGCAATCTGCTCGCGCCCCGTTCGGTCGCGGTGATCGGCGCCACCGTTGGCCCGGCCCGGGTCGGTGGAGTGATCTTGGCCAATCTGCTTTCCGGAATTTTCCAAGGTCCGGTGTTCCCGGTCAATCCGAACCGGCGATCGGTGCGCGGGGTGCGGGCTTACCCGACGGTGCGCGATATTCCCGATGAGGTGGATCTCGCGGTGGTTGCCGTCCCTCCGGAAGCGATCAGCTCCGTTCTGGACGACTGTATGGCCAAGGGCGTCAAGGGATTGGTCGTGCTCACCGCGGGCTTCGGGGAGACCGGTGATGGCGGTGTGGTTGCCGAACGCGAGTTGGTTGCCGCGGCACGTGGACACGGGATGCGGGTGGTCGGGCCGAGCGCGCTCGGCATTGCCAATACCGATGCCTCGGTTTCGTTGAACGCGACTTTGGCTTCGGTACTGCCTGGGCCCGGGCGCATCGGATTCTTCTGTCAGTCCGGGCCGTTGGGTGCGGCCATCCTCGGTGAGGCCGCTGCGCGCAACCTCGGGTTGTCGACCTTCGTCTCGGCAGGTAATCGCGCGGATGTGTCCGGCAACGACCTGCTGCAATACTGGGACACCGACTCCGCCACCGATGTGATCCTGCTTTATCTGGAGAGTTTCGGTAATCCGCGCAAATTTTCCCGGATCGCGCGTCGGGTCGCGCGGAGCAAACCGATCGTCGCGGTGAGCAGTGGGCGATTGGCCGCGCGGGCCCAGCCGACCGGCGATATGGACCGATCGATCGTGCGGGACCTGTTCGCGCAGTCGGGAATCGTTCAGGTCGACTCGATTTCGGAGCTGTTCGACTGTGCGGCGCTGCTGGGCTATCAGTCGCTGCCCGCGGGTCCTCGGGTCGCCGTGATCGGCAACAGCGCGGCGCTGAACTGGCTGGCCGTCGATGCCGCACGCGGTGAGGGACTCGAGGTTCGACGTCCAGCCGCGGTGCCGTTCGACAATGTTCGGCGACCACGCCCGACCGAGCGTGTGGTGGACGAGGAGTCGATCGGCGATCCGGTCAACTTGGGCCCCGCCGCGACACCGGGTGCATATCTGGACGCGGTGGTCGCCGCGCTGCGCTCGGACGAAATCGACGCGGTTATCGTGGTTTTCGCGCCGCCGGTGCCGCTGCGGATGGCCGGATTCGCCGATGCCATTCGCGAGGCCGCCGCAGCCGTGCCCGATGCGGCGAAACCCATTCTCACCACTTTCGTTGCCGAGCAAGGGATTCCGAACCTCCTGGCCATGCGCGGTCCGGGCGGTACGGCGGTCCGCGGCTCGATACCGTCCTATCCGGATCCCGAGCGGGCCGCACGGGCACTGGCCAGGGCGCACCGATACGCGCAATGGCGCACGAAACCGGTGTCGACCGTGGTTCGTCCGGCGGGCATCGACGCGGAACGGGCCGGGCATCTGGTCGCGGGCTGGATGCGCGAATCCGACGGACGTTGGCTCACCGACCTGGAGGCCGTGGACCTGTTGGATTGCTACGGAATTCGCGTCGTCGAATTCCGCGAGGTCCGCAGCGCCGACGATGCGGTGGCGGCGGCCGAAGAACTCGGCTATCCGGTCGCGGCCAAGGCAACCGGCGAAATGTGGCGGCGCCGACCGGATCTCAGTGGGGTTCGGCTGGACCTGTGGCGGCCTGAAGCCGTGCGCCAGGCCTATTCGCACCTGGTGGAACTATGCGGTGATCCCGCCGTGCACATTCAGAAGATGGCCAGCCCCGGCGTCGGCTGTGTGCTGCGGGTGCAGGACGACCCGTCCTTCGGCTCGGTCATCGAATTCGGCCTCTCCGGCATGATCATCGAACTCCTCGGCGACCGCGCCTACCGCGCCCTCCCACTCACCGCCGACGAAGCGACCGCCCTCATCGACGCCCCTCGCGCCGCCCCACTCCTCTCTGGCACCCCCGCCAGTCCCCGCGTCGACAAACCCGCCCTAGTCGAACTCGTTCAACGCGTCTCGGCCCTATTCGACGACCTCCCCGAAATCCGCGAACTATCCTTCGACCCCGTCCTCGCCTCCCCCAACGCCGCCGCAATCCTCTACGCCCGAGCCCGCTTCGGCCCCCAACCAAGCCGCTTCGACACCGGCCCCCGCCGCCTCGGCTGAACTCCCGCAACTCGCCGCCACCGGGCCGCACGACCCCCGCGCCGCTCAACGCACCAATCTGCTGCACTCGCGCACGCCGCGGTCCCGCGTCAGGTTCGAATCGCCGCCGGACAACGCATGAGACGGATCGATCGTGAGCGGTGTCCGGGCCGGGGCCGAGAGCATCGGCGCTAGTCGACGAGATGGTGAAGCTGTGTGAGTTGCTGGTGCCAGCCGGTCAGCGCGACGGTGACCGGGCTGCGCTCATCGGCGTCGCGGTCTCGCGTCGGCTGGTGCGAATTCGCCGACCGGGTGGCGTACGGACCGGTTCGATCGGTGGTGAGCGGTGCCTGGGATCGCGGCGGCGCCCGTGAGCATCAGCAGCGTCGCGATCGCGGGCGAGCCGGTCAGCGGCGGGGTTGAGTAGGTGGCTTGAAGTGCCGGTGCATTGCGCATGGACCGGTTCGATCGGAGACCGTGCCTGCGCGGGCAGCTCCGACCTCGAACAGGTCCTATTCGGCGCCGACGGCCTGCTCGCCGACGAAAAATCTGCACCCGCGATAGTGGTGGACTGCTCGACCGTCTCGACGGAATCCTCCGCGGCCATTCGTGCGGCTTGCGAACGTGCGTGGTGGGGGCTTCCTGGCCGCACCGGTCAGCGGCAATACGAAGGTGGTCGCCGCGGGCGGACTTTCGATCGCGGCCTCGGGTCCGCTGGATGTCTACGAACGCGTGGCACCACTACTGCGCACCATCGGTAAATCCGTCACCTATGTCGGTGCGGGCGATGTGGCGCGGCTGGTCAAGATCTGCCGCAACCTGTTCCTCGGTGTGGCCACCCCAGTCGATGGCCGAGGTCACCGTCCTCGCGGAGAAGGCGGAGTATCCCGCGCGGCCTTCCTGGACTTCTCAACAACGGCGTCTTGGGTTCGGTCTTCACTCGCTACAAGACCTTCGTAAACCTCGACTACACACCGACTTTCACCCCGATGCTGCTGCGCAAGGATTTCGATCTCGGTCTCGACGCGGCCCGCCGAAGCGACGTACCGATGCCGCTCGCGGAGGCCACCGCACAACTGGCCCAGGCCAGTGTTGGCAGCGGTCGAGTGCACGAGGATTTCGCGAGCATGCTCGATCTGCGGGCCGAGAACTCCGCACTCGAACTGAAACCAGAGAACGTCGCGGTTGACGACGGACTCGGCGGGGATTGAATGGGGTTCGCCGACCGGCTCGCGCGAACCCGGAGGGGGCGGGACGCGCGGTCACCGGTCGGCGTTTCGAGGTGACCGTCCAGGGTCACCAAGCCGGACGCCGAACTTGCCTCGGAGTAGTCCGGCGTCATGGGCACGTGCCGGGATCACCGGCACGAGTTATTGCGGGAATCAGCTGGCGTAGGCGCGCAGGCGGTCGGCCCGCTCTCCCTTGCGCAGCTTCGACATGACCTCGCGCTCGATCTGACGAACACGCTCTCGGGAGAGCCCGAAGAGCTTGCCGATCTGATCGAGGGTGCGCGGCTGGCCGTCGTCCAGGCCGAAGCGCAACCGGATGACCTGCTGTTCGCGCTCGTCCAGGGTGGCGAGCACGCTGCGCACATCGTGGTGCAGGAGCCCGGCGATCACGGCGGATTCGGCCGAGGTGGCCTCGGAGTCCTCGATGAAATCGCCCAGCGGGGCCTCTTCGTCATTGCCGACCGGCATATCCAGGCTTACCGGGTCGCGGCTGTGGTCGAGCAGATCGGAGATCTTGTCGACCGGAATGCCGGACTCGTTGGCGAGTTCGGCATCGGTGGCCTCGCGACCGAGCTGCTGATGCAATTCCCGCTTGATCCTGGCCAGCTTGTTGACCTGCTCGACCAGATGCACGGGGAGGCGGATGGTGCGGCTCTGATCAGCCATACCGCGGGTGATGGCCTGCCGGATCCACCAGGTGGCATAGGTGGAGAACTTGAATCCCTTGGCGTAGTCGAACTTTTCCATTGCTCTGATCAGGCCGAGGTTGCCCTCCTGGATCAGGTCCAGCAGCGGCATACCGCGGCCGGTGTAGCGCTTGGCGAGGGAGACCACGAGCCGGAGGTTGGCTTCGAGCAGATGCGAGCGCGCCGCTTGGCCTTCGCGAACGATGGCGGCCAGATCGCGTTTGCGGGTGGCCGACAGTCGCTTGCCGGTCTCCAGCAGATGCTGCGCATAGAGGCCCGCCTCGATGCGCTTGGCCAGCTCGACCTCGTCGGCTGCCGTGAGCAGTGCGGTACGGCCGATCCCGTTCAGGTACACACGTACCAGGTCGGCGGCAGGGCTCTGGGCGTCGAGGTCCGAATCGCTGGTGCGCACACGAGTGGTGGCGGGGCTTGTCATGACTTGCCTCCTGTCGGTGGTGTCTCACTCCGAACAACGGACCCGACAGGTAGAAAGTTCCCCGCTACTGCTCCGATAAACCGCTCTGAACTGCGGTTTCCATCAATCGCGTCTGAGAAGTTCCTGAGAACCCCACCCTGTCGGAACAGCCCGTGCGCGAAAGGGTCCGGAGGGATGCGAGCGGTTGCCGCTTCGTTACACGGGCCGCACCAAACCATGGCGAACCAATCCGGCCACCACGGATAATGCGTCGGCCGCGAACTCCTCGGTCACTTCGCCCGATCCGTCGGCGAGCGCGAGCAGTTCCAGCAGCTCGTGTAACGGCAAACCCTCGGCGCGCATTCCCGCGACGAGTGCGATGGTGGACTCGTCCACTTCGTGCTGCCAGCGCGGACCGTCGCCGCGGTGCAGCCGCGCGACCTGCTGCTCCCAACCGAATTCGCGGTGCAGGTAGACCCGTTCCAGCGCGGTTGCCGGATCAACCACGAAACGTGTTGACCAGGCGAGGTTTTCCTCGGCGGCGGCGCGGCGCAACCATGCTGAGCGTGCGAAATACGCGGTGGCCTCGGCGCCGAGCGGATCGTCGAAGCCGTGCGTCAGGTCCTCGGCGAGCAGTTCGCTCGGACCGTCGATGGCGTGCAGGTAGACGAAGCCGAAGCCGATGCCCTCGACGCCCGCGGCGGTGAAGGCGTCGAGCCACAGTTCGGCGCGCTCCTGCGCGGCCGGGTCGCGCGGATCCAACCCCGCATCGCGCAGCCATGTTCCGACATAGAGGGCCGGATCGGCGACATCGCGCTGGACCACCCAGGCATCGACGCCGTGTGCGGGCAGCCAGGACGAGACGCGTTGGCGCCAGTCCTCGCCGTCCACATGCACCCATGCCGCCAGCATCGCGGCGGTGCCATCGGGGGCGAGCAGGGCGGGGGCTTGCGAGATCACCAATTCGCTTGCGCCATCGAGGGCGAGGCCGGAGTCGCGGTAGGTGTGTTCGATGCGGGCGGGGCCGACGACGAACGGCGGATTGGCCACCACCTGGTCGAAGCGGCGACCGGCCACCGGCTCGAACCAGGAACCGGCCACAAGTTCGATATCGAGTCCGTTGAGTGCGGCCGTCGCCTCGGCCAGCCACAGGGCGCGCGGGTTCACGTCGGTCGCGGTTACCCGGTCCGCGTACGCGGCCGCGTGGACGGCCTGGACGCCGCAGCCGGTGCCCAGGTCCAGCACCGAACCAACCCGGCGGGTGGGGGTGGCGCGCAACAGTGACAGGGAGGCGTGGCCGACGCCGAGCACGTGATCCTCGGTCAGGGTGCGCCGGAACATCGAATCGTCGAGGTCGGACAGGATCCAGCGGGTGCCATCGCCCGCGTCGAGCGGACGCAGGTCCAGGGCCGCGCGCACATCGTCACCGTCGCGAGCGAGCAGACCGGCGGCTACCGCGCGGTCGATCTCCACCGGTGCCAGTGCGGCCGCGACCTCGCGTTCGGGCATTGCGTCACCGAGCAGCCACAGGCGGATCAGGGTTCCGAGTGCGCCCGCTCGACGCGCGGCGCGGCGCACCGGCACCGGTTCGGACCGGCCCAGTGCGGCATGCGCATCGGCGCCGAGCACTTCCAGCAGCATGTCGGCGTCGTAGCCGACGCGGGTCAGCGCGGCCCGCAGATCGGGGCACAGCGCGGTGAGCAGCGATCCGGTGGTCGTCTGGTTGGTAGGCACACCGGTACTCTGCCACCGCGACACGCCAGCAACAGAAACGTACTCGTCGTGTCACTTGGACAGCGTGCGATATCAGACGCCGTTCGGGTCGCGGCCGGTAATGCAGTAGGGCGCGTCGGCCGGATCGGACATCACGATCCAGTGCTCATGGCGCTCGACCAGTGTCGCGCCGAGTGACTCGTGCCAGGCGGCGGTGGCGTCGATATCCGCGGAGGCCAGGTCGATATGCGCGCCGGCGGGTCGATCCTCGCCGAGGCGCTGCAGCAGAAGCTGGACCGGCATCGGCTCTTTCGCGCGCAGCCGGGCGAATTCGGGCAGGCGACCCTGCGTCAGGTCCCAATTGGTGAGGGTGGTCCAGAAGCGGGATTCGGCCGCGTGGTCGGTCGGGCCGATATCGAGGCAGACCTGGTCGAGGCGGGTGAGGGTGCCGTCCGGGGCGCGCACGGCCGGGGCGGGTGTGCCCTTCGCGCGGCCGCTGGGGGTGAAGCAGAAGATCTGACCGCCTGGTGAGCGCAGCACGGCGTACCTCTTGTGGTTGGCGACCAGTTCGGCATCGAGGTCGAGTGCGATGCGGACCGCGGCGGTGACATCGTCGACGTCGAAATCGAGGTGTACCCGCCCGAGTCCGGTCACCGCCTGCATCTTGACACCGGCATCGGCGAATAGTGCAGGATCCGGTAGGAGCGTGAGGAATTCGTCGTTCTCGCCGCGTCGCGGCGAGAGTTGGGTGTCGGTGATCGTCGACCAGAATGTCGCGCATTCGTCGAAACGTTGCGTCGGGCGGTCGAGGAAGGCCCAGACCCACCGAATCATGCTTTCTCCTGTTTCCTGGCGGGAGGTCCCGCGCCGCAGCCGGCATGCAGTTGTCGCATCCTCCGGCGATTCGGCGGCGCCCGCGCCCGGTTGGCGCGGATGTGTTGCACATCACTGGCGCTGAGGGAGTTCCCGTCGCTTACCCCCGCCACACAGTAGGTCTCGCCCGCGATGCTGTCGAGCCGGTTTCGGCTCGTCCGTGACTGGCACGATCTTGGCGGTTTATGGCATTCCGGCCACTCGTTCGATGCGCGAAATTCCGGCACGCTCAGCGGGTGACTGAACTGCAGACGCCTCGGGTACCTGTCGAATCCGTGCCGCGGCGGCTGCACCCCGCCTGGATCGTCGCCGGTGTGGGATTCATCGCACTCTTGGGCGCGGCGGCGTTCCGGTCGGTGCCGAGTGTGCTGCTGGACCCGCTGCACGAGGAGTTCGGTTGGTCGCACGGCACCATCGGTGCCGCGGTCTCGCTGAATCTGCTGCTGTACGGGCTGATTTCGCCGTTCGCGGCGGCCCTGATGGACCGATTCGGTATCCGCAGGGTGGTGGCGTGCGCACTGGTGCTCGTCGCGGCGGGTAGCGGCCTCACCGTATTCATGACCCAGCCTTGGCATTTGGTGGCGACCTGGGGGCTGTTGGTCGGGGTCGGCGTCGGATCGATGTCGATGCCATTCGTGGCGACGATCACCGGTCGCTGGTTCGTGCGCCAGCGCGGATTGGTGACCGGCGTGCTCACCGCGGCGGGTGCGACCGGGCAACTGATCTTCCTGCCGGTGGTGTCCGCTGTCGCGCATGAGCACGGCTGGCGAGTGCCCTCGCTGATCGTCGCGGGTGCCGCGCTGGCGGTGGTGCCGCTGGTGCTGCTGTTCATCCGCGACTTCCCCAGTGACGCAGGTGTTTGCGCGTACGGCGCGGAACCCGGCAGCACAGTTGGACTGCGCGTGCAGGCGACCGGTGGTGCGACCCGCGCGCTGACGGTCTTGACCACGATCGCGCGCAGTCCCGGATTCTGGCTGCTCGCAGGCGGATTCGCGATCTGCGGCGCATCGACCAACGGGCTGGTCGGCACTCACTTCGTCAGTGCCGCACACGATCACGGCATGCCGCCGACCACCGCCGCCGGTCTGCTGGCACTGGTCGGCATCTTCGATGTCGCGGGCACGGTCTTCTCCGGCTGGCTCACCGACCGCGCCGATCCGCGCTATCTGCTGGTCGGCTACTACACGCTGCGCGGACTGTCGCTGTTGATCCTGCCGTCGCTGTTCGCGCCGGACACTGAGCCGAGCATGTGGGTGTTCATCATCTTCTACGGCCTGGACTGGATCGCCACCGTCCCACCCACGGTCATGCTCTGCCGCGAACTCTTCGGCGCCGACGGCCCCGTCGCCTTCGGCTGGGTCTTCGCCTCCCACCAGATCGGCTCCGCCATAGCCGCCACCGGCGCCGGCATCATCCGCGACGTCCAAGGCTCCTACAACCTCGCCTGGTACATCGCCGGCGCCCTCTGCGCCGCCGCAGCCCTCATGTCCGCCACCATCCGCCGCCACCCCTGATATCGAGAATGCGCTGGTGGCGGGCCATTCTCGATGTTTGCCTCCACCGTTGCATGATGATCACTCGTCCAGTTTGATCGTCGGCGTGTCGGCACCCGCGTGGTGGCTTGCGGCGTGCCCCTGCCCCTGCCCCGCCTGCCCTGACCCCGGCCTGGACCTCCCTACCTACCAGGACCTAACTTCCCCGTCCCTGGACCTCAGCCGCTCCCAGCTTCAGGAATCGATGGCGCGGTGTGGCCGGGATTCGATGGCGGTGCGGGGGCGGTCCCAGCGGCTGGGTTCGTCCTTGCGGCGCGGCGGGCGGTCATTGGCGATGAGAACGGCGATCCAGGGGAGAGGGATCGAAGCGGTGATGATCAGGATCGAGAGCAGGGCGTTGCTGAAGACGCTGTAGGCGACCGCGGCCAGGATCAGGCAGGGGATGCGGAACGCCATGATGATGGTGTAGCGGCGAACCCTGGCGCGGTGCTGATCCTCCAGTGACGGCGCGGCCTCGGTGATCAGCACCGGGTGCTTCTCGTCATTGCCGGGGAAGTAGCCGGTGGACTTGCGCGGTGGCGTCGGCATTGCGACGTCCGGGCGATCACCGCTGCCGATGTCGTCGGCGTCGGGGGTGTCGCCGTACTGCTGCATACCCTGAGTCTTCCACTGTCGAGGGCGCACCGCACATGGCCTGGTCAGCTCGACGAACACCGACCGATATCAGCCGAGCTCGCGAGTATGCGGCATCATGGAGTCCGTGAGTACCGACACTCTGGTTCGCCCGGATACGACCACCGACGAGACGACCGGCGACGACACCCCCAAGTTCTTCCACTACGTGAAGAAGGACAAGATCGCCGAGAGCGCCGTCATGGGCACCCACGTGGTCGCCCTCTGCGGTGAGGTCTTCCCGGTGACGCGCTCGCCGAAGCCCGGCTCGCCGGTCTGCCCGGACTGCAAGAAGGTCTACGACGGCTTGCGCAAGGGCGAATGAGCCGACGCCGGTGACGCATCGCCGCGCGCGCTGAGTCGTGCCCGGTCGGCATCGGCGCCGTTGTCGTCTGTCCGCTCGATCGGCCCCCGACCCTCCTGTGGGTTCGGGGGCTTAGCTGTGCCCGGATCATCCTGTTCGGTGCCGGAGTCGTCCCCGCCCAACTGATTGGACAACCATTCCTTCACCTGATCGATGCGGGTGCTGCGGGCGGGCCAGAATTCCTGCACCGCGGCATTGAACTCCGCGCCGAGGATGACCGCGAAGCCCAAGAAGAACGTGAACAGCAGGAAGGCGATCGGCGTTGCGAGCGCGCCGTAACTGACACCGGTCCTGGTCACCCACGACAGGTAGCGGCGCAGTCCCTCGCTGGCGGCCATGAAGAACACGCCTGCGACCAACGCCCCGCCGAACAAGCGGTGCCACGGCAGCGATTTGTGCAGTGCCAGCTTGTACAGCGTGGTGAGCCCGATGATCAGCACCAGGCCCACGCCCGGGTAATAGAACGAGTCGATCAGCCGCAACCCGGGTTCCCGCCACGAATCCGGCAGCACCCGTCCGATCAATGTCGGACCCAGCGCGATCAGCGGCAGCAGGAATACCGCGACCACCAGGAACAGCACATACAGCAGCAACGCGAAGATGCGCTGCCACACCGGATGCCGGGCATCCTTCTGGCCGTGCGCCTCGACGATCGAATCCACGAAGGTCGACATGGCCGAGGATCCCGCCCACAGCGACATTACGAAACCCACCGAGACGAAGGCGGCGCGTCCGCGACTGAGCACGTCGGTGACGGTCGGTTCGATCAGATCGCTCACCACGCTGGTGCTGAACAGGTCCCGGCTGAACGCGATGATCTTCTGCTGGACGATCTCCACGGTGTCTGGTCCGAACCATTCCCCGACGTAACCGAGGCTGCCGAGCAGCCCGAGCAGCAGCGGCGCCAGCGACATCGTCTGCCAGAACGCCGCGGCCGCGGATTTGGCGAAAATCGAATCGTTCCACGACTTCACCGCCACCCGCACGACGAGTTTGCCACCATGTCGCGCGGCATGCGCAGCCCGCGTTGCGGCGTGGCGGGCACAGGTCGCCACCGTGGGTTCCGCGCCGCGTCCGCCGCTGTGGATCGGCTGGTCGCCGACCCCCGGGGTGTGGCGCGGTAGAGCGCTTTCGTCGGTCATGATGCTTAACAGCATCGCGCATCCGAGCATATTGTTCCGGTTTGCCGTGGCATCGAGTCGATGGGGAGCAGATGAACACGGCGTGGCGCAGGGTTCGGCGTGTGACGCCCGTCGCCCACGCCGCGTCGGTTTGGCGACACGCCATGGGGGACAGCTAGGGTCGTCTTCGTGACTGTGTCGGGTGGCGCCGCTGTGGCGGGAGAAGCGGAAACACCGGGCGATTCGCAAAAATCGAGCGCCGCGGGTTCCACAGGTGGTTCGCTACGCGCCTGGCAGCGCCGGGCCCTGATGAAGTACTTGTCGACCAAGCCGAGGGACTTCCTCGCGGTGGCGACGCCGGGTGCTGGTAAGACCACCTTCGCACTGCGGGTCGCGGCCGAACTGCTGGCCGACCGCACCGTCGACCAGGTCACCGTGGTCGCTCCGACCGAACACCTCAAACATCAGTGGGCCCAATCCGCGGCCCGCGTGGGCATTCAGCTGGATTCGCGCTTCTCCAACGCGACCGGTGCGACCTCCGGCGACTATCACGGCGTCGTGGTCACCTATGCGCAGATCGCCTCGCATCCCGCGCGGCACCGTGTCCGCACCGAAAGACGCAGAACGCTGGTGATTCTCGACGAGATCCACCATGCGGGCGATGCGAAGTCCTGGGGTGAGGCGACAGCCGAGGCATTCGGTGACGCCACCCGCCGGCTCGCGCTGACCGGTACCCCGTTCCGCAGCGATGACAGCCAGATCCCGTTCGTCATCTACGAACCCGATGAGGCCGGTTTCCCGCGCTCGCGCGCCGACCACACCTACGGCTATGCGGATGCATTGGCCGACGGCGTGGTCCGGCCCGTCGTCTTCCTGGCGTATTCCGGTGAGGCGCACTGGCGCGACAGCGCGGGTGAGGAGTATTCGGCCCGCCTCGGTGAGCCGCTGAGCGCCGAACACACCGCCCGTGCGTGGCGCACCGCCTTGGATCCGGCAGGTGACTGGATGTCCAAGGTGCTCGTGGCTGCCGACACCCGGCTGCGCCAGCTGCGTGCGACCGGTATGCCCGATGCCGGTGGTCTGGTGATCGCCACCGATCAGGAGCGCGCCCGCGATTACGCCGAACTGCTGGAACACATCTCGGGCGAGCGGCCAGCGGTGGTGCTCTCGGATGATCCGTCCTCCTCGAACCGGATCGCCGAATTCAGCAAGAACACCCAGCCGTGGATGGTCGCGGTGCGCATGGTGTCCGAGGGCGTCGACGTGCCGCGACTCGCGGTGGGCGTCTATGCGACCAGTGCCTCGACACCGCTGTACTTCGCCCAGGCCATCGGCCGGTTCGTGCGTGCGCGCAAGCCAGGCGAGACCGCCAGCGTGTTCCTGCCGTCGGTGCCGGTGCTGCTCGATCTGGCCGCACAGCTGGAACTGCAGCGCGATCACGTCATCGGTAAGCCGCACCGCGAGCAGAACGGTCTCGAAGACGAACTCCTGATCGACGCGAACAAGCAGAAAGACGAGCCGGGCGAGGACGAGAAGCCCTTCGTCGCACTCGCCGCGGACGCCGAACTCGACCAGGTGATCTACGATGGATCCTCCTTCGGCACAGCCACTTTCGCGGGCAGTGCCGAGGAGGCGGACTACCTCGGGATTCCCGGGCTGTTGGACGCGGAGCAGATGCGGGCGCTGCTGCGTGAACGTCAGTCCAAGCAACTCGCCGAACGCGGTGAGGCCGCGATGCCCGATCCTGGTCCGCAGGTCGCCTCGGCCGCCGAGCGGGTCGCGACCGCGGATAAGCTCGGTGAGCTGCGTCGCGAGCTCAACAGCCTGGTCGCCATGCACCACCATCGCACCGGCAAGCCGCACGGTGTGATCCACGGTGAGTTGCGCCGCGAATGCGGTGGTCCGCCAACGGCATTGGCCACCGCGGATCAACTCGGTGAGCGCATCGCCGCCCTGCGCCGTAAGTAACCGTGGCGATCAGTGTGCGGTGGCCGATACGGGCCACGCGGCCATGGCACAGTCGATGGATCGGGTGAGTTCGGTGTGCGAGGCGCCATCGCGGGCGCGGATCGACAGACCGTACAGCACCGTGGTGTAGAAGCCGGCCAGGGCCGCGGTATCGGTGTTTGGAGGTAGCTCACCTTCCGCGACACCGCGATCCAAGCGCTCGCGGATGTCTTCGGTTGTCTCGCGCCGCTTTTCGACCAAAAAGTCGCGGATGGTTTCGCTGCGGGTGGTGTAGGTGGAGCCCGCCAGCACGACCATGCAGCCGTGCGGTTTGTCCTCGTGGGTATAGGCAGTGGCGTTGTCGCGCAACATGGCTTCGATGCAGGCGCGGGCGGTGGGTTCCTCGCGCAGGGCGCGTGCGGTGTAGCTGCCTTCGGTCTCGCCGTACAGGCCGACCGCCGCGCGGAACAGCTCTTCCTTGCCGCCGAAGGCGGCGTACAGGCTCGGTGAGTTGATGCCCATCGCCGCGGTGAGATCGCTCATCGACGAGCCCTCGTAGCCGTGCTCCCAGAACACCTCCATGGCGCGACGGAGCGCGACCTCGCGGTCGAAGGCGCGTGGGCGTCCACGTTCGGCCATGGCCCATTCCTTTCTGTGTCGATCGTTAAATATACCCCTTGACGTCGTCGCCGCCCATGCGCTTAGCTATTTATGTATTGATCGACACAGAATTAGGAGGAGTCACGATGTCGGATCTGACGGGCAAAGTTGCGCTGGTGACCGGAGGCAGCCGAGGGATCGGAGCGGCGATCGTGCGGCACCTGGCCGCGGCGGGCGCGGATGTGGCACTGACCTACCAGCACAACGAATTGCTCGCGAAATCGGTTGTCGCCGAGGTGGAAGCGTTGGGGCGGAGCGCAATCGCCATTCGAGCCGACAGTGCCGACGCCGACGCGGTCGTTGCGGCGGTGCATCGGGCCGCGACCGAACTCGCCAGGCTCGACGTGCTGGTCAACAACGCGGGCATCTTCCCGGCAAAGCCGTTCGAGGAGTTCACCGTCGAGGAGGTCGACCGCGCGCTCAATATCCATGCGCGGGCGGCGTTCGTCGGTTCGCAGGCGGCGGTCGAGCATATGGTCGAAGGCGGGCGGATCATCAGTATCGGCAGCAACCTGTCCGAGCGCGCCGCGTTCGGTGGACTCGCGCTTTACAACCTGAGCAAATCCGCACTCAACGGATTCACGAAAGCCCTTGCGCGCGAACTCGGTCCGCGCAACATCACGGTCAATCTGGTGCAGCCGGGCTCCACCGACACCGATATGAACCCGGCCGACGGTGACCACGCCTCCCCCCAGATCGACTTGACCGCGCTCGGCCGCTTCGGCTCCACCGACGACATCGCCGCCACCGTAACCTTCCTCGCCGGCCCCTCCGGCCGCAGTATCACCGGAGCGACCTTCACCGTCGACGGCGGCACCAACGCCTGACGCCGCAGCGCGCGATTACCCGGTGAAGTAGCGGCCGGGGGAGACGCCGACGGCGCGGCGGAAGGCGGCCACGTAGCTGCTGGGGGTGGCGTACCCGACGCGGCAGGCGATGCGGGCGATCGGCAGGCCCTCGGCGAGCAGGGGGAGGGAGGCGGCCAGGCGGATCTGGGTTCGCCACTGGCCGAAGGAGATTCCGGTTTCGACGAGGAACTGACGGGTCAGGGTGCGAGGGCTGGTTGCGGCGTCGGCGGCGAATTCGGCGAGGGTGCGGGGGTCGGCGGGATTGCGGGTCAGGGCGTCGGCGACCTGTCCGGCTCGGGCATCCACCGGTCGTCGGGCGCCGACAGGAATCACCTCGACCGGCTCGAGCAGGTCGAAGATGACCGCCTCCGCGCGCCCGCGCCGCGCGGTGGCGTTGTCGTCGTCGGGATTTCGAGTCGCCGCGGCGACGACCCCGTCGGTTCGGGTGGCGGTGCGCGGGTGCGCGCCGAGAGTGGGCTCGTCGACGTGCTCGCGTCGATCCGCGTCCTCTCTGCGCGCGAGTGCGGTGTCGGGCCCGGTGAGATGGTCGAACAGTTCGCGCAGCAGTGGCGACACTCGCAGCATTGTCGGGGCGGTGAGCGAGACGGGACACCGATCGGGTGCCACGAAGATGCCGCGCATGGTCGCGCCCTGGGGGGTTCCGGTTCGGTGTCGGGTACCGCCGGGGATCCACAGGGCGCGGGTGGGTGGTAGCACCCAGTATCCGTCGCCGATTTCGACGGCGATGACGCCCCTTGCCGCCCAGGCGATTTGGTGCTGCGGATGTTCATGGGTGTCGAACCAGTAGCCCGCGGATATGACGCCCGCGCCGAAGACCATAGCGGTATCACCGATCGCGGCCGGGAATACCACGGATCCGTCGTTCGGCTGGGATGTCCCGGGTTGGGGCACCAAGAATTGGCCGTTTCGCGACACAACTTGTCAACGTAGCCTGTCGTGGTCACAGCCGGCCGCTTCTAGCGTGAATCGCATGGCGATGAACTACGTACACAAATTGATGTGCCGATCGGCGGCGTGGGAGCGTACGAGTACGACGCGGATCGTCCCGTGGGCGCTGTCCGGTCTCGACCTCGGTGCGTCCGCACTCGAGATCGGCCCCGGCTACGGTGCCAATATCCGCGCCCTGCGAGAACGCACCCGCAAGCTGACCGGTGTCGAGATCGATCCGGTGCTCGTCGATCGGCTGCGCACTCGGCACGGAGCCGCGATGACGGTGATCGAGGGCGACGGTGCGGATATGCCCTTGCCCCCAGGACAATTCGACTCGGTCGTGTGCTTCACGATGCTGCACCACGTACCCACCGTCGGAGCGCAGGACGCGCTTTTCGGCGAAGCCCTGCGCGTCCTGCGCCCCGGCGGTGTATTCGCAGGCAGCGACGGCCTCGACGGCCGCGTATTCCGCCTGCTGCACCTCGGCGACACCTGCCTGCCGGTACCGCCGGAGCACGCCGCCGACCGGCTCACCCGCGCCGGCTTCACCGATGTCGAGATCGAAACCGGCGAACGCAGTTTCCGCTTCCGTGCCCGCCGCCCCGAGTGAATCCTTTCAGTGCACCGCTATTGCGGCCTCGAAGTAGCCCGCAGGATCGAGTGCGTTGATCGGGGTCCAGCGGGGAGACTCGACCGGCACTGTCGAATCCTGCGGTGCCGCTTGGAAATAGCCCTGGATCTCCAGCGCCAGGCGGGGATTCTCGTCCACGCGGCGGGCCATGTCGTAGAACACCGCGAGGACGTGCACGCAGCGGGCAGTGCGAGCCGAACAGGAGCAGTCCGTCCCGGCCGGGTCAGGTGCCGGGCTGATGCCGGCGTCGACCAGCGCTCGGTGCATCTCGTCGGTGAGAACTGTTGTATCCGGGATGATTTCGGAGATCGCGGTGATGGCCGAGCGGGAAAGTGGCGCGAATTCGAGGTGGGTTACCGAGGCCTGTCCACCGCGGTGGATGGCGGCGCGCACGATGCGCCCTTCGATGCTCGCCTGGACACCACTGTTGCGGGCAATACTGCGGGCACGGGGGAGCAGCGAGTCGGGTCGGGTCTGGCGCAGTGGTTCGGCGAGCCGGACCCAGTCCATGCCCCATGCCGTGTATCCGAATTCGTTGTCCGCCATCAGTTCTCCCTCTTGCGGCGCAGGATTTCGATGAGCTGGTCGTCGTCGAGGCGGGCCAGCGCGGCGATCCCGGCGGAATCGTCGAGGTCCGCGAGGGCGGATTTGCGGTCGTGCATGCCCGCGATGTGTTCCTCGACGGTGGTGCCCGAGGTCAGGGTGGTAATGGTGACGGTGCGGGTCTGGCCGATGCGATGCACCCGGTCGGAGGCCTGGGCTTCGACGGCCGGATTCCACCAGCGGTCGAAGTGGATGACATCGGCGGCACGCGTCAGGGTGAGACCGGTGCCTGCGGCGCGCAGACTCAGGATCAACACGGGCGCACCGTCTTCGGCCTGGAAGCCGGAAACGATCTCGGCCCGCTCGGCCTGATTCAGTCCGCCGTGGAAGAACGGCGCCCGCACCCCGAATTGCTCGTGCAGGTGGCGGACCAGCAGGTCGCCGGTGGCGCGATACTGGGTGAATATCAGTGTCGGGTCACCGGTTTCGAGATTGTTGGCCACGATATCGGCGCACAGATCCAGCTTTCCGGACCGGCCCGCCAATTCACCGAGCTCACCGGTGATCAGTCCCGGATGGTTGCAGACCTGCTTGAGAGCGGTGAGCGTCGCGAGCACTCGGCTCTGCCGTTGCGCGCCGTGGCCGAAGCCGTCATCGATCGCCTTGTCGAGTAGCTGGTCGTAGAGCCGTTCTTGTTCGGTGGTCAGATCACAGAGCAGATCGCTGTGGATCTTCGCGGGCAGCGATGCGGCGACCTGAGCCTTCTTGCGCGCCAACAGCACCGGTTCGAGCGCATCCCGCAGTCGTCCCGCCGCGGCCGCCGAACCCTCGTGGATCGGCCGGACGAATCGACGGCGGAACTGGGTGCGATGCCCGAACAGCCGCGGCGCCACCAGATTCAGCAGCGCCCACAGCTCCTCGAGATGGTTCTCCACCGGCGTACCCGTCAGCGCGACCTTCGCCTCCGCTGTCAATGCCCGCGCCGCCTTGGACACCTGGGTGCGCGGATTCTTCAACGCCTGCGCCTCATCGAAAACTACTGTCGCCCAGGACCGATCGGTCAACGCATCACCGTGCAACCGCAGTATCGGATACCCCGTCACCACAATGGTCCCGGCCGCATCCGCGATCTGACCCCCACGCCACACTACCGCCCGCAGCCCCGGCGCGAACCGCGTGATCTCATGCGCCCAGTTCCCGACCAACGACGTCGGGCAAACCACGAGCTGCGCTCCGCTCTCGGCGCGCCCGAGCAGAAACCCGATGGTCTGCACCGTTTTCCCGAGCCCCATCTCATCGGCCAAGACCGCCCCGCCGTGCGCCGCGATTGTTTCGTGCAACCACCCCGCCCCGCGCAGCTGATACGGCCGCAACTCCGCTTTCAGCCCCGCCCGCAATTCCGCCCCGATGCACCGTGTTTCGCGCAACACCCGCATCGCACGCTCGGCGGACACGATCGATGTTCCGGCAGCGTCAGGGACAGCGTGCGCCGCAACGGGCAGCGGCACCGTCCGCGCATCGCACGGTTCCGCTCCGTCCTGCAGTACTGCGCGCCAAGTATGTACGGACGGGCCCGCGTCACCGAGGTTCAGATTCAACAGCTCGTCCGGATCGACGAGTGCGCAATCGACATCGGTGACCTCGATGGCGCCGCCCGGACCCGTCGGCACTGCTAGGGACAGCGCTTCCCGGTCGCCGTCGGGCGCGCGGCCGGGCGCGGATCCGTTCCAAGTCCACAGCGCGAACATGTGGCGGTCGGGTAGGTAGGTGGCCTGTGTGCTGGGCAGAGCGCTCCCCTAGTTCGTCGTATGGTGTACGGAGTATTGTAACAACGTACAGCGTACCGAATTAATTCCGAGAGGACCACGTGACCGACCAGGCGAAACAGTTGATGAGCCTGCTCTGGCGACATGCTGTGCCGCCGCGACCCGGTGGGCGCGGCCCGAAGCAGACGGTGAGTGTCGATGAGGTCGTCGTCGCCGCGATCGCCCTCGCCGATCGGGAGGGGTACGAGAAGGTGTCGATCCGCGCGGTGGCCGCCGAACTCGGCCTGCGCCCGATGAGCCTCTATACCTATGTGCCGAGCAAGGAGGCATTGACCGTGTTGATGGTCGACACGGTCGCACTGGAGGATGTACCCATCCCGGCCGATCTGCCGGTCCGTGAGCGAATGTCCGCGATCGCCGAACAGGTCCGTGCGGAACTGATCGCGCACCCGTGGCTGCTCGAGGTGCCACCATGGCGGCTCGTGCTCGGTCCGGGCCGGATGCGCCGATACGAACGGCAGCTGGCTGCGATCGAGGGGATCGGGTTATCCGATCTGGCTATGGATCGGGTGATCGCGGTGCTGTCGGAATTCGCGACCGGCAATGCGCGGATGGCGATCGCCGGAATCCGCAGTACCGCGGAGCTGACCGACGCGCAGTGGTGGGAGCAACACGGCCCGCTGCTGACCCAGGTCATGTCGGTCGAGGAGTTCCCGATCGCCTCGCGGGTCGGTGCGGCGGTAGGCGAACGCTATCAAGCGCCGTCGGACCCGCCGGGCGACTTCGCCTTCGGTCTCGGGAAACTGCTCGACGGCATCCTGTCCGGAGTAGCGGGACCGCAAACGCCGACAGCGGGCGACCTGTAGGTCGCCCGCTGTCGTCTATCAGCGATGTTCTGTTGTTCGATGCTGTTGTGTCGGGACGCGAGGACTGGTCAGAGCGCGGGAGCTGATTCCGTATCGATCACGGCTTCGAGCTCACGCAAGCGATCCATGTGTTCATTCGCGTGGTGCTGGCAGAAGAGCAACTCGCCACCTGCGGGCAATACGGCACGAACTCGTGCGGCAGCACCGCAGCGGTCGCAACGATCGACCGCGGTCAGTGGGGTGCTTGTCAGGGTTCCTGGCATGACTCCTCCGTCCTGGCTCCCGGCACTACAGTCCGTTCACCTGGTGTGGGGCCCGTGGTCACTCCGCGGGCTCGCTACCGCTACTTCCCAGCAGGGGTATGACTACTCTGTCAGACGTTCGGGACGGGGGCTTTGTTCCCGGAAGTGATTCTGTGTGTTTTCGATAACACCACCTGGGATTTCGCTACTGGCGAACATCAGTGGTTACGTATCGAACTCCACTCGACCACGATCACGAACAGGCCTATCCAGTTGTCTACCGGGAGATTACCCGTGATCCATGACACTCACACGCTCGTTCACATTTGCACACTCACCGATTGGCTGACCGCCCGGCAAACCGGCGAGTACCGCCCCGAGTCGTTCGAGGAGATCGGGTTCATCCATCTCTCCACGCCACAGCAGGCGCATCTGCCCGCCAACCGACTGTTCGCCGGACGGTGGGACATGGTGCTGCTGCGTATCGATCCGGCCCGCGTCGGCGCACCGGTGAAATGGGAACCGGGCGTGCCCACCGATCCGGAATCGATGCTGTTCCCACATCTGTACGGTCCGCTGCCGGTGGGCGCGGTCACCGCAGTGGTCGAGTACCAGCCCGGGGCGGACGGCACCTTCGCCGCGCTCGACCCGAACTTTCCAGCGTCCTGACCTACCGCTCCCTGACCTCGCGCGCCACAATGGCGGCCTGAACGCGAGAGCGCACACCGAGTTTGGTGAGCACGCGCGAGACATGGGTTTTGACTGTTGTCTCACCGATGAACAGCCGCGCGGCGATCTGCGCATTCGACAGACCGTCGCCGAGACAGTCGAGCACCTCGCGTTCGCGCTCGGTCAGCTCGTCCAGGCCGTCCGGCACGACCCGGCGCGGCTCGCCATCGGTCGAGGCGAACGCATTTATCACCGCGGCGATCACCTCGGGTGCGAGCACACCGTCACCCGCGGCCACCGCGCGCACCGCATCGACAAGTGCTTGTCCCGAAGCGGATTTCAGCACGAACCCGGACGCGCCGGCGCGCAACGTACGGAAGACGTACTCGTCCAGGTCGAAGGTCGTCAGGATGAGCACCCTGGCCAGGCCGTCGTCGGTGATCCGGCCGGTTGCGGTGATGCCGTCGACGCCCGGCATGCGCACATCCATCAGCACCACATCCGGGCGCAGTACCTTGGCCTGTGCCACCGCGATATCGCCGTCGGCGGCCTCACCGACCACTTCGATGCCCCCAGCGGTCTCCAGGATCATCCGCAGTCCGGCCCGGATCGCGCCGTGGTCATCGGCGATCAGTACCCGGATCATCACACCTCCGTCGTCGAGATCGGCAGTCGCGCAAGGACTTCCCAGCCACCGGCGCCTGGTCCGGCGGTGAAGGTGCCGCCGAGCGCTGCGGCTCGTTCCCGCATATTCATCAGACCACTGTGGCGCGCGTCGTCGGGTGGCCGATTGCGCACCGGGACCGTCGGATTGCGCACCGAGAGGGCCAGATCCGTTGCCTCCGTGCGCACATCGATATCGACCACCTGACCCGGTGCGTGTTTCATGGCATTCGTCAGTGCTTCCTGGACGATTCGGTAGGCCGCCTGGTCGACCGCGCTCGGCAACGCCGTCCCGTTCAGCGAATCCCGCACGCGCACGGTGATTCCGGCGGCGCGGGCCGCATCGACGAGAATCGGCAGCTGAGCCAGTTTGCGCGGCGCACCCGCATCGTCCTCGGCGCCGTCGTCGCGGCGCAGCAGACCGATCATGGCGCGCATTTCCTGCAGCGCGTTGACACTATTGGACCGGATCGACGAAATGATCCCGGCCACAGCGGGATCGGTTTCCTGCCGGGCCAGCACCCCGAGCGCCGCTTCGGACTGGATGGCGATGGCCGACAGATGCCCGGCGATCACATCGTGCAGATCGCGCGCCATCGTCTTGCGTTCGTCGGCGATGGCGGCGCGCCGATCCAATTCGGCGACCAGTGTCATCGCCTGCGCGCGTTTGCGTTCGGCCTCGGCGATTTCCTTGTGCCCGCGCACCGACAGCGCCCACCACAGCGGCGTCGCGACGAACGCGAACAGCGCGGCGATGGTGATCACCGCGACCCGCCAGTCGCCGAGCACGAGCGCCAGCACGGTCAGTACAGCCGAGACCAACCCGCAAACCGTGACCAGCCAGCGTGAGCGCGTGGGCGCGGCATACAGCACACCCGCATAGATCAGATCCGAATAGATGAGCCAGACCGGCACTGTCGGACCGAGTGCGAAATCGATGGCGAATGGGATCAGCCCGATACCGAGTGCCGACATCGGCATGCGCCGCCGCAGGAAGCTCGCCACACAGATCAGCGCGAGCACCCCGAACCGCACCGGCAGCGACGGATGGCGGCTCAGGTCACTGGCCATCTCGAACAGGCCGGTCAGATAGAGCGCGGCGCCGAGGACGAGCGCGAAGGCGGCGACCAGCGCGTCCTGCGCGGTCGCAGACAAAGCATCCCACTGCCGTCGCATCGCCCCATCACAGCACATGCCTCCGCGTCCCCGGGTCCGCCGAAGGAATGAGCCCGGGTCGGTTTGATGACCCAGGCCCTGGTGATCGCGGGCGTTGCGTGGTGCGGTCGCGGGCCTGTTGGGCGGTCAGCCGCTTTTGCCGGTTAGGGTGGAGGTGTGAACGTCGATGTCACCGCCCTACCCGGGATCGGGGTACGGAAAGACTTCCAGCTGCGGTCGGGCCGCCGGATCGGTGTGGTCGATCACCGCGACGGCGGCATCGATCTGATCGTCTCCAAACCCGATGACCCGGACTCCTGCGCCGCGCAAGTACCGCTGACTCCCGACGAGGCCGCCGTGCTCGCCAACCTACTCGGCTCGCCGCAGCTGGTGGCGAAGCTACGCGAGGATCACCGCGACCTACCTGGGATCACTACCCGCCAGCTACCCATCGCCGAGGATTCGCCATACGAGGGCCGCACCCTCGGCGAGACCGGAATGCGCACGCGCACCAAGGCTTCCATCGTCGCGGTAATGCGCGCGGGGCAGCTGCATCCCTCGCCGGGACCGGATTTCACTTTCACCGCCGATGACATACTCGTGGTCGTCGGTACCCCCGACGGTCTGGACGCGGCCGCGAAGATCCTGACGCACGGGTGAGAGCGTGAACGAAACCGCGCTCGCCCTCATCGAGCTCGGGGCGGTGTTATTCACCCTCGGCATGCTCGGGAGAGTGGCGGCACGCTTCGGCATGTCCCCGATTCCGCTATACCTGCTCGGCGGGCTGGCCTTCGGCCAGGGTGGCTTGGTAGAACTGGGCGCCGCGAACGAATTCGGCCATATCGCAGGCGAAATCGGCGTCGTACTGCTATTGCTACTGCTCGGCCTCGAATACACCGCGGCAGAATTGGTGACCGGATTGCGCCGCTCCTGGGCCGCGGGTCTGGTCGATCTCGTCGCGAACGCGACGCCCGGCGTGGTGGTTGCCCTGATACTCGGCTGGGGGATGACCGGAGCGATCACCATGGCCGGGGTCACCTACATCTCGTCATCGGGCATTGTCGCCAAGGTACTGAACGACCTCGGCCGCCTTGGTAACCGGGAAACCCCGGTGATCCTGTCGATCCTGGTCTTCGAGGACCTCGCGATGGCGATGTATCTGCCGATCCTCACCGCGATCCTGGCCGGCACGAGCTTGCTGAGCGGGTTGACGGTGCTCGGGCTGGCCCTGGCCACTGTCACCGTCGTCTTGGTCGTCGCGCTGCGCTACGGCCGGTACGTCTCGGCAATCGTGGACAGCGCCGACCGGGAGGTATTCCTGTTGAAGCTGCTCGGCGCGGCGCTGCTGGTCGCCGGGCTGGCATCGGCGCTGAATGTTTCGGCGGCGGTCGGCGCATTCCTGCTCGGCATCGCGATCTCCGGTTCCACCGCGCGCGAGGCGACCAAATTGCTGGAACCGATCCGGGATCTGTTCGCGGCCATCTTCTTCGTGGCCTTCGGATTCAGCACCGATCCGCGGGCCATTCCGCCGGTACTCGGCTGGGCGATCCTGCTCGCGGTGGTGACCGTGCTCACCAAGGTCGCCACCGGCTGGTGGGCGGCGAGTCGGCAGGGTATCCGCCGGACGGGCCGGGCGCGTGCGGGCGCGGCACTGGTCGCGCACGGTGAATTCTCCATTGTCATCGCGGGTTTGGCAGTGGGCATGGGTGCGGTCGACATCCAACTCGCCGCGCTGGCCTCGGCCTATGTGCTACTGATGGCGGTGCTCGGCCCGATCGCGGCCCGCGTCGTCGAACCGGCCATCGGCATGGTGCAGCGCCGCTTCAACCCCGCCGTCAGCACCGGATAGCGGCTGCGCCGCCACGGAACTCGTCCCGGTATCGGCGGCAGCCGCGGGAATCCGGGGCGCCGCAACCGGATTCGTCGACACTGGCGCCGGCGCCGCGGAAGTCGACTCGCGTTCGGCACGCAGGCGTTCGATGCGCCGCCAGAAGGTCGACGCGACGAATCCGACCGCCAAACCGATCAGAGCCGCGCACATATGCCCGTAGTCGGTGAAGGTCGGTCCGATCAGCAGCGCCGAACCGAGGAAGACGACGATGACACCCGCCCACAATGCGCGGACCACACCGCGAAAGTGGAACGCCATGGCAGCCAGAACTGCGGTGAACCCGTAGCTGGTGCCGACATCCGCCGCGTACTGCACCCGCACCGGGATGACGTGGTGGTCGATGGCATGGTCGATGGCGGTGACGGTGAGCAGCGTCGCGCCGATATGTCCGGTCGCGAACAGCAGAATCCAGCGACTGGTGCCGAGCCAGCGTTCGGCGAAGCCCATGACCACCAGAATCTCCGCGATGGTGACCCACGGAAATTGCCCCTGGGTCCAGAACGCCGAGGCCACCAGCACCTGGATCGGGTTGTGCTGCATGTTGTAGAGGTTGGTGGAGGCCGAGAAGATCAGCCTGCGCTCCACCGAATCACCGACCCCGCGCAGCGTCCACCAGGTGACGAACAGGGTGAACGCGTAGGCCGTGCTGGCCGGTGCGCCGGATAGGTGCTGGCGCAGTTCGGGCAGTAGTCGGCGCACCAATCGGGGCCGACGTGCCCACGACCAGACCGCGCGCAACTCGTCACCGAGGTCGACGGTCTGCGTCCAGGGGGAGTGGATTCGGCGCAAAGTGGGGGCAACCACATGGACAAGTCTGCCGGTTCCGAGGCACTTCCGCGCGCAGACCCGCCCGGTCTGTGTCCTGGCTCACTGAGCTGGTCTTTCCGCCCCAATGTCGATTCACACCCGGGCAACGTAGGCTCCGCAGAATTGGTCCGCCGACCAAGAGGGCAACCTCTGTCAGTTCGACGCAACTACCGCAGACCCGCCGCGAGCACACGATGCCGGTCAAGTCCGGTTGGCTACGAGCCTCATCCAGCTCGGCGGCACTGGGCCGCAATGAGATTCGGCATGCGCGTACCGAAATCGCCGTGGTGTTCTTGCAAATGCGCGAACGCCTGGTGTCGACCGGCGAATTCATGAGATCCATTGTGGCCCAGCAATATCGGTGCTGATCGATTGCCAGCGGTGATGATCAACAGGATTCGGCGGCGGGGGACCGTTCGGTTTATATCGGGCACAGGTGGTCGCCGACAGGTAGCGGGCATTGTCTCACTGATCGGATTCATCCCATGACAAATTTAGCGGACGGTAGTACTGTAAATCGCCTACCTGCTGGTTCTTTATAAGCGGGCAGGCTCGCACCGTCGCGATGACGGTCGATGTCGGCCCAACGAGGGAGTTCGCGTGCTGGAAATCGATCACTTCAGCCACGGGTTGCTCACGCCGGTTGTCGCGTATCTGATGTCATTCACCGGATCATTGCTGGGACTGCGGTGCGTGGTTCGGGCGCGGGCCGGTAGCGGCCACGCCGGATGGCTCGTCGCCGCGGCCATCGCGATCGGCGGCACCGGTATCTGGGTTATGCATTTCATTGCCATGCTGGGCTTTTCGATCCACGGCGCATCTATCCGCTATGACGTGCCGATCACCCTGCTCAGTGCGGTGATCGCAATGGTGGTGGTGTGGATCGGATTACGGGTCGCGCAGCTGCCGGGATTGGAGCCGATGGCGCTGTACATCGGCGGTGCGATCACCGGCGTCGGTGTCGGCGCCATGCACTATTCCGGCATGTATGCGATGAAATCCGACGCGGTCATCGAATACGACGGACGAATAGTGCTGCTGTCCATGGTGATCGCGGTGATCGCCGCGACCGCGGCGCTCTGGTTCGCGTTGCATATCCGCGGCACCCTGGCCACCATCGGTGCGGCGCTGGTGATGGGCGTCGCGGTCTGCGGCATGCACTACACCGGTATGTTCGCGATGCATGTGCAGAACGGCCATCACATGCACCCACCCGCGGGTGCGGGCGCGACGCAACTGCTGACTCCGCTGACGGTCGGCGTCGGCATGGTCACCATGATGCTGCTACTGCATATCGGCATCACCGATATCGAGGATCCGGCCTACGACGGTGCGCGTGGATCGCGCCCGGCGCGCTACTGGCCGACCAGGGACTGAGTCGCATCGCCCGTGAGATCGCCCGGAGCTTGTCGCACAGGCGATTTCGAGGGTTCAGTGGCGCGGTACCTCGGTCCGCGTCGGCCAGTACGCGGTCGGCAGTATCTGCGGTTCCACCGGTGGCAGCGGCGGTAGCGGATCGGTTTTGGCACGCGGTGCGATGCGCAGCGGTGGCAGTTCTACGCTGCGATCGATCTCGGTCAGGCTGACGCTGATGAGCAGCAGCATCGTCACCACGCTGATCACGACGATGATCGGCGCGATCAGCTCCATGGCACCGGTCCCTCCGGGGGTATGCATATCTCCGGTGTGCGCATGCATCGCAGACATCCCGGTGTAATGCATGCCGCATACGGCTACACCCATGATCAGTCCGGCACCGATGGTTGCGAAAAATCCCTTGACCCGCAGCGTGAACCAGAGCGCAACCGTCGCCGCCACCACCGCGATGACCATCGACAGCCCGACCCGCCGCGTGTCATAGCTGATCATCGCATTCGACTTCATCGCATACATGCCCATGTAATGCATGGCCCCGACGCCGAGGCCGGTGATCGTTCCCCCGGCCAGCAGGCCGCGCAGCGACGGTTCGGGTTTGACCACGATGAACAGCCCGATGCCGACCACGGCTATCGCGGTGATCGCGCTGAGCAGAGTGAGCGGAATATCGTACCGGATCTCGGTGCCGCGGATCGAAAAGCCCAGCATCGCAATGAAATGCATGACCCAGATGCCGGTGCCGCCGATGGCGACGGCCGCGCCGAGCAGCCAGCCGATTCGATCCTTGCCGCTGCGGGCGCGCGCGGCGCACTGCAAGCCGAGCAGGCACCCGGTGACCGACATGGTGTAGGCCAGCAGCGGCGTCAGCAGACCGTAGCTGAAATGGTAGATGTCGAGCACGCACGCCCCCCACTGCCGGAAATGGCATTGGTGATTGAAACAACAGCGGGTCAGACGATACGACAGCCGTGTACTCGATGGGAGCCGAAATCCGCTTTCGCAGAAGTGGTTTCGGTCACTTTTAGGTTTGATTGAAACCCGAATTGGTTAGCGAGCCGGACGCTGTCTCGGTTGCCACCCTGTGGCTGATCGGTTGCGCCGCATGACGCCGAAAGTGACTGTTGCAGAAGCGGTTCGGCGCAATACGGTTGAAAACCCCAATGGGTGCAGCCGGATTCGACGATAGCGGGACCGTAGGCGGAGCGAATGCGGGCAGAGTTGCCGGTCGACCGAACGACGAGAAAGCCGGTTGCGAAAAAAACGAAGCGCCCGCGCTGTCAGGCGCGGGCGCTTCGGAAAAATCGAGCAGAACGAACTAGTCGAGGTAGTCGCGCAGGACCTGCGAGCGGCTCGGGTGGCGCAGCTTGCTCATGGTCTTCGACTCGATCTGGCGGATGCGCTCACGGGTGACCCCGTAGACCTGGCCGATCTCGTCGAGGGTGCGCGGCTGGCCGTCGGTCAGGCCGAAGCGCAGCCGGACCACGCCCGCCTCGCGCTCGGACAGCGTCTCCAGCACCGACTGCAGCTGATCCTGCAGCAGCGTGAAGCTCACCGCGTCCACCGCGACAACGGCCTCGGAGTCCTCGATGAAGTCGCCGAGTTGGCTGTCGCCCTCGTCGCCGATGGTCTGGTCCAGCGAGATGGGCTCACGCGCGTACTGCTGGATCTCGAGGACCTTCTCCGGCGTGATGTCCATTTCCTTGGCCAGCTCCTCCGGAGTGGGCTCGCGGCCCAGATCCTGGAGCAGCTCGCGCTGGATGCGGCCGAGCTTGTTGATGACCTCGACCATATGCACCGGAATGCGGATGGTGCGGGCCTGATCGGCCATGGCGCGAGTGATGGCCTGCCGGATCCACCAGGTGGCGTACGTGGAGAACTTGTAGCCCTTGGTGTAGTCGAACTTCTCCACCGCGCGGATCAGACCGAGGTTGCCCTCCTGGATCAGGTCCAGGAATGCCATGCCGCGGCCGGTGTAGCGCTTGGCAAGCGAGACCACCAGACGCAGGTTGGCTTCCAACAGGTGGTTCTTGGCGCGGTTGCCGTCGCGCACGATCCAGGTGTAGTCGCGGCGCATCGCGACCGGCAGCTTCTCGCCCTGCTCCGCGAATTCGCGCACCTTCTCCGCCGCGTAGAGACCGGCCTCGATCCGCTTGGCGAGTTCGACCTCCTCCTCGGCGTTGAGCAGTGCCACCTTGCCGATCTGCTTGAGGTAGGCGCGCACCGAGTCGGCCGATGCGGTGAGTTCGGCATCCTTGCGGGCCTGGCGCAGCGCCTCGGATTCCTCCTCGTCCCAGACGAAGTCGCCGGAGGCCTTGTCCGCGGCGGACGGTTCTTCGGTCTCGCCCTCCTCGACTTCCTCGGCGACGTCCTCGACCAGTTCCTCGGCCTCGTCGGCGAGATCGTCCTCGGAAACCTCGAGATCGCCGAGATCCTCGATGTCGAGATCTTCGGCCTCGAGGTTCTCGTCGCCGCCGGGTTCGCCGTCGGGTCCGGCCTTCTTCGGTCCGGCCTTCTTGGCCGGGCCCTTCGTCGCCTTCGCGGCGGCGGCCTTCTTGGCCGGAGCCTTCTTGGCAGCGGCCTTCTTGGCCGGAGCCTTCTTCGCGGCAGCCTTGCGGACCGGCCGTGCTTCGGTTACATCTGCGGAGTCGGCATCGGCCGATTCGGCGGTCTGACGGGTCGTGGCTACCACGTACGCCCTTTCGTGACGGTCTCGTGCGGCGTCACGCCAGAGTGGTGTTCCGGCGGAGCGGTCTGTCGGGTTTCACCGGCTGAGCGCCGGGTCTGGGGTTTCCGGCTCGCGGCCGGAGTACGTTCCATTGTAACGATCGAACCAGGGTACCTACGGCACGATCCCGGCAACGGCTAATGCCGCACCCTCCGCGCGTCTACGGTGCGATGCCGGCATCGATGGCCATGGCCGCACCCACGATGCCCGCGGTGTTCTCCAGTCGGGCGGGAATCACCGGGGTTCGGTTGGTGAGCAATGGAATCCATTGTTCGGCATCGCGACTGATGCCGCCACCTGCGACGAAGACCTTCGGCCAGAACAAATTCTCCAGGCCGCCGAGCACAATGCTGACCTGCGCGGCCCATTGCTCGTAGGTCAGGCCGTCGCGATCCTTGATCGAGGCGGCGGCGCGGTGTTCGGTCTCCATGCCGCCGATCTCGAGATGGCCGAGTTCGGTATTGGGCACCAGCGTGCCGTGCAACAGCAGCGCCGAGCCGATGCCGGTGCCGAAGGTCAGCAGCACCACCAGACCGTCGAATTCCTTTGCCGCGCCATAGTGATCTTCGGCCAGACCGGCCGCGTCGGCGTCGTTGAGCACGGTGACGACGCGGCCGTCGAGTGCCGCGGAGAACAGCGCCCGCGCGTCGGTGCCGATCCACGCCTTGTCGATATTGGCGGCCGTCTGCGCGACGCCTTGCAGCACGACCGAGGGCAGCGTGATGCCGACCGGGCCGTCCCAATCGGCCTGGGCGACCAATTTGGCGACGGCGTCGGCGACCGCCTGCGGTGTCGAGGGATGCGGCGTCAGGATCTTTATCCGCTCATGGACCAATGCTCCGGTGGCCAGATCCACCGCGGCGCCCTTGACGCCGCTGCCACCGATATCGATACCGAATGCGTGCCCCCGAGCGGACATGACGTTCCCTCGTTCCCTGTGCTGGCCGATGTGATGAACCCGCCGCCGCACAGGAACTCACCACCGGCTGGTCGCGGAGCATGCGGTGATGTGCCCGACGACGGCGTTGTGTCGTGCACGACAAGAGTAATGGGCGGGCATCGGTTCCCGTTCGCCGAGGATGTGTGATGGCATGGGGGCATGCCGGAGACCACAGCGTCAGTTACCGCCCGACCGACCGCGATGCCATCCGAGGATGTTGCCGAATTGCGACGGATCGCGGTCCAACTCGCCGAAACCGCGGCCGCGCATGTGCGCTCGCGCCGGCCCGAGGTATTCGGCCCGGAGGGTGCGCGCGACGGGGTCGTGCAGGCCAAGGGCCACCCGACCGATCCGGTGACGATCGTCGATACCGAAACCGAGGATCTGATCCGTCGTCTGCTCGACGACGTGCGCCCCGGCGATCCGATCCTCGGTGAGGAGGGCGGCGGTAGCCTGGCCAACGGTGACGCGGAGACCGTGCACTGGGTCGTGGACCCGATCGACGGCACCGTGAACTTCCTGTACGGCATTCCCGGCTATGCGATTTCGGTGGCCGCGATGCGCGACGGACAACCCGTCGCCGGGGCGGTGGTCGATGTCGCGCGGGCGGCCACCTACAGCGCCGGACTGCGGATGGGAGCGACGAAGGTGACCGGTGACGGCGCCGTGGAACACCTGCGCTGCACGCCGGTGCGATCGGCGGCGATGGCCTTGGTGGCCACCGGATTCGCGTACGGCAAACACCGCAGGGCCAGGCAGGCGGAGTTGATCGCGCAGATCCTGCCGGAGATCCGCGATATCCGCCGTCTCGGCGCGGCGGCACTGGATCTGTGCTTCGTCGCCGAGGGCCGCGTCGACGCGTACTACGAGCACGGACTCAACGCGTGGGACTGGGCGGCGGGCGCTTTGATCGCCGCGGAGGCGGGTGCGGCGCTGCGCTTGCCCGCGGCGACCAGCCCGGGTGCGGCAGGTGAGCTGGTCGTTGCCGCCGCACCGGGCGTCGCGAACGAATTGACCGAACTGTTCGAGCGTGTCGGCGCGACCACCGCGATCCCGGACGCCTGAAAACGGATCGCCCCGGTCTGCCGAAGCGGCAGACCGGGGCGATGAAGGTCGGTTCAGAAAAGATCAGCAGCGTGCCGTGCGCGCCGCGGAAAGCAGTTTGGGATCGATCGACGTGGATCCGCCCGGCGCCGGATTCTTCAGCGATTTCAGCACTTCCTCGGCGTCGGGGCTGGGTCGCAGCGATTCGCCGAATACCGAACCGAGCACCAGGTCCACGGTATCGTCGTTGCGCTGATCCTCGATCAGCTCGGCGCAGGGCGCGACCAACTGGACCGAGGCCGCGGCCGGCCGGCCGTTCACGCCGAAGCGGATCTGGCCGGTGCAGTTCAGGTCGCCGTTGACATAAACCGGATCGTTACCGAATTGCTGTCCCGGCGCGCTCGCGAAGCCCAGATCGCCGAGTGCCGAGGCGATGTGCGAGGCCTGACCGCTCTTGTTGTTCGCGTTCAGCACGCGGACCTTCGACGAGGCCAGCGCCGCCGGTTCGACGTCGGTCAGCCGCGATTGCCCTACCCGCTGACCCATCGGGGCCGGTTGGGGCGACTTCGCGTCGGTGGCCGGGCTCGGCGAATTGCACGCCATCGCGGTTCCGCTGCTGTCCTCGGTGGTCAGGGCCTTGATCCACACCACGGTGCAGATCAGGAGTAGGACGCCGACCAAGATCAACCATGGCTGGTTGCGTCGCCGGAGGAAGGGTTGACCCGTTCGATCCGTTGCGCTGCCTTCGGTGATGAGTGAAACCACGTGCATACTCTACGAAAATGTGTCCGCGCCAGTGCGTAAGGTCTCGGCGAGTTCACGGTTGGTGTCGATTACCCCTCAGTTTCGAATCGTCTGTGTTTTGATTGCGACTTTTGCTGTGGCGTCCGCTATTGTCTGGCGGCCCAGATCGAAACATCGCAGCCCAAAACGGTGGTCGGTCGCGGGAACAAGAAGGGCATGTCCTGCGTTTACCGAGCGCTATCAAAGGTGGGTCCGCATGATCCGCCCTGATAGGGGACCGGTGTACGTGTGACGTGCACCACCGGCGGGGCGGAGCTGGTCATTCCGATTCCGAGGAATCGGTGTGAGTGGCCCGGTCCGGGATATACGGAGTAAGGACGAGGGGAAGACGACATGGCAACCGACTATGACGCACCGAGGCGCACTGAATCCGACGAGGTGTCGGAAGATTCGCTGGAGGAGCTGAAGGCTCGTCGCAACGAGGCACAGTCCGCCGTCGTGGATATCGACGAATCCGATACCGCGGAGTCGTTCGAGCTTCCCGGCGCGGACTTGTCCGAGGAAGTCCTGACAGTTCGGGTGATCCCGAAGCAGGCCGACGAGTTCACCTGTTCCAGCTGTTTCCTGGTCCATCACCGGAGCAGGCTGGCCAGTGAGAGTGGCGGTCAGCTGATCTGCATGGACTGTGCAGCCTGATTTCCGGCGCGAGATCTGATCTCCAGCCGAGATCAACGGTCAGCCCGCGCTCGGCACGCCCGGCCTCAGCCAGGTATGCCAAGCGCGGCCAAGACCCGCTCCGGCCGTCGCGTACTGATCAACCAGTACGGCGTCGGATCGTCCGGGTCGTCGAGTACAAGTAGCACCATCGGCCCCACCCATGGCCGATGTTGGACATAGGCGGCGGGGTCGAGCTGGCGGCCCAGCGCCGCACTCTTGGCGGTGGGGGCCACCGTGGCCGATCTGGCCACGAAGTTCACCGGCAAATGCGCGCGATCGGCGCGGAGTTCGCGGATGCCGGAACCGTCCTGGGCGACCTCCACCCGATGACGGCTCAGCCACAACAGCACCCACACCGGTACCGGAAACAGCAACGCGTAGGGCAACCAGGCGCGCAGACCCGGTGCGCCCATATGGATTTCGGCGGCCAGCAAGCCGGCGATGGCGAACGCGATCGGCCACCACCACAGCGGCACCCACAGGCGCTCGCGGTAAGGCTCGAAGCTTCGCTGTTGATCGTCCATAGTCACTGGGTTGGGCTGGTCCGACACGACTCAACACTAATTCACTGAGGTCGAGGGCGTACGCGTAGGCTCGGACAACGTGAGCGAGCGCAGCGAGCGATTAATCAACACAGCCGCCCGGGTGGTCATGACGGAGCCGAGCGTCAGCGAGGCGCAGTCATGAGCGCCCTTTCACCCATACCTTTGCTGCGGCTCGATCCCGGCATCCCCGTGCCAACGCGTGCCCACCACGGAGACGCGGGCGTGGACCTGTGCACTACAGAGGACGTCATCATCGAACCGGGGGAGCGAGTGCTGGTCGGCACCGGTGTCGCGGTCGCACTGCCGATCGGCACGGTCGGCCTGATCCATCCCAGGTCTGGACTTGCCGCGAAAACCGGTCTGTCCGTGGTGAATACGCCGGGCACCGTCGATGCGGGCTATCGGGGCGAAATCAAGGTGTGCCTGATCAATCACGATCCGCGCACCCCGATCGAATTGCGTCGCGGCGATCGGATCGCGCAGCTGCTGGTGCAGCGGGTGGAACTGGTCGATTTCCTGGAGGTCGACGTACTCGACGACACCACGCGGGGAGCGGGCGGTTACGGGTCGAGCGGTGGCCACGCCAGTCTGGCCGCGTCGGCCGACGAAGTGGCCACTCTTGGCAAGGAGGCATGACCGGCATGTTCGGGAAGAGACGCAAGTCCGGTGGACGTGAGGAATACGCCGAGGACCGGTACGACGACGAATACGCCGACGAATACGGCGAGTACGCCGCTTACGGCGACGCGGGTTACGACGATGAGCCGATCACCGACGAGAACCCCATCATCGATCCGATCACCGACGAGAATCCGATCGTCCCAGCCGCTTACGTCGCCGCGCACTACGACGACGAACCCGAGTACGACGAACCCGAGTACGACGAGCACGACTACGACGAGCACGACTACGACGATGACGATGACGATGACGATGTCGTGGATATGCCGAAATCCGGCCCGTACGACTACGACGAAGTGGCCGAGCTGCTGGACAATGTGTCCGATCAGCGCCTCGATCTGGGTTCGGTGATCCTGCCGGTGCCGCCGGGCGGCCAATTGCAGGTCGAGATGACCCCGGACGGCACGCCGCAGGCGGTGCACCTGGCTACCGAACACGGTCGGATCACGGTCGCGGCCTATGCCGCGCCCAAGTCGGCGGGCCAATGGCGTTCGGTGGCGGCGGATCTGGCCGAATCGCTACGCAAGGACGGCGCCAGGGTCGCGGTGGAGACCGGACCGTGGGGCCGGGAACTGCTCGCCATCACCGAGGGCGCGGACCTGCGCTTCATCGGGGTGGATGGTCCGCGATGGATGGTGCGGCTGGTGGCCGCGGGTCCGCAGGGCGCCGCCGATGACGGTGGGCCGCTGGTGCGGGCCGCGCGAGCGATCTTGACCGAGACCGTGATTCGGCGCGGCGACGACCCGATGCCGGTGCGCGAGCCGCTGGCCGTCGTGCTGCCACCGGAGCTGGCCGAGCAGCTGGCCGCCGCGCATCAGGCGCAGGTGGACGCACAGCAGCAGGCAATGGCCGCACAGCAGGCCGCGGTCCAGCCCACACCCCAGCCGCTGGTCCCGCCGCGCATGCCGAATGAACCGCGCCGCGGTGCGGACGGCTCCGCCATGCAGCAGCTCGGGCTCAACTAGAACGCCGCGAGTCCCGCGTTTCCGAGAATCGCGGGATCCGCGCCGAGCTCATCGAGGGTGATCCGGATCAGCTCGGCGCGCGGGATCAGCTCGGCCCATTCCTCGGCGACCGACACCGGGTGTACCGGATCGTCGACGGCGGTGACGATGGTGACGGGCACCTCGACGGTGCCGAGTCGTTCCGCATCGGGCCACTTGTAGTCGGCGGCCTCCTGTAGCGCCTCGGGCAGCCGCGGCCACTGCGAATGCCAGGACTGGGTGAGCGCGTCGGCGAGCCAGCGCGGGCTGCTCGCGCGCATGCGTTCGACCACCGCGTCGAGCCCGTCCGCACGTAACTGGGCCGCGGTGGCGGCAGCGCTGAGCGCGGCCGGGCACGCGGCGGTATCGGGACCGGTCCAGGCCGGTAGCGCCGCCACTACGCCGGTTGCTGCCCCGGGATGTTCAGCCGCCCATTCGAGTGCGACCGCCGCGCCGAGGGAGATCCCGGTGGCCAGGACCGGTCCGCGTCTCGCGGCCCCATCGAGCGCCGCCCGGTACCCGGCAACCACTCCGCGCGGGTCTGGTTCGACGGCGATGAATTCGATTCCGCGTGCCGCACAAGCCGGTCCGAAGGCGCGGCGGGCGAAGTCGGCATCCGAACCGGTTCCCGGCAACGCCACGGCGATCGGGGCGCGGCCGCTGCGCTCCGGCGCGAAATGTGGGGAGTCGAACACCGGTCCGAGCGTAGCGGGGTGAGGGTTGCCCATCTACAGTGGCGGGTATACGGCCTTAAGCCGGTCATCACCGGAACAACCATGATGGCGTGGGACCCACGTCGTCTTGCTCCACCCAGGAGAGCGTCAAATGTCATCCGCCGCCTCAGGTTATTTTCGCCGACTGAGCCGCAGGCTGACCGAGGATCTCGATCAGTTGGACGCCGAGGAACTCGCCGAATCGGCCGATGCGTCGGGTGCCTGCCGGGCCTCGGACTGTCAGCGCGGTGACGAGGCGACCATGCTCGGCCGACTACGCAGTGTCGAGGCGTGTCCGAAGTCCGTCGGCGCCAGTGTTCAGGCAGAATTCTTCGACGGCACCGACGCCATCAGTCTGGTGTGGATCGGTCGCCGCCGTATTCCCGGTATCGAACCGGGACGCAAGATCCTTGTCCGCGGTCGTGTGGGTGACCGGGATGGTCGTAAGGTGATCTACAACCCCTACTACGAATTGCGTGAGAACAGCTGACGTATGCCATCGAGCAACGAGAACGCCGCGGAGATCCACACCCGAGGTCGTGAGCCGATCGACGCGGGCCCGTCCGACGTCGTAGATCGCTCTGTAGACGCCGAAACCGAAAAGGCCGAACAAACCCTTCTCGAGCAGTTGGGCGGCTTCAGCGGCCTCATCTACTCCACGCTGCCGGTGCTGGTCTTCGTGCCCGTGAACACCTTTGCCGGGCTCACCGCGGCGATCTGGTCGGCACTCGGCGTGGCTGCCGCGATTCTGGTGTGGCGGCTGGTGCGGCGCAGCCCCATCCAGCCCGCGATCTCAGGCTTCCTCGGGGTGGGTATCTGCGCGTTCATCGCCTACCGCATGGGTGAGGCGAAAGGCTTCTTCCTGTTCGGCATCTACACCAGCCTGGTCTACGCCGGGGTGTTCCTGGTGTCGATGCTGGTGCGCCGGCCACTGGTCGGCGTGATCTGGGGTGTGCTGAACGGCCACGGCACCGAATGGCGGTCCGACCGCCGCGTCGTGCGCCTCTACGACCTGGCGACCACCACCTGGGTGATCGTTTTCGGCGCGCGTTATCTGGTGCAGTCGCAGCTCTACGACACCGATCGCACCGGCTGGCTGGCCTTCGCGCGCATCGCGATGGGCTGGCCGCTGACCGCCGTCGCGCTGGCAGTCACCGTGTGGGCGGTGCGCCGGGCCGGACATCTGCCGGTACGCCGGGATACAGCCGCCGAAACGGCCTAGGAATTCCCACCCCGAATTCCGCTGGGGTGTTAACGAATCGCCGCCGGAGGTGGGGCAGTACCCACCCTGGGGTGCCTGGTTGGGCGACCGAGTTCATCAGACGATCAGTGCAAGCAAAAAAAGCACGATCGGCGAGGAAGGACTCGGAAGTTGGCTACCGAGCACAGCATTGCGACACTGTCGAAAAACCAGGCCCACCACAACCCGGCGCTGTCGGAGAGCCGCCGGGTATCTGCCGAACTGGATAAGTTGATCGGTCCGGCGGCAGCGGGCGACCGTGCGGCGGTCACCGAGATCATCCGGCTGGTCCACCCGCTCGTGCGCCGGTATTGCGGTGCGCGCCTTGGCAATACCGCACATCTGCACGTCACGGCCGACGATGTGGTGCAGGAGATCCTGCTGGCCACCGTCAACGCCATTCCGCGCTACCGCGATCAGGGCAAGTCGTTCCTGGCGTTCGTCTACGGCATCGCGGCCAATAAGGTGGCCGACGCGTTCCGGCGTTCGCAGCTGCACCCGATGTACCCGGTCGACGCGGTGCCCGATACGGCATCGACCGCCGCGGGCCCGGAGGAGTGGGCGATCGCGTCCGAACGGCGCGAGGCCACCCGGGAATTGATGAAGATACTGGCCCCCGCACACCGCGAGGTGCTGGTGATGCGGATCGTGCTCGGCTGGACCGCAGCGCAGACCGCCGAGGCCATCGGCACCAGTCCCGGCGTGGTTCGGGTCATGCAGCATCGCGCGCTGAACAAGCTGCGCGCGCAGCTCGCGGCCGCATCCTGAGGTCGGACAGGCGCTGATCCATATCAGCCTTGTCGGGGAGTCAGGGTTTGATGCCGTGCGTGGCCAGCGCCACCCGCAGGTCTTCCTCGGCCTCCACGGAGGTCACGAACAACAGCTCGTCATCGCCCTCGAAGGGGTCGTCGGGCTGTGGCACGATCACGCGGCCGCCGCGCAGAATCGTCACCAGGGCGGCATCGCGCGGCAGGGTGAGCGTGCGGACCGGCTTGCCCGCCAAGGCGGTATCGCTGGGCAGGGTGATCTCGACCAGATTGGCCTGACCCTGCCGCAGCGTCATCAACCGGACCAGATCGCCGACCGAGACCGCCTCTTCCACCAGCGAGGCCAGCAGCCGCGGCGTCGACACCGCGACATCGACGCCCCAGGACGCGTCGAAGAGCCATTCATTGCGTGGGTCGTTGACCCGCGCCACCACCCGGCGCACGCCGAATTCGGTCTTGGCGAGCAGGCTGTGCACCAGATTTGTCTTATCGTCACCGGTGGCGGCGATGACGACCTCGTAGGTCTGCAGGCCCGCGTCCTCCAGCAGTGCGAGTTCGCACGCGTCGGCATGGACCCAGATGGCATCCGGGATGGCGGCGGGGTCGATGTGGTCGAGCTGGCGCTCGAGCAGCATCACCCGATGGCCGCCGCGCAATAGCTCCCTGGCTATCGATCGGCCGACGGCGCCGGCTCCGGCGATCGCCACTTTCATGTTCAGTCCTCGCTTGCTGGGGGCTTACCGGCCAAGGCGACGGCCTCGCCGACGGACCCGGAGGTGGCTGCGACATAGACGACGTCGTCGGCCTGGACCACGGTCTTGCTGTCGGGGAGCAGGCCCTGACCGAACCGGATGATGAAGGCGACTCTTGCGCCCACGCTGCGCTCCAGATCGCGCACGGTGCGTCCGTACCACTCCTCGTGCAGTGTCAACTGGGCTACCGCAACGGTGCCCGTCGGATCCCGCCAGGTGGTGGTGCCGCCGTCCCCGATCAGCGTGGTGAGGAAGCGGTCGGTGGTCCATGGCACGGTGGCGATGGTCGGAATGCCGAGGCGCTCGTAGACGGCGGCGCGTTTGGCGTCGTAGATGCGCGCGACCACGCGCTGCACACCGAACATTTCCCGGGCCACCCGCGCGGAGATGATGTTGGAGTTGTCGCCGGAGGAGACTGCGGCGAAGGCGTCGGCCCGCTCGATTCCCGCGCGGGTCAGCACATCCCGGTCGAAGCCGACACCGACCACCCGCTCGCCCGGAAAGTCCTCGCCGAGGCGCAGGAAGGCGCTGTGGTCCCGGTCGATCACGGTGACCTCATGGCCGACCCGGACCAGGGCGCGTGCCAGCGATGAGCCGACCCGTCCGCAACCCATGATCACTACGTACACCGCAACCTCGTTCCTGGAAACTGTGTTCAATTGGCGGCACTCGCAGGCCCTACGTGGTTACGCAAGCCACCGCCTCCGGGCCGTGAGCTCGCCCGCGGGGCGTTCGGTTTGCTTACCTCGGCATCGAACCGTACCCGCCAGATGTTTCCATGGCCCAATTTCCCCTCCGCCTGTCAACCAAACATACGACGCGAACCGGCCGAGGGAGCGCTGCATCCTGCGGGGATCTATGCTCGCTCCAGTGTCCAAGTTGACGACGGCAGCCAAACGTTTGCTGCTGGGCAGGCCTTTCCGTAGCGATGCGCTGGGCCATACCCTGCTGCCGAAGCGAATCGCGCTTCCGGTGTTCGCCTCCGATGCCATGTCCTCGGTGGCCTACGCTCCGGAGGAAATTTTCCTCGTTCTTTCGGTGGCAGGCATTTCTGCCTACGTCTATGCGCCCTGGGTTGGTCTGGCCGTCTCATTCGTGATGGCCGTGGTGGTCGCCAGCTATCGGCAGAATGTGCACGCCTACCCCTCCGGCGGCGGTGACTACGAGGTCGCCACCACGAATCTCGGGCCCAACGCCGGGCTCACCGTCGGCAGTGCGCTGCTCGTCGACTATGTGCTCACGGTGGCGGTATCCATCTCTTCGGCGGCGTCGAACATCGGGTCCGCGATTCCGTTCGTGGCCACGCACAAGGTGTTGTTCGCGGTCGTCGCCATCGTCGTGCTGACATCGATCAATCTGCGCGGCATCCGGGAATCGGGTGTCGCCTTCGCGATTCCGACCTACGCCTTCATTTTCGGCATGTTCGCGATGCTGGGGTGGGGGCTGTTCCGCATCTTCATACTCGGCGACGACCTGCGCGCCGAATCGGCGGGCTTCCAGCTCAATGCCGAGGAGGAGCACCTATACGGACTCGCGTTCACCTTCCTGATCGCGCGGGCGTTCTCCTCCGGCTGTGCCGCGCTCACCGGTGTCGAGGCGATCAGCAATGGTGTGCCCGCATTCCGGAAACCCAAGTCGCGCAATGCCGCGACCACGTTGCTGATGCTCGGCAGCATCGCGATCGCACTGCTGATGGGCATCATCATCCTGGCCCAGAAGATCGGGATCGTCTACGCGCACAACGAATCCGAGTTGATCGGCGCCCCTCCGGACTACCACCAGAAGACGCTCATCGCCCAGCTGGCCGAGACCGTTTTCCACGGCTTCCCGATCGGCTTCTTCTTCATTACCACGGTGACCGCGCTGATCCTGGTGCTCGCCGCGAATACCGCGTTCAACGGCTTCCCGGTGCTGGGTTCGATTCTGGCGCAGGACCGTTACCTGCCACGGCAGTTGCACACCCGTGGCGACCGACTGGCGTTCAGCAACGGCATTCTGTTCCTCTCGGGTGCGGCCGTCGCATTCGTCGTGGTGTTCGGCGCCGAGGTGACCAAGCTCATCCAGCTGTACATCGTCGGGGTGTTCGTCTCGTTCGTGCTCAGTCAGACCGGCATGCTGCGGCACTGGACCCGGTTGTTGCGCACCGAAACCGATCCGTCGCAGCGGGCGCGGATGAAGCGTTCGCGGGTGATCAACGCGATCGGGCTCAGTGCCACCGGGACGGTGCTGGTCATCGTGTTGATCACCAAGTTCTTCGCCGGTGCCTGGATCGCCATCTGCACCATGGTGTCGATCTTCGTTGTGATGAAACTCATTCGGCGGCACTACGATTCGGTTTCGCGAGAACTCGATGAGCACGAATGGGACGGTGTGCTGCCGAGTCGGTCGCATTCGATCGTGCTGGTGTCCAAACTGCATCTGCCGACGCGCCGGGCGCTGGCCTACGCGCGCGCGACCCGCCCCGATACTTTGGAGGCGGTGACGGTGAACGTCGACGAGGCCGACACCAGGGCGCTGGTGCGGGAGTGGGAGCGCAGCGATATCACGGTGCCGCTCAAGGTGATCGAATCGCCCTATCGCGAAATCACCAAGCCGGTACTGGATTATGTCAAGCGGGTGCGGCGCGATTCGCCGCGCGATGTGGTGACCGTATTCATTCCGGAATACGTTGTCGGACACTGGTGGGAGCAGATTCTGCACAACCAGAGCGCGTTGCGGCTCAAGGGCAGGTTGCTGTTCGAACCGGGTGTCATGGTGACGAGTGTGCCGTGGCAGTTGACGTCGTCGGCGAAGGCCAGGCAGGCCGGTGTGGTGAATGCGCCCGGTGCGGTACGGCGCGGGTACGAGGACCGAGGGTGACCGACTGGCGCGCGAACACCTTCCAGGTGCGGCTCGGGCCGCCCGGGCACGGGGGGTTCTGTGTCGCACGGCACGAGGGCCGGGTCGTCTTCGTGCGGCACGGGCTGCCCGATGAACTGGTTCGAGTGCGGGTCACCGAGGATCGCGGGGGTTCGTTCTGCCGTGCCGATGCGATCGAAATCCTGGAAGCATCCCCGGATCGCGTTCCCGCCACCTGTCCCGTCTCGGGTCCCGGTGGCGCGGGCTGCTGCGATTTCTCCTTCGCCACCCCCGCCGCGCAGCGGGCGCTGAAGGCGGCGGTTGTGGCGGAGCAACTGCATCGCATCGCCGGAATCGAACGAGATATCACCGTGGAGCCGATCGCCGGATATCCGGCCGACGCCACCGGCGGCTGGCGCACTCGCGTCCGCTTGGCCGTTGACGCCGAGGGCCGAGCCGGAGTGCACGGGTACCGCAGCACCGAGGTGATCACCGATCTGCGCTGCCCCCAACCGGTTCCGGGTGCGATGGCGGGCATTGCGGACCGCATATGGACTCCCGGCGCGGATCTGGTAGTCGCGGTCGACGGTGACGGGATGCGGCACATCGTCGAGTTGGCTCCGTCGGCGGTTGCGGGACGTGCTGAGTCCGAACGGCCTTCGAGGCGAGGTCCGGATCGGCGTGGCAGGCGGGACACAGACCGGCGTTCCGGAAAGCGTCGCACCGCTGAGCGGGGGCCTGGCAGCGAGTCGCCGCGGACCGGTGCACGTGGACACGGCGACGAAGGCCGTCGGGGCGGATCGGAATGGCGGCGTACCGATGACGCAGACGGCCCTGAGGCCCTGCCCGGCGATGCGGATGGTCGCGGTCGTCGTGCCGAACCGGGGCACGATGGCGAGTGGGATCGGGGCAGGCGTCGGGATCGATCTCGTCGTGACGAGTTCGACGGCGCAGGCTCGCGAGGCAGCGACCGGTCCGGATCGGTTGGGGGAGAGGGGGTTCGGCGGCGGGCGGCGGCCCGGCGGGCGGCGACGCACGCCGCTCGGGACGAGTGGGTGATGGGCGGCAGCGGTCGGACGGTCGAGTATGTGGCCGGACGGCGGTGGGAGCTCGCGGCAACCGGGTTCTGGCAGGCGCATCATGGTGCGGCGCAATGTTATTCGGATGTAGTCGCGGGGTGGGCTGGGCTCGGTCACGGGGAGCGGGCATGGGACCTGTACAGCGGCGTAGGGGTTTTCGCGGCCCGACTGGCCGGACAGGTCGGCCAGACCGGTTCGGTGCTCGCGGTGGAATCGACGCGGTCCGCGGTCGCCGACGGTAGTGCCGCGCTGCGCGATCTGCCCTGGCTGGACCTGCGCGCCCAGCGTGTCGAACACTGGCTGGCCGAACACGCCAGCAGCGCCGCCCCGGATGTGGTCGTCCTGGATCCACCCCGCGCGGGCGCGGGTAAGGAGGTGGTCACCGCCGTGACCACAAGCGGCCCGTCCGGCGTCATCCATATCGGTTGCGATCCCGCCTCATTCGCCCGCGACCTCGGCCTCTACCGATCGGCGGGCTACCACCTCGCTGAGCTACGCGCCTTCGACGCCTTCCCAGCCACCCACCACGTCGAATGCCTCGCCCTACTGGAGCGTTGAAGCCCTGTAACGCCTGGCGCAGAGCAGGACCGCCCGCGATAGCGCCATACCGCCGGTCCCCGGGCGTCGGAGTCGGCATCATCAGCGGCGCCCCGGTATGCGGCTGATGTCGTTCCCGGACGAGCCTTCATTCCGCGAGTGGGCGGATTCCCCTGAGTACCAGGAGATCTCGAAGGACCGCCACGCGGGCGCGGATACGGTGACGTTGCTGATCAATGGCATAGACCGCCGCTCGTGACGGTCAGTCTTCGTATACCGGTGGCCGCCGGTCGCGCCGCGCCCGGATGGCCTCGTCGAAATTCTCGGTGGTGAGTCGGACGTAGAGCTGGGACATGCCCTCGTGCTGCATATGGGATTCGAAACCGCCGGCCTCCATGCCGCTCCACAGCATGCGTTTGGTGAGTTCGGTACCCACGCGGCTGAAGCTGATGATGCGTTCGGCCAGGTCGTAGCAGGCGTCCAGGAGTTTGGCGGTGGGCACGACGCGCGAGACGAGGCCGATCCGCTCGGCCTCGACCGCGTCGACATCCCGGCCGGACAACATGATTTCGAAGGCCCGCGAGGCGCCGATGGCGCGCGGCAGCAGATAGCTGATGCCCAATTCCGCTGAGGTGAGGCCGTTATTGATGCCCGCCGCGCGAAAGTAGGCGTCCTCGCCGGCGATTCGGATATCGGTGGCGACACTGAGACAGAAGCCACCGCCGATTGCCGCACCGTTGATCGCGCCGATGACCGGCTGGTTCATCCGCCGCAGCGTGATCATCACATCGTTGAGCAGATCCATCGAGCGCCGCGCAACGCTGGTTTTGGTGAGACCTTCGGTATTGGGAATCCGGCCCGCGTTCTGCAGATCCGCGCCGGAGCAGAAGCCCTCGCCCGCGCCGGTGAGCACCACGACCCGCACTTCGTTATCGGCACTGACCGTTTCGAGGGCCTCGCGCAGCGGGATCATCACATCGAAGGCCATCGCGTTCATCCGTTCCGGCCGATTGAGCGTGACCAGCGCGACCTGCGGTCGCGGTTTCTCGATGAGCACGAACGACATGCGGACCCCTTCAGACGCGATGAGGCCCTCACTATACCCAAGCAAGCGTTAGGTTAGATGGAATCAGTCGAGCTGCCAGGTCGCGCGGATGGCCGCCGAGATTTCGGATTCGCCGAGTTCGACCGGAACCGGAGCGCCACCGTAGGACTCGTTCATCGGGGCCGACATGGCCATGAGTCGGGGCGTGGCGGTCGCAGTGGAGGTGGCGTTCTCGGTGATTTCGAGAACCGGACCGAGGGTCCGCCGAGCACGGTCCGCATACTGCTCAGCCTTTGCGAGCGCGTTGTCCCAAGCGGCATCGCGGGCGCGGCTCAGCAGGCTCTCCTGATCGGCGAAACCGAGATCGAGGCCGCCGAGGCGGACATCGTCACCACCGGCGTCGACACAGTTGGCGATGATCGTGGCGGGGCCCGGATCCGCGGTTTCGCCGATATCGCGCAGCACGACGGTGAGGTCGGTGGTCGCGACGTAACCGGTGATCTTGGAGCCACCGCCTTCGAGCCAGACGGTTTCGGTGCGCACCGACAGTCCGCTGGTGGCGATATCGGTGCCGGGAACGGCATCGGAGCGCAGCGATTCGGTCACTGCGGCGACGCGCTCACCGGCCTGGCCGTAGGCGAGCGCGACCTTGCCGGCCCGGGTTTCGATGGAAATGGTGACGCGCATCAGATCCGGGGTGGCGCGGGCGCTGCCGGACCCGAGGGTGGTGACCGTGCCGGCGGTGTCGTGGGACTTCTTCTTGCTCACGGCGCTCTCCTGACTTCATCGGTTTCAGACGCAACGGTCGATGCTTCGGAAATGTCCCCCTCGACCCGGGCAAAACCGGTCAATAGTCGCCGCCGCGCACGGCGATCGCGCGTACCGCCGCATCCATCTGCGCATACGCTCCTGTGGCGAGTCGCTCGAGCAGCGCGAGCTTGAGGTCCGGTGCTTGCTCGGTGAGCATGTCGAACCGCTCCGGACGCAGAACCGCTACGCGCACCGCGCTTTCCGCACGTGTCTCGTTCACGAACGGTGTCCCGACCAACATCGGGACCTCGCCGAATGACATTCCCGCCGAAAGCGATATCAGCCGATGGGGCCGGGCATCGGCGCCCTCGAAGGTGATCCGGACCCGGCCCTCGAGAATCAGATACAACCCGGAGCGGGTGCTGCCGCGCTCGGCGATGACCTCGCCGCGGGCAATGGTGCGCACCTCGAAGTCCTTGGCCAGCCGGCTGCGATCATCCGGAGCGAGCGCCGCGAGTGCGGGATGGTCCTCGATCGCCAGGGACGTGCACGCCGGTTCGTCCGCGGGCCGATGGTGATCGAGGACGATGTCCTCGCACCATTCGGTCGCGGTATCGCGATCGATGAATACTCGCCCGCGCGGGTCGGCCGGATCCAGGCTGGAGACCAGATGCCCCAGTTTGCTGTCCGGGTCGACAATGGCGACGTAGCAGCCCGCGGCGGCGAGTTCGATCTGCAAGGCATCGAGCATCTGAACCGCGATCCCGCTGACCTCACCAACCCGCCGCAGGTCCACCACCAATGCCGCCAACTCGCGCGCCTGCTCCTCGATCGCGCGCACCGCCCGCTCCGCTCCGGTGAACAGCAGGTCGCCGTGCAGTTCGTAGACGCGGGCGCGGTGCCCGAATTCGGCGAGGACGTCCAACTCGTCGGTGGTGCGTCGCAGCCGTGAGGGCACCTCGGCCACCGTGTACGCGGCGCGGATCGCGGTGCGCGCAGACCGGGTGACGTGCAGGAAGTGCAATTCGAGCCGCTGCGACAGCGCCCGGCAGGCGGCGACACCGCGCACGCTGTTGCCGTGCTTGTCCAGTCGAGGGGAATAGACGGCGATGCCGATCTGGCCGGGCAGCACGGCCAGGATGCCGCCGCCGACACCGCTCTTGGCGGGTAGACCGACGGTGGTCACCCAGTCGCCCGCGGCGTTGTACATGCCGCAGGTGGTCATCACACTGAGCACGCGTTCGGTGAGAGCCGCGGTCAGTGCGCGTTCGCGGGTCAGCGGGTTGAGTCCGTTATTGGCCAGCGTCGCGGCCATCAGCGCGAGGTCGCGGCAGGTGACATCGATCGAGCACTGCCGGAAGTACCGGTCGACCGCCTCGTCCGGATCGGATTCGATGATGCCGAAGGAGCGCAGCATGTAGCCGATGGCGCGATTGCGGAATCCGGTGCGCGCCTCCGATGCGTACACCGCCTCGTTCATGGTGAGCCTGCGCCCGGCGAAGCGGGAGTAGCAGCGCCGGATGCGCCCGAAGCGGTCGGTCGGGTCGCGGCCGGTGATGAGTGCGGCCGCTGTGATGGCGCCCGCATTGATCATCGGATTGCGTGGGCGTTCGGTCACCGGATCCAGACTGATCTCGTTGAACGCGTCGCCGGATGGTTCGACATCGATGTGCTCGGCGACGGTCGCGATGCCCCGATCGGCCAGTGCCAGTGCGTAGGTGAATGGTTTGGAGATCGACTGGATGGTGAACTCGGTGGTGACGTCGCCGGTACCGTAGACCCGTCCGTCCGCGGTGGCCAGGCACAGTCCGAACGAATCGGGTTGTACCGCAGCCAGTTCGGGGATGTAATCGGCGAGTTCCCCGGAATCGTCGGCGCGGCACAGTTCGTAGACATCGGTGACGATGCGTGCCACGACGCCGGGGTCGACCGTTTGCGGAACCTTCTGCTCGGGCAGGGCCACGGGTCCACTCTAAGCTGGGTAACGTTAGGTGGACCGGCGAACTCGTCCGCCCGAGCGTGTCCTCGGATGGGTGGCGATTCGTGTGGAGGCTCACACTTCCACGCGAAGTCGGCTGGTGGCGGGGCATTGTCGTGCGGAGCCACTGGCGCGGCTCCGTAGACTGATCGGATCAGATGCGCTATCCGGAGGGAGCGAGTTCAGGTGGGAGTGCTTTCCCGGGTCGATACGCCCGAAGACCTGCGACGGCTGACCGTTGCCGAATTGGGTGAACTGGCGGAGGAGATTCGCGAGTTCCTGGTGCAGAAGGTCGCCGTCACCGGCGGGCACCTCGGCCCCAATCTCGGCGTGGTCGAGCTGACCATCGCACTGCACCGGATCTTCGACTCGCCGGCCGATCCGTTGATCTTCGACACCGGGCATCAGGCCTACGTGCACAAGATCCTCACCGGCCGCAAGGATCAGTTCGACACGCTGCGCAAGCAGGGTGGATTGTCCGGCTACCCGAGCCGATCCGAGAGCGCCCACGACTGGGTCGAGTCCTCGCACGCCTCGGCCTCGCTGTCCTATGCCGACGGTCTGGCGAAGGCCTTCGCACTGACCGGACAGAACCGGCATGTGGTCGCGGTGGTCGGCGACGGCGCGCTCACCGGTGGCATGTGCTGGGAGGCGCTGAACAATATCGCTGCCGCGCCGGACCGGCCCGTCGTCGTGGTGGTCAACGACAACGGCCGCTCGTATGCGCCGACCATCGGCGGCCTCGCCGACCGGCTGACCGCGCTGCGCACCCAGCCCGCCTACGAGCATGCGCTGGATGCGGGGAAGCGGATCCTCAAGAGCATTCCGCGCGTCGGTGAATCCGCGTACTCGATGGTGCACGCGGTGAAGGCCGGGATCAAGGATGCGGTGAGTCCGCAGGAGCTCTTCAGCGATCTCGGGTTGAAGTATGTCGGGCCGGTGGACGGCCACGACACCGTCGCGTTGGAAGCGGCGCTGCGTCGCGCGAAGGATTTCGGCGGGCCGGTGGTCGTGCACGTGGTGACGCAGAAGGGCCGCGGCTACTCGCACGCCGAGAACCACGTCGCCGACCAGATGCACGCCTGTGATCCGATCGACCCGCTCACCGGCCGCCCGCTCGGCGGCCCCAAGGCGCTCGGCTGGACCTCGGTGTTCTCCCAGGAGCTGATCGCGCATGCGGAGAAGCGCGACGACATCGTCGCGATCACCGCGGCCATGCCCGGACCGACCGGCCTGGCGGCGTTCGGGGAGCGGTTCCCGGAGCGGATGTTCGATGTCGGCATCGCCGAACAGCACGCGATGGCCTCGGCGGCCGGACTCGCCCTCGGTGGCATGCATCCGGTGGTGGCGATCTACTCCACATTCCTCAACCGCGCCTTCGATCAGTTGCTGATGGATGTCGCGCTGCTGAAGCAGCCGGTGACGGTGGTGCTGGATCGTGCCGGGATCACCGGTCCGGACGGCGCCTCGCACAACGGCATGTGGGATCTGTCGGTGCTCGGCATCATTCCGGGCATGCGCGTCGCGGCCCCGCGCGATGCGGCGACATTGCGTGAGGAGTTGGCCGAGGCGCTCGCGGTGAGCGACGGACCGACCGCCATTCGCTTCCCGAAGGGCAGTGTGGCCGAGGATATTTCGGCCGTCGAGCGGCTCGATGGGGTCGATGTGCTGCGGCTGCCCGAGCGTGAGGGCGGCTCTGCTCGAGCTCAGCGCGGTGATGTACTGCTGGTCGCGGTCGGACCATTCGCATCGACCGCGGTCGCGGTCGCGGATCTGCTGGAGCCGGAAGGTATTTCGGTCACGGTGATCGATCCGCGGTGGGTGCTGCCGGTTTCCGATACTGTCGTCAAACTCGCCGAAAACTACCGTCTTGTAGTGACTTTGGAAGACGGCGGTCTGCACGGCGGCATCGGATCCACCGTATCCGCGCGCTTGCGCGGTGCGGGCTTGGATGTGCCGACCCGCGATCTCGGTGTGCCGCAGCAATTCCTGGACCATGCGTCGCGCAACGAGGTGCACGAAGAGCTCGGACTGACGGCTACCGATATCGCCCGCCGCATCTCGGGCTGGCTCGACGCACGCTGAGTCAGAGGTTGTCGCTCTGGCGCCGACTGGCGCTGGGCGGCACCATCATTGGTGCTTTCGACCGGTGATCGCAGGGCGCGATCGACGGGTTCCTCGGTGCCGGTCCACTTCGGCACGCTCTGCTCGCCGTCCCGTAAGCGATCGCCTGTCTGCGCGACTGCGACTATCGTGCTGCGTTACGGCGATGGGAGGCACGGACTTTCACGCGATTGCCGCAGACGTCCATCGAGCACCAGGTGCGGCCGCGGTTGCGGGAATGATCGTAGAAGGCCCAGCGGCAGCTCGGTTCTCGGCAGGTCTTGAGGCGTGACCAGGTGCCTGCTGCGACGGCGGTGGCGACGTCGGCGAGCAGGGTGGCAAGAGCGTGGTCGACGCCGTCGTTGGTGTGCGGGACCAAGCGGGGCGGGGTGCTGGTCACGTCCAGAGTCAGTGGCAGCGCCACGGTGAGCGCGGCGAGTTCGGTGCGGGCCGCCGGGTTCAGACCGTCCGGACGGGGGCTGGTGACGGGTTCGGCGTTGTTCGTGGCAAGTAGGGCGCGCAGCCCCTCGCGGACTCGGATGGTTCGCTGTCGTGCGGCCGTATCGGCTGAGCCCTCGGGCAGCAATTCGTGTGTGCGGAGCCAATTCGTCAATTGCTCGGGTGTGCCGATGGCATCGCCGTCCGCGCGGCGGGTGTTGACGAATTCCACCAGACGAGCGAGTGCCGCAGGTGCGGCATCGACTGTTTCGGGCATGAAATCAATTATAACCACCCATTGACGATGGCTGGTTACTTAACTACCGTTTGGCGAACAGAAGTTATCCAGAGCGAAGACTCCGCTCCGGTACAGGAGGATCAGTCATGGGATCGGTCAAGAGGGAGATCATCGTCGAGGCGCCCGCCGAGGAGCTGTGGGCGATCATCGGCGACTTCGCACAGGGCCCGGTTCGAATGGCGCCCGGATTTGTCACCGACAGCACCCTCGACGGTCCGGACCTGCGCATCGTCACCTTCGCGAACGGCACAGTGCTGCACGAACGGTTCATCGCGCTCGACGAAGCCGAACGCCGGATCGTGTTCTCCATCGTCGGCGGGAGCGTAACCCCGGAGCACGACAGCTCGTCCATGCAGGTTTTCCCGCACGCCGACGGCAGCCGCTTCGTCTGGATCCACGACACCCTGCCGCACGAACTCGCGGACGCATTCGGCGCGTCCATGGAGCACGGCCTGCAGGTCTTCAAGCAGTCCGTCGAGACCGCCGTCGTGACCTCGTCCTGAACGCCGAGTTCGGCCTACTCGTGGGCGGGGGTCAGGGCGGCGGCGAGTCGGGGGACTGCGAGTTCGCGCTGCCAAGGTCGGGCGCCGCCCGACTTGAGGAATCCGTCGATCGCGGCGGATAGGTCGTCGAGCTCGCCTACACGGTCGTAATCGGGGAGTCCGTCCCAGCACAAGCGGCGCACCAGGTCGGGGGAGAGCAGATTCTCCACCGGAATCGCGTACTCGACGGACAGTTCACCCATCGCCGCGCGCGCTCGAACCAGTCGGGCGGCGGCAGCCGGATCGCGGCGCTCCCAGCGGTTCACCGGGGGCGGTCCCTCGAACGGTTGGGTCAGGGGTGGTAGGTCGGTGTCGGGGAGAGCGCGGCCACGGTCGACGGCGGCGAGCCAGTCGCGGGAGTAGCGGCGCTGGCGTGGCCCGCCGAAGACCGGCAGGGTGCGCAGTTGGGCGATGGTGCGCGGTTCGGCATTCGCGGCGGCGATGATCGCGGCATCCGGGAGGATGCGGGCCGGGGCGACATCGCGGGTGCGCGCCAGGGTATCCCTGGTGGACCACAGTTCGCGCACGATGGCCAGCTGGCGGGTGCGGCGCAGGGTGTGGATGCCGGAGGTACGCCGCCAGCGGTCGGCCTTCGGCGTGCTGGGTTCGGTGATCCGGACATGCTCGAATTCCTGTGCGGCCCAATCGGTCTTGTGCTGGGCGTCGAGCGAAACGGCCACCTCGTCGCGCAGCTCGAGCAGTAATTCGACATCGAGTGCCGCGTAGTTCAGCCAATCGTCGGGCAGCGGCCGGGTCGACCAGTCGGCCGCACCGTGACCCTTGCGCAGCGCACGGCCGAGCAGCCGCTCCACCATGGCTGCCAGTCCGACGCGCTCGAAACCGGCCAGCCTGCCACCCAATTCGGTGTCGAACAGTCGCGCGGGGCGCAGGCCGAGTTCGGCGAGTCCGGGGAGATCCTGGTCCGCCGAATGCAGCACCCACTCGAGATCGTTGATCGCGGCGGCCAGCGGTTCGAGCGCTTCGGCGACCGGAATCGGATCGATCAGGAAACTGCCCGAACCCGCGCGCCGCAACTGGATCAGGTAGGCACGCGCCGAATACCGGAAACCGGAGGCGCGCTCGGCATCGACGGCCAGTGGACCGGTGCCCGCCGCGAGCCGAGCAGCGGCGTCGGCGACCTCTGCTGCGGTAACGAGCACGGGGGGCACACCGTCGGCAGGGACGAGCAGCGGCTCCGCCGTGCTTTCTGGTGGCGTGTTGCTTTGCTCGGACTCGTCTGCTACCGACATAAACCTGAACTTTACGTGGCGATCAGGTGTGGTCGTTGCTGGTATACGACTCCGGGCGCAGATGGGTGATTCCGGCGGGCGGCAAACCGGCCGCATAGGCCAGCACTTCGCAGAAGCCTTCGACGTGCGGGCGCATATCGGTGGTCATCGCGGTCCAGGAGGCGCGCAGCTCCAATTGGTGTGCGCGCGGCGGTCCGGCGATATCGCCGTAGCGCACCGAACTGGTGGAGGTGACGGTGCCGCCGAGCGCGGTAAACGGTTCGCCGCGGGTTTCGAGCGCATCGACCAGCCAGCTCCAGGCGACCTCGGGAAGCAGCGGGTCGGTGGCCAGTGCCGCATCGATATCTGCCTGGATGTAGGCAACCAAACGAAAGACACCGTGCCAGGCCTCGCCGCCCTCGGGATCGTGCAGCAGGATCAGCCTGCCGAAGGCATCGCCCTCGGAATCGACCGGCACCACATTGGTTTCGGGGTGTTTGACTTCCGCGCCTAGTGCGTACGAAAAGGGTGCCAGGCGTTGTGGGGGCCGGATCGGTGCCAGCTCGATTCGAGGGTGCACGGTTGCGGTGCCCATCGCATCGACCGCGGCGCGAAACTGAGCTGGCTCGCCGTTGGGTCCTTCGGTCGGTGCGGCTCCGTCGCGGAAGTCGAGCGGTGTCACGGAAGCGACGGTAGACCTTGCGTGCCCGGCGCAGTCGGAGGCGCGCCGCTAGCGGGCCTTGCGGGCCGCATACGATAGGCGGTGATGAGCACTCAAACCCGTCGCCGGTTGACCGATGCCCCGTTCCTGGCCGCCGCCACCGGCGCCGCACCGAGCCGTCGTCCGGTGTGGTTCATGCGGCAGGCCGGACGGTCGCTGCCCGAATACCGCGAACTGCGCAAGGGCATCGGCATGCTGGAGTCGTGCTTCGACCCGGAGTTGGTGTGTGAGATCACCATGCAGCCGATCCGGCGCCACGGTGTCGATGCGGCGATCTTGTTCTCTGACATCGTCGTTCCGCTGAAGGCCGCCGGTATCGATCTCGATATCGTGGCCGGCGTCGGGCCGGTGATCGCCGCACCGGTGCGCAACATCGCGGACGTGCGCGCACTGCCGCGGCTGCGGCCCGAAGAGGTGGGCGCGGTGACCGACGGGGTGAAGCTGCTGACCGACGCACTCGGCGATACGCCGCTGATCGGATTCGCCGGTGCGCCGTTCACGCTCGCGTCGTATCTGGTCGAGGGTGGGCCGAGTAAGAACCACGAGCGCACCAAGGCGATGATGCACGCCGACCCGACGACCTGGCACGAGCTGCTCGGCGTCCTGACCGATATCACCATCGCCTTCCTGCAGGCACAGTTGGCCGCCGGTGTGGACGCAGTCCAGTTGTTCGATTCGTGGGCCGGTGCGCTCTCGCTGGCCGACTATCGCGAATTCGTGCTGCCGCATTCGGAGCGGGTATTCGCGGAGGTCGCCGCGGCCGGGGTGCCGCGGATCCACTTCGGGGTCGGTACCGGTGAGTTGCTCGGTGCGATGGGGGAAGCCGGCGCCGATGTCGTCGGCGTCGATTGGCGGGTGCCGCTGACCGAGGCGGTGCGTCGGGTCGGACCCGGAAAAGCGTTGCAGGGCAACCTGGATCCGGCCGTGCTGTTCGCCGGATCCGCTGCCGTCGAGGCCGAGGCGCGGCGTATCGCACACGAGGCCGATGAGGCGATCACCATGGGTGCGGCCGGTCATATCTTCAACCTCGGGCACGGGGTGCTGCCCGATACCGATCCGAGTGTGCTGACCGCCCTGGTGCAACTCGTCCACGAACTGTGACCGACCGGTCGGCCGGTGCTGCTGGGTAGGCGTCCGGTGGTCGAGGAGATCGCGGGTCGGGTCGCCGCCCGCGCGCCGCAACTCGGTTCGACCCGCCTGGTTGCGGTGGACGGTCCGGCTGGAGCCGGAAAGTCGACGTTCGCAGCGTCTTTGGCGGCACTGTGCGATGCCCAGGTGGTACACGTCGACGACTTCGCGGCTGGAAACAACGAACTCCCCTGGTGGCCGCGGCTCGAACAGCAGGTGCTGGTGCCGATCGCCCAGTGCCGTGTCGGTCGATATCAGCGATACGACTGGGACGAGCGGGATTTGGCCGAATGGCACGATGTCAGGCCCGGGGGAGTGCTCATACTCGAAGGCGTCTCCTCGGCCCGCGCCGTGGTCCGCGATCGGCTATCGCTCGCGGTATGGATCGACACTCCACGTGCGGTGCGCCTGGCACGCGGTCTCGAACGCGACGGTGCTCATACCCTCCCCTTATGGGAGCAGTGGATGGCCGCTGAAGACGAGCACTTCGCCACCGACAACACGCGCGACCATGTGGACCTGATCATCCCCGGTTCGCCTTGACCACCCGCAGACGAATGACGTAACGGAACCGTCGCGCGGATCGCGCCTGATGTGCGGCCGTAAATGGCTGTGCGACAGGGCAATTCCGGAGGCCGACTAGGGCTTGCGCTGTCCGATCACCACGTCGAGCAGGGCGGCTGCTTCGATGGCGAGTGTGTCTACGGCATCGCTGTGGCCGGCGAGTTTGCGCAGCAGCGCCTGCTGGAAGAGGCCGTCGAAGATGGCGTAGGCCGTGGCGGAGGGGACCAGGAGCGGTCGACCCGACAACTCGGCGAAGCGGTCGACGACGTTGCGGATCATCTCCTCGCGATGGCCGTCGATTTCGAGCACGTCATCGCGGAAGGACTCCTCGAACAGACTCTGGTTGCGCAAGTCGTACCAGAGCCGGTGCAGTGGGGCGTCGGCATCCAGGGTGGCCGCCATTGCGGCGCCGAAGTCGCGCCGGAGCTGGTCGGCCGTTGCCGCTGCGGCGACGATGTCGTCGTAACGAGTGACGCACACCTGCTCGTATTGCCGCACCGCGTGGGTGATCAGCTCGACCTTGTCGTTGAAGTAGTAGTGCAGCACTCCGTGGGTGAACTCGGATTTCTGCGCGATCTCCCGCAGGCTGGTCCGGGCATAGCCGAGTTCGGCGAGGGTGTGCAGTGCGGCGGCGGCCAGCTGTGCGCGTCGCTCGCCGAACTTGTCGACCTGTCGGCGCGCGATTCGATCCCGCCTGGTCTCGACGATTTCGGTCATCGTGGCTTCTCTCCGTCACCGCTCGTGTGAATTCGCCCAGTGTATCGCGGTATCGGTAATGGGCGACCAGCTGGTTTGACGATCGTGCAAGAAATGCTTGACGACTGTCAAAAAAAGTCTTGACGACCGTCAAGCATGCGCGCACACTGTGATCCACATCGCATCCGATCAGTCGAATGCGAAATCCGAATGGACGATCTCGAGGAGGAGATGCCGGATGAGTGGGTACGACCTGACCGGGCGCACGGCCCTGGTAACCGGTGGTGCGCGAGGACTCGGCGCGGGTATGGCCGCGGCGCTGGCCCGCGCCGGAGCGGCGGTCGCGATCGGCGATGTGCGCGAGGATCTCGGTAAGGAGACCGTGGAAGCGCTGCGAGCCGACGGCGCGACGGCCGAATTCGTGCCGCTCGATATCACCGATGACACGCAATGGACGCAGGCGGTCGCCGATACCGTCGCGACGCTCGGCGGCCTGGACATCGTGGTGAACAATGCCGGCGTCGAAATCACCGGCCTCATGGTCGATCTCGATCCAGAAGAAGTGCGCCGGATGCTCGAGGTCAATGTGCTCGGCACCGCATTGGGCATCAAACACGCGTTGCGCGCGATGCGACCCGGCGGCGCGGCGGGGCGCGGTGGCGCCATCGTGAATATCGCCTCGGTCGCCGCGACCATCGCCTTTCCCGGCATTTCGGTGTATTCGGCGACCAAGTCCGCGGTGGATCGGCTCACCAGGGTCGCGGCGATGGAGTCCGGGAAACTCGGCTACGGCGTGCGGGTGAATTGCGTGTATCCCGGACTCGTCCCGACCGAGATGGGTGCCCAGTTGGCCGACGATGTCGCCCGGATCGGCTTGTTCCCCACTGCGGAAGCCGCCGTCGGCGCCGTCATCGAACAGACGCCGCAGGGACGCCTCGGCGAGGTTGCCGATATGGCCGACGCAGTGGTGTTCCTCGCCTCCGATGCCGCGCGCTTCATCACCGGTGCTGGTCTACCGGTCGATGGCGGCATGGGCATGTGAGTACTGCGACAACGAAAGGTTCGAGATTTCATGAGCACCGACAAACCCGTCGTCGTCTACGGCGCATCCGGATACACCGGCCGTCTGGTCTGTGAATACCTTCGCGAATTCAATATTCCGTTCGTCGCCGCGGGCCGGGACAAGACCCGGCTGCAGGAGGCGATCGACAAGATCCCCGGTATCGAAACCGTGGAGCACGAGGTCGTCGAGGTCTCCCACGAGGTCGCAACGCTGACCGAACTGTTTCGTGGCGCCGGGGTCGTCTGCAACACTGTCGGCCCGTTCGCACAATACGGCCACGAGGTGGTACAGGCCTGCGTGGCAGCGGGGACCCACTACCTCGACACCACCGGCGAACAGGATTGGCTGATCGACTGCGATGAGCAGTACGGCGCCGAGATGGCCGCGCGCGGTCTGCTGCTCGCGCCGGGCGTGGCGCAGATGTACACCACCGGCGAGATCGCGGCGAATATCTGCCTGGAAACCCCCGGTCTGGACACCCTCGATATCCAGGTCTTCTGGAAGGGTTTCCCGACGGTCGCGTCCACGAAGACGATCCTGGTCAATGCCGCGCTGTCCAAGGCCTACTACCTCGAACAGAACCAGTATGTGGAGTGGCCCGCGGATGCCGGACTCTACGACGTGGTGGTGCCGGGCCAGCATGAGATCGGGCTCGCACTGCCCTGGGGTGGTACCTCACATCCGGTGTGGTTCAAGCGCGATCCACGAGTCGCGAATGTGAAGGTGCTGGGCGGCGTTTTCAACCGGCCGTTGATGCAGGGCGTGCCGCAGATCGTGCAGGCGGTCGTCGAGCAGGTCAAAGACCTTCCGGTGCAGGAGAAATACCGCGTCCTGGCCGAACAGGCCGCACTGGTACGCGACGAGATGCCGCCGCGGGAGAACCCGCGCATCAACACCTCGCTCGATTCCGTGCACGCGTCCGGACCGCTGGCGCGCGCCCACTGTGTGATCTATGGGAACTGCAACTACAAGCAAACCGGCTTGATGCAGGCATTTGCCGCGAATGCGCTGCTGCAGATGCCGCCGAAACGAACCGGGTTCGCCTCGGCGTGCCAGGCCTTCGGTCATCGGGAACTGCTCGGAGTGCTGCGCGGTTTCGGATTGGTCAGCGAACCGGTCCTGAACGTGCATCGTTGATCGCGGCCGCGGGCCACGGGTGCACAGCGCTGCTCGTGGCCCGAATCGGCCACTTCCACAACAGCTTCCGCAGAGGATTACCGTGCGTTTGACCGACTATCTCGACAAGGGCGCTTCACTCGGCGCCGCCGCGCCCTGCCTGACCATGAACGGGCGCACGCTGACCTATGCGCAGGTGCAACAGCTGTCGTGGCGCATCGCCGGGGCACTGGCACGATCCGGCATCCGGCCCGGCGAGCGGGTCGCGATCCTGTCGGCGAACGACACACTGGCCTTCGCCTGCGTTTTCGGCATCGCCCGCGCAGGCGCGGTGTGGTGTCCGATCAATCCGCGCAACGAGGCGGCGGAGAATCGGGAACTGCTCGACCTTTTCGACTGCACCTGCCTGATATTCCAATCCGCCTTCGCGCCACTCGTTTCGGCCATCGCACCGCAACTACCCGGACTGCGGACCCTCGTCTGTTTGGACGGAAATGCCGCCGACGCAACAAGTTTCGAGGACTGGGTGCGCGAATGTCCGGCCGATCCGACGCAGGTCGAGCCGATCGACGAACTCGCCATGCTGGTCGGCACCGGAGGCACGACCGGACGGCCGAAGGGGGTCCGGCTCACCGGCCACAATATCGAGGCGATGACCGCGCTGACGCTGATGAGTTATCCATTCGAACTTCGGCCCCGCTACCTGGCACTGGCACCCCTGACCCACGCGGCGGGCGTGCTGTGCTTTCCGATCCTGACCCTCGGCGGTGAGATCGTGGTGATGCCCGCCCCGGATCTCGGTGAATTTCTCACGTTGATCGAGCGGCACCGGATCACCCACACCTTCTTGCCGCCGACACTCATCTACATGCTGCTGGATCATCCGGCGCTGTCGGAAGCGAATCTCGGTTCGCTGCAGTGCCTTTGGTACGGCGCCGCGCCGATGTCGACGGCCCGGCTGGCCGCGGCGCTGGATCGGATCGGCCCGGTCATGGGCCAGCTGTTCGGACAGTCCGAAGCGCCCATGATGGTTGCTACGCTGGCGCCGAAAGATCACTTCCGTCCCGACGGCTCGATCGCCACCGAACGACTGTCATCGGCCGGACGGCCGACCCCGCTCACCCAGGTGGCCGTCATGGATGCCGAGGGCCACCTGCTGCCCGCGGGTGAGCGCGGCGAAATCGTGGTCAGGGGTCCGTTGGTGATGGCCGGGTACCACAAGAATCCGGATGCGACCGCCGAGGTGTCGCGGTACGGCTGGCATCACACCGGGGACATCGGTTACCTCGATGCCGACAACTACCTCTACGTCGTCGACCGGGCCAAGGACATGATCATCACCGGCGGATTCAACGTGTACTCCGCCGAGGTCGAACAGGCGATGCTGACGCATCCGGCGGTCCAGGACTGCGCGGTCATCGGACTTCCCGACGATAAGTGGGGTGAGCGGGTCACCGCCGTCGTGCAATTGAACCTCGGCCATACCGCGACCGCCGACGAACTGCGCGAGCACACCAAGGCGCGACTCGGCGGGGTGAAAACTCCCAAGCAGGTGGAGATCTGGCCCGATCTGCCGCGCTCGAAAATCGGCAAGGTGCTCAAGCCCGAGATCCGGGCGCAGCTGCGCGGCGACCGTTGAAAACACCCGCCCGGTCCGCGGACTCGGGGCGCCGACCGTGTGCTCGGTCACGAAGTTCAGGGGTGTGGTCGGTGCGGATCCGCCGGCGGGCTACGGTCGCGACATGAGAATCGCGGTGGTCGGTGGCGGGATCAGCGGGCTTGTCGCGGCGTACCGGTTACGGGGGCTGCTGGGGACGCAGGCGGAGATCGTGGTCGTCGATCGCGGCGCGCGGCTGGGCGGGATTCTCTATACCGGCGAATTGGCCGGGGAGCCCTTGGATCTCGGGGCGGAGGCGTTCGTCGGGCGGCGGCCGGAGGTACCCGCGCTGCTGCGCGAGCTCGGGCTGGAATCGGAGTTGGTGGTGCCCGCCGGGTTGCGGCCGCTGGTCTGGGCGCAGGGCAGCGCGCATCCGCTACCGGAACGCACGTTGATGGGCATTCCGTCGGATGCCGAGTCGATGCGCGGGTTGGTCGATGCCGAGACGCTCGAGCGGATCGATGCGGAGACGCGACGGCCGCTGGCCTGGTATCCGGACGCCGACGTCGACGTCTACAGCCTGGTCGCCGACCGGTTCGGCGCACAGGTCGCCGAGCGCAGCGTCGACCCGCTGCTCGGCGGCGTCTATGCGGGCAGTTCGCGCTCCATCGGGGTGCGCGCCGCACTGCCGACGCTGGCCGCCGCACTCGACAACGGCGCGTCCAGCCTCACCCAGGCGGTCGCCGCCGCGATGCCGCCACCCTCGAACACGCCGGTTTTCGGCGGCCTTCGCGGCGGTTACCGGGTGCTCCTCGACGCATTGGCCGCCAAATCCGAGGCGGAATTCATCACCGCGACCTCGGCCACCCACCTGAGCCGCGCGACCCACGGCTGGGTACTCGAACCGATCGGCGCGGTGGACGCAGTGGTGCTTGCCGCCCCCGCGCCCGTGACCGCGAACCTGCTGCGCCCCTTCGCGCCCGCCGCCGCATCGGCCGCCGACGGCATCGAATTGTCCTCGTCTGTCGTTGTGGCCCTGGCCCTTCCGCGTGACACCGCGCTACCGCACAACTCCGGCATCCTGGTCGCCACCGGAGAACCCTTGCGCGCCAAGGCCTTCACCCTGTCCAGTCGCAAGTGGACCCACCTCGCCCAACGCGAAACCGCCGCCGTCCGAGCCTCATTCGGTAAATTCGGCGACGACTCCACCCAGGCTTGGTCCGACGCCGAACTCATCAATGCCGCCACCGAAGACCTCGCCACCGTCACCGGTGCCACCATCGAACCGATCTCGGCCGTTGTTCAGCGCTGGCCCGGCGGCCTCGCCCAATACGCCCCCGGCCACCTCGACCGCATAGCCGAAATCGAATCCATCACAGCCGATTTCGAGGGCCTCGCGATAGCAGGCGCCTACCTTCACGGCGTCGGCGTCCCCGCCTGCGTAGCCTCCGGCACCGCCGCCGCCCACCGCGTAGCCACCACCCTGACCCACACCGCCGCCTGATCCGCGCAGCCCCACCCAGTTCGGCTGCCGGGTAGGCAGCACCTCGAGCTGCGGTGTCTTGATGGCGCTGCACTGCGCAATGCGACTACCGGGTGGGAAGCGCCATGATCTGAGCCACGGCACGGACCGCGACTATGGATTGCCAGCGCCGGATCCGAGCTCCGGCATCGTGATCGGTGCCGCGCCGCGTTGTTCGACTTCCGGTGGTCGGTCCCGACCCGCGGCGTCCAGATCGACGATGCGACCGGGTTGCAGTGCCCTGACCTGAGCCGCGGCGATCTGATCCGCGCTGCGTCGCGCTGCTCACGGCGGTGTGATCGCGGAGATACGGCGCGCGCATCCGCGTCGGGAACGGCCCGCACGGATGCATCGATTCGGCGCAGTGGCACGATGGGAATCATGGCGCGACTCGACTATCAAGCACTCAATTCCACCATCCGCTACCTGATGTTCTCGGTGTTCCAGGTGCAGCCGGGTGTGCTGGGGGACGACCGTGAGGCCGCCATCAAGGAGGCGCGGGCGTTCTTCGATGGGCTCGCAGAGCGTGATGTCGTGGTTCGCGGCATCTATGACGTCGCGGGGATGCGCGCCGATGCCGATTTCATGATCTGGTCGCATGCCGAGCGGGTCGAGGATCTGCAGTCGGCGTACGCGGATTTCCGGCGCACCACCGAACTGGGCCGGGCCAGCGCGCCGGTCTGGAGCAATGTGGCGCTGCATCGTCCCGCCGAATTCAACAAGAGCCACATTCCGGCGTTTCTGGCCGGTGAGGATCCGGGCAACTACATCTGCGTCTACCCGTTCGTGCGCTCCTACGAGTGGTATCTGCTGCACGACGACGAGCGCCGCAAGATGCTCGCCGACCACGGCAAGGCCGCACGCGGGTACCCGGATGTGCGCGCCAACACCGTCAGCTCCTTCGCGCTCGGCGACTATGAGTGGATCCTCGCCTTCGAGGCACCGGAGCTGCACCGCATCGTCGACCTCATGCGTGATCTGCGCGCCACCGAGGCCCGCCTGCACGTGCGCGAAGAGGTGCCCTTCTTCACCGGCCCCCGCGTCGAAATCGAAAAGCTCATCGCCGCGCTGCCCTGAGCTACTGACCGATGGCGCATGCCCCAGTTTTTCGGGGCATGCGCAACAAGCCGGTCGGTCTGTATCTTTCGCTCAGCGCCGCAGTCGTTCTACTCCGCTGCACTGCCCGAGGGGTGCAGTTGCAGGGCGATGGAGTTGATGCAATAGCGCTTATCGGTGGGCGTGTTGTATCCCTCGCCCTCGAAGACGTGGCCGAGGTGGCTGTGGCAGTTCGCGCACAGCACTTCGACCCGGTGCATGCCCAGTGTGTCGTCGGAACGCAGAATGACCGCCTCCGACTTCGCCGGGTCGAAGAATGACGGCCAACCGCAATGCGAATCGAATTTCTCGGCGCTGCGGAACAATTCGGCCCCGCACGCCCGGCACACATAGACGCCCTCGGTCTTGGTGTCGGTGTACTCGCCGGTGAACGGGCGTTCGGTCGCGGCCTGTCGCAGCACCGCGTATTCCTCCGGATTCAGCTTGGCCTTCCACTCCTGTGGGGTCAGCTGGATCTGGGGTACGGGTAAGGACGTGTCGGCGTCAGAACTCATTGCTCCACGCTAATAGGTTTTCGCCGCCTGCGCCGCCTGTCCCGTCGCTACTTGAGCGCACTCGCCCGCGGGTCATCGAGCAATTCGCTGCCGTTCGCCGCCTCGCCGGGAGTGCTCTCGTATGCCGTCTCCGGCTCGACAACCAGCGGCGCGTCCACGGCAGCAGCCCGCGAATCCGGCGCCGAGCGCATCCACTCCGGATCGATTCCGAACTGCAGCCGACCCTCCCGTCGTGCCGCCAGATACCGATCGCCGAGCACACACGTTATGACGATCAGCAGCAGACCCCAGCCGAAGGTGATGCGCAGATACTCCAGATTGCGGCCGAGGCCCTGCCAGCGGTCCGAGAGCCACTTGTCGTAGGACATGAATCCGAAGACCGCCAGCCACGCCGGCCAGTTCCGCAGCACCGAATTACGCAGTACAACCGACATCAGCAGCGGGAACAGCATCATCGAGTAGTACATCTGCCCCAGTGAGGACAGCAGGAACGACGCGGTCATCAGCACACCGGACGAGGTCGTCACGAAGAACAATTCGTCGTCGCGGTAGTAGCGGTACAGCAGCCACAGCGAGATGGCTACCACTACGCCCATCACGATGCGAATACCCCAGGTCAGCCACAGCGGCAGACCGTAGTACGCCGCATTGCCGACAATCGCGCTGTTGAAGTAGTCCCGGGATTCGAAGATGTAGCGCGCCGTCCGGGTGAAGAACTTGTCCGCGTCCTTCGACAGTGGCCACGCGACAGCGGTGAGCGCGACCGGGACACCGATAGCGGTGTAGAACACCTTCCACTGCCCGCGCGCCGCCGCGATCAGCACCAGCGGTGCGAGCGTCGGTTTCACCGCGATACTCAAACCCAATATCGCGCCGGCCCACAGATCCCGCCGGGCGAGCAGCAGCATGATGAAGGCCACCTCGGCCAGCAGCACGCATCCGTTCACATTGGTGAAAACCAGTGTGTTGATGACGGTTTCGGAGCTGAACATGGCCAGCAGCAGGGCCGGCGCCGCCACCGACGACACCGTGAACTTGAACAGCTTGAGCAGCAGATACCAGGCCAGGACGATGGCGGCGGCATTCAACAGGATGAAGCACCAGCGCGACTTCTCCGGATCGATCAGCGCCAGAGGCGCGATCAGCAGCGTGCCGCTCGGGGGATACAGGTAGTGCGGATCCACCAGATTGTAATTCGCGGTGTACACCGGTCGGTGGTTGAGGAACGCCAGCGACGCGTTGTAGACCGGTTTGAAGTCATCGGTGATGAACCCGTTGACTGCCTTGATGAAGACCCGGTTGAGCACAGTCATGACCGCGAGCGGCCAGAGTGCGAACTTGATCACCTCGGCGGTGGTGCGAGCGGTGCGAGGCTCGAGCTGTCGAAGTAACACTGGGGCACGGTACACCGGATCCGCACACGACGGTTGCCTGGACCTACCTGGCGCGCCGAGGTTAGGGGATATGACCGCGCCTCGCTGGCGCTCGGCTCCGTCATATCCCCTAAGGGGGCTGTGCCATTTGATGCGCTCGCTGCGCTCGCCGATATGACCGCGCCTGGCTGGCGCTCGGCTCCGTCATATCCCCCAAGGGGGCTGTGCCTTTGATGTACTCGCTTATGCGGGGCAAGCGGTGCCATCAGCAGGCAGCTTGGCGTCTTTCAGGTAGTCGATCAGAGCCCGCTGCGCACAACCGGAATGGGCGAAAACCGGATGTCCCCAACCCTGCCAGGTGATCGCGGCCTTACGCGCACCGGCGGCGCCGAGCGCACCGGTCACCGAGGCTTGACCGCCGTCGCCGACCAACGGATCCGCGATCCCGCCGAGCACGAGAACCGGCAGGTCCAGCTTCTCCGGCAGCGGCGGTGCGGCGCTGACCGGCCAGGCGACGCATGCCATCATCCCGATCGCGGCAGACCTGCCGAAGACCGGATATTTGGTGCCCCAGGTGTCCGCGAGCTCCTTGGCCTTGGTGGGGCTCGGCGGCAGCTGGTTGTCGGTGCAGCGGTTGACGAACTGGCCGTCGGCCGCGGTGGCGGCGGTTTCGCGCTGGATCAGCGTCCCGAGCGGGCCGCGATCGCCGCGCCCGGCGGCCGAGAGTGCGTCGGCGAGTTCGGCGATATGCGCGGATTGGTCGCGTGGACCGGCCAGGAAGCCCGACAACCCGGTCAGCAGCGCATTCGCGGAGATATCACCGAGTCCGCCGCTGCTCGCCTTGCGCACCAGATCGATGATCGCCGCGCGTGGGTCGGCACCGAGTGAGCAGCCGAGGCCGGTACAACGCTGGGCGAATGCAGTTACCGCGGCCTCCGCGCCCTGGACGCGCTGTTCGGTGCGGGTGACAGCGTCGGTGCCGACGGCTTCCGGTGAGTCCAGCACCAGGCGCGCCAGGTGGTCGCCGAATTTGCGCGCATAGCTGAGCGCGACCTTCGCGCCGTTGCCCGAACCGAGCAGGTCGATCCGGTCGACTTGCCACTGCCTGCGCAACTGCTCGATGTCATCGGCGGCGTGCGGTGCGTCGAAGGTGCCCTCATAGGGCTGCAGGAAGTCGCGGCAGGCGATGGTGGCGTCCTGGCTGAATCCGGTCACCGCTTCGACGGGATCGTTTGCGCCCGGCCCGAATTGCCCGTTGTCGGCCAGGCCGCGGCGGGACTCGGCGGTCATGCAGTCGATCGGTTGCGAGGTGCCGAGACCGCGCCGGTCCACGGCGACGATCGGGCGGCCGGCCAGCAGCCCGTTGCCGGCGCCGACGGCGAGCCCGGCCAGTGTCGCCGTGGAGGAGCGGTCCGCGCCGGAGGTGATGACCAGCGGCGCGACATCGGTCGGGGTCTGCGGCAGCCGGGCCCGCATGGCACCGGTGCGGAAGTTGCCGAGCACGCCGCCGGTCGAATCGATCGGGGTGGTGTATTCGGCACAGTCCAGGACCAGGCCGGATGGCGCGGGGCCGAGGCCGAGTAGGTCGAGTGTGGGCGTGGTGCAATCGCGCCAGGTCAAATCGGTTTTGGGGACACCGGCATCCGGCGGCGGCGCGATGACCGTGGTCGGGTGCGGCCCCGCCCCGCCCTGCGGTGCGCGCTCGACGGCGACGCCGGGGCGATCGGAAGGTCCCGCACCGCATCCGGCGATCATGATCGAGAGTGTCGATGCCAGCACGACGGCCCGAGTCCAGCGCATGCGCTACAGCCTGCCAGGTTCGTGCGGTTTGTTCATGAACGGGTCCAGCGGGTCAGCACGGTGCCGTCGTCGTCGAGCAGGATATGCCTGCGCACCATCGGTACCCGGAACTCGTGTGCCGACAGCGAGATTCGGCGCGCGGTACCGCCCACCAGGATCGGTGCGGTGGTGATGCACAGTTCGTCGACCGCATCCGCCTCCAGCAACTCGCCGAACAGATGCGGACCGCCCTCGCACAGCACGCGCCGCAGCCCGAGGTCGGCGAGTGTGTTGAGCAGGCCCTGCGGGGTGATCGCGACACCGCCCGCCTCGATGACGTGCGCGCCCGCATCGGCGAGTTGTTGTTTGCGATCCTCCGGCGCAGTGCTGGTCGTAATGATCAGCGTCGGAACTTCGGTCTCGGTGAACAGCCGCGCGCCCGGCTCCAGCGAAGCGCTCGCGGTGACAACGGCGATCGGTGGCGGCGCCCCGTCGCGGTGTCCGCCGATGCCGCGGTCGTACAGTACGCGCCGCAAGACCGGGTCGGTGCCGGCGCCGCCGTAGTTCTCCGCTCGTGCGGTACCCGCGCCGACCACGATCACATCGGCCAATTGGCGCAACAGCATGAAGACGGTTTTGTCGGCCGGGGTGCCGAGGCCTTCGGAGACATTGCCGCTGGTGGCGGAGCCGTCGATGCTGGAGACGAAATTGGCGCGGACCCAAGGAGCCTCGAGTTCGGTGGGGTAGGCGTACAGGTCGGCGAGCTCGTCCCGGCTCAGTCCTGTGAGCTGGATCGCATTGTGGATACGCTGCATGAAGAAAGATCACACCACGTCATTAGGCTTCCAGCATGCAAGAGCGCCTTGTCGATCGCCATCCGGAGGTTCCGGCGGACCAGTTGGTCGCCCAGATGGTGCCACCGCCCATGTTCGACGAGGTCAGTTTCGCCTCCTACATTCCCGATCCCAAGGAGCCGACCCAGGCGGCCGCGGTCCGCAAGGCCGAGGATTTCGCCGGTCAGGTCGCCAAGATCCATCAGGCGGCGAACAAGAAGAGCCTGTTCGGGAAGAAGAAACCGATCAGCGGCGCCGGGCTCTACCTCGACGGCGGCTTCGGCGTCGGCAAGACCCACCTGCTGGCCTCCATCTTCCACAGCGCGCCGGCGCCGAAATCCTTCGGCACCTTCGGTGAACTCACCAATCTCGTTGGCGCACTTGGCTTCAACAATGCCGTCGAGCGACTCGCGGCGAACAGCGTGCTGTGCATCGACGAATTCGAACTCGACGATCCCGGCGACACCATGCTGGTCTCGCGGCTGCTGACCGAGCTGTCGGCGCGCGGCGTCTCCATCGCCGCCACCTCCAATACCCTGCCCGGCCAGCTGGGGGAGGGCCGCTTCGCCGCCCAGGACTTCCTGCGCGAGATCAAGAAGCTCGGTTCGATCTTCGAGCCCGTGCGCGTCGACGGTCCGGACTACCGGCACCGCGATCTGCCGCCCGCTCCCGAACCAACCTCACCGGAACTGCTCACCGAACGCGCGTGTGCCACAACGGGTTCCACGCTCGATGAATTCGACGCGCTGCTGAAGCATCTGAGCACACTGCACCCGTCGAAGTACGGTGCGCTGATCTCCGGGGTGTCGTCGGTATTCATTTCGAATGTGCATCCGGTGACCGATCAGGCGGTCGCACTGCGGATCGTCGTATTGGCCGACCGGCTGTACGACGCGAGCGTGCCGGTGACGGTTTCGGGTGCGAAGCTGGACGAGATCTTCTCCACGGAGATGCTCGACGGTGGTTACCGCAAGAAGTACCTGCGTGCGATTTCGCGTCTGCTGGCGCTTTCGCGCTTCGAAGTCGCCGCGTGATCGGAGCAGTCGTGGTCCGTCGTTCCGTTCGAGTCCCGGTCGCGCTGGCTGCCGGTCTGACCGTCGCCTTCGGGCCGGTGGCAGGCGTCGCACTGGCCGATCCGGTCAGCGTCGCCGATCCGGTCGCCGTCGACCGCGCACTGAATCTGCAGGGCGTGCAGAACGGCCGTGACGCGGGCGGCTACCGCACCACCGACGGACACTGGGTGCGCAGCGGGCTGGTCTACCGCACCGGTCAGCTCAACAATGCGACTCCGGCCGATCTGGCTGTGCTGACCGACCGTCAGGTGCGGGTGGTCGACGATCTGCGCACCGTTTACGAGCGGACCATCGCGGCCGATCGACTGCCCGCTGGTGCGGTCGCGAACTGGAACGACGTCATCGGTCAGGCGCCGCCGCAAACCCTGGTCACCACCCTCACCGGCGGCGACGACCTGTACCGCGCAATCATCACCGCGCCGGGCGCGAACGAGGCCTTCGCCTCGGTGCTGCGCGACATCATCGACACCGACGGCGCTGTCCTCTTCCACTGCACCGCGGGCAAGGACCGCACCGGCTGGACCTCCGCGGTCCTGCTGACCATCCTCGGCGTGGACCGCGACACCGTCACGCAGGATTACCTGCTGTCGAATCAGTACCGCAATGCCAGCCCGAACGATCCGCTCAACGGCGTCTCGGCCGCATGGCTGGATGCCGCGTTCGACCAGGCGAACCAGAGCTACGGCAGTTTCGACAATTATGTCCGTGCGGGATTGAAGCTGTCGGCCACCGATGTCGCGGCACTGAAGGCGAAACTGCTGGCCTGATTCAGGAGCGATGTTCGGTATACCACCGATCGATCAGCGCGGGCAGTTCCTTGCCCATCCACACGAAGAATTCGTGCATATCCCGAACCCGTTCGGCGTCAGCACCATTCGGGTCGTCGAATAGTGCGAGTCCGCGCGCGGTCATATTGGTGAGGTCGGTGTACATGCCGCTCTGCTGACGGGTCAGCTCCGGCAGAATTCCGGGCCGGATCGAGTAGTAGTCCTTGCGATCGCCAGGCTTGGAGACCTTGTCCACCCAGCGCATAGTGACAAGCGTCTTCAATGCCGACGAGATGGAACCTTTGGACGCCTGCAGCGCATCCGCGATCTGGCCGAAGGTCTGCTCCGGCGGATCACTGACCAGCAACCACCCAGCGGCCCGACCCGTCATCCGGACCAGGCCCATCCGCTCCAGTACGAGCGCGAAATCCTCGACGAATGCCAACTTTTCCGGGGTCGGTCCGGTTGTCTGCTCGTTGTCGGTGGTGCCCATCGGAGAAGTATCCCTTCCGGATTGCGGAGAGCGGTGAACGGGGCGGACCGTGTCGGGCCGCCCCGTATCGGTCGATCAGACCGCCAGATCGCGGCGATCGAAGGCGGCCAGCGCCGGCACCAGGGCGACCGCGGCCACGACGACCAGCACCACCAGGTGGATACCGTTCCAGCCGTGTACCAGCGGCGCGCCCCCTTTGGCCCAGTAGAAGGGCGACAGCTTGCGCACGAAATCACCGCCGAGGTTATTGGCCAGATAGCCTGCCACCGCGATCAGTGACGCCGAACCCAGTGTCACCGAACGCTTTCCGGTGGCCGCGCCGATCAGCAGCGTGGTCGCGCCGATGGCCAGTGCCAGCAATCCGAGCCCCGCGCTGGCGGCCACGATATTGCCGGTGGGTACCTCCAGCCCACCCTGCTCGGCCCCGGCGATAACACTCAGGGTGAGCACGGTGGTCGCGATCGCGGTCTGTACGGCCAGTGCGGCGAATCGCTGCAGCAGCAGGTTCATCCGGTTGATCGGTTGTGCGAGAAGCAGATCCAGTATTCCGTTCTCCTCCTGCGTCACCGAACGGCTGGCGAAGGTGACCGTGAAGATCAGCATCAGCAACAGTCCCATCAGCGAGTAGACCGTCGCGTTCAAATATCCGCTGGCGCTGGCGAAATCGCTGATGCCCATGGCCTCGTACATCGTGTTCTGCTCGATATCGAGCGAGCCCTGCTCCTTCAGCGACTGGTAGGACGGCAGGTACATCATCGGGATGACGGCGAAGCCGATCGACCAGCCGATCAGGCCGCGCCGCTGTTCGGTCAAGGTCTGCGTGAAGACCGAGCGAGTCATGACGAATTCTCCTGTGCGATAGATGATTCGGACGATGGGTGATCAGCGGCCATAGCGGCTGAAGAAGATCTGTTCGAGATCCGGCTCGGTGGACAGCACGCTCACCAGTTGGTATTTCGCGGCTGTCTTGAACAGACCGTCGACCTCGCCTTCGGTGGTGCAGCGCAGTGTTTTTCCGTCGACGGTCAGATCGCGCACGCCGGGCAGTCCGGCGAAGTCGTCGCCGAAAATGTCCTCGCCGAAGACCAATTCGACCGAGCGCGGCGAACGCCTGCGCAGATCCTCGACATTCTCGGTGCCGAGCAGTTGGCCGGCGCGCATGATGACCGCCCGATCGGCGGTCTGCTGCACCTCGCTGAGAATGTGCGAGGACATGAACACCGTCTGCCCGTTGCGTTTGGCCGCCCCGACGAGATCCAGAAAGCGTTGCTGCAGTAGCGGATCCAGTCCGGAAGTGGGTTCATCGAGAATCAGCAGGTCCGGGTTGTGCATGAAGGCGGCGATAATGCCGACCTTCTGCTTATTGCCCTTGGACATCGCGCCGACCTTCTTGGACAGGTCCAGATCGAGCAGATCGGCCAGGTCGGTGATCCGATCCGGTGCGACATCGCCGTGCAGATCGGCGAGGAAGGCGAGCAGGTCACGAGCGGTATTTCGACCCTCGATCTGAAGTTCGCCCGGTAGGTAACCGATGCGCCTGCGCAATTGCGCACCACCGACGCGTGGCTCGATGCCGAACACCTCGACACGGCCCGAAGTCGGTCGGATCAGATCCAGCAGGATGCGGATGGTGGTGGACTTTCCCGCACCGTTGGGCCCGAGAAACCCGAACACCTCGCCTTGGCCGACCTCGAGGTTCAGATCGGTGAGTGCGACATGCTTGCCGTAGTGCTTGGTCAGGCCCTTGGTGCGGATCGCGGCGGTGGTCATGATGCTCCTTGAGTTCCTGATGTTCTGCAAAGACTGATATGTTCAGTAGAGACTGAACATGCAGAACTTGTCAACCCATGGGTCGGACTACGATCCGGTCATGACGACGTTCAAGACCTGGGATGGGCTGGAGCTCAACTACCGCATGTGGGAGGGCGCGGGCATCCCGGTCGTACTGCAGCACGGGGTAGTGGCCGATACGAATGCCAACTGGATGGCCACCGGGGTGGTCGGCGCCCTGCAGGCGGCCGGGCACACCGTGGTGTCACTGGATGCGCGCGGACACGGTCGTTCCGAGAAGCCCCATGATCCGGCGCGGTATTCATGGGCGGGGATGGCGCGTGACGTCACCGCGCTCTACGACGAGCTGGGTTTCGATGATGTTGTGCAGGTGGGCTATTCGATGGGCGCGATCATCTCGCTGCTGGTGGCGGGAACGGATGAGCGGGTGCGCAAGCTGGCAGTGGGCGGCATCGGCTCCGGTGTGCTCGACTGCGGCGGCGTCGACCGGCGCGTCATCGATATCGACGATCTGCGCGCTGCCATGCGCGGTGACGGCGCGGGCACACCACCGATCGCGATGATGTTCCGGATCCTCGCCGAGGCGGTGCGCGCCGACCGCGATGCCATCGAGGCGGTCGCGACCGGCCTGGACGACGAGCCGATAAAGACCCTGGCCGAGATCACCATGCCGAGCCTGGTACTGGCGGGCGATAGGGATCCGTTCGCCGCCGAGCCCGATCGACTCGCGGCCGCACTGCCCGACGCGACGTTGCGGATCGTGCCCGGCGATCACCTGATGGCCGTCGTGGATCCGAGCTTCCATGCGGCGTTGGTCGATTTCGTGGCCTGAGCGGGTCAGAAAACTCGGCGCATTACGAAATCGTGATGCACCTGGCTACCCACGGTGAAGGTCTTGGTACCGACCCACTCGAACCCGTGCTTGAGATAGAACCGCTGGGCGCGTTCGTTGTCCTCGTTGACCCCGAGCCACACCCCGGCCACCGCCTCCTCGCGAGCCTGCTCCAGCGATGCGTTCATCAGTGCTTTCGAGACACCGGCGCCATGGTGACCGGGCAGTACATACATCTTGCTGATCTCGACGGCCGGCCGCAGGTCGACGGCCTTGGCGACGTCGGGATCGGCCGGGTCACCGTAGTGCAACATCGCGTAGCCGACGATATCGCCGCCCGCGACCGCCTTGAGCACGGTCCGGGCGGGGTCGGTCAGATACTCGCCGAAGCGTTCACCGGAGAGCACCTCGGCGATGAAGATCTCGATATCGTCCGCGGTGGCGTGCGGTGGACAGGCGAGTGGAAAGGTCGCGGCCGCAACGTCACTGAGGGCCTCGGCGTCCCATAGTCCGGCCCGGTCGACGGTGACTGGGATGTTGCTCATGTGTCCAGTACAGCACGGCCTCCGTTGGAAGCGGAAAGCTCATCCGGTTCGGAACGGGAATGGAATACACGTGCGAGTCCGATAACGATTGCCATGAACAGGACGGGGGTCACGAAACCGATCCGATGGCCGAACCCGGCGGCAATCGCGCCGACCAGCCCGCCGCCGACGAGTGTGCCAACGTAGTTGAAGAGATTCAGGCGCGCGATCAGTGCGTCGAGTTGCCGTCCGCTGGTCAGTAGTCCGGCCTCGCTGAAGCACAGCGGTGCGACGACGCCGGTACCGAAACCGCCTATCAGGAAGCCGATAATCGCGACCACGGGCCCGGGTGCGACCACCGCGACGGCCAGCCCGAGCACGCCGATCGCCCCCGCGATGCGCACCACCTGGCGTCCGCCGAGGCGCCGCACCCACAGATCCCCGCTCAGCCTGGCGGCCAGCGACGCGCACTGATAGACCGCCAACGCCAACGCCGCAGTGGACGAACTGGCGAGCAGATCCTCCTTCAGATACAACGCCGACCAGTTGCTGACGGCGAGATCGATCGCGAAAACGAGCGATGCCGCGATGCCGAAGGCGAGGTACATGCGTAGCGGAACCATCCCGGATGCTGAGGATTCGCTGTCTGCCACCTCCGCTGGTCCGGCCTCGGCCTCCGCGGCGCCGAGCAGGCGTTGGCCGGTCACCAACCCGACGATGAGAACTACGCCCGCTGCCGCCAACAGCGATTCGCGCAGCGTGACGTCCAATGCCTCGCAGGCGGATACGAACAGCGCGCCGAGGATCGATCCGGCACTCCACGCCCCGTAAAACGAGGACAAGATGAATTTCCCATACCCGTGCTGAATGAATACACCCTGCATATTCGTGCTCGCATCGACAATGCCGACCGCGATTCCGTAGCACCCGAGGGCGATCGCCAGCACAGGGATATTCGGGGCCAGCGCGATGGCGCATCCGGTGACCGTGATGCCCAGCAGTCCGATCCGCACCGTGGCCCGGCTGGACCACCGCGTGGCCACCTGCTCGGCCGCCACGCTGCCGACGCCGGCGAGGATCGAAACCAGCACCACCGCACCGACGATCAGGCCATCGGACAGGCTGAAGCGATCCTTCTGCTGGGGCAGTTCGGTGAGCACCACCGCGAAGAAAAAGCCCTGCAACCCGAAGGCGAACGAATTCGCGATCCGGGCTCCGCGCAGGACGGCAGAAATCGATCCCATCCGCGGAGAGTATCGGCCCGGCCGTGGCCGTGCCCCGGCAGACGATCGCGGTCATCCTTTTGGTGGATGCGGCGCGCGCGACGGTCATCCTTTGGTCAGATTCGGTCGCCGCGGTCGACGCGCGGGTGGTCGAGATCGCTATCGCGTGCCACTATCGAAGGGGCGCAAGACAACTCGCGAACGGGGAAGGGCCGTCGAATGAGAAAGCTGCCGCAGGATTTCTTTCGTACACCGTATGCCTTCTACGAGGAGCTGCGCGCCGAAGGCCCCGTGCACCCCATCGAGTTGAACAGCGGCGTTCGCGCTTGGCTGGTGGTGGATCTGGACGTTGCGCGCGAGGTGCTGCGTCATCCGGCCATCCGCAAGGACCCGCGCACCGACGCCAGCCGCAAGGCCCGTGGTCTGCCCACCGGTGACACCGGCGTCGGGGCGGTAAATGCCCGGATCAGCTACCACCTGCTGAATACCGATCCGCCGGCGCACGCCCGACTGCGCCGACTGGTCGTCCCCGCATTCGCACCCGCTCGGATCGAGGCGCTGGCCCCGCGCGTGCTGGCGATCGCCGATGAGCTCCTGGACCGGATCGCCGTAGACGGCGCGGGCCCGGTGGATCTGTTGTCGGAGTATGCGTTTGTGCTGCCCATCACCGTCATCTGTGAACTACTCGGTGTGCCGGTGGCCGATCGCGCGGATTTCCGGGAGTGGTCGCGCATCATCGTCGAGATATCGACCGCGACTCCAGAGGAGGTCCGGCACGCGACCGACGCGATCGCCGACTACTTCGAGCGGCTGATCACGCGGCGGCGGGCCGAGGGGTTGGGGGAGGATCTCGTATCGGACCTGATCACCGCCAGTGCCGACGGCGACCGTCTCACCGACGACGAGCTGATCTCCATGGTGTTCCTCATCCTGGTCGCGGGTCACGAGACCACGGTCAATCTGATCGGCAATACCGTGCTCACCCTGCTCTCGGATCCGGCGCGCTACCGTGCGCTGCACGGGAATACCGAGGCGGTGCCTGCCCTGATCGAGGAGATGCTGCGCTACGACGGTCCGGTGAATGTCGCGACCTTGCGCTACACCACCGAACCGATCACGCTGGGCGGAACCGAGATTCCCGCCGGCGAGATGGTGCTCGTCGCATTGGGTTCGGCCAACCACGACGAACGGCACTTCGGCGACGCCGCAGAGTTCGACCCGCAGCGCTCCGCATCGGGCCACTTGGCGTTCGGCCACGGCATCCACTACTGCCTCGGCGCCGGCCTGGCTCGGCTGGAGGCGCGCATCGCGATCACGAGGTTGGTCGAGCAGTATCCGGAGCTGCGCTTGGCGGCAGCCGATGGGGAATTGCGCTGGCGGGAGAGCATGCTCATCCGAGGGTTGCAGGATCTGCCGGTCGAATTGGCAGGGGCGCCCGCCCTGCGTTGAGTCCGGCGTCCGGGATGGTGCGCAGAACGGCGGACTGCGCCGCTGATCAGGCGTTGTGCCCCAGGGTCTTCCGTCACACCGGACAACTGTGCAACAGTGCAGAGAACCGGGCGTAACGATGCGTCCGGCGCCGGATGCGGAGGGAAGCGATGACTGCGGCGTATCCACCCGGTCCGCCGATGCCCGCATTTCTGCAGGGCCTGCTGTACATCCGTAACCGCGCCCAGGTGCTGCCGCCGCTACGGCGGCGCTACGGCGATGTCTTCTCGCTGCATGTGCCGCCGTTCGCGCAGAACCTCGTGGTATTCACCCGCCCCGAACACATCAAGGAGATCTTCGCGGGCGACCCACGCGACCTACACGCGGGCGAAGGCAATCAGATCCTCGGCCCGGTGATGGGCGAGCATTCGGTGCTGATGACCGACGAGGCCGAACACGCGCGGGCCCGCCGATTGCTCATGCCCGCATTCAACGGCGCGGCCCTGCGCGGCTATCGGGATCTGGTCGCCGAGATCGCGGCCGCGGAGGTCGAACGCTGGCGGCCCGGTTCGATGGTCGTCACCCTCGACCGGATGAACGCGCTCACCCTCGAGGTGATCACGCGGGTGGTATTCGGCGTCACCGATGAGCGCACTCGGGCCGCGCTCGCACCGCGCCTGGGTCGCATCGTCGATATCGGGCCGCTGCAGTACATCGGCCTGATGAAACCGGTGCTGCAGAAGTATCCGCCGTGGAAGTCCTTCCACGGCAATATGGCCGCTATCGATGATCTGCTGTACGCCGAGATCACGGCCCGGCGCACCGCCCCCGACCTGGACGAACGCACCGACGTCCTGTCCCGGCTATTGCAGGCGGGCGGCGATAGCGAGTCCGATCCGCCGCTCACCGACCCCGAACTGCGCGATCAACTCATCACCTTGCTGCTCGCCGGTCACGAAACCACCGCGGCTGCGCTGTCCTGGGCGCTGCACGAACTCTCGGTCAACCCGCAGGTACAACGCGACGCTCACGAAGCGGTCCGCATCGATGACGACAAGGCGCTCGAGGCGGTCATGAAGGAGGCGATGCGGATGCGCACCGTCATCCCCGGCGCGGTCCGCAAACTCACCAGGGATATGACCATCGGCGGCTGGGAGCTGCCCGCGGGCACTGTGGTCAGCTGTTCGATCCTGCTGGCGCATCGCAGCCCGGCCAACTATCCCGACACCTGGGCCTTCCGTCCGTCGCGCTTCCTCGACGGCGAGGTCGAACCGAATACCTGGCTACCCTTCGGCGGCGGCGTGCGCCGCTGCATCGGCGCCGGATTCTCGCTGATGGAGGGTACCGCGGTGCTGCGCGAGATCCTCTCCCGTTACACCCTCGCCCCGCCCGAGGGGGCGAAACGCGAGCGCGGACGGGTGCGCAATATCACCACTGTGCCGCGCGACAAGGCCAGGATTGTAGTCACTCCCCGTTCAACTTCGTGAAATCGCACCGAGGCTTTGCCGCATTCGCGCGAGCGACGTAATCTCCGTGCCATGACGAGCGGGAACCGCATCGCAATCGTAGGTGCGGGCATCGCAGGCCTCGCCTGCGCGAAGGTGTTGCGCCAAGAGGGTTTTCCGGTCGAGGTTTTCGATCGGACCCCGGACGTCGGCGGAGTGTGGAGTGCGACGCGCCGGTATCCCGGCCTGCGCGCACAGAACAGCAAACACACATATCACTTCTCCGACTTCCCGATGCCCGACGACTATCCGCGCGTGCCCGACGGGCAGCAGATGCAGCAGTACCTCGACGGGTACGTGCGGCACTTCGGCTTCGGCGAGAGTCTGCGCCTCGGCACCGAGGTGGTCGCGGCCGATCCGGTCGACAGTGGTTGGTTGCTGGAGATCCGCGACCACCTCGGTGTCCACCGCACCTCCTGCGACCATCTGGTCATCGCCAACGGAATATTCAGTGAGCCGGCGGTGCCCGACTTTCCGGGCGTCGAGCGGTTCCGGCAGGCAGGCGGGCAGATCGGGCACGCCTCGGAGTTCCTGGATGTCGAGTGGGCGCGCGGCAAATCGGTCGTGGTGGTCGGCTATGGCAAGTCGGCCTGCGATATGGCCGAGGCGGTCAGTCACGTCGCGGCCTCGACGAATGTGGTCGCCCGCCGACTGATGTGGAAGATGCCGCGCAAGTTGGCGCGGGGACTGGTCGACTACGAACGGCTGATGCTGACCAGACTGGGGGAGGCGCACTTCCGCTATCAGGAGCTCGGGCGGATCGAACGATTCCTGCATGGTTCCGGTCACAGCTTCCGCGAGAGCAACCTCGATGTGATCCAGGAACTCGCCACCAAGAAGTCGCATCTGCGCGAGCTGGGGCTGGTGCCGCAGGGGCGCTTCGAGGACATCGCGGAGAGCACGGTCAGCCTGGTCACCGAGGATTTCTTCGAGCGGGTGGGAATGGGACTGATCGCGGTGCACCGCGACAGCACCATCACCGAGATGGCCGCGAACCAGGTACGACTGTCCAACGGCACGACCCTGCAGGCCGATATCGTCATCTGCGCCACCGGATTCCACCAGCGGGTGCCTTTCCTGACCCCGTACGTGCAGCGTCAGCTCACCGACGACGAGGGCAATTTCCGCCTGTACCGGCAGATCCTGCCGATCGGCGTGCCGAATCTGAGCTTCGTCGGATACAACTCGTCGGTCATCAGCACGCTCAGCGCCGAGGTCGGCGCACATTGGACCGCCGCCCTGCTCCGCGGCCGCCTCGCGCTGCCGACGCAGGAAGAGATGACCGCGCACGTCGATGAGCGGCTGAGCTGGATGGCCGAACGCACGGGTGGCCACCATGCGCACGGCGGCGCCATTACCCCGTTCTCGATCCACAATATCGACGAGATGCTCGCCGACCTGAAATTCCGCCTGCCGCGCAGAACCCGTGCGGCACAATGGTTCCGGATGATCAAGCCGTCTTCGTATCGTGGCCTCGCCGAGCGGTCGAAGGGGCCGGTGGTGAAAGCGGCGCCGGAAATGGCGCCTCAGCTTCCCGCCGAACAGCGCACGCCGTAACTCGATTGCCCGGAGTGCGCCTAGGGATTGCCGGGTTCTCCTCCGCGCTGACGTGTGGCAGGTCGGACACGGCGTTGCGTATGGAGCGCGTACCGGTTCGATCGACGTCGAGGATCACCGGGGCGGAGATCTCTCGGCTCTCGCCGGCCAATGGCCCCGGCGATGGTTGCCGTTGGCGGATGCGGGATCGGAACAGAGTCCGTTCCCGCTGCGGAGCACATCGATTTACCCAGTGCGACTGTGGGTTTCGAGTAGAAGAAGTGCAAAGTGTGACCGGCGTCGCATAGACGTGCGGTAATTGCGGCCGGAGTCGACAATCGGGCCGGACAGCGCTGTCGGGGTCGACACAGCGGATTATCGCCGATGCAATGTTGGTTACCAGTCTTTCCATTCTGGATAATCCAGGAGTGGACGCCCTCGACATGAATCTGCTGGTTGCTCTGGATGCGCTGCTGGAGACCAACAGCGTCACGCAGGCCGCCGAGCGGCTACACACTTCGGCGCCCGCGATGAGCCGAACGCTGGCCCGGCTGCGTCACATGCTCGGCGATCCGCTGCTGGTACGCGCGGGCCGCAATCTGGTGCCGACGCCGCGCGCACTCGAATTGCGTTACGAGGTAAGCGTTCTGGTGGAGCGGGGACGAACGCTGCTCACCCCGCGCGGCGCACTCGACCCGACCACGCTGAAGCGCGACTTCGCCGTGCAGGCGGGCGATATGGTCCTCGGGGAATTGGCGACGCCGCTGCTGGCCGCCGTCCGCGCACAGGCGCCCGGCGTGACACTGCACCTGCTCCCGGATCGCGACGAGGGCACCGCCGCACTGCGCGACGGCCGCGTCGATATCGAGGTCGGCGTCATCGAGCACACCGATCCGGAGACCACCGTGCAGCGGGTATTGCGCGACCGCGTGATCGGCGTTGCCGCACCGGAACATCCGCTGATCACCGGCCCTGTGACGGTGGCGCGGTTCGCCGCTGCCGCCCACCTCGGCATCTCCCGCCGGGGTCGCGCCCGCGGCCCCATCGATGACCGGCTGGCCCTGCACGGCCGCACTCGCCGCGTCGTGGCCACCGTCCCCGACCTCACCAGCGCCCTGCTAGCGGTCCGCTCCGGCGATCTGATCTGCCCCGTCCCCGCCGCCCTCACCGCGACAACGCGCACCGCACTCGGCTTGTGCGCCTTCGAAATTCCCCTGCCCCTCCCCGAAATCGCCATCGCCATCGCGTGGCACCCCCGTAATACCGCCGACAACGCCCACCGATGGCTACGCGAAGTGATCCGCGGCACCCTTACCGGGCTGGACTCGTCCGGCCGGTGAGTTGCTCAGCCCTCGGTGCGGATCGCGAAGTTCGGATCCACGCCGGGTAGTTCGTTCGGCGCGGAGGACGGTTCCGGGCGACCGAAGGGGCCGTGCGGGTTGCGCTTGAGTTCGTCGAGCATGGCCTGCAGCTTGTCGACGTGCGAGGTGTCCTCGCCGGTGCTCGCCCGGTGCGCGCCTGGGGTCAGTGCGCCGTTGCCCTCGGTGCGTGGTGCGGTCATGCCGGTGTCGGGACGGGGTGTGGGCGTTGGGGATTCGTAGCCGTTGCGAGGCGGGGAGGTGAGTGGCTCCAGACGGCCGTTACTCGAGCCGATCGAGCCGTAGTCGAGGCGGTCGCCGGTGGTCGCGGGTTGGGAGTTGGTGTAGGTCGGCGCGGAAGGTTCGGTGCCGGCGGGTGTGGCCGAGTCGAGCCATTCGGGGCGCGAGGTGGGTGCGGAGAGCGGCTCACTGCGGTAGGTCGGCGGAACTGTGGGCGGCACGGGTTGCGGTGTCCGCGCGGGGAGGGACAGGGAGTCGTTGGGCGTTGCGGGGCCGAAGGGTTCGAGGTGTTCGGTGCGGTTGATCGGCGCGGTGAATTCGGTCCGTGCGGGGCGGGGCGCGATGTCTTCGGGCGCTTTCAGCCGCTCGTTGCGCCCGGTCGTGGCGTCCATAGGTCCGGTCGGGGTCGCTAGGCGCCCGTTGGCTCCGGTCGTCGGCGTGACCAGGTCGTCGCGGCCGGTCTTGGGCTCGAGGCGCTCGTTGGTGTCGGGGCGGTTGTTCTGTCCGGTCGGCGTTTGGCTGAGCACGGTGGTGATGTCCGGGAGGCTGTTGCGGCCGGTCTCGGTGTGCGCGCTCGTGGTGTCGGCTCGCCCGTTGACGGCATCGAGGCGGTCGCGACGTGACGGAATCGGTTCGCGCCGTTCCCTGGTCGCGGGCGCGGGCGCGGGTTCCGGACGCACCCGCAGTGCGGGTTCGGCCGGTTCGTCACTGGGCTCGACGGTGACGACCTGTTCCAACCGTGACCCGATCTTCGAAACATCCTCCCCGGTACGGAAAGCCCACGCCTCCAACTTGGCCAGACGACCGGCCAGGTTACGGTCGTCATCCACGTGGGCGGCGACCGCGTCGAGTTTATTGCTCACCTCGCGCAGGGTCGTCGCGAGACTCGACAAGAGTGCGCCGATCGATTCGCCACTCCGCTCGTCGTGGTCCATCCCATACCTTCTTCCCCGTATCGCCCGAAACTCCGCTCGTGGCCGGCCGATTCTATCTGTCGATCGGTACCGCCGTGGTTCGAGGACCGGCCGTGGCCACGCTGTGCACCTTTCGTCCGGTTACGCGGCGGCTTTCGTTCGCTCGTTCGGCGGCATCGGCCGTGTCCAAGGAATGGCCGCAACTATCAATCACCGGAACAACTGTGGCAATGCTCTCGCGTGTCGCAATGAAATCGCTTGTGAGACAGCGCACATCGGCTGGTCGGAGCGTATTCGCGGGTTGTGGCGCACCCGAGCGCGGGGTATAGGGGGCTGGCGGGCGGGCCAAAGCTGACGCACTCTTGATCTATGGCGTAGGTCGTACCTGACCTGCGGTGGTTTTGGGCAGGGGTGAGGTCGCGTGAGAACGAAGCAGCGCGTCGAGCGGGCGTGCGGGCGTCGGGCGATGCTCGCCGAATTGGGGTTGTCGGACGGTCGCGTCGCGGACACCCGGGTGCCGGATGGTCGCGCACCGGTCGGCGGAGCGGTTGGGGCAGGGGGATACGGCTGCACATGCCCGGAATGTGCCGCCGCGCAATGGGATATCCAGCGGCTGAAGTATTGGCTGTGCGGTCGGCTCGCGTCCTACGGTGCCGAGGTGGCCGAGGTGGACCGCCGGGTGGGTGAGGTCCCGGTGGACGTGCTCTGGCGTAGCGGCGATCGGCAGTACGCTATCGAGGTCCGTACCGGCCCGCTCGATCGGGAATCGGCGCAGCACCACACGACGCGGCTGCGCACCGCCGGATGTGACGGGGTGCTGTGGCTGTGCCCGCCGGGCTATTGGGTCGGCCACCTGCCCGCGCTCGGCATCGCCGACTTCGCACCGCCCGCCTGCGATTACCGGGCCGAAGAGGGCATGCTGGACACTGCGAACAGCGCGGTCGTCCTGCCGCGCCGTGAACCCTATGAACTGCGCGATTTCCTGGGCGGCTGGGTGCGGGGCGAAATCGCGTGGGGCTACCGCGATGTGATGACAGGAGGTTGGGCCACCGTGACCGACTGGGAACACCACACGAGGACGCAGGCCAGCGTCATCGCTCGGCAGCGCCAGGAGTTGGTCAACCAACGCACCACCCTGGCCCTGTCTCGAAAATCCGTGCGGGACAAGCAGAAACAGATCATGAAGCTCACCACCCGGCTGGAACGTGCCGAGGAGTCCGCACAGGTGCGCGCGGACTCGCTGGCCGAGGTCAAGCGCAAGCTCGACAACCACCACCGCGTCGACGCCAGCCTGCGCGCCACCATCGTGAGTCTGCAGAAGGCGATCGGCCACTGGCAGCTGATCACTTATTGCGCGATGATGCTGATCGTGACCTTCATCGCGGGAGCGATGTTCGTGCGATGAGGTGGTCGGCTGGATGGTTGCCGGTCAACCGGAACGGCGCACGGTCCCAACGCCATTCGTTGCGCAGCACCAGCGCGATCAGGTCGAGCAGATCCAGCTCCACCTCCGCACGTAACTGCCGCAGCGCGGACCAGTACACCGGTCCGCGCTCGACCAACTCCCACAGTCGACCCTCGGCCTCCGCGGCTACCTTGCGCCGCAATAGATCTGGAATTCCGATCTTGCTGCCGGTCCACACCAGCCAGCCCCAGCCGTTGGCATGCGCATGGGTGCGACCTGCCGCCGACTTGATCCGATTGATGTGGAAGCCGACATGTCCCACCGGTTCGACATCGATCAGGACGACGCGACCATCGGCCAGTCGTGCGGCGATGGTGGGGTAGTAGCTTCGTTGCGTGCCGTCTATTTCGAAGGTGACCGCACTCGGTTGCTCCTGGAATGTCTCGACCAGGTCGCTTGCGTTCACCGTCTGAAGCAGCCGAGCCTCCAAGCCGGAATCGAACCCGATATCGCGTCCGACCTTGTCGAGATAGAACCGCCCGCGCCCTTCGTCGTCGCCGTCGACTATGCGCGCCGAGGCGATCGGCAGGGGAGCGGGTCCTGGCGCGGACGCGGGCCAATCGACCTGTCCCAGCCATGAATTCAGCTCACTCGTCGCCAGCGGCTCATGCAGTTTCGCCAACCGCCGGTTCGTCTTCTTCTGCCACCCCATGATCCGCTGCATGACATATCCGGCGACCCGCTTGGCATCCTCGCCCGCATGCCCTGCCAGCCGCAGCTTCAGATAAGCCAACTCGTTGGCGGCCAGATCGGTATCCGTCGCATAGGTTTCCACCAACAGCGCCCGTACCAACTGCTGATCTCGTGCCTCCACCGGGTATCGCGTCCCGAAGACCTCGGCCGCCCGATGTCCACTCAGCTGCGCTTCCCGCAGAATCTGCGCCACCGCCCGGGTATGCAACTGTCGAACCCGATCTCGCGACAGATCGAATCGAGCCCCGATCCGCGCCAACGTCTCCGGCGCCTCCCCGCTTACCCCGAGCCGAAACCCCACGATGTCGGCATCGCGCCGCTTGCGATCCCCCCGTATCTCGATCAATTCCCCCAATAGCTCGTTGATCTCCTCGAGATCGAACGACACATCCCCGGCGATATCGTCCAGCACATCGGGATCGGCATGGTCGGCAGCCCGCTCCCGCCGATCCGCCTCACTTGCCGCCACCTGCACCCCTGACCACGACTCGGCTCCACTCGATATGTGCGCCGTAGCCTAACGCCGACCACCGACAACCCGGCCCATCCGACCGATCGGCCGCCGAATCGGGCCCATCGGTGCCTGCCGGCTCGGCGTTGCTGTCCGGACTGTCGATATTTCCTGATCGTCGTGGGAAACGGTTCTATGCTCACGTCGTGGGTCGTTTCCGCAGCAACGCCGAGTTGGCGCTGTGGATCATTGTCGCGGCGGTCGCGTATTTTGCGGCTGCCGAGGTCGGATTGCGTTTTGCCTTGGTCGGCGATCAAGTCACGCCGCTGTGGCCGCCGACCGGGGTCGCCCTCGCATGTCTGTTCGTATTCGGCCTGCGTGTCTGGCCGGGCGTCACCCTCGGCGCGTTGGTGGTGAATGCCCTACTCGGGCCGACGCTTCCCGCCGTCCTCATGATCGCCCTCGGCAACACGGTCGCTCCGGTGGCCGCGTATCTGCTGCTCAAAAGGGTCGGGTTCCGCAGCGATTTCGTTGGTGTCCGTGACGTACTCGAACTCGTCTTTCTCGGTGCCCTCGCCGCAATGCTGATCAGCGCAACGCTCGGTACCGTCACTCTGCTCGTGGCCGGTGTGGTTTCCGCACACGCTTTCTGGGGCGCCTGGCTGGTGTGGTGGACCGGCGACGCCATGGGCGTGCTTCTGATCGCACCGCTGATCCTCGTCGGCAAAGGTATTCGCATACCCAAGGCCCTCAGCCCATTACGGGCAATCGAGGCCGCGATGCTCGCGGTGGGCACATCGGTCGTCGCGGTATCGGCCACCGTAGTGTCGGCAAACCTGCTCTTCCTGGTCTTCCCCTTCGTGACCTGGGCTGCGATGCGCTTCCACCTGGCCGGAGCCCTGCCGTGCGCCCTGATCGCTTCGACCGTCGCCATCGTCGCCGTGACTCGCGACTTTCCCGCCTTCAGCGGCCTCGACCTGACCGCCAAAATGATCACCCTGCAAGCATTCAACGGCTCGGTCGCACTGACCGCCCTCATACACGCCACCATCACCGCCCAACGCGACCGCGCCCGCCAAGCCGTAGACGACACCTGCACCCAACTGGCCCAAACCGTCCTCACCATCACCCAGGGCCGCCCTTTGGAAGGCGTCATCGACACCGCACCCCGCCTCCAAACCCAACCCCCTACGCCCGGCACCGCCCCAAGCTCTCGCCAATTCTCCCCACGTCAACTTCCCCAAACACAAGAAAGCCCCGGCAAAAACCGGGGCTGACCTGGGAAAACGATGGTGCGCGATACTGGGATTGAACCAGTGACCTCTTCCGTGTCAGGGAAGCGCTCTCCCGCTGAGCTAATCGCGCGAGGTGGAGACGGGAATCGAACCCGTGTGCACGGCTTTGCAGGCCGTTGCCTCACCACTCGGCCACTCCACCGTGCGAAGGGGGAAGGCTTTACTATTGCCTGGCCCTACTCCTCGAGCGGATGACGGGATTCGAACCCGCGACCCTCACCTTGGCAAGGTGATGCGCTACCAGCTGCGCTACATCCGCATTTGCATCTCCGGGAGGCTTGCGGCCCTCCGTGGTGCGAGACAGAACATTAGCCGACGTTCGGCGCAACCTACAAATCCGCTGGTAGAAGGGCCTGAAGATGAATTACATAGGTGTTGTTCGCGAGGTTGGACAGTGGGCGTTCGCGGGCAAACGTGCTCGGGACCGGCCGAGTCGCGCCTTCTCTTGCGCCACATCCGAATCCCGCCGTAAGGGGGGAACGTCGGCAGGCGGTATCACGGTGGGTGCTGACCGACCGTGCCGCCGTGCGGGATCGAAGCCGAACCTCGCGCGCTCGGATGGCAAAGCCCGCGAAGCCCGCTGGGTTATCCCGCGGCTGTACGTGGGCGGCCCCTCCCGGACCTGCTGCGCCACTTTGTAATTCATGAGCTTGCAGCAACGTCGGCCGCAAAGCTCGACAGCCGATCGCCCGTGTCGGGGCGGCGATTTGGTGGGACGGCGGTAGTGCGTGCTAAGGTTCCATCTCGTTCGAACGGCAGCTCTGCCGCCGCTCGAACGCCGAGTTCGGTCCCATAGCTCAGCGGGAGAGCGTCCGCCTCACACGCGGAAGGTCGCTGGTTCGAAACCAGCTGGGACCACCCACTGAACAAGGTCGGTGCACTGCGAGTGCCCGGCCTTCTTTCGTATCGGCGCAGGTTCCGCCACATCTCCGATCGATCCCGACCCGGGACACCCTTACTCGCGCTGTGACTTGGGTCACATTTTGGTAGCAGTTGGCCCCATTTGCAACATAGGCCTTTCCATGTGCTTTGCGAAGTCTTTACTATTGCGCCTGACCTTCGCGTCATGGGTCACTGCTTCAAGAAGCTGCTCCATGGAGAGCAGATGTAGCACCCAGCGTTCTCAGAAAGCTTCGCCCGCCGCTCGCTTTCGATGCCAGTACATGTTCGACCGATGAACCGATCGGCTCCACGCCGTTTCGGCGAAGGAGAATAATGTCCACCGACACCGATCCCGTACCCCGGACGTCGCCGCTTCGCGCAAGTCTTCCAGCAAGTCTCGCCGCCGTCGGCCGCCATGACCTACCCGCTTCGGTTGTGGTTTTCCTTGTCGCACTACCACTTTCACTAGGAATCGCGGTCGCCTCGGGCGCGCCGGTTGCCGCTGGACTCATCGCCGCCGTCGTCGGCGGTGTCGTCGCCGGGCTGCTAGGTGGCTCGGCCGTGCAGGTCAGCGGGCCGACGGCCAGTCTCACCGTGGTCGTTGCCGAGAGCGTGCACCAGTTCGGTTGGGCCGCTACCTGTTTCATCACCATAGGTGCGGGCCTATTGCAGATTCTGTTCGGGCTCAGTCGCGTTGCGCGCGGCGCGCTCGCCATCGCACCGGTGGTGGTCCATGCGATGCTCGCCGGTATCGGCGTCATCATCGCGCTGCAACAGGTCCATATTCTGCTCGGCGGCAACTCGCTGAGTTCGTCGTACGCCAGCCTCACCCAACTGCCGCATCAGTTGATGTCGGTGCACCGTGGCGATCTGTTCGTCGGCCTGGTGGTGATCGTCATTCTGATCGGCTGGAAATTCGTCCCGCCCACGATCCGCGTCGTGCCGGGGCCGCTCGTTGCCGTAGTGGTCGCGACGATCCTGTCGCTGATACTGCCGACCCATGTCGAGCGCGTCGTGCTGAACGGTTCGCTACTCGATTCGATCGGTTTGCCCGCGATACCGTCCGGCAGTTGGTTCGCCGTCGCGACGGCCATGGTGACGATCGCGCTGATCGCCAGCATAGAGAGCCTGCTCTCGGCGGTCGCCGTGGACAAGACGCGCCCCGACCATCGAACCAATTTCGATCGCGAGCTGATCGGGCAGGGCTCGGCGAATGTGGTGTCGGGTCTGCTCGGTGGCCTGCCGATCGCGGCCGTGATCGTCCGCAGCATTACCAATGCCCATGCTGGGGCGCGGACCAGGGCTGCGACGGTGCTGCACGGCGTGTGGATCCTGCTGTTCGCGGTCGCGCTGGCCGGGTTGGTGCAGCAGATTCCGAAGGCGGCACTCGCGGGGCTGCTCATCCTCATCGGCGTACAACTGGTGAAGCTGGCCCATATCCGGTTGGCTCGGCGCAACGGCGATCTGTTCGTCTACGTGGCAACGGTACTGGGCGTGGTATTCCTGAACCTGTTGCAAGGCATGGTGATCGGGCTCGTACTCGCCTTCGCCCTGCTGCTGTGGCGGGTGGTGCGGGTGAGCATCCATGCCGAACCGGTGGCCGATGCTCGCCGCTGGCTGATCACCATCGATGGCACCTGCACCTTCCTCGCGCTGCCCAAGCTGACCGCGGAACTGGCGAAGGTACCCGCCGACGTGGACGTGACCATCGAGATGACGGTCGACTTCCTCGACCACGCCTCCTATGAGCTGATCGCCGACTGGGCCGGTTTGCGTGAGGCCGCCGGTGGCACAGTCGATTTCGTGGAAATCGGCAGCGCGCGGATGGCGACCGCGGTGGCGGGCCCGCCCGAACGTGGACGCTCGCGTCAGGTTATCGATGAGGTCATCGGGCCGTGGCGGCGGACGGGTAATCGGGAGGATCCGATCGCCGCGGGCATCGCCGCCTATCACCGCGGCCACGCCCATCTGATGCGCCCCCATCTCCACGGATTGCGCAACCGGCCCGACGCCGACACATTCTTCCTGACCTGTGCCGATGCCCGCATCGTGCCGAATGTCATCACCAATAGCGGGCCGGGAGATCTGTTCACCGTTCGCAACGTGGGCAATCTGGTCCCGTCCGGTGGCAGTGATGTGTCGGTGGAAGCCGCGCTGGTCTATGCGCTGGAGAAGCTGGACGTGCGCGCGGTGGTGGTCTGCGGGCACTCCGGTTGCGGGGCGATGGACGCACTGCATCGGGAGGTTCGCACGGGGCCGGGGCTGGGTGACTGGCTCGAGTACGCGCGGCCCAGCCTGGACCGGTTCCGGCTCGGGCATCCGGTCGCCGATGCCGCGGCATTCGCCGGATTCGGCCCGGTCGATCAGCTCGGCATGGTGAATGTGGCAGTGCAACTGGAGCGGTTGCACGCCCATCCCGTGGTCCGGCGCGGGGTGCAGGAGCGGGGAGTGGCGCTATCCGGACTGTTCTTCGATCTCGCGACCGCCCGGGTCATCGAGGTGACGATGGACGGTATCGCCGAGTTCGACGACGAGCTGACGGTCGAAGCATTCGATGAGTTGGCCGATGTGCCCGGCGTGGCTGCCGAGCCTGTCTAGCCGCCGCGTATCGGGTCGAATGATGCGGTCCGACAGGCGAACTCGGCACGTATGTGTTGCGTTTCACACCGATTCGGAGGTATGGATTCGAGTAGTTGGCGGCGAGTTCTCAGGCTTTGCTAAGTCTTTACTAATAGCCTTGATGCGATTTACATCTCGACCCATCGCTGTGTCGGGAACTGCTTCCGCGAGATGCCGGTTCGCGGTCTGTGCCCTGCTGGACATTTTGATCGTCAACCGACCTCGGCGTTCGCGCCGAGTCGGCGAAGGAGAAGTCAATGGCTATTGATAGCGCTGTAGCCGCACCACCGTTACCGCCCGCTGAACAGGGCGAGGGCCATCGCAGTTCCGAACCTCTGTCCGATCGATTGACATCGATCCTGCGCCACGATCTGCCGTCCTCTATCGTGGTTTTCCTGGTCGCGTTGCCGCTGTCCCTCGGCATCGCGGTCGCCTCCGGCGCGCCGGTGGCCGCCGGACTGATCGCCGCCGTCATCGGTGGCATCGTCGCGGGCACGCTCGGCGGTTCGATACTGCAGGTCAGCGGGCCCGCTGCGGGTCTGACCGTGGTCGTCGCCGAGTCCATCAACCAATTCGGTTGGCGGACAACCACGTTCATTGTCGTCGCCGCCGGTGTGCTGCAAATCCTATTCGGGCTCAGCCGGATCGCGCGGGCCGCGTTGGCCGTCGCACCGGTGGTGGTGCACGCGATGCTCGCTGGCATCGGCATAACCATTGCGCTGCAACAAGTTCACGTGCTGCTCGGTGGGTCCTCGCACAGTTCCGCCTGGAACAACATCACCCAGCTGCCGTCGCAACTGCTGTCGCTGCACGGCGATGACGCGATCATCGGCGCGGTGGTCATCGCGATCATGCTCGGCTGGCGCCGGGTCCCCGCCAAGGTTCGGGTGATGCCGGGACCGCTGGTGGCGGTCTTGGTCGGCACGGTTTTGTCGCTGGTGTTGCCCTTCGAGGCCGAGCGAATCGTGTTGAACGGCTCGCTGTTCGACGCCATCGGCCTGCCGCAGATCCCCAGCGGCAACTGGTCCGCGGTGGCGCTGATGATTCTGACCGTCGCGCTCATCGCCAGCGTCGAGAGTCTGCTATCTGCGGTGGCCGTGGACAAGATGCACACCGGTAAGCGCACCAATTTCGACCGCGAGCTGATCGGTCAGGGCTCGGCCAATGTGCTCTCGGGTCTACTAGGCGGCCTGCCGGTCACCGGCGTGATCGTGCGCAGTGCCACCAACGTGCAGGCGGGTGCGCGCAGTCGCGCTTCGGCCGTGCTGCACGGCTGCTGGATTCTGCTGTTCTCGGTCGTCCTGGCCGGGGTGGTGCAACAGATTCCGAAGTCCGCGCTCGCCGGCCTGCTGATCGTCATCGGTATCCAGCTGGTGAAGCTGGCCCACATCAAGATGGCCAGGCGCACCGGCGATCTGCTCATCTATGCCGTTACCATCCTCGGCGTAGTCTTCCTGAATTTGCTGGAAGGCGTGATCATCGGTCTGGCACTGGCTTTCGGGCTGCTGCTGTGGCGCGTCGTTCGAGTTGCCGTGGCGGCCGAGCAGATTCCCGGTTCGCAGCGCTGGCTGCTCACCATTGATGGTTCCTGCACTTTCCTCGCGCTGCCGAAGCTGTCCGCGGAATTCGCGAAAGTGCCGGCAGGCGTCGACGTCACCGTCGAGATGACGGTCGACTTCCTCGACCATGCCGCCTTCGAAGCCATCGAGGATTGGGTGCGGCAGCACGAAAGCACTGGCGGCGCAGTCGATTTCGTGGAAATCGGCAGTGCGCGAATGGCGCACGCGACCGCGGGTCCGCCAGCCCGCGGATTCGGGCGCGCTGTGCTCGACGAGATTCTCGGCCCGTGGCGCGGCGACGACGCGAATACCGACCGAGTGACCTCGGGTGTGGCGGCCTACCACCGCAGCCACGCCCATGTGGTGCGGCCGCACCTGGACGAACTGCGTGATCGTCAGGATCCCGATACCTTCTTCCTGACCTGCGCGGACTCCCGAGTCGTTCCGAACGTCATCACCAACAGCGGTCCCGGTGACATGTTCACGGTGCGCAATGTGGGCAATCTGGTGCCCGACAGCGGTGACGCGTCGGTGGAGGCCGCGCTGGTCTTCGCGCTCAACGAGCTGAATGTCCGATCCATTGTGGTGTGCGGGCATTCCTCCTGCGGTGCCATGAAGGCACTGCATTCCGGCACCGATGATGGACCGGGGATCGGACCGTGGCTCGCCCATGCCCATCCGAGCCTGGAGCGGTTCCGGCTCGGGCACCCGGTGGCGCAGGCGGCCGCGTCCGCCGGATTCGGTGAGGTCGACCAGCTGAGCATGGTCAATGTGGCCGTGCAGTTGGAAACGCTGCACCGGCATCCTGCGGTGCGTGCGGCGATGGCCGAGCGTGGCGTGACGGTGTCGGGGCTGTTCTTCGATATCGCCAGCGCACGCGTCATCGAGGTGACCGTGGACGGCCTCGCCCATATCGACGACACCGGCGCGCGGGTCACGCCGGAACTCGTATGAGCCGATGACAGCTGGACCCGTCCGACCTCGCTCGGGCGGGTCCACGCACGTCGCTCGTAGGCTGATGGAGATGACTGTCGAGTTGGAATCCGAACCCACGCGCACCGGATGGCGCGCCTTCCGCGCCCGGCTGGCCGCGCGGCCTACGCTGAACCTCGCCTACCGGATCGGGGTCGCGGTGATCGGCATCGCGGTGCTGGTCGTCGGAATCCTGGCGATTCCCTATCCCGGACCCGGCTGGGCGATCGTATTCGCCGGACTTGGCATCCTCGCCACCGAATTCGCCTGGGCGCGCCGGGCGCTCGGCTGGCTGCGTGACAAGTACCGGCAGGGTATGGCGTGGTACTCCGCACGAGGCCCGGCCATGCGGGTGTGCGCGGCGGTGGCGACCTTTGCGCTGGTCCTCGCGACAATATGGGTATTGGGAACATTCGGGTTGGTCGGCGGCTGGATCGGAGTCGAATGGCAGTGGTTGCACAGTCCCCTGGAACGGTGAACACGGTCCCCGGCCGTACCCTGACCGAACCGGACTGGCTGTCGGCGCGGATCGCGGAAATGGGGCGCTCCTGGGGCACCGCCGAACCGCGCGTCTCCGGCACGCTCTGGTGGTGCATGGTCGCATCGGCACTGGTCGAACAACTCGCATGCGCCTACGCGAACGAGGAACCCGCGCCGGAGCCGTTCCTGGACCACCTCGACTGCGAGGTCCGCCCGGACGGCGGTATAGAACGAGTCCACATCCACCCCGTCGCGGGTGCGGGCGTAGGGCAGGGTCTCGACGGTGACAGCGGTGCACCGCGCGAGTCCGACGCCGCGCTCGGTCACGCCTGCGCGAAGGCGTTGCGGGAGACCTTGGCGGCCGTGATCGGCCCCGTAGCGGCGGTCTCCGGTGCGGGAGTGCCGTCACTCTGGGCGATTGCCGCCGATGCCATCGGGAACCGGGCACTCGATGCGGGCAATGCCGAGGCCGGGGCGCGGCTCGCAGGCGAGGTCGGTGGGAAGCTGCCGGTTCCGCGGTTCGTGGATGTCGACGGGCGGACCTTTGTCCGCCGGATCTCGTGCTGCCTGGTCTTCGAGGTGCCCGGCTGCGAAATGTGCACCAGTTGCCCGAAGCGGCCGGCCGCCGAACGCACGGCGCTGCTGGCTCGGCTCGCCGCCGAAAGCTGATCGCCCACAAGGTATTCGGTGTCCGCGCGGGGTACCTGAACGTGCGCGTTGGGCTGTGCGCGCCCGAGCAGAGCACACTCGGCGCAATCCGTCGAACCCGATGTCGGTTCCCAACGACGTGGGCCGCGGTGCCGCCGGGCGCACCGCATCGAACCGGCGGCAGTCGCCTGACGGAACCGATTGCCGGATGTCACGTTCTGGTCTCGCGCAACGGCACCGGTCCACCCGCGACGCGGCGATCCGAGTCCATCGACGCGGGGCCTCCCGGGTGCCGATAGCATGGTCGCGCCGGAGCAATTCGCCTCCGACGATGACCCGTGGGCAACCGCCCGCACCAGCGCGGGAACACGCCCGCCAGCGAACGCCAAGGAGTCTCTCGCCGTGACCACCTCAGCACCTATCAGCCCTGTCGCCCTCGTTCGGGTGCCGGCCGGGACGACGGCGGGTGCCGCGGTGCGCGAGGCGGGGCTGCCGACGAAGGGGCCGGACACCATCGTCGTGGTGCGCGATGCGGAGGGGCTCAAGGATCTGTCCTGGACCCCGGACACCGATGTCGAGGTCGAGCCCGTTGCCGCCAATACCGAGGACGGCCGCAGCGTGATCCGGCATTCGGCCGCGCATGTGCTGGCCCAGGCCGTGCAGCAGGAGTTCCCGGAGGCCAAGCTCGGCATCGGCCCGCCCATCAAGGACGGCTTCTACTACGACTTCCAGGTCGACCGGCCGTTCACCCCAGAGGATCTGGCCAAGCTGGAATCTCGGATGAAGAAGATCGTCAAAGGCGCGCAGCGGTTTTCGCGCCGAGTGGTCGAGGTCGACGACGCGCGTGTCGAACTGGCGAAGGAGCCGTTCAAGCTCGAGCTGATCAGCGATAAGTCCGGTATCGACGATCCGGAGGTCATGGAGGTCGGCGGCAAAGAGCTGACCATCTACGACAACCTGGACCCGCGCACCGGTGAACGGGTCTGGGGCGATCTGTGCCGCGGTCCGCACATCCCGACCACCAAATTCATCCCCGCCTTCAAGCTGACCCGCAGCTCCGCCGCCTACTGGCGCGGCGACCAGAACCGCGAGGATCTGCAGCGCATCTACGGCACCGCCTGGGAATCGCAGGAGTCCCTGGACGAGCATCTGCACCTGCTCGAGGAGGCCGAGCGGCGCGACCACCGCAAACTCGGTCTGGAGCTGGACCTGTTCAGCTTCCCGGACGAACTCGGCTCCGGTCTGCCGGTCTTCCATCCCAAGGGCGGCATCATCCGCAAGGAGCTCGAGGAGTACTCGCGCCGCCGCCACGTCGCCGCGGGCTATGAGTTCGTCAATACGCCGCACATCACCAAGGGGCATCTGTTCGAGGTCTCCGGTCACCTGGACTGGTACAAGGACGGCATGTTCCCGGCCATGCACCTGGACGCCGAACTCAACGAGGACGGCACCGTCCGCAAGCCCGGCCAGGACTACTACGTCAAGCCGATGAACTGCCCGATGCACAACCTGATCTTCCGCTCGCGCGGCCGGTCCTATCGGGAGCTGCCGCTGCGGATGTTCGAATTCGGCTCGGTCTACCGTTACGAGAAGTCCGGTGTCGTGCACGGTCTGACCAGGGTGCGCGGCATGACCCAGGACGATGCGCACATCTACTGCACCAAGGAGCAGATGCACGCCGAGCTGACCAGCACGCTGCAATTCGTGCTCGGGCTGCTCGCCGACTACGGACTCGACGACTTCTACCTCGAGCTTTCCACCAAGGATCCGAAGAAGTTCGTCGGCTCCGAGGAGATGTGGGAGGAGGCCACCGAGACTCTGCGCAAGGTGGCCACCGACTCCGGACTGGAGCTCGTCCCGGATCCGGGCGGCGCCGCCTTCTACGGCCCGAAGATCTCGGTACAGGCCAAGGATGCGCTCGGGCGCACCTGGCAGATGTCGACCATCCAGCTCGACTTCAACCTGCCCGAGCGCTTCAACCTGGAATACACCGCCTCCGACGGCACCAAGCAGCGGCCGGTAATGATCCACCGCGCACTGTTCGGTTCCATCGAACGCTTCTTCGGCGTGCTCACCGAACATTACGCAGGCGCCTTCCCGGCCTGGCTCTCGCCGGTCCAGGTCGTCGGCATCCCGGTCGCGGAAACCTTTGCGCCGCATCTGGATTCGGTCATCGAGCAGCTGCAGGACGCGGGTATCCGCGCGCAGGTCGATCGCAGCGACGACCGGATGCAGAAGAAGATCTTCAACAACACCGCGCAGAAGATCCCGTTCATGCTGCTCGCCGGTGAGCGTGATGTGAACGCGGGCGCGGTCAGCTTCCGCTTCCGCGACGGCACCCAGGTCAACGGCGTACCGGTCGCCGCCGCGGTGGCCACGATCGTGGAATGGATCGCGAACCGGGAGAACGCCTCGCCGACCGCCGAGGGTTTTGTGGTGAAGGGCCCGGAATGAGCAGTCAGGGCCCGGAGGAGGCGGCGGGCGTACCACGGAGCGCCCCGCACATACCAGATCGGATAGAGCATGACTGAGCGCACGGTGCCGGACGGGCTCGTGGAGTTGAACGCGGACTCGGACGAACAGGGGAGCATCGTGGATACCGGTGCCGGTGAGCCGGATCGGTTGCAGCGGCTGTGGACTCCGTACCGGATGTCCTATATCGCCGAGGCCGCCACCGCCAATCCGAAAGACACCACGGGCCATCCGTTTACCGATATTCCCAAGATGTCGGATGAGGACGGTCTGGTCATCGCCCGTGGCGAGCACGTCTACGCGGTACTGAATCTGTATCCGTACAACCCGGGGCACATGATGGTGGTGCCCTACCGCAAGGTGGCCAACCTCGAGGATCTGACGCTCGAGGAGAGCGCCGAACTGATGTCGTTCACCCAGCAGGCGATTCGGGTGATGAAGCGGGTCTCGCGGCCGCACGGTTTCAATGTCGGCCTGAATCTCGGCGGGGTGGCAGGTGGTTCACTTGCCGACCACCTGCATCAGCACATCGTGCCGCGCTGGGGCGGGGATGCCAACTTCATCACCATCGTCGGCGGTGTCAAGGTCATGCCGCAGTTGCTGCGGGAAACTCGGGCGCTGCTTTCGGCGGCGTGGAAGGAAGTCGAGTAGGGTGCTCAGCTTCTTCGGCCGCGAGACGTTCTCCAAAGCGACTGCGCCGCTGGGCAGAGCGCTCGTCAGTACCGGACTCACTCCCGACGCGGTGACGGTGATCGGCACTGTCGCCTCGATCGCGGCCGCGGTCACCTTGTTCCCCACCGGACATCTGTTCTGGGGAACCATGGTGATCTGGCTGTTCGTCATGTTCGACATGCTCGACGGCGCCATGGCGAGAGCGCGCGGCGGCGGCACGAAATATGGTGCGGTGCTCGATGCCACGTGCGACCGCGTCGCCGACGGCGCCATTTTCGCCGGGTTGGCCTGGTGGGCGGTATATCACGAGAACAGTAGGCCGCTGTTCTTCGCAACCCTGGTGGTTCTGATCACCTCCCAGGTGATTTCGTACGCGAAGGCGCGCGCCGAGGCCAGTGGCCTGTCGGCGGACGGTGGACTCATCGAGCGGCCGGATCGCCTGATCATTGTGTTGGTCGGTGCCGGATTCACCGGTATCGGCGGGTATTGGGGGATCGAATGGCTGACCTGGGCCGTGCACGTAGCGATGTGGATTCTGGCGGTGTTGAGCATTGTCACCGTGTTCCAGCGGGTGCTGGCGGTCCGGAATTCGCCGGGCGCACGGGACGTGATTCCGCCCGCGCCGCCGCAGAATCCCGCGGACGCGACGGAGTCGCCCTCGTGAGCGAGCGAAGCGAGGGAACCATGTGCCAGCGTGCGGAACGCACGACGAAGCCGAGCGCCAGCGAGGCGCAGTCGTGAGTTCCCAGTCCGAAGCCGTCGGCTCGCGGATCAAGTCCGGACTGACGGATTGGGCCTATGCGGCGGGTTGGCGGGTTGTGCGCGCGCTGCCCGAATCGACGGCGCGGCGGGCCTTCGATTGGGGCGGTAATCAGGTCGCGGACAAGGCGAATCGCGCCTTCCGTGCCGGTGGCGAACCGAATCAGTTGCGGCGCAATCTCGCTCGCGTGCTCGGTGTTACTCCGGCCGAGGTCCCCGATGAACTGATCCGCGCGAGCATGCGCTCCTACGCCCGCTACTGGCGCGAAGCCTTCCGACTGCCGACGATGGATCACTCGGCACTGACCGGTTCGATCGTGGAGGGTGTGGAGAATCTGGACGCCGCCCTGGCGCGGGGACGCGGTGTGGTGCTTGCGCTGCCGCACTCCGGGAACTGGGATGCGGCCGGTGTCTGGTTGGTCGGCCACAGCGGCACGTTGGCGACCGTCGCCGAACGGTTGAAGCCGGAATCGCTGTTCGAGCGGTTCGTCGCCTACCGGGAGAGCCTGGGTTTCGAGGTATTCCCGCTGACCGGTGGTGAGCAGCCGCCGTTCACCGCGCTGGCCGCCCGCCTGCGCGCGAACAATGTCGTATGCCTGATGGGCGAGCGGGACCTGACCGGTAAAGGTGTCCCGGTGACCATGTACGGCGAGCGCACCTGGCTGCCCGCGGGCGCGGCGAAGCTGGCCATCGAGACCGGTGCGGCGCTTATTCCGGTGCACGTCTGGTTCACCGTAGATGCCGATGGTCGCGAGGGTTGGGGGATGAAGACCGAAGCGCCGCTGGATGTTTCGGATGGTGTCGCTGCGGTCACCCAGGCGCTGGCCGACCGGTTCGCGGCCAATATCGCCGAGCATCCCGCCGATTGGCATATGTTGCAGCCACAATGGGAGCAGGACCTTTCGGCGGAGCGGCGAGCCAGGATCGCCGCGGCGCAGGCTGGGTTGGACAGCGCCAAGGGGGAGAAGACACCATGAAAATCGGCATGGTCTGCCCGTATTCGTTCGATGTCCCCGGTGGTGTGCAGGCCCATGTCGTGGAATTGGCGCGGGTATTCATCGAACGCGGCCACAAGGTGAGCGTGCTCGCGCCCGCATCGGAGGACACACCGCTGCCGGATTTCGTGGTTTCGGCCGGTCGCGCGGTGGCGATTCCGTACAACGGTTCGGTCGCCCGGTTGTCCTTCGGGCCCATGGCATACACCAGGATTCGGCGCTGGATCGACGGCAACGACTTCGATGTGCTGCACATCCACGAACCGAATGCGCCGAGCCTGTCCATGCTCGCGCTGAAGATCGCCGAGGGACCCATTGTGGCCACCTTCCACACCTCGACCACGAAATCGCTGGTGCTGAGCACCTTTCAGGGTGTGCTGCGGCCCTATCACGAGAAGATCAGCGGCCGGATCGCGGTCTCCGAGTTGGCGCGGCGCTGGCAGGTGGAGGCACTCGGTTCGGACGCGGTCGAAATCCCCAACGGAGTCGCCGTGCCTGCCTTCGCGCGGGCCCCGATGCTGCCCGGATATCCGCGCGCGGGCGGAACGGTGCTGTTCCTCGGTCGCTACGACGAACCGCGCAAGGGGATGGAAGTCCTGCTCGGTGCGCTGCCCGAATTGGTGCGCAGACATCCCGATGTCGAGATCCTCATCGTCGGTCGCGGTGACGAGGAGCGGCTGCGCCGCGAGGCCGGGCCGCTCGCCCGGCATCTGCGTTTCCTCGGTCAGGTGTCGGACGAGGAGAAGGCCTCGGCGATGCGCAGCGCGGATGTGTACGTCGCGCCGAATCTCGGTGGGGAGAGCTTCGGCATCATCCTGATCGAGGCGATGGCGGCTGGAACCGCCGTGGTGGCAAGCGAATTGGACGCATTCCGCCGGGTATTGCGCGATGGCACGGCGGGAATGCTCGTCCCGGTGGGTGATTCGGTTCGACTCGCCGCGGCGCTGGACACCCTGCTCACCGACGATGTGCGCCGCGAAGCCCTGATCCACACCGCCGATCAGGTGGTCGGCGAATACGACTGGCCGGTGGTCGCCGAACAGATCCTGCGGGTCTACGAAACGGTCACGGTGGGGGATACGCGCGTGCGGGCCGCCGGATGATCGATAGCACGATGAGGGCTGCTGGATGATTTCGTTCTCCGCCACAACGGTTCTCGTACTCGCGCTCATCGCCGCGGTGGTCGTCGCGATCGGTCTGTGGGCGGCTTCGACGGCAAACCGGCTCGACCGATTGCATGTGCGGTCGGATCAGTCCTGGCAGGCCCTCGACGGTGCGCTGGCACGACGGGCGGTGGTGGCCAGGTCGGTCGCCGTGGCCATCGCGGGCCCGACTGCCGATTCCGCGCTGGTCGAGCAGGCCAAACGGCTCACCACGCTCGCCGATCGGGCCGAGCGGGCGGGTCGCGCCGACCGTGAAACCATCGAAAATCAGCTCTCCGCAGCGCTTTCCGCAATCGATATCGCCCAGTTGCGCCCGCAGCAGGTCGCCGAACTCGCCGATGCCGAGGCCCGAGTGCTGATCGCGCGTCGCTTCCACAACGACGCGGTGCGCGACACCCTCGCCCTGCGCACCCGCCGCCCGGTCCGCATCCTGCACCTGGGCGGCACCGCGCCGCTGCCGACATATTTCGAGATCAGCGAACGCGCCACCCCGGCCGCCTCGACCGGCCTGGTCGTCGATACGGTCCGCACCTCGGCGCGCGTGGTGCTGCTCGACGAACAGGACCGCGTGCTGCTCATGCGCGGCAATGACCCCAAGACCCCCGACGTCTCCTTCTGGTTCACCATCGGCGGCGGCGTGGAACCTGGGGAGACCCTGCGCAGCGCGGCGGTGCGGGAACTCTGGGAGGAGACGGGGCACACCGCGGATCCGACTGCCCTGCGTGGCCCCATCTGGCGGCGGGTCGCGGTATTCCCGTTCGACGGTGAACTCATCCGGGCCGAGGAGCTGTTCTTCGCCCTGCGCGTCCCGGCCTTCGACCCCGAGCCGGGCAATCTCACCGCGGTCGAACGCCGCAGCATCACCGACAACAAGTGGTGCACCGGGGCGGACATCGTCACCCTGGACCACACCGGCGAGACCGTTTACCCCTACCACCTGGACCAACTGCTTCCCGAAGCTGCCAAAGCGGCGTCGGGTGACTCCGATCCCGAGGTGCGGTCTATCCGGTGATCGGTGGATCGCCTCGAGCGTGAACAGCGTGCGCGCCTGGATCTTTCGGCTGTGATGTGTTTCACGATCGTGATAGCGTCGCGACTGGATTGCTGCCGCCTGGGTAGTGCTGGTGGGGGAGCGCTACCGGGAGTTCTGGTGGTACTTCCACTGCAGTGAGATGGTCCGTTGGCGTGTGGAAGGTAAGCAGTACATGTCCTACCTGTTGTTCGATTTCCTATTGCCGTTGTTGGGTTCCGATGCCGCGGGGTATTGGGCCCAGTTGCTGGTAGTCGGCCCGCTGTAATTCCTGTCGGGTGTTCGTCGGGACGGCGCGAGACTTGCGTCGGCCCCGACGGATCCGTCTCGCGACCGGTCCAGTGGTTGCGGCCCGGACCCGGACTCGCTGGTCGGGACAAGGCCAGTGGTGGCCAACTGGCTATCAAGTGGCCTGATCGGCCCGCCTAGAATCGGTGGCGTTAGTTCCAAGCGACCCGATTGGCGCACATGACTCAGGAGTTTGCCGTGACCACGCCCGAGACCACCAACACCATCGGCACCGCCCGCGTGAAGCGCGGGATGGCCGAGATGCTCAAGGGCGGGGTGATCATGGATGTCGTCACCCCCGAGCAGGCCAAGATCGCCGAGGACGCCGGCGCGGTCGCGGTGATGGCCCTGGAGCGTGTTCCGGCCGATATCCGCGCACAGGGCGGCGTCTCCCGGATGAGCGATCCGGACATGATCGACGGCATCATCTCCGCCGTCTCGATTCCGGTGATGGCCAAGGCGCGTATCGGCCACTTCGTGGAGGCGCAGATCCTGCAGAGCCTCGGCGTCGACTACATCGATGAATCCGAGGTGCTGACCCCCGCCGACTACGCCAACCACATCGACAAGTGGAACTTCACCGTGCCGTTCGTATGCGGTGCCACCAACCTGGGCGAGGCGCTGCGCCGGATCACCGAGGGGGCGGCCATGATTCGCTCCAAGGGTGAGGCGGGCACCGGTGACGTCTCCAATGCCACCACCCACATGCGCAAGATCCGCGCCGAGATCCGCAAGCTGTCGTCGCTGCCCGAGGACGAGCTGTTCGTCGCCGCCAAGGAATTGCAGGCGCCGTACGAGCTGGTGCGCGAGGTCGCGCAGACCGGCAAGCTGCCGGTCGTGCTGTTCACCGCAGGCGGTATCGCCACCCCCGCCGACGCCGCGATGATGATGCAGCTCGGCGCCGAGGGAGTCTTCGTCGGTTCGGGCATCTTCAAATCCGGCAATCCGGCCGAGCGCGCCGCCGCCATCGTCAAGGCGACCACGTTCTACGACGACCCGGATGTGCTCGCCAAGGTTTCGCGCGGTCTGGGCGAGGCCATGGTCGGTATCAATGTCGAGGAGCTGCCGGTCGATCACCGGCTGGCCGAGCGCGGATGGTGATTCGGCACTACCGCTGAATCGAATCGACGCCCGCGGCACCAGGATTGCTTGATCCACTGCCGCGGGCGTGGCTCGTCCTGGGTGCGGGGGAGAAGCTGTCGCGGCCCTCACAGTCGTCTTATGTCTGCCACAGAGTTGGTGGCTAGCTTCGGAATTCGGTGCACGTCGGCGGCCGCGCGGGCAATTGGCGCGGCACCGTCGGGGTCACGGACCTGTCCGAACGGCAAAGGATGATCAGTTGAAGCTTCGTAAGACCGGACGTGTCGCGATCGCGGGTCTGGCCGCCGTGGCCGCCCTCAGCCTGTCGGCATGTGGCAGCGATGACTCGAAGACCGCGACCACACCGACCAAGACCTCGACCAGCGTCACGAAGTCGAATGCGAGCTTGCCGCCGACCCCGAGTGTCGCCGACCTCAACGCCCAGTTGCTCCGCGCGCTGGACCCGTCGGTGCCGAGTTCGGAGAAGCTGGACCTGGTGCAAGGCGCGCAGGCCGATCCGGAACTGCCGAACCGTCTCGCGCAGGCATATCAGCAAGCGGGCGCCAAATCCGAGGTCACCGAGGTGAGTGCCTTCGGTGACGCACTCGATGCCAAGGCGAAGTTCACCATCAACGGTCAAGAGAACATCGTCGATGTGCCTTTCGTCGCTGAGGACGGCAAGTGGAAGGTCGAAAAGAGTTGGGCCTGCACCATGTTGACCAATCTCGGTCAGCAGTCAACGGCCTGCGGCTAGTCCTTGATCCCGGCCGCGGTGGGTTCGGCCGGGGGAGTGGGTGATGCGGGGCGGCGAGCATTGGGCTCGTCGCCCCGCTGCGTCTCTCATATCGCGAATATCCGCACCTTCCTTCCTGGGGAGTCGCGTTGTGTACCGCCTTACGGATCTCGAGAAGTTGGGGTATCCAACCGAGCTGCCGGTATGCATTTTGCTACGTGGATATGCGCATCTATCTATGTATTGTCCCTTTGCGCTCGAGTGCGGAACTGTCTGTGTCCCAACAAAATTGCAGAGGATGGGCGGCCGGCGTTCGGACGGGGTACGACTACCGACGAGCGGTGTCGTCTATGCGGAGCGCCGGACGATCGGGGTGCTCCCAGCGGATGAAAAAGGTTGGGTTGCTGGGGTTGTCGCGGTCGTGACCGAGAAGGGCCGGAATGGTCCACCGGTCGTCGGGTGGCGTGCGGCGGTGCAGGGCCCGTTCGGACATGTCGAGGTGAACGGTCAGATCGAAGTGGAGACCGCGGCCCAATAGCATGGGACCCGCGACGAGCAGGACCGTGTCGGGTGCGGCGGCGCGGATAGGGGATCGCGCCGAGCGGTCGCGGTCCTCGTCCCAGAGCGCGGGGAGCCACCGGGCGTCGTGGCGTAGCGCGCGGATGACTTCACGGTCGAGTGCGGGGTAGTCGAACCAGGCGGTGCGATAGGACATTTCGTCGGTGCGGCCGAATTCCATGCGGAGTGACGCCGGGCGGATGTAGTCGTGCAGAGAGACGACCTCGGCGGCGCGGCCGGTGTCACGCAGTTCGCCCGCGACGCGGTCGGCGATCGCCACGGGCTCGGCCGCGTCGGCTCCGTCGATGGCGGTCAGCATCCGCCCGTTGAGCTCGAGGATGCGGTTGGTGATGAGTTCGACGAGGCCGTCCCGGGTGATCGGATCGAAATGCGGCACCGATCCATTCCATCAAACCGTGCCGCGGACCCCTGTTCTGGGCGGCGGACGTGGCCGTTGCTCAGAGGTCACCGAGAAGTCGCGGTGGCGCTCGGGATAATCTCGCCCTCATGGCGACAATCGAAGAGGCGCTGGAGATCGAGCGGCTCGAGCAGAACATCTTCCGTGGCGCGTCCACCAAGACACAGCTCGTGCGCACATTCGGCGGACAGGTTGCCGGCCAGGCGCTGGTATCGGCGGTACGGACGGTGGAGCCGCGGTTCCAGGTGCATTCGCTGCACGGGTACTTCCTGCGGCCGGGCAATCCGGAAGAGCGGACCGTGTATCTCGTGGAGCGCATCCGTGACGGCCGATCCTTCTGCACCCGCAGGGTCACCGGTGTGCAGGACGGCGCCGCGATATTCACCATGTCGGCGTCGTTCCACGTCGGTGACTCGGGACCGGAACATCAGGACGAGATGCCGCCGGTACAGGGTCCGGATGAGCTGCCGGACGCCAGCACCACGATGAGCCCCGAGCGACTGTGGGCCATGCGCGAATGGGAGCACTGGGATATCCGCACCGTGCCGCAGGATGTGGTGACCCGCCGCGACGGCGTCGTCTCCCCGCAGCAGGTGTGGTTCCGCTACCGGCATCCGCTGCCCGACGACCCGGTCGTGCACGTCTGCACCCTCGCCTACATGAGCGATATGACCTTGCTCGGTTCTTCGAAGGTCACCCACCTCGACGAGCCGACACAGAACGCCTCGCTCGATCACGCCATGTGGTTCCTGCGCCCGTTCCGTGCCGACGAGTGGCTGCTCTACGACCAGTCCTCCCCGTCTGCGAGTTTCGGTCGGGCACTGACCGGCGGCAAGATTTTCAACCGCGAGGGCGAGTTGGTGGCGGCAGTTGTGCAAGAGGGCTTGATTCGCACGCTACGCGGGGAGTGAGCGTCCAAAACGCACACTTTTCCCAGTGCTGGGAAATGCCGAACGGTCTGTATTTGTTCGGGCGGCTCGTAGACTGCCGCGCAAAGAAGTCGCCGACCAGGAACGACGGTTTCAATGCGTCAAGAATGGAGGCAGGAATGTGGCTGTCGGGAGCTTTTCCTACCAGAACGGGTCGGGCTATTCAGACCGGATCGATAATCCGGACGAGTACCGGACCTACAACATAGCCATCGGCCGGGGAGCGGCGGACAACCAGACGAGTGCGACGGTCTGGCTGTACGCCCGGACGGACGGTCAAGGGGATTCCATCTACCTCGACCCGGGCGCCAACACCTATCTGAGTACTAGCTACCAGAGCTGCAAATTCACCAGCTGACCGGCCGGATGGGCTCCTCGGGCTCAGACCACCTGGACGCGCAGATGGCACACCACCGTGTCGGTCATCCGACGTAGTTCGCGTTCGAGTTCGTCACTGCGGTGACTTGGCAGTACCCGGTCCCAGCCGGTCGGCGGATCGATCTCGGCGATGACGACGACCTTGCGCCGTCCGGAGAAGTTCTCGCGGACATAGCGTGCGACGGGCCACCCGACCGTGGCGTCGCTGTCCTCCAGCAGAACCAGCCTGACCTCGGGATGCCATGCCTCCCAGGCCTTGGTGAACGCCTTGACCGATTCACCCGGCAGGCAGACATGCACCGCGACAACGTCTTTGCCGATCGACATGGCGGCCGAGAGCGCCTCGCGGCTGAGCTCGGAGACCTCGGAGATCGGCACCACGATCGCCGTACCGGTGGCTTGTGGCTGGTCCGGAATCGCGCCATTGCCGCGGCGGCCGCCGATTCTGGTGTAGGCGCCGCGGACTCGTTCCATACCGAGTACCAGGGCGGGCAGTACCAGCACGATCAACCACGCACCGTCGGTGAATTTCATTGCTGTGGTGACGATGGCGGCGACGCCGGTGAGCAGTGCACCGAAGCCGTTGAGCGTGAGCCGCCAGCGCCAGGCCGCGGTCTTGGTCTGCCACCAGTGCCGGACCATGCCGGCCTGCGCGATGGTGAATCCGACGAAGACACCGATCGCGAACAACGGAACGAGTGCGTTCATATTGCCGCGCGCCGCGATCAACAGCACCCCCGCCGCTACGCCGAGGGTGAGCACGCCGTAGCGGTACACCTGACGCGGCGAGGTGACCGCAAATCGGTGCGGTAGGCAGTTGTCGTCGGCCAGGATCCGGGTGAGCGTCGGCAGCCCGCCATAGGAGGTGTTGGCGGCCAGTGCAAGCAGTACGACCGTTGCGAATTGCACTATGTAGTAACCGATTCCGTGCCCGAGGGCCGCCTCGGTGAGCTGAGAAAGCACCGTCGTACCCTCGGTCGGCCGCACCGAGAACTTCTCGATGAGCACGGCGAGCCCGATCAACATGACACCGAGCAATGCCCCGAGTGCCACCTCCGCCCGTTGCGCGCGTTTGACCTTCGGCGCGTCGAAGCTGGGCACCGCATTCGCGATCGCCTCGACACCGGTCAGCGCCGCACAGCCGCTGGAAAATGCCTTGAGCAGCAATAACACTCCGACAGTGTGAATAGCGCCGACGGCCGTCGACCCGGTGGCGACGTCGGCCGGTTCGGAGCGCATCAGGCCGCCGGCGATGACGGTGAAGATGCCCGCGACGTAGACGATCGTGGGAATCATGAAGGCGCGCGCACTTTCTCGGATGCCGAGCAGATTGAGCGCGGTCACCCCGACCAGGATCGCGAGGCAGATCCATACCGTATACCCGTGCAGCGCCGGGAATGCCGAGGTCAGGGCAGCGACACCGGCCGCGATCGAGACCGCGACATTGAGGATGTAGTCGACGATCAACGAGGCCGCGGCTACCAGGCTGGTGCGGTGACCGAGATGGCGTTTCGCCACCGCGTACGCGCCACCGCCGTCGGGAAAGGCCGCGATCACCTGCCGGTAGGAGGCGACCAGTACGGCGAGCAAGGCGGCGATCGCAAGGGTCACCGGCAGTGTCATGCCGAGTCCGGCGCCACCGGCGGTGGCCAACACCAGCACGATCGCTTCCGGGCCGTAGGCGACCGATGCCATGGCATCGAGGGATAGTCCCGCCAAGCCGGTCGAAACGGTCAAACCCCGCCGCGCCGAACCGGCCGCACGGGGCGCGGGCGCCTTGCGCGGCAACACCGTAATCACATCTGTGAGTGTCGACCGCTTTCGAGCGAATGAACCCGGTCTTGACGCAACGTTGACGGCCACCGTGAGCAGGGCCACAGCGCGGCGCCTCGTAAGCTCATGGCGTGAACGCATCGGTCGCCTCGCCCGCAACGGGCGCGCAGAGCAGTCCCGACCGGCCCACCATCGGTGTGCTGGCCCTGCAGGGTGACGTGCGCGAACATGTCGCGGCACTCGCGGAATGCGGTGCGCAACCGGTGCTGGTGCGCCGCGCGTCCGAGCTCGCCGCGGTGGATGCGCTGGTGCTGCCCGGCGGTGAATCGACCACCATCAGCAAGCTGCTGGAGGTCTTCGAACTCCTCGATCCGGTGCGCGCGCGGCTGCGGGAAGGTATGCCCGCCTTCGGATCCTGCGCCGGAATGATCCTGCTCGCGTCCGAGGTGCTCGACACTCGCCCCGACGCCAAGCATCTGTCCGGTATCGATATGACGGTGCGGCGCAATGCTTTCGGCCGTCAGGTCGATTCGTTCGAGACCGATCTGGACTTCGCGGGCCTGACCGACGGTCCGGTGCGCGCGGTGTTCATCCGGGCGCCGTGGGTGGAGCGGGTCGGCGCGGGGGTCGAGGTGCTGGCGACGGTTCCCAGTGGCCCGGCCGCCGGGCGCATTGTCGCGGTGCGGCAGGGCAAGGTGGTCGCGACGTCGTTCCATCCCGAGGTCACCGGCGATTTGCGGGTGCATCGGATGTTCGTCGATCTGGTTCGGGCAGCCGACTAGTCGCCCACAGGAACCGGCCGTAACCGGACGAGTAGGCTGAGAGAGTTGTCTACCCGGCCGGTGCGGGTACCGTGCGCACGATCAGACGTGCTGTCGACTGGAGGAAGCAGGGAATGAGCGGCCACTCCAAATGGGCCACCACCAAGCACAAGAAGGCGGGGATCGACGCGAAGCGCGGCAAGCTCTTCGCCAAGTTGATCAAGAACATCGAGGTGGCGGCCCGCACTGGTGGCAGTGACCCGGCGGGCAATCCGACGTTGTACGACGCCATCCAGAAGGCGAAGAAGTCGTCGGTTCCGAACGACAACATCGAGCGTGCCCGCAAGCGCGGCGGCGGTGAAGAGGCCGGCGGCGCCGACTGGCAGACCATCATGTACGAGGGCTACGGCCCCAATGGCGTCGCGGTGCTGATCGAATGCCTCACCGACAACCGCAACCGCGCCGCGGGCGAGGTGCGCGTTGCGATGACCCGCAACGGCGGCAATATGGCCGATCCGGGTTCGGTTTCCTACCTGTTCCACCGCAAGGGCATCGTGACCTTGGAGAAGAACGGGCTGTCCGAGGACGATGTACTGCTCGCAGTGCTCGACGCGGGCGCTGAGGACGTCAACGACCTCGGTGATTCCTTCGAGGTCATCAGCGAACCGTCGGATCTGATCCCGGTGCGCAAGGCGCTGCAGGACGCCGGAATCGATTACGATTCCGCCGAATCCGGCTTCCAGCCGTCGGTATCGGTCGCCGTCGACGTCGACGGCGCGCGCAAGGTGTTCAAGCTGGTCGACGCGCTCGAGGACAGCGACGACGTACAGAACGTTTACACCAACGTGGACATCTCCGACGAGGTCGGCTCCCAGTTGGAACAGGACTGACACGGCTCGTCATCGACCAGCGCCTCGGGGCGGTTCGCAAATGTGCGGACCGCCCCGAGTGCGTTTCGCACCAGGCGTGAACCGGTTATTCCGCGATTCGTGTCCGATCGGACCATTCGTAGACGCGCAGCCGCCCCTCGGGCGTATCGGCCTCCCGATTGGTGACCTTGAAGTGCTCGTATCCGCCGCGGTATTCGACTTTGAGCTCGACGCCGGGCGGCGTGATCGGAACGATGCGAGCGGGCAAGTCTTTCGGCCCACCTTCTAGGACAGCCTTCACAACATTGCTCATCCTTCGGATGGTAGGTCTCGGATGTGACGCATGCCACAGACGCGGCCGAAGGGCGCGGGTTGCCCTGGGGGAATTTCGATGCCGCACCCGAGGGCGTCCGAGACGACCGATTGAGATTGCTGCAAGTTGTCTGATCGCATTTCGTCGGTTCGGATCAACTGATCGCTGCTGTCGATATCTGCGGTGTAACGATTGCGGCTCGATTGCTGATATGCGAATCGAGTGCCGCGGCGGACCGTCGCGACCGCAGGCTTTTGCGCACCGAGAACTTGTCCCGCCCCGGAAAGAGACCAGCCATCATGAGTCGATCCCTTGCCGACGAGCGTTCCGGCGATTCAACCGACCTGGATATCACCCTCGCCCCGCTCGCGGTCGCGACCGGACTCATCCTGCTCATCGCCGCATTCGCGACGGTGAATCGGATGCCCGGTTGGGCTGCCGACTACGGTGCGAGCCTGGTGTACTTCGCGATCTTCCTATATGTGGCGATCGCCGGACGCCTGACTTGGTGGGGCGCCGGCACGCTGATCGGCCACGGGCGAGAAGCGCTGACTCACGGCACCGTTAGCACCAATTTGCCTACAGTGCGGCCGGTTTCGCCGAGTGCGTGCGCCTTCGCCGCCTCTGCGAATGGGAATACCCCGGCGACGGCCGGGCGCAACGCCCCGGATTCGGCGAGTTGCGCGAGCGCGATCATTCCGGCGTGATCGTCCTCCACCAGCATGCGCACGGCCCGGACTCCCAATTGCTTCGCCTCGGTGGCCAATTCGGTCGCGCCGAAGGCTCGCAGCGAGACCAGCAGGCCGCCGGGGCGGAGCGTGCGCAAGGAGCGCAGACTGTTCTCGTCATCGATCGAATCCAGCGCAACGTCGGCATCGCGGACCGCCTCGGCGAAGTCGGTTGTGCGGTAATCGATCGTCTCGTCCGCGCCGATTTCGCGCAGGAATTCGTGGTTGGCCGCGCTGGCGGTGCCGATGACGTGCGCGCCGCGCGCCTTGGCGATCTGAACGGCGAAGTGTCCGACGCCACCCGCCGCCGCATGGATCAGGACGCGTTGTCCGGCTTGTAGTTTCGCGGTGTCGACGAGGGCCTGCCAGGCGGTGAGCGCGGCCAGCGGGATGGCTGCGGCCTGAATGTGGTCCAGGTTCACCGGTTTCGGGGCGAAGGCGCGGGCGGGGCCCACGACATATTCGGCGAATGCGCCGTGTCCGTGGGGATAGGGGAGCATGCCGAAGACGGCGTCGCCCGGCTCGAACAGGGTGACCCCGATGCCCGTGGCCACCACTTCGCCCGATACATCCCAACCCAGCACGAACGGCGGTTCGCCGAGGAAGAGTCCGGAGGCGCCGCGATGCCGCCAATCGGTCGGGTTGAGACCGGCTGCCCGCACCCGGACCAGGATTTCGCCGGGGCCGGGTGTCGGGATGGGCAGTTCGACTTCGGACAGGACCTCGGGACCGCCGATCAGGTCTTGGCTGATCGCGCGCATGGTGGTGTCGTTCATGTCGTTCAGCCTGCCGTCGGCGACTCCGTGGGAAAATGGCACGATTGCCAATATTCGATATGATCGTGCCATGGTCGACACCACGGACGGGCGCTCGGCGCGACACCGAGTGGTCGTGCTCGCCTTGGACGGGGTATATCCGTTCGAACTCGGCACTCCGAACCGCGTTTTCGGCACCGCCGCGGATCTGTACGAGGTGAGCACCTGCTCGATCGATGGGGCAGCGGTCCCGAGCCGAGCCGATTTCGCCATTGCCGTCCAGCACGACAGCCGGGCGCTGGCGACCGCCGACACCGTGGTGATACCGGCCTGCGATATCGATATGACACTCGGTGGCACGCTGCCGCCCCCGGTGGCCGCGGCATTCGCGCGCATCCGACCGGGCACCCGCATCGTGTCGATCTGTACCGGCGCATTCGTGACCGCAGCCGCCGGGCTGCTCGACGGTCGTCCGGCGACGACGCACTGGAATGTGGCCGAACTGTTCCGGCGCACCTTTCCTCGAGTGCTACTGAATACCGATGTCCTCTACGTCGACGACGATGACGTGCTCACCTCGGCGGGTGCGGCGGCGGGCATAGATCTCTGTCTGCACCTGGTGCGCCGTGACCACGGCAGTGCCGTCGCGAATACGGTGGCGCGCCGCTGCGTCGTGCCGCCGTGGCGTGATGGCGGCCAGGCGCAATACATCGAAGAGCCGGTGCCGCCGTCGACCTCGGCGGGCACCGCCGCCGCCAGGCACTGGGCCCTCGAGAATCTCCGATTGCCGTTGACCATGGACGATCTCGCCGTCCAGGCCCGAATGAGCAAGCGCACCTTCGCCCGTCGCTTCCGCGACGAGGTCGGCACGAGCCCGGGCCGCTGGCTCATCCAGCAGCGCGTCTTCCGCGCCCGCCAGCTCCTCGAATCGACCGATATGACCGTGGACCGCATCGCGGGCGAGGTCGGCTTCGCCACGGGCAGCTCACTACGCCAACACCTGCACGATTCCATCGGCGTATCACCGCTGGCCTATCGCCGAACTTTCCGCGCCGAGTCGGTCGTCCCGGCCGAAGTCCTGGGCTGAGCGCGGCTCGATTCATCTACCGGGCAATCGGTTTCAGGTCGCGTCGGGTACCGGGAGACCAACGCGGGCGACGATCCAGGGAAACGACGAGGTGAACGCGGCCGAGGCGAATTGCCAGGTATGGCCGCCCTGGGTGGTGTGAATGGTGCAGTCGATGCCGACCTCGTGGCCTGCGTCGCACAGCTTTTCGGCGGCGCCGACCTCACCGGTGTCGAAGACTCCGTCATGACCCCCCATGCCCACGTTGTCGTCGTCGGCGGCTGCGGATTGTTGGCGTGCACCATGGGATCCCGGACCGGATTTGGGCGGGGTGAGATCGTCGAACAGACCCGCCATACCCGTATAGGGACCGTGCTCGGCCATAGCGGTGAGCGGATCGAACGCGGCCCAGCGGTCGGCGTCGCCACCGAAAAGCCGTTGGATCGTTTGTTCCTTATTGCCCGAGGCCGGGCCGAGATCGCCCGCGATATCGATGAAGGTGTGCACCAATTCCGGGTGCATGACCGCCAGATCGACCGCACAGGTGCCGCCCATGGACCAGCCGACAACCGCCCAGTTCGCCGGATCCGCCGAGGCGCCGAAGCGAGATTCCAGATAGCTGGGCACATCCCGGGTCAGATGGTCGGCGGCATCGCCGCGCGGACCGTTCACGCATTCGGTGTCATTGTTGAAACTGCCGCTGGAATCGACGAAGACGAGGATCGGGGCGCGGCCGCCGTTGGCGGCGGTGAACTTGTCCACCTCGGGCATGATCTGACCGCTGCGGATCCAATCGGCGGGCGTATTGAATTCGCCGCCGATCATCATGACGACCGGCAGTGTCGGCGGCGTCGGACCGGCGAACCAGGCCGGTGGCAAGTACACGTATTCGGTTCGATGCGGAAAACCGCTGCCCGCGTCCGGAATCTGCACCGGCACGATCTTGCCGGTGCTGACATCGGTATTGCGCAGTCCGGGCAGCGCATCGATATCGGTCTGATTCGGCAGCGGACCCGCGGTGAGCGCACTCCACGCGGACTGCACGGTGGGGTAGTAGCCCACCCACTGATTGAGCACGATGCCGGTGCTCAACAGTGCCAGCGGTATGGCGAGCACCGAGACGCCACGCCGCCACCACCTGGCACTGCGCCAACCGAGCGCGGCGACCGCGATCGCCGCGACCGCGACGCCGACACAGGCCCACAACTCGACCGGTGCCGGGTCCGAGGCCAGCCCCTGATCGTTCACATACGCCCACGCGGCCACCGCGCCCGCCGCACCGAGCACCACGCAGACCGGCAGCAGCACCAGCCGCCAGCGCCGGGTCCGCCAGCCGACCGCCAGGATCAACGCGGCCACCGCGACCAGTTCGACGGTCACCGGCAACCAGCCGTGCAGCAGCGATATGCCGTGATGAAAGCCGTTCTGATAGTTCGGATTCAGATTCGCCGAAGGCAGCCGCGGTGGTGGCGGCGGTGTCACGGGGGTCGCGGGTGCGGCGAGCAGGGCACGGACTACGGGCACCTACGGCATTGTCGAGACCGTTCCTCGAGAAAGCCTGTGAATTGGCTCCGATGAACCTGGGCGACCCTGAAACGCCGGTCGATCGCATGTCGATAACCGCACAGGTGAATCCGGGCTCCGAACCTCTTGTCCGGTAAAGTCCAGTAGCTGGTCGTGCAGGATTCAGGAGGGGGTGCACATGACTTATCAACCACCGCCGCAGTACCCGGGTTATCCGGGGCAGGGGTATCCGGGCTACCCGGGATATCCGCCGCAGCCGCCCAAGGGCAAGCCGGTATGGCCGTGGGTACTCGGCGGCGTCTTCCTGGCGATCGTGCTCACCGTCGGCGGCTGCGTCGCGGTATTCGGATCCATCGCCTATCGGCTCGACAAGGAATCGAAGAAGGAAACCTCGATCACCTACGAGGTCTCGGGCTCGGGCACCGCTGATATCTCCTACAACACTGGCGATTTCGATACCACCAATGCCAATGATGCACCGCTGCCGTGGACCAAGGCCGTGACCGTGACCGGATATGTCCGCACGGGCCGGGTGTCGGCGACCGTCAGCGGATCCAGCGGCGGCACGGTGACCTGCCGCATCCTGCAGGACGGCAAGGTGGTCGTCGAGGATTCGGACTCCGGCACCTACGCCTATGTGAGCTGCTACCACTCCTTCAACTAGTCCAACTAGCCGAATCCCGGACGGGCGCCGTGTCGTTGGTGAAGGCCGCCCGCGCCGTCCACTAGACTCTCGAACAGTTGTTCGTGCCTTCGAGAGGGGATCGTGTGCGGGTGATGGGCGTCGACCCGGGACTCACCCGGTGCGGCCTCAGCATCGTCGAGGGCGGGCTGGGGCGGAAGGTGACGGCGCTCGATGTCGACGTGGTGCGCACCCCCGCGGATATGGACCTGGCACACCGGCTGATGGGCGTCGCCGACGTCGCCGAACACTGGATGGATACGCACAAACCCGACGCGGTCGCGATCGAGCGGGTTTTCGCCCAGCACAATGTGCGTACCGCGATGGGCACTGCCCAGGCGGGCGGCGTGATCGCATTGGCCGCCGCGCGCCGAGGGATACCCGTGGCCTTCCACACCCCGAGTGAGGTGAAGGCCGCCGTCACCGGCAACGGCACAGCGGACAAGGCGCAGGTGACCGCGATGGTGACGCGTATTCTCGGCCTCCGGGTCGCGCCGAAACCGGCGGATGCGGCCGATGCGCTGGCCCTGGCGATCTGTCATTGTTGGCGGGCGCCGCTGATGGCGCGGATGGCCGAGGCCGAGGCGCGCGCCGCCGAGGCACAACGGCGGTATACACGGCGGCTTGCCGAACAACGGAAGGTGGTGCGCGGGTGATCGCGTCGGTACGCGGTGAGGTGCTCGAGATAGCGCTCGATCATGTGGTGATCGAGGCGGCGGGCGTGGGCTACCGGCTCAATGTCACCCCGGCGACGCTGTCCACCCTGACCCGCGGCGAGGAATCCCGGCTTTTCACGGCGATGATCGTGCGCGAGGATTCGATGACGCTGTTCGGATTCGCCGATACCGAATCCCGTGACCTGTTCGGCCTTTTGCAGACCGTCTCCGGAGTCGGACCCCGGCTGGCCATGGCGGTGCTCGCGGTGCTCGAGCCCGAGTCGCTGCGCAAGGCGCTGGCGGAGAGCAATGTCGCGGCGCTGACCCGGGTGCCCGGCATCGGCAAGCGCGGGGCCGAGCGCATGGTTGTCGAGTTGCGCGACAAGGTGAATCTTGTTCCGGTGCAGGCGGGTCCGCCCGGCAGCACGCCGACGCCGGTGCTCACACCGGTGCGCGAGCAGGTTGTCGAGGCGCTGGTCGGACTCGGATTCCCGGTCAAACAGGCCGAACCCGCGGTAGATGCGGTACTCGCCGAAGATTCCACCGCCGATACGTCGAAGGCGCTGCGGGCGGCGCTCGGCTCGCTGGGGAAGAATCGGTAAGACGTCATGGATCACGATCCCGAACCGGATGCCGAATCCCAGGTCAGCGCAAGCCATCTCGAGTCCGATGGTGATATCGAGGCCAGTTTGCGCCCGAAGTCCCTGGACGATTTCATCGGCCAGCCGCGCGTCCGTGAACAGCTCGCGCTGGTGCTGCGCGGCGCAAAACAGCGCGGCGGCACCCCGGACCATGTGCTGCTGTCCGGTCCGCCCGGGCTCGGCAAAACCAGTATGGCGATGATCATCGCCGCCGAACTCGGTACGGCACTGCGCATTACCTCCGGTCCGGCGCTGGAACGCGCGGGCGATCTCGCCGCGATGCTGAGCAATCTGGTCGAGGGCGATGTGCTGTTCATCGATGAGATCCACCGGATCGCCCGGCCCGCCGAGGAGATGCTCTACCTCGCCATGGAGGATTTCCGCGTCGACGTGGTCGTCGGGAAAGGTCCTGGGGCAACGTCGATTCCGCTGGATATAGCACCGTTCACCCTGGTCGGCGCGACCACCCGCTCCGGCGCGCTCACCGGTCCGCTGCGCGACCGTTTCGGCTTCACCGGCCATATGGACTTCTACGATCCCGAAGAACTTCTGCGCATTCTGCAGCGCTCGGCCCATATTCTCGGGGTCACCATCGACCGCGATGCCGCCGCCGAGATCGCGGGCCGCTCCCGCGGCACCCCCCGCATCGCAAACCGTCTGCTGCGCCGCGTCCGCGACTATGCCGAGGTTCGCGCCGACGGCGTGATCACCCGTCCCATCGCGCAGGCCGCCCTCGAGGTTTACGACGTGGATGTCCTCGGCTTGGACCGCCTCGACCGCGCCGTTCTCGGCGCGCTGGTCCGCAGCTTCGGCGGTGGGCCCGTCGGTGTTTCGACCCTCGCGGTCGCCGTGGGGGAGGAGGCCGCGACCGTCGAAGAGGTCTGCGAGCCGTTCCTCGTCCGTGCGGGCATGGTGGCCCGCACCCCGCGCGGCCGCGTCGCCACCGCCGCCGCCTGGGAACATCTCGGCCTCGTGCCGCCGCCCGATCTCGTCTTCGGCTCCATCGAAGTCCGCGGTCGCGAACCCCACCCCACCCTCGACCTCTTCGACTGACCCGCGGGCGCTCGCTCGAGATCAAGTGGAACTGGCGCCGGTGGCTACTCGCTTGGCGGTTCCGCCATGGATTCCACCTGAGCTCGAGCCGCGTCGTGCGCTGTGGAGCTAGCGGTGGTTGTTTTCGAGGGCGGTGACGACTAGATCGAGGAAGGCGTCGACCTCGTCGCGGGCGTAGCCGCGGGTACCCAGGCGGGCCTCGGTGAAGCGGACGGCGCGGACGTCGGTGACAGTCAGGCTGCCGGGGCCGCCGTGGGCGAGGGTGGCGGCGACGAGGTCCATGAAGGCGTCTACTTCTTCGGTGCCGTAGCCACGGCGGCCGACCGCGGCCTGGGTGAACTGCATGCGGTGCACATCGTCAGGGGTGAGCAATGCGGCGGAGCCGGAACCATTGCCTCCGGCGGGGACCGGACGGGAACCGCGCTGCCGGAATTCCAGTTCGATGCGGACCCGGTCCAGGAATTCGTCGACCTGATCGGCCTGGTAGCCGCGGCCACCGAAGCGGGGGGCGTCGAAGGCGACGTGCCGGATATCGTCAGCGGTCAGCACACCCTGACCGGCCAATGTCGCCGAGACCAGTTCCAGGAACGCGTCGACCTCATCGGCGTGGTAGCCGCGGTGCCCCAAAGGTGGCATGGCGAAGTGGATTCGGCTCACGTCGTCGGGGGTCACCCGCGACATTGTTCCAGGGTCGCTGCCCTGCTCGCGTCGAATGCGGTTTTTTCGAACTAGGCGGTCTCTGCCGAACACGTGTTGCCCCCGTTTGGCGGGTCGATCCGGGTCCACCCTAGCCGGAATCGGCTCACCTAGCCGCTGGAGATTTGCCGGTTTTCAGTCCTTGCGCACGCCGTCGATCAGCAGCCGCCGGATCGCCTCGTTCAACTCCTGCACCGCGGCCTCGTCCGGATTGCGCAGCCCGTGCACGATGCCTGCGAGCAGCATGCCGGTCACCGCCTTCGCGGTGTACTTGGTGTCGAGATCCGCACGCAGATAACCGAGTTCGACACCGTGCGACAGGTAGCCCGCGGTGAGCGCGTCGGCCATATCGAGCAGACCGTAGAGCCGGGCGGTGAGCTCGTCATCGATGCCGGTGGCATGGAACAGCAGCAGTTGGGCGACGCGGCGGTCGTCCACGAGGATCCGGGTGAGCGCGGCGCCGATGCGGTCGATCTGGACGCGATATTCGTCAAGGGAGGTGGCGGCGTCGGGTGCGTTGTCGGTGCCGAGCGCCTCGATGATCCGGGCGGCCAGATCGTCGATGACCACGTCGATGATCTCGCGCTTATTGCTGAAGTACCGGTAGAAGGTGCCGTGGCCGATGCCCAATTCATTGGCGATATCGGCGATGCCGGTGGCGTGATAGCCCTTCTCGGCGAAGCAGACGAAGGCGGTGTCGATGATCTCCTGCCGCAGTTCGGCCTTGCGTCGCTGGATCGCATTTCCGGCCGCTGGGCGGGGCGCACGCGTGGATGGCTTCGTCACCTGTCCGATGATACGGTGTTCACAAACGGAATGATGTGTCATTCCGTGAGGAATGGTTCCTACATTCCCGATGGAATGTTTAAAGCAGGAGGTTCGACGTGGCGCCTCAATACGACGCGGTCGTGATCGGTGCGGGATTCGGCGGCATGGGAGCGGGTATCGAGCTCGACCGGCTGGGTCTGAGCAATTTCGTCATTCTGGAGCGGGAGGACGACCTCGGCGGCACCTGGCATGTCAATCACTACCCGGGTCTCGCGGTCGATATCGCCTCGGTGACCTACTCGTATTCCTTTGAGCCCAACCCGTATTGGACGCGCCTGTTCGCGCCGGGCGGGGAGCTCAAGAAGTACGCCGCCCACGTCGCCGACAAGTACGGCCTGCGCCCCAGGATGCGTTTCGGCACCGTGGTGGACGGCGCCCGCTGGGACGAGGAGCACCAGCACTGGGTCGTGTCCGTCGCGGGCGGTGAAACCGTCACCGGCCGTTACCTTCTCACCGCCACCGGCTTCCTGTCCCAGCCCTACACGCCGCCGTTTCCCGGCATCGATTCCTTCGCGGGCAAGATCATCCACACCACCGCGTGGGAGGACGATTTCGACCTCTCGGGTCGCAAGGCCGCCATTATCGGCACCGGTGCCACCGCCGTGCAGCTGATTCCCGAGGCCGCGAAGAAGACCGAGGAACTCACCGTCTTCCAGCGCACCCCGATCTGGGTCGTGCCGAAGATCGACACCGCGATTCCCGCGCCGGTGCAGAAGCTGTTCGCGCGCGTGCCCGCCACTCAGAAGGCCGCGCGCCTGGTCAACACCAGCATGCTCGAGGCGCTCATGGTGGTCGGCGTCCTGCACTTCAAGCAGGCCAAGCCGCTGAATATGGCCGCGGGCGTACTCGCCAAAGCGCATTTGCGTGCCCAGGTGCGCGACAAGGAGATTCGCAAGCAGCTCACCCCGCACTACGACTTCGGCTGCAAGCGCCCCACCTTCTCCAACCAGTACTTCAAGACGTTCAACCAGCCCAATGTGCGGTTGGAGACCAATTCGATCGATCACATCGAGGCCGATGGCATCGTCACCGCCGACGGACACAAGACCGAGATCGATACCCTGATCCTGGCCACCGGCTTCAACCTGTGGGATGTGAATTTTCCGGCCATCGAGATCATCGGCCGCGACGGCGTCGACCTCGGAAAGTTCTGGCGCGACAACCGTTTCCAGGCCTACGAGGGCATCACCGTGCCGAAGTTCCCGAACTTCCTCAGCCTCAACAGCCCGTACTCCTACAGCGGTCTGTCCTACTTCACCACCATCGAGGCCCAGATGAAGCACATGGGCCGGTTGCTCGGTGAGATGTTCCGGCGCGGCGAGACCACCTTCGAGGTGACCGAGCAGGCCAACACCCGGTTCCTGGACCGCGTCACCGAGAAGTTGGGTTCCTCGGTGTTCTACGGTGGTGACTGCGCGACCGCGCGCAGCTACTACTTCAACCAGCACGGTGAGGCCGCGCTACTGCGTCCGACCAGCACCGTCAATGCCCACCGCGAGGCGGTCAGCTTCCCGCTCGACGACTACATCTACGGCAAGACCGCCTAGAACGCCCCGTTTGGCAGCCCCACGACCTTCGTTCGGTCGCGGGGCTCGTGCTGTCCCGGGGCGGCTCGAGCCCCGGATTCCGGGACTCGAGGGTGTGCCGGTGTGGTGGTGAGGACATGAGCTGGCAGACTGTTGGGGTAATAGCCCATTCCCACCCACAGACTAGGGACTGACTTCGACGATGGAACTTCTGTTTCCGCTCCTACTGGTAGCCCTGCTCGTGCCCATGTTCCTCGGTGTGCGCCGCCAGAAGCGCGAGGCCGAGAAGGTCACGTCCATGCAGGAAAGCCTGAAGGTCGGCGATCAGGTCACCACCACGTCGGGTCTGTACGGAACCGTGGTCGATCTCGACGACACCACGGTCGATCTCGAGATCGCCGAGGACGTTGTCACCACGTGGTTGCGTCAGGCCATCCGCGATGTGCGCACCGAGGACGAGACCACGGATGAGACCGTGACCGATGAGACCGAGGCCGGTCCCGTCGAGGAGTCCGCGGAGCAGACCGAGACCCGGCTGACCAAGGACTGATCGGTTTGCTGATGTGCCCGCGTGCTGCAGATCGCCGCGGGCCATCCGTCCGGGTGCCCGGCCGTGCGCGCCCGCCTGTTCCACCCTCGACTTCCGCCTAGGAGATGACGAACTGTGCCACCTTCCCAGGGATCGGCGCATCCGCTCCGGTTGCTCGGCGTCTACGCCGTGTTGCTGGCCGTGATCTATGCGCTGGTGTTCTTCACCGGTGACCATTCCCCGACCCCCAAGCTCGGCATCGACCTGCAGGGCGGTACTCGCGTCACATTGACCGCGCGCACGCCCGACGGCAGCAAGCCCAACCAGGACAGTCTGCGCCGGGCGCAGACGATCATCGAGAACCGCGTCAACGGTCTCGGTGTTTCGGGCTCCGAGGTCGTCATCGACGGCGACAACCTGGTGATCACGGTTCCGGGTGACGATGGTGGCCAGGCCAAGGCGCTGGCGACGACCGCCAAGCTCTACATCCGTCCGGTGCTGTCGGCGGTGCCCGCGGTCGGCGGCAAGGCCACGCCGCAGACGGGTACGGCGGGTACGGCTGGGACGCCGGGGGCGGCAACGCCGGGCACTGTGCCGGATACCACCCAGCTCAACCCCGATGGCACCGTACCGACCCAGCCCGCGCCCACCACCGAGGCGGCGCCGACCACAGAGTCCGCGCCCGCGGCGGAGTCGACCCCGCAGCCACGCGTCTTTCCCGCGCAGGCCCCGACCTCGCCGCCGGCCCCGCCCGGCGGCCTGACGCCGCAGGAGCAGGCGAAGAAGGAAATCGCGGACGCCAAGGCGACCAGGCAGAGCACCGATCCCACGGTGCAGCAGGCCGCGATGGCCGCGATGGATTGCACCAAGTCCGACCCGCTGGCCGGTAACGACGATCCGAATCTGCCGCTGGTCGCCTGCTCCACCGACGGCAAGGAAATCTTGCTGCTGGACAAGAGCCGCATCGACGGCCAGGAGATCAAGGACGCCACCTCCGGACTCAACCAGCAGCAGGCGCGCCACGAGGTGAACCTCGAATTCAAATCCGGTGGTAGCGATGCGTGGGCCTCGCTGACCGGTGAATACATCAACAAGCGTGTCGCATTCGTACTCGACTCGAAGGTGGTCAGCGCGCCGGTCGTGCAGTCGGGTCCGCAGCAGGGCGGTCGTACCACCATCTCCGGCAGCTTCACCGCGGCCAGCGCCAAGGAGCTCGCGAACACCCTGAAGTACGGTTCGCTGCCGCTGTCGTTCCAGACCTCCGAGGCCGAGACGGTTTCGGCGACGCTCGGTCTGTCCTCGCTGCGCGCGGGTCTGCTCGCGGGTGCGATCGGTCTCGCGGTGGTGCTGCTGTACTGCCTGCTCTACTACCGGATGCTCGGCTTCCTCGCCGGATTCTCGCTGATCGCCTCGGGTGTTGCTGTATACGGCATCATCGTGCTGCTCGGCCGGTGGATCGGATTCACGCTGGACCTGGCCGGTATCGCCGGTTTGATCATCGGTATCGGTCTGACCGCCGACTCCTTCGTGGTGTTCTTCGAACGGATCAAGGATGAAATGCGCGAGGGTCGCAGCTTCCGTTCGGCGGTGCCGCGCGGTTGGCAGCGGGCCCAGCGCACCAACCTGTCCGGTAAGACCGTCAGCCTCATCGCCTCGGTGGTGCTCTACATCCTGGCCGCGGGTCAGGTGAAGGGCTTCGCGTTCACCCTCGGTATCACCACCGTCCTCGACGTGATCGTGCTGTACCTGGTGACCGCGCCGCTGATGATGCTTGCCTCGCGCTCGTCGTTCTGGGCGAGGCCGTCGGTCAACGGGCTCGGTGCGATTCAGGAAGTGGCCAGGGAGCGTAGGGCCGGCGAGGCGCTGGTTAAGGAGACGGCACGATGACGAACTCGACCCTGGAGCCGTTCGCCGACGAGGTGAACGATATCGAGGCGCCCAAGCACAGCATCTTCGAGCGTCTCTACACCGGTACCGGCGGATTCAAGATCGTCAGTCGGCGGCGTTTCTACTACGCGCTGACCGCCGCCTTCGTGCTGATCTCGTTGCTGAGCATCGGAATTCGCGGATTCACCCTCGGCATCGATTTCGCCGGTGGTTCGCGCATCCAGTTGCCCGCGGCGGGCACGGCCACCACGCAGAAGGTCGAGGACATCTACTCCCAGACCATCGGCCATGCCCCGGTGACGGTGCAGAAGGTGGGATCCGGCGCGGCGGAGACCATCCAGGTCCGCTCGGACACGTTGAGCGCCACCCAGACCGACACGCTGCAGACCGCACTGTTCAACGCCTTCCAGCCGAAGGACAAGGACGGCAACGTTTCGCGCAATGCGATCAGCATCGCCGAGATCAGCGAGACCTGGGGTAGCCAGATCACCAAGAAGGCCTTGATCGCGCTGGTCGTGTTCATCGCGCTCACCATGGTCTATATCGCGATCCGCTTCGAACGGGATATGTCGATCGCGGCGATCGCCTCGCTGTTCTTCAACATGATCGTCACAGCGGGCATCTACTCGCTGGTCGGCTTCGAGGTGACACCCGCCGCGGTGATCGGTCTGTTGACCATCCTCGGCTACGTGCTCTACGACAATGTCGTTGTCTTCGACAAGGTCGAGGAGAACACCCGCGGTGTGGTCAATACGACCCGGCGCACCTATGCCGAACAGGCGAACCTCGCGGCGAACCAGACCTTGATGCGGTCGATCAACACCACGGTCATCGGCATCCTGCCGATTGTCGGCATGCTGGTGATCGCGGTGTGGCTGCTCGGTGTCGGCACGCTGAAGGATCTGGCGCTGGTGCAGCTGGTCGGCATGATCGTCGGCGCGTATTCGTCGATCTTCTTCGCGGTGCCGCTGCTGGTGTCGATCAAGGAGCGGTGGGGTCCGGTCGCGGCGCACACCAAGAAGGTGCTCAACAAGCGGGCCGGACTTGCATCGGCGCGTGCCGGAGCCGAGGCGGAGCGGCGCGCTGTCGCGGCGACCGGCCGGGAGCTGGGTGCGCGTCCCGTGCGGGAACCCGGACAGGCTCCGCGTCCGGGCGCACGGCCGAGCGGAAAGCGGAACAAGCGCAGGCACTGACAGCCGACGGCAGGGGTTTGCATATATGAAGCAGTCGCGAGGGGCACGTCTGATCGGAGCGGTGGCTGCGGGCACCGTGGCGGCCACGGTGATGGCGGGGTGTTCCAGCCAGAATCAGGTGCCCTCCATCGGCTATGCCGTCGACGCGGTGATCGCCACCTACAACGGCGGTACCGCGCTCGGTGCGAGCACCGGCTCGGATGCGGTGTTCGCGCGGGTGCTGACCGGGTTCTTCTACACCGGACCGGACGGTCAACAGGTCGCGGACACCGATGTCGGCACCGCGAAAGAGGTGCCGGGCGAGGCGCAGACGGTGCAGTACCGGCTCAATGCGGACGGGGTGTACTCCGACGGGGTGCCGACGTCATGTGACGATCTGGTGCTCGCCTGGGCCGCGCGCAGCGGCCGCTACACCAAACCCGGTGACCGCGGCCAGGTTCCGCTCTTCGATGCCGCGAGCACCGCCGGATACTCCGATATCGAACGGGTGGACTGTCAGCCGGGATCCAAGGACGCCACCGTCGTGTTCCGCGCCGACCACCACTACCTGCCGTGGCGCAACCTGTTCACCGCGGGTGAGTTGATGCCCGCGCATGTCGCCGCTCGGGTGGCGAATGTGGCGAATGTGGTGACGGCCGTGCAGTCCGGTGATCAGGCCGCCTTGCAGCGGATCGCCGACTTCTGGAACAACGGGTGGACGATCGGCGCGGACAAGGTGGATCTGTCGCGGTTCCCGTCGTCGGGGCCGTACCGGATCGATTCCTACTCCGCCAAGGACGGTCTGGTGCTGGTCGCGAACGAGCGCTGGTGGGGCAATAAGCCCGAGACCGGGCGGATCGTGGTGTATCCGAAGACCGCCGACCTGAAGGCGAAGGTCGGCGACAATGCGGTCGGGGTCATAGATATCGGTGCCGGATCGGTGAAAGACATCAATCTGGACGGGTTCTCGGTGCGGACCGTGCCCGGGCGCGGCGCCGAGCAGTTGGTGCTCGCTACTTCGGGAGTGTTCGCCTCGGCCGACGCGCGGCGCGGTTTCGCATTTTGTGTGCCGCGCCAGGACCTCTTCGACAAGCTCGGCAAGGCCAAGGATGCGCCGAAGACCGGGCTCGGCACGGCCGTGCTGAATTCTCGTATCACACAGCAGGATTCGCTGTATTACCCGAACGTGATCGGCGCGGCCGACAAGTACCGCGGTGGTGATGCGACCGCGGCGGCCGCGAGCGCCGGTGCGGCCAAACCGACCATCCGGATCGGATATGTGAAGCCGGACGATCGGCGCGCGCAGACCGTGCAGATGATCGCCGACGCATGCAAACCCGCCGGTATCAATGTGGTGGATGCCGGATCCGCCGATTTCACGCCGTCTCAGCTCACCGAGGGCAAAGTCGACGCCGTCCTCGGCAGCACCGCATCGGCCCCGGGTCCGGCCGGATCCGAGACGGGTGTGGCCGCTACCAGCGCGTTGCGCACCGGTAGCGGGCTCAATTTCGGTCGCTTCGGTAACGGCCGCTACGATTCGATCACCGATCAGCTTGCGGGCGACGACAACTCGACCACAACGCTGAATCTGCGCACCGAGGCCGAGAACCTGCTGTGGGCGGAGATGCCGAGCATTCCGTTGTTCGTCACGCCCCGCACCATCGCGTTCGGCAACGGTCTGCAGAACGGCATAGCCGGGCCCACCCAGGAGGGCACCGGCTGGAACATGGACCGCTGGGTGCTGAAGCGGTGACAGGTGTTGGTGGGTGAGTAACCATGGAGAGGTGTCGATGAGCAAGCATGCGGCGGTGGAATCGGACGACGTCCTAGCCGAGCGGACAGGTAAGGCGGCCGAACTGGTCGAACGCCTCACCCGCTGGCGCGACGATTTCCCCTCTCCCGGCATTCGCTTCGCCGATCTCACGCCGGTCTTTGCCGATCCGGAGGGTTTCCGGGCCGTCATCGACTGCCTCGCGGCGTGCGCGCCCGATGCCGACCTGGTCGCGGGCGTAGACGCGCGCGGATTCATCCTCGGGGCCGGTGTCGCCGCGACGCTGGGAACCGGTGTCATGGCGGTGCGAAAGGCCGGTAAGTTGCCGCCGCCGGTTATCTCGCGTGAGTACAGCCTCGAGTACGGCACCGCATCGCTCGAGATTCCGGCCGACGGTGTCGAGCTGAAGGGGCGGCGCATTCTGCTGCTCGACGATGTGCTGGCCACGGGTGGCACATTGGCCGCCGCCGCGGATCTGTTCCAGGCCGCGGGTGCCGAAATCATCGCGGCCGCAGTGGTTCTGGAGCTGAGTTTCCTCAATGGCCGGGAGCGCCAAGGCGATTACCCGTTGACCTCGGTGGTTCGGGTCTAGGTCGTTCGGCCGGGTTTGCCGGCTCGGATTCGAGCTGCGAGGATCGCGGAGTGGATGTTTCCGCGCCGACACGGCAGATTCGGGCTTCGTACGACGATTCGACAGTAGCTGTCTATCAAGCGTATTCGCCGCAGATTGCCGAACCCGCCGTGGCCGCAGGGACTTTCGTGAGTCCGTTCAAGCGGGAGCGGATGACGTGGATCAAGCCGTCGTTCCTGTGGATGATGTATCGCTGCGGATGGGGCCGCAAGCCCGGGCAGGGGATCACCGAGATCCGAGACGTGACCGATCAGGCGCGGCGAATCCACGAGCTGGTGATCGCCGGGCAGTTGTCCGCAGCTGGTGATGCCCTTCCGGTCGAGCGACCGTATCCGCTGTCGGCGGAGATCTCGGCGGTGATCGGGACCGGCGGGTAGTTCGGCGTTCAGTGTGGGCGGACCGGGTAGTCGAGGTGGGTTACTCGGTCGCCCTGGACGATTCGGGGGTTTTCCGGGAGGAGGGGATGCTGTCGCCGAAGAAGCGGATGCCGGCGCGGGACCAGGGCGGAGGCGAGTTCGTCGACGAGGCTGGCGTTGCGGGCTCGGGTGCCGATTTCGTCGCTGCGGCGTTCCGAACACAGCATGTGATCCGAATATCACTGGCACAACATCCGCGGATGTGTTTAATCTAGACGGGTCTTATCCCCGTTGATCGGAGTCATGTCGTTGCTCTCATGAGGTAGCCACTCGGGCGGCCCGCATCCTGTGCGCCGCATTCCCGCGCAACCTCTGGGGTCCACATGACCAATCTGTCTCTTTCCGATCTCGCTTTCTCCTGGCCCGATGGCACCCCCGTCTTCGACGGTCTGGACGCAGTGCTCGGACCGGGCCACCTCGGCCTGGTCGGCGGCAACGGTGCGGGCAAGTCCACTCTGCTGCGGCTGATCGCGGGTGAGCTGGCCCCGGCGCGCGGTTCGATCTCGCTCACCGGGCGGCTGGGCTACCTGCGCCAGGATCTCGGACTCGGCGACGGTCAGCGCGTCGACGCGGTACTGGGCATCGCCGAGACGCGAAAGGCACTGCACCGCATCGAATCCGGCATCGGCGACGAGTCCGACTTCGATATCGTCGGCGCGCAGTGGGACGTCGAGGAGAGTGCCGTCGCGCTGCTCGGCCGACTGGGCCTGCACTATCTCGCCGACTCGACCGAACAGCTGGACCGCCGCCTCGAAACCCTCTCCGGCGGCGAGACGATGCTACTCGGGCTGGTCGCCGAGCTGCTGCGCGATCCGGATGTGCTGTTGCTCGATGAGCCGACCAACAACCTGGATCACGTTGCCCGCCAACGTCTCTACGAGGTCGTCGCCCAGTTCTCGGGCACCGTCCTCACGGTCAGCCACGACCGCGAGCTGCTGGAGCGGATGTCCGCCATCGCCGAACTGCGTCAGGGTGAATTGCGTTTGTTCGGCGGCAATTTCAGCGAATACGAGCGGATCATCGAAGCTGAGCAGGAGGTCGCGCGCGCGACAATCCGTGACGCACGCAGCGATGTTCGCAAACAGGCACGCGAACTGGTCGAAACTCGGATCAAACTCGATCGCCGGGCCCGCTACGGGCAGAAGATGTTCGAGAACAAACGTGAGCCGAAGATCGTCATGGGCGCACGCAAACGCGCAGCGCAGGTGTCGGCGGGCAAGCTGCGCAATAACCACATCGAAAAGCTGGACACCGCGAAGGAGCAGCTACAGCAGGCCGAGGACCTGTTGCGCGACGACCGACAGATCCGGATCGACCTGCCGGACACCCGGCTCTACCCGGGCCAGGACGTCATCGATCTCGAGGGGGTGGAATTGGCATGCGGTCCGACCGTGACATTGCGGGTCTGCGGGCCGGAGCGGATCGCACTGACCGGTCGCAACGGCGCGGGCAAAACCACACTGCTGCACCGCATCGCCGCCGAACCGCCGCAGGTGCCGTGGCGCATACTGCCGCAGCGCCTCGACATCTTCGGCGAACAGCGGACGGTCTTCGAGAATGTCGCCGCGACCGCACCGCATGCCGGCGCCGAACAGATCCGAGCCCAACTGGCCCGCTTCTTGTTTCGCGGCGTCGACGCCGACGTCGCGGCGGCGGCCCTGTCCGGCGGTGAACGCCTGCGCGCGGCCCTGGCCATGCTCCTGCTCGCCGATCCGGCCCCGAAGCTGCTGCTGCTCGACGAGCCAACCAATAACCTCGACCTGCCCAGTCTCGACCATCTCACCCAGGCCCTGGCCAACTACGAGGGCGCACTGGTCGTCGTCAGCCACGACCCCCGTTTCCTCGACGATATCGGGGTGACCCGACGACTCGAGCTAACCGGTGCGGGGCTGGTCGAAACGTGATAGCGCGCGCCGCATGACGCCCGGATGACGAAGTAGGCGCGGCGCCAGCTTCACCGCCAGCAGGGTCAGCGGGAGCCAGGGCCGCAGGTGCGGTTCGAGGCGGCGGATGCGGCCGTCGGCGTCCAATTCGAGGATCATCGCCTCGGTCATCCGGAACGGTCCGACGGCGGCCTCGGCGAGCAGAACTCGGCGCGCACCCTCGCCGATGTGCTCGGTCCAGCGCAGCCGGCCGAGACTGCCGTACGCCGCGGCCAGCAGGATGCGCAGATCCTGGTGACCGCGGAAGACCAATCTGCCCGAGACCGGAGAGGTCAGTGCGGCATCGGGTGCGAGGGTCGTCATCAGCGCATCGACATCGCCGGCTTCCGTCGCCTCGCGAAACCGCGCCACAGCATCGGACATGTCTCGATCACCCCTTCGCAGTTGGTTGTTTCGCAACGTAACGGAGTCACTTGCAAAAAGCAATGGACTAGGATGGGTGGGTGCCCAAAGCTGCCATGTCCGACATTGTGTGCTCGATCGCGCGAACGCTCGACGTGGTCGGGGAGCGGTGGACGCCGCTGATCCTGCGCGACCTGTTCGTCGGGGTGAACCGGTTCGAGGACATCCGCCGCGATCTCGGCATCGCCTCCAATGTCCTGACCGCGCGTCTGGATGCGTTGCGGCAGTACGGGATCGTCGAGGCGAGGGCCTATCAGACGAATCCGGTGCGCCACGAATATGTGCTCACCGAGCAGGGGCGCGATCTGTATCCGGTGCTCACCATGCTCATCACGTGGGGCGATAAGTGGCTCGCCGGGCCTGCGGGGCCGCCTGCGCTGGTCGTGCATCGCGATTGCGGACACCTCACTTCCGGGGTGGTGGTCTGCCGTGATTGCGGCGGGCCGCTCACCGCCGACAATGTGGACTGGCGGCATGGTCCCGGCGCGCGGCGCGGACCGGGAACCATGCTGATCGGCGATCATCTCGAACCGGCCCCTAGGTCAGTCGGGTAACGCAAGTGTTTCGCTCGAGTTGATCGACGTGCCCGGCTGCAGCATGATCAATCCGATGGATCCGGTGTTGCGGGCGATAGCCGATGTCGATTGGGCCGAGCTGGAACATGCTTACGGCCCGGCGGCGGATGCTCCGGCGCACCTGCGGGCCCTGATGGACGGTGATGCCGAGTCCTGCGTCGACGCGGTCGGCTATCTCGACGCCGCGCTACTGCATCAGGGCAGTGTGTACTCCGCGACCGCGCCGTTCGTCGCGATCGTGGCCGAACTGCTGGCGCGCCCGCATACCGAGATGAAGGTCGAGGACATACTGCCGTGGGATCCGGGTCAGCGACCGTTGCGCGTCGCGCTGCTCGAGTATCTCGAGGTGTTCGCGCAGGGGTGTTGTTCGGGGATCTCCGATGACCAGTTGTATGCCGAGGCCTATCCATCCGGCCGTACCGAAGAGGATCTGCAGCGCGTCAAGGCGAATCGGCGCGCCGGGCTATTGGAATTGGGGCCCGATCCAGCCAATGCCCTTCTGGTGGAACATGTTCCGACGCCACCGGGCTTGCTGGCCGCCATCGATGACCACGAATTCCGCGCGGCGATGCGGGCCAGGGACGAGATCGCTTGTCGCGCAGTTGTTCCCGGCGTGATTGCGGCGGTCGAGCCCCTGGTCGACGCTCCGGATGTGACGGTGCGCATGGCCGCGCTGCGGGCGCTGATCGAACTCACCGCGCATCCGGCCTATGCCGAGAAGCGGGCCGCGCTGCTGCAGCGGGTGGACGAAATCGGGCCGACCATGTCGGATCCGGTCGAACGCGCCACTGCCGCACGGATTTCCGGCCTCAATGGCGGCCGTCCGGAGCAACTGCTCGCCGATGCCCATCCCGGTGTGCGCACCTGCGCCGCCCTCGCGCCCGCATTCGCCGCCGAACAGCGTGCCACCGACGAACTGCTTGCCGCGCTGGAGCATCCTGAGGTCATCGACCGGTGGTTCGATCGCCATCTGCCCGGACAGGACGGCTGGCTGCGCCACGATGTCATCCGCGAACTCGTCAGCCGGGTCGATGATTTCGAGACGCTGCTGCCCGCCGCGATCGAAGCGGCCTGGGCCGCGAATCCGAGCACCGTGCACGCCGACTGTATTTCCTTCCTGCACAGAGCCTTTCCGGATACCGTCCGGGTCGGATCGGAACTGTCCGCCGCCCAGCTGTCGTTCCTCGCGGTACTGGTGGAGATCGATGATCTATGGCAGCTCGGTCAACTCGAACGCTGGCTCGACACCGTGGGCCTGCCCGGCGGGCGGGACGGCTGTCGTCGGCTCGTCGAGCAGTAACCGCTACGTCCCACGTCCACAGACTAAGAGTAGGGTCCTGACTTTCGCCGCCCGAACGCGGACACGAGGATGTGTATCCATGGGAATCGAGTTGCACGCGGCGGGGGTATGCCGCGCGCCCACCGCGGACTTCCTCGATCAGGTGGGGGAGTGGCTGCTGACCGGCCCCGCCGGAGCGCGGGTCGGCTGGACCGCCACGTCCGCGCCACTGCGGAAATCGGTGGAGGTCTCCGGAGATCGCCTGCTGGCAGTGCTGCATCCGGCGGCCGAGCCGGTCGATCTTCGTGCGGCACACGGGCAGGTCGTGGTGAGCGCGGGGTGCGCGTCTGCCGGGCCGGGCTATCACCGGCACGTCGCGGCGGTGCTGCACGAAATGGGTCGGCGATTCGACATCGTGTGGGACGAGGGGACCGAGGATCCGCTCGGATTGGGCGATGACCGTGCCGAGGTCGAGCGCGACTATCTGGTGTGGATCCGCAGTCTCGCGGATGCGGTCCTGACCGAAGTGCCTGCCGAGGGCGCCTGGGTTTCGATCGGATTGTCGCTCGGCAGTGACCGTTTCGACTACGACGGGCTTGCCGCGAGCTGGTTGGGGCCGCGCGACCGCGACTGGTTCCAGGCCGTCCGTGACGGCGACGAGGTGGCCGCGCGCGCGTTCTTCCCGTGGTGGGAGGACGGTTGGACCGCGCCGACGATTCGCAATACCGCGATGGGCATCATGTGGAACGACGTGCGTTGGCGGGCTCCATCGGACGCCGATGACACGCCCGCACTGCACCAGGCCGACGCATTGCTCGCCGAGGCGCACCGGCTCGACGCGGCGCTGGAACTGCCGTGGTCGGCGTGGCACGAATTACGGCTGCTGCTCGGGGATTCGGCCGCCACCGCGCCGGGTGCGCCCGCCGATCTGTCCGAGCGGGCCGCCGCTGCGGACCAGGTGTCGCTCGGCTATCGTCGCCGCCCGGTGCACACCACACCGGTATCGGGGTGGAGCCTGCGCATTCCCGGCGATTTCACCTACGGCTGGGATGGCGATCGGTGGTGGGCCTGGGACGGCACCCGCCAGATCGAGATCACCATCCTGCGCGTCGGCGACCCGAAAACCGGGCCGCCACCGGCCGCGATGCTGCAATACGGCGCCAACGCGACCGCGGGCCATCGCGGCGAACCGGTCAGTGGCGGTCCCGGTGACGGATGGTGGTTGCCCTCGGAGGACGGTGCGGAGGTCGGCGTGCAAGGGATCGCCAGTCGTCGCAATGGTGAATTGCTGCTCGTCACGATCAGTGTTCCCGGGACGCAACTGGATTGGGCGATCGAGGCCTGGCGCTCGCTGCAGTACAACGGCGACTGACCACACGTTTGTGGAAGCGGGTGCCCGCTCCGGTCGGGCATGCTGGCCTTCCGACTCGAACAGGAGGCTCCCTTGGCAACTGTCGTCAACACCGTCGTCGGCGTGTTCTTCCTCGCGATGGGTGTCTATGCCCTCGCGGCGCCCGCGGCACTGACCCGCCCCTTCGGGATTCGCCTCGAACAACCCGAGGCCCGCTATGAGATCCGCGCCGTCTACGGCGGATTCGGTCTTGCGATGGCGGCGATGCTGGCGGTCGCGGCGACCCACGACGGAGCCTTGCGCACCGGAATCATGATCACCATCGGAGTCGCACTCGGCGGAATGGCATTCGGCCGCATCGTATCCGCGGTACTCGATGACCGACTAGCCTTCTACCCCAACTGGTTCTACTGCATCGTCGAGACGGTTGCGGCAGCGGCCTTGGTGTCGGTCTCCTGAGCCGATAGCGGCACGTGCCGCCGCGCTCCGGTGCCTGGCTCGGCGGAAATAGGATCGGCTCAGTAGGTGCAGGAGTCCCTCGGTGTCGATGGCACCGTCGGCCTGACGGCCGGGTGAGCCCCAGCCGTCGAATGCGGATCGGATCTTCGTGCTCAGGCACGAGAAGGATCGCGCCACGGGTCGCGGCCGCCGAACCTTCGGTGGCGAGTCTGATCGTCCTGGCCGTGATACCTCGCCGATGCACGGGGCCGCGATGCGGGTAACGCGCAATATCCCGACGTGGTAGCCAGATGGTGGTGCCGCCGCGCAGGCCGCCGATCGAGGCAATCGATCGGCAGCGCAATTGGTCGAGTTGCCCGCGTCGTATTGGTTGGATCTGTGGGAATACGACCCGGTCGCGGTTGCCGCCACGCTGGGAAGCCGATGTTCATCCTGCGGGGGGCAGGTCACCGGCGATGACGACTTGTCGCTGTGGCGATACCGTGTCGGCCGGTCTTCGCGATAACCAGTAGTGAGCCGTTTGTGTCTCTGGCGAAACGAATTCGCCGCAGGGGATTTCGGCGGCGCGGCAATCGGGGCACTCTGGAAGAGAGCCCTTGATCCGATGACAGGAATCCGATCGTGACACGTACCTTGACACAGCTGGAGTTGCTGACCGAACTCGAACCCGTTGCCGAACAAAATCTCAACCGTCACCTATCGATGGCCAAGAACTGGCACCCGCACGACTATGTGCCGTGGGACCAAGGCCGCAATTTCGCCGAGATGGGCGGAATCGATTGGGAACCAGCGCAGTCCCAGTTGAGTGAACTGGCCAAAGCCGCGATGGTCACCAATCTGCTGACCGAGGACAATCTGCCGTCCTATCACCGACTGATCGCCGAATCCTTCTCCCAGGACGGCGCCTGGGGCACCTGGGTGGGGCGGTGGACCGCCGAGGAGAACCGGCACGGGACCGTCATGCGTGACTATCTCGTCGTCACCCGCGGGGTCGACCCGGTAGCGCTGGAACATGCGCGGATGGTCTGCATGACAGCCGGGGTGCAGCACCCGACCGGGGTGGACGACAACGGATTCCTACCCGGCGTCGCCTACGTGACCTTCCAGGAACTGGCGACCAGAGTCAGTCATCGCAATACCGGCCGGGTCTGCAACGACGCGATGGCCGACCGGATGCTGCAGCGCATTTCCGCCGACGAGAATTTGCACATGGTCTTCTACCGCAATCTCTGCGGTGCTGCCATAGATCTGGCTCCCGACCAAGCGCTGGTAGCGATCTCCGCGATCATCCGCAACTTCCAGATGCCGGGTGCTGGCATGCCGAACTGGCGTCGCAACAGCGTGCTGATGGCCAAACACGGCATCTACGATCTGCGCCAGCACCTCGAGGAGGTTGTCACGCCGGTGCTGCGCAAGTGGAATGTCTTCGAGCGCAACGACTTCGGCGCCCGCGGCGAACAGGCGCGTGAGGAGCTCGGTGTATTCCTCGAGCAGCTCGGCAAGGATGTGCTCAAGTTCGAGGAGCAGCGCGACCGGGCACTGGCCCGTGAGGCGCGCAAGCGCGAGTGGCAGGACGCCTGAGCCGATCCCGCTGGATCGATGATCTTGGTTCTCGTCGGTGGACGCTTGACGCGCTGAGTTTTGGTCGAATACACTAAAACTAGGTTCACGAAAGGAAGTGATGACATGGGATACGGGCATTGGGACGACACCGCCTACCGCGCGGCCAAGACCTTCCGTGCCGGTCGCGGTCTGGACGACTTCGGATACACCGCGCAGATGCAGGGGCAGCCGTATTCGGATTGGCGGGCGCATCCCGCGCTCAAACCGCTCGGCGTCACCATGCGCGAATGCCGGGATTCTGCCGAGCACGGCAATTCGCTGCCGATCGCGGTGCTCTTCGACGTCACCGGATCGATGGGGCGGGTGCCGCGGATCATGCAGGACAAGCTCGGCAAATTGCACGGGCTGCTGCAGCGCAAGGGCTATGCGCAGGATCCGCAGATCATGTTCGGCGCCATCGGCGACGCCGATACCGACCGCGTGCCGCTGCAGATCGGGCAGTTCGAATCAGACAATCGGATGGACGAGCAGTTGCGCAATATCCTGCTGGAGGGTGGCGGCGGCGGACAGAAGTCCGAAAGTTATGAACTGGCCGCGTATTTCATGGCGACCCACGTCGCGACCGACGCATGGGAGCGGCGCGGTAAGCGCGGCTACCTGTTCATCATCGGCGACGAGCTGAACAAAGCGAAGCTGGCGGGGCGCCATATCCGCGGCGTCATCGGCGATCACGTGCGCACCGATATCGAGGTCGCATCGATCTATCGGGAACTGGCCCAGCGCTGGCACGTGTACTACATCCTGCCGAACCAGTCGAGCTACTTCGACGATCCCGAGATCGCCGAACACTGGCGGGGGTTGCTCGGCCAGAACTTCATGAAGCTGGACGATCCCGCCGCGGTCTGCGAGCTCATCGCACTCACCATCGGGCTGGCGGAGGACCGCATCGACGTGCCTGCCGGACTCGCGGATCTGCGCGATGTGGGGTCGATGGCGGAGGCCGATTCGGTCGGAAAGGCGTTGGGCGTCAAGGCGGGACCGAGTCTTTGTGCCCTGTCGCGGGGTGAAAGGTGATTCCGTCTCACATTATCGTGCTCGACCTCGGGTTCGGGGATGCGGGGAAGGGAGCGACCGTCGATTGGCTGTGCTCACCGGAAGCGGGGCTGGACGTATCGGCGGTCGTGCGATTCAACGGCGGTGCGCAGGCCGCGCACAACGTGATCGCCGACGGTCGCCATCACACCTTCGCGCAGTTCGGATCCGGAACCTTTTCCGGTGTGCCGACGCTGCTCTCGCGGCACATGCTGGTCGAGCCGATCGCGCTGGCGCGTGAATCGCGGCAGCTTGCGGCGCTCGGTGTGCGGGATCCGCTGTCGCTCTTGCGCATCGATGGTCGCGCATTGCTCACGACCCCGATCCATATCGCCGCCAACCGCGCGCGCGAGGATGCGAGGGGTTCCTCGCGGCACGGTTCCTGCGGTCGCGGCATCGGCGAAACAGCGAGTTACGCACTCGAATACGATGCGCCGACCGTCTCGGACTGCCTGCGCCCCGACGTGCTGTACGCCAAGCTGCAGGCGATGGCGGCACACTACGGGCCGCTGATCGCGCCGAGCGCGCACCGATACGAAGCGATTCGCGAGCTGGTCGATATGTACCGGGAATTCGCCACCGCCGTGCGCATCGTCGACGGCACCGACCTCGCCTGCCTGGCGCAACGCGGCCGCCTGATTTTCGAAGGCGCACAGGGCGTTCTCCTCGACGAATGGCGCGGCTTCCACCCGTACACCACCTGGTCTACCGTCGAACCGCGCAACGCGCGCGCCCTGCTCGCCGAAATCGACTCCTCCGCTTACACACTCGGCGTCACCCGCACCTACCTGACCCGCCACGGCGCCGGGCCGTTTCCCACCGAAGACCCCACCATGACCATCCCCGAACCGCACAACACCACCGGCCCCTACCAGGGCCATTTCCGACGCGGCCACCTCGACCCCATCCTGCTCCGCTACGCCATCGAGGTCTGCGGCGGCATCGACGGCATCGCTCTCACCCACTTGGACGCGCGCGGAACCGGCTACGCCGCAACGGGATACGCGACTGCGCGCGGGGTAATCGACCGCCTCGAACCAGGCCGCTGGCAAGACCTCGACCACCAACGCGACCTCACCGCCCTGCTGACCAGGGCCGATCCGATCCTGGCAGCCGCGCCAACCGACCCGGTGCCGTGGCTGGAACGTCAACTCGGTGCCCCGATAGTCCTGACCGCGGACGGCCCGGACCGTCGCAACCGGATCCCGAACCGGGTCGTCGCCGCTGCCTAGAACGTCGTTGGTGTGCCACTCGGTCGAAGCCGGCCAGGGTGCGGCAGGATGGGGTGGCGTGGAGCAATCCGTGGTTTCGGTTGATGTGGTGGCATTGCGGTTCTGGGCCGACGATGCCGGGGTGGCCGTGGGTATCGCGCCGCGGCAGGTGGAGCCGTTCACCGGGCAGCTGGCGCTGCCGGGAGTCCTGCTCGGGCGGGGGGAGCGGTTGGTCGTGGCGGCGCGGCGGGCGGTGCATACCAAGTTGGGCGTACCGGAGGCGGCGATCGGGGCGGTCGGGCAGTTGGTGACCTTCGACGAACCCAATCGCGACCCGCGCGGGCCGACGCTGTCCATTGCCATGTGGGCGGTTGTCGGGCCGCATGAGGGGCCCGCGCAATGGGTTTCGTTCGACGCGGTGCCCGAATTGGCCTTCGACCACAATCGCATCGTCGATGCCGCTCGCGGCCAGCTGGCCCGCCTGCTCTGGAAGGATATGGCGTTCACCAGAGCGCTGACCGGCGACGAATTCCCGGCGACCCGCGCGGTGGAACTCAGCTCCTCCGTCCTCGGCGCCCGCCCCGACCCGGCGAACCTGAACCGCACCCTGGCCGCCATCTCCGGCCTGGAACGCACCACCGAACGCCGTCGCGTCAAGGCCACCGGCCGCCCCGCCGCCGTCTGGGCCTTCACTGCCGGCGAATAGCGCACCGCGTCAACGTCTTCCACGCAGCAGCGTTCAGTCACGAGGGGCGTACATGATGACGGCGACGCCGAGGAGGCAGACGGTGGCGCCGAGGTAGTCCCAGCGGTCGGGGTGGAATTTGTCGACGATCATGCCCCAGGCGAGTGAGCCGGCCACGAACACGCCACCGTAGGCGGCCAGGATGCGGCCGAAGTTGGGGTCCGGTTGGAAGGTGGCGACGAAGCCGTAGGCACCGAGTGCGAGTACGCCTGCCGCGATCCACAGCAGCCCGCGATGTTCCCGCCAGCCCTGCCAGATCAGCCAGGCGCCGCCGATCTCGGCGACTGCGGCAAGGGCGAACAGCAACAGCGACCGGACGATCGTCATGCGGTAGAACGGGCCGCCGGGTCTACGGCGAGCGTTTACACCTCGTAAATAGGGTGTGCCCGGGTAGTCGGGAAACCCACCGCTGCCACCCATCACGCCGGCGATACCGACCTGCCGTCCCTGCAGCTCGAGCGTGATCGCATCGCCGTCGAGCACGTGCACGCCGAGTGCGGTGAGCATGGCCGCGATGCGGTCCCCGAGCCGCCGATCGTGATCGTGATTGCCCAGCACCGCGACCGCCGGCATCGCGAGTCCGGCGATCTCGGCGCACAGCAGATCCGTCTCGTGCGGCCCACCGCCCTCGGTGAGATCGCCGCCGAGCAGCAGCACATCGGCGTTCAGTCGCAGGAGTCCGGGCGGAAACGTCCCGCGACGGCATCGCGCATATGCAGATCCGCGACGGCGGCGATCCGAAGGGGTGCGGCGGGGGACATGGCGGTCAGCCAGCCACACGTTGGACGGCGGGTCAATCGGCTTCTGCTGTTCACCTCACCGATACGCACCCGTGAACAGTATGAATAGCTGTTGGCTATTGCTAGTTCAGTGGTTGTTCAGCAAGGCGACCGGCGATGGCGAGACCGATGAAACGTCCATGAACACTCACTCGGTGCGCTACCGAAAGGCACTGTCGTACCGGATCGTTCGGGATATGAGCGCGCGAACCGTAGCCACCACATCCCTCGCACGCAGGCAACTTTTCTCCGGCGCCGTCGCCGTCACGGCTGTTTCGACCGTCCTCGCCGCCGGGCGTGCGCAGGCCGCCCCCCAAGCCGACAAGGTCGTCCTCATCGGACTCGACGGCACGATGTACCGCAAGATCGAGGAGGTGCGGGCGCCGAACCTGTTGCGGCTCAGCGCCGAAGGCACCCTCGGCCGTGGCTCCATCGCCCCGCATATCTCCATCTCCGGCCCCTCCTGGGCCACCGTGCTCACCGGCGTCTGGGGCAGCAAGCACGGCATCACCGACAACAACTTCGACGCCACCCCGTTCGCGAAATATCCGACGGTCTTCACCCGCCTCGAACGCCACGATCCGACCCTCAAAACCCAGTCCATCGCCACCTGGGATCAGATCGCCACCATGACGGCCAGCGGCGATCCGCGCGCCGACGTCGTCATCTCCACCCCGGTCGTTCCCGACGACGACAACGAAAGCGCCACCGACGCCGCCACCACCGACAGCGTCGTCACCGCCATCACCAAATACGCCCCCGACTTCCTCTTCACCCACCTCGACCAGGTCGACCGCGCCGGCCACCAGCACGGCGGCGCATCCAGCGAATACCTCGACGCCGTCACCCGCATCGACGCCCTCGTCGGCCGCATCGTCGCCGCCGTGGACACTCGCGCCCGCGCCAACCCCGCCGAACGCTGGACGGTCCTGGTCACCACCGACCACGGCCACCGGCCCAAGGGCGGCCACGGCGGCCAAACCCCCGACGAGACAAGCAGTTTCGTCATCGCCCGCGGCCCGGACTTCCTCGCCGGTGCGACCAGTTCCAGCTTCTCGCTGGTCGATATCACGCCCACCGTGTTGGACATCTTCCACGCCCCGCTCGACCCGGACTTCGACGGACAATCGCGCATCCGCCAGCCCGTTGAACCTTTTACCAGCCGATAAGGCACCCTCCGCACGCTCGGTTCGTTGTCGCCGCATACGATCGCCTGCGCCGTAATTCACCCGCATAACCGGGGCATTTCCGACTCGGCAACCTCGGATCGGGCAGGTGACCTGCGCGCGGACTAAAGTTGTGGTCTGGGCGGTTGCAGCGGTCGGATACTGTGGTCCGATCGCGGCGTGGAGAGGTGGTGGCATGACTCAGCATCTGGGCGAGGCGAATGTCGAGCAATCGGCAGGTGCCCCGCAGTCGAATGGTGCGGCCGCCTCGGATGTGACCACGCCGAAACCGCAGATGAGCGGCGGTGCCGCACCAGCGCGTCAGCCCGGTACCACGGCCGCGGTCCCGACCTCCGCCTCGCGGCGGGTGCGCGCCCGACTGGCCCGGCGCATGACCGGCCAGCGCGGTATCGCGGCGGTCAAACCGGTACTCGAACCGCTGGCCAGCGTGCACCGTGAGCTGTATCCGAAGGCGAATCTCACGCTGCTGCAGCGTGCCTTCGACGTCGCCGACGAGCGCCACGCCCACCAGTTCCGCAAGTCCGGTGATCCCTACATCACCCACCCGCTCGCGGTCGCCAATATCCTCGCCGAACTCGGCATGGACACCACCACGCTGGTCGCGGCGCTGCTGCACGACACCGTGGAGGACACCGGCTACTCGCTCGAGCAGCTGACCGAGGACTTCGGCGCAGAGGTCGCGCATCTGGTCGACGGCGTCACCAAACTCGACAAGGTCAACCTGGGTGCCGCCGCCGAGGCCGAGACCATCCGCAAGATGATCATCGCGATGGCGCGCGACCCGCGCGTTCTGGTGATCAAGGTGGCCGACCGCCTGCACAACATGCGCACCATGCGCTTCCTGCCGCCGGAGAAGCAGGCGAAGAAGGCCAAGGAAACCCTCGAGGTGATCGCCCCTCTGGCACACCGCCTCGGTATGGCCACGGTCAAATGGGAGCTCGAGGACCTCGCGTTCGCGATTCTGCACCCGAAGAAGTACGACGAGATCGTGCGCTTGGTCGCCGACCGCGCGCCGTCGCGCGATACCTACCTGGCGCGGGTACGCGCGGAAATCGTGAATACGCTTGCGGCATCGCGGATCAACGCGATCGTCGAGGGTCGCCCCAAGCACTACTGGTCGATCTACCAGAAGATGATCGTCAAGGGTAAGGACTTCGACGACATCCACGACCTGGTCGGCATCCGCATCCTGTGCGACGAGGTGCGCGACTGCTATGCGGCGGTCGGTGTCGTGCATTCGCTGTGGCAGCCGATGGCGGGCCGGTTCAAGGACTACATCGCCCAGCCGCGCTATGGCGTCTATCAGTCGCTGCACACCACGGTCGTCGGTCCCGACGGTAAGCCGCTGGAAGTGCAGATCCGCACGCAGGACATGCACCGCACCGCCGAATTCGGCATCGCCGCGCACTGGCGCTACAAAGAGACCCGCGGCAAGCATTCCAACGACTCCACCGAAGTCGACGACATGGCGTGGATGCGTCAACTGCTCGATTGGCAGCGAGAGGCCGCTGATCCGGCCGAATTCCTCGAGTCGTTACGCTTCGACCTGAAGTCACCCGAGATCTTCGTATTCACCCCGAAGGGTGATGTGATCACGTTGCCGCAGAAATCGACTCCGGTCGATTTCGCGTACGCCGTGCATACCGAGGTCGGGCACCGCTGCATCGGCGCGCGGGTCAACGGCCGGCTGGTCGCACTGGAACGTCAGCTCGAAAATGGTGAGGTCGTCGAGGTATTCACCTCGAAGGCGCAGAACGCAGGACCCAGCCGCGACTGGCAGAACTTCGTGGTCTCTCCGCGCGCCAAGGCCAAGATCCGGCAGTGGTTCGCCAAGGAACGCCGCGAAGAGGCTCTGGAAAGCGGTAAGGAGCAGATCTCCAAGGAGGTCCGCCGCGTCGGGCTGCCGCTGCAGCGGTTGATGAGCGTGGACGCGATGACCGCCGTCGCGCACGAACTGCACTACACCGACATCTCCACCCTCTACACCGCCGTCGGTGAGCATCAGGTGTCCGCGCACCACGTCGTGCAGCGGTTGATGGCGCAACTCGGTGGCATCGGCGATGTCGAGAACGAGCTCGCCGAGCGCTCCACTCCGTCGACGACGCCGAGCCGACAGCGCGTGACCGGTGACGCTGGGGTGCTGATTCCCGGCGCGTCGGGCACGGTGGCGAAGCTGGCCAAATGCTGCACTCCGGTCCCGGGTGACGAGATCATGGGCTTCGTGACCCGCGGTGGCGCGGTGAGCGTGCACCGTACCGACTGCACCAATGCCGGTTCGCTGCGCGATCAGGCCGAGCGCATCATCGATGTGGAGTGGGCGCCCTCGCCGTCCTCGGTCTTCCTGGTCGCCATCCAGATCGAGGCACTCGACCGCACCCGGCTGCTCTCGGATGTGACCAAGGTGCTCGCCGATGAGAAGGTGAACATCCTGTCCGCATCGGTCGCCACACACGGTGACCGGGTCGCGATCAGCAAGTTCACCTTCGAGATGGGCGATCCGAAACACCTCGGCCACTTGCTGAATGTGGTTCGCAATGTGGAGGGCGTCTACGACGTCTACCGGGTGACCTCGGCCACTTAGCGCCCACCCGTCAATCTCGCTGGACATAGCCGGCGTACCCGCATGGAAAGTTGCGGTTGCCTCCCGGTGTGGTTCGGCGTTCGCTGGAATGCGAAGTCCAGGTTGATGATTCGAATACCCGGCGGGTCGCCGACCGGTTGCGGGGCGGCTTCCGCCGTCGGAAACTTGTCGGATAATCCAGAATGGCACGCCGTGAACTGTCGTGCGGCACTCGGCGGTTCGCGCAAACTTTTCGTCGAAGCCGCAGCAAGAGTCGGAATCTGTTACGGTCTATTGCGTTTCATGGCGTTTAGGTTAGCTGCGGCAACACGAATTGATTGCGGATCGCTATGATGAACTACTCGGCACGGATCTCGGGAATGCTGATCGCATTCGCCGTTGCTGTGGCGACCGCAGGAACCGCCGTAGCGGAACCGTCCGATTCCGCAGGCCCGTCGACGAACATCGCCATCGGTACGTGTCCGGCACTGTACGCCTTGGGGATTCAGGGCACAGGCGAATCGTCACCCGATGCCGCGCCGACCACCGATACCGGCATGCTCTCCACGGTCTTCATGCCGATGCTGGCCAAGGCCGACCCCAGTCTGGTCGACCGCGCCTATGTCCCATACGAATCCGGTTTCGGCGGCGCGACCGCCGGTGGCACGGTGTCGTATGCGGAGTCGGTGATCGGCGGACTGCTCCGGCTGCGCTCGATGGCCCAGGATGTCGCGACCCGCTGCACCGAGACCCGCTTCGCGATCGTGGGCTATTCGCAAGGCGCGCACGTGGCCTCGATGTTCGCCCAGGAGGTCGGCCAGGGCCACGGCGTGATCCCGCCCGAGAAGGTCGCTGCGGTGGCCTTGTTCGCCGATCCGACCCGCAATCCCGGTGCGCCGCTATTTCCCGGCTCACCGGGCAAGGCGACGCCGGATCCGGCACCGGGCACATCAGGGGACCGCATCGCATCCATCGCGGCACTGTCGCAGGAGCCCGCCAGTGGCGGCGGAATCGGGCCGGAGCGCGATAAGGCCCCCAATTTCGCCGCGCTCACCGGACGTGTCGCGAGTTTCTGTGCCGCAGGCGATCTCGCATGCGATGCACCGGAGGGTGCGCCGATTCTGAAGGCAGTGGCGTCTATTGCGGGCCAGTCCAAGTTGAGTGGTGGCGACCCGATCGCATCACTGGTGTCGATTTCCCAGGCGCTGGCGTACACGTCGATCAAAACCGCCACCAAAGTCATCAATGAGGATGTCCAAGGCAACTCTCTGGCGAATTTGTCGATTTCACCGCAGAAGTCGATTTCGCAGCGCTTGGCCGATGCCGCCGATCCGCGCACACCGCTGAATATCCCTGCGGCACTGCAGGCATTGCTGAACGTCGGCATGATCGGACTGAACGCGGTCGTGACGGTGGTCAAGTCGGTCATCAACTCGGCCGATATCAGGCAGCTGGCCACCGCGGGTCTGACCGATCCGGTCTCCGGAATCCTGCTGTTCGGCACGAAATTGCTGGGCGCAATTCCGCAGTTGGTGCCGCCGACGACCGGTGCCCGACTGGTAACTCAGGCCTTCGACGCGGTTGTACAGAACATCACCGATAACAGCGAACTGCTCAATGTGACGACCTGGGTACGCTATTGGGACACCGTGCAGCGCCACGGCGCCTACAATACGGCGGCGATCACCGCGACCGGTGATGCGCCCACCCGATTCGTCGCGGACTGGTTCGCGGCGGCGGCACACGATCTGGCCGATAAATATGGCAGCGGATCTGTGCCTATCGGCGACAGCAGGAAATCGACGACCGGATTCTTCGGAGAAAGTTCCGGCGCGTCGACTACGCCGAATTCGTCCGGTACGGGACAATTTCCGTTCGGGACAGGAGCCGACGGCACCTCATCCGGCGGCGCGACGTCGACTCCGCCCACCGTAGTACCCGGCACCGTAAACAACACCTACCCGTTCTCCACGAACTGATCGCAGAGAGGGTCCGATTATGCATGTGCCTCGCTCTGCGGGAATGGGGGAATGTTGAAGTCGTACAAACAGCTGTCGCGCTGGTACGGCGCGCTGGAGCCGGAGACGGGGGTAGCGGCCCCGAACCCCGACGAGCCGGGATTGCGGGATCCCGGTGACGAGGACGGTGCGCCCCGGTTTCCGCACTACATTCGCGAGGAGGATCCCGACGAGGTGCGCGCACGCAACGAGGTGCCCGCCGATCTGGCCTCCAGTCGCAGCGAATTCACCGGTGGGTGGTCGGATTGGGTGGCCGGACGCGCGCCCGGTCCCGACGACGACTACGTCGGTCCGCGCGATGGCGAACTTGTACAGTTCCCGTGGCCGGAGGACGACGACCACGACCACGTTCCGCGCGAACGGTCGACTCGCGCGACGCGCGCATTGCGCCAGGAGGCGCGCGATCATCCGGCCACGCGCCGGGCCCGGGTGATCGCGGTGCTCGTCGTGGCCGTGCTGCTGTTGGTCGCGGTCGCCGCGGGCGCGGTATTGCTCCTGCGCTCGTCCGGTGATCGCGCCGCCGCGCCGGTCGTGCCGTCGATGCGATTCACCGCGGGCAGTATCCAATCCCGTGGCATCGCCGACTGTCCGACCGAACGCGGCGATCGCATCGTGCGCAGTGCCGAACCCGGCGGCACCGACTCCGGACCGGACGCGATCCTGGCGTTCCAATACGCCTACTACGTGGAACGCTCCGGCGAGCGGGTCCGGGCGGTGGTCGCCCCGGATTCGAATATCTCCTCGGCCACGGTGATCCAGCACGGCATCGACACCATTCCGTTGGGCACCACGCATTGCGTCCGGATCCAGACGATTACCGATGACCGGTATTCGGTCGAGGTCACCGAGTACCGACCCGGCGGCGCGCCCGCCACGTACAACAAGCAGACCGTCACCACGGTGGTGGTCGACGGCCGCACGCTCATCACGGGCGTCGCGGCCGGATGAATTAGGGAGAGCTGATAGCGATGGGAGACGACTGGAGCCGCTGGCTCGACGAGGCGCCCGATGCGGGTGATCCGTCGGACCGGCATGCGGCTTCGAAGGCTCCGGTGGTGCGTCTGCGGCGTAAGGGCGGAGACAGCGAATCCGCGGAACCGACGCAGCGTTCGATTCTGGTGGTCGGTGGCTGTGGTGGTGCGGGAACCACGACCACGGCCTTGGGCTTGGCCGGTGAACTCGGCACGACGGGCACCTCGACGGTAGCGGTGGACGCCACGGCGGCGGGCAGTGATCTGGCGCTACGCGGCGCCGATGAGCACCTGCATCCGATCAGCCTGCAATCGTGGTTGTACGGGCGCGGCAACGATGAGCCTGCGCCGTTGAAGGAGTGTCTGTCGCAGGCGAGTTCGGGTATCGGACTGCTCTGGCGCGACGCCGCGCCACTGCGTCGGCGTGCCACATATCTCACAGTTGCGCGCGCGATCTATGACGCCGGGTACACCGCTGTCTATGACGGCGGCAACCCGATTGCCGGACGGCAGCTGCGGCCATTGCTGGATGACGCGGATGTCGCTCTGGTACTTGCCATTCCGGCGCGCGCAGATGCCGCGAACCGGCTGCGGGTGACCCTGGAATGGCTCGATGACCAGTTCGGCGCTTCGGCCGAGGGGCAGGGCGGCGGCATCGTCGGCGACACCACAATCGTTGTCTCACACCAGCTCCCCGGCGCGGACTCGCATGTTGCCGATCATTTGCGTGAGCACCTTTCGGGCTGGGTTCGTGATATCAGGGAGATTCCCTACGATCCACATCTGGCGCGTGGTGAACTCGTTCGCCACGCATCGCTGGCTTCGGAGACGCGCCGGGCTTATGGGCGGCTGCTCGCCGGAGTGGCATCATGACGGCCGCCATGAAACTTCGTCGCCAGTCCGAAGCCGCCCAGGCCGGTGTGGTCGCCCCACCGGAGTCCCGTCGCGCGCCCATTTGGGACCGTCCCGTACCCGGCGTCGGCCGGGCACCGCTGTGGTGGCTGCTAGGTGTGCACGGCGGTGCCGGAGCCAGTAGCCTCGCGCGGGTGCTTGCGCCCGCGGCGGATTCGGGCCGCCGCTGGCCCGGCGTCTTCGACCGCGAATCGCCCTTCGTCGTCCTGGTGGCTCGCGAGACCATTGCCGGACTCACTCGCGCGCATGATCTGCTGCGCCAACATCATTCGGGTTTCGCGGGCTCCTGTGAGGTCCTCGGTCTGATTACGGTCGCGGCTCGTCCCGGGCGCATGCCCGCCGAAATCCGCCGCTACCGCGATGTGGTCGGCTCCCTGGCCGGTCAGGTCTGGCAGGTCCCGTGGTACGAGGAATGGACCCTCGTCGAACCGGAGAGCCTGCCGATCTGGACCCCGGGCGACGAGATACCGCAGAAGAAGAAAAGGATCGACCCGCTCGAGGAAGTTCCGCTCGAGATCCGGGAGCTCGGGGCCGATATCGTTGCGGTCGTGCGCGAAAACCTGGACAGCAGTGCATCTTTCGACGAGGGCCACCGTTGACCGCCACTACCAAGAAAGGCAGCCGATGAGCATGATTCTCCTTGCCGTGCAGGACACGTACGGCACTGTCCTGGCTCAGGTCGGCAACCCGACCCCGGAAGCGCCTCCCGGCTCGGAGAAGATCCTGCAGCTGGTGCGATACCTCACCTGGTTCGTGTTGCTCTCCGGTATTTGCGGAATCACCTACGCGGGCGGCAAATTCGCGTGGGAGAAGTGGACCGGTGGTGGGCTCGAATCGCCGAAGATGGTGGCCGGAGCCATGATCGGCGGCGTCGTCGCGACGAGCGCGGGCACCATCATGAACGCCGTCATCGGAACCTGATGTCGGCGATGGCTACCGTGCGAATGTCGGCGGCGGAATTGCTTGCCTACAAGCAGATGCCCGCCGAAGTGCTGCAACCGCTGATGCAGCTGCTGAACTGGCTGCTCTGGTTCGTACTGCTGGTGTGCCTGGCGTGGATGATCGTATCCGCCGGTCGCCTGTGGATCGCGTTCCGGAGCGACCTGGCGATGAACGACGCCTCGCACGGCGTATTGATGAGTCTGCTCGGGGCGGCTGTGGCGAGCACGGCCTCGGGGATCGCGTTGGCGTTCCTGCCGACGTGAACGGGGATGGGGACGGCCCTGGGATGATTTCCACAGTTGTGCGGGAGCAACCCGGCGTGTGGCGGCGCGGCATTCGCAAGCCCGCCGCAGGTGCGTTCGGTGCTGCCATGCTCCTTGCGGCGGTCGGCTGCGGCGGCGGTGACGGTGATGCCGGCCCGAACCTGACGGCCGCACCCACCCAGGTGCGGTGGCAGCCGTTCCAAGGCGTGGCACTCCCGAGTGCCGACCAGGGGCCGAAGCAGATATCTGAAGGCGCCGCAACGGGTTTCGAGCATTCGCCGACCGGTGCCGCGTTGGCGGCGATCATGCACACGGTGCGATTGTCGGTGGCCGCCGACAGCCAATGGGCCGATATCGTGCGCCAAGAGGTGGTGCCGAACAAGGCCAGAGACGAGTGGGCGGTCAACCGGGTGCAGCTCTCGATCACCGGTCCGGCCGCGCCCGAATATGCGCCGAGAGTGCTCGGATACAAGATCACCGGCTACACCGATGCGGCTTCCGCCGTCGACGTCTATACCGAATATTCGGACAACTCGAAGGCGGTGAACCACACCACTGTCGAATGGTTCGGCAACGACTGGAGATTACGACTGCCGGATCCCGACGCGACCGCCCGGCCCATCGAGGCGGTCGATGAATTGCCCACGGACATAGTGAAATTGGAGGCGCCGAAGTGAGTGAGAAGGAGTCTTACGCGCGCGATCGCGTCTCCTTCGGTGCCATCGCGTCCGCTGCCGTGCTGGTGCTCATCGTGGTCGTCGGTGTATTCGTGTACGTAAGCCGGGGCGATTCGGGTTCGGGTGGCGACAAGTCCTCCGCCGCGGCCAATTCCGGCGGTGAGGGCTTCGCGACCCCCGAGGTGGATATTCTCGGCAGGCGCGTCGATATCCCGAACAACCCTGCCGGACAACCGCTTCCGCAGGATCCGACCCGGCAGCGCAGGCCGTCGGACGCGGACTGGCTGACCGCGGCACCCGAGGGCACCACCGCACCGCACGGTTGGCAGCGGGTCTACGGCGCATCGGTCCCGTTCTCCACCTCCGACGGACCGACCCACATCGAAGACGGTCTGGCCGTCGGGTATTCGCACACCCCGCAGGGAGCGGTGCTCGCCGCCGCCCAGATCACCTACCGCCTCAACGCCCGCCCCGCCGACCGCGACCTCTACGTCCGCCAGGTCCGCGTCTCGGCCCAGCAGATCGCCGCCTACGACAAGGCCCTGTCGCAGGACAAACTCCCGCAGCAGCAGCCGGAGAAGGTGACCAAGTATTTCGTCGCCTCGGACGCGTTCAAGGTCGAGAACTATGCCGATGATCTGGCGATCATCCAGCTGGCCACCCGTGGCCAGGTGGTCGATGGCAAGCAGCTGTGGGCGGCGCTGCGATTGGTGATGGTGTGGGATGCGGGGGACTGGCGGCTCAAGCCGGCGACCTCGAACAACCCGCAGACCGAATATGTCGAGTCGTTGAACGGGTGGACCAAATGGTGACCACGGGACCCGGATCCGGTCCGGCAGGCAAACGTTCGCCGCTCGCGATGCTCGGCGTCGGTGCGGTGCTTGCCGTGGTCGTCGCGGTCGCGGTGACCGTGGTCGCCATGCGAGACAACGCCGCCGGGGGTGACCAGGTATCGAAGACCAGCGCGAGTTCTGGCAGCGCGCCGGTCATCGCTTCCGCCACCAGGAGGGCCGCCGGATTCAGCGGCTCCGACGTGGATTCGTTCGGCCATCGTTTTGATGTTCCGAACAACCCTGCCGGACAACCGCTTTCGGAGTCGGTTACGCCGCGTCAGCCCGCCGACACCGACTGGCTGTCCGGCGCTCCGGGGGGCACAGGTGAGCAGGGGGGTTGGCAGCGGGTGTACAGCGGCCCGGTGATCCCGTTCTCGACGACCGACGGCCCGACCCGCATCGACAACGACATACCGATCGGATTCACCCGGACCCCGCAGGGCGCCGCGCTCGCGGCCGAGCAGATCTACTGGCGCACCGTGGCACGTCCGACCGATCGGGCCCTGTGGCAGCAGCTGGTGATCCTGTCGGACCAGGAGCAGGCCGATCGCGACCGGAAGATCGCCGACGGCAAGATCCCGAATGAACTGCCCGACAACATCAAACCGTTGTTGTTCGCCTCCGATGCATTCCGAATCGAAAGCTATGGTGACGATTTCGCTGTGGTACGTATCGCCCGCAAGACCCGTGATTTCCTGCACGGCGGGCGCAGTTGGGTAGCCATGAGACTTAATGTGCTCTGGCGCGATGGTGGTTGGAAACTCAAGTCGTCCACGAGTGATGCACAGCCGCTCGAGACGATCGACTCGATCGATGGGTGGACAAAATGGTGAGGCGCGTTGTCACGATCCTCGCGGTCATCTTCACTGTCATGATCGCGACACCGACGGTGGCGTACGGTCAGACCTACGGATTCGACGATACGTGCAACGAATTGCACGACACGCTCGACAACGTCGGTCTGCCCGGCTTCTCGCTCGGTGACGCCGCGTCGGCCGCGTGCAAGGCGGGCAATGCCGCCTCGCACCCGGGCAGCGCCGCGAACGCGGTCAAGGACAAGGCCTGGGATTCGACCTTCGGCAAGGTCGTCGATTCGCTGATGAACGGTCTCGGTGAGGCCATCATCCTCGCGTTGACCTTCTGGATGAAGGTCCCCAACGAGGCGGCCAGCGATTCGGGTTCGTTGTTCGTCAAGATCAACGACTACACCTATCAAGCGCAGATATTGCTGCTCATCGCCTCGGTGATATTGTCCGGCGCCAGATTAGCCGAGGCCAGACGCGGCGCCGTCATGAATGAGGCAGCCGAATCGTTCCGTATGTTCACGCGGGTGGTTTTCAGTTCCTGGATGCTCGGCGCCGTCATCGTCGCGGGCACCCAGGCCTCGGATCGCTTCTCCGAGTGGATCATCAATGATTCGACCAACGGCAATGCCAAGGACCTGGCCGAGCTGATGGTGAAAACCAGTAAGCTGCAGGCATTCTCGCCGGGTCTGGTGTTGATCATCGCCATCGTCGGACTGCTCGGCGCGCTGGCACAGATCGTGCTCGCCATCGTGCGTCAGGGTCTGCTGATCATCGCGGCCGGTGTGCTGCCATTGGCCGCGGCCGCATCCGGGATGAATATCGGCAAACAGTCGTATCAGAAGCTGATCGGCTGGATCATCGCGTTCATGCTGTGGAAGCCGGTGGCCGCCATCGTCTACATGATCGCGTTCACCACCGCGGGCCATGTGGATTCGCTGACCGATACCGGCGGACTGCCCGAAGGTGAACAGGCACAACGGATGTTGGTCGCCATCGTGCTGCTGTGCAGTGTCGCGTTCGTGCTGCCCGCGCTGATGCGGTTGGTCACGCCGGCGGTCGCGATCGTTGGTAGTGGTGGTTCCGGTCTCACCGCCGCCGGCGGAACCTTGCTCGCGGTGGGCGCTTTGGGTGCGATGGGCACCAAGGCCGTCGCGACGAAGAGCGCCGCCCCGGGCTCGGCGGGTTACGTCAGCGGTACCTCCACCGGTCCGCGTCCACCGGGTGGTGCGGGCGGTCCGCGCGGCGGTGGTGGCGCGCCGCGCCCGGTGCCGCCACGCGGCGGTGGTGGTGGCGGCGGAGCACCTCCGCGCGCCTCCGTCCCGCAGGGCGGGGCGGGAGTACCGTCCGGTGCGTCGAGGGCGGCGGGTGCGATCGGCGTGGCCCGCGCGGCGACCGCGCCGCTGAACCGAGCCGATGAAGCCATGGGTGATGTGGCGGGCGACCGCTGGGCGAACCGTTCGCCCGACCTCGGGAGGAGCACCATTCCGCGATGACGATGACGACGAGCGATACCTACGAGCGCCGCTCGTACGGACTGTGGCAGAAGCCGCGCAGCGCAGGCCTTTTCGGTCTGCGCTGGGAAGAGACCGTCATCGGCTTCGTCGTCGTGATCACGGCCCTGATCTGCGCCATGGTCGGCGGCTTCAAATGGGGTCTGATCGTGGGCGGCACCGGCGTTGTCGTGATGGTTCCACTGGTGTGGCGGACAGGGGGCCGCTCCGGATACGAGAACGGATTGATGATGTTCAACTGGATGCGCTCCCGCAACCGCGGTGAGCACGTGTATCGCGGCGGCCGGTTCTCGCGGATTCCGGGCGGTGTCACGCGGCTGCCCGGTCTGCTCGCGCCCTCGAAGCTCTACGAGGGCATCGACGCGGGCGGCTACAGCTTCGGCATGATCCACCTACCGCAATTCGCCCAGTACACAGTGGTTTTGCGGGCTTGGCCGCAGGGGCACGAGGCCGTGGACCAGCCGGTCATCGATCGCTGGGTCTCGGCCTGGGGTACGTTTCTCGCCTCGGTCGGCCAGACCAGTGACATCGTCGCCGTCGTCCCGGTGATCGATACCGTGCCCGAGACGGGTAACCGGCTGCTCACCGAGGTATCCACGATCACCCGTCCGGAAGCGCCGGAGCTGGCGCAGCAGGTGATGTACGAACTTGCCACCGAGTTGCCGCAGGAACGGGTGCAGCTGCTGCCGCGCGTTGCGATCACCTTCAAGGCGACCACTGCCGAGCGCCGCAAGAATCCGGCCGAGGAGGCCGTCGAGATCGGGCGCAGGCTCCCCGGAATCTGTGCCGCGCTGGCCGAGGCGGGTGTGCGCGCTCAGCCGATGTCGGCCGATGAGGTCATTTCGTTCATCCGGCGCAGCTACGATCCGGCCTCGCAGGCCGATCTCGAGGTCGCCGCGGGCGAACCCGAAGGGCACGGCCTGGATTGGGCCGATGCCGGACCGGTTTCACACGACGAGAAGTGGGATCATCTGGTGCACGACGGTGGCCGTTCGGTCACCTGGGAGATGGACGCGGCACCCGAGGGCGCGGTGGACGAGCGAGTGCTGCAGCGGCTGCTCGCGCCGAACCCCGAAGTGCCGCGCAAGCGCATCGCCATCGTGTACCGTCCGCATTCGGCCGCCGACGCCGCGGAAATCGTCGACGACGATTTCAAGAACGCGCTGGTGGCCCAGCAGAGTGAACGCGGTGTCGTCTCGGCGGCCGCGACCCTGCGGGTGGGCGCCACCCAGCAGGCCCGTGAGGAACAAGCCCGGGGTCACGGTGTGACCCGCTTCGGTGCGCTGGTGACCATCACCGAGCCCCTGCGCGGTGATCTGCCACGCATCGAAGCCATTACCCGCGACCTGTCCACGCAGGCGCGGTTGAAGATCCGGCGGTGCTACCGCTACCAGGCGGCGGCCTTCGCGGCCTCGCTCGGTTGCGGGGTGATCCTGCCGGAACACGCGACAATTCCGAAAGCCTTGGCGGGGTGAGCATTACATGGCACGTGAGTACGAGCCACCCGTGCGCGAACGGGACGAGGCGCCGGTGCGGCGCAGGCGGCGGCCCGAGGACGCGGCATTGGAGCGGCCCGCGGACGAACGCGCTCAGCGGTCCACGGGAGGTCGGGTCGAGCGCTCGGGCATCGAGGAGATGCCCGACCGGGATCGGCGGGCCGCGCGAGGCCCGGCGGGGGTGAGTGGCGGCGAGCGGACCGGCATCGGCGAAACGTCCGATCGGGAGCGGCGACCGTCGCGCGATGCGGCCGAGCGACGGGCGCGACCCGGTGCCGCAGCCGCGGACGGTGGCCGTGCCGATCGGCCGCATCCGGACCGCGGTCGCATCAGACCCGAACACGGCCGCGGTGAACGGACTTCGACGGAGCGCGGACGTCCCGACGGCGTTCGGACCGCTCGCCCGCGCGATGGCGCACCGCAACGAACGGCACGGGGGGAACGCGTGGCACGACCGGAACGCAATGGATCGCGGACGAGTCGCGCGGCACAGCGCGCGGCGAAGATCGACTACACCGCGGACCGCGCCATGGGCACGCCGCAGATGGACAAGGCCGCCCGTCGCGCAAAGGCGAGGTCGGACAAGCGCAAACAGTCCGGTCCGCCGCTGCTCGACGATGTGACCAGGGCCAAACTCGAGCAGATCAGCCGGGAGGGCACCGGCCTGCGGGCGGCATTCGCGACCTTCCGGATCCGCACCGATGATATCCGCCGCCGCAACTACGCGGCGCGTGCCGAACAGGTCTTCGAAGACGGATTCGACCGCAGCACAGCCCAACTCACCGATCGCGGCTATCTGGGTCCCGGCGGCGGCCGGATGAACGTCGTGGGCCGCCCGGTCGAATATCGGGCCACCACCGCCCAGGTGGCGGGTCTGTGGCCGTGGTCGGTCGGCGCGGGTGCGCCGTTGATCGGCACCCCGCTCGGCTCGCATCTGCATACCGGCGCCCCGGTCTGCTTCGATCCGATGAACTGGTTCCTGCGCGGCAGCTTCATCACCGCGCCCAGCCTTTTCGTACTGGGGCTCAACGGTTTCGGTAAGTCCTCGCTGGTGCGCCGGATCGTGCTCGGCGGTATCGCGCAGGGCATCACCCCGCTGATCCTGGCCGATGTGAAACCGGACTACCGTAAGTTGGTCGAACTGGTCGGTGGCCAGGTGATCGACCTCGGTTACGGCCACGGCAAGCTCAACCCGCTCGCCGCCGGTGTGCTCGGTTCGGTCGTGCCGATGCTGGACGAGTTTCCGGCACTGCAACTTCAGGTGCTACAGGACCTGCGCGCCCGCCAGGTCACGCTCATCGCCGGTCTGGTCGAACTCGTACGCGGCGCGCGGGTGCGCGACTACGAGGAGACCCTGATCTCCACCGCGCTGCGCATCCTCTACCGGCCGGGCAGCGGCTACACCCCGGACCAGCCGCCCATCATGGAGAACTTGCTCGAGGTAATCGTCGCCGGCGGTGAGGAATTGATGCTCGACGCGGGTGCCGACAATCCGGACGAATACCAGGTGGCCATCAAGGGCCTGCGCCGTTCGCTGCGCGCGCTGACCCAGGGCCCGTTCGGCGCGATCTTCAACGGGCAGACCACCGTTCCGATCGATACCAGCGCCGTCGCGGTCTGCATCGACGTATCGCATATCCCCACCGGCGATAAGAAGCTCAAGGCCGCGGTGATGCTGGCCTGCTGGGCCGACGGTTTCGCCTCGGTGGAGGCCGCGCATGTGCTCGCCGATGCGAAACTCGGCCCGCAGCGCTACTTCCAGGTGGTGATGGACGAGCTGTGGCAGGTGCTCGGCCTCGGCGACTTCATGGTCGACCGGGTCGATGAGCTGACCCGTCTGCAGCGCACCATCGCCACCGCGCTGATCATGATCAGCCACACCATCAAGGACCTGCAAGCACTGGGATCGGAAGCCGCCATCGCGAAGGCGCTGGGCTTCCTCGAACGCGCGCGCGCCAAGATATTCGGCGCGCTGCCCGGCGAGGAGATCAAGCGGTTGGACAGCGTGGTTCCGTTCACATCCGCCGAGGAGGAGATGGTGACCGGATGGTCCGCACCGCAAGCGCTGACGGGCGAGGCGCTCAAACCTGGTCAGCTGCGGCCGTCGCCGCCGGGTACCGGCAAATTCCTGCTGAAGATCGGTGAGGATCGCCGCCCCGGCATCCCGTTCCATATGGAATTCACCTTGTCCGAGAAGGAGAGTGGGATCCACGAAACCAACCAGCGCTTCTCCGAGTTCACCGAGTCGACTTCGCGTGGTGGCGATTCCCCCAATGGGAGTGCCGCATGAGGGCGCTTCGTGCACGGTTGTCGAGAGCGGTGGATGGCTGTGGGAGGTGGGGCGCATGATGCCGCACCGGTCCTATCGGAGAGTGTCGCCGGAAGTGCGCAAGGCCGCGGTCGAGCAGGTCATCGCACTTACCGGCAAACTACGCAGCGAATCGGAGGCCTGCCGGGTGGTCGCCGAGCAGATCGGCGTGCATACCAACTCGGTGCGCAACTGGGTGCGCGCTGCCGAGGGACCCGGTCTGGAGCGCCTGGACGCGACGGCGCTGCGCCGCAAAGTCGCACTGCTACAACAACAATTGGCCGCCGCCGCGGAGATGAACCGCACCCTGGCCGACACCCTCAACGAATCTCGGCGGCAAACGTGATGGCTTCGGTTCGCGGTCGTTCGGCACTGCCGGGGATGCGGTGACCGGGCGGACCCTCCTCTACCTGGCGCTGACGAGCGTACTCGGGCTGATGACACTGGTGGTCGTCATCGTTATGCCCGCCGTGGACGACTCCTGCGAGGGCACCTCGGTGCTCGTATCGTCGACCATGCTGGCGCCGCTCGGCGGATACGCGCCGGGTAATTCCCGCGTCGCGGGCACCCCCACTCCCATGAGTGCGACCGGCAATCCGACTGCCACCCAAGCCCATTCGACCGCCACCGGTGCGCCGTCGCTGGCCGCGGGCGTGGGGCCGATCCGGCGGACGCTGCCGCTGGCCGCAGGCACCTTCACCGTCTCGGACGTATTCGGCGCACGCGGCGGCACCCATAAGGGCGTCGACTTCGCCGCGGCCGACGGCACCACGATCTACTCGGTCTCCGATGGACGCGTCGTAGCGGCCGGTCCCGCTTCGGGTTTCGGCAACTGGGTCGTCGTCGATTCCGTCGACACCAACGGTCGCGCATATTCCGCGGTGTACGGCCATATGTGGGACAGCGGGGTGCATGTGCACGTCGGCGATACCGTCGTCGCCGGTCAGCCCATCGCGCAGGTCGGTTCGGCGGGTGAGTCCAGCGGCCCGCACCTGCATTTCGAGATCGTGCCGGGCGGACGCTTCACCGGTGGTCGGCAAATCGACCCGCTGCCCTGGCTCGACGGCGCACCGACCCCGGATGTGGGTGGCGCGCAGGCATTCTCCTCCGACCCGCGCTGTAATCGCGGCTTCGGCACCGCGGGTGGTGCGCTGGCCGCGGGCAAGGTGCCGCAGGAACTCGAGATCTGGTATCGGCGTGCGGGTTCCATCTGCCCGCAGATCACCCCGTCGCTGCTGGCCGCACAGGGCAGGCAGGAGTCCGGATTCCGGCGCAGCGCGTCCTCTCCCGCAGGCGCGCAGGGGCTGGCCCAGTTCCTGCCCGGCACAGCGGCCAGTATCGATCCCGATGACGGTCAGCCCTATGTCATCGATGCCGACGGCAACGGCGTCGCGAGCGTGTGGGACGACGGCGACGCGATCATCGGTCAGGGCCGCTATATGTGCGCGCTCGCGCACAAGATCACGGCGTGGGAGTCCCAGGGCCGGGTGCAGGGCGATGTCGTCGCACTGACCCTGGCCGCCTACAACGCCGGCGAAGGCGCGGTACTCGCCTCCGGCGGTATGCCGAACCAGGTGGCCGCGCACTACGCCGAAACCCAGCCGTACGTCGCGAATATCCTTGCGATGGAACCGCAATACCGCGCGCAGGGTTCCAATGGCCGCTTCACCCCGCAGGAGGGGGCGGGCGGCGTTCAGGTCGTCCAGGCGGCGCGGCAATGGCTCGGCACGCCGTACGTCTGGGGTGGCGGTGGCCCGCAGGGGCCCAGCGGCGGCGGCATGGACGGCCCCGGCCTCACCTCGGCTGCGGTGTTCGCGGCCTCGTCGGGCGCGGTGACCTTGCCGCGGACCGCCGAACAGCAGTGGGAGGCGGGCGCCGAAGTACCGCTGAGCAAGTTGCAACCCGGTGATCTGGTCTTCAGTTCATTCGGCCCGCGCGGCCCCGCCGAGGTCGGAATCTATTCCGGCAACGGCCGAATGATCCAATCCGTGCCCGCCGCATACGGGCATTCCAGTGGCGTGACCGAGGTCGCGGTGCCGGGTGACGGCCGCGGGAGGAGGGTGCTGTGACGACAACCGATACCGCGGCCGGCGAACACGCCGAAGCACGCGCGGCGATTGGACCGCACAAGTGTCGGTCCCGGCGGCTAGCCTTGAATAACACGGCGGCGCGAGCGACGGACCCGGAGGCGGTAGCGGAGCGTGACCACGAAGGGGCCCGCGAACGCCGCAAATCGAATACTGCACGCGTGAAACTGGTGGTGATGCTGGTGCTGAGCGTCGCGATGTCGGGTGCGGGGTGCGCCGGCCAGGATCGGGAGTCGGGTTCCGGTGCGCCGCAGCAGCCCACGTCCACGACCCGATTGCTGGAGGGTGTGCCCGCACCCGATCCGGTGACGCCCGACGGCGTCGCCGTGGCCGCGCTGAAGGAGATCTACTCTTGGCAGCCCGCCGCCGAGGCTCAGGGCGCCTCGCTGTCGCGCGCGCGGAAATGGTTGGGCCCCAGCCTGATCCGCATGCTGGACAGCACACCGACCGGGATCGAGACACCGAAAGCGACGCTGCAATGGGCTGACTGGGCCAAGGCGCAGGCACATGTCGAAGCCTTCACCTTTGCGTCGGGTGAGCGCCCGCCCGCGAGCGCCGATCCGAACGTCCAACAGTTCAAGATCGGGATCGAGCAAACGGTCGTCTACCCGAACGGGCGCAAGGAATCCCTGCCGCCCGCGACGGTTATCGCGACCGTGGTGCGTACGTCGGAAGGTTGGCGACTCGACGCCTTCCGCTGAACCCGCACCAGCGACAACCACATAGCTAGGTCCTAACAGGAGGCAGACATGGCGAAAAAGAAGAAGGTGCAGGATCCGGCCGTGGTCGGACCCGACATCACCCTCTACATGATCTACGCCGGTTTCGCGACCCTCGGAACCCTGTGGATCGCCCTGCATCTCGGCAACGCGATGGCTGTCACCCCTCAGGACATTCCGATCAACCCGATCGCGATCGTCGCCGATCTGGTCCGGGGGAAGCTGCACTGGCCGCGCGCCTCCACGGTGATCGTGTTGCTCGTCATCGGCGCGATCGTCGCCTATGTGGTGGTGCGCAAGCAACTCGCCGCACGTCGGTCCGTCGGTCGGCTCTCCGTGGACGACAAGGCCGATGTGATGGGCAGCGGCAGCGCCATCAAATCGCTCACCGAGGCCGGGGTGCGGTCGAAGGCCGAAATGCTCGGTGTGCGGCTCGGCTACAACGACAGCCCGGGTGTGCCCATCGGCATCGGTGTTGCCGATGGGGTGATGCTCTACGGCTCGTATGAGGATCTGCACCTGGACATCTGGGGTCCGCGCCAGGGCAAATCGACCTCGCGGGTGATTCCCGCCATCCTGACTGCCATCGGACCGGTCCTGTCCACCTCGAATAAGCGCGATGTGGTCGATGCGACCCGGGATGTGCGCGAGGCCAAGGGAAGTCGTACCTTCGTCTTCGATCCGCAGGGCGTCGCGGGGGAGGAGCCGACCTGGTTCTGGGATCCGCTTGCCTGGGTGGACGCACATCACGATGGTGCGGAGATGCGGGCCGCGCGGCTGGCCGGACACTTCGCCGATGCGGACAGCGGTTCCGATGCGGCCAAGGGGGATGTGTTCTTCGACCCGGAGGCCGAGGATCTGCTCGCCGGGCTGTTCCTGGCGGCGGCGCTCGGTGGTCGCCCGATCGTCCAGGTCTGGGACTGGGTGACCAATCCCAACGACTCCGAACCCATCGAGCTGCTGCGCAATTCGAGTAAGCACTACACGGCCTCGGGCCTGGCGATGCAGTACAACGCCGATCCACGCACCAAGAGCGGTATTTTCGGCACCGCGAAGAAAATGATCCGCTGCCTGCAGCTGTCCAATGTGCACCCGTGGATCCTGCCGGGCGACAACCGCATGCAGTTCGACGAACTCGAATTCATCGAGAACAACGGCACGCTCTACAGCCTCTCGCTCGAGGGCCGCGGTTCGGCGGCGCCGCTGGTCAGTGCGCTCACCGAGGCCGTGGTCGATGTGGCCATGCGCAAGGCCACGCATTCGCCCGGCGGACGGTTGCCGATCCCGATGCTCGCAGTCCTGGACGAGGCGGCGAATGTGGTGCGCTGGAAGGATTTGCCCAAACAGTACAGTCACTTCGGTTCCCGCGGCATCGTGGTGATGACGGTGCTGCAGTCCTGGGCACAGGGTGCGCGCTGCTGGGGTGACGACGGCATGCTGGCGCTGTGGTCGGCGGCCAATATCAAGGTGCTCGGTCCGGGCGTCGACGATATGAACTTCCTGCGCGACCGCTCCGAGGCGATCGGCGAATACGACGCGATCTCGTCCTCGGTCTCGGAATCCAAAGGCGGCAAGAGCTATTCGCGTTCACTCGGTTCGTCCAAGACATTCACCGTGAACGCGCTGGCTACCCTGCCACAGGGCCGCGCGATCGTCTTCACCTCCGGCCAGCCCGCGGTGCTCGTGCGTACCGTGCCCTGGTGGGAGGGCGACTACGCTGACGACGTGAAGAAGTCGATCTCGCACCATCTTCCGGGGCGTAAGACCGAGATCGCCGACCTGTTCGGCTCGCCCAACCTGACCAAGGCTGCTCCGCCACCCGAATACGGTCAAATCGAGGAGGTTCGGCCACTGTGACCGAGCGTAGCGAGGGAACCATGGACACAGCACGGCCAGTCACAGCGGAGCCGAGCGCCAGCGAGGTGGAGCTGTGACTGAACAGCAGCAACAGCCCATGATCTACAGCAATGTGGTGGATTTCGTCGAGAACTACCTCGGCCTGGTGTACCGGCGTCAGGTCACCGACATCAGTGAAACGGTGTGGTGCCCGGAGTGGTGGAAACATGCCGAGGCGGTGGCACGACTAGATGCGCTCTGGCGCGCATGGGAGCACTACCGGCTCGAGCCGAGCACCGGATTGAGCATCTGGTTCCTCGACCACGCGGACCCGCATATGACCAAACTCTTCGATCCCCGCGGACCGTTCAAGTACTGCAGTGTGCGCAACGGCCACAAGGACATGCTGAGCCCACTGCCGCTGAAGTCGCCCACCCAGGGGCTTTTCGGCGATCCGACCATCGGCGATTTCCGCGTCTGAGGAGCCGAAAACGTCGAAACGCCCGCTGATTTCAGCGGGCGTTTTCGGTTTCCGGCGTCGGATCCAGCTACTGTCGGACGCGTTCCAAACCGCGTGCGTCCTGTTCCCGACCTCGGGCAGCGGCCGCGCGGGCGGCTTCGTCGCGTATGCGTACGGCCTCTTCGGGCGGTTGGCCCTGACCTACCTCGATGAGCATCCGCACCGCCGCGAGTTCCGGTGCGATACCGATCCGGGCGAGATGCGCCGCGATGGCCTGCCGACGCTCCTGGGAGTCGTAACGAACGAGCGGTTTGGACTGGGCCGACGCCGTCGCGGCCATCCGGCTGGCCTCTGCCTGTGCGGAGAAACGGTCCTTCTCCAATGAAATACCCTTGGCCGGAACCGATTTCTCGACCATTCGGGCCAGTTCGAGATTGCGTGGGTCCTTCGCCTTGGCGTCGCGGGCCTCACGGATCTGGACTTCCCGGGCCTCCTTGATGCGGGCCTCGGTCTGCTTGACGCGGGCTTCGGCTTCCTTCTGACCACGCTCACGGGTCCGCAGTGCGACAAGAGTCGCAAGCTGCAATGCGGTCTTCATCAAGGCGGCGGTTTCCCGGCCGATGTCGTCCAGTTCCTCGGACATGGCTGCTCCCCGATGCTGCAGTGATCACTATGGATGTTGTGGTGCTTCGTCACGGACGCCGCCACGTCGAACTGTAGTCCGCCGCGCCGGTGCCCCGCCTGCAAACGTGGACACCCAGAGAACTTGTCGCGTGGCATTCCCGGTTGGGGATCGTCCGGTCCGGAGATGACTACGCTACGCGTTCTCCTTTATTCGAGATTACCCGAGAAAACCCGGCGCCAACCGTGTGGGCGTGCCGCTTAACAGCATATATCGCACAATTCCGGCGGGTACGGGAAAGCTTCGGAGGATATCCGGTTTTAGCACACCCTAACCGAACGATTAGGGTCGCCTACCCTGGTTGGTTCACGGAGGCAGGTCGGGCCCGCTGCTCATTGTGCGCAGCGGGTCCGAACGAAGCGAGTATTCGGATCGGGCGTGTCGTAGCGACTGCTTTGGCCCGAACGGGCCAGCTCAGTCGAGGCGGACCGACTGGATGGTGACGGGAAGATTGGGCTTGCCGTCGCCTTGGCCGTTGGAGTTGTCCTGACCGCCGGCGGCGATCTTGTCCAGCGTGCCCATGCTGTCCGGATCGACGGTGCCGAAGATCGTGTAATTCGGCGGCAGTTTCGAATCGCCGTAGACGATGAAGAACTGACTGCCGTTGGTGCCACCGCCGGTGACGGGATCCGGTCCTGCGTTGGCCATGGCCAGCGTGCCGCGCTTGTAGTCCATGGGCTGCTGCAATGCGGGGTCGGCGGGGTTGTACCGATTGGTCGGGTACTCGTTGTCGAACTGGTAGCCGGGACCACCGGTGCCAGTGCCGGTCGGGTCACCGCACTGCAGCACCTTCAGGCCCTCGTCCGCGGTCATGCGGTGGCAAGTTGTGTTGTCGAAGTAGCCCTGACCGGCCAGGCTGGCGAAGCTGTTCACGGTGCACGGCGCCTTGGCGTTGTCCAGGGTCAGGCCGATAGGGCCCTGGGTGGTCTCCATGCTGACGCTGAGACTCGCATTGTCGCCGGTGTTCTCAATGCCGCTGGTGCGTGGCTTCTGCACCTGCTTATCCGCGGGCTTCTGACTGTCTCGGTAGTCGCAGCTGATGGCCGCGGGCTTATTATCGTCACTCTTGGTCAGGAAGTAGACGCCGACGGCCGCCGCCGCCACGACCACCACGCCGAGCGCCGATCCGGCGATCATGAGTCGCTTGCGCTTGCGCGCCCGGTCGGCCCGGTTGGCCAGCTGGCGCTCCAGCTTGCGTTTCGCCGCTGCCCGTCGCTGTTCGTTGCTCGGCACTACCACGTTCCTCCCGTATCCGTTACGTACGGCACAGGATTGTGCCATCTATTCCTGAGACTGCTCAGCAGGCCATTTCGACCAGTCGTGACGCTGTATGAACCCGTGGTGGCAAACCGGTTGGACTTGACGGGCCGTAGTGGTGGAAACTGGACCATCGTGACCAAGACCAGCAGCTTCTCCGCCCCGAAGGGGGTTCCGGATTACGTGCCACCCGGCTCGGCCGAGTTCGTCGCGGTGCGTGACGGCTTGATCCGTGCCGCCCGACTCGCCGGGTACGGGCATGTGGAGCTGCCGATCTTCGAGGACACCGCCTTGTTCGCGCGGGGTGTCGGTGAATCCACCGATGTGGTGACCAAGGAGATGTACACCTTCGCCGACCGCGGCGAGCGCAGTGTCACGCTGCGGCCGGAGGGCACCGCGGGTGTCATGCGTGCGGTCATCGAAAACGGGCTCGACCGGGGACAATTGCCGGTGAAGCTGGTGTACTCGGGTCCGTTCTTCCGGTATGAGCGCCCGCAGGCCGGTCGGTACCGGCAGTTGCAGCAGGTGGGGGTCGAGGCGATCGGAATCGATGATCCGGCGCTGGATGCCGAGGTGATCGCGATCGCGGACGCTGGATATCGCGAACTCGGGTTGGATGGCTTCCGGCTGGAGATCACCTCGCTCGGTGACGAGACCTGTCGCCCGCAGTATCGAGAGCTGTTGCAGGAGTTCCTGTTCGGGCTGCCGCTGGACGAGGAGACCAAGCGGCGGGCGCAGTTGAATCCGCTGCGGGTGCTCGACGACAAGCGGCCAGAGGTGCGCGCGATGACCGCGAACGCGCCGCTGATGATCGATCACCTGTCGGAGTCGGCGAAGACGCACTTCGAGCAGGTGCTCGGGTATCTCGACGCGCTCGGCGTGGCCTACGTGGTGAATCCGCGGATGGTGCGCGGCCTGGACTACTACACGAAGACGACCTTCGAATTCGTGCACGACGGTCTCGGGGCGCAGTCGGGTATCGGCGGCGGCGGACGCTACGACGGGCTCATGGCCGAACTGGGCGGACAACCGCTGTCCGGCATCGGATTCGGGCTCGGCGTGGACCGCACCATTCTGGCGCTGCGGGCCGAGGGCAAGTCGGCGGGCGATCCGGCGCGGTGCGAGGTCTACGGCGTATCACTGGGCGATGCCGCCAAGCAGCGGTTGGTCGTGCTTGCGGCACAGTTGCGGGCGGCGGGCATCCGGGTCGATCTGGCCTACGGAGGTCGAAGCGTCAAGGGGTCGCTGAAGGCTGCGGATAAGTCCGGCGCGAAATTCACCCTGGTCCTCGGTGACCGGGATCTGGCCGAGAACACCATCGGCCTGAAGGATATGGCAACCGGTGAACAGCGTCAGATCCCACTGGACGAGACGGTGGCCGCCGTCGCGACCGCTCTGCGCTCGGGCGAGTAGTACGGTGCCGGGGTACACCCGCACCACGACGAATGGGCAGCCGTGCCTGTAGAACCCACGAATCCCGGTGCAGCCCAACCAGTTCCGTCGGTAGGACTCGATCTCGTCGCGCCCGAGACCTACGCGCCCATGCTGCGGCGACTCGCCTTCGCCGCGGTAGGGGTGGGTATCGGTGCCGCATTGCTCGCGGCGCTGCTGGTGCCGTGGTCGATCGCGATCGCGATCGGTCTCGTCGTCGGTGCACCCACCGTCGCCTACGCCATCGCGCTGCGCCGTCGGCGGATGTGGTTGGCCGGGACCACGATTCACGCGCGGCGGGTGATCGGGGAGCGTCAGGTCGATATCGCGGCCGCCAACGGCGTCGAGATCCTCGTCTTCCCGGCCCGTTTGAGCCGCATCGTCCTGCGGGTGACCGCAGGCGTCGAGTCGCAGGTCGTGCCGCTCGCGATGTACACCGATGCGGGCAGTGGTCGCGAACTCCATCTGCTCGGCCTCCGCAAACTGGCCGACGCCCTGGCCGCCAGCGAACTCGCCGCGGCCGTAGCGGTGTCGACCATGCTCGTCCACCAACTGCGCGCCGAGGCCCAAGATGCCGGACTGGAGGAGCGGCCGCTGTACCGTGCTGTTCGCTTGGCTCGGGCTAAGGACTATGTGTCGCCGATCGTCCTGACCGATCAGGAAGTCGCGGGACTGTGTGGAAACGCGAGTTGAGTTGTGCGACACGCAAATCGGCGTGCCATGCGAGTTCGCATGCGATGCGCGGTTGCGTCATGCGCTGAACGGTGCGCACTCTGTCGGATTTCGCGCCCGTTGGGGGTGCTTGTCGTTAGCTGGCGCGGGTGGATGGATGTGGCGGGGGGATTGTCGCGTAGCTCACCACTGGGTTCGGGTGCCGTGAGAGTCGTTAGGGTGGGGATCGAGTGTCCGTCTATCGCAAGGAGTTTCTCGTGAGCACCGCTGCCCGGACCGCGCCCGTGACCGTCGCCGTGACCGGAGGTGCCGGGCAGATCGCCTACGGCCTGCTGTTCCGGATCGCGTCCGGTGCGCTGCTGGGATCCCAGACGCAGGTACGGCTGCGGTTGCTGGAGATTCCGGCGGCAGTGGCGTCGCTGGAGGGTGTGGCGATGGAGCTCGAGGACGGTGCGTTCCCGCTGCTCGAGTCGATCGACATCAGTGACGATCCGTGGGTCGGGTTCGAGGGCGCGAATATCGCACTGCTGGTCGGTGCCCGGCCCCGCACCGCGGGGATGGAGCGCTCGGACCTGCTGGCCGCCAACGGCCCGATCTTCACCGAACAGGGCCAGGCGATCAACGCCAGCGCGGCAGACGACGTCAAGGTGCTCGTGGTCGGGAATCCGGCCAATACCAACGCCTTCATTGCCATGAGCAATGCCCCGGACGTCCCGGCCGAGCGATTCACCGCGATGACCCGCCTCGACCACAACCGTGCCATCGCGCAGCTGGCCAAGAAGACCGGCGCGCCCGCCGCCGATATCGCCCGCGTCGCCATCTGGGGCAACCACTCCGCGACCCAGTATCCGGATATCACCCACGCCACCATCGCGGGCCGCCCCGCCCGCGACCTCGTCGACCAGGGCTGGCTGCGCGAGGAATTCATCCCCACCGTGCAACAGCGCGGCACCGCCATCATCCAGGCCCGCGGCGCCTCCTCGGCCGCCAGCGCGGCCAGCGCCGCCATCGACCACATCCACGACTGGTCACTCGGCACTCACACCGACGACTGGACCTCCATGGCCGTCCCCTCCGACGGCTCCTACGGCATTCCCGAAGGCCTCATCACCTCCTTCCCCGTCACCTGTGCGGACGGCGAATATTCGATCGTCAAGGACCTGGAGCTCGACGAATTCTCCCGCGCGCGCATCGACGCCAGCGTCGCGGAACTCGAACAGGAACGCGACGCCGTCATCGACCTCGGCTTCGCCAAGCACGTCTGATCCACATCCGTAGCGACAGCTCAGGCCGCGGCTACGGCCGAGCGCCTGCTGCCGACGGCCAATTGACCCGCGGTGGCGAGATGAATCAGCGCGAGCACGCTGCCGCCGACCATCATGCCCGGAATTCCCTGGGTGGCGCCGATGGCGACGTCACCGAGCTGTACCGCACCCGACACGGTCAGCAGCGGTAGGAGAGCCCGCTTGTGGCGGCTGGCCAGGCTGAATAGCAACGCGGCGCCCAACGGGATGGCACGCGCGGCGTAGGCCTGGGCATACAGATCGACTCCGGGCGAGTCCGCGCTGCCGGTTATCGCCAGAGCCGGATCGACAAGTGCCGCGACGCTGAATGCCACGGCAATGCCCGCGCCGACCGCATTGACAACGATCACGAATCTGGTGAGCTTCTTGTCCTGCATCTTTCACTCCCTAAATCGTTCAGACCATGAATGATTTATGGACAGTATTATGCTGGCTATGAAGAACGTCAAGGTGGAAAAGCTGCCGGAGACCGTTACCTTCCGGCTGGGACTGCTGGGCGCGTTCCTGACCGGCCGCTTCAGCGCCGATGTGTCGAGTCTCGGACTGAAGCCGAAGCATGCCGGGATGCTGAATGTGTTGGCGGCCAATGGCCCGACGTCGCAGATGGAGATGGCGCAGGTACTGCGCGTCGCGCCGAGTCTGGTAGTCGCGCTGGCCGACCACCTCGAGTCCCTCGGGGCGATCGAACGGTTACGGGATCCGGAGGATCGCCGCCGCCAGAACCTGAGCCTGACCTCTCACGGCGGTGCACTACTGCGCAAATGCCTCGACGCCGCGCAGGCGATCGACGCCGAGACCACCGCGGACCTCAGCGCCGCCGAGCGTGCCGACCTACATCGCATCCTCGGCACGCTCGCCGATCGGCACGGTCTGCCTAGCTGATGGTCCAGGTTTCCGAGCCGTTGAGCAGGGACTGCAGTGAATCCTCTTGTACCGGTTTGCGTTCCCGCGCCATGGCGGTTTGGGTGCGAACCGCATCGTCGTAGGTGGGCCGGGTGACGTTGCGGAAGATGCCGGTGACCACGTGGCCGAGGTCCTGGTCGGATAGGCGCGAGAGCGCGTAGGCGTACTCCGGATTGTCGGTGTAGGCGTCGTGCACGATGATCTCGGACTCTTCGACGTCGTCGGTGCGCACCACGGTGAGCCCGAAACCGGCACGTACCACGGCGAATTCGCCATCGGCGCCGAAACGGATCGGCTGACCGTGGTGCAGCGGGATGAGGCGGGATTCGGCATCGCCCTTACGTAGCACATCGAAGGAACCGTCGTTGAAGATCGGGCAGTCCTGCAGGATCTCCACGAATGAAGTCCCGCGGTGTTCGGCGGCGGCACGCAGCACCTCGGTGAGGCCGGCCCGATCGGAATCCAGAGCGCGCGCGGCGAAACTGGCTTCCGCGCCGAGCGCGACCGACAGTGTATTGAACGGATGGTCGACCGACCCCATCGGCGTCGACTTGGTGATCTTGCCCTCTTCCGAGGTTGGGGAATACTGGCCCTTGGTGAGTCCGTAGATCCGGTTGTTGAACAGCAGGATCGTCATATTCACATTGCGGCGCAGGGCATGGATCAGATGGTTGCCGCCGATCGACAGCGCGTCACCGTCACCGGTCACCACCCACACCGACAGATCCGGGCGGGTCACCGCGAGCCCCGTCGCGATGGCGGGCGCGCGGCCGTGGATGGAGTGGATGCCGTAGGCCTCGAGATAGTACGGGAACCGGCTCGAGCAGCCGATCCCGGAGACGAACATCAGGTTCTCCCTGCGCAATCCGAGTTCGGCGAGGAAGCCGCGCACGGTCGCCAGGATCACGTAGTCACCGCAGCCGGGGCACCAGCGCACCTCCTGATCGGAGGTGAAGTCCTTGACCTTCTGCGGCCCGTCCGCGGCCGGCACTCCCGAGAGTCCGGTGAGGCCCAGATCGGTTCCGACGAGTGAGGTTTCGACGATGGTCATCAGTTACCCCCAGTCGAGTACGTGGCACGCGCCCGTGCCGCGAACGCCTTGTCGTGTTCCATATCCTCGATCGACCCGTCCAGTGCCGCATCGATTACCCCGACGAGTTCCTGTGCGGAGAATGCCGTGCCCGCGATCTTCGTCCACGGTTGCACATCCACCAGATACTTCGCCCGCAGCAACATGGCCAGCTGACCGCCGTTCATTTCCGGCGCGACCACCGTCCGGTAGCTCCGCAGCACGGTGTCGAGGTTGGCGGGCAATGGATTCAGATATCGCAGATGTGCCTGTGCGACCGGGACGCCGCGACGGCGGGCGCGCCGACACGCCTCGCCGATCGGCCCGAAGGAACTGCCCCAGCCGATCAGCAGGAGTTCGGCCCGCCCGTCCGGATCGTCCACCTCGAGATCGGGGACGGTGATGCCATCGATTTTGGCCTGCCGCAGGCGAACCATCAGTTCGTGGTTGCCGGGCTCATAGGAGATATTGCCGCTTCCGTCGGCCTTCTCCAGTCCGCCGATCCGATGCGCGCGACCTGTGGTCCCCGGCACCGCGAGCGGCCTGGCGAGGGTATCGGGATCACGGGAGTAGGGCTGGAATGGTGTGCCCTCCTCTGCCTCGGGTTCGAAGCGCGGATCGATCGGCTCCAGCTCGGTGACCCGCGGAATCGACCACGGCTCAGAGCCATTGGCGATCGAGCCATCGGAAAGCAATAGCACCGGCGTGCGGTAGGTGAGTGCGATGCGACCCGCCTCCACAGCGGTGGCGAAGCAGTCGGCGGGGGAGCGGGGCGCGAGTACCGCCACCGGCGATTCCCCGTTGCGGCCGTAGAGCGCCTGCAGTAGATCGGCCTGTTCGGTCTTGGTCGGCAGTCCGGTGGACGGTCCGCCGCGCTGCACGTCGACGATCACCAACGGCAGTTCCGTCATCACCGCCAGCCCGATGGTTTCGCTCTTGAGCGCCAGCCCGGGGCCGGAAGTGCTGGTGACGCCGAGCGCGCCGCCCAGCGCAGCGCCGAGGGCCGCGCCGATGCCGGCGATCTCGTCTTCGGCCTGGAAGGTGGTTACGCCGAAGTTCTTGTGCTTACTGAGTTCATGCAGGATGTCGGAGGCTGGTGTGATCGGATAGGTGCCGAGAAAGACCGGCAATCCGGATAACTGCCCCGCGGTGACGAGGCCGTAGGCGAGCGCGGTATTGCCGGTGATCTGGCGGTATGTGCCCGGCGGGAGCTTGGCCGGGGCCACCTCGAAGGTGGTTGCGAAGCTTTCGGTGGTCTCGCCGTAGTTCCAGCCCGCGCGGAAGGCGAGCAGATTCGCCTCGGCGATATCGGGTTTCGCGGCGAATTTCTCGCGCAGGAAGCGTTCGGTGCCGCCGATCGGGCGTCCGTACATCCAGGACAGCAGGCCGAGCGCGAACATATTCTTCGCGCGCTGAGCGTCCTTCTTGCCGACACCGGTCGGCTCGGTCGCGCCGAGGGTGAGTGAGGTCATCGGCACGCGGTGGACCACGAAATCGCTCAGTGTGTCGTCGTCGAGCGGATCGGTGATGTAGCCGACCTTGCCGAGATTGCGTTTGGTGAACTCGTCGGTGTTCACGATGAGGGTGGCACCTCGCGGCAGGTCCTCGAGATTGGACTTCAGCGCCGCGGGATTCATCGCGACCAGCACATCGGGCTGGTCGCCCGCGGTGAGAATGTCGTAATCGGCGATCTGGATCTGGAAGGACGAGACGCCGGGGAGCGTGCCCTGTGGCGCCCGGATTTCGGCCGGGAAGTTGGGTTGGGTGGCGAGGTCGTTGCCGAATGCGGCCGCCTCATGCGTGAAGCGATCACCGGTGAGCTGCATTCCGTCACCGGAGTCCCCGGCGAACCGAATTACGACCTTTTCCAATTTCGCTGTGCCGACATCACTTTGGTCGGAAACCATATGCCTGCTTCACTTCCTCGTCCGATGGGAGGTGCCATTGGCCAACCTACTCCGCCGTGTGCGGGAATTGCTTGTGAAATGCTTTACGCGAAGAGCGCCAGCTGCGTGTCGTTGGGCAGCGGAGTCGGGGGTCGTGTCTGCGGCTCCGGTGTGTGCTCGCGGGTGAGGCCGTGTTGTTGGAGCAATGGCTGCACCCGCTCGCGTAGCCAGGACGCATACTCCGGCGTCACATAGGCGCCGCGGCCATACAGCTGGCGGTAGCGGCGCACCAGCGCTGGATGCGCCTCGGCCAGCCAACTCAGGAACCAGCCACGGGTGGCGCCGCGCAGATGCATCGGGAATGCGACCACCGATACCGCCCCTGCCTCGGCGACCGCGGCGAATAATGCGTCCAGGTGGGCGCGGCTGTCGGTGAGATATGGAATCACCGGCGCGACCATCACATTCACGTCGAACCCCGCATCGGCCAGTGCCCGCACCATCTCCAACCGCGCCCTGGGCGATGGCGTACCGGATTCCAGGCTGCGGTGCAGATCCATATCCAGGATCGCGATGGAGACGGCGATGCTCACCCGGACCTGGCGTGCCGCCGCCGTGAGCAGGGGTAGATCCCGGCGCAGCAGCGTGCCCTTGGTGAGAATGGAGAACGGTGTGCCGGAATCGGTCAGCGCGCGAATAATGCCGGGCATCAACCGATATCGGCCCTCGGCCCGTTGATACGGATCGGTATTCGTGCCCAGCGCGACCGGTTCGTGATGCCAGGACCGCCGGCCGAGTTCCTTGCGCAGCACCGCGGCGATATTGGTCTTCACCACGATCTGCGAATCGAAATCCCGGCCCGCGTCCAGGTCCAGATACTCGTGGGTGGGCCGCGCGAAACAGTAGCGGCAGGCGTGTGAACAGCCGCGCATCGGATTGATCGTCCAATGGAACGGCAGATTCGACGCCTCCGGCATCTTGTTCAACGCGCTCTTGCACAGCACCTCGTGGAACGTGATGCCCTCGAATTCGGGGGTCTGTACGGTGCGTACGAAACCCGCCCGGTCGAGACCGGGCAGGGCGCCGTCGTCGGCATCCAGGGTTTGGCTTTGCCACCGCACCCCATCAGTCGAACATGTGTTCTAAGTAGTGTCAAGCGATCTGTCGGGCGTCGAGCGCGGTGAGCTGTTTCGGATCGGTGAAGAAGGTGACCAGGTCGCGCACCGTCTCCTCGATGGGCCTGGGCTGATAACCGATTTCGCGCTCCGCCTTGCCGTGGTCGACGATCGGAGCGGAGACCAATGCGCCGAGTGCGGCCTTCGACACGATGTCGGTCTTGAGCAGTTTGCCGATCGGTTCGAGCACCGGAATCAAGCCGTTGACGACCTTGGGCGAGATCGAGAACTTCGGTCCCTTCTTGCCGCCGCATTCCGCCGCGGTGCGACACAGGTCGAGCATCGAGATCATCGAACCGCCGAGCAGGTAGTTCTCGCCGGTCCGGCCCCGCTCTCCGGCCAGGATCAGGCCCTTCGCGACGTCGCGGACGTCGACCAGATCGAAGCCGCCGCCGATCATCGCCGGTACCCGGCCGCGGGCGGCGTCCTTGAGGGTGCGGTTGATCCTGGACAGCGGGGTGCTGTAGTCGAGCGGGCCGAAGACGCCGGTGGGATTGCAGATCACCGCGTCCAGGCCCTGCTCGATCACCTTGCGCAGTTCGATTTCCCCAGCCCATTTGGAGCGGTCGTAGACGGGCAGGCTGGGATCGGTCGAGCGCGCCGAGGTCTCATCGATGCGACCGCCGCAGGTGTACTGGTTGAAGGCGTGGATGGAGCTCGCGTGCACCATGCGGCGCACGCCCAGATCCAACGCCGCCTCGGCCACGACGCGCACCCCCTCGGTATTGACCTTCCATGCCAGGTCGTGCTGCTCGGCCAGGGTGATCACGGCGACGAGGTGGTAGACGATCTCCGCGCCGGCGAGCACGGTGCGCATGGATTCGGGGTCGAGCACATTGCCGGAGACCCAGGTGACGTTCGGGTCCGTCCGCTGCTCCGGAACGACGCGATCGATTGCTGTGACCTCGTGTCCTCGTTCGACCAGCAGGCTGAGCAGATTCGTGCCAAGGTAGCCGGCTGCGCCGGTCACTGCGACCTTCATGCGATCGAGAATATAGAACTTGTTCTAATTTGCAACCTGTTCCAGTTCCTTTCCGGTGGCCGCGTTGGGCTCGAAACTTGCCGGTGGGGTCCGCTATATTGAGCGCAACCGCAGCGGCGCCGGCACCGACTCGCAGCTGCGCAGGGGCCCGATCGCAGCCGAGCTGCCGGTGCGGGCAGGGAGTAGATGTTGATCGACGCTATGAACACGGAACTACAGTTCACGACGATTTGGGGGGTGCAACTCGATGGCTGATCTCTCGGTGGAGACCGATGCGGTCCGAGCATTCGCGGCGACCAATGCCGGAGTAGCCGGCGAGATCGCGGGAGCGGGCAATTTCGATGCCGTGCAGAACGTTGTGGCGCTCACGCCGGTATTCGGGCTGATCGGCGCCGATTATCTGTTGGCGTTCGCCGCGGCACAGGTGTTGCAGGCCAAGGACATCAATGATCTGTCGGCCAAATACGACAAGCTCTCGAAGTCCGCGTTCACCGCGGCCGCAGCGTTCGATACCACCGACTTCGGGAACGCGGGCGCACTGAACGCGATCGCCGACCAGGTCGGAGGCGGGGCATGAGACCGATGGATTCCGGTGCGACCGGCGTGATCGCGCCCGATCAGCAGAGCGTGGCGATCGAAGAGGCCGTGATCGCGACGCAGAATACCGCCGTCGACGCACTGCAGAACGCATCGCAGGGATTGAGCGATCTGTCGCTGCCGCAGTTGCCCGCGGATCTGCCGCCGATCGAGGCGCCCGAATTCGTGCTCGCGCGCAAGATCACCGAGGATTCGCCGCAGCTGGGAACCGTACCGACCGGCATGCCGGGGCTCAACGGCAATTCGACCCCTGACGCGAGCGCGATTCTGTCCGGTGCGGTGCCCCCCGATGTGTCGCAGGCGCTTACCGATGCGCAGACCGCGATCAGCCATGCTGCCGCGCCGGTGGTGCAGGCGGCCCAGAGCGCGGCGCAACAGGCGCAGAGTGCGGTCAGCAGTGCCCTCGGCGGGGCGGGCAACCAGGGCGCTGCGGCGGCTTCGGCGGCGACGAATATTCCGTCCGATCCGGTCGCAGCGCTGATGCAGGGGTTGTCGATTCCCGGAATTCCCGGCATCGACACGCTGTTCCAGCCGATCTTGGAGCTGCTCAACAGCTTCGGCACCGGCGTCATCGGAGCCTTCGACCCGACCGCGATTCTCAGTCAGTCATCCAAGATCATCGAGGCCGCGGTATCGGTCGGCAAGGGTGGTCTGCAGACCGTCGAGCAGCTGTGGCAGGGCCAGTCGTCCCGCGAGGCGCAGGCCGCCAGCAATACCGCGCAGACTCAGGGCCAGGACACCAGTCAGCGCGGTATCGATATCTCCGAACTCACCCAGCGGGCCGCCGCGGTGGTGCAGCAGGGCAATGCGCAGCTGCTCGGGATCGCGAGCGAATTCGCCACGCAGGCAACCGCGCTCGTGCCGGTGGCGCTGACGCCGCCCGGTCAGGCCGCGCTCATCGCGACCGCGACCGAACATCTTGGATCGGCCGTCGCGGTCGCCAATGCCACCCGCGGTGACCTGGCCGGGAAGACCGCCGAGCTGACCGGTTTGGTGAACCAGCTGCTCGGGACCAGCGGTCTGCCCGCGCCGCAGGAGGTCGCGCAGGCGGTCATGCAGAACATCGGTGAGCCGATCATGGAACAGGCGCAGTCGGTCGCACAGGATGCGTCGACCAATGCCGCCGGCCTGTTGGACGGTTCCAACACCTCCGGTTCGCCGAGCACGTCCACCATGGCGGCATCGACCAATACCGGGCACACCACCTCGGGGATCTCGGGCATGAGCGGCATCGGAAGCCGTTCCGGTTCGCCGGGTACATCGGGCTCGCCGTCGACGCAGAAGGTGACCGGCACGCCGGGCAGCACCGTCTCGCCCATCAGCCGGGTCTCGGGTTTGTCCGGCACATCCTTGGGCACAGGTACGTCGACCAGCGCGGCCGGCTCGGGGAGCTCCTTCATGGGCGGCAGCCCCGGCGCCACCGGCCAACGCGGCGGCAACGACGACGAGCACACGCGCAATGTGGACCCGTACCAGAGCCGCACCGGCAACGACGACCTCACCGGGCCACTCGGTGAGTCCACCCCGGACGTCATCGGCGCGACCCACCCGGATGAACTGGTCAGCTCGGACTACGAACAGGACCAGTTCTAGGCCGAAACAGTCCTCCAGTGCCCCCGCTCGGTTTCGAGTGGGGGCACTGGAGTTCCAGCTGGGCATACGTCCGAACGGTGTTGCGGTACCTCGGGCCTCGGAGATACCGCAGCGCGCAACGCTCCTCGTGCCATCGCTACCGAGGTCGGCAACCGGCTCAATGGTCTCGGGTGAAGGCGTCGACGAGTTTGCGATAGAGGTCGGTGAAGCGCTTGCGGTTGGCTTGTTGGTCAGCGGTGAGGTTCTCGGTCGCGTCGGGGGCGTACATGAGGACATGGACGTCCTGGTCGGGCGGCGTAGGCATGAGGTCGATGATCTGAGTGCCCTGGTCGGTGGAGCCGGGCATGCCGAGGTCGAGGGCGGCGAGTGATTTGGTTTCCGCCAGTGCGGCATTCAGGACGTCGGCGGGGACGGTGCCGGTGAGCCGCTGCGGTGGGGTGTCGGCGGCGCGGGTGGTGGAAGCGGCGTCGGGCTGTGCGACCGCGTGGCCGTCGGCGTAGATCTGCAGCACTGGGCGCAGGTCGACCCGCTCGGACCAACCGCTCGGGATGGTGGTGAGTGTCAGCAGTGCCGGGGCGGGCGGTTGTGGTGCGTCGGCCGCGGGGTCGGCCGAGGCGACACCCCAGCTACCCGCAAGCGTCACGACGAGAAACAGCAGTGCCGACTTCGTTCTCCGCATGAAATCCCTATCTACGCTGTGCCACAGTCCAACTGGATTCGATTATCGATCAGCCGTCGGCCATCAGCGTAAGGCCGACGGGTTGTTCAGGTCGGAGGCCGAGTACGTGTCGCATGCTTGGACCTGACCGGATTTGTAGCCGGTGAGGAACCATTTCTGGCGTTGGTCCGAGGAACCGTGGGTCCAGGCCTCCGGGTTGACGCGCCCCTGGGCGGCACGCTGGATTCGGTCGTCGCCGACGGCGGACGCGGCGGAGAGGGCGTCACGGATATCGTTGTCGGACAGAGGTTTCAGGAAAGGTTGATCGCTGCCGGGGGCGGGCTGCTTGTCGGCGAAGTGGGCCCAGATGCCCGCGTAGCAGTCGGCCTGGAGTTCGGTGCGCACCGCGCCGGATTCCGGTCCGCGCGGATCCTGCTGGGCCCGACCGATATCGCCGAGCAGATTCTGGATGTGGTGGCCGACCTCGTGTGCCACCACGTACTCCTGGGCGAGCGGGCCGCCGCTGGAACCGAAGCGGTCGACCAGTTCCTGGAAGAAGGCGGTGTCGAAGTAGGCGGTCCGGTCGGCCGGGCAGTAGAACGGGCCGACCGCGCTGGTCGCATTGCCGCAACCGGTCGAGACCGCGCCGGAGAACAACACCAATTTCGGCTTCGAATACTTCTTGCCGGTCTGCTGGGGCAGCTGTGCCGTCCACACCGCGTCGAGGCTCTGTGCGGTGAGCACCACCCGGCAGTCGACGTACTTGTTGGCGTCCGCGCCGGTCTTGCAGTGTGCGGGCGTGCCCGCGGTGCCGGGCTGCACAGTGCTGCTCTCGCTGCCGTTCAACTGTCCGAGCAGCGAACTGGGATCCCCACCGAGCAACAGGCCGATTACCAGCAGGATCAGACCACCCGCACCACCGCCGAGGGCAAGCTTGCCGCCCATCCCGGGTCCGCCGCCGGATGAAGCCCGATCCGGGTCGATCTGGAGGCCTTCGTTGAAGGTCATCTGCTTCGCTTTCTCGTGTCCTAAACGCCTCGGTCAAACCCTGCCGATACAGCTTCGCACGCGGGGCGGCGATATCGGTTTCCTCTCGGGATATGTGTCTCACTACGATGGCAACCGCACCGGATCGCCCTGCCGGTGTCACATTCGTCGAAAGGAATCCCGTGCTGCGCACCCACTTGGCTGGTTCGCTGCGAAGCGAGCACGCCGGTCAGAGCGTCACCCTCACCGGCTGGGTGGCCCGGCGTCGCGACCACGGTGGCGTGATCTTCATCGATCTGCGCGATGCGTCGGGTGTGGCGCAGGCGGTGTTCCGCGAGGGCGAGCCCGCGGCGCAGGCGCACAAACTGCGCGCCGAATTCTGCGTCCGGGTCACCGGTGTGGTCGAGCAGCGGCCCGACGGCAACGAGAACCCGGAGCTGCCGACCGGTTCCATCGAGGTCAACGTCAGCGAACTCGAGGTGCTCAACGAGAGCGCGCCGCTGCCGTTCCAGCTCGACGAGCAGCCCGGTGACGAAGCCCGCCTCAAGTACCGCTACCTCGACCTGCGCCGCGAGGCGCCGGGCAAGGCCATCCGGCTGCGGTCGAAGGTCAACGCGGCCGCCCGCGCGGTGCTGGCCCATCATGAATTCGTCGAGGTCGAGACCCCGACGATGACCCGCTCGACGCCCGAGGGCGCCCGCGACTTCCTGGTGCCCGCGCGCCTGCAGCCGGGCAGCTTCTATGCGCTGCCGCAGAGCCCGCAGCTGTTCAAACAGCTGCTGATGGTCGCCGGTGTCGAGCGGTACTACCAGATCGCGCGCTGCTACCGCGACGAGGACTTCCGCGCCGACCGCCAGCCCGAATTCACCCAGCTCGACCTCGAGATGAGCTTCGTACGCCAGGAGGACGTGATCCTGGTCGCCGAGGAGATCCTGGAGGCGCTGTGGAAGCTCGTCGGCTACGAGATTCCGTTCCCGATTCCGCATATGACCTACGCGGAGGCGATGCGCCGCTTCGGTAGCGATAAGCCGGACCTGCGCTTCGGTGTCGAGATCACCGAATGCACCGAGTATTTCAAGGAGACCCCGTTCCGGGTGTTCCAGGCGGAGTACGTGGGCGCGGTCGTGATGCCCGGTGGCGCGAGTCAGCCGCGGCGTCAGCTCGACGCCTGGCAGGAGTGGGCCAAGCAGCGCGGCGCCAAGGGGCTGGCGTATGTGCTGGTACAGGAGGACGGCACACTCGGCGGTCCGGTCGCCAAGAACCTCAGCGAATCCGAGCGCGAGGGCCTGGCCAAGCATGTCGGCGCGGTGCCGGGTGACTGTGTGTTCTTCGCCGCCGGTCCGGCCAAAGCGCAGCGCGCGCTGCTCGGTGCTGCTCGTGGCGAGATCGCGCGCAAATGCGGTCTGATCGATGAGAACGCGTGGGCGTTCGTGTGGATCGTGGATGCGCCGATGTTCGAACCCGCCGCCGAGGCAACCGCGAGTGGCGATGTGGCACTTGGTCATTCGGCATGGACCGCGGTGCACCACGCGTTCACCTCGCCCAAGCCGGAGTCGCTGGACACCTTCGACACCGACCCGGGTTCGGCGTTGGCCTACGCCTACGACATCGTCTGCAACGGCAACGAGATCGGCGGCGGTAGCATCCGTATCCATCGCCGCGATGTGCAGGAGCGAGTCTTCAAGGTGATGGGCATCGGGCATGACGAGGCGCAGGAGAAGTTCGGCTTCCTGCTCGACGCGTTCTCCTACGGCGCCCCGCCGCACGGCGGCATCGCCTTCGGCTGGGACCGGATCACCGCGCTGCTGGCAGGCATGGATTCGATCCGCGAGGTCATCGCCTTCCCGAAGACGGGTGGTGGTGTGGATCCGCTGACCGATGCGCCCGCGCCGATCACCGCGCAGCAGCGCAAGGAAGCGGGCCTGGACTTCAAACCGGAGAAGAAGAAGGACGAGGGCGGCGACGCGGGTCGCGCTTCGGAATAGCGCGGGCAGCCGCTGGAACGGTACTTTCTGGTCAGTTTTATCGAAGCTGACCACAAGGGGTTCCAGTGCTGCACTTGCGCATGATCAGCCCGCCCGAACTCACCGACAAGGTGATGGCGGTGCTGAGTGCCGACCCGGGCGTCACGCATGTGACGCTGGCGCGCGGTGTCGCCGTCGAGCCCGTCGGTGATCTGATCCAGGCCGATGTCGCGCGTGAGGCCGCCAATGATGTGCTCGCCGATCTGACCGCGCTCGGCATCAAGCACACCGGCGGCATCACGCTCGGCCCAGTCGAGACGGTGATCTCCGATGCGGGTGAGCGGGCCATCGAGGAGGCTCCGGGTGATCCGACCGACGCGGTGGTGTGGGAGGAACTGCTCGCTCAGACTCATGAGGAGTCCTCGCTTACGCTGACCTTCGTCGCCTTCCTCACCATCGCGTGCCTGCTCGCGGCGGTCGGCGTGGCCACCGACTCACCGGTGACGATCGTCGGCGCGATGGTGGTCGGGCCGGAATTCGGGCCACTGGCAGCCTTTTCGGTGGGGCTGTGGCGGCGCGATTTCATGCTCGCTCGCAAGTCGGCGGTCGCGCTGCTGGTGGCATTTCCGGTGGCGATGGTCATCACGCTGTTGGCGACCTTGCTGTGGGAGCAGTTCGGCTGGATCACGGTGACCGGTGTGGAAACCATCGAGAATGTCGACTTCATTTACGAGGTCGGGCCGTTCTCACTGGTGGTCGCGCTGTTGGCTGGTGCAGCGGGGATGCTGGCGGTGGTCACCGCGAAATCCGCGGCACTGGTCGGGGTGTTCATCTCGGTGACCACCGTGCCCGCGGCCGGATTCGCGGTAATCGCGGCAACTCTGGGGCAGTGGCATATCGCATTCATGTCGGCGGGGCAGCTCGCGGTGAACCTGGCGGGCATCGTCACGGCCGGGGTGCTCGTGCTGGCGCTGCGCCCGCCTGCGGGTAGCGAGGGGGGACCGATCGCCCGGTTCAAGCAATGGTGGTGGCTGCGGTCATTGCCCGCGAAGTGACCGCCAATTGTGTTGCGGGGCTGATGTTCCGGTGCGCTGGGAGCGGATGCCCCCAGCGCACCGGAGGCTAGGACACGGACACGGTGCCGCCGGTGAGTGCCCGGTAGGCGTAGGTCACCGCGATCGTGCACACCGGTCCGGCGACCAGCAGGCCGAAGCCGCACAGCAGGGTGGCGACAAAGGTGATGACCAGTACGGCGAGGCCGAGTAGCAGCACCTGCCCGATATTGGCGATGACCAGCGTGGCGCTGGACTTGATCGCCTCGAACGGACCCTGCTCTTGATCGACGACGAAGTGCAGCGAGAACATGCACAGGAATCCGGCGATCAGACCGGGCACGAAGCACAGCGCCGCGCCGATCCAGGTGAGCGCGAAGGCGAGCAGTGCCGTCAAGAGGACATTGCCCGCATTCACGAAATGAAAGTAGGACGCGAAAGTCGGTTTGTTGCCGTCGGTTTCATAAAGAGCGCCGCGGATCATGGCGGCCTGCAACAGCCAGATCGCGACCATGACCGCGAGGAAGATCAGCAACAGACTGAACAGCGAATTCGGTTGCACGGCCTGGACGATGAGCACGAAGGCGAGATAGATGATCACGCCGGTCGCGGTAACGGCCAGCCAGGGGCCGAAATTCGCGCGGAACTTCTCCCAGCCGTAGCTCAGGGCATTGCCGACATCGAGGGTCGTCGGCGCGCCGGGGGCGGATTGGTAGCCGTAGGTCGGCGCGGCGGGCTGAACGCCCGGAGGCATTGCGCCGGGGGGCGGCATCGTGCCAGCAGGTTCGAAGCCGGTTTGCGTTGCGCCGGGAGGTACGGCACCGGGCGGCATGGTGCCGGGCTTCGCCATGCCGGGGGCTGCTGCGCCGGCCGGATCGAAGCCGGGTTGCATTGCGCCCGGCGGGACCGCTCCAGCAGGCGTTGCGGCAACTCCGGGCGGCATCGTGCCGGGGGGCATCGTTGCGGGATGCGCCGAGCCGGGACCGGTTCCCGGGGGGCCGTAGCTCGGCTGTCCCGGTTGTCCGGGCGCGCCGACCGGCGGTGGCGGCTCCACCGGTTCACTGCCGTACTGCGCCGCGCCGGGACCCTCGAACTGCGGGTAGCCCGCGGGGCCGGCCATCTCGTGCCTGCTGTGCCCGGTGCTGGGTTCCGTCGGGTGCGGATTCGGGCTTTCGTGCTGACCCGGACGCGCGGCGAACTGTTCGCCGTCACCTTCGTCGGGCGCGCCGCCGCTCGGTTCGGGCGAGCCAGTTGGTTCGTTCGGCTTGGGCGACGGTGAGTCGGACATTGTCTGCAGACCTTTCGACGCAACTGGTTTGCGGTGTGGCGCACGGCAGTTGACGATGAGAAAACCGGACAGCCGCAATGGTGTCAAGCAACCAGCGCCCGTTCCGCAACCTTGACGCAGACACGCCGAACGACGCGGAAAGGTTGTGTAACCGCTCGCTAGAAGTGACCCGGTGCGAGTAGCTTGATTAGCGATGACCGCACTATTGGCCGAACGCGCCGCCGAAGTCGTGTCCGCAGCACAGCAGTTGCTCACAAAGCGAATGGGTGCTCCGGTAAAGCTGAGCGATCCGATGGAACTCAGCGGTAGTGGTAGGACGACGGTCCTACGCGTGCGTGTTTCAGAGAACGCCTTCTCCCTGCCCCGGACGCTCATCGTCAAGCAGGTTCGCGGATCCGCGGCGGACCGCACGACGGGTGGACTAGCGCCCGGCGTCGCCAGCGTCGACTCCGCGTTTCTACGCGAGGCCGTGTCGTATCAGTTCACGACCGCGCTCAGTCGCGATCAGCGGCCCGGCGCGTACCTGATCGCGCACAGCCTCCCGGACCGGCTGCTCGTCCTGAGTGATCTCGGCGAGAACGCCCGGATGACGCAGGTGCTGCAATCCGGTGCGGAACCGGCGACGCGCAACGCGCTGATGGCCTTCGCGCAGGCGCTGGGTCGGATGCATGCGGCAACCGTCGGGCGCGAAGCGGATTTTGTCGCGCTGCTGCGCAGGGTGGATGTGGTGCACCGGGTCGACGGCATCGCGCAACAGGCCGAGGCCGCCATCTCCGAGGTGCCTGGCATGCTGCAGCGCGAACTCGGCATCGAGGTGCCCGGTGAGATCGCCGAGCGGATCGTTCGAGGCAATCGTCTGTTCTCCGCGGGGCGCTTCCGCGCATTCAGCCCGTCGGACCTGTGCCCGGACAATGTGATCCTCAACGAGGAGGGCGCACGCTTCCTCGACTACGAATGGGGCGGCTACCGCGACGCCACCCTGGACATCGCCTACGCGCTGGTGTCCTTCCCGGGTTGCCTCTGCGACTTCGAACTGTCCCGCGAGCGCGCCAAGCAAATGGTCGAAGCGTGGCGCGCCGAGGTCGTCGGCGTGTGGCCCGCCCTGGCCGACGACGCCGTACTCGCCGAACGCATCCTGGAAGCCCGCCTAATCTGGGTCTGGCTCACCACCTACTGGTTCCTGCCCGCCGACCACACCCGCATCGCCGCCGCCCGCGAACACGGCCTGTCCGTTCCGCGCTCGGAAGCCCTGATCAATCGCTGGGCCGCCCTGGCAGAAGACGCGCGCTGCACCGGCGACGACGCGGTGGGGGATTTCGCCGAGGATGTGTCGGCGATGCTCGAAGAGCGCTGGTCGGAGTAGTTCGGCGCCTACTCGGCTGCGTCAGGCCGTGAGGTCGGATAGCCGGGATTCGAGGTGGGCTCGCTCTACGGTGTTTTCGGTTAGGAGTAGAGCGGATTCGTAGGCCCGGGCGGCTTCGTTGGTGCGGCCCAATTGGGTCAGAAAGGCCGCGCGGGAAGCTTCGAGGTAGCCGTAGGTGGCGAGGGACGGTTCGGCGGCGAGCGCGTCGAGGAGGGCGAGCGCTCGGCTCGGATTGCCGGAAAGGCCCACTGCTACCGCGTGATTGAGGCGCGCCACCGGTGCGGGCCAGATCCGGAGCAGGAGTACGTACAGGCCGGTGATCTCACGCCAGTCGGTTTCCGCCCAGGAGGGTGCCTCGTCGTGGACGGCGGCGATGGCGGCCTGCAGCGTGTACCGATCCGTATGTGGCAGAGCGGTTTTCACCAAGGCAATACCCTCGGCGATGGCCGCGCGATCCCAGCGGGAGCGGTCTTGGTGTTCGAGAATGCACAGGCGCCCTTCGGTATCCACGCGGGCGGCGCGGCGCGCGTCGGTGAGCAGGATCAGGGCAAGGAGGCCGGTGACGGAAGGGTCGTCCGGGACGAGCGCATGCATCATCCGTGCAAGTTGGAGCGCCCGTTCGACCAGATCGGTACGAACCAACGCGTCACCCGACGGCGCCGTGTGACCGGTGGTGAACAGTAGGTGGATGACCGCGCAGATGGCATCGAGTCGGTCGGGGAGTTCGCGCACCGACGGCACCCGATACGGAATGCGCGCCACCGCGATCTTCTTCTTGGCGCGCGTGATTCGGGCTGCCATGGTCGATTCGCTGGTGAGGAAGGCGCGGGCGACCTCGGCGGTGGTGACACCGCAGACCAGACGCAGGGTAAGCGCCACCTGGGCCTCGCGGGCCAGTGCCGGGTGGCAGCAGGTGCTGATCAGGCGCAACCGGTCATCGGGAATGGCCGATGCCGAATCCAGTTCCGCGAGTGCGAAATCGGCGGTGTCGTAGGCCAGGTCGGTGATCAGCATGGGCAGTGCTCGCCGCATGGTCGAATCGCGGCGCAGCAGGTCGAGGCCGCGGCGGCGGGCGACGGTGGTCAGCCAGGCGCCCGGCTTGGCGGGAACGCCGTGCGCGGCCCACTCGGTGAGTGCCCGCGCGTAGGCGTCCTGCACGCATTCCTCGGCGAGGTCGAAATCGCGGACCAGCCGCACCGTCGCGGCGAGCACGAAGGCCCATTCGCGACGGTGCGCCTGGTCGACGGCGGCAGCCGCATCGGTGTCGATCGGCACAGGGCTAGTCGAAGGTCATGATCGGGCGCACCTCGACGCCGCCGAATCGGGCGGGCACCTGCTTGGCCACTGCGATCGCGGCATCCAGATCTGCGGCCTCGATCAAGTAGTAGCCGCCGAGCGCCTCCTTGGCCTCAGCGAACGGGGCATCGGTCACGGTGAAATCGCCGTCGTCCTTCTGCCGGATGGAGGTGGCGGTAGCAGTCGGCTGGAGTGCGTTGCCGCCCTGCACGGCGTCGCCCGCGATCTCCTGGAAGGTCACATGCGCCTGGTAGACCTCACCCATGACCTGCTCCGATGCGGTCGCGTACGCATTTTCGTCCTCGTAAATCAGCACCAGGTACTGGCTCATGATCTCGCTCCTTCGGGTTGCGCCGGCCCGCCGATCGGGCCGTCGTATTCGTTCCGACGATCGAGCTCGACGGAAATCGACAACCTTTCGCGAGAAATTCTGCTCCTGGAATCGCGCGGCGTCTCGCATGTCGGGCCGATGCGGACTCTCCCGAACGATCAGGCGACCGGTCCCGGGCGTGGCTCGACGCGGCCACCGGAACGAACGGCGAACGAAGCACCGTGACGCACGCCGGAATCGGGATCGGCGACATCGGTGACGTAGAACCAGTCCATCTGCGCCTGCGCCGGGGTGAGCTCCAGGACGCCGTAGCCGTGCGACTCCATCTCGACGTACCGCAGATGCCGATTCAACCCCTTGACGGACTCCTCGACCGAGACCGCGACCGTGCGCGGCGGTGCCTTCAGCAGCTCGCCGAGACTCGACGAAGTCACCGACGGGACCACGAATTCCGCGCCCACCGTCGGCCCGCCCGGATAGTCCGCAGGGTCGACGGGCAGGTCGGCGGCCCACGAGGAGTGGACATCGCCGGTCAGGAAGACGACATCGCGGACCTGCTGATCGGCGATCGACTGGAACAGTGTGCGACGGTCGGCGGTGTAGCCGTCCCACTGGTCGGCGTTGGCCGGAACGCCGGATCGCGGCACACCCACCATGGTCGTGATGGCCTCCGTGGTCGCCGGTTCCAGCGGCGGGAACACCAGCGGCGCGATCATCACCGAATTGCCGACGAGCTTCCACTGCACCGGCGCGGATGCCAAACCGGCAGTGAGCCAATCCATTTGGGCCTTGCCGGTGATGGTGCGCGCCGGGTTGTCGACCTCGCGCCAGCCGGCGACCGGTTCGACCTCCTGGTCGCGGTAGCTGCGCAGGTCGAGCATGGACAACTCGGCGAGGTCGCCGAAACGCAGCCGCCGATAGATCTGGACGTCGGACCCCGAACTGCTCGCCCGGACCGGCATCCACTCGAGATAGGCGCGGGCCGCGGCGCCGCGGCGCCGCTGCCAGTCGCCCTCGGTGGCCGGATCATGGTTGTTCGCACCGCCGGACCAGGCATTGTCCGCGAATTCGTGATCATCCCAGGTGCAGATGAACGGCACCCGCGCGTGCAGCGCGAGCAGATCCGGATCGGTCTTGTACTGCGCGTGCCGAATGCGATAGTCGGCCAGGGTGACGATCTCGTCGGCGGGCTCGTGTGGACGTACCGCGCCGCTGCGCCCGCTGTATTTGCCGCGACCGTATTCGTAGATGTAGTCGCCGAGGTGCACGATCGCGTCGAGGTCGGTGCGATCGGCCAGATGCCGGTACGCGCCGAAGTATCCCGCCTCCCAGTTCGAGCAGGACACCACGCCGAAGCGCAGGCGATCAACCGCGGCAGAAGTAGCCGGAGCGGTTCGGGTGCGGCCGACGGGGGAGTGCACGCCGAACGCGGTGAAGCGGTAGAAGTACGCGCTGCCGGGCTGCAGATCGGTCACTTCGATCTTGACAGTGTGATCGTAATCCACTGTGGCCGTGGCCATTCCGGATGCGATCACGGATGCGAAGCGCTCATCGCCTGCCAGTTCCCAGCGCACCGCCGCGGATGCGCCGACGCCGGAACCGGGTGTCGCGTCGTCGGAGACGGTGACACGGGTCCAGATGATCACACCGTTCGCCAGCGGATCGCCCGAGGCGACGCCGTGACGGAATACCGGTCCCTCGGCCCGTGCGGGCGTGGCGACCGCGAATGCGGCGACTGTCGCCGCGGCACCGCCCTTCAGCAGAGTGCGTCGAGCGAAAGGCTCGGAATCCGGAACGACGACGTTTTCAGCCACGGCTGCGATCACAGTCGATCCACGGTCGGCGAGGCAAATCGGCACACGACCCGGAGCTGTCGGTGCTCCTCGGTAACGTGCTCGGTGTGAGCGAAGGCTTATTCGACGTGCCCGGTGACGAGGTGCCGACCGGACACTCCATCGACAGTGTGGTGCGCCGCGATGCCGGTGCGCCGCTGGCGGTGCGGATGCGGCCCGCGACATTGGATGAGGTGGTCGGCCAACAGCATCTGCTCGGGCCCGGCTCGCCGCTACGACGGTTGATCGAGGGTTCGGGCGCGGCGTCGGTGCTGCTGTACGGACCGCCGGGAACCGGCAAGACGACGCTGGCGTCGCTGATTTCGCAGGCCACGGGTCGGCGCTTCGAGGCGCTGTCGGCCTTGTCGGCCGGGGTGAAGGAAGTGCGTGCGGTCATCGATGTGGCCCGCCGCCGTCTCACCGCGGGCGAGCAGACTGTGCTGTTCATCGATGAGGTGCACCGTTTCTCCAAGACGCAGCAGGACGCGTTGCTGGCCGCGGTGGAGAACCGGATCGTGCTGCTGGTCGGCGCGACGACCGAGAATCCGTCGTTCTCGGTGGTCTCGCCGCTGCTGTCGCGCTCGCTGGTATTGCAATTGCAGTCGCTGACCGCCGCCGATATCCGGCTGGTGCTCGATCGTGCGCTCGCGGACCCGCGTGGTTACGGCGGCGCGTACACGGTGACCGAGGCCGCGCTCGAGCACATCGTGCGGATCGCGGGCGGTGATGCGCGCCGGGCGCTCACCGCGCTGGAGGCATCGGCGGAATCCTCGTTGGACGGCACCGTCGATGTGGATCTGGTCGAGGCCAGCGTGGACAAGGCGGCCGTGCGCTACGACCGTGCCGGTGACCAGCACTACGACGTGGTGAGCGCCTTCATCAAGTCCATTCGCGGCTCGGATGTCGATGCGGCACTGCATTACCTGGCTCGCATGCTCAGTGCCGGCGAGGACCCCCGCTTCATCGCCCGCCGCCTGGTCATTTCGGCGAGCGAGGATATCGGCATGGCCGATCCGATGGCGCTGCAGACCGCGGTCGCGGCGGCGCACGTCGTGCAGCTGATCGGCATGCCCGAGGCCCAACTCACCCTGACCCACGCGACGATCCACCTGGCCACGGCCCCCAAATCCGGTGCCGTGCCCGCCGCGCTCGGCGCCGCGCTCGCCGATATTTCGGCAGGCAACGCGGGTACGGTCCCCGCACATCTACGCGACGGCCACTACGCGGGAGCCGCAGCTCTCGGCAACGCCCAAGGCTACAAATACCCGCACGACGACCCGGACGGCGTACTGGCCCAACAGTATCCGCCCGACGAAATCGTCGGCCGCGACTACTACACCCCGACCGATCACGGCGTCGAACGCGATATCCAACGCCGCGTCGAGAAGCTGCGCAGAATCGTCCGCGGACGATAATCGCTCACTTCGCCGCAGACCCGGTCCGGGTCGCTCCCGCCGGCGGAGGTGGACCCCCGGTCGCTGAAAAAGGGGATGCGGGGCACCGGTAGGCTGGATATCTGTGCAGACCCACGAGATCCGACGGCGATTCCTGGACCATTTTGTCCGTGCCGGACACACCGAGGTGCCCAGTGCCTCGCTGATCCTGGCCGACCCGACCCTGCTGTTCGTCAACGCGGGCATGGTTCAGTTCAAGCCGTACTTCTTGGGCCAGGAGGCGCCGCCGTTCCCGCGCGCGACCAGTGTGCAGAAATGCGTCCGCACCGGTGATATCGAAGAGGTCGGCGTCACCACCCGGCACAACACCTTCTTCCAGATGGCGGGCAATTTCTCCTTCGGTGACTACTTCAAGGAGGGCGCCATCACCCTCGCCTGGGAGTTGATCAGCAAGTCGCAGGAGGACGGCGGCTACGGCTTCGATCCCGAGCGGATCTGGGTGACGGCCTACGAATCCGATCCGGAGGCCGCCGAGATCTGGCACCGGGTCGCGGGCATCCCGAAGGAGCGGATCCAGTTCCGCGACGGTAAGGATAATTACTGGGATATGGGTGTGCCCGGCCCGGGTGGCCCGTGTTCGGAGATCTACTACGACCGCGGCCCCGAATACGGTAGGGACGGCGGCCCGGTCGCCGACGAGGACCGCTACCTGGAGATCTGGAATCTGGTCTTCATGCAGGACATCCGCGGTGAGCAGAGCCCCAAGCTCGGCCACCCGCCGGTCGGATCGCTGCCCAAGAAGAATATCGATACCGGCATGGGCGTCGAACGCATCGCGCTGCTGTTGCAGGGCGTCGACAACGTCTACGAGACCGACCTGCTGCGCCCGATCATCGATAAGGCCGAGGAGTTGACGGGCCGGTCCTACGGTGTCGAACACGAGGACGACCGCCGCTTCCGCGTCATCGCCGACCACGCCCGCACCTCGGCCATGCTGATCGCCGACGGTGTCAACCCGGGCAACGAGGGCCGTGGCTATGTGCTGCGCCGCCTGCTGCGCCGAATCGTGCGCTCGGCTCGGCTGCTCGGCGCGGACAAGCCGGTGATCGGCGAATTCATGAAGGTCGTCAGCGAGCTGATGTCGCCGTCGTATCCGGAACTGGCCACCGACTTCGCGCGGATCGAGAATGTCGCGGTGGGTGAGGAGACCGCGTTCCTCAAGACGCTCAATACCGGCTCCCGGTTGTTCGCCGATGCCGTCGACGAGGTTGCGGCCAAGGGCGGCAAGACGATTCCGGGTTCGGACGCCTTCAAACTGCACGACACCTATGGCTTCCCGATCGAGCTGACCCTGGAGATGGCGGCCGAGGCCGGACTGTCGGTCGACGAGGAGGGCTTCCGCTCGCTCATGGCCGAGCAGCGGAAGATGGCCAAGGAGGATGCGCAGGCGCGCAAGCACGGCCATGCCGACCTGTCCATCTACAAGGAGTTGGTCGACCGCGGCGCAACGGAATTCACCGGCTTCGACGAGCTCACCTCCGAGGCGCACGTTCTCGCGCTGATCGCCGACGGTGTCCGGGTGCCGACCGCCACCATCGGACAGGACGTCGAGGTGATCCTGGACCGCAGCCCGCTGTACGCGGAGTCCGGTGGTCAGATCGCCGATCGCGGCACCATTACGGCGCAGGGCCTCAAACTGCGCGTCAACGATGTGCAGAAGATCGCCAAGAAGCTGTGGGTGCACAAGACCACCGTCGAACAGGGCCAGATCACCGAGGGCGATGTCGTACTCGCCCAAGCCGATCCGGCCTGGCGCCATGGCGCCACCCAGGGCCACTCCGGCACGCATATGGTGCATGCCGCGCTGCGGCAGGTGCTCGGCCCGAACGCCGTGCAGGCCGGTTCGCTGAACAAGCCCGGTTATCTGCGCTTCGACTTCAACTGGCAGGGCCAGCTCTCCGAACAGCAGAAGGCCGATATCGAGGCCGTCTCCAATGACGCGGTCGGCTCGGACTTCCCCGTGAACACCTTCGTCACCGATCTGCCCAAGGCCAAGCAGATGGGCGCGCTCGCGCTGTTCGGCGAGAACTACGGCGACGAGGTGCGCGTGGTGGAGATCGGCGGACCGTTCTCGATGGAGCTGTGCGGTGGTACGCACGTACAGCATTCCTCGCAGATCGGCCCGATCACCGTGCTCGGCGAATCGGCGATCGGTTCCGGTAAGCGACGCGTCGAGGCCTTCGTGGGCCTGGACTCATATACGTATCTGGCGAAGGAGCGTGCCCTGCTGGCCGGTGTCGCGTCCTCGTTGAAGGTGCCTTCGGAAGAGGTGCCTGCGCGCGTCGAGCAGCTCGTGGAGCGGCTGAAGGTGGCCGAGAAGGAGCTCGAGCGCACCAAGATCGCCACGGTGCTCGCTTCGGCGGCCAAGTTCGTGGACGAGGCCGAGCGGGTCGGCAGCGTGCTGCTGGTGGCCGCGGCCGCGCCCGAAGGTGTCACCGCCGGTGACCTGCGCACCCTCGCCACCGATATCCGCGGCCGGTTCGGCACCGAACCCGCGGTCGTCGTGCTGCTCGGCAATGCCGATGGCAAGGTCCCCTTCGTCGTGACGGTCAACAAGAGCGCGCAGGATCTCGGCTTCAAGGCCGGAGACCTGGTCTCGAGCTTCGGCCCGAGCATTTCCGGTCGTGGCGGCGGCAAGCCGGAGATGGCGCAGGGCGCCGGTTCGGACCCCTCGGGTATCGAAGTCGGTCTGGCCTCGGTCCGTGCCCGGGTGGCCGAACTCGCCCGGTGATGGGCGACTCGGAGAGTCATCGTCCCTCGCCCGACACCGATCCCGGCCGCGGCAGGCGGATCGGCATCGATGTCGGCAGTGTCCGGATCGGGGTCGCCTCCAGCGACCCGGACGGCCTGCTCGCCACGCCCGTGGAAACAGTGGCGCGCGCAAAGCCGAATAGGCGCGCGCCCGGACCGGCAAGCGACATTTCCAGAATTGCCGAAATTGTGCGGGAATACGAGGCCGTCGAGGTTATCGTCGGTCTGCCACGGACATTGCGCGGGGAAAAAGGGACCGCAGCCGATGCGGCGATGGCGTTCGCGGAGCGTTTGCGCGCAGTCATAGCCCCGGTGCCTATCCGACTTTCCGACGAACGTTTGACTACGGTGTCAGCTGCACGTGCATTGCGGGACAGTGGAGTTCGCGCGCGTGGCCAGCGGCAGGTGATCGATCAGGCGGCCGCCGTAGCGATCCTGCAGGGATGGTTGGACGAACGGAGTGCGGTGTTGAAGTCGGCCGAAGCGGCGTCTGATTCCGGAGACGGTGCATGACGGATCGATGGGCGCGAGCCGAGGAACGTTTCCGTCAGCGCGAGGCTGAGCGGCGTTACCGGCGAAACGACCAGGCATGGGAGGACTACGACGACGACACCACGGTCATTCCGCGCTATACCGACGAAGATCACGACGAGGTGCTCGCGGCGGAGCGTTCGCGACGTGCGACCCAGCGCGCCGAGCGCGGGGAACCGCGGCGTGGGCGGCCGCAGCGGACCGAAGGAGCCGAGCCGCGGCGGGCCCGCGGTGACGGGCTGGGTGGACGCTCCGGTGCCGCGTCCGCGCGCTCCGGGCGTACCAGGCCCGAGCGCGGCGGGAGCCGGACAGACGAGGAGCGTGCGGAGTCCCGCTCGGAGCGTCGGCGCAGTGCGCCCGCGCGGGGCCGACGGTCCCGGGCGGCCTCCCGCAAGGCGGCCGAGCGCAAGAAACGGCGCCGGAATCTGTGGCTGATCGGTGCGCTGTTCGTGGCGCTGTTCGCCGGCGCCGCGGTATTCGCGGGGATGAAAGTGGTAAAGATGTTCGGCGCGCCCGAGGATTTCGCGGGTCCGGTCGGACCGCTGGTGGTGGTGCAGGTCCATCCGGGCGATACGTCGAACCAGATCGCGGAGGAGATGCACAAGAAGGGCATCGTCGCGAGCAGTGAGGCCTTCTTCCAAGCAGCCGTGCGCAATTCGAATATGAATTCGGTGCAACCCGGCTACTACGCGATCCCGAGTCACAGTCCGTCCACGCAGGCGGTGACGGCACTGCTCGGCAAGAGTTCGCGGGTCGGCAATCTGGTCGTCTCCGAGGGACGGCAGCTGCACGACCAGCAGGACGTGAATACCGGCTCGCGCAAGGACGGCATCTACCGCAAGATCGCCGACGCCAGCTGCGTCGGCACCGGTACGAATCAGAAATGCATCACTTACGACCAGCTCGATGCCGCCGGTGCGGGTGCGGATCTGACCGCCCTCGGCGTGCCGAGCTGGGCCGAACAGCGGGTGCGTGACGTACCCGACCGCAGCAGGCAGCTGGAAGGTCTTATCGCCGCGGGCACCTGGGATTTCGATCCCAGTGGTACGCCGGACCAGATTCTGAAGCAGCTGGTGAGTGCGAGTGCGCGCAGCTACGAGTCGACCGGTCTGCTGCAGTCCGGCGCCGAGACGAAGCTGAATCCGTACCAGACCCTGATCGCCGCCTCGCTGGTGGAACGCGAAGCACTGCCGCAGGATATGGGCAAGGTGGCGCGGGTGATCGTGAACCGGCTCGCGGAGAACCAGCCACTACAGTTCGACTCGACGGTGAACTACGCACTGGACCGCACCGAGGTCGCGACCACCGACGCCGACCGGGCCAAGCGCACGCCGTGGAACACCTACGCCATGCCGGGACTGCCGGCGACCCCGATCTCCGCGCCATCGTTGAATGCGATGCGCGCCGTGGAGAATCCGGAGCCGGGGACATGGTTGTACTTCGTGACAGTCGACAAGCAGGGGACCACCTTGTTCACCGAGAGCTACAGCGAACATCTGCGCAATATCGAAAAGGCCAGGCAGAGCGGAATTCTCGACAGTGGGCGGTGAGGCGATGACGCAAACCCGCAAGGCGGCCGTGCTCGGTAAGCCGATCGCGCATTCGCGGTCGCCGCAGCTGCATCTTGCGGCCTACCGTGCGCTCGGGCTCGATTGGACCTATGAGCGGATCGAATGTTCGGCCGAGGAGTTGCCCGGTCTGGTCGATGGGCTCGGACCGGAATGGGTCGGGCTTTCGGTGACCATGCCGGGTAAAGAGGCCGCGCTGGCATATGCGAGCGAACGCACCGAACGGGCGGTGCTGGTCGGCTCGGCCAACACCTTGGTTCGGATCGGCTCGCAGGGTTGGCGTGCCGACTGCACCGATGTCGACGGTGTGCTCGGCGCGTTGCGCGGCGGTGGTGGCGGTGAGTTGACCGAGGCCGTCGTACTAGGTGCGGGTGGAACCGCACGTCCGGCGCTGCTCGCATTGTCCGAACTCGGTGCCAGGGCGGTCACCGTCGTCGCCCGCGATGCCGGAAGGGCGCGCAACGCAGTGGACCTCGCTGAGCAACTCGGTATGACCACCGCCGTGATCGGCTTCGACAAAGACGCATTGCGCACGGCGTGCGCGGATGCCGGTGCCGTGGTGAGCACGATCCCGGCCGAGGCGGCCGCGGTTGTCGCCGAGGCGGTGGCAGCAGCCCCGGTGGTGCTCGACGCGATCTACAACCCGTGGCCGACGCCGCTGGCTGTTGCGGTCGCGCGGGCGAAGCACACCGTGGTGGGCGGGCTGGAGATGCTGCTGAACCAGGCCTACGGACAGGTCGAACAGTTCACCGGCCGTCCGGCTCCGCGCGCGGAAATGGCCGCCGCGATAAATCTGTAACCGGTTCTCATTTGGATCCGGCCGACTCGAGGCTATGGTGTTGACCATGAATGGTTGGGTGTTGCGGGCCATCGGGCTCGGTGCGCTGGTCGTTTTCCTGCGTGCCGCGTTGGGATTCGCGATGGTGTACTGGCCGACCCAGGGCAGTTGGATGCGACCGCTGTGCCTGGTGGTGCTGCTCGCCGCGGTGGTGTTCTGGGGTGTGCTGGATGGCCGCAAGGACCGTGAGGTCCATCCGGATCCGGAGCACGGCTCCGACCTCACCATCCTGTGGCTGAAGACCGCGGCTGCCGCGGGTCTGGGCAGCGGTGTGGTTTCGTGGCTGCTCGACTGGCTGCCCCGCTTCGATCTCGGCGATAACGGCCTGCTCTTCGAGCTGACGGCGGGCGCGTCCTTCATCATCCTGCTGGTCTTCATCCCGGGCCTCATCGGCATCGGCATCGGCCGCATCATTGCCGACCGCCAGATCAACAAGTCTGCTAAACGGTCGACACCCCAGGCACCGGGCGCCGCCGCGACTCCCGCGTAGCCGCTGGCGAATTCGATTGGAGGCGACCTTCATCGGCCGATACGGCCGCCAGGGTCGCCTTCGTTTTTCCGGATGGACCGCAGCCTGTTCAGGTGCTGAGCTCGCCCATCCCGCGGGCGGGCCGATGCCAATGTGCCTGCGGCCGAGATCGTGACGCAAAAGCGGCGCAACCGACCGAATCGGATGCGCCGCTTCGCTGTTCGTGACTACAGCAGGATCGCGCCGCTGCTGGCGCTGTCCTCGCGGGCGATCGCCGAATAGGCGGCGGCGAGCAGGGTGGGGTCCGGGCCTTCGAGGCGGCCGGGCTTGGCGAGGCCGTCGAGGACCACGAAACGCAGCACGCCGGAGCGGGTTTTCTTATCGGTCTGCATGGCGTCGAGGAGTTGCGGGAGGGCGTCGGCGTCGTAGCTGGTCGGCAGGCCGACGCTGGCCAAGACACTGCGATGGCGGTCGGCGGTGGCATCGTCGAGGCGACCCGCGAGTCGGCCGAGTTCGGCGGCGAAGACCAGGCCCACCGACACGGCCGCACCGTGACGCCAGCGGTAGCGCTCGCGGCGCTCGATGGCGTGGCCGAGAGTGTGGCCGTAGTTGAGGATCTCGCGCAGGCTGGCTTCCTTGAGGTCGGCGGCAACGACATCGGCTTTCACCTGGATGGCGCGGCGGATCAATTCGGGCAGCACGTCACCGGTCGGGTCGAGCGCGGCCTCCGGATCACGCTCGACCAAGTCCAGGATCACCGGGTCGGCGATGAAGCCGGCCTTGATGATCTCGGCCATCCCCGCGACGATCTCATTGCGCGGGACTGTCTCCAGGGTCGCCAGATCTACCAGCACAGCGGCCGGTTCGTGGAAGCTGCCGACGAGATTCTTGCCCGCCTCGGTATTGATACCGGTCTTACCGCCGACGGCCGCGTCGACCATGGCCAGCAGCGTGGTCGGCACATGCACGATATGCACTCCGCGCATCCAGGTCGCGGCGACGAATCCGGCCAGATCGGTAGCCGCACCGCCGCCGAGCGATACCACCACGTCATTGCGGGTCAGGCCGATGCGGCCGAGCACCTCCCAGCAGAAGCCGGCCACGGCCAGATCCTTACCCGCCTCGGCATCCGGGATTTCGACGCGGTGCGCGTCGATAGCCTTGTCGGCCAAGGCCTTGCGCACCACCTCGGCGGTTTCGGCCAGCGGCGGCTGATGGAAGATCGCGACGGTGCGCACGCCGGTGGTCGCGCCGACGACCGACTCGACGAGCTCGCTGAGCAGGCCGCGGCCGATGATCACCGGATACGGATCGGCGGTGCGGACCTCGATGCGACTCGGCTCGGTCGGGCTGGTCGGCTGCTGCTCAGCTGGGCTGATGGGTCGCTCGCTTCGCTCACTCACGTGTACTCGGCTCCGATTCTGTGCGTGCTGATTGTTTGAGCGCTCGCGCGCGGGCGCGACGTGCCCGGGTGCGGCGGGACCGGCTTCCGGGTGTCGCTGGGTCACCGGGTCCTTCGGAACCGGCACGCCCGTTGGCGATTTTGCCGGTGGGCTTGGGGCGATCGACTGTTGCGGTATCGGTCGTGATCCGGCCGGCCGCGGTGATATTGCCGCTGGACTCGAGCCGCTCGGTCGCCGCGGATTCGGTGCCGTCCGCCTGCGCGGCGGCGGCCCGACGACGCGCGGCCGCCCGGGCCCGGGCGGCGCGCCGGGCTCGGGATCTATTGCTGCCCTGCGGTTTCGGCGCTACGACGTCCGGCGTAGGTCCGCTCGAGTCGGGCTCCGCTTCTTGCGGCAGTACCGATTCCATGCCCAGCTTCGCCATGATCATCCGCACCACGCGACCCGGACTGCGACCGTCGGTGCGCACCCGCACCGTGGCGACCTCCCGATACAGCGGTCTGCGCTTGCGCATCAGCTCGCGATATTTCGCACCCGGATCCGCACCGTTGAGCAGCGGTCGCTGCGTACTCGCGCCGGTGCGCCGAAGTCCTTCGGCCACACTGATTTCCAGATACACCACGGTGCGATTGCGCAACAGGGCCCTGGTGTCCTCGGACAGCACGGCCCCACCGCCGAGGGAGACCACACCGCGTTCGGCGAGGATGGCGCGACGCACTACCTGCTCCTCGATCCGGCGGAATTCCGGTTCGCCATCCTCGGCGAAGATCTCCGGGATGGTGCGTCCGGTCTCGCGCTCGATTCCGGCATCGGTGTCGTAGAGCTCGACACCGAGTTCCCTGGCGAGCTTGCGGCCGATCGTCGACTTCCCCGCCCCCGGCGGTCCGACCAGCACCACGCGCGGTGCGCGCGGATCGGACTGCACGATCATTGCGGCACGTGTGGTCGGGTGCCGATGCGCTTGACGTAGCTGGTGATGTTGTCGACGGTCTCGACCAGTGAGTCACCGCCGAACTTCTCCAGCGCGGCCTGCGCGACGACCAGCGCGACCATGGTCTCGGCGACGACACCCGCGGCGGGCACGGCACAGACATCGGAGCGCTGGTGGATGGCGACAGCCTCCTCGCCGGTGGTCATATCGACCGTGGACAGCGCGCGCGGCACCGTCGAGATCGGCTTCATCGCGGCGCGCACGCGCAGCGGCTCGCCATTGGTCATACCGCCCTCGAGACCACCGGCACGGTTGGTCGAGCGCAGCACGCCGTCCGGCCCCGGCTTCATCTCGTCATGTGCCTGGCTGCCGCGGCGGCGCGCGGTTTCGAAACCGTCGCCGACCTCGACACCCTTGATCGCCTGAATCCCCATGAGTGCGCCCGCGAGGCGCGAATCCAGCCGATCCGCGCCGCTGATGAACGAACCCAATCCAACCGGTAGCCCGTCCACGACCACCTCGACCACACCACCGAGGGTGTCGCCGTCGTTCTTGGCGGCCTCGATCTCGGCGATCATCGCGGTCTCGGCGTCCTTGTCGAACGCGCGCACCGGACTCTCGTCGATCGCGGCCAGGTCGGCGGCCGTCGGCACGATGCCGGTGGTATTGGCGGCGGTACCGATCGAGACGACATGCGAGATGACCTCGACGCCGAAGGCTTGGCGCAGGAAATTCCTGGCGACCGTGCCAGCTGCGACGCGCGCGGCGGTCTCGCGGGCGCTGGCCCGCTCCAAAACATTGCGGGCGTCGTCGAAGTTGTACTTGAGCATGCCCGAGTAGTCGGCGTGCCCCGGCCGCGGCCGGGTCAGCGGTGCGTTGCGGGCCAGATCGGCGAGTTCGTTCTCGTCCACCGGATCCGCGGACATGACCGTCGTCCACTTCGGCCACTCGGAGTTCGCGATCTCGATGGCCACCGGTCCGCCCATGGTGCGCCCGTGCCGCACTCCGCCGATGACGGTGACCCTATCGGCCTCGAACTTCATTCGGGCGCCGCGCCCGTACCCGAGCCGACGGCGCGCCAACTGTGCGGAGATCTCGTCGGACGTCACCTCGACACCGGCCACCATCCCCTCGAGGATGGTGACAAGAGCGGGACCATGGGATTCTCCGGCAGTTATCCAGCGCAACACGCTGTCCATCTTCCCATGTCGACGGGGGTGCTCCGGCACGCGGCCCGCCGTGATGACCGGCACGGTGACGTCGCGCATCGGCTAGCCATACGCCGCCGCCAGGCTCACCACCGTCGCGACGCACATGGCGGGCCCATGGGGAAGCGGACGCGGTCCGGCCCGATCAACACCGGACCGAATCCGCCGGTGAGCCAATACGGCGAGCCCGAATGCCGCAGTCAGCACGGGTGCGACGAGCGCCGCCCGCACCCATACCTGCGCACCGCCGAGCGCCGCGACCGCGCCGAGCCCGACGGCCAGTTTCACATCACCCGCCCCGAGTGTGGCCGGTGCGATCAAGTGCACCAATAAATATGGCGTCGCCAACAAGATCGAACCGACCACACCGGCGGTGAATTGTGTTGTGAACAGCGCATATCCGAAGATGATCAGCGCGCCGGAGACGGTGAGCGCATTGGGCAGTCGGCGCTGCCGGATATCGCTGGCGGTGAGTACCGAGCACCATGCCAGCAGCAGGGCAAAAGCGGTGGGGGACATGGCCTTCAGCCTCGTCCGCTACCGGTCGCGGATGCAGCCCCCGATTTCGGATTGGGGATAACCGATCGATATGTGAACATCGATCGCCTCGCTCGAATACCGGTAAACCTGTGTTTTATGCGGGATCTGCGGCGTGTCGGCGGTAGTTTTGATACATGTCTGCTGATCACGCGGGTCCTGGGCCCGACTACGCGGCGCGCCGTGGCGCACTGCGCAGTCTGCTGGTGGAGAACGAGGTCGACGCGCTGTTGGTCACCGATCTGGTGAACATCAGGTACCTGACCGGCTTCACCGGGTCCAATGCCGCACTGCTGGTGACCTCCTGGGATATGCGTAATTCCGAGGAGCGCACCGTGATCGGCACCGACGGGCGCTATCTTGGCCAGGTCGCCGAACAGGTGCCGGATCTGCGCGCCGAAATCGCCAGGGCCGCCGCCCGGCGCATCGTGGAACTCGCGGGGGAGTGGCAGCTCGGCCGGGTCGGCTACGAGAGCCATATCGTCACCGTCGACCAGCATCGCGGATTCATCGAGCAGAAGACCGGATTGGAATTCGTCGCCACTCCGGGGCTGGTCGAACAGCTGCGCATGGTCAAGGACGCTTACGAGATCGAACAGTTGCGTGCCGCCTGCGCCGCAGGGGACGCCGGGCTGGCGACCCTGCTGGAACGCGGCGGCCTGCGCCCCGGCCGTACCGAGCGCCAGGTCGCCAGGGATCTGGAATGGGCGATGTTCGAACACGGCGCCGATGCGGTCGCCTTCGAGACCATCGTGGCGACCGGTGCGAACTCCGCCATCCCGCATCACCGGCCCACCGCAGCGGTCCTGGCCACCGGTGATTTCGTCAAGATCGACTTCGGCGCCGTGGTCGGCGGCTACCACTCCGATATGACCCGCACCTTCGTACTTGGCACCGCATCCGACTGGCACCGAGAGGTGTACGCGCTGGTCGAGGCGGCCCAGCGGGCCGGACGCGAGGCGCTGAAGCCCGGCGCGCCGGTCACCGACGTGGATGCGGCCGCGCGTGCGGTAATCGAGGCGGCCGGGCACGGGAAGCTGTTCGTGCACGGTCTCGGACACGGTGTCGGACTGCAGATCCACGAAGCGCCGGGAATCGCCAAAACCGGAACCGGTACACTTCTGTCTGGCGTGGCGGTGACCGTCGAACCAGGTGTGTACTTCCCCGGCCGCGGCGGCGTCCGGATCGAGGACACGCTCGTGGTGCGCGAGGGGGGCCCGGATCTGCTCACCAACACCAGCAAAGACCTGACCGTCGTCGAATGATGCCGGTCATCGAGACCGCATATCCAGAACTAGGAGATCCGAGAACAGTGGCGGACACCAGCGACTTCAAGAACGGCCTCGTGCTGAAGATCGACGGTCAGCTCCAGCAGATCATCGAATTCCAGCACGTCAAGCCGGGTAAGGGCCCTGCCTTCGTGCGGACCAAGCTGAAGAACGTGCTGTCCGGCAAGGTCGTCGACAAGACCTTCAACGCGGGCGTCAAGGTGGAGACCGCCACCGTCGACCGTCGCGATATGACCTACCTGTACCACGACGGTTCGGATTACGTCTTCATGGACGGCGAGACCTTCGACCAGATCTCCATCTCCGAGGAGACCATCGGCCCCGGCGCCCGGTTCCTGCTGGAGAACATGGTCGTTCAGGTCGCCACCCACGAGGGCGCGCCGCTCTACGTCGAGCTGCCGGTCACCGTCGAACTCGAGGTGCAGCACACCGATATCGGCCTGCAGGGCGACCGCTCCACCGGCGGAACCAAGCCCGCCACCCTGGAGACCGGCGCCGAGGTGCAGGTCCCGCTGTTCATCAACACCGGCGACAAGCTGCGCATCGATTCGCGCGACGGCAGCTACCTCGGCCGCGTGAACGCCTGATCGCCCGCCCCGCGGCAGTAGCGACGGGCCCGGAGGCGGTAGCGCAGCGTGACCACGGAGGGACCCGCTGCTGCCGCCATCAGACACTGCGAACAGGGATAATGAGTGCTGTGGCGGAACAGCCCATAGACAAGAAGTCCACCTTCAAGAAGCTCGGCGCGCGCCACAAGGCCCGCCGCCGGGCGGTCGATCTGCTCTTCGAGGCGGAGGCCCGCGATGTGGACGCGGCCGACCTGCTCACCGAGCGGGTCGAGCTGGCCACCCAGGATCAGGCGGTCGCCCCGGTGCATGCCTATACCCGCACCCTGGTCGAGGGCGTCGCCGACGATCTGGATCGGGTGGATGGCACCATCGAGTCCTACCTCAAGGACTGGGAGCTGTCCCGGCTGCCCGCCGTGGACCGGGCCATCCTGCGGATCGCGGTGTGGGAGTTGTTCCACGCCAACGATGTTCCGCCGGTGGTCGCGGTCGACGAGGCGGTGGAGTTGGCCAAGGAGTTGTCCACCGACGATTCGCCCGGATTCGTCAACGGTGTGCTCGGCCAGGTCGTGCTGGTCGCCCCGCAGGTGCGCGCGGCCGCCGCGGCGACCAGGGCACCGCGTCCGGAGTCGCAGGCGTGATCAACAAGTATCTGGTCATGGCGATGCGCAAGCCGTCGTTCGACCCGGCGGTGATCGAGCCGCACAAGCAGTTCCTGAACGAATTGCTCGAGCGCGGGCAGTTGGTGGAGAGCGGTCGATTCACCGACGGCACCGGCGGCGCGTATGTGATCAACGCCGAAAGTCTGGAAGCCGCAAGGGAAATCGCGTTCACCGACCCGGTGCACACCACCGGTTCCTCGGAGCTCATCGTGTACGAGTGGGAGATCGCCGTCTCCGCCTGATTGCCGTCGGCCAGGCCGCACACCGGAATGGTGTGCGGCTGTTGACGTTTCAGGGCCCATCGATCCGGTGCCATAGCCGCCCCGAGCTCCCGCTGGTGGGTGTACTGGCCCAGCGGGAGCGAACCGCGAGGACCCTCTCGCGGAATCGGGTGTGCCTGGGGCCGCGGTGCGCACCGACGGATGGTGTGCACCGCATTCGGCGAACCTTGGCACGGGTCGATCCTGGTTCCTGAACTGCACTCGAGGTCAAGATTCCACTGTGTGGTCTGGGTCACTCACGGTGAGCACGATCTTTCCGCTGGTTCGGCACTGCTCGATGAGGCGGTGTGCCCGCGCTGCCTGCTCCAGTGGCAGCACTGTTTCCACGTGTGGGCGCAGCTGCCCGCTCTCGACCAGATCGGTCAGTGCTTCGAGGTCGGCGCGGTCGGGTTCCACCAGGTAGCCGCTGGCGCGTACGCCGAGTTCGGCCGCGCGCTCGGCCATTCCGGGTGTCCATGCCACCTGTGCGTTGACGAGAATGCCATCGGGACGCAAGGTTTCGAGCATGCGTAGCGCCGGTTCGCCGCCATGCATCTGGATCACGATATCGATATCGCGGAGGGTCGCTGCGATATCGGTCGTTGTGTAGTCGATGGTCTCGTCGGCGCCGAGTGCGGTCAGGAAGTCGTGCTTGGCCGCGCGCGCGGTGCCGATCACATACGCCCCGAACGACTTTGCGATCTGCACGGCGAGGTGGCCCACGCCACCTGCCGCAGCCGACACCAGAACGCGCTGCCCGGGAGCGACTTTGCCGATATCGACGAGCATCTGCCAGGCCGTGAGCGCGGCCAAGGGCAGCGCCGCGGCCTCGGTGAAACTGGAACCCGTTGGCATGGGCGCGAATTGGTGCGACGGCGCGGTCACGTATTCCGCGTAGGCACCCGCCGCGCGCGGGAACCACGGCATGCCGTACACGCGGTCGCCGGGCCGGAAGCGGGTCACCCCGTAGCCGACCTCCTCGACGATACCGGCGACGTCCCAGCCGTTGACGAAGGGCAACGTCAATGCCCGTACGTACGCCCGTCCTTCTCGGGTGAAGTAGTCGATCGGATTGACCCCCGCCGCAATGACTTTCACCAGAATCTCGGTGTACAGCGGTGTCGGCCGTGCGATCTCGACGAGTCGCATGGTCTCCAGCCCGCCCCACTGCTCCTGCTGAATAGCGCGCATGATCTGTCCTCTCATCTCGAGAATGTGGACGCTCGTCCGAGGTGTTCGAGCGGCCGTGTATCCACTGAGCTGCGGGTTTTCCGCCGATTAGGTATAGAGATTCGCCTATCTGGTTGTCGTCGAGTCGAAACCAAGATCGACAAGCGGCTACAGCGCGGTGAGCGATCTCGCCGCGTCATCCTCGACCGTGCCATGGATATCGCCTCGGTCGAAGGCCTGGAAAGCCTGTCCGTGCGGCGTTTGGCGACCGAACTCGACCTCAGCAAGAGCGGCGTTTTCGCGCACTTCGGCTCCAAAGAAGAACTCCAGCTCGCGACCGTCCGCGCGGCCGTCGAGGTCTTCATCGCACACGTGGTGAGACCCGCTCGACGTGCACCCGCCGGCATCCGCCGGGTCCGGGCACTGGGCGAGTCCTGGTTGGACTATGCCGCGAAGCCCTACTTCAGCGGCGGCTGCTTCTTTCTGTCCGCCGTCGCGGAGTTCGACGCCCGCCCCGGGCGCGTGCACGACGCCGTGGCCGCATCGCGCCGAGACTGGTTGCGGCTCTACGAAACCACCATTGCCGAGGCGATCGGCCTCGGCGAGATCGTCCCCGATAACGAGCCTGCCGACCTCGCCTTCGAACTCGACGCCATCGCACGCACCGCGGCCCAGGATGCGTTGCTGTTCGGCGAATCGGTGCCCTACGGCCGAGCCCGCCGAATCCTCGCCGCTCGACTTGACGCCGTCGCACACTGACTCGCCAGTGCGACTTGACCATTCGCGCGCTGCGTCGACCACAGGTGCACCTATCCTGGGTAGAAACCGTAGGAGAGGCCGTATGGCACGGGTGCTGATCTGGCTGCGGAATAATGTCGACGGTTTCGTCGCCCTGGTTCTCGCGGTCATCTTCGGTGTGATCTCGCTGATCGATATCGGTTTCTTCGATGCGGATCTGATCAACGCGGTCATCCTGCTGGTGCTCGGTTTGCTGGCCACCACGTTGCTGCGTGATCGGCATCTGTCCGGCAAGGCCATTCGGCATTCGAACTCGGGACAACTGCTGTACGGTCCGGAGATCGGGCATGCGCATATGCTCGCGCGCCGCGGTACCGAACAGTGGCTGTTCAAAGGGGGCACCGGAACCTATCTGCGGGCCGTCACACTGCGCGAATGCGTGGAGAACGCGCGCCGCGAACAGCGTCCGCTGCGGATCCAGGTGGAGGTGCTGGATCCGACCAATGAACTGCTGTGCAAGATCTACGCGCAGTTCCGCTGCTCGCTGGTGCCCGAGGCCGACCGCACCGGCGAATTGTGGACCACCGAACGCACCCGCAAGGAGTCCTTGGCGACGGTCCTCGCGGCATGCTGGTACCGGCAGCGATTCACTTTCCTGACCATCGATGTCGGACTCTCCATGGTGATGACAACCTTCCGCTGGGACCTCTCGTCGAGTTGCGTCATTGTCACGCAGGACAATCCGAATACTCCGGCCCTGATGTTCGAACGGGACAAGCCCTCCTACCGGGACTTCAGCCGCGAGCTAGTGGCCAGTTTCAGACAGGCCAGACAGGTGCCGCTGAGCCGGAGCGAGAAACTCGCACTCGCCGACGAGCCGTCGGTCGATCAGACTCGTGCGCTGTTCGATCTGCTCGGTCTCGCGCTACCGGCTTCCTACACCGATCGCGACATCGCCGATATCGTGCGGCGCGCGCTCCAGCCGAGGAATCCGTACTGAATCCTGACCGGCCTATGCGGTCACGAGCCCGCGACTGGCCCGCATCGGGTGCCGCGCCTGACAACGAAGAAATCGCTACGAGGTGCACGATCATGTTCTGGAACGGAGGCTCCGGTGCTCGAAGGTCATGGCGTTCGGGCAGACTCGGGCCTGTGATGACGTATGACAGCCTTCGTCTCGCCGTCCGCGGCGGCACCGCAGGGTCGGTGATGTCGTTCGTGCTCGAGGAGATCGCCGACGGGCGCACAACCATTGCCGCCGTTGCGCATCCGCTCGGGTTCGTCTGCCTTCCGCTGCGCCGAGAAGGGGAACGCGGTGTCTGCGTGCACGCGTGGCGCGACGACGTTCCGCAGGTGGCGCCGACGACCTCCTTCATCCATGCGCACAGTTGGGACCTGTTCAGCTACGTGTTGTATGGCGCGATTCGCAATAATGTCATCGAGATCACCGATACGGTGACCGATCCCACGCACCGGGTCGCCGAGATTCGTAGCACCGGGCCGATCGACGAAATCCGTCCCACTGGCCGATTGGTCCGAAGTGCGACTGTGGCAACCGAACTCACTTCCCGCAGCGCCGTCTATACACTGGATGGCGGGATCTTTCACACGAGTGTTGTCGACGGCCACGCGGCGACCCTTGCCTTCAGCAGCGCATGTCCCGGCGCGATCGACCTCTCGCTCGCCGATCTCGACATGCAGCCACATTCGGTAAGGCGCCGATATTGCGACCGAGTGGAGACCGCCCACATCGCGCGGGAGGTGCTGACGCGGCTGCGGGCCGGCGGCACGCGTGGCCCGATCAGGCCCCCTGAGGCAGGCGGTCACCGGCGCCTCTGAGCGGCCGCCTGGTGTCATGCAACGCCTTGGTAATGATGTCCACTACGTCGGCATCGGTATAGTTCTCGGGCAACGCGAGGCCGAGGACCTCGAACAACGACCGTACATCCGGGACGCTCGGTTCCTCCCTGAGCGGGACATCGCGCGCGTGTTCTATTGGTACCCTTCGGCATTCGTCAAAACTCGTCCCGAGCTCGAAGTCCCAGGAGTCGTAGTAGGGCCGGCCTTTCTCCACAACCATCGCCGGAAATCTCGGTCCACGCTGGGTGAGGATGAGATACCGGGAGGACAGATCCCAGCGAAACATCGAAACGCTGGAGGTCAGCGCGATCTCGATATCCAGCAACCGACCGAGCTGCTGTTTGTGACAACAGGCCGCCAGAATGGTGGCGTACAACTCGATCTGGGTACCTTTGGCATCCCAGGTGCGCGCATCGTCATCCTCGTCCGCCAGTGCTTTGTAGAGCTGTGCGTATCGGTCGCAAACTTCCCGCTTGGTCGGGTCGAGGATCTCCAGCCGCACCTTTAGTTGCCGATGATCACGCTGGGCTTGTCTGATGCAGACCGGCAAGGTCACCACCCGCGTGTGAGTGCCGGTGCCGCCCTTGAAGATCCAGCGATCCGTGCCCGTACGCGCCTGTTCCAGTACATCCGTTACCTCGGCGCCGATCACGAACCGCACCGTCGACAACCCATCCAACGTCTGCTGCAGCTCATTGATCGATGGGATGCGCTCCATTCGCTCATTTACCTCACGCAACGTGCCGCCGAGGGTGGTGATGGTCGTCTGGATCTCGGCATTCACCGTCTCCTGACGCCACCGGTCGCGCAGCATCGCGAACGCGATCACACCAAGCGTCAATGGAATGACCTTGCTGACCAGATCCGTGGGAATCACGTCGACGAGTCCCAGCACGCTCATGGCCACCGCGAGGACCACAGCGACCATGCTCTCCACATTGGCCTTGACCCACAACAGATCCGCTCTGATTCGCGCGGCCAAACGCCCCATCTGTTCCCACCTTCGCACCCACCCCGGCACCCCGTTCAGTTCCGCTCATGCGGGGGAGCCCGCGTGAGCGGCGATCTCCGAAAGAGGTGGCACGGTATGCGGTTCATTCATGGACCGTCTCAGCGTAGCCGCACCGCGCGTGGATCGCTCCGATTCATGCACCGGCACAACGGATCACCGAAATAACGTGGGCGCCATATCACGCGCCGTTATCTTGTGCGAGAGCCGTGTCGACTCCCTCGAGTTTGGCCAGGACATGCTCCAGGTCCTGGAGCAGAATTGCGAGGGCGGGCGGATACGCGAGCGCCGGTCGTCCGTTGATCATTTCATCGACTGATTTGGCCCGCCGCTGCGCGGCTTCGACATAACCGCGCAGGCTGGCGATTTGATCCTTCGGCGGAGCGAGGATGTTCTTGCCCAGCAGTGACTCCAGGTCCCGCAACGCTTTGAGCGAGTCGGAGGTCATCACCGTGAAAGCGCCCCAGAGCTCGTCCTCCTGCGGGACCTCGAACTGGGTGGACAGCGCTTCGTAGGCCTCGTTGCGGCGGGCAACTGCCTCGTGCAGATCGCGCAGCGCCTCTCTGAGCAGGTACCTGGCTTGCTCGGGAAAGGGGTAGCTGGGGAGCTGCATCTGCTGGCTGCCGACCGCGCGACCGATCTGGGCCGCATTGTGGAGTGCCTCGTCGAGATCCTGCATCACCACCGAGAGATACGGCGCCACGAGATAGAACCGCGGCGACTTGGCCTGCAAGTCGTAATACTCGACGGCACGGTTGTTGGCGGCGGTCAGATTTCTTATCAGCAGCGCGATTTGCTCATAGACGCCGTCGCGATGCAGTGTCTCCTCGCGGGCCCGGTTCAGCGCTTCTACCACCTCGGGTGCGGTGCCCTCCTGGATGAGTTGCACCGCGATATCGACACCGTTGCGGCTGAACGCTTTGGTGAAGCAGAAGGTGCTGATGGTCAGCGTGGCGCCGAGCACGAAATCCGGCTGCACCTCGTAGATCTTGTGTAGATTTCCCCTGGCCAGCACCGTCACCGCGATCAACACACCGATACCGACGCCGGCCCACAGGATCTGGGTGCGGGTCATCCTCAGAAGAGCGGCAAGCATCCCGCTGCGCTGCTCCATGCCGGCAGAAGCCATTCGATACTCCGTTGATCGTTCGAGCCACGAAAACGAGGAGTGGGCATCGGAGACCATTGGCCGGTCAGCGGCCGAACCCCCCGTCGCGGTTGCATTCACAGGGTACGCACAATTCTGCCGTCGCGGACCGACTAATCGGGTGGAAGTTACCCCGAGTCCGTCGGATGACCGGTGGCATTCCGATTGGGCCCCTTGCGTATTGGCCTGAGCCATACTGATGGCGTGCTTCAGGGAGGGCGGCGGGACTTTTACATCAGCTATTCACCGGCCGACGAACGATGGGCCACATGGTTGGCTTGGCAGTTGGAGACCGCGGGTTACAGCACCCTCATCCAGGCGTGGGATTTCGTTCCCGGTACCAACTTCATTGATTTCACGGATCGCGGCGTGCGCGAGTCGGCGGTGGTGCTGGTGGTGCTGTCGCAGAACTATCTCGGCTCCTACTACGGAACCATGGAATGGCAGGCGGCCTACCGCATCGATCCGGGCAAGCTGATGCCGGTGCGCATCGGCGAATGCGCGCTGGCGGGGCTGCTCGCAGTGATCACCTATCTCGACCTGGTGCCGGTGCCCACCGCCGAGGAGGCGCGCCGAGTCCTTTTGGAGCGGGTCGGACATCTGCTCGGGGGGCGGGCGCAGCCCCCGTCGGAACCAGGCTTTCCACACGACGTTCCGGATCTGTTCGCAGTCGAAACGATCACGGACACAACAGAATTCGTGCGGCCACGGCGCACGCCGATTGCGGTCCCGGCCTTCCCGGGTGTCACCGATCATGAAGAGTCGCGTACCAGCGTCTCGGTGCTGCATGTCGCCGGTCCGCGCTTCGGTCGTGGGCTGCTCGCGCCGGACGAGCCGAGCACCGCGGCCGAATTGCGGGCGCGCATCCATGCCGATGTGACCCATCTGGTGAATCAGGGTGTGGCCGAACCGGATTTGATCGTGGTGTCAGGGGATATGACCGAATCCGCCCGCCCGCGCGAGGTCGACGAGGCGCTGAGCTTCCTGAGCGGGTTGCCTACGCTGCTCGGCGTCGGTCCGGAGCGACTGGTCGTGGTGCCCGGCAATCATGATGTCTCCAAACCGGCCTGCCACGCGTACTTTCTGAGCTGCGAGGCTCGCGATCGCGAACCGCAGCCGCCGTATTTCCCGAAGCTCGAGCAGTACGCGCGGATGTTCGGCGCGCTGTATCAGGGGTTGGATCACCTCGTCTTCGATATCGGACAGCCGTGGACACTGTTCCCGATTCCCGAATTGCGGGTGGTGGTAGCCGGATTGAACTCGACCATGGCCGCGACCCATCGGCCCGAGGACGATTACGGCCGGATCGGCGAACCGCAGGCGTCCTGGTTCGCCGAGCGGCTGCGCCCGTTCGAGGAGAACGGTTGGTTGCGCATCGGTGTTGTCCGGCATGGTCCGCTGCCCCGCGCAGGCACGCCCGCCCATGATCCGGACCTGCTGCGCGACGCCGATACGCTGTCCCGGATGCTCGGCGGCCGGTTGAACCTGTTGCTACACGGTCCTGGACCCGGTGGTCCGCACCTGGATCGGCTCGACGACACGCTGCCCGTTCTGTCCGCCGCCGCTCCGGGCCGCGACGATATCATCCAGCTCACCGCCGCGGGGCTGGCCCGGTTCTCCGGACGCGGTGAGTCCACCGCGCAGCTCGAAGTCGATTGGCTGAAGGTGACCGCAGCGCTGCCGACGGCCGAAGAGGCCGAACTCCTCGAACCGGAATGAGAGATTGATAGCCTTATTCTCGCAACGCTGCCGTGGAGAAGGAGATCGGTCATGGCCGAGAATGAGAGCGCGCAGTCCGATCTGTCGGACTTGCTCGATGGTGGATGCACGACGGATCAGGCGTGGGAGCTGTTCGATAGATTGCCCGCGGCCAGGGTTGCGGAGGTGACCGTCGGCCGTTGGCGGGGCGAGGAACTGGATACCGGGCATCCGATGGCCGGGGTGCTGGTCGCCTCGGGCTGGTACGGCAAGCAGTTCGATGATCCGGAGTCGGTGCATCCACTGCTGTTCGCCGACGAATCGGGAAATATCTTCGCAGTCGATCCGCGGCGGGTGCCGCTCGGTCTGGCCGGTAAGGTGCCGCTCGCGGGCGTGCAGACGGCGCGGAAGCTATTGCCCGTCCTCGCCCCGGCGATCCGAACTCGCAGGCCGACAGCACGTTTGCGCGATATCGAATACCGCGGTGTGGTGGGTGCCGCGATGGTTTACGACCAGTTGCCGATCATCGACCACTTCCGCCGGGTGGATGTAGATACGCTGCTCGGGGTGATGGATATGCGAGGGATGACCGAGCCGTACTTTTTCGTTCTCCGCCGCTGATCTGATCGCTGCCGCAACGGTTACGTGCCTTGGGCTCGACTGCGCGGCATACCATTGAAGTCGGCCAGGGAAACCGCTACATCCGCGCCCGCGGAATGTCCGTCCGGCGTGTGCGCACGGAGGGAGGTCGGGGCAATGGAACGTACGACGTGTCTGGTGGTTGGTGGTGGACCGGCGGGTATGGTGCTCGGGCTGCTGCTGGCTCGCGCCGGTATCGATGTCACCGTCCTGGAGAAACACAACGACTTCCTGCGTGACTTCCGCGGCGACACAGTACATCCAACGACCCTGGACCTGCTCGATGAACTGGGTCTCGGCGAGGAGTTCGCGAAACTACCCGCGCGCAAGCTGCAGCAGATCCAGCTGCCGATCCGCGGGTCGGTGCAGACGGTATTCACCCTGGAACATTTGCCGGGTACGCACAACTACATCGCGATGGTGCCGCAGTGGGATCTGCTGGACCTGTTGGCGGGGGCGGCCGATCGGGAGCCGAGCTTCCGGCTGCGCAGGAATACCGAAGCGACAGCGGTGATTCGGGAGGACGGCCGGGTCGCCGGTGTCGCCTACCGGACCAGAGACGGCGAAACCGGCGAGATCCGCGCCGATCTGACCGTGGCCTGCGACGGCCGTAACTCGGTGCTGCGGGCCGAGGTCGGACTCGGCTCACGAAGTTGGCCGACACCGATGGATGTGTGGTGGTTCCGTTTGCCGCGCACCGATATCGACCCCACCGGTTTGATCGGACTGCTCAGCGCCCACCGCGCCGCTGTCATGTTCGATCGCGGTGACTATTGGCAGGTCGCAACCCTCATCGCCAAGGGTGGCGACGCGGCGGCCCGGCGCGGTCCGGTCACCGAAATCGTGTGCAGTATGGCCGATTCGGCACCGTGGTTGCGTGACCGGGAGGATGCGCTGCGCGACTGGGACGAGGTGAAACTACTCGATGTGAAATTGGACCGCCTGACCAAGTGGTACACCGACGGCCTGCTCTGCATCGGCGACGCCGCTCACGCCATGTCACCCGCCGGCGGAGTCGGCATCAACCTGGCCATCCAGGACGCCGTCGCCACCGCGAGAATCCTTGCCCCACCGTTGACTTCGGGCACCCTGACCACCCACGACCTGGCCAGGGTGCAGCGTCGCCGCACCCTGCCGACCGCCGTCACCCAGGGCCTGCAACGTATCCTGCACACCGCCGTATTCCGCCCCGCCCTGTCCGGCCGAATCGATATCGCCAATGCCGCAACGACTCCGTTGCCGCTACGCATCCTGCGCCGAATTCCGGTCGTCCGCACCATCCCACCATTCCTGATCGCCCGAGGGATACTCCCAGAACACGCCCCCGCTTTCGCTCGTCGCCCCTGACGCAGCCGGTGGATGCACTCGGCGCAAATATGCAGCCCGCGCACCGAACGCTACATGGGAAAAATCAAGGGCCACAATCCATTTCGATACCCCCCGTACGAACTTTCGATGACGGCAGCGGCGCGGCGGATATCGGCGGTGCTCAGGGACACAGGACGATCTTGCCGATGGGGGAGCGCTGCTCGATGAGCTGGTGGGCTTTGGCCGCCTCGTCGAGGGGGAGAACGGAATCGATTCGGGGAGTGAGTGTTCCGGAAGTAGCTCGGTCGAGGGCGGCGGCACCGGAGCGGGATACCTCGGTGAGCCAGGCCGGGCCGGCGCAGGCGGTGAGGGTGAGGCCGTGGGGGAGTAAGTCTGTTGTGGATATCTGGGCGGGGGCTCCGGAGAGCCAGCCGTAGCTGAGGATTCGGCCGCGTACCGGGGTCATGGCTGCCAGTAGGTCTCGAGCGGTGCTGCCGCCGATGGAATCGAAGACGACGTCGAGTGTTGCGCCGTCGAGGGCTTCGCGCAGCCGGGCCGGCCAGTCCGGCGCATTGTGGTCGATGACCTCATCCGCGCCCAATGTCAATGCCCGCGCGGACTTTTCCGGACCGCCGGCGGTTGCGATGACGCGCGCGGCGCCGAATTCCTTGGCGAGTTGGGTGAGTGCGCTGCCGACTCCTGTCGCGGCGGCTTCGATCAGGACGGTTTCGGTGCCGGTGAGCGCCGCCTTCGTGAGCAGAGGCAGTGCCACCGATCCGTCCATCAGGACAGCCGCCGCGTCTTCCGATGAGAGGGCATCCGGGATCGTGATCGCGGAAAACGCTGGTGCACAGACGAATTCGGCGTAGGAGCCGAAACCTGCGGTGGCCACCGCGACCCGTCGGTCCAGCAGTGCCGAGTCGACCCCGTCCCCGATCTCGACGACCACTCCGGCGGCCTGGAAACCGAAGACCGTCGGTGTTTCGACAGGCATCGGGAACTCACCCGAGCGCAGTTTGGTCTCCGGGAACAGCACCGGAATCGCCTCGGCGCGGATTACCAGTTCGCCGGGGCCCGGATGCGGTACGGCGACATCCTGGGCGACCAGGACCTCGGGTCCGCCGACGCCCGTCATTACGATTGCCTTCATTGCTGACTCCATAACTTGACTGCCGGTCCAGATGTCTCGAACAATATGGACTGCCGGTCAAGTTGTCAATGAAGGTGGTGGAATGACCGACGAACGCCCGAGGGAACGGGCGGATGCCGCGCGTAACCGGCAGGCGATCCTGGCCGCGACGGCCGCCCTGCTCGCCGAACACGGCGCCGACGCACTGACCATGGATCGAGTCGCGGCGGCCGCCGGGGTCGGCAAGGGCACGATCTTCCACCGCTTCGGCAATCGCGCCGGACTACTGCACGAGATGATCGCCGAGAGCACCTTCGCCTTGATGGATGCCGTCCGGAGCGGACCGCCGCCGCTGGGTCCAGGGGCGCAGGCCGGGGAGCGACTACTGGCCTTCTTCGACGCCTTCGTGCGAATGATGACCGACAACATCGAGGTGACGGTCGCCTACCTGCAGGGTCCGCCGCATCCGCGTGCCGCGGAAATTCACGAATTCTGGGACGCACACATCACCGCGCTGTTGCGGGAGGCCCGCCCGGACCTGGATGCCGAAGTGGTCGGCAGGCTGCTGTTCGGCGCACTGGGTGGCGAACAGGTGCCGCGACTGGCTCGTGCGGGAGAGACCGAACGGCTGCTCGCGGCGGTTCGTGCACTCGTCGAATCGGTGCTGCGCGGGCCCTAGTCCCTGGCGAGAATGGCGTCGAAACGTTCGTCGGCGCTGTCGAGCTGGTGCAGGATATGCCTTTTGACGTGCTCGGCGAGCGGGGTATCCGAGCGGGTGACGAGGTCGCGGTAGACATCGGTGAGCGGGCGGTACTTGGTGGCGAGTTTGCGCATCGCCGGTCCGTCGGCGTAGAGGATGCCGACGCCATTGTCGGTGAAGTCGGAGAGTTTGACGATGCGGGCCCACGGCGCCCGATCGAGATTGGCCGCCACATGTTCGCGGTATTGCGCGTGCTGATCTATGTCCGGATCCGGTTCCGGATTGGTGACGGCGGCGACGAGTTCGGCGACCCGGGTGCCGAACCGGGCCGAGAGTTCGGCTAGGGCGGCATCGGTCGGCGAACCGGGACGCGCTCCGGCCAGTTCTTCCGGGTGATCCTCGACCGAATCGTGCAGCAGCCCGGCCGCGACGACATCCGGGTCCCGCACCTCGTAGTGGCTGACGATCCGAATCGCAACGCGCAGTAGGTGACTCAGATACGGCTCGCGGCCGTAACGATCCTCGCGGTGCAGTTCGGTAGCCAGGTCCAATGCCTCGGTGAGCCGTTCGGTATCGGACAGTTCCGCGATTTCCAGCAGTAGTCGTTCACGCAGTCCGCTTTCGCCGTAGACCTCGCTGATCGTATGCAGCGGCATCACGGCCAAAACCCCCGCCCCAGGATTGCTCATATGGCCAATCTATCGGGGGAGGCCGTGCACCGCTGTGCTCTGGACCACTGTTCAACCACGCGAAAAATCCGTTGCCCCGTCGTGGCGGCCGTGTTCTCCTGGAATGCACGCGAGGCAGAACCGGAGGTGAACGTGGCCGCGCAGAACAAACGGCCGCGCCCTGGTTCGGCTACCGACAATATGGCGAAACTGCATCGACGCACCATGGTGCTCGACGGGCGGGTGTATACGGTGCTGAGCCTGCGCCCCGGCAGCGATTTCCGATTCGCCACCAACCATTTCCACGAGACTTGGCATGTGCTCTCCGATTGGCGTGGTGCGCGCATGCTGGCTCGACTGCTGTGGGGCCTGGCTTATCAGCGGCGCCCGGGCACGCTCGTGGTCATCGATCCGGCGCAGCTGGATCCCAATCCGTTCGACGCAGCGCCCTCGGATCCGATTGTGCTGGTTCCCGCCGACCTGACCGTCTTCACTCGCGCCGCCGCGGTCGCTCTGCACAGGCAACTGCCGTTCCGCGACGGTTCGCAGGGCACGGTGCGCTGGCAGACGTTCGGTTTGGATGCCGCGGTGGCCCAGCTGCAGGAGTGGCGTGCGAAGGGGCCGGGGGAACGCGACTGGAATTTCGCCGATATACCGACCGGGTGGGAACGGATCGACCGCATCGGCGGCATGGTCACGATTTTCGGTGCGCGCGATCAGCTGCGATCCTGGGCAACCTCGCTCGCCACCCTCGGGACCTACGCCTACTACGGCATGGATTACGAATACCTGGACGAGGACCGCAATGGCGAGGTGCAGATTTTCCGGCAATACCGCCGGAAGGTGAATATCGCACGTCAGGCCCGCGCCGAAGTGCTCGTCCGATTCGACGGATGTGCCTCGACGGAGGAGGTGCAGCGGGCCATCTGGTCGCACGGCGCGACCGTTCGCCGCCGTCGTTTCCCGACGCGCGAGGAACGGCTCGCCACGCCCTGAACCGATGGCTACTTCGCCTGCGGGACCAGTGTGTTCTGCCGCGCCGCGGTCCACCACCGACCATTCTGTTCGACCAGGACGTACAGCGCGATCATCGCGTGATCGATATCGATCAGTTCCCCCTCGGCCGTGGTCGCCCGGGCGAGCTTGTGCGCGATCGCGATATCGGGCCGCAGGAATACGATGTCGGCGACCTCGTAGCGGACGTACTGATCCTTCAGAAATCCCGCCAGCCCCTGCCGATTCGCCTCCAGCAGTGTGTCTTTCCCGATCATGAGCGCACCGACCGCATTGACCACCGCCGCATTGGCGGTGAAGTCGGCGGTCATGAGTTCGGCATTGTTGGTGTTGTACGCGGTTTCGACATTGGCGATGATCTGCTCGATCGCCGCAATGTCGTCGGTGTGGTCGACCGTGGTGTCCGCGACCACGGGCTGAATTGTCGTTGCGCTCATGCAGGCCAGCTTCTTATCTCAACCGTGGTTGAGGTCAACAAGCCGTCACGCCGCTGCGTAGTCAGCGCACGCCGCGCGGTCGAAATTGAATGCTGATTCGCGGCCCGGTCGGCCTGCGCGTCTTCGGTACGGCGTGTTCCCAGGTGCGCTGGCATGAGCCGCCCATGACCAGCAGATCTCCATGCCCGACCTGAAATCGAAGACTCGCGCCGCCACCGCGCGGTCGCAGCAGCAACGCTCGCGGCGCACCGATCGAAACGATGGCGACCATCGTGTCGTCGGTCGCGCCGCGCCCGAGGGTATCGCCGTGCCAGGCCACGCTGTCGCGTCCGTCGCGGTAGTAGCACAACCCGGCCGTGCGGAACGGTTCGCCGAGTTCCTCGCGGTAGTGCCCGGTCAGTGCCTCCCGTGCCTCGTCCAATGCCGGATCCGGCAACTCCGCGCCCTCTTCGTAGAAACACAGCAGCCGCGGCACATCCACCACCCGGTCGTACATCGGCCGCCGCTCCGCTTGCCACGGCACCCCATCCGCCAACCGTTCGAACAACACATCCGCCCCCGACAGCCACCCGGGCAACACATCCACCCAGGCCCCATGACTCAACGCCGTCCGGCGCACACCATCGAGCCCGCCCACTTCGATGTCTCCGAATCCGTCGAGCAATGATCCCTGCAGCGGTGTCGACATGCCGTCGAATCTACGCGCTGTCGAACATATGTGCTAGCGAGAAACGGTCATTCAATTCTTGGTGAGAATGTCTCGCGCGATATCGACGGCCGCGGCGTAGCACTCGTCGTCGGTGAGCGGAAGGTCGCCCATCATGGCTGTGCTCCAGCTGATGGCGAGCAGGGCTTCGCGTGCACGGAAGACGGCGAGCGGCGGCTGGTCCGGACCGGCCATCAGGTCAGCGAGCACGCGGAACTGGTAACGCATGCTCGAGCCGAAGTCGAGCTGGCGGAAGGCCGGCTGGTTCTCGTGCCAGAAGCGGACCATGCCGCGGCCGATGCCATGCAGCAGCGCGCCGTAGCGGGTGAGGATTTCGTTGGCTCGCTCCCTGCCGGGCGGGGAGCTCTCGGCCCAGGCCACGATGTCGTCGATGCCCCGACGCAGGTCGTCGGAGAGGCTCGCGACGATGTCCTCCTTGGTGCGGAAGTGGTAGTACAGCGCGGCCTTGGTGACGCCGAGGCGGTCGGCGATCTCGCGCAGGGAGGTCTTCTCGTAGCCGCGTTCGGAGAACAATTCCATTGCGACAGTACGAATCCGCTCGCGCGTATCGCTGCGACGTCCGTCCATTGCGTCCTTCTCTTTTTGCTTGACGACCGGCTAGTGGAAGCCTAGCGTCTTCGCTGTGCCCGAACTACTAGCCGGGCGACAAGTTATCTATTGGGGAGGCAGTCATGACCGAAACGCATCCGAAGGCGCCGACAGCCGGTGTCGCATTGACCGCGATCGGTGTCGCGGTCATCAGGGCGAAGGAATCGGCGCGCACGGACCGCTTGTACGACGACCCGTTCGCGCAGCTGTTCGTCGATGCCGCACGCCGCGCCTACGGCGAGATCGACGGCGGAACCGAGCGTTGGGCGCGGCTGGAAGAGGTGGCGGCCATGTTCTTCGAGGGCCGCACGGTCGGCGTCCGGCTCGTCGATGACCGGGTCACCGAGGCGGTCGCTGACGGGATACGCCAGATCGTGCTGATCGGTGCGGGTTTGGACACCAGGGCATTCCGCATGGCTATGCCCGCCGACGTTCGAGTATTCGAGATCGATCTGCCGGAGCTCTTCGCATTCAAGGAACCGGTCCTCGCCGCGGCACGTGCGCAACCTCGCTGCGGCCGCGCGGTGCTCGCCGTCGATCTACGCGAAGACTGGGCAAAGCTGCTCGGGGAGCGCGGTTTTCGGCCGGATCTGCCCACGCACTGGGTGGACGAGGGCGTCCTGGGCTACCTGACCCACGAACACGCGTTGCACGTGGTCACCACACTGACCGAATTATCCGCTCCGGGAAGCCGTTTCGGCGTCAGCCGCTTCGCCGTCGACGAAAATGCCCGGCCGTACGCCGAACTAAAACGCCTGGTCCGCGGCGACGACGCCGCGGATCGTCCGCGCACCGGCCTCGGCGCCGATGCCAGAAGCTGGCTGGACGAGCACGGCTGGCATACCGAATTCCGTAGCTGGGACGATATGGTCGCCGCGCTGGACCGGCCGGTCGCTTCGAACGATCCGGACATCGGAGTCGTCATCGCGGTCCGCGAAGCGTGAACCGCCCGGAATGCCCGGAGTGTCCGAACCGTGCGTGGCCCCGCTCACAGCGGGATATGCCTGGTTAAAGCGGTGCAAACGGCGCTGCTAGGCTGCATGCCGTAAAGACATCCTTTAACGGACCGTCCGGTGAGGCGGGGAAGGAGGTCGGCATGGCCGTGCCCGAGGAACGGGCCGCCAAGTCCGGCGCTGCCGAAACGTCGCAGCGACACACCCCGGAGCGGGTGAGCGCGGGACGCGAGTTGCTGTCTCCCTCCGACGTCGGCCGGACCATCGCGCGTATCGCGCATCAGATCATCGAAAAGACCGCCCTCGATGCGGGCGAGCCGGACGCACCGCGTGTGGTGCTGATCGGCATTCCCACCCGCGGCACCACGCTGGCCGCGCGGCTCACCGACAAGATCGAGGAGTTCTCCGGGGTCCGCCCGGCACTCGGCTCGCTCGACATCACCCTCTATCGCGACGATCTACGCAGCCGTCCGCACCGGCCGCTCGAGCGCACCTCGGTGCCCGACGGCGGTATCGAGGACGCACTCGTGGTCCTGGTCGACGACGTGCTCTTCTCCGGCCGCACCGTGCGCTCCGCCCTCGACGGTCTGCGCGATCTCGGCCGCCCCCGCGCCGTCCAACTCGCGGTGCTCATCGACCGCGGCCATCGCGAACTCCCGATCCGCGCGGATTTCGTCGGCAAGAACGTGCCGACCTCCCGCAGCGAGGACATCTCTGTATTGCTCACCGAACACGACGGCCGCGACGGCGTCTACTTGCATCAGGAGGAAGCGCAGTGAACCGGCTCGCCGGAGCGAGTGTCTATGAGGTGCGCTCGTGAGACATCTCTTGACGGTGACCGACCTCGATCGTGCCACCGCCACCGAATTGCTCGACGAGGCCGAGCGCTTCGAACAGGCGCTGCTGGGTCGCGAGGTGAAGAAGCTGCCGACGCTGCGCGGCCGCACCGTGATGACGGTCTTCTACGAGAACTCGACTCGCACCCGGGTCTCGTTCGAGGTCGCGGGCAAGTGGATGAGCGCCGATGTGATCAATGTCAGCGCGAGCAGCTCCTCGGTCGCCAAGGGCGAATCCCTGCGCGACACCGCGCTGACTCTGCACGCGGCGGGCGCCGATGCGCTCATCGTCCGGCACCCGGCCTCCGGTGCGGCGCATCAGATCGCGCGCTGGATGGATGGCTGGGCGGTCGCCGAGGGCCGGCCGGGCCCGGCCATCATCAACGCCGGTGACGGTACCCACCAGCATCCGACGCAGGCGCTGCTGGACGCCCTGACCCTGCGTCAGCGCCTCGGCGATATCGAGGGCAAGCGGATCGTCATCGTCGGCGATATCCTGCACAGCCGGGTCGCGCGCTCGAATGTCTTTCTGCTCGATACTCTTGGCGCCGAGGTGGTGCTGGTCGCGCCGCGCACGCTGCTGCCGGTCGGTGCGGACCTCTGGCCCGCTCGGATCTCGCCTTCGCTCGACGCCGAATTGCCCGGCGCAGACGCGGTGCTGATGCTACGGGTGCAGCAGGAGCGGATGAACGGCGGTTTCTTCCCGTCTGCGCGCGAATACTCGGTCAACTACGGACTTTCCGAGCGCAGGCTGGCACTGCTCGACGAGAACGCGGTCGTCCTGCATCCGGGGCCGATGCTGCGCGGCATGGAAATCGCCTCGCCGGTGGCCGATTCCTCGCAGGCGGCGATCCTGCAACAGGTGACGAACGGAGTGCATATGCGGATGGCCGTGCTGTTCCGGCTGCTGGTCGGTACCCAGGAGGCAGCCGCATGAGCGAACGAAGTGAGCGAATCATGCGCCAGTGTGCATGGTGCATGCCGGAGCCGAGCGCCATCGAGGTGAAGGCATGAGCCTGCTGCTCAAGGGTGTTCGGCCGTACGGCGAGGGCGAGCCGGTCGACGTACTCGTGCGCGACGGTGTAATCGCCTCCATCGGAACCGATCTCGGCATTATCGACGCCGAGGTCATCGACGCGCAGGGCCAGATCCTGCTGCCCGGCTTCGTCGATCTGCACACCCATCTGCGCGAACCCGGCCGCGAGGACACCGAGACCATCGAAACCGGTTCCGCCGCAGCGGCACTCGGCGGTTACACCGCGGTCTTCGCCATGGCCAATACCAACCCGGTCGCCGACTCGGTGGTCGTCACCGATCACGTGTGGCGGCGTGGTCAGGAGGTCGGGCTGGTCGACGTGTACCCGGTGGGGGCGGTCACGGTCGGGCTGGAAGGTAAGCAGCTCGCCGAAATGGGCACCATGGCCGCCGGAGTCGGCGCGGTGCGCATGTTCTCCGACGACGGCCACTGCGTCTACGACCCGCTGCTCATGCGCCGCGCACTGGAGTACTCGAACTCCCTCGGCGTCTTGATCGCACAGCATGCCGAAGAGCCGCGCCTGACCAAAGGCGCTGTCGCACATGAAGGTCCGACCGCGGCCCGCCTTGGCCTCGCCGGTTGGCCGCGCGCCGCGGAAGAGTCGATCGTGGCCCGCGACGCACTGCTGGCCCGCGACGCGGATGCGCGCGTGCACATCTGCCACGCCTCCACCGCCGGCACCGTCGAGCTGGTGAAATGGGCCAAGGCCCAAGGTATTTCGATCACGGCCGAAGTCACCCCGCACCATCTGCTGCTCGACGACTCGCGCCTGGAGACCTACGACGCGGTCAACAAGGTGAACCCGCCGCTGCGCGAGGTCTCCGACACCATCGCGCTGCGGCAGGCACTCGCCGAGGGCATCCTCGACTGCGTCGCCACCGATCACGCCCCGCACGCCGAACAGGACAAGTGCTGCGAATTCGCCGCCGCCCGCCCCGGCATGCTCGGCCTGGAGACCGCGCTGTCGATCATCGTGCAGACCATGGTCGAACCCGGCCTGCTGGACTGGCGCGGTGTCGCGCGCGTGATGAGCGAGCGTCCGGCCGAAATCGTCGGACTCGACGGTCACGGCCGCCCGATCGAGGTCGGCGAGCCGGCCAATCTCACGCTGGTCGATCCGGATGCGAGCTGGACGGTGCGGGCCACCGAACTCGCCAGCATTTCGAACAACACGCCGTTCGAGGACATGACGTTCCCGGCTCGGGTGACAACGACGTTGCTCCGAGGCCGGGTAACCGCCCGTGAGGGCAAGGCGGTGGGAGGTTCGTAAGTGGAAAGAGCACTGTGGGTGGTCGGACTGCTCGCACTGTTCGCTCTGTGCATCTGGTTGATGTACCGAGGCTGGCAGAACCGTGCCGCGCGGCAGGCGGCCCGGATCGGCGAACTACCGCATGTGCCGGGTGATCTCGGCGCTCAGGTACTGGAGCCGACCACCGGACTGTATCTCGGCAGCACCATCGCACCCAGCTGGCAGGACCGGATCACGGTGGGCGACTTGGGTTTCCGGGCCGTGGCGGAACTCACGCGGTTCGAACGAGGGATTCTGCTCGAGCGCGACGGTGCGACGGTGCTCTGGATTCCGCAGGAATCCATTACCGCCGTACGGACCGAACGCGGACATGCGGGCAAGGTGATGACGGAAGATGGTGTGCTGGTAATTCGCTGGAAGCTGCCGACCGGAACCGAGATAGATACCGGTTTCCGAGGTGACGACAAGACGGTGTACCCGGCGTGGGCCAGGGCGATGACGGGAGACGACGAGGGATGACACAAGAAGCAGCAGCATTGGTGTTGGAGGACGGCCGGGTTTTCCGCGGCGCGGCCTTCGGTGCCGTGGGCGAAACACTCGGTGAGGCGGTGTTCTGCACCGCGATGACCGGGTACCAGGAGACCCTCACCGACCCCAGCTACCACCGCCAGATCGTGGTGGCCACGGCCCCGCAGATCGGCAATACCGGCTGGAACGACGAGGACGACGAATCCGGCAAGATCTGGGTCGCCGGATACGCGGTCCGCGACGCCTCGCGCGTCGCGTCGAACTGGCGCTCGACCGGCACCCTGCAGGGCCAGCTGGACCGTCAGCAGATCGTCGGCATCGCGGGCATCGACACCCGCGCCCTGGTGCGTCACCTGCGCACTCGCGGTTCGATGAAAGCGGGCATCTTCTCCGGCTCGGCGCTCGCCGATGCAGACGAACTGCTGGCCCGGGTCAACGGACAGCCCTCGATGCTGGGTGCGGATCTGGCCGAGGAGGTGAGCACCGACGCGCTGTACACGATCGAACCGAACGGCGACCCGCGCTTCACCGTCGTCGCGGTCGACCTCGGCATCAAGACCAACACCCCGCGCATGTTCGCCCAGCGCGGCATGCGGGTGCATGTGGTGCCGTCGACCGTTTCGCTGGATCAGATCCTGGAGCTGAAGCCGGACGGCGTCTTCCTGTCCAACGGTCCGGGCGACCCGGCAACCCAGGACGGCGCGGTCGCCATCACCCAGGGTGTGCTGGAGCAGGGGCTGCCGCTGTTCGGCATCTGCTTCGGCAATCAGATCCTCGGCCGCGCCTTCGGCCGCAAGACCTACAAGATGAAGTTCGGCCACCGCGGCATCAATATCCCGGTCGTCGAACACGAGACCGGCCGGATTTCGATCACCGCGCAGAACCACGGCTTCGCGCTGGAGGGCGAACAGGGCGAACAGTTCGACACCCCGTTCGGCAAGGCCGAGGTCAGCCACGTGTGCGCCAATGACGGCACCGTTGAGGGCGTGCGCCTGGTCGACGGTCGCGCATTCTCGGTTCAGTACCACCCGGAAGCCGCCGCCGGACCCCATGACGCCGCCTATCTCTTCGACCGTTTCGCCGGTCTCATGGAAGGAGCCTGATGCCTCGCCGCGAGGATCTCAAGCACATCCTGGTGATCGGCTCCGGTCCGATCGTCATCGGCCAGGCCTGCGAATTCGACTATTCCGGCACCCAGGCGTGCCGGGTGCTGCGTGCCGAGGGCCTGCGGGTATCGCTGGTGAATTCCAACCCGGCGACCATCATGACCGATCCAGAGTTCGCCGATTCGACCTATGTGGAACCGATTACGCCGGAGTTCGTCGAGAAGGTCATCGAAAAGGAGCGCCCCGACGCCATTCTCGCCACTCTCGGTGGGCAGACCGCGCTGAATACCGCGGTCGCCCTGCACGAGCGCGGAGTGCTGCAGAAATACAACGTCGAGCTGATCGGCGCCGATTTCGAGGCCATCCAGCGCGGTGAGGACCGGCAGAAGTTCAAGGACATCGTCGCCAAGGTCGGTGGCGAGAGCGCCCGTTCGCGGGTCTGCCACACCATGGACGAGGTCCGCGAAACCGTCACTGAACTGGGCTTTCCGGTGGTCGTGCGGCCGTCGTTCACGATGGGCGGGCTCGGCTCGGGCATGGCCTACAACGACGAGGACCTCGATCGGATCGCGGGCGGCGGTCTGGCGGCTTCGCCGACGGCCAATGTGCTCATCGAGGAATCCATCCTGGGTTGGAAGGAATACGAACTCGAGTTGATGCGCGACGGCCGCGACAATGTCGTGGTGGTCTGCTCGATCGAGAATGTGGACCCGATGGGTGTGCACACCGGTGATTCGGTCACCGTCGCACCCGCCATGACCTTGACCGACCGCGAATACCAGCGGTTGCGCGACCTGGGCATCGATATCCTGCGCGAGGTCGGCGTCGACACCGGTGGCTGCAACATCCAGTTCGCGGTTAATCCGGCCGACGGACGCCTGATCGTCATCGAGATGAACCCACGCGTCTCGCGCTCGTCCGCATTGGCTTCCAAGGCAACGGGTTTCCCGATCGCCAAGATCGCCGCCAAGCTGGCCATCGGCTACACCCTGGACGAGATCGTCAACGACATCACCAAGGAAACCCCGGCCTGTTTCGAGCCGACCCTGGACTATGTGGTCGTCAAGGCGCCGCGCTTCGCCTTCGAGAAGTTCCCCGGCGCCGACGCCACGCTGACCACCACCATGAAGTCGGTCGGCGAGGCGATGTCGCTGGGTCGCAACTTCGCCGAAGCACTCGGCAAGGTGCTGCGCTCGCTGGAGACCAAGGCCGCCGGCTTCTGGACCCAGGGCGACGGCAACTGGACCGATACCGAAGCCATTCTCGAAGACCTGCGCACCCCAACCGAGGGACGCATCTACCAGGTCGAGCGGGCGCTGCGGCTGGGCGTGAGCATCGAGGACGTCGCCGCGGCCTCCGGCATCGACCCCTGGTTCGTCGCCGAGGTGGCCGGACTGGTCGAGCTGCGCCGAGAAATCATCGACGCACCCGTACTCGACGAGCCGCTGCTGCGCCGGGCCAAGCACTATGGACTCTCCGATCGCCAGATCGCCGCGCTGCGACCCGAATTGGCGGGTGAGACCGGCGTGCGCGCACTGCGTCATCGGCTCGGTATTCGTCCGGTCTTCAAGACCGTGGACACCTGCGCCGCGGAGTTCGAGGCCAAAACCCCGTATCACTACTCGACCTACGAACTCGATCCGGCCGCCGAGTCGGAGGTCTCGCCGCAGCGCGAACGCGACAAGGTGATCATCCTGGGTTCCGGGCCGAACCGGATCGGCCAGGGCATCGAGTTCGATTACTCGTGTGTCCATGCGGCGCAGACGCTTTCGCAGGCCGGATACGAGACCGTCATGGTCAACTGCAACCCGGAAACCGTCTCCACCGACTACGACACCGCCGACCGGCTCTACTTCGAACCGCTGACCTTCGAGGATGTGCTCGAGGTCTACCACGCCGAAACCGAGTCCGGCACCGTCGCCGGGGTAATCGTGCAGCTCGGCGGCCAGACCCCGCTGGGGCTGGCGCAGCGCCTCACCGACGCCGGTGTGCCGGTGGTCGGCACCAGCGCCGCCGCCATCGACCTGGCCGAGGATCGCGGCGAATTCGGTGACGTCCTGGTCGCCGCGGGCCTGCCCGCACCGAAGTACGGCACCGCGACCACCTTCGCGCAGGCCAAGAAGATCGCCGCAGGCATCGGCTACCCGGTGCTGGTGCGCCCGTCCTACGTGCTCGGCGGTCGCGGTATGGAGATCGTCTACGACGAGGACTCGCTGGAGGGCTACATCTCCCGGGCCACCGAACTGAGTCCGGAACATCCGGTGCTGGTCGACCGGTTCCTGGAAGACGCCATCGAGATCGACGTCGACGCGCTCTGCGACGGTGACGAGGTCTACCTCGGCGGTGTGATGGAGCACATCGAAGAGGCGGGCATCCACTCCGGCGACTCCGCCTGCGCACTGCCGCCGATCACTCTGGGCCGCAGCGATATCGAGGCGGTGCGCCGCTCCACCATCGCGCTGGCCAAGGGTATCGGCGTCAAGGGCCTGCTCAATGTGCAGTACGCGCTCAAGGACGATGTGCTCTACGTACTCGAGGCGAATCCGCGGGCTAGCCGCACGGTTCCGTTCGTCTCCAAGGCCACCGCGGTGCCGCTGGCCAAGGCGGCCGCACGGATCACCATGGGCGCCACCATCGCCGAACTGCGCAAGGAGGGCATGCTGCCCGCCGAGGGCGACGGCGGCCACGTGCCGCTCGACGCACCCGTCGCGGTGAAGGAGGCGGTGCTGCCGTTCCACCGGTTCCGCAAGGCCGACGGCAGCGGTGTGGATTCGCTGCTTTCGCCGGAGATGAAGTCCACCGGTGAGGTCATGGGCATCGACGCCGATTTCGGCACCGCCTTCGCCAAGAGCCAGGCCGCGGCCTACGGTTCGCTGCCGACCGAGGGCACCGTGTTCGTCTCGATCGCCAACCGGGACAAGCGCGCCATGGTGTTCCCGGTGAAGCGCCTCAACGACCTCGGCTTCCGCATCCTGGCCACCGAGGGCACCGCGGAAATGCTGCGCCGCAACGGAATTCCGTGCGAACAGGTGCGCAAGCACTCCGAGGAGGGGCCGGCCGACCAGCCGACCATCGTGGAGCAGATCCGCGACGGCGAGGTCGACATGGTGTTCAACACCCCCTACGGCAACTCCGGGCCGCGCGTGGACGGTTACGAGATCCGCACGGCGGCGGTCGGGGTGAACATCCCGTGCATCACCACGGTGCAGGGTGCGGCCGCGGCCGTGCAGGGCATCGAGGCGAGCATCAATGGCGGCATCGGGGTGCGCTCGCTGCAGGAACTGCATTCGGTGCTGCGTGGCTGACGAAGGAGATGGTGCGGTGAAGACCTTCGGTGCCCGATTGCGGCACGCCATGCGGCATCTCGGGCCGCTGTGCGTCGGCATCGATCCGCATCCCGGCCTGCTCCGATCGTGGGGTCTCACCGACGATGTCGACGGTGTCGAGGCCTTCGCCGAGATCTGCGTCGAGGCTTTCGACGGCCGGGTCGCGCTGATCAAACCGCAGGTCGCCTTCTTCGAGGCTTATGGTTCCGGTGGAATCGCGGTGCTCGAGCGCACCATCGAGGTGCTGCGCGCCTCGGGCACCCTGGTGCTCGCCGATGCCAAGCGCGGCGATATCGGCTCGACCATGGATGCCTACGCGCGGACCTGGCTCGCCGACGGCACGCTCGGCTCGGATGCGGTGACGGTCTCGCCGTATCTCGGATTCGGTTCCCTCGCACCGGCTTTGACGCTCGCGGAGGCGAACGGGCGCGGTGTCTTCGTACTCGCCGCCACCTCGAATCCCGAAGGTGCACAGGTGCAGCGGGCAGTAGCGGCGGACGGTCGCACGATCGCGCAGACCATGGTGGATGCGGCGGCACAGTGCAATGCGGGCCAGGAATTCGGCTCGGTCGGCATTGTGCTCGGCGCCACCCTCACCGAAGCGCCGGATCTCGCCGAGCTCAACGGCCCGATCCTGATGCCGGGCGTCGGCGCGCAGGGTGGCGGTCCGGAAACCGTGCGTGAGCTGGTGCCGGAGCAGTCGTTGCACGCCGCGGTGCCGACCGTTTCGCGCGAGGTGCTCGGCGCCGGTCCATCCGTGTCGGCACTGCGTGCCAAGGTGAGCGCGCTGCAGGAGGAGTTCGCCTTCCTGCGGCGATGACGCGTGACGATTGCGATGGACCGACGCTTCGGCGTCGGTCCATTTCGCGTTTCGGGCGAGGTGGGCACGCTGATCGGGGATGACGTGTCATATCGAACAGCTGTGCGGCCCGCTGCGCCGATTTTCCCGCCATCGGGCACCCGGGTGGCCGAGGCGGCGTCCTGATCGATCACGGAGCCAACTGGACCGGCACAGAGTGCCGTTCGCTCGCGCCGTGCTGTGGTCCAGGCGAATGCCAGGACTTTGTGGCGATCCGCGGGTCCGGTGTCGGTTCGGGCGGTCCGGAAGCCGGAAATCGGTCATTTCGAGCCTCCGACACGCGCAAGAACAACGCGACACGCGGAAAAATCCCAGAAAATTCCAGGTCGGACACGTGACCGGTTGCTGGTCCTGTGCAGGTTGGCGCCGCAACCACTCCGCTAACCCGCTTTCGGTATGAAAAAGCCCTGCTAGCGGGGCATTTCGAGATTTCGGCGGTAGGATCGCCGCAGCGATCGACGTGCTGTGCGCATCCCGCCGGGCCCACCCTTACGACATCGGCGAATCATGCGCTGACCTGGGGGGTGGGTTCGCAATCGGGCAACGTCGTGGGTACGGTCGCTGAGACTGCTGGGTTACCGGCAGGAGTTGATGCAATGAACGATGAGACGGAGGAACCGTGGCCCTTCCCCAGCTGACTGACGAGCAGCGCGCCGCTGCTTTGGAGAAGGCGGCTGCCGCTCGCCGTGCTCGGGCGGAGCTCAAGGAGCGCCTGAAGCGTGGCGGCACCGACCTGAAGCAGGTCCTCACCGACGCCGAAACCGACGAGATCCTCGGCAAGATGAAGGTGTCGGCGCTGCTGGAGGCCCTGCCCAAGGTGGGCAAGGTCAAGGCGGCGGAGATCATGAGCGAGCTGGAGATCGCCCCCACCCGGCGTCTGCGCGGACTGGGTGATCGGCAGCGCAAGGCGCTGCTCGCCCGATTCGACTTCGCCTGACCACCAAGGTGGTCGAACACACGCGGAAGGGTCGACTGGTAGTACTGGTCGGCCCCTCGGCCGTGGGCAAGTCGACCGTGGTCCGCTGCGTCCGCGAGCGACTGCCCCAACTGGTCTTCAGCGTGTCGGCGACAACCCGGGCCCCCCGGCCCGGGGAGGTCGACGGCCGCGACTACCGGTTTGTGTCCCGGGAGGAGTTCGACGCCATGATCGCGGCGGGCGAACTCCTCGAGTGGGCTGATATCCACGGGGGGTTGCAGCGCTCGGGTACACCGGCGAAACCGGTGCGTGACGCACTTGCCTGCGGCCTGCCGGTGCTCGTCGAGGTGGACCTCGAGGGCGCGCGGTCGGTGCGCAAGGCCATGCCGGCGGCGCTGCTGGTATTTCTCGCCCCGCCCAGCTGGGAGGAACTGGTTTCCCGGCTGACCGCGCGGGGTACCGAATCACCCGAGGTGATCGCCCGCAGGTTGGAGACCGCCAGGACGGAATTGGCGGCCTGTGACGAGTTCGACATCGTCATAGTGAACGACGAGGTGACCAGCGCCTGTGAGCAGTTGGTATCGTTGTTCGTTAGCACAAATTCGAGTTCGTGACCCGCACTCTCGGAAAAACCACCCAGCCCGAAGAACCGATCCCCGCAGGAGCCCTCTCAGTGAGCAGTACGGACATCAAGCCCGCGCCCGCATACGACACTCCGGTCGGCCTCACCAACCCGCCGATCGACGAGTTGCTCGAGCGCACGTCGTCCAAGTACGCGCTGGTGATCTACGCGGCCAAGCGGGCCCGTCAGATCAACGACTACTACAACCAGCTCGGCGACGGCATCCTCGAATACGTCGGCCCGCTGGTCGAGCCGGGTCTGCAGGAGAAGCCGCTGTCGGTCGCGATGCGTGAGATCCACTCCGACCTGCTCGAGCACTCCGAAGGCGAGTAACAACCACATCTAGGCCGGAGGCGTAGTGACCACACGGATCGTCGTCGGCGTCGGCGGAGGGATCGCCGCCTATAAGGCCTGTTCGATCGTGCGCCGGTTCACCGAGACCGGGCACCAGGTACGGGTGATCCCCACCGAGTCGGCGCTGCAGTTCGTCGGTAAGGCAACCTTCGAGGCGCTGTCCGGGAATCCGGTGCACACCGATGTGTTCACCGATGTCCCCGAGGTGCCGCATGTGCGGTTGGGCCAGGAGGCGGACCTTGTGGTCATCGCTCCGGCGACCGCCGATCTGATGGCGCGTGCCGCACAGGGCCGCGCCGACGATCTACTCACCGCCACCTTGCTGACGGCCCGATGTCCGGTGTTGTTCGCGCCCGCGATGCATACCGAGATGTGGGAGCATCCGGCCACCGTCGCCAATGTCGCGACGCTGCGCGCGCACGGTGCGATCGTCATGGAACCCGCGTCGGGCCGGTTGACCGGTACCGATACGGGACCCGGCCGGTTGCCCGAGCCCGAGGAGATCTTCGGGCTGGCGACGCTGCTGCTGGAACGCGCCGACGCCATCCCGCGTGATCTGGCGGGCCGTCGCGTGGTGATCACCGCGGGCGGCACAAGGGAACCGCTGGATCCGGTGCGTTTCCTCGGCAATCGCAGCTCCGGCAAGCAGGGCTACGCATTGGCCAGGGTCGCCGCGCAGCGCGGCGCCCACGTCACGTTGATCGCGGGCAACACGATCGAGATGGCCGCACCCGCCGCCGTCGATCTGGTGCACATCACCACCGCCGAACAGCTCAAGACCGCCGTCGAGAAGCATGCGCTCGGTGCGGACGCGGTGATCATGGCCGCGGCCGTCGCCGACTTCCGGCCGACCACCGTGGCCGCGGCCAAGATCAAGAAGGGCGCGCACGAGCCCGACGTGATCCCGCTGACCAAGACCGACGATATTCTCGCCGGACTCGTTCAGTCGCGACGTGATGGTCAGCTACCCGGAACCGCGATCGTCGGGTTCGCCGCCGAGACCGGTGACGAGCACGGCGATGTGCTCACGCACGCGCGGGCCAAACTGGCGCGTAAGGGCTGTGATCTGCTGGTCGTCAACGCGGTCGGCGAGGGCAAGGCGTTCGAGGTCGACACCAACGACGGCTGGCTACTCGGTGCCGACGGCACCGAACAGGCGCTCGACCACGGATCGAAGGCATTGCTCGCGAGCCGGGTGCTGGACGCGCTCGGTCCGCTGCTGCGCTGAGACCCGTTGCGGCGCTTGGTTTGTGCTGTGCATCGAGGATGTCCGGTGGATACACCGCCGCGTGATGGTTAGGCTGTTGTCGACCGCAACCCGGACTGGTCGATGTGTTGGAGGCTGGAGCCCCGGCCCGACATATCGACGGATTTCAATAGTCTGAGACAGTTGCCTTTCGTCGACCCCGTCGCGTCGGTGGTTTGGAATAGTCTGAATGAAGGGTTGTGCGGTGGCCGCATCGCGTTACCGTCGCAATCCGATACGAGTAACCCGTTGAGGGAGAGGGAAGAACTGTGCCCACGTCTGGCAGCCGCCTTTTCACCAGTGAGTCCGTGACCGAAGGTCATCCGGACAAGATCTGTGACGCCATCAGCGATTCCATCCTCGACGCCCTGCTCGCGGCGGATCCGCGCAGCCGGGTCGCGGTGGAAACTCTCGTGACCACCGGCCAGGTGCACGTCGCGGGTGAGGTGACCACGTCGGCTTATGCGGATATTCCGAAAATCGTCCGCGAAAAGGTTCTGGAAATCGGATACGACTCGTCCGCAAAGGGTTTCGACGGAAATTCCTGCGGTGTGAATATTGCGATCGGCGCACAGTCGCCGGATATCGCACAGGGCGTCGACACCTCGCACGAGGCACGTACCGCCGGATCGGATGACGAGATCGAGCGGCAGGGCGCCGGCGACCAGGGCCTGATGTTCGGCTACGCCAACACCGACACTCCCGAGCTGATGCCGCTGCCGATCGCGCTCGCGCACCGGCTCTCACGTCGGCTGACCGAGGTTCGCAAGTCGGGTGTGCTGCCATACCTGCGTCCCGACGGCAAGACCCAGGTCACCATCGAATACGACGGCGACCGTCCGGTCCGCCTGGATACGGTCGTGATCTCCACGCAGCACGCCGCCGATATCGACCTGGACAACTTGCTGGCACCCGATATCCGCGAGAAGGTCGTCGATGTGGTGCTCGCCGATCTTGATCTGCCCGCGCCGCTGGATGTCTCCGATATTCGCCTGCTGGTGAACCCGACCGGCAAGTTCGTTCTCGGTGGTCCGATGGGCGATGCCGGCCTGACCGGCCGCAAGATCATCGTGGACACCTACGGCGGCATGGCTCGTCACGGTGGTGGGGCGTTCTCCGGTAAGGATCCTTCGAAGGTGGACCGCTCGGCTGCCTACGCCATGCGCTGGGTCGCCAAGAACGTCGTCGCGGCCGGACTCGCCGAGCGGGTCGAGGTCCAGGTCGCCTATGCCATCGGCAAGGCCGCACCGGTCGGTCTGTTCGTAGAAACCTTCGGCACCGAGAAGGTGGATCCGGCGCGCATCGCCACGGCCATCACCGAGGTCTTCGATCTGCGTCCCGGCGCGATCATCCGCGACCTCGACCTGCTGCGCCCGATCTACGCGCCGACCGCCGCGTACGGCCACTTCGGCCGCACCGACGTCGACCTGCCCTGGGAGCACACCGACCGGGCCGACAAGCTGCGCGCGGCCGTCGGCCTGTAGGAGTAGCCGCTATGGATAAGCCGACCCGCCCTGGGAGGCCCTGCCTGATGCGCGCGGACAAGTTGCGCGCAGCCGTCGGCCTGTAGGCATATCGGGGCCCGCGTGCACGAACCCACAGCGGACCTCACCGCCGTGGCTTCCGCAGGGGCGGGAGCCACGGCAACGCACGATTCGACAGCAGCGGGACACCCGATCGCCCGGGTACTCCCGCTGCTTTCGCCTGCTCACCTGGACCGAGACTTCGACTATCTGGTCCCTCCTGAGCTGGACGAAATCGCCCAACCCGGCGTCCGAGTCCGCGTCCGTTTCGCGGGCCGCCTCGTCGACGGGTATCTGCTGGCCCGCCTGTCGCACAGCGACCACACCGGGAAAATGGTCAAACTCGAACGCGTGGTCTCCGCCGAACGCGTCCTGACCCCGGAAATCCTGAAACTGGCCACCGCTGTGGCCGCCCGCTACGCAGGGACCCGCGCGGATGTTCTACGGCTCGCGATTCCGCCTCGGCATGCGCGCACCGAGAACGGGGGCTCGAAGAAGGCGGCCGTATCGTCGTCGCCCGGCTCACCGTCGCCAGATCCCACGCTGGTGACTGACTCGGCAGCTGACGCTGTCGGGCCTGCTGAAACTCCGAATGCCGCAGCGGCGGTGGCGGATTCGCCTGACCTGCCGCCAGTGGGTGATTCGGCGACGGGGGCCGATTCTGCCGAATCCGCTGCGGCCGACGCGGCGCTCGATCATTCCGTCGATGCGCCGACACTGGGCGGCGAGGACGAGGCGGTCGACGTTCGCGATCGGTTCGGTACTGCTCGGACGCCCTCGCGCTCGGCCGATCATGTGATGGCTGCTGGTGTTGGATCGGAGTCGCTGTCGGCGGATTCGATCGAATCGGTGGAGGACGGTGTCGCGGCCGCCGACGGACGAGGGGAGATGGAACCGGAGGGTGCTGACGCGCCGGTGGGTGAGCGCGCTGTCGTTGCTGCTGAATCAGCGAATATTGTTGCGGTACTGGCCGATTCGGGTGGCATCGGGCTGCCGGACGGTGTGGAACTGCGGCCGTGGGAGCGCTACATCCATGGGGCGGCGTTTGTGTCGGCGCTGGGGCAGAGGAAAGGGGTACGGGCGGGGTGGCAGGCGGTGCCCGGGGAGGATTGGGCGCGGCGGTTGGCGGAATTGGCGGCGGTTGTCGTGGGGCGGGGGCGCAGCGCGATTCTGATGGTCCCGGATCAGCGGGATCTGGATCGCGTGCTGGCGGAATGTGTTCGGCTGGTGGGGGATTCGGCGGTCGGGTTGGCTGCGGGGTTGGGGCCGGCCGCGCGGTATCGGCGGTGGCTGGCGGCATTGCGGGGGACCGCACGGGTGATTGTCGGTACGCGCAGTGCGGTGTTCGCTCCCGCAGTTGATCTCGGGTTGATCGCGATCTGGGACGACGGCGACGACACCTATGCCGAGCCTCGAGCGCCGTATCCGCATGCGCGCGAGGTCGCGATGCTGCGGGCACATGACACCGGGGCGGCATTCGTCGCGGCAGGGTTCGCGCGGACGGCGGAGATCCAGGCCGTGGTCGATTCGGAGTGGGCGCACGACCTGGTCGCCGATCGTGCTGTGGTGCGCAAATTTTCCCCACGCATCAGCGCACCGGGTGACTCCGATATCGCGATGGAGCGTGACCCGGTCGCGCGTGCGGTCCGCATTCCCGCCGTTGGTTACGCTGCCGCGCGATCCGCGCTGAAGGAAGGTGCCGCGGTGCTGGTGCAGGTGCCGCGGCGCGGATACATCCCGGCGCTGGCCTGCGCGAAATGCCGTACGCCCGCACGATGTCGGCACTGCAATGGCCCACTTTCCTTGCCGGATGGGCGAGCTGGGCATCGCGGCGAGACCGCGCACAGTCCAGCATGTCGCTGGTGCGGTATCACCGAGGCCGCCTTCCGCTGTCCTGCTTGTGCTTCCAGAGCGCTACGAGCGGTGGTGATCGGTGCGGCCCGGACCGCCGAGGAACTCGGTCGGGCCTTTCCCGGCGTACCGATTCGCGGATCCAGCGGCGGCGCGGTACTCGACACGGTGGAACCGGGACCGCAGGTGATCGTGGCGACGGTCGGCGCCGAACCGGTGCTGCCCGGCGGCTATGGCGTCGCCCTGCTGCTCGACGGATGGGCGCTGCTGAGCCGGGCGGACCTGCGCGCCGCCGAGGACACTCTGCGTCGCTGGATGTCGGCGGCCACCCTGGTGCGCAATCACGGCCAGGTCATCGTGATGGCCGAACCTTCGCTACCCACGGTCCAGGCGCTACTGCGCTGGGATCCGGTCGGCCACGCCCGCGCCGAGGTGGCCGGCCGCGCCGAGGTCGGCTTCCCACCTGCCGTCCGCATGGCCGCCATCGACGGCACCGCCGACTCCATCGCCGAATTGCTCTCCGCCGCAAAGCTTCCCGACCATGTCGACATCCTCGGCCCGGTACCCCTCCCGCCCGGCGCCCGCAAACCCTTCGACAGCGGCGATACTCCCGCCGAAGTCGAACGCATGCTCCTGCGCGTACACCGCACCGCCGGCGCCACTCTCGCCCGCGCCCTCACGGCCGCCCAGGCCGTCCGCAGCACCCACCGCTCCGACGCCCCCCTGCGCGTCCAAATCGACCCGGTCGATATCGGCTGATCCCCCGACGAGACCGTCGCGCTCATCGTCGCCGGCGACCACGCCCAACTCGCCCAGAGAACGGGCGCGAACAAGCAAGAGCGCGGTCCTGTGAACTTGAAAGCCGTCTGTGGTTGACCTGGCCACCTGGTAGGCCGCCCGGGACGAGCTGCTGGTCCGCGAGAAGGCCCACACCCGGGCGGGCGACGCCCTCGCCGCGGCCCGACCAGCTGCCCGGTACCGCAGTGGTCTCGCCCTGGCACGACCCCCGTGTAGACCCGCGGCCGGGACGGCGACCACCACTGACGCGGCTTCGTTCGACGACAAGCTGCTCTCCCTCGGCGCCGATGTACGAGATCGCGAGGGCGAGTACCAGATTCGAGTTGGCGGCGAAGGTCAGCCGAAGATGGCGCGATTGCGTTGCGCCCATTCGGCATACGATGTCGCGGGCCGTCCGAGCACCCGCTCGACATCGGTGCTGACCTGCTGCTCGGCCGGTGTCGGCGCGCCGAGGATATCGAGCGTGCCATCCGCCACATCCTCTGGCATGAATCGCAACATGCCGGAACGCGCCTGATCACGGGTCAATTCGACGAATTGCAACGAAATTCCCAACGCCTCTTCGACGGCTTGGGCCTGCTTGCGCGGACTGATCGCGGCGGGACCGGTCAGTTCATAGGTGCGTCCGGAGTGGCCGTCGGTGCGTAATACGGTTGCGGCGACCTCGGCGATATCTTCGGGATCGATGGCGGGCAGTGCGGTATCGGCGAAGGGGGCGGCAATCACCTGCTCGGCCCGGATCGACTCGATCCACGCGTAGGTGTTGGAGAAGAATCCGGTGGGCCGCAGGATCGTCCAGTCCAACTCCGATCGCTGCAGCGCGGACTCGAACGCATGCAGTCGAGCATGTGAGGCCAGTCCGGGCCGGGTACCCGTCGCCTGCGACGACAGCAGCACCACCTTCTTGACTCCACCCGCCGCGGCGACCTCGATGAACCGCGCCGGATGGGGTCCGGTAACCAGCTGCGGCCCGGTCAGCAGCAGGAAGAGCGCATCCGCGTTTTCGACTGCGGGGGAGAGGCTTTCGGGATCGGCGAGATCGGCCCGCCGATGCCGCACGCCGTCGGGCACGACGATGTCCTGATTCCCGCGGGATACGGCGGTCACCTGCGCACCGGCGGCGGCGAGGTGGCGCACGAGGGTACGTCCGATATTGCCGGTCGCTCCGGTCACTACGATCACGTTCACTCCTGAGTTAGTTGGCTGACTTAAGCGAAGGTAGCCGATGGATCCGATGCTTGTCTATAGTTAGTTGTGTGACTAACTCAGTCGAAGGTCGGCGCGCGACGCCCAAGGCGGGCAAGCGTGAACGCCTCGCCGCCGCGGCCGCTCAGGTGTTTCACGAGCAGGGCGTCGAGAAGACGACCATCGGCGATATCGCGCGGGTCGCCGATGTTCCGCTCGGCAATGTGTACTACTACTTCAAGACCAAGGATCAGCTGGTCGAGGCGGCACTCGGCGCGCACGCGCAGACGCTGCAGGAGTTGATTGCCGTGCTCGAGCAGTACGACGAGCCGCAAGACCGGCTGCAGGCGCTGGTCCGAGGCTGGGTGGACCAGCGTGACCGCGCCGTGCAATTCGGATGCCCCACTGGGACTTTGGCCTCGGAGCTGGGTAAACGTGGCGACGGCCTGGAGTTGGCGTCAGCGGCGAGTATTCGCACGCTGCTCGACTGGATCGAGCAGCAGTTCACGGCAATGGGTCGCGTGGATGCGGGGGAACTCGCGGTTGCGCTGTTCGCCGCCTATCAGGGGATCTCGTTGCTGACCAATACCTTCCGTGATCCGGAACTCATGGTGACCGAGGGGCATCGGCTCGAGCGCTGGATCGATTCGCTTGCGCCATAGTGGAGTTTTCCCGGGTTGATGAGCGCCTGGTCGGTAACTCTCGGTTCGCGACGCCGAGACGCTGGCGAGTGTCCGGCTGCCACACCGTGTTCCGTCGGGCTTCCGCGGAGTTGGGTGCCGGCCGCCACTTGTGTCCTGACTTGCATGCGACATTCGGCGGTGACTTGTTCCACCAGGGCAAACCGCTCATCTGACCAGTCGCTATGCGGGCCGCGCATCGACCGATGCGCGGCCCATTCCTAGTTTCAGAGCGCCCGGTCGGTTCGTGTCGCCGATCACCCTTGCATGCGATGCATTGCCGATATATCGTCGATAGCATGAGATATACACGAGGGCCCAAGGAGGCTGACATGGAGAACATCGAATACGGAGAATTCAGAGGTCGTGGTCGCTGGCGGAAGCCTGGTCACGACGAGGGCGACGCCGGTCGTCGCCAGCATCGCCGCGGTGGGCGGCACGGTTTCGGACCCGAGTTCGGACCGGGCTTCGGTCCTGGTTTCGGGCCCGGCTTCGGTCCGGGATTCGGACGTGGGCGTGGCCGCGGTGGCCGCGGCAGGCGCGGTGACGTGCGTGCCGCGGTGTTGTTGCTGCTCACCGAGCGTCCGATGCACGGCTACGAGCTGATCCAGCAGATCAGGGAGCGCAGCGACGATGTCTGGCGCCCGAGCCCGGGATCCATCTACCCGGCGCTCGCGCAGCTCGAGGACGAGGGTCTGGTGCTCATCGAGAAGGTCGCCGGTCGCAAGACCGCGAAGCTCACCGACGCGGGCGAGACCTACGTCGCCGAGCATCGGGACGAACTCGGCGATCCCTGGGCCGATGTCAAGGAGGACGTCGGCACTCAGGCGATGGATCTGCGTGCGCTGATCGGACAGCTGATGGGTGCGGCCGCTCAGGTCGCGGCGGCGGGTACTCCGCAACAGGCGGCTCGGGCCGCGGAGGTGCTCACCGATGCGCGTAAATCGCTATACCGCATTCTCGCCGAGGACGACGCCCCCGAAAAGTGATGGCAGTGTGAAACGCCGCCTGAGCGTGCACTTTTCGAGCGGATCGGGTACATCATTGTGATATGGAACAGCCGAGCGGTCAGTGGGGTTGGGGAGTATCACAGTTCAGGCGCGTAGTGTCTGCCGGCGTCTTGGCCGGAGCCGTCTTCTTCGGCTCCGGCGCGGCACCCATAGCAAGTGCCGAACCGGCTGATCCTGCGCCGGTGAGTGGCCAGATCGCCGGATATCGCCCGCCGGATGTACCCACCCAGATCGGTCCGTCCCAATCGGACCATCTGGCCGCGGCGGTGTATCAGAAGGCGCACAAGAACGTTGCCCCGGCTGGTACCAACAACTTCGACTGCAAGCCGACCGCCGAACATCCCCGCCCGGTCGTCCTGGCGCACGGCACCGATTCCTCGGCGTACTCCGACTGGGCGGCCATCGGCCCGCAGATCTCGGCGCTCGGCTTCTGTGTCTTCGCACTCAACTATGGCGGTGCACCGGGCAAAGACACCTGGGGCACCGAGGACATGTGGGTGAGCGCCTACCAGTTCGGCGCATTCGTCGACCAGGTACTGGCCGCCACCAATGCCACCCAGGTCGATATCGTCGGATTTTCCCAGGGCGCCAACGTCACTCGCTACTACGTGAACAAGCTCGGTGGCGCGCCGAAGGTCGGTCAATGGATCGGCCTCGCATCGCCGAGCTACGGCGGGGTGATGTATGGACTGGTGCCGGTGGCGCAGGCGATTCCGGGTGCGCTGCAGGCCTTCGCGCAGGTCACCTCACTCGCGGCGGTGCAGCAGGTGCAGGGCTCGCCGCTGATGGTCGAACTCAATGCGGGCGGTGACACGGTGCCCGGCCCGCACTATGTGACCATCGGCAGCCGCGTCGACGAGATGATCCAGCCGTTCAGCAATATCGCACTGCACGGCCCGAACGTGGAGAACATCGCACTGCAGGACGAATGCGCGATCGACCAGACCGGTCACTTCCACATGGTCTACGACCCATTCGTGCAGGAACTATTGCTGCGGACGCTGGACCCGGTCCACGCACCGGCTCCGACGTGCCGAGAGGTGCCGCTCGGCACCGGCATTCCCGAGGTCATCATCGCCGGACATTCCTGACGGCCGCCGTTCGGTCGACCGGGCGGAGTGTCGACCCTCCGCCCGGCTCGGCCGTCCATGCCGGGCTTACGCCGTATGGGAGGATGCGTAAGTGGCGGCCGAAGTCGAGTCTCGAATCCCATTGAGCCGGATGCGAGTACTTTCCACGGCAATCGGCGTCGCTGACACGAGTGGTATCGAAGCGCTGACGATGCGTCGGTTGGCGGAACTGCTCGGGGTCGAGGCGATGTCGCTATATCACCACGTGGCCAACAAGGAAGACGTGCTGGACGGCGTCGTCGACGTCATCGCGGGGGAGATCAACGAGGTCGTTGCCGACATCGATGTGCCCGCTGCCGGCGCCGCGTGGAAGCAGGCCGTGCGGCAGCGGATTCTGTCCGCACGCGAGGTGCTGCTCCGACATCCTTGGGCGCCGGGTGTTTTCCAGACGCGGACCAATACCAGCCAGGCAGTGCTGCGCTACTACGACGGCCTGCTCGGGCTGATGCGCGAAGGCGGCTTCTCCTACGACCAGACCCATCACGCGATGCATGTGCTCGGTAGTCGGGCACTGGGTTTCACCCAGGAGTTGTTCGATCCCGGCGACGGGCCGATGGATGCCGAAGCCATGGCCGCGCTCGATGGAATGGCCGAGGCGCTGCCGAATCTGGTCGGGATGTTGCGAGAGGTCGCCCACGACGATCCGGACTCGACGCTGGGTTGGTGTGATGACCAATTCGAATTCGAATTCGCGCTGGATCTGATTCTCGACGGTCTCGACCGCCTGCGTGAGACTGCTTGATCTGCAACGACTTCGGTCGGCATCACTCGCGGCAGCCATTGACGCGCCTTACAACGTAAGGGTACCTTACGTTGTAAGGCGCATGAGCGCGGGCGGCGTCTCGGTGCCGAGATCTGAGGAGAACATGATGAAGGCCTATGCCCTTCGCGCATTCGGACCACCGGAACAGCTGGCTCTCACCGATATCGACCAGCCGGCACCGGCCGAAGACGAGGTATTGGTTCGCGTGCGTGCCACCTCGGTCCAGCCCTATGACTGGCACTTCCTACGCGGCGAGCCGTATATCGCGCGGCTGATGAGTGGCGGCGTCGGATTGCGCAAGCCGTCCATCGCCATCCTTGGCGCGGACGTGGCGGGAGTGGTCGAAGCTGTCGGCACAGCGGTTACCGGATTCCAGCCCGGCGACGAGGTATTCGCGATGCTCAAAGGGGGCGGCTTCGCCGAGTACGTATGCGTGCGGGAAAACGAATTGGCGCCGAAGCCCGAGAACCTGTCGTTCGAGCAGGCGGCCGCGGTACCGCTGGCGGCCAATACCGCACTGGTGGCCCTGCGTGACGAGGGACGGATCCAGCCCGGGCAGCGGGTATTGATCAACGGTGCGTCGGGAGGTGTCGGCACGTTCGCCGTACAACTCGCGCATGCGTTCGGCGCGGTGGTCACCGGTATCTGTGGCACGCGGAACATGGAGCTGATCCGCTCGCTCGGGGCGGATGCGGTAATCGACTACACCGCAGCGGATTTCACGCGCAGCGGGCAGCGCTACGACCTGCTGGTGGATATCGCGGGAAGCCGCTCGATGTCGGCATGTCGCCGTGTGCTGACCGCCAAGGGCACCTATGTCGCGGTCGGCGGGCCGGCGGGTCGTTGGGTGCAACCCGCCGGACGGATGTTCGCGGCGTTGGCGCTCGCGCCGTTCATCTCGCAGCGAGTCGCGCTGGCGGAGGTCACGCGATGCACTCGCAACAGGGAAAACCTCATGGAGCTTACCGAGCTCATCGAGGACGGAAAGATCACCCCGGTTATCGACCGGACATATCCCTTCACCGAAATACCGGCGGCCGTGCGCTACCAGGAGGAAGGCCATGCCACCGGAAAGGTGGTCGTGGTCGACGACTAGCGGATCAACCGCGCCTGCCGCGCAGGTAGTCGCTGACCACGGCGGCGCCGAGTCCGTCCAGGTCCGGGGCGACGACGCGACCGCCGCTGCGGCGGGCCACCAAATCGACGAATGCGGCCAGGCTCGGATCCTCGCCGAGCATGAAGACGGTGACCGATGCGCCGAGCTTGGCCAGGGCGTCGACCTGGGCCATTGTCACGGCCAGGGTGCGCGGTGCGGTCGGCCAATTGAAGTACGCCGCACCGTTCGGTTCCAGGTGCGCGGTCGGCTCGCCATCGGTCACGACGAGTACAACCGGCACCGCGTCCGGATGTCTGCGCAGATGGCGTGCGGCCAGCAGTAATGCGTGGTGCAGGTTGGTGCCCTGTTCCCAAACGCCTTCCAGCGCAGTCAGTTCGCCGATATCGACGGTGGTGGCGTGCCGACCGAAGGTGATCAGGCTCAGCGCGTCGGAGCGGAACCGGGTGCTGATCAGCTGATGTACCGCGAGGGCAGTGCGTTTCATCGGCAGCCATCTGCCCTCCTGCACCATCGACCATGAAGTGTCGACGCAGAGCGCAACAGCGGCCCGGGAGCGCTGTTCGGTTTCCATGATCTCGACATCGGACACGTCGAGCGTGACGCCGCGACGGCCCACCGACATCGACCGCAGCACCGCATTGCGCACCGTCCTCGGCACGTCCCACGGTTCGGCATCGCCGAACTGCCATGCCCGGGTGGCGCCGGTCGGCTCGCCCGCCGCACCGGCCAACCGGGTATCCCGCTCGCCGCGCCGGGACCGCAACTGTCCGATGACATCGCGCAGCGCGGTCTCGCCGAGCCGTCGTAAAGCCTTGGGCGTCAACCGAAGTGAGCCGTCCGGTGCTCGCTCGAATACGCCCTGTCTGCGCAGTTCGCGTTCCAGTTCGGCCAATCGGGCGGCATCCACGCTCGCGTCGTCGCCGAGTTGGCGGGCCAGGGCGTCCAGATCGATATCCTCGAGGCTGGCGCCCGGATAGGACTGGCTGAGTTGTTCGGCGAGCGCGTCGAGTTCGGCGAGATCCTGCAGGGCTTGGGTGCCCGCACCCAGGCCCAATGGATCGTTGCCCCGAAACCGCTGGGCGGAGTCCCAGTCCTCGCCCGGCCGCAGCGCCCGCAGCGCGGCGTCGAGGGCGGCGACCTGCTGGGCAACGCGCGGATCGCCGAATGCCTGCCCGATCAGCTCGGCGAGTTCGGCTTGCTGTTCGGCGGACATCGAGTTCAGCATGCGTTGGGCAGCGGCGGACCTGGCGGCGAGCGCGTCGATCAGTTCGTCGGTATCGCGCGGATTCTCCGGGAAGAATTCGCCGTGCTCGGCCATGAATTCGGCGAACTGCTGTTCGGTGTCTTCGCCTCTCGCATGCGCCGCGAGCAGGTCGTTCAGATCCGATAGCATCCGTCCGACGCGCTCGACATCCTCGGGAGTGGTGTTCTCGAGGGCCTGTTTCATGCCCTGGAACCGGGATTCGAGCAGTTCCTGACCGAGCAGGTCGCGGATCTTCTGGTAGCTTTCCCTGCCGGTGTCGGATCGCCATTGGTAATCGGCGAGTTCGTTGACGGCGGCCGCGGTGCTCGGCGGCAAGGCATCCAGCTGTGCCTCGGCGAATCTGGCATCGTCGGAGGGATCCGGAAACAGTTCGCGGCGTTCGGCTTTCAGAGCCTGTTCCAGCAGCTCACGGACCTGTTGCAGGGTGCCGTCGAGCCGGTGTCGGCGACTGATCTCGGCGCGGCGCTGCCACACCTGCCGGGTGAGCTCATCGAGCCCCCGCATTTCGCGCATACCGCGGCGCAGCAACTCCTCCAGTGCGGAGCGGGGGGAGCTGCCCTCCATCACGTCGCGGCCGATCTGGTCCAGCGCCTCGCGCAGATCGAGCGGAGGCGCCAGTGGATCGGGTCCGTCGTGATAGGGCCCGTAGGCATAGCGGTCGGACGCGGTCATGAGCCGTACACCGCGACGCCGTCGTCGGAGTCCTTGGCTATCTGACGAGCCAGATAAAGGGCTTCCAGCGCGAATTCGACCGCGGACGCGATGCGGGCCGGCGGTTCGTCGGCGCCGACGCCGAGCCGACGGGCCACCTCGTGCAGGACAGGCAGTTCCGGCAACGCCGAGAGCACATCCTTGCCAGGGACGCGTTCGCCGGTGGTGACCAGATGACCGTCGCCGACCGCCTCCGCCAACGGCCGCAGATTCAGGCCACCGAGCAGCGCACTCCCGGCCTCGGCGAACGAACGCCGCATCAGGTGTGTGAGATGCTCCTGCTCCCGACCTTCCTCTCCGGACTCGAATTCCAGCTTGCCGCGCAATACCGCGGGCACGGATTCGAGGTCGACGGGTCGCGCGACCGCGGGACGCTCGCCGGTGAGCGCCGATCTGCGCAGTGCGGCAGCCGCCACCGTCTCGGCGGCGGCCACCGCGAATCGGGCGGATACGCCGGAGCGCTGGTCGATCGCGGACGATTCGCGCAGGTGCCGCACGAATCGGGCGAGCACCTCGATCAGCGGGTCGCCGACCTCGGCCACCAATTCGGCCTCCTGCCGGACCAGCGCCACCTCGGCCGGCACGCTCAACGGATAGTGGGTGCGGATCTCCGCGCCGAACCGGTCCTTCAGTGGGGTGATGATCCGGCCTCGGTTGGTGTAGTCCTCGGGGTTGGCGGTGGCGACGAGCAGCACGTCGAGAGGTAGTCGGAGGGTGTAACCGCGGACCTGGATATCGCGCTCCTCCATCACATTCAGCAACCCGACCTGGATGCGTTCGGCGAGATCGGGCAATTCGTTGATGGCGACGATGCCGCGGTGCGCGCGCGGTACCAGCCCGAAGTGGATGGTCTCGGGGTCGCCGAGGCTACGGCCCTCGGCCACCCTGACCGGATCGACATCGCCGATCAGGTCACCGACCGAGGTGTCCGGAGTCGCGAGTTTCTCCGCGTAACGCTCGGAACGGTGCCGCCAGGTGACCGGCAGGTCCTCGCCCAACTCCTCGGCCAATCGGCGACCGGCCGGGCTGATCGGCGCGAGCGGATGCTCGCCCAGTTCGGTACCCGCGATGACGGGTGTCCACTCGTCGAGCAGGCCGATCATGGTGCGCAGCAGCCGGGTCTTGCCCTGGCCGCGCTCACCGAGCAGTACGACATCATGGCCGGCCAGCAGTGCACGTTCCAGCTGCGGCAGGACGGTCCGATCGAAGCCGACGATGCCCGGCCACGGATCGTCACCGGAAGCCAACCGGGACAATAGGTTCTCGCGAATCTCGGACTTCACGCTGCGCGGCAGATGGCCGCCCGCGCGCAACTCGCCGACGGTGGTCGGCAGGTGCTCAGGAACAATCACCCCATCGACGCTACGTCGGTTCGGCGACGCGGTCGACGTTCAGCGTGCTTGGAAACAAGCCGGAAATAAGCTTGACAAGCACAGGCGGCCGGGCGGAGGGGTGAACACCCCGCCCGGACCGCATTGGAGTTCTACCAGCTTTTTCCCGTTCGGTCGGGGAGATCGGTGTGAACGGTGTCGCTCTCTAGAATGAATCGACCGTGTTCATCGTTTTGGGGAGCCGCCACCGTGACCATTCAGCCCGTTCGCCTCTTCGGCGATCCCATCCTGCGATCACGTGCGGCGGAGGTCACCGAATTCGATCGTGAGCTGCGGCAGTTGGTCACCGACCTGACCGAGACCATGCACGATGACGGCGGGGTCGGAATGGCCGCGCCGCAGATCGGCGTCGGGCTGCGGGTTTTCGTCTACGACACCGAGGACGCCAGGGGGCATCTGATCAATCCGACCTACGAGGTAGTGGGTGCGGAGGAGCAGGTCGGGCCCGAGGGCTGCCTGTCCATTCCTGGGCTGCGCTATGACACGCGCCGCGCGCTGCGGGTGCGGGCCGCCGGTGTCGATGTGAACGGTAAGCCGGTGGAATTCGCGGCCGAGGGCCTGCTGGCCCGCTGCGTACAGCACGAGACCGATCATTTGGACGGTGTGCTGTTCATCGATCGGCTCGATCCCGCGCAGCGCAAGGAGGCGATGCGCACCATTCGCGAATCCGATTGGTTCAGTGCGGGTATCACCGTGCGCAGTTCGCGTGCGCTCGGCTCGACCGAGGCCGGACCGTTCGGACGGGGTCGCTGATGCGCATCGTCTTCGCGGGCACACCGGAACCGGCGGTCCCGTCGCTGCAGCGTTTCATCGATTCGGAGCGGCACGAGGTGCTCGCCGTGCTGACCCGCCCCGATGCCATCGCGGGGCGCGGACGCAAGGTGCAGCGGTCGCCGGTCGGGCGGCTCGCCGATGAGCACGGTATTCCCGTGCTGACGCCGCGGCGCCCGGCCGAGCCAGAATTCATCGAGCAGCTCACCGAACTGGCGCCCGACTGCTGTCCGGTCGTGGCCTACGGTGCGCTGCTGCCGCAGCAGTTGCTCGATATTCCGCGCTTCGGCTGGATCAATCTGCACTTCTCGCTGCTGCCCGCATGGCGCGGCGCGGCTCCGGTGCAGGCGGCGATCGACGCGGGCGACGAGATCACCGGCGCGTCCACGTTCCAGATCGAGGCGGGCCTGGACACCGGCCCGGTCTTCGGTGTGGTGACCGAGAAGGTCGCGGTGACCGATACCGCGGGCGCGTTGCTCGACCGGCTCGCGAATGCCGGGGCGGTGCTGCTCGAGAAAACGCTCGACGGCGTGGAAGACGGGACACTGCAGGCGGTTCCACAAGCGCATGACGGTGTTTCCTATGCACCCAAGGTGCCGGTCGAGGCCGGGCACATCCGCTGGGATCAGCCCGCGCTGGCGATCAACCGCCGCATTCGCTCGGTCACCCCCGCACCCGGTGCCTGGACCGAGGTGAACGGCACCCGCTTGAAGGTCGGTCCCGTCGAGATGGTCGAGGAAGTCCTGCCGGAACGGACGATCGAGGTCCGCAAGTCCGGGGTCTTCGTGGGCACCGCAACCACCGCGGTCCGCCTCGATCAGGTTCAGCCGCAAGGTAAACGCATGATGTCGGCTCTCGACTGGGCCCGCGGTGCGCGCCTGCAGGCCGGCGCGGTGGTCGAGTGACCACGCCGAATCGCGAGTCCGCAGTCGACGCTGGTTGGCTCGCCCGCGCGACGTCAGCGAAAAGTGGTGCACAACAGAAGAATTCGCAGTCCATACGGCGCGACGAGGAAGCCCGACCGTGGCGCACCGACCAGATCCGCGGCGCTGTGCCGCGGACCCAATCAGAGCGGCGGAATATGACCGATCAGCGCAAGTCCGCATCATCGGGGGACAGTTCGTCGCAGCGCAAAGGTTCGGGCTCGGCGCCGGGCAAAGGCTCGGCGCGCGGTGGATGGCAGGGCGGTCGAGCCGGCGGGCAGGACGAGCCGGCGAGGCGTGGCGATGCCACCAGGCGGTCTTCGGCGCGGGATGACAGCACCCGGGACGCGCGACGGTCCGGCGATGACCGGCGCGGGGGCGCGTCATCTTCAGCGGACCGGCGTGCTCGTGCACACGAGAGCGATGCCGCGTCCGGCGGGCAGCGGCGGGTCAACCGCTCGGCGAAGTCCGGTTCGGCGGGATCGAACGAGGGGCGACAAGCTGCGGGTGGTGATGAGCGGCGTTCGAACCGTGCTCAGGGCTCGGCTGCGGCGGCAGGCCGAGGCGGCCGAACCGGTGGCGCGGACACGCGTGCCGCCGCATCGAAAGGTCGTGGGCGGCAAAAGGATTCGGTAGCACACGGCGATCCGGTGCGGCTGGTGGCGCGCGACGTGTTGCGGGCGGTGCGGGAGCGGGACGCTTACGCGAATCTGGTGCTGCCCGGGCTGCTGCGCGACCGGCGTATTTCGGGGCGGGATGCGGCGTTGGCGACTGAACTGACCTACGGGGCCTGCCGTTCACTCGGGCTGCTGGACGCGGTGATCGCGGCGGGCGCTGGGCGGCCGGTTGACGAGATCGATGGGCCGCTGCTGGATGTGCTGCGGCTCGGGGTGTACCAGTTGCTGCGTACCCGGATCGGGGCGCATGCCGCGGTGGATACCTCGGTGGCATTGGCGCGCACGGAATTCGGTGCGGGCAAAGCGGGTTTCGTGAATGCCGTGCTGCGGCGGGCGGGGGAGAAGTCCGTCGACGAGTGGGTGGACGAGCTCGCGCCGCGAGATCCGGTGGGCCGGTTGGCATTCGAATTCGCGCATCCGGTGTGGATCGCGCAGGCATTCGCGGATGCGCTCGGCGCGCGGGCCGGGGAACTGCGGGACGTGCTGGCAGCCGACGATGCTCGTCCGATCGTGCATCTGGTGGCTCGTCCCGGCGATATCACCGCCGAGGAACTGGCCCTGGTGACGGGCGGCGAAGAGGGCAAGTGGTCGCCGTACGCGGTCTACCTCGACAGCGGCGGCGACCCCGGCAAGCTGGAGCCGGTCCGTGAAGGTATGGCGGCAGTACAGGACGAGGGCAGTCAACTCGTCGCACTCGCGCTGACCCGCGCAGAACTGGACGGTCCGGACAACGGCCGCTGGCTGGACCTGTGCGCAGGCCCCGGCGGCAAGGCGGCCCTGCTCGGCGCGATCGCCGCAATCGACGGCCACCGCGTCGACGCGGTCGAACCGGCAGAACACCGCGCCGAGCTGGTCCGCAAGACGGTCCAAGACCTACCCGTCGACGTGCACGTCGCCGACGGCCGCAATAGTGGCCTCACTCCCGGCTACGACCGCATCCTCGTCGACGCACCGTGCACCGGCCTCGGCGCACTGCGTCGCCGCCCGGAGGCCCGCTGGCGGCGCACGCCCGCCGACGTCGCCGAACTGGTCGTCCTGCAGCGCGAACTCCTCGCCGCCGCATGGGATCTCCTGCGCCCCGGCGGCGTAGTCCTTTATTCGACCTGCTCCCCACACCTTCTGGAGACGGTCACCGTTGTCGCAGACGCCGCCCGCCGCACCGGCGCCATCCAACTCGACACCCGCGACCTCCTTCCCGGCGTCACCGATATCGGCGATGGCCCAGGCGCCCAACTCTGGCCCCACCGCCACGGCACCGACGCCATGTTCCTGGCCGCCTTGCGCAAGCCTGTGGAGTAGCACCTGATCGGAGACGCGCCCAGCGGTCTGCGACATTGGGCTCGGCAATCGAGCGGCGACGGGTCGCGAGTTCGTGCCAGGTGCGGCATGGGATCCGCACCGCCGGGTGGCGACGCCATGTTCGTGGCTGTGCTGCGTCGCATGTCGAATAGCACCTGATCCGAGGCACCTCTGGCAACTTTCCAGGGTCCCGTTGGCAGTCAGCTTGGTAGCAGACTGTGCCGCTTGCGGTTTGTCGCGCTGCATCGTCGCGCGTGCCGCATCAACATCGCGTCGGGCCTTGCATCGGTCGGCCTGGAAAGACCACAGGAGGTCCACAGTCCGAGGCGACATTCGTCCAAGACTCGGGCAGGTCGGCGGCGCAGACTGATCGCATGGCGATGACATGGGAGCAGGTGGTGGCGCTGGCGACCGAACTGCCCGAGGTGGCGGAATCGACGTGGTGGCGCAGTCCCGCGCTGAAGGTGAGCGGTAAGGGGTTCGCGCGGTTGCGGTCGGAGGCCGAGGGCGGACTTGTGCTGCTGTGCGAGATGGCGGAGAAGGAGGCCATGCTCACCTCCGGTGACCCGGCCTTCTACACCACCTCGCACTATGACGGATATCCCTACATCCTCATCGACCTCGACCGGATCGAGCCCGATCACCTGCGCGAGCTGCTCGACGCCGCCTGGTGGTTGTCAGCGCCCGCGAAACTCCGCAAACAGCAGGCACGCTGACTCCGCTCAGTCGCGGGCCGACTGTTCGCGCAGGCGGGCAAGGGTTTTCGCAAGAATGCGCGAGACGTGCATCTGCGAGATACCCATGCGCTGGGCGATCTGGGTCTGCGTCATCGATTCGAAGAACCGCATGGTGAGGATGCGGCGTTCGCGTTCCGGGAGTCCAGCCAGCAGCGGACGGATCGCGACATACTCCTCGACCCGGTCGAATTGGGATTCCTCCTCGCCGAGGGTATCCAGCAGCGATGCCTCGGTATCGCGCCCGAGTGAGGCGGCATCGATGGAACTCGGCTGGTAGGCGTTGCCCGCGATGACGGCCTGGGTCACCTCGTCGGGATCCACATCGAGTTCGGCCGCAATCTCTTTCGCGGTCGGGGAGCGGCCGAGGGATTGCGAGAGCGCGTCGATGGCCGCGCCGATGCGCAGATGGGTCTCCTTCACCCGTCTCGGCACCCGCATGGCCCAGGTGTTGTCGCGGAAATAGCGACGCACCTCACCCATGATCGTCGGCACCGCGAAGGACAGGAAGTTCGAGCCCCGGGAAATATCGAAACGGTCCACCGCGTGCACCAGACCGACCCGTGCCACCTGCGTGAGATCATCGAACGGCTCACCGCGCCCACTGAATTTGCGGGCGATGTGGTCCGCGAGTGGAATGCACCGGCTGATCAGCTCGGCACGCAGTGCGGTATGCCGCGCGGTACCCGGTTTGGCGGCGGCGAGCTGCTCGAACAGCGCGCCGACATCGTCGTACCCCGCGCCGGACGCCTGGAGGGTTTCGACTTCCTCGGCGGCCTCTTCGGTCAGCACGGGTTCGGCGTCGTCGTCTCGCTCGGCGTCGGACACGGTGTTCTCGTCCGCCACTACGCTTTCCCCCGGACCCGACGGAACTCCACCGTCGTCGGATATCCGGATGCGGCCGAGTCGAATGGGTCCTGTGTCGCTTGTACTTCATCGGTGAGGGTGCGCAGCACATGCCAGCCGAAGCTGCGCTGATCCGGCAGCCCCTCCGTCCCGGCGAGGCCGGTGACCTTGACGAGCAATTCGGTGTCACCCACGGTGAACCGGCAGTGCAGGCTGGTCGCCGGTGCTGCGACCGCGATCAGCGTCGAGCACACCTCGTCCACGGCCAGCCGGATGTCGGCCACCTCATCGAGGGTGAAATCGCTGAGCAGCACCAGTGTTTCGGCGAGCCCGCGCACGATCGGCAGCTGCGTCACCGACGCAGCCACCCGAATCTCCACCGGGGTGCTGTAGAGCCCCTGTTCCGCCGAAATGTTGATCACCCTATGCAGGCTACCCACTCCCGGCCGGAGCAACCCTAGGTACCGGTAAGCTCCCGCGATGTGTCCTCTTCGACGTTTACGCGCCCGACCACGCCGATGATCGCCCCGTCCATCCTGTCCGCCGACTTCGCACGCCTCGCGGATGAGGCGAATGCAGTGCATGGCGCGGATTGGTTGCACGTCGATGTGATGGACGCACATTTCGTGCCGAATCTCACTCTCGGACTCCCGGTGGTCGAAAGCCTGTTGAAGGCCACCGATATTCCGCTCGACTGCCATCTGATGATCGAGGATCCGGCCCGCTGGGCTCCGCCCTACGCGGAGGCAGGCGCGTACAACGTCACCTTCCATGCCGAGGCGACCGACGATCCGATCGCAGTCGCGCGAGATATTCGCGCGGCAGGCGCCAAGGCCGGTCTTTCGGTGAAGCCGAATACGCCGATCGAGCCGTATCTGGAAATCCTGCGCGACTTCGACACACTGCTGGTGATGAGTGTGGAGCCGGGCTTCGGTGGCCAGTCGTTCATCACGCATGTACTGGAAAAGGCGCGGATCGTGCGTCGACTGGTGGACGCGGGCGAGCTGCGTTTGATCGTGGAAATCGACGGCGGCATCAATGCCGACACGATCGAGGCCGCAGCGGAGGCGGGCATCGATTGTTTTGTCGCCGGATCCGCGGTCTACAACACCACCGATCCTGGTGCTGCCGTGGAAAAGCTGCGGCAGCAGGCCGCGGCGCTGCGTAGCTCCTAGCTCGCGAATCTCCTAGCGGGCGGGCGCTTTCCGGCTGCCGATGGCACGTGTCGCTTCGATCACCGCGCTGAGCGGTGGCAGGGTCGTCGCGTTCTCCGGCGGCTGGATCCAAGTGCGATAGCCGGTGCGCTCGTCATCCGGTGAGGGCAGCACGACCTGGCTCCCGGTACAGGCGACCGTCGCGTAGAGCCGGAACAGCTCTGCGGAGACGGCCGCGCTGAGGGTATCGGGCCGGGCGGGGCCGGTGATGAAGGTCCAGCGCTTGGCTCGCGGATGGTGCACCACCGGTGCCGCGATCTGCGTGTGGGTGAGCTGCTGCTGCACCTGCTCGCCCAGCTCTGCGGGCATCGTTATAGCGCCGTAATGGGTGCCGATATGGAGCAGGATGCGGCGGGACGTCGGGTCGATCGACGCCGGCATATGGAATTCGCGCCGATACTGCACACAGCGAACTTCCAGCGTCGAATCGACAAGAGTGGTCACGCAACACCCCCGTTGGTATCGAACCTGATTTGACCCACTGCTGTCTCTGGCTTCCTCGAGTGGTGGATTTCCCTGGGTCGAACTCGCCGGACCGCGTCGGACTGGGTAGAACCGTTCCGCACTGCACTGCTCGGGTCGAAGTTGAACGATAGGAATCAACAACATAACAATCTTGCGACCGTTTTCGGACCCGCGCAAGGTTTTGGTGTAATCGTGTCTCCGCTGGGTATTACGACCTGTTCGACACTATGCGCCACGTATGAAATCCATTCGTGTGGTTCCGGAAACAGGAATGAATAATTGTCGTCGCCGCTGAAACGGCGATATTTCCGCGTGGATGCGTACTATTTCGCTTCGAAAAATAACTGCCGCTGGTTCGACGCTGCTCGCGCTGCCCTGCGGTCCGCTTCCCGGCGGGCTTGCCGAACCGCGGTATCGACCGACCGCTGGTTGGAACCGCGGTGTCGTCTACGACCCGGCGTCGTTAGGCTGAGGAGGGATCGGCGTACCGGCGGGAATAGTCGTCCGATCCCGGCTGTTCGGCAACCGTAGAAACGACGCGACAGGGAGTCAAGGCATGTTCACAGGCATCGTCGAGGAACTCGGCGAGATCGTCGCCACCGAAGAGCTGGCCGATGCCGCTCGGCTGACGATCCGGGGCAAGCTGGTCACTTCCGATGCCGGACACGGTGATTCGATCGCCGTCAACGGCGTCTGCCTGACCGTTGTCGACGTGGTCGACGGCGACTCGTTCACCGTGGACGTGATGCAGGAGACGCTGAACCGCTCCGGCATCGGCGGACTCGGCACGGGTTCGCGGGTGAACCTCGAGCGTGCGGCCGCGCTGAACAGCAGGCTCGGCGGCCACCTGGTGCAGGGCCACGTCGACGGCACCGGGACCGTGCTCGCGCGCACACCCTCGGAGAACTGGGAGGTCGTGCGGATCTCGCTGCCAGATACGATCGCCCGCTATGTAGTGGAGAAGGGTTCGATCACCGTCGACGGCATCTCGCTGACCGTCTCGGGCCTCGGCATCGCCGACGCGCCCGCCGCAGACGGCAACCGCGATTGGTTCGAGGTCTCGCTGATCCCGACCACCCTGTCCATGACGAACCTCGGTGCCGCCGCCGTCGGTGCCAAGGTGAACCTGGAAGTCGATGTCATCGCCAAGTACGTCGAACGCCTCCAGCAGCGCGGCGCTGTCTGATTCCGCGCCTGCGGCGCGGCGTGTTCGCGGCCGACTGGCCGCGAACGTCGCTCGTAAGACTCGCTCCGCGGTGGCTGGTCGGACGGCTCGGCGTCGGCCTATGACCAGTCGACTACTGTATGTCAGGCACCTATATCGAGATGGAGCACAACAGACGTGACCAGGTTCGACACCATCGAGCGCGCAGTCGCCGATATCGCTGCCGGTAAGGCGGTTGTCGTCGTCGACGACGAGGACCGTGAGAACGAGGGCGACCTCATCTTCGCGGCGGAAAAGGCGACCCCCGAGCTGGTCGCCTTCATGATTCGCTACACCTCGGGTTATATCTGTGTGCCGCTCACGGGTGAGGACTGCGATCGGCTCGGCCTGCCGCCGATGTACGCGCAGAACCAGGACAAGCACGGCACCGCCTACACCGTTTCGGTCGATGCCAGGGACGGCATCACCACCGGTATCTCCGGTGCGGACCGTGCCACCACCATGCGACTACTAGCCGATCCGAACGCCAAGGCCGACGATCTGACCCGGCCCGGTCACGTGGTTCCGTTGCGCGCCAAGGAAGGCGGCGTGCTGCGTCGTCCCGGGCACACCGAGGCCGCGGTCGATCTGGCGCGGATGGCCGGATTGCAGCCCGCCGGTGTCATCTGCGAGATCGTCAGCCAGAAGGACGAGGGCCATATGGCCCGCACCGAGGAACTGCGCGTCTTCGCCGACGAGCACAACTTGGCGTTGATCTCCATCGCGGAAATGATCGCTTGGCGGCGCAAGCACGAGAAGCAGGTCATTCGGGTCGCCGAGGCCAGGATCCCCACGGCGCACGGCGAATTCAAGGCCGTCGGCTATCAGAGCATCTACGACGATGTCGAACATGTCGCGTTGGTGCGCGGTGATATCGATGACGGCGACGATGTGCTGGTGCGCGTGCATTCCGAATGCCTCACCGGTGACGTCTTCGGTTCGCTGCGCTGCGATTGCGGTCCGCAGCTGGACGCCGCACTCGAGATGGTGGCCCAAGAGGGGCGCGGTGTGGTGCTCTACATGCGCGGACACGAGGGGCGCGGCATCGGGTTGATGCACAAGCTGCAGGCCTACCAGCTGCAGGATTCGGGCCACGACACCGTCGACGCGAATCTGGAGCTCGGTTTGCCCGCCGACGCCCGCGACTACGGCACCGGCGCACAGATCCTGGTGGACCTCGGGATTCGGTCGATGCGCCTGCTCACCAACAATCCGGCCAAGCGCGTCGGACTCGACGGCTACGGGCTGAAGATCACCGAGCGGGTGCCGATGCCGTTGCGCGCCAACGCCGAGAACCTGCGGTACCTGCGCACCAAGCGGGATCGGATGGGGCACGACCTGATCGGGCTGGACGAACTCGATCTCGGCGAGACCGCCCAGTGATTTCTCACCTCGACGCAGCCTGGAAGGGACACCAGTGAGCGAGCGCAGCGAGCGAGCCATGTCACAGCGTGCATCGCGCATGCCGGAGCCGAGCGTCAGCGAGGCGCAGGCATGAGCGGCACTGGCGTACCCAGCTTCGAGCTGTCGGATGCCAAGGATCTGAAGCTCGGCATCGTCGCCTCGCGCTGGCACACCCAGATCTGCGACACGCTGGTCGCGAATGCGGAGCAGGTGGCCAAGGACGCGGGCGTCGAGCACATCACCGTGGTCCGGTGCGCGGGTGCGATGGAACTTCCGGTGGTCGCTCAGGAGTTGGCCCGCTCCCACGACGCGGTGGTCGCGCTCGGTGTGGTGATCCGTGGTGGCACACCGCATTTCGAATACGTCTGTGATGCGGTGACCGCCGGCCTGACACGGGTGTCACTCGATGCGGGTACGCCCGTGGCCAACGGTGTGCTGACCACCAATAACGAGGCGGAGGCGCTGGACAGGGCCGGATTGCCGGGCTCCGCCGAGAACAAGGGCGAACAGGCCGCCGCGGCAGCGCTCGATGCCGCGCTGACGCTGCGCGCACTGCGGCCGTAGATCATGCCGGTCGTTCGCATCTGGCGTAGAGGCCCGGCCGCGGCTGCCGAATCGGGCTCCGGCGAGTGGGAGCTCGAGGTGCGGCCGCATCGCGCGGTGCGGACCGCATGGACCGTGGCGGTGCTGCTCGTCGCCGGTTTCACCGCGGGCGGCATCCTGTTGCGCCACGGTTCGACCGGTGTGAATTTCCGGCTCGCGGACCAATTCGCGATGATCGGCATCGGCGTGCTCGGTGCGGCGGCGGTACTCCTGCTGACCCGGCCGCGCGTCCGTGTCGGCAAGCGCGGTGTCTCGGTGCGGAACATCCTGGGTGACACCGAATTCCCCTGGGAGTACATCCGCGGCGTCTCCTTCCCGGACCGAAAGTCCTGGGCCCGCCTCGAACTCGTCGATGACGACTACGTCCCCCTCATGGCCATCCGTTCCAACGATAAGCAACGCGCCGTCGAGGCTTTGGACAAACTGCGCGCACTCGGCGCGAAATACACCGCCGCCGAAGAGTAGTCGGCGCCGGACGTCAGCTGTCGCCGAGGCATTCGCTGACGATCCGTTCATGACCTACTTCTGTCCGATTGCGGTTCGCCGTCGAACAGCGCACCGCTGTTCTGGGATTCATGCAGCCTGACCTGGCGCTCGACGACGGCCCGATGCTTCTATCCGATGCCGCAGACCGGATAGAGCAACCGCGGGTTAACGGGTGTCGCCGAGGACGGCGCCTTCGCGTCGGGGATCCGCACCGCCGATCCAGCCTTCGGCACCGTCACGTTGCAGTGCGCTGAGGCCGCTGGATTGGGGGGCGACCGAGACCTGGTGGCCGAGTTCGCGCAGGCGTAGGACCAGTGGGTCGTGATCGCCGTTGTCGGTGGCGTTGATGGCCGGATGCTCGCCGCCTACACCGGTGGCCGGACTGTTTCCGGCGCCGAACGCGACCGCGGACACCGCCTGTTGCGGGTCCAGGCCCCAATCCAGCACGCCGACAAGTGCTTTCACGACGAACTGGATGATCACCGAACCACCGGGGGAGCCGGCGACCTGGGTCAGATCGCCGCGTGAGCCGTCGGCATTGTGGTCGAAGACCAGGGTCGGGCTCATCGAGCTGCGTGGCCGCTTACCCGGCTGCACGCGATTGGCGACGGGTGCGCCGTCGGTGCCGAGCGGATCGGCGGAGAAGTCGGTGAGCTGGTTGTTCAGCACGAATCCGTCGACGAGATGGAATGATCCGAAGGCCGATTCGACCGTGGTGGTCATCGAGGCGGCATTGCCGTACTTATCGACGACCGAGATATGGCTGGTGCCGTGCTCGGGCGGCTGCGGGCCGACACCGAGTGGCACCGGGCCGAAATCGCCCGGCTGCGCGGTGCCCATGCTGTGGCCGGGATCGATGAGACCGGCACGCTGCTTCAGGTAGTCCTTGTTCAGCAGGGTCTGCGGTGAATTACCCGGCAGTGGAATGAAATCCGTATCGGCGACGTACTTGTTCCGGTCGGCGTAGGCGAGCCGCTCGGCCTCCGAGATCAGATGCACCGCTTCGGCCTTCGGCTTGCCGCCGTTGCGGTCGATATTGTCCGGCTTCAGCGGCGATAGGTCGAAGTTCTCCAGAATGCCGAGCGTGGCCGCGACGGTAATGCCGCCCGAGGACGGGCTGGGCATACCGCAGATCTCGTGCGTGCGGTAGTTCGTGCAGAGCGCGGTCCGCTTCTTGGCCTGATACCCGGCGAGGTCGTCGGCGGTGATGAGGCTCGGGGTACGCCCGCCCGCGGCGGATCCGGCCGCATCGACGATGTCGTGGGCGATAGCGCCGGTGTAGAAGGCATTCGCGCCGTCGGTGGCAATGGCGTTCAAGGTCTTCGACATCGCCGGGTTGGTCAGTACGGTGTCGGCCCGTTTCGGGGTTCCGTCCGGATTGAGGAAGTAGGCCTTCGCGGACTCGTCCACCGCGAGATCCTTGGCGGATTCGGCGATCTGACCGGCCAGGCGCGGACTGATGGGGAAGCCGCGATCGGCCAGTCCGACGGCCGGGTCGAACAGGTCTCGCCAAGCGGTCTTGCCGTGGTCGCGATGCGCCAGTTCGAGCATGCGCAAGACGCCGGGCACGCCGATCGAGCGTCCGCTCGCACGGGCACTCGGCTTCGGCTCGGTGCGATCGGTATCGCTGACCCAGCGCAGATAATTCTCGGTCGCCGCCGCGGGGGCGATCTCCCGACCGTCGTACGCCTCCACGCTCTTGCTGGCCGCGTCGTAATAGAGCATGAACGAGCCACCGCCGATGCCGGAGGCCTGCGGCTCCACCAACCCGAGCACCATCTGCGCCGCGACGAGCGCATCCGCGGCCGTGCCGCCGTTGCTCAGCACCTCACAGGCGGCCTTGGTGGAGACCGGGTTGGCCGTGGACACCGCGTAGGACTTGGTGCGCACCGCCGTCATATCGGACCGGTAGCCGGTCGCGATCTCGGGATTGGTGCTCAGATCCTTGGTCGCGCCTGGAGTCGCACCCGCTGAGGTCGCGACCACCGGGGTTCCGTTCGGCGTCGCACTACACGCCGCGCTCGTGGGTGTGTCGTCGGAGGAACATCCGCTGACAACGCCGACGATGAGCGTGAGCGCCGCCGCGGCGCTGACCCAGGTTCTTCGCGTGCCACTCATGGACGGCACTGTATCGCCGATCGCCGAACGTCGCGGCAAATCCGGCGCTGTGGGCTCCCAGTGCTGGTAAGTTCAGCGAAAACGGTTAGCGGGCAATTGCATTGAGCGCCCATTCTGAAGCGATTTCCGCGAAATCTGCGGAGGAATGGGGGCGCTGAGGCCAATTCCGCTCGACCCCAATGACAACCGTCGTCATCGGTAGGCTGGCCCAGTGGCGATCGAGGCAGTTCTCTTCGACTTCTCCGGCACTCTGTTCCGGCTGGAACCCGATGAAACCTGGGCCGATATGGTCGGGGCCGATGGCAAACCCCTGGACCGGTCGCAGCAGGATGCGATCCTGGATCGGATGACCAGGCCGGTCGGCGACGGTGCGGTCTTCGACGCGGAGGGCCGGTTCGCATGGGAACGGCGGGATCTGGATCCGGCGATGCATCGCATGGCCTACCACGAGTTGATGCGACAAGCCGGGGTGCCGACACCGGCGCTGGTCGCGCGACTCTACGACTGGATGCTCGACCCGCTCGCTTGGACGCCGTATCCCGACACTGGTGCCGTATTGAAAACCTTGGCGGCACAGGGCATCCCGGTCGCCGTGGTGAGCAATATCGCCTTCGATATCCGTCCGGCGTTCGCCGCAAACGGTTGGGATCGGCTGGTCGCCGCGCACACGCTGTCGTTCGAAGTCGGTGCGGTGAAGCCGGATCCGCGGATCTTCCTGGCCGCGGTGGAACAGCTCGGCGTGCGTCCCGAATCGGCGCTCATGGTCGGCGACAGTGCCGAGGCCGATGGCGGCGCGGTCGCGGCCGGCTGCGGTTTCGCGCTGGTCGATCCGTTGCCGACGGTGCAGCGTGCCGAAGGTCTGCTCGAGGTATTGCGGCGGCACGAACTGACCTAGTGTCCAGTATGTGACCTGCGACACACTCTGCTGTTCCTGGATGTCGATGTCCGCGAACTGAATTAGCTTGCTGTGACGCCCACCACATCGCGGTGCGCAAGCTCGACGGGGAGTGGCCATGGATGATGCCGAGGTATATTTCGAATCGTCGGTTGTGCGGAAGGTGCGGCCCGCCGGCCTGCCCGGATCGGTCGGCGAGGCCAGAGAGGCCGCATTGGGACTCGCGGGCTTCGGCGTCGCGTATCCGGTCGTCATGGGCCTGATCGCCGGGGACGAGGCGGCCAGATCCGCGGCCCTGCAATTCGGCTGCAGTTGGGTACTCGGCCTCGCGGTACTGGTTCTCGGCCATGGGCCGCGGGTGCGCCGGGTCGCGATCGTTTCGGTCGTGCTGCAGTCCGTCGCGGTACTGCGGATTCACGTAGAGGCTGTCCCGGACTCGGCCCGGCTGGTCGTCGTCCTCTTCACACTGGGCGCGTCGGCGACGATCCTTTACCAGCTGTCGCGACCGGAAGCCAAGGCGTGGTTCGACATTCGGGTCGCCGACGCCGAGTGGTGAACAGTTCGGATCAGGCGGGTTGTACGGATGGCTCGGCTGTCGCGAGATCGGCCGGTGCTGATCGCGCGGAGCGCTGAGCGAGCACGGTGCAGGTCAACAGCTGAATCTGGTGGAAGACCATGAGCGGCAACACGATCAAGCCGACCTGATGTCCCGCGAACAGGACCGAGGCCATGGGGAGACCGGTGGCCAAGCTCTTCTTCGAACCGCAGAATACGGTGACGAGCTGATCGGGGCGGGCGAAGCCGAGGAGGCGACTGCCGAAGGTGGTAATCGTCAGGACCACGGCGAGAATGCCTGCGCAAACCGCGACGATTGCCAGTAGCGCCTGCGGCGAAATGCCGCTCCAGATGTGTTCCACCATGCCCGCGCTGAAGGCGGCATAGACGACGAGATAGACCGAGCCACGATCGACGGCCTTGGTCACCCTGGCATGCCGCAGCAGCCAGGTCATCCGGGGGCGCAAGAGTTGGCCCGCCAGGAACGGCAGCAGCAACTGAACGACGATCGCGAGGATCGCGGCGGGCGAGACGGTCGCGTCGCCGGTGGTGTCCATCAGCAGCATGACCAGTAACGGGGTCGCGAAGACGCCGATCAGATTCGACAGCGACGCACTGACCACCGCGCCCGCCACATTCCCGCGGGCAATCGAGGTGAAGGCGATCGATGACTGCACGGTCGATGGCACCAGGCACAGGAACAGCACGCCGGTGTACAGATCGTCGGACAGCACCGATGGCACCAGCACATGCGACGCCAGCCCGATCAGCGGGAAGATCAGATAGGTCACCGCCAGCACCGTCGAATGCAACCGCCAATGCCGTAGCCCGGCGAGCGCCTCACCAGGCTCGAGCCGGGCGCCATAGAGCAGGAACAGCACACCGATCGCGATCTTGGTTATCCAGTCGAGCGCATCGGCCGCGATACCCCGCGCGGGCAACAGCGCGGCCACCGCCACGCTGGCCAGGATGCCGAGCATGAACGCATCGATCCGGAGTTTGGCGAGGATCTTCACCGGTCGACCGTACGACTCGGCCAATTGAACGCGAAAGGCGTTCAGCACGATATCTGTAAACGCAAACAGTGATAATTGAGGGTGTGTTCGAACCCGAACTGCTGCGCACCTTCCTTGCGGTCGAGCGCGCGGGCGGATTCACCGCCGCCGGTCGCATCCTCGGCCTGCGTCAGTCGACCATCAGCGGCCACATCGCCCGGTTGGAGAAGGCCGTGGGGCGCGAATTGTTCCGCCGCGATACGCGCAATCTCGCGCTGACCGCCGACGGCGCGGCCATGGTCGGCTTCGCCCGCACCATCCTCGACGCGCAGGGCCAGGCCGAGCGCTATTTCTCCGACTCCACCCTCACCGGCCTGATCCGGCTCGGCGCCTCCGATGATGTGATGGCCCGCGAACTCCCCGACGTACTCCTGGAATTCCAGCGCACCCATCCTGGGGTCGATCTGGAACTCACCGTCGGCCTGAGCGAAAACCTCAAAACTCGTATGGAGACCGGTGAACTCGACCTGGTCGTCGGCAAACGCCTGCCCGGCGAACGGCACGGCGAACTGCTCTGGCGCGACCGCCTGGTGTGGGCCGGCCGTTCGGCGACAACGGAATTCGAGGATCCGGTCCCGCTGGTGACCTATCCGCCACCCAGTCTCACCCGCCGCATCGCATTGCAGGCGCTCGAACGCGACGCCCGCAGCTGGCGCGTGACCTGCACCAGTGACAGCCAGCTGGGCTTGCGCGCCGCGGTGCTCGCCGGTCTCGGCGTCATCGTGCATGCCGAAACCCTGATCCCGGACGGTCTGCGCGTGCTCGCCGACCCACGGCTTCCGGTGCTCGGCGACCTCGAATTCGTGCTGATGCGGCGGCGGACGACCCTGTCCGCGCCGGGCCAGGCGCTGTGCGACGCGATCGTCGCCAGTGCCCGCCGCTTCGGCTGAGCCGCGCCCGTGCGGATGTGTCGGAGCCGGTCGATAGGCTTGGATTCGTGGCAGATCCCGCGACCTACCGGCCGAAGCCGGGCACGATTCCCGTTGAACCCGGTGTCTACAAATTCCGGGACGCGCACGGGCGTGTGATCTATGTCGGCAAGGCGAAGAGCCTGCGCAGCAGGTTGAATTCGTACTTCGCCGATGTGGCGTCGCTGCATCCGCGGACCAAGCAGATGGTCACGACGGCGGCCGGCGTCGAATGGACCGTGGTCTCCACCGAGGTGGAAGCCCTTCAGTTGGAATACAACTGGATCAAGGAGTTCGATCCGCGATTCAACGTCCGGTATCGGGACGACAAGTCGTATCCGGTGCTGGCGGTCACCTTGAACGAGGAGTACCCGCGGCTGTTCGTCTATCGCGGCGCGCGCAAGAAGGGGGTGCGGTACTTCGGGCCGTATGCGCACGCCTGGGCCATTCGGGAAACCCTGGATCTGCTGCTGCGGGTCTTCCCCGCGCGCACCTGCTCCAACGGAGTCTTCAAGCGGCACAACCAGATCGGGCGGCCTTGCCTGCTGGGCTATATCGACAAATGCTCGGCCCCGTGCATCGGCCGCGTCGATGCCGACGAGCATCGCCGGATCGTCGAGGACTTCTGCGACTTCCTGGCCGGACGCACAGATCGCATGGTGCGCGACTTGGAGCGCCGGATGCACGACGCCGCCGAGGACCTGGACTTCGAAACCGCCGCTCGGCTGCGCGACGACGTCCAAGCGCTGCGGCGGGCACTGGAGAAGCAGGCCGTCGTCCTCGGCACCGGCACCGACGCCGATGTGGTCGCCTTCGCCATCGATGAGCTCGAGGTGGCGGTGCAGGTCTTCCACGTCCGCGACGGCCGGGTGCGCGGCCAGCGCGGCTGGGTGGTCGACAAATCCGGTGACGCCATCGACGGTCAGGAGGCCGGTGGTGAGGTCGCCGCACTGGTCGAGCAGTTCCTCACCCAGTTCTACGGCGAGCAGGCCGCACAGGCCGAACAGGGTGCGGACGAACAGGGCGAGGCCGAACAACCGGCCACCGCGGTGCCGCGCGAGGTGCTGGTGCCGGTACTGCCCGCCGATGCCGAACAGGTGGAGGAATGGCTGAGCAAACTGCGCGGCTCGGCGGTGCGGCTGCGGGTGCCGCAGCGCGGTGACAAGAAGGCGCTCGCCGAAACCGTGCAGCGCAATGCGATGGAGGCGCTGGCCCAGCACAAACTCAAGCGCGCCGGCGACCTGACCTCGAGATCCGCTGCGCTGCAAGACATTCAAGATGCCCTCGATCTGGACAGCGCGCCGCTACGAATCGAGTGTGTGGATATCAGCCACGTGCAGGGCACCGATGTGGTGGCTTCGCTGGTGGTGTTCGAGGACGGCCTGCCGCGCAAGTCCGAGTATCGCCACTACGCGATCAAAGAGGCCGCGGGCGAGGGCCGCTCCGACGATGTCGGCAGCATCGCGGAGGTGACCAGACGGCGGTTCTATCGCCTGCGCCGCGAACGCGACGAGCTGGCGGCCGAGGAGTTGACGTCCGGTCAGGAAAACGGACACGCCGACGACGACCTCGAACTGATTTCACGCCCCGGCATCGACCCACGCACCGGCCGTCCGCGCAAATTCGCCTACCCGCCCAATCTCTATGTGGTCGACGGCGGCGCACCCCAGGTCGCGGCCGCCGCGGAGGTCCTCGACGAACTCGGCATCACCGATGTCGCGGTGATCGGCCTGGCCAAACGGCTGGAGGAGGTGTGGGTGCCGGGGGAGAGCGATCCGGTGATCATGCCGCGCAACAGTGAGTCGTTGTATCTACTGCAACGGGTGCGCGACGAGGCGCACCGCTTCGCCATCACCTTCCACCGCAGCAAACGCTCCCGTCGGATGACCGCGTCCGCACTGGACTCGGTGCGCGGCCTCGGCGAGTCGCGCCGGACCGCGCTCGTCACCCATTTCGGGTCGGTTGCCAAACTGAAGGAGGCTACGGTCGAGCAGATCACCGAGGTGCCCGGCATCGGTGTGGCGACCGCGAAGGCGGTTTTGGCCGCTTTGCGGGAGGAATAAGACACCTACGTTGTGTGTCTGCGCCCGATACCCGAACCGGTGCGGGATGATCGACACGCACCCTGACACAGATCCGGTAGGACATGACACGCGTCGAATCGAACAACAGTGCGGGCAGCCCGCGGTCGACCGCTGGGCGGACCGGCCCCGCGGGCCCTGTCGGCGCACCTGTCGAACGCGGCGACGGCAGCCCGGCGCAGCCAAAGGTCGAGGTCGTCATCGTGACGGGGCTATCCGGCGCGGGTCGCGGTACCGCGGCCCGGGTACTCGAGGATCTGGGCTGGTATGTCACCGATAACCTGCCGCCCGAGCTGATCGGGCGCATGGTGGAACTCGGCGCCTCCGCCGTACCGCCGATTCGCAGGCTCGCGCTGGTCATGGATGTACGTAGTCGTTTCTTCACTGGCGATCTCTCGGCCGTCACCGATCAGCTGCGGTCCGCGGGCGTGCCGACCAGGATCCTGTTCTTGGAGGCCTCCGATGACGTGCTGATCCGGCGCTTCGGCTTCGCACGCAGACGCCACCCGCTGCAGAGCGAAAGCGCCGACGGTACGCTCTCGGCGGGCATCGCAGCCGAACGGATCCGCCTCTCCGCCGTGAAAACGGCGGCCGACCTGGTGATCGACACGACTGAACTCTCGATCCACCAGCTGCACCGCAAGCTGGAGGAGGCCTACGGCGGCGGGGCGCCCACCGCACTGCAGCTGACGGTGCAGTCGTTCGGATTCAAGTATGGGGTTCCACTCGATGCGGACATGGTGTTGGATGTGCGTTTTCTACCCAATCCGCATTGGATACCGGAACTTCGGGAACATTCGGGACAGGAGACCGTGGTCAGCGAGTATGTATTGTCGCGTCCCGGCGCGGCCGATTACTTGAGCACCTGCCACCACCTGGTCGACCTGACGACGAATGGTTACCGCCAAGAGGGGAAGCGATACATGACGGTGGCAGTGGGCTGCACCGGAGGTAAACACCGCAGCGTGGCGATAGCCGAGGCGCTCGGCGAACTGATCGGCTCCGAGACGGAGAAATCCGGCCCGGCCGATGTCGTGCGGGTCGTGCATCGGGATCTGGGGCGCGAATGACGGGGTGGGAATCGGATCCCGCCATAGTTGCGCTCGGTGGCGGGCACGGGCTGTATGCGACGCTCACCGCGGTGCGGCGGCTGACCAGAAAGATCAGCGCGGTGGTGACCGTCGCCGATGACGGCGGATCGTCGGGCCGACTGCGCGCCGAACTCGGTGTGCCACCGCCCGGCGATCTGCGCATGGCCCTGGCGGCGCTGGCCGCGGACGGCGACGATGTGTGGACGCGCACCGTGCAGCACCGCTTCGGCGGCACCGGCGCGCTGGCCGGACATTCGGTCGGCAATCTGATCCTCGCCGGCTTGACCGAGGTGCTCGGCGATCCGGTCGCCGCGCTCGACGAGGTCGCCAAGATGTTGCGTATCACCGGACGGGTGTTGCCGATGTCGCCCATCGCCCTCGATATCGAGGCGGATGTTTCTGGGCTGGAAGCGGATCCGCGGGTGAGCCGCTGTATCCGCGGCCAGGTCGCCGTCGCGACGACACCGGGCAAGGTGCGGCGGGTGCGGCTGATTCCGTCCGATCCGCCCGCCAGTCCGGAGGCAACCTCGGCCATCGAACACGCCGATGTCGTTGTGCTGGGCCCGGGTTCCTGGTTCACCAGCGTGATTCCGCACGTGCTGGTACCCGAATTGCGTGATGCGCTGGTCTATACCAGAGCACGCAAGATCCTGGTGCTGAATCTGGCCGCGGAGCCGGGAGAAACGGCGGGTTTCTCCGCGGAACGCCATCTACATGTATTGTCCCAGCACGCACCGGAATTCGTGGTCGATGAGGTATTGGTCGATTCCGGGTCGGTGCCGGAAGGTCGCGAAAGAGAACATGTGGCCAGGGCTGCCGAACAATTGCGGGCGCGAGTAACCTTCTCCGATGTCGCCGAAGCGGGAAGCGACCGGCATCACCCCGGAAAGCTTGCCGCCGCACTGGATCAGCTGATCCGGCAACCTCGGCCACATATGGCAGGGCTTCGAGTCGAGGGACGGCACATGGGTCAGGATGTGCGTTCCGGGTTGGGTGGAAAGGAGCGCGTCTCGTGGCGATGACAGCCGAAGTGAAGGACGAGCTGAGCAGGCTCACGGTCTCGCAGGTGAGTTCTCGCAAGGCGGAATTGTCTGCGCTGCTGCGGTTTGCGGGCGGTCTGCACATCGTCGGCGGGCGGGTGATAGTCGAGGCCGAGGTGGATATGGGTTCCATCGCGCGCCGGCTACGGCGCGAGATCTTCGAGCTGTACGGCTACGGCTCCGATGTGCACGTGCTCGGCGCGGGCGGTCTGCGCAAGACCTCGCGCTACGTGGTACGGGTGTCCAAGGAGGGCGAGGCGCTGGCCAGACAGACCGGCCTGCTCGATGTGCGTGGCCGTCCGGTGCGCGGTCTGCCCGCACAGGTGGTCGGCGGCAGCATCGGTGATGCCGAAGCCGCTTGGCGCGGAGCGTTTCTCGCGCACGGCTCGCTCACCGAACCCGGTCGCTCCTCGGCGCTCGAGGTCAGCTGCCCCGGCCCGGAGGCCGCACTGGCACTGGTCGGCGCGGCGCGGCGGCTCGGCATCACCGCGAAGGCGCGTGAGGTACGCGGCACCGATCGGGTCGTGGTACGCGACGGCGAGGCCATCGGCGCACTGCTGACCCGGATGGGCGCGCAGGACACCCGGATCGTCTGGGAGGAGCGCAGGCTGCGCCGCGAGGTGCGGGCCACCGCGAACCGCTTGGCCAATTTCGACGACGCCAACCTGCGCCGATCGGCCCGTGCCGCGGTCGCCGCCGCCGCGAGAGTCGAACGCGCACTGGAGATTCTGGGCGATGAGGTGCCCGACCATTTGGCCGCGGCGGGCAAGCTGCGCGTGCAGCACCGCCAGGCGTCCCTGGAGGAGCTGGGCCAGCTCGCCGATCCGCCGATGACCAAAGACGCTGTGGCGGGCCGGATTCGGCGACTGTTGTCGATGGCGGACCGCCGGGCCAAGGAGCTGGGGGTACCCGATACCGAATCGGCCGTCACCGCCGAACTGCTCGACGAAGCCTGAGCCGAATCGCCGCCCGAGACTGGGCGGCGATTCGATCGGACGTCGCATGTCAATGTGTCTTACGTCGAATATCGGTGGCGTCCACCCAGCGGTGCAACCAGCCGGTAATTGGGGATCGCCACCGCCGAGTTGCCCGCCGACGTGAATTCAATAGACAACGATTCGATCGACGTAGGTCCCGTTCCGGGCCAGTTGACCACCATGGAGCGAGTCTTACGAGCGAGGTTCGCGGCCCGTCTCGCGTCCGAATCGTCGAAGCGCATGCGCCGTAGGCGCGAGTTTCGACAGCGCCGCTAGCGACTGCTTGCAGGTCGCTCGAAAGGGTCGCCACGCTCATCGAACGCCGCCGGACGCAGTCCGCCATCAGTCTCTTGCGCTTGGACGAGCGAACGCGAGGCCACCGCACACCAGGGGGGCCGCGAACACGCAGCGCCGTAGGCGCTGCAAATCCGACACAGCTCGGGCACTACTGTGGTCTATGGCATCGGAATGAATCCGCTTGAAAGCTGAGGAGCGATAACGTGACTGTCCGGGTAGGCATCAACGGCTTCGGCCGTATCGGACGTAACTTCTTCCGGGCGGTGGAGGCGCAGAAGGCGCTCGGCACCACCGACATCGAGATCGTCGCGGTCAACGACCTCACCGACAACGCGACGCTGGCCACTCTGCTCAAGTACGACTCGATCCTGGGCCGCTTGCCCCAGGACGTGTCGCTGGACGGCGACGACACCATCGTGGTCGGCGACCAGCGGATCAAGGCGCTGGCCATCAAGGAGGGCCCGTCCGCGCTGCCGTGGGGTGACCTCGGCGTCGACGTGGTCGTCGAATCCACCGGCATCTTCACCGACGCGACCAAGGCGAAGGGCCACATCGCCGCGGGCGCCAAGAAGGTCATCATCTCCGCGCCCGCCAAGGGTGAGGACCTGACCGTCGTCATGGGCGTCAACGACGACAAGTACGACGGCAGCCAGAACATCATCTCCAACGCGTCCTGCACCACCAACTGCCTCGGTCCGCTGGCGAAGGTGCTCAACGACAGCTTCGGCATCGAGCGTGGTCTGATGACCACCATCCACGCCTACACCCAGGACCAGAACCTGCAGGACGGCCCGCACGGCGACCTGCGTCGCGCCCGCGCCGCCGCGCTGAACATCGTGCCCACCGGCACCGGCGCCGCGAAGGCCATCGGCCTGGTGCTCCCGGAGCTCAACGGCAAGCTCGACGGCTACGCGCTGCGCGTCCCGGTCCCGACCGGCTCGGTCACCGACCTCACCGTGACCCTGAGCAAGTCGGCCTCGATCGATGACATCAACGCCGCCTACAAGGCCGCCGCCGAAGGTGCACTGAAGGGCATCCTGAAGTACAACGTGGACCCGATCGTGTCCAGCGACATCGTCACCGACCCGCACTCGTGCATCTACGACGCGCCGCTGATCAAGACCATCGATGACCAGGTGAAGGTTGTCGGCTGGTACGACAACGAGTGGGGCTACTCCAACCGCCTGGCCGACCTCATCGGTCTCGTCGGCAAGTCGCTCTGACGCGCATGGCAGTCGAAACACTCCAGGATCTGCTGAACGAGGGTGTCGAGGGTCGGGGCGTACTCGTGCGCTCCGACCTGAACGTCCCCCTCGACGAGAACGGCGAGATCACCGACCCGGGCCGCATCATCGCCTCGGTGCCGACGCTGCGGGCGCTGGTCGAGGCCGGTGCCAAGGTCGTCGTCACGGCGCATCTGGGCCGTCCCAAGGGTGAGCCGGATCCGAAATTCTCCCTCGCTCCGGTCGCGGTGAAGCTGGCCGAGCTGCTGGGCCGCAATGTCCAGCTGGCCGGTGACGTCGTCGGCTACGACGCGCTGTCGCGCTCGGAGGGCCTCACCGACGGCGATGTGCTGCTGCTGGAGAACGTGCGCTTCGATGCACGCGAAACCAGCAAGGACGATGCCGAGCGGGCCAAGCTGGCCGCGGCGCTGGTCGAGCTGGTCGGCGATGACGGTGCGTTCGTCTCCGACGGCTTCGGTGTGGTGCACCGCAAACAGGCCTCGGTCTACGACGTGGCGAAGCTGCTGCCGCATTACGCGGGCACGCTGGTCGCCGCCGAGGTCGAGGTGCTTGCCAAGCTGACCGAGAATTCGGAGCGCCCATACGCGGTTGTGCTCGGCGGGTCCAAGGTCTCCGACAAGCTGGCCGTCATCGAGGCACTGGCCCCCAAGGTCGACACCCTGGTGATCGGCGGCGGCATGTGCTTCACCTTCCTTGCCGCACAGGGCCTTTCGGTGGGCGCCTCGCTGCTGCAGGAGGAGATGATCGAGACCTGCGAGGGGCTGCTGGAGCGCTACGGGGACGTCATCCACCTGCCGCGCGATATCGTCGTCGCGAATAAGTTCGCGGCCGATGCGGACTCGAAGGTGGTGCCCGCCAACGAGATTCCGGACGGCTGGCTCGGCCTCGATATCGGTCCCGAGTCGGTGGACCGGTTCGCGGCGCTGCTCACCGAGGCGAAGACGGTGTTCTGGAACGGCCCGATGGGCGTATTCGAGTTCGAGAACTTCGCCGCGGGTACCCGGGGTGTCGCCGAGGCGATCGTGACCGCGACGGGCAAGGGTGCCTTCACCGTTGTCGGCGGTGGCGATTCGGCCGCGGCCGTGCGCGCGCTCGGCCTGCCCGAGGACGGTTTCTCGCACATCTCTACCGGTGGCGGCGCATCCCTGGAATACCTCGAGGGCAAGGAACTGCCCGGTATCGCGGTACTGGAGGACTGAACCATGGCACGCAAACCGCTCATCGCGGGCAACTGGAAGATGAACCTCAACCACCTCGAGGCCATTGCCCTGGTGCAGAAGATCGCCTTCGCGCTGCCGGAGAAGTACTTCGCCAAGGTCGACGTCGCGGTGATTCCGCCGTTCACCGATATCCGCAGCGTGCAGACCCTTGTCGAGGGTGACAAGCTGTTGCTCACCTATGGTGCGCAGGATGTTTCGACGCACGACGAGGGCGCGTACACCGGCGAGATCAGCGCCGCCATGCTGTCCAAGCTGGGCTGCACCTTCGCGGTCGTTGGCCATTCGGAGCGGCGGCAGTACCACTCCGAGGACGACGCCACCGTGCTGGCCAAGACCAAGCAGGCGCTGAAGTACGGGATCACCCCGATCGTGTGCATCGGCGAGGGTCTCAATGTCCGCGAGGCGAAGACCCATGTCGAGTACAACCTCGAGCAGTTGCGTGGTTCGCTCAAAGGTCTGACGGCCGAAGAGATTTCGAAGATCGTCATCGCCTATGAGCCGGTCTGGGCCATCGGCACCGGCAAGGTCGCCACCCCCGCCGACGCGCAGGAAGTCTGCGGTGCGATTCGCGCGGAGCTCGTCGAACTGGCCTCGCCCGAGGTCGCGGCGGGCGTGCGGGTGCTCTACGGCGGTTCGGTGAATGCCAAGAACGTCGGCGAGTTGGTCGCGCAGACCGATATCGATGGCGCGCTTGTCGGCGGTGCGTCGCTCAAGGGCGACGAATTCGCCACGCTGTCCGCGATTGCCGCGGGTGGTCCGCTGCCCTGACGGGTGAATGTTCGAATCAGCCCGGTAGCACGCTCGAGCGCGTGTTGCCGGGCTGATTTGCGTCGGGCCTTCCCGCTCGGGGCAAGGCATACCGGAGCTCGGGATGCGATGCTGTTCGAGTCTCTGATCCGTAGGCCGACAAGGACTTTCACGTGAGATCAACGAAGGCGCGCGCACTGGTGACGGTTGCGCTCATGGCGTTCACCGCGTTCGGGGCCGGATGCTCCGACGATTCTCCCTCGCCGGTGGAAACCATATCGAGTTCCGAGGCGGCTCCCACCAACCAGGATGCCGGGCACCAGAAGTTGAATCAGCTGGTGGGCGAATGGAATGGCGCGAAGTCGACATTCATCGCGGGCGGCACCGCGGACAATCCGATAAAGAGCGATATCACCTCGCGCTGGCACTGGATCGGCAAGACGGGCAACAACTTCATGCAGGAGGAGGCCGAGGGTACCTTCGGTGGCAAGCCGTACTACCGGCTCGGCACGCTCGGCTATTCGCCGACCGACGACCGCTACGAATGGTCCACAGTGGACAGCGTGACCCCGATGATGATGACCTACAAGGGCGCCAAGGCCAGCGGCAGCGCCGCCGACATCGAGGTGGCGGGGGAGTTCACCGATCCGGGTGTGCTCGGTCCGCAATTCGTCGGCAAGACGATTCCGATGCGGACGGTGATCAAGCTGGAGTCGGCCGATCGGGTGACCATGGAGCTCTACTTCGCCCCGCCCGGGGAGGCTGAGCGCATTGCGGACCGGGTGATCCTGACGCGGAAGTAGTTGGGATCACAGGTGGTTCACGATGAAACCGCTGGCGGTGAGTGCCAGCTCGAGTGGCTCGTCGTGCGGGTCCGTCGAGATCTCGGCGGTCCGCACGTTCGGATAGTGCACGTGTAGTCGGTACAGGGTGCCGCGCAGGAGGTGGGCGAGTTCGGCGGGCTGCTTGGTGGCGTGCACGATGTACAGCTTGGCCGTGGTACCGGAGATGCCGACCGAGCATTCGGCCAGGAGTGCGCCGTCGGGGTCGATAAAGCCCAAAGTGAAGGTGGTGTGCAGGAATTCGTCGCGCGCGGCGAGTAGCGCGGCGACGGTATCCATATCCAAGCCGCCGTGTTCGGTGCGGCGGATGCGGCCCGCGGCGGTGTAGAGCTCGGCGTAGCGGACGAGGGTTACCGGGGACGGCGGCGCGGGCAGCTTCTCGATGTGGGCGGACGGAAGGTCCGGCCACGGGCCTATCTCGGTATGCCAGGTGCGTTTGCGGTCCGGGTGGCGGAGATTCGGTGTGCGGGAAGCGTTTTGGTCCACGACTATGCCGCGCGTAAGGTCAGGCCGAAGCCGTTGGTATTGCGCAGTATCAGCGCGTCCGCGTCGATGGTCGCTGTTGTCTTGCCGTCGAGGGCCTTCAGCACCGCCTGCTCGACCTCCATGATCTCCGGCGCGCACGCCATCTTCGTGGTGCCGATCTGGAACGTGACGTCCGGACCGTTGGCGGTGGGCGATGCGGTGGCGTGACCGGTCATGCGATTGCATCCGGCGCTTCCGGCGACCCCACCGTCTGCCGCGATGGTGAGCGTCGGCTTCACATCGTCCAGCGTCTGGGAACGGATCTGCGCATCGGGCGTCATCAGGGCGGAGACGATCCATGTCGTGCCGATGAGCGGCCTATCGGGTTGGGCGAGCTTCTTGTCCAGCAACGTGACCGTTGTTTCCTTCCCGGTCAGCGTCAGTGTCGAATCATCGACCCGCCACTTCGGCAGCGACGTCAGCACTTTGTCCTGCCAGCTATCGGCTTGGCTGCGTTCATCCGGGCAGGCCATCAGCGTGCTCGAGAGCGTGCCGACATGCAGGGTCCCATCGGTCAGATCCACCGTGCCATCGGCGGTATTGCAGCCGGAGTTCGCCGAGATCCTGCCATCGGTAAAGGTGAGCGTCATCGGTCCGCCGCCCGGAATCTGCCGCCCCTCGACCCCGGTCGAGACAAATGTGCGCCCCATCGGCGACCCCGCCGGTCGGTTCTGCTTCTCATCGTCCGAACATCCGGCCACCAGACCGGCCGCCATAGCCAGAAGAATCCCGACGCGCACCGTTGTAGCCGACATGTAGCCGATGGTACGGGCGTTGCCGCTGGAAACCGCGCAATTCAGCTGGCCACTGCGGCGGGCTCGACCGTCGAAACAGGTAGTGGATTACTCGTGTCGGTGTGTCGGGGCGGGGCACAGACTTGATTCCGGAGCACGGATCGATGCTCGGTGATCCGCGTTTCGGAGAGGTAGCTATGAGAAGCGAGGTGCGAGCGTTCCTTGTCGCGGCGGCCGCCGCGGGTGTGCTCGGCGCGGTGGCGGTACCGATGGCGGTGTCGGAGCCCACGACAACCACACCTACACAGACCACACCTACGCCGACCACATCTTCGACAACCGCAGGGCAGGCGGGGCCGTGCACTACGGCGCGCACGGCGGTGGGGGAGACTTGTCCGCGTCCCGATCCCACTTTCGACGTTGCGCCGACCCGTGCGGAACGAGGCACACAGATCGCAGTGAACGGCAGTTACTGGCCGTGTACCGTGGTCCGGCTTACCCCGAGCTGGTCCGGTTCGCCGCAGAACGCGTCGGTCTCCCAGGGGACCTTCGCCACTTCCATTGCCGTGTCCAATCAGGCCGCAACCGGCCCGCAGACGATCAGCGCGGCGTGTGGCGAGGCGTCCGCAGTCCGGCAGATCACGATCGCACCTCGCTCCGGCACGACCACGACCACGACCACCAAGCCGATCACGACGACCACTAGCCAAGCAGCTGTCGCGCAAACATCCGACACGTCGACGGCAGGGCGGGCGCCGCAGCGGCGCAACCACTTCGGCGCAGTGTTGGGAATCGGCTTGCTCCTCCTCGCCCTCGGTGTGGCGGCGCTCGTACTGCGCCAGTGGCGTAAGGCAGCCGATCGGTCGCGCGCGTACCACCGTGATCCGCGCCCGCCGTCGGTACGCGTGGAGGTGGCGGGGGACTTGCGGCCGTCGATTCATATTCGGGAATTCACGCGCCCCACGGTTCCGGCTGTTCGGGTTCGGCTGAGTGCCGGTGAGCCGCAACTGCACATCAGGGAGGTTTCGCGATGACGAGGCCGATATCGATCACGGCTCGGGCGGTCTTGTTCGGGCAGCTAGCGCGTGAGGCCGTCGAGGGAGAGCTGGCCGAGCGCTTGGGCGCGAGCGGCGTCGAGCAGCTGGCTTTGCGCAGAACACCGGTCGCTACCGAGGTCGTGCGGACGGCGGCGCTGCATGAGGTGGCGCGGGTGGTGGACGGGTTGCTCGAGGTTGATCTCGGCGGGGTCGTGGTCGCGGGTTGGCGTCGCTACCAACGGCTGCACAATGCGGCGATGCGAACCCGCACGGGCGGAGTCGAGCAGGTCGAATTGTTCGAACACGAGGTCACCCGGAGCTATTGTCCGCGCCTCGAGGTAACTGTCGACGGCAGCCAGGTGGGCGAATTCGAGCTCGAACTCTGTGTCGCGGTGCTGGTTCGGCCACTCGCGGCAACTGTTCGCGATGGCATGCTGGCGGCGTTGGGCCCTGGTGACTGCACGGTGACGGTTTCGATCGGCGTACCGGAAGTCGGGCCGATCATCGAGCGTGCACATCCGATCCCGCTGGCGACCATGGTCGATCTGCGGCGGCCGATCCCGCTCGTCGACCACCAGCCGCTCCGGCCTGCCACCGCGGCGACCCGAGCCGTGCCGAGGTCGTAGTCACCAGATCCACACCAATGGCGAACGGGCACGTAATTCGACCCGTAGCTATGCTCGGGCCAGTGACCACTGCTGATGCGACGACACCCTTATCCACTTGGGCGCCGTTACGGTCGCGAATCTATCGAGCGCTCTGGATCGCGCAGCTGGTCTCGAATCTGGGTACCTGGATGCAAACCGTTGGGGCGCAGTGGATTCTGGTCGATGCGCCCAATGCCGCGACGTTGGTGGCCTTCGTGCAGACGGCGACGACATTGCCGGTGATGCTGTTATCGATTCCGTCGGGGGTGTTGGCGGATCTGTTGGATCGGCGCAGGTTGCTGGTCGGGGCCCAGTCGGCGATGGCGGTGTTGGCGGCGGTGCTCGCGGTGTCGACGGCGACCGGGCACACCACTGCGGGCGTGCTGTTGACGTTGCTGTTCCTGCTCGGGTGCGGGCAAGCGTTGACGGCGCCGTCTTGGCAGGCGATTCAGCCGGAACTCGTTGCGCGCGAACAGATCCCGTCCGCCGCCGCGCTGGGCAGCATGAATATCAATATCGGGCGCGCGGTCGGACCCGCCATCGCGGGCGTACTGGTCTCGGTATCCGGGCCGACGCTGGTGTTCGCGCTGAACGCGGTGTCGTTCGTCGGCATCGTGACGGTGTTGCTCAGCTGGCGAAGACCGGCGAAGGAACGGAAGCTGCCCACTGAACGTCCGCTGGCGGCGCTGCAGGCGGGCACCCGGTTCATTCGCGCCGCGCCCGCGATCCGGCGGGTGTTGTTGCGCTCGATTCTGTTCATCGCGCCGGCGAGCGCGGTGTGGGCGCTGCTTCCGGTCATCGCCCGCGACGAACTCGGCTTGTCCTCATCGGGCTACGGTCTGCTGCTCGGCGCGCTCGGGCTCGGCGCGGTGGCGGGTGCGGTCGGGTTGGGTCGGGTCCGTGCCCTGTTGACACCCACGCAGCGCTTGACCGCGGCCGCGGTACTGTTCGGCATCGCCTCGGCGGGTGCGGTGGTGCTGCCCAGCGTGCCGGTGGTGCTGGTGCTGCTGGTCGGGGCCGGATTCGCCTGGCTGCTCGCGATGTCGACGATGAACTCCACCATGCAATTGCTGCTGCCCGCATGGGTGCGGGCGCGCGGGTTGTCGGTGTACATGCTGGTGTTCATGGGCGGCCAGGCACTCGGTTCGCTGGTGTGGGGTCTGGTCGCCGGCGCGGTGGGCCCGGTGGCCGCACTGCTGGCGGCGGCGGTGCTGTTGGCGGGTTCCGCGCTGAGTTCGGTCTGGCTGCCGATCCGCCACAACGCGGAGGAGATGGATCTGAGCCCGAGCGTCTTCTGGCCGGAACCGCAGCTCGTGGTCGAACCGGATCCCGAGGACGGGCCGGTGCTGGTGTTGCGCACCTACGATGTCCCGCCGGAGAAGATCGACGAATTCCTGGCCGCGATGGTGTTCGTCGGAAGGTCCATGCAGCGCACCGGCGCGATGGAATGGCGGCTGTATCGCGACGTCGGGGTGATCGATCGCTACGTCGAGGCCTTCGTGGTGCGCTCCTGGTCGGAGCATATGCACCAGCATCAGGTGCGGCTGACCGCTCAGGACCAACTGCGCGAACGCGCCGTCGCGGAGTTCATGATCGGCCAGGACACCGCCACGCACCTGGTTGCGGTAGACACACCGTAGGTCGCGTCGAGCCGGGGTGATTATGCGGGTACCGACCCGCACCCATAGACTGTGCGGCATGCGGATGTTCCTGGATATCCTCCTGATCGTCACCAGCGTGCTGCTGGTGCTGCTGGTGCTGCTGCACCGCGCCAAGGGTGGAGGTCTGTCCAGCTTGTTTGGTGGCGGCGTGCAGTCCAGCCTGTCGGGTTCGACCGTCGTCGAGAAGAACCTCGACCGCATCACCATCTTCACCGGCTTGATCTGGCTCATCGCCATCCTCGGGATCGGCCTGGAGATCAAGTTCGCCTGAGTTGCCTGGCGACGATGACGGCTGCCGCTGTCGCCGCCGCCAGCACGAGGGTCGCGATTACGAAGGCCATCGCATAGCCGTCGCCGATTACCGGTGCGACAACCAGGGGACCCAGCATCTGCCCCGCGCCATAGACCGCGGTGAGTGTGGCCGCGGCTCGATGGTCGGTCAATTCGATGCCGATCTGGATCGCGAGCATGCAGATGCCCATGAACGTCGCGCCGAACAGTGCGGCCGCGATAATCGCCGACCACATGGTTGTCGACCAGGCGAGCAGGGCCGACGAGGCGCACTGCGCGAGCAGCGCGAGGACCAGGGCGGTCGTCGGCGTCCAGCGATGTGCGGCAATGCTCCAGAGCACCGCCGGTGCGGCAGCCGCGCCGACGATCACCCACATCGCCGAGCCCACGGTCGCGTTGTGCGCGCCGACGGCGGCGACCAAGAAGGTACCGATCACGATATAGCCGACGCCTTCGAGCGAGTAAGAAACCAGCAGTGCGCGCCAAGCCGTGCTTTTCCGTTTCGCGTGGACCACCTCGGCGCCCCGCCCGTCGTGGATATCCAGTCGGAGGGCGGGCAACAGCAGTAAGGCGGTCAGTCCGGCGGCACCGAGCCACAGGCCCTGCCAGGACAAGACCGGCTGCGCGGCCAGCGCGAGCAATCCGGTGAGTGCGATACCGAAACCGACCCCGCCGAAGGCGATGCCCGCAGCATGCGCGCGGCCACCGAGTCGAGCGATCGTGCCCGCGCAGCCGACGAAGATCATCGCACTGGCCAAGCCCGCGATCAGTCGCAGCAGCGCGGGGATCACGGTCGGGCCGGGCAATACGACCAATGCTTCGCTGACCACCAGGACCACGGTCGAAATGCGAAAGATAGTGCGGCTGTTCATCTCCGGACGACGCGCGAGCAGCACCGCGCCCACCAGATAGCCCGCATAGTTGGCGGCGGCGATGAGCGCGCCATCGTGGGCGTCGATGCGGTGCGCGTCCACCATCGCGGGCAGCAGCGGTGTGTAGGCGAAGCGCCCGACACCGACGGCGCCTGCGAGGCCCGCACCTGCGGCGATTGCCGGTGCCATGGTGCGGCGCGGGGTGTCGAGAGCTGATGCGGTCACAAGATCCGACGGTATGGCCCGCTGACAAGCCTGTGAAATGCTTTCTGTGCACGATGTATACCCTCGACGCATGGATATCGAGCTGCGGCACCTGCGGGCGTACGTCGCGCTCTGCGACGAAGCGAACTACACCCGCGCCGCCGCCCGGCTGCACCTCAGCCAGCCCGCGCTGACCCGAACCATCCAGCAGTTGGAGCGCCTGGTCGAATGCCGGTTGGTCGAGCGCACGTCCCGGCGCTTCGAGCTGACCGACGACGGAGCCGAGCTGCTCGAACACAGCAGACGCATCATCGGCGATATCGAGACCGTCCAGGCCGATCTGCGCATGCGCGCCACGATCGAGGTCGGATTCTCTTGGCTGGTGCCCGATGCCTGGTTCGCCGCGATCCGCACCCGCTACGAGGCGCTGGGCGGCCGGATTTCGCTACGCCGCGTGGAGGATCCGATGGCGGCACTCGACGACCGCTCGATCGATATCGCCATCCACCGCAACGATATCTGGTTGCCGCACCATCTCGAATCCCGCGAAATAGGGTCGGAGCAGCGGGTGTTGGCGGTTTCGGTGCATTCACCGCTGGCAACCGCGGTCGAGCTGCGTTGGGCCGATCTCGCACACTTTCCGCTGGTGGCCAATACCGTTTCCGGCACCACCGATGCCGAATCATGGGACGCACCCGATCCGAACCGAACCGTGATCACCTGCACGAATTTCGACGAATGGATCGAACTCGTCGCGGCGGAACGCGGTATCGGGATCGTGCCGGTGCTGGCACGCTCTCGGGCACCGCATCCGGGCGTGGTCTATGTCGACATCGTGGATGCGCCGCGCTCGCATATCTATCTGACCTGGCGGGTCAAGCCGACGCCGTTGCGATCGGTGCGGCGCTTCCTGAGCCTGGTCTGAATCTCAGTCGTTGCGCGGGATGCGGCCGTCGACGTCGGTGAAACCGTACTCTTCGGCGAGATCCGCTATGCGCCAAGCCGATCCGGAGCGTTGGCTGCGGTCCGGATCGGCGGCCAGTGCGACGACCGCGCGGCCCGGAAAGCGGGGGGATTCGGCGTTGTCGAGGTCGTAGGTGCCCTCACCGGGCAGCGAGACGACGCGGCGGCCGTCCTTATCGCGTGGCACCATTTGCAGCAGTTCGGTGTCGACGATTCCGGGCCACAGCGAGACCACCGTGACGCCCGAATCGGCGAGATCGTCGGCCATATCCGAGGTGAGCCGGTCCAGCGCGGCCTTGGCGACGCCGTATACCGCGTTGTGCATATAGCGTTCGGCGCCGGGGGAGGAGATATTGGCGATCAGGCCCGCCGATTCGATCAGCAGGGGAGCGGCGAAAACGCTTGCGACGTAATGTGATCGGAGGCCGACGTCGAATGTCTCATCCCAGGCCTGCGGCGGCACCTCCCAAAACGGTTTGCCCAGCCAACGCGCGGCAGCGGGAGCGTTGTAGACGTTGTTCACCAGCACATCTAGTCGTCCGTGCTCGTTGCGGATCCGCTCGAACAGTCGCTCGACCGCATCGTCGTCGCGGTGATCGCAGACGACCGGAACCCCGACGCCGCCGTGCAGGTCGATCTCGGCCGCGGTCGCGTGCACGGTCCCCGGCAGCCGTCCTGGTACGGCCGAGCGCCCGGTGACGAAGACGGTGGCCCCCGCAGCGCCCAGCTCCAGCGCGATGCCCTTGCCGATGCCGCGGCTCGCGCCGGTCACCACTGCGACTCGGCCGCCTAGAACCTGAGGTATTCCGTTCACGATCCCGGGACATTACCGTGAAACAAGAACACGTTCTAGCAATTGGAGGCCGTAGTGGAATTGATCCATCGGTTCGTTACGAGCAACGGCATTCGCATGCATGTCGCCGAGCAGGGCGAGGGGCATCCGGTGATCTTCTGCCACGGCTTTCCGCATACCTGGTTCATGTGGCATCGCCAGCTCGCGGCCGTCGCCGCCGCGGGTTACCGGGCCGTTGCGCCGGATTTGCGCGGATACGGGCGCACGGATGTGCCGACCGATATTGCGGACTACACCAACCGCGCTGTCATCGGCGATCTGCTCGGCCTGCTGGACGAGATGGGTGCCGAGCAGGCGGTCTTCGTCGGTCTGGACTTCGGGGCCGCGCTGGTGTGGGAGCTGGCGTTGCGCGCGCCGGAGCGGGTCAGCGGTGTCATCGTGCTCAATAATCCGTTCGCTCCGCGGCCGCCGCGCGCGCCATCGCAGCTATGGGCCAAGGCCGCTCAGCGTCACTTCCTGCATCTGGACTATTTCCAGAAGCCTGGCGTAGCCGATGCCGAACTGGGCGGTCGCACAAGGGAATTCCTGGCTCGCGTCTACTATTCGCTCAGCGCCGACTACCACTATCTCGACACCTGGCGCTTCCCGGCCGAGGGTACCGGCTACCTCGACGTTCTCCCCGAAGCCCCGCTGCTGCCGTGGCGCTGGCTCTCCATCGCCGAATTCGACACCTTGGCACAGGATTTCGAGCGCACCGGCTTCACCGGCGGTCTCAACTGGTACCGCGTGCTCGATCGGAACTGGGAAGTCACCGCCGAATTCGCCGGCGCCGAGATCTCCGTTCCGACGTATTTCCTCTACGGCGACCGAGATCCGGATATGGAGGGCTTCAGCGGGCGTGACCCGCTGGCAACTCTGCGTGCGAACGTTCCGGAGCTGCGCGCCGTCACCAAGATCGCGGACGCGGGTCATCTGGTGCAGTTGGAACGCACCGACGAGGTCAACGCTCTGATCACGAGCCACCTGCGCGACCTGGTCCCGAATCCGGCCCTCACGCAATAGCCGGGTCAGCGGTATTCGTTGGTCAACTCGGGGTAGTCGGCCCAGCTGGGGAGTGGACGTCGGTCCAGGTAGGCGGTGAGCCGATCCAGCAGGTACTGCCAGCGCGGGCCGACCGAGCAGGCGTCGGCGGGGCAGATGTGGCGGCGGATGAGTTCGAGATTGGTGACGACCCCCACCTGTGTCATATGCATTTCGAGGATGCCGCCATCGATATGGATCACCAGATCATGTGGTGCGCGGCAGTCTTCGACACGGATTGCGATGGGGCCGGGGACCGGACCGTCGAACGGTTCGATGGTCAGGTTGCCATTGCCACCGGTGACCTTGCCGAACCAGCGATCCAGTTGCCTGCGTTCGGCGCAGGCGGACCATACGTCGAGTACGGGCAGGCGGAACGACCGCAGAAAGTGCAGTAGCACCCGGCCTTCCTCGATCGCCCGATCGTGTTCGGGTCGTACCTCGCCGAGCATGGACATCGTGGTCATAGCCGTGCCCTTTCGCCGCTGGTCACCGTAGGTCCACTGTATTTCCCCGGTGGCGCCGCCGAATCGGATTCACCGGAAGTCGGCTACCGCGTGTCGGATCGGTCGGCGCCACCGGGATAGCTCTCAGGCCGCGATGAATCGCGCGCAATCGAATTCGTTGTTCAACACACCCTGCCGGAAGGCATCGAACTCATCCTGATCGAAGAGTAGTTCCACGCCATCGATCGGCTGGGGAATGGCGGCACGGAAAACGTATCCGCCGTCGCGACGCGATATCGCCAGATATCGATCCTCGACGCGACCCGCCCGCATCCCGGCCTGGAAAACGTCGAACTGCTCATCGGTGAAGACGAGAATTTCCTGGTCGCGCAACGCCGTTCCGGGCGTGTAGCGTTCGTCGGCGAGCTTGTCGTCCCAGACCGCAGTCCACCCGTTCTTGCGTGCGATGCGCACGCAATTCTGGTTGGGCGAGCTGAAGGTCGCCTTGCGGAATTCGGCGACGGTGAAGGTGGGCTGCGTCATTGCATGTCCTTTCAACGGGTAGAGCAGGAGTCGCGCGGGTTGGCAGACCCGTTGCTCGTCCTTCAAGGCTTATAGCCAACGGCGGCGAAATTACACGGCCGCGCCGTATCCGCCCGGTCGACCGGTTGGTCCGGGCGCCAGTCCGGTGCGTAGGCGATACCGGGTTCGACCAGGTCCAGGCCGTCGTAGAGGGCGGTGAACTGGGCGCGGGTGCGCAAGGACACCGGATCGGAGGTCTCGTCATACAGTGCGGCGGCTGCGGCCATCTGCTGCTTGATCTCCGGACCGGCGTCGTCCAGGGATACGTGGGTCATCGCGGCATAGCTGCCCGAGGGGAGCCGGTCGCGTAATCGAGCCATCAACTCGTGCGGCTGGTCGGCGTCGGGCACGAACGGCCAGACGCTGACGATCAAGAGGCCCAGCGGCTGCCCGAAGTCGATCAGCCGTCGGGTATCCGGATGGTCCAGAATCAGGTCGGGATAACGCAGGTCGGCCTCGATGACGGCGGTGTTGTCGAGGGCATCGCCGTGCAGCAGGAGGTCGTGGGCGCGATTGACCGCTTCCAGGTCGTTGTCGACATAGACCACGCGCGAATCCGGCGCCGATTCCCGTGCGACCTCGTGCGTATTGCCGACGGTGGGGAGTCCGGAACCGATATCGAGGAATTGCCGGATGCCCTGCTCCACCATGAATCGTGTTGCGCGGCGCAGGAATCCGCGGTTGAGATGTGCCCACACATCAAGGAACGGAAGTATTTCGAACAGTCGCTCACCGAAGATCTTGTCGACCTCGAAGACGGCTTCCCCGGACAGGTAGTAGTGGTACATGCGGGCCGCGGATGGTCGGCTCGCATCAATTTCTCGGGGCTCGAAGTCGGCGGACATCCGGGTGCTCCTGATTCGTCAAGTACTTGTGAATGTCTTGCGGCGCAACGATCGTGCGACGTGCTCCATGAATTTCCGGGAGTCCGCGGCGCCGAGAGCGGCGGCGCTGAGCCGGGACCATACGGTTTCGCGGGCCGCCACCGCGGGTTTGTCATCGATGTAGCGGATATCGCCCTGGCTCTCCACGATCGCCATCTCGAGGTCGCCTGCGGCACCCGGTGACGGCACTCGGACCAGGGTGTACCGGTCCTCCATCCCCGCCCCGCGGGTGGTGACAGTGAATGGGAGTACCTGGATCAGGATGTTCGGCCGCCTGGACAGACTCGACAAGTGTTCGAGTTGTTCGAGCATCACCTCGCGCCCGCCGTATTCGCGGCGCAGACAGGATTCGGACAGGATCGCGCGGAATTCCGGCGGGTCCGCCTCGGTCAGGACCTGTTGCCGGGCCAGCCGCGCCTGCACCGACTCCTCGACGGTCACGCGGTCGGCCGCGACCGTGGTGGTTGGTTCGTGCAGTGCGCGAATGTAGGACTCGCACTGCACGAGTCCCGGCATGATCTCCGCCTCGGCGGTGCGCAACAGACTGGCATGCGCCTCCAGATCGACGAGGAGTCGCAGGTCCTCGACGTAGGCGCGGCGATGGCCGGTGGTCCAGAAGCCGCGCTTGTGGTTGTCACGGCGTAGTTCCTTGAGCGTCTCGACATAGCCCGGATCGGTGAAACCCAGTGTGGTCGTGAGAAGTTCCAGATCGCCGACGCTGATGGCGCCGACTCCGTTGATCAGCTGGTTGATTCGGCTCTGGGTCGACTCGATGATTTTGCCCGCCTCGGTCTGGCTCACACCCGCGGTGCGGACCATATGCTCGATCTCGCGTCCCAGCAACAATTTTCGCGCGGTCCGTAATCGAGTTCCCATGGCTCCCCAGCGTATCGGTCTGACGCTACTCATCCGATTCACTTCCTGGAGCGTGATAATCACGCTAGCATTACCACACCAAAGATATCACGGCACGCCGAGGCAGTGGGTGTCATCGAGGACTGTCCCCTGCGTCGCGGTTTGAGGGGGCGTCGGATGACGACAGCCACGAACGATCGTCGGATGGTGTGAAATGGCCAGTAGCGCAGAGGCAACCGCGCAGCGCTGTCGGCACTACCAACGCGATCTGGGACTGCCCGCGGTGATCCTGCCCGACACCGAGACGCGGATCATCGTGCAGACCGGACCCGTCAATGCGGTGTTGATGCCCTCGAGACTGGCAACGGAAGTCGTCGCGCAGCAGCAGGGGCCGTTGGGGCCGGTGATAGAGCATCCGGCGTCGCGGCGGTGGGCCTTTCTGACCGGACCGTCCGGACCGTGTCCGGAGAGTCTGACCCCCGCGCTGCTGCGCTGGAATATCGGCGTTGCGTCGAACTACATTGTGCTGCCCTCTCCCGCTGACGAGCGGCGCGGATTTCGGCGCTGGATCCACGAGCCGCACAACAGGTTTCGGCCATCGATGCGAGAAGTCCTGGAAACGGTGCTGCGGTTGCGGCGATAACGGTTCCAGCGGGCGCGCGGTACTCGCCGATACGAGGGGTCGGCGAGTGACGCGCGGTCCGGAACGGCTAGCGGGTGAGGAGTTTCGTGGCTGCGGATTCGATTCGGGATTCGTCGAGCAGGACGGTAGTGGCGGCCTTGCCCAAGGGGATGAAGGAGTCTGCGCTGGTTACGCGGGTGACGGGGCCGTTGAAACCGGCGTCGATCAGGGCGGCGCAAAGGGATTCGGAGACGCCGCCCGCGTGGCGGGTTTCGTCGGCGATGAGGACTCGGCCGGTGGCGCGGGCGTGGTCGAGTAGGTCGTCGAGAGGGAGGGGCGAGAGCCAGCGGAGGTCGAGCACGCGGACTCGGATGCCGCGTGATGAGAGCCGTTGGGCTACACGCAGACTCATGGGGACACCGTTTGCGAAGGTGACGATGGTGAGGTCGGTGCCGTCGCCGTAGCTGCGGGCGCGGCCGATGGCGATATGGTCGGTGTCGGAAGGTGTTGCAAGCCAGGCATTGTCGCCGGGTTGGTGCAGGTCGCGGGTGTGGTAGAGGGCGATCGGTTCGAGGTAGAGGCATACGCGGCCGTCGACGCGCGCGGCGGAGACACAGGTGCGCAGCATGGCGGCGGCATCGTCGGCGCGAGCGGGGGAGGCGATGATCAAGCCCGGGATATCGCGCAGTGCGGCAATGGAATTGTCGTTGTGGAAGTGGCCGCCGAACCCCTGCTGATAGCCATAACCGGCGATGCGGACGATCATCGGATTCCGGTATTGCCCCTGGGAGAAGAACGACAGTGTGGCGGCTTCTCCGCGCAACTGGTCCGCGGCATTGTGCACGTAGGCGAGATACTGGATCTCCGGAATCGGCACGAAACCGGCGAGCCCGGCGCCCAGAGCCGTGCCGAGCACGCTCTGTTCGTCGAGCAATGTATCGAAGACGCGGCGCACACCGAACTGCTTCTGCAGGCCCTTGGTGACGCCGTACACGCCGCCCTTGCGGCCGACATCCTCACCGAATACCAGGACGTCGTTGTCCCGGTCGAGCAGGGCGGCGAGCGTCTGATTGATCGCCTGCGCCAATGTCACCGAATCACCTTGTGTCGCTGAGTGTCCTCGACGCAAAGCGTCGGCCTGCACCAGGTCCGGATGCGGCGGGGCCAGCGGTGCCATCACCGCAGCGGCAGAAGTCAATTTCGGTTCACGACAAACCAATTCGGCCATGGCGGCGACTCGGCCACCGATTTCGTCGTAGCGTGCGATGACTTCGGCCGGGGTGGCGACACCGGAAGTGACCAGGATGCGGCCCGTTGCAACCACCGGGTCGCGGCGCAGGTCGGCGGCGATATCGGTGGGGTTGCGGTAGGCGGATTCGACATCGGATCCGGCGTGTCCCATGAGTCGTACGGTGCTCAGGTGGAGAAAGGCGGGCTTGCGGTGTTCGCGCACCCAGTCGACAACCTGGGTCGCGGTTGTCGCGACGTCGAGGAGATCGCAGCCGTCCGCGTCGAAATACTGCAGCCCGAGGCGGATGCCGTAGGACTGTTCGATCCAGCCGGGCGGGGTCGGGACGCTGATGCCGATGCCATTGTCCTCGCATACGAACAGTAGCGGCAGCGGAACACCTTGGCGCGCTGTGTGAATCGCGGCATTGATGGCACCGGCGGCGGTGGAGTGATTGGCCGACGCATCGCCGAAACTGCAGAGCACCACCGAATCCGACGGCCATTCACAGGTTACGCCGAGCCGAGCCGCACGCTCGATTGCGAAGGCGAGTCCGACGGCGCGCGGCAGATGTGATGCGATGGTAGAGGTCTGCGGGATAACCGCGGCCGGTTTGCTGCCGAAAACCTTGTGACGGCCGCCGGATATCGGTTCGGTGGCCGCCGCGACCACGCCGAGGAGCACATCGTGGATCGGGTCGAGGCCGGGCACCTGCCTGGCCCGGTGCACGAAGAATGCCCCGGAGCGATAGTGCAGCAGTGCCGGATCGGTGGGGCGCAGAGCCGCCGCAACCGCCGCGTTGCCCTCGTGCCCGGACGACCCGATGCTGTAATAGCCGCGCTTGGCGCTGCCCAACCGGCGCGCCGCCAGATCGAGATGCCTACTGGTCGCCTGTGATTCGAACAGGTCCAGGCACTGGGCTCCGGTGAGCCCTACCTCCTCGAGCGGCTGTTCGACAGGACGGCTGGGCCGCGGCTCCAAGGCCGATAGCTCGGCACGGAACCGCTCCTCGAGGTCGACTCGCTGTTCGGTCACGCTGTGATCATCTCCGACAAACGCTGCTCCGCGGACCTGATTTCGGCGCTATTTCCGAAAATATTCTGATCACCTCGGTAGTTGCAAGAAAATTCTCCGAGTACCACGGCGTCGAATCGCGGATCTATCAGCCTGACTGCTCGGTCTCCTCGATCGTCCGCCGCAGCAGATCGCGCGCGGTATCGAGCTCGGCGGCCCGCCGATCCAACTCCGCCAGCCGATCCCGCAACGCGGGCAACACACCAGGACAGGCCCGCAACGCACCGTCGTCGAGAGCGCACGGCAGCAACTGCCCGATCACCCGGGTCGAGAGCCCCGCCGCGAGCAACGCGCGAATCTGCCCGACACGCTCCTCGGCATCGGCGTCGTACTCGCGATACCCATTGTGGCGGCGTTCGGCCGACAGCAACCCGACCCGCTCGTAATACCGCAGCAGCCGCTCACTGGTGTGGGTACGGCCGGCCAGCTCACCGATCAGCATGATTTGACCTTCCCATGGTGTCAGGGATCAACACTCGAGCCCACAACTCGATTCCGTCAGGAGAAATGTTGATCATCGACGCACACAGCCACGTCCACGACCCGCTCGCCGACCACATCGCGCTACTCGATGAGGCAGGCGTGGACAAGACCATCGTGTTCATGACCCGACCACATCCCGAACGAGCCGGAAACCTCACCGAACTACGCGAAGAGATGGACCTGCTGACGCAGGCGCTCGCCGGCGGCGGCGACCTCGGGCGCGAAACGGCCCGGCGCGAACTCGATGCCGCAATCGCCGCCTACCCGGACCGCATCATCGGATTCGCCTCGGTACCGCTCGACCCGCCCGATGCCGACGCGATCGTCGACCGCGACGTAGTCGGGCGCGGTCTGCGCGGCATCGGTGAGTTGACCCCGCCGCCCGACCGAGCGGCCCTGATCGAGCCGGTACTCCGCGCCGCCACCGACCACGATGGACTTCCTGTCGTCGTGCACGGCGCCGCACCAACAACCGCCGCCGACCTGCGCACCCTGACCGCCCTTGCGCGACGCTACCCCCGCGTGCCGCTCGTGGTCTCCCAACTCGGCGGCGCGCACTGGATGGACGCGATCGAACTGGTTCGCGACACCCCGAATATGTACCTGGAACTGTCCACTGCCAGTATCGTTTTCGCGGTCCGCCTGGCCATCGCCGAAATTCCCGAGCGCACCCTCTTCGGCTCGGATGCCCCCTATGGTGACCCGGTCATCGCACGCATCACCGTGGAACGCGCCACCCGCTCACCACACGTGCGTGAACTGGTCCTCGGCGCAACCGCGCAGCAGTTGCTGAGTTAGCTCGCGGCATCCGGCAATGCCGCGGCCGCATCCCGATCCAACAGCCACGTAGTGGATTCCGACCCGACGGCACCCGCCGAGGGAATCTCCACCGGATCCGCACCGGCAACCGCGGCGGCGACGGCCTCGGCCTTGGCGGCACCACCGACAACCAGCACAACATGGCGACTGTGTCGCACCGCGGGCAGCGTCAGCGTGACCCGCACCGGCGGCGGCTTCGGCGAATTCGATACCGCGACAACGAGTTCGTGCTGTTCGCGCACCGCATCGGTATGCGGGAACAGCGAATTCACATGCCCCTCGCCACCCATACCGAGCAGATGCAGATCGAAAGCCCCGTGCTCGGCCAGGTGCGCGTGCACTGCCGCCGCATATTCGGCGGCGGCTTCGACCGGATCCGGATACTCACCATCGGAGGTGGCAACCGGATGCACTCGCGACGGATCAACCGGCACATGATCCAGCAGCGCCTGTCGCGCCTGCAGATCATTGCGCTCCGAATCGCCCGCGGGCACGAATCGTTCGTCACCCCAGAACACATCGAGCCGCGACCAGTCGATATCGCCGGGTGCCTTACGGACCAGTTCCAACAGTCCGATCCCGGTGCCACCGCCGGTCAACACCACCGACGCGGAGCCACGTTCGGTCTGCGCCGCCACCACGACCGCGACGAATCGCGCGGCTGCGGCGGCGATCAAGGCATCGGTGTCGTCGTGTACTTCGACGGCGCTCGCGGGAACATTCGCGCGGTCACTCATATGTCACCTTTTCGATTCCGGCGAGTGCCTCGGCATAGATCTCGTCGGCATCCAGCCGTCGCAGTTCCTCGGCGAGGCAGTCGCGAGTTTCTCGGCGCGCCAAGGCGATTCGCTGATCCGGATCACCGGTGCGGGTGAGTGTCGCGGTGCGCCCGGTCTGCGGCCGCTCGATCGCGATCGACACCGTCGGGCGATGCACCTCCACCCGCAACGCACCCGAGCGGCGACGCACCGGACAGTTGAGCCGGGCGGCCAACCAGCCCGCGAGCATATCCAGCGCGGGTTCTTCGCGCAGTCCGGAGATGATCACCGAATCCACCGGCTCGAACGGCGGTTCGTCCATGGCGGCCGCCAACAGCGCCCGCCAGTAGGTGATGCGACTCCACGCCAGATCGGTATCGCCGGAGGCGTAGGAGCCGAGCCGCTTCTTGATCGTCGCCTGCGGATCGGCGGCGAAGGTGGCGTCGGTGATGCGGCGAGTCGCCAAGCGCCCCACCGAATCCTTGGACGGGAACTCCGGGGCACCACGCGGCCACCACGCCACGACCGGGGTGTCCGGCAGCAGGAACGGGATGACGACGCTGCTCTCATGGTTGATCAGATCCCCCTGCAGCCGCAGCACTATCACTTCGGCTGCTCCGGCATCACCGCCGACGCGGATCTGGGCATCCAACCGGGTCTCGGCCTCGCGATCCCCGCGCGCCAAAACGACCACACGGCAGGGATGTTCGCGGCTGGCGTCATTGGCGGCGTCGATGGCGTCCTCGGCCTCGGAACTGTCCAACGTGCACACGACCAGAGTCAGCACCCGGCCCATGGTGATCACACCATTGCTCTCCCGAAGGCGCACCAGGCGTTTGGTGACCTCGGCGGTGGTGGTCTGCGGCATATCGACGATCATGGCCGCCGCCATTCGCGCCCGGTGCGGGCCAGCATCTCATCGGCCGAGGCCGGACCCCAGGTCCCCGCCTCGTACTGTTCGGGTTTACCGTCGGCGGCCCAGTGCTCGAGCACCGGATCCAGGATGCGCCAGGACAATTCGACCTCCGCGTTCACCGGGAACAGGGACGGCACCCCGAGCAGCACATCGAGGATCAGGCGTTCATAGGCCTCGGGGGAGGATTCGGTGAACGCCTCGCCGTAGCTGAAATCCATATTGACGTCGCGCACTTCCATGCTCGACCCCGGCACCTTCGAACCGAATCGGGTGGTGATGCCTTCATCGGGCTGCACCCGGATGACCACTGCGTTCTGCCCGAGGTCCTCGGTCATGGTCTGGTCGAACGGCAGATGCGGGGCCCGCTTGAACACCACCGCGATCTCGGTCACCCTGCGGCCCAGGCGTTTTCCGGTGCGCAGGTAGAACGGCACACCCGCCCAGCGCCGGGTGTCGATGTCGAGGGTGATCGCCGCGTAGGTCTCGGTGCGCGATTGCGGGTCGAAACCCTCCTCGTCGAGCAGCCCGACCACATGCTCGCCGCCCTGCCAGCCCTCCGCGTACTGTCCGCGCGCGGTGGTTTCGTCGAGGGGCTCGACGAGTTTGGTCGCCGAGAGCACCTTGATCTTCTCCGCCTGCAGTTGCTTGGGCTCGAAGCTGATCGGCTCCTCCATGGCGGTCAGCGCGAGCAACTGCAGCAGGTGATTCTGGATGACATCGCGGGCCGCGCCGATACCGTCGTAATAGCCTGCGCGCCCGCCCAATCCGATGTCCTCGGCCATGGTGATCTGCACATGGTCGACGTAATTCGCATTCCAGATCGGTTCGTAGAGCTGGTTGGCGAAGCGCAGCGCCAGGATGTTCTGCACCGTCTCCTTGCCGAGATAATGATCGATGCGGAATACCGTCTCCTCCGGGAACACCCGGTTGACCAGTGCGTTGAGTTCGACCGCGCTGTCCAGGTCGTGGCCGAACGGCTTCTCGATCACCACCCGACGCCAGGGTTTGCGGCCCTCGCCCTCGGTTTTCGTCGGCTGGGCCAGTTTGTGCTCGGAGAGCTGATCGAGCACCACCGGGAACATATTCGGCGGAATCGACAGGTAGAAGGCGTGATTGCCGCCGGTGCCGCGGTCCTTGTCCAGCTTCGCCAATACGTCGGCGAGTTTGGCGAAGGCGGAATCATCGTCGAAGGAGCCCTGCACGAAGCGGATGCCCTCGGCCAGGTGGTCCCAGACCTCCTGCCGAAAGGGGGTGCGGGCGTGCGCTTTTACCGCCTCGAGCACGACATTCGCGAAGTCCTCGTCAGCGTAGTCCCGGCGGGCGAAGCCGACCAGCGCGAAGCCCGGGGGCAGCAGCCCCCGGTTCGACAGATCGTAGATGGCCGGCATCAGTTTCTTCCGGGACAGATCGCCGGTGACGCCGAAGATCACCATGCTGCACGGCCCCGCGATGCGGGGGACCCGCTTGTCCCGCTCGTCGCGGAGCGGGTTCTTCCAGGTATTCGTCTGCGTGCCGGCCATCGGGTCAGTTGTCCCCGGACCCGGCAGGATCGGCAGGCCCGGAGGAGGTAGCTTGCGTGGCCACGGAGGGACCCGATCCTGCCGAATCGGCAGCAGTCAGTTCGCCTGCCGTGGCGGAAAGCAGCTCCTCCCACGACTTCTCGAACTTCTCCACACCCTCGCGCTCGAGCACGTCGAACACGTCGTCGAGGTCGATGCCGACCGTGGTCAGCTTGTCGAAGACCTCCTGCGCGGCCGCGGCGGTACCGCTGACGGCGTCGCCACGGATCTCGCCGTGATCGGCGACGGCCTCGAGGGTCTTCTCCGGCAGCGTGTTCACTGTATTCGGAGCGACGAGTTCGGTGACATACAGCGTGTCCGAGTACTCCGGATTCTTCACACCCGTCGAAGCCCACAGCGGCCGTTGCCGATTCGCACCGGAGGCGGCCAGATGCGCGTAGGTCGAGGTGTGCGCTCCACCGTCGAAGACATCCTGGTATTCGGCGTAGGCCAGGCGCGCGTTGGCGACACCAGCCTGTCCGCGCAGTGCCAGCGCCTCCGGTGTACCGATCGCCTCGAGTCGCTTATCGATCTCGGTGTCCACGCGGGAGACGAAGAACGAAGCGACCGAATGGATCTTGGCCAGGTCGTGGCTGGTGGCCTTGGCTCCGCGCAGACCGTCGAGGTAGGCGCCCATCACCTGGCGGTAGCGCGTGACCGAGAAGATCAGGGTCACGTTGACGCTGATGCCCTCCGCGATCACCCGGGTAATCGCGGGCAGGCCCGCCTCGGTGGCCGGAATCTTGATGAACAGGTTGGGCCGATCCACCGTCTTCCACAGGTCGATGGCCTGCGCGACCGTCTGCTCGGCGTCGAAGGCCAGGCGCGGGTCGACCTCGATGGAGACCCGGCCGTCGACACCGTTGCTGGCCTCGTAGACCCCGGCCAGCACGTCGCAGGCCGCACGCACGTCGTCGGTGGTGATGGTCCGGATCGCGGAATCCACATCCGCGCCCTGGGCGGCAAGCTCTTTCACCTGACCGTCGTAGGCGTGGCCCTGGCTCAGGGCGCCCTGGAAGATGGTCGGATTGGTGGTGACGCCGACGACGCTGCGGGTTTCGATGAGCTCGGCCAGGTTCCCGGACTGGATCCGGTCCCGAGACAGATCATCGAGCCACACCGAGACGCCCGCGGCGGAGAGGGCGGCGAGGTTTTCGTTCTGTGCCATGAGCTCTTATCCCTTCACATTTTCCAGGGTGCGCTGCGCGGCAGCGACTACGGCTTCCGCGGTGATACCGAACTCGCGGAACAGGGTCTTGAAATCGGCCGAGGCACCGAAGTGCTCGATCGAAACGATCTCGCCCGCGTCACCGGTGAACCGGTACCACGGCATCGCGATACCGGCCTCGACGGCCACGCGAGCGGCGACCGCCGGCGGCAGCACCTCGTCCCGATATGCCTTGTCCTGCGCGTCGAACCACTCCACACACGGCATCGAGACCACGCGGGTGCCGATGCCCTGCGCTTCCAGCGTAGTGCGGGCGGCGACTGCGAGTTGGAGCTCGGATCCGGTCGCGATGAGGATTACCTGCGGGGTGCCGGTGGACGCCTCGGCCAGCACATAGCCGCCCTTCTTGACGCCCTCGTAGCTGGTGCCTTCGACGATCGGCAGATCCTGGCGGGTCAGCGCGAGCGCGGACGGCCCGTCCTGGTGTGCCGGTTCGGAGACCGAGAAGTGCGAGGTGTGCTCGCTGCTGTCGCGCTCGAGGATGGTGCGCCAGGCGTAGGTGGTCTCGTTGGCGTCGCCGGGACGGACCACGTTCAGGCCCGGAATCGCGCGCAGCGCGGCCAGGTGTTCGATCGGCTGATGCGTCGGGCCGTCTTCACCGAGGCCGATGGAGTCGTGCGTCCACACGTAGATCGCGGGCACCCGCATCAGCGCCGCCAAGCGCACGGCCGGGCGCATGTAGTCGGAGAAGACCAGGAAGGTGCCGCCGTACGGACGGGTCGGTCCGTGCAGGGCGATGCCGTTCAGGATCGCGCCCATGGCGTGCTCGCGCACACCGAAGTGCAGGGTGCGGCCGTACGGGTTGGCCTTCCACATGCCGGTCGAGATCGACTCCGGACCGAAGCTCGGCGCGTCGGGCATGGTGGTGTTGTTGGATTCGGCGAGGTCGGCCGAACCGCCCCACAGCTCCGGCAGCACCGGCGCCAGCGCGGCGAGCACCTTGCCGGACGCCTTGCGGGTGGCCATCCCCTTCGGATCCGCCTCGTAAGTAGGCAGATTCGCGGCCCAACCCGCGGGCAGCTCACGCTTGGCGAGCCGATCGAACAGCGCCTTGTTCTGCGGGTTCGCGGCGGCCCACGCGTCGAACTGCTGCTGCCACGCCGCATGCGCCTGCCGACCGCGCTCGATGACCTTGCGGGTGTGCGCGATGACGTCGTCGTCGACCTGGAAGTTCTTTTCCGGGTCGAAGCCGAGGATCTTCTTGGTCGCGGCCACTTCGTCTGCGCCCAGTGCGGCACCGTGCGCGGCGCCGGTGTTCATCTTGTTCGGGGCGGGGAAGCCGATGATGGTGCGCAGCACGATGATCGACGGCTTACCGGTCTCCGCCTTGGCCGCGGCCAGCGCCGCCTCGATGGCGACGACGTCCTCGCCGCCCTCGACCACCTGAACGTGCCAGCCGTAGGCCGCGTAGCGCTCGGCGACATCCTCGGTGAAGGCGATGGTGGTGTCGTCCTCGATGGAGATCTTGTTGTCGTCGTAGATCACGACCAGGTTGGCCAGCTGCTGGGTGCCCGCGAGCGAGGAGGCCTCGGAGGTGACGCCCTCCTCCATGTCACCGTCGGAGGTGATGACGTAGATGAAGTGGTCGAACGGGCTGGTGCCCGGTGCGGCGTCCGGGTCGAACAGACCGCGCTCGCGCCGTGCCGCCATCGCCATACCGACCGCGGAGGCCAGACCCTGACCCAGCGGGCCGGTGGTGATCTCGACGCCGTCGGTGTGGCGGAATTCGGGGTGGCCCGGGGTGAGCGAGCCCCACTTGCGCAGGTGCTCGAGATCGTTCAGCTCCAGACCGTATCCGGCCAGGTAGAGCTGGATGTACTGGGTGATGCTGGAGTGGCCGCAGGACAGTACGAAGCGGTCCCGGCCGACCCAACTCGGATCGCTCGGGTCCAGGCGCATGGTGCGCTGGTAGAGCGTGTAGGCCAGCGGTGCGAGGCTCATCGCGGTGCCGGGGTGCCCGTTCCCGGCGTTCTGCACCGAATCGGCGGCCAGAACCCGAACGGTGTCGACGGCCTTGGTGTCCAGATCCGTCCAGTCGTCCGGGTGGTGCGGCTGAGTGAGGGCGCGGATGTCGTCTGTCACTGACACGACCGAGGTTCTCCTGACATTGTTTCGTCGACGGTGGCGGAGGGGTGCACGCACGGCAGCGGTGGAATGCGAACCGGTTTACCCCAACTACCCTAGATGTGCCCGGTGACCGGCATGTGAGGAACCCGGCTTACTACGGGTGTCGAATCGCTGCGACAGTGTGCCGGAGCGAGGGGCTATGGAAAGAAGGCTGTGCGGCTGGGTCTACCATCGTCTGTAGTAGTTGCCGCCTCGCACCAGCTCGAGCAGGGGGGGACGGTGGCGGTTCGATGCCGGATGCGATGCACAGCGTGCGAGGAGAGACAGTGCGGATTGGGCAACAGCCGGGTGGCAATGGCGCACACGGCTCCTCCGCGACGGCGCTGGCCGACCGGTTGACCGGCGACGGCCTGCTGTCCCGACTACTGCGGCGACCCCTCGCCTATATCGCGTTGACCAAGCCGCGCGTCATCGAGCTGCTGCTGGTCGCGACCATTCCGACGATGCTGCTGGCCGATCGCGGCCATGTCGACATCCGGCTGATCCTGGTCACGCTGTTCGGCGGTTGGATGGGCGCCGCGAGCGCCAATACGCTCAACTGCGTCGCCGATGCCGATATCGACAAGGTGATGAAGCGGACGGCGAAGCGGCCGCTGGCCAGGGACGCCGTGCCGACCTCGCATGCCTTCGTCTTCGGTGTCACCCTCGGCATCGGCTCCTTCGCCTGGCTGTGGTGGCAGGCGAATCTGCTCAGTGGTCTGCTGGTCGTCGCGACCATCCTGTTCTACGTCTTCGTGTACACCCTCGGCCTCAAGCGCCGGACCTCGCAGAACGTGGTGTGGGGCGGCGCGGCCGGATGTATGCCCGCGCTGGTCGGCTGGTCGGCGGCCACCGGAAATATCGGCTGGCCCGCGATCGCGCTGTTCGGTGTCATCTTCTTCTGGACGCCGCCGCACACCTGGGCGCTGGCGATGCGCTACAAGGAGGACTACCGGGCGGCCGGTGTGCCGATGCTGCCGGTCGTGGCCACCGAGCAGGCCGTCACCAAGCAGATCGTCATCTACACCTGGCTCACCGTGCTCACCACTCTCGCGCTGGTCCCCGCGACCGGTGTGGTCTACGCGGCCGTCGCGCTCGTGGCCGGAGCCTGGTTCCTGCTCATGGCGCACCAGCTGTACTCCGGTGTGCGGCGCGGTGAATCGGTGAAGCCGCTGCGACTGTTCCTGCAGTCCAACAACTATCTGGCCGTGGTGTTCTGTGGTCTCGCGGTGGATTCGGTGCTCGGGTGGGACACGATCGGCAGCTTCTTCGGCTGAATCAGCCGATATATCCGTCGGGCCGGACTCGTACGGTGGTGCCGTCGACCGCGTCATAGGCGGTGAAGGCGTGACCGTCGACATCCACGACGTACTGTCCGGTCGCCTTGTCGCCGGGACGGATCACCATGTACACCTCGACACCGGGGTCGGGCGGTATGTCGGTTTCGCCGAACGACAGCAGCGTCGCATGCGGTCCGCGGAACAGGTCGAACAGTCGAATCGGCCGCCCCTCGGCATCTTTGACCGGTGCGTCGGGTGCGCGATCACCGGCGACCAGCACGCCGTGCTGGGCGGGATCTCGGTAGCTGATATCCAATTGACGCGTCTCCTCGCCACGCTGCATGGCGTCCTCGGCGCCGTCGACCAGCTTGTCCAGCAGTTCGGTACTGATCCCGAGCACCCGCGCGGCTACTGTGCGGCGTTCGGATTCGTAACTGTCCAGCAGTGATTCGTCGCCTGCGACGGCGGTGGCGAGCTTCCAGCCTAGATTGTAGGCATCTTGGATACCGGTGTTCATGCCCTGTCCGCCGGTGGGCGGATGCACATGTGCGGCGTCGCCCGCGAGGAATACCCGCCCCTCCCGGAATCGTTGCGCCAGACGGATATTCGGCCGCCACACCGTTGCCCAGGTGAGATCGGTCAGGACGATACCCAGATTTCCGGCATAGCGGTCGAGGAATTCCTGTAGCATCTCGATGGTGGGCTCGGTATCGGTGTCCAATGGCGCACCGAACTGGAACTGGCTGCCACCGGGCAACGGGGACAACATGATTCCCTCCATCGGCCGACCGGCCGCGGCGAACCAGTAGCCGTAGTCGTGATCGAGTGCATCGGCGCCGACATCGCCCAGCAGCATCCGGATCGAATCGTCGGTGGTGCCTTCGAACGGAATGCCGAGCGTCTTACGTACGGTGCTTTTCCCGCCGTCCGCACCGACCAGATAGGCGACACGCAACGTCTCGACGACACCGTCGTGCGCCAATTCGACGCTGACACCCGTCTCGTCCTGCTCGAAACCGACCAGCGCCGTGGCGAGTTCGACCCGCACGCCGAACTCCGCGAGCCGGTCACGCAGTATCGCCTCGGTCCGCGACTGGCCGAGTACCCAGAGGTTGGGGTAGGGGACCGAGGGCGTCGGCTCGACCGGTTCGGCCATCCGATGTTCGCCCGCGAATTCACCGCCGAAGTACGCGCGGATCACCGGCGACGGTGATCCGGCCCGGCGGACCGCATCGAGCACGCCGAGGTCGTCGAAAACCTCGAGTGTGCGTGGCTGGATACCGTCGCCGCGCGACCCGGCGAAGAATTCGGTGGCCCGGTCGATGATGCGCACGGGAATATTGCGGCGGGCCAAGTCGATGGCGAGGGTGAGGCCGGTGGGTCCGGCGCCCGCGATGAGTACTTGCGTGTGGTCGTGCACGATATCTCCGTACTGAATTGTGTTGGTTACCGTCGATGGATCAATCCGGGACGACGACTACCCGGGTGGCGCCGAATTGCGCGGCGGCCCACGCCTCTTCGATCTTCGAGAGCGGGAACTCCTGCACCGCGGTGTCCAACCGGCCGTCGGCGATCAACTGCATGTACTCGGGGATCGCGGCCAGGATCGACTGCACCGACGCGGATCCGGCCCCACTACCCGAGATCGTGATGCGACGGCTGCGCAACAGCGCCGCCGGAACGGCCGCCTCGGCCCCGGCCGTGGCGCCGATCGCCTCGGCCAGTGCCGACGCGGTGGCGTCTTTGTCGTCCTGCAGCGTGACCGTGGTCGCGCCGTATCCCGCCGCCACCAGCTCGACCAGCTCTCGGCCTTCGGTCGCCTCCGGCTCGTCGAAGTCGGGAATCTCGCCGGCGCGGCGCAGGACTGCTGCTTTCATGATCCTCACCAAACTGAATTGAAATTCACTGAATCTGAATTCAGTATGGAGGTTGATAGGTTTTCGTGTCAAGGAGGTGGTGCGAGTGACGCCGAGTCGCCGGGAGAAGTCCGCAGAGACCGAACAGGCACTGAAGGATGCGGCGCGGCGGGTGTTCGCCGAACGCGGCTACTTGAGCACCAAGATCACCGACATCACTGCGGCCGCTGGGCGTGCGGCCGGGTCGTTCTACAACCACTTCGCGAGCAAGGAGGAGCTACTCCAGGCGCTGCTGAACGATCTGGCGAGCGCGGGCGACGAGCGCGCGGAGCAGCCCGAACACAAATCCGATTTCAGTGATCCGGAGGCGGTGCGGTATCACATCGCCGGGTACTGGTCCTTCTCGCGGGAACATGGGGCGGTGATGCGCGCGATTACTCAGGCGGCGATCGTCAGCGAGGATTTCGCCCGGGTGCTCGGACAGTTCGGGGTAGAACAGCGCGCGGATATCGCCGATCACCTGGATGGCCTGGCCGACAAGGGATTACGGCTGCCGAGCAGCGTCGATGCCAGTCTGGCGATGATGTTCCAGGTCACCCAGGGGATGTTGGCCGCGGTCGAGGACGGTTCCCTCACGCTGACGGATGAACAGGCGATCGAGGGTTTGACGCGGTTTGTTTATCGTGGTCTGACGGGGCAGGACTACTGATCCGACGGATCTGGTTGCCGGGCAGCGGAAACCGGCTCGGCAGCACCCGAGAGTGTGAATCGAGCTGACGGGCGTCGGAACCGATCGGGCGGCGGCCGGTATTGCGAATCTGGTTGCCGTGTGGCGGAATCGATCAGGTTGGGGCTGCGGGTGTGAATCGAGTTGCTGGGCAGAACCTTATCGGTACCGTCTGAGGTGCGAATTAGGCTGCTGGGCAATGGATTCCAGGTGCCAACGGCCGCGCTGGGGCGCGGCCGTCGGCATAGGGTTACGGCAGCAGGACGATCGACCCGGTGGTCTTGCGGCCCTCGAGATCGCGGTGCGCCTGCTCGGCCTCGGCCAGCGGATATGTAGCGCCGATCCGCACATGCAGCGTTCCGTCGGCGATCGCGGTGAGGATATCGGTTGCGCGCCAGAGTAATTCGGCCCGGTCGCGGGTGTAGTGCACCAGCGTGGGGCGGGTGACGAACAGCGATCCTGCCGGGTTGAGACGCTGCAGGTCGAAAGGCGGTACCGGGCCGCTGGCCGCGCCGAAAAGTGCCAGCATGCCGCGCACCCGCAAAGACGCGAGGCTGGCCTCGAAGGTGGCCGCGCCGACCCCGTCGTATACGGCCGCGACGCCGACGCCCTCGGTGCGTGCACGAACCTGATCTGCGAGATCATCGCTGTAGCGCAGCACCTCGCTCGCGCCCGCCTCGCGGGACAGTTTTTCCTTCGCGTCCGAGGAGACGGTGGTGATCACCCGCACCCCGCGCGCGGCGGCGAGCTGGGTGAGCATGAGACCGACGCCGCCCGCGCCCGCGTGCACGAGTACGGTTTCGCCCGGTTCGGGCTTGTAGATCGATTCGATCAGGTAGTGCGCGGTCATACCCTGCAGCAGCGCCGAGGCGGCGACCGGTGCGTCGACACCGTCGGGCACCTTGACCGCGACCGCCGCAGGTACCGCGACCCGCTGGGCATAGCTGCCGGGTGCGGCTGCCCAGGCGACCCGGTCGCCGACTGCGAATTCCGTCACATTCGTGCCGATCCCGGCCACCACGCCGGTGCCCTCGGCGCCCGGAATATAGGGCACCGCCTGCGGGTAGCGGCCGGTGCGGATATAGGTATCGATGAAGTTGATGCCGATCGCCTCGGTGTCGACGAGCAGCTGATCCGGACCGATCTGCGGATCCGGCACCTCGACGTAGTTCAGGACTTCGGGACCGCCGTGCTCGGAAACCTGAATAGCGCGCATGAGATCCGTTCTACACCCACAGGGGCTGGACCCGAACATACCGGTCAGTAAACTGACCGCCATGAGTGTTGAAGCCGCCGCCCCAGTCCAGCTGTCGGGTTCCCTGGTGGATTCGGTCAAGGGATTCGTCGCCGAGCACGGCGGCTCCGCCACCGCTGTACTGCAGCCGATCGGCCGCGCGGGCGTGCGCGTCACCCTGATCGGCTCCGACGGTGTCCTCGGTGACCGCGTGGTCGACGACCTGGCGACCGCCAAGGAATTGGTCGAGACCATCAATGGCCTGACCGAAGCCGATGAATGGGATCGCGAGCTGATCTCGGTGGTCACCCCGCGCAAGGGACACTGGGCCAAGATGGCCGGTTGGGTCGCCCGGCAGACCCGTTTTCCCAAGGCGCGCAACGAGAACTGAGCCGTTCAGCCTCCCGTGGTCGCGCCGTTCAATCCGCGAGTCTCGCGTGGGACGGCGCGCAGGATCCGCCGCGCGACCGGGCCCGCGAAGATACCCGCGAGCCGGGTGAATGGCCAGATACCGAGGACCAGCAGCAGGATCAGACCCCGCGCCTGGTAGATGAGAGGTGCATGCTGCATGGCCTCTGGATTCGGATCGATGGTGACCAGCGAGCGGAACCACGCGAAAAGCGTTTCGCCGGTTCGATATTCGCGCGCCACCGTGGTCGGATCGTATTCGATGATCACCCCGGACAGCAGCGCGGCCGTCAGGGCCGGGAAGGTTATGCGGTCCAGCGGGGTGGTCACCGGACGCGAGGGACCCACTATCAGATCCGGTAGGAACAGCAATACCGCCCCGATGGTGGCAGCGGCGACGCCGCCGATCTGCACGATCGTGGTGACCACGTGCAGCGCACCGGAGGGGCGGGCGTGCGGTTGGGTGGTGATCACATTGATCAGTCGGGTGAGGACTATGAGGCACACCCCGGACCGAAATGCCGTCGATCCGAACCGCTGGCTGCGGTCCATCTCCGGATAACGGGTATAGCTGCGGAAACCGTCGCGCCGGTAGCGCCACACATGACCGAGCACGAAAGACACGAACGCGCCATAGGGCAGCGCGATCCACAACAGCGATGTCACGCGAGTTCGCTTCCGCTTACCGATGATCGGACGTACCACCGTCGCAGAGACACCGAATGTCGAACAAGGGACCAACGGCCCTTACCGAAGGGTACTTCGGGCGTCGGCGGCGAATCGTTCGCGGATCGCCGCCGACTCGCGGTCGATGGCCGACGAAGACATTCTGCACCTTGGTTTCCAGCTCCTCGGCCGGGCGATCCAGGAACCGACGGGCGCCACCAGACTGCCGCGTCCGGTGATCGATCAGAACTTCGCCGAGATGGTCCGGCTTGATCGTCGCGGTGACGCGGGCGATCTTGCCGATCACGTCTGTCGCCACCGACACCTCCCTGCCGCGGTTCGACCACTGCACGCTAGACCTCGCGGCCACCGAGAGCCGTTGGCGCAAGCGATCTTTACGTTTCCCTTATGCCCGCTGGCTGCACGCCCTGTCTCGCCTCAGCCCAGCGCTTTGACGATCTCTGCGGCCAGCGGTGCCGACGATGCGGGATTCTGGCCGGTGTAGAGATTGCGATCGATCTCGATATGCGGTGCCCACGGCTCGCCCTCGCGGAAATCGACGCCGAGCTCCACGAGCCGATCCTGCAGCAGCCACTTGGCCTTATCGGCGAATCCGGCTTGTGCCTCTTCGGCATTGGTGAATCCGGTGACCTGGTAGCCGACGAACGGGGAATCGCCACCGATAGCGGTCGCGAGCAGCGCGGCGGGCGCGTGGCAGACGACGCCGAGTGGTTTGCCCGAGGCCAGCGCGGCGGTGAGCAGGGCACCGGAGTCGACATTCACCGACAGGTCTTCCATCGGGCCGTGTCCGCCCGGGTAGTAGACGGCGTCGTAGTCGGCCAGGTCGACATCCTCGAGCCGGATCGGGCTGCGCAGTTCTGCCGCATCGGCCAGGGTCTCGGCGATCTCCGCGGCACCGTCCGCGCCGCCGTTGACCTCGGGTGCGAGACTGCCCTGGTCGACCGTCGGTTCGACGCCGCCGGGAGTGGCGACCACGATCTCGTGACCCGCCGCCTTGATGGCCTTGTACGGAGCCACGACCTCTTCGGCCCAGTACCCGGTCGGATGTTTCGTGCCGTCGGCGAGCGTCCAGTAGTCGACGCCGGTCATGACGAAAAGAACCTTCGACATCGTGTGCCTCCTGATCGGGGATTAAATTGACGCGCTGGCGCGTGCGGCGTGTCAGTTCGTCGCGATGTCGACGTTAGGCACCCGTTCATCGAAGCACCAATAGGATCGCCAATAAGAGACATCGTAATATTGATGGGTCTCTGGTTCCGGGTGCGGGCGGCGTCCGGATCGTAAAGTAGGGGACGATGAACGCGGATAAGGCGAGCGAGCTGGCGGCTCGGCGGGTCGGCACCGCGCATGCCGACGCGCAGCACCGCGTCGCGCTCGCCGAGAGCTTCTATCCGCCGCAACTGCGCGCCTACCGTCGGGCCGAAATCGCTTTTCTGCAATGGGAACTCGCTCGCGGTGTGCTGCACGCCGATACCGGCAGCCCGTGGTGGCGGGCCATCAACGACCGCTTACTGCACGACAAACTGGAGGCCGCGCTGCTGCATCACGCCGATGCCCGCGACGCGTCGACACCCGGTGCCCGGCTGTGGCTCGAATTCCTCATCGCGCCTTCGCCCGCGGCGTGGTACCGGGCGCACAATCGCAGCATCGTCGCCGGTTATCTGGAACATCAGGAGTTGGCCGCGGCCGAATTGCCCGCCGAGCGGTTGATGATCAATGTGACGCTCATGCGGGTGCTGTTCACCCACGTCCTGGTGGCGCGGCCGACGCTGGCGCTGGGCCGGTTCGGGGCTCTCGGCAGCTGGTCGGCCGATCCGCGCCGCAGCTCGGTTCGCCTGTTCCTCGACCTGCGGAATGTTTTTCCCGAGGTGTATCCGCTGGCGAATATGTCCGTCGATGCGGTGCTCGCGCTCGAGGGACGCGTGGCGCGGGCGCTCGATTACGGTCTGATCGTGCCCAAGTTGGAGCAGATATATGCGTTCGCCGCGGAGCAGTTGGATGAGCCGACGATCGTCGGGCTCGTCGAGAACGGCGATCCGTGCTATGCGGGGTTGCGCATCGAACGCGGGCAACTGGCATCGGATGCTTTGATCCGAACACTCGCGCGTGTCACCCGGCCGCGGTCCGGGTAGCCGCCGTTCATCCGTGAGCGACTCAATAATCCCCGCGCACAAGGTTTTTCGGTAGCTCACCAGCCGCGAATCGGGCGATCTCCGCGGCGACAACGGCGTAGGCGCGTTCGAGGCTGCCTCGACTACTTCCCGCGACATGAGGTGTCAGCAACAGGCCGGGCGCTGTCCAGAGCGGATGCTCGGGCGGAAGGGGCTCCGGGTCGGTGACATCCAGGGCTGCGCGCAATCGCCCCGAAACCAGTTCGGCCAGTAGCGCTCCGGTCCGCACGATGGGTCCGCGCGCGACATTCACCAGTACCGCCCCGTCGGCCATCTTCGCCAAGAATTCGGCATCGACCATGCCGATGGTCTGATCGGTCACCGGAACCATCAGCACGATGGCATCGAATTCGTTCAGCAGCCGGGGCAATTCGTCGACACCGTGTACACCGTCGCGGGCGGTCGTGCCGACCAGCGCCAACGTCGCGTCGAAAGCCTCGACCCTGCGGCGCAATTGGATACCGAGATCACCCGCGCCGATGCCGAGGATCCGCTTGCCCGCCAACGTATCCGTCCGATGCTGATACCAGCGCTGCTCGCGCCGCAAATCTGCGAACTCCGTCAGCTCGCGATAAATCGTCAGCAGCGCCGCGACCACCCACTCCGCGGAACTGCCGCCATGTGCACCCCGCGCATTCGACAGCAGCACCCCATCCGGCAGCCGACCGATCCACCGTTCGGCCCCGGCCGTCAGCATCTGCACCAACCGCAACTTCGGCAACCCGGACATATCGATCGAATCGGGCCGAGCCAGAAACGCTGGAACCAGCACCTCCGCCAACTCCGCTCCCGCGGGCAGCGGTTCGCCGGGCGAATACCGCACCGGGCGAATCCCATCGAGCCGGGCCAATACCCCGACTCCAAAATCATCTGGCACGAGGACAGTGACCGGCATGCCTGCCAGGTTAGCCGCGCCCGCCGCCGAATTGCATCCGATCATCGGACCATTCACCTGGATATACGTTGGGATCGAATAACTTTGCCGATCCGCGGCGGCCGCCGCTGCCCGGTCCGCCGTGCACCACGAGCGCGGGCTTACCGTGCGAGTTACCGCTGGTCTCCCAATAGACCTGGTTTCCGTCGCCGACGTCGAGGAGTCCGACCTCATACGGCTCGATATCCGGGAAAGGTTGTGGCGCTTCGGTACTCGACGCGGATGGGCACATCGGAACAGTGTGCGCTATGCCAACTGTTCCGCGGAGTTGGAGACCGACGCCGTGACGCGTTCGCGGGTGTGCAGGCAGGCCCAGAGGGCGGCGGTGGCGGCGGTGCAGGCTGCGGCGCCGCCGACGTGGGTGGCGACCAGGGCGGCGGGCACGTCGGTGAAGTACTGGACGACGCCGACGAGAGACTGGGCGCAGACCAGGCCGAGCAGGACGAACAGTCGGGTGCGGACGGCGGGGGCGATGCCGACGGCGAACAGGCCGAAGGCCAAGCCGATGAGCAGTGCGAGATAGCCGACGAGCAGCTGCGAGTGCAGATGCACCAGGGTGACGATCTCGACCTGCAGGCGTTCGACCGGTCGCTCGATGCTCTTATCGCCCGCATGCGGTCCGGCGCCGGTGACCAGCGTGCCCGCGACGAGGACCCCGGCGAGCGCGACCCCGCTCAGTCCGGTGAGCCAGCGCAGTGGCGCGGGCGCCTGGATCACTTCGATGCCGTCGTCGGGTTCGCTGACCTTCGCGAACATGACCACCGCGACCCACACCATCAGCATCGATGCCAGCAGATGCACCGACACCGTCCACCACAGCAGACCGGTGCGCACGGTGATGCCGCCGATGATCGCCTGCAGCACCGTGCCGCCCGGCATCAACCATGCGTACACCAGCACCTCGCGACGGCGACGGGCCCGGGTGACGGCGAGCACGATGAGCGCCGCGCACAGTGTCACCGCGAAGGTCAGCATGCGGTTGCTGAATTCGACGGTCTGATGCAGCACCGGAACCTCGGCCACCCCGGTGGGGGTGAAGCTGCCCGGGAAGCACTGCGGCCAGGTCGGGCACCCGAGTCCGGACGCCGTGACCCGCACGATCGCACCGGTGACGGCGATACCCGCCTGGGAGACGATGACCGCGATGGCGATCAGTCGCTGCACCCGCAACGAGGGCAGCGGGAGCAGATCGACGAGTCGCAGGAATGCGCGATACAGCACCCAACGATGGTAGCCGGGCCACTTCGGCCACCCACACCCGGTCTACTACATTCCGTCGTTGGCCCTATTGATCGAAGCGGAAGAAGCGGGTGGCGAGGAAGGCGGCGACGCCGCCCCAAGCGGCGAGCACGGCGATGCCGAACCAGTCGATGCTGGTGCGCATGGCGTCTTCCAGCGTGACGGCCAGCGCCCCGGACGGCACCAACCGCACGAGCACATTCACCGCCGCGGGCAGATCGTCGGATGCGAACACGATGCTCGAGATACCGAGCATGACGAACCACAGGATATTCGCCAGCGCCAGCACGATCTCCGCCTTGAGGGTGCCGCCGAGCAGCAGACCCATTGCCGCGAAAGTGGCTGTCCCGAGCGCGATCACCAGTGCGCCGAGCGCGACCCCGGCGAGTTCCGGTCGCCAGCCGAGCGCGAATCCGATGGCCCCCAACAGAATTGCCTGCATCACCACCACGATCAGGACCGCGGCGCTCTTGCCCGCCACAATGCCCCAGCGGGGGAGCGGGGTCGCGCCGAGGCGTTTCAGCGCACCGTAGCGCCGGTCGAATCCGACCGCGATGGCCTGTCCGGTGAAGGCGGTCGACATGACCGCGACCATCATGACCGCGGGCACGATCTTGTCGACCCGGTCCTCGCCGAGGTCCCCGAACGGCAACAGACTGAGCCCGACCAGCAGCGTGATCGGAATGAACATGGTGAGCAGCAGCTGTTCGCCGTTGCGCAGCAACAGGATCAGCTCGAGCCGGGTCTGCGCGGTCATCATGGCGAGGCGGCCGCTCGGGCGCGGATCGGGGGTGAAAGTGCCCGGCGCGAAGCGGTTCCCGGTGAGATCTGGCTGATTCATCCGCGTAGGTCCCGTCCGGTGAGTTCCAGGAAGACGTCCTCGAGGCGACGCTGATCGATCCGGATATCGGTGGCCAGCACATTCTGCTGGGCACACCAGGCGGTCAGCGTCGCCAGCACCTGCGGATCGATCTCACCCTCGAGCAGATACTGTCCCGGCGTTGTCTCGCGCGGCGAGAAGCCTTCCGGTAGAGCGGTTTTCAACAGGCGCAGATCGAGTTTCGGCGGGGCGGAGAAACGCAGCTGCCCGGCCGCACCGTGTGCGGTGACCTCGGCGGGTGTTCCGGAGGCGACGATCCGTCCGTGATCGATGATCACCAGTTGGTCGGCCAGTTGCTCGGCCTCGTCCATCATGTGGGTGGTGAGCAGCACCGTGACCCCGTCACGGCGCAGCGCGTCGATCAGCTCCCACACGATGAGTCGGGCCTGCGCGTCCAGGCCCGCGGTCGGTTCGTCGAGGAAGACGATCTCCGGCTTCCCGACCAGCGCGCAGGCCAGGGCGAGTCGCTGCTGCTGGCCGCCGGACAGCCTTCGATACGGGGTGCGTCGGTTGTCCTGCAGCCCAAGGGTTTTCAGCAACCACTCGGGATCGAGCGGGTCAGCCGAGTAGGCGGCGACCAGATCGAGCATCTCGCCCGCGCGCGCGCCCGGGTACGCGCCACCGCCCTGCAGCATGACGCCGATGCGCGGTCGCAACCGGTCGGAGTCGGTGATCGGATCGAGTCCGAGCACCCGGACCGAACCGGCATCCGGGGTTTTGAACCCCTCGCACATTTCGACCGTGGTGGTCTTGCCCGCACCGTTCGGGCCGAGCAGGGCCAGCACCTGTGCCCGTTCGACCGCGAAGCTGATCCCGGCGACGGCGGTGGTTTCGCCGTAATGCTTGACGACGCCGTCGATACAGACGGCGGGTTCCGAGGCTGCGGTCACCATCGCGCCCCGGTGCTCGGCTCCGTCGCGTCCAAGGGTGCTGTGCCCATTGTTCGCTCGCTTCGCTCCCTCACGGTGTCACACCGTAAGCCGTCGACGGATGTGACCCGGACGACACCCCTGCCTCGTCAACTCTGCGGTCCGGAAGGACCGGCCGCGGTGGGCGCGGTGTCGGCGCCGAGTTGGTGTAGGCGCCACGGCAGCGACTTGCGGGTGGCCAGGATCATCAGCGTGCAGGTGAGGATGGTGATGCAGGCCGCATAGATAAGGACGAAAGGCTGGATTTCGCTGCCGGAGGGCATGAGCATGACGCTGATCGCCGCCGAGGCGATCGTGGCCGGGACCCGGAAGGCGGGGCGGCTGGCCCACGCCGCCAGCGGGACGATGCCCCAGAGCAGATACCAAGGCTGCACCACCGGGAACAGCAGGACGACCGCGCCGAAGGCGACGCCGAGCGCACCGACCGGATGCAGCCGCCCGCGCCAGGTGGCCACCATCAGCCGCACCACGATCAGCGAGGCCGCGACCGCCGCGATCGGTCGGGTGATGCTCAACAGCGCGGTGGTGTGGTCGCCCAATCCCAGTAGAACGCCGCCGAATCCGGTGACCACCCCGAGCGCGGTGGGCAGCGACATCCAGCTGCGCACCGAGTTGGCCATGGTCAGGGTGTCTATCCAGCCGAAACCGAGACCGCTGCCCAGGCAGACCGCGAGCATGACGGTACCGGTGACGCAACCGAGGAATAGCGCGGATCTGAGCACGGCACGCCAATCGCCGCCCCATTTTCGGCTCAGTGCCATCCACACGAACGCCAGTGCCAGCATCGATGGAATCTTGACCATGGCGGACAGTGCGATCAGCGTGGTGCCCGATAAGAGCAGCACGAGTGCGTGTCCGCGCATCGGTCCGATATTGCTCAGCGCCGCCAGACAATATTCCAACCCGACCAGCATCAGGCCGAGCATCATGGCTTCGTTGTGCACACCGGATACCAGGTGGAATATCACCAGTGGGTTCACGGCGCCGAGCCACAATGCGGCCACCGGCGATACCCGGCAGCGCTGGGCCAGTCGCGGCAGCGCCCAAACGATGCAGGCCACGCCGAGCAACGCCAGCATTCGGTGCAGCAGCACTCCGGCGAGCATATTGTCGCCGACGATTTCGGCGATGCCCTTGCCCAGCCAAATCGAGAGGGGCCCGTATGGCGCGGGCGAATTCTGCCAGATATTGGGGACGCTGCGCGTCAGAATATGGTCCTGGCCGAGTCCCTGTACCGGGCCGACGTCGTAGGGATCGAGTCCGCTGGCCGCGATCTCACCCTGCGCCAGATAGGAATAGACATCTTGACTGAACATCGGCGGTGCGACCGACAGCGGGATGATCCACAGCAGCAGCGTGCGGTCGAGTTGTGATCGGCTGATGCGGCGGATGCGATTGGACTGCAAGCCGAGTGCGAATCGGCCGAGCAGCAGCCACGCCAGCATGACGATGACCGTACCGACCATGGTCGTCGCCAGTCCCGAATTGTGCACCCGCGCGGGCAGCCCGAGAATCGCCTTGCCGTAGGTCGGATTCTGCAGCGTGGGCTGGGCGCCGAGGCCGAGCGCGCCGATGGCCATCATCACCGCACCCGTCGCGCCCAACAGACGGACGCGGCGCAGCTGTGCGGTCTCCTGCGGGTTGAGTTCGGCGGCTTCGGGTTCGTTGATGTGCAGGGTGTCGCCGACGGTGTGGTCGGGCGCGACATCCAGACCGATGACCCGGCGCCCCAGCGCAACGGCGGTGCTGATGGGCGCGGTCCGACGCAGGCGAATCAGGGTGGTCGACCGGCTGCGTTCGACACCTGGTTCGCCGTGTTCGCCTGACATCACGCGGCCAGCGTAGCCGATACCACCGGCGGATCCGGTGCCCCGCGGAACCGACCGCGGGCAGGTTCGGGCCGGGCACAGGCGCGGCCGCGTAAGTCCGAACCGAGCCCACTGTCAGGTGTCGATGAAGCTGGTCACGGTGCGCTGACGGATTTTCGGCACCGACGTGTGGCCTAAATCGCACTCATGATTTCGTCGGATGCTCGGGCCGGTCGTCGTACGAGACCCGCAGGTAACGAACGTGTCGCAGCCGAACGCCGCCGGAAAAGCGCTCCCGTGCAGGTCATCGGCGCGTTCAACTCAGGGCACCCTTATTAGATTCCGGGAACGAATTCCGTCACACTGGTGTTGTGAAAACCGTGGGTTTGCCGCACGACGAGGATCGAGGGGCCGGTCGCCGTACCGGTGCCGGGTCCGTTGTTGCGCCCGCGCCCCTGGTGACGGGCGGTGAAGGACATACTCGCGCCGCCGTGGTCCAGCTGCTGCTCGAAGAGGGCCCGATCACCGCGACCGCGATCGGCACCAAGCTCGGCCTGACGCCGGCCGGTGTCCGTCGGCACTTGGACGCGCTGATCGAATCCGGTCAGGCGCGGGCCAGCCGCTCGGCGCCGTGGCAGCAGAAGGGTCGCGGCCGGCCCGCCAAGCAATATCAGCTGACGGCCGTCGGCCGGGGACGGCTCGGCCACGCCTACGACGATCTGGCCGGTGCGGCCATTCGCCAGCTGGGTGAGGTCGGCGGCGAGCAGGCCATTGCCGATTTCGCGCGCAAGCGGGCGCGGGCCATCGTCGAGGGCATCGAGCCGGTCGCTGAACACACCCCCGAGACCACCACCGCCAAGGCCGACGAGATCGCCGAGGCCTTCACCGACGCCGGATTCGCCGCGTCCACCCGCAAGGTCGGGGCGGGCGTGCAGATCTGCCAGCACCACTGCCCGGTGGCCCACGTCGCCGAGGAATTCCCGCAGTTGTGCGAGGCCGAACTCGAGGCTTTCCGGGACCTGCTCGGAACCCACGTGCAGCGACTTGCGACGATCGCCAACGGCGACTGCGCGTGCACGACCCATGTGCCGCTGTTCGTTCTCCCTATCACCGATAACGCTTCCCATAAAACCGCTGCACAGCCCGCAGCGGTACGTACGAACGACTCCGGAAGGAGTGCCGAATGACGACGACCACCGACCAGGTGCAACCGCTCACTCAGGAAGAAACCATTGCTTCCCTGGGCAAATACGGTTACGGCTGGGCCGATTCGGATGTGGCCGGTGCCAGTGCGCAACGAGGCCTGTCCGAGGCTGTCGTCCGCGACATCTCGGCCAAGAAGAACGAGACCGAGTGGATGCTCGAGCATCGGCTCAAGGCATTGCGCATCTTCGATCGCAAGCCGATGCCGAGTTGGGGCTCCAACCTCGACGGTATCGACTTCGACAACATCAAGTACTTCGTGCGCTCCAGCGAGAAGCAGGCCGAGAGCTGGGAAGACCTGCCCGAGGACATCAAGAACACCTACGACAAGCTCGGCATCCCGGAGGCGGAGAAGCAGCGCCTGGTCGCCGGTGTCGCCGCGCAGTACGAGTCGGAGGTCGTCTACCACTCGATCCGCGAGGACCTCGAGAAGCAGGGCGTCATCTTCCTCGACACCGATACGGGTCTGCGTGAGCACCCGGAGATCTTCGAGCAGTACTTCGGCTCGGTCATCCCGGCCGGTGACAACAAGTTCTCCGCGCTGAATACCGCCGTGTGGTCGGGGGGTTCGTTCATCTACGTGCCGCCGGGCGTGCACGTCGACATTCCGCTGCAGGCCTACTTCCGGATCAACACCGAGAATATGGGCCAGTTCGAGCGGACCCTGATCATCGTCGACGAGGGTGCGTACGTGCACTACGTCGAGGGCTGCACCGCGCCGATCTACAAATCCGATTCGCTGCATTCCGCGGTGGTCGAGATCATCGTGAAGAAGGGCGGCCGCTGCCGCTACACCACCATCCAGAACTGGTCGAACAACGTCTACAACCTGGTCACCAAGCGGGCCAAGGCCGAGGCGGGCGCGGTGATGGAATGGGTCGACGGCAATATCGGCTCCAAGGTCACCATGAAGTACCCGGCCGTGTGGATGACCGGCGAGTACGCGCGCGGTGAAGTGCTGTCGGTGGCGTTCGCCGGTGCCGGCCAGCACCAGGACACCGGTGCCAAGATGCTGCATCTGGCGCCGCACACCTCCTCGACCATCATCAGCAAGTCGGTGGCGCGCGGCGGCGGCCGGGCCTCCTACCGCGGTCTGGTCCAGGTCAACAAGGGCGCGCACGGCTCCAAGTCGACCGTGAAATGTGATGCGCTGCTCGTCGATACGATCAGCCGCTCCGACACCTACCCCTACGTCGACATCCGCGAGGACGACGTGACCATGGGCCATGAGGCCACGGTCTCGAAGGTGTCCGAGGACCAGCTTTTCTACCTGATGAGCCGCGGCCTCACCGAGGACGAGGCGATGGCGATGGTGGTGCGCGGCTTCGTCGAGCCGATCGCCAAGGAACTCCCGATGGAGTACGCATTGGAACTGAACCGGCTCATCGAGCTGCAGATGGAAGGGGCCGTTGGCTGATGGCGACTGGTGTAATTGGAGCGGTCGAGGGCGAGAACCCCACGGCCAAGCCGATTCAGAACCCGGGCGCAGGGGCCGCGACCAACAAGGGGGAGGTCTTCACCTCCTACGAAGTGAACGCCTTCGAAGTGCCTTCGGGCAAGGACGAGGCGTGGCGGTTCACCCCGCTGCGTCGACTGCGCGGTCTGCACGACGGCACCGCGGTCCGCGACGGCAAGGCCACGGTCGAGGTCTCCTTGGTCGCCGGTGTGAACGTGGAGACGGTGGCGCGCACCGACTCTCGTCTCGGCGCGGCCGGTGTGCCGTCGGATCGTGTTGCCGCCCAGGCATACTCGGGCTTCGAGTCGGCGACGGTCGTATCGGTCGGCTCGGAGATCGAGGTCGCCGAGCCGGTGGTCGTGACGGTCACCGGTCCCGGCGAGAGTAAGACCGCCTACGGGCACCTGCAGATTCGCCTCGGCAATTTCGCCGTGGCAACCGTGGTCATCGACCAGCGCGGCAGCGGAACCTACGCCGAGAATGTCGAATTCGTGCTCGGTGACAGTGCGAAGCTGACCGTCGTCGCGGTCCAGGACTGGGCCGACGACGCCGTGAACACCACCGCGCATCACGCCAAGCTCGGTCGCGACGCGACCCTGCGGCATATCGCGGTGACACTGGGCGGCGATCTGGTGCGCCTCACCGCGAACGTTCGCTACGACGGCCCCGGCGGCGACGCCGAACTGCTCGGCCTCTACTTCGCCGATGCCGGTCAGCACTTCGAACAGCGCCTGCTCATCGACCACGCGGTGCCGCACTGCAAGTCCAATGTGCTGTACAAGGGTGCGCTGCAAGGTGATCCGCATTCGCCCAAGGGCGATGCCCGCACCGTGTGGGTCGGTGACGTGCTGATCCGCGCCGCCGCCGAGGGCACCGACACCTTCGAGGTGAACCGCAACCTGGTGCTCACCGACGGCGCGCGCGCCGATTCGGTGCCGAACCTGGAGATCGAGACCGGCGAGATCGTTGGCGCCGGACACGCCTCCGCGACGGGTCGTTTCGACGATGAGCAACTTTTCTACCTCCGCGCTCGCGGTATTCCGGAGGATGCGGCCCGCCGTCTGGTGGTACGCGGCTTCTTCCACGAAATCATCCAGAAGATCGCGGTCCCCGAGATCCGGGAGCGGCTGGAGGCGGCCATCGAGGCCGAACTCGCCGCGATCGGCGTCTGATCGACTGATACCTACTCCCCACAAAGGAACTCGAATTCGATGACCACTCTGGAAATCAAGGACCTGCACGTCGAGGTCGCCAACCCGGACGAGTCCGGCGAGCCCATCAAGATCCTCAAGGGCGTGAACCTCACCATCAAATCCGGTGAGACGCACGCGATCATGGGCCCGAACGGCTCCGGCAAGTCGACGCTGTCGTACGCGATCGCGGGGCACCCGAAGTACACGGTGACCTCCGGTTCGATCACCCTCGACGGCGAAGATGTGCTCGCCATGTCGGTCGACGAGCGGGCGCGCGCGGGTCTGTTCCTCGCCATGCAGTACCCGGTCGAGGTCCCCGGTGTCTCGATGTCGAACTTCCTGCGCACCGCCGCCACCGCGGTCCGCGGCGAGGCGCCCAAGCTGCGCACCTGGGTCAAGGAGGTGAAGGAGTCGATGAGCGAGCTGGAAATCGACGCCGCCTTCGCCGAGCGCAGCGTGAACGAGGGTTTCTCCGGCGGTGAGAAGAAGCGCCACGAGATCCTGCAGCTGGGCCTGCTCAAGCCGAAGATCGCCATCCTGGACGAGACCGACTCCGGCCTGGACGTCGACGCGCTGCGCATCGTCTCCGAGGGCGTCAATCGCTACAAGGAGCGCGAGAACGGCGGCATCCTGCTGATCACGCACTACACCCGCATCCTGCGCTACATCCAGCCCGAATTCGTGCACGTCTTCGTCGGCGGCCGCATCGTCGCCGAGGGCGGCGCCGAGCTGGCCGAAGAACTCGACGCGAATGGCTACGTCCGTTTCACTCAGACCGCTACCGCTGGAGCCTGATATGACCGCCACGGTCCGCACCCTCGATGTCGCCCGGATCCGGGCCGACTTCCCGATCCTGAGCCGCACGGTTCGGGACGGGAAGCCGTTGGTGTACCTGGACTCCGGCGCGACCTCGCAACGTCCCCTCGCCGTGCTCGACGCGGAACGTGAATTCCTCACCGAGCGCAATTCGGCCGTACACCGCGGTGCGCACCAGTTGGCCGAGGAAGCCACCGACGCCTACGAGGGCGCGCGGGCCGATATCGGCCGATTCGTCGGCGTGGACGCGGACGAGATCGTGTTCACCAAGAATGCGACCGAATCGCTGAATCTGGTGACGTACGCGTTTTCCGATGACCGCTTCCCCTACCACGTCGGTCCGGGCGACGAGATCGTGATCACCGAGCTCGAGCATCACGCAAATCTCGTGCCCTGGCAGGAGCTCGCCCGCCGGACCGGTGCCACCCTGAAGTGGTACGGCATCACCGACGACGGCCGGATCGACCTCGATTCGTTCGAATTGTCTTCCGCCACCAAGGTTGTCGCGTTCACGCATCAGTCGAATGTGACCGGCGCGGTCAGCGATGTCGCCGAATTGGTCCGCCGGGCAAAGGAAGTCGGCGCGCTGACCGTGCTGGATGCCTGCCAGTCGGTGCCGCATGTGGCGGTGAACTTCCGTGAGCTGGGTGTCGACTTCGCCGCATTCTCCGGGCACAAGATGCTCGGCCCGTCCGGCGTGGGCGTGCTCTACGGGCGGCGTGCGCTGCTCGAGGAGACCCCGCCGTTCATCACCGGCGGCTCGATGATCGAGACCGTGACCATGGAGGGCAGCACCTACGCGCCGCCGCCACAGCGGTTCGAGGCCGGTGTGCCGATGACCTCGCAGGTGGTCGGATTGGGCGCGGCCGTGCGGTATCTCGAACAGATCGGCATGGATGCCGTTGCGGCGCATGAGCACACGCTCACCGGCGCGGCGCTGGAGGGACTCGCGGCGATCGCGGGCGTGCGGATCATCGGACCGACCGAGAACATCGATCGCGGCGGCGCGGTGTCGTTCGTGGTCGAGGGCATCCACGCCCATGACGTCGGGCAGATTCTCGACGATGAGGGCGTCGCCGTGCGAGTCGGTCACCACTGCGCCTGGCCGCTGATGCGTCGTCTCGGCGTGCCCGCCACCGCCCGTGCGTCCTTCGCGGTTTACAACACCCTCGATGAGGTAGACCAGCTGGTAGCCGCCGTGCGGAAGGCCCAGAGCTTCTTCGGAGTTGCATAAGACATGCGCATGGAGCAGATGTACCAGGAAGTGATCCTGGATCACTACAAGCACCCGCATCACCGCGGGCTGCGGGAGCCGTTCGGTGCCGAGGTGCACCACGTCAACCCGACCTGCGGTGACGAGGTCACCTTGCGCGTCCAGCTCGACGACAACGGTGATGTCGCCGATGTGTCCTACGACGGTCAGGGCTGTTCGATCAGCCAGGCGGCCACCTCGATCCTGACCGATCAGGTGATCGGGCTGCCGGTGCAGCAGGCGCTGAAGGTCGTCGACTCGTACAGCGAGATGATCTCCAGCCGCGGCACCGTCGAGGGCGACGAGGACATGATCGGCGACGGTATCGCGCTGAGCGGAGTGTCCAAGTACCCGGCGCGGGTCAAATGCGCACTGCTCGGCTGGCTGGCGTTCAAGGATGCGGTGATCCGGATATCCTCCGCGGAAGAGGCCGAGCGGACCATGGGCAGCGACATCTCCACGAATGGAAAACGGCATGAGTGAGACACCAGTCACCGAAACGATCGAGCAGGCCGAACTTTCGGCCGAGGACATCAAGCAACTCGAGGACATCGAGGAGGCGATGCGCGACGTCGTCGACCCCGAACTCGGCATCAATGTCGTCGACCTCGGCCTGGTCTACGGCATGAGCGTCGACCAGGACAATATCGCTACCCTCGATATGACCCTCACCTCGGCGGCCTGCCCGCTGACCGATGTCATCGAGGATCAATCTCGCAACGCACTGGTCCGCTCCGGCCTGGTCGAAGACCTCAAGATCAACTGGGTCTGGATGCCCCCGTGGGGCCCCGACAAAATCACCGAAGACGGCCGCGAACAGCTCCGCGCCCTCGGCTTCACCGTCTAGCACCACGAATCCGGCCGCGGCCGAACCCATTCGCAGCGACCCCGACCATCCGGTCGGGGTCGCCGCGTTTCGCGCCGTCGTCACATTTCACGGCAGGGAGCGGTCATAGCGGTGGCGGCAGATGTCCGTCGCCGCCGCATCGCGGTGGATGACCTGCGGAAGAGGGAACATGTCGCAACGCTTTCGGTCGGAGCGGGTACGTACCGGGCTCTACTGGTTTCTCGGATTCGAGTTCTTCGTCGGCTTCGCAACCAAGTTCTGGCCCGGGTCTACGTTTTTCGGACCCGCCTATTCGGAGAAGTTCGCGGAGTGGGGATTTCATCCGAGCATGCGGTTCGTGGTCGGTGGACTGGAGTTGATCGCCGCTGTGCTGCTCGTGCTTGCGCGCCGCGAGAGCAGATTCTTGGGCGCGGCCATGCTGGTACTGGTGCTGACCGGTGCGGTCACCACACATCTCATCGATGACGCGCCGTTCTGGCAGGGCACCTCGGCGCCGATTCATCTGGTGATCATGATGGTTGTGGCGCTGGCGAATTGGCCGGCGGACTGGCGGGATGTGGTGCCGCCGTGGGGCTCGTCGGCGTTAGCGGCAAGAGGACCTGAGGCGCTGGGGGATCGCTGACCGACGGGTTGTCCAGCTCTGGTGATACAAAGGTTTGGACAATTCGGATCGGAGCGGTCAGGATTTCGATCCGAAGCTATTTTCGGAACTGGGGAGCGCAACACATGTCACTATCGTCCAAGGCTGCCATGGGTCTGGTGGCCGCGTCCGCGGGTGCGTTCGTCGCCGCCGGCACCGCACAGGCGGACGATGGCCTCTACGGCTCATTGGCGATTTCGGTCTCGTCGCGCGGCGACGCGACCCTCGGATGGGCGTACAACTACTCGAACTGGGCGGATTCGGACCGCGCGGCGGTGCAGCAGTGCGGACTGTCCAGCTGCCATGTCATCGTGCAGTTCGCCAATGCGTGCGCCGCCGTGGCCCGCAATGGCGATGATCACCTGGGCTGGGCCTGGGCGCCGACACGGGCCGAGGCCGAGCAGCAGGCGATCGCCAATGCCGGGCCGACCGCACCGCCGCCGCTGCTGAACTTCGGCAGTTCGGCACCGCGCGAACCGCGCATCGTCGATTCGCAGTGCACCGCCAACGCGAGCTGAACGGAAAACCGAGTGCGCTCTCGACGCGATCGGCGTCGAGAGCGCACCTGGTTGCGGCAGCGCCGAGGGATCAGCGGCGCAGCACCTTTCGGGCAATGATATTGCCCAGGAACTGAATCCCCTGCACGCCGACGATAATGATCAGTGTCGCGACCAGGGTGACCTGCCAATCGAAGCGCTGATACCCGTAGACCAGCGCGAAATCACCGAGCCCGCCGCCGCCGACCGTGCCCGCCATGGCGGACATATCGACGATGGCGATCACCACGAAGGTGTAGCCGAGTACCAAGGGCCCCAACGCTTCCGGGATCAGCAGTGTCAGAATGATCCGCAGCGGCCCGGCGCCGACGGCCCTGGCCGCCTCGATGACGCCTGGATCCACCGTGACCAGATTCTGTTCCACGATGCGGGCGATACCGAAGGATGCCGCCACGATCATGACGAACGCGGCGGCCTCTGTGCCGATGGTTGTCCCGACTACTTCGAGGGTGACCGGACCCAGTGCCGCGAGCAGAATGATGAACGGAATCGGCCGGACGACATTCACCAGCACATTGAGCAGCACATTGATCGGCGCATTCGCCAGTAGCCCGCCCTTGCGGGTGGTGTAGAGGGCAGTACCGAGGAACAGCCCGATCAACCCGCCGACTACGAAGGTGAGCAGCACCAGATAGATGGTGGTGCCGATGGCCTCGGTCAGTACCGGCCGGAGTTTGTCCCAATCCGTATGCACGAGTTCTCCCTTCAGCCGGCCCGGTGATCGAATACCTCGACCACCTTGTCCACATCGTCATCCGAACCGTGCAATGCCAGCGTCACGCTGCCGAACGTCTTGTCCTGCAACGTACTCACCCCGCCGTACACCACCTCGAACTCGACACCCGCATGCGCGGCTGCGGCCAGCGCCGCACCGATCCCACGCTTGTCATCGATATCCACGGTGACCAACCGGCCGCCGTGCAGTTCACCGAGTCGCCGCAGTTCTTCGGCGTCGGGCCGATTGTGGAGCACGGTCTCGACGAACGACTGTGTCGGCGCCGCCTGCGGAGTAGCGAAAACTTCGAAGGTGCTGGCCAATTCGACGATCTTGCCTTCGGCGAGCACAGCGACCCGATCGGCCACCGCGCGGATCACATCCATCTCGTGCGTGATCACCACAATGGTGACACCGAGTTCGCGATTGATCTTCTTCAGCAGCCGCAGCACCTCACCGGTGGTCTCCGGATCCAGCGCCGAGGTCGATTCATCGGCGAGCAGCAGCGACGGCGAGGTCGCCAGTGCCCGCGCGATGCCGACCCGCTGCTTCTGACCGCCCGAGAGCTGATCCGGGTAGCTGCGGGCCTTGTCGGCGAGGCCAACGAACTCCAGCAGCTCCTTGACCCGTGCCTTGCGCTCGGCGCGCTTCCAGCCCGCGACCTTGAGCGGATATTCGATATTGCCTGCGGCCGTGCGCGATCGGAACAGGTTGAATTGCTGGAATATCATGCCGATATCCCGGCGGATGCGGCGCACCTGGGCCTCCCGCACACCCGTGACGGGCGTGCCCGCGACCTCGATGGTGCCGGTGGTCGGTTTCTCCAATGCGTTGATCAGCCGGACCAGCGTGCTCTTGCCCGCGCCGGAATAGCCGATCACACCGAAGATCTCGCCCTGTTCGATGCGCAGGTCGATATCGTCGAGCGCGACCTGCGCCTCCGCGCCCTTGCCGAAAACCTTCGTGACCGACCGGAATTCGACCGCAGGGACCGCTTGCTCGCTCACTTGCCGTCTTTGATGGTCTGCTGCACCCTGGCCAGGATCTGCTCCAACTCGGGACCGCTACGCTTTACTTCGACCGCGGTGTTCTTGGTGACCTCGGCGTGCGCCTGCTGCACCTCCGGATCGTGCCAGAGTTGGGCCACTTTCTGATAGAGCTCGTTGTTCTTGTCCTCGGCCCTGGACACCACGACATTGATGTACGGCTCGGCCGCCGGATTCTTCGGATCATCCTTGTAGAGCGCCGAATTCGGGTCGATGCCGGAACGATCGAGGAAGGTGTTGTTGATGATCGATCCGTCGACCGAGGCCAGCGAGAGCGCGGTCTGCGCCGCATCGACCGGGGTCACCTTGACCTTGGACGCGCCCTTATCGATATCGGCGGGGGTCGGCGCCTTGCTGTCGCCGGAGAGCTTCAGCAAACCAGCAGCTTGCAGGACGAACAGCGCCCGCGCTTGATTGGTCGGATCGTTCGGGATCGCGATCTCAGCGCCCTGCGGCAGATCCGTGAGCGCCTTGTGCTTCTTGGAGTAGAGCCCGAGCGGCACGATATAGGTTGAGGCGATCGGCGTCAGGGTGTCGTTGTTGGCCACGTTGAAGGCGCCGAGAAACTGCAGATGCTGGAACAGATTGAGATCGATCTGCTTTTGCGACAGTGCGAGATTCGGCTGCTTGTAATCGGAGAAGTTGGTAATCCGCAGGTTGATGCCCTGTGCCTTCGCCTTCTCCTCGAAGACGTCCCAGGCGTGGTCCTTGTCGGTGGTGCCGATGCGCACTACGTTGTCGGCGGAAGCCTTGTTGTCGCCGCACGCCGTCAGGGTGAGGGCCGCGGTGGCTACCAGGACCGGGATCGCCAGTACCCGATGGAATTTCACTCGTGCTCCCGAATGCTTGTCGCAATATGAACCCGGTAATCCAAGCGATGCGCACGGGGGTCGGACAACGGTTTGGATTGTGCTGAGCGAAACTCTGGCAACTAATTGGACAAGCGTCTAGGTTGCCTGCAATGCGATTGCTGCGCCGTGTTCTGGTGATTCCCCTGCTCCTTGCTCTGGCCGCCGGTGGGGTCGCGTGTGGTCGGGAGCACCATGACGATGTCGTGCGCATCGGCGTGAACGACATCTCGCTGCCGCATTGGGATGTCTACAAGAAGAAGGCCGCCGAACAGGGCATCGCCATCGAATTCGTCAACTTCACCGACTACAACCAGCCGAATCCCGCACTGGCACAACGTCGGATAGATCTCAACAAGTTCCAGCACGTGCGGTACCTGGCCAACTACAACGTCCGCAACAACGACACCCTGGTGCCGATCGGAGCGACCGAGATCTACCCGCTCACGCTGTATTCGCGCAAGCACAAGTCGGTGGCGGAGATCCCGAAGGGCGGCCAGATCACCCTGAGCAATAACCCGGCCAATCAGGTTCGCCCGCTGCTCGGTTTGGCTGCCGCCGGACTGATCGTGCTGAAGGGCGGTGCGAGTTGGGATTCGAAGATCGAGGATGTGGACACCGACGCGTCGCGGGTGACGCTGAAGACCATCGATCCGACCCTGACCGCGCAATCACTGGAAAGCGTCGATGCAGCATTCGTCGACGACACCTTCGCGCGTCCCGCGGGTCTCACCAAGAACGAGACCATCTTCACCGACGACCCGGAACGCCCGGAACTGAAGCAGTACATCAATATTTTTGCGGCTCGCGCCGAAGACAAAGACAACCCGAAACTGCTTGCGCTGGTGCGGCTTTACCACGATCCGGAGGTCGAGGCCGCCATCCGTGCGGAGGCTGGATTCCAGGGCATCTTCAAGACGAATGATGCGGCAGATCTGCAAGCCACGCTCGCCGAGCTGGAGACGAAATTCCGCAAGTGAGTGGCGCTCACTCCGGAGTGCGTTCGGTGCTGGCAGCGGCGAGGGCCCGTGCCGCCTCGCGAGTGGCATCGGTATTGGGTTGCAGGGCACGGGAACCGGCGAGTTTCGTGCGCAGGTGTTCGGCGACGGTGATCGGGGCGTATTTACTTCCCTCGCCGAGGCAGGAGGGGAGTGTTTCGATGACGGCGTCCGGATTGCCGTCGTGGAAAAAGGCCGCGCTGCGACGTCTTTGGATGGTTCCGTCGGTGATCGGCGGCATGACGCGGTGCAGGGTGGACAACCAGCGTTCGTTGGTCCAGCGCGCCATCACGTCGCCGAGATTGACCAGCAGGGCGTTGTCGGCGGGTTGTACATCGTGCCAACGGTTATCGGCGCCGACGACCTGGAGACCGGGGACTTGGTCCGCCCACAAGACGGTGACGATGCCGTAGTCGGTGTGTTCGCCCATACCGGTGAGTTCGTCGTCGATTTCCACGGGGCCCGGCGGCAGCGCGTAGTTGTTCATCCGCAGGACGTCGAGGGAATGGTCGGTGAACCTGGTGAAGTAGCCCGGCGGCAGCTCGAGGGCATCGGCGAAAATGGTGGTGAGGGTTCGCGCGATCCGAGCGGCATGTGCGAAATAGGTCTCCACGGGTGCGCGGAAGCCGGGAACCTCTGTCGGCCACAGGTTTTCGGCGTAGTTGCCAGCGGACAACTCGACCTCCGGATAGGCGGCCGCGGAGATGCCCACATTGAATGCCTCGAAGTAATCGTTCATGCGGGTGGCGTATGCGCCGCCGAGGCTCAGGCTGAGACTCTCGCTCTTGGGCGGTGAATAGCCGCGATTGATTTCGGGCGGGGTGCGATAGCCCTGTTTGGTCACCGGTTCGAGGTCGAAGAAGCTGTCGAGTGCGGCCGCGAAGTCGTCGAGCACCGGTTGTGGGATGGCGTGGCCGGTGATCTGCATGAAGCCGACCGTGCTCGCGGCGGCGTCGACTGCGCGGGCAACGGCCCGGCGTTCGGCCGGGGCGCCATCGCCGATGTAAGACGAGATATCGATGACCGGCACTTGGAATTCCACGGCAGTGTCCTTCCCTCGACAACATCTTGATAATAGGCGACAGCAATCAGAATTTGCTGGTCTGGTCGAGCGGGGCCGGTATCAGCCGGCCGTTCGTGAGCCAGATCGAGCGCGGTGTCAGCGCGCCATCGGTGCGATTCGCCAGCGCGGGCGCCCCGCAGCGGCGATGATTTCCGGGTGGACGACATCACGTATCGGAACACCCGGCTCGCGCTGCACGCGGTGGGGGAGTTGTTGATCGCGGGCCCACAATATCGGCGCTTCGGGACCATCCGGCTACGGGTGGTGCACGGTGGTTTCGGCGGTGCGCAGTGGCCGGTGTCGGTGGTCGGCACCGATCTGGTGTGGCCGGAGGGCCGGGTCGCGCTCGCAGGCACCTTCGACAAGGTCGCTGCCGCCGCGGGCTTCGAAACCGAGGCACCGGCCGGTGTCTACGCCGATACCACCGGAGTCGACCCCGGCGATCAACTGGCCGTCGATCCCGAGGCAGCGGGCCTCATCGCGGACTGGTTCGCGCTCGGGGATTCGACGCTGCGCTGCACAGCGCCTGATGTCATCCCGGTGCTGTGGCCGGAGCACTTCGATCTGTCCAGCACGCTCAACGAGGTCAATTACGGTGTGTCACCGGGTGATTCGGCGCATCCGGGACCGTACGCCTATGTCGGGCCATGGACGCCGCGCACCGGCGAATTCTGGAATGCCTCGTTCGGCGCGCTGCGCCCGCGCGAGGAGGTGAACAACCCCGCCGCCCTGCTCGATTTCTTCGAAGAAGGCAAAGCGCGGGCCGCCGAGGTCTGAAGATCACCTGGCGAATGAGTGCAGGTAGGCGCTGGTGGTTTGATCGGCAGGAAAGTAGGACTCGATGGCGATCTCGTCGAGGGTCACGTCGAAGGCCGCGCCGAACCGCATGATCGTATTGAACAGCGACAGCTGCGTGCCGCGGTGTTCGAGATGGATGGGCAGCGCGACCTCGGACGGATCTAACTGCGGGAAAACGTTTTCCGATGCGAACACACTCAATTCCGCATGGAGCGCGGCCAATTCGGGATCGCCGGACAGCGCCGCCTGCCGCGCGAGCCGGGGCAGCAGGAATCCGCGCACCTGCTCGATATTCCGCACGCGCGGCGCGAACCCGTTGGGATGCAGACCGATTCGCATCATATTTATCGGCGGCTCCAACAGCTCCGCGGCCACATTCTCGAAGAACACCTCAGCCGCCGTGTTGGCGAACAGCAGATTCCACTGTCGATCGACCGCCAGCGCGGGGAACGGTTCGTGGGCATCGAGTACGCGCCGGACCGCGGCGCGTGCCTGCGCAAGATCCGGATCGTCGAGTGCACGATGCCGGTACGTCGGCGCGTAGCCGGCCGCGACGAGCAGCCGATTGCGTTCGCGCAACGGGATCTCCAGATGTTCGGCGAATCGCTCGACCATCGCCGGGCTCGGAATGGTGCGCCCGGTCTCCACGAAACTCACATGTCGCGTGGAGATGCCCGACTGCACGGACAACTCGAGCTGGCTGAGTCTGCGCCGCAGCCGCCACTCGCGCAGCAGCACTCCGACGGGGCGTTCGCTATCCACCCGGTCAGTATCACCACACCATGCGAGCAGCCGCCATTACATGCCAGGTAATCGACAGGCTTACCGTGTGATTGCGACGGTTACCGCCATGACGAACAACCTGGCAACCCGAAATAGGGATCTCTTACTGCACGGCCTCGCCGAGTTCAGTGCGGGCAATATCGAGGTACTGCGAGATCTGTTGCACGAGAACTTCATCGAGCACAGTCCGGGCAATCCGTCCGGCCGTGACGCCTTCATCGAGTTCATCGCGAACGCGCCGGTGGCCGCCGCCCGACTGGAGATCAAACGGGTCGTCGCCGACGATGAATATGCCGTCGTGCACTACCACATGATCACGCCCGACGATGCCTGCGGCGTGGCGGTGGTGGATATCTGGCGGCTGGTCGACGGCGTGATCACCGAGCACTGGGATGTCGTACAACCGGTGCCCGACGCCGACCAGCTCCCGCACGGCATGTTCTGATCCGGGCTAGCGGGCGCCCCGTCCCTCAGCGGCCAGTCGGCCGCGGCGGATCAGCGCCCGCTTCGTGCCCGGCGGCACCGCGGCCGGGCGCCGTCCGTGGAATCCAGTTCGGGCTCCGATCGGAGTCGGGGGCGCCCAGCACGCGTTATCCGGGCTGTCCAGATGTTCGGCACCGAGGTGAGCGACCACGAGGTGTACGGCTTGGTGGTGGTTTCGAATGCCTCGTAGCCCAGATCGAGCACCTAGCGCAGAGGCTGGGGCCCATCGAGACGATCGCTACGGCCGGGTCCATGCGGCAAGTTTGCCAGGAGTATGCGGGTAGTCGGTTATGCGCCCTTGCGGGCCGCTGCTTTCTTCGCGGTCTTCTTGGCGGGCTTGGCGGCGGTCTTCTTGGCCGCAGACTTGGAGGCCGCTGCTTTGGTGGCCTTCTTCGCCGGTGCCGCCTTGGCCTTGGCGGCCGGCTTGCCGGAACTCTCCGCTGTCCGCCGCCCACTGGCCTCCAGACTGCGTTGCAGCGCGGCCACCAGGTCGACGACCTCGGCGTCCATCGCGGCGGGCGCCTCCTCGGGCTGACTGACCACCTTCCCGGTGCCGCTGGCGATGGCCTCGTCGAGCACCTTCTGCAACTCGATCTGGTACTCGTCGGTGTATTGCTCGGGATCGAAATCGTCGGACATGGTCTCGACCAGCGTCTCGGCCATCTTGATTTCCTGCGGCTTCGGCTCGGCGACACCGTCCAGGGATTCGAATTCGACGGCACGGACCTCATCGGGCCATAGCAGCGTCTGCAGCACCAGTACGCCGTCGCGCACCCGCAGTGCCGAGAGCCTGGTCTTCTGCCGGAGCGTGAAGTGTACGAGCGCGGTCCGATCGATGCGTTCCAGTGTGGTCGCCAGCAGGACGTAGGCCTTGGGGGTATTCGAGTCGGGTTCGAGGTAGTAGCTCTTCTCGAACAGGATCGGGTCGATCTGGTCGTTGGGTACGAACTGCAACACCGGAATCTCGTGCTTCTCGGCGGCAGGCAGCTTCGAGAAGTCCTCGTCGGTCAGGATGACCTTGTCCCCCTCCGGGGATTCATAGGCCTTATCGATATCGGCGAATTGCACGGACTTGCCGCAGACCGTGCAGACGCGGTCGTACTTGATCCGGCCACCGTCCTTGGCGTGCACCTGGTGGAACCGAATGTCGTGGTCCTCGGTGGCCGTGTACACCTTGACAGGGACGTTTACCAGCCCGAACGCAATCGAGCCCTTCCAGATAGCTCGTGCCATCACTCCATCATGGACGAACCGATTCGAATAGGCGAGCGAATCGGAATCCCGAGTGTCGCGGTCGCGACGCGCCGACGCAGCGGTGCGGGCAGGGCGGCGAAGAGGGTGCGCATGGCGGCGACGGTGCCGCCGAGATCGGTGCGGCCCGACAGATAGGCCCGTTGCAGTTGCGGTGGCAGGGTGAAGAAGGCATCGAAGAAGACGGGAAGGTCGGCGGGCGGCAGTGCGAGCAGTGCGCGCAGACCCGCGGACCGCAACGCGTGTACCGCTCGCGCCCGGGCAGGCCATGCCGACGCATCGCGGGCGACAGTGTCGGCGGCGGCGAGCGATGCGGTGACGCTGTAACCCGTTGCGGGATGAGTGAATGCGCCCGCCGCGCCGAATCGTCGCTGTCCGGGGTGACCGCCCTGCACCGGGAAACGCACGCGCTCGATCGGTTCGGTGCCGGTGAGTTCGATTCCGCGCGAGCGCAACCGGTGGTGCAGGCGGTCGCGCAGCACCGCGGTGTCGAGGGCGGGGCGTCCGGCGAGGCAGGTCTCCTCCAGCAGCATCGTCTCCGCGTTCAGCGGCACCGCGTACAGAAACGACCGTGGCGCATCGGGTTCCGCGCCGTTGTCCACGCGCCAGTCCATGAACAGAGGTTCGATGTCGCCGTCGCGTCGCACGACCACGCCGTACGCGGTTTGCTCGGCGAGTTCGGAGGAGCGGGCAATTCCTCGTGCGTCGATAACACGTTTCCCGCCGAATATTGTTTCCGAAGCCAAAGTCACTGTGTTGTGCCGAATTTCGACAACCCGATCGGTAACTATTTGCGCACCATCGAGATTCAGCGAATCCCACAACCGCGCGGAGTCGAAGACGACATAGGTTCGGTCGAGTCGATGCGGCCTCGCACCCCAGGCCGTCGGATGCTCAACGGTAGTGGCGATGACCGAAGGATCCAGCCATCCCGGCAGCTCGTCGTACCACCCCGCATACGTCGCCGACCAGCATCGATCCGGCACCGGATCGATTGCGGTGACCGACATTCCGTGTGCGAGACAGCGGTGCGCGAGTGCGCGGCCGGCGGGTCCGAGACCGCAGACGACGATGTCCGCGGTCATCGCGTTTCCCATGCGGAACGTGGATGCCGTTGTGGCACAGCGAGTTCGGTGGTGTGCAGGGTGGACCCCTTCGTTGTCGGCGCGGTTCGTCGGTCGTGCGGATCGTACTGCCGGGCGGTCGGGTCACCGTTGCGCTGTGATAGTTCACGGATATCGACGGTGACATTCTTCATAATGCGATCATGTCAGATCTCGCTTTTCCAGCAACGATGTGACTCGCCAGTAGCACCGTGCTGTCAGCTGGCTGGTCACATTGTCTGGTGCGCCGTATGCTCGGCGTTGTCGAACGGATTGCCCAGGGTCGGGTAATTCGGATCCGATTACCGAAACCAATGTCGATTTCGGAACCTTCTGTCCTCGCGATCGCGTGGAACGGAATTCCCGCATCATCTGCCCGCGGCCATTGTCGTGCCAGCCGGGGAGTTCGTGCTGCCCGTCTCTGTCGAAAGGACCGCTACGGTGAATTCTTCCCGATTACGCGCCCTGGGAGCCGCCCTTCCGGACGGCGAATACACCACTTCGGAAGTGCTGAGTCGGATGACGAGCGGCGGCGAGTTCGACGTCGAGCGAATTACCGGCATCGGTCATCGCTATATGGTCGACCGCACCAGCGAGGACACCCTGACGCTCGGCGCGCGGGCCGCGCAGGACGCGCTGGCGAAGTCCGGGTTGGACGCCGCCGACCTGGACATCATCATCTGTGGCGGCACCACCGTGCACGACGGGTTCCATATGGTCTTCGAACCGTCGGCGTCGCAGGAGATCGCCCGGCGCATCGGCGCGGTCAATGCCTCCGGCTATGACGTGGCGAATGCCTGCGGCGGCACCATGACCGGAATCTATCTGCTGGACAATCTGATTCGCGCGGGTGCGGTGCGCAATGGCATGGTCGTCACGCCCGAGGTGATCTCGCCGGTGACCGAGGGCGCACTCGCCGAGGCCGTCGATGTGCGCGATCCACAGTTCGCCGCACTCACGCTCGCGGATGCCGCTGTCGCGGTCATTCTGGACCCCGCGGTGGACGAGGAAGACGTACTGCACTACGTCGATCTGACGACCTGCGCCGAGTACTCGCCATTGTGTATTGCCAAACCGAGCGATGCCAGCGAGAACATGATCATGTTGACCGACAATCTCACCATGCAAGCCGCGCCGCGTCGGGAAACATGGGCGAAATTCCATCGCGATATCCTCGCAAAGCGCGGCACCACATTCGCGGACGAGAAGTTCGACTTCATCGTGTTCCACCAGCTCGGCGTCGGATTCACCGAGAAGCTCGCCGAATCCGGCAGCAAGATTCACGGCACCGCGATGCCACCGCGGCTGGCGACCGTCGAAAAGTATGGCAACACCGGCGCAAGTACGCATTTCCTGGTGCTGCACGACTACATTTCCCGAGGCGAGCTCCCGAGGGGGGCCAAAATCTGTTTCGTGCCGACGGCCTCCGGAATGGTCTTCGGTGTCCTTTCGGCAACTATCAGCGCATTGGTGGGATGAAATGACGTTCACTATTCGGCGGTCCGCCGTCAGTGCCGACCCCACCCTGGGTTCCATCGACCACGCCGTGCGGGCGGCCGGGGAGTGCCTCTCGGGCGCGGGCGTCGAGCCGGACGATATCGACGTGCTGATCAATGTCGGCGTCTACCGCGACAGCAATATCGTCGAACCGTCCAATGCGGCGCTGATCCAGAAGGAATTGGGGATGCACCTGGACTACCAGGTCGGCTCCTCGCGGGCGGGATTCTCGCTCGATCTGCGCAATGGGGCCTGCGGCGTGCTCAACGCATTGCAGGCCGCGGGTGCGCTGCTGGAGAACGGCACGGTCGAGCGGGTGCTGATCGTCGGCAGCGACGCCCATCCCGGCGGCGTCGGACACGCACCGGCCGACTTCCGATATGCCGCGGTCGGTGCCGCCTTGCTGGTGACCAAGGGGATCGATGAGGGCACCGGCTTCGACCGCGTACATATCCCGGCGCCGCTGCCGCGCGCGGTCGGTACCCATCCCGGTGTCGCCGGGTATCTCGATCTGAAGGCGATGGGTAACGACGGGCAGCGCTCGATCACCGTCGATGTCGCCGACGACTACGCCGAATTGGTCAGCGGCGCAGCATTTGCCGCGGTCCGTCCGTACCTGGCCGAACATCCGGAGGGGCAGCGCGTACTGGTCACCAATAACCCGGTGCCCGACTTCGCGACCACCCTGGCGAGCGAATTCGGTTTCGTCCGAACCCATCAGGCCGCGACCGGCGACCTGGACGCGGGCAGCTCGGGTTTGATCATCGGCTACCACCAATTGCTCGAGGCCGGTGCACTGTCGGCCGGTGACGAATTGCTCTTGGTCGCCGCGGGATCCGGTCCGATCGCCGGCTGCGTGAGCTACACCGTTCCCGTCGGCGGTGCGGGGTGAGCCAGCAGCCCGCAGATCTGAGCGCGCTGCTGGAGCACCAGCTCCGGCAGCGCGCCGACCTGCCCGCTATCAGCTATCCGACCGTCGCGCATCCCGAACGTGCCGAAGGCGCAGCCGATCTCGACTTCGCGGTGCTGACCTTCGCCGAACTCGGCGCGCGGGTCGAGGCGTATGCCGCGGCCTTCGCACGGATCGGAATCAGCAAGGGCGTCAAGACCATTGTCATGGTCAAGCCCGATCCCGATCTGTTCTCGGTGATCTTTGCGCTGTTCCGGGTCGGCGCGGTGCCGGTGGTGGTGGATCCGGGTATGGGCGTGCGCCGCATGCTGCATTGCTTCCGCAGCGTCGGTGCCGAGGCGTTCATCGGTATACCGCTGGCGCATCTGGTGCGGCTGGCGGCGCGGCGCACCTTCGCATCGGTGCGGGTGCATGTGACGGCCGGACGTTCGTTCTGGGGTGGGCACACCTTGCTCGCCATGCGGCAGACGCCCGGTGCGGCCGCACCCGAAATCGACCATGTGCCCGGCGATCTGCTGATGATCGCTTTCACCACCGGCAGTACCGGACCGGCCAAGGGAGTCGAGTTCACCAGGGCCGGATTCGCGGCCTCGCTGCGGGTGATCGAGCAGTTGCACGGTCGCCCAACGGGTTTCGTCTCGCTGACCTCGGTGCCGCTGTTCGGCATCTTCGATCTGCTGCAGGGTGCGCATGTGGTGCTCGGACCGGTCGATCCGGTTCGGGTGTCCAAGGCCGATCCCGCACTGCTCACCGATGTGGTCCAGAGTTTCCAGGCCACCGATATCACCGCATCGCCCGCCCTGCTCGGTCCGCTCGGCGCATATCTGACAAGAACCGGGATCACGCTGCCGAGTCTGGTTCGGGTCATCTCGATGGGCGCGCCCGCGAACCTCGATGCGCTGGCGGGGGTCAGGGCCGCTCTCGGTGAGTCCGCGCGCGTCTTCACCACCTACGGTGCGACCGAGGCATTGCCGCTGACCACCCTCGAATGGTCCGAACTCGACGAAACCCGCAAGCAGACCGCCGAGGGCGCGGGCACCTGCGTCGGCCGCCCCATAGCGGAATCCGACAGCGCTGGGTCCGAAAACGAGTCGAGAGTACGGATCATTGCCGTCTCCGATGACGAAATCCCCACCTGGCGTGAGGATCTCGTGCTGCCGCAGGGGCAGATCGGCGAAATCGTCGCCACCGGTGCCCAAGTCAGCACCGCCTATCACCGCAACCCGGCCGCCGATGCCCGCAACAAGATCGACGAAGCCCGCCCGGACGGCTCTGTGCGCCGTTGGCATCGCGTCGGCGATCTGGCCTGGCAGGACGAGTCCGGTCGGCTGTGGTTCTGTGGCCGCTCGGCGCAGCGGGTCCGCACCGCGGCCGGTGACCTGTTCACCGTGCAGTGCGAGCAGATCTTCAACACCCACCCGGATGTGCAGCGCACGGCGCTCGTCGGTGTCGGGGAGCCGGGTGCACAGATTCCGGTGCTGTGCTTCGAATTACGGTCCGGGGTGGCGGAATCCGAGATCCCACGGGTCCAGCGGGAGCTGTGGTCCATTGCGCGTGAACGCGAATTCACCAGATCCATCAAGGTATTCCGCGCCCATCCCGGATTCCCGGTCGACATCAGGCACAACGCCAAGATCGGGCGCGAGGAATTGGCCGTATGGGCCGGAAAGGGTATGACGCCATGAGGGCCTTGGTCACCGGGGCAACCGGATTCCTCGGCAGCCATCTCGTCGACGCCGCGGTGGCGGCCGGTGACGAGGTACGTGCTGTCGTCCGGCCGTCGAGCGATCTCGGCTACCTGTCGACGGTGCCCGAACTCGAAACGGTGGCAGGCGATCTCGGCGACTACGAATCGCTGGTCACCGCGTGTAAGGCCGTCGATGTGGTGTACCACAGCGCCGGGCTGGTCGCCGAGGTCGGTAGCCGGGCGCAGTTCCGGGAGGCCAATGTCGAGGGCACCCGGCGGCTGATGAAGGCCGCGCGGGAGGCCGGTGTCGGCCGCTTCGTCTTCGTCAGCAGCCCCTCGGTGGCGACCTCATATGACACCGACCGCTTCGGCATCGACGAGTCCGAGCCGTACGTGACCGCCCCGAAGAGTCTGTACGTGGAGACCAAGGCCGCCGCCGAACAGCTCGTCCTAGCCGCCAACACCCCGGATTTCGTGACCTGCGCGCTGCGACCGCGGATGATCTGGGGTCCGCGTTCCTCGGGTTGGATGACCCTGCTGCTGCGAAAGTTGCAGTCCGGCAAGCTGCCCGACCTCTCCGGCGGCAAGAACGTCATGGTGTCGATCACCTACTGCGAGCATGCCGCGCAGGCCTGTCTGCAGGCGGCGCGCTCGGCTCAGGTCGCGGGCAATGCCTACTTCCTAGCCGATCCCGAGGATGTCGATCTGTGGAAGTTCGTCAAGGATCTCGCCGTCGCATTGGATCTGACGCCGCCCACCCGGACCATTCCCAAACCGGTATTCGACGCCGCCATAGCGGTTTTCGACACTATTTGGCGAGTGCCGGCGATCAAGGAGCGCTACGCGCCGCCGCTGTCCAGCTGGACCACCGCGGCACTGACCGTCTCCAGCACCTATGACACCAGCGCGGCCACCCGGGATTTCGGCTACGCGCCGACGGTCTCGCTGGCCGACGGACTGGCGGCCTACGTGGACTGGGTCGGACAGATCGGCGGCGTCGACGCCGTCATCGCTCGCGGATGACTAGGAGACTCGCATGATTACCACTCGGCTCGCCAGCCGCCCGACCGGCACGAATGCGGTGCCAACCGCACCGGGCGCCCTACCCCTCATCGGCCATTCACACCGCCTCGCGCGCAGGCCGTACCGCTTCCTGCAGACGCTGTCGGACCTCGGACCCGTGGTGCGGGTGAAGATTCCGGGTTACGACACCTATGTCGTCACCGAACCGGATCTGATTCGCGAGGCCTTCGTCGGCCTGTCCGATCAGGGGGCGATGATCGATCGCGCGGAGGCGTTGCTCGGCGCCGGCGTCACGGTGCTGTCGGGCCCGCAGCACAAGCGGGAACGCCGAATGATCGCCCCGGCCTTCGCCCGCGGCCGCATCGCGCAGTACGCCACCGTAATGACGCGTCTGGGCGCGGAACAGGCCGATGCCTGGCGCGACGGTCAAATGGTGGTCGTCGATACCGAGATGCACGATCTGGCGCTGCGCACCGTCGCGGGGGCGCTGTTCAGCGGCGACCTCGGCGCGGAGACCGGTGCGGAAATCCACGAGATGCTCACGCCGGTCATGACGCTGCTCGCCCGTCGCGTCACCCGCCCGGCCTGGATCGACAAGCTGCCACTGCCCGGCAACCGGCGCTTCGAAGGCCTTGTCGCCGGGATGAAGTCGGCGACCAGCAAGATCATCGCCGCCTACCGTGCGGACCTGGCCGCCGACCCGAACCTGGATCACGGCGACTTGCTGGACACCCTGATCAAGGCCCGCGACGAGGACGGTGTCGCGCTCACCGATGCTCAGGTCCACGACGAGCTGATCAACTTCCTGGTCGGTGGCACCGAGGCCACCGGCATGACGCTGTCCTGGGTGTTCCACGAGTTGGGCCGAAATCCCGAGCTGGAGGCCGCTTTCCACGCTGAGATCGACGCGGTGCTCGGCGGCCGCCCGGCCGAATTCGCCGATCTCGGTCGACTCGATCTGACCAAGCGGATCGTCACCGAAACCCTGCGCATGTACTCGCCGTGGCTGACTGTCCGCGATGTGCCCGCGAACTACGAACTCGGCGGCAAGGCGTTGCCGGAGGGCGCCATGTTGCTGGTGTGTCCCGTTGCGGTACATCGGGATCCGGCGATCTTCCCGAAGCCCGACGAATTCGACCCGGACCGCTGGCTGCCTGCGGCAATGGAGTCCCGGCCCAAAGGCGCGTACCTGCCGTTCGGTATGGGCACGAGGCAGTGTCCGGGAAACGTGTTCTCGCTCACCGAGGTTGCCCTGCAGGTTGCTACGATCGGCGGGCGCTGGCGCCTGCGCCCGATGCCCGGTATCGCGGTGCAAGAGACGGTGATCGGCGCTCTGGTGCACCCGAAGTATCTGCCGATGCGGGTGGTGGCCAGGCAGGTGCAAACCGGGCACGTCGCGGATTCGTCAGGGAGCGAACGCGGCGCGGCTTAACGAGTGATGAGGGTGTAGCGGTGTTCGAACCGACCAAGCTGACCATTTCGAGCGACCGGCAAGCAGTCGCTACGCAGCGCAGCAAATGGATTCTCGGCATATTTGTCGGTCTCGCGCTGCTGATGGGGATGCTCAGCTCGACGTTGTTCGACAAAGTCCAGGGGGGTGGCTACAGCGATCCCGGCGGCGAATCCAGCCGGGCCATCGAGATTTTGCGCGATACCTTCGGTCAGGCGCCGCCGAACTTCGTGCTGCTGGTGCACAGCGACACCTCGGTCGATGATCCTGAATCGGCCACGGCCGCAGTGAAATTGGCGCTCGGGCTGAAAAATGAGCCGGGCGTCGCGGGTGTCATGTCGTACTGGATGGACAAGTCGCCCGCGCTGCGCAGCGCCGACGGCAAATCAGGGCTGATCGTCGCGAGCATTCTCGGCGAGGAGGGCGCGGTCGACCAGAAGGTCGGCGGTCTGGCGGATCGCTACGGTGGCACGCACGGGCCGGTGCGGGTGCGCGTCGGCGGTTACGCGATGTTGTTGCACGAGACGGTGCAGCAGAGCGAGAAAGATGCCGTACTCGGCGAATCCATCGCCTTCCCGATAACCCTGATCGCCCTGCTGTTCGTATTCGGCGGTTTGGTGGCGGCCAGCCTGCCGCTGGTCGTCGCGGCGGTGACCGTGATGATCACGATGGGCGCGCTGTGGATGATCACCCTGGTCACCGATCTCGCCGCGACCGCGACCAATGTCGCCACTCTGCTCGGCCTCGGTCTCGCGATCGACTACAGCCTGCTGATCATCAGCCGCTACCGCGACGAATTGGCCGCAGGTGCCGCGACCGGTCCGGCTGTTGCCGCGACCATGCGTTCGGCCGGACGTACGGTGGCCTTCTCGGCGGTCACCGTCGCGGTCGCGCTGTCGGGCCTGCTGTTCTTCCCGCTGCTCGCGGTGCGTTCCATGGGCTATGCCGGTCTGGCCGTCGCGGCGATCGCCGCGACGGTATCGCTGACGGTGCTGCCCGCGATTCTGCTGCTGCTCGGCAGCCGCATCGATCGCGGCCAACTGGGTTGGTTCTTCCGTCCGCAGCGTCCCGCGCCCGGTGAGGGTTTCTGGCATCGGCTCGCGGTATTCGTAATGCGCAAGCCGATGCCCATCGGCTTGGCGGTCGCGGCCTTCCTGCTGCTGCTCGGGACCCCGTTCCTCGGTGTGAAACTCGGCTTCCCGGACGAGCGGGCGTTGCCGGAGTCGATGAACAACCGGCAGATCACCGAGACCATCCAGCGCGACTTCGCCGCCACCGACACCAATGGACTCTTCGTCGTACTGCCCGACGGCAAATCCGGGCTGGACGGCTACGCCAGGAAACTCTCCGAGGTCGACAATGTCCGTCGCGTGGATACCGCCACCGGCAGCTACGCCCACGGCGGGCAACTCGCCCCGGCCATGGCACAGCACGCGCGCTTCGAAACCAAGGACGCCGCATACCTTTCGGTGACACCGGACACCAGCGATCCGGCGCTGCTGGATCGGGTGGCCAAGGAGTTACGCGCCGTGCCCGCCCCCGCACAGCGGTTGGTCGGCGGCATCGCGGCGGCGAGCGCCGATTCTCTCGATGCGGTGACCTCGGCGCTGCCCGTGGCATTGGCCTACGTCGTGATCGTCATGCTGGTCGTACTGTTCCTGCTGACCGGCAGCGTGGTGCTGCCGCTGGTCGCGATCGTGCTCAGCGCCCTGAGCCTCACCGCGGCCTTCGGCGCGCTGGTCTGGATCTTCCAGGACGGGCATCTGTCCGGCCTGCTCGATTTCACCGTGACCGGCGACCTGCCGCCGACCGTGCCGGTCATGCTCTTCGGTGTCGCCTTCGGTCTGGCCATGGACTATCAGGTATTCCTGCTGTCACGGATCCTCGAAGAGTACGAACGCACCGGCAAGAACGAATCCGCCGTTGCCCATGGCCTGGAGAAGATCGGTCGGATCGTCACCGCCGCCGCGGTCCTGATCTCCCTGGTGTTCCTGGGATTCCTGGCCTCGGACATCACCTTCATGAAGTCCTTCGGCATCGGTCTGCCGCTGGCGGTGCTGGTCGATGCGACCCTGGTCCGTGGCTTCCTGCTGCCCGCGGTGATGAAACTGCTCGGCGACTGGAACTGGTGGGCGCCCGGCCCGCTCGAGAAGCTGCACGAGCGTTTCGGATTCGATGAGGGACCGTCCGCGCCGTCACTGCCCGATCCGGCAGATCTGCGCCAGCCCGCCAGGGTATAGCGACGCCGATGGCCGTGCGGTATTCGCCGCACGGCCATCGGTTCTGTTGGGACGGTTCAGATTCCGCCGGTAGACAGCAATCCGCCGTCGACGCGGATCGTCTCACCGGTGATCCACTTGGCCTCGTCCGAGACCAGGAATCCGATCAGCTGCGCCACATCCTCCGGCGCACCGAGTCGCTTCATCGGGTACACGCTCGCGGCCCGCTCCTCATCCGCCGAGTACAGCGCATCGGCGAACTTCGTCTTGATCACGCCCGGCGCCACCGCGTTCACCCGGATATTCGGGCCCAGCTGCCAGGCCAGTTCATCGGTGAGCCGGATCAGCGCGGCCTTGGACGCGCCGTACGCCGCGATCACACCGGTCGAGCGCAGTCCGGCGACACTGGCCACATTCACCACCGCACCGCCGTGCTCGCGCATCCAGGCCTTGTAGGCCTCCTGCAGGTAACCGAGTGCCGCGACGACGTTGACGTCGAAGATCTTGCGCACCGCCTCCAGATCCGCATCCATGAGCGAGCCGTAGACCGGATTGATGCCGGTGTTGTTGATCAGGATGTCCAGCGAGCCGAATTCCGAGACCACCCGCCCCACCGCGGCGGCCCGGCTGTCCGGATCACCCGAATTGCCCGCCAGCGCGCTGACCTCGCCTCGATGACCGAGCGCCCGCAGCTCGGCGGCCGCCTCCTCGAGCGGTTCCGGCTTGCGGGCGGTGATCAGCACATTTGCGCCGCGGCGCAGCAACTCCGCCGCGACGGCCTTGCCGATGCCCCGGCTGGCTCCGGAAACGAGTGCGCTCTTGCCCAACAGATCGGTCGTCATGTGATGGCACGCTACCGCTGTTCAAATCCGCCGAATGGACCCGGTCGGTTTTGCGCGAAATCGACCAGGCGCGACTGTTCCCACAGGCGGGGATCCAATGGTCGGAGCATGGCGCCTAGCTGCGATTAAGCTGCCGGAGAGGTATCGACGGGAAGGTGAGAAATGGCTGTCGACACATCGCTGCCGTCGCGCCCGGATGCACCTATCCTCAACGCCTTCGCCAGTCACATAGAGACGGTGCTGGCGAAGTTGGTGAAGGCGGTGGGCGACGGTTCGGCGAAGTCGATTACGGTCGAGGGACTGAACGGCCTGGGGGAGTCGCAACTGAAGGACGGCGATCTCGTCGCGAAATACCAGGCCAAACAGACCGACGACACGAAATATAAAGACGATCTGAACTCGTTGGACAGCAGTATCGCCCAGATCGCGGCGAAATCGGCCGATGTGTCCAACACAGTGACCAAAGAGGTCGAGAAACTGGTGGGCGACATCAAGGAAATTATGGCCGGTGTGCCGAATCTGACCGACGTGGCGCTGCCGCGCAGCATCGAGTTGCAGATGAGCGCCATAGACAAGATCGATGAGAAGGTCGACAAAGCAGCGAAAGCAGTCTCGGACGCGTACGACGCACTCGACGATCACGCCGGAAAGATCACCGACCCGGAGTCGACCGACAGCGGAAGCGCCCCGAATTCGATCGGTAGCGGCAACCAGTTCCCTGCCTATACCGGAAGCGGTGGAAACCGCCGCAACTCCACCGGACCCGCAGGTCTCGGCAACAGCGCGAGTGCCCAACCCATCAGCGGCGGTAAGCGAGTGACGGCCAGCGATATCTATAAGTATCTCCTCAGCAAGGGCTTCACACCGGCGCAAGCCGCGGGCATCTTGGGCAATATGCAGGTCGAATCGGGTTTCGATACCGGCGCCTACAATCCCGGCGAGGGAGCCATCGGCCTCTGCCAGTGGGAAGGCGGCCGACGGACGAATCTCGAGGCGTTCGCCGCCGCTCAGGGCAAGTCGGTCACCGACTGGCACGTCCAGGTCGATTTCATGATGCACGAACTGCAGGGCACCGAATCGGGTGCCTACGGTCAGATCAAGTCTGCGAACTCGGCGGGTGCCGCGGCGGCGGCGTTCGATCAGTACTACGAACGCAGCTCCGGCGAGGCCCGCGGCCAGCGCGTCGCGAATGCCAACAGCATCGCGTCGAGCATGGCCGGCCTGGTTGCCTAGCACCGGCTGCGGAGTTAGCGCGGTCACACCTGGATCGTGGGGTGTCAGAAGCACCGCTGGCACCAGGTAAAATCGGTGGTTCTTGTGCGGGTTCGCGTCGCACAATCGAACAGCAACCGACCAGCACCACGTACCCGTAGGAGAAGCCTGTGATCACCGCGACGGACCTGGAGGTCCGGGCCGGCGTCCGCACCCTGCTGTCGGCCCCCGGGCCCGCGCTGCGGGTGCAGGCCGGCGACCGGATCGGACTGGTCGGACGCAATGGCGCGGGCAAGACGACCACGCTGCGCATTCTGGCGGGCGAGGGTGAGCCCTACGCCGGAAAGATTCTGCGCTCCAGCGATATCGGCTATCTCCCGCAGGATCCGCGCGAGGGCAATCTGGACGTACTCGCCCGCGATCGCGTGCTCTCCGCCCGCGGCCTGGACACCCTGCTGCGCGATATGGAGAAGCAGCAGGCGCTGATGGCCGAGGTGGTCGATGACGCCGAACGCGAGAAGGCGGTGCGCAAATACGGTCGGCTGGAGGAACGCTTCTCCGCGCTCGGCGGCTATGTGGCCGAGAGCGAAGCCGCGCGCATCTGCAATAGCCTCGGCCTGCCCGATCGGGTGCTCGGCCAGGCGCTGCGCACGCTCTCCGGTGGTCAGCGCCGCCGAATCGAGTTGGCGCGCATCCTGTTCGCGGCTTCCGACGGCAGCGGCGGACGTTCGGACACCATTCTGCTGCTCGACGAGCCGACCAACCACCTCGACGCCGACTCCATCACCTGGCTGCGCGGCTTCCTGCAGAACCACGACGGCGGTCTGATCGTGATCAGCCACGATGTCGAACTGCTCGGCGATGTGGTGAACAAGGTCTGGTTCCTGGACGCGGTGCGTGGTGAGGCCGACGTCTACAATATGGGCTGGCAGAAATATCTGGACGCGCGTGCCACCGACGAACAGCGCCGCCGCCGCGAGCGCGCCAATGCCGAGAAGAAGGCCGGCGCCCTGCGCGCCCAGGCGGCCAAACTCGGCGCCAAGGCCACGAAAGCCACTGCGGCACAGAACATGGCCAAGCGCGCGGACCGCTTGATGGCCGAACTCGACGAGGTGCGGGTGGCCGACAAGGTCGCGCGGATCAAATTCCCCGAACCCGCCACCTGCGGCAAGACCCCGCTGATGGCCGAGAACCTGACCAAGGTCTACGGCTCGCTGGAAATTTTCACCGGCGTCGATCTGGCCATCGACCGCGGCAGCCGCGTCGTAGTGCTCGGTCTCAACGGTGCGGGCAAGACCACACTGCTGCGCCTGCTCGCCGGGGTGGAGACGCCGACGGCGGGCGGTCTCGTGCCCGGTCACGGGCTCAAAATCGGCTACTTCGCCCAGGAGCACGACACCCTCGACGATCAGGCCACGGTGTGGGAGAACATCCGCCATGCCGCGCCGGATGCGGGGGAGCAGGAATTGCGCGGACTGCTCGGTGCGTTCATGTTCTCCGGACCGCAGCTGGAGCAGCCCGCAGGCACCCTCTCCGGCGGTGAGAAGACCCGTCTCGCGCTGGCGGGGCTGGTCTCCTCGGCGGCCAATGTGCTGCTGCTGGACGAGCCGACCAACAACCTGGACCCGATCTCGCGCGAACAGGTCCTCGACGCGCTGCGTACCTATGCTGGCGCGGTCGTGCTGGTCACCCACGACCCGGGTGCGGCCGAGGCGCTGTCCCCGGAACGGGTGATCTTGCTGCCGGACGGCCAGGAAGACCACTGGTCGGCGGAATATTTGGAACTGATTCAGCTGGCCTGATCCGGGGTGATCCGGCCGGAGTTTCGTTGCGGGCGGTGGGTTTTCGCTTCCCCGGGATCTGATCTCCGGTGATTTTCATCACAAAGACCCGTTGATCACAGCTTCCTGAGTGTCTAGCCTGGAAAGACGCGGCTCGGCGACTCGGAGGAAGCCATGAGCGACAGGCCCACACAAGTCAAGGCCACACTGGGTAAGGGCACACGCGTCACGGGGAAATCACGAGACCGTTTGCAAACCCAGCTGAAGAAGCAGTACGAGGCGGGTGCCAGCATTCGATCGCTGGCCCGGTCCACCGGCCGCTCCTACGGCTTCATCCACAACGTGCTGGTGGAGTCGCACGTGCAGCTCCGCAGTCGTGGCGGTGCGAACCGCCGCAAGGGCCAGTAGCGTTCCTGGATCTGGATGCCGGTGTCGGCGAATGGATTTCGCCGACACCGAGCGAGATCGTGCGCGCTAATAGCCCGGCACCGCGCCGTCACCGTTGACCAGCAGGTTGGCGAGGCTGCGGAACATCGGCAGGCCCGTCTTGATCTCCAGATACGCGAACTGGCCCTGTGGGTTGACCTCGAGGAAGTAGTACTCGCCGTCGAGGCCGAGGCGGAGATCCAGCACGCCGAAGCTCAGGCCGAGTGCGCCCATCAGCGTCGCCAGCGACTTGCTGACCGAGGCGGGCAGATGCTCCGGTACGAAGTCGACCGTGGTGTCCAGCCGGGAATCGACCCGGCCGACCCCGGACTGCGAGTCGATTCGCACCGCCCATTCGACGCCGTCCATCCACACCACACGCAGATCGCACTGTGCCTCGACGTAGTCCTGGAAGGTGGTCGGCGCGGAGCGGATGCCCGCGAGGCGGCCGAAGTCGGCCTTGGTAATCAATCGGGTTTCGGCGAATTCGGCGCGTCCGGTGCCGGTTCGCTTGTAAACCACCGAGCCCGAACGTGATTCGACGAAGCTGCGTGCCTCGTCCGGATCGTTGGTGATGAGCGTTTCCGGAATCACGAAACCGGCTCGCCGTGCGGTCTCCAACTGCACGATCTTGCGGCTCGCGGTGCGATCGGCGCCCGGATCGTTGACCCAGTACGCCGGAATCGACCACAGCAGACCCTGGATGAAGCCATCGCACTCGGCTTGGCGGTAAGCGTCGTCCGAGGCGCGCACGCCGGCCGGAACCTGTGCGGGATGCGGTCTGCGCCACCAGACCGAGCGGACGTCGTCGAGTCCGATCACATGCGATAGCGAACGCGTGGTGCCCTGCCGATCGAGCCGGAAACTTCCGGATTCGCGCGGGAAGTCGCGCAGGTCGAGGTGAATCGGGCTGAGCCCGTGGTGTTCTCGCAAGGTTGCCGCCATCGCGGTCCCGTGCAGATCATCGGATTCGGAGACGATGAGGACCGAACCTGTCCGGCGCGCCGCCATGCGCAGTTCCGTTCAGTCGAGACTGTCGCAGTTTATGCCGTCGTCGCTTGTCGCGAGCGATTTGGTTTGGCAGTAGGTGAAGGTCGCTCCGCTGGTGCCCGGGCAATCGGCGAGCTGCAGGCTGTCGGCCCAGGATGCGGTGAGTTGTTGCAGCGCTTCATCTCCCAGTGCCGCGGAGGGTTCCTCGGCCAGTGTCATGGGCCGGTCGACGAGGTCGATGCGCAGACGGCGGGTGAAATCGGCGGTGGCGCCGGGACGGATATCCATGAGCACCGGACGGCCTTCGCGCTCGGTGGTCGCGCTTTCGGTCCAATCGAGGACCCGGAGTACATCGTCGCGGCGGAAGGTCCAGGTTCCTTCGGTCACTCTGACCGTGAAATCTCGTTCCGACTCGGCCACCAGCAGTCCCTGCAACGCGGGGACGCGGTCACCCGCCGGCCCGGTGCCGGGGAGGTGGATTGCGTCGGTCATAGTGAGCTCTCCGATCTGCTCGCGATTTGCCAGGACCCCCGAGCGGGAACTGGATCATATCGCGCAAGTGGTCTCGCACGGTCCGGATCGCGAGATTTCACCGCCGCTGGCAAACCAGATTTCGGCTCGGGATGCGCTAGCGCCGAAAGATTTTCGGTATAGACCCGCCACGGTATCAGCAATCATTGAGCTACTTCCGAACGGTTTCGTGCGATCGATATTGCCCGGGATTGGCGGCTGTGCATCCGTTGGCGCGGATCTGCCCGCCGCGGTTGAGAGTCCGAGCAGATCCGGTTGTTCGGCGATGGCGCGCAAGCGTTCGCCGGGATCGGTGACCAGTTTGCGTGCGGTGAGATCCAAGATGCCGAGTACCATCTCGACCTCTGCTGCGACAGTACCGTCGATCTCGCGGATCTCCTGGTGTATTCGAAAGATCTTGCCGCCGGCTCCTCCGCCTCCCTGGGTCTTTTGCCGGTCGTGGGTACCTCGACCGTCTCGTCGCGGGCCGGCGGTCGACCGTTCGGTTGCGTTTTGGACGTACACGACGAGTTACCCATGTGCGTACGAAATCAGTTGTCGCTGTGTTGCTTCACGAATCGCGCCGGTTCGCGTTGCGCTCGGCCCACCATTCGGGCGACTCGACGAACCAGTTGTCGAATTCCTCCTGGGATGCCGCCAGTTCTTCGAAGGTGGCTTCGCCCTTGACCAGCCGGTCGAGCAGGCGGAAGTAGCCGAAGCGCTCCACCGCGGGCATCAGGGCGATCAGGATCCGCGCGGAGCTGTCCGGGGCGGCGCCGAAGGCGTGCGGCATGAGCTTGGGGACGACGATCGACCCGCCCGCTCTGACGGTGACGATCTTGTCCCCGGCCAGTACCTGCAGTTCGCCGTCGGCGACGTAGAACAGCTCGTCCGACTTGGTGTGGTAGTGCGGTGCCGCGCCGTCTGCGCCCTTGTCCATATTGACCTCCAGATGGCTGACCGCGCCGCCCGCTTCGTTCGAGTCGATGAGCAGGCGCATGGTGACCGAGGGGGTCACCAGGGTTTCGGCATCCTGCGGCTGGCGGATGGCGAAGTTGCGGTCGGTGGTGGCGTTCACGATGTTCTCCGATTGATTCGGTGGTTGATAATTCGCTACCGAACTATATAGCAGCGAATAGAATCTTGTCCATGGGTGAGATCGAGCGGGATCCGGTGGATGCGATCGTCGAGCAGTGGCGGCGGGAGCGGCCGGACCTCGAGCTGGAGGCGATGGGCGTAATCGGGCGGCTGGGTCGGCTGCTCGTGGTCGCGCAGCGGGATATCGAGGCGGTCTTCATCGCGCACGGGCTGCAACGCGGCGAGTTCGATGTGCTTGCCGCACTGCGTCGTTCGGGTGAGCCGTGCGAACTGAACCCATCGGTGCTCGCCGACACTCTGATGCTGTCGCGCGCCGGAATGACCGGGCGGCTCGACCGTCTGGAGTCGGCGGGGTTGGTCCGGCGCACCGCGGATGCGCAGGATCGCCGCGCCATCCGGGTGGCGCTCACCGAGGCGGGCCGCACGCTGATCGACAAGGCCGTCACCGCGCATACCGAGAACGAGACCAGGATGTTGTCGGTCCTTTCGGCGAAGGATCGACGCGACCTGGATCGGATCGCCCGGGTACTGCTCGGGAGCCTCGAGGGCGGCGCGAAATAGGGTAGTTCGCTACTCGGGTGCTGGGCGGGTCATGAGTTCACCATGGGATGATGATCGACATCATCACCCTCCGCGGCACGGGTGAACCGCGGAATACCAATGGGACGCCCGCCGGCATGCTGCGCGATGTCACGAAACTGCTCGATCCCGGCCGTTTCACCGCCTTCGAGCCGGATTGGCCTGCCTCGGTCGGGCCGAGCCCGGATCTGTGGGGCCCTTCGCTGGATACCTCGATCCGGCTCGGTGTTGCCGCGGGCGTGCGGGCGATTCAGGACTCGCCGAATGTCTGTGGGCTGCTGAGCTATTCGCTCGGAAGTATCTGTGCGAGCAAGATTTTGGAGGGAGTGCGGTCGGGTAAGTACAAGAACACCGATGGCTCGCCCCTGGAGATCGCCTTCGCCGTCAATATCGCGAACCCGCTGCGCAAACGCGGCCAGTCGGTCGGCAATCTGTGTCCGGCAACGACTTACGGCCTGCACGGGGAACGCGGCGCCTGGCCGGCCCTCGATGTCAAGGAGTATGCGAATCCGGGCGATATCATCACCGCGTCGCCGGGCGACTCGCCGCTGCGGGTCATCGATGTCGGCATCTCGCCGTTCTCGTTCGTCGAAGGCGCTCGCATCGGAAATGTGGCCCCGCTGATCTTCGCCGAATTGCTGCGTTTCCTGATGAACGATCCGATCGGCAATCTCGATCGCTATGCGACCGCGGTCAACGGTGTCATCGGCTATCTGACGCCGTGGCCGGACGGTCAGCACGTTCTCTACTCCGGACACAATATGCCCGGCACGAATGTCCTGTGGACGACCCATGCCGCCGACTATCTGAACGCCAACTACTGACCCGTCCGCGGCGGTTTCCGCCGGGGACGGGGCGACCATCATCCCCACTCTCCCCGGCGGCGTCGCACCAGAGATCGCGGCTCAATCCCCTTGTGCGGCAGCGGAGATGGGCTGCCACTCGCGCCAGAGCGCCAAGCGGGATTCGTAATCCGCGGTGGCGATGGTCAGCGGGACCTCGCCGAGGAAAATGCGCAGCGGCGGCTCGGGCGCGTCGACGACCGCGAGGATGGCGGCGCTGGTGGCGGCCGGATCGCCCTGGCGCACCGCCGAGCGTTGGGCGGCTCGCGCGGCCCTGGCCGCATCGTAGGCCGGGAGCGGGGTCGCATGCCGCGAAGAGGGGCCAGCCCAGTCGGTGCCGAATCCGCCCGGTTCGATCAGGGTGACGTGAATGCCGAAGGGTGTGACCTCCTGAGCGAGCGCCTGTGAGAAACCTTCCAGCGCCCATTTCGACGCGTGGTACGCACCGAGGTTCTGGAAGGCCGAGATGCCGCCGATGCTCGATACCTGGATGATGTGGCCGCTGCCCTGGGCCCGCAGGATCGGCAGTGCCGCCTGGGTGACCCACAGTGCGCCGAAGACATTGGTTTCCAATTGGGCGCGAAACTCGTCCTCGCTGAGTTCCTCGATCATGCCGAACTGGCCGTAACCGGCATTGTTGATGACGATATCGAGCCGTCCGAATCGCTCGGCGGCCTGCTGGACTGCGGCAAAATCGCCGTCCCGGTCGGTGACATCCAACTGCAGCGGAAGGAATGTGTCCGGATACTTGGCGACGAGATCATCGAGTGTGCTGGTATCGCGAGCCGTGCCGGCCACTTGATCGCCGCGCTCCAATGCGGCGAGTGCCCATTCACGACCGAATCCTCGTGAGACTCCGGTGATGAACCAAACTTTGCTCATGCGACCCACGCTAGTGACCTGGAGTGCACTCCAAGCAAGTATTTATCGCGGTCGCAGCGTAACCGGCAGCGCCGAGGGAGACAGTACGAAGTCTCGATTGGAGGCGCGCACCGTGTAGTTCGGGTCGGGTGTCGGGCGCCAGCGGGCCAGCAGCGCGGCGGCGGCGAGGCCGATCTCGATCATGGCGAAATGGTCGCCGAGGCAGCGGCGACGGCCGACGCCGAACGAGAGGTTGGCCTTCTTGTCGATATCGGCTGCGCGCTCGGGCGACCAGCGATCCGGGTCGAACGCTTCCGGATCGGCGTAGTAGCGCTTGCTGTGCTGAACCAGGTAGGGGGAGAACATTATTGCCGTGCCGTCCGGAACGGTGAGTCCGCCGATGGTGACGTCGCCGTCGGCGGTGCCCGCGCTGATCCACGGCCCCCAGAACCGAAGCGTCTCTGCCACAACCTGTTTCAGGTAGGGAAGTGCGCCGAGATGATCGGCGCGGACCGGGCCCGTTCCGACGACGGCATCGAGTTCGGCATACAACCGCTCGGCGATGTGCGGGCGACGCATGACCTCGTGCCAGAGCCAGCCGGTCAGCGATGCCATCGAACCGACGCCACCGGCCAGCATGAGGATCGCTTCGTCGATGATGTGCTCATCGGACAGCGTCGCGCCGGTCTCGCTGTCGGTGTGCCGGATGAGCGCCGAGACCACATCGTTGAAATCCTCATCGCGGCGGCGGTATTCGGCGATGACGGCGCCGATGGCCGTGCGCAGGTGGCGAGCCTTGGTGCGCCAACGCCAGTTCGAGATGAGCCGCAGGCGGCGCACCTGCGGGGGCAGCGCGGTGCGCAGAATGACCTGACTGAGCAGCCACGGGACGCTGTCCCGGATCTCGCGGCGCGCGTGATCGCTGAACTCGGCGGTGAACAGTGTCGAGGAGACGGTGTCGAGAATCAGGCCGTGCGCCTCGTCCATGAGATTCACGCGTCTGCCCGAAGGCAGTCCCGCCGACCAGGTTTCGGCGATATCGGCCGCCGACCGCGTGTATTCGGCCAGCCTGCTCTGCCGCAGTGCGGGCGAGATCATGCGTCGCCGCAGCTTGTGTTCTTCACCGCGCAGAACATTGACGGATCCGCCCGCGACATCCTCGATGGCCTCACGCAGATCGTCCCGATTGAGTTCGGCATCGCCGAGCCCGACCTCGCGCACGAGATCCGGTGTGGTGAGCAGATATCCGGTCTTCTGGCCGAACCGCAGGCGCACGATCGGGCCGAGATCGGCCAGCGAGGTGACGAAGCCCGGAGCGTCGCGCAGGGCCCGCGGACTGTGGCCGACCAGTGGCAATCGACCAGGCGCGGTAGGTACTTCCGAAAGTGATTGCGGCATGACCAATTCTGGGCTGCGCGCGGACTCGGCCCGAGCCTGTCGATAGATTTCGAGCACGGTCCCGATGTGCTGCGACTGGCGCACCGAGTCGCCGTATTTGCCGAGAATCTGGCGCATTTCCGCGAGCGCGGCGCGATCGGTGTCGAGCTCGGCAATGGTGTCGGCGATCGCTACCGGCGACGGATCGGCGGTGCGAATGCCACCCCCGGCAGGCACCGACTCGTCGAGATCGGGATCGCAATAGATGATCGGCAGGCCCACGGCCACCGCCTCCAGCAGGACCATGCCCTGTGTGTCGAAACCGTTGGAGGGGAACAGCAGTGCGTCGCCTTCGGACATGGCGGCGAGGCACTCGGACTGAGTGATCCTGCCGTGCAAGCGGATTCGGTCCGCGAGTCGAAATTCGGTGATGGTGGCGGCCGCCTGGGGCAGCAGGTCGCCGTCGCCGAAGACGTCCAGTGTGCAGTCGTCTAGATACCGCACTGCCTCGATCGCGGCGAGCAGCCGCTTCTCGGCCGACAGCCGCCCGCACCAGATCAGCCGCAATGGCGCGTCGATCGCGCGTTCGACAACCGGTGTGCCGCCGAGGTTTTCGATGAGCTCGTCATCGACGCCGTTGGATACCACCCGAAGCGGCCGGGTCAGACCGTGGGCGAGTAGTTGGTCGGCGAAGTGCTGGGTCGGCGCGATGACGCGATCCGCGGCCTGGGCCTGAGCGACGATCGTCCACCAGGCATGGCGTGCCGCACGGCTTTCGGCGCGGTGCGGCATGTGCTGATCGTGCGGTACGAACCGGCCGTGCAGGGCGCGCAGTGCCAGCGCCACCGGATAGGGTGCGGGCGAGGTGTTCTCGATGAACGCGTCGTCGCGGCTCTGGGCCGTGTGGATCAGCGGAATCCGGTGTCGCCGTGCGGCTTTCATGCCGGCGATGGCGACACCGTAGGTGGTGTGGGTGTGTACGAGGTCGATCGGGCCGCGCGCGGCGAAGGCGGCGTCGATGAGTTCGGCATTGTGCTTGGTCGGCAGCACAACTGGGAATCCGTTCACCGCGAGACCACCGGCGGCGCGCAGCGGCACCACATTCGGGAGCCGGTCGGCGCCCGGCTGCGGTGCGACGAACAGGGTGACGCGGTGACCTGCGCGTTCGAGTCCTCGGCACAGCGAAGCGACCGCGGTCTGGACCCCACCGAGGGTGGCCGGGTGGTAGTCCATGAACATCGCTATGTGCACAATGGCACTGTACTGACACATCGCCGCCGTGCGGAGCCCTCAATTCTGTGGAATATCCGGTCGGCGTCGTCAGGGGACCCGATACCGAAAGAGCCGCCGTGAAAATAGCGATTCCGCTCACCGGAACCCGCGGTGATGTCCAGCCCGTCGTGGCGCTCGGACTGGAGCTGCGTCGTCGCGGCCACGATGTGCTGCTCGGGGCGCCGCCGAATCTGGTCGAATTCGCCACGGCCACCGGGCTTGCCGCCATCGCCTGCGGACCGGATGTGCAGCAGCTCTACAGTTCGGACGCCGGGCAGCGGGCGCTGGCCGCGGGCAACACCTTGCGGTTGATGCAATTGGTAGCCCGGCAGATGGCCGACTATGCCCAGCAGATGAATCGAGACGTCATCGACGTGTGCACGGGTGCGGATCTGATCGTGGCGAGCACGGTCACCGAGGACCGGGCGAGTTCGGTTGCGGAGGCAATGGGGATTCCGCTGGTAAGCCTGCATTATTTCCCCTGCCGGAGTAATGGCGCATATCCGTTTCCGGGTGCGCTGCCGCCGCGGTGGAATCCGCCCGCGGCCGTGAATCGTGTGACATGGGCGATCGCGGAGAATCTGCGCCGGATGGTGTTCATGCGTTATCTCAACGATCTACGCGCCACGCTCGGGCTGCCGAAATCGTGGGCGAGTACCGCAGCGGTATTGGCACGTGCGCATGTTCCCGAGGTGCAGATCTACGATCCGGCGTTGGTTCCCGGATTGCCCGAACAATGGGATGAGCGTAGGCCGTTCACCGGATTTCTGACGCTCGATCACGCCGCCCGCCAGGCCGTTGGCGATCTGGCCGGCGACCACGCGGGCATTCTGTCGTGGATCGAGGCGGGGGAGCCGCCGGTGTTTTTCGGATTCGGCAGTATGCCCATTCGGGATACAGCCTCGGTGCTGGCGATGGTTATCGAGGTGTCTGCTCGTCTGGGGGTGCGTGCTTTGGTCAGTGCGGGATGGAGTGATCTGGATATTGCCGATGCGCAGGCGGGGCCGAATGTGAAAGTTGTCGGTCCGTTCGCGCACGATCTGGTTTTTCCGTATTGTGCCGCGGCGGTGCATCACGGCGGTATCGGGACGCTGTTCGAGAGTCTGCGCGCCGGATTGCCGACGCTGGTGTGCTCGGTGTCGTTCGAACAACCCATGTGGGGCGGGCAGGTCGAGCGGCTCGGTGTGGGTGCGCATCTGCCGTTCACGCAACTGACCGAAGCCCGGCTGGAACAAGGCGTCGCGTCGCTGCTGACGCCCGAACGCCGCTCCCGCGCAGCAGAATTCGCGAAGACGCTGAGCGCCGAGGACGCCGCCGCCCGCACCGCCGACATCATCGAAGCCGCCGCCCGGTGACCGACGTCTTCGCCGACACCCTCGTCATGTTCCGACGCTGTGCCCGGCACACCTTGCGCAGCCGCGACACCCTGATCATTTCGCTGCTCATGCCGATTCTGGTGATGCTGCTGTTCACCTACGTCTTCGGCGGTGCCATCGATGTCGGCGGACCCTACCTCGACTATGTGGTGCCCGGAATCATGTTGCTGTGCACGGGTTTCGGCTCATCGATCACCGCCACCGCCGTCTCCACCGATATGACAGGGGGCAGCATCGACCGCTTCCGTACCCTGCCGATGTTCCGTCAGGCCGTGCTCGCAGGCCACGTCGCCGAGGGCGTTGTCCGCAATCTCGCGGCCATCGCGATCGCGGTCACGGTGGCGCTCGCGCTCGGCTACCGCCCGCAGGCCGGTCCACTCGGCTGGCTGGCGGCCCTCGCGGTAATCACCCTGTTCGTCACCGCGATCTCCTGGATCGCCGTCGCGCTCGGCCTGGTCGCCAAGAATCCGGAAGCCGCCGGCGGCCTCACCTACGCCATTATGTTCATCCCCTACATCAGCAGCGCCTTCGTCCAAACCACCACCATGCCCCACTGGCTGCGCGGCTTCGCCGACTATCAACCCGCCACCCCCATCATCGAAACCGTGCGCGGACTCCTGAACTCCCTGGACACCGGCCACAACGCCCCCCTCGCCCTCCTCTGGTGCGCTGTGCTCGGCACCCTCGGATTCGCCGGTGCCGGCATCGTATTCAGTCGCCTGTCGCACAGCTGACCAGCTGCTACGCGCCGCCGGTGCGGATCGAGGCGACGAGTATTGCGGGATGCGTCGCATCCCGTCGTAGGGCTCAGCGCATATTGCGGTGACCAGCGGCTAGTTCGGTCATTACCTTGTCGGCGCCGAAGAGACGCTGGACGCGGCTCGAGAGATTGGGGGCGATCAGGGCCAATGTCGCGCCGAGGCGGACCGGGAGGGGGGCCACGTCGGTTTCGGCGATGTTCCGTTCGATCGCTCGGACCACGGCTTTCGCGACGTCTTCCGGGCTCCGGGTGCCGGCGCCCCGTGGCACGGCCGCGCCGGATTTGACGAACATGCCCGCGTCCCTGACGAATCCGGGGTAGATCGAGGAGACACCGATGCCCCGGCTTTGCAGGTCGGCGCGTAAGGCCAAGGCGAAGCCGCGCAGTCCGAATTTCGTCGCGTTGTACATCGCCGCCTTGCCGGATGCGGCCTTGCCGGACAGGGAGTTGATGAAGACCAGATGTCCTTTGCCGCGTTCGGCCAGCTGCGCACCGGCAAGGCGGGCAAGCACGATGGGGGCGCGCAGATTGACCTCGAGCGCTCGATCGATGTCGGTCAGCGAATAGTCGAGCAGGTCGCCCGAACCGGGCAGTGCGGCGTTGGCGATGACGACATCGAGGTCACCGGCCTCCTCGAGCAGCTTCTCGGCACCACCCAGCACGGCGAGGTCCGCGACCACCGCCCGCGCGCCGAACCGGGTCGCGACCTGGTCGAGTGCTTCGGCTCGCCGTCCGGACAGCACTACGTTCGCACCCCGTGCGGTGACCGCGGCGGCGATCGCGACCCCGATCCCGCCCGTCGCGCCGGTGATCAGGACTCGTGCTCCGTTCAGTTCCATGTCGAGGATTATTGTCGAGATTCCGCATTCCGTGACGCATCCGTGGTTGCAGGGTGTCGTCGTGACCGGATGGTCCGCGCGGGGGATGCCGCGGCTGACTCACTCCTTGCGCCGGACCGAGGCTTCTACGAGATCCAGTACGGCCGAAAGGTTTTCGTTGGTGTGCCCGGAGGCGATGCGGGCGATGAGCCCGTCGAGCACGAGGTCCAGATATCCGAGCAACACGTCGGTCGGGACATCGTCGCGCAAAGCGCCTGCGGCCTTGCGGCGTTCCAGGCGGGCGAGGGTGGCTGCGGTCAGTTCGGCGGAGCGCTGGGTCCAGCTCGCACGGAATTCCGGATCGGTGCGCAGGCGGCGCGCGATCTCCAAACGGGTTCCGAGCCAATTGAATTGCTCCGGGTGGGCGAGCATATCGCGCATGACCTGCACCAGACCCTGATTGGCCGCGACGTCGGCCATGCGGTCGGCATCTTCTTGGGCCAGCGCGAGGAACAGGGCGTCCTTGTCCCGGAAATGGTGGAAGATCGCGCCGCGAGACAGGCCGATGGCCTCTTCCAGGCGGCGCACGGTCGCACCGTCGTACCCGTACTCGGCGAAACAGGCCCGCGCCCCGTCCAGAATCTGACTACGCCGGGCGGCGAGGTGATCATCACTGACTTTGGGCATTTCGGCGGGCTCCTCCGAGCGAAGCGGGCAATGCAATGTGAAGAGGTCCGCGCACCGCGGGTAATGCGGTGCGCGGACCTACTACAGCACAGTCGTTCAGCCGCGAATCATGTTGCGCAGCACATACTGCAGGATGCCACCGTTGCGGTAGTAGTCGGCCTCACCGGGGGTGTCGATCCGGACCACCGCGTCGAAGGTGACGACATCACCGTTCTCCTTGGTGGCGGTGACCTTCAGGGTCTTCGGAGTCGCACCCTCGTTCAGCTTGGTGATGCCCTCGATATCGAAGGTCTCGGTGCCGTCCAGCTTCAGCGACGCGGCCGACTCACCGGCCGGGAACTGCAGCGGAATGACACCCATACCAATGAGGTTCGAGCGGTGGATGCGCTCGAAGGACTCGGTGATGACGGCCTTCACACCCAGCAGCGAGGTGCCCTTGGCGGCCCAGTCACGCGAGGAACCCGAACCGTACTCCTTACCGCCGAGCACGACCAGCGGGATGCCGGCGGCCTGGTAGTTCTGCGAGGCGTCGTAGATGAACGCCTGCGGGCCGCCGTCCTGGGTGAAGTCGCGGGTGTAACCGCCCGAGACATCGTCGAGCAGCTGGTTGCGCAGCCGGATGTTGGCGAAGGTGCCGCGGATCATCACCTCGTGGTTACCGCGACGCGAGCCGTAGGAGTTGTAATCCTTGCGCTCGACGCCGTTGGCCTCCAGGTACTGCGCGGCCGGGGTGCCCGGCTTGATGTTGCCCGCGGGGGAGATGTGGTCGGTGGTGACCGAGTCGCCCAGCAGTGCGAGCACGCGCGCGCCCGTGATATCGGTGACCGGCTGCGGCGTCTGCGGCATGCCCTCGAAGTACGGAGGCTTGCGGACGTAGGTCGACTCCTCGGCCCAATCGAAGGTCTTGCCCTCCGGGGTCGGCAGCGAACGCCAGCGCTCGTCGCCCTTGAAGACGTCCTTGTAGTCGTCGAGGAACATATCGCGGGAGATGACCCGGTCGATGGTGTCCTGGATTTCCTGCGGCGAGGGCCAGATGTCCTTCAGGAACACATCGTTGCCGTCGGTGTCCTTGCCGAGCGCATCGTTCTCGAAGTCGAAGTCCATGGTCCCCGCGAGCGCGTAGGCGATGACCAGCGGCGGGGAGGCCAGGTAGTTCATCTTCACGTCGGGGGAGATGCGGCCCTCGAAGTTGCGGTTACCGGAAAGCACCGCGGTGACGGTCAGGTCGTTGTCGTTGACCGCCTTGGAGATCTCCTCCGGCAGCGGACCGGTGTTGCCGATGCAGGTGGCACAGCCGAACGCGACCAGGTTGAAGCCCAGCTTGTCCAGGTACGGCCACAGGCCAGCCTTCTCGTAGTAGCCGTTGACGACCTGTGAACCCGGCGCCATCGAGGTCTTCACCCACGGCTTGCGGGTCAGGCCCTTGTCCACCGCGTTGCGGGCCAGCAGGGCCGCGCCCAGCATGACCGACGGGTTGGACGTGTTGGTGCAGGAGGTGATCGAGGCGACCACGACCGCGCCGTGGTCCAGCACGAAGTCGCCGTACTCCTCGGTGGAGACCTTGACCGGCTTGGACGGGCGGCCCACCGCACCGTTCGCGGCCGACGGCAGCACGGCGTCGTCCTCGGCGAAGGAAAGCACCGCCGGATCGCTGGCCGGGAAGGACTCCTCGATGGCCTCGTCCAGGTGGGTGTGCGGGGTCGTGGCGGCCGGACCGGTCTCGGCATCGCTGGTGTAGTTGTGGATGTCCTTGCGGAAGGCGGTCTTGCTCTCCGACAGCAGGATCCGGTCCTGCGGACGCTTCGGGCCCGCGATGGACGGCACCACGGTGCTCAGATCCAGCTCCAGGTACTCCGAGTAGGCGGGCTCCTTGTCGGCGTCGTGCCAGAGGCCCTGCTCCTTGGCGTAGGCCTCGACCAGCGCGACCTGCTCATCGGAGCGGCCGGTCAACTTCAGGTAGTCGACGGTCACCTCGTCGATCGGGAAGATCGCTGCGGTGGAACCGAATTCGGGGCTCATATTGCCCAGGGTGGCGCGGTTGGCCAGCGGCACCTCGGAGACGCCCTTGCCGTAGAACTCGACGAACTTGCCGACCACACCGTGCTTGCGCAGCATATCGGTGACGGTGAGCACCACGTCGGTGGCGGTCACGCCGGGGTTGATCTCACCGGTCAGCTTGAAGCCGACCACGCGCGGGATGAGCATGGAGACCGGCTGGCCCAGCATGGCCGCCTCGGCCTCGATACCGCCGACGCCCCAACCCAATACGCCGAGACCGTTGACCATCGTGGTGTGCGAGTCGGTGCCCACGCAGGTGTCCGGGTAGGCCTGGCCGTTGCGAACCATGACGACGCGCGCCAGGTGCTCGATATTGACCTGGTGCACGATGCCGGTGCTCGGCGGGACGACCTTGAAGTCGTCGAAAGCCGTTTGGCCCCAACGCAGGAACTGGTAGCGCTCACCGTTGCGCTGGTATTCGATGTCGACGTTGCGCTCGAAGGCGTCCGCACGGCCGAATACATCGATGATGACGGAGTGGTCGATGACCATCTCGGCAGGGGCGAGCGGGTTGACCTTGTCCGGGTCGCCGCCGAGGGTGGCGACGGCCTCACGCATGGTGGCCAGGTCGACGATGCAGGGCACACCGGTGAAGTCCTGCATGATCACGCGGGCCGGGGTGAACTGGATCTCGGTGTTCGGCTGAGCCGACGGATCCCAGCTCGCGATGGCGCGGATGTGATCGGCGGTGATGTTGGCGCCGTCCTCGGTGCGGAGCAGATTCTCCGCGAGGACCTTCAGTGCGTAGGGGAGTTTTTCGGTACCGGGCACGGCCGAGAGACGGAAGATCTCGTAGGAGTTGCTTCCGACCTCGAGGGTGCCCTTGGCGCCGAAAGTATCGATACTTGTCGTCACGTCAGCTCCACTCGTCTGTGAGGGTGGCCGCGGGCGGGGCTGTGCCCGCGGCTGGTTTTTCGAGCGACTTGCAGGCAGTCGCTACGGTTACGTGTTCGGAGGGTTCCAGCGCTGGAACGTACTGGCTCCTCGCGGCTTCGAGCCTAACAGTACGCTTGTCCTGTGAAACGCGCGGGTGCTGTTGAACGCGCCGTCCGAAGGTGAGCCGACACTCCGTCGCGTACTGTGCTTTCGAGTTGTTCGGAGTGACCGGTGGGCCCGCACCGGTTCACCCTGCAGTGTTGTATGCCCGTCGCCTCGCGTGCCGATGCGGCTCGACAGACCGGATGGAAGATGACCGTCTCGCACACCTCGGTGTTCACGCCTATGCGCGCCGAACTCCCCCCTGGTATCGACGACAAGACGTTGACCCAGATCAAGGAGGATGTGGTCGACAATCATGTGGCCACGCCGAAGGGGAAGGATCAGGACGCACTCGAGGCGGTCGTCGCCGATGCTCGTGCCCACGGCATCGAGCTCAGCATCGTGGTGATTCCCGGTAATCCAGGCCACGACTCCAATCTACGGGACCTGGCCACCGAGGTCGGCAAGACCGAGCACGGAACCGTTGTGGTGTTCAGCGACGACTGGGTCGGCACCTACAGCGACTCGATCAGCCGGGTGAAGCTGGAGCGGGCGGAGGACCTTTCCAAGAGCACGCAGGGGCATTCGGCGCAGGCGGCGCAGCTTTTCGTCGATCAGCTGGAGCGGCCGGAGACGTTCTCCTGGACCGTGATCACCAGTGTGCTGCTTGTCGGCACGGCGGCGCTGGTCGGCGGACTCTACTGGGTGAAGTCCCGCCGTTCTGCCGAGCGGGCGGTGCCGGTAGGGGTTTCGGGTCGCGGCGACGACCGGGACCCCACCTCGTAGCGAGCATCCGCTCAGTTACTTTTCCTGTCGGTCGGTTTGTTTTTGCCGACCGAATCCCCGTGCCCGTGTGGCTATTTCTCGGCAACGACCAAATTACGCGGCTGTAGTTCTGTTGCCGGAGTTTCTTTAGTGAATGATGTGTCGTACGGTTCGAATGATGACTGATGGGGAAAGAGTGTTCAGAGAGCTATCTGTGCACCACTGAGCGTGATGGTTCGCAGGGGGCTCGTGAGGTTAAGCCTGGTCGGGTCCTTGGGAGGTGCGATGCGCAACAACGGCGTTGCCGGTTCTCGGCGTCCGCTGTGGGTCGCTCTGGGGTTGCTGGTCACTGCCGCTGTGCTCGTCACGGCCGGACCGGTCGCTGCGGTGCCGCCTGCCCCGCCCAACCCGAGCGATAGCCAGATCGCCGACGCCGGAGCGCAAGTCGACGCCAGAGTGACCGAGGTCGGCGCGCTGATCAACCAGGTCGCGGTGACGGATCAGAAGCTGCAGGAACTCGACGGCGCGATCGCCCGGAAGCGCGAAGAGGTGAACAGGGCCCTCGTCGATCTGCAGGACGCTCGCGACGCCGCCGACGCGGCCGCGGCCGCGGTGGTGCGGACCCAGCGCGAACTGAGCGACGCCGGAGCCCAGGTCGACCAGGCCAGACGCAACTTCGACCAGTTCGCGGTGCAGGCGTACACCCGGCCCGCCGCGACCTCGATGGTCACCTATCTGTCCTCGGCCACCCCGGATGTCGCCCTCAGCCGCGCCCGGGTGGTCACGCTGGTATCGAAGAATCAGCAGTCGGTGCTCGATTCGTTGCGCCGCGCCCAGATCGAACAGGGCAATAGGAATGCCATTGCGCGCCAAGCGAAATCGGCCGCCGACGCGGCCGCCGCGGTGGCCGAGCAGAAGAAGACCGACGCCGAAAACGCCGTTGCCGCCGTGAAGGCCGAACAAGATCAGCAGGCGGCGCAGCGGGAGGGCCTATTACGCGAGCGCGCGGTGGCGCAGGGCCGTCTCGACCAGGCGCGCGCGAATGTGGCCGGGCTGCAAGGGCAACGCGAGGCCTATCAGGCCTGGGACGAACAACGCAAGGCCGAGGAGGCCGCCATCCGCGCGGCCGCCGCGGCCGCCGCCGCCCGTGCGGCCCAGGACCAGGCCGCCAAGGACCGCGCGGCACAGGCGGGCGAGGGTAAGCGGCCGCATATCCAGATGGAGGGTTCGCCGTCGCCGCGCCAGACCCGCCCGCGGGTGACCATGCCGTCCATCGGCGGCTCCGAGGCGATCGAAACCGTGGTCGATCGGGCCATGTCGCAGCTGGGTGTCGTCTATGCCTGGGGCGGTGGCGACGAGGACGGGCCGACCCTCGGCATCCGCGACGGCGGTGTCGCCGACAGCTACGGCGATTACAACAAGGTCGGCTTCGACTGCTCGGGTCTGATGATCTACGCCTTCGCCGGCATCGGCGTCTCACTGCCGCACTACAGCGGCTATCAATACAACGCGGGCACCAGGGTGCCCGTCGCCGAGCGCAGCCGCGGCGACATGCTGTTCTGGGGGCCGAACGGCAGCGAACATGTTGCGCTCTACCTCGGAAACGGGAAGATGGTGGAGGCGCCGCAATCCGGCGAGGTGGTACGGGTGTCTCCGGTGCGCGAGGGCGGCATCATGCCGTACGCGGTGCGGATCGTCTCGTAACCCCTAGGCTCGTCTGGTAACCCCCGGGCTGGGCCGCACGCCGCGAACCCGACCGTGAACCTGTTGATTTGCCGTGATCTCGGGTCCGGTTGCGGCATATGCGGCCATTACCTGGAATAGTTGTGGCAGCACGCACAGGACCAAAGCGAAAGCGGGGATGTTGGTGACTTCGACGGACGGTGTGAGCGGGGCAAGTTTGGCGAAAGAGGCCGCTGCTCCCGCACCCAGCACCCTGGAGCGTGACGTCCAGACCCTGGAGAAGGCGATATACGAGGTCAAGCGCGTTATCGTCGGCCAGGACCGGCTCGTCGAACGGCTGCTCGTCGGGGTGCTCGCACGCGGCCACGTACTGCTCGAGGGTGTGCCGGGTATCGCCAAAACCCTTGCGGTGGAGACCTTCGCCAGGGTGGTCGGCGGTTCGTTCGCCCGCGTCCAGTTCACCCCCGACCTGGTGCCCACCGACCTGATCGGTACCCGCATCTACCGCCAGGGCCGCGAGGAATTCGATACCGAACTCGGCCCGGTCGTGGCGAACTTCGTGCTCGCCGACGAGATCAACCGCGCGCCGGCCAAGGTGCAGTCCGCACTGCTCGAGGTGATGGCCGAGCGGCATGTGTCGATCGGTGGCAAGACCTACCCGATGCCCGATCCGTTCCTGGTCATGGCGACCCAGAACCCGATCGAGAGCGAGGGCGTGTACCCGCTGCCCGAGGCGCAGCGCGACCGCTTCCTGTTCAAGGTGGTCGTCGACTATCCGTCGGTGGAGGAAGAGCGCGAGATCATCTACCGGATGGGTGTCACCCCGCCGGAGGCCAAGCCGATCCTCGAGCCGTCCGAGCTGATTCGCTTGCAGAAGGTGGCCGCGAATACGTTCGTGCACCACGCGCTGGTCGACTACGTGGTCCGGGTGATCGCGGCGACCCGCAAGCCCGGCGATTTCGGCATGCAGGATGTGGCGAGTTGGATCGCCTACGGTGCCTCGCCGCGCGCCAGCCTCGGCATCATCGCCGCGGCCCGCGCCGTCGCGCTGATCCGCGGCCGCGACTATGTGGTGCCGCAGGATGTCGTCGAGGTGATTCCGGATGTGCTGCGCCACCGGCTGGTGTTGTCCTACGACGCGCTCGCCGATGAGATCAGCCCCGACGATGTGATCAAGCGTGTGCTGCAGACTGTCGGCCTGCCGCAGGTCGCGCCGCAGGCGGTCGCACCTCGAGGAGCCGGGGCACAGCCGCAGGCCGCACCCGTTCCGGCCGCGTCGCCCGCCATGGGGCCGCACGGGGCGCAGCCGCCGATCCCGCAGCCGCCCGCCCCCCAGGACGCGGTGCCGCAGCCGCCGGTCGCGCAGATGTCTCCGGCCGCCGGCAATAACCAGCCGAAGTGACCTCGGCATCGGCTGTGCCTGATTTTCCACAAGACGGGGTTCCACCAATGCCGATGTCCCCACATGCACCACCGTCTTTCCGATCGGGTGAACTGTCCGACCCCAAGCTGACCGCAGCGCTCAGAACGCTGGAACTGACCGTCCGTCGCCGGCTCGACGGTGTTCTGCACGGCGATCACCTCGGTTTGATTCCGGGCCCCGGCTCGGAGCCGGGCGAGGCAAGGACCTATCAGCCGGGCGACGATGTGCGCCAGATGGATTGGTCGGTCACCGCCCGCACCACCCATCCGCATGTGCGGCAGATGATCGCGGACCGGGAACTCGAGACCTGGATGGTGGTCGATTTGTCGGCCAGCCTCGACTTCGGTACCGCGCTTTGCCAGAAACGCGATCTGGCCGTCGCGGCCGCCGCGGCGATCACCCACCTCACCAGTGGCGGTGGCAATCGGATCGGTGCGGTCGTCGCGACCGGTGAGCAGTTGACCCGCATTCCCGCGCGCAGCGGCCGGGTGCACGCGCAGTCGATGCTGCGCGAGATCGCGACGACGCCGCACGCCCCCGACGGTGTGCGCGGCGATCTGCGCGAGGCGATCGAATCGCTGCGCCGCCCGCAGCGCAAGCGCGGACTCGCGGTGGTCATCAGCGACTTCCTCGGTGATATCAACTGGCAGCGCTCACTGCGCGCCATCTCCGCGCGCCACGATCTGCTCGCGGTGGAGGTGCTCGATCCACGCGACCTGTCGCTGCCCGATGTGGGTGATGTGGTGCTGCACGATCCCGAGACCGGGCGCACCCGCGAATTCAGCGTGACGCCTTCGCTGCGTGCCGATTTCGCGGCCGCCGCCGAGCGGCATCGTGTTCAGGTCGAACAGGCGCTGCGTAGTTGCGGCGCACCGGTGCTCACCCTGCAGACCGATCGGGACTGGATCTCCGACGTGGTCCGGTTCGTGTCCACCCGGCGCCACGCATTCGGCGCCCCGAGCGGACGGGCGCCGCGCCAGTGAGTATTTCGCATTTCACCGCGCTGGTCTGGCTCGGTTTTCTCGCTGTGGTCGTACTGATCGCGTTGGGCTATATCCTCGTTCAGCGCAGCCGCCACCGGCACATGCTGCAGTTCACCAATATGGAGCTGCTGGAGAAGGTCGCCCCGTCGCGGCCGAGTCCGATGCGGCATGTGCCGATCGCGCTGATGCTGGTGGGTCTGGTGTTCCTCACCATCGCGGCCGCGGGGCCGACCGCCGTCAAGAAGGTGCCGCGCAATCGCGCGACAGTCGTTCTGGTGATGGACGTTTCGCTGTCCATGGAGGCGACCGATGTGCCGCCGTCGCGACTGAAGGTGGCGCAGAAGGCCGGTAAGGAATTCGTCGACGGGCTACCGCCCGGTATCAATCTCGGCTTCGTCACCTTCGCAGGCACCGCCTCGGTGATGGTGCCGCCGACGACGAACCGCGAGGCCGTCAAGGCGGCCATCGACAACATCAAACTCGCCGAGCGCACCGCCACCGGTGAGGGCATTCTCACCGCGCTGCAGTCGATCGACACCATCGCCACGGTGCTCGGTGGTGCGCAAACGCCACCGCCCGCGCGCATCGTGCTGATGTCCGACGGTAAGCAAACGGTGCCCGACGACAAGGATGTCGACAACCCACGGCACGGTTTCACCGCGGCCCGCCTCGCCAAGAACAAAGGCGTTCCGGTGTCGACGATTTCGTTCGGCACGTCATGGGGCACGGTGGAGATTCCGGATCAGGACGGTAAAGGCGCCCAACGCGTCAAGGTGCCTGTCGACGACGATGCGCTGCGCGAGATCGCCAAACTCTCCGGCGGCGATTTCTATACCGCCTCGAGCCTGACCGAGTTGACCGCGGTCTACGACACGCTCGAAGAGCAGATCGGTTACGAGATGACCAGGGGCGATGCCAGCAGACCGTGGCTTTTGCTCGGCATGCTCGTTGTCGCTGCCGGTGTAGTTACCGGCTTGCTCTATCGTCAACGCCTGCCGTAGTCGTCAATGCCTGCCGTCGCGACGCGCCCGGTTCTACATAGAGCACTATGTGTGGCCCGGGCGTGGCGCACGAATCCGAACAGATAGGTTGGTCCTCATGTCGAACATCACATCCCGGTCGGTCCTGGTGACCGGTGGCAACCGCGGTATCGGACTCGCGGTCGCGCAGCGTCTGCTTGCCGATGGGCACAAGGTAGCCGTCACGCATCGTGGGTCGGGGGTTCCGGACGGTCTGTTCGGTGTGAAATGCGATGTGACGGATAGTGATTCGGTCGATGCCGCCTTCACCGAGGTGGAGCAGCATCAGGGGGCGGTCGAGGTGCTGGTCGCCAACGCGGGCATCACCGACGACACCCTGCTGATGCGGATGAGCGAGGAGCAGTTCACCAAGGTCATCGATGCGAACCTGACCGGTGCGTTCCGCTGCGCCAAGCGTGCCAACCGCGCCATGTTGCGGGCGCGCTGGGGTCGGATGATCTTCCTGGGCTCGGTGGTCGGTCTTGCCGGTCAGGCCGGACAGATCAACTATGCCGCGTCCAAGGCCGGTGTCATCGGTCTGGCTCGCTCGGTCACCCGTGAACTCGGTTCGCGTTCGATCACCGCCAATGTCGTCGCGCCCGGCTTCATCGAGACCGATATGACCGCTGAGCTGCCCGACGATCTGCGCGATATGGCGAAGAAATTCATTCCGCTGCAGCGGCTCGGCGAGCCCGAGGATGTCGCGGCCGTGGTCAGCTTCCTCGCTTCCGAGGATTCGCGCTACGTGTCCGGCGCGGTGATCCCGGTCGACGGCGGCATGGGCATGGGCCACTGACCCAACCGACAGCCGGCGTGTTCGGCGGTCGCGTAACCAGTTGAACTTCGATTACAGGAGAACCGAAAACCCATGGGCGGATTGCTCGAAGGCAAGACCATCCTGATCACCGGCATCATCACCGATTCCTCGATCGCGTTCCACGCGGCGGCGGTCGCGCAGGAGCAGGGCGCGAAGGTGATCATCACCGGCATTCCGGAGCGGCTGCGGCTGATCGATCGGATCGCCAAGCGGCTGCCGCAGGAGGTCGCCCCGGCCATCCCGCTCGATGTCACCAACGAGGACGACTTGGTCGCGCTCGCCGATAAGGTCCGGGAGCTCGCACCGGACGGCCTCGACGGTGTGCTGCACTCGATCGCCTTCGCGCCGCGCACGCTGATGGGCCCGGAGGCGCGTCCGTTCCTGGACGGTCCCGGTCCGGATGCGGCCAAGGCCTTCGAGATCTCGGCCTGGAGCTACGCCTCGCTGGCCCGCGCCGTGCTGCCGGTGATGAACGAGGGCGGTTCGCTCGTCGGCATGGACTTCGATCCGCGCACCGCGATGCCGTTCTACAACTGGATGGGTGTAGCCAAGGCCGCGCTGGAGTCGGTGAACCGGTATGTGGCGCGCGAGGTCGGCACCGCCAAGCGGATTCGCTCGAATCTTATCGCCGCGGGCCCGATCAAGACCCTCGCCGCCAAGGCCATCGCGGGCACCGCGACCGACGATGCCGCCAAGCTGAACCAGCTCAACACCTACTGGGACGGCGCGTCGCCGATCGGCTGGGACGTCGACGACCCGACCGTGGTGGCGAAGTCGATCGTCGCGCTGCTCTCGGACTGGCTGCCCGGCACCACCGGTTCGATCATCTACGTCGACGGTGGAGCCAGCCACAACACCTGGTTCCCGGAGAACATGTCGATCAACTGAGGTAATCCGAAGGGAGACACCGTGGTTCGGGCCGCCGACGCCCTGCTGCTGCTGTCGTTCGGCGGTCCCGAGCGGCCCGAGGACGTGATGCCGTTCCTGGAGAACGTCACTCGGGGCCGGGGCGTGCCGCGCGAACGTCTCGAGGAGGTCGCGCAGCATTACCTGCACTTCAGCGGTGTCTCCCCGATCAATGCGCTCAACCGCGACATCATCGCCGCGGTGGAGCGCGAATTGGCCGGTGCCGGAATCGAATTGCCGGTGTACTTCGGTAACCGCAACTGGGATCCGATGGTCGAGGACACCGTCGCGCGCATGGCCGCCGACGGTGTGCGGTCTGCCCTGGTGTTCCCGACCTCGGCGTGGGGTGGATACTCCGGCTGCCTGCAGTACGACGAGGACATCGCAAGGGCGCGTAGCGCTTTCGGGCCGGACGCGCCGGAACTGGTGAAGTTGCGGCAGTACTTCGATCATCCACTGTTGATCGAGGCGTTTGCCGCGGCGATTCGCGCCGCGGTGGATTCGCTTGCGGCCGAGCGCCGGGAAGGTGCCCGGCTGGTGTTCACCGCGCACTCGATACCGGTGTCGGCCGATATTTCCGCCGGACCGCCCGCGGACGGTGGTCGGCTGTACAGTCGTCAGGTCGCCGAGGCCGCGCGATTGTGCGCCGCCGCAACCGGATTCACCGATTACGACGTGGTGTGGCAGTCCCGCTCCGGTCCGCCGCAGATTCCTTGGCTCGACCCCGATATCGTCGATCATCTCGAGGATCTGTCCGGCAAAGGTGTGGATGCGGTCGTGGTCTGCCCGGTCGGGTTCGTCTCCGATCACCTCGAGGTCATCTGGGATCTGGATAACGAGGCCAAGGAGAAGGCCGAGGAACTCGGCATGGCGTTCGCGCGGGCGGCCACCCCCGGAACCGATCCCCGCTTCGCGCAGTTGGTCGTGGAACTGATCAACGAGCACCTGACCGGTATCCCGCCGCGCCGACTCGGCGACATTCCGGGTTATGGGTGCACCGTGAACGGTGCCCCCTGCGCAATCGACTGCTGTGCCGCACCGCGACGGCCTGCCGCGGCAACGTAGCTGTCGAAGTGGGCGTCCGCCGTCAAATCCTCGCGCGGCGCGCACCGCGGCGCCGTGGACGCAGCTGATACAGGCGGTACCAGGCCAGCGCTAGGAAGACTGCCCCCAGCCCGGCGACGACTCCCATATCGAGCAGCCATGTGCCGATGCTGTGTTTCCACAGCGGGTCGGCCGCGCCCGAGTGCGGTGAGAGGGTGTCCAGGTCGATGGTGGCGGCTCCGGCGGCGAACCCCCAGCGGGCCGGCGCTATGTATGCCAGTTGCTCCAGGCCGAAGGTGCCGGGTAGCCGCACCAGCCCGCCGGTGAGCACCAGCTGTGCCATCGACAGCACAATCAGCAGCGGCAGTGTCTTCTCCGAGGTGTTCACCGACACCGACACCAGCAAGCCCAATGCCAGCGATGCGATCCCGAGCAGCGCCATCGCCAGGATCAGCTCCAGCTCGACGGATGTGAAGAGCCCCTTGGGCGGTCTATCCACACCGATGAGGCCGATCAGCACGAGCACCGCCGACTGCAGGGCGGTGATCACGCCCAGGACCAGCAGTTTCGACATCAAATAGACTCCGGCCGACAGGCCGGCCGCGCGTTCTCTGCGATAGATCGTCTGTTCCTTGACGATCTCGCGAATCGAGTTGCCGGTGCCGACGAAGCACGCACCGAATGCCAAAATCATGAGCTTGGTCGCGGCATCGATATTGGATCCCGGCGCGCCGGCGAATCCCTGGCCCGACGGGATCGCAGCGATCAAGCCGCCGAGTAGCAGGGGCATCACCCCGAGGAGGGCCAAATAGCTGCGGTCCGAGGCGATCACTGCCAGATATCGCCGGCACAGGGTGCTGAGCTGGCTGAGCTTGGACTGCTGTGCGGGCGGGGGCGCGGGTGTGTGTACTTCCGTTGGGCCGACGTCGTCGGTCAGCCCGACCGCCACGTAGTTTTCGAAGCGTGGCGAAGTACGGAACTCATCTGCCCAGTCGCGGTCTTCCTCGCGGTCGAACGCCTGGAACACCTCGGCCCAGCTGCGCTGTGCGAACTGCTGCAGCCCCTCGGCGGGCGGCCCGTAATAGGCCAGCCGACCGCCGGGCACCAGGACCAGCAGGCGGTCGCAGGAATCGAGATTCGCCACGCTGTGAGTGACGACGATGACGGTCCGTCCGTCGTGCGCCAGTTCCGACAGCATTTCCATGACCGTCTTGTCCAGGCCCGGGTCGAGGCCGGAGGTCGGTTCGTCGAGGAACAACAGGGACGGTTTGGTCAGCAACTCCAGTGCCACGCTGACCCGTTTGCGCTGCCCGCCCGAGAGCCGATCGATGCGAGTATCGGCGTGCCGCGCCAAACCGAGCTCGTCGAGGACCTCGTCGACCCGCTGTTCGCGCTCCTCGGCGCGCGTATCGCCGGGGAAGCGCAGCTCGGCCGCGTAAAGCAGTGCGCGCCGGGTCGGAAGCTGGTTGTGCAGGATGTCCTCCTGCGGGACGAGTCCGATGCGGTGCCGGAGTTCGTCGTAGTCGGTGTACAGGTCGCGTCCGTCGTAGCGGACCGTCCCCTCAGTCGCGGGCCGTAACCCGGTGACCGCGCCGAGCAGTGTCGACTTGCCCGCTCCGCTCGGCCCGATGACTCCGACAAGTGAGCGTTGCGGAATGGGGAAGCTGACCCCGTCGAGGAGCACCTTGCCCTCGGGAGTCCGCACGGTGAGGCTCTGCACCGAGACCGATACGTCACCGGTGTCGACGAACTCGCGCAGTTCGTTGCCCACCAGCCGGAACGTGGTGTGGCCCATGCCGATCAGATCGGATTCGGACAGGTCCGCGGCGTCGATCCGGTGGCCGTTGACGTAGGTGCCGTTGTGGCTGTCGAGGTCGACGATCCGGTATCTGCCGTCGCCGATCGTGCGCAGCTCGGCGTGATGGCGGGAGAGCATGAGGTCGTGCGCGACGATGTCGTTGTCGGCCGCGCGTCCGATCCGAATGGTGGGCGATGTGATCTGGACGATCGCGCTGGGGCGGGCCACCGAAGGTGACGTTCGCGAAACTCGCCTGGACCGACCCGCGTGGAATCTCGTGATCGTTGCTTCATCGGCGAGGTCGTAGCCCGGATCGGAGACGATCATCGTGTCTACCCCGATATCGGCATCGGACTTTTGGCCGGTTTGGTCTTCTTGCCCTTCTAGGGAACAGGCCAACTGCTCGCCGTCCACGGCGTGACCGAGCTGGAACGTCTCGTCGTGGTCGATCAGCATCCGCTCGACGCGGTGACCTTCGAAAAAGGTGCCGTTGAGGCTGCCCGCATCCTCGATTTCCCAACCGTCCGCACCGCGCTCCAGCACCGCATGCACCGAAGACGCGCGTGGATCGGTCACGATAACGTCGGATGCCGGATCGCGACCGACGTTATACGCCGTCCCAGCGCGTAGCCGATAGACGCGTTCCCGGGTGTGCACCACAAGAACCGGCGTCCCGGGGGATTCGATGGAGGACTGGTGATCCGCCATGACGCGAGTATACGACTGGACCGCAGCCTCCCGGCAATGTTCGACTACCTCGCAACTCCGGTCGTCGGCAACCCGCCAGCACAAACACTCGTTCGGTGTTGGTGTCGACGATGTATACAGCGGTCCAGGCTGACGTCGGGACCCGCAGACCAGTTCAGGCAGGCTCCGTCGCGGTGTTGTCGATCAGAAGCTGAGGGTGGTGAGGTAGGCGTAGACACCGGGATACCCCGGGCGGGCGCTGCCCTTGCCCCAGGAGGTGAGCCCGATCAGGCGGCCCGCGACGAGGAGTGGATCGCCGCTGTCGTATTCGGCGGTATCGGCGTCGGGGGATCCGGCGCAGAGCATATCGGCGGGGTCGAAGGCGGAGCCATATGCGGCAGCGCACGTGGCGTTGGAGACGATCGGGACGGGTGCGGAGCGCAGGAGCGTATTCGAAGTGTCGCTCTCGGAGGTCGCGCCCCAGCCGACGATGGTGCCGGTGTCGCCGTATGCGCGCGGATCGCCCTGTGGCGCGGCGATTTCCAGGAACGGGCCCGGTCTCGGCTCGTCGAGGACGAGGATCGCGAGATCGTTGTGGTGCACGGTCTCGCCCTCGAAATCGGATTCCCGGAAATCCGGGTCGATGCGAATCTCCTTGACTCCCACGGTGACTCCGTCGTGCGCGCGCAGGTCGGTGCGGCCGAAGGTGACGGTGATCGCCTGCGGCAGCAGCCGCGCCACATCGACGCAGTGCGCAGCTGTCACAACCCGATCGGGCGCGATGAGCGCACCGCCGCAGAACTGCCCGGATGGTCGGAAGACGTAGAACGGGCTGCCGACGGCGGCGAGCCACGGGTAGGCGCTCGCCGCGGTGGTATTTCCGCCCACGATCGCCGTGGCGGGAACGGCAGGGGCGCTGAGGGCGACGATGAATGCGGCGGTTACCGCCGCGGCAATGCGAGATATGCGAAACATGGCGCCTCCCGGACGATTCAGGCGATCGCTCGGCCCATTCAACCAGAGGATGCCGGTGTTCTCGCGCCTACGGGACCGGTGGCCGCCTTGCGCCGTGCTTTACGAATTGCCACGAGCCGCGGCGTGTACCGCCACCAACCGTGCGGCGCGGATCGCGTCCCACAGTGGGCGTAGGAGGTCTTCCTGCGCGCCGATGGCGGTGGCCGAAGTGGGGGAGGAGGCCGGTTCGCGTTGGGCGACAGTGAGGATGGCGGCGACGTGGTCGGCGCTGTCGAGGATTCGCCTGGCGCGCAACGGGATCGAATCCGGATAGTCGTGGCGGGAGTAATCCGCGAGCTCGGCCTCGATGAGTTCGCGTGGGTCGGAGTCGACGGACGCGCCCGCGGCAGTGGTGTGCAGGCGCATCAGGGCGTCGGCGGCATCGCGCACCGCTTCACGCATCGTGTATTCCGCCTCGCCGAGCGACATATCCTGGCCCGGCGCGGTCGGAATCGGGGTGCTGTAGACGGTCCACTGCAGGGTGTCGTCATCGGGCCACTGCGGGATCAATCCGGTGCCCTGCTCGCCCGGAACGCCGAACAACATTCCCTCGCCCGCCTCGATGGCATCAGCGGCGAAGGCCGTTCCGGTCGGCAGTCCGCGCACATCGCCGGGCACCGGCAACACCAAGCGCAGCTGTGCACCGGGTTGTGCCATCGCCTCGCGAATCACCTTGAGTAGCGCCATGACTCCGGTGCCGGACAGGTTGTCGCGAGAAGACCACGGCAGGTCGTCGCGGCCGCCGGTCAACGGATCGCCTGCGGCGATGGTGTGCCGCGGCGCCCAGGCGTACAGCGCCTCGAGGATGTCGTCGGGCGCGCTGCAACCGGCCAGCCAGGAGCCGGCCCACACCGTCAGCGTGGCACTAGGAGAGCACATAATTATCGAGCATAAAGGAGGGTTGCGACTCGGGGGCGGCCATGCCGGATACCCCGGTGAGCTGCGCGCATCGATCCGCCACCCGGTACCGCGAGTACCACAACGGCGGGTGCGCCGCCGCCGTCGGCGTGCGGGCCGAATTCCGCGGAGTGGGACATGATTTCAGCGAATGGACCCGATATACAGGTCACTCCGGTTCGGTGACGAAGTCGATGAGCCGCTCCACCGCGCCGATCAGGGGGGATTCCAGATCGCGGAAGGATTCGACCGCGTTGTAGACCCGCCGCCACCCCTCCTGCGGTGTGCCCCAGCCGAGACGACGGCAGATGCCGGTCTTCCAATCCTCCCCGCGCGGCACCTCCGGCCATGCCGCGATACCGACCGCGGCAGGACGCACAGCCTGCCAGACATCGACATAGGGATGCCCGGTGACCAGCACATACTTACCGAGGCCGGTGGTCAGCTGGGTTTCCTTGGAACCGGTGACCAGATGGTCGACCAGCACACCGACCCGTCGACCCGGTCCGGGCGCGAATTCGGTCAGCCGCTCGGCCAGATTGTCCAAACCCTCGAGATGTTCGACCACCACGCCCTCGACCCGCAGATCGTGCCCCCAGACCCGCTCCACCAATGCGGCATCGTGGACGCCCTCCACCCAGATCCGGCTCGTCTTCGCGACCTGCGCGCGCAGCCCCTCCACCCGAGTCGAACCCGATGCCGACCGGGTCGGCTTCTGCGGCGCCGCGGCCTTGGGCCGCACCAGCGTGACAGGCGCACCGTCGATCAGGAATGCTGCCTCGCGCAATGCGAACAGCCGCACGGCACCGCGCGCATCCTCCAACTTGACGAATTCGCCGTCGTAGCTGCGGTCGAATCCGACCACGGCACCGCAGAATCCGGTCACCGCATCCTCCACCACGAGGTCGCGTTCGGCGACGACCGTCGGCACGGTCCGCTTCTTCGATCGCGAATGTCCGGAGAAGATGTCGCCGCCATACATGTCACGCTCGCTCACCCGCCCGAAACTAGCACCGCCGGTTCGGGTTGCGGCGCAAGCGAGTTGGTGTGCCGGTCACAGACTATTGGCGAACAGCGCGTATTGCGCCGCCACTTTCTGCCGAACGTCGGCTTCGTTATCGCCGTTTACGTTCCCGACATAGCGCTTATAGGTGACGTAGCAGCTGTGCTTGTACTGCTTATCGGTATCACCGCGCCGATTGAGTCGCTGGCAGATCGCGCCGGGCACATCCTTGGGCGCATCGATCGGATCGTATTCGTCACCGGAACGCGCGATGAGCTCGTTGACCAGGCGCGGCCCCGAGGCCTCGTCGCGCACTCGATAGACGATGGTGTCGTCCGCGATCGCCCAGGCGTCCAACCCGGTTTCGTCGATCATCCGCTGCGAGGTGGCCTGATTGGTGGCGGTGTGCACGACGATGGCCGGGCCGTACACACTGAATTCGCGCAGGTCGAGCGTGTGGTTGCGGCGGTCGCGGACGACAGCGCGGGCCAGCAGCCCATCCGGATCGATCTTCAAGTCGTCGAGTTGGTCCACGGGGGTGGCCCGGAATTTGTCGGCGACGGCGAGTTCGGCGTCGAAGGTGTTGCCGAGCCAGCCCAGTAGATCGCGTTCATCGGCCTTGGGTCGCTGGATGAATACCTGCAGGACGAATTCCTTATCGGCGATGAAGGATCCGATATTGGCGACATCGGGCCGCCAGTGGATGTGGGCATTGGGATATTTGTCCAGCTCGAGCCGCTTATTCTGATCGGGTGCGACCGCGAAATCGGCGGCTTCGAGTTCGCGTGCCGCCTGTTCGGCCTCGGTCGCGTTCGGGAAACGCATCAGCAGTTGCGAGATGATGGTGACGTCCGGGCCGGGGCCGCGCTGATCGATCTGGAACGGCTCATAGGGGCGGTCCGCACCGACCGCGCCGTAGGCGGCCAGCATTTTGTGGCGCTCGAGCACCGGTATCGACGCGCTGCCGGTGTAGTAGTCGGCCGCTTCCTGGTTGTCGGATACGACGCCACCGAGCACACCGAAGGTCAATTTCGGATCGATACGGCTCGTCGGCACCACCGCCTCGGCCATCCGAATGCCTTCCAGCAGTGCGCCGTTGCCGTGCGCGTCCTGGTCGTAGTGGTATTTGTCGACCGGATAATCGCCGATCTCCAGCTTGCGAACATCGGGTTCGGCCGCGACCGGTATACCGGCGATGCCGCACCCGGCCAGCAGACCGGCTACCACTATGCAGGCAGCCGAAATGACGGTGCGTGATCTCCGAAACATGCCAGGTTCCTCGTCCTTCGTCCGCGATGTTGTTGCGATTACGGACGCGGAGCCGGATTGGTTCAGCGGATTGCCGCTGGGTCGGCGTTTCGGCCGAAATCAATGGGCGCACAGTCGTTTCGGCTTCGATGGCTGAGCAGTGCGACAAAAGACGCGGCGAACCGCCGCCGGTGATCTCGAGTCTGTCGCGCCCCAGAAGTGGTTCGGACCACTACAGTGGGGCTGTGGCCGCAATCGTTTGGCTGGTCGCGGGCCTGCTGCTCGCGGCGGCGGAGATGCTCACCGGGGACCTCACGCTGCTGATGTTGGGCGTCGCCGCGCTCGGCACCGCGGGAGTCGGTGCGGTGGCCGATACCGGACTGGTCGCCGACGCCGTGATCTTCGCGGTGCTGGCGCTGATACTGCTGCTCGGGGTGCGGCCAGTTCTGCGGCGCCGCTTCGGAACTCCGCCGCCGATCCCGACCAATGTCGATGCGCTGCCGGGCAAGCAGGCGCTGGTGCTCGAACCGGTCGCCGAACACAGCGGCCTGGTCAAAATCGGTGGCGAAGAGTGGACCGCGCGGCCGTTCGATTCGACGGTCGAGTATCCCAAGGGAACTACGGTGTACGTCATGAAGATCGACGGCGCGACCGCCGTCGTCTGGAAGGAGCCGTAAATGGCTGTGCTCATCGTTGCCGCCGTGCTCGTGCTGTTGGTCGTGGTGGTGGTCTTCAAGTCGATCGCCCTGGTGCCACAGGCGGAGGCGGCCGTCATCGAGCGATTAGGCCGATATTCGCGCACAGTCTCGGGCCAGCTGACGTTCCTGGTGCCCTTCGCCGACCGGATCCGCGCGAAGGTCGACCTGCGCGAGCGGGTGGTGTCCTTCCCGCCGCAGCCGGTGATCACCGAGGACAACCTGACCCTGCATATCGACACCGTCGTGTACTTCCAGGTGACGAGTCCGCAGGCGGCGGTGTACGAGATCAGCAACTACATCGCGGCCGTCGAGCAGCTCACCGTGACGACTCTGCGCAATGTGGTCGGCGGCATGACCCTGGAGCAGACGCTGACCTCCCGCGATCAGATCAACGGTCAGCTGCGCGGGGTGCTCGACGAGGCCACCGGGCGCTGGGGGCTGCGCGTCGCGCGGGTCGAACTCAAGAGCATCGATCCGCCGCCATCGATCCAGGAGTCGATGGAGAAGCAGATGAAGGCCGACCGCGAAAAGCGTGCCATGATCCTCACCGCGGAGGGCACCCGAGAGTCACAGATCAAGACGGCCGAGGGCGCCAAGCAGGCGCAGATCCTCTCCGCCGAGGGCGCAAAGCAGTCTTCGATCCTGGCGGCCGAAGGTGAACGGCAGAGCCGGATTCTGCGCGCCCAGGGTGAACGGGCCGCTGCCTACCTGCAGGCGCAGGGCCAGGCAAAGGCCATCGAAAAGGTCTTCGCCGCAATCAAATCCGGTAAGCCGACACCGGAACTGCTTGCCTACCAATACATGCAGACGCTGCCGATGGTCGCCCGCGGTGACGCGAACAAGGTGTGGCTGGTGCCGAGCGATTTCGGCAAGGCGCTCGAAGGCTTCGCCCAGAACTTCGCGACCAAGGGCGAGGACGGCGTATTCCGTTACGAACCCACCCCGGTCGACGATGTGGAGAGCAAGCCGGAGGACGATTCCGATGTCGAGGGCTGGTTCGATACGGCCCGGGATCCGGCCATCGAACAGGCGGTGCGCGCGGCGGAGGCCGATGCCCGCGCTTCGGTGGAGGGCGTGGCGACTCCGGTGACCCGAACCCAGCCCTCCCCACATCAGCCGGTAATGCCAGCTCGGCAGGAGACCCCGCCGCAGCAGATTCCGCCGCACCAGCCGGCGTACCGTCCGGACGGGCCGCAGGGACAGTCCTGGCAGCCGCCGGCGCAGTAGCCGCGAACACCCCGGATCCTGTCGAGATCCGGGGTGTTCTTGCTCGTTGCCTACGGCGCGAGATCGATGGTCAGCGTTGCCAATTGGAGTGCGATGGCGCAGGGATCGGGTGTTGTCGTGTGGGAATTGTTTTGCGCGCGCCAGACGATGGTGCCGTTGTCCGCGGCTGCGACCGCGCAGTCACCAGGATCCTGTGGATCGCGTGTATAGAAACCGGTCGCGGTGACGGTCGCGCCGAAGATCTGTTCGGTGATCGTCAGATGTTCGGTCTGGAAACCGTCGTTCTCGGCCCGCTGCCATGTCTGCTGGAGCGATTCGCGGTCGGTGTAGGTGAAAGTCAGCTCGGATTCGTCGGCGCCGCGTTGTGCCTGCCAGACGCAGATCGGTGGACGGTGGCGGGTGGTGAGGGTGTCGGCCTGCGCGGCCCGGCTGATCTGCTCTTCGGTCAGCGGTGTGCAGTTCGCCAATGAGCCGGCCGCAGGGGTGGCGGAGGGATGGGCGTCCGGTGCGGCCTTATCTGAACAGCCGGTCAGCAGTCCGGTGGCCGCGAGCACGGCCAGTCCGCTACGCACACGGAATGCGGTCACAGCCGCTCCCTTCCTCGAACACCGAGCCTCGGCCACTCGTCGAGGCTACCGGCCGGTCCGCAGGCAGGGCGGTCTCGCCGCGGTGACCTGGTCAGCGCCCGCTGGGGAAAATGGTTCGGCGTGGCATCGGGTGCGCTGCAATACTCACGGTCCACAAGGACAGGAGATTGCGCGTGGCTGATTCCGGGGTATTGCCGCTGCTCGATCGGGTTGCCGTGGCCGTAGGCGCGGCGATCGGTCGGGCTCGTGCGGACCTGGTGGGGACGGATCCGGTGGTGCGGCGCTCAGAGCGTGCGGATTTCCAGTCGAATGTCGCGCTTGCGGCCGCGAAGCGGGTGGGGGTGCGGCCCGCCGAGTTCGCCGCGGAATTGGTCACGGCGTTGGGTTCGGGCGATGGCCTGTTCGACGCGGTGACGGTTTCGGGTCCGGGATTCCTCAATATCGCCGTGTCGGATCATGCCGTGTGGGAACAGGTTTCGGCTCGACTCGATGATGGGCGGTTGGGTGTACCGGATTTCGAGCGTGGGCGGCGGACGGTGGTCGACTATTCGGCACCCAATATCGCCAAGGAAATGCATGTCGGGCATCTACGGACAACGATCATCGGCGACTGCATCGCACGGGTGCTGACCTTTCTCGGCGCCGCGGTGATTCGGCAGAATCACTTGGGAGACTGGGGGACTCAGTTCGGGATGCTGATCCAATATCTGGATGAGCATCCGGGGCTGCTCTGGCGGCGCGATGAGCTGAGCGGCGATGCGTCGGTGGTTTCGGCATTGGATGGCCTGTACAAGGCGGCGCGGACGGAATTCGACGGTGATCCGGCGTTCGCGCAGCGGGCCAGGGCTCGGGTGGTGGCGCTGCAATCCGGCGATGCGGCCACCCTGCGGCGGTGGCAGGAGATCGTCGCCGAATCGGAGCGGGCGTTCGGTGAAATCTACGATCGGCTCGGTGTGCTGCTGACAGCCGCCGATTATGTCGGCGAGTCGTTCTACAACCCGATGCTCGCCGACACCATCGCCGAGCTGGTCGACAAGGGCATCGCCGTCGAGAGCGACGGCGCCCTGGTCGTCTTCTCCGAGGAGGTCGATGGCCCTGACGGCCAACCGGTCCCGCTGATGGTGCGCAAGCGCGACGGCGGATACGGCTACGACACAACGGATTTGGCGACCATCCGGTACCGGGTGCAGACCCTGCGCGCCGAGCGGCTGCTGTATGTCACCGATTCCCGTCAGGCCCTGCACTTTCGGCTCGTCTTCGAAGCCGCCCGGCGGGCCGGTTGGTCGACCGATGTCATCGAGGCCGAACACATCGCCTACGGCACCGTGCTCGGCCCGGATGGGCGGCCCTTCAAAACCCGTGCGGGCGGCACGGTCAGACTGACGGACCTACTCGACGATGCTGTCACGAAGGCCAGAGCCGTTGTCGCCGAACGGAATCCGGACCTGGTCGCCGCCGAACTCGACGCGATCGCCGAACCGACCGGGATCGGTGCGGTCAAATACGCCGACTTGTCCACATCCCGGGTCAAGGACTACACCTTCGATCTGGACCGCATGGTCGCATTGAACGGCAACACCAGCGTCTATCTGCAATACGCGCACGCCAGAATCCGGTCCATCCTGCGCAAAGCTCGAGATCACGCCGTGCGGATCGATCCGACGATCGCACTCGAACCCGCTGAACGGGCCCTGGCACTCGAACTCGACGCCTACAGCACCGTCGTGATCGAGGTCGCCGCAACCCTCGAACCCCATCGACTGTGCGGATACCTCTACGACCTCGCGCGCGACTTCACGGCCTTCTACGAGACCTGCCCGGTCCTCACCGCGTCCGATCGGATACGGGAAAACCGTCTCGCACTGTGCGATTCGACAGCGCGGACGCTCGCGCACGGACTCGGACTTCTGGGCATTGCCGCACCCGAGCGCATGTAACCAGGCTCAATCGCCCGATATCGCAGATTGCGCATACTTGCGCAACTGATTGACGGACCGCTGCGGCGGGTTTCTAATGATTGATGGCGCAATTCGTGCTGGTGGCCACCAACGGCTATGACCGCCATGGCCGCGAAATCGGCGTCGCGGATATGCGCGGCACCATATCGCGGATGAATGCGGCCGAGGAGAAGGGCTGGCTGCGCTGAGGCTGTGATCGCGGTCTCGGTGATGGGTGTCGGTGGCGGGGTGTGAGCAGCCACCGATACGCGCCGGATCGGTACCGAAAAACCGCCGCGACGGATTACCGTGCGCCCATGACGATTGCCGGAACGGCTGCCCGCCATCTGCGGCCACGGGCTTGGATCGCCCCGATCGCCGTGGTCACTCTGCTCATGTCACTGCTGGCCACGATGTATCTGGCATATGTGGTCAATCCGACCAAGAACCTGCACGATTTCCCTGTCGCACTGGTCAATCAGGACGACGGCGACACCCTGGGCGCCAAGCCCGCCAATGTCGGCGATCAGATCACCGACGCACTCGTCGCGAGCCTGCCCACCGACAAGATCGACCTGCGGGTCGTCGGATTCGGCGAGGCACAACGGCAACTGAGCCAGGGCAAGGTCTACGGTGCGATCGTCATCCCCAGTGACTTCAGCAAGCGGCTGGCCATTCTCGGCGCGGCCGGTGTGGTGCCGGGCAAGGTCGAACAGCCGATCATCACGGTGCACACGAACCCTCGGGCGGGCAGTTTCGCCACCGGGGTCATGCAGCGCATCGCCGATCAGGCGTTGACTCGCGTCGATGAGACAGTCGGCAAACAACTCACTGATACCGTGCAGACGCAGTTGCAACCTGCCGGGGGCGGCCAGGCGCCACAGCTTGCCGGTGCCAGCCAATTGATGCTCGCCCATCCGATCCAGGTGGTGGTCGATCCCTATCGGCCGCTGCCCGAGGGCACCGGACAGGGTTTGTCCGCGTTCTTCTACACGATCATGGTGCTGCTCGCCGGATTCACCGGCGCGATGATCATCCACGCGATGACCGATTCCGCCCTCGGTTTCGCGCCCACCGAATACGGCCCGTGGTACGTGCACTATCCGGCCGCGCCGATCTCCCGCTTCCGCACCCTGCTGTTGAAATGGGCGATCCTGATCGTCACCGCACCGATCGTCTCCGCGGTATTCCTCGGTGTCGCAGCGGCATTGGACGTGCCGCTCGATCATCCGCTCGCGCTGTTCCTGTATTGCGTGCTCGCGATCATCGCGGTCGGTGTGACCGCGCTGTCGGTGCTGGCCGCGCTCGGCACCGCGGGTCTGCTGGTCAATCTGATCCTGTTCATCGTGCTGGGCCTGCCGTCCTCGGGCGGTAGCGTGCCCATCGAAGCCACGCCGACGTACTTCGAGTGGCTGGCCACCTTCGAACCCATGCACCAGGTCTTCCTGGGGTTGCGCGCCATCCTCTACTTCAACGCCAACGGTGCCGCCGGACTCGCGCGTGGAAGCTGGATGGCGGTGCTCGGTTTGGGCGTCGGCCTGGTCGTCGGTGCCCTGGTGACCCAGTATTACGACCGAAAGGGCTTGCACCGCAAACCCGCCGAGCAGGCGGCCACGACGGAATGAGCGTTGCGGGCATGGGGCTGAGCGATCGAGCCATTGGAACGCTCACAATTCGTTCCTAACGTTGTGCTCATGACCTTCGATATCGGCGTGATCCTCCCGACCTCCACCCCCGATCCGGCGCATCCGATCCTCGGCGATGTGCGGGCCGCCGCCCGCCTCGCCGAACAACTCGAGCTCGAATCTGTGTGGTCCACCGACCATCTCGTGGCCAGCGCGCCCATGCTGGACAGCACCGTAACGCTGGCGACCGCTGCCGCCGTCACCGAGCGGATCCGGATCGGCTACAACGTCATGCTGCTCGCACTGCGCCCGGTGGCGTGGGCGGCCAAGCAGATCAGCACGCTGCAGTACGTATCGGAGAACCGGTTGCTGCTCGGTGTCGGCACCGGAAATCCGGCGCACGGCGATATCGGTTGGCGCGCGGCCGGTACGACATTCGAGAACCGCGGTCGGCGCACCGATGCGGCGCTGCGGGTGCTGCCCGATCTCGTCACCGGTTCGACCGCAACGGTCAACGGCGTCGACGTGGCGCTGGCACCCGGATCGACGATGCCGCCGGTCCTGGTGGCGGGCAATGGGACTCGGGCGCGGCGGCGGGCGGCCGAATACGCCGACGGCTGGATCACCCTGCAGCCGGGCCTGGACCAGTTGGCCGCCGACTTCGACGAATTGCGGACGCTGGCAGCAGGATTCGATCGCCCGGTGCCAGCGGTGACCGTGGTGGCGCCTACATTGCCCGCCGATCATTCGGCGGCTGTCGAATTGCTCGTCGCCCACCGGGACGCCGGCGTCGAACGCGTCATCCTCGCTCCCACCGGCCCCGAATGGCAGCACGATTACGAGAATGCCGCGAAACTCCGTGCGGCACTGTAACTACAGCTGCGTCAACCGCAGCTTCAACGCATCGGTGATTATGGCTCGGGCGGCTTCGCCGTACCGGGCCTGCCGGTGCAGCGCTGCCCAGGTCTTCTCGTAGTACGCGAGTTCGCGCGGCTGGGTGATGGTCAGACCCGCCGAGATGGTCTCGACCTCCGCGATGCGTTTGTCGAGAAGTACGAAACATGTTGTGGTGTAAAGGAAGTCCGCCGTCCGCGGAATGATGCCGAGTGCGAGCCGGGGCAGCGGCATCACATCGATGAGACGTTCGAGCTGACCGGCCATTACCTCGTTGTCGCCGACGGTGGTGTAGAGCGCCTGTTCGGCCAACAGGATGCTGATCCGATGGGTGCCGTGATGCAGAATCCGTTGGCGCGCGATCCGCGCCGCCACCGCGCGATCGATATCGTCGATACCGCCGACGAAGTCGATACAGGTCTCCAGCACGGCTCTGGCATAGGGTTCGGTCTGCAACAAGCCGGGGACGACTGCGTTCTCGAAATTGCGGATGGTGGTGGCGCGCGCCTCCAACTCGATGCGGCGGCGCTGCTGCTGGGCATGTCCGGTCGCGGCGATGCGCCGCCACTCCTGCCAGAGCGCCTCGATATTCGCCAGTGCCGCACGCAGATCCGGCAGCAGCAGTTCGGCGCCGCACAGTCGGCACCACTCGGCCAGATCGCTATCGCTCGGCGTTTGCTTACCGTGTTCGATGCGCGACACCTTGGCCGAATGCCAGCCCGCGTCGGCGGCGAGCTGCACGCCGGTCAGATGTGCGGCCTTGCGCACTTCGCGTAAGCGTGCCCCGAAGGCTTGCCGGGACTGCTCTACACCGGTCATCCACTCCGCCCGCCGGGCATATAGTCGTGGTGCGGAATTGCTTTGTTCCACAGTGTATCTCGTACTGTTGTGCAGCGTGCGACCAGCACGGGGTCGGTGGTCACCGCGGCCCCCGCCAGATCGCCGGTCTTGGTGAAGATCGTAAAGGCGACCGTATCGTCGAGCAGCCACCATTCGTCGTCGGTGTATTCCGAGGGATCGGCGAGATGCCTTGGCAGCCAGCGGATATCCTCGCCGTAGCGCTGATTGCGATCGGTGAGCGCGTGCAGGAATCGCACGTAGTCGGTGAGCGGCTCCGAGACCACCCGAACGCGCCGGATCGGCACACCGCGTCCGGCGACCTCGCTGGTGAGCTCCTCCCAGGCCCGCCACGACGGCGGATAGGACTCCTCCTCGAACGGCGGAAGGCCCGCGAGCACGCGGCGCATCGGTTCGGTCTCGTCGGAGACCTGGGAGTGGTCATCGGATACCTCGAGATGGAAAGCGTCGCTTCGGGTCTCGCGAATGAGATCGTTGGTTTCCTCGATGCTGAAGAAGAGCATTGCATTACCATTCCCACGGGCTCTGTCCGACCGGGACCGCGACCGCGGTTTCGTGCTCGGGAATACGCATATGCGCCAAGGCATCCGGATCGGTGATCGGCTGTCCGGCGAGGGTGAAGGAACCGTGCCCGGAATCGAGCAGCGGAGCGCCGATGTAGGTGCCGGGCTGCAGCCAGCCGAGCAGCATATGCGGTATTTCGACGCGGTTCGCGTCATGGGCCACCCGGTAGCCCTGCACGAGATATAGATGTCGATCCTCATCGATCCACAGCCGGGGCGAGCCGGTGTTGTTGGTGGGTCCGCCGAGCAGTTGTATACGCATCAGAGTGGCCTCGTCTCGCGTGGGTATTGCGCTGGCTGCACACCATCGTCACCGGTCAGCGTCAAATGGGTCAACAACTTCCGCAAATCCCCGCAAAACCATGGTGCCGCGCCCGGCCGATTTTCTACCGTTCTGGGTGGGTGCTGGCAGACAGGGTTGGTGATATGAGCGGGTCGGAACCATGGGAGGTTGTCGGGCGGTTGGCAAGCGAAACGGGGTCACTTGGCAACGGGGTGGCGATCAAACCGTGGGCGATCGGGTTCGTGCGGTGGGATATTTCGGGATCGATGGTCGATCACGATGTGCGGGTGACCCGCTGCTGCGCGGCTCGAATGGGGTACGAGTTGGTCTCGATGAAGGTGGGTCCGCAGGGCGATCCGGTCGCACGGCTGCTCGCGGCCATCGTGCGCTGCGGTGCGCGTGCGGTCATCGTGCCGAGCAGAGAGCACATCTGGGCGTCGCGTCGCGCGGTCACCGAGATCTGCGATCTGGTCGTGGTCGCCGGGGACACGGTGTGGGAGCGCGGCCATCAGTGGCCGCGGTGGTTCGCGCGCTGATCCTTACCTCGCGCGTAATCGACTCCGTGATCGGCAGCGGGCAAGGTTGAGGGCATCCGCCGGAGCTTTCCGGCGGAGACCGAAATACCTTCCAGCAGAGGATGATTCGCTATGTATCAGTACGAGGATGCGGTGCGGCGCTACTTCACGGCATGGAATGCCACCGATGACGAGGTGCGCGCGAAGGCAGTGGCGGCGGCCTGGCGCGAGGACGGTTTCTACACCGATCCACTGGCCGATGTCGCCGGACACGAGCAACTGACCGCGGCCATCGGGGGCGTGCACCAGCAGTTCCCCGGCTTCGAATTCCGGCAGCTAGGAGCGGTCGACGGACACCACAGTACCGCCCGGTTCTCCTGGGAGCTGGTTTCGCCCGACGGGAGCGCACCGGTTGCCGGGACGGATGTGATCACGCTCGCCGAGGACGGCCGGATCATCGGTGTGCACGGCTTCCTGGATCGCGTGCCCGGCGCGTAATCGAACGAATCTCCACCAATCGCGTGGTTCCCGCGCACCAGCTCGGCCGGGCGACGGCCGGGCAGGTGCTGCGCGGCGGCGGGGCGCGGCTGACGCTCGGCTGCTCGGAGCAGGTGCGGGGCGCGGTGGCATCGCGGACATCCTCGGGCAGGTGGCATCCACGACCAACTGCACCCTCGGCTCCGTCGCGCCCGGACGCTCGCACCCGATACCGTCTCAGACGGTTGGGCAATAGTTGTGCGCGGACGCGCTGCCTCCGCGGGCGTTGGTGAACGTCGGATGAATCCGGTTGCGCCTGTGGCGAACACGCTGCACCGGACGATGTGGCGGAGGATGCTGGAGAGGGCGGCCTAGATATCGAGTGCGCGCCCGATGAGCAGGATGGTGGTCAGCGTGGACGACGAGTCGGTCCCGTTGTCGGGTCCGGAAGACACCACACGGCAACAGGATCTGGATGATTCGGCGATGGACGCGTACTCGCGGTCGGTCATCGCCGTCGCGGCGTCGGTAACACCACATGTCGCGAGTGTCCGGACCCGGCGGGGGAGCGGATCCGCGGTGGTCTTCACCGACGACGGATTCCTGCTGACCAACGCGCATGTGGTCGGCTCGTCGAGCAGCGGCGATGTGGTGTTCGCGGACGGTGTGGAATCACGCATCGACGTCGTCGGCATCGATCCGCTCTCCGATCTCGCGGTGCTGCGCGCCCGCGCCGGTGCGCCGGGCGCGGTGGTGCTCGGCGATGCCGACAAGCTGGTGGTCGGCCAATTGGTGGTGGCGGTCGGAAGTCCGCTGGGGTTGGCGGGCTCGGTGACCGCGGGCGTGGTGAGCGCGCTGGGGCGCGCTGTCCCGGTCGCCTCCCGCCGGGCCGGTCGGGTGATCGAGGACGTGATCCAAACCGATGCCGCCCTTAATCCGGGCAATTCCGGTGGCGCACTTGCGGATTCATCGGGACGGGTGGTCGGTGTCAATACCGCGGTCGCGGGCGTCGGACTCGGCCTCGCCATCCCGATCAACGCCACCACGCGTCGCATCATCAGCACCCTGTTGAAAGACGGCCGGGTGCGCCGCGCCTACCTGGGCCTGGTCGGCGTTCCGGCTCCATTGCCCGCATCGGTCGCCGCCCGGACCGGCCAACATGCCGGTGTCCGCATCGTCGAAGTCGTCCGCGGCGGCCCCGCCGATCACGCGGGGCTGCGCCGCGGCGACCTCGTACTCAGCGTCGCCCGCTCGGAAGTGGCCGACGCCCAGGGCATCCAACGCCAACTCTTCGGCGACGCCATCGGGGTCTCGATGCCGGTGACGGTATTGCGCAACGGCGCGATGGTCGATGTCTTCGCCATCCCGATCGAGTTGACCGTGGATTAGCTCAGGTCGTCATCGGCCCCACGGTCGGATGACGTCGTCGGCTAGATCTTCGCGGGGGTCTTGATTCCAGTTGTCGTGGTTATTGCCGTTCGGCCCTGGTTCGACTGCGTGTACCGCCATCGTTCGTCACCTCCCTTCGAGCGGTCGTTGCTGTTGCGGGTTAGCCGTCCGCACGCAACCGCAAACCGGAATCGATGCAAAGCGTGCATACGCCGCTCGGGCGTCAGTCGGTCACGGTGACGGGGGCGGTCTCGAGATCCGGCTCGTGGGTTTGCGTCCAGCGCGCATCGATGATCAAACCGATGATGCCGATGGCGATGAGCACCCCGGAGACTGCGAGCATGCCGGGGTGGGTACGGCCGGTGAGAGCATCGCCCAGGATGACAGTGCCGATGGTCCCCGGGAGGATGCCGATGACGGTGGCGATCAGGTATGGCCAGAAGCGGATCGAGGAGAGGGCGCAGCAGTAGTTGATCACCGAGAACGGTGCGAAGGCGATCAGGCGCAGCGAGCCGACGGCGAGCCAGCCGCGGCGTTCGAGGCGTTCATCGATGGATCGGACCGCCGGATGGGTGAGGTGGGCGGCCACTCGATCCCGATCCAGCGCGCGGACGAGCAGAATCGCGAGTGCGGCGCTGACCGTGGTCGCCGAGGCGGCCAGGACGATGCCGAGCGCGGGACCGAACAGGACGCCCGCACTCACCGTCAGCACGGTCCGTGGGACCGGGGCCACCGTGACCAGCGCATGGACCACGAAGAACAGCAGCGGGAAGATCGGGCCGACCGAGGTGGCCCAATCCTGCATCTGCTGCGGTGTCGGTAGCGGGACCAGCATGGCCGCGGTGAACAGCGCCGCGCCACCGACGAGCAGGGCGAGGATGCGGGGGTCACGGATGAGCCTGAGCACCGCGCAAGGTTACCCGTTGGTAGTGGCGGCCACGGTCAACCGGCTGCGGAGCTGCCGCTAGCATCGAAGGAAACGCCGACGAATGCTCGTTAACCGATGTGCTCGCTGAGCTGGGCGAATGCAACGGTTTCGGGCGCACGCGAGATGTGCGTCGAGGAGAAGAGGAACAGCAGCTATGCCGATTGCTTCAGAGCCGGTGCCCGATTACGCCGCATGGCGCAAGGGCGTGGCGGAGGTACTGGCGAAGGCCCGCAGGGTCGACGTCGCCGAACTTCCGGAGGAGCCAGAAAAGCTGCTCGAGGAACAGACCTACGACGGTCTGACCATCGCCCCGCTGTACACCCGCGGGAATGAGCGGGCCGAACTGCCGCTGCCGGGTGAATATCCGTTCGTTCGTGGCCGCGACGCCACCAGGGACGTGCATCGTGGCTGGTATGTCAGCGCCTTCATCGGCGCGGCCGATGGCGCCGCGGCGAATCGCGAGATCCTGGCCGCGCTGGAGAACGGGATCAGTGCACTGTGGCTCGGCGCGGGGGAGCGCGGTGTGCCGGTGGCCGAACTGCCCGCGGCGCTGTCGGGTCTGCTGTTCGAACTGGCACCGCTGACACTCGCCGCGGGTGACGCGGTTTCCGCAGCGGCACAACAGGTCTTCGCGCAGCTCGACGATTACCAGGTGGCGGACCGGACCGAAATTCGAGTCGCATTGGGTGCGGCCCCGCTCACCAGTCGCTTCGCCGGAACCGCCGATATCGAGCTGGCGGAGGCCATCGACTTGGCCGGTCAGGCGGTGCAGCGTCCGGAGAGCGTGCGCGCTATCACGGTGGACGGCACCGTCTTTCACGATGCGGGCGCCTCGGACGCCCAGGAGCTCGGTGCGGCGGTGGCCGCCGGCCTGGCCTACCTGCGTGCACTCGCCGAAGGCGGTCACGACATCGCGGATGCCTTCGAGCAGTTGGAGTTCCGCTTCGCCGCGACCGACGACCAGTTCGCCACCATCGCGAAATTCCGTGCGGCCCGCCAGCTCTGGGCCCGCGTCGCGCATGTGTGCGGCGCACCCGCATTCGGTGACGCCCCGCAGCATGCGGTGACCTCCGCCGCGATGATGACCCAGCGCGACCCGTGGGTGAATATGCTGCGCACCACCCTCGCGGCCTTCGGCGCGGGAGTCGGTGGCGCGGACACGGTCACGGTGCTGCCCTTCGATTCGGCATTGCCGCCCGGCGAACTCGGCGTCTCGAAGTCGTTCGCCGACCGCATGGCTCGCAATACCCAGCTGCTGCTGCTCGAGGAGTCGCACCTCGGTCATGTGCAGGATCCGGGCGCCGGTTCCTGGTACGTCGAGGATCTCACCGCCGCACTCGCCGCCAAGGCATGGGAGTTCATGCAGGAGCTCGAGGCCGCGGGCGGTTACCCGGCCGCGCTGGACTCCGGCCTGCTCGCCGAGCGGATCGCCGCGACCCGGTCGGCTCGGGACGCCGATGTGGCACACCGCAAGACGGCGGTCACCGGTGTCAACGAATTCCCGAACCTGGCCGAGCAGCCGCTGTCGGAGGCCGCGCGCCGGCCCGGACAGGTGGTTCGCTACGGCGCCGCCTTCGAGGCGCTGCGCAACCGCTCGGATGCCTACCTCGCCGCCAAGGGGGCGCGACCACGTGCGCTGCTGGTGCCGCTGGGAACAGTGGCCGAGCACAATGTGCGGGTCACCTTCATTGCGAACCTGCTGGCCTCGGGCGGTATCGAGTCGATCAACCCCGGTCCGCTGGATGTGGCCGGAATCGGGACGGCGGCAACCGAATCCGGTGCCACGATCGCCGTATTATGTGGTTCGGACAAGCGTTACGCCGAGCAGGCGGGCCCGGCGGCCGAGCAGTTGCGGGCCGCCGGTATCGAGACGGTGCTGCTGGCCGGTGCGGAAAAGGCCGTCGCCGACCTCGGCGCCGCACAGCGCCCCGACGGTTATCTCGCGGCCCGCATCGATGCGGTGGCCGCACTGTCCGACCTGCTGGAGAAGGTGGGAGCCTGATGACATTGAGTCATATCGACAAGCCGGGCGAAATCGACGAGCCGGGCGGCATCGAGCACCGGATCGGTAGTTTCGCCGAGGTGCCGCTGTCCGAACGTCCGGCCGAGCCCGCCGACGTCGACTCCGCACAGGTCGACGCCTATGTGCGCGCCGCCGCCGAGGCGAACAACTACACCCCCGAACAGTTGGTGTGGTCGACGCCCGAAGGTATCGATGTGCCACCGGTTTTCACCAAGGCCGACCGTGATGCCATTGCGGCCGAAGGGTATCCGCTCGACAGCGTGCCCGGTATCGCGCCGTTCCTGCGCGGTCCGTACCCGACGATGTACGTCAACCAGCCGTGGACCATTCGCCAGTACGCGGGCTTCTCCACCGCTGCGGATTCGAATGCCTTCTACCGCCGCAATCTGCAGGCGGGCCAGAAGGGTCTGTCGGTCGCCTTCGACCTGGCCACCCACCGCGGCTACGACTCCGACCACCCGCGTGTCCAAGGTGATGTGGGGATGGCCGGTGTTGCCATCGATTCCATCCTCGACATGCGTCAGCTCTTCGACCACATCCCGCTGGATCAGGTCTCGGTGTCGATGACCATGAACGGCGCGGTGCTGCCGATCCTCGCGCTCTATGTGGTCGCGGCCGAGGAACAGGGCGTCGCACCGGAACAGCTGGCCGGAACCATTCAGAACGACATTCTGAAAGAGTTCATGGTCCGCAATACCTACATCTACCCGCCCAAGCCCTCGATGCGGATCATCTCCGACATCTTCGCCTACACCAGCGCGAAGATGCCGAAGTTCAACTCGATCTCCATCTCCGGCTACCACATCCAGGAGGCCGGAGCCACGGCCGATCTGGAATTGGCCTACACCCTCGCCGACGGTGTCGAGTACATTCGCGCGGGTATCGCCGCGGGCATGGAGGTCGACAAGTTCGCGCCGCGGCTGTCGTTCTTCTGGGCCATCGGCATGAACTTCTTCATGGAGGTCGCCAAACTCCGTGCGGGACGGCTGCTCTGGAGTGAGCTGGTCGCGAAGTTCGAGCCCAAGAGCGCGAAATCGCTTTCGCTGCGGACGCATTCGCAGACCTCGGGTTGGTCGCTGACCGCGCAGGACGCCTACAACAATGTGGCGCGCACCTGCATCGAGGCGATGGCCGCGACCCAGGGCCACACCCAGTCGCTGCACACCAACGCCCTCGACGAGGCGCTGGCCCTGCCGACGGACTTCTCCGCGCGTATCGCCCGCAATACCCAGCTGCTGATTCAGCAGGAGTCCAACACCACCCGCCCGATCGACCCCTGGGGTGGTTCGTACTACGTGGAATGGCTCACCCACCAGCTGGCCAACCGCGCTCGCGCGCATATCGCCGAGGTCGAGGCGCACGGCGGTATGGCGCAGGCGATCGGCGAGGGCATCCCGAAGCTGCGCATCGAGGAGGCGGCCGCTCGCACGCAGGCTCGCATCGATACCGGTCAGCAGCCCGTGATCGGCGTGAACAAGTACCAGGTCGAAGAGGACCAGCAGGTCGAGGTCCTCAAGGTCGAGAATTCGCGGGTGCGCGCCGAACAGATCGAGAAGCTGAACCGGCTTCGCGCCGAACGCGATTCGGCCGAGGTGGAGCGGGCGCTGGGCGAATTGTCCCGTGCGGCGGCCGCTTCCGAGGGCGGCATGGAGAACAACCTGCTCGCGCTGGCCATCAACGCCGCGCGCGCCAAGGCCACCGTCGGTGAGATCTCCGATGCGCTGGAAAAGGTGTACGGCCGCCACCAGGCCGAGATCCGTACGCTCTCCGGTGTATACCGCGACGAGGCCGGGAAGGTGACAAACATCAGCAAGGCGATCGAACTCGTCGAGGAATTCGCCGAGGCGGAGGGTCGTCGGCCGCGCATCCTGGTCGCCAAGATGGGCCAGGACGGGCACGACCGAGGTCAGAAGGTGATCGCCACGGCCTTCGCCGACCTCGGCTTCGACGTCGATGTGGGCCCGCTGTTCCAGACCCCGGAAGAGGTGGCGCAGCAGGCGGCCGATAACGACGTACACGTCGTCGGTGTGTCCTCGCTGGCGGCCGGCCACCTCACGCTGGTGCCCGCCTTGCGGCAGGCACTGGCCGATGTCGGGCGACCCGACATCATGGTCATCGTCGGCGGCGTCATCCCGCCCGGTGACTTCGAGGAGCTGTACGCGGCGGGTGCCGCCGCGATCTTCCCGCCCGGCACGGTGATCGCGGACGCCGCGATCGATCTGCTGAAGAAGTTGGCGGGCGAACTCGGTCACGAGATCGGCGGCGGCAGCGGCGAATGACTCCAGCATCGCGCAGCGATTCGAGCAGCGGTGGTGGTCGGGCGACGGGTGCGAAGCGCGTCATAGATGTCGACGCGCTCGCGCAGGCGGTCCGCTCTCAGGAGCGGGCCGCCCTTGCCCGGGCCATCACCCTGGTCGAGTCGACCAGGGCCGATCATCGCAAGCTTGCGCAGCAACTGCTGCTGCAGCTGACCCCGCCGACCGATGCGGTCACCTCGAATCGTGTCGGCATCACCGGTGTCCCCGGCGTCGGCAAGTCGACGTTCATCGATGCGCTCGGTATGGATCTGATCGGCAAGGGGCATCGGGTCGCGGTGCTGGCCGTCGACCCGTCCTCGACCCGCACCGGCGGCTCCATCCTGGGTGACAAGACCCGCATGGCGCGACTGTCGTTGGAGCGCAACGCCTATATCCGTCCGTCGCCGACCGCGGGCACCCTCGGCGGCGTCGCCAAGGCGACCCGCGAGACCATCGTGGTGCTAGAGGCCGCGGGTTACGACGTGATCCTGGTGGAGACCGTCGGTGTCGGTCAGTCCGAGGTGACGGTCGCCGATATGGTCGACGTATTCTGCTTTCTGACCCTGGCCCGCACCGGAGATCAGTTGCAGGGCATCAAGAAAGGTGTCCTGGAACTCGCCGACCTGGTCGCGGTGAACAAGGCCGACGGCAAGCACGAGATCGAGGCCAAGGCCGCCGCTCGCGAGTTGGCCGGGGCGCTGCGCCTCATCCATCCGCACGACGCGCTCTGGCGTCCACCGGTGCTCACCATGAGCGGTCTGCAAGGCCATGGGCTGGACAAGTTCTGGGACACCGTCCTCGACCACCGCCGGGTGCTCACCGAGGCCGGTGAATTCGCCGAAAAGCGGCGCCGCCAACAGGTCGACTGGACCTGGACCATGGTGCACGACCAACTGCTGCGCCGCCTCGCGGAGAATCCGAACGTCAAAGCCATTCGCGCACAAGTGGAGAAGCAGGTGCGCGACGGAACCTTGACCGCCGCACTGGCCGCCGAACAGCTTCTCGACGCCTTCGACAGTTGAGGTGGTGACCCGCAGTGCCGCGGGGTTGTCGCCGAGCGTGTCAGAGCGAATCGCCGTGGGCCTCGCGCAGGGTCGGCGAACCGGCGCCGACCGGCTCGGCGCGGACGAACTGCTCATGAATGCCGACCGAGTCTCGGCGATATCCGTAGCGGAATTCGCGGTAGCGCTGCTCGACGAAACCCAGCGACTCTCGCACCGGCGAACCAGGTTCACCGGCGCATCGGTGTGCGTGCTATGCGATGTCGAAGAGCCGTGCGGCATTTCGGTAGCAGACCTGCCGCAGCCAGGAATCACCCAGGTCCAGGCGCTCCAGCGCACTGATCGAATGCCCGTAGGAGTAAGGGATATTCGGAAAGTCGCTACCGAACAGAATACGGTCACGCAACGAGTGCAGCCTGCTGTGCTCGGCGGTCGGAAAGGGTGCGGTGGCCTCGGTGAAATCGGTCCACACCATCGTCGTGTCCAGGTGCACACCCGGGTATTCCTCTGCCAGATCCAGGAATTCGGAGTACTCGGGTGTGCCCATATGCGCGATGATCAGCCGTAGGCGCGGATAGCGTTGCAGCAGACCGGCAATGGGCTCCGGACCGGTGTACTCGCCGGGCGCGGGTCCGGAGCCGCAGTGGATCAGCACCGGTATTCCGGCGTCCTCGATCATGCCCCACACCGGATTCAGCAATGGATCACCCGGATGGAAATCGCCGACCTGCACATGCACCTTGAACACCCGGGCACCGCGCTCGATCGCCGCCTCCACATAGCTGTCCGCGTAATGTTCGGGATAGAACGTCGCCGTGTGCAGGCAGTCCGGGGTGCGTTCGGCGAAATCGGCGGTCCATTCGTTGAGCCACGCCGCCATATCCGGCTTATGCGGATACACCAGCGAGGTGAACGCGCGAACACCGAAGCCGCGCAATGTCTTCAAACGGACCTGCTCATCGTCGCGGTAGGCGATCGGCCACTCCCGGCCGACCAGCGGGCCGGCCGAATCGAAGTACGCCCACACCTTGGCCATGACCTGCTCCGGCATGAAATGCGTATGGACGTCGATGATTCCGGGCAGTTCCAGCCGGGTGCGGAAAGCGGTCAGGTAGAGATTGTCGTCGCTGTCACCGATCATCGAGCAGCCTCCTGCGGGTATACCGACCGCGCGAAGCCACCGACCCTGGTGATCAATCGCTCGAAGAACACCTCGGGGTCGGTGCCGACCACGATGTCGGCGTTGGGTTCTCGGCCCCACATGCCCGCCCAGTCCGCCACCGTGGTGGCCCGGGTGATGGCGCCGACGAGTTCGACATCGACAGTGGCCGGTCGAGTTATGGCAAGCGCCGGATCCAGCGCGACGGCCGCCGCGAACGGATCGTGCATATGCGCGAGATAGCCCTGGTCGTAGAGTTTGTGGAAATCGAAGTAGAACCGGACCGCATCGGTGAAGTAGCGCACGATCGGGTTACTCGTCGCGGACCTGGCCTCCGGTGGATCGGTCTCCGAAACCAGCTCCACCGGCAGACTCCCCGCGCGCTCGGCGAGCTGCGCCACATGCTTGGGCCGCATCTCGATGGTCTCGGTGATATCGAGCGCGCATACGATCGGCCGTCGATCGGCGGGGGCGGCGGAGAAGGCGTCGAAGACCTCCTTGGCCGCCTCCGGATCCACGTGCACATTCCATTCGTTGGTCGGCGTGGTGTTGCCCGGGTGATTGAAGGCTCCGCCCATGATCACCAGCCGCCGCAGCAGCAGCGGCAGCCGTGGTTCGAGGCGAAGGGCGAGCGCCAGATTCGTCAGCGGTCCCGTGCAGAGCCCGACGATCTCGCCGGGAGCCCCGCGCACCAGTTCGACCCACATCTGCGCCGCCGACCGGGCCGAGATCGGCCGAGCGGATTGCGGCAGTTCCGCATATCCGACCCCCTGCGGCCCGTGCGTGTCCTCGGTGGTGCGCAGCGGGATCGCGAGCGGTTCCGCGGCACCCAGCGCGACCTCGATATCGGGTGCGCGGCACACATCCAGCCAGGCGAGATTGTTCGCCGCCACCTGAGGTGCGGGCACATTGCCCGCGGTGGCGGCGATTCCCACGATCTCGGCCTCCGGGGAGGCGAGCAGGTAGAGAAGCGCGAGTGAATCATCGATCCCGGTATCGACATCCATGACGATCTTCTGCCGCACCAGTCGAGCCTAGCGAGCGGGCCTGGGCGGCTCAGTAGGTGGGCAGCACGTAGTCGTCGGTATTCGACATCATCCGCAGCATGACCGGGCGCATCACCCGCGAGGTCATCACCTTCATACTCGCGCGCGCCATCCGCGTGCCGAGGCGCGAGGTGGGCAGCATCATCTTGATGCCGCCACCGGGCAGCTCCTTGGCCTTGTCCAGGAACGGTTCGACGATTTCCTCGTAGCGGGTCAGTGCGGTCGCGAGGTCATCTGGGGTGGCGGCGATTTCACCGGCCAAGACGTAGGCGCCGACAATGGCCATGGCGGTACCCATACCGGTCATCGGGGAGCCGCAAAAGCCGGAGTCACCGAGCAGCGTGACGCGTCCGGTCGACAGCGACGGCATATCGACGCGTGCCAGCATGTCGAAATAGAAGTCCGGGGTGGTGCTCATCGCGTCGAGTATGGCCGGGGTCTCCCATCCGGCCTCGGCCAGCATGTCGTGGATGAGCCGCTGCTGCGCGGCGACATCGCGGCGCAGCGCCGGATCGGCCTCGGTGCGCAGGGTGATGATCGCCTTCGAGGTGGCCGGATCGGCATCCGGTCGAATCGCGACCGCGGCGCTGGGCACAGTATGCATCTTGAACCAGCCCGGCTCGGTTCCGGCGGGTGTCGGGATGGTGAAGAACGACATGTAGCCGCCGAGATAGGTGACGAACTGCTCCTCCGGTCCGAAGGCCAGTTGCCGGGTCGCCGAGTGCACACCGTCCGCGCCGACGACCAGATCGAAACGCTCGGTGCGCCCCGATGCGAAGTCGACCTCGACCCCGGTGTCGTTCTGGCGCAGCGCCGCGATCCACTCGCCGTAGCGGTAATCGAGTTCGCCCGCCGTGCCGGCCACTTCGGTGAGCAGTACCTGATTCAAATCGCCTCGGGTGATTTCGATTTCGGCCACCGGGCCCTTGCCGTCGAACATCTCCGCGGGCATCCGCGCGAATTCCCGGCCGTTTTCGTCGACGTAGGCCATGCCGCGCTCGTCGAGCTGGTACTTGCGGATGCCCGACATGAGTCCCATCCGCTCGGCGACTTCGCGGCTCGGGCCGCGCAGGTCCACGGCCTGTCCGCCCGGGCGTGGCTTCGGAGCGCGCTCTACGACGGTGGTTCGGATGCCCGCCCGCAGCAATTGCAGTGCGAGTGCGTTGCCCGCGATGCCGCCGCCGCTGATGAGGATGTGGAGGGATTTGATGCTCATGCCCCGCGCCAATCTTTCGAACGAATGTGTCAGACGTATGTCTAACACATGGTTGGCACGAGTGTCTAGTACAAATGTCTTAGGCGTGTGTAAGCTGAGGTCATGGGAAACCGAGAAGACCTATTGGCAGGAGCGCGTAAGGCCATCATCGAACGTGGCGTGGCGAAGACGACCGCACGCGATATCGCGGCGGCCGCGGGTGTCAGCCTGGCCGCGATCGGCTATCACTTCGGCTCGAAGGATCGGCTGATCACCGAGGCGCTGGCGGAGGCGCTCGGCAACGATATCGGTGATCGGATGGAAGCTCTGATCCGCGCGGGCGGCGGCCAGTCGCCGCTCGAGGCGTTCACGCAGATGTGGAACGCGATGCCGCAGGTCTTCGAGGACAACCGGGACGGCATGCTGGCCAGTCTGGAGAATCTGGTTCGCGTCGCGCGGACGCCGGAATCGCGGACGTTCATGGACGAAAGCCTCGACGGTGCATACGAGGACATCGGTCGAGCGGTCCGGGAATCCCGTCCTGACCTCGATGCGGACACCGCCCAGGCGATAGGTGAGCTCTACTTCGTGCTGACCCAGGGCCTCGGCATCCTGTGGACGATCACCCGCGGCGAGAACCTGCCCGACGGCGCGCGACTGGCCAAGGCGATTGCGGCCCTTGCCGGTGAGTCCTGAGCGCGTCGAACGGCGGGCGTGCTATCGGGTGTGCAGCGGCCACACCGGCCGGTCCGCGCCGTATCTCGGTGCCGGCCACGCGTAATCCGGATACTCGGCGAGCACCGGGGCTGCGGTGGTGACATTGCCATGGGTGACCGCCGCCATCGGACTCGGCGGCGCGGCCTGCGAATGACGCGGGGTGCGTCCGGGCGCGTCGAGGAGCCAGGCTGCGGTGCGCGCCAACGCGACTCGGACGTCGCGGCCGATACCGTCGTGTGCGCGGGCGACCAGCGCATCGATCACCCCGGCGGCCAGCAGATAGCCGGAGGCGTGGTCGAGTGCCTGCGCGGGCAGCGTCCCCGGCACCGCGGGTGCGCCCTCGACGATCGAAATACCGGCTGCGGCCTGCACGATGCTGTCGAAACCGCGCCGCCGACCCCACGGGCCGGATTCACCCCACGCCGATATCCGACCGTGGACGAGGCCGGGACGACGGGCGGCGGTGAGCCCGGCGTTTTCCAGTACGCCGGGTCGATATCCGGTGATCAGTACGTCGGCGGCGGCGAGCAGCTCGTTGATCAGCGGCAGGTGCCGGTGCAGATCCAGCAGCGTGGAGCGCTTGCCCTGGCAGGTGTCGTGATACTGCCATGGGATCTCGGGTAGGTGCGGCGGGTCGATCCGCAGCACCTCGGCGCCGAGCAGCGCCAGGGTCCTGGTCGCGACGGGTCCGGCGATCACCCGGGTCAGATCGAGTACCCGGACTCCACGTAACGGCTGCAATGGCGATGCCCCGATCGGCAGGCCGAGTTCGCCACGGTCGATCCGGGTGTCGATCGCCACCAGCGGACCCGATGCGGCGGCCTCACCCTGTGGGCTCTGGGCCCACTCCTGCTCGCTACGGACTTGGACCGCAATGGCGCCGTGCGCGGCCGCACGCTCCTCGATATCGCGGGCCCGGCTCATCGCCATCTGCGCGACCGCGAGATCGACGGGGGCGTCGTCGGGCAGTCCGAGCGAGGCGAGCAATCGCGCGCGATGATGCGGATAGTTGGCGTGGGTGCGGACCCAGCCGTCGAAGGTGGGAAAGAATCCCGACAGATCGGCGAATACCTTGGCGGGCGCACCGCCGACGCGCAGCAGGCGTTCACTGGAGAAGGCGGCGGTGATCCGGACCGGATCCAGTCGGTGCAGCACCGGATTCAGGTGGTGTGCGTCGCGAATTCGGTTCGCCGCCGCCGTCACCGCGGCCACCGATCCGGCGGCCAGCGCCCAAACCGGCAGCGCCGCAGCCAAACAGCTGCCCGGATCGGCGGCGGGGACGGTGCCGGAGGCCGGTACACCGATTCCGACCTCATAGTCGCGGACCAGCTGTTCGTGCGCAATCACAAGATCGAGAGTAGTTGTTGCGCCGCAGTAGTAGGGTCGGGGCCATGACGCCGCTGCAGCGTTATATCGCCGAAGAGATAGCCACCGACCATGCCGACGGATTGATCGGCCGCCGGGAAGCACTGCGCCGACTAGGAATGCTCGGGGTCGGCGCCACCGCCGCGGTCGCCTTGCTCGCCGCTTGCTCCAATAGCGGCGACCAGGCGAATACCGCGTCGACGGGCTCGAAACCCGCGGCGTCGTCGGCCCCGCCGGGCACCAGCGGCGCGGTCTCGGCCACCGCGATCACCTTCCCCGGACCGGACGGTCGCCGGCTACAAGCCGCGTGGGCGGCCGCGTCGCAGCCGCGCGGCAGCGTGCTCGTCATCCATGAGAACAAGGGTCTGACCGACCACATCCGTTCGGTGACAGGACGTTTCGCGGGTGCCGGATATTCCGCACTCGCGGTCGACCTGCTGTCCGAACTCGGCGGCACCGCCGCCTTCACCGACCCGGCGGCGGCCACCGCCGAACTCGGCAAGATCGCGCCGCAACAGTTCATCGGCGATCTGCAGGCCGGTATCGCCGAGTTGGAACGGCGGGTGCCGGGAAAGAAGATCGGCGCGACCGGATTCTGCTTCGGCGGCGGTCTGGTGTGGATGCTGCTTGCCGCGGGTACGCCGACACTCGCTGCGGCGACACCGTTTTACGGCCCATTCCCGGAGAACGGGGATCTGTCCGGTTCGAAGGCGGCGGTACTCGGGATCTACGCCGCCAAGGACGAGCGGGTGATCGCTTCGCGTCCCACCGCGGAAGCGGCCCTGGACGGGGCCGGTCTCACTCATGAGATCTACGTCGCACCGAATGCGGACCACGCCTTCTTCAACGACACCGGACCGCGCTACAACCCGACCGCCGCCGCGGAGGCGTGGCAGCGGGTCCTGGATTGGTACGGAAAGTATCTCGGGTGAAGGAGAGCGACGTGGGCAAGGCCATTGCCGCGACGGACTGGCTGCGGGTGTTGCGCGCACATCCCGCGCCGAGCCATCAACTGCTGTGTTTCCCGCCGGGCGGGGGAGCGGTCACGGCTTATCGGGCACTGGCCCAACGCTTCGACAACGGCATTGCCGTTGCCGCCGTCCAGTACCCGGGTCGGCAGGACCGGCTCGGTGAGCCCACCATCGGCGATATGGACACCCTCGTCGACCGGATCGTGCACGAGGTGCTGAATCAGGGCCCGGTGGAACAACTTTCGCTGTTCGGTCACAGCATGGGCGCGACCGTGGCCTTCGAAACCGCACGCCGCCTGGAACGCAAGGGGCAGCCGCTTACCGCGCTGTTCGTATCCGGTCGTCCCGCACCGACTTTCGTCGAGCAGAGTCGGCTGCATCTCGGCTCCGACGACGATCTGATCGGTGATCTGGAGCGCTTGGCGACCGATCCCGCGTCCGTCCAGATCCTGCGCGACGAACCGAGCCTCGCCGAACTGGTACTGCCCGCGGTGCGCAGCGACTACCAGGCCGTCGAGACCTACCGTTACCGCGAGGGCGTACCGCTGTCCTGCGCTGTGTCGGCCCTGGTCAGCACCGAAGATCCGACGATGACACCGGAGCAGGCCGAGGAATGGCGCGAACACACCACCGGGTCGTTCGACCGCACGGTCTTTCCCGGCGGTCATTTCTACCTCGACGACAAGGTCTGCGAGGTCGCCGACCTCATCGTCCGCACCCTCCACACATAGCCCACCCACGACACCACCACGCACACCGCGACCAGCCCGCGCACCAATCCGAGCGCACTCTGCGGGTAGATCACCCCGGTCAGATAATGGTCGATGAACCCGCTCGGCGGCAGCCCCGCCATCCCGGCCCGGTGCCGTGCCCAATTCTCCAAATATGTGAGCGGACAATCGAATCCGAACAGCACTGTGCTGAATCCCCACCCGAACGCGATCAGATGCAGCCAGATGGTGCGCGGCCACCGCCACGCCACGAACCCGCCGACCACCACGTACGCCACGAATACGAAATGCACCGCGGCGGTGGCATCGGCCAGCAGCCGATACAGCATATGCCCAGCGTAGCGCTGGATGCGTACGGCCTCGGCCCTAGCGGATCACCAGGGCGAGGGTTGGTAGTCCTTGAGGAAGCAGCCGTAGAGGTCGGTACCGGATTCGCCTTGGACGATCGGGTCGTAGACGCGGGCGGCGCCGTCCACCAGGTCCAGCGGCGCGTGGAAGCCCTCTTCGGCGAGGCGGAGTTTGGTGTAGTGCGGGCGTTCGTCGGTGATCCAGCCGGTGTCCACTGCGGTCATCAGGATGGCGTCCTGTTCGAACATTTCGCGGGCACTGGTGCGGGTCAACATATTCAGCGCGGCCTTGGCCATATTCGTATGGGGGTGGCCCGCACCCTTGTACGCACGGGAGAACTGGCCTTCCATCGCGGAAACGTTCACAACGTATTTGCGGCGGGCCCCGGCAGCGGCCATGGCCGGGCGCAGCCGGGAAACCAGAATGAACGGCGCCACCGAGTTGCACAGCTGGACCTCGAGCAGCTCGGTCGGGTCCACCTCGGCGACGGTCTGCACCCAGCTGTTGGTGTGGGCGAGATCCGGCACCAGGCCACCGGCGTCGATGGCGATACCGCGCGAAATGCGTTCCGGCGTGGCCGATCCCGCGACCAGCGCCAACTCCGCCACATCGGCCGAGGACAGCGTCGGGGTCAGGGATGCGGTGAGTGCGGTGGGGTGCGCCTGCATGGTCTTGCCGAAGGTCACCACATCCGGCAGCGCACCCGCGGGCAACGGACCGGACTCGGCATCGACCAGCGCGCTGTACGCGCCGGGGGAGCGGCGCACGGTCTGGGCGGCATTGTTGATCAGGATATCCAGCGGTCCCTGTGCCGCGACGTCATCGGTGAGCGCGACGACCTGGGCCGGATCCCGCAGATCGATGCCGACGATGCGCAGCCGGTGCAGCCAGTCGGCGCTGTCGTCCATGGCGGCGAAGCGGCGGATCGCATCGTTGGGGAAACGGGTGGTAATGGTGGTGTGCGCACCGTCGCGCAGTAGCCGCAGCGCGATGTACATGCCGATCTTGGCGCGACCGCCGGTCAGCAGGGCGCGCCGCCCGGTGAGATCGGTACGGGCGTCTCGTTTTGCGTGGCTGCCTGCCGCGCAGTCCGGGCAGAGCTGGTGATAGAACGCGTCGACCCTGGTGTAGCGCTGCTTGCAGATATAGCAGGGCCGTGCCCGCAGCAGCGTGCCCGCGCTCGCACCCGCCGCATTCGAGGTCAGCGGAATGCCAGCGGTTTCGTCATCGATCCGATTCGGCGATCCGGTCGCGGTCGCCGCGACCACCGCCCGGTCCGCCTCGGCGACCGCATCCCTGGCCACGGTTCGCTTGCGTTGCTTCAATTTCTTGAACATATGGCCGACGGCGCGCTGCACCGTGACCGACGCCGGATCGTCCTTGTCCAACTGCCCGGCCTGCTCCAGCACGCGCAGACAGATCGCCAGCTCATCGGGGTCGATGGCGGTGCCGCTCGGCGCTGGTGCGGTAGACGTCGACGCGGTGTTCTGAACCATCGGAATGCGAATTTATCCTTCGTGAACTGGGAGGTTGACCCAGCCATTGTCGCATTCGAATGCGGACCGGTCGGCGCGGGCGGTCCCGCACCGACCGGACATCGCCTATTTGCGCAGCTTGCTCATGGTCGAGGTAGCCGTCTTCTTCAGCAGATCGGTGACCTCGGACGCGCTGAGGATCTTGCTCGAAGACTTCGACGAACTGGACGAATACTGCGACCAGCTGATGTGGTAGGTGGCCCAGCCGTCTCGCACGGCCAGTGAGACATCGGCCGTCGGATCGTCCGACTTGTGCTTACCGGTGATCACATACGCCTCGTCGCCGAGTCCGGAGATCTTGTCGACCTTCGCGTCCTTGCCGTATTCGCTTTGGGTCCAGGTCTCGTACGACGCGGTGAACTCCGGTCCCGGATTCGTCTGCTTGTGCACCTGCGCGCTGGTGTAGATGGCGGCGTAGTCGTACTTCTCGGTCGAGCCGGACGGGGTGAAGCGGACATCGCACCCCATCGAATCGACCGCCGCGTGCTTGGAACCCTCGTGCTTCGGGTAGGTATTGCCCGAGGAATCGGTCTTCGACAACGTCAAGCCGGCACTGGTGTAGGGCGAGGTGTCGGTGATATCGCAGAGATTGGCGACGTACTTGTAGCCGCGCAGATCGGCATCCTTGCTGATATCGGCCTTGCCCGCATCGAATGCGCCGATCGCGAACATCGCTCCCGCCCATACCGCGGAGGTGACGACGACCGCGCCGAGCGCCCAAAGCCAGCCTTTGCCACCGGATTTGGGCGGCTGCTGATATCCGGGTGCCTGTTGCTGGTATGCGGGCTGTTGGAAACCCGGTGCGCCCTGCTGGAATCCGGGCGCGGCCTGCTCGAATCCGGGTTGCTGGAACCCTGGCTGCGCGAATCCCGGTGCGGCCTGTGGCGCCCCGGCTTGCGGGAATCCGGGTGTGGCCTGTGGCGCCCCACCCTGCTGGAATCCAGGCGCGGCCTGCGGCGTTCCCGGCTGCGGATATCCGGGCGAGGACTGGTGGTAGCCCGGTTGCTGATATCCGGTGCCCGATTGGTATCCGGCTGGTGTGGCTTGCGGTGCTCCGGCCTGCTGGAATCCGGGCGCGGCCGGCGATGTCCCCGGCTGCGGATATCCGGGCGAGGACTGCTGGTATCCGGGTTGCTGATACCCGGTGCCCGATTGGTATCCGGCGGGCGCGGCCCCCGGCTGATCGAACGACTGACGCACCATCGTCGGATCAGCGGGCTGCTGCTCGGCTGGGCCTTGCGGTCCAACCACCGGAACCGCGGGCTGCGACGGCAGTTGATACCCCGGCTGCCCGACCATCGTCGGATCCGATTGTGAATACTGCGGTCCCTGCTGCTGCGGCTGTTCCTGCGCCCACCATGCGTCGTTGGGCTGGTTCTGTTGTTCCCCCGGTCCGGTCATGCGCGCAAAGTACCACCCCGTCAGATTTGTCGGCCACTCACCGCTGACGGGTCACCGCGGGATGCTGGTGTTCGCCGCGCGCAGATCCTCGACGAAGTTCGCGATGGCCTCGGCGACGAGCAGCGGCTCGGTCACCGGCAGCCAGTGATCGGCCGGAATCGGGCAGCGCCACAGTCGATCCACCCAACGTGCGCTGCCGTAGTAGAGGAACGGGGGCACCAGCACGTCGGTGGTGTCCACGACGAGTTGCACCGGAACCGCGGTGGTGCGCTCACGCGGCCGCAGCAGATGATGCGCCAGATTGGCCAACGCGATCCGGGCTCCGGCGGCCAGATCCGCGCGCCAGGTCGGTGCGATCGGCGCGTACATCCGGGCGACGCCGCCGAGCTGTTCGATCAACCAGGTACGCACCCGGGGCGGATAGGCGATCCGGCGGGCTGCGGTCTGGGCCGTTCCGACTCCGTGCCGCCAGAATTTCCGGTCGGCGATCAGCTCCAGCGCTCGGCGGGGTTGGCCGGCCAATTCGCGCAGTGTCATGCCGACGTGATCGAGATTCGGACCCGCGACGGCGGTGAACGAGGCGATCCGGGTATTGGCGCGCGGATCGCAGACCGCCTCCCACACCTGCACCGCACCCCAACCGTGTCCACAGACGTGCACCGGCCGCTTCGGACTGATCGCATCGATCAGCGCGAAGAAGTCCTCGGCCAGGTGATCGAGCCGATAGTCTTGTGGCACACCGGGTTTCGCCGATCCACCGTGCCCGCGCATATCGTAGGCGATGACCCGGAAGCCATCGGCCAGCAGCGTCGCCACCGCGGACCAGACCAGATGGGTATCGGACAACCCGTGCACAAGCACGAGTGGTTCCGCGCCGCGATCGCCCCATTCGAAGACTGCCAGCTCACCGTTCGCGCCGGCCACCGTGGAGTGGCGGTGTGGACGCTGGATGCCGGTCGGGTCGGGGGAGTCGAGCTGTTCGGTCATCTGCTTGCCTCGATCGATGCGCTGGGTGCCGCGTGTACCGCCGGTACGTGATCCGATACTGACAGTACGTATTACCCGAGGCAATGGATTGAAACCAGGACCGACTATGAGGTCGGTCACGCAATAATCCAGGGCGCTTCGGCTCAACGGGTCGTACCGCCGGTACGTGTATGCTCCGGACCATGGCCCGTTCGGACAGATCTGCCAGATCAGCGTCGCGGACGATCACCCGCGAGGAGATCGTCGACGCCGCGATTCGGGTGATCGACCGGGACGGTCCGAGCCCCAGCATGGACGACATCGCCCGCGAGGCCCGGATCACCAAACCGCGCCTGTACCGCCAGTTCGCCGACAAGGCCGATCTCTACACCGAAATCGGCGATCGGATGGCCGGTTCCGTCGCCGCCGGCGCGGGCAACGATCTGACGCTGATGCTGCAACCGCCCCGGGTTGCGCTGCGCCGCGTGCTCACCGGCTATGCCGACAGTATTCTGCAGCACCCCAATGTCTTTCGGTTCCTGGGTCACGCGCACGTCACCCAGCACTCCGACGGTTCGGTACCGCAATTCGATCTCGGCCGCGCGGCCGCGAGTCGCGTCGCGCGCCAGGCACGCGAGATTGCCGAATCCATTCCGATCGATGCCACCGGCATCGACTATCTGGCCCGCGCGGTCGTCGGCGTCGTCGTCGCGATCACCGACCTGTGGCTGGGTGACGTGCATCCCCGCCGTGCCGACGGCACCGCCGAATTCGTCGACCAGGCAACCGAATTCGTCTGGGGTCTGATCGATGGATTCCTGCGCCGCCAGGGCATTTCGGCTGATCCGGACATCCCGATCTTCACCGCCCTCGCGGCCGTCAACCAGGCGCAGCGGCCGACCGGCTGATCCGCTAGGTTCGAGATCGACCGACGAGGCGATGTTGTCATCGCTGTGCGCGGCAGCGACAGGCTTGCCACATGCACCGTCGGTCGGGATCTGGTGCGGCGCGGGGCGCACGGTGCGGATCTGGAACCGGCCACACTTCCAGCCGGACGCCTTCGAGGGCGGCGCCGCCGGTCGAGCTGCGATCGACCCCGCCGTGGCCGTACCTCGCCGCGGCCGCAGTCACAAATCGACTTCGTGCACTGCGGCACCCGCTCGCACTTCGAGGACCGCCAGCAGGACCATCCGGCACACCGACATATCCGACATGTGTCCACGCAGGGTTATCACCGCGTGTGCCTCGGCTCGCCGGCATTCCTGGACGAGATCGACGAACGCCGGGGGCAGTGTCCCGTTCCGCGGTGGGGACTCGCAAAACACGGCGCCCAGCTCGTAGCCGAGTGACCTGGCAGTGTCCCGCAGTCTGTCTTCGCTCGAATTCCGGTCGCGGCCATGGAGCAAATCGTCACGCAGGTATCCGTATGCAAGAGGTAATAGTGCAGTTGTCATGGGATGGTTTGGTCTCCGGTCGGTCGGCCGCGAGAGATTACACTGCTGGCAGCCGGAATTGTTTTGTCATCGCAGGGCGGGAAATGCGCACCTGTTCGCCGTCGACTCGGCAATGAAGTCGAGTTCGGCCGTCGCAAGGTTGTGTGGTTGAAGGTCTGATGGTGGCGTCACCTGGACCTTCGTCTTTCGCGCGGACAACCAGCATGGCTCGTAGGTATATATCGCCGCATCGGTAATGGACGTGGGTTATACCTATGGAAAGGCAGCAGCATGGCCTCGCGAACACAAGCGCCACTCGGGCGTGCAGGAGGATGACCTCGAAGAATGCCGAATGTCAGAATGAGCGCGGTCGATCAGAACGCTGTCCTCGAACTCGACTGTCGACCTCGAATGCACCACTCACCGACCTGGCCTCCGGGAAGGACTCCACACGCCGTTGCCTGGACGAGCTGAGCGCCTACATCCGCGACAGTTTCGTCGAACTCGCCGATGTGTTGATACCGGGTGATGATGGCGAGCTCGCTGACGACATAGCCCGGGTAAGTCGGGACCGAGATCGGATCCTCCGGGTCTTTCGGACGGGACGGTCCCTGCTGTCAGCGCGGCCGGCGGGCGATTTCGCCTCGGACCTGGTCGGCGAATCCACTGGGGATGTGCTGGGATATGTCCGCACGTGAAGTGATGGTCAGTTTATTGAAAATCGCCGCGATTTGGGCGTCGACAGTTCGGGACGACTTTCCACGGCGGAACGCAATGTCGATGTTGGTCCACCCGGCCGCAGCCAGGATCGCGACCTGTTGTTCGGTCCGGGTCAATTCGTGCCAGTGCGATGTGGCGGCCGCCTCGGCGGGAGCATCGATGGTCAGTCTGCCCAGTGCCAGCCGTTGCACTTCATTTCGTTCCGGACGTAGACGCATGCCTCGGGCTTCTGCCGCAGCGTAGGCGTCGGGCCCCAGTACCCGGCGGGCGACAGCAATAGCCTTTTCGGATTCGTCGAGGAGGGGGCCTGACGCCTTGATGTCGATGCCGAGCTTGGCTCGTAGGGTTGTGGTGCCGCCGGCCAGGTAGGCGATTTCGGTGGCGAGGGCGACCAACTTCTTGCGGTCGGATTTTCCGGCGACGATCGAGTCGGTGATGATGTGCGCCAATGACCATGTCCGGTACTGCACCAACCACACCGCCGCCCATTGCTCGTTGGTGGCGAGGTGATATGCCAGCGAGGATCGTTCGAGGGCCAATGCTTCAGTGGGGTTGCCGTGTCGGGACAAAGCTGTCGACCTGGTGAGTTCGGCGCAAGCCTTTTCCCATGGAATTCCGCCGACGTTCGCGCGCTCGAGGTAACGCTGCGTGATCTCATGGGCCTGCTGCGCGGTTCCCAACATGCCCGCGGCGAGGGCAGTGAACAGCTCGTTCATCGAGGCAGCGCCGCGGTCGCCGTAGGCCTCGAATTTAGCCTGGGCTCGGCTCAGGACGGTGATGGCGCGGGCGTCACGGCGCGCGAAAATCAGCTCCGCCCCCCATGCGAATTCGACAGGAGCGGGCAGCCCGATGTCGGTCTCGGCGGTGTCTCGCCAGTTACGCCTGGTGTCCGGGTCGGGGATGCAGGCGGCGACGCAGTCCTCGAGCAGCTGTTCGGCATCGTCGAGGGTGCCTTGGAGCGTGGCGAGCCATGCGATGGTGGCCATGGCCCCGATCTGGAGTTCGGTGGGTTGCGGGGTCGCTGCTCGGGTTGCGTCGAGGCAGCGAAGGGTCCACTGGCGTATTTCTCGTACCGAGCCGCTGGTGAAGCACACCTGCAGGGTGATCAGCCCGAGACAGATCTCCAGACCGTCGCCGGCTCGGCCCGGGGTGGTGATGCTGGTTTCGATCGCGGTCAGGGTGTTGGCCCAGACCGTCCGGGCCCAGTCCACCAGGGCTTGCCCTTCGGGATCGAACCAGTTGGCTGCGGCGTAGGCGATCCTGTCGTGGTAATAGCGGCAGTGCCGCTGGGCCAAGCGGGTGGGTTCGTCCACCGCGGCGGTGGAGCGCTGGCGCAGTCGCTGCTGGGCGAACACCCGCAGGCTCTCCACCAGTGAATACCGCACGGTGGTCGCCGTCCTGTGCATGGTGACCAACGATTGATCGACAAGGCGCTCGAGCAGGCCCTCGATTTCCTGCCGGGGCAGAGGCACTTGGGTATCGCTGGTTTCGTCGTCGCAGCAGATTGTCTCGATGGCGTCCAGCTCAGCACCCACATCCGGTGCAGCCTCTGTGGTGTCGTCGGGATTGGTGTCGTAGCCGGCGGCGAACACCGACAGGCGGTCGAACAGCAGACGTTCCTTATCGCTGCACAGCTCGTAGGACCAGGAGATGACGTCGACGACACCTCGATGGCGCAGGTCGACGCCCACGCGGGGGCCATGCGTCCAACTCAGTCGAGTGTCATCAGCGTGGCCGGTGAGCCCGTGCAGGATGGCGGCCAACGGCTGGCGCAGCAGGCGTGCGGCCGCCAACTGGATGTAGAGGGGATGGTTGTGCACGTGGTGGCAGATCTCGGTGGCGGTGGTGGCCTGGTCTTTACCGGTGACGGGATGCTCGGTGAGTTCGGCGCGTTGCCGAAATAGGGCCAGGGCCTCGCGCTGCGATAGCGGCGGAACGGTGATCAGATGTTCGTCGATCCAGCCGATGGGTTCGCGGCTGGTGGCCACGATGCTCAGCCCCGGTACCGTCTCGATGAGGTCAGCGATCAGGGGCCCCACACCGGAGAGGACGTGCTCGCAGTTGTCGAGCACCAGCACGGTGTGCCGGGCACGTCCGGTGGTGTCGGTTGGGGTGAGGGTGTCGACCAAGGCGTCCCACGCCGATCGCCCGGAGAAGTCCGCCTCGATCACTGCATGGGCGACTTCTTCTGCTACCGCGGTCGAATCCGAACCCGGAGACAATCGAGCCAATCGCACCCAGCACGCTCGTGTTTGCCTGGCTTCGGCTTTACTGCAACGGCGCAACGCTTCGACGGCCAGACGCGTCTTTCCGATACCACCCGGGCCGGTGAGAGTGATCAACCGGGCTGGGCCCAGCAGTAGGGTGCTGATCTTCTCCAGCTCGCGGTCTCGACCGACAAAGCTGTGGGTAACAGTCGGTAGGCTGCCTACACCTTCCCGGCGCCTGACATCCATATCACATAATCATAGCCCCGCAGCCCGGGCTGAATCCCGTGTCATCAGCGTCCGCATGCCCCCTTCGTGATCCGGGCCACGGACGCCTCGACCAGCCTCGCCTTGCTTTGTTGACATCATGCCAATAGTGCGCCAATCTGATGACGAGACGCGGGTGCGGTGGCCCGCGCGATGAGCAAAGGATTTCTGCGATGGCACGCGCGGCATGGAGTGACGACGAGGTCGAGGCGGTCCGGGAACTGGCGCGCAACTTCTTTGAGAAGGAAGTCGTCCCGCACGAGGAGAAGTTCGTCGCGCAGGGACATCCCGACCGCGCTCTGTACAACCGGGCAGGCGAACTCGGCCTGCTCTGCACCGCGACCCCGACCGAATACGGCGGCGGCGGTGGCACTTTCGCGCACGAGGCCGCCATTATCGAGGAACAGGCCTTCGCGGGTGACGGCTCGATGGGCATGGCCGTGCACACCTCGATCATCGCGCCCTATATCCACCACTTCGGTACCGAAGACCTCAAGCGGCGGGTGCTGCCCAAGGCGGCGTCCGGAGAGATGGTGCTCTCCATCGGCATGACCGAACCGGGCACCGGCTCGGATCTGCAGAACATCAAGACCCGCGCGGTCCGCGAGGGGGACGAATACGTCATCACCGGGTCGAAGATCTTCATCACCAACGGCTGGCTCTGCGACGGCATCATCATCGCCGCCAAGACCGATCCGACCAAGGGCGCGGCGGGCGTTTCGCTGATCTTCGCCGAGGTGGGTGATGACACCCCCGGCTTCAAGCGCGGCCGCATCCTGAACAAGATCGGCGGCAAGGCCCAGGACACCGCGGAACTGTTCTTCGACGGACTGCGCGTGCCCGCCTCGAATCTGCTCGGCGAGGCAGAGGGCAAGGGCTTCTATCAGATGATGCAGCTGCTGGCCCAGGAACGGCTGGTCACCGGCATTATCGCGGTCGCGATGATGGAGAAGGCCGTGCAGTTGACCGTCGACTACACCAAGGGGCGCGAGGCCTTCGGCAAGCCGCTGTTCGCGATGCAGAACACCAAATTCGAGATGGCCGAATGCGCGACCATTGCCAAGGTGAGCCGGATTTTCCTCGACGACTGCATCGGCAAACATCTGCGCGGCGAACTCGATATTCCCACGGCTGCGATGTCGAAGTACTGGCTGACCGACCAACTCGGTATTGTGGTCGATCGCTGCCTGCAACTGTTCGGCGGCTACGGCTACATGACGGAGTATCCGATTTCCCAGCTCTACACCGGTGCCCGCGTGCTGCGCATCCTCGCGGGCAGCAACGAGGTTATGAAGGATCTCATTGCCAGGTCACTCTGAGGTCGCCGCCAGCGATCGCTTGCGGGTCGCTCGAAACGACACCGAGGCGCAGCCGCGCAGGCGCAGGCTGGAACCGGACGAGCGGCGCGCACAGATCCTGGAGTGCGCGATCGACATGTTCGGCGAGCGGCCCTACGCGGCGGTCTCCACCGCGGAACTCGCGCAGCGGGCGGGCGTCGCGCGCGGGCTGATCAACCATTACTTCGGCAATAAGCGCGACCTGTATCTCGCGGTCGTGCGCAGGATGGTCACCCTGCCGCGCCTCGACGATATGGTCGCGCCGACCGGCACCGATCGCGAACGCGTCGACGCGAGTGTGCACTGGCTGCTGGATGTGATCTCCGAACACGGCAGCACCTGGGTCAAGGTGACCAGTCACGAGGGCGTCGGCGATGATCCCGAAGTGCAGCAGATCCTGGATCAGGCCGATGACGCGGCCGCCGAGCGGATGCTGCTGATGGTCGGGCGCGCGGAGTCGGCGCACAGTGCGCAACTGCGCGCAATGGTCCGCGCATTCGGTGGCTTGGTGAAAGTCGCGGGCCGAGAATGGATCACCCGCGGCGCCCTCACCCGCGAGCAGGTACACGCGCTGCTGTCCGACATGCTGATGACACTGGTGACCGAAACCATGCCGAAGGTGGATCCCGGGCACTAACTGTGCGGCGTCGGCTGTTTCGGCAATTCCGAAGGCCTTTCGCCCGCCGCGATCCTGCGCTTGGTCGCGCTGTAGCGGACGCGCCGCACATGCCCGGGGGCGTGCCCGTTGCGACCGTACTTCCGCTCGATCACTTCCTCGCGGCGATGCTCGACCAGCAGTGCGGCGATTCCGGAGATCCACAATGCGGCGGTCACTGTCGCACCGATCTGGGTCCAGCCGATGAAGCCGTAACCGGCCGCGGTGAGTGTGCACGCCATGGCGACGATGCCGAGCGCGCACAGAATGATGCCGGGCACGTTGTAGTCGTCACCGAGTAGATCGCCCGCGTGGGAATGCCACGGCCGCCCCTGTTGTCCTCTCGAACCGCGCATGCATCCCTCCTCTGCTGACGTCATCGCATGGATCGGTCCCGAGACCAGCATGTACCTCGACGGCGCGCGGCGCGAGTGGTGTTTGCCGGTTTGTTACTCCGGTGCTGGAACCGCACCGTGCCGAATCCGGTCGCCCCGGTGCCGAGTAGAGGCCGAGTTGACATGGTGGCGTTCGCGATTACGGTTTGATGACGATTGATCGGCCGTTTCGGATGATGTTGCGGCCGTCGGCCCCTATCCTTTGTCGGTATCGGGGCGGGTCCGGGCAGTTCGTGGTTCCTGCGCGGTTTGTGGTGTGGAAGAGGGACCTGAATGGCACGGACGGATAACCGTGAGCGCGAGCGCTGGCCGGAGGCGCAGCCGGAGGAGTACGAGCCGGAGACCGGAGCGATCGGCCGGTGGCCGGATCCGGATCCCAACGACCGCTGGCCGGAGGCCGAGCCGCCGGCCCGACGCCCGACCCGGGCCGGTCGCCTGCGGGTCGAGGTCCCGCCCATCGTCAACCCGTATGCGATCGTCGCGTTGGTGGCCGCGCTGCTCGGCCTCTTTCCGGTCGCGATCGTCTTCGGGTTCATCGCCTTCAGCCATCCGCGCGGCAAGACGATGGCGGTGTGCGCACTGCTGCTCGGTGTGATCGAGGTGGTCGGTATCGCCGGATATGTCGTGCTGTCGGGCAGCAATTTCTCCGACGCGCTGTCCGGGGCGCACCGGGCCCCGGTCGTATCGAGTGCCGCGCTGCCCTCCACCATCGCCCAGACCGCCGTCCCGCAGCCCTCGGTGGTGCCGACCGTTGTCACACCTCCGGCCACCTCGGCCGCGGCGCCGACGAGCCAGGTGGCCCCGAAGAAGGGCACGGTGTGCACCGAGCCGGGCCGCATCGGCACGGGGGCCGACGGCAACACACTGCTGTGCCTGGCCAGCGGCGGTGTCTACCAGTGGAACGGTCCGTACACCGTCGGCGGCACCGTCGCGGAGCCGGGGACCAAATGCGACGGTTCGACGAAGAGTGCCCGCACCGCGGACGGGCGTGCAGTGACGTGCGAGAGCAAGGTGTGGGTGCTCTGGACCGAATAGCCTGCTGGTAGCTAGCCTGCGGTTTCCGGCTTCTTGGCCCGGCTCGGCTGTACTCGGGGCGGCTCGTTCGGCATCTTGGGATATTGCGGTGGCCACGGTGCGTCCATGAGTCCGGATGCCATATCCCGCTCCGACATTTTCAGCAGCGGCTCGATGGACTGGGCCGGTCGGTCCGCCCACGGGTCACCGGATTCGGCCAGCCGCGCGGGGATGGTGGCAATGGTCAATTCCTCGGGGACAACGGTATCCAGATCGGACCAGGCGATCGGCGTGGAGACCTGCGCGCCGACCTTCGGTCGCACACACCACGCGCCGAAAACCGTTTTGTGCGGGGCATTTTGGTTGAAGTCGACGAAGACACGGTTGCCGCGCTCCTCCTTCCACCACTGCGCGGTGATCTCGTCCGGATGTCGCCGCTCCAGTTCGCGAGCCAGCGCGACCGCGGCCGCGCGCACCTGATAGCCGTCCCATTTCGGTTCCAGCGCAACGTAAATGTGCAATCCACGCGAGCCGGAGGTCTTGATGCGGGAGTCGATGCCGAGTTCGGTGAACAGCTCACGAGTGAGTACGGCGGCGTGTTTGAGATCATCGAAGGTGATACCGGGGGAGGGGTCCAGGTCGATGCGCAGCTCGTCGGCGATATCCAGATCGTCGATGTGATTGGGCCAGACGTGGAAGCCGAGGCAGCCCTGGTTCACCGCCCACAGAATGTGTGCGAGATCGTGGGCGACCAGGGCATCGCTGGTGGTGCCGTTGGGCGTGGCGACCTCGACGGTGTGCAGCCAATCCGGCGCGGATTTCGGCACCCGCTTCTGGAACCACGACTTACCGGACGCCCCATCGGGATAACGCTCCAGCAGCAGCGGCCGATCGCGCACCACCTGCAGGAATGGGTCGGCCACGGCCTGGTAGTACTGGATCAGATCGAGTTTCGTCTCACCGCGTTTGGTGAAGTAGATCTTGTTCGGATTGCTGATGGCGACGGTTCGGCCGTCCACCTCGATATCGACCGACTCGGTCATCATTGCCCCCGGGCTTCGGTGAAGATGTCGCTCAACTCGGCCGGTGCGACCTCGTCGAGTTGGGCGTAGGTACACGATTCCGGTGTTCGATCGGACCGGAAGCGCACCAGCCTGCCGCCGTGCCGCAATCGGCCGGACTGCACATGTTCGTAGCGGACCTCGGCGACCAACTCCGGACGCAGCGCCTCCCAGGACAGATCCTTACCGCCGGTCCATCGGCTCACCCCGCCCGGCATCTTGCCGTCGGCCTTCGCCTGCGCCGCGGCATCGGCCCACTCCCGCCACGGATGATTCGCCAATGCGTTCTCCCGCAACGGTTTCAGCTCATCCACCAGCGACTTGCGTTTGGCCGCGGTGAAACTGCTCGCGACTCCGACATGATGCATATTGCCCTCGTCGTCGAACAGTCCGAGCAGCAGCGAACCGACGCCCTCGCCATCCTTGTGCCAGCGGAAACCGGCCACCACGCAGTCCGCGGTGCGCTCGTGTTTGACCTTGAGCATCACCCGCTTGTCCTGCAGATACGCCAGCTCGTTGGATTTGACCATGACGCCGTCGAAACCCGCACCCTCGAAGCGGGTGAACCAGTCCTCGGCGACGGCGGGATCCTGGGTGATCGGAGTCAGGTGCACGCGGGCGAGTTCGGTATCGAGAATTGTCTCCAGCAGCCGTCGACGTTCGGCGAACGGCTCACTGGTCAGATCCTTGTCGCCGAGAGCGAGCAGATCGAAGGCTACGAAACTGGCCGGTGTTTCCTTGGCCAACTTGTTGACTCGTGAGGCCGCCGGATGCAACCGGTTCTGCAGGGTGTCGAAATCGAGTCCCTCATCGGTCACCACCACGATTTCACCGTCCACCACGCATTTATCCGGCAGCGCCGCCTGCAGCAGTTCGGCGACCTCGGGAAAATAGCGGGTGAGGGGGCGGTCGTTGCGGGAACCGAGTTCCACTTCGTCGCCGTCGCGGAACACCACGCAGCGAAAGCCGTCCCATTTCGGTTCGTAACTCAGGCCCGGCTCGTGCGGCACCGAGGGTGCCGTTTTCGCCAGCATCGGCCTGACAGGCGGCATGACCGGTAGGTCCACACGATCCTCCTCGGGGTTCGCTCCTCACCTGTGCCGACGTCGCGGGCGACGCGGATTCATCGGTGCGGGCTCGAGCTCGATCGTAAATCGCAGGTCCGACAAGCTTGTGAACTTCGCGTTGCGCGCTATTCCAGCCAGCCGTGCTGATCGGCGAAGGCGGTGAGGCGGTCGCGGATGGTGAGGATCTCACCGGCGGTGAGGGCGGGGCTCGCGTCCAGTAATAGCTCGGTGATCAGGCGTTTGTGTTCGGTGACAGTCAGCTGGCCGGAGCCGGATCTGTCCTTTTTGTGCCGAGGAGCGGGTGGTAGTGGTTGACCGCCGACCACCGCGAGGTTGACTGCCTTCGGACCACGATCACCCTCGGTCACATCGAATTCGAACACCCGCCCCTGGCGCAGTTCATCCTCGTCCAGTCCGATGTCGTTCACATGAACGAACACATCCGGGCCACCATCGTCGGGCCGAATGAACCCGAACCCCCGCGAACTGTCGAACGACACCAATTTCCCGATGGACACCAACACCCGCTCCTCGCGCCGTCGCTACTCGGCCACTTTAGCCCGCATTATCCCCGTCGTTGGATGAAAGCGCCTTTTGTAACGAGTTGAATACAGTGAGGCCCTGACCGACCATTCCGTTGACCAATTCGCCGACACCGTCAGGTCCGTTGAGCACCGTCAGGTTGGCGTTCGCCAGGCCGTTGGAGGCCTGCTTGACGATTTCCGGCAGCTGCTCGATCAGCAACTGGTCCAAGGCGATCCGGTTGTTCGAGGCCGCCGCCTCGGCCTGGATCCGGGTCCGATCGGCCTCGGCCTCGGCGAGGATGCGTACCCGTTCGGCTTCGGCCTGAGCGGGTTTCACGACTTCGGCCTGCAACTGCTGCTCCCGCAACTCGGCCTCCTTGCGCGCCTGCTCGGCCTGTGCGGTGAGCACCTCCTGCATCGCCTTGGCCTCGGCCAGCGGACCGGCCTGTGCCGCTTCGGCATTGGCCTTATCGATATCCTGCTGATACTGCGCCTGGAGAATGGCGGTCTCACGCTGATATTCGGCTCGGCGGCGCAGCGATTCCTGTTCGGCCTCGGCGGCACGCTGCGCGGCCTGTGATTGCGCGATCTGCGCATCGCGCTGCACTGCCGCGTTGTGCGGTGCGGCCAATGCGGTGATGTACCCCAGATTGCCGTCATCGATGGATTGGATTTGGAACGAATCCACCCACAGACCGATATTGCTCATCTCCACCTTGGAGGCCACCAGCACCTCGTCGGCCAGCCGCTGGCGTTCCCGGATGATCTCCTCGACCGTCATCGAGCCGACGATCGAGCGCAGGTGCCCGGAGAAGATGCGGCCGGTCAGCACCGACATCTCCCGCTCCTGTTCGGACAGAAAGCGTTGGGCCGCATTGACGATCGACTGGGTATCGTTGGCGACCTTGAACGCGATCACCGCGCGCACCTCGAGTTGGATGGCCTGCTTGGTGACGCAGCGTTCCTTGATCTCGGCCTCGAACATGGCCAGCGACAGATAGCTCACCTTGCGGAAGAACGGCATCACCCATTTGCCGCGCCCGATGACTACGCCGAAAGGCGCGTTGTCCTTGCTCGTACCGCCGCTGACCAGCATCGCTTCGTCAGGATCTGGAACGTGATAACCCAGCACTGTGCCTCCCTGGCAGTTCATAACTTCGGTCGCGGTGTCAGATGTCATCGACCGGGACGGGTTCCAGCGGAATCCACGGCACCACATCGACGATGCGGCCCGGTAGTACCGCGATGATCAGGACGGTTTCACCGGCCGAGATCGGCTCGGCCGCCCGCGCGATGTATATCTCCGTGCCCCCGCGAATCGCAACCAATACTTCGCCGAGCATTCCGGGTCCCCGGATCGGCGAGGTGAGCGTACCCGTCAAACCTTGCACGGGGTCGGTCATCGCGGTGAACTCCTCGCACTCGGTGCCAGAGTTGTCAGCGTACGCGCGATTCGGAATAGCTCCGGTTACGAGAGGGACTCGGCGATGATGCGCCCGACCGATTTCTTGGTGAGATAGTGCGTGGCATCGTGCGGACTGGAGCCATTGTCGAGTTCGGGATGGGTCGTCGGCACCACATCGCGTCCCGGCGCGGGCGGGAAATAGGGCGCCAGATCCAGGTGCGCCGCGACGATATCGTCGCGATCGGCCAAATTCTCCCAGCGGGTGAGCGCGGCGGGCACCGTGGGCGGCTGCGGGTGCAGCAGCGGATAGATGATGGACTGCAACGCCAGCGGCGAACCAAGGGTGACCAGCGTCGCGGGCTGATCGGTCCGATGCAGTGCCTCATAGGCGACCACCGAGCCGAGCGAATGTCCGATGACGAGCCGGGTCTGCGAACCGATCAGGTCGAGCACCTGTTGCTGCGCGTAGGCACGCACCGCGTCCTCGGCCAGATATCTGCTGACCTGGGCCAGTGACCGGTTGACGAATTTCCCCGCCATCCCGAAACCGAAGGGCGCGAACCACTTCAGCTTGGTCAGCGTATTCGCCGCAGGCCTGGCCTTGCGGCCGAAGCCCTGTGCACCCTCGGTGCCGAGCGCGGAATTGTCCAGGTAGCGTCGCGCTTCCAGCCGATCGCGCTGGTCGGCCGCCTGCTCGGCCGCCGTTGCCAACCACGCCTCGGCGATCTGCTCGGTGAGTTCGGCATTCTCGGTACCGACCGGTCCGCCGCCGCCTTGCGCGCCGGGATCTAGAAAGGCATTGCCGTAGAACGCCATTCGAACCTCTAGCACCCCCGGGCGCTGGCCGCGCCACAGCTGATCGGCGAGTTCACCGTAGCCGGCCGTGCGGACCCCCGCGGCCAGCGCCGGAAGCCATTGCGCTTCCAGCAGATCCGCGCCGTATTGCTCCTGTGCGATCCCGTGCACCAACACGATCGCTGCCATCAGCCGCCCCCGTTGTCACTTGCCCCGATGTGTGTTCGGGTACCTTCCTACCACGCACGGCGGCCCATGTCGGGGTGTCGACGTGGTCGGGGAGTCGAAGGTGGGAATGGTGGTGCTGATATGGGAGGAAGGCTCGCCCTGGTGGTCGGGTCCGAGTGTGCGGCACTGGGGGAACTGGGATTCACCGGTGAATTGGCCACGGGTCTGTATGGGACACTGACCGGATCCGGCGGTTGGCGGGCGGCGACGCAAGCCTCCGGTCCGGTACTGAACCCGACAGTGGCACAGCTGGTTACGGCGGTGGACGAGGCATTCGACGCGGCCGCGCGGGAGCAGGCGACGCTGCTGATCGGATTCGTCGGCCATGGCACCGCGACCAGCGCGGAGGATTTCTTTCTGCTCGGCCATGATTCGCCCGTGGTGCCGAACTCGCATACGGCCTTCCATCTGACACAGGAGATTCGAGAGCGGCTGAACCGATCGTCGCTGGACGGGCTGGTCGTCCTGGTCGACGCGTGTGAGACCGAACAGGGCGTACTCGGCGCGGCCCGTCGCTGGACCGACCTGCTGTCGCGGGCAGCGGGCCGGATGGAATTGCTGGTCGCCGCCGGTGACGGGCCGGCGTATGCCGGATGCTTCACCCGAACGCTGCTGTCCACCTTCGCCGCCGGACTACCAGCGCGCGGGGAGAATCTGCTGCCGTCTGATCTGGTCGATCCGATCGCCGCGGCCTGCACCCGGCAGCAGCCCGAACATCTGTCGTTCACCTCGGGCACGGTATCGGCGGCCGAGGGCGGTGATCCCGGCCTGTGGCTGGTGCCGAATGTCGCCCGTCACCGCGATGCCGTAACCGGCCGTCCGGCAGCGGGTTTCGTCGATCAACTCACCCGCAGACTGCTACTGACCACGGCCGTGCGCGAGACGCTCGACGATATCGTCGGATCCGGCAGCTACCGGTTGCGCGGGGTGATCGGACCGCCCGGCGTCGGCAAATCGACACTGCTGGCAATGCTCATTCGGCCGAGCCTGGTCGACACTCTGCCGGTCGCACCCGAATACATCACGGCCGCAGTATTTTTGACCGTCAGCAGTTCCCTCGAGGCGGTCGCGGCCGAGTTGTCCGCGCAATTGAGCACCCGGTTGCCCGGTTTCCGAGCCGCGGTCGCGGCGGCGCGTGGCCTGGCCCGACACAGTCTCACCCCACCCGATGTCTTCGATGTCGAGGTGCGACAACCGCTGGCGGACCTGGGCGGATGGGGTCGCCGGGTCACCATAGTCGTGGACGGACTGAACGAACCGGAGCAGGGCACCCAGCGACTGCTGGTGGCCGCCGTGGCGGAGTTGACCCGGCGACCGGAACTCGCGCACGTCCGGGTGATCGTGGGCATCCGGGAGGGGCTCGGCTTCGAGAACGATCCGGAACTGCGGCATATGCATCGGATCGTCGTCGCCGAGCCGGTGGCCGAGGATATCGCCGCGATCGTCGAATCGGCCGGATATGAGCGCGCCGCCATCGACGAGCAGGAATGGGTCGGCTGGATCGATGCGCGGTTGGCCGAAGCACCAACGGCGCGTGCGGATTCCCCTGCCGCTGCGGCGGGTTGGCTGTTGGCCGGATTGCTGGCCGAGGTCGCCAACGAGGTCACCGATCGGGTGGTTGCCGAGGATATCGGCGTCGACGGTCTGGTGGCGTTGCGGGTCGGCGCGGCCATCCGGGCCGCGGCGGGCGATGGACCTGATATCGCACCGAATGTCGCCGATGCCTGGGGGATCGGCGCGGTGCTCGGTGTGCTCGTCGCGGCAGGTGTCGGTCCGGTGCTGCCGCTGGAACTGCTGGATGCGGCGATGCGTGAACTCGGGGCCGAGGTGAGCATTGCCGGAATCCGCGATCTCACAGTGGGTTTGGGTGTGCTGGTCACGCGCAGCCGCCCCGGCACGGCCGACGAATCGCTCGGTATCGCGCACGCCGCCCTGCTCCCTGGACTGGCCGATGAATGCGATCGGCTCGGTGTGCACAGCGAGGATGCGCACCGCGCGGTGATCGCGGCCATCGAGTCGGCCACCACCGCGCGCGTGGCCGACTATGCCCGTGGTGCGGCGGTGCGCCACTACTTGGCCTATGGTGCCGCGGCGGCCGCCTTCGGCTACCTCGAATCGCTGGAAACCACACGCGTGGTGGACAATCGGGACCTGTGGGTGGCCTGGCTGCCGAGCTTCACTGCCGCTATGGGGCCGGATCATCGCGTCACGCTGCTGGTTCGCAACCATCTCGCGAACTGCCGTGGCCGAAGTGGCGAATTCGACGCCGCCGTCACCGAATTGGAGGAGCTGGCCCGCGATCAGACGCGGGTACTGGGCGTAGATGATCTCGACACCGTCACCACCCGCTACGACATCGCGGATTGGCGCGGTCATATGGGCCAGCTCGAGCGGACGGTAGCGGACTTCGAACGGCTCGTCATCGATCACGCCCGCATCCTCGGCACCGACCATCCGTGGACGCTGCGCGCGCGAAACAGCCTGGCCTACTGGCGCAGTGAACGCGGCAGCCTGCGCCGTGCTGTCATCGAATTCGAACAGCTGATCGCCGATCAACAGCGCGTCCTCGGTCCCGTCGACCCGCAAACACTGCGCACCCGACTGCATCTCGCGCGTTCCCGCGCCATGGCGGGCGAGTTGGTCCGCGCGTTCACCGAATTCGAACTGTTGCTCGTCGATCAGGTCCGCATCCTCGGCCCGGATGACGCCCAGACCCTGCGCACCCGCATCAGTATGGCGCGCTGGCGGCGGGAGAGCGGCGAAACGACCAGGGCCATTACCGAATACGCCGCCCTGCTGACCGATCAGTTGCGCATTCTCGGGCCGGATCATCCCGATACTCTGCACACCCGCAATTGCCTCGCGGGCTGCTATGGCGAGGCGGGTGATATCGGTGCCGCCATTGCCGGATTCGAGCCGCTGCTCGCCGATCAGATCCGGGTCCTCGGGCCCCACCATCCGCACACTCTGCTCACCCGCAGCAACCTGGAATACTGGCGCGCTCGATCCGATGGCTAGGCGGGACGTGTCGGGGGTTAATGTTCTTGTGGGCCAGCGGCTGGCCCAGTCGTAAGGAGTGCGACGATGGCCGAAATGCGGGCGCAATTCGGTGTGCTCGGGCCGGTGCAGCTGTCGATCGATGGCGTCGCGCAGCCGGTCGGCGGGCCGAAACAGCGCGCGGTGCTGGCGTATCTGGTGGTCAATGCCAATCATCCGGTCTCGGTGGATGCGCTGGCGCAGGCGGTGTGGGAGCAGAGTCCGCCCTCGGATGTGCGGGTGAGCCTGCACGCCATCATCTCGAATCTGCGCAAACCGCTGCGCGCTGCCGGAATCGACGCCCGCGGCGTACTTACCCAGGTCGGAACCGGTTACCGAATTGCGGTGGCCGATGGCGCAAGTGATGTGCAGCGGTTCCGGGCGCGCAAGGAGGCGGGCCTGCGGGAGCTGGCGGCGGGTCACTTCACAGCGGCGGCCGAAGCGCTGTCGAGCGCACTGGAGCAGTGGCGGGGCCCGGTGCTGTCGGATCTGCGCGGTCTCGGATTCGCAGACGCCTACGCCGCGGCGCTCGACGATGAACGGGTCGGTGTCATCGAGGCGCGGGCCTCGGCCGATATCGCGCGCGGACGCGCGGACTCCGTCGCGGCCGAACTCGCCCTGCTCGTGGGGGCGCATCCGTTGCGAGAACCATTGTGGGAGAAGCTGATCACCGCACTGTATCTGAGCGGGCGGCAATCCGACGCGCTGGGCGCGGTCCGGCAGCTACGGACCACACTGGACGACGAACTCGGCATCGACCCCGGCCCGGCGATCCAGGAGTTGGAGGCAAGGATCCTGCGCCAGGATCCGCTCAGCGTCCGGGCGGTCGCCGATGTGACGATGACCCGGGCGACCACCATTGTCGAGCAGGCCGCGGCCGGGGCGCGGGCCGAATTGCGCGATCGGCGGAGCGAGGTCTATCCGATCACCGGATCGGTGACCCGGATCGGGCGGCTGCCCGACAACGACATCGTGCTCGAACACGGCAAGGTCAGCCGTCAGCATGCGGTGATCGTGGACAACGGGCTGAATTTCGTGATCAAGGATCTGTGGTCGTCCAACGGGGTGTACCTCGATGGTGCGCGCATCATCGACAGCGTGACGCTCACCGACGGCGCGGTGATCCGCATCGGCGAATTCGAATTCGTCTTCACGCTGATCTGAGTTGTGGCCGGATCTCTGCGCCCGCGGCAGCAGTGATGAACATGCCCGCACCCGCCAACGCGCCGACCGCGGCCGAACACCACGGTGTCGCAGCGGTATTGAGTCCGCGCACATTCAAACCGTCGCGGATGATCACACCCGCGCCGAGGAAACCGATGCCGGAGACGATCTGCGCGGCCACCCGGGTCGGATCGGCGCCACCGCCGTGGAAGCCGTGCGCCGAGAGCAGGACGAACAGTGTCGCACCCGCCGCGACGAGCGCGGTGGTGCGCAGCCCCGCCATCCTGGCCCGATACTGCCGCTCGAATCCGATCACCGCGCCCAAGCCGACGCCGGTCAGCAGCCGCCCGATGTGAGCCGCGCAACGTCCAATCGCGCTGCGGCGGAGCCGAATGCGTGTCGAATCAGGACTGGTACAGCGAGCGGTAGGCGGCGAGCGTGGCCACGCAGTGGTCGATTACCTGCTCGCGGGTGGCGCGCAGCGATCCGTTCAACCATGCCGAGAACATGCCCGCATTACCGCTGGCCATGGTGAGCGCGGCCAGTCTGCGGCGCACCGGGTCATCGATATGAGCGAACAGGTGGTCCTGCAGGACCTTGGTGAAGACCGGCATGACCGCGATGGTGGTCTGGCCGAGGCCGGTACTCGAGTACGGTTCGACCAAGAACAGTCGGGACTTGCGCGGGTCGGCCAGCACCTTGTCGACCAGGATCTCCGACAGCACGCGGTCGCGGGAGGGATCGGCGGCGGCGAACGCTGTCATCGGTTCCAGGAATTCATCGGCGACCTGCCGGTAGAGCACATCCAGCAGTTCGTCGCGGCTGGCGAAGCTCTCATAGAAGTACCGGTCGGTGAGATTGGCACGCCGGCATACCGCGCGCATGGTGACACCGCCCGCGCCCGATTCTCCGATCAGGTCGAGCGCGGCCTCGAGCAGCGCGGAGCGGCGTGCCTCCCGACGTTCGGTGAGCGTGGTACCGCCCCAGATCCGAGGACCGGCATCGTCAGCTGATTCCTGGCCTTTTTGCACCCGCCCACACTAATGCCTGGCCGTAATGACCGGCTCAGCGCTGGGCCACACCGATCGGGAATCAGCCGCCGCGTTCGAGTGCGAATCCGGCATCGCGCCAGGCGACGATCCCGCCGCCGAGGCTGCTGGCGTCGAAGCCGTCCTGGCGGGCGATGGCGGCGAAGCGCAGCGATAGTTCGCCGACCGGACAGACGAAGACCAGCGGGCGCGATCGGGAGAACGGGATGCCGTGGGTGAACATATCGTCTAGTTGGTCGTCGCGGATATTGATCGCGCCGGGCACATGGCCGATGCGATAGGCCATCGCGCCGCGGGTGTCCACGATGGTGGGCCGCGCGGTGCGGTCCAGTTCGGCCAATTCCTGCGGGGACACCGCCGGTGTCGCGGCGAGTTCGGCGGGGGTGGGTGCGCGGCGGCGATCGACGCGGTCGAAGAGTTCCGGTCTGCGTTTCTTGATATAGGACAGGTACGGCTCGAGCCGATCACAGACGATGAAGACCGCGACGACAGGTTCTTTCGATGAAAGTTCCTGCTCACCAAGGGCTTCCAGCGCGGCGGCATAGCTCGCGCCGCTGGTCGGACCGGCCAGGATGCCATACCCGGTGGCCAGCGCGAGCGTGGCGTCCACCGCTCGGGTGGAATCGACAGTGACGATGCGGTCGTAGAAATCGGGCTGGAACAGCCCGACATCCCACATCTCGGTCTCCGAGCGGATACCGGGTATGAAGTCCGACCGATCGGAAACTACTGCGATACAACGCAATTCGGGATTGTGCTTGCGCAGATAGGTTGCGGTCCCACGGGTGGAGCCGGTGGTGCCGAGCCCACCGATCAGATAGTCGACGCGGGTGATGTCGGAGGCGGCCAGATCCTCATGGATTTCGCGGCCGGTGCCGTGGTGATGCGTCTCGATATTCTTCTCATTGGTGTACTGCGAGGCGTGATAGTAGGCACCCGGCTCCTTGGCCATGGTCGCCTCGATCACCGAATACACATCGTTCGGTGTGGTCGGGTCCGGACATTCGGACAGCCCGGGCAACTCCACGATCTCGGTGCCGAACAGCTGCAGTAGCTCTCGCACCTCGGCGACCTTGATCCGATTGGTCACCGCGCGCAGGCCGATGCCGTGTATCGCGCCGAGAATGCGCAGCGCCTTGGCGGTATTGCCGCTCGACGCCTCGATGAGCGTCTGCCCGCTCGCTCGGATCTCGTCGAGATCATCGCGGAGCATGCCCCAGGCCACCCGGTCCTTGACCGAGCCGAAGGGATTGTGCGACTCCAGCTTCGCGTACAGCTCGACATCGGCCAGCCCGTGCACGGCCGGATCCAGCCGCAGCAGCGGCGTATTGCCGATCAGCTCGGTGATGTGGTCGTAGCGCATTACGGCGCTCCAGAGGGTCGGCGCGGCAGCGGACGACGCGGGCCGCGCGGGGGAGTGCGGCGCGGTGGCGGCAGACCGACGGGTATGAGCGGTTCGTAATCGGTATCGCGATAGACCTGGAAACTGCCCGCACGGTGCACGACAGCGAGTTTCGCGGGCAGTGCGTGCATCGACGCCGAGGCCGCGGACAGGTCCATGTGATAAGCACCGGTATTCGGGAACACCACCAGATCGCCCTGGCGCGGGCACTGCGGCAGCCACACCTTGTGATTGGTGATCAGATCGCGCTCCAGGCACAGGCGTCCGGCGAAATACACACCGACCGGCCCGGATTCGATCACCGGACGCAGGGTCGGCATGGTGTCGGCGGCACTGCGCAGCGGCGTCACCCCATCACCCGGGACGGCGTTGTGGACAGCAGCGCTACTCGGTATATGCGCGACACTCGGCAGGATCACCGGATCGACCATGACCTCCTGATCCGCCGGGGTCACCTGATCCCGGCTCAGATCCAGATTCACCAGCACCGTGCCATCGGCGAGTTCCTTGACGAACTCCACTCGCGACACCGTCACCCCCGCGTGATCGACCAGCGCCTTACCCGGCTCCAACCAGATATCGAGCATATTGTCCCCGGCCACTTGGGCCACCGTGCGGCCACCGTGCCGCTCCAGCGCAGCGCCGAGCAGATCGTTCAACATCGCCGTCGCGGGAACGGTGTTCGCATACTTGTGGAAGACCGGAATCCCGTGCACCACACCGTCGTCCACGTGATAGCCGAAGGTATTGTTCGACCAGCTCATCGATTCGCCGCGGCCGAGCAGCGATTCGCGCAGCGCCCGGACATACCCGTCGAAGCGGTCCGCGTCGGCGGTGAACACCTGTCGGAAGCCGCCGCCGATATTCAACACCGACGGGCCGAGGCCACGGTCGTAGGCGCGCTCGACCAACTCCAGGCAGGCGTCGATGGCTCGGATGCGTTCCCCGGTGTCACCGGAGTCGATATGAAAAGCGAAGCCGAGGAACGCGATTCGCCTGCGATTCGCCGACAGCAGATCCAGGGCCTGGTCCACATGGGCCAGCGGCACACCGAACCGGCTCACCGCCGTCTCGTCGAAACCGGAAACTCGCAGCAGCACCGGGACTCTCGCACGGTCGCCGGCTAATTCGGTGATCCGCCGCAGCTCCCACAGATTGTCGACATTGATGGTGACGCCGCAGTCGATCAGATCACGCAGGAACGCTTCACCTTTCGGCCCGGTCACCTCGATCCGCATCGGACCGAATCCGGCCCCGATGGCACTGGCCAACTCCTGCGGAGAAGCGACATCGATGGCGATACCGGCATGTTCGGCGGTGCGCACCAAGGCACGCGATTGATTCACCTTGTGCGCATAGCAGATTCGGTAGCGCCCACCCCTGCTGTCGAGTACGGCGCGCAACCGTTTCAGATTCTCCGCGTAGACCTGCGGAAACACCAGGTGGGTCGGTGAACCGAAGCGAATCAGCGTTTCCTCGACGGCATCGCGGGTATCGAGAAAGGCGCGTACCAGCGGATGGATCTTCGCGGGTAGCGCCGGTAGCGGTGCCGTCATACGACGGTTTCCGTGGGCTGGGACCGTGGGGATGTCAATGCGGTTCGGGCCGGTTTCTCGGCCACCGGGTTGTAGCCGCCGTCGCGGATCGACTCGAAGGCGCGGGCCCGATTACGCGGACTGCGGAATTCGGCGACCACCCGTTTACTGGGCAGATCTATCTCGATCACCTTGATGCCCATCGTCTCCAGCACCCCGGTGATCGTGCGGACACAGTGCTGACAGCTCATATCCGGCACATAGAAGATCCGATCCTCGGCGCTGGCAGGAGCGTCGGCGGTGAGTTCGTCCAGCTCCGGACTCACCTCGGTGATCCGAATCCGCTCGGCGAGTTGTTCGAAGATCTCGACGAACTTGTCCACCACCAGCGGCAACAGATTGTAGTGCCCGCCGCCGAGGTGATGGGGCATGGCGGCCAGGCAAGAGGGGCGGGTATTGGCGGGCAGCAACGCGTACTGGCGGGAGATGAGATCGAGATCGTCGTGGTATTTCGCGATGGCCGCGTCGACGCTCAGTCCCTCGACCCGGGTCGCTCGCCGCATCACCGCGTGCGCGTCCTCGATGGTGGCGTCCTTCATCGCGCGCAGTGTCGCCACCGTGTCGGCGGTGTAGCGCACCGTGCCGTCCGGTTGGGCGGCCAGCGTCACCGGGATCATGCCGCGCCGGTAGGTGGAGGCCTGCAGTTCCCAGAACCAGCGGGTGGCGACCGCCGAGAAGATGCCGGAATTGTGTATGCCCCTGGCGAATTCGGCCGCACTGCGATAGTGCGTCTGCCGCGCCAGCAGTGCGTGCTGGGCCAGTGCGCGCCCGGTGGCCTCGATGCCGACGCGGAAGATTTCGATCGGATCGTGATCGGTGGTGGTGCCCTCCAGCACCGCGTGTTCGCGCGGGCCGAGACCGTCGACCCGTTGTGTCAGTGCGGAATTCGCGGCGAGGGCATGCCACAGCACCAGCACGGTTTCGCGCATGGCGATGGGCACAAGCGGCCCGAGGCCGTCGGCTCGGAAGTGTCCGGTATTGGGGACGCCGTCGCTATCGGTCCAGGCGATGCGGTGCGTCGCGCTGGTGACCTGCGCGGGTTGGCACGGCCGCATGAACTGCTGCAGGTACAGCCGCTGCGAATAGGTGAGGTGACTGTCGGGCTCGGGACGCAGTGCGGCGCAGGTGTATTCGATATGTCGACGCGACGGTACCGCGATCGCACTGGTGAACAGTCCGGGTTGGGCCAGGCCCGCCAGCACGCGGGACGCCGCCCGCCGGTCATAGCGCGGGGTGTCGTCCATTCTCATGTGACCTCCTCGGCAATCGTCTTGACGCAGGTCGCGAACCGGTCGATCTCCTCGACGGTGTTGTAGATGTGCGTGCTGACCCGTACCGAGTCCGTGGCGTCGTCGCCAGCCCGGGGTGAGCAGTGTAAGCCGGTGCGGACCAGAAAACCCAACTCGCTCAATACGAATCCGAGATCGGTCGCGGAAATGCCTGCGAGCGTGAAGGACACGATGCCGTAGCCGATCGCGCACGGCGCATGCGCCGGACCGGGCAGGAATTCCAGCCCGGGCACCGGACGCAGATTGTCGATAAGCCGCAGCGTCAACTCGCGATTGTGCGCGGCGATCACAGCGACATCCAGCGATTCCAGCACCTCCAGCGCGCTGCCGAGAGCCAGGATACCGGGGATGTTCTGGGTGCCGCCCTCGAGCAGTTCCGGCATGCCGGTCGAGGTCAATCCGGCGTCGGTGAGGTCGACCCCGGTATTGCCGCCGGGCAGGAAGGGCAGCAGCCGATCGTGAACTCTGCGGTGGCAGTAGAGGATTCCGGTGCCCGGTGCGCCGAACATCTTGTGCGCAGCGAAGATCGCGAAGTCGGCTCCGAGTTCGGTCACATCCAGCGGCATATGCCCACCGCTCTGACTGCAGTCGAAGCACAGCAGAATCCGGGGATCGAGTTGGCCGCGCAACTCCTCGAGCGTGGTGAGTCCGCCGAAGACGTGGTGCAGATGGCTGGTGGTGATCAGCCGGGTGCGCGGCCCGACCTTGTCCAGAATGTCCGCGGTATCGGCTTCGCCGAGTTCGGTCGCCCGGTAGGGGACCAGTTCGATGCGCCGACCGAAGCGCGCGAGCACCTGGCGCAGATGGTGCCACGGATGCACATTCGAGGCGTGATCGCGTGGGTTGTAGAGGATTTCGTCGCCGTCATCGAGTTCGGCCAGCCCCCAGGACAATGCGACGGCATTGAGCGCCGCGGTCGCGCCGCCGGTGAAGACCACCTCTACGGGCGATTCGGCGCCGATGAAGGTTGCCATGCGATCGCGGACCCGGGCCAGGCGGGTGGTGAGGTTGGTAGCCCACGGGTAGGTTCCGCGACCGGCGTTGGCGGTACACGAAGTGTGATAGCGGTGGATGGTCTCGATGACCGGCAGCGGCTTCTGCGTCGTGGCCGCGCTGTCCAGATAGATCTCCGTGGATTCGCCCAGCGCCGGAAAGAGTTCGCGCACGGTCGCGAGGGGCGACGGCGCCAGAATCCGCGGTGCGGACCGGGTGGTGGCCGGTCGGGCTAGGTGCGTCCCGGACGCAGATGACCGCAAGGTGGCGCTCCCTCCGAGAACCGCGCTGGACGCCACCAACGATACGCACATTCGGTGACGACTTCGAAGGATTCTCGTAGCCAACGTCTTTCGGCAAGTCGCAGCTACCAAAGGCCCTGTCGCGGATAACCGCGACAGTTCAGTACTGCCCCTGTACGTACTCGACCAGATGCTGACGTTCGGTGGCCAGTTCGGAGATCGCGCTCTTGACCACATCGCCGATGCTGACGATGCCGATCAGGCGGCCGTCGCGGACCACGGGCAGGTGTCGGACGCGGTGCTCGGTCATGGTTGCGCGCAGTCCGTCGACCAGGTCGTCGGGTGCGCAGGTGCGCACATCGACGGTCATGATCTCCGAGACGGGCGTATCCAGCAGCGCGGCGCCACGCGCGTGCAAACTGCGCACCACATCGCGCTCGGAGACAATGCCGACGATCCGGCTGCCGTCCGGCGATACCACCACCGCCCCGATATTGTGCTCGGCGAGCTTGCCGAGCAGGGCCCGTACCGTGGTCTCGGGCGCGACGGTCGCAACGTCGCTGCCCTTCCTGTGCAAGATCTCCGCTATTCGCATAATCCACCATCCAGAGGTCGCAGCACTACCAGGATGACGCCTTTGTGATCTCGTGACCAGCACAAATCCGCATCAGGGTGCAATCTACAACCGTCGGGCGACGCTGCGGTCCAGATCGCGCGCGAGCAGAGCGATGGCGGCCTGTGAGATGCCCGCCGAGGTGGCCAGATCGATCGAGGTCAGCTGGGCGATGCGGCGTAGCCGGTAATCGACGGTATTCGGGTGCACATAGAGCTGGCGCGCGGTGAGCTGGCGATTCATATCGTTGCCCAGGTAGGCGCGCATGGTGTCGAACAGTTCGGGATGGGCGTCGAGTGGATCCAGAATGGTCGCGATGCGTCGAGTGGCCGGGCCGCCCCGGGTGAGCTGGTACTCCACGGCCAGGTCGGCCATCTGGTACAGGCCGGGATTGCGTCCGCCGACCCGCACCAGATTGAGTAGTTCGTGGGCCTGATCGGCGGCGTCGGGTATCTGGTCGGTCTCGCTGGTGACCAGCGTGGCGGTGAGCGCGACCTCGGCGGATTCGGCGAGTAGTCGCAGTGTTTCGGCGGTCAGGCCCGGTGCATCGTCCTCGATCGGGACCAGTAGCGTGCCGCCCTTGGTGCTCAGCAGCGCGAGTACCCGGGATTCGAAGGCGGTGGCCAGCTCCGATTGCAGGCGGCGCAGTTTCCTGCGGGCGGCGACATGGCTGTCGACGCGTGGATCGCGCTCGTCCGGATGTTCGGGAATCGATAGCGCGACCACCTGGTACGAGTCGGCGATCGGGATGCCGGCCTGGCGGGCGAGCGCGGAACTGCCGCGACCGCTCAGCAGCGCCGAAGCCAGCGTCTGCGTCGCGGTCTGGTGTTCGCGGGCGACGAGGTGCTGTTCCTCGACGTAGGCGTCCGAAACCGCCGCGGTGATCGCCTCCAGGAGTTCGAGCATGAGGTCGGTGGCGACCAGCAGTTCATCGATGTCGTCGGCCTTGGCGCGCGCGGTCACCAGCCCGAATGCGATGCGCAGCCCCTCGTGGTAGGCGCGCAAGATGGTGCCGAGCGGCACCGCCTCGCGGGCCCATTGCGCCGCCGCCTCCCTGACCTCGCCGAGCTGTTCCTCGCCGGGAACCGTGCGCTTGTCGAACATTTCGGCGGCCAATGCCAGGCAGCTGCGGGTCAGCTTGGTGACATCGCCGCGTAGCTGCTCGCCGGGCAGCGTGCGACACGGTGCCATACAGGTCGCGAAGTAACCGACCATGCGCGAGGCGACGCGGTCGGTATTGAGTAGGGGAATCGACGCGGGCTGGCCGCCGATCTCTAGGACAGGGTCCGTCGGGTCGACGGACAGATCCAGCGCGGAGAAGGTCATACGCGTCGCTCCAGTGCCACATCGGACGTGATAGATCTGCGCCCGAATCGTTGCACCACTATACGAAATGGTTATGAACCAGGGAAGACTACGCGAAATCTATTGCGGCGCGGCAACGTTGTGCATTGTCCACATGCGGGCCATGTCCCGTGGTGGCAAGCTCCAGCACCCGGCGCGAGTTGTCGAAATCCGTGACCAGCCGCCTTAACGTCGGCCTCGGAACCGACGCCGGTGTGTGATCGGCCTGCGCCAGCGTGACGCGCAGATGCGACAGTGCACGACGTCACCTCCAGGACGGCTGTGATCAGGAACATGTCCGTGCACCCGACGACGATGTCCGCGCCGCGCACGGCATCCATTGCGCTGCAAGCACTCGACCCGGCCGTACATCCGAACCTGCTGTGCGCCTTGCACTCCCGGTTCGTCGGCGGCGCCGCCGAAGCTAGGCCGCGCCTTGCTGATTTTGCCGTTCGGAATCGATTACGGCAGCGCCGCTGCGGATTTCGCGTTCGATCGCGATGGCGGCGTAGTGCTGGCCGCTGGCGCGCAGTTCGGCGATGCGTCGCTGCAACGCGTCGGTGCCGTAGGCCGCGGCGATATCGGCGATCCCGAGTCGACCGGCAACGCGTGGTGGATTCATGCGAATGCCCCCTGTGGCTCTGGCGCCGAGAGATCCCGATGGCGACAGCGGCACGGGCTCTCGATGCGAAACTCCCTTGTCGCGCACGAGTTTAAAGCGGCGTGTCGTGCAGATGCAAGTACATCCGTACGAACATCGCTGCGTGCGAAGCGATTTGGGGCCGTGTCAGTGGAACCGTTGGGGTCGAACGTTATTCGTCGTCCAGTCCGGCGGAGAGGTAGGCCGCAGCGGCAAGCCATTGGCGGCACTGCGGGCCGTGTACCTCGTGCAGGTGCAGGATCTCGCGGGCCTGCCGATAGGTGAGGCCACGCGGTTCGACACCGCAATCGAGGGGCGCATACTCCGGCGCCGAGCATTGCCGCAGGGTGTCGATCCCGGATCCGCCGGCGATCGTGGCCCCGCGCGGAGTTCGGAATGGCGTACTCATCTCGACCGCCCCTCGCGTCTGCCGGATGGGGAGGTGAATGTGGTGACGCCGGCGTGAACTCCCTGCGTACCTCCCCGATTCTGGTTCCGAGTCTAGGCTGTCGGCACTTACAGATGCAAGTACATTTGCACGAACGACCAACAGAAATATGAACGGCGGTCGACGACCGGGTGGCCGATGACCGCCGTTGTGCCGCTTGCGCTTAGGGCTTGCGCGCGACCGCGCCGTAGGCGGAGATCGGCCGGACCTCACCGACCTCGGCGGCATCGGTGCGCCACTGGGTGATCGATACGAATCCGGGATCGACCAGTTCCAAACCGTCGAAGACGGCACGGATTTCGTCCTGGGGTCGGGGAACATAGGGCACGCCGCCGGTGCCGGTGTAGTTCTCACACAGCGTCACATACTCCTTGCTGTCGTCGGTGCCGTCCCACATGACCAGGAAGCTGCCCGACGGTACCGCCGCGAGCACCGTGCGCACGATGCGAAGCAGCTCGTCGTAGGACTTGGCGTGGCCGAGCACGCCCATGAACATCACGGCGACCGGCTCATTGAAATTGAGCACGTTGCGGGCGTCGGCGATGATCTGGTCCGGATCGTGGTAATCGCAATCGACGTAAGTGGTTACGCCCTCGGGAGTCGTGCTGGTGAGCAGCGCTCGCGCCATCGTGAGGACCAGTGGGTCGTTGTCGACATAGACGATCTTCGAGTCGGGCGCGACGCTCTGGGCGACCTCATGGGTGTTCTGCATCGTCGGCAGGCCGGTGCCGATATCGAGGAACTGGCGGATGCCCTCCTCGCCCGCCAGGTAACGCACCGCGCGAATAAGGAACTGACGCGACTGCACGGCCATGGTGGTGATGTCCGGATCCACCTCGACGCCGGCATCACCAGCGATCCGGTCGATTTCGTAATAGTCCTTACCACCCATCCAGTAGTTCCAGATGCGCGCGGAATGCGGGATGTCGGTCCGGATGAGCGGGGTTTGGTCGTCGGACATGGGGCTGGACTCCTCGGCGAGCTGATAAACGGTGAACCGGACTGCTCAGGCGGCGGGTGTCGCGATTGGCTGGCACGGCCGATGTGCACTGTGACAGTACAAGATTCGCATCGGCCCGACCTGCGGGATGGAGTAGTCGATCACCCATTTCGGGTACGTCGTGTGCAGCACTCGCGTAACGCGTTGAACAGGGGTCACGAAGGGGACCGGCAGGTCTGAATTCTTTTGTGCCGCATAGGGGAGCTTCGTGCTATCTTGCAGATGTAGGTGCAAATGCAAGAACGTTTGAGCGCACATCTGCAAAGCCGCTCGAGCGTACATCTCACACTGGAAGCAGCCGAGGAGTGGGGAAGATGTTCGACACCGGTACACCCAAGATCAAAGGCACGTGGCGCAAGAGCTCGTTCAGCGGTCCGTCGGGCGGTAACTGCGTCGAGGTCGCCGAGGCGTCGGATGGTTCGATCGCCGTTCGCAATTCACGCGACCCGGAAGGTGGCATCCTGTTCTACACTCGACCGGAGATCGACGCGTTCGTGCGCGGCGCGAAGGCCGGGGAGTTCGACGACCTGACTAGCTGAGCGGTAACATAGGCGATCGGTGCGGTGTGTTTCCAAACGTGGTATTTGTGACACACTGTGGTCAAACCCGAGTATCGGAGATGACTTCATGATCGCAGAACCCGATGACGACGGTCGTGTGCAATCGGTTGTAGTGGAACGTGGTCCGACCGTGTTGCGGATCGCGCTGGGCGGGCAGTTGCGTGACCTGCGGGTGAAGAATGGCATCACCCGTGAGGCCGCAGGTGACGCCATCCGCGGTTCACACGCCAAGATCAGTCGTCTCGAGTTGGGGCGCACCGGATTCAAGGAACGCGATATCCGCGACCTGCTGACCCTCTATGGCGTCACCGACGCCGAGGAGCGGGAGCGATTCCTGGATCTGGCCAGGCAGGCGAACGAACCAGGCTGGTGGCATCGCTACAGCGATCTGCTGCCGTCCTGGTTCGGCACCTACCTAGGCTTGGAGCAGGCCGCGACCAAGATCCGTACCTACGAGGCGCACCTGGTGCCCGGGTTGCTGCAGACGCCCGAATACGCCAGGGCCGTAATGTCACTCGGGTACGAGGACGCCGATATGGATCGCCGCGTGCAGGTCCGCATCCGTCGGCAGGAGGTGCTGCGCCGGGCCGAGCCACCGATCATCTGGGCGATCATCGACGAGGCCGCGCTGCATCGGCCGGTCGGTGGTTCGCGGGTGCACCGCGAGCAGATGGAACACCTCATCGAGCTGGCGGAACTTCCGAATGTCACGGTGCAGGTCCTGCCGTACTCGGCGGGCGAACACGCCGCTGCGGGTAGCTCGTTCAGCATCTTGCGTTTCGCCGAGACCGAACTGCCCGACATCGTCTATCTCGAACATCTGACCAGTGCGCTGTACCTGGATCGGAAACAGGATCTGGCGCTGTACCTCTCGGTCATGGACCGCCTGAGTGTGCAGGCCGAGGCACCCGGCGAGTCGCTGAAGATCCTCGCCGAGTACGCCAAGAACGCCTGAACCTCGCTATCGACCCGGCTCGTTCGGGTCGATAGTGCGTGTTTCGGCTGCGAACGCCTCCACCGCGGCGAGATCGAAATCGCCGTGGTCGCTACCGAGTCCGCGGGCGACCAGTGCCGCGACCGCATTGCCGAGGATCGCAGCGGCACGCAGATTCCGGCCCAGTGCGATCGCACGGATGAATCCAGCGGAGAAGGCATCACCACACCCGGTGGTGTCGACGACGTCCACGGCGAACGCGGGAATGTCGTGATAGTTGTCCGGGCCGACGAGTAGGGTGCCGTCCGCGCCCCGCGTGACCGCCAGGATGCAAGCGCCCGCGTCCTTCAGCACCTCGCAGCCTGCCACCAGGTCGGTGGTACCGGTGAAGCCGAGCACTTGTTCGTCATTCGGGAGGAAGTAGTCGGTATGCGGGAGGACTTCGGCGATGGCGTCGAGGCTACCGAGTGCGCCGGGCGCGATCAGATCGACCGAGGTGCTGACGCCATTGTCCTTGGCGTGCCGCAGGATTCGCGCCGCGGATGCCGCACCGATCAGTTCCGGACCACCGAGGTGCAGATGATCGGCGGCGGCGACCGCAGCCCAATCGACATCGTCGAGGGTGTAGAACGGGTTGGCGCCCAACAGATGCAGGCTGGGACGCTGCCCGTTGGGGCGGATCGGCAGCACCGACGACGAGGTGGGCTGATCTTCCTTGCGCACCACCAGTTCGGTATCGATGCCGGCCTTGGCGAGCAGACCGAGCAGGATATCGCCGGAGGTGTCCGCGCCGATCGCACCCGCGGTCCGCACGCTCGCGCCGAGTTTGGCCAGTGTCAGCGCGGTACCCGCGGCCGTACCCGCCGCGGTGATGCGGATGTCCTCGACCAGTGCGGTCTGCTGCCCGTCCGGTATTGCCGCGACGGGTCGGACCAGGATATCCAAAACATGTGCACCCAAAGCGATTACGTTCATTCGGTGTCCTTCTCCAGCGGTTTGCGGGTGCCGTATCCGGTACGTAGTGCGACCTCGACGACCGCGGCCTGCTGCTGTTCGGTGAGTTCGCGCGGCCTACCGATCGTCATCGCGTCCAGGTACAGCGCGCAGGCCCATTCCAGCAGCAGTGCGGATTCGACGGCCTGGTCCAGCGATGCGCCGATGGTGACCGCGCCGTGATTGGCCAGCAGCGCGGACTGCTTGCCCTGCAACGCCGTTCGCACCGCATCGGCGAGTTCGACGGTGCCGAAGGGATGGAACGGGGCGACCCTCGTCGCACCGCCGAGCAGCAGCTGCTGGTAATGGATGACCGGCAGTTCGTCGAGCACACAGGCGATGGCCGTCGCCTTGGGCGCATGGGTGTGCACGACCGCCTGCGTGGCGTAGGTGCGATAGATATCGAGATGCAAACCCAATTCGGAGGTGGGCGCGTAGCGGCCAGCGACCACCTGACCCGCCAGGTCGACCACCGTGACGTCGTCGGCGATGACCTGCGCCAGCACCGCGCCGGTGGCCGTGACGGCGACCAGATCGCCGCAGCGCAGGCTCACATTGCCCGCGGTGCCGATCAGCAGTCCGTGTGCGGCCAGGCGCTGACAGGCCGCCGCTACCTCGGCGCGTTCGGTTGGTGCGGTGGTGGTCATCCGGATACTCTACCCAAACCTGAATATGATTCATATTACGTTCGGAGGTATTCCGTGCCGATCCGTGCACTACCCGAGGTGGGCCTGCGTCGCGTGCCGATTCAGGCGCGCAGCCGGGAGCGGTTGGCGCGGGTGCTCGAGGTGGCCGATCGCCTGATCGCCACGGAGGGCGTCGAGGCGCTGACCATGATCAGAGTGGCTGCGGAGGCACGGATTTCGGTCGGCTCGCTGTATCAGTACCTGCCGGATCGCGAGGCCGTCATCGAAACCCTCGCCGTGGCCTATATCGAGCAATTGGAGGCCAAGGCGGCCCTGCTGCTCGAGCTCGCGCGCGCCGAGCGCTGGGACGATCCGATCGGCGTGCTGGTGGATGCGTTCGCCCAGGTCTACCGCGACGAGCCGGGCTTCCGCGCGCTGTGGTTCGGCAAGGATTTCAACGAGGCCGCCCGCGCCGCCGATCGCGAGCACAAACGCCGGATGGCGGTGACGCTGCGGGAGGTCATGCTTGCCCAAGGCGCCGTCGCCGATATCGAAGGACTCGATATCGCCTGCCGCGCCGCCCATCTCATGGGCGATGCCGTCCTGCAGGAGGCGTTCCGATCCGATCCCGACGGCGACCCGAATCTGTTGCGCGAGGCCAAGGTCGCACTGCGGGCCTATACGGCACAGTGGGCATCGCCGACCGAGGCGTAACGCAATTCGGTTGCGCTGCTACATCATGGACGCAGTGGTCGGTACTTAGGTCACTGCTTGATGAAGCTGGAGGCGATGCGCCAGAAGGTCGCCGGTTGCAGGGTTTCGATGTCCCAGTCGTCGGCCATCGCGTGCGCGGTGGTGACGATCCGGTCGATGTCGAAATCATGTCGAGTGGCCGCACCGGTCGACTCGACGGCATCGATGACGAAAGCGACTGCGGTTTCTCGCGAGTACGCGGTACTGCGCTGTCCGCTTCGGGTCGACGGTGTGCTCATAGTTGTTATACCGTTCGCTGGCTGGTCGGCCAGTGCGGCTTCGGCGATTCCGAGCCGACCGCCGTGAAGTGGTTGGTCCATTCGAACGCCCCTGACGTCTGGCGGCAGCAAACCCCTGGCGACATCGGCCCTTGGTTCACCCACGCGGCCTCCCCTGGTTGTCCCCTGTAATGCCTTGCGGGACTGAGTTTAGGTCTGTGTGCCTTTCATTTGCAAGCACATCTGCACGATCGATTGTGCCTTCGCAGTTGGGTTTTCGCACCTGCTAATCATCCGCGAACCGGCGCGGATGCGAGGGCTAATTCGGCGCGATCATTTCGCATTGATCACGACATCGGTGCTGTAGTGCACCTGAGTGCCCGGCTCCACATATCGGTCGGCCGCGCAGCGCCAGGCCAGGAAATGCTCGGTGAAACGGTGTGCTTCGGCGGCCTCCTCATCGATATAGACCTGGTAGAGGAAAAACCGGTGCGGATCCACCCGGTCGGCGCACACATCGAATCGCAGGCAACCGGGTTCCTCGCGCACCGATGCGGCGGCACTGCGACTGACCACATCGAGGAATTCGCCGCGGGATCCGGGTCGCAGCTTCAGGGAAGTGATACGGCTGAACACGGTTATCTTCTCCAATCTGGCGGCGAAAAATATCAATCGGTAAGTGCGGCACCGCCTTCGGCGACCGGCTGGCTACCAATATCCGAGACGGCGCGCGTTACCGAAATGTCGCCCGCGACGAGTTCCAAAGTGGTGTGCGTGGTCTGTGCTGCGCGCAGAATTTCGGCGAGGACGGCGGCGACGTCGGCCCGCGCGATGCTGCCGAAGGGCAGTGGCGGCGTGCTCAACAAGACCCGGTCGGTCGCGGCGGTATCGAGCAGCCGGCCCGGGCGCAGGATCGTCCAATCGAGATCGCGGGCGCGTAGATCGTCCTCGGCCTGGGTCTTGGCGTCGATATAGGCGGCCCAGACCTCATCGGTGCCTGGCGCGGGCGGCTTACCCGCGCCCATCGTGGAGATCTGCACGAACCGCCGGACACCGGCCGCCTCCGCGGCATCGGCCAGCAGCACCGAACCGCCCTTGTCCACCGTGTACTTGCGGGCGGCGCCGCTGCCCGCGCCGGCGCCCGCGGCGAAAATCACCGCATCGGAACCCTTTACGACGGTGGCGAGCTCGGCCACCGTGCTGTGTTCGAGATCGAAGACGACCGGTCGTGCGCCGGTGGCCGCGACCTCTTCCGCGTGATCGGCATTGCGGATCAGGCTCTCGACCTCGTCGCCGCGCCCGGTCAGTATTTCGCCGAGCAGTAGCGCGATCTTTCCGTGTCCGCCTGCGATGACGACGTGCATATGGGGGGTCCTTTCAGGCCGTGGCGATTGCTTGGCAGATCGCTCGAAATGGTCAGCGTTCGGGTCCTCCGGGATTACACGATGCCTGGACAGTGGCCTGATAGCCCACGGCCGGCCGCCAGGGTTCCAGATTCCAGCTCTCCTTGTTGGGCTGCACCATGCGGGCCCAGACCCAGTGACAGACGAACTGGTCGCGCATACCGGGCGTATCGGCGTCGGGGGAGTGCGTGAGCACCTCTTGCCACGCCCGTTCCTCGGTATCGGGGAAGGTTTCGCGCCGCCCGGCCTCGGTGGGGTAGACCTTCAGGCGAGCACCGTCGACGCCCTCGGTCCACATGGTGTGGTCGATGAGCGGCATATCGGCGTAGGGATCGACGCTCGGCAGCGCGGCAAGCGCAGTGGTGGTTACGGCCGCGGCCGTGGGTGTCGTCGTGGTCGTGGCTACGGCCGACGGTGCCTCGTCGGAGCCGCACGCCGCGACGGCCGGGGTCAGCGCGCCACAGCACAGCAGCGCGGCACCCCATCGTGCCCATTCGGTATTCCGCTGGGTCAACGTCGATCCTCCCGCATGGTGTCCACCATCCGAGAGTAGCCATCGTGCGGCGACGTAACAGCCATACCGGGATGTGGCCGCCCAGCGTTTACGGCAGCGACGCCGCAGCCACGGTCAGTGCCACAGCGAGCGGCACGGCAGTCTGCGCAGTCCGGGTCGCACCTTGCTGTCGACCGTCACAGTGAGCCCGGCGTTGAGCGCGGCCGAGGTGAACTCCCAGGCCTCGGTTCGGGTGGCGGCGTACTCGAGCACGAGTGCGTCCTCGGCGGTCGGACCGTCGAAGTAGACGGTGACCCGTCGCGTCGGTGGATCCTGGATATCCATCGGATACACCGAGCTTCGCTCGGGGGAATCCGTTCCAGATTTCACAGTGCCGTCCATGCCACCGTCTCCTTCCGACCCGACTTGCCGCGTCGATAGGTGTGACGGTAAGTCGCGCACCATGGTGCAGAACATGGTCTGGCCGATCGGCTGGACATGTCACAGGCACGACACCTCGCGATCGGAGACAGTCACGAAGACGCCGGACCGCCGACCACGGTTCGGGCGCCCGAGAGTTGTGATTTCTCAAAACATTTCGCTTGCCCGTTGCCTTCGCGACAATCGCCATCGACTATGTTCCCAACGTTGGACCAAACTCTCTCCCGGAGGCAATACGTCGATGAGACAGGCCCTGCGTAGACCGATTCGCGCAGTCGGCGCCGTGATTCGAGCGACCGGCAAACGGTCGCTGGCCATGACGATCGGTCTGCTGATGGTGCTGACGGCGGCGGCTGGCGTCGCCCACACCACCCCTCTGTATCCCAGCCCTGATCCCGACCCTTTCTACGCCACCCCGCCCGATCTGGCGGATAGGAAACCCGGTGATGTGATCGCGACGCGGGTGATGCCCCCGCTGGCGATCTTCCCGGATACCACCGTCACCGTCGTGCGCTTCCGTTCCACCAGCTCCGAAGGTCAGCCGATCGCGGCGACCACCACGGTGCTCACTCCGAAGGCGCACGCCCCGGACGGCCCCCTGCTCTCCTACCAGCACATCATCAACGGTCTCGGTGCCGAGTGCTCGGTATCGCGGGTGCTCTACACCGGCGATCCGAACCTCATCGTCCGGGAGGCGCCGGGCTGGAATGTGCTGCTCTCGCGCGGCTGGAGCGTCGCGCTGCCGGACCACCTCGGGCCGAATTTCGCCTACGGCGCGGCCAAATTGGGCGGCATGATCACCCTCGACGGCATCCGGGCGGTGAAGCAGGTCGCCGAATTGCAGGTGCAGAAGAGCCCGGTCTCGATGGTCGGGTACTCCGGCGGCGGCATGGCTACCGCATGGGCGGCCGCACTGGCGCCCAAGTACGCGCCGGAGGTGGAGATCGCCGGCGCCGCGATGGGCGGTGTGCCGATGAATCTGGTGACCATGCTGGAGACCCTCGGCCTCAACTCGCATCCGGTCTTCGGGCTCGCCTTGGCGGCCGGTCTCGGCCTGGAGCGGGAGTATCCCGACCGCTTCCCGCTCAGCGACCAACTCAACGAGCGCGGCCTCGCCGCACGGACCGCGATCGCCAATAGCTGCACCAACGACATCCTGGCCGCGGGTGCGGGGCGTGGGGCACTGGACTTCGCGAAGTCGACCTCGATGATCAACGATGCGGCCGCACGCGCGGTGGTCGAGGAGAACAGCCTCGAACTCTACGACGGCGTACCGAAAACGCCGATCTTCGAATGGCATTCGCCGATCGACGGACTCATTCCCGTCGATGCGGTGGTGAATACCGATAAGCGCTGGTGCGCGGCCGGGGCGCGGGTGCAGTCCGAGCAGATACCGGTACCCGACCATCTCACGGCCGCGGTCCTGGGCATTCCGGCGGCGCTGAATTGGTTGGACGCGCGATTCCGAGGGGAGGCAGCGCCGAGCAACTGCTGAATCCGACCGCGCCGGATCCGCGTTGCTGGACAAGCGGATTCGGCTCGGATTGTTGCGATTCGGCGACATGACACACACAACTCGGGCACGGCGGGGTATCCGCGCGAGTTCCCTCGGTTAGCCTGACTTCCTGGCCTCGGCACTCAGGGGCATTTCGGGGGTCGAAGGCACCAAAAAACCCGGGCGCCAGGGAACCCGACGTCGCACCCTGGGGCGTGTGCCAATGAAGTGCCTGCGTGTCATCATTTTTGTGCTGTTGCTTGTGTTTCCGGTCGCGGTGGGGGAGGCGTCGGCCGAACCGCCGCCCGCTCTTCCCGGCCTGCCCGCATTGCCGATTCCGACCGATGCCGGTTCGATACTGCCGGATCTGCAGCAGTGGATCGATAGCGTCATCCCGCCGCCACCGATCGCTGTCGGGCCGCATTTGTCCGGTCCGATGCAGGAGGCAACCACCATGTCCCCGGCGCTGGCCGCGCTGCGCCAGGCCTCGGCGCCGAGCGCTATCGGTGATCCGGCCTTCGACGCGTGGCCGGCGAACCTGGACGATTACGCGCCCGGCGAGCTCGTAGAGGTGCGCGATGTCAGCGCGACCGCCGCACCGCTGGTATTGGTGCCGATTCGGCAGGCGCTGCTGTTGAAATACCGCACCGCCGATTCGCGCGGCGCGGCGTCGTATGCCACTGCGACATTGATCATTCCGGCCACCGCATGGCCCGGTCCGGACAGCCGACCCGTCGTGGTGAACAACCTCCCGATCGATGCGCTCGGCCGGGACTGCACCCCCGGCTACACCTTCTCGCACGGTTGGTCACGCAATACCAGCATCACCGACTTCCTCCCGCCCACAACGCAATTGGCCGCATTGCGCGGATACGCGGTGCTGATTCCGGATCACGAGGGACCGTGGATGGCCTACGCGGAGCCCTACGTCGCCGGACATGCCGTGCTCGATGCCATCCGCGCGGTGCGTGGATTGCGCCCCGACGAATTCGGCGACAGCCGATTCGGAATGACCGGATACTCCGGCGGCGCCATCGCCACCAAGGGAGCGGTGAAGCTGATCGATAGCTACGCCCCGGAATTGGCCGGATCGATCGTCGGTGCCGCGCTCGGCGGTGTACCCGCCGACTACGAAATCCTCGGGCGCAGCATGAACGGCAACCTCGCCTCGGGGGTCTTCCTGGCCGCGACCTTCGGCGTCGGCCGGGAGCGTCCGGAGATCCTGGCCAGCATGAACAACCTGGCGCAGTGGGCGGCGACATCACCGCTGAAAGACCTGTGCGGCAGCGTATTCGGTGCGGTCGGGTTGTTGATGCTGCCGATCGATATCGCTGCCAGGATTCCGGATCCGCTGCACTCCGAGGTCGCCACCGAGATCTACGATGTGACGCGCATGGCGGGCATGAAGTCCGCGACACCGCTCTACATCTACAACGGTGAGCAGGAATTCTGGATTCCGGCCGAGGGCGCGCGCAACCTCTACCGGGAGCAGTGCGGCCTCGGTGTCTCGGCGGTGTATCGCAGCGTCCTCGGTGAACACATCATCGCAGGCGGGCTCGGTTATCCGGATGCGATGATCTGGCTGGATCAGCGCCTGCGGGGGGTGCCGGCACCCGATGAATGTTGAGAGATTTATGGCGGTCAGCTATTAGTGTTGCAACTGGCGCCCGGGGCGCGATTTATGACACGTGACGGTTTTGAGTGGATCTGAACAAGCTAGCGCGATGGTGGGGCGCCACTATCGGATGTCCGACCATTACGAGGTCGGGCGGGAGAAGATCCGCGAATTCGCCCGTGCGGTTCGCGGTGTCCATCCTGCGCACTATCACGAGGAGGCGGCGTGGGACCTCGGCTACGACGGGCTGGTCGCCCCACCCACCTTCTCCGCGATCATCTGGCTGCTGCTTCAGCGCAAGATGTTCGATTCGGTGCTGACCGGCTACGACATCAGCCAGGTGCTGCATACCGAGCAGAGCATCCGGGTGCACCGGCCGCTCGTTGCCGGTGATCAACTGCGCTGCGACACCTATGTCGAATCGTTCCGGCAGTTCGGCGACATGGACTTCATGGTCATCCGGAGTCTGCTCACCAATCAGTACAAGGAATTGCTGCAGACCGCGCACACCACCGTGGTGGCCAACTCCGGCGCCGACGTCGCCACCGAACTGGTCACTGCGGTCGACGGCGTCATCATGAGCGGCGAGGCGCTGAGCCAACGGCAGGACGCCACCCGGCGGCCGGAGCATCCGTTGGACGGCGGTGTCGTCGAATGCTTCGACGAGGTGTTGCCCGAGGACCGGGTGGACGAGCCACCGGTGCGGGTGCCGTGCGGCATCGAGTTCGACGAGCTGCGGGTCGGTACCGAACTGCCCGCCCGTGTCGTGCCGCTATCACGTGGTGATCTGGTGAATTACGCTGGGGTGTCGGGTGATTCGAATCCGATCCACTTCAGCGAGCATGTCGCGGTCGCCGCGGGACTGCCCGGCGTGGTCTCGCACGGCCTGCTGACCATGGGGCTCGGCGCGAGCTACCTCACCGACTGGCTCGGCGATCCGGCCGCGATCAGCGAATACGGTGTGCGGTTCGCCGGATTCGCCCCGGTCTCGGCGACCCGGCAGTGCGAGATCGAATTCCGCGGGCGGGTGAAGGCATTGGATCCGGATCGCCGCGCCGCGACTATCACGCTCACCGCGATCTGCGACGGCCGCAAGCTGTTCGGCCGGGCAGGCGCGGAGGTGCTGCTGCGCTGAACCGAAGCCGGTCCGAAGATAGTCGGGAATGTCCTTGCAGATGTACGAATACTTGTGGAAATAGGGCATTTTGGTTCTAGAGAGTCGCGGCTATTTCATGGCAGACTCATCGAATGCGTGCTTCGGAAGTGCGACATTCATTTTCCGGCAAGAACCCTGCTGACGACGGTGGACCGACCGTGCTGCGGATGATGCTCGGCAGCCGGATGCGACGGTTGCGCGAGACCTGTGACATCTCCCGCGAGGATGCGGGCGAGGCGATCCGCGGTTCCCATTCCAAGATCAGTCGACTCGAGTTGGGGCGCACCGGTTTCCGGGAACGCGATCTCCTCGATCTGCTTACGCTCTACGGGGTCACCGACCCGGATGAGCGCGAGGAGTTCAGGGAGCTCGCGCGCCAGGCCAACGCCTCGGGCTGGTGGCATCGCGACAGCGATTGGTTGCCGAAGTGGTTCGACACCTATCTCGGACTCGAGCAGGCCGCCAAGCTGATCCGCGGCTATGAGCCGAGGGCGGTGCCGGAACTGCTGCAGACCGCGGACTACGCGCGGGCACTGCTTGCCATGGCGCATCCGGCCGAATCGGCGGAGGGGATCGCACGGCGGGTCGCGCTGCGGTTGCGCCGTCAAGAGATCTTGCGTCGCCCGCATCCGCCGCAGTTGTGGCTGATCGTCGAGGAGGCCGCGCTGCGCCGACCGATCGGCGGGTCGACGGTATGGCGGGCCCAGCTCGAGTATTTGCTGCGCATCGCCGAGGAGCCGCACATCACCGTGCAGGTGCTGCCCGATCATGTGGGCGGTCCGGCGTTGGCCGACGGTGCGTTCACCATGTTGCGCTTCGCCGAAGCCGATCTCCCCGACATCGTCTATCTGCAGCAACTCACCAGTGCGCTGTATCTGGACAAAACCGCTGACCTCGACGCGTATCGCGCGGTCGCCAATCAACTATCGGTGCATGCCGCGCCACCCGAGTACTCCCCGGGGTTGCTGCGCGCCCTGTGCGAACGGCATCCGGAGACGCTCGATCACCCGGCCGCGCCCGGCGATTCGCGGTGATAAGCCGAAAATAATAAGCGGGGCAATCGAACTCGGCGTGGTGCGCTGCCATGCCGGGTTCGTCAAGTGCGTACGGTGTGATGCCGGGTCTCATACGATAGGAACCGCACAGGTCCCGTGGACGAAGGTGTTGACAATGACCGACGATGCTGCGCCCACGACTCGGCTCGACCGGGAAATCGATCAGAGCAAACCGAGTATCGCCAGGGTCTATGACTATCTGCTGGGCGGCAAGGACAACTACCTGGTCGACCAGGAGATCGGTGATCACTTCAAGCTGAACCTGCCAGGTTCGGTGGCGATCGCCTTTACCAGCAGGCAGGCGCTGACCCGCGGGGTGCGCGATATGGCCCGCGCGGGGATGCGGCAGTTCATCGACTTCGGCAGCGGTCTGCCGACCGCCGACAATGTGCATCAGGTCGCGAAGCGGCACACCGCCGACGCCCGGGTGGTCTACGTCGACAATGATCCGATCGTGCTCGCACACGGTCGTGCGCTGCTGGCTACCGATAAGAACACCACGGTGATCCAGGCCGACGCCCGCGATCCCAAGTCGATCCGCGATCATCCGGATATCGCGCGGCTGATCGATTTCGAGCAGCCCGTCGGCGTCATCTTCAGTTCGATCCTGCACCACTTCAACGACGACGAGGATCCGGCCGCCGTGGTGCGCTTCTGGAACGACCAGATTCCTTCCGGCAGTCACGTATTGATCACGCACTTCCGATCCGGGCACAATCCGGAGACCACCGCGGCCGAACAGAAGCTGCAGGCTACCTTCGGCCGCGGCCGCTGGCGCGATACCGAGGAGATTCGCGACCTCTTCGGCGCCCTCGAAGTCCTCGAACCCGATATCGTTCCATCGGCGCAGTGGCGACCGGATGTGGCCGCCGGTGACGCGGCGTCGGTCGGCAGCCCGGGGCGCGAGCTCACCGTCTGGGAGCAGCTCATCGTCACCGGGCTGGCACGGAAACCCTGATACGAATCACACCGAACTAATGTCCCGATGGGACAATAGGGCGTAGACTGCGGATATGGGTATCGACGACGCGGTCGACCTCGACGGCCGTCGGCTGCGCACGCTCCGCAGTCGCGCGGCAATGTCGCGCGCCGCATTCGATCTGCTCAACGAGCGCGGGTTGGGCGCGGTGGCCGTCGAGGACATCGCGGAGCGCGCCGGGGTCACCCGGCGGACCTTCAGTCGTCATTTCTCCTCCATCGAGGATGCCGTGCTCGGTGAAATCGACCAGGATGTGCACCTGTTCAACGAGGCGCTGTGCCGCCGGCCCGCTGGCGAGTCGCCGCTGGTCGCCTACCGCAATGCCCTGCACGACTGGCTGGCCACCGAGCACACCGGCGCGAAGGCGGCGCGCCTGGCCCGACGCTGGGCGCTGTTCCAACTCTTCGAGACGGAACCGACACTGGCCGCAGGCTATCAGCGCATCCGACTCGACGGGCAGCGCGAATCCGTGCGGATCATCGCCGCCAGACTCGATGTCGATCCCGCGGTGGACCGGCGTCCGGAGGCGGCTGTTGCGGCCGGGACCGGACTGCTCATCGCCGCACTGCAGGTCTGGGGCGCGGGCTCGGACACCGACGGACTCCCCGATCTCATCGACACATTCTTCGACACCCTTAACGGGCTGACAGCTGAATTCCAGAGCGAGGTGTCATCGTCATGACCGCAGCAACCGGGTCACCCAGCGTTGTCCGCCGCACCTGCCGCCGGGTCGGCCTGGATCGAAATCCGATGCGCCGCCGCGAGGATCGCCTGCAACTGGCGGTCGCCGCGGTGCTCACGCTGTTGTTCCTGATCATCGCCCCGGTGCTGTCGATGGCGATCGGCGGCCGGATCTACCAGACGGAGGACCGCATCGCGCGCGCCGAGGCGGCGCAGTTACACGAAGTCGACGCGACCGTGCTCGAGGTCGGCAAAGCGCCGCTCTACGCGCCCATCACCCCGGCTCGGGTGCAGTGGCGCGACGCCGACGGTGTCACGCACACCAGCGACTACCAGGCCACCGGAGTGATGAAAGCCGGTGCCACGGTGAAGATTTGGCTCGACGGCTCGGGCAAGGTCACCGAGCCGCCGTCGGATACCCGGGCACTGAGCAAGGCATTGCTGATCACCACGGGCATGGTCTTCGGGATCGCGGTCTGTTTCGGCTGCGGATACGCACTGCTGCGCCGCGCGCTCGATCGGCGCAGGGCCCGGTTGTGGGAGACCGAATGGGCCACGGTGGAACGCACTTGGGGCAACCACGGGACACGTCCGGATCAGGCCTAGTTTCAAGTGCGGCGCGCCCACTCGCCAGTGGGTAGGGACACTCTCGGTGGGCGCGCCGCGTACCCGGCCGTCGTGCGGCGAACACGGGTCGGGCACGGATGACGTTAGGGCACAGCGGTATCGGGCCGCGTGGCGAGCGAACCAACATCGGATATCACACGACCGATACGCGTTTGTGCTGTGACACAACACAAACGGGCCGACGACTAGACCGGGAAGAGGCTGTGCTTGCGCGGGTTGTGCTTCCTGACCGCGCCCTTCTCGCGCAACAGGCGCAGCGCCCTGCGAATCTCCAGCCGGGTCTGCGACGGTTCGACGACGGCATCGATGTAGCCGCGTTCGGCCGCGGTCCACGGAGTGGCGACGGTGGCGTTGTAGAAGTCGATCATCTGCTGGCGCACGGTAGCGCGCTGGTCGGGCGGGGTCGCCTCCAGCTGCCTGCGGCCGATGATGCCGACCATGCTCTCGGCGCCCATTACCGCGATCTGTGCCGTCGGCCAGGCCAGTGCAAGATCCGCGCCCAGCGGTTTGCAGCCCATCACCGCATAGCCGCCGCCGTAGGCCTTGCGCGTCACGATCGAGACGATCGGCACCGTGGCCTCGATGACCGCGCGGAAGAACCGGCCGCCGCGCTTGATGACGCCATTGCGTTCCTCTTCGAGACCGGGCAGCACCCCCGGGGTGTCGACGACGAAGATCAGCGGCAGGCCGAAGGCGTCGCACAGCCGGATGAAATATGCCGCCTTATCCGAGCACAGTCCGTCCAGCGCGCCGCCGAGTACCTGCGGCTGATTGGCGACCACGCCCACACTGCGACCGTCGACCCTGGCGAATCCGGTGATCAGGTTCTGGGCGGTACCAGCGCTGATCTCGTGGAACTCGCCGTCGTCGAAGATGCGCAGCAGCACCTCGTGCATGTCGTAACCGGACCGGTCGGAATCCGGAATGATCGAGTTCAGCTCGAGGTCGTGTGCAGTGGTTTCGGGTTCCAGTCCCGGATTCACCACCGGAGCCTGTTCGAGGCAGCTCGACGGCAGGTAGCTCAGATAGCTGCGGACCCAGTCGAAGGCGGCCTGCTCGTCGGCGGCGACATGGTGCACGGTGCCATTGGCCTGCAGGGCGGCGGCGCCGCCGAGATCGTCGGCGCTGACCACCTCGCCCGTCACGCCCTTGATCACCTCCGGGCCGGTGACGAACATATACGACTTCTCGGTCGCGACCAGCACATCCATATTCACCGGACCGTAGACCGACCCGGCCGCGCATTTGCCGAGCATGACCGCCACCATCGGCACGAAGCCGGACAGATCCTCCTGGCGTCGGCACATCAGCGCGTACCAGGCCAGTGAGGTCACCGCCTCCTGGATGCGGGCGCCGCCGGAATCGTTGATCGACACCACCGGGCAGGCGTTCTCCTGTGCGAACTCCATTGCGGCGGCGACTTTTCGGCCGAACATCTCGCCGACCGAACCGCCGTGCACGGTCTGGTCGTGGGCGATGACGACGACCGGCCGGCCGTCGATGTAGCCGCGGCCGGTCACCACACCGTCGCCGTACATGCCGTCGGTGCTGCCCGGCTGTCGCACCAGCGCGCCCATTTCCACGAAGGAGCCCTGGTCCAACAGCATGCGCACGCGCTCGCGCGCGCTCGGTATGCCCTTTTTCTTGCGTTTCGCGATGCCGGTCTCGCCGGCGGGTTCCTCGGCGAGCTCCAGGATGTCCCGGAGTTCCTCGAGCTTTTCTCGCGTGCCGCTCATATGGGGTATGCCATCCTTCGAACTAGTCGCCTGTACTGTCCGGGTCCACCGAACGGTACAAGGCGCTCGATGCTATCGGGTGTAGGACCCGCAGCACAGGGACTCAACTTTAGTCATGGGACGGCTCACCGGTCCGCCGGGTGTGCCGTCCTCGGTGCCGTCGGTGGATCATCGCCGGGCGTTACAGCCACCGCGCCGAAGTGTCGCACCCGCGTCAGTGTCCCCGTGGAGCACTCGGTGTCGCCGACTATATCCGGTCATCCGAATGACCGGAAATATTGGACCGAGAATCGCTCCGCTGCTTGTGATTTCGCCCAAGCTGTTCGGCACGGTGTGATGACTTTCCTAATTAGCGGGCCGGGTATGCAATTTCGGTACGAATGCCGCTAGCCTTTCGGAGTCATGGTGGGCAGACAGGCTGGTTCGGGCAGCAAGAGCCTGGAATCGAAACTGGTCGAACATTTGACTTTTCAGGCCCGGCGCACGCAGCGCGGAGATCTCGGTACTATCACGCGCACCTGTTTGGCGGAGGCCGCGCAAGTGCTGGAACCGCAGCTGGATCCGGTCCCGGAGCAGCCCGCGGTGATCACCGGATCGGCCGCGCGGTGGGCCCGCGAGGGGGTGGCGCTGGAAACTGTGCTGGACGCCTATCACGACGGTGTGCGGGTCGGACTGGAATTCCTTGCCGATCAGGCGGCGGACGAGGATGCCGATCAGGTGGCGGCCGCGGCCGGATTGATCGTGCGCGTGCTGGAAATGGTGACGACGGCGACATCCACGGCCTATCTGGATGAACACCGCCAGGTCGCCCGGGAACAGCAGACCGCCGCACAGACTCTGGTATCGGCGCTGCTCAGCGGGCACGGCGTTGCACGGCTGGCCGGTCGCGCCGGCATCAACGTCGCCGCGTCCTATCAAGTCGTCGCCCTCGCGATTCCCGCACATCCGGACGAGCGAAGACGCGGTCTGGGTGCGCCGTCCGCGGCCCGACGGAAGTTGCGCCGGGTGCAGGCGGCGCTGGCGATGCCGCTCGGTTCCCGGGCACTGTCGCTGCTGTCCGATGAGGGCGGCACGGTCCTGGTGCCGATCGACGAGGTATCCGCCATGACACCGCTCGCACTCACTCCAGACGTGCTCGAGCTGGTCAGCGAGGCTGCCGAGGTACCGCTGACCGCGGTGGTGGCCTCCGGTGAAACCGCTCGGATTCCCGAATTGGCCGGATCGGCACAGGAACGGCTCGCCCGACTTCTCGCCGAAGGCTGGGAGCCGGGGCTCTATCGGCTGGCCGATCTGCCGGGTTGTGACGGTTTCCAGCCAGGTCGTCGAGCTGTCGTCACCTCGCCCAATGATCGTCGAATCACCCGTTCGGCCTGAACAAGCCCGCTTATGGTCGATTCGGGGAGTGAACAAAGGAGCACGTGTGACGACCGCGTTGACCGATCTCGACATTTTGCGCGAACTGGAGCCCGTCGCCGAACGTCATCTCGACGAGCATCTGCGCAAGGCCAAGGAGTGGCACCCGCACGACTATGTGCCGTGGGACGACGGCCGGAATTTCGCCGCCATGGGCGGTATCGATTGGCAACCGGAACAATCTCGGCTGTCGGAGGTCGCGCGGACCGCCATGGTGACCAACCTGCTCACCGAGGACAATCTGCCCTCCTATCACCGGGAGATCTCGGAGTCGTTTTCGCAGGACGGTGTCTGGGGCACTTGGGTCGGGCGCTGGACCGCGGAGGAAAACCGTCATGCGATCGTCATGCGCGATTATCTGGTGGTCACTCGCGCGGTGGATCCGGTGGCCCTGGAACAGGCCAGAATGGCGCATATGACAACGGGTGTCGCGAAGCCGGAGAAAGGCCCGCAGTTCCTGCGTTCGGTCGCATATGTAACGTTGCAGGAGCTGGCGACCAGAATAAGTCACAGAAATACCGGCGCCGCCTGTAATGAGCCCGTCGCCGAGCGTATGCTGCAACGGATTGCCGCCGACGAGAACCTGCATATGATCTTCTACCGCAACCTCAGTGCCGCCGCCCTCGACCTCGCACCCGACGAGGCCATGCGTGCGGTCACCGATATCGTCACGCGGTTCCAGATGCCCGGACTCACTCAGCCCAACTTCCGGCGAAACGCGGTGGTACTGGCCAAAAACGGCATCTACGACTTGCGTCAGCATCTGGATGTCGTGCTGCGGCCGGTGTTGCGCGCCTGGAATGTCTTCGAGCGCACCGATCTGTCCGACGAGGGCGAGCGCGCCCGCGACGAGCTCGGCGCCTACCTCGACGAATTAGCCATCAAGGCAACACGTTTCGAGGAGCAGCGCGACCGGGCCGCGGCCAGACAGGCGAATCGAGCCGCCGTCGTACTATGAGTTTTCGAGCACCGATCACCGCGGCGGCGATGGCCCTCATCGCCACGCTGGCGTCCGTGCCCGCAGTCGCGGATCCGCCCGCTGTCGATCCGGCCATGACACGGACCGGAACTATCAGCATCGAGACGGTCGGGCCGCGGCACGAACGTTTCGCCATCGCGTCGGCCGCCATGCGTCGGGTCATCACGGTGGATGTGTTGCACGGCAGCGGTTCCGGACCGCGTCCGCTGCTGTATCTGCTCGATGGCGTCGACGGCGAGGCGGTCTCGGGGTGGCTGACCAAGGGGCATGCGGCGGAGTTCTTCGCGGATAAACCGGTCGATGTGGTGTTGACCAGCGGTGGCACCGGGAGCATGTACAGCGACTGGTTGCGCCGCGACGCCACTCTCGGGGTCAACCGCTGGGAAACCTTTCTCACCGCCGAGCTGCCGCCGATTATCGAGTCGTATCTGAAAACCGATGGGCGGCGGGCGATCGCGGGTGTGTCCATGGGTGCGCAGGCGGCCATGATGCTTGCCCAGCGGAATCCGGGGCGATACCGTGCGGTCGCGGGAATGAGTGGATGTTATTCCACCGCAGACGATCTCGGCCGGGCGGTCACCACGATCACCGTCGCGTCGCGCGGTGGCAATGTCGAAAACCTCTGGGGCCCACCCGGATCGCCGGAGTGGAGTGCGCACGACAGCCTGCTCGGCGCACCGCAGCTACGTGGCACCTCGATCTACCTGGCCGCGGCGACCGGCCTGCCGACCGATGCCGACCTTGTCGCGGTATCGCGTGCGTCCGACCTCGGTGAAGCCTTGAAGACGGCAGGCGGGGGTCTGGCCCTCGAGGCCGGTGCGCGCTCGTGTACCGAACGCTTCGCGGCACGACTGGCGGAGCTGAATATCCCGGCCACCGTCGACTACGCCCCGACGGGTATGCACACCTGGCCCGACTTCGAGGCCCAGCTGCCGCGGGCCTGGCGCGTGCTGGCACCGGCGCTCGGCCTGCCCGACCCGCACTGATTCACTCGACACTCCGAGCCGGCGAGGCTCGTCTTGGTGCGGCGCGTCGGTAGCTCGTCTATCTCGCGCGGCTGCGCCGGCAATCCGCCGCCGCGGCCAAGTGGTACGCGGCCGACGCGCTGGACCGATTGGCGCTGAAGGTGGCGGACTAACCGGGCAGTGTTGTCGTGGTGGCACAGGCGCTGTCGCGCAGGAGTTTCGCTGTGGTGTCGAGTGGAATGTCGTACCAGAGATCGAGTTCCAGTCGGTTCCCGGCACCGATGGTCACCTCGGTCGGTTGACGTTTGATGGCCATGGCATCGTTGCTGACCGGATGTGTGGTGCCCGCGGCGTCGTCGAGTTGGTAGTCGGTGGTGTGGGTCGTATGGAATGTGTTGTCGGCGTTGACAATCGCCACTCGAACGCGAACGAACTGCCCCTTGGGCAGCCATTCGGCATGCGTGCCGGAGATATAGCCGTGCCCGGGCTCGACAACGAGCGCGGTGATTTCCAACTTGATGCAATCCGCCGGTGTGCGGACGTAATCCGTGGTCGTAACGGTCGTTGCGCTCGGCGTCGCTGTCGGGTCAGCGCAGGCTGCGAGCGGGAGGAACAAGAGCGAAAGCAACTGACGCACCCGTCTCATGCTAGGGCCCGACCCGGGGTGACGTGCCCGTATTGTGCACCGGAACCAATCGGAGCGCCCAGGAGTGCGGATCAGGTTCGGGGGCCGGTGATTTCGAGTTCTCGGAGGGTGGGGTGCGGGGTTGGGGTCGAGAGTTCCAGGCGGATGTAGCGGGTCGAGAGGGGAGTGGGAAGGGTTCCGGTGGTTGGGTCGGGGGTGATCGGGGTCCAGGTCTGATTGTCGAGGGAGGTGGTGAATGTGGTTGGGGTGGGGGCGGTCCAGTGCGGGAGGATCCGTGCGATGTGGGTTTCCTGGCCTAGGTCGACGGTGAGGGTGGCGGTGGGGGTGTTGGGGGACCAGCTGGTGGCGGGGGTGCCGTCCACGGCGGCTTCGGCATATTTGCCGGGTTCGTCGGAGCTGGTGGTGACCGGTTTGCAGCGGGCCAGGTTGTCGGTGGGGGTCCGGTCGGGGCGCCGGGTCGGAACGGTCAGTTCGCTGTCGAGGCGGTGGGTTTCGGTATCGGTTCGGACCGGTAGCGGTTGTCCGTCGGTCAAGGTCAGTTCGGTTTTATCGGGACCGATGGTGGCGTCGAAAGTTCGTCCCTGCCAGTGGATTCCACGGATGGTGAGGCCGTCGGTGAGTTCGGGTGGAAGGGTTGGGGCGATCCGGATTTCGTCGGTGTCGAAGCGCAGGCCCAGTAGGCCGTTGGTGAAAGTCTGCAGGAAGCCGCCTGCCGCGGTGACGAAGGTGAAGGCGGGCGCACCGGCGAGCGGGTCCTTCGATCCGACTTTGGCCCCGCGGGCTTCGGCGAACTGGCCGAAGGGGGCGCGGACGAACGGGCGTGCGGCGCGCTCGAGGAAGGTGTCGGCGGCACAGCCGGGGACACCGATTCTCGCCGCGTCGATGGCGTGCACCGAATCGGTCATCGCTGGACCGTCGGGATCGGTTCGCTCCGAATAGTATTCGAGCACATTGGCCGCCACATCCGGCGGCATCGGCCAGTCCAGGGGATAGATCAGTAGTGCGGTGTCGGCCTGTTTGATGGGAGTGCCCGTGTAGCCGTCGAATTGGACGAAGATCCGTTGATTGCGATCGAACGGCATGCGCAGCCCATCGGCGATCGCGGTCCACTCGGGCCGGTGCGGTTCGCCCAGAATCTGCGCCGCGCGGGTGGCATTGCGCAGGGCGAGGGCGGCGACAGCATTGGTGTAGACCGCGTCGTCCACCCCGTTGCTGTACTCGTCGGGACCCGCGACATTGCGAATCGAGTAGCTGCCGTCGTCGTTGCGCGTCACCCGCGAGGCCCAGAATTCGGCGAGCGCGCGCAGCACCGGCCAGCCGCGTTCGCGCAGATAGCCGGTATCGCCGGTGGCCGCGTAGTACTGCCAGGCCGCCAGGGACGCATCGCCTTGCAGATGGATCTGGGTCAGGCAGTGCGGCGGATCCCAGCTGTGGCATTCGTCGAGATCGCCACGGCTCGCACTGGTCCACGGATAGAACGCGCCACGGTAGCCGAGCCGCTTGGCGTTCGCTCGGGCGGCGGGCAATGTCCGAAAGCGGTAGTCCACCACCGATTTCGCCAACTCCGGTGCGAACTGCAGCAATCCGGGGAACATCCAGATGTCCGCATCCCAGAACACCGCGCCGCCATAGTTGTCGCTGCTGAGCCCGACGGGCGAAATGCTGTTGTCCTGTTGGGAGTTCGTGCTCGAATACAGCGAATACAGCGCACCGCGCGCCCAGGTCTGCACATCGGGTTGACCGGGCACCTCGATGTCGCCGCGCCACCGTGCCCGCCAGGCCGCGGATGTTTCCGCGAGCAGGTTCGCCCACCCCGTCCGCACGGCCCGCTGTGCCGACTCGAGCGCGGTCGCCGCCGGATCAGGAGAGGTACGGGTGGTGTCGACCCCGACGAACTTCGCCAACTGATACGTGCCGCCGTCGCGCACCGGAAACCGAACATCCTGGCGCGCACTGAGATCGCGGCCCAGTGGCATCGGCTGAATCGCGTTCGAAGCGATACCCGCCCCCGGCCGCAGCACCGAGAAGATATCGCCGCCGACATCGGTGCCGTCGGCACGGAATCCGACCCGGATGGTGTCGTCATCGCGAGCGCCGACCTCGGACTGGCCGACCCGACGCGCGCCGGCGCCGTCGACGAGATCGGAGACGACCATCTCGCCCGACCAGTGCGGCATCACCGTGACGTGCACCGCGCCGACATGCTGATCCGCCTGGTCGGTGAGCACGTCGTAGACCAGATCGGTGGCCTTGCCATCGGGCGCGCTCCAGGTCAGCCGGGTCCGCACCAGTCCGCAGCGCAGGTGCAGTGTTTGCGTGAAGTTCGAGATCTGAGCAGCGGGTGTGGCGGGCGAGTAGGTGTGCTCGCCGACGCCGACGAGCAATCCGGACCAGTTCGGAATGGCCGCGGCGACCTCGCGGTTGTCGGCTACACCCGGAGTGTGCGCATAAAGACCGGCGACGAAAGCGCCGTCGTAGGCGGGCGTGTAGAGCGGCCAGCCGGTCGTCTCATCGGTCGCGGTGTATCCCATGCCGCGCGGTGGCACACGCAATCCGAGATAGCCGTTCCCGACGAACGGATGTGCATCGATCGGCACGTCCACCTGATCGTTCGACGGCGCCCAGCCGGGAGCCGAGCCCGATGGGTCGTCCGGACATGCACCACTGGCAACTCGATCGGTGTGACGCACCGCGACCAGCACCGCTGTAACCGCCAACATGATCACCGCCGTTAGCGCGATACCCAACACAATGGTGGTGCGACGGCTCACACGTTGGAACAACTGGCCGATCCGGGACATTCGCGCCTCCACGTCGAGCTCGACGTTCGTGCCGAGCCGCGATACGCGTCGACGACCGCAGGACCGGCTACCGGGTTACGCAGGTGTGATTCCCATTGTTCCATCCACAACGATCCGCGCGGTGGAATGCGGCGGCGCCCGGGGTGTTGACACACATATGACTTCGGTACTCGATGCGGTGCGGTTTTCGATTCTGGATCGCTCGCGCGTACGACGCGGACAGAGCCACCCGGAGGCACTGCGGGAGACCGTGGAGTTCGCGCGCTCGGCCGAGGATTGGGGATATCACCGGTTCTGGGTCTCGGAGCACCACAGCGTGCCCGGCGTCGCAGGCTCGGCGCCAACCGTGCTGGCCGCGGCTGCCGCTGCGGTGACTTCGCGGATCCGAATCGGGACCGGCGGGGTGATGCTGCCGAACCATCAGCCATTGGTCGTGGCCGAGCAATTCGGTGCCCTGGAATCGCTGTACCCAGGGCGGATCGATATGGGGCTCGGGCGTTCGGTGGGTTTCACCGATGGGGTGCGACGGGCGCTCGGACACGGCAAGAGCGACGCCGACGATTTCGATCAGCAGCTCACCGATGTGCTCGAATACTTCACGCGCGGCAAGTCGGGTGTGCACGCTTGGCCTGCGGAGGGGTTGCGGGTACCCGCATTCCTGCTGGCCACCGGCTCCGGTGCGGAGCGCGCTGCGCGTTTCGGCCTGCCGCTGGTCATCGCCTCGATCGCCGGAACGGGGCGCATGGTCGAGGCGATCGACCACTATCGCGCGGAATTCCGGCCGACGCCCTGGGGGTCCGAACCGTATGTCGTCGTATCCGGTGCGGTGGTGATCGCCGATTCGACCGCCGAAGCCCATCGGCTGTTGCTGCCCGAGGCGTGGTCGAGCGCGTATTCCCGTACGCGCGGTGAGTTTCCGGTGCTGATTCCACCCGCGGAGATCGAATCCATGACGATGACCGAGCGGGAACGCCGTATCTTCGATGAGGCGCTGCGCGAGCACATCCACGGTACCGAGGATGAGGTCGCGGAGGCGTTGGAAGCCTTGGTCACACGCACCGGCGCGGACGAAATCCTGGTCCACACCAGCACTTACGACCGCGCCGCGCGGCTGGACTCACATCGCAGACTCGCGCGGCTGACCGGACTTCAATCCCGCTTCGGGAAAAGGACTTCCGCCGCCGCGTAGCCGAAAAGCCTACGGCCGTGCGATCTTGCGTCCAGCGCGACCGTGGCCTTACGGCGATGCGAATCGAGTGAGGCTATCCGACCACGGAATTCGATGGCGCTGGCCTGTAGCGGCGGAATGTGCAGATAGTGCGTGTAATGCGCGAACTGGGCGCGGAATCGGGTGGCAGCCGCCGGGTCACCGAGCCAGCCGCCGAGGTACCCGGCGGCCAGGCCGAGTTTGAGCATGCCGGGGGCGACGACGGTCGGTAGACCGGTCGCGTTGGCGGCCTGCTCACTGAACAGCACCGGATTGGTATCACCGGTCACCCCGGCATAATTGACCAGGTCACCGCGCGACAGATGTACGATCCGGGCCGGCAGCTCCGTACCGACCGTAAGAGAGTCGAAATCGACCATGGTTCGCGGTGCGCGGGATGAGATCGGTGCCACGATCGCGTCGCCGTCGCCCGGAACAACGACGCCGGGCGTACCCGGCGCATCTGTGGAGTGCATGGCGATCCGGCCGACCCACTCCGCCGATCCCGCGCCCTCCGGCCTGGTGCGTGCCAGCAGAGCCGTCGACCCGGTCTGGACCACCTCGCCATGCTGGTCGGTCAATACGCTCTTGACCGCGAGTACGTCGTAACCGGCGAAATGCCGGAATGATTCGAAATAGACATCACAGGTGATCCGGTCGCCGGCGACCAGTGGCCGACCGATATCGAGCACCTGGTCCGCGTGCAGGATCCGGTGCGAATCGTAGCCGGTGATGAGGGTATCGAGTATTTCGCGATGGACCCGGAGCAGGATTATCGAGGAGAATGTGGGCGGAGCGATCAAACCGTCGAAGCCGAGCTGCGCGGCCGCCTCCTCGTTCCAATGTGCGGGGTGGAAATCCTGTATCGCGCGGGCGAATTCACGGATCTTTTCCCGTCCGACCTCGTAGGTGGTGGCGGATCGATATCGGTGGTCGAGTAATGCGCGGACCTGGTCGGCTGGGGCGGCAGCAGCATCGACGGCGCTCTTGTTCATGTTTGCTCCTGTGTTGCGGAATGTGGTGCGGCTCAGGGTCTCGGCCCGAACTCCCAAACGAGCGGCGGTACCTTTTCGGGAGTGACCGTGGCGACGACGGCTATTCCGGCATCGCCGAAAAGCGCCGCGGCCCGGTCGATATGGTCTGCGGAGGTCACCACGACGGCGTCGCGCATGCCGATGTCGTGCATGATCCGAGCCGAACGTTCGGCATTCTGCGCGGTCGACACCGCCTCGGGCTCGATATGGACGCGCTCGGCCGGAATGCCGTGTCCGATAAGCCAATCCGCCATCGTCTGCGCCTCGGTGACTCCATTGCGCGGACCGCAGGCCGGCTGTGCAGCAATGCCGCCACCGTCACGGCACCGAGCACGGTTCCCGCGGTCATCCGCGCGACGCCGCGGCCGAAACGGACGGTGGACTCGATCGGGTCGAACATGGCTGCTCCACTCATTAGCCGTCGGGTGGCCGCCGACGGTTGGAAAAGGTGGAACCATGGTCGTGCCGAATATCGCGAATTCCTCGTGATCCGTTGGTGATCTGGAGAATTCACCGAATTCGATCGTGCGAATTGTGTCCGCTACCGCGGCGCCGGAAACCGTCTTTGTGTCGCACCCCTAATGGAGACAAAGCCGTTTCGTGAGGTATCCAGTTACCTTGCCGCCGTATGGGTTTCGCCTGCACCCGGCTTTAGCGTTGGCGCAGTTTCGGTGCCGTCGACCGACATACCTCGGCGCTGCGACTCGAACGCTGTCGTTCTCCAGGAGGCATGTCATGAAACGAAGTAGATGCGGTCGGTCGGTCAGCGCCGCGGTGATGATGGGCGTCTCGGTGCTCGCCATGAGTGTGACCGGGGTCGCAGCCAATGCGAATCCCGATCCGGCGCCGACGGAGCAGACATTGGCCGACTACATCGCCGCGGGCCGGAAGGCGGCGCCGGTCGCTGCCGATTCCGGCAGCGCGGGCAGTTCGGGTTCGGCCTGCACCTCGGGTAGCGGTGCGGGATCGGGCAATGGCTCCGGTGATTGCTACGGCGGCTCCGGTAGCAGTTCCGGATCATCGGGCGGATACGCCAGTGACACAGTAGGTTACGGCCCGCCGAGCACAGCGTGGCTGGCCGCGTTCGGCTACGGTCTGCTGAATCCCGATGTCGCGCCGCCCGGCACCAACGACTGGAACTGCAAGCCGACCGCCGAACACCCGCGCCCGGTGGTCGCACTGCACGGCACGTGGATGAACGCCTACAACGGGTTCGCCTACATGGGCCAGCCGATGAAGGATGCGGGCTTCTGTGTCTTCACCTTCAATTACGGACGCTCGAACCTGCTGGAAGGCGGCGGTCTCGGATCGGTGCTGCCCGGTGTGATGGGCACCGGCTATATCCAGGATTCGGCCGAACAGGTCGCGACCTTCGTCGATCGAGTACTCGCCGCGACCGGCGCGTCCGAGGTCGATATCGTCGCCCACTCGCAGGGCGGTTCGTTGGCCAACTGGTACACCAAGTTCGAGGGTGGTGCGGCCAAGGTGAAGAATCTGGTCACCTTCGGCGCCACGCACCACGGCACCAGCCTCGACGGCATCGGCGCACTGGGCCGGGCCATCAATAACTTCGGGATCGACATTCTCGGCTTCATCGAGATCTTCGTCGGTCACGCGGGCATTCAGCAGACCATCGGCTCGGATTTCGTGAACCAGCTCAACGCCAACGGCGACACCATTCCCGGCGTCGACTACACCGTGGTCGGAACTCGCTACGACGAGGTCACCAACCCCTACGACCTGACCTTCCTGAAGGCGGGTCCGGGCGTGACCGTCCACAACATCACCCTGCAGGACGGTTGCGAACAGGACCTCTCCGACCACCTGACGATCATGTACTCGCCGCGCGCGCTGTCGATCGCGCTCAACGCGCTCGACCCGGCCGGCCATCCGAATCTGGACTGCGCCTTCAACCCGTGGCTGATCGGCGGTGGTGGCCGACTGTGACATCCGAGTAGGCGCGTGGCGGCGTGCCCACCGGGCCGATCCGCACAAATCGGCCCGGTGGGTATTCGCATATCCGAACCCGTGTGGTGTCTGTAAACGTTCGGCAACTCCAAGACATCGGCCAGTGATGCTGGTTCACTACTAGACAACAATGTGATCGGCATCATTTCGGGCGGTGTCAGCGCGTCTGCCCGGTACCGCAGCAATCGACGAGTGAACGGAGATGTAGATGCCTGTTCGAAGCACGCCTTGGTCCGAGGGCACCCCGTGTTGGGTCGACTGCCAGGTCGACGACCCGGTGAAGGCGAGCGAGTTCTACGCCGATCTGTTCGGCTGGACCATCGAGGGCGGCGGGGACGAGGCCGGCGGATATCTGATGGGGATGAAGAACGGGCAGGCTGTCGCTGGGATCGGCCCCAAGCCGCAGCCCGCCATGCCCTCGGTATGGACGACCTACCTCGCCGCCGACAATGCCGACGCGATTGCAGAGAAGGTGGGTGCGGCAGGCGGTCAGGTCGTCATGCCCCCCTTCGACGTGCTCGACGCCGGGCGCATGTTCATCGGGGTCGATACCGTAGGCGCGGCATTCGGCGTCTGGCAGGCCCGTGCGCACAACGGCGCCGCCGTCCACAACGAACACGGCGCCTACTGCTGGAACGAACTGCACACCCGGCAGCTCGACACCGCCAAGAAGTTCTACGCCGATGTCTTCGGTTTCACCTACGCCGATGTCGGCGACGGCAAGAACATGATCTACGCGATGTTCACCCCGCGCGGCGGCGAACAGTCCGCCGGCGGCATGAACGACGACACCGTGATGCCCGGCGAACCCATGCCCAGCTACTGGCTGACCTGGTTCCAGTTCGACGACGTCGACGCCGGGTTGGCGCGGGCCGGCGAGCTCGGCGCGACGGTGCTGATGCCGGCCTCCGACTCGCCTGCCGGCCGGATGGCGATGGTCGCCGCGCCACAGGGTGAGGTATTCGGAATCATCGACACAAACGTGCGGGTGGGGGAGATGCCGCAGTAAACGACCGTCGACGACTAACGAAATATTTGGGCGTCGCGCTTGGCGTGGGAGGCGATCGGTGTGGTTTCCATGCGTTCGATGCCGTCCAGTGTGGTGATCCGCTCGGTGAGGTAGGCATACAGCTCTGCCGAGTTGCGGAAGATCGCGATCGCGATCAGATTGTGCTCGCCGGTGGTGGCGCCGATGAATGCTGCCTCGAAGTCGGAAGCCAAGGCTGTCGCCACAGTCTGGAGCTGATGCGGAACTACGCTCATCCAGATCACGCAGGAGACGGTGAAACCGAATGCGGCGGGGTCGATTTCGACGCTGAACCGCAGGATCCCGGCGCGTCGAAGCTCGTCGAGTCGACGCCGGATCGCTGTCTCGGACCAGCCGATCCGGCGGGTGAGGTCGGGGTAGGAGGTACGGCCGTCGAGCGATAGGGCGGCGAGTAGCCGGTGGTCGAGCTCGGTCAGCGAGAGCGACTGTGTCGCGGCGGTATCCGGTGGTTGCAGTGCCTCGATTTGCGCGGTGGTCAGCGCGCAGGTGCGGCCGCGCCAGCGGCGTTGCATGAAGTGGTGCAGGAGCCGGTGTGCGGAGATATCGAGGACATCGCCGTGCCGGGCGAGTCCGGCCAGCGGTGCCGGGCCGTCGTCGGGAATGCGGAAGATGCACACGATTTCGGTACCGCTGTCCACCACCGTCACCCAGGCGGTGTCCGGTCGCTGGGCGAGGGCGCGCGCCAGCGTGCCGGCGGCACTGGCTCGAACCGTGATTCGGACGATCCACTCGGCGGTAGCGATCGGCCCCGGGGCCGCGACGCCGGTGACTCGGACGAGTCCGTTGGTGCGCAGACGGCCGTAGCGGCGGGCGACGGTACGCGAGGAAACCCCAAGTACCTGGGCGATTGTGCTGTATGCGGCCCGGCCGTCGATCTGTAGTGCGTGCAGCAGTTGCAGGTCGAGATCGTCGAGGGTGTCCGAATCCACCCGATCAGGGTAGACAGATGTCCGAAAACGGCGTCGACCGCCCGATAAGCGGTCTTCGACGCTGTGTTCGAGCAGGCTCGTTCGCATGAACGACGACATGGGCCAGCAGTACATCGGAGCCATCCACCACACCGGTCTCAAGGGCAGTGACTTCGATGCGATGACGAGTAGATACCGGTCCTTCGGATTCACCTTGACCCCACGGTCTCGGCACCTGATGAGCCAGCGGCCGGGGGAACCGGCGATTCTGGGTTGCACCGCCAACGAATGCGCCGTGTTCGGCGACTCGTACATCGAATTGTTCGGCATCGTGGATGCCGCCGCGCCGGACCCATGGCACGCGAAGCGGCTGCCGGATGGATTCCGGATTCTCAATCTGGAGACCGACGACGCCGCGACGGTCAGCGCTGGGCTCATCGAAGCCGGACTGCCCGCTTCCGGTGTGCTCGAGTTGGAACGTGACGTGGACACCGAGGACGGCGTGCGGACCATGCGCGCCCGCACGGTGCACATCGACCCGCGCAGTACGTCTGAGGGTCTGCTCGGCATCTCCCAGCACCTGACCCGCGAATATGTGCACCAGCCACGGTATCTCGACCATCCGAACGGGGCGCGCGGGATCGCGGCGGTGACGATCGTGGCCGCCGACACCGAGTTCGACGAGATCGTCGATCGCTACCGCCGCATCGTTGCGGTCGATCCGACCACCGAGGATTCGTTGACGGTGTTGGCGCACAAAGAGGTTCGACTGGAGTTCGTTCGGGCGTCGGACGCCGACAAGGTGCTGCCTGGTGAGCCGGTGCCTGCGCCGTCGTATTTCGCGGCGATGACCATTCGGGTCGAAGATGTCGAGCACGCGCGTCGGATTGTGGAAAGCACTGTTACGCCGACTCGCACCACCGCGACGGGGTTCTTTGTGTCCGCGCGTGACGCGTACGGCGCCGGACTGACATTCGTCGCGCGATGATCGTCGAGACGGCCGCGGGGAAGATCAGGGGGAGCGCCGACGGTGCGGTAACCGCATTCCGCGGCATTCCATTCGCGACTGCCGAGCGGTTCGGCGCGCCGCGCGCTCCGGAGCCGTGGCCGGGCATCCGCGACTGTATCGAGATCGGCCCGGCCGCACCGCAGTTGGCGTCACGGCTGGAGCGCGTCATGGGTCGGTTCACGATTGGCCAGGCCGAAGACTGTCTGTCGCTGAATGTTTGGGCACCGGCCGGGGCGGGTCATCCGGTGCTGGTTTTCCTGCACGGCGGCGGATTCACCAGCGGCTCGGGCGGATTGGCCTGGTACGACGGCGCGGAGTTGGCCGAGCACGGTGACATCGTGGTCGTCACGATCAACTATCGACTCGGTGTTCTCGGATATCTGTGCCTGCCCGGGGTGAGCGAAGGCAACCTCGGATTGCTCGACCAACTGGCCGCACTGGAGTGGGTGCGCGACAACATCGCCGCGTTCGGCGGGGACCCGGCGCAGGTCACCGTTGCCGGGCAATCCGGCGGGGCGCTCTCGATACTCGCGATGCCGACCGCAACCGCCGGACTTTTCCGGCGTGCGATCCTGCAGAGCACCCCTGCCGGTATGCCGCCCGCGCCACTCGAGGACGCGGCCACTGCCGCGCGAATGCTGTTGAGCGAGTTGGGTCTTGCGTCGGAGGAGCAGCGGCGATTATTCGATGTTCCGGTGGCCGAGCTGCTCTCGGCGCAGTATGCGGTCGCGGCCCGCGTCGGTGGCGCGGCGCCGCCGTATCAACTGGTCGCCGACGGTGTTCTCGTGAGCGACGACTTGGTGCGGTCGGTCTCTGCTAGGGGCATCGAGGTCCTGCTGGGAACGACAAAGGACGAGGCGGCGGCGATGGTCGACGACGCAGCCGACACCGTGACCCACCAACTGTTCCGTGCTCCTACCTTGCGTTTGGCGGAAACCCTTGCCGCGCAGGGAAATGCCGCATGGCTCTACCGGTTCGACTGGCATCCGGCAACCAGCCCCTTCGGTGCCTGTCACTGCCTGGAACTGCCGTTTCTGCTCGGGAACGCGGCAGCGTGGGCGCACGCACCGATGCTCATGGGCGAGCGGCCGCAGGCCCTGGTCGAGGACATGCGCGAGCGCTGGATCGGCTTCATCCGCCACGGCGACCCCGGCTGGTCCCGCGCCACCGAACACCACATAAACACCTGACGAGTTCCTGCCGAAGGACACGACATGACCGCCCTGCACTGGCATCGCCCACTGATGCTGCTCGCCATCGCGATGGCACTGCTTGTTCTATTCTCGATCGGGGGCCTGATCGTCGACGATCGCATTCTCACCGGACTGCCGATCTGGGCCAAGGCGGTGAAATTCGCGCTCTCGGTGCTGATCTACGCGCTCACCTGGGCCTGGCTGATCGCCCAGCTCACCCGCTGGCGGCGGGTCGCCTGGTGGGCGGGCACGGTGGCGGCCGTCGGCCTCGGTGTGGAACTGGCTGTCATCGTGACCCAGATCGTGCGCGGCACCACCAGCCACTTCAACTTCACCACTCCGCTCAATGCGGCGCTGTGGGACACCATGGGGCTGTCCATAATCGTGGTCTGGGTCGCGACGCTGGTCGTATCGCTGGTTCTGTTCGGTAATCCGACGCCGGATCCGGCCCGAAAGGCCGCGATCCGCTACGGCGCCGCACTGTCGCTGATCGGCGCGGCGCTGGGGATGCTCATGGTGCTGCCGACTCCGGCCCAACGCGAGACCGGCAGCGCCATCCAAGGCGCGCACACCGTCGGCCTCCCCGACGGCGGACCGGGCCTGCCGATTCTCGGCTGGAGCACCACCGGTGGTGATCTACGCATCCCGCATTTTGTCGGAATGCATGCGGTGCAACTGCTTGCGCTGGTCGTCATCGCCCTGGAACTCGGTACCCGCCGAATCCCTGCCTTGCAATCGGCCCGATCCAGAGCAGCGCTCGTGACTGTCGCGGCGGCAACCTTCGGCGGCCTGCTCGCCGTGCTGACCTGGCAGGCGCTGCGCGGACAATCCGTGGTGCATCCGGACGCACCGACACTACTGACACTCGCCGTAATCGTCACTGCTGCAACCGGATCTGCCACGGTGATCATTCGGCGCCGACCGCGAGCCACGCATCCGTCACCGCTGACCGCGATGGGAGCGACTCGATGACCCGTGCGCTATTCGATCTCACCTTCTGGTCGGCTGCGCCTTTCTGGGCACTGATGATCCTGGCGCCGCGTTGGCACCGAACCCCAACCGTCGTCGCGTCACCCCTGATCTGTGCGGCGCCGCTGCTGATCTACGCGACGCTGGTGCTACCGGAGTTCGGGCCGTTCCTGTCCGTGCTCACCGCGCCGAACTTGCCTGGGCTGCAAGCGATTCTTGCCGGTGGTACGGGCGCGGCGGCAGCGTGGGCGCATTTCGTCGGATTCGATCTGTTTCTGGGCCGCTGGATCTACTTCGACAGCCGTGCACGCGGCGTCCATCCCGTACTGATCAGCGGACTGCTGACGTTCACGATCTTGTTCGCGCCGCTGGGCGTACTCGGCTACCTGACCATCCGATTGCTCCCGGCATACCGACCGGAACCACAAACACCCACGCATGCGGAGGCATAAATGGAAACCCTGATCTTTCTCCTGATCGTGCTGCTCGGGCTGCGTCTCGCGGGTGCGCTGGGAGCCAAGCGACTCACCGGCTGGCCGACGTGCGCGGCGTATGCGCTCGCCGCGATGCTGATGCTCACCGGCACAACGCATTTCCTGCCCGACAGCCTCGCCGATGGACCCGCTCCCACCCACGGCGATCTGGTGCCGATGGTGCCACCGTTCGTGCCGTTTCCGGATTTCATGGTGTACCTGACCGGGGTGCTCGAACTGCTCGGCGCGCTCGGACTCGTCCTGACCACGACCCGTCGACCTGCCGGGGTAGGCCTGGCCGCACTGTTCGTCGCACTGCTGCCCGCCAATATCTACGCCGCCGTATCGGACACTCCGTTCCACGGCGCACCAGCATCTCCGCTGTTGATTCGGATACCCGAACAGCTGCTCTACATCGCGGTGGCGCTGTGGGCGGCCGGGCTGTACGGCCGGAGCCGTGCCGAACTCGTCGACGTGGCAGTGCAACGCTGACCGGTGTCGTCACACCGAACGTCGGGTCTTTGTGCTGGCAGGGCACCAGCGGCCGCCGAGGATCGCGCGGGTTGTGCCGTATCCCCAGGGGTGTCGGAGGCATTCGTGAGGTGTCCAGATCCGGCCGGTGCCAGCGGAACATCATTCCTTTCTGGTTTTAGCGTTGGCAGAGTTTCGACGCCGTTGACGAGGACGAACGGTGCGAGTCGGCGAACGCCAGGGTTGTGGAGGAAGTGAATGACGAAACGAAGTTCCGCCGGACGAACGGCTGCGGTGGTTGCCGAATCCGGCCGAGCGAGCGGTGAAATACGTTGCCGCCCTTGGGTACGTGCGTTCGCCGCGCTTGCTGCGGTGTGCACTGTGGGTGCGGGCGTGGTCGCGGTGCCATCGGATGCGAAGGCTGATGCGTCGTCGATCACCGGGTCGTGGGCCGAGGACGATCGCACGGTGCAGCTGCGGGTGTATTCCGCTGCGATGCAGCAGGACATCATGGTGAAGGTGTTGCGTCCGGCGGATCGGTCGACACCGCGGCCGACGTTGTATCTGCTGAACGGTGGTGGGGGCGGGCAGGACAGCGCGACGCGGCAGAAGAACACCGATGTCCTGAAGTTCCTCGCCGACAAAGACGTGAATGTGGTGCAGCCGGTGGGCGGCAAGTGGAGCTACTACACCGACTGGCGTGCGCCCGATCCGAAACTCGGTCTCTACAAATGGAAGACGTTCCTGACCGAGGAGTTGCCGCCGCTGATCGATGCCGAGCTCGGTACCACGGGCGTCAATGCCATCGCGGGGCTGTCCACGTCGGGCACTTCGGTTTTGCAGTTGCCGATCGCGAAACCCGCTCTGTATCAGGCGGTTGCGGCCTACAGCGGTTGCGCCCAGATCAGCGATCCGGTCGGGCAGCAGTTCGTGAAGCTCGCGGTGGAGGGCTGGGGTGGGGGCGATACGGTGAATATGTATGGGCCGCCGAATGATCCGATGTGGGCGGCCAACGACCCATACCTACATGCCGACCGGTTGCGCGGCATCCACCTGTTCATCTCGACGGGGACGGGCGTGCCTGGCATGTATGACCGCTACAACGGCCGTCATATGCAGCCCGGACCGCGCGGGTTCGTCAATCAGCTGGTGATCGGCGGTGTCATCGAGTCCGCGGTGAACTGGTGCACCCAGAACCTGCGCACCGAACTAGACCAGTTGGGCATCCCGGCCACCTACGACTTCCAGCCCACCGGGACACACTCGTGGGGCTATTGGCAAGAGGCACTGAAGACTTCGTGGCCGGTGCTGGCCGAAGGGCTCGGCATTCCCTCCTGATAGTGAAAGGCCCGCCGAACGACAATCCGGCGGGCCTTTCACCATCAAGTGCGAGTTGTCAGGTGCGGTACGTGCGCGCGACCAAGGCGGAGCGCAGATACCAGAGCCCGGACGGCTGTGACGGATCGAAGCCGGTGAGCTGTCCGATGCGCTTGAGTCGGTAGTCGACGGTATTGGTGTGCACGTGCAGCACCCGGGCGGTGCGCTGGCGGTTGAGGTTATTGCCGATGTGGCGCTGCAGCGTCTCCAGCAGTTCGGGGTGTTCGTCCAGCGGATCCAGCAGCGAACCCAGGTATTCGCGGCCCGGGCCCGGCCGGGTGAGTTGGTATTCGAGGGCGAGCTCGTCGAAGCGGTAGAGCCCGGCCACCGCCTGCAGCCGCTGCACCATGTCCAGGAGTTCGTGCGCCTGGTCGGCGGCGTTCGGAATCTGTTCCGGCGTGGCGACGACCATGGTCGCCGTAATGCCGACCTGCGCGGCGTGCGAGAGCCTGGCCACCACCGCTTCGAGCTTGTCGTTGTCGAATTGGGCCGAGGGGATCAGCACGGTGCCACCGTCCACACTCAGCAGCGACAGTGCGCTCGCGCCGCACTGCGTGGCGAGTTCGGCCTGCAGCCGACGCAACTTGCGCCGGGCCACCACCTGGGCGTCGAGCATCGGATTGTGCTCGTCGCGATGCGGTGGAATGGCAACGGCGAGAACGTCGTACGACTCCGCGATGGCGATGCCGCATTCGCGCGCCATGGTCGAAGTGCTGTGCCCGCCGAGCAGCGCGGAGGTGAGGGTGTGCACGGCGGTGTGGTGCTCGCTGACGACGGCGCGCAGCTCGCGGATGTAGGCCACCGAGATCGCCGAGGTGAGCTTGTCGAGCAGTTCGACGACCATTTTGGCGCCGTCGACGAGATTGTCGTAGTCCTTGATCGTCGCACTGGAAACCACCAGCTCGAGGCCCATTTGGAAGCCCTCGTGGATGGAGTGCAGGATGGTGTCGATCGGCACGCCCTCGCGGGCCCAGCCCGCGGCATGGTCCTCGAGCCGCTGCACCTTCTCCGGGATGTCCTTGCCGTCGAGCATGCTGACCGCGATCTCGAGGCAGACGCGGGTGCTGGCGGTGAAGTCGCCGGTAATGGCTTCCCCCGGCATCGTCGCGCACGGGATGACGTTGTCCACGAAGTGGCCGACCATCTGCCGGGACAGCGCGCGGACGTCCTTGAGCGGGGACGACATCGGCTTGCCCGAAAGGGTCAGGGTCGGCCTGGTCGAGTGGTCGACGGACATTGGCGACTCCTTTTTGGGCCACGGGTGTAGCTGTGTGGAGCATTTACAGTAACTGCCCGGGGTGGCATGTGGACCGGTTCGCTTGGTTCTGTGAGAGTGCGCTATCCGGGTGGTCGGGCGCTTGTGACCGGTCACAGCGCTTCAGAGGAGCTACCGGCGGGTAATGAGAGCCGTCACATCCGCCGCCGGGACCAGAAGTTAGCCGAGAGTTCGGGCGGTGCGCATGTCCGGCCGCGCGACGTAAAAACGCCGTTACCCGACTTTGCATTCGGCGCGGAATGTGTTACCGCTCAATACAAAACAAAAGTACCGATAGGTCGGTTCGGAAACTCTGCTGTCCGCTCAGTGAACCGGGTATGAACAGCGCATTTATTGACAAATGATCCCGCGCCGCCGCCGGTGGTCGAATTGACGAATTGTCTGTGACCGTGAATCGTGGAATGAATTGTCTCAGACGGCGCTTCGGCACGCCCCCTTTTCGATGGGTGTAGCCGAGTTACGCGCACGCCGACGAGTGGTATTAGCGAAATAGTTGCTGAAAGTTTGAACCGGCTCTGAGTCGCGGCTATTCACATTGCCAGTCGTAAATCATCGGTGTACAGATGTGTGCATGCACCGCTGTGATTGCCAACAGTTGTGCGCATGGACGAGATATTGGACGTGACAGTCCTGATTGCCGTATCGGAGGGCAAGTGATCGCAGTCTCGGCTGACGCTGGATTCCGCACTGAGCAGCCAAGATTCATGGTTTTCGCGACGGAGTCGATGTTCTGTACCCGCGTCGCGCGAGCAGCGGACGCGGCACGTTCGAGCGCGTGGGAGGACGTGCGATGACCGAGTTGAACGAGGTCGGTACACGGGTGTGCGAACTCTTTTCGCGGGGACTACAAGTGCCGTCGATCGATGTGAATACGCCGTTGCTGGATTATGGCTTGGACTCGGTCCGCTCAGCGGAGCTCGTGATAGAACTCGAGCGGACGTTCGAGATCGAGATCTCCGATGCGGAGGCTGCGACACTGTACACCGCGCGTGACGTAATCGACTGTGTGGTCGCAAAGTCTGCCGCCGACCGGCACTCTGGTATTGGGGCATAGATCATGTCGGCAGGCGTTCTGTTTTCGGAACAAATAAATTACTCCGCCATTGTTTCCGAAGACGAATTATTCGATGATTTCGCCCGGCACAACCGTCCCGGACTGGCTCGGTTGCTACGGGCGTGCCACCTGGATGTCGTGTATACGGGTGCCGAAAGTGACTATCTGATCCGGCCGGATGGGAGCCGGGTATTGGATCTTGTCGGCGGTTTCGGTGCGGCGCTGTTCGGGCACAACCATCCGGCGCTGGTGCGGGTGGCGACGGCTCGGCTGAATCAGCAGACGCCGTTCGTCGCCCAGGGCAGTGTCCGGCCCGGGGCCGCGCGACTTGCCCGGAGGCTTTCCGAAGCGGTGGCCGCCGGGAGCGGTCGCGACTACGTGGTGACGTTCGGGTCCACCGGCGCCGATGCGGTGGAGGCGGCGATCCGGCATGCGGCGGTGGCGCACGCCCGTTCCCTCGCCGATCTCGAGAACGAACTGCGGCGCACCCTGCGCCGGGTTCGGCGCGACGGCCTGCACGATGTTCGGCCGATCGCCTTGGGCGACAACGGCTCCGACGACGACAGCGACTCGGTCGCGCAGATGCTCACCGAATCGCTGCGCGAGATCGACGAATTGCGGCGGCGCGGACCGGTTTTCGTCTCGCTGGCCGGTGCCTTCCACGGCAAGACCGCCGGCGCGTTCGCCCTGACCGAGCACGCCGATACGCCCGCGGACCTGGTGGTGCCCGGTCCGGAGCGGCGCAGGCTCGACACTTGGGAACCGGACGCGGTGACGAATGCGTTCGCCGATGAACTGCGTCCGGTATGCCGGATCACCTTCGATGGCACGGGGCGCCCGGTGCGGTCGTGGACCAGGATTTCGCCGATCGCGGCGGTATTCGCCGAGCCGATCCAGGGTGAGGGCGGGGTTCGCGAGGTCCCGGCCGCGACCTTGCGGGCATTGCGGGAGTTCGCCGATCGGCACACGGCGGCCCTGGTGTTCGACGAGATCCAGTCGGGCATGGGGCGCACCGGAACCTTCCTCGCCTCATCGCCGTCGCAGGTGAGCGCGGACTACTACCTGCTCTCGAAGTCGCTGGGCGGCGGGCTGGTGAAGATCTCGGCCCTGCTGGTCGACCGGCAACGCTCGATCGCCGACTTCGGCCGATACCACACCTCGACCTTCGCCGATGACGATCTGTCCTGCGCGGTCGCCGACGCCGCACTGGACCTGCTGCGGGACAACCAGATCCGCATCTGCGATACCGGTGCCCGGCTGCGCTCCCGGCTCGACGCGGTGGCACGGCGGTGGCCCAAGGAGATCCTCGCCGTGCGGGGGCGCGGGCTGCTGCAGGGTATCGAACTGTCGCCACCGGAACCGACATCGGCGCTGCTGCGCGAAATATGCGATCCGGAGCTGTTCGGATACGTGGTGGCGGGGTATCTGCTGCACGTCCACCGGATCCGGATACTGCCAACGCTCTCCGCGCCGACCACACTGCGCATCCAGCCCTCGGCTTTCCTCGCCGACGCCGAACTGGACCGACTTACCGCGGCGCTCGACGATCTCGCCGCACTGCTGCACCGCGGCGACTACGCCCGGCTGCTCACACACCTGGCCGCACCGGTCACCACGAATTGGCCGGTGCCGCAACGCCGATCACCATCGCGGCGGCGCACCCGTGAGGTCGCCCGCGATTGGAATGCCCCGACCAGGGTGGTATTCCTGGCCAATCTGCCCGATGCCGCGGATCTGCGCAGATTCGCACCGGAGCTGGCCGAATGGTCCGACGGCCAATTCGCCGCACTGTTCGAACGGCTGCGCGGGGTAGCCGAACCCTTCGAACTGACCAGACAGCTCGTCACGTCGCCGACCGGCGCCACGGTCGAGGTATGTCTGATCGCGGTGCCGATTTCGGCCGAGCAGATCATCGAATGCCAGCGCGCCGGACATCGCGCCTGGCTGCGCGATCTGGTGCTGGAGGCCGTCGAGCAGGCAATCGCGCTGGGCGCCAGCGTAATCGGGCTCGGCGGGTACACGTCCATCGTCACCGATGCCTCGCGCGATGTCGTGGAGGACACGGTCAAGGTGACTTCCGGCAATTCGCTCACCGCGGCCTGCGCCTACGAGGTGGTTCGTACCGAACTCGCCGGCCTCGAACCGGGCCATCGCCGGATCGGCATCCTGGGGGCGCTCGGCAATATCGGTGCGGTTATGGCGCAACTGCTTGCGCCGCTTGCGGATTCGGTGACCCTGGTCGGGCGCACCGGATCAGCGTCCCGGCTCGAGCGCGTTGCCACGGGCCTGCCCGGCGCGGTGACGGTCAGTGAGGACCTGACCGCCCTGCGTACCTGTCGCATCGTCCTCACCGCCACGAATTCGGCCGTGCCAGTGGTCACCGCCGACGTGCTGGCCGACGACCATCCGGTGCTCGTGGTCGATCTCGCGGTCCCCGGCGATGTGGATCCTGCGGTGTCCCAGCAACCGAATATCACCCTGGTCTCGGGCGGGCGCATGGCACTGCCGCTCGGCCAGACACCCCCGTTTCCCGAAACCGGGCTGCCCGCCGGAGTCGTCTATGCGTGTATGGCCGAAACCGTTCTGCTCGGTTTCGAACCGCGCACGGCGAGTCCGTCCTACGGCGGCCTGACCGCGGCAGGCGTGCGCGCCGCCCGCGACCTGGCCGCTCGTCACGACGTGCGCCCGGTTCTGCTTCCGACAGGAGCTCCCACCGTGTCCGAAACTCCCACCGCAGCCAACCCTGCCCCGATGTTCCTCGGCGCGGCCGATTTCGCAGCGGACCGCGCCGGCGGCAAGGCGGGCACCCTGCACGAATTGACCGTGGCAGGCTTCGAGGTGCCGCCCGGATTCGTCGTCACGGCCGATCTCGACCTGGCCGAGGTGTCCGACGAGGATCTGACCGGCTGGGTACGGGCGCTGGGCGGCTTCCCGGTCGCCGCCCGTTCGAGTGGTGTGCTCGAAGACCTCGACGACGCGAGTTTTGCCGGTCAGTACGAGTCGTACCTGAATATCACCGATGTCGCGGCCTTGCGCGAACATATCGAGCAGTGCCGAGAATCGGTGCACAACGAGCGAGTTCGCACCTACCTGGCCCGGCGCGGCTATCGAGAAGCCGGTGCATCGGTCGCCGTTCTGGTGCAGCGCATGGTCGATGCGCGTTGTGCCGGTGTCGGTTTCAGCCTCGATGCGCTCACCGGCATCGAGGACCACGCGGTCGTCGAAGCCTGCCGGGGACTGGGTGAGCGACTCGTCTCCGGGCATGTCACACCGACGAGGTACACGCTGCGGCTGTTCGACGGCACCGTGGTCGAGCGGGATGCAGGCGATGAGGATGTCGAGCTGAATGCCACCGCCACAGCCGAACTCGCCGCCCTCATGCTCGCGGTGCAGGCGCATAGGCACCGCCCGCAGGACATCGAATGGGCCATCGACGGCGACGGGAAACTGTGGCTGCTACAGGCGCGGGCCATTACCGCGATCAGCTGGCGCACCGATATCGACCAGTTCTCCGACGCGGACCTGCGCGACGGCGGCGTCTCGGCGCGGGTCTGCACACCGATGATGTTCTCGTTGTACGACAACGCCTTCCAGTACTCGATGCAGCAGTTCTTCGAACGGTTGAAGCTCGCCGAACCGGGCGCGGAACCGGACTGGATGGCCATGTACTACGGTCGCGCCTACTGGAATGTCAGCGCGGTGAAGAAGTGCTTCTTCCGCATTCCCGGCTTCGACGAGCAGCATTTCGACGACGACCTCGGTGTGCTCAACGACTACGGGCCCGACGGTCCGCACCGCACCGCGACGAATGCGAAGACCATTGCCAGGGCGCTGCCCGCGGCGCTGGCCGTGCAGAAGAGCTACCAGGATCAACTGGCGGCGGTCGATGCGTTCGCGGCGCAGTGGCCCGCGAAATACGCGGTGTGGCGCGCGCGTGCACGCGAACTGCCGCACACCGATGAGGCCACCTTCGTCGCGGATCTGGCGGACTGCCTGCTCACCTTCCACGCCGCCACCGAGCGCACCTACTTCACCACCATCTACAACAACTCCAGCGTCCAGACCGACTTCAAGCAACTGCTCGACAAGGTGGATGCCGCGACCGACGGGACCACCTCGGCCATCGACTTGATGGGCGGGCTCGCCGATATCAGCCATATGCAGCTGCAGCGCGGCATCGTCGAATTGCACCGGGTGGCAGGCGGTCACGGCCTGGACAGTCCCGAATGGACGAAGGCGCTCGATGCCTTCCTCGACGAGCAAGGCTTCCACGCCGACGCGGAACTGGATCTCACCAGCCCGCGCTGGTCGGAGGCGCCCGAGCGGGTGCGCTCGATGATCGCGGTCATGCTCGAACACGGCACCGCGCCCGCGGATCCCGATGTGACGCTGGTAGATCAGCGCAAACGCTACGAAAACGAACTCGCCGCGGTGCGCGCCCGGGTGCGAGCCAAGCCGCTGACGCGGGTGAAACACGCCAAGGCATTGGATAAGCAGATCGAGCGGATGCGCCGGTATCTCGTTGCGCGCGAACGTATGCGGGAGTTTTCCTCGCAGTGCTATGCCATTGTGCGCGCGTACGTCGTGGAGGCCGGGATGCGCCTGGCTGCGGCGGGCACGCTCGAGCAGGCCGATGACGTGTTCCAGCTGTCGATCCACGAGCTGTGTGATCTCGCGGCCGGTCGGGTGGATATCTCTACGCTCGCACCGCAGATCGCTTATCGGCGTGCGGTTTACGCGGGCTATCGGGATCTGGTGCCACCGCATGAGCTGGGTGGTGGTGTCACCGTGGGCGCGGTTCGCGAGATCGGCGACGGTGATCTGACCGGGCTGGGTTGCAGTCCAGGTATTGCGGAGGGCACCGCTCGGGTGATCACTTCGCTGGCCGAACTCGACCAGCTGCACGAGGGTGACATCCTCGTGACTCGATTCACCGATCCCGGGTGGACGCCCGCGCTCGGGCTGGTTTCCGCCGTGGTGACCGAGGTGGGCGGGATGCTCTCGCATGCGGCGGTCATCGGACGCGAATACGGCATACCCGCGGTGCTGAATGTCGCGGGTGCGACGACCGCGGTCCGCTCGGGTCAGCGGATCCGGGTCGATGGCGGTGCGGGGGTCATCAGCGTGCTGGAGACCGCGGTCTCGTCCGAGCCGGTTGCGCCGCCGTCCGGCTCTGACAACGGGCACGGACTCGATGTCATCGCAGATCCCGAGCGGTCGCGGGAACGTCTGCGCCGGGTCGCTGACGGGCGCCGGGTCGCTGAGGAGCGCCGGGTCGCTGAGGAGCGCCGGGTCGCTGACGGGCGCCGGGTCGCTGAGGAGCGCCGGGTCGCTGACGGGCGCCGGGTCGCTGAGGAGCGCCGGGTCGCTGAGGAGCGCCGGGTCCCTGAGGAGCGCCCGGTCCCTGACGGGCGCCCGGTCCCTGACGGGCGCCCGGTCCCTGACGAGCGGCCGGTCGCCGACGAGCTGCCGATCAACGAGCCGAATGAGCCCGCCCCGCTGAAACCCGCGGTGCCATTGTGGCCCGCCGAACCCAAGCAATCGCCCCCGGAGCACCTACGCCCGGCGGCCGCCAGAACGGATGAACCACTGACCGCACGCAAACGCCTGATCTGCATCGCCGGTGCCGACGGATCGGGTAAGACCACCCAGGTGGCCCGCATCGCCGCGGAATTCGAGGCGCAGGGCCAAAGCGTTGCCGCCGTGACCATTTGGGATGCGTTCCTGGATCCGAAGGTCTCCTCGAAGCTGCCGTGGCGCAGTCCGTCCGAGATCTACGGCTACCTGAAACTACTGTCCCCGCTGAGTCGCGCGCACTTCCTGTTCCACGCCATGCAACTGTCCTTCGACCTCGCCGCCGAACGCGGCCCGGACATCCTGCTGGCAAATGCCTACTGGTACAAGTACTTCGCCACCGAGGTCGCACACGGCGGCGATCCGGCGGTGCTGCGCAAGCTGGCATCGGGATTCCCGGAACCCGATCGCACCTTCTACCTCGCCGTCAGTCCGCAGGATGCGTTGGGGCGCAAGCAGTTGCGCAGCGACTACGAGAGCGGCTACGGCGATGAGGAGACCTTCCTGGCCTTCCAGCGGCGCAGTCACGATGCGCTGGAGGCGCTGTCGGAGGAGTTCGGCTGGATCCGCTTGGACGGCACCGACACACCCGCCGAAGTCACCAGGGCGGTCCTCGCTCAGCTGCGGGAGGACGACCGGTGACCCGTCGCGTCGCGATTGTCGGCATCGACGGTGCAGGCAAGTCCTCGGTCATGGCACGGCTGCGCGAATTGGCGCCGGGCGCAGGCTCTTTCGCCTCGATGACCTGCCCGGACTTCCACAACACCCGCAATGTGCCGCTGACGGACCTCTCCGAGCAGCTCAAGGCATTCAGCGTCGGATGCGATGAAATCGGCAGCCTGGAAATGAAGGCCACCGCGATGTATCTGCAGATGACGCTGTTCGGTCCGGTGGAGCGGCACTTCCTGACCACCTGGTCACCGGATGTGCTGGTATTCGAACGGCATCCGCTGATCGAATTGCTGGTCTACGGGCCGCTGTATGTCGTGCTGGCCCGCCCGGAATGGAACGGTCACGATCGCGCCGAGGATATCGCGGCTGTGTTGGAGCGCCACCGGCCGGGCACCTTCGACGACATCCTCGCTTGGCAGCGGTCGGAATCCATGCGTCTGGGCAGTTCCCCGGACATCTGGGAGTTGTTGTCGGAGATCGCGGATCTGGTGCGCCGGGATGTGACCGAATCCGTGCCCGGCTTCGCCGAACGCTTTCGCACGACACTGCCCGACGCGGTGCTCTGGCTGGACGCGCCGCCGGAACAGGCCGCTGCACGGTGTGCGGAACGTTCGGGGAACGGGCCCAAGGAGGCCCATGAAACAGCAGAGCGGCTCGGAGCCCTGCGTGACGGATACCTACAGGTACGCGAGACCCTCGCGGTGGCCTTCCCCGAAGTGGGATTCCACCGCATCGACACCGGCGACGGCGTCGATCTCGAGGAGTCGGTCCGCGCCTGCGTGACGGAAGGGAAGTTACTCGGATGAGTACACAGGCAGGTACCCCGGCCACCGAGATCGAGGCGCGGGTGCGCGCCATTGTCGGTGAGGTGCTGTGGGTTTCGGCGGACGCGATCGACGCGTCCGCGCAATTGATCGACTACGGACTGGATTCGCCGACCGCTATCGAGCTGACCATTCAGCTGGAGCAGGCCTTCGGCATCGTCATACCGGAAGATGCTGCGGCGCAGCTGAATACGGTCGGCGAGATCGTGCGATACGTGCGGGGTGAGCAGTGACGGAATTGGTTCCCCGACATTCGACGATCGTGCATGCGCTACTTGCCAACGCCGAGCGTGGCACATCGGCACCATCCACGATTTTCGTTCCGGAGCGCGGTGACGCCGACGGTGAAATCGCCTGGCGGCACAACGATCTCGCGGCTGCGGCCGGACGCACCGCGGCCGCCCTGGCCGCCGAGGGGGTCGAGCCGGGAGATCGGGTTATGCTGTGTCTGCCCACCTCCCCGGAGTTCGTCACGGCGTTCTTCGGTGCGCTCGTGCTCGGCGCGGTGCCGACCGCGGTGGCGACGCCGGGCGGGTTCGGTTCGGCGGATATCTTCCGCGACAAGTTCACTCGGCTGCTCGGCTATCTGGAACCCGCGGCGGTAGTCGCGACGCGGTCGGTGCTCGCAGGGGGAGCACTGCCGGACACCGTGGCCGCCATCGACGGCGATGTGCTGCACGCCTGGGCCTGTTCGCCGGACGCGCCGACGCTGGCGCCCAGACTTCCCGAACCGGCAGATCTGGCGTTCATCCAGGCGACCTCCGGCTCGACGGGAACACCGAAAGGTGTGCAGATCACCCACGCGAATCTGGCCGCCAACTGCGAACAGATCGCACAGGCCGCCGCGATGGGCGCGGGCGACACCTGGGTCGGCTGGCTGCCGCTGCACCATGATATGGGGCTGATCGGCGGATTCCTGACTCCGGTATTCCGTGGCATCGACGCGGTGCTCATGCCGCCGAGCCGATTCCTGCGCAGTCCGGGGGATTGGCTGCGTGCGGTCAGCCGGTATCGCGGAACATTCACGGCGGCACCGAATTTCGCATACGGATATGCGGCCGCCCGGGTTACCGACGCCGAACTCGACGGCGTCGATCTGTCGAGCTGGCGGTTCCTGTTCTGTGGCGCGGAACCGATCCATCCGCCGACCGTGCAGAGTTTCCTCGACCGGTTCGCGGCCTGGGGGCTGCCGAAGGATGCGTTGGTGCCCTGCTACGGCATGGCCGAGGCATCGCTCGCGGTCACCGTGAATCGCCCGCACGCGCCGGTCGCCTACGACTCGGTGTCGCGCCGGGCACTCACCGGAAAGGGCGTGGCCCTGGACGTTCCGGAAGACGACCTCGATGTGCTGCATATCGTCGACTGCGGCGCACCGCTGCCCGGTACCGAGGTACGTATCGTCGACGAGGACGGCGCGGTGTGCGGTTCGGACGTGGTCGGCCGCATTCAATTCCGCGGCCCATCGATGACCATGGGTTACTTCCGGCTGCCCGAAGAGACCGCGGCCGCCACTCGGGACGGCTGGTGGGACACCGGCGATATCGGCTACCTGCGCGAGGGCAGGCTGCGCATCACCGGCCGGCATAAGGACCTGATCATCATCCGCGGCGCGAACTACCTGCCCACCGATTTCGAGCTCGCCGCACAGGAAGTCGCGGGCGTGCGCCTGGGTGGTGTCGCGGCCGTCGGTCATGCCGATACCCGCGGGCTCTCGGAGGAACTGCATCTCATTGTCGAATCCGGTGCGGAAGCGACCGAACACGACGCGTTGCGCCGAGCGGTTCGGGTCGCGGTGAGCAAGCGCACCGGCGTGCTGCCGGCCGGGGTCCGGGTGGTGCCGCCGCGCAGCATTCCGAAGACCACGAGCGGCAAGGTGCAGCGCGCCGAGGCCAGGCGGCTGTTCCTGGCCGAGGACGATCTGATCGGTGCCGGAGGCGCGGCATGAGTGGGCAGCCGAAATTCCGCGGCCGCAGGCTCGGCGGTCCGGCGCTGCGACATCCACTGGGTGCGTATCCGGATTACCGCGCCGACCCGCTCGCGCTGTTCTACGAGCAGGCCGTCGCGCACGGCGGCAGCGTCCGGCTGCGGCTGGTGCATCAGCAGATGCATCTGCTCGTCGAGCCGGAGCACATCAACCAGGTGCTGGTCACCAATGCGGTCAAGTACGAGAAGGGGATCAGCTATCAGAGCCTGAACTACTTGCTCGGCCCCGGACTCCTGACCAGCGGCGGCGAACTCTGGAAACGTCAGCGCGCCTTGATCAAACCCGCATTCTCCCGCCGTCACGTCGACACCGAGATTCCGCTCATGGTCGAGTGCGGACAGCGGATGCTCGATCGCCTCGATGCCCACGCCGCGACGGGCACGGCCTTCGACCTGGTCCCTGAGGTGATGGGTTTCGCGGCCGATGTGGTGTGCCGCGCGGTCATGGGTTCCGATATCGACGGTGTCCTGCCCCAGATCGAAGACGATGTGCGCGAGGGTGTTTCGTGGGTGATGCGGCATATGGCCGCACCCATCCAGGTCCCGCCGAACGTGCCGACCCCCGCCAATCGCCGTTTCCTGGGTGTTCGCGAACGACTACATCGCGTGGTGGACAGCGTCGTCCAGCGTCACCGAGAAGCCGATGCCGAAGCGACGTCGCTGCTGGCCCGATTGCTCGCGGCCCGCGATGATGCCGGGCACGCCATGGATGACGCGCAACTGCGTCACGAGGTGCTCACCTTCCTGCTCGCCGGACACGAGACCACCGGCGGCGCGATGGCGTGGACCATCTACGAACTGGCCCACAACCCGGCGGTGCTCGCGCGGGTACGCGACGAGATCGATATCGCACTCGCGCTGTCCGACGGCGTCGACCGGGCCCTGCCCGCGTTGGAGCTGACCGGGCGCGCGATCGACGAGGCCATGCGCCTGCACCCACCGGCGTGGGCATTCAGCCGCACCGCCGTCGAACCGGACAGCTTCGACCGCTTCGATCTGCAACCGGGCGCGATCGTGGTGATCAGCCCGTTCGTGAACCACCGCTTCCCCGAATTCTGGGATTCACCACTGACCTTCGATCCGGAGCGGTTCACCAAGGAACAGACCAAGGCACGCCCGCCGTACCGCTACTTCCCGTTCGGCTGGGGCGCACATCTGTGCGTCGGCCAGCATATGGCGCTGATGGAGGTGCGGGCGGGCATCGCAATGCTGTTGGCGCGCTATGACATCGAACTCGTCAACGGGATGCGGGTGCGGGAGAACCCGGAGATCTCCAATACCCCCGATCCGGTACTCGTGCGACTCACCCGACGTGCGTCCGCGGTGCCGTCGGCCACGACCATGCAGGAGGCCGCGCAATGACCGGAACAACCGTCAGCGATACCGCACTGGCCACCGATGCGGCGATGGCGCCGCAAGTGGGCGCCAAGGCCGCGAATCTCGGCAGGCTCGTAGCGGCCGGCTACCGGGTGCCACCGTTCGTGGTGCTGAGTGCCGCCGCGTGTGCGCGCATCCTCGAACCGGTCCGCGGATCCATCGCCGACGCGCTGGATTCGCTCGATCACACCGATCCGGCGTCGTTGCGTGCGGTGTCGGCGGAGATCCGCACGATCATCCGCGCTCAGCCGATCCCAGCGGATATCAACACCGAGCTGGGCGCGGCTGTGCGCGAAATCGCCGAGCGCACAGCACAATCCGGTGTTCGCCTAGCGGTGCGTTCCTCGGTGAGCGGTGAGGATTCGGCGACGGACTCCTTCGCGGGCCAACTCGATACCCTGCTGAATGTCGCCCCGGCGGACGTATCGGCGGCGGTGCTGGAAGTGCTCGCCTCGGCCTACTCGGAGCGGTCACTTTTCTACCGAGCGCATCGCGGACTGGACAACACCGAGATCGACTGTGCCGTCCTGGTTCAGGTGCTGATCGACAGTGCGGTCTCCGGTGTCGCCTTCAGCTGCAACCCGCAGACCGGCGACCCGGGCGAGGCCGTCGTCTCGGCGGCCCTCGGCCTGGGCGAAGGTGTGGTCGCCGGAACCGTGGAGTGCGATACCTACTTCGTCGATACCGCCGCGCGCACGATCGTGTCCCGCTCTGTGGGCGAGAAGCAGAGCCGGGTCGCGGTTGCGGCCGATGGTTCCGGCACCGTCATCGAGCAGATCGCCGCCGTCATCGAGCAGGCACTCACCGATGCGCAGGTGGTCGAACTCGTCGATACCGCAATGGGATTGGCCGAGGCTTTCGGCTCGCCACAGGATGTCGAATGGGCCTATGACGCCGAGGGCGTGCTGCACCTGCTCCAGGCCCGCCCGATCACCGCGACCGGTGCCCGCGAAACCATTTTCGACAATGTGAATGTCGCCGAGTCCTATCCCGGTCTTTCCAGCCCGCTGACCTTTTCGATCCTGCGCAATGCCTATGAGCAGGTGTTCCGGGCCTGTCACAAGGATTTCGGCGCAACCGACGCCATCGTCGACCGCAATGCAGCGAGCCTGTACCCCTATTTGGTCGGTACCGCGCACGGCCGCATCTACTACAACATCAGCAACTGGTACCGGCTGTTCCTGCAGATCCCGGGCATGGAGTTCGCCATCGAAGGCTGGGAGGCGGCACTCAATATCGAGAACCGCTACCAGCGGCCCGCCGCGCCGAAACGAGGGCTGGCACGGGCGAAGATGTATCTGCTGCGCTTGCGTATCGCCGCCATCATCACCGTTGGCTGGCTGCGACTGCCGCGGCGGCTGCGCGCGTTCTTCACCGAACTCCAGGCTTTCACCGCCGATCTGAACCACCGGCTCGACCCGGAAACACCGGAGCGGGAACGGGATCCGGAAGCGCTACTGGAGTGGATGGAACACTGCCTGCACGAACTCGTCCCCGCTTACGCGGTGCAGATCTTCAACGACTTTCTGGCCCAGCAGATGTTCCACGTCGTGGGTCTGCTGCTGGAACGCGAAGGCCTCACCGAAACAGCCGCCATCACTTTGCGCAATGAATTGTTCTGCGGCGAAGAAGGTGTCGACAGTGTCGACCCGGTCCGCTCGGCGCTCGCACTGACCGCAACGGTCCGGGCGGATGCCGCGCTGCGGGAGCTGGTCGAGGGCCCGCTGGAACCGCACGAAGTGTGGAAAGCGCTGGCACAGCCCGAATTCGCCGATTTCCGCGGCGCATGCCTGCGGCATATCGCCCTGTTCGGCGACCGTACTGTCGACGAGCTGAAGCTGGAAACCGATCCGCTGGGAGAGCATCCGGAGCGACTGGTTCCCATGTTGCGCAACTACCTGCGTGGCGGTCAGAACATCGATGAAATGGCGGCGCGCGAGAAGCAGATCCGCCGTGACGCGGAGCGCACCGCGGCGCGGCTGTTCCATGGAAAGCTCCTGCAACGCTTGGCATTCCGGTTCGCACTCGGCCGGGCGCGCGAGCATGTGAAACAGCGCGAGAACATGCGACTGGGTCGCAGCCGCTCCTTCGGCCTGGTCAAACGGGTATTCCGGGAATACGGCAGGCAGATGCGCGCGGCCGGACTACTCGAGGATCCGCGCGATATCTTCTGGCTCACCTACGAGGAGATCGCGGCCCTCACCCGGGGAACCGCTGTCGATACCGATGCGGCGCGCATGGTCGCCACCCGCAAGAGCGATCACGAGCGGTGGCGCATCGAGCAACTGCCGTCGCGGATCGTCACGGCCGCAATCGCGGCCGTCGGCATCAACGATCCGGCCTTCGACCATCCGGCTTCCACCGGTGATTCCGGCAGTGTGCTGCACGGAATCGGTTGCGCGCCGGGCCGAGTCGAAGCTCCGGCACTGGTGTTGACCACTCCGGAACCGGATGTGGTCGTCGACGGTCAAATCCTCGTCGCAGCCAGTACCGATCCCGGTTGGGTCTTCCTGATGGTGGCTGCCGGGGGATTGGTCAGCGAGAAGGGCAGCCCGCTCTCCCATACCGCCATTATCGGCCGTGAACTCGGCATTCCCACTGTCGTCGGCGTGCCGGGCGTCACCCGGCTGGTCGCCAGCGGGGATGTGCTGATTCTCGACGGCAAGGCCGGAACCGCAACCATCGTTCAGGAACACAGCTCATGACATCCACCGCAGCCGCACCGCACGAGACCGCGCACGGCGAGAACTTCAGCCTCGAGCATTACCTCGATCCCGCCGCGCACACCTTTGAACAGCGCTTCGAGGAATTCCGGCCATACGTCGCGAACGCGCGCGGCACCGGATTCGTCCTGCGTGAGATCACCGGGCCGGCGGGTCCGGTCGTACAGGTCCGCGATCCCGACGGGGGCGCGGTCCGCGACCTGATCATGTTGGGGTCGAACAACTACCTCGGCCTCGGCAACGAACCGGAGATCGTCGAGGCCGCCGTCCGGGCCGTGCGCGAATTCGGTGTCGGCCATGGCGGACCGCCACTGCTGAACGGCACCACATCGGTGCACCGGCGGCTGGAGGAACGCCTCGCCGAGACCAAGGGCTGCGAATCCGCGCTGGTGTTCTCCTCCGGCTACGCCGCCAATGTGGGCTGGGTGACCGGTCTGCTGCGCAAGGGCGACATCCTGCTCTACGACGAACAGAGCCATGCCAGCCTCTATGACGGCATCCAACTCGGGCGGGTCCGCTCGATGGCCTTCGAGCACAACGATCTTCGGCATCTGCGCCACCGGCTCATGCAGATCCGCTGGCGCAATCCGGGCGCGAATATCGTGGTCGCCGTCGAGGGCGTGTATTCGATGGACGGCGATATCGCACCGCTGCCGGAGATTCGCGCGCTGTGCGATTCGTTCGGAGCATGGCTGGCCATCGACGACGCACACGGCACCGGTGTGCTCGGCGCGAACGGCCATGGCACCGCCGAACATTTCGGCATGGCGGCCGGATCGGTCGAGCTGTACATGGGCACCTTCTCGAAGGTGTTCGCAACCACCGGCGGTTTCGTGGCGGGGTCGAAGGATCTGGTGGACACGCTGCGGTTCTTCGCGCGCCCGTACATGTTCTCCGCATCGCTGGCCCCGGCGGTCGTCGCGTCGGTACTCGCCGCCATCGATTTCATCGATGCGCATCCGGAGCGGATCCGCCAATTGCACGACAATGTCGACTACTTCGTGCGCGAACTGCGTCGGATGGGCTTCGCGGTCGATCCGCAGACCGCGATCATCCCGATCCTGGTGCCGCAACGCCTCGCCGTCGCCGAGGTCGTCGCGGCACTGCACGCCGAGGGCGTGTTCGTCAACGGCGTCGAATTCCCGGCCGTCCCACGCGAACAGCAGCGACTGCGGGTCAGCATGATGGCCACGCTCAGTCGCGACCAGCTGGATTTCGCGCTGGCGAAGATTTCGGCCGTGGCCCGCCGCTTCGCCTTCCATCCCGAGCAGATCGGTCCGACCGAAGAAGGGATCCGCTGATATGACCGGAACCGAAATCGCCGCGGGCGGTACGGCTGCCGAACGCCTGCTCGTGCACGCGGCACTTGCCGACCCGAGTCAGGACGAACGCGCCGCATTGGCGAAACTCGCCCACGAGATCACCGACTGGGCCGAGGTTTTCGAACTCGCCGAGCTCAATGCGACCGTCCCACTGGTGCAGCGTCGGTTGGCATCCGAGGAGCTCTACGACCTCGTGCCCGAGCTGGTGCTCGCACATTTCGCCGGCGTGACCGACCACATTGCCGCCGTGAACGATCGGCGCCTGGCCGGTGCCAGGGAACTCTTGCGCCGCTTCGACGAACGCGGCGTGCGCTGCGTGGTGCTCAAGGGCATGTTGTTCTCGGCGGAGATCTACCACGACCCGCGGTATAAGCGCATGAACGACCTGGACATCCTCGTCGAACTCGATCAGGTGGACACCGTCATCGAGATCTACCGGGAGATGGGGCTTTTCGCCACTTCCGAACTGCTCGGCAAGGCACCGAAGGTCCGCGCCGAACGCTCACACCACCTGCCGTCGTTCGTCTCCCGCGACGGATCCCTTGTCGTCGGCACGCACTGGGGCCTGATCACGCCGTTGGCTCCCTACACCGTCGACTACGCCGCGATCTGGAAGCGCGTGCGGCGCATCGACTTCTACGGTGTGCCCGCCTGGGCTATGTCGCACGAGGACAACCTGCACCACCTCGGCATCCACTTGCCCTACTACAAGACCGGTGTACGCGAACTCGCCGACATCTGGAACCTGGCCCGCTACGCCGATGACCTCGACTACGACCTGCTGGCCGGTGAAATCGCCAAGGCGGGCAGCGAAAGCCTGATGTACCACGCCCTCTCGCTGGCCGATCGGCTCGTGCCCCAACCGGAGTTCGCGGCCTTGATCAGCTGGATCGCACCGAAGATCAACCGCTTCACCCGCTACGACACCGCGCGCAAAACCGCCGATATCCATGCCCTGCTGCGCAGCCGCTCCACCCACACCTCACGCATCGAAAAGGCCTACACCGAATTCAATATGACCGCCGTGGCAAGCGAAAAGCGTGACCGCTTCGGTCGCCTGTGGTCGGATCTGCTGCTGGTGCCCGGTGACGAAGCACGCAAGATGAGTTCGCTGCGCGACCCAGCGCCGCTATCCGATCTCGGCGCCCGAATCTGCGCCCCCTACCGGCTGACTCGGGTTTTCCAGCGCGACCTCGGCCGCTGGCTGTTTCCGGCGGCTCTGGCCAAGACCGTCTTCGATCTCGGCGCCGCGTACGGTTCGGAGCTGGCGAGCCGGGCCGGAATCGGTACCGCCGCGGCCGAACGTCCCGGTATCGACGAATACGCGGCCCAGCTTGGCCTGACCCGCGCCGATCTCCAAGCGGTACTGGACAGCCAGGAATGAACCGCACAGTGCTGTGGGACCTGGACGGCACCTTGGTGCGGTTGCATCGGCGCCGTTTCAAGGCGCTGATGCCGCTGGCGGCCGCGCAGGCATTTCGCGAATTGAGCCCACCGCATCGTTTTCTGCGTGTCCTGCCCGGCGTGCTGAAGCAGGTACGGGCCAACGACACCGAGCACACCAACACCGACCTGATGGTCCGACTGCTGGCCGAGCGGCTGCGAGTCACGCCCGAAGCGGTGGCGAGCCAGCTGAAGAGCCTGGCGGAGACGGGTTTTCCGCGTCTGCGCCGCTGCTTTCCAGCGGAGCCGTCGGCACTGCACACGGTGACCCGGCTCCGGGAATCGGGCACGGTACAGGTCGTTGCGACCAACCCGCTGTGGCCGGACAGCACCGTCACCACCCGGCTCGGCTGGGGCGGATACGACCCGTCCGTGTTCACTTTCCGCACCAGCGGCGAGAACATGCGCCGCTCGAAACCACGCATCGAGTTCTACCGGGAACTGCTCGACCGGCTCGGCGCGGAACCGAGGGAGTGCGTGATGATCGGCAACGACGCCGCCAACGATGCACCGGCGGCACTTCTCGGGATCCCCGTATTCCTCGTGAACGCGCCGGAATCCGCTGTTCCACAGAAATATTCGGGTCTTGTAAGTACGGGGAATTGGCCTCGGCTGCGCGAGTGGCTGGGTATCGAGGAGAAATCATGCTCGTCGTCCTGAATTCACAGTCCAATGCCGGAACCGCGCTGCGGCGGTGGCGTCCGGTAGAAGACGTGCTACGCGAACGGAATACCGATCTCACCGTCGAAATGCCCAGTGACGCAGAACAAGCCATGAAACTGGTGCTGGCGAGCCTCGAGTCGGATCCACCCGAGGTGATCGTGGCGGCGGGCGGCGACGGCATGGTCAACCTGGTCCTCAATGCGATCATGGACCCGGCGACCGACCGACCGCGACAAGGCGCGGAATCGGTCGCACTCGGCGCGATCGGTCTGGGCAGTTCCAACGACTTCCACAAACCGGTGCGAACGAGCATCGCCGATATCCCGGTCCGGCTCGGCGCGCCCGAGCTCGTCGATGTCGGCAAGGCCACCATGCTGCTCCCGGACGGCACCCGGACGGTGCGTTACTTCCTGCTGAATGCGAGCATGGGACTCGTTGCGGCAGGCAATCATTCGTTCAACCAAGCGCGCGGGCTGATCGGCTGGCTGAAATCCCGCAATGTCGAGGCGGCCATTATCGCCACCGCGCTGAGCAATATCGCCACCCACAAGCCACTGGCCGTCCAACTGCGCGGATCCGACTGGGTGCACTCCGCACCGATCATGAATGTCGGTGTGCTCAAGAGCGTGCACTTCGCCGGCGGCATGTACTACGACACGCCGGTCACCCGCGCGGACGGCATGTTCGACGTGAACATCTGGGAAGCCGCCGGACGAGCACGGATTCTGGGACTCATCGCAAGTCTCTACCGTGGCAAGTTCCGGGGCTCGGCGCTGGCCACCTGCCGTCGCGACACCGCGGTGGAACTGCGGCCCGGCGCACCCGCACCGCTCGAATTGGATGGCGAGATCACGATCGTGGAATCGGCCCGGTTAGAGGTGCTGCCGCGCGTATTGCGGGTGTGTGCGCTGTGACCGTTGTCCTGGTGACGGGGGCCGCCAACGGTATGGGTGCGGCGACCGTCGAATACCTTGCGCGCATCGGCTATACGGTCGAGGGCAGCGACAAGATCGCGCGGGATGGCGTGCGTGCGGTCGATGTCCGCGATACCGAGGCGGTGCGGAGTTGGGTGAAATCCGTGCACGTACGGCACGGCCGCATCGATGCGGTGGTCACCTTCGCCGCCTACGGCATTGTCGGTTCGGTGGAGGAGACCGATCCGGACGAGGCCGCCGCACTTATCGACACCAATGTGATCGGCACTCACCGCGTGCTGCGCGAAGTGCTGCCGATCATGCGTGCGCAGGGCCACGGTCGGGTGATCGTGGTGAGCTCCGGTGCGGGTGCGATCGCCGAACCCTACGGCGGCTGGTATTCGGCCACCAAGGCGGCCGTCGAACGTCTCGGTGAGGCGATGCGGATGGAGACCGCAGGCTTCGGCATCCACGTCTCGGTCCTCGCGCCGGGGTGGACGGTCACCCCGATCATCGATTCGGCTGCGCGCGTTGCCGACCCGATCGAGGCATACACGCCGGATCGGACTTCGGTGCTGTCGCGCGTCACCGGATATCTGGAACACGGACAATCCGCGGAGATGGTAGCCAGGAAGGTGCGGACAATCCTGAAAGCACCCGAACCGCGCCAAACCTACCTCTGCGGCAGCGACGTTCGGCTCTCGTTCTGGACCCGGCGATGCACGCCCGCTCGGGTCTACGAACGGCTCGTTCGCCGCTACTACGGCCTTTGACAGGAGCATGCGCGGGCAGTGCCGGTAGTATCACCTCGGCCGCACGGGCTCTCGGGAAAGCGGGGGCTTGTCCGGTACGTGCCGTTCGCTGGATGGTTTTCGCAGTAGCCCATCTGCCGACGACACGGCAGGAGAGGCAGCGATGACCAACCGATAGGGGCAGGCGATGGCACCGGCTCTGAGATGTCTTGTCTGGGAACTGGACAACACCCTCTGGGATGGTGTCGTCTGCGATGCGACGAGCAGCGCACCACGCCCCGCCGCCCTGCGCACGCTGCTGAAGCTCAGCGAGCGCGGCATCTGGCACGCCGTAGCCAGCCGCAGCGACCGCGACCTGACCCTCAAAAAGCTCTACCGCCACGGTCTCTACGACATGTTCTCGGCCATCGAGATCGGCTGGGGCCGCAAATCCGCGTCGATATTGCGAATCGCACACACCCTCGGACTGGAACTGGACACCATCGGTTTCATCGACGCCGAACCGGTGGAGCGAGCCGAGGTCACCCGCGCACTCCCACGCGTGCGCTGCTACGCCGCCCGCAACGCCGACGTCCTACCCGCCCTCCCCGACTTCCGCCCAGTCCTGCGCACAGGCCCATCGCCCACCCCGCCCATGGGTTTCGCGAGCGTCCGAGGATAAGGCCCGTTCCCCACACGGGATCAAGATCAGGTGGAAGCTGTGGCGGCATCGATCGAGCGAGTAGCCCGCCCCACCAGTGCCACCTGATCTTGGTAGGTCGACTGTGGAATGTGGCCGCATTGCGGGCTTCGGGGTGCATAAGCCTGCTGGGTCGGCGGATCGTCGCTATTCTCTGTGCGTGTCGGCGGTTGTGCCCGGGCCAGCGGCGATGAGTCCATGGCGGTTCGTCGTCGGGTTCGGTGTGGTCAGTCTGCTCGCCGATATCGTCTACGAGGGCGCTCGGGCGGTCACCGGTCCATATCTGGCCTCGCTCGGTGCGAGCGCTGTTCTGGTGGGTGTGATCACCGGTGCGGGTGAGGCATTCGCGCTCGCCGGTCGTTTGGTGAGCGGTCCACTGACCGATCGGACGCGCGCCTACTGGCCGCTGGCCTTCGGCGGGTACACACTGACCGTCGCCTCGGTTCCGCTGCTCGGGTTCGCTACTGGGCTGTGGTCGGCGGGGGTGCTCGTGATCGCGGAGCGGGCGGGTAAGGCGGTGCGCAGTCCCGCGAAGGATGTGCTGTTGTCGCATGCGGCCGGTGCCGTCGGTCGTGGTCGTGGTTTCGCGGTGCACGAGGCACTCGATCAGATCGGCGCGTTGGTCGGGCCGCTCGTCGTCGCGGGGATACTCGTGCTTTCGGCAGGTGACTATCGCCCAGCGTTCTTCACACTGGCGATACCCGGTGCCGCCGTCCTTGTGGTGTTGGTGAGATTGTGGGCGCGCGTGCCGAATCCGGCCGCGTACGAACCGACGGTGCCGCCGACCGAAACCGATACGGTCCCAACCAGATTGCCGTCGCAGTTCTGGACCTACCTCACCTTCGCCGCCGCGACCACCGCCGGCTTCGCCGGGTTCGGCCTGCTCGCCTTCCATCTCGCCACGCGCGAACTCCTGCCGGTGGCGGTGATCCCGGTCGTCTATGCCGCGGCAATGGTCGTCGATGCCCTCGCCGCCCTGCTCACCGGCTGGTGCTACGACCGCATCGGTGCCCGAATCCTCATTGTGGTGCCCCTACTCTCGGCCCTCATCCCGCCACTTGCCTTTCAGGACAATGCGATTCCCGCAGTCATCGGTGCACTGCTGTGGGGCGCGGTGCTCGGCGTCCAGGAATCGACACTCCGCGCGACCGTCGCCGACTTGGTCCCGGCGCACCGCCGCGGCACCGCCTACGGTGTTTTCGCCGCCGGTTCGGGTGTGGCCGCCTTCGCCGGATCCGCGCTCCTCGGCCTGCTCTACGCCCGGTCCCTGACCGCCGTGGTCAGCGTTACTGCTGCCATCCAACTCGTAGCGCTGCTCGTCTTCGTAACCAGCAGGCTTCGCCTCGGCACGTCGAGTCGACGCGTGTGAGCGATCGGCTACCGCACTGACCGGAGGAATCCGTCGATGTGCTCGAAAGTGGCCTTGGGCTGTTCCAATTGGGGCAAATGCCCTGCCGCACGGATGATTTCGAAGGGGGCATCGGCAAAGGCGGCCGCAGAGGCCGCGCCCTAGGCTGGGGTGACGATGCGATCGCTTTCACCCCAGAGCAACAGACGGCGGCGAGGCGGGGGAGCAGTCGCCGCATAAGTCCGTAGTGCGGCCATATTCCTTTGGCGCATGGCCGATTGTGCAGCGGGAATATCGGCGGGGTCTTGGTAGAAGCGCGCGGGGTCGTGGATCCGAGTGCTCGGCCACGCCGCGGGCATCGAGGGCGAAGCAGTCGGCGAGCGCGGCTGGCGACGGTAAGGACCACCCTCGCCCAGTGGGACGCCTTGCGCGCCATCGACCGCATTCCCGGTTCCACCGCACGCGCCTTGGCCGAGGAGACATTCCAGAGCGAGCAGGCCTTCGGCACCCTCGCCAACCGGCTCGTGACACGCGGTCTCATCGAACGCACCCCCGGTCGCGGTCGCGCAATCGAGCACCGGTTGACCGTCACAGGCTCGCAGGTCCTGCGCGCCGGTCATCGGGTCGCGAACGAGGTATTGACCGAATCCTTCGCCGCATTGTCCGCCGGCGAACGCGCGACCCTGCTCGATCTGCTCCACCGAATCGGCACGCACGGATAATCACCTTGATCGGCGTGGTCGACGGCGGTGGGGATGCGGGCGGGGAATGATGTGGCCATGGTCAATGATCCGAACGGTCCCGATATCAAGCCGCGTAGTCGCGATGTCACCGATGGTCTGGAGAAGACGGCCGCGCGTGGCATGTTGCGGGCGGTGGGCATGGACGACGGCGACTGGGGCAAGTCGCAGATCGGGGTGGCCTCTTCGTGGAACGAGATCACGCCGTGCAATCTGTCGCTGGACCGGCTCGCCAAGGCTTGCAAGGAGGGGGTGTTCGCGGGCGGCGGGTATCCGATGGAATTCGGGACCATTTCGGTCTCCGACGGCATCTCCATGGGGCATGAGGGCATGCATTTCTCCCTGGTGTCGCGGGAGGTGATCGCCGACAGCGTGGAAACCGTCATGCAGGCCGAGCGGCTCGACGGTTCGGTGCTGCTGGCCGGATGCGATAAATCCTTGCCCGGCATGCTGATGGCGGCGGCGCGACTGAACCTGGCGAGTGTGTTCCTGTACGCCGGCTCGATCCTGCCCGGTATCGCGAAACTCAGCGATGGCAGCGAGCGCGAAGTGACGATCATCGATGCGTTCGAGGCGGTCGGCGCCTGCTCGCGCGGTTTGATGAGTCGCGAGGATGTGGACGCCATCGAACGGGCCATCTGTCCGGGTGAGGGCGCCTGCGGCGGCATGTACACGGCCAACACCATGGCGAGTGCGGCCGAGGCATTGGGTATGTCGCTGCCCGGCAGTGCGGCACCGCCCGCGACCGATCGGCGGCGCGACGGTTACGCGCGGCGCAGCGGTGCGGCGGTGGTGGAATTGCTGCGGCGGGGAATCACGACGGCCGACATTCTCACCAAAGAGGCCTTCGAGAACGCGATCGCGGTGGTCATGGCGTTCGGCGGCTCCACCAATGCCGTACTGCATCTGCTGGCGATCGCCCACGACGCGAAAGTCGATCTGGCACTGGAGGACTTCGCGCGCATCGGCCGCCGGGTGCCGCACCTCGCCGATGTGAAACCCTTCGGGCGACATGTGATGACCGATGTCGACCGGATCGGCGGCGTGCCGGTGATGATGAAGGCGCTGCTCGATGCCGGACTACTGCACGGCGACTGCCTGACCGTTACCGGTCGCACGGTCGCGGAGAACCTCGCCACTATCGCGCCGCCCGATCCCGACGGAAAAGTGGTGCGGGCCATGGCATCTCCGATCCACCCCACCGGTGGCATCACCATCCTCGCCGGATCGCTCGCGCCCGGCGGCGCGGTGGTCAAGTCGGCAGGCTTCGATTCCGACGTATTCACCGGTACGGCACGGGTTTTCGATCGCGAGCGGGCGGCGATGGACGCGCTCGAGGACGGCACGATCACCGCGGGCGATGTGGTGGTCATCCGCTACGAGGGCCCCAAGGGCGGTCCCGGCATGCGCGAGATGCTCGCGATCACCGCGGCCATCAAGGGTGCCGGCCTCGGCAAGGACGTGCTGCTGCTGACCGATGGGCGCTTCTCCGGCGGCACCACCGGTCTCTGCGTCGGCCACGTCGCTCCCGAGGCGGTCGATGCCGGGCCGATCGCTTTCGTCCACGACGGCGACCAGATCCGCCTCGACGTTGCCGCAGGCACCCTCGACCTTCTCATCGCCCCTGAAGAACTCGACCGCCGCCGCGAAGGCTGGAAACCCTTGCCGCCCCGCTACACCCGTGGCGTGCTCGCCAAATACTCGAAGTTGGTCGGCTCGGCGTCCTTCGGTGCGGTCTGCGACTGAAGCAGGAGTATCGGCGGCGCGCTCGCCGAGTATTCGAAGTTGGTTGGTCAGCGTCCTCGGGTGTCGTCTGCGGTTGAAGTCGCCTTCGTCAGCTGCGTGGCGGCGTGCTGCGCGACGCCTGAATTTCCCCTGGCTCAGGGCAATTCGGGAAGGACGGCGATCTCCAGGTGCCGCAGGCGGGTCGGATCGGCGATCACCTCGTAGCCCGCGATCCGGTCGTCCGCGACCGTAACCGCCAGCGCGAGTAGCAGTTTGCCGCGCGGCGCGACAATGATGCCGACCGCGCCGTCGACCAGTGCGAGCGTGGCGACCCGGGAGCGGCGGCGCAGGATAACGGTCTCGCGGGCCACCGCCTGCGCACCCCGCGCGACCGGCCCCATACCCGAGAGCAGCGCGGCCGGATCGGCCGTACGCAGTCATCGCTCTGGTGGGTGTTGTCGTGCTGCTCGGCGCCGCCGCGCTCCCCGAATATCGGCGCGCCGCCGGACGCGCCGCTGTCCTGCTGGGTGTCATTGTCCTTCGTGGTGCTGCCGCACCACTTTTCGGCGGAGACCAGTGGCTCGCCTCGATGACGCAAGCCACTGCGGCACAACACCAATCGGTCAGGCGGGCGCCTTGACATTCGGTGCGGCACAGCACGTTATGCGCACGAGCATGCAATGCGATATTGCATTGCATGCCATTTCGAGCCCGATCTGCGGCACGCACTCCGGGGACCACTGATTCCCTTGCCGCCCGGCACATTCCGCCGCCGCGGAGACTCCCGCGGGCCCGACCGGCTACAAGCCCAATGGTGGTCTATCGAAACCCTATGCCTGCGGCAGCACGCTAACCGTGCTGGATGAACTTGGCCGCCTGCTCACCGATGAACACGCTCGGCGCATGCGTGTGCCCGCGGATCAGCAACGGCATCACCGACGCGTCCGCAACGCGGAGTCCTTGCACCCCACGCACTTCCAGTCGCGGCGTCACGACACTGCCCACATCGGTACCCATCCGGCAGGTGCCGACCGGGTGATACAGGGTGTGCGAGTAGCCGTTCAGTGTCAATTCCATCGCGGCCTCGAGCTCGGCCGGAGCCTGCGGAGGATAGATCAGCGGCCCGAGTGCCGCCTTCAGAGCCGGAGCCGCGGCCAGTTCGGCGCACACGCGCAAACCGGACATGATCGCGGCCCGGTCCGCGCCACCGCTATCGGAGAGATAGCGTGGGTCGATGATCGGTTTGGCGGTGGGATCACCGGAACCCAGCGAGATCCGGCCGCGGCTGTGTGGCCGCAACAGCACCGTCGCCAGCACGACCCCGTGCTCGGTCGGATCCACGAGACCCTCGTAGAAGAACGGTGCGGGCGCGAAAATCAGCTCCAGATCGGGCAATTCGAGATCGGACCGGCTGCGGATGAAGCCGTAGGCCTCACCGACATTGGAGGTGAGCATGCCCCGGTGCCGGATCAGATAATCGAGCAGCTGACGTGGCTTCTCCGCCGTGAACAGCGAATCGGATTCCACGCCGTAGCCGAGCGCCGCAACAAGGTGATCCTGCAGATTGGCGCCCACCTCGGGCGCATTGTGCACAAGCGGAATGTGATGGCGGGCCAGCTCGTCCGCATCGCCGATACCCGAGAGCATGAGCAGCTGCGGACTATTGATCGCACCACCGCAGAGCAACACCTCACGCCTGGCGGACACAGTCTGTGTGACGCCGTCCTTGCGGTACTCCACGCCCGTCGCGCGCGGCCCTCCGGTCGGCGAGGTTTCGAAGATGATCCGCGACGCGAGCGCGTCGGTATAGACGGTGAGATTCGCACGGCGCATCGCGGGCTTCAGATACCCGTCGGCCGTACTCCACCGCCTGCCGCCGCGCTGGGTGACCATGGTCTCACTGAACCCCTCCGGCTGCGGCCGATTCGGTGGCTCCACAAGGAATCCGGATTCCTTGGCCGCGGCCAAATATGCCGCGGTCAAGGCGCGCGGACTGCGCTGCCGCGAAATATGCAGTGGCCCGGTCGCGCCCTCATCCGGATACTGGGCGTCCTCGACTGACTCGATCTTGCGGAACTGCTCTACCGCCGCCGAGAACCCCCACTCGTCTCCGGCCAGCAGTGCCCACTCGTCGTAGTCGGCACGGAATCCGCGCACCCACATCATCGCGTTCATCGACGACGATCCGCCGAACATTTTCCCGCGCGGCCAGTAGATCTGCCGATTCTTCAGCTCGGGCTGCGGTTCGGTGAGGTAGTCCCAATCCACCTCCGAGCGGAACAGCTTGGCGAATGCCGCCGGGATATGGGCGAACTTGTTCTTATCCGGCGGTCCGGCCTCGAGCACCACTACCGAAACATCCGGATCGTCGCTGAGCCGGTTGGCCAGAACCGCGCCGGCCGATCCGGAGCCGACGATCACATAATCCGCGGTAACCCCTGCTTGCACTATCCCACTCCGATCTGCACTGCGTATGGCAAACATACGAGTAAGACGCGGCCTCGGGTTCGGTTTCGGTGACAAACCGGCCATGTTTCGCGTATCGGACCCGGCTATCTGCGCCTGGTCAGCGGCGGTCGCAGCCCGAGATGTTCGCGCAGGGTGGTGCCGGTGTAGGCGGTGCGATAGGACCCGCGCTCCTGCAATTCAGGAATCAGCCAGTCGACGATCTCGTCGAGTCCGGTCGGCACCAGATACGGCGAGATATTGAACCCGTGGGTCGCGCCGTGGCGGACCCAGCGGGTGAGTTCGTCGGCGACCTGGCTCGGTGTCCCGGCGAATCCGGACCGCTGCGAGGTCTCGATGGCGACCTGGCGCAGCGACAGATTCTTGGCCTCGGCCAGCGCCCGCCACTGCCGGGCGATCGCCACCGGATCCTGACCGTCGCGCTGGGCGCCGCGCTCGCCCGAAATCACTCGGGGCTGTGGGTCGTCCGCGGGCAGCGGACCGTCCGGATCGAGATCCGACAGATCGCGACCCCACACCTGCCCGACCAGGGAAAGTGCGGTCTGTCCGGTGAATTGGCCCTCCAGCACCCAGCGCGCCTTCTCCTCGACCTCGGATTCCCGCTCCGCCAAAACGATCTGGGTGCCGGGTAGGATCTTGATGTCATCGGCCGGTCGGCCCGCGCGTTCCAGGCGTGCTCGAATATCGTTCGCGAAGGCGAGCGCGGCGTCGAAATGCGTTCCGTGCCTGGAGAAGATGACCTCCGCGTGGGCCGCTGCGAAGTCGCGACCCACAGCTGAATCACCGGCCTGGAAGATCACCGGATGGCCCTGGGCGCTGCGCGGCAGGGTCGGCGTGATGGAGACTTGGAAGTGCTCGTTGTCGCGGGTCACCGTCTGCACCGAATCCGGTGCGGCCCAATCGGTATCGTGGCGCGAGGTCGCGATCGCATTATCGGCCCAGGCATCCCAGATCTCGCGGGCCGTCCGGATGAATTCGGCCGCGCGCTCGTAGCGCTGCGCGTGGTCGAGGAAACCGCCGCGCCGGAAATTCGCACCGGTCCAGGCATTGTCGGTGGTGACCGCGTTCCAGCCCGCACGGCCGCCGGACAGCAGATCCAGGCTCGCGAGTCGGCGGGCGAGATCGGCGGGTTCGTTGTAGGTGGTGTTCTGCGTGGCGACCAGACCGATCCGGCTGGTGATGCCGGCCAGCGCCGCCAACTGGGCAATGGCGTCGGGACGCCCGGCGATATCGGTATCGAGTAGCTTTCCGTTCTGCTCGCGTAGGCGCAGGCCCTCACCGAGGAAGAATGCGTCGAAGAGTCCGCGCTCGGCCGTGGTGACGATATGCCGGAACGTTTCGAAGTCGATCTGCGAGCCGCTGCTCGAATCCGACCAGATGGTGCTGTGGTTGACGCCCTGGAAGAAAACGCCGAAATGAACCTGTGCGTCGGGGAAAGGAACCTCGGACATCAGTGCTGATCCTTCGCATAGCGGTTGATCGGCCGCTCGAGGCCGAGATTGGCGCGCAGGGTCGAACCCGGCACCGGACGGTGGGCGACATCGGCGCGGAAGAGGGCGGGCAGGACGTGGCGCGCCAGCGCCGGGAGGTCTTCGTCGATAACGGCCGGATGCAGGCGTACGCCGTCGACATGGCGAGCGAGTTCGGTGATGAGACGCACGAGTTCGGTCGGTGAGCCCGAGAACGCCAGGCGCTCGGTGCGATTCGCGGCCGCGTGCTTGCCCAGGTCGGCGAGGCGTTCGGCGGCCGTCACGTGCGGAATATCCAGGGCGACATCGAGTTCCGCGAACACCAGCGCACCGGTGGCCCGCGCGTGGTCCGCGGCGGCGAGGGTCTGAGCGAGGTCGGCTCCGGTGACCAGGATGACGTCGGCATCACCGGTGTCATGCGCGAAGACGACCACCTGCCCCTGCGGCGGCCGCGGCACGATCGCCGGACCCTTCACCGAGAACGTTTCGCCGCTGAAGTCGATGTAGTGCAGCTTGTCTCGATCCAAGAATCGGCTCGCCGCATAGTCGCGCACCACGGCGTCGTCTTCCCACGAATCCCACAGCCGACGCGCGACCTCGATCGAATCTCGTTGTTCGCGTGCGAGTTCCGCCTCAGCTGTGCGTGGCGGTCGTCCCCAGGCGGTGGCGGCTGCGGGATCTGTCGTGGCGATCCACCCGCCGCGCCCGCGCGAGGCGTAATCGAGCGTGGCCAGTTGTGACGAGGTGTGGAACGGCTCCGCGTAGGTGGTCGCGACCGTGGCGACCAGCCCGATGGTGCTGGTTGTCGCCGCGACGAACGAAGCCCGCGTCACCCCGTCGATCCGCCCCGCCGGATGCCCGGTGGGTGGCAGGATCGAATCGTCGAAGGTGGCGAGGGTGAAACCGGCATTCTCGGCGGCGCTCGCCCGTTTGTGCAGCGTATTTCCGGTGAGCAACTGGTCGGGCGCATGTGCGGCCCGCCGCCACGCGGCCGGGTGATATCCCTCGCCATCCAGTTCGATGCCCACCGCGAAGACATTTCCGCTCATTGGTATGACGATCGTCAAACTTGGCCAGCGCCGCCATGATTTGCGTCGCGATGATCCGAATCCGCACCGCCGACGATCGCGATAGCGGTGACCCCGGACTCGCCACCCAGCGAATCCGGGATCGGTTGCACTTACCGCGCGGCGCGGGCAGACAGCGCAGCGGCAACCAAAACGGTGACACCCTCCGCAATGGCGGTGCCGCCCAACGCATGTGCGGCCGAGAGCACCGTACTGCCCATGAGGCCGAGGAATACCGACCCGAAGCAGGCGATCCCGACCACGATGCCGAGCTGCACACTGGTCACCAGAATGCCGCTGGCATCGGCCGCGAGGGCCATCGGAATCCTGGCCAGGGTGCGGGTCATCAGTGGACTGAAGGCCAGGCCGAAACCGATGCCCTGGATCCCGAAGACGACCAGCGGCAGCGGACCGAAGTCGGCGCCGTTGCGCAGCATCATGCCCAACGTCACCATGGTGGCCGCGCCGACCACCAGGCCGAACGGAATCATGTTGGCGTGCAGGCGATGTGGGATACGCTCCCAGTTCAAACTGGCCAGCGCGAAGGTCACGCCCATCGGGATGAACAGCAGACCCGCGTGTAGTGCGGTGTAGCCGAGGGTGCTCTGCAGGTGGATCGCCATGACGAACATCCAGCCACCGAATGTCGCCATGATCGTGAAGAGCGTGCCCGCGGTGAGCGCCAGGCCCGGCGATTTCAGCACCCGCTGCGCGAACAGCGGTTCACCGTCGCGTGCCGCGACCGCCCGCTCTATCGCCACGAACATTCCGACCCCGATCACGCTGGCGCCCAGCATGATCCATGTCCACAGCGGCCAGTTCTGCTCATGCCCCAGCACCAACGGCAACACGAGCAGCAGCACCGAGATGGTGAGCATGGTCAGGCCCGCGAGATCGAGTTTCCGATCGAATCGCGCAGCGGCCGTTGGCAGTACCCGCGGCGCGATCAACAGAAGCACCGCACCGATCGGCACATTCACCAGGAATACGCCGCGCCAGCTACTCCCGAAAAGGTCGGCATTGACGATCAATCCGCCCGCCACCTGACCGACGACCATGCCGCCGGAAATGATCGCCGAGTACGCGCTGAGCGCCTTGGCCCTGGCATTGCCGGTGAAATTCCGCTGGATCATGGTCATGATCTGCGGAATCATCGCGGCCGCCCCCGCGCCCTGCAGAAACCGGAATACGATGAGCGAGAACTCATTCCATGCCAACCCGCAGGCCAGCGAGGCGACGGTGAACACCGCGAGCCCGGTGATGAAGGTATGGCGCTGAGTGAACCGATCACCCAATCGCGCACCGGTCACGAGCAGTACCGCATAGGCGATCACATACCCCGCGACGATCAACTGCAGTGCGGATCCACTGGTATGCAACGAAGTACGAATAGAAGGAATGGCGACATTCACGATCGAGGCGTCGAGTACCGCCATGAACTGCCCGGTGAGCAACACCGCGAGCACCGCGATGGTCCGCCGCGCACCGAACGCGGCGGGTTGAACTGCCGATTCCGCAACGGCCGACGTGGCCGCAGCGTTACCCGGCTGCAAGGTCTGAGTCATGCCATGAGCTTGCAACCGATCCGACACCAGTAACAGGAGTCCGATAACACTGGTACTGGCAACACCTGGATACCGACCGGGGGCCGCTGCGAAGGCCGTCGAAGCGCGGCGAGATGTATACCGACGATATCGCTCGCTCTGCTGCCCGCAGCGTCGCAGGCAGCGGGCGATCCGTTCAGCACCGTTCGGCCGTCGTACTGAGCTGGACCTGCGCTGCTCGCTCGGACAGCGGCTCGAGCCGCTCAGACGTTTGCCGCCGCGCTACGACCGAATGAGTTCGTCGAGGAGTCGCGAATTCAGGGCAAGTCGAAGCCCATGGCCTCCGCCGCGGCCGTAGGGGTCGGTTGGGGCCAGCGGTCGATCAGATTCTGGGTGGAGGTCAGGGAGCGGGTGATGGCGCGATCGATGTAGAGGGTGCCGTCGAGGTGTTCGGTTTCGTGTTGGACGATACGGGCAGGCCAGTCGGAGACTTCCTCGTCCAGCTCGCCGCCGCGTTCGTCTTGGCCGCGCAGGCGCACGCGGGCATGGCGCACGACCACGGCCTGCCAGCCCGGAACGCTCAGGCAGCCCTCGAAGAATGCCGCGGGGGCGTCGCCGATGGGTTCGTAGGTCGGGTTGACCAGAACTCGGAAGGGTAGCGGGACCCGTCCGCGAACCGCGCGCACCTCGTCGGTCACTTCGGCCGGATCCTCCAGCACGGCCAGCCGCAACGGTATCCCGACCTGCGGGGCGGCCAGTCCGACACCCGGCGCGGCTTGCATCGTCTCCCGCATAGCCCGCACCAAGCGGTCCAATTGAGCCTGCGTCAGTTGTCCGTCGTAGCGCGCCGCGGGTGTGCGAAGCACCGGATCGCCCGCGGCGACAATGGAGAGTGGACCACCGAGCAGCGTCTCGACGAGATCGGGAAGCGGGATCGTCATGGTTTCAGCATCGCAAAGCGCCGCGCAGCGCAATGATATGGCCAGGCCCGTTGCCGAATTAGGACCGCCCTGGAATATTTAGCCAGGCTAACGTGTTACTGGATACAGGCGTCTTCAATCTGAACAGAACAACCGACGGTCGACATGCGATCGAAGGAGGCTGGCCATGATTATTGATACGCGGATGGAACAGGTCATGAACCGCATCGCCGACCTGTACGCCACCTATCCGGACATTCGCAACGCGCGACCGAAACCGGAGACTTTCGCCGCGATCCGAGAACCCGGAATGCGGCCATCGCAGATCGTGGCTACGGTCGTGGCGGCCTACGCCGATCGGCCCGCGCTCGGGCACCGGGTCCTCGAACCCGCCACGGACGAGTCCGGGCGGTGCACGCTGCGACCGCTGCCCGAATTCGCCACCATCACTTACGGCGAGATGTGGGCACGCGTCGGTGCGATCGCCGCAGCCTGGCATCACAATCCCGACAACCCCGTCAAAGCGGGTGACTTCATCGCGACACTCGGCTTCACCAGCGGCGACTACACCACGCTCGATCTGGCCTGTCTATATCTCGGCGCGGTCGCCGTGCCGCTGCAGGCCGGTGCGGCACCGAAGCAATTGTCGGCGATCATTGCCGAGACCGAACCATGCATCCTCGCCGCGACCCCCGAAACTCTCACTACCGCAGTGGAATGCGTGCTCGCGGGTCCGACGCCGGAACGCCTCGTGGTCTTCGATTACCACCCCGAGGACGATGATCAGCGCGACGCATTCGAATCCGCCCGCGACCGCTTGGCGAGCACTCCGATAGTGGTGGAATCGCTGGAGTCGGTAGTCGAACGCGGCGGTACCCTGCCGCCCGCGCCGCTGTTCGTACCCGACGACGATGACGCTTTGGAGCTGCTGATCTACACTTCCGGCAGCACCGGAACCCCCAAGGGCGCGATGTACACCAGTCGGTTGGTAACCGCGATGTGGTTGGCCCAGCCGGAAGTCGGGGGGATCGGCCTGAACTACATGCCGATGAGCCATATGGCCGGACGCATGTCGCTCTACGGCGTGCTGGCCCGCGGCGGCACGGCGTATTTCACGGCCAAGAGTGATATATCGACGCTTTTCGAGGATATCGGCCTCGTTCGGCCGACCGAGATGTTCTTCGTGCCACGCGTGTGCGATATGGTTTTCCAGCGCTATCAGAGCGAAATGGCACTTCGCGCCGAACCGGGCATCGACCGCGCCGAACTAGACCGTGCGGTGAAAGCCGAACTGCGCGAGGACTTTCTGGGCGGCCGATTCCTATCACCCATCGTCGGTAGTGCGCCACTGGCCGCCGAGATGAAGACATTCATGGAATCGGTCATCGAGATGGACCTGCACGATGGCTACGGTTCGACGGAGGCGGGCGGCGCCATCATGGTCGACAATGTGATCCACCGTCCACCTGTGCTCGACTACAAGCTGGTGGACGTGCCGGAGCTGGGATATTTCGGTACCGACCAGCCGCATCCGCGCGGTGAGCTGCTGCTGAAGACCAGCACCATGATTCCCGGATACTACAAGCGTCCCGAGGTCAGCGCGGAGATATTCGACGCGGACGGGTTCTACCGGACCGGTGACATCGTGGCCGAACTCGGACCCGATGAACTCGTGTACCTCGACCGTCGCAATAATGTGCTGAAGCTTTCGCAAGGCGAATTCGTCGCGGTCGCACACCTGGAAGCCGTATATGCCAGCAGCCCGCTGCTCGAGCAGATCTTTGTATACGGCAGCAGTGAGCGCGCCTACCTGCTCGCGGTTGTCGTCCCGACCGAAGAGACGCTGCGCAGCGCGGATCCCAAAGCGGCACTGAGTGATTCGCTGCAGCGCATCGCCAAGGAGGCCGATCTGGAGTCGTACGAGATCCCACGCGATTTCCTCATCGAAACCGAACGTTTCACCACCGAAAACGGTCTGCTCTCCGGCATCGGTAAGTTGCTGCGTCCCAAGTTGATCGAGCGCTACGGCGAGCGGCTGCGGCAGCTGTACACCGAACTGGCCGAAGGTCAGGCGAACGAACTGCTCACACTGCGCCGCGACGCCGCCGACCTGCCGGTTCTGGAAACCGTGAGCCGAGCCGCGCAGGCACTGCTCGGTTGTGCCACAACCGATCTACGACCGGATGCGCATTTCACCGATCTGGGCGGCGATTCCCTGTCGGCGCTGTCGTTTTCTAATCTGCTGCGCGATATTTTCGCCGTCGAGGTCCCGGTGGGCGTTATCGTCAGCCCGGCCAACGGATTACGTGAGTTGGCGCAGTATGTCGAATCGGCGCAGGGGTCCGGCGCCGTCCGGCCCACCTTCGCCGCGGTCCATACCCACGGCGGCGTCGCACGTGCGGATGAACTGACACTGGACAAGTTCATCGACGCGCAAACACTGTCCGCCGCAACGACTCTCCCGCACCCGACCGAGACGCAAACGGTGTTGCTGACCGGTGCCAACGGCTACCTCGGCCGCTTCCTGTGCCTGGAATGGCTCGAGCGACTCGACAAGACGGACGGCACACTCATCTGCATCATCCGCGGCAAAGACGCCGCGGCAGCGCGCAAGCGGCTAGACGATGCCTTCGACAGCGGTGATCCGGACCTGCTGCGGCACTACCGCGAGCTGGCGGCCCGCCGCCTCGAAGTGCTGCCCGGTGATATCGGTGAGCCGAATCTCGGTCTGGACGATGTGACGTGGCATCGGCTGGCCGACACCGTCGATCTGATCGTGCATCCCGCCGCGCTGGTCAACCACGTCCTGCCCTACGACCAGCTGTTCGGCCCCAATGTCGTCGGTACCGCTGAACTGATCCGCCTGGCCATCACCACCCGGATCAAGCCCGTCACATATCTGTCCACAGTGGCCGTCGCCGCCCAGATCCAGCCATCGTCCTTCGAGGAGGACGGCGACATCCGCGAAATAAGCCCCACGCGTGCCATCGACGACAGCTACGCCAACGGCTATGGCAACAGCAAATGGGCGGGGGAGGTCCTGCTGCGGGAGGCGCACGATCTGTGCGGACTTCCGGTCGCCGTCTTCCGATCCGATATGATCCTGGCGCACAGCCGATTCGGTGGCCAGCTCAATATTGCGGATATGTTCACCCGGCTGCTGCTGAGTCTGGTGGCCACCGGCATCGCCCCGTACTCCTTCTACGAGACCGATGCCGACGGCAAGCGTCAACGCGCACACTACGACGGGCTGCCCGTCGACTTCACCGCCGAATCGATCACCGCCATCGGCGCCCAGGCACGCACCGATTTCCACACCTTCGATGTCCTCAACCCGCACGACGACGGCATCTCCCTCGACGAATTCGTCGACTGGCTCATCGAATCCGGCCACCCCATCCGCCGGATCGACGACTATCAGGAATGGTTGAGCCGATTCGAAACCGCACTGCGCGGCCTCCCCGAGAAACAGCGCCAGGCCTCGCTGCTACCGCTGCTGCACGCCTATACCCGGCCCGCTCGGCCGAGCCATGGCGCTGTCATCCCGGCAAAGGGGTTCACCGCTGCCGTACAAGCCGCCGAAGTCGGTGTCGAACGAGATATTCCGCATCTGACCCCCGCGCTCATCGACAAGTACGTCAGCGATCTGCGGTTGCGTGGACTGCTGTAGTCAGGTGAGCTCGAGAATGGTGATGGTGAGTCGAGTGGCGTAGTCGACCACCTCGTCGCGATTTGCCTCGACATCGTCGTCGAGCCAATCGAGGAACAGTGCGACGAGTGCGCCGGATATCGCGCTGACCGGCAGCGGAATCCGGCCCGGTGCGGCAGCGAAGCGCGCGGCCCGCGCCGGGGCCAGTTGCGCGGCGACGAGGGTGACGAAGGCGGGGAGCGCGTCGGCGCCGCGTGCCCGCAGGGTGTCATCGGCGAGGGTTTCGCGGAACATGATCCGGCCGCGGCGCGGATCGTCCGCGAAATACTGCGCCGCCGCGTCGAAAGCCGCTCGGGCACGGGCAGTTTCGTCGTCGGGTGCTTCGGCCAGCCGCGTGGTGACGGCGTCGACGAGGCCGTGTGCGGTCTGGTCGTAGATCGCGATGAGCAGGGCTTCGCGATCGGCGAAGTTCTCGTAGAAGTAGCGCAGGCTCAGGCCCGCTGCACGGCACACCGCCCGCATGGTGGTCGCCGCCGCGCCCTCGCCGCCGAGCAGCGCGTAACCGGCGCGCACGAGTTGTTCGCGGCGCTCGGCGGCCCGGCTGGCCATGGTGCTGCCGCGCCAAGTGGTGGCTGACGAAGTCACGGGTTGGATCATGTCATGCGCGGTTGGACTCGCTTCGCTGGCGTTGTTCCAGCTTGCGGAGCAGGACCCGCAGCTGTTCGTCAGTGCTGAGGTACTGATCCATCAGCACATTGACGGCACCGCGCAGCAGGGAGTAGGGCTCCCAGACGCGGGGTGCGATGGTGCGCGGGGCGCGCTGGACGATGCCGTCGGCAACGGCCAGCGCGGCCTGCGCGGCGCTGATGCGCTGGTTGAGCGGCCAGGGCAGCATGGCATCGGCCGCGCGGCCGAATTCGTCGTCGTCGAGTGTGTGGTGGGTCATGGCGGTGTCGACGATGCCGAAATAGGCGACTCCGGCGGTGGCGCCGGATGCGGCGAGCTCGACCCGCAACGCGCGGCCGAGCTGTTCGACCCCGGCCTTGCTGATCATGTACGGGGAGCCGCCCATGCCGGGCGCGAATGCCGCGCAGGAGGAGACCACGACGACGTGGCCGCCAGTGGCGACGATATCGTCGAGGGCCGGTCGTACGGTGTTGAAGACACCGGTCAGATTGACCCCGATGACCCGGTCGAAATCGGCGGGGTCCATCGTGCGCAGGGTGGCGGGCGTGGGGGTGATACCGGCATTGGCGACCACGAGATCGATACGGCCGAAGCGGTCACGGACCGTCGCCATGGCGGCCACCATGCCGTCGCGGTCGGCGACATCGGCGCGCAGTGGAAGGGCGCGTGACCCCAATCGGGATGCGGCGGTGCGTACTTTGTCCTCGTCCAGATCGAGCATGACGACCCGCGCGCGGCGGCGGCACAGGATTTGCGCCAGTTCCGCACCGATGCCGCGTCCTGCGCCGGTGATCACCACCACCTTGTCGGCCACATCGAAGGTGCGATTGGTCGGCAGCAGCCGCAGCAGGTTCATGATGCCTCGATCAGGTAGGCGTCGGAATCGAATCGCATAGTGCGCCTGGCATATTCGAAGCTCCAGTTCGGATACAGCCCGGCGTTGTGGTGGCCGTCGGCGGTCTGATAGTAGCTGCGGCAGCCACCGGTGACCCACACCGTGTCACGGCTGCGCTGCTCCATCTCCTCGACGAAGTCCCGCTGCACCTGCGGTCGCACCTCGATACGGCGAAGTCCGTTGTCGCGCATATGCTTTACCGCTTCCACGATATAGCGGATCTGCGCCTCGATCATGAAGATCGCCGACTGGTTCCCGGCCGCGCCGAACGGGCCGAGGGTGGTGAAGAAGTTCGGAAATCCGGTGACGGTGGTACCCAGATAGCTGCGTGGGCGCTCGCGATACAGCTGAGCGAGTGTGCGGCCCCCGGTGTCGTGGATGGCCTCGAATATCCGTGGCGGCACACCGAAACCGGTGCCCCAGATGATCGTGTCGACCTCGTGTTCGGTGCCGTCCACTGTGACGATCGAGCGCGCCCGGACCTCGGCGATCCCGGCGGTCTCCACCTCGACATTGGGCTTGGACAGCGCGGGATAGTAGGCGTCGGAGAAGATCGCGCGTTTGCAGCCGATCATGTAGTCGGGCGTCAACTTTCGGCGCAGTCGCGGATCGGGAACCTGGCGGCGCAGCTGCAATCGGCCCAGCGCCTCGAACGGATGACGGAACCGCTTGTCCACGAACCCGACCAGTCCGAATCCCTCGATGCCGGTGAAGTATGCGGCGCGGATCGTCTTGCCCAGCAAGGGCATCCGGCGCAAGAGTGTGCGCTCGAGGGTGCTGGTCGCCCAATCCATGCGCGGGACGATCCACGGCGCAGAACGCTGGAAGACCGTGAGCCGTTCCACAACGGGCTGGATCTCCGGAATGAACTGCACTGCGGACGCGCCGGTGCCGATCACCGCGACCCGCTCACCGGTCAGCTCGTGGTCGTGATCCCAGTGCAGGGAATGGAACTGAGTGCCGGTGAAATCCGCGATACCGGGCAGGCGGGGGATCTGCGCCTCGCTGAACGGACCGATCGCCGAAACCAGCACATCGGCGGTCAACGACCCCTGCCCGGTACGGATGCGCCACCGTCCGGCGGCTTCGTCCCACGCGGCGTCGAGTACCGCTGTGCCGTACCGAATATGTTGCGGCACATCGTATTTGTTCGCCACGCCGTGCAAGTAGTCGAGGATCTCCGGCTGGGTGCCGTAACGGCGGGACCAATTCGGGTTCGGGGCGAAGGAATACGAATACAGCATCGAAGGCACGTCGCACGCACAGCCGGGGTAGGTATTGGCGCTCCAGGTGCCACCGAGGTCGGAGCCGCGTTCGAGAATGACGAAGTCGCGGAAACCGGCCTCGCGCAGCTTCACCGCCAATCCGATACCCGCGAACCCGGCGCCGATCACAACGATCGGCACATGGTCTGGTCGCGCCGTCGGCTGATCCATCGGCCCTCCTCCGAACGCGTCCGCGCCCATTAGAATCAGTCGATTCCAATGGAATCAGATGATTCCTTTATGGTTGGTCTTGTGTCAAGGCTGATCGGTGTTGTCGCCATGAATTGCCGGTCCGGGCCTTCTCGGTAGTTCTCCTGCGCTCGTGTGATCCCAAGTCGCGGCAGGATTCATGCCATGTCGCGATCGGCGCTGGTCGAGCTTTTTGCCGAGTACCTGTGCGGCGATGGTGTTCTCGAGCACCTGCATGATGCCGCCGGCGATGGAGGAGACGATGACGTCGCGGAAGCATCGTTCCGGTGGGAAGCCGGTGATGAGGCCGTTGCCGCCGAGGATGTGCATGGGTTTCCAGCACACGTCGCGGCCCATGCCGGCGGCGTGGAGTGCGGGTTCGCCGGTAATCTTGGCCATCAGGTCGGGATCATGGCTTCGGCGATGATGGTGTCGTCGGTGGCGGTGTCGCGGCGGATGACGACGTTGCGGGGGAGCAGCCGGCCGGTTCGCCGGGAACGCCTGCTCGCTGTAGCAGTAGCGTCGCCGGGCACCATCCGACCGCGCTGTAGAACAGTAGGTTCGCGCCCACGAATCCGGTGAGGATCAGCCACCATTGCGAGAACACTGCGGCGAGTGGCGCGCTCATCAATACGATGGCGCCTGCGAGCAATGGCACCACGCGGGGAATCGACCAGCCGTGGTGTCGGGGGAGTTGTGGCATAGGTTGTTATCCGATCATGTTGTGCGCCTTCGGTTGTCAGGCGAGGGTGAGAAAGAGCTTTTCGAGTTCGGCTTCAGTCATGGGGCCGTCGGCGGCGTCGCCGGTGCGGCATTCGCGCAGGCCGGTGGCGACGATTTTGAATCCGGCGCGGTCCAGCGCTTTCGACACCGCCGCGAGCTGGGTGACGACGTCCTTGCAGTCGCGACCCTGTTCGATCATGGAGATCACCCCGGTGAGCTGGCCGTGGGCACGGCGCAGGCGATTGAGTACTTGGGCGATGGTCTCTTCGTCGCCGACCATGATTTGTTCCTTTCCTTTATCAGGTCAACGTGTAATACCCCCAGGGGTATTTCCGGGCTCGGCGTGAGCCGAGCCCGGGACGGCGATATCAGTGGTGGGCGAAGCTGATCGAGGGCAGGACCTTGCCCAGCCAGGCGGGCGACCACCAGGCGGCGTGTCCGGTCAGGCGCAGCAGCACCGGCAGCAGCACCAGACGTACCGCGAACGCATCCAGCAGCACGGCGACACCCAAGATGACGCCCATCTCCTTCGGCGGCAGCGGGTCGGCCAGGGCGAAGGTGAAGAACACCGCCACCATCACCGCGGCCGCGGCGAAGATCACCCGCCCGGAGTGGGCCATGCCGTCGATTTGCGCGGTCTTCGGGTCACTGGAGTGTTCGTAGTGTTCCTTAGCGGTGGCCAGCAGGAACACCGTGTAGTCCATGGCTATCGCGAAGATCATGGCGAAGAAGAACACCGGGCCCCAGCCGTCGAGGAAGCCCTGCGGTGTGAAACCGAGCAGGCCGGCGCCGTGGCCGTCCTGGAAGATCAGCTTCGCGACGCCGAAGGCCGCGGCGGTGGACAGCAGGCTGACCACGGTGCCCAACGCGGCGATCAACGGTGCTTGCAAGGCGATGAGCAGCAGCGCGAATCCCAGCACCAGGATGATCCCGACGATTATCGGCAGGTAATCGTCGAGGGCCTGCTGCAGGTCCAGGTTCTCCGCGGGAGCGCCGCCGACCAGTGCGGCGGACGGCAACCGATCGCGCAGCGTGTCCAGGATTTCGCCCATGCGCGCATCCGACGGATCGACGTTCGGCATAACCTGCAACATCACCAGGCCGCTACCGTCGCTTGCCGGTTGGGCTGGGGTGACCATGCTGATTCCGTCCACGGTCATCGCGGCCGACGCGACCTGTGCGGCCTCATCGGCGGGGGCGATGATCTGCAGCATACCCGGCGCGCCCGCACCCATTTGGGCCTGCACGAGCTCATAGCCTTGGCGCACCGGCGCATCCGAGGGCACGACCTGGATCGAGGGCATCGCCACCTTCAGCCCGAACACCGGAATCGACAAAGCGATCAACACCATCAGCGCGCCGATCGCGAACGGCCACGGCTTGTCGTGCAGCAGTCGGCCCCAAGCCGCGAAGCGGGGGGAACGGTGCTGCTGACGCTTGGCGTGTGGCAGCGCGCCGGCATTGACCTTTGCGCCCAACGCTCCCAGCGCGGCCGGCAGCAGTGTCATGGTGGCGGCCAGTACGAACGCCACCGCGAACATGATCCCGACTGCCATGGTCCGCACCGCCGGTGCCGGCACGATGAGCACCGCGGACAGGCTGACCAGCACCGTAAGCCCCGACAGCACAACGGCTTTGCCCGCGGTGTCCATGGTTTCGGCCACTGCCGCCTTGGCGTTGGGGGCGGTGGTGAGCGCGTCGCGGAAGCGAGCGACGATGAACAGCGCGTAGTCGATGCCCAGCGCCAGGGCGAACATCATGGCGAAGTTCATGGCCCACACCGAGATCGGTGTGATCTGGTTGAGCAGCACCAGCCCGCCCGCCGAGGCCACCAGCCCGGCCAGGGTGAGCAGCAGCGGCAGCCCGGCGGCGACCAGTGACCCGAACGCCAGCACCATGATCGCCAAAGTGACCGGCCAGGAGAACATTTCGGCCTTGATCATGGCGTCGTGATTGGCCTTGTTGAAATCGCTCCACAATGCCGACGCCCCGGTGGGGTAGACCTCGATTCCATTGCCGGACAAGGCTGTCAGCGCATCTATGTGCTCGTCGACGGCCTTGACCATGTCATCGGTGGAGGCGTTCGCGCCCGCGATGAGAATCCCGGTGTGCCCGTCGGGGCTGATCGACATTCCCGGTTGCGGCGCGACAACTTCGCCGAAGCGCGTATCGCCGGCGAAGACGCCGGTGATTTCGGTGAGCACCTTCTGCGCCTGCGGGCTGTCGATCGATGCGGTGTCGGAATGCACCACAACCTGCACCGCCGCCGAGGAGTTACCGCCGAAGTGCTGCTGCGCGAGCTCGCGCACGCGCACCGACTCCGAGCCGTTCGCCTGCCACCCCGCCCCCGCGAGGGAGGTGAACACACTAGGCGCGGCGGCACCGAGAACGATCAAAACCAGAAACCACACACCGAACACGATCCGGGCGCGTCCGGCCATCGCTGCCCCGAGCCTGCCCAATACCCCGCCGGTTCGGACTGGTGGCGAGGTGTCATGTGCCGGGGAAACCGCCAAAGAGTCGGTCGTCACAATTCTCCTTTCATACCCCACGGGGTATATTCGACTTCCGAACCGAAGATACCCCTGGGGGTATATAACTGTGAAGAGTGGCATCCGACACAAGCGATGTCGTGGCCCGCTGGGAGGCGTGGGATGAAAGTTGTGATCGTCGGCGGAGTGGCCGGTGGCATGTCGGCCGCAACCCGGTTACGGCGACTGATGGAGTCGGCGGAGATCGTCGTCATCGAGCGCGGCGACCATGTGTCCTTCGCGAACTGCGGTCTGCCCTACTACGTCGGAGGGGTGATCCCGAAACGGGAATCGCTGCTGCTACAAACGCCCGAGTCGCTGGCATCACGATTCCGATTGGATGTGCGAGTGCGGCACGAAGTAGTGGCGCTCGACCCTGCGGGCCGGACCGTCACCGTGCGCGAACTGGACTCGGGGCGCGAATATGTCGAATCGTTCGATGACTTGGTGCTGAGCACTGGCGCCACCGCTGTCGTGCCGCCGGTCCCTGGTGTCGAGCGCGCCCTGGTGCTGCGCGATGTCGCGGATGTGGACCGACTGGCCGAAGCCGTCGGCGGTGCGCGGTCCGCCGTGGTGGTCGGCACGGGCTTCATCGGTGTGGAGGTTGCGGAGAACCTGGTGCGACGTGGGATTACGACCACGGTGATCGAACGCGGCCTGCAGGTGCTGGGCCCGCTGGATGTCGAGATGGCGGCACCCGTCGCTGCCGAGATGCGCAGGCATGGAGTCCGGCTGGAAGTGGGTGCGGAACTGACGCGCATCGACGCCGACACGGTGACCCTGTCCGACCAGCGAGTCGTCCCGGCCGATCTGGTGGTCATGGCGATCGGGGTGCGCCCGGAAGGTGCTCTCGCCCGCCGGGCCGGCCTCGAAATCGGTTCCGGCGGTGGCATAGTCGTAGACGATCGATTGCGTACCTCGGTGCCGCACATCTACGCCGTCGGCGACGTGGTCGAGAAGAAGGATGCGGTGAGCGGGCAGTCGACGCTGATTCCGCTGGCAAACGCCGCGAATCGGCAGGGGCGGCTGGCCGCCGACGTGATCGCGGGATTGCCGGTCACCGACCCGCCCGCGCAGGGCACCGCGATCCTCGGCGTCTTCGGCCTCACCGCGGCAATGACCGGATGGAGCGAGAAGCGCCTGCATGCCGCGCGCCGCCCGTTCCGGGTACTGCATTCGCATCCGCTCGCCCACGCCGGCTATTACCCCGACGCCCGCGCGATGTCGGTCAAACTGCTCGTCGATCCCGACACCGACCAAATCCTGGGCGCGCAGGCCGTAGGTGCGGACGGCGTCGACAAGCGCATAGACGTGTTGGCAACCGCCATGGCCGGCGGTATCCCGGCCTCCCGGTTGATGGATCTGGAGCTGGCGTACGCGCCCCAGTTCGGCTCGGCGAAAGATCCGGTGAACATGCTCGGCTACATGGCCGACAACATCCGCACCGGTACGCTGCGCACGGTCCAGTGGTATGACATCGACGAGGCGATCGCGATGGGGTCACAGCTGGTCGATGTGCGCTCGCCCGAGGAGTTCGCGGCGGGCTCCATCCCCGGTGCGCTCAATGTCCCCCTGGACGAACTCCGCGAGCGGGCGGCTGAAATCCCGGCCGGTCCGGTACTGGTCTTCTGCCAGGTGGGGCAGCGTGGCAACAGTGCGACGCGGTTGCTGACCCAGCTCGGCCGGGACGCGGTCAACCTCGACGGTGGATATCGAACCTGGCGCGACGCCGTCGCGGACCAGATTCGGTAATCCAAGACAGAGGACCCTTGCCAGAGAGAGGAAACAATAGAATGTGTCAACGAATTGTCTGCCAAAAGTGCGGCAAGCCGGGCTACTCGGGATGCGGCAGTCATGTCGAGCAAGTGCTCGGTGATGTGCCGAAGGGCAAGCGGTGTTCGTGCGCCGAGCAGTCACCGCCGCGTAAGCGCTGGTTTTTCGGCGCTTGACGGCGGCCGGGAATCGTTGCGCTGAACCACAGGAATCAGAAACTGGTGTGGTGATGCCATGCGGTTTGTCGACGGATCCCGCGAAGCTTCGGATCGCTGGCAGGGGTCGGCATCTAGTCCGGCGTACCGAAATCGCTCGCAGCAGCTTGCTGGACCGAACACAACCCGGGCACGGCTGCGCCCGTGGCCGCTGGCCGGCACACACTTTGCTGTTCGATGTGCGGAATCTAGTAGCAAGCTATGTATCACTTATGAGTTCCGCTCCGGATCTGGCCGTGTATCGGGCAGCCGGTTAGCGTGTCCGCTGGTGGAATGCTGGGGATTCGAGTTGTGCCGTTGCGCTGCTGCGGAATTCGACTCGGTCGTCAGGCATTTCCGCCGTCGCCGCGTCCCGATTTCGGGCTGGGCGATGCCCATCCAAGGCGTTCGCAGTCGCGCGAATTGCCGAGTATCGAGAGGTCCACCGATGTTTGGTCTATTTCACCTGCCACCGACCGGTAGCTGGCTGCCTCCGACCGGTAGCTGGCTGCCGTTGCTGACCAGCATTTGGCCGCCGCGGCCCGAATGGTGACCGCAAATGCCATCGCGTCCGACCCGCTGATCGGGGCCGTAACGGCCTGACGATGCTCGCAGGCCCAGCCGTGGTTCAACACCGATGGGCACTGGCACGTTCTGCCGGACCGCATGATTCATGCATCCGGCAGGGCATGTGCGCACTACTCGGCGTAACCGGTCACCTTGCCGATCCTGAAGTCCGAGGCATCCTCGTCGGATCCACGACCGGCATTCCAGTACCTCCGTGGGAAGATCACATCGGCTCCACCGGGTGTTGCGCGGGTTGAACTCCGGTTTGACCGGCTGCTCGCCAAGTCCGCATGGTGTCCAGGCCGAGGCCGCCGCGGGTTCGGACTCGCCGGACTCTGGGATATCCATGGGGAATCGCAACTAGCCTGTGGGCATGCGCAAGCAGTCACCGAAGTTCTCGGGTCACGTGGACGCGTGGCTGGTGGCGCGAAGTGCCCGGGTGCGGCCGACCCCCGCCGATCGGTTCCTGCGGACATTGAGCATGAGCGCCGACCACAGTCGCCTGTGGCTGGTCGTGGCGGCGCTGATGTCGATGGGCGGCCGAGCACCGCGACGGGCGGCCGTGCGCGGGCTCCTCTCGGTCGCGCTGGCCAGTCCGGTGGCAAACGGCATCGCGAAGCCGCTGTTTCCGCGCCGCCGACCGCCGGACGAGTCGGTGCCCTTCGTGCGACGGCTGGTGAAACCGCCGGTGTCCTCCTCGTTCCCCTCCGGCCACTCCGCCTCCGCGGCGGCCTTCGCAACCGGCGTCGCCCTCGAATCTCCGGCCGCCGCGGTCGTTGTCGCGCCGATAGCGGCGGCCGTCGGCTACTCACGCGTGCACATCGGTGTGCATTGGCCCTCCGATGTGATCGCGGGCGCGGCACTGGGCAGTGCGATTGCCCTCGGTACCCGGCGTTGGTGGGCGCAGCGCGACGATGAGCCCGCCGAGCTGGGTCCGCGTGAACGAATCACCGCTATGCACAACGGATTCGGGCTGCTGCTCGTCGTCAATACCGATTCGGGCGGCGGTGCCGACTCGGAGCAACTGCAGTTACTACACGAAAACCTGCCCGCCGCTGAGATTTTGACGGTGACCGAAGAACTCACCGCCCAGCTCGCCGAACGTGCCCGCCGCCACCATATCGCCGCACTCGGCGTATTCGGCGGCGACGGAACAGTTTCGGCCGTCGCGGCCGCGGCGGTCGAACACCGGCTGCCCCTCGCGGTATTCGCCGGTGGCACCCTCAACCATTTCGCCCGCGACACCGGGGTTGAGCACCACGAGCACACTTTGGCCGCACTGGAATCCGGCGACGCGGTCCGAACCGATACCGCCGAGGTGCGATCCGACGGACTCGGCCCGCGCACCTTCGTCAATACCGCAAGCCTGGGCGGCTATCCCGACTTCGTCCGCATCCGCGAACACTGGGAGCCACGCCTGGGCAAATGGCCCGCCGCGGGAATCGCCATGGTGCGCGTGCTGTTTCGGGCCCAACCGCTACCCACGACCATTGACGGCACCCGCACTGACATATGGATGCTGTTCGTCGGAAACGGCCACTACCGCCCCGCCCACCAGATACCGATGTCGCGTCCCGCGCTGCGCCACGGCACCCTCGACATCCGATATCTGCGCGCGGACCTGCCGTTTTCCCGAATCCGCCTGATCTGGGCCACCCTCACCGGCACCCTCGACCGCTCCGCGACCTACGTCAACCGCCGCGCCGACCGGCTGACCGTGCACGTCGATGGTGGCCAGGTCGCCCTGGCCACCGACGGCGAGGTCGAGCACCGCGGCAACGACTTCACCTTCACCAGCCGCCCCGCGACGCTCATACTGTTCCGCCGACCGGAGCCGAGTTGATCCGGCGCGTCAATTCGCGACCACCCGGACCGTCCGCATCGAACTGTCGGCGGCATCCGGCACCATCATTCCGGCGCGAACCCCGGTGACCAGGTAGTCGATCACGGCCTCGTTCAGCCTCTCCCCAGGCACCGCGACCGGTATACCGGGCGGATACGGCGTGAGCTGTTCGGCGACGATCCGCCCGGCAGCGGACTTCATCTCGACCGTATCGACGGCCCCGAAGAACGCGTCGCGGGGGAGCATCGTGGTATCGAGTTCGAGATCTTGCGGAGCGGGGAGTCGAATCGGTTCCGGCGCAGGAATTTCCGGGGCCGCCGCGCTGAGCGCCAGCAGTGCATCGAGCAGTCGCCTGGTGGTGGACTCGTCATCGGCCATCGACAGCGTCGCCATGATCCGGCGGTGATCGCTGAGTCCGACGTCGATGCGCGCGTTCTCCCGCAGCCAGTCGGCACACTGATAGCCGGAAAGCCCGAGCTCGTCGACATCGATGAGCACCTGCATCCGGTCCAGGTCGTGCGACGCCTCAGCGCCGAGCAACTCGTCCTGCATTACGTGCAATCCCGGAATGTCCTCGATATCGGCGCGTAGTTGTCCGGCCAATTTCAGTGCGGCGCCGAGCAATTCGTTACCGTGCTCGACCATCTGACGTCGCCACCCGTCCAATGCCGCGTACACCATGACATTCGGGCTGGTGGTCATCAAGAGATCGGCACACGCCGAGAGACGTTCGCGTTCGACCAGATCGCCCTGCAGATGGAAGACCGAACCCTGCTCGAATCCACTGCCCATCTTGTGCACGCTGACCACACAGACATCCGCGCCCGCATCCATTGCCCATGTGGGCAATTCGTCGTGGAACGGCAGATGCGCGCCCCACGCCTCATCGACGATGAGCGGCTTACCGCGCTCATGGCACACCTCGGCGATACCCCGGATATCAGCGCACGTTCCGTACGGACTCGGGCTGACGATCAAGGCCCCCGCCGCATCCGGATAGCGCTCCCAGGTTTCGCGGATCCGCTCGGGCGACGGCGGATGGGACAGGTGCTGCTCGGCATCCCAGCGCGGGGTGATCCAGCGCGGCTGCACACCGGAGAAGATCAAACCGGCAACGACCGACTTGTGACTGTCGCGCGCCACCAGCAGCCCCGGTGAACCTCCCGCGACCGCCATCATCGCCGCCTTGACCGACAGTGAACTACCGCAGGTCGAAAAGAACGCGTAGTCGGCGCCGACCGCGTCGGCCATCAACTCCTCGGCGCGCGCCAGGTAGCCACCGCTTGCCCGGCGGTCGTCGAGTCCGCTGTTGCCGAGGACGTCCGAACCGAATGTCTCGGCGCCGAGGATGCGCCGCGCACGTTCGTCCGCGCCGCGGCCCTGGCGGTGGCCGGGCGGGGTGAAACCGTATCGGCCCAGTTCACGGTATTCGACCAGGGCTTCGAGTAAAGGGGCTCCGGCATGGTCCATATTGCCGACCTACCCAGGGGCGCAGGTAGCAAACGGCTCGGTGGCGAGTTTGCCCGTGGCGCGCTGGTCGGCCTTCGGAGGAAGATGTGTAGTACTCCGCCGCAGAAATGAGGTGCACGATGGGAAAGCTGGATCAGAATGTGATCGATCTGCTGACCGACCAGCACGAGCAGATCCGGCGCCTGCTCGAGAAGCTGAAATCGGGCCAGGACGATAAGCGGGAACTGTTCACCGAGCTGGTGCGCCTACTCGCGGTACACGAAACCGCCGAGGAGGAGGTCGTGCATGCGGTGGCACGGCGCGCGGCCTTCGGCGCCGACGACATCATCGGCCCCAGACTGGCCGAGGAAAACGCGGTGAAGCACGCACTGGCCGAACTGTACGACATGGGCGTCGACCATCCGGATTTCGCTGCGAAGCTCGCCGTATTCGCCGATAAAGTCTCCGCACATGCCGCACACGAGGAGACCGAGGAATTCCCCTTCCTGCTCAAACAGTTCTCGGTCAACCAACTCGAACGTTGGGCCGGCATGGTGCGCGCCGCCGAGAGACTCGCCCCGACCCGCCCGCACCCCCATGCGGGAGAGACCGGACTGGCGAACCTCGTGATGAGCCCGCCACTGGCCGTATTCGACCGAGCGCGGGACGTCCTTCGCGATATGCGCTCGCACTGAAGCTATTACCGGCACCTGAGCTGCGGTACTTCTTGGCGGTCGCCGAGGAGCGCCGCGCGCTTTCGGGAATGGGCTGCTGACCTGGCGTGTGCGCCTGTGCCACACGCACGTGCGGAGTTGCCTCGTGGACAGCGTGCCGCCGCGTCCGCTGTGCTGGACACCGGACGGGCCTCGAGATGAGGTGTCGCCGCACAGGACCGGAGACCGCACATGGCACTTACCGCATGGGGCTTCGTGTGCACCGCGCCCGGTAGTGATCCGAGCCGCGAGACGGTGGTGGAAACAGCAAGCTGCCGAACGGTTCTCGTGGGTGTGGACCAACCGGAGCAGGCCCTTCCCGTCTGATCACCCAGGCGTCTGCAGGCCGTGAGCGGCTGGAAAACAGCCAAAACGGCCAGATCCGATAAGATCATTCGCCCAGTTCAATGAGACGGCTCAGGTGGTGTCCGGCATGGAAGCGGCGCGAGTCCGGTTTGCGGCCTCTGCATCCGCGTAGCAGGTGATGTCTGTATCCGGCATGGTCCCCACGCTGAAGTATGTGTTGATCGCGTTGTTCACGCAGGTGCTCAGTTCGGGCCGGAATGTCATGTGGATACGGACATCCTGCAGCGTCACCATCCGTGACTCGGACATGTCCTGATGCAATCGGACGCCGTGGGCATAAGGAGTTCGAGGATCTCCCGTCGCCTGCAAGATGAGCGCGGGCACCGAATTCCGGACGATAGTCGCAGGCTCGACCGGCCGAGGCCACAAGGCGCACGGCTGGATGTTGTTCGCCAGCGCGCCGAACACCGGCTGTGTGGTGCGGGTCTCTTCGATGTTGCGCCAGTACCAGGTCGGATCAATCGGCGCCCCGACATCGCCGCAGGCGATCTGCGCAAGCACCGAGTTCTCGTTGTCGCGCAGCGCCTCCACGATGGCGTGAAGCCGGGGTGTTCGCGATGTAGTGGGCGGACCGCCCGCAGCATCGGCGATCTCCCGCACGGTAGCGGCCATCGCTTCGTTCAGCCGGAAGTTCATCAGCAATCCGTGCAGGATGAACGGAAGCCAGTGGTCGTCAATGGCAAACCCATCGATGACAATGGGTTGGCGTGCGGCGATACGAACGAGCTCCTCGATCTTCGCTCGCACCTGCTGCGGAGTCGCACCGAGCCGGAACTCGTCATCCCGACCGGAAACCCAGCCGGCCCAGTCGTCCAGCGCGATCTCGTCTGCCGGACCCCAATCCTGAACCAAGCCCTCCCAATACCGATCCGGGTCGATCGAGCTATCGAGCACAACGCGGTCACTCCTGTCGGGGAACATCTGCGTGAACACGGCACCGAGGTAGGTGCCATAGGACACGCCGTAGAAGTTGACCTTCTCCTCACCCAGGGCGCCTCGCACAACGTCCATGTCACGTGCGGTGTTGCGAGTGGTGAACTGCCTCAGCTTGTTCGGATCACGAATCAGGCAGGTCGCGGCCATCCCCGCGGACTGAACGGTGTCGTGCACGAATCCCAGCGGATCCAGACCCGCCGACCGAATCATCTCGCCTACCGGCCACCCGCACCGCGGACTCCGACCGGATTCGCCGACCCCGCGTGGATCCATGCCGATCAGGTCGTAACTCGCCAAGACCTCCGTCGAGAGCACATCACCGAGCAGATCCAGACTGTCCAGCCCCTCCGCACCGGGGCCGCCCGGATTGGACAGCAGAATTCCCCGCCGCTGCCCCGGATCGCCGGCCTTCACCCGCGAAATCGCCACGGTTATCGTTCGATCGTCGGGTTTCTCGTAGTCGAGGGGCACCAGTACATCAGCGCACTCGCCACCGGCCCTGTCGACATTCTCGACGCCGCAAGGCTTCCACTCGAGCCGCTGGTGATAGAACCGGTCCAACCCGATCGGGTGCGTGTCGTCCACCGGGCCCGCCTGGCTGTACGCCGGCGCAGTCATCAGCAGGGGCACCGCCACTACAGACATCCAACGCCAGAACAGGTTCACCGACAACAGACTTCACCTCTCGACATGAGGGATCACGCAGGTTGGTGCGACGTGAACCGTAGCCGATACGGCGGTTCGATTGTGGTAGCCCACACCCACCCAGGAAGAGCCGAGTATTTCGGCGCGCATCGAGCCCATCCAGCACGCTGTCCAACCCGGAGTGTGAATCCGCCGGGTGAGTCCGGAGACTTGTTGGTGTGACTGCCCGGCCGGTTGTCGAGCGTAGCGGCGGCCTCGTGGTCATCACCACTGCGCTCGCGCCGGGCCGCCCTGCGCCGCCACTGGTCACCGCCGCGGTGGAGGGTACGCAGCCCGGTTCGGTGATCATGGGCATGACCGACGAGACCGGCGGCAACTGCGAACTCACCGCACCCGGCAGAACCATTGTGCGACACGGCGTCACCATCGCCTCGCCATTGAACTGCCGGCGACCATGCCCGAGCACGCATCGCAGCTGTATTCGAAAAATGTTGCCGCGCCGCTGGATTTGATGCTCTCGGATGGAAGTTGGCGCCGGATTTCAGCGACAGGACCTCGACGATGTGGCACGTCGCCCGGCCCGACCAGATCGATGCCACGCTCCTTGGGCTGGGTCACGGTGTGCACTGTCGTCGAGTGTCTCTGAAATCAGTCGCCTAACGGTCAGGTTCGGCTACTCGGGGGCGGTCGAGATCCGCCGTTGTCATCCCGACACTTTCCCGGAGGGAGCCTGGGCCATGACGGCTCCGGTTGTGTGTCCGCGCATGATGTCGACGGCGAATTGCGCGTATTCGACGGCGATTTGTTCTCGAGAGATGGGGCCGACAGGGCGGAACCACTGCGGCAGAGAAGTGCACATAGTGGCGACAGCGCGGGCGGCCTCGCGTGGGTAGGGGGTGGTGAACTCGCCTGCCCGGATGCCGGCGGCAACTTCGTCGTCGATCATTCGCTGAATGTCTATGCGCTGAGTAGCGACTCGGGAGCGGTTGGGTTCGTCGAAGCTGCGCATTTCGCTGGCGCCGATGAACGCGAGGTCACCACGGTACGCGTGGAACAGCGCGAGGGCTTCGACCATTTTGGCGAATCGTTCGACCGCGGTGACGCCGTCATCGCGGGCCGCGGGGATTCGCCAAAGCAGTTCGGACATTCCGAGGTCGAATATGGCGACGAGCAGGTCTTGTTTACTCGGGTAATAGTGGTAGACACCGGCGACGCTCATACCGGCGGTGGCCGCGATGCTCCTCATCGTCGCGCCGTGGTAACCGGTTTGCATGAATGCTGCGATCGCTGCGTGGAGAGCAGGATCGAGTACCAGGGGCTCAAAAGTGCGCCATGTTTGCCCGTCACCGGCCGACCGGGCGGGTGATGTGCCGGTAGCGTCGGCCGCCCATGGTAGCCGGGTGGCGAGAATGTCGACGGTGGAGACGCCGAGTTCGGCAGCGATCCGGTCGAGCCGGCCGACGGTCAGTGGTGTTTTGCCGTTCTCGATGGCACTGAGGGTCCCGGCGCTGACGCCGATGTTGCGCGCCAGTTCGCGCAGCGAGACTCCAGCCGCCGTTCGAGCCTGGCGCACCAGACGACCCGCACCGGTGTCGACCGAACCCTTACGCGCGATCTCCTGTTCAGTCATACTGAACACCCTACATCACCTTTGTTGATCGAATTGCAGAAGTGCCAGCTGACGGCTTGACATCCTTACGAAATGCAGTGACGATGGTCACCAACTGAACAGCTACCTATCGAACGTACGGTGAATGTTCACACCCCGGGTGCACGGAAGGATGCGCGATGGCCGAGCCAGCCCTTATGGACTCGCTGCGGGGTTCGCCGACGAACTGGGGCAAGTATCGCTTTGACGACGAAGCGGGGGTGCTGAACCATCCGACGGCCGAGGAGGTCCTGCGGGAGGTTCGGAGATGACCGTGGGCAAGGTGTTCACGTGGCAGCGACTGACCAGGGATCCGAAAGGTGATCCGGTATGGACGGGCCGGTCGCCGGCCATGCTGGCGCAGGCCGCCGCGGAATCTATTTCCGCCGTGTCTCCTGGTGCGTACGACTGGCGATCCGATCCTCTGCGAACCGGACTGTCGCGACGAGACCTTCGCTACCATTCGCCGGTTCGCGCACCCCCGGACTCTGAACGGCGAACGCGTCGATCCAGTCCTCTGGCTTGCGGCAACTGGACCGCGGGTTGCTGGCGGAGCTCCTAGTGGATAGGTAAATGCGATCCGAATGTTGCTGTCTCTTGCTATCGCCGCCATCGCCGGAGGTGTCTCACACTAATTCAAACCAAGGATTGATCATGAATTCTCACGAAATAGATATCAACAGAGCCGGGTTTCATGCGGCTATGGAAGCCCTGATGATGGACGATCCCCACCCAAGTGATTGCATTAGTGATTACTTTCAAGATTGTCCCTCACGATGGCTGCAGAGGGCGCTCTACGCATATGAATGGGCAAAGCGAACCTACCTTGTTCAGAACATTGGTTCCACGCTCTACCAGGAGATTCCGCAGCCAGGCGAAGCTCGTGAAGCTGTCCTCCTTTATGAGTCCAGAGTGCAAGAAGCGCCGACACGGTGATGACTGCGTGAAGTTGCTCGGGTTCCTCGCCGTGCGCGGGTGCGCCGGGATCGCGTGGTGCTACCCCGCCGGCAGGGTTGCGGCCGTCGTGGCGCTGGCCCGGTCGGCCGTGAGTGCCCCGGCCAGCGCCCAGGTGCGCTGCTGATCGTGCGTGCCGGCCAGATCTGTGGTGGTGAGCACGACTTCGGTGGCGCCTGCGTCGTAGTAGCGCTGGATTCCGGTGGCGATGGTTTCCTCGTCGCCGATGAGTGCCAGTTCCGCTGCCCGGGAGGCACCTTCGAGTTCGATGACCCGGCGGTAGGACGGCACCTGCTCGTAGAACGCCAGCTGTTGCACCGCCGTCGCGCGGGTGCCCTCGACATCGGCGGTGACAACTGCCGGGACGAAGGCGACGATGCGGGGGGTGGTTTCCGAGGTCTTCGTGATCACCGGCACGATGTGGTTGCTCAAGGTTTTCGGGCCTGCCAGATACGGCAGGGTGCCGTCGGCGAGTTCGCCGGTGACGTGTAGTGCTTGCGGTCCCATCGCGGCCACCAACACCGGTACGCGTGGTTGCGCCCCGGGTACCGCGGTCGGTAGCGGTGGTGTGACCGTCAGCAGTTCGCCGTGGAAGTCGGCGGTGCCGGTGTCGAGCAATTCTCGTAGCGCGGTGAGGAACTCGCGTAAGCGGGTGATGGGCCGATCGAAGGCTGTGCCGAACGCACCAGCGGCGAGTGTCGAACCGACAGCCAGACCCAGGTGATAGCGTCCGTGCGTCGCGGCTTGGGCGGTCTGGGCCTGGGAGGACACCAGCAGGGGATGGCGCCCGACCACGGGGATGGCCGAGGTACCGACCTGCAGGCTTGGCACCTCCCGGCCCACGATGGCGGCCAGGGCGGGGGAGTCGTAGTCCATCCGCTGTCCGAACCACACCGACGCGATACCCAGCTCGGCGACCGAGCGGGCCTGCGCCACGATCTCATCGACGTAGTTGCTCGAATTCGAGGCAGCCAGCGCAATTCCGAGAGTCATGCCAGGGGCAACCTGCGCGCGGGAGCGTCTGTTCCCGAAATACGAGATGAAATCAGTTTGATCACAAGGGTTTTCGTCGTCCTGGCGTATGTGGCCTGACCCTGTGGGGAGGGGACGCGCCGATGCGGCAGCGGCGACCAGGCGTGCTCTCATGAGGAGGACATGTGCTCCGCCAGTTCAGCCACGTTCTCCCAGCAGGCGTCGACGCCCCGTCGCGTCAGCTTCCCTCCCGGGGCCGAACGCGCTTTCGTTATCGAACCGGCATGGTGTGTCGCGGCGTCGCGCCAGGTAGCGCCAAGGCGGGGGTGTTGGCGTCCTCGATCGGTCACTCACCAATCGCCTCGAAAAGTGCAGCCGCGTGCTGGTCGGGATGCGATCAGGGGATTTCTCGACAGCCCCTAATCGGTCTTAGGGTCTTGTCCGAACGTTCGGTCTCGAATACCCCCGGTTACGTCTCAGTTGACTGCTCTGCACGTGGCTTGAACGGCGGCTATGACCGAATTGGCTGCCGATTAAAGATTTCTGGCCAATTTTCCGTAACACAAGGCGCGATACATCCGACGGACGGGTTGTCGAATAACAACTGCTGGAAGAGAACTGAACAATGTCGGCAAGGACTTTCTCGGCTGCGGTGGTCGTCGCGGCCGCCGTCATCGTGTGCGCATCGTCGGCTGCTGCGGACCCCACGACGACAACGACTCCCGCTCCGGGCATCGATCTCGGAGCTGAGGTCGGCGGCGGGGGTGGCGCCTCGGCGAGCGTCGGCGCAGGCACGGCGGGCGCAGGAACCGGAAACCTCGGTGTCGGTGGGGGAGTCGGTGTCGGTGGGGGCGTCGGGACGGGTGTGGATGTGCAAGGCGGGGGTGGGCTCGGCGGCAACGTCGGTGGATCTGTTGCGCCGAGTGCCGGCGTAACACTGGGAGGCAACGCCGGAGGTGGCCCGCAGGTCGGCGGCAACGGGAATACCGGTGGCGGCGTCCAGGCCGGGGCCAACGGCGGCGGTGACGTACAGGCCGGGGGCAACGGGAACCTCGGTGGCGGTGTGCAAGCGGGTGGCAATGTCGGAGGCGGCGGGCAAGTCGGCGGGAACGCCGGTGGTGACGTTCAGACGGGTGGAAACGGGAACCTCGGCGTCCAGGTCGGCGGCAACGGCGGCGGTGACGTACAAACTGGCGGCAATGGAAACCTCGGTGGCGGTGTGCAAGCCGGTGGCAATGTCGGAGGCGGCGGGCAAGTCGGTGGGAACGCTGGTGGTGACGTTCAGACGGGTGGGAACGGGAACCTCGGTGGCGGGGTACAGGGCGGTATGCAGGCCGGCGGCAACGGCAATCTCGGAGCGGGCGTGCAAGCCGGTGGCAACCTGAACACCGGTGCCGGTGTACAAGCTGGCGGGCTGGGTGGTATCGACTTGGCCGCTGCTGGAGCGGGCGCGGCCGGCCCGGACACGGTGTACGGCATGGCCATTCCCGTGGGCGCGACCACGGGAATCCCCGGTGGCCCGGCAGTCACCGACCTGGTCCCGCCCGGCGGATACGTGATCCCCAAGGGCGCGCCCGCCACCGGTGCCGGCGGCATGGCTGGAGTGAGCCGACAGTGACGACCTCAGGCATCCAGGCCATGTGCATGCTGACCTCCCGCCGGAGAATGCTCGGCGTTTTCGTCGCCGTACTGGCGGTCACCGCGGCGCTGGTCGCGGGCTGCGGGTCGTCTACTGGCACCCCCTCGACCGCGAGTACGAGTGTTGCGCCCGCGCCGACGGGTGTGCAGACCGCGGCGCCGATAAGTCGGTCGACTCCGGTGTCGTTCAAGATCGCTTCGATCAACGCCTCCGGGTCGTTGATCGCGGTGGGCCTCAATTCCGATGGCTCGGTGCAGGTGCCCGCGGATTATCAGCAGGCCGCCTGGTATCAGAGGGGGCCCGCGCCGGGTGAGCAGGGCTCGGCGGTCATCCTCGGCCACGTCGACTCCTACCAGGGTGCCGGGGTGTTCTTCGAGCTGAAGAAGGTCAAGCCGGGTGACATGATCGACGTGCCCCGCGCGGACGGGAAAACCGCGCATTTCAAGGTCACCGACGTGCGGATGTACCTGAAGACCCAGTTCCCCGATCAGACCGTGTTCGGTGCTCGCGGCGGAGCGACCCTGCAGGTCGTCACCTGCGGCGGCGAGTTCGACCAGACCGCCAGGAGTTACCTATCCAACGTGGTCGTGTTCTCCTCACTCGACTCGGTCACCTAGACGGCACCGAGCCCGATCTGCGCCGCAGCCGCGGCGCAGATCGATGCGGGTATGGGGCACACAGGATCGGCCTTGGACTGCCCGGCCCCGCTCGGCGGTGGAATGGGTCTCGACAGTTTCGCCTGGACAATTCAGGCCTATCTGCCCATCCAGCGACCCGGATCCTGTTCTGCGCGTGCGTTTCTGGTGTCGAAGAGTCCGCACCACGGTCAGCCGATGACCGCGGCGGTTCCGTCGATGACGGTCGGCGCGGGTGCGAGCAGGGCGGTGAGGGTAGCGACGACGGCGGCTCGGGCGGCATCCGCGGAGAGGCCTTGATGGCGGCGGAATACGTCCCAGGTCTCCCATGAAGCGGCGGCGTAGGCGGCCTCGCGGGCGGGCCGGTCGAGGCGCTCGAGTTCGGGGAGGTTGGCGCGCAGGTGGGCGCGCAGGGCGGCGCGGCTTTCCTGTAGACGCTCGGCGAGGACGGCGGATTCGTGCTCGCGCAGCACGGCGGCACGGCGGGTGCCCGAAATGCGCTCGTACAGTTCGGCTCGCAGCTCGATCAGGGTCTTGATGCGATGACCCTGATCGCCGATCACCGGACGGAGCAGGGGAAACCAATGTCGCTGCATTTGCGTCTGCGCGGCGGCGGCATACATCGACTCGAGATCGGTGAAGTGATGGAACACCGACCTGGTCGCGACCCCGGCTCGCTCGGCAACGGCCCGCGCGGTCGGTTGCAGATCGCCTTCTTCCGTGAGCGCCAGCACGGCATCGAGCACCGCTTGACGGTTCCTTGCCGCCCGAGCGGTGCGTCCATCCATCGCGGTTCATCCTAACAAGCCGCGGCAATAGTTGCACTCATGATGCAAGAACATTTAGGGTCAGGACTATGCACGCACTGCGTACGCCTGAGGAACGGTTCTCGGCCTTGCCCGACTTTGCGTTTGCGCCGCACTATGTCGAAGTTGTGGCCGACGACGGCGACGACACCCGCCTGCGCATGCACTACCTCGACGAAGGCCCGCGAAATGGCGAAGTCGTCGTACTGCTGCACGGCGAGCCGTCCTGGAGTTTCCTGTACCGCAGCATGATTCCGGTGCTCGTCGCGGCGGGCCGGCGGTGTGTCGCACCGGATCTGATCGGCTTCGGCCGCAGCGACAAGCCCGTCGACCGAGCTGACTACACGTATGCCCGCCACGTCGAATGGCTGCGAGAAGCGCTCTTCGACCACCTGGATCTCGCGTCGATCACGCTGGTCTGCCAGGACTGGGGCGGTCTGATCGGGATGCGGCTGGTCGCCGAACATCCCGATAGCTTCGCCCGGGTGGTCGCGGCCAACACCGGACTTCCCGACGGAACGGCAACGCTGAGTGATGCCTTTCTCGCTTGGCAGCGGTTCTCGCAGGAGACGCCGCGGTTTCCGGTCGGGGCCATTATCGAAAATGGTTGCCGGGCAAAGCTTTCCCCCGAGGCTGTGGCCGCATACGACGCCCCGTTTCCCGATGAGAGCTACAAGGCCGGTGCCCGCGCCTTCCCCCTCCTGGTCCCGACCCGGCCCGACGACCCGGCCGCTGCGGCGAACCGTCAGGCCTGGGAGCAATTGGCCCGCTTCGACAAACCGTTTCTCACCGCCTTCTCCGATGGCGACCCGATCACAGCCGGCGGCGAGAAGATCTTCCAGCGCAAGATTCCCGGGGCGTCCGGTCAACCGCACACGGTGATCGAGGGCGCGGGACATTTCCTGCAGGAAGACAACGGTCCTCGGCTCGCGTCGGTGGTGAACCACTTCATGGACGCTTCTTCCCAGCACCCGACCGAAAGGCAGTAGGACACAGTGTCGATCAGCAGGCGTGGGTTCTTCGGTAGCGGAGCGGCGGCGACCGCTGCCATGGCGACTGCCGCCATGACCACCGGGAGCCCGAGCGCATCCGCCGGGCCGCGCACGGACATTCACCCTGACAAGCCGAATATTCTCGTCGTCATCGTCGACGAGATGCGGGCCCCCATGTGGTTCCCGGACCAGCCCGTGCTCGACACCATCCTTCCGAACATCGCCGGATTGCGGTCCAAGTCGATCTCGTTCGAACAGCATTACACCGCCGCCAACGACTGCACGCCCTCCCGGGGCGCGATGGTGACCGGCCTGTACTCACATCAGACCGGCTGTCTGTCGACCTCGACCTCGCAGCTGTCGCCGAGCTTCCCGACCTGGGGCTCGATGCTGCGCGAACAGGGCTACCGCACCTCGTGGTGGGGCAAATGGCATTTGGGCCACGACGCCGACACGACGCCGGGCGGGTTGGAGCGTCACGGCTTCGACGGCGGCACCTACCCTTCGCCCAACGGCACGCCCGAGCAGGGCCTGCAGATGGACGGCCGGATCGTCGACCAGTTCGTCGACTGGTTCAATACCGATGCGGGCCAAGGCCCCTGGTGTACGACGGTGTCGCTGGTCAACCCGCATGATGTCCAATGGTGGCCGCGCTGGACCCGGCGTACCTTGGCGTTCAACAACATTCCGCGCTGGATCGACACCCTGCCCGCCAATCACGAGACCCTCGAACAACTCTCGCGCAAGCCTCGTCTGCAGCTGGCCTTGGTGCAGGTGTCGGCGGCGACCTTCGGCGTCGCGCCGTACGGCACGCCCGACGCCGACCAGGAGTGGATCGACCTGCTCAATCTCTACCTGTGGTTTCAGCAGCAGGTGGACATCCAGATCGGCCGGGTACTGACGGAACTGGCGACCCGTCCGGAGGTGGCGGCCAATACCGTGGTGGTGTTCACCTCCGATCACGGTGACTACGCCGGCTCGCACGGCTTGCACGGCAAGGGGGGCGGGGCCTACGACGAGGCCATCCGGGTGCCGCTGTTCGTGTACGACCCGCGCGGTGACCTCACGCCGGCAGCCGGCACTCGCACCCAGCTGACCTCCAGCATCGACCTGGCTCCACTGCTGCTGGCCATCGGCGCGGGCGGCAACGGCTGGCGCGGCGACGAGCGCTACGCCCATCTGGCAAGCAGACACGATATCGCCGCGGTCTGCCGCGACTCGAGCGCGCCGGGACGGCCCTGGATCGTACACACCACCGACGAACACTCCATCGAGGAAGCCGCGGTGCTGTTCGACCGCGACGCACCCGGCCATGTGGTGGCCGTCCGGACCGCCGACGCGAAGTTCGTCCGCTACTCGCACTGGGTGCCGGGCTCCGCGAAGATCGACCCGTCGCGCGAGGAGGAGTACGAGCTCTACGACTACTCGACCCACGACGGTCGCCTCGAACTGGACAACACCGCCGCGGCGGGCGGGAGCCTGCGCGACGCGATGAGCCGGCTGCACGACCGAGCCGTCAGCGAAGAACTGCACCGACCGCTGCCCGACTACCTGCAGCAGGCACAGCAAGAAGGCTGGAACGACTACAACACCCAGATCGCCAAGCCGTTCGGCGAGCAGCTCAGCGACTTCCTCCGCGACGGCATCGGCGCGAAGTAGCCCGCCCGTGGCCCAGGTGTTCCGCACCCGGCTCGTCATCACGTCGCAGCCGGGATCCTCGCCGGTATGACCGAATCGGCCTCCGCCGTAGCGGAATGCGCCATAACCGACTTCGACGCCGTCACGTACCGCGCAGCGCGGCATGAGCATCGTGGCCCGTAACTGCTCACCGAGCAGACTGGCATAGGCGCGCACGAACTTGTCCAGGTCGGCAGCGGTTGCGAAGGCCCCACCGTCTGTACCACCCACTTCTGGTTGCTGCCGGGCTTTTCGCAGCACGTAGAACCAGCCCGGTGGATGCCGGGCTATTCGGCCGGTTCCGGATGGGTTGTCGGTGTGTGGATGATGTCGTAGTACACGGCCTTGTTGGCGGGCTCGGGGTAGACGCGGTAGGTGAATTCCTGGTCGGTGAGCGTGACGATGTCGACGACTCGGCGGAATTGTTCCTGTCCCGCATCGTTTTTCGCGACAATGGTGCGAGTCTTGCCGTCCGGAGAGACCGACCAGTCGCCGTGCATCTTCGGCGAATTGTCGAGGTTGAACATGGTGAAGGTGCTGTTCGGCCTGAAATAGGCGAAGCCGACGTAGTTCTCGACGCTGTCATCGGTCAGGGGTACTGATCCGCGCTGGGCGTTCTTGGCGGCGGTGGTCTCCCACGGGGTGGCGGCCAGCGTCGCCGAGGGCGCTGCCGCCGCGGACGAGATGTGAGTGGACATCGCGGTCGAATTGGAGCTGTTGCTGCTGCCGCAGGCGGCGAGCAGGCCGACCGCGGCGAGAGCCACGACCGCGGGTACAACTTTCTGCACGAGCGCATTCCTTGTCATGAGCACTTCCTGTCAGTCGCGAGATGGCGATAGATGCGGGGGTGTGGCGAATCGCGGCTGCCGCTGGATGATGGGGTGGTCAGAACGGCTTGGTGGGCAGGTACTTGCCGTCGAGGGTGATCACTGCGCGTTCGCCGCCGTCGGGGTCGGGCACCTTCCGCACGTCGAGCTTGAATTGATGGCGCTGATGATGCTGTCGCCGAACTGTTCGTGGACAAGGGCCTCGAGGGTGGTGCCGTAGACCTGCAGCATCTCGTAGAAGCGGTAGATCGTTGGGTCGGTGGGGATCCCGCCGGGGATTGAGCCGCGGCTCGGGGTGGTCTGCAGCTGCGTGATCGCTTCGTCATCGAGGCCGAGCAGGGTAGCGGCGGCGACGGCGGCCCGCTCCGGCAGCGGATGCCGGCCGAGTATCGCGGCGGTGACGAACGCGGTCGAGTAGCCGGCGGCGTCGGCGATCTGCTGCCAGGTCAGGTTGATGTCGCCGATGAGTCGCGGCGGATCGCGCTTCCCGGACTCCACCGACCCGCCCCACGATGGAAGTCGCCGCGCGGCGATCTTGGCCTCGACGCGGCTGCGGCGAGCGCTTGCCGGGCCGCGGGGTCGAACTGTGCGTGCACCATGGTGCGTGCCTTTCTTTCGAGTGCGCCGCCGTGCCGGGCGTGTGCCGGGTCTCGGCGCTGACGAAATCAGCCTGCAGGACCTGGTGTTATAGAGTCCAATACTTGTATTCCATCGCAACCATTGGCTTCATCAATGGGTGTGTCGGTACTCCTCCGCGACATCGTGGACGACCGCTGTGAACGCGCGACCGGCAGCCGAGTGGTACGCGGTGTTCCGCCGTAACAGCCCGACGGTGCGGGTGGGCATCGGCGGGGTCAGCGGCACCGCATACAGGTGGGCATGCATGCGCGTGATCGCGTCGGGCAGCACGGTGGCGACTGAACCGCGGCGGACGAACTCGAGCAGTGCGCTGATCGAATTCGCTTCTACCGCAATGTGTGGCACGATCTCACACTCGGCAAAGTACGCATCGATGTGCAGCCGCGTCGCGAAGTTGACGCTGAGCAGGCCTAGGGGCTCGCGGGCGAGTTGGCGAGCCGGCAGTGGACCCGTCGCCGCGAGCGGGTGGCCCGGGCCGACCACCAGCACGAGCGTCTCGGTGAACAGGGCGGTGGCGTCGATACCTGCGGCGTGCGCGCCGATGAACCCGATGCCGAGGTCGAGCCGGTCTGCGACCAGGTCTGCCTCCATCAAGTCCTGGGTCGTCTCCTGGACGGTGATGGTGATACCGGGATGTGCGGAACGGAACCGGTGCACGAGCGGTCCGATGAGATACGCGGTGAACGTCGGGGTGATGGCCACCCGCAACTGTCCGCGAGTCAAGTCCTGCACATCGTGCACCGCGCGTTCAGCGGCGCCGAGATCCCGCAGGGCCAGCCGCGCGTGGTGTGCGTACGCCTCGCCGACGTCGGTCAGCCGCACCGTACGGCCGGATCGGTCCAAGAGCACTACGCCCAGCGCATGCTCGAGCTGCTTGATCTGCTGCGAAAGCGTCGGCTGCGAGATGTGTAGCGATTCGGCCGCGCGGGTGAAGTTTCCGTGGTCGGCGACTGCGAGCAGGTACCTGATGTGGCGCAGCTCCATCGCCTCACTATAGGCCCGATCAATTGTTGCGATGGAATCTATAACTTGGACACTATTACCGCTGTTCGGCATCATGGATTCGGGCGCCCCGTCAGCGGAAACCGCCGACGATCTACACCCCGCGCCACCGACTGCCCGGCGAAATCACCGGAATCGAGGGACACGATGACCAGTGCCGACAATGACTTTCTGCGGCAAGCGATCTCGCTCGCCGAGGAGGCGGGGCAGCGTGGCAACCGCCCGTTCGGTTCCGTCATCGCGACCGCCGACGGCACGGTCATCGCCGCGGGACGCAATCAGGTTGCCGAGACCGGCATGGTCACCGCACACGCCGAACTCACCGCCATCACGGGGGCGACCGAGACCGGACGCTCCACCGACCTGGTCGGCGCCACGATCTACGCCAGTGGCGAGCCATGCCCCATGTGCAGCGCGGCGATTGTGTGGACCGGCATCACGCGGATCGTCTTCGCCGCCGCCGAACCCGACTTCACCGCAATTATCGGCGGACACCCGCGGTTCGCTCTACGGTGCGCCGACATTATCGGCGCCAGCGACGCGGACGTCACTGTCTCAGGCCCCCACCTCGGCGACGAGGCCCTCGAGCCGTTTCGTCGCCACCGTGGAAACCTTTAACCCGGCTGCACGATTCGCCTGGCCGCACCGATCTCGGCCGACTGGTCGGTGTGCATGTCCGTCGGGGATCGGTCGGTATCGACAGGCTCTGACTCTGCGGTCGATCGGCCGATAGTCGTTGTCACGCATACCATTCCGAGCAATGGACAGCGACCCGCGCCGCGCCTGCTGCGGCACACAGCCGGACCGCAGGTTCCCATGCCGCGCCCGCACACTTGCACCATAGAATCCGGATGCCGGTGAGCGAGTGAGTATTCGGATACCAGTGAGGTGTGGATCGGGAGACGACGGCTGGCGGGTATCGGTGCTTCGAGCAGGTTCCCACCCGTGCTCGAACCGTGACTGACACCTGAGTCTTGCGCCTGTGAACGGAGACCCGCTTTCGTCTGGCCATCCCCGCTTACCTGCTCGGCAAACTGTATCTCAGCGACCTGCGCCAACTCCCGCTCCCTAGAACATGTTGACCTTCGCCCAAACCTATGACGTCGACAACGATCTGGCCGCTTCCGCTGTCCTCGAGTCCACCATCGTGTCCCTGTGCCTGCTACCGATCCGGCAACTCGCTATCCGCTGACCGTCCGCGCTGGTATGTGCCCAGGGGAGGAGGTCGTTGTGGTGGCTGCTCGGTCGCCGATCGCGGTCGGGTCGTTTGGAGCCCTTGCTGATGCTGGTACTGGTGGCACCTGGATACCGCTAGTGAAGTGCGGGACGATCATCACATGACCGATGTTGTTGATGTGCAGGCGGTGCGCAAAGCTCGACGTTCCGAGCTGGGGGCATTCCTGAAGTCACGTCGTGCCAGGATCTCGCCGGAGGACGTGGGGCTTCCTCCGGGACCCCGTAGGCGAACGCCAGGTCTGCGCCGCGAGGAGGTCGCGCAATTAGCTGGGATAGGCGTGACGTGGTACACGTGGCTCGAGCAGGGGCGGAGCATCAATGTCAGTGTGCAGGTGTTGAATTCGGTTGCGCGGACGTTGTCGATGGATGCTGCGGAGAAGGCGCATTTGTATCGGTTGGCGGATGTGCCGACGGTGCCGACTGCGCATGCGGGTACGGCTCTGCCGGAGGAGCTTCAGGTGATTTTGGATCATTTGGAGCCGTTGCCGGGGGTGGTGCTCAGTCCGCGCTATGACGTGCTGGCTCACAACACGTCGTATGAGGCGCTGTGTCCGGGTTTCGTAAGGGGAGAGCGTAATGTGGCCCGTCGGGTGTTCCTGACTCCGGAGTGCTGCAATACCTATCACCATAATTGGGATGATTTGCGGCGGATGGTCGGTTATCTGCGTGGTTCGTATGTGAAGAATCTTGGTGATCCGGGTTGGGAGGGTTTCATCTCTGAGTTGTGTGCGGAGAGTGAGTCTTTCGCGTCGTTGTGGGCTCGTAATGATGTGGCGGTTCCGGCGAGTCGTACGAAGCAGATCCGTAATTTGGCAGTGGGGGAGTTGGAGATGTTTTTGACGAGTATGAGTTTGCCTGCGTTGCCGCATGCGTGGATGCAGGTCTATACCCCGGTTGATGAGGTGGCGTGGGGGAAGTTGCGTGAGTTGTCGGCGATGAGTGAGGAACAGCGGCAGCGGCCTTGGATCGAGCATCGCGAGCAGTATCACGCAGCTACCGGTCAGTCGGGGCTCGTTGGGTGAGTTGCCGTGGACGGGATCGTGTTCGACGGATCCGACTGCGGCAGTATCCGATAGGTGGCGATCAGTTCCGTCGCGTCGGTGGCCCACAGCATCGTCTGTAACCACGCCAGGTGCGACAGCAGCGCGCGCAGCTCCTCGCCCGCGTCGGCGGCGGCAAGGTGATGTGGCAGGTTGCGATAGAAGTAGCCGTCATCCGGCGAGGCGGTCGAGCAGCTCCGCCACGTCCAGGTCGTCGAGTCCGGACTGCCGCCAAAGCGTCTGTGCCGCACCGATGGTCGGATGTCTGCCGTCGAATACCGCGAGTTCGAGATAGCGGGCGCGATCAGCGGGATCCAGGGCATCGATGCTGACGCTGATTGCGCGCAAAAGGTCCGGGTATGGATAGTTGCTGAACGGTTGGGCGATCTTGGCGAGATCGGCCTGACGCAATCGGCGCAGCACTCCAGGCCAGCGCTCCGGGCGGCCGGCGATCATGGCGCCCGCCATCGCCATCGCCAGCGCAAGATAGCCGCATTCGGCCGCGATCTCCAGTTCTTCCCGCGGCAGTTCCTCAACCGCGAGCCGCGCCCACCGGGCCAATAACCTCAGCGATTCCCGGATGCTCAGACCGGTGACCTCGAAGCAGGTCGCGCCCACCGCTCGCGTGATGGCGGTATCCCGGGTGGTGAACAATAGCCGTCCAGGCACCTGCGTGAACTCCACCAGCACCTGTTCGGTGGGCATCGCGTCGGCCGCAGCATCTGCTCCGGTGGCATCGCCGATGACGTGGGCGCAGGTCAGTACATGCCGCTCGGTAATGAGGGAATCCGGCGCCGTAAGTCGCACCACCGGCGGACTCAATCGCGACCAATGCGCGCCGCCACTCAGGCGTAGGCATTCCACTGCTCCCCGTTCACCTCGCACCGTCCGGCGCGCAATTTGCCCGCCGCCGTACGGACGAACAGCGGTTCTCGACCGCACCGATGCCCCGGCACCACACCAGGGTCGGATCACCGGTACAGCGCAGCGATTCCCCGGTCGAGGGCGCGAGGTCGGGACCGACCTCGAAGCTGGTGCGGCCGGGCAGCATCGGTGTCGAGGTCCAGTCGTGTGCGTTCCTCGGGGAGGTGATACTGCCTGCGCAACACTCCGTCGAAGCTCCCGCGCGCGACAATTTCCAGCCCATACAAGCTCGTAACCACCACGGCGGGCTGTCCGACCACAGAACGAGCCAGGCTCTCCGGTCCTATCAGGCCGATCGGCTGCTGATACCAATAGTGTTCGAGCACGCCGTCCGCGCCTGTGCTGAAGACATCGAAGCGGCCGCGGCTCCAACTGACGAAGCTCGCATCCGATACCGCTCCTGCAGACCTCGCCAGCCGAGGCGGCCCCCAGTGACCGTCGAATTCGTAATGCCACAACCGCGTCTCGACATCGCGGACGAACACATCCAACCGATCCGGGCCCCAAGACCCGATGGTCGGGCGGCCAACGGGCCGGGCGGGCAGTTCCATCCGCTCGACGATCCTCGCCGCAGCATCGGCTACGACCAGATGACATAGCCGGTTTCGGTCATCGACCGCGACAACATCCACGCACTCCGGTGTGGGTGCGACAGCCGCCGGGTCGGTCACGATGCCGTCGGCGAGCACACCGAACCGTGGTACTCGCAGCACGGCGCATTCGTCCACAGCTTCTCATGATCCTATGGCGCGGGCGAATGCGGGGTGCCGTCGATCAATTCGAGCGCGCCAACCGGTTTCAGCCGATCACGGAGTTCATGATGGTCCCCGCGTCGGTTGCGATGACGCCGCCGCGCCTGATAGATCTCCACCAGCCATCGGGCCAGTGTGTGACGCCGCGCCGGGTTCGGCAGCGCGAGGCAGACCGTGTTGAGCGAGCCTTGGCTGGTATACGGATATTTCGGCCCGGCATGGCGGATGTTTCGATACATACAACGCCATAGCATCCGGTATGGAGGCCGAAGCTCGATACGCCACGGGCCGAAACCCCTGCACCCACACTGAATCCCGCCAGAGCTTTGGGGCCGCATGATCACAACTCCGCCCACTGGTCCGAAACCGTCCGGCCATACCGCGGGTGGCGGGCCGTTCGGTTTGGAAAGTCCGAAGGCGTGGCCCGGCGCGCGGGTAGTGAGATCCGCCAGGCCCGCGCGCACAAGGCGTGGGCCCTTTCCGTGACGCCGTCTCGATCGTGATCCGGCCCGCTCCGAGCGGAATTGCCGATCACCACCCTTCAGTCGTCGAATTCGATGAACGGTCGGCACCCTATCGGTGCATCCGCGCGACGTCATCGGTTGGTTCGCGAAAGTCTATCGAATTCGCGATGGGGCCGGAAATAGGTATGTCGTATAGGCATTAGAGTGCTGTTGCGGCCAACTGTGTGAATTGTCTTGCCGGTAGCCTGTCGGTTGCTGTGATAGCAAAACTGAATTGCAGATTCGGAATGACGGAAGATCGGTTCGGAGATCTTGCGGTTACAATTTCAAAGTTTGTGTTTTGTTCGTAAATATCACGTACATCGGTAGAAGCCGTTCGCTCCGCAGTATTACATTGGACTATCCAGGCGCTGGGTCTGGACGTTCATGCGCTCCGCGGAAACGGCTGGACGCAATGGGCGGCAAGAAGGACGTGGATCGCGATTCGACGGATAATGCGTAGTAGCCGGGACGCGTTGGGTGGATCGCTGACTTCTTCGTGACCGAGTGACGCTTCGGCGCACATTTGTAGAGCGACGATTGGCGGTGATCCGCATTTGCATCGACGGCGCTGATGTCCGGTATGGAACGCGATGCTGTTTCCAGCGTGACTGCGACGAGTTTTCGGCCTGCCCAACGGCCGTCTGGCCGTCGTATATAGCCGATCTAAGAAGTGTCAGCAAAAGATCGCCCATCGGTTGCGAGGGCCCGACCTTGTTGTCCGTGGTAGAGCGGGACCTGGCATGTGTGGATTCCAACACGTCTGTTCCCAATGTTGGGAACACCTGATACTTGGGTCGTATCGCGGTGTGTGGCCGATTTCTGCTGAATGAGGCTTCGAATTAACGGCCATTGATTGGCCGGAGCGGCGATGTTAAAAGGGTGTGAACGGTGGCAGTCGGCGACATTGTTGCGAGTCGGCTGGCGTCGGGAGTGTGAGAGGTATGTCGATGAGGGACATGGCGAGGGCGGCACTGTGTGCCGAAAAAAAGCAAACGTCCAGTTCGTGTCGAACGGCCTCGGCGAACGTTCGTACGTCATGGAGCGGCCGGGAATCGGTGCCCGCATGCTCGGTCGGGGACCGGTACCGCAGGCGGTCTGCGGGCGGATCCGTCGCTTCACCCCTGCCCAACGTTTCTGAGGGCAGTCACGACGGCTGGATTCAGCCGTAACGCCACCGGCCGTCTGCCGCCGATTCGCCGAATCACCGCTCCGCCACTCGAAGCTCGAGGACGGCGTCGGTATCCCTCGCCGATAGCGCCGGAATTCTTCCGGCCGCTTCGGCAACCCCGATCTACCCCTGGATGTGAACGTGGACACGAACACTGGTGACTCCTCCGATCGGATGTTGGAGTACCTCAAAAAGGTCACCGTGGAACTCATGTCGAGTCGCGACGAGCTCACCCGACTGCGGGAGCAGAGCGTCGAGCCCATTGCGATCGTGGGCATGAGCTGCCGGTATCCGGGCGGTGTAGAGTCGCCGGAGCAACTATGGGATCTGGTCGCCTCCGGCTCGGACGCGATCGGGGAATTCCCGGCCGACCGGGGCTGGGATGTGGCGGGATTGTTCGATCCCGATCCGGACCGGTTCGGGAAGGTGTATACGCGCGAGGGCGGGTTTCTTTCCGGCGCCGGTGATTTCGATGCGGGGTTTTTCGGCATCGGCCCGCGTGAGGCGGCGGCGATGGATCCGCAGCAGCGGTTGTTTCTGGAGGCCTCGTGGGAAGCCCTGGAAGACGCCGGTATCGACCCGACCTCGCTGCGAGGCAGCGACACCGGCGTGATCGCCGGAGTGATGTACACCGACTACGAGCACACGGCCAAGGCCGCCGGCCCGGCAGCGGAGGGGCACGCGGGCACCGGATCGGTGAGCAGTGTGGTGTCGGGGCGAGTGGCCTACACGCTGGGGCTGGAAGGTGCGGCGCTGACGGTCGACACGGCGTGCTCGTCGTCGCTGGTGGCGATCCATCTGGCCGCCCAGGCACTGCGCCGCCGGGAGACGTCCCTGGTGCTGGCCGGCGGTGTGACCGTGATGTCGACACCGTCGCTGTTCGTGGAGTTTTCGCGGCAACGGGGCTTGTCGCGTGATGGGCGGTGCAAATCGTTCTCGGCCGACGCGGACGGGGTGGGCTGGTCCGAGGGCGTGGGCGTGCTGGTGCTGGAACGATTGTCGGACGCGCGGCGATCCGGGCACGAAATTCTGGCCGTCATTCGCGGATCGGCGGTGAATCAGGATGGTGCGAGCAATGGTTTGACCGCGCCGAACGGTCCGTCGCAGGAGCGGGTGATCGCGTCCGCGCTGGCAGCCGCCGGACTCGAGCCGGCGGATGTGGATGTGGTGGAGGCGCACGGGACGGGAACGCCGCTGGGTGATCCGATCGAGTCACAGGCGTTGATCTCCGCATACGGACAGCGTCGCGGCGCGCCATTGCGGCTCGGGTCGCTGAAGTCGAATATCGGGCATTCGCAAGCGGCCGCGGGCGTGGGCGGGGTGATCAAGGTCGTGCAGGCGTTGCGGCACGGAATGCTGCCCAGGACGCTGCACGTGGGTGAGCCGTCGCCGCATGTGGATTGGTCGGCGGGATCGGTGCGATTGCTGACCGAGGCGGAGCCCTGGCTCGCGGGTGAGCGGGTGCGGCGGGCCGGGGTGTCCTCGTTCGGGATCAGCGGCACCAACGCTCATTTGATCGTAGAGGAAGCGCCCGCGTCCGTCCCTTCGCCGGTCGAGGAGACCGCCGCGACTCCCGCTGCCGCGGCGGATGTGCTGCCGTTGCTGGTATCGGCCAAGTCCGATGCGGCGCTGCGCGCCCAGGCGGATCGGTTGCGGCAGTGGCTGCTCGACAATCCGGATGCGGACCTGTGGAGTGTGGCGTCGTCGCTGATCGAGAACAGGACGCAATGGGACCGGCGCGCCGTGGTGGTGGGTCGCGATCGCGAACAGCTGGCGTCGGAGTTGGCGGACCTGGCGTCGGGGTCTTCGGCGGCCGGTGCGTCCGTCGCGGGTGGGACGGCATTTCTGTTCACGGGGCAGGGAGCTCAGCGGGTGGGGATGGGGGCGGAGCTCTATGCGGCCTTCCCGGTTTTCGCGACGGCGTTGGACGAGGTCTGCGCCGAGTTCGATCCCCATCTCGGCGGGTCGTTGCGGGAAGTGATGTTCTCCGGCAGCGCTGCGGCACGGCCGCCGGGGGTCGGCGCGGCCGATGTCGCACTGGATCGGACGGAGTGGACGCAGCCCGCGTTGTTCGCGTTCGAGGTGGCGTTGTTCGGGTTGATGGCGTCGTTCGGCGTGACCGCGGATGTGCTGGCCGGACATTCGATCGGCGAGCTGACGGCCGCCTACGTCGCGGGGGTGTGGTCGCTGGCGGACGCGTGTGCGCTGGTGGCGGCGCGGGGCCGCTTGATGGGTGCGTTGCCGACCGGCGGCGCGATGCTCGCGGCCGCCCTGACCGAAAAGGAAGCGCTCGAACTCGTTGCGGTACACGGTGATCGGTTATCGGTCGCGGCTGTGAATGGCCCTTCGTCGGTGGTGCTGTCCGGCGCTGCCGACCTCGTCGAAGCGGCGGAGCGCGAGCTATCCGACGCGGGCGTGCGGACATCGCGATTGCGGGTCGGTCACGCGTTCCATTCGGCGTTGATGGAGCCGATGCTCGACGAATTCCGTTCCGTGGCAGCGGGTCTGACATATCGATCGCCGACCGTTCCGGTGGTGTCGAACATCTCCGGCGGTGTCGCCGGTGCCGAGGTGACCGATCCGGAGTACTGGGTGCAGCAGGTACGCGGTTGCGTGCGATTCGCGCCCGGCGTCGATGCCCTCGTCGCGGCAGGGGTGCGGCGATTCGTGGAGGTGGGCCCCGATGCGGTGCTGGCATCCATGACTCGCCAGTGCCTGGCCGAATATCCGGAGGTCGAGGCGGGGGCGATGGTTGCCGCCGGGGCGCGGCGTTCGGTCGACGAAGTGACGCAGTGCGTGACGATGCTGGGGCAGCTGCACGCCTGCGGCGCCGAGGTGGATTGGCAGCCGATCTTCGCGGGCCGTCCGCTGCACCGGGTGTCGTTGCCCACGTACGCATTTCAGCGTCAGCGGTTCTGGTTGGAGCCGCTCGCCGCCGATGCCTCCGCGGTATCGTCGGATCATCCGATCCTGACCGGCGTCGTCTCCGTGGCGGGCAGGGACGAATGGCTGTTCACCGGACGGATGTCGTTGCGGACCCACCCGTGGCTCGCCGATCACGCGGTCTTCGACTCGGTGTTGCTGCCCGGGACCGGATTCGTGGAACTGGCGTTGACCGCTGGCGCTCGGCTCGGCGCCGAGGTCGTCGAGGAACTGCTGCTGGAAGCGCCGCTACTGATGCCGGACGACACCGCGGTCGATATTCAGCTCGGTGTCGAGCCCGCCGATGGCGCGGGCAGGCGTCGGTTCGCCGTGCACTCCAGGGTGTCCGGTGAGCATTCCGACGGCGTGGAATGGGTCGCGCACGCGACCGGGGTGCTGGCGCCCGTGGCCGGCGCGGCGAACGCGGTGTGGGACGGACGGGTGTGGCCGCCCGCGGGCGCCGAACCGGTGGACTCGGCGCGGCTGTACGAGCGGTTGGCGGACATGGGTTTCGGGTACGGCCCGGCATTCCGGGGTGTGCGCGCCGCGTGGATGCGCGGTGCCGAGGTGTTCGCTGAGCTGTCGTTGCCCGAGAACGCGGACGCGCGGCGGTTCCGGGTGCACCCGGCCTTGCTGGACGCCGCTTTCCACACCGCGATCGACCGTCTCGCCGATACCGGCGACGGCCGGGTGCCCTTGCCGTTCTCGTTCGCCGGAGTGCGCGTCTACCGGGAGGAAGCCACGGCCCTGCGGGTGCGTGTCGACCGCATCGACGACACCATCCGAGTAGATGCCGCCGACACGCGCGGTCTACCCGTAGTGGCGGTCGACACCCTCGTCGCGCGCCCGGTCGATGCCCGCACCCTGCGCCGTGATCGCGCACCCGCTCACCCGCTCTACACCCTCCGGTGGACTCCGGCATCCACCTCGATCTCCGTGAATCGTTGTGCTGTAGCGGTATTGGGCTCCACCACGATGCCGGGCGTCGAGGCACACACGGATCTGGACGCTCTGCTCGCAATGCCGTCCGTACCCGAGATCGTCGTCTGGCACTGTGACGACGTCCCCGCGACGGGTGATGCCGCCCAGGTGGCCCGGCTGCGAGTCGATGCGGCGCTGACGATGGTCCGGGACTGGATCGCCGACGAACGATCCGAGAAATCCACGCTGGTCGTTGTGACCCGCAACGCCGCGGAAATACCGGGCGAATTGTGTGATCCCGCGGCAGCGGCGGTATCCGGTCTGATCGCGTGTGCGCAGTCGGAACATCCCGGCCGGGTCGTCCAGATCGACTACGACGACGCCGCCGCGGTGACATCCGGCACGGTGGTGCGAGCCGCGGATCTCGGTGAGCCGCAGGTGGCAGCGCGTGACAACACGCTACTGGTACCCAGGCTGATACGGGCCGCCGGGCCGGATGCGGCACCGGTCTCGTTCGGCGGCGGGACGGTTCTGATCACCGGTGGCACCGGAGGTCTGGGTGCGCTGACGGCGCGACATCTGGTCGCGGCACATGGCGTTCGGAGCCTGCTGCTGGTTTCCCGGCGAGGACCGGATGCCCCGGGCGCCGCGGATCTGGTCGGCGATCTCGAGGCCGCGGGTGCGCAGGTCCGGGTGGCCGCCTGCGACGTCGCCGACCGAGATGCGCTGCGAGATCTGCTGCGGACCATCCCGGAGCAACACCCGCTGACCGCCTTGATCCACACCGCCGGCGTACTCGACGACGGCACTGTCGAGACGCTGACCACCGAGCAGATCGACCGCGTCATGCGGCCGAAAGTCGATGCGGCACTGCATCTGCACGAACTCACCCGGGATCACGACCTGTCGGCGTTCGTGCTTTTTTCCTCCGCCGCCCCGCTACTCGGTGGTCAGGGCCAGGGCAATTACGCGGCCGCGAACCGTTTCCTCGACGCGCTCGCGCATCGTCGTCGCGAAACCGGCCTGCCCGCGCACTCGCTGGCGTGGGGGCTGTGGACGCTCGGTATGGCAGGCGTGCTCGATCGGGAAGATACCGAGGACATAGCCCGCCGTATTCGCACCCGGCTCGGGCTGCTACCCATCACCCCCGAGCCGGGATTGGCGATGTTCGACAAGGCGCTGGCCACCGGCCACTCGCTGCTGATGACCGCGTCGCTCGATAGGGACGCACTCGCATCGCTCGCTCGCTCCGGCGTGCTGCCGCCGGTGCTGCGCGAGATCGTGCGCGCGCCCCTGGCAGCGCAGCCCGGCAGCGAACGCGGCTCGCTGGCACGGCGTTTGGAGATGCTGCCGGAGGACGATCACTACGAGGTCATTCTCCAGGAGATACGCTCGCTGGCCGCCGTCGTCCTCGGGCACAAGTCGGCCGCCGCGGTGGCCGCGGATGTGCCGTTCGCCGAACTCGGATTCGACTCGTTGGGCGGCGTCGAGTTCCGTAACAGGCTCGTCGCCATCACGGGTCTGTCTCTGCCGTCGACGCTGGTGTTCGAGCATCCGACCGCCGCTGCGGTCGCGCAGTTGCTGCGGTCCCGGATGGGGGCTGTCGAGGTTCGGCACGAGCCGCCGCCCGCCGCATCGGGAGTACGTGGCCGGTTGACGGAGCTGGTGATGGCGGCGCATCGGCGCGGGGACGCGACCGAGGCGATGCCGCTGTTGATCGAAAGTGCCAGACTGAGCGTCGCTTTCGATGAGCCGGCCGCCGCGAATGGCCTCTCGGCGCCCATGCTGCTGTCGCGCGCCGGCGCCGGACCCAGCCTGATCTGCATCCCGTCGTTCCTGGTCGGCAACGGACCACACCAGTTCGGCCGCTTGGCGCGCGAACTCGGCGCCGAATTCGGTGTTTCCGCGTTGCGACTGCCGGGGACCCGAGTCGGTGAACCGATGCCGCCGACCTGGGACGCGCTGCTCGACCACCTTGCCGTTGTCACCGAAAACGCCACGGGCGAGCATCCGTTCGTACTCGTCGGCTACTCGATCGGCGGAGCGGTCGCGCACGCGCTCGCCGAACGGCTCGACGAGCGTGGTCGTGGCCCGGTCGGTGTCGCGATGCTCGACACCTATTCGCCGGATGGTGAAGACCTCATCGGCACCGTTTTCGCCGGCGCGCTCGGCTTGGTGCTCGATCGTGGTCACGAACTGATCGATATCGACGACCACGCACTGGTCGCCATGGGCAATTATGTGCGGATCTTCGGCGAGCGCGGCACGCGGCCCATTGCCGCGCCCACGCTGAATCTGCGAGCCACTGTCGGGCTACCGGGCCTCGATATTGCTGCACCGGTGCCGGATTGGCAGCACCGCGGCGACACGATCCACATATCCGCCGACCACTTCTCCCTCATCGAAGACGCGGCACCGGCTGCGGCAGAGGGGATTCGGCGATGGCTCCACTCGATCGCGAGCGACGTCGTGGGCAACCGATGAACCGCGTGATCGCGAAAAACACATGCTTGGAATCGAATAAGGCGAGATAGAGGAATCATGGTCGACGCGAATGAGATCGCCATTGTCGGAATGTCGTGCCGGATGCCCGGCGCTTCCGATCTCGAGAGCTTCTGGCGGTTGCTGCGCGATGGGCGCGAGGCTATCGGCTCCGCTCCCGCAGACCGCCCGCGAATCGAGGAGAAGGCCGGATTCCTGGCTTCGGCATCGGAATTCGACGCCGACTTCTTCGGGGTGGCGCCGAATGAGGCGCGTGCGATCGATCCGCAGCAGATGCTCGGTCTCGAGCTGAGCTGGGAGGCCCTCGAAGACGCGGGCTACCGCGATCGCGACGGTGCCCGCGCGGGAGTGTTCCTGGGCAGCACCGGAACCGATTTCGCCGAAATCGAGGCGTCGAGGGGTAAGCCCGGCGTCGGCAGGCATTCGTTGTCGGGCGTCGGGCGCGGCGTCGCCGCCAACCGGATTTCGAATTACTACGGGTTCACCGGTCCGAGCATCGTGGTGGACAGCGGGCAGTCCTCGTCGCTGGTCGCGGTGCACCTGGCGTGTGAATCGGTGCGCGGCGGCGAGTGTGATGTGGCCTTGGCGGGCGGGCTGAATCTCATCCTGTCGCCGCTGGGTGGTGAGCGCTACGAGCAGTTCGGCGCGCACTCACCGTCGGGACGGTGCTACACCTTCGATGAACGCGCGGACGGCACGGTTCGCGGCGAAGGCGGCGGCATCGTCGTACTCAAGCCGCTGGCGCGCGCGGTCGCCGATGGTGACCGGATCTACGCGGTGATCCGCGGCAGTGCTATCAACAGCGGCAACGAGCGTCAAGTGCTGAGTGCGCCCAGTATGTCCGCGCAGACCGCGGTGATCAGGGCCGCGCTGGCGGCCGCCGATGTGGAACCCGCGTCGGTGGATTATGTGGAGCTGCACGGAACCGGTACACCCGCGGGCGATCCGGTGGAAGCGCGGGCCCTCGGCGAGATCTATGGCCGCGGGCGGTCCGGGAGCGCACCGCTGGCCGTCGGTTCGGTCAAGACGAATATCGGGCATCTGGAGGGTGCCGCCGGGATCGCCGGCCTGATCAAGACCGTGCTGAGCCTGCGGCATCGGGAACTGGCGCCCAGCTTGAACTTTCACACCGCCAATCCGCAGATTCCACTCGAAGCGCTGCGATTGCGGGTGCAGACCGCGACGGAGCACTGGCCGGGCGCGGCACAGCGCCGGGCGGGCGTGTCGTCGTTCGGAATGGGTGGCACGAACGCACATGTGATTCTGCAGGAGGCGCCGGCGCCGGTCACGGGTGATGCGGGTGTGGCCGCTGCCGACCGCCCGGTGACCTGGGTGTTGTCCGGTCAGAGCCCGGAAGCGTTGCGGCAGCAGGCTGTTCGATTGCAGGAGTGGCTGGCCGGACATCCGGCCGGTGATGCCGCCGATGTGGCGTATTCGCTCATCCATTCGCGCACGGCGTTGGAGTGGCGGGGTGCGGTTGTCGGTCGTGATCGCGACGGATTGATGGCGGGGTTGGCCGCGCTGGCCGATCCGGTGGCGCAGATCTCGGGAGAGGCTGCGGTGGTGTCGGGTCGTGTGGTGCCGCGTCGGGTGGCGTTTGTTTTTCCGGGGCAGGGGAGTCAGTGGGTGGGGATGGGTGCGGGGTTGTTGGCTGGGGGTGGGGTGTTTGCGGAGTCGGTGGTGGAGTGTGAGGCGGCGTTGGCGCCGTTTGTGGGTTGGTCTTTGACTGCGGTGTTGCGGGGTGAGGCTGGGGCTGGGTCGTTGGATCGGGTGGATGTTGTTCAGCCGGTGTTGTTTGCGGTGATGGTGTCGTTGGCGCGGGTGTGGCGTGCGGCGGGTGTGGAGCCGTCGGTGGTGGTGGGGCATTCGCAGGGTGAGATCGCGGCGGCTGTGGTCGCGGGCGGGCTGTCGCTGTCTGATGGCGCGCGCATCGTGGCGGTGCGGTCGCGTGCCGTCGCCGAGGTGCTGGCGGGTTCGGGTGGTATGGCGTCGATCGGTTCTACGGCGGAGGTGGTTGCCCAGCGGTTGTCGGGTTTCGGGGGCCGGTTGTCGGTCGCGGCGGTCAATGGTCCCGGCCAGGTTGTGGTGTCGGGTGAGGCCGCGGCGTTGGACGAGTTTCTGGCGGGGTGTGCGGCCGATGGTGTGTGGGCCAAGCGGATTCCGGTGGATTACGCCTCGCATTCGGCGGCGGTGGAGGCCGTTCGCGATCGGGTGCTGGCGGAGCTGGAATCGATTGTGCCGGTATCGGGTTCGGTGCCGTTCTTCTCGACTGTGACAGCGGATTTCATGGACACCGCCGAGTTGGACGCCGGGTACTGGTATCGGGGGCTGCGTGAGCAGGTGCGCTTCGCCGACGCGATCGAGACGTTACTGGACTCGGGGACGAATGCGTTCGTGGAGACGAGCCCGCATCCTGTGGTGTCGACGGCGATCGAGCTGACGGCGGATTCGATGGGGCTGGCGGACCGGGTCGCGGTCGTCGGCACGCTGCGGCGCGACCACGGCGGCCGACAGCAGTTCGCCGCGGCCTTGGCGCATGCCTACTGCGTGGGTATCGATGTGGCACCGGAACTGCTGGCCCCACCGGCACAGCGGGTGGAACTGCCGACGTATGCGTTCCAGCGGCGGCAGTGCTGGACGCTGGATGGCGTGGAGCCGCTTCCGGCTCCGCAGCGCACCGCGTCCCCGGTTCGAAGCAGGCGTGCCGTGGTGGAGGGCCCGCTGGCGCCGCGGTTGTTCGCCGCGGCCGAGCGTGACCGCGACGCGCTCGTGCTCGAGGTCGTGGCCGAACAGGCCGCGGCGGTGCTCGGCCATGATTCGGCCGATGCCGTCGCACCAGATCTGCCGTTCACCGCCGCCGGGTTCGATTCGGTGAGCGGACAACAGCTTCGGAGCAACCTGGCATCGGCCACCGGTGTGCCGTTGCCCGCGACCCTGATCTTCGACCACCCGACGCCGATGGCGGTGGCGCGGCTGGTGCGTGCACATCTGGAAGGGATCGATCCCGATGTGCCCCGTGTGACTCACCGGGCCGTCTCCGATGAGCCGATCGCCATCGTCGGTATCGGCTGCCGGTTCCCGGGTGGTGTCGGATCGGCCGAGGATCTCTGGGAACTCGTCGCGGCGGGACGGGACGTGATCGCGCCGTTCCCATCGGATCGGGGCTGGGATCTGGAGCAGTTGTTCGATGCGGACCCGGATAAGCCGGGGACCGTGTACACCCGGGAGGGCGGCTTCATCGATGACGCCGGCGGTTTCGATGCGAGCTTCTTCGGCGTGGGCCCGCGTGAGGCGGCGGCGATGGATCCGCAGCAGCGGTTGATGCTGGAGGTCTCCTGGGAGGCGCTCGAGGACGCGGGTATCGACCCCGCGTCGCTGCGCGGCAGCGATACCGGCGTCTACGTCGGCACCTGCTCGTCGGGGTACTCGCCCGGGGTCGTCGGTGAATACGAAGGTTTCCGGCTGACCGGGACATCACACAGCGTGGTATCCGGCCGTGTCTCTTATGTTTTCGGTCTGCAAGGCCCGGCGGTCACGGTCGATACCGCGTGTTCGTCGTCGCTGGTCGCATTGCACCTGGCGTGCCAGGCGTTGCGTCAGGGGGAAGCATCGCTGGCGCTGGCGGGCGGTGTGAGTGTGTCGGCGAGTCCGAGTCTGTACGTGGATTTCGCGCGACAGCGGGGGCTGGCGCCGGATGGGCGATCCAAGGCGTTCGCCGCCGCGGCCGACGGCGTGACGTGGTCCGAGGGCGTCGGGGTGCTCGTGGTCGAGCGGCTGTCGGACGCACAGCGGCTGGGGCACGACATTCTCGGCGTGGTGCGCGGCAGCGCGATCAATCAGGACGGTGCGAGCAATGGCCTGACCGCGCCGAACGGTCCATCGCAGGAGCGTGTGATCGCGCAGGCGCTGGCCAATGCCGGGCTCCGGGCATCGGATGTGGACGCGGTCGAAGCCCATGGCACCGGAACGGCATTGGGTGATCCGATCGAGGCGCAGGCATTGATCGCCACCTACGGGCAGGACCGGTCGGAGCCCTTGCGGATCGGGTCGGTGAAGTCGAATATCGGTCACGCGGTCGCCGCGGCCGGTATCGGTGGTGTCATCAAGATGGTGGCCGCCCTGCGGCACGAAACTCTGCCGCGAACGCTGCATGTGGATGCGCCGACGCCGCACGTGGATTGGTCGGCAGGGTCGGTGCGATTGCTGACCGAGGCCGAGCCATGGCCCGTCTCCGATCGGGTGCGGCGTGCGGGTGTGTCGTCGTTCGGGATCAGTGGCACCAACGCGCATGTGATTCTCGAGGAAGCGCCGGCGGTCGTGCCGTCGCCGGACGAAGACGCCGCCGCGGTGGCGACCGATGTGGTTGCTGTGCTGGTGTCGGCCAAGTCCGACGAGGCGTTGCGCGCGCAGGCGGATCGGCTGCGGCAGTGGATGATCGACCGGCCCGATGCCGGTGTCGCCGATATCGCGTATTCCTCGGTCGAGACACGCGGACACTTCGATCGGCGCGGCGCGGTCGTGGGCCGCGACCGGGAACAGGTGCTGGCCGGTCTCGCCGCTCTCGCCTCGGGCGAGGCGTCGTCGTCGGTCCTCGAGGGGCAGGTCATCCCGGGGAAGACGGCGTTCCTGTTCACCGGTCAGGGTGCGCAGCGAGCCGGGATGGGCGCGCAGTTGTACGGCGCGTTTCCGGTGTTCGCGTCGGCATTGGACGAGGTGTGCGCCCAGATCGATCCGCTGCTCGGCCGGTCGCTGAAAGACCTGATGTTCGATGAGGAGAACGCGGCGCTGCTGGACCTCACGGAGTTCACCCAGCCCGCGCTGTTCGCCTTCGAGGTGGCGCTGTTCCGGTTGGTGGAGTCCTTCGGTATGGCGCCGGATGTGCTGATCGGGCATTCGATCGGCGAGTTGGTGGCCGCCTGTGTGACGGGGGTGTGGTCGCTGGCGGATGCGTGCGCCCTGGTGGTGGCACGCGGGCGGCTGATGGGCGCGCTGCCCGAGGGCGGGGCGATGCTCGCGGTGGCGGTACCCGAGGATCGGGCAGCCGGGATGCTGACCGAGTTCCAGGGCCGGGTATCGATGGGCGCGGTGAACGGTCCGTCGTCGGTGGTGCTGTCCGGTGACGCCGCGGCGATAGCCGAGATCGAGGACAAGCTGGCCGGCGAGGGAGTCAAGACCTCCCGGTTGCGGGTCAGTCATGCGTTCCACTCGGCGTTGATCGAGCCGATGCTCGATGAATTCCGCAGTGTGGCAATGGGATTGACCTATCACGAGCCGTCCGTTCCGATCGTGTCGAATGTGTCGGGTGCCCTGGCCGGCGCCGAGGTGACCGATCCGGGTTACTGGGTCGACCAGGTGCGTGGCTGTGTCCGGTTCGCACCGGGTATCGAGACCGCGGTAGCGACCGGGGTGCGGCGCTTCGTGGAGATCGGCCCCGATGCCGTGTTGTCCGCGATGACTCGACAGTGCCTGGCCGAGATCCCGGATGTAGAGGCCACATCGACGGTGGTCGCCGCGGCCCGGCGTGCGGCCGACGAGCCGACGCAATTCGTGTCCGCGCTGGCGCAGGCCCATGTGGCAGGTATGAGTGTGGACTTGCGCCCGCTGTCGGCCGGTCGCGGTGCACAGCGGGTTTCGTTGCCCAGCTACGCCTTCCAGCATCGGCGGTACTGGCTGCAGCCTATCGAAGCGGCAGCAGGCGACTCTGGAGGTCATCCGATTCTGACGGGTGTGACCGAGCTCGCCGATACCGACGAATGGTTGTTCACCGGCCGGTTCTCGTTGCGCACGCATCCATGGATCGCCGACCACATGGCCTACGGCGTCGTGGTGGTGCCGGGCGTGCTGTTGCTCGAGTTCCTGCTCGCCGCCGGTCGCGGGATCGGCTGCGAGGTGGTCGAGGAAGTCATGGTGCAGGCGCCGATCCGGCCCGGTGCGGACGCGGTCGATGTGCAGGTGCTGGTGCAGTCGGTCGATGAGTCCGGGCGGCGTTCGTTCGAATTCTTCTATCGGAATGCCTCCGGTGAGGAATGGGTGCGCAACGCCACGGGCGTGTTCGCGGCGAAGCCGGCCGACGATTCGGCGTTGGTGTCGCAGCTACGGGACCAGGAGTGGCCACCGGCCGATGCCGAACGCGTGGACGTGGATCGGCTGACGCTTCCGGCGCAGATCACCGAGGACACCGGACTCGAGTACGGTCCGGCGTTCGTCGGTGTGCCGGCGGTATGGCAGCGTGGCGACACGGTCTTCTCGGAGGTCGTGCTGGACACCGACGCGGCACCGGAGTCCGGGCACGGTGTGCATCCGGCCTTGATGGAACTGGTCGTGCATGCCGGGCTGTCCCGCTTGGTTTTCCGGGCCGCGGAGCCCGACCCCGATTCCGGGTGGTTGCTGTTCCAGTGGGGCGGTGCGCGTTTTCACGCGCCGGTGCCCACGGAGGTGACGGAGCTGCGGGTCATGGCGGTGAAAGCCGGAGTGAACACCATCGCCGTCGCGGCCGTCGATACGAACGGCAATCCGATCCTGTCGATCGACGCCGTCATGATGCGTCGCAACGACGCCAAGGAATTCCGGCGCGGCTTGTCCGAGGGCGCGGCCGGTCTGTACCAGGTGCACTGGGAGCCTGCCACGGCTGCGTCGGCCGGATCGCCGGCGCCGTCGATGGCCGTGCTCGCGGGTTCGACGGTACCGGGGATCGGCGTGTCATTCGCTTCCGTCGCTGAACTCGTTGCGGCGGAACAGCTTCCGGAAGTCGTGGTGTGGCGCGTCCCGGAACAGACGGCGGATGGTCCGGCAGCGGTGCGGGCCGGGGTGCACAGCACGCTGTCCACGGTGAAATCCTGGCTTGCCGAGGAGCGACTGTCCGATGTCCGGATGGTGCTGCTCACCACGGGTGGGGCGGGGCTGCCCGGCGAGGTGCCGGATGTGGTGGCGGCCGCGGCGTGGGGGTTGGTCCGCAGTGCGCAGTCGGAGAATCCGGGGCGGTTCGTTCTCCTCGACGAGGATCCGGCCGAGCGGTCGGGCGCCGACCGGGTCGCGGCAGTGCTGGCCTCGGGTGAGCCGCAGGCCGCGTTGCGGGGTGCGGGAGTTCTGGTGCCCAGGCTCACCCGGACATCGAAGGCCGACGAGGTGCGCGACACCGGCGCGGCGCCGGCTTTCGGCGACGGCGCGGTCTTGATCACCGGTGGTACCGGTGGTCTCGGTGCGTTGTTCGCCCGGCACCTGGTCGCCGAACACGGCGTGCGCAGGCTGGTGCTGTCGTCGCGGCGGGGCCCCGAGGCGCCGGGGGCGTCCGAGCTCGTCGCCGAACTGGGCCGGGCGGGCGCCGATGCCCGCGTGGTCGCGTGTGATGTCGGCGACCGTGACGCGGTGCGAAACCTGTTGGACGCCATGGATTCCGACGGCGGTGTGACCGCTGTGGTGCATACGGCGGGGGTCATCGACGACGGCACCGTGGAGTCGCTGACCAGTGAACAGGTGGACCGGGTGCTGGCGCCGAAGGTGCACGGGGCGTGGTATCTGGACGAGCTGACTCGTGACCGCGATATGTCGGCGTTCGTGGTCTTCTCGTCGATGGCCGGGGTGCTGGGTTCGGCCGGGCAGGGCAATTACGCCGCGGCCAACGCTTTCCTGGACGGTCTGGTGCAGCGGCGCCGCGCGGCGGGATCGGCTGCGGTGTCGCTGGCATGGGGGCCGTGGAACGCCAGCAGCGGCATGACCGGGGAACTGGACAGCACCGCACTCGCACGATGGGAGCGGCTGGGGCTGGGCCGGCTCGGTGATGCCGAGGGCGTGCGGTTGTTCGACGAAGCGGTCGCCGGTTCGCAGGAGCGTCCGGCCGCGATCCGGTTCGACCCGACCGTATTGCGGCGCGTGTCGGATCCCGATGCGGTTCCGGCCGTTTTGCGCGGTTTCGTACCGCGTTCGATGCGCCCGGCGAAGGCTGCGGGAAAGCCCGCGGCCGGTGCGCTGGCCGAGCGGTTGGCCCAGGTGCCCGAGGCCCGGCGTGCCGACGTGGTGTCGGAGGTGGTGCTGGCGCAGGCGGCGGCGGTGCTGGGACATGATTCGGCGGCCGATATCCGGCCCGATCGGCGCTTCGACGAGATCGGCTTCGATTCGCTGGGTGGCGTGGAATTCCGGAACCGGCTGAACAAGGCCACCGGTATTCAGCTGCCGTCGACTCTGGTGTTCGACTATCCGACCCCGGCGGCGGTGGCGAAGCTGGTGTTGTCGAAGGTGGAGCCGAAAGCCGCGAGCGAACCGGCGAAGAAGGTGGCCCGCCGGACCCGGACCGACGAGCCGATTGCCATCGTGGGGATGGGCTGCCGGTTCCCCGGCGGTGTGACGTCGCCGGATGAGTTATGGGACCTTCTCGCCGGGGGAATCGACGCGACCAGTGAGTACCCGTCGGATCGCGGATGGGATCTGGAGCGGCTGTTCGACGAGGACCCGGACAAGCCGGGCACCGTGTACAGCCGTCGTGCCGGATTCCTCGACGGCGCCGGTGATTTCGATGCCGGCTTCTTCGGAATCAGTCCGCGCGAGGCATCGGCGATGGACCCGCAGCAGCGTCATTTGCTCGAATCGTCCTGGGAGGCATTGGAAAACGCGGGAATCGACCCGGTCGCGTTGCGCGGCACCGATGCCGGCGTGTTCGTGGGCGCGTGCTACTCGGGCTATTTCAACCGGGTAACCCCCGAGTTCGAGGGCCATCGGCTCACCGGCACGCAGGGCAGTGTGACGTCGGGACGGCTGTCGTATGTCTTCGGTATCGAAGGACCTTCGGTCACCGTGGACACCGCGTGCTCCTCGTCGCTGGTCGCCTTGCATCTGGCCTGTCAGGCGCTGCGGCAGGGGGAGACCTCGCTGGCCTTGACGGGCGGTGCGACCATCTACGCCGATCCCTATCTCTCCATCGATTTCGCAAGGCAGCGCGGCATATCGCGTGAGGGTCGTTGCAAGTCGTTCGCTGCCACGGCAGACGGCACGGCATTCTCCGAGGGCGTCGGCATGCTCGTGCTCGAGCGCCTGTCGGACGCGCAGCGCGCGGGTCACCCCGTGCTGGCGGTGGTCCGGGGCAGCGCGATCAACCAGGACGGGGCGAGTAACGGTTTGTCGGCGCCGAATGGTCCTTCGCAGGAGCGGGTGATCACCACGGCGTTGGCGAACGCGGGGCTGGAGCCGGCCGATATCGATGCGGTGGAAGCACACGGGACGGGAACGCCGCTGGGTGATCCGATCGAGGCGCAGGCCCTGATCGGAACCTACGGGCAGGGGCGATCGAGTGGGCCGCTGTGGCTCGGGTCGTTGAAGTCGAATATCGGGCACACCACGGCCGCGGCGGGTGTGGGCGGTGTCATGAAGATGGTGCTGGCGTTGCGGCACGAGACGCTGCCGAAAACCCTGCACGTGGACGAGCCGAGCCCGAAGGTGGACTGGTCGGCCGGCGAGGTGGAGTTGCTGACCGAGTCGCGGCCGTGGCCGCGCAACGGGCGTGCTCGTCGCGCGGGCGTGTCGTCGTTCGGTGTCAGCGGCACCAATGCCCACGCCATCCTGGAGGAGGCGCCGCTCCCGACCCGCGCCGAATCTCCCATTGCCGCACAAGATTCGGGTCCAGCCGATTCGGATGCCATGTCGTGGATGTTGTCGGCGGTGAGTCCGGAGGCATTGCGGCAGCAGGCTGTTCGGCTCGAGCAGTGGTTGCGCGCGCACCCGGATACCGACGCGGCGGATGTGGCGCATTCATTGCTGCGTCACCGGTCGCAGCTGGAGTGGCGGGGTGCGGTTGTCGGTCGCGATCGCGGCGGATTGATGGCGGGGTTGGCCGCGCTGGCCGATCCGGTGGCGCAGATCTCGGGAGAGGCTGCGGTGGTGTCGGGTCGTGTGGTGCCGCGTCGGGTGGCGTTTGTTTTTCCGGGGCAGGGGAGTCAGTGGGTGGGGATGGGTGCGGGGTTGTTGGCTGGGGGTGGGGTGTTTGCGGAGTCGGTGGTGGAGTGTGAGGCGGCGTTGGCGCCGTTTGTGGGTTGGTCTTTGACTGCGGTGTTGCGGGGTGAGGCTGGGGCTGGGTCGTTGGATCGGGTGGATGTTGTTCAGCCGGTGTTGTTTGCGGTGATGGTGTCGTTGGCGCGGGTGTGGCGTGCGGCGGGTGTGGAGCCGTCGGTGGTGGTGGGGCATTCGCAGGGTGAGATCGCGGCGGCTGTGGTCGCGGGCGGGCTGTCGCTGTCTGATGGCGCGCGCATCGTGGCGCTTCGTTCTCTCGTTGTGGCACAAGACCTTGCGGGTCACGGCGGTATGGCCTCGGTGAGCGCGGCCGCCGAGGTGGTTGCCGAGCGGTTGGCGGGTTTCGGCGGCCGGCTATCGGTGGCAGCGGTCAACGGTCCGGGCCAGATCGTGGTTTCCGGTGAAGTGGCGGCTCTCGAGGAATTCCTGGCGGGGTGTGCGGCCGATGGTGTGTGGGCCAAGCGGATTCCGGTGGATTACGCCTCGCATTCGGCGGCGGTGGAGGCCGTTCGCGATCGGGTGCTGGCGGAGCTGGAATCGATTGTGCCGGTATCGGGTTCGGTGCCGTTCTTCTCGACGGTATCCGGCGATTACGTGGACACGGCGACCTTGGATGCCGGGTATTGGTATCGGGGGCTGCGTGAACAGGTCAGGTTCGCGGAGTCGGTGGCGGCGTTGCAGCGTGCGGGGACGAATGCCTTTATCGAGGTGAGCCCGCATCCGGTGCTGACGATGGGGATCGAGGCGACGGCGGGAGAGCTGGGTCTGGCCGATCGGGTGGCCGTGCTGAGCACGCTGAAGCGTGATCAGGGCGATCCGCTGCAGGTCACCACCGCGTTGGCGCAGGCCTACTGTGCCGGCGTCGACGTGGCGGCCGACGCGTTGGCTCCGGTCGTGACACGGGCGCTCGGTACGCTCCGACCCGTCGCTCGGGTGGCTCTGCCGACGTACGCCTTCCAACACAAGCGGTACTGGTTGCAGCCGAGCGCCTCCCGGGATGTGTACCAGTCGGGGCTGGGCGAGGCGAAGCATCCGCTGCTGGGTGCGGCGGTCTGGATGCCGGACTCTGAAGCGGTGGTCTTGACCGGGCGCCTGTCGCTGGCGGATCACCCGTGGCTGGCCGATCACGCGATCAACGGAGCGGCCCTGCTGCCGGGGACGGCCTTCGTCGAATTGGCGTTGCATGCCGGGACGATGGTCGGCTGTCCCCGGTTGGCCGAGCTGGTCGTGGCCGCGCCACTGGTCCTACCGGCCGATGGCGCCGTTGAACTGCGGGTGATGGCGGCCGCACCTGATGATGCGGGAGCACGAGCCGTATCGGTGTATTCGCGCCCGCAGAGCGACGGCGAATCAGACCAGGACGGCACGGGATCGTCCGGCGCACCGCGCTCGGAATGGGTACGCCATGCCACGGGAACCGTTGTCGCCTCGCAGCTTTCGGCTCCCGAACCGATCGGGGCCGATGCGGCGAGCTGGCCGCCCGTCGGAGCGCTGCCGGTACACATCGGCGATGCGTACGCCGAGTTGGCCGAGCGCGGCTACGACTACGGGGCGATGTTCCAGGGGCTGACCGCTTTGTGGCGCCGTGGCGACGAACTCTTCGCGGAGGTCGCGCTGCCGGAGCAGGCACAGTCGGCGGATCGGTTCGGGATGCATCCGGCACTGCTCGACGCGGCACTGCACACGATCGGCCTCGGTGGGATGACTGCGCCTGCCGCGCCCGGTGAGATCCTCGTGCCCTATTCGTGGGAGAACGTGACCGTAGACGCGGTCGGTGCCGCATCGGCCCGGGTTCGAGTGGCGCCGGCCGGGACCGACCCGCAGGACCAGCGAATCACCCTCACGCTCACCGACTCTCAGGGCGCACCGATCGCCGAGATCGCGGCGTTGACTCTGCGTCCGATCCAGATCGGCGCGGTGGGCGCGGCGGCGCCGGACGGTACCTACCATCTGCGTTGGGTTCCGTTGCCCGCGCCGAATCCGGACGACGTGGCCGCGGCCACGCGGTGGGCGAGCACGGACGACGGCGAGACGGTGACCGTGGACGGCCGGCCCGCGACCGTGATTCGACTCGATGGTCTCGTAAGCGGCGCCACGGCGGCAGCGGACACGGACGTGCCCGATGCGGTGCAGAGTCGGCTGGCCGAGGTCGTGGCGCGCGGCAAGGAGCTGCTTGCCCAGGATCAGCGCATCGTCGTGGTCACCCGAGGTGCGGTCGCGACGGCCGCGGGCGAGCCCGTGGATCTCGTCGCCGCGGCGGTCTGGGGCCTGCTGCGCAGCGGACAGAACGAGCATCCCGACCGGATCACCGTTGTGGACGTGGACCGCTGGGACGACTGTCGCGATGCCGTTGCCACGGCCTTGGCCTCGGCGGACGAGCCCCAGGTCGCGGTGCGCGCCGGCGTTCCCTACGTGCCGCGGCTGACATCCGACCGCGGCGACGTGGTGGGAGGCGGTGACGCGCTGCGGGCCCCGGCGTGGGCGTTGCGTCAGCTCGGCAAGGGCTCTTTGACCGGTGACAACTTCGCTCTGGTCGACACCCGCACTGCCGTGCAGGAGCTCGGGCCCGGTCAGGTTCGGGTGAGTCTGCGCGCCTCGGGCGTCAACTTCCGGGACGCACTGATCACCTTGGGTATGTATCCGAACCCGGACGCCACCATCGGCATGGAAGGTGCGGGCGTGGTGCTGGAGGTGGCGCCGGACGTCACCGAATTCGCCATCGGCGACCGGGTTTTCGGGATGATCGAGGGCATCGGTTCGGTCGTTGTGACCGACCGCAGGCGGCTGGCTCCGATACCGCGGGGATGGTCGTTCGCACAGGCGGCCGCCGTGCCTGTGGTGTTCATTACCGCGTACTACAGCCTCGTCGATCTCGCCGACGCCCGGCCGGGGGAGACGTTGCTGTTGCATGTCGCCACCGGCGGTGTCGGCACGGCCGCTGTGCAACTGGCGCGTCATCTCGGTCTGCGGCTGCTGGTCACCGCCGACCGTTCCAAATGGGATGTGCTGCGCGGCATGGGATTCGACGATGCGGTCATCGGTGACTCGCGCACCCTCGACTTCGAGCGGAAGTTCCTCGAGGTCACCGGCGGCAGTGGTGCAGACATCGTGCTCGATTCGCTGGAAGGCGAATTCGTCGACGCCTCACTGAGATTGCTGCCGCGCGGTGGCCGCTTCCTCGAGATGGTGGCGACCGATCGGCGCGATCCCGGCAAGGTCGCCGAGCAGCACCCGGGCGTGCACTACCGCTACTTCCATCTCGACGAGATCGGGCTCGATCGATTGCGCGAGATCATGAGTGCCCTGGTCGAATTGATCGATACGGGGGTACTGGCACCGCCTGCGATCACCGGATGGGATCTGCGGCAGGCGCCGGAGGCGTTCCGGTTCGTGGGCGAGGGCAAGCATATCGGCCGCAACGTGCTCACCATTCCGACCCCGCTGCGCCCCGAGGGCACCGTGCTGATCACCGGCGGTACCGGTGTTCTGGGTGCGATGGCGGCCCGCCATCTCGTCGTCGAGCACGGTGTGCGGCGGCTGGTGCTCGCGAGCAGGCGCGGTCCCGCCGCCGACGGTGCCCCCGGCCTGGCGGAGGAATTGACGGCGCTGGGCGCACAGGTGGACGTGGTCGCCTGCGATGTGGCCGACCGGGAGGCGCTCGACAAGCTGCTGGCGAGTATTGCACCGGAGCACCCGCTCACCGGCGTCGTCCACACGGCGGGTGCGCTGGCCGACGGTCTGCTCGCCGACATGACACCGCAGCAGCTCGCGACGACGCTGCGCCCGAAGGTCGACGCGGCATGGAATCTGCACGAGGCGACCGAGAATCTGGATCTGTCGCAGTTCGTGCTCTATTCCTCGGTCGCGGGCGTGATCGGCACTCGGGGACAAGCGAATTACGCCGCCGCCAACGTCTTCCTGGATGCGCTGGCACACCACCGGCACCTGAGCGGTCTGCCCGCGACGTCGGTGGCATGGGGTCTGTGGCAACAGCGCAGCGGGCTGACCGATGCTCTACGCGAGGCCGACCTGGCCCGGTTGCGGCGGGAGGGAATCGTCGCGCTGGGCGAACAGGACGGGCTGGCGCTGTTCGACGCGGCACTGGTGGATCAGGAGTCCGCGCTGGTTGCCGCGCGGTTCGACCGGACCGCGCTGCCCGACCCGGTCCCCGCGATATTGCGGGGTCTGGTGCGACATTCGGAGCGGAATACGGTGAGCGACAAGCGCTCGCGCGGCTTGGAGCTGGGCCTGATACCGGAAGCCGAACGGGAGCAGGCCGTCGTGGACTTCGTTCTCGAACAGGTGGCGGCCGTACTGGGCTACTCGTCGGCCGCAGATATCGAGCCGGACAGGGGATTCGACGAGATCGGGCTCGACTCGCTGTCGGGTGTGGAGCTTCGCAACCGGCTGTCGAAAGCCACCGGCCTCCAGATTCCGGTGACGCTCGTCTTCGACTACCCGACCGCCCCCGAACTGGCCGGTTATCTGTACGAGCGATTGGCCCCGGCGGTGGCCGTCTCGCCGGATGCGGCCGACACCACATCCGACGACATCGCCCATCTGGCGGCGATGGTCGATCGGGTCCTGGCCGCGGCGGGAGACGACGACGCCACGGTCACCGCACTGCTCGGTATCGGCGACCGGCTTCGGTCCCACCTGGGCGGGAGGTGGCGCGGCGGTGAGGACGAACACGCCGACCTCGCCACACATTCCCCCGACGAGCTGTTCGCTCTGATTGATGAGGAGTTCGGTCGCTCATGAGCAACGAGGAAAAGCTCACCCAGTATCTGCGCAAAGTCACCGGGGACCTGCGAACCGCCAACAAGCGCATCCAGGAATTGGAAGAGGGTGCGCGCGAGCCGATCGCGATCGTCGGGATGAGCTGCCGCTTTCCCGGCGGCGTGGAATCCCCCGCGCAGTTGTGGGATCTGGTGGCCTCCGGTGCCGACGCGGTCGGCGGCTTTCCCGTCGACCGCGGGTGGGATCTGGACACACTCTTCGACCCCGATCCCGGTGTGCCCGGGACGATCTATACGCGCGAGGGCGGGTTCATCCATTCGGCGCCCGAATTCGATGCGGGCTTCTTCGGGATCGGCCCACGCGAGGCCGCGTCGATGGATCCACAACAGCGTCTGACGCTGGAGGCTTCCTGGGAAGCTCTCGAGGATGCGGGCATCGACCCGAAGTCGTTGCGAGGCAGCGACACCGGCGTCTTCGCCGGTGTCTTCCACCAGAACTACGGCCCTCGCATCGGCTCCCCGGCGCTGACGGCGGAAGCCGAAGGTCATGCCGTTCTGGGCGTGTCGAGCTGTGTGCTGTCCGGCCGGGTCTCCTACGTGTTCGGTTTCAAGGGCCCCGCGTTGTCCGTGGACACCGCGTGCTCGTCGTCGCTGGTGGCATTGCATCTGGCGTGCCAGGCGCTGCGGCGGGGCGAGACGTCGCTGGCTCTGGTCAGCGGTGTGACCGTGATGTCGGACCCGTCCCATCTGATCGCCTTCGCGCGTCAGCGAGCGCTGTCGGCGGATGCGCGGTGCAAGGCGTTCGCGGCAACCGCGGACGGGACCGGTCTCTCGGAGGGGCTCGGGATCCTGGTCGTCGAACGGCTCTCGGACGCACGGCGATTGGGCCACGACGTGCTCGCGCTGGTGCGCGGGACGGCGATCAACCAGGACGGTGCGAGCAAGGGGCTGACCGCGCCGAACGGTCCGGCGCAGGAACGGGTGATCGCGGCGGCGCTGGCGAATGCGGGCCTGGCACCGTCGGATGTGGACGTGGTGGAGGCGCACGGGACGGGCACCAAGCTGGGTGATCCGATCGAGGCGGGTGCACTGATGTCGGTCTACGGTGCGCGGGGTGAGCGTGGGCCGCTGCGTTTGGGGTCGCTCAAGTCGAATATCGGTCATACCAATGCCGCCGCGGGTGTCGCCGGTGTGATCAAGATGGTCGAAGCGATGCGCCACGGTGTGCTGCCGAAGACGCTGCATGTGGATGCGCCCACGCCGCATGTGGATTGGTCCGCGGGCACGATGCGGTTGCTGACGGAGGCCGAGCCGTGGCCCGCGAGCGGGCAGGTGCGGCGTGCGGGTGTGTCGTCGTTCGGAATTAGCGGCACCAACGCTCACGTGATCCTGGAGGAAGCCCCTGCCGATCCGGAGGCCGCCGAGTCGGCAGGTGAATCCGAGCAGGTCGTCACGGCCGAGCCCGTGGCGTCGGATGTCGTCGCGCTGATGATCTCGGCCAAATCCGAGGCAGCGCTGCGAACCCAGGCGAACCGGCTGCGACAGTGGTTGCTCGACGACCCCGATGCGGATGCCTGGGATGTGGCGCATTCGCTGGCGACCTCCCGGGCGCTGCTGGACTGGCGCGGTGTGGCGGTGGCGCGTGACCGGGAGGAACTGCTCGCCGGTTTGGCCGATCTCGCGGCCGGGTCGCCCGGTGCGATCCAAGGCCGCACGGGTGCGGGCACAACCGCTTTCCTGTTCACCGGCCAGGGCGCTCAGCGCGCGGGTATGGGCAAGAGCCTGTACACGGCCTTTCCGGTGTTCGCGGCGGCGTTGGACGAGGTGTGCGCCCAGTTCGACCTCGCGTCGGGACGGCGGCTGAAAGACCTGATGTTCGGCGACTCCGCCGAGGTGCTGGCGCGCACCGAAAACACCCAGCCGGCGTTGTTCGCCTTCGAGGTGGCGATGTTCCGGCTACTCGAATCCTTCGGTATCGCCCCGGATGTGCTGCTCGGGCATTCCATCGGTGAACTGGTCGCCGCGTATGTGGCCGGGGTGTGGTCGTTGCAAGACGCCTGCGCTCTGGTCGCCGCGCGCGGCAGGCTGATGGGCGCGCTGCCCGAAGGCGGCGCGATGCTCGCCGTCGCCGTCGGGGAGGAGCGGGCCGCCGAACTGATCGCCGAGCACGCCGGAAGAGTCTCGATCGCGGCCGTGAACGCCCCCTCCTCGGCAGTGTTGTCCGGGGACCTGGAGGCCATCGATGCGATCGAGTCCGCGTTGTCGGGTACCGGCGTCAGGACCAACCGGCTCGACGTTTCCCACGCTTTCCACTCCGCCCTCATGGAGCCGATGCTGGCCGAATTCCGTTCGGTGGCACGAAGTATCGCGTATCGATCGCCGCGCCTCGCGATCGTGTCGAACGAAACCGGAGAGCTCGCCGGGGACGCGGTGACCGATCCGGAGTATTGGGTTCGGCAGGTGCGGGGGTGTGTGCGGTTCGCTCCGGGAGTGGACACCCTCGTCTCGGCGGGTGCGCGACGATTCGTGGAGGTGGGCCCGGATGCGGTGCTGGCGGCGATGACGCGTGCGACCGTGGCCGAGAATGCCGAGGTCGAATCGGTGTCGCGGATCGTGGCGGCGGCGCGCCGATCCGTCGACGAGGTGTCGCAGTTCGTCACCGCACTGGCGCAGATCCACGTCGCGGGTGCGCGGGTGGAATGGGCGCCGCTGTTCGCGGGGCGAGCGGTGCGCCGGGTCGCTTTGCCGACCTACGGATTTCAGCGTCGCCGGTTCTGGTTGCAGCCCAGTGCCGATGCGGCGGCGTCGGCGGATCATCCGATCCTGACCGGTGTGGTCGGCGTGGCCGGGACCGACGAGTGGCTGTTCACCGGCCGGTTCTCGGTGCGTACGCATCCGTGGATCGCCGATCACATGGCCCATGGTGTTGTGGTGGTTCCGGGCGTGTTGCTGCTCGAATTCCTGCTCGCCGCCGGCGGGCGGATCGATTGCGAGGTGGTCGAGGAGATCATCGTGCAGGCGCCGATCCGTCCCGGTGATGACGAGATCGAAGTGCAGGTCTTGGTCGCGGCCGCGGACGAGTCCGGGCGGCGTTCGTTCGAGTTCTTCTACCGCAGGCCGTCCAGCGACGAATGGGTGCGCAATGCGACCGGATTCCTCGCGCCACGGTGGAATGGCGACTCGGACTTGGTATCCCGGCTCGGTGAGCAGGCGTGGCCGCCGACCGATGCCGAACTCGTCGATGTCGACCGGGTGGCACTTGCCGAGCAGATCGCGAAAGATACCGGGCTGCACTACGGTCCGGCGTTCATCGGTGTGAATGCGGTGTGGCAGCGTGGCGACACGGTCTTTTCCGAGGCGACGCTGAATACCGACGCGGTATCGGAATCCGGTCGCCACGACCTGCATCCGGCGCTATTGGAGCTGGTGATGCATGCCGGACTCTCGCAATCCATATTTCGTTTCGCGGAGTCCGATCCGAATACCGGTTGGCTGCTGTTCCGGTGGGGCGGTGCGCGTCTGCACCGGCCGATGCCCGCGGAAGTGACAGCCCTGCGGATCATCTCGGAGAAGACCGGCGCGGATACGGTGTCGGTCGCGGCAGTCGATCCGGAGGGCAGGCCGATCGTATCGGTTGATTCGGTGCTGCTGCGTCCGTACGACGTCGAGGAGTTCCGGCGCGGTCTGTCCGATGATCAGGACGCCGGTCTGTATCGGGTGGGCTGGAAGAGCACGGCCCCGCCTCCGGTCCCAGGCTCTATGCCGGCGTCGGCAGTCCTCGCGGACACGGTGGTGCCGGGAATCGCGGCATCACACAGATCCATTGCCGATATCGTTGCCGCGGAACATGTTCCGGATATCGTCGTCTGGCGTCCGGCGATCGCCGGAGAGGTCGTCGACGATCCGGGTGTGGTGCGGGCACGGGTGCACAGCACACTGGCCGTGCTCGGGACATGGCTTGCCGAAGAACGCCTGTCGGATGCCTCGCTGCTGGTGGTGACCACGGGTGGTGTCGGTCTTCCCGGCGAGGACGCTGCCGTGGATGTGGCAGCCGCCGCGGTGTGGGGGTTGGTCCGCAGCGCACAGACGGAGAATCCGGGGCGGTTCATACTCCTCGACGAAGACCCGGCCGAAGCGGTGGACGCCGATCGGATCGCGGCCGTGCTGGCCTCGGGTGAGCCGCAGGTCGCGGTGCGCGACACCAGGATTCTGGTTCCCCGGCTGACCCGCACCGACACCGAGGTTCGCAAAGATAATCCCCTGTCGCCGTGGTCGGGTGCGGGGACGGTGCTGATCACCGGTGGCACAGGTGGACTGGGCGCAGAGTTCGCCCGGCACCTGGTCACCGAGCACGGTGTGCGCAGGCTGGTGCTGACCTCCCGGCGCGGCCCGCAGGCACCCGGCGCGGACGAGCTGGTCACCGAATTGGCGCGGGCCGGCGCCGACGCGCGCGTCGTGGCCTGCGACGTCACCGATCGTGACGCAGTGCGGAACCTGTTGGACGCCATGGACTCCGATGGTGGGGTGACCGCCGTGGTGCATATGGCCGGGGTTGTCGACGATGGCACCCTCCAATCGCTGACCGCCGAGCAGGTGGATCGGGTGCTGGCGCCGAAGGTCGACGGAGCGTGGTACCTGGACGAGTGGACGCGCGGCCGAGATCTGTCGGCATTCGTGGTGTTCTCCTCGATCACGGGAGTGCTGGGTTCGGCCGGACAGGGCAATTACGCCGCGGCGAACGGATTCCTGGATGGCCTGGTCGGCCTGCGTCGAGCCGCGGGCTTGCCCGCCATATCGCTGGCGTGGGGACCGTGGCACTCCGGCAGCGGGATGGCCGGCGAGGTGGACGGTGCGGCGTTGGCGCGGTTGGGCCGGTGGGGGCTCGGGCAACTCGAGAATGCCGACGGTGTGCGCCTTTTCGATGCCGCTCTCGCGGTCGCGAGCGACGATGGGCGGCTGGCTCCGCTGCGGTTCGACCCGAGTGTGCTGCGGCGCGTCTCGGATCCCGTGGGGATCCCCGCGGTGCTGAGCGGGTTCGCGCGGCGTCCGCTGCCGGCCGTGAGCCGGTCGGAGGCGAGTTTCACGGCGGGTTCGCTGGGGGAGCGGTTGGCGCGGGTGCCGCACGCGCAGCGCCGCGACGTGGTGCTGGAGATGGTGCTGGGGCAGGCCGCGGCCGTGCTGGGGCACGATTCGGCGGCCGATATCCGGCCCGATCAACCTTTCGACGAGATCGGTTTCGATTCGCTGGGTGCGGTGGAGTTCCGCAACCGGTTGGCCAAGGTCACGGGGTTGCGGTTGGCGTCGACCCTGGTGTTCGATCATCCGACTCCCGCCGCGGTGGCGAAACACATACTGTCGAGGCACGAGCCGAAGACGACGGGCGGACCGGGCAAGAAGGTCGCGCGCCGAACATCGGCGGATGAGCCGATCGCGATCGTGGGCATGGGATGCCGGTTCCCGGGTGGGGTGAAATCGCCGGACGAACTGTGGGATCTGGTGGCCGCGGGGATCGATGCGACCAGTGCGTACCCATCGGACCGCGGCTGGGATCTGGACCGTTTGTTCGACGAGGATCCGGACAAACCCGGGACCGTATACGCCCGCCGCGCCGGATTCCTCGACGACGCAGCGGATTTCGACGCCGGATTCTTCGGGATCGGCCCGCGGGAAGCGACGGCGATGGACCCGCAGCAGCGGCAGTTGCTCGAGGCATCGTGGGAGGCCCTGGAGGATGCCGGGATCGATCCGGCTTCGCTGCGTGGCACCGATGCCGGGGTATTCGTGGGTGCGTGCTTCTCGGGTTATTTCAATCGGGTGACCCCCGAGTTCGAGGGCTATCGGCTCACCGGAGCCCAGGGCAGCGTGATCTCGGGCCGGCTGTCGTATGTGTTCGGCCTGGAAGGGCCGTCGGTCACAGTGGATACGGCGTGTTCGTCGTCGTTGGTGTCGCTGCATCTGGCCTGTCAGGCGCTGCGGCAGGGTGAGGCATCGCTGGCATTGTCGGGCGGCGCGACGATCTACGCCGATCCCTATCTCTCCGTCGATTTCGCTCGGCAGCGTGGTCTGTCCCCGGACGGGCGGTGCAAATCGTTTTCCGCCGCGGCCGATGGTGTCGCGTTCTCCGAGGGCGTCGGAATGCTGGTGCTGGAACGGCTGTCGGATGCTCGCCGCCTGGGCCACAACGTTCTTGCCGTCGTGCGGGGGACGGCGATCAATCAGGACGGCGCGTCGAACGGTCTGTCCGCGCCGAATGGGCCGTCGCAGGAGCGGGTGATCGCGGCGGCCCTGGCCAACGCGGGGTTGCGGCCCGCCGACATCGACGCGGTGGAGGCGCACGGCACCGGGACGACACTGGGTGATCCGATGGAGGCGCAGGCATTGATCGCCGCCTACGGTCAGGATCGGCCGGGAGCGCCGCTGCGGATCGGCTCGCTGAAGTCGAATATCGGGCACACCTCGGCCGCCGCAGGCGTGGCCGGAGTGATCAAGATGGTGCAGGCGTTGCGGAACGAGACTCTGCCGATGACGCTGCACGTGGATGTGCCCAGCCCGCATGTGGATTGGTCGGCCGGCGGTGTGGAGTTGCTGACCGAGCCGCAGCGGTGGCCGCGCAACGGGCGTGTTCGCCGCGCGGGCGTTTCGTCGTTCGGTGTCAGCGGCACCAATGCGCATGCGATCCTGGAGGAAGCGCCGCCGCAACGAATCCTGATGGCACCCAACGGAACTCCGGCAGACGTGCCGTTGCCGTTGCTGGTATCGGCCAAATCCGAGGCAGGGTTGCGGGCGCAGGCGGATCGGCTGCTGCAGTGGTTGGTGGCCGGACCCGAGCGAGAGATCGCCGATGTCGCATTCTCGCTGAGCGCCTTCCGCTCCCATATGGAATTCCGGGGTGCGGTCGTCGGGACGGGGCGCGACGAGGTCCTTTCCGGTCTGGCGGATCTGGCGGCGGGCAAGGTGTCTTCCGGTGCGGTCGAGGGCGTCGCGGCGACGGGGAAGACCGCGTGGCTGTTCACGGGACAGGGTGCGCAGCGTGTGGGGATGGGTAAGGACCTCTATGCGGCGTTCCCGGTGTTCGCGCAGGTTCTGGACGAGGTGTGTGCCCAATTCGATGCTCTCCTGACGCGTGATCCGGGAGCGGATTCCGCGCCCGGGCTGCTCGCGGTGATGTTCGATGACACCGAGGGACTGCTGCACCGCACCGAATTCACCCAGCCCGCGTTGTTTGCGTTCGAGGTGGCGCTGTCGCGGTTGCTGGAGTCGTTCGGTATCGCCGCGGACATGCTCATCGGGCACTCGATCGGTGAGCTGGCCGCCGCGTATGTGGCGGGGGTGTGGTCGCTGCCCGATGCTTGCCGTCTGGTGGCTGCCCGCGGTCGGTTGATGGGAGCTCTGCCCGAGGGGGGAGCGATGCTGGCAGTGGCCATCACGGAGACCGACGCGACGGATATCGTCGCCGGATACAGCAGCAGGGTCTCGATCGCGGCGGTCAACGGCCCGTCGTCGGTGGTGCTGTCCGGAGACGCGGACGCCATCGACGCGATCGAGCGTGTACTCACCGGACGCGGACGCAAGACCAACCGGCTGCGGGTGAGCCACGCATTCCATTCGGCGCGAATGGATCCCGTGCTCACCGAGTTCCGGATGGTGGCCGACAGTGTGACCTACCACCCGCCGAGGATCCCCATCGTGTCGAACATCAGCGGCGCCGTGGCCGGTGCCGAGGTGACCGACCCGTGTTACTGGGTCGAGCAGGTGCGCGGTTGTGTGCGGTTCGCGCCCGGGATCGCCACCGTGGCCGAGGCCGGGGTGCGGCGGTTCGTGGAGATCGGGCCGGATGCCGTGTTGTCCGCGATGGCCCGGCAGTGTCTCGCCGAGATTCCGGACGTGGAGGCCGCATCGACGGTGGTCGCGGTTGCCCGGCGTTCAGTCGGCGAGCCGTTGCAACTCGTGTCCGCATTGGCACAAGCGCATGTGGCGGGTGCCGTTGTGGATTGGACGCCGCTGTATGCGGATCGTTCGGTATCGCGGGTGCCGTTGCCCACCTATGCATTCCAGCATCGGCGGTACTGGCTGCAACCGGTTGCCGGTGGGGTGTCGCCGGGAGTATCGGATCACCCGGTGCTGACCGGTGTGGTGCAGGTCGCGGGCAAGGACGAATGGATGCTCACCGGGCGGCTCTCGCGCCGGACCCATCCGTGGCTCGCGGATCACATGAGCTACGGCGTGATGGTCGTGTCGAGTACGACGCTGGTGGAGATGTTGTGTGCGGCGGGACCGCGGTTCGGCTGCGCCGGGGTGGACGAGCTCACGCTGGAGGCCCCGATCTTCCCGCCCGAGGACGGCGCCGACATCGATCTGCAGGTGCTTGTCGACCAGGCCGACGACACGGGCCGCAGGCACTGCACGGTGCACTACCGCGTCGGTGAGGGAGAGTGGGTACGCAACGCCAGCGGCATTCTGACCGGTGACCGGCCGGCGGCGGAGCCGCTGCTGGAACGTCTTCGGGCGCAGCCGTGGCCGCCGTCGGATGCGGACCCGATCGACCCGGAATGGGTACCCGCGCATATCGAAGCCGTGTCGGGACTCGAATACGGTCGCTCCTTCCGCGGCATCGAACGCGCGTGGCAGCGTGGCGACGCCGTGTTCAGCGAGGTTGCGCTGGATCCGGCCGTCGAATCGGACGGTTTCCTGCTGCATCCGGGCTTGATCGACGTTATCGCGCATGCGGGGATGGCCCGTCTGGTGTGGCCGGAGCCCAGCTCGGACCCGAGCCGCGGCATGCTGCTGTTCCGGTGGGGCGGCGCCCGATTCCACGATGTCCGCAGGCCGGGTCCGTTGCGGGTGATCGCCGTGGCGAAAGGTGAGGACGTGCTCGCCGTGGCGGCGGTGGACGGCGACGGCAACCCGGTGGTCTCCTTCGACGAGATCGTGATGCGCCCCTATGACGTCACCCAGTTCCGCCGCCCGCTCGCCGGTGACGCCGGGGTGTACGAAATGGAATGGGCGGAGGTTCACCCGGCACCCGACGTCCAGGTGACCGACGAGGTCATCGCACTGGGGTCGGCTTCGATTGCCGGTGTGCGGGAACACTATCCGGACCTCGACAGTCTGATATCGGATCGTGCGATGCCCGCTGTGCTGGTGTGGTCGGACGCGGCAGCGCGAAACGAGGATGTCACCGCCGCCGCACATGAGCGGGCCCGGTCGGCATTACACCTGCTGCAGGGGTGGCTGGACAAGGATCCGTCGGAGCGGTCGCGGTTGGTCGTCGTCACCCACAACGGCCTCGGGCTGCCCGGCGAGACACCGGATCTCGCGGCGGCCACGGTGGCGGGCCTGGTTCGCAGTGCGCAGTCCGAGTATCCCGGCCGGATCGTCTTGCTCGACCAGCAGTCCACGTCCGTTCCGCTGTCGGTCGACACCGTGTTGTCGGCACTGGCGGCCGACGAGCCGCAGGTGGCCGTTCGCGCGGACACGATGTTGGTGCCGCGGCTGCGGCACTCGGAGGTGATGGCCGGCGCGAGACCGGCATTCGGCTCCGGCACCGTGCTGATTACCGGGGGTACCGGTGGTCTGGGCGCGATGGTGGCCCGTCACCTGGTTGCCGAGCACGGTGTCCGGCACCTGCTCCTGGTGTCCCGAAGTGGCGAGCGAGCCACAGGCGCAACGGAATTGGCGACGCACCTGTGCGAGCTCGGAGCGAACGCGCGCATCGCGGCCTGCGATGTCGCGGACCGGTCCGCGTTGCGGGCACTGCTCGATTCGATACCGGCCGAACAGCCGTTGACGGCCGTGGTTCATACCGCGGGTGTGCTCGATGATGCGACGATCGCGACGCTCACCGTCGAACAGCTGGACCGCGTGCTCGCGCCGAAGGTCGACGCGGCATGGAATCTGCACGAGTCGACGCGGAACGCTGATCTCTCGGCCTTCGTGCTGTTCTCGTCGATGGCCGCTGTCATCGGCGCTGCGGGACAGGCCAATTACGTTGCCGCCAACAGCTTCCTGGACACGTTGGCCGCGCGGCGCAGCGCCGAAGGGCTGCCCGCTGTGGCGCTGGCCTGGGGTCTGTGGGAGCCCACCGCGGCCGGATCGGGCGGTATGGGCGCCACCCTGGATCACGTGGGTGCCGCACGCATGGCCCGCCTCGGCGTGCATCCACTGGCGCCGGCGGACGGCCTTCGGCTGTTCGATACCGCCGTGGGGATCGGATCGACCCCGGCGGGCGTATCCGCGCTCATGCCGTTCCGCCTCGACGTCAATGCGCTTCGGCGGGAAGCACATATGGCAACGGTTCCCCCGGTCCTGCGAAAAATCGCCCTGCCTTCTCGGTCCGCCGCCGCGGAGGAAAGACCATCGCAGGGTCTGGTACTGGATCGGCTACCGGAGGCCAAGCGGGATCGCGCGGTTCTGGACCTGGTCCTCGAGCAGGCTGCCGCGGTACTGGGGCATTCCTCGGCGGGGGATATTCGGGCCGACAAGGGATTCGACGAGCTCGGCTTCGATTCGCTGGCCGGTGTAGAAATGCGCAACCGGCTGTCGAAGAGCACCGGTCTGCGGTTGTCCTCGACGATGGTGTTCGACTACCCGACCCCGGTCGAACTGTCCCGATATCTGCACGAACAGCTGATCTCGGCGTCACCTGCGGCCCCACCGGCCGCCGTTTCCGCACCCGTCGATATCGCCCGGCTGGAGGCGATGGTCGAACAGGCTCTCGCCGCGGCCGGTGACGACCCCGCTGCCGCTACCGCACTGCTCGGTATCGGCGACCGCCTCCGGTCGCACTTCGGCGATCGATGGCAGGACGAGGAATTCGACGATGACCTTGCCGAGCATTCCGGCAGCGAACTATTGGATCTGCTTGACGAGGAGTTCGGTCGATCATGAGCAATGAGGAACGGCTCACCCAGTCCCTGCGGCGATTCGCCAGGGACCTGCGCGCCGCCAACAAGCGCATCCAGGACCTGGAGGAGCGTGCGCGGGAACCGATCGCGATCGTCGGGATGAGCTGCCGCTATCCCGGCGGCGTCGAATCGCCGGCGCAACTGTGGGACCTGGTGGCCTCCGGCGTCGACGCCGTCGGCGAGTTCCCGACCGACCGGGGCTGGGATCTGGAGAAACTCTACAATCCGGATCCGGACGTTCCTGGCACGACCAATACCCGTGAAGGCGGATTCCTGTATTCGGCAGGCGATTTCGACGCGGGATTCTTCGGGATCGGCCCGCGGGAAGCCGCGATGATGGATCCCCAGCAGCGCTTGGCACTGGAGGCGTCCTGGGAAGCGCTGGAGTACGCGGGCATCGACCCGATGTCGCTGCGCGGCAGCGATACCGGTGTCTTCACCGGCGTTTTCCACCAGTACTACGGACCTCGGGTCGGTTCCCCGACACTGACCGCCGAGGCGGAAGGCCACGCCTATCTCGGTGCGGGAAACTCCGTCGTATCCGGCCGGGTCGCTTACACATTCGGCTTCAAGGGGCCCACGATGTCGATCGACACCGTGTGCTCGTCGTCGCTGGTGGCCCTGCATCTCGCGTGCCAGGCGCTGCGCAACGGCGAAACATCGCTGGCCCTGGCGGGCGGTGTCACGGTGATGTCGGATCCGTCCCATCTGATCGCATTCGCCCGCCAGCACGGGCTCGCCACCGATGCCCGATGCAAGGCATTCGCGGCCGCTGCGGACGGGACCGGATTTTCCGAAGGTATCGGCATGCTGGTCGTCGAACGCCTGTCGGATGCGCAACGCCTGGGACACAACGTCTTGGCGGTCATTCGCGGCAGCGCGCTCAATCAGGACGGCGCGAGCAAGGGGCTGACCGCACCGAACGGCCCGTCGCAGGAACGTGTCATCGCACAGGCATTGGCCAATGCCGGACTGGAACCCGGCGACATCGACGCGGTGGAGGCGCACGGGACCGGCACGATGCTCGGGGATCCGATCGAAGCGCGCGCGCTGATCGGCGTCTACGGCGCGCGGCGTGAACACGGGCCGTTATATGTGGGTTCGCTCAAGTCGAATATCGGTCACACGTCCGCCGCGGCGGGGGTGGGCGGTGTGATCAAGATGGTTCAGGCGATGCGGCATGAGATGTTGCCGATGACATTGCATGTGGATGCGCCTACGCCACATGTGGATTGGTCGGCGGGCACTGTGCGCCTGCTGACCGAGGCGCAGCCGTGGCCCGCGGGTGGGCGGGTGCGCCGTGCGGGTGTCTCGTCCTTCGGGGCCAGCGGTACCAACGCGCACGTGATCATCGAGGAGGCGCCCGCCGAACCGGTCGCCGGGGCTGCTCCGGAACAGGTAGCGGCCGAAACGATTACGCCCAATACGAACTCCGATGTCGTCGCGTGGCTCCTGTCGGCGAAATCCGAACCCGGCCTGCGCGCGCAGGCGGATCGGCTGTGGCAGTGGTTAATCGGTGAACCCGATGCGGATGTATGGGATGTGGCCCATTCGCTGATCACGTCGCGGGCGCTGTTGGACCGGCGCGGAGCGATCGTGGGCCGTGACCGGGAGGCGCTGCTGGCGGGACTTGCGGCCCTTGTCGACGGTGCCCCATCGGAGGGCGTGGTCGATGGCGTCGTGGGCGCGGGACGCACGGCGTTCCTGTTCACCGGCCAGGGCGCGCAGCAACCCGGAATGGGCCGGGAGCTGTACGCGGCGTTCCCCGTGTTCGCGGCCGCGCTGGACGAGGTATGTGCCGAACTCGACCCGTTGCTGGGACGAGCGCTGAAGGACGTGATGTTCGCCGCCGACGGTGATGCCGGTGCGGCCCTGCTGAATCGGACGGAATTCACCCAGCCCGCGTTGTTCGCGTACGAGGTGGCGGCCTACCGGCTGGTCGAATCGTTCGGTGTGACACCGGATGTGCTGCTCGGGCACTCCATCGGCGAGCTGGTGGCGGCGTATGTGGCGGGGGTGTGGTCGCTGGCGGACGCGTGCGCGCTGGTGGCGGCGCGGGGGCGACTGATGGGCGCCCTGCCCGGCGGCGGTGCGATGCTGGCGGCGGCTGTCACCGAAGACGAGGCGATCGAACTGGTGGCCGGATACGCCGATCGGCTGTCGGTCGCCGCGGTGAATGGACCGGCGGCCGTGGTGCTGTCCGGCGACGCGGAGGCGGTCGACGACGTCCAACGGCTGCTCGCCGAGCGGGGTCGCAAGACCAGCAGGCTGCGGGTCAGCCACGCCTTCCATTCCGCCCGGATGGATCCGATGCTCGACGAATTCCGTTCGGTGGCAGCGGGATTGACCTATCATCAGCCGACCTTTCCGGTGGTGTCGAACGTGACCGGCGCTGTGGTGGAGCGGGAGCTGACCGATCCGGAGTATTGGGTGCGCCAGGTCCGTGCGGCCGTGCGGTTCGAGCCAGGCGTGCGCGCGCTGGCCGCGACCGGGGCCCGGTGGTTCCTGGAGATCGGCCCGGACGCCGTCCTGGCCGCGATGACACGGCAGTGCCTTGCCGAGGAACCCGGGACCGAGGGGCGGGCCGTGGTGGCCGCTGCCGCCCGACGTGGTTGTGCGGAAGTCGCGCAGTTCACCACATTCCTGGCCGCCGCGCACGCCGCGGGACTGGACGTGGACTGGAGCCCCTTGTTCGCGGGCCGGGAATCGCGTCGAATTCTCTTGCCGACCTATGCATTCCAGCATCAGCGCCATTGGATCGCACCCACCGCCGTGCGGGGCGATGTCGGCCGCGCCGGTGTGACGGTGGTCGACCACCCCATGCTCGGCGGGTCGATCGTGGTGGCGGGCAGGGACGAATGGCTGTTCACCGGTCGGCTGTCGGTGGCGTCGCATCCGTGGATCGCCGATCACACCGTCTTCGGCGAGATTCTGGTCCCGGGAACAGGTTTCGTGGAGCTGGCCTTGGCAGTCGGCGCTCGGCTGGGTGTCGAGGTCGTCGACGAGCTGGTGCTGGAGACGCCGCTGCGTTTCGGCGAGCGGACCGAGGTCGACGTGCAGATCGCGGTCGAAGAACCCGATAACGAGGGGCGCAGGCGATTCGTCGTGGCGTCCCGGATCGTCGGCGAACAATCGGCGGGCGCGAGTGGAACAACCCATGCGCGTGGCATTCTCGCCCCCGGCGGGGAAATGGAGGGTCCGGCCTACACGGTCGACGACAACCCGGAGGACGACGCGATCCCCGGCGACGTTCTCTACGACGGGCTGGCCGCGCGCGGATTCGATTACGGCTCCGCATTCCAGGGGGTGCGCCGCGTCTGGCGCGATGGCGGCGGTGACATGGTGGCCGATGTGCGGTTGCCTGCCGAAGTCGGCGTGGACGGTGGCCGATTCGGCATCCATCCCGCGCTGCTCGACGCCGCGTTGCATGCCGGGGTGCAGGATCTGGCCGCGGATCTGCCGCCCGGACAGGTGCCGCTGCCGTTCTCGTTCGGCGGCATCCGGTTGTATTGCCCGGGGGCGACCGCCGCACAGGTGCGCATCCGGCGCGTCGGCGACAGTATGCGACTGGAACTGGGTGACGACACCGGCGCTCCGGTACTGACCGTCGAATCGCTGCGGGCGCGCCCGGTGAACAGCCAGGCGCTGCGCGGTGATCGATCGATTGCCGACCGCGGGCTCTACGACGTGCAATGGAGTCGAGTCGACTCCGGCGACGCGTCCCATGAAGTGGACGGCCTGCTGATCGCCGGGGTGGCCGTGCCCGGATTCGCACGGACCTACCCGGACCTGGCTGCCGACACCGGCGACGCTCCGGATGTGCTGGTGTGGTTCGCCGATGGTCCCGACCGCCGCGCTGCGGACAGCGAGGCCGGTTCCCGGTCGGCGGCGGCCATCGTGCGAGATCGCGTGCACGCGGTGCTGGCCTCGGTGCGATCCTGGCTGCGCCTGCCCACTAGCGACGCCCGACTCGTGGTGGTGACGCGCAATGGTGCGGGGTTGCCCGGCGAAGACCCTGATTTGGCCGCCGCGGCCGTCTGGGGTCTGCTCCGGAGCGCGCAGTCGGAGAATCCCGGCCGGATCGTGCTGCTGGACATCGACGATGGCAGCGCGGTGACCCCGGAACTGATCTCGGCGGCGATGGCCACCGACGAGAAGCAGCTGGCGCTGCGCGGGGGTGCGCTGCTCGCGCCGCGGCTGACCCGCCGCGATCCGGCCGCCGCGCGGACCATCGATCTCGGCCCGGGTGCGGTGCTGATCACCGGTGGCACCGGCGGGCTGGGCGCGCTGGTGGCGCGGCATCTGGCCGGCAGGCACGGGGTGCGCGAACTGGTGCTGGTGTCGCGGCGCGGTGAGCGGGCCGAGGGGGTCGCCGAACTGGTGGCCGAACTGGCCGAACTCGGGGCCCGGACCCGGGTGGCGGCCTGTGATGTGAGCGATCGCGCCGCCGTGGCAGCGCTGCTCGACGACATCTCCGACGGCCCCGCGCCGACCGCGGTTATCCACGCCGCCGGCGTGCTGGCCGACGGCACCGTCGACACCCTCACCGCCGAGCAGGTCGACCGCGTGCTCGCACCGAAAGTCGATGCGGCACTGCATCTGCACGAGCTCACCGCCGATCTGTCGGCGTTCGTCCTGTTCTCCTCCGTTGCCGCGGTGGTCGGATCGTCGGGACAAGGCAACTATGCGGCGGCCAATTCGGTACTGGACGCATTGGCGCTCCGCCGCGTCAATGCGGGCCTGCCGGCGGTGTCGGTGGCCTGGGGGCCATGGGGCGGGCGCAGCGGAATGGCGGCCGAGCTGACCGATGCGGACCTGGACCGGTTGTCGCGCATGGGTTCTCGCCCGCTGTCGGAATCCGACGGTCTCGAATTGTTCGATCTGGCCGGTGGCGCCGGAGCTCCGTTCGTCGCCGCGGTCGACCTGGACACGGCGGCATTGGCCGTCGCTGCCGGGTCGGGAATGCTGCCCTCGATGTTGCGGTCGCTGGTGCCCTCCGCGCGCCGCGCGGCCGGAGGTGGCGACCTGGCGCGGCGGCTGGCGTCGCTGGCACCGGATGCTCGCGACGCGGCTGTACTCGATTTCGTCCGTGGCCAGGTCGCCGCAGTGCTGGGATATGCCGCGGGTGATCTGGTCGATATCGAGAAGCCCTTCAGCGCAATGGGTTTCGATTCGCTGGGCGCGGTCGAGTTCCGCAACCGGCTCACCACGACCACCGGCCTGCGGTTGCCGTCCACCCTCGTCTTCGACCACCCCACCACCCGGGCGGTGGCCGCCTTCATCGGGTCCCGGATGGGGGACTCGTCCACGCCGAAGCAGCGCAAGACCACGCGCCGGCTGCGAGCCGACGAGCCGATCGCGATCGTTGGAATGGCGTGCCGCTATCCCGGCGGCGTCGAATCCCCGGACGACCTGTGGGATCTGGTGTTCTCCGGCGCGGACGCCATCAGCGAGTTTCCGCCGGATCGCGGTTGGGACACCGCCCAGCTGTTCCATCCGGACCCCGACCATCCCGGCACGTCCTACGCCCGCGAGGGCGGCTTCCTGATGAACGCGGCCGAATTCGACGCGGGCTTCTTCGGAATCGGCCCGCGTGAGGCGATCGCGATGGATCCCCAGCAGCGGTTGCTGCTCGAGGTGTCGTGGGAGGCATTGGAACATGCGGGGATCGCCCCGACCTCGTTGCGGGGCAGCGACACCGGTGTCTACACCGGCGTGATGTACCAGGACTACGACGCCCTGACCCGCCTGGGTGGGCCCGAAGTGGAAGGCTATGTCGCCACCGGCGCCGCGAGCAGTGTGGTGTCCGGCCGGGTCGCTTATTCGCTGGGGCTGGAAGGTCCGGCGATGACGGTGGATACGGCGTGCTCGTCATCGCTGGTGGCACTGCATCTGGCGTGCCGGGCTCTGCGCGAGGGGGAAAGCTCCCTCGCTCTGGTGGGTGGTGCCACGGTGATGGCCACTCCGACGGTGTTCGTGGAGTTCTCCCGGCAGCGCGGTCTGGCTCCCGATGGCCGGTCCAAAGCGTTCTCGGCGGCAGCCGATGGTGTGGCCTGGTCGGAGGGCGCGGGCGTGCTGGTGCTGGAACGACTGTCGGATGCGCGGCGGCTGGGGCACAACATCCTCGCGGTGGTCCGTGGCAGCGCTGTCAATCAGGACGGCGCGAGCAATGGCCTGACAGCGCCGAGCGGTCCGTCGCAGGAGCGCGTGATCGCGGCGGCGCTGGCCGATGCCGGTGTGCGTGCGCAGGACGTGGACGTGGTTGAGGCGCACGGGACGGGGACGGCATTGGGCGACCCCATCGAGGCACAGGCATTGATCGCCGCCTACGGACAGGAGCGGTCGGACCGACCGTTGCGTATCGGCGCACTCAAGTCGAATATCGGCCATACACAGGCGGCCGCGGGTGTGGGCGGTGTGATCAAGGTGGTGCAGGCGCTGCGGCATCAGGTGTTGCCGAAGACACTGCATGTGGACGCCTTGTCGCCGCACGTGGATTGGTCGGCTGGGTCGGTGCGGGTGTTGACCGAGCCCGAGCCGTGGCTGACCGGCGACCGGGTGCGGCGTGCGGGCGTCTCGTCGTTCGGGATCAGCGGAACCAACGCACATGTCATTGTCGAGGAAGCGCCGGATGCGCCGTCACCGGCCGGCGTATCGGAGCACGGCGGTGATCCCGATGTGCGGCAAGGCCCTTCCGTCGTCGATGTTTCCGTGGTGCCGCTGATGCTGTCGGCGAAGTCGGAGCAGGGACTGCGGGGACAGGCGGACCGGTTGCGGACTTGGTTGGCCGACCGACCGGACATCGATCTCTGGTCGGTAGCACGCTCGTTGGTGGACACGCGCGCACGGCTCGACCGTTGGGGCGCCGTTGTCGGGCGCGATCGGGAGGAGTTGCTCGCGGGCCTGGCCGCGCTGGCATCGGATTCGCCGCTGCCGGGGGTGGTCGACGGTATGGCGGGTTCGGGGAGAACCGCATTCCTGTTCACCGGTCAGGGAGCGCAGCGGACAGGGATGGGTTCGGGCCTGTATCAGGCGTTTCCGACGTTCGTGACCGCGCTGGACGAGGTGTGCGCCGAGTTCGACAGCCGGCTCGGTGGGTCGCTGAAGGAGGTCATGTTCGCCGATCCGGGGCAGATGCTGGATCGGACGGAGTTCACCCAACCGGCGTTGTTCGCGTTCGAGGTGGCCATGTTCCGTCTGCTGGAATCGTTCGACCTGTCGCCGGATGTCGTTGCGGGACATTCGATCGGTGAACTGGCGGCGGCGTTCGTGGCGGGCGTGTGGTCGCTCGAGGACGCGTGCGCGCTGGTGGCGGCGCGAGGCCGGTTGATGGGGGCGTTGCCGGCCGACGGGGCGATGCTGGCGGTGGCCGTGCCGGAGGGCGAGGCGATGCGCGTGCTCGGCGAATTCGGCGACCACGTGTCGCTGGCGGCCGTGAATGGTCCGGAATCGGTGGTGCTGTCAGGGGACGCGGATGTGATCGACGAGATCGCGCGACGGCTGTCGGAAGAGGGGAGAAAGACCACGCGATTGCGGGTCTCGCATGCGTTCCATTCGGCGTTGATGGAGCCCATGCTGGACGAGTTCCGTGCTGTGGCACAGGGTTTGACGTATCGCGAGCCGTTGTTGCCGATCGTGTCGAATGTGTCGGGCACGCAGGTGCGTGCGCAGGTGTGCGATCCGGAGTACTGGGTCGCGCAGGTTCGTGGTTGCGTGCGATTCGCTCCCGGTGTGGACACCCTGGTCGGTGCCGGTGTGCGCAGGTTCGTGGAGGTCGGCCCGGACGCGGTGCTCGTTGCGATGACCGCCGAGTGTTTGGCCGAGCATCCGCGAGCGGAGACGAAGTCGATGCTGGTGGCGGCGTCGTCGCGTCGGACGATCGACGAGACGGTCGGGTTCGTCACCCTCCTCGCGCAAGCGCACGCGGCGGGGCTGGAGCCGGATATGTCGCTGCTGTTCGCCGGGCGTGGCATGGATCGGGTGGCATTGCCGACCTACGCGTTCCAGCGTCGGCGCTATTGGGTGCAGCCACAGGCAGGAGTCGTGACCGGAACATTCGGGCATCCGCTATTGGCGAATGCGGTGCCGGTAGCGGGCAGGGACGAGTGGTTGTTCACCGGGCGGTTGTCGCTGCGGACACATCCGTGGATCGCCGACCACGCGGTATTCGGTTCGGTGTTGTTGCCCGGCACGGCGTTCGCGGAATTGGCGTTGAGCGCGGGCGTACGACTGCGGGTGGACGTCATCGAGGAACTGCTACTCGAATCCCCACTGGTACTGGCCGACGACATCGAGGTCGATCTGCAGTTGAGTGTCGCCGCACCCGATGAGGAGGGACGGCGCGCCTTCGCGATCTACTCCCGCCCCGCCGCCGAGGGGGACTCGGCCGCAGAGCATCCGTGGGTACTGCACGCGAGGGGTGTGCTGACCGCTGCCGCCGGCGTCGCCCCGGTGTGGGAGGAGCGGAGCTGGCCCCCGGCCGGTGCGGTGCCGTCGAGCGATGCGTCCTTCTACGATCGATTGGCGCAGCGCGGTTTCGAGTACGGCCCGGTATTCCAGGGCGTGACCGCGGTGTGGACTCGCGGCGAGCAGACCTTCGCCGAAGTCTCACTCGACGAATCGGTGAGCGGTTCGGCCTCGGCGTTCGCCGTGCATCCGGCACTGCTCGACGCCTGTCTGCACGTGGCGATCGACGGCCTGTCCGACGACCTTGCCGCCGGACAGGTGCCGTTGCCGTTCTCGTTCGCGGGAGTGCGGCTGTGGCGTTCCGGTGCCGGGGCGGTGCGTGTGCGGGTGGTCCGCGACGGTAGCGGGCAGATCGGAATGGTCGTCGTCGACGACACCGGTTCGGTCGTGCTGACAATCGATGCCGTGACCGCGCGCCCGGTCGATGTCCGGGTCTTGACCGCGAGCTCGGCTCGCCGTGCGGCGCCGCTGCACCTGCGATGGGTTCGCGCGGATCGAGCTGCTGCCGCCGCCACCGCCGCCGTCATGGCTACAGTCGGGTCGGCGAGGGTGTCCGGGATCGACAGGCATTATCGTGACATCGCGGAATTGGCTGCGGCCGAGGAGATTCCGGATCTGGTCGTCTACTCGCTCGCCGACGGGGTCGCTACCGCGTCCTCCGGCGCACGTGCCGCCGAGGTGCGAGCTTCGGTTCACACGGTCTGGACGATGCTGCGGTCGTGGTTGTCGAACGAGCGGCTGGCCGATGCTCGTCTGGTGGTGGTGACCCGCGGTGCGACGGCCGTGGCGGACGAGCCGGTCGATGTGGTCGCCGCCGCGGTGGCAGGCATGGTCCGCACCGCACAGTCCGAACATCCCGGCCGGATCGCGCTACTCGATCACGACGGCATGGTGGACGCCGATGTCGTGCGCACTGTCGTCGAATCGGATCGGGGACAGACGACGGTCCGCGACTCGCAGATGTTCGTACCGCGACTGTCCGGCGGTGCGGTCACCGACGAACCGCAGTCGCTCGACCGGGGTGCAATGTTCGGGCACGGCACGGTATTGATCACCGGCGGCACAAGTGGTCTGGGTGCGGTCCTGGCCAGGCATCTGGTGGTGACGCACGGTGTCGAGCACCTGCTGCTGGTGTCGCGCCGGGGTGAAGCGGCCCCGGGCGTCGCGGACCTGGTGGCCGAATTGACCGCCTTGGGAGCCGAAACGCGTGTTGCCGCATGCGATGTCGGTGATCGCGCCGATGTCGCTGCGGTGCTCGATTCGATCGCGGCCGAACATCGATTGACGGCGGTGATTCATTCCGCGGGTGTGGTCGACGACGCCACGCTCGAGAAACTGACCGCCGGGCAGATCGACCGTGTACTCGCGCCCAAGGTCGACGGTGCCCTGCACCTGGACGAGCTGACCCGGGGACACGACCTGTCGGCCTTCATCATGTTCTCCTCCGTCGCATCGACATTCGGTGCACCCGGACAGGGCAACTACGCGGCGGCGAACTCGTTCCTCGACGGACTCGCACTCGCCCGCCGCGCCCAGCGGCTGCCCGCGCTCTCGCTGGCGTGGGGACCGTGGAACCAAGACGTCGGTATGACCGGCGCGATGGACCGAGCCGCGCTGACGCGGTGGGAACGACTGGGCATCAAGGTGCTCGGCATCGACGACGGGACCGCACTGTTCGACGCCGCGATCGCCTCGAACGAACCGGTGGCCGCCTGTGTCGAATTCGACAGGGCGGCACTGGCGGCGCAAGCCCGGACCGGGCTGTTGCCCGAGGTGCTCGAGAGCCTGGTGCCCGCTCGAGCGCGTCGAGTGCCGGGCGGCAGCACCGGCCGGTTCGCCGCACAGGTGGCCGCCGCGCCGGAGGATCAGCGAGATGAGCTGATACTCGAATTCGTGCGGGAACTCGCCGCGGCGGTTCTGGGACATCCGTCGGCCGCGGCCGTTGATCCCGAAATCCCGTTCAACGAACTGGGATTCGATTCGCTCGGAGGTGTCGAGCTGCGGAACCGGCTCGCCGAGGAGACAGCGATGAAACTACCGTCGACCCTGGTGTTCGATTACCCGACCGCCGCCGCGGTAGCGAAGCTGCTGGGGTCGCGGTGGGCGGCCACATCGGCCACATCGGCGGTCGACGACCAGATCGACTCGCTGCAATCGCTGTTCGCGACCATGACGTCGGATCGGGACAAGGCACATCTGGCCGAGCGGATCCGCTCGCTGCTGGCCGAAGCGGTCCACGGCGGCGAATCCTCGGCCGGAAGCGACCGCGCCGCCGTCGAGGCGGCGGCCAGTGCCGACGAACTCTTCGCACTCATCGACCAGCAGATTTCGACTCAGTGAGGAATACCGTGACACGTAATGAGGTGACCGCATCCGCCGATCACGACGCAACGTCCCGTGGTCGGTGGTGGATCCTGGCCGTGGTGTGCATCGGCCCGATGATGGCTTTCGTCAATGTGTCCTCCACGCTCGGAGGGCTCGCCACCATCCAGGCCGATCTGCACCCCTCGTCGTCGATGGCCGTCTGGGTCGCCAGTGCCTACAGCCTGGTCGTGGCCAGTCTGGTGCTCGGCAGCGGGACCGTCGGGGATCTCATCGGCCGGCGGCTGATCTTCGCCACCGGCGCGACTCTCTTCGCGGCGGGCAGTGCTGTGGCATTCGCCGCGCACAACACGGTCGCATTGATTGCCGCCCAGGCCATCATGGGAATCGGCGGCGCGATGGTGTTACCCACCAGCCTGGCCATCATCAGCCACACCTTCACCGATATGCGCGAACGCACCGAGGCCGTTAGCATCTGGGCCGGAAGTTCCGGAATCGGCCTGGCGATCGGTCCGCTGGGAGCGGGGGTGCTGGTGGGTGCCTTCTCCTGGCATGCGATCTACCTGATCAATGTCGTACTCGGTGTAATTGCCCTTCTCGGCGCGGTGACACTGATTCGTGAGAGCAGACTCCCCACCCGGGCACTCGATCCCGTCGGGATGGTGCTGGGCACCCTCGCCATCGCGGCACTGACCTATGCGGTGATCGAAGGCGGCTCACTGGGATACACCGAGGTCCGCGTCCTGTGTGCCTACGCTGTGCTGGCCGTGTCACTGGTGGCATTCATCCGGTACGAAGCCCGTCATCCTGATCCCATGCTGGACGTGAAGCTCTTCCGGTCCGGATCCTTCAGCGCCGTGATGGGTACGGCCGCGGTCACCCTGCTGGGATTCACCGGCACCGCGCTGGTCACCGTGCTCTACCTGCAGCACGTGCAGGGAACTACGGTCCTCGCCGCCGCCGTGCGGCTCCTGGTGATGTTCGGCCCCTTCGTCCTCATCAGCGCCGTCGCCGCCCGTATCGTGCATCGCATCGGGTTCACGACGATGCTCACGCTCGGCCTCGTCGTCATGGCCGCCGGCATCTTCGCGCTCCTCGCCAGCCCTCCCGGTACCGGGTTCGGCCGGATCTGGCCCGGACTACTGCTCGCCGGTATCGGCAGCGGCATGCTCATCGCACCCGCTACCGCGGCGGCGGTCAACAGCGTCGCACCACACCAGGCAGGTATGGCCAGCGCCACGGTCAACTTGTTCCGCCAGGTCGGCAATGTACTGGGTGCCAGCGTTCTGGGCACCATCCTGACGACGCGGTTCGCCGACAACCTCCGCGACGAACTCCGTGCTGCCGACCTGCCTCGACCGCTCACCGACGCCGTCGTGTCCGCCGCCGCAGAGGGCGAGCACAGCTCTGCCCTCCCGCCCGCCGTCGCCGGACCGGTCCACAACGCCATCCAGCACGCGTTCACCGACGCCACCCATCTCGCCCTCACCGTCGCCGGCGTCGCGCTGCTGATTACCGCGGTCCCGGTTGCGATATTCGTCCGCCGGCAACCCGGCACATTCGAGACTGCCACGGCCCCAACGACTTCGGAACTCGACGCCGCATAGGGCGGACGTGCCGGTCGAGCGGGCGGCACTCGTCGGATGTGCTCACCGTAAGCGGGTCGGTCCAATACACCGCGTGGCCCCACAATTGCCACAGGTCTCGACGGCGGCCTTGTCGGTGAGCTCGATGTGAGGACCGTCGTTCTGTTACTGCCAGGTGAGGCAGAGCTGTTCGATCACGGCGGTCAAGCGCCGATGCGGCGCTCTCGGGATCGAGCCCGGCACAGTAGCCCGCGGCCCGGGCCAGTAACCCGCGGCCCGGGCCGCGCGGATATCGCGAGCGATGAGCGGATTCATGGGAGCCGAAAGTGGTGAATGCGCCGACGCCGTCGGTCGGTTCGTCTCGACGGCACCGTGGCGGACGGCGATCTGCAGCATCGCGCGCAGGACGATCTTGTGCTGCATGGCTTTACGGGCGCAACCCCAAGCTCAGCAGCCGCTCGAGATGCCGATCCAATTCTCCGGCGGTCGCTTGCCAGACCCGAAGGCTGCCCAGGGAGTTCTCGATCTTGGCGGATGGTGACAGCATCCCTGCTGGGATCGCAGATCGCGACGACAACCTACTGACGCAGATGGAATCACTCTCGGGCGGTGCGAGTCGGTTGCGGTCCTCCGATGCTTCCACGGACAGCCAGAGGGGAACGGGAAATTTCGACACAGAGTGAACCATGACGGTTCGTTTGTTTCTGTGTCGTGACGGTGCACAGCGTAGCTGTGTTCTGGTGTTAATTCATTTCCGGTGAAACGTGGGCATATGTTTCGCGGTGTTAAGTCGTTCGCTCAGTATCCAGGCCTTCTCACGCGCTCGTGAGCGAAAGATGTTGCGGACAAACATGTTTCCGTGATGATCCGGTGCGAGTGGCGTGAGGTTCGGCTAACTTCCAATTATTCTGGACGAAACCATTCGGCAATGGACTGCGCGTGAAATTCTCTCATCCGATCTGCTGCGAATCGCAGAATTTGGGATCGGATATCGCTTCAGCATCGCCTCGCCCGAACCGGGAGTCGGCCCGGGACCGAAGCCCTGGGCACCGTCAGCACATCGCAGGAGGAACCGTGTCCGCACCCACTATCGCCGAGATCGACAAGGCCATCGAGGAGAACATTCAGAAGTCTTTGGCCGAGATCCCGCACCCCGCGCTGCCGAAGGGCACGAATATCTACGGTGCGACGAAGATCTTCCCCGACTATCAGGCCGAGGCCGGCGAAACCTACTTCACGCTGGTGCACGGTATCGCGCACGAGTCGTCGGTGAGTTTCGTGGCGATCCTGCAGGCCACCAGAGCACTGCGCAAGGGATTCGATTCGGCGATCTACTTCTACGGTCCCGGCGCCATCAATGCCGTTGCTACACGCGGCTTTCCGACCACCGGCGACAGCGGCTTCCCGGGTGAGCAGAACATCAACGAGGCGCTGGCGACCTTCATCAAGGAGGGCGGCAAGGTGTTCGCGTGCCGATTCGGGCTCGCGCTGCACGGTGCCCGCGAGGAGGACCTCATCGAGGGTGTCATCCCGGCGCACCCCCTCGACGTTCAGGATGCGTTGATCCACTACGCGCGCAAGGGCGCCATCATCAACTCCACCTACCAGCTCTGAGGTGACCCGATGACAGGTCTGTCCACTCGAGTCGATCTGGCATTGCTCGGCGTTCGCGCCGAGGTGCCGGTGGGGCGCCGCTCCGGTGCGGGCCCCAGCGACGACGGTCACGTACTCATCGACGGCATCGGCGCCGCCGTTCCGATCCGCTCCGACAGCCCGTTCGTCTTGTCGGGCAACCGGCTGCTGCAGTCCGGCATCGATACGGGTATCGAGATCGAGCCCGTCCGCAGGCCCATGTTCTACGACCTGGCCACCGCCGACGGAGTGTCCTACGAGAAGATCGCCAAACTACACGGCTCGAATGTACTGGCTACCACTGTGGTGCAGACCTGCATCCGCTACGGCGAGGACCAGCGCTGCCGGTTCTGCGCTATCGAAGCCTCGCTGGCCGCGGGCAGCACCATCGCGGTGAAGCGGCCCGACCAGCTCGCGGAGGTCGCGGCGGCCGCGGTCCGCCTGGACGGCGTCGAGCAGATGGTGATGACCACCGGTACCTCGGCGGCCAGAGATCGCGGCGCCCGGCATCTGGCCCGCTGCGTGCGGGCGGTCAAGGCGGCCGTGCCGGAACTGCCGATTCAAGTGCAGTGCGAGCCCCCCGGCGATCTGCACGTGCTCACCGAGTTGCGCGAGGCGGGCGCGGATTCCATTGGCATCCACGTCGAATCACTCGATGACGAGGTGCGCAAGCGGTGGATGCCGGGCAAGGCGACGGTGCCGCTGAGCGAATATCGGGCGGCCTGGGTCGAGGCGGTGCGGGTGTTCGGCCGCAATCAGGTCTCGACCTACCTGCTGGTCGGGCTCGGCGAGAATCCTGACGAATTGGTCTCCGGCGCAGCCGCACTCATCGATATCGGCGTGTACCCGTTCGTGGTGCCGTTCCGTCCGCTGGCGGGCACGCTCGCCGTCGACGTGGACGGAGCGACGGCGCCGACTCCGCAACTGCTGGCCGAGGTCACCAATCGAGTGGCCGAAGAACTGCAGCGAGCCGGGATGCTCGGTGTGGACCAGCGCGCCGGATGCGCTGCCTGCGGGGCCTGCAGCGTGCTGCAGAACGCGGGCGGTTGAGATGGACAGCTCAGCCACGGACCTGTGCCTGCTTGCCGGTGTGCCGGTAAACAGCTCCGGCGCAACGGATTTCCTTATCCAACCGGCCGACCAGCGTCAACTGGCTGCCTACCGGGTATTGCGGCGCGCCGAGTTCGTTGTCGATCAGGGATTGTTCGTCGGTAGCGACGGCGACGACAACGATGATGATCCACGCACCCGTGTGCTCGTTGCGCTGGATTCCGATGGCGTCGTCCTCGGCGGCGTGCGTTTGTCTCCCGCGACCGTGGAGGATCTGGGTTGGTGGACGGGCAGCAGACTGGTGGTGGATCGGAGTCGCCGCGCCGCCGGTGTCGGCCCGGCCCTGGTGGTGGCGGCATGTGCTTACGCCGAAAGCCACAATGTGTTGCGGTTCGAGGCTACCGTGCAGACCCGCTACGAGTCCATGTTCGCTCGCCTGGGCTGGATCAGGCTCGGCGACAAGGTGATCGGCGGCGTCGCGCACACCTGGATGCGGTGGCCGATCGATCGGATTCAGCGGTTGGTCGGCGCCACCAAGGCGTTGCTCGCGCAGACGCTGGCGCCGCTGCGTGGCTCGTCGCTCGCTCTGGGCGGCAAGGGATTTCGTGGGGATGACGGTGTCCCGGTGCCGGGCAGCGACCTCATTGCGGCATGTGACGCCATCCTCCCGTCGATGGTAGAACGTGATCCGGAATGGGCCGGGTGGTGTTCGGTCCTGGTCAACATCAATGACCTGTCGGCCATGGGTGCCACCCCGATCGGCCTGCTCGATGCGATCGGTGCGCCGACCCACTCACTGCTGACCCGGGTAATCCGCGGGCTCGCCCGCGCCGCCGAGGCCTGGGATGTCCCGGTACTCGGCGGACACACACAAGTGTCGGTCCCCCCATCGCTATCGGTCACGGCGCTCGGCCGTGCCGCCGTGCCGGTGCGTGGGGGCGGTGGCAGGCTCGGTGATGAGCTACGACTGACCGCCGATCTCGCGGGCGGCTGGCGTCCCGGATACCACGGCCAGCAATGGGATTCCACCTCCCGACGCAGCGGTACCGAACTGCGGGCACTGGCGGAATTCGTGGCTCGGTCCGCCCCAGCCGCGGCCAAGGACATCAGTATGGCCGGCCTGGCAGGCACCACCGGCATGCTCGCCGAGGCCAGCGGCCTCGGCGCCGAACTGGAGGTAGCGCGCATTCCGCGCCCCGACACCGTCGCAGTCGCCGACTGGCTCACCTGTTTCCCGGGTTTCGCGATGATCACCGCGGACCGGCCCGGCGCGCCGATCGCGCCGCCGGGGCCGGCAACCTCGGCGGCCTGCGGACGACTGGTCTCGACGCCCGGTGTCCAGCTGTGCTGGCCGGACGGCATCACTACACGCGCGGTGCACGGCACCGTGACCGGATTGGGAGCATCATGAACCTCACGATCTCCGTCGCCGCCGCAGAGTTCGGCCGCGATATGGAAGAGGGCTATCGCACGATCGCCCGCCTCATCGAGCAGGCCCGCGCCCGCGGCAGCCGGTTGCTGGTGCTGCCCGAGGCCTGCCTCGGCGGCTATCTGCCCAGTCTGGGGGGCGGGGACGAGACCGAGGAGGCCAAGCAGCGCAGACTGCGCGCGTTGCCGCCCGCACTCGCACTGGATGGTCCCGAGTTGCGCCGAGTCGTCGACATGGCGGGCGATCTGGTGATCACCCTGGGATTCTGCGAGGCCGACGGAGACACCCGCTACAACGCGGCAGTCACGCTGTGCGGTGACGGAATCCTCGGCTCCTACCGCAAGGTTCATCAACCGCTCGGTGAAAATCTCTGCTACGCAGCTGGTTTCGAGTACAAGGCATTCGATACGCCGGTCGGCCGGATGGGTATGCAGATCTGCTACGACAAGGCGTTTCCTGAGGCCGCACGAGCGCTGGCACTGGATGGCGCCGAGATCATCACCTCGTTGTCGGCCTGGCCGACCGCCCGGACGCAGACCGTGCCGAATCTGGAAGACGATCGGTGGAAGCGTCGCTTCGACATCTTCGACCAGGCGCGCGCGGTGGAGAACCAGGTGGTGTGGGTGGCGTCCAACCAGGCGGGCACCTTCGGATCGCTGCGATTCGTGTGCAGCGCCAAGATCGTCGGCCCCGGCGGGGATGTGCTCGCCACGACCGGCGTCGAGCCGGGGCTGGCGACCGCCACGGTCGACGTCGCCGAGGTGCTCGGGCTGGCCCGCGGCGGCGGCATGTACAACCTGCGTGACCGTCGTCCTGACCTGTACCACAGCGTGGTTCGCGAATACGACGTTGTCGGACAGCCGACAGCGCCGACAGACCTGGAGCCGTCGCATGCCTGAGATGACCTTCGTGATCGAGTGGCCGAACGGGACCAGCCAATCGTGCTATTCGCCGTCGCTGGTGATGCACGATCACCTCGAGGCCGGAAAGACCTATCCCATCGCCGAATTCCTCGCCCGTACGCGTACGGCGTTGAACGAGGCCAGCGAGCGGGTACGCGCGAAGTTCGGCTACTACTGCAGTTCGGCGGCCGACCAGCTGACCGCAATCGAACGCACCGCCGCGCAATTCGAACAGTGCGAATTCATCCGCGTAGTCTCGATGACACCGGCGCTGGTGGTCGCGAATACCGTTGGAGAACAGCAATGACCACCGAATACGAGGTTGTAGTGATCGGCGCGGGTCAGGCCGGACTGTCCATCAGCTGGCATCTGACCCGTCATGGCATCCACCACATCGTGCTGGAACGCGACACCATCGCCCACGAGTGGCTCGACAGCCGCTGGGACAACTTCACTCTGGTGACACCGAACTGGCAATGCGTGCTGCCCGGCTATCCCTATAGCGGGCCGGATCCGAACGGATTCATGAAGCGCGACGAAGTGTATGCGTTCGTGCGCGCCTACGCCGATGTGTTCAACGCCCCGGTCCGGGAGGGGGTCGTGGTCACCTCCGTCCGTCCGGCCGCTGACAGCGGATACGACATCGACACCAGCGCCGGTCCATTACACGCGAACCAGGTCGTGGTAGCGACCGGTGGTTACCACGAGGCGGTCGTCCCGCGCTACGCCGAGAAACTGCCGCCGACCATCGAACAGCTGCATTCGGTCGAATACCGCAGTGGCGCAGCGCTTCCCGAGGGGGAGGTGCTGGTGATCGGCACAGGGCAGTCCGGTGCGCAGATCGCCGAGGACCTGCACCTGGACGGCCGTAAGGTGCACCTGGTCGCCGGCGATGCCCCCCGCGTGGCACGGTTCTACCGTGGCCGTGACTGCGTGGCCTGGCTACAGGATATGGGGCACTACGACCTGCCGATCGAGGAGCAACCGGGCGGGCTCGGCAAGCGCGAGAACACCAACCACTATGTGACCGGTCGCGACGGCGGCCGCGATATCGACCTCCGCCAATTCGCCCTCGAAGGTATGTCGCTGTACGGCAGACTGCTCGACTGCGACGGCACGACATTGCGGTTCGCGCCGACACTGGAGAAATCGCTCGATGCCGCCGATGCCGTCGCCGAGAGCATCAAGGACTCGATCGACGCCTATATCGCGCGCGAAAACATCGACGCACCTGAGGAACCCCGCTACGTCCCGGTGTGGCGACCCGAAAATGAGGTCACCACATTGGATCTCGCCGATACCGGCATCACCTCGGTGGTGTGGTCGGTCGGATTCCGCACCGACTATCGGTGGCTGCGCGTCGGAGTATTCGACGGCGAGGGCCATCCGTGCCATAACCGCGGCGTCACCACCGCGCCCGGGCTGTTCTTCCTCGGCCTGCCGTGGCTGCACACCTGGGGGTCGGGCCGGTTCGCGGCCATCGCCAGGGACGCCGAGTTCCTCGCCGATCACATCGCGGTGCACGTCCATGCCTCGGTGGTCGATCGCGACTTCTTACAGGTCGCTGGCAACAAAACCGCCTAGTCGATGCCGATGGGAACCACACGAATCGCCGCGCTGGCCGGGCACTTCGGCCGGGATATCGGTCGCGCGCTGGAAAAACTCGACGGTATCTTCGAACGGCTCATCCAGGATGGGGTCGACCTGCTGGTGCTGCCCGACGCCACCCTCGGTGGCTATATCGGCGATCTGCGCAACCCGACGATCGGGCCGCTGCCCGAACCGATCGATCCCGACGGCCCGGAGTTGCGCATGCTGTGCTCGATGGCGGGTCCGATGACGGTGTGCGTGGGATACGCCGAGAAGGATGGCGATCTGCGCTACAACGCGGCCAGCTGTCTCACCGGTGATGGCATCCTCGGAAACCACCGGAAGGTGCATCAGCCCGCGGGGGAGCACCTCGCGTATGCGGCGGGGGACACCTTCACCGCGTTCGACACGCCGGTCGGTCGGCTCGGCATGCTGATCGACTACGACAAGACCTTTCCCGAATCGGCCCGCACCCTCGCCCTCGATGGCGCCCACATCATCGGCGCGCTGTCGGCCTGGCCGGCCAGCGTCACCGATCGGGCCTCGCGGATGCCCAATGACCGGCAGGCCCGACTGTTCGACCTCTACGACATGGCCCGCGCCGCCGAAAACCAGGTTGTGCTCGCCTCGTCCAACCAAACCGGTGTCACCGGCTCGCTGCGCTTCCTCGGCCAAGCGAAGGTGGTCGGCCCCGGCGGCGACATCTTGGCGAAGACCTGGTCCAAGGGCGGGCTGGCCGTGGCCGACGTCGATGTCGAGCGGGAGGTGGAGCGGGCTCGCCGCACCCTGCGGCACCTCGACGAACGACGCGTCGACACCTACCGCAATCTGTTGCGCGAGACGGGAACTCGCTGATGCGCATCGCGCTGCTCACCTACTCCACCAAACCGCGTGGCGGGGTCGTGCACACTCTGAATCTCGCCGAGGCGCTGACCAGGGCAGGCGCGGAGGTGACCGTGTGGACACTGGGACGCGGTGGCGACAGCGCGTTCTTCCGTCCGCTCGACCCGGGCGTGCACGTCGAGGTGGTTCCGTTCGAGGCGAATGCCTCGGAAACGGTGGGACACCGGATCATCCGCTCGATCGAAGTCCTGCGCAAGGCATTCCGGCCCGGCGACTACGACATCGTGCACGCACAGGACTGCATCAGCGCCAACGCGGTCGGGCACTGCATCCGCACCATCCACCATCTCGACCAGTTCACAACTCCCGAGCTCGCGGCCTGCCACGAACGGGCGATCGTGCAGCCATATGCCCGGATCTGCGTATCGGCCGCAGTCGCCGAAGAGGTCAGGGCCGGATGGGGTTTCGAGCCGACGGTCATCCCGAACGGTGTCGAATACGAACGATTCGCGGCGGCCGCCGGCACCGGAGCGATCCCGTCCGCGCGGCGCGCGGCTTGGCGGGAGCGGTTCGGCCGGTATGTGCTCGCGGTCGGTGGAATCGAACCACGCAAGGGAAGCCTCGACCTCCTGGAGGCATTCGCGGTATTCGCACGAACCGCGCCCGCGCACCGGTTGGTGATCGCGGGCGGGGAAACCTTGTTCGACTATCGCGAATATCGAGCCGAATTCGACAGGCGAGCGAACGAACTCGGCATCGAACCAATAGTGCTCGGTACCGTCGAGCACGCCGAACTACCCGCGCTGGTCGCCGCCGCCTCGGTGCTGCCGTTCCTGTCCACCAAGGAAGGATTCGGCCTTGCGGCCATGGAGGCCCTGGTCGCCGGAACACCTGTGGTCGCCCGTGATCTCCCGGTCCTGCGCGAGGTCTTCGCCGACGCGGTCGAGTACGCCACCACCCCGGAAACAATGGCCGAAGCGATGGCTTCGGCGATTGTGCCCGATACCTCACGCCGCGCCCGCGGCACGGCACTGGCAGCCGAATTCACCTGGGATACAGTCGCATCGGCTCATCTCGCGTTCTATGTTGCGGCACGGAACGGTGCGCGGGCCGCGGACGCCGAAAGCAGCATGCTGGCGGCCCCAGCGCCGTAAACGTCGTTTCTGGCTGGTCTTTCGTCGGAGAGCATGCTGGGCGTCGCGGTGACCTCGATGTCGGCGTGACGGACGAACTGGCGGCAGAGCTTCCTGGCGCGGCCATCGGCCTCGGGGCGGACGTCCGCGCCGAAGCCGGCGTGGACGCGTGCATATCGAGGTGCCCCGGTCAGCGTGCACCACTTGCGGGATGGGCGTGGATGCCGAAGATCTCGAGCATCAATTCCGTGGTCAACGCCTTATAGGCGACGGTCAACGCTGCTTGCGCTTGTCGTCGGAATCCGCTCTCTCGGAAAAAGTTTCGAAGAGAGCGTGTGCTTTTTTCCCATAATGTCGAGCGCGGTCCGGTGGCCGGAGGTCGAGTTGCTGCGAGGCCAGCTGTCCGGTTGCGGTGTGGGTGAATTCCACTGTGTGAAGGGTGTTTTCATCTACGCCCGAGACCGCGGTCAGTGCCCGTCCGAGCAGATTGTATGTGGGGGAATGGGTTCGTTGCTTATGCTGTTGGTCGGGTTCCGGGTGTCTGTGCCGGTGGCCGTCGTGTGAGGACGGCGATGTCGTTGCCGAGGCCCAGGATTATGTCTGCTCCGGGGCTTGCTGCGACGACGGGTTCAGGCGCGGGGCAGTCGATCACAGCTGTGAGGGTCATCGTCGTCAGATCCCAGATCCGCGTGATCTGGTCGTAGCCGGCGGTGATAACCACGGGCCGTCCGTCGAGGGTGGTGCACGCCAGTGCGGCCACCGGGCTGGTGAGGACTGCTTGTTCCCGTCCGGTGGTCAGGTCCCACACCCGCACCGTCTCGTCGAAGCTGCCGGTGACGGCGACCGGTCGCCCATCGATGCTGGTGCACGCCACTGCGATCACGGTGTTGGTGTGGCCGGTGAGGGTGGCGGGTTCACGTCCGGTGTCCAGGTTCCACACCCGCACCGTCTTGTCGTCGCTGCCGGTGATGGCGACCGGTCGGCCGTTGATATTGGTGCAAGCCACCGCGTACACCTCGCCGTTGTGGCCGGTGAGGACGGCGCGTTCACCCCCGGTGTCCAGGTCCCACACCCGCAACGCTTTGTCCTGGCTCCCGGTGAGAGCGACCGGCCGACCACGGATACTCGTGCATGCCACGGTGTGCACCGTGCCGATATGGCCGGTGAGGGTGGCGCGTTCACGTCCGGTGTCCAGGTCCCATACCCGCACGGTGGCGTCGTCGCTGCCGGTGAGAGCGACCGGTCGCCCGTCGATGCTGGTGCATGCCATGGAGGTCACCCAGTCGGTGGGGATGGTGAGGACGGCGCGTTCACCCCCGGTGTCCAGGTCCCACACCCGTACTGTCTTGTCGCCGTTGCCGATGACGGCGACCGCCCGGCCATCGATACTCGTGGTCGCCACCGCGTCGACCCGGCCGGTGGGTGCGGCGTGTCCCTGCGCGGTGTCCAGGTCCCACACCCGCACTGTCGCGTCGCTGCTGCCGGTGACGGCGACTGGCCGTTCGTCGATGCTGGTGCACGCCGCCGCGGCCACCCAGCGGGTGTGGCCGGTGAGGACGGCGCGTTCGCTGCCGGTGTCCAGGTCCCATACCCGCACCGTGTCGTCTTCGCTGCCGGTGACGGCGACCGGACGCCCCTCGATGCTGGTGCACGCCACCGTGTGCACCGCGCCGGTGTGGCCGGTGAGGACGGCGCGTTCGCTGCCGGTGTTCAGGTCCCATACCCGCACCGTCGCGTCATAGTTGCTGGTGACGGCAACCGGCCGGGAGTCGATACTCGTGCAGGCCACCGCGATCACCGTGTTGGTGTGGCCGGTGAAGGCGGCGCGTTCGCGCCCCCTGGTCAGATCCCACACTCGTATTGTCTCGTCGCCACTGCAGGTGACGGCGACCGGCCGACCATCGATACTCGTGCACGCCACCGCGCGCACTCCGCCGGTGTGGCCGGTGAGGACGGCGCGTTCGCGCCCCGTATCCAGGTCCCAGACCTGCACCGTCCCGTTGTCCCTGCCGGCGACGGCGACCGGCCGCCCATCGATACTCGCGCACACCACCGCGCGCACTCCGCCGGTGTGGCCGGTGAGGATGGCGCGTTGACGCCCGGTGTCCAGGTCCCACACCCGCACTGTCTCGTCGCTGCTGCTGGTGACGGCCACCGGCCGGGAGTCGATGCTGGTGCACGCCACGGTGTACACGGTGTTGGTGTGGCCGGTGAGGGCGGCGTGTTCACCCCCGGTGTCCAGGTCCCAGACCCGCACGGTCCCGCTGTCGCTGCCGGTGATGGCGACCGGCCGCCCATTGATGCTGGTGCATGCCACCGCGCGCACCCCGCTGGTGTGGCCGGTGAGGGTGGCGCGGTGAGCGGGGTGGGTTTGGGTTCCGGTGGCCCACCGGCACGGCCAGGTCAGGCCGCGGTTGAACTGCGCCTGCAGGGCGGTGGCGTGGAAGCGGGCGGCGTCGATGGCCAGGATCTGCCGGCGTCGCGGCGGGGGAAGGTGGCGGTGGTAGGCAGCGGAGCAGCGGTAGACGGCGCGGGTGCGGTGCCCGGTGTCGGTGGTGACAGTGTGCAGGGCCGCCAGCAGGGTAGTCGGGTCGGCGTGGGCGAGGTAGCCGGTGTCGGTCACGAGGTCGTCGACCAGCCCGGCGAGGGCGGCGTGGGTGGCCAGGTGCGCCAGGGCGTACGGGTGCGCGCGGGACCAGTCGCGGTCACCGTCGGCGGTGACCGGGACGCGTTGGCGCAGGACCTCGACGAACATCGCGTGGATCGGAGCGGAGTCCAGTCCGTCGGTGAGGTGTTCGGCGAGGGCTTGATGGTAGAGCCGGTAGGCCGAGCGCCCGGTTTCGGTGGCTTCCACGACATAGGATCCCGCGGTGCGGCGCAGCCACATCAGATCCTGGTCGGTGTAGCTCGTGTCAGCGAGACGCGAGGCCAATGGCGCCCACAAGTCTTCCCACGGCAGGCCCTGGCCCTGAGCGAACGCCAACGGCCGCAATAAATCCCGCGCACGTTCAGCATCACTTCCCAGCCGCGAGTGAAGATCCTGGCGCATGGCGGCACCGGGCAGGGCGGGCAGGCTGCGGCGCCAGGCACGGTCATCGGCGTCGGGCAGGTGCGGATCGGAGGACAGTGTGGCCGCGACGATGCGGGCGACCAGGAACGACCGGTCGGCCTGCTCGGCGACTGCGTTCGCGACTGCGCGGATCGTCTCGGGCGGCTGACCGCGGTAGATGGTGTCGGGGTCGGCTTCGAGCAGCCCCCGCGCCGCATACGTGGTCAGCGCGGCACGGTCGGCGTACCGCGCGGCATCCAAATCGATCGACCGTCGGCGGTCGATACCGAGGCCGGGCAACAGGTACGGCCGGGTCCCGGCCAGCAGCCGTACCCGCCCGCCAGCGTGATCTATCAAGGGCCGCAACAGTTTCCGGATCAGCTCGTCCGGGTTGGCGGCTTCGTCGAGGCCGTCGATGAGCACGGTCAATGCCTGTGTCCGCTGGTGCAGGCCGTCGAGGAGTTCCCCGACGCTGGCGGCGGACAGGTGCGCCGCGGCGGCGATGCCGTCGCGGACTTGGTCGAGGGTGAGGTTCTGGGCGTAGATCGCGACATCCACCGCCCCGACCGGCGGGATCGCAGGTTCGGGCAGGCCAAGGGTGTAGAGGGGGACGGTGCGGTGATACTCGGGGTGGGTGAGGGTGGCGATCAACCCGAGAACCGCGGTTTTCCCGGAGCCTGGGTCGCCAGTCACGGCGAGCAACGGCCGATCGGGATGGGGGTCGGTGAGCCATGTGGTGATATCGGTGAGGGCGGTGTGGCGGCCGCAGAACCACCAGCCTTTGTTGTCCCGGTTCCCCATGGCCCGCATCAGAAGCCGGGTGCGGAACTCGATGTCGCGGCGGTCGGCGTGGGCCTCCCATTCGCCGGCCTGCTGGATCGCCAAATCCACCTCGTACAGGCGCGGATCGCGGCGGGGGTTCGGCAGAAACGGGGGCGGGTCCCCGGTGACCAGGGGTGCGACCGTCCACCCCACCGTCTGCTGGTGTGGCCGGGTCGGGTCGCTGTTCATCGCCGTCACCAGCGCCCCCACCGCTAGAATGTCAGGCCCGTAACCCGCGGTGGCGAGGTTGTCGACCGCGGCTTTCAACAGCCGGGGAAACGCCGTCGCCTGGGCTTCCTGGCGAGGTTGCGCCGAGCTGACCACCACCACCCCGGTGCCGGTCTCTTCGCGCCAGTGCCGGGTGAAATCGGTTAACGCCTCAGCGGCCAGCGCGGCGCCGCCGGCGCCGGCGTAGCAGGTGTCCAGCATCAGCAGCAGCCGCCGCAGCGGACTGCCCTGCAGCATCCATCGGCCGATGTCGCGGGCCGGTACCGCGTCATCGATATCGTCGGGCCTGGTATCAGCGGCCAGCAGTACGTATTCGCTCGTGGACGGTAACCGGGCGCCGTGGCCGGTGAAATACACGGCCACCAGATCATCCGGCCGCCGATCCGCTGACATACTGAACGCCCGCAACCGCTGGTGCAGGTCATCGGCAGTTGGGTTCATCCCCAACACCGTCACCAGCTCGTACCCGAACCGGCCGGTGAACAACGCGATCACCTCATCCCGCGCTCGCGCCAACCCGGGCCGATCCCACCCCGGCTCGTACTTGTGCTCGGCCACAGCCACCGCGATCAGAAACCGGCGCGGACCCCCGACATCGAGGTCAGTCACCGTCGGCCAGTCCTTCCGCGATGACCTGTCCGGTCAGTTCGGCGGTCAGGTACGGGACCGCGTTGTGTGCTCGGGACTCGTTGCGCACCAACGCATTACGCACCCCCGGCCCGAATCGGTCACGCAGGTCCTTCACCAACGCCACCACGTCGCCACGATCAGCGATATTCGTCCACACCAGCTCGTCCGGGCCGGGCCATCGCCCGATCCCGCCGACCGGGGCCGGGTCGAGCCGGTCGAAGATCAGGTTTGGAATCCCCAACGGCGATCCCAACGTCACCAACGCTCGAACCTGATGATCGGTTGTGGCGCAGAGGGTTTCGTATGCGACCACCGTCCCTAGCGAGTGCGCGACCACGACCCGGGTGTCGGGCGTCAGCAGCGTGTGGAGCCGATCGCGGATCTGGTGCCGCAGCACGGGTTCGGTGAAATACCGGTGCACCTGCTTCAGGTTCCAGATCATCACCCGCTCGGCCACACCCGCGAAGAACCGTGACCGCGACAACTGATACAAACCCTGCTGCACCGCGCCCGGCACAGCCACCAAACTCTCCGCGCCCGGCACCGTCACCTCCGGGTCGACCGCTGCGGCAGCCCGCCACCACGCGACCAGCAGATCCTGCTCCTCGCCCGGCTCCACATCCGCAGCGTCGTAGAACGGGACATCCATCGACAGCCATTCCCCGGGTGGCCGGAACAGGTTTCCATAGAACGCGAACCCAACCTCGGCCTCCGACACCGGGCCGGCGCCGGTCCCGGCGAGGCCGTCGTTCATCGCCCGCAGCCACGGACCGGTCATCGACGACCCACCCGAGGTCTGGGCGCCGATACCGTGCACGAACACCACCCGCGCCATATGACAACCTCCCCGGCATCCCTGGGCCGACCCCCGACCCCGGTGCGCACCTTCATCTTCGCCCATCACCGGCCACCCGTTACAGAGACCAGCCGCATTCCACCCGAGCGCCGCGAAGACACACCGGAGCCCGACACCCAGAACGTCCGGTAATCGGCTACCGGTCGTTCGGCTTTCGTCGCCATGATCGGTGCGCCTGACGGATCTGGAATATGTTCTCGCAGCGGATCACTTGCTGTCAGTGGTCTTACGACTGGCAACATGGTGGTCCCACAACGGGTGCCGATCGACACACGCCGAGCACGGGTGCTCCCGCTACTTCCCGTCGCATTCGTATGTCTGAATGTGCTCGCGGTCTCGGGCCGTCGACAAACCGGTAAGGCCTGACCGGCTACGCCCATATTGGAGGCGCGACATCCGTACACGCGACTCCGTGTCTGGAATGTGTAGAGGCGAACGGTTCTTGGATGTCGCGTTGGACGGAGACCGGCACTCGCTACAACATCGGTCTGGTGCGAGCGTTGCTCACCCAAGCGATCGACGGGACGGATCCCGCCACAGCCAGTGGCCGCGACGGCTCACGTCTTGCTGGGAGCCGTGCGGGAAGCCGTTCTCCACCTTGACAGCTGAGAGGGTGGTGAGCATCTCTCGATAAGATATGTAACTCATGTGGTATCTATTTCAAAATAATTGACAAGATTCTCGTGTCGAATTCATCCGATCGACTCGCTGAACCGGTCGCGCGGGTGTGCTGTCGCGGCCGCGGCGGAATCCGCCCGTCGATCTAGGCGTTGGGCGGTGACATGGCGGCGCATACACCGTCTTGACGTCATGCCGGTCTGGCGATGCGAATTCGTCCGCCGTTCGGTCGGTTCTGCGCGCCGTATCCATGCTTGTGCTGGGTCTGCGTATGATATGTAAACCGTATAAATGTGGGCGAGGTGGCGCAAGATGAGTTCGGTAGCAGGCCGTGCTTCGACGCGGAGTAAGCGGAGGTTGACGGCTGATGTGCGGGAAGCGTTGCGTGACTTGAATATTCAGTTGTCGCTGCTCAATCGAAGGTTCGGTGGCCGGGTTGAGGTCAAGGATGTCGATTGGACGTGCCTCGATCTGATCAACCGATATGGCCCGCTGTCGCCGACGGCGCTGGGGCGTCGTGCCGGGCTGCATCCTGCGACGATGACGGGAATCTTGGATCGATTGCAGAAGGGCGGGTGGATCGTGCGCGAGCGTGATCCAGAATCCTCGGATCGTCGTGCGGTCACGTTGCGTGCTGTGCGTGAACGGAATGCCGAATTGTTCGAGTTGTTCTCCGGGATGAACAATCGCATGGATAAGCTATGCGCTCGTTATTCGGTGGCTGAGCTCGAAGTGATCGCAGACTTCCTGCAGCGGACCAGCGCGGCGGGTCACGAGGCCGCGGAGGAGTTGGCTCGAGGCTGAGCGCAGGGGGTAATAGTCCTGCGGACGCCGCTGCGCCGCGCTGAAAGATGTCGGGACACCCCGCCTCTTCGCAGACCGTGTGCAGCTCTTCGCGTTTCACCAGGCCCTCGAGTTCGGAGTACTCGGGGCCCATGGTGGCGCGGGTGCGAATCCACTTGGGTTTGCGCTCGATCGGGTCTCGGCGTTTTGCGCCTCGATGCGGAGCAGCTTCCGGTCCGCCGATGTCACCGTCATCATTCGAGGCTGATCAGCAGGCAGTCCACCCCGCCTCCACCGGCAGGCCAGAAGATCTATGCCATCCGGCCAATTCTCGTTGCCACCGCGAACTCCTCCGGTGACACCGCCGCAATCCGCTCGCTACCGACCGCTCTCGCCGCCGACGATCCGGCGCCTTCACTGGATTTCGGTGACGACGAATTGGGCCACGTGGCCAACGCCTTCAACCGGGCGTACCTGGCCGCCGTAGCAGCCGCTGTCGCCCAAGCCCGCACCCACGCCGGCGTCAACGCGGTCTTTCGCGATATCGCCCACAGCTGCCGGAACGCTTGTACACGGAACTCGATCAGGCGGCCCTCTTCATCACCGCTGTGGGGCCCTGCGGCACATGGTCTGCCGCCCGGCAGACTGAGGGAATGGGTTCTGGTTCGTCGGTTCGGCCGTCGCCTGCGGATCTGGCCGCGGCGCAGGACAAGACTGTTCCCGATGTGATCGGGCCCGGCTTGCATGTGCTGTTCTGCGGAATCAATCCGGGCCTGTGGTCCGGGGCCACCGGATATCACTTTGCTCGTCCGGGAAATCGGTTCTGGCCGGCGTTGCATCGGTCCGGCTTCACGCCGCACCTGGTGCGGCCCGACGAACAGCAGGAACTGCTCGGGCTGGGTTTGGGGATCACGAATGTGGCCGCACGCACGACCGCCAAAGCCGAGCAACTGACCGCCGACGAACTGCGGGCCGGCGGACGCGCGCTGGTCGATCGGGTCGAGCGGTATCGACCCCGAGTACTGGCCGTACTCGGTATCGGCGCCTACCGCACGGCCTTCGGTCGTCCGCGCACCACGATCGGCCCCCAACCCGAGCGGATCGGTGGCACCTCGGTATGGGTTCTGCCCAACCCCAGCGGGCTCAACGCCCACTACACCCTCGACGCCCTCGCCTCGGAATTCCGCGCGCTGCGTGCGGCGGTCGAAACCGGTTGACCTACCTCTGCGCGAATTCGCGCAGGTACAGGCATATTTCGTCGATTGCGTGCTTGGCCTGGGGGAACAGGGTGACCTCGGAGAGGAAGCCGTGGAAGACGCCGGGGTATCTGGTCAGGATTACCGGGACATCGTCGCGCCACAGGCGGGCTGCGTAGGCCTCTGCGTCGTCGCGGAGGGGGTCGACCTCGGCGGTGACGATCAGGGCGGGTGGGAGGTCGCGGAGTGAGGCGGCGCGCAGGGGCGCGGCGAATTGGTCGCCGCCGGGGTGGTTCGGGCCGACGTACTGTTCCCAGCACCAGCGGGCGTCGGCGGCGCTGAGCAGGGGAGCGTCGGCGAACTCCGTCCATGATGGGGCGGTGAAGGTGTCGTCGACGGCGGGGTAGGCGAGGATCTGGGTGCGGGGGAGGGGTAGGCCTGCGTCGCGGCGATGCAGGCACAGGGCGGCGGCGAGATTGCCACCGGCGGAGTCGCCGGCGATGGCGATTCGGTCCGGGTCGATGCCGAGTTCCGGAGCGTTCCGGATCAGCCAGGCGAAGGCGTCGACGCAGTCGTGTAGTGCTGCGGGGTAAGGGTTTTCGGGTGCCAGGCGGTATTCCAGGGATACGACTGTCCAGCCTGAGCCTGCGGCGATCCCTCGGCACAGCTCATCCGCGCCATCCAGGGTGCCGAGGACGAATCCGCCGCCGTGCAGATAGACGACGGCGGGTGCGAAGTCGCCGCCGGTGGCGCCGTCCGCGCGGTACAAGCGAGCGGCGATCGCGCCTGCACGCGTTGACATGGTCAGTTGATCAACTTGATTTAGGGGGGTGATCGGCTCGGGTGGGGCTTCCGTGTTCGCCAATGCGCGGGCCCGCTCCGATCCCAGCTCGCGGAGGGGTCTCGGGATGGTCTGGCCGAAGATGCGGGCTATGGCCGCGGCGTTGTCGTCGAGCAGATTCCAGCACTCGGGGGTGCGGTCGTTCATGGAAAGCCTCGCAAATCATTGACAGGAAGTGATCTGTGCCTCACGATCATAGTCACATGACTCAGTCATTTGACTATGAAGTTGTGTCACCGGGATCCACTGCCGCTGGTTTGCCGCGCACGCGATCTCGTCGAATCGAAAGGACAATCAGATGACCGAAACGACGACCGGTCTCGCGGTACGCGGGGCTGACGCGGTCGGCGGGGTCGACATTCGGATCGAGGACGATGCCAGTCCGATGGTCCGGTTGATCGGCCGGACCATCGCCGATTCCGTACGCGCCAACGGCAGGGACTCCGTAGCGGCGTGCGAGGGCACGATCGCTGTCCGCTCCCACGACACCCCGCAGGCCGTCATGGTCACCATCGCCGACGGTGTCGTCGCGGTGTCGAGCGGCGTTTTCGTCGAGCCCGATATCAGCGTGACCGTCGACCTGAACGGGCGGTGCGCCCTGGTCGGGGAGCCCGGTGGCGCAAGTGATCTCGCTGTCGCCGTGCAGGCTCTGCTGTCGCCGCCGTTGGCGGACTGGCGGGAGGCCGCGGAGTCGTTCTGGGCCGCCGCACGGTCGGTGCCGGGCATTCCCGACATGCTGGTTGCGATCACGGAGGGCCCGGAAGGAATTGATCAGCACGTCGTCGGTGCGGGCGACACCCACTATGTCATCGCGGGGCCGCCGGAGCTGCTGGCCGGGATCTTCTCAGGTGCCGACGATCTGATCGCCGCTCTGTCCACCGGCCTGGTCGGCGTGCGCGGCACGCTCTCGCAGCTGTCGGTGCTGGTCGCCGCTTCTTGGAAGGTTCGTTACGATGTCTGAAATCAACACCGCCACAATCGATCTCGATGATTCGGTGCACACTGTTCGGCTCGAGGCCACCAATCACGAGGGCTGCTTCCTCGGAAAAAACGTGGCGCGCAAGAAGTTCGCCGCGAGCGCGGGTTCGGGTTTCGCGATGGCCGATCTGCTGTTCGGCCTCGACCTGGGCAATGCGCCGACCTTCGGGTTTCCCTTCCCGGAGTGGCGTGGGCACGTCTCGGACGTGCAGTTCCGGCCCGATCTGTCGACGCTGATCGAGTGGGAGCCCGGCCTGCGGTCGGTGATCGGCGACTACTGGCAGGCCGACGGCAGCCCGATCGGGATCTGTCCGCGCAATCTGGCCCGTGCCCTGGTCGACCGGCTGGCGACCCGTGGTTACACCGCGACCGTCGCGGTGGAGATCGAGGCGACACTGTTCCAGGAGTCCATCCACGAGGCGCGGGCAAAGGGATACCGCGATCTGACCCCGCTCGGCGGTTCCGCCGGGACCGCGTATCACCTTGCGAAGTCGAAGGATTGGGTCGACTACATGTCGGCGGTCGCGCGTCGCCTCGACGAGATCGGCATCGAGTGGGAAGCCTGGAGTGACGAGGACGCGGCGGGTCAGGTCGAATTGAATCTGGTGCCCGGCGATCCGCTGTCGGTGTGCGACAACTGGGCTCGCGCCCGGCAGGTCATGCGGGAGGTGGCCTTCGAGCTCGGTCACACCGTGACCTTCATGGCCAAGCCGACCGCCGGGTACGGTCAGGCTTCGCATGTGAATCTGTCTCTGCAACGCGACGGGGTCAATGTGTTCTACGCGCCCGACGGTCCGTCGGCCACCATGCGGCACGCGGTCGCCGGACTACTCGCGACCATGCGCGGCGCGACGTCGGTGATGCTGCCGCAGATCACCTCCTTCCGCCGCCTGGTCGATCTGAGCGGTCCGCCGACCACCGTGACCTGGGGTATCGCCAACAAGAGCACCGCGGTGCGCGCGGTGTGCGGGCATCCGTCCCAGTCTCGGCTCGAGTATCGGCTGCCCGGCGCGGACGCGAATCTGTACCTCGCGGTCGCGACGATTCTCGCGGGCGTGATCGCCGGACTCGACGGTGGGCTCGAGCCGCCCGAGCCGGTCAGCGATCTGGCCTGGTGTGTGCCGGATTTGGAGCGGCTGCCCGATACGATCACCAAGGCGGCTGCCGCGTTCGAGGCCGATCCGATTCTGCGCGAGCAACTCGGCGACGAATTCGTCGACTACTGGGTCGGCACGCGGCGCTGGGAGTGGATGCAGTTCCACACCACCGGCGGTGATCCGTTCGCCGAACTGTCCGAATGGGAATCGGGCCGATACTTCGAGTTCCCGTGATCGCGCGTGCGACGGTCCGGCCGCTGATCGGCACAACCGGCCGGCGGGTCCGGCTCGGGTTGATCGCGGGATTGGACTCCCGCTACGGCCATCTTTTCGCGGACACCTTCACGTCCGACTTCTCGGAGCGGATCGCCGGGGCGGGCGGAGTTCCGGTGAACCTGCCCTACGACGCCGATCCGGAAGCCTTGTGCCACTGGCTTTCCGGCGTGATCATCACCGGCGGCCAGGACGTGCACCCGGCGTGCTGGGGTGGCGATCCGGCGGTGGTCCGGGACGTGGATCCGCGCGACGATCCGATGGTCCACGATGTCGAACGCGACCGGTTCGAAATCGCGCTGGTGCGCGCCGCCTTGGACCGGAACATCCCGGTACTCGGAGTGTGTCGTGGTCTACAGATCCTCAATGTCGCGCTGGGCGGCACCCTGATTCCGCATCTGCCGCCGGGTTCCGTCGAGCACCTGTCGATATCGCCCCCGAGCACCGACGGCGCGGATGATCACAAGGTGCGATTCGAGCCCGGATCGGTCGCGGAACGGATCTTCGGTGCGAGCGCGGTGACGAATTCGTGGCATCACCAGGCGGTCGACCGCTGCGGCACCGGCCTGGTCGTCACCGGCCGCACGGCCGACGGCGTCGTGGAGGCGGTCGAACTGCCGGGCCGGCCGGTGCTGGGTGTCCAGTGGCATCCGGAGTGGATGGAACGGACGGATCCGTCATTGAGCTGGCTCGTCGCCGAGGCGGGCGGACGCGTGCTCACCGCATGCTCACCCAAGACATGAGTGAGAGCGGCGCTTTCTCGGGTGCGGGCTGTGGACTCTGTGCGCTGAGCCCGGACCCGAGATTGACGGCCATCCAGGCGTCCAGTGCGCCCAGGATGAGCTCGATCTGGCGCCGTGCCGCGGCATCGTCGGTGAACACCAGCCAGTTGAGTGCGAACCCGTCCGACAGGGTAGACACCATGTAGATCAGCGCCTCGACGGTGTCCGGCGCGATCGCCTCGCCCGAGGCGGTCGCGGCGGACTCGATGATCGTGCGCATGGTCGTGAACGCCTCGCTGTAGACCATCTCGGCCTGCTTGTCTGATTGGCGGCGGGCCCAGCTGATCAATTCGACTGTGGCAGCGCCGAGCTCCGGGTTCGTGAGGTACCACTCCATCACCCCGCGCAGCAGCGCACGCGCGCTGGTTCGTACATCGCCGTGAACGTCGTTGCGCGTCAACACATCCCGGTACTGCGCGGCAACGTGCTCGAAGACAGCCGCGAACAGCAACTCTTTCGTGGCGAAGCAGTAGTGCAGCGTGGCCAGCGGGGCGCCGGCCTCCTGTGCGATGCAGCGGGTGGTCGCCCCGTCCACGCCACGGGCGGCGATCATGCGCACCGCCGCGGCCACCAGATCGGCGCGACGTTCGGCGGAGGGGATGCGTGCCATGCGCTACTCCTGTCGAGATTTTGATCGGTTGATCAAGTCAATTCTGACACTACCAGTCGTAAAGGTGGATTGCGGCCGGATGGCCTGCGTTTTAGTAGACTGGATCAAATGACTTGATCAAATGATCGTATCGGATTATCGTTATGACTGGCATCACAAGCTGGCTCTCGTCTACGAGCCGCTCGCCATCGCAAATCTCCGAAGAGGACCCCGTGATCCACGAAGATTCAGTCCATCCAGAACGGGCCGGCGAACTCGCACGCCTGGCCATGGACCCGCCGATCGACACGCTTGTCGAGCTTCTGGCGCATCGGGCCCTGCATTCCCGTGAGCGCGAGTTCCTCCGGTTCGAGGACGGTTCCTGGACTTTCGGTGAGATCGCCGACTGGACTTCACGTTTGGCGCGGCGGCTGGTCGAGGAGGACGGCGCCCGTCCGGGCGACCGGGTCGCGATCATGCTGCCCAATGAGGTGCGGTGGCCGGTCGCCTGGCTGTCGATCCTCGCGGCGGGCGGGGTCGCGGTGCCGGTGAATTCGGCATATCGGCGCGCGGACCTGGAATTCGTGCTCCGGGATTCCGGTGCGCGACTGGTGTTCACCGACGCGGCGCACGCTCCGCTTGTCGACGATGTGCGCACCGCGAACAGCGATCTGGCCGATGTCCGGGTCATCGACGTCGCCGCGCCCGGGGAGCTCACGCGGTTCCCCGCGGATGCTCCCGCGGCCGGAATCACCGGCAGCACGCTCGCCAACCTCCAATACACCTCGGGGACAACCGGATTCCCGAAGGCATGCATGCTGCCCCACGACTACTGGGCCAGGCTCGGGTGGGTCTGCGCACATGCGGCGGGGCTCGGCTCCGACGATGTGGCGCTCACCTCGCAGCCTTTCTCCTACATGGATCCGCAGTGGAACACCGCGCTGTGCCTGACGATCGGCGCGCCGCTGGTGGTGCTGCCCCGGTTCTCGGCCTCGGGCTTCATGGCCGATGTGCGCAGGCATCGGGCCACGTTCTGCTACGTGCTCGGGTCGATGCCGACCCTGCTGTTCAAGCAGCCGCCCGATATTCGGGACCGCGACAACCAGCTGCGCATCGTGCTGTGCTCGGCCATCCCCGTCGCCCTGCACGAGCACCTCGAACAGCGCTGGGGTGCGCCGTGGCGGGAGATCTTCGGGATGACCGAAAGCGGCGTCGACCTGGTCAGCCTTCCCGAGGACAGCGCGGACGTCGGCAGTGGCCGGCTGGGCCGGCCGGTGCCCACCAAACAGGTCCGGGTGGTCGACCCGCAGGGGATCGACGTCGCCGAGGGGCAGTCCGGTGAACTGATCACCTCGGGCATGCCGATGATGCTCGGCTACTGGAATCGGCCCGGCGATACCGCACAGGTGCTGCGCGGCGGCTGGCTGCACACCGGTGATGTGGCGGTGCGGGAAGCGGGCGGTTACCGCCTGGTGGGCCGGATCAAGGACATGGTCCGGCGCGGCGGGGAGAACATCGCCAGCGCCGAGGTCGAAAGGGTGCTCGAACGCGACCCCAGCGTCGTCGCGACGGCGGTGCTGGGTGTGCCGGACGAACTGTTCGGCGAGGAGGTCAAAGCCTTCGTGCAACTGGCACCCGGTGTCGAGAGCACTGCGGCGACCGCGCGACTGATTGTCGATGCCGCGCGAAATCAGCTGGCGCGCTTCAAGGTTCCGCGCTACGTGGAGTTCGTCGACGACTTCCCGCGTACCCCGTCCGAGCGGGTGTCGAAACCGGTGCTGCGGGCGCGGGCCGCCGAGCGAACAGGCGTCACTTACGACCTGCAACTACCCCGGCACGGCAACTGAGGACCCGGATATGACCGACAACCACTTGGACGTACGCATCGACGAAGACGTCGCGGTGCTCACACTGAATCGCCCCGCCAAGCTGAACGCGCTGGACGTGCACACCCGGGTGCTGCTCGCGCAGACCATCCGCCGGTTCGGTGCGGGGGATCGGGTCCGCGGGATCGTGCTCACGGGCGCGGGCCGGGCCTTCTCCGCCGGAGAGGATCTCCAGCAGGTTCCGGCCACCTTCGACGAGATCCGGGTGGCGTTCGCGACCTTCCACGACATCACGCGCGCGATTCTCGAGACGAAAGTCCCGGTGATCGCGGCCGTGAACGGGATCGCGGTCGGCGGCGCCTCGGAGATCACCCTGTGCTGCGACACACGGGTCGGCAGCCCGGCCGCCGAGTACTTCCAGCCCGAAAATCACCGCGGGATCATCATTTCCAACGCCTCGAGCATCCTGCTGCGCCGCCTGGTCCGTAACCACGCGATGCGAATCATCCTGGGCTCGAACCGGATCGGCGCCGACGAGGCGCGGCGGATCGGCCTGCTCGACGAGATCGTCGCCCCGGAGACGCTGGTGGGTCGCGCGGCCGAGGTGGCCCGGCAGTGGAACTCCGATCCCCGAACCACCGCACTGCATCTGGGACTGCTGCGACCTCGTCCCGAAGACATCGAGGCCGCCTTCGCACGGGAGGACGAAGCGGCACGCCTGGCCTGGGAGTCCGGCGCCTTCAGCGAAGGCGTCGAGGGCTTCTGGGCCGCGAAGAACGCGGCGCCGCCGGCGCCCGCACCGAGCAACCGAGATCGGAGACGATGATGATCACCACCCAAGCGGCGCTGCTCACCGCGCTGAACGAACCCCTGGAATTCACCGACATCCGGGTAGACGATCCGGAGCCCCACGAAGTCCGCGTCGCGGTCTCGAATGTCGGCCTGTGCCACAGCGATCTGCACTACATGACCGGAACCGTGCACGCCGACCTGCCCGTGGTGGTCGGCCACGAGCTCGCCGGCGTCGTGGAATCCGTTGGGGCCGCGGTGACTTCACTGCGTCCGGGAGATCGGGTGGTCGGCGCGCTCACGCCCTCGTGCGGGCTGTGCCGCAACTGCCAGGTGGGGCATTCGACCCAATGTCAGCGCGTATCCAAGATCCGGCAGCGTCCCCGGCCCGCCTTCCAGTTGCCCGACGGCCGGGTGGTCGAGCGGCTCGGCGATGTGGGCGCGTTCTCCCGGCACACTCTGATGCGAGAGAACGCGCTGGTGAAGATGCCCGATGAGGTGGGCCTCGAGGTGGGCTGCCTGCTCTCGTGCTGCATCATCACCGGTATCGGCGCGGTATTCCGCGGCGCACAGGTGCGACCCGGCGCGACCGTCGCCGTAATCGGCTGCGGCGGAGTTGGTTCGGCGATCATCCAGGGTGCGCGCCTGGCCGGCGCCTCAGCGATCGTCGCCGTCGATCTGGACGATGCCCGGCTCGCCGCGGCCCGAACCTACGGTGCCACTCACACCGTGAACGGTGCCGCCGATGTTCCCGCCGAGATCACGCGCCTGCTCGGCGACGGCGTGGACTACGCGTTCGAGGCCGTCGGCTCCGCGCGGACCGCCGCCACCGCCCTGTCGGTTCTGCGTGCCACCGGGACCGCGTGCCTGGTCGGGATCGCGCCCGACGGAACCGAATTGACGCTCCCGGCCTCGGACTTCTTCTTCGGTGAGAAGCGCCTGATCGGCTCCTACATGGGCTCGGGTCAGGCACACGAGGACATCACCCAGTTCGCCCGCCTGTATCTGCAGGGCAGTCTGCTGCTCGACGAGATGGTCAGCGACATCATCCCATTCCACGCGCTCGACAACGGCTTCGAGGCGATGAGGTCCGGCGAGGTGACCCGCATCGTCGCCGACCTCACCGTGTGATCCCACCGAACCCGCCTCAGCCCGAACGCCGAAGGAACCGCAGATGTCGAATCCGCAACTGCCCCAGCCGATCAACTACATAGCCGACGAATGGTCCGAATGCGTGACCATTCCGGATGCCTGGAATCTCGACCCCAATACCGGACATCCCGTGCACCGTGCCGTCACCACCCGCCCCGGCGACGTGGAACGCGCGCTGCGCCACGCCGACCTGTCCTACGGCTTCGAACGATGGGACGACGCGGCGAGTGCGGAACGAGCCGCCGTTCTCGACCGTGCGGCCGACCTCGTCTCGTCCCGGGTCGAGGACATCGCCCGTACCGATGCCCTCACCAGTGGTGTCCCGATCGCCAAGGCGCGCGCGATCGCGCAGTTCCTGCCGCACCGGATCCGTTCCGCGGCAGCGGATCTGCGCACCATCCCACGACGCACGGCCTTGGCGGCCGAGGGGCGCGACGTGCGGTTGTACAAGGTCCCGTGGGGACCGGCGGCCATTCTCACCCCGTGGAACGGCCCGAGCTTCATCCCCGCCGCGAAGGTGGCCAGTGCGCTGGCCGCCGGATGCCCCGTCGTCCTCAAGCCGTCGGAGCACGCGCCCAGCAGTGCCCAGATCATCGTCGAGTGTTTCGTCGCGGCCGGATTGCCCTCGGGCGCACTGCAACTCGTGCACGGAGGGGGTGATGTGGGTGCGGCGATCACCGGCGATCACCGGGTGCAGATCGTCTCGTTCACCGGCGGCCCGAATGCCGGTCGCGCCATCGCCCGGGCGGCGGCGGAGGACTTCAAGGTGCTCCAGCTCGAACTCGGTGGCAACAACCCGGCCCTGGTGCTTGCCGACGCCGATATCGACGTGACCGCCGACGGTCTTCTCGACGGCATGACCAAACTCAACGGCCAATGGTGCGAGGGGCCGGGAAAGGTGCTGGCGCACAACAGTCTTGTCGCACCACTGCGCGAGGCACTGCTGGATCGCCTGGCCCGCCTGGAGATCGGGCACTCTCTGGACGAGAATGTGCAGCTCGGCCCCATCTCGAATGCCCCGCACTTCGCCACCCTGCACAACCGCATCGATGCGCTGCGCGCCCACGGCGCGGTCATCGATCAGCCCGCGAAACTGCCGGAGCTCGACGGCTTCTTCCTGTCGCCCACGATCGCCTCGGGTGTCGACGCGTCGGTCGCGACCGCGGAGTTGTTCGGACCGCTCATCACTCTGCACGGCGTCGAGTCCGACGAGGACGCCCTGCGGGTGGCCAATGCCAACCCGTCCGGCCTGGACGCCTACGTCTTCGGCCGCGACCTGGACCGCGCCATCGACATCGGCGCGCGCGTCCGGTCGGGGGAGGTGCGCGTGAACGGCGCGAAGATTGCCGATCTCGCCGACGGCTCGGCCCAAAGTTTCTGGGGCACTTCGGGAATCGGCGGCCACGCCGCCGGCGAATCGATGCGAGTGTTCTGCGGCGATCGCGTGGTCGGCGTCGATTCCCCCGACCTTCCCCTGTAACCACCCACTCGACGAAAGCGGCAACCTGCAATGAACTCCACTTCCACCCCGGACACCGGAATCGTCGACGTCATCGGCGTCGGCGCGGGCTTCACCGGCGTCTACCTCTCGCACCGGATCACCGAGGCAGGCTGGACCTTCGCCGGATTCGAGGCCGGGCCCGATGTGGGCGGCACCTGGTTCTGGAACACCTATCCGGGCGCGCGCTGCGATGTCGAGAGCATCTACTACTCGTACTCGTTCGACGAAGCGCTGCAACAGGAGTGGACGTGGAGCCAGCGCTTCGCACCGCAGGCCGAGATCCTCGCCTACATCGAGCATGTCGCCGACCGCTTCGATCTGCGCAGGCACTTCACCTTCGGCACGCGCGTGGTCGGCGCGACCTGGAATGCGGCTGACCGGCTGTGGGAGGTGCGGCTCGACAACGGCCGGACCCAGCGCGGGCGCTACCTGATCTCGGGTGCGGGCGGACTGTCCACGCCGAAGGATTTCGATGTGCCGGGCCTGGAGAACTTCACCGGCCTGCGGGTGTCCACCAGCCGGTGGAACATCGCGCTCGACGATCTCGCGGGCAAGCGTGTCGCCGTGATCGGCACGGGATCCTCCGGCGTACAGGCCATTCCGTTGATCGCGGAGGTGGCCGAGCACCTGACGGTGTTCCAGCGCACCCCGAACTATGTGATGCCCGCGCGCAATGCCGAACTCGCCCCGGAGCAGGTGACCGCCGTCAAGGACGAGTACGCGGAACTGCGTGAGGAATGCCGGCACTCGCCCGGCGGCATCCCCGATCGCCCGGTCACCGACAATGCCTTCGACGTCTCAGACGAGGAGCGCAAGCGTCGCTACGAGGAAGCTTACGAGCGCAGCGGTTTCCAGGGCGTCGGCTCCGAATTCGCCGACCTGCTCATCGATCCCGAGGCCAACCGGACCGCATCGGAATTCCTCCACGACAACATCCGCGAGATCGTCCTGGACCCGGAGACCGCCGAACTCCTTGTGCCCAAATATCATCCGCTCGGCGCCAAACGCAGCTGCTTCGGTACCGACTACTACGAGACCTACAACCGGCCGAACGTGTCGCTGGTGTCGCTGCGCGACGAACCGATCCAGACCATGACCGAGAACGCGATCGTCACCTCGCGGGGCAGCTACGAGGTGGATGCCGTGGTGCTGGCCATCGGTTTCGATGCCTTCACCGGCCCGCTGTACGGGCTCGATCTCACCGGCGCATCCGGCGGTAAGCTGCAGGAGGCGTGGCAGGACGGCATCCGCTCCTACCTCGGGATGATGATCACCGACTTCCCCAACTTCTTCATGGTCGGCGGCCCGCTGAGCCCCGCACTGGTGAGCAATGTGGTCGTGACGATCGAACAGGCCGTCGACTGGATCGCCGATCTGCTCGAGCACGCCCGCGAAACCGGCGCCACGGTCATCGAAGCCACCGCCGAAGCACAGGACGAGTGGGTGGACATCACCGAGGCGACCGTCGCCCCGACACTGTTCGCCACCACCGAATCCTGGTACCGCGGTTCGAATGTCCAAGGCAAACCCAACACCTTCATGGGCTACGTCGGCGGCGTCGGCAAGTACCGCCGCATGTGTACCGAGATCGCCAAGCGCGGCTACCCCGGCGTCGAGATCGACGGTGCAGCGCCGTCCAGAACCCTCGGCCCGATTCACGAGGAGATCGCATGAGTACGGCTGTCCATCGGCGCTATGTCGCGTTCTCCGACGCGCACTACGCGGGCAATCTCGTCGACGGGGCTTACGCGCTGAAGCTCTTCGGTGATGTCGGCACGAATCTATCGATCGAACTGGATGGGCACGAGGGCCTGTTCGCCGGTTATTCCGGTGTCGAGTTCCTCGCGCCGGTGCGAGGCGGTGACGTAGTCGAGGCGCGGGCAACCCTCGTGAGCAAGGGAAATCGAAGCCGCACAGTCGATTTCGAACTACGTGTGATCTGCCGCGGCTCCGATGACACCGGCCGCGCACACGTCCTCGAGCCGCCGTTGCTCGCGGTCCGCGCGCGCGGCACAGCGGTGATCCCGGCGGATTCGGCGGTACCACCGACGGACGGAGCGGAGTAGCACCATGGAACTGATCCACGACACCGGATGGGCCGCACAACCCGCCACCGTCGAACCGCCGTTACGCGGCGATATCGACTGCGATGTGGTGGTCATCGGCGGGGGCGGAGGCGGCATGTCGGCTGCGCTCCGGCTCGCCGAGCAGGGTGTGGATGTGGTGTTGCTCGAGGCGAAGACCCTCGGCTGGGGCGCCACCTCCCGCAACGCCGGATACATCACCAACTCGATCGCGGCCGATCCGGAATTGCTGGGTCTGTTCCTGAAGCGTGAGCGGCTGCAATCCCTCTACCGGTACGCCGAGAACTCGGTGCACTTCGCCGAGAAGGCCATCGCACGGCACGGGATCGACTGCGGCTATCAGCGCGAAGGCATCGTGATGGCCGCCGTCTCCAAAGGCCAACTGCGACATGCGCGTCGCAATGCGAAGCTTATGGCCGAGGCCGGATCGTCGGCCACCTTCGTCGAGGGCCGGGAGGCGGGACTGCCGGAGGGGTTCCTGGGCGGAATGCGCGAAGGTGTCGGCGGCACACTGAATCCGGGCGAATTCGTCCTGGGGTTGCGAGCCGCCACCATCGCCGCCGGCGTGCGTGTCCACGAGTGCACCCCCGCCCTCGATGTCGTCGACACCGGCGCGGGCGTCACCGTCCACACCCCGAACGGCCGGGTCCGGGCGCGCAAGGCGCTGCTGACCACCAACGCCTACGGCACAACCCTTTCCATCACGCCGAAGCACCTGTCGACCCCGGTGTGGACCTCCCTGGTCGAGACCGAACCCGTCGCTCCGGAGCGACTCGACGAAATCGGCTGGACCAGTCGCGCACCGATGGTCACGCTGCACATGATCCTCGAGAGCTACCGCGTCACCCCGCGCGGCACAATCGTGTTCGGCACCCGCCGCGTGCAGGCCGGTCGCCATCCATTGCCCGAACGGACGCCCGCACCGAATGTCGTTGACGATCTGGTCCGGGGCTTCCGCGAACGCTTCCCCGGACTGCGAGACATACAGCCTCGGCAGGCGTGGGGCGGCTGGATCGCCATGAGCTCCACCTGGCTGCCCGTCGCCGGTGAGGCGTCCGGCAATGTCCTGTACTCGCTGGCCTGCAACGGCCACGGCTTCGCCCAGGCGCAGTACGTGGGCAATCTGCTGGCCGGCCACATCGCCGGCGCGCCGCTGCACGAGGATCTGGCGGCGATATGGCACGGCCGCAAGCGATTCCGGCGCAGCCTGGTCGGCGGTCCCGCGCTGTACGCGGGCTGGCTCGCCGACCGCGCCTCGGACCGCCTGGCAGCCCTCACGAAATAGCCCTCTGCTCGACGCGACCGCTCAGCGGTCCGGCCACCGCGCACGTCGTCTGATTTTCCAATTCAAGGAGTAACAATGTCCATTCGAGAACTGCTGTTCGCGGTCGCGGACATCTGGATGATCACCGTGGGATTCACCTATGGCATCAAGTTCATTCGCAACTACAAGAATTACCTGCTCGGCCTCGAATGGATCATTGTCGCCACGTCGGGTACGAACTTCCTGATCTACGGTCTGATCAAGGCCGGTCACGACAGCCCGATGTACGCCTTCGCGTATTTCCTGGACGCGTTTTCCCGGTCGGTCGGCATCACGCTGATCCTGGTTCTCGGATTGATGAGCGTGACCCACCGGTACAAGCCGTCGGTGGCGGTGGACATCGGCGCGTTCGCCCTGGCGGGCGCGGCAGGCTTCGTCCTCAGCCAATTCGCCGAGGCGATCGGCACTCCCGGCAAAATCTTCTACATCGTCGTCAACGTGCTCACCACGCTCTTCCTCGTCTACTTCGCCAAGCGTCTGTGGGATATCGGCGAGCGCGGGCACGCCATCTGGACCGCCATCGCCACCGCCTGCGGATTCATCGTCGCCTCGATCTACGACTTCGTCCACATCCCGGGTGACGATGCCGAGCACACGCTCTTCTACATCTGCGCGTTGTCCTCGTGGGGCCTGCAGATGTTCACGTACTTCCGCGCTTACCGCGTGTTCGACGCGCACAACCAGCGTGCCGACGCCAGGGCGGTCAACAGCGCACCGGTCACGGCGTGAGCGCCGCCCATCGACATCGATCCGAAATCAGGAGTCCCAATGACAACGCATGAATCACATGAAGAGACCACCGCCGTAGTCGTCATCGGCGCCGGAATCGCGGGCTTGACGGCCGCGACCACGCTGTCCGCGAAAACCGATTTGGTCGTTCTCGAGTCCAGCGATCGCACCGGCGGCCGCGTCGAGACCGTCCGGCAAGGCGATTACTGGATCAACGTCGGCACTCAATTCACCGAGGGCACAGGCACATTGATCGAGGCCCTCGACCGGCACGGCATCGAACGAGGCTCGCTCGCGGGTAAGAGCGTCGCGCTGTACCTGAACGGCAGTACGGTCGACACTTCGAATCCCATTGCGCTCATGTTCCGTACGCGAATGTCGATGATGGACCGTATCGGCATGGCCATCGTCGGTGCCCGCATCCTGGCGGTCATGCCGTTCCTGGAATCGCAGACCCGGATCGCCCAGCGGGTGCGCGCCGGGCTCGACGCCAAACCGGCCTCGTACCTGCTGAAGGGCGTCCGGTCCGAGCTGGCCGCCGCCGTCGTGCGGTCGTGGTCGGCGCAGTGGATGGGATGCGAAGTGGGGGAGACCGCCGCCACCCAGCTCGTCGCGTCGGTAGGCATCGCTTTGGCCGATCCGGCGAAGATCCCGAATTTCTCGCTGCCGGTGGGCGGCAACCAGACGCTGACCGATGTGCTGGCGGCGGATCTCGGTGACCGCATCCGGCTGAACACGACGGTGCAATCGGTGCGGCAGGACGGTGACGGCATCATCGTCGACTACCTCGACGGTGATCGGCCGGCGCGACTGCGCGCCGAGCGCGCGATCGTGACCGTTCCCGCCGATATCGCCGAACGGATCATCCCGGATCTCCCACCGCGGTACGAGGGTGCTCTCGACGATATCGCCTACGGCCGATACGTGATCGTCGGGTTCTTCACCGACGAAGTCGGGCCGCAGCGCTGGGACGAGTACTTCGCCGTCTCGACACCACAACTGTCCTTCCAAGCGATGTTCAACCACGCTGCCGCGATGCGTACGGGCGATGATCGCAAACCCGGTGGCGCACTGGCCTGTTTCGCCGGCGGCGCTCAGGCCGACGCCATGTTCGACCTGTCGGACGCGGAGATCGTGTCACGGTTCACGAAAGACCTGCTCGCCGTATTCCCGGAGCTCGACGGAAAATTGGGCGAAGGCATCGTGCGGCGGCACCATCGGGTCGTGCCCTACTGGGCGCCCGGTGGACGGACCTCGCTTCCGACGCTGCGGACTCCGCTGGGGCCCATCCACCTCGCTGGCGACTACCAGCTCGATATGCCGTCGCTCGCCGACGCAGCCGCATCGGGCGAGCAAGCGGCGCAGGCCGTACTGACGAGCCTGAGCCGATCGCGGTAGACGAGGACCCGAGAGTCTGTTCCTGTCCGACACACGGCGACCGATACCCTGGAACCACCCACCGGGCACGTTATCCACTGGCCATGACCGGGGTCGCGCGGTTCGGTGTCGGACTGGTCGTCGGCGTGATCGCAGGTGCGGCCCGCCTGGACCACATCGGGACAACGGCCGTTCGGACTGCTGATCCTCATCAGCACAGCCGCAGCGGTCAATATCGTCTGAACCCTGAAAGTCCTGCTGCCCAAGGACTCCGAGGCAACCCATGCCGCCGCCGTCGATGACCGGGTCGGCGATATCGCGCTACTGCTCATCCTGGTCGGCAGCCTCGCGAGTATCGGAATATTGCTGGGGCCCGGCACCGACGAGAACAAAGCTCTGTACGCGGGCCTCGCGATGACGGCCGTACTCACGGTTTGGGCGCTGCTGCACACGATCTGCGCCGCGCGGTACGCACGGGTCTGCTACCAGGCGCCGGTAGGGGGTATCGACTTCAATTCGGAGACTCCACCGCGCTACACGGGCTTCTGCTACTTCTCGTTCAATCTCGGTATGACCCAACAGATTTCGGATACGAACGTATCCGATTCCGGGATACATTCCGGGGTTCTCGAGCATTGCCTCTTCAGCTATGTCTACGGCACGGTGATCATCGCGTGCAGTATCAACCTCGTCCTGGGCCTGGTCGGGTGACGAACGCCCGCCGGGCGATCGGCGTGATATCGGCGTTGCATTCGGATCGAAGGTGACCCTGGTCCGGCTGACCTGCACGAACGGGACGCGCCGATAAAGGGTGGCACGCTCGGGAAAGTATCGTGCGGGCTCATTGTTCTCGACTCCGGAGTGCTGCAATACGTATCACCATAATTGGGATGATTTGCGGCGTATGGTCGGTTATCTGCGTGGTTCGTATGCGAAGAATCTTGGTGATCCGGGTTGGCAGGATTTCATCTCTGAATTATGTGCCGAGAGTGAGGCGTTCGCGTCGTTGTGGGCTCGTAATGATGTGGCGGTTCCGGCGAGTCGTACGAAGCAGATCCGGAATTTGGCCGTGGGGGAGTTGGAGATGTTCTTGACGAGCTTGAGTTTGCTTGCGTTGCCGCATGCGTGGATGCAGATCTATACCCCGGTTGATGAGGTGGCGTGGGGGAAGTTGCGTGAGTTGTCGGCGATGAGTGAGGAACAGCGGCAGCGGCCTTGGGTCGAGCATCGGGAGAAGTATCATGCTGCCGCCGGGTGGTGGGAGGCTCTGTGCGCTGTCGTGGGCCGGATCGTATCGAGGTCATGATCTGTAGGCGCGAATGATCTCCTCACGCTGGGCGATACCTACTCGGCGGATCGCCTCAGGTGTCCGATCACATATTTATGCAGTTCCGGGGTAGTCGAGTGGCGTTAGGAAAAGAAAGGGGGGTGAGTGCGAGGAGTCGAAAGATGAGCACCACCGGTGTGATCGTGATCATTGTCGTTGTTGTTTTGGTTATTTTGCTTGTGGCCGGCGCATGGATGTTGATGCGCAGACGGCGCGAACAGCAGCGGGTCGAAGCCGAGAGAATCCGTGACCATGCGGCGGAACGGGAATTCGAGGTCGGTCAGCGGGAAGCGCGGGCGGCGGAGACTGCCGCCAGAAGCCGGGCGGCAAAGGCAGAAGGCCAGGTCAAGGCGGCGCAGGCCGAGCAGCTCGCTCAGCAGGCGCATGTGCATCGCAGTGCGGCGGCGGATTCGCGGAGCGAGTTGGACAAGGAGTGGGAGCGCGCGGACAAGGTCGATCCGGACTCGAAGCCAGGTGAAAAACAGCAGGGGGCTGATCCCGGAGCGCCGTCCCAAAACCCCTGATTTGATCCAGGACAAGCTAGCCCTCGACCCGCGGCCAGTCTTATCGGCAGCGTTGTTTGGCTGTCCGAATGCGGGTTATCGCCAGAAGACCGGCTGGAGCCAGTAGGCCGGGCACCTTCGAACGATGGGGCCGCAATCATGGGCACTGCAGACAAGGCAAGGAATAAGGCCGAGGAACTCTCCGGTAAGGCCAAGGAGAAGTTCGGCGCGGCGACCGACGACGAGGAAAAGAGGCAAGAGGGCAAGACCGATCAGACCAAGTCCAACCTCAAGGATGCGGGTGAGAAGGTCAAGGACGCCTTTCGCCACTGACTCAACGCTTGTGGGCGTCGACCACGGGCGGATGGCCGGCGAGCCATCCGCCCGCGGGTAGCTAGCGCTCGTCCAGCGACGGTAACACCGTTTCATTGATGATCAGCAGCACCGCGGCAGCCACCGGGATGGCGAGCAGGGCACCGACTATCCCGAGCAAGGCTCCACCGAGCAGAACCGACACCACCGTCACAACCGCAGGCACCCGCACCGTTCTGCCGATGATTCTGGGCACAAGTACGTAGTCCTCGAACAAGCGCAGGATGATGAAGAAGACGACGGTCGCCACCGTGACGGGCAGGGACACGGTGAGTGCGACCAGGGCCACGATGATTCCGGCCAGCGTGGAGCCCACTACCGGGATCAAGTCCAGGACGGCAACCAGGACGGCGAGCAATAGGGGGTAGGGCACGTCGAAGATCAGCAGCCAGATGAATGTCAACACCGCGGTTATCACCGAAATGACCAGATTGCCCAGGATGTAGCCACCGACCTTCACGAAGATCTCGTCGCCGATCAGGATCGCGCGAGCTCGGCGCGAGTGCGGAAACAGGCGGTAGATCGAAGTCCGAATCTCTGCGAAATTGGCCATGAAGTAGCCGGTGAGCACCGCGACGATCACCGTGCCGCTGACGATGCTGAATACGAGGCGCCCTGCGCCCAGGACACCACCGGCCAGCTTCGAGGGATCGGACCCGAGCCATTGTTGGAGACGGTCCTGCAGATGGAAGCGTGTGTTGAGCGTGTCGATGAGCGGATATCGGTGCGCAAGATGGTCGACGTAGTCCGGAGCGTTGTGGACCAAAGCGCTACCTTGGGTGACCAGCGGAGGTATCGCGGCGGCAAGGAAACCGGCCAGCAAGCCGATCGCGACCAGGAACACTGCGGTCACGGCGGCCCACCGTGGAAACCACGGCCGAACCGACCACGAAACGACCGGCTCCAACCCTATCGCCAGGAACAACGCAATGGTGATCAAGACCAGCACTTGACTCACGGCGATCAGTGCTTGGATCGCACCGTAGGTCACCGCCACTCCAGCCGCGCCTGTCAAACCGACCATGAACGGCGATCGCGGATCGAATCGTCGCCCCGGCTTGCCCAGCGGGTTCTGCGCCGTCCTGGCCCGCGCCGCCGCCGCTTCCGCGGTAAGGATCGGTCCGCTTTCGTCGGGGGTGTGGGGTTGCGCGACCAAGTCCCTGTGGCCTTGCTCCGTCCCGTCCGGGGCTCGGCGCTCGTCGGGTTCTGGGTCGGAGTCTGCATTCATGGCATCGACACCCGCGAGCACATGGGCCCCGCACCCGGGTAGCGCTGGGTCATCTCCCTCGTGCGGGCCGGACACGAATCCGTTCGCGGCGCTGCGATTTTCGTGTGCACCAGGGTGACCATTTCGACTTGGACCGGTTTCATCCAACCGCCGCTCTTTCTCGACCCTTGCATGTCGACCTGATCCGATCAGGCGCGGCCGAGCGCTTGGGCAAGTTGGCCCTTGGTCATCTTCGAGCGGCCCTCGATATTGCGCATTTTCGCCTCGTTGTACAGCTGATCTCGGGTCGGGCCCTTCGGTCGATTGGTTCCCGACCGGAGACCACCACGTCGCTGCGGCGACATGTCCTGCACCGAGGACCGACTGGCGGTACGGGCCTCGCCGGACTGAGCACGGTTCTTGTTCACCGTGCGCGCCGCGATCTCCTCCGCCCGCCGGCTGGACGCACCCTGCTCTTTCTCCGAATCCTTGATGTGCTCGAACTGCCGCTCCCGCTTGTTCGACCATGCCTTCGGCATGTCCATCACCTCCTGAGCCGCGAATACCCCAACCCGGCGGCCGAAACATCGGTACACCGCGCTCGGTTCCCGGGATGCGAAAAGACGGTGTCCACCGATGCTTGCCAACGGGATCGGTGGCCTTGGCCACGGGGTGTTGGCACGTGGGTCAAGATGAGGGATGCGGACTCGCTTCCACGAGAACCTCGACCGGCTGGCCGCTCAGTTGCAGGCGATGTGTCAGCGGGACCGGACCGCCGTCGCAGCCGGTACCAATGCGCTGCTACGCGCCGATCTCGAGCTCGCCGAGCAAGCCATCGATATCTGCCGTGACCTCGATACCCAGCGCGATCATTGTGAGCACGCAGCGGTGACGTTGCTGGCGTTGCAGGCCCCGGTCGCGGGCGAGTTGCGGCAAGTGGTCACCGCGATCCAGCTCGTCGGTGACCTCGACCGGATGGGCGTGTTGTCCGAACATATCGCCAATATCGCGCGCCGCCGACACCCTGCCTGCGCGGTCCCGGTATCGGTGCAACCGATCGTGGCCCGCATGGGGGCGGCCGCTGTCGCGATGGCCACCAGTGCCGCCGCGGTGCTGGGATCCGGTGACCCGGGCGACGCCGCAGCGCTCGATCGCCAGGACGACACCATGGATCGTCTGCATCACGACCTGCTGGCAGCGGTGCTCGACGATGACTGGGATGGCGGGACGGCCGCCGCGGTCGATCTGACGCTCCTGGGCCGGTATTACGAGCGGTTCGCCGACCATGCCGTGCAGGTCGGCCGTCGCACGATCTTCATGTCGACCGGTGAGTCATTCGGCGACTGGTCTTCACCCAGCGGCGAATGACAAGTCGGTGCTGTGGGTGGAAAAGGTTGCCACGCCGAGCGGATCGTCGTCGCCCAGGGCGTGATCCTGGCCAACGCGCCGACCCCGACCGCCGGCCTCGGGTCGGATGGGATCACCAAGGTCGCCGCAGTTCACGTTCTGCGCTGCGCTACCAGCCCGGACTCGTGGTCATCTCCCGATTCGAGGCCCGGCCGGACACCGCCGGGACGGATCTCGCTGATGTGCTGATCTACGCGTCTTCGAGCGCTTCGCCGATCTCGTGGGCCACGCGGTTGTGCTGATTCTGCACCAGCCAGTGACCGGTCGCGAGGACGACCGCGACGGGCCATTCGATGATCTCCGCGGCGGCCAAGGCGCCGAGGGCACCGTAGTACGCCAACTGTTCGGGCCGGGGAATGCGGACACGGCCGAGCACCGGCAGATCCACCGCGAAACCTTGGGCGGCCAGCACCCGGTCGACGGCGTTTCGGTGGCCGGTTGATGATTTTTCGGCCATGTGTTGCCTCCCGGTCATGGTGTGTTCGAGTATTCGACTCCTGGCATCCGCATAGTGTCCAGTGTGATGAGTAGTGGCGTGGGCGTTGGCTCTGATTCTTTGACGGGTGCATTGACGCAGGTGCTGACCGTGCCGTTGCGCGAGGTGTACGCGGTGCTGTGGCGGCTCGGGGTCATCGAGATTCTCGACTGATCCCGCTGGCGACCGCCCCGGCGAACAGTTGGGGAGCGATGGCGGTGGCGACGGCGGCGGTGGACAGGGCCTGCCACGTCGCGGGGCTCGCGCCCGTCCAGGCCACGTACTACGATCCGGCAGCGGCGCTGGCCGCACCAACGTCGCCGGCCGGGCGCACTACCGAGCAATTCCGATGCGGCCTCGGTGACGGCCTCGACCACGCGGCGATCGAGCACCGTGCGCACCGGCGAGGTGACCAGCTCCACACCCGCGACGGCAGCGCCCGCGGCCGAACGCACACCCGCGCCGACGACGCGCGAGGGCAGGGAGGACGCGGTCCGTAGCAGTAGGCCCAGGTCCACGTCGACGACTAACGCTTACTCGGCGACCGTCGTGCCCGAGTAGTGCTCTTGGGCGCGGAGGCCGCCTTCGTCGCAGTGGCGGGCCGTTTGGTCGCCTTCTGCGTGCGGGTAGGGGACTGTCCGGCGCGATCGCCGACGGCGGGTGCCGACACTCGACCCGATCGCTGCCCGAGACGCTGGACCACCAGGGCGGCGCCGCCGACGCCCAGCAGCACCGGCCAGTCCACCAGCCCAGTGGCGCCGATCGCCGCCAATGTCAAAACCGCCGCCGGTGCCGAGTGGCTACCACTGCCCAAGCCGTGTTTAACACCGGCCGCCGCCCCTCGGATACCGCCGACGACGCCCTCGACAGCAGCGCCGCCCACGGCCCCGGCCGCCGCCGTCGCTGCATCGGCCGTCCGCGTGATCACGTCCACCACGCCATCGGAAATGTTCATCACCACTCCGTCGCGTTCACCTTATGGACACCAATGAGCAAACGGGAGTTTACCCCCAGGGAGCGGGGATATCGCGACTTCAGGTCCGAATGCTCAACGGCTGCGCCCTCGACAGTGGCTCTCACGTTACGAGGCAGCAACCCATCGAAGTCGCGTATACCGCATCGAGCCGGAAAGTGAAGGCTGGCCATGTCTGGATCGCAACCAAGGCGAGACGGAGATCAGATTTGGATTGTGTCGGATACACGATGGGGATTGCTTCGATCAGCGGAATTTTCGCTGCGCAATTTGGTCATCACATCGTCATCACAATGGCTTGACTGCGGTTCAATCGGCCTACCCTTGGAATACAGGGCACATCCTCCAGTGCTCTATTCGAGGAGACGATGCAGCTATGGCTAGCGAACATCTGCCTGAAGAATCCCAATCGGAACGAGGAGCCAAAGGCTCGCGAGACAGCGGATCGGATTCGCCGGGCGGCGGCTCGGTAGATCGCCCGACTGGCACATTCGACCAAGAGGAAGTCACCTCAACGCGCGACCACAACGCGACGGAAGACCAGACCGGCACGAGCGGGACCCTCCCTCCCGGAGACGCGGAACCGGCTGTACCGCCCTACGAAGGCCGCCGAACGAGCGCCGACGAAATTACCAGCAGCAGTGCAGGCGAGGGCAGCGGCGCGAATACCGGAGGCGCTGCAGGCCCAGTGGTCGACCCGGAGTACAAAGCGCCTGATCCCGATGACACTCCCGGAGGCGCGACCACCTCCCCGGCTGGCGAATAACCGCATCGCGGCCCCGGAATTCGACGACACCGACAGGGGGTGTCGGCCCTCGAAGCGGCGTGAGCCGAGGACCCGAGCAATCACCGCAGCACCGAACTCACCGACGCCGTCGTACACGAGAACCGCGAATGCACAGCTGCGATCGGCCAGCCGGTGGCGGGGACGGCGATGGTCGCTACCGAAGCGCACGAGCACCACCCGCCGGACCCGGTCGGGACTCGGCAGAACATGTCGGCGGCGTCGAATGGGTGCGCGGCGATATTCGCACCGATGATCTGGCAGGTTGGTTCCATGGGGCCGATGTCGTGGTGCATCTGGCCTGGGTATTCCAGCCCGCCCGTCGGCCCATGGCCACCTGGCATACGAATGTCGACATCGTCCACGCGTACATGCTGGCGATCGCTTCTGACGCCGCCAGGCAACCGCGAGTCCGGCACACACAAGCCGTGCCGGCACGGTGATCGGGCGGGCGTCGAGGGATTCGGGATCCACCCCGGGCTCGTCAGTGTAGGAGGGGACGTGGCGGTCTCCGATCACGCCGACGCTGTATCGGGCGCGACGGGTGCGGCGCGGAATATCGTCGTCGGACTGCGCAACTAGTGCCCGCACCGCCGGAGTTGTTCGACGCGGTGATGCACCTGCCGACTCTCGATACCGGACGGGCCCGTGCCGATCTCGGTTGGACACCGCGTTTCGCCGCCACCGAGGCACTGCGCGAACTGCTGACCGGGCTGCGCGACAACGCCGGGTGATGACACACCACCCATGCACGCCCACGCGGGCGGACCGTGGCGAGTGCACGAATTCACCTGCAGGGACCCGGTCGACCTGCCCACCCGACCCGAACGGCTCAGCCCAATCGACCACGCGAATGCTGCCGGCCCAACGCCCGAGGACCCGACCAGAACCACAACGGGATTGGGCGAATTCGCACTACGGTGGCCCGAGCCACACCGTATTCTCGAGTGGCATTGCCTCATGAGAGAGAACCCAACCGGTTACGAATTCAGGAGGTCGACATGCAAATCCAGGACAAGACCGACAGCCGTAGCTTCGCCATCGATCTGGGTGACTTCAGGGTGGAAACGGTGCAGGACGTGCGGGGTCTCAGCACGCCGTCCGAGGGAACGCTGGGGGAGGTGCGGATAACGCGGGGGCTTGATCGGAGCAAAGCGTTCACCGATTGGATCGAGCGAACGCTGGCCGACGGCGGCGTGGACTCCGCCAGAGAGGACATCACGATCACCGTGATGGACGCTGATAAGAAGCCTGGTCGCCGGATTCGCTTGCTGCGCGCCTTGCCGACCAGTTGGACGGAGCCTTCGCTCGACGCCGAGAATGCAGAGCTGGCGAATGAGAGCGTCACTGTCGCCTACGAAGAGATGAGAATCGAGTAGCACAGTTCGCTCGGCGTCGTTCAGCGACCAGCCCGGTTTTCGGCGCCGGATCGGCCCGCGCTGTTCCGCGGCGGGCCGACTCGGCGGTCCATCATTTGCGCACTGGCGCCGCGTCCACCTGCACGATCCCGCCCAGTTCCTCGGCGAGGCTGTCGCTGGGATCCCCGCGCACGATTCGCGTATGCCTGCGGCCGACGGGCACGTACGCACCGACCGGGATTCCGGTGTCGAAGCCGCCATTGCTCGAGTCCCGTGCGACCTGCGAGCGATGTGCCGAGTGAGAATATCCAGCTGTGGCGTTCGAATTCGGGATAGCTCGCGCCGAGTTCGCTTGCCGGATCGGCCTACGCGTCGGCGATGGCGTCGAGCTTGTGGAGCTAGGCCGCCGTGGCGGTTTCGGTTCTGATATTGCGGGCACGCCTGGCCTAGGTCCATTCCGTGAGTATTCGAGCCCGAGGAGTTGCGGTGTCCAGTGATGCGATCGTCCTATTGCGTGAAGACCACAAGGAGATTCGGAAACTGTTCCGTGAGTTCGAGAAGGCGGGCGATAGGGCGCACGCCACGAAGGGACGGCTGGTCGACAAGATCATCGAGGCGTTGACCGTGCACACCTATCTCGAAAACGAGTGCATGTATCCGACAGTGCGCAAGCTGGTGCCCGACCTGGAAGACGACATCCTCGAATCCTATGAAGAGCATCACGTCGCCGATGTGCTGGTGATGGAGTTGGCGATGATGAAGCCCGAGGACGAACGCTTCACTGCCAAGGCCACCGTGCTGATCGAGAGTGTCGATCATCATATCGACGAGGAAGAGGGAACCTGGTTCCCGAAGGTGCGAGAGCAGTTGGGGCGCAAGCAGCTTCAGGAGATCGGTGCGCGGATGATCGAGTTGCGCAAGAAGGCACCGCGATCGCCCGCGCGGCCTTCAGCAGTGAAGAAGGCCCTCGATTCGGTGATTGCGTGACGGCAGGTAGTTGTACTGCCGTACCCATCCGATGATCCCTCGAGGCGAGGGAATTCTCAGCAGCCACAAGCCGCTGAATCTGCCCCGGACGCATCCCCGCATGACGGCCCGCGGAGTGCCTGATGGATACTCGCTCGCTCAGATCCTCAGCGGTGCAACGCCATCGTCGCAAATCCGGCAGAGTGACGAGTTCGCGAAATAGCTATCGGCATCGCCGAAACCGCGTGATCGGCAGTTGATCCGAACAGGCTCGCGCTCTCGATGGCGCTGCCCGCAGCCGGGCTGACCTCGGCTGCGCTTCCGCGCATATCGCCGAGCTGGAATCCGTCCCTTCCCGGACTGACCGGCGGTCGTGCAGCACGATATTCAGGTCCAGAGGAAGTCGACATACCGCCGAGCACCGGGAAGTCGTTGGGCTCCGCCGAGGCTGTCGGTTCGGGCTGCGGATCATCCACCGTGGACTACTGCGGGCGGTGAGCAAGTCGTCCTCGGTATCGTCAAGTTTCGCCGCCAGCGCAGCACGTTCTTGTCGTCGTGGCGAACCGCCCGGCAATTCGGCCGCCTCGCCGACGTGGAACCTCATCGCGAACACTGTGCTGCCGTTCATGACTGACGACCGGTTCGGCGGGGACATGCTCGGCGGGGTGTGGTCGCGGGACGGAATCGACGAGGTGTTGTTCGACGACCACCATTGGCGAATGCGTGCGTGCGATTCCCGACGCAAATGAAGCTCGTCGCCGGCAGCCGGCTGCAGGAGCATCAACCGGTGCTGATCAGCCTCGTCTGCTGCCCCGCCGCCCCAGAGATCGAGAGCGGCGACACCGACGACCGCAAGGCCGACAGGTCCTACCTGTTGTTCGGTGCCGGCGCGCATGCATGCCCGGACCCAGCGCAGAAGATAGCGATGCTGATCGCGCACGAGTCCGTCGCTCAGGTGGTGGACGCCCTGCCGGACGTCGGGTTGCCGAGCATCTGGACTGGCTGCCTGTCTCCTGTCGCCGCGCACTGGTTGCGCTACCGGTCGTCTTCCGCCCGACGCCACCGCTCCCACTCCCCAGTTCGAGGAGAACCCGGCCGTGCCGCAGAACCCCTCTCCCGCTCTTTCGGTCCCGATCGAAAACGTCGGTCCCGGCGATCGCTACGCGCTCCACACCTCAGAGTTCGCGCAGGATCCGCACCAGGCCTACCGGCATATGCGCAAGACATACGGGTCGCTGGTACCGGTCTGGCTCGCGCCCGGTGTGGAAGCGACGCTGGTGATCGGCTACGAGCTCGCCGTAGACATCCTCGGTGATCACGAGCATTTCCCCGCGGACCCGCGCACTTGGGAACGCACCGTGCCTGCCAACTGCCCGATCTTGCCGATGGTGGGGTGGCGGCCCAACGCGCTGCGCAGCACCGGCGAAACCCACACTTTCTACCGCGCCGCCAATCAGGCCGCCCTCGACGGCATCGACCAGCTGGGCTTGCGTGACCAGATAATTCAGACCGCCGAACCGCTGATCAACACCTTCTGCGGCATCGGGACGGCCGACGTGATCGGCGACTACCTACTGCCGCTGGTCTTTTCGCTGGTGAACAAGATGCTGGGCTGTCCCGACCATATCGGCGAGCAGGTCCGAGTGGCGATGGCAGCGATGTTCGAATCCACCGACACCGCCCACGTCAACGAATTACTCGGCCGAGCACTGGGCCAGCTCATCGCCATGAAGCGTGCCCAGCCCGGCAACGACATCACTACGAGGCTGCTCACGCATCAACCCCCGTTGTCGGACGAGGAAATGGTCAACCAGGTGATGACCCTCTACGGCGCGGGCATCGAGCCGACGGTGAACCTGATCGCCAACACGCTGCTGATGATGCTGACCGACGACCGATTCGTGTGCGGCGCAGCAGGATTCGGTGCGCCGACCATCGACGCGGTCAACGACATCTTGGTCTACGACCCCCCGATGGCCAACTACTGCCTGTCCTTCCCGCCGCAGCCGATCAACAAGGGCGGGGTGTGGCTGCCCGCGAACAAGCCGGTCGTGATCAGCATGGCCGCCTGCAACAACGACCCCGCTGTGAACAACGGCGAATTCCTCCACGCGGATTGGGGGCTGGCCTTCAGTACCGGCAAGCACGCCTGCCCGAAACCCGCACGCATTGCGGTAATCCAAATCGCCTGTACCGCCATCGGTTACCTGTTCGACGCATTGCCCGAACTCACGCTGGCACGGTCCGAAGAGCAACTGGTCTGGCGGCCCGGACCGTTCCACCGCGCACTGGTCGAGCTTCCCGTCACTTTCCCCAAATCCCGGCCGCTGCCGGTCCCCGCCGCATGACCTATGTCAACCTGCGAGTGCGACGAGCTGGGAAGCAAAAGTCTACCGCGACAACCATTCCCCGCAGCCATGTCCCGTGACGTTCGACCATCGAAGCTCGAGTAACGAAGAGCGTATCGCCCGGGCGGGCGGATTCGCTTCGCGGATCATGGCCTCCGACATTGCGTTACGGACAATATATCGATGGCCTGCGTAACTATTTCGCCAGAAAGCAAGAACGCGAGCAACTTCTGGGTACTCCCGACACAAGCCGGGCTGGACCCGGAGGCACGATAAATTAAGAAGTACGACCATGCGTAGAGCAACGGCGCTCTTCGCCGCATTACTGTTGGCAATCATCCTTTCCTTCACGAACGAGATGGGGTCGAAGGCTCACGCCGACAACTGTATTGGCGACTGGGCCATCGGTATCGGCGGTCTCGGTGACAACACCTCGTCGGTGTTCATCCCCTTTGTGGATCAACCTGTCGGCTACAATTCGCTCGACCCGATGTCGGGACTGAACGAACTCGACCGCTTGTTCTGGCTGCATCGCAGCGAATGTCCGGACGACCACATCAGGCTGATCGGGCACAGCGAGGGCGCGGGCATCGTCCACGCCTGGGTCACCGCCCACCAGGATGTCGGCAATGCCAACGCTATTCTCCTGTCCGATCCCAAGCGAGCCCCCGGGCCTGGTTGGGGTGGCCTGTCGTCGACTCCCGGGAGTGGGATCGTCGGTTATCCGCTGGCTGGTGTCGACGACTGGTTCGGCGACTTCCCGGTGCTGACGGTGTGCAACCACGACGACCAGATCTGCGACACCTCGGCCGGATGGTGGGGCTATCTGTTCGGGGGTGCGCATGGTCGCTACGATTTCAATGTGTGGGACTACGGTGATTGGGATTCCGGTATCTGGTATCGGTAGCCGGTGATTCGTGGGGATCAGTAGCCTTGTGGCACTGGTCCCCATTGGCTGAACCCGTGCCCCATCGATGTGCATACTGCCGCACCTTGATAGGTGATTTGGCAATTCGCTCCGGCATAGGTGATCGAATACTGTGGGTCGTGGTAATTCGCGGGTGTGATGCGCGGCAGCGGCGGATTCCCGCCTGGCACAGTGTGACTGCCGTTGGAGTTCCACTGAGGATGTGCCGGCCACATGGTCGAGTCGATTATGACGGCCGGCACATTCGGCATCGGGACCTGCATTCCGGCATACAGCACATTCATGGACGGTGCCGGGACTGCGAGGTCGCAGCCCACTGTGCCGTCCGCGCCGATCGAGCAGTTCCAACTGCCCATGGCGAAATACGCTGTGTCACCCACCAGCAATGGGCCAGGTTCATCATCGGCGTGCGCGGTGCTCACCGCGACCAGACACGCGAGTGTACCGAGAATTCCTCCGCAAACCCTTGCAGCGGCGACGCTTCCGGCCATTGACACGACATCTCCCTCGATGCGCGGCGAGTATGAGATCTAGCCGATCATATAGAAAAACTATCACCAAACAGTGCAATGGCAAGAGGGCTTGTCAAGGGGGATTCCGTGGTAATCGCGGCGTCGCTCACGCTAATCGGCACGCGGTGGTTTGCGGTCCAGCCGGATACCCCTGTCGGACAAGCGATCAGAAGCTGCCGGCCGACAATGCATCCACCCGTATCAACGAATATCCTGAGGTTACCCGGCGATGCCGGACCGCTGCACGATCGGTGAACACCGCTGAGGGTCAACGGTTTTCGGTGGCGGGTCCGCGAAACGCCGCGTCGGCGTCCTTGGCGTCGAGCCGATCATCGAGGACGAGCAGAGCGTCCCGAACCCGGATACGGGCCTCGCGTTCTTCGGCCCCGCTGCGGCAGGCTCGGCTGCCGGTCTGCCCGGAGGCGCACCTGACTCCGTTGCCTGGATGCCGTTACCGGCGCCGCACCCGATCCGGTCCGGCGCCGGATACGGGCCCCCACCCGTCACGGCCAGCCGCCGCCGACTGGTGGCAGCAAGGCCGGGCTATCATCGCCGGCGTTTGTCGTGCTGGTGGTGCTTTGCATCGGTGTGGCGGTCGGTTACCGGATCCGCGGTGGGGACGCGAGCGCCGTGCCCGTAGGTGCCACGGCGACGTCGGCGCAGGGCAACGCGGCGCCGACGATCTGTGCGATGAGCACGATCACCAATGCGTGCGATCTCGTCGACACGCGCCGTTGACCAAATGGTCGTCGACTCCCAAGGGCGCCCCCGACCACACGGGCCTATGTGGTGTGTGTACAGGACGGCAACGTCTCGGTGCGGGGCAAGGTCGACCTGAGCCGGGAGGATAAGGGTGGGCCTGTGGCGAGAGCATCCTTTTCCAGGGATCAAACGCTGTGCAGGCGGACACGCCTATGCTCGCAACATGACGCGTGACGCTCGGGACTCGGGTGTTTCGCTGGCCGCGCTACTGGCCGCGTTCTCGTTTGCGATGGATCTCGGCCTGGGCCAGCCGATGGCGCATGTGCTGCGGTCGTGGCGGCTGGCTTCGCGGCTCGGAGAGCGAGTCGGGTTGAGCGCCGAGGAGCGGTCCGACCTGTACTACACCGCGGTTCTGGCGTGGACCGGTTGTGTGGCCGACGCACCCGAGGTGGCCGCGTGGTTCGGCGATGACATCGCTTTTCGCGCGGACAGTTACAAAATGGATTTGCGCGGGGCGAGCGGGGCGATCTTCTTCCTGTCGCACGCGGGGTCCTCGGGACCGTTCGCGCAGCGGGTGCGCAAGACGGTGACGATCGCGGCGAAGGGCGGCCGCGATATCGAGCGGGGGTTGATGTCGCACTGCCTCACCACGTCGACGATGGCGGAACGGCTCGGGCTTGGCCCGGCTGTCGGGGACTCACTGCGGCAGTTCTTCGCGAGATGGGACGGTAAGGGCGTGCCGGGGGGTGTCGCCGGGGAGCGAATCGGGCTCGGTATGCGGCTGTTCCATCTCGCCGATGTCGTCGAGGTGTTGCACCGTAGTGCTGGAATCGATGCCGCGATCGAGGTCGCCCGTTCGCGGCGTGGGACGCAGTTCGATCCGGCCGTGGTGGACGCGTTCTGTGCCTCGGCCCGCGACCTGCTGGCGGATGCGGAAGTCGAGCCGGACTATGCGGAGCTCATTGCCGACGATCCGGCCCTGCGGCGGAATCTCACCGGCGCGGAACTGGATTCGGCACTCGAGGTGATCGCCGACTTCACCGATCTGCGCTCGCCCTACCGGGCAGGCCATTCTCGTGGTGTAGCCGATCTCGCCGGTCGGGCCGCGGCCGTCGCCGGGTTCCCCGAAGCCGATATCACCTTGGTGCGTCGCGCGGCGTTGCTGCACGACATCGGGTTACACGGTGTTCCGGCCACCATTCTGGACAAACCGGGAGCGCTGAGCGTGACCGAGCTCGAGCGGCTCCGGATGAACTCGTACTACACCGAGCGGGTGCTGGCCCGCCCGGCCGCGCTGTCTCGCATCGGGGCTATCGCGGCCATGGCCTACGAGCGCCTCGACGGCTCCGGTGCGCATCGCGGGCTGACCGGACCGTCGATCCCGCTGTCGGCGCGCCTGCTGGCGGCGGCTGATACGTATCGGGCCGTGACCGAGCCGCGTCCGTATCGAGATGCCTTGCCACCCAAGCAGATTCTCGCCGAACTGCGCGCCGAGGTGCGCTGCGGTCGACTCGACGCGGCGGCGGTCGACGCTGTCCTCGCGGCAGCGGGACAGCCGCGCCATCGCCACCGCTGCGGCCCGGACGGTCTGACACCGCGCGAGCTCGAGGTCCTCGTACTTATCGCGCGGGGTGCCTCGACCCGGCACGTCGCACGCACCCTGGGCATCACCCCGAAAACGGCAGGCACCCACATCGAACGCATCTACGTCAAGACCGGATCGTCGACTCGAGCGACCGCCACGCTCTACGCGGTTCAGCACGGCTTGCTGGACACGCTGGCCACCGATTCGTAGGGAGAACACCCGACGACATGCGTAGCCGTCGCGCCTAGCGTTCGTTTCATGATCCGTTCTGTCGTCCGGCGGCAATGCATGAAGTGAGGTGTCCGATCTGCTTCAAGGCCGAGCAACGCCGAACTGCGGCGCGCCATCCCGACGCGACAGTGGATCGACGAGGTCCCGGCCACCACATTCAGCTACTCAGGCGCGCCGCGCCGGAGGTGAGTACCATGTTAGATCTGGCATCCCAGTTGACCGACCTGCCGGAAAACCGGGGCCACGCGCCGTGGCCCGGCCACGAATACGTCAAGGGCTGGGGCGTTTTCGGCCTTCCCTTCGACAGCGGCCACATCCTGGCCTTGCGTGTCTTCCCCGAAAACGACTTCGGCCCATACAAAACCGTCTGGCACCGCGACCCCGACGGCCGATGGTCGATCTTCGTCGACGGCGACCGGCTGGAGACCGCCTGCCCCCGCTACTACGGTCCCGCGTGTGCCTACACCGGTTTCGCCACGATTCGAGTGGCGTGGACCGGACCGGCATCGCTGCGAATCACCGTCGACGAACCCGCGCTGGACTGGACGCTGACCGCACACGAGACTATCGCGCTACATATGCTCAACGCCGTCGGAGGGCGTCTGCCGCTTTCCACCTGGCGGTCGCGTTCGCTGGTGCGTGCCCGGGAAATGATCGCCGCCACACTGGGTTTGGGACATCTGAGCATGGCGGGTGTCATGCCGAGCGGCCACGTCGGAATCCTCATGCCACAGAAGATGTACCTGATCACGCAGTCGACGGCTGTGCTCGACGACCGCGACCTCGGGCATCCCGCACGCCTGGATACGAACCCGGTCATAGGCGATGTCGCCCTGCCCGCCCGCGGCGTGGTCGCTATCGGCCAGGCGATGTGGCAGGCCCTGGCCCCGACCGAAAGTAATTCGGGCCCTGGCCCGCGACTGTAGCTCGGACGGGGACAGCCAGTAGATCGGCGGTCGCCGCCATCACCTGGCGCAGCCACGCCACCGCGAGGATGTTTCCAGGGTAAGTTCAATACGGAATGCGCTGGGGGAGAAGCAGTTGCGACAGGGGGTGCGGAGCAGCGGGCGGTGCTCATCGGTGGCCGGGCTGTGGCGCGAAACTCGGCTGCTGGGCATTCTGCGAGCCCATCACGGTTGCCGCCTGGATTGATGTGAACCCGGCCGGTTCGGTACATCACCCTGTAATCAGATCCGGCCTGAACGCGAAACCCGCAGCCACACAACCGATTCCGATGCGACTAGGAAGATGCTGCCATCTCGTCATGACCGAATCCGTCACCGCCGCTTTCTCCGCTCGCCGCGACCTGGTCGGGCAGCTGCGCGAGCAGGCTGTCGCTGCTTTCTACGGCCCGCTCGCCGTACACTCTCCGGCCGAGGCCACCACGCTCGTGTGGAGCCTGGCCGGTGAGCTCACCGGCGCAGACACCCTCGCCCAGCGCCAGATCTATCGTGCCGCGCTGGTGTGGGGGATACGGCAGGTGCCCGCCGACATCGACGAGATTCTCTCCAGCGCGCCCGCCGCGCCGTTGTGTGACACGGTCGCCGCGCTCGTCACCGCCGAGGCATGCGCCGTCACCGAACCGTCCGACGCCGAGCAGTGGATCCTGGCCCGCGACCAGGCCCATGTTCTCGCCGTTGACCCCGATGCCACGGCCGGATTCGCCGGTGCGGCACTGTTGTTCGGCGCGCTGGCACGCGCGCGCCGACGCGTACTGGTCGAGGGGGACTTCCCGCGCCACTGCGCACTCGTGTTGTGGCTTGCCGCGGCGATATACCGCAGTCGCGATGCGCGCTGGACCGCGACGGAACTGGGGTCGTGCAATGGATGGGTCCTGACCGACCACCGCGACCGCGTGGCGGGCCCCGGTAGGCGCACCTACCACTTCGATCTGACCGGCGCGCAGGAATACGTGCTCACCGAGCGGCACGCCACCTGCAGACGGTTGCTGGCGTCGCGGATCGCGGCGGGGCAGAACCTCGAACCGGTCACCGGCGCGTACCTGCGGTATCTGATCGCGGTCGACACCGACAGCCACACCGGGATCTTTTTCGTGCCGGGGGAATTCACCGAAGTCGAGTACAAGGCCTGCGCCTTCGAAGCCCTCGGGAGCAATCTGGAGCCGACCCTGCATGTGCACTCCGACTGCCAGGTGTTCCACGCCGCGGACGTGGTGTGGCAGCAGCTGGCCGCGCAAGATCCGCAAGACCCCGATGCCGAGTCGGGAGCGACAACTCGGTGAAATCGCCGATACGCCAGATGATTTCGGCGTCGGCGATGTGAAGATCAGTCTTCCCCGGTAGCGCTGACCGCAGCGCAGTCGACCGCCGACCACGGTGCCGGGCCGCAGCCCCGGTGAGACCCCCTGCTGCGATCGGGCACGCGTTCTACAGGCCGCGCCTGACTATGCAGCGCCGAGCTTCGGCATTGGGCTGGACACATCCGGCCCATGAAGGGATGTGCCAACTCAGTTGATGCAGCAGGCCGTGAACCGGTTCTCGAGCACTGCGGAGGGGGACCCGGACCACTACAACAGAACCAGACCCGAACGCAGCGGCCGATTCGCCGACATGAAGCCAGTCGGTAAACCGCTGCGTGATAGCCGTGCCTTCGCTACGATTCTGCTTGCTCCGGTGAATCGGAAGGCCATAGGCGGCAGGCGCACCCACGTAGCTGCCGTTCGCTGTACACCGGACAGGGCTCTCGCTGGAGATCGAGTCCCTGTCGCTGTGCCAACACCATCAGCCTGGCAAGGGAGCCAGTATGAAGCGAACCGACGTAGCTATCCCCGCAGTCGAACTGCTCTCGCATATCCACGCCGCGGGCTTCGCCTCCGTGGACCATTTCATCGCGACGCTACGTGTTGACCCGCTGGCCGATACAACCCAGCTACCACCCCTCGCTTTGTCACTACCTTCTCGCCCCGGACGGCACCGCAAGTAAGGCTGCCGCGCCCATTCGGGTCTGTCGGCCAGCCATCCTCGCGACAGTCAGGTCGCCGAACGCCTCGAAAGACCGTCGTCGTGCGCGCACACCGCGTACCTCCGTCGCCGGGCAACTCCGGCGCACTCGAGGTCCCTTTCGACACCAGCAGCTGCGACGGCTGGATCCGCCGACAACCGTTGGCGGGCGGTGCCCTACCGACGGACTGTGGAGCAGATGGTTATTCCGCTTCCAGGAGTGACCAGATGGTGCTGTCGTGGAAGTGGCCGTCCTCTTCGAGGGAGTAGTCGCGCAGTACGGCGTCGCGGTGGAAGCCCAAGCGTGTCAGGAGTCGGATCGAAGGTTCGTTGGTGCGGATCGTGTGGGCCTGGATGCGGTGCAGGCGCATCTGATCGAAGCCGAATCTCACGATGGCGGTGAGGGCTTCGGTGGCGATGCCTTGTCCCCAGTGTGTCCGTGCGAGGTCGTAGCCGACCTCGGCGCGGCGGTGGAAGCGTTGCCAGGAGTTGAAGCCGAACACACCGATGGGACGGTCATCGCGCCTGGTTAGGGCCCACTGGATTTGTTCCTCGGCGGCGTAGGCGGTGCGTAGCGTGGCAATCAAGGCCTTGGTGTCGGATACGTTGCGATGGGCTTCGGAGTTGTAGCGCTGCGCGATGGGATCGCTGCGGAAGGCGAACATGTCGCTCGCGTCGGTGGGTTGCCATTCACGAAGTACCAGTCGCTCGGTCTCGAGGACCGGGAAGGTGGAGAAGTCGAAGACCACGCACCAAGAATGTACCCGGCGGCGGACCCGTGTCGTTGTACCGTGGATTGTCGGCGTTCACCGTGCCGGGCACGACAGTTGACCTGTAGCAATTGTGCGATTTCCAACTGGTCGAGCCGAAACCGATAAGTCGTGGTGGATCGCATCGAGCCGGTGCAGGCTGGGCGGCCGGGTGATCGATGCGGTATTGGGAGGTGATTGTGGTCACCTTGGATCGGCTGGTGAATGTACTGGGTGGCTACGGGGTTCGCCTGCGTTTTTCGGCTGTTTCGCGGTCGGCGGAGTTGCGCAGCGTGGTCCTGCACGAGTCGGCGACGGGCGGCCCGGTGGTGGGCGAGGTGCTGCTGGCGATCGGTGCCGGGTCGGTCACCGAGGCTGTGGAATGGGCGGTGGCGGCGCGAGCTGTTGTGGTGCTGGTACGCGGCGATGGTGAGCAGATCACGTTCGCAGACCCCGCGCCGGCTGTCGCGGTGATGGTGGTCGATCCGGCCGTGTCGTGGAGTGAGTTGGCGGCGGTCGTCTATGGCGTGGTGCTCGAGGGACGTGAGACCGAGTCCGGTCGCGGCCCGACCGATTTGTTCGCGTTGGCCGATGCTCTGGCCGATGCGGTCGGCGCCGCGGTCACGATCGAGGACCGGCTGTCTCGGGTGCTGGCCTACTCGACGTTGCAGCAGGACGCTGATCGGGCGAGGGTGGAGACGATCCTGGGCCGGCAGGCGCCGGAGTGGCTGTGCCGGGTGTTCGAGAAACGGGGGGTGTTCGCACATTTAGCGGCCTCGGATGAGCCGGTGTTCGTCGGCGCGGACACCGAACATGGGATGAGCGGGCGGATGGTCGTGGCCGCGCGGGCAGGGCAGGAACTTTTGGGATCGGTGTGGGTAACGTGCTCGACGCCGTTGGCTGGAGCTGCGCTGACGGCCCTGACCGACGGCGCACGCACGGTTGCCCTGCACGTTCTGCGATCACGAGCGAGCGCGGACCTGGAACGCCAGGTCGAATCCGAACTGGTGCTCCGGTTGCTGGAAGGCACCGCGGACGCGGCGACGGTGGCAGGCAGGCTCGGGTTACCGCAGACGCCGCTACGGGTGATCGCGCTGCATGCTCACATCGCGAACGAGCAGCACGCCGCACTGCTGCTGCTCTTCGAGCAAGCCACCACCGGGTTCGGGTGGTCACGGCCCGGCCGTAGCGCCCTGGCGGGCAACACCGTCTACACGGTGCTGCCCGGCGACCAGGCGATGACGGCGCGGCGCTGGATCACCGGTCTGCGCGCCGCCTTGCCCAAGCGGATGAGTGTGTCAGCCGGCATCAGCGCAGGAGCTGGGGCAGTGGAGCTGGCGGTGGCGCGCCAAGAGGCCGACGAGTGCCTCGTACTGCACGAGAGTGTCCAACCCAGCGGCGAGCCGCCCGCCTATGACGAATCGTGGCACGCCATTCTGCTCCAACGCTTGCGCACCGCCGCCCGATCCGGTCGCGTCCCCGCACGCGGTCCCGTTGCCGAACTCCGCCAGTACGACCACGCGTTCTCCACCCACTATGTGGTGACGCTGCAGGCGTGGTTGGAGGCGCAGGGCGACCCGGTCGAGGCAGGCGAGCGCCTCGGCGTACACGAGAACACCGTGCGCAACCGGCTGCGGAAGATGGGCGATGTGACGAATCTGGATTTGCAGGACCCCCGCAAGCGACTCGCGATGCTCATCGAACTCGCGGCCACCGAAAGCGAGTGACGATTCGCGTTGTCGAGAAGCGACAAATCCGGCTATCGCCGCTGTCGGATTCGGGCAACCCCGAAATCCCAATTCACACCATCATCGAGGGTGTCAGCCGGATAACCGCAGCCTGTGCCGACGCGAGGAGCGCCGACTAGAACACGATCGCTGATGGCTGCAATCGGTTGTCGTTGCCAATTCGAATGAAGTGACAATGGCGGACTGCGCAGATCGCGCACGAAGCGCATAAAAGGAGATATCGATGACAACAACTTGGTCCCGGGAGGGCGCATCGAGTACAGCGATGAGCACCGCTGAGATAAAAGCACGAATCGAGGCAATGTTCGCGCAACGAGCCACCGATCCCGTCGCACTGGTAGCCGGCCGGCACGTTCGAGAAACAGATGCAGACCTCGCCGAGCCGGCCTGCTCAGGGCATGCGCAGACTGCCGAACCGGAACCGACGATGACCGTGACAGCCGGAGACGTGATGCAACGACCGGTGGTGACCGTGCGGCACGGCGATAGCGTTCGAGCAGCGGCAATACCCCTGGCAGACTACGGATTTGCCGCGATACCGGTGGTCGATGACCAGGACAGGCTGGTGGGAATGTTGACCAGCGGCGACGTGTTGCGCGCCGACGAAGCCCGCACACAGACGGTGCGCAGCGTGATGACAGCGCCGGCCGTCGCGGTGTCCGAGACCAAGACCTTGGCCGAAGTCGGTCAGATCTTGCCGCGACACGGACTGCGCAGCGTGCCCATCGTTGACGACGACGGCCTGGTGGTCGGCATCCTCAGCCGCAGTGACCTACTGCGATTGATGCTCGAGCCGGACGAAAGGACAGCGGTAGAAATCCAGAAGCGCCTGGACGACTACACAGGCAACCGACGCTGGCGGGCCACCGTCGACGAAGGCCGCGTCACCCTCACAGGCCGGTTCGCCGATGAGTCCGAACGCCGCGTCGCCATCGCACTGGCCAACACCGTATCCGGCACTCGGGCAGTGTCGACAAACCACGCGAACCAGTCCTCGAGGCGGCAGGAGTAACCCGATCCGGTACCTCGCGAGTACCGCGCAGCATCGGCCGGACAGCGATGAGCGAAATGCACCGGCACTGCGATCAGACCTACAGTGACCGGGAGTCCGTACGATCAGTTTGCGCGACTACGAACTAGCCGAAGCATCCTCGGAACTGCTGCGGACGGGTGCCGCGACAACACCCCGCGATTTGAACTTCACACACTTGCCCGCATCCGGTCGATTCCTTCGTACCAGTGGTCGTGCAGTGTTTGCCAGTCCTCGGCGGCGGTACGGGTCCACTTCATTTGCAGCTCCGTCGCAGCCAAGGCGGGTTTCTCCCGCTCGACTTCGTTCTCCGCGTGCGCTGCGCGGTCGACCAGTTGGGTCCAGCGATCGAAATCCTGATGTAGTGCTTGTTCGACCTTCTTGTGCATGGCCAACTCCTTTGGTGACTATAGTGATCTTGTTCTCTGAATCTGCTTTCTAGATCACGTGCTCCCGCTCGCCGGCGGTTGAATCCGTTGCCCTGGGCTTCGCGCCCGAGGCGAGGGCAATATTTTGATTTCAGCTCGGTCACAGTTTACGCACAGTCGGTTAACGATGCATAGAGCGAGAGTGCGAGATATTCGAGTAAATCGCAGGTACGCCACCCTTTCGACGCACATGCGGGGATGTTGCTGAGGATTTCCGATCGCAGCGGCCACGCTGCCGCGATTGCTGAGCCGCGCATCGCCGCCCGCTATCGCCGCGGACGCGCCGACACCGAACCGACTGTGGTGATCACTCCACTGGAGTTCGACCCGCCGCCGCGCGACGGCTCTCACATCGACCGCCGCGGCTTCCGAGCAACGCCATATGGCCAGGTCAGGCCGATCGGCGTGCGGTGACCAAGAGGTATTCCCACTCCATCCGCCCGTTGCCCAGGTCGTATTGGGACGCGAGACTCGCGAGTTCCCGATCCAACCGCGTGATCCGGTCAGGTTCTGCGGCAATGGCCTCGGCGTATCTTCGCCAAGAAACTCGGCCTTCTTTTGCTGTTCGACTTCCGTCACGAACTCGTCCGCCCGGCTTTCCCGGATTGCGACTGCGGCCTACCGCGCGGGCTGCCCGGAGGTAGCTGGTGGATCTCTGTCGAAAGGCCGAGACTGGTTACTGTCTGCCCTCGCGCCATTACGGCACGCGACCGGCGAGTGGGGCCAACCTGGGAGCCGCCGGAAGGGCGAGGTGCGTGGGTGTGCGCCCATCGACATGGAGGAGGCTGGAAATGGATCACTCGGACATGGACCCGACCTTCTATCGGAGCGCGGCGGATGCGGCTGCCGCGCCGCCGGAGCGGCTCGCATACGTCGTTGCGTTCGACCGGGCGGCACAGCAGCCGGACGCGCTGTCGGTAGTCGATGTGGATCCGGGCTCGGCCACCTACGGCAGGGTGGTGGGCTGGACCGAGGTGCCCCACCTGGGCAACGAGCTGCACCATTTCGGCTGGAACGCCTGCAGCAGCGCGCTGAAGCACGAGGGCCATCGCATCGACGGGCTGGCTCGGCGCTACCTGATCGTGCCGGGTCTGCGCTCGTCGCACCTGTACGTGTTCGACACCCAGCCCGACCCGTGTCGGCCCACCCTTTCCAAGATCGTGGACAGCTCCGAGCTCGCGGCCAAGGCCGGCTACTCCCGCCCGCACACGCTGCACTGCGGGCCGGACGGTGTTTTCATGACCTGCCTCGGTGGGGCAGACGGATTGGACGGGCCGGGCGGGATAGCGCTCCTCGATCACGGCACGTTCGATGTGTTGCGGCAATGGGAGACCGACCGCGGGCCGCAATATCTCGCGTACGACGCCTGGTGGCATCTCAACCAGAACACCCTGATCAGCAGCGAGTGGGGCACGCCGTCCATGATCGAGGACGGGCTGCAGCCGGAGTTGCTGCTGGCCAACAAGTACGGCCACGCGATCCACTTCTGGGACCTCACCGCCGGTCGGCACCAGCAGCGGGTCGATCTCGGGGAACACAACCAGATGCCACTAGAGCTGCGCCCTGCGCACGATCCGGACGCCACCTGGGGTTTCGTCGGCGTGGTGATCTCGACCGAGGATTTGTCGGCCTCCGTGTGGCGTTGGCACCACGACGGGGGTGTGTGGGCGGTCGACAAGGTGATCACCATCCCGGCCGAGCCGGCTGATCCCGACCTGCTGCCGCCGGCGCTGAAACCGTTCGGCGCGGTGCCGCCGCTGGTCAGCGACATCGACCTGTCGGTTGATGACGCATACCTCTACGTCTCGTGCTGGGGCACCGGGGAGCTCAAGCAGTTCGACGTGCACGATCCGGCCAGCCCGAAAGAGACCGGGTCCGTCCGGCTCGGCGGGATCGTGGGTCGCGCCGCCCACCCGGCCGCGCCGAACCAGCCGCTTGCGGGTGGCCCCCAGATGGTCGAGATCAGCCGTAACGGTCAGCGGGTCTACCTCACCAACTCGCTCTACAGCGCGTGGGACGACCAGTTCTACCCGGATGGGGTCGGCGCCTGGATGGCCGTGATGCACACCGATCCCGACGGCGGCATGACCATCGACGAGTCGTTCTTCCCACACGACGAGGACTTTCGAGGTCTGCGGGTGCACCAGGTGCGCCTCCAGGGCGGCGACGCCTCCTCCGATTCCTACTGCTACCGGTAGTCGGGCGTTCGCCGCACCGTCGGCGCCGATCCCTCCGAGCCTGGCGGTCCACGGGGTCGCCGAGTTGCACGGCGCTTGCGAATGCTCCACTGCTGCAACGCCGTTCGCCCGGTACGGCCCATGGCTTGTCAGCCGGCACCGTGAACGTTTGCGGCACGTTGATCTTTCGCCACCCGCTCGCTGGTCCGGTCAGAGGAATACTCGAGCGATATCGAGCCACTTGTGCGCGTCCTGCCCGACCGCCGTGAGGTCGGTCTCGGCTCGGGACCTGCGTTGGGTGACTCGAAGACAGAAGTCGAGGGCACTGCCTTGAACCCGTTGCACGGCATCTTCTGGGCCCCATACCCAGGTTCGGCCGTCGGGGCCGGTCAGCTCGATACGGAACGGCTCTGCCGGAGTAGGTAATCGGGCGGCATAGAACGACAGCTCCCGTCCTATCACTCCCAACGTGGCCACATGCTGGAGGCGACTCGTCGGACGGCGCGTGACACCCAGTGCATCGAAAATGTCCTGCCCGTGAGCCCACGTTTCCATCAGTCGAAGCGGCACCATGAGCGCTGCGGTCAGCTGCGAGCCGTACCACGGAAACCCATGGCCCAGTGGAACATCACGTAGCGCCGCCGCTACCTCGGTTCGGCCGGCGCGCCATTGTTCCAGCAGTACTGATCGTGGTTTGGCTGCACCCGCGGCGGCGTCGAGATCAGCGTATCGACTGCCTGCGGCTTCTGCCTGCTTCAGCACGGCGTCGAACGCCTCCGGGGTCCGGATAGCGATGAGAACGTTCGCATCAGCTGAGGCAAGGTGCGCGATCTGGTGGGCGATAGTCCACCCCGCTGCCGGCGTGGGCTCCGACCAGTCGGTCTGCGCTGCTACCAGGGCGTCGAGCTCATCTCCTTCAGCCACCAAGTCGGGCAGCGCAAGGTCGCGTTCTACACCGGACATGTCGAGGCCGTAGTCCAGCATCGGTATCACCTTTACGCGCATTGACAGCAACGGGCTTACCCCGTTCGGAGGGGTAGTTGATCTCAGGCCAGGGTACCCGAGCCTGCTTGTCGGCAAGTCGAACTGGTTCTGGCACAAGGTTTTTGGCGGCATCGGGGATCGAGTTGTGCGTTGAAAAGGAGTCGTCGCCGTTCGGCGCAGCGCAATCCGTATCAGGCGTGTCGCGAGCGCCGAGTCCGCGAGCGCCCGGCGTGCGCATGTCGGCCGCCTGGTTGCAATTTCACGGTATGCTGAAAATGTTTCAGTGGGTGCTGAAGCGTCATCGGCGGGCAATCGCGCGCGCCTATGGAATGGGCAGAAGGGGGACAGCGGGCATGGTGACACGAGCAGGGAGGGGTCCGCGTGGGGAACGTGGCGCGCAGGCGGACCGCATCCTGACGGCGGCCCGCAAGTCCTTCGCCGAGCGGGGCTATGCCGGGACCTCATTGCGGTCGGTGGCTCAGGCCGCCGATGTGGATCCCACCCTGGTGAACTACTACTTCTCCAACAAGACGGGACTTCTGAAGGCGGCGCTGGAGCCGCCGGCCGCCTTCGGTGCGGCCATTGCCGAGGCCGCCCAGGTGCCGATGGAGGAGCGCGGGCGAGCCTTCGTGGAGGCGGCGCTGCGCATGTGGGACGACCCGGCCACCTCGGAGGTTCTGCGCTCGATCATCCTCGCGGCAAGTCACGAGCCCTTCGCCATGGAGCGCCTCCGCTCCGTCTTCTCCGCGCTCGTCCTGCAGGTCGTGTCGGCGAGCCTTCCCCGCGACGAGGCCGAACTGCGCGCAAATCTGATCTCCACGCAGATCGTGGGTCTGGCGATGACGCGTTACGTCTGGGCGATCGACCGCATCGCCGACATTCCCTCGGAGCAGGTCATCCGCTTGATCGCGCCGACTGTCCAGCACTACCTCACGGGCGCCATGGGCGGGGACATCCCGGGGAACGCCTGACCGCAAGCAACTGCCTCGGGCGGATCGCCCGTCGGTCCGCCTATCCAAAGCAGACCGCCGGTCGCCATTGCCTCAAATCCTGCCCGCTCCATCGGATGACCGGTGAGGGCGACGGACCCTGGTCCCCCTGGGCGATACACGTACGACCGGGGTCACCGCGCGCCGATCCATCATATTTTCACGACATATGGAAATTACCCTTGTTCACGACGAGCCGGTGCGCGTACGGTGAGGACAGTTAATTTCTGTATACGTGGAAATGAAGGTGCCATGGTCAGAATCAAGGCCGCTGGAGTGGAGCCAGGTCAGCGTCGGCTCAACGGACCGCAGACCACCGGTCGTCAGTACCGCAACCTGTCCCCGGCCCTCCACGGGACGACCCGCGAGGACAACGTGACCGTCCCGGTCCGCGACGGCACCCAACTCCTGGCCGACATTCACCGGCCCGATGCGGAGGGCAGATTCCCCGCGCTCATCGCGGCGGCACCCTATCCCCGCCAACTGCAGGACCTGGGTGCCCCTGCGGCCATCATCGAGGCCGGCACCAGTGACTTCTGGGTGCCCCGCGGTTACGCCCATGTCATTGCCAACCTTCGCGGCACGGTCGGCTCGGGCGGCACCTACACCTTCTTCGACGAGCAGGAGCGCAAGGACCTGTTCGACCTGATCGAGTGGGTCGCCGGGCAGCCGTGGTGCGACGGGAACGTAGGCATGATCGGCATCAGCTACTACGCCATGACCCAGATGGAGGCGGCCACCCAACGCCCGCCGCACCTCAAAGCCCTGTTTCCCTTCAACGTCACTATCGAGGCGTGGGGAGCCAGCTACCACAACGGCCTGTTGAGCGAGTCTTTCATTACCCCTTGGTTCCGTGCGCTGGGCGTCCTGTCCGCCCACGGCGACCGTCTCTACCGCAAGGGCCTGTCCCGTCTGCTGCGCAAAGTTCTCGCCATTCCCGCCGTCCACCGCCGGTTCGATCACACCGACGCCGTTCAGGTGACCGCCGGCCTGCGGCTGGTCAGCCGCTTCCGACACGATGCCCACCCATGGGAGACCCTGCTGAACGCGGTGGCCACCGAGCACCCCATCCGGGACGCGTGGTGGGACGACCGTGACCTGACCGAATTGCTCGCTCGTATCGACATTCCCGTTTACCTCGGCGGCGAGTGGTCCAATGTCGCTCTCCATCTGCCCAGCCTCTTCAAAGCCTGGCAGGCCCTCGCCCACAATCCGCACGTGCGCATGTCCATGCTCGGGGAGCACAGCTTGCCCTGGCCATGGGAAAGCATGCACATCGAGGCCCTCGCCTGGTTCGACCACTGGCTCAAGGGACGAGACACCGGCATTCTCGAAGGCCCCGCCATCCGCTACTGGCTGCCCGGGGCCGAACAGTGGCGCACCGCCGATTCCTGGCCCCCGCCGGCCACTCACACCGCCCTGGCCCTCAATGCCGACGGCTCCCTTGCGGCCGACGAGCGGCCGGGCGAGCGCAGCTACGCCACCGACGGCGCGAACGCGATGCCCGCACAGCTGAGTTGGACCAGCGACCCCCTTCCCTGCGACATCGACATGGTCGGCCACCCCGAACTACGGCTCACCGCCACCAGCAGCGCGACCGACACGGCATGGATCCTGCTCCTGCAAGATATCGGCCCGGACGGTGAGGCCACCGACATCACCCAGGGCTGGCTGCGCGCCGGCATGCGTCACGTCGACGAGGACGCGAGTGAGACGGGCCGACCCGTCCTTCCCGCGCGGGCTCAGGTCCCTATCCCTGCGGGCGAGCCGGTCGACTACCGCATCCCGCTGGTCGCCAACGCCCGCCGGTTCCAGCGCGGGCACCGCATCCGGCTGATCCTCACCAGCGACGACAATCGCAAGGACTTTCGGCCCATGCTGCTGTTCAGTCACGCCCCCGTCGGCACGGTGGGCGTAAACACCGTGCACTCCAGCTCACGCCTGCTCCTTCCGATCCTGGACGGCGAATGAACGGGACGCATACGCGGTCCGCGGCGCCGGGTTCTGGAAACAATCGTGCGGCAAGGCTCGACCGACGGCCGGATGTCAGTGTGCGACAGACGAAATGCCGGATTCTCGATCATCGCAGTACCGAGCGGTCCGCCCCTGACCGCGCCGTAGGACCAAAGTAATGCAGTGCCATGTCACGGTCCGATTCCCGGGTTGGCCGCCGATGCACTACCACGCCGACTCCGTAGCCGCGCACACTTTTGCGAGGGCAGCGTATGAAATGGGACTGGCAACAATTCAGATCGATCACGATATGCGCGAAGCATCGGAGCCCATGCCTTATCAGCGGCTCTGGCGATGAACAAATATTGCTGAGCATCTGATGGGCTCGGTCGCATTCCTTGGCGTGTCCACCAGCTCGAGATCCAGCCGAACTCGATTCGAACTCGACCATGCTGATCGCCAACCGCGCCCTGGGGGGCGCTGGAGTCACGGCACCGTCCGGTAGTCGCATTGTGCTTCGATACCCGAGCAGCGGCGAGTCCCTCGACGAGTAATCGAGGTCGGGTTCGGCGGCTGACCGGACCGTCGCGGCTCTTCGATGCTCCGCATTCGGCCCACTCTCAGCAAACCTGTGATCGGCTCGGCCTGGCACCGAACTCGATCTGACGCTCATGGCGTGCTACCTCGATGACGGGCGTTGAAAGTTTGGATGGTCTTGTCGCGCAAGGAGATTCGACTGACGTGGCGGATAGCTACGTCCGGCGGGCCGAAATGCCTCCTGCGGCCTCGGTGCGATGCGCGTAAACTTATGTGCCTACGCCTATCAATCAGGTGTGCCACCGGGTTGCCGGGAGGTGGAAATGCTCAGCGCCACCGAGCAGTTCAGCAAGGAACGCGCCCCGTGCGGGAAACTGAGGGGCGGGGCTCGCCACCGCGAAGACGACGACGCGGGCTTGGTCATCGACGATATGACTTACGACTGTGGCTGCCGCCGGATTCGGCACGAATTCCACGACGGCAGCGTTCGGATCAGAACGGTCCGCCATGACGGCAAGATCCTGATGGACGAGCAAAGCGCCGACTTCGAGGCCTGACCGACCACATCCCGGGTGGCACCATGACCGCTTTTCACGATGTCGTGATCGTTGGCGGAGGCGGCGCGGGTTTGCGTGCGGCGATCGCCATCGCCGAACACAACCCGCAGTTGAGCATCGCGATCGTTTCCAAGGTCTATCCGATGCGCAGCCATACCGTCTCCGCCGAGGGTGGCGCCGCCGCAGTCGCCGGTCGCGACGACACCCTCGACGAGCACGCATACGACACGATCTCCGGCAGCGATTGGCTCTGCGACCAAGACGCTGTCGAGGCCTTCGTCGAGGAGGCACCGCGGGAGCTGCTCCAACTCGAGCATTGGGGCTGCCCTTGGAGCCGCCGGTCGGATGGACACATCGCGGTACGGGCGTTCGGCGGCATGAAGAATCTCCGCACCTGGTTCGCAGCCGACAAGACCGGTTTTCACTTGCTGCACACTCTGTTCCAGACCACGCTGTCCTATCCGGACATCGTCAGGTACGACGAGTGGTTCGCGACAACATTGCTCGTCGACGACGAAAAGGTGGGCGGCATCGTGGCCATAGAACTGGCCACCGGACGCATCGAAACCATTCACGCCAACGCGGTCATCGTATGCACCGGTGGCTGCGGCCGGGTATATCCGTTCACCACCAACGCCAATATCAAGACCGGCGACGGTATGGCGCTGGCATACCGGGCAGGCGCGCCGCTCAAGGACATGGAGTTCGTCCAGTACCACCCGACCGGGCTTCCGTTCACAGGCATTCTGATCACCGAGGCAACGCGCGCTGAGGGCGGCTGGCTGCTCAATAAAGACGGTTACCGCTACTTGCAGGATTACGACCTCGGGACACCATCACCGGTGCCGGTGTTGCGAAGTATGGAACTGGGGCCACGCGACCGGCTGTCACAGGCCTTCGTGCACGAACTCGACAAGGGCCGGACCATCGCCACGCCGTACGGACCGGTCGTGCATCTCGACATACGCCACCTCGGTGCGGATCTCATCGACACGAAGCTGCCGTTCGTGCGCGAGCTGTGCTCGAAATACCAGAACATCGACCCGGTCCGGGAGCTGATCCCGGTGCGACCCGTCGTCCACTACATGATGGGCGGCGTCCACACCGACATCCATGGCGCGACACCACTGGCGGGGCTGTACGCCGCTGGGGAGGTTGCCTGCGTCAGTATCAACGGCGCGAACCGGCTCGGGTCGAACTCCCTTCCCGAGTTGCTGGTCTTCGGTGCGCGAGCCGGTCGCGCCGCCGCCGAGTACGCCAGCTCGGCCACGGCCACCCGGACGCCGGCGGTCATGGCGCGAGGTCGCGCCGAACAGGACCGGCTGGAACGGGAGCTCACGCGCCACACCGAGGGATCCGAACGCATCGCGCGCATCCGCACCGAGATGCAGGAGACGATGGAGACAAGTGCTGGGATCTACCGCGACGGCGACTCTCTCGCCGCGGCTGTCGACAAACTGCGCGAGCTTCGCGATCGGTTCGGCAGTGCTTGCCTCGATGACCACAGCCGGGCGTTCAACACCGAGTTGGTGGCGATGCTGGAGTTGTCGTGCATGCTCGATGTGGCGGAGTGCATCATCGGCTGCGCGCTGGCGCGGGAGGAATCCCGGGGTGCGCACCAACGAACCGATTTCCCCGCCAGAAACGACCAGCGTTTCCTGGCCCATTCGGTGATCCATCGGGAGCCGGACGGTTCGGGCCGAGTCTCGCACCTCCCGGTAACGATCACCCGCTGGCCTCCTGGCGAACGCGTATATGGGAGGTGATGGCGATGGAGGACCGGATAACCCTGCAGGTCGCGCGCTACCGACCGGATCGAGACGACGAACCGGTACTGCAGTCGTATGAGGTTCCGCTGCGCAGAGATTGGACCGTGCTCGACGGCCTCAATTACATCAAGGACTACCTCGACGGAACGGTGTCCTACCGCTGGTCCTGCCGGATGGGCATCTGCGGTAGTTGCGGCATGACGGTCAACGGCGAGCCACAACTGAGCTGCGCCACCTTCCTGACCGATTACGCACCGGGGCCGGTGCGAGTCGAGCCATTGCGCAACTTCCCGGTGATCCGGGATCTGGTCGTAGAGATCGGCGACTTCATGCACAAGCTGACCGCGGTGAAGCCATGGCTGATCAGGGAGGAACCCGGTCGACTCGAAGACGGCGAGTACCTGCAAACGCCGCTCGAAATGGACGACTACAAGAAGTACAGCATGTGTATCAACTGCATGCTCTGCTACTCGGCTTGTCCCGTCTACGCGCTCGATCCTGTGTTCCTCGGTCCGGCGGCGATCGCACTGGCCCAAAGGTACAACCTCGACTCGCGCGATGAGGGAGCCGGAGATCGGCGCGACGTTCTCGCGTCGGCCGAGGGAGTTTGGTCCTGCACCTTTGTCGGCGAGTGCACTACCGCGTGCCCGAAGGGGGTCGACCCGGCTGGGGCGATCCAACGCTACAAGCTCACCGCGGCAACGCAATCGCTGCGCGACTTCCTCATGCCTTGGCGGGCACGATGACCACGACACCCCGGTTGTATCGAAAGCCGATCTCCAGGTTCTGGTGGCTGCGACGCCGCTCGTACCTGATCTTCGTCCTGCGCGAACTCAGCAGTTTGTTCGTCGCCTGGTTCGTGGTGTATCTCCTGCTTCTGGTCAACGCGGTGAGTTCAGGAAGCGAGCAGTACCAGCGGTTCCTGAACTGGAGTGCCTGCCCGGGGGTGCTCGCGCTGAACCTGATCGCCCTGCTGTTCGTGCTCATGCACACCATCACCTGGTTCAACCTCGCTCCCAAGGCGATGGTGGTGCATGTGCGGAGCCGACCCGTCGCGCCGGTCGTGGTCCTCGGGCTGCACTACCTGCTGTGGGGTCTGCTGACAGTGATCGTGCTGTTGGTGGTACTGCGATGACGAAAAGGAAGTCCCTGGAACCGTTGGGGTGGCTGATGTTCAGCGCCGGCGGGATGGCCTCGGCACTGCTCATACCTGTGCTGCTGTTTCTGTTCGGCCTCGCCTTCCCGCTGGGTTGGCTGCCCGAGCCGGACCACGCACACCTGCTCTCGGTGTTGCGTCATCCTCTCACCCGGCTGGTCCTTTTCGGACTCTGTGTGCTGGCTCTATTCCATTGGGCACACCGCTTCCGGTACATGCTGTACGACGGCTTGCGGCTGAAGCGGTTCAGCGCGTTGATCATCGTGGTCTGCTACGGCGCCGCCGTCATCGGCTCGGTAACGGCCGCTTACCTTCTGCTCCGCGTCTAGCCCGCGTGCGTGTGGCCCTGTGGTGCGGCAATGAGGTTGCCGACTCCGCGTCCGATGTGGGTGTCTGTCGGTCATCGTCGGTGGGGTCACGGCGAGAGAATGTCTTGCGGTCGCGTTCGCGGGGACTGCCGGCGACGTAGAACTTGGCGAACCACGGTTCGGGCTTCTTCGATATCGCGGTTGGCTTTTCGAGCAGCATCGGGTCCGTCGAGCGCTTGACCCGGCTCTTACGCGCCTTCTCCGCCGCGCTCATCCGGTTGCGGAAGTTCAGGTGGTCGAAAACCCGGATCGCTTCGACCGCGTAGGCGACCGCGACGCGCTGATCCTCGATGACGATCAGGTGATCGCCGTTGTTGTGCTCGCCCGATGGTGAGAAGTTGCTCGACCCGGTGTACACCTTGGCCGTTGGTCGGTCGAAATCGATCACGGCGAACTTGTGGTGAATGTTGATGCCCTTGCCGCCGGACCATTCCGCCTTGAACGGTGGCGGTGCGTGTTCGGACAGGAAGTCGAAGTCGACCAAACCTGTTTCGCCGCTGGGCTTTTTGATCTGCATGCCGCTGGATTCGTTGACTACGCCGTAGCTCAGCAGCGGTTTGCGCATCAGCCGGTCCAGGGCCTTGCGCACCGAGCCGGACCGGGTCTGATTCATGAACGCGAACGAATAGAGCACCGATGAGCCGGCTTGGTCGATGGCGCCGCCCACCGGTGCCAGCGCCAATTCCGGGTCGAGGTGCGGGGAGAAGCACAGCCCGACACTCGGGCGCCCGCGCTGGTCGACCGAGTGCCAGACTTTGGCGAATTCGGACGCCGCGAACTCGTCCATGTCGGTGAAGGCCCGCTCGAACATCTCGGCGAACAGCGCGGCGATCGCGTCGTCGGTGAACACGTACATGTTGTTGGCCTGGATGTAGAGGCCGCGGAACGAAAGATTCGTCGACCCGCCCAGCACCCGTACCGGCACACCGTCTTGCTTGGCGATCAGGACTTTATTGTGCTGCAGACCGTCGAAGTGGCCGCGGTGTACTTCGGCGGCGCTGGCCCGCAGGCGCGTGGCCGCCTTGGTTTCAGAGCTGGAGCGTTCGCCGTGCTCGCCGGAGTCGTCGACGATCACGCGCAGCCGTTTCTTCAGCTTCTCCAACCGGGTGAGGATGTCGGGCTCGTTGAGGTCGTAGGCCATCGCGTCGACAGTGATGTGGTGGTCGGCGACGGCCCAGTCCAGGAAATCGAACAGCAGCCGATCGGCTTCGAAACCCAGCCACTCGTAAATGTTTTCTTTTTTGCTCGCGATCGCTGCCTTGCGTTCGGCGAACTCGAGGCCGCGGCTGGCTACGGCGGGAATGATGTCGGCGGGCAGATCGAGTTCCGCGCGCTTTTCCACAAAGGCCTGTGACGAAGCGAAGTTTCGTGCGAAACCGACGTCGAGGAAACCATCGATGGTCACAGGTCCCAAATCGATCGGCAGCTGGATCTGCTCGCCGGCGACGAGTTGGCCGTCGTCGGGCATGTGCATTTTGGTGACGCGGTAGGTATAGGTGCCGGCGCGGGGCTGAAATGGGAAGTGCACCCATCGGTAGGTCTGCAGCGGCGCTTCCAGAGTCGGGTGGGTGCGAAAACCTGTGACCGCATCCTGCGAATCGAAGGACAATCGGTTGTGCAGGTTAAGGAATTTCCGTGCGCCCGGTTCACGGTATTCGACGGCGAAACCGACGAAGTCGGGCTCGGGGTCATCGACGTCGAATCCCATCAAACACATCGATTCGCCGCGCCATAGTTTGACCCGAAATCCGCCGATCTCCTTGAAACTCACCAGGTTGCCCATCGGTATCTCCCCATTGTCTTGCGCACCTCCACTCGGACGATCGCGGTACGGAGTCTGTGTTCTCCACAGCCACGTCGCTCGCCGCGGTCGAACTCGTGGTTAGGGCGTGTCGAGCTTGCTTGCTTTCACGACAACCCAGGCGAGGTTTTCGTGCACTATGTCACTGTGCGCACCGAACGGTGGTTGGCCGTTCACTACGGTTTCGGACGCATCGATATTGATCAGTTCGCCCGCGGTGAACGGATAGTCGTCGCCGACGCCTCGTAATTCGACTTGGGTTACCTCGAACGCGCCGACGGCTCCCATCGCTGTCCACGGATTGTCACCGTGCGCTCCCGCGGCGTTGTCTCCGGCGACCTTCGATGCAAGTGGATAGAAATTGTTCAATGCTCCGTCGTGGCTCGAGAAGCAGACGGAAACGGGCCCGTCTACCCGGTTGGATCGTCCGGCCAGACCGCCACGTCGGTTCCGATCGAACGGTAACGGGTCCGCGAAAGCGAAGCTCGAGAACGCACCCTGCAGCAGCGTGACAGATTTCACCGGGGACGGGGCCAAGCCGTCGGGCAATCCGGCCAGGGCATACGACACGACCCGCGCGCCGAAGCTGTGGCCGATAAGATTGATGCGCAAACTCGGGAATTCCCGATGCAACCGTCCCAGTAGCGGTCCAAGGCCGTTCTCGCCGACGACACCGGCGCGGTTCTTCATCTGCCAGTAGGTCACCGCCCGTAGCGCCTCTTTGGCGCCGTGTAGCACCTTCCCGAATATGTCGCCGATTCCGGCAGTGCCACCCTGCGCCGATTCGAGGTCGACGCCCGATCTCATCAGCTCCATCGCGAAGTCCCGGAACACCTCTGACGCATCGTTGTTCCTACTGAGCATCGCGGGGAACCCGGTGTCGGCGTTGACCTTCGGGCCTTCGCTGTCGGAACTCCCCGGGAAAGTGGCGATGCTGAACTCGCGCATTTGTCGAAACAGCTCGTCAATGGTGCCGGGGTTCGGCCTTTCGGTTCGCAGCAGTTCGGCAATCCGATCGAGCTGTTGCGCTCCGTCCGGAAAGGTCGCCTTCAACATCTGCAAAGTGTCGGCGTCGAGCGTCGGTGATCCAGCGGGAACAGAGTCCCGGCGGCGTGCGGCCGCGGCCCCGGTGGGCGCCACGGCGGGCGCGAAGTCCCCGATCGGTTCATCGGACCAGCGCTCCGACGGCCAAATCGCGCCCGCGTAGCCGATCCGGCGCGTCGCTGCGGACGGCAATGCGTCCAGTTTTCCGAACCATCGCTGGTACAGATCGACAGCCTTGCTGCGGTCGTTGTTCCAGCCGTGCGAGAACACGATCAGGTCGGTGAGCCCCCGCTGGCGTACGCCCGCGACAAGTGCGTCGGCCCCGTCTCGATCGACATCGCCGTCCTTATCGAACGAAACGATCCAAAGTGGCTTATCGCCAACAAATTCCGGCATCTTATAACTCCTTCGTCGCCAGATTCAGACGGATTGGAGGGCGCGCATCAGGTCGACGAGTCCGCCGCCTTCGAGATAACGGTCGCGACCCAGCGGCGTCGCCGACTCGACGAAGATCCGCTTGACCGATTCGGGGTCACTGATGAACTCGCGCCGGACCGACAGGAACGCCGCGATGGCACCTGACACATGCGGGGCGGCCATGCTGGTACCGCTCTGCTCGATATACACTGCCGCGCCTTCCTCGTGTCTGCCCAACGATCGAAAGGCGTCTGCGCCGAGCTCGCCCGCGGCAGCCGATGTGATGCGTTCGCCCGGAGCGACCAGGTCCGGCTTCATCCGCCCGTCGCCCGTCGGTCCCCGCGACGAGAAGTAGGAGATCCCATAGGTATGTGGCGCATCACGGTGCGTGGAACCGACGGTGACCGCACGTTTGGCGTTTCCCGGATCGTTGATCGTCATTCCGGTGCTGAACCGGGTCGGTGCGTTCTGGTCTTCGACGAAGAGGCTGACGTAGGCCGAGTTACCGGCCGCGACGACGACGATGACGCCACTGCGGACGAGGTTGTCGACCGCGATGCACAGCGGGCTGCTCCCGCACGCGTACCACGCCGGGTCGAATCCGTAACCGAGACTGAGGTTTACGCCGTGGATCCGGGGCGCGTTGTCGCCGGCCGCATTGACCCTGCGCACATATGACAGAGCTTGGATCACGCGCCCGACCCGCGCTGTCTCGTTGCCCTTCGCGCCGAGTACCTTGAGGCTCACCAGCCTCGCCCGTGGTGCGATCCCGGACAGGCGCGCAGGCTCGACGACTGTGCGCCTGCGCAGCTCGGCTCCGTCGGCGGTGTTGTACCGATTCTCGGTGACGACAACCTTTTTCGCCCATCCATTCAGTCCGCCGGCGATGATCCCGGCGACATGGGTGCCGTGGCCCTCCTCGTCGAGCAGGGCGCCGTCACGAACGGGAGGTCCGTCTCCGGGGCACGTGCGATGCAGATCGCGCACCGATGGATGGGTGAGGGTTTCGTTGGTGAGGAAATGAGGATGGTTGCGGTCTATGCCCGAATCCACGACGGCCCAGACGATTCCCTCGCCGTACGCGTTGAACGATCGTTGGGCGGCTTCGGCTTTGATCGTCACAAAGGACTGGTCGATCTGACCGTGGATCTCGAAGTCCGGCCAGATGCGCTGCATTGCCCGCGCCGACATGTCAGACGCCACGGCATCCGCCGCCACCAGCCCCTCGATCTGGTCGGGGGCCAGCCGCCCCGTTGCGTACTCGTCGGTGAGGCGGTAAGGGGCACCAGCGGCCGCGGCGAGCTTCCATAGCTCTTTGAGCCGGTTGAACGCGGCATTGAGGCCGCGGCCGTAGCTCGAGTTGAGCTCGACCATGACCGATATCGGATCGTCGGCCCCGGCAGGTAACGCGGTACCCGCCTCCACCGCTCGGGCGAGCCCTGATCTGCGAGTCTCGAGATGCGCGCGCAACGGGGGAGCGATAACGCCCGCGACCGGCAACCTGCCCGGCGCGCCGGTTGCCGTCATCCGCCCCCGCGTCGGAACGTAGGCCGCCGCGCGCGCGATCGCGTCGGGCGCCTCGCTCCGGCCGAGCGCGGTCAGTGCGATCGGTGATCCCGTCACGACGAGTCCGTCGTCACCGAGCTTGCTCAGCGCGTCGGAGACCGCGACCCACCACATCGGCTCACCGGCCATCGAATCGCGTTCGCCTGCCTCGAACTTGGCGGCAAACCGCGCGGCGATCATCGTCAGCAATCTCTTCTGGTTCACCGTCTTGCCCACCGGCACGGTGTCCAGGACCGACAGCACTCTGTCTTTCCAGACCTCGATGTCACCACCCATGGCCCCGGCTCCCGCACGTCGTTCTTCGATGCTCATCGTCAGTTTCCATCCGCCATCGTGCCTGGTCACGGGTAGTTCACTACTCGAATCTCGCGATGCGGCGACTCGCTGTGAATGCGTATCGACCGAGCGGGCGCACGAACGAAGTCGGACGCACCTCGCGAATTCACTCGAGCCCGATCGCCGGCGTGATGTGGGAGGCCATGATGGGTTGATGAGGCGAAGCGACTTGGGGTCGGCAAGGGCAGCGGACGGCGGAGCGCTCGAGGCTGGTTCGGAGATTTCCGCCGCTGCCGCACCCGCGGCACGCGAGATCCGGGTGCTGGCATTGAACACGTGGCACAGCGGTAGCAAGATCTCCACCGGTATTCAGCTGATCACCGATCTCATCATCTCGACACAGGCCTCGATCGTGCTGCTTTCGGAGGCAACCGAAGCGACCACGGCCGTCGCGGCCGAACTGGTGCGGCGGGGGCGCGAGTTCAATGCCATTGCCTCGCACGACACCGGAATTCTGTCGGTGTTTCCGGTCCAGGACAGCACCGACCTGCAATGGATGGTCAAGGTGCGGTTGAACATCGGCGGAAAGCGCCTCACCGTCTACTCCGCGCATCTGGAGTATCGCTGGTACGCCTCCAACCTGCCCCGAGGCTACGGTCCCGGAGTCCCGGCGCCGGGCGAGTTCGCCGCACACGAGTGGAACAAACTGCCCGACGGACCAGTGACCGACCTGGCCGTGATTCAGCGCATCAACGCGGCCTCGGGCCGCCCAGAGGTCATCAGCGACTTTCTCGCCGACGCGAAAGCCGAAATCGCCGACGGGTGTTCGGTCATCATGGGTGGCGATCTGAACGAGCCGTCCCTGTTGGATTGGACGCCCGCCACAGCGAAGTTGTTCGACCACAACGGTGTGGTGTCGGCGTGGGAGACCACTCGGCGCCTGCAAGAAGCCGGTTTCATCGATGCCTATCGATCGATGTATCCAGACCCGGCCACCCATCCGGGACTCACCTGGCCTTCGGACAACATCGATGTGAATGTCTCCGAGCTCGCCTGGGCTCCTGAGGCCGACGAACGCGACCGCGTCGACTACATCTTCGCTCAGGGCGCCGCCCTGTGTCTGTCCGCCGTCGGCATCATCGGCCCGCGCGGGTCCATCGTGCGCGGTGCCCGACTGCAAACGACGACCCAGGACAACTTCGTCGCCTCGCCTGCGCAGTGGGTCAGCGACCACAAAGGCATCTTCGCGACATACCGACTCACCGACTGAACGGCGTTATCTCTGGATACCGCGACAAGTCTGTCCAGCGGCGTTGTTTGGCTGTCGGAATGCGGGTTATCCGCCAGAAGACCGGCAGGAAACAAGCAGGTCGGACATATTCGACCCCGACCGAACGCATAAGCGGCGGCATCGGGACGAGCTCGGAAAGGAACTGAGATGAGCACCGTGGCAGCGACCGTCGATGTCGAAGTACCGGTTCGCACCGCCTACAACCAATGGACACAGTTCGAGACATTCCCGCAGTTCATGGTCGGCGTGGAGGCGGTAGACCAACTCGACGACAAGCACACCCACTGGCGTATCCACGTTGGACCCGCGACCCGGGAATTCGACGCGACCATCACCGAGCAGCATCCCGACGAACGTGTCGCGTGGAAGTCCGACAGTGGTCCCGATCACGCGGGGGTGATCACTTTTCATCGTCTGGACGACACCCATACGCGGATCACCGCGCAAATGGAGATCGATCCGGAGGGATTCGTGGAGAGCGCCGCCGATAAGCTCGGCGTGCTGAAGCACCGCGTCAATGGCGACATGCAGCGCTTCAAGCACTTCATCGAAGGCCGGCAGCAGGAAACCGGCGCGTGGCGCGGTGATATTCCACGCCCTGACGCGTAATTTTCCTCGATCAACTCGGATTGCCGGACGACGCTCGCCGCAATATCCGCGCAAGTCCCGCGAATGGGCCTATCGCCGTTGCCGATCGTGTGTTGGCGAGCAGAACACGATCGAGCTCGATAGGCGGGGTGTGTACATCCTGGATCTCGAGGCGTCTACTGGAATATGCAGCACACGGGTTGATCATCGTGGCTGTTGCTTCCCGTGGCCGTGGCTGGGTAACCGATACCAGCACCGGAGGGTTTCGGAGACCCTTCGAAAACAGCAGCGAAACGAGGTAGCTGGCCATGATCATTCTCGGAATCATTCTTCTTATCGTCGGGTTCATATTCAGCATCCCGATCCTGTGGACCATCGGGATCGTGGTTCTGATTATCGGGCTCGTGTTGTTCCTATTGGGGTCGACGGGCCGCGCCGTCGGCGGCAGACGCCATTACTACTGACCCTTGGATCGTGAGTACCGGCGCCTGCCCTATGTCACCGACCATGACAGCAGCGGCCGCACGGGTGGTTCCCTATTGCATGGCGAATAGCTTCGCCTGTCCGGATACAACCGTGTCATTGCTGTCGACAAGTGCGACGCGCACCTGGACTTGACCCGACCCCAGAGGTGGCTGTCCAGGGGTGTCTGTCATCGCGATGCTCGCATCGTGTTGGGTATTGTCGCAGGTGACGGCGTTCTGCGTGCCCTGGGCGGCCGGGCCGTCGGCGGTGGGTTCGCCCATCATCGCCCGAATGCTGGTCACCCCGTCGGAGTTATCGCAGCTGTAGGTGACTTGAACTATCGTCGGTCCGGCGCGGGAGATATCGATGGTCGCAGCGGCGAGAGCGGGAGCAGCCGATACGACCATGGCTGTCGCCATTGTTGCGAAGACGGTCGCGACGTGGTTGGTGCGCCGATAATTCCGGGTAGTCGTCATGGATCTCGGTTCCTCCTGTGTGGCGGGGATGAATCGCTGAACACAACGGGAAGAGAACGCGGCATTGGCCGCACTGCACGTATCCATGGTGCAGCGTTCGGGACCGAGCGGGTGGGGAAACCGCTAGACCACGATCGCGGTTTCGTGCGCGAGCACTTCACTTGCCACCCGTTCTCCCGAGCGAACGGCTCCGTCTACCCAACCGCACATGACGGCAGAGCTCTCGGTTCCGGCCCAATGGATGCGGCCGCACGGCTCCCGCAGAGCATGGCCGAACTGGGTCAGGACACCGGTGGGGGCGTGACTCAGCATCCCGCCGCCGGAGTAGCGCTCGACAGTCCAGTTGTGCTCGACGTAGTCGACGGGGGAGCCGGCCATGTCGCCGAACCGCTCGACCAGCGCGCCGAGTACCGCCTGCCTTCGTTCGGCCTCGTCGAGTTGTCCGACTTGCCGCGCGATGGGTCCCTCGACGATGACACATAGGATCCCGGGTCGCCCGGTATCCGTGCAGGCATCGATGGTGATGGTCGCGGGTGACCCCGGTGCGGCCGACTGTCCGGACAATCCGTCGCGCCGCCAGAACGGCTCGTCGTACACGGCGGCAATCTTGATGATCGAGCCGCTCGGCATCCGCTGATGCAGAAACGATCGATCGACCGGCAGCATGGGCTCGTACAGAATATGACTCGCGATGGCCAGGGGAACCGCCACGATCGCCCGACGCGCGCGCACCGTCACCTCCTCCGCCCGCACCGTGACACCGGCGGAGTCCTGTTCTATCCGGCGAACCGGCTGCGACAGGTGGATCGAGCCGCCGAGCTCGGCCGCCATCGGCCGGTAGATTGCACCCATGCCGCCGACCGGCCGAGCATCCTGCGCGCCGTCCTTGACGCCGAGAACGAAGTTCGGCCCTCCCGCCGAGGCCATCTGGTACAGCACGAACAGTAGTGACACCTCCGAGGCGGCCGAGGTGTAACAGCCCGCGACGGCGGTCTCGAGCAGATCATGGGCGGGCCTGGACAGCACGTGGTCGTCCAGCCACTGCGCCAGGCTGAGCTGGTCCAATCTGCCTGCCTGCTTCGATGCCCACGGCGCGTCGAGGGGAACCGACTCGCACATATGTCCCAGCTCCAATAACGCAGCACCGAGGTTCAACGCCGCCCACGGGCTCATCGTCCACGGAATCGTGCCCGTGTAGCGGTGCTGCTTGCCCTCGACCACCATGATGGCCTCACCGTCGGTGTACTGCTGGTAACTCGGTACCCCGAACTCGTCCATCAGTGCGTGGATCCGGTCTTGCCCCGGTCCTACCCACGCGCCACCGCGATCGAGCCACGACCCGTCGGCACGCACTTCGGTGAATGTGCGCCCGCCCGGCCGGTCGCGGGCTTCCAGTACCGCTACCGATCGACCCGCCTGTTTCAGCCGCAGTGCCGCTGTCAGTCCTGCGAAGCCTGCACCGATCACGCAATAGTCGACATCTGTCATGGCGAGCTGTCCTCGTATCGCAGTTCTGCGCACGCCGTAGGACCAGCGCACGATCGCGGCACCCTCGACACAACGGGTGCACATCACCTTCGATCAGGTAGACGGGTCGAATATTCAGCAATTCTAGAGCGAATTCCGAGGCAGAATAAGCCGTGTCAACGGTTCGGCGTGAACGGTTCGGTCCCGAGCACCAGGCGCAGACCCGAAATACCGGAATGCGCTCGGGTGTAAGCCAATTCGCGGCTGATGTCACCGACGTTGTTGACTATGGGAACCGAAATGGCGAGCGTTGACAGAGTGCCGAGCGCATTGCCATCGCTGTCGAGGAAGGCGCTGCCGCTATCGCCCGGAATGCCGGGGATGGTCGCGACAAACGCGTGGGTCCAGCCGCTGGCAGCGACATCGTCGATCTTGCTTTCACCGATCTGAGGGGACAGGCCGGCGATTCCGCCACGCAGAATTGAGTTCCAGTAGCTGTAGAGGTGGTCGCCGGCATTCGTGCCGCTGGTGTTGATGCCGACCGGGCCGCCCCAGTGCGGCAGGCTCGGATTGACTTTCCCGATGTCCTCCGGCGCGAGCTTCACCAGCGCCAAGTCGTTGTAGGCGCAGGCATTTCGGTCCTGCTCGCCGTTTTCCTGCATGGTCAGCCAACTGCTGTACGCGAGTTGCCCGGCGGCGGTCGTCGCGCCGGAAACCGGCGAGCCGTTGCGGTTGAAACTCACGGCGGTTCCCAGCGGGAGGCTACCGGCGGTGCAGCCATCGGTGTCGGTGACGAGTCCCGTGGTGCCGCAGTGGGCCGCCTGGCCGATGTACACATGGCCGGTGTCATCGATGAAGACGTAGTTCGCTGTGCATTGGACAGCGCCGTGGGTATAGGTCTGTATCCCCGGGGTGATCGCGGCGGAGGCGGCGGGCGCCCATTGATGTCCGGCCTGGTCGGCGGCAACGGTCGTCCCGTAGCCGGCGCCGAAGGTGAAGGCCTGCCGTTGCGGTGACGCAGACGTCGAGGCCGAAGCATGGTTGTCTGCTGTGCTGTCGGTGCCGGGCTGGTTGCCGCAGCCGGCAGCCAGGTACGTGCCGGTCGCTGCGAGGACGCAGGTCACCGGAATGGCGAACGCGCGGCGAAAACTGGACAGCAGCATCGATGGTCTCCTAGTGGTTGTGAGGTGGACGATCTAGCGCGGGGTGTGGCTGCGGATCGCAAAGCGCCGAGCGCAACGACGTTGCCCAGCGATTGTCATCCGGTTTCCTGCCCACATCGCGTCCTTGGTCGGCTGGCTTCGGCCGTTGCGCAAACTTGTGGCGATGCTCGAACCGGTTTCGGGCTCCGGCGGGCGGCTGCCGTGCAAAACCGGATGACCAGCTAATCTGAACCTCATTCGTTTGCCATCACGTTGTGGTCAGGTATTGCCAACAAAGTCGATCAGACACTGAGATGAAGCCCCGCAAATTCTCAGCATAACTTAGCGGAACCGGCTCGGCGGAAGAGCATTGCGACCTCTCTCTCCGAGGCGATGTTCGAGGCATGCGACGTCGGCGGTGTGCGGCGGAGTGTCGTGATCGAATCCGGTCGGCGGCATATATAGCATTTCCGCATCAGCGCCGTGGTCTAGACCATCTCGTTGGACGGATTTATCCGCGCACGGGGGGCTGCCGTGTATCGGAGCGCTTCGCCAGGTGTCGGTGCCGTAGGCGCATACTCGTCGAAAGGTTTGCGCGATGACCATGATGTCCGCGACAGCGCGGTGTCTCGGGTTGGTGATGTTGCTGCTGGGACTGACCACACCGGCCGAGGCGGCACCCACGGCTCCTGAACTGGGGCACGCGGGCCGCTGGCTCACCGACGAGCAGGGCCGGGTGGTCACCTTGCACGGTGTGAATCTGGTCTACAAGTACCCGCCCTACTTCCCCGCGGCGGGAGGTTTCGGCGACAACGACGCCCAGTTCCTCGCGGACAACGGTTTCAACGCGGTGCGGCTGGGTTTCGCATGGAACGCGGTCGAGCCGCAGCCCGGCGTGTACGACGACAACTACATCGCGCAGCTCGAGCAGACCCAGCAGTTGCTGGCCCGGTACAACATCTACAGCCTTGTCGATTCCCATCAGGACGGGTTCAACGAATCGGTGGGCGCGAGTTGGAGCGGGTTCCCCGACTGGGCGACGTTCACCGACGGGTTCCCATTGCCGCCGAATCCAGGCTTTCCGCTGGTCTACTTCACAAGCCCCGCGCAAAACCAAACGTGGGCGAACCTCTGGCACGACCATGCTGCGCCCGATGGCATCGGGCTGCAGGAACACTATGCGGCCATGTGGGCGCATGTCGCGCAACGCTTCGCAGACGAGCCGTACGTGCTGGGCTACGACCTGATCAACGAGCCGTGGCCCGGTTGGGAATACCCGACGTGCTTTCCCCAGGGCTGTCCCCAGTTCGAGGGCGGTGTGCTCGCGCCGTTCGAAGCAAAAGCTATGAACGCGATCCGACGAGTCGACCCGAACCACCTGCTGTTCTACGAGCCGTCCGTAACCAACGACTTCGGTACGCCGAACTGGATGCCGAATCCAACCGGCGATCCGAACGCGGGGATGAGCTTTCACGACTACTGCGTCGGACCGGTCGACACCTGTGTGAGCAACGGATTGGATCGCGCCGACGCCGAGCGCGTTGTCGGGCTGGTGACCGAGTTCGGCGCGACCAAAGATTCGGCGAAACTGACCGGTCTCACCGATAGATTCGACGACCACATGGCTTCCTGGCTGTTCTGGTCCCGACCGCAGGACCGGACACCTGGTCATCCCCAGGAGCCGCCGACCGGCCCCAACCTGATGGACCCGGCGATCGTCCGGCCATATCCACGTGCGATCGCAGGCACCCCGCAGCAGTGGCACTACGACAGCACGACCGGGACGTTCACCCTCCAATTCAGTACCCGCCGCGCCGATTTCGGTGAACCGTTCGCACCTGGAACCCGGACCGAGGTGTATCTGCCGCAGAGCAACTACCCCAACGGCTACCGGGTCGAAATCGGGGGCGCTGACGTCGTGTCCCTACCCGATGCCCGGCTGCTTCAACTCACCGCCACTCCCGGACAGGACACTGTGCAGGTGACCGTGACGCGACGGTGACCGGCGCCCTGGGCCGGGTTGCGCGCGAGGGCGAGCAGGCCGGTCGCGATGAGATTCATGCGCGCATGCCTTCGAAAAGGCACCGCCCAATTGCCGGCCCGGTTTTATGCCCATGCGGCGCGCTACGTCGATGTGGCGTGGCGGATGTCCACCCGCGCCGACCTGAACCATCCCGCGTGGTCGGGCGGCGAACGCCTCGAATCCGTTTGCTGAATTCCTACGTGACACGCGCACATCGTGCCGCGCACGTCGACCCCACCCTCGCCCGTACGTTCATGCGGGTCGCCAATCTGGTCGACCCGCCCGAAACATTGCTGAAGCCCGCGACAGTTGCGCGGATATTGTGGCGCAGTCGTGGCATTGATCTGCCTGCAGAGTAGTTCGGCACCGGGTCGCGATCAGCGATTTCGATCTTGCGATCGGTAGCACTCGGTCCTGCGATGGCGGTCCGGTCGCCGAGGTTACGGTCGAGGGGTCCCGCTGGCGAAAACGGTCTCGGACCGATGAGGTGTAGTCGAGTGATGGCCGAAGATAATCATCCGAATGGCGACTTGCCCGAGCCGCGTAGGAAAACGATCAGCAGTCCATACATTCATCGGCTGCAGCGTCGGCATTTTCTTCTTTTCGATATTCTGCCGATTCTCGGCACGGCCTGCGCATTCGCGTTTCTCGCGGTACGTCCGTTCGGCGTAATGGAATTCGGGTTGCTGTTCTCGATGTGGCTGGTGACCGGGCTCGGCGTGACCGTCGGCTATCACCGGCTGTTCACCCACCGCACCTTCAAGGCGGTGCCATGGGTCGCCGGGCTACTGGCGATATTCGGGTCGATGGCCGGACAGGGCGGCGTGGTGTCCTGGGTGGCGCTGCATCGGCGGCATCACGAATACAGCGATCGCGAAGGGGATCCGCACTCGCCCAACCTATCCGGCGGTGGTCTACTCGGTTCGCTGCGGGGCCTCGTGCATTCGCATTTCCTGTGGATGCGCCGCCACGAATACCCGAACGTCGTGCATTACGCTCCCGACCTCATCAAGGATCGCGGCTTGGTGCGGATCGCCCGCCTCTACTACTACTGGGTGGGGCTCGGGCTGCTCATCCCCACGGTGATCGGCGGGCTGGTTTCGCTGAGCTGGACCGGGGCGGTGAGCGGTCTGCTGTGGGGCGGTCTGGTGCGGATCTTCGTACTCGAGCACATCGTCTGGGCGATCAATTCTTTCCTGCACATGTTCGGTACCCGCCGCTACGCATCGCGGGAGAACAGCCACAACGGCGGAATATTCGCCCTGGTGACGCTGGGGGAGTCGTGGCACAACAACCATCACGCATTCCCCGAATCGCCTTCCTTCGGTTTGGACTGGTACCGGCTCGATCCCGGTTTCTGGCTCATCAAACTGCTGGAGATATTCGGTCTGGCCTCGGATCTGAAAATGCCGTCCGCGCCGCGGATGGCCGCCAAACGTATTTCCGGAAACACTGAACCCGTCGGTAACGCAGCGTGAGGAATACACCCAGTGGACACAAGTAGAGACGCCATCGTCCGGTGGTGCAGGGAATATCTCGGAAATTTGCTCGAGATTCCGGCGGAAGCGGTGGACCCGGCCGCGGACTTCGACCGGATGGGAGTCGACTCCGCTCTCGCGGTTGCGTTGCTGATCGAAGTCGAGGCGCGCTATGGCGTCGATCTGGCGCCCGAGGATCTCTTCGAGAACCCCAATATCAACGCGGTGGCCGGCTATCTGCACGAGCAGAGCCGGCGGAGCGTGGCGTAGCCGTGTCCGCGACGATCGGCGATGATCGCGCTGATGCGGCGGCGGCCGCGATCCGGCACCACTACGACGCGGGCAACGACTTCTATCGGCTGTGGCTCGATACGTCGTTGAGTTACTCCTGTGCGTTGCGTGAGAGCAGCGCCGACACCTTGGAAGCCGCTCAGGAACGGAAATTGCGGTTCCATCTGGACGCGATCGGCGCCGACAGCGCCGCGGCGGTGCTGGACATCGGGTGCGGGTGGGGTGCGATCCTGCAACGCCTGTCGGAGCAGCGCGCGGTCGCGCGGTCGGTCGGGCTCACCCTCAGCGCCGAGCAGGCCGAGTTCGTGCGGTCGCGCGACTTTCCAGGCATAGAAGTGCGGCTGGAGAACTGGATGCACTACGAGCCGGACATCCGTTTCGACGGCATCATCTCGATCGGCGCCTTCGAACACTTTGCCCGGCCGGATGATTCGCCTGCCGAGAAGATTCGGGTGTACCGGGAGTTCTTCACCCGCTGCCGCAACTGGCTGAACGACGACGGCGTGCTGTCGCTGCAAACGATCGTCTACGCCAATATGGAGCGCGAGCATGCGAACACGTTCATGCAGCGGGAGATCTTCCCCGACGCGGACCTGCCGACGCTCGCCGAGATCGCGGCCGCGGCCGAAGGCGTCTTCGAGATCCGCTGCCTCACCAATGGGCGTCTCGACTATGCGTGGACCTGCGAGGAATGGGCGCGCAGACTTCGGGCGAACCGTGCCGAAGCCGCCGAGATCGTCGGCACCGAGGTGGTCGCTCGCTACGAGCGCTACCTCAAGCTCTCCGCGCTCGGCTTCCGGATGGGCAAGATCGGTCTGCTGCGGCTCGTGCTGGCACCCTATGGCGACGGATTCTTCGGTCGAGGAGTGCGGGCCGGATGACGGTGCGAACACCCGGCCAGGCCGAGCCGATTCGGCCACGTGTCCGGTTCAACCCCTTCAGCGCGGAGTTCCGCCGCGACCCCTACCCGCTCTACCGGCAACTGCGTGAGACCCAGCCGGTGCACAAGACACTGGGGATGTGGGTGCTCACCCGACACAGCGATGTGCGCGGGGTCCTGCACGACCGCTCGTACAGCGCTGGACTGATTCCGCGGCTGGTGGGCGAGCAGGCCGAGCGATTCGGGCAGCACAATGTCGCGCGGATCGAGCGGCTGGGCCGTAAGTCGTTGGTGTTCACCGACAATCCGGACCATGCACGGCTGCGCGGACTGGTGAATCGGGTGTTCACCGCCCGGGCGGTCGCCGAGCTGCGCCCCCTGGTCACCCGGGTCGCCGAGGACCTGATGCGGCGAGCCTGGAACGCGGGCGGCCTGGACGTGATCACCGAGTTGGCCGCGCCCTTGCCGGTGACGGTGCTGTGCGAATGGATGGCCCTTCCCGGCGACCTGCGCGAACGGGTCGGCCCATGGACCCACGACATTCGGTTCCTGCTGGAACCAGGACTGATGAAGGCCGAGGACTTGGCACGCGTCTGTGCTGTGGTCGAAGAGTTCGCTACCGCCCTGGACGGGGTGCTCGCCGAGCGCCGATCCCGGCCCGGCGCCGACCTGATCAGTCGGCTGCTCGCCGCGCGCACGGCGGGTGGCGACATGCTCAGCGACGAGGAGCTGATCTTCGTCTGCATCATGTGTTTCGTCGCGGGCAACGAGACCACGAAATCGTTGATCGGTAACGGTGTGCTGGCACTGCTGCGGCATCCGGATCAGGCCGCGCTGCTGCGGCGCAGGCCCACGTTGGTCAGGGCCGCCGTCGTGGAGGCGCTGCGTTATGACTGTCCGCTCCAGCTGACCAAACGTCTGGCCACCCGCGACGCCGATATCGATGGGAAACGGGTATCGGCAGGCGACCAAGTCCTGGTGTGCCTGGGCGCCGCCAACCGCGACCCCGCCGTCTTCGACCGACCCGACGAGTTCGATCTGACCCGCACCGCAGGCAATCATCTCGCCTTCGGCCACGGCATGCACGGTTGCCTGGGTGGGCTGCTCGCCGAACTGCAGGCGGAGATCGCTTTCGAATACTTGTACCGGCACTCACCGGACCTGGAGTCACCGGATGGCGAGTTGGCATGGCAGGACCACAGTTTCATTGTTCGTGGGTTGAAAAACTTACCGGTCACACTCCGGAGCGTCCGATGACCGTCCTGCGATCGACTAGGACCTGGCTGCGGCAGGAGCGCGCCGAGGCCCCCGTACAGCTGGTTTGCATACCCCACGCTGGTGCGGGCGCGTCATCGTTCAACCGCTGGCTGGACCTGTTCCCGCGGGACATCGCCGCGGTCCGGGTCCAGCTCCCCGGCCGGGAGGATCTGTCCGGCGAGCAGGCGCTGCGCCGCGTCGGTGACGCGGTGGACGGGTTGATGCCGCAGCTCGAGCAGCTGGGCGGTGCGCGAGTGGCGATCTACGGCCACAGCATGGGAGCGCTGGTGGCGTTCGAGCTGGCCCGCGCGCTCGCGGCGGCGGGCAGACCGGCGACGCACCTGTTCGTTTCCGGCCGTCGTGCGCCGCAATTGATTTCGAGCCGCACACCGATTCACCATCTGGCCGAAGACGATTTCGCCGCGGCGCTGACCGCGATGAACGCATGGGGTGCGGCGGGACGCAGCGCCGCCTTCCTGCGCTACGCACTACCACTGACCCGCGCCGACCTGGAGCTCTCCGAGGAATACCACTATCAGCCGCTGCCCAGGCTGGGCTGCCCGATCACGGCGTTCTACGGCACCGAGGACCCGGTGGTCGACCCGGCCGAGATCGCGGCATGGCATGAGCTGACGGGCGGCGGCTTCGCGATCCACGGATTTTCCGGCGATCACTACTTCCACCATCGGCATCGAGTGGCCATCGCGGCGGCGATGACTACCGCATTGTTGTGAGGACCGACGTGCCGCACCCAATCCTGCTTCCCGACATCCTGCAGCGCCGCGCCGTCGACGAGCCCGACCGGACCGCCTATGTGTTCTTGGACGAGAACGGTTCGGAGACAACCACACTGACCTACCGCGCATTGCACGACCGGGCGCTGGCGGTGGCGGCGGAGCTCGAATCCCGGTGCGCGCCGGGGGACCGCGCGCTGCTGGTGTTCCCGCAGAGCCTGGATTTCATCGTCGCGTACTTCGGTTGCCTCTATGCGGGTGTCATCGCGGTGCCGCTGAATCCGCCGCGCCGCGACAAGGTGCAGGAGGCGACGCGAGCCATCACCGTCGACTGCGGGCCAGTCGCGGTGCTGACGCTCGGTGCGATGATCGCGACGCTGCGACCGGCGCTGGCGCCGATCTGTGCGGCCCGGCATTGGCTTGCCGTCGACGAGTTGCCCGTGGCGGGGGCGGGCGTCACGCCCACCGTCGCCGAGCTCGATGCCGTCGCGTTCCTGCAGTACACGTCCGGTTCCACGGCGGCTCCCAAAGGGGTCATGGTCTCGCATCGGAACTTGATGGCGAACGAGGAGATGATTCGGCAGGCGTTCGGCCACGACCGGGACTCGACCGTGGTCGGCTGGGCGCCCTTCTTCCACGACCAGGGTTTGATCGGCAACGTGCTGCAGCCGCTGTATGTGGGGGCGACCAGCGTACTGATGTCGCCGACGACGTTCATTCGCCGACCGCTGCTGTGGCTGGAGGTCATCTCCCGGTATCGCGCGCACACCAGCGGTGGCCCCAACTTCGCCTTCGACGCCTGTGTCGCGCGCGCCGCGGGAGAGGTGCTCGAGTTGGATCTGAGCAGCTGGAAGGTGGCGTTCAACGGAGCCGAGCCGATCCGCGCCGGGACTTTGTCCCGATTCGCGAAAACCTTCGCACCGCACGGGTTCGATGCTCGGGCGCTGTATCCGTGCTACGGCCTCGCCGAGGCCAGCTTGCTCGTCGCGGGCAGCCGGAAAGGGCGCGGTCCGCTGACGCTCGACGTGGATCCCGATGCACTCGGCTGCGGTCGTTACGCCGATGCGGCGGCCGAGCGGGCCCGCACCCTTGTCGGCTCGGGGCGTGTGCTCGCGGAGCAAGAACTGCGCATCGTGGATTCCGAAACCGGGCAGCCCTGCCCGCCGGAACGGATCGGCGAGATCTGGGTGTCGGGAGAGCATGTCGCACAGGGCTATTGGGAGAAGCCAGCGGCGACGGCCGAGACCTTCCACGCGCGATGCGCCGACGATCCCGCCCGAACCTACCTGCGCACCGGCGACCTCGGTGTCGTGGTGGACGGTGAGCTGTATGTGGTGGGCCGGCTCGGGGACCTCGTCATCGTCCGCGGGCGGAACTATTACCCGCACGACATCGAACACACCGTTCAGTCCGCGCATCCCGCGCTCCGGATCGGCGGTGGCGCGGTGTTCTCGGTGCCCGGGCGTGACGGCGAGAAACTCGTTGTGGTGCAAGAGGTCAAGCGTGACGCGCCGGAGGCCGATGTCGCCGACATCGTGGGCGCGGTCAGGACGGCGGTCGTCCGGGAGCACGAACTGGCCATCGGCGAGGTGGTGCTGACCACGGCCGGCCAGGTGCAGAAGACCAGCAGTGGAAAGATCATGCGTTCAGCAGCCAGAAAACGGTATCTGGCAGGCGGATTCGGGACCTGGTCACCACACGGCGAAGAATCCGTAGAACTTCGAGCAAGGAGCTGAGCACATGCAGATCTGGCAAGCGGAAAACCCCGATTTCGAAGCGGCCGTGACGGGCGCGGTGCTCAGCATGCCCGCTGCCCAGCATTTGGGTTTCGAATTCGGTCGGGTGGCTCCCGGCGAAGCCGAGATAGTCCAGCCGCATCGCAAGGAACTCACCCAGCACGACGGGTTCTTCCAGGGCGGCGTGCTCGGCTCCCTGGCAGATTTCGCCGCCGGTTCCGCGGCCGGGACCCTGCTGCAGCCGGGATGGGTGAACATGACGATCGACTACACGGTGAAGATCCTCGCCCCGGCGAAGGGCCCGAAGGTCGTCGCCCGCGGCCGGGTGATCAAGCCGGGCGCGCTCATCACGATCGCCGCGGCAGACGTTTACTCGGTCGACGAAGACGGCGAAACACTCTGTGCCACAGCACTTGTGACCATGCGAAACGTGAAGCTGTTCAAACCGGACCGGGAGTAGTGGCCATGACCTCCGACGCATTCGTGTTCGACCCGTTCGTCGCGGGCTTCGCCGCGGATCCATATCCCCACTATGCCCGGCTGCGCAGCACCGCACCGACGCACGAGCATCCACTCGGGTTCTGGATCGTGTCGAGGTACGAGGATGTCGCCGGGCTGCAGCGCTCGGCGCAGTCCGTCGACGAGCAGTACTTGACCCGGCTGCCGTCGTGGAAGAGCGACAGCAGCAAGCTCGGCAAAGAAAACCGCATGATGCGCGGACTATCCATGCTGGACCGGGATCCGCCCGATCACACCCGGCTGCGCCGCCTGGTCGCCAAGGCGTTCACGACCCGCGCGATCGAGGCGTTGCAGCCGAGGGCCGAGGCACTCGTCGACGCCGCCTTGGACCGCATCGCCGAGGCGGGCACCGCGGATGTCGTTGCGGAACTGGCGTTTCCGGTGCCGTTCGGGATCATCTCGGAGATGCTGGGTGTCCCGGTAGTGGAGCACACCCGGCTGCGCGAACTCACCGCGATTCTGGTGCTGGCATTGGAACCCCTTTCCGATCCGGACCTGCAGGCCAAGGTCCGGTCGGCCAACCAGGAATTGTTCGCGATGGTCGGTGAACTGGTCCGCTGGAAACGCGCCACACCCGGCGACGACCTGCTGACCAGGCTGATCACCGCCGAACACGAGGGCGATGTCTTGAGCGAGGACGAACTGGTCGCCCAGGTCATGCTGCTCTACATCGCGGGCCACGAAACAACCGTGAATCACCTCGCGGGCGGGATCCTTGCCCTGCTGCGACATCCCGACCAGGCTCGACGGCTCCGGGAAGACCCGGGACTTGCCGACAACGCCGTCGCGGAACTGCTCCGATACGACACCCCGGTGCAACTGATGCGCCGGATCACCGTCGACCCCCTGCCCATCGGCGGCGCGGAGATCCCGCCCGGCAGTTTGGTGCTGGCCTGTGTCGCCGCCGCCAATCGCGATGCGGAGTTCTGGGGCGCGGACGGCGACGAATTGCGCCTCGACCGGCCGAACGCGCAGCAGAACCTCTCGTTCGGTGCGGGCATCCACCGCTGCCTGGGTGCGGCGCTGGTTCGGCTCGAGGCCCGAGTCGCCTTCTCACACTTCGTGGCGCGCTTCCCCGACGCCGTCGTCGAGGAACTGCGCTGGAACGGCCGGATCAACGTGCGTGGCCCCGCCGAACTATCGATCTCGGTGTAGCGCAAAGTTTTTCGGGAGACGGACGCAATCGTGCCGACAATAACGATCGATGGCGCACAGATCGCCTACACCGACACCGGAGCCCCGGCCGACCGGCCGGAGGCGGCTACCGTGGTATTCGGTCACGGACTGCTGTTCGGCGGCTGGATGTTCCAGCCGCAGATCGAGGTCTTGCGCGCGCACTACCGCTGCATCACGATCGACTGGCGAGGGCAGGGCGCGAGTCCGGCAACCACCCGCGGCTATGACATGGACACCCTCACCGGCGACGCCGTCGCGCTGCTCCGGCGCCTCGAGGTTGCTCCGGTGCACTGGGTCGGTCTGTCCATGGGCGGCTTCATCGGGCAGCGAATCGCGGCGCGCCACGCCGCGCTGCTACGCACACTGACGTTGTTGGACAGCAGCGCCGAGCCAGAGGATCCGAACAAGATCGGCGAGTACAAGCGGCTGGCGCTGGCATTGCGACTGTTCGGTGCCCGACCGATTCTCGGCAAGATCGAACCCCACCTCTTCGGTCCGAGTTTCCTCGCGAACCCCGCCAACAGACCCGCGATCGACAAGTGGGCCGCCGGCCTGGGGCGCTGCGATCGTGCGGCCGTGCGCAAGGCGGTGCTCGGTGTTGCCGATCGTGCGTCGGTCGAGCACGAGATCACCGCCATCACGGCGCCGACGCTCGTGGTCGTCGGCATCGACGACACAGCGACGCCGCCTGCGCGATCCGAGCGCATCGCCGAGTTGATCCCGGGCGCTCGACTGCACACCATCGCCGATTGTGGCCACACCAGCAGTTTGGAACAGCCGACCGCGATCACGGCACTGCTCCAGGATTTCCTCGGCAACCATTGACCGATCCTGATCGCCGGCCATGAGCCGACCGATTGACCAGCAGGCAGACACCGGACAATATGAATCATGGGTGTCTGTCAGATGTACGAATGTCGAACTGCTCGATGCCTGTCGGAACGGACAGCCTGACGCGAGCATCGAGTGCGTGACGAATCCGATGTGGCCCAGGCGCGCGTCTTCTACAGATTGCTCGAAGCCGAGGCCACTGCCCTTGATGCAATGCTGCGAACCCAGCTGACCCGGCGCGGGGCGCCGCGGGCGACCACCGAGGCCCGGTTGCTGGATCGGGACATGCGCGAGGTGCGCCGCTGTCTGGCTCAGTTGCTCGACCGATTCCCGGAGCTGGGCTCGAACGAGCGCTGAGATCCGCGCGCCGACTTGCTCCGCACGATTCGAATACCCAGCCGGCTCGGGCCTCGATATCAGAGCGTGGCAGTGATGCTTCAGCCGCGCCCCGCCACCCTCTGCCGCTGACCCGACGTGTCGAATGCCGCGCTGGGGGTCGGCGTTGTCGTGTGAGCGGAACGTTGGCTATAGTTTTATATAGTCAGCTACAGCGAACGAATCAGGAAGGCAGACATGACCAGAATCGAAGGTGCTATCGCCCTGGTGACCGGCGGGCAACGCGGCCTCGGCCGAGCATTCACCGAGGAACTCCTGGCGCGTGGCGCGGCCAAGGTCTACGCAACCGCTCGCAAGCCCGAGGCGGGCGATGATGCTCGCGTCGTCCCGCTCGAACTGGAGGTCACCGACCCGGATTCGGTTGCGGCGGTGGCAGAACGGGCCGGTGATGTGAACATCGTTATCAACAACGCCGGTGTACTGCGCCCCGCGCCGCTGCTGCATGCCGAAATGGCCGATGTGGTCGAAACATTCGAGACCAACGTCTTCGGTCCCCTGCGCATCGCCCAGGCATTCGCTCCCATCCTCGCCGCCAATGGTGGTGGCGCACTGGTGGATATCCACTCCGTGCTGTCCTGGAGCTCGGGGGCCGCGGCCTACGGTGCGTCGAAGGCCGCCCTGTGGTCTCTGACCAATTCCCTGCGCATCGAACTGGCGGCGCAGGGCACCCAGGTCGTCGGTGTCCACCTCGCCTTCGCCGAGACCGACATGGTGAAGGCCATAGACGCCGTCAAGCTCAGTCCCGCCGTGGTCGCCGCCGCACTCGCCGATGGCTTGGAGCAGGGTGCGCACGAAGTCCTCGTCGATGAGTTCACCCGGCAGGTGAAGGCATCCCTGTCCGGTCCCGTCGAAAACCTCGTCCTGCCCTTCCGTCGCTGAGACGCCGCTTCGCCCAAAGGAATTCGCCATGCCGCTCTGGCACATCTACCACCCCGCGAACACCTACACCCCGCAGGACAAGCAAAACCTCGCCCGGGACATCACCGCCTACTACGCCCGCGTCGGCCTGCCGGAGTTCTACGCCGTAGCCCTCTTCCACGAGGTCTCTGCCGACTCCTTCTACGTGGGCGGCAAACCCACCGCCGCCTCGGTGCGCGTCACCATCGACCACCTCGCCCGGCAACTCGACGACCCCGAAATGCGAAAGCGCATGACCCGCGGCCTCGACACCCTCATGGCCCCCTATACCCACGACCGCGGTCTGTACCTGGAATTCAATATCAACGAGGTCGCCCGCGACACCTGGATGATCGCCGGGCTCTTCCCGCCGCCGATCGGCAGCGATATCGAGCAGTCCTGGGCCGAGGAGAACAAGCCCATCCCGTACTGAAGTCGGCGGCGGCCCCCGGACCGGCGTACTTGTCCCCGCAGCGCGTCCTGCACATCATCGGCGCCGCCGCTCGCGGTCTCGATCACGCGCATCGGGCAGGCATGCTGCACCGTGACGTCAAACCGGCCAGTATTCTGGTCGAATCGATTGCAGGACAACCGGATCGGCTGTCTTGGCGATCGCGAGTATTTTTGTGCTGAACCGTAATTCGACCCAGCCTCCGGCGTCGTCGCCGACGGACGTGCTGTCGAGCGTGCCGTCCGTGACCGAACCGGTCGACCCGAATTCCTGGGCGGCGCACGAGCGGGTGATCAAGGCCTTCCCGCAACTGCTTCCGAAAACGCAGACCGACAGTGGTTTTCAGGGTCTGCGATGCGTCGCGATCGATGGCGATCAGCGGCCGATCGACGCGAGACAGACGCGGGATTCGATGAACTCGTTGGCCTGCAACGGAAACCGAGATCCGGTTGCCCGCATCCTGGTGCGGTGCGGGATCGACAAACCGGCCGACGAATTCGTGCCGTCGCAGGGCGGATCCTTCGTCGGTGCGGAAAGCTGGGAGCGGCCAACGGGAAAGGGTCATGCCAGCTGGTACGACACCATCGGCGTGACCGGGCCCACCGGAGAGCTACTGGTCCGATTCGACGACCCCGCGCGGACGAACTGCACCATGGGGGTGTCCGGCGGCACCTCGGGCCAGGACCTCTACGAGCGCTGGTGGCGCGACGCACCCGTGTGAGATGGTGGTCGCCGTCAGGTGGTCAGTGCATCGTAGGCGGCGATCACGATGCTCAGGGCTCGCATATTGTCGTCGGTCCACAGCACCTGGTTCATCACATACGACACTGTCATGCGGTGCTCGAAATCGACGAGCACCAGGGAGCCGCCCCATCCGCCCCAGGAGCAGGTGCGACCCTCGAGGCGGTAGCCCATGCCCCAGCGGATCGGCCGTTCCAGCACACGATCCCGGCCGTGGAATTGTGCTTCGAATACGCGATCACAGCCTGGCTGCGACAGCAGGCGAACACCGCCGACACTGCCGCCGCAAGCGAGTATCGACTGGACCGCGGCGACCGAGCGTGCGTTGCCGTGCCCGTTGATGGCCGGGATCTCCGCGCGCCGCCACGCCGAGGTGTTGGCGTCCGACACTCCGACCGAGAATCCCTCGGGGCGGTCCCCCTCGGGCGCGGGGACGAGCGCGGCAACGCGATGGTCGTGCTCGGGGGATAGCCCTATGTGGAAGTCCGCGCCCAACGGCGCGGCCACTTCCTCGGCGAAAAATGTGCCCACGCTGCGTCCGGTCACCCGGGCGATGACCTCACCGACGAGGAAGCCGAAGGTGATCGAGTGGTAACCCCCCTCGGTGCCCGGTTCCCATTGGGCAGGCTGTTCGGCAAGACGCGCGGTGGCGGTCGGCCACGAGTACAGGTCGGCGGCCGCGATGGGGTCGTCCCATACCGGCAGACCCGCGGTGTGACCGAGTAGATGCCGTACCAGCACAGCGTGTTTGCCCGCTGCCGCGAACTCCGGCCAGTACCTGGCGACCGGCGCGTTCAGATCGAGTTCGCCACGGTCGGCCAATATCAGCGCGCACAATGCAACCATCGTCTTGGTCGTCGACCAGACGTTGACGATGGTGTCCGCCTCCCACAGCACGGTGCGATCCGCGTCGGCGTAGCCGCCCCAGATGTCGACCACGGGTTCGCCGTCTACGTACACCGCCGCCGACGCGCCGACATCGTCGGCGTTCAGCGATGCTGCGAGTGCCTCGGCGACACCGGCGAACCGCGCATCGTAGGAACCCCGCACATCGGTAGTCACGGGCCCACCGTAGACCGCGTTCACCGGACGGCACCAATGATTTTCACTGCCGCCCCTCTTGATGTGGCCGGTGGAACCCGGGGCTTGTCGGGTGCTCACGGCCCATGTTGTCGTGGTCCGCGAGGGCGCACGGCCGTTCGCCAGCGGGATGACGTCGAGAGATGAGGGTGACCGTACTGCCGTATCAATGGAATTCGACCCGGCCCTACTGTTCGCCGGCGAACTCGACACCCTCATCACACACTGACCACGCCGCAGCCGCGAGTCACAACCACTCGCGCAGAACCTCCGCGATGCTCCGGAGCGCCGCATCAGTGGTCATCCGCCAGTGTGTGGTGGCCACCGGGTGGTTGTGCACGGAACCCGCCACTGCTGCCGTCCAGGTCGCGGCGCCGACGGAACCCGTCGGATCGTCGTGGGCCGCAGTGAAATAGACGAGGTCGCCATCGAAGGGCCGCGCTCGATATGCCGCGTCGAGAGCCGCCGAATCGATCGCCGCGGCCACGACCCGTTCGATCCGCGCGGCCCCGAAGGATGCGAACGGCTCGGGGAGCGCGCTCAATCGCTGTGCCAGCTCGGACAATTCCACCGTTTCGTCCAGGCCGAATTCCGCGGCCCGAGCGCCGAGCAGTCCACCGAGCAGGTCCGGCGCCGTAACCTTGATCCCCGCGAGTTTGGATCCGGCGCCGATGTCGAGTAGTCGACTGTCCATCATGCCCAGCAGCGCCACCTGCGCGCCTTCGTCCTGGAGTTGGACGGCCATGGCATGGGCGAGCACACCGCCTAGTGACCAGCCGAGCAGGTGGTAGGGCCCCTCCGGTTGCACCTCACGAATGTATTTGACGTAGTGCCGCGCCCAATCCTCGATCGAATCCGGCAGTGGGTCCGCCGAACTCAGCGCGGGTGACTGGAGTCCGTAAATGGGCCGATCCGCATCGAGATGGGCTGCCAGCCCGGCGAACGACCACGCGATGCCCCCGATCGGATGGATGCAGAACAGCGGCTCGGCGGTGCCGAAAACCCGCAGCGGCAACAGCACATCGAATGCCGCGTCGGCACCGGCGCCCGCCGCGCCGCGCGCGCGCAACTCCGCGAGGATGCCCGCGGGGGTGGGGGCGGTGAACGCCCACATCACCGGAATCGTTTCGGCCATCGCCTCGCTCAACCGAGCCGTCAGCTTGGTCGCGATCAGTGAATTGCCGCCGAGTTCGAAGAAGTTGTCATCCAATCCGATGCGATCCAGACCCAGTACCTCCGCGAAAATCTCGCAGACCATGGTCTCGAGCGCTGTCGTCGGTGCGCGGTAGACGCGGGTCCCGAACTCCGGTTCGGGCAGCGCCGCGCGATCGAGCTTGCCGACCTGGGTCAACGGGACGTCGTCGAGGACGACGATCGCCGAGGGCACCATATGCGACGGCAAGGTCCGTGCGGCCCAGCGGATCAGCCGATCCGCATCGATCACCTGGTCCTGGGCGGCCACCACGTACGACACCAGAACCGTTGCCCCAGCGGAATTCTCCCTGCCGATCGTGACGGCGAAATCCACTTCGGCATGGGCGGCCAGTACCGCATCGATCTCGCCGAGTTCGATGCGGAAGCCACGAATCTTCACCTGGAAATCGGTACGGCCCCGATAGTCGAGCTCGCCCTCGGCATTCCATGCCACCAGATCGCCGGTGCGATACATCCGGGCACCCGGCTGGAACGGGTTGGCGACGAAACGATCCGCCGTCAGGTCAGCGCGACCGAAGTAGCCACGCGCCAACTGTCCTCCGGCCAAGTACAACTCACCCGCGACGCCGGCCGGAACCGGGCGCAACCGCGAATCCAGCACGTATACCCGACTGTTCCACGCCGGTCTGCCGATCGGCACGGCCGGTTCATCGAACCTGTCCACCTTGTGGCTGGTGATCGACACCGCCGCCTCGGTCGGACCGTACAGGTTGTACAGCGACGCATCGGGCGCCGCCGCAGCGAATCGGCGCGCCAGCGCGGCAGGCAGGGTCTCACCGATCGCCAGCACCTGGCGCAACGAGTCCGGCAGCCGACTCGTCAGCAATGCGTCCAGCATCGACGGCACCGCGTGCAGCGTGGTCACGCCCGCACGTGTCATCAGCTCGTTCAGGTATCCCGGGTCGCGGTGGCCATCCGGCGCGGCGATTACCAGGCGGCCGCCGCAGGCCGCGGCCGACCAGAATTCCCACACCGACAAATCGAACGTCGCCGCCGTCTTCAGCAACACCGCGTCATCGGCGGTCAATCCGAATTGCGCTGTCTTCCATAGCAACTGGTTGACAATCGCACCGTGTGTGATCGCGACCCCTTTCGGGCGACCGGTGGAACCCGACGTGAAGATCACATAGGCCGCGTGCTCGGCGCGCAACGGCGCGATCCGCTCCGCGTCGGTGATCGAGGTCGCCTCCACCGAGGACAGGTCCAGTCGATCCATCAGCACCACCGGCGCAGCGGAGGTTCCGAAATCCGCATCGGTATTCGTCAGCACACAAACCGGTGCCGCCGTCTCGAGCATGTAGTCGGTTCGCTGCGCGGGTTGATCCGGATCGACCGGCATGTACACACCGCCGGCCTTGCTGACCGCGTACATCGCGACGACCAGATCCACCGAACGCCGAATAGCCAACGCCACCCGTGACTCCGGGCCCACACCCGACGAAATCAAGTATCGCGCAACCTTGTTCACGCGTCCATCCAGCTCACCGTAGGTGATCCGGGTACCATCGGCGGCGACCAGCGCCGTGGACTCCGGTGTGGCAGCGACAGTCTCGTCGAACAGCGACGCCAAGGTGGCGGCCGTATTCACCTGGTGCGCGGTGTCGTTCCATGCCGTGAGGATCCGTGTGCGTTCGTCGGTCGCGAGCAGATCGAGGGCACCGACCGGCACCTGCGGATCCGCGATCACGGCATCGAGAACACGCGCGAACCGGTCCACGAAACTCCGCACCGTCGCCTCGTCGAACAGATCCGCGGCATAGGTGAAGAAGCCGCCGATTCCCGTCGGCGCACCGTCCTCGTCGTAGCTGTCGGCCATGATCACATGCAGATCGAACTGCGACAGCTGTCGATCCTGTGCCAACGCCGTGACGGTCAAGCCCAGCAACTCCATCCTGGCCGGAGCCAGATTCTGGAACGACAGCCCCACCTGGAACAGCGGATGCCGCGCCGTCGAGCGCACCGGATTGAGCACTTCGACCAATTGCTCGAACGGCACATCGGCATGGGCGAACGCTTGGATATCGATATCGCGCTGCCGCGCAAGCAACTCCGTGAAACCGGCCTCCGCATCCACCCGGGTACGGAACACCAGGGTGTTGACGAACATGCCGATCAGATCGTCCAGCACCGCCTCGCCCCGGCCCGCTATCGGTGTACCGATCGCGATATCGTCGGTGCCGGACAAGCGAGCCAGCAACACCGCCAGCGCGGTATGCACAACCATGAACAGCGTCGCGCCCTCGGCTCGTGCCAGACCCGCCAACGCCGCATGCGCACGCGCATCGATGTGCAGCTCCACTCGGCCGCCTGCGAACGACTGCACCGCCGGCCGGGGCCGGTCTGTCGGTAACTCCAGCTGATCCGGCAGGTCGGCAAGGGCTCGCCGCCAGTATGCGATCTGCTCGGCCGCCATCGACCCCGGCTGGTCCGCACTGCCGAGCAGCGCACGGTGCCACAGCGTGTAATCCGCGTACTGCACGGCCAGCGGCGACCAATCCGGGGCCCGGCCCAGTGCGCGAGCCGCGTATGCCGACGCCAGATCACGAGTGAGCGGGCCACCGGAGTAGCCGTCACCCGCGATGTGGTCGACGACCATGGCCAGCACGAATTCGGTGTCCGCGACCCGGAACAGCACGGCGCGGACGGGCACCTCGGCGGTCACGTCGAAGGTCGTCGTCGAAACAAGTTCCAGCACAGCCGATTCCACCTCGGCGGCATCGACGGTCCGAACCTCCAGCCGCGGCACCTGGGAGTGGCCGGGAGGCAGGATCACCTGCACCGGATCCGCTGCGTCCCCTGGCTGCGGATATATGGTTCGCAGGATCTCATGTCGCACAACGACATCGGTGAATGCCTGCCCCAGCGCGGCGATATCCAGTTCGCCGGTCAGGCGGATGGCGACAGGAATGTTGTATGCGGTCGACTCGATATCGAACCTGTTGAGAAACCACATCCGTTGCTGTGCGGGCGAGAGCGGAACTCGTTCCGGCCGTGGGCCCGCCACCAGGGCGCGGCGACTCCCGGTACCGGTGAGCTTCGCCACCTCCCGCGCACAACCGGCGACGGTGGGCGCGGCGAACAACACACGCACCGGAACCCGGGCGTCCATCGTCATGCCGAGGCGAGCGGTCACCCGCGTGGCGAGCAGCGAATTGCCGCCCAGCTCGAAGAAATCGTCGTCTGCGCCGATCCGCTCGACGCCGAGTACCTCGGCGAAGACACCGGCCACGGCCCGTTCGGCCACCGTCGACGGTTCCCGGTAGGTGCGCGCCGCGAACTGCGGTTCGGGGAGCGCATTTCGGTCGAGCTTGCCGACCGCGGTCAGTGGGATCTCGTCGAGTACCACGACCGACGCGGGAACCATATGTGACGGCAGGCTTCGCGCAGCCCACCGCGTCAGTTGCTCCGGATCCAGCGACCGGCCCATTACATACGACACCAGAATCGTGTCCCCGCTGGGATTTTCGCGCCCGAGGGTCACCGCGTAGTCGACGTCGGGGTGCGCGGTGAGCACCGCGTCGATCTCCCCGAGCTCGATGCGGAAGCCGCGGATCTTCACCTGGAAGTCCGTGCGGCCCAGGTACTCCAACTCCCAACCGGTTGCCGTGGCATTCGGTACCTCGACCCATCGAACCAGATCACCGGTCCGGTACATCCGGTCACCCGGGCGACCCCACGGATTCGCGACGAAACGTTGCGACGTCGCACCGGAACGCCCGTGATAGCCGCGGGCCAGTGCCGGGCCCGCCAGATACAGCTCACCGGTGACGCCCGCGGGCACCGGGTGCAACCGCTCATCGAGCACCGCCGCCCACCCGCCGGGGACCGGACGGCCGATCGTCACCCGTTGTCCCGCAAGCAGAGTCGTATAGGTTGCGCCGATCGTCGCCTCGGTCGGACCGTATCCGTTGACGAAGCGGCGACCCGGCTGCCACCTGGCAAGCAGTTCGGGAGTGGTGGCCTCGCCGCCTGCGGACACCACCGCCAAATCGTCCAGGCCGGCGGGATCGACGGTGCCGAGCAGCGCCGGGGTGATGATCGTATGCGTCACCCGTTCGCCACGCAGCAGGTCACGAAGTTCGGTGCCGCCGACGATATCCGGCGCGGCGATCACCAGGGTGGCGCCGCTGTAGAACGCGCTGGACCACTCCTCGACCGATTGGTCGAAACTCGGCGAACAGACATGCAGCATCCGATGTTGCGGCTCGAGTCCGAGCATATCGACCGTGTGGCCGACGAGTCCACCCAACCCGGCATGGGTGACGGCGACCCCCTTGGGCAATCCGGTAGACCCCGACGTGTAGATCACATAGGCCGGATGCGACATGCGCAGCGGGGCACGACGGTCCGCGTCGGTCACCGCGGCCGCCGAGTGGGCGGCGCAGCGTGCGAGCACCGCGGGATCGTCGAACACCAGCCAGTCCACCGTGTCGTGGAGATCCGCGTGCTCGGCGACCGTAATGCCTACCACCGCACCGGAATCGGCCACCATGTGCCGCACCCGTTGCGCCGGATAGCTCGGATCGACCGGCAGATACGCGCCACCCGCCTTGGCGACCGCCCATACCGCGGCGATCATCTCGTACGAACGTCGCATCGCCAGCGCCACCACCGTCTCCGGCGCGACACCTCGATCGATCAGTACGCGCGCCAGACGTGACGACAGTTCGTCGAGTTCACCGTAGGTGTATGCCCGCCCCGCGTCGCGCACCGCGACCCGATCACGCCCGAACCCGACTCCCCGGGTCAGCAGATCCGGCAGCATCCCGACGGTAGCCGGGGCGCCGCCGCCCATCCGGGTCAGCCACTCGTACTCGTCGCCGACCAATAGCGGCAGATCGCGCACCCGCGTCGCGGGCTCGTCCACGACCGCCGCCAGTACCCGAACGAACCGCCGGGTGAACATCTGCGCCGTACGGTCATCGAAAAGATCACGCACGAAAGACATTTCGCCGCGCATCCGGTCCGAGTCGCCATCCGCGGCCGAGATCGCCAATGCCAGATCCCCGACCGCATCCGGCGGACTCTGGAACGACAGGGCCACCTGGAACAGGGGATGCCGATCCGGCGACCGCCGCGCACCCAACAGATCCACCAACTCGTCGAACGGAATACCCGCGTGCCTGAACCCTTGCAGTTCATGCTCGTGTGCCTCCGGTAGGAGGTCGGTGAAGCGCGCGGCCCGATCCACGCGGGTACGCAGCACCAGTTCGGCACGGCGAGCGCCTGGCATCGGAGTGCCGATCGCGATGTCGCCGGAGCCGGACAGCCGCGCGAGCACTACCGCCAATGCCGTGCGCACCACCGCGGTCCATGTGACGCCCGCCGTGTGCGCGAGCTGTCGGAGACCCAGGTGTACCTGGTTCGGCACCGAGAACTCCACCTGCCCACGGACATTGGACTGCACTGCGGTGCGCGGCCGGTCCGTCGGCAGCGCCAGCCGATCGGACAGGCCCGCCAATGCGGTGCGCCAGTAGCGAGACCTGGTGATCGGGTCGTCCGATTCGGTGCTGCACAGCAGCGCGATATCGGCCGCGGTACGGTCCGTTGTCGCGGGCAGATCGCTGAGCACGCGGCGAAGCCGATCGGCCACGGCCTGTGCCGTCTCGTCGGCGACGACATCGCGCCGGTACTTCACCTGCACCAGCGTCCGGGCATCCAGGAAGACCACAACGGTGATCGGATAGTGCGTGAAGTCGGCTCCGCGCATCTGCTCGATCCGCAGCCCGTCGATGGCGCCGCCGGCCTGCTGTAGCCCCTCGGCGTCGACCGGGTAGGACTCGAAGACCAGCATCGTGTCGAACAGCTCGTCATTGGGGACGCCGGCCGATGGAGCTTGCGGAGTCGGCGCGGGTGAGTTCAGCCCGGCGACGCGTTGGATGGCGCCGAGTCCGAGGTGGTGATGATCCAACAGCGATGCTTGCTCGCCCTGTAAACCCGCCAGCAGAGCCCGTACCGTTGTGCCGCGATCGAACCGGATCCGTACCGGGATGGCATCCACGAACAGGCCGATCATGTCGCCGATACCGTCGAGTTGCGGCGGTCTGCCCGAGACGGTCGCGCCGAAGACGACATCGTCGCGTCCGGTGCTACCGGCGATGACCAGACCCCATGCCGCCTGTATCACCGTATTGGCGGTGACCTCGGCCGTAGCCGCGTACGCCGTGAGCGCCGAGGTCTGTGCGGTCGACAGATCGAATTCAACGACGCCGAACCCGTCACCGGTCGCCGTGGGCCAGACCAGTTCAGGGGCGAGCATGGTCGCGGTGGCGCCGGTCAACACGTCCGACCAGGCGCGTACCGCGGCCTCCCGGTCTTGTTGCCCGAGCCACCGCAGGTAGTCGCGGTAGGGCCGGACCGGTGCGAGCAGTGACGTGTCGCCGCCGGTCGCGTACAGGACCAGGAGCTCCTTCATCAACAGCGGCATCGACCAGCCGTCGAGCAGGATGTGGTGTCCGGTCAACACGAGATGGCTGTGTTTACCCACGTTGGTGTACACCGTGAATCGCAGCAGCGGCGCCAGCGCCGGATCGAATCCGCGTCGCCGCTCGGCGACCAGCAGGTCCGGCAGCTCGGCCTCGGACACGCCCTCGACAACCTGCCACGGCACCTCGACCCCGTCCACCACCAGCTGCACCGACGTCCCGTCGGCCGTGGGTACGAAGGCCGACCGCAGGTTCGCGTGCCGGTCCAGAATGGTCTGCGCGGCTCGGCGCAACCGGCCCATATCCAGCTCGCCGGTCAGCTGCGCCGCCAGCTGGATTATGTAGGCGTCGACCGATCCGTCCAGTAGCTCGATGAGCACCCGCAGCGAATTCTGCAGCGGTGACAGTGGCAGCACATCCGACAGTCCAGGATGGTTCCGCCGCCACTGGTCCAACTCGACCTGAGAGACCTGCACCAGCGACACATCCGACGGAGTCAGACCGCCGGCGGCCGGATCCTTCGTGTGGTCGGCGATCGCGGTGAGCGCGGTCAGCCAGTCCTCGGCCAGCTCCCGCACCGCCGCCTCGTCGAGGATCGCGGCGGCAAAGGCGAACGACGCCACCATCCGCGGGCCATCCGCGGTATCGCTGACGATCGTGTTGATGTCGATCGCGGCGGACAGCGGCAGGTCCGGATTCGGCTCTGCGGCAATGGTTCCCAGTTCGCCGGTAGGCAGCCAGTCGGAGCGGCCGTCGGGCACCGCACCCGCCGAGACGCGGCCGAGGTAGTTGAAGCTGATCTGCCCGGGATCACCGGCCAGCGCGTCGGCGGTATCCGGATTCAGATGTCGCAGCATGCCGAAACCGATGCCTCGATCGGGCACGGAAAGCAGTTGCTCCTTCACCGATTTCAGCACCGCGGCGGTCGCCTCGCCACCGGCGAGGGCGGCTTCGGTGTCGATTCCGGACAGGTCGATGGCCACCGGACTGATGCTGGTGAACCAACCCACGGTGCGAGTCAGGTCAGCGCCGGGCACCGCGTCTTCCTCACGACCGTGGCCCTCGAGCCGCAGCCGAGTGACCGGAGCATCGATGCCGCGCCGCGCGCGCCAGGAACGCACCGCCATCGCGAGCGCGGCGAGCAGGCTGTCGTTGGCGCCGCCCTGGTACAGCGCCGGAACCTTGGCGAGCACCGCGTCGGCGACTTCGACCGGAACCCGGATATCGAATACGCCCCGGGTCTGGAAGGTATCGGCGACCGGGTCCAGGGCACGCGCGCCGAACAGTGGATCCGGTGTGGCCAACACCCGCTGCCAATAGCCGAGTTCCTCGGCACGGTCCGGTGCGGCGGCCGCCTCCACCAAGGCGTGCGCCCAGCGCCGGAAGGAGGTGCCGACGGCGGGCAACGCCACCGGCTGCCCGGCGCCGCGCTGCGCCCACGCGAGTACGAGGTCGGGAATGAGAATGCGCCACGACACACCATCGATCGCATAGTGATGGACCGCGACGGCGACAGCATCGCGCGCATCGGGTCTGCGCAGCCACGTGCACGCGATCATCCGGCCCGCAGCGGGATCCAGCGTGGCCAACGCGGAATCCATGGCCGCGTTGGCAATTCGGTTCAACTCGACCTCGTCGACACCCGCGGGCACCTCGACCTCGGCGACCAGCGCGTCGGCCTCGACGGTGTTACGCGCCAACACCTCGAACCGCCACGACCCGTCCGCCTGCCACACGCGCGAACGCAGCACATCATGATGTTCGAGCACCGCGCCGACAGTGGCCACCACACCCGCGCGGTCGATCTGCTCCGGCAATCCGAGCACCATGCTCTGCGCGAATCGGCCGAACGAGCCGTTGTCGAGGAACCAGGCAAGTACCGGAGTCAACGGAACCGCGCCGACACCGCCGCCGGGCAACTCCGCAAGAATCGCCGCCGACTCCGCACCGACCAGGGCAACGCGAGCCAATCCCGCGACTGTCTTCTGCTCGAACACATCCCGCGCGGTGAACACCATCCCCGCCGCCTTGGCCCGCGACACCAACTGGATCGACATGATGCTGTCACCGCCGACCGCGAAGAACGAATCGTCCACCCCGACCCGCTCCATACCCAGCACCTGCGCGAAGAGCTCGGCGAGCCGCGACTCCACCGCGCCGACCGGAGCACGCGACACCGCCGTCGGGAACACCGGCTCCGGCAGCGCTTTACGGTCCAGTTTTCCGTTCGAAGTCAACGGAACCCGGTCCAGCACCACAATCGCCGCGGGCACCATATGCGACGGCAGGATCCCGGCCGCATACTCCCGCAGGCCGGCCGGATCTACAACCCGCCCCGGCGCCGCCCGCACATACGACACCAATGCCGTTGCACCACCGGGCATCTCACGGCCCAGCGTGACCACGAAATCGATATCGGCATGTCGGCCGAGCACGGTATCGATCTCGCCGAGCTCGATACGGAAACCACGGACCTTCACCTGGAAATCAGCGCGACCGACATAGTCGAGCTGCCAATCCGCCGACGGAACGGCGAGATTCCCCGCCCGCCGCTCCGGTGCCGCGTACCAGCGCACGAGGTCGCCGGTGCGATACATCCGCGAACCCGGCCCAGCCCAGGGATTGGCGACAAACCGCTGCGCCGACAACCCGGCGCGGTTCCAGTAGCCACGAGCCAGCGCGGTGCCCGCCAGATACAGCTCACCCGTAACACCGGGCGGTACCGGATTCAACCGCGAATCCAGCACGAACGCCGAACTACCCAGAATCGGCCTGCCGATCGTGATATGTTGCCCCGCAACCAGTTCCACATTCGACGCCATGACTGTCGCCTCGGTCGGGCCGTACGCGTTGAACAACCGGCGGCCCGGCTGCCACCTTGCCAACAGCTCCGGGGTCAGGACATCCCCACCCACGAACAGCACTTCCATCCGGTCCACACCGGCCGGATCGACCGTGCCGAGCACCGCCGGGGTGATGATCGTGTGTGTCACCCCCTCGGTCCGCAGCAACTCACCGAGTTCCGGTCCGCCCATGACATCCGACGGCACGACCACCAACGTCGCCCCGACCGAGAACGCGCACATCCATTCCATCACCGACGGATCGAAACTCGGCGAACAGATGTGCAGATACCGGTGGTGTGGCTCGAGACAGTACTGGCCGACCGAATGATCGACCAGATCGCTCAACCCGGCATGGGTTACGGCAACCCCCTTGGGCACGCCTGTCGAGCCCGAGGTGTAGATCACGTAGGCCGGATGTTGCGTCCGTAACGGCGCGATCCGATCGGCATCGGTGATCGCGTCGGCGGACTTGCCTGCACACAACACCGCCGTCGCCGGTGCATCGAGCTCCAGCCAATCCACCGCATCGGGTAGCCGATCGACCTGGTCGGATCCGGTAATGCCCAGGGCCGCACCGGAATCGGTCAACATATGCCGCACCCGATGCGCGGGATGAGCTGGGTCGATCGGCAGGTGCGCACCACCGGCCTTGGCAATCGCGATGGCTGCCAGCACCATCTCGTAGGAACGGGGCAGTGACACGGCAACCGGCAGTTCGGGACCCACACCTCGATCGATCAGGACCCTGGCCAACCGCGACGACTGTTCGTCGAGTTCGCCGTAACTGATCGACCGCCCCCGGTATCGCACCGCAATCCGGTCCCGGCCCAACGCGACTCCACGAGTCAGCAGATCAGGCAGTAACCGGGGCGCCCGCACGTCATTGTCCTGGACCCGGGTCAGCAGGGCCAGTTCGTCGTCGCCGAGCAACGGCAGGTCACCGATCGGGTCCCCGGGTCGGCGTACCGCGGCCGCCAGCAGCCGCAGGAATCGCTCGGCGAAAATCTCGACGGTGCGCCGGTCGAACAGATCGGGCGCGAAGGAGAGGTCAGCGACGATGCGGGTGCTGTCTCGGTTCTCCCGAATGTGCAGGGACAGATCGAACGGGCCGTGTGCGACGGGAGTCCGATCACCGGCGGACAGCATCACCTGTACCAGTGGGTGACGTGCGTCCGACCGAACCGGATCCAGCAGTGCCACCAACTCGTCGAAGGGCAGTTCTGCTCGTGTGAATGCCTGCAGGGCAATGTCTTTCGCCTGCGTGAGCAGATCGTCGAAGGAGATTTCACCCGGCACCCTGGTGCGCAGGACGACCGTGTTGACCGATCCGCCCGTTTCGGTGGGGGTGCCGATCGCGATGTCATCGGTGCCCGATAGTCGCGCAAGCAGTGCCGCGAAGATCGCGTGTACGACGGTGAACACCGTGGTGTCGTGCGCGACTCGATGAAGCCGGTGCCGCAGGTCCGCACCGATCTCGAACTCGACGCACGAGTCCGCGAGCGAGGGGATCGCGGGCCGTGGACGATCCGTGGGCAGGTTCAGCTCATCCGGCAGGCCCTGCAGCGCGGTGCGCCAGTAGCGCGTCTGCGAGATCAGATCGCCGCGATCATCGAAGATCCGATTGATTTCCGCCGGTGTGCGCTCCGGCGTCGCGACGAATTCACCGATCAGCACCCGCAACCGCGCGGCGAGCGCCTGCGCGGCGGCGGCGGTGATCATGTCGCGCCGGTACTGCACCTGCACATGCAGTCGAGTGCCCAGCTCGACCACCACAGCCACCGGATAGTGCGTGAAGTTGCGACCTTGGAGATCGACGACTTCCAGCCCGTCGATCGTCGCGTGGGCCTGCCGCAAACCATCGGTGTCGACCGGATACGACTCGAAGGCCACGAGAGAATCGAACAACTCACCCGCACCAGCTGCGCGCTGAATATCGGCCAGCCCGATGTGATGAGAGTCGAGCAGCGAAACCTGTTCGGACTGCAGCCGAATCAGCAGTTGCCGCACCGGCGCATCGGAGTCGAACCGAACCCGGACCGGGACGGTATTGGCGAACAGGCCGACCATTTCGTCGACCCCGTCGACCTGCGGCGGCCGCCCGGAAACCACCGCGCCGAACACGACATCATCGCCTCCGACACTGGCCGCGAGCACCAGGCCCCACGCCGCTTGGACCACCGTATTGACGGTGACCTCGGTTGCCGCGGCGAACTTCAGCAGCTCCGCAGTCTCGGCAGGTGACAGGTCGGCGGCACAAACACCGTGGCCCTCGGCGGGCGTCGCGGGCGGCGGCAGGGTCATGGCCAGCCGAGTCGGCGTCGGATCTGCCAGCGCCGCGCGCCACGTCCGCAGGGTGGCGTCCCGGTCGTAGCGGGCCAACCAGGCGAGATAGTCCCGATACGGCCGGACTCGCGGCAGCGACGTCGAATCGCCGTCGGCCGCATAGGAAACCAGTAGTTCCTTCATCAGCAACGGCATCGACCAGCCATCCAACAGGATGTGATGCGCGGTCAAAACCAGATGTACGCGTCCGGAGTTCGTGCGATACACCGTGAATCGCAGCAGCGGCGCCGCCGTCGGATCGAACCCGAGACGTGCCTCGGCGGCCAGGAGCGCCGCCGGATCGGTGTCCGAGGTTTCGACGATCCGCCACGGGACCTCGAGACCCTCCGCGACGATCTGGACCGGGGCGCCCTCGACCGAAGTTCTGAACGCGGCCCGCAGGATCGCATGCCGATCCAACACCGCTTGCGCCGCCCGCCGTAGGCGATCCAGATCGATCACGCCGGACAACTCCACCGCCAACTGCAGCAGATAGGGATCCGCCGCATCGTCGGAAAGCTGTGTCAGGAAAAGCAATCCGAGCTGTAGGGGCGACAGCGGCAGGACATCGACCAGGCCCGGGTGCTCCCGCTGCCAGATATCGAGTTCACCCTGGATGGTCGGCACCAGCGGGACATCCGCCGGGGTCAGGCCGCCGGCCGCCGGATCGTGTACATGTCCGGCAAGCATGGTCAGTGCGGCCGCCCAGTACTCGGCCAGCTCCCGCACGGCGGCCTCGTCGAGGATCTCGGACGCGTAAGCGAACGACGCACTCATCTGCGCGCCCGCGTCGGTATCGGTGACGATCGCGTTGATATCCACCACGGCGGCCGCGGGCATCGCCCGATCCTGGTCGGCTGCCGGGGAGCCCCAGTCGGCGGTCGGCAGCCAACTGTGATCCGTCAGTCCCTCCGGCACGTCGCCTGCGGAAATCCGACCGAGATAGTTGAATCCGATCTGGCCGAGCGCACCGTCGAGTTCGCCAGCGGTGCCGGTGTCGAGATGACGCAGCATGCCGAAACCGATGCCTTTATCCGGCACCGCGAGCAGCTGCTCCTTCACCGTCTTGAGCATCGCCGCGGTCGCGTCGGCGGTGTTCCATGCGGCATCGGCGTCGATGCCGGACAGATCGAGCGCCACCGGATACATACTGGTGAACCAGCCGACAGTGCGGCTCAGGTCGGCACCGGCGACGGCGGTTTCCTCACGACCGTGTCCTTCGAGCCGGATTCGCGTTGCCGCGGCATCGACCCCCCTTTTCGCCCGCCACAAGCGCACCGCGAGCGCCAATGCCGCGAGCAGACCGTCGTTGACGCCGCTCCGATACAGCCTCGGCAACTCGGTCAACACCGCATGGGTGACCTCGGTCGGCACCGTGACGGTGAAATGCCGCACCGTGGCCGCTGTATCGATGACCGGGTCGAGTGCCCGCGCCCCCAACAGTGGATCAGCGACGGTCAGCACCTGCCGCCAGTACGGCAATTCGCTGGTACGGTCCGCGGCGGTCGCCGCCTCGACCAGACCGTGCGCCCACCGCCGGAACGACGTGCCGACACCGGGCAGGTCGATCCGGTGCCCACCGTTGCGTTGCATCCACGCGGTCACCAAGTCCGAGATCAGAATTCGCCACGACACGCCATCGATCACGTAGTGATGCGCGGCGATGATCAGCGCGTCCCGGCCGTCCGGTCGAGACAGCCAGGTGCAGGCGATCATCCGGGCCGACGCCGGGTCGAGCGTGTCGAGAGCGGAATCCATTGCTGCACTGGCTGTTCCGCGCAACTTATCGAGGTCCAGTCCGGCGGGCACGTCGATACGAGTGAGCAGCGCGTCCGCGTCCACGGCACCCGGCGGCAGAGTGTGCAGCTGCCATCGCCCGTCGGCGGACCACAGTCGTGCGCGCAGCATGTCGTGGTGGTCCAGCACCGCGGCGAGCGTGGCGACCAAATCCGCCCGGTCGATGTGCTCGGGTAGGGCAAGCACCATGTGCTGGGTGAACCGGCCGAACGACCGCCCCCCGACGAGGTGGGCGGCCAGCACCGGTGTCAGCGGAATCTCCCCGATACCGCCACCGGGCAACTCCGCGAGCCTCGGCGTGGGTTCGGCACCGACAACCGCGACCCGCGCCAACCCGGCCACGGTGCGCTGCTCGAACACATCCTGGGGGGTGAACACTATCCCTGCCGCGCGGGCCCGCGAGACCAGTTGGATCGATAGGATGCTGTCTCCACCGGCGGCGAAGAACGAATCCTCCGCCCCGACGCGCACACCGAGCACTTGGGCATACAACTCGGCTAGCCGGGACTCGACGGCGCCTACGGGGGCACGCGCCGCCGCCGCCTCGAACACCGGCTCGGGCAATGCCTGCCGATCGAGCTTTCCGTTGGCGGACAAGGGGATCGCGTCGAGCACGACGATCGCGGAGGGCACCATATGGCCGGGCAACGCGGCGCCGGCGAAGCGCAGGATTTCTCCGCCATCAATGGAAATGCCGTTGCGCGGCAGCACATAGGAGACCAGTACGGTCGCGCCGGAGGGCGCGAGCTTGCCGAGAGTCGCCGCGTATTCGATATCGGGGTGATCGGTCAGTGCTGCGTCGATTTCACCCAGTTCGATACGGAAGCCGCGAATCTTGATCTGGAAATCCGAGCGTCCCAGATATTCGATTGCGCCGTCGACGCTGCGGCGCCGCACCAGATCGCCGGTGCGATACATCCGTGCGCCGGGGTTGCCTGCTTCCCCGCCGAACGGATTCGCCACGAATCGTTCCGCCGTGAGCGCCGCCCGTCCCAGGTAGCCCTGCGCGAGCGCGGGGCCGGAAACGTAGAGTTCGCCGATCACTTCGGCGGGTACCGGCCGCAACCGCGAATCGAGCACCACCGCGCCGACACCCGGCAGGGCGGTACCGATGGTGATCGGCTGACCGGGCACCAACTCGGCGCTGCCAGTGGCAAGAATGGTGGCCTCGGTGGGCCCGTAGGCGTTGTAGAAAGACCGCCCGGCGACCGCCCATCGTTCGACCAGCCGTGGGCCGAACGCATCACCCGCGACGACCACGACCCGCAACGTGTCGAGTCCGACCGGATGGACCGACTCCAGGGCCGCAGGCGTGATCAGCAGGTGCGTGACACGCTCACGGCGTAACAGGTCGGCGAGCTCGGCGCCGCCGAACACCGTCGGCGGGGCCACCACGAGCGTCGCGCCGGAACTGAAGGCCAGCAGCAGCTCGAGCACCGACACGTCGAAGTTCGGCGAACAAACGTGCAGCACCCGCGAATCGCCATCGACCGCGTAGTGCTCTCGCTGAGCGTTCACCAGCATCGCAAGACCTGCGTGCGTCACCACAACGCCCTTCGGGCGACCGGTGGAGCCGGAGGTGTAGATGACATAGGCCGGATGCTGTTCGGTTGGTGTGCCCACCCGGTCGACATAGGAGATCGGATGTGCGGGTCGTGCCGCGATCCGCTCCCGGTGCAGCGGGTCATCGATGTCGAGCCAGTAGATCTCGGTGCCGAACCGCGAGCGATGCGTCGAATCGGTGAGCCCCAGCACCGCCCGGGAGTCGGCGACGATGTATGCGCTGCGCTCCGGCGGAAGGGTGGGGTCGACCGGCACGTACGCCGCGCCGGTCTTGGCGATGGCCCATACGGCCAGTACGGATTCGATCGAGCGAGTGAAGCCGACGGCAACGACGTCGCCGGGGCCCACGCCCCGCTCGATCAGTTCCCGTGCCAGTCGCGAGGACGACTCGTCCAGCTCCATGTACGTGAGTTCGCGCTGATCAGCGGATTCGCCGGTCGGGTTGTAGCGGATCGCGATCGAGCCGGCCGCGGATTCGACCGCGGCGCCCAACAACTGCATGAAGAGCGGACTACTCGATTTGCGGCGAATTCGACTCCGAACAGTGCGACGAACCCTATCCATTCGAGTACTACAGTCCTCTCGCGTCGAGCCCTACAGGTCTTGCCGAAACCCACGAACCCGGCCGGATCCCGGCACACCGTTGGCGGACCAGTGTCGAACAAAGCGAGAAGGTATCGATTTTGGAGTATTTGTGCCCTATCAAATCACAGGCACCGGCGCCATGACGTCACATGGGTTGCATCCGGGGCAGGGCGCTCACCGTTTGCTCAGAGCGCTGCGAGAGCCAGTGCGGCGACCCACAGCTCTCGATCGATCGGATCGTCGGGCACACCGTGATCGGCCGACCGGAAAGTTTCCACGACATCGGCGCCGGTGCGCTCCCGCGACGCCGACCAGAGATTGCCCCGTGCGTCGGCGGTCCGCATCAGGGCCGCTTCCGCGTGGAATCCGAACCCCCACAGCGTCTTACGGGGCGCCCGCGAGAAGACCAGCGTCGCCAAATCCTGGAACGGCGGGTCAGCGGATGTCGGCAGCGTGAGAACGCCGATCTGATCCGGACCCGCGAGGGTGAGGCCGAAGAAGAGGGGAGTCGAGTCCGACTGCTCATTGGCTCCGAGCAGGGTGGCGGTCACGGTGCGGATCAACTCGTCGGATGGGTAGAGGATCGTTCGCGACATATTGCCATGCGCCTTCCCGGGATGGACCGCGCTTCCCCCACGCGGTAGTCGGCCTCGATTGTGGGCTGGACCACAGTAGCGTCGAAGACGGCCGCGCGCTCGGCGCACAGTGAGATCCCGAACCGAACTCGATCTGCCTGTGGTGCCGAAAGATCGAGGTCGGGCGCTCGGCGCGCGGTGAGTTGCCGTGACTTAGCCAGCGATACCGATAACAATGCCGCGCATGACGGTGGCGGCGAGCGGCGGTTTGCTAGATCGGCGGATTGATCAGGCGCCCGATGCGACACCGCACGGGAGATTTCGGCCCGACATCGAGGGGTTGCGAGCAGTCGCCGTACTTGCCGTTGTGCTTTTTCATGCGGACACGCCCGGGCTCGCGGGCGGATTCATCGGTGTCGACGTCTTTTTCGTCATTTCCGGATTCCTCGTCACCGGAATCCTTTGGCGGGAAGCGGCTTCCGCCGATACTGTCGGGCTGCTCCGATTCTACGGCGCGCGGGCCCGCCGCCTGCTGCCCGCGGCTGGTGTGGTGGTCGTTGCCACGGCTATCGGCGCGGCGGTTCTGCTGCCGCCGCTGCAGGCTCGCCAAGTCCTCGGTGACGGAATCGCCAGCGCCTTGTACGCCGGTAATTATCGGCTAGCGCTGCACGGCACCGACTACCTTGCCGCCGGTACGCTTCCGTCGCCGTTTCAGCACTTCTGGTCGCTCGGTGTGGAGGAGCAGTTCTATCTGTTGTGGCCCGCACTGATCGCCGGCACGGCGTGGTTCGCGCGGCGGCGCGTAATCGGATCGGCCGCTGTTTTCCCGTACCTGGTCGTTCTCGCGGTTGTCGCCGTGTTCTCCTTCGCGATCTCGCTGACCTGGACCCACACGCTGCCACCGTGGGCGTTCTTCTCGCTGCCGACGCGGGCCTGGGAACTGGGCGCAGGCGGCATGATCGCGCTGTCGGCCGGTGCGTGGTCCCGGTTGCCGAAATCGGTCGCCGTCCCTGCCGGATGGATCGGTCTGACCCTGATCGTCGCGGCGTGCACCCAGCTGAACGGGAAGACACCGTATCCGGGCACTGCCGCCCTGCTGCCCGTTCTCGGTACCGCCCTGGTGATCGTATCGGGTTGTGTGGAAACACGATTCGGGGTCGGCCGCAGACTGGAGGTGCCGGTGCTGCGGGCGATCGGACGCGTGTCGTACTCCTGGTATCTGTGGCACTGGCCGGTACTGCTGCTGGCGCCGTGCGTGCTCGGTCACCAACTCGGTCGAGGCGGCTCGATGGGCGCGGTCATCACGGCGGGCGGACTCGCCATGCTCACGTTGTGGCTGGTCGAGAACCCGGTTCGCTTCGCCGCCGCGTTGCGCGGGTCGGCCGCACGCAGCCTCGCCTGCGGCGGCGCGATCACCGCGGTCGCCGGCGGTGTGGCACTGATGCTGCTCGTGCTCACTCCCGTCCCGGTCGGCCGCGGCGCAGCGGCCGCGGCTCTCACGCTCGCCACACCGGCCGCACCGGCCACCTCCAGCGCGGACGCGCACGACGCGAACGTTCGGCGGCTCACCGCGCAGACGCAGGCCGCAGTCGCCGCCTCGGCCGAAATCCGCGCTGTCCCTTCGAATCTCACACCCTCGCTGGCCGACGCGCCCGGCGACAAGGCGGGCGTGTTCGTCGACGGCTGCGTGCGATCGTGGCGTGACGTGGGACAGGCCGAGTGCGCCTCCGGCGATCCGGACTCGTTCACGACAGTGGCGCTGGTCGGCGATTCACACGCAGCGATGTGGCATCCCGCATTCGAGTCGATCGCCGCGCAGCGGCACTGGCGGCTGGAAACCATGGCCAAGGTCACCTGTCCGTTGCTCGGCTTGCCCATCACCAGCCCTTATCTGGGCCGGGAGTACACCGAATGCGAGCAGTGGCGCGGCCAGATCTTGGCCAGGTTGCAGGCCGAACGCCCCCACTTGATCGTGGTGAGCATGTCCCGGCGCTACGGCGCCGACTTCGGCTTCGTCTCTTACGACCAGGCCTGGATCGACAGCCTGCACCGCCTGGTCGGCCAGCTGCGAGCGACCGGGGCGGCGGTCCTCGTGCTCGGGTCGATTCCCGATCCGCACACCACCGTGCCCGCGTGCCTGTCCGAACATATAGACAATGCCGCGGCATGCGCGCCTGCGCGGCCGGAAGCGGTCGACGACGCGGGTATAGCGGCTGAGCAGGCGGCAGCTACCACCGGCGGCGGCCAGTACGCCGATCTGACCTCGCTGTTCTGTACTGCCGCCAGCTGCCCGCTCATCATCGGTGACAACCTGGTGTACCGCGACGACAACCATCTCACCGTCAGTTACGCCAGAACACTCGGACCGGTCATCGTCGCACTCGCCGACCGTGCACTCGCCAACGGCTGAGCCGGCCACGCAGGTCCGGGTTCACCGGTGCTTCTCGGCGGATATGTAGGCCGCCTGCTGCAGCCGGTCGAGCAGTTCGGCAGGCAGGTCGCTGGGCAAGTCGGTGATCGGGCGGCCGTAGGTGGCGGCCAGATCGAAGGGGCTGACCCGGTGGACCGACCAGTCGTGCCGAGACAGCCAGTCGCCGGGCTCGGCGCGCGCGTCGTCGTACCACAGGTCGTGCACGTTCAAGTTGCCGAACGGGTTGGGGCCGAAGAACTTTTCCTCCATGTCGAAGTGGCGCTGGTCCATGCCGCGGCCGAAGTCGTCGGCGGCCACGCAGCTGCCGGGTTCGGACAGGCCGTCGATGCGTTCGAACAACGCGTCATGTGCCGAACCCGGCAGGAACGGCAACAGCCCCTCGGCCGACCACGCCGCCGGCCGCCCCGGATCGAAACCGGCAGTAGTCAGCGCGGCGGGCCAGTCCTCGCGCAGATCGACCGCCAGCGCCCGCCGATCGGTCGTGGCGACGGCACCGTGTTCGGTGAGCACCCGGTCCTTGAAATCCAGCACACGGGGCTGATCGATCTCGTAGACGACCATGCCCGCGGGCCAATCCAGCCGATAGGCCCGCGCATCCAGACCGGATGCCAGGATCACCGCCTGGCGCACACCCTGCTGCCACGCCGCGGCGAAGAACTCGTCGAAGAATCTTGTCCGAACCCCCATGAACCGCCCGAACAATCCGCCTGAGCCCGCCGACGCCGGTTCTTCCAGTATCTGCAGAAAGTGCGGTTCACCCGCCGCCTCCACGAACCACGCCGCGAAGTCGTCGTGGATCATCGGCTCGGGATCGAGCGTTTCGAGTGCGCGAAATGTGGCGACGCCCAAGGCAGTCAGACCCACGCTCGTCACGATGTCCCAGCTGTCTCCGTCCGTTCGCATAAATATCACCCCATGGTGTCAGCGATCAATGGCAGGTCGTTCAGCGGTCAGGTGTGGGTACGGTAATGCGGGTTCACGATGCGCTCCAGGGCCGCCAGATCCGATTGCAGGGCATAGAAGGTGCGCAAAGCGACGGCGAACGCGAGGAGCCCACCTATGCAGAGGGCTACTATCGAGCCGATCACTGTGTGCTGCTGATGCGGCGTCAGGAATATCAGCCCCAACGACACGCCGATCAGCGGAACCGATGCTGCCACACCGAGATACACGCGGCTGCGCCGGATCAGCCGATGCAGTCTGTGGGCGTCGTCGGGGCAGATGTGACCGGCCGCGACCAAACCCGGGTAGTACCAGCGCAAGACGAAAAACGTGGCCGGAAAGTAGGTGTACACGACCGCCACCGCGGCCGCGACGAGGCTCGAGGCAATCAGATTCGTCAGCAGCCCGGCCGGTATCGGCCCCAGCGACAGCAGCTTCACCGCGAAGATTCCCATGGCCAGGATCCATCCGATAAACGCGACCGCCGCGATCCGGTCGCCGCAGGCCAGGGTATCCGCGCGCGCCCGTGCGAGGGTGGCCTCGTCGAATTGCTTGCCCCGGCGCAGGCCGTCGGGCACCAGAAAGACGTTGCGGCACCAATACAGCAGGCCGGCGATGGCGACCGGATAGGAGATCGCGATCACCACGTACCCCAGGTGGGTCAGCCGCCCAGCAGCCTCGGAGCCCAGTTGGAGTTGGATCAGCCGGACGTTGTGCGCCGAAAGGTACAGTCCGGCCGCGACCTGGCCGAACATACTCGCCGGAATCACGACCGGGATCGGCCGCATGCGCAGCCGTGCCCGCAGGCTGTGTGCGGGCGGGTCGACCAGGTCGCGGGCGGCCCGGTCCTGGCTCAATTCCAGCTGTTGGGCCAGTTCGGCGCCGCCCGGGTAACGGTCGGCAGGGTCGGGCGAAAGGCAGGTGAGCAGTGCGTGACGCAGTAGGGCCGGGCAGTCCGGGGGCAGGTCGGCCTCCAGGTTCGCATCGACGAGCCGACGTCGTCGATCGATCATCGCCTGCAACGATTGCTCCGATTCGCCTGCTCCGAACCCGTCGTCGAACGGTCGCCGTCCGGTGAGCAATTCCCACAGGACCACAGCCAGCGAGTAGAGGTCGCTGCGGGTATCGAGATCGGCGGCAGTGGTGGCCAGGGCGGGGTGGCAGGCCTCGAGTTGTTCGGGGGACATGTAGGCCAGTGAGCCGCCGAAGTAGGCGACGGGGTTCGCGCCGGGCAGGTGGCGGCTGAAGCTGATGTTGAAGTCGGCCAGTTTGGGCTGACCATCGGCGGTCAGCAGCACATTCGCGGGTTTCATGTCGCGGTGCAGCACACCATGGCGATTGGCGTAATCGAGCGCGGTCGCCAGCCGGGCACCCAACCAGGCTACGGTCTCCGGCCAGGTGAGCTGTTCGAGTTCCGCGCGCGCGGGCGAGTGCTGCGGCTCGAGCACGCCGCCGCTCGTGGTGGCGGCGTCGATGGCCTGCAGCAGCAGTTTGCCGCTGCGTCGTACCGGTGGGGTGCTGTGCAGTTGCCGCAGCACACCCAGCAGTGTGCCGCCGGGCACGTACTGCATGTACATCAGCTTCAGATGCTGTTCGGCGAGCTGACGCTGATCGAAGACGCGGACGATGTAATCGTGGTCGAGCTGGGCCAGCGTCTGCGGCTCGGTGCCGCGGTCGCGGGAGATCTTCACCGCCACCAGCCGGCTCATCGAGCGTTGCCGAGCCAGGAATACGCGCGCGAAGGCGCCGCGGCCCAGCGGCAGCAGCAGATCGAAATCGTCGACGGCGGTGCCCGTACCGATGGCCTCGAGGGCGTCGAGTGCGCTGGGGTCGGCCAGCAGCGTGCTGCGCAGGCCGCCGGCATCGAAAGTCTCGGTGATGCAGGCCATTTGGGCCGGATAGTCGTGCTCGTACTCGGTGAGGTCGACATCGTTGCGGCAGCTGCGGGCACTGATCTCCTCGTAGATGAGGTCCGGCGGCAACGGGGCAGCGCCCAATTCCGGAAACTGTTCGCGATAGTCGGCAAGGCGCAGCGCGTCGTCGCTGCGCTGCCACCGTTCGTGCAGATCCACTTTGATCAGCTCGATCAACGTGGTCCGCCGCAGCGCGGGCTCGACGGGCAGGTGGGCCGACAGATCGGGCGGTTCGCTCGATGCTTTCCAGTCTCCGGCGAACTGGGCAACCAGGGTCGTCAACGCGGTCTGCGTTGCCGTCGCGCGGGCGACACCGGCGCCGGGTGTGCTCGCTCCGAGGTTCTGATCCATCGTCGCTCGCTTCGAAGTGGTCGAGCCCGGGTCCCGCACCGAGGGGTATCGGATCCCTCCGGCGAGTAGCTGGCACTTCACCAACAGCCTTTCGCCCTTGTGCCCATTTGTCCACCCCCGACCTCGTTTGGTGAAGCGGGCCTCGGAACTCGCGACGGGAACCGGCGGACCGTTCGCCTTTGTTGGCGATACGCTGGGCATTGTCGGAAGGGTGAGCAGATGGTGCCCGGTATCGGTGCGCATGCCGAGTGGATCGCACGCCGCTGATGGTCGGCGATGATGCGCCGCAGACCCAACGTGACGTGAGCGTGCCCGTCGCGGTGGAGTTGAGCGCGTCCGGGTTCGAGGACGCCGCGGAGATCGGCCGCGGTGGTTTCGGTGTGGTGTATCGCTGTACGCAGCTGGCGCTGGATCGCACGGTTGCGGTGAAGGTGCTGACCGATGTGCTGGACGAGGACAATCGGGAGCGGTTCTTCCGCGAGCAGCAGGCGATGGGCCGGCTGACCGGACATCCGAACATCGTGACGGTGCTGCAGGTCGGAGTCACTTCGAGTGACCATCCCTATCTGGTGATGCCATATCACCCCTTGGATTCGCTGGATGCGTGGGTTCGTCGGCAGGGCCCGGTGCCGGTGGAGACCGTGTTGTGGGTGGGGGTGAAGATCGCGGGTGCGCTCGAGACCGCGCATCGGCTCGGGATCGTGCATCGGGACGTGAAGCCGGGCAATATTCTGCTGACCGATTACGGTGAGCCGGCGTTGACCGATTTCGGTATCGCGCGCATGTCGGGCGGATTCCGAACAGCGACGGGCATCCTGACCGGGTCTCCGGCGTTCACTGCCCCGGAGGTGCTCGGTGGTGAGGCCGCGACTCCGGCCGCGGATGTCTATGGGCTGGGTGCGACCTTGTTCTGTGCGCTGACCGGGCACGCCGCGTTCGAGCGTCGTAGCGGTGAGCAGGTGGTGGCGCAGTTTTTGCGGATCACCAGCCAGCCGGTGCCGGACCTGCGCGCGGGTGGCATTCCCGATGACGTTGCGGCGGTGGTGGAATCGGCGATGAACCGGGATCCACAGCAGCGGCCGTCGGCCACCGGAGTGGGCGAGGCCATCCGGCAGGTACAGCGGCGCCACGGATATCAGGTGGGCGAGATGGCGCTGCGGACACCGGAGGGCGGGCCGCGCGAGCACACGCCGCCGTCGCAGGCATGGGCTGCGCCGCAGCCAGCCGGGGGTCGCGCCAACACCGGCGAGCTGCCGCTGGAGTTGACCAGCTTCGTCGGCCGCCGCACCGAGGTGGCCGAGATCAAGAACCTGCTGTCGGCGTCGCGGCTGGTGACGTTGGCCGGAATCGGTGGTGTCGGCAAGACTCGCCTGGCGTTGCGGGCGGCTTCGAACGCGCGGCGCGATTTCCCCGATGGGGTGTGGGTGATCGAGCTGGGTGATGTGCGCGACCCGTCACTGCTGATCGGCGTCGTGGCGTCCACGCTGGGCCTGCGCGACGATTCGGGCCGACCGATGCAGCACGTCCTGGTCGAGTTCCTGTGCTCCCGGGAAACGTTGCTCGTTTTGGACAATGGCGAGCAGATTGTGGAGGCCCTGGCGGAGCTGGTCGAAACATTGTTGCTGGCGTGTCCGAGTCTGCGGATACTGGTCACCAGCCGCGAGCCGCTCGACATCGCCGGGGAAGCGGTCTTGCGCGTGCTGCCGCTGACCGTTCCGGGTACCAACGGTGAGCCGACGCTGCGGGGACTGCCGCAATACGACGCGTTGACGTTGTTCGCCGAACGCGCGGCGGCGGTCGTGCCAGGCTTCGAACTCACCGACGACAACAAGGCCGCCGTGGCCGGCATCTGTTCCCGGCTGGACGGGTTGCCGCTGGCGATCGAACTCGCCGCGGCGCGGATGCGCACCATGTCGCCCGAGCAGATCCTGGCGCGGCTCACCGACCGGTACGCGCTGCTGACCCGCGGCAGCCGCACCGCGCCGAAGCGGCAACAGACGCTGCGCTGGTGCATCGACTGGAGCTACCAATTGTGCACACCGGACGAGCAGCGGCTGTGGGCCCGATTGTCCCTATTCACCGGCGGCTTCGAACTCGACGCCGCCGAACAGGTGTGCGGTGTGGACCTGGAGCGGGAGAGTTTGCTGGATGCGTTGTCCTCCCTGGTGGACAAATCGATCGTGAACCGGGAGACGCTCGGTGACGTCGTGCGTTTCCGGATGCTCGAGACGATGCGCGACTACGGCCGGGAGGCGCTACAAGAGTCCGGTGAATATCGGGATCTGCGTCGACGACACCGCGACTGGTACCAGCGGTTGGCGCTGGATGCCGAGGCGGGCTGGATCAGCGACCGGCAGCCCTACTGGTTGACCCGGCTCGAACGCGAGCAACCCAACCTGGTGGATACGCTCGAGTTCTGCGTGTCCGAGGACAGTGCAGACTCGGCCGAGGCTGGGCTACGCACCGCCGCCGCGTTGGCCACTGTCTTCTGGAGCTCTCGGGGCCTGTGCGGGGAGGCCGGACGCTGGCTCGGGCGCGCCCTTGCCAACCCCGCCGCACGGTCGATACCCGACCGGGTCAGGGCGTTGCATGACAGTGTCAACGCAGCCGCGATGCAGCGGGACCTCGAGTCAGCAGCTGTCCTACTGGACGAAGGGCGCGCAGTCGCCGAACAGGATCCCACTCCCTTCAACCAGGCGCTGATCGCTGAGGCCGAGGGCACCGTGGCGCTGTATCGAAATGAACCGGCTCGCGCGATCTCCTGTTTCGAGCGTGCCGTCGAAGTGTTCAGCTCGAACCCGAGGGGATGTCTCCATATTGCCGGGCTGGTGCTGCTCGGTTGGGCACACGCTCTGCTGGGGGATAAACGGCGGGCGCTCGAGTATTACGACCAAATTCTTTCCATCACCGAAGGGTGCGGCGAATTATATTTTCGCTCGACCGCCCTGGGGGCGAAGGGAATTGTCGTATGGCAGCAGGGCGAGCGGTCCCACGCACACCAGTTGCTGCAGGAATCGCTGCGATTCACCCGGTCCGCGCGCAGCCCTCTCGTCATGGCTCTCGATCTCGAGGGGCTGGCCTGGATCGTCGCCGATGGTGATGGTGAGCGCGCGGCCGTACTGATGGGCGCTGTGGAAAATCTGTTGCGGTCCGCCTCTGGCTTTTCGATCTTTTTCCCGGAGCTGGCCAGATCTCACGACGAATGTGAGCGAACGGTGCGTCGTGCGCTCGGTGACCGAGGATTCGATGCGGCGTTCCGGCGCGGCCAGGTCATGGGAATGCACGCGGCGGTGGCCTACGCGCTGGGGGAGACGCCAACCGCCCCGCCCGCCGCTTCCGGTCCGCAATTGACCAAGCGTGAACATCAGGTCGCCGACCTTGTCGCCCAAGGCCTCACCAATAGGCAGATCGCCGCGAAACTGGTGATCTCGCAACGCACCGCGGATGGGCATGTCGAACATATCCTGAGCAAACTCGGATTCACCTCCCGCGCACAGATCGCTGCCTGGATCGTGGACCAAGGCAGGCAAGAGACTTCTTGACCGCACAGTCCAGCTGAATCCGCGCTGCGGTCGCGCCCCGACGACTCCTGCGGCTTGCTACCTCGTGGCGATTTCGGCGGCCTTACGCCGGGCATCGTCGGCGGCGTGCATTTCGTTCGCGTACAGCAGGCCGAAGGTGAAGCCGTTCTCGCCCGCTGCTGTGCCTGCGGTTGTCGCGGTGCGCCACAGGAATCGTGACGATACGATGCCGTCGTTGTAGTCGCCGAGCACTCTTTGAATCTTCTTGTAGTACTTGATGTTCGACTTCGTTTGCTTGCGCTTTCCCACGGGCTCGACTAGTTCGGCGGCGTAGCGGGCTCGTTTGGCGGCCTTGCGGGCGCGGTGCAATGACGCGTGTCGTTGGTCGCGCAGGGCGGTCGCGAGCCGGCGATCGGCTTTGCGTGCGGCCTTGCGAGCTCGTTTCACAGGTTCACGTCTGCGAAGTCGCCTGTCGAACGGCGGGTGCGATTGCCAGGCATGCAGGGTCGCCAGCAATTCGAGGTAGCGAGTCGAGTCCATGGCCTCGGTGAGTGCGTTGCGACTGGGCACCTGCCGAGACAGAATCGTCGCGTCGATGCGCGCGGCGACCGGGCCGAGGACGAGTTCGGGCGGCAGTTTGTGCACCTGGTCGGCCATACGGCGATGTTGCACGTGGCAGTCGCGCACATCGCCGAGTAGCCCTGCATACCACTTCAATTCGTCCTCGACACCACCGATGGCGGAGCGGTCGAAAAGCTTTTTGAACACGCGCAGGGTGCTGCGCAGGCGTCGCGTCGCGACACGGGTGTCGTGGATCGGTTCCTGGCCGCGGCGCAAAGCGACGTCACCGGCGAAGATCATGTCGATCTGCGCGGTCATGTATTCATAGATGGCGCGCTCCGCCGCAGTGTCGGTGATCGGCCTGGCCTGCGCGGGCAGCACGTGGGACAGCTTGGAGGGAAACTCCGACCTGCGTGCGCCCGCCTCGGCGAGACTGTCCACCAGCGCCTCGGGTACCGCGTCGATCCGCGGGCCGAGTTCGACCTCGATCTCGTGCCAGGCGACGGAACTTCCGTCAGGCGGTGTCGTATCGACGATGTCGTCGTCGACTTCGACTATCAATTCGCCGTCGGGCCCGAGGACACGGTGGCGATTGCGCAGCGTGTGAATCGTGGTGATCGCGTGCAGTGGTTTGCCCAGCGCCGCGCCGGTGACCAGCTCGACGAACTCGGGCGGCAGTTCCTCCGAGAGCGGAGCATGCAATTCGGTGCGACCGCTCGGATGGGGAACTTTCAACTGCCAACCGGATTCGTCGGCACCTTCCCGGCGGCGCAGGGTGAGATTGTGAGCGAGCAGATCTCGCTCGGAGGTATCGAAATAGGTGCTGGTCAATTCGACCGACGTCTTCTCGATACGACTGTCGGAGACGAGGTTGTCCAATGCCGGAAGAGAAAAGACCCCGTCGACCTCCCATTTGCTTTCACGTTCCAGTACTTCCTCCATAAATTGGGCGTTCCCGGCCTACCGCACCTGAAACAGTCGGCGTCGCCTTCATCGAGCTGGATCTCGTCGCGTATTCGGCCGGGCTCACCAGCGCTTACCCGCAGCGTCGGACCGTGGCTGAAGATCTCGCGGCGCATGTCGGGTTCGGCCGGCATCGCCTTCTGCTCGGGCTGCTCGTAGACCGTTACCGGTTCGCCATCGCCTGCGGTCACGAAGCCGAATACGGCCTGGGCCGGCGCCGCCCTTGTACCGACTGCCACTCTCCGTCGACACCCCTGCCCGTCGGAGACCGCGCCACTGTCCTCGACCGGAACCCGTCTTTCGGACAGACTTTCATGTGGCGACCGCCATCGCGCGGCGCCGTGTCCGGGCCTGCGTCGAACACCGATCGCCGATGACGGTCGGGGTCATATCGCGATCGGTGGAGCTGGGCGGCATCGCGGACGATTCGGCTTGCCGACCCACGAAATCAGTTGCGGCAGTTGATCTTCAGCGTGAAAATCCGGAAAAACATCGGTCGCGAAATCGGTGAGTCGGCGGAGTGCGGGTGCGATCCTGGCTCGGGGGCGAGAGTGCGCCCCGCGGTGCCGGACTTCATCGGAGGAGCAGTCATGACCCATTCATTACCGGAGCCGACGGGCCACGCGGCGACGACTTCCGCCCAGCCGCCGAAACCCGCTGCGGGGCAGCTGATTCGGCACCAGCAACCGAAGTCGAAGTTCAAGATTGTCGTCCGTGCCAAGAACACCGAGAAGGAGGCGCAGGCCGAGGCTCCGGCACAATCGCCGACAGCGGTAGTACAACAACCCGCCGCGGCATCCGCTTTCTCGCCTGCCGCCGAACGGCATCTGAAGTGGTTGCACGACAGCGGCCGAGCGGTACTTGCGGGTGGGCTCACGGATCTGTGGCGCTCCCATAAGGATTGGATGGATTACACGGGCACGCATGGTTGGCGGCATTACACCGAATTCGATGACCCTGACCACCAGTACATCTGGCGCTTCAGTGCGACGCCGTACGAGGAGAAGATATCGATCGGTGCCGATACGGCCATCTCGGAAATCATCAAGATCATCGGTGCGCACAGCGGCGGGAACGAGAAGAAGAGCCCGCACGTGCGAACTTCTTCGTTCTGCCGCAACATCGGCGCACTCATCGGTACCGCCGCATCTGCGGGCGGCGACAAGAATGTCCTGAACATCGTCAACAAGGCGCCGTATCTGCTCTGCATAGATATCGCGACCCTGCGCGACAAAGGCGTTTCCGCCATACCCGCACTCGACCGCGGCATCAGCCTTTACGAGACGGAGTATGTGCTCGTCGCGACACCGGGCGAAGAACACTTCCTGGCCTGTCACCCGGTGGATCTCGATCCGGTGCTGTTCCGCAATCCGTTCAAGGGATGCATCGACTCGACCGGAAAGTTCGTGGGCTGCACGGTTTTGGATGGAAGGCTCATCGGCGCGGATGTTCCGCTGACAATCAGGGCGACCGAATCGTTCGTCAAGACGGTCGTCGAGTCGCCGCTCGTCTTCGAGGACATCGTCACCGACTTCGCTGAAATCCCGCCCGCGGACCTCGAGAACATCCTGTGGTTTGCCGCTGCCGCTGCGGACGCGGCCAGCGAACAATTCGGCTCGGTCCAGATCAAGGACCCGCTCGGCGGACTTGCCAAGGCCGCGAAAATGATGACGACCTACAACGAAGATATCTACAAGCTGTACAAGAAGTCCTGATCGAACATCCGAATAGGTTGCGGGCCAGGCCATCAGAGCCACGAGCCCGCAACCTGCGGTACGCATCGCGATCCGGTGCGGTGGCCGGCGAATGTCGGTATTCCGCGTGTCGGTGTGCTGCCGAGGGCATACTGTGCGAGACAAAGCTGCACCGAGGAGAGACAAGACCCGAAGGGGCCCGTCGTGACCAGTGCGATCGTCGCACGTGTTACCGAAACCGCCGAACCGCACGCTGAACTACGCCAGACCGGCGCGGCGGTAGACGCATTGAAAATGCAACGCGCGCAGCTATCGGCCCGGCACAGGTAAGCAGACGCGTCCGCCGCGAGCAGGCCACGTCCGGCCGGGCACGCGACTGGCTCGACGGCATCACACCCAGAGCCGGGCAGAAACGCGCGACGCTCGGGGAAGCTGCGCCAGCTGTTCGCGAGCCTGGATTGCCCACTGCGCCAGCTGATATCGCTCGATTCATCACGGCGACCGCGGCGGCAACGAGTCCCGTCGGTCGCAGCCGTTTTCGCCGGCTGTTGCTTTTTGATGTCGGCGGCGACGAATTCCAGCCATTCTCAAGTCTTCTCAACTCGGAGGAACGGATGAACCCATGGACTGAGCGGCTCTCGGTCAACAGAGTCGCTGTGGTGTCCGCCTCGGTCCTGATTGCGGTGGCGGCGGTCGCATCCTTCGCGTTCGCACATCATCTGGCACGGTTGGCCGGAACGCCGTCGACCATCGCGTGGCTGTGGCCGATCGTGGTGGGCCTCACGGTCTTTCAGATCGCCTACTGCTTTGTGATGGTCGGAACGTTGCCGTATCGGACCGGAATCATCCGACTGTACTTCGGGGTTCTGCTGCTGAGTGGTGTCGCCGTCGGCGTCCTCGGAAACGCGTTCAACGCAACCGATCCCGGCGAGCTGTCGCTGTCCGCCAAAGCGGTCATGGGCGCGGTTCCGCCGCTGTGCCTGCTGCTGATGGTCCTCAACACCTCGGTCTTCTTGAGCACAACCAAACCCTGGTTGCACGGTGCGGACAACTTCCCCCGATGTGCCGCAGCTGAAACGCCCGTCGTCGACGCGGCCGGACGTCTCCTGTCGTAGCTCGTCCGCTCCTCGACTAGTTGCCTTGGGCAACTAATCTGATATGGTAGCCCCGAGCGACTATCGACGGGGTCCGCGGTGACGTCCACTCAGCGGGCAATCCGGTGCCGCGTGCACTAGCGCCACGAGAGAGTGAGGCCTGCCTTGTCGCAGAATCTGCAGGACGCCGACCAGCAGCACGCCGCGCCGGACCTGGACAAGCATGCCGAGCCCGGCGCCGCGATGACACACCGTCAAATCATGGAAACGCTGACCGGACTGCTGACCGGCATGTTCGTCGCGATCTTGTCCTCGACCATCGTGGCGAACGCGCTGCCGACGATCATCTCCGATCTGCATGCGGGCCAGACCGCCTACAGTTGGGTGATCACCGCGACCCTGCTCGCGATGACGGTGACCACGCCCATCTGGGGGAAGCTGTCGGATCTGGTCGACAAGAAACTTCTCGTGCAGATAAGCCTGGTCATCTTCGTCGTGGGCTCGATCATCGCGGGTCTGGCCGCCAATGTGGGAGAGCTGATCGCGGCGCGGACGATTCAGGGTGTCGGCGCAGGTGGTATGACGGCGCTGACCCAGACCATCATGGCGGTCATGATCTCGCCCCGCGAACGCGGTCGCTACGGCGGTTACATGAGCGGTCTGTTCGCGGTCGGCACCGTTGTGGGACCGCTGGTGGGTGGTGCCATCGTGGATACTTCCTGGCTGGGCTGGCGGTGGTGCTTCTTCATCGGCATCCCGGTCGCGGCGGTCGCATTGGTCGTACTCCAGAAGACGATGCACCTGCCGATGGTCAAACGGCAGACCTCGGTGGACTGGCTCGGAGCGCTGCTCATAGCCGCCGCCACCTCACTGCTGCTGATCTGGATCTCGTTCGCCGGCGACAAGTACGCCTGGCTGTCCTGGCAGACCGGCGTGATGATCAGCGGCGCAGTGGTTTTGGTCGCGCTGTTGCTGCTGACCGAGTCGAAGACGAGCGAGCCGATCATCCCGCTGTATCTGTTCGGCAATCGCACCATCGTGCTGGCCGTCGTGGGCTCCTTGGTGGCGGGTGTGGTCATGTACGCCGGCACCACCTTCCTCAGCCAGTACTTTCAACTCGCCCGGGATGCGTCACCGACCGAGGCGGGCCTGCTCACCCTGCCGATGATCTTCGGCCTCGCCATCGTGTCGATCGTGTCCGGGCGGCTGATCTCCCGGACCGGTCGGTGGAAGATCGTCCTGGTCATCGGCAGCGTGCTCATGGTGGTCGGTGTCACCTCGTTGGGCACCGCCCGCGCCGACACCCCTTACGGACTGCTGGCTGTCTACATGTTCTTCGTCGGTGCGGGAGTCGGCATGACCATGCAGAATTTGGTACTCGCCGTACAGAATCAAGTGCGCGTCCACGAGATCGGCGCGGCGAGTGCGACCGTCGCTTTCATGCGATCCCTCGGCGGCGCGATCGGTGTCGCCGCACTGGGTGCGGTCATGGCGAACAGCATCACCCACTACACCGAAACGGGTTTGGCCCGGCTCGGAATCCCCGGCAGCGGTGTTCATTCGGGTAGCAGCCTGCCGAGCTTGTCCGCGCTGTCGGCCCCGGTCCGCTCGGTAGTGGAAGACGCCTATGGACACGGCGTCGCCGACGCGTTCCTCTGCACCGCGCCGCTGGCCCTGCTCGCGCTGGTCGCTGTCCTGTTCATCCGAGAGGTCCCGCTCCGCAGCACAAATGCCCCGGACCCCATAGTCGAAGCGGCCGGACCGCGGACCGGGGTAAAGTCGGCCACTCCTGAGTAACCCGTATGCTTCACGCGGCGCTGTGGAGGTGGGTAAGACGGTGAACGACACGATCGACGAGATCGAGGAACAGCTCATTGTGGCGCTGCGACGCAGCCGCAGAACCTCGTTCGAGTCCGCGGAACGCGTCCATCCCGGTCTCGAACCCGCCGCGTACGCCTTCCTGATGCGGCTCGACGCCATCGGCCCCAGCCGTCCCAGCGACCTGGCCAGCTACTTCCGCATCGGAAAAGCCACTACCGGACGCCAACTTTCGGCACTCGAGGAACTCGGACTGATCGACCGGCAACCAGATCCGGACGACGGTCGCGCCCAACTGCTCGCACTGACCACGCTCGGCAAACAGCGGCTGGACGCGACCCGCGCCGCCCGCCGCCGAGTGCTGCACGAACGCCTGTCGAGCTGGCCCGAATCGGACCTGGCCACACTCGCCGAACTCCTGCACCGCCTCAATGCCGAATTCGGCGACTGAGACCGTCACTCTCTTCGGTGCGCACCACGGCGTGTCGCCGGGTGATGAGCCAACCGACAGCGCCCGCGACCGGGAGCATGATTCCGCCGTAGACCCCTGCGGGCACACTCAATTCGGTGCTGTCGAGCACGCTGACGGCGATGGTGATGGCGATGACGCTGTTGTGGATGCCGATCTCCATCGAGCAGGCTATCGCCTGGCGGATGCCGACGCCGAGCCATCTGGGGACGAAGTAGCCCACAGTCAAGCTGAGCAGGCAGAAGACAAAAGTGACCGCGCCGACGTCGAGGAGATATCCCGGCAGGTCGGCGGCACCGCTGATCACGCTTGCGGCTATGACGAGTACCAGGGTCAGCGCCGAGCCGATGCGCACCGGCCGGTTCATCCGGTCGGCGAAGTCGGTGGATACCCGTCGCACCAGCATGCCGACGATGACCGGGATCAGGATCATCGCGAACACTTGGATCACCTTGCCGAACTGCAGGCCCAGTCCGCTCGCACCGGCTTCGGGTTCGAAATAGTCGATCGCGAAGTTCGTGATCAGGGGTGCGGTGACCACCGCGATGATCGAATTGACGGCCGTGAGAGACACATTGAGTGCGACATCGCCGCCGAACAGGTGACTGAGCAGGTTGGCCGTGGTACCGCCCGGCGATGACGCGAGCAGCAGCATGCCGACGGCGAGGGTGGGCGGCAGATCGAAGAGCAGGACCAGACCGAACGCGATTGCCGGCAGCACGAGCAGCTGACACACCAGCGCGATAGCGACCGTCCTTGGTTGGCGCGCGACGCGGGTGAAATCGTCGACGCTGAGCGAAAGCCCCAGCCCGAACATGATCACGGCCAAAGCCAGTGGCAGAGCCAGTGATACAAGCGGTGAGTTCACCGGTGTTCCTTCGTCGCGTTTGGAGTGGACGCGGAAACGGTATCCGGCTGGGGCGGTGCGGTGCTCCGGTCCTTCCGTTCAGCGAGAAGGACCGGTCAGGTGATGATGCGCAAGGGGTGTTCCAGGAGTTCGGTCAACTGTTGGAGGAACCGCGCCGCGGTTGCGCCGTCGATCGCGCGGTGGTCGGCGGAGAGGGTGACGCGCAGGATGCTGCGGGTGACGACCTGGGAGTCGTCGAGGCGTAGTTCGTCTTTGGCCGCGCCCACGGCGAGGATGGCGGATTCCGGCGGGTTGATGACCGCGGTGAATTGTTCGATGCCGAACATGCCGAGGTTGGAGATGGTGAAGGTGCCGCCGCTCATTTCGTCGGCGCGGAGTTTGCGGTCGCGGGCGCGTTCGGCTTTGTCGCGGGTTTCGGTGGCGATTTCCGAGACGCTCTTGCGGTCGGCGTCGCGGACGACGGGAACGAGTAGCCCGGCCGGGGTGGCGACGGCGATGCCGAGGTGGATTCCGCGGTGCCGCAGGAGTTTGTCGTCGGCGATCGAGACGTTGACGGCAGGATCGGTGCGCAGTGCGGTGGCGACCGCTTTGACGAGTAGGTCGTTGACGCTGACCTTGGTCTTGCCTGCTTGCTCGAGGGTGCGATTGATCTCGACGCGGAAGGCCAGCAGGTCAGTGACGTCGATTGCGCTGGTCAAGTAGATGTGCGGGGCTTGCTGTTTGCTTTCGGTGAGGCGTTTGGCCGAAACCTGCTGGATGGTGCTGAGCGGGATCTCGTCGTAGTCGCCCGAGGCGGTCACCGATGCTACCGGCGGTGCGGCAGGAGTGGATTCGATAGTGCGGTAAGCGGATTCGACATCATTGCGAGTGACCCGTCCACCGGGGCCGGTGCCGGCCACGGTGGCGAGGTCGATGTCGAGTTCGCGGGCGATCTTGCGGGCCAGTGGTGAGGACTTCTTGTGAGTTCGGGTCTGTTTTGCCCCGGAAACAGTTCCAGCGGCGTCGATCGGATTATCTTGCGCACCTACGCTTCGCTGCGGGGCTACATGTTCCTTCGCCGTATTACTCGATGCCACACCGCTTTCGGCAGCAGAGTTCGATCCGGCAGAGCCGCCCGGCGTGGACCCGGTTCCGTCGCCGATCAGCGCGATCGTGTTGCCGATCGGGACCCGCGAGCCCGGCTCGAACAGAATCCGTTCGAGAATGCCGTCCTCGTAGGCCTCGAGTTCCATCAGCGCTTTGTCGGTTTCGATTTCGGCGAGGATATCGCCGCGGCTGACCTTGTCGCCGACCTGCTTGAGCCAGGCGACGACGACGCCTTCCTCCATGGTGTCGGACAGGCGGGGCATGATGATGTCGGGCATGTGAAATCCTCTCAGCGGCGTCGGCCCACGGCCGCGAGTGTTTCCGCGGCCGCGGTGTAAAGGGATTCGGCGGACGGCAGCGCGATCTGTTCGAGAGTTTTGGCGTAGGGCAGCGGCACTTCCGCGGCGGCGACTCGCCGGACCGGTGCATCGAGGTAGTCGAAGGCGCCATCGGAGATGGAGGCGGCGATCTCCGCGCCGATGCCGTAGGTGAGCCAGTCGTCTTCGGCGACCACCGCGCAGCCGGTCTTGCGTACCGAGCTGACAATGGTGTCGCGGTCCAGGGGGCGCAGGCTGCGCAGGTCGATGACCTCGGCCGAGATCCCTTCGGCGGCCAGGCGTTCGGCGACCTGGGTGGCGATCGTCGCCATGCGCGAGTAGCCGATCAGGGTGATATCGGTCCCTGGACGCGTAATCGCTGCCTTGCCGATCGCGACGGGCGGAAGATCCTCGGGCACTTCGCCTTTGGTGTTGTACAAAGCGAGGTTTTCCAGGAACAGCACCGGGTCGTCGTCCTCGATCGCGGCGCGCAGCAGTGCCCGAGCGTCGGCCGGGGTGCTGGGGGCGACGACCTTCAGGCCGGGCACGAACGCGTAGTACAGCTCGATGTTCTGCGAGTGGGTGGCGCCCAGTTGCTGGCCGCCGCCACCGGGAGTGCGGATGACCATCGGCACGCTGGTCTGTCCGCCGAACATGCCGTAGATCTTGGCGGCGTGGTTGACGATCTGGTCCAGTGCCAGCAGCGAGAAGTTGATCGTCATGAGTTCCACGACCGGGCGCAGGCCGAGCATCGCGGCGCCGATGGCCGCGCCGACGAATCCCTCTTCGGCAATCGGGGTATCGCGCACCCGTTTCTCGCCGAATTCGGCGAGCAATCCGGCGGTGATCTTGTAGGAGCCTTCGAAGATGCCGATCTCTTCCCCGATGAGCAGGACGTCGTCATCGCGACGCATCTCCTCGCGCAGGGTTTCGCGCAGCGCTTCGCGATAGGTCATGACAGGCACGGTGGTGTCCTCAGCGGTTGCGGGAAAGGTTTTCAGAACAGCGGATCGGCTGGCAGCCGTCGGGATTCACCGGCCACCGGGGTGGCATAGGTGTAGTCGAACAGGCTCGTCGGCTCCGGCTGTGGACTGGCGTCGGCGAAGGCCACGGCGGCGTCGACGCCCTCGCGCACCTCGGCTTCGATGGCGGCGACGGTGTCCTCGTCGAGGAAACCGGCGGCGATCAGCTCGCGCTGTAGCCGGGCGACCGGATCGGATTCGCGCGCGGTCGAAACCGCCTCGGCGCTACGGTATTTCGCCGGGTCGACCACCGAATGCCCCTTGAGCCGGTGGCTGACGGCTTCCAGCAAGGCTGGTTTGCCCTCCCGGCGAGCGGCTTCGACCAGTTCGGTGGCGATATCCCGCACCGCGAGTACATCGGTCCCATCGACTCGTTCGCCCCGCATCCGGTATGCGCCGGCCCGCTTGTAGAGGTCGGGTTCGGCAGAGGACTGTTCGACGGTGGTGCCCATGCCGGTCTGGTTGTTGATCACCAGGAACACCACGGGCAGATGCCACAGTGCCGCGATATTCAGCGATTCGTGGAATGCCCCGATATTGGTTGTGCCATCACCCATTTGGCAGACCACCACATCGTCGCCGCCCCGGTAGTCGATCGCCAGTGCGGCGCCGACGGCCAATGGCAATTGGCCGCCCACGATGCCGTATCCGCCGAGCAGTCGGGTCGCGGTGTCGAACATATGCATCGAGCCGCCCCACCCCTTGGAGGTGCCGGTGGATCGGCCGTACAGCTCGGCCATCACCCGGCCGGGTTCGATGCCTTTGGCGATCGCGTAGCCGTGTTCGCGGTAGTTGGTGAACAGGTAGTCGGTCGGGCGCATCGCCGCGGCGAGTCCGACGACGGTGGCTTCCTCGCCGAGGTTCAGATGGCAGTAGCCGCCGATCTTGGCCTGGGTATAGCCCTGCGCGGTGCGCTCCTCGAAGCGGCGCACGAACAGCATGTCGCGGAAGTAGCCACGCAGGGTGTCGGGATCGGTACCGGCGAACGCCTTGCGCGCCGCGGCCTTCGACGTGGTCTTACGGGGTGCGGTGGTCGTGGTCACGGTGGCTCCTCATCGTTTGCGTGGCGCGATGTGCACGGGCAGTCCGAGTCCGGCCAGCGCCGCCTCCATGCCGATCTCGCCGAGGGTCGGGTGGGCGTGGATGGTGCCTGCCAGCTCGTCGAGCGTCGCCTCGAGCGAAATCGCCAGCGCGCCTTCGGTGATCAGGTCGCTGGCCGAAGGCCCGATGATGTGCACCCCGAGGACTTCCTGATGCTGTTGCCCGGCAACAATTTTCACGAATCCTTCGGTCTCGCCGAAGGTTTTGGCTCGACCGAGGGCCGCGAACGGGAAGCGCGCGGTGATCACCTCGTGCCCGGCGGCGCGGGCGGCGGCCTCGGTGAGTCCGACGCTGGCGATCTCCGGATGAGTGAAGGTGGCCGCGGGGATCACCGTGTAATCGATATGCGCCTGATGTCCGGCGATCACGTCGGCGGCGGTGAGGCCTTGATGGGAAGCGACGTGGGCGAGCAGCGCCCGGCCGGTGACGTCGCCGATGGCGTAGACGTGGGCGGTACCGGTACGCAACTGCTCGTCGACGGTGATGAATCCGCGGTCGTCGGTGGCGATTGCGGCAATGTCCAAGCCGAGGTCGGCGGTGTTGGGACGCCGACCGACACCGACCAGCACCACATCGGCATCGAGCTCGCGCGCCCGCGGGCCGTCGACAGTCACACGCAGTGCCTGATTCGACTCTTGTGCAATGGATTTCACCGTCGACCCGGTGAGCACCGAAATGCCGCGCTTGCTGAAGGAGCGCCCCAGCGCGGTCCCGATATCGGTGTCCTCCGCGGGAACGAGGCGGTCCTGCATTTCGACGATCGTGACCTCGGCGCCGAAGGTGGCGAACAGGCTGGCCCATTCGGCGCCGACCGCGCTGCCGCCGATGATCACCAGCCGCTTCGGCACCTCGGTCAACCCGAATGCGCCGTCGGAGGTGATCACGCCGGGCAGGTCCGCGCCGGGAATCGGCAGCCGAGCGGGCATCGAGCCGGTCGCGATGATCACATCGCGCGCACTGACCTGCCGGATCGGCGCGGTCGGGGCGGCGGCGTAGCGCGGGCCCTGCGGACCGACGGGGGAGGGACCCACCTCGTGCACCTCGACGGTGGTGGGATCGATGAACCGGGCATGGCCCTCGATGACCGTCACTCCGTTTGCCGCCAGCAAACCCGCCACACCGTCGGTGAGTTCGGTGACGATGCCGTCCTTGCGCCGGCGCACAGCGGCGAAGTCGAAACGCACATTGTCGGCGTGCACACCGAAATCCGCTGCGGCGCTGACGGTCTGGAAAACCTCCGCGGATCGCAGCATGGCCTTGGTGGGAATGCAGCCCCAGTTCAGGCAGACCCCGCCTGGCCGTTCCTTCTCCACCAGGGCGACCGTCAAGCCGTGCTGGGCCGCGCGGATGGCGGCCACATAGCCGCCGGGGCCGCCACCGACCACCAAAAGATCGAAGTCCGGCACTCGTGGTGCTCCTCGTCTCGAACGATTTCGACTCGGCACGGGTATGGCGCGAGTCATCATCGACGAGTCTGGTCACCACCCAGCGCACAGACAATCACTCCGAAGCCCAGGAAATCGGTCTCGAAAATGGGCGCTGAGCCCAATTCCACGGGTTCCTACCGGTGCTCTGATTCGCCGAGTCGGAGCCCCGCGAGCGCGAGCGAGAGCTCCAGATAGGAGCGTTGTCCGTCGAGCGGACGACCGAGCAGGGTCGAGATGCGCTGCAACCGGTTGATCACGGTATTGCGGTGGCAATGCAGACGCGGCGCGGCATTGGCGGCCGAGCAGTTCTCCGCCAGCCACACCGCAAGGGTGTGCAGCAGCGAGTCACGCTCTTTGACCGGGAGGGCCAGCACCGGACCGAGGGTTCGGGTGACCAGCAGTTCGGTCAGATCGGGTGAGCGGACCAGCAGCGCTTCCGGATAGCGCTCGTCCAAGGCGACCAATCCCGTTGCGTCCCAGGGCATTGTCTGCATCGCGATGAGAGCGAGCGCGTGCGCGGTATCGACATCCGCGAGTCCCGCGACAGCAGGGGAGGCGCCGGCCAGTCCACGTATCTGGGGGCGAAGATGAGCCAGCACGCTGGCGCTGTCCTGACGGGCCAGCGATACCAGCCCGATCGTGGCATCCACGCGGTCATGCCATACCGACCGAATCCCCAACGCGCCCAATGCGGTTTCGGCGCCCGCTCGCAGCGGCCGTCCCTCGCCGCCACGGACCGCGACCACCAGATAGGCCCCCTGGGCGGGCAAGTTCAGCTCGCGCGCCACCCGTGCGGCGAAGGTCGCGTCGTGCGCGCGCCCGGCGAGCAGATCCTCGATCAGCGCATGCCTGCGGCGTTCGTCGTGGCGCACCTGTTCGAGTTCGGCATTGCGATACGACGTGACCAACGCCGAGGACAACCCGTCGATCACCGTCCACATCGCGGTCCCCGCCTCGCGGACCTCCCGCGCGTCGATCGCCTCGGCCTTGTCCAGCAACGCCTCCCACACGATCCCGCCGCCGAGACGGAACGTGCGCAACATCGCCTCCAACGGCACCGCTTGCGCAGCGCGATGCCGGCCGATCGCCGCGGCCACATTATCGTGTTCTGGATCGGTCGCCGCCCCGCCCAGCAGATCCAAGATCCGGGTCAGATATTGCCGGCACCCTTCCCGCAACTCCTTGCGCGGCACCGAGGTGTAATCCGTCCACTCCGGGTTATCGGTGAAAATCGCCGACAGCAACCGCCGGGTCAGCAGTGGAATCTCCGCCCGGCAGGCCGCGGCCAACTTCCGTGTACCCGCGGTGGCGACCGGATGCTGGGGTGTAGCCATAGCAGTCGACGCTACTCAGTGCCGTTGCGGCGTCGATATGCGACTTTCGCGGGCCGCACCCATAGACCTATCCGGTAACCAGGAATACGCTGAAGTTGGCCAAATGTTCTGCGTCCCGATCTATCCCACTCTGGGGCGTCGTATCTCGGACGTCCGGGCTTCGCTGATGCGTTTGGGTGTCGAGGCGAGCAAGGAGTGAGCTGTGAAAGGTGGAGCAAGAATTGCCATAGGGGTGGGCATTGGGTATGTGTTGGGGCGCACGCGAAAGATGCGATTCGCGCTGGCGCTGGCGGGTGCGGCCATGTCGAGACGGTCGTCGGGAATGCCTGCGGAACTGCTCGAGCGGGGGACGTCGTTGCTCAAATCGTCGCCGGAGCTGACCCAGATCACCGATACCGTCAAGGGTGAGTTGGTGGGCGCTGTGCGCTCCGCCGCGGTCACCGCGGCCAGCAGCCGCATCGACGCGCTCAACGCCCGGTTGCAGCAGCGTGCCATACCCGACGCGGAGCAGGACCGAGCCGAGTCGCAGGAGCCGGTTTCGGACGAGGACGAGGACGAACGGCCCGAAGGCGAGTTGGCCGAGGAAGAATCCGCTGAGGAAGAACCGGCCGAGGACGAAGGCGACGAGGACGAGTACGACGAGGACGACTCCGACCGAACCCGAGACGAGTACGACGAGGACTCCGCGCGGACCAGTGCGCGGCCGCGGGCACGCCGGACGCGTACAGCCACGCGTAGGACGGGCTCCCGGACCGCCGACCGTGCACCCGGGTCCGCCGAGCGTAAGGCACCCTCGGCCCGCCGACGCCGTAGTCGCGTCGATACCGACGAAGCCGACGAAGCGCCTGTGCGACGCACGAGGAGATGAGGCCCGATGGCGGCCAAGACACTGCGTGATGCGACGACCGGAGTCGGCAAGAAAGCCGCCGCCTCCGCGGGCCGGGCCACAAAAGCCGCGACCGGAGCCGGATCGACCATCCAGAGGAAGACCCGGAAAGCGGTCCCGACCAGCCCGCTGCAGCAATCGGTGCAGAATCTCACCTCGACCCTGGCCGAACGAGCGGCTTCCGGGCTCTCGGGAAAGGTATCGAAGGCCGCCGACCGGCTGAATCAATACGCTGAGGACGGTGGGGGAAATCTACTTTCGGCGATAACGGGAGTGGAAAAACTCAGCCAAGGCGCCTCACCGCTGCGAGCGACGATGAGTGCCGGCATGGAGAAGCTGAAGCACTCCGTCCGCGACAACTTCGAAACGGTCAAGGAGTCCGTGACCGGGGGCAAGGGCAAGGGTGGCGGCAAGAAGCGCAAACCGACCAATATCGTCGAGCAGCTCGACCTCGGCGTTCCGATCGACCTGGCCTACGACCAGTGGACCCAGTTCGCGGACTTTCCGAAGTTCACCAAGAAGATCGAGCAGGTCGAGCAGGAGTCCGACGAGAAACTCACCTGGACGGGCAAGGTGTTCTGGTCCAGGCGGACTTGGAAATCCACGATCCTCGAACAGGTGCCCTTCGAGCGAATAGTTTGGCGCTCCTCAGGCGCCAAGGGCTACATCGACGGCGCGGTGAGCTTCCACGAGATCACACCGGATCTCACCCGCATCCTCGTGGTGCTCGAGTACCAACCCAACGGCGTCTTCGAGAAGACAGCCAATCTGTGGCGCGCGGCCGGTCGCCGATGCCGCTTGGAACTGAAGCAATTCGAGCGGCACGTCATGACCGAAGCTGTGCTGCACCCCGACGACGTCGTGGGCTGGCACGGCGAGATCCACGACAGCAAGGTCGTCAAGGACGACGAGACCGCACGGCGCGAGGAACAGGAGAACGCCGAGGCCGAAACCGCGGACGACGAAGATCGAGACGCCGAGGCCGAAACTGCGGAAGACGAAGATCGAGACGAAGAGGAACGCAAAGACGAGTCCGACGAGTACGACGAGGCCGAGCAAGACGAGAACGCGCAGGACGAGGACGAGCAGACCGCGCCCGCGTCACCCCGCCGTCGATCGGGTTCGCAGCGCCGCACCACGGCGGCCCGCCGGTCGAGCGAGAGGAGAGCACGAACATGACCATCGAACCCGCAGGCGGTGGCGGTGGCGGAACCGGCACGATGGCGCGCCCGAATTCCTCCAGCCTTGCCGACGTTGTTGACACAATTCTGGACAAAGGACTGGTTATCGATGCGTTCGCGCGCGTGTCGTTGGTCGGCATCGAGCTGGTGACCGTCGACGCCCGAGTCGTGGTGGCCAGTGTCGACACTTATCTGCGCTTCGCCGAGGCCGTCAACCGGCTCGAAATTTCCACCAGTGAACCCAAGGGTTTGACCGATATCGTCGGCGACGTCACCGAAGGCGCGAGCAAACACAAGACGAAGGGTGCGCTCGAGGCGGCGGGCGAGAAAGTCCAAAGCTTCCTCGACGATGTCGGGGACAAGCGCCAAACAGCACCCCGGTCTTCGCGGCGCAGGGAGGAATGATGGCTACCGCCCACGCCGTATACGTCTACGGCATCGTGCCCGCCGATGTGGAGCCGCAACCGCATGCCAGTGGTATCGGCGACCCCCCGAGCGACGTCGCGGTTGTGCGGCACGGCGAGATTGCCGCGCTGGTCAGTGACATCGCCACCGATCACCCGCTCGGCGACCCCGATGACCTCGCCGCGCACGCCAAGCTGCTGGACGAGTCGGCGGCCGTGGTTCCGGTGCTGCCGCTGCGCTTCGGAGCGGTGATGACCGATGAGGAAGCGGTGGAGAACGAGTTGCTCGGCGAACACGAGGACGAGTTCCGCGCCGCGCTGGAGGAATTGGAGGGCCGTGCGCAGTTCGTGATCAAGGGACGCTACGTCGAGAATGCCGTGCTGCGTGAACTCGTCGACGAGAACGCCGAAGTCGCCCGACTACGCGAGGAGATCCACGACAAACCCGAAGACGCCACCCGCGATGCCCGGATCGCACTGGGCGAAATGATCAATCAGGCGATCGAAGCCAAACGCGCCGAGGACACCCGCAGGGTGATTTCCGAACTCGAGGATTTCGATCCGCTCGTCAACCAGCGGCAGCCCACCCATGAGGAGGACGCGGTCCACGTCGCGGTTCTGCTCGACAGCAGTCGGCAAGGCGATCTGGAGGATGTGTTGCGCCGGCTCGCCGCGGACTGGGACGACCGCGTCGAACTGACTCTGCTCGGACCGATGGCGGCCTATGACTTCGTGATGAAACAGGCACCCGAGAGCTGACCATGGGTCTGCTGTCATCGATCTTGTCGTTGCCCCTCGCTCCGGTGCGCGGCGTGATCTGGCTGGGCGAACTGATCCAGGACCAGGTTGAGCAGCAGCTACAGGATCCCGCGACAGTGCGACGCGAACTCGAGGAGATCGATGCGGCCGCGACAGCCGGTCGCCTGTCCGAAGAAGAGCGGAAACAAGCGCAGCGGGCCGTCCTCGATCGCAGGCTCCGGCCGCCAGGCGGCACGGCGGCGCCCAACCGGAAGGAGTGACTCGCGTGGCACGCATGACCACTCCCGAAAACCCCGAGGATGTCGACTCGGCGTCGAACGAACCGCCTCCCATCACCGCGGCGCAGGCCTCGGCCGCGGCAATCGAGATCCTCGTGGAACTGACCTCGAAGCACGTGGAGGGAGTCACCTCCATGGAGCCGATCGAGGACGGATGGCTGGTCGAGATGGAGGTGCTCGAGGATCGCCGTATCCCGTCATCGGGTGACATGCTCGCGCTCTATGAGCTCGAGCTCGATTTGGACGGAAATCTGCTGGCCTACCGCAGAACCAGGCGCTACTACCGCGGCAGTACCGATGTCGGTGGAAGAAATCGACGATGACGGTGGTCGGAGGCGAGTCGTCGGCACCGCAGCCCTACGGCGGCGGACATCAGTCGACGAATCTCGCCGACATCCTCGAACGGGTACTCGACAAGGGTTTGGTGATCGCGGGCGACATCCAGGTGAATCTGCTCGACATCGAACTGCTCACGATCAAGCTGCGGCTGGTCATCGCGTCCTTGGAGACGGCCAAGGCGGTGGGCATCGACTGGTGGGAGACCGACCCCTGGCTCAGCAGCAAGGCCCACACGCTCGAGCGGCAGGATCACGACCTCGAACTGGAGAACCGGGAACTTCGCGACCGGATCGCCGAACTGGAAGCCGCACGACAGGTCCCGCAATCTCTCGAAGGCCGCCGCGAGGCCAAGGAATCGAGGCGGCGTGACTGACGAGGTCGGCGTCTGGCTGTACGCGGTGACTCGCGCCACCGACGTTGCGGCGGGGCTTGGCTCGATCACCGGCGTCGCGGGCGAGCCGGTACGCGCGGTGGTCTCGGATGCGCTGGCGGCGTTCGTGGGATCGGTGCCGCTCGCGGTATTCGGGGAGCAGGCACTACGGCGGAACTTGGAGGATCTGGACTGGCTCGCGGCGACAGCCCGGGCGCACGACGCCGTGGTGTCAGCGGCGGTGCGACGCGGCCCGACCGTCCCGCTACGCCTGGCCACGGTCTTTCTCGACGACGAGCGGGTGCGCGACCTGCTCGATGCGCGGCGTGCGGACTTCACCGCAGCGCTGACCCTGGTGACCGGCCGCACCGAGTGGGGCGTGAAAGCCTATACCGACCGTGCCGCCCTCACCGCCGCGGTCGCCGATGCCAGGGCCGCGAGCACGGGGAGCGAAAAGGGCACGGGCACTGCCTATCTGGCCCGTCGCCGTGCGGAACTGTCCGCACAGGAGACTGTGGAACGCGACGCGGCAGAGCGGGCCGAGGCGGTACATGCGCGCCTGGTTCGCCAGTCCGCCGCGGGACGTCGTCAACCGGCGACGGACCCGGCGTTGAGCGGCCGCCGCGACTGGATGGTGCTCAATGGCACCTATCTGGTCGATGACGATCACGCCGGTGACTTCGCCGCGGCCGTGGACGAACTCGGTAAGCAATTGCCCGGTATCCGGCTCGAAATCACCGGTCCGTGGCCGCCGTATTCGTTCGCCGGCGTGGACCAGGAGCCGATATGAGACCCGCGGACCAGAGCGTCGACGGCGAGCGCCGGGTCGCGCTCGTCGATCTGTTGGACCGAGTGCTGGCCGACGGGGTCATCATCACCGGCGATATCAGGCTGGCCATCGCGGATGTAGACCTGGTCGCGATCTCGTTGCGAGCCCTCGTCTCATCCGTCAGTACGCTGTCTGCCTTCTCGGTCGAACCCGCGGCGGCGCACCCTGAACTGGAACCGCCCCGCGATGACTGAAGTCGGTGGCATCGCCCCGCGTATCGATACCAACCCCGAATCCGTCGAGCGCGGGCTCGTCACGCTCGTGCTCACACTGGTGGAATTGCTGCGGCAGCTGATGGAACGGCAGGCCCTGCGGCGCGTGGACGATGGCGAGCTGACCGAAACCCAGATCGAACGCATCGGCACCACCTTGATGCTGCTCGAACAACGCATGGAGGAACTGCGCGACCATTTCGGCCTCACCCCAGAAGATCTCAACATCGACCTGGGTCCCTTGGGAAAGCTTCTTCCCGACTAGCAGCGTGATGCAATAATCCTCGGCGACATCATCACCGCTCTGTTGGGGGAGCATGGGGACGAGAAGAGCTTTGCTGCAGGCGGGTTGGGTGCTGCCGCTGGCCGCGTGTGCGCCGCAGCTGTTGTGGGGCGATTCGGGGTCGATCCGAATCGGAGTGTCGTGGAGTGGCGCGGAGCTGGCTGCCTTCCGGAAAGTGTTGGAGCCGATGCCTTTCGCGCGATCGTTGGATGTGATTCCGATGGGCGACGAGGTCGGTACCGCGTTCAGCGCGGGCGGGAAGTCAGCGCCGGATATCGTGCTGCTGCCGCAGGCCGGTCAGGTTCGCGCACTCGTCGACGACGGTAAGCTTCGGCCGGTCCCCGATGTGCTGTGGACCGACGACCAAGGGGCACGGTATCCCGAGTTATGGCGACAGCTGTTGTACCACAACGGAAAACCGTACGGGGTGCCGTTCAAGGCCGCCGACAAGTCACTGGTCTGGTACGACCGGCAGACCGTCGACAACTACCACCTCGGCGACCCCGCCGATTGGACGATCGCGGATTGGGTCGACCGGATCGAGGTGCTGGCGGGCACGCCGATCCGGTTGCTGGCCCTCGCCGCGGCGGACGGCTGGGTACTGACCGATGTTTTCGAGAATGTGCTGCGCGCCGAATCTCCGCGCACCTACGACGATTTGACGACCGCCACGCAGGAGCGTGTCTGGGACCGGCCTGCCGTGCGCGCAACGTTCGGAAATCTCGCGCGACTGTGGGGCCGACGCCATGCCATCGCGGGCGGCGTCGCGGTGGCGTTGACCCGTCAGTTCCCGGATGCGATTCGAGAGGTGTTCGAGCACCGCCGCGCCGCTATGGTGATCGCGCCGGATTTCGCCGAACCCGTTGTCCGCGAGTGTCTTCGAGCATCGGGTCGACGGCCGGAGGAGGTGGTCGGTATCGCACCGTTCCCGGTCACCGGCCTCGGTGGTGACCGGCCACGGATTGTGGGCGGCGATGTCATGGTGGTGACCAGATACGCCGGCTCGCGCGCGGATGAGGTGGTGGCGGCGCTGGCCGCGCCGGAGGCGCCGCTGCCGTGGATTCAGGGCGACGGCGGCTTCATCGCCCCGAATACCCGGACCACCGTGCGCTATTCGACACTGCTGGAACCGATTGCACGTTCGCAGAGTCCCTGGAGCGCGTTCGATCTGTCCGATCAGCTGGGAGCGGTCGGCGGCCGTAATGGGTTGTGGCGCATACTGACCGAGTTTCTCATCGCGATCGGTGACGGTGCCGCCGAGCGGCCGGATGCCGCGATCGATCGCGCGATCGCCGCACTGGACGAATTCGAGCGGAGTCGCCGATGACGGGTGTTGCCGACTTCCGTGCCAACGGATTGCGCATCGAACTCGCGACTCGCCGGATGCGCGGCCCGCTGATACCGGGCGGGCGGCCGCATCGCTGGCTCGGTTGGGCGGGCCTGCTTGCGGTCGGGTTGATTGCGGCGTTGCTGGTGGCGCCCGCGGTGTGGACGGTGGCGATCGCGGTGCCCGCGCGTCCGCGAATCGTGTTCTCCTGCACGCTTGTCGCCTGTGGTGCCGTCGCCTGCACCCTGATCCGCAGGCGTGGATCGGCGAGTCGGGCGCGCCGGTCGGTGCTGGCGGTTTGTGCCGTGCTCATCGCGCTGGGGCTCTGGTTGCTGTCCGACGCCCTGGCCGGCGACGGACGATGGGCGTACCTGCTGACCATGCTGTGGGTCGTCTTCGGTTTGGTCCTGCTGCTCGTCGCCGTCGGCATCGCCTGGCTCTCACGCGATTCGCGCAGGTTGTGGGCACCGTTGATCGTGCCGTTCGGTATCTCGGCATTCGTCTCGGGTGTCGCATTCCGGATAATCTTCCAGCAGCTCGCCGCCCGGTTCGGCATCGAAAGCGTTGGCGGGTACCGGATCTGGTTCGCGCTGATGCTCGGTTCGGCGTTTCTATGGACCTGGCTGGGCTTCCTGACCGGTTTGTTGCGCGCCGATATCCGTGCCATCGAAGCGGATCCGGTGCGGTCGGGCTATCTGCACGGGCAGGGAAAGCGTTTCCCACTGCTGCGCCTGCTGGAGTTGGTGCGTCCGATCCTGCTCATCCTGGGATTGGTCGTCGCGGTGGCCGCGGCCAGGGTCTTCGATGTGGTGCTGATCGGGGTACCCGGTTCGATGCAGTACCAGCTCGACAGTGCGACCGTGCAGTGGTGGCGACTGGCCACCGATGATGATCTCGGCGCGGGTGTCGCCGCAGCATACGCGCTGCCGTTGGCGGTGCTGGTCGGCTTCGTGGCCTGGCTGCCGCGGACCAGCGTGCGCGGGCAGCGCGGTGCGCAGACCTACGCGGCGGTTTCACCGCCGGTGGACGCCACTCGCCGCATCGGTCCGGTGCGTGCGATCGGAATCGCCGCGGTGTCGCTGTTCGCGTTGGTGCCGATCCTGGTGCTCATCGCCGTTTGTCTGAACGGCCCCAAGGGATTCGGGCTTTCCGCGCTCACCGGTATGTGGGGCGATGAATCCTTCCGTGCGGCATGGCAGACGACCTTGCTGGTTGCCGGTTTGGCGACGATCGTGGTGGTGGCGGCCGCCCTTCCGGTGGCGCATCGACTGGCCGCGGGCCGTCAGGAGGGTGTGGTCTCGCGGATCGCGGTGGTGTCCCTGGTCGTCCTGTCGGTGCTGCCCGCGCAGAGCTATCTCGGTTCCCTCGATGCGTTCATCGACACGTTCAACTTGTCCGGCACCAGGATTCCGTTGATCTTCGTGCACGCTGCCGCGGGATTGCCGATCGCGATCCTGATTCTGCGCGGTGCGATGCTGGCCCCGCCGGACACCCCGGCGGATGCGGCGCTGCACGGTCTGGCCAGTCCGGGAACCGTGACGCGGCGGTTGCTGGCATCGGCGGGCCCAGCCGTGGTGGCGGTCGCGGTGCTGGAATTCATCCAGGTGTGGAACGACTTCTACATCGGTCTGATGATGAACGGCGCGGGTGCCAGCCCCTGGTCGCTGCTGCTGTGGGGCGAGGCACGGCAATTCAACGAGAACGCCGCGGAATTGGCGGCCGGGTCGCTGTTGTCGGCCGTGCTACCCGTGCTGCTGCTGCTTGCCACGTGGCGGCGCTGGCTGGTACCGGGACTGACCGGCGGGACTCTGTCGTGACGGCGCCACGCGGATTCGAGGCGCCGCAGCAGAGCACGCCGCGCTCGTCGATCTGGGAGGGTGTGCTCGGCACCGCGGAGGTCGTCGCGTGGGCGCTGGTCCTCGAACTCGGTCGCAATATCGTGGTCAACTCGCTCGGCGACAGCGATGTCGTCAAGGTGATCGGCGGGTTGCTGCGCGGGCTCGCCATCGTCGCCGTGCTGGGCGCCGGCGCGTATGTGGCCTACCGACGCGTAGACAGCTTTCGCGAAAGAGTGCGCACCGAAAGGGAACTCGCTCTGATCGCCGAACTCGTCGAACCCGGCGAGCCGGTACGCTTCATCGACGCCAGAAACTGTCCTGATCCGCCGCGGCAACTTTCCGAACTCGATCACGATCCCATCCTCGCCGCTTTGCGGGAACTGCCGGTTCAGGAATTCGAGACAGCCGCCCTGCTCGGGGTGCTGACTGCCGTTCTCGAGGCGCCGACCCGTTTGCCCCCGGATTCCGCACCCGACGGGCGCACCGCGACCTTGCTGCTGGCCGACCTCGAGGTACGCGGAGTCGTCGATTATCTCGGCGCCGACCGATATTGCCTGCGTAAGGCGCCGCGGCTGCCGCTCACCGCGGAGGTCGTCAGCGGACCACACTGGCGGGCGGCGTTGACCGCACTGTTGCATCACTACGCGGACCGGGCCAGCCGCTGGGCGATCGCGTTGGAAACGGTTCGTTTCGCCAAGGGGGCGCGACGCTGGTTCGAAGCGGAAGAAGAATATCTGCGCAAACTCTTCCCGAATCCGGGAACGCGGCTTCCGAGCGCGGCGGTACACGAACTCGCCAAAATCGCGGACGCCCTCGACGTCTGGTATGCCCGCAAGGGCCTACCCGAGAATGCCTACGGCGTAGCAGAGGCGCTGTGCGGATTCACCGATGCCGACGATTTCCCGCTGCGTAGTGAACTGGCCGCGCTCCGGGCGGGCAGGTTACGTCGACGACCGTCGAAATATCGGCCACGCGCCCTGTCCACGAGTCTGTCCGCGCGCTGGTCGCACTACACCGCGCTGCATCGACTCGAAACCGCGCCGCCGAGTCCGACCGTGCTGTCGGAGTCGGCCGAACAACTCGAAGCGGCCTGGTGGTTGCTCCCGCGCACGGATCTGGCCGCAGTCGTATGCGCGCTGATCAACCTGGCCGTCGTCCATTTACATCAGGGTCGGCTGGACGCCGCCCAGGATCGCCTGGAATTGGCCGAATCCTTGACCCGCGACGGCCGCGACCCCGATGGCCGGGCCCAGACGCGCGAGACACTCGGCGTGCTCTGGTGGACCCGCGGTGAACCCCGCCGGGCGCTTCGGCATTGGCAGCGCGCTCTCACCGCCTACCGCGAGCTCGAAGATGATCTCGGTACCGGCCGTTGCCTGCAGCACCTCGGATCGGCCGTCGTCCTCGCCCCTGAACACGGGGGTCTGCTGCTGGGTAACGACCCCGCGCTAACCCGTGCCGAAGTGCTCCGGCAGGCCGGCGGGTGGCTGGCCGCCGCCCACCGCCTGCACCCCGCCGCTCTGCACGCCGAACACTATGCCCGCCAGGCCGGTTCGACGCTGCACACCGTCGACCGCTGGCCGCTACCCGCCCCGGATCCGCAATAGCCGGGTTCACCGTGGAACTCGGCAGCCGGAGTAACTCCGGCAAGAGTTGCGACCGAACGATCACCCCGACACCTGGTTGCGGAACTCATAGTCTGGAATATTTGCGAAAAGGGACCTAGGGAACGATCAGACCCCTACCCCACATACCAAGTTAGTTGAATTCTTACATTGGGCGGCTTGGGTGGCGCATTCTGATCTTATAAATCGGTGCCCGCAGTTCATGACGTACCTCGGATCGGGAAAGACGCATCATGTCCACGTCATACGGACAACAGGCGCTGCGTCACGGACCCTATCCAGGCGCAGGCGAGCGTGCGCGGCATCCGTCAGCCGGTGGTGGCACCCTGTCCCAACGGATCGGCTACGGAAATTGGCGCGAGATCCCACTCGATCACGACACGCACGGGATGACAATCGGACGGTCGGAGGCCGCCGACATAACTGTGGCCGCAGACGCGACCGTGTCGCGTCTGCACGCCATAATCAAGCGGGTGAGCGACTGCTGGGTCGTCATCGATAATGGGCTGTCGACAAATGGGACATTCGTCAACGGCGAGCGCGTCGGCGGATATCGCAAACTCGAGTCCGGCGATACGATCCGGCTCGGGAAATCGGTATTCATCTTCACAGACGGCCACCCATCCGCGGATGAACGAACGATTGCCCAGACCGGTCTGCCGGCCCGGACCGCGTTGACCGACGCTCAGTATCTGATTCTCGAGGCGCTATGTCGCCCGTACGACGCTGAGACCGGCTTCACCTACCCCGCATCGAACTGGCAGATCGCGCACGATCTCTGTCTGAGCGTCGCCACGGTGAAGACCCACATGCGGGCGCTGTTCAAAATATTCGACGTCGAATCCTTCCCGCAGAACAAAAAACGCATGTTTCTGGTCGAGCGCGCACTCGACAGCGGCGTGATCGTCAATCACCACGGGCGATAGCTGGAATGTGCGGTGATACAGCTAGATCGGGCGGAAACCCGCTCCGATCCCACCGCGCGCATCGACGTCGTCCATGATGGCGGCAATATTCGCGCCGAGCTGCGGCCCCAGGCACGGCACTCTCAGGTATCCGTTCACCATGCCCACGAGCGTTGTGCCCACCACGACCGGGCCGCCGGAGTCACCGGGCAGGACGCATATCTGCGTCCAGGTCCAGGTGTTGGTCTGGTACACATCGCCATAGGCCAGTCCACAGGTCTGGCCCGTGGTATAGCCCTCCTTGCACGCGATATCCGGGAACTGCGCCGGACCGCCCAATCCGGTGATCGTCGTATTACCCACGCGGTTCACGGGTACGACCTTGGCCGGATCGAACATGATGACGGCGTAGTCCATATCGTTGTTCGCGTAGGCGAAGGTGCCCACCACGCCGGCGTCACGGTTGGCGTCGGCAACGACCGTGGTACCCGCATCACCGCAATGACCTGCGGTGAGCCCGACCAGCCGACCCGCGGCATCGTGCCCGATCGTGGTGAGCGTGCAGACACCCTGGTCGTTGACGACAATGCCGGAACCGCCGCCCAGTACCGACGGGCCTGTGGCATGCGCAGTGCCTACTTGCACCCCGGCCGACGCTGCGCATGCTGCGAGCACAGCCGCAGCTCTCGCGAGCTTCCTGAACATGTCCGATCCAATCGCTGAGCTGCAACTATCCGGTCATGCGAGGCAGATGCCCGTACCGAGGGGGAAGATCGGCGGTACGAAGCAGACCCACCACAGGAATGGGTTCCACCACAAAATGGCAGGCTCGACCTGCGGGGGGAGCTGTTCGGAGGCGGGTGCCACTTGGACAGGCGCAGGGGGAGCGGCCGGGGCGGGCGCGGCGGTAGCAACGCCTGATCCGAGAGCAAGCATCGGTGCGAGCGCTGCCGCTGCTACGGCTGCGCGAATTTTGGTGCTGTTCATGATGGTTTCCTTCAACTGAGCTTCAGGGACGCCCTCATCTGTCGAAGGCCTCCCGCAGATGAACACCACCAACTCTTCTCGTAGAGTGCGCGGAAGATCATCATCCCCCGGGTTGGAAACACTCACACCTCGCTGACGCCAGCCGTCAGCCCCGGGCCATCGGAGCACGTCATCGCGGATAAAGAAGTGTTAGGCACGCGCTGTTGATCCGGTGGCGCGATGATGTTCGGTATGGGTGCAACCACGTGGGTTACCCGAGTGCCGATATGAACACCGCGGCGCCGATCGCCAGGGTCGACAGAATCATCGAGGCCGCCCATCACGTTTACTCCGGTAACCGTGCCGCTACCGATCGCCTCGAAGAGGGTGCGCGACGGCTGCACGAACCACTGCGACTCGCATTGGCCGGTGCCGTCAAAGCCGGAAAGTCGACCCTGCTCAACGCACTGGTCGGCCAAGATATCGCCCCGACCGACGCCACCGAATGCACCCGCGTCGTGACCTGGTACCGGCACGGCGCAACGCCGACGGTCCTCGCCCGGCTCGCGGGCGGCCGGGCCGAGTATGTCCCGATACAGCGAGCCGAGGGTGGGCTGACGTTCGACCTTGGCAAGCTCATGGCCGCGCAGGTCGATCGAATCGACGTCGACTGGCCGGTGCCCCGCCTCGCACGGACCACGATCATCGACACCCCCGGAACCACGTCACTGTCGAGGGACGTGTCCGCGCGCACACTGCGGTTGCTGACTCCGGACACCGGCTCCGCCGGAGCCGATGCCGTCGTCTATTTGTTTCGCTCGCTCGACGATTCCGACCTCGCATTGATTCGTCAGATCGGCGAGCACGTCGGCGGCACTGCCGGTCCGCTCGGAATCGTCGGCGTCCTCTCGCGCGCAGACGAACTCGGTGCGGGCCGTCCGGACGCAATGCACTCCGCCCGCGCGGCGGCCAAAGACTTCACGCGCGAATTGGAAACGACGGGCCTGTGTCAGGCGGCCGTGCCGGTTGCGGGTTTGCTCGCGTTCACCGCGAAAACTCTTCGACAGAGCGAGTTCGTGGCACTACGCCAGCTTGCCACGGTCGCACCGGCCGACCTGGAATTGGCGATGCTCTCGGCCGACCGATTCCAGCGTGCCGACTATCTGCCGATTGATTCCGCGGCACGACAGCACCTCGTCAGACGTCTGGGGCTATTCGGAATCGGCATGGCACTGACTCGATTACGGTCCGGAACCAGCGATTCGGCGGCTCTGGTCGACGAATTGATCGCACGCAGCGGCATCGGCGAACTCGAGCGCGTCATCGACATCCAGTTCGGCCAGCGGGCGGACGAATTGAAGGCACATACCGCGCTGCTGATGCTGCGGCAGATATTCGCCGCCGACCCGGCCGCGCAGGCCGCACCGCTCGGCCGCGAAGTCGCGACACTGCTCGCGAATGTGCACGGCTTCGAAGAACTGCGACTCCTGAGTCGGCTCCGCTCGACCGAGACGGTGTTGTCCGAACAAGAACTCACCGATCTACAACGGGTGATCGGCGGTCACGGGACCGGACCGGCCGAACGCTTGGGAATCGAACCGTTCGCGGTCGCGGGCGTGGGCCAGGACGTCGCATTGGCGGAAATCAGACGATGGCGATCCCGCGCCGAACACCCGCTCGCGGATCAGTTCACCGCCAATGCCTGCATTGTGGCGGCCCGCAGCGCCGAAGGCGTGCTGAGCGAGTTACGGCGGGGTGTTCGATAGAACTGCTTATGAAACATGCCGGGTGGGATACGGGAGTTGGGTGGTGGTCGCGGCAGGTGAAGGCGTGTCGGTGACTTGCTCGGTTACCGTGGGCTGCGGTTCGGTCTTCGGCGCGCTGTGCGCAACGATTCCGATAATCGCGGCTGCGAGCGTAGCAATCGCCGCGGTGGCGAGAAGGGCTAGTTTACGACGTCGACTGCCGACCTTTTTGCCACCTCCGGTTGATTCCGGCGCCACCGGATTCGCGGATGCGACGGCCACCGGCGGTGTGCTCGCGACCGGCTCGGAGGACCGAGGCGGTTCCGGAGCTTGCGGCGGGGTAGCGGGAGTCGGTGCCGGCATCGCTTGCGGCGGCACCGGCGCCGATGGGGCGACACTGGGCGAAGAACGTGCCAGCAGAGCAGCGCCATTCGCCGAGGTGAGGCCGGGATCGGGTTCCGCGATGACCGGTACGTGCAACTCCGCGGACAACACCTCGGCAACGAGCGGGGTTGCCGACGCCCCACCGGCCAGCACTACCGCTTGCACATCGCCGGCATCGATGTCGTTGGTGCGCAGGGCTTCTCGGACAAGTCCGGCGGACTCGACAACCTGCTCTCTGATCAGATCCTCGAGCTCGGAGCGGACAAATCGCACGTCGTGACGCACGGGTCCCAGCTCCGCCTCGATCACCGCGGCGGTTTCGCTGGAAAGCGTCTCCTTGGCCTGCCTGCAGCGCAGCCGCAGTTCGTTCAGTGGCGCCAGCATGGCGGGGGCCGCGAGATCGATGTCTCCGAGTTCCCCGGCCAGGCCTCGGAGAACGTGCCGCACGATGGCGTCATCGATGTGCTTGCCACCGAATTCCGCGCTCCGGACCGTTCTGCCGATCTGTTCGGTGCCGCGGGCCGTCGAGACGCTGAGGCCGTTGCCGCCGAGGTCGTACACCACGACGGCGCCGTCCGGGGGCAGCCCACGCGTCGACTCGACCCGAGCGAGAATCGATCCGACCTCGTCCACGAGTGCCACATCGGCCATGTCCATCCGGTCGAGCGCCTCGCGCAGCGCCTGCACGCCCTGTGGCTGCCAGTAGCTGGGATATGCCGCCGCGATGGTGGGCGGCGCGGCGAACGCACCGGCCGAATACCGCGTCAGGTACTGGACGGCGCTGGCGACGAGTTTCTCCGGCCGATGGGCCGAACCGTCGGCCGCGACGAGATCGATCGGGTCGCCGACACGGTCCACGAACCCGGTGACCACCATTCCCACGTGCGCCGAACGGGTACCGCTGCCGATCGGAGACAGCGCCGGCGCCATGCCTTCGGTCATGATCAACGTCGCATGGTGCTGGGTCGTCTGGGGACGTCGGGCGCGCCGATCGGAACCTCCGGACGCCGCATCAGCTGCGGTGACGAAATCGGCCGTGCCGATCTTGATGCCAAGACTGCCGGACATGCACACCTCTCGATTGCTGGTCGCTGGGAATTTGCGCTTATTAATCTGCTGTACGGACGGATCGTCGGCCATATCCCCAAGTGGTGAACCGGACCCCGCACAGGGTGAGGTTCATTCACCCAAGGTGGAAACGGCTACGTTCGCTGCGACTGCACGGTTCGCAGCCGTGCGGCACCTTCGCGGACCCTGACCAGCGCGGTCAAATTCTGTTCGACCTCGGTGGCACGCTTTTCCCGCGCGACGCGCTCCATGCCCGCGGCGTCCTGTGCTGCCTGTATCGAACTCTGCAGTGACGCCAAGGCTTGCTCGGCCGATTCCTTGAAGTGATCGCGCAGCTCCCGCTGCATATTCCGGAGGCGGTCACGGGAGAGCTTGTGTACCTGGAAGGACACGTCGTCGACGTACTTTCGAAGCGTGAGCTGTGCGATGTTGCGGCGGCGTGCCAGTCGTCCGGCGCGGTCCTGCTGGTAGGCCTTCACGCCGATCACGACCCCGGCCCCGATCGTGATCGGGTTCATCATCGCCGCGCCGACCATGGTGGCGCCCATACCGATCATCATCGCGCCGCTATAGCCACTGCGCACCGCGGTCAGGCCCCGGTCCGCCAGCGAAACCTTCATATCGCGCAGCTCACCGATCTGCAGCCGTGGGTCGATCAGGTCGCCCTGGCAGATCGCCTCGAGCACCGGAAGATCGACGCCGTCGCCGTCCATCGCGAACGATGCCGCCACCCGCTCGGCCAGTGCCTGAGCGGACTGGTACGCCCAGACGAAATTGTCGCCGACCGCGGCGCTCACCTCTTCCTGCACCCACTCGGTCAACACCGGCCATTTCTTGTCCGGATCGCCGTCCGCGAGCTCGGACTCGATGTGCTTGTTGATGCTGCGCAGCCGTTCCCGAAGGTCGTGGTCGATTTCGGAATTGAGGTCCGCGACACCGTCGGTCAATACCTGCTGCCACGACCGCGCCGACTTCGCCTGCGCATCCGATATTTCCTTGCGCGCCTTCAACTCTTCGGCCATCCGCTGCTGGAACCCTGGATCCCGCAACGCATTCAGTTCCGCCTCGAGCGGCACGGTCAGATGGTGCGCGACAGACTCGATATCGCGCGCGACGCGGAGGCGCCGCTTGGTTTCGATATCGGCGAGACCCTCGGTGCGCAGGAACGCGAGCAGATCGGGATATCCGGATTCGGCATTGAGTTCCTTGTCGCGCAGGCGGACTGCGTGACCGCGCAACGTCGACGAAACCGGAATGATTCGGCAGCCGATCCCGGCATCGGCGAGGTGGCGGCGGTCGGCGTCCGCGATTCGGCGCCATTCGGGGTAGATGTCGACCTTGGTCAACGCGATGACGGCCGCGGGGCACAGCCCGATCACCTGCTGCACGAACCGAAATTCGGGTTCGGTGAACTCCTGGCTGGCGTCGGTGACGATGATGACGGCGTCCGCCAGCGCCACCTCGTTCAATACTCGCGGGACATGCCGCTGGCCGATGCCGCCGACCCCGGGGGTGTCGATGAGGGCCAGACCTTTCGGCAGCGTCGCGGTACCGATGCCGACATCCGCGGACACCACTTGGCCGCCGCGCGCGTGCGCGGACTTCGCCAGATCGGATTGCAACTCATCGAACGGCAGTGCGGCGGCGACGGGAGTTTCGGCGTGCGGCATCTCGACGACGAGCTGCGCGACCGGTTCGTCCGCGTGCCGGACGACGGTGACCACCGAGGTGGCTCGACGGTCACCGACTGCGCAGACCTGCTCGTTCAGCAGGGCATTGATCAGCTGGCTCTTGCCTTGCTGGCGCAATCCGACGACGGCGACTCGCATAGCAGCGTCGGCGGATCGGCGTCGCACGGATCGGAGGGTGCCGAGCAGGTCTTCCCGGTCCGCCGACTGTGCGAGTCGGATCAACCAATCGAACAGGGGTGGGACGGCTGCGGCCGATCCACCGGTCGGTGGTTGATCGGCTGGCATGCTCAGAACATGTCCATGGCGTCGGCGATGGTGTCACCGATATCGGCCAAGGGCCCCTCGGAAAACATGTCTTGCGTCCCGGCATCCATGCCGAGACCGTTGGAATCGGTGTTGTAGATGTCATCGGGCGGCAGGCCATTGTCCATGGACATATCGTCGATCGGTTGCTGATCCATGGGTTGCTGGTCGATGGGCTGTTGCTGGTCGGCAGGCGCCTGTTGGTCCCAGGGGACCTGTAGGTCGATCGGTTGCTGGTCGATGGGCTGCTGTTGGTCGGTGGGTGCCTGCTGGTCGGCAGGCGCCTGTTGGTCCCAGGGGACCTGTAGGTCGATCGGTTGCTGGTCGATCGGTTGTTGCTGGTCGACGGGTGCCTGCTGATCGACAGGCTGTTGCTGATCCACCGGTGGTTGCTGCTGATCCACCGGTTGCTGGTCAACCGGCAGCTCGAAGCCGGGAATTTCGATCGGCCCCGGCGTTTGTTCGAGGCCGGGAATCCCGCCCAGCTGATTCATGATGTCGTCGAATCCCTGGCTCAGCTGTGTCGTCGTATCCTGCGGATCCGTTGTGGCGCCACCGCAACCCGCGGCTCCGCCGAGCTGGTTCATGATGTCGTCGAATGGGTTTTCCTGTGACAATGTTCGTCCTCCATGGGTCTCTGTCGTCGAATTGTGGATGGGGCCAATCCACGTCTGGACTTCCCGGTATCAATGGCTCGTGATCTATGGTCCGGGCATACGACGGCAGGAAATAGACACCTGAGGGGGAGCAAACCCACACCCTTGGCGGCGGGCATTCGCCCCGAAGGTGAACGCTGTGGCCGCCTGCGACGTCAACCGCGTCCATTGTCGTAGAGACAGCGGGAAGACGACTCGCCTAGCGCGTAGGGGTGGTTGATTGCGTTTGTGTCGTGGAAGAAGGAGTCGCATTCGGGGTACCGTTGGCTGTGGCGGGGGCGCCGAGGCCGGTCTTGATGTAGGGATTCAGCAGGGTCTGCCACGCGGCCTTCATTCTGTTGTATTCGTCGGGACACGCGGCGGCGCGCTGATACGGCAGGAACCCCTTTTTCTCTGGCTCACCCGGTTTGTTCACGAGTACGTCGAGCACGTTGGGTTGGGAGCCGTAGGCCCAACACACCAGGTTGTAGGCGCGTACCTGGTTGAGTGAGTGTTCGTCGGCGAAGGAGCGCGCATCGAGACTTGCCGGATCGTCGGAGATATCCATCCAGAAGTCGGACGCCGCGGCTACGCTACCGGCACCGAGGCGACCGGGGATGGTCAATAGGACCAGCGTGCCGAGCTGGTCCGCTGAGTCCTCTTCGCGGCCGGTCGCGGGCAGTGAATACAGGTTGATCGCCATGTGTGCGGACTCATGGAAAGTGATCATGCGAGTTACGCCGTCGAAGTAAAGGTTGAAAATGTCGGTAGTTCCCATGTAATTCGAATTCGCAGGGTCCGCAGCCTGCATCTTCGCGTATCTATCGGCGACCGCGAACATCTCGTAACAGAGGGTCAACGACTGGTTCTTCGGGTCCCAGTACGCGTTGAACTCGCCACATTCCTTGGCGACGACGGGAATGTCCTTGGGTAGCTTGTACATCGCTCCAAGAGCATCGGTAAGTTCTTCGAGGACCTTGTTGTCTTGGATGGCCTGCTTGCCTTCTTTGGCAAGGTCCGAAGCCATCGCACGCTCGTACTTGGGCACGAACTTTCCGGTGTCCGCTACTTTGCTCGTAGTTGCGGCGCTCGTAGTTGCGGCGCTCGTCGTCCCCTGCGAGGCCGGCTTGCTGTCTTTATCCGATGAACATGCCGTGGTCGCCGCGGCCAGTATGGCCACCGCTCCGGCCCATCGACACCATTTGGGAATCATTGCAATACGCCTCTCCAAGTCGCAGGGCGCCCGCTACGCGATGATTGCTAAATGGTAGCAAGGTCGTGTGTTCGGTATGTTGGGTTTTCCTCGCATCGCTGAGGCGTTGTCTCGGGTCAGGGTGTTCACCGAGGTCATCGGTAACCCGTTTAGCCACTTACTCGCGATTTGCTCGATTTCTCGGTCGCGTCGAGAGGTGGAAGCCGCATTGCTGTCGAGTAACCAAATGACCGATTTGGCGTGCTCGCCGTGCCGATGCACGGTCAGTGCGGGGATTCAGTACAGATATATGGCCAGCGCCGCAGCCCAGAAGGCGAGCAGCCAGATATCGATGAACAGTCGCAGCCACCGCGGACCGGTGCGTACTTCCATGAAGTACTGGACGACGAGTCGCCCCTTGATGACTGCCATGGTCAACACGGCGACGGTGATCGTCGTGTCGGCGGTCGGCCGGGGGGTGTGGTCGGTGTGGCCCAGCAACCACGAGAGCAGGGTGATCACGCACAGGGTCGCCCAGACGTAGGTGATCCGTGCGGCGGCTGTCGGGTTCATCGCGTCACCTCATCACGTATACGAGAGCGAAGATGATGAGCCAGAGCAGGTCCACCATGTGCCAATAAACGGCTCCGGCCTCGACCAGCGATATCCGGCGGTGCGGGTTGCGGAGCTGGAGGTAGACGACGGCCAGGAATACGAGCCCGAGCCCGACGTGGAATACGTGGATGCCGGTGAGCATGTAGTAGTACATGAAAAAGTCGTTGTGCGGGAACGTCATTCCCCGTTCGACTTCGATGGTCCATTCGTATGCCTTGATCAGGATGAACAGCACCCCGCAGGCGCCGCCGGAGATGACCAGCTGCCGAGATCGGTCGAGATCGCCTGCGCGCGCGGCGATTACGGCTCGTGCGATGAGCCAGGAGCTGGTGATCAGCACCAGCGTGTTCACGAATCCGATGTTGAGGCTGAGGTGCTGCTGGGATTCCAGAAAGAGGTCGCGGTGCCGGTCGCGGTCGATGAGGAAGATGAGGAAATAGATTCCGAAGATGATCAGGTCGCCGAGCACGAAGATCCACATGTCGGTGTCGCCGGGCAGGTGTGTGCTGAGCCGTCGGTCGAGGTTGCCGACGTCGGACCCGTCGTCGGTGGTTCGGTCGGTATCGGTCATGGCGTGTGGTCCTGTTCGATATCGCGCCGGGTCAGTCCTGTACCTGTTCATCGGCAGGCTGATTTTTGATCGCCCGGTAGAGCAGGGCGATCATGGATATCTCCCATCCGACGAATATCGCGGTGCCCAGCCAGAAACTGATGGCGCCGTTCCACGCCAGGGTGCCCGATCGGAAAACCCATACCGGGGCGGCGAGGATTTCGGTGACGATCATCCAAATCGATATGTAGGCAAGCCATTTGGGGAAAATGCCGTTGTGGTCGAGGAAAATCGCCAGGGCCAGCACCATGCATTGGGTGGCGAAGCAGCCCAATGAGCCGACGAACGACAGCAGGCCGAGTTCGTACAGCATGGCGACGAGCTGCGGGTCGCGGTCGGGGCGGAAGGTGGCCGCGAGGAAGGCGAATGCGGCGAATAAGCACCCCGGAATCGCGCCGACGGCCAGCGCGGCGATATAGGCGTAGGCGAATACCGGGCTGACCGACATCCGCTTCATCTGGTAGGCGATCAGGCCGTTGGCCAGTCCGGTGAAACCGATGACCGCCATCAGCAGCGCGAAACCGATCCGTATGGTCAGCGAGTGGTCCTGGAAGAATTCGACGGTCTGCGCGGTGGTGATATCGGGTCGCGGTGGTGGCATCACCCGGGTGAGCGCGACGAAGATCAGCCCGAATACGTTGTAGAAGATCGGTATCGACCACCAGCAGATCCACAGGTCGGTCTTGCGGTTTCGGGTACTGCTCGTGGCGATGGCGGCCGGTGCTGTACTCGCGGTGGTCATCGCGCGGCCCCTTGTTCGTCGGCTTGACGCGCGACGGCAGCGCGGACGGCGAAGAACATCACGGCCAGGTAGAGGCCGAAGGCGACGATCCGCAGCCAGAACGACACCACACCGTTCCAGGCCAGCGGGCCGCTGCGGAAGATGACCGAGCACGCCGATGGCGTCATCGCGAGTGCGACGACCAGGCTGAAATGTGCCACCCAGCGCGGGAAGATCGGCCGAGGCTGGCGGTCGAGGTAGATGGCCAGCGCTAGACAGACTCCCTCGGCGACGAGCATGCCGACCGGTGCGGTGAATGTCAGCCAGGCCAGGTCGTTCAACAGTTGGACGAGCTGCGGGTCGCGTTCGGCGCGGAATGCCGCGACGAGCCAGAAGATATCGGCGATCGCGAACAGCGTCGCACCGGTGACCACCGCGGCCAGGTAGCTGTAGGCGAGTACCTGGCTCGGTGTTGCCATGCGCTTCATCTGGACGACGATCACCATGAAGAATGGGATCAGCATGATTCCGCAGAGGTTGTAGGTGATCATGCTGAATCGGATCATCGCGGTGTGCTGCCGGTAGAAATCGGCCACTTGGTCGGCGGTCAATTCCGGTGACATGGGCGGGAAGAACCCGGGAAACGCCAAGAACGCGATCAGCAGCACGGCCCCGAAACCCGGCAGGAGCCATAGTCCGATCCGCTGTGCTGTCACTGTGGTCGGGGCGGGGGCTCGTTCCGGTTCAGCGATTGTCTGCATAACGCCCTTGATTCGAAATGTCTTGCAACCTGGTCGATCCGAGCCGACACGGCGGTCCGGCCCGAATCTCCCGGCCGATCGTGCCTGAGGCTAGCCGATCGGATAACGTAATTCTCCAAATCCGGTAATATTACTTACGATAGTTGGTCAGCTCGGGGCGCTACGCTGCGTCAAGAGCATCATCAGGCCGACCTCTCTGCTCTGGGTGTCGATCATGTCGCGTGCCGCCTGTTTGACGACGCCGCTGGACAATTGGCGATCGGCCGCTCGGGCCATCCGAATGCCACCGGCATGGTGGCGCTGCATGAGTTGCAGGAACAGTGCTCCCGCGTCGGCACCGCGCGCCGCCGCCAGTGCGTCGAGTTCGGCCTGGGTCGCCATGCCGGGCATGAGGTCGCCGGTCGCGGCGGCGGTGCTGGTCGCATGCTGATGCTGGGTGAGGTTCGTTTCGCCGGCATGCATCCAGGCCATCGGGTGCGGATTGATCGTGACTACGCGCGCCAGCCGCAGCCAGCCCAGCAACATTCCGATCTCGGTGCGCTGGACGTCCGAAATCTGTTGGGCCAGCGCCCGTACCGTCGGATCGACTCCGGTGTCGAGTCGCTGCGTCATGACCAGTGCCTGGCTGTGATGCGCGACCATATCCTGTGCGAAGCCGATCTCGGTGCTGCTGAGGACGGGCGGTGCGGGCTGGTCATCGGCTATCAGCAGCGGTCGGATGGCCGCGCCGACCGCCAGCAATAGCACGGCCAGGCTGACCAGTGCGGCACTCTTGATCCAGGTCCGCCGGGTCATGAGCCCATGGTCGAATGCTGGTCGGCAGGCGGGGTGTAGACGCTGGAATCCAGTTGCAGCGCAAGGAATCCATTATCGGCACAGGTCGTCCACAATTGGTTGCCACGCCATTCGGGCGCCGAGAAGCACCAGTCCGAGGAGAGATCGCCGAAGGCGAGCATGCCGGTGCGTGGACCGGTAGCCTCGGACATATCGAACTGGCCCTGCAATATGGTCTGGACCACCGTCGGGGAAGCGAGCAGCGGTGGGCCGATGATCGAGGCGAGTGCGTGCGGGGAGTTCGTCAGCTCGGTGTTGTGTCCAGTGCGCGCGGGCGGGTTGTAGTAGGCGATCTCGCGGATGTCGAGCGGGTCGCGGACGTCGAATACGCGGATGCCGGAGGAAGTCCAACTGCAGGCAAGTGCGGTGGGATCGGCAGGCCGATCCGCGGCGCAGTAGTGCGCGTCGTAGGCGAACAGCGAGCCGCCCGCGGCGGAAGCCATTGCGATGTCCTCGTTCTGGGGCAGATCGATCTCGAGCTTGATGGTGTTGTGCAGGCGTGGATTCGTTGCGTCGGAGACGTCGAACAGCTTCACGCCGCCGGATCCGGCCTCATTGGTGGCGAAGACGTACGGTCTGCCGTCATATGTGACCGGGATATCGTGCTGGGTGGCCCAACCGTCGGTCCAGGCGATGTTGGCCAGTTGGCGCACTTGCGGATTCGGATCGCGGCGCTGGACAGCGCTGATGTCGAGGACCATGAGTCCGCCGAAGTTATTGGCGAGATACATGGTGTTGCCGTCGGGACTGAATCCGAAGCCGTGCATGGACAATCCGGGCAGGTTCTGCCAGATGACGCGCGGATCGGCCGGGTCGGTGAGATCGACCGCGCTGACCAGGCCCGGGGCGACGCCCGAGCTCCAGTAGGTGTTGCCGTCGGGGGAGAAGCCGCCCTCGTGCGCGGTGATCGGCAGTGGCATGTTCAAACTGGTCCCGGTGCCCGGGTTGAGCAGCCGGGGGTGCGCGCAATCGGAGATGTCGTAGACCGAAAGCAGACCCGCGCCGGTCAGAAACGGAGCGCCCGCGCCGACGAGCAGCTTGCGATTTTCGTTGACCTTCAAGCTTTCCCAGGTGCCGGCCAGCATTGCCGGTTCGTTCAACGTTTCGGTCAGCACCGGCGCGGCGGGATCGGAGACGTCGAGCACCTGCACACCTTGTTCGGCCCCCAGCAGGTTGCCCGGGAAGAAGGTGCCGACGTAGACGCAGTGGTCGAAGCTGACCGAGGAGATACCTCCGCCGCGCCCTGCGTAACTGCCGACCTGCGACATATTGCAGCGGTAGCCGAGGGCACTGCGGCCGTTGTTCCGGTCGGCTGCGGGTACGTCGCCCTGGTGTCCGGATTCCGGGTCGGAGCCGGGGCCGCATTCGGCGCGGGCGACGGCGATATCGGTGAGCCCGGAGATTTCTCGAACACTGCCGGTTAGGTCCGACTGCGGTTGGGCGGCAAGGGTTCCGGTCGGCAGCAGCAGTGCTGTGGCCGCGACCGTCACCAGGGAACGCCGAGCCAGGGGGAGCAACGATGATGTCATGGTGGCCCTCGGGACGGAGGGTTGCCTTTCGTGTCGGTCGTTCCGGTCGGCCGCGGGCTGGTGGTCCGTGGATCGGCGGCTGCGGAAATCCATCGAGATGCGACTGCCATGGTGGCGGCTGTGCGATCTCACAATCCGGACTGTGCTGTCCGGTTACTACTCGGTAGTGTGCGCGAGGCGCTATCCGGAGTCAAGACCCGTGCTGCTCATACCCCGGATTTCGCGGCTGATCGCTTACCCGAGCTGATCCAACAGCGCGCGAGTTGCTTTGATGGCCGGCCGGATCCGGTCGGCATGACCGACGCCGTTGCGCGCCTTGGTCAGTTGCGCAATCTCGAGACCGACCACGGTGCTGGGCGAATCGCGGAGAGGATTTCCAACAGCGGCAGCTCGCCGACGCCCGGTGCCAGCCGCTCCGTCCTCGATTCCGTGAGGTAGTCCGGGGTAGTCGGATGTCGCAGATCTGAACGTAGCCAATCAGATTCGGATGCGATTCCCCGTTCGAAGCGCCGGGCTAGTCGGGAGTCTCACCTGCGAGGTAGCGCTGCCAGACCGCATGATCCGTACGCTGGCCGCCGGGCGTATCCGCACCGTATCGGGTGATCTCCGCCGCGAGATCGAGCGGCATGGTCGGCGCGGTCATACCTCGCAACTCCTGTTCGATCGCGGCATCCGGCACCAACCAGCACACCTCGAATTCGATACTGTCGGGGTCGGCTCCGTACAGCGACTTGGTGACCGCATGATTCGATGCTCCGGTCAGGGCGTCCGCCGCCCGCAGTGCATCCTTGACCCGCCCCAACTCGCGCAGCGTGTCCACCTCCCAGGCCAGGTGGTAGAGCCCGACTCGTCCGGTGCGATGCGTCGCGGCCGGTTCGGCGGATCGGAACAAACCCAGGTCATGGTCGTTGGCCGAACCGGCCGCCTGCAGGAAGACCCCACCTGGAATTGCGCCGATCTGTCGGAAGCCGAGGACCTCGCGATAGAACGTGGCCGAGCGCTCCACATCGGACACGAAGAGAACGGCGTGGTTCAGGCGCTGAATAGGCACGAAAGTTGCTCCGTTTCCTCAGTGCTCGACCGATGCGAAGGTCCGCAGTTCGCGGACTACATCGGGACCGGTCGGCATGTACACGACTTCGCGGTACCCCGCCGCGGCCAGGTTAGCCACTGCCTCAGCGATTTCCGAGCGCTCGCCGACCATCGTGGCGACATCGATGTGCTCGAGCAACAGGCGATCGCGGTCGGAAAGGTGGGTGAAGTGACCCTCGAATGCCCGCGGCCTCCGTTCGTCTTCGGGTCTGTCGGATTCCAGCACTTCGCGCCACGCGCTACCACCGGGCATCGCGTCGACAGCCGCCGCACCACCGGCGGCATAGGCGACATGCCAGTCGACGACCCGACAGGGCCCGATCGCCTCGCGCACTCGACTCGATCCGCGGTCTTCGCCGATCTCGAGCACCGTGCCGGAGACGGTGATGGCGGTGGGCAGGGTGGGATGGACCGGTCCGATGACACCGTCGGCCACCGAGGTTGCCAGCTCGGCGCCGCGCGGGCCGAAAGCGCTCAGCCACAACGGCGTATCGATCGGGCGCGGCGCGGCCAGTCCGGTGGTATGCAGCATTCGGGCCGGTCGATCGTCGATGACAGCGGTCTCGCCCGCGAGCAGGGTGCGGACGGCCATGACGTATTCCGCCAAGGCGCGCAAGGTCATCGGGCGCTGGCCCATTGCCAGTCTGGCGGTGAATCCGGTACCGAAACACGCGCGGAATCGGCCGCTGGACAGGCGTGTTATGGTCGCGATCGCACTCGCCATCGCCATTTCCGAACGCTCGGTCGGAATCAGTACGGCGGTGCCGAGACCGATCCGGCTGGTCCGTTGCGCCGCCAGCGCCAGATGCACGAACGGGTCCTCCCACAGCGGCGCGGAACCGTAGATCCATACCCGGGCATAGCCGAGGGATTCCGCGAGTGCCGCCAGATCCGCGAACTCCGGACCCGGCGGCAATGCGCAGGATAGTTCGATCTCACTCATGCGGCGGCATTTCGAAACCTGCGACGATGACCGCGTTGCTGTCGGCGGCTGCCTGGCGCAGCGGCTTGGCCCGCCCGTAGCCTTCCGACTCGTACCAGGCGCGTGCTGCCTCCACCGATGCGAACTCCATCACGATGGTTCGATCACCGGGCCAGGAACCTTCGAGGACTTGCGGATCGCTATCGACGACCAGCGGCACCGCGCCGCTCTCCATCATCGACGGTGCCGCGGCGCGCTCGTAGGCGGCCAAACCCGCCGGATCCCGAATTGCTTCGGTCAGGATCACGTATCCCTTCGGCATCAGTTCATCCTTCGATCGTCTGTGATCAGTAGGCGGCGCTGCTGTGCGCCCCTCCGGGCCAAAGCTGCATAGACCGGCTGGCCCGCAACCTTCATATCAACGGAAGGATGGCGTATTCCTGGTCAACTTCCACTCAACGGAATTCCCCCAGCCAGCCCGGGGTGCGCGCGTCGATGTCCCGGCTCGGAATACGGCGTGGTAACTTGGTTACCGCCAATAACCGGGTTACTCGTAGGCTTCGACGACGCACGCAACTCGTGCAGCGCTCGCCCGGACCGCGACTCAGGTCGAGGCGTCGACATCATCGACGCGACCTGCCGCGTCCGATTCGTATGGGGCACAACTCCTTTACCGCATATACCCACGCGATCGGTGCGTGTGGGAGGACCGCAGAGAAAGCAGAATGATGTCAGGACAACGGCACTGGTTCGCATCGAAGCGGCCGGTGAACATGCTTCGGCATGTGATCTCCGCCGTGAGCGCACTGAGCGTGGCCGCCGCGGTCGCCTGCGCCGGGCCGGGAGCGGCCTCGGCCGACCCGGTGAACGATTTCTACGTTCCCCCGGCACAATTCGATATGGCGCGTGGAGCCGTTATCAAGACGGTCGATACCTCGGTGTACCTGGCGCAGCCGACCGACGACGGCAAGTGGCCGATCCCGGCGAAACAGGTCATGTACACCACGCGCACCGAGGACGACGTCCCGGTGGCGGTCACCGGCATCTTCATCGACACCGACCAGCCCTGGCGCGGGTCCGGCCCGCGGCCGACCATCATCATCGCCCCCGGCACCACGGGTCAGGGCGATCAGTGCGCGATGTCCCTGGCTTTCAGCACTGGGGTCTATGCCGGCGTCACGCCGCCGACGCTGTCCGCCAATCAGGAAGCGATCGCCGCGCTCGCGTGGAATTCCTTGGGGGCGCGTGTTTTCGTCACCGACTATGTCGGCATGGGCACACCCGGAATTCACACCTACGTCAACCGCATCGAGGAGGCGCACGCGGTCCTCGACGGCGCCCGCGCCGCGAATGCCCTCTCCGGCAGCGGAACCGATACCCCACTGGCGTTCTGGGGCTATTCGCAGGGCGGCGGCGCGACTGCCGCGGCCGCCGAGATGCAGTCCGGCTATGCCCCCGAATTGAACCTGAAGGGCACCTGGGCCGGCGCGCCGACAGCGGATCTTTCCGAGATATTGCGGCAGGTCGACGGAGTGCTCATCAGCGGGGTGACCGGATTCGCCATCAACGGCGTCCTCGCCCGCCATCCGGACCTGCAGCCGCAACTCGACGCGCGCACCACCCCCGGTGGCAAGGCTCTGCTGCGCGAGTTGTCCGACGAGTGCATCGCCGACGTCATTGTCCGGCACCCGTTCATGCGGTCGGCCGACCTCACTGTCGACCACCGCGTGTTGTCCGATCATCTGCGGGAGATCCCGGAGGTCGCAGGCATTCTCGACCGACTGCGCATCGGCTCACTGAAGCCGACCAGTCCGGTGTTCATCACCAGCGGCCGCAATGACGACACCGTCCCCTACGGCCAAGCCAGGCAACTGGCGACCGACTGGTGCGGCCACGGCGCGACCGTCACCTTCCGCACCAACGAACTGCCGCCCATCCTTCCCGGAGCCACCATCCCGAACCACTTCGGCCCGGAGCTGATCGACGGCTACGGAACCAACAACGCCATCGGCTATCTAATCGACCGGTTGAACGGACTACCCGTAACGGGATGCACCATCGACTGATCCGGCGCGCCGCGCAGCAGGCAGATTGATCCTGACCGAGGCTCAACGCACCTCACGCGGAATCGCCCTCGAAGATCTGGGCGGTATCCGCGAGAGGGTACGGCTACGCAAGCCCCAGCGGGTCACGCTGCACTCCTGGAGTTTCGCGCAACTGGGCACTACATCGCCTACAAAGCGAAACGCGCCGGGATCGCCGTGGCCCATGTGGACCCGCGATACACCTCCCCACAGTGCTCACGGTGTGGGCACACCTCGCGGAAGAACCGGCCCGACCAGGCCACCTTTGTTTGCACGTCGTGCGGTTTCGCTGAACACGCTGACGTGAACGCAGCCCGCAACATCGCCGCACGCGGTGTTGCGAGCTGGGCAGTGAGTCACGCTGCCGACGACGCAAGCCGAGCCCACGCCAGCCGGGCGCGGGTAAGAGCTGCAAGCTCGGCCCTTCAGGGCCGAGAAGTTGACGTGGTATGTGATGCACGATCTGCCGACTACTGCACACCAAGGCGGTCGTCGTCGGCGCGGTTCTTGGATTCGCCCCGGTGGCTCTCACTGTTTTGAACTCGTTGCGATGGTTGTGAAAACGCTCGCTCATTTCGCGACTCGAGGTCAGAAGAGAGCAGTCCAGCGTTGGTCTGAAAGTACTACCGCCCGCCGACATCGCACTGCCCGCGCAGTCGTTCACGGTCGCAGGACACGGCTGGTGCTATCGCGCGCCCGATAGCGGCGTCATGGGCCGGACGTCGTCTCAGGGTCCATGCTCGCGGCGTTGAGATTCTCGGCAGCGAAACGGGCGATCGTGCGGGCCTGGCGCGTAAGCGCTTCCGGGTGCGCAGTCCGCTGCGCCAGCGTGGCACGAATCCGATCCAATGACGCCGTGGCATCGCCGGTCGCTCGGCGGAGCACGGTGTAGCGACGGTCGAGTTCGCGGTAGGCGAGGTCGATGTCGTGGTAGCGGCGGCGCAGGTCGGCCATATGGTTGAGCAGGTCGGCCACCTCACGCGTGGTCAGGGTGAGGGTCGGGTGCTCCTCGCCGGAGAGGATCGCCTCGCCCGCGACCTCGGCGCAGCGCGCGTGCAGTACATCGAGAATGTCGGTCACAGATCACCTCCCACACTGCGCTCGAACCCGAGAGAAAGGTTGCAGGTCAACGCATCTGACGATGGTCGGACGCGAATCGACGCTGCCACTCGATTGATTGCTTTGATCGATACGCGACTCGGCTACGACTCGATCACGGGTACGGTACTGGAATCCTGCCGACCGAGGAATTCCGCCGCTAGTGTCATAGACATAAATGAGGAATTTCGCACGATACGCGCGGGTAACCAGCTGACGCTGTGTACTTGGGCGCAGTAGGAGTGCAAACTACGCCGGACCGGCAGTCGCAAACCGTCGCCCGACCGGGCCAGTGCTGTGGAGTGGAAGGAGTTGGCGCGTGTTCAGCCGCATCGCCATCGTGAACCGGGGAGAGGCCGCTATGCGCCTCATCCATGCCGTCCGAGATCTGGCCGCGGAGACCGGGCGACCGATCGAAACCGTCGCCTTGCACACCGATGTCGACCGGAACGCGACATTCGTGCGCGAGGCCGATATCGCCTATGACCTCGGTCCGGCGTCCGCGCGCCCGTATCTGGATCTGAAGGCGCTCGAGCTCGCTCTGGTGACGACCAAGGCCGACGCCGCCTGGGTCGGTTGGGGTTTCGTCGCCGAGGATCCGGCCTTCGCCGAGCTGTGCGAGCAGATCGGCGTCACCTTCATCGGCCCCAGTCCGGAGGCCATGCGCAAACTCGGTGACAAGATCGGTGCGAAGCTGATCGCGGAGGAAGTCGGTGTGCCGGTCGCGCCGTGGAGCCGCGGCGCTGTCGAGACCGTGGACGCCGCCATCGCGGCCGCAGCCGAGATCGGCTATCCGCTGATGCTGAAGGCGACCGCCGGTGGTGGCGGCCGGGGTATCCGGGTCATCACGAACGAGGCCGAGCTCGTCGATGCCTACGAGCGCACCCGTCAGGAAGCCGCGCGCGCGTTCGGCAGCGGCGTGGTCTTCCTGGAACGGCTGGTGACCGGCGCACGGCACGTCGAGGTCCAGGTGATCGCCGACGGCCAGGGCACCGCGTGGGCGCTCGGTGTCCGCGACTGCTCGGTACAGCGGCGCAATCAGAAGGTCATCGAGGAGTCGGCGTCGCCGGTGCTGCGCCCCGAGCAGGTGGCCGAACTCAAGGCGTCGGCCGAGCGGTTGGCGATCGCGGTCGAGTATCGCGGCGCCGCGACCGTCGAGTTCCTGTACCACCCTGGTGACGAGCTGTTCGCATTCCTCGAGGTCAATACCCGACTGCAGGTCGAACACCCGATCACCGAGTACACCACCGGATTCGACCTGGTTCGGGCGCAGCTGCTGGTCGCATCGGGCGGCAAGCTCGCGGGCGAACCTCCGGCCGAGCGCGGGCACGCGATCGAGGCCCGGCTCAATGCGGAGGATCCGGACCGCGACTTCGCGCCGGCTCCGGGCCGCATCGCCCGGCTGGATCTGCCCGCCGGGCCCGGCATTCGAGTCGACACCGGTGTCAGCGAGGGCGACACGATTCCCGCCGACTTCGACTCGATGATCGCCAAGATCATCGCCTACGGTCGAAACCGCGACGAAGCGCTGGGCCGGTTGCGCCGGGCCGTGGCGCAGACCCGGGTCGTCATCGAGGGCGGTGCGACGAACAAGAGCTTCGTGCTCGACCTGCTGAACCAGCCCGAGGTGATCGACGCCAGCGCTGACACCGGCTGGATCGACCGTGTTCGCGCCGAGGGGCGCCTGGTATCGCATCGCCACTCCGCGGTCGCGGTGGCCGTCGCCGCCATCGATGCCTATGAGGAGGACGAGCGCGTCGAGCGGCATAGGCTGCTGTCCACGGCGGCCGGCGGCCGTCCGCAGGTGCAGCACGAGAGCGGCCGGCCGCACGACCTCAAGCTGCGCGGCGTCGGCTACCGGGTGCGCGTGGCACGGATCGGTGCGCATCGGTTCCGCATCGGCATCGAGGCGGGCGGCGAAATGCGTGCCGCCGATGTCGATCTCGAACGTTTCGACCGGCACACCGGGCAGATCGTGGTCAACGGAACCCGGCACCGCGTGATCACCGGCACGCACGGGCCGATTCATCTGGTCGATGTGGACGGGGTGACGCATCGGATCAGTCGTGACGAGGGTGGCGTCGTCCGCTCGCCTGCTCCCGCGCTGGTCGTTGCCACGCCGCTGGCGGTCGGTGCCGAGGTCGAGGCGGGTGCGCCGGTGCTGGTACTCGAGAGCATGAAGATGGAAACGGTGCTGCGCGCGCCGTTCCGGGCTCGGTTGAAGGAATGCGCTGTTACCGTCGGCACCCAGGTCGAGACCGGCGCGCCGCTGCTGCGGCTGGAGCCGCTCGTCGAGGACGACGAGGCCGCGGACGCCGAAGAAGTCGCGTCGGTCGAACTGGACCTGCCCGACGAGCCCGCACTGGACCGCCCGCACGAGGGCATCGCCCGCAGCCTGCAGGACCTGCGCAGCTTGCTGCTCGGCTTCGACGTCGACCCGCACAACGAGCGCCGCGTGCTCGACCACTACCTCGCCGTGCGCCGGGCGGCCATCGCGGACAACCGCAGGCCCCTCGCCGACGAGATCGAACTCGTGCAGATGTTCTCCGACCTGTCCGAACTGAGCCACAACCGGTCCTGGGACGAGGACGGCGTCCAGGGCCACGTCCACAGCGCCCGGGAATACTTCCACACCTACCTGCAGAGTCTCGATGTCGAGCGGGCCGGGCTGCCGGAGTCGTACCAGACCAAGCTGGCCAAGGCGCTCGGGCATTACGGCGTCACCGAACTGGATCGTTCCCCGGAGCTCGAAGCCGCTGTCTTCCGGATCTTCCTCGCCCAGCAACGACCGTCCGACACCGTCACGGTCATCACCACCTTGTTGCGCGAGTGGCTGGGCGAGCCGGTGCCGGACCGGGCGCTGCGCGAGCCGGTCGGTCTGGCGCTGGAGCGGCTGGTGGCCGCGACGCAGGTGCGCTTCCCTGTGATCGCCGACCTCACCCGTGGTCTGGTGTACTCCTGGTTCGGCCAGCCGCTGTTGCGGCGCAACCGCGCCCGCGTCTACACCAATGTTCGTAAACAGCTGAGCCACCTCGACGCGCACCCGGAAACGCCAGATCGCGCCGAACGCATTTCCGAGATGGTGCGCAGCACCGAGCCGCTGGTGCGGCTGCTCGGTCAGCGGTTGGTGCGCGGTAGTGCCGACAACACCGCCATGCTCGAGGTGCTGACCCGTCGCTACTACGGCAACAAGGGTCTGGCCGGTGTGCACACCCGCGAGGCGGGCGGGTGCACCTTCGTGGTCGCCGAGCGTCGGGGCCTGAGCCTGGTTTCGGCGGCGGTGAGTTTCGACGCGCTCGACACCGTGCTGCGTGGTCTCACCGAACTGGCGACTGTGGCCGCGTCCATCGAAGTCGACATCTACCTGAGCTGGGAAAAGCAGCCGGAGGACTTCGACGCGATGGCGGCAGCACTGCAGGAAGTGCTCGGTACTCGGCCGTTGCCGAACCAGATCCACCGGATCACCGCCACCGTCGCGGGCAGCGGCGGTGCGGTGATGCACCACCACTTCACCTTCCGCCCGACCGCCACCGGCATGGCCGAGGAGCGGTTGATCCGCGGCCTGCATCCGTACATCGCGGAGCGGATGCAGATGAAGCGGCTGCGCAAGTTCGACCTGACCCGGCTCCCGTCCTCGGACGAGGAGATCTACCTGTTCCGGTGCATTGCGAAGGACAACGCGTCCGACGAGCGTCTCGTCGCATTCGCGCAGGTGCGTGACCTGGCCGCGCTGCGCGAGCATGACGGCAGGCTGCTGGCGCTGCCGACGGCCGAGAGCACCATCGCCACCTGCCTCGACTCGATCCGCCGGGCGCAGTCGCAGCGGCCGTCGGCCAAGCGGTTCCACACCAACCGCATCGTGATGTACATCTGGCCACCGGTCGAGATGACCCGCGCCGAGCTGGAGACGATCGTCGATCGGGTGGCGCCGACGACCGCGGGTGCCGGGCTGGAGGAGATCCTGCTCATCGCGCGGCACCAGGACCGGAAGTCCGGTGAGTTGATCAAGGTCGCCGTGCGCATCTCGTTCGACGCCACCGGCGGCACCGAGGTGACCATCGGTGAGCGGTCCGACGAGGTGGTCGAGCCGATCGACGAGTACCGGCAAAAGGTGCTGCGGGCCAGTAGCCGCAACACCGTGTACCCGTACGAACTGACTGGTCTGCTCGGTGAGTTCGCCGAGTACGACCTCGACGCCGATCACACGCTCGTCCCGGTCGACCGGCCCAAGGGACGCAACAAAGCCGCGATCGTCGCGGGTGTGGTCACCACGCCGACCGAGCAGTACCCGGACGGCATCACCAGGGTGGTGCTGCTCGGTGATCCGACGAAATCGCTCGGCGCGCTCTCGGAACCGGAGTGCCGTCGCGTGATCGCCGCGATGGACCTGGCCGAACAGATGCAGGTGCCGCTGGAGTGGTACGCGCTGTCCTCCGGTGCCCGGATCTCGATGCAGTCGGGCACCGAGAACATGGACTGGGTGGCGGCGGCGCTCAAGCGGATCGTCGAATTCACCCAGGACGGCGGCGAGATCAACATCGTGGTCTCGGGCATCAACGTCGGCGCGCAGCCGTACTGGAATGCCGAAGCCACCATGCTCATGCACACCAAGGGCATCCTGGTGATGACGCCGGACTCGGCGATGGTGCTCACCGGCAAGCAGGCGCTGGACTTCTCCGGTGGTGTGTCGGCCGAGGACAACTTCGGTATCGGCGGCTACGACCGGGTGATGGGCCCGAACGGGCAGGCGCAGTACTGGGCGCCGAACCTGCACGCCGCGCGGGACGTGCTGATGTCGCACTACGACCACACTTATGTGGCGCCCGGCGAGCAGTCGCCGCGGCGGTCGCAGACCAGCGACCCCGTCGATCGCGACGTCTCCGACTTCCCGCATGTCTTGGCGGGCAGCGACTTCAACACGGTCGGCGAGATCTTCTCCGCCACGGCGAACCCGGACCGCAAGAAGCCGTTCGACATCCGGACCGTGATGCGGGCGGTGGCCGATCAGGACCACCCGGTGCTGGAACGCTGGGCGGGGATGGCCGACGCCGAGACGGCCGTAGTGCAGGACGCGCGCCTCGGCGGTATTCCGGTTTGCCTGCTCGGCATCGAGTCCAGGGGAGTGCCGCGCCGCGGCTACCCCTCCACCGACGGACCGGACACCTACACGGCGGGCACGTTGTTCCCGCAGTCTTCGAAGAAGGCCGCGCGGGCGATCAACGGGGCCAGCGGCAATCGGCCACTGGTGGTGCTGGCGAACCTGTCGGGCTTCGACGGCTCGCCGGAATCGATGCGGAAGTTGCAGCTCGAGTACGGTGCCGAGATCGGCCGTGCGATCGTGAACTTCCAGGGCCCCATCGTGTTCTGCGTGATCTCGCGCTATCACGGCGGCGCGTTCGTGGTGTTCTCGAAGCTGCTCAATCCGAGTATGACCGTGCTCGCGCTGGAAGGCTCGTTCGCCTCGGTGCTCGGCGGCGCTCCGGCGGCCGCGGTGGTGTTCTCCGGTGAGGTCGACGCCCGTACCGCAGCCGATCAGCGCGTGCGGGATCTCGAGGCACGTGCCGCGAACGCGCTCGGTGCCGACCGTGCGGCTCTGACGGCGGAACGCGACGAGGTTCGGTCGTCGGTTCGCACGGAGAAACTCGGCGAGGTCGCGGCGGAATTCGACCGCGTGCACAACATCCAGCGCGCTGTCGAGGTCGGTTCGGTCGACGCCATCATCCGCGCCGCCGAACTGCGCCCCCGCATCATCGAAGCCATCGAGGCGGGGCTGACCGTCTGACCATCTGAGTGCTGGAACAGTCGGCCGACTCGGGAGCGATCTCGCTGCCGAGTCGGCCGACTGTCGTCGTCCATGTGCCGCATAGCGGAGTACATTGAGACTTGTCTCTGACAAGTGTCACTCGACGCCTCACAATGAAGTGAGGGCTGAGGAAGCACTTCTCACAACGGCGTGAGAGGTGAGGAAAATGAGCGACCGAAAGGTGGTTCTGTTCAAAAAGTGGCCGATGGCATCGGCATTCGCGGTCTTGCTGATCGCGGCGAGTGCCGTGCTCGGTCCGCATGCCGCGGCGCAATCGTGCGCCGCGGTGGATCTGGTGATGGCAAGGGGAACCCAGGAACCGGGGTACCTCGGAACCTTCGTCGGTGATCCGCTGTACGACGCGATGCGGCGGGCATTACCGATGAGCGTGCGTGCGTATTCGGTGAACTACCCCGCGAATCTGACGGATGTGAGCGCGGGTAGCGCCGATCTGGTCGCACATGTCGCACATCAAGCCGCGGCCTGCCCGGTCGAACGGTTCATACTTGCCGGCTACTCGTTGGGGGCGGGCGTGGTGCATGGCGCGCTCGGTACCGGTATCGTCGCCGGGCTGCCGGGGATCGTACAACTGCCCGGCGATCTCGTCGACCGCGTGGCAGTCGTTCTGCTCTTCGGTGACCCGCTGCGCTCGATCGGGTGGAGCGTTCCCGACCGGTATTCCGACCGCACCGCCGAATTCTGCGCGGCCGGTGACCCGGTCTGTGGCGGCGGAACCGACCCCGGGGCGCACGCCCGCTACGGCGATTTCATCGGTGCCGCAGTCGGATTCAGCGCAGCGCATTTGTAGCTCCTGTCGGACCCGACCGGGCGGTCCTATACTGGCCCCGACAGCCTGTTCCACCTCGATCAGAATCAGCCCGAGCCGATGACCGAACTCGTCTCGCGCGCGCAGGGCGTCCGGTTCGACGAGCTCGCTCTGGCGACGCGCAACCACGGCATGCAACTCGAGGGCATGCGGTACGACATCACGCCCGTCGGCATGCACTACCTGCTGATTCATTTCGACATCCCCGAGATCGACGCATCGGCGTGGCGACTGCGGGTTACCGGGAATATCGAGCGCGAATTGGAGCTGTCGCTCGACGACATCAGGTCGCGACCGGCAACGACGATTCCGGTCACCCTCGAATGCGCGGGTAACGGACGCACGGGGATGGACCCGCGCAATGTCAGCACACCGTGGGGTCTCGAGGCGATCGGCACGGCGGCATGGACGGGCACCGCGCTCGGTGGGATTCTCGACGACTGCGGTATCCGCGACGAGGCGGTCGAGGTCGTATTCACCGGGGCCGATCGCGGATTCCAGGACAATGTGGAGCACAACTATCAACGTTCCCTGAGCATCGGCGAATGCCGCAGACCCGAGATTCTGCTCGCCTACGAAATGAACGGCGCGCCGCTCCCGCCGCAGCACGGCTTTCCATTGCGACTGCTCGTGCCCGGCTGGTACGGCATGACGAGCGTCAAATGGTTGCGGAATATCGAAGTCGTGGACCGGCCCTTCACCGGGCTCCAACAGGCGGTGGCCTATCACTACCAACGCGACGTCGACGATCCGGGGGTACCGGTGTCGCGAATCAAGGTGCGCGCGTTGATGATTCCGCCTGGACTTCCCGATTTTCCGAGTCGGCGACGCACGGTCGACGCGGGTGCGGTCCTCCTCCGCGGTCGTGCGTGGTGCGGAACCTCGCCGGTGGTGCGAGTGGAAGTCGGCGTCGACGGTGTCTGGCGGGACGCCCAATTGGATAGCAGCGCCGCCGAATTCGCCTGGCGCAGTTGGAGTTACACCTGGGATGTGCGACCGGGCGAGTATCGACTGAGCTGCCGGGCCACGGACGCGGATGGGAATGTGCAACCGACCGAGCAATTCTGGAATCGCCAAGGCGTGGGAAACAACCTGATTCAGGAGTTCCCGGTCACTGTCCGTTGATCGGTGAACCAGCGCCGAATACGCGTAGCGGCGAATTCCGCCTTCTCGGTTGCCAATTCGGTGGAGGGGCTGACGAACGGTGCGACCGGCTTCGGCCCGGAAAGGAAGTCGGCGTCGACCTTGCCGACGAGTCCGTCGCCGAATTCGATGTAGCAGGAGCCCTGGCCGAGATATTTTCCGGGCGCGGGTGTTCCGCGCAGTTGCGCGCCGATATGCGCGGCGACCGTGCGCGCGGCGTTCTCTGCGAACACCCCTGCGCGCGGCACTGGCGCGTCCGCGCAGTCACCGATGGCGTAGACGCCCGGATACGGGGTGGCGAGGGTTCGCGGGTCGATGTGGATCCAACCATCGGCGCCGTCGACGGTCAGCCCGGATGCTTCGACGACGGGCGGGACGCAATGGGTCGGGATGCCGATGAACAGGTCGTAGGCGAGGCCGCCGGTGCGGGTCTGCGCGATATGGTTCTCCGGGTCGAGCGCATGGACCCGCCGCCCCGGAGAGTAGTCGATGCCACGTTGCGCGAGCGCGTCGACAAGCGCCGCGGAGGTGTCCGCGGAGACCGGGATCGGTGAGTCCATCGGCGTGAGCACGTGCATGCGGGTGCGGTCGCGGACGCCGCGACGGGTCAGCAGTTCGTGCAGCAGCATCGCGGCTTCGTAGGGTGCCGGCGGGCACTTGAACGGAACGCTCAACACCGAGATGAGAACGGTGCCACCGTCGAAATGGGCCAGCCGATCGCGCAGCCGGCAAGCTCCCTGGATCGAGTAATACTCGTTACCGTCCGCTACGAAACCCGGGGTAGCGGCCGGGTCGTAATCGGCGCCCAAAGCGACAACCAGAAAGTCCGGGTCGTAGCTGGTGCGGTCGGTGACGACGCGGCGGGTCTGCGGGTCGATCGAAGTGACCTGCTCCTGCCGGAACTCGACTCCCGACAGGACCAGGTCGCGATAGCTGACGCGCACGGATTCCGGGGTCCGATCGCGAAACAGGATCTCCAGCTTGGAGAAACCGAAGGTGAACCCGTCGTTGCGGTCGACCAGTATTACCCGAACCTCGCCGGGCAGTGACTCCGACAGGCAGGCCGCCAATTCCAGTCCGCCGAATCCGGCCCCCAGAACGAGCACCGTCGGCGTTCGAACATTCGCGGGTATGGACATAGCTGAACGCTTTCATCTCGGGAGATGGTGCTGGTATGGAATCGCGTGTTGTGGCGAGGGTCCCCGATAGTCCGTCGTTCACGAGCGTGTTGATCGCGTATCCATTGTGCGCGCCACGTCGGCCGGATGGAACCCGGCCTGCTCGCAGCTTGCACATGACCGACCGGGCGGGTAGTCCGGATACCAGGAGGTGTTCGATGTCGCCCTCCGCATCCGATCCCCTGACGCGGACACAGGAAGTCATCGTGTCGTCGGAGTCCATCCGACTGACGGGGATACTGGCCGTCCCAGAGAACTCCACCGGTCTGGTCGTCTTCGCGCACGGCAGCGGTAGCGGCCGACACAGTCCGCGAAATCGGCTGGTCGCCGACGTGCTGAATCGGGCCGGGCTCGCGACCATGCTCGTCGATCTGCTGACCGGGGCCGAGGAAGGGGACCGTGCGCGGGTCTTCGATATCGAGTTGCTCGCCGAGCGTCTCGTCGCGGTGACCCGTGGACTTCGCACACGGGCGGTTCTGGGTGGGCTTCCGACCGGATATTTCGGGGCGAGCACGGGTGCCGGTGCCGCATTGTGGGCGGCCACCGAACCCGGCGCCGAGATCGCGGCCATCGTCTCCCGTGGCGGCCGCCCCGACCTGGCCGGTCCGCGACTGGCGCACGTCCGGGCGCCGACGCTGCTCATCGTCGGCGGCAACGACCGCCACGTGCTCGAGCTCAATCGCGAGGCGCAGCTGCGGATGCCGTGTCCGAGCGAGATCGATGTCGTCCCCGGCGCGACGCACCTGTTCGAGGAGCCCGGTGCGCTCGAGCAGGTGGCGGATCTGGCCCGCGACTGGTTCCGCCGCCACCTCAGTGTTGTGCGGTCTTGAACACCAACGGTAGGTCGTCGGGCCGCGATGCGACCCGGGTGCCGAAGTCGCGACTGATGTGCTCGATCGTCTCGCACAGCCATCGAGCTTCGTTGCGCGTGGCCGATTCCAGGCGCATCCGCCGGATCCGCAGTGGAATCATTCGCGTTTCCAGCACGCCAGGATCGATGGACACCAGGTATAGCAACCGCAGCTCCGGGCGATAACGCTCATAGCCGTGGATGCCCTCGTAGTCATCGATGACATCACCGCACCCGTACAGAATCGGTTTGCCCCGGTAGATCTCGATCGGCCGCGGATGGTGTGCGGAATGCCCGTGCACGAGGTCGATTCCGGCATCGATCAACCGATGTGCGAACTGCCGTTCACTCACCGGCACCCCGTAACCCCAATTGGGGCCCCAATGTACGGAGACGATCGCGATATCGTCATCGCGCTTGTGCGCCAACACTTCTGCCGCCACCTCGTCGGCGGCGCGAATATTCGGCGTATCGCCGACCCACCACAGCCCCGGCCGATCGCGGCGAGCCGCCCAATGTTGCGGAACCCCACTCGATCCCGCACCGACCGAGACGATTACCACTCGTCGCCCGTCATCGAGTTCCGATATCGCCGGGGCCCGGGCATGGTCGAAATCCGCGCCTGCCCCCGCGCGTTGGATGCCTGCGGTATCGAGTGTCGCCACCGTGTCCGCGAGCCCGCGAATACCGAAATCGAGAATGTGATTATTGGCCAGCGCGCACACGACCGGCGCGATTGCGGTCAACACCGGCACATTGTCCGGGTTCATACGGTAATGGATGCCTTTGAGCGGTGCGAACGCGCCGTCGGCGGTGATCGCGGTTTCCAGATTGATCAGTCGTACCTGCGGGGCGAGCTGAGCAAGGATCGCCAGGACATCGCCCCATGGGTGGCCGAAATCCACGGGGCGGTCGAATTCACCGCTCGTCTGCTCCGCCAGTTCCGCATACGTCCGCGCATCCTCGACGCACCGTTCGCGCAGCGTCGGATCACCGGGGTGCGGGAGAATCTGATCCACACCGCGGCCCACCATGACGTCGCCGCCCAGCAGCACCGTCGCCATACCTCATTGTCGATCATGTCCGCGCGGGGCGTTGCGCTTCTTCGTAACGTGTTCACGTGCTCATCGAGGTCGACAGACTCTAGCCGCCCTGTCGAAGGCGGCCGCACTCTGATCGCACGCTCATCTCATCACTCGAGAGATCTATCCCGTGTGACTCGGCTCTGGCTGTGGCACCGCGTCGGTGACCCTGTTCGCGACCGTGGCACCGCGCCGACCTCGCCAGCTTCCGCAAAGTCCCGAAACCCAGGCCGCGACGACACCATAGCGGCTTGCTCGGTATCGCGGACAAACTCGCGGCGCTACGCGCGATCGAGTCGGCGACGCCGGTGACCAATACTTCCGGGTACCGGCGACACATCCGTCACCTGACGCTGCCTGCGACGTAGTCCGCTACCGGCACTCCGCCGGACGTCCGCCGGGCGCTGTGATCGAGGCTCATCGGCTCGAGGCCGACGAGTTCGCGGCGGCCTGGAGCAGTTCCAGCACCATCGGTGGTGCGTCGTCGTGTTCCAGTTCGGTCAGGATCTCCGAAATGTGTGGTGCAGCATCGGCAACGGTGCGGATGAGGCCTTGTTCAGCGCACAGCACCAACGCGGGTAGTGCGGTCTCCTGGGCGTCCCGGCGGCGTCCGGCGGTCCACAGGCAGGCCGCCAGCAACAGTCGTGCTTGGACGAATGCTCTTGGGCGATGCTGAGTTCCGATCTCGCGCACCATCTGGTCGGCGCGGACGCAGGCTTGATCAGCCAAGTGGTCGGCAAGCAGGAGCCGGATGGCGGAGTCTTGTTCCAGTTCGGCGATGCTGGCGTGAATCGTCGTGTCCTGCTTGCGGTATGGCGGCATCCGCCGGAGTGCGTCGCGGGTCTCGGGCGGAATCGGCAGACCGAGGCGGATGCGTTCGTTGACCATGCGAGCGGCCAAGCGCGGCAGTGACTCGCGCTCGGCGATCGCCGCACCTTCGGTCAGGCGTTGGTCGGCGGCGGCGAGGTCGCCGCGTATTGCTTTGATACGTGCGCCGGTGCCGAAGCTGGCGAGCAGGAACCAGACCGCGCCACCGTGGCGGCCGAGATCAGCGCTCGAATCGAGTAGCTGCTCGGCTTCGTCGAGGCGGTTCTGCTCGTAGCGTATGGAGCCGAGTAGGGCGCCGGACATCCGTGATCCGTAGGTTGGCGAGCGGCCACGACGCGTGCGGGTGATTGCGGCATTGAAATGTTCTTCGGCGGCGGCGAGGTCGAGCTGTTCGAACGCAGCCAGACCGGCGACGCACCTGCCGTACATCACCCCGAACGGACCTTTGCTGCGACGGTGATATGGGGCTGCCCATTGCTGCCAGCGGCGGGCCTCGGTGAAGTCGAAACGGTCGAGTGCATCGATGGACGCGAGATTCGCCGCGTTCGTGGCGGTGAACGGGGTGTCGGCGTCCTCGAGATGCCGGGCCAGGAGGTCTGGCAGACCATCGAATCGGTCGGTGACGAACTGTGCCGCGCCCGTGATCGTTTCCGCCTCGATCCGCAGTTTGGTCGCCTCGGTACCGGTTGCCGCACCGGCGTCGAGTGCGGCGGCTACTTGCTCCAGCGCCAGCCGAACCTGCTCGGAGCGCTGTAGTCCGACGTTGGCCCAGGCGCGGCAGATCTGTAGCCTCGGCCGCGACTCCGCCAGGCGTTGTGGCAGTTTCGTCAGCAAGCCGAGGAACGTCGCCATGCGAGAGCCTTCGATGAGGTCCATGGCCCGTCGTTCGACCAGATCCGCGGCGTAGTCCGGATCGTCGGCTGCCAGTGCGTGATCGACTGCGGCGGTGACGATCTCGTGTTCATCGCACCACTCGGCCGCACGGCGGTGCAATTGTCTCGGACGTGCGGGATCACGGCGGACAAGTCGGCGCTGCAAGTAGTCGGCGAACAGGTGGTGGTATTGGAACCACTGGTCCTCTTCGTCGAGGCGGCGCAGGAACAGGTTGCGGTCGGCTATCTCTTCGAGTAGTTCCTGACTGTCGGATCGGTTCGTCAGCCGAACCGCCAGATCGGCGCACACTCGCTCCGTGATCGCCGTGGCCAGTAGGAATTCCAGTAGCGGAGGCTCGAGTGAGTCGAGCACGTTCTCGGCGAGGTAGTCGGCAAGTGCCCGGTGGCGGCCGGTGAGCTTGTCGATGAACGCGCCGGGATGATCGTGGCCGCGCAACGACAGCGATGCCAATTGCAGTGCGGCAGGCCAGCCTTCGGTCGTTTCCTGCAGGCGTTTCACCTCGTCGGTGGACAGCGACAGCCCACCGGAGTCGACCAGGAAAGCACTCGTTTCGTGAGGATCGAAACGCAGTTCCGCGACATCGATTTCGACCAGTTCGTCGCGTACCAGCATGCGACTCAGCGGTAGACACGCTCTGGTCCGGCTGGCGATGACCAGCCGCAGGTGATGGCAACCGTGCTCGAGCAGGTAATCCAGTGCGGCACATGTGGTTTCGCCGCGAACCCGATGCCAGTCATCTATCACGAGCACCATCGCCTGCCCACCCGAGTGGATTTCGTCGATCAGCGCGGACAGCACGTATCTTGCAGTGTCGGAAGATCGTTCATCCAGTAGCGTGCCGAGTTCACGCGCCAGCTCCGGAGCTACGCGCCGGATTGCCTCGACCAGATGGGAGAGGAACCAGGCGATATTGTCGTCGTCAGGGTCGGCTGTCAGCCATGCCACCGGTATGTCCTCGGCCGCCAGCGCTGTGGCCCATTGCAGAGCCAGGGTGGTCTTGCCGAATCCGGCCGGTCCGTGGATCAGCGTCAGGCGCCGGTCGCCGCCGCTACGCAATAGGGTGAGCAGCCGCGTGCGCGCGATCATCGTATGGGGTGCGGCAGGCGGACGGAATTTCGTTGCCGTGCTGGGCGGCGGGGGCGGTGTCGCCACATCCGGGGTGTGCGAGGCCACGGGAACGGCTGTGGCCGAACGGGATTCGATGACTGTTGGCGGCAACGCCAGAGCGTCCACCGCCTGGCCGGTCTCATGTTGGACCCGCCGCAGCATTTCCCCGAACTCGATCGCCGACCTCGGCCGGTCGGCCGGCTTCGCCGCCATGGCCGCTTCGATCGCCGCGCACACCGCCGTGGGGATGTGCTGATCGCGCAGAGTGGGTGCGGCGGCGGTGGCGATCCGGGCAAGTTGCACTTCCAGCGGTTCACCGGTGCGGCGCCCGAATGCGGCTCGCCCGGCCAGCAGGCAGTGCAAGGTAGCGCCCAGGCCGTAGATATCCGAGATCGGGTTGGGCGTCGCGCCGCCGAGTACCTCGGGGGCGGTGAATGCGGGCGTGCCCTGGATGGTGCGCAGGGATGAGGTGGTGCCGTCGCCGAATTGTGCGATGCCGAAGTCGGCGAGCTGGGGTTCGCCGTAGTCGGTGAGCAGAATATTGCCGGGCTTCACATCGCGATGCACGATGCCGATCGCATGGGCGGCGGCCAGCGCCGCGGCCATCTTGACGCCGATCGAAAGCACCTCCGGCCAGCGCAGCGGTCCCGAATCCCGCAGCACAGTCTCCAGCGATCCGCAGGCGTAGAACGGCATGACGATATACGGGCGGCCGGTGGCGGTGATGTCGACCTGCAGCACCTGGAGGATGTCGGGGTGTCCGAACAGCCGCCCTAATGCACGCTGTTCCCGGAGAAATTGCTCGCGCTCGCCGCCGCTGACCTCGGATCTGAGCACTTTGACCGCGACGTGGCGTTCGAGTGCGTATTCGTAGCAGCAATACACGACGCCGAAGCCACCATGGCCGACTTCGGTCGCGTCGCCGAATCCGGCCGCCGCTAGTTCCGCCGCGATTCCGCTGGGGAGGTCTCGCTGTGTCGCGGCCCCGTCGAGCTCGTCCATCGAATATTCGCCGGCACCTCCGAGTCAGAGCATCCACCCCGACCTGTGCATCAACGATAGCGCCGTTGCGGACACGCGGTAACCAGGCGCTCTTCGAGGTCGACAGCGACGGTATCAGTCGAGGTCGGCGCGGTGAGCAGTGATGACATCGACGATGAGATCGACGGTGTATTCGAACTCGCGATCGCGGTCCAGCGCGCCAGCTGGGGTGCGGCCAGGGTGACTTGTGGTAGCCCGGATGCCTCGAGCGCGTGCCGGCGTTCGGCGATTCCGTCGGCGTCGCTGATGCCGAATGTGTGAGGCGGCGGAATTCGTATGCCAGCGCACGCAGGCCGGCTTTGATCGAGTCCGTCGGCTCAGGCATTCGGAGTTGCTCGAGAATGTGTTCGGCGACGGTGTCGAGCAGGTCGTCTTTGCCGTCGAGGTCGGGATAGAGGCTTTTGGCGTCGACGCCCAGCGTGCGGCTGACGGATCGCATGCTCACCGCGGCGATGCCCTCGGTGTCGATCACCGCGAGCGCGGCGTCTCGAATCGACGCGCGCGAGAGCTGTGCCTGCGCATTCGGTGGCCGTCCGCGCCGAGGCGGCTCGGTCGTCGCTGCTGCGCTGGACTCGGCGACCATCGGCGCGCGCGTCGAGGAGATCAACTATCGGGCTGTTCGATGAACTCCGGGTAGACCGTGCAATGGCGGACCGTGCCTGATATCTCGGGAAGTTCGAGAGGTGTTGTCCACGTTCGGAAGTCGTCGTAGCAGTCGCTGTAGAAGTATCGGTGCTCGGTGTAGGCGTCGAAGTAGATGCGCCAGCCACCGTCGGGGAGTGCGATGACGCACTGTCCTTCGACGGGAGCGCCCCAACCGGCCCAATCGTCGGTCGCCACAAAGGTGTACGGGCCGAGCAGGCGGTCGGCGACGGCGAGTTCGATGTATTTGGTGGACTCGTTTTTGGTGAACGCGTAGTAGCGCCGGTCGACGCGGACCACGGTGGTGTCGATATAGCCGTAGGAGGTGTTGTCGGGCTGGGCCAGTCCGATCATCGGCCTCGGTACACTCCATGAGCGCAGTTTCGAGTCGGCGGTGATCAGGTGCGGTGTGAACCGGTAGCCGTCGGAGAGTGACACGATAACGTTGATGCTTCGGTCCGTATCGATGAACCACTCCGGTGCCCAAGTCGATGTCACGCCCGGTAGCGGCACCGTGATGTCGTAGAGGTGACTCCAGTTCAGCCGGTCCGCGCTGTAGGCGAAGCCGATGGTTCGCCCTTCCCAGCCGGTGGTGTAGGTGAGGTAGTAGTAGCCATCGACATTGCGAAACACGCTGGGATCGCGCAGCAGGCCCGCCGGCGGCCGGTAGGCGGGCCCGGACAGCTGCCGGAAGGTGATCGCATCGTCGGATTCGTAGACGTACAGATCGGTTTCGCTGTCATTGGTGAATGCGGTCATGGTGTATCGCGGTACCGAACGCGGTGGCTGCGTCGCCGCGGCGTGCCCGGCGGCGGGCAGCGCTGCGGCCAACGCCAGCAACGATCTTCGGCTGAGCGGCATGCGCTGATTGTGCCGTGAAGTCGTCTGAATATTTGTCGACACGCCGCGTGGTATCGGTGGGCCTAAAGGCAAGGCCTGTCCGGCCTTTCGAGATCAATCCTTGCGCATCCAGGCGAGCATGATGCGAGCCTTGCGGAGTCGCCAGCCTGCCGATGTCCGCACCGCGGTGCCGGCCAGTCGCAGGCCGCCGGTCTGGTGGGGCGGTTGGCCGTCGCGGTAGTAGTACACGAGCGAGTTCGCCGAGGCCGCTGCCTGGTCGCCGTCGACCTGCACCAGCAGATCAGTGGTCGTGTGCTGAGTGAGTTCGCCCTCGACCTGAGACTGCCGCATGAACTCGGCGACCTTGTCGATGCCGCGGACTTGGATGCGCGGCGAGTGAACCTCCACATCATCGGTGAAGACGGTGTCGACATCCTCGTACCGCACCTCGTCGAGCAGGCGGGCGAAGCGGGTGAACAGGTCGGCGATTTCGATCCGGTCGGCGATCAGAGTATCCGTGGACATGACATCCTCTTTCGTTGGTAACACCAACATTGGCAACGCCAACTATACATAGTTTTCATTGGCTGTGCCAATGAAATATGGAGATGTCGTCGATCACACCCGCGCACGCCCGGCTGCGGTGGCGGAATGTATTCTGCTGCAACGGGTTTGCGCGATGCGCGTCCTGGCTCGATGTAGGTGGCGACTTCGCCATGGGCTCCCACTGACAACGCGGATCGCCGCCGTGCGATCCACGCGTCTTGCGTAATCCCCAAGTACCGCAAGGCCTCGCGCTCTGAAAATGCCAGTCCCGCCGACGAATAGCGCAGGATTTGGAACCCGCGCTGGCCTCGGGCGCCGCACAGTGTCGGCAGGCTGGTCACGCGAGGTGTTCGTAATGCTGCCGATCAGATGGCGACAGCATCGCGAGGACCACAGCTCCTCACCACAGCGCCGCGGCAATGGGTGGCAGATCGTGGGCGGTGCGGATGCCTGGTGCTGCGGCACAGAGGTGGGGGATGGTGTTGACGGCGCGGTTGGCCGCGTAGGTCGGCGATGCGGCATTCGCCTGGGTCGACGTTTCTCCGGGCAGTAGGTCGACCTCGAGGGGTGTGTCACCTTCGACCGAGATATGCCATCCGGTCGGGCGTAGTGGCCAGTCGGTGCTGATGTTGGTGCTGCAGTATCGGGTTGAGCGGAACTGCAGTAGCGGTTTGCCGCGGCGGGTGCCGGAGACTGTGATCCGTTGTGCGATAACGGTTCCCTTGCGGAATACGGCGGCGCCGACCTGGACGTCCTGGTTGGCGGTGGCGAGTTCGCCGCGGACCTCGATTGCGTCGAGTGGTGGGCCGAAGGCGTCGGCGGCCAGGCGCAGTGATGGGCCGATTGTGCGGCGGGCTTGGGTCAGGCGGTGCGGCTCGAATGTCGCTTGGCTTGTGCCGAAGCCCATGCCGAGCAGTGTCCATGGGGTTTCGGAGTCGGTGAGGTCGGTGTATTCGTCGATCATCATGTGGTCCAGGCGTTGTTGGATCGAGCCGAGTGTGATGGGGATGGTTTCGGTGATGAAGCCGGGACTGTGGCCGGTGCTGTGGATCGAGGCTCCGCCGGACCAGCATGCCGCTTCCACGCGTGCGTAGAGGGCTTGATCCATGCTGGTCGGATGATGGAATATGCCGTGGGTGGTCACGATATTCGTGCCGGTGGCCAGTAGTCGGCAGACGGTGTCGATGTCGAGGACGCGCGGTGTGTAGACCACGCAATCGGCACCCAGTTCGATGATTTCGTCGATATGGCCGGTGGCGGTGATTCCGGTGTCTGTCGGCAGTTGGCACAGGCGGCCCGCGTCGGTGCCGATTTTGTCCGGGGTGTGGGTGTGGACCCCGACCAGCGTGAGGGTGGGATGTTCGATGAGGGCGCGCAGAGCGGGTCGGCCGACATTCCCGGTGGCCCACTGGACTACCCGGTGCCGTCGCGCCGTTTGCTCGATTGTGGTGTGCGGCAAGGGATTCGTTTCGTCTCGGTGGCGGCCGGTCGGTGTCACGGTCGCCCCAGGCGCAAGGATGCTGCCCATCGGCCGATGCTCCACCGATATCGTCGGCTACTCCGAAACAGTCTCTGCGCCGCGGTCGGGTCGAGGTAGAGCCGAGTGAGTGTGGTGCTGCTGATGCGCCAGCGACCTGTCGCTCCGGTCACGGCGGTCAGCCGCGCGTATGTCATGACGGATCCGCCTGCAGGCGAGTCGATTTGATGCCTGTGATCACCCACCGGCCATCGCGAATGCCATAGTCGTGTCCACATCGGTGTCATCGGCGAGTACGGTGCCGAACGCGGACACATCCCTGGTGTCGAGAGTGCGGAAATAACGCGCTTTGAGCGACTCGATCACGTTGATCGCCTGCAATATCTGTGGATCCACCGCGGTTTCCACTCGCCTTCCTGGTTGTCGACGATCGGTACCTGCCGCGCCGTCGTGAAAGAAATTCCCGCGGCCGCCCAGTGCTATCGAATATTCGATGAGATCTATCGAATAGATGGCAAAATCGTAGGTTGGTGGTGAACACGCGTCAAGCTGGGCCGGAGGGTTCGTCGGCCGCGAGTCCCCATTCTCGGCGGAAGTGGCGAGTCCTTGGGCTTGACGCGTTTTCGCAGGCCCGCTTAAGGTGCTGTCAAATATTCGATGCACTACATCGAATATTCGATAATGATCGTTGCTCTGCCGCTGGAATTTCTTCACGACGGTGCCGCAGCCGCGATCGTCGACAACAGGAAGAGCAGGAACAGCGGGTGGATCCGGATGCAATGCAGGCGATCAACGCGATCGAGTCGCTCAAAGCGCGCTATTGCCGCACTCTCGACACCAAGGACTGGGCGGCAGTCGGCTCCGTCCTCGCCGATGACATCGACGTGGACACGACGGCGCTGGGCGGTATCCGTGTCACGGGCGCGGCGAACTACGTGGCTGCGCTGCAACGTGATTACGGCGACGCGGTGACGGTTCATCACGGGCACATGCCCGAAATCGCGATCACCGCCGCGGGTGCGGCGACCGGAACATGGGCGGTGCAGGTGCTGCTGGTCAAGCCGGACGGCAAACGCCTCCTGGCATTCGGCCACCACAACGATACCTACGGCATTCGCGATGGCCGGTGGGTGATCACAGGCATCAAATCGACTCGCCTACAGGCGGATCCGTCATGACCTATACGCGGCGAACCTTCATGATCGGGACCGGGGCGGCGGCCTTCGGTCTGGCTGCGGCGGTGTCGGGACGTGTGTCCGCGGCTCCCGGTGACGAGGCGCCGCCGGATCCGACGGCGGCGGTGGCGGCCGTCTGTGCGATCAAACAGGTCAAGGCGCGCTATTTCCGGGCGGTCGATACCAAGGACTGGGAGCTACTCGAGCAACAGGTCACGCCCGACGTCGTGATCGACACAACCGGGTCGGCCGGAATCGTCACGACCGGCGCGGCCGCCTTCATCGCGTATCTGAAGCTGACCGTCGGTGCTGCCCGGACCGTCCATCAGGGGCACATGCCCGAAATCGAGGTGCAGTCACCTAACACCGCGACCGGGGTGTGGGCGCTGCAGGATCTGTTGATCTTTCCGGGCAACATCCGAGTCATCGGATTCGGGCACTACCACGAAACCTACGCATTCGACGGTGATCGCTGGCGCATCAAAAGCTCGAAACTCACCCGCGTCTACCTCGACCCGCTCGCGGAGGAGAAACTGTTCGGTATGTGAGGACCGTGTCGCCCGGTCAGGCCTCGGGCCGGGCAACACTGGTGATCGCGGTCGTTATCCGGATCAGGTGCTGGCCGATGGTCTCGGTCTGTTCCCGCGGGAGTTCGCCGAGGGGGTGGACCGAGAGCAGTAGCGCCGCGTGTCCTTGCGGGTCGAGTACCGGCGCGGTGATGGCGGATATCGGGTGGGGCTGAGCGGAGGTGACGTCCGGAAATCCGAGCGTGGTGAATTCCACGCGTAGCTGGTCGAGGGTCTCCTGGATATTCGATGGGAGTGCGATCGTGCCGGTGTCGAGCGTGCCGATGAGGCTGGCGGCTTGTCCGATGGCGGGTGAGGTGTAGTCCACATCGAATCCGCGGCCGCGAATCCGGTTCAGCGCCTCGTTCAGGCGCTCGGCTATCGCCGTATTCGTGGACGCGGCCCGCTGGATCCAGGCGCGGCGTTCCTCGGCGGTGTCCCAGGCCGCGAACACGGCGCCGAACGGCGGCGCGTAGGGGATGCGATCACCGGGCCATGGTCGCTCGCCGCCCTCGAACGCGGTGATCACCAACGAGTCGGCGACTCTCTCGGTTACCGATGCGGCATAACCGAATTCGGCCGTAAGCCCGACCGCGGCGGCCCGCGCGGCCTCGACGAATGGGCGCGTGTTCACCGCCGCTGCCACGACGGCGAGCCCGGGGCCGAGCGCATAGGCCTTGCCCGCTGGATCGCGGGTGGCCCATCCGCGGTCGCACAGGGTCTTCAAGATCGCATGCGTGGTAGCCAGGGTCATATCCAGTTCGCGCGCGATGTCGCTGTAGCGGAGGCGCACGTTGCCGCGACGTGCCAGCAACTCCACGACATCGATGACACGTGCGGTCGGTGCCGAACTCGCACCACGCATCTTGACTCCCTTCCCGGTCTGCCCTACGGTCGAACCATCGAATATTTGATAGAGGTTATCGACTATTCGATAACCCTATCTGAGGGTGACTCGCGACGCAAACCGAGGGAAACATCCATGGCCCCACCGGACATTCTCATCACTGTCCACGAACTGACGCAGGCAAAAGCGCGATACTGCCTGGCCGTCGACACCCAGGACTGGGTGGCCCTCACCGATCTGATGGCCCCGGACATCGAACTGGACGTCAGCCACAGCAACACCGGCGTCCCCGTCATCACCGGCCGAGACAACGCGGTCGCGATGATTCGCACCGCGCTGACCGGCGCTCGCACCGCCCATCAGGTCCACACACCGCTGATCGACGCGGACGGCGACGAGGCCAGCGTCATCTGGGCCATGCAGGACCGCGTCGTATGGGACAACGGGTCGGCAGTGACCGGATACGGGCACTACCACGAACGCTGGGTACGCCGCCGCCACGATGGCTGGAAACTCGCCTCGCTCACCTTGACTCGGCTGATCACCGAACAATCCGGCCCGACAGACAGATAGAGGCATTCATGATGGCGCGGGCAACGATGCCGGTGACTTCGACCGAGATCGCGGAGCGGTCCGCGGTCGGTGAGATCAAGCAATGGGCGGGCGGATATCTGCGCCGTCATCCCGGTGCATCACTGGAAACCGTCGGTGGACAGGTCATCCTGGCCGTGCGAGCGATCCAGTACCTGTTCGTCGACATCGTCACGGGCAAGTTCCCGTTCCGTGAATTCGTGCTGCAGGCGGTGTTCATGGCCAAGACCTCCTACGTGCCGACCATCGCCGTGGCGATCCCGATCAGCGCGACGATGTCGATTCTGTTCGGCCTGCTGGCCGGTCAGGTCGGGGCGACCTCGCTCGCCGGTGCCGCGGGGGGCTTGGCGGTGATCCGGCAGGCGGCGCCGATGGTTACGGCCATCCTGTTGGCCGCTGCCGTCGGATCCGCCATCTGCGCCGACCTCGGAGCGAGAACGATCCGCGAAGAGATCGACGCGATGGAGGTCATGGGGGTCTCGCCACTGCGGATGCTGGTGGTGCCCCGCTTGGCCGCAGGCATCGTGGTCGCGCTCGGGCTGACGGTTCTGAGCGCCTTCGTCGGATTTCTGGCCGGATACCTATTCAACGTCTATGTCCAGGACGGCACCTCGGGAAGCTATCTGGCTACGTTCTCCTCTTTCGCCAGGATCGGCGACCTCTATCTGGCGATGGTGAAGGCCGTGGTGTTCGCCGTCATCGTCACCGTTGTCGCCTGTGAAAAAGGCCTGAGCACCAAGGGCGGTCCAGGAGGCGTCGCGAACTCCGTCAACGCCGCCGTCGTCGCATCCATCATCATGCTCATGCTGGTGAATGCGGGATTCACCGAGTTGTACACCATCCTCTTTCCGAGGACGACGCTCTGATGGCGTCGCGCTACTATCCGCCAGGAATCCGGCCGGTCGTAGTAGCCGGGACCACGGTGGCGGTTCCGGTCATGCGGCTGGGGTACATGGTCACCTTCTTCGGCCGTGTACTGGGCGGTATTCCCGTGGTGCTGCGGCACTATCGCGCGGAGTTCCTCCGTATTCTGTCGAATGTGACGTGGGGAAACGGCTCCATCGTCGTGGGCGGCGGAACCGGGCAGGTCGTTCTCGTGCTCGGCGCAGCGGCGGGGGCGATCGTCGCCATCGAGGGCTTCAGCGCACTGAAACTGCTTGGCATGGCACCGGCTACCGGGATGATCGCCTCGACGGCGGTGACCCGTGAATTGGCGCCCATCATGTCTTCGATCGCCTTCGCTGCGCAGGCGGGCTGCCGTTTCACCGCGCAGTTGGGATCCATGCGCATCGCGGAGGAGATCGACGCTCTCGACTCGATAGCGATCCGCCCGATACCGTACCTGGTCACGACGAGGATGCTGGCTTCGATCGTGGCGATGATTCCGCTGTACCTGGCCTGCCTCGCGACCAGCTACCTGGCCGTCGAAATCGTCGTCGGTCTGTCCGGCGGCCAGTCCCCAGGTACCTACGAACACTATTTCCGCTTGGTGCTCAGCGGCACCGACATTATCTATTCGCTGTCGAAGGCGCTCGTCTTCGTCATCATTACCACGACGATCCAGTGCTACTTCGGTTTCTACGCCTCGGGCGGCCCGCAAGGGGTCGGCGTGGCGGCCGGGCGTGCGATGCGCGCGAGTATCACCGCGATGATCTTCGTGAATCTGCTGATGACCATGACGCTGTGGGGCTTCGACTCCGGCGCGAGAATCAGTGGGTAACAGATGTCGATTGCGTTCGAATCCGACGGCAAGGTCCTGCCCGACTGGCAACTGCTTCTGCGCGGGACTGCCTTTCTCTTGGTCATCGTGACGGCCGCGGCCCTGATGATCGCCAGATCGCAAGGCGTATTCCGGCACACCGTGCGCGTCACAGCGGTGCTGGTCAATGTGGGCGACGGCTTGCCGGTGAAATCCGATGTGAAGTATCAGGGCGTTCTGGTCGGTCAGGTCGACAGTGTGACGCCGTCGAGCGACGGCGGCCCGAATTACGTGCAGATCGATCTGAAACCCGAACATGTGCAAGGGATTCCGGCGACGGTGACCGCACGTGTGGTGCCGAGCAACGTATTCGCGGTGCCGTCGGTCCAGCTGGTCTACCAGGGCGGCGGTGCACCGCTGGCCGCGGGTGCGCACATTCCCGAGGACCAGAGCCTGGATACGGTCCGGCTGCAGACATCCTTGACCGCGCTGAGCCGAATCGTCGCCGCCGCAGGGCGTTCGGAATCGGATCCGACACTCGGGGTCTTGGCCGTCGTCGAACGCGCCACCAGCGGCCGCGGCGCCGAGGCCGTCCGGGCCGGTGCCGAACTGACCCGTATCTCGGAGGCGTTCAATGCGGCGATGGCTCCCGACGGGACCGCATCGACACTCGATGCACTTGCGGATGCCCTTGCCGGACTTCGGAACTCGGCGCCCGACCTGATGAGCGCAGTGCACAATGCGGTGGGGCCGATGCGTGCGGTGGCAGGGCGCAGCGACCAGCTGGCGACCTTGCTGGCGGGCGGGCTGACCACCTCCACAACGATCGGCACCGCCTTGGGGAACAACACGGCGACGATCACCGACATGACCGCGAAGCTGTCCCCGGTGGTCGGCACTATCGCCGTGGGAAGTCGCAATTTTGTCCAGATGACCACGTCGCAGACCCGGTTGGCCCGGACGTTTCTCGGGCTGTGGGACACCGCGGATCAGAACGTCACGGCCAAGGTCATCGTCGAGCTGACGCCGCATCGGCAGTACACCCGCGCCGATTGCCCGCGCTACGGCGATCTCGAGGGGCCGAGTTGCCGCACGGCCCCGGTCGGTGGGCCCACCATCATCGGCCCGAATGCGGCTGCACCGGCGAGTTATTCGTCGCCGATCGGAGGAAATGTGGGTCCGGTCGGTAGCAGTCAGGAGCAGCAGCAGATCGAATCGATTCTCGGCGTCGGGCCGAATCCCGCGGCAGACATCCTGTTCGGCCCCTTACTCAGGGGCAACGACGTGAAGCTCGCCCCGGCACCGGATGCCCCGACAGGAGAGCCGCGATGAGCTACCGCAAACCGTTGCTCGGCCTGATCCTTTTCCTGGTGGTCTCGATCGGGCTGACCTGGACGATGTACGTGACACTGTCACGTGACGTCAGTGGGAAGACCGACACGTACTCCGCGATCTTCACCGACGTATCGGGACTGCACGCGCGCGATGACGTACGCATGGCCGGGGTGCGAGTCGGGCGAGTAAAAGCTGTCGAACTCGAGGGAACCCGCGCGAAGGTGACCTTCGAGGTCCAGCGCGGCCAGGTGTTGTACGGCAACACGGCAGCGTCGGTCATCTATCAGAATCTCATCGGGCAGCGCTATGTCGGACTGTCGCTGCGGGAATTCGGCGATCCGAAGGTCTTGCCGCCGGGCGGACAGATCCCGGTCGAGCACACCGAGCCTTCGTTCGATATTTCCAAGCTGCTAAACGGATTCGAGCCGCTGTTCAGCATGCTCGATCCGAAACAGGTCGACAACATCAGTGCGGCGGTGGTGCGGGCGCTGCAGGGCGACGATGGCGCGATCACCACTTTGATCGCCGAAACCGCTTCGCTAGCAAAGGCATTCGCGGGGCCGGACCAGGTGCTGGGGCAGGTGATCGACAATCTCGGCGCGGTACTGGGTGATATGTCCAAGCAGAGCGGCAATCTGAAGACGGTGGTGCAGCAGACGCGCAGGATCTTCGATGCGTTGGCGCAGCAGCGTGATGTGCTGTTCGAGCAGGTCGATTCGATCTCCGGTGTGCTGGGCCGTGCCGCGGAAGTAGTGCGCGGTGCCAGTCCCTCGATCAATGCGTTCGTCGATCGGCAACCAGGATTCGCCCAGCACTTCATGGACAACAAGCAGAAGTTCGCCGCGCTGGGTTTCAATTTGCCGTTCCTGCTGAAGGGAATGGCCCGGGTTACCGACAACGGCGCCTATGTGGACGCGTATCCCTGCGATGCGCAGGTCAGCATGCTGCCCGGATTCGATCCACTACTGGCGGCGATTCTCGGGGCGAGCAACCCCGGCGGCAAGGTCGAGAACTCGGCGATCTGCAGGTGAGGCAGCGATGATACGACGACTGAAAAGTGTATGGCAGGGTATGCGCGCCCGCCCGCTCGAGGACCGCAGCAAATTGGGGATCGGCCTGGTCGCGGTCACCGTGGTCGCGGTGGTGCTCGGGGTGACGGTATTCGTGAATTCGATGCACCTGGGGGAGCAGACTTATCGGGCCGATTTCGCGCAGGCCGCGGGTCTCGGCTCCGGCGATGCAGTGACCCTCGCGGGTATCCAGGTCGGCACTGTGACCGGGACGAGGCTGGCCGGGGACCACGTGGTGGTGACCATGAAGCTGCGCCGCGGCCTACCGCTGGGGTCCGATACCGGGGCCGCCATCAAACTGACGACGCTGCTCGGGTCGCGCTATGTCGAACTCCGTCCCGCCGGGTCGGGCCACCTGCGCGGTAATTCGATCGCGCTGTCTCGTACCGAGGTGCCCTACGACCTGCAAACCGCACTGCAGAATGCCACTACGACCTTCAGCAGCATCGATGCCGATCGGGTCGCGCGGACGATGAATGCCTTGTCCGAGCAACTGCGCGGTACACCGGCGTTGATGCCCGAAATCCTCGGCAATATCAGGTCGCTGTCCTCGGTGATCGCCGATCGTCGCACTCAGATCGGTTCACTGCTGAACGGTACCGAGCAGGTGCTCGAGGTGCTGCACGAGCAGCAGGCGGACCTGGCGGCGATGGTCGGTCAGGGGCGAAATGTGTTGGAGCAGATCATTTCTCGACGGCAGGCGATAGAAGGGTTGCTGACGGCGGCCACCACACTTGTCCAACAGCTGAAGCCCATCGCGGTGGATGACGGGCCGGAAATCCAGCAGCTGATCACCGATCTGACGCAGATGACGGCGATGATCGCCGGGCACGACGACCTGTTGCGCAACATATTGCAGATCCTGCCGGTGCCGTGGCGGTTGTTCGCGAACGCATCGGGGTCCGGCCAGGAATTGGCGGCCAATGCGCCCGACGGCATGTTCATCGATTCCTTCATGTGCGCGCTGAGCGGATATGCGAAACAAGTGAACCAGCAACCGTATTACCAGGACTGCAAATGAGTAGCGTGATTCGAGGAGTGAAGCTGGCGTCCGTCGCGCTCATCGGTGCCGTGGTCGCCGGATGTTCCAGCGGCCCGCCGGGCGGGCTGACCGATACCTCGATCACCATTACCGCGCAATTCGCGAATGCGAATGGTTTGTACACCGGCAATGCCGTCTCGGTACTCGGTATGCGGATCGGCAAAGTCGTCGACATCCAGGCGCGGGCGACGCACGTCGACGTCACCATGGATATCGACAAATGGGTCAAGATTCCGGCCGATGCCCTGGCGGTTGTCGTGTCGGACTCCGTGCTGACCGACCGGCATGTAGAACTCACTCCGGTATATCGCGACGGTCCGGCGCTAGCCGACCACACCGTCTTGAGCACCGATCGCACCAGGACCCCGGTGGATTTCGACAGCCTGCTCGCGATGGTCGACAAACTGTCCACCTCGCTGGGAGGGGACGGCAAAGGCCAGGGACCGGTCGGTGGTCTGCTCGATGTGGGCTCGCAGATCGTGGCCGGCAATGGGAATAATCTGCGCGATGCGATGAGCGAACTGTCGCGCGCAATGCAGCTCGGTCCGGACAATGGAGCTGCGACTCGTGCTGCCGTGACCTCGGTCGTGCAGAACCTCGATGCTTTGACCGCGGCCGCGGCCCGTAACGATCAGGCATTGCGAGAATTCGGTTCCGGTGTGCGGACACTCAGCGATATACTCGCCGACCTGAATTTGGGGGCGGGGGACACCGGGGCGAAACTCAATCAGATCATCATCGCGATGACCGATCTGCTGCAGCGTAATCAAGGCAATCTGCGGGCACTGGCTTCGAATTCGAACACGATCACCAAATCCATGGCCGACTACAACGACAATCTGGCGGAATTTCTCGACGTCTTTCCGCTGGTGACCGACAACGCGTACAACGCGATCGACCAGAATATCGGCGCACTGCGCGCCACGGTCGACTTGAACAAGTTCTTCCTCGACGGCCAGATGTTGAAGGCGGTCTGCAACCTGTTGGGGCTGAAGGAGCTCGGCTGTGCGACCGGAACCGCGCGCGATATGGGACCCGACTTCGGTATCGGCCAGATGCTCGCTGTCATGGCCGGCGCACCGCCGAAATAGCAGGGATGACTCGACTATGACGAAATTCGGTTCGCGACAACGCCTTCTCCGCATCACCGTGGTGGTGGCGGTATCGACCGCTGCCTGCTCGGCCACCGCCTGTTCGGTGACCCTGGACAAGCTCCCATTACCGGCGCCGGGCATCGGCGGCGAAAGCTATGGCTTGACGGCCACCTTCGCCAACGCGCTCAACCTGCCCGCCAAGGCGAAGGTCCGGCTCAATGGCGCCGATATCGGTGAGGTCGAGTCGATGCAGGCCGAAAACTACACGGCCGTGGTCGTGATGCGGATCAAATCCGGTGTGCGGTTGCCCGCCGGGACCACCGCTGAATTGCGTTCGGCCACACCGATGGGTGACGTGTTCGTCGCGCTCACCCCGCCCGCCGAGCCGGATCCCGCGGCTCCCGATCTGGGCGACGGCGCGCGCATTCCGCTGGCGTCGACATCGGCTGCGGCCACCATCGAGGAAGTTCTCACCAGGGCGGCCCTGTTCGTCAACGGCGGCGCCATCGAGAACATCACCAGCCTGGCCAATAGCCTCGGCGCGGCTGTCGGCGGGCGCGGTGATCGCCTGGCCGAACTGATCGAACAGACCAGACAGTTGGTGAACAATCTCGCGGTCCGGTCCGACCGGATCCGCGAAATCCTCGCGGCGACGGCCGATCTGAGCGCGACGATCGCCACGCAGCGGGCCGACGTCAGCGACGTTCTCGCCGCGGCCGGACCGGCCCTGGAGGTCATCGGCGATAACACCCGCGGCATTATCGATCTGGTCGGTCAGGTGAACCGGATCACCCAGCAGATCGCCCGATACCCCTCGGTCAACGGTACTAGCGACCGCAGCTTGATGGAATCGGTCAATTTGCTGGCCGACGGCATGAACACGGCAGCGAACAATCCCGACGCAAACCTCGACGCACTTATCGGACTGATCCCGCTGATCATGAAGGTGACGAGTGCGTCGTCGGCGCACGTGAATGTCGATGTCGCCCGGCTCGCGATCGGCGCGCTGCCGGATCCGAATACTCCGGCCGATGCTGGCGCCAGAATGCCGGACGCGACCGATTGGGTGAATTTCATCGGATCGCTGGAGTACACCCTCAACCGCTTGCGAGAAAAGGTCGAGCCGGGCCGATGAACACAGCCGTGATTCTGGAACCACCCGCGCGGGCGCTGGTATACACGGCGCGGCAAATGTCGCGCCACCGCCTGCTGACCTCCTGCATGGGCCTACTGCTCGTACTGGTCCTCGGGCTCGGATACCTGCTGTTGGGCTCTCTGCAACTCGATCCGTTCCGGTCGCAGTACCAGCTGCGAATCGAACTGACCCAATCCGGGGGACTGTTGCCCGATCAGGACGTCACGCTGCGCGGCGTCCGGGTTGGACGCGTGCGGTCGGTGGACGTCGATGGCGACAAGGTCGTCGCCGTTGCCGAAATCCGCTCGGGGGTGCGGATCCCTCGCGTAGGTGAGGTACGGGTCGCCTCGTTGTCGGCTGCGGGCGAACAGTATCTGGACTTCCTGCCGTCATCCGAGAACGGGCCATATCTGTCCGACGGTGACGTCGTAGGCAAAGAGCACACATCAACACCGGTTACGCTGGCCACCATGCTCGCCAGCATGAGCGGCACGCTGGCGCAGCTGGATCCGGCCCAGATCGAGGCGGTAGTGCGCGAACTCGGTGCGAGTTCTGCAGCACCGGAGAAACTGGCTGCCATCGCCGACGGCGGTACGTTCCTGCTCTCGACCCTGGATTCGGTTCTGCCGCAGACGGTTTCGCTACTGCACAACAGTAAGACAGTGCTGTTCACGTTGCGCGACGTCGCTCCGGGGCTGCAGGCGACCGCCGCCAACCTGTCACAGACGATGGCCGGAGTCGGATCGATGACCGGCGGCTACCAGACCCTGGTCGACAACACGCCGGGTGCGCTCACCGCGGTGGACAAGATCATCGCCGACAACTCGCCGATCATGGTGCAGTTGCTCGGCAACCTGGCCACCACGTCACAGATGGCCTACGTGCATGTGCCCGCGCTGCAAGAATTCTTCTTCCCACAGCAGCGCACCGGCTCGACGCTCGATGCCATCATCTCGGCCCTGCACGACGGCGGGGTGTGGGCCATTGCGAGTGTCTACCCGAAGCATGCGTGCGACTACGACCTGCCTCGCCTCCCGGGCACCATTCCGGATTCCCCGGAACCGTACCTGCACGCGCGGTGTACGGATACCGACCCGTCGATGATGCCACGCGGGGCGGCGAACGCGCCGCGGCCACCCGGCGACAACACGGCGACCGCTCCGCCCGGCGTGGATCCGCAGCAGCGCGCGGACCCGACACCGACCGGGCCGTACACCGTTCCGCAGCCGTACGGCGGCCCATTCGTGCAAGGGGGAGGGGGATAGCGCAGCGGGGGAACGACGATCGTGAACAGGAGACAAAGATGAACAAGAGCTCGGTGATAGCAATGGACAAGGTCGACGACTCGGTCTCGGGCGACGGCGGAAGTGTGACGTGCGATCAGTTGTCGGTCGCGAATCCCGATGTGAGCCACGATGATTCGGCGTTGCCGACCGTCGGTGCGGAAGTTTCCGCCACCGCCGCCACCACTGAGGACGACGCCGCTGAGGACGGTGCGGTCGCGGTCGCGGACGCCGTCGAGGACACCGGAAAATCCGGCCGCTCATGGCGCCGATGGCTGCCGCGTCCGCTGACCGGGATCCTGATGCTGTTCGTGGTGGTGTCGGTCATGCTCGCGGCGGTGTTCGGTTGGAAACTCGAGACCCGCAATGATCACGAAGCCGCTGGCACCGCGGCGTTGGCGGCCGCCGAGGACTACGCGACAGCGCTGACCAGCATCGACTCCTCACATATCGACAGCGATTTCGCGACCGTCCTGAACGGGGCTACCGGGGAATTCAAGAGCATGTACAGCAAATCGGCCGATCAGCTCAAACCGATGCTGCTGCAGGCCAAGTCGGTGAGCAAGGGACACGTCGTCGCCGCGAGCGTGCAGTCCGCTTCCGAGGACCACGCCGTGATCATGCTGTTCGTCGACGCCGAGATCACCAACATGACCAACCCGACGCCCCGCATCGACCGCAACCGCATCTTGATGACCATGGACCGCGTCGACGGTCGGTGGCTGACCAGCAAAGTCGAGCTGCCGTAGGCGGTCGGCCCGGGTACCCAACTGAAAAGACCGATACCGAAATTCGAGAAGGAGAGGTGAATCTCCGTGACCACCAGTGCGATCAGCGACATCTACTACGACCCCTACGATGTCGGACTCAATGCCGATCCCTACCCGATGTTCAAGCGGCTCCGTGAAGAGCTGCCCATCTATTACAACGAGCAGCACGACTTCTACGCGATCAGCCGGTGGGCCGATGTGAATGCGGGACTGCTCGATACGGGCACTTACAGTTCCGCACGCGGGGCCATCCTCGAGCTGATCAAGGCCGGAATCGAGATGCCGCCCGGAATTCTGATCTTCGAGGATCCGCCGGTCCACGATATCCACCGAAAGCTCTTGTCGCGCATGTTCACTCCGCGCAAGATCCGGGAACTCGAGGACAAGATTCGCCAGTTCTGCGTCCGCAGCCTCGATCCGCTGGTCGGTACCGGTCGGCTGGATTTCATCGCCGATATCGGCGCGCAGATGCCGATGCGCACGATCGGCATGCTGCTCGGCATTCCGGAGGAGGATCAGGAAGCGATCCGAGACTTCGCGAACGATCAGATGCGGACCGAGGAGGGCAAGCCGATGAAGGCCGCCTCCGAGGGACTGGCGACCGGCGACATCTTCTCCGCCTATATCGATTGGCGTGCCGAGCATCCCTCCGACGACATCATGACCGAGCTGCTCAACGTGGAGTTCGAGGACGAGCACGGAGTCGTACGACGCCTGACCCGCGATGAGTTGCTGATCTACGTGAACGTGGTTGCCGGTGCAGGTAACGAGACCACGACAAGGCTGATCGGTTGGGCGGGCAAGGTGCTCGCCGAACATCCCGACCAGCGGCGCGAACTGGTCGAGAACCCGCGGCTCATTCCGAACGCGGTCGAGGAACTGCTCCGGTTCGAGCCACCGGCACCGCACGTCGCGCGCTATGTGACCCGGGATGTCGAATTGCACGGCCGGACGGTTCCGGAGGGCAGCGTGATGATGAAGCTGATCGGCGCGGCGAACCGTGACCATCGCCAATTCCCGCCGGACGGAGACGTTTTCGATATCCATCGCGATACCCGCCAGCACCTGACCTTCAGTGTGGGGACGCACTACTGCATGGGCTCGGCGTTGGCCCGGTTGGAAGGCCGGATCGCGCTGGAGGAGATCTTGGCGCGCTTCCCCGAGTGGGAGGTCGACACGGCCAATACCAAGCTGTCGCCCACCTCGACTGTGCGTGGGTGGGAAACATTGCCCGCCTTCACATCCTGACCGACGAATCAACACAACGAAAAGAGGTAATCATGACCGGACGGGTCGAAGGAAAGGTCGCATTCATCACCGGCGCCGCGCGCGGCCAGGGTCGTAGCCACGCTGTGCGGCTGGCGCAGGAAGGCGCCGACATCATCGCCATCGACGTCTGCAAACAGCTCGACAATGTGCCGTTTCCGATGCCGACACCGGAAGATCTGGCGACCACCGCCGATCTCGTCAAGGCCGAAGGTCGGCGCGTGGTCACGGCAGAGGTCGACGTGCGCGACTACGCGGAACTGAAGGCGGCGGTCGACGGCGGCGTCGAGCAGTTGGGCCGACTGGACATCATCATCGCGAACGCGGGCATCGGCAATGAAGGTGGTCTGCTGGTCGATCTCGAGGAAAACCTGTGGGACGACATGATCGGCGTCAACCTGGGCGGTGTCTGGAAGACGGTGAAAGCCGGTGTGCCGCACATGATCTCGGCTGGTCGTGGCGGCTCGGTAATCCTCACCAGTTCGGTCGGCGGTCTCAAGGCGTACCCGCATGTCGGCCACTACGTGGCGGCCAAGCACGGTGTGGTCGGTTTGATGCGCACCTTCGCCGTCGAGTTGGGACAGCATTCGATCCGGGTCAACTCGGTGCATCCGACTCATGTCAGCACGGATATGTTGTTGAACGAGGGAACTTTCAAGCTGTTCCGACCCGACCTGGAGAACCCGGGCCCGAAGGATCTCGAGCCGATCTGCCAGATGTTCCACACCCTACCGGTGCCGTGGGTGGATCCGATCGATATCAGTAACGCGGTGCTCTACCTGGCATCGGAGGAATCCCGCTACGTGACCGGCGTACCTTTGCCGATCGACGCGGGCAGCATGCTGAAGTAGGGATGTCGGCGGCCATGACACAGTCGAAGAAGTTGGTCATCGGGGCCAGCGGGTTCGTGGGAAGCCATGTGACCCGGCGGTTGGCGACCGACGGTGCGGACGTGCGGGTGATGTTGCGCCCCACCAGTTCGACGCTGGGTATCGACGACCTCGATGTCGAGCGCGTTTACGGTGACGTCTTCGACGACGTCGCATTGCGCTCGGCGATGAAAGGGTGTGACGTCGTCTACTACTGTGTCGTGGACGCACGGATGTGGTTGCGCGATCCCGCGCCCCTGTTCCGAACCAATGTCGAAGGTTTACGGCATGTGCTGGACGCCGCCGTCGCGGCGGGGCCGGAGAAATTCGTCTTCACCAGTACCGCCGGAACGCTGGCAATCAGCGACCAGCGCCCGGTCACCGAGGGCGATCCGCACAATTGGAACGACGGCGGTCCCTATATCGCGGCCAGGGTCGCGGCCGAGGATCTCGTGATGCGCTACGTCCGGGAGAAATCCCTCCCGGCGGTGGCCATGTGCATCTCCACGACCTATGGCCCCGGCGACTGGGGGCCGACACCGCACGGTTCGGTGATCGCCCGGGTCGCCGCCGGGCGGTTTCCCTGCTATTTCGACTTCTCCTCGGAGGTGGTCGGCATCGAGGACGCCGCGCGTGCGATGGTCCTCGCGGGCTCCCGCGGCCGCCCCGGCGAGCGGTACATCATTTCCGACCGTTACATGAGCAGCCGCGAGCTCCATGAGATAGCCGCTGCCGCGGTGGGCGTGCGCGCACCGCGCATCAAGTTGCCCCTGGGAATGCTCTACCTCGCTGCCCGCGGCAACGACCTCGCCGCCCGTCTGATGAACCGCGACCTTCCCTTCGCCACAGTTGGTTTGCGCATGGCCGAGTTGATGTCGCCGCTAGATCACAGCAAGGCCGAGCGTGAACTCGGCTGGAAGCCCGAGCCGGTGGAGAATTCGATCCGCCGCGCGGCGGAGTTCTTCGAGCACCGCCGACGGGGACGGCAAACGGGATAGACGGGCAGCGGCGTGCCATCATGAGGCCATGGCCGCTCGCGAGGGTGACGCTCCGAGCGTCGAGGACAGGGTCGCGCGGCCGACCAACGCCGATGTCGCGCGGCTGGCGAACGTTTCGACCGCGACGGTCAGCTATGTCCTGAACAATGCCGAGGGCAAGCGGATTTCGGCGCGAACCCGGGAAGCGGTGTACGCCGCTGCCGAACAGTTGGGGTATCGGCCGAATGTCGCCGCGCGGAATCTGGCACGCGGCAAGGGGGGCGTGGTGCTGTACGTGGTGCCGCGGGTGGCGGTCGGTGACATGCCGATCGAGGCCGGTAACCGGATGACCACCGAACTCGCCCGCCACGGGTTGTTGCAGGTGCAGATCTTCCAGACCGAAGACGATCAGCAGGTCGTCGACGCCATCGGCAATCTCGATCCGACCGCGGTCGTCAGCATGTTTCCGCTGAGCGCTCGCGTACGCACCGCGGTGCGCGCGGCGAAGGTGCCGCATATCGAGATCGGACTGTTGCCCGCGCTCGGGGATCCGCTGCTGTCGGTCGGCACGTTGCGGGTCGGGCATCTGGTCTCGCGTGGGCACCGTAGGATCGCCTTCGCCTATACCGGAATCGCGAAATGGCGTGCCCTGGGCGACTATTGGTTCGAGGGCGTCGACCGGGCGGCACGCCTGCACGAGCTGCCGTCCGTCAGCGTCGGCGAGGTCACTCCGGACAATGTCGCGGCTGTGGTGGCCGGCTGGGTGCGCGACGGGGTGACCGCCGTGTGCGCACAGAGCGATGAGATTGCGGGCCTGGTGCTGTACGGCATCCACGAAGCCGGACTCCGCTGCCCCGACGACCTCGCTGTCATCGGTGTGGACGCAAACCCGATGGGAGCGTTCAGTTCACCGCCCTTGACCACCGTGGAGTTCGATCCCACCGCGGTCGCCAACGCCGCGATCGCGGCAGTCCTCACCGAGCTGGGGTATCCCGTGCTATCGGCTCCTGAGCCCACGGAGATCGCCCGGCTCGTCGTGCGCGCCTCGACCTAGACCGCGCGCTGCGAATATCGCCTATCGGAAATTCTCGTGGCAGGACGGCCTCGACGTAGGCTCTGGACAGCGCGCGGTTAAGCGCTTGATCCGGTGAAATCACCTCTACCAGCCGCATCCCCGGTGCGCGGGAACACCGTTGCCGCCGACAATCCGGGTCGACCCGCTCAGTGGCTGATATAGACCGACTTGATGTTGAAGTAGGACTCGATGCCCTTCTTGCCGCGCTCGCCGCCCCACCCCGACTGTTTGTGGCCGCAGATCGGCATCGAGGGGTCCGCCGCGAGCGCGGTGTTCACCCAGATCTGGCCGGCGCGGAGCTCGTTCACGACGCGGTGTGCGCGGCCGAGGTTTTCGGTCCAGATGGAGCCGGCGAGCCCGTAGTCGGTGTCGTTCGCGGCGGCGATCACCTCGTCCTCGTCGTCGAACGGGATTACCGAGCCGACCGGCCCGAAGATTTCCTCGCGGATGAGGCGCATGTCGGGGGTGGTGCCGGTGACGATCGTCGCCTCGTAGAAATAGCCGCGGCGGTCCATTGTTTTGCCGCCGGTTACCACCTGCGCGCCGCCGGCCACCCCGTCGTTCACGATGCCTTCCACGCGTTGGCGCTGCTTCTCGCTGATCAGCGGCCCGAGGACCGAGTTGGGATCATCGCTGCCGCCCATCGGCAGCATCTTGGCGAAGGCGGCGAGCCCGTCGACGACCTGTTCGTAGATGCCGCGCTGAACGTAGATGCGCGAGGTGCAGGAGCAGTTCTGGCCCGACCCGGCGAGCAAGCCCATGCCGGCACCCATGATTGCTTTGTCCAGATCGGCGTCGTCGAACATGATCAGCGGTGATTTGCCGCCGAGTTCGAGGGTGAGGCGCTTGAGGTTGCCTGCGGCCGCTTTGACGATCAGTCGTCCGACCTCCGTCGACCCGGTGAACGCGATCTTGTCGACGTCCGGGTGCGCGGTGAGCGCCGCGCCTGTGGTCTCACCGTAGCCGGTGATGACATTGAGGACACCGTCGGGCAGGCCCGCCTCGCGGAAGATTTCCTCCAGTTTCAGCGCGGTGAGTGGTGTCTCCTCGGCGGGTTTGAGGACAGCGCTGCAGCCCGCCGCGAGTGCGGGCGCGACCTTGAGCATCGCGACGAAGAACGGGCCGTTCCAGGGGATGATGAGGCCGACGACGCCGACCGGCTCGAGCTGAGTGAAGGTGTGGTAGTTCTCGAAGTGTCCGAGTAGTCCGTCGGATACGAGGTTGCTCGACTCGCCGTGGATCTTGCCGACCCAGCCGGCGTAGTACACCAGCATCTCGAGCGACACCTTGATGATCTGGCGCGCGGCCATCGCGTTCATGCCGTTGTCGCGGGCCTCGATCTCGGCGAGCTCGTCGGTGCGGGCCCGGATGATGTCCGCGGCGCGGAAGAGCACCTCCGCGCGGTGCGCGGCGGGCAGCTTGCGCCAGACACCCGACTCGAATGTTTCGCGTGCCCGGGCCACCGCAGCGTCAACGGTCGCCTGGTCGGAATCGACGACCTCCGCGATCAGCTCCTCGGTGGACGGGTCGAAGACCGGGATGATTCCCGAGCTAGGGCTTTCGACCGCAGGATCGATGTCGATGGTGTTACTCAATGTCCCTCATCCTTTCGCCGAGCCGCTCCGACACGGAGAAGCGCGATGCCTTCAGTTGTTGAGAACCCTGCGCTGTGCAGCACAGGAAAGATCTGGCCGCCTGCCGCCCGCAGGACTCGGGGCAGCGCCGACGGTTGGTCGAGGCTGGCCTTGCGTCCCGAGGCGAAGGATTCATGGTCGTTGTGGCTGAAGCTTAAGCGCTTAACCAGAACAGGTCCAGTACCTATCGATCCCGAGCCTGCGCACCCTCTCGGACGTAATGGGCACCGGCTGGTACGCCGCCGTCGCCGCCGAAGTACGGCCCGGCGCGACCGTCGTCAGTGACGGCGCGGTCGAGCTCAGCGCGGTGAGCAACTGTTCGCCGACGGCTACCGCGCCATGGACGACCGCCGGGCCGTCAAAACCCCTTTGCGCCCCTGACGGGTCGTCGGCGTGCACGGACTGGTCGGTGATCCAGCGGGCGTCGGGGGAGGCCCTCCTACGGCCGTCTCGCGCGATGTCGTCGCCACCAGGTCACGGCCCATACGGCGTGCAGGGTGCCGAGGATGAGTAGCACGACCACGCTGTCGAGGTTGGTTGCTACCGGATGGCTCGGTCCGAGTCTGTCGATGGCGCGGTAGATCAGGGTGAGATCGGCGGGGAGGGTGAAGGTCACCATCGCGGCCAGACACAGCGCCGTTCCCAGGACGAGGACGACGCTGTAGACGCGGACCGCGCGGCGTTCGTGCGATGGCAGGCGGAGGCTGGGATCTTCTGACGTGTCGGATCGGCGAAAGATGATATACCGCAGCCGGTTTCCGAAATAGCGTGCATATGCGATGCCGTCGCCGTACAGGTCGCGACATGCGGTGAGGTCCTGCAGCACGAAATAGATGTCCGTGCGCATGAACACCATGAACTGAAACGGCAAGGGCAGCAATGCGATCACGGCGAGCGCGGCCAGAATCCGGTGCGGCGTCGTTGCCTGGGCGGTCGCAGCCGCGAACACCACGGCGACGGCCGCGACCGAAAAGTTCGTCGACATACCTGCCAGATAGGCGGTGAGCCGATGTCGCCGTGGCGCGAGTTCGATTCCGCTGATATCTGTTTCGGCCACCAGGAACTGCAGGCGCGTTCCCAGTCGGATCCGGGCGTGCACGCCGGTCGCCCGCGCGACGACGAAGTGTGCCAGCTCGTGGACCAATACCAGCGACCACCCCGCGGTGACGCTGAGCGCGAGCACGACGCTGCCCGCAGGACTCCAGAGCAGGTTATGGAAACTCGGCAGCAAATCGGGCCGTACGGCGAGTGTCGCGATTGCGGCAACCATGAGACAGGCGAACAGCACTGGAAAGACCGGGCTCAGCGCGAACCGCACATGCTCGGGGCGTATCCACGCAAACGTTGCCGGTCGCGGCGGGACGCACGGCACCGGCCGCCCATCGACCTCGGCCACGAACTCGAGCTCCATCAGCGCCGCTACGAAGGACAGCACATCGAACTCGCGTCCCTCGGCCTCGGCCAGCCGCCCGGCTGCCTGTTCGATTGTGTGGCCGGCTCGCAGGTACTCCAGTGCGGTCGCCCCCGCCCTTGGGAGTGCCACGAACTGCCGAGTCTCGAACCGGCCTACGATCCACTCGTCGCGATCGGGCCGAGTCGCCAAGTCGTGCAGTCGGATTCGACTGTCGGGTCGCGGAGTGAGCGTCGTGCGCGCGTCGGTCACGGCGGGCCGCCGCATGCCGGGCAGTCCGGCCGAGAGGTAATGCGGTCGGGCGCCGACGCATCCAGACGAACCAGATTCACGTCATAGCGGAACCCTGGTTCGATCGGCGGGGCACCGGTCAGCGTCGCGAGCGCGAAATGCGTGAGGAGAGTGCCGGTGAGGGTCGCCGATACGATGTTGACCGGATGCCAGGGCAGTTGTGGCGCAAGGCTTTCCAGTGTCGTCTCAGGAGGCAGCCGCATATCCGCCTGTTCGGCTCGGTGATCGTGCAGGCATTCCCAGCAGGCACTTTGCCCGGGGCTGTGCAGGCTGCCCGACACGGTCGGGCCGTGGTAGCCGCCGACCACCCAGGGCACGCCTGCGGACAGGCACGCCCGGTTGGCCCATCGGCGGATCGTGCGCGGCTGATCAGCGCACAGGGCGAGCAGGTCGTATCCGGTTTCGAGCAGTTCGGCCAGGTCGGACTGCTTTGTTATCCGCCGCTGTTCGCCCGTGACCCGCACATCGGAGTTCAGCGCGCGCAAGTGCTGGACCGCGGCCTCGACCTTCGATCTGCCGATATCGTTCTCCCGGAACAGGATCTGGCGATTGAGGTTGGAAAGTTCCACCACGTCGGCGTCGACGCAATGCAGCTGTCCGACACCGGAGGCGACCAGGCCCTGCGCCACGATCCCGCCGGTTCCACCGACACCGACGAGCAGAACGCGGGACCGGCGCAGTCGAAGTTGCACGTCCCAAGCGCTGACCCGAGCCGTCCGGTCTATCCACCGAAAGAACGCCACACCGCGCGAATAGCGCTCCAGCTCCCGCTCCGAGAATTCCACCGGCACCGGAGCGCCGGCATCTTCGAGCAAGCCCGCGTCCGACAACTGTTGCATCGCGTCGGCCGCGGGCACTCCCGGATAATCGGACAGCACCACGTCGACTATCTCGTCGGGCGATCTGGTGCCATCCAGTGCGCTGATCAGAACCCGCACCCAGCCATCCGGATCTTCGATTTCCACTCCGAGGCCGTGGACCGTGGCACCGATCCTGATATTGCCGTCGATCGTGACATACCGACCGTGTTCCGGTTTGATCCGTGGCCGAAGCATCCGTTCAGCGCGCATTCGGCCTACCGGGCATACAACTGCTAATTGCCGCCATTACCGCCGCTGTCGCCGGTGGTCTCCTTCTTGTCCAGCGGCCGGATCACAATCGCCGCGCGCTTCTCGGCCGTGGATTCAGCAGGTGCCTTCTCGCGCTCGTTCTTCATCGGAACTCCTTCCATCGAAAACCGGACGACGAAGTTGGTCACCGCTCATCGAACTGCTGCGGACCCGTCGACCGCCGGACGAACGGGGGTCTTGTCGACTGCTTTCGCCATGACCACACTCCGTATCATCGGATACGTGCACACCCGAGACGGGTGACTGACGATTCGATGGTTCGCCGCTCGGGCGGTGGAAGTCAACGACGGTAATCCCAAGAGTGGGAAGAGATTTCGGCATTCGGGTGTCGTGCGAGCTGCCCGGAAGGGGTGGGCCGTGGTAGCCGACTACCACCTCGTCGGGCGATCTGGTGCCATGCTCTGCAGCGAGCCGATATCGGCACGGATCTGCGCCAGCGGTGGAACCAACATGGTGCCCGCGTCGAGCATCGGGGCCAGCACTCGGACGATCTGGCCATCGTGGGTTTGAAAGTCGCAAAGCGGGCCAACTCGGACATATCTGGAGCTGTTCCCCGAATACCTAGGAATCGCCATGACCGAAACACCCACCGGGTTGTATATCGAGACGTCGCCGACGGCGACACGGTCGGTTACCGAGCTCGTCAACGATGCGACCGAGCAAATGGCCCGCCTGATCCGGGACGAGATCAAGCTCGCGGAACTCGAAGTGCAGAGCAAAGGCAAACGTCTGGGACGCGGCGCGGTTGTGACCGGTGCCGGTGCGCTCGCGGCATGCTATGGCGCCGCCGCCGTCATCGCGGCGGTGATCATCGCCCTCGCCGGTCCGCTGTCCGGCTGGGCCGCCGCGCTGATCGTCGGAGCGGTGCTGCTCCTCGTCGGCGCCGCCTTGGCCGCTATCGGCAAGAAGGACCTGCAGAAGGGGGTGCCTCTGGTTCCGCGGGAGGCGATCAGCGGACTACAGCAAGACATCCATGCGATCAAGAGCGGAGGATAGCGATGCGTGATGAGAGCACTCCTTCAGTCGGATCGCCCGAGGCGGAGCTGCTGCGCGCCGATCGCGACCTGGCCAGACAAGAGCTGGGACAGACTATGGCGGAACTGACCGGCAAGCTCGATGTGAAGGGCAGAGCCGAGGCCGAACTGCATCAGACCGTGGACAATGCGCGCGCCAAAGTGCATCATGCGGCGGAAACCGTGCGGGAGAAGCGTGAGAGAGTCAGCGCCGCAACGCAAGACCGCGCCGTACAGTTCGCCGCCGTGACGCGCGGTCGTCCGGTGCCCGTCGCGGCCGCGGTGACCGCCGCGATCGCGGCCCTGGTGACCTGGCTCATCCTGCGTGACCGACGCAACTTGGGTAAAAGGCGGCCAACGCGCCACCGGCACTGATATGCAAACCCGCACCATCTGCTGACCCTGCGCACTGCCGGAGATGTTGGGCGGCAACATGTTCGGCACCCCGGATGTCCGAGTCGCAGCCCGTAGGGGTTGCTCTCGGACGGTACTATTACCTTTCGATCACAGATGTGGTCGACTGAATCACGTGGCCCGGCACGGGCTTTGAGGCACGTGTCGGCGCGCGACAGCCGATGAAATGTGGGGAAAACTATGAGCGCCACCAAGTTCGCCGCCACCGCCCTGCTCGCGATCGGTGCGACCGGCATTACCGCAGGCGCCGTGCAGGCCCAGCCGGTAGCAGCCGACACCACCGTGCAGGCGACCGATCACGGCATCAACTTCGTCACCGCACCGACAGCAGACCGCCGAGGAGTCAGCACCACCATCGAGGCCGGACGGTTCACCGTGGCCGCCGATGCTCTTTCGATCACCCTCACCGACGCCGTAGGCAGTACGGTGACCTCGATTCCGCTGGGGCTGCAGACCGCGGCCGGGACCGTCGCCCTCACGCCGGAGATCGCCAATGACGGCCGAACTCTCACCCTCACAGCGCAATCCGACACCACGCGGACCGCGCAGGCAATCGATGAGGCCTCCGACACGATCGCCCGCAAGCAGTACAACGCCGGGATCGGCGCGCTCATCGGCGCCGGGATCGGCGCGGTGATCGGCTTCTTCCTCGGTGGTGTCGGTGCCCTCGTCACCATCCCGATCGGCGCGGGCATCGGCGCCCTGATCGGCTACTCCACCCCCTGATTCCGGATCACGAGCACTTCGAGTCCCTGTGTGCCGCTGCCGAACAGCAGCGGTGCACAGGGACGTGCTCGACGACAAGAAGTTCTTCCTGCCCTACAGCGGTACCGCGGTCGTGCGCGGCGTCGTCCTGGACCGCTACCAGCAGTTGCCAACCCTGTTGGGCACGATTTCCGAACACCTCACCGACGAGCTGATGCAGGACCTCAACGGCCGCGTCGATATCGATGGCGAGGATCCCGCCGATGTCGCCTACGACTGGCTGAAGATCGAGAAGCTGGTCGAATAGCTAATTGTCGACCGGGGGTTGCAGGCTTATACGGTCGGCGAGGGCGTCGACGGCGTCCGCGTCGGCGTAGGCCTCGGTGGTCAGTTCGAGGAATGCGGCCCAGCGGTTTATCCGTGGTGTCCAGCGTTGGATATAGGCGTGGGCATGTTCGAACTCACCTTGCGTGCCGCTTATTCGCGCACGTGCAGCCGCTTCGGTGGCGGCCTGTACGGTGTGCTGGGCCAATGCCAATTGTTCTCGGCAGTGGTCGGCGTCCGGGACTTCCTCCCGCACGGTGTCGGCTTCGACGCGCAGGTTGCGGATGACTCCGGCCAGTCGGGGGTCGGCCGGCCCCGACCGTGGGGCGGAGGTGCCCGCGGCGATGGCTTTATCGCGGCGTTCACGTCGCCGCCGCTCCCGTTTCTCGGCCAGCGCCACTTGCTTACGGTAGGTCTCGGTGTCCGCGACGGTTACCACGGGATAGGTCAATACTGCTGTCGCCGAGAGCATTTCGACGCCATTGCTGTCGCAGACCTGGATGGTGACCTGGTCCAGCGGCCGGTCGGGGTCGGGTTCGTCCTCGAGGCGGGCATCCAGGACCGCGTTTCGGTATTCGATCATGATGTCTGCGACGACCCGATCGAACACCGCGGTGCCGACCTCGATGTGGTTGGTGCACGTGCGGCCGGTGCAGTCATCGGGAATGCCGAATTCGCCGTAACCGGAGTCGACAACGGATTTCCCGGTCGGACCGCTGCCGACAACCTCCCAGGTGTAGGTGTTGGATTGCGCTACTTCGGCTCGCTCCACACAGTCCTCGGACATGGCCTGACCGTACTTCATGAAGGTGCCGGGAATCGGGTTGTTCTCCGAAGCCGTCGAGATACGCCGTCGAGCCCGGCGCGTCGGCTCGGACAGCACCCTCGATCCCATCGGCGAGATCCGTTATTTGTGCTGGTTGCCGGGTATGCGAGCGGCAGGAGGTGAGAAGAGAATGGTTGCTTTGTTGCTGGTCCTGCTGCTTGCGCTGATCTTGTTCGGCGTGGGGTTCGCGGTGAAAGCTTTATGGTGGGTCGCGATTGCGGTCCTGGTGATCTGGGCGCTCGGCTTTGTATTCCGGTCGGCCGATACCGCGGGGACCCGCGGTCGCTGGTACCGCTGGTGATGCCGCGCTCACCGGAGGGGGCCGGTATGCGGATGGGCCTGGAAGAATTCCCACATGATCTGGTTGGCGTTGAGCGATGCGGTAGCGCCGACCAGTGGTTCGGGGGCGATCGGCGGCGAGCCCGGCCAGGTGTGCCCGCCGCCCAGCAGCGCGTATAGCTCGACGGCGCCGTTTACGGGGCACGGGTACCGGAACAGGGTGACATCGCCGGCAATCCGGCGCTCTTCAGGCTCTGGCCCGCAGCCGTTGCGTTGCGCCCAAGCGGCCGCCTGCGTCGGGATGTTCGCCGGTCTCGGGCTGTCGACGCCGCTCGGCATGGTGCCGCCCCGCCCGGCGGCGGAACCCGAACCATCAGCCGACGGCAGCAACTTGGCGTTGGGACCGGGTCCGCCGATGTAGGCGACGAACGGGTCGGCTGTCCCGTGAAACGCGATAACGGGTATCGGACGCGCCGGATGGCACCAGGGGAAGTCCTGCAGTCCGGCTACCGGTGCGACGGCCGCGATCCGGTCCGCGAGCTGACATGCCAGCGACGAAGTGGTGAAGCCACCCATCGATAGGCAGGTGACGAACACGCGCCGCAGATCGACGCACAGTGTCGATTCCACATGCGTTAGCAGTTCCGCGAGATAGGCGATATCGTCGCTGTTCTCGCTGAAATCCCAGCGCGGCCAACCAGGTTCGTCGAGTTGCGGAGTGACAAGGATCATTCTTCATCGTGAGAGGTAGGTTCTCACCACTGTGCCCGCTGTGGGGCGCGGTGTCGATGGGTGGAAAAAGCGATCGAACTTGTCGGTGGCGACCGCAATACTGTCGCGTGCCGATGAATTCGAGCCGCCGGTCCCGTCTCAACCACTGTGGCGAGATCCGATGAATCGGTAACGCGCCACACCTATTCTGTCGAGACACTCTGGAGGTACACCCGATGTCAGCCGAACTTTCCGCCCCCGCCTCGGGAGGGCGGACGCCGACCGTCATCCGGGTACTGGTACTCGCGACCTTCGTGGTGATCCTGAACGAAACCATCATGATCAACGCGATCCCACGGCTGATGGCCGACCTCGAGGTCACCGAGCGGGCGGCTCAGTGGGTGTCCACCGCGTTCATGTTGACGATGGCGGCCGTCATCCCGACGACCGGCTGGTTCCTGCAGCGGGTATCGACCAGACGGGCCTATGCCGTGGCCATGGGGGTCTTCCTCGCCGGTACCGCGCTGTCGGCCGTCGCGCCGTCGTTCGCGGTGCTGCTGCTCGGACGGGTCATTCAGGCCGGCGGCACCGCGGTAATGATGCCGCTGCTGATGACCACACTCATGACCGTTGTGCCCGAACAGGACCGCGGCCGGGTGATGGGCAATGTCACCCTTGCCATTTCGGTGGCGCCCGCGCTCGGTCCGGTGGTCTCCGGGATGGTGCTGCAGATCGGTTCGTGGCGTTGGCTTTTCGTGCTGGTCCTACCGATCACCGCGGTCGTCACGTGGCTGGGTCTGCGTCGGCTGGAGAATGTCGGTGAACCGCAGGCCGGGGCGATCGACTCGGTCAGCGTGGTGCTCGCCGCGCTCGGATTCGGCGGGCTGGTATTCGGGCTCAGCCGGTTCGAGAGCGACAACCTCACCAGCCCGGCTCTGATCGTCGCCGCGGGTTCGGCTCTCATCGCCGTATTCGTCTTCCGTCAGCTGCGCCTGCAGCGCACCGGCACCCCGCTGTTGGATCTGCGGGTCCTGCTTTCCGGCACCTACGCGAAGGCGCTGGTGCTGATGTCGGTCGCGTTCATGGCGATGCTCGGCTCGATGATCCTGTTGCCGCTGTATCTGCAGAATCTGCGTGGCCTGAGCCCCTTGCAGACCGGCCTGCTGGTGATGCCGGGTGGGCTGGCGATGGGTTTGCTCGGACCGACGGTCGGCCGCCTGTTCGACCGCTTCGGTGGACGCGTACTGGTCATTCCCGGCTCGGTCGGGATCGCCGCGGCGCTGGGCGGATTCACCCAGATCTCGATGTCCATGCCGTACTGGCAGCTGCTGGCACTGCACATCCTGCTGATGGTGTCGCTGGCCGCCGCCTTCACCCCGGTCTTCACCCTCGGGCTCGGCGCGCTTCCACAGCACCTGTACTCGCACGGCAGCTCCATGCTCGGCACGCTGCAGCAGGTCGCCGCGGCCTTCGGCACCGCCCTGGTGGTGACGGTGATGTCGGCCCGCAGCACCGGACTCGTCGCCGATGGCACCGACCCCGTCACGGCCCACCTCGACGGCATGCGTCTGGCCTTCCTGGTCTCCGCCGCCCTGGCACTGGTCGTGATCGTCATGGCCGTGCTGCTGCCGAGCCGGGCGGCGGCCGCTCCGGAGGAAGCCGAGGAACTCGACACCGCAGTTCCCGAATTGGTCAAGAACTGACCGCAATTCGGCACGACGAACCCCTGGTCCCGTTTGCTTGGGTTCACGCGGTCGTCGCAACACTCTCGATTTGAGAGGTTGCGGCGATCGTGTCGTTTCAGGAGGATTTGGCCCGGTTCGGTGATCAGTTGGTGCGGCTGGTGGACCGTTCGGTCACAGCGAATTTCACTCCCACAACCGCGAGCACGGCAATGTTGGAAGGTCTTCGGTCACGTTGTCATCGACCGTGACAACGACCTCCGGCGATCCATGGGCCAGCTCATCGGCGACATTCTGGGCCTGTTCGGCCGACCCCTGATAGTCCAACCTCAGCGCACCGGATTCGATCCGGATGTGTCGCGGCCTACGCATGTCCACCACTCCCGTTCCGTTGATGGCCAAATTGCCTGGTAACGAGGGTGAATCCGCACCCGGGACCGATCCATATCGTGACCCGTTGGTCGGTATACGTTCGGTGTATATCGCACCAGTGACGGGAGATCTAGGCTCGGTGCGTTCAGGGGCTCAATACATCAAACAACCAGTTCAACCACTACGGGAGGAGACAACCAAACGATGACTGACACAACGACCGCATTCGCCCGAGAAGCAAAGCCGCAGCGGCACAAGGTGACTGGTGACGTTCACCTGCTGCTGCGCCGAGGGACTGAAGTGCTGTTCGGCCAGCGCCAGAACACCGGCTTCGAGGATGGAGCCTGGCATCTGCCGAGCGGTCATCTCGAAGCCGACGAATCGGTGGTCGACGCCCTGATCCGCGAAGCCAGGGAAGAAATCGGCGTGACCATTGCGCCAGAGGATGTGCACTTCAGCCACATCATGCACAACTCGTCCTCAGGCGGGCGCATAGCGTTGTTCTTCATCGTGGACACATGGCAGGGGGAGCCAACCAACCTGGAACCTGAAAAGTGCAGTGCGCTCGAATGGTTCGCGGCAGGTGCACTGCCCGATCACATGATCCCGTACTGCCGCACAGCGATGGACCGCGTCGCGGCTGGCGACTCGTTCTCGGTCTACGGCTGGTAGATCACTGTGCCTCCGTCTGGCCCGGTGGTGTGCGTCAGCTACCTGGCGCAGGCGGAATTGTGGACCGTGCCCGTATTCCCTCTCGCCAACCACGGAGCGGAAATCCGCACCATCGAATGGTCGGTAGCGGCTGACGGGCCAATGACAGCGGCGGTGCTCGCATCTCTGGGGGCACCGACCCTGCTGATTGCCAACGACATTGGCGACGATGAGCACGGCCGAGGGGTTGCCCACTGGCTGGAACAACGCGGGGTCCAGCGTGCCTTCGCGATCAGGCCGGATGTCGTCACACCACGAATCGTCGTGAGTGGCGACGACCAGCACACCCGCACCTGGTTCGCCCATTTGCCGGGCGTTGTCGCCAGTTTGGAGCGTGCCGACCTGTCGCCGCTGGCGGATGGGGCATTCGTTTACCTGGATTGCTACGAGCTGATCGAATCAGGTGCACTTCGCGTGATCGAGGTCGCCCGTGCCGCCGAGGTGCCGCTGTTGCTCAATCTCGGTGGCTCCGTGCTTTCCACTGAGGTGGCAGCTGCTGTACGCGGGTACTCCGGCCTGCTGGTGCAAACGAACGTCGATGACACTGCCCACGCCGATGCGCCAGCTCTGGCCCGATCCATCTTGGACCGGACTCGTGCAGCCTGGGTAATCGTGACCGCTGGCGCCCATGGTGCCGTCGGGCTCAGTCGGTCGGAACGGGTCTTGGTGCCAGCGTTTCCGGTCGAGGTTCGACATACGCACTGCGCGGGTGCTGCCTTCTCGGGTGGCCTGCTTTATGGGCTCTGGGCTGGCTGGTCCGTGGGGCAAAGTATGTTGCTCGGATCGGCCAGTGGGGCACTCCGGTGTGCACGACACCAAGGTGCCCCTCTGCCGACCTTGGCCGAACTGCGGGCATTCATCGACAGTCGCCAACAGTTCGCCGCCAGCTAGAACAACCGCCACTCATCCATCCAGCCAGTTACTTCCGCGAAGCGCGCACGGCTCATCTGTTTCTTCTTGGCCTCCGCGTCGGACTCATCCTTGGCCCCGTACTGCCACCACGCCTCGTTCGTCTGCCGATCCATAACCAAGAACCGATCCTTGACGGCTGGCCCGCGTATCACGAGCGACACCGTGAACGACTCCGCGACGACTGCATGCACCATCGAGTGGTGCAGCGCGTAGCTTGTGCCCACCGGCTCCTCTCGAACGTGCAGCACTGGCAGCTTGTTCGGCTCCACCTGTTCGTCCAGCTCGGCGTTGCCGAACAAATAGTGCCGGTAGTGCCCGCGCAGAATCTTGCTGGCGTAGGACCAGCGGTGATTGTGCGGGCGGTCGAAGTAGCCCGGCGGGAATACATGCAGCCGTACCCGTACTCCCGGATCGTCCTCGCTGGCCAGCACGATTTTGTCCAGGATGTCGTAGTGCTCGCACAGGTCGAGCAGCTCGGGCCGGTTGGGTAGCTCCTCCAGCCGTGCACGCAAAATTCGCGGTTCGGCCGCAAGTTCGTTCAATGCCTCACGACAGTTCAGCTCGACATCGTCGATGTCGCCCCAGTCGATCCAGCGCAGATTTTCGGCGATCCGATCCATATCGTCCATTGGGTTCACTCCTCGGGCTTGGCGCTGGACTTCCACAGGCGGCAGACGGGCACAATGTCCTCGTAGGCCGCGCAAGAGGACTGGCCCATCACCACCTCTTCGGCTGGACACCCGCCCATGCAGGCACCGGCTTTGCACCCGCCGCATGAGCTTTCGGCGAGGACACTGGTGAACAACTCGAACTCGTTGGCACTGTGGTTGAGCTGTACTTGCCCCTCGACCATCTGGGCGAAGTGCAGCTCGGTGTCGAACAGGTAGGAGCAGACGTAGCAGCGGCCGTCCGGGAAGATCGAAATCCGGTCCAGTGTTCGGCCGATGCACCCTTGATAGCCCTCGGCGGCGTAGCGCTCCATCTGATCGCGCCGGGCGTACGTTGGCTGGTACCACACTCTTGTCTTGTACTGGGGCGCAACATCATTGAGGGTGTCGCAGAAACTCACCCATTCCGGCGGTGTCATGGCCATATCCGGATTGCCGTGCCCGGTGCCGATGGTCGAGAAGACGTGAAACTTCACCAGACTCACACCGAGGACATCCGCAATGTCGAGGAGTTGGAACACATCTCGTTCGTTGGCCTTGTTGACCGTGCAGATGATGCGAGTGTCGAAGCCGCGTTCGGCCAGCTCCCGCGTGGTTTTTATGGCTTCATCGAACGTGCCGGCACCACGCACGACATCGTGGGTCTTGCGGCTGCCACCGTCGAGACTCACCTGTACGTAGGCGAAGTCCTCCGGCACGAGCTGCCGGAAGCGCCGAAGTGCCGGTTTCTGGGCGTTCGTCGTGGTGATGACGTGCTCGTAGCCGAGCTGTTTGCTCAGTCGGATCACCTCGCGGTAGTGGGGGTGGAGCGTCGGCTCGCCACCGAGGATGGTCAATTTGCTCCCGCCCAGCCGACGCCACGTGGTGAGCGTGTCCACGATCTTGGGCAGCGGCATCTTCAACGCCCGGTCTAGCCGTTCGCCCATGTAGCAGTGCTCGCAGCGAAGTTGGCACGCCTCGGTGATGTAGAGGTACACGTTGCGGAAGCGGCCGTAGGCCACGCGGTCGATTCGGTCCGGCTGAGGAACGATGGCACCGCGCGGCATGCGGGCGTGGCCGTACCCATCACTGCTCGGTTTGAGGCTGGGCATGGGCAATGGAACAGTAGTCATTGTGCAGAACTCCGTGAAATGGGGTTCCCCCAAGGCCGGGTAGTTAGTGTTTTCGCTGGTGGCGCAAGCGGTTTGAGGATTTCGGGCATAGGGCAACGGAGCTCGTTGGTTCAGGAAGTCGACCAAGACAGCCTGTTGCCGAGGAGCTCCGTTGCCGTTTCATTCTCCCCTGCCTCCCGCGTTGGCGGCGATCACCCGGTCGGTGACCGTGGCCGCGGGCCGATTCGCTGCCGGTCATCTGGGCGAGTTGACCGTGGTGGTGCCCTTCGAGCTTGTCGACGCGGTCCTCGAGGAAACCCGGTCGGTGCAGCGCCGGTTGCGTGATCTCCCGTCTCGGGTCGGGGTCTATTTCCTCCTGGCGATGTGCTTGTTCCCCGAGGTGGGTTATCGGGCGGTCTGGGACAAACTCACAGCCTCGCTGACCGGGATACCCTTGCCCGCCCCGACCGCGAAAGCGTTGCGGGACTTGCGCCGTCGGGTGGGGGTCGCGCCGATGCGGATGTTGTTCGATGTGCTGGCCGGGCCGTTGGCGCAGCCGTCGACTCCGGGGGTTCGGTTCGGGCCGTATCGGATGGTGTCCTTCGATGGCTGCACCTCCCAGAAAGTGCCCGCCACCGCCCGGAACCGGGCCTGGCTGCGTGCCACCGCCCATTACGCCTACCCGATGCTGGAATTGATGACGCTGGTGGAGACCGGAACCCGCGCGGTGATCGGGGCAGTGTTCGGACCCACCGAGCTGGGCGAGACCGGCTACGCCTGCAAGCTGCTGCATCTACTGCGCCCGGACATGCTGGTGTTGTGGGACAGGGGCTTCGACAGCAACGACTTCCTCGTCAAAGTCTGCGCGACCGGTGCCCAAGTATTGGGTCGGTCGCGCAGCAACCGGCGCATCCCGGTCCTGACCCGCCTGGGCGATGGCTCATATCTGGCGGTCATCGCAGGGATCCCGGTGCGGATCATAGACGCCCAGATCACCGTGACCTGCATCGACGGCACCGTGTTCACCGCCAGCTACCGCCTCGTCACGACCCTGACCGACGCCCGCCGCTACCCGGCAGCGACGCTAGTGGCCCTCTACCACCAGCGGTGGGAACATGAATCCGCCTACTACGCGCTGCGCCACACGATCATGGCCGGACGAGTTCTACGCTCGGGCGACCCCGTCGGCGTCGAACAGGAAATGTGGGCCCTGCTGGGCCTGTACCAAGCGCTGCGCATCGTGATGGTCGACGCCGCCGAATCCCGTCCAGGTACCGACCCGGACCGCTGCAGCTTCACCATCGCTTTCCACACCGCCCGTAACCAGGTCCTCACCGCGGACGGGGTCGTCCCCACCGGGACCGGAAGCGGCCTTCTAGGGCGGATCGGCGTCCGGATCTTGGGGCACCTGCTACCACCACGCCGGCAACGGGTCAGCACCCGCAAGGTCAAATCACCGATGTCGCGCTACAACGAGCGCCTCGACGACGGACGCCCCGACACCAGCCGCACCGTCACCAATCTCGACCTCGCCATCGTAGTGCCCGACACCGAACAACTCCCGCTCCCAACCACTTCCCGCCACGACAGCCGCACCACTCCCGACCAGCGCCGACGCCACCGGATCCTGACCCTGCTCGACACCGACCCCACCCGCTTGTGGCGAGCCCGTGACATCGCCGCCCACTTCGGCGACATCACCCTCAACACCATGTACAGACAGTTGACCCGGTGGGCCGAGGACGGCCTCATCCACAAACTCGGCCCAGGCCTCTACAGCACCACCGCCTGGTCACCCGAAACCCTTGCATGACAAGCGAAAACACTAACTACCCGGCCTTGGGGGTTCCCCTGAAGTAGTGGACATCTGAGATAGCGGGACCGATGGTCCCTGGAAGGATGTTCGCCATGCCTCGTCCGCGTCGATCGTATTCGCCTGAGTATCGGGTGGAAGCGGCGCATCGAGTGATCGATTCCGGCCGGCCGGTGCGGGAGATCGCCCGTGAGCTGGACGTGCACGAGAACCTGCTGCACAAGTGGGTGCGAGAAGAACGCCGCCGTATGGCCGCGGCAGGCCAGAGCGGTGGCCGGGCTCGCGATGACGGTGGTGGCCAGCCACTTTCAGCCGATGAGCGCGCGGAATTGGTGCGGTTACGGGCGAAGGTCGCCGAGCAGGCCAAGGACATCGTGTTCCTGGAAAAAGCCTCGGCGTACTTTGCGGCACGGCATCCAAAGTGAGCAGGTTCGAGCTCATGGCGGCAGAGTGCGCCGGTCTCGACGTGACCCGGATGGCCGAACTGCTCGGCGTCTCGACCTCCGGCTACTACCGGTTCCTGCAGGTCCGTGCCAGCGTGGAGCCGTCGGCGCGGTTGCAGCGGCGCCGGGATCTGGAGGTGAAAATCCTTGCCCACCACCGTGCATCCGACGGCACCTACGGATCGCCCCGGATCACCACCGACCTGCTCGCCGAAGGCGAACGGGTATCGAAGAACACCGTGGCCGCGATCATGGCCGATCTCGGGATCGAGGGCATCAGCCCACGCTCGTTCAAGACCACCACCATCGCCGATCCAGCAGCATCGTTCCCGCCGGATCTGGTCGGACGTCGCTTCGACCGTGGCCGGCCCGACCTGGTCTGGTCCTCGGATATCACCTACCTGAGCTGTGGTGAGGGCGAGATGTTCCTATGCGCGATCCGCGACGAACATTCCCGGCGCGTACTGGGTTGGGCAGTCGCTGACCATATGCGCGCCGAGTTGGTCGTGCACGCCGTGGACCGCGCCGTGTTCGTCCGTGGTGGCCGCTGCCGGGGCACGATTCTGCACTCGGACAGGGGCAGCCAATACACCGCTGCCGTGACCGCCCAAGCCTGCGCCTGCCACGGCTTGCTCCGGTCGGCAGGAGCCACCGGGATCTGCTGGGACAACGCCGGCGCGGAATCGCTGTGGTCGAGTTTCAAGCACGAGTGCTACTACCGGCACACCTACGCCACCAAGGCGGAATTGGTTGCCGCAGTTGACAATTGGATGCACTTCTACAATCATCGGCGGCGACACTCGGCGATCGGGATGCGCTCACCGATCGACTACGAGCAGTCCCTCAAAGCCGCCCCCGAAGCAAGCTAACGCTGTCCACTTTTTCGGGGGAACCCCCAAGGCCGGGTAGTTAGTGTTTTCGCTTGTCATGCAAGGGTTTCGGGTGACCAGGCGGTGGTGCTGTAGAGGCCTGGGCCGAGTTTGTGGATGAGGCCGTCCTCGGCCCACCGGGTCAACTGTCTGTACATGGTGTTGAGGGTGATGTCGCCGAAGTGGGCGGCGATGTCACGGGCTCGCCACAAGCGGGTGGGGTCGGTGTCGAGCAGGGTCAGGATCCGGTGGCGTCGGCGCTGGTCGGGAGTGGTGCGGCTGTCGTGGCGGGAAGTGGTTGGGAGCGGGAGTTGTTCGGTGTCGGGCACTACGATGGCGAGGTCGAGATTGGTGACGGTGCGGCTGGTGTCGGGGCGTCCGTCGTCGAGGCGCTCGTTGTAGCGCGACATCGGTGATTTGACCTTGCGGGTGCTGACCCGTTGCCGGCGTGGTGGTAGCAGGTGCCCCAAGATCCGGACGCCGATCCGCCCTAGAAGGCCGCTTCCGGTCCCGGTGGGGACGACCCCGTCCGCGGTGAGGACCTGGTTACGGGCGGTGTGGAAAGCGATGGTGAAGCTGCAGCGGTCCGGGTCGGTACCTGGACGGGATTCGGCGGCGTCGACCATCACGATGCGCAGCGCTTGGTACAGGCCCAGCAGGGCCCACATTTCCTGTTCGACGCCGACGGGGTCGCCCGAGCGTAGAACTCGTCCGGCCATGATCGTGTGGCGCAGCGCGTAGTAGGCGGATTCATGTTCCCACCGCTGGTGGTAGAGGGCCACTAGCGTCGCTGCCGGGTAGCGGCGGGCGTCGGTCAGGGTCGTGACGAGGCGGTAGCTGGCGGTGAACACGGTGCCGTCGATGCAGGTCACGGTGATCTGGGCGTCTATGATCCGCACCGGGATCCCTGCGATGACCGCCAGATATGAGCCATCGCCCAGGCGGGTCAGGACCGGGATGCGCCGGTTGCTGCGCGACCGACCCAATACTTGGGCACCGGTCGCGCAGACTTTGACGAGGAAGTCGTTGCTGTCGAAGCCCCTGTCCCACAACACCAGCATGTCCGGGCGCAGTAGATGCAGCAGCTTGCAGGCGTAGCCGGTCTCGCCCAGCTCGGTGGGTCCGAACACTGCCCCGATCACCGCGCGGGTTCCGGTCTCCACCAGCGTCATCAATTCCAGCATCGGGTAGGCGTAATGGGCGGTGGCACGCAGCCAGGCCCGGTTCCGGGCGGTGGCGGGCACTTTCTGGGAGGTGCAGCCATCGAAGGACACCATCCGATACGGCCCGAACCGAACCCCCGGAGTCGACGGCTGCGCCAACGGCCCGGCCAGCACATCGAACAACATCCGCATCGGCGCGACCCCCACCCGACGGCGCAAGTCCCGCAACGCTTTCGCGGTCGGGGCGGGCAAGGGTATCCCGGTCAGCGAGGCTGTGAGTTTGTCCCAGACCGCCCGATAACCCACCTCGGGGAACAAGCACATCGCCAGGAGGAAATAGACCCCGACCCGAGACGGGAGATCACGCAACCGGCGCTGCACCGACCGGGTTTCCTCGAGGACCGCGTCGACAAGCTCGAAGGGCACCACCACGGTCAACTCGCCCAGATGACCGGCAGCGAATCGGCCCGCGGCCACGGTCACCGACCGGGTGATCGCCGCCAACGCGGGAGGCAGGGGAGAATGAAACGGCAACGGAGCTCCTCGGCAACAGGCTGTCTTGGTCGACTTCCTGAACCAACGAGCTCCGTTGCCCTATGCCCGAAATCCTCAAACCGCTTGCGCCACCAGCGAAAACACTAACTACCCGGCCTTGGGGGAACCCCAAAATAAGTAGCGGGGCAAGCAGATTTGCCGCTCCGTCGATGGTGTTGGTGGTGTCGAGCTGAGTGACGGCAATACCGGAGTCGGTGAAGCCCGCTCGGATACCGGCAGCCGTCTGGTGGTAGCGCTGCAACCTGGCCTTGAACAGCCGGGGCGAGTCGCCGCGCCGTGGATGCAACAAGCCACCGCAGTGAGCGCACTGCCAGGAGTCATCCCGGCTGGGTATCGCTGGAAGTCGGGGATCGCGGATGGGATCACGCTCGCACTGGTGGCACACCTTTCGGTTCTTCGCCCGCTGCTTGAGCGTCTTGGCGTCGGTTACGACTTCGATCGCCTCGATATGACCGGGTGGCGTCAACGCCCAAAGGGTGGTGAGCAGTTGGTCGACCTGGCTCGCAGAACCGGGGAAGTTGTCCAGCAGCACGGTATGCACGTCCGGATCGGCGTGCGCGGCATCGAAGTACGAGCGCAGCGCTTCCCCAACCGTGAACTCGTCAATCCAGCCCAGCCGTTCGCTACTGGTCGCGGTGGCGGCCAGTACGTCTGTCGGCACGTGCTCGCGCAGTCGGAAGATCCGCCGCTCTGGTGCCGATCCGAGGCGCAGTGTGAGAGTGGTTTTGCCTGCGGCCGGTGGACCGAAGATGGGTACAACAAGGGACAGGGCCACGGCCTACTCCTTTCGTTTGAGAGCCTGAATGTGTCCGGTCCCCAAGCTTCGGATTTCGGCCAAAAACCCACCACGACCACGGCGAATACGCGATATACATGGAACGCATACCGATCACGGAAACCAGTGGTAGCGTTCTCCGACCAGGGCAAACGGGGGATAAGGCAACCCTCGCGGACAATCCGGAGCGGTTCACATGACCGAAACGCCGCAGTACCAGCGCTATTGCGCGCGCTGCAGCAACCGTTTGAGCCGCTACAATGCCGAATCAGTGTGTGGCGCTTGCGAAGTCATGGCACGGGGGCACCGGCATCGCCCGCCGACGCTCCCGCCGGACTTTTGGCAGACCGACCAAATGCGCGATGCGCTCGCCACCTGGCACATGGGCCGGGTCTTCTTCGCTTACCGCAACCACCCGTATCACGGACAACAGCTGCCGCAGGAACTTATGGGCAGTTGGCTCGGTATGACACAGGTGCAGATCAGTCGAATCGAAAAGGGTTCAGCGCCAGAGCAACTGTCCAAACTGACGCGGTGGGCGCAGATTCTCCGTATTCCGCCCGAGTTGCTGTGGTTCAAGCTGCCCGACGAGGTGGGTGCGGCAGCCGTATCCATCGAACCTGCAAGCACGACAGGTAATAACGCGCTGGCGCTTGCACGCTGGTTGGCTGGCGATGGAACTGGCACCCCACCAATTAGTCACAGTGACGATCTGGAGCGGGTGAGCTTGGCGCTGGAGGACGCTCGCCGGTACTTCGACGGCTCGGTCCTGGAGTTCTTCCGTGCTCAACTTGCGCGTTGCAAAGCCGACGACGGTTCCCTTGGTCCAGCCGAGGCGTTGCCACTCACGCTCGCCGTGCTCGGCGCAATCCGACGGCACAGCAAGGATGTTCAGTCAGATGTGCGTCGGCAACTGTTGGTGGTTGGATCGGATGGCGCGGAATTCGCAGGGTGGCTGTACCGCGACCTCCATGACCCGGTGACGGCGACCTTCCTGTACGACCGTGCGATGGAGTGGGCGCAGGCCGCGGGCAGCCTGCCCATGCAGGGATACGTCCTGCTCAAGAAATCCCAGATGGCCTATGACTCGCGCGACGCGGGGACGCTGCTCGGATTGGCGCAAGCCGCCAAAGAGGGGCCGTGGCAGCTTCCGATCCGGGTGCAGGCGGAGGTTGTGCAGCAGGAAGCATTGGGACTCGCCATGATTGGCGAGCCAGCAGCCACCGTCGAACAAAGCCTTGGTCAGGCTCAGCACCTCCTCACCGAGGCCAGCAGTGCCGACGACCAAGGGTTGGTGAGCTACTTCAACGAGAGCACGCTTCTGGTTCGCTCAGCCTGCTGCTACACCGAGGCGGGCAAGCCGCAGCGGGCCACTGAACTGTTCGGTCAGGTGCTCGCCGATGGGGGACTGTCCCGGCGCGATGCTGGTTTCTTCAGTGCTCGACAGGCAAAAGCACTCGCACTCAGCGGCGAACCAGACGAGGCCGCCACGGTGGCAACCAAATCGGTCGCGGTGGCGCGCGAGACCCGTTCGGAGCGCACGATGAATGTCGTTGTGGATGTAGTGCGGACGCTCGACCCTTGGAACCACCGGCCGAATGTGCGGCAGCTCCGTGAAGCCTTGATGCCGTCGCGCTAAGCCGTGAGCCAGTCCGCAACGATGCGGATCACTTCGGCCTGGAACTCCTGGCTTTTCGGGTTGAGGTACTGCGGATCGTCATGGACGGCGAATCCGTGCTGTGATCCCTCGATTTCGATCAGCTCAACGGGTGCGGTGAATTGGGCGACGGCAGCACGGGAACCGTCGATTGGGACCAAGGTGTCTGCGTTGCCATGGACGATCAGAGTCGATCCCTTGATCTCGCCGAGGACTTCGTTCGGCTTCAGCCAGAACACCTCATTGAGCAGCGGCCGACCATGCCGCAGTGTCGGCGTGAACTGGATCGCTCCGGTTTCGTTGAGTTCTTCGGCCTTCTCGTCGGCGATCACATCGTTCGTCCAGTAGTCGCGAGTGTCGATGGTGCGCTTCTTGTAGTCGAACTGGGGGTTCAGCAGCACCAACCGAGATAGGTCTTCTGGGCGTTTGGCAGCGTAGTAGGCGCAGATTCCACCGCCGAAGCTGGCACCGAGCAGCGCCAGGTCACTGGCGCCCGTGGCGTTCTGCACAGCAGCGAGGCTGACGCGGATGTCGTTAAGGATGGCGGAGAGGGTCAGTTCCTCTTGGCGGCCTTCGCTGTCGCCGTGGCCACGGAGATCGAAACGGAGCGAAGCGATTCCAGCCTGAGCGAGGCCATTGGCCAGGCGGGCGAAGAATCCGCCCTCCTCGCGGGTGACCCCGCCACCATGCACCAGAACGACGGCGTGCGTCGTGGGTTGATCGGGAGTGACGATAGTCGCAGCCAGGTGCAGGCCGTCGAGGGTACGGATGCGGGTGATGGTGCTCGTCGGAACCACGGAGCCAGTCAACCAGAGCAGCCACACCGCCGCCAGACGATGATTACAAAGCGAGAACCGCTTCCTCGGCCGTACTGCGTGGCTACAGTAGCGCGATGCCGGACGTCAACCGCTACCTATGCCGTGACATCAACGGCGAAGCACATATTGTCCATCGAGCTGAGCTGGTCCGGCGAAGGTCCGTCTATGCGTTGATACAGGACGCGAACGATGTTCTGTTGCTGCGCGATAGCACTCGCACCGAGGCGCCGTGGGACATCCCGGCGGGGCGATGCGTTGTTACCTGCTGTAAATCTGCAACTGCGCACTCGTCAGCGTGGAGATGTGCAGGCCGACCTGATCAGCTGGCGTCAAGGTCGGCACGAATCGCGGGTGACGCTTGATGGTTTGGCTTCGGCCTCTGGTCCGTCACTGGTGAGTGATGCAAAGCTGGCGCTACTTCCCGTCCATGGGCAGAATGATGCTTTAATTCTGATCGGCGACAATACGGTTTTCGAAGGTCAGGCCGAGCACATAACGCGGTGCTCATCGCAGTCCATTTGCCGCGTGTCGTGCGGGCAGTAGGAGACACCAGCGAACACCTGCGAAATGGTCACCGAACGGCCAACCAGCACATGCGGAATGTGGACGCGGAGGTAGTCAGCTCCACGTACCACAAGCCACCGCATCCGCCTGCAATGTGATGCTGGTGCGGGCGCGTGACCGGTGCTCGCACGTACTCACCGATCCCGACGAACAGCAGCCGACCACCTTAGCCCTCACCGCCTGACCGACAGTCGGATCAGCAGCGACCGCACCTCATACACCCGCACTTGGACTCGATCTCGCGCCAGGTGCAGGACGCTGTCCTCGGCAGTCGAAGTTTCGCCCCTGTGCGTATTTGACATCGACTCACTCATCACCGGGCTCTGCATTGAGTTGTTCCAGCCGAATTCGGAAGTCATCGATTAAGCTGTCAGTGGTAAGCGGGGAGTCGAGATATGTGTACGGCAGCACCTTGGGTGCCAACTTGTGATATCGCGCCATGTAGTTTCCGCACTCGCTGGCAGATAGGCTGATGCGGGTACCCTCACGGTACCAATGGCGTCTTAACCATCGATAAGTTCCGCCTTCTGGCAGATAGAGCAGGTTTCCTTCATTCTTCTTCTGGGCGATGAACTCCCCTTCGTGGTAGTATCTCTTATCCCAGGTTCCCGTTTCTATCGTTCCTACCAGCGGTGGGTAATAGTACGATAGACCGTATAGCTGTCCGAACGAAAGTTGCAGACCGCAGTTGTGCCATCGGATCAGATATCTATTGGATCCATGAGAGTACTCCGTCGTGTACCTGTCTTCCACTGAGGTTTCCGTTACGAGGTCGCCCGTGAGGAGGTCTTCGAGTATCGAATCGAGTTCGGTTACTAGTTCGTCAAAATCTGCTCGGCCTTGTTCTCGTATTTCCTCGACTCTTCTCTCAATGCGAAGGCGTTCAACCTCTTTGTTGCGATACTTTTCCTTGGAGCGCATGGCTATATCTGCCAACATTAAGTGAGACGTATTCTTGACAGGGCGGCTTGCTTTGGTAATAAATTCCATCGCGGCGCGTGCATCCGAATATCTTTTCGGCGGGCTCTTCTCGAGCAGTCGAGTCACGAGTTGCCTCACCAGTGGCGGGAGCTCCTGAGGTAGGGGTGGTGGCAGCTCATCACGGTGTTGGCGGCGAAATTCTTCGGCTGTCGGTCCAGGGAATGGTCTCGTGCCAGTGAACATCTCGTAGGCGATGATGCCCAGGGCGTAGAGATCGGACTTTGCCGTTGCAATACCACTTTCCAGGTATTCGGGTGCCATGTATTCGAGGGTACCCTCGCCGCGCCGCGTTGCTGTGGAAGTGGCTTCACTGAGATCCCGGGATATTCCGAAATCTGTCAAGCGCCATTGCCCTTCCAGCAGTAGCACATTCCCTGGCTTGAGGTCTCGATGTACGATTCCGATCTCTGCGAGTTCCTGTAGCCCGAGTGCAATCTGGCGAAGAATATCCAATCCCTCACTGGTGGGAATGGGGGAATTAGATTCGGCTAGCCGGGCCTTGAGGCTTTGGGATGCACGGGGCATCACTATGTAAATGGTCCCATCATCGACCGCATACCCGAGGTGTCTGACGAGATGATTGCTGGTCGTTGCGGCCCCGACCTTCTGTCCGATTTCGATCTCGCGACTGTGTACCCGCCTTGCGAAATGATCGGACCCTGTCTGAATTACTTTGACAGCGACGGGCTTCCCATCATCTGCGTTGCCGCTGTGAACGGTTGCTGACGCTCCCTCGCCCAAAAGAGGGGAAGTCTCGTTGTATTTCCAAACTCTTCCCTCAACATCTGTGATTCTCTTCATGACCCGCCTGAAGGCTGCTATCTGACGTTGTGATGTGGATGCTCGCGCATCGGGCCAGCAGGTTTCTGTCTGCGGACCATCGCAGTACCAGCGTTGGAGCTCTGTGGGCTTGAGCGTGCCGACCGGCTTCGGACGATCCGCCATGCGTCCTCACGCGGTCGGCCACGGCAAAGCCCTACCGCATCCTAGTGATTGGGCAGTGAGCCATCGCAGGATACTACCTCCCGGGGGTAGCAGCCCAGTTGAAGCACCTCGCGTTAGTTCTTCAGCATTGGGCTTCACATAACGCCCGATCGATCTCGTCGGCCGTATGTGCCAAACGGACCGTACTGAGCGAACTCATCCGTTCGGGGATGCGGGGACAGGGGTTCCGCGAGGACGTGGTTGGGGGTGCTTGTCAGCATGAAAGTGGCGTGACCTTGGATCAGATCGGCGTGCGGCGGTACACCCCGGAACACCCCCCAAAACATCCCGGAACTACCTCCCCGCTCGTGCTGATGCAGGTAGACGGGGTGCGGATTTTGCGAATCGGAGGGGCCAGGCTACCTGGGCGTCGATGCCCAGCGCTGGTCCCTACCCGTCAGCCTGCCGCTGGGTACCCCGCCGGGTGCCTACTGGTGCGATCTGGATCGCTGGCCCTTCCACGGTCAGCGGGTTCGGGTTGTGGCACGTTGGGCCCACCATGTGGCCGTCGAACGACGCGTCATGGGCCGCACGCTCGCGTCTGAGTGCTGTGGTAGGTCCCTGTGAAACGGCCCCGGACCCTGCATGCATTGAAGCTCGAGGATGGTGGCTGCTCGGCCCAGCGGCTCGGCTCGATTGCGTCACCACGTCGGGCCGTATGGCGATCAGCCTCCGCAGGTCAGCGGATTACAAACGGATTCCCCACGGGCGCACCGGAATTGATCCAGACCGTCTTGGTTTCCAGGTATTCCCGGATGGCGTCGATACCGTTTTCCCGTCCGATGCCGGAATCCTTGAATCCGCCGAATGGCGCCATGAAACTGACGGCGCGATAGGTGTTCACCCACACGGTGCCGGAGCGAATGCGGTCGGCCATGCGTAGGGCACGGCCGATATCATTGGTCCAGACGCCTGCGCCGAGGCCGAAGCGGACATCGTTGGCGAGGGCGACGGCATCGTCCTCGGCGTGAAACGGAATGACGGCGAGTACCGGTCCGAAGACTTCTTCTTGGGCGATGCGCATCCGATTGTCGATGCCGGTGAAGATTGTCGGTTCGATGAACCAGCCGTTACCGCATTCCGGGCGCGTCGCGGGCGCTCCGCCCAAAGCCAGTGTGGCGCCTTCCTTTTCGGCGATCCGAAGATAATCCAGCACCTTCGTGTACTGCGCCGGTGTTGTGATCGGGCCGACCTGGGTGTGGTCGGACATCGGGTCGCCCATGCGGGCGGTGCGTGCGAGTTCCACTACGCGCGTGACGAATTCGTCGTGAATGCTGTCCTGGACGAGCAGTCGCGATCCGGCGATACAGGTCTGGCCGGTGGCGGCGAAAATGCCGGAGACGACTCCGTTGACGGCGGCGTCGAGATCGGCGTCGGCGAATACGATATTCGGGGATTTACCGCCCAGTTCGAGACTCACGTGCTTGAGGTCGCGGGCCGCGGCCTCGTTGATTGCGCGCCCGGTGAAATCGGATCCGGTGAAGGTGATCTTGCGGACCAGCGGATGCTCGACCAGGGCCGTACCGACGTCGGCGCCGGAGCCGGTCACCACATTGATCACGCCCGGCGGCAATCCGGCCGCATGGAACAGCCTGACCAGCTCGATCGTGGAGGCGGAGGTGAATTCCGACGGTTTGATCACCACTGTGCAGCCTGCGGCGAGGGCCGGGGCCAGTTTCCAGGTCAGCAGCATCAGCGGTGAATTCCACGGTGTGATGATGCCGACGACACCGACGGGCTCTTGGCGGGTGTAGGCGAAGTAGCCCTTCTTGTCCAGCGGCAGCACCGTCCCCTCGATCTTGTCGGCCAGTCCGCCGTAGTAGTAGAACCACTGCGGCAGATAGCTGAGCTGGCCGTACATCTCGGCGAACAATTTGCCGTTGTCGCGGACCTCGAGTTCGGCCAGTCGGTGCGCATGCTCGGCGAGGGTGTCGCCGAGGCGGCGCAGCAGTGCGCCGCGAGCGCTCGCGGTGAGTTCCGGCCAGGGACCGCAGGTGCAGGCCCGGTGGGCGGCCTGCACCGCGGCGTCGACATCCTCGGCGCCGCCTTTGGCGATCCGGGCCCATGGTTCGCCGCGATACGGGTTGTCGGTGGGCAACCACTCGCCGCCGATCGGCTGATGGTCACGCCCGTCGATGAACATCGGATACTGCTGCATGGCGAACCTCGGTGTCAGAAGACTCTGCGACCGATCATGAGTGATGATGAAGGCAGTTGAAAAATAAAAAGAATTGATGCCCGTATTTCCGCACGGCATATGAGTCCGGTGCGTGTCGCGATGGGCGTCTGTTCGACCAGAACCGTTCGACGGCAATCGATCTGGTCAATCCATTGTGGTTTCGCTGCGGTCGACGAGTCGGGCCGAGGGCCAGCGCCCCTCCGCTACCGCGGTGCGCACCTGCCGGATGAGTTCGGCCGCAACGACTTCGGCCGCAGCGGGTACGCGGCCGGTGCGCGGTATGCCGAGGACGATCAGGCGCCATACCTCCGGCTCGCATACCGGTGCGGCGCTGAGTGTTCCGCTGGCGACATCATCGGCAATGCCGACGCCGGGCAGGATCGTCCAGCCGTGCCCGCCGAGCACCAGCAGTTTCTGTAGACGCAGTGAATTGGTCTGGACGGTCACGTCGAAATTCACCTGCGTCCGCGCGGAGGCGCCGTCGATGAGGGCACGCAGCGCATGCCCTGGCGCGGGCATCACCATCGGATGGGACGCAACCTCGGCCAAGGTGACAGGACGGTCGGCATGCAGGCCGTCGCTCGTTGGTGCGACCGCCCAGAGCCGTTCCCGCGCAAGCGGTTCGACATTGAGCGACGGTGTGCTGGTCAGGTTGTACAGCAGGCTCAGATCCAGGTCGCCGTCATCGAGCCAGCGTTGCAGGTGTCCTGAATAACCAGTGAGCACGCGCAATTCGATGCCGGGATGATCGTGGGCGAGCGCCGACACCAGTGGTTCGGCCAAGAGGTCGGCGGCGCTCTCCAGCAGGCCGACGGTGACCACCCCGGTGACGACTCCGGGCGCCGGGCGGAGCTCGGCGCGGGCGCGATCGAGTTCGTGCAGGGCCCGCCGCGCCCGCTCGACCATGACCGTCCCGGCCTCGGTCGGGCGCATACCCTGCCGGGTGCGCTCGAACAGTGCGACACCGAGTTCCTGTTCCAGCATCCGTATCTGCCGGGTGACGGCCGGTTGGACCAGGTGCAGCAACTCCGCGGCCTTGGTGACGCTGCCGACCTCGGCCACCGTGACCATGGCCTTCAACTGCTTGAAGTCCATCCGCTCCTCCTGCGCATCGCGAACCGGCATAGTGGTATCAGAACTCAGCATTTTACCCAGGCCGGTATTAGCTCTCATGATGATAGTGGCGGGTGTGTATTGCCGAGGGGCGAGAGGAAGTCGTCGTGCACGAGCTCAACGAGGAAGAAACCGCGATCGTCGCGGTGGTGCGTGACTTCGTGGACCGGGAGGTCAAACCGGTCGCGCAGGAGCTCGACCATACGAACACCTACCCGGAGAAGCTGATCGACCAGATGAAACAGCTCGGCATCTACGGGCTGGCCATCCCGGAACCGTGGGGCGAGGCCAAGGTGTCCACGCCGTGCTACGCCGCCGTCACCGAGGAGCTCTCGCGCGGCTGGATGAGCCTGGCGGGGGCGATGGGCGGTCACACGGTGGTCGCAAAACTGTTGCTGGACTACGGCACTCAGGGGCAGAAGGACCGCTACCTGCCTCGGATGGCGACCGGCGAGCTGCGCGCGACCATGGCGCTGACCGAACCGGGCGGTGGATCGGATCTGCAAGCGATGCGCACGACAGCCCGCCGGGTCGGCGAGGAATACATCGTCAACGGGTCCAAGACCTGGATCAGCAATGCCCGCCGGTCGGATCTGGTCGCCCTGCTGTGCAAAACCGATCCGGCCGCGGACCCCGCGCATCGGGGGATCAGCATTCTGCTGGTGCAGAAGGGGCCCGGATTCACGGTGTCGCGGGATCTGCCCAAACTCGGCTACAAGGGTGTCGAGAGCTGTGAGCTGACCTTCGACGATATGCGGGTGCCCGTCTCGGCGCTGCTCGGCGGGGTCGAGGGCGCGGGCTTCGCGCAGATGATGCGCGGTCTGGAGGTCGGGCGGATCCAGGTGGCATCGCGTGCGCTCGGCGTCGGTCGGGCCGCGCTGGAGGATTCGATGCGCTACGCCCAGCAACGGGAAAGCTTCGGCAAACCCATCTGGCAGCACCAGTCCGTCGGCAACTATCTCGCCGATATGGCGACGAAACTGACCGCCGCACGCCAGTTGGTGCAGTACGCGGCGCGCCGTTACGACTTGGGCGAGCGCGCCGATATGGAGGCCGGGATGGCGAAGCTGTTCGCCTCCGAGACCGCCATGGAGATTGCGCTCAATGCCGTGCGCGTGCACGGTGGCTACGGGTATTCCACCGAATTCGATGTGGAACGCTACTTCCGCGACGCGCCGCTGATGATCGTCGGTGAGGGCACCAACGAGATTCAGCGCGGTGTGATCGCCCGCCAGCTGATCAGCCGTAATCGGATCAACTGAGTTGTCCGGCACCGACTTTCCCGGAAGGCACTGCATGCGCCGCCCTCTCGAAGACATCACCGTGGTCGCGGTCGAGCAGGCCGTTGCCGCCCCGTTCGCGACCCGTCAGCTCGCCGATCTCGGTGCCCGCGTGATCAAGATCGAACGCCCTGGTGGCGGCGATTTCGCCCGGCGCTACGACCGAACCGTCCACGGGGAGTCGAGCTATTTCGTGTGGCTCAATCGAGGCAAGGAGAGTGTCGAACTCGACGTCAAGGATCGCGCCGACCGCCGACTCCTCGATGCGATGATCGCCAGGGCCGATGTATTCGTGCAGAACCTGGTGCCTGGTGCCGCCGAACGGCTCGGAGTCGACGCCGAAACGCTGCGCGCGGCCCGGCCGGAGCTGATCCACTGCTCGATCTCCGGCTACGGCCCCGACGGTCCGTTTCGGTCGAAGAAGGCCTACGACCTGTTGCTGCAATGCGAGACCGGGCTCGTGATGTCGACGGGCACACCGGAAGTGCCCGCCAAAGCGGGCTTCTCGATAGCCGATATCGCCACCGGTATGTATGCCTACAGCGGCATCCTCACCGCGCTCTACGACCGGGTGCGCACCGGTATCGGCGCGAGTCTGCATGTCGCGATGATCGATGCGCTCGGGGAGTGGATGAGCCAACCCGCCTATTTCTCCCGCTACGGCGAGGAACCACCGCGCCGCACCGCGGCGAAACATCCATCGATCTCTCCATACGGTCCGTTCCGCACCGCCGACGGCACCGTATTCCTCGGTATCCAGAACGAGCGCGAGTGGACTGCGCTGTGCGACACGGTGCTGGGACGGACCGATCTGATCGAGGATCCGCGGTTCGCGACCAATACCGATCGGGTGGCACACGACGGCGAGTTGACGGTGCTGCTGGAGCGGGCATTTGCCGCATTCGGGACCGATGAGGTGATCGAGCTGCTGGAACAGGCCGGTATCGCGAATGCGCGGTTGCGCACACCGGCCGAGTTCACCGAGCACCCGCAGCTCGCGGCCCGTGATCGTTGGCGGCCGGTGGATACACCCGGTGGGGTAATGCGGGCCATGCTGCCACCGGTGGTGGGCGGCTGGGAACCGGCGATGGGTGCGGTACCTCGGATGGGGGAGCACACCGCCGCCCTGCGCGCGGAATTCGCGTCGGCAGAACATGTTTCGAAGGAGTCGCCGGCATGACCGAGGTGGTCGAACGCGCCGAATTGCTGGTGCCCGGTCCGGCGGAGGCGCTGAGCGGGCTGCTCGGTGTGCCATTGCCCGATCTCGACAAGGGACTTCCGCTCCTGTGGCACTGGATCTACTTGCTCGAACGACCCGCACAGGCGGACCTGGGACCCGATGGTCATCCAATTCGCAATACCGTTCCGGCGCCGCCGGGGCCGGGGCGACGCCGGATGTGGGCCGGAGGGCAGGTGCGCACCCGCGGTGCGCTGGTGTGCGGCGAACCGGCGACGAAACGAACGACAGTGCTGTCAACACAGCAGAAGCAAGGGCGCAGCGGTGCATTGACCTTCGTCGTCGTGGGCCACCAGATACTGCAGGGCGATCGGATCATCGTGGACGAACGCCAGGACATCGTCTACCGCGACGCCGTCGAGGCGACCGGAGGAACCGGCGTACCAGAACCGGGCCGGGACGCGAAAGTCCCTCCTGCCGAAAACGAATGGGCCATCGACACCTCGCCGACCCTGCTGTTCCGGTACTCCGCGCTCACCTACAACGGCCACCGCATCCACTACGACCGCGACTACGCCCGCGATGTCGAGGGCTATCCCGGTCTGCTCGTACACGGACCGTTGCAGGCGCTGGCCATGGCAGAGGCCGCCCGGGCCCGCGGCTACACCGGTGACCAGGTCTTCGACTATCGGCTGCGGTCGCCGCTGTTGGACCACCAAGGGCTGGTCGTCTCGGCGACCCCGCGCGACGGTGCGTTGGTGACCGTCGCGCGGGACGATTTCGGACGGCAAACCGCTACCGGGACATTGCATTCCGCCGACTGACGACGTGGTGGTCAGCGCCAGGCGGCGCAGCGGTTAGGCGTTGGCCTTCTCGTACGCCTGGGCTACTTCTGCTGAAATCCGTCCGCGGGCCGACACCGCGATGCCTTTGGCGCGGGCCCAGTCGCGGATGGCGACGGTGCGGGCGCGGTCGTTGGCCGTGCGCGAGGTCTGGCTCTTGCCCCGGGCCGCGCGGCCGATTCTGCGAGCGCTCGAGGCCCAGGGCTCGAAGATGCCGCGCAGCTGGCCGGCGTTGATGGTGGATAGGTCGATCTCGTATTCGACGCCGTCGAGGGCGAAGGCCACTGTTTCCTCGGCAGCGGATTTGCCGTCGAAGTCATCGACGAGCGTCACAACGACCTTGCGTGCCATGGGCATTCCTTTTCGTTGGTGGACAGCGGGGCAGAGGATCGTAAGCAGAGGGTCGTGATCATAACGAGCGGCCGCGCGACGATCGAAGCTGCCCCGAATCGAACCCGGACGTGCGCTGTTCCTGGGATTCATTCCCGGCGAGCTGGTTTCGACCAAGCGGTCGGTTCAGTGAATTGTCAGCGATCTACGCCCTGATTGTTGATGAGCGAGGACTCATGTGGGGTTTGTGGTTCGGTCTCGGAGCTGAACGGCTACCCTGGCGACATGTTGGCAAACTACCTGCGGCGAGTTGATCTGCCCGGCAAACGGAGTGGCTCAGGGGTGCGGACGAGCCGAAGCGTTTGCGAATCGTGAGTGCGGTCAATGCATCCGAGCAGTCGGTGCCCCGCGCTGAAGCACAGGTCATTGCCCTGTGCAATCAGAAAGGCGGTGTCGGTAAGACCACCTCGACCATCAATCTAGGCGCTGCGCTGGCCGAATGCGGGCAGCGGGTGCTGCTGGTCGACCTCGACCCGCAGGGCGCGTTGTCCGCCGGGTTGGGTGCCGTGCTGAACGACCTGCCGTGCACGGTATACGACCTGCTCGGGGGATCGGGAAAGCTGATCGACGAGGTGCTGATCAGGACTCACGTCGACAATGTCGATCTCCTGCCGAGCAATATCGATCTGTCCGCGGCCGAGATTCGGTTGGTCAACGAGGTCGGCCGGGAACATTCGCTGCGGCGGGTACTCGACCCGATTCGGGACCGCTACGACTACATACTCATCGACTGTCAGCCGTCGTTGAGCCTGCTCACCGTGAACGCGCTGGCCTGTGCGGACGGTGTGATCGTCCCGATGGAGTGCGAGTTCTTCTCGCTGCGCGGGGTCGCGCTGCTCACCGATACCATGGACAAGGTGCGGGACCGGCTGAATCCGGGCCTGAGCCTGTTCGGCATCGTGGTCACGATGTTCGACCAACGCCTGCTGCATTCGCGTCAAGTACTGGCTCGGGTTGCCGAGGTCTTCGGCGACCAGGTCTACGACACGGTGATTTCGCGGACGGTCCGCTTCCCCGACGCCAGTGTTGCCGGTGAACCCATCATCACCTGGGCACCTCGATCCGCCGGCGCCGAGCAATACCGGGCCTTGGCCCGCGAGGTCATCCACCGATCCGGCCGCTGACCCCAGGTCTACGACATGCGCGACCACGCCGCATCGGGGTAGGGTCGCCGTGCTCTGCCCGATCGCCCGATCTTTCGGATGTCGTCGGCGCCGTCACACCGACGAGGAGGACCCGGTGAGTCGAAGGGGTATCCGCCGCGCCGGGGACCATGCGGTCGTACTCGGTGGCGGGATCGCGGGTCTGTTCGCGGCCCGTATTCTGGCTGACCACTATGCGGTGGTGACCGTCGTCGAGCGAGATCGGTTGTCGGCCGCGGAAACCAAACGCCGCGGCACTCCGCAATCGCAACATTCCCACGGCCTGCTGATGCGCGCCGCCGATATTGCCGAGTCTCGGTTTCCCGGCCTGATCGACGAGCTGATCACCGATGGTGCGAAGGCCGTCAGCGCATTCGACGATTTCCGGGCGATCTTCTTCGGAAACGTCCTGTATCGCGCTGAATTGGGCAGAACGTCCGTTGCCGCCAGCCGGCCATTTCTGGAATCGCATGTGCGTGCCCGGGTATCGGCGCTGCCGAATGTGACGATATGGGACGACGCTGTCGTAGCCGAGTTGGTCGCCTCCGATACCGGCGTCGGCGGAGTTCGGGTGCTGCGCCGGGAGACCGGCGGCGAACCGGAACATGTCCATGCCGATCTGGTGGTCGACGCGATGGGCCGGGGTTCACGAGCCGGTGCCTGGCTCGAGTCGCTGGGGTACCGGCGGCCACGCGAAGATCAGGTGCCTGTCGATATCGGCTACGCCACTTGCCATTTCCGCCTGCCGCTGGACGCGGTCGGCGGCGATCGGATCGTCCTGGTGGGACCGATGCCGAGTCGACCGCGCGGGTTCGGTTTCGCGGCACAGGAGGGGGATTTGTGGGTGCTCTCGGCGTTCGGCGTCGGGAAGGAAAATCACCCACCGGCAAGTCCGGACGCATTGCTGGATTACGCCGCAGTGTGTGCGCCCGACGATGTCGCTACCGTAATCCGCCGCGCGATACCTGTCGACGACGTCGCGACCTATCGGTTCCGCACGGCGATATGGCGCCGATACGAACTGCTGAATCGTGTTCCGGGCGGGATACTTTCGATCGGCGATGCGGTATGCAGTTTCAATCCGATCTACGGCAGCGGAATGACTGTCGCGGCCATTGCGGCGGATCTACTCGATGAGGTACTCCAGCAGGGGACCGACGATCTGCCACGCCGCTATTATCGCCGCGTCGGCCGCATGCTGCGCACCCCATGGTGGCTGACAAAGGTCAGCGATATGACGATGCCCCCCGTCGAGCTCGGCTCACCAGGGGTGAAATCACTTGCGCATTCAGGCTTGAACAGGATGTTCCGGGCAGCGGCGGACGATCCGGCGACTGCGGCGAAATTCCTCGATGTGCTGAATATGACGAAATCCCCACTGCACATGTTCGATCCACGGGTCGCCGCCGCGACGATGGGATTGCATCGTTTTCGAGGACGCCGTACCGCGTAGGCCGACCGTGCCGGCCCGGCACAGATTCGTTCTGTGCCGGGCCGGCACCGCTGTTCCCGGTCTCGGGACCAGCGCTACCCCGGACCTCGCCGAGTATTTCCGATCACTCGGCCAAGGCGCGCCGCAGAGCTCCGGCCAGTTCGGCGTTCTGCCGCTGTGACACCTCCGCGGACAGGATCGCTTGGGAGCCGTGGAACGTGCCGCGCCATTGGTGCAACTCGACCGACACTCCGGCCGCCATCAGGCGCAATGCGTAGTCGATGTCTTCGTCGCGATTCGGGCAGAACTCCGCGGCGGCGATGTAAGCGGGTGGCAGGCCCGACAGATCGGTGGCCCGCGCCGGAGCCGCGTACCGCGTGGCGGGCGTGGAGCCCAGGTAGTGCCCCCACATTTGCGCGACTTTGTCGCGAGTCACGAACGGCGTATCGGTGAAATTCCGCTGCGACCACGTCTCCTGCCGGTCATCGAGCCCGGCCTGGTGCAGCAGTTGGAAACGGATCGGCGGTCCCTGTTCGTCGCGCGCCCGCAATGCCACCGCGGCCGCGAGGCCCGCGCCCGCGCTGTGGCCGCCGATCGCTATGCGCGTCGGGTCGATGTCGAGTTCGGTTGCATGCTCGGCAGTCCATTTCAGCACCGCGTAGATGTCATCGTGTGCGGCGGGGAACGGGTTTTCGGGAGCCAGCCGGTAGGCCACGGAGATCACGGTCGCGCCGGAGCCGTTGGCGAGCATGGTTGCCCACGGATGTTCTGTATCGAGATCACCCATCACGAATCCGCCGCCGTGCAGCCACACGATGGCGCCCTGGGACTGGTTCGGACGATAGATCCGCACCGGTACATCGGGATCGGCTGGGACCGTGCGGTTTTCGATGTCCAAGTTCGCGGTATCGGTAACCGGTATCGCGGCGGCCAGCTCGGCGAGCTGTTTGCGCGCGGTGGAGGGGTCGGACAGGTCGGACGGCGGGAACAGCGAGAGGAATGGTTCGAGTTCGGGATCCATGACAGTTATCCTGGCGATCAGCCGCTCGGAGTTCATCCGCCAACCGTCGGGCATTCCGGCCTCGCTCCGCGACGAGCGCCGCATATCCTCCAGTGATGGATGCCTTGGTGGTCCGATTGTCGCAATTGGATGTGGAAGCGGAAGGCGCGCTGCGCGTCGTGATGTTCTACGACACCCTGATGCGCCGGCGGGTGGATCTTCCGGCGCTTGCTCGGGCCTCGGCGGTCCTGGCCGAGTGCGTGACCGGTATTCGACTGCACGGCACGGGACGAGTGAGCCGATTCGCACCCGACGGGCGGGAAGTGTCGGGTCCGCCGCCGTGCACGTCCACCACTGGGACGATCGTCCTCGATGAGGAGGAGATCGGCACGGTCTGGCTGGAACGCACCGACATCTCCCGCTCGCTCGACGAGCTGCTGTTGGAGCGGCTCGCCATCGCCGCGGCGGCGGTCGTCGAGCGATACGGCCCAGCACGCACCACTATGGCCGACCCGGCCCTGGTCGAACTGGTGATCAGCGCCGACAGCGATGAGGCGGCCAGGGCTCGCGCATTGCGGCTCTTGGGTTTTGCCGCAGACCTGCCGGTGCGCGTCGTGGCCGTTCGATCTCAGCTACCGCTCGACCAGGTCGGTGGCTTGATCTGCCCAGCCCGCCCGGTGAAGGCGGCACCGCTGGCGGAGGTGGGTGTCATCCTGGCCACGACTGTGGACCCGGCCAGGTTTCCGGCAGGCGTACGTGCGGGCATCGGAGCCGCCGATCGCCCCGACCGGTCCTGGCGGGAAGCCCGGACCGCCCTGCGTTTCGCCACCGCGCGCAGCCCGATCGTCCGCTACCAGGACCTCGGGGCGCTGGCCTTGCTCGCGCAGGTACCCCAGGAGGCTGCGCGCGATAACGCCGATGTGGCCGCGATCGCCGGAATGGCCAGTACTTCGGAGGATTTGGAGACGCTCGACGCCTACTGCGCGACCGGCTCGCTGCGTCGGGCGGCCGAACTGCTGCACCTGCACCACAGCAGCGTCGCCCGCCGCCTCGAGCAGATCGAAAAGATGACGGGCATCGAACTCGCGGAGCCCACCGGACTGTTGCGGGCCAGGCTCGCGCTCACGGCGTGGCGGCTGCTCGACGAGCGAATTTGACCAGCAGCTTTCCGGAAAAGAAATCCTTTGTCCCAGACGGGTCGGCGGCGGCGCATGGGCGATAATTGGTTGGTGATGTCTTCGCCAGGATCTCCGATCATCGGTGCCGCGGATGCGCCGCCCGGCCAGTCGGGCGCGCGGTCCGCGGTCGGTAGCTTCCGCTTCTGGTTCGCCAGCCGCCGGTGGGAGTGGTCGCCGGAGGTCTACCGGATGCACGGCTACCGGCCCGGGGAAATCGAGCCGACCACCGAACTGCTGCTGGCCCACAAACATCCCGACGACCGCGAACACGTCGCCGAACTCATCGCCCGTTCCGTCGACCGCGGCGAACCGTTCTCGAGCCGCCACCGGTTCATCGACACCTCCGGGGGCGAACACAATGTCATGGTGGTCGCCGACCGAATCCTCGACGACGACGGCCAACCGGTGGGCACGACCGGTTTCTATATCGACCTCAGCGCCACCCTCGCCGAAGCCGAACGTGAAGCGCTCGAGGTGCGTTTGCCGGAACTGATCGAGGCGCGTGCGGTGATCGAGCAAGCCAAGGGTGTGCTGATGCGGCTGTACAGGATCAATGCCGAGCAGGCGTTCAAGGTGCTGATTTGGCGCTCGCAGGAAACCAATGTCAAGCTGCGCGTGCTAGCCGAACAACTGCTCGCCGAGCTGGCCTCTGTCCCAGCGCCCGAACCCGCGACCGTCGCCACCTTCGATCACGTTCTGCTGACCCTGCACGAACGCATACCCAAGGACTGACCGAACCCGATTTCCCAGCAGCGAGAGGTTGCGCCGCCGATGCCGGGCGTCGGCGAACTACGGTGTGGCGGTGGTACTGGAACCGAATGACCGGTTTGCTGGATTCGTTGTGCAGGCTCGGCTTGGTCATGGCGGTAGCAGTGATGTGTATCTGGCCGAGGATCCGGAACGGGCGCGGCCGGTATCGCTGAAGATTCTGGGTCCCGAGGACAGCCGGTCATCCGAGGCGCGTGCGCGATTCGTGCACGAATTCGACATCCTGTCCGTGCTGCGGCATCCCAATATCGTGCGGATGTACACCCACGGCGAAACCGACGGCAGGCTGTGGTCGGCGCACGAGTACGTGGCAGGCACAACAGGTGCGATATTGGTGCCGATGCCGCACCGGCAGCCGGACCTGCGGCGGGTGCTGCACGTGCTCACTCGGGTCGCGGCGGGTTTGGATTTCGTGCACGCCAACGACATCGTGCATCTCGACGTCAAACCGGCGAATCTCTTGGTGGGCACGGACGACCCTGCGACGGTGAAACTTTCGGATTTCGACCAGGCCCGATGGCTGCACCGGCCCGAACCGCCCCTGGCCACAAATGGTTTCGTCGTCGTCTCGGTGCCATACGCCGCACCCGAGCTGCTGCAGGCGGGCGCTGTATGCCCGGCGACGGACCAGTACGCACTGATCTCCACCGCCATCGAGCTGCTCACCGGCCGCCCGCCGTTCCCCCGCGGAAATCTCATGGCCACCGCGCAGGCCCACCTGCACGATCCGCCCCCCGATATCTCCGCCCGCCGACACTGGATCCCACCCGAGGTCGACTCGATCGTGCACCGTTCGCTCGCAAAGGATCCGAGCGCCCGCTACGACACCTGCGCCGAACCCATCGCCCTCCTCACCGAGGCACTCCGCGAGACCCGGCCGGTCAACCCCTTCCTGAAGCGGTTGAACACGGCGTTCACCCGATCGGCGCTACGCCGGTAGCGGTATCGGCGGCGACGACATTCCCGACCGGGCCGGGCGAATTCGAATCACCCTGATTTTCACGATGTGGAAAAGGTGTTGCTTATTTCCGCGTGCGTCCGCAAGGTGAGTCGAGATATTCGCCCGGCGTAGTCGGTATTCCGGAGTGTCGTCCACCGAGAGAAATGCGGGTTATCGAAAAATATGACGACCTGCCGACAAGATGAGATATCGGTTGAACTGAGCTCGCTGCGGCCGCTGCTATTCACCGTTTATGTACCCGCGGCGGCGTACGGGATCGGTATGGGGGCCGCGGCGCCGGTCATGATATTGACCGCGCTCGACTTGGGCGCATCGGTTGCGGTAGCCGGATTCTGTGTCGCGCTGGTCGGGCTCGGACAGATATTCGGAGACATTCCCGCTGGTCAGGTCGTATCCCGGCTCGGTGAGCGGGTATCGATCATCGGCGCGAGCACTGCGGGCGTCATCGGTGTCCTATTGTGCGTGCTCGCGACCACGGTGCCGATCTTGTGCGGGGGCCTGGTTATCGTCGGGCTGTCGAACGCGATATGGGGCCTGGCCCGGATGAGCTATTTGTCGGAGGCCGTGCCATTCGAACGCAGAGCGCGGGCAATGGCGCTATTCGGCGGTTCCATGCGGTTCGGTTTCTTCGTCGGTCCATTTCTCGGTGCCGCCGCGATCACGGTAATCGGCACACGCGGCGGATTCGTCGTCCAATTGATTGCGATAGCGGTGGCCGGATGGCTGATGGCCCGGCTTCCGGACCCGCGGACCTCGGCCGTCGGGACCATCCGGCAACCGTCGCTGTCCTTACTCGGCGTCGGCAGAGCTCATCGCAAACTGTTGCTGACACTGGGCGCGGGTTCGTTGCTGATGGGTGCCGCGCGTTCGTCGCGGGAAGCCGTGCTGCCGTTGTGGGCCGATCACCTCGGCACCACCGCCGCCACGGCCAGTCTGATCTTCGGCATCGGGGCCGGTCTGGATGTGCTGTGCGCGTATCCGGCGGGCCATCTGATGGACCGGTACGGCAGACGATTCATCGCCGTGCCGTCGCTCACCATCCTGGCCCTCACGTATTTCGCTGTGCCGCTGACCGATTCGGCACTCACTCTCGGCGTCGTCGCGGTGGTCATGGGGATCGGCAACGGGATCGGTAACGGCGTCATCATGACCATCGGCGCCGATATCGCCCCTGCGGCAACCCGTGCCGAATTCCTTGCCGCGTGGCGGCTCACCCATGACGGTGGCTTTTTCGCCGGTCCGATGGCGATCAGCGGATTGGCGGCGGTCGGTCCACTGGCTGTCGCGGTCCTGACCATCGGCGCCGTGTCGGCGCTCGGCGCCGTCGTCATGGGTCGATATATCCCCGTCTACATTCCCTGGCCCAACCGGATCGACCGAAAGGTGGCCGCACAATGAGTGCGCGAGTGCGTAGCAGGCTCTTCATAGGCGCGATAGTTGCCGTAACCGTCGCAATGGCGTTGAGCGCCTGTGGCGGTGGCGATGTTCGTAAATCCGGTGGCGTCCCGCTCTTTCGCTATCAAGGCTGGGCCTCGCAGGTCACGATTCCCGAACTCGCCGAGGATCTCGGCCTTTTCGAAGGCAAGGTGAAACTGGACTGGCAGGGAAACACCATCAGTGGTCCACAGGATATCCAGTCGGCGGCTACCGGTCAGGTCGACTTCGGGGGCGCTTTCGGCGGTGCGGTGGCGAAGCTGGCCAACGCTGGTGCGCCGATTACCGCGGTGCTGAACTACTACGGCTCCGACGACAAGACGTTCACGGGGTTCTACGTTTCCGGGAACAGCCCGATCACGACGCCGAAAGACCTGCTGAACAAGAAGATCGGCGTGAACACGCTGGGTGGCCAGTCCGAGGCGGATATCCACGACGCGCTGAAGAAGAGCGGTTTCGACGAGGAACAGATCAGATCGGTTCAGTTGGTGGTCTTGCCGCCGCCGAATACCGAGGACGCCCTCCGGCGTGGACAGGTCGACGTCGCCGCCTTGAGTGGACAGTTCCAGCAGCGGGCAATCGCGAACGGTGGTCTCCGTGCGGTGTTCACCGACTACGAGGAATTCGGTCCGTTCAACGGCGGTCAATACGTCTTTCGCAATGACTTCCTCGCTAAGAACCCGGCCAGTGTCGAGGCATTCGTGAGTGGAGTCGCCAAGGCGATCGAATGGCAGAAGACCACACCGCGTGATGAAGTCATCGCCAGGTTCGCTCAGATCATCGAGAAGCGGCAACGTCCGGGCGAGGATGCTTCGTCGGTGAAGTTCTGGCAGTCGGTCGGGGTGCCCGCCCCCAGCGGGGTAATCGCCGACACCGATTTCCTGCGCTGGGAGAGTTGGTTGCGGGATACCGGCGGGATCACCGGCTCCTTCGAGCCGTCGAAGTTCTTCACCAATAAGTTCAATCCGAACGCACCGAAGTAATACGCGATCATTCAGTGGGAAAGACGAAGTCGCGGATGAGCGCTGCGAGTTCGAGGGGGCGATCGCCCTGGACCGAGTGCCCGGCGCCGTCGACGACCGCGACCTGGGCGCCGGGGCGGCGGCGGCGCAACTCCGCGACGTCGGCGTTGTCGACAACTGGTGATCGTGCGCCGCGTACGAGCAGTAGTGGTGCTTGTACGGCGGATACGTCGTCCCACAGTGGGCTGAAGTCGACCGACCCGTCGGCGGTGGGGCGGAGTCGGTCGTAGCGCCAGATCCAGCGGCCGTCGTCGCGCGGGCGTGCGTTGTGTAGGACTCCGCGCCGCAGCGACTGGACCGAGCGGCTCGGATTGTGCGCGACGGTGCGCTCCAGGATCTCGTCGAAGGATCCGAAATCGGTGGGGCCGTTGACGAATGCGACTATCGCCGCGGTCTTGTTCGGGTTGTCGCCGGTGCCCGGGGTGACGTCGACGATGATCAGGCGGCGCACCAGGTCCGGGCGGCGCGCGGCCAGTCGCACTGCGGTCAGTCCACCGAGGGACATACCGACAACCGCCTTCGCCTGTGCCGCGACGTAGTCCACGGCAGTGGCGACCGCATTGGCCAGCCGGTGCGGTGTGTACAGATGGTCGGGCCACCAGTCGGAATGGCCGTGGCCGGGCAGATCCAGTGCGACGAGTGGGCGGTTCAGCGCCAGCGCCACGGTGTCCCAGGTGTGCGCGTTCTGCGCGCCACCGTGCAAGAGCACCAACTCCGGCTCGCCCGCACCCCAGCGCAGACCACTGATGTGGCGACCGGAGCCGATGTCGATCGAGAACCGTTGCACCAGGGGCGGACCGGACCAGGGCAGCCCGGCCTCGGCCGCATTCTCGGCGAACAGTCCGAATTCGTCATAGTCCGGTGTTGTCATCTGAGCACGAAACCCTGTTTGTCGAAGATGGATTCAGCTGAAGTGGACGATCGAGAGCAGTCCGACGATCAGTGAGTACGTTGCGAACGGTAGCAGGGTGCGAGTTTGGAAGTGCCGCTCCAGATAGCGCACGGCCAGCCAGGACGACGCCCCGGACACGATGGCGCCGACGAGTATCGGCCCGCGGATGCCGTCGGTCTCCGGTCCGAACAGTTCCGGTAATTCCACGATCCCGGCGCCCAGGATTGCCGGAGTGGCAAGCAGGAAGGCGAATTTGGCCGCGTGGGTGTGTTCGAGACCGCGCCACAATCCCCCGACCATGGTCAGACCCGCGCGGCTGAACCCGGTCAGCAGGGCGCCGGCTTGCGCGAATCCGATGCCTACGGCGTCGCGCGTCCCGAGGGCGGCCAGCGGCCGGTCGGATTGGCGGGCCGGATGCGATGCGGCGGTGAGGGCGAAACGTCGCCCGTATTCCGCCAGCGTCGGCTCATTGCGCCGGCGCAGCCCCTCACCGATCACCAACACCACGCCATTGAGAGTCAGGAAGATGGCCGCATCGATGGGCCCCTCGAACAAAGCGTGCAGTGGATGGACGAGCAGCGGCCCGAGGATGGCGACCGGCGTAGAGGCGATCACGATCAGCCAAGCCATTCGCTGCGGAACGGTATCCAGCCGCCGGGTGCGCAGCGTCATGACGAAACCGGCGATTATCGCGCTCCAGTCGCGCCAGTAATACCCGAGCAACGCCACCGCTGTCGCCACGTGTAACGCGACCACGAACGCCAGGTAGGGATTGCCCGCGCCGGACTCGTTCTGGACCAACAACTTCCGCCAATCACCGCCCACCCATGCGGCGATCAGCACGGAGTGACCGAGGCTGGAGATCGGAAACAGCTCGGTGACCCCCTGCACCGCACCGATGACAGTCGCTTCGAGATAGGTGATCATCGCGGACGATTCTCGCACGTGCCCGACAGTGCTTCCGGCTGGGACCAGCACCCTCCGATTTGTCCGAATACCGGTTCTCGCAGCACCTTTCGTGAGTGTGTTGCCGACCGCCGACTTTCCACGGCGTTCGCCGAGCTGAGCACTGTTGCGCCGCCGGTGGTCGCGGCTGGACTCTGCTGCGTCGTGATACGCGAGCCCTGCTGGCGGCGTCGTGCACGGAAAGGCCCGCGATGTCCAGCAATTCGTCGGCGAGCATCGAGCGAACTTCATCGCGTGGAGCAAGGCACCATCGGGGCGAGAAGGTCGACTACCGTGCAGCGACACTCACAAGGAATGCGGCGATTCAGTGCGCGCCTTGGCCTCTGGGATCGGCACCGGGGCCACACACGAGAAGTTTTCGACCTGCCCGGCGACACAGTGTGCCGCCGGGCAGGTTCCTTCCCCGTTCGCTGCGCAAACGCCGCCACGTCGCACAGCGCTGCCATGCTAGCCCAACCGGCCCGCAGATCTATGTCGCCACGCCGACGTTGGCGTGTTCGGCGTGTTCGAAGCCGATGCGTGCACGTCGATGCACGAGGCCGCCCGACGACCGAGGCATAAAGCACCGTGTCGCAGTGGAGCGCGACCGCGGTAACTACTGCGCCGCAGCGGGTTCGGTCGCCGGGGCCGGCAGTCCGGCGAGTCGGTGCGGCGCGAGTAGGGATTTCACGGTTGCGGCGGGCAGCAGACCGAGTTCGATGGCGACTTCCTCGACGGGGCGGCCGGTGTGCAAGGCCTGCTTGGCGATTCGGGCGCTGGCGGCATAGCCGATGTGGGGAGTGAGGGCGGTGACGATGCCGATGGAGCTGCGGACACCCTGTTCCAGATGGTCGCGGTGCGGGGTGATGCCAGCGACGCATCTGGTTGCCAGGGCCTCGATGGCGGCGGTGAGGTGGGCGGTGGTGCGGAGCAGGCTGTAGGCGATGATCGGCTCGAAGGCGTTGAGCTGGAGCTGGCCCGCCTCGGCGGCCATGGTGACGGTCATATCATTGCCCACAGCCGCGAATGCGACCTGATTGACGACCTCCGGGATAACCGGATTGACCTTGCCTGGCATGATCGATGATCCGGCTTGCATTGGGGGAAGCGAGATTTCACCCAGACCGGTCGTCGGTCCCGAGGACATGAGCCGCAGGTCGTTGCAGATCTTGGACAGTTTGACCGCGACGCGCTTGATGATGCCGGAGACCTGTACGAACGCGCCGCAGTCCTGGGTGGCTTCGATGAGGTCGGTGGCCGAGGTCACCGGAATCCGAGTGATTTCGGCGAGATGGGTGCAGGCCAGCGCCGGATAATCCGGGTGGCCGTTGATCCCGGTGCCGATCGCGGTGCCACCGAGATTGCATTCGCGCAGCAGTGCGGTGCCCTCGTCGAGGCGGGCGCAGTCCTCGCGCACCATGATCGCGAAGGTGCCGAACTCCTGCCCGAGCGTCATGGGTACGGCATCCTGGAGCTGGGTGCGGCCCATCTTGATGATGTCGGCGAATTCGATTGCCTTGCTGTCGAATTCGACCGCCAGCCGACCGAGTGCGGCGACCAGATCGTGGATGTGGTGCACGATGGCGAGTTTCACCGCGGTCGGGTAGACGTCGTTGGTGGACTGGCCCAGATTCACATGGTCGAGCGGGTCCAGTTCGGTGTAGCTGCCGCGTTCGTGGCCGAGCAACTCCAGCGCCCGGTTGGCGATGACCTCATTGGCATTCATATTCGTCGAGGTACCGGCCCCGCCCTGGATGGGATCGATGGGGAACTGGTCGTGCAGTGCACCACCGCGGATCTCGTCGCAGGTCGCGTCGATAACGTCGGCACGGCGCGAATCGAGCAGGCCGAGGTCCCGGTTGGCGCGGCAGGCGGCCTGTTTGACCGCGGCGAGCGCGGTGATCAGGGCCGGGTAATTGCCGATGCGGTCGCCCGTAATGGCGAAATTGTCCAGCGCACGGGCGGTGTGGACGCCCCAGTAGGCCTCGCGCGGCACCGCGCGGGTGCCGAGGGAATCGCGTTCGGTACGAGTGCTTTCGGTCATCGAATTCCTGTTCAGTTGGATGTGTGCGGGAGCGGCTGTGTCGCGGGGTGATTCGAGAGTTCGCCGAGCAGGTTCGTCGTCATCCACCGGCGCAGCTCGCTACCGGACAGGCCGAGGTCGACCAGGTAGCCGAGCTTCGCGAGTGCGGCCTCCCTGGTCATATCGCCGCCACCGATGGCACCGGCAGCGCGCATGGCCCGGCCCGGTTGGTAGCGGTCGAGATCGACTGTGCCGCTGTCACAGTGGGTGATGACGACTACCGGCGTTCCCCGAGCGGTGGCCGCGCGGATCGCCTCGACCGTTGCCGAACCGTGCAGTGGCAGCGTGCCTGTGCCGTAGCACTCGAGTACCAGCCCGTCCTGGTAGTGGCGCAGTGCCGTATCGAGGAGGTCCGGATGCATTCCGGGAAAGACGGTGAACAGGCCGACGGGTGGGCTGTCGCTGCGTGGTCGCGGCTCGGGCAGTCGCGGTGGTGCGGGCGGCGGTGTGCATTCCCGGACCGTGGTGAATCCGTCGTAGTCATCGCAGGCGCGTTTACTGGCCCGCACGGCCGGATGCAGCGACTCGCCGAAGGCGATTGACGTTCCCGGAACGGTATGGGTGGCAATGCTGTTCAGCGCAAGCGTCAGGTTGCTCCGCGCGTCGCTACCGGGCAGGCCTAGCGGGATCTGCGCTCCTGTCAGCACGACGGGCACCTCGATATCGCGCAGCTCGAATGCCATCCGAGCGCCTACATAAGCCATCGTATCGGTGCCGTGCACAACGACGACTCCATCCGGTTGCCGCTCCGCTATACCGGAGCGGACGCGTGCGGCGATCCGGCAGCCGGTATCGGGCCCGGCGTCGGCACTATCGATGACCTGCTCGAGTTCGGTGTAGTCGAACCGAACCGCGATGCCGTACTCGCACTCGAATCGTGCAATGGTGTCTGCGATTTCGCTGCCGAGTCCTCGGCGAGGCCGCAGTCCGTCACCGTGGTCGGCCATCCCGAATGTGCCACCGGTGTAGAGGATGTCGACACTGATCTGCGAAAGGCGGTGCGGCACCGTCGCGATCGAAGTCACGAGTGCTCCGCTCCGGCTTCCGGCATCGGAGCGAGCACGTCCGGATCCAGTCGACCTCGCACTCGGAACCAACCCACCACCATCGCCGCGACGACCAGCAGGAATGCCGCCAGCGTGATGCGCCCGATCTCGTCGTCGAAGAACATCAGCAGAATGACGGCGAGTAGGAAGCCGAGGGTGAGGATATTGAGCACCGGTGCGAAGGGCAGCCGGAAGGCGGGCCTGCGGTATCGCCCCTGCTCGGCTCGGCGCACGAAGATCCAGTGGCAGATCATGATCGATGCCCAGGTGCCGACGATGCCGAGTCCGGCCAGATTCAGCACGATCTCGAAGGCCTTTTGCGGCATGACCAGATTGAGCACCACGCCCGCGATACCGACCACGCTCGTGATCAGAATGCCGCCGTACGGTGCGCCATTGCGGTTCATGCGCTGGGCGAAACGTGGTGCGGTACCGGCCACCGCCATCGATCGCAGGGTGCGACCGGTCGCGTAGAGACCGGCATTCAGGCTCGACATCGCGGCGGTGAGCACCACCAGATTCATGACGTCGGCGGCGTGCGGGATGCCGATCGAACTCATCACCGTGACGAACGGACTTTGACTGGGGGAGTAGGCCGTCCACGGCAGCAGCAGTGTGAACAGGACGACCGAGCCCGCGTAGAACAGGATGATCCGCCACATGATGGAGTTCACCGCGCGCGGCACCACGAGCCGAGGATTGTCTGCTTCACCCGCTGCGACGCCGATCATCTCGGTGCCGCCGAAGGCGAACACCACACCGAGGGCGATGGTGAGCATGGGCGCAAGGCCGCGGGGGAACAGTCCGCCGTGATCGGTGATCGTCGAGATGCCGGGGTCGTGCCCGCCGACCGAAGTGCCGGTGACGATGAATCCGATGGCCAGCACCATGAATACGACGATGGTCCCGACCTTGACCAGGGCGAACCAGAATTCGAGCTCGCCGAACAGTCGCACCGACATCACATTGAGCGCGACGACGACCGTCAGAGCGATGAGCGCCAGCACCCACTGCGGCACGGGCACGAAGAACGACCAGAAATGCGCGTAGAGCGCGACCGCCGTGATGTCGGCGACGAGGGTCGTCGACCAGTTCAGGAAGTACAGCCAGCCCACCGAATACGCGCCGCGCTCACCGAGGAATTCGCGGGCATAGGACACGAACGCCCCGGACGAAGGCCGGTACATCACCAGTTCGCCGAGTGCGCGTACGACCATGAACGTGAAGATTCCGCACACGATGTAGACGAGGGCGAGGGACGGTCCGGCGAGCGACATCCGACCGCTGGCGCCGAGGAACAACCCGGTGCCGATCGATCCGCCGATCGCGATCATCTGCATATGGCGCTTGCGTAGCCGTTTCTGGTAGCCGAGGTCCCCGATATCGATCCGCGGTGCGGGCGTGGTGGCGGCGGTCGACTGTTGGTCGTGATGTTGCATCGAAAACCTTCCGTGGGCCGGATCCAGCCCCGAAGAAGTAAGGCTGTCAGGCTGTAAGACAGGTTGACTGTAATGGGGGTCACAGCGGCTGTCAATGCCATACTTGGTCGCGTGACGGTCGAGGAAGGGTACGTGCAGCGCATCGGCGCCACCGAAGCGGTCTTTCGTCGGCTGAAGAGCCTCATCCAGAGCGAGGATTACGCGGTGGGCGATCGGCTGCCGGCGGAGTTGGCGCTGGCCAAGCAGTTCGGGGTGAGTCGGCCGGTGGTCCGCGAGGCGCTACATGCCTGCGCCATCCTCGGACTCACCGAAACCCACACCGGCCGAGGCACTTTCATCGTCTCCAAGAACGCCGATACCCAGCCGACCTTCGCGGGTGTCGGTGCCGGTGATCTGATCGAGGCGCGCAGGCTCGTCGAAATACCGGCCGCCGGATTCGCCGCCGAGCGCCGCACGCCGGAACAGGTGCGGCAGCTGTTCGAGATCCTGGACAAACTGGCGGCGGCCCCGGACGCACACGAATGGGTGCGCTACGACGGCGAATTGCATACCGCAATCGCGGCCGCGAGCGGCAATACGATGCTGACCGCCATGGTCGCCGACACCCGCCGCGCGTTGGATCTGCAATCGGAGTTCTTGAACCTGACTCAGGACCGCCGCACCGATTCCGACCGCGAGCACGAGGCCATCGTGCGGGCCATCGAGGCCGGTGCGCCGGAAGCCGCGCGTGCGGCGATGACCGATCACCTCGAGCGAGTCGCCGAAACGGTCGCCCGCATCGGCGCCTGAGCGGCCTACCGTCGCGGTTCGGGCGGCTGGTGTGTGCGCTGGATCGTGAGTGATGCGGCGAGCAGGCGTGAGTTGTTCGGATCGGCGGGATCGACACCGGTGAGTTCGGCGATGCGGCGCAGTCGATAGCTGAAGGTGTTGGGGTGCACATGAAGTCGTGCCGCCGCGGCTTTGCGGTCGGAGCCGTAGCGCAGGTGTGCCTCCAACGCCTCCAGAAGATGGGGGTTGCTCAGCAGTGGCGTGATCCGCTCGGCCAGCCGGTCGCGGGCGTGGCCCGGTCGGGTGAGTTGGTATTCGAGCAGCAGATCATCGAGTCGGTAGGTTCCGGTCGGGCGGCCGAGCAGGCGTGCGAGCGTTGCGAGTTCGGCGACTTCCGCGGCGGCATCGGGCAGTTCGGCGCGCGGGACCGCCGGGCATTCGGCCAGATGTGCCGACGCGCCGAATTGTTCGGCGAGCTCGGCCGCCAGCGCGGCGTAACGGGTCGACTCTGGTTCCTCGGAATACCTTGGGAGCAGGGCGATTCCGGTGGACCCGTCGAAAGTTACCAGGGCGGTGCCGTTGCTGATCGTGTCCAGGGTGCGGTGCAGGATCCGTATCCGTCGCCGGGCCAGTAGATCGGCGACGGAGGTGGGCTGGTCGTCGGAATCGATATGGATACCGAGCACCGTGTAGCGGTCGCTGAGCGGGGTGTCGGCGCGGGCGGCCTGTTCATCGGCGGGTTGGCCGCGCAGTAGTGCCGAGCACAGTTCGCGGCGGGCTTCCCGCTCGGCGTTGTAGATGGATTGCTCGACCGCCGTGTAGGTCTCGACGACGATGATATTGATGTGCTTGAGCAGATCGAGCAGGCGGGAGCCGACCTGGACCAGGTCGGCCATTTCTTCGGGCGTCGCGAGTGCGGCGGCCTCGGCGAGCACCGATTGCGCCGAACCGTGGATTGCTTCGATCAGGATCGACAGCGGAAAGCGGTCTTCGGCATGCCGCTCGGCGACCGGTGCCACGAAGGTCGCGACCTCGGCTCCGGTGAATTCGCGGTCTTCGCCGATGGCGTGCAGTACGGCGCGGCCGCAGGCATAGATGGCGGGCAGCACCTCCGCGGTGAAATGGCCCTCGGGCAGATCGGTCGCGGGCGGCGTCGCGCCGAGGCCCTCGGCGAGCATGCGCTCGGAGATCTGCGGCCATCGGGTCAGTAGCCGGGTCACCAATGGAGCGTCTCGGATGGCCGAGGTCGTAGCGATTGCCATGCGCCGATTGTTGCCGACGACAGTGGCCCGTTCAACGTTTCGGTTTTATCAACCAGAACTTTGTCATCGACGACAAACCCGCGCGGACTTTATTCGTCATGGCGTGTAGTGACGTCAGCTAATGACCGTTCTAGATTTCGAATACCGCGTAATCACGATGGCGGCCATCACATTTCGTGCGATTTGTGACCTGTGGCATAGCGACCGGCGTGGGGCGGAACCGATCGGAATGGGAAGTACGAAATGTTTGCAATGAAGCAACGCGGCTGTCGCGCCTTCGCGGGTGCCGCCCTCATCGCTGGACTGTCCGTGGCGCATGGGCTCGGAATCGGTGCGGCGGGCGCGGAGCCCGCCGAATCCGATCAGCAATTCCTCGTCGAACAGATCAACGCGGGACTGGCCCCGGCTCCGGACGGGCGACAGCCACAGGCCATCGTGGATACCGGAAGTGGATCGGGCTGGGCGAAGAGCATCGCCTCCAATACCGTCGGTGAGGGGCCCGAAACGACCACGGCTCTCGCGGCTTTCGCGTACGGCCTCGCGCACCCGGATGTCGCGCCAGCGGGTGCGAACCGGTGGGACTGCACGCCGAGTGCCGAGCATCCGAACCCGGTGGTTTTGCTGCACGGGACCTGGCTCAACGCATTCGACACTTTTGCCTATCTCTCGCCGCAGTTGGCGCGGGCGGGATTCTGTGTGTTCGCCTTCAATTTCGGGCGATCGGGGCTGATGGAGGGCGGTGGGATCGGGGCGGTGCTCCCCGGTCGCTACGGGGTCGGTCCGATGGCCGAATCCTCTCGCCAGCTGGCGGATTTCGTGGATCGGGTGCGCGCCGCCACGGGCGCGGAGAAGGTCGACATCGTCGGCCATTCACAGGGTGGGACGGTGGCGAATCAGTATCTGAAATTCGACGGGGGCGCAGATAAGGTCGGCAAGCTGGTCACTTTCGGTGCCACCCACCACGGCACGTCGTTGATGGGCATCGCGTTGCTGGGGCGGGCCATCAATAACCTCGGTGTGAATATCCTCGGCTTCTACGAACCGATCGTCGGGCTGTCGAATATCGAACAGGCGGTGGGGTCTTCGTTCTATGCGCGGCTCAACGCGAACGGCGATACCGTGCCCGGTGTCGATTACACGGTCGTCGGGTCGCGGTACGACGAGGTCACCAACCCCTATAACTGGACATTCCTGCAGGCCGGGCCGGATGCCGCGGTCGACAACATCACGCTGCAGGACGGCTGCGAACAGGATCTGTCCGACCACCTGACCATGATGTATTCACCGCGTTCGGCTTCCATCGCGCTCGAGGCCCTGGATCCCGCGCACCATTCGAATTTGGACTGCAGCTTCAACCCATGGTTGATCGGAGGTGGCGGCGCCCTCTGAGTTCGACCGATGAACCCTGCCCGAACCCCCCGAGCCGGGCAAGGTGTGCACTTCCCACTCTCGGGAGGTTTGACGACCTGAGTGAAAATTGACTGTGCCACTGTCCGTACTCGGGTCCATACGAATCGGACCGTGGTTACGGGTCAGCACACCCGGTTGCACCTGACCGCGGTAACGACACAGCAGGAGACCTCGGTGATGCAGCGGGCGCGGTTCGATCCGGGCGAACTGCGGGCGATGGTGACGAGGCTGGAGCGCCTCATCGCCGAAGCCAACCGAACCGTCGTCGAACTGAAGGCCGCGATCGAATTCGCGGAGGTGGAGTCGGTCGCGGTGTCCGACGAGGCGCGTTCGGATGCGGCATCCGTGGAGGTGTATTCGGATGCGGCATCCGTGGAGGTGCAGTCGGTCGCCGCACCTGTTGCGGTGCATTCGAATGTTCCGCCTGTTGCGGTGCATTCGGACGGTCCGCCTGCTGCGGTGCGTACGGATTTCGCAACTGCGGCAATGCGGTCGGAAACCGCCTCAGGTCGACCGACGACAGACCAACCCACAGCAAGTCGGCACCGCCCACTCGTGCGCGAGCCCGCACCAACTCCGTGGTCCCGTCGGACAGTGGACACCCCGTGGTCGCAACGCACCGTCCGTCCGCGCCCGGCGAGACCGAAAGCACCCGCCGAACCCCCCACATCCCCTGCACCGGAACCGATCCCACTCGCAGCCCCAGCCGCACCGATAATCCAGCGAACCCCGCCCCGACAACCCACCGCGGTCCACACGGGCCGCGAGCCCGCCGTATCGGCACCGACTGGTTCACTGCGTGAGACCGCGGACCCGGAAGCGATTCGACCGTCCACGGATGTCCAAGCGCCGAAGATAGTTTCGCCACCGGTGAATATCCGGCAGCCAGATCCTCTGCCGCCGTCGGCGAATGTCGCCGAGCCCGTCGCGGTGGCAGTGCCGGTGGATGTCGGGGCACACCCGACTCCACCTCTGCCCGTCGATGTCCGAGAACCTGTGACGGCCCGACCGCAGCCTGTGGATGTTGGCGAGCCGGACCCAACGTCGCAGCTGCTGAATGCCGCCGAGCCCGCGGCGCTACCGGCAGACGTTCGGGAGCCGCAAGCAGGTCCGCGGCCGACCGATATTTCGGAACCCGAGACGGCACGCCCGCCGATGGACGCCGGGGCGCCCGACCAGGTGCCGGCGCCGGCTGATGTCGCGGAGGCGCTATCGGAAGATGATCGCGAGTTCGAGCCGGCGCTGCTACCGGCCGAGGTTGCGGAGCCAGCGGCGGAGGCACTACTGCCGGAGGATGTTCGCGAACCCGAGACTCTGTCGCTTTTGGTGGGTGTTTCGGAACCCGAGTCGATACCCGCGCCAGTGGACGACATCGAGGCACCTGCGGCTGTGCCATTCCTGGTGGAGTCGGTGTCCGCTGGCGCGGCGTCACCGGGAGATATCCGGGAACCGGAAGCCGTGTCGGCACCGAGTGGTCCGCTTGGCGAGACCGCGAACCCGGCGGCGATTCGACCGTCGGCGGAAGTTCAAGCGCCGGAGGTAGTTTCGCCGGCCGGTGATGTTCGGCCGTCGGATCCTCTGCCGCCGACGATGGATATCGCGGAACTTGTACCGATCAAGGTCGCAGAACGCCCGGCTCCACCTGTGTCGGTCGACGTTTCGGATCCCGAGTCGATACCCGCGCCGGTGGACGACATCGAGGCACCTGCGGCTGTGCCGTTCCGGGCGGATGCTGCCGAGCCCGCGGGGGTGGCGCTGCCGACGGATGTTCAGGACCCGGGGGCGGTGTTGTTGTCGGCTGGTGTTGTGGAGGCTGCGGGGGTGGCGCTGCCGACGGATGTTCAGGACCCCGGGTCGGTGTTGTTGCAGGCTGATGTCGTGGAGGCTGCGGGGGTGGCGCTGCCGACGGATGTTCACGACCTCGGGTCGGTGTTGTTGTCGGCTGATGTCGTGGAGGCTGCGGGGGCGCTGCCGACGGATGTTCAGGACCCGGGGTCGGCGTTGTTGCAGGCTGATGTCGTGGAGCCAGCGGCGGAGGTACTGCCGCAGGATATTCGCGAACCCGAGGCTATATCGCTTCGGGTGGACGTCAGTGGGGCGGATGAGGTGCCGCTACCAGCTGACGTTTCAGTTCCCGAGTCGGGACGCGCGCCGGTGGAAATCGAGGCACCCGGGGCGGTGTCGTTGCCAGCAGGTGTTCGGGAGCATGAGGCGCGGCCGCTACCGGCCTATATCTCCGAGCCCGAGATGGCACGCCCGCGGGTGGATTTTGCAGCGCCCGAGATGGTCCCGTTGTCAGCGGTTTCTGCCGGGCCTGCGGAAGGGGCGTTACCGGCGGATGTCCGGGGGCTGGAGGCAGTGCCGGTACCGGCGGACGTTCAGCAGCCCGACGTGGCATCGTTGCCGGTCTATGGGCAAGAGCCGGGGTCGGTTCCGTTGCCGGTCTATGGGCAAGAGCCGGGGTCGGTTCCGTTGCCGGTCTATGGGCAAGAGCCGGGGTCGGTTCCGTTGCCGGTCTACGGGCAAGAACCCGAGTCGGTACCGCTGCCGATCTACATGGGTGAGCCCGGGGTGGTGTGGCCACCTGCGGAGGAGTTGAAGCCGGAGACTGTGCCGCTGCCGGTCTATGTCGAGACGTCCGAGGCGGTACGGCTTCCGACCTATCCTGACATCGAGATGCCGTGCTCCCGTGCGGGTTCCGTCGATTCGGCGAAGCCGACGACCGCTGTCGAGTTGGCGGCGCAGCACGGTCTGGACATCGTCGGGTTCGATGGGCCGAATGTCGATAAGTATGTTGTCGGGGAGGTGACGGCAGCGGTGGATGACATGCTCACCAGATATCCGATCGCCTTGCGCGGCATACGGATTACCGACCCGAACGATAGCGCGCCCGCTGCGCATGGGCCGTCTCCGGCATTGCCGCAATCGGATGCGTCGGCGATTTGGATGGTGCTCGATGGCGGTGCATTGGCGACCTTGGTCCCGGCCACCGGGAGTGCGCAGCCGCGTAGGTGGTTGCGGCGGCGGCGCCACGCCGACAGGCCGGTGTACGCAGCGGTCGTGCGTGAGTTCGGTTGTGCGCTCGATGTCGCGGGGGACTTTCGGGCCCGGCACGAGGCGCAGCGCCGACTGATCACCGAATCACTGCGTGGCAGTGCGGATCTCACCTACAACCCGCTGGATCCGAGCCCCGCCCTGCTCGATGCGTTCACCGATGTCGCGCTGCACGGGGATCGGGCGGGGAAGTTGGCGAAGGAGTTGCACGACATGCTGGTGAAGATGGCGCGAGCCGAGTCGACCGACCTGTCGGCGTGATCAGGGCCAGGCGTGCATCTCGACTTGGGCTGGTTCACAAGACGGGTGATCGTTGGCTTGTGTGTTGACGGAGTCTTGGTCGCCGACCCTCGGTAGCCACCGGATTGTTCGTTACCGTCAGCGCGTTCGATTGCCCGCGTTCGGGAGGATCAGCGGTGACGGAGATCGGAGCACAACGATCCGACGAGCGGGCGGGCGGTGAATTCGGCGCGTGGCTCGCCTTCACCGGCTGCCTCATCGCGGTATTCATGCAGATGATCGACGTGACCATCGTCAACACCGCACTGCCGAATCTCACCGCAGACCTGCGGGCCGCGCAATCAGCGCAGGTGCTGGTTGTCTCCGGCTATTCGCTGGCCTTCGCGTGCACCCTGCCGACCGCGGCGCGCATCGGCGCGATCTTCGGCCGCCGCACTGTATTCCTGGTATCGGTCACGGCGTTCACCGCGGCCTCGGTCTGGTGCGGGATATCCTCCAGCGCAATCGAATTGGTAATCGCAAGGATTGGACAGGGGGTCGCGGGTGCCGGGATGGCGGCACAGACCATTGCCATCCTCATCGCAAGCTTCCCACCGAATCGACATCAACAGGTCTTCGCGCTCTACGGTGCGAGCGCCGGATTCGCCGGCATGCTCGGGCCGATCCTAGGCGGTGCGCTGGTCACCGCCGATATCGGCGGACTCGGTTGGCATTCGATATTCCTGATGAACCTGCCCATCGGTGTGCTCGCCTTGGTTCTCGGCTTCAAATATCTGCACCTCGGCAGGCCGCTGGAACGCGATCGCCTCGACCTGGGCGGCGTGGCATTGTCCACCGTGAGCCTGTTCGCCTTACTCGCCGCTCTCGCGGATATTCAGCAGAATGGTTGGCGGCCACGGCCGTTCGGCGTTATCGCCGCGGCCTTCGCGCTGGGCGCGGTGTTCTTCGGCTACGAGCGCCGGCTGGTCCGGCGCGGCGGCAGTCCGCTGGTGCGTCTGGATCTGTTCGCCGATCGCGGCTTCGCGATCGGTGCGGCGCTGGTGGCGAGTTTCTTCGGCCTGTTCACCGCATTCGTCTTCACTGTATCGATCACCCTGCAGGACGAATTGCATTGGTCCGCACTGCGCACCGGTGTGGCGATGACACCATTCGCACTGGGCGCGGGCACCGGCGCCCTTGCCTCGATGTCGCTGGTAAAGCGTTGGGGGGTAAGAGCCCTCGCATTCGGCATTGCGATGTATGGCTGCTGCGTGGCGATCGGCGCGGCATATCTGCGGCTCACCGCGGGCGAGGTGAATCTCGCGTTGGCGCTCGGCCCGGTCTTCATCGCCGGATTCGGGGTCGGCCTGTTCGGTGTGCAAGTGCAACCGCTGATGCTGGCGGGCTTGGAGCAGCGCCAAATGGCCGAAGCATCCGGGCAACTGCCCACCATCGAGCAGATCGGCAATGCGGTCGGGCTCGCACTGCTGAGCGTCGTGTTCTTCCGCACCCATACTCTGCACGGCAGCATTGTCATGCTGATGGCCATCGCGGTCATCGCCATCGCCATGGCGGTGCCGACTCTGGCGTTGCCCGCACCGTCGCAGGAACCCACATAGGGTCAGGCAGAGCCGGTGGTGCCCAGTGGAGACGGTTCGCCAGGCTCGGATCCGATGAGCAGCCGCTTGAGAATCTTTCCGGTTTCGCCGCGGGGGAGTGCATTGAGGAAGGTGACATCGCGCGGTACGGAGAAACGGCTGAGCCGATTGCGAATGTAGGACCGGATCATATCCGAATCCAGCCCCGCGCCTTCGCGTTTCACCACGAAGGCAGCCAGACGCTGCCCGAACTCGGTATCCGGCACGCCGACCACAGCGACCTCACTGACCTGCGGCAGGTGCGCCAGGGCCTCTTCGACCGGACGCGGGAACACATTCTCACCGCCCGAGATGATCATCTCGTCATCGCGGCCGGCGATGAACATTCGACCCGCGACATCGAGGTAGCCGAGGTCACCGGTGTCGAGCATGCCGTCGGCCTCGGCGGGTGGCGCGGAATTGACATAGCCGTCGAACAGCATGTGGTTGCCGACGAAAATATGGCCGGTGACGCCGATCGGAACCGGACGCTGATCCGGACCGAGCACCGCGATCCTGGTGCCGAGCGGCGGTCGGCCCGCGGTGGTCGGTGCGGTGCGCAGATCGTCGGGAGTCGCGATGGTGGCCCAGGACACCTCGGTGGAACCGTAGACGTTGTAGAGGATCTCGCCGTAGGTGTCCATGAATCGAAGCACGGTCGCCCCGGCCAGCGGTGCGCCGCAGCTGATCACGGTGCGCAGACTGGATGTGTCGTAGCGAGCACGCACGGTGGTGGGCAGATCGAGGACGCGATTCACCATCGTCGGCACCACGATCATGCTCTCGACCTGGTGTTCGGCGACCAGGCGCAGACAGTCCTCCGCGTCGAACCGCTCCGGCAACACCACTGTCGCACGCAGCGCCGTACTGAGCTGGAGTCCGGCCAGGCCCCACGTGTGGAACAGTGGGGCAGGGATGAGCATCGCGGCGTCCATTGTCAACGGAATCCGCGACAGCAGGGCGGCGATGGTGCCGAAACCCTTCGGATGGGGGCGACGCGCACCCTTCGGTGTGCCGCTGGTTCCCGAGGTCAGCACGATCAGCCTGCCGGGCTGTGCCGGGATGCGAAATTCATACTGCCCCATGGCGATCAGGTCGTCGATGGTGGAGCGCCCCGGCACCGGCGGGCGACCGTCGGTATTGAACCGCGGCAGATCGGTATGCAGATAGCGGACCAGTTGTTCCAGATCACCGTCGACGAACAGCGCCGAAAGCCGGTGGCGCTGCACGATTTCCTCGATGCGCCGCCCGGACAGCCCCGCATTCAACAGCGCGACGTCGACCCCGAGTTTCCCGGCGGCGACCATGGTTTCGACCATGCCCGCATGGTTGCGCGACAGCAACCCCACCGCGTCACCGGACGCGAGCCCCAGGGTGGCCATGGCTCCGGCCAGCGCATTCGTGCGTTCATGCATCTGAGCGAAGGTGCGGGTACCCGAGTCGTCGACGACAGCGATCCGATCCGGCGAATGCGCGGCTCCCGCCGCGTACCCGCCCGCCAGATTGAAACCCCATTTCGCCAGGGAGCGAACCTGTTTGATGCTGGTTGCGGGGTTGGTGGGCCGCGCGACACCGGTACTCATGATCTGCTTGGCCACCCCCACCTGCCGCCGCAGCGGTGAATTCTCGGCATTGACCGCGACCGAGGTGTGTGCGCCGCGAATGACGTCGACCGCGTGCCGCAATCCGCTGGCGACCCACGCCACCACTGCGGCATTGGACTGCTCTGGCAGCAGCGGATGCATCCGGCCCGGTGCGAACAGCGTGATGACGATTTTGGTGCGCTCCTCGTCACCGCGCAGGCGTACCGAGGCGAAACTGCCGGTGCCGAGGCACTCCAATTCGAAGCTCTCGTACCAGCGACATACCCGGAACCGCACCTGGTGAGTGCGGATTCCGGATTCCGGGGTACCGACCCGTACCTCCAGAATGCCGTTGTCGGTACGGGATTCCACGCGTTCGCAGCCGCCGATGCCGGCGAATAACCGTGGATAGGTCTGCGGTTCGAGCAGCAGATCCCAGAACGCTCGCCGGGCGATCGCGAATTCCGCGCCCACATCGATGATGTCGGTAACCAACTCATGCACTTCTCGTCGGCCGGTTCGAACAGCTCGGGTCGGCGGGAAACCCCTATAAACGCAAGTATGCGAGGCCGCACCCGTGTTGCCCACCATTCACTGCGAAGTTGGGTCCGTGCCCAACCGGCGGCCGGGACCCATGTGAATGACCCCAATATTCGCCGGAATCCACCCCGCCGGGCCTCGCGCACCCGCCCTGGGATCGATCACAATGCACATGCGGCCCAATAATGTTGTGCTCCAATCGGATTGCCCGAATGTTCAGGCAAACCTAAGCTGGGGAACACATGGTGATCACCGGGCACCGTCGCCGACACCGTGTCTCGAATACTCGCAGGTGCGACACCGAGGCCGCAGTCGGTGCCGCAGGCGTAGCGGTGTTCGGGGGCAGGCCGCGCTCATCCGGTTCGGGTAATCCGATCCCTCCCCGGATCTGCGTGGGCGCGTCCTGCCGAGGATTACGTTGCGAAAGCGAGGACCGCGCTGGCCAGAGTCAGGCAGTACCAGTAGGTATAGAGCAGGTAGGTGGTGTGGTCGGCACGGCGATCGCGCCGCCGGAGCACGCGGTAGGCGATGACGAAGGACAGCAGCGCCGCGGCCAGTGCGAGCAGTGCCGCGGGGGCCGGTGCGTCCCGATAGACGAGGAAATGCATGGCAACCGGATAGATCATGAATGCCGCCGCCAAGAACCGGCGGCAGGCCGGCTCACCGAAAACCACTATGGCGGTGCGTCTTCCGACCGCCACATCACCGTCGATATCGCGCAGATCTTGCAGGGACACCAGCACACCCAGGGGTATGGCTATCGCCGCGATCCAGGTCCAGGCCGCCGGGGTCAGCGGAGTCACGATTTGCCAGGCGGCCGCGAGTTGGGCGATCGTTCCCGCGACCATCGCGGCATTCTTACCCCACAGTGCGCGGGCACCGCCGAAGTGATTGTGGAAGACCCACGCCACGATCCAGAGCACCGTCCATTCCAGGACCTGTAGCATCGCACCCAGTGCGAGGAAGGCGGCAGTGACCCAGACCAGCCGCCACTTGGCGCCCTCCGGGGTGAGGAGTCCGACGACGAGCGGCCGGTGCGGCTTGTTGTGGCGATCCTCCTCGATGCCGGTCAGCTGGTTGGACAGGTTGAACGTGTAGATGTAAAGCCAGAAATAGACCAGACATTCGGCCAATACCAGCGGTAGTGCGGCGACACCTGCATGGGTGCTGGCCCATGCGGCGACCGCGAAGGTCGTCGCGGGTACAACGGTTGCTGTCAGGTCGCCTGCGCTGAACGACCAGCAGATGTGGAACTCATGCAGTAGGCCGCTGGTCAGCACGCCGACCCTGCGACGCGCGGCCGCTTCGGGGGGTGTGGCCATATCTATCTACCCGGCTCCGATGCGAATGCATCGACGTCCACCGGATCTCGGCGCCACACCCGCATACCGAGTTTCGTCGGTGCGGGCAGATGCGCCAGCGATACGGGCACGGGCCGAGTCGACAGCGGATCGACGCGCCAGCGTGCCGCGATCGTCGCCAATGCCAAACTGGCCTCGACCAGTCCGAACTGGTCACCGATGCAGCGTCGCGCACCGGCGCCGAAGGATATGAACAGTGTTCGGTCCGGCTCCGCGCCGATCCAGCGATCGGGCACGAATTCGCCTGCTCGCTCATAGATTTCATCGCGCCGATGAATGACGTGCGGACTGACCGCGACGGTCGTGCCCGCCGGAAGCGGGACGCCGTCGAGGGTGGTGTCCGCAGAAACCACCCTCGTGAGCAACCATCCGGCCGGATACAACCGTAGCGTTTCGGTCACCGCCCGATTGACGACCGGAAGATTCGCCAGGTCCTGGTAGCGAGCGGTTCGATCGCTCAGCACGATATCGACCTCGCGCTGAACCTGCCGTCGTAGCTCCGGATTTCGTCCGAGCAGATACAGCGCCCAGGTCAATGTGCTCGCGGTGGTTTCCGCACCGGCGAACAGAAAGGTGAAGACCTGGTCGATCAGTTCCTCGTCGCTCATCGCGACCTGCGCGCCGGTGGAGTCCGGATCGCGGGCACGCATGAGGGAGGACAGCAGATCACCGTGGTCGCGATTGTCGGCCCGCCGCTGGTCGATGAGTTCGGCGGCCACCGCCCGCAGCCGGTTTCGCGCCTGGTAATAGCGCCGGTTGGCCGGTGTGGGCAGTCGATTGACGGCCGGTGGCAGCACCATTCGCCGGAATATGCTCCCGGCAATGGTCGCGAAATCGTCGGCGACCTGCTGCACCGAGGTCTCCGGAAACGACGAGGAGAACATTGTCCGAACTGCCACCCGGACAGTGAGTTTCGACATTTCCGCGCCCAGTTGGATTTGCTGTCCGTCCTGCCAGGAGCCGATCACGTCTTCGATCGAGTCGACCATGGCCTCGGAGTATCCGGGCATACGTCCCGGTTGGAAGGCGGGCTGGCTCAGGCGGCGCTGTCGACGGTGCCTGCTGTGCGGGCAGGTTCCGATGCCATCGCCCGCGACCTCGCGGGAGCGATCGTAGAGTGGTCCGCCGCGATCGAAGGTGCGGTCGTCGAGCAGCACCACCCGGGCCAACTCGGGATCGCAGACCACCACGACCGGCAGCGGGCCCAATTGGACTCGGCTGAGGCGGCCGTGGGTGGGGAGTGAGGATAGAAATCCGATCGGGTCGGTGAGAAAACGGATGCCGTGGCCGAGAATCGGGACCGTGTTCGGAGCTAGCGGGATCGACTCGATCGGGTTCTTCATGCGGGCCTGCTCGTCATCATCGCGGCGAGTAGTCGAAGATCCTCGGTGGCATCGTCGGCGGATACGCCGGTGAGGCAGTCCAACGCGGCATCGAGCTCCCGGCGGGCTTCCCGTTCCGCCCACTCGCGCGCTCCGGTGAGTTCGATCAGGCAGGCGATCCGGTGCAGCGTTTCGGTATCTCGGCCGACATCTCGATACAACTCGCGCAGCGCATCCGCGGTGGGGCCGGTCGAATCCAGTGCGCGCGCGATCGGCGGGGATTTCTTCCGGTTGGCGAGGTCGGGGTACAGCGGCTTACCGGTCACGTTCGGATTGCCCCAGATGCCGAGCATGTCATCGATCAATTGGAACGCGATGCCGAGATGGTGCCCGAATTCGGCCAGCGCTCTGGCTTGTTCCTGGTCGGCGCCACCGGCGATCGCGCCCATTTCGCAGGCGCAGGACAACAGTGCCGCGGTCTTCGACTCGATCATGGCGAGGGATTCGTCGACGGTCTCGCGTTGTTCGGACTCGATATCCGCGGACTTTTCGTTGCATAGCGCGTCGAGGGCTTTCGACAGCAGCGTGATGCCGGGGCGGCCGACCATCTCGTTGATCGCCATGGCCAGTAGCGCATCTCCGGCCAGCTGGGCGCCGCGTTCGCCATAGACCGACCAGGCCGATCGGCGGTTGCGTCGCTGCTCGTCGCCGTCGGTCAGGTCGTCGTGCAGTAATGCGAAATCGTGCACGAGCTCGACCGCGACGGCCTCGGTGACGCCCTGCGGTGGCTCCGCGGATGCTACGGCTTTGGCGGATGCGAGTACCAGCGCCGGACGAATCGATTTGCCGACCTGTTTGCTGGGCCTTCCCGTGGCGTCCAGCCAGCCGGCGTGGTAGCCGACGATCATTCGGATCGGTGGGGCAATGCGGTCCAGGGAGGAGCGGTATGCGGGCTCGACCAGACGCTTGGCCTCGTCGAGCACCGTGGCCGCGGTTCGCGACCCGGATTCGTACCTGGTGATGCCCACTACCCGTCCTTCGATGCCCGCCTCGCTCGTACTCAGTCGCACGTAGCATTGAGATGGTATCAACATTTGGATGGTATGCGCATCTGTAAACGAACAGAACGGTTGGTGGAGAACCGATGAGTCGTCAGAGCAGAGCCGCATTGCAGCAACGCAATCGCGACCGGGTCCTAGCGGCGGCCAAGGCGGAATTCGCCGAGCGCGGTTTCCGGGGCGCGACGGTGGATGACATCGCCGAGCGCGCGGATCTCACTCGCGGCGCGGTGTACTCCAACTTCGCTGGTAAGCGGGCGTTGTACCTGGCGGTGCTGGCCGCGGAGGCCGAAGGGGCGCCGGAACTGCTGGATGGTCGCCCGGCGCGCACGCCGGTAGCGGCCGTCGGCCGATTCGCCCGCACCTGGGTCGACCGGTTCCCCGGTTCGGCAAATCCGGTCGCCGGGGTCTCGCAGCTGCGCTCACCGATGCTGGCGCACGACCTCATTCCCGAACTCGTCGTCGACGAATGTCTACGCGGCTCGTTCGTGCAGCTGATCAAGCTGGACGCCATCCTCCTCGGCCTGGCGCTGGCGGGCCTGGACGGCGGTGGTGAGTCCGTGCTGCCCGGCCGTTGGCTCGGCATCGCCGAATCGGTGATCACCCTGCTCTACGGTGCGACCCAATTATCTTTCGTCGCACCGGAATTCGTGGACCGAGCGAAAGTGATCGCCGCATGCGAGCAGATGGTGCACCATCGGATCGACGACACCACCCGGGCTATGGCGGACACCGTCGCGGTGACCGGCGTCGACGAACCGTGGACGCCACCACCATGCCGCGACCTGGTCCACACGGTGGCAGCGGATCTCTCGGGCGCGAACGTGGTTGCCGTACTCGGGATGAACAAGCTCGGCGCCGTCGCGGATATCCTGCGTGACCAGCCCAGCGGAGGTCGCACCACGATCGCGATGGCCACCGCCGACGGGACGGAGGTGGCACAGCTGGCTCGACTCGCGGTCAGCGACATCAGCCGGTCGCTGCGCGCCGCATTTCCGTGCCCCGCGGTTCCCGGTATGCAGGTGGTTCTCGACGAATCCGGCAAACTCGCACGGTCGTGCGGCGTCGATACCGTCGATGACGACACCGAGAGTGCGGTCTTCGTCGATGGCGAACGGGTGGTGGCGCGGGCGACGGGCGCGGGTGCCTGTCAGGCGCTGGCGAAAACGCTCGGCACTCTGGAAGACTTACGCTCGGTCCGGAGCCGTTGAACTGGCATATTCGGTTGCGGCGGCCTTGCCCGCGCCTCGCCCCTCGGCCCGCGCCGTGATGCGGCCGTTCTCGACGAGGACCGCGAACTCGGAATTGTCGTCGCCCCGGTCGAATCCGCATGCGGCCGCTAGTGTCCAGGCATCATCGACGACCACCTGTAGCCGAGGTAGCGCCGCGGTCGGAAACGCATGGCGCAATGATCGGCAGATGTCCGCGATCGCCAGCCGCGCCAACGGTGCGAGCTCCGCGGGACGATCGCTCACCAGCGCCAGCGTGATATCGGTGTGCTCCGGCCAGATCGACAGCGCCGCTTCGATGGTGGCGATCCGGTGCATGCCGACGACGGCGATCAGGCCGTCGCCGTCGAGCCGGGCCGAGTCGGCGCGCACGCGATCGATGCAGCTCGGCGGTTCCCAAGGCTCGTCGACCCGAGTGACGCGCGCGTCGGTCGGGGACGGCGGGCTCGGCGTTTTCACGCCGCCGAGTAGTGCGACCTGTTCGCACAGCGCGATGGCCCGTGCCGGATCGGTGAATTCGGGCGCGACGTAGGACAGCTGGGTCGTCCCGTACAGGATCGTCAGCACGGATTCGGCGCTGGCGATGAAACTTTCCAGCGGCGCGGACGTCGGCTGGCTGATTGCCCGCAGCGATACGGCCAGCAGCAGCGCGTCGAGCGCGAGCAGCTGTGCGAACGGTCGCCGGATCTGTTCGCTCATCAGGACTTCGGGTACGAAATCGACGCTGAGCGCGGGGGAGGTGAACTGCTCGTCCTCGCCGTATTCATACTGGCTCGACTGCGGCAGTTGTTCGAGCCAGGTGCTGGCGAACGCGCCGAGCGCGGCGGCCGGTGTGGTGGCCTTCGCGCCGCCTGGGGGCGCGGGAGCCTGTTCGGCTTCGTGTGCGAGCACCGCGAGATATAGCGCCCGCTTGCCCGGAAAATTGGAGTAGACCGCACCCCGCGTCATATCCGCGCGCTCGGCGATCCCGTCGACCGTCGCGCCGCGGAATCCGCGCTGCGCGAACTCGGACTTGGCCGCGGCCAACACCTTTCTGCGGGTGGCGTCCTGCTGCTGTGCCCTCGTCAGACGAACCATCGGTCCCTTCGCTGTTCCCTTGCTTCCTGCGGCACCGCGCAGCGTACCGGTTCGATACTCGCGCACGGCGCTACGAATGGCCGAGATGTAGCTGGTGGCGCGGCGATCGTGCCCTGTTCGGCGTTGTCACCCACATTCGGATGCGTCTATCATCCAAATGGTAACAACATCTCGACTGCCGATGTCCTCGCGCGTCAGTTGCCGCCGTCTGACCGCGGAGGGGATGGTCAGACGGCACCGGGCACAGGGTGCCCGCCGAGTCGATTCCGGTTCGCGCCGCATTTGTGGTGGATACCAGGTGCTTCGGCGGCGGCTGACTACGGGCTGTTCATCGTGAGCCGATTCCGCGACGAACTCGCCGACGGCCAGCAGGTACCGGTGGCGGTGCGACCGTCGGCGTGCTGACCTGGATCTTCGTCGAGGGTCACGGGGCCGGCCTACTGGGTTTCACGCCGCAGCCGATCATGTCGCTGGTGCTGATGCTGATCGTGTCTGTGATCTACGGTCTGTCCACCGATTACGAGGTGTTCCTGCTCGCCCGTATCGTCGAGGCACGCAGGGCGCGCGCGTCCACGACCGACGCGGTCCGCACTGCAGTCGCGCGGACGGGCCGGATCATCTCGGCCGCCGCGCTGATCTTGATAGTGGTGACCGGTGTCTTCGCCCTGTCCGATCTGGAGATGATGCGGTACATCGCGCTCGGCATGGTCACCGCGCTGTTCATCGATGCCACCGTGCTGCGCGTGCTGCTGGTTCCCGCGACCATGAAGGTGCTCGGTGACGCGTGCTGGTGGGCTCCGGCTTGGCTGCGCCGCATCCAGCGGAAAGTCGTTGTCCGCGAGCCAGTTACCGACAGCGCAGATGCGATGCCGACGACCCGTCGATCGGACCCGACCTCGGTCTGACGCGTCTCAGCTCGCCAGATCGGCGACATGCCGCTTACGGCCGGATTCGGCGGCCCGGACTGCGGCGGCGATCGCGACGACCGGCGGAACCCAGCGGGCCTCACTCGGCGAAATCCCCCAGCAGGCCGAACCGGCCGACAGGCGGGTCGGCGGGAGCGGGATACTCGCACCGTCGTTGTGTACGGTGACGCCGATACCGCGCAGTGCGCCGATCGCCATGGCCGCCTTGGCTGCGCCGACGACCAGGTGGATCTCGCGGCGCTGCGGGCCTGGGATTTCGATCACCGGGCCGGACAGGTTGTTGGCCCGGAGGTACCGGCGCACGGTGGCGGCCAGTGCCCCGGTGAGTTCGATGGCCGAAATCTGCGCGTCGGTGATCAGACAGACACCATTGGTCGTTTCCGCGACCGTCCAACCACGTCGGCGGCAGTCCTGCACCGTATCCGATGTGGCCTCGGTGACGGAACTCGGAAACGTTGTCGGCACTATCTTCTCCGTTCTCGGCTCAAATCTGCGACCATCAGCGTCACATCCGTACCTGGGCATCAAATCTGTTCGGGCTTAGAGTTTCCCAACAGATTTCTTACGGCCCTGATTGTGCGGCGTTCCCAATCCCGGTGACATCACCCCGAGGTCGCGGCCGCTGTCCTCCTTTGGTCGTACCGCATGCCGAGTCATTCGGGCAAACCACGGATTGCCTGTGCAGTCCGACGTGTGCGAAACAGGTTGCGGCGGAAGCTGGATCGGGCCTGGTATCTCCGTATTTCCTTTGCCTGGCACATCAGTTGCTGGCAGGTCGCCACAGTGTCAGGCTGGTCGACTCGGACGTGTTGACGGCACGGGTGTCCCGCGCTTCCTCCTGACAGAAGTGCGATCAGCGATATCACAGCAGCCCCGGGCTCCAAGGCGCCGGACGTATCGAACGCTGATGCGGCACCAGGAGATCGCGCGTCGTCCCGGCCGGTGCCGGTCAGTCGAGTCGGCGCGCAACCTCGCCGAGGCCGGTGGCGATGGCCTCCTGCTGTTCGGGGGTCAACACATCGATGAGGACACGGCGCACCGTTTCCACGTGCCCGGGGGCGATCCGCTCGAGTCGGTCGCGGCCGGCTGCGGTGAGGTTGGCGATGACGCCGCGGACATCGGTGGGGCACGCTGCGCGGCGTACCAGACCGGCCTTCTCCATTTGGGTGACCTGGTAGTTCAGACCGCTTTTCGAGGTGTAGAGGGCATCGGCCAATTCGGTCATGCGCAGTTGGCCCTCGGGTGCCGCGGCGAGGCGGACCAGGACCTCGTACTGGGTGTGCGAGAGCCCCTCGTGTTTGAGGTGCTGTTCGACCTGTCGGCCGACGAGCGCCCCCGCCGCCAGGAAACCCTGCCAGGTGCGCATCTCCCGCTCGTTCAGCCATTTCGCGTCAGCCACGACGGCCATCCTACCGGGGTTGTTCAAATTTGAACAACAGGCTATATTCGGTTCGCGTTCAAATTTGAACTAGTTGGGATGGAGGACGGCGATGGCCGGACAGATGCCGGTGCTCTACCTCTCGCACGGCGCCCCGCCGCTGGCCGATCACCCGCGGTGGCCCGGTGAGCTGGCCGCATGGTCGCGCGAATTACCGCGTCCCACAGCGATTTTGATGGTATCCGCGCACTGGGAGGCCGCGCCGATCGCGCTCGGCGCCACCACGACGGTGCCGCTGGTCTATGACTTCGGCGGCTTTCCGGAGCGCTACTACCACGTGCGATATGCCGCACCGGGCGCGCCGGAACTGGCGGTCGAGGTGCGCAAGTTGCTCGGCGGCGGTGTCGTCGATGTGCCGGATCGCGGGCTGGACCACGGGGCCTACGTGCCGCTGAAGGAGATGTATCCCGACGCCGATGTCCCGGTGCTGCAGCTGTCCATGCCGACCCTGGACCCCCAGCGGCTGATGGAATTGGGCCGTCGGCTCGCGCCGCTGCGCGACGAGGGCGTGCTGATCGTCGGCAGCGGCTTCTTCACCCACAACCTGCGCGCCATCACCGCTGATGACGAGCACGTCTACGACTTCACCGCCGAATTCGACGACTGGGGCCGCGAAACCCTCGCCGCCCACGATCTCGACGCCCTGCTCGACTTCGAAAACAAGGCCCCCGCAGCACATCTCGCGCATCCGCGCACTGACCATTTCGCGCCGCTGTTCGTCGCCCTCGGTGCGGGCGCCGACGATTTCACCAACCAACGCACCGTCATCGACGGCTTCTGGCTGGGCATGGCCCGGCGCTCCATCCAGCTCGGCTGATCCACCCCACATCGAAAGGCATCCCATGACCGCGACCATCACCGCCCCCGCTGCGAACACCGAAACCGCAACGCCCACACACACTTACGATCTCGGCCTGCTCGTCCTGCGGCTGGCCGTCGGACTCACCATGGCCGCACACGGCGCGCAGAAACTGTTCGGCTGGTTCGACGGTGGCGGCCTCGATGGCACCGGCGCATTCTTCACGATGAGCGGCTACCCGTCGGGCAAGGCGATGGCCGTGGTCGCCGGCCTGAGTGAAACCCTAGGCGGACTCGCCCTTGCTGTCGGCCTGCTCACCCCGCTCGCCGCCGCCGCACTGGTCGGAACCCTGCTCAATGCGATCGCCGTCAAATGGGGCGGTGGCTTCTTCGCCCCGAAGGGCATCGAATACGAACTGCTCCTCACCCTGGCCGCCGCCTCGCTCGCCCTCACCGGTCCGGGCCGCTACGCCGTCGACCGCGTGATCCCGGCTCTGCGCAACCACCGTCTCGTTTTCGGCATTGCCGCGATCGTGCTGGCCCTGGTTGTTGCGGGCGCGGTCCTGATCGTCCGCAACTGACGTGTTCAATCGGATAGACCCGCCGGGCGGGTCTGCACTCCCGGCGAGTGGGATGCGTTCACTGCTGGGGTAGTCGATGAAGTGTTCGACCGTCCCTGATCGGCATCGGGCCGGATGTCACAGTCGCGTGAATGTTCGTGCGCGACTGTGACATCCAGGCCGCGCTACCCGACGCGCGCGGCCTCGCGGGCGAGGATGCGCTCGCGCTGTTCTTCGAACTTCATGACGTCGCGAGTGAGTTTCTCGAGGTACTCGCCGAGTTCCTCGCGGCTGCGTTCGCCGCGTGCGGTGAAGTCCGTGCGGTTGAAGACTTTCCAGATCCGCAGGACTGGCAATACGACCTCGTCCAAGTGCTGACGCAGGTCGTATATCCCGTGCTTGACCATCAGCACGCCATTGCGACGCCAGTTCGGCATTCCGGTGCCTGGCATGGAAAACGTTTTGAGGATCTTGGTCACCGCCTCGATCGTCTGGTCCGGAGCGATGTCGAAGGCAGCGCCGGTGATGTTGCGATAGAACATCATGTGCAGATTCTCGTCGGCGGCGATGCGTTGCAACATCCGATCGGCGATCGGGTCGTCGCAGACTCGTGCAGTGGTGCGGTGACTGATCCGGGTAGCCAGCTCCTGGAACGTCACGTATGCGACTTGATCGAGCACACCGGCGAAGTTCTCCGGCGCGTGCACGCCGCGCGTCAAATGCACCATCCGGTCGTTCTCCAGGGCGACGGGGTCGACAGCGCGGGTGCATACGAGGTAGTCGCGCATGGCGATGGCGTGGCGGTTTTCCTCGGCGGTCCAGCGGCCGACCCAGGTGCCCCACGCACCGTCGTTGGTGAAGTTGTCGGAGATCACGCGGTGGTAGGAAGGCAAATTGTCTTCGGTGAGCAGATTCGTGATCATCGCGACTTTGGCGACTTCCGAGAGCCGTGACTGTGCGGGATCCCAATCCTGCCCACCCATTGCTGCAAAGTTGCGGCCCTCGTCCCAGGGCACATAATCGTGCGGATACCAGTCCTTGACTGTGGCCAGATGCCGGTCGATGTTGGCACCGACAACCGGTTCCAGCTCCGTCAGCAGTTCAAGTTGCGTCAAGTCCTCTGTCATGCAGCGCCTTTCGATTCGGTGGAACCAACCACGGAAAGTACCGCTGTTCACGCATTACTGACTGTGCGACCGAGCCACCCCAACACCCTAAACGAGCACCTTCGATTCGGTGCGCACCAGACCTATTTCCCCGCACCTGGGGTCGACCATAACCAGATGTGCGGTCGCGCAGGAAACGGGCATTTGCCCCAAAGTAGCCTTCTCGCAGGTCTCGGTCCGCCCTCGCTGCACTCGCCAGCTTCGAGTTCAGGTAGTCCCGCGGGAAATAGGGGCCGACATCGGGGCAGATGGAATGCAGCCCTCAGCCGGCGGCGGACTTGGGGGTGCGGATTTCGACTATCGGCAGGACCAGGGCGGTAGGGGCGTCGGCTGGGACGACGGGGTTATTGGGCGCGATGGGCTGAATCCGTTGGTAGGCAACGCCCTGCGCGGGACGCAGGTCCTCTTCGCCCTTGTTGGGCCAGTAGGCGGCGCAGCGTTCGGCTTGGGCGGTGATGGTCAGCGACGGGTTGACGCCCAGGTTGGCGGAGACGGCGGCGCCATCGACGACGCTGAGCGTCGGGTAGCCGAAAACTCGGTGGAAGGCGTCGATTACGCCGGTGCCGCGGTCCGCGCCGATGGGTGCGCCGCCGAGGAAGTGGGCGGTGAGCGGGATATTGAAGACTTCGCCCCAGCTGCCGCCCGCGACGCCGCCGATTTCCTCCGCGACCTTGCGGGTCACCTCGTTGCCCGCCGGAATCCAGGTCGGATTGGGTTCGCCGTGACCCTGTTTGCTGGTGAGCTTGCGGCCGAACAGGGTGCGCTTGGTGTAGGTGGTGATCGAATTGTCGAGGTGCTGCATCACCAGTGAGATGATGGTGCGCTCACTCCAGTTCTTCACGCTCAGGAAACTGATGAGCGTGAACGGGTTTCGCACGACCAGACCGAGGAAGCGCAGCCAGCGCGGCACCCGGCCGCCGCCGTCGACCATCAGGGTCTGCAGCAGTCCCATCGCATTCGAGCCCTTGCCGTAGCGCACCGGCTCGATATGGGTGTCGTGGGTCGGGTGGATCGATGACGTGATCGCGACGCCACGGGTGAAGTCGACATCCGGATTCACCTTCCGGGTCGCCGCGCCCACAATGGATTCGGAGTTGGTGCGTGTGAGTTGGCCGAGTCGGTCCGACAACTCGGGGAGCACACCCCGATCCCGCATGGCGTGCAACAACTTCTGGGTGCCGAGCGTGCCTGCGGCGAGTACGACCTGGTCGGCGGTGTAGGTGTGCGGGCGCTTGCGGAACCATGCGCCGGTGCGTTCGGTCGAGATATCCCAGGTGCCGTCGGGCAGCGGCCGGATAGCGGTCACCGTCGTCATCGGAATCACCTGCGCGCCAGATTTTTCCGCGAGATATAGGTAATTCTTCACCAGGGTGTTCTTCGCGCCGTGGCGGCAGCCGGTCATGCATTCACCGCATTCGAGGCAGCCGGTGCGGTCCGGTCCGACACCTCCGAAGTACGGATCCGCCACGGTCTTTCCCGGCTCGCCGAAGAAGACGCCGACCGGGGTCTGCACGAAGGTTTCGCCGCAGCCCATATCGTCGGCGACCTTTTTGAACACCTCGTCCGCCGGTGTCAGATGCGGGTTCTGCACGACGCCGAGCATCTTCTTCGCGCGCTCGTAGTACGGGGTCAGTTCGGCGCGCCAGTCGGTGATATCGCGCCACTGTTGGTCCTGGAAGAACGGCTCCGGCGGCACGTAGAGGGTGTTGGCGTAGTTGAGCGAACCGCCGCCGACCCCCGCACCCCCGAGGATCAACACATTGCGCAGCGGGTGGATGCGCTGGATGCCGTAGCAGCCCAGCTTGGGCGCCCACAGGAATTTGCGCAGGTCCCAGCTGGTTTCGGGCAGCTCGTCATCGGTATAGCGTCGACCGGCCTCGAGCACACCGACCCGGTAGCCCTTCTCGATCAGCCGCAGCGCGGTGACGCTGCCGCCGAATCCCGAACCGACCACGAGTACGTCGAAATCCGTTTCTCGCTGGTCCATTGTGGTGCTCCTCGATCCGTGTCGCCAGTGACACCGGTAACACTACTACCGAGTAGCAAAGACTCAGAGCTGGGTCTGCCACCAGGCGACGGTGGCCGCGATGGCCTCCTCGATCGGCGTCGGATGCAGGCCGAGGCGCTGCTCGCTGGCCGACGAGTCCAGCACGAACGGCCGCGTGACCTGGTAACTCATCTCGGCGAGCTCGCGCATCGTCTCATTGGTGAGTCCCATCATGCGCAGCAGGGCGGCTGGTGCCGCGAACACCTTGGGGGCTGCGAGGCCGGCGGCGGCGGCGATCGCGTCGAAGAGTTGCTGCTGGGTGATCGGCGGCGCGGTCGGGGCGTGCAGGAAGGAATTCCAGACCGATTCGTCGGCGGCCGCGCGGATCATGGCGGCGGCAAGGTCGGGCATATAGGTGTAGGAGTGCGGCAGATTCAGCTTGCCGAATGCCTGCACTCGCTTGCCGGTGAGAATCGGGACGAAGACCTGCTCCCCGGCCTGCGACGCCCGCACATATGGGCCCAGGAAGTCCGCGGCGGCGACGCTTACCGTCGCGGCGGCGTGTGCCTCGCGAGCGCGCACCAGTTGGGTGCGGACGCTGGGCTTGCCGAAATCGGCATTGCGCGGCAGGTCTTCGGTGATGGGACCGTCCACCTTGCCGTAGGAGTAGATATTTTCCGCGAAAACCACGACCACGCCGGCGTTTTCGGCCTCGTCGAGCACGGTGCGCTCAGCCGGCGGCAGCTCCGCGCGCCAAGCCTTGGCCGTATATTCCGAGCCGCCCAGGCAATGGTAAACGGCGGTCGCGCCATCGAATTCGCCCGAAAGCTGTTCGGGCAGTGTCACATTGACCTTGCGTCGCTCGACGAGTGGATGATCGGGGCCGCCTCCGGAACGAGTCAGCACCCGTACCTGTTTGCCCGCCGCGGCCAATTGCTCGGCAATGGTGGTTCCGGTGGGCCCGGCTCCGGTGACGATGTGCAGCTCCGACATAGTGCGTCCTTGTCTACTTTGGTGAGCGGTGCTCTCTGTTGTGCACAAGCATGCAGTCGGAACCGACCAAAGTCAAGAGCAGTGCTCGCATTAGTTGACATCGCTCTCTGGAGCGCGCATGGTGATCGGTATGGCGACGACACCACGTGCCCGGGCCAGGGCCCAGACCATGAACGATATCGTCCGGATCGGCCGCGAACATCTGGCCACCGACGGCGCGGCGGCCCTCTCGCTGCGCGCGGTTGCCCGCGATCTCGGTGTGGTGTCGTCGGCGGTATACCGCTATGTGCGCAGCCGCGATGAACTGCTGACGCTGCTGGTGATCGACGGCTACAACGCACTCGGCGACGCGGTCGACGCGGCGCTGGCCGATGCCCCCGACGATCCGATCGAGGGCCTGCGCATCGTCGGTCGTACCGTCCGGGGCTGGGCGCTGGCCGAACCGGCCCGCTACGGACTCTTGTTCGGCACTCCGGTGCCGGGCTACGACGCCCCCGCCGAGCAGACCACTGTGCCCGGCACGCGGGTCATCGCGACCATGCAAACCCTCTTCGCTCGCGCGTACCGCGCAGACATGCTCACCGCTCCGGTCAAGGAGCGCCCGTTATCCTCGGCGCTCGCAGCCAATTTCACGGATATCAGGGCCGCATTCGACCACGACCTCCCGGACTGGCTCGTCGCCCGCGGCATCACCATGTGGGTCGGCCTGTTCGGCGCCGTAACCTTCGACGTCTTCGATCAATACGGCACAGACACCTTCACCGACCGTGCCGAGCTGTTCGAACTCCAACTCGACGGTCTCCTCGAACAACTCGGCTACCGCGGTTAGTGCCGCAGGCGGGGCGGCGGTGCGCCGTGGGGGAGTCGGGGGCCGATGGCGAGCAGACTGCCCGCGGTTCGGCCTTTGCCCCAGCCGATTTTCTCGCGGTAGCGGCCGATCTGGTCCTGTGCGATCGGGCTGCCGGGAGGCAGTGGGGTCGATTCGGGGTCCACGTAGAGGGCGTCGGTGGGGCAGTAGGCCTCGCACATGAAGCAGGTCTGGCAGTCGGATTGCCTTGCGATGATCGGGATCCCGGAATCGGTGCGGTCGAATACGTTGGTGGGGCAGGCGTCCACACATTTATCGCAGCCGATGCAGGCCTCTGCGAGTACGACCTCGATCATGACGCGACCGCGGCAGTCTTGGTCCACACGGCGTCGAGGCCGCCGGACAGAATGTGGTGGCGCTGCGCCGGATCCGGTTCCGGATGGTCGGCGCGCTTGCTCATGCCGCGAGTCTCGGTGCGCGCCAGAGTCGATTCGTACATGAGCCGACCGACCGCGGTGATGGCGGCGGCCTGCCTGGCCCGGATGCGATCGTCACCGGTGCGGCCACCGAGCTCCTTGCCTGCGCGCTCCCAGAGCGTGTCGAGTGCGTCGAGTGCGGGCCGCAGTCGCTCGCCGTGGCGCAGGTAGTTCTTCTGGAACGGAATCAGCTCGCCCTGCGCGGCCTCGACGACCTCGGCGGCATCGAGGGTGGGGGAGTCGCCGGGCCGCAAGCCGGTTCGTCCCGCGCCGCGCAGAGCGGCATCGTCGGGCCGAGACGAGGCGAGCGCGAACCTTGCCGCACCCGCACCGGCCCAACTTCCCGACGACATCGCCCATGCCGAATTGTGGCTGCCGCCACCGGTGAAACCACCGCAGATGCGTTCCCTGGTCGCCGCATCGCCCGCCGCGAACAGACCAGGCACCGTTGTCGCGCAGTCGTCGGCCACGACATCGATACCGCCGGTGCCGCGCACCGTGCCCTCGGCGAGCAGATCGACCTCGAAGCGATCGGTGAACGGATTGATACCGCGCCGATCGAACTGCAGAAAGAAGTTGGGCTGACCGAGCCGCATCTGCGTCTGCACCGACCGGTCGGCGCGGTCGAGTTGGGCGAATACCTTCTCCGACAACAGGGTTCGGGCGATCACCGAACGGCCCTTCGTGGAGCCCGCGCCCTCGAGTACCTGTCCGTCCTCGTGGAAGAACGTCGCGTAGCCGTAGTAGGCGGTCTTGGTGATGGTCGAACCCTTCGGCACGATCGCGTAGGCATTGGAGAATTCCATGCCGGAGAAGCGCGCCCCTACCTCGGCGGCCATCAGTGCGCCGTCACCGGTATCGACATTGGTGCCCAACGCGCGCGACAGGAATGCACACCCGCCACTGGCCAGCACCACCGCACCCGCCGCGATGCGGTAGTCGCGGTCGAGTTGACGCTGATATCCCGCCGCGCCGCGGACCGTGCCCGCATCGTCGACAAGCAGTTCGAGAGCCGGTGAATGGTCGAGGATCCGGACACCGAGCCGCTTGACCCACGCGCGCATCCGGCGCATGTACTCCGGGCCCTGCACCCCGGTGCGCAGCTGTTCGCCGGTCGCCGGATCGGTGGGGAACGGGTACTTGCCCTCCACGGCAAGCCGATTCATGTTGGTGTAGGTCTGATCGAGGACCCGATCCATCCAATAGTGATCGGCGAGATGGCCGCCGAGCGCCTCCCGGCTGGCCTTGGCATTCGCACGGGCGGTCGCCTCCGGGGCGACGTACCAGACGCCGGTGCCGGAAGGTGCTGTCGCACCGCTGGTTCCGCAGTAGCCCTTGTCCACCAGGGTCACCTCGGCGCCGGCCTCCCGTGCGTGGATGGCCGCCCATGCTGCGGCCGGACCGCCGCCGATCACCAGTACATCGGTGCTGGTCTGCCAGAGTTCACTCATGCGTCTGCTCCTGATACGTCGGGATTGCAGCGAGAAAGCGGCAATCGTCGGCGGAATGCGGGGTCAGCGCGGGGAATTCAATTCTGTGTGCGTCGTCGGGATCGCGAAACCCTTCGAATCAGCGCGATTTTGACGGCATCGACATTCTTGCGCGAGGAATCGGCGCAGCGGGCGCAGAACCATTGCCGCGCCCGGATGATCCGGCGATAGTTCCTGCCACATCCCGATCGGTAGAAATATCAGGAGGAACCATGACTGCCGCCGATCAACCCCGTTCGGGTGCCCAAGCGGTCGACCGCGCGATTCACGTACTGAACTGCTTCGAGGGCGATGATCCCGAACTGTCGGTGAGCGAATTGGCGCATCGGGCCGGACTTCCGGTCAGCACGACTTACCGGCTGGCCCAGGCATTGGTGCGGGGTCGGTTGCTGGAGCAGGATCCGGCGACCGATCGCTATCGCATCGGGCACGGGCTCGCTTCGCTGGCCCGGCCCGCGCTGTCGCGGCTGGGCATCGACGCGGCCGCACCGCACCTCTATGCGCTGGCCGCGGGCATCAAGATCACCGTAAGCCTGAGCATCGCCGACGACCGGGACGCGGTCACGGTCTTTCAGGCGCGGCCGCCGGTGTACTTCTGCCCCAACCAGTTGCCGCAAGCCCGCCAGCCATTGCGTTCCAGTGCCGTCGGCCAGGCACTGCTGGCCTTCTCGCCCGTTGTCGACGGACTCGATCGACGGCCTGCGCCACTGATGGATCTGGATCGCGTGCGGCGCAGCGGTTTCGCCGTAGAGCTCATCGAGCGCGAGGATCCGGTCCGCTCGGTGGCGGTGCCGGTCCTCGGCCCGGATAAGCAGGTTTGGGGTGCGCTCGGCGTGCAGGCCCGTTCCGCGCGGCTGAACGAGGAACTGGTGCGTGGCATCGTGCCCGCTATGCGGCAGATCGCGGGCCGGATCGGGCCACTGTTCCAGTCCACCGCCGCCATCACCGATGCGCCGGTGGAGTTGTACTCACCGTGATTTTCACAATGTGAAATCGGCATTGTCGTCGCTGGCGGGCGACCCCACCATGGACACAAAGCCGCGGGGTCGCCGCTTCTATCCGAAACCCACGAAGGTCGTTGACATGATCGAATCCATTGCGCTGATCCGCCGTCGCACGGTGGATTTCATGCGCCTGCCCCATGGAGTCTGTCGCGCCTGAATCCGCGGTCGCCGAAATTGGTCGCCGCATTGCTCGAATCAGGTAATCCTCTGCGCTTTACCTGCCGTTGCGGCGTGCCCTACAGCGCTGCGGCAGTGCGCATTCCGTGAAAGAACTTCCATGACGCTGTCCCAGAAAACCAGGCCACGGTTCGTCCGTGCGGTGGCCGCCGTACTCACCATTCCCACCGCGGTCGCGGTGCTCGCCGGCTGCGGAAAATCCGAGCCGGGCACCAACGCCGACGGCAAGGCCGTACTGCGCTACCAGGGATCGACCGGCCAGGTCTCGGCCTACGAACTGGCGGACGATCTCGGCTACTTCAGCAAGATCGCGCTGCACTGGGAGGGTGACACCACCAGCGGACCAGCGAATATCCAGGCCGCCGCGACCCGTCAGATCGAGTTCGGCAGCGCCTTCAACGGCGCGGTCGTCAAGTTGGCCGCGGGCGGCGCGCCCGTCACGTCGGTGCTCAGCTCGTACGGCGCGGATGCGCAGTCGTTCACCGGCTACTTCGTCCGTGACGATTCGGGCATCAACTCGCCCAGGGATCTGATCGGCAAGAAGGTCGGCATCAATACCCTTGGCGCACACCATGAATTCATCACCCGGGAATGGCTGCACCAGCAGGGCCTCACCGACCAAGAGATCAAACAGGTCGAGTTGATCGTGGTGCCGCCGGCCAATACCGAGGACGCCCTGCGCAAGGGCCAGATCGATGTCGGCGCGCTGGGCGGAGTCTTCCGGGAGAGCGCATCCGGGCGCGGCGGTATCCACGCGCTCTACACCGATAAGGATCTGTTCGGCCAATTCGACTACGGCACTTATGTTTTCCGCAAGGACTACATCGCCCAGAACCCGGAGGCCGTCAAGGACTTCGTCCAGGGGACGGCGCGGGCGACGCGCTGGCTGCAGGTGACCCCGCGCGACGAGGTGGTCGCGCGCTTCACCTCGATCATCAACAAGCGCGGACGCAACGAGAACACCGAGCTGCTGAAATTCTGGCGGAGCCCGGGCCTGCCGGTCCCCGGCGCGGTGATCGCGGAGAAGGAACTGCAGATCTGGATCGATTGGCTGGTCCGCAACGGTGATGTGCCCGCCGGAAAGCTGACGGCGAAGGATCTGTACACCAACAAGGACAACCCGTACGCCAACGGGACCTACGGTCCGACCACCGGTCCGACCGGAGAGGTGGTCGCGTCGAAATGAGTCAGGTGAAACTCGCACTCACCGGAGTGCGCAAACAGTTCCCGGTCCGTGGCTCGAACCAGGAGTTCACCGCGATCGAGGATATTTCGTTGGAACTGCACGATGGCGAGTTCCTGGTGCTTGTGGGCCCGAGCGGTTCCGGGAAGTCGACGCTGCTCGATCTCCTCGGCGGGCTCAGTAAGCCGAGTGCCGGGCGAATCCTGTTGGACGGCAAGCCGATCAGCGGTCCTGGTCTGGATCGCGGCATCGTCTTCCAGCAGTACGCGCTGCTGCCGTGGCGCACCGCCCGGGCAAATATCGAATTCGGTTTGGAAGCGAAGGGTGTCCGGCGTCGGGAACGCCGGAAGATCGCCGACGAATACCTGGAACTGGTGGGTCTGGCCGGATTCGGCGACCGATACCCGCATGAGCTGTCCGGCGGCATGAAACAGCGAGTCGCCATCGCCCGCAGCCTCGCCTTCGACCCGGAGGTGCTGCTGATGGACGAGCCGTTCGCCGCACTCGACGCCCAGACTCGGGAGTCGTTGCAGGACGAGCTGTTACGGATCTGGCGGGCCACCGGCAAGACGATTCTGTTCATCACCCACGGCATCGACGAGGCCGTCTACCTCGGCCAGCGCGTCGCCGTGCTGACCTCACGTCCCGGGCGGGTCAAGTCCGTGATCGATATCGATATCGACCGGAACTCCGGTGCGGATGTGCGCTCCAGCGAACCCTTCCGGGAGGCACGGCACCAGATCTGGTCGCAGTTGCAGAGCGAAGTTACCCGGGCGCAGGGACTCGAACGCGAGTCGCTGTCGGCCACGAGCACCGAGAGGAAGCCGGTTCATGTCTAGCGCAGTGCAAGTCGTCGAGAAGTCACGGCCGGTTGTCGTCCGCAGCCGGGCCGAATCCGCGCCGACACGCAAAATCGATGTGTCGCGGGTAGTGCGGGCGGTCGCGCTGCTTGCGTGGCGAATCTTCAAGCCCACCTTCGCCATCGGTCTGCTGGTCGCGGTGTGGGAGGCGGCGCCGCGTCTCGGTTTGGTGGACGAGGTCTTCCTGCCGCCGTTTTCGACCGTCGCGCAGGCCTTCATCGATCTCGTGCAGAGCGGTGAGATGTGGGAGCACGTCTCGACGAGCCTGACCCGGTCGGCGATCGGATTCTCGCTCGCGCTCGCGGTGGCCATTCCGGTCGGTGTCGCCATCGCCTGGTATCGAGCGGTGGCGGACTTTCTGAACCCGATCCTCGAATTGTTCCGCAACACCGCGGCACTGGCGCTGCTGCCGGTGTTCATCCTGATCCTGGGCATCGGGGAGACCTCCAAGATCGCGCTCGTGGTGTACGCGAGCTTCTTCCCGATCCTGTTGAACACCATCACCGGTGTGCGCACCGTGGACCCGCTGCTGATCAAATCCGCCGTCTCGCTCGGCTTCTCGCCGATTCGGCTGTTCCAAAAGGTGATTTTGCCCGCCGCCGTGCCATCGATCTTCACCGGCGTACGAATGGCGGCGGCATCCTCGATCCTGGTGCTCATCGCCGCCGAAATGGTCGGTGCCCGTGCCGGACTCGGCTACTTGATCACCGCGGCCCAGCAGAACTTCCAGATCCCGAATATGTATGCGGGCATCATCGCCATCTCGCTGCTCGGGCTGAGTTTCAACGGCCTACTCGTCGCTCTCGAACGCCGCCTGTCCCGGTGGCGCGCCGAACCCTCCCGTTAAGGACTCCGATGTCGTTACCCCGCAAGCAATTCCACCTCAACGCCTTCCTGATGGGCGTCGGCCATCATGAGGCGGCCTGGCGGCATCCCCGGACCGATGAGCGCCGGGTACTGGATGTGCGGCACTTCCAGGAGCTCGGCCGGATCGCCGAACGCGGCAAACTCGATTCGGTCTTCTTCGCCGACGGATTGGCCATCGGACCTCGGATCAAGCGCAATACCCTCGCCGTATTCGAGCCGGTCACCTTGCTCGCCGCGATCGCCGCGGCGACCGAACGAGTCGGGCTCATCGCGACGGCGTCGACCACCTACAACGAACCGTTCAACCTGGCCCGCAAATTCGCCTCCCTCGATCACATCAGCAGCGGTCGAGCGGGCTGGAATATCGTCACCTCGGGCAACGAGGACGAGGCCTTCAACTTCGGCTTCGACGCCATTCCCGAACATGCCAGGCGCTACGAGCGGGCACAGGAGTTCGTGGATGTCACCGTGCGGCTCTGGGACAGTTGGGAGTCTTCGGCGATCGTGCTCGATCCGGACCAGGGCATCTTCGCCGACCCGGACAAGGTGCACACCATCGACTACGCCAGCGATCGGTTCCGGGTGCGCGGCCCGCTGAATTCGCCGCGCAGCCCGCAGGGGCGGCCACTGCTGGTGCAGGCCGGCTCGTCGGAGAGCGGTAAGGATTTCGCCGCGCGCTACGCCGAGGCCGTGTTCACCGCACAGCGTTCGCTCGCGGAGGGACAGGCGTTCTATCGGGACCTGAAGGCGCGGTTGCCGAAGTACGGTCGCTCGGCCGATGAACTCAAGGTGCTGCCCGGTCTGGTGCCGTTCATCGCCGACACCCGCGAAGAAGCGCTGGCCCTCGAACAGGAATTCACCGACCTCATCTCACCGGATTACGCCCTGCGGCAGCTGTCCGCGCTGCTCGGTGTCGATCTCACCGAACACGCACTCGACGCACCACTGCCGCCGCTGCCCGCGGAGAGCGAAATCGAGGGCGGAAAGAGCAGATTCACGCTGGTCAAGGAACTCGCCGAGCGCGAGAACCTCACGGTGCGCCAGCTCATCGGCAAACTGGGCGGCGGGCGCGGGCACCGGACCTTCGCAGGCACACCCGCCGATATCGCCGACGAACTGCAGTCCTGGTTCGACAACGGCGCCGCCGACGGCTTCAACATCATGCCGCCGTACCTGCCGGGCGGCCTCGAGGACTTCGTGGACCGGGTGGTCCCGATCCTGCAGGAGCGTGGCCTGTTCCGCACCGATTACACCGCGACGACACTGCGCGGGCACTACGGGCTGGCACCGGTGGAAAGCCAATTCACCCGGGTACGAACCGAACTCGGCGCATGAGTCCCCGACTGACCAGGCGGCGCGCCGTCGACTTCATGCGAATGGGCAGCAGCGGTTGTCGCCCGAGCTCCGCCGACCATTCCCATCCATTGCCGAAGAAGGTACGACCATGACCACTGTCAGCGAGCCCATCACCACCCTCCGGATCACGCCCGTCGCCGGACATATCGGCGCCGAGATCGCGGGCGTCGACCTGCGGGCCGAACTCACCGATCAGGAGGTCGCCGACATCACCGCGGCCCTCTACGAATACAAGGTGCTGTTCTTCCGCGACCAGCACATCGGTCACGCCGAACACATCGCCTTCTCCCGGCGATTCGGCGCCGTCACGCCGTCACATCCCTACGACGATGACGCGCCGACCGAGTTCCCCGAAATTCTGGCCGTCGACAGCCGACTCTACGAAAAGCGTTTCGGCATCAAGAAATTCACCTACACCAACCACTGGCACACCGATGTCTCCGCACTGATCAACCCGCCCGCCGCCTCACTGCTGCGGGCCGAGATCGCACCGGAACGCGGTGGGGACACCAGCTGGACGAATCTCGCCGCCGCCTACGCGAACCTGCCCGAGTCGCTGCGCACGTTCGTCGAGGGGCTGCGGGCCGTGCACCGGTTCGGCGGCAGCCGTCCGGCATGGAACGAAGAGAGTGACTACGCGAAGAAGGTCGCCGATGCCCCGCTGGTGACCGAACATCCCGTCGTGCGCGTGCACCCGGTGACCGGTGAGAAGGTGCTGTTCGTCAACCCCGGCTTCACCACCCACATCGTCGGGCTGAGTCCGGCACAGAGCGACGCCGTACTCCAATTGCTGTTCGACGAACTGTCGAACCCGGCCTACACCGTCCGATTCCGTTGGGAAAAGGGCAGCCTGGCATTCTGGGACAACCGCGCCACCGCCCACCTGGCTCCGGGCGACCTCAACCACCTCGATGTCACCCGCGTGCTGTACCGCACCACTCTCGAGGGCGACATCCCGGTCGGCGTCGACGGCGAGCAGTCGCGCTCGATCTCGGGTGATCAGTTCACCGGATCCTGACATGGGTTGGGGTCGGCACCCACGGGTGCCGACCCCTTGATTCGGCTAGCGAGGGACGGTGACCGGGTCGGCGCAGCTGGCCGCGGCATCGACGAAGGAGCAGGGTTTGGGGGCGCGGGTCGGGCGGTAGTCGGGGGTGACGCCGCCCCGGTGGGTGATGGCGGTGTATGCGGGTACTGCGTCGGTGGGCTTGCGGGTGAGGGTGGGGTCGGTGCGGACGTCGACCGTGTAGAGGCCGAAACGCGGTGTGTAGGAACCCCATTCGTAGTTGTCGGTGAGACTCCAGTAGTTGTAGCCGATGAGGTTCATGCCGTCGGCCTTGGCGCGCTGCAGCCAGTAGACGGTATCGCGGAGGTCGTCGGCGCGGGTGTAGCCGTCGGCTCGGGGCATGCCGTTTTCGGTGGGCATGCCGTTCTCGACGATGTAAAGCGGGCGGCCTGGGAACTTGCGTGAATAGTGTTGCAGTGCATAGTAGATGCCCTCCGGCTCCAAGGGGTTGTTCCACAGCTGGCTGAAGCTCAGCTCGGTAACGGTTTCGGGGGACGCGCCGTAGTAGTAGTCGATGCCGATGTAATCGAGTTTCGCGGCGACCGCATTGATGAACGAGCCGTTGACCGCATCCTCACCGGCCGGAATGTAGGCGACATTGCTGGTGACCATCGCGCCCGGCTGCACGGCGTGGATGTAGTCGTAGATGGCATTGTGCGCCTGGGCGATTCGGTCTTGCATCATCGGAATGGCGGCGGGGGAGAGGCCGCCGTGCGAGGTCTCGTTCATGATGTAGGCCGCAGGTTCGTTGAAGGTGACCCACAGCGGGGCGGCCGCGGCATATCGGTCGACGACGGTGCGCGCGTTGGCGAGCCAGTCCTCGACGATATTCGGATTCGACCAGCCGCCGCGGTCGACCTCCCAACCCGGATACACCCAGTGATCGATGGTGAGCATCGGACGCATCCCGGCAGCCGTGATCGCGGCGATCACATTGTCGTAGAAGCGAAGTCCGGCCTCATCCCATTCACCCGGCCGCGGCTGGACGCGCGCCCACTCGATGCCGATCCGATAGACCTTGACGCCGAGCTGCGCGGCCAGATCGATATCGGACCGGTAGCGATGGTAGAAGTCGACGGACTCCAGATAGGCGTCGTCCGTCTTGCCCGCGGCCACGTACCGGGACCAATTGCTATCCGGCGCATACCCTTCGGACTGATATCCCGATGCGGCGACGCCCCAGAGAAAGTCCGAGCCGAGCGGCTGGACCTGCGCAGGCGGCGCGGGCTGTGCCATCGCGGGCGTTGGACCACCGGCTATTACGCCGGCGGTGCCGGCTACCAGCGTGATCAAGATATGGCGGCTACGCAGCGATCGCATCGAACTCCTGCTTCCTGGGCGGGTGACGGGCGCTCGTGGACCTCCGGTGCAGGCCGAGTCGGGCGGGACCACGCGACGAGAGTAACTGGTCGGTCGTCTTCTCTCGGGGAGGATGCTGTTATCGGTAATGGGCGCCGGTCTCAACTGCAACATTTGCCGTGGTGAACCCGACTGGGGGAGCGGGGGTGTCGGGCTGCGCGGGGTAGGGGCAGTGGGAAAGAAATTGAGGCACAGGGGAATCGGCTCATGTTGGCGTTCTATACGAAGACCGGGGCCATGGTGAAGGAGTTGAAGGCGCCGACAATACAGTACGATATTGCATTCAGATATGTAGATATGCGCATCTACTTATGTAATCTCATCGCCCAAATCCCACCACAAATCACCTACAAAGCAACACTCAGCACCCAGCGACAACCGTTTGCCAAAAGGAGAAGAGCGATCTGACTACGTTGCGCTACCAGGAAGGTCCTTGACTTCGAGCGCGCTCTAAAACCTAGCGTGGGTGGCATGGCAGCAATATTGATCACCGGAGCGAACAAGGGTCTCGGCTTCGAGACCGCCCGCCAACTCGTCGCGGCGGGCCACACCGTTTACCTCGGCAGCCGCGACGCCGAGCGCGGTCGTCAGGCGGCCGAGGAGTTGGGCGCGCGGGCAGTTCAGCTCGATATCACCGACGATGCGTCCGTCGCGGCCGCGGTGCGGACCATCGAGGCCGACGGTGGTCTGGATGTCCTGGTCAACAATGCCGGTATCCAAGCGGAGATGACCGACCGGAACAACGTCGTCGGCGCTGCGGACCTGACCGCGGGTGTGATGCGAAAGACCTTCGACACCAACGTTTTCGGCACGGTACGCGTCCTGCACGCCTTCCTGCCGCTGCTGCAGCGCTCGGCGGCGCCGGTCGTGGTCAATGTCAGCAGCGGTCTTGCGTCGCTGACCAGGGTCTCGACCCCGGGCACCCCGGCACACGCCTACCCGGGTGTCGCGTATCCGGCGTCGAAGACGGTGGTCAACATGCTCACCGTGCAGTACGCGAAGGCCTTCCCGGGTATCCGGATCAATGCGGTGGAGCCCGGTTTCACGAAGACCGATCTCAACGGGAATACCGGCACCCAGACGTTGGAGCAAGGTGCCGAGATCATCGTACGCATGGCGCAGCTCGGCCCCGATGGGCCCACCGGAAGCTACGTCGATGCCGAAGGTGCGCTGCCCTGGTGATCGACGACGGCCGTGGCGACGATGTACCCCTTGGGATCGCGCCACGTCTGGCCCGGATGGTGGGTGAACCAATCCTCGACGTCCTCGCGCAGATCGTTCAGAATCGCCTGCCGTCGTGGGTAGTTCGGCGTGACGCCGTAGAACGTGAACAGCGCCTCGGCGAAGCGCACCAGCGGATCCGGAGTATCGAAGACGAGTGCATTATCCGATCGCTGGATCCGCACCTCGCCGAAAACCTCGGACATCAGCTCCGGCAAGGTGTCGGAGTCGACGGTCATCGCCTCGCCCACGCCGAGGCCGTAGGTCGCGGCATGCGCGGCCACGAGTTCGGTGGTGTATGGGTAGGTTCCGGGATGATTGACGACCACGGCAATCGTCCCGCCGGGTTTGGTCGTGCGCCGGAACTCCCTGAGCGCGGCCAGCGGATTCGCGAGGTGATACAGCATATGTCGTGCGGTGAGCGCGTCGAAGCTGTTGTCGTCGAACGGGATCCGGTCGGCACTGCCGAATACGCCGCGGACCCCGGGTACTGCATTGGCGGCGGCGACCATTGCGGGAGAGGTGTCGATACCGACCAGCGGACCCCGGTGACCGGTCTCGGCGAGGTGGGCGAGGAACCGGGCGTCGCCGCAGCCGATATCGGCTAGATGTTCGGCTCCGGTGAGTTCCAGCGCGGTCAGCACATTCGCGGTTGGGTCGTCGGGACGCTCCGAATAGCGCTCGTGGGTATTGATCCGCACCTTCAAAGGTGTCGGATCGGCGTATTCGGCATCGAGACGGTAGCTGCACATCGCGGTCGTCCTTCGGTCCAGTTGGCCGGTGGTTGACCAGGTCGCCGGTTCGGCGATCGGGTCCGCGGGCTTTCCGGCGGTGAGCGTACCTCCCGAGGCGGCGTGTGGCGTTCCCTTTCGTGGGGTGACTACGAACCGTTCGACCGTCCAGTGGTGACGGTGGGGAGCCGCGGCGTGATCGGTGTGGTCTCGATCGGCTCGTGCGTATCCTCGGTGCCCGGGCGTTCATCGTCCAGAATAGGTTCGCCGAGCCCGATTTTCTCCTGGAGACGCTTCATCCAGGCCGGCGCCCACCAGCAGTCGTCGCCGAGCAGTTTCATGACTGCGGGTACCAGCAGCATGCGCAGCACGGTCGCATCAATGAATAATGCGGCGATCATGCCGTAGGCGATGTACTGCATCATCACCAGATCGGAGAAGGCGAACGCACCGGTCACCACGAGCAGGATCAGCGCCGCGGCGGTGATGATGCGGCCGGTGTGGGCTGTGCCTGTGTGCACCGCGTCGCTGGTGCTCGCGCCTTTGGCCCTGGCCTCGACCATGCGGGAGAGCAGGAAGACTTCGTAATCGGTGGACAGGCCGTAGATGATCGCGATGATCAGCACGAGCACATTCGACTGGATCGGCTGCGGGGTGAAGTTCAATAGTCCTGCGGCGTGGCCGTCGACGAAGATCCAGGTCAGGATGCCGAGGGTGGAGCCGAGGCCGAGCGCGCTCATCAGTGCGGCCTTGATCGGCAGGACCAGCGAGCCGAAGGTGAGGAACATCAGCAGCGTGGTCACGAACAGGACCAGGGCGATCATGACCGGGATGCGGTAGAGCAGTGCGTCGATGCTGTCCTTCTGCATGGCCGGAATGCCGCCGACGTACATGCTGACGCCGTCGGGGAGTTCCATCTTGCGGAGGTATTCGATGGTTTCCCCGCCTTCGTTCGGGTTCACCAGTGTCGCCTTTGAGCGGTAGACGTTGTCCTGGGTCGAGGATTTGGACGGCATCTCGAACTGGCTGGCCAACCCGGGGGCGTGTCCGGCCGCGCGCCAGGCCTCGCCGACCGGCGTGCTGTTGTCGGCGACGAAGACGAGTTCGATGGGATCGGATCGGCGCTGTGGGAAGAAGGTGTCGATCTGTTCCTGTGCGACGCGAGTCGGGTTGTCCGGTGGCAGATATCGCTCGCTGAAGCCGCCGAAGATGAGGTTCTTGACCGGGATGATCAGCAGGAAGAGCACGATGACCAGTGGGATCGCGACGGTGAGCGGTCGCTGCATCACCCAGCGTGTGGTTTTTCCCCAGAAACCGCCCTCGATTTGTTCGGCGGTCTTGGTTCTTCGGAACCGGTTGAACCCCAACATATCCACGCGCGGACCGAGGACGGCCAGGCTGGCGGGCAGGATGGTGATGGCGGTGAAGGCGGCCAGCAGGACGGTCGCGATGGCTCCGTAGGCCATCGATTTGAGGAAGCCCTGAGGGAACAGCAGCATGCTGCCGAGGCTGGCGATGATCATGGTCGCCGAGAACACGACGGTGCGTCCGGCGGTGACGACGGTGCGGCGTACTGCGGCGCGAGTGTCGTAGCCTGCGGCCTGTTCTTCGCGGAATCGGCTCACGATGAACAGGCCGTAGTCGATGGCCAGGCCGAGGCCGATCATCGACAGGACCGAGGAGACAAAGGAATTGACCTCGGTGAAGCGGGTCAGGAACATGATGATGCCGGAGGCGCCGATCACGGTGAGTCCACCGACGAGCAGCGGCAGGGCGGCCGCGACGAGGCCACCGAAGATGCAGAACAGCAGCACCGCGACGGCGGGGATGGCCAGCACTTCCATGCGGTGCACGTCGTCGGCCATCGTGTCGTTGAGTGTGCCCGCCACCGCCTGCAGGCCGCTGACCTGCACGTCGATGCCGGGGATTGTGAAGGCGTCCTTGACTTTGCGGAAGTTGCGCACGGAGTCGGTGTCGTTGTCGCCCGCGATGGCGATCGCGGCCACGGCGCGCTTCTTGTCTTCGGTGGCCGCCTTCGCACCGCTGATCTTCGCGCCGTCGACGCGCCAGTAGGACGCGTTGACGCCGGTGATCTCGTTCGGGTACTTGCGCGGCAGGCTGTTCAGATTGTCGATGATCGGTTGGCTGAATTCCGGATCGTCGACGGTCTTGCCGTCCGGTGCGGTGTAGAGCACGACGACGTCGAAGTCGTGATTGCGTCCGAAGGCGGCGTCGGCGAGGCGCGCGGCCTGTGCGGATTCGGAAGTGGGATCGTCCATACCGCCGGAGCTGAGGTGGTCCTCGAGTCCGAAGCCGTATGCACCGAGTGCAAGGAGTGCGCCCACCACGACCGCGAGTACGCCGAAGCGCAGCCGGTAGACGAGTTTTCCCCAGCGCGTGAACATCAGCGCGCTCCTTGCCTGCAGGAAAATTGGTGTGCTGCTTGCTGCGCCGCGCCGATCGCCAAGGGGCTGCATCCTTTCCGGGGGTGCACGCTCGATGTGCCTGTAATCAAAGGTACAGGCCATTGTGAAGTGTTAGTCTTTCAGAAGTGATGCCGAGTTGTGCGCGGATGTGACGCGGATTGCATTGACTGCCAAAGTGTTTGATTCGTGCCGACTGGCAGTCGATGCAGACGTGCGTGTTATGAAGTCCGCCGGGGCGTGACGGCGAGGTCGGTCGGGCCGAGGATTTTGCGGAGAGTTGCGGCGAGCGTGTGCAATTCGTCCGGATCGAGCTTGTCGGCGAAGCATCGCTCGATGCCCGCGAGATAGCCGGGCGCGGCCGCGTGCAGACGCTCCCTGCCGGCATCGGTGATGGCGACGAATGCGGATCGGCCGTCGTCGGGATTGGATTCGCGCGCGACCAGGCCTGCCGCGGTCATCTCGGTGACGAGTCTGCTGACCCGAGTGCGGCTGAGCACGACGCGTTCGCCGAGATCGGTCATGCGCAGTGGTTCGACGCCGTCGAGTTCGAGCAGTACGTCGTACCACGCGAGTGGGAGTCCGAAGTCCCTGCGCAGCTCGGCATCCAAGCGTGGGACGAGGTTGGCGTGCACCCGCAGCAGTGCCGACCATGCGGTGCCGGCCGCCTCACGATGCTTCTCCGATTGCGTCACGTGCCGATTCTAACCACTTGCGTGCACCCGCACGCATATAATAGCGTGCGCACGCACATAAAATTTGTGTATGTCATCAGGAAGGAAAATCTCATGACCACAGTCATCGCCCGTGACGAACTGGCCGCCGCGATCGAGGCCGGTACGGTGACGGTCCTGGACACCCTCGGTGCGGGCTACTACGAGAAAGCGCATCTGCCGGGCGCGCTCACCTTGGTCGAAGCTGATGTGGAATCCCGAGCTGCGCGTTTGCTTCCGGACCGGCACGCACCCATCGTGACCTACTGCTCGAACTACGCCTGCCAGAACAGCGAGGTCGTCGCGGTCGAACTGCGAGCCCTCGGATATACGAACGTCCGTGCCTACCGTGCCGGCATCCAGGACTGGACCGAAGCGGGCCTGCCGATCGAATCCGAATCCTGAGTCCGATCGAACCGGGTCGGGCGGTGCACCGGCTGACCCGGTTCGATCGACGAGTCGATGCGCGGTCTTGTGCCCGATTGGGGATCAGCGGATGATCGTAGACGTAACGATTTCTGGTCGGGGGCATCGTCATCGTCGATCAGTCAGGAAACGTTGTAATGACCACCAGAATTGCCTCGGCGATCGCCGCGATCGCCATCACCGTATCTGTTGGCGCTCTTGCCGCTCCTGCGGCATCGGCGGAACCGGTTACTCCTGCGTTCGGTTCGGTCGCTTTCTGCTTCAACGTCCCGCTGGGTCCTTTCTTCAGCTTCAGCATCTGCATCTGAGATTGCCGGGCGGGCAAAGCCGCGAACCAGCGCGGCATTCATAACAAAGTGAACCTGTCGGTGGGCCGGGCTACCGTGGAGTGATGGCCGCGCATCTGACGCACTGGGGAGTGTTCGAAGCCGAGAGCGATGGGCAGCGGTTGACCGCAGTGCGTCCGTGGCGCGGGGATCCGGAACCGACGGCATTGATCGAGAATGTGGCCTCGGCACAACATCATCCGACGCGGATCGATCAGCCTTATGTGCGACAGGGGTGGTTGGCGCACGGGCCGGGTGCACCCGGGCGCGGCGATGAGTCGTTTGTCGCGGTGCCGTGGGAAACCGCGGTGGAGTTGGTGTCCGGTGAGTTGAATCGGGTGTACGGCGAGTACGGCGCGGAGTCGGTGTACGGCGGGTCGTACGGGTGGTCGAGTGCGGGGCGGTTTCATCACGCGCAGAGTCAGGTTCATCGGTTTCTGAACTGTCTCGGCGGTTATGTCCGGAGTGTGCACAGCTACAGTCTGGGAACCTCACAGGTGTTGTTGCCGCATGTGATCGGCTCGATGGGGCTGTTCGAGGGGCACGCGACCGCCAAGAGCGTGCTCGTCGAAAACACCGATCTGGTGGTGGCCTTCGGTGGGCTGTCGCCGAAGAACTCCGCGGTGTCGCCGGGTGGTGTGTCGCGGCACAACACGAGAACCTGGATCGCGGCCGCGCGGGCGCGCGGCTGCCGATTCGTATCGATCAGCCCACTGCGCGATGATATTCCGGCGGAGGCCGCGGCGGAGTGGATCGCACTGCGGCCGGGTAGCGATGCGGCGCTGATGCTGGCGCTGGCCGAGGTGTTGGATGCGGATGGGTTGGCGGACAACGATTTTCTGGATCGGTACACGGTCGGGTACGCACGGTTCATCGGTTATGTGCGTGGCGAAACCGATGGCGTCGTCAAGGATCCCGCGTGGGCGGAAGCGATCACCGGGCTGGCGGCCGAGCGGATCCGGTCGCTGGCACGTGAGATGGCTGCCGCGCGCACGATGATCAATGTGAGCTGGTCGTTGCAGCGTGCCGAGCACGGTGTGCAACCGCTGTGGCTCGGGGTGGTGCTTGCGGCGATGCTGGGCCAGATCGGTCTGCCAGGTGGAGGATTCGGGCACAGTTACGGATCTTGCGCGCACGTCGGTGATCCGGCGCGCGGGCAGTCGGTGCCGAGATTTCCGCAGGGCCGCAATGGTGTTTCGACGTTCATTCCGGTGGCCAGAATCGCCGATATGCTGCTGAATCCGGGGGAGCCGTTCGATTTCAACGGTATGCGGTTGGTTTATCCGGATATCAAGTTGGTGTATTGGTGCGGCGGGAACCCTTTTCACCATCACCAGGATCTGGCCAGACTGCACACGGCGTTCACCCGGCCGCAGACGGTGGTCGTGCACGATGCGTTCTGGACCGCCACCGCGCGCCACGCCGATGTCGTCCTCCCGGCGACCATGAGCATCGAACGCGACGACTTCGGCTCCGGGCAGAACGATCGCGAGTTCTTCCCGATGAAGGCGCTCACCCGGCCGCACGGCGCCTCGCGCGACGACTACGCAATTTTCGCCGAACTGGCCGAAAGTATCGGTGTCGGTAAGGAATTCACCGAGGGACGCACCGTCGCGGAGTGGTTGCGGCACCTGTACCAGCAATGGCGCGCCGGGCTCGACGATCCGACGGTCCCGGAGTTCGACGAATTCTGGGACAGCGAGTCGTTCACAGTCGCGGTGCCCGATCCGGAGCAGGTGCTGTTCGCGGATTTCCGCGCGGATCCGGAGCGCTTCCCGCTGACCACTCCCAGCGGCAAGATCGAGATCTTTTCCGAAACGATCGACGGGTTCGGATATGCCGATACCCCAGGCCACCCGGTCTGGTTGGAACCGCGGGAATGGCTGGGCGCCGCGACACGGTTCCCGCTGCAGCTCGTCGCGAATCAGCCGCGCACCAAACTGCACAGTCAGCTCGATGTCGGCGCGCACAGTCGGTCGGTGAAAATCGGTGGGCGAGAACCGGTGCGGTTACATCCCGACGATGCCGCGGTACGAGGGCTGCGCGACGGGGATATCGTGCGGATCTTCAACGATCGTGGAAGCTGCCTGGCCGGGTTGGTCGTCGACGACGCGGTCCGGCCGCAGGTCGCGCAGCTGTCGACAGGCGCCTGGTACGACCCGGATCCGGCCGATCCCACCTTCTGTCGGCACGGCAACCCGAATGTGCTCACCGCGGACCGTCCCGCATCGACCCTGAGTCAGAGTTGCGCCGGACAATTGGCGCTGGTCGAGATCGAGCCCTACCAGGGTGAGTTACCGGATGTGGCCGTTGTTCGGCCACCGGCCACGATCGAGGGCATTTCGTGATGGCGCGGGTGAGGCTGGTCTCAACGGGCGGTCCCAGCTGTGGTCCGATATCGGATTTCTGTCAGGATTTCGAATTATGGTGTCGAATCCGTTGCCCGCGGTAGCTCGCCGGATCGCGCAGAAACGCTGGGTCATGCGCACGGCGCCGATAGTGATGCGGCTGGAACGGTTTGTGCGGCGGGTCAGCGGTGGTCGGCGGGGTGTGCTCGATCTAGCGGGTTTGCCGTCGATCGAGCTGACCGTCGCGGGCCGCAAAACCGGTATCCCGCGCACCACATCGCTGCTGTACGTGCCGCGCGGAGACGACTTGCTGCTGGTGGGCTCCAACTGGGGCAGCCCCAAGCATCCGGTGTGGTCGGCAAACCTGCGGGCGGCCGACACCGCCATTGTCGGGCTGAAAGGCGAGCGGTTCGAGGTGACCGTCAGCGAGGTCACCGGTATGGACCGCAAACCGGCCTGGGATCTGGCGGTCGAGTTCTGGCCGGGCTACGAAATGGAATGCGAGCTGTCCGGCGGGCGGATCTTCCGCATTTTCGAGTTGCGCCGCAGCTGAATTCACTCCGCGGCAGGCACGATCGGCGGGCCGGGATGCGGGACCGGTACTGGTGGGGTCAATGCGGCGGCGGGTGAACCCGGCTTGGCGGGTGGTGGCGGTAGGGCCGGTGTGAGCAGTGGCGGTGCGGCGGGTGCGGGAACGACGGCCCGCGGCTTGTCGGGGGTCGGTTCGGGGCAGTCGGGGGCATCGGATTCGGCGCAGGTGGCGGGCACGATCGGGGCCGCATGGGTGACTGTCGACAGCGCGCTCGTGGCGATCGCCAGGACTCCGGCCGCGACCAGGACGGCTGGGCGGGATGCGCGGGCCATGGCGATCACAACCAGATCGGGTCGCCGTACACCGCGACCGAATTGTCGGCGGTATCGGTGGAAATGGTCGCGATCACATACGAGCGCAGGCTGACCGGCCCCATACAGGCGTCGATTTTGATCTGCACTTGATCGGTGGTGATCGAACCATGAGGTCCGGTGAGGGCTTTGGTGCCGAACGGGATGGTGGTGATCGTGCCCGGTTTGAAGGTGGTGGATACGCTGGGCAGTGCCGCGGCCCCGATGCCGACGCTCAGACCGGGAGTCGGTGCGACCATCACATTGACATTCGGTCCGACCGACGCCGCGAGACCGAGTGATATGCCATTGGAAACATCTATCTGGCAACCGATTTGGTAACCCAGCGTGAGCGTGCCCGAGTTGACCGATACACTGCCCGCACCGGTGATATCGGCGGCCGCGCGCACACTGACGAAGCCCTCTCGGGTGAAAGCGGTCTCGGCAAGATTGGGAACCCGATCGAGGTTTTCGGCGGTTTTCGCGATCGTGAGCTGCCAGCCGTCCTCGGTGGTGACCGTGCGGGACTGATCCGGCAGCGCATCCGCCGAAGCCGATTGTGCTGGAACGAAACTCAGCACCCCCGCGGCCAGTAGGCATAGCGGGACGCCGGTCGAGCTATTCATATTGTCGATCTCCTCGCTTACGTTGCAGTCGAACGATATCCGACGCCGTACGGGACCTCCGTCGACAGGTCGCTCGTCCAAAACGGTGCGTGGTCGGTATCGCAGCGCGCAGAATCCGGATATGCGATTCCATGCCTTCAGCGACGATGTGCTTGCCGACTGCGATGCGGTGACGATTGCGAAACTGGTGCGTCGAGGCGAAATCGGCGCAGCCGAGGTCGCCGAGGCGGCGCGAGCGCGGGCCGCGCACGTCGATCCGACATTGCGCGCCGTCGTGGTCTCGGCGGAATCCGCGCTGTCGGCGGGTGATCCGGATGCGCCGCTGTTCGGTGTGCCGACGTATGTCAAGGACAACACCGATGTGCGCGGTCTGCCGACCAATCACGGCACCGCGGCATTCGTCGGGCGGCCTGCCGCAGAGGATGGGCCGTATGCGAAACAGTTTCTGAGCACCGGGATGTCGGTGCTGGGCAAGAGTCGGCTACCGGAGTTCGGTTTGAACGCGAGCACCGAATTCGCCGCGGCCGAACCGACGCGCAATCCCTGGCATACGGACTATTCGCCGGGTGCGTCATCCGGTGGTGCGGCCGCGCTGGTGGCCGCGGGTGTGGTGCCGATCGCGCATGGCAACGACGGTGGCGGGTCGATTCGAATTCCGGCCGCGTGTTGCGGTCTGGTCGGGTTGAAGCCGAGCCGAGGGCGGCATATCGATGGTCCGCAGGCGCGGTCGATGCCGATCAATCTGGTTTCCGAAGGTGTGCTCACCCGTTCGGTGCGCGATACCGCGACGTATTTCGCTGCGGCCGAACGTCATTGGCGCAATCCGAAGTTGCCGCCGGTCGGTCTGGTCGAGGGGCCGGCGCGGCGACGGCTGCGGATCGGGGTGATCGCCGATTCCATCACCGGCACCGAAACCTGCCCGCAGACCCGGGCCGTGCTCGACGACACGGTCGCGCTGCTGGAGAAGATGGGGCATGAGGTACTGCCGATCGCATTGCCGGTGTCGCAACGCTTCGTCGACGACTTCACCACCTACTGGGGACTTTTGGCGTTCCTGATCGAGGCGGGCGGGAAATTCGCGATCGATCCGCGGTTTCAGCCCAGCGATCTGGATGCGTTCACGCACGGACTCGGCGCGTTGTATCGCAAGTCCATGGCACGCACACCGGCGATCCTCTACCGCCTTTCACAAGTGCGTCGCGCCTACGCGGGCATGTTCCGCGACCACGAACTGATCCTCTCGCCGGTTCTGGCCCACACCACTGCGCGACTCGGCCACCTGAACCCGACCGTCCCCTTCGACGAACTATTCGCGCGCCTGATCTCCTGGGTCGCCTTCACCCCGCTGAACAATGTGGCAGGCACACCCGCGATCTCGCTGCCCATGGGCACCTCCACCGAAGGCCTCCCGATCGGCATGCAATTCTGCGCCGCCCACGGCGACGAACGCACACTGCTCGAAATCGCCTTCGCCCTCGAATCCGAACGCCCGTGGCGGCGCATCCAGGACTGACCTCGGCTACCCGGGAATCGCGCGCCAATCCTCGCCGAAGGGCCCGGTACGGCGTGCCACCATATCCAAGGCCTCTTCACACGCGCCCTCGATCGCGCGCTGCCACTGCTCGGGCACCAGCCCCAGCCGAATGGCGAGTGCGTATTCGTCCTCGTCCTTCCACCGATAGCTCAGATCCGGTTCGACAATGAGATCCAGATGCAGATCACTGGTATCGACGCCGTCGGCGGTCCGCGTGAACGGCAACTGGAAATTGACATACCACCACAGGAATTCGCCTTGCTCATTCCACATCGGGGCAATCGCGAAATAGCGATCGGCGTACATGATGGCCAGCCGCGTGGTGTGCTGCCACACCCACGTCCCCATCTCCCATTCCCGGCGCGCATACGCCTCCAGCAAGCGCGCCCGCGCGCCCCGATCGTCCTCCCGCATCGACCTGATCCACAGCTGCGGACCCGCACCGTGCGTCCCGGGCGTCAACAACACCCGCAATTCATCGCCGCGATCGGCCACCACTCGCTGCGGCCACTCGGTGAATGCCCGGCCAAAGATCATGTCCCGCACCACAATCGTCCGACCGACAGCGAAAGGCGTCACCATGTCAGCCTAGTCGGCGCGCCCCGCACGAAGCCTCGGTGATCCAGTCATCCTGAATGATCGGTGACATAGCAGCCCGGTCATGGGATAGATGTCACCATGGCTATGGTGTTCCCTCCGGCCGCAGACTGTCCGACCGGCCGCTGGTCATGGCGACGTGCGGCGAGATCGGTGGGCCGTAATCAGTGCTACCGCTCGTGTTCGCGTGCTCCTTTGCGGAGTGCGCGTGAGTGAGTTCATAGAGCACGCGCCACATTCGTGGCTAGGTTCTTGAATATGGAGAATGACGGACCCAGCCGGACAGCACTCATCACCGCGTACGCCCGCGCCTATCACCAGATCGCTGACCGACCACAGATCTTCACCGACCCCCTGGCGGCACGTCTGCTCGGCGTCACCACAGAGGAACTGGCCGAATTGGGCACGTCCACAACCGATCACCTCGGTGCCGGGGCCAGCGATCGGTCCCGCCGCCTGTTCTTCGCCGCACGCGCGCGCTTCGCCGAGGACGCCGTGGCCGCGGCCGTCGCCGCTGGTGTGCGGCAGGTCGTGATCCTCGGCGCGGGCCTGGACACCTTCGCCTATCGCAATCCGCGCCCGGACGTGCGTGTCTTCGAGGTCGACCACCCCGCCACCCAAGCGTGGAAGCGCGAACGCCTCATTGCCGCCGGAATCGACCGCCCTGAGACATTGACCTTCGTGCCGGTCGATTTCGAAACCCAGACGCTGGCAGCAGGATTGGCATCCACCGGATTCAAACGGACCGACCCGGCCGTATTCGTGTGGCTCGGCGTCGTCTTCTATCTGACTCCGAACGCCGCCCACGCCACTCTCGAATACATCGCTGGCCAGGCCCAGCCGGTCGAGGTGGTCTTCGACTACCTGCAGCCCGCGCACAGCGACGAGGACCGTGCGCACCAGCAGGCACGTGCCGATCGGCTGGCCGGCGTCGGCGAACCCGTATTCAGCTACTTCACGCCCGACGACATCGCCACACAGCTGCGCGCCCTCGGCTTCACCGACCTGGAAGACCACTCCGCCCCCGACCTCGTCACCCGGTACCTCGACGGATCCGCAAAATTCGAAGGCGAACCGCCCCGCGCACTGCGCGCAATCCGCATACTGCGCGCAAGCCGCTGAGGATTGCCCGCCACGCCGACTCGCACTGTGGCGACGACCAGCACCTCCGGCATCGGCCACGGTTTTCAGCGACGCCGCAGCGCGGGTAACGCGCCCTTGCGGCCGCGCCGGCGCGCGTGCTCGGCACGGACGTCAGCGGCATCGAACAACGCCTGGACCTCGTTATAGGTCAGCGGCCGCCGACCGGGTTGGCCCTCGAAGTCGGCGACATGCGCGTTCGTGAACTCACCGAACCGGCGGATGAGGGCGAGCTGGGGCAGTTGCAGGACTAGAGACCGAGTTTGGTGACGGCGTTGTCTTCCAAGGGGTTTGCGGTGCGAATGTAGTTGTGCACGGTGCGCGGGTTGGACCAGCGGCCCTGGCGCATGATCTCGCGGTCGCTGGCACCGCCGAGGGCGGCCTGGGTGGCGAATCCGGCGCGCAGTGAGTGTCCGGAGAAGAGGTCGGGGTCGAGTCCGGCGCGTGCGGCATAGCGTTTGACCAGTTCGGCGATGGCGCGGCCGGACATGGCGTCGGTGCCGATGCCGCCGTGGCGGGTAATGGTGGGAAACAGTGGGAGGGTGTTGTTTTCGGCGAGCGCGGTGCCCTGATAACCGTGGCAGCGGTGGATATCCGGAGATGGGGAAGTCGTTTCGGCGAGCCAGGCGCGGACATCGCCGTGCTCGCGATGCACCTCGAGCAACTGGATCCAATCGGCGAAGGCGCAGACCGGGCAGGTGTGCGGGCGCCGGCCGCGGGGAAGTGCGACGCGCTGCTCCGCGATGCCGGTGGGGTCGGTTTTGGTGGTCGGAAGTTGCACGAGCAGCAGCGGTTCACCGGTGCCGTGGTCGAGATCGACTCGCACATCGGCGATCCGCAATCCGGCGAGTTCGCTGCGGCGCAACGCCCCCGCGAATCCGACGAGCAGCGCCAGCGCGTCGCGGCGGCGCGCGGGCTCGGTGGGCCAGCCGGGCTCCGGCAGCCCAGCGAGCAGTTGTTCGAGGGTGTGCAAGAGCACGGGGCGTTTGCGTTTCGGCTGTGTGCGGCGGGTTCGGCGGATACCGCGCAACGTCAGTCGAACGACATCGGAGCGCGTGGGCGACGGTAATCCGTTGGCGGCGTGCACCGCCGCGATGGCCGCCGACTTGCGCTCGAGCGTGGCCGCACTGAACGCCCACCGCTGCGAACCATCGTCACCGTGACGCAACGCATCCGCTGCCGCTGCCAGGTATACCGCGACGTCGAGCGGATCCGCAGGCAACGCCTGGCGCCCCTCGGCCGCACACCATCCGGCCCATGCGATCCAATCGGTTCGATACGCCCGCAACGTATTCGCCGATTGCGAGGCCTCCAGATAGCGCCGCAACGCCCCGGCCTGCTCATCGTCGAACCGTTCCCGCACCAACCGCAGCGCCACGGTATCGACCAGGACACTGCGCACGCCGCGCCGCAACTCCGTGCGCACCGACTCCGGCACCGCGACTACCGCATCGCCCACCCGTTCGCTCCCATCCACCCGGCCCGGACCGGCCGAGCTTCGACGACCAACACTAGGCGCTCTCCGGTGATTTCGGAGCCGCCGCGGCGACTCGGCGATTCCGGTGTGGTCGCAACAGTGATCAGTCGGGAAGTGGCACCAGTCGCTGGGCATCGTCGAACAGATAGGACTCGGCGACCCGTGCCGCGGTGAGCGCGGCCAGAGCGGTGGCCGCGAGCAGCATGTACATGACCACGATCTGGTAGCGAATGGCGGTGAGCGGATCGACACCGGCGAGGATGAGGCCGGTCATGGCGCCGGGCAGGCTGATCAGCCCGACGACCTTCGTCGCGTCGATCGTAGGGATCATTGCGGTGCGCAGTGCGGACCGGCGGTGTGGCAGGAAAGCCTCGCGCGCCGAAAGCCCCAGGCACAGGCGGGCTTCGATGGCGGGGCGCGCATTGCGCGCGTCCTCATGCAGTCGACGCAGTGCGATGCCGGTGGCCTGCATGGCGGCCGAGACGATCATGCCGCCGACCGGGACGACCACGCGAGCCTGCGTGGAGATCACACCGAGCAGAATGAGAGCGCCCAGGGTGATGGCCGACCCGGTGCCGACCCCGATGGTCGCAGCTCGGCGCGCACGCGGCACACCTCGGCCACGGCGTCCCGCCACCTGCCCGGCGATCAGCACCATAAAGACGACCCAGGCGAGCGCACCCGGTAATCCGGTGTGCCGGAACAGGATAAGCAGAATGGCGCCGACCGCGACCAACTGGGCTCCGGCGCGGGTTGCGGCGATGAGCAGCTCGCGGGTCAGATGCAATCGCTGACGGTAGGCGATCGCGGCGGCCAGTGCGACGAGCACCAGCGAGGTCGCCACACCCGGCCATCCGGGTACGGAAAGCTGTTCTGTCACTGGCGTTTCCGTTCATCGCTGGGAGACAGGTGCCCGTGTTGCAGTGTCCAGGTGCCGTCGGCCACCTCGGTCACGAAGGCGGTGTCGTGGCTGACCAGGATGACACCGCCACCGGAGCCGGTGTGCTCGCGAATGAGAGTTGCCACCGCAGCGGCGGAGTCCGCGTCCAGCGCGGAGGTCGGTTCGTCCAGCAACAACACCTCCGGTTCTACGGCCAGCGCCCGCGCCAGGCACACCCGCTGCGCTTGGCCGCCCGAGAGTTCGAGACAGCGCCGCTCACGGAAGTCCGGTAAGCCCACCCGAGCGAGCAGCGTGTCGATGCGATCGGATGCGAGATCGCCACGACCGACCCGGATCTCATCGGCGACGATATCGGTGAGCAGTGTCGGTCGCTGTGGCACCAACCCGACGCGGCGGCGCAGGTCCGGTGCGGGGAACCCGGTGATCGGGACGTCATCGAGCAGGATCGTGCCGCTAATCGGTTCGTCGAGCCGGTTGAGCAGCCGCAGCAGCGTGGTTTTGCCGGTCCCGCTCGGCCCGACCACCGCGGTGCACCGACCTCCCGGAAACGTCGCGGAGGTGTCGGTGAGTATCGAGGTTTCGCCGTGGCTCGCACTGACCCGATCCAGACTGATGTTCGGCACCGTCCCACCATTCCCTATCTGCGCAAGTGTTTCCTGACGGGGCCGGAAAATCCGGCCGATCACGGGGCGAGTGGACGCGGCCCGCGCACATGCCCGACGATGGGCGGATGTCGCTGGGTACGCATGAGGTCGATCTGTTCGAGAGCACCAGGGGCCGTTTGGCGGCGATCGCCTACCGGCTGCTGGGGTCGGCCGGTGATGCCGAGGACGCGGTGCAGGAGACGTTTCTGCGGTGGCAGGCCGCCGACCGCGACTATGTCGAGACGCCCGAGGCGTGGCTGACCAAGGTGCTCACCAATCTGTGCCTCAACCAGCTCACCTCGGCGCGCGCCAGGCGGGAGACCTACGTGGGCCAGTGGTTGCCCGAACCCGTATTCGCCGGGGACCGGATGCTCGGCCCGGCCGATACCGTCGAGCAGCGTGAATCGGTGTCGATCGCGATGCTCACGCTGATGGAGCGGCTCTCGGCCAAGGAGCGCGTGGTGTACGTCCTGCGCGAGGCATTCGGGTACGCGCACAACGAGATTGCCGAGATGCTCGATATCACTGAGTCGAACTGCCAGCAGATCTATCGGCGCGCCAAGCAGCATCTGGCCACCGATCGGGTTCGCGTGGAGGTCGACGAGGCCGCGGCGCGCAGGATCGTCGAGGAGTTCCTCGCCGCGGCGGTCAGCGGCCGGCCCGAGACGCTGATCAGCCTATTGACCGATGACGCCATCAGCATCGGCGACGGCGGCGGCTACATCGCGACTCTCAGCAGGCCGCTCGTCGGTGCGTCGCGCGTCGTGCGGTTCCTGCGTCTGGCCGTCAAGCCGACCGACGCCAAACGGAACATGCTGGGCGGCAGGCCTGCCATGTTCGCCGCGGTCGCCAACGGCGGGCCCGCGCTGGTGATGGTGGTCGGTGACCGAATCGTCGGCATCGTGTGTTTGCAGGTGACCTCCGACGGCATTGCGGCCATCCACGCCCAGGCCAACCCGGAAAAGCTGGAGCGCGCCACCCGCAGGTGGGCGACTTACGAACATGGAGCACCCCTCCTCGAATCCTGGTGACCCACATCACAGTCCACTCCTGTCAGCATTCGTGCCGCTGTCCGGTTCAGGAAGCGAACCCACCGAGACAGGAGTAAGACCATGAAGCACCGCATCGTCGTCCTCGGAGCCGGATACGCCGGAGCCATCACCGCAGGACGTCTCGCCAAGCGGCTGCACCGCGACGACGTCGAGATCACCCTGGTCAATGCCGACCCCGAATTCGTCGAACGGGTGCGCATGCACCAGCTCGCGAGCGGGCAGGATCTCCCCGTCCGGCCACTGTGCGACGTCTTCGCGGGCACCGGCGTGCAGGTCCGGATCGCGCGGGTCACCGCGGTCGACGTGGACGGCAAGACCGTCGCGCTGACCGGGGAGAACATCGGCTACGACACCCTCGTGTACGCCCTGGGCAGCACCATCGCCGACTACGGCGTCCCCGGTGTCGCCGAGTACGCCTACCACGTGGCTGGGAAGCAGGCGGCGCTGCGGCTGCGGGCACGCCTGAACCAGTTGCGGCCGGGGGAGACCGTGCTGATCGTGGGCGGCGGTCTGACCAGCATCGAAGTGGCCGCCGAAATCGCCGAGGCACGCCCGGACCTCGAGGTCGCGATCGCCGCGCGCGGCGGCGTCGGCGACTGGCTCGACGAGAAGGCTCAACGCCATCTGCGCCGCGCTTTCGAGCGGTTCGGCATCACCGTCCACGAGCACGCCGACGTCAAGCAGGTCACCGGGAACGGTGTGGTCACGAGGTCGGGTCAGCACATCTCGGCCCAAATGACCGTGTGGACAGCGGGTTTCGCTGTGCACCCGATCGCGGCCGCGACGACCCTGGCGGTGTCCGATACCGGACGAATCGTCGTCGACGCCACACTGCGCTCGGTCTCGCATCCGGACGTGTACGCCGTCGGCGACGCCGCGTACGCCGAAGGGGTAGGCGGCAAACCGCTGCGGATGGGCTGCGCCACCGCAACCCCGATGGCATGGCAGGGCGCCGACGCCATCGCCGCGCGCTTGACCGGCCGCAAGGTTCCCGACGCCCCGATCGGCTACGCCAGTCAGTGCATCAGCCTCGGCCGCCGCGATGGCATCGTCCAGAAGGTGACCCCCGACGATCAACCCACATCCAAGGTGGCGACGGGCCGGATGGGCGCGCGCATCAAGGAGCTCATCTGCGCGTCCGCGGCCTGGAGCATCTCCCACTCGACCATGATGCTGCCCAGCCGTCGCCGCCACCTCGTGGCAATCGGCGACGTGGAGCCCCAGTTCGTCACCCGGTGACGCGGCCATCCGAACGCAGTTCGAGCCCGAAACCACCGGTCCGCAGACCGCGGACCGGTGGTTTCGCTTGGCGGCGCGAATATCGTTGCAGCGGAGTGTTATTCGCGCAACAGCTGTGCGCCTGCGGCTGGTGCCCAAGCATCCGGCCCGGCGTGGACCGAGGGCAATGAATTCGTTCGGCCCACAACTGTCCGCTCAGCTGACGGCAGCGCCGAACCACTTCGGTAGCACGCCGATCAGATCCTGCTGATCGTCACCGACCCACGCCACATGCCCATCCGGGCGCAGCAGCACCGCGGGCACCTCCAGCTCCTCGCTGACATCGACGACGTGGTCGACCCGATCCGCCCAGCCTGCCACCGAGAGCCTGCCGGTCTGGTCGAGCAGCAGTCCGCGACCGCCGCGCATCAGGCTGTAGAGGCGCCCGCGCTTCAGTCCGACGTCCCGCAGCCGCCGGCCGAGCAGATCATGTCCCGTGCCGACGTCGTAGCGGATCCCGATCGCCGTGATCTTCTCGATCAGGTACCGCGTCACCTCTTCGAACTCCATCAGTTCGGACATCAGCCGGCGCGCCGCCTGGGGACCCGGCTCGAGTGACGTCAGCTCGACCTGCGCGCGGGTGTTGTCCAGCACGTCGGCGGCCACCGGGCGCCGTTCGGTCTGGTAGCTGTCCAGCAACCCCGCCGGTGCCCAGCCGTCGACCTCGGCGGCCAGCTTCCAGCCGAGGTTGAACGCGTCCTGGATGCCGAGGTTGAGTCCCTGCCCGCCCATCGGCGGGTGGATGTGCGCCGCGTCGCCGGCCAGCAGCACCCGACCGACCCGGTACCGCTCGGCCAGCCGGGTGGCGTCGCCGAACCGGGAGAGCCAGCGCGGTGAGTGCACGCCGAAGTCGGTGCCGGCGACCTCCCGGATCTGTTGCTTCAGCTCGTCCAGAGTCGGCGGGACCGTGCGGTTCTCGGCCACTTCGGCGGCGGGCGCGACGGCGCGGTACACCCCGCCGCCGATCGGCCCGACGCCGAACCCCTTGTGGGTCTCGCGGGCTTCGGCCACCACCGCCGCCACGGTCTCCGGTGACGCGGTCAACTCCACCTCACCCAGTAGCCACTCTTTTCTGGCGGGCTCGCCGGGGAAACTCACGCCGAGCAGCTTGCGCACCGTGCTGCGGCCGCCGTCGCACCCGACGAGGTAACGAGAGCGCAGTTGCGTACCATCGGCTAGTTCGACGGTCACTCCGTCCTCGTCCTGGCTCAGCCCGACCAGTTCGCAGCCGCGCCGGATCTCGGCGCCGACCTCGACGGCGTGCTCGGTCAGCAGGCGGTCGGTGATGGTCTGCGGGATGCCGAGGGTGTACGGATGCGCGGTGTCCAGCCGGTCCGGCGCGGGCTTGATGATGCCGGCGAAGAAACCACCGAGCGGGTGCTGCCGGCCGAGCGCGAGGAACCGCTCCAGCAGTCCGCGCTGGTCCATCACCTCGACGCTGCGCGCGTGCAGGCCAAGCGAGCGCTCAACCTTGGTTGGCTCCGCATCCTTCTCCAGCACGACCACCTGCACGCCGTGCAACCGCAACTCACCGGCCAGCATCACGCCGGTCGGTCCGCCGCCGGCAACGATCACATCAATCATGGAACCCCTCTTTCGACAAAGTTGCTTGTGGGCCGGCTGCTTTGCCCCGTACCGCCACCGGCGGTCCGACATCCCGCGAGACCCACCCGCACTGCCCTCATTTCCGCAGGTACTGGCTTCGGCTGGAGATTCTGCAGCACGACCGGGGTCTTGCCGCAAGACCCGGGGTGCGATATATGTTGAAAGGGATGAGGAGTGTATTACCTCCTTGCCTTTCTTTTCAGTCCTGCTCCGGGCGCCGCACCAGCTTGCCGCAATCCATGTCGACCCGAATCGGTTCGCCCCCAGCATGTTCGAGGGCGGTGTCCGTCTGATCTGTCGTGCCGGATTCCGGCGGTTCGTGCCGTCGGTCGAACGACATGACACCTGTTAGTCGGTATGCAGTAGGTCCAGGGTGTCGAACTGGTGCGTGGACCAGATGCGACGCGAGGGTTCCTCGGGGTAGGGCCGGGTCGTCGCCTCGGCGTTGTAGACGCGGGTGGTTCGGGTGTGCGGATCGTAGGGTGCCCAGGCTGGTTCGCCCGTGGTCGCGAAGGTCACCCAGTCGGTGCGCATGCGGTGGGAAACGTGGGTGATCTCGTTCGCGGCGTTCGGGTGTGCGGATCGGTGGGCGCGTACCTCCTCGCTACCGAGGGTGCCGAATATGAGGAGAAAGTCGAGGCAGTGTGCGGCTCCCTGTTCCCGGTTGAAGCTCCAGCACAGTTCGTAGAGCCGCACCCGTCCGCCTCCGGTGTGCGCGGCATCGGCCAAGTGCAGGCTGGGCATCCGAAACAGCCAGTCGGTGTTGAGGAGTTCGTAGCGTTGCTCGGGTGTGGCGTCCGGGTAGGCGGTGCGGTAAATGCGGTCGGTATCCGTCGCAGGTGCGAGATGGTCGAAGGCTGCGGTCATTTGCGCATCGGTCGGCTCGCCGCCTGGCCGGGACGTGTATAGCCGGTATTCGTCGCGGGTGTGGCCGATGAGCAGGTCGATATCGTGCGCCGCGCCGCGGGCGAGTGCACGCCATGGCGCATCCGGGAGCAGGGTGCCGTCGACGACAGGTGAGAACGGTGTGGGTGTGAGCGCCATGGGACCCCACGATTCGACGAATTCCGGCATCTTCTGAATCACCACCTCCGTCGCGTCGGTCAGTGCGCGCGGTGTGATACGGGCCAGCTCACCGACGGTGGCCCGCACGCCGAGTTGCGCGGCGATCGTCGTGGAGATCGCGGCGGCGAGCCTTCCGGAAAAGTACGTGCCCGGCATGCTCTGACTTATCGCACGGCGAAACAACCCAGCCGCCATCGGCATAACGAGCAGAGCAGCAATGCACGCTGCACCGGCGGACTGGCCGAAGACGGTGACGTTGTCCGGATCGCCACCGAACGCGGCGATATTTGCCTGGACCCAACGCAGCGCGGCGATCTGGTCGAGAATGCCTCGGTTGTCCGGAGCTTCGGCGATATGAGCGAAGCCGTCTGCGCCGACGCGATAGTTCATGCTGACCAGCACCACACCGGACCGGGCCAGTGTCGCACCGTCGCAGTGCGGATTGGCGGAGTTATTCTCCAGGAAGGCGCCTCCCTGGATCCACACCATCACCGGCAATCCCGCGGCACCGAGGTCAGGCGACCAGACGTTGAGCGACAAACATTCGGCGGAACCGTCATCGACGCTGCCGGACAGCGACGACATCACCGAACCCGTATGGGCCACTTGGGGAACCGGTGGACCGAATTCGAGCGCGTCACGGATGCCATCCCACCGCTGCACCGCAACGGGAGCGCCGAACCGACGTGAGCCAACCGGTGGCTCGGCGTAGGGGATACCGCGGAAGACTGCGAGGGTATTCTCCCACCTGCCACGCACAACTCCTGCAGCCGTGCGGATTTCAGGTTCGATATTCACTCGGCGTACTCACTTCCCTCGATGGGTCATCCGCTGCGTGGCTCGCAGTCTTCGACGAACGCTGTAGCCCTGCTCCACCTCACTTGTCGCCCAACCCCGGCCCGCAGCCACGAAGACAGGTCTAACCCATCAGTGCGCAGCATCGGTGTCGAATCCGATCGACTCTCAATAGCATTCGGCACATCTATGGCTGGGGTGGCTCGAAACGGCTTGGAAGACAACAGAACTCGATATCGCGAAGCGCCGCGCCCGAATGTGCGTCAGCCATTGCTGCCGACGGTCGAACGGCACATGGTCGATCATGTAGCGTTCCAACTCCGCGCCCTCATCGTGCGGCAATAGGAGCGGGCTCGAGGTTCGAGTAGCGCCCACAGTCGAGCTGGGTCAGTCCAGACAGAACTCGTTGCCCTCGGGGTCGGTCATCACGATGTGGCCGGCGCCCATCGGGGGACCGGGCTCGTAGCGCTGTACCCGCGTCGCTCCCAGCGCGACCAGCCGGTCGCACTCGGCCTCCAGCGCCGCCATCCGTTCCTCACCCTGTAGTCCGGGAGCCGCACGGACGTCGAGGTGGACGCGGTTCTTGGCGACTTTGTCCTCCGGCACCTGCTGGAAGAACAGTCGTGGGCCGTGCCCGTGCGGGTCCTCGATGGCCGATCTCGTATTGCGCTGTTCCGGCGGTACACCGATACGAGCGAGGAACTCCTCCCACGCGACAAGCGGGTCGGCATCGGCGGGCAGGTCGACTCCGGGCGGGCCGGGGTGGACGTAGCCCAGTACCTCGCGCCAGAAGGTGGACAGCGCCTTCGGGTCGTGGGCGTCGAAGGTGATCTGGATGTGCCGGCTCATCGAGTTGCTCCGTTCGTGGCGGATTTCATGTGCAGGTAGAGGTCGCGCAGCAGGCAGACCTCGGACAGGTGGTGGATCAGCTCGCGGTGGATGTGTAGCACCAGATCGGCCATCGGCAACTCGGGGAAGGGCTCCTTCGCGCCGACCGGGACCCGGAGCCCGGCCTCGCCGAGGCCGCGCACCCCGGCCAGCCAGACCTCGAGCTGGGCCTCGAGTTGGTCGAGCGCAGTGGCCGCACTGGGCCCGTACTCCCAGGTCTCGTACGACGCCGCCGGTGCGCCGAAATGTGCGGCGTTACGTGCCGCCAGCACGCCGACGATGACATGACCGAGTCGCCAGGCGATCGTGGTGAAGGCCGCGGGGACCGGCTGAGGGAAGGCGTAGTCGATCGTGAAGTCCCCCGCACCGACCTGCACGGGCGCCGTCGAGCTGCCGCGTGGCCGCACGCTCCAGGCGTCCGGCACCGGCGACCAGAAGTACTCGTCGTCGGTGAGGCCGTCGAGCCGGGCTCGGATCTGGTGGTTCCAATGGAACTCCCACTGCTCGCGCAGCGTCCGGTTCCAGTCGAGTTCGTCTGCATCCATGAAGTTACCCTGACACGGCTAGCGGACAGAATCGGTCCGCTATGTCTGACAGGGTGGGCGACATGGACGTGGAGCGGGGTACGACGGAGCGGGTGCTCACCCTGCTCGGGCTGCTGCAGCAACGCCAGGTCTGGACCGGCCCCGAACTTGCCGAGCGGCTCGGGGTCACGCCGCGCACGGTACGGCGCGATGTCGAGCGCCTGCGCACTCTCGGCTATCCGGTGCATGCCAGCCAGGGTGTCGGCGGCGGCTACCAGCTCGGCGCGGGGCAGGACCTGCCCCCGCTACTGCTCGACGACCAGGAGGCGATCGTCACCGCTGTCTCACTACTCGTCGGCGCGGGTGGCGCGATCGCCAGCGCAGGCGACGCAGCACTGCGGGCGCTGACCAAGCTCGACCGGGTGCTGCCCGCCCGGTTGCGGCACGAGGTGCGCGCGCTCTCCGGCTCCGTCGAATCCTTCGGCGGCGGCCGCACGCCGGTCGACCCCGCGGTGCTCATGATGCTGGCCAGAGCCTGCCGCGACGAGGTCGAGGCCGGCTTCGACTACCCGTCCGGAAACGAGGTGCGGCGGCGGCAGGTCGAGCCCTACCGTCTGGTCGCCTCCGACCGGCGCTGGTACCTGCTCGCCTACGACCTCGATCGCGATGACTGGCGCAGCTTCCGCGTCGACAAGATGACCGAGGTGTCGGCACGGACCTGGCGCTTCCGCCCGCGCCCGGCGCCCGACGCAGCGACCTACGTGCAGGAGAGTGTGGCGAGCCGGGTTTACCCGCACCAGGCGCGCTTCCTCGTGCACGCCTCGGGCGACACCGTGCGTGCGCAGATTCCAGCGTCGGCGGCCGTCGTACGACCGCGAGGAAACGAGCGCTGCGAGGTACTCGGTGGCGCCGAAAACCTCGACGCCGTGCTCATGCACATAGTTCTACTGGGGCACGACTTCGAGGTACTCGACCCGCCAGAGCTCAGGAGGCGCTGTCGCGTGCTGGCGCAGCGACTGCTGTCGGCCGGTGCAACGATGCCGGACGTGGAGAACTCGTAAGCCGCGACCATCGCCAAGATGGGTGCAGCACAAGGCAATACGGCACGGCGTCACCAGCTTGCCCCGGTGGCCTGTGCGACCCGGTCGCGCCAATGGTCGGCCTCGGTCAGCTCACCCGCTTCGTCCGCGTCGACGCCCAGCGGCCACTCGGACACGACATGCTTGCCGGCGGCGAGCGCTTCCCTGATCACGGCGGCATGCCCGGAAGCCTTCACCGACACGACGACCAAATCGACCTCAGGGAGCCGCATCGCCCGTCAGCTGAACAAGGGCGAATCGCTGCATGGCTGCGCCGCGACCTGCTCTACGCCCACGAGGGCACCATCCGGGCCCGCCAGCTCGAAGGCCAGACCGAGCAAGCGTGGTGCCCGACCTTGGCCACGAACGCTGTGATCGCCTGGACCACAGAGTATTACGGGCTCGCGATCGAGCAGATGCGCCGCGAGGGCCGGCGCATCGACGACGACGTGCTGTCCCACATCAGCCCGGCGCACAGCGAGAACATCAACTTCATCGGCGCCATCGAGGTCGACATCGACGCCGAACTCGCTCAGCTCGGGCCGACGGGATATCGGCCGCTGCGGGTGCGTGACACGCTGTTCTGAGCGGCTCCGCTCGCCTCAGTTTCGGGGTCGGTTCGTGGTTTCGGTCGTTTCGGGGCTGGCGACGGCGTGTTCGGTGGCGGCCCAGGTGGCGAGCAGGGCGAGGTTGTCGGCTGATGCGGTGGCGGGTTCGGCGGTGTAGGCGGTGAGGATCAGTCCGGGTGCTGCGACGAGTTCCATGGAGTCGTAGGCGAGTTCGAGGTCACCGACGACGGGATGGTGGAAGATTTTGACCCCGCCGCGGTGGATGCGGACATCATGGGCGGCCCAGCGGGTCCGGAAGACTTCGCTGTGGGTGGCCAGTTCCCCGATGAGGGCGGTGAGGTCGGGATCATCGGGGTAACGGCCGGTTTCGGCGCGCAGCAGTGCGACCGCAACAGCGAGGGCGCCGTCGTAATCGGGGTAATAGTCGCCGGCGCGGGGGTCGAGGAAGTCGAAGCGGGCGATGTTGGCGCGGTGCGCGGGATTGTCGAGTACCGGTGAGTAGAGGGCGCGTCCGAGCTGGTTGCCGGCCAGGATGTCGAGGCGGCCGTTGCGGACGAACGCGGCAGTACCGGTCATGGAGTCCATCACCCGCTGCACACTCGCCGGTACCTGGGTCTTGGCGCGGCGCCGGGGCGTGCGGGCGGGTTTGGCGGTGCGGGCGAGGTTGAACAGGTGCTCGCGTTCGGCGTCGGTGAGTTGCAGCGCGCGGGCGACGGCGTCGAGCACGTCATCGGAGACCCCACTGATGTGGCCTTTCTCGAGCCGGATGTACCAGTCGGTGCTGACTCCGGCGAGCACGGCGACTTCTTCGCGGCGCAGCCCGGGAACGCGGCGCCGACCGCCCGCGGGCAAGCCGACTTGTTCGGGGGTGAGCTTGGCCCGCCGTGTTGCCAGGAAGTCTCTGATCTCGGCTCGGTTGTCCACGACCTCCACCGTACGAGGCGGCCGGGGAAATGGGAGGTCGAATCACTACCCCCTATAACGCGACCTGTCACCCGGGCGTGAACCGCGGTTACCTGGATGTCGTGACCGTGACCCCCGCTGCGATGCGCCCGCCGATGACACCGGTGGGTGCACACATGCCCGAGCCGGTTTCCGATGCTCGTCATGCACGATCGGCGCTGGCGGCGGCACTGCTCGGCTTCTTTGTCATCACCTTGGACGCGGTCGCGGTGAACGTGACACTGCCCGCGATCCGCGCCGACCTCGGAGGGGGCGTGGCTGGGCTGCAATGGGTGGTCGACGGCTACACTCTGATGTTTGCTGCACTGTTACTGACAGCCGGGTCGGTGAGCGACCGTGTCGGTGCTCGCCGCGCGTTCTCGGCCGGAATGGTGGTGTTCGTGCTGGCTTCGATCGCGTGCGGTCTCGCCCCGTCCCTGCCGGTGCTGGTCGGATCGCGGTTCGTGCAGGGCGCGGCGGCCGCGTCGATGATGCCGGCGTCGATGGCTCTGCTCCGCCAGGGATTTCCCGATCCGGCGGCTCGTGCGCGTGCGGTCGCGCTGTGGGCGATGGGCGGGGCGGTCGCCTCCTCGGCGGGCCCCGTCCTGGGCGGCATGCTCACCATGGTCGATTGGCGGTTGATCTTCTTTCTCAACGTGCCCGTCGGCGCGCTGGCGTTACTGCTGGTGGCGCGCACTGAGGTGAGCCCGCGGCGGCCGGTGCCGTTGGACCCGGTCGGGCAGCTCACCGGCGTCGTCGCCATGGCGGCCTTGACGTTCGCGGCGATCGAGTCCGGTGCCCGTGGGTTCGGCTCGCCGATGGTACTGGGGGCATTCGCGCTCGCTGCCGTCGCGCTGACCGGCTTCGTCGTTGCGCAGCGCCGGGTCGCGTCTCCGATGCTGCCGCGGGGCCTGTTCGCGTCCCCCACGGTGGTGATCACCGTGGTCACCGGGTTCGCGTTCATGGTCGGCTACTACGGGTTGCCGTTCGTGATCAGCTTGTATTTGCAGCAGCACCGTGGCCTGTCCGCGTGGCAGACAGGGCTGGTGTTCGTGCCGATGATGCTCATCGGGGCCGCGCTGACCCCGTTCTCGGCGCGTTTTCCCCGCAAGCCGATCATCGTCACCGGGCTCGCCTTGATGGCCGTCGGCCTGGCCGTCCTCGGCGTGGCCGCCGCGTCGATCCCGCTGTGGGGGCTGGCCGGACTGATGATGCTCGTCGGACTAGGCGGCCCGACTGTGTCACCACCGGCGACCGCGGTGCTGCTCGACGCGGTACCCGCCACGCAAGCCGGAGTCGCCGCCGGGGTTTTCAACACCAGCCGTCAGGTCGGCGGCGCGCTCGCGGTGGCCGTGTTCGGTGGACTGCTTACCCACCCCGACACCTTCGCCGCAGGCGTGCGCACCAGCCTGCTCATCGCCGCGGCCGTTCTCGCCGCTACTGCAGCGCTTGCCCTGTTGGTGCCCTCGATGAAGGAGAACTCGTGACCGAAACCCACTGGACACCAGCCGAACTCGCCCACATCGGTGACACCGAGGAGATCCGGATCAGCACCGGCCGCGACGACGGCACACTGCGGGCGTTCGTGCCGATCTGGATCGTCGCCGCCGACGGGAACCTGTATGTGCGCTCCTACCGCGGCCTCGACGGCGCCTGGTATCGGCACGCCCGACACCATCCCGCAGGCCGCCTCCGCACTGACGGCACCGACCGGAGCGCCATGACCGTCGCCAAAAAAGGTCTTCGGCGACTGAAGACCTCAACCACGCCCACCCCACCATCCGATCCCTGACGACCAGGAGCACGACCATGGAGCTTTTCCCGAAACCGCCCACCACCAAGGGACCCGCCGAAATGTTCACCGGTGACGTCTGGTTCGACACCCTCTTCCGCGGCGAAGCACCCTCGAAGGCCCGCCTCAACGCCGTGCACTTCTCGCCCTGCGCCCGTACCGCCTGGCACAGCCACGGCGTCGGCCAAACACTGCACGTCACCGAGGGCACCGGCCTGGTCGTCACCCGCGACGGCCGCGTCATCGTCATGCGCCCCGGCGACACCGTCTGGACCCCACCCGGAGAAGAGCACTGGCACGGCGCGGTCGCCGACGAGTTCATGACCCATCTGGCCCTGTGGGAAGGCGACGACGTCACCTGGCTCGAACAGGTCACCGACGCCGACTACCACCATGCCCAACCCAGCGGCCAGTGAACGACCCCCGCGACCACCAGTCGGCGGCACCCGAACCCAGCCATGACCTCGCCACGCGAAACGAAGGAGTAGAGCCATCATGATCATGCAAGAGACCTACGCACTGTCCAACGGCGTACGCATCCCGAAGCTGGGCTTGGGTACCTGGTTCATCGACGACGATGCCGCCGCCGACGCGGTGCGTACGGCCGTCGCGCTCGGCTACCGCAATATCGACACCGCGCAGGCCTACGGTAACGAACGAGGCGTCGGCGAGGGGGTCCGCACCAGCGGCATCGCGCGCGAGGACCTGTTCGTGTCCACCAAGCTCGCGGCCGAGATCAAAGACTACGACGCCGCGACCGCCGCGATCGACGGCTCACTGGACACGTTGGGGCTCGACCACATCGATCTGATGCTGATCCACAGCCCACAGCCCTGGAACGACTTCCGCGGCGGCGACTACGCCCAAGGCAACCGGGAAGCATGGCGCGCGCTCGAACACGCCTACCAGGCAGGCAAACTCGCCTCGATCGGCGTCTCCAACTTCGAACAACACGACCTCGACAACATTCTCGCTGCCTGTACCGTAGCGCCGCAGGTGAACCAGCTACTTGTGCATGCGGGCAACACCCCGGCCGAGCTCATCGCCTACTGCGACAGCAAGAGCATTCTCGTGGAAGCGTATTCGCCTATCGCGCACGGTGAGATCCTGAAGAACCCGGACGTGCAGGCGATGGCCGACCGGTACGACGTGTCCGTCCCACAGCTTTGCATCCGCTACACCCTGCAACTGGGCACTGTGTCGCTGCCCAAGACCGCCAACCCCGAACACATGCGCAGCAACGCCCAGGTCGACTTCGAGATTGCCGACCACGACATGGACGTACTACGAACCCTGCGAGCCCGCGACTACGGCGACCACAGCGTATTCCCCGTCTACAGCGGCAAATGACACATCCCGACCAAGGCTGGGACGCACCGGCAGTCCCGGCGTCGGCCCGGCGGTCCATCCCGCCGGACTCCGATACTCCGGTCCGGTCGCGGACCGCGATCGACCGGCTGATCTCCCGGCGCGATGTGCACGTGCGGGAGAAGACGCTGTGGCGGATACTGTACGAAACCTGCGCTCGCACAGAGGAACTGCTCCAGCTCAACATCGAAGACCTCGACCTGGCTGCACGGTTGTGCCTGGTGAAATCCAAGGGCGCCCGGCCGCGCACTCGCCGCCGCGGTGCCGCCCACGCCGAACACGTCCTCGAGACCGTGTACCGGGACGCCAGCACCGCCCGGCTGATCAAGGACCGCACCGCGGGCCCGTTGTTCGTGACCCACCGCCGACCCGGCCCCGGGAAAGTACCTCGCCGACCGCGACATGTGCCCCGACACCGGCTCGGCTCGGCTGTCCTACGACCAGGCCCGCGAACTGCTCGACGACGCCACTACCGTCAACGGCCCGGGAACCGGGTGGGACCTGCACGAACTCCGGGCTCACCCATCTCGGCGAGGCCGGCGCGAGCCTGCTGGAGTTGACGGCCAAGTCCCGGCACCGCAAGGCGGAGAACCTTCGCCGCAACTTCAAGCCGTCACCGCAGGCGATGCGCGAACTCACCAGCCTGATCGGCCCGGGCGCCGATCGCCTTCGGTGACCTGACCTGCGATTACCCGAACTTCGTTGGTTTCTGCGCGATTACTACCTGGACCTCTACCAGACCACTACGCCATATCCGCCCGATTTTCGGCCGATACTACGGCGACCCCGTTCTCGTCGAACACCGCGTCCGGCAGCACCTGGTTCGAGAATCCGTACTGACTCGTTCGCGAAGTGAGCCGAGGTACCCAGTTTTTCATTGGTTCCGTTGGTAATTCGTTTCGTATGTACAAACCAAACGAAAACGAAACTCTGGCAGGCGGATTGCTAGGCTTCACCGATGTATGACCCCCGATAATGTTCACTTATCGGGGGTCAGATCCAATGGGTTGGGGGGCGAAGCGCTTGGGGAGCCACAGATTTAGTTTCGTGTGAATACGTTAGGTTCACACGAAACCAACGCTACGATTCTGCGGTGTCCAACGTTTGCAACTACCCCGGATGTGCTCGACCGATTACGCGCGGGGGCGGGCCGGGGCGGCCCTCGGAATACTGTGATCACCCGGAGCACACGCGGTGGCGCGCTTGGCGGGAACGGCAACGGCAGCAACAGGAATCGCAGACACCGGCGGCTGCCGTCACTGTGACGCAACAGGGTCCGGTGACGGTGGCTCGGTTGCGCGCCGATGAACTGCTCACCCAGTTCCGTGGACTGGCAGATCAATTGGGGAACACGCTCAATGCGGCGGTGGCCGAGCTGTCCACGCTTGCGGATCCGGCGATCGCCGAGGCGCAGGTGCAGGCCGTGCAGGCCGATGCGGCACGGCGCATCGCCGAGGCCGAGGTCGCCACGGTGGCCGCGGATCAGGCGCGCCGCGAAGCGGAAGACGCGCGCGCGGCCGCGGAATCGGCCGCCGACGATGCGGCCGACGCGGCCGAACATGCGGAATCGCTAGTGGCCGAAGCGGATACGGCGCGGTCGGATGCATTGCGTGAGGTCGAACGGGTCACCAAACAGGCCGCCGACGATGTCTTCGCGGCACGCAGCGAAGCCGATGCCGAAATCCGCACCATCCGCCGCGAAGCGGCCGACGATGTGGAACGCGCGCGGCAGCAGGCCACCGAGGATGTGGAACTGGCGCGCCGGAAGGCGACGACCGAAATCGAACAGATCCGCCGCGAGTCCGCCCAGCAGATCACCGCGGCCGGTGCCGAACGCGATCTGGCAGTACAGCGGGCGGCCGATGCCGAGCGCGCCATCGAACGCGCCGAACAGGCCGTGGCCGAACGCAACCAGGCCGTCGCGGAGGCGCGCGATGAACTGAACCGACTGCGCGAGGAACTGGATCGCACGCGCAGTGAACTCGTCGAGGTGCGCCGCACGGCAAGTGCGGAGGTCGCTGCGGTGCGTGCCGAATCGGCGGCCGCACTCGATCAGGCACGGCGCGAAGCCGCGGAACGGTTGGCCACGCTGGACGACGCCCGCGCCCAAACCCTGGCCCGCGCCGAACGCGCCGAACGCCAGCTCGACCATATGGTCGCCGAATTCCGCCAGAGCCGAACCGGATCGGCGTCCGATGGCGCTCCCGGATAGGGGTGCCGGTAAGAATCGCGTCACCAGCCGCAAGGCAGGGCCAGCGCCGGAGTTCCACCGGTAAGGATCGAACTCGGCCGTACCCAGAAGACGGTGTTTCTGGCCCGCTACCTGCGGTCGAGAGGACTTCAGCGGGAGATCAACGACGGGTTGAACGTGATCGAGTCGTGGAACTGCGCGAACTCGATCATCTTCTACGGCAAGAACTCCGAGCTCGCGTCCAACCGGCGCGACGAGCAGGAGATGAGTGTGGTGTGCCTGCGGATCTGCCAGGCCGCCATGGTCTACGTCGACACCCTGATGATCCAGGACGTCCTCGCCGATCCGGATTGGGACGGTGTGCTCACCGCCGAGGACGAGCGCGGCCTGACCCCGCTGTTCTGGTTGCAAGTATTGCCGTACGGCGAGGTCGAACTCACCCGCCTTGCTCTCGGCGGATGACTCCGACTCTCTCCATCGAGTGTGAGTGGCGCACGTCACGTCGCATCGTGTCATGTTTCGGTGATCCGCGGTGTCTCGAGGGCATGACTCAACACAACACACACCACAAGGTCGTCGTTATCGGCGGCGGCTATGCCGGCACAGTCGCGGCCAATCATCTGCGGCTGCGCACCGACGTCGATATCACGCTTGTGAATCCCCGCCCGAGGTTTGTCGATCGAGTCCGGTTGCACCAGTTGGTGGCCGGTACCGGCGATGCGACGGTCGATTACGGCACGCTGCTGGGGGAGGGCATCGAGCTGGTGGTCGACAGCGCCATGCGCATCGACACCGCCGCCCGCGCGGTGCGGCTGGCGTCGGGGGGCGCGCTGGATTACGACCATGTCATCTACGCGGTCGGCAGCACCGCGGCGACTCCGTCGGTGCCCGGCGCCGCCGAGTTCGCCTACCCCATCGCTGAATTCGAGTCCGCGCAACGGCTGCACGCCAGGCTGACGGAGTTGCCCCCCGCTGCTCCGATCACCGTGGTCGGCGGCGGAGCAACCGGTATCGAGACGGCCGCTGAACTGGCCGAACAAGGTCGCATGGTCACCCTGGTGTGTGGCGGATGCCTGATGCCGTCACTGAGTGCACCCGGCCGCCGCTATGTCGCCAAGTGGATGTCGCGCCACGGTGTCGGTGTGCTCGAGGCCAGCAGGGTGACCGAGGTTCGGCCCGATGCGGTCGTTTTTGCCGACGGTGAGGTGCGTCCGAGCGCACTCACCATCTGGACGACAGGTTTCGGCGTGCCGAAACTGGCGGCCGACAGCGGGCTGCGCACCGATACACTCGGCCGGTTGCTCACCGACGAGACACTGACGAGCATCGACGACGAGCGCATCGTGGCGACCGGCGACGCCGCTGCACCGTCGGGACAACCGCCGCGGATGAGTGGCCAGGGGGCGGGGCCGCTCGGAGCTCAGGCCGCCAACACCGTGCTGAGCCATATCGCGGGCACCGAACCCGCGTCGATTGACCTGGCGCTGCTGGGAACCTGCGTCAGCCTCGGCCGCCGCGCCGGGATCCGACAGCTCGCGCGCAAAGATGACATCGCGATCAACCTGTACATCGGCGGCCGCGCGGGCGCGAGAATCAAAGAGATGACTTGCAAGATAGGGGTAAGCAAGATCCGCCGCGAGGCCCGCAAACCGGGTTCGCTGGCCTGGCTCGAGGGCGGCCCACGTCCCGAACAATCGGCCTCCACCGCACAATTGATCAGGTCCGCATGACAACCGACGAGCACGCCGAGCGTTTCACCCTGCTGCGGCCGCTGCTGTTCACGATCGTCTACGAAATCCTCGGCTCGGCAACCGAAACCGATGACGTGCTGCAAGACAGCTACCTGCGATGGGCAGAAGTGGACCTGACGACCGTACGCGACACCAAGTCGTACCTGGCGCGGCTGGTGACCCGTCAAGCGCTCAACTCCGTGCGCGCCAGCACTCGCCGTCGCGAGGACTACATCGGCCCGTGGCTACCCGAACCACTGCTGGTCGACGAGCACGACGCATCGGCGGATATGGTGCTCGCCGAGTCGGTGTCGATGGCGATGCTCGTGCTGCTGGAAACCCTCACTCCACACGAGCGCGCGGTGTTCGTGCTGCGCGAGGTGTTCGGCTTCGACTATGACGAGATCGCAACAGCGGTGGGCAAATCCGTGATGACAGTGCGCCAGGTGGCCCACCGTGCGCGCTCCCACGTGCACGCGCGGCGTAGACGCTTCGAGCCCGTTGACGCAGCCGAGATCGCGCACATCACCGAACAGTTCATGACAGCGGCGACCACCGGCGACACAGTCGGGCTACTCTCGCTCCTCGCTCCCGAGGTCACCTGGACCGCCGACAGCGGTGGCAAGGCCACCGCGGCGCGCCGACCGGTGGTGGGCGCGGAGAAGGTGGCCGCGGTCCTCATGAATTTGTTCCACACCAGGCGGATGACGTCGGACATGCGGATAGAGGTGGTCAATTACAACACCATGCCCGCGATGGTCGCCTACCGCGGCAATCTCCTCGAAGGAGTCTTCCTGATCGAGATCTGCAACGGGAAGATCACCAACCTCTACGCCATCCGTAACCCGGACAAACTCACCACGGTGACGGTCCCGCGCCGGATCAGCCGGTAAAGGCCCAAAGTGTTGCGCTTCGCGGTGAGGCTGCAGACACGACCAAGTTCGACCGCTTCGCCCGCAACATGGCCGAGGTCGGCGAGATCCTCACCGGCCTGCGCAAGCGCGAAGTGTTGTTCGGGCTCGGCAGCTCGATCTACGACTGGCACGACCCGTTCGGCAAATTGTTCGTGCAAACCCTGGCCATGGTCGCCGAATTCGAAGCCAACCTGAACCACCTGCGTACCCGCGAGGGCATCGCCAAGGCCCGCGCGAAGGGGCGCCTCGAGGGCAAGCTGCCGAAACTGGCTCTCGCAGCACGCAAAACGATGCACCGCCGCTATCACGACCCCGATGACGACGCGAGCCTGGCCGACCTCGCCGAGGAACACAGCGTCGGTCGCTCGAACATCCACCGCATCGTCAGTGGCACCGCCCCGCACGCCTAGAACCTCTTGCGGCTGGTGACACGTTCCTTACCAGTACCCCGGATAGGGGCAATCAAACGGGCACCCGTCGTCAGTGCCTTTGTCCGGGTACCGATTCGGATCGACAGGTGTTGCGGCTCTCAACTGTGCAACTGCGCATTGAGTCGTGCGGCCTGTCGCGTGAGGTGGTCGCGTTCGGGCAGGCTGGACGCCGAGCGGGCAGCTTCGCTGTAGAGCCGTGCCGCGGTTACCGGGTCACCGTCATGTTCGTGCAGGTACGCCGCGACGGCGGCGTAGCGAGGCAGGGCGGGATCGAGCTCGGCCAAGGCGGCCAAGCCGGCCCGCGGGCCGTCGGCCTCACCGACCGCGACGGCCCGGTTGAGGCGGGCCACCGGGCTGTCGGTGAGGCGCACCAGTTCGTCGTACCACTCGACGATCTGCACCCAGTCGGTTTCCTCGGCCGTCGGGGCATCGGCGTGCAGCGCGGCGATGGCGGCTTGGGCCTGGAACTCCCCGAGACGGTCGCGCGTGAGGGCTGCCTGGAGGACCTCGACGCCCTCGGCGATCAGACGGGTGTTCCACAGACTGCGGTCCTGCTCGGCAAGAGGTACGAGCCTGCCGTCGGGGCCGATCCGTGCCGGGCGCCGCGCGTGGTGCAGCAGCATCAGCGCGAGCAGGCCCGCGACCTCCTCATGGTGGGTCTTGGCCGCCAGCTGGCGAGTCAGCCGGATCGCTTCGCCGGCGAGATCGACATCACCGGAATAGCCTTCGTTGAAGACCAGGTAGAGCACGCGCAGCACCGTGGCGACATCACCGGGCTGGTTAAACCGGACGCCCGAGACGGTCCGCTTGGCCCTGCTGATCCGCTGGGCCATGGTGGCCTCCGGCACGAGGTAGGCCTGCGCGATCTGACGTGTGGTCAGGCCGCCGACCGCACGTAGCGTGAGTGCGACGGCCGAAGCCGGTGTCAACGATGGGTGTGCGCACAGGAAGTACAGCTGCAACGTGTCGTCCACCGCCTCGCCCGGGCCGGGCACGGGCTCGGCCTCGACGAGCACCTCACGCCGCTGCCTGGAGGGATCGGCACGGGCGGCGTCGAGGAACTTGCGCCAGCCCGCAGTGACCAACCAGCCCTTGGGATCCCGCGGTGGATCATCCGGCCACACCCGCACCGCTTCGACCAGGGCGTCCTGCACGGCATCCTCGGCCGCCGCGAAGTCGGCTCCGCGACGGACGAGAATCCCGATCACCGTGGGGGTGAGGGATCGCAGCAGGACCTCATCCACCGTCCGTCACTCCGTGATGGTCGCGCACGCGGTCAGGAACGGGCGCAACTCGAGCCACTCGTGGATCGGCTTCCCACCCGCCCCCGGTGCCGCGGACAACTCGCCGGCCAGCTCCAGCGCCCGCTCGTAGGTCTCGACATCGATCACCATCCAACCGGCGATCAGGTCCTTGGTCTCCGCGAACGGGCCGTCGGTGACCGGCGGTCGCCCCTCGCCGTCGTAGCGGACGAACGTGCCCTCCGGGGCCAGCTCCTGACTGTCGACGAACTCGCCGGTGGCCTCGAGCCGCGCGGCGAAGTCCTGCATGTACTGCACGTGGGCCGAAACCTCCTCCGGCGTCCACTGGTCCATCGGCACGTCGTTTGCCGGCGCCGGTGCACCTCGGTAGTGCTTGAGCAGTAGGTATTTGGCCATCGTGTTCTCCTTGGTACGGTACGGCCCATTCTGGCCGTGTTCACGTCGTGGACGTAGCGGCGGACGCATTCTCGACATCCCACCGCGAAATTTTCTGGCGGACTTCGAAAACTGCGCTCAGGCGCGCTGACGCTCCTCCCGCTGCCGCACCAGCTCCTCGACCGCGCTCGGCAGAGTCGTCTCGAAGTCGATCAGCTTCGCCCACGTCGGGGTCACCACGATCCGGACCATGCCGTCGTAGAGCGAACGCACCTCCGCCTCCCAATGAACCCGCTGCTCGGGCGTCATCTCGTAGCTGCCGTTCATCTGGAGATACTCGTCCGGGATGCCATCGACAAGGTCCAACTCGGCCCGGCCGCGGATGAGCAAGATCTTGGGCGGGTGCACTTCGGTATCGACCGTCATGGCAACCATTGGATTCTCGCGCAGGGCCGGGAGCTTGGGGGCGTTCTTCGACGTGCACATGACGATCTGCGAACCATTCCAGGTGAACGCGATCGGGACATTGCGGGGTGTGCCGTCCTTGGCGACGTAGGCCAAACGGGTCAGGTCGCGAGCCAACAGTTCTCGGCTGATCGGTCGGTTCAGAACTTCGGTGATCTCGTTCGGTTGCATGGTTATCCCTCTCATTGTCGTCTTCTCGGTCGCCCCAGCGGCCCATCGTGGCCGCTGGTGTCCCTGGGACGGAGTCGGCGCCACATTCTCGACATTCGGAACCATGCTGAGTTCTGGGTCCTGGGTCCGCCTCCGGTACGCCCACACTCCCAAGCCGCGTGAAACCTGCACTCGCCGTTGAAGGATAGGGTGCCCCATGGCTGTTATTCACCGCACGACCATGTCGCCCAGCAAGCTCGAACTGCTTACCGCCTGGTTGCCGACTCGGCCGTGGTATCGAGACGGCGGGCCCGCGCCGCGGCTGAGCAAGGCCGGTGGCTTCCGGCTCGACGATCCGGCGGGTGCGGTCGGCATCGAATTCGTGCTCGTGAACGATGACGCTGGACCGGAACCCATCACCTACCACGTGCCGTTGACCTACCGCGGCGTACCACTCGACGATGCCGATGACGCTCTCGTCGGCACCTCGATGCACGGTGTGCTCGGACAGCGCTGGATCTACGACGCGACCCGGGATCCGGTGGCGATCGCTCAGATCGTCGCGCTGCTGGGCGGGCAGGCGCAACCGCAAGCGCAGGGCATGAGTGACACACCGGATCCCTCCGTTGTCTCGGTCGGCGAGTTCGCCTCCACTGCAACGGAATTCCGCTCAGCTATCGATACCCCGACCCACACCGCCATCGCCGTCGACAGTGATCGAAGTGTTCGGGTCGAGCGGGTACTGCGTCCCGAGCCTCCCACACCGGCTTCCGACCAGACCGATGCCGTCCGAGTATCCGTGCCATGGCAGATCGGCGACGGTTCCACCGTGCGCGGTGTGGTCCTGGCGATCAGCGCATGACCGCACCCGAGCAGCGGTGGTGGTCCTGGACGGTGATACGTCCTCGACTACTGCTCGCATTCGGGCTGATCGCGCTCGCGGCCACCACCATCGGAGTCGTGGACGCGACGCGGACCGCGGGCGACCGGTCGGCCTACGAGCGCGAAGACCATGCGCTGAACCCAGCCCGCGTCACCGATGCCGTCGTCCACGGGGGAGTGACGCGGTCGGCGACCTACCGACTCGAGGTCGACACCGGCATCGAGCGGCACCTCGACTTCCCCTCCGACAACACGATCCTCGCGGCAGCGACACCCGGATCGGCTGTCGAACTGGAGATTTGGCGCGATCACGTCGTCGCGGTGCGCTGGAACGAGATCCGCGCCGAAACGGTCGACGCCCCGACGGCGGATTTCGGCACCGCGATCGGTGCCTCGCTCATGGGATTCGGCTGTGCGCTGCTCGGGTTCGGCGGCTGGCTCGTCGAGTGGAACCGTCGAGCATGGCGGCCGATGGTAGAAGCCGCGCTGGTCGCGGCGCTCTGCGAGGGATTCGTGGTGATCGTCGCGGGCTGGTTGCTGCTGCGAGACCCGTTGCGCGAGAACCTGCTCGCCCGACACGTGCCGCTGATGCTCGTGGCCGCAACGGTGCTCGCTTGCGGTATCGCAATGCTGGTACACCGGCGCAATGCACCACGACACGCTCAGTCGGCGTAGAAATATCGCGACCCGAAAGCAAACACCCGGTTATCCGCGTCCAGGGCCCATACTATGGAGCTATGCCCGAAAACGAGAGTGCGGGTCTTGGGGGTTCGCTTGCCGACGGGGCGCGGCCGGCGGTATTGGTCGCCGGTATCGGCTCGGTGGTTCTCGGAGTCCTGATAGCCGTGTGGCCGGACAAGACCGAGCGGATGGCAGAGTTGTTGTTCGGCCTATACCTACTAGTGAGCGGTGCGATACAGCTGATCATCGCGATAGGCGCCCGGTTCGGGGCGACACTGCGGATGTTCGTATTCTTCAGCGGCGTCACGTCTTTGGCATTGGCCGTGATGGCCTTCCACAGCGCGAATTCGATCCTGTTGCTCGCAGTGTGGATCGGCCTCGGCTGGGCGGTGCGCGGAATCGCGCAGGCGACCGTTGCGGTGTGGGCCGACGAGTTGCCCGAGGGTGGCTGGCAAGAGATATTCGGGCTGCTGACCATGATGGTCGGATTCATCATGGTCGCCCTGCCGTTCGATTCGCTGGACGTACTCGGCATGGCGGCAGGTGGCTGCGCGATCGTGATCGGCATGCTGGAGATTCTCACGCTCGCGCGCGGACGCGGTGAGGTCGACCCGGTCGGGGCGGCCGGGCGTATCCCGGCGGCGCCGAACTGAGCTGGGGCACATCCGAGTTGGCGTGCGATCGCCCTGGCGCGATGATCATGGGGCGGGTTACTGTCGGTCATGGCACGCACCGATAGCGGTTCGGAACTGATCGTCGTCACCCACGGTGCCCGAGCGGGCATCGATCCCCATGCGGTGCGTGAGAGTCTCGCGGCACAATCGCGGCTGGTCGAGTTGCTGCCGGAAGGCGGTGCGCCGGTGCGCATCTTCGGGCCGCCCAATCGGCTGCCGCGGCGGATCGCGGGTACCGCTCGAGAGGATGTGGGCGCGGAATACCTGAACTACTTTGCCGTGCGCGGGGTCGGCGATGAACTCGAGGCGATCGCGGACCGACTGCGCGCCGACGACGCGGTCGAGGCGGCCTACGTCAAACCGCCCGCGGAACCGCCGATCGCGCCACCGGTCGTGCTGGCCGATATCGCGGCACGTCGGCTCGAGGACGCGCCACCGGTCACACCGAATTTCGAAGCCCGACAGGGTTATCTGGACGCCGCGCCACAAGGTGTGAACGCACGCTGGGCCTGGACCCGACCCGGCGGTCGCGGCGCGGGCGTGCGCATTGTCGACGTGGAGGGCGCCTGGCGGTTCACCCACGAAGACCTGCTGGCGAACCAGGGCGGTGTGATCGGCGGTGCCCCGTCGGCGGATGCGGGCTGGCGCAATCACGGCACCGCGGTGGCCGGGGAGATCAGCGGTGATGTGAACACCTTCGGCATCACCGGCATTGCCGCCGATGCCGCCATCCGCGCGGTCTCGGTATTCGACGGGGGCTCCGCGGCCGCCATCCGCACCGCGGCCGACGCACTGAGCGCGGGCGACATCATCCTGCTCGAACTGCACCGGCCCGGACCCCGCAACAACTTCCAGAACCGTGAAGACCAGGCCGGATACATCGCGATCGAATGGTGGCCCGACGACTGGGCGGCCATCCGATACGCGATCGGACGTGGCGTCATCGTGGTGGGCGCGGCGGGCAACGGTTCGGAAGACCTCGACAGCGCCCTCTACGACACCCGCCCCGCCGACTTCCCGACCTCATGGCGCAACCCGTTCCGCGGTGGCGCCGCCGACTCCGGCGCCATCCTGGTCGGTGCAGGCGCCCCGCCACCCGGATTCCACGGCCGCGATCACGGACCCGCACGCTCACGACTCGCCTTCTCCAACTACGGATCCCGCGTGGACGCCCAGGGCTGGGGCCTCGAAGTCACCACCACCGGATACGGCGACCTGCAGGGCGGCGCCGACGAAGACTACTGGTACACAGACACTTTCAGCGGAACCTCCAGCGCATCCCCGATCGTCGTCGGCTCTATCGCCAGCTACCAAGGCTTGGCCGCCGCGGCCGCCGGCCGCAAGACACCGTCGGAGGTACGGGCCCGACTCCGCGCAACCGGTTCCCCGCAGGTCGACGCCCCGGGCCGCCCCATGACGCAGCGGATCGGCAACCTGCCCGACATCCAGGCCATGATCGCACCGTGAACCCGCGGTCGCGTCGCGTCGACGCGAAGTAACTATCGCGCCGCGCGCCGACCGGCCGGGTTCTCGCACACCGTCCGGGCCTCGCACATAAGGACGCACCGCGCGACACATCGGGCTTTCCCTCCAAAGGTGTGCGTCGGGGCGCGCGGGGGTGTGCGGAATGACTTGTCGGTTCGCGGCGGTGCCCGGGTGGGGTGGAAACTTGCGGACAACGCCGGGTGGCGAAAGGTGAATGGCACGTTGAACTTTCAACGCGAATTCGGGACCGGCCCTGGGGCGGCCCGGACCGTCGACGAGATGGCGGCCGGGCTGCTGTTTCTGCCCTGACCTGGGCAGACGCTGCGGATAGCGGTCACGGCAGATGTGCAGGGGCACAGTCGAAATGGGGCTCACCCGCCAGCAATGGGGGGTTTCACCGATGCAATGCCGACCGAAAATTTCGGTAGGGTTCGGCGGCGCGGGCAGGGGCTGGGTGCTGTCGCGACCGGAGATCGATGTGACGCCGAGGAGACTGTGGTGGGTGTCGTTACTGTCCGCGAAGAGCAGGCGATTCAGCGGTTGACCGACCGCTTGGTCGACGACTACCCGGCCGATCAGGTGCAGAGCGTGGTGGGCACCGCGCGGCAGCGGTTCGAAGGCCATCCGGTGCGGGAATTCGTCCCGATTCTCATCGAGCGGATCGCGCGCCGGGAACTGGCGGCATCGACACCAGGGATCGAGTCCGAAAGCGTTGTCGCGCAACAGAACCCGAGTCAGCAGCCCGATCCGGCGCGGGGGATGAGCCGAATCGTGGCGTCCCGCGGCAAGCTGGTCGCCGACAAGCGGCTCATGGCACTCGCGGCGGCGGTCGTGGTCGTCGTCCTCGCACTCGTGGTCGGCTTCGCGGTGCGCCGGCCCGACCAGCCCGCTGCGGCCGGCGCGACAGCAGCGCTGACCACCGTGCACGGTGTCGTCGGCTCGGAGAAGCTGGCCTTCTTCGAAGACCCGCGCGTCGTGGAAGCCTTGGCCCGCAAGGGTGTCAAAGCGGAGGTCGATCCGGCCGGATCGCGGCAGATCGCCACCTCCATCGATCTCGGGAAGTACGACTTCGCGTTTCCGTCGAGTGCGCCTGCGGCGGAACGGATTCAGCGGGCACGCAATATCAGCACGAAGTACACGCCGTTCTCCTCGCCCATGGCGATCGCGACCTTCCAGCCCATCGCCGATCTGCTGACCGCGGTGGGTGTGGTGCGTCCGGGGCCGGTCCCGACCTTCGATATGGCCAGGTACCTCGAACTCGTGCGCACCGATGTCGAATGGGACAAACTCCGCGACAACACCGTCTACCCGGTGCACAAGAACATCCTGGTCTCCACGACGGACCCGCGGACCTCCAACTCGGCCGCCATGTACCTGGCCATCGCGAGCCACGTCGCCAATGACAACACCATCGTGCAGGGCCCGGCCGCCGAGCAGGCCGTGCTGCCCACGGTGTCGCGGCTGTTCGTGCGCCAGGGTTACACCGAGAACTCCACCGACGGCCCGTTCCGCGAGTACCTTGCGGCGGGTATGGGCCCGACACCCATGGTCTGGATCTACGAGGCACAGTTCGTCGAAGCGACCGTCCGCGGCCAGATCAAACCCGGCATGGTGCTGACCTACCCGTCCCCGACCGTGGTCTCCCAGCACACCCTGGTGCCCCTCACCGCGCCCGGCGATCGCATCGGCCGCCTGCTGGCCACCGACCCGGACCTGCAGCGCCTCGCCGCCGAACACGGTTTCCGCACCAGCGATCCCAGCCGATTCGCCAAGGTCGCCGCCGACAACTACGTCCCGGTGCCCGCCGACGTGATCGATGTGATCGACACACCCACGATCGACACCCTCGAACACCTGATCGACAGCGTCACCAAGTCCTACAACTGACGTCGCAGCCGCAGCACCGGGCAGATCCGCAGTCTCACGGCCGCCGCGTGTCTCGGTGCTGGGCCGGTTCGCGTCGCCTTTCGCCAGGGCATCTACCGGCGACCCGTATGTCCAGGTCATGACCGATTGCCGAGGCGGCGCGATCGGAGGATCGTGGACAATAAAGCGGGCATATCGGATCGGGGAGGCCGAGTAGCGGGGGTCGGGGATTCGAGTAGCCGGACACTCGTGGCACGGGGATGTACTCGGGCCAGGCTAGGGGAGGGGAAGAAGAAAGGAGCGTCCTCATGAGCGGGATGTTCACCAGGACGGCGAGATATACGGCCAGATATGCGGGTCCATATCGGTCGGCGCCGACGATCGGGACACACGGGATGGTGGTCTTCGGGACAGGCACCGACTGCTATTTCTCGCATCGGCCGATGTTCTTCTCGCCGTTCGACTTTCAGGTGCTGCTCGATATCGAGTTGGACCAGCGCGGCAGTCGGGCGCTCGGCGCCGATCGACGCACCGGATTCCGCGGCGGCCACGCCTTCGAACCGGCGGACCTCGCACTCGACGAGCTGGCTCCGCGCACAGGTCATCCGCGAACCACGTTCCGGGGCAACCTTATTCGCGGTCATCTCGAGTGCGGCGGCATCGTGATCGCACGTGACGTCATGGCCACCGTGCGCAACATCGTGTCCTTCACCCAGCTCGATCCGCACCCCCTGCGCACCGCGGAACTGCTCACCCATCTGTGCTTCGGCAGGGAGGGCAAAATGTATGTGGCGCACCGGATCGTGCGGCGGCCGAGCTTCGATCAAATCGTCTCCGCCCGGCTCATCCCCGGCACCGTCACCGACCTGCTCGGTGCCCCGTTGTCCGTGGATGTCACCGAGCTGGTGTTCGATCAAGCGCAGCCGATCATCCTGGGACAGCGCGATTTCGCCGGCCAGCGACTGCGGATCGGCGAGACGGCGGTGGCGGCGTTCCATGCGACCGGCACCGCGGGCGGCCGGCAAGGCTTCCTCGTCGACATCGCCATCGAGCGACAGCTCTACCTGGAGGTCGCCGACCTGGTGTGATGTCAATACCCCGGAGGTAGCTGTTCGGGGCGGATCCGATCGGGGCGCGAATCGGTCGGTGGGAGGACGACCGCTCGCGGTGCGGCCGTTACCTTCGGATCATGTTCCGGTGCAGCGGGTTCGACGATGCTGAGCGTGCGCTTTCGTTTCCGGCGAACGCTACCAATAGTGCACGTTCAGCATCGTTCGAAACACCTGCGGGCCGCGGCCGCGTGGGTCAGCGATCAGCAGTCGCTGTCAGCGCCGCCAAGAGCGCACGAGCGAATTCGGTCGGAGTTTCCCGTACGCCACTGTGCCCACCCGGGAACTCGACCAGCGCTCGGTGCAACTCGGACGCGAGGGTCTCGGCGGTCCGATAAGGGAGTTGACCACGGGTCTCCCGACCCGCGGCCAGCACGAGGCGGTCCACGACAGCGGCGAGTGCGGCCGTATCCGGCCGGTAATCGGTGACCGCGCGCAGTTCATGGGCGAACATCAGCGACGTGTTGCCCATGAGACGGCCGAGCATTTCGGCGGTACGGGCCGGGACCTCGGCTGCATCGGGCATCGGCTTGGAGGTGACGCCGACCGCCTGCATGAACCGCGCGCCCGCGACGGCGGGCCCCTGGTCCCGAGCGAGTTCTACGACCTCCTCGACCATCGCCCGATGCACGTCCGCGTCGGACAGGACCGCGAAGCACGGCGGCTCGTGGGCAACGACCAGGCGCAGCCGTTCCGGATGGCGAGCGAGCAGGTCGAGCGCAACGACCGCACCACCGCTGACACCGGCGACGTAGGCGAATTCGCCTGCGGGCGTGAGATGTTCGAGCAGACGGTAGGCATCGTCGCTGAGCACATCCATCCGCTGATCCACGGGTCCGGGAGCGTCCAGAACGCTGCGTGAATACCCGCGCGGGTCAGCAGCCACAACCGTGAAGTGCTCGGCGAGGGCATCGGCGATCGGGTCGAAGATCCCGGCGTCGCCACCGCTGCCCGGCAGCAGGAGCAGCACCGGACCGGTGCCGCGCACCTCGAAATACAGGGTGGCGCCGGGCACTTGCAGGGTTTCGGATCTCACTGCGATTTCGCTTTCTCGTCGGTCGGCCAGTGGGTCAGGGTGATGTGCAGGGCGCCGATAATGCGGTCCCAGGAGGTGGCGGTGGAGCGGGCGTGGCCGAAACCGCCGCTCGCCTCCAGGTTGGCATAACCGTGAAAAGTGCTGCGCAACAGGCGAACCGCGTCGGTGATATCGGGTTCGTCGAGGCCATAGGCACGCAGCATCCCGTAGGTCAGATCGATGGCCCGCCAACCACCGCTCCAATCTGCGGCAACGGCGGGGTCCATCGGCATCTGGGTGGCGGCATAGCGGCCGGGATGCTCCAGGGCGTAGCGGCGCCATTCGTCGGCAAATGCCGCGAGCGCATCCCGTCCGGCGCGCCCGGCCACTGCCGCGGCGATGCGGTCGGTCTTCTCGCCGCTTGCCAGCATGGCCACCCGGTTCCGCAGCTGTTCGAGGTTCTTGATGTGCGAGTACAAGCTCGCGTCCTTGACGCCGAACTTCCTGGCAAGCGCGGCGACGGTGATGTTGTCGAAACCGACCTCATCGGCGAGTTCCGCCGCCGCCAGCGTGATCCGCTCGGCGGTCAACCCGGCCCGTGGCGACACCGCGCCTCCTCGCATCGACCTATGATGCCTAGTTTATAACCTAATATCCCTAGGTTTTGCAAATCGCCGGGCACGATCACCAGTTCCTCGGGGCAGGCAATGGAACAGCTAGTGCAATAGCGACTTCGCCGGCTGGGACATCGCCACCACACAGAATGTCGCCACCTCGGGCAACCTCCTCGGGCTGGCCTCGGAGCAGAGCTTGTACAACCTGGCCTCCCGAACCATAGAGCTCGAGGTGATTCCAGCACTTCGCTACTACGGCATCGGTCTCATCCCCTGGAGCCCACTCGCCGGTGGTCTTCTCGGGGGCGCCTTGCAGAAGGCGAACGAAGGCCGCCGCGCCAGCGAACGCTCCAAGAACTCGACAACATCTGGCCGGGCCCGGGGCAGGCCCCGCAAGCGTACGCTCGGTAGCCGAAAGGGCTTCGTGCGCAACATCGTTGCGCTCAACGCTGCTAGGGGATGGGAGCCCCGGCCTCCAGGAAGAACAGGCCCGCGATGGTTGCGTCCTTGTGCATGGACACCCGGAACTCGCCGGGCTTTCGCTCCATGCTCAGGGGCACGCTCACAACGGTGAGATCGCCCCGCGTGACATCTTGCTGATTCCCGTGCGATTGGTAGCGGCCGAACTCCTTTTGATATGTCGTCCAGCTCGACGCGAGATTGCCCGAAGGGAGCTTTTTCTTCATCGCGTCATCGAAATGGGAGGTGGCCGCGGTGAAGTCTGCGCGCACGATGGCATCCAAGGTTTGCAGGGCGAGCTGGTCGTACTGATTATTCGCGGCAGCCGTTGTGGTCGCGGACGCCACCTCTTCGTGCGTATGCGTGTTCGACCCGCAAGCGCTCACCAGCGTCGGCGCTGCTATGACCAGCACGGCAAATGTGATCAAACGATACCTGCCACCTTCAGTGGTGGTCTTGTTGGATCTCGTGACCATGGCTGCTCCAGGTTGGCTCGGAAATTCACATCGGTGACAGTCCGAATCAGGGCACAGCATTACTCAGCGATCCGCGCCCGGCCAATCTAGCACAGGGAGATCTCCAGCAACCGTCGAAATAAAAGTTGGTGGCGGACCGATTAATTCGGGCGGCCAGTCCGGTCAACATTCTCGGCAGATCCATCACCACTCGTTCGAGGAGATCTTGATGACCCCGACTTTTACCGCCACCACACACAGCCTGGACGTGCCCGGGGCGCGACTGCACTACGAGGTGCGCGGTACCGGACCGCTGGTCGTATTGGTCGGCGCCCCGATGGATGCGGCGGCCTTCGCGCCGCTGGCGGAACTGCTCGCCACCGACCGTACCGTGCTCACCACCGACCCGCGCGGCCATCAGGGCAGCGTGCTCGACGACCCGGAGCAGGACTCGACACCGCAGCTGCGCGCCGACGACCTGGCCTGCCTCATCACCCACCTCGGCATCGGGCCCGCTGTCGTATTCGGCTCCAGCGGCGGCGCTGTGAGTGCATTGGCCCTGGTCCAATCCCAGCCGGACCTGGTCACCACCGTGATCGCCCACGAACCGCCGCTGGGTGAACTCCTGGATGACCGGGACCAGGTGCGCGCCGGAACCGACGACGTGATCGCCACCTACCGCGGCGGGGATGTGCTCGGCGCGTGGCGCAAGTTCATGGCCAACGCGAACATTATGATGCCCGAACCGGTGCTACAGCAGGTGTTCGGCGGCGAACGCGACCCGCGCCAGCTGGCCAGCGAACGCTACTGGTTCGATCACGAGCTGCGCGGCACCACCACGTGGGAGCCGAATATCGCTGTGCTGCAATCGACTCCGGCCCGCATCGTAATCGGCATCGGCTCCGAATCGACCGGCCAGCACTGCGACCGCACATCGCGGGCGCTCGGCGAAGCCGTCGGGGTGAATCCGACCGTATTCCCCGGCGGACACACCGGATTCGTCGAGGACCCAGCCGGTTTCGCCGTCCGGTTGCGTGCGGTACTTGGAGGTGCCGTTTAGTGCGGCCGTACTCGCGCACGTCGCGCGGTCGCAACGAAAGCTCCAGCTCAGGTCAGACGGTGCGGGACCGACTCCGGCCGGCACCGTATTCGCACGCACAGTGATGTTTCCACGCTGAGACGATGTTCACGTCTCGGATATGTCGTGCTAGACAGCCAGTGGCGGTGCCGCCGGGGCGGGCTGGTCAGGTGGTTCGTAGGTCCGCCATGCCTCAGCCAAGCGACGTGCGGCCTCGCGCAGGCTGTCGGGATCGGCGACAAAGCTGATTCGGATGTAATCGCTGCTGCCGCCGGAGGCGTCGAGACCGGCGCCGGGCAGGATCGCGACGCCGTGTCGCAGAGCGCGCTGGGCGAAGGACGTGCCATCCCCGTGGGATAGCCGGATCCACAGTGTCTGGCCGCCGGACACCGGAGGGACCTCCCATTCCGGTAGGCGTTCGCTCAGCTCGGTCACCAGAATATCGTGGCTTTCCTTGCGCTGCTGCGTGATTCGCTCGCGCAACCGGTCGAGGTCGGCAAGCAGCCAGGCGGCGGCCAACTGCGCTGGGATGTTGCCGCCGAGGTCGTGCACGGCGCGCAGCCGGGCCAACCTGGCGATGACCGGGATCGGTGCACGCACCCAGCCGACACGCAGTCCGCCCCAGACGATCTTGCTGAGCGAACCAACGGATATCACGGACTCGTCCAGGGCTGCCAGCGGCGGTGGTGGCGGATCGGTGCCCGGAAATCCGAGATCGGCCAGCACCTCGTCGTCGATCAGCGGCACCTCGGCCGTTCTCGCCGACTCGACCAGTCTCCGGCGGGCCAGCGCGGGAAGTACCGCGCCCGTCGGGTTCTGGTAGGTCGCCACGACATACGCGAGCGCCGCCGGCGTCACCGCGCCGAGGCCCACCGGACCGGTCTGCGGTATCGCCGCGACCTCCCGAAACGCCTCCAGTGCACCGGGATACGTCGGCGCCTCCACCAATATCCGGTCGCCGGACCGCAGCAGTGCGCGGGCGAGCAGCGACAGCGCCTGCTGCCCGCCACCGGTGACGAGAATCTGTTCCGGATCGGTCGGCACGCCGCGTGCCCGATAACGATCGGCGATCGCGTTGCGCAACAGCGGATGTCCGGTCGGCCGATAACCGATATCGCCCTCGACCGCAGCGAGTTCGGGCACGATGTGCCGATACGCCTGGGCCACCTCGGGAGGCGGTGTCGCAGGGGCGGCGCAGGCGAGCGAGATGACATCGGCGTCCGGTTCGAGCAGCTGCAGGAACGCCGGAGAATGGGTGGTCTCGCGGGCCGGAACGGCTGCGGGTCCCGCGACCCGGGTGCCGCTGCCCTGCCTGCGCACCACCCGGCCCTCCACGCTGAGCAGGTCATAGGCCGCCACAACCGTACTGCGCCCTACCGCAAGTACTTTCGCGAGCGCACGGTCGGGCGGCAACGGCATACCCGGCCGCAGTTCACCGTCATCGATCAGCGTCCGCAATCGACCGGCCAACAGCAAATAGAGCGGTCCGCGGTCGGCGGACCAGCGGCCGAGCCGGTCGGCAAGTTCAATTGGCTTCATATGCAAACCAATTCTGCCCGATTGGCTCTAGGGGCGCGACCCCTGTCGTCGCGAGGATGAAGTCATGAGCAAGATCTCCATCACCGATGTCATCGACGACCTGACCGGACCATGGCAGCCGCGGGACCTGGCCATCGCCAACGACGCCGTGGTCCGCATCGCTCGGTTCCACGGCGCATTCCCCTGGCACCACCACGACGAGGACGAGCTGTTCCTGTGCTGGAACGGCACCTTCCGCATCGAATTGCGGGACCGCGAGCCGGTGACGCTCGGTGCCGGTGAGATTTTCGTCGTTCCGCGCGGAGTCGAGCATCGGCCGGTGGCCGAGGAACCGGCTCACGGGATCATGATCGAACGGCCCGAAACCAAACAGTACGGTAACTGAGCACGATCGGAGCCGGACGCAAGCTCATCCGGCTCCGAGCCCCTCGCCCCAAACGTGAGAGCAGCGGAATGTTCGTGGCAGGGTGAAGGGATGAGTCGTGGTGTGTTGGTGACGGGTGCTTCGCGGGGGATCGGGCGGGCGATTGCTGTGGCATTCGCCGAGGACGGCGACCGGGTGGCGGTGCATTACTCCTCCGGGCGCGCAGATGCCGAGGAGACGTTGCGGCGGTTACCGGGTGACGGGCATGTCCTCGTCGAAGGCGATATCGGTTCGCCGGAAGCGGCCGAAGCGATCGTCGCGGCGGCGGTCGAGGGGCTCGGGACCGTGCACGTGCTGGTCAACAATGCGGCGGTGAACCTTGCGCATCCCCTGGCGAAAACCTCGTACGCGCAGTGGCAGCAGGTGTGGCGCGAGACCATGGACGTCAACCTTTTCGGCACGGCCAATGTCTCCTATTGCGCCGCCCGTCACATGATCGATAACGAGGTGCCCGGTCGCATCATCAATCTCGGCTCCCGCGGCGCATTCCGCGGCGAACCAGACTATCCCGCCTACGGTGCCACGAAGGCAGCCGTGCACGCGCTGGGCCAATCGCTCGCGGTGTATCTGGCTCCCTACGGAATCGCGGTTGCCTCGGTGGCACCGGGCTTCGTAGCGACCGAACGCGTCGCGTCCCGCGTCACCGACGAGGTCCGCGCTCAGAGCCCCTTCGACCGCGTCGCCCAACCCGAGGAAATCGCCTCCGCCGTCCGCTATCTTGCTTCGCCGGAAGCAATTTGGAGCTCCGGGGCGGTCCTGAATGTCAATGGAGCCTCGTACCTGCACTGATCCGCTAGGGGGACACATGACACAGCAGCTACCACCTTGGCCCGACACGCCACCGACCTGCGGCCCGATCATCCTGCGGGAGTACACCGAAGCCGACACCCACCTCCCGATCGAGATGGGCGCGGACCCGTACATTCCGTTGATCGGGAGCTTGCCCGCTTTCCCGACCGCTACCGAGGCACTGGGCTGGGTGCACCGTCAACGCGGCAGGCACGCCGAAGGAATCGGTTTCTCCTTCGCCATAGCCGACGCCGAAACCGGCAACGCTGTCGGCGGGATCGGTCTTTGGCTGCAAAACCTGGCGAAAGGCCGAGCGGCAGTGGGCTATTCGGTCTCTCCGGCACATCGCGGCCGTGGATTCGCTGGGGCCGCATTACAAGCCCTGACAAATTTTGCCTGGACCATCCGCACTTTGCACCGCATCGAGCTCTATATCGAGCCATGGAACACCGGCTCGATCCGCGTCGCGGAATCCGGCGGATACCTCCGCGAAGGTCTGCTGCACAGGTACGAGGCGATCGGCGGCACACGACGCGACATGTTCCTCTACGCTGCCACGCGCGAGGAGGGCACATCCTGAAACACGACACCGCCGCACCCGAGTATGGTGCGGCGGTGTCGTGACGGGCTCAGCGGACGAAAGTTGATGCGCGGTCGGACAAGTCGAGCAGCATTTGCGGGATGATGCCGAGCAGTACGGTGGCGCCCGCGGTGAATGCGACGACTGTGGTGGTGAGGAATGGTGCCGCGACGGTCGGGGCATCGGTGGGCGGGTCGGTGAAGAACATCAGGACGATGACGCGGATGTAGAAGAAGGCGGCGATGGCGCTGGAGATGACACCGACGATCACCAAGTAGCCGGCGCTGCCGGAGGCGGCGGCTTGAAAGACCGCGAACTTGGCGACAAAGCCACCGGTCAGGGGCAGCCCTGCGAAGGACAGCAGGAACATGGCGAATACCGTTGCCAGCCAGGGGGAGCGGCGGCCGAGGCCGGCCCACTGGGACATCGCCGTGGCTTCGTCACCGGCGGCATCGCGGACCAAGCTGACGACCGCGAACGCACCGAGCGTGCCGAGGCCGTACGCCAACAGATAGAACAGGATCGCCGAGGTACCGGCCTGGTTCGCCGCAACGACACCGGTCAGGATGAATCCGGCATGCGCGACCGAGGAGTAGGCGAGCATGCGTTTGACGTCGGTCTGGGTGATCGCCATGACCGCGCCGATCACCATGGTCGCGATGGCGATGGCGGCGAGCACCGGACGCCAGTCGTCCCGCAGACCAGGCACGGCGATCTGCAGCACCCGCAGCAGCGCGCCGACGGCGGCGATTTTCGTCGCCGCGGCCATGAACCCGGTAACCGAACTGGGCGCACCCTGATACACATCGGGCACCCAGGACTGGAACGGCACCGCGCCGATCTTGAACAACAGCCCCACCGCCAGCATCGCCACACCGAGCAACGCCAGGGTGGTGTTCTGCGGATGCTGGGTTATCGCATCGGCGATCCCACCGAGCTTGACCGTCCCCGCCTGCCCATACAGCAGCGCAACGCCATAGAGGAAGAACGCGGACGAAAACGCTCCGAGCAGAAAGTATTTCAGCGCCGCTTCCTGCGAGAGCAGCCGCTTGCGCCGTGCCAGCCCGCACAGCAGATACAGCGGCAGCGACAACACCTCCAACGCCACGAACATGGTCAGCAGATCGTTCGACGCCGGAAACAGCAGCAGCCCACCGATCGCGAGCATGGTCAGCGGGAACACCTCGGTGGTCGCGACGCCCGCACGGACCGCGGCCATTTCACCCGCGCTACCGGGCACCGCGGAGGCCTGCGGGGTGAACGCGTCCACGCCGCCGCCGACAGCGGCCGCGGCAACACTCCACGTCCCGGGACCGGAACGCACCCGCGGCCGCGGCTCGGCACCACGTTCGGCCATGAACAGCAGCGCCAGAATCGACACGACCAGAATCGTGCCCTGCAGAAACAGCGTCACACCGTCGATCGCCACGGCGCCGACCATCACGGTCGCCTTGGTCCCGGACAACCGCAACACCGCAACCAGCGCCGCGACCAACCCGGCCAGCCCGAGCGGCACCTGGATGGCATACCGGTGGCGGCGCGGCGCGAACGCCTCGACGAGCACCCCGACCACCGCCACCCCGAACACGATCAGCATCGGCGACAACTTGGCGTATTCGATGCTCGGCGCGGGCATACTCGCCGCGAGCAGACTGCTCATTTGTGGGCACCTCCGTGATCGGCCCCCGCTGCGGGGATCGCGGGCGTCTTCGGCGCGGGATCATGGACGCCGATGGTGGTGAGCGTCTGACCCACCGCGGGATTGATGAAGTCCAGCACCGGTTTCGGGTAGATACCGAGGAACAGCAGCGCGGCGATCAACGGCACCACCACCGCCAACTCGCGCGGCACCAGGTCATAGAGGCGCTCGTTGCCCTCCTTGACCGGTCCGGTCATCATCCGCTGGTACATCCACAGCACATACAGCGCGGCCAGCACCAGCGCACCGGTCGCGATCACCGCCGCGAATCCGTACCGGCTGAATGTGCCGAGCAGCACCAGGAATTCGCTGATGAAGGGCGCCAGTCCCGGCAACGACAGGGTGGCGAGACCAGCGATGAAGAAGGTGCCGGCCAGCACCGGCGCCACCTTCTGCACCCCGCCATAGGCGGCGATGGCCCGAGTCCCCCTGCGCGACACCAGGAATCCCGCGATCAGGAACAGCGCCGCGGTCGAGATGCCGTGATTGACCATGTACAGCGTGGCCCCGGTCTGCCCCTGACTGGTCATCGCGAAGATGCCCAGGATGATGAATCCGAAGTGCGAGATCGAGGTGTAGGCGATGAGCCGCATCACATCGGTCTGTCCGATGGCCAGCAGCGCGCCGTAGATGATGCCGATCACCGCGAGCGTGATCACCAGGGGCGCATAGGTTCCCGAGGCATCCGGGAACAGCAGCAGGCAGTAGCGCAACATGCCGAAGGTGCCGACCTTGTCGACCACCGCCATCATCAACACCGCACTCGACGGCGTCGCCGCCACCGCCGCATCCGGCAGCCAGGTGTGCAACGGCCACAGCGGCGCCTTCACCGCGAAGGCGAACATGAATCCGAGGAACAGCGCATTGAGCACCGCCGGACCGGCGCCGAGCTGTCCGGCATTGGCCGCCGCCACCACGGTGCGGAAATCGAAGGTCCCCGACGAGCCGGATCCGAGGCCCTGCCGCGCGGTGAGCACATACAACCCGATCACCGCGGCCAACATGATCAGACCGCCGAACAGGTTGTACAGCAGGAATTTCACCGCCGCACGCGAGCGCTGCTGGCGATGGGCCAGATCGGCACTGCGCGGCCCGAATCCGCCGATGAGGAAGTACATCGGGACGAGCATCGCCTCGAAGAACACGTAGAACAGCAGAATGTCGAGCGAGACAAAGGAAATCAGCACCATCGCCTCGACGAGCAACGTCAACGCGACATAGGTGTGCGACACCCGCCGCCCGCCGCCGACCTCGCGTTCATCGTTCCAGCCGGCCAGGATCAGCAGCGGCACCAGCGCCGCGGTGAGCAGCACCAGCACCAGCGCGATCCCGTCCAACCCGAGGGTGTAACCCGCGCCGAAGGCCGGAATCCACTCGTGCGATTCGACGAACTGATATTGGGCCCCACCGGGTTCGAAGCGCACGGCCAATACGATGCCGAGCACCAGCACCGCCAATGCGACAACGAATGCCAGCCCGCGCGCCAGGGTGCGCCGGGATGCGGGCAACAGCAGCACCACCACCGCGCCGACAACCGGCAATAACCACAGCGTGGTCAACCAGGGAAAGTCACTCACCAGAGCCTCACTGCCAGCAGGGCGGCGGCCACCAGTGCCGCGCCGGTGAACATGGACAGGGCATAGGACCGGACGAAGCCGGACTGCACTTTCCGGATTCGCCCGGACAGCCCGCCGATCAGTGCGGCGGTGCCGTTGACGATGCCGTCGATGCCGCGATTGTCGAGGAAGACCAGCGACCGGGTCAGATAGGCGCCGGGACGCATGAATACGCCCTCGTTGACCGCGTCGCCGTAGAGATCCTTGCGAGCCGCGATCGTCAACGCCGACACCGCTTCCGGTGCGGTCTCGGGAACCTCACGCTGCGCGAACTGGTTGTAGGCCAAGCCGATTCCGACCGCGACCACGAGCAGCGCCAGCACAGTCACCACGCCCGCGGGCACGACCTCCTCGCCGTGATGCGCCCCGACCACGGGTTCGAGCCAGTTCTGCAGCGACGACCCGAAGACGAACAGACCACCCGCGGCCACCGAACCGATCGCGAGCAGAATCATCGGGCCGGTCATCACCGCGGGTGCCTCGTGCGGATGGGTATCTGGCTTCCAGCGACGCTCGCCGAAGAACGTCAGCATCATCACCCGCGTCATGTAGAACGCGGTCAGCCCGGCACCGAACAGCGTGACCGCACCCAGTGCCACACCGCTTGCGCCGCCCTGGTTGAAGGCCGCCTCGATGATTCGATCCTTGGAGAAGAATCCGGCGAACGGCGGGACCCCGATGATCGCCAGGTAGCCGAGCCCGAAGGTGACGTAGGTGACCGGCAGTAGTTTGCGCAGTCCGCCGTAGCGGCGCATGTCGGTCTCGTCGTCCATCGCGTGCATGACCGATCCGGCGCCGAGGAACAGCCCGGCCTTGAAGAAGCCGTGGGTGAGCAGATGCATGATGGCGATCGCGTATCCGGCCGGGCCGAGGCCCGCGGCGAGCACCATATAACCGATCTGGCTCATGGTGGACGCCGCGAGTGCCTTCTTGATGTCGTCCTTCGCGCAACCGACGATGGCACCGAACAGCAGTGTTACCGCACCGACCAGCACCACACCGAGCCGCGCATCGGGCGCGAGGTCGAAGATCGGCCCGGAGCGCGCGATCAGATACACCCCCGCCGTCACCATGGTGGCCGCGTGGATGAGCGCGGAGACCGGTGTCGGACCCTCCATGGCGTCACCGAGCCAGGACTGCAGCGGCACCTGCGCGGATTTACCGCATGCCGCCAGCAGCAGCAACAACCCGATCGCGGTGAGCGTGCCCTCGCCCGCCTGCGGCGCGGTCGCGAACACCGAGCCGAAGTCGATCGAGCCGAAGGTCGCGAACATGGTGAACATGGCGATCGCCAACCCCATATCACCGACTCGGTTGACCACGAACGCCTTCTTGGCCGCGGTCGCCGCTGTCGGCTTGTGGTACCAGAATCCGATCAACAGGTAGGAGGCCAGACCGACGCCCTCCCAGCCGAGGTACAGGACGAGGTAGTTGTCCGCCAGCACCAGCAGCAGCATGGCCGCCAGGAACAGATTCAGGTAGGCGAAAAACCGCCGCCGTCCCGGATCGTGGTTCATATAGCCGACGGAATAGATGTGGATCAGCGATCCGACGCCGGTGATCAGCAGCGCGAAACACACTGACAGCTGGTCCAATTGGAGGCTGAAGTCCACCTGCAATCCGTCGACGGGCACCCAGCTGAAAAAGTCTTTGTGGATTGCGCGGGCGGCATCGTCGCGGTCGAGCATGTGGAAGAAGGCGACGACGGCGAAGCCGAACGAGGCCAGCGCGGTGGCACAGCCGAGCAGATGCCCCCACCTATCGCTGTAGCGCCCGATCAGCAGCAGCACGACGGCACCGGCCAGCGGCAGTGCGGGCAGTACCCAGAGCGTTGCGGTATCCACGTCAGAACTTCAGCAGGTTGGCGTCGTCGACCGAGGTCGAACGGCGGGTGCGGAAGATGGTCATGATGATGGCCAGTCCGACGACGACTTCGGCCGCGGCCACCACCATGGTGAAGAACGCGAACACCTGTCCGTCCAGATTCGAATGCAGCCTGGCGAAGGTGACGAAGGCGAGATTGACCGCATTGAGCATCAGCTCGATGCACATGAACACCACAATGGCGTTGCGCCGCAGCAGCACACCGGCCGCGCCGATGGTGAACAGCAGGGCGGACAGGAACAGGTAGTTCTCAGGATTCACCGCTTGCCTTCCTCGTCTGCCTCGCGGGCGGGGGTTTCGGGCTCCTCGACCTCCGAGGCGAAGGTCGGGGTCGTGCCGACCGAGATGACCGCTGCCTCGGTGAGCGCCCTGGTGCGGCGATGCCGCAAGATGGTGCTGACCGACAGCTCCTCGAAGGATCCGTCCGGCAGCCGCGCCGGAATATCGACCGCGTTGTGCCTGGCGTATACACCGGGCGTCGGCAGCGGGGTGGCGCGATCGGAGGGCCGGGCCGGGTCGTAGGCGCTGCGGAAGCGGCGGCGTGAGAGCTCCCGCTGATCCAAACGCGGTCCGAAATTCTCCCGGTGCGCCAGGATCATCGCGCCGATGGTGGCGGTGATGAGCAGTGCGCCGGTGAGTTCGAAGGCCCACACATAGCGGACGAAGATCAGTTCGGCGAGTCGGCCGATCACGTCTTGATATGCGAACCCCTTTGCCGGATAAGTGATTCCGGAGTTGCGGATGCCGTTGGCGATACCGCTGATCAGCAGCAGCCCGAAGCCGAGACCGACCGCGGCCGCGGCGAGCCGCTGCCCGCGCAGTGTTTCCCCCAGCGATTCGGGGGAGTCGACGCCGACCAGCATGAGCACGAACAGGAACAGCATCATGACCGCGCCGGTGTAGACGACGATCTGCACGACGCCGAGGAACAGCGCGTCCTGTGCCATATAGAAGGTCGCGAGCACGATCATGGTGGCGGCCAGGCAGATCGCCGAATGCACGGCCTTGCCCGCGAAAACCATGCCGAGCGCGCCGATCACGGCGACCGGGCCGAGAATCCAGAATTGGACGGCCTCGCCGGTGGAGGTATGGGTCAGTGGCTCTGCGGCTAATGTCTGAGCGGCCACAATGAATTCGGTCACCGCGCGCCTCCTTCCGCGCCCGCGGGGGCGGGCTCCCTGGGATCCGAACCGCTTTCCCCGCCGGGGACATTGCCGCGGTAGTAATCGCCTTCCGTCGCACCGGGATACATCGCGTGCGGCGGTGCGGTCATACCGGGCTGCAAGGGGGCGAGCAGCCGGTCCTTCTCGTAGATCAGATCGGCGCGATTGTCATCGGCCATCTCGTACTCGTTGGTCATGGTCAGCGCCCTGGTCGGGCAGGCCTCGATGCACAATCCGCAGCCGATGCAGCGCAGATAGTTGATCTGGTAGACCTGTCCGTAGCGCTCGCCCGGCGAAAAGCGTTCGGTCTCGGTGTTGTCCGCGCCCTCGACGTAGATCGCGTCCGCGGGGCAGGCCCACGCGCACAACTCGCAACCGATGCACTTCTCCAGACCATCCGGATGCCGATTGAGCTGGTGGCGGCCGTGATAGCGGGGCGCGGTCGGCACCTTCTGTTCGGGGTAGGACTCGGTATTGGGCTTCTTGAACATGGTCAGGAAGGTGACGGCGAAGCCGGTCAACGGTTCCAGCAGTCCCGCCTCGGGTTCCGGACGCCGCGTCGATGGATCCGGCAGCGGTGGCGTCGGGAAGCCGAGGAAGACCGCGCTGCCCGATTCTGCCGAGGCGGGTTCCTCGACCGCCGGCGGCGCGCTCTGTTTGCGGCCGGCCCGCAGGAACATCAGCACGATCAGTCCGGAAATGATGATTCCGCTGATCACCAGCAGCGGCGTCTGGATCCCGTAGCCCTCGTTCTGCAGCACCCGGGCGGTAGCGACCAGCATCACCCACAGCAGCGAGGTCGGAATCAGCAGCTTCCAGCCGAGATTCATGAACTGGTCGTAGCGCAGGCGGGGCAGCGTGCCGCGCAACCAGATGAACACGAACAGGAACGTCCACATCTTGGCGATGAACCACAACGCCGGCCACCAACCGGAATTGGCGCCGTTCCACAGGTTGATCGGGAACGGTGCGTGCCAGCCACCGAGGAACAGCGTGGTGGCGAGCGCGGAAACCGTTGCCATATTGATGTATTCGGCCATCATGAACATGGCGAATTTGAGCGAGGAGTATTCGGTGTGGAAGCCGCCGACCAGCTCGCCCTCGGCCTCGGGCAGGTCGAACGGCGCACGGTTGGTCTCACCGACCATCGACACGCAGTAGATCAGGAACGACGGCAGCAGCAGGAAGACGTACCAGGTGCCCTCCTGCGCCTGCACGATCCCGGAGGTGGCCATGGTGCCGCCGAGCAGGAACACCGTCGCGAAGCACAGCGCCATCGCGATCTCGTAGGAGATCACCTGCGCGGTCGAGCGCAACCCGCCCAGCAGCGGATATGTCGAACCCGACGACCACCCCGCGAGCACGATGCCGTACACGCCGATCGAGGTGATAGCCAGGATGTAGAGCACCGCCACCGGCAGATCGGTGAGCTGCAGTGCGGTCCGGTGGCCGAGGATCGAAACTTCCGGCCCGATCGGGATGACCGCGAACGCCATGAACGCGGGCACCACCGAAATGACCGGCGCCAGAATGAAAATCGGCTTGTCGACGATGGCCGGGACGATATCTTCCTTCAGCGCCATCTTCACGCCGTCGGCGACGGCCTGCAGCGTGCCCTTGGGGCCGACCCGGTTCGGGCCGATGCGCATCTGCATCCAGGCCACGATCTTGCGCTCCAGATACACCGCCATCATCGGCGTGAGCAGCAGGAAGGCGAAGATCGCCAGGGATTTCCCGATGACGAGCCACAGCGGGTCGTGGCCGAAAAGAGAGAGATCACTCATGGCGGTGTTCCTTCATCCTCTCGTCGGCGCGGTGCAGCTGCACCACACCGCCCGGCTGGGTGGCGAGCTGTTCGTTGACCGAGCAGCCCGGCGAGTTCAGCGGCAGCCACACGACCCGATCGGGCAGATCGGTGATCAGCAGTGGCAGCGTGATGGTGCCGCGATCGGTGGCGACGATGATCGGATCGTCATCGGCGGCCCCGATTTCGGCAGCGGTGACGGGGGACAGCCGCACCACCGGCGGCCGGGCGACACCCGCCAGATTCGGCTCGCCGTCCTGCATGCGCCCCTGATCCAGCAGCATGCGCCAGCCGGACAGGATGGCGGTGCCGGGATTGGGTTGGGTAACCGGATGCGGCCGATGCGCGGGCGCGGGCACCGGCGGACCGTCCCAGGCGCCGAGTTCGGCGAGTTCGGCGCGCGCGGATTCGGTATCGGGGAGGCCGAGCGCCACCGCCATCTCGGTCGCGATGGCTTGCAGCACCCGCTGATCCGACAGGGGTGCGGGTTCGCGGCGCACCATCGAATCGCCGAGTGCCGCATCGAATTGCCGCGGCCTGCCCTCCCAAGTACGGAAGGTGCCGGATTTCTGCATCGCCGAGGCCACCGGGAAGACGACATCGGCGCGTTCGGTGATCGCGCTGTGCCGCAGTTCCAGGCTGACCACGAAGCGAGCGGCGTCGATGGCCTCGAGCGCCGCCTTGGGGTCCGGCATGTCGGCGATCTCGACGCCGCCGATGACCAGTGCGCCCAGGGTCGGCGCGGCCTCCAGAATGGCTGCCGTATCGCGGCCGGCGGTGACCGGCAATTCCGCGACATTCCAGATGGTGCGAACCTCTTGGCGCGCACGGGGATCCACGACCGGTCGGCCACCGGGCAGCAGGCCGGGCAGCGCACCCGCCTCGACCGCACCGCGTTCACCGGCGCGCCGCGGCACCCAGGCCAAGGCGGCACCGGTTTCTTCGGCGAGCCGGACCGCGGCGGACAGTGCGCCGGGGATTCCGGCCATCCGCTCACCGACCAGCACCACGGCACCCGGCTGACGTAACAGCTGTGCGGCCGTCGCCAAAGCGGCGGCGTCGGTCTCGCCGGTGCGCATGGCATCGAGCAGATGAGGTTCGGCCCCGGGCACGGCTTGCAACAGCGTGCCCGACATCCGATCCAGCCCGCGCGAGGAGTAAGCGGCGAGCGAGAAGATCGGCAGACCGCGCTTGCGTGCCGCCTTCCGCAGCCGCAGGTAGATGATCGGCGACTCCTCTTCCGGCTCGAGTCCGGCCAGCAGTACGACCGGCGCGTTCTCCAGGGCGTCGTAGTCGACAGTGACACCCTGTCCGGCGATACGGGCGGCGAGGAAGTCCGCCTCTTCGGCCGAATGCACTCGGGCGCGGAAGTCGATGTCATTGGTGCCCAAGGCAACTCGGGCGAATTTGGCGTAGGCGTAGGCGTCTTCCTCGGTGACGCGACCGCCGATCAGTACGCCCGCACTGCCGAAGGCCGACGCCAGACCCTCGGCTGCGGCGGCCAATGCCTCGGACCAGGACGCGGGGGCGAGGTTGCCGTCCCAGCCGCGCACCAGTGGTGTGGTGAGCCGGTCACGCTCGGTCGCGTAGGTGAACGCCCACCGCCCCTTGTCGCAGTTCCACTCCTCGTTGACCTGCGGATCGTCACCCGCCAAGCGGCGCAACACTTTTCCGCGCCGATGGTCGGTGCGCTGTGCGCAGCCCGATGCACAGTGCTCGCAAACGCTCGGGCTGGACACCAGATCGAAGGGGCGGGCCCGGAACCGGTAGCTGGTGCCGGTGAGCGCACCCACCGGGCAGATCTGCACGGTATTGCCGGAGAAGTAGGAGTCGAACGGTTCGGCCTGTGCGGTGCCGACTTGTTCGAGCGCACCGCGATCCATGAGTTCGATGAACGGATCCCCGGCGACCTGCTGCGAGAAGCGGGTGCAGCGGGCACACAGCACACAGCGTTCCCGGTCCAGCAGCACCGCCGTGGACAGCGGAATCGGCTTGGGGTAGGTGCGTTTCACGCCGTCGAACCGGGTTTCGGGGCGGCCACTGGACATCGCCTGGTTCTGCAGCGGGCATTCACCGCCCTTATCGCAGACCGGACAGTCGAGGGGGTGATTGATGAGCAGCAGCTCCATCACGCCCTCCTGGGCCTTGGCGGTCGGAGGTGAGGTCAGCTGAGTGCGCACGATCATGCCGTCGGCGACGGCCATGGTGCAGGATGCGACCGGCTTACGCTGCCCCTCCACCTCGACCAGACACTGACGGCACGCGCCGACCGGGTCCAGCAGCGGATGATCGCAGAAGCGTGGGATCTGGATGCCGATGAGTTCGGCGGCCCGGATCAGCAGGGTGCCGGCGGGCACACTCACCTGGGTGTCATCGATGGTGACGGTGACCAGGTCAGCGGGAACGAGTCCACTGGTATTGGTATCCACGGTGGCGGGCCCACCCGTCGCCCGACCACCACCCCCCACGGAATCGCCGCGCGATGCTGTACTCATTTGGTTACTCCTTCGGCCCAGGCGGTGGATCGCGCGGGATCGAACGGGCAGCCGTCGAGCCGCAGATGGTCGACGTATTCCTCGCGGAAGTACTTCAGCGAGGAGATGATCGGGCTGGCCGCACCGTCGCCGAGTGCGCAGAACGATTTGCCGTTGATGGTGTCGCTGATATCGAGGAGCTTCTCCAGATCCGATTCGGTGCCGCGGCCCGCCTCGATTCGCTTCAGCAGTTGGACGAGCCAGTAGGTGCCCTCGCGACAGGGCGTGCACTTGCCACAGGATTCGTGGGCGTAGAACTCGGTCCAGCGCAGCACCGCACGCACCACACAGGTGGTGTCGTCGAAGATCTGTAATGCCTTGGTGCCCAACATGGATCCCGCTCCGGCCACACCCTCGTAGTCCAGTGGTACGTCGAGATGCTCGTCGGTGAACAGCGGCGTCGACGAGCCGCCCGGCGTCCAGAACTTCACCTGATGTCCGGCGCGCACACCACCGGCATAGTCGAGCAGTTCGCGCAGGGTAATGCCCAGTGGCGCTTCGTATTGCCCCGGCCGGGCCACGTGCCCCGACAGCGAGTACAGCGTGAAGCCCGGTGACTTCTCACTGCCCATGGACCGGAACCAGGCCGTACCGTTCAGGATGATCGGCGGCACGCTCGCAATGGATTCCACATTGTTGACCACCGTCGGGCAGGCATACAGACCCGCGACGGCCGGGAACGGTGGCCGCAGTCGCGGCTGGCCGCGCCGCCCCTCCAGCGAATCCAGCAGCGCGGTTTCCTCACCGCAGATGTAGGCACCGGCGCCGGCGTGCACGATGAGTTCCAGGTTGTAGCCGGAGCCGAGAATGTTCTTTCCGAGGAATCCGGCGGCGTACGCCTGCGCGACCGCGGCCTGCAGCCGCCGCAGCACTGGCACGACCTCACCGCGCACATAGATGAACGCGTGTGCCGCCCGAATCGCATACGCCGCGATGATGACGCCCTCGATGAGGGTGTGCGGAGTGGCCAGCATGAGCGGAATATCCTTGCAGGTGCCGGGTTCCGACTCGTCGGCATTGACCACGAGATAGTGCGGTTTGGTGACACCGTCCGGGCCTGTGCCCTGCGGGATGAAGCTCCATTTCATCCCGGTCGGGAAGCCCGCGCCGCCGCGGCCGCGCAGACCGGCGTCCTTGATGGTCTGAATGACCTCATCGGGTTCCATCCGCAAGGCCTTGCGGATGGCCTGATAGCCGTCGTGGCCGCGGTAGTGCTCGATGGTCCACGACTGCGGGTCGTCCCAATACCGGGTGAGTACGGGAGTCAATGTCATGTTCACTCCTCGCCCGGCTTCGGTTCCGGCGCTTGCATATTCTGTTCGTGGGCAACCCGCAGACCGGCCAGCGTCGCCTCGCCCGCCGCACCGTCGAGCACCCCGGGGCGCTCGTCCGGGAAGCCCGCGAGGATGCGCGCGGTCTGCTTGAACGTGCACAGTGGCGCACCGCGTGTCGGTGTCACCTGCTCGCCGCGGCGCAGCGAATCCACCAGTGCGGCAGCCGATTCCGGTGTCTGGTTGTCGAAGAACTCCCAATTGACCATCACCACCGGCGCGAAATCGCAGGCCGCATTGCATTCGATGTGCTCGAGGGTGATGGACCCGTCCGCCGAGGTCTCGCCGTGCCCGATGCCGAGCCGGCGCTGCAGGGTTTCGAGAATGGCATCGCCACCCATCACCGCGCAGAGCGTGTTGGTGCAGACACCGACGTGATAGTCGCCGGTTGGGGTGCGCCGATACATCGAATAGAAGGTCGCCACCGCGGTGACCTCCGCACCGGTCAGCCCGAGCTGTTCGGCGCAGAATTCGATGCCGGTTCCGGTGACGCAGCCCTCCTCGGACTGCACCAGATGCAGCAGCGGTAGCAGCGCCGAGCGCGGCTCCGGATAGCGGGCGATGATCTCCTTGGCATCGACCTCCAATCGCTCGCGCACGAACGGCAAGAAAGGTTGCGGCCGGGTGGACAGCTTCAACAGGATCTCGGTCATCGGTCAACTCCGCCCATCACCGGGTCGATGCTGGCGACGGAGGCGATCACATCGGCGACCATTCCGCCCTCGCACATCGCCGCCACCGCTTGCAGATTCGTGAACGAGGGGTCGCGATAGTGCACCCGATAGGGGCGGGTGCCGCCGTCGCTGACCATATGCACACCGAGTTCGCCACGCGGCGACTCCACCGCCACATACACCTGTCCCGCCGGGACCCGAATGCCCTCGGTGACGAGTTTGAAGTGGTGGATGAGCCCCTCCATGGACGTGCCCATGATGCGGCCGATGTGCTTGGGGGAGTTGCCGAGCCCGTCCGGACCCAGCTGCAGATCCGCGGGCCAGGCGAGCTTCTTGTCGTCCACCATCACCGGACCCGGCCGCAATTTGTCCAGGCACTGCTCGACGATCTTGAGTGACTCCTTCATCTCCGCGACCCGAATCCAGTAGCGGCCGTAGCAGTCACAGCCGGTGGTCGTGGGCACATCGAATTCGTAGTTCTGGTAACCGCAATACGGCGCTGCCTTGCGCAGATCGTGCGGCAGACCGGTCGAACGCAGCACCGGACCGGTGATGCCGAGGGCCATGCAGCCCGCGAGGTCCAGATAGCCGATGTTCTGGGTGCGTGCCTTCCAGATCGGATTCTGGGTGAGCAGATGATCCATATCGCGCAGCCGCTTGGGCAACAGCTTCAGCAGCTCACGGACCTTGGTGACGCCGTCGTCGGGCAGATCCTGAGCTAGACCGCCGGGCCGGATGTACGCGTGATTCATGCGCAGCCCGGTGATGGTCTCGAAGACATCCAGAACCAGTTCGCGTTCCCGGAAGCCGAACAACATCGGGGTGAGGGCGCCCAACTCCATACCACCGGTCGCCAGCGCGACCAGATGGGAGGAGATCCGATTGAGCTCCATGAGCATGACGCGCACGATGGTGGCGCGCTCGGGAATCTGGTCCTCGATATCGAGCAGTCGCTCGACGCCGAGGCAGTATGCCGTCTCGTTGTAGAACGGCGACAGATAGTCCATCCGAGTGACGAAGGTGGTGCCCTGCGCCCAGTTCCGGAATTCGAGATTCTTCTCGATGCCGGTGTGCAGATAGCCGATGCCGCAGCGGGCCTCGGTGACCGTCTCGCCCTCGATTTCCAGGATCAGCCGCAGCACCCCGTGTGTGGACGGATGCTGTGGACCCATATTGACGACGATGCGTTCCTCACCCGCGCCGTCGAGGGTTTCGGTGACCGCGTCCCAGTCCTGGCCTGCCACCGTGACCACAGCGGGTTCGGGCCCGGTGTCGTTGTGGACGCCGGGCCGGGTGTCGATGTCGTTCATTACTTGTACGCCCTCCGCTCGTCGGGCGGCGGGATACGCGCGCCCTTGTACTCGACCGGGATCCCGCCGAGCGGGTAGTCCTTGCGCTGGGGGTGGCCACGCCAGTCGTCGGGCATGGTGATGCGCGTCAGCGATGGGTGGCCGTCGAAGACGATGCCGAAGAAGTCGTAGGTTTCCCGCTCATGCCAGTCGGTGGTCGGGTACACGCTGAACAGCGACGGGATATGCGGGTCGGCGTCGGGTGCGGAGACCTCGACGCGTAGGCGCCGATTGTGGGTGATGGACATGAGGTGATAGACCGCGTGCAATTCGCGGCCCTCGTCGTCCGGGTAGTGCACGCCGTTCACGCCGAGGCACAGCTCGAAACGCAATGCGGCGTAGTCGCGTAACACCTTGGCGACCGTCACCAGATGTTCGCGCCGCACGTGCAGGGTGAGTTCACCGCGGAAGACGATCACCTTTTCGATGACGGTCTCCCAGCTCGCGCGGACCGCGCCGAGCGCGGCCTGCAATTCGGCGACGACCTCGTCGAAGTAGCCGCCGTACGGGGCTGGGGTGCTACCGGGCAGTATCACCGGACGGACCAGGCGGCCGTAACCGGAGGTGTCGCCGGAGCCGGTGACACCGAACATGCCGCGACGCATGCCGATCACCTCGGCCGACGGCGAATCCGCTTCCGGCGGTGTGCCTTCCGGGCCCGCGGTGGCCGCGGCGTCGACGAACTCCTGCGGCGTCGTGGATTCGGTATTTTCGGGGGAGTCGAAGGTCATCGCAGCAGACCCTCCATCCGGATGGTCGGCGTGGAGGCCAGCGCCGCCGCTTCGGCGGCACGGATGGCCTCCTCGCGGTTGACGCCCAGTGGCATCTGCTGAATCTTCGCGTGCAGCGTCAGGATTGCGTTCAACAGCATCTCCGGCCGCGGCGGACAGCCGGGCAGATAGATATCGACCGGTACCACATGGTCCACACCCTGCACGATGGCGTAGTTGTTGAACATGCCGCCCGAGGACGCGCAAACGCCCATGGCCAGCACCCATTTCGGTTCGGTCATCTGGTCGTATACCTGACGCAGTACCGGTGCCATCTTCTGGCTGACCCGGCCCGCGACGATCATCAGATCGGCCTGCCGCGGTGAGGCGCGGAACGCCTCCATTCCGAAGCGGGCGATATCGAAACGTCCTGCGCCGGTGGCCATCATCTCGATGGCGCAGCAGGCCAACCCGAAGGTGGCCGGCCACAGCGAGCCCTTGCGCAGATATCCGGCGAAATCTTCTACCGTGCTCAGCAGAAAGCCGCTGGGCAGTTTTTCCTCGAGACCCATGTTCGACTAACTCTCACTTCCACTGTGCGTACGGCCCGACGCGGCGAAATGCCTTGTGGACCAGTGCGTATGGGCGATCAGTCCCAGCTGAGACCGCCGCGGCGCCATTCGTAGGCGTAGGCCACCGAGACGTTGAAGATGAACAGCGCCATCGCGGCGAGACCGAAGAGACCGAGCGCATCGAAGTGGACAGCCCACGGGTACAGGAACACGATCTCGATATCGAAGATGATGAACAGCATGGCGGTGAGGTAGTACTTCACCGGAAATCGTTGTCCGGTAACGTTTCCCGGCCCACCCGCGACGGCGTGCGGTGTCGGTTCGATGCCGCACTCGTAGGCCTCCTGTTTGGCCCGGTTGTAGCGCTTGGGGCCGACCAAGGCCGAGAGAATGACGGAGAACACCGCGAACGCGGCGGCGACCGCGCCGAGGACCAGAGTGGGCATCTCGATATTCACGACTGCACTTCCCCTCCTTGCGAGCTGTAGCTGGCGGTTGGGCGTCATGTCCCCCGACAGCGGCCCGGGGATGTGATGGTCGGCGTCGGAATCATGACGGCAGCTTCCGAGGCGGGCTGACGTCGTTGTCCGCCTCGGTCAGACTCGCCTCATGGCCTGCTCGCACCGCGCGGGGCTGTCATATCGAGGCCCGCGCTCATGTGAGCTACGGCACAGCCTACAACTGACGCGACGGTTCGACCGTTTATTCGATTGGGGTCTTTGATCGAAAACGGGACTGCTATTTATGACTGAATCGGGGGTAATCCGACCCGTCGGATCGCTAAGTGATTGCGCTGTCACGTGACATCGAAGTGCCCGCGTCCTGGGGGCGCGGGCACGATGTGACGGATGGGGAAGATGAGGTCAGGCTGCCGGTCGGTTGTGTAAAACCGCGACGACGGCCTCGGTGAGCCGGATCGGATCGATCGGATGGGCCACGGCGGCCTCGGCGCGCGACCAGTTCGCGAGCCAGGCATCGTCGGGGCGACCGGTGAGCACCAGAACCGGTGGGCACTGGTCGATCTCGTCTTTGAGCTGTTTGGCGATACCGAGCCCACCCGCCGGGGCGGATTCCCCGTCCAGGATGGCCAGATCGATACCGCCCGCATCCATCTGCTCGATGACCACGGGCGCGGTCGCCACCTCGAGGTATTCGAAAGCGGGCAGCTCCGGGTGCGGGTGTCTACCCAGTGCCAGCATTACTTGACGCCGGGTATCGGCGTCGTTGCTGTAGACCAGGACCCGCAGTGGGGTGGAACGAATCGCGTCGGCCACGCAGGGATGGTACGTCGGGGCGGGGGTGCGGCGTGGCAGGTTGGCGCAGATTGCTCAGCGCGTCGTGTTGTCGCCGGTCGGCGGCGTGGAATGCGTGCGGGGGCAAGGTAATCGAAAGCGGTTGCTAAGTTTCGGCCGGTAGCATCCCGAAAATGCGGGGAGATATCACGCGCGAACTCGTCGAAACCGACGTGTGGACCGACGAGATGGTGGGCCGGGCGGGCATTCCGGTGGTGGATGTTCCGTTCGTGACCATCGGCAGCGGGATCGGTTCCTTCGTCACCTACGACACCTTGCGGATCTACGGCGTTGCGGCGGCAGCGATGGCGGTGCTCGGGCCGCAGGAGGTGCCGTGGTCGTCCTATGAGTATCTGACGCGGGTGTCGCAGATTCCGCGCGGGGAGCGATTGCGCAGCGACTCGGCTTCGATGCCGGATAACATCTGGGGCTTTCCGTCCTATGCGGTGCGCGAGGCGGTCGCGGAGAAAACGATCCGACCGCTGTGGAATGTGTTCACCGAGCCGATCTTCAGCAATTACTACACGCCCAGGGCGGGGCAGGCGTTCGTCGCGATGGAACGGGAGTTCCATCGGATCGGATATGCGGGTTCGTTGCACAAAGGGCATGTGCGCATGGTGCGCAAACGCTATGGCGGTGGGTATTTCAGCGTCCTGACTCCGCCCGCCGGTGCGGCCCCGACCAAGCGGATCGCCTTTCGCAGTACATACGTCCATGTGGGCGTGGGTTATCCGGGTCTGAAGTTGTTGCCGGATCTGCAGGAATATCGGGAGAAGTACCGGGATCCGACGCGCGTGGTCAATGCGTATGAACCGCATGAGCACGTCTATCAGGCACTACAGCGCAGGCCGGGGAAGGTGATGATCCGCGGCAGCGGGATCGTGGCCAGTCGGGTGCTGCAACGGCTCATCGATGACCGGGACAAACTGCGGCTGAACACCGAGATCCTGCATTTGTTTCGGCACTATGTGGCCGCCGCGCACGGACCGAATATTTTCAGTCGACGCAAGGGCGGCCACGGATGGTCGTATCAGGGATTCAACTATCCGAAGTCGGTATGGGGCGGCCAGCTCAAGGCGAAAATGCGTACGCTGCAAGGGGAGCAACGCGCGCAGGCCTACCAGGAGATGGGCGGGACCAACACCCCGGTGCGCTCGAATTGGCAGGAGCAGCTGCGGCGCGGGCGTAAGGAGGGGTGGTACCAGGTGATGGCGGGCAGTGCGCGCGATCTGCGGCCTGTGCGGGGGCAGGGCGGGGTGATCACGACGATCGTGCCGGATCCCACTGCGGCGCTGCCGTTTCCGCCGCCTACCCAGCCCTTCGACATCTCGGCCGATTACATAATCGACTGCACCGGGCTGGAGGCCGATGTGCGCGAACATCGGTTGCTGGCGGATCTGCTGGATCATGCCGGTGCCGGTCGTAATCCGGTGGGGCGCATGGATGTGGCGACCACGTTCGAGTTGATCGGCACGCGAAGTGGCAGCGGACGCATCTATGCATCAGGTAGTGCGACGCTGGGTGGACCGTTTCCGGGAGTGGACACCTTCCTGGGATTGCAGATCGCGGCGCAGGAGATCGCGGACGATCTTGCGGCGCTGGGTTTCTGCCGGCGGATGGGGCCGCTGCGGTCGACTCGGCAATGGTGGTTGTGGGCGGCGAACAAGAAGATCTGATCGATGCTGCTTACCTTGAGCGGGCGGATTCAGACCCGCATACTCGTGCTCGGCGTTATCGGTTTGCTGGTCGCGGTGATCCTTACGCCGGTCTTGCCGACCGGATCGCTGTCACTCGGCAATGCCTATCGGGTGACGTTGTCGGTGCTGCTGGCGACCGTGCTCCTCGGCGTATTGTGGGAATTGCTCTACCACTTTCTGCAGCAATTCCGGTGGGAGAAGGACTGGCCCACGCTGCTCGGCTTCTGGACCGTGATCAACGAGGCGGCGCTGATGTGGGTCCTCGTAGACCATACGACCATTGTGCTGCCGCGCGCGTTGCATCCGTCACCGACAGCATTCCTCATCCAGTTCATCGTGACGTGGATCGTGTTCTGGCTCGTCGTGAACGGGCCGATGCGCGTGGTATTCCACCGCTGGCGGTTCCAGGGTGGGCGGTTCTTGTGAGTCCGCAGCTCGAGGTGCTGTCGGGCGGAACGCATCTGATCACGAACAGTGGCGGCGTCGTCTTGGTCGTCGCACACCGGTCGGATGCGGGGGCCGAAGCCGAATCGGCTGCGGCGCAGACGCTAGCCGCCCTGCTCGAGCTGGTGCGCGAGGCAGGCGCGCAGGAGCAACCACGCACTGGACGCAGATTTGCACGACTTGCCACTAACTGGTTGATGGGCCTGGACGAGGAGGACCAGGTCGAATTCGGGGTGATCACACCGAGCACGGCGGGAGTGGCGTTATTTCTGCACGGCGGTGTGACGGCAGTGCTGGAGACCTCGGGTCGCGCGGAAGTACTGCATGGCAGGGATGCGGGATTCACGGTCGACCGTGTGGTGATTCCGGCACCCGCTATCGGCATCGGGCTGTTCGTGGACGAGGACGCGGCGACGGTGTCCGAGTTACCGAGCCGCGGTATCGCCCGACTCGGCGAGGGAACGGTGCCCGGGTCCGGGGCAGTGCTGTGGTTCGGGGCGCACGCGTCAGCTCCTCGTGTATCGGCCGCGCTGCAGCCCGCTGGCATCCGGCCGGCGGGATCAGACATCGGCGGAGTCGGGGTCGGGTCGCCGCAGGACGCGTCATGGACGGAAGCAGTGAGAGTGGTGTCGACGGTCCGGGTCGAGGATGCGGAACAGGGCGAACTCCTGGGGCCGCCGGTTGACCTGGTCGGTCCGGTAGCGAATCGGTCCGAAGGTGAGGTCGCGCCGCAGCCGGACAGTGGTGCGGTGCAGCCGCCGATCGGGGGCGGATCGGCGGGGAAGGCGGCACCCTGGGAGCGTGCGTCCGCGATGGGCGTGGGAAATCTACCGCCGAGGGGGCCGGTTTCGGCTGCCGGGGAGCGGCGGCGAGTCGGGCTCCAGAAAAGATCCGAGATCGGTGTACCGGAGCCCGTTGCACCACTGGAAAATGGGATGGCATCTGGGCCGGGCAGTGGTAGGGCCGTTGTTCGGGGGTTCATGTGTTCGCGGCAGCATTTGAACGATCCGCGGGTGTCGTTCTGCGCGGTGTGTGGGATTCGGATGGATCAGTTGACCTGCGTGTTGACCGAAGGAGTGCGGCCACCGCTTGGGTTGCTCATGCTCGATGACGGTACGTCGTTCGTACTCGACAACGACATCGTCCTCGGGCGGGAACCCGAACTTGCCGAGGCGGTGCGGCGCGGTGCGCGGCCGATCCGGTTGCCGGACAGCTCGGGCGCGATGTCGCGGGCGCATATGGAGGTTCGGCTGGTCGAATGGGATGTAGCCGTAGTCGACCAGGGCTCGGCCAACGGCACCTACATTCGCATGCCCGGCCACCAGGAATGGCTCCGCGCCATGCCGAACCAGCTGACCACCCTGGCCGCCGGTGCCCAGATCCTGCTCGGGGGCCGCATCCTCACTTTCGACTCCCTGCACAGCCAGTTCTGAAACCGCGCGAAACCCTGTGTGTGCTTCGCAGTGCGGCTGCGGGGTCAGCTCCGCCCGTAGTTGTCGGCGGCGATGGTTCGGTGGTGCCGCTGACGATGTCGAGCAGGCGGCTACGCGCATCTCGTCGAACAGATGCACGGTATGCGGTCCCCGCGCGGTCCCCTTCGCGCGCACCACTGCGATGTCGACGCTGCCCTGTGTGACGGCGACCTGTGCTGGATTCCCTGCCCGCGCTGGACAATTCGACGTGCCGCGAACTGCGGTCCAGGAGCTGCACCTGTAACAGGGTTTCCAACTGCGCGACCGTGCGGCTTTGGCCGAGTTGGTCCCAACGTCTTGTACCGGCGTTGCTTCTCCTCTGTGCTGCTTCTGTCTCGCGTGGCCGCCTGCGGTGACCTGTGTCCCTACTGCGGGTTCGTTGGTTGGACCGGGTAGTTCGTTGTGCGAACCGATTGCTTCCTTCGTCGGTCGCCCGGCTGCACGATCGGTCATATCGAATCGCAGCCGATCGGGGTCCACAAGGCGATCACGGTTACCGGTTCGAGGAGCAATGCCTACGGAACTGGGAGGTGATGCGTGGGTAATCCAGTCGACACTATTCTGCTTCGCCTCGCGAATGGTGCAGGGATTCGCGATGTTGTATTCCCGGCGAGTGATACGGGGCGCACTCGAATCAGAACCCTGTTCGCCGCGGTTTATCAATTGCCGTACGCGGTGATTCACGATGTGACGGCAGTAGACGTCGCAACCTTCGAATGCGCGCGTCCGATTTTCCCCGTCGTGCGTCGGACCGGTAATTGGACCCAGACCATGCCCGGCCACATTCGTACCGATGTCGACATCGTCGGCAGCGACGGCGCCGCGCCGAGGTGGATCGACGTCGTCGCGGATCTGTCCGTCACAGTCGTGCTCGAGATCGACCCCGGCGAGCTTGCTTCGTTCCGGATCGGCGAGGTGGGCGAGTTCGCCACGCTCGACGAGTTCAAGGCGAAGTTCCGTTATCTGGATCTGGATGCCTTCATGCGGGAAAACGGCATGACCACTGTCGACGAGCTACGCCGCGCCTTCCACCACCTGCTCGCCGAGGCCGAGCTCGCGCCTGCGCCGGTGTTCGATCCGGCTGATCCGGCGAGCTCGCGACGGTTGCCACTGCGGATCGGCGTCTTGATTCGCGACAGCATCGACCTCACTGCCGCGCTGCGTGAGGTGCGCCAGATGGCGGCCGCGCAGGGACCCGTGGTCGACGAGCGCCACGACCGAGACTTCGCCGAGATCACCTCGGCCATCGCCCCGCTGGTGATCTTCCCCGTGGAAGCCATTGCGGGCAGCGGATTTACGACGGAACAGGTCATCGCATTCTTTGCGAGCCAGCAGGTACTTGCCGTCTTCGCCTGAATGAACGGTCGAAAACATGAAGGAGCAAAAATGACACAAAAGCAAACTCGGGCGGCAGACCTGGAGGACGAGCTGACCGAGCAGCCGCCGGCCGGGCCGTTTCCGCGAATCAGTATGTCGCGCGAGGAAATCGAAGCGTACCGCGAAAAGTTGCGGACCAAATACCACCAGCCGTGACTATCAGCGGACCGTCTGATCCATTCACCTCCCCAACTAGGAGAAGTTCTCCATGGCACTTCACTATGTGCGGGTCTTTCCCGCATTCGACAGTTTTTCACCAGCGGTCCGACCGACCGGGAACATGGTCGTGGTCGGCGACGGGACGGCGGGTACGGCGAATGTCCCGGTCGAGGTGACCTCGCCGGCCCAGGTGAGAAAGGAGTTCAGTGCCGACGCCGCGGCGCCGTCGGCACTGACCAAGTCGCTGATCACCGCGATGGCACAGAGTCCGAGCCCGAGCCGGCTGTGGGGCATCAAGCAGGGGACCGTCGCCGATGCGCTCACCGCTGCCGAAGCGCTCGATGTTCAGTTCGTGGTGCTTGCCAATACGCCACTGACCGCCGATTCCGCCAAGCCCGGCGGAGCCATTGCCGCACTGCGCGACCACGTGGTCACCACATCCGCGTCGGGCGACGGCAAGGCGCGGATGGGGGTCGCGATGCTGACGAAGGGTGTGGCCGCGCCGACGTTGGTGGCAGGAACCTTGGTCGATGACCGCATGGTCTACGTGGCGCACCAGAGCGATGAGGACGCGGCGAGCGCGGTGGCGGGCACCATCGCGGGCTATCCGCCCTACACCTCGATGATTCTCAAACAGGTTGCGATCAACAATGTTCCGTTCAGCAGCGCGCAGATCGACGCGATCAACGGCGGCGAGGACGAGACGAATCCGGCGGTCCCCTCCGGTATCGCGGGCAACGGCGTCGTCTGGTTGACCTCACCTGTGCTGCTCCCTGGCGGGGGCACCTACCTCGGCGAGGGCTACACCGGCAATCGCAACAAACTGAAGTTCATCGATGTGCAGCGCACGCTCGACGACGTCACCTTCCGGCTCGAGGCCCGGCTGATCGGCTCGATCGGCAATCTGCGGATCAGCCGCTCGGGTTTGCGAGCGTTGATCGTCCAGATGGAGGCGGTGCTGAACCCGTTGGTCGCCGGTGGGGTGCTGGAGGGCTACCAGCTCACCGTTCCGGTGTTGCGTCTGCTCGACGCGGACCCGGCGACGCTGACCCCGGCTCAGGTGCAGGCGGTCCACGACGCCCACACCAACCGCGTCGCGCAGGTTCTCGCGAGCGTCGAATACGCGGGCGCGATGCACCGCATCCACATCAACCTGAAATTCAACTAGCGGCTGATCCGCGGATCCGAGGACAGAGCAATGGCCAATTGGAATACCCGACTCGAAGTTCGTCTGGGCAGCACGGTGATCAGTCCGATCTCCCAGTTCACGCCCACCTTCAATGTGCCGCACACGGTGGTGCACAGCGTCGAGGCGGACAACCTCGGCTACGTGCGGCAACCACAGACCTTCACTTTCACGATGACTGTGCAGGCGTTCGCCGCGGTGGTCGCAGAGTTGACCCAGCTTGCTGTGACCGGCAAGGAGTTCGAGGTCGTCGTTGCCGAAAAGACCGGCACCGACTGGTCTTTCAAGGCGTTGAAGTTCGGCAGGTGCATCATCACCTCGGCCAACCCGAGCAATGTCGTCATCGACGGCGTCCCGCAGGCGACCTTCACCTGCATGTGCCTGCAGCCGGGAATCGAGTAACCGTGACCGCCGAACCCGCCGAATGGGCGGATGAGCTGGACGAGCCCGCCTACCACTTTCCGGTCGAGGTGGAGGTCGTCGGTGAATTGGGCGAGCAGCATCTGCGCCAAGTGGCGAAGTACGTGTTCGACCAATTGCACACGACGCTACGCAGCCGCGGCTGAGTCTCGAACAGCTGCCCGGGTCCACGAAAAGGAAAGGAGAACGGTACATGCCACCGAACGAGGAACCATCGAACGCACGGCCGCGACATCAGCTGCCGGTCAAGGTTCGCACCTCGGGTCGGATCGAGATACCGGTCAAGGTACGGATAGTCGGCACTCCTTCCGGTGCGGACCTGGACCAGCTGACCGAGTCGGTCGCCGGGGCGGTCGACAAGCAATTGCGAGCCTCAGCGTCGAGTCGCACTGCCCGCACCCACGACCCGCGGCCGGTCGCGACGTCGCCGATTCACGACCCGAAGTTCGCGCCGCCGAGCGCCGCGCGGATGCGGAAGTTGCTGCCGGACGTCATTGCCAACGAAGCCGACGAACAGCAGCGCACCAAGGGTGACTGGAAACTGTCGCCGCCGCGCAGTACCGCGGAGGTAGGCGAACATGCGGAATGGCTCGCGCAGGACAGGCTGCGTGTTGAAGGGCCGGACACCGTGGTTAATACCAACCCGCGTCACCGGTGGCACGGGTTGGCCGAGGTGATGCGGCAGGTGGCCGCGCATCTCGAGGCGGATCCGGCGACCTTCTCGGCGATGGTCGACGCGGTGGCGAAGCTGTATGTCCTTACACCGGGCGGTAACGGTGCGATCGACGCCCGAATCGACAAGAAGACGTTGCTCGCTTCCGGTTTGGCCGCCGATGACATCGCCGAACTCGATCGGATCTTCACCTCGACCGGCCTGGCCCCGGAGGGAATCGCGGTGCGGGACTGGTACATCCGTGACGACACCGGTCGCGGATTGCACGTCAGGGACAAGACGAGAAGCGAAATCGAGGACATCGAGCAGCGGTTCGCCGCACAGCGGCGCGCGGCTATTCGCGCGCAAGCCGAAGAACTGCTCTGGGGGTTGCTGTTCGCGCTGGGCGGAGCCCGAAAGGGCAGCGCCTCACAAGGTCTCGTCGTGCCGCGGGCAGGTGCCGCGGACGGTCCCGCACGCATCTACACACCCCGGGCGGAGATCGAGGAGGAGGCTGCACCATTCGCGGGTCTGCTGCCGACTCCGCCCGGCGAAGTAGCGAGCAACCGCGGCTTCCAGCGGGAGTACGTGGTCGCGCGGCTCGTCTACGGAACGCTGGCGCGCACTTGGCGGATCGCCGACAACGGTGCGCTGGAGGACCTGAAGCTGCGGTTCCACCGCGGTAACGGTCAATCGGGTGCGGTGGACGTCGATGTCATCGGCGAGCACGGCGAACTGATCCTGGTCGGCGGACCGGCCAAGGGCGGCCCGGGCAAGCAGGGGAGGGACAGGATGGCAAATACGATCCAGCGAGTCGCAGATCTCAAATTGGCGGCTGCCGAGCGCGGGGTCGGTGCGCTCGCCTATTTCACCAGGGATACGCCGAAAGACGTGGTGGACAAGGCCATCAAGCACCTCGGTCCGGCCAATGTCGTGCTCTTCGACGACCCGGTCTACCGCGAGCCGCCCCGATGAGCCCCGATTCGCCTACCCCGCAGGCGATTCCGATCACCTTCACCGGACCGCTGACCCTGGAGAACCAGCGCGGGGTGGAAACGGCGATCTGCCGCGGCGTGCAAGAAGGCGAGCAGCGGTTCCGGCGGGCGCAGGTGCGTCGCGACACCTCGGCGTCCGGCGAGGCACACATCTCACCGCGGCGGCAAGAATTGCGCATCGGCGACGACATCGTCCGGGTCGGACCGACCCCGGTCAGCCCGGTTTTCAGCCTCAGCAGGGACCTACCGCAGTGGGTGCGGGCGGGCGGCCATCTCGAAATCGAGACCGGCAATCCGGTACGCGCGGTGTACTGGGGTCGATACCTGTTCGGCGAGCGCGGTTTCGTCGTACTCGCCAAGCCACACGAGCCGGGGCGCCTGCTCGTCCGGGCCCTCACGACAACGCTGCACGCCAAGGACTTCGGCGATTTCGCTCCCGCGATCAGTCATGAGCCCGGGGGCGAAGGGCGATCGGTGAGCGCACCGGCCTACGGCGCGACCTTCGTCACCGATCCGGAGAACCAGCCCCTCATCATCTCGACGGCCGAGGGTGTCCGGCTCTACCGCAGGAACGTCGCTGCCTCACCGACGGCGTGGGCCGGTGACAATGTCGAGCGTTGGCTCGCCGATCCGAAGGACCAGGGCGCCCTCGACGAATCAACGGCACGAAAGGTGCTGCAGCAGCTGACGTTCGACAATCGGGATGATCTCAGCATCGCGCATTTCCTTGTTGCCCTGGATCGTTCGATGTTCGCGTCGATGAGCGTCTGGGAACGCCGCCGCTACCTGCTGGCCCTGATCAATGTCGCCGAGGCGGTGGGCACCGGCATCGACACCGACCAACTCGACGCGGCGATGGTCGAATTGCTGGCATCGTGTGAATCCAAGTCCGAGCTGGACGATTTGCTCGCACCACTTGCTGTCGACGGCAAGCTGCTGAGGTTGTTCAGCCAGTTCGACAAACCGACCTTCCGCTTGCTGCTCGCTGTCGGTTCGCACCTCGCTGTGACTCCGCTGGAACCGGCGCAGCTGCTGGATATCGTTGTCTACCAACTGAAGAACCCGTTGTCGATGTTCGACATCGGCGAGTTCATCGGAACCACCTACGACTGGTTGCGCAGTACCGTCAGCGGCCTCGCCGATCTGCCGCTGCTGCCGGTCGAGCTGGGCGGAAGTGTGGCGAAGCTGGTCGAGCTCTACGTGCTGGTGGCCAAGGCGCTCGGTGTGCTGCCGATTCCGATTCCCGTCCTTGCGCCGGTGCCGCTGCCGCCCGACCCGGAAGCGATGGCGAAGCTGCGCGCGTTGCTGGCCAGTGCCGGCTCTACCGGACGCATGGCGATGCTCGGCCTGAACCACATCGAAGAACTCGCGGGTGCGGGCGGTGCAGTCACCAGCGCGCTGATGCGGCGCGTGCTGCGCGTGGTGTTGCTGGAGATCCTCGCGGCATTCCTGACCGGTCTGCCGGAGGCCCGGGCCGCCAAGATTGCCGAAAGGGTTGCCGCACAGACTCGATTGTTCGAGGCGCTGGCGACCGCTGTGAAGCTGGCCGACGCGGGCGAGGTCGGCAGGCTGATGTGGCTGCTGCCCAAGTCCTACTCCGACGACGTCGTCCGGCTGCTGAAGAATGCGCCTGTTCGATCGAAGAAGCTGACGCGGTTCATGGCGGTGAGTCCGGAAGCCAAGCAATCAGGTCAGCGGGTCGTGTCCGCGCTGCGGATCGCCGAGGAGGTCGAGCGAGCAGTCGGACTCGCCACCGGACTCGCCGAGGATGTGGTTGCCGGCGTGCACCGGATCCTCGAACTCGTCGGCACCGCACCGAACTGGACCGGCGACGTGGCGCGCGCGTTGTTGAAGGGCATGCCCGGCACCGAGATGTCGGCGCTACTGCGGGTCGCGGGTCGCCTGACGGCCCAGCAGTTGCGCGAGCTCGGACCGGTGACATTCACCAGGGTGGCGCGCGGACGCGGTGCGCTGGAATTCGTCGTGGATGCGGGTGCGCACGCACTCGCGCCGACCGCGCGCGAGTTCGGCTCGACCACGGCAAGGTTCGAGCACTTTCTCGGCCGGGTGGCCGAAGCGAGGAAAACCCTTGGGCCGCAGCAGTATCACGAGCTGCTGATGCAGCTGGCGGCCGGCGAGCTGGCGGGCTTCGCGGACGGTGAACGGTTGTCCGAGGCCGCCGCCGCGGCCGAGCACGCACTGCAGATGAACCCGCGCCAGATCGTCGCGGCCGAATCTCTCGGCAAGCTCGGGATCGCGTCCACCAGGGAGGCTTTCCGCAGCGCGGTGGAGCGAAAGCTGGCCAAGGAGCCGGGCCATCCGCTGCGCTTCCTGCTCGACGAAAACGGCAAGCTCCATTCGAAATACGGAGATTACTTGTACTGGTTCGAACATCCGGAGCAGATCGAAGCCTGGCACACGACGAGCGCGAAGGCGCTCACCGAGACGGGTACTGATCGGTTCGCCGTGTCGTCCACGCATGTGAATCGGTGGGACGCCGGCACGATCGAACACCCGAGCATCGGCGGGTACATGAGTTCGAACCGGGTATTGGAGATCGGCGGCATACCAGTCGAGCCGCGGACGGCGGTCGACTGGGTTTCCAAAGGCTTGCTCGATCCGGACGTGCTCGCGCGGGCTCGGTGGGTCGAGTTCCGGATGGTCGGCGAAGAGATCGTCAGCACTCCGGTGACGAGCGCCGTCACCAGCGTGGCAGGCCCGTCGGAGGCGGCCGAGGACCTCGGACAAGTCACTGAATCGCTACTCCGACAATTGTGGAAGGAGCCGGACGAATGACGGCGCAACCGGTATTGATCGGCCCGGTCCCACTGCTCTACGTGCAGAGCATCTCGATGACCGAGGGCTATCAGATCCAGCGGATCGCGGACAGCACCTTCTCGCAGGCGATCGCGCCGACCAGGAAGGCCATCGCCATCGAAGCGATGCTGCTCGGCCCGGACCGACTGGTGTTGAAGAAGGAGCTGGAGACGCTCGCGCTGACTTCGCGCCTGCTCGTCGCCGCAACCTCACGGCTGCTCGCGGTGACCGGCATCCCGGTCGTGTGCGGGCTGGCGATCAGCCTCGATATGCAGATCACCGATCTGCGCTTCACCCAGAGCGTGCAGAAGCGCGACGCGATCGACGTGTCCATCAGCCTCGAACATGTCCCGCGCAGCAGCGCGACGGCGTTGGCGGGCGAAATCGCCGATCTCGCGCTCGCCGCGGGCTCCGCCCTGTTCGCCGGCGCCGCCGCGCCATCGGCGGTGCCCGCCATTCCCTCGGTGCCGCTGTGAACCGCCGCGCCACGAACCCCATTGTGAGGCAACAGCTATGAGCACAGTGCTGAAGTATCCGTACCTGAGACTGCCGATCGACGCCGACCGGGGGTTTCCGCAAGCCGTGCGCATATCGCTCGGCGAGCGCATCTATGTGCTGTCGATCTATGCCAACGTGACCGACGAAGACCTGCTGGAACAGGATGCGGTGCTGACGCTTCCACAGCAGGGGGCGTTCCTCGTCATGGAGATATCCACCGACGAGGTGGACGGTACTCGAATCCTGTTTCGGCGCAAGCTGGTTCCCGATGTGGAGTACGAGGCGCACGAATTGGCCATGGTGTTCACCGAACTGGCGATACATCCACTGAATCTGAACGCGCCCGGCGCGTACCGCTCGTCCGTGGTGGGAGGGGCGGCGCTGCGATGGGCTTCGTGATCTGGTACCGACTCGAGTTCCGCACCAGCATCGACGCGCCTGGTCTTCTGCGGCTGTCCAACGATGTGTTGCACGGCGATCTGGTGCTCGACGCCGCAGTGCACACCACGGCGACTTTGGGGCCGCATCCGTCGACGTTCGAGATCACCCTGTGGGACCTGCCTCTGGACCATGCCAAGGGCCTGGCCGAACAATCGCGGGCACGCGCCGGGTCGGCGAATCCGCTGCTCGTCGACATCCACCTCGGCTACTTCGACCAGCCATCGACACAGCAGGCGTCGGTGATGGTCGGTGCGGTCACCGAGATCTCCACAGAAGTCGCCGCCGACGGCAGTCTGCTGACTCGGATCAAGGGCATGGAGCGGGCCGGTTATCTGTTGCGGCGGGAACGCTTTCCGTACGACAAGCCGGGTGAGTCGACCTACGCCCAGATCTTCGCCGCCGTCGAGAAACAGACGACGGTGCCCATCCAGCACAGCGGCGTGTCCGGGACCGACAGCGATCTCACCATCGCGGCGGGCACGGCGCTCAGCGTGCTCGGTCAACTCGCGGTCAAGGCAGGCACACTGCTCGCTATCCGCGCGGGCGAGGCGGTGCTCGGCACCGCGACAGCCGCCGCGCCGCCGGTGCGGTTCCGCGCCGCGGACAACATCGTCAGCAAGCGCCGCTGGGACAGTGGGTCCCCGGATCTGCAGGCCGCACCCGGCGCGACAACCCGATTCGAGCTGACGGTGCTCGGCGACCCGGCCTTGCACATCGGGGCGGAAGTCGATCTGGAGGACAGCGGAACCGACGACCTGCGCGTCGAGGCGGTGCAGCATCTGTTCAGCCTGCGCGGCGGATACACCTGTGAGGTCACGGTGCTCGGCGCGAGCGCGGCCAAGCGACCGGAGGCCGTCGACGGCGTGCACGCCGTGGCCGACGACTTCCATGCGCTGACACGTTCGCTGCTGGCCGACCATCCCACCGTCGACGTCGGTGATGTCACCTCCTACAACAAGGCAGGAACGGGCGATAACGGTGGGCACCGCGCGACGCTCGACTACGGACAGCGGCGGGCGGCATCCAGCGTCGACGACCCGGTGAACAACCAACTGCGGCTGCACGACAAACCGGTGTCCTCGGTATTCGCCTGGGACCGAACCGGATTGATGGTTCCGGTATATCCGGGGATGCGAGCGGTGCTGTTGCACAACGGCGGTGAGGTGAACGACGCGATCGCCGCCGGGTTCCTGTGGTCGCGCAACGCGGATCACCAACCACCCCAGAACGAACCGGGCGACTACTGGCTCTGCCTGCCGACCGAGCTATCGGGCGGCCGGCCAGCCGGTAAGGGGGTCAACGACCTCACCGATGCCAATGGCCACCGGGTCATCCAGGCGGTCGGACTCGATATCCAGGTCGGCACGGACATGCTGCCCGACGTCGGCGCGCGCCCGCAGCCGCCGACGGGTCAGGCACTGACAATCAAGCACGGCAAGGGCACAACGATCACGGTCGCCGAGGACGGCTCGGTGGACATCACCACCGATGACAAGAACGTGACGCTCGGCAATGGCAAGGCGTCGATCACCATCAGCGGCGGCGAGATCACCCTGACCGCGGACACCATCAAGCTCGCGGCGTCCGCTGTGGAGGTGGGGTGATGGCGAAAGTGCTTGTCACCAGCGCGCAACTCAGCTGCGGACCGATGCCACCACACAACGTGCTCACGATGAACTCCAGCGCGATCCTCACCGTGCGCGGCGTCGCGGTCTTGCTTGCGCCCGGCTACCGAGACGCGCAGTTGACCTGTGCGATTCCACCCGAGGGCGGCGGGCCGTGCACGAAATTGCTGGCGTTCAGCGCGGGCGTTTCGACGGTGCTGAAAGTCGGCGGACAGCCGGTGGTGCTCGAAACCGCCGCAGCCTCGACCGACGCGACGGCGACCAACGGAGGCAAGTTCACGGTCATCACCCCTGGCCAGACAATCCTCGATGCGAAGTGAAGCAGGGACAACCATGACAACAGCGAACAGTGTCGGAATTCGGCTCGACGACGGCGATCTCGTGCTGGACAAGGGCGGGATCGAGCTCGTTTCCGGCCTGCCGAACCTGGCCCAGGCGTTGCAGATACGTGTGCTGACAGCACTGGGCGAGGACGGCTACGACACCAGGTACGGCTTCGACTACCGCGCCGTTTTCACCGCGCCGGCGAGTGCCCACGAGATGCGAGATCTGCTGCGGCTGAACATCGTTCGGACCCTCGGCACCGACCATCGGGTGCAGGAGATCCGCGACGTCCAGGTCATCGATCCACAACTCGACGCGCACCACCGGCAGTGGGCCGTCGTTGTGTCGATCATCACCAGCGACGGCACTCCCGCGGTACTGAAAGCGAATATAGGAGCGCAGGCATGACGCAATACGGCGTGACGGCAGACGGATTCGTCCTCAAGGGACTCGCCGAAATACTGAAATCCGCCGAGCAGCGAGCGGTCGACGTCTTCGGACCCGATATCGACCTGTCCGCAACCAGCGTGTTGACGAAGCTGCTGCAAGCGACGTCCGACGAGGACGCCATGCTGTGGAAGCGGCTGGAGGACGTCTACTACAGCCAATTCGCCTCCACCGCATCCGGTGCCGACCTGGACCTGCTCGGCAAGGACATCGGGCTCGAACGCAACTACCTGTTCGCGCAGGGGCAGGCGAAGCTGACGATCACCGGTGCGCAGCCGGGCAGGCGCTACGTGCTTCCGGAAGGCACTGTGCTGCTGGACAATCTGCCCGCGCCGCACACGAACACCTTCTACACGACAGCGCCGGTCACGCTCACCGACAACGCGCCGAGCGCGACCGTGCTGGTCCGCGCTTTCGAAGCCGGTGCGCAGGCCGACATCGGTCCTGAGCAACTTACTCGGGTAGACCGCGACTATCTGCTGACGCAACTGCACTTCCCGGAAACCGTTTCGGTCGCCGCGATCAACCCGGCCGCGTTCACCGGCGGCGGCGACACCGAGGACGACACCGCCTATCGGGCAAGGCAACTCGGCTTCCCGCGGGACATGTGGACGCTGCAGAGTGTGCGGGCCGCCGTGCTCCGGGTGCGCGGCGCACTGGATGTGCTGCTTTCGGACGCGCTCGGTGGCGCCGACGTCACCAAGAGCATCTTCGACGAATTCGACTTCGGCGAGCGCACTTTCAGTTCGGAGCGCAAGTTCGGAGAGCCCTACTTCTTCGATGTGGTGGTCGCGCACGAATTCGCGCGGCCGTGGCGCACGACCGGCGCGGTGACCGGCATCTACGAGCAGGTCAAGGCGCAGGTGGACCGGGTGCGGCCGGTCGGCATCTATCCGAACATCATCGAGGCCGACCACATCGAGATCGGACTGCGCGCCACCGTCATCATCGATCCCGGCCAGGACCCGAATTCGCTGCGTGCCGCGCTGCTCGACCGGCTCTCGCGCAGCCTCGGCGTCTTGCGACTCGGCAGTGACGTGCTGTTCTCGCAGGTGATGAGTCTGCTGGTAGAGCAACCCGGCGTCCTCGATATCCGCGATCTGCGGCTGCGCCGCTACCCGCCGACCCTCGGCCGAATCAGTTTCGGAACCGAGCTTTTCCAGGCCGAGCCCATCGAGGTCGGCTTCGGCGAGAACCTCACGCTCGGTCCGACCGAGATCGCGCAGTTCCGGCAGGACAGCCGTCTGATCGACATCCAGGTGGAGGCCCGATGACACACTATCCCGCCGCCGTCGACCGGATGGCAGGCACGCTCACCACACCGTTCGCCGCCGGCGCCGACCACGTCGACTTGGTCTTCGCCAGTGGCGAACCGTCCCGGGACGCGTCCTTCGAGGAGTACGACTTCCGCGAGCACCTGGCACGGTTCGGTACCGACCCGCGAACCAGGTACATCGTCGCTATGCGGCAGGATCTCGCCGACGACATCTCCATGACGGTGCGCTATCAAGCGCGCGGGTCCGGGCGGACCAGCGTGACGTTCGTCATTGCGGCGGGCACCCCGGCAGGTACCTCGGTGTTGGTTCCGCTCGGGTCCGACGCGGTGACCGCGGTGTTGAAGAGCGTTTCAGTCCGTGCACCGCAGGGTGCGCCCGACCTCCGGGTACAGGCGGCGTTCCGATTCACGGCGTTGCTCGGCGATCTCGCCGCGTTGCTGTGGGTGCTCGGCGGTGAACGAGATCACCTCGGCGCCCACCTGAATCGGGTGCGGACCCAGCACACAGCCGAGCACGCCGTCGGGCTTTCGCTCGATCTGATCGGATCGGACCTGAGCATCCCGCGGTTCCCGCCACGGCCGTATGGCTTCTCCCCGAACACGATTGCGCTCTATCACCTGGAGGACAAGGCCGATACCGCGACGGTCGCGGACGCGATGGCGCTCTACACGGGTGCCGGACATCCTGGTACCCGATCCAATGCCACGCCGAGGGTGGACGGCAGGTTCGGCTTCGGCATGGGATTCAGGTACGGCCAGTCCGAGATCACCGTGGCCGACCACGCCGACTTCGCGCTGCCGGCGACGGCGAGCTTCACCGCGGAATGCTTCCTGCGGCCTGCGTCCGGAGATTGGCAGGGCGCGGTGTTGTCCAAGCACACCAACATGATCGAGCAGGCCAAGCCCGGCTGGGGCCTGCACATCGGTCACTTCCGCGGACTCGACCGCAATCTGCGGTTGTTGCTCTCCGACGGCACGACCAAGGTCGAGCTCGCTGCCGATGTCTCGCTCGGCACCGATCGCTTCCATCACGTCGCCGCGGTGCTCGACCGTGATCGCGGGGTGGCCCGGCTGTTCGTCGACGGTGCCCTCGTCGCGAGCACGGTGACGAATATCGGTGCGCTGACCAATAGTTCGCCGCTGCGAATCGGCTTCGCCGACCTGACGGGCGGCGGGTTCAGCAGCGGTTTCTACGGCACAGTCGACGAGGTCAGGATCTCGCGCGGCCCGATAGTGTCGTTCGCTCCGGTGCTCGGCGAAGACGACGAGAGCTATCGGCGACGCCTCACCCTGTTCCGGCGGTGGAACCTCCCGACGCCGACCGATATCGCGGACGCACTGAACGAAATCGTCGGCAAGATCAACGATGTCGCCAACCCGATCACCGTGTCGGACTCGTTCGTTCGGACACCGGTCGGGACGCACACCGTAACGATCCGACCCGCCGCACTGCGACCCGGCGAATCAATCGACGCGCGCGGGCGCAGGCAGACAACAGAAGTCGAGGTCTGCGGCACGGTCGCCGAAGATCTGTTCGATCCGCAGTGGCTGGTCCGGTTCGACAGCCCGACCGTCGCGTTCCCCGCGGGCGACCGTCGGATGCGGATCACGACCCTGCGTCACTTCGAAGCGTTGCTCGATCTGCTCGGCTACGAGATCAACCAAAGACTATCGGTGACCGCCGGATACGACCCCGCCGCAACCGATCTCCGCGCCACCGGCCGCGCCCTCGTGCTGCGCCATCCAACCGAACCCGCCGGTCGAATCGCCGCGCTCGCACATAAGGCCGGCTTCGACTGGGTGCGGTACCGCGCGGCGAGCGGTGATGTCTACGTATCCGTCGCCGACACCTCGGTCATGACGATCCGGGGTTCGGGCTATTGGTTCGGCAAGGACCTCGGTGTCGGCAATCCCGCGACCGATCTGTCCATATATCCGGAACCACCGGCGGACAGCACCTTTCGCTGGTCGCTGTTGGAGTCCGGGCCCGGCCGTGCCGAATTCGTCGGCTCGACCACCGATGCGCACAGTGCGGTACGCGCGCTGCAACCTGGTGAAGTCACCGTGAAACTGGAGGTACGCCGCGGTGGCAAGGGCTTCTCGACGACCCGGCGGTTCACCATCGGGCCGCAGGGCCTGAACGCGGGGACCTCGATCGGCGCGGACGGCACGCTCGGGGTCGCCGAGTCCGTCGCGGGCACGGCCGAAGACGGCGCGTATTCGCCGAACGACCTTGTTACCGTTACCGATCCACTGCTTCGGGTCGAGGTTCCCGGCTCGAACAGGATGCAGGCCGATGTCGCGGTCCGCCTCGGACGGTTGCTCGTCAGCGGTGCCCTCAATACCTACGATCGGCCGCAGCAAGTCCGCATCGTTTCGGGATGGCAGCCGAACGGGACCGGGCTCGACCGGGTCGGCAGAGCACTGACGCTGGCCCCCGCGGACCCGGCGCTCAGCCTGGCGGCGCTCGGCCGCAACGCCCACAGCGCCGGGTTCGACTACGTACTGAACACCGGCACGGTTATCCGCGTCGCGCAGCGCGCCGGTGAGCACCTCGCGGTCACCGGATCGTCGGAAGTGGACGAGGGCGACTCGGTCTCGATCGCGTTGCCATGTCATGAAAGTCCGGTCGGCGCAGTGCTCGCGGGCACCGTACTGTGCACGGCCAATAAGGGCAGTTCGACAGTGTCGTTCCTGGACAGCACGACAGGCACCCTGATCGGCAGCACGAAGGTGGGAGACTCGCCGGTCGCCATCGCGGCCGGCCCGGACGGCAAGACCGTCTACACGGCGAGCTCGACAGAGCGGACGGTCACCGCGATCACGGTGGCGACCATGGCCGTCGCTGCCACCATGTCCGCACTGCCGGAGACGCCGCTCGCTGTTGCCTGCCACCCCGCCAAAGCGCAACTGCTGGTACTTGTTCCGACGAAAGTGGTAGTCGTCGACGCGACCACTATGACCATCGTCGATCAGTGGCCGGTGCCCGACGGCAGCATCGCGAAGTTGCTGGCGCTGAACCCGACCGGCGCCATCGCGTGGGTTGCCTGCGCGGACAAGACGCTGCGTGCGGTCGATATCGGCACCGGTGCGTGGGTGCAAGCGCCCACGCTCCCCGGTATCCCGAGGGCACTAGCGGTGAGTAGGACCAACGTCTACGTAACCACGTCCGCAGAGCAGAAGCTGTGGGTGCTCGACGCGACCACTCGCACGGTGACCGGCACGTTCGACGATATCGACCTCATCCCGTCGCGACTGCACGTCGACGAAACGGCGGGCGTTGTCTACCTGGGGGCGTGGTACTCCAAATACGTCCAGCGCCGAACCCTCTCGGGCGTTGCCGAATACGGCAACTCTGTCGAGGTACCGGGAGTGCCCATAGCCATCGTTCCCGCGGGTGCGGCGGTACTCACTGTCGTACAGGGGGAAATCGGTCTCGGCCAATCCGACGCCGTCGCCGTACTCCGTCCTGACCTGTGGCGTTCGGTCACCGCGCTGTGGCCGTTCGCTTCGGCAGCGGCGATACCGCCGGATCGACCGCTGTCCTGGTCGGTGCGGCCCTTCGATCAGGCCGCCGCGCATCTCGACGGCTCCACCGGCGGGCTGGCGAAGCTGACCGCCGATGGAGCAGGCACCGTACAGGTCCGGGTGCGGGCCAAAGCGATCGGCAATCCGCCGTACACGGTGCAGATCGGACTGGACCAGAGCCTGCTCGACGGCGAGTCGACAGGCACGCCGGTGGTGATCCGGCGGGACCAATACGAGCGAATCATGAACGTGATCAACGAATTACATCCGATCGGCGTCGAATTCGAGACCCGGGTGATCCGCGAGCACGTACTCGAGTTGAAGGCTGGGCAACTCGAGATCTTCCCCGCCTACACCTACCCCACCTACCGCCTGCGCGGGCAGCAGTTCGCGCGGCCGACCCGAAAGGACTGAACCATGGGCCTGTTCACCCGCACCTTCACCCACAAGAAGTGGGTCGATGCCGTCGATCGCGTCACCGCGGGGGGCGACAACGGTTTCAACGTCAGGTTCCAAGCACTCGAGGTCGATCTCGATGCCATCGGCGCCGCACTCGACTCGCTCGCCTCCGGCGTACCGAAGGACCGCACGATCAACCTCGCGCCGCAGCTGACCCAGTCCGGCGTCGACGGTTGGGTGCACGCACTCGGCAGCGCGAGCAAAGGGGCGCAGAAGGGCGGCGCCTACGGCGTCATGGCGGTGGCACTGCCGACCACCGGCACCATCAAGAAGTTTCGTGTCCTCGGCTCCAATACCGGCCAGGGCAGCTTGCAGTTGGAGCTGTTTCGCCAGGAGCTCGGCGGCGCGAATCGGGTTGCGGTGGCACAAATCGCGGGTGTGCACACCGATCCCGGCCGAACGTTCGATCTGTCGATCGGTCCGGCGACCGGCACCGAGGGGCTCGACCCTGCCTATTCCTATTTCATTTCCGCACGTTTGGACGGCGCCGCACCGAGTGACGCCGTCTCGATCACCGGTTTCCAGATCGTCTGCGTTACCGGCTGACCCATCCGGCGCAAGCCTTTCGAGAAAGAAGAAACAATGCCGAATCTCAATCCCAACGGCAGACTCGTTGTGCCCTACCTGGCGGGCGATCAAGGGACGGGCCGTCCCCTTCCGGAGGGCTCGGTAATTTGGGAAAGCCCGAACATTCGCTTGCTCACCTACGAAGAGTCGAAACCGTTCATGACCTCCTCGCACTGGGACACCTCAGAGGCCGGGACCTGGAACGGCAAGGTCTTCGTGGGCGAGCCGTACTACCTGTTGGTTCGCGTGTTCAACCGTGGTGACTTCGCCACCGAGCCGCATGGCCCGCAGGTTCCGTTGGGCCGGATCCGCATGGAAGGGTGGGTTTCCAATTTCGCTGCGGGCGCCATCGGGCCGAGCACGGTCATCAAGACGAGCGCGGACCCGGACAACGATGGCACGCCGGCATTCCAGGGGTTCAATGCAGGAGTAGTCCAGCCGGGCGAGTCGATCGTCGTGCGCAGCAACGGCTTCTGGAAGCCACAGGCCGGTGATATCGGGGATTACAACGATGGCCACGTGTGCGTCGGGGTCAACGTCTATTCCGAAGGCGGCACCATCGGCGGTGCCGGCCTCGACGTCCAGGTGCTCGACGCGGACGCGACCTACGAGGCGGACGGTAAGGCGCTGTTGGATCCGCCGATGAGCGATCGCCTCGACCTGCTCGCCAACACCCACCATGGGCAGCGCAACATCATGATCACGCCGAAACCGCTGCGCGAGACCCTTGTTCGCAAGGTGCTTGTCGAGGTACCGGCGTACGACCGCTGCCCGCTCGAAGCGGAGGTGGCGCTGCGGGCAGTCGAGCTTGCGCAGGGCTCCGCCGAGCTGGCCGGGATCGCTGCCACCGCAGGGCTTTCCCACCACCACTGCCCAACCGATTCGTTGGAGAACGTCAGCATCGACGACTGCGGCGACCCGAGCCACGAGGTCGGCATCTTCCTGAAGCCGGGTGAGCAGAAGTGGCTCACGATCACCGTCGAACCGGGCGAGGACGAAATGCCCGGTGACATCTACGCGTTCGACATCATCACCACCGAAGAGGCGAACAACAAGGTGTACGGTGCTGCCCGGATGTACGTAGTGGTGACCGCGTAGCACTTTCTGTCCTCCCATGCAGATAAAGCAACGAACCGAGCACGTGCGTCTTATCGCTCGTGGTCGGGCAAATGGCACGCCCGGTTCGCTCATCCGACCGATGACTACCGCGGGCGACGGACCGGCTCCACCGATTGGTCCATCGCGCCGAACGGGCGCCGGGCGGTTCCGAATACAGGAGAGAGATCAGATGGTCGACAGCCTTTTTGCCGACGTATCATATTTTCAAGCGCCGGTGGACGATTCCTATCCGTACGGAATTCTGAGTTTCCGGTCGAACGACGGCACTTTCCGTGATCCCAACTTCGCGGTGAACTACGAATGGGCTTGCCGGGCAGTGGATTCGGGTCGGTTGGCGTGTTTCGTCGTCTACTTCTACTGGCGGCCGAACTGGCTCGAGACCGTGTGCACCCACCGGGAGATGGTCGAGCAGGCGCACGGTCCGCATCCGCGGATGATCACTATGATCGACGTCGAATCCGGTGGCAATCCCGACGGCGACCAGTCCGACGGAATCAACCGCGCCTATTGGAATGTCGCCGACTGGCTGGGGGACCGGCGGCGAGTGATCGGTTACGCCAATCACGGCGACTTCCACGGCATGTGGTCCGACCGACCCGACGGGTTGCGGGTGATCGGCGCGGGTTACGGCCGCAACCCGAATCTGCCCGGTCAGATCGCGCATCAATACACCGACGGCCAGGGCTTCGGTGGCGGCCTGCCCGAGGGCTGTCCACCGTTCGGGGACTGCGACATGAACGCCGCCAACGGCATGTCGCCACAGGATTTCGCCGCGGCTTGCGGCGTGGGAATAGAGGAGGAATTCATGTCCGCATTGAACGAGGCCGAGCAGCGGGAGCTACTGGATAAGACTCGCGACATTTGGATCCAGTTGCGCGGGCCGGAGGGCAAGGGCTGGGCCCAGCTCGGCAAGGACGCGCACGGCGCGAACCGCACACCCGTCGACGCGCTGGCCGCGGTCGAGGAGGCGCTCCAGCACCGGCGCGAGTGACCGCTCCCGCTGCTGTGCGTGTCGGCACCAGGCCGTCACCGGCACCTAGTGATATTTCACGGGTTCGTAACAGCGAAACGTGCTGCTGAGCGGCTGTTCGGTCCACAATCAACCCGATGGCGAATTCATCGCCGACAACCTGCGCGATCATTTCGATCGCCAGTCGGGTGGAGTCCGGGTGTCGTGCCCCCCGGGCTCCACCGCCCGGGGTGTGCTAGCCGGGGTGGAAGGCGTGGGCGCCCACTTCGGCTGGATCGAGGATGTGGGCGAGGAAGAGGCGGGTTGTGGGGGTGGGGGTGCGTGTGGTGACGGCGTGCCATGGACGGTCCATGGGCGTGCCGTCGACCGGAAGTACTTGCAGCAGACCTGATTCCAGGTCTTGGGCCAGCGCGTCGGTGTGGATGAGGGTCACGCCCAAACCTTCGCGGGCGGCGGCCAGTACCGCACCGTGGCTGCCCAGGGTGAGGGTGGGCGGGGAGATTTCGAGGCGGTCGATAAGGCTGAGAGTGGCGTCGCGGGTTCCGGAGCCGCGACCGCGTAGCAGCCAGGTGCTGCGCAGCGGATCGGGACAATCGGGCCCCCCGACGACCACGAGCTGACTGGGGCGACGGGCTCGGATCACCAGCCCGGTGTCGCGTGGTGGGCGGCCCGCGATGACGAGATCCGTTTCGTGGTGGTGCAATTCGAGGAACAGCACATCGCGCGGATGCACCGACAGGCTCAGTTCGATATCCGGATAGCGGTTCCGGAATGACGCCAGCGGCCCCAGCAGCACATACTCACCCGCGGTGGCGACCACACCGATCCGCAGCTTGCCGGTTTCGGCCCGGCGCACCGCGGCATTGGCCTCCTTCATCAGGCCGAGGATGGTGCGGCAGTATTCGGAGTAGATGCGCCCGGCCTCGGTGAGCGCGATACCGCGCCCGGCCTTCGCGATGAGCTTCGCCCCGAGCTGCTTTTCGATGTGCGCGACCGCCGCGGAGACGGCGGCCTCGGTGATGTGCAGCTGGGTGGCGGCGCGCCGAATGCTGCCCTGGCGAGCCACGGCCAGGAATGTTTCCATCCTTGCCGCACTCACCATGCCCACAATTCGACGGTATCAAACTCAATGAATCCGTTGACTATTCCGAGGAACAATCAAATTGTTTGTCATCGGCAACGCCGTCATCCTTGAACTCAGTAGGCGTTCACCCCACGTCTCAGGCGCAGCATCCCGCACACCACCCGAGCCGAGGTGTCCTGCTCGATATCCGGGCGCGGGTGCCTCGTGCAACAGTTCCCGAGCGCGGATCACCCGCAAAACCGAGCGGAGCAATGATGACCGACGAAACCGAACCCAACCGCTGGGATCCGGGTGTCCACTCCTACGCCTCGATGGGTTACTACGCCCCGGATTATGTACCCAAAGATACCGATGTCCTCGCCGTCTTCCGGGTGACCCCGCAGAAGGGCGTGGATCCGATCGAAGCCGCGGCCGCCGTGGCGGGCGAATCATCGACTGCCACATGGACTGTCGTATGGACCGACCGTCTCACCGCGCACGACCGCTACCAGGCCAAGTGCTACCGCATCGATGAGGTTCCCGGCCGCCCCGGCGAGTACTTCGCCTATATCGCCTACGATCTCGACCTCTTCGAAGAGGGGTCGATCACCAACCTGACCTCCTCGATCATCGGCAATGTCTTCGGCTTCAAGCCGCTGCTGGCACTGCGCCTGGAGGATATGCGGATTCCGGTGGCCTACGTCAAAACCTTCCAGGGCCCGCCGCACGGCACCGTGATGGAGCGCGAGTACCTGAACAAATACGGCAGGCCGCTGCTCGGTGCGACGGTGAAGCCGAAACTCGGCCTGTCCGCGCGAAATTACGGTCGGGTGATCTACGAGGCGTGCAAGGGTGGCCTGGATTTCACCAAGGACGACGAGAACATCAACTCCCAGCCGTTCATGCGTTGGCGCGACAGGTATCTGTTCGCCATGGAGGGCGTCAACCGCGCCACGGCCGAAACCGGTGAGATCAAAGGCCACTACCTCAATGTCACCGCCGCGACCATGGAGGAGATGTACGAGCGCGCCGAGTTCGCCAAGCAACTGGGCAGTGTCGTGATCATGATGGACCTGACGGTGGGATTCACCGCCATGCAGTCGATGTCGCACTGGGCGCGGCGCAACGGGGTATTGCTGCACCTGCATCGGGCCGGGCACTCCACCTACACGCGGCAGAAGACGCACGGCGTGAGCTTCCGGGTTCTGGCCAAATGGTGCCGGCTGATCGGCGTCGATCACCTGCACGCGGGCACCGTGGTCGGCAAGCTCGAGGGCGATCCGGCGACCACCAGGGGCTTCTACGACACGCTGCGGGAGAACCACATTCCCACCAACCCGGGCAACGGCATCTTCTTCGACCAGTATTGGGCCAGCCTCGGCGGTGTCATGCCGGTCGCCTCCGGCGGCATCCATGCCGGCCAGATGCACCAGTTGCTCGACCTTTTCGGCGATGACGTGGTTTTGCAATTCGGGGGCGGCACCATCGGCCATCCGCTCGGCATCGCCGCTGGGGCGGAGGCGAATCGGGTGGCGTTGGAGGCAGTGGTGAAGGCCCGCAACGAGGGTCGCGATTTGCTGAAGGAAGGTCCGGATGTGCTGCGCAAGGCCGCCGAGATCTGCCGCCCGCTCGATGTCGCGCTCTCGACCTGGGGCGATGTCACCTTCGACTACACCTCCACCGACGCGCCGGATGCCGTGCCGACGGCCAGCCACTGAACGACAGGACTCCGCACATGTATCTGCGCCACGGAACCTTCTCGTATCTGCCCGAACTCACCGACGCCGAGATCGCGGCTCAGGTGCGTTACGCCCTGCTCAACAACTGGCCGGTGTCCATCGAATACACCGATGATCCGCACCCCCGCAACGCCTATTGGGAGATGTGGGGGCTGCCGCTGTTCGATCTCGACGAACCCGACGGTGTGCTCGCCGAGATCGACGCATGCCGCAATACCTTCCCACGACACTACATTCGGGTTCTCGCCTACGACGCCCGCTACGGCAGGCAGACCACCGCATTGAGCTTTCTGGTACAGCGTCCCGTCGACGAGCCCGGATTCGTGTTGACCCGCACCGAGGGACCGGACCGGCGCCAGACCTACGGTCTGCACTCGTATGCCACCGACGAAAGGCCGGGTTCCCGGTATGGCGGCTGAAAGGTCGAGCGCGGCAAACGGTTTCCGATTGCACCGGCCCGGTGTGGACGACAGTAGGCCGGTGCGGGCGGTGCCGGCGGACACACCGCCGGCGGAGCTGCTGGCTGAGGATGCGGTGCTGGATCTGTCCAGCGATATCGCGGGCAATGACGTCGCCGACGTATTGACCAGGCTCGATGCCGAACTCGTCGGTTTGGCGAATGTCAAGCGGCGGGTGCGTGAGATCGCGGCGCTGCTGCTGATCGATCGGGCCAGGCAGCGCTTCGGCCTGCAAGCGTCTCGGCCGACCATGCATATGAGTTTCACCGGCGGCCCCGGCACCGGCAAAACCACCGTCGCCCTGCGGATGGCCGAGATGCTGCATGCGCTCGGCTATATCCGTAAACCCAAGGTGCACACGGTAACTCGTGACGATCTGGTCGGCCAGTTCATCGGACACACCGCACCCAAAACCAAGGAGGCCCTGGCCAAGGCGGCCGGGGGAGTGCTGTTCATCGACGAGGCCTACTACCTGTTCCGCCCGGAGAACGAACGCGATTACGGACAGGAAGTCATCGAAATCCTGCTGCAGGAGATGGAGAGCGAGCGCACCAGCCTGGTGGTGATCTTCGCGGGCTATCCGGACCGGATGGACAAGTTCTTCTCGGCGAATCCGGGACTGTCCTCGCGGGTGGCTCATCATCTGGAATTCAGCGACTACACCCACGACGAGTTGGTGCGCATCGCCGAAATCATGGTGGCACGGGACAACTTCCGGCTCGACGACACCGGATACGCCGCCTTCGGTGAATATCTCACGCTTCGAATGAGCCGCCCCCGATTCTCCAATGCGCGCAGCGTGCGCAATGCCCTGGACCGCTGCCGGTTACGGCAAGCCAAACGGCTGGTCGAGCTGCGGCGACCGCTCACCAAGACCGACCTGATCACACTGACCGACCGAGATGTCTACGGCAGCAGTGTCTTCGGGACAGGACAGCAGCCGGATGGGCCGACCGCGAGGGCGCCCGCGTGACGAGATCGAGAACTCATGCCAGAAGGACTGAAGACCCTCACCCGATACACGATCGAGGAGGAGCACCGGCATCCCGGATCGTCCGGTGAATTCTCCGCTCTGGTGAATGTCGTCGCGACCGCGACGAAAATCATCGCCAACCAGGTGACCAGGGGTGCCATCGTCGGCTCGCTGGGCGCCTCCGAACCCGACAACCTGCCGCCGACGGTGCACCGCAAACTCGACGCCATCGCCAATGACATCATGGTGGCCGAGACCCAATGGACGGGGCATCTGTCGGCGCTGTTGTCGGAGCAGATGACCGATATCCATCCGGTGCCCGACGTGCACCGGCGCGGCAAATATCTGCTCGCCTTCGACCCGTTGGACGGATCCTCGAACATCGATGTAAATCTGCCCGTCGGAACGATTTTCAGTGTGCTGCGAGCACCGGACAACAGTGCGCCGACGACGGCGGACTTCCTGCAGCCGGGGGTGCGGCAGGTGTGCGCGGGATTCACGCTGTACGGGCCGGCGACCATGCTGGTGCTCACCACCGGCAGTGGCGTCGACGGATTCACCCTCGATCGGGAGATCGGTGCTTTCGTATTGACCCACCCGCGGATGCGAATCCCGGAGGATACTTCGGGATTCGCGATCAATGCCGCCAATGAGCGGTTCTGGGAACGGCCGGTGCGGCGGTATGTCCACGAATGTCTCGACGGTGTGGACGGGCCACGGGGGCGTGACTTCAATATGCGCTGGGTCGCGTCATTGGTCGCCGACACCTTCCACATCCTCACCCGCGGCGGGGTCTACCTCTATCCATACGACACCCGGCGGCCGGGGCGGGTGTCGTTGCTGTACGGCGCGAATCCGATCGCCTACATCGTCGAACAGGCAGGGGGCTGGGCGACCACCGGCGGTGATCGAGTGCTGGAGGCCGTGCCGGAGCAGGTGCATCAGCAGGTGCCGCTGATCTTCGGTTCGCGCAATGAGGTCGCGCGGATCGAGCGCTATCACAGCGAGCCCGAGGAAGGGCCCAGCTTCGACAGTTCACTGTTCGGGTCGCGGTCGCTGTTCCGTCCGGCCGGGCGCTGACAATCGAGGAGATGTCATGTCGGTCAAACATCCCGTCGTCGCCATTACCGGCTCATCCGGTGCGGGCACGACCAGTGTCACGCGGACCTTTCAGGAGGTATTCCGCCGCGAAGGCATCAATGCGGCGATCGTGGAGGGGGATTCGTTCCATCGCTACGACCGCAACGAGATGAAGCTCGCGATGGCCGAGGCGGAGCAGAGCCACAATCGCACCTTCTCGCATTTCGGTGAGGACGCGAATCTGTTGAAAGAGCTGGAGACGCTGTTCCGTGACTACGGTGAGACCGGCGTCGGTTCGGTGCGGAAATATCTGCACGACGAGTTGGAAGCCAAACCCTATGGGCAACCCGCAGGCACATTTACGCCATGGGAGGATCTGACGCCGGGCAGCGATCTGCTGTTCTACGAGGGATTACACGGCGCCGCCGTCACCGATTCGGTGAATGTCGCGCAGTACGCCGATCTGCTGGTCGGGGTCGTGCCGATTGTCAACCTCGAATGGATCCAGAAGGTGATCCGGGACAAGACCGAACGCGGCTATTCCAGTGAGGCCGTCATCGATACGATCCTGCGCCGCATGCCCGACTATGTGAAATACATCTGCCCCCAGTTCTCCCACACCTACGTCAACTTCCAGCGCGTCCCGACGGTGGACACCTCGAACCCCTTCATCGCCCGCACCATCCCCACCGCGGACGAAAGTTTCGTCGTCATCCGCTTCGCCGACCCCAAGGTCATCGACTTCCCCTACCTGCTGTCCATGCTGCACGACTCCTTCATGTCCCGCCCCAACTGCATCGTCGTCCCCGGCGGGAAGATGGATCTGGCCATGCAACTCATCTTCACCCCGCTGATCCTGCGGTTGATGGACAAGCGCCCCAAGCGTTCTCGCTGATCGGTGTAGCCGTTCGCGGGTGCGCCCACCGCTTTCCGGAAGGACTTATCGGACAGGGCGTTTCGGCCGAAATCATCACCCAGCGCTGGAAACTGGACCGCGAGACGCTCGACGCCTTCGCCGCCCGCTCGCACCGGTTGGCCGCCGAACGATGGCGGTCCAGCTCACGTTGGCGCTCTTCCTCTTTGGTCACCCCGCCGAACCGGCCTGCATGGAGGATGTACATCAGTCCGGCAGCAGCGGAACCGAGAGGCCTTCGCCGCGACCGATGAGGGCGGCGCGGGTGACGGCGGCCGAACCGAAGCGGCGGCGCAGGTCGTCGAGAGTGGCGTCGAGAGTATTGGTGGCGCGGGGTTCCAACGGCAGGGTGAGTTGGACGGCATCGGCGTTGTCGAGGTTGGTCAGTGCCAGACCGATGAGGGTGAGGCCTCGCTCCTGGATCATGGGCATCGCGGTGCTGAGCAAGGTGCGCGCGGCGTAGAGGATGGTTTCGGTACGATCGGTCGCCTCGGGCAGGGTGTGCGAGCGGGTGGCACGGGTGAAATCGTCGAAACGCATGCGCAGCACCACGGTTCGGGTCACGCGGTCGGCTGCGCGCAATCGGCGGCCGAGGCGGTCGGTGAGGCCGTGCAGGTAGGCCTCGATCTCGTCGGGTGGTCGGTGCCGACGACCGAGTGCGCGTTGCGCGCCGATGGAGCGGCGGCGCACGCCGGTTTCGACGCGACGCGGGTCGCGCGCCCAGGACAATGCGAACAGGTGCCGGGCCGCGGCGGGTCCGAGGATGGCACGCAACGGTGATTCACCGAGTTCGGCGAGCTGTCCGATCCGGGTGATGCCGTGTTCGCGCAGGGTGCGGGAGGTGACCTCGCCGACGCCCCACAGTCGTTCGATCGGCAGCGGATGCAGGAAATCGAGTTCGAGTTCCGGCGGCACCAGGCGCAAACCATCGGGTTTGGCGACCGCGCTGGCCACCTTCGCCAGGAATTTCGTCCGCGCGATACCGACCGAAATCGGCAGCCCGACCTGCTCGCGCACCGCTTCCCGCAACCGCCGCCCGATCTCGACCGGCTCACCCGCGATCCGGCGCAGCCCACCCACATCGAGAAACGCCTCATCGATCGAAATGCCCTCGACCACCGGCGTCGTGTTGTGGAAGACCTCGAAGACGGCCCTGCTCGCTTCGGCGTAGGCCGACATGCGCGGCGGCACCACGATCGCATGCGGGCAAAGCCGCAGCGCCGCGCCACCATTCATCGGGGTACGCACCCCGAACGCCTTCGCCTCATAGCTCGCCGCGAGCACAACGCCGCCCCCGACGATCACCGGCCGCCCCCGCAGCCGCGGACTATCGCGCTGTTCCACCGAGGCATAGAACGAGTCGAGATCCGCGTGCAGGATCGACGCCTCGGCCCGCGCCTCGATCCGCGGCCGTCGAGAACGCGGCGCAATCGTCGGGTGGGCGGACTCGGACACGAACATATGTTCGCATAGATTGCCCTGTAGTGCGTCAAGGTTGCAGCCACCCCGACGACGCGGCGATGCTTGACTCGTTCCAGAAAGCGGACGAGACTCTGGGCGTGTCCACGGCCACGGAATTCCAGCAGATGCTGCGGGGGGTTTCGCTTCGCGTGACCGCTCCGCGTATCGCGGTATTGAGTGCGGTGCACGACCATCCACACGCCGACACGGATTCGATCATCCGCGCCGTGCGATCTCGCCTGTCAGCGGTGTCGCACCAGGCGGTGTACGACTCGTTGCGCGTGCTCACCGCCGCGGGCCTGCTTCGATGCATTCAGCCGTCCGGCTCGGTCGCGCGGTACGAAACACGGGTCGGTGACAATCACCATCACCTGGTATGCCGGGGGTGCGGATCGATCGCCGATGTCGACTGCGCGGTCGGCGAGGCCCCGTGCTTGAGCGCGTCCGACGACCGCGGCTTCGCGATCGACGAGGCCGAGGTCATTTATTGGGGCATGTGTCCCGATTGCGCCGCATCCCACGCCGATTGATCACGCAGCCCGCTTGCCTATTCAGGAAGGAATGTCATGACATCAGACAGCCGCCCAGCCACTCCTGAGACCGGAACTCGAAGCGTAAGCGAGAGCGAAAACCCGGCCATCCCGTCCCCGACTCCGAAGACCGACCATCGTCCTCGCACCAACAAGGACTGGTGGCCCGAGCAGATCGATGTCTCGATGCTGCACGCACATTCGTCCAAGTCCAACCCGCTGGGCGAGGATTTCAATTACGCCGAAGAGTTCGGGAAGCTCGATGTCGACGCGCTGAAGGCCGATGTCGCCGCGGTCATGACCGACTCGCAGGACTGGTGGCCCGCGGACTACGGCAACTACGGTGGCCTGTTCATCCGGATGAGCTGGCATGCGGCGGGCACGTACCGGATAGCCGACGGGCGCGGCGGCGGCGGCCAGGGCGCACAGCGCTTCGCGCCGCTGAACAGCTGGCCGGACAACGCCAGTCTGGACAAGGCACGTCGGCTGCTGTGGCCGGTCAAGCAGAAGTACGGCAACAAGATCTCCTGGGCCGACCTGTTGGTTTTCGCCGGCAATGTCGCTCTGGAATCGATGGGATTCCAGACCTTCGGCTTCGGCTTCGGCCGCCCTGATATCTGGGAGCCGGAAGAGGTGTACTGGGGCCCGGAGGACACCTGGCTCGGCGATGAGCGCTACAGCGGTGACCGAGATCTGGCGAAACCGTTCGGGGCTGTCCAGATGGGTCTGATCTATGTGAATCCGGAAGGGCCCAACGGCCGCCCGGATCCGGTGGCCGCCGCGCGGGACATCCGAGAAACGTTCGGTCGGATGGCGATGAACGACGAGGAGACCGCCGCGCTGATCGTCGGCGGCCACAGTTTCGGCAAGACCCATGGTGCGGGCGATGCCGACCTGGTCGGTCCCGAACCCGAAGCGGCCCCGCTCGAACAGCAGGGCCTGGGCTGGAAGAGTGCGTACGGTTCCGGTAAAGGTAAGGACGCCATCACCAGCGGTCTCGAGGTTGTCTGGACCGCCACTCCGACCAAGTGGGACAACGGCTTCCTACAGAACCTGTACGGCTACGAGTGGGAGCTGACGAAGAGCCCGGCCGGGGCGTGGCAGTACAAGCCGAAGGGTGGTGCGGGCGAGGGTGCCATTCCGGATCCGTTCGGCGGGCCCGCCCGAACCCCGACCATGCTGACTACGGACCTGTCGCTGCGGGAAGATCCGATCTATCGGGAGATCACCCGCCGCTGGCTGGATCACCCGGAGGAACTGGCCGAGGCGTTCGCCAAAGCGTGGTACAAGCTGCTGCACCGTGACATGGGGCCGGTCAGCCGCTACCTCGGGCCATGGGTTCCCGAGCCACAGCTCTGGCAGGATCCGGTTCCGGCCGTCGACCACGAACTGATCGATGACCAGGACATCGCGGCGCTCGAGCGCAACGTCCTCGACTCCGGCCTCTCGGTCGCGCAGCTGGTAAAGACCGCGTGGGCGGCGGCGGCGAACTTCCGCAGCACCGACAAGCGCGGCGGCGCCAACGGCGCCCGGATTCGGCTCGAGCCCCAAAAGGATTGGGAGGTCAACGAACCCGCCGAGTTGGCGAAGGTACTGCCCGTGCTCGAGCAGATCCGGCAGGAGTTCAACGGTTCGGCCGCCGGCGGCAAGAAGGTCTCGCTGGCCGACCTGATCATCCTCGCCGGGTCAGCGGCGGTCGAGAAGGCGGCCAAGGACGCCGGCCACGACATCACGGTGCCGTTCACGCCCGGCCGGACCGACGCCACACAGGAGAACACCGATGTGGAATCGTTCGCGGTGCTCGAACCGCGAGCGGACGGGTTCCGCAACTACGTGCGGTCCGGCGAGAAGGCCCCGCTGGAGCGTCTGCTGCTCGACCGCGCCTACATGCTCGACGTGACCGCTCCGGAGATGACCGTACTGGTCGGCGGCCTGCGCGCCCTGGGCGCGAATTACAGCGGCAGCAAGCACGGTGTGCTCACCGAGCGTCCGGGCCGGTTGACGAATGACTTCTTCGTCAACCTGCTCGACATGCGGACGGAATGGAAGGCGTCGGAGTCCGCGGAGAACGTCTACGAAGGTTTCGACCGGTCCTCCGGTCAGCCCAAGTGGACGGCCACCGCGAACGACCTGATCTTCGGCTCGCACTCGGTGTTGCGCGCGATAGCCGAGGTTTATGCGCAGCAGGACGCCGCGGAGAGGTTCGTGAACGACTTCGTCGCCGCGTGGGTGAAGGTGGTCGAAAACGATCGGTTCGACCTCGCCTGATTTCGACGGAGTCGGCGCGGGCATGGCAGCACCGTGGCGCGTCAGGCCTGTTTCGATGCCAGCTCGATCACGGTGATATCGGAGGGGGCCCCGACGCGCACCGGGGGTCCCCACGCGCCCGCGCCACGGGTGACGTAGAGCTGGGTGTCACCGTAGCGTTCCAGGCTGGCGACGGTCGGATTGGCAAGTGCCGCAAGGAAATTGCCGGGCCATAGCTGACCGCCGTGGGTGTGGCCGGACAGTTGCAGGTCGACGCCGAACTCGACCGCATCGTGGATCTGCACCGGCTGATGCGCCAGCAGTACAGCCGTACGCGCGAGGTCGCGGTCGCCGAGCGCGGCGGCGAAATCCGGGCCCTGCCCGATACGTCCACCCTGAATATCGTTGACACCGGCGAGGTCGAAATACGGCAGCTCGGTGCGGCCGACTGTGGACACTGCCGCCAGCGTCGCCGCAGCGCCCACCGAACGAGATACGAAGAGCCGCCGCGAAACCGGCGTGGGACGGCCTTGCAATTGGGAGCGCGAATACTACGGCGCCAACTGCGAACGGTTACGTCAGGTGAAGGCCCGATACGACCCGCATGAGGTGTTCAGCTTTGAGCAGAGCGTGTCGCTATCGAGGGAATCTACGGTATGACTACGTAGCAATCGGCCGAGCCAGCTACCCTGAGACGTCAGAGATGTCCAGTAGTTGATGAGGGAGACGGCATCGTGCGTGGATTCGGGGATTTGGAGGCGGTGATCATGGACCGCATTTGGGATCGGGACGCGGAGACCACAACGGTCCGCGAAATCTTCGACGAACTGGCCGCCGAGCGCGGTATTGCCTACACCACGGTCATGTCGACCATGGACAATCTGCACCGCAAGGGCTGGTTGGCGCGCGAACGCGCGGGCAAGGCATATCGATATTGGCCGACGCTGACCCGCGAGGAACACAGCGCGCGGCTCATGCTCGAGGCGCTCGGCTCCGGTGGGCGCTCGGATCTGGTGCTCAGCCATTTCGTCGATCGGATCAGTGCGGAGGAGTCGGCCGGACTGCGTGCCGCGCTGCGTCGGCTTACCTCGCGTAAAACCCCAGAGGCGCCGTGAACGTAGCCGTCAGCCTGATGATCTACGGCAGCTTGGTGGCCACCTTCGGCCCGACCGTGCTGCGCAGACTGACCCGGCGCGGTGTCGCGCCCCGGCTCGGGGTGCTCGCCTGGCTGGTCGCCATCGCGGGTGCACTGGGTGCGTGGGTCATCGCGGCCGCCATGCTGATCGTCGAATTCGCCACCTACTGGCATCCCTGCGATACGCTGCGCGACTGCTATAACGCGCTGGCCGCACCGATGCGCCTGCACGGTGGCCTGCTGGTCCAATTGGGCACCCTGACCTGCGCGGCGCTGGTCGCCGTCGCGCTCCTCGGAATCCTGGCACACGCCGCACACGCGATGCTGTACATGCGACGCAAAACCATCGCACACGGACGCGCCGTTCGCATGGTCGGTCGTCGCGTGCCCGGCGTCGGTGCGGTCGTGCTGGATTCGCCGGAGCGCCAAGCCTATTGCGTTGCCGGACGGCCCGACACCATCGTCGTCACCAGCGCGGCCGTCGACGCGCTGACCCAGAAGCAGCTCGCCGCGGTGCTCGCCCACGAGCACGCACATCTGAGCGAGCGGCATGCCGGACTGCTCCGATTCCTGCGCGGCATCGCGATCACGCTGCCCGGAATGCGTCTGGTGACCGACGGGGTGCACGAAATCGGCCGACTACTCGAGATGTGCGCCGACGATACTGCGGCACGCACGCACGGCCGGGAGCCGCTGCTCGGAGGCCTGCTCGCGATCGTCGGCGCGACCGAACCGCTGCCGGTGGGGGCGTTGAGCGCCGCGGCCACCGCCGTGCTGGACCGGGCCGAGCGCTTGGTCGCACCGGTCGGCGCGGTGCGTCGCGCGACGAACCGGACCGCATTGCTTGCCGTCATGGCGGCGACCGTAGTGGGTCTTCTCGAGATCGCGGTCGGAGTACTGTTCTGCAGCACAGTGCTGGGATGAATCCGGTACTGCACCGGACCCGGTAAGGGGTTGGGTCTGGTCGGTCGGCTGAACAGAGGAGGGGCATAGGTGCACGTCACCTGGGATCAGGTTTTCACTTGGCGGCTGCGCAGGCAATTCGTCGCGTCACCCGAGGACGTCGGGGTCGCCCAGGTCGTCGAGCGGCTGTGCGGTGTGCAGGCTCAGGTGACCGCGGCCGCGGATCTCGCGGTGGCGCTGCGGCGCAGTAAACCCGATCCTGGTGCGCTACTACCGGAATTGGCGGCGGGCACGCTGATGAAGACCTGGGCCATGCGCGGGACATTGCACACGCTCGCCCCCGATATGGCGGCCGCAATCCTGTCCTTGATCGGCTCCGCACGGACCTGGGAAAAGCCCGCCTGGCAGCGCACCTTCGGGGCGTCGCCGGCGGAGGTCGCGGCGCTGGCCGATGCGGTGGCGCAGGTGCTCGACGGCGTGGTGCTCAGCCGAGACGAACTGGTCGAAGCGCTGGTCGCCGAACCCGCATTCCATCGGCTCGGCGAGGAATTGCGCTCCGGCTGGGGTGCGCTGCTCAAGCCGCTGGCCTGGCAGGGGGCGCTGTGTCATGGTCCGGCACAAGGTAATCGAGTCACCTTCACCAGCCCAGGCCATCTGATCAACGGTTGGCGCGGCCTACCCGAACCCGATGCCGCCGCGCCCTTGGCCATTGCCGGCTACCTCGGCGCGTACGGCCCGGCGACCCCGGAAACCTTCGACGCCTGGCTCAGCCGCAACAGCCTGAAGAAAACGACGGTGCGCCGGTGGTTCTCCGAACTCGGGGACGCACTCACCGAGGTCGATATCGCGGGCCGACGCGCTTACATACTCACCGAACACGCCGACGAACTTGCCGCCACGCAACCGAACGGCACCTCGGTACACCTGCTGGGTGCCTTCGACCAATACGTCCTCGGACCGGGCACCGGCGACACCGAACTGCTCCGCACCGAACATCGCGCCCGGGTGAGTCGGGCAGCGGGCTGGATCTCTCCCATCCTGGTCATCGACGGCCGCATCGCGGGCACCTGGGAGACCATCGCCGACGATCTGTCGGTCACAACCTTCGACGGCACATTGCCCCCGACTCGCGACCTCAAAGCCGCCGCAGACCATGTCGCCGCAGCCATGGGCCACACCGGATTCAGCGTCCGCGTGGCGTAGAGCGACCACCAGCCCGGCCACCTCACCGACGATGGCGAAGAACTGGAACCGACCTATCTCCTGCGCCGTGACTCCTGGGGTGCGGGTCAATGGGGTGACGAGTGGGCCGCGCCCGACGGGCCACCCATGCAGGCCGTGCACGAACCCTGCGGTAAGACCACGGTGATCGAACCGGTCTGTGCCGAATGCGGCGAGCGGGTACGCGGGCGGGACCTGCGCCCCCGTCGACGGCCCCGGAGCGGCGGGCGCTCCATCCTGCCCGCCGACCTCCAGCACGCCCACTGATCGATACGTCCATTAGGCTGCGGCGGTGGCGGATGGGCGAGTGCGGAAGCTGATCGACACGGTCGCGTGGGTACGCATCGAAGACGGCCGCATCTTGTGCGCGCGCCCGAAGGGCAAGGACATCTTCTACATTCCGGGCGGCAAACGCGAAGGCGCGGAGTCGGATCTGCAGACGCTGCTGCGTGAGATCGAAGAGGAACTGACCGTCGTGCTGCTTCCGGAAACCGTCGCCCACGTCGGCACCTACGAGGCCGCACTGCACGGACCGGCCAGCGATGTGGTCGTCCGGATGAGCTGCTACACCGCCGACTACCGCGGCACCCTCGCGGCAAGCAGTGAGATCGAAGAGGTCGCCTGGTTCTCCTATGCGGATCGCGCGCTGGTACCGCCGGTCGATCAATTGCTGTTCGACGACCTGGTCGATGCGGGCCGATTGGCCTGAGGTGCCCGCGCATGCGCCGCGCGGGATACGGTCGATGGCATGACCACGGTTCGCTCACTGCTGCGTTGGGCCGCATACGCGTTGGTTGCGCCGGTGATCGGTCTCGGCCCCATAGCGAGCCGGTTTCGGGTCCCGCGCCGGTTGCTGGGCATTTTCATCGCGCCGCGAGATTCCCTGGCGGTGCGTGCGGTCGTGCATTCGGTGCTGGCCGGCGTGGTCGGCCTGCTGACCTGGTTTCTCGCCTTCCTGGCAACAATCGCGGCGGTGCGCGGAATCTGCTATCCGCTCATCGCGGACAACGATCTCGAGCACTCGTGGGGCGGTCCGACGCTGGCCGGGGCCTGGGCGGTACACGCACTGCTCGGGGTCGGGCTACTACCCGTGTGGGGCCTCGCGCTGGCCGGACTCGGTGCGGTGCAGGTGCGCCTGACTCGCCGGTTGCTCGGCCGGCACGGTCCCTGGTGGCCGATTCCGGTATCGCTGCTGCTGGCCATCGGTGGCGCGCTGCTCTTCGTCTCGTGGTTGGATCAAGCCTGAATGCGGCACAACTTTAAAACCCTGGAAGGAATGCGCGGGCACCGTAAATCATGTCCGGATCGTGGCGGGGCCGGTGGAGCGTGCGGGGACTTTGCTCGCCACCACTCGAGCTGGCGCTCGGTGAACACACCGAGCGCCAGCTCGTCGGCTGCCTCGATCACTGGAAGGTCGACGGCATCACCAGGCACCACATCAGCACCCGGCTGGAACGGTAGCCGTGATCAGGTGGCGACCGGTGCCCGCCCGGCCCGTTCGATGAGGTGCTGTACCAGGTTCAGCAGCACGTCTTTACAGGAGGCGCGGTCGCGGGCGTCGCACAGCATGACCGGGATGTGGTCGTCGAGATCGAGCGCGTCGCGGACTTCGTCGACGGTGTAGACCGGCGCACCTTCGAAGCAGTTGACCGCGACCAGGAATGCGAGTCCGCGTCGTTCGAAGAAGTCCACGGCGGCAAAGGAATTGCCGAGTCGTCGGGTGTCGGCGATGACGACGGCCCCGAGTGCGCCGCGTGAGAGTTCGTCCCAGAGGAACCAGAATCGGTCTTGGCCGGGGGTGCCGAACAGGTAGAGCACCAGATCGCGGTCGATGGTGATCCGTCCGAAGTCCAGCGCCACTGTCGTGGTGGTCTTTTGTTCGACGCCGGATAGGTCGTCGACCCCGGTACTGACTTCGGTGATCAGCTCCTCGGTGCGCAGCGGCGCGACCTCGCTGATCGACGAAACCATGGTCGTTTTGCCGACGCCGAATCCACCGGCGATGAGAATTTTGACCGAAGCCGCCAGCTGCGGTGTCGCAGCCGACCGGGTCGGATCAAAGCTTTCGGATGCCATCCAGTACCGCTCGCAATATGTTGAGATCGCCGGGACCCGCGTCCGGCTGCACCGGCGCCCGGAAGATCAAGTGGCCCTCGCCGATCAGATCGCCGACGAGAATCTTGGTCACCGCCAAGGGAAGTTTCAGATACGCCGCCACCTCGGCGACCGACTGCGGTGCACGGCACAGTCGTACGATATCCGCGTATTCGGGATCTGTCCGCCGCAGGGTGGGCGGCGGATCGGCCATGACGACCACGGTGAGCATGTCCAGGTCATGGCCTGCCCCCATCACCCGCCCGCGGGTGACCGCATAGGGCCGGACCAGCGGACCGGCCTCGTCGTCGAACCATTGCCCACCGCTGTGTGTCATGGCAAACGCGCTGGGGTGGATAGGTAGGTGCCGACACGTTGGACGGTGACGTTCATTTCGTAGGCCACCATCCCGAGATTGGCCGATTCGGCGGCTTGTAGTGCCAGGCAGGCGTTGTCGCCCGCGGAGGTCACGAACAGCACCGCTCGGTCGAGTTCGATCACGGCCTGGCGGACGCCGCCGCCGTCGAAGCGGCTGCCTGCGCTGCGGGCCAAGCCGTAGAGGGTCGAGGACATCGCGGCGAAATGTTCGGCGTCCTCGCGGCTCATCGTCGTCGAGCGGCCGAGGAGCAGGCCGTCGGTGGAAAGCACCACCGCGTACCGCACGCCGGCCAGTCGGTCGACGAGATCGTCGAGGAGCCAGTTGAGATCACCGGGGCTGGAAGAAGTCACCGTTGCCTTCCTTTTCATCGGAGTGTTTACCGCTCGGTCCCTGATAGGTGCCGAATTGCTCGGCGGCCGCCGCCTCGGGCAGCACGGCATCGGGGACGGTGCGGCGGCCCTGCCTGGTCCCGTTTTCAATGGCGGACATGAGATCTCGGGCCTGCTCCGCCGAGCGCTCCCGCTCCGGCGGCTGCTCCGCTTCGGGCTCGGCCTGGGTCGGCTGCGCCAATTGCGGTGCGATGCTGGCCTGCCGGTTCCGGCGCGGCAGCGCGGGCCTGGTATCCGCGGCCGTCGGCTGCGGCGCATCGAATGAGGGCGGCGGCGCCGGTGCCTCGATGGCAGGTGGTGCCACCGGCGGCGCGGTGAGCACGGCGGATTCGTTTTCCGCACCACCGTAGGGGGAGGAATCGACGAAGGGGACCGGATGCCGTCGCCGGCGCGCAGACTCCAGCGGTTCGGAATCCGTTGTCAGAGCGGGTGCTTCATTGGCCAGCAGGGCCGACGGGATGAGCACTATGGCGCGAATGCCGCCGTAATCGGACTCCGAGAGCCGAATCGAAACCCCGTGCCGTGCGGCCAGCTGCGCGACCACGAACAGTCCGAGCCGGGAGTCCGAGGACAATGCCGCGACACCGAAATCCGGTGGATTGCGCAACATCTCGTTGACCCGGGCGATCTCGGACTCGGTCATGCCCATGCCCTGATCGCTGATCTCGGCGACCACGCCCTTGCCGACCACATTGCCGCTCACCTCCACCCGCGACTGCGGCGGCGAGAACGAGGTCGCATTGTCCACCAGTTCGGCGAGCAGGTGGATCAGGTCGGCCACGACCGCGCCGAGCACATGGGTCTCGGGCAGTCGCGACACGCGCACCCTGGCATAGTCCAGGGTTTCGCCGACCGCACTGCGCACCAGATCGATCAGCGGCACCGGATTGCGCCACTGCCGGCCCGGCTGACCACCGCCGAGAATGATCAGATTCTCGGCGTTGCGGCGTTCACGGGTGGCGAGGTGATCGAGCCGGAACAGGGTGTCCAGCAGGGCTGGATCCTCCTGGCGGTCCTCGGCCTTGTCGAGAATTTCCAACTGCCGGTGCACCACGATCTGGCTGCGGTGCGCGATATTCAAGAAGACCGCCTTCACACCCTCACGGGTGCGGGCTTCGGTCACCGCGCCCGCCACGGCCGCGGCGTGCGCGTGCTGGAATGCCTTGGCCACCTGGCCGATCTCATCGTCACCGTAATTCAGTTCTGCGGATTCGGCCTCCGGATCGATGAGCTCACCCTCGCCGAGCCTGCGCATCAGCTCGGGCAGCCGCTCGTCGGCCAAGGCGAGGGTTTCACCGCGAAGTCGCTTGAGCCGGTTGATGACTCGGTTGGCCAGCACGATCGCGATCAAGAACGCCAGCAGGCTGACCACGACGACACCGCCACCGGCCCACGCGGATCGCGCGGTGGCATCGGCGGCCTTGTCCTCGGCCAACTTCTGTGAGTACTTGTTCTGCGCGATCCACACATCGATCAGCCCGCGGCTCACCTCGGCGGCCGCGCTGTGCCACTCCTGGGTGCTCAACGGCAGGGCGGGCGGCGTCGCCTGTTTGGTGCTGCTGCTCGACGAGCTGGATGAACTCGACGAGCCGGAGGTGGTGCTCGTCGCGGTCGTAGCGCGTTGGGCCAGCGCGTTTTCCATGGCGCTGAGCTGCTGCCAGGCCTGGCTCGCCATCAGCGTGTGCAGGCTCTCCTGCTGCTTCGGGTCAAGTTCGCCGCCCAGATTGGCGGCCTCGGCGTGATAGAAGCCGATCTGGCGCAGGAACTCCTCCATCGGAATGGGGGTCGGCCCGTTCGCATTGACGATCATGCCCGCGAGTGCGGTGCTGCGCGACATCGCTTCGGCCACCAGGAAAATCCGCATACCGTCGGCGATATGCACACCGATCTCGGCGTCCGGCGCGGACTGTTCGGCGAGCTCGGTGCCGAAGGTGATGATGTCGAGCAGTCGGTTGTAGAAGTTGTAGGCGTCGGCGACCGGCAGCGTCCCGGCATCGGTGAGCGTGCGGACCTGGCTCATCGATGTCGACAGTGTCATGAAGTTCGCGGCGTTGTCGCCGATCTTCGAATCGTCCACCGCCCGTAGTCCTGCGGAGGCATCGATTAGGCCCTTCAGTGCGCCGTCGAGGCGCATCCGTGCCACACCGAGCGCGGGGGTGGCCGTATCGTCGCCGGTCAGCGCTGCCACCGTAAGCTGACGTTCGCCCTGGACCGCCTCGAGCAATTCGCGGGTCGAGGGTATCGCCTGCTGATTCTGCGACGCCCAGTTCTTGGCTTTATTTCCCTCGGCAACCAGATATCCCGCCGCGCCCACGCCGACCACGAGCAGAGTCAGGCTCGGCACGAGCGCGATCGCCAGAATCCGCGTTCGGACCCCGAGCCTCGCTCTGAACATCGCCATAACCTAAACCAGTTGTGACCATTTCGTTGCTCTTGTCCCGCTGAGCGGGACTCGAGTTGACAGATCCGTGGCAGTTGCGCTGGCGCGTTGGATGAGCTGCTGAACCAGCGTCAGCAGGGTGTGCTTGCAGGACTCGCGGTCAGAGGCGGAGCGGACGAAAGCCACCGGCTGGCGTCGTCGTCGCGCCGATTCGATGAGCTCGGAAGAAGACATTGTCAACGTGGGGCCGCGCTCTGAACATCGGCGCACAGTAATACATACTGTGACACTCTCGTAATGCCTTCGGTATACCGGACTGGACTGGCAGTTCCTGGTGTACCGAACCGCGGTCACAGCCCCGCGAAGCGGCCGATGGCGACCAGTACGGCGATGATCAGGATCGTCGTGGTGATCGCGATATTGCGCGGTTCGCGCAGCCGGATGTGGGAGCTGATCGCACCGATCATCACCACGGCGAAACCGACCGCCGCCAATGGGGTGAGCACCGGTGCGATCCCGGTCCACCACGGCACGATAATCCCGATGGCACCGAGCAATTCGGCGTAGGCGGTCAGGCGCACGACCGGCTTCGGGAACACCGCGACGCCCGTCTGGCCCATCTCGACCAACTTGTCCTTGGATTGCGTGGCCTTCGCGATCCCGGATGCGGTGAACACGACGGCCAGCACGATCTGTCCGATCCACAGCGCGATATTCATGATTCCTCCCTCGATTGGGTTCAGGTGCCCATGAGACAAATCAGCTCTCGCGAACGTGACAGTTTCGGCCGAAAAGGCATTGTCATCCGCCAAACCCGGGTAGCGGCTGCTATGGCTACCGCAGGCGGCGTATGTTGTGTGTATCCCGGGGTTACTCACAAGTAGGAGGCACCGATGCCCGCGCCGAATGCCGAAGTCTTCGACCGCCTGAGTGCGCTCGCCGCGATCGCTGATCCGGCCGCTGGCGATCGCTTGCGGGTCGCTGGAAAGGGTCAGCCCCGTGCGCGCAAAACCATCGCCGAAACCTTCACCGGCACCGCACTCGGCAGCGTACCCGTGGGCACCGCCGATGATGTGGCCGCCGCACTCGACAAGGCCAAGGCCGCGCAGGCCCGATGGGCCGCGCGCTCGGCCAAGGACCGTGCCGCGGTACTCGAGCGATACCGCGAATTGGTCGTCGAACAGCGCGAATTCCTGATGGACGTGATCCAGGCCGAAACCGGTAAAGCGCGCTGGGCCGCCCAGGAAGAGATCATGGGCCTGATGTTCGCGGCCCGCTACTTCGCCAGGGTCGCACCCGATCTGCTCGACGCGCACCGCGTACCCGGCGCCTTCCCGGTGCTCAACCGGGCGACCGTGCGCCACCACCCGAAGGGCGTCGTCGGTGTGGTCGCGCCGTGGAACTATCCGATGCTGCTGTCCATCGGCGATTCGATCCCGGCGCTGCTCGCGGGCAATGCGGTGATCGTCAAACCCGACAGCCAGACCCCGTTCTCCGCGTTGGCCAGCGCCGAATTGCTCTACCAGGCCGGACTGCCCCGCGACCTGCTCGCCGTCGTTCCCGGACCGGGCACTGTGGTCGGTACCGCGATCGTGGACAACTGCGACTACCTGATGTTCACCGGCTCCTCGGCGACGGGGCGCACCCTGGCCGAACGGTGCGGGCGCAGGCTCATCGGCTTCTCCGCCGAACTCGGCGGCAAGAACCCGATGATCGTCACCCGCGGCGCGAAGCTCGACAAGGCGGCCAAGGCCGCGGTGCGCGCCTGCTTTTCCAATGCGGGTCAGCTGTGTATTTCGATCGAACGGCTGTATGTGGAGAAGGCGGTCGCCGCGGAGTTCACCGAAAAGTTCGTCGCCGCCGTGCAGGCCGCGAAACTCGGTGCGGCCTATGACTATTCGGCCGATATCGGCAGCCTCATCTCCGAAGCGCAGTTGGAGACCGTCGCCAAGCACGTCGCCGACGCGACCTCCAAGGGCGCCCAGGTGCTCGCGGGCGGCAAGGCGCGCCCGGATCTGGGACCGCTGTTCTTCGAACCCACCGTGCTCGCCGATGTCACCGACGAGATGGAATGCGGTCGCAACGAAACCTTCGGCCCGTTGGTCTCGATCTACCCGGTCGACAGCGTCGAGGAGGCGATCGGGCTGGCCAACGACACCGAATACGGCCTGAACGCGAGCGTCTGGGCGGCGAGCAAGGACGCGGGGGAGCGGATCGCCGAGCGGCTGCACGCGGGCACCGTCTGCGTCGACGAGGGTTACGCCCCGGCCTGGGGCACCACCGCCGCCCCGATGGGCGGTATGGGCATCTCCGGTGTCGGGCGCAGGCACGGCCCGGACGGGCTGCTGAAGTTCACCGAACCGCAGACCGTGGTGGTCACGCGCTTCATGAATCTCGATGCGCCGCCGGTGATTTCGCAGGACAAATGGCAGCGGCTGCTGATGACGCTCACCCGCGGCTTCCGTTTCCTGCCCGGCCGGTAGGACACCGGCCCCGCCGTCCCGGTCTGCAGCGGGACGGCGGGGCTTCGTGGTGTCGGCCCAGGGCTGCGGACCCCCGGGCCGATCACCCGATGGCCGCCCGCGGACGCACCCGCGGGCGTGAATCAGGCACCGGCGACAGCTTTTTCGGCAGTCAACTCATCCGATCGGCTCCCGTCCGCGGTGGCGGTCCCGCCGCCAACGCCGTCGTCTCCTCATCGGTCAGCAGTCGCGATCTGATGATGAACCGCACGCCCTCGGGCGCCTCCAGGGAGAATCCGCTGCCGCGCCCGGTCACCACATCCACGGTGAGGTGGGTGTGCTTCCACAGTTCGAATTGGTCGCCGCTGATCCAGAATTCGGTATGCCACGGCAGCCGGCCGAGCAGCACATCCGCGCCGCCGACCCGGAATTCGCGCACCCCGAAACACATCGGTGAACTGCCGTCGCAGCAGCCACCGGATTGGTGGAACAGCACCGGTCCGTGCTGTTCTATCAACCGGCGCAACACTTCTCGCGCCCGCTCGGTGATCGCGACGCGGGCTACTCTGCCATGCATCAGAAAAATCCGAGTTTTGTCGGTGAATAGCTGACCAGCAGATTCTTGGTCTGCTGGTAGTGCTCGAGCATCATTTTGTGGTTTTCCCGGCCGATGCCGGACTTCTTGTACCCGCCGAAGGCGGCGTGTGCGGGGTAGGCGTGGAAACAGTTGGTCCATACTCGCCCTGCCTTGATTGCTCGGCCCATCCGGTACGCCGTGGTGATATCCCTGGTCCACACCCCGGCGCCGAGACCGTAGAGGGTGTCGTTGGCGATCATGGTCGCCTCTTCGACGGTGTCGAACCTGGTGACCGCCACGACGGGGCCGAAGATCTCCTCCTGGAAGATCCGCATCGTATTGGCGCCCTCGAAAATCGTCGGCTGGATGTAGTAGCCGCCCGGCAGTCCGTCCACCTTTCGTGCTTCCCCTCCGGTGAGCACACGGGCTCCCTCCCGCCTGCCGATGTCGATGTAGGACAGGATCTTTTCGAATTGGTCGTTACTGGCTTGGGCTCCGATCATGGTGGTGTCGTCGAGCGGATTACCGCCCCTGATGGCTCGGGTCCGCTCGATGCAGCGGGCCAGGAATTCGTCGTAGATCGACGAATGGATCAGTGCGCGCGAAGGACAGGTGCACACCTCGCCCTGGTTGAGCGCGAACATCACGAAGCCCTCGACGGCCTTGTCCAGGAATTCGTCGTCGGCGGCCATGACATCGGGCAGGAAGATATTGGGGCTCTTACCGCCCAACTCCAGACTGACCGGGATGATGTTCTCGCTCGCGTACTGCATGATGAGCCGTCCGGTGGTGGTCTCACCGGTGAAAGCGACCTTGGCCACGCGCGGACTCGCCGCCAGCGGCTTACCCGCCTCGACGCCGAAACCGTTGACCACGTTGAGGACTCCGGGCGGCAGGAGATCGGCGATGAGCTCGATCACCAGCAGAATCGATGCCGGGGTCTGCTCGGCGGGTTTGAGCACCACACAGTTACCCGCCGCCAAGGCCGGGGCCAGCTTCCACGCGGCCATCAGAATCGGGAAGTTCCACGGGATGATCTGGCCGACCACCCCGAGCGGTTCGTGGAAGTGGTAGGCGATGGTATCGACATCGATTTCAGCGATGCTGCCCTCCTGGGCGCGGATGGCGCCGGCGAAGTAGCGGAAGTGATCGACTGCCAAAGGCAGGTCGGCGGCGAGGGTTTCGCGAACGGGTTTGCCGTTGTCCCAGGTTTCGGCGATAGCGAGGGGTTCGAGGCTGTGCTCGATCCGGTCGGCGATCTTGTTGAGGATATTCGCGCGCTCGGCGGGCGAGGTGGCGGCCCATTTCCCGGCGGCGAGGTGCGCGGCTTCGAGGGCCATATCGATATCGGCCGCCGAGGAGCGCGCCACCGAGCAGAAGGTTTCGCCGTCGACCGGGGATGGGTTCTCGAAGTACCTGCCCTCGATCGGAGCCGCCCAGTCACCACCGATGAAGTTGTCGTAACGACTGGCGTAGGTCACGATGCCGGTGGCGGACCCCGGTTTGGCGTAGATCATCTGTGGGCGCTCCTCGCGAATCTTGCCTGCCGGGCCACTATGTCCGGCGAAGGTTGGTGCGAGGTTGGTGCCGTTGTGACGGGGGTGACTCAGGAGCGCAGCGCGGTATACAACCGGGCGACGACCACGGACCGGCGCACATCGTCGGCGGGCAGCAATCGCAGCGCGTGTTCGTGGACCTCGATATCACCGGGGGCGCGCTCGCCGAAGGCCACGGCGTGATCGGCGCGGTCGCTGGCCAGTACCGCGGTGCGCACCCCGACATCGAGATGGTTACGCCACTGCAGCACACCTGGGGTGTCCGAACCGGGCAGCAGCGGTCCGCGGTAGAGCCAGACCGCCGAGGTGGTGTCGCCGGCCTGGATGGCGGCGAGTAGATCGACCGCATCGCAGGAGACCGGGCCGGTGAGCATGTAGCGGCGGTTGCTGATCTCACCGCCGGTGGTGCGTCGCAGATGTGAGACATCGGCCTTGAGCGTGCTCGACGACACCGGACGATCGCCGTAGACCGCGGCCTGCAGTTGTTCGGGGGTGAACCCGTCGGGCTCCAGCGCGAGCAGCGCCAGGATTTCCAGATGACGCGGCGGCAATGGCACCGGCCTGCCGTCGCGGACCAGCCGTGCGCCGCCCAGACATTCGAGCCGCACACCGCGCGCCGGTGTCGGTGCGGCCGCCCGCAACATCGTTTCGACCGCGGTGACCAGCGCGCGGACCGAGGTCAGCACCATCGGATGCGAACGCTCCCAGGAACTGGACAGATCGAGCACACCGATCTGGCGGCCGTCGGGTGCGTGGATCGGCGCGGAATAGCAGACCCAGCTGTGCAGCGCGGCGACCAGATGTTCGGCGGAGAACACGGTGGTCGGGCGGTCGCTGTGCAGGGCGAGTGACAAACCGTTGGTGCCCATATGGCTTTCGTCCCAGCAGCCGCCCGGCGCGAAGTTCACCGCCTCGGCTTGGCGGCGCAGCGCGCGATCGCCGCACGACCAGAGGATGGTGCCCGCGGCATCGGTGACGACCGCGAGATAGCCGGCGTCCTCGGAGATGTCGCGCAGATCACCGGCCAGCTCGGTAATCGGTTGGCGCAGTGGCGATTCGGTCCAGCGATCGCGGATGTTGTCCAGGCCGGGCGCTTCGGTACAACTCGGATCGACGGTCGTCAGCGACCGCTGCCAGGATTGGAAGACCTCATTACGTAGCGAGGTCGAACCCGCGGGTATGCCGAGAGTGCTACTCGGAGCCGTCGCCCAACGCGCCCATTCTTTTTCCAGTGCGGCCCGTTGTCGGGTGAGGGTGCGGAATTGTGCCACCTCGTCAACCCCATCGTCAGTGTGAGCTCACATTCGCTATCTCATGATGGCGTACGCATTAGCTCGAGTCGAGGGTCCGACGGCAAACCGACCGTCCTCCATTGCAGGTTCGACTCCGATCTGCGATCGCGGTCTACGCTGCTGATATGGCGAGAGTTTCGGGACGAGCCGAGGTGTCCGACGTGCACGAACTGGCCACCGGCATGCCGTTCGTCAACCGGGTGGACGGACCGCACGGCAATGCGGTGTACCAGGTCGGCGGCAAATCCTTCGTCTTCTTCCGCAATCCGCGCCCCGACGCTTTCGACCCGGACACCGGTGAGCGCTATGCCGATGTGATCGTCATCTGGGTGCCCTCGGAGTCGGACAAACTCGCGCTGGTGCAGGATCCGGATTCACCGTTCTTCACCACCCCGCATTTCGACGGGCATCTTTCGGTCCTGGTGCGCGGCAGCCGCATCGGTGAACTCGGTAAGCAGGAGTTGGCCGAGGTCATCCAGGACGCGTGGCTGAGCCGGGCCTCCCGGAAACGGGCGGCCGACTGGCTGGCCGCGCACAATGTCGCGGACTGACCTGCCGTGGCGTGTCCCCGCATTCAGCGCAGCAGTTCGATTACCGGGCCCATCGGTTCCATGCTGCTCTCGAGCACCGTGACGTAGCTGAATCCGAACCGTTCCCGGCGCTGTTCCAACTGCCGCGCCATTTTCTTCGGCGTGCCGATCAGCAATGCGGGCAACTCCTCTGGTCGGTCGGCGACATCGGTGGGCAGATGCGGCCCATACAGTTCCAATGCGGCCGACCGTTCCTCGGGTGGAATTACGCGCTGCAGCAGGATATTCAACTCGACATCCTCGGCCCGTGACCCGAGCAACTCCCGCAGGTACACCATCCGCGCATCGGTGGCGGCGGGTCCGACGAACTGCAGCGGTTCGCCGTTGTACGCCGGAGCCGCACCCGGCAGCGCGACGATATCGGCATATTCGGCCGCGACCCGCAGCAGCCGATCGCCCCAACCTGCGATGACCAGCGGCGGTTGCGCAGCCGTCACCCTTTGTGTCTACCAGGCCGAACCGATCAGCACGGCGCGAGCGCCAGTCCCACCCAAATCATCCCGGCCAAGGTCACCACCGCCGCCAATACCGGACCCGGTCGCCGCAACCTGGCCGACCCGATGATCCGTCGCACCACATTTCGCCATTGCGGCGCATCGGATTTCGTCTCCGGTGTCCGCCTGCCCAACCAGCGTCGCACCAACCCGATGGTGCCGATGATGAGTGTCGCGATCAGCATGGCCCCGCCCTACGCATTCACCGCTGCCCGATGCGACGACACACCGTCAGCCCGAGGCACGACGCCGAATTCGATCAAACTCTCCGCGGTATCCAGAACAGTTTCCCGCACCGGCCGCATCGACCATCCGAGCTCACGCCGCGCCTTCTCGGAGCTGAGCTGCTCGGTACGGCCCAACGTCGGCACCGTCAATCGAATCCCCTTGTCGAACAAGGCAATCGTTCGCACGAGAATATTCGGGATAACCCGCGTCGGTACCCGGTATCCACGAGGCCCGAACTCCTCGGCCAACGTCCGCGCCATATCCGCCATCCAGACATGTTCGCCCGCGCAGATATACCGATTTCCGACCGCTCCGGGAGCCTCCAGCGCCAGTCGATGCGCCACCGCGAGATCGCGCACATCCACCACTGCCCATCCCACGCGCGGTGAACCGGGCGCATCACGAGCGAGCAGGCGGCGCACCGGTTCGTGCGACGTGCTCGTCGCCGCGGATTCCAACGGCCCCAACACCATTCCGGGATTCACCACCACCAGCTCGAGATCCGACTTCGCGGCGAAATCCCATGCCGCCCGTTCGGCCAGCGTCTTGCTCTTCTGATAGGCCGCACTGCGTTCGACCACCGACCAATCGGCCTCGGTGCGCACCGCATCGGTCTCGTGACCATAGGTGATCGCGGCGATCGAGGAGGTGAGCACGACCCGCTCGATGCCGCCGTCGGCACACGCCCGCAAGACCCGCAATGTCCCGTCGACCGCGGTATCGATCAATTCTCGTTCGTCGTCCGGTGGCGTCGCCGGAAACGGTGAGGCCACGTGTAGGACGGAGGTGCAGCTCGAAACGGCCGCCGCCCACCCCGCATCGTCGTCGAGATCCGCCGCGACGAACTCCAACTCGCCGCCGAGCCGATCCGCAAGCGCTACCAGATGTGCGCGTTTATCCGCTTTTCCGAGGTCGCGAACCGTGCCGCGCACGGCATATCCGTGCTCGAGCAGTTCGGCGATGACGTGTCCGGCGACGAATCCTGTTGCGCCGGTGACGAGTACCCGTGAGCTCATATGCTTACCCGCTTCGAAGGAGGGAATGCGGCCAGCCCATCTGAGCGCCGCTCAGATTATCTAAGCACTGCATAGTTAGGCTGTCCAGCAGGCGTCGAATACGCTCGACTGGTGACGCGGACCAGTTACCACCACGGCGCGCTGCGCGACACGCTCCTCGCCGCCTGCCTCCGGCTGATCGAGACCGAGGGCCTCGCCGCGGTGAGCTTGCGACGGGTGGCCCGCGAGGCGGGCGTGAGCACCGGCGCCCCGTACCACCATTTCGCTGATCGCTCGGCCCTGCTCGCCGCCCTGTCGACCCAGGGATTCCGTCAGCTCGGCAGTGACTTGGCCGCCGCGCGCGCCGCCGCCCGGACACCGCTACAAGCGTTGACCGCGCTGGCCGAAACCTATGTGCGGTTCTCTCAGGAAAATCCCGGCTACTTCCGTCTCATGTTCCGCCCGGAACTCTCGCAACCCGATAAGCATCCGGACGCGGGAGCGGCGGGCGACGCGGCCTTCGATGTCCTCGCCGACACCATTGCCGAAGCCGTCGCCGCCGGATTGCTGCCCGCCGATAAGGCCGACACCCTGGCCGTCATGTGGTGGAGCCTGGCGCACGGCATGGCCTCGCTGTGGCTGGATGGTCAGCTCGAAAAGCGCAGCATCCAACTCGGCACCACCGCGCCCACACTGGTCGAGGACATCATGCGCACCTTCACCGCGCTGGTCGGCCCCGGCGCGTGACACGCGCACGAGCGCACCCGACACTAGAGTGAAGCCGAACATTTGCTGTTCGATGCACCCGCACTCTTCGAGAGGGATGTTCCGATGACACAGCAGCTCGATCCAACGGTCCAGGAATTCGTCACCGCGCTCAACGACAGCGATCAGGACCGCTTCTACGCCATCCTCACCGACGACGCGACCATGTCCGATGACGGTGTGGAGCGCAACCTCGTCCAGTGGACCGACTCCGAGATCTTCGGCAGCAATGGGCGCATGAATGTCGAATCGGTCGGCGACAACGGCACCGAACTGGTTGCCGACTACACGAATTCCCGCTGGGGTTCGATGCGCACCGCGTGGCGCTTCATCGTCCGTGACGGCAAAATCAGTCGATTCGAGACCGGCCAAGCCTGAGTAGCCTGAGTTCGTGTTCATCACGCCCCAGTACGGCACGGGCTCCCTGGCTGATCTGTTCCCCTCCATCCTCGCCGGGTTCGGCGTGCCCAGCGAGGTCGACCGGCTCGGCCTCGAGCTCGCCGCCGACCGGATCTGTGTGCTGCTGATCGACGGTCTCGGCGCGGATGCACTCGCCGCGAATTCCGATGCGGCACCGTTCCTGTCGGCGCTGGCGCAGCGCACGCTGACCGCGGGCTTCCCGAGCACGACGACGGTCAGTCTGAGCTCACTCGGCGTCGGTGTCCCGCCCGGCGAACACGGGTTTACCGGATACCTGATACACGTGCCCGGCTACGACCGGCTGGTGAATGCGCTGACCTGGCGACTACACGGCGCGGGACCGAAGATCGACCTGCTGCGAGATCTGGTGCCGGAGCAATTCCAGCCCACCGCCACGGTTTTCGAGCGCGCCGCGGCCGACGGTATCGCGGTGGCCCAGGTCGCGCCGCGACTGCAGGCGGGTTCCGGGCTGACCAGGGCGGTGCTGCGCGGCTGCGAATTCCGCCCCTATGTTTCCGTCGGCGATTTCGTCGACGGCATCGCCACCGCATTGCGCGCGGGCCCGCGCTCGCTGGTCTACGCCTACCACGGCAACCTCGACACTACCGGTCACGTGCGCGGACCATCCTCGGACGCTTGGCTTTTGGAGCTCGCGCACGTCGACCGGCTGGCCGCCACCATCGCCGGACATCTGCCCCCCGATGCCGCGCTCGTCGTAACCGCCGACCACGGCATGGTGGAACTCACTGACCGCGTCGACTTCGACAAGACCGAGATACTGCGCGAGGGTGTACGCCTACTCGGCGGCGAGCCGCGCGCCCGCCATGTCTTCACCGTCGACGGCGCGACCGCCGATGTGGCGGCGACCTGGCAGGAATACCTCGGCGCCGACTTCGATGTCATCTCTCGCGCCGAGGCAATCGACCGCGCCTGGTTCGGCCCCACGGTGGCACTGCATATCGCCGAGCGCATCGGCGATCTCGTGGTCGCGGCCAGTGGTCTGCGCGGCGTCGTACGCACCGGCGCCGAACCGCTGGAATCCATGCTGATCGGCCACCACGGTTCGCTCACGCCCGCGGAGATGAATGTGCCGCTGTGCACGTTCCGACCGTAACCCTCCGTTGCCCTAGGCTGTTGGCGTCGTCGCGGGCACGGTCGCCCGCCGAAGCGCCAGGAGGATCTCTATGAACGCCACGCTCTTACGGACCGGACTCGGGGTCGCGGCCGTCGCGGCACTGCTGGCCGGTTGCAGCGATATCGAGCGTGCGCTCAACCAAGGGGGCGACACCACCTGCCGCGATTACGTCAAACAGGATCAGGACACCAAGCGCACGACGATCACCAAATTCATCAAGCAGCAGACCAACAATGATCACGAGCCCGCGGGCACGGCGGTCGATGCCACGATGATTCAGGTGGACTTGCTGTGCGGTGCGCAGGTCAATCAGGACACCCCGATCAAAAAAGCCGATATCGCAGGCATTTTCCTGAACAAGTAGTCCGAAGACGCGGTACGCGAACGCCGTCCATTCGGAACCTGGTCTGCCGGATACGCAAAGCGGCCCCCAGGATTCTGTGGGCCGCTTTGCTACCTCGTCCTACGTCCGGTCGAACTCGCCGTGGTTCACGCCTGCGGTGAAGGCATCCCACTCGGACGGAGTGAACACCAGCGTTGGACCGGTAGGGTTCTTCGAATCCCGCATACCGACGTAGCTGCCGTCGAGGAAGGCTACCTCGACGCAGTCTTTTCCGGCTTCACTGCGCCGGGACTTGAACCACTGCGCGCCAGTTAGGTCGACGTTCACGGTCGTAACTCCTTGCGGGATGGACACTCCGGGCATGCAGACGGTTCCAGAGAACGAGGGACCGATCTAATACCACGGCCTACGTCAAGTCGAACTCGCCGTCGTTGACGCCAGCGGTGAAGGCGTCCCACGCGGACGGAGTGAACACCAGTGCCGGACCGGTCAGGTTCTTGGAGTCTCGCATGCCGACATGTCCTTCTGCGAGGAACGCAACCTCTACACAGTCGGCCCCTCCCTGGCTGCGGCTCGATTTGAACCACTGCGCGTCGGTTAGGTCGACGTTCACGGTCGTAACTCCTTGCGGGATGGACATTCCGATCTAATACTTCGGCCTATATCCGATCGAACTCCCCGTGGTTCACGCCTGCGGTGAAGGCGTCCCACTCGCTAGGCGTAAAGACCAACGCCGGGCCGGTCGGGCTCTTGGAGTCCCGCACGCCGACCATGCCCCCGTCCAGGTGCGCTACCTCCACGCATTCGCCGCTGGTCCCCGAACTGCGGCTTGATTTGAACCACTTCGCCCCCGTCAGGTCGACTTCAGCGTTCACTGTTATAACTCCTAGCCATCTCTCTCAATAGCGTGCGGCTCGACCGAGCATCCATCGTCGCCCCGATCAGCGTACGGAACGTGTGCCGACAACGTTGCACGTCGTCGCGCTTCTCGAGATACGCATCCCCCGTGTAGCTCTCGGCGTAGATGACCGACGGTTCTACCGGCTTTCCTTGTGCGTCTTTCGGGAAGGTCATCACAATGAACGGGGTGACCAGCCTGCCAATCGGTAAGCCAGCTTCTTGCCTGAGTATGCGTACCTCGATGTTCTCGAGCGTACTCATGTCCGCTGCATGCCTGCATTGATCAGCCATCACCTGTGCGCCACCGATGATGGTCCGCAGCGCGTTCTCGTGGATCACGGCCGTGAGCTTGCACGGGTTCCGGGGCCGCGTGAGCAGATGCTGACGCCGCGCCAGAACCGCTGCCACCCGTTCCAACCCCTCGTCCGGGATTCGCGGCTGCTTGGCTCGGTTCATCGCCTGCGCGTAGTCGTGAGTTTGGAGCAGACCGGGGATGATGAGCGGCTGAAATATAGCCAATTCGCTTGCGGCGGATTCGAGTTCGATGTAGGTGTTGAACTTCGGTTCCAGTAGGTCACTGTAAGTGCGCAGCCAGGACCGGACCGGGGGATGTCCCGCAAGTTCCTTCCATGCCACAAGGTCTTCCGCGTCAACCCCGTACAGCCCGCCCAGGGCATCAAGATCTGTCGCCCTGACCGTTTTGTTGCGGCCGTTCTCCAGTCTGCTAATGGTTGCGTTACCCCAACCGAGTGTCCGCGCGGCCACCTCCAAGCTCATGCCCGCTCCTGTCCGTGCCTCTCGCAGTGAACGGCCCAATTGCCTACGGGGCAGGGTGGTTCCGTCATCTTCTCGCCCCTCGTTGTCTTCGGTCACCCTTGCGATCCCCTTCCGTTTTGTGATGCAGCTTCCTTTCTTGGCGGAAGGAGCATAACTACGTCATCGGAAGAATCGCTGGGCTTTCACGCGAGTTCCGCGAGTTCCGCGTCTGGGCCGCTTGAACATTGGCACTTGACACACCCTTGCCTGATGTCCACGCCGAAACGAGAGCTTCCACAACGAGATCCGTTCATCGGACCACCAGCCGCGTACACCGGCGCACCACCCGATCTGGTCGAGCAGGTCGCACACGCAGTCCGGGAGTGGGCAGGCCCGGCGATAGCTCCATCCGTGCGTCGCCTGCTCGACGACTTCCACAGGGACACACAGCAGAAACTCGACCGCGCTCCCATCGACAGCCGTCCGATCTTCGAGGGTGCGGACGGTTCGCTGATGCCGGTCGACGAGGATGGATGGATCTGCGATTCGGACGCCGATCTCGACCGGGCCGACGCAATCACCATCCAGCCCACCGATGTTCGCGACATCGAGGGATCGTGAGCCCGAAACGGCGAGACCCCGAAGGCGTTTCGCCTCGCCCTTACGAACCGGATGTACACCTCAGCGTGTTCCTGCACGGCGTTCGCCTCGACTACGCCGCCTGCCTTACCGCCGCGTTGACATTCACGCGTGAGCACCAGAGGCGGCACTACACCGATGCGGTCACCATCGATCTCGGCGACACAAGTCGCTATCCGCGCCTTCCGTGCGAACGTCTCTTCCTCGGCTCATGAGATGAGACAGGGGGCGAAATTCAAGAGCGTCAACGGAATCCACCGAGATGTTGGACCTTCACGGCGGAACCGAAGAAAGCGCTGGTCACGGCACATACGGCACGATATGCGCATTTTGCATCAATGTGATCTGCATCACATTCCGCCGGGCATTTTGTCGGTCGCGCATGGCATGGTGGGCGACATGCCTTTTGCCGATTCCGTCGTCGCCACGGATGTCATCCGTGTGCTCGGTGCCCGTGAGCACAATCTGCGCAATGTGTCGTTGGAAATCCCCAAGAACAAGATCACCGTCTTTACCGGCGTCTCCGGGTCGGGCAAATCGTCGATCGTCTTCGACACGATCGCCGTCGAGTCGCAGCGTCAGCTATATGCGACGTTCCCCGCGTTCATTCTCAACTTCCTGCCACGCTATGAGCGGCCGCACGCCGAGGCGATCGAGAACCTGACGGCTCCGGTCATCATCGACCAGCAGCCTGTCGGCGGCGGGCCGCGCTCGACCGTCGGGACGATGACCGATATCTACTCGATGGTGCGGGCGATGTTCGCCCGATTCGGTTCGCCCTCAGCCGGATTCGTCTACAACTACTCGTTCAACGTGCCGCAGGGTATGTGCCCGGACTGCGATGGTCTCGGAGTCACGGTGCGGGCCGATCCGGATCGGTTGGTCGACCGGAGCAAATCGCTGAACGAAGGCGCGATTCTGCTGCCCGGTTACGCGGTGGACAGCGGCGAGTGGCAGATGTACGGCAAATCCGGGCGCTTCGATCCGGATAAGAAACTGGCCGACTACACCGAGGACGAGTTCACCGACCTGCTCTACGGCACCGGCGGCAAGGTGGAACTGACGTTCGCCAAGGGCACCTGGAAGGCGAATTACGAAGGGCTGGCGGCGAAATTCACTCGCACCCGGTTACAACGCGACACCTCCACGCTCAGCGAGAAGACGCGCGAACAGATGCAGAAATTCCTCACCGAAGGTGTCTGTGCTACCTGTCGTGGTGCTCGGCTCAACGAAGCGGCATTGGCGACGAAGATCGGTGGCCGCAATATCGCCGACTGGTCCGGACTGCAGATCACCGATCTGATGGTGGTGCTCGATGAGATCAGCGATCCGGCCGCGCTCGGACTGGCCGCCGCGATCCGGACCGCGCTGCGGCGGGTGATCGATATCGGACTGGGTTATCTGAGCCTGGATCGGCCGACCTCGACGCTGTCCGGCGGTGAGGGGCAGCGGCTCAAGATGATCAAACATCTGTCGAGCACGCTGATCGGGATGACCTATGTTTTCGACGAACCGAGCGTCGGATTGCATCCGCGTGACGTCGGCCGGTTGAACAACCTGCTGAAGGCATTGCGGGACAAAGGCAATACGGTGCTGGTGGTCGAGCACGATCCGGACGTCATCCAGATCGCCGACCATATCGTCGATGTCGGGCCGCGCGCCGGTCTGCACGGCGGGCAGGTGGTGTTCGAGGGCAGCTTCGCCGAACTGCGGACCGCGGATACGCCGACGGGTGCGGGACTGCGCAGGCCGTTCACGGTGAAGGAAACCTTCCGTAAGTCGAACGGAGCGTTGCTGATCGAGCATGCGAATGTGCACAACCTCAAAGATGTGACCGTCGCGGTGCCGACCGGCATTCTCACCTCGATCACCGGCGTCGCCGGTTCCGGTAAGAGCAGCCTCATCCGCGACGTGTTCGTCCGAGAACATCCGGACGCGATCTTCGTCGACCAATCGGCGATCGGGGCATCGTCGCGGTCAACGCCCGCAACGTATCTGGGGCTGATGGATCCGATCAGGAAGCTGTTCGCCAAGGCGACGGGGGAGTCACCCGGCCTGTTCAGTTTCAACTCGACCGGAGCCTGCAAACAGTGTGAGGGTCGCGGCGTGATCATCACCGAAGTCGCCTACATGGACCCGGTGACCACCCACTGCGATGCGTGTGACGGACGACGGTTCTCCGACGAAGTGCTGGCACTGACCTTGCGCGACAAGTCGATTGCCGATGTGCTGGCGATGTCGGCCGAAGAAGCCCTCGGTTTCTTCACCGAAAAGGCACTGTTCACAAAGCTGCGCACGATGAACGAAGTGGGCCTGGACTATCTCAGCCTCGGCCAAGCCATGAGCACCCTGTCCGGCGGTGAACGCCAACGCATCAAACTGGCGACCCAACTCCAGAACACCGGCACCGTCTACGTCCTCGACGAACCCACCACCGGTTTGCACATGTCGGATGTGGACACCCTGCTCGCCCTGATGGACGGCTTGGTCGACCGCGGCAACACGGTGGTGGTGATCGAACACAACCTCGACGTGGTGGCCCACTCCGACTGGGTGATCGATCTCGGCCCCGATGGCGGCAAGGACGGCGGCGAAATCGTCTTCACCGGAACCCCCGCCGAATTACTGACCCACCCCACCTCCCTCACCGGCGAATACCTGCGCGAGTACAAGGCCGCCGGGTAGGACAACGAGCCGGTCAGGGCTGTTTCGTCTGAGAGGTGTAGGCGGGGAGGGCGGCGAGGCTGAAGCGGACGGCTTCGGCGCCGTAGTCGAGCATTTCGCGTTCGTAGTCGTCGACTGCGTCGAGGAGGGTGGGGGTCTGGGTGAGGGTGCGGCGGAGGAGGTCGGCGTCGCGCAGGGCGGTGTTGGCGCCGTTGCCGCCGGTCGGTGAGGTGGCGTGGATGGCGTCGCCGAGCAGGGTGACCGGACCGGGGGTCCAGCGTTGGCCGGGTTCGACTACTCGGATGGAGAGCAGGGTGCTGTTGTCGGGGTCGGACTGCTCGATCAGTGCGCGCAGGTCCGGGTGCCAGCCGGGCATTCTGGACAGCACGGCCTCCTGCGGGGTTTCGGTGCGGACTGAGCCATTCGGGGGCAGGATCATGGCCCAGCGCACGTAGTCGTGGATGTCGGGCAGGGTCACTTCGGGGGCCAGCGCTTCGGCGGCCTCCTTCGGTGGGGTGCGGAAACGCATCGCGCCGAGCAGGAGACTCACTCCGTCTCCGGCGATCTTCGAGCCGAAGGCTCGGGACAGGCTGGTGAACTGGGCGGTCAGCGGAGTGCGGCCGATGACGAACCGGACGCCGGTGTCGGTCGGGGTGGTCTGCGGAGACAGGACGGATCGGACCGCGGAGTTGACGCCGTCGGCGCCGACGAGCAGGTTCGCGGTGGCCGGGTCTCGATCGGCGAACTGGGCTTCGACCTGGCCGTCCGCCAGCAGGTCGTAGCCGGTCAGTGCGGCGCCGGTGTGCACGGTCAGGCCGGTGAGCAGCAGGTGGCGGAGTACGTCGCGGTCGACCACGGTGGCGTGGCGGCCGGGTTCGAGCGCACCGATCTGGTTGAGTTGCGGGTCCAGGATCAGGCGCTCGCCGTAGGCGTCGCCGACGACGGCGTCCAGCAATGGGTGCCAGCGCGGCGGCAGGCAGCCGCGCAGCGCGTCGAAGCCCTCCGGGTTCAGCACCAGCCGGTAGCCCTGGAACCGTGCGGTGATCGCCGGGTCGCGCTCGAACACCTGGGTTTCGATCCCGGCTCCGCGCAGGCCTTGTGCCAGGCACAGGCCGCCGAGACCGGCTCCGATGACGGAAACTCGCATCACGCACCTCCGTACGAACTAAGTTCTATATTCACGAACATTGTTCTACTTGGCGAACTAAGTTCGTGTCAAGCTATAGTGACCGGCATGCCCGCAGCTCCCCGACAGCGCCGAGCCGCTCGTCACGCCCAATCCACCGACGACACCGCGGCATCCTCGCCCCGCAAGGAACCCATCACGGTCACTCGGATCACCGATGCGGCACTGGAGGTCGTCGCCACCGAGGGGTACGACGCGCTGACCATCCGCCGGGTCGCCGCGGTGCTCGGCACCGGGCCTTCATCGCTGTATGCGCACATCGTCAACAAGGACGATATCGACGATCTACTGGTCGGCAGGCTCAGCGCCGAAATCGTGCTGCCCGAACCGGCTCCGGCCGAATGGCGCGGTCAGCTCCTGAACGTGTTCAGCCAGATCCGCGACCAATACCTGAAATACCCCGGGGTCTCGCGCGCCGCACTGGCCATGGTCCCCACCAATCTCGAGGCACTGCGGGTCCGGGAGGGATTGTTCGCGATCGCGCTCGCGGGCGGAATCGAACCCCGCACCGCCGCATGGGCATTGGACGCGATCTCCCTCTATGTCAGCGCCTACGCCCTGGAGCAGTCGCTGGTCCAGCAGCGGCGCAAACACCCGGATCAGGAGTGGGTCGTCAGCCGCGAGGAGCTGGTGCGCCGGTTCACCTCCCTCCCCGCCGACACCTTCCCGCAGACCCGGCGCTATGCCGCCGAGCTCACCTCCGGCACCGGGCGCGACCGCTTCGCATTCACCCTCGCGCTGATCCTGGACAACCTCTGCCCGTCGGCCTGATCGGCCTACTAGTACGGATCCCGAATCAGGCGGAATCGATGAGGGGCCGGACGTGTGCGGCGGCGGTGGCGTCGTCGTGCCATGTGCAGGCCAGGCCGAAGGCGGCTACTCGGCCGGTGCCGAGAACGGCTCGTACGGCGGCCGAGACCTCGGCCATGGTGGGCCCGTCGGGCGCGGGGAAGAGCAGGCCCGGGAGTTCGTCCGGGGTGACCACGTCGAAATCGACATGAAGGTAGAGCGGGCCGTCCGGAAGGTCGCCGATGTCATCGACCGGCCGGTGCCGGATCTGCGCGGTACGCAGGTATTCGACCTCCGGTGGGTCGAGGTCTCGGCCGCCGACCAGGACGGCGCGGTCTTCGGGGATGTCGCGCAAGCCGATTCGGTCGGCTATGAGGTGGCGGCCGTAGCCGACGAGCATGCGCAACGGGAAGCCGCCGAGGTAGCCGGACGCGGAGGTCTCGAGGGTTTGCACGTCACCGTGCCCGTCGAACCAGACGAGCGCGGGATCGAGTCCGGCCCTTTGCAATCCGGCCACCGTGCCGAGCGCGGTCGTGCAATCCCCGGACGCGACGATCGCGCGTTCACCGCGAATCGCGGATCCGGCAACTCGATCCGCCACCGCGTCATAGAGCACGGCCATCCGCGCCCAGGGATCATCGACATCCGGGAGCTCGGCCGTGACCACCGCATCCGGGGTGATCGGAGCATCGATCTCCGGCCGGTATTCATCGAGGTGGTACGGCACGAGCAAGCGCATCTACCGAGCCTATTCGGGGCCGAAGCGCGCAGCCACCGAATTCGGAGTCACTAGCGCCGCGGGACCCCGCGCCCGCCCGGCGCGCAGGGTCCGCTTTCGGTGCCACCCAAAGTGTTCTGACGAACCGGTCAGGCGATGGTCCGCACGTCGCGCGTGTAGCGGCCTGGACGGTCGGGAACGACATTCCAGCCCGTGATCCTGCGCGGATGGATGCGAATCACACCGCCGCGGCTTGCTCAGCCCGCGGTGTTCACCGATACCGACTGATACCCGCCCGACTGCACCGCGCTGGTGATGAGGGCCCGGACATCGCGCGGTGCATTCGGCAGCAGCTCGAGCAAGTCGGTGCCCGATGCTTCGAGGAGTCCGGCACCGAGATTGGCGAACAACGAGAGTGTGTGCGCGATCTGATACGGCTCCAATCCACTGTCCTGCAACATATTCCGCATTTCACCGAGCGAGACGGGCGCGTATCGCACTGGGCGACCGAGGGATTCGCTCAAGATCTCGGCGATATCGGCACCGCCGACCGCGGTGACACCCTCCAGCTCGTACACCTTGCCCGCATGCCTGCTCCGCCGACCCGCGGCCAGATCACGCTCGGTCTCCGCGGCCACCCGCACGGCCACCTCGGCCAGATCCTCGCGCGCCACCACCGAGATCCGGCCGGCGCCGAATGCCGCGGCGAATACCCCTGATTCGGCCGAGGAGACGGCACCGGCGACGGCGAGCCCGACCGGCACCTGCGCATAGAGGCCGTTGCGCAGGACGGTCACGTCGAATGGTGCTGCAGCCAGCCGCTTTTCGGTCCATCGATGCGGCAGGGCAATGGTCATCAGATCGCCGGAACCCGCGAGGCTGGTGTAGATCACGTGCCGGACCCCGGCGGCCGCGGCGGCGTCGAGCACCGCACCGTGTCGGGCCAAGACCACATCGTCTTCGGCGTATCCGGCCGAAATCAGTACCAGGACATCGACATCCCGCAGTCCCGCGAACAGCGTTGCCGGATCGTCGAAATCGATTCGACGCGTGGTGGTGTCGTCACCGGAGCGGCTGCCCGCCGCTACTGTCAGGCCGTCGAGGGTGGACAGGCCGCGGTGGACGAGGCCGCCGAGGGATCCGGAGATGCCGGTTACCAGGATCATCGCAACGCTCCCGATTGTTGTAGTTGCTGAATTCGTCACCAGCATCGGCGGCCGCGGCGCGCGGCATAAGGAGGCACTTTCATGTCGGTCACGAACACGGCGATCACCGCCCAGGTCACGGGCACTATTCCCGATGGGCCCTGTGGCGACGACGACTGCGGCATCCGCGATGTGCTCGACCGGCTGGGGGATCGGTGGACGGTACTGGTGATCGTCGAACTGAGTAAAGGAGTGCGGCGTTTCCGTGAATTGGAGCGGGCGATTCCCGGGATCTCACAGCGGATGCTGACACTGACCACCAAGCGGCTGTGCCGCGACGGCATGGTCGAGCGCATCGCGTATCCGACGATTCCACCGCAGGTCGAATACCAGCTCACCGAGACCGGCCAGAGCCTGGCCGAGGCGATCGGCGCACTCGCCGACTGGTCGCGCGATCACAAGGACCGCATCGCCGACGCTCGCCGACACTGGGATGCCGAGCACGGCGACTGAACACCTGTCGCGCGCGGGCGAACCGCGCTTGAATGGAGGCATTCCCACAGGGAGGCTCCGATGACCCTTACCGCTCGTGACCTGGTCGACGGGATCCAAGCCGAACTGGCCCCGCACGACGCCGACAACCGCATGGTTCCGCTCATCTCGACGGGCAAAGCGCCACGCGCGGTCTTCGCCGCGATCGCCGCCGAGGAACAGCGCATCGTCAGCAGCGACTGGCGCAGCTTCCACACCTTGGCCGCGAAGACGGACGAACCGCATGTCAGAGCGTTCCTCGACGGCCTCCCTCCCGGCGAGCGGCAGGCACTCGCGCTGTTGGACGCGCTCGTGGCGGCGGCGGGACCCGACCAGGGCATGGAGCTACCCAGAGCGGGTTGCCAGGCCTACCCGGCCTATGTCGCGTGGTTGGCGCTGAACGCCGAGCCTTCCGCCGCCGCGGCCGGTATCTACGCGAATGTCGCCGCATTCGGCCGCTACTGCCGGGCCGTCGCCGAAGGCATGCGCGCGCACTACGAGTTCGACGACCCCGCCTGCGCATTCTTCGACTTCTTCGCCGCCGACACCCCCGAAGCCGAACAGCGGGCCCACGCCGCGATCCAGGCCGGAATCGACAGCGGAGGCTTGAATCCGAACGACGCCCACTTGTACGCCAGACTCTTCCAGAACTACGAACTCATGTTCTGGAACACCCTCGCCGACGAGTTCTCCGGATAGCACCGCGACCGGATCAGGCGGGCTGCCATAGTTCGACCCGATCGCCCTCAGGATCGGTGACCCAGCCGAATCGACCGACACCCGCCATGCCCTGCGTCTCGTCGGCCACATCCGCTCCCCAGGCGCGCAATTGCGTGAGCATCGCATCCAGGTCGCGGACCCGGAAGTCGAGCATCGTTTGCTGAGCGCGGGACCCGCAATAGTCGGTCTCGGACTCGAACGTCGCGGACACAGTCGGCCAGTGACTACTTCGTAGCGCTTATCCCTGGTGCGCGATCCTCAAAAACTATGCGGACGAAGGCATTCGGCCGCCTGGACCAACATCGCGCGATCGGCCGCCGGGCGCTATCGCCGCTCGCTCAGCTGCTGCGTCCCCGTAATGCGGAGCAGTTCGAGTGCCGAGGCGGCGGGAGTGTCGGGTGCCGCGGAGTACACGACCACGGCCTGGTCGCTGTCGGGGACGAACAGAGCGTCGCAATCCAGGACCAACCGTCCGACCTCGGGATGATCGATGGTCTTGGTGGCGCTGCGCCAGTTGCCGGTACTCCCTTCGCGCCACATTCGGTCGAATCGCATACTGCGCGAACGTAGTTCGGCGATGAGCCGAGCCAGGTCCGGATCGTCGGGATAGGCCGCCTTCGCACTGCGCAGCGAGCTGACCCAGGATTCGGCGGCCGCCTCGGCCTCGGCGAGGGTGAAGACCACGCGGGAGGGTTCGGTCCCGAGGAAGGACTGCCAGATGATGTTGCGCCGGGCGGGCGACCACGCGGAGAAGTCCCCGAGCAATGCCGCCGCCATCGGATTCCAGGCCAGCACATCGGCTTTCGCGGAGATCACCAGCGCGGGCAGATCCGCCATCCGGTCGAGCAGCCGCAGCACGCTCGGTCGCACCACCATGTTGATGCGGCCTTCCTGCGGTGGCGCGGAACCGGCCAGCCGGAACAGCAGATCGCGTTCGGGATCGGCGAGGCGCAGGGCGCGGGCGAGCGCGCCGAGCACCGCCACCGACGGTCGCGGTCCGCGTCCCTGTTCGAGCCGGACCACATAGTCGACGCTGACACCGGCCAGTTGCGCGACCTCCTCACGCCGCAGTCCGGGCACCTGGCGGCGCGAACCGGTGGGCAGCCCGACATCGCGCGGCCGCACCCGGGCCCGGGCCTGCCGCAGCAGCTTGGCGAGTTCGGCGCGATCCATGCCTCGATGATGCCGCAGGGCACGGACCCCGGGGTGGTACTGCCGGTCCCAGGAGTTGTCAGCCCTGGAGCGAGATTCGGGTGGCGGGCCAAGGTCGAGTCATGACCAACACGACAACAGCCCTGGTGACCGGGGCGAACAAGGGAATCGGCCGCGAAACGGTCCGCCGGCTGGGCGAACTCGGCTGGCGGGTATTCCTCGGTGCCCGCGATGCGGAGCGGGGTAAGACGGCCGCGTTCGAACTCGCCGAACAGGGTTTGGATGTCGAGTTCGTCCAGTTGGATGTGACGTCCGTCGAATCGATCGCGGCCGCCGCTCAGACCATCGCGGGCCGGACGCCGCACCTGGATGTTCTGATCAACAATGCGGGTATCGGCGGTACGCGCGCCACACCCGCCGATACCGTGGCCGCCGATTTCCGAAATGTCTTCGAGACCAACGTTTTCGGGCCCGTGCAGGTGACCCACGCCTTCCTGCCGCTACTGCGCCCGGCCACCAACCCGCGCATCGTGATGGTGTCCAGCGGTATCGGATCGATTGCCATCACCTCCGATCCGAGCCGGATCGAATCGCAGATCCTGGGACTGGTCTACCCCGCCTCCAAGACCGCACTGAACATGATCACCACGCAGTACTCCCGCGAACTGCCGCAGATGCGGGTCAATGCCGCCGATCCCGGTTACACCGCAACGGATTTGAACGGGAATTCGGGGCATCAAACGGTCACCGAGGGCGCCGATGCCATCGTGCACTTGGCGACGATCGGACCCGACGGACCCACCGGCGGATTCTTCAACCGTTTCGGCGCGGTTGCCTGGTGAACGCTGGGCCGGGACCCAGGCGCCTAAGCCTTCAGCGGGCCCCACCATTGACGTACAGCGTCTGGCCGCTGACATAGGACGCCTCATCACTGGCCAGAAACGCGATCACCGCCGCAACCTCTTCGGGCTGTCCCACGCGGCCCAGGGGAGTCCGCTCGGCCACAGCCTTCTGATGGTCTTCGGCTGTGACCCCGACCCGGTTCGCGGTCGCGGCCGTCATCGCGGTGGCGATGTAGCCGGGCGCGACGGCATTGACATTGATGTTGTAGGGCCCGAGCTCGATGGCCAATGTCGCGGTCAGGCCCTGGATGCCGGCCTTCGCGGCGGCATAATTCGCCTGACCACGATTGCCGAGCGCCGAGCGGCTGGACAGCGAGACGATCTTGCCGTACCGCTGGGCGACCATGTACTCCTGGGCCGCCTGGGTGCAGTGGAAAACGCCGGTCAGATTGACCGAGAGCACCGCATTCCAGTCGTCCTCGGAGAGCCGGAAGAACAGATCGTCGCGGGTGATGCCCGCATTGTTGACCAGAATGTGCGGACCGCCGAGATCGGTTGCGATATCGGCGAATACGGATTCCACCGAGGCGCGGTCGGTGACATCGCAGACATAACTGCGGGCCGCGCCGCCCGCCGCGACGATTTGCTCGGCGGTGTCCTCGGGTGCATTGCGGTCGAGCACCGCGACCTGTGCGCCCTGGGCGGCGAGCAGCTGCGCGGTGGCCGCGCCGATACCCTGCGCCGCGCCGGTGACAACGGCGACCCGATCGGTGAATCTGGTCATCGAACGTTCTCCTCGGGAGTTTGATACGGCGGTCATCCGAATGCGCTGACTCCGGTCAGCGCACGACCGATCAGTAGCTTCTGGATCTGGCTCGTGCCTTCGTACAGGGTCATCACCTTGGCATCGCGCAGATATTTGCCGACCGGGAATTCGTCGATATAGCCATAACCGCCGAAGACCTGCAGCGCCCGATCGGCGGCCCGCACCGCGGCCTCACTCGCGAACAATTTGGCCTTCGACGACTCGACGGCGAATTCGGCACCCCGGTCGATCAGATCGGCCACCCGCCACACCAGCAGCCGGGCCGCATCGACATCGAGGGCGATATCGGCGAGCAACTCCTGCACCAGCTGATGCCCGGCGATCGGTTTGCCGAATTGTTCGCGCTCGGTGGCATATCCGACGGCGGCGTCCAAGCAGGCCTGCGCGATGCCGACACAACCGGCGGCCACCGACATCCTGCCCTTGGCGAGCGCCGCCATGGCGACGGTGAAACCCTTGCCCTCATTGTGCAATCGGGCGCAGTCGGGGACCCGGACACCGTCGAGTACGAGTTCCGCGGTGGCCTGACCGCGCAGTCCCAGCTTGCCGTGGATGGTGCGGGCGGTGAAGCCGGGGGAGTCGGTCGGGACCAGGAATGCGGTGATGCCGCGATGCCCTTCGCCGCCGGTGCGGGCAAAAATGAGGGCTACATCGGCCCAGGTGCCGTTGGTGATGAACATCTTGGTCCCGGACAACACCCAGTCGTCGCCGTCGCGGACCGCACGGGTGCGCAATCGCGCCGCATCGGAACCGGTCCCGGGTTCGGTGAGGCCGAAGCAACCGAGCGCGCCACCCGAGGTCAGGCGCGGCAGCCAGGTGCGTTTCTGCTCCTCGGTGCCGTAGTGGTTGATCGACTTGGCGACCAAACCCAAAGAGACCGAGACGATTCCGCGCACTGCGGAGTCGCCGCGCCCGAGTTCCTCGAGTACCAGACAGTAGGTGAGATGATCACCGCCGCTGCCGCCGTATTCCTCGGGAATGGTCAGACCCAGGAAACCGACTTCACCCAGTTCGGCCACGATCGCGGTATCGACGGATTCGGTCCGGTCCCACTCCGTCGCATGCGGCGCAATCTCGCGGTCGACGAATTCGGCGGCGAGGCGCTTGGCGGCGGCCTGTTCATCGGACAGTTCCAGGTTCATCGCGACTCCGGGCAAGAAAACTAACGGCGGAAGTTTCTCGTATGCTAACCACCGATAAACTAGCGATGCAAGTTTGATGTTGTGGGTACCCGCCGGTGTGACACTGGATCGATCGACCAGGAGGTTTTCGTGGGAAGGCCGCGCCACCCCTTGCTCAGCCGCGATCGCATCGTGTCGGCCGCGCTGGATCTGGTGGATGCCGAAGGACTGGAAGCGGTTTCGATGCGTCGACTCGCCGCCGAACTCGGCGTACAGGGCCCATCGCTCTACAACCATGTGGCGACCAAGGACGATCTGCTGGACGCGATGGTCGATGCCGTACTCGGCAAGATCGATCTGTCCATGTTCACCGATATCTCGGATTGGCGGGTGGCACTGCGCGATTGGGCCAGGTCGTATCGGGCGGCCCTGGCGGCGCATCCGAGGGTGGTGCCCGCGTTGCATCAGGGCATGGGCCGACGGCCGAATGCGTTGCGGCAGGCCGATGCGGTCTTCGGTGGTCTGGTGGCGGCGGGCTGGCCGCGCCGCGAGGCCACCCAGGTGGGTGCGCTCATGCGGTTCTTCGTCACCGGGTCGACGCTGGGATCGTTCGCCGGCGGGTTCCCGGAGGACGCGGCGGTCTATCGCGGAAATTATCCGCATCTGGACGAGGCGCATCTGCTGTCGGGGCGGCAACGCGCTATCGATGACGCAGCCTTCGAGACCGGGTTGCGCGCGTTGCTGGACGGGTTGTCGTTGCGGTTCGCGACAGTCGAGGGTGCGGCGGGCGGACGCTAGCGCGCGGCCAGCCAGTCCGGGAACTCGGTCAGCTCGTCGAGGACGAAATCCGCGCCCGCCGTGCGCAATTCGTCGGCATCGCAGGGTCCGGTGGTGACCCCGAGCGCAAAGACGTCCGCCGCCCGCGCCCCGCGCATATCGCCCTCGTGATCGCCGACGAACAGATCCGCGCCGTGCTCGCGCAATGCCGCCGCCTTCCCGTCCGACCACAGATCGCCGACCACCTCATCGATCTGCCAGCCGAGTTCGGCGACGTGCAGCCGGGCCAGCGGTTCGTGCTTACCGGTCACGATGAGCACCCGTCCGCCGCGCGCACGGACGGCATCCAATGCGGCATCGGCACCGGGCATGGCCGGAATGTAGGGCACGATCGACGGATAGATCTCGCGGTAGCGGGTCACGAGTGCCGGAATGAGTTCCTCGGGCGCACCGGCGTCTGCCAGCAGCATCGCCAGTGGCGGCCCGAGCCGGTCGGCCAGTTCGGCAGCACGCAACGGCAGACCGAACTCGGTGGTCAACTGCTCGATCGCCTTGCAAACACCCGGCCGGGAATCGATCAGCGTCATGTCGAGGTCGAAACCGACGGTCCAGGTCATCCCAGGACTCTATCGTCGGCACTCGATCGGCCGCGCGACAGCACCTGTGGCCGATGCAGTTCACCCGCGCCGTACGCGAGGCCACCATGGCGGCGCGGCGAGTGCGGAAACCGGTTGTGAGAGCTACTCGTGGTGAGGTGGGTGCGGTGGCGGGGAGGGGAGGGTGTCGATGCCGGGTGTCGTTGCGGGCCACACCAGCAACACCGGACAGGGGGCGTGGTCCACGACGAAGCGACTGGCGGGGCCGAGGCTGCGCGGCCCCAGGTGGGTGCGGTCGCCGTCGCGGGCAACGATGAGCAGGTCCGCCCCGTCGGCGGCAGCGACAACCTCACGCTCGATGCGCCCGGTCCGCGCGAGCTGGACGCAGGGTCGCCCCAGCCGGTCGGCGGCGGCGGCGAGGAGCCGACGAGCGGAGGCCGCGGCCAGGTTCGCCATACGGGCGCCGGGGTCGCGTTCGGGGTGGCCGCGTCCGAGCAGCCCGGCGAACGCGGCGTGCGCTGTGGCTGCGACTTCGTGGTCGGTGACGTGCAGCAGGACGATCTCGGCGTCGGCGGGGGTGTGGGCGCGGGCGGCATCGACGCAGGCGGGCCAGGTGCCCTCGGCGATCCAGACTACGACGGCCACGACCTCACCCTTCGAAGATGTGTAGCGATGCCCACAGTGCTATCACGGCCAGCGTCATCGCGGCGGGCACAACAAGTAATCCCAGCCGGGTGAATTCGCCCAGACTCACGTCGGTGTCGTGGTCGTGGACGATGCGCCGCCACAGCAGGGTGGCCAGCGATCCGGCGTAGGTGAGGTTGGGGCCGATGTTCACCCCGATCAACACCGCCAGCACCGCACCCGGTCCGGCCGCGGTGGTGAGCGGAAGCAGGACCAGGGTGGCGGGCAGGTTGTTGATGACGTTCGCCAGGACCGCGGCGACCGCCGCGATACCGAACAGGGTCGGCAGTGTCGTGCCGTGCGGGACGAGGTGCGCGAGCGCGGCGGCGAGCCCGTTGTCGACCACCGCGCGCACCACGATGCCCAGCGCCAGCACGAACACCAGAAAGCCCGGTGAGGCCGAGCGCACGATCCCGGCCGGGGTGGTTCGGTGCTGGATCATGGCTCGGACGGCGAGCACCGCGGCCCCGGCCAGTGCCGCCCAAGCCGGGTTCACCCCGAGCGCCGAGGTCGCCACGAACCCGGCGAGCGTGCCGGCGACGGTGGCCACTGCGAACAGCGCCACCCCATCCGGCGCCCCCTCGTCCGGCGCGGCCTGGGCGCCCGCGGCCAGGTCGGTGGCGAAGAACCGGCGCAGCACTACATATTCGACGACGATGGCCGCGAGCCAGGGCAGCGCCATCAGCGTGGCGAACCGGGTGAAGCTCAGCCCGCTGGCCGCGAAGGCGAGCAGGTTGGTGAGGTTGGACACCGGCAGCAGCAGCGAGGCGGTGTTCGACAGGTGGGTGCAGGCGTAGACGTGCGGTTTCGGGCGGGCACCGAGTCGGGCGGCAGTGGCGAACACCACCGGGGTCAGCAGGACCACCGTGGCGTCCAGGCTCAGGACCGCCGTGACCACCGACGCGATCGCGAACACCTGCACCAGCAGCCGCCGCGAGCGTCCCACCGCGCTGCGGGCCATCCAGGCCCCGCACGCCTGGAACAGGCCCTCGTCGGCACACAGCTGAGCCAGCACAAGCACCGCCGCCAGGAAACCGATCACCGGGCCCAGCCGTGCGGCCTCGGCCACCGCGTGACCGGGTGCGATCGCGCCGGTGACGATCACGATGACGGCGGCCGGGACCGCGAGCACCGCTTCCGGCCACCCCCATGGGCGGATCACCGCGCAGGCCAGCACCACCAGCAGCAGACCAGCCGACAGGGCCTCGGCCAACGACGTGTTCAGGGTCCACTCCTCGACGAGAACATCGACAACCGCTTCATCGAATCAGACCAGCGCGGCGGCAGCCCACGGCGGCACATCAACGGTGGCCGCCCAGGGGCGGGTCGGACGGCTGAGCGTGACTTTTCACGTCACTGGAGCTCACGTGCCGTTAACCAAACAGGGCACGGCGAAGATCAAACAGGGGGAACATTTCCGCAGGCGGCGCGAAAGGCAGGTCGCCGAGCTTACAGTTGACCGACAGCGAAGGGCTCCGGTCTGCATCGCGGAGGACGAGATGACGAGCCAGCGCCAGCCACCGACCGTGGGCTCGATATTCGGGCACTACCGGTTGGATCGGCTACTCGGGCGCGGAGGCATGGGCGAGGTCTTCGAGGCCTACGACATGCGCAAGCGCCGCAGTGTGGCGATCAAGGTGCTCCTCGAACGGCTTGCGCAGGACCAGGGGTACCGCGAGCGGTTCCAGCGCGAGGCCGACGCCGCCGCGCGACTGCGCGAACCGCACGTCATCCCGATTCATGATTACGGCGAGATCGACGGCCACCTTTACATCGATATGCGCCTGGTGGACGGTGTCAGCCTGCCGTCGGTGTTGCAGAGCAACGGGCCGATGCCTGCGCAGCAGGCGGTGGCGGTGATCCGCCAGATAGCGTCGGCATTGGATGCCGCGCACGCCGAAGGACTGGTCCATCGTGACGTGAAACCGGACAACATCCTGCTCACGCCGGAGGGTTTCGCCTATCTGGTCGACTTCGGTATCGCGCATTCCGATGCCGATCAGGGGCTGACGACCCACGGTGCGGTGATCGGTTCGTTCAGCTATATGGCGCCGGAACGGTTCCGTGCCGAGCACACCACGCCCGCGGTCGATGTCTACTCGCTGGCGTGCGTGCTCTACGAATGCCTCACCGGCGCACGGCCGTACGCCGGCACCACCGACGCCGAGATCATCAGCGCGCATCTGTTCGGGCCGGTGCCGCGACCGAGCACGAACCGGCCGGACGTGTCGCCGGCACTCGATACCGTCATCGAGCGCGGTATGGCCAAAAACGTGCGCGAGCGTTACCGGGCGGCGGGGGACCTCGCGCATGCGGCGGAGGCGGCGCTGAAGAGTGCAGGTGCGGTCACCGAGGGGCGCACGGCGGTGTCCGCGATCGGGATGCACGAGGAACGGACCTCGAAACATGGAGCCCGACAAGGCGGCTCGCCTGATTCCGCGACCAGTGACGAGCTGTTATCCGTTGCTCGGAAACCCGATACCGAGCAGCCCGGAGCCGAGACACGCGACACGCAGGGTGTCCCGGTGGCCGAACCGGGCCGCCGACGCCGCAGGCTGACCGCGCTCGTCCTGGCACTTGCCGCCGTGATCGCCGCCGGGGCCGGATTCGGAGCCTGGACCTTGCTCGGCGATCGCAAGGGCACCGCGGTCGCCGACGCCACCGCACTGCGCGACGCCGACATCGATCTGCTGAAGATCGTCGCCCAGACCGGCCGCAAACGATCCACCTGCCAGCACGAGCAGGCCGATACCTCCACCACCGTCGCGGTCATCTTCTGCCCGGACCACCCCGCGGCCAGTGAGTCGGCGGCCCGATACATGCGGTTCCGCAATCTCGACGCACTGCGCGACTACTACAACCTTCTGATCCGCACCTTCCAGGCCACCAACTGCCCGGGCGATCCCGCCGGGCCGGACGGCCCGGTGATGTACGAGGGCAAGGAGATCGGCCGCAAGGCGTGCCTCGCCAACCGCGCCGATGACCCCAACGCGCCGAAGCCATCCCTGCTGCTGACCGACGAGCCCCAGCTCGCACTGGCCTTCTTCATCTGGCCGTCGCCCAGCGACCAGCCGCTGCGCGACTACCTGTCCAAGTTCGCCGCCAGCCAGATCCTGACCGCCGAAGCCGCCCGTGACCCGGACTTTTTCACTCCCGAGGACCGCGTCGTCCTCGGGCATCTCGGCGATGCTTTCGGTCCGGCGAACTGTCGGCACTTGCCGCCGCCCGGCGGCACGGTGAACGCCGCCATCGCATGCAGTACCCCGTCCGACTATCCGTCCGCACAGTTCTTCGGATTACCGGACGCCCAGTCGGCAGACGCCTTGTACCGGGCCGACGTCGGGGTGCTCCGTGGACACGCCTGCGGTGGCGGGGGCGCCGACGAGGTATTGCGCAGTGGGGGCAAGGACATCGGCCGATTCTTCTGCTTCCTGGACGACGATCCGGATATCGGCACCCGGACCTGCCTGATCGCTGTGCACTCCGACGCCCACCTGATCGCCCAGTTCTGCACACTGGTGCCGGAAAACCCGCTCCCCGGACCGAAAACCGAAGCCCAACTGCGGGACTGGTTCGACAAGCACATCACCTAGTTGTGCGGCCGGACGCCGAAAGTGAATTCGGTATCGCCGATGCGGATCGTCACACCATCGGTGAGCGCGGCGCCGTCGATGACCCGAACCCCACCGACGAACACACCGTTGGAGGACAACAGATCCTTCAGCACGCACGTCACCCCATTGCTGACGATCACCGCGTGATGGCGGCTGACCTTGCCGTCGTCGAGCACGATGTCGTTATCGGGCAGTCGGCCGATGCGGGTGAACGGACCGGTGATCGGGAACGTCTGTCCGGTCGAATCCCGCAGGTACGCTTGGGATCCGGGCGCTATCAGGTCGACGACGGTGGTAGCGCGCAGTGCCGATGCGACGGCATCGGCGGGCGGGGTGAGCGGTTCCTGGCGCAGCATCTTGGCTTCGAGTTCGCGTATCGAGGCCACTGGATCGATGCCGAGTTCATCGGCGAGGGTCGCCCGCAATCGGCGCAGCGCCTCGAGTGCGTCGCTCTGTCGACCGCTCACGTACAGCGCGGTGATCAGCTGCTCCCACAGCGGTTCGCGCAGCGGATACCTGTCGGCCAGTTCGGCGAGCTCGGCGATCACGCCGTCGGCCCGGCCCTGCGCGATCTCGGCCTGGGCGCGGGCTTCGATGACGCCGATCCGTTCGTCGTCCAGGGCAGTGGCGAAGGCATCTGCGAATCCGAGGCCCTGCAGGTCCGCCAACGCGGTGCCGCGCCACTGAGCGAGGGCGCTGGAAAGTACCTCACCGGCCACCGAGAACCGGCCCGCGGCCATGGCCCGCAATCCGGATTCCTTGCGCGTACGGAACCGCTGGACATCGCAGCTGTCCGCGGGCACGGTGATCCGGTAGCCCGTGCCGGCGCGCGAAAGGATCGTGCGCGCGTCGAGTCCGGCATCCCGCAACGGCTTTCGCAGATTCGACACGATGGTGTGCAGGCTGATCCGGACATCCGGCGGCGGATTCTCCTCCCATACCGCCTGTGCCAGCGCCTCCGTCGACACCGGCCGGTTCGCATTGACCACCAGATACGCCAACACCGCACGCTGTTTGACACCGCCGAGAGGTTGCGCGACTCCATCGATCGTCAACTGCACCGGCCCGAGCACACCGAAACCCGCCCGCATTTCCGACATCCCCCAGTCCTCCCGTTCTCGAAACATCTATCGAGCGCCGCGACCCCGCCGTTTCCATCGTGGCAGCGGGTGCCGCGTTCGGGGACCGTGGAAGAAGTATCAGACGATCACGCATCTCGCGCATCCGACACCGGTAGCGTTGAAGCGGCGCACGGGGAGAGAGGTCGCCAGATGTCAGTCGATCCGGATCAGCACATTCTCGACTCGGTCGCGCGGACCGCGGCCACCGTGCCCGCGTATCGGGCATTTCTGGCCGCGCATGGCATCGACCCGGAGAAGATCACAGACGCCGCGGCCTTCCGACAGCTGCCGTTGACGACCAAGACGAATTACCACCACCGTTATCCGCTACCCGAGCGCTGCCGTGGCGGCGATCTCACCAACTGCGATCTGATCGCGGTGTCATCGGGATCGACCGGTACGCCGACCTTCTGGCCGCGCACCGCCGCGGACGAGGCGGCCTCCACCCGCCGGTTCGCGCAGGTGCTCGTCGACGGCTTCGGTGCCGCGACGACGCGCACCCTCGCGGTGGTGTGCTTCCCGCTGGGTACCTGGGTCGGCGGGCTGTACACGCTCTCCTGCCTGCGGGCATTGGCGGCGCAACTGCCGTTGACGATCGTCGCGCCGGGCAACAACAAGGCCGAGATCCTGCGGGTGATCCCGGAACTGGGCTCGCACGTCGATCAGGTTGTGCTGCTGGGATATCCGCCGTTCCTCAAAGACGTCATCGATACCGGACTGCGCGCGGGAGTCGAGTGGTCGGGTTACTCGGTGAAGCTCGTACTGGCCGGTGAGGTGATCAGTGAGCAGTGGCGCGATCTGATGGCACTGCGGACCGGGCTGGATCCGGTGCGGGATGTGGCCTCGCTGTACGGAACCGCAGACGGGGGAGTGCTCGGCAACGAGACGCCGTTGAGCGTGCGGATCCGGCGGTTTCTCGGCGAACATCGCGCCGGAGAAGAACTGTTCGGGAGTCGGCGATTGCCCACGCTGCTGCAATACGATCCGGCGGATCGGTATTTCGAATCCATCGACGGCACACTGGCATTCACCGCCGATTCCGGGGTACCGCTGATCCGCTATCACATCGCCGACGACGGTGGCGTGGTCGCGCACGCGGATATGCTCGCGTTCTGTGCCGCCCACGGCCTCGATCTCGGTGCTGAAACCGGACCCGAACTGCCATTCGTCTACGTCTTCGGGCGGTCGCTGCACGCGGTATCGATATTCGGGGCGAACGTCATTGCGGAGACGGTGACGGTCGGGCTGGAACAGCCCGGTGTCAGCGAATGGGTGACCGGGAAATTCGTCCTGGAGGTGTGGGAGACCGCCGATCAAGACCGGACACTGCGCGTCACCGTGGAACTGGTCCCCGACGAACCCAATACCCCCGAACGCACCCGACGCGTCGCAGAATCGATTCGTGACGAATTGCTGCGCCGCAATAGCGAATACGCGCATTACGTTCCGCCCGAACGTCAGCTGCCGCACGTCGAGCTGCGCCCCACCGGTGATCCGGACTACTTCCCGATCGGGGTGAAGCACCGCTATACACGCTGAGCGCTATTCCTCGGCGCGGAACTGGGCGCGCTTGTAGTCGCCATACGGTTCGTCGCGTTCGCGGACGGCCGCACGGAAACCGACGGTGGCCGAACGCAGTTGGAAGGCGTAACCCTCGCGCGTGTGCCGGGAGATCCCGTCGAATACCGTGCTGATCATCGCGGAATTCGTCACGCCCTGCGAATGCAGCGCCGAATTCAGCGCCAGTTTGGCCATCATCAGCTGGTTGACCGGCATGCGCGCGATACGTGCCACCAATGCCTCGGCGCGCTCGTCGAGCTCATCGGCCGGACACGATTCGACCGCGAGCCCCCACTCCTCGGCTTGCTTCCCGCTGATGCAGTCACCGGTGAACAGCAGCCGCTTGGCGCGCTGATCGCCCAGGCGATGCGCCCACATGCCCGCCGCCGGAATACCCCATACGCGGGTGGGCGGATAGCCGATTTTGGTGTCGTCGGCGCAGATGATCTGGTCGGAGTAGAGTGCGATATCGGTGCCGCCCGCGATGGCGAAGCCGTGCAGTTTCGCCACGGTCGGCTTATTCGCATTCATCAGGCTGGCGAAACCGCGGTTGAACCGGCTCATCATCGCGTAGTCGATCATCGGATCCCAAGTCCCCCAGGGATTGTGATTGACCGCCTGCACCACCGGATCGGCCACGGTGCCGGTGGTGTCGATAGACCCGTCGACACCGTGGCTGCCCTGTTCGGCGAACATATCCAGGTCGTAGCCGCCGCAGAAACCCTTGCCGCGCCCGGATACCAGGATGACGTGCACCCGCGGATCCAGATCGGCCCGCTCGACCGCGTGCGCGAGATCGATCGGGGTGTCCGGGGTGATCGTATTGCCCTTCTCCGGGCGGTTGAAGGTAATGCGCGCGATACGCCCGTCGCGCTCGTAGCTGAGCGTGCGGTACTCGCGTTCGCCGGCGGGCTCGGGCCGATCCCGCCACGGCGAATCGGGTACCTCCGTCCAGTTCTCGTACCAGGCCGCGGGGCGGGTGCCCGCATGGTTCGAAAAGGCTTCGCTATCAGGCTGATTCACGTGGAACTCCCGGTGCACTCGATGCCGTATTCGCGGCAACGGTGCACCACGCCACCGGCGGTCGCTGCATCGTTGCGCTCGATGCCACCGTAGCGAACCGGCTCGAGCTCAGGCCTCGGGTGCCGCGGTGTCGTCGGGGAAGGAGTGGTGTTCGTGCACCACGACCCAGCGTCCGTACTGCTTGCGCAGGCCGAAGGTGATCCGCAGGCGCTTGGCCGGATCGCGGGCGAACTCCTCCGCGGTGCCGCACAGCAGCAGCGCATGCGCGAATGCCACGTCTGCGCCCGCCTCTACCTCCAGCGAAACGATGTCGAAGGTCGCACCCGATGCCTGCCATTCGAAGAAACCGGGCCAGGTATCCCGATAGGCGTCGATGCCGCGCACACCTTCATTCGGCGGGGGCACATCGAACATCACGATATCGTCGGCATGATCGGTGACGACACCGGCCAGGTCGCCGGTATGCACCGCCGCTGCCCATCGCTCGATCAGTATTCGGATCTGCTTCTCGTCATCGGACATATCGGGTCGTCGTCCTCTCCGGCCCGGCCGCCGGGGTGTGCGCCGTGGCTCTTACCCAGAGAGCGTGCCGAATTCGCCTCTGAGACGCAATGACTCGGAATGCATTCGTGCAAGATCCCAATGGCGAATTTCGCGCCGGTTACCGCTCGGCAGAAACCGTTGAGTTAGTTATGGTCGGCGCGGCGATGGTAGAGCGTTTACGGCCGTAGCCCAGGTAGACCGCACTGCCGCCGAGCACCCAAACCGCGAAACACACCCAGGTCAGCCCGTCCAAAGTGGTTGCCAGCAGTACGCAGCCGATCAACGCGAGAATCGGCACCAGCGGCACCAACGGGGTGCGGAACGGCCGTTCCCGGTTCGGCTCGAGCTTTCGCAGCACCAGCACTCCGACACAAACAACCGCGAAAGCCGACAGCGCGCCGATATTCACCAATTCCACGACGATATCGATCGGCAGCAGACCGGCAATGGTCGAGCAGCGTCAGCCGGACCGGAGTGGCGCGCTTACCGGTTTCGGCGAGACCCCGCGGTAGCAGGCGGTCGCGGCACATCGCGAACATCAGCCGGACCATTGGGCAAGCGACACTTGGACGGTTGATCATCATGCAACGGTCGCGGCAGACGTCGAGAGAGGCCCACCGCCGGCGCATTCTCGAAGGCGGGCGGCTAGACGTTACTTGGGATAACAGGTAATGTGGGGGGGACGGTCGGGCAAGGGTGCTCGGGTGAGAGCAGAACGAAACGGATTACCTCAATGACGCGGCATGTCGACGTACTGATCATCGGCGCGGGCCTGTCCGGCATCGGGATGGCGTGCCATCTCACCCGCGAGCAGACCGGACGCAGCTATACGATCCTGGAACGCCGTACCGCCATCGGCGGGACCTGGGATCTGTTCCGGTACCCGGGCATCCGCTCCGACTCCGATATGTTGACCTTCGGCTTCGGCTTCCGTCCGTGGATCGGCACCAAGGTGCTCGCCGACGGACCGCACATCCGCCAGTACATCGAGGACACGGCCGCGGAATACGGCGTCACCGAGCACATTCGGTTCGGGCGCAAGATGACAAAGGCCAGCTGGTCGAGCGAAGCCGAGCTGTGGACCGTCGAGGCACTCGACGAGCAGACCGGCGAGACCGAGATCTACACCAGCAACTTCCTCGTCGGCTGCACCGGCTACTACGACTACGACAACGGGTACCGCCCGAACTTCCCGGGCGAGGCGGACTTCGGCGGGCAGATCGTGCACCCACAGCACTGGCCGGAAGATCTGGACTACCGCGGCAAACGCGTCGTGGTGATCGGCAGCGGCGCCACCGCGATCACGCTGGTTCCGGCGATGGCCGACGACACCGCGCACATCACCATGCTGCAGCGCTCGCCCACCTACATCACCGCACTGCCCGCCGATGACCCGGTCGCGGTCGGCATGAAGTACGCGCGGGTGCCGGAGAAGATCGCCTATCGGACCGGGAGGGCACGCAATATCGCCTTGCAGCGGGCCAGCTTCCAGCTCTCGCGCACCAATCCCGAGTTGTCGAAGAAGCTGCTGCTCGCCGCGGTGCGGATGCAACTCGGCAAGCAGATCGATATGCGGCATTTCACGCCGTCGTACAACCCGTGGGACCAGCGACTCTGCGTCGTCCCGAACGGTGACCTGTTCAAGGTGCTGCGCAGCGGTAAGGCATCGATCGTCACCGATCACATCGACCGCTTCACCGAAACCGGCGTTCGGCTCGCATCCGGGGAAGAACTACCCGCCGATATCGTCATCAGCGCAACCGGTCTCACCGTGCAGATCCTCGGCGGCGCGGCACTCGATGTGGACGGCGAGCCGGTGTCGACCCGCGAACATGTGGTCTACAAGGGCACCCTGCTCGACGGCATCCCCAACGCAATGCTGGTCCTCGGCTACACGAACGCATCGTGGACGCTGAAGGCGGATCTGGCCGCCGAATACTTCTGCCGCCTCCTCAACCACATGAAGGCCAACGGCTATACCAAGGTCGTCGCCATCGCCGAAGACGCCGACCGCTCCGATCAATCACTGATGGGCGGCGCCCTGACCTCCGGCTACATCCAACGCGGCGACGGCGTCATGCCCCGCCAAGGCGCCCGCGGGCCCTGGCAGGTCATCAACAACTACTTCCGCGATCGCGCGCTACTACGCAAGGCGCCGTTGGAGGACGGGGTACTCACCTTCGACGGCGCAGCAGGTGCCGCCCGGCCCGGCCGCAAGCCGAGAGGCCAGGCGCGCAAGCGGATCGCCTAGGCGCGGCCGGCCGAGGGCCGGTCAGGGGATCAGCACGAGCTTGCCGGGTGCGTGTCCGGCAATGCCGACCTCGTGGGCCTTCGCCGCCTCGGCGAGCGGGAACGTGGTATCGACGATGACGCGTAGCGCGCTGGACCCGGCGCGCTCGACGAGCCCACCGCGCGCGGCGTCGCGGACTTCGGTGCCCGCGTCCTGCCCCGGCCCGTAGCCGAGCAGCTTTATGCCGGCTTCGGCGCGTCGTGGCGACCCGGCGATCGAGGCGATCCGGGTGCGGTCGGCCACCAGCTCCAGCGAGACGTCGAGGGCCTCGTCGGTACCGGCGAAGTCGACTGCGGCGGTGATGCCCTGCGGTGCGGCGGCGCGCACCCGGTCGGCGAGTCCGGGGCCGTAGACAACGGGGATGGCGCCGAGCTCGCGCAACAGTGCGTGGTTGCGCTCGGCGGCGGTGGCGATCACCGTCGCACCCTGAGCGGTGGCCAGCTGCACGCCCAGCAGACCGACCCCGCCGGCTCCGCCGTGGACGAGTACCGTGTCGCCGCCACCCACGCCGGCCGCATGCAGTGCGTGGACGGCGGTGGTGCCGGTCAGCATCAGCGACCCTGCCTGGGCCCACCCGATCTCGGTGGGCTTGGCGAAGATCGAGGTGGCCGGGGCCGTGACGTAGTCGGCGTAGGCGGCCGTCACGGGGTACACGATGACCTCGTCGCCGACCTGCACACCGGTCACATCCGCACCTACCTCGGTGACGACGCCCGCGCACTCCAGGCCGATCGAGGGCATCGAGGCGGCGACCCCGGCGGCATCCTTGTGGTCGTCGTCGACGGCGTGGAAAGCCCCGCTGTAGAGCTTCCAGTCGATCGGGTTGACCCCCGCTGCCCGCACCTCGACGACCACGCCGTCGGCGGCCGCGCACGGAGTAGGCACCTCGGTCACGGCGAGCACATCGGGTGTGCCGTAGGCGGTCGGACGCACGATTCTGGGCATGACTGAGCTCCTGTCCTGGTGGGGTGGTAGTCGGCACTGCCCGGCGAAGGGGCGGCGCGACCGATCGGTCGTCTCGTCGTGAGCGGCACATCCGCTGCCGAGAACTCCTGAGATCAGTATTGATCCGCCAAGGCATGATTTCCAGTGCAATATCAGTAAGGAGTACTTGCGTTGCACGCAAGTGTGGCCATGGCTACGACGGCTTACAAGGAGAGTTCACAAGGACTCTTTGCACCTATCGACACGAGCGGGCGATGACTCGAATCCGGCCGTCGAGCGTTCGGACCGCCGTCCTCGCTGCACCTCGAACCGAACTCGGGCGCGTGGCCGCACTCCGTCAGCCGCGGCGGACGCCGGGTGCGGCCCCCGTGAGCCGACCTGCGCCAGTGAGTTGACCAGCGGCGCCGCCGCACTTGTTGGATTTTCGGCGATTACTACCGGGACCCCATTGCCGTCTAACCTGGTGGCGCGAGTCGATCCATGTGGACCAGGTTGAGCTCCAACGCGTTTCGGTAGCAATTCTCGCAGGGATCGCCGCGAAAGCTGTGGATCCGGCCGGCGGCGACGGCGCATCCGGGTGAATCAGGTTGGGGACAAGAGCGTTTCGGCGACGGTCCGCATGTGGGCCAGGTAGGTGGCGCGGGCGCGTGGGGTGTCATCCGCGCGGGTGAGGGTGCCGCGAGTCAGGGCGTAGCCGATGGTTTCGGCGACGATTCGCGGCGGGACGGTGGGGCAGATGCGGCCTGCGGTGTGCAGGCGTTCGAGGTAGCGGGTAAAGCGGCGGATGGGGCGTTCGGCGATTTCCTGGGCGAGTATGGCGACTCGGTCGTCGACGGCACCGCGTTCATCGATGAGCCGCAGCATGGGTCCGGCATTGCGGACCGCGGCGGCGAAGGAATCGATGGTGGCGGCCAGCATCACTCGGGGATCGCCGGGATCGATATCGGGTTCCTGGGCGTCGAGGAAATCGTCGCGGACCCGGGCGGCGAGGGCGAGGAAGATTTCGTCCTTGGAAGCGAAGTAGACATACATCGTCGCGCGGGAAACGCCTGCGGCGGTGGTGATATCGGCGACGGTGGTCTTGTCGTAGCCGCGCTCGGCGAAGACGTGGGCGGCGGCATCGAGCAGCGCGCGATGGCGGCCGGTATCGGATCGTTCCCGCGCCGCACGCACCGACCAGCCTGCCTGTGTCATGGATTCATCGTCGTTGACATTGACGTCAATGTCAACGCAGACTGTCGGCATGCATGTGGTGGTGGCGAACAGGGGTGAGGTGGCGGTCCGGGTGATCCGGACGGCGCGCGAGCGGAATCACTCCACCCTTGCGCTCTATACCGGTGCAGAGGCGACGGCCCTGCCGGTGCGTTTGGCTGATGACGCGGTCCAACTGCCTGGCATCGGCGCCGCCGCCTATCTCGACATCGCCGCTGTAGTCGCCGCGGCCAAGGGGGCAGGTGCCGATACACTGGTGCATCCCGGCTACGGGTTCCTCAGTGAGAGTGCCGATTTCGCGGCAGCATGCGCGGCCGCCGGTTTGGTATTCGTCGGGCCTTCACCCGAGGTGCTGCGCATTTTCGGCAATAAGCTGTCGGCACGCGAGGCCGCGCGACAGATCGGAGTCGCGGTCCTGCCCGCAACGTCCGTCGGTGCGGACCTGGCCGAAATTTCCGCGTTCTTCGCCGACCACCCGGGCGGTGTGATGCTGAAGGCCACAGCCGGTGGCGGCGGACGTGGCATGCGTGCGGTCCACACTGCGGACACACTCGCCGAATCACTCGAGCGCTGCCGAGCCGAAGCCCGCGCCGGTTTCGGCGATGACACCGTATATGCCGAAGCACTGGCCGCCGACGCGCGCCATATCGAGGTCCAGGTCATCGCGGACGGACGCCGAGCCATCACCCTCGGCGACCGCGACTGCAGCATCCAACGCCGCCACCAGAAACTGGTCGAAATCGCTCCGGCCCCGAATCTGCCTGCCGCCCTTCGAGAACGGCTCCACCGCGACGCCGTCCGCATAGCCGAATCGGTCTCCTGTCGCGGCGTGATCACCGTCGAATTCCTGGTCACCGCGACCGACGCCTGGTTCCTCGAGGTCAACCCGCGCCTCCAGGTCGAACACACCGTCACCGAGGCGGTAACCGGTGTGGACCTGGTAGCAGTCCAACTCGATCTCGCCCGCGGCGCTGCCCTGCACGACCTCGCTCTCGGCGACCTTGTGCCGGACATGACAGGTGGTGAGGTACGAGGGAATGGCATCGTGCGGGGGTTCGCGGTGCAGGCGCGCGTCAATGCCGAGCTGGTCACGGCGGGTGGGGAGGTTCTGCCGAGTACCGGTGTGCTGACGGAATTCGCCGCGCCGACCGGGGTGGGTGTTCGGGTGGATACCGCGGCGTTCACGGGTATGCGGCAGGGGGCCCAGTTCGATTCGTTGCTGGCGAAGGTTGTCGCACAGGGGCCAACGTATTCGGCTGCGGTGCGGCGGTGTTCGGATGCGTTGGCGGAAACCGTGGTTGCCGGTGTCGACACCAATACGAGTTTGCTGCGTGCGGTGTTGGATCAGCTCGCCGATGGGACCAGTGTTTCCACTTCCTGGTTCGAGGACCGTATCGGCGAATTTGCCCGTCGGGCAGGCGATTACACGCCTATTGCGGCCCGGCGCGCGGTCGACTCGGCGACAGCAGATCCTGCCCAGGTGTTCGCCGAGCACCGAAACCCCGCGGCCGCAGCCGATCTCCGGATAGCGCTCGAAGACGATGAGCAGGGTATGCGATCGCCGATGGGCGGTACCGTCGTGAGCTTGGCGGAGGCGGGCAGCATTGTTCCAGCGGGTGCGCAAGTCGTTGTGCTCGAGGCAATGAAGATGCAGCATGTGCTGCGGGCCGAGCAGCCGCTGCGGGTATCGCGCCACCTCGTGACACCGGGTGCGACGGTCGATCCGCATGCACTGCTATTGACCTGGTTCGCGACCGATCATGACGGTCCGGCCGCCGATATCGAGGCGATCGACCTGGATGCCGTGCGAGCCGATCTGGCTGAAGTGCGCGAGCGGCATCGAATCGGACTGGATCCGGGCCGTCCGGCCGCCGTCGGGAAAAGGCATAAGCTGGGCCGCCGTACCGCCCGGGAGAACATCGCCGACCTCGTCGACGAGGAAAGCTTCCTCGAATACGGTGCGCTCGCCGTCGCCGCACAGCGACTGCGCCGCAGCCCCGAAGATCTGATCGCCAACACGCCCGCGGACGGGCTGATCGGCGGCATCGCAACCATCAACGCCGACCGATTCGGCGCGCAAGTGGCGCGCGCACTGGTCATGTCCTACGACTACACCGTGCTGGCCGGCACCCAGGGCATGCGCAATCACGCCAAAACCGATCGCATGCTCGAACTGGCCCACGAACATCGCATACCCGTGGTGTTCTTCACCGAGGGCGGCGGCGGGCGACCGGGGGATACCGACTATTCGGGCATCTCGGGCCTCGACGTGACCACCTTTCGTGCAATGGGCGCACTGTCGGGTCGAGTCCCGTTGGTAGGCATCGCCTCCGGACGCTGCTTCGCGGGCAACGCGGCGCTGCTCGGCATGTGCGATGTGGTCATCGCGACCCCGGATGCCAATATCGGCATGGGCGGGCCGGCAATGATCGAGGGCGGCGGACTCGGGGTCTACGCACCCGAGGACATCGGCCCCATCGACGTCCAACGTCGTAACGGTGTCGTGCACATCGTTACCGCCGACGAGGCCGAGGCGGTCGCTGTGGCCCGTCGTTATCTCTCGTATTTCCAAGGGCCACTAGATGATTGGACCGCACCGGATCCGCGCATCGCCCGTCACGTGGTGCCCGAGAATCGGCTGCGCGCTTTCGATATCCGCGAAGTCATCGCCGCGGTAGCCGACGTCGACTCGGTCCTGGAACTGCGCAGGGACTGGGGCGTCGGTGTGGTCACCGCACTCATTCGCGTCGAAGGCCGTCCCTTCGGTCTCATCGCCAACGACTGCCACCACCTCGGCGGTGCGATCGATGCCTCCGCCGCCGACAAGCTCAGCGCATTCCTGCAACTCTGCGATGCCCACGGCCTGCCGATCGTATCCCTCTGCGACACACCGGGTTTCATGGTCGGTCCGGAGGCGGAGAAGGAAGCGACCGTCACCAAGTTCAGCAAGCTGTTCATCGACTCCGCCGCGCTCACCGTTGCATTGGGCACCGTCGTCATCCGCAAGGGCTATGGTCTCGGCGCACAGGCGATGGCCGCGGGCTCCTTCCGCGCCCCGCGTTTCGTAATCGCCTGGCCCACCGGCGAAATCGGCGGCATGGGCCTGGAGGGTGCGGTCCGCCTCGGCTTCGCCAAGGAACTCGCGGCCATCGAAGACCCCGATAAGCGCCAGGAAGCCTTCGACAACCTCGTACAGCTCGCCTATGCCAACGGCAAGGCTCTGACCGCCGCCACCGTCCTGGAACTCGACGACGTCATCGACCCGGCCGACACCCGGCGTTGGATCCGCACCCTGCGCTGAAGCCCGCGTCGGTCCAGTGCTAGGCGATGGCGTTGGTCACCGCGTCGACCAGACTGCGGGCACGCAGGTCCGGAGCACCTTCGATGATGTAGTTGGTGACGAAGGCGAAAGCGATGCCGGTGTCCGGATCGGCGAAGGCGAGGGAGCCGCCACGGCCCGGATGCCCGAAGGACTGGGGGCCTCCCAGTGCGAAACCTTCAGTGGGGAGCATGTATCCGGAGGCGTAGCGGTCGGGCAACATCATGACGCGGTCGATGCCTGCGGCTTGTTCGCTGGTTGCGGCGGCCAGAGTTTCGGGAGTCAGCAGGCGGGCGCCGTCGACCTCCCCGATGGTTGCCGCGTAGAGCCGGGCGAGGCCGCGCGCGGTTCCGATGCCGTTGCTCGACGGAATCTCGGCGGCATGCACCGCGGGATCGTTGAAATCGATATCGGCCGGATCGGTGACCTCGAAGGCGCGGTTGACCAACGCCTCCGGATCGCGCATCGCGACGACCATCGGCCGGAACTCCTCCGGGACCAACTCGTCCGGAACCGCCGCCAGATCGATCTTGGGCGCGAACACAAGTCGGCTGACGCGATGCCGTTCGGGCTCGGGCAAACCGATGAAGAAGTCGATACCGAACGGTCCGGCGACATCCTCGGCCAGAATCCGCCCGACGGTTCGCCCCGTCGCGCGTCGGATGACCTCACCGACCAGCCAGGCGAAAGTCCGCCCGTGGTATCCGTGCGCGGTGCCGGGCGGCCAGTTCGGGGTCTGCGCGGCGAGCGCCTCCACCATCGGCCCCCAGGCCAGCGCATCCGCCAGGGGTACCGGCTTATCCAGCGCCGCCAGCCCCGCCTGATGGGTCAGCAACCAGCGCACCGGGATATCGCCCTTACCCGCCGCGGCGAATTCCGGCCAGTATTGCGCGACCGGCGCGTCCAGGTCGAGCTCGCCACGCTGGGCGAGCAGATGCGCGACGGTCGCGGTGACGCCCTTGGTCGCCGAGTAGACCAGCTGCAGCGTGTCGCGCTCCCACGCCCGTTCACCCTCCGGATCGGCGAGCCCACCCCACAAATCCACCACCGGCTGCCCGTCCCGATACACCGCGACCGCCGCTCCGACATCCCCCTGCTCGGCGAAATTCGCCGCGAATACCTCGCGCACCGCCTCGAACCCGGATGCGACAACTCCATCGATCACCATGTCCCCCAGCATGTCACGCGCCGCGCTCGCTACGGCGGCCCTAGACCTACCCCCGGCCCCCGCACACCCAACTGCTGCTGTCGGAAGTTTTTTCCGCGGACATGTCCGAGAATGGACAGCGGCTGCGACGTATCTGATGAGCGGCGCCACCAGGAGCCGCCGGAGCGGAGGAGTTGTCGTGAAATACATGATCCTGAGCTACGGCTCGCAACAGGACTACGACGGCATGGTCGGCAAGGACACCGGCAAACCCATGTGGAGTCCCGAGGATTTCGCGGCCATGGCCGAGTTCATGGGCAACCTCAACAAGAAGCTGGCGGAATCCGGGGAACTGGTCGAGACGCGCGGTCTGGTCGAACCGGTGCACACCCGCCGCATCACCACCAAGAACGGCGCGCCGTTCGTGACCGACGGTCCCTACGCCGAGACGCAGGAGGTGCTCGCCGGATACTGGATCGTCGAATGCGAGAGCTTCGACCGCGCCACCGAAATCGCGGCCGAACTCAGCAAATGCCCGGCTCCGCCGCATATCGCCGATACGGCCTACGCCGACGTCCGGCCCATCGCGGAGTCCGCCCCCGAATTCGGCTGAGCCCCTTCCGATGTCGGATTCCGAGGTCGAGGACCTGCTGCGCGCCTGCGCACCGCAGGTCCTCGGCGCGCTGGTTCGGCGCTACGGTCATTTCGACACCGCGGAGGACTCGGTGCAGGAGGCACTGCTCGCCGCCGCGACCCAGTGGCCCGAAGCCGGCATTCCGGACAACCCGCGCGCCTGGCTGATCACCGTCGCCTCACGCCGTCTGACCGACCTGCTCCGCAACGAACAGGCCCGCCGCAGGCGCGAGGACACCGTGGCCCGCTGGGCACTGCCTGAGGACTGGCTCACCCCGCCCGCCGACCGCGACCCCACCGACTTCGACGACACCCTCGTCCTGCTGTTCCTGTGCTGTCACCCGTCGCTCTCACCCACCGCGCAGGTGGCGCTGACGCTGCGCGCGATCGGCGGCTTGACCACCACCGAAATAGCCCGCGCCTTCCTGGTGTCCGAGGCGACCATGACCAAACGCATCGGCCGCGCCAAGAAGATGATCAAGGACAGTGGTATCGGCTTCGCCCCACCCGTCGGCGCCCACCGCGACGCGCGCCTGGCCGCCGTGCTGCACGTGCTGTATCTGATCTTCACCGAGGGCTATGCCAGCACCTCGGGACCGAGCCTGCACCGCGTCGAACTCGCCGCCGAGGCCATCCGCCTGACCCGTCTGGTGCATCGCCTGCTGCCCGACGATGCCGAGGTCACCGGACTGCTCGCGCTGATGCTGCTCACCGATGCCCGCCGACCCGCCCGCACCGGACCCACCGGCGAGCTCGTTCCGATGGAAGACCAGAACCGCGCACTCTGGCACACCGAAGCGATCACCGAGGGCATCGCGCTGATCACCGAGGCGCTCCCCAACGGCGTACCCGGTCCGTATCAGCTGCAAGCCGCCATTGCGGCGCTGCACGATGAGGCGCAGACATACGAGGCCACCGATTGGCCGCAGATCATGTTGCTCTATGAACGACTGCTGGCCTTGGTCGACAATCCGATCATTGCCCTCAACCGCGCCGTGGCCGCAGCCATGGCTCGCGGACCGCTGGCCGGTTTGCGGCTCGTCGACGAGCTGGCCGATGGCGGCAAGTTGGCGGGGGATCACCGCCTGGCAGCGGTCCGTGCCCATCTGTTGGAATCGATGGGGGACCGGGCCGGTGCCCGCGAGGCATATCTGCTTGCCGCACAACAGACGATGAGCATCCCGCAACAGCGCTACCTGCACACCCGCGCCGCCCGCCTCAGCACCGATGAGTAGAAAGGAAGCGATGCTGATCGTCGTCGATGCCGCGAATGTCGTGGGCTCGCGTCCCGATGGCTGGTGGCGCGATCGTGCGGGTGCGGCTCGGCAACTGCTCATGCGGTTGAGCACGCTGGACCTCACACCACCCGCCCAAGTGGTCGTCGTACTCGAGGGTGCGGCGAAGGCCGCGGGATCGGAGGAATTCGAAGGCGTGCGCGTGGTGCTCGCGGACGGTTCGGGAGACGACGCGATCGTCGACGTCGTAGCCGCGGCCACCGCGGAGAACAGGATCACCGTCGTAACCGCCGATCGTGGACTCCGCGAGCGAATCCAAGCCCTCGGCGCCGAGGCGGTCGGCCCGCGCTGGCTGCTGGACCGCATCGACCCCTGACCTGTCGGATCCGACTGGTAGACAAGCAGGACCGTCGCCGAACCCGGAGGTCAACTGTGCCCAATGAACTCGAGGAATTGCCCTACGCGCGCTATCTCACGCCGCTGGAGAGCGATCTCGAACCCGAGGGCGACTACGACTGTGTGCACATCACCGGCGACGACCTCGATGACATCGAGGCAGGCAACTCGCGGTTCTCCGAAACCGTCTTCACCTCGCTCGCGATCAACCGCGGCAGCCTGCGGTTCTCCCGCTTCACCGATGTCTGGCAGCGCAACGTGCGCTGGGTCGGCACCGACCTGTCCGATACCTCCTGGCAGGACGTCGAATTGATCGCCGGTGCGCTATCGGGCGTCGATGCGGGCGGTGCCAACTTGCGTCGAGTGCGCTTCGAGGGCTGCAAATTCGACTCCGTGAACTTCCGCAAGACCAAATTGCGCGAGGTGCAATTCGTCGATTGCGTGCTGCGCCACACCGACTTCGGTGATGCCGAGCTGACCAAGGTCACCTTTCCCGGCACCACCGTGGAAGGCCTGCTGATCAACCGTGCCCGACTGCAACAGGTCGACCTGCGCGGTGCCGCGCACCTCGATGTCGCCGAGGGCCTCGATGCATTGCGCGGGGCAACCATCACCCCGCTGCAACTGATCGATCTGGCCCCCGAATTCGCCAAGGCGATCGGCATTACCGTCCGCGACTAGTGCTGCTTGCGGTGCGGCACGAACTCCAAGGTGAGCAGGGCCGCGGCCGCCAGCAGTACCTCGCGCCAGCGGATCAGCACGAAGCGCTGATCCGACATCGCTTGGAATTTGCGCAGGAATCGGTACAGCGATTCCAGCCGGATCAACGGATCGCCCAGGTGCACGAGCGCATAGATCAGCTTCCCGGTGCGCGTCCGCTCCTTCTCGGCGAACAATTCCGGGAAAGGGGCGAATGCCAGCGAGATCCGTTCGATCCCCTGGGTGCGGGCGTGGTCGACGAGATCGATGATCATCCGCTCGTCCAGCCCGTTCGGGGCATCCTTGCGCCGCCACGGCACATCCAGGCTGAGCTCGCGGCCCCGCCCGGAGACGCCATAGCGCTGGAAGCCCGCCACGCGCCCCTCCTCATCGCGGGCCAGCACCAGCAGCATGCCCGGATTCCGCCCGTCCAGCAGGTGGTCGAGGATCATCGAGAAGCCGCGATTCTGCCGACCGGTACGCCACTCGTCGACGATATCCAGCAGTTCTGCCCGCAACGGTTCGGTCAGGTCGGTCTCGTTGATGACCTCGGTGGTCACCCCGAAATTCCGGGTGCGGCTCACGCCCTGGCGCAGATTGCGGAAGGAACGCCCGACCATGGCGAATGTCGCGACATCGATGATCACATCGCGGCCGACCGGAATCGCACGCAACCCCCGATGCTCGATCGCCCGATGCCGCCACATCTCGGCCATATCCGGACTGGCACCGAGCACTGCGACCCGCCAGCCGTGATTCGCCGCGAATTCGGAGAAGTCCGTGAGCAGTGCCGGATAGTCGAGGCGATCGCCGATCGGATCACCGGCTACCACCGCGATCCCGAAGCGGGCCCGATAGCCGATCGCCGCGGTCGAATTCGCGTTGAAGTAGTAGGACTTCGACGAATGCAGCGCGAAGGCGGCGAGTGGATCGCGGTGGGTTCGGCCGACGAGTTCGGCGACCCGGTACAACTGCTCGGGCTGGGGCCGACTCGACTGCGGCAGCATCAGGATGAATCCGGTCGCGGCCAGGAAGACGAAGCCGAAGCCCGGATGCGAGGCGCGATAGGCGGCATTGGCCGCCGCAAGCACGAAAACCGCGATGGTGAAATGCGGCAGGGTGATCGGGCGGCGCAGATGCAAGCCACGCACCACGAAGAGTCCGGCGATCGACACGGCGACGAACCAGCCGTGGTCTTGCCCGGGGGCGGCGCGCCCGGCCTCGTAGACCAGCGCGACACTCATCAGCAACAGGGCGATGGAGATCACCGGGCGGACGGCCGGTGTGGTGGTGATCGAGGCATCGCGATACCCGGCGAGCGTGGAATTCCGTGCCGTCGTTTCGCGTCCCTCAGCCACGTCTGCCCCCCACTGGGCCGGTGGGTCCGAACAGGTTCCCCATGTGGTCCTCCCGATAATCCTGTACACGCAACAATATTGGGAACATGGGATGAGTGCTCGAACATTCCTGGCGCACCAAGATCGTTGGAGTCCACGAGTGTTCGCCCGGCAACCGCGCAAGGCTGAAGCTGGTGCGTCGGCCTCGATCGGACCGGGGCGAACGCGCCGCTGGCCGCTCCCATCGAGTATGCCACCGCAGTTCACCCGGACAAGGGCCTGTCCGTGGCCACATTCCGGACCATCGGCCCGGGTATCGCCGCCATGACACCGGCTTCATCGCTTGTATCTTCATCGCTTGTGTATCGCCTCCGTGCCGGTCTGTGTGAACGGCAGCGGGTCGCCACGAGCAGGATTCCCGGTCGACAGCTATCGTCCAGCGAGCGGGGTATCAATCGCATCTCGGTATCGGCCGACCAGTGGGTGAAGATGACGTCTGAGACGGACGTCGAGATCTATAGACAACAGTGTTCGTAATTGTCTATCGTTTGGTTCATGACAAAGTTCCACGGTAAGAGCTGCCTGATCACCGGAGCGGCGAGTGGATTGGGGCGCAGTACCGCCCTGGCGGTTGTCGCCAAGGGTGCATCGGTCATCCTGACCGATATCGATGATGCCGGACTGCGGAACACCGCCGATGACGTGCGCGCGCGGGGTGGCGTTGTGCACTTGGCCGCGCCCGCCGATGTCAGCGACTACGACGCTGTGGTGGCGTTGGCCGCGAAGGCGCACGCCGAGGTGGACAGTGTCGACATCGTGATGAATGTGGCAGGCATTGCCACCTGGGGCACCGTCGATCGGCTCACGCACACGCAGTGGCGGCGCACCATCGATATCGATCTGATGGGCCCGATCCATGTGATCGAGGAGTTCGTGCCGCGCATGATCGAGGCCGGGCGAGGTGGACATCTGGTCAATGTGGCCTCGGCCGCGGGCCTCTTCGGACTTCCCTGGCATGCGCCCTACAGTGCGGGCAAGTTCGGATTGCGTGGCGTTTCGGAGGTGCTGCGCTTCGATCTGCGCCGGCACCGGATCGGTGTCAGCCTGGTCTGCCCCGGCGCGATGGCGACGCCGATGGTGGACAGCGTCGATATCGCCGGCGTCGACCGGCAGGGCGCGGCGGTGCAGCAGGCGGTTTCGCTGTTCATGCGGCATGCGGTCACGCCGGAGCAGGCGGCCCGGTCGATCGTGCGCGGGGTCGAGCGCGATAAGTACATGGTCTTCACCTCCCCGGATATCCGAGTCGGCTATCTCGCGCAGCGCTACTTCCCGCCGTCGTACAACCTCGCGATGCGCGGGCTGAACTGGGCGATGAGCCGCTATATCGACAAGGCACCCGGGCCGACCGAGGTGTAAGCGGATACGACCGAGGATTCGGTGAACTGGAACGCTGCATCGTCACGATCGCGCCCAAGGTGCGACCTCGGACGCAGCCTGGGACCGCTGTTCGCGTCGCTCGCCGAATGGTCGGTCGACCTGGACAAGGTCGAACAGGCACGGCTGGACTACGACGCGAAGCAGCGGTAGGGCGATCATTTGCACGACGCGAAGTGCTGTACGTACAGACCTGCCTGGTCGGGGGCGGTGCCGGGTTGGGCGAGGCCATAGACCGCGCCTGGGCCGAGCAACGTCGAGTCTTTGTCGAGGATGTTGGTTCGGTGGGTGTCGGAGTGCATCCAGGCGTCCACGATGGCGCGGGCGGTGGATCGGTTGCCGGTGCCCCAGGCGGTGTTCTCCGCCCAGTGCGCCAAAGTCTTACCGGGGGCGCAGGGTTGGGCGGCAGCGATGCGCTTGCCGATCTGCACCGTGGCCTCCTGATTGTCGTCGGCGGTGGTGCGTGGGGTCTCGGGGTGGATGTGCCATTTCACCGTTTCCTGCTTGGTGCTGCCGACCCACCAGTTGAGGCGGTCGGCTTCGGTGCCGTACTTCTCCGCCGAGTCGACGAGCAGCATGTTCCATTCGAGGGCGGGGATGCCGCGTTGGGTGCGTTCGGCATTGGTCAGGCACAGGACCGCCTTTTCGATCTCGTGGCGGTAGGCGAGGTCGGGGAACAGATCCCGCAGGCGGCTGCGTGAGCCGGAGTTGCCGGATGGTGCCTTGTCCGGTGGGATTACCGGATCATCGGCGTGCGCGCAGTCGGGAGCCGCTGCGGCCGTAGGTAGCTCGGTGAGGGGGAATACTGCGATCGTCAGACCCGCGATGGCGGCCAGCAAGGCTGCGGCGGGGCGGCGGATCGGGTGTTTCGAAGGGCTCATACCCATGAGATTCGCGGCGGCGACCAATGAAACACCAACGGGGAACCAATGTGGTCGGACAATAGCCTCGGACAGTGCTAAACTCCGAAAACTACGACAGCTCAGCGTAATCGGCGAGGGAGAATGCTGAGACCATTGTTGCCGGATGATCCGACGGCTATCGGTACTTTCGTGTTACACGGCCGCCTCGGCGAGGGTGGAATGGGTGTCGTATTCCAGGGATTCGGCCCGGACGGCACTGTGGTCGCGATAAAGATGCCGCATACCCAATTGGCGCGGGATCCCGAGTTCCGGGCCAGATTTCGGCAGGAGGTCACCGCGGCCCAGCGGGTGCACGGACGGCGCATCGCGGAGGTGGTGGACGCCGATATCGAAGCGGAGCGGCCGTGGCTGGCGAATTCCTTCGTATCCGGTGAGTCGATGGCAGAGGCCATTCGGGAACGCGGCGCGATGTCGTCGGCACAGCTCTACGATTTCGCGAGCGGGCTCGCCGAAGCGCTCGAGTGCATACACAGCGCGGATGTCATTCATCGGGATTTGAAGCCGGACAACATCATTCTGACGTGGGACGGCCCGCAGGTCATCGATTTCGGTATCGCCCGGATTGTCGATGCCACCCGCCTCACCGAACCGGGACGCATCATCGGGACACTGGCGTGGATGCCGCCGGAAATGCTCGGCAATCAGGAAGTAGGTCCGCCCGCGGATATCTTCGCCTGGGGCGCGCTGGTCGCCTTCGCGGCGACCGGTCGGCCACCGTTCCACGCCGATACCCAGGCGGCGGTGATAGCGCGGATCATTCGGGACGATCCGGATCTCACCGACGTACCCGGCCGATACCGGCGCATGGTCCTCGCGGCGATGACCAAGGATCCCGATGCCAGGCCGACGGCCCGTGAATTGGTGAATTTCCTTGCGGCACAAGCCAAGGACGAGCGGAGCAACCGGCGCAAACAAACTGTTGCGGAACCGGCCGACGAGGTCACCGCACCGAACGAAGAGGCGCACGCGAGCACCGCGGCCGACGAAGTCACCGCGCGCAGGCATGACAGTGTGCCCGCATCGAATGAGGTCACAGAACTCGTCGCGGCCGAGGAAGGGCTGATGCGGTCCACCGAGCCGCAACGTAGACGCTCCACGTCGCCGCGCAACATTGTGGTTACCCCAGCCGATCGGCCTGTCGTCAACCAGGTGCCGCCGGGTCCGCCGGTCCCCAAACGCGATCCGGATCCCCGAACACCGATGGTCGTGGTCATAACTATTTTGTCGCTCTCAGGATTCGGCCTCGTACTGGGGCCGGTCGCGATTACGCGCGGACTCAGAGAACGAATTCATGCCCGCCGCGCATTCGTCGCACCACCCGCATCGGCCGCACGCTGGATCCGGCTCGGCTGGATCTCCCTCGTGATATCAGCCGTGGCGGTTGTGATCGCATTCCGGCTCAGCACACTACAGTGATGATTCGCCGCACGCGGATCAGTTGTGTAATTCGGTCTCCGAATTGAAGGTGATACTGATCAGCTCGCCGGGCATATATCGCTGGCTCAGATTCGCCACGAAGAATTCACAGACCGAAGACATGCGGCCGGAGCCGGGTTGCACATTCGCGGCACCAGGAAAGATCTGGGTGCCACCGCCTTTCGCGGGCAAAGGCCGGTAAGTCACCGACAACTCCGCACCCTCCTGCGTACCGAATTCCAGGGATGAGATTCCGCTCAGCCATACGGTTTCTCCGGTGCGCAACTCGAATCCGGCCCCATCGGTCGTGCAGTACCGCAGCGAATTCGGTTCGAAGATCACCCGTTGATTCGATCGCAATGTAATGGTCCCGCCCGGAATCCGTCCGGTACGCACCGTCGGCGGACGCGTTCCGCCCGACTCCGGCGACTGCTGGACCTGACGCGGTGCGGCGGACGAGCATCCGGCCACACCGAGACTCACCAGAGCAAACACGCTCAGTAGCAGGCGGATTCGTGATGTCATGCCCAACTCCTATCTCAGGGCCATCAGCTGCTGCCGCAGCACCCGAATGGTCGATGCGGTGGCGACGATCGCGATCATGACCAGCACCGCCGCGGCCGTCGCGACATGATGCAGATCGTGTGTCCAGATCAAATCGGCGAACGGCTTCGGCTGCCCCTGTGGCGGATCGGTCCCATCGGTGAGTCCGATATCGGCACCGATCCCCGCCGCCGCCCACCGCGACGGGGCTGCATAGGCGAAGGTCCGCAATACCGCACCGGGCGTGCCCTCGAACGGCGGTGCGAGCCCGGTCATCACCACTTGTAGCGCCAGCACGCCCATCAGCACGAAAACCGCCTGGCGCAAGGATTTCGAACATGCCGACACCAGCAGTCCGAGTGCCATCGCGGCCAGTGGCAGCGTAATCGCGAACAGCAGCAGTCCGTAGGGCTGCGGCAGCACCGGATTTGCGGGTCCGGACTTGATGCGCAGATATCCGATGGTCGATGCCACACCCAGCAGCACTGCGAGCGGTGTACAGGTGATCGCGCGCGCCAACACCACCGAGGCCGCCGAAATGCCCCAGCGCGCTTCGCGTTCGATGACCACGCGATCGTCGACAATGGCGGCGAAGGATTGCGCCATCGAGAAGAATGTGAGACAGACGATCAAGGCGATCATGACCGAACTGATCGCACGCGGATCACCACCCAGCCCTTTGTCCGAGGCAGCCGCACCTAGCAAGGCGGTCAAGCCGATGCCCGCCGCCGAACCCAGCGCGAGCGTTCGGAATCCATTGCGCTGACGGGCCCATTCCCGGCCGATCAGGCGTGGCAGATGCCGATGCAGGGAACCACGCATCGGTGCGGGCACCGCCCGCTCGGCCGGTTGCGGGGTCGAGGGTGCGGCGGGCTGCCCAGCCTGCCGGTCGGCGCGCAACTGATCCATCACCTCCGCGTAGCTGTCGACGCCGAAGGCGCGCAGCAACTCGCGGGGTGGTCCGAAGAATCCGAGTCGCCCGTGACCGGTCACCGCGAGCACCTTGTCGGCGCAGTCGACGTTGACCATCGAGTGGGTGACGACAACGACCGCGCAACCGGTTTCGGCGACCACCCGCAACCGCTGCATCATGGCGCGGTCCAAACCCTCGTCCAAGCCGGAGGTCGGCTCGTCCAGGACCAGCAACTGTGGATCACTCAGCAATTCCATGGCGGTCGAGACGCGCTTGCGCTGACCGCCCGAGAGCGTGTCGATCCGCTTGCCTACCTCACCCGCCAGCTCCATCTCGGCGATCACGGTGTCGACCCGGGCCGCCCGCTCGGTTCGGGTGGTATCGCTGGCCGTGCGCAGACCCGCAACCCACAGCAGTGCATCGCGCACCGCGAGGTCACCGAACATGGCGGGCTGTTGCGGCACAAAGGAAACCAGATGACTGGCTTGCATGCGGGAGGCGACCAGGTCGACTTGCCCCAGCCGCAACGAGCCCGCTGCCAGTGCGACCTCACCGAGCAGCCCCGCACACATGGTGGACTTCCCGGCCCCGGACGGTCCGATCACGGCCAGGACCTCACCGCGTGAGAGTTCGAAGGTCAGATCGCGCAAGGTGGGTTCGGTGCGACCCCGATACCGCAGGCTCACCCCGTCGAACCGCAGCAGCGGCTCCCGCGCGATCACGGCGGCGGGCACCAGTGTCAGCTGCGCAGGTCCCGATACTTCGAAGATGTGGTGCGCCAACATGAATTGCTCGCCCACCCGCAGCCGAGCGTGTAGCACGGGCTTGCCGTCGACGAACGGACGCGCATTGGTGGCGAGTCCGCGCAACTCCACAGCGCGCCCGGTCCAGCGCACTGTCGCATGCCGATGCGCCAGATCCAGTCCGGGCAGGGCGATTTCCGCGTCACCGCCCTCGCGGCCGATCGCGAGGACCCGCTCACTCGGCACCGACCAGGATCCAGGGCGTCCCGGGGATGGTGGGACGGTTTGTCGCGGGGGAGTCCGATCGACAGCCGGCGGTGATTGCGGCGGCGCATCGATGATCGTCCGGTCGGCGCCATTGACGACGCGCGCTCGCCGAGCAGGCGGCTGCGGTGGCGTGCGTTTCGATTGTGGTGGTCTCGCCGGGGCCGATGGCCGCGGTTCCTGCCCCGCCCGACCGACAACGGTCGGCGGCGTGACTTTCGCAATATCGTCCGCATTCGCCACTACGAGGCGAAATATCCGACCGCGCACCACGATCCGCAGTTCGTGTACCCCAGCACCCTCGATCGCCGTCCAGTTCCGTGGGCCGATCGGCACATCGTCGAGCGTCGCCTCGATCGTCGGATCCACGGCGCGGATGGCCCATCCGTTGATATGCCGGAACCGAAGCCACTGGCCTGCCGGACCGTCATCGCTGACCGAAATATCGGCGCCGGATCCGGAGCCGAGGGAATGGGTACGCCCGGAGATCCGGTGACGGATCGCACCGGTGGTGAGCAGGAGTGCGGGTTCGGACATCGGTTCGTTCCTGATCAGGCGAGCGCGATAACGATGGTGAGCAGCACGATGAACAGCGCGATCCACGCGACGACCACAATGGGTGAAATACCTTGGGACGGTGCACTACCCGTCGGCGCGGGTACGGCGACCCCGGCGAAGTGCGCGGCGCGAGTTTGCTCGTTCCAGGGTTCGCGCAGCGCGAAGTCGGTCCGCCGATACACCCGGCCGTCCGGCCGCACCACCGATTGCCAAGCCAGCGCAAGCGCCCGCAGGTCGGAGGAGGTCAGATCCGGGTGCGGGGTGGTCAGCAGCCGGTCGACCTTCTGGAAATCCCCGCTGGGCAAAAGTTGGGCGTACTGGCGGTAGTCGAGCTGATTCGCGGCCAGATCCTCGGCGAGGCAACGAATCGTCAGCAGTGCGAATTTGAAGAGATCGGTGGTCGCGGTGAACTGCTGCACCGGATACGGCGGCCGCCACGGCAGCGGATCCAGGCGTGGGGTCGCGCCGCGGCCGCCGATGAGGAAGGAATCGCAGTCCAGGAAGTAGTTGTGCGCCGAAACGATACCGTCGACCGGGCGTGCGTCGGTGGTCAGAATGTTGTTGGGCTGTAGATCCCCGACAACGATGTCGTTATCGTGCAGGAACTGCAGATCCACCAGCAACTGCCCGAGCCGTGCGATCTTGTGCGGGAAGTCGAAATAGGTGTGCCGACGCTTCTGCGCATCCGATACCCGCACCGCGACCCGGGTGAAGGCGCGCGGCTGCGGCCCGCTGTGCGATTCGAAGAAGAATTCGCGCGGTGCCAGCGGCATGAGAATGCCTACCACCGTTCGGTCTTCGACGACCACGGCATGTGGCCACGCACACAGCTCCAGCATCCGCTTCCGGTCGTCCTGATCCAGCCGGTGCGGCCAGCCGACCAACTCGCGCAGCACCTCCGGCTCCAACTGGCGCACCGTATCCCGGTCATAGCGCTTGAAGGCGACCGACACCTCATCCGGTGTCGTACACCGCCACACCTGCGCGGAACCGCCCTCACCCAACGGAAAGTCGCCCACGATGCGCAGTTCTTCCACGCGGTACTCGGTACGACCAGCTGCCGACCACCCCGGCATTGTCATTGCCCCCACCTACCGTCTTTCCCGGGCGGGCCCGCGCCCACGTGTCGGCCAGGCCGCGACGATGGTGCGGTCATCGTGCAGGCCGGGCAGGTCGAAGCCGACGAGCTGACCGAAAACATGCTCGGCGGGCCGCGGCCCGGCGACCTGCGGCAGCAGCGTGGCGAATTGTTCGGGCACCAGCCGGATCGCATCGGCCATACCGTCACTGGCCAGCACCACCATCAGATTCGACGGCACGAACGTGAATCCGGTGATCACGCGATCGGCATCGCGCGGCAGCGACGGCGTGACATTGCTGATCATTCCGCGCTTGGTCGCGTGCTGGGTAAGCCATTTGGTGGCGCCGGAATTCAGATCCACCAGCAGCAGATCGCAATCACCGACGGTCGCCCAGGCCAGCGGATAGCCGTCCGCCGAAACCGGACCGAGAGCGGCGAAGGCCAAGGTGCAGGCCGGGATCGAGGTCCGCTTGTTATCGCCTGCGCGGTGCGGGCTGCGGTAATCGAGCTCGGCGGCCAGCCCGTCGACCGATCCCGCGTCCAGTTGGGCGGCCACATTCGCGGTGATCTCCGCGGCGAGCGGCTCCCACGTGGACGGATAGCCGATGCGATCGAGCGAACTCGCGTTCCGGTGTAGCAGCGTCAGGCAGGCGCGGGTGGCGCGCTGGGCGGCAGCATGGGAATTGGCGGCCGAACCGAGCCCGTCGGCGACCGCGAGGTATACCCAGCCGCGATCCGGATCACCGCCGATGGCGTAGGCGTCCTCGCGGGTGTTGCCGTCCTTTGCGTGCGAAAGTCCCACCTGCGTGGCGGCATACACGTCGTAGCGGCCGCTGCGGCCGCGATCGACCGTGAGTCCGCTCACGCCCGAGGTGGTCAGGGCGGGCAGTTCCACCGGACGGGCGGACTCGGTGTGCTCGACATGCTCTCGGCGCATGGTCTCCTCGCCGCGTTCGGAGGCGGGAACATCAGCTCGGGGACCCACCAACAGGACCGCCGCGCCGGTGGACGTGGCGGCAAGGAAACAGATGAGGGCCGCAGGTAGCCACCACCATCCTGACCGCTCGTGCGCGGGTTCGGCGATCGAAACCATCAGCAGATCACCCGCCTTGTCGAGGGGGCGGACGCTGACTTCGTTACCGTCGACATCTCGCACCATCTGCCGTGTCGACGGCGCCTTGAACTCCGGTGGGAATTTGATGGGAGTACCCGAGATCAACGCGCAGGTATCGCCCGATTTGTTTTCCATTTGCGCCCGCACCGGGGAATTCCGCACGGCCACAGCGGTTTGCGGCTCAGCGGCGGCCGGTGGGCAGCCGCCGGTGACTTCGGCTAGGACCCGATCGGCGACCCGATCCGTCGTCCAGCTGTCGCTCCCGCTGTCACCCAGCAGTTGCACAACGATCGACAGCAGCGCACCCAGCAGTGCGATCCCGACCACCAACAGAATGGGTCGGCGGCGAAACGTATCCAGCGTCATGGCTATTCAGTCCAGTTCCCGCATACCGAGGGGCGTGCGGAACAGGAACCTGCCCTGCCCGACACTGCTGCTGATCGAGAACTTGATGCTGTTGATGATGGCGCGCAACAGATCGCCCGGCGCCACACTGCCCTCGGCGACACAGGCGACGCCGACCGGATTGCGGGAGCGCAACTGTCGCACCGTGTCCTCGCGCACATCACCGATGCCGAGGGCGACTACCACCGGGCGGAACGGGTGACTGGGCGCCTCCAGTCCGGCCCGCACCGGCACCCAGACCTCGTCGGGCTGGAACTTGCCGCGCACCTGTGGATTTCCGTCCGTGAGGAAAAAGATCACCGGCGTGTAGGTGTCCAATCGGGCGCTGGCGAAACGCTTGTGGTCGCCGCGCAATTGCCGGTCCAGGTAGCGGAATACGTCCGCGTAGTCGGTCGCGCCCTGGCGTGGCAGCGCGGGAATGGACGGATCGATGCGCAGCGGAGTCAGCGGCAGCACCGCGACGGCGGAATCACCGAAAGCGACGACCGAAAGATGCGCGGTGTCATAGGTGGTCGGATCTTCCTCGAGCACGTTGAGCATATCCGGCAGCGCCTGCTCCACCGTCTCGAGCGGCGTGATCTTCTGGTTGGTCCACGCGGGATCCCACATCGACCGGGAGACATCGCAGACGACATAGAACGGGAACACCCGGCTGGCGCTCACTCCGGCCTGGGTGAGTTGGAAACGAGTATCCTCACGCATTCCTGGCTCCGATTAGTTGGAAATTTCTGCGCGGCAATACACTCCGCGAGCGGTGGCCTGTTGGTCGGCGACGACCTTGCCGTCGACGGTGATCTTGCAGTGGGCCGCGCCGGCGGGATCGGGTGTGCCCTCGACGAAGACGACGAATCCACCGGTCCGGTTGCTGACCAGGGTGTGCGAATAGGGCAGTGTCGTGGCGCCCGCACCGAGATAGCTGCTGGCGCCGTCACTCCAGCTCAGATCGCGGACCTTGCCGTTGCCGGTCAGGTCGAAGACGACGGTGTGCTTCTTGGTCTTGTCCGACGTTCCGGTGGGACCGGTCGGACCCGTGGGACCGGTGGAACCGGAATTGTTGTTTCCGTTCGAATCACCGTTTCCGCCAGCGGATCCGGTGCCTTTGCCGGTGGGCTGATCCTGAATCGAAGTCTGATCCGCCTGCGGTAGGTGAATATCGAGATTCGACCTGCCGACCGCGAAGAAAACCGCGGCCGCCGCGACCACCGCGAGAACGGCGGTGAGTAGGTACTTCACTGGGTTCACTTTCCTGCTCGCCAAGCCCGGTGGACGGGACCTGGAATCAGCGTCCGGCAAATCCGGTGCGGAAACATCCCCGCCGTATCACTGAGTGACACGTTCATCGAAATCGGCTGTGCGTGCATTGATTACGGTCGCCTCGGGCTGCGACGCTTTAGGGTTGGTCAGGGGTGCGTTAGGGGTCGGTACCGAACACGGGTCGGTACGTTTCGGGCCCCCTCAGATTCGCGGCACCGACCAACGAATAACCAACGGCCGTCCAACGAGATGTCGGTTTGACACCCGTGGCGATGCGGTCGCACACTCATCGCGACCGCGCATTTCTCGCGCGGCCGGTTCCCACTTCCCGAGAAGGTCGACATGATGTGTCGCCGCTGTGCTCCGGTCGCCTCGGCGGTGCGATATGCCCGATGACAAAACCGTGGTGGGGCGCGCCGTCGCGATTATCGAGGCGGTCGCCGATGCCCGGGATCCGGTCACGCTGGCCACTTTGACCAAGCGCACCGGCATTCCGAAACCCACCGTCCGCCGCATCGCCAACGATCTGGCCCGGCGCGGCATGCTCGAACTGACCCCGGACGGCTACCGCGCGGGCACGCTGCTGATCTACCACGGTCTGCGCGCGGCCCAGCAGCACGGTTTCGTGCTCACCGCACAGCCCTACATCCAGGACCTGTATCTGCGCACACGCGGCGAAATCGTCTGGTGCGCAAGCCTGTACGGCGGGGAGCTGACCCTCAACGGTTCGGCGTTCGGCCGCAACTACGCCGCGGTGATGAAGCGACAGAACTGGCCGAGCCTGGCATCGTTCGGGCCGAGTATGGTCCTCACCGCGGCGGGACGACTGCAGATCGCCGCACACGACGAACAGGCCGAACAGATCTTCGCGAAGGGCTGGGCACCGCTGACCCAGTATTCGGTCACCGATGCGCGCAAACTGCGGGCATTGCTCGACGAGGCCCGCGATACCGGATTCGTGCACGAGCGCGAGCAAACCCTGGTCGGATGGAGCTGTGTGGCATCGGCCGTGCGCGACGGCTCGGGTGCGTTGATCGGTGCGATCGGGATCACCGGCCGCAGTGCCGTTATCGAACAGCGCAGTCTGCACACCGGTTTGATGCGCTCGGTGGAGTCGCTGCAGCACGAACTGCGCGAGGACAGCTCGGCCGGCGTGCCGCTCGGCAAACCGATGAAGTCCTTCGGGGAGATCTTCACCCAGTACCCGCGCTGGACGCCGAACCTCGCACCGCTGCTCGATGTGACCTCGGATTGACCTCGGATTTCGATGCCCCCGAGGCGATGGGCAGCAAACCCGAATTCCCTCCCGTACTATCGCGATCGGGAACACCGGCCGGGTAGATGAAGGGGGACGGTGTTGGAGATTCGCCTACCGGCGACCATGCGCAACGGGGGTGCGTGGTTACGGCGCTTCGCCGGGACGACTCCGGGTGCCATCGGCGTGGTCGCTGTCGTCACCGTGGTGTTGTGTCTGCTCGCCGCGTTGACCTCGGCCGACCAATTGAGCGGCAAGATCGCTCGGCGCGATACCGTGCTGGAGCACACCGAACCGCTGGCCTACGCCGCCCAGACCCTCTACGTCGCACTGTCGGCCGCAGACGCGTCCGCGGCCACGGCCTTCCTGTCCGGCGGCATCGAATCACCAGAGGTGCGGGGGCAGTATCAGCAGGCGCTCGCCGAAGCGGCGTCCGCACTCGCGGAGGCGACCGCCGGGGCCGCCGATCAGCAGACCAGGAATATCGTCGCCAAGATCGCCGCCGACCTGCCCGCTTACACCGGCCTGGTCGAAACCGCACGGGCGAACAACCGACAGGGCTTCCCCGTCGGTTCGTCGTATCTGCGCGAGGCCTCACTGCTGATGCAGAATTCCTTGCTGCCCAACGCCGAAATGCTGAGCAAGGACCGCATGGCCGCGGTGCGCCAGGATCAGCACGATATCGGCACGCTGCCGTGGACGACCATCGTGCTGCTGATGCTGGTGCTCATCGGTTGTGGCGGTGGCACTTTCGTCCTGCTGCGTCGCACCAATCGCCGGATGAATCTGGGTCTCGCGGTCGCCGCGGGCGCAACCGCCCTCGCGTTGTTCTGGGTGGTCGCCGCGACGATCATCGCCGCGGCCGCACTCGATACCGGCAGATCCGGGGCGACCAGTCGCTTCGAAACCCTGACCCAGGCCAGAATCCTGGCCCAGCAAGCGCGCACCGACGAAACCCTGGAGTTGATCACCCGCGGCGATATCACCACGAGCGAAACCGATTACCGCAAGCACACCACCGAACTTGCGGATCGGTTGGCAACGGTAACCGGAGCCGATTCGGCGGCCTCGCGGGGCGTGCTCGGCTGGACCGCCGGACATGCCAAACAGCGTGAGGCCTACGAGGCGGCGAACTATCCCACCGCCGTGGCGCAGGCCATCGGCACCGGTCCGGACACCTCGGCGACGTTGTTCGCGCATCTCGATCAGCTGTTGCGCGGCAACCTCATCCAGGAACGCGGTGCGTTGCGCGACGGCGTCGACTCGGCGGGTGCGACATTGACGCTCAGCCCCGCGGGGACACTGGTGCTGCTTTTCGGCGCTGCGGCCTCGACCGTCGCCGGCCTGTGGCCACGGCTGAAGGAGTTCCTGTGAGACAGCGAAACCACCTGCGGCAGTATGGCTTCGGATGGATGGCGCTGATCGCGGTGAGTACGCTGGTGACCGCATGCGGGTCCGGCATCCATGCCCCCGCCGCCACGAATGTGGCCGCGGTCAACCCCAAGCCCGATCTCGTCGAGATCACCACGCCACCGCAGACCGAATCCGGCGGCAGTTGCGATCCGGAGGCCACCCTGCGTTCCGGGCCGTTGCCGAGTCCAGGTGCGATGCCGTCGGGTTCGGCCATGGCGGCCATCGTCGCCAATGGCAAACTGCGGGTCGGGGTGGATCAGAACACCTACCTGTTCGGCTTCCGCAATCCCAGCACCGGACAGCTCGAGGGCTTCGACATCGATATCGCTCGCGAGATCGCCCGATCCCTCTTCGGTGATCCGGACCGGATCGAATTGCGTTCGGTCACCGCGGCCGAGCGGATACCCGCCCTGCAGAACAAACAGGTCGACCTGATCGTGCGCACCTTCTCGGCGACCTGTGAGCGGCGCCGCGATGTCGACTTCTCGGGCGTGTATTACCGTGCGACCCAACGCCTTCTGGCCACCCGCAACTCCGGCATCCGGACGGGCGCGGATCTGGGTGGTAAGCGGGTGTGCGTCACCCGTGGCACCACCTCACCGGGCCCGCTGTTCAGCCTGCCGAAGCGGCCCGTCGTCTTGGGCGCCTCGAACTGGACCGACTGTCTGGCCGCGCTGCAACAGGGGCACGTGGACGCGATCAGTGGTGACGATCCGATCCTGGTCGGCCTGGTGGCCCAGGACCGGAATCTGGAGATCGTCGGCGAGGTGATCGGCACCGGGGCGTACGCGGTCGGCATCGCGCAGGGGCATCCGGATCTGGTCCGCTTCGTCAACGGCGTGCTGGAACGCATCCGCAGCGACGGCACCTGGCAGCAGCTCTACAACGCCAGACTCAGCGCCCTCGGCCCGTCGCCGGGTCCACCAGATCTCCGCTACAAAGAGTGAACCATGCAGCTACTCACTCTCGCCGAAATCGACGCTGAATTGACCACCCGCACAATCGAATTCGATGCCATCACGGCCACCCTGCTGGAACTGGACAAACATCCGGGCCACACACTGCTGCAGCGGTATCCGCCGACCGGGGTGACCGAACAGCGCTGGCTGCCGGTCCGCGCCGCACTCGCACTGATGTGGGAGGACTACAGCCGTCTGCAGATCATCCTGGAATCGGCGCGCAAGGTGCGCGGCACTCGGGCTCGCCTCGACGACGCTGAGCGCACCGAACTCACCCGGCTGCTGCGTGGGCGTCCCTACGAGGCCGCGCGCACGCCGATACCGATGGCGCAACGTTCGCTCACCGGACCCGCCGAAGAGGTTCTGTTCGTCGGACTCGCCGATACCGTTGATCGCATGCGGGCCACCTTCCCGGAAATCGCCGAATTCCTCGACGCGATCGATGCGGTGAACACGAGGGTGATGTCGGGCCTTGCGCCACTGCAGGACACCCTGGACAAAGCGGGTGCGGCCGGGGGTGAGACGACACAGTTGCGCGCGATCGGCGACGGCATCGCCGCATTGCTGAGCCGGTCGGCGACGGATCCGCTCGCGTTGACGGTGCCGGAGATCGATGCGCGCATCGCGGAGTTGTCGGGGGAGTTGCGGCAGGTGGCCACCATCCTCGCCGAACTCGATGCGGTCGCTGCGGATTGGGCCGAGGCGGTCGCCGAAACGCGCAGGCGCTTGACGCTGCTGCGAGCCACTCGAGCCCGCGCGGCGCAGGCACGGACGCAGGTCGAGGCGAAGATCCTGGCCGGCCCGCTGCCAGTGTACGAGGACAACACCGCCGCGCTCGAAGCCGCACTCGATGCGTTATCCGCGAAATCGGGTACGGCGGCGGAGTTGGTTCGGTTGCGCACGCGGATCGCGGAAGCGGCCGCGGGAGCGGCCACCGTGGAGGAATTGGCTCAGGGCCTGCTCGATCGGCGGGGCGAATTGCGTGGACGACTGGCCGCCTATCAGGCGAAGGCGGCTCGTCTCGGCGTCAGCGAGGACCGAGATGTCCTGGCCTCCAATCAGATCGCGGCAGGTCTGCTCGCGCGGCGACCGTGCGATCTGGCGGCCGTCACCCGGGCGGTCGCCGACTTCCAGCAGATCATCGGGGAGAAATCGGGGCGGGGCAGATGACCTGTAATGAGCCGGGATGCGACGGCACGATCGAAGACGGATACTGCGTGGTGTGCGGCACCGCACCCGCCGAGGCGACTACGGTCGCCGCGGAAATTCCCATCCCGCATGGGGGTTCGACTGAGAGTCGCGCCTGCGCCGAACCCGGCTGCACCGGAACCGTTGTCGGTGGATATTGCGACACATGCGGTACGGCTCCAGCTGAATCGCAGCAGGCTACCTGTGCCGAGCCGGGCTGTCGCGGAACAGTCGTCGACGGCTACTGCGCTGCTTGCGGCACAGCTCCGGCCGGAAACTCCGGAACTTCCGCACTGTCGGCGCGCTCCGGAAGCACCCGCGCCTCGGGACGTTCGGTTCGCACCGGCCGGTCCTCGTCGAAATCCAGCGCGCGCGGCCGCCTCGGCGCGGGCATGGTGGAAGTGCCGCGGATGCCGCGCATCGACCCGGCCACCGCGGTCCTGGCCGATCCACAGGTCGCCGAGGGAAAGCGCTTCTGCGGCAAATGCGAACGACCGGTCGGCCGCGGCCGTGACGGTACGCCCGGCCGCACCGACGGCTTCTGCCCCAACTGCGGCACCCGGTTCTCGTTCACGCCCAAGCTGCGCAAGGGCGATCTGGTCGGCGGACAGTACGACGTGGTCGGCTGTTTGGCGCACGGCGGGCTCGGCTGGATCTATCTGGCCACCGACCGCAATGTCGCCAACCGCTGGGTGGTGCTGAAAGGTCTGCTCAATTCCGGGGATCTGGACGCGATGGCCGCAGCGGTCGCCGAAAAGCGATTCCTCGCCGAAGTCGAACATCCCAGCATCGTCAAGATCTACAACTTCGTCGAGCACCGCGGCGCCGACGGTGTCGCGGTCGGCTACATCGTCATGGAGTACGTCGGCGGGACGTCGCTCAAACAGATTTTGCGCGCCCGCCGCGATGCCGACGGCAGCTATCTGCCGCCACCGCAGGCCATCGCCTACATTCTGGAGATGCTGCCCGCGCTCGGATATCTGCATTCGCTCGGTCTGGCCTACTGCGATTTCAAACCCGACAATGTGATGCAGACCGATGAACAGCTCAAGCTCATCGATATGGGCGCGGTGATCGCGATGGACGATCAGGACAGCCCCATCTACGGCACCATCGGCTATCAGGCGCCCGAAATCTCCGAAACCGGACCGACCGTCGCCACCGAGGTCTACACCGTCGGCCGCACCCTGGCCGTGTTGCTGATGAATGTGCCGCAGGAGGGCGGACACTTCGGCGCGCTGCCCGATCCGGATGCCGAACCGCTACTGGCGAAATACGATTCGCTGCACCGATTCATCCTGCGCGCCACCGACGCCGATCCGGAGGCACGCTTCTCTTCGATGGAGGAGATGGCCGATCAGCTGACCGGCGTGCTGCGCGAGGTGTTGAGCATCGATGACGGTGTGCCGCGTCCCGGAATGTCGGCCTACTTCGGGCCGGCGCGTGGCGTATTCGGCATACAGGAGGCACCCATGCCGACGAGTATCGTTGCGACACTACCGGTTCCGCTGGTCGATCCGAACGACAGTGGTGCCGCTCTGCTCGCCACCACCGGCGGAACGTCACCCGCCGAACTGGAACCGGCCTTCGAGGCGGGACTGCGCTCGGTGCTCACGACCCGCGGCGCGTCCGTGGAGATTCCATTGCGGCTGGTGCGCGCCGCGTTGGAGGTCGGCGATCCAGCCGACGCGCTGCGCCGACTCGACGAACTCGCCGACACCATGCCCGGTGACTGGCGGCTGGCCTGGTATCGCGGTCAAGCCGAGCTGCTCGCGGGCAATACGGATGCGGCATATGGCGAATTCGATGCGGTGTACGCCGCTTTGCCCGGTGAGGCCGCGCCGAAGGTCGCACAGGCGGCCGTCGCCGAACTCGCGGGCGCGCAGTCGGATCGGCAACAGGCCGCGCGCTACTACGACACGGTCTGGCGCACCGACCACGGCTTCGTCAGCGCCGCCTTCGGACTGGCCCGGCTGCGCAATGCGGACGGCGATCGCGACGGCGCGGTGGCCGTACTCGACCAGGTGGACTCGGCCTCGGCGCTCTACACCGAGGCGCGGCTGACGGCCGTGGAGACCATGCTGGCCGACCGTAGAGCCGACGAACTGTCGGAAACACTGCTGCGCGATGCGGCCGGACGGGTCGAAGCATTGCGGATCGAGTCGAAAAGCCTTGGCGCACAGGTGCGGATGCGCGTGCTGAATGCCGCATTGAACTGGCTGCGCGCGGGTAAAGCACCGACGACACATGGGGCGCTGCTCGGCGCCAACCTCGATCAGGACGGAGTACGAACCGGTTTGGAGCGCTGCTATCGCGACCTCGCCCGCGAAACCGAAGATATGTGGGCTCGATTCGAGCTGGTGGATCGTGCCAATGCGATCCGGCCGAGGACGAACCTATGACCGGACCTGATACCACGGTGCAGCCGCGGTGCCCGGAATGCTCGGCGCGGGTCGGGGTGGCCGACCGGTTCTGTGAGGCCTGTGGCCGCGAACTCGGCGCGCGCAGAATCGCGCTGCCGCGGCCGGATCCGGATGCGGCATCGACGTGTGAGGGCTGTGGCGGCACACGCTACGACGCCGACGGTTACTGCGACGGCTGCGGTCAATTGCGGCCGCAGCCGGATCGATTCGAGGCCGATCTCGGCGCAGTCTATGTCATGACCGATCGCGGTATCGCGCACGCGCGCAACGAGGATGCGGTCGCTGCCGCGGTACTGGAAGACGGGGCCAAGCGCCCGGTCGTCACCGTGATCGCGGTCAGCGACGGCGTTTCCACCTCCGACGATCCGCAGGCGGCCTCGGGCGCGGCGGCGCGTGCGGGCGTCGATGCCTGCCTCACCGCATTGGCCGAAGCCCGCTCGGGCACGGCCGTGGTCATGGCCGGTCTCACGGCCGCGTCGCAGGCCGTCCGCGATATCGCGACGCACGAGGGTCACGCGCCCTCGTGCACCTATGTTTCGGCCATCGTGCGCGGATACGGCGGCGACGGCGTGGAGATCACCGTCGCGAATGTCGGTGACAGCCGGGCATATTGGTTGCAGGGCGTCGGCGTCGAGCCGATCGCGGGCGGGAATCTGCCGTCGACGCGGCTGACCGTGGACGACTCGTGGGCGCAGGCGCTCGTCGATGCCGGCGCCATGGACGAACAGTCCGCGATGCAGGATCCGCGGGCGCATACCTTGCTGCGCTGGCTCGGTGCCGACAGCGAGGACAAAGCGTGGTCGGACCGCTGTGTGAAGACCTTTCACACGACGGGTCCCGGGGTGCTGTTGCTGTGTAGCGACGGACTCTGGAACTACGTGTCGGATCCGACGGCGCTGGCGCGGATGGTCAGCGGGTTACCGCGCGAGGAGGCGGCGCGGGCACTTGTCGAATTTGCACTACGGTCCGGGGGGAGCGACAACATCACCGTTGCGCTGGTGCCGATCGGGCCATCGGTCGACGCAGGAGTAGCACAGTGAGTTCCATTGCGAATAACGGAATTTCGGTAGCGATAGATCAGAACGAATACCTGGCCGAGGGCGCGGACACGGTCGACGCGGTAGTGACCGTGGAGACCGGCGCGGATTTCGTGGCGGCCGGACCGGAGCCGGACCGACTGGAGGTGTTGATCATCGACTGCTCCGGATCAATGGCCACCGGTAAGAAGTTCGAGGGGGCGCGCCGAGCCACCCTTGCCGCACTCGATGTACTGAAGGACGGCACCCGGTTCGCGATCATCGAGGGCACATCGATGGCGCGGCTGACCTATCCGAGCGATAAACCGTCGGTGCCCGTCAACCGCGACACCAGGGCCGCGGCACGGCGTGCCCTGGACAAGTTGCGTCCCAACGGCGGCACCGCGATGGGCACCTGGCTCGGGCTCACCCGGCAACTGGCCAAGAAACATCCGGATGCCATGGTGCACGCCATTCTGCTCACCGACGGCAAGAACGAACACGAGGAACCCGCGGCGCTGGCGGCCGAGATCGAACAGTCCGAGGGGGTCTTCACCTGCGACTGCCGCGGGGTCGGAACCGACTGGCAGGTGGACGAATTGCGCACCATCGCCTCGGCGCTGCACGGCACGGTGGATATCGTCGCGGATCCGGCGAATCTGGCCGCGGACTTCGCCGCCATGACGCAGACGTCGATGGCCAAGGCGATCCCGGAACTGACCCTGCGGGTGTGGACACCGGCGGGCGCCACCGCTCAGTTCGTCAAGCAGGTCGCGCCGACCATCGAGGACCTCACGACGCGACGCACCGATGCCGGACCGCAGCTGGGGGAGTACCCGCTCGGTGCCTGGGGCGCGGAGGACCGCGACTATCACGTGCAGGTGCGGGTCGAGCCGGCCGCACCGGGACGGGAGAAGCTCGCGGCCCGTATCAGTGTGGTCGCGGGCGACGAGGTGGTCGGGCAGGGATTGGTGCGCGCGGTGTGGACCACCGAGACCGAGCTCTCGGCCCGGATCAGCAGGCGGGTTGCGCATTACACCGGACAGGCCGAACTCGCCCAGGTCGTGCAGGAGGGGTTGAGCGCGCGTAAAAACGGTGATGTGGAGACCGCGACGGCGAAACTGCGGCGTGCGGTCGAGCTCGCCGCCGAATCCGGGAACGAGGGCACCGCGAAGCTGTTGCGCGGTGTGGTCGAGGTGGACGAGCGCAATGGCACGGTGCGGTTGCGCGCCAGGGTCGAGGCCGCGGACGAAATGGCTTTGGACGCACGCTCGACCAAGACGGCGCGGGTACGCAAGGAGGGGTGATGGCTATTGCCACCTGTCCGGACGGGCATCAGTCCGTCGCGACAGATTACTGCGATGTCTGCGGTTCACCGATCGGCGCGCCCGCACCGACGATCGCGGCCGCGCTGTGCCCGTCGTGTGGGTCGCCGAGCACCGGCCGCTTCTGTGAAGTCTGCGGCGCTGATTCGGCACTGCCGACGCCGGAGCCGCGTGCGGCCGCGCCGACCGAAATCGTCACCGCCACTGCGGTTTCCGCCGCCGAGGTCGCGAGCGCGGCCGGTGCGGTGACATGGGTCGCCACGATCACCGCCGATCGCGAGTTCTACGACCGCGTGCAGGCCCGCAAGGGCCCCGACGCAGATCAGGTCGAGTTCCCGGCGTTCTATCCCGAGCGCCGAATCACCCTGCGCGGCACCGACATCCTGATCGGCAAACACAGCGTCTCCCAGGGCCTGCAACCCGAGATCGATCTGGGCATCGCCCCCGCCGACGCGGGGGTCTCCCGCGCTCACGCGATCCTCCGGCTCACCGAAAACGGCATAACCATCACCGATCTCGGCTCCACCAACGGCACGAGCCTCAATGGCGGCGAAGACCTGATCCCCGGCAAGGTGCCCGTCCCGCTCCAGAGCGGTGACCGCATTCACCTCGGCGGCTGGACCACAATCATCGTGACCGCGGAAAACCTCTGAGCGAATACTGCACCCCCCATTACAAGCTCACACCCGATAGGGGGTTTTCCGCAGTCATCTCGTCCATCGCGGCGATGACGTGGAACAGGAACCGCCCGGCCGGGGGAGTGGTGTCGATGCCAGCTCGAGCAGTGCACCGATAGCCAGTCGAGTCGGTTGGCGAAAAAGAGTTGGGCAACATGATGTTCGAGCTGATAGCCTCCGGGACACCGTGGCATCAAGCGAGGAGGTGAGACCCATGAACACTGTATCGATGTGGGGGCTCCCTCTCGTCGTCACGGTCGGGCGAACGATGTAGGTGTCGCCGGGAGCGCCTGAGCAACAAGGCAATCCCGAAAGGCGACAACCAATGAATTCTATGAATTTCACTTCGGGTGTAGGTGAGCCCACCGCAGTGATCACACAGGTTGCGGAGACGCAATGGCACGCGGTAGCCGACGACCGAGTGGTCGGCCGCGGCGACGCTCCGCGGCGGCCCGACGGTCGGATCTTCCTCAGCATCGACTCGTGGCACGACACGGTCTTCGAGCAACTCGCTGGTGCGATGCTGCCAGAGCTTTCGAGGCCGCTTTACACGGTGGTCGATGAGGTCGACATGGACCTGAGATCTGCTTGGGAGCGGGCTGGTTTCGCGACCCGCCGCCGTGAGTGGGAATACCTCGTATCCACCGACCCGCACTACACCGGGCTCGATTCGGTGCCGTCGGTCGAGGGCATGACAATACTGCCGGTCGGCGCGGCACAAGAAGTGCCGCTCCTCGAGGCCTACACCAGGATCCGTGCCGAGATCGACGCTACCGTCGGCTGGAACTCCATGCCCGCTGAGATAATTACTTGCCCGGACGGGATCGTCCCGGTCGATCCGGCACAGTATGCGGTCGCAGCCCGGTCCGACGAGTATGTCGGACTGCTCCGAGTCGCATCGCGACGTCGGCACGCACGTATCGAACTCATCGTCGTTCGAGCCGACCAACGCCGCCAAGGTGTCGCCCGAGCCCTGCTCGCCCCGGTACTTGGCTCGCTGCACCAGTCCGGGATCGAAACGGTATCGGCGTATGTGAACGACACCAACACCGCCGCCCTGAAGTTGTTCGACGGCGTCGGCAGCAGCCGCCGCGTGGGCAGCAACCTGGAGTTGGTGCTGCGATGACGACCACGGCGAACAAGGGCAGGGGCATCGAAATCGAAGGTACCGTCGTCGAGTGTCTGCGCAACGCCACTTTCACAGTGGAACTCGCGAACGGGCACAAGGTGCTCGCACATATCAGCGGGAAGATACGGAAGAAATACATCAAGATCTTGCCGCAGGATCGGGTGCTGGTGGAGCTCAGCCCGTATGACCTCACCCGCGGTCGAATCCTGTTCCGGTACAGGACGTAACGGACGACCGCGACACGAGTCGCTGTGGTGACGGCCATGGTATCGGCAACCGGTTCGAAGACGGTCGCCGATACCATCTCAGCCGTTGTCACAGGGGCAGACACCGAACGGGCATCGGCTGCGTGTCAGCCCGAGATGCGGGCTTGGATGCCGTCGAGGAGGAAGTCGAGGCCGGTGCGGAAGGTTTGGTCGGCGTCCAGGTGGGCGCCATCGCGTATGACCGTGGACAGCGCGGGGAATCGGCTAGTTGCGAACGCCCGCTCCAGATAGGGCCCGAAGGCGGCCTGCCACTGCCTCTTGTCCATCCCGGTGGCCCGCTCGGCGCGCTGCTCGGTGATCTCCCGGCGCACCGCGCCGATCACGTACGCATTGACCGCGTCGACCACCGGCATGACGGCGTCCACGTCGACGCCGCCCATCGCGGCCACCACAGCCTCTCCTCTGGCCAGTGCGTTCGGCCCGAGCTGGGGCCGCCCACCGATCAGATCGGCAAGCCATTCGTGCTGGTGAGCGGCCTGCCGGGTGGTTTCGGCAAGGGACCGTAGCACCTCGCGCCAACCGTCTCCGGCCGGCCGGATCTCGGCGTAGACCGCATCGACCATCAGGTCGAGCAACTCCTCCTTGGTGGCGATGTATCCGTACAGCCGCATCGGCCCGACGTCCAGTGCGGCGGCAACCTTACGTAGCGACACCGCCGCCAGCCCGTCCGCGTCCGCCAGCCGGATCGCCGCTCCTACGATCCGCTCCCGGCTCAATGGGGCCGGCACCGGTCGATCCGGCGGCTCCGGCCTCTCCCACACCAACATGCCGCTGACGATACATCGCATGCTGCGATACAGTGTATTGGATCATTCAGTGTATCGAAGGGGCGACTATGACCATCGCGATCATCGGAGCCGGATTGGGCGGCCTGACCCTCGCCAGGGTGTTGCATGTGAACGGTATCGACACCGTCGTGTACGAACGTGAACTCTCGCGCGACGCGCGTGGGCAGGGCGGCATGCTCGACATCCATTCCGGGCAGCGAGCGCTGCGCGAGGCCGGCCTGATCGACCAGTTCCACGCGATCGCCCGCGGCGAAGGACAGGACATGCGCCTTCTGGAGCCGGACGGCACCTTGCTGCTCCAGGAGGACACGCCCGACGACGCCCCGCTCGAACGACCCGAGGTCGACCGCGCCGATCTGCGCAACCTGCTGCTGGATTCCCTGCCCGCAGGCGCGGTGCGCTGGGGGCACGCGTTCAAATCCGCCGACAACGGACTGCTGCACTTCGCCGACGGCAGCGGTGCGGCGTATGACCTGCTGGTCGGCGCGGACGGCGCGCAGTCCCGGGTCCGCGCGCTGCTCACCGACGCCCGCCCGGTGCATATCGGCCAGAACATCGTCGAGGTCGGCATTCCCGACATCGACCGCACGCACCCCGACCTCGCGGCGATGGTCGGGCGCGGCAACTATTGGGTGCTCGGCAACGGACTTTCCCTGGCGGCGCAGCGCAACGGCGACGGCCGCGTTCGCATCGGCCTCAGCTTCTACAACACCGCCGAGGACTGGTTCGCTACCAGCGGGATCCCCTTCGACGACCCGGCCGCCGCCCGGGCGCGGCTGATCGACCTGCTCCCCGGCTGGGACTCACGGTTCACCGCGCTGATCGCGGCCTGCGACGACACGGTCGTGCCGCGGTCGATCAGCACTCTCCCAATCGGCCTGACCTGGCCGTCGACGCCAGGCGTCACGCTGCTCGGCGATGCCGCGCACCTGATGCCGCCGGTGGGAGAGGGCGCCAACATGGCGCTGCTCGACGGCGCCGTGCTCGGTCTCGCGCTGGCCGCGCACCCGGACGACTTTCCCACCGCCGTCAAAGAATACGAGCGCGAGATGTTCGAACGCACCAGCGCTGCCGCCCGGATGTCCGCGGACATGCAGGAAATCCTGACGTCGCCCGACGCCAGCCGGAGGCTGCTCGCATTCTTCCAACCTGGCTGAACCGGACCGAGAAGTTCGAAATATCCGAAAAATGGTCACCACGGCACCGAATGCGGCGTGACTCAGCGCCTGAGGTTCGGCGATGACTCCAACTCCCGCAACACCGCATCGATGCGCCGCATGACATGGGAGCGCCAGCCTGCGTCCATGATCGTGCGGGCCTTCTGCTGGAGCGGATGATCTGGATCGAATCCGGCGTGTTCCAAGAACAATCGGGTGCCCTTGCCCTCGGGCTCGAGCGTCCAGGTGAGCGTCCAGTCGGCGCCGTGTTCGGCATTCGGGTCGACGTCGCGCCAGCCGACGCGCAGCATCCGCTCCGATTCGAAGGCCAGCACCTCGGCCGCGATTACACCGGAAAAGCCGGTCGCCGGAACGGCTTTCGCATCGATGGTGTAACGATGCCCGACCTCGAGCCGGAAGTCGGACGGCATGAACCACCGCGCGAGCAACTCCGGTTCAGTCAACGCGCGCCATACCTTCGCCGGTGGGTGCGCCAGGAATTCGTCCACGTGAATGGTGGTCGGATCATCGGTCATCGTTACTCCTCTTCCATGGTGTCCAGCAGTTCGCGCAGCCCGGCCAACTTCTCGCGCCAGAACTGCTCGAACGGGTGCAACCATTCCTGGATCTCGTACAGCGGGGCCGCCTCGAGCCGATAAAGCCGTTGCCGCCCCACCTTGTTCTCACTGACCAACTCGGCCTCCCGCAGCACCCGCAGATGTTCGGAGAAGCTCGGCCGTGCCATCTCGAAATGCGCGGCCAGATCGGTCACCGGCTGCGGTCCGTCCTCGCGCAGCAGCCGCAATACCTCGCGCCGAACCGGACTGGCCAATGCCGCGAAGACCCGCCCTTCGGTGACGTTCACGATCCCGACTATAGGTAGGAAAAATCCTACGCGTCAAGCCGCAAGCTGCGACCGATCGGTCGGTTACTATGCGCGTAGTATGTGGTCATGGGGTACGAGTGGCCGGACTGGGCGTTCGCGCGCCTGATCGGCATCGGACCCCGGGAGGTACGCCAAGTCCTCGAAGGCGCACGGCGCTGGCCGCGGATCGCCGATGACGGGCACGTGACGGTGTTGTCGGTCTGGGGTCGCACGGGTACCGGGCGGCCGCTGATCGTGGCGACGCGCCAACAGGACCAGTGGACGTGGCTGATCATCGGCGCCCGGGAAATGCGCGCCGACGAACTGAAAATGTTCGAGGAGTGGGAACAGGAGAACCGGTGATGGGTGAAAAGGATTTCCCGTCCACCCCGGACGAAGTGGCGTCGTTCATGGATCGGCTGACCTTCAGCGACGAACCGGTCCCGCCGGAAAAGGCGCCGCCGCCACTCGCCCCCGGTGACGACATCATGGTTACCAGCTCCATTCGCATGCCGCTGGAGCTGCACACCCGGGTCAAGCAACTCGCCGACAGCCGCGGTATCGGCCTGTCGACGCTGATCCGGGAATGGATGGAGGCGGCCATCGCCGAACTCGATGGCGACCAGCTCATTTCGCGCGCCGATGCGGTGCGCGCGCTGTCGCGACTGCATCCGATCCATCGCGCGAGCTGACTCGGGCGAACGGCGGCGGAAATGAGTGGCGCTCGGCTGCGATCATGGCGGATATGGAATCCGCCGTCTATCTGATCACCGGTATCCAGGCCGCCGGAAAGTCCACGGTCGCGCAGGCGTTGGCGGAGCGGTTGCCGCGCTCGGCGCATGTGCGCGGAGATGCGTTCCGGCGCTTCATCATCGGTGGCCGGGCGGACATGAGTCCGGAACCGTCGACCGAGGCACTCGACCAATTGCGGCTGCGACACGCGCTGGCCGCGCATTCCGCCGATACGTACGCCTCGGCCGGATTCACCGCGATCATCCAGGATGTCGTGCTCGGGGAGTTCCTGCCCTACACCCTCGACCGCATCCGGACGCGGCCGCGGTATGTGGTGGTGCTCGCGCCCAAACCGGCCGCGGTCGCCGCACGCGAGGCGGCCCGGGACAAGGTCGCCTACGACGGCTTCACCGTCGACAGTCTGGACGAAGTGCTGCGGGCGCAGACCCCGCGCATCGGATTGTGGTTGGACACTTCCGATCTCACCGTGGAGCAGACCGTCGACGAGATTCTCGAGCAGGCGCGGCCACTCGACAGCGACGTCACTGCGCGGTGAACCGCATCCGATCCAGCGCGTGAGCTGACTCCAGCGCCGTCGCTGCCTGCGGCGCATCGTCGGACGCCGTGGCAATCGCGTGCCGAGTTGCGGCCAGCCGTGCCAGCGCGGACTCGGTGAAGACCGACAACCCGAGGTCGGGGTTGTATCCGTGAATTTCCTTGACATCGAGCTCGGCCAGGAAATACAGGATTTCGGTCGAGATCACCTGACCCGGTACCAACACCGGGAAGCCGGGCGGGTAGGGGACGACGAAGGTGGTGGACACCAGGGTCTTTCCCTTGGCGATCCGTCGCCCGGCGTCGCCGAGCAGGATGTGTTCGCGGTCGGACTCCTCATATCCGGCGTAGAAGGCCGATCGCATGTCGCCGAACACGCTGGTGCCATCGGGACGAAACACGCTGTCGAACTCGCTGAAGTCGGGCAGTGCCGGCAGATCCTTGGTGATCTCGTCGACCCGGCGCTGTTGCAGGGCGTGATCGGCCCTGCCGCCCGCGCCCCGGCTGCGCTCGAAGTCGGTAGCCACCCGACGCAGCACGTCGAGCAGATAGTGCACGCTCGACCAGGTCACGCCGATCGTGAAGATCAAGAGCACACTGTTGATCGAGGTCTTGTTGATCTGGATACCGAACCGGTCCATCAGGATCTTCTCGCGGAAATCGAAGCCGTTCATGCCGGTCTTGCCGATGAACAGGGTGACCCGAGTCGGGTCGAGCACGAACTGATCGGACCGCCACGCCTCGTTCCACTCTGCCAATCCACCCTGCCTGACCTGCCGGTACGAGCTGACTTCAGAGGGCCGGAACTCGTCGGGCACCAGGTCGTCCTCGTCGAGGATGCGGAACCACTTGCCGATCAGCCGGTCTTTGCGAACGCGGTGACGGAAGACCAGCGCCATGTCGTAGACGTTGCGGACCAACTGGAAGCCCTCGATGTCGACCTGCCGACGCGCCAAGTCCAACGACGCCAGCAGTTGCTGATTCGGCGATGTCGAGGTGTGGGTCAAAAACGCCTCACCGAACGACTCTCGGACGAGAGCTTTGAAATCCTGGTCGCGGACATGGATCATCGACGCCTGCCGAAGCGCCGACAGCGACTTGTGCGTGGAATGCGTCGCGTACACGCGTACACGCGCGCGCCCGGGGTCCGGAAGCAGCCGGTGGTTGCGCCACTCGGCGCGATCGACTCCCTGCATGGACGCACGCCACGTGCGGTACTCCGCGGCGTACCCGGGCGAGGACAATATCGATTCGAGTTGCTCGGCGGCAACCATGGCGGTCCGCTGCCGTGCCCAGGGCACCGCGGTGGCGAACGCATACCACGCCTCGTCCCACAGGAAGCAAATGTCCGGCTTGATCGCCAGGACCTCCTCCATCACGCGCCGTGGGTTGTAGACGACACCGTCGAAAGTGCAGTTGGTGAGCAGCAGCATGCGCACTCGGTCCAATTGTCCGGCCGCCTCGAGGTCCAGCAGGGCCTTCTTGATGGTGTGCAGCGACACGGCTCCATAGATCGCGAACGGCTCGAGCGGGTAGGCGTCCAGGTACCTCGGGTACGCCCCGGCGAGCACCAGGCCATAGTGGTGCGACTTATGGCAATTGCGGTCGATCAGAACGATGTCGCCCGGCCGGGTCAGGGCCTGCACGACAATCTTGTTCGCGGTGGAAGTTCCGTTGGTGACGAAGTACGTCTGATTGGCACACCATGTCTTGGCGGCTTTGTCCATCGCCACCCTGATCGTGCCGTGCGGGTCCAGCAGCGAATCCAGGCCGCCGGAGGTGGACGACGTCTCGGCCATGAAGATGTTGCGGCCGTAGAACTCGCCCATATCCTGCAGCGACTTGGAGTTGAAGATGCTGGCGCCACGCGCGACGGGAAGGGCGTGGAATTGGCCGACCGGTGCGGCCGCATAGGCACGCAGGGCGTCGAAAAACGGTGTGGCGAACCGGCTCCGGAAGCCGGCGAGCACCGTGCTGTACAGGTCGGTGACATCGTTGAGCCGATAGAACGTGCGGTCGTAGACGTTCGGCTCGTCTTCGCTCTCCGCGGCGATCGATTCGTCGGTGAGCAGGTACAGATCGATATGAGGCCGCAACTGCCTGATCCACTCGCCACATTCGACCCAGTTCTGGGTGCGCTCGGTCACGACCACGTCGTCGTTGACACCGAGCAATGTGGTCATCAACGGCACCCGGTCGTGTGAACGAAGCGGCAGGTCATGCCGGATGATCGCCGCCTGAATCTCGCCGTTCAACGCGACCGCGGTGATGGCGTCCTCGATGCTCGACACGACAAGCAGCTCGAACTGCACATCGTCGGACGGGTCGCGAAGCGCGCGCACGCTCTGCGCCAGGCTCTCGGGAGCTTCGGGCGGAGAATCGTCGCCGAGTAGGACAGTGAAGAACTGCCGCTGTCTGGCCCGCGCCACGAGTTCCTGATCGGCCAGCGGCACGGACGTGTCGAACACAGTTGCACCGTCGCCGTACTCGGAGAGCAGACGCACCGCCAGCGACACCTCGTCGGTGAGCCGCACAGTCGCGAGATCGGCGAGATATCCGCGAAACGCCGCCAGTCTCGCCGCGCCCGGGTACAGCCAGTACCGCTCGTAGGCACCGAGACGATCGAGGAGGCGCCGCACCCGGGCGGCTTCGTGGGTGGTGTCCAGCCCGGCACGGTTGACATCGGCGAGCCGACGGCACGCGTCGTCGAGCAGATTCCATGTGTCGATTCGCGAGTACGACGGGTTCGCTACCGCCGCCAGCGCGGAGACACTGAGCCCTTTCGGGCGCTCACCGTTTCGGTGCATATCGTCAGTTGTCGCCCCTCAATCGGTAGGCGAAGCGATTTGCCGAAGACCAAAGGCCACCCTGCAACATCCCTGCAAATATTGTGCCCCGCCGTAGATCGAATTCCTAGCCAACCTTCGGGATGCCGTGGCGTAGACCCCAATGGCACGCCATGAAACCGCCGGTCCCGCGATACGGACGGCGGATCGTGACCGCCGGACCAGTCGACGACCCCGGCCTGAATACGGTCACTTTCCGCCGTCCATCACATCTCAGCTATCGAGAGCCGGCTTCGACTCCGTCACACGACCGCGGGACGCCGGGCCGCGTTTTCGGCGATTGCCGTGACGATCTGATCGAACAGCGGCTCGGGCAAGTCGTGGCCCATCGCGTCGAACGGCAGGTAGGTCGAGTTGGGGATCGCTGCGTGGGTGGCCTGGCCGCCGGCGATCTTGATGAGCGTGTCCTCGGCACCGTGAATGACCAGTGCCGGCAACTGCAGCTGCTGGAGGCGATGCCTGCGGTCGGGAGCGATCGTGGCAGCGGTCACCTGCCGGGCCGGGCCGTCGGGGTGCCGTGCGCGGTCGTAGGCCTGGGTCGCGAGCGCGCGGCGGCGCTCACGGTCGGGGTAGGTCTTCGAGCCGATGAGCGTGTACAGGTCGGTGATCTGCTCGATCGCGGCCGCACGATCCGATGGCATCGGTTTCACCAGTTCCTCGAGCACGTTCCCGTCGGCCATGCCGATGAGAAAGTGCGGCGTGCTCATGATCGAGCACAGCGACAGCACCCGCGGGCTGTGCTCGATCGCGAGTAGCTGGGCGACCATCCCGCCCATCGAGGCGCCGACGACGTGCGCCCGCTCGATGCCGAGATGGTCGAGCAGTTCGACAGCGTCTCGGGCGATCGCCCGCAGGTAGTACTGGCTCGGGGTGGTCTTCCACTCGGTCAGACCGCTGTCGCGGTTGTCCGGACGGATCACCCGGTAGCCGCGCTCGCCGAGGAGGTCGACGATTTCCTGGGGCCAGTGGATCAGCTGGGAGCTGAGCCCCATGATCATCAGCAGCGGTTCCCCCGTCGGATCACCCTCGTCGCGGAAGCACATTTTGACCTCGGACAGATCAGCGAACTGGTCGCGCTCATCGTGCATGAGAACCTCCCGAAGTTGTGACCGGATACTGGCAAACGGACAGCAAGCAATGCGGGTCGATGTGAAATCGTCAGTCGATCAGATTGTTCGCCCTCACAGGCTAGATCCGACGGTCCGAATGGCGACAAGAGGCAATCATAGGGCAACACAGAACGCCCACGTCACAACTCACGGGATTCGGGACCGGGGAACGGACCGGAAATCGGCGTCAGCGAGTCGGTTGCCGGACCCTCCAGCAGCGTGCCGTCGGCGGCGAATCGGGAGCCGTGTAGCGGGCAGTCCCAGGATCGCTCTGCATCGTTCCAGCACACGATGCCGTCCAGATGCGGACAAACCGCGGATACCTCGGTGGTGGCGCCGTCGACAGTGCATACGGCGGTCGGTCGCAGCCCGTGGCGTTCGACGCGGCCGCTGCCCTCGGCAGGCGCTGCACTGAGACCGGTGCCGAGCATGCGCAGCCAACCGAAGGAAAGTTGTTGGGCCACAGAGCTATTGGCGAATACGGCGGCAGGTATGGACTTCAGTTCGCTCGGGCGCCAGCTGGCGAAGGTATCGGCCCACCGGGGTGGTTTCCCATTGACCCGGCCGACGAGCGCCAAGGCCGCGGCGATGCCGTTGGTCAAGCCCCATTTAGCGTAGCCGGTGGCGAGCAGGATGCGATTCTGCCCGGGCAGCAGCGGACCGACGTAGGGCAGTTCGTCGACGGGGTGGTAGTCCTGCGCGGACCAGCTCTGCAGCGGTTCGGCGGTGGGGAAACACCGCCGTGTCCAGGCGATCAACTCCTCGACCCGGCGGCTCGCGGAATTCGTACGTCCGACCACGTGGCCGTTGCCGCCGACCAGCAGTAGCTCCGTGCCATCGGGTCCCGGTGTATACCGCAGCGACCGAGTCGGCTCGCCCGCGCTGATGAACATTTCGTGCGGGATCGGCTCGGCGACCCGGAAGGCACTCAGATAGGAGCGCTCGGCGGTGAGCCGGGCGAAGAAGCCGCCGCGGTCGAGTATCGGTGTGCCGGTTGCCAGGATGATCGTGCGCGCGACCAGATCGCCGTGCTCGGTCTCGATGACCAACTGGTCGTGTTCGCCACCGTGCACGCCCTTGGCCCGCGTGGATTCGAAGATCGACGCGCCGCGCGATTCGATATCGGCGGCCAAACTGGCAAGCAGTGCCATCGGATCGAGTTGAGCCTGGTTATCGAGCCGGACCGCACCGTGCGCCGGGAACGGCACGTCCAGGTCCTCGACGAGCGTGGTGGCCAGCCCTGCGGCCCGTGTCGCCTCGTATTCCCTTCGCACAGTGGATATTTCAGATTCGGACTGAGCGTAAGTGAGCGCCGGGACGCGCTGAACGGGCACCGAATGCTCCGCGCAGTAGCGCAACAGCCACTGCTGCCCCTCGCGATTGGCCTCGACATAGTCGTTCACCGCTCGATCGCCGTGGCGACCGCGGATCCGCTGCGCTCGAATCCCTTGCAGCAGACTGACCTTCGCCGTACTGGCACCGGTGGTACCCGCCCCGACTCGCCTACTCTCCAGCACGGCCACGTCGACACCGCTCTCGGCCAGCAGCAGGGCGGTCACCAGGCCGGTGAGCCCGGCGCCGATCACAACGGTGTCGAACCGCAGCCCCGGCATGAGCCGTAGTCGCGCCGGCACCTCGGCATCGTTCAACCACAGGGACCTCATGCTCCGGCGATAACCGCTGCCGCACCACCGAAACATCCCGATATGCGGCAGGAATTCACGGAATCCACGACGAAATTTCGGAATTCGGGTTCAACGGGCAGATCCCGGGTATGCGGCGAATGTCCACCTGAAAACCGATAATTCGGAGGTAGATATCGTGTCCGAGCACAAGAGTGGTCCCCGCGAAGGAGTCGAAGGCGTCGTCGAAGACGCCAAGGGCAAGATCAAGGAGGCCGCCGGCGCAGTCTTCGGAAACGACGACCTGCGGGATGAAGGCAAAGCCCAGCAGGACAAGGCGGAATCACAGCGTGAAGCAGCCAGCAAGGAAGCGGCCGCCGAGAAGCAGCGTGCCGAAGCCAAGCTCGACGAACAGCGCCAGCGCGCTTACCAGCAGGGGCAGTGATTATCGATAATCGCTGTGTATGACAGGTAATGGGTTGCCGGACAATATGTCCGGCAACCCATTACTTTCGGTACCGTGATTACTTCGGCACCAGGATGCCGGTCAAGTCGGCTTTGCGGATAGGGGTGTCCGGATTGGCCTGTGCCCGGCACATCAATTCGATTGCGGCTATCGAGGCGTCGACGGTCTGATCATTGGTCGCCGGCGCATTGCCGTTACGTTCCTGCTCGAGGAATTTGGTCACCGTGATGCGCTGTTTATCCTTGTCCTGCGCGACGAATTCGCTACAGGGCGTGTCACCGCCCTTGTTCACCGCCTTCTGGGCCTCCGCGCAGCCGCTCGCCAAGACCGCCAGCGCGGCCGCGGCAGCCACCGCGGCGATGCGACCTCGGCAGGTTCCGGTATTTCTCATGATGGCTCGCTCCTCCTCGAAACGATGCCGCCGAGCGCATCGGCGTCATCACCGGCATACCCGCCCGTCGAACACCGAATCAGCGGCGCTGCGATCAACGATCGCGGGGTGTATGCCGGCCCGGCGCGGGTACGCCGCCAACACGGAGCGCGAACCCAGGAGCAACCATGGCGACGACATCGAAAGGCGATGACCCAGCCGTGACCAAAGATGATCAGGAATGGGATCGCAAGGCCAGGCACGAGACCGAAACCCAACGGCTGGACCGCAATTGGTCCAATCTTGTGCAGGAACTGCGGGTCGTGCAGACCGGCGTGCAGTTCTTGATCAGCGCGCTGCTGATCCTCCCGTTCCAGGCCGGATTCACCACCTTGTCGCAGCCGATGCGGGTGCTGTATCTGGGTACCGTCTCCGCGGCGATGGGTGCCACGGTGTTCCTGGTCGCGCCGGTGTCGTGGCATCGGATCCTGTTCCGGCGCCATCGGTTGGGCAGTGTCGTGGCGGCGGCCCATCGCTGCGCGATGGCAGGGATCGCGCTGCTCGGCCTCGCGCTGACCGGTGCGACGACGCTGGTGATGGCTGCCGTCGCGGGGACAATCGCCGGTGCGGTGGCGGGTGTGGTGGTCGCGCTGCTATTCGCGGCGGCCTGGGTGGTGGCGCCGTGGCGGTGGCGCGACGGCCGTGACGGTTCCGACAGTTGAATCGGACCGAGCCCACGTGCCAGACTAGGAGCAGGTTGAGACTACAGCCGACCCTGGGTCCGACGTGGCGACAGACTACGCAGGACTCGGCCAGCGGGAGCGCGTAGCGACACCTGACCCAGCGTGGCGACAACCTAAGTGTCCTACCTACTGCCGATACCGCCGCCCTCCCGCCGATCCGATCCTGCCCGTGCAGGACCGGAATCCCCTCTGGGAGGTTTAAATGTCTGCCGTTCTTCAGCACCGTTCAAACGGGCAGCACCCGGCCGGTGAACGACCACGCAACCGGTTCTGGGCGCAACGCGTCGATCGCCGTAAACATTGTGTGGTGGTGCGCGCCGAAGGTGAACTCGATGCGGCCGCACTCTCCGAGTTCCGGGCGATGCTCGAACACGCCGTCACGACCCGATGCCATGCGGTCGTCCTCGATCTGCGCGCCACCAAATTCCTGAGTATTCGGGTCGCGGCCACCATCGGAGCGATCACCCAGCGGGCCGCGCACGGCGGCCCCGATGTGCGCATCGTCTCGGGTCGCCGCGAGATCGACCGGGTGCTCGCCATTACCGGAGTACGCGCCGTGTGTTGTGATTTCCCGACGATGCGCGCCGCGCTCGACACATAATGAGGCCTTAAGTCCCTGGTCGAGCTGATATCCCGGCACCGAGCATGATCGCGCCCCATACTTGCGCTGTGACGGAGAGTGGATCTGTTTCGCCCGAGCAGGCGCAGGTGTTGGGCCGGGTCATCGGCATGGGTAAGGCGCAGAACGTCGGCACGTTCTACTTCTGGTTTGCCGACCAGCGGTGGGAGTGGTCCGACGAGGTCGCGCTGTTGCACGGATACGAGCCGGGAACAGTGACACCGACCACCGAACTGCTGTTATCGCATAAGCACCCCGAGGATCGCGCGCAGGTTGCCGACACCCTGGCCAACACCATCGAAAACTCGCAGCCGTTCTCCAGCCGGCACCGGATCATCGATACGACCGGTCGTGTGCACCACGTGATCGTGGTGGCCGATCAGATGCTCGACGAGGCGGAAACGGTGATCGGGACGTCGGGCTACTACATAGATGTCACCGACGCACTCGAGGAACGCCAGCAGGAGACCCTCGACGACGCACTGCCCGAACTGTATGCGGCCCGCGCGGTGATCGAGCAGGCGAAGGGCGCGTTGATGCTGGTCTACGGCGTCAATGCCGAACAGGCGTTCCGGGTGCTGAGCTGGCGCTCGCAGGAGACCAATATCAAATTGCGGGCGCTGGCCGCCCGGTTGATCGCCGATCTCGGCGAGCTGACCGATTCGATGGCCGAATTGCGCACGCGGTTCGACCATCTGCTGTTGACTGCGCATGAACGGATCGAGGCCGACTGAGTCGAATCCACACCGGTTGCGATGTTTCGATGATGACCGGCCGGGTAAGTCGCGAATGGCCCCCGACTCGAAGGCAGGTTCCGGTCGGCTCGGAGGAAAAGAGGTGGTGATGGGCATGGGGGAGTGGAGTTCCCAGTCCGCGGCGGAGACGACGACGACGATAGGGGTTCGCATCCCCGCCGAGTTGGAGCAGCTGACCATGCTGCGCGCGCTCGCCGAAACAGTCGCGCTCATCGCGGATTTCGCGATCGATGAAGTAGTCGACATCCGGCTCGCGCTCGATGAGGTAGCGACCTCGTTGATCCTGGAGGCGACACCGGGCTCGACCTTGGACTGTGATTTCACCTACAACGATCACGAGATGTTCGTGCGCGTGGCCGCGGTCGCGGTATCGGAGAAGGTGGTCGGCCAAGCCGGATTCGGCTGGCATATCGTCCGCACGCTGACACAGTCGATCTCGGCGGCGCAAGAGCCGTTCGACAGCGTGGTTTCCGGATATCCGACTGTCGTCGACTTCAGCTGGGCACGGAGCGGTGATGGCGGCTGATTCGAGAGCGCACCGCGACAGTTACGACAATATCGAGCCGCTCTTCGAAAAGATCGCCGCCATCGACCCGGCCGATCACCGTCGAGAACTGTTGCGCGAGGAGCTGATCGGCCGGTGCCTGCCACTGGCCGAACACATTGCGCGCAAATTCTCCGGGCGCGGCGAGAACTTCGACGATCTTTTGCAGGTGGCCCGATTGGGTCTGGTGCAGGCCGTCGACCGCTTCGATGTGTCGCGCGGTTCCTCGTTCCTGTCGTTCGCGGTGCCGACGATCATGGGCGAGGTGCGAAGGCATTTCCGGGACAACACCTGGGCGGTGCGGGTGCCCCGGCGCACCAAGGAGATCCAGCTCAGCATCGGTCCGACCATCGAGGCGCTATCGCAGCGGCTGGGCCGGTTGCCCAAGGCGCGCGAGATCGCCGCCGAGTTGGATGTCGATCTGGTCGAGGTCACCCAGGCACTCATCGCGGGCAATGCATATCAGTCGAGTTCGATCGACGCGGTGGCCGGCGACGACATCGAGAATGCGCCGCAACCGCTGCTGGACAGTCTCGGTGAAGACGAGCCCAGCTACCAGTATGTAGAGGACTATCTGGCGGTCCGGCCGCTGATCGAGGAGCTGCCCGACCGGGAACGCGAGGTGCTGGTCATGCGCTTCTTCGAGTCCATGACCCAGTCCCAGATCGCCGAACAGCTCGGCGTTTCGCAGATGCATGTCTCTCGCATACTGTCCAGAACGCTCGGCAAGTTGCGCGACGCCGCGCTACGCGACTGATCGGCGGGTTGAATACATTGTGGCGCAATGGGTTTCATAGTGATCGGATCCACTGTTTGCCCGGCGTCGCACGCGGGTACGCGAAGAGGAACCGGACCATTGATGCCGACGCGCAAGGAGGTCGTCATGAACGATCAGCGACGACCGGCCACCCGAGATCCGTACGCCGGACCGGGGGCTTTCAGGTCGCTGAAAAAACCGCCGGAATCAGTCGTTCGCGGCGAGGGCCCGCAGCAGCCCGGCCGCTTCCTCGTCACCCGCAATCACGAAGTGATCCGGCGGTGGGCCGAGCAGCGCGGTGCGCGCCCGGCCACCATGCCCGGCAGTGAATACGACGGTCGCCTCGGCGTCCTGCGCTTCGATTTCCCGGGGTACGGCGGCGCGGTGCTGCGCGCGGTGGGCTGGGACGAATGGTTCGCCACCTTCGACGCGCGGCGGTTGATGTTCCGCTATCAGGAGCGTAGGGCCGACGGCGGACCGAGCAACTTCAACCGGCTGGAACAGTCCCATCGGGACGAATGGTGACACTGGCCGAAATGTGTCGCATGTCACGTGCAATTTGCACAAATCGGGTCTTCATGCGCAGGGTGGAGTAGCCGGACGCTAACCGACTGCCCGTGACCTGCCGTTTACAAATTGGTCGGTCCGGGTATTCAAGCAGTTGGCAAAGGTGCTCGATGTGCGGACTTTCGCGTCGGTTCTGGGTACGCGAGTCCCCGCGTCGCGTCGCGTCCGCGTGGCTGCAAGGGATGAGGGCTTGACCGCAAACCTGATGATCGTTGACGACGACGAAGTGGTCCGTGGCGCACTGCGCACGGCCATGGAAGACGAGGGTTACGACGTTGCCGAGGCGCATGAGGCCGAGGACGCGCTGACGTATCTGCGCAGCAATGGCGCTCCGGATGTGATGATCGTCGAGCTGATGCTCGGCGATATGGACGGTTTCGATTGCATCAGGGAGATCCGCCGCGAGCACGATGTGCCGATTATCGTGGTCAGCTCGCGCGATGACACCCATGATGTGGTGGCCGCGCTGGAGGCTGGCGCCGACGACTATGTAACCAAGCCGTTCGAGATCAAGGAGATCTCCGCGCGCATGCGGGCGTTGCGTCGTCGCGCGCGCCTGACCATGGAGCGCGAAGCGCCGCGCGAGGCCGTGCTCGACGCCCATCCCGACGGACAACTGGTGCTGGATCGCGACGGTGGGGCGGTACGCCGCGGCGAAGACGAAATCCGGCTCACCATCACCGAATTCAAATTGCTCTGCGAACTCGCGGAATCGCCGGGACGAGTGCTCAGCCGCACCGTTCTGCTCGAAAGAGTATGGGACGACGGCTTTTTCGGCGATGAGCGGATCGTCGATGTCCATATGCGCCGCCTGCGCACCAAAATCGAGCTGGACGCCTCCGAGCCGCGCATCGTGGTCACCGTGCGAGGTCTCGGCTACCGACTCGATCTGCAGCGCTGAGCCTGTGACCAATGCCGCAGTGGCACCGAAGTATGACGCTGCCTGCGGTTGTGATCTTTTCGTAATACAACCGCAAAGAGTTCGACAGGTTCACCTCAAAGTTGCTTCGTAAGCCTGGATAAGTACTGCAGACCCGACCAGGGAGACGTATGTCACTGCACACCTTGTCCACCAAGACGATCGAACCGTCGGTCACCGAATACCCTTCGGCCGTACCGATTTCCGGACCGCACACGCAGCCGGTGCTGCGCCCGCCGAGAGTCGGTGACGCGGCCCAGATCTGGCGTATCGCCAGGGATTCGCAGGTTCTCGACACCAACTCCAGCTACGCCTACCTGCTGTGGTGTCGTGATTTCGCGAGCACCTCGGTGGTTGCCGAAGTCGGTGGCCGGGTTGTCGGATTCGTGATCGGCTACCTGCGTCCGCAGGCGCCGGAGACGGTGTTCGTGTGGCAGGTCGCGGTCGAGCACGAACAGCGGGGGCGAGGCCTCGGCGCGGCGTTGCTGGACACGTTGCTCGACACCGTCGCCGGCGCCGGTGTTTCGGCACTGGAGACCACGATCGCCCCGGACAACCCGGCCTCGATCGCGATGTTCGCCTCGGTGGCGCGTCGCCGGTCGGCCGAGCTGAGCAAACACCCCTTGTTCGATTCCGAACTCTTCCCGGACAGCCACGCTGCCGAAGACCTCTATTTGATCGCCCCCACCGCCCGAAAGCAGGAGGATCGACGATGATTACCGCCGAGACGACCATTTTCGAGGAGCTCGAATCCAATGTCCGTGGCTATTGCCGCGCCTGGCCGACGGTGTTCACCACCGCGTCCGGGAGCTGGTTGCGCGCCGAGGACGGGAAGGACTACCTCGACTTCTTCGCCGGAGCAGGGGCGTTGAATTACGGCCACAACAATCCGGTGCTCAAGCAGCCGCTGCTGGACTACATCGCCGGTGACGGGATCACCCACGGCCTCGATATGTCGACCGTGGCCAAGCGCGGACTGCTGGAAACCTTGCGCGACACCGTCTTCACACCGCGCGGCCTGGATTACAAGGTCCAGTTCCCCGGCCCGACCGGCGCGAATGCCGTCGAGGCCGCGCTGAAGTTGGCCCGCAAGGTCACCGGACGCGAGACGATCATCAGCTTCACCAACGCCTTCCACGGCATGTCGCTGGGTGCGCTGTCGGTGACCGGCAACGCCGCCAAGCGGGCCGGCGCCGGTGTGCCGCTGGTGCATGCCGCGCATATGCCCTATGACGGCTATTTCGACAACACGACTGCCGACTTCCAGTGGATGGAGCGGGTGCTCGACGACACTTCGTCCGGTTTCGACCGGCCCGCGGCGGTGATCGTGGAGACGGTGCAGGGTGAGGGTGGGGTGAATATCGCGCGGCCGGAGTGGTTGCGGCATCTGTCCGAATTGTGCACCGCGCGCGGCATTCTGCTGATCGTCGACGATGTGCAGATGGGCTGTGGCCGGACCGGACCGTTCTTCTCCTTCGAGATCGCCGGTATCACCCCCGATATCGTGACGCTCTCGAAATCCATCGGCGGCTACGGTTTGCCGCTGGCGCTGGTGCTGTTCAAGCCGGAGCACGACGTGTGGGCCCCGGGTGAGCACAACGGCACCTTCCGCGGTAACAACCCGGCCTTCATCACCGCACAGGCCGCGCTCGAGCACTTCTGGTCCGACGGCACCCTGCAGGCCTCGACCGAGGCCAAGGGACAGCGCATCGGTGCGGCCCTGGCCCAAGCGGCCGAGTACTTCCCTGGCATTTCGACGCGCGGTCGCGGACTGGTGCACGGTGTGGTCTTCGACGATCCCTCCCAGGCCGGCAAGGTCTGCCAGGTCGCCTTCGAGCGTGGCCTGCTGGTCGAGACCTCCGGTTCGCTGGACGAAGTGGTGAAGTTGCTGCCGCCATTGACGGTCACCGACGACGAGGTCGAGCATGGTCTGCGAGTGCTGACCGGCGCGATCGGCACCGTTTGCGGACAGGAGCGTTGAGATGATCGTGCGCAGCACCGCGGAGATCACCGGCACCGAACGCGATGTCGCGGGGCAGGGCTGGCGTAGTAAGCGCATCGTGCTCGGTGGCGACGACGTCGGATTCTCCTTCCACGAGACCAGCATCGAAGCCGGCACCGTGCACGAGTTCCACTACCGCCACCACGTGGAGGCGGTGTGGCTCATCGAAGGTGCGGGCACACTGACGGATCTGGACCACGGCGTCAGCTACGAATTGGCGCCGGGCTCGATGTATCTGCTCGACGGACACGAGCGCCACCGTCTCGAGGTACGCACCGATATGCGGATGATGTGCGTGTTCAATCCGCCGGTCACCGGGCAGGAGGTCCACGACAGCGACGGCGTCTACCCGCTCGTCGCGGCCCAGGTAAGCGGATAGGAGGCGCAATGACGTTGGTGCAGACCGACGATCGCTACCCGACTCGACTCGTCACGGCAGGCGAGCACCGGGACCGGACCGATCCCACCGTGTGGGGCACGGTCGATTCCGAAGACCTGGCCTCCTTCGATGCCAATGGTTTCGGGATCGTCGAAGAGCTGTTGACACCCGCCGAGGTCGCGGAGTTCAGTGCCGAGATCGACCGTCTCGCCGGTGATCCGGCGCTGCAGGGCGACGACCGGGTGATCGTGGAGAAGTCCTCGAACCGGGTGCGCTCGGTCTTCGAGGTGCACCGGCTCAGCGGCGCGATCGCCGATCTGGTGCGCGAATCCCGGGTAGCCGGATTGGCCAGGCAGGTGCTCGGCTCGGATGTTTACATCCATCAGAGCCGGGTGAACTACATGCCCGGCTTCCGTGGCACCGGCTTCTACTGGCATTCGGATTTCGAGACCTGGCATGCCGAGGACGGCATGCCAGCACCGCGTGCGGTGAGCCTGTCCATCGCGCTGACCAACAACTATCCGATCAACGGCAGCCTGATGGTGATGCCCGGCTCGCACCGCACCTTCGTGCCGTGCACCGGCAGCACGCCGGCCGAGCACTATCGGGAGTCGTTGCAGGAGCAGGAGATCGGCGTACCGACGCACGCGGATATCAATGCGCTGGCGAACCGGTACGGCATTACCCAGTTCACCGGCAGCGCCGGATCGGCCCTGCTGTTCGATTCGAATATCATGCACGGTTCGTCGAACAACATCACGCCGTTCCCGCGGTCGAATATCTTCCTGGTGTTCAACAGCGTGGAGAACACGCTGGTGGAGCCGTTCGCCGCCCCGGCCCCGCGACCGACGTATATCGCGAGCCGGGACTTCACGCCGGTGTAATCCGCCTGCGATGCAGCCGGTCTCGGATCACCTCACCCGAGACCGGCTGCGCACGTATGCATTTGGCTGCACTGACCGCGAATGTGCACCGGGTGTCAGCCGTAGATGTCCAGTGTGACTGTCAGTGTCGCCAGGCGCGTCGCGAGTCCGAGATCGCGGGCCCTTCCCTGGATATCCGTGCGATCGTCAGCGGCCAACTTGGCCCATAGCTCGCCGAGGCGGGCCTGAGTATCGGCATCAGCCTCGGAGAGGACTCTCAGCAGTGTCGACCACAACCGGCCCTTTGTCGCGATGCCGGGTATCGAGGTCACGGTTGATTCGGGCAATTCCAGTAGCCGGGTACCGACTCGGCGTTGGATCTCGGCATCGGTGCGCTCGACCAGGTCGAGTAGGCCGCGCCAGAGTATCGGATCGCGCTGCCCCGCGAGCGCGGCGACCAGTGCCGCCATCGCCGCCGGATCCGCGGTGATCGGATTGGCCGCCAAGGTGTCCAGCGCCGATGGGCTCAGGTATGCGGCGAACCGGAGCATGTCGTTGATCGCGCCGTGCTCGATGAAGGTGGCGGCGAGTTCGGTAATGGCTTCGGGCGGGCCGATATCGAGCAGGATGTCGCCGAGGGCCTCGATCACGTCCTCGTCGCAGCGGGCGAAGACCGATACCGCCGCCAGACGCAGCTCGGTGGAACCGGCGAGGACGGTGTCGAGGATATGCGGTATCCGGTCCAGCGGCCCGGACAGCAGTTGGCGCACGATCGCGCTGATATTCGGGCCGGAGTAGGCGTAGGCGGCCGAGAGGATCAGGCCCTCGTCGTCAGGGACGCCCGCCTCGATGGCACGGACCAATTGCGTCGTTGCGAAGCCGAGGAACGGACCGGCGGTGACATAGTCCTTGCGGCGCATCAACTCGTTGGCCACCCGCACGACCGGTTCCGGCGGCGCGACCTCGGCGAGTCGGCCGACGGTACGCGGGTCGATATACGGCGCGCAATCGGCGGCATATTTCGGATCCAGCATCCCGAGAGCTTCCGCCGCCTTCTTGGGATGTTCGATGCCGACCGCTCCCGCGGCGCGACCGCCCATCATCGGCGGCACGACTCGCTGCACCAGCGGTATCGAAATGCTCAGCGGAATTATCGGCACCAGCTTGCTGAGCCGTCCGAAGGTCGCGGCGTGGTTGTCGAAAAGGGTGCGCGCCATGCGTTGTTGCAGTTCGTGCAGTTGCTCGGCGCCGAGTTTCTCCAAGTGGGCCAGGCGTTCGGCGGGGACATGCAGAGTGCGGGCCAGCAGAACCAGCTGCGCCCTGGTCACTAGATCGGCCATCAGCCGAGCCGATTCCCGAACATGACCTTCTTCGCCGCGGTGCTCAGCGGCCAGGGCAGTGCACCGAGCAGTCCGTCGACGGCCTGGGTGAGTCCGGCCGTCTCGGCCCTGCGCGCGTCGCGGAACAGGGTCAGCAGTTCGGCGGTTTCCGCCTCGGAGAGTTGATCGAGGGCCGCGACGGCGCCGCCCAGTTCTTGTTCGAGATCTGTTCTGGCGGTCATATTCGCTCCCGGTTCCCCAGTCCTCGCGCAATGACAGGGCACGAAGCACCTCTAGATCACATTGTGCAGCGCCACCTGGCCTGCGGGACTCGGTTCGCTGGTGACGCGCCGCACGACAATCGTCTGGCAATCGCCGGGCTCTTGACCTAACTGTTACCTCTGCGTACCAATGCCTTACAGAGCCGTCTCGCATGCTCATCCAGCCCGGCTGATCAGCGGGTGACAATACGTTCCAGAGCTGCGAGGTCTTGTTCGAGCATCCGGAACAACCAGTAGATGGCGACGAAAGCCAGCGCGCTGCCCACGCACAGCACACGCAGCGGCACGATGACCGCCGGAATATCCTCGGCGGGAATGAACGTCGCGCCCGCGACGCCGAGCAGCGGTACCGCCGCGGCGATGGCGAGGAAGTAGGTGCTGCTGCGGTCGAGCCGGCGCAGTTGGCCGCCGTCGGCGGCGCCGAGTCCGCCGTGCGGCAGGAACATCGGGTAGATGCTGCGCACCGCATAGAAGCTGACCAGGAAATACGGGTAGGCCATGGCGATCGCGCCGCAAACGATCTGGGTGATGAAGAAGTGCACATAGGCCTGGGCGGTGAGGTGGTTGCCCGAGACCTGCACCGACACCGGGACGACGACACCGGCCGATACCCATAATGCGAAGCAGGTCAACACATTTCGGCGACCCAGTTGCAGGGTCTCGCTGCGGGCGCGCGCCAGGGCCTGCGCGTCGTAGGACTTGCCCTTGCGTAGCCCGCGCGAAATGGACCACAGATCGACCACCAGCACATTGGTGACGACGATCCCGATCAGGAAGCAGATGCCGTAGGTGGCCAGCGCGATCTGGTCGAAGCGGAGCTGCGCCTGCTCGTCCAGTTTGGCGATGATGAGCGTGCGATTGTGGTTGTAGCTGTACAGGATTGCCAGCGCATTCGGACCGCCGATGGCCAGCGCCATGATGAGGTGCATGAGCACTCGGGCCCGCAACCGCCAACTGTGCGGCGGCGGGTCGACCAGGTCGCGGGCGCGCGCGTCCAGGCAGACATCGAACTGCTGGGCCATATCCGCCCCGCGTGCCCACCGCTTATCCGGATCCGGGTCGAGGGCGCGGACCAGTGCGCGGCGCAGCGCGGCCGGGCAATCGGCCGGAAGATCCTGATAGGGCAGCGATTGCGGACTGCCCGAGCGGCGCTCCAACATGCCATCGAGTGCGGTGCGATCGCCGCCGTTCGCCTTGTCGTCATCGAAAGGCTTACGGCCGGTGAGCAATTCCCACAGCATGACGGCCAACGCGTAGAGATCGCTGCGGGTATCGAGATCGGCGGCTGTCGTCGTTCTGTCCGGGTGCACAGCGGCCAGCTGCTCCGGTGACATGTAGGCCAGCGAGCCACCGAAGTAGGCGACGGGGCTGTCCCCGGAGACATTGCCGCTGAAACTTATATTGAAATCGGCGAGTTTCGGAATGCCCTCGGCGGTCAGCAGCACATTGGCCGGTTTGATATCGCGGTGCAGCACTCCGCAGCGTCCGGCGTAGTCCAGTGCCTGGGCCAGTCTGCGCCCGAGCCAGGCAATGGTCTCCGGCCAGGACAGTTCGACCAGTTCGGCGCGCACGGGGGATTCGCTCGGGCGGATCTCACCCTTGTCGGCGAGTACGGAGTCGATGACATCGACCAGCAGTGCGCCCGAGCGTTCGGCCGCCGGTGTGTTGCGCACCCGCTCGAGCACCGTGAACAGCGTCCCGCCCGGCACGTACTGCATGTACAGCAGGCGCAGGCGGCGACTCTCCAGCACCCGCTGGTCGAAGACCCGCACGATGTAGTCGTGATCGAGCTGAGCTAAGGTCTGCGGTTCTGCGCTCTTGTCCTGGGAGATCTTCACCGCGACGAGCCGTTGCATGGAGCGCTGTCTGGCCAGGAACACTCGCGCGAACGCGCCACGCCCCAGCCCGGTCATCAGATCGAAGTCGTCGATCTTCTGGCCGACATCGATCTCGTCGAGGTTCACCGGATCGGCGTAAACGGCCAGCAGAGTGCTGCGGTAATCGTCGGTGGCCAACATCTCCGAGAGTTGCTCGGCCTGTTCGGGATAGGCCGCGGTGTATTCCTCGACATCTACCGAACCGCCCGCGCGCCTGCGGACGTGGAACTCCTCGTAGATGAGATCCGGCGGAAGCGGCCAAGTGCGCAATTCCGGCAGGTCCTCGACGTATTCGGCGAGACGCTTCGGCTCGGTGCCGCGCATCCACCGGTTCGCCAAGTCGACCTTGATCAGCTCGATCAGCGACACGCGGCGGATGGCTGGGGAGTCCGGTAGGTAGGCAGGCAGATCCGGGGGCCTATCGGCCACCCGCCAGGCCTGCGCGAATTGCTCGACGACCTCGGCGACCCCGGTGCCGCGCGGACCGCCCGGCGACCGGTCCGGAGCGACCGTCGCCCCCGGAACCGGCGGAGCGGGGTGCGCCATCTGCGCATCGTAGCTCCGCCGATACCCCGATGGCGGCCGAGTTGGGCAACTGATTCGCTAGCTCAATGCCTGGTAGAGGGTGAGCCAGCGGTCCGGGGAGACGAGGGGCGCAGCCCATCGCAGTTCGGTCAGAACTGGAGAAATCGATCAGATCGATCGAGGAACGGGAGCAGCGCAGTGCGTTGGCAGAGGCCGGGCTGCCGCGCGGGGCCGGATGTAGTACGCGGGGACCACGCACGCTCCGTTCAAGCCAGGACTACCTGCCATACGGGCAAACCTAGAGCACGCAGGAGTTGTCCGCGATCGGACCGGCGGCGAAACCTGCTGCCACTCAGGCTGAATTCACCGATTGATCGTGTTCGTCGGTCTTTTCCTCGGCAATGCAGGCGCGCCAGATCTCGGCTTCGGCGTGATTGCCCTGGCGTTCGAGGAGCTCGGCGAGCCCGGTCATAGCGCGTGATTCGCGGCGCTCGGCCGCGGTGCGCCACCAGCGCTCGGCATCGCCGAGCTCACCACGATTGAACAGAACGACGCCGAGGTCATAGGCCGCGCCGGCGTGCCCGGCCGCTGCAGCCTGTGCCCACAGACCGCAGGCTTGTTCCTCCTCGCCGCGGCCGAACATGGCGACGCCGAGGTCGTAGAGGGCGGCGCGATAGCCGCGTTCACCATCCTTCGCGCGCTCCTGCGATTTGGATTGCGCGGGCTGCGGTGGTTCCGGGAGCCCGGCGTGGTCGGTATCCGCTGCCCGTTCCTGCATCACCGGAACCTGCTCGGCTACTGACGGTTCCGGCAACCGGGCGGGCGTCGTTCGCAACGGTGTGGTCTGCTCGGCCGCCGGGAGCTCGGGGCGTGCGGATGTCGTTTGCAGTGGTTCCGGGAACCGCACCAATTCGAGGTCAGGGGGTGTCGGCTGCCGCTCATGGAACCGAGGCTGCTCAGGGGAGACAGAGGCGGCGCGCTGCGGCTGAGTCGGTGGCGTCGGCTGGACGGATCCGTCTGGTGGGAGTTGCGCGGGCTGTGGCGCCTGGGGCGCGGCGGCAGGCGCCGAGGCGGAGACGGCGGGCAGATTCGCGGTTTCCACCTCGACCACCAGGTTGGCGAAATTCGGCGGGCCCTCGCCGACACTGCACCAGAGGATGATGCGGCCGGTCGGTGGTTGTTCGATGAGGATGCCGTAGTTGCCCGACCAGGATTTCTGTGCGCCGAATCCGTCGACCCAGACCGGGGTCAGCGAGAACAGTGCGCCCGGATCGGTCGGGACCAGCTCGAAGGTGACGCCGTCGGCGAGGGCATCACTCCATACGTCGACCCCGGCCAGCCGTCTGCCATCGATGCCGATGTGCCCGTCGACCACCGACAGCCCGATTCCGTGTCCGCGCAGACCCGCCGGCGGTGCCGCGGACAGCAGCTTCATGGTGACCAGGATCGGCGCGGATCCGACCTGTTCGGTGTACATCGGGTAGATCAGGCTGCCGTTCCAGGTGATCGGGTCGGCGGAGTGGTAGCGGGCGGCCAGCGGTAGGTTCTCCGGCGAATTCTGGGCATACCAGTGCGAATACGGTTGATTCATATCGCGCCCCGACCTTTCACCGATGCTTCCTCGCCCCTGTCTACGCGGTCCGGCCGGTAATACCGTACCCGCCCCTGATGTGGTGGCTGCTTCAGTCCCGAGCGGACCGCATGCGATCCACCGCGACCGTGACGCCGAGAAGTTCCTCGCCCGTCCTGTTACCCATTTCGAGTTCGTCGAAAGCCTGCACGAGCCTGCGTTCCTCCCAGTGGAAGTGCGATTCCAGGATGGCGGCCAATCCATCGAGTTCCCGCCGTACGGTATCGGCATTGTCCGGCCCGATCGAGTCGAGCAGTTCGGTCAGTCTGCGCAGGATTTCGGCGACCAGTTGGTGGTCGGTGCGCAGTTCGGCCAATACCTGGGCCAGTTCGGGGAATTGGCCGGCAAGTGCCGGGAACCCTGCGATGTCCTCGCCGGTGTGGTGCCGGGTCAGCGCGGCGCAGAATGCCGTGCAGTGCGCGCGAAGTTGCGTCGGCCGCAGTTCGGAACCTGCCGCATACGCGGTGACATCCGCGCGGATTCGCGTGAGTTCGGTTCGCAGCCAGTCGTGTATCGCCACCAGTTCCTGTCCGAGGGCGCGCGCCCGGCTTGCGTCGAGGTCGGTTGATGCCATGGATCGTCTCTCGTTCGAGAGGAAGACGCACGGGCCGTGCGGCTCCGCGAAGGGGGCTGGAATGCGTGGGGCCTCGATGCCCCGCTCGACCTCAGTGCGAGCGCGAATGTGGACGCACGGCGGACTCCTCGATCATGGTGCCTCCATGCCGATCGCCGTCCACCCGGCGCCGCCACGCGACACGTCCACGATCTTGCACCCGACAGGGCGGCCGATCAACTCGGTGTGTTCGAAGACGTTGCACGCCATGCGAAATTGCAGTTCATGCCCGATCCTGCGATGGTCACACATTTATATGTAACTCACGGTTACATATAAATCAGGTTCTGCGGAATTCGAATGCCAGAGCGGCGATGCGATCATCGTACCCGGTCCCGGACCGCGATGCGACGCGACCGGGAAAGCGGAGGTGTCAGACGCCGACCGCCTCTTCCATTTCCTCCTCGGCCGCGGCGGGCCGCTGTGCACGCACGGCAGCGGCGGGAGCGGGGGAGTTGCGGCGTTCGTGTCGCGCGGCCACCACCAGCAGTACCGCGCCGACGGCCAGCCACACGAACAGGCTAGCGATGCGGCCGGCGAATCCCGCACCTGCGTCGAAGTACAGCAGGCTGCGCGCACCCTCCACGAAACCCGCACCGTTCCAGAAGGCGTGCAGCGAACCGAAGAAGCCGTTCTGCAGTTCGGGGCGGTAGATGCCGCCGGAGGTGGTGAAGTTGAGCATGACGAACAGCACCATCAGCGCCAGCGTGGTCCAGCGCTTCAGGAAGGTATGCAGTCCGATACCGACGGTGATGATGCCCGCCGAGTACAGCAAGCCCATCGCCCAGATCGCCGCGTAATCGTGGTCGACGATATGGAAGACCGGCGCGGCCACCACGATCCCGATGATGCTGACCACCAGCGAGGTCACCAGGCCGATCACCGCGCGCACCCGCATGGACAGTCCGGCACCCGCCGCACCTATCGCGGCGACGCTGCCGTAGGAGCCGATACTCAGGGCGACCAGCAGGAAGAACAGACCCTGTCCGGTGGGGTCACCACTGGCCGTCCGGGTGATATCGGTGACCGTCATCGGCACGCCCTGCGTCCCGGCGACCTGTCGGAACACCAACTCGACCGCCATCGCCGTGGTGTCGGAATTGGCTTTGGCCACAAGCAGTTCGGGATGTTGCGTGTTGGGAATGTACGCCCCGGAGAGCGTGCGATCGCGCAATTGTGCGATGGCGTCGTCGCGGGTGGGCAGCGTGACGACCTCGAGTGCGTCACCGGCCTTGTCCTTCATGGTCTGCGCCAGCACCATGTCCCGCGCAGATGTGCCGACCACGGCCACCTTCAGATGGTTCGGCTCGGGCTGATGAAATGCGCCCAGATATGCCAGTGCCATGCCCAGACACATCAGCATCGGGGTCAGCAGATGTCCGGCGACATGCCGTAGCTGGTGCGAACGCATGAAGGTCAACTCCTAATAGTTGGTAAATACAACCATCATCGTTGTATCATACAACTGATGTATAGTGCAATCATGCCCACCGAACCGCGCACCGCGGCGATCCACGTCATCCAGCGTGAACTGACCGCCTTCGCTCGGCGCGCCCGCGGCCGCGCCTCGGAGTTGCATCCGGAGTTGTCGCTGGTGGCGTCGAGCATTCTGGATCTGGTCATCGAGCGCGACGGCTGTCAGGCGACCGATCTCGCGGACCACTTCGTGCTCGACAAGTCCACGGTCAGTCGGCAGGTTGGCGCACTGGAACGCTTGGGCTACCTGACTCGGGAGATCGATCCGGAGAACCGCCGCAACCACATCCTGCGGCCGACACCGGAGGGTCGGCGGGTCGCGGGGGTGGCCGAGCGGCGTCGCCATCAGGAATTCGCCGAGCGCTTGACGGCGTGGGATGACGCCGACATCGGGCGGTTCGCCGACTATCTGGTCCGCTACAACACCGCGAAATAGCCGTGCGAATTCCCTAGCCCCACTGCGTAATTCCCATAGTCCCAGTCGCCGAACCAAGCGCTTGCTACGCTCACTCGATGATCCCCACGATCGTCTGGGGCACCGGCAATGTCGGCCGCGCGGCCATCCGCGCCGTCGGCGCACACCCGGCGCTGGAACTCACGGGCGTGCTCGTCCACAATCCGGACAAGGTCGGCCGCGATGCGGGGCGGCTCGCGGGACTCGACTACGACCTCGGCGTCCCGGCGACCGCCGATGTCGACGCGGCCCTGGCCGCCGGACCGCGGGCTGTGGTGTACGCGGCCTCCGGTGATATCCGCCCCGACGACGCGCTCGCCGACATCGTCCAGGCCATCGAGTCCGGCGCGGTCGTCGTCACCCCGGCGCTGTACGCGCTCTACGATCCGCGCAGCGCCCCACCCGAAATGCGCGATCCGGTGCTGGCGGCGATCGCGCGGGGCGGCGGGTCATTGTTCGTCTCCGGTGTCGATCCCGGCTGGGGCAATGATGTGCTGCCGTTGCTGATGAGCGGACTCGGCAGCACCGTTGATGTGATCCGCTGTCAGGAGATCTTCGACTACACCACCTACGACCAGCCCGATTCGGTGCGCTATCTGGTCGGTATGGGCCAGCCGATGGACTATCTGCCGCCGATGGTGGCGCCGGGCATCCCGACCATGGTGTGGGGCGGGCAGATTCGGTTGATGGCGCGGGCGCTCGCCGTCGAGCTCGAGGAGATCCGCGAAACCCTGGACCGCCGCGCGCTCGACGCCACCGTGACCACCGAGCGCATGGGTGAGTTCGCGTCGGGTACGCAGGGCGCGTTGCGATTCGAGGTGCAGGGGATCGTCGAGGGCGAGCCGCGCATCGTCATCGAGCACGTCACCCGGATCCACCCGTCCTGCGCCCCCGACTGGCCGACGCCGCCGGACGGCGAGGGCGCGCACCGTGTGCTCATCGAGGGCCACCCGCGCATCGAAATCACCATCGAGGCCGCCGACGAGGACGGAAACCGTTCCGCGGGCGGCAATGCCACCGCGGTCGGCCGATTGGTGAATGCCATCGACTGGCTCGTTGCCGCCGAACCCGGACTCTATGACGCACTCGATATCCCACTGCGTCCCGCAGTCGGCAAGCTCGGAAGGAAGCATCCATGATCATCGACATCCCCGAGGGCAAGGACCCGATCGGTTACGTGTGGGGCGAGATGGTGCCCGGCATCGGCGTGGCCGCCTCGAACTTCTCGCTGTCGGTGTATTCGCATTCGACCCTCGGACTGCGCGAATTCGAGGCGGCACGACTGAAGATCGCCCAGGTCAACGGCTGCATCTTCTGCCTGGATTGGCGCACCGAACGCGACGGTCAGAAGGTGGAGCCGGAGTTCGCGGACGCGGTGACCAACTGGCGCACCACCGAGTTGTTCGACGAACGCACCCGGCTGGCCGCCGAATACGCCGAACGCTACGCCACCGATCACCACAATCTCGATGACGAGTTCTGGGATCGGATGCGCGCGCAGTACAGCCAGTCCGAAATCGTCGAATTGAGTATGAGCATCGGATCGTGGCTGGCCTTCGGTCGGCTCAACCATGTGCTCGGGCTGGACACGGTATGTGTCCTGCCGGGGCATTCGTCGTAGGCGAATGTCTTGTCCCAGAGATAAATAGCTTTCCGGCGTGGCCGCGGTGACCGAATTGCGCCACTACCTTGCGCTCGGGTCGCGATCTCGACCGGACTCTCACGCGCGTGCTGCCGCTCGCGGGCCAACACTGAGCAGACGGCTTGCTCGACGATGTGCTCGAAGTAGCCGATGACACGCAGCTGACCCGCGCGCCCGGTTGGACCATGATCTGTGTGGGTCCCTGTGGCTCGAGTGGCGGCAGGCATGTCCGCGTATCGAATGGATCGTCCGGCAAGCGGCCTTTAGCGCGAATTACCCAGTGGTGCTGCCGGATTCAGTCCAACGCTGCCCAATCGATGCCGTCCAGCCGGCTCCACTCGTCGCAGGCCCAGTCCCAGATGAGTTGGGCGACGGTAGCGCCGTCGGTCATTGTGGCGCGGAGGCGTTGGTCGCGGATCGGGTGGTGGATTTCGAGGGTGTAGTCGATCGGAAAGTTGCGGTGGGCCCGGATGAAACTCTTTGCGTCGTTTCGCTTTTCGGCGATCAGGTACGGGGTGGCGGCCAGCAGATGAAGTTGGCGGATCCAGTCGAAAACCTCGCGCTGGGTGAGTGAGGAAAACTTGCGTTCACCGCCGATATCGATCGAGGCGTAGCGGCGAATTTCGGAGCTGGTCAAGGTGTTGGTCCGCGCATCGTAGATTTCATATGCGAAACCCGCGATGAGGGCTTCGATGAGTTCGCGTACCCGCGGCGCGGCGTAGTCCATCGCGGAGCCGCGAGTCCTGCGGCGATCCACACTGTCGGCGGCGGTCACCCGCACCGAGTCTCCGGCGGCCTCGATCCGCAGCCTGGCATGCCGGGCGGCGGCCGGAATTCGGCTGTTCCAGCCGTGCAGTCCGGCGATGACGGTCTGGTAGAGGTGGTCATCGGCGGGTTGCCCGCGTCTGGATCGAAAATAAGGAAGTACGTCCCCCGGCGATGCCGCCGCGCCCGCGGGCAGCACCACGAACTCATAGCTCATCAACCCAATCTAACTCGGGCCCCGACACATTCGCCCGCCCTGTTTTCCGATCTGAACTCCACTTGATAGGCAAGTGGCTACTTGCCTATAGTGAGGAGTGTGAGCGGCGATGTCTTCAAGGCGCTGGCCGACCCCACACGTCGGGCGATCCTCGACGAACTGGCCGATCGCGACGGCCAGACCTTGTTCGAGCTCTGCACCCGGCTCACCATGGGCCACCAGCTCACATCGAGCAGGCAGGCGATTTCGCAGCATCTGGATGTGCTGGCGGCCGCCGGTCTGGTGACCACGCGCCGGGACGGCCGGTACAAATTCCACCATCTGAACCGAGAACCACTGCGGCGGCTCACCCACCGCTGGCTCCAGGAGGACCGATGATCCGCATCAATATCACCAGCGTTCTGGTCGATGATCAGGACAAAGCATTGCGCTTCTACACCGAGGTGCTCGGCTTCGTGAAGAAGACCGAGATTCCGCTCGGCGAGGCGCGCTGGCTGACGGTCGTGTCGCAACAGGAACCGGACGGCGTCGAACTGCTGTTGGAGCCCGATGGGCATCCGGCGGTCCGGCCGTTCAAGGAGGCGCTGGTCGAGGACGGAATTCCGTTCACGTCGTTCGCGGTGGACGATCTGTACGCCGAGTACGAGCGGTTGCGCGGGCTCGGCGTGCGATTCACTCAGGAACCGCTCGATCAGGGGCCTGTTGTCACCGCGGTACTCGACGACACCTGCGGCAACCTGATTCAGATCGCCCAGATGAAGAGCTGAGGTCAAGCCGTTTGGAGTAGGGCGTCGGCCAGCAGATCCAGCTGGCGGCGGGCCTGCAGTGAGCCGATGCGCAGCACCAGATGCTGCGCACCCGCATCGATGTACCGTCCGAGCCAATGGACGCATTCCTCGGCAGAACCGCCGAAATAGGCTTGGATCGTGGACATTTCGTCCAGGGAGCGGCGGTAGTACCGGCGGACGTAGCCGTCGAGTTCGGTGCGCGCGGCGACGGTGTCCGGGTTGATATTGATGGTGGCGTAGAGGGCGGGGGTGACGCTGCGGGTGGTCTTTTCGCGCAGGGTGTGCAATGCGCGGGCGTAGGCGTCCGGGTCCGGCAGGAACGGCAGCCAGCCGTCGTAGTGCCGGGCCACCCGTTCGAGCACCCGAGGTGTGTCACTGCCCGCCAGCCATAGCGGGGGACCGGCCGGGCTCGCGGCGGGGAGGGTGCGGGTCAGATCGTCGAGTTGCCAGTAGCGGCCGTCGAATTCGGTTCCGCCGGACCAACTCCGACGCCAGATGGCGACCGTTTCGTCGAGACGGCCGACGCGCTGGTCGAAAGGCACCCCGACGGAGACGAATTCGTCCCGACTCTCGGGTAGTGGGAATCCGGCACCCAGGCCGAGAATCAAACGACCGTTGCTGAGTTGGTCGACGGTGGCGGCGGTGTGGGCGCCGAGCAGTGGATGACGCAATGTCGCAGTGAGCGCGGCCGTTCCTAGTTGGACGCGCGTAGTAGTCGCGGCGACGGCGGCGAGCAGTGGCAGCGGATCGACTCGGGTTCGCGCCAGCGGGGAATCACCGATCCACACCGAATCGAACCCGGCATCCTCGGCGGCCCGCGCGAACCGGACCAAGCCGGCGGCATCGTGTTCACCGGTCATCGAGGTTTCGCGGCTGGGGAGCAGCAGGCCGATCTGTGTCATACCGGCGATCTTCGCCCCGGTCGCCGATGCTGGGCAATTACCTCGCGGGTAAGTGACCTACCGCGGTTCGAGTTCTGATTGGACCAGATCGTCAGGGAAGGCGTACCGCCGAAATGCCCAGTACCGGAAAGCCATCGCGAGCAGGACGCCCAGAATCTGGCCGGTGATGAAGTTCGAGACGGCCTGGGTGACCGGACTGACGTCCGGCACCCGGATATCGAGCACATACAGCGCGACCGCCTGCGGCAACAGCGTGACACCGATCCCGAGCGCACTGATCGCGAAGAACAGCGCGGCCTCGTGGTGCCGCTCCCGGCCGCCTCTGGTCCGGAACGACCACTCCCGATTGAGCACATACGACACGATCGTCGCGATCAACACACCGAGCACACGCGCGGTGAGCGGCTTCTCGCCGAGCACCGTCAACTTCAGCGCATAGACGATCCCGGTATCGATGAACCAGGTGATCCCACCTACGACGGCGAACTTGAGCAGCTCACGCCGCTGGATCAGATACGACCGGTACGGCTCCGGAATCCGGTCGAGCGCAAGCTGGACGAAGGACACGCCCCGCACTATATCCAGCAAATCCGTCACCTCACGTTTCCGACCGCCGATGCCGCCCTAACCCAAGCATGCCCTCGCCCGTCACGCCAGGTAAGTCACCCTCCGGTATTTCGGGCGCGCCGCGTCGGTCGGCATGCTCGGGCTGGTCATGGCACTGTGTCTTACCGGACCCATAGTCGCAGGAGGAGCGCTCATGACCGATGCAGGCAATTCCAGTGTTGTGCTGAGCGCCGGGAACGCGCAGGTGAGCATCGCACCGGAGAATGGCGGGCGGCTGACCAGTTTGCGGATCGGTGAGCTGGAACTGTTGCGGCAGGGCGCACGGTACGGCGCGTTTCCGATGGCGCCCTGGTGTGGTCGGATGGGATCGGGTCAGTTCCGGTATGGCGGGGCGTTGCATCAGATGCCGCTCAACGCCGATCCACACGCTATTCACGGCACCGCGCGCGATAGGGCTTGGCACGTCCTCAGCACCACGGCATCCACTGCCGCGCTGAGCTGCGAGCTCACCGACCCGTGGCCGTATCGCGGGCGAGTCACTCAGGAGTTCCAGCTCTCCGAGCACTCGATAACTCTGACCATGCGGGTCGAAACAGCGGGCGAGCCGTTTCCCGCGCAGGTCGGTTGGCATCCGTGGTTCATGCGAAATCTGGGCTCCGGCAAGGACATCGAGCTCGACTTCACCCCGGCCTGGCAGGAGGAACGCGGCCCAGACTACCTCCCGACCGGACACCGCATTGCCCCGCAACCCGGACCCTGGGACGACTGTTTCGGCATGCCCGATGGCTCCACTGTCACACTGACCTGGCCTCACGCCCTGCAGCTGACCATCACCAGTCCCGCCGAATGGGTCGTCGTCTTCGATCAGCAACCCGAAGCCGCCTGTGTAGAGCCGCAATCCGGTCCGCCCAACGGCATCAACACCCACCCGCGGCCGGTCACCGCGAGTGATCCGTTGGAACTGTCCACCACCTGGGCCTGGCGTCTGCTCGACTGAGTTCTATGCGCCGTCTATCGCGGCGGCCACGCCGTCGAGGATCAACTCCAGCGCGAATACGAAGTCCTGGTCGGCGGCATCGGTATCCCCGTCCGGCGGTGATTCGAACAGCGGGCTGGCGAATAGTGCGGCCGCCTCGGGGAAGCGGTCCGGATCGACGAGGACGGCGAGAGTGCGGCGGTAGTTCCGATTGGCCTGCACCTCGTCGAGACCGGTGCTGTGCCGTGCCTCGGTGAGCTGCTGGGTTAGCAGACTCGATTGCCGCACGTGCCCGCTCACCAGCATCAGGATGCCGACCTTGGTGGCCCAGTCGAGTCCGGTGCCGGCGAGTGCGCGCAGCGCGGCATCCACCCAGCCGATCGTGTTCGGACCACGCGGCGGCCCAGAGATCGGTAACTGCGGCATCCACGGATGCTCGGCGAAGACCGCGCGCATCGCATGTGCCCACTGCCGTAGCCCGGCCCGCCACTCGGGGGGCCCGGTGCCGAGATCGGGTGCCGGGCCGGTGGCGAAATCGTCCATCAGCTCGAAGAGTTCGTCCTTGGAACCGACGTGGCGGTACAGCGCCATTTTCGTGAAACCCAGTGTCTGCGCGACCTTCAGCAGCGTGACCGCGCCCAGCCCGGAGTGATCGGCGAGATCCACCGCTGCGCGCACGACCTTGTCGACGTCCAGTTCCGCCGGTCGGCCCAGCCGCGCGGGTGTCGGGAGCCGCCAGAGCCTGCCCAAGTCGGCGGGCACCGCCTCGTTGGCCATGGCCTTACCTCCTCAGAATTGCCGATGCTTTCGGCGGATATTAGCCCGAGAGATAGTTTATCTTGGATAGTATCCCCCAGATACTAAAGATTTGCGGAGAATATGATGACCGATCAGCTGGTCGCCTCCAGATCACGAGTGCACGACGTCGACGCCCTGCGCGGCTTCGCCCTGTTGGGTATCTTCGTCGTCAATATCACCTTCATGGCCTCGGGTTATCCCGGCAACCTGGTGATCGACCCCGACTACACCTCCACGCTCGACGATGTTGTGCGCGGACTGTCCAAGGTGTTCGTCGATATGAAGTTCTATCTGCTGTTCTCATTCCTGTTCGGCTACAGCTTCACCCTGCAGATGGAATCGGCGGCCGCCGCGCGAGCCACCTTCGAACCGCGGATGCTGCGTCGCATCGGAGGTCTGTTCGCCCTCGGTGTGCTGCACATCGTGTTCCTGTACGCGGGCGACGTACTCACCACCTACGCGGTGGCGTGCTTGGTGTTGTTCTGGATGCGGCGGGTCAGCGACCGAACCGCATTGCGCGTCGCGGCGATTCTGTACGGCTTGGTCGTGGCGAGCCTGCTACTCGGCACTGTGTTCGTGAATGCGTCGGCGCTGCTGCCCTCGACTGCGCAGGCGCAGGCCAATGCCGAGCACGCAACCCAGGCCATGCTCGGCGGCTGGGGCGACATTATCGGCGAACACCTCGACGGCCTCGGACTTCTTGTCCTGCAAGCTCTTACACTGCAGGGACCGACCGCACTGGCCATGTTCCTACTCGGCTTGGTCGCGGGCCGCCGCAAACTGCTCGCCCACGTACACGGCGACGAACCCGTTCTGCGCCGAATCCAACTCATCGGCTTCCCCATCGGCCTCGCAGGCAGCATTTTGTTCACCATCGGCGGCGGCACCGGCCACATCCTCGCGGTAGCGATCAGCGTCGCCACCGCCCCATTCCTCACCGCCGCCTATGTCGCAACCCTGCTCCGAGCGATGCACAGCCCCCGCACGTCCTTCATCCGCACAGCCCTGGCCCCCGCCGGCCGCATAGCCCTCACCAACTACCTCGCTCAGTCAGCCATCGGCCTACTGATCTTCACCGGCATAGGGCTGGCCGCCGCCGGCACCTTCTCCCCGCTCGCCACCATGTCCACCGCCCTGCTCGTCTTCACCCTCCAACTAGCCCTGAGCGCACTCTGGCTGCACTGGTTCCGCTACGGCCCCGCCGAATGGACCCTCCGCTGGATCACCAACGCCCACCGTCCGAACTGGCGCAAATCCCCGTCCGAGCCCGCGCCGAACCAACCATGAGGCCAGCAAGAATGTCGGGGTGACGCAACGAGCGAAGGATAAACTCCTGGTGCTGGTCAACGGGCTGCCCGGCTCGGGTAAGTCGACCTTGGCGGCGCCGCTGGCGGGACTATCTCGCTAACGGTGTTTCCGGCGGTTTCTCTCAGTAGGTTTGGGCGTCGGGCCAGCGGTCGGCGAAGGTGATCGCGAACGCGTTGACCGCGGGCTTCCAGCGCATGGTCCATCGTGCCCGACCGGCGCCGGTCGGGTCCAGGGACCGGGTGACCAGATACAGGCATTTCAGGGCGGCTTGCTCGGTGGGGAAATGCCCGCGGGCTTTGATCGCGCGCCGGTAGCGGGCGTTCAACGACTCGATCGCGTTCGTCGAGCAGATCACCCGTCGTATCTCGACGTCATAGTCGAGGAACGGAATGAATTCCTCCCACGCATTCTCCCAAAGCCGCACTATCGCAGCGTATTTCGTGCCCCACTTCTCGGTGAGTTCATCGAGCGCTGCCCGTGCCGCGGCGGCGTTGACGGCGGTGTAGATCGGTTTCACATCACGACGCAACGCGTCCCAATGCTGACGGCCGGCCAGCCGGAAAGTGTTGCGGATCAAATGGATGACACAGGTCTGGACCGTAGCCAGCGGCCACACGTTGCCCACCGCGTCCGGCAAACCTTTCAACCCGTCACAGACCAGGAAGAACACATCTTTGCAGCCGCGGTTACGGATATCGGTCAACACACTCAGCCAGAACTTCGCGCCCTCACCACCGGTGCCGGCCCACAAACCCAGGATGTCCTTCTCACCGTTGACCGTGACACCGATCGCGGCATAGATCGGACGGTTGGCGACCTGACCATCCCGGACCTTCACCACGATCGCGTCGATGAAGATAGCGGCATACACCGCGTCCAAGGGCCGGTTGGCCCAATCGGCCATCTCGGCGATCACCTTGTCGGTGATCCGAGACACCGTCTCCTTCGACACCGACGCCCCATAGATCTCAGCGAAATGCGCCGAAATCTCCCCAGTGGTAAGCCCTTTCGCATACAGCGACAGCACGATCTCATCCACCCCGGTCAACCGGCGCTGGCGTTTCTTGACGATCTGCGGCTCGAAACTACCCTCCCGATCGCGGGGCACCTCGATCTGCACCTGACCCGTCGCCTCGGTCAACACCGTCTTGGCGCGAGTCCCGTTGCGCACGTTGGCCGATTCGCGCTCGGTCGGGGCTTGGCCCTTGTCGAAACCGAGATGCTCGGTCATCTCCTCGTTCAACGCCGTTTCCAGGACGGTCTTAGTGAACTGTTTGAGCAACCCGTTCGGCCCGGTCAGCGATAACCCTTGCTCCTTGGCCATCCGGACCAGCTCCTGGGCGGCGAGCTCCTCGGCCGAAGCCTCCACCGGCTTCTTCTTCCTCGTCACGGCATCAAGTGTCGTCATCACGGCACCTTCCCGCTGAACATCGCTCAGCGAATCAGGCCGGAAACACCCTTAAATCCACAGTCCCCCGCTGGCCCGCGAACTGGATGCGCAACTGCTGTCCAAGGACACGGTGAAAGAAGCCCTGGCGGAATGTATTTCCTGCGCTGGAGAATCAGGCGGTCATGCGGCGGCAGTCGCCGAAAGTTGGTTCAGAGCTTTGAGGGCGGCGGAGGTTGTATCGGGAGTGGCAGCGAGGAGGGGGAGGCGAACGGTGGGGGTGGGGATGCGACCTTGGGCGGCGAGGACGGATTTGATGACCACCGGGTTGGGTTCGGCGAACAGAGCTGCGGAGAGAAGGGTGAGGCGGTGGGTGAGGGTGCGGGCTTCTTGGATGGGGCCGTTGCGCCAGAGGTGGATCAGGCTGGCGAAGGCGGAGGTGGCCAGGTGGGCGCTGGCGAGGATCGCGCCGGGAGCGCCGAGGGCCAGCAGCGGGGCGGCGTGCAGGTCGTCACCGGCCAGTACAGTGACGTCGGGCGGGAGGGTGGCCATGAAAGTGGTTGTGGTGTCGTCGATGCCGCCGACGGCGTGTTTGAAGCCGATGATGTTCGGGATGCGGGCGAGTTCGTGGAGGGTGTCGGGCCCGAGAGTGCGGCCGGTGCGGTACGGGATGTTGTAGACGACGAGGGGGACCGGGCTGGTGTCGGCCAAGTGCCGGAAGTGGGCGAGCACGCCTGCTTCGGAGGGCCGCGTGTAGTAGGGGACAACGGTGAGTGCGGCAGTAACGGTGGGGCCGAGGGCGGCGAGCGCTCGGGCCGAATCCGTCGTGGAGTTCGTGCCCGCCCCGGCGATCAAAGGGGCATTGCGTGCTCGGCAGACGGAGCCGCAGATATCGAGGACGCGGTGGCGTTCTTCGCGGCTCAGCGTGGCGGTTTCGGCGGTGGTTCCTAAAGCGACGATGCCGGTTGCGCCGTCGTCGAGTACCTCGTGGGCCAAGCCCGCCAGTGCGTCGGCGGCCAGTTCACCATTGGCGGCGAATGGCGTGATCAGGGGGACGAAGAGGCCGGTGAGCGTCATGGTTTCCAGACTGACCCGCGGCGATACTTCAGGTCCAGTTCACATTTCTTCCGTTGAGCATAAGCTGAACTGATGCTCGATGTTCGAAAGTTGCGTCTGCTGCGCGAACTGGCCCATCGCAAGACGATCGCGGCGGTCGCCGAAGCGATGCGTTACACGCCGTCGGCGATCTCCCAGCAGTTGACCGCATTGGAGCGGGAGGCAGGCGTACCGCTGCTCGAACGGACCGGGCGACGCGTCACTCTCACCCCCGCCGCACTCACCCTGGTCGAACACGCGGAGACGATCCTCGCGGCCCTCGAGCAGGCCACCGCCGACCTCGCCGCCTCCCGCGCCGCACTCACCGGAACGCTGCGCATCGGCGCGTTCCCGACGGCGGTCGCCACCATCCTGTCCCCGGCATCGGTCGCACTGAGCCGCGACCATCCGCTACTGGAATTGCTTGTGACAGAACTGGATCCGGCCACCGTCCCGGACGCACTGCGCACGGACACCCTGGACATCGCGCTGGTCCAGGAGTACGACTATGTACCCGCCGAACCCGATCCCGCCCTGGACACCGAGCCTCTCCTCGAGGAGACCATCTACCTGGCCGCCCCGAACGCCACACCGCTCGAAGACCACCGCGACGCCGCCTGGATCGTCGGCACCCCAGGCACGCTCTGTCACATCATGGCGATCCGGGCCTGCCAGGCGGCCGGATTCACCCCGCGGGTCCGCCATCACGTCGACGATTTCAGCACCGTCCTCGCACTGGTCGCGGCAGGCCAGGGTGTCGCCCTCGTCCCCGGACTCGGGGCACTCACCCCACCACCCAACGTGGTTCTCACTGCCTTACCCACCCGCCGCAAAACCCACTTGGCCTACCGGCGCGGCACCGGCCGACACCCAGCCGTGGTCGCGGCCCGCGCGGCCCTACGCGCCTCCGCCACAACGATTTCCAGCGCACTCGACAAGTAGGAGCCAGTGGCCGCCTCGCTTCGAGCCCGCCACCAACTCCAACTGATATCCGCTAAGCGACGGACTTGCGAAGCGCCGCCAATTCGTCCCCGTGCGGATCACTCACGACACCTGACTCCGGACTGTCGAAGATCTGCACCCGCCGCGAATCCTCCTCGAAGCGCGCCCACCCCGGATCACCGGACTCGGCGAAAGCCACCCACGCCGAATGGATCTCGTCGGCGAGCGGCTGCGGCGGATTGGGCCCGGTCAAGGTGTGCGCGCCCGCGAGTGCGTCGAAGACGAACGGCACCTCCAGGACGTGACAGGCACCGAGTCCCTCGATGCCGGATGACCACGCGAACTCATAGGCGTAGCTCGGCGCACCCGCGGCGGCGTTCGACTGCGCGATCCGCAGGGTGTCCGAGCGGAAGGCCCGATCGGTAATGATCGCGGCGAAGACATCCGCCGCCGTGGCCCCCGGACGATTCGCGCCATAGATATCCCCGAGCCCGGGATCGAGTCCGTACCGGGTAAGAACGAAAGGCAAAGTGTCCGCTGTGATTCCGGCGGCAATACCAGTCGGAACCGTGAAGAAACGGAACTCCTCGGCGGTGCACCCCGCAATGAGCGGTACCGCCCGCTCCGGTTGCGCGGCGAGCACTTTGACGGGCTGACCTTCGACAACCTCCCCATCGATCACCGGGAGCAGACTCATGATCCCCATCCCGTTGGCGATGATCGACGATCCCCATCGCGCCGGATCCGGATCGTTCATCAGCGCGAGCGCGAGTGCGTCCTGCGCCGCGCGCAACTGATCCGGCCCGAGTTCACCGAAATCCGCCGCAGTGGGGCTGACTCCGATACTCGTGGCCAGTTCTCCGGCGAGTTTGCGCGCATCCTCGACGGCCACCGCGGCGGATCCATTGCCGCTCTGCATGATCGCCTGCCGGAACAACCCGCGCGAAAGCGGCGAGGCCATCAGCGTCGCCACGCTCATTCCGCCCGCCGACTCACCGAATACGGTGACCCGGTTCGGATCCCCACCGAAGGCCGCGATGTTCTCCTGCACCCACCGCAGCGCGAACAGTTGATCGTGTAATCCACGGTTGAGCGGTGCATCCGGCACTGCCGCGAAGCCGGATATGCCGAGCCGGTAGTTGATCGAGACCAGCACGACCCCATCGCGCGCGAACGCCGCACCGTCGTAGATCGCCCTGGCATTGGATCCCCGGGTGAATGCGCCGCCATGAATCCACACCATGACCGGCAGTCCGGAACCGCCCGCATCCGGTGTCCACACATTGACATTCAGGTATTCCTCGCCCGGTATCCCGTCACTGCCGATGAGCGCGTGGATCGGCGGGGGATAGGGGGTCTGCACGCAGGTCGGGCCGTGCGTGAGCGCATCACGAACCCCCTGCCAGTCCGGCACCCGCGTCGGCAGCCGGAAGCGCGCGGGCCCGACCGGCGCCGCCGCGTACGGCACTCCGAGAAATGCGCTGACCCCGGCAGCCGTCCGGCCGCGAATCTTGCCGCCGGTGACGGAAACAATCGGTTCCATGAGTCTCCTTCGCTCGTCTCGATTCTCTACGCAGCACCCGGCCTCGGACCACGGTTTCGAGCACCTCGCAGAACTTCCGGAATAGCCGCGGGTATGCCCTGCGCAGACCGACCACCAGATCGGTGTGGCCGCCAGCAATCAGCTCGACTGACATCGGTGAGTTCCGGCGCGACGCAAGGCGCGTGCAAGGCGACGTAAGTCCGCCGCAATCGCCCATCGGCAGAGTCGAGTTCATGAACGAGACATTCGATGTGATCGTCGCCGGTGCCGGACCGGTCGGGCTCATGCTGGCCTGCGAACTTCGCCTCGGCGGCGCCGAGGTGCTGGTAGTCGAGCGGTTGACCGAACCCGATATGACCATCAAGGCCGGTGGGATCAATGTGCCGACCGCACAGGCGTTCTACCGTCGCGGCATGCTGCCCGACCTGCGCGAACAGCAGAATGCGACGTTGCAGCGCATTCGCGCGGCGGGTCTATTCCCGAATGCCGGAAACCAGCGCCTGCCGATGGCCGGTCATTTCGCGGGCATCGTGCTCCGCACGGACGAAATCGATTTCGGCGATCCGGTTTTCGCCGACCTCGGGCCCAGCGCCGACGTGGTGCTGGTGCCGCAGCAGGCCATCGAGGCGATCCTGGCTCAACGCGCCACTGGCCTCGGCATCGAGGTCCGCCGCGGTGTGGAATTGACCGAATTCGACGATGACGACACCGGTGTCACCGTCCAGCTCGGTGACAACAGCGTCCGCACGGACTGGCTCGTCGGCTGCGACGGCGGCCGCAGCACCGTTCGCAAGCTGGCCGAATTCGATTTTCCGGGGCTGGATCCGGAGATCACCGGCCATCAGGCAGTTGTCGACATGACCGGTGCGGAGGGTTTACGGCCGGGCTGGAACACCACTGAGTCCGGGATCTACACCAATGGCCCGACACCGGGCCGAATCGTCACGATGGAACTCGACGGCCCGCCTTCGGACCGGACAACGCCGGTCACTGCGGCCGAATTGCAGGCCAGCCTGCGCGCGGTGTCGGGTGTGCCGGTCGAGATCACCGCCGTGCACTCGGCAACAAGGTTCACCGATAACACCCGTCAGGTCACCGAATATCGCAAGGGCCGGGTGCTGCTGGCCGGCGACGCCGCCCATGTGCATTCACCGCTCGGCGGGCAGGGCCTCAATCTGGGCATCGGCGATGCGGTCAACCTGGGCTGGAAATTGGCCGCCGTCGTGCGCGGGAATGCAAGCCAAGCGCTGCTCGACACCTACACCGCAGAACGTCATCCGGTCGGCGCATGGGTACTGGAGTGGACCCGCGCACAGGTCGCGCTGATGCGACTCGACCAGCGCAGCAAGGCATTACGCGAAGTTATGACCGATCTGCTCGCCACTCGCGACGGTAGCACCGCGATCTTCAAGAGGATCTCCGGTGTGCTGCATCGCTACGACCTCGGCGGTGGCCACGACCTGATCGGCGCGGTCGCGCCGGATCTCGAACTGTCCGATGGCAGTCGCCTCGGTGCGCACTTCGCCGATGGTCGGGCAATCCTGCTGGATCTGGCCGATTCCGCTGAGCTGAGGACGATCGCCGCACCGTGGTCGGATCAGGTGCGCGTAGTAACCGCGAAACCCGTTGCGCCACGCGATCTTTCCGCGATGCTGATCCGGCCGGACGGCTACGTGGCCTGGGCCGCGGATTCCGGCGAGCGCGATGGACTTGCCGAGGCTCTGCGGCGCTGGTTCGGCGATAAATCCTGATCGGCTGGTGCCGGCCCGGCCACCATCGACCGGGCCGGCGGCATCAGGCCTCTCGGCGATACACCGCGACAACCGGAATCACCCGTGAAGTCTTGGCTTGGTACTCACCGAATCCCGGCATGATCTCGACCATCCGCGCATACAGTTCGTCGCGTTCGGCGCCCGTCACCACCTCGGCCTTCGCCGGAAAGGTCTCGGTGCCCAGTTCCACGGTGAATTCCGGATTCGCGCGCAGGTTGTGGTACCAGGCCGGATGCTTATCGGCACCACCGTTCGAGGCGATGAGCACGATCCGCTCGCCGTCCGGGAGGTAGACTAGCGGGCTGGTGACCTGACGGCCGGATTTGGCGCCCGTCGTCGTGATCAGCACCATCGCCGCACCGTCGAACATCCCGCCGACCTTGCCCGCATTGGCGCGGAACTCATTGATCACCTGCGCATTGAAGTCGTTCACTGCACTCCCATCGGTTGTTTTCCGCACCAACCCACGCGGCGCGCCGGAAATTCCGGCCGCTGCTTGCCGGACCAGCCGATGCGTAATACAGTACGTATGTACGGTTTGGTTAGTCGGCTTGGAGCGGCCGATGTGGGATCCCAAGAAGTATCTGGCCTTCGATGACCACCGCTCGCGTCCATTCTTCGAACTACTCGGTCGAATCGGAGCCGAGGATCCGCGTCGCGTCGTCGATCTCGGCTGCGGCCCAGGACATCTCACCGCGTCGCTGGCCGAGCGGTGGCCGGGAGCGGTTATCGAGGCCTCGGATTCATCGCCTGAAATGGTCGCCGCGGCAAGGAGTCTCGGCATCGACGCTCAGCTCGGCACGGTGCAGGACTGGCAACCGGCGCCGGATACCGATGTCGTGATCAGCAACGCGGTACTGCACTGGGTGCCGACACACACGACGCTGCTGCCTCAATGGGTACATGCGCTACCCGCGGGCGCCTGGCTCGCATTCCAGGTACCCGGCAATTTCGACGCACCGTCACATCTCGCGATTCGCGAACTCGCGGGCCGCGCCGAATGGCGCGACCAGCTCGCACCCGCTGGCATATTGCAGCCGCGCGATGTCCTCGACCCCAGCGGGTATGCCCAGGTGCTCACCCTCGCGGGGTGTGCGGTCGACGCATGGGAAACGACTTACCTGCAACGGCTCTCGGGGGAGGATCCGGTACTCGAATGGGTCACCGGAACCGCGCTGCGTCCTGTCCGCAACACACTCGACGACACCGCCTGGCACGAGTTCACCGCACAGTTGGCGCCACTGTTGCGTGCGGCCTACCCGCGCCAACTCGACGGCACCACCTGGCTGCCGTTCCGACGAGTCTTCGCCGTGGCACACAAGACCGGCTGAGCGCCTGGTTATACTTCCCGGCTATAGCTCAGGCGGCAATCCCTACTTCGGAGAGGTTTGCGATGGTTCCCAGCGTCCTTCCCTGTGCTTGCGGTCCGGACTGTCGGTGCGGTTGTCAGGAGGGCGGCACGTGCTCGTGCGGAGACAAATGCCAGCACGAATGACAATCGAGGCTCCCGAATCCGGGAGCCTCGATTCGTCTTCAGGCGGTGCCCGGCGCGACGAACATGAAGCTCTTCTCCTCTACACGCTGCTTGATGCGCCATCGGCCGTCGACGCGGACGAATGTGTCGTGATACCAGAGCCCGCACAGCATCAGACTCTGCTGACCTTCGCCGGTCGAGACCAGCATCGGGTTGTGACACATGGTGCGCCCGGTGGCGCTGTCACCGTCGACGGTGATGGACGAATTGCTGATCAGATGTTGGAATGCAAGGAAGTTCGGCATCACGGTGGCCAGGAACTTCTTCGTGGATTCGAGATCACCGATCGCGCCGCCCATGGCCGAATAGTCGATATGCGCATCCGCGGTGAAAATCTCGTCGAGCAGATCCCACTGTCGGGTGTCGACCGCATGTGAGTACCGGACCATGAGGTCCTCGATCTCCAGGCGGTCGGAAATCTCCTGCAGGGACAGCATGGCGCCTCCGAATTGCCGACACAGCGTTCCGCCGGGGCGCGGAACTGTGGATCAGGGTAGCGGTTGGCCGCGCGCGGATTCGGCGAACGGAATATCAGTGACGCACGGCGTCGCGCACCCGTCCGTCCGCATCGTGGAGCAGTGCGCGGGCCGCCGACGCGTCTACTCCGGCCAGGCGCATGACGATCGCGGTTTTCACGTGACCATCTGCCGCGTCCAGTAGTGCCGCGGCGGTGGCGGGGTCGGCACCGGTCACCTCGGCGATGATGCGGCATGCGCGGTCGACGAGTTTGGCATTGGTGGGTTTCACATCCACCATCAGATTGCCGTAGACCTTGCCCGACCGCACCATGGCGGCGGTGGAGAGCATATTGCACACCATCTTCTGCGCGGTACCCGCCTTCAACCGGGTGGAGCCGGTCAAAACCTCTGGGCCCGTGTCGATTTCGATGCCGACGTCGGCGTGTGCGCTGGCTTCGGGATTGCGGTTGCACGAAATCGCGACCGTCGCGGCACCGACCGAGCGGCCATACCGCAGCGCACTGACGGCGTACGGGGTTCGGCCACTGGCGGCCAGCGCGACCACCACATCGTCGCCGGTGAGCGCGATGGCGGACAGGTCGGCGACGGCCAGCACGGGATCGTCCTCGGCACCTTCTACAGCCCGCAGGAAGGCGTCCGGTCCGCCCGCGATTATGCCGAGAACCTCGCCGGGATCGGTGCCGAAGGTCGGTGGGCATTCGACCGCGTCGAGCATGCCGAGGCGGCCGCTGGTGCCGGCGCCGATGTAGATCAGTCGACCGCCGCGCCGCCGTGCCGCGACGATCAGCTCGACCGCCCGCGCGATCTCTGGAATCGCCTGTGCCACAGCGGAAGCCACACCCATATCCTCCGCGTTCATGGTGCGAAGCAGCTCGTCGATCGGCATCGAATCCAGGGTGGTGGTGCGTGGATTCGACGCTTCGGTAGTCAGCGAACCGATTTCGGTCACCGCGGCACCGGGTGATTCATTCGGTCTCCTTGGTTCGGCGATCGGCAACGGCCTCGTATGTTCGCCGCAGAGCCCTGGCCGCCGACGGCGTGCGCTGCAGGACGCCGACATACAGTGCGTCGACGATGAGGAGCTGACTCATGCGACTCGCCATGGCCGCAGAACGGAATCCGTCCTCACGTCCGGCCACGAGCACCGTGTGCGCGGCGGCATTCGCGAGTCCGGATCGCGCTCCCGCCGTCACGGCGACCGTGGTCACGCCCGCGTCTGCCGCACGGCGCACGGCCTCGACGACCGCGGCGGTTTCGCCCGAATGCGAGAACGCGACGGTTACATCACCGGCCTGGAGCAGGCTGGCCTGAACCAGCGCGTCATCCTCGGATGTGCATGCGCCGCACCACATTCCGATGCGGGTCAACTTCTGCGCCATATCCATCGCGACGAGTCCGGACGCGCCGATACCCACCAGGTGCACCCGTCGCGCGTCCACCAATGCGTCGACGACGGCCTCCATGGTCGCCGGATCGGCGAGTTCGGCGGTCGCCATCATGCCCTCGGTTTCGAAGGCGGTGAGTTTGTGCAGCACCTTCGACAACGCGTCGTCGGCGTCGATATCGGTGGCGAATACCGGCGAGCCGTCATCACCTCCGACCGCGGCCATTGCGAGTCGCAGCTGCGGATACCCTTCGTAGCCGAGGGTTTTGGCCAGCCGGACGACGGCGGAGGTGCTGGTCGCCGACCGGTCGGCGAGTTGGCTCACGGTGAGCTGTGCGGCGGCGGCCGGGTCGTGCCGGATCACCTGCGCGACGCGCAGTCCGGTCGGGGTGAGTCGTGGCAGTGCCGCCAGCAGGCGAGTGCGTACGTCATCAGCCTCGGGCATGGTTCACCTCGTCACCGTGAGTCGTCGGGGCATGGAAGTCGGCACATTGGGCAGCGCGAATCCGGCCGCACCCGGGGTGATCGAACCGAGCACCGCCGCACGACTCGCTCCAGTACAGGCGGGATGGCTACCCGCCAGAGCATGTGCGGTGAGGAAGCCGAGCACCGCGAATGCGGTTGCCTCCTTCGCCGCCGACGGTAGGCCGAGTTCATCGGACGTGCGCAACTTCGTGACACCGAGATGTGCACCGAGCATTGCCATCAGGGTGGGATTGTGTGTCCCGCCGCCCGACGCGATGACCTCGGTCGGGCACAGTGGTGCGAGGGCATCGGCAATGGTACGGGCGGTCAGCGCGGTCACAGTGGCGACAATATCGTCGGGGGAGGCCGAACGGCCGTCCAACACGCGCTCCAAGTAGGTGCGGTTGAACAGCTCCTTCCCGGTGCTCTTGGGTGCCGGAGCGCGGTAATAAGGTTCCGAGAGAAGGGTTTCCAGCAGATCGGTGTCGATGTCGCCACGGGCGGCCCGCACTCCGGCGCGGTCGAAATGCTCGGCACCGCCGGTGCACAGTTCGACAGCCGCATCGATGAGGGCGTTGCCGGGTCCGGTATCGAAGGCGGCCGGCTTGTCACCGGTGACCGTGACATTCGCGATTCCGCCGATGTTCAGCGCGGCCGCGCGTTCCCGACGTCCCGCCAGCCACAGCAGGTCGAACAGTCCCACCAGCGGTGCACCCTGTCCGCCCGCGGCGATATCGCGCGAACGAAAGTCGCTGACGACCGGCAACCCGGTGCGCTCGGCGATCCACGCAGGCTGCCCCAGCTGCAGCGTGCCTTTCACCGCGCCGTCACTCACCCAGTGGTAGACGGTCTGTCCATGTGAGGCGACGAGATCAGCTGTGCCACCGAAGAACTCGTGGTGTGCCGCATCGGCGGCATCGGCGAAGGCTTGCCCGATCGCGGTATCCAGACCGCACACGGTGGCCATATCCATGGCGCCGGGCGGCAAGGCCGCAATGAGTTCCGAACGCAGTTCATCCGAATACGGTCGGCTGAGCTGTCCGACGAGATGCACCTGAATCGTCGCGTCCTGCAGTGCGATGTCCGCGCCGACGACATCGATCGCATCGTGCGAGGTCCCCGACATCAACCCGATGACGCGCACTACGCCACCGCCGCAACGGGTTCCGGCTCATCCGGTGCGGACGCGGGATGGAACAGGCTTGCGATACCGCCGACGATCAAGGTGACGAGCACGCCGATCGGCACCAACCACTGTGCCGCGATACCCTTTTCCGCCACCTTCCCCGCGACGGTCACATCGATCTTGACCACCCGCACCACAAACGTCATCACGATCACCGTGGTGATGAAGGCGACGATCGCGTCGAACTGGTTGGCGCGCGCGACCAGTCGCCCGAGCAGGAAAGCGCCGAGCAGCGCACCATAGGTGTACCCCGCGATAGTGAGTGCCGTCAGGTACACATTGCCCGTCGTCGCGCTGAAACCCATTGCGAACACCGCCATCAGTGCCGCCCACACCAGTGTCATCACGCGCGCCAGGCGCAGCAGCGTGCGGTCGGCGAGCGTGCGCCGGGAGAAGCTGCGAATGATATCGGCGACCGTCGAATTGGCCATGGAATTCAACGCCGAGGACAGTGAACCCATTGCCGCGCCGAGGATTCCGGCGACCAGCAGTCCGGAGACCACCACCGGCAACCCGTGCAGAATGAAGTTGGGATACAGGCTGTCCGCGCTGGCCAAGCCGAGTTCCTTGGCCGTCTTGCCGCCGTTGTAGGACCACAGCAGCACACCGACCAGGGAGAATGCGGCGAACTGGATGGCCACGAAGATACCCGAACCGATCATCGCCTTCTGGCTGTCGCGCAGCGATCGCGTCGCCAGGATGCGCTGCACGATCAGTTGATCCGAGCCGTGCGAGGCCATCGCGAAGATCGCCCCACCGATAATCGCGGTCGGGAGGGCGAAGGTGCTGGTGAGAACGTGCGCGAGACCGAAATCGGTATCGAAGACACCGAACTTGCCCGCATGCAACGCATCCGACCAGCCGGACGCGCCGACGTGGCCGGTGAGCACGCAGATCGCGATGAGCGCGCCGGTGAGGTAGAGGCCCATCTGTAGTGCATCGGTCCAGATCACCGCCTTGATGCCACCCAGGTAGGTGTACACGACGGTGAGCAGCGTCAGCGCCACGATGATCGCGTCGTAGCCGAAGTCGAGTCCCAATTCGCTGAGCAACAACTTGATCGGAATGGCAGAGGCGAACAGTCGCACGCCCTCGGCGAGCAGCCGGGTGAACACGAAGGTCACCGCGGCCACACCCTGCAGATAGCGACCGAAGCGCAGCTCGAGGTACTGATATGCGCTCACGAACCCACCGCGCTTGTACAGCGGGATCAGCACGATCGCCACGACCGTGCGTCCGATGATGTACCCGATGGCCAGTTCGACATTTCCGAAGGCCTGATCGGTGTACGCTCCGCCCGGAATCGAGATGACGGTGAGCACACTGGTTTCGGTGGCCACCACCGAGAAACACACTGTCCACCACGGCATTCGGCCCTCACCGACGAAATAGTCGCTGCTGGACTTCTGTTTTCCGGACAGCCGCAGGCCGATCCACGCGACGGTGACGAGATAGACGACGATGACGGCGAGATCGAGTGCGTTCAACGCAGCTCCCCGGTGACGCGATGGAGTGAATGCAACTAAGTGTCAGATGCAACGACGACTCTGTCAATAAGTGTCAGAGATTCGAGTGACCAGCACTTCGAGCGCGGTAGTCGGGTCGAGGGCGAGTAGCGCGGCACCGTCGATCGGGTCGCCGAGCGGATCGCGACGGTCGATCGCGTGCACGATCTGGTTGTCGAGCGGCTCGAGAAGTGGTGCGCCGAGCTTGGCCAAGCCGCCGGTGATGACACAGGGGACCGGTGGGCGAATTCCGGATCGTTCGATCACTGCGAGGACGGTGCGGGCGAGCGCACGTGCGGCGGCCACCATGATCGCGGCCGCGGTATCGTCGACGGCAGCGGCAACAATGGGCGCGAATTCGGCGGCGATAAGAGCTGGATTATCGTGTTCGCCAAGGTATTTCGGTAGCGCGTCCAGTTCGATGCCGTAGTGTTCGCGGACCTTCTCGGTCAGGATGGTGCGTGGCCCGCGGCCGTCATGGGCACGCAGTGCGGCACGAAGACCTTCGAGGCCGATCCAGCCACCACTGCCCTCATCGCCGAGTTGCGGCCCCCAGCCGTCGACCCGAGTGAACCGGCCCGCTTCGTCGACGGCCGTCGCAACGGCTCCGGTCCCGATGGCCAGCACCACTCCCGGCGATCCTCCCAGCGCCCCGGCGTGTGCGGTGACGGCGTCGGAAGTCACCGCGACCGCGACCGCGCCGGGGATCTCGGCCAGCCTCCGGGCGAGTGCCGCAGTCGCGTCCGGTGCCGATGCGGCGCCCGCCGCGCCCACCGAGAGCGTGAACGTTGTCGGTAGCGCCGCGATCTGCTCGATCACCGCGTGGATCGCTCGCTCAGCCGCATCGACACCCGCGCTGTCCGCCAGCCCCGGCGCGCCCGGCGCTTTCGCGTATCCCACCTGTCCTCCATCGATACGCAGCGAACCGCGACAGCCGGTCTTGCCGAGATCGATCGCGAGGACATGGCTGGTCATGGGAATATCTTTACCGTCCGTAGACTGGAGTTATGGACGTTCCGTCGAAGCTGTTGCCATGACCGAGCGCAAACCGCTCGGTGTCACCTTCGAATCGTGGATCGACAAACAGGTCCGCGAGGCCACCGAACGCGGCGAATTCGAGAACCTTCGTGGCAGGGGCAAACCGATCCCGAACTCCGTCGACGACGAGAACTGGTGGTTGCAGAACTACTTGCGCCGGGAGGGCGTGCGTGGCGACGGCCTGCTGCCCCCGTCCCTCATATTGCGCCGCGATATCGAGGAACTTCCGGAAACGGTGCGGGATATGACCTCCGAACGCGAGGTCCGCAAAACGGTATCGGAGCTGAACGAGCGCATCGTCGAGTGGTTGCGAATGCCGCATGGGCCGTTTGTGCCGGTCGGACCGGTGAATACCGAGGAGGTCCTCACGCAGTGGCGCGCCGACCACGCAGCCACACGTCGAGTGACTCAGCCCGAGTCGAGCGTGTCGAGTCCTCGGCCCGCGCCTGCCGAACCCCATTGGTGGCACCGGATCATGCGCCGCGGTCAACGCTGAACCTACCTGCAGTGCAAGGTGTTTCAGGATCGGGACAGAAACCGCAAGGTCGAGGGTTCACCGCGATTCAGGGCTGCGGTGTGCTCGGTGAGGTTGAGACCTTCGCTGAGTGTCGACCCGGCATCGAGCAGAGCGACCAGTTCGGCCTCCGCGTCTTTGACCGCTGCCGCCGCATCGAGGAGCCAGTCGATGCGGTCGGGTTCGACAACGATGACGCCCTCCTCGTCGGCGAGGATCAGGTCACCCGGAGATACCTCGACACCACCGCAGGTCACCGGTATCTGCAGCTCGCCGAGCTGTGCGGTGGTGCCCGCCATGGGCGTGACGAAGCGGCTGTACACCGGCAGCGCACACCCTCGGACATAGGCGATATCGCGATACCCGCCGTCGACGATGATGCCGCCGAGCTGGCGCACCAGCGCGCCGCGGGCGAATAGTTCTCCGGCGAGCGCGATTTCGGCACCACCACCATCGACGACAATGACGTCGCCAGGCGCGGCGGTCTCGACGGCGCGCAGCACGGCGAGGAAGTCGCCCCGACAGCGCACGGTGAAGGCGGGGCCGAGGATCCGCAGTTCGGCCGAACGCGGGCGAATGGCGCTGTCCAGCACCCGAATCGACTTATCGGCATCGCAGATCGCCGTCGTATCGACGGCCCGGAATTTCTGGACGAGCTGGTCGGTCGGCATCGATGACGCCCCTTCGTAACTCGAATGACGGGATCAATTCGCATCGTACGGTCGAACAGCGTGCGGACCAATCGCAGCCCATGCGATGAGCGAGGCGGTCGAGGTTGATCTTGCCGGATATCCAGCAAATGATCGGCACACCATCGTATGATGCGTCAAGAATTCGGTTTGCCCTGCTGCGATGGCGTCCAGGAGGTCATGCGCGTGGAAGACAACCGATACCTGGTCGATGACGAAGACGAAACGACGCGCGAAATGCGCCGCAGAATCGCGCTGGCGCTACCCGCACTGGGGCTGGCGCTGCCCGTGGTCTGGAAGGGCTCGAACGGTGCGGCGGCGGAGCCGTCGACCGTCGAATTCCCGGCCGTCCAAGACCGGTCCCCGGGTCCGGGCACAACCATTCACGGCATGGCCGACTTGAACTGGCAGCCCGCTCCCGGCGCACCACCGCAGAGCTTCGAAACCGCCGACGTGCTCGGTTCACATCGAGCCCCCGGCTTCTACGCGAGCTATGCCCGCTGGTACCCCGGCTGGATGAGCGCCCCGCATGCCTACACCTTCGACCGCCACGCGGTCATGCTCTCCGGCATCTGGACCGTCGGCGCGGGACCCACCATCGACCTGACTACCACCCTGCCCATGTACCCGGGCGAATTCGCCACGCGCACAGCGGGTACGCCACACTACGACGGCACTTTGCGCGACAGTCCGGAGCCCGCGGTCTTCATCCTGTTCGGAATCGGCCCTGCCATACCGATACCCGTGGACCCCGCGCGGCCGTTGTTCGTCCGCGTCTAGTCACCGATCAGACGAGAATGGGGCCGTTGCCGATCGTAATGCGGAGGTGCGGTGCGACTGAATGCGAAAGTGGCGCGGGAACGGTTCCTGGCAGAACCGGTAGCCCGACTCGCCACCGTGTCCAACGAACTGCGTCCACACATCGTGCCGATCGTATTCGCGGTCACCGATGACACCATCTACACCGCTGTAGATGCGAAGCCCAAGACGACAACCGCCTTACGCCGCTTGGCGAATATCGCCGCGAACCCCACCGTAGCCGTACTCGCTGACCGCTACAGCGACGACTGGACGCACCTGTGGTGGGCCAGAGCCGACGGCGCCGCACGAATCCTCGACGACTCCGAAGCCCAGCAGGCCCTCGACCTGCTGACCGCACGTTATCCCGTGTACCGCACCCAGCCGCCACCCGGTCCGGTGCTCGCCATCGATGTCACCCGCTGGTCGGGGTGGTCCGCGAGCTGACCCTCGCGGTGTGGCGCGTGGCTGTTGCAACTCCCATTTCGAATGCACGGATGGTACGGATCGTGACAGCATGGGCCGACCAGTCGAAAGGGGATGCGCGTGGGTCAGTTGGAGGGCAGGGTCGCGGTGATCACCGGCGGCGCTCGCGGTCAAGGGCGTTCGCATGCGGTCACTTTGGCGGCCGAAGGCGCCGATATCGTGCTGTGCGATATCAGCGAACCTATCGGCAGCGTGCCGTACCCGCTGAGTTCCGAAGACGATCTCGCCGAGACCGTCAAGCTCGTCGAGGAGACCGGGCGGCGTTGCGTCGCGGTGCAGGCCGATGTGCGCAGCCGCTCGGCGATGGACGGGTTGGCCGAACGAGCCGTCGCCGAGTTCGGACGGATCGACATCCTGCTCGCCAACGCGGGTATCGCCTCGGGCGCGGCGGTCGCCGAGATGGACGAGCAGATGTGGCAGGACATGATCGATGTCAACCTCACCGGCGTCTTCCACAGTTTCCGCGCGGTCTTGCCGCATATGATCGAACGCCGGTGGGGCAGAATCGTTGCCACCTCGTCCATTGTCGGCCGCATGGGAGCGATGAACTCCGGCCACTATGCAGCGGCGAAATGGGGTGTCATCGGTTTGGTGAAATCACTTGCCCACGAAGTAATTCCGCACGGCATCACCGTCAACGCGGTACTACCGGCCGGTGTGCGCACCGATATGATCATGAACCCGGCAATGTATTCGGCGATGGTGCCCGATATCGAGAATCCCACCCTCGAGGATGTCGAGGCGATGTTCGCCGCCGGTCCGCCGAATGGCGATCTGATTGTGCCACAAGAGGTTTCCCAAGCCATCCTGCTTCTGGTCGGCGAATCCGGACGCCACTTCAACGGCGAAGCGATCACCATCTCCGGCGGCATGAGCGCGGGCACCACCTGAGGCTAGAACCCGACGGTGTTGAGAATCGCCAGCACGAAGGGTGCGGCGACAATGAGCACTCCGAATACCACCAGCGCCGCAATCACATTCGCGATACGCCAACCACGCGCGGCGGAATAGCGGCGCGACAGCCGATGTGCATCCGCCGTGGACTGGCGCGCCCAATCCATATGTCGGGCCACGTTCCGATTCGCATTCTGACTCGCCTGCCAAGACGAGAATCCGGGATTTGTCATCGTTGCTGTCCTTCCGACACTTCGAGAACCGATGCCAGCAACACTATTTCCGCACCGCCACAGCCGAATCCGCCGAAGTACTCATCCACCTACTCATCCGCCCACGCGAGTCCAGACGTCGCCGACGCACTCGATCGTGACCCTATGCGGCTTCCCAGTAGGTTGTCCGCATGATGTCCACCATTCGAACCACCGCCGCCACCGATAGCTGGCTGACTGGGGATGAGGACCCGTCGGATGCCACCTCGGCGCAGAATGCGCATCGGCACGACCAGTGGCGTTTGCGCGGGCAAAACCAACCCCTTGCGACGTGGAAGAACATCCGATGAATCGGCGCCCGCACTGCGTAGGATCATTGACATGCGACTATCCACACGTAACCAACTCGATGGAACGGTCGTCTCGGTCACCCGCGGCGAAGCGATGGCCGTCGTGCGCGTCCGGCTGGCCGGCGGCGACGAAATCACGTCCTCCATCACCCGCGACGCCGCCGACGACCTCGAGCTCGGCGACGGCTCCCGAGTCACCGTCCTCATCAAATCAACCGAAGTCGCCCTCGGCGTCGACTGAACCTCACCCCAGTGATACCCGCACTGCGCTGGCCGAGTCAGCGCAGCGACGCCACCAGTCGATCCAGTCCGTAGGCAAACTGGATGTCGCGTGGCGTTTTTCGCGAGGTCTGCAATCCCGCCGCAACCACCACCTGGGTTGGTATCAAGCGCATTTCACGACCGACAACTTTCTCGACCTCGATTACTCGGGACTTCTGCTCAATCGCCCCGGCCGCACAGTCGGCTGCTACAGCGTGCACCAGAACCGCGAGATCGTTGTCGGCCTGTTCCTCGACTCGCCTCCCGTCACCTACGATCGTGCGGACACCGTCGCTCAGCAACAGTGGATGACGCGGGTTTTCGCCGATATGGGCTGGCGAGCCGTGAACGCCGCAAGATCCGCGTTTCAGAAGAGCCCTAGATCCGGGCGACATGCCCCCGCGTGCATCGCGCACCTCGCCACACCCCAGGCCGCGCTCGCCCGCACCTGGCCGCGCCGCTAGCGCTACGGGCTTGCGGTCATCGGCTGGACTCCGCTGGTGATTACGCACGAACGCGACCGCTTCCGAACTCGGCCGCCCTGCCGCCGAACTCGTGACACATCGCGGTCGGCCGCCGTACTCTCTGTACGGAAGGCGTTGATCAGCGAACTTCCCGACATCATGTCCGGGAGAGCACGACCAGTACACGTCGAATCGAATATCCGAGCCCGTCTCCGCGGTATCGCCGGAGCTGGGAGGGCACATCCCAACACGACAGCCGCACCGATCGGCGTTCGCGCGTGAACTCGGCATGAGGTCCGCAGCCCGGAAAACAGGACGAATGGCAAACCGACAGCTCTCGCACCGGAGGTGGATGATGGCCAGGAAGTTCGAGGGGGAGGTCGCGCTGGATATCCGTGATTCAGTCCCCGATTGGGGCCCTTACGCGGAGCCGACGGCCCCACGGGGCGCGCCGAATGTGCTGTACCTGGTGTGGGACGACATCGGGATCGGAACCTGGGACTGCTACGGCGGTCTGGTCGAGATGCCGAACATGAAGCGCATCGCAGATCTCGGTGTGCAGTTCACACAGTTCCACACCACCGCCCTGTGCTCGCCAACTCGTGCCTCCTTGATGACCGGCCGGAATGCGACCTCGGTCGGTATGGCGACCATCGAAGAGTTCACCGATGGTTTCCCGAGTATGTGTGGTCGGATCCCGGCCGAAACCGCGCTGTGCTCGGAGGTTCTCGCCGAGCGCGGGTGGAACACCTACGCGGTCGGCAAATGGCATATGACACCACTGGAAGAGGAGAATCTGGCCGCGTCCAAGCGGCATTGGCCGCTGGGGCGTGGGTTCGAGCGGTTCTACGGCTTCCTCGGCGGCGAGGCCGACCAGTGGTATCCGAATCTGGTGTACGACAATCACCCGATCTCGCAGCCGTACCCACCGGAAGACGGATATCACCTGTCGAAGGATCTGGCCGACAAGGCGATCGAGTTCATCCGTGACTCGAAGGTGGTCGCCCCCGACAAGCCGTGGTTCACCTACCTGTGCCCAGGGGCCGGGCATGCGCCGCACCACGTGCCACGGGAATGGGCCGACAAGTACCGCGGCCGGTTCGACATGGGCTATGAGAAGTATCGCGAGATCGTGCTGGAGAACCAGAAGCGCATGGGGCTGGTGCCGGAGAACACCGAGCTGTCGCCGATGAACCCGTATGCGAATGTCACCAGTGCCGACGGCAAGCCGTGGCCGATGCTGGACACGGTGCGAGCGTGGGATTCGCTGTCGGAGGACGAGAAGCGGCTGTTCCGACGACAGGCGGAGGTTTTCGCCGGGTTCCTGTCCTATACCGACGCCCAGATCGGCCGACTGCTGGACTATCTCGAAGAAAGCGGCCAACTGGACAACACCATCATCGTCGCCTTTTCGGATAACGGTGCCAGCGGCGAGGGTGGCCCGAACGGCACCGCCAACGAGATGAAGTTCTTCAACGGCTACATCGACACGGTCGAGGACAGTCTGGCCAAGCTCGACGAGCTGGGTTCGCCCACCACCTACAGCCACTACAGCATCGGGTGGGCGATGGCGTTCAACACCCCGTACAAGCTGTACAAGCGATATGCCTCGCACGAAGGCGGCATCGCCGACCCGTGCCTCATGGCGTGGCCCGTTGGGGTGGCCGCGCGCGGCGAGGTGCGCCACCAGTACCTCAACGTCTGCGATATCACCCCGACCGTCTACGACCTGCTCGGCATAACACCTCCGGACACGGTCAAAAACGTGCAGCAGCGTCCATTGGAAGGGATCAGTTTCCGTGCGCTGTTCGATGACGCGAACGCGGACGTCGGCAAGCACACGCAGTTCTACTCGATGCTCGGCACGCGCGGAATCTGGCATCGCGGGTGGTTCGCCGACACCATTCACGCGGCATGCCCGTCCGGCTGGGGGCATTTCGACCAAGACCGTTGGGAGCTGTTCCATATCGAGCAGGACCGCAGCCAGATGCACGACCTGGCCGAGGTCCATCCCGAGAAGCTGGAGGAGATGAAGGCGCTGTGGTTCTCGGAGGCCGAGAAGTACAACGGCATGCCGCTCAATGATCTCGACGTCATCTCCATGATGACCCGCCAACGCCCGACGTACGGCTCGCGGCGAGACAGTGCCGTCTACTATCCGGACGTCGCGGAGGTGGGACCCGGTGCGGCGCTGGAGATTCAGGGACGCTCGTTCGCGCTGCTCGCGGAGGCGACGATCGACAGTGCCGATGCCGAGGGGGTGCTGTTCGCCCACGGCGGGCGACTCGGTGGACACACCCTGTACGTCAAGGACGGCCACCTCTGTTACACCTACAACTTCCTCGGTGAGGAAGAGCAGACCATCGTCTCGGATCGGAGGGTACCGCTGGGCGACCACATCCTCGGGATCCGGTACGAACGCCGCGGCACCCGCCCCGACAACTTCACACCCACCGGTGAGGCCGTCCTGTACATCGATGAGAACCCGGTCGGCGCACTGGAGGACATGCGGACCCAGCCCATCGTCTTCTCCGGCGTCGGAGAAGGAATCCGCGTCGGCCGCGACAGCGGCCAGTCCGTATCCGCGAGCTACCGCTCACCGTTCCCGTTCACCGGGGGAACCATGCACCAGGTCATCGAGGACGTGAGCGGAAAGCCCTACCAGGACCTGGAAATGGCGGCGGCTGCGGCATTTTCGCGCGATTGAGGCGGGGGCGGTGACCCCGATCGGTGACGATATCCGGCGAGGCATGGTCCGGATATCCGGCGGCAGCTTCGCGATGGGATCGCCGGACTTCTTCCCCGAGGAGCGTCCAGTGCACCGGGTGCAGGTCGATGGGTTCTGGATCGACCCGCACCCGGTGACCAACGCCGCGTTCCGACGCTTCGTGAACCAGACCGGATACGTCACCGTCGCCGAACGTAGTCCCGCAGCCGAGGACTATCCGGATGCGGAGCCGGCGAACCTGATTCCGGGCGCCCTGGTATTCCGGCCCACCGGGGGACCGGTGCCATTGGACAACTGGCGCCGATGGTGGCGGTATGTGCCGGGCGCGTGCTGGCGCCATCCGCGCGGACCCGGCAGCACACTCGACCGACTCGACCGCCACCCGGTCACCCAGGTCGCTTACGAGGATGCGGCGGCATACGCGGCCTGGGTCGGCAAACAGCTACCGACCGAGGCCGAATGGGAGTACGCCGCCCGCGGCGGACTGGATGGGGCCCCCTACGCCTGGGGAAACGAGTTCGAACCCACCGGCCGTCGTATGGCCAACATCTGGGTCGGCGCGTTTCCGTGGCAATTCCACCCCGGGCGAGGGCAGGCCGGGACACCCGGCACCACAAAGGTCGGCACCTATTCACCGAACGGCTACGGTCTGCACGATATGACCGGCAACGTGTGGGAGTGGACCGTGGACTACTTCCGCGCTCAGCATCCCACACCGACCTGCTGTGCCCCACGCAACCCACGCGTGGCCACCCCCGAACCAACAGCGCCGCAACGTTTTCCACGCCGCGTCATCAAGGGCGGATCATATCTGTGCGCGGCCGACTACTGCCTGAGATACCGGCCCGCTGCCCGACAGGGTCAGACCGAGGACACCGCTACCTGCCACATCGGCTTCCGGTGCGTCGTGCGCGACGCACCGGAAGCCTGAAGCGGTCTCAGATGCACCAGACGACACTACCCAGAGGGAAACATATTGCGACAGATCCGCCTCCGGCCGGAGTGGCCGCGGAAGTCGAGTCGGCAGAAGCTGCGGGAGCTGCGAGGACGAGCAGAGGCAAGGCCATAACAGTCGCGGCAGCGGTCTTTATTTTCTTGGACATTTTGCATCCTTCAACTAAATACTGAATCGAGGAATTGTTCTCGACATCTCCGTAATAGCCCTGTTGGGCTGATGCGTGCCCGCGGTCTGTTAGACGTGGCCACTGGATTCGGTGATGTCGGCCAGGACCGAGCTTTGTGACGTCCGCGTCCTCGGCCACGCTGCCGAGCCGCTGGATTCGCTTGTGAATGTGTCACCTGCCGAATCGGTTGCTGTGACCCGATTCGTTGCTCGGTGAAGCGCGCACGATTTACCCCCGACCGGAGTGCGTATTCCGACTGGCCGACAGCTGCGCCATCGACCGAACCGGACAGGACACCTCCTGGTACCGCTGAAAGGCGTCGAAGACAGCTTACCGCTGGCTATCCGGCAAATCAGTAGGAACGAGAACATTTAGAAGATAACTATCCTGTTAATGGCCGGTCAGGCGAAGCTTCTCACGCCCTCGGCTGTCTCCGGTTCAGCGATCGGCGTTCACGGACACCGCCGGTTCAGCATGTGCGCGCGGTCCGCGACTGGCTGGCGACACGGCAGACAACAGTTCAGCCTTTTTGTGAATACATCAGAATCTGTATCGTCTGCTGCATCGTGAGGCGCTGGCCCGCTTCGGTCATGCGCTGTCCGATCCGACCCGCACCCAGATCCTGTTGAGTCTGCGCACCGGTCCGGCCTATCCGTCGGAGTTGGCTGAGCGGATCGGGGTTTCGCGGCAGATCCTGTCCAACCATCTGGCCTGCCTGCGCGGCTGCGGCCTGGTCGTGGCGGTCCCCGAAGGGCGGCGCAGCCGCTACGAACTTGGCTGATCGCCGCATAGGACACGCCCTCGACGATCTCCTCGGCCTGGCTGCGGATGCTGCTAGGGGAGCACGGGTCGCGCCTGCGGCATCCGTAGTGGTTCCCGCAAGCCCGACAGGCGGTTTCGATCGGGGGATCGAACCGGGTCGGTCGCCGGTTTGACCGCGGTCAGGCACGGGAAGATTGCCCCATTCGAGCGAATTGCCCCGATTCGGGCGTTATCTGGAGGCCGCTAAGTGCTCCCTGAAGTTTTGGACCTCTCCCGCCGCGAACTCGCGGCAAGCAACGCGGATGACTATATCCGCGCCCTCATGCATTGGCATTTCAGCGAAGATACGGGCAGCCCGTTCTGGCTGCGGCGTACGAAGACACTCGATTTCGATCCGCTCTCCGATGTGCGGACATTCACCGATCTGAGCCTCTTTCCCAACGTCGTCAACGAATTCCGCGAGGTGCCCGTCGAGGATATGATTCCGCGCGGGCTGACCGGCGCGGATCGCGTCATCGCCGGGATTTACGAAAGTGGCGGCACCACCGGCGATCCGAAGCGTTTCGTGATGTTCGACCGGTGGATGGACTTCGCGCTGGCCTGGGACGAGCACCACTACACCGGAATCGGCGACGCGAATGTGCTGGCGGTGACGCCGAGTGGGCCGCATATGTTCGGAGAGTTCGCCGAGCGCCGGGCACGCAGGCACAACGGTGTGAAGTTCACTGTCGATCTCGACCCACGGTGGATCAAGCAGATGATCGGCCGGGGCGACACGGCCGGCACCGAACGCTACGCCGATCACATCGTCGACCAGGCAGCCCACCTGCTGGCGACACAATCGATCGGCATCCTCATCACCACACCTCCGATCCTCGAATTCATCGCGCAGCGCGATGAATTGGTCGACCTCGTACGCGAGAAGATCCGGTTCATCTGCTGGAGCGGTGCCCACATGGACGCGGATTCACGGAATATGTTCCGCCACGACATCTTTCCCGGCATTCCACTCAAAGGTCTCTATGGCAGTACCACAATCCTGGGCATGTCGCGCGAACGTGACGAGGAGCGGCCGGACGGGCTGGCGGTATTCGACACACCCAGCCCCTATATCGCGTTCCGTGTCGTCGACGCGGCAACCGGCGCCGAAGTGAACTACGGCGAGCGCGGACAGGTCGTGATGAACCATCTCACCAAATACGCACTACTGCCGAACAACCTGGAACGCGACATCGCATTGAAGGTCGAGCCGCCCGCGGACACACTCGGTTGTTCGGTCGCCGACGTCGGACCGGTACGAACTTTCGACGACGTCGAGGTCATCGAGGGGGTGTACTGATGAGCGAGTTCATCCAGATCGACGCGCTCGGCCCGGACGGCCCCTACCGCGCACACGCCCGCAAGCCGCTGACCACCGTGTCCGGCGACCAGATCGGTGAGATCAGTCAGGTCCCGCCCCTCTACGTGCGGCGCACCATGGCGGCAATGCGCAGAGCATCGATCATGCCCCCAACCGAGCGCTCCCGGGCACTGCTGCGCGCCGCCGACCTCTTCCTGCACGGCGTCATCGACGGTCTGGACCCTGTCGATTACACACGCCTGGTCTCGGTCACCTCCGGTGTGCCGCTGGCCGTGGTGCATCAGGCGGTGCACTGGGTCGCCGACGTGCTGCGCGAGCAGCCCGCAACCGTCGAACTCGCCATGCCCAGAGGAGCCGTGCGCGACTGGCACGATGAACAGACCAATGCGGGCTCGGCCGTCTGGACTCGCAAAGGAGACCTGTTCGCCGTGCACGCTGCGGGCAATACGCCTGCGGTACACGGACTTTGGCCCGAGGCGCTCACGCTCGGATACAAGGTCGCGGTACGACCATCCACGCGTGAACCGTTCACGGCCTTTCGTTTGGTCAGCGCCTTACGTGCGGCCGGGTTCCCGCCGGACGTCGTCACGTTGCTTCCGACCGACTATGCGGCCGCCGACGTCATCTTGGCCGAAGCGGACTTCTCTATCGTCTACGGCGGGGACGATGTGGTCGACAAGTACGGCACCAACCCGCGAGTGCTGACTCAGGGCCCCGGACGATCCAAGATCCTGGTCACCTCGGACGTGGATTGGCGCGACCATGTCGAGTTGATCGCCGACTCGGTGAGCCACCTCGGCGGTACCGCATGCACGTGCACGACCGCGGTGCTCGTCGAAGGCGACCCGGCACCCCTGGCTCGAGCGCTGGCCGAAGTGCTCGACCGGATTCCGAGCTTGCCCGCCGACGATCCGGCCGCGATCCTGACCGTGCAGCCCACCGATGCCGTGATAGCGATCGACGCCTACCTGCACAAGGTGGCGGGCGACGCGCACCCGACCCTCGGCGGTGACACCATCGTCGACGAACTCGATACCGGTGGTGCGGTCCTGCGCCCGTCCGTCCACCTCGTCGCGGACAGCACCGCGCCGCAACTCAATGTCGAACTGCCGTTCCCCTGCGTCTGGGTCGGCCCGTGGTCGGCGTCGGATGGCGTTGCGCCGCTGAAGAACTCACTGGTATTAACCGCGATGACCCAGCGACGGCAGTTGATCGAAGCGCTCCTCGACGAGCCGACGATCACCAACCTGTACCTCGGCGACAATCCGACCACCTGGCTGCGCCCGGGCGTACCCCACGACAGCTACCTCGCCGAATTCCTGATGCGCACGAAAGGAATGATCCGTTCCGGAGTCTGACTGCCGCATCGACCCCGAGCGTTCGGGCTATGTGGGGCTGTTGTTCGGTTGACACCGGTAGGTTTGCGGATAACCTTCGCAGCCGATGATGTATCGATAGGGGCCCAACGCGTGACATCGACCCAGACCGACCCGCGTGTCGAGCCCGACCGGATAGCGGACCGGGGCAGCGACTACGCCAGGCTGTCTCGCCGAGTGCGACAAGCGGGACTACTGAACCGGCGGCTGCGGTACTACGGCTGGCGGATCGCGGTCACGGTGGCGGCGCTGGCTGCGGGATGGACGGCGTTCGTTCTCATCGGCGACTCGTGGTGGCAGCTGGGCACTGCGGTGTTTCTGGCAGTGATCTTCGCTCAGTTCGCTTTCCTCGGCCACGATGCCGGGCATCAGCAGATCTTTCGCACCCGGCGGGCCAACCAGCTGTTCGGCATGATCTGCGGAAATCTCGGCATCGGGTTGAGCATCGGCTGGTGGGTCGGCAATCACAATCGGCACCACGCGAACCCCAACACCGAGGGCGCCGACCCCGACATCATGGGTGTGCTCGCGCATTCCAGTGTGCGGGCGCGGGCCGGCCGTGGTATCCGGCGGTTGATATTCCGATACCAGGGATGGCTGTTTTTCCCGATGCTGTTCCTGGAGGCGGGCAGCCTGCACACCGCTAGTGTTCGAGCCCTTGTGCGGCGGTCGACGCCGTACTGGGGCCGGGAAGCCGCGCTGCTGGGCGCCCACGTGGCCTGGTATCTGCCCGCGGTGTTCCTCGTGTTGTCTCCGGGCAAGGCAATTGTCTTCATCGCGGTGCAGCAAGGCCTGTTCGGGTTCTACATGGGGTGCACCTTCGCACCCAACCACAAGGGGATGGCGGTACTGCCGACGCCCGGTTCAACCGACTTCCTGCGCCGTCAAGTGCTCACGTCCCGCAATGTCCGTGGCGGGTGGCTGACCGATGCCGCCCTCGGTGGCCTGAACTACCAGATCGAGCACCATCTTTTCCCGTCCATGCCCCGGCCCAACCTGCGCCGGGCCCAACCGATGGTCGCCGCATTCTGCGCTGAAATCGGTGTTCCCTATTGCCAGACCAGCCTTCTGGGCTCATACAGCCAAGCGCTGCGTCACCTGCACACGGTCGGTCGGTCCGCAGGCGCGGCCTAATCCTCGTGGTGTTCGACGAACTGACCGGTTCCGGACAGCACAGCAGTCAGCACCCGAACCAGTTCGGCCTGTCGATGCGTGCCGGTCTTCTCGAAGACGCGTTGCAGATGCGTGCGCACGGTATTCGCCGAAACCGCCAGTTCTTCCGCGATCGACCGCAGGCCCTCGCCGCGTAATGCCGCCGCCGCAACGCGCGCTTCGGCTCCGGTCAACCCGTACAGTTGCCGCAAGGCCTTCGGTCCACCCGGAATTTCGTGATCCGGGTCGACGATGACGACGAGGGCCGCCGACGTGTACTCCTCCGGGCACCCGATCTTCGGATCCAGCGGCAACACGAGCAGCGCGTACGAGCTGCGACCGCTGTCCCGGGGAATGAGGGTGCGCCCGCCGACGTAGGGCCCATGCTTGCGGACTGCCGAGTCGATCATCGCACGCATCCCGACTGCTGTTCGGCTGTCCGATGATTCGAGGTGCCCGCGCCGTCCTATACCGAGACCGTCTCGCGACTCCAGGATCGACAGTGCCGCCGGGTTCGCGTAGCTGATTGCGCCGCAACTGGACACGATCACCAGCCCGTTCCGATGCGCGTCGAGCACGGCGATTGCCAAGCCGTATTCGTTGCGCGCGTCTGTCAAACAGGACTGCACGTTCAGCGCGTTCCGCAGATGCGGGAGCAGTAGGCGCATTGTCGATGTCGCCTGTGATCGGTCGAGGTTGCGGCTGCCATCGGGATACACCCCGATCCAGGATGTGCTTGCGCCACTGGTGAGGAGCGTGAGTATCCCGTTGCCCAGCCGGTGCGGCGCCATCCAGTCGCAGAAGAACGGATGTCGGTGCAGGTACTCCGGCCTCAGCAGCTCCTCGCACGTCGTAATCACACCGGCCGGTTGCTGTTCGAGCGCATTCGCGATCGGATCGATACGCCAGTATCGGGTGTTGTAGCTGTGGCGCAGATCGTCTGCGCCGAGTGAACAGGCGGTCATCCGCCGGCTACCCGATGCCGAGACGACCAAGCCGCCGCGGTGCGCGCCCAGTGCCGTGACGATATCGTGCACCGCCTGCGGCCAGTCAGCCGGATGCAGCGCCGCACGGTTGATTCGCGCGACGATCGCGGAGAACCTCTCGACTGTCATCGGCATATGAAATGACCTGCGACACAAGAGAAACGGCAATCATCCTGGGGTGGATCATAGGTCTTCGGGAGGTGCTTCACACGAGTAGTCCGACACTCGATTCTATTGTCTCGGATGTCGTCGACGGGGATCGCTTTTTCATCGGTTTGGATGACGAACCGCGCCACGACCCCTGCTCTACTCGTTTGGGCAACTGCTTCGCAGCCGGTCGGCTACGACTTCTCGGAGGGGAACGACATGACCAGGTACTGGCCCTTGGCGCGTGGCCGCATCATCACTTCCCGATTCGGTCCCCGCGACGACGGCTTCCACTGGGGTGTGGATCTCGGCTGGCCGGGCGGCAGCGGCGGATTACCCGTCTACGCGGTCCAAGCCGGCACGGTGGTATTCGCGGGTCCGGCCTCCGGGTTCGGCGGACCCGACCCGGCGGGCTGGGTCGTCCTGGACCATCCCGCCGAAGACGGCGGCGGCACGACCGTGTACGGACACGTGATTCGCGAAGTCGCGGTCGGTGACCGGGTCGAATCCGGGCAGCGGATCGCCCGTATCAACCCCGACTCCGCATTCAACGGCGGCGTCGCTCCGCACCTGCACCTCGAGTGGCATCGGCATGTCTGGGTGCCACCCGGATCGGACCGGCTCGACCCGCTCCCGCTGCTGGCCGACGCCGCAGATCCGCCACCCTCGACCAATGGAGTTCCTCGCATGTCCACCGCAGTTGATTTCGCCGCGCGTTTCATCGACCCCGACGCCATCAAGGCAGCCGGACACAGTGCCGTCCTGGTTTACGTGTCGCCGAGCAGACCCGGATCCAGTTTCGGCGCCAAGCCGGTGACCAGGGAATATGCCGACAGTGTGCAAGCAGCCGGGCTCGACATCGTTTCGATTTGGCAGTACGGAAAGCCCGGTAATCCGCAGGCGCCTTCGGACTGGACCACCGGCTACGAAGGCGGGCATCGGATGGGCCTTCAGGCCAGGGAAATCCATACCGCCGTCGGCGGGCACGACCGGTGTCCGATCTTCTTCGCAGTGGACGAGGACATTTCGCTGGACCAATGGAACGACGAGGCGGTCAACTTTTTCCGTGGCGTCAACGACGCGATCGGGCGGGAGTGGACCGGAGTCTACGGTTCGTCCAAGGTATGCGCCTGGGCCGTCCAGGACGGTGTACTCGGCCGAACTTCCGAAGGCCGGTTCTGGGCCTGGCAGACGCGCGCGTGGTCCGGCAATCGGCTCGACACACCCGAGGCCGTCCTCTATCAGCGCGTCATCGATACCGCGTCCAATCCCGGCCCCGTCATCGACGGTAGCTCGGTCGACGTCAACGACATCTTGGCCACCGACTTCGGGCAGTGGTCCATCCAACGCACTCAGGCACAAGGAGAACACGCCGTGAACGCCCCCGTATTCACCGAACTAGACAGAATGGGAAACTCCCGGTCGGAGCGCTGGGGGGCTCGCATCACGAACTTCTTGCTGCATACCCAGGAAGGCAACGGCACGGCCGAATCGCTGGCGGCGTATCTCAACAACGCGGCCAACGGCGCCTCGTATCACTACACGCTGCGCAATGGAATCGTCTGCGATGTCGTCGATACGAACTACGCCTCGTGGTCGGTCCTGGATGCCAACGCGCAGACGATCAATCTCTGCTTCGCGGGCAGCCGGGCGGCATGGTCGAGGGACGAATGGCTGGCCATCGACGAAGACCTGCGGATAGCCGCCTGGCTGGCTGTTCAGGACGCGAAGAAGTACGGCTTCGCCACCGATGTAATAGCTCCGCCGTATACGCGACGCGACGGCATCTCCGACCACAAATATGTGACGGAGTGCCTGGGGATCGGCACCCATACCGATGTCGGCCCAAACTTCCCGTGGGACGTCTTCGAAAGCCACGTCCGAGAGTTCTCCGGTGCCGCGCCGGCCGGAGAAATCGATGCGAAGGCGGCGGCTTCACCATGGCTTGGCCCGCGGCTCGGCACCAACGGCGAAACGAAGACAGCGGACGGCATCGGTCGATTCTCTCAATACAAGAATGGATACATCTACTGGCATCCCTCCACGGGAGCACATCCGATCCCGTCGTCATTATTCGACAAGTTTGCCGAAACCGGTTGGGAAGCAGGGCCTTTGGGGTATCCGATCACCGACAACACAGTGCTGCGCGATCCGAAGGACGTGGAATGGGGCGAGGTGGAGGGTTTCCAGAACGGGGCGCTCTACCACCGCAACGGCCGACCGGTGTACTGGGTGCACGGCGAAATCCGTGACCGATGGAATCGGAGCGGATTCGAAAACGGGCCCCTCGGCTGGCCGACATCCGACGAAATCCCCTTCGACACCGGGAGCTACCAGGAATTCGAAAACGGCCGGATCTATTGGACACCGAAACAGACCCTCGCTCTGCGGTCGGTCAACGGAAATGAAGAGCCGTTGCCCGATGGCCCCTGAGACGTCCGGATTCCATCCATCGACCGGACCGGTCATCGCCGAAAGCGATGACCGGTCCGGCCGGGCTCAAAGGGCCGTGAACTTACCGAACCCCGAGGAAATGGTGATGGCGAGGCCGCCTGCGGTGGCGAGTGCGACGATCTGGCCTGCCCCGGTGAACACCGGCACCGGCGCGGGGGCGCAGGCGCAGGGCTGCCGCGCCGTTTCCCGATCCGCCACGTCGACCACACCGACTGCTCCGGTCGTCAGGTTCGACCACTGGATCCGGGCGTGGGAGTCGAGCATGGCGCTACCGCCGAAGGGGCCGGGATTGGCGACACCGAAGCTGGTGACTCCTGGTTGGTCGCCGACGGTTGCCGTCAAGTAGATGCTGAATTGCGTTGGAATACCCCATGATTGGGAAATTTTCACGAGCGGGAGCTGGAACGTGCTCGTCTCCGCGGCGCTGGCGACGGTGTGCTGCCCCAGCACCAGCGCACTCACCATTGCACCGATGAAACCCAGTTCGGCACTTATGCCGGTAGCCCGGCCGTTGTTCGTCACTAGCTCTCCTCACAGTCGATTCCGGCCTGCATCGATGTCTGAGACGCGAGGACATGATCGCATGGCATCACCTCGCCCGGAGTCTGGGATGACCGTGACCGGCGGGTCGACAGAACTGTTTCCCATCGCACGGCAGTTGCCGCACTGACCGCATCACTGCGAGTGGCGCCCCAGCCGGATGACCACATCGAGCAGCAAGACTGCCGCGGCCACCGCGAGCATCACCGCCACGCCCGAATGGCCGTCGGCGCGGCCGTACTCGATCGCGAGCCCGACGATCAGCACTGCGGCCGTGAATATCAGGCTCCGCTTCACGGATGCCAGTGTGACGGACTACGGCGGTATCGAGTAGGGCGGTACTCGCGTGCGGCGGTTTGTTCGAGCGCAGGATTTTCGTATGACGCTTGCGGTATACGACGCGCGCTTCCATCGGGGTCCATACACGGTGGTTTAGGGCGATGTCCAAGGTCTTTCTGAGTCACTCCAGCCGGGACGATCGTGCAGCGATCGCACTCGAGGCATGGTTGACCGAGGCCGATCCCGGCCTCGTCGGCGAGATATTTCTCGATCTGGACCGGCAGACCGGAATTCCGGTGGGCGTGCGGTGGAAAGACGCGCTGCGCCGCGCGAGCGATCGGTGCGAAGCGGTTATCTGTCTGGTCTCCGATAATTGGGACGCATCGCACGAATGCAAGGTCGAATACCGCCACGCCGAGGATCTGAACAAGCCGATCTTTGCGGCTCGGTTGCAGCCTTTGACCGGCCGAGATATCACCAGCGAATGGCAACGCTGCGACCTGTTCGGTGACGGTCCGCAAACGGAGATCGCCGTGGACGCTGAGTCGCCGCCGGTGCAATTCCGCACCGATGGCCTCTTGCGACTCCGGGACGGCTTGCGTGCGGCCGGAATCGGGGCAGACACCTTTGCCTGGCCGCCGGCCGACGAACCAGACCGCGCACCATATCGTGGCTGGCAGCCGCTGGAACAGGTAGACGCCGCAGTCTATTTCGGGCGCGACACACAGATCGGCCGCGCACTGAATGCGATACGGGGAATGCGTAATTCCGGTGATGGTCGAATGTTCGTCATACTCGGGCCTTCGGGCGTCGGTAAATCGTCGTTCCTGCGGGCAGGGCTGCTGCCGCGCCTGCATCGCGATGACCGGCATTTCCTGCCGATGGGCATCGTCCGACCACAACGAAACGCGCTCACCGGCGGTGGCGGATTCGCCCACTCGATTCACGACCTACGCGACAGCGTGGGGCTGCATACGCCGAGTCTCGGTGCGATCAAGGACGAAATTCGTGATGTCACACGGGTCCGCGCGTGGCTGACCGAGGCCCAGCAGGCCGCCAAGGATCGCATTATCGATCCGACCGACGACGCACCACCCACGCTCATACTGCCGATCGACCAGACCGAGGAACTGTTCGGCGTCGACGCCAGTGCGCAGGCGGGCGCCTTCCTCGATGTGCTGGCCGACCTGCTCGGCGCGGACAATGCTGCGCCGATGATCGCGATCGCGACAATTCGCTCCGACCGGTACGAGCCACTGCAGACCGCGCCGCAGTTGGCCGCCCTGGAGGTTCGCCCGTTCGACGATCTGAAACCCATGCCGCAGGCGCAGTTCAAAGAGGTGATCTGTGGGCCCGCTCGACGCGCGCGGGAAGACGGGAGCAAACTGTCGTTCGCGCCCGACTTGGTCGACCGATTGCTGGACGACTGGTCGCGCGGCGCGGATACGCTGCCACTGCTTTCGCTTACTCTGGCCCGGCTCTATCAGGACTACGGCGACGCAGAGATCACGCTCGCGGAGTACGACGCGATGGGAGGGTTGCGCCGCGTCGTGCAGTGCGAGATCGACGAGCTGCTCGCCGTGGATTCCCAAGTCAGGCAACGGCAATCGGCGGTGCTGCGGACGGCGTTCGTACCGTGGTTGGCGACGATCAATCCGGATAACGACCAGCCGATGCGACGCGCGGCGCGCTGGTTCGACCTGCCGTCGGACAGCCACCCCCTGCTGGAGGCGTTCATCGCCAGGCGCCTGCTGGTCCGCGATGAACGCGACGGCGAGATCGTCGTCGAGGTCGCGTTGGAAAGCCTACTGCGCCAATGGGATACGCTTGCCGTGTGGTTGCGCGAGCAGGCCACCGACCTGAAGGGCGCCGACGAGTTGGAACGGGCGGCGCATGCCTGGGAGACCAACGCGCTCAGCGACGAATGGCTGCTCACCGGCACACGACTCAATGGTGCCGAATCCCTCGCCGCCGAACCGGGTTTCCGGGAACGGCTCAACCCGACGCGAGCGTTCCTGCTCGCCTCGCGGCGGCGCGAGGATGAGCGCACCGAAGCCGACCTGCGGGCGGCGCGGGAGCGTCAGGAATCCGCGGAAGCGTTGGTGGCGGCGGAAACTCAGGCCAAGGAGAAGGCGCAGGAGTACGCCCGGGTGCTGCGGCGGCGGTCGCGAATCCTGCGGATGGCGTTGGCTATCGCGGTTGTCGCGGCGTTGGCTGCAGGGTTTTTGTTCCTCAAAGCGTCGAGAGCGGAGCAGGAGGCGTCCGAGCGCAGCAGGGATGCGACCGCGTCTGCGCTGAACGCGAATTCGCAACTGATGCTGTCCGGTTCGTATCCGGGCGTCAACGACGACGTACTCGCCATGCAGAGTGTGCTGGCCGCGCGCAGTTTCGCGAACCGCCGCGACGGCGATTTCTCGTTGCTCAATGCCGTGAATCAGTTACGCAACCTGCGCAAGATCATCCCCTCCGGCGGCGGCGACCCCCGCAGCCTCGCGTTCAGCCCCGATGGCACGCGAATCGTGTCCAGTCATGGTTCCAGCATCCAGCTGTGGGACGTCGAGACCTGGAAGCCCACGGGGGAGTCCATGACCGGGCACAAGCTCGAGGTATCGCAGGTCGCGTTCAGTCCGGACGGCAAACGGATCGTGACTGCCAGCTTCGACAAAACATTGCGACTGTGGGATGCCGAGTCCCGCCAACCGATCGGCGAACCGATACGCGGACACGAAGCACAGGTCACCAGCGTCGCATTCAGCCGTGATGGCCGCCGAATCGTATCGGGCAGCTCGGATAAGACACTGCGAGTGTGGGATGCCGAGTCCCACCAGCAGATCGGTGAGCCAATGCGCGGACACGAGAAAGAGGTGACGAGCGTCGCGGTCGGCGCCGATGACATAGTCGCGTCAGCAAGCCTCGATGGCACGGTTCGGCTGTGGGATCCCGGATCCCGCCAGCAAATCGGGGAACTGATGCGCGTACCCGGACAGCAGGTCTTCAGTGTCGCATTCAGCGAGGATGGCACCCGAATCGCAGCGGGTGCCGACGAGAGCACGATTCGATTGTGGGATGCCCGTACCAGCCAGCAGATCGGCGAGCCGCTACGCGGCCACACCGCCAGCATCGAGCGAGTGGTGTTCAGCCGCGACGGCACCCGGCTCGCCTCGGCAAGCGACGACAAGACGGTGCGACTCTGGGATGTCGCGACCGGACAGCCGGTCGGCGAACCGTTGGCGGGACACGAATTCGCGGTCAGCGCGCTCGCCTTCTACCCCGACGGGCAGCGTCTCGTTTCCAGCAGTTTCGACGAAACGCTGCGCGAATGGGATGCCAGTGGCGGACAGGTCTTCCGCGGGCACGACGGAGGAGTTTACGGCGCAGCATTCACCCCGGACGGTACTCGGATCGTGTCCAGCGGTGTCGACGCGACGATCCGGCGGTGGGATGCCCGTACCGGTACAGGCACGGCTCCGGTGATTCCCCTCGACGGTGTGCCCGCCTGGGACTTCAGCTCCGACGGCACGCAGATCGTCACAGCTACCACGACCACGCTGCGACACTGGGACTCGGCCAGCGGCGCTCCGGTGGGGCAATCGATCGCCATGCCGCCGAATACCAGGTACGTGGCACTCGACGTCGCCGACCGAAAGCTCGCGACGGAAAACGGTACCGAGATCCAGATACGCGACATCGACACGATGCAGCCGATCGGTGTTCCCTTTCGAGACCCATTGTTGTTGACGTTCAAGTTCGGCCCCGACGGTCGACAATTCGCCACCGGCGGCCGGGACTGGAGTGTTCGCCTCTGGGACACGAACTCGGGCCAACAGATCGGCAAAGTCCTGACGGGCCAACAGTTGGTCATCGACATCGAATTCAGTCGCGACGGCCATACTCTCGCCGTCGCATACCAGGACAAGACCGTACGGCTGTGGAATTCGCAGACCGGAGATCCGATCGGCAAGCCTATGCGGACCGACGGCTGGGTATACAGCCTCGCGTTCAGCCCTGATGGCCGAACCATCGTCACCGGTGGCGGGGACGGGACCGTGCGTTTGTGGGATGTACGGGAGAACCGCCAGATCGGTTCCGCCCTCGTGGGCCATACCCAAGCGATAACGGATGTGGATTTCAGCCGTGACGGCAAAAATGTCGTGTCGACGAGCTACGACGGAACCATCCGCGTTTGGCCCATCCCGACCGCATCAGAAGAAATCTTGTGCGACAAGATGATCTACAACATGAGCCGGGAAACCTGGAAGTCCTGGGTCTCCCCGAACATCGACTACGTCAAGTTGTGCCCGAATCTGCCGATCGCCGGTGAGGAGGGCAAATGACAGTCGCTTCCGACGACGAGCTGGTGAATACGCTGTGGGAGAAGCGGATTCGCTGGTCTCATGCGGCCACCCGGATGAAACTGCGGATCGACCGGCTCCGGCTGACGGTGCTGTACCTGAGCTGTTGGGGCGCGATCGCGGCCGCATTGACGGCCACGGTGCTACGGCAGTCCGGGCTGCCCTCGCGCATCGTCGCGGCCACCGGTGCGGCGGCGCTGGCAGGTGCCACCTTCGTTGGAGCCCAATTCCTGACCTCCGAAACGGTCCGGCGGTGGACTCGCGCCCGGGCGGTATCGGAGGGAATGCGGCAGCAGATCTTAAGGTTTCGCGCGATCCCGGGCACAGTCGCGCAGCTTCGGGCCGAAGTCGAAGAGCTCGAACAGGCCGCCGAGGATCTCCTGTGCTTCCTCGACGAGGCGCCGACCGCAGGACCCGCACCCGGGCCACTGACAGCAGAGCAGTATGCGAGCAAACGCGTGGAAGGCCAGATCACCAACTACTACCGTCCGTCCGCGCTACGGTATTGCGCGCGAGCACAATTCCTGCGCCGGGTCGCCCTCGCGCTGGGCCTTGTCGCCACGATCGCGGCATCGGTCAATACCGCGGTAAGTGCCGACGCCGCCACCCGAATCGCACCATGGATCGCCGTCCTGACCACACTCAGCGGTTCGCTGGTCGCCTTCCTCGCAAGCAAGCGATACGACTTCTTGGTCGTCAGCTATCTCGCGACCGCAAACCGCCTGCAGCGACTGCTCGACCATTGGCGAACGGCGGGATCTCCGACCGATCCACCGCGATGGTCGCAATTCGTCGACGACTGTGAGAACGCCATCGCCATCGAAAACGAAAGCTGGCTGGCAAAGTGGGCTGACGCCCGCTGACCGTTCGATCGTGGCTCACCCATTGTCGTCAGCATTGGAGTCCGGACCGACACCGACGCTGCATATGAGCCAAATGACAAGCCCGATCACGGTTATTCTGTCGGGCGCTACCCGACCCGGTTCGTCGCTTCGACAGCAAATAAGGAGTAGTTGCTTACCCGTGCCCGGGACTATGCGCTGCCGGAGAATTTAATGCGCAGGTCGATGCTGGTCGAGGTGGTAAGGCACAAGCCACTCATCTGTTCCGCTGAACCGTGCGGCAACGACATAAATCGACAGCGCCACAAGCGTTTTCGACGGATATCGACACCCGAATAACGTAGTGCCGCCAAACGGTCCTCGCGAACCTCGACTCCGAGCGAGCCATTGCCGCGCTCCAACCGGCCCGGCCCGCATCCATAATCAGCCACCGCTCAGCACCCGAACGGAGCAGAAAATGCGATATCCAGCAGCGTGCATACTCCCACCCGACCTACTGCAGTCGGTCGCACGTGAACTCCCGCCGAAACAGCGAGCAGAACTGCTTGCATCCATGGATCTGGACAACAGCATCCGAATGCTGCGGGCCGAAGCCGTCGGCCGACAGGGACCACAACCGCAACAAGCGGTCGGCGCGGTATCGAACGGGGTACCGCAGCGATCGATCTTCGACCAGCGCCATTCCACTGCGACGGTGCCGGGCACTCTTGTTCGAGCCGAAGGTCAGCCGCCGGTTGCCGACCCGTCGATCAACGCCGCCTATGACAACTTCGGCGAAACCTATGATTTCTACTGGAACGTCTTCCAACGCGACTCCATCGACGACCAGGGCATGCCGATCGCCGCGATGGTCCATTTCGGTACGAAGTACGACAACGCGTTCTGGGATGGACAGGGACACATGTTCTTCGGTGACGGAGGTAGCCAGGTATTCACCGACACCACCCGCAGCCTCGACGTGGTCGCGCACGAGTTGACCCATGGCGTCACCCAGTTCGAGGCGAATCTCACCTATTCCAACCAGTCCGGCGCACTGAACGAATCCATCTCCGACGTGTTCGGATCATTGGTGAAGCAGTACCACCTGGCCCAAACCGCCGATCAAGCCGACTGGTTGATCGGCGCGGACATCGTGGGACCGCTGTTGTCACCTGCGTTGCGATCGCTGAAGGCCCCCGGCACAGCCAACCCTCACGACAACCAACCCGCCGATATGTCCAAATACGTACAGACCACCAGGGACAACGGCGGCGTCCACATCAATTCGGGCATCCCGAACCACGCCTTTTATGTGCTAGCCACCACGCTGGGCGGGGAAGCGTGGAAGACGCCGGGAACAATTTGGTACGACGCGCTCGTCGACCCTGGGCTCAAGCCCAACGCCACTTTCAGCAACTTCGCCGCATTGACGTTGAAACAGGCCCGCTACCGTTTCGGAACGGTCAGCAACGAAGCACACGCGGTGGAATCTGCATGGGATGCTGTGAAAGTTCCGCTGCGTTGAACCGCACGGCCACGAATACCATCGTGTCTATGGCCACATCCGACGTACATCTCGAATTCCGGCGAAGCGGCGGCCTCGCCGGAATAGAGATGACAACCTCGGTCGACGCGCGCGACCTGCCCGCCGAGCAGGCACCGGTCATCACAGACCTGCTCAACGACACATTGCTCGAGCAGGACACGCCGACACATCGTTCGCCGATACCGGATCAGTTCGACTACGAACTCACCGTCACCGACGGCCATCGGACCAGCACCTATCACTGGACTGATACGCAGATCCCCGACGCAGCACAGCCGCTGATCGCCGAACTCGCCGAACGCTCCGAACCGGATCCGGCTGCCTGAAGCAGACCGCTCGAGAAGAAGGCAACCCGTGTGGATGGCCTAACCGGTGTCGGCCGCACGCAGTTTCGCCAGTAGCGGTTCGGCGGCCTCGGCGAGGAACCGGTCCTGCTGTTCGTCGCCGATCTCGACGACAGCGACGTCGGTGAAGCCGGCATCCTGGTAGGGCCGCACCGCCGCCACGATGGCGTCGAGATCGGGGCCGCACTGGATCGTCTCGGCGACATCTTGCGGACGCACGAACTGCGTCGCGGCCGCGAAACTCGCCGGTGTCGGCAGGTTCGAGTTGACATCCCAGCCGCCCGCCGACCACCGGAACTGTTCATGGGCGCGCTGAATTGCTTTGTCGCGGTTGGTATCCCAGCTGATCGGCAGTTGCCCGGTGACGCGGGACGGCGCCGCGGCGGAGGCGTTCGCGCGGATGCGATGCCATGACCGAACGAGTTCGGCGTCGGGACTGGTGCTGACCATTTCGTCGGCCAGCGGGGCCAATCGCTGCACCGATCGTGGTCCGGATACCGCGACCGCGATCGGTACCGGCTGATCCGGCAGGTCCCAGACCTTTGCGGCGTCGACTCGATACCACCGGCCGAGTCGGCTGACCGTCCCGCCCGCGTGCAGGTCACCAATGATGCCGATGGCCTCCGCGAGTCGCTCCAGCCGTTCCTCGAGCCCGGGCCAGCCCGCACCGATGACGTGCTCGTTCAGGCTCTCGCCGCTTCCGAGCCCGAGAGTGAACCGTCCTTCTGCCAGGATCTGCAACGTCGCCGCCTGCTGCGCCACAATCGCCGGGTGGTAGCGCATGGTCGGGCACGTCACGTAGGTCATCAACGGGATGCGCCGTGTCGCCTGTGCGACGGCCCCGAGAGTGGTCCAGGCGTTCGGTGCGTGTCCCTGCTCCTCGAGCCACGGCGCGTAGTGGTCGCTGCTGACCAGGAAGTCGAATCCTGCCCTCTCGGCGGCGACCGCATAGCGGACGAGTTCGCGCGGGCCGCTCTGCTCGGTCATCAGTGTGTATCCGAATCGGGTCACTGTCGCTCCTTCGCTCGGCGGTGGATATCGGAGGGCTACCCGTCTGCCGCGTAGATATCGGTAGCGGTCAGCTCGGGGTTTCGCCTATCGCCTCGCACACCATGTCGAGCGCGACTTCAACCGTTTGCCCCAGCACGTCTTCGGGGTCGCCATCGAAGAGCTCATGCCGAGCCCGGGTCCCATCCTCGGCGTGGACTGCCAGCCAGACCGATCCAGCCGGTTCACCGTCCTGGGGATCGGGGCCGCCCACTCCGGTCACCGCCACAGCCACGTCCGCGCCGAGCAATCTCCGCACGCCGACCGCCATGGCTCGGGCCGCGGTCTCCGACACCACAGGAACCTCGGGAACGCCCAGCACCTGCCGTTTGACATCCGCACTGTAGGCAACCACCGCACCCCGCAACCACTGTGCCGAGTCCGGGGCAGCACCCAACGCCGACGACAACTGCCCGCAGGTCAACGACTCCGCGACCGCCACTGTCCGTCCCGACCGCAGGGCGGCTGCGGCGACTCGGCTCGCACACTCGTCGATTCTGGACATCGAACCAACCCTATCGACTCCGGCAGCCCCTCCCGCGGCTAATCGCGCCAGACGGGCGGGCGCTTGGCCAGGAAGGCCGCCATCCCTTCGCGGGCGCCGGGAAGTTGGGCGGCGGCGGCCATGACTTCCAGCGCGAGGGCATAGGCATCTGCTTCGGGGCGGTCGAGTTGGCTGTAGAGAGTGCGTTTGCCGAGCGCCTTGCTGGCCCGGCTGCCCCGGGTGGCGCGGGCGAGCAACTCTTCGACGGCGGTGTCCAGTTCGGCGTCTGGCACCGCGCGGTTGATCAAGCCCCATTGTTCGGCGGTGCGGGCATCGATCGGGTCGCCGGTGAGAGCCAGTTCCATCAGGCGTTTACGGCCGACGGCGCGCGCCACCGGCACCGCGGGGGTATGGCAGAACCAGCCGCCCTTGCCGCCGGGGAGCGCGAACCCGGCCGATTCGGCGGCGACGGCCAGATCGCATGAGGCCACCAGCTGGCAGCCGGCGGCCGTGGCCAGACCGTGCACCCGGGCGATCACCACCTGCGGCACCGACTCGATGGTCGACATGAGCTCGGTGCACAGTGTGAGCAGTTCGCGCACGCCGAGCAGGTCGCGTCCGGCCACGTCGGCGAAATCATGTCCCGCGGAGAACACCGGACCGTGCGCTCCGAGCACTATCCCGGTGGCGTCGGTCTCACCGGCGGCCCGGAAGCAGGCGAGCAGTTCGGCCAGATGCTCGCCGGACAGCGCATTGCGTCGCTCGGGCCGGTTCATGGTGATGCGCACCGTGTCGCCATCCCGCGCGACCAGCAAATGCTGATACTCCAAGGCGGTCATAACTCCACCGTAGATCCTGATTTCTGCTGAGCAGCGTGTTGCAGCAAGTTGTCTCGTTCTGATCTATAGCCTCGTTCACGATTGTGACGGTGTCGGACCGGATGATGTGGACCGCCATCGAGCAGTTCGTGGCCGCATTCGATCCGACCCGGCCATCGGTAACCCGTGAGTCCACCCTCTTCCTGATGGTCCCACCGAGGCCGGGACCATCGGTGCCGATCGGCCCACGAGAGTGGGACCAGTGGCCCTGTCCCCGCCACGATCGAAGCAAATACTGTCAGCCGACAAAGTCATCCACGAACGAGCCGGTACGAAAGGTACGAGATGACATCGGTGAGATCGGATAGAGCCACACACGACGTCGTTGTCGCCGATGCGATCGAGCACCTCCGACACGACTTTCCCGCTGTCGCCGCCGACGTTCTGCACGCCGCGGCTGCCCGCGCACGACACGATCTCTGCGATGCGCCGGCCAGTTGGTTGCCCGAACTCGCCGAGCGGTTGGCGTGGTGGCGGCTCGAATCGGCTTCGGGTGGGTTCCACCGATGGAGTCCGGTCCAACCCGCGGCAACGGCCCTGTAAAGGTCACGACAGGTCCGCGGGGGACAGCCCCCCTTTCTCGTTCGTGTCAAGTGTGGGCGCTGCCGAGAAGCCAGTCGGACCAGGGCATGCTCCAGTCGCCGTTCTGCCAGATGTCGAGGGGGTCGCCGCCGGTGTTGCGGACCTCGACTACGTCGCCGGGGATGACGAAGTCGTAGAACCATGCGGCGTCGTTAGGGGAGATGTTGAGGCAGCCGTGTGAGACGTTGGTGTTGCCTTGGGCCCACATGGTTGCGGCCAATTCGTGCACGAAGATTCCGTCGTGGCTGATGCGCACCGCATGGTTGATGCTGGTGCGGTAGCCGCCGGAGCCGGCGGGTAGGCCGTAACTGGCGGAATCCATGATCACCGGGTCATTTCGGTCCAGCACGGTGTAGATGCCCGGGCGGGTCCAGAACGACATGGCTCTACCACCGACAACGGTGGTGCCGCCCTTGCCCATCGATGTGGGCATGGTGCGCACCAGGTTTCCGTTGTCGAAGACCTCGATCTGTTTGGTGTCATCGTCGGCGATCGCGACGTGCGCGGGCCCGATGATCACCGAAGCCCGTTGGTTGCGCAGGCCGTAGCGGCCCTCGCCGAGCGCGACGCCGAACAGTTCGGCCGCGATCGTGATCCTGGTTCCCGGTGCGTGATAGTGCTCCGGCCGCCAGTGTGCGTTCTGATCGTCGAGCCAGTACCAGGCGCCGGCGACGGCCGGCTCTGTGGTGACCTTCAGGTGACGTTCCACGGCTGCCCGATCGACGGGTTCGTCGAAATGGGCGACGAGCACGAAACCTACTCCGTAGGTGTCGTTTTCGGCCAGATCGACGAGATTGGCGGAGCGCAGAGACACGTCGACGAGCTGTTGCGGTCGCACCGTGGCGCAGGTTGTCGTCGCGGTGATGTCGCCGGATTCGCCGTGAGCCATGGCTTTCACCGTGTAGGTGTGTCCGTAGCCGAGTGGCTCGGCACTGGTCCAGGTTCGAAGATCGGGTGCCGATGCGCCCGGCAGTGATCTGCCTGTTTCATCGATCCATTCGACCGACCGCAGCGTTCCGTCCGTGACGGTGATCGTGCCGAGGCTGCGCGCATCGACATCGTTGGTGCCAGGTGGGGGATCGAATCCGATTGTGGCGGCTTTGGGTGGCGGCGCGGGTTCGCGCACCCACCCGCATCCGGCCAGGGCGAGGCCACCCGCACCGCCGAAACCGATCAGCAACCGACGACGTCCCAATGCCACCGTGCATCTCCCTTCTCCGGGGTGCTGGGCCGACCTCTGTCCGTCAGCATGCGGCAGTTACGCGCCGGCCGTGACACTGACGACCAGGATCTCCACCGATCCGTCGCTCAACCGATACCGTTCCTCGATCGGATCCGGGTTCTCGTGACTCGGTCGCCTGCGGTCTGTGAAACCCGGACGGGTCACGGTCCGGTGGCGCGCAACGGTCAGCAGAAAGGCCAGCTCAGGGCCGTACGGCGGTGACCAGGCTGATCGATGACCGGTCGGCGGCGGGTGTGCGGCCGATGCCGCGGATGTAGTCGGTGAGGTAGACACGCTCGCCGGTCCAACCGCGGTCGGTGAACCACTCGGTGACCTCACCGCGGGGCTCGTTGTAGATCAACCGCACCCAGTCCGAGCCCGCGTCGTCGTGCTCGGCCATCTCGGCGACGACCTCCGCGGGCAGCGGATCCATCTGCTCGATCGCGACCCGGCTGCCGGGCGCGCTGAGCGAGACGATGGCGTCGAACAGCTGATCCTGCGCGGCCGACGACAGATAGATCAGCAGACCCTCCACCAGCCACGCAGTCGGCAGGGCAGGATCGAAGCCGCTGTCGCACAACGCTTTCGGCCAATCTTCACGCAGGTCCACCGGCACCTCGTGGCGCTCGGCGATCGGTTCTCGACCAGCGTGCTCGAGAGTTTCGCGCTTGAACTCCAGTACCTGCGGCCGGTCCAGCTCGTAGACGACCGTGCCGTCGGGCCACGGCAGCCGGTACGCGCGGGCGTCGAGGCCGGCCGCGAGGATGACCACCTGCCGGATGCCCGCGGCCGCGGCCGCGTGTGCGTAGTCGTCGAAGTATCGGGTGCGGGCGACCTGGTGCTGCCGGAACTGAATGCCGAACTCAGGGGTCAGCAACGGATGGGCAGGCACTCGACCGTCGAGCAGCTCGGCCCACTCGCCGCCCGCGGCCCGCACGAAAAGCTCGGCGAACGGGTCTTCCACCAGCGCGTCGGCCGCGCGGCCGCCAAGCGCGCGAGCCGCCGCGACGAACAACGCCGTAGATCCCACGCTGGTATTGATGTCCCAGGAGTCTCCATCGGTGCGCATGCTCGCCAACGTAGCGATCATGGCGAGCTCGGTCATTCCAGCGCACCGTTACAGCGGAAATCCTCCATGAATCGACTACCGCAGCAGGATTAACTCCATCAGAGACTGACGGTGGGGTGAAATCCTCCGGCGGAGGGGTTCGAGAGTCCGGCTCGGAGATCGCGATCGAAGCAAACGAAGCACGCGCGGCACTGAAGCCGATGTTCGACTCGGCAGAGCCTGCGGCCGACAGCTCGGCTTTGTGTCCGGTCCGGCACTCGTCGCATTCGCCAAAGTGCTGGAAACCGAGATGGCGGAGACGATAACTGTCGGATGCCGATCGAAATCACCGTGGTATCGAAATCGGGCGCCTGCATGGGCAAAGCCGGTCAACGAGCCGCAATACGGCGGTTCCGGCGGCGGGTCATGAAGACCGCACGAACTGGAAAGGCAAGGGCCCAAAGCGAATTGGAGCAGCTCGGGGAGAAGGTCACGCTGACAGCCGTCCAGATCGAGAAGATGATCGATTCACTCGGCGGCATCGGTGCTGTGCTCGACGCCGATGCTACAGCCGCACTATATGAAGTTCACCGAGCTCACCTGTTTGGCGCCGGCGAGATCGACAGGCTGCTGCGCGGGGGCGGGCGGATGATGTGGTCGCGGATCTCGACGAGGTGATCACCACTGACGCCGATCAATCCGCCTCGCCACGCCCCTGGCGGCTACCCGCGTAGGCGAACTCGCGCAGTTGCCGCACTGCCTTCGGGACCATCTCTACCTCGGCGGGGTGGTTGAGCATCGGGTCGAAGTAGTCGGTCCGATGTTCGGCACCCTGAGCCGAGCGCAGGGTGATCCCGGCGAGTTTGCGGGTCGGGCCGGTGATGGGGCTGCCGACCAGGTCGAAGTGCACTTCGTGTGCGAGCAGGTAATCCTCGAGTGCATCGATGGACGCCGTTTTCGGTTGCGCCGCATCGGGTTCGGCGAACACCCAGGTCGGCATCGAATCGCCGAAGCGGTACGGCATGAGACCGCCGTACCTGGCGCGCGACCAGCCGGTCGCGACGGTGAACACGAACCGGCCGAGGGTGCTGCGGCCCGTGGTCGCGAGCGCGAAGTCCCACGGGTTGTCGTCGCGGTCGAGCACGCGGAACGCGAAGCCGAGCACGTCCGGCACCGGTCCGGGCAGGCCGGTGCCCTTGGACAGGCGAGCGATGACGGCTCGTTCACCGCTGCCGAACAGGTGCTCGAATTCGTATTCGGCGTGCAACCGGCCCGACAGGTACACCCCGTTGGGATGGAAGACCCGCGCGTGCCGGAGCCGGGCGCCGGCCGCGAATGCGCTTCGCACGACGGTGGCAGGTACATCAACCATGGCGACTCCTCCGGGGTAGACGACGTGTCGTCTCCCGGTTGCCCCGAGCATGGCCGGATAAACGGCAGGTAACCCTGTGACCAGAGGCCCGTCCGGAAATCGGGGCCCTGCGTTCGGTGCCCGGCGGAGTTCGGAGAATGGCTTACTCACCGGTGCTGCCGGTGTTTACTGAGAGGAGCGCTTCGGTTCACCCACCCTTCGATCCTGGTTGGAAGTGTGTATGCCGGTATGGCGACTGCGCGAATTTCGTGACGCTGATCTGGATCAGGCGATTCAGATCTGGGAGCAGAGCCGTATGACGACCGCGGATGAGCCGGTGGTCGCGTTGGCGGAGGTGTTGGCGTCGGCGCGGGCGGGTCAGCCGACGGTGGTGGCCGAGGTGGGCGATGAGCTCGTCGGCATGGCGGTCGCGCAGATCCAGGGCGAGCGTGCGTGGGTTCTGCTGGTGGCGCTGGGGGCGCATTGGCGGCGGCGTGGTATCGGTAGTGCGTTGCTGACCGAACTGGAGCGGCGGCTGCGCGCGGACGGCGTGCGGCGGATCTGCGCGCTCGTTCCCGAGGGCGCCACCGGGTCGGTCGCGTTCGAGAATTCCGGATACGCACGCAGGACCGGTCTCGTCTACTACGAACTGGTCGAGCCACTGGCGCCCGCGCAGGCTAGTTTGCTGTCCGAACTGGGCGGGCGGCTGCTGCCACCCGGGTTGTGGCAGTCGATGGCGGGGATGGATCGGGAGAAAGAGATCATCGAACGGCGGATCGTGTTGCCGTTGTCGAACCCGGATGTCGCCGAGCGCTATCGGGTTCGGCCGCCCAAGAGCGTGATTTTGTTCGGGCCACCGGGCACCGGTAAGACCAGCTTTGCGAAAGCGGTCGCCTCACGGCTCGGGTGGCCGTTCATCGAGTTGTTCCCGTCTCGACTGGCCGCGACGGCGAGCGGCGGGCTCGCGGCGTCACTGCGTGAGGTGTTCGCGGATTTGGGTGAACTCGACGAACTGCTGTTGTTCATCGATGAGGTGGAGGAGATCGCCGGTGTGCGTGAGGGGACCGCGACCAGTCCGGCGCATGGTGTGACGAACGAACTGCTCAAGCTGATTCCGGTTTTCCGGGAGGACTACAGCCGATTGCTGATCTGCGCCACCAACTCGGTCCGATCGCTGGATTCGGCGTTCCTGAGGCCCGGCCGCTTCGACTACGTGATACCGGTCGGGCCGCCCGATGAGCCCGCGCGCAAAGCGATCTGGGAGCGCTACCTCGGCCCTGCAGCCGAATCCATCGACGTCGACCACCTGGTGCGCGCCACAGCTCATTTCACCCCTGCGGACATCGAGTACGCCGCTCGTGCCGGGGCCCAGTCGGCGTTCGAACGCGCGATGCGTGAAGAAACGAGCGAACCCGCCGACGTCGAGGACTACCTGGTCGCCGTCGCCAACACTCGCCTGACACTGACACCGGAGATTCTGACGGCGTTCGAGCAGGACCAGGCGAACTACACCCGGCTGTGAGATCCAGCCCCGACATTCGCTTCACTAACGATCCATCCCGAAATGATGGTTCAGGTTACAGCCGAATCAGGCCTGGAACCGATCGCGGCGGAGGCCGCCACCGAACTCCGGGCCGCCGTAGATGTCTTGGGCGACCGCTGCGGAGCAAACCGGTTTGCCTTCAACTCATTTCGGAGATCCCCGTCGCCACCGAGATCGTTGGTAGTCAATGGGTGGACTCGGGTCCGCGCTCGGGCGCGGCCTGCAGTTCGGGCGCGGCGGCGGCCAGCAATGCGTCGCGGTCGCGGCTCAACGGAGGATAGATGCGCCGGGTGTTGATGGCACGCTTGGTGTCTTTAGCCTCCTCGCCGGACGCGACCACGTGGCGATCCCAGCCCTCGGTGTACACCGCGCCTGCCGGTCCCAGATCGAGAACCGTTACATACCACGGGATCCGCAACGGCTTCACGGGCTTGCCCAGAAGATCGCCGATGACGTTGTATCCGGCCCATCGGCCCATCGGGCGGCTGTGCTGGCAGGACATCACCGACATATGCTCGTCGTCCATTCTCGCCGCGGCGACGTCACCGGCGGCGAATACCCCGGGCACACCGCGGACCCGCAGATAATCGTCGACGGGGAGTCGACCCAGCCGGTCACGGTCGACCCCGAAGTCCGCGGTCAGCGGGTTGGCCCGCATGCCGGCACACCAGACGACGGTGGCGGCGGGCACCACTTCACCCGAGGACAGCGTCAGCCCGCGCTCATCGATGGCGACGACCCCGACACCCAACTTGGTCTCGATCCCGCTGTAGGCCAGCGCCGCCTCGATGACCGGTCGCGCGGATGCACCCATGTCCGAGCCGACTAGCGGGTTGCGGTCGATCAGGATGACCCGCGGTGCGACAGCACGCGTCGCAAAGGCGGCGGCGAGCATCGCGGGCAGCCCAGTCGCCTCTTCGATTCCCGTCAAACCTGCCCCGACGACGACTACTGTCGCGGCCGCCGGGTCAGCGGGGCCCTCGGCAAGCCGGCACAGGTGGGCTTGCAGTCTGGTCGCCGCGTCATGGGTGTCGATGTCGAAACCGAACTCCCGCAGGCCAGGGATATCGGGCTTGACCACCTGGCTGCCCACCGCGAGCACGAGCCGGTCGTAGCGGTGAGCGCCCGCGGTGGATTCCACGACCCGCGCCGACGCGTCGATCGCCGTCACTTCGCCGAGGATATGCTCGATTCCGACCGGATCGAGCAGATCGCTCAGTGGGATGCGGGACGTGCTCAGATCGGTCTCATAGTCGCGCACGCGGATGTCGTGGTACGGCGTGGAACTGATCATCGTGATATCGACGGTTCCGACCGCCACACCGAGTTCGTCGAGCCGCCGGGCTGCCGCGAGCGCCGCCCACAGACCCGCGAACCCGGACCCGAGAACCACGACACGCGAAGGATCGGTCACCGCAGCGCGCTGCACATCGTGATTCTAATAGTCGGACAGCCGCACTCTCGCGGCATCGACCCGGCAACAACTCGAAACCGGCTGAATGCCGAACCCGTGGGACCAGCCAGGTCGGCATCGCGCCGTCATCGAAAAGCGAAGGTAGAGAACACAATCCTCGGATGACCGGGCCGACCGTTGCGTCAACCGCGTGAGCAACCAAATCCTGGCGAGAGGTTGACGCACGACATCTACTTGTGCGTGTCGTGTTGACCGACGCGCGCCCGGTTCTGAGGATGGGCGGCGTGACCTGGATCGGGAGCGCCGTGCGGGCGCGGGGTGGGTGGCTGTGGATGGTGTTGGTCGTACTGGCCGGTGTGGTAGTCCCGGTGACGCTGGTGCCCGGTACGGGAGGCGCGAACGACGGCGCGGATGCGGAGTGGTCGGCCACTTCGGATACGTTCGCGCCGAACGATTTTCGAGCCGCCCCATATCTGGGCAATGGGCGGATCGGCACGATGCTACCTCCCAGCGGCGGCGGGTATCACGATTACGGTGACACGGCACGTACCGCGTTTCCGTTGCAGCAGCCTCGGTATACCGGCACGTATCTGGCGGGTTTCTATGCCCAAGGGGGTCCCTCGCCGCAGTACACGCAGGTGATCGCGGCGTTACCGGCCTGGTCAGGGCTCACCGTCGGGGTCGCCGGTCAGCAATATCGAGCCGATGTGGATCCGGCGGACGTACACGACTACAGGCAGACGCTGGATTACCGGACCGCCACGGCGACAACGCAAGTCACCTGGGCCCCGGACCCCGAGCATCGGGTACGGCTGCGTTACGACACCTTCGTGTCCCGCTCGCGACCCGATCTGGCGGTGCAGCGGTTGACGGTGGCCCCGGACTTCTCGGGAGATCTCGATGTCACCGATCTGATCGACACCGCTGCCACGCGGCGGGCGTACCCGGTGACCGCCTTCGCCGATCCGGCCCGCAAGCAGAGTGTCGCAGGGGTGCGCGCGGACGGCTCGCCGGACACCGCGTTCGTGGTTTCGGCCGTCGATACACCACCGCACACCGCGGCTGCAGCGCTGCCCGCCACCAGCGGGATCCGCTACACCACGCCGGTGACCGAGGGGGGCAGTTACACCTTCACCAAGTATGTGGGGATCTCGTCGACCAACTACGGTCCCGATCCGCAGGCCGCTGCCACAACCGCGGCCGAGTCCGGCCGTGCTGAGGGTTACAACACCGCACATGGCGCGCATGCTGCCGCGTGGGACCAGTTGTGGCAGAAGGGGGTCGAGATCGCCGGGCGCGACGACTACACCCGGTGGATTCACGCGGCCATGTATTCGGTGCTGGCCAGCGTCCGTGCAGGCGACCGGTGGGCCGTGCAGCCCGCGGGACTGTCTTCCGACGACTACGGCGGCATAACGTTCTGGGATGCCGACACCTGGATCTTCCCGACACTGCTGGCGCTGTACCCGGACCTGGCGCGCACGATAGTCGACTTCCGTAGCCAGGCCCTGCCTGCGGCGCGGGCCAACGCGCGCGGTTACGGGCTCCCGGGTGCGTTGTATCCGTGGAACGACGGCCCTGCCCAGCGGTGCGCCTCACCGTGGGTGTGCGGGCTCACGGAAGAACACCTGCACAACGAAATCGCGCTGGCTCAGTGGCAGTACTACACCGCCACCGGCGATCGGGAATGGCTGCACGGCAGTGGTGCCCCGGTGATCACCGCGATCGCCGATTATCTCACCGCCCGAGTAGGCCCGAAAATGCCCGACGGCAAATACCATTACGTGCCCGCGGCCGGCGCCGACGAGTACGTCTCCGTCACTATCGACAATGCTCTCACCAACGGCGGCGTGATGAACACGATGCGCATCGCTGCCCAGGCCGCCGGGTCGGCGGGGCTGCCGGTCGACCCACGCTGGGCCGACATCGCTGCCAACATGGCCATGCCACCCGACCTCGCTCCCGGCGTCCCCGCCGAATACCTCGGGTATGCGGGCGCACCGATCAAGCAGGCGGATACCGTCCTGCTCAGCTACCCGTTCTCCTACGCCACACCTGGGTACTCGCCGGTCGACACCCTGCACTACTACTTCGAGCGGACCGACCCCGACGGCCCGAACATGAGTAATGCCGTCGGCGCGATCCTCAGCGCCGAATACGACCCCTGCCGTACCCAGTACTACCTGGACCAATCGGTGCAGCCATACGTACGCGGTCCCTACAACTTCCAGTCCGAGGCCCGCGGTGACCGTTCCGGCGCCAACGTACTCGGCCAGGCGGCCTGGATCTTCGTTACCGGCGCGGCGGGTTTCCTGCAGGGACTGCTTTACGCCACGACCGGTCTGCGCTGGACCGATACGAATCCGCGACTGAATCCCGTGCTGCCCAACGGATTCCCACACGGCATAACCATCCGTGGGCTCTCGGTGGGCGCCGGCACCGTCACCGTCCGCATCACCCCGGACACCACGACGCTCACCCTCACCTCCGGCGACCCGATAACCGTCGACACCCCCGCAGGCTTGAAAACCGTCACCTCGACACGACCACTGCGAATACCCACCCGATCAGCCTGCTGACCGTTGAGATGCCAGTGACCCGGGCCGACCAGGGGGCACGATCCACTGCGCCGCCATCGGTCGCATGCTGGCCCGCGACGAAGGGCAACCCGGGTTCTCGGACTAGCTCAGATGCACCAGACGACACTGCCGAGGGGGAAACACCACGTAGCCGATCCGAACGATCCGTCGACCGGAGCGACGGAGGACGCCGGAGGCGCCGGGGCAATCGAATCGGCAGTGGCTGCCGGTGCCGCGAGGACGAGCAGGGGCGCGGCAATAATGGTCGCGGCTAGAGTTTTCACGATCTTGCTGGACATTTTGCTTCCTTACAACGAACTTTATGAGTCCGCGTAGTGGGGCCGCGCTGCCGAGCTACCGGACTGGGGCTGCTGCGAATGCGTTACGTGCCGAACCGACTGTGCGACACGTAATTCGTTACTTGGTGAAGTTCATGATGCGTCCCGATTGGAACGCGCATTCGGGCCGGCCGACAGCTGTAGCAGCGACCGGACCGGACAGGACGTCATTCGGTACTGCGGAATGCGTCAACAACAGCTTACCGCTGGCTACCAGCACCGTGTCCTCGATGTCGTGGTGATGGTGGATGCTGTCGCAGAGCAGCAGCAGGTATTCGGTGACGGCTGCGGCCCGGGTAGGTGGGCAGGCGGTGTGCCCGACCGCGATGTCGGCGGTGAGGCTGGGCAGGCGGGCGGTGTCGGCGAGCATGGCGCGATGAGCCAGGCGCATACCCAGCAGGTCGGGCACAGTGGTGCGTATCGGCATCCTGGAGACAGTGCGCGGAGTGGCTTGCACCCTGGACGCCAGCAGGGCTGCGATATCGGATTCCTCCGAATCGAGAGCCTGCCGCAGCTCAGTAGTCGACTGGGCCACTGCGGAACCAGGACGATCAAATCCTTTGAATGCGCATCGAGCGATACAGGCTTCGAGGAAGCTGGAGACGTAGGTGTCGGCATACTCGCGCGGAGAGGATCTGGACCTTGAGCGATCTTTCTCGCCGTGACCTGCTCAGGACGTCGGCGGCCGCCGGCGTCGGAGCAGTCGTCGTCGCGGGCCTGACGGCCGCAGACACGGCGGATATTGCGGACGCAAGCACCCCGGGAAGTGTGGCCGCGGGCCACCCGAGTAAAAGCCGAGGAAGCCCGCCCGCCACGCTGACCGGCCACATCGTCCGCCCCGGTGACGAGTCGTACACGGATGCGCGACTCGGCTGGGACCAGCTCTTTTCTCACTATCCACTGGTCATCGCCTTCGCACAGGAAGCCAAGGACGTGGTGAACGCCCTCACGTGGGCGCGGCAGCACGACATCGCGCTGCGGGTGCGCAGCGGCCGCCACGCCCTCGAAGGCTGGTCGAACGTCGACAACGGCATCGTCATCGACGTCAGCCAGCTGAAATCGGTCCAGATCGACCCTGGTGCTCGTATCGCGACGGTCGGTGCCGGGCTGAACCAACTGGAAGCGGTAACGACGCTCGCGAAGCAGAACCTTGCGGTCACAACCGGAAGCGAGGGCAGCGTAAGCCTGTGCGGCGCGACGCTCGGCGGTGGCCTCGGGCCCCTCAACCGCTGGCTCGGTATGGCCTGCGACAGCCTGATGGCGGCCGAGGTCGTCGTCGCGTCGGGTCACGACTGCGCCGAGGTGATCAACGCGGACATGCAGCATCACCCGGACCTGCTCTGGGCGCTGCGCGGGGCGGGAAACGGCAACTTCGGGATCGTCACACAACTCACCTACAAGGTGTATCCGCTCGAGCATCTCGCCTATGTGCAGGCGACATGGGATGGACTCGGGGACCTGTACGGGGTCTTCGAAGCATGGCAGCGTACGGTACCGTCCGCCGACGACCGTCTGGGATCCGAACTCGAGATCCACAAGTCCCAGATCCTGCTGTCCGCGTGGCTTGCGGACGGGGCAGCGGCACAGGCCACAGAGATGCTGGCTCCGATCCTGTCGATCGGCACGCCCGATGTCACGGTGCAGGTCGGTAACTGGGGCGACTTCTTTGCCGGAGCCCAGGTCCCGCTCGCGCAAGAGCCCGCGAACTGGAAGTTCTTCTCGCAGTTCGTCAAAGAGCCGTTCCCGAAGCAGGCGATCGACATCATCGGCGACTTCATGCGAAACGCTCCCACAGAGGACAGCAACTACTTCGTCGATGCCTTCGGTGGGGCGATCACGCGGGAGCCCGCCGGCGGCACGGCGTTCGCGCATCGCGACGCGCTTTTCTACGGCGAGATCGGCGCAGCCTGGGGGAATCGTTCAACACAACCAGGCGTCGGCGACCCGCTGACCTCGCAGGCCCAGGCCTGGACCGCTGAGTTCAGCCAGGCGCTGCGGCCCTACGTGGCCGGCGCCTACGTCAACGTGCCGAACGTCGGAATGCAAGAGTGGGTGACCGCCTACTGGGGGAGCAAGCGCTTCGAGCGGCTGCGCAGGATCAAGGCGAAGTACGACCCCCACAACGTCTTCCAGTACGAGCAGAGCATCCCGCCCGCGTCACACTGATCGACAGTTCGCTGTTGCTCGCGACCCACGGGTGGCCGTCGATGGCCCGGAGGGTTCCGGCACGTCATCGCCAAGCCTCTGGCCGAACGGCCTTGTCGCGATGGCCATTCAGTATGGGCATCCTCGCTGATATCACTGTTGGGCGCGACCGGATTGGTTGCCGGCGGCGCCTACGTCAATACCCTCAATGGCGAGAGACGTCGAACTCGTGTTCATCCCGTCCAAGCGACACTTCGCCCCTGAATCCAAGGTCCGAAAACCGGATTACCTAACAACGTTGCCTGACGAGGAAGTAGCGTCGTTGTCCTGAACGTGAGTAAGTCAGGGGGTAGCGATGAAGCCTTCGCGCAGTGGTCACCTGCCGATCAACGGTCTGAGCCTCTATCACGAGGTGTATGGAGAGCTCGGCACGTCGAAAACGGCTCCGCTGCTGCTGATCCCCGGCGCGCACATGGCCACCGACTCGATGGAGCCGTGGGTGTCGGCTTTCGCGGGCACGCGCACCGTGATCGTCTTCGATCAGCAGGGGCACGGTCGCACGCCGGACACGTCGCGCGAGCTGTCCTACCCGCGGTTCGCCGACGATGCCGCGGCGTTGCTGCGCGCGTTGACGATCGAACGCGCGGACGTGATGGGCTACTCACAAGGCGGCGGGGTCGCGCTGCAGCTCGCGCTCCGGCACCCCACACTGGTCAACAAACTGGTCACGCTGTCGGCCGCATACCGCAGGGACGGCTGGTCTCCGTCTGTGGTGGCGGACGTCGAGGATTCAGGAGGCGCCACACAGTGGGCCGGTACGTCCGTCGAGAATGCGTTCATGGCGCACACGCCGGACGCCACGGCGTTCGAGGCCTACCTCCAAAAGATGAGGGTCTTTGGTCACGATGAACAGAACATCAGCGACGCGGATATGCGTTCGATCTCTGCGAAGACGATGGTCATCGCTGGTGATACGGATGACGTGAAGCCGGAGCATACGCTGGCGATGTTCAAGCTGCGCAGTGGCGGCGATGCGGACGCGGCAATGTCGAGGGTGGGGGTTCCGGCCGCCCGCTTGGTGATTTTGCCGACGACGCACGTTGGCATCTTTTGGGAGTCAGCGATATTGGTGCCGATGGTGAGCGCGTTTCTCGATGATGTGACGCAGACGGTGCCGGATTTCTTTTAAGCGTGGCTCGCCGCAGCACGGATCGGTCGTAGCCGCTGCCCGCGACCTCGGCGCACTGCTGCCGGTTGCACCAGTTCCGGCAATCACGAACCAACACCGACTAGTGCTGTGACCGGAACGATCAGCGAGGCGGGCGGAATCCTGCGGTGGTCGGCGCCGTCCTGGTCGAGCATGCTGCGTCGCAGTTCGTGTGGCAGCTTGGGCCGACGTTCGATGTGCACCAGGGCTGGGGCCAGCATTCAGGGAATCTTGCCGATGTGTTCTGGCGGCAGCGGGAACGAAGTCGAGAAGAGGCGAAAGTGTAGTAGTCCCGTCGAGGAATTCATTTGTCGTGGTGCAGGTTTCAGTGAGAGTCGCAGGTACCGATGCTCGGCAGGACATGGGCATCCGGAAAACGGCTGGTCATCGTGGGTACCTACCCGGTCTGATGTTCCTACGATCCTGGTCGGGACGGTTGCGGTACAACGACTTCGGTGCAGCTGGAGCTGGCAGCGGTGGCTCTCCTGTCTTGGCGTCTCGCCGGTTTCGCTTCGGAGGTAAGCCAGCAGTTGCACGTTTCACCTTGGTGGATTGTTGTGCCGGATACTCGGCGGGCGTCGTTTTGGATGAACGACGCGTGTCGGTAGGTCCTCTCAAATGCAGTCAGCCATGGAGCCCAGCCGGTCTGCACTACCGACGAACTGCGTGCAGCTGCTCGAGGTCTGACGCGAAGAACAGCCGCGGTGTGAGTCAGGGACGGCGAACACGGTCTGCTCTGCCGAAGGTGGCGATCTCGATCCACGGCTGTCGGGTCGCCATGGGCGCAGGATGGGGTCACGCCGCTGAGGTCCGCCAAGAGGAATCTTGGAATATTCGATGTCGAGCGGCACGCCTGGTTTGCATTCGGCTGAACCGTATTCAGCCTGTCGTCCGCTCCGGCACTATCGGGCGCGATAGCCTCGAGCTATGGGTCGCATCTACAGATTACTAGCCGGAACTGCGGCGGTATCGATGGTCGCGGGGAGCGTTTTTACCGGGGGTGCGCAGGCGACGCCGACCGAGCAGCTGTCATGTGAGGTGTCGTCCGGGCGGGACCCGGAACGGGCGGCGCCGGAACAGGTTGGACTGGATTCGGGACTGCTCGTGGACGCCTTGACGTTCGCCGGCGGGCGTAATCGGTTGAATGTGCAGGTGTTCCGGCATAACTGCCTGATCGGCGAGGGGCCGACGAACGACCAGACCGGGAATGTCGCCTGGAATATCTGGAGTGCGACGAAGAGCGTGGTTTCCCTGCTCGCCGGAATAGCGTGGGATCAGGGGAAACTCGATATCGAAGCGCCGATCGATCGGTACCTGCCGCCCGGACTCGGTGATGCGCAGCATCGGTCGATCACCGTGGAGAATCTGCTGACCGAATCGTCCGGCCTGGCGGCGGGTCTACTTACCGAGGGTATCACCGGGGTAATTCCACTCGATCCGAATAGTGCCGTGCAGGCGCTCGGAGTGCCGTTGACCAATCCGCCGGGCGCGGTATTCAGCTACAGCCAGCGCAATGTCGATCTGCTCGCCTATGTCATCGAGTTGGCCGTCGGGGAGCCATTGCAGCAGTTCGCGCAGCGTGAGCTTTTCGATCCGCTCGGCATCGAACGCGGTGATTATTACTGGGCGCGCGACCGCGCCGGGCACACTTACGGATACGCCCATCTGATGATCCCACCGAACGATTTCGCCAAGCTCGGCCTGCTGGTGAGCAATAACGGGCGCTGGGGCTCACAGCAACTCGTCTCCGAGACCTATCTGCGCATGGCACGCCAGCCGTCACCAGCGAACAAGTGCTTCGGCTACCTGTTCTGGATCGGCCTCGGATGCGGAGAGTCCCACGACTTCCAGCCCACCGACGTGTATGTCATGGTCGGACTCGGCATGCAGAACATCTTCATCGTGCCGAGTCTGGATTTGACGGTGGTGTGGACCGGAGTCTTCGGAAGTGTCAGCAACCAGGGCATTGAGGTGGCCCTGGAGGACACCACGGAGCTGCCGCACGAATTCTTCCGCCGATTGTTCGCGGCATTCCAAGACCATCCGGTGCCCGATCCCGGTCCGTATGTCGAACCGCCGCTGCGCGCGGATCCGAGCCGGTACGTGGATACGAATCTGCTGCTCGCGGTCTTCGGCATCGGGCCCGCGGCATATCCGGGCTGCAATGTCTTCAGCTGCCTGAACTACCCGCTGGCACCGCCGTTCGCGGATACCGCGCCGGGCTGCGTCATTCAAGCCTGCCTCGGTCCGGACCCGCGCACGCCCGGGATCCGCTGAATCACATGCCGAAGAAAGGGGATGTCGCCTTCCTTCGCGCCGATCGAAGCTGGCGGTCACGCTCATCGGTGCAGGGCGCGCATAGTTCACCGCCAGCCTGGCGGTGACCGCTGGGACGCACACGGTGGTCGGCACGGTACCGGATGCCTCGTCGAGTATCGCGGCGATGCCCCCGCTGCGCGATACTCCCGACGCGCCCTGGTGTCGTTCGTCGAGGGGTGAAATGGCCAATGATGCGGTCGTTTTCGAGATTCAGGGCGACGCCGACGGCCCCGGATTCCGCGGATGGGTTTGTTAAATAGATTCGGCTGGCACACAACGCTTTCCGCACTGCTGATCACGCCGGCGGCTTCGCGAAATCAGTTGGTGGGCTTGCCGAACCAGCGGGAGAGGTGGACGTCAGGTACTACTGGTGCTGGCCGATCCTCGCGACGTGGCCGTCGGGGCGTAGCAGGATGGCCGGAACATCCAGTGCCGCAGAGGGATCGGCGATGAGGCTACTCGGTCCGACCAGTCCGCGACGGTCAGATCTTCGGTGCGGTCGAGCACCAGGCCGCGGCCCCAAGGTAGTCGGTCGTAGAGGCCGCCCTGTTTCAGGTCGATGTCGCGGTTGACCTCGTCGAAGTCCATCAATTCGGTGAGCAGCCTGCGGGCCCGGTCCGGTGGACAGCAGTTCCATCTGGGCGCGGGTGTTATCCAGTACGTCCTCGGCGACCGGATGACCTTCGGTCTGGTAGGCGTCCAGCAATGTTTCCGGCGCCCAGCCGTGGATCTGTGCGGCCAGTTTCCAGCCGAGATTGAATATCCGGCTGGCGGAGTTCGTGCGGGGCCGGTGGGCGCACCTGATATGAAGGTGTGGGTGGGACGTAGGAAGTTGCTGGAACCGATACTGACGACCTTGCCGCACGGGCCGCACGGTCTTGCTCGTGATCTGGTGACGGGATCGCAGCGTCAGCGGCTGTTGTTCGGGGTGACGGTCGTCGTGGCGGACCGTGGCTACCTCAATGCGACAGTCGCGGATATCGCTGCGGCAGCGAAGGTTTCGCGGCGGACGTTCTACCAGCATTTCCTGGACAAGGAAGCGTGCTTCCTCGCCGCGGCCGAGACGGGTCGCGATCTGATGATCGATCATCTCGAGCACGTGATGGCGCAGGTATTGTCCGAACCGGTGCAGCCTCTCGGGGCTCTCCGGCGCGGTATTCGGGAGTATCTCACCCTGTTGCGTGACGAACCATCGTTCGCCCGCTCGTTCTATCTCGAGACGGCCGTGGCCGGCCCGCGCGCGATCGAGTCGTTCGAACGCTGTCAACGCTGGTTTGCCGGATTCATCCGATCGTGGCGCGAAACGGCAGGCCCCGTCGATCAATCGGTCCCCGATTACGCCTATCTGGCGGTGACCGATGCGACCAACGAGGCCGTGCGCCGAACCCTCCGTGCCGGAGGTGATCTGCTCGAGCTCGAGGACAGTGTGATGTACATCCACCATGCGCTGCTCGGGCTGGTGATTCCTGCCGACTAGGACAGGACTCTGTCGCCTGCGGCGGTGAGGTCGCAGGAATCATCGTCGCTGGTGTTGCCGCCTTCGGAGACGATCCGCGCGAATACCTTCGTGCAGCTGGCCGGAGGGTTCGCCGTGATAGTGGAGTTCCGCAAGATGACGGCGCCCAATGGAGCGTCGACCCGATCCGTCACCTGGTGCGGGAGAGTGTCGAGGTAGGCCGGCGCCACGTTGATGCCGCTGCCGCCGTCGGGGGCGGTGTTTCCGGTGATTATGGCGTGATCGAAAGTCACCACGCCCCGGCCCCGGACATCAACACCGCCGCCGCGACCGGCGAATCCACCAGGGCGGTACCACTCTCCGGGATTGACCACCCGGTTCTCGGAGATGGTGGAGTCAGTGAAGGTGCAGGTGTTGTCGCACCGCACACCGCCCGCCTCGCCGGAGGTATTGCCGGTGATAGTCGTATTCTTCGTCTGCAAGTCCGACCCCGGCACGTTGAAGATGCCGCCACCGTACCCGGCGCTGTTACCCCGGACCACGACGTCGTCGAGTACGAGGTTCGACGAATTGGCTATGCCGCCCCCGCCGGTGTCGTAGAACGGGATCTCGTGTTGGGCGGTGACTCCGCCGGTCACGGTCAATCCCGTCAAAGTCACGGGCGCAGCAGTGCTGAGCACTCTGTCGATCCCGTTGGCGTCCAGCACTGTCCGATCGCGGCCGGCGCCGCGCAGCACCGTCGGCGCCGTGAGGTTCAGGTCACCTGTGGTCGCATCAGGGTTGCGGCCCTGCACCTTCAGCCGGTCGGGCGGAATCGTCAAGACGTACCGTCCGGCCGGCACCACGATCGTGCTTCCTGGACGGTCATTGGCCGTTTGCACCGCGGCGCGCAGGGTGCAGGTGCCAGAAGCCGTGCGGCACAGCCCACTTCGAGGGTCGGCCGCAGTCTCGTCCGCGGTCGTATTCACCGTGATCACCCCTGGCGAGTCGGGTGCGTTGTCGGCGTAGGACACGCTGGGGAATCCGACTGCGGTGCCAACGATCAGGGCTGTGATAGCGACGGCGGAGGCCGCCCCAGCAGAGGTGTTTGTCGTCATGAAGTCTCTGATCCAATCATGGACGTGGAGTGGGGTACGCACGCGTATGAGTGAGGTACGCGAATGTTTACAACTTTTAGCAGAGTGACGCCCCATCGGTGGTGTTTCCGGGAATCTCCTTGGCAGTTGACAATTCGCTTAGCCCGGCGTTCCAGAGCGACAGAGTGGCCACTGCTGAGAAGCCGCCAAGCGGCAAACGGCGATGTCCTAGGACATCGCCGTTCCTGTCGGGATCGGTCAAAGTTGCACGGCGACGCAGGCGCTCTCGCCGGCCGTCGCGGACTGCTTGGGTGCAACCGTATCCGAGCACCCATCTGCGGACGTGCACAGCGCCGTGATCATACCGAAGATAGAGACCGCCCTGGTCGATCCGGTCGCTGCGAGCAGCGCGGTCATTAATTAGGAAGGGAGTGCCGCTGCTGACCAGGTGGCGGATGCTGCCGCCCCTTGTTCGGGGTCGCCGTGCCGATGGCGCGCCGCCGGTTCAGCGTGTGGACCGAGGCCGAACTCTGGCGGCATTACACAACGCCGTCCTGGACGAGCTGGGTGGCGCAGGCTCGATCGACCTATCGATATGCAAAGCAGCAGACCAGCTGGACCTTGATTAGCGAAACGAACCTTCGATTGATCGCATTCAGCGACCGCCATTGTGAACTATCACTATCGCTTGCTGACCGCTCTTGCCGAGATATCACGTTACTCGGAGTAAACCGTTCTCTCGAACCTTGTTCTGGTTACGCTGGTGCAATAGTGCAGTTAACGGGGATGGAAGGAAGTTCGACCATGTCTGTCACCTTCGCCGGACGGCAAGGACTTACTGTATCCGGCCGGCTCATGTCGTTGCCGTTGAAAGACGTGCGGGCCTTGTCCCGGCAGATGGTCGGGCATTTCGTCGAAACCGTCGCCCCCTGCGGCACCTTGCCTGGTGACGCGATCCATGGCGACATCACCATCATCACCCGCGTGTGCTTGGAACTGGCAGTCAGCATGTTGGACGGCAGCAACATTCCGGAGAAGACCGGGCAGCTAGAGGATGCCGCGGCCCAATGGGCTCGCGAAGGCGTGCCGATTGGGACCATTCACCACGCTATCCACGAGGGCTTCAAGATCGGCTTCGACCTGGTGATGTCCACCGCCTTGGCCGAGCAGCGTACCTCCGGCTCAGCCGACACCGAGCCGATGCTCACCGTCAGCTTGGCCGACTACCAAAGTATCCTCGACGCCGCCAAACTCGTTGTCGAAATGCTCGACACCATGACCACGACGGTTTCGGTGGCCTATGTGCGCGAACTGCGCGCGGTCGTGTCGGAGCACCACACCGCGGTGCACACGCTCACCTCGGCGTTGCTCGGGGGACACCCCACCTCCACCATGGCCCGCGAGTGCGGCATCGATATCTCCGACCGCTATCGCGTAATAGCCCTTGCCATTCCGTCTCACCCGGACGAGTCCAACCCGATGCTGGACGCGAAAGTCGTTGCCCGCCGCAAACTCCGGCGCGTGCAGGCGGAACTGGCCACCCGCTGCGACGACACCGTGCTGTCCCTGCTTTCGGTCGATGGCGGCACTCTGCTCATCCCCGCCGATCACATCACCAAGGGCACCCTGAAGGAACTGATCGCGCATCTTTCGCGGGCGGCCCGCGTGCACATCACCGCCACCGCGGTCACCGCCCCCACCGACACCGTGCCCACCGCCGCGGATCAAGCCCACGAACTACTCGACATGGTCACCCGGCTGGGGTCGGTGCCTGGCCTGTATCACTTCGACGATCTGGCTCTGGAATACCAGCTCACTCGCCCCGGCCCCGCCCGCGAACATCTCGGGTCGCTGCTCGATCCACTGGACGAGTATCCGGAACTGCTGGAGACCCTGCAGGTCCATATCGCGCACAACCTGAACCGCCAGCGCACTGCGCGGCTACTGCACGTACACACCAACACCGTGGACTACCGGCTCAAGCGGATCGGTCAGCTCACAGGGTTCGATCCCACCCAGGCGAGTGGGTTGTGGCACCTGCGTTCGGCGTTGGTTGCCCACACTTACCGCAGGTGATCGGAGTGCGGTCGAGCGGATGCGGAATTACTCCAGTCGATCAGCAGGAGGTCGACATTGACAGCGGTCGAAACGCTCTGGAACGAAGTCGACGAGTTGGAAACAAACATGGATGATTTGCGACGAACCGAAGTCGAAGGAATGCGCGCGACATGGCGGCTGTTTCAGGACCACCTGATCTCCATCATCGCCGTCCACGAGGCGTCCGGCGCCACGCCGATCGTATCCTTCGGCCCCGAGGACTTTCCGGATCTCGCACAAGCACGAGAACTCCTTCCGGAAATGAACAAGTTGTGGGACGCTGTGCGCCACGACTTCTGGACCAAACTCATTCCGCCGCAACCACGGTGTCGACAGTGGCGATGGACGTGATCGTGAAACCCCGCTCCCACTGCTGCATGCTTATCGGGCTGTCAACAAAAGACCACCACAATATGGTTCAACGCGACGCAGCTGGAAAACCCAGGGCTCTCAGCAAAACGGAGCTGAATATCTAGTCAGCAACCCCGCTGATTCCGCCGCAGATATCAGAGTATGTTTCAGCGCTGCCCGCTCCGGGACTCGTTCGCCTGGCACAACGAACTAGCACCTGCAGCCTTGCCGCTGCATTCGGCCTCACCTCGGTGCATTGATCATGTCGCGCCCGCGACATACCGATCAGAACTGCACGCCGATCCAGTCCTTCCCGACCGCCCGTTTCAGGTGTGGGTGCTCGACACCCCGCCGTCCGGCAACGACGCCGATGACGGTCCACAATGACGTGGACCTCGAAACGGGCCCTAACCATAGTTTCCCTGGCTCGACGTCAAAGGCCCGCAATATCGACAACCTTTGCGCATCCGCACTCGGGAGCCTGACCAGATGAAACCGGTTCACCTAATGGATTACATTCATTGCCGTCTACGCGGGTCAGAGTTGCTATCGACAATGGAGCTGTGTCAACGTCTGCACACCTCCTCCTGCACCCAGGAGGGCGCACGTGCCGGAATGACTTCTGCTGATTGGAAAGCTGTGGGTTGTTGGCTCAACCCAGGCAGGGATCATCCGATAGGGCAGATGGGATCAGAATAGTGCGCAGCGCACTAAATAAAGATCTGATTGCTGAGGCATGTTGAACGAAATTAGCGCCTGTGTCAGATGGGCATTCGTACGGATGCGTACGCCCGATGGCTCAGAGCGCCAAGCCGGTGCTTTGACCTGCTGGCGACGGACGCCTCCCGATCGCCGACACCAACGGCGACATGGGCGGAACGACACCGCCGCTTTCGATCCCATCGTCTGCTTTCACTACTGCGCCATCGATTACGTGTTCTGGGTGTCGCACAAGCGGCGCGGCTTTTCTGATTGTCTCGACATCGTCATCAACGGCTTCCCCGCCACCAACTCGTCACATGACGTCCGCCTACTGGCAATCAACACCGCGACCACCATCGTGACCTTCCTCTTGGTCGCACTGCTGCAGAACACCCAATCCCGCTCCGAGGAAGCCCTCCAACAGAAACTGAACGCCATCTCCGACGCACTCGCCGACCTCATGAACGAACTCAGCACCGACTACCCCGAACTCGGCGATCACCGCACCGAACTCATCGACGCGGTCGGACTCGAGAACCGCGAATCGGCGTAGGACGAACACATCCGCCGAAGCTGTTTTCGCACAAACTTTTTCATAGGGAGGCGGGCGACCATGTCCGTGTCGACCGCAGTCGCGTTGGTATGCACTCTGAAGAAAGAGCCGAGGCCGTCGAGTAGCGAGATCATTGCCCGCCGAGTTCTCGACCAGCTCGCCGAGCATCAGGTCACGGGAAATATGCTGCGGGTGGTGGATTTCGACGTCCGCCCCGGCGTCACCGCGGATGAGGGTCGGGTGATCAATGGCCCGTGCTGCGAGAACATGTCGCGGCCGCCGATATCCTCGTCCTGGCCAGCCCGACGTGGCTGGGGCACATGTCATCGGTCGCCCAGGGGGTGCTCGAACGATTGGACGCCGAGCTGTCGAATACCGACTTCGAGGGCCCGTCCCGCCATGTTCGGCAAAGGTCGCCGTCGCCGCGGTAGTCGGCAACGAGGACGGCGCACACAAGGTCATCGCCGACCTGTTCCAGGGGGACGACATCGGCTTCACCATCCCCCGGGGCTGTACCTACTGGCACGGAGAAGCCATGGGCAGCACCGACTTCCGAGACCTCGATACCATCCCCGAGGTCGTCGCGACCACGACTGGCACGCTGGCCCGCAACGCGGTTCACCTGGCGCGTCTGGTCCAAGACGATCCCTACCCGGCGTGAGCACGAGCAATTCAGACCGATCCGCGGACCGTCACCGCCGCGTGGCCGTGGTCACCGCTGGCTGATGTCATTCGCGGGGTTTGTCCGCGGTTTCGGTGCGGTGGCGCATTGAACGGCTTGTTCACAGGATCGGTCTGCCGCCGGTGACGGCCAGTCGAGCGCCGGAGATGTAGCTGCCTTCGTCGGAGGCGAGTAGCACATAGGAGCTGGCGAGTTCGACTGGTTGTCCGGCACGGCCCAGTGGGGTGTTCTCGCCGAAGTTGGCGACCTTCTCGGCGGGCATTGTCGACGGGATCAATGGTGTCCAGATCGGGCCGGGCGCCACGCTGTTGACCCGAATTCCCTTCTCGCCCAACAATTGCGCGAGGCTCGCGGAGAGGTTCGCGATGGCCGCCTTGGTCGCCGCGTACGGCGCCAGTGTCGGGTTGGGCATATCGGAATTGACCGACGAACTTCCGATGATCGATGATCCCGGCGGCATGTGTGGCAGTGCCGCGCGCACGAGGTGGAAATACGCACCGACATTGAGCCGGAAGGTGTAATCCCATTCCTCGTCGGTGATTTCGGCGAGCGTGTGATGGGTCATCTGGTAGGCGGCGTTGCTGACCAGGATGTCGATCTTGCCGAATTCGCCCACGGCGCGATCGATGACGGATCGGCAGTGGGCTGGCTCGGACAGATCCCCACTGACGAGCACACACCGCTGACCGGCCTGTTCGATCAGTTCGGCGACCTGTTTGGCGTCGTCGTGTTCATCCAGATACGAGATCAGCACGTCGGCGCCCTCGCGGGCGTAGGCGATCGCGACGGCCCGCCCGATACCGCTGTCACCGCCGGTGATCACCGCCGCCTTACCGGTCAACCGGCCGGACCCGCGGTAGCTGCGCTCACCGCAATCGGGCACCGGCGTCATCTGGTCCTGGCGCCCTGGAGGTTTCTGTTGCTGTTCGGGAAATCCCATGACCATCATTCCTTTCCACGCACTGCGAAGCGCCGGTCCACCTGCCGATGCTGATCACCATCCGGTCGCCACCACGGCGACGACCGTGACGAGCCGCGCACCGAATGCCGGTCGGTTCCGCATGTCGCCGAGGTCGTGATCTTGACGAGGGCATCGGTGCGTTCTTCGATTTTCGGGTGGGCGACCTCGCCCAGACGGATACCGCCCACGCCGTGCCACACGCTCGCTTTCATGGTCGAAACCCCTACTTTGTCGGGCCGTGCACAGGTCAGCAGCTGGGATGCGGCGTCATCGTGTTCGCCTGCGCCGCAGGATGGTCCAGGTGAACACGGCGGCGGAACCGGCGGCTATCGCCGCGACGGGCACGCGGTTCCTACGTGCCGAATCCGCGACCTGCTTGCCTAGGTCCTGGAGTGGTTCCGATACCGACGGCGTCGGGTTCTCGACCGGCCGTCCTGCGCGAGTCGAGTCGTCGTGCGCGACATCGTTCACCAGGTGTCCGGTCACAATCCCGCGGTGCTGCGGGCCGCGCACGGGCTCGTGGCTCGCGGTCGCCGCGCTGGCCGGGATATCAGCTCTGTCGCTGAGCCCGGAAATGCGCTGATCCAGTCCCGGTCCCGCTCGTTCAAAGTCTTCGTGGCTGGATTCCGGAGTATTGGGGAGGTCTTCGGTCATCGCGGGCTCCGATCTGCTCCAGTGGGCCGATCCGGCAAGCGAAATCGCCGCGTTTCGGCATGCACACGGTGCGTCGACCGCGTGGTCGCATCGGCGACTGGTCTCGCAGTCGGACGTGTTTCGGTGTCCGGTCGGTGCCGCGTGTGGTGAACCATGGATACCTCACCTCCTGTGCGCCGCCTACCCGTCGATGCCCGGATGAAACGGGGGCGACGCCATGCGAGCCTCGCGACGTGATGCGACCGCCCTCGGACATGCCGAGCGCGTACGGATTCATTCCCGATGCTTGGGGTGAACGGGAACAGTCAGCTGATTGCCCGCGCAGCGATCAGCCGGCGCGATGGCGTCGCTGGGCGCGGGAGCATTGTTTCGTTCGTGTGCGGGTGTCGCTGGGTCAGCGGCGCAGCATGGCTAAGACGAGGGCCAAGGCTACGGGTGAGGTCTTGCGGCGGTTTGTGGAGACTGCCAGCGCTGAAGTCAGCCAACACACAAACGCGCCGAGGACGCGGCGATGCGCGGTCGGGGTATCGCAGAACCTTCCATGACCTGGTTCCACCACCGCTGCAGCGGGCTGGGATCGGGCCAATACACATCCGGTTGACCGATCCGGTTGGTCTCGCTGTTGTCGGCGTCTGCGAGGGTGTCCTGATCGGCGTGATCGAGACCGGTGCCGGTCGGGCGCATGGTCATGGGCAACGTCCTTACTCGAAGATCGTCTTGCAGGGAAAGCTTCCGGAAAGGCCGGATGAGCCCGCAACGGCCAGGCTGGCGGGCAGGACCAGCACATGGCACTGATGCCCTCCGATTCATCGGGCGCGAGCGAAGGTCGGGCATCGGCTGCGGCGTGTCGGTGTCGACGCGGTGCGTGTGTAGGGGCGCACGCGGTCGGTTTCGGGACCTCGGGGGTGATTATTGGTGGTGAATACGACCGGTTGGCCGCTGGTCAGGGTCTTGTAGCCCGACGTTTCGATGCTGGAGTATTCGACGAAGACCGGGCCGCTGCGGTCGTCGGGTTCGATGAATCCGAACCCTTTTTCGGCGTTGAACCAGGCCACCACGCCGTGGCGCCAACCAGTGTGCGCTACGGCCGGGACGGTGGTGTCAGTAGGCGAAGGGGTAGTCGTCATCGGGTAGCGGGGTCATCAGGGATTGTTCGTGGCGATCGGTGGTGTCGACGCCATCGAAGGCGGTGCGGATTCGTTCGACCGGCGGGTTCACTGTCCAAGTGTCCCAGCAGGTTTCGCGGTCGGTTTCGTGGGCGAGGGTGAGTTGCTCCGCGTAGTCGGCGTCGTCGCGAGTGGGAATAGTGGTCATGGCAGCCTCCAATTCGTCCTGGCCGCTCCAGTCGGCAGCTGCGATGGGGAAGAGGGGCGGGGTGGGTCCGGATGCTGGTTCCGGCCCACCCCGCGGCAAGGAAGAGCGACGTGACATTCGACAGATTCCGCGATGGCGGTCAGGTGCCCCGCTGGTGCCACATGTGTGGCGGTGCGTAGAAACCCGGATAGGCCGGGTTCGCGAACGCGGGAGGTTGATGGGCATCGCCGCCACCGCTGTTCATTCCGCTGTTTCGGATACGGGCATCACCTCGCTTCGATTGGTTGATTCTGCTGTGCGGATCGCGCCAGAGCCGTCCCAGCGCTGCGGAGGCCCGCGCTGAGTGGCTCGCCCTGTCGCGGGCCGGCGCCCGGTCATCTGGGCGAGGTTCGCCGACGCGACGGCCCTCGCTGGTGCCCGCTGCCCGGGTACCGGCGTTGGCGTACCCGGGCGGACCAGCAGCGCTGTGCGGGCTTCGCACAGGATCTGTTCCACCTCGGCGAACAACGGCTCTACGTCGGGATCGAGGATCAGCAGCTGCGCATCGAGGGTGTCGAACGGACCTACGCCAGCGGTATTCGTGGTCATGACGCTGCCTCCTGGGAGAAGCGCCGGGACGAGTGGGTCAGGCGTTGATGGCCTGCTGCCTGCTGTGATCGCTGTGTTCGATTTCGATCTTGCGGGGCTTTGCTTTCTCCGCGACCGGGATCGCCAGGCGCAGCACACCATCGGTGTAGTCGGCGCGGATGTGGTCGGTGTCCAGGCCCTCGCCCAGGAACAACTGGCGGCTGAACACGCCGCGGGAACGTTCCGCGGCAATCATCGACCGGCCCTGATCCAGCTCCGGGCGGGATGCTCGCACGGTCACCACGTTGCGCTCGATATCCAGATCCAGGGACTTCGGATCGATGCCAGGCAGATCGAATTCGACCACAAACTCATCGCCATCGCGCCAGGCGTCCATCGGCATTACCGCGGGACGGGCCGCCGTGCCGAACACCTGCTGCGTGAGACGGTCCAGATCACGGAACGGATCGGTACGCATCAGCATGGTCGCCACCTCCAACACACTCCATTCTTTCTAGGTCGGATCAGATAACCTCTGTCATCTGACATAGATTTGTTTTAGCACTCTCGACAGATGAGTGCAAGCACCTAGAATAGAAAACCTGTAAGTAATGCAGAGATGAGGACGAGGATGCAGCAGGAGCCACTCTCGGGATCGCATCTGCCTGATCCGGGGCAGGCGGTGTACTCGATCTCGGTCACCGCGGATCTGGCCGGGATCGGAGTGCAGACGCTGCGGCTCTACGAGCGTCACGGACTGATCACCCCCGCCCGCAGCGACGGCGGCACCCGCCGCTACAGCAGCGACGACCTCGTCCGGCTGCACCGTATCGTCGCGCTGACCGGGACGGGAGTAAACCTCGCCGGCATCGCGCGCATCCTCGACCTCGAAGACGCCAATGCCGACCTGCACACCGAAAACGACCGACTACGCCGCGACGCCGACCATGGACATCGCATTGACGTGCCAGGCGATGTAAGGCGCATCTGAATTCGCAACCACACGGCCACTCGATCCGGGAGCGCTGGCGCGACTGCTGCCCGACGACTGCGGCCCTGAGACCGAAGCGGTGGGCGGCACCGGAACCGGCAGCACGACCGGGGATCGACCTGATCGGTGCGGAACGAGTACCTGTCGTGGGCGCAGTGCCGGACCATCGGCCGTCGTTTAGGCGTGATCGAAGAAGTAGCGGCGGCTCGTCTGGTCGAGCTCGCGGATCTCCGACGCGCGTTGCCCGGCACTCTGATTGGCTAGCCGGGCAACGTCTTGGACCTGGCCGACTTCACCATCGATGACGCCGGGCGGCCGTCGCTCGAGCAGTTCCGGGCGGCGCCGCCCACGCCGTCGGCGCAAGCCCTGGCCCTGGTGGTGCGGGTCGGCCTTGCCGCCGCCGACGTCCGTCTCGCGTGACTTGCTGCGCGTCAGTCCGGCAGCCAGTGCAGCTCGTGTGCCAGGGTTTTGGCGACGGTACGGATGCGGCGGTGTAGTGGTGACTGCATGCGAGGGAGGACCAGGTGGATCGTCAAGGTGGGTGCGCCCTGCAGCGGTCGCCACGTGAGACCGGCCGGTGTTGTCGTGACCGCGGCTTCACCGGCCGGGGCGAGGGTGAGCCCGTCGCGTAGGTCGCGCTGAGACATGTCGAAAGAGACTGCGGGCGTATGGAATCGGGGGTTCGGCCGGGTGCCGCGGAACAGTGCGGACAGCTGATCATGGATCACGGGGTTGGCCGTACGGTCGGGGAGTCGCAGCGGATACGCGGCCGCATCGGCGATCTCGATCTCCGGATGTTCGGCCAGCGGATGATGCTGTGCCAGTTGGACCCCGACGCGCATGCGCCGCAGCAGGAACCGGCGCACGCCACGACCCGGCTGTTCACCGCGGGTGATCCCCGCATCGATGCGGCCGTCGGCGACCGCGGGGGAGATCTCCGGTGTCGCCATCGGGACCGCGCCGACCTCGAGTCCCGGGCTGCTGCGAATGAGCCTGTCCACCAGGGCCGGTGCCGTCTCGGCCCCCGCGCTGAGGCTGTATCCGATGCGCAGCGTGCCCAGTTCACCGGCCCCCGCATTCCGGGCGGTGTCCCATGCCCGGTCCAGCGCCGCCAGCGCGGGCGGCGCGGACTCCGCCAAAGCCGCACCGGCCGTGGTCAATACGACGCTTCGCGTGTTACGAACCAGCAGGCTCGTACCGAGTTCCGCCTCCAATCGGCGCATCCGGGCACTGAGTGCGGGCTGCGCGATGCCGATCCGTGCGGCCGCGCGGGTGAAGTTCAACTCCTGCGCCAGCACCAGAAAGTACCGCAGGCTCACCGTATCCGGCGCCATGTGCCCTCCCTGTCGATTGATAACGATCCGTTCTGAGCTTATCCCGTCCCGGTCTTTCCCCCGACCACACATCAGGCCCTAACCTGCGCATATGACGATTCACCTGACCGCGGTAGCGGACATCGCACTCACACACACCGCCGACCCTGATGTGGACGGAGGTCGCCATGCATAAGTTGGTGGTCCTATATTGCGAGCCCGCTGACCCTGACCACTTCCGCGACTACTACGTGACCAAGCACCTTCCACTGGTCAAGAATTGGCCCGGCCTGCTTGCGTGGCGATACAGCTTCGACGTAGCGGCGACCAAGGGAGAAGCGCCGTATTTCGCGGTCTTCGAAGGCGACTTTGCCGACGCCGCCGCCATGGCCACGGCGCGGGCGTCGCAGCACGGCCAGCGGCTGGCCGCCGATGTCGCCAACTACGCCACCGGCGGTGCTGTCATCATCCACTATCCGGTGCAGGGCGGCACCGGCTGAGGCAGGACGGTACGCTCCCCGATGCCCTGGCCGGATGTCACTGTGGTTGATGCGTGTGTGCGGCGCGACGGCCGGGGCGGCAGCCCCAACCTGCGCGGCGGCAAACCCGACGGCGCGGGGAATGACAAGCAGCCGACCGCAGCAGCGACCGCACGCCGGTCCGCGTCCGTCGCCGCCGGGCGTGCTGCTTCGGCGTGGCCTCGTGTTTCCGCAGCGTGGCCGCCGTGGCGGTTTCGGTTCTGATATTGCGGGCACGCCTGGCATAGGTCCATTCCGTGAGTATTCGAGCCCGAGGAGTTGCGGTGTCCAGTGATGCGATCGTCCTATTGCGTGAAGACCACAAGGAGATTCGGAAACTGTTCCGTGAGTTCGAGAAGGCGGGCGATAGGGCGCACGCCACGAAGGGACGGCTGGTCGACAAGATCATCGAGGCGTTGACCGTGCACACCTATCTCGAAAACGAGTGCATGTATCCGACAGTGCGCAAGCTGGTGCCCGACCTGGAAGACGACATCCTCGAATCCTATGAAGAGCATCACGTCGCCGATGTGCTGGTGATGGAGTTGGCGATGATGAAGCCCGAGGACGAACGCTTCACTGCCAAGGCCACGGTGCTGATCGAGAGTGTCGATCATCATATCGACGAGGAAGAGGGAACCTGGTTCCCGAAGGTGCGAGAGCAATTGGGGCGCAAGCAGCTTCAGGAGATCGGTGCGCAGATGATCGAGTTGCGCAAGAAGGCACCGCGATCGCCCGCGCAACCGTCAGCCCTGAAGAAGGCGCTCGATTCGGTAATCGCGTAACGGCGCGTAGTTTTAATCCACCGAAAGGCCGTTTGTCAGCTGGAAGGATTCGACGAGTTCTTTGAGCCCGAGCCTTGCCACTGTTCGTTGTCGTGCGGCACCGGTTCCGTGGTGTTCCAGGGCGGCCAACAATCGCTTGGCCACAGCGGTGTCACCGGCTTCTTCGAGTTCGTCGGCGATCCACTCGACCAGATTGCCCAACATTTTCAAAGCGGGAACCTGTACCTCGTTGACCGTATCGATCGCGGGCCCGGTGAGACCATGCCGGGCCGCCGTCCATATCGCGGCCGCCCCGACCTGCTGGTCGATATGCGGGCCCTCGATTCCGGCTTCCAGTTTGTCGATGGCGGTTTGCACCAGCCCGCGGGTCAGTACGGCCTGGAGGACGGCATCGTCGACGGTCGCGGCGGTGTCGGCGGCGCGAACTTCGACGGTTGGGTATACGTCCGAGGGGCGAGCCAGCCAGAACGACATGTGGCCATCGATGAGGACACCGGATTCCACGAGGGTTGCCACTCGAGCCTCGTAGTCGTCGGCCGACCGTGCATAGGGTGGCAATCCTGAACCGGGGAACCGCGATAGCTCGGCGATCCGCCATGAGCTGTAGCCGGAGTCGTGACCGTCATGGAAAGGCGAGTTCGCGCCGACCGCGATCAGGGTCGGTAACCATGGACGTAGATGATTCACCACGGCGACGGCCTGGTCGTCCCCGTCGACACCGATATGCACGCGCGCGCCGCAGGCGGTATAGGTTTGCGCCATTTCTCGGTATCGGTTGTGGATACGCGCGTAGCGGCTGTCCTCGGTGCCACCACAGGTCGGGGTGCTGCAGATAGGCGCGTAGCCGATCGGGAGAACTACCAGTTTGCAGTCGTGCCCGGCGGTGGCCAGCTTTCCGCGAGCTGCGCACAGATCTGCCCGCAGGGCTTCCATCGTCGTATGTACGCGGCTGACCGACTCGATCTGAACTCGTTGCAGCTCCGGTTTGAATCTGTTCGATTCATCGGATTCGAGGTTCGTGCGCATCCAGTCGAGAACCGCGTCCACCCCTGCGACCGGAACTCCGCCGACGTCGAGCAGGAGAAACTGTTCCTCGAATCCCACTGTGCGCCGTCGCCGCATCGGATCTACCTTCGTCGCGAAAAATCCTGCCACGCCGACATACCCGCGAAAAATTGCGGCAAACACCTGGCAGCCGTGAGCTGTGGGTACCTGGCGGCAGGATCGCCGCAAGTTTTCGGGCGGTGGTTCAACCGGGCGGAGCAGGGTAAGCGGGCGGTGTCAGCCGATTAGGCGAATAAGGGAGGTAAATACCATGGCCGAGCACAAGAGTGGTCCCCGCGAAGCCGCCGAGGGCGTCGTCGAGGACATCAAAGGAAAGGTCAAGGAAGCCACCGGAGCTGTCACCGGCCACGATGATCTGCGGGATGAGGGCCGCGCGCAGCAGGACAAGGCCGAATCCCAGCGTGATGCCGCACGTAAGGAAGCCGAGGCCGAGAAGGAGCGGGGCGAAGCAGCCGCGCACGAAGCACGCGAGCGCGCCCATCAACACGGCCGGTAACGGCGATCGTAACGGCTATCCAACGGGCCGCCGAGAACCGAGTCAGTCGGTAGCTTTTGGGCACCCTCGCACTCCAATGCGACTGGGTGGCAACCGAAGTCCCTCGATACCCATGATCAGGATTTCCAGCTCGGTGAAACGACCGAGTGGGGAGTAGCTCAGTTCGTGCCGCAGGACCGACGCGAGCTGGTCATCGAGATGGATGGTGGGGTTTCCGGTTGGAACGACTGGCAGCTCCCCGCGCGGCGCGACAGTGCCGAGCAGCTAGAGCTGCTCGGCACTGTGGATCGACCGCGTCGCCTACGTGCGCGGCATGGGCGAAGTCGAGAATTTCAGGTGTGCGGTGGGTCCGGTGGTTGATGCGATCTTCTACCAGTGAGCAGGTCGCGGGCTCTGTCGGCGAGGGCTGCTGCCAAGCCGCTGGTTTTCTGTGCGCTGGGACTCGACGGTGTGTGCGGATGTGGTCGGGTCGGAGCCATCTTGCCAAGTCTTCCTGCTGGATGGCAGTGTCGGCGAGCTTGTCGCCCTCGGCGAGGGTCCGGCGCACCGCAGGCCAGAAGAATTGCTCCTCGACTGCTTCATGCTGTGAGGCCGCGATCACCAGGCTCGTTGCAAGATCCGAGCGCGTGCGAGTCTCGATCTCGCCGTCGCCGCTCCCGCGTTCCAGCAATTCGATCATTCCCAGCACGCTCTCGTGATCGTTGCGTAGGAAAGTCAAGGCATCCATCGGTTCACCCTCCGGTGTGGCTGCCGACCGGTCAGCCCGGCATGTGTTGTTCGTGGGTGAACGGCTTGGTGCCATGCACCGCGGGTTCGCCCTGCGGATTGTCTTCGGCGCCGTGATTGGAGCGGTCGTCGGAGCCGAGCCATTCGGTGACCGGGTTGTCGACGTAACGCCACTGCATGCCCTGCGGCCACGGGCCCTGTCCCTCGTTCCACGGACCACGAGCGCTCTGCGCACCGTTGGACATGTTGAACGCGACATTCTGGAAACGATCGTCACCGGGCAGTGCACCGGGAGGGAAGTTCACCGGCAACTCGTTCAACGCGGCGGTGAACTGCTGGAAATGCGCCACCTCTCGCGTCATCAGGAACGACAACGTGTCCTGCACACCCGGATCATCGGTGAACTGCTTCAGGTATTCGTAGATGATTTTCGCCCGGGATTCCGCGGCGAGGTTGCTGCGCAGATCCACCGATGGTTCCCCGTTGGAATTGACATAGGAACCCTGCCATGGCACGCCCGCGGAATTGCTGACATCGGGCCCACCACCGGTCAGCGCGAAATACAAGGGGTTCGCCGCGACTTGGTGGATGGCCTGCTCGCGCCCGGCCGAATCGGCGATCACCGGCATCCAGTCGCACCGCTCGTTCGCCTGCTTCAGATCGTCGTTGAGCCCGTCCAGCAGCATCGTGATCATGGAACCGACGATCTCGAGATGGCTGAACTCCTCGGTGGCGATGTCCATGAACAAGTCGTACATCTTCGGATTTTTGCGACGCAGCACGAATGCCTGACTGAAATACTGCATCGCCGCCTTGAGCTCACCATTGGCGCCACCGAACTGCTCCTGCAGCAACGTCGCGAACCGCGGATCCGGCCGATCCACCCGCACCTCGAACTGCAGATCCTTGTTATGAATGAACATCGCGCTCCTTGATGGTCGACGTCACACTCGGACGATCGGCGGCTACCCCGGCAGGCCAGCCAAAAACATTGCCGACGAAAATCGCACCTGTGGGCGGGGCAACAGCGCATGCTCGCCGGGATGTCCTTCAGCGCATGTGAGCGCGGATGATCGCAGCGTGGGCGTGCAGCATGGCGGGCAGCCTGCCGACAAGAACGGCGGTCGAGGCTCGATCGATGACCGTGGCATCAGCGCGGCATATCGTGAGGTCGCAGCCGATCAGGGGCCGCTCCAGCACAGACAAGGCGCGGGTCCAATGGTCGACGTCGATGCGGTGGGCCAGCTCATCGAGAGCGGAGGCGACCTGCGCACCGCTGCCGACGTGATACACGCTCCACCACACGCCCCGACCAGCGGGCCAGGTGAGGTACACCGAGCAATCCAGCTGCTCGGCGGGGCTCACCATCGACTGTGTGGCCACCCGATCATTGTGCTCCTCATGGTCAAAGGGCGGTGCCGGCCCGACTACCGCTGTGGTCCCGACCCTCCGTGTCGTCGCCGGTTACCGAACCGGCTGGATTGCTGCTCGCCGTCGCCCGGCCAGGCGTACTCGAACCTCGCCGATGACCGCCGCACACCTCGCCGGTCTACGGTCAGTTGCTCGTCGTGTGATCCATGAATGGTTGACCTCCGTGCTCAAAGGACCGGGACCAGTGTGGGGTGGACGGCGAAGTCGATCCCGAAGTTGTTGAACGTCAAGGGGAGTGCTGTGTCGGGGTCCGGTCGTGGGGTCGACAGCATTCGGAAGTCCGTGGTGCTGAGCAGGTGGGCGAGCAGGGTGATGGTGATGAAGAGCACGAGGTTGCGGCCGGGGCATTCGGCGGGGCCCGCGCTGAACGGCACGAGCTGCGGATACTGCTGGGCGCGCCCGTCGAGCCAGATGTCGGGGACGAATTCATCGGCGAACGGCAGCAGGTCCGGGTCGCGATGGAAGGCTGGCACGGGAGGGCGTGCGGCAGCTGTACTCGGCGGCGACCGAGGGTGAACGGCCACTCGATGCGGTCGCCCTCAACGCCGGAGTCGGGCGTGGTGGTTCGTTCGCCGACACCGATTTCTTCCACCGGGCCAAAATGCTCGGTACCGCGATCGGTCGCGGCCCCAAGGATGACCCTGCCGATGTGGCCCGCCAGGGTATCGACGCCCTGCTGGGCGACAAACGGGACGAGGAGAAGTTCGACCGGGTCCTGGATCTGGCCACGCGGCTCCCGGAACTGCGTGAACGGATCCGGGTCGAACTCGATCGGTCGGGTCTGCGGCGGCACCGGGTCGAAGCAGTCGCGGTCGGTCTACTCGACCGCGGTGTTTTCCGAATCGGGGGCGAGGAGTACGCCGAAGAGAACGGCACGCGTGGTGTCTCGACCCTGCTGCGCGATCAGGTCGAGGTGGACGGTGATGAGATGTTGTTCGATTTTGTCGCCAAAGGCGGAGTTCGGCGGCGCGTCCGTATCCGCGACGCCCGACTCGCACGCGCGGTTCGATCGCTGCGGCGCAGCCGCGCCGACTCCGAGCGGCTTCTGGTCTACCGCGCCGGCGGCCGATACCGGGAACTGCACGCCGATGACATCAATACTCGTTTCAAAGAGCTGACCGAAACCGATTGCAGTGCAAAGGACCTTCGCACGTGGCAAGCCACCGTGCTCGCTGCGGCCGGATTCGGGCACATCGATCCGCCCACCTCGCAACGTGCACGCAAAAGTGCCGAACGCGAGGTAGTGGCCGAAGTGGCAGCCGGCAGCCGCACTGGGCAATACCCCAGCCGTGGCCCGTGCTTCTTACATCGATCCGCGCGTGGTCGAGTCGTTCGCCGATGGTGTCACGATTTCCAAGGCGTTGGCCCGCGCCGCCCGCGCCGATTCCGAAGATGGACGTCAGTTGATGGTCGAACGCGCGGTGATCCGGTTGCTGCGGCGCGCGGCACGGTGACGAATCGGCCCGTTCAAAGGGATCTTCTTGTCCAGCTGTGGTTTTCGCGTCGGCTAGTGGTGGTTGAAGCCCGGTAGATTTTCCGGGCTTCACCACTTGGATCCAGCCATGTCGGCCGCGTCGGGCTTCGCGGGGTCTGCTCGGCGCCGCGGTTTTTGGTTACCGCGCGGGAGGCTCTGGCGGAAGCCCGGATGGCCGCTGGGTTCGAGTCGCAGTTGCGAGCGGTGCCTCGCTGGTGAGTCGTCCCGTCCGGCTCATCCCGAGGAACATCGAGCCCAAACCGAGCAGCACAGCGATTGCGCCGGCGACCACGTTGTTCCAGATCGTCGATGCGGTATCGACGTTGCCGCTGACGATCCACGGAGCCAGGATGGTCCAGAGGCCGATCAGCGGAGCAGCCCATACGATGCCGTGGGTCCGGCCGTACACCGAGGCGAACCCGAGAGCCAGCATCGCGAGGGCGATACCGACGATGAGATTGTTGCCGGTCAAGGTCGAAAGCCCGTTGAACCCGACAACCCACGGGGAAATCGCGATGTAGAGACCGGTCAGAAACAGCAGGCCGGTGACCGCCTGGGCGTCCGGCGCCTCAGAAGCGCGCTCGTACTTCTCCCGCAACTCCACGATGTCGGGATGCCGACTCATCATGGTTTCACTACTCATGCTCTCCACCACCCTTCAGACGTAGTGGCGAATCAAAGCCTTCTCGAGCCGGGGAGCGTCCCACGATCAGCCGCGACACGCGGCTCGTTCTGATCGCCACCTACTCATATATCATGTCATGATATTATCACTCTATGACACAATGGTCTACGTCATCGGCTGAAACCCTCACCGACCAGGAATATTCGAGACTGCTGACGTTTCGAGCCGGGCTTCGCCAGCTCCTGCGCTGGAGTGAGCGCCGGGCGGCCGAAGTGGGACTCACCGACACTCAGCACCAACTGCTGCTGGCTATCCGAGGGCACTGCGATCCCGGCGGGCCGAGCATCGCGGAACTCGCCGGATACTTGTGCACCCGTCACCACAGCGTGGTGCAACTAATCGATCGCACCGAGCAGCTCGGCCTCGTCGCCCGCAAACGGGAGCAGGGCAACGACCGCCGCATCGTGCGCCTCATGCTGACCGAGGCGGGCGAGGAGACCCTGGCCTCGCTCAGCGCCACACATTTGGAAGAACTGCGGCGATTGACCCCCGTCCTCAGCGCCCTGGACGACGCAACCGTAATACCGCAAGCGGGATGAGACTGGCCGGTCCAGGCATTACGTGGGACGCAGCAGTAGCGTCACCGTCCGGGCCCGGCGAAGCGACCGTCGCGCTGATCGGCGCCGGCCAGTCCGAGCCAGGAGCCGCCCGACTCCTGTCCTGATATCGCGACCGTGTGGCCGACAACCGAGCTCGACACCGCGAGACGGCAGCGGTCACCGCCGGGGCCGACATCGATCTCGGCTAACTTGGCAATACGGGCAGATTCGTCCGAACCGGCACATATCCGGTCGCTGCGCTCATCTCAGCGGTCTGACGCCCAACGCGAGATGTGCGTCCTGAGCTCTTCTCAGGAAACTTCGGTTTGTTCGTTGGTGAGCTGCTGCTGATCAGTGCTCGGCAGCGAGTGTGTCCCCGTATAGCTTGGCAACCCGGAGCCTAATCACAAGCCGGTTGTCCTCGACCATGTTCTCGAGAAAGGTCGGGGCGTCGTCGGGGTTGTCGAATTCGGGGAACATGGCGAGCATTTCGCGGCCCGTCGCGTCGCCGGGAACCGTGCTGACCGAAGAGATCTCCACAGTGCCCTCGGCCACCGCGAAGCTGAGATGGTCTGAGCTGCTCACGTAGAGCGCGGCGCGTGGATCTCGGGTGAGGTGGCGGACTTTGACGCGATCGGCGGTCGAGCCGATCGAAATCACGCCTGCGCCCGAATCCCATTGGTAGGCAACGGTCGACAGGTGTGGATGCCCGTCGCGCTTGATGGTTGCCAGCGCTCCCATCCGGTTCTCGGCGAGAAAGCGGTCCAGCCGCTCGGTCGGCAGCCGGGTCGGAGCCGCTCCCCGACCCGGTTCGTACATCGATTCCTGAACGTCGGACATGGCGACCCTTCCGCTGTCATGGTGCACTATTTGTTACTGAGTGCATGATCTGTCACGGTCGTGTCGGGCGGAAGGAGGCACTTTCATGTTCCAGGGTGACAGCGATGTTCCGGTGCAGGTAGACGCGGTCGCCGAGGGCGATTCGTCACTCGATCACGCGTGTTCGGTGCTGGAAGTCCTCAATCGGGTCAGCGGCAAATGGGCCATCGGTGTCCTGCTACTGACCACTCGGCGGCCGATGCGTTTCACCGAACTCGAACGCGAAATCGACGGTGTCAGTAGGCGAATGCTCACACTGACCCTGCGCAATCTCGAACGTGACGGCCTGCTGACCCGCACGGTCTATCCTGTGGTGCCTCCCAAGACCGAATACGAAGCAACACCGATGGCCCGAGATCTCTATTTGACCCTTCTAGCGCTGACCGGATGGGCCGACCGCCACCGGAACACGATCGCCGCGGCACGCAGAACTTACGACGAGCAGGCCACACCCTCGGTCACATCGACCGAATCAGCATGATCCGCTGGGTATCCCCTGCGCCGGTTCCTCGGTTGCGGCACGACCCTGCGACTTCAACGCTCATCGGCAATTGAGTGCGTTCGGCCGGACGCACCCAGGCGCGTCGGACCCGCTCGCCGATGACGCCGGAGGAAAGCGACCTGCGCAACCGCCTCCAGACCCAGGTGCTCGGGCAGCCAGAAGACCGGTAGCGAGCTGAACTCAACCCGGCACCCATCCTGACCAGGGACTTACGCCATATCCGTTGTTTTTTCGGCGATTACTACCAGAACCCCGCGACTCAGCCTCAATACCATTCAGATCAAATGGCGCCCCAAGGAACCGTTGCGCTCGAGCCGATTCTGTGCGGCTGGAATCAAGCCATTTCTCCGATGGACGGTCAGCGGCGGCGGCCTGGTTCGTTGCCCCGGAACACGCAACAGCCCCGCACCCTGAGGGGGCGGGGCTGTACCGAGCTGCGTCGATCAGATGGCGCGGACGTCCTGGGCCTGCGGGCCCTTCTGTCCTTGTCCGACCTCGAACTCCACGCGCTGTCCTTCTTCGAGGGACTTGAATCCCGAGCCGGATACGGCGGAGTAGTGCACGAAGACGTCAGGGCCGCCACCGTCCTGCGCGATAAAACCGAAGCCCTTTTCGGCGTTGAACCACTTCACACTGCCTTGAGTCATTGCTTAATTCATTCTTTTCTGTAGATGAGCCAAGCGGATCACGTCGATAAGCTTGATCTCACCGGATAACCATCCCATGGATGTACGGCAGAAAACGCAAAATGTGAGCCAACCGACCCTCAGCGCCCGGTACGGACACTGACTGCCGTGTCCTGTCGGGTGACTGATCTGACGCCACTGCCGATCTGAGCGCGCAGACCGCCGGTGGTCGAGCGCTCATCCGCGTGGGTGATACCGCGGCCGAAGTCTACGGATCGCGGGCGACCATGCGGGCCTGCCGATGCCAAATCCGTGCAACCTCATTACGTCCCCCCGGTCCATCTCCGGCCTCGGCAAAAGCTGCCGGGCAGGTCTCCTACCGCCGCCGGGGCGTCACCGGCCGGATTTCGAAGAGCGTCGACAATGGCCGAGGGGTGTCATTCGCTGGTCTGGTCGGCGGCGAAGCGGGCGGCGATCTCGGCGGCGGTCACTTTTGCCAGTTCGACGAGGAACGGAAGGCGCTCGGGAATCATGAGGGTGGTGGGGCCGCGTAGGCCGAGGGCGAAGCGGGCGTCGCCGGTGGGGGTGAGGATGGGCAGGCCGATGGTGCGGAAGCCGGGGTCGAGTTCTTCGTCGTTGTAGGCGTAGCCGCGGGATCGGGTGCGGGTGAGTTCTTCTCGCAGTTCGGCGGGGGTGGAGACCGAGCGGGCGGTGCCTTCGTCGTAGGGCAGGGTGGCCAGGAAGTCATCGGAGGTGGCGGACCAGGCGAGCAAGGCTTTGCCCAGGGCGCTGGCGTGCAGGGGAAGTCGAACGCCCATGAGGCGGTGGCCGTCGCTGTCGCGCCAGCGGCTGGTGCCGAGCAGCACGGCGTGGATGCTGTGGCGGATGGCGACCGAGGCGCTGGCGCTGGTGGTGGCGGCGAGCTGTTCGAGGCTGGGTTCGGCGAGGTAGATGCGGTGCTGGCGGTAGGCGATCTGGCCGTATTCGGCCAGGGCGCCGCCCATGCGGTAGCGGCTCGAGGTTTCGTTCTTGTCGAGGAATCCGGCCTGCACGAGGGCGCTCAGCAGCCGGTGGGTGGTGCTGACCGCCAGGCCCTGCTGGCGGGCGATCTCTGATACGCCGCGTTCCTCGCCGCCGCGGAAGCAGTCCAGCACAGACAGGGCACGGGCGACGGTCTGCACTCCGGAAGCTTCCACGCCGGGGACGGTAACACGGTGCGGTGGGGCCGCTGGGCGACAGTGCTTTCCGATATGTGGAAACCGTGGCGTGATTCGGGTTCTGCTCACGGTGAGCGAAAAGCGGTATTTCAGCTGAGCTTTCACCCGGACGGCCAAAAATAGGTGTCCAATAACGCTTCCACTGTGCGCGTGTCAATCCTTCCGATCCTCGGAAAGCATTACCTCGCAACGCCGCGGCTGCCGCACCTACTGTCGCTGCTCATGGATCGGCTTCGATCCCTGATTCGGAAGAGGTGCTCCACGATGTTCCGCACGCGCAGGCCAAACCGTTGGCGTCTCGCGCTCGCGCTCGCCCCCGTCGTTGCTCTGGTGGCGGCGTGTGGCTCGGGAACCGCCATCGAGGCGGGCCCGCAGGCGGAGCTGGTGCTGAAGGTGGCCGACCCCGGCAATTCCGGTCCGCTGGCGGTGGCCAAGCGCGACGGCACCTTCGACAAGGCGCTCGCGCCGCTGGGCGCGAAGGTCGAATGGGTCACCACCACACCGGGATTCAGCTCCATGCTGAAACTGTTCAATACCAAGGAACTCGACGTCTCCGGTGCCGCGTTCAGCCCCGTGGTCGGCGCACTGTCCAAGGACGTGGCCGTGCGCATCGTCGCGGTGCAGGACCCGGCGGGCAAGGATCAGAGCGGCATCATCGCAGGCAAGGATTCCGGCATTCACTCCGTCGCGGATCTGGTCGGCAAGAGGGTCGCTGTCAATCCGGCGGGCAAGGGCGAATACATCGTGCTCGAGGCGCTGGCTCAGGCCGGTATCCCGGCCGACAAGGTGACGCGAGTGCCGTTGCAGCAGAAGGACGCGGCCTCGGCGTTCGCGACCGGCAAGGTCGATGCGTGGGCGTCGTTCCTGGTGCCGTATCAGGAGGCCAAGGCCAATGGTGGCGTGGAGATCGCGACCGAACAAAGCATCGGCTCCAAGGACAACTCGGTGGTGGTCTTCCGCACCGAGATCCTCGACAAGCGGCCCGAGGTCGCGGCCAAGTACCTCGAAGTGCTGCAGAGCCTGACCGCTCAGCAGCACAGCAATCCCGCCGGGTTCGAGAACGTCTTCGAGCAGACCGGTCCGCGCGCCCTCAGTGGTGCGCGCCTGTCCGACGCGTTGCGGGTCGGGGCGGAGGCGACCGTGCCGCGGCTACCGGTCGAATCCGATGCCGCCGATCTGGCCGATGTGGTGAATCTGTTCGCCGACAACGGTGTGATCAGCCGCCGGATCACTGCCTCCGACATCTTCTACGACCTGAAGGCCAAACTCACTCCTGAGCAATTGGCCGCGCTGAAGACGGACCGCTGACATGGCTGTGCTCGCCGTCCCTGCCGCCGAAGAAGACCTCGGCACGCTCGCTGCGCCGCGGACCCGAATCGAGAAGTCCAGGCCCGTATGGCTGTCGGTACCGCTGCGTTTCCTGTTGCCCGCGTTGATCGTCGCCGCCTGGTGGATCGGCTCGGCCACCGGTGCGCTCTCGCCGCAGGTGCTGGCCGGACCGCCCAAGGTCTGGTCGGCATTCACCGAACTGCTGGGCAGTGGCCAGCTGCTCGACTTCGCGGTGGCCTCCTTCACCCGCGCCGCGCTCGGTGTCGGACTGGGCGTCGGTGTCGGGCTGCTACTCGGACTGATCGCCGGATTGTCCAGCCTCGGTGAGGAATTGGTGGACTCCACCATGCAGATCGTGCGCGCGGTGCCGTTCCTGGCGCTGGTGCCCTTGTTCATCGCCTGGTTCGGCATCGACGAGCTGTACAAGGTGGCACTCATCGCGGTGGCCACCGTCGCGCCCATGTACGCGTACACCTATCTCGGCGTGCGCAATGTGGACCGCAAAGTGGTCGAGGCTGCGCGCGGATTCGGTTTGCGCGGAGCGCGGCTGGTGCTCGAGGTGATCCTGCCTTCGGCGCTGCCGGGCATCCTCATGGCGCTGCGGGTGTGCTTGTCCATCAGCATCACCGGCCTCATCGCCGCCGAACAGGTCGGTACCAGCGAGGGGGTGGGCTATCTGGTCACGTTGGCGCAGGAATACAACCGCACCGACTACATGGTGCTGTGCGTGGTGCTGTATGCGGTGCTGGGCTTGATCTTCGATGTCGTGGTGCGGCTGGCCGAACGGTATGCGATGCCCTGGCGGCGGCAGGTGGCGATCCGATGATCGCCGTCGAAGAGTCGCCGCGTGCCACCGCGCCGGTCGCCGTGCGGATCACCGGACTGCGCAAGGCCTTCGGTGACAAGATCGTCCTCGACGGGGTTGATCTGACTATTCGCCGCGGCGAGTTCGTGGTTCTGCTCGGTCCGAGCGGCACCGGCAAGACGACCCTGTTGCGCCTGCTCACCGGCCTGGAAACTCCGGACGCAGGGCAGGTGCTGGTGCCCGCGGTGCGCACCACCGTCTATCAGGAGCCGCGGCTGATCCCGTCCAAGCGGGTACTGGCCAATGTGACGGTCGGGCAACGCCGTTCGAAGCAGACCCGGGAGGCGGGCCTGCGCGCGCTGGCCGAGGTGCATCTGGACGGCAAGGCCCGGCAGTGGCCGGCGACCCTGTCCGGTGGTGAAGCCCAGCGTGCGGCGCTGGCGCGGGCGCTGGTGCGCGAACCCGAACTGCTGTTGCTGGACGAGCCGTTCGCCGCGCTGGACGCGCTGACCCGGCTGCAGATGCAGGACCTGGTGGGGGAGTTGGTGACCCGCCATCACCCGGCGGTGCTCATGGTGACCCATGACGTCGACGAGGCGGTGCGCCTGGCCGACCGGGTGCTCATTCTCGATCGCGGCCGCTTCGCGGTGGACACCGAGATCGACCTGGCCCATCCGCGCGACGGCAACGACCCCGCCGCGCTGCGCTATCGCGCGGCCTTCCTCGCCGAACTCGGCGTCGGCGCCGCGCCCTCGAAGAATTCAGGAGCATAGATGACCACCACAGCACAGCCCGATCCGGCCGGCACCCTCTGGTACACCCGCTGCCCGGTGCCGACCGCCAGCGGGCTGGCGCACAGTCTGGGCTGGCTGGGCGAGACCGCCCGTACCCACGGCCTGGACTTCGGGGTACTACAGGACGCAGGCCCAGAGTTGGCCGCCCGCCACTTCGACCACACTCTCGAGGGTTTGGTGCGAGAAGGCGGCAACGTGCCCGCGCTGGCCGCGCGCGCTCAGGGCTCACCGACCCGGCTGATCGGGCTGACCTGGATCGATGAAGCGCAGGCCATTCTGGTCGGCCCCGAGTCGCCGGTGAGTTCACCGGCCGAACTGGCGGGACTGCGGATCGGCGTCCCGGCCTGGGCGCAGGATCAGGCGCGCAGCTTCCCGCGAGCGATGGCCCTGCACGGGTTCACCAGCGCCCTGCGCTTGGGTGGTCTCACCCTCGCCGACGTGCAGGTAGTGGAACTGGGCGTGGAGCGGGATCCGCAGGTGCGCACCGAGGTTCAGCAGCGTGCCCGATCCATCACCTGGGGCGCGGACGAGCTGTTGCGCGGTGCGGTGGACGCCATCTACGTCAAAGGTGCTCGCGCTCAGGAAGTCGCCGCGCAGCACGGGTTGCGGGTGGCGGTGGACTTGGACGCCACCGACACCCAGCGTCTGCGCGTCAACAATGGCACCCCGCGTCCGATTACGGTCCATCAGGATCTGCTCGACACCAACCCGGACGCGGTGATCGGGTTCCTGGCTCAGAGTCTGCGGGCCGCGGACTGGGCGACCGACAATCTCGACGGTGTGCGGGAGGTGCTGCAACGCGAAACCCTGTCCGGGCCAGCGGGAGTCGTGGCCGCCTACGGCACCGAGTTCCACCGTGGTCTACATCCGTCGCTGGATCCCGAACGCCTGGAGCTGCTCGGGGTGCAGAAACAGTTCCTCTACACCCACGGTTTCCTGGCCGCCGATTTCGACTTCGACTCCTGGGTCGCCCACGAGCCGCTGGCGCGGGCGCGGGAGCTGGTCGCCGCCGGGCAGGTCGCCGCATGACCGAGTCAGGGCCCGGAGGAGGCAGCCGGCGTAACCACGGAGGGCCCCTCGGGCATGCAAGAAAGGACACCGCATGACCGAGTATCTGTGGCGGCTGCCCAGCCATGGTGATGGTCGCCGGGCTCGCCCGCAGTTGCGGCACCGCGGTGGTTTCGGTGACCCCGTCCCGACACCGGCCAGCGGGCGCTTCGGTGCGCGCCCGGACGACCGGGAGCCGACCGATGTACGCCCCGGCCACTACGGGCCTTTCGACGATCTGCATCAGGTGATCGACGCCGCCGAACTGGCGGGCCTCGACGGTGTGCTCGCGCCGTACGACCCGCTGGGCGAGGAATCATGGATCGTGGCGGGCGGCGCGTTGCGCGCCACCCGCCATGCGCGCGTGATCGTCGAATTCCAGCCTGCGTTCGGCACTCCGGTGTACGCGGCGAAGGTCTCGGCCACCCTGCAACGGCTGTCCGCGGGACGGCTGGGCTGGCGGCTGGCCGTCGACACCGACGCCGAGGAAGCGCGTACTCGCGGCGACCGGGTCAGCGGGGACGACCGGTATGCGCGGGCAGCAGAGTTCCTGACCGTGGCGCGCGGGGTGTGGAATGCCGATCCGGTGCCCGGCGCCGGATTCCAAGGCACCGGGTTCGATTTCGCGGGCGAATACTACGACGTGATCGACGGCGGCTTCCGCGGCATCCTGTCCGGGTTGCCGTTCCCGACGGTGTACCTGTCGGGCACTTCCGAACCGGCACTGGATCTTTCGGCCCGTTACGGTGACGTCCACTTTTTCACCGAATCCACCGACGGTCCGGCCGGGGCGCTGGCGCGCCTGCGAGAGCGCACCGCCGAGACCGGTCGCCGGGTGCGCGCGGGACTGGAGCTGCCGGTGATCGCCCGGGAAACCGAGGACCAGGCGTGGGCGCGCGCGGAACGCCAATGGCGCGAAGTTCATCCCGACGGTCCCGGCGCGCGATCGCTGAGTCTCGACGGTGCGCGCTGGGCCGGGTTCGCCGAGCTCGGCTACCCGCAGCCGGTCGGCCTGGTCGGCAGCTATGAGCAGGTCGCCCAGCAGTTGCAGGTCTACGAGGCCGCCGGCTTCGACAGCATCGTGTTGTCCGGGCACCCGCACATCGAGGAAGTGCACCGCGCCGGTGAGCATTTGCTGTTCCTGGCCGATCCGGCCGGCCGCACCCTGCAGGAGACCACGGCATGAGCATCGACATCTATTGGCGCATCGGCATGGAAGGCGACCATGCTTCCCTGCGTACCCCGCGCCGCTACAACCGCGGCCACGCCAACGGCTACGGCCCCGGCAATATCGCCCCGGCCGTGCGCGGGGGCGCACTCGATGGCTACAGCTACATCGACCACGTCGCCGCCGTCGCCAAAGCCAGTGAATCGGCCGGGTTCCTGGGTGGTCTGCTGCCCTCGTTCCCCGTGACCGAGGACCCGTGGGCCTTTGCCGCTGCACTGGCCCGCGAGACCACCACCTATCGGTTCATGGTCGCCTTCCAGCCCGGGTTCCTGCATCCGGTGCAGGCCGCGCGCATGTCGGCCAGCCTGCAACGCGCCACCGGCGGACGGCTGGTCTACAACATCATCAGCGGAGGCGGTGGCCCGGCCCAATTGTGGTGGGGTGACAAGGTATCCCACGACGACCGCTACGCACGCACCAGCGAATTCCTCGACGTGCTGCGCGGAGTGTGGGACGGACAGCCCTTCACCCACGACGGCCGGTTCTTCCGCACCGACGCCGCCGCCCTGCCGCCGGGGCTGGCCGGGCAACCGTTCCCGGAGGTCTACTTCTCCGGGTCCTCGGGGGCGGCAGTGCAGGCCGCCGGCCGTCACGCCGACTACTACCTGTCCTGGCTCGAGCCCTACGCCGATCTGCGCGCCAAGTTCGACGGGGTGCGCGCACACGCCGAAACGATCGGGCGCACCCCGAAATTCGCGGTCCGCATCGACATCGTGGCCCGTCACACCGAGGAAGCGGCCTGGGCCGAGATCCGCAAAGGCTGGGCCTTCGTCGATCGCGACGCCGCCAACCGTGCCGCTCGAGGTGATTCGGTCGGTGCGGCCCGCATCAAAGGCTGGGTGCCCGAAACCATCACCGGCTACCGCGATCTGGAAGTGCAGCCCAACGTCTGGTGCGGGTTCAGCCTGATTCGCGGCGGACCCGCGTTCGGTCTGGTCGGCAGCTACGAACAGGTCGCCCAACGCCTCGACGAATTGATCGATCTCGGTGTCGACGCCTTCATTCTGGCCGGTAACCCGCATCTGGAAGAGGCCTACCGGGTCGGTGAGGAAGTTCTGCCGCTGCTGGGACGCACCCGTCTGACCACCCCGACCACTCCCGTGCTCACCCACGCCTGACCAGGAGAAGCCATGACCACCACCGAGATTCGGCTCGACGAGGACGTGCAGACCTTTGTCGTGGCCGCGACCCGCGACGCGGAGAAGGCCTTCTGAGTGCTGCGTGAGACCGGCACCGTCACCGGCAACGGCACCGTCAATTTCGTCGAACGCGTACCGGGCACCGAGATCGCCGTCGCCCTCAACGAACCGGGCCCGTGGGCCGACGACCGCACTGTCGTGCCGGTCGTGGCCGGCTTCGACGGTGACGTGCTGTCGGGCACCGGATCCGCCGGGTTCGTCACCGGCTACGCCAAGGTGTTTCGCGCGCACCCGGAGATCACCTCCGTGGTGCACGTGCACAGCCCGTGGTTGGGCGGCTGGGCCCAGACCCACCGCGTATTTCCCATCCGCTATGCCGCGGTGCAGCGGCTGACCCTGTCGCGGCAGATCCCGCCGCATATCGACCGCAGCATCGGCGCCGGGGATTTCATCCTCGACCAGCTCACCCGGGACCCCGACCTGATCGCCATCTTCGAAGCCAACGGCGGCGCCAACGTCATCGGCCGCGCCGGACTGCTGGAGCTGGCCAAGCTGGTGGTGCTGCTCGAGGAAGGCGCCCAGTATCAGGCCATCGCCGAAACACTCGGCGGCTCGGTCGATTTCGACAAATCCAACCTGGCCGTCCAATGGGGCCGCACCGGCCTCGCCGACGAAGCTCGCCGCCGCGGCCTGATCTGACCACCAATTCCCAGCATCCCCAGGAGCCTTTCCATGACCGTTCGTGTCGGCTACTTCCCGCACAACAACTCCCTGTTCGTCCTGCGCCACCTCGGCATCCTCGAGCGCACCCTGCCCGAGGTGGAATGGGTGGACCTGCGCGCCCTGCCACAGCCGGAGCGCGTGGATGTGAAAACCGCACTGCCGTCGCTGCATTCGGACTTCTTGTTCACCGATCCCGGCTACGACTTCATCGGCACCGGTTTCACCCCGCCGGTCACCGCCTTGGCCCACGGCCGCGACATCGTCTACGTCGGCATCTCCGCTCCGCGCAGCGAGAACGGGCGCCTGGTCACCAAGGCCGACAGTGGCATCGAATCGGTTGCCGATTTGAAGGGCAAGCGCGTCGGCATCGCCCACGGCTCCTGGCAGACCACCCTGCTGCTGTTCGCGCTGGAGCAGGCCGGACTGGGCTGGGCCGACATCGAACCGGTCGACACCGACGTGCACGACGGTGGCGCCGCGCTGCTAGCCGGCGACCTCGATGCCTGGGTCGGCGCCTACCCGGGGTTGACCGCCGTGGAGGCAGTCACCGAACTGCGGACGCTGATCGACACCGAGTCGCTGTTCAGCCACCCTTCGCTGTGGTTCACCCGCCGCGACTTCGCCGAGAACAATCGCGAAGCCCTCCAGGCGATCATTGCCGCGCTGCAGGAATCCGATGCGTGGATCGTGCAGAACCCGCGCGCGGCCGCCCGGTACTTCGTCGACGACATCGTCGCCCGGGGTGGCAGCGCCGATCTGGACGCCTGGGAGGCGGCGCTGCGCGGGCGGCCCTTCGGCATCGGCCCGGTGACCGAGGAATTCCTCGACGAACAGCAGCACGCCGCAGACCTGCTCGCCGTGAACGGGCTACTGCCCCAGACGATTCGCGTGCGCGAAGCGGTCGACGCATCGATCGGCGAATTCGTCGTCGCGAGCCGCGAACCGGCGACCGCCAAATGACAAACGCTGTCCGGCCGCTCGGGGTGAGCGGCCGGACAGCATCGGCGCGACCACAGGCAGTTGGTTGATCACGGGGTCGCCGTAGTATCGGCCGAATTTCGGGCGGATATGGCGTAGCTGCTGGTCAGTGGATGCGGGAAGCGCCAGGGCCGATGAGGCTGGTCAGTTCGCGCATGGCCTGGGGGCGGGGGCTTGAAGTAGCGGCGCAGGTTCTCGGCCTTGCGGTGTCGTGATTTGGCCATCAGCTCGAGCAGGCTCGCGCCGGATTCCCCGAGGTGCATGAGGCCCGAATGCCGGAGTTCGTGTAGATCCCAGCCGGTTCCGGGTCCGTCGGGCGCGGTCGCGGCGTCGAGTAGATCGCGGGCCTGGTCGTTGGACAGCCGCGCCAGCCCGGTGTCGGGGCACATGTCGCGGTCGGCGAGGTACTTCCCGGGGCCGGGCCGGCGGTGGGTAACGAACACCGGCCCACGGGTGCGGCCCTTGATCAATCTCGGGAGCAGCCGCGCGGTGCCCGCGTCCCAGTACACGGTTTCCAGGACGTGCTCGTGGTGGGCAGCGCCGCGGCGGCGGGTGCGGGGCTTGGTGCCCTTTGGACTTCACCCGCGCGCACCGGCCCGCCAGGTCGAGGTCCTCGATGTTGAGCTGGAGCAGTTCCTCTGCGCGAGAGCAGGTCTCATACAGCATCCGCCACAGTGTCTGCTCCCGCAGACGCACCTCTCGGTGGGCGATGAGCCGGTCCATCGCGGTGCGCGAGCGTACCGGTGTCTCGGAGTCCGGTGGCGTCGAGCGCCCTGCCGAGGACGGCAGTGTCGGTGCGGTCCAGCCTTGCTCGCGGCACCAGCTCAGCCACTTGGCCACGGCCGCGCGCCGGGAGTTCCAGGTGTTGACCGCCGCGATGCCCCACAGGGATTCGAGGGCCGCGCCGATCTCGGCGTCGGTGACCGAGCCCAATGCGCAGCTGGGGCCGAGGAGTCCGTCGGAACCGCGGCTGTCGAGCTGGTCGACGGTCTTGACGACCGCGATGGTGCACGCGCGGCGGGTGTTGCCGGGGCCGAGAGTGTCCAGGAACGCCTCGGCTGATCCGCGCAGGGAGCGGGTCGGGGCGGTGTGGATCCGGGTCACGGTCGCCGCCATCGGACCGCCGCTCCTGGCTTGCCCCGGATAACGGGGTCGCTTCGTGTCGTCGCCGCGGCGGGATCGCCGCAGGCCGGATCCGAGGTTACCCCGGATAACAGACCGTTATCCGGGGCAGTGGCAAAGTCGGTGGCCGGGGACCGTGGAGGTCAGATGTTGAAGCGGCCGGCGAAGCCGCGGAGGGGAAGGTCGGCGCTGGTGATGATGCCGGGTCGGGCGGCGACGACGGATTTGATGGCGTTGAGGGCGGGCAGGCCGGTGACGGTCATGCCGATGGAGGCGAAGTTCTCCGGGTTCGACAGGTCGAAGCCCTTACGCGGCAAGATCATGTGCTTGCTGTAGATGTTGGGGTCGCCGGTGACCTGGGTGATGTAGCAGCCCTTGATGTTCCATGCGGGGTCGGTGTGCGGGGTCATCTGCCATTCGAGGTGGGTCTCCACCCGCGCGACGCCGTCGACCATGCCTTGGTATTTGATGTAGTTCGCACCCAGTGAGCCCTTGGGCATGAAGTACCAGCCGAGGTCGACGTCCTTGGTACAGGCGCCGAGTTCGTAGCTGAATTTCACCTCGTCGAGTTCCAGGCCGAAGGCGTCGGCCATGAGGTAGACCGAATCGGCGAACACGGCGGTGTATTGGTAGAGCGAATCGGGGATGGTCGGATCGTCGATCGGGCGGCCGTAGCCGACGGCCTTCCAGGTGTCCACGGAGTGATGGCAGGACACATCCACGGATTCGGTGACGGTGACGTTCTCGATGTCGGCGACGTCGGCGGTGTGCACGATGCCCAGGATCTGGCACAGGCCCGGATTCATGCCGGTGCCGTAGAACGTGGAATTACCGCGCTCGCAGGCCGCTTGGATGACCTCGCTGACCTTGCGGCCCGAGGGATGCGAGTGGTTGCGGTCGCGGTGGAAGCCGGTGATCCAGTCCGCGGTGGTCACCACGTCGATGCCGGCCTCGAGCACTTTTTCGTAGAGGTCCTCGTCGGGGAACACGCCGTGGAAGGTGAGCACGTCGGGGCGGGCGGCGATGATCTCCTCGACCGTGCCGGTGGCGATCACACCGATCGGGTCCAGACCGACGATCTCCCCCGCGTCGCGTCCGATCTTGTCCGGCGAATAGCAGTGCAGCCCGACCAGCTCGAGATCGCGGTGGTTGCGGATGCGTCCGATCATCTCGGTGCCGAGGTTGCCGGTGGCGACCTGGAATACCCGGATCTTGTCGGAGGTGCTCATGAGCAGTGCCTTTCTGGCTGTTACGTTTTCGCGTCGGTACTGGGTCGGGGACGGGTCAGGCGGTGGTGGCCGCCGGGCGCACGGCGCCGCTGTCGGGGTGACGTGGGTCGGTGCCTGCGGGTCCGCCGTCGGGGTAGAACTGCACGGCCCATTCGCGCAGCGCCTTGAAGCCCTTGAATTCCTTCTGCGACAGGGCGGGCGGGTCGGAGTAGCGCTGATGCGCCCAGATGTCGACGTCGGCTTCGAACTGCTCGATCACGAATCCGGCCATGGTCGTGCCGTAGCGGCCGATCTCGGGGCGTTGGTCGCCGGGCTTGCGGCCGATCCACACGGTGAAGCGCACATCGGAGGTGTATTCGTCGACCGGTGTCACCGCGGGCATGGTGCGGTTGTCGACCATGCCCCAGCTCTTGGTGATCGAACAGCCCAATCCGGCGTTGATCGATTCCACACCACTGTTGACCTGGTCCTCGGCGATATCCTCGTCGAAGGCGATGGTGAAATCGACGTAGGACACCGGGCCGGAGAAATCGTGACGGGTGAACTCCGGCACGAACGGCGTCTTGTGCACCACCTTGAAGTGCGCGAAGTCGACGCCGTTCTCCATCACATATTGCGGATGCAGTTCCAGGCCGGGCCGGAACAATGTCGCGGCAGGCACCGGCGGGTAGTAGTCCGCGGCGGTCTTGCCGTCACCGAACGCTTCGAACATGTCCGGCACCTCGAAATACGGTGCGCGGCCGGCGGTGTCGTACCAGATCCACACCGCCTCGTTACGTTCGACGACGGGGTAGCTGCGGATGCGGCGGCCCTTGTTCGGGCGGGACTCGTAGGGGATGCACACATTGCGGCCCTCGCGGTTCCATTCCCAGCCGTGGAACGGGCACACCAGGTTCTCGCCCTGAACCTGCCCGCCATAGCCCAGGTGCGCGCCGAGGTGTTCGCAGTAGGCGTCGAAGACCGCGAGTTCGCCGGCAGCCGATCGCCACGCCACCATCTCACGCCCGAAGTACTTCATCCTGTGCACCGCACCGACCTCGATCTCGGTGCACCACGCGACTTGGAACCATCCCGTCGGCTCCATCGACAGCGGTGGTTTGGCCATCTCGATCCTCCACGTCTTCGCGGGCTGTCCGTGTCGGCGCGGATCGTCGGTTCCACGCCCGGCGAACACGACAATAGAACCCTCTTTGAAAGAATACAAGAGGGTTCGTTGAAACTGGATTCCCCAGGTCGCTCGGGGTAGCATCGGCCCTCGTGACGGAGGCAGCGGCGGGCATGAGGCGGGCGAACAAGCGCGGGATCCAATCGCGGGAAGCCATGCTCGAGGCGGCGATCGCCTCGCTGTCGACCGGGGACCCCGCCGCGGTTTCCGGCAACCGGATCGCCCGCGACATCGGCGCGACCTGGGGAGTCGTCAAATATCAGTTCGGCGACATCGACGGCCTGTGGGCCGCGGTCCTGCGCTACACCGCCGACAAGCGCGGGGACCTGCCCGCAACAGCCAAACCGGACGGCACCCTGCGCGAACGCGTCGCCGCGCTCATCCACGCGATGGCCATCGGATTGCGCCGCCCCGAGTCTTTGGCCATCGAGACGCTGCGCGCGGCGCTGCCCCGCGACCACGCCGAACTCGAACGCGACTACCCGCTCACCGCCGCTGAGCTGGCGTCCTGGAAACCGCACTGGGACGACGCATGCCAGCGGGCCTTCGCTGATCTGGAACTCGATCCGGTCAAGGTGCGCCGGGTCGCGGCGCTGATCCCGGCCGCCATGCGCGGCATCACCTCCGAGCGAACTCTCGGCACATACGGCGACCTCGACGACGCTATCGAAGCGCTCATCGGCGGCATGGTCGCCTACCTCGAAAACTGAACCGGTTCTCGACCGCACTCACCAGCCGCGGTCCCTACTGCGGACAAGCCAGCCGGTGCCCGGCTGCGATGAGCAGGCTCAGAACAACATGTCGCGCACTCGCAGCGGCCGGTAGCCGTCGGCCCAACCGGGCGAGCTCGGCGTCGATGTCGACCTCGATCGCGCCGATTAGTTGATGTTCTCGCTGTGCGCCGGACTGATATGTGCAAGCACGTCGTCATCGATCCGACGGCCCGCTCGGCGCATCTGCTCGACAGCGAGCCCGTAAATATTCTGTGGTCCAGACCGTTATCCGGGGTAGTGGCCGATGGGCCGGAGGCTCAATCGGTGCGGTCCGCCGCCCCGGAGCGCAGCAGCGGTGCGTCAGCCGGTACTGAGCTAGGGGCGGCAGTTCGGGGGTGTGGTGAAGAGCAGGTGTGCCGCACGGGCGATGGTATGGCGGATGTCGGTGATACTGGCGGGATTGGTCGTCAGGTCGAGCAGGCATGTGGTCAGGACGTGCCCGAGGACCAGGGCTCGGTCGTGGTCGTCGGTCCAGCCGGGGTCGGCGAGGGCGGCGCGGACGAGTTCGGTGAACAGCGGCCGCCAGACCCTGATTCCGGGGCCGTCGCCGGAGTGCACGGAGTTCATTCCGGCTTGCAGCAGGTTGCGGTCCTCGGCGGCCCAGTCGATGAACTGGGAGAACGCGGCGGCGATCCGGTCGGCGGGTTCGGCGCCGGGGTCGGCCGGTAGCCGGGTGAGGCGGTCGAGGGTGTCGAGGGCCCAGTCGGCCATGAGGTGCTGGATCAGACCGTCTTTGGACCCGAAGTAGCGGTACACGGTGACCGGGGTGGTGCCGGCCTCGGCGGCGACCGCGCGGATCGTGACGCCCTTGTAGCCGTGCCGGGAGGCCATCGCGCGGGCGACCGCGGCGATCTCGGCGCGGCGCGCGCGTTCGGCGGGACCGAATTCGCGGATCACGCGCAGGGAATCGCGGGACTCGCGCAGCAGGGCAGCAGTGTCGTCGATCACCGTTCGAGGGTACCGCAGAACGAGAACACGTTGTATAACGTGTTATACAACGTGTGAGAGGCTGGTTGCGATGACTGTTCCCGATCTGTTCTGCGCCGAGGCACTGCAGGACCCGTATCCGCTGCTCGAGCAACTGCGTGGCGCCGGGGACGTGCATTATCTGCCTGATCAGCAGGTGTATGTGGTGCTCGGGTTCGATGCGATCCGCACCGTGCTGGCCGATCCGCAAACCTATTCGAGCAATCTGGTCGCGGTGCTGTCGGCGGCGTCGGGGTCGGCGTCGGTGTCGGTGGCCCACGCCGGGGCTGGGGTGGATGTGCTGGCGACCGCGGATCCGCCCGCACACACCGCGCAGCGGGCACTGGTGATGTCGCGGTTCAGCCCGCGTGCGGTGGTCGAGACGACCGAGCTGATCGACGCCGCTGTCGCCCCGGCGATAGCCGGGCTGGTCGCCTCCGGCGGCGGTGACTGGATGGCCACGGTCGCCCACCGGGTCCCGGTGCAGGTGATCGGCGAGCTGATCGGGCTGCCGCGCGAAGACCATCAGCGCCTCGCCGACTGGTCGGACGCCGCGATCGATCTGGTGTCGGGGGTCGCAAGTCCCGAACGCGCCGGGCAGGCCGCGCTCGCGGTGCTCGAGTTCGCCCGGTATCTGGGCGATCGCCTCGACCAGGCCCGCCCGGGGCAGGACACGGGGGTGCTGGGCAGTGTCGCCGTGGCGGTCGCGTCGGGAACTCTGACCCGTGATCAGGGGGCGATGCTGCTGGTGCAGCTGGTCACCGCGGGTGCGGAGTCGACCGCGAGCCTTCTGGGCACCGCGGTGCGGCTGGTGGCCTGCGATGAGCACCTGCAAGCCACGCTGCGCGCCGAGCCCGACCGGATCGCCGCGCTGGTGGAGGAAGCGGTGCGGATCGAGAGCCCGTTCCGGGGCCACTTCCGTGTCACCACCGCACCGACTCGCCTGGCCGGGGTGCAACTGGAACAGGGCGCGCGACTGATGCTGATGTGGGGCGCGTCCAACCGCGACCCGCGCATCTTCGAACACCCCGAGCGGGTCGACCTCGACCGTGCCCAGCCGAAACTGCATCACAGCTTCGGCCGCGGCATCCACTTCTGCGTCGGCGCCCACCTCGCCCGCAAAGAAGCCCACCAGGCCGTGCGGGCACTGCTGGACGCGACCGCCACCGTCACACTGCGCGACCGCGAACCGACCTACGTCCCCAGCCTGATCGTGCGCCGCCTGGCGCATCTGCACCTGTCGGTCACCCCCGCATGACCGCCGCACCGAACCAACAGACCCTCCGCTCGGACCGGGCATCGGGACCGATCACTCGACTTCGCGACCACCGCCACTACCACCCCGACCTGCGCCCCTACGCGCTGGTCCTACCCCGCGAGACCATCAGCCTCCGCACGCTGCCGATCATGCGCCGCATCGCCGCACACATCCGGCCCCATCCCGGCGCTACGGTCATCGATCTCGACCAAGGTGTGCGGGTCCGCGTGTTCGGCACGACCGATCACCAGGCACCGGGGCCGGCATTGCTATGGATCCACGGCGGCGGCTACGTCTTCGGCACCGCCGCCCAGGACGACCGCTGGTGTCACCAGATCGCCACCCGCACAGGAGTTCTCGTCGCCTCCGTCGACTACCGGCTCGCCCCCGAACACCCCTACCCGGCAGCACTACACGACTGCCACCTCGCCCTGAAATGGCTTGGCCTCCCGGCCCGGCGTCGATCCCGGCCGCATCATCCTCGCCGGAGCCAGCGCCGGCGGCGGCCTCGCCGCCGCACTCGCCGCGCACACCCGCGACCACGGACCCGTGATCCCGGTACAACAACTGCTGCTCTATCCCATGCTCGACCACACCCCACTGCCGGACACCAGCACCTGGCATCGACTGTGGGGGCCGCGCAGCAACGCCTGCGCCTGGCACAGCTATCTCACAGGCGCCGATCCCGCCGACGCGGTGCCCGCTCATCGCCGCGATCTCACCGGACTACCCCCGGCGTGGATCGCCGTCGGCGATCTCGACCTGCTCCACGACCAGAATGTTCGCTACCACCGGGCCCTGACCGGCGCAGGGGTCGACAGCCAGTTCACTGTCATCCCCGGTGCATTCCACGGCTTCGACACCGTCGCACCTGGCACCGCGATCACCCGACACCTGCACCGCGACGCCCTGCACGCAATCCACATCGCCGCGACGACACCGCCGTGACGATGAATCCGGACCCGGCCCACCCACACGCCGGGCTGGGTCCACCCCAGGGACGGGCTCCGTAGGGACGGCTCAGAACAGGGTGTCGCGTACTCGCAGGGGCAGGTAACCGGTCGGCCCCAACTGGGCGAGTTCGGCATCGATGTCGACCTCGATGGCGCCGAAGAAATTGATGTTCTCGCTGTGCGCCGGGCTGATGTGCGCGAGCACTTCGTCATCGATCCGGTGCCCGGCTCTGCGCATCTGGTCCACGGCGAGCCCGTAATACTCTGTGGTCCAAGCGATTACGGCGTTGGTGGCCAGGGTCAGGCACCAACCACCCGGCCGCGCACCCCGAGCGCAAAAACCCTGCTCTACCAGACCACTACGCCATATCCGCCCGAAATTCGGCCGATAGTACAGCGACCACATCACCGGCTCGGCCAACCGGGATCCGGAGGTATTCGGCGATCTCGACACCTTCGATGTGGACCCCGACACCGGAGCGTCCCTGATCTTCGGCAGCGGTCGCCATCATTGTCTCGGCTCGAGTCCTGGGCAACTCGAGCTGTGCGTCGCACTGGAGAAACAGTCGGCTTGGTCGCCGACTGCGACATCGATGCCGAGCGCACAGAGCGGATCCGCTCGTCAGACAACCGCGGCTTCGCCTCGCAACCCACCGTCGAATCGGAGGAAGTGCCCCAATCGATCTATACGCCAATACCTTTCACATCACGCGGTGACATTGACATCATCGGGCAGGACGAACAACCCCGGCATCTCCTCGCTCAGCCAGTTCCGCGCCACCAGGCGTTTCAACTTCGACCGCAACAACTCCACCGTCGACCGGTCCTCGCCGTCGAGGCCAACGCGGCCGCGACATGCCCGCACCGCAACCCGCCCGGCATCGGCGAGCACCTCCAGAATGTCGCGATAGTCGGTCGGCAGACCCGACACCGTGATCTCCGCGGCACCAACATCACACCGATCGGCGACCCAGATGAACCCGCTCCGGCTCAGCATCGGTCGCTTCTGCACCCGCCGCCTCGGACACTCCCACACCGACATCGGCCTCGCCACCGAGGATCTCGAGCATCGTCTCCCGCGTGACCTGCAACCGCGCTGAGCTCGCAATTCTGCAGGCGAAACACACTGAGCAGCAGGATATCTCACAGTTCCAAGGGGGTCAGGATATCGGTTCAGGTTTCGAGATCGGTAGTGACTGTGGATGGGGGTGTTGCCGCGGTCTTGTCGGTGGGGACGTTGTAGGTGCGGGCGACGAGGGCGGCGCGCAAGGCCCCATAGGCCGGCGAGTTCGGCAGGGTCGCGGCCGGTCAGTTTGGCGATGCGTTTGAGCCGGTAGTCGACGGTGTTGGAGTGTATGTGCAGCGTGAACCATCTCGGCGCCCTCCACCAGAGGCCCCGCTCCCCATATCTCATCAGCTCGACCGCTACGACAAGGCGAGCGCCGCAATCCCGCGAAGCGCCATGGTGCAACTCGGTGACGGGTTTACAAGGGGTTGCTCACCCGGCCGAGCCCGGCTCGCCAGCGCGCTATCGCTTGCCCGATATCGGTTGTCGGCGGCTCGCCGTAGAGCCACTCGCGCGCGATTCGATGCCAATTGTTGGTCGTCACCAGTTGACCGAGCGTGGTGAAGGTGAAAAGGTCCGCGCGCCGTGAGAAGACATGCTCGGGAGGAAGGAGTTGATGCCGCATATTCCGAAATTCGGCGGCCCTCGGGTTGACGGCGAGCACCACGGCTCCGGTGGCGAGTTCGGGAGTTATCGTGATCTGCTCATCGAGAAGATGCCAACCCGCAGCGGCCCAGACGTATTCGAGGGCTTCCTGCGGGGTGACCCCCGCGTCCGAGTCGATGATGCCGCGTCCGGCCCATAGTTGGTACAGGTCTCGAGCGCGTTGCTCACCGGCAGCCCGAAGGGCCGCCCGCTCGAACTCGACGTCTGCCGGGTTCATCCGGTTGTAGAGCCCGAAATCCACGAATGCGAGACGACCGCTCCCGTCGAGCAGGATGTTGCCCGGATGCGGGTCACCGCAGAATTCGTAGTCGGAGAATAGCGAAGTGATATAGAAGCGGTAGATCAGCTCACCGATCCGATCACGCTCGTCATCGGGCAGAGCTTGGATCTGCGCGAACGACTTTCCCTCGACGAACTCCGTCACGAGAACGTGGTGCCCGCAGTGTTCTTCGATGCTGTCGGGGACGGTGATGAAGGGATGATCACGATAGCGCGAGGCAACCCGATGCTGGGTCCGAGCTTCGCGCACGTAGTCGAGTTCGCTGCCGATGTTGCGGGCGATCTCGTCCAGCACGGTGGCGTCTGCCGCGCTGGGCAGCACGGATTTCCAGAGCTTGCTGAATATTTCGAGGTTGCGCATGTCCGCTTGGACGGCCTCGTCCACCCCGGGGTACTTCACCTTCACCGCGACCGTGCGCCCGTCGCGCAACCGCGCCCGATACACCTGGCCGATCGAGGCCGCGGCGACCGGTGTCTCATCGAAGTCGGCGAAGACCCGAGACAACGGCCCGAGATCGTCCTCGATCACTTTCCGCATTCCCGCAAACGGAACCGCGGGCGCACGATCCTGCAATTCGGCAAGCTTGACCCGGAACAGTTCGCGATGTGCTTCCGGGATGAGGCCGACGTCGAGAACCGACAGCATCTGCCCCAGCTTCATCGCCGCACCCTTCATGCCGCCGAACACGGTGACCAATTGCTGCGCGGCCTGCAGAGCGGATCGTTCGGCGAGAATCTGCCGGGCTTCCTCGGGCCGCCCGATCATCGAGAGTCGAGCCCCGACCCCGCGAACGGCCTGCCCCGCGGCCAGTCGGCCCAGTCGGCTCCCCCGCGCCAGTCGACCCGTGGGCACGCGATCGGCCGCCATACGCACCTCCCTAGGCCTGCGCGCGATGTCTGGTGCGCGCCGCGGTTGTCGCCGTACCCGACTACATCGGCCAATGATCCTGCGGCAAAACAACTTACCGCAACCGTTGGGCACATTCGACACCATAAGATGAGCAAAGCTCGATTTTCACCAGAGAGAGGCAATGATGCCACCGAAAGCTGCCCGACAGCGCCGTCCGACCCAAGAGCGCGCGAGGGCGACAAGGGAGCACATCTTGGACACCGCCGCGCGGTTGTTCGGTGAGCGCGGCATCGCCGACACCTCGACGAACCGGATCGCGGCAGAGGCCGAAGTGAGCATCGGCACGGTCTATCGGTACTTCTCCGATCGCGCCGTCATTGTCGACGAGCTGGGCGAGCGGCTGCTCGCCCGCGCCGAACGGCGCTTCACGGACTGGGTGTCCGGCTTCTCTCAGCAACCGATTCCGCAACTGCTCACCTCACTTCCACAGCTGATCACCGAGCTTCTGGAGGTGTTCACCGAGGAATTGGTCGCCAACGCGAAGCTGATGCGTGCACTGATGGCGGGCGTGCCTTTCTACAGCAGCAGCATCCCGCAGTTCGAACCGCGCGTGCGTCTGCTGCTCAAGGTGTTGTTGATCCAGATCATCGGCCCCGGTAACGATCACAAATACGACGTGATGACATTCGTCCTGATCAATACCGGCTTTGCCGGAGTACTGCGCGCGACGGACCCGGAAGTCGACCCCCATGAACGCCAAGAGGCAGTGGTCATGACCGCACAGATGATCGCCGCATGGATCGAGGCCGAGGTTCGAGCCGCTCAGCTGTCGGCGGATACGGAGGCTCTCGCCGCGAGTGCCGGCCAGGACCGTCTCAGTGGGGCCCGACAGTAACCCCGATCCGTGGGTGCGCGTATCGAGGCGACCGGCCGACACCGACAATGCCGCGAAGGCGTTGCGCCACATCAGCTGAATGTGCGGGCGATGAGTGCCGAACGCAGCCGCCACAGACCCGACGTCACGGTTGGATCGAGGCCGGTGAGCAGCCCGACGCGCCGCAACCGGTAGTCGACGGTGTTGGTGTGAATGTGCAGGAGGCGTGCGGTGCGCTGGCGATTGAGATTGTTGCTGATGTGCAGCTTCAGGGTTTCCAGCAGTTCGGGGTACGCATCGACGGGATCGAGCAGCGACCCCAGGAATTCCCGGCCCGGCCCCGGCCGGGTCAGTTGGTATTCCAGCGCCATATCCTCGAACCGGTACAGTCCGGGGACGCACTTCAAGCGCGATACCATGTCGAGCACTTCGTGGGCGCGGTCGGCCGCGCCGGGCACTTCGGCCACCGACGCGGTCACAACGGCCGCGGTCACCGGTACCCGCGCAGCCACCGACAGCTGGACGACCAGTTCGGCAAGGGTCTCGCCGGCCGGCGTCGTAGCCGGGAGAAGAATCGTCCCACCGTCCACACTGAGCAACGCGAGCGCTTGCTCACCCCGGCGCGTTGCGAGTTCGGCCTGCAGACGGCGGAGTTTGCGGCGGGCGACGACCTTGCCGTCGAGCATCGGGAGTTGCTCGTCCGGGTGCTTCGGAATGTGCAGGGCCAGAACGGAATACTGGTCGGCGATGGTGATGCCGCATTCGCGGGCCATGGTCGAGGTGGGATGTCCGCCGAGCAGCGCGGAGGTGAGGGTATGTACGGCGGTGTGGTGCTCGCCGACCACCGCCTTGTGCTCTCGGACGTAGGCGCGGGCGATTGTCGCGGTCATGATGTCGAGCATCTCCACCACCCGTTTCGCGGCGTCCACCACATTGTGGTAGTCGTGCACCGTCGCATTCACGACCACGAGATCTATCCCGACCTTGAATCCCTCATGGATGGAATGCAAGATCGTGTCGATCGGCACGCCCTCCCGAGCCCACCCAGCGGCAGCATCGGCGAGCCGGTCGGTCTTCGCCGGAATGTCCTTCCCGTCGAGCATGCTGACCGACAGTTCCAGACAGAGGCGCGTGACGGCGGTGACATTTCCGCCGATGATGTCACCGGGCAGCGTGGCGCACGGGATCACGTTGTCCACGAAGTGCCCGACCATTCGCCTGGCCACCGCCCGGACGTCGCGCAAAGGTGCAGACATCGGCTTGCCCGATATGGTCAGTCCCGCCCGAACGGCCCCACTGGTTGTCATCGTCGACTCCCTTTCGCCCCAGTTGCTTCGGTACTTCCGACCCATGGTGCGGTCCGCGGCAGCGCCGGAACCGGCGGTTACCGACACGATCGGTGCGACCTGGCGCGCTTCATCGGTGGTATTCGAACTCTAAAGTGACCGGGTGCTCAGCTTCTACTTCTCTTACGCCGCAACTAGGCGCTGGCAAATCACCGTTCTGACCAGCGAAGAAGTCCGCTGAAGCATCATTCCTATAACTGGAGAGCGGATCTCCCACCGGGCTCACTCATCTTTTCGGCAGTGGATTATCCGGCGCGGAGTTGGTGATGGAATACCTTCAGCGGCAATGCGATTCGCCACGGAGCGATCCGCAGGCGAGACGACGCCAGCGGTGATCGAGTGGCGGGTAGCCCGGCCAGTCCTGTACATCGCGAGTTCCCTTGCGCACCACCGCAATCCGCAGAGCCGGAAAGACTTCCGTTATGTCACGGTCCACGATTCACCGGGCCGACGCGCCGGTTTCTCAGGATTCTCTCAGCTGAACCCGAATTGAACCCCACAGGGCTCCCAGCTTTTCGACGAGCAAGCCGTACTGATTCGCCGAGCCCTGGGCGGCCAGGCCCTGACGATCGAGCATGTCGGCAGTACCGCGGTTGCGGGTCTGGCTGCCAAAGCGATCATCGACATCGACCTCATCGTGGCGGACTCCGCAGACGAGGCCACTTACCTACCTGGGCTGGAAGAGGCAGGTTTTCGTCTGGTGTTGCGAGAGCCGCACTGGCATCAGCACCGAATGTTGACCCGTGCCGACCCGGCGGTGAATCTGCACGTATTCAGCCCGAACGCCCCCGAACACATCCGGCACTTGGTGTTTCGTGACTGGCTGCGCGGCCACGCCGAGGACAGAAATCTCTACGACCACACCAAGCGCGAACTCGCCGCGAAGACAGCCGACAACCCTGCCGCTTACAACCTGACCAAGAACCCGATCATCGACGAGATCTACCAACGAGCCTTTGGCCAGGACACATAGGCAAGCATCGGCGCCTGGAACTGCGTGGCGTGACCGTGGGCAAACCACCGCATTGCACGCGCTGGCCGGGCTCCGCCACAACGGACGTATCGCTGTCGCCGAGCGGATATCGGGCGAGCGCAGGATTACCTTCTGTCCCAACACCTCTCGGCGCTCGAGAACATCGCCTTCGCATTGAGCGCCTGCGTCATAGGCCGAGTTCGAGCCCGCACACACGCCGCGGGTCGGCTCGACCGTGTCGGCATCTGAAACCGCATCGAAACCGTCATGGTCAGCACACACCGCGTGCGGCCGCAGACCGGTCCCGCGTTGCGCGGACAGGCTTTGTCCGACTTCGTTCGTGCCCTGTGGGACATCGCGATGAGCGTCCATCCCTGGGGTGTGATCGTCGGACCGAGTGGGCAGCCCGGCCTGCTGGGGTGGCGACTCGTATCGGCGCGCCGTGACAGTGACAGCACCGGAAGCGGACGCTGTGCCCATCGCCGAGAACCCGTGCGCCACAAGGTTTTCACCGATCTCTCGAGCGCAGGGGCAGAGAAGTTACGACGCCGCGGCCGTCACCGAGGCCGACGCCGTGGCACGCACCCAGCGCAGGAACGGTTCAAGTTCGCGCGCCGCCTCGGCGCCGAGATCGGTCAGCTCGTACATCACCGACGGCGGCGCCGTGGGCAGCACGGTGCGTTCGACCAGTCCGTCGTCGGCGAAGGTGCGCAAGGTCTGGGTGAGCATCTTGTCGCTGACCCCTTGGATGCGCGCGCGCAATTGGTGAAAGCGCAGCGGCCCCTCGCTCAGGGAGGTCAGCACCAGCACACGGGCTGTGTCCCTGGTCAAGCGCCCCTGACTATCAGCGGAAGTCGGTGTGCCTGCCGGGCCAGCGATGGTTGCGAGAATAGACGGCTCGGCGCCCGGTCGCACTTCGAGATCGGCCGACAACGCGTGCAGTCGAGTCGAGATCGTGGCGAGGTCCGGATGGACGGGCTGCCAGTGACCGCCCTCGCTATCCGTGCCGCCCAAGCGGCGATCGTCTCGACCGATGGCATCGGATTGTGAACCGACCACATCGCTCAGGTCCATTCCCGATCAGGTCGATCCCAATTCTGTTGGCGGCATCGGACTTTCGATGAACTTCATACAGCGCGGTGAGGAGATCGAGATGAGTCGAAACGGTACGGGCGCTTTCCGCCAGGTGTGGTCGAGGATTGCCGCATGGTTCGCTGCGATGGGGCCCTGCAGTTCGCCCTGGGTATTTCTGGATCTGCCGCCGGAGGACATTTTGCTGGTCAATCGAATGTATTCGACGACAACGTCCATCTTGTGACTCAGTAATAGACCGGGCCGGGGACTCCGCCGCCCACCGCGATGGCGTCGCCGGTGATGGCGATGCTGCGTGGTGATGCGAGAAAGGTCACCACGTCGGCGACCTCTCGAGCGTCGATGACCCGGCGCACCGAGTTCCGCGCGAGTCCGGCTTCGACTTCGGTGACCGTGCCGCCGGATTCCTCGGCTTGCGCGGTCAAACGGTCGGTGAGGCGTTCGGTTCTGGTCAGGCCCGGGTGCACGACCGTCACATTGACACCCTTCGGGCCGAGTTCGTCGGCCAAGTTCTTGGTCAATGCGGAAACGCTGATGTTGCGAATGGTTTGGGCGATGGAATTGGCCTGTCGTGCACCGAGTCCGCTGATATTGATGATCCGGCCCCAGCCTTGCGCGACGAAGTGTGGTGCGACCGCACGTGCGGTGCGCAGGTAACCGAGCACTTTGATCTCGATCTCGCGACGGACGATATCGTCGGTCGTCGCGGTCAGATCGGTGGGGGATCCGGCGCTCCACGGCGTCGCGGCGGAATTCACCAGAATGTCGACCCCGCCCAATTCGGCGACCGTGCGCTGGACGAGTTGTTGGACCTGGTCGTCGTCTCCCGTATCGGTAGGTATCGCGATTACTCGTCGGCCGGTCTCCTCGACCAACGTCCGCGCGGTGGCCTCGAGTCGTTCGGCCGAGCGCGCCGCGATCACCACATCGACACCTTCGGCCGCGAGTCCACGAGCAATGGCGAGTCCGATACCTCGGCTGCCGCCGGTCACGATCGCGCGCTTTCCGTCCAGATTCAGATCCACCCGGCCGACGCTAGCAAGCTTGCTGACGCTGGAAACCGATCCCGCTCGGGATGATGCGAACTCCGTGCGGTTTACGACGGTTTCTGCCAGATCGAGACGTGCTGACTGCTCTCGCTCGTGAAAGGCTCCCGCGCCCACCCGCCCCATCGCTCGCGCAGGCGTAGGCCGGCGAGTTGGGCCATGAGGTCCAATTCGGCGGGCCACACGTAGCGGAAGGGAATAGATCTGTACTCCCCACGCCCATTGATGACTTCGACATAGTTCGAGCTCATCGACTGCGTCGCGACATCATAGGTGTCGAAGGCCCACCGGGTCGGGCTCGCTTCGGAGGGCACGACGTGCTGCCCCGCGGGGAGCCTTCGCAGCTCGGGGACCATGACCTCGATGACGAAACACCCTCCGCGTTCGAGATGTTCCGCAACATTGCGGAAGCAGGCGACCTGCGCCTCCTGGGTCGTCAGATTCATGATCGTGTTGTAGACCAGATACGCGACCGAGAATGTGCCGTCCATCCGGGTTGTCGCGAAGTCGCCGATCGTCACGCCGATGGCGTCGCCGCCCGGCTTGCCCCGCAGCCGGGCGACCATCGCTCGGGACAGATCGATGCCGTGAACCGCAACGCCGCGAGCAGCCAACGGCAATGCGATGCGTCCCGTCCCGATGCCCAGCTCCAGTGCCGGGCCACTTCCGGCCAGCCCAGCGAGAACCTCGACCGCAGCGTTCACCACACCCGGTTCGAATCGATCTGCCGACGACTCGTCATATCTTGCCGCGATACGTTCCCTGAAGTAGTCGTCCGGATCGTCCATCGCCGAACCGTACTGCGCGGAATCAATACGCTGCCAGCGAATTTCGCGGCACCGTGACCGCGCAGCGGACCGTCAGCTCGCCGACTTCGCAGCGCGTGGCGAGACCGTCGCTGGCTTGCGGGCCACGCAGGGCGGGATCTACAAGCGTTTCGGCTACCCGGTGGCGAGTTCGTCTGCCCGCGTGGACCTCGACCGCCGACAGGCCTGGTCGCGTGACACGGTTCCAGCCTCCGACCGGTGCGCTTCATCGAGCCGCACGAGCTGTGGGAGTTGTCGGCGAAAATCGCGGAGTCGAAATCTTTCTTTCCGTGGCAATAATAATGCGCAGTCCCGCCCCAGTACAGCGATCTCGGTCGGCGAGGTAAGTCAACGGTTGCGATCTGCTCGAGCCAGGGGAAATACCCTGTGGGCGACGGGAATTGAACGCTGCGTGCGAAACAACCGGCCTTCGAACGCGGGGGACCCACACTGACCGCCGTCCTGCCGAGCCCGCCGTCTACACCCATGCGTGCGCGGCTGGAAGTTCTCGTGTGTGTTTGCGCCGGTTTCGCCACGCTGCTGGACTCGTCGGTGCTCGGTATCACGGTGCCCGCGCTTCGGACGGGATTGCGCGCCGACGCGGGCCAGGTCCAATGGCTGCTGGCGAGCTATTCATTGACGTTCGGCCTCGCACTGGTACCCGCGGGACGGCTCGGCGACGTCCTGGGTCGGCGACGGCTGTTCCTGACCGGAATCGCGGTCTTCGCCGTATCGGCGGTCTGCGCGGCGCTGGCGAACGGGCCGTGGCCGGTGGTGGCGGCGCGGCTGTGTCAGGGTGCGGGCGCGGGCGTGATCAGCTCGCAGGTGCTTGGCATCATCGCCGACCGATACACCGGTGTCGGTCGGGCAAAGGCATTGGCGGCCTATGGTGTCGCGGCCGGGCTCGCGGGAATGGTCGGGCCGATCACGGCGGGGGCGATCCTGGGCGCCACCGGGCCGGACCTCGGCTGGCGGTTGGTGCTGCTGCTGAACGTGCCGTTCGCGCTGCTCACCTTTGTCGGCGGCGCGGTGCTGCTGCGGCGGGACCGCACGGTTCGCGGCTCGGCGCGGTTCGATGGCGTGGGCCTGGTGATCCTCGCGGCGGCGACCCTGCTGTTGTTGCTGCCGATGGTGTCCTCGGCGGGGCGGGGCCGTGCGGGTGTCTGCGTCGCGGGATCGCTGGCCATGCTGGCGGTGTTCTGGTGGTGGGAGCGCCGGTACGCGCGATCCGGGGGTGCCCCGGTGCTGCTGCCCGCGCTGGCGGCCGCGCGTGGTTACACCCTCGGCACGGCCGTCGCGATGTTCTGGTTCGGCGCGATCGTCTCGCTCAATACGGTGATGACGCTGTACCTGGTCGAAAGGCTGGGGCTCGAGGCCGTCCAGGCCGCGCTGGTGATGGTCGGCGGTTCGGTGATGATGGCGCTGGCATCGGGTTTCGGCTGGCGGATCGTCGCGAAGTTCGGGCGAATGACCGTGGTCTGCGCGCTGGTACTGCAGTGCGGTGTGGTGACCGGATACATCGTTGCGGTCGAGGTGATCCCGCGTCCCGCGGTGTTCTTTGTGGTGGCGTTGTTGGCTGCTGCCTCGGGGACCGCCGGAGGGTTCGTCGACGCGCCGAACCGGGCGATGACGCTCGAATACGCGCCGAACGGCGCGAACGGAGTGGCGGCCGGATTCCTGCAGTTGGCGCAACGCCTTTCGGCGACCGTCGCGCTGACCGGCGTCTCGGGACTGTATCTGGCGGCCTCCGATTCGCGCATAGGCGGTGCGGGACATGCGATTTCCCCCGCGCTCGCGGTCTGCCTCGCGATGGTCGGGCTGTCACTGGTCTGCGCTGTCGCCGACCTCCGACGCCGGAGTACCGATACTGAATCGCGATGATCACGCTGCTGTATCGCCCTATTCGCTAGCGCGCGGCGGTCGTCCCAGGTGTAGTGACCGCGGGATCGGTCGTGGCGATCCACCCGGCACGACCACGCGAGGCGTAATCGCGGGTGGCCAGTTGTGACGAGCTTGTCCGGCGCCGCCATGATTTGCGTCGCGATGACCCGACCCCGCTTTCGATCGCGGTGACGTGAACTCTGTCGCGTCGCAGGCAGGCTTGCGACGCTCAGGGGAGCGCCGCATCGAGCCGCCGAATTCCGCTGCGGCACGCGAGAACCTCGGCCCAGCGAGGCGCATCGGACCGCACCCGCTCTGAGGACAGGGAACGAACTATGGCAAGCGAAGGCGAACGATCGGATCGACGAGGATCAGCCGGACTCGGTCGAGCCGTCACCGCCTGTCGATGACGAATCCGAGGATCTGGACGCCCCGGCCGAACTCGACGCTTCGGAAGGCACTACGGCTCGCGGACCGAGCCGTGGTGATGTGGCCGCGCCCAGGCAAGGTACTGCGTGACGTGGCCGTCGATCTGCCGCGCCCGCGCGGCCACGACGACCCGGAATATCTGCGGCTGCGCCGGGTGATCCTGCGGCTGCTCGGCGAAACCGAAAGGTCCACGGCATGACCTACCTCGAGCGACAGACGGTTGCGGGTGTCTACGATTCCGTCGTCGACGCGATCGGCGGCACACCGCTGGTTCGGCTGAACCGCGTGGCCGATGGCATCACCGCCGCCGTCTACGTCAAACTCGAATATCTGAATCCCGGTGCGAGCGTGAAGGATCGGGCCGCACGCGCCATGTTGCTCGCGGCCGAGGCGGTCGGGGATCTGGCACCAGGCGGCACGGTGGTCGAGGCCACCTCGGGCAATACCGGTGTCGGACTCGCGGCCATCGCGGCGGCGCGCGGCTACCGGAGTGTAGTCGTGGTGCCGGACAAATCGAGTGCAGAGAAGATCGCGCTGCTGCGTGCATATGGGGCCGAGGTGCATGTGACGGCGGGCGGACGACCGGCCGAGCATCCCGAGCATATCCGCAATGTGGCATTGCGTTTGGCGGCGCAGATTCCGGGCGGGTGGTTCGCGGGCCAGTACGACAACCCGGCCAATCCGGAGGCGCACCGCACGACGACCGGTCCGGAGATCTGGACCCAGACCGGTGGCAGAGTCACGCATTTCGTCGCCGGTGTCGGGACCGGCGGCACCATTACCGGCACCGGTGAATACCTGAAGGAAGTCTCCGGTGGCGCCGTTCAGGTGATCGGTGCGGATCCGGATACCTCCGTCTACAGCGGCGGCGATGGTCGCGCGTGGTACATCGAATCGGTCGGACACTATCTACATCCCGAGACGGCCGAGGACCACTGGCCGGATTCGTACCACACCGAGGTCGTCGACCGGCTCGAACGCGTCACCGACGCCGAGGCATTGGTGCTGCTGCACCGGCTCGCCCGCGAGGAGGGCCTGCTGCTCGGCGGATCGTCGGGCACCGCTATCGCGGCGGCGCTGCGGGTCGCTCGCACACTCGATGCGAGTGACATCGTAGTCGTCATCGCCCCGGACTCCGGACGGTCGTATCTGTCGAAGTATTTCGACGATGCTTGGCTGGGGCGCTTGGGTTTTCCGCTGGTTTCGGGGTCGTCCGAGCAGACGCTCGGCGATGTGCTCGGCGATCTGTCGGATGCGTCGAGTCCGCGCACGGTGCCATCACAGGCGACGGTGGCCGAGGCCCGTATTCATCTCGGCACTGCGGCGGCGCTTCCAGTGTTGTTGCAGCGGAAAGTATCCGAGCCGGCGGTGGTCGCCGAAATTCTGGGGACGGCGACGGCGGCGACTCTGGCTCATGCACCGGACGACGAGCCAGTGACCGCGCACCTCGACCCGCCCTTACCGGTCGTCGGTACCACCGAGACGGTCGCGGACGCCGCCGCGCGTATTGCGGATCAGTCCGGGCCGGTGCTGGTTTCGGAACTCGGTCGTGCGGTCACGTTGATCGACGCCGCCGTGATCGTGGAGTTGGCAGCGCGCCGATGAAACGCATGGCGAGCTTCATCGGGTTCCTCGTCAGGGCGGTGCTGCCGAGCATGGGGGTCACGTCCGCACATGTCACCGCCACCGCTCCGGAAGCGACAGCGGGCGGATATTCGGTGGGTCTGGTGATCCCGGATTCGCCACCGCACGAATCCGGGATCGTTTGCGCTTGCCGAGCGGCGCACAGACAGCGCCGCGGCAGCAATACAGTGACACCCTCCGCCAGGAGGAACACCGACACACCCGAGCTGAATCCCGCAGTCGCGCAGGTGTTGTTGCGGAGGTAATGGATGCCGCAGACCGGGAGTATGGTCCGATCGGAAGTTCCAGCTCTAGGCTCGGAAGAATATCAACTTCCGTGCGGCGAAACAGAATCCGACGATATGTGAATCGTGCATCGCCGGGCTGATCTGAACAACCCAGCGCAACTACGCGAATCGTTAAGTTTTTCTGGATGAATGGCCCCGGTGGTTACGGATTCACTGAGAATTTCGATCACGGTGAGCTGACCGGTCGCAACGGAGTGAACGAAAGTGTTCCACTCTCGGTACAACGCACGACCCACGGGTTCGGCGCTCGATCCGGATGAAAGACCACCGCATGAGGAACATTCGATTCCGCGCATTCTCGGCCTCGGCGGCCATTGTTCTTGTCACGTCGACCGCACCGTAGGAGGATTCTCATGACCACGACTGCTCAGCCGACGTCGCTCGACGAGGCGCTGATCCGCATCCGGTCGGTGTTGGTCGAACTCGTCAAGGGTGTCGGCGAGCGCGATCTGGCCTTCGAGCATCCGGACGAGTTGGTCCGGGAGTTGGCGAACGCCGGTTTCGGTCGGCTGCGGGTGCCTGCCGAATTCGGCGGCTTCGATGTCGATTTGCCCACCCTGTTCGCACTGCTGGCCGAGGCGGGCCAGGCAGATTCCAATATCCCGCAGATCTGGCGCGGGCACTTCACCGCCACCGAGATCCTGCGCGCCGAGACCGACCAGCGCGTCCGGGAGTACTGGCTGCGAAAGATCGGGCTGGGCGCGGTATTCGGTAATGCTCAGTCGGAGCCTTCGGCCATCGTCGCCGAGGCGATCGCCGCGGGGGCGCTCGCTGCCGAATGGGGTGCGACCACCACTCGGGTGCGCACGGACGCGAACGGCGACCGCTTCGTCTCGGGCACAAAGTTCTACTCGACGGGCTCGCGGTTCGCGGACTTCATCCGCGCGGCCGTGGTCGACGATGTGGGCAATCGCGGCTTCGTCGTGATCCCGGCGCGGCATCCCGGCGTCACCCACGTCGATGACTGGGACGGTATCGGGCAGCGGCAGACCGGCAGCGGCACAACACTCTTCGACGATGTTCCGGTCGACGAACACGGTGATATCGGCCGGTTCAAAGAATCGTTGCGCGGTTTGGACTCGTTCGTGCAGATCGTGCATCTGGCCAACCTCACCGGGATCGCGCGCAGCATCGTCACCGAGACCGTGGATATCGTCCGCGCCAGGACTCGCACGAGCCTGCATGCGGTGACGCAGCAGGCCGCGGAGGATCCCGAGGTCCTCGGCGTTATCGGGATGCTCGAGACCCGGCGGCTCACCGCGGAAACCCTGCTGCGCCTTGCCGCCGAGCGACTGGAGGCAGCGCACGCCACCGGGACGGAAGCCGATTTCGCCCGAGCTTATCTCGACACTTCCGCGGCACAGGTCGCGATGATCGATGCCGTGCTCGACGCCGCGACAAGGGCTTTCGATGCGGGCGGGTCGTCGGCGGTGCGCAACAGCGCGCACCTGGACCGGCATTGGCGTAATGCCAGAACGCTGGCGTCACATAATCCGGTGGTCTACAAGCCACGGGTCATCGGTGATTTCCTGGTCAACGGCGTCATGCCGGTGCCCGGCTACTACCGCAATCGCCCGTCGGTCACCGAAGTGGTTTCGGAGACCGAAGCATGACCGCGCCGCAGGCCGAACGTGAGTCGCTCTCCGCCGCACCGGATTCCGGTCTCACGGTGCCCGGTATTCGGGCCGAGATCGACCCGATCCTGCGGCGTCTCGGCGATACCGCTGGGGCGCGGGAGGCGACGCGCGACTACGCGTTCGCCGATGTGCGCGCTATCGCGGAGGCGGGGATCGCATTGGCTGGCATCGCGAAACGCGACGGCGGCGCGGGTGGTTCATTGCGCGAGGTGATCGCGGTGGTCATCGAGGTGGCCCGCGCCGATTCCAGCGTCGCGCAGGCGCTGCGCAGCACCTTCCTGATCGCCCATCAGGTGGCGAGCCGAGCCGATCTGCCGCACCGGGCGCGCATCCTGACACGGCTGCGAAACCGGGACCTGTTCGCGGGCACCGTGAATGAGCGCACCGGCGGCGCGAGCGGACGGATCACCGCCACAGCCCGGCGCGAAGGTGCCCATTGGGTGGTAAACGGTGCGAAGTACTACTCGACCGGTGGTCTGTACGCGCGCTGGTTCTCGACGCAGGCGCTGACCGAGGACGGTACGGTGGTCCGCTTCATCGTGCCCGTCGACCGTGCGGGCGTCGAACGGCTCGACGACTTCGATGCGGTCGGTCAGCGGCTCACCGCCAGCGGCACGACCAGGCTCACCGAGGTGCAGGTTTTCGACGACGAGGTGACCGGCCTGGGGGAGAGTCAGCCGGATAATCCGTGGGCCGGGTCGTTCGCGCAGCTGTATCTCGCGGCTGTGCAGGCGGGCGTGGCAGCGCGGGCACTGGACGACGCGGTTCGGTTTGTCCGCGAGAAGGCTCGCCCGATCAAGCACAGTTCCGCGGATAGCAGTGTCGAGGATCCGTATGTGCGGCAAACGGTCGGTGAGATCGCTGCGCGGGCACACTCGGCCAGAGCCGTTGTTCTGGTTGCAGCCGAAAAACTGGAGGACGTCCGGGGGCTCACCGGACCCGCCGCGCGCACCGCGGGCGCCGCCGCCGCGGTCGAGGTCGCACAGGCGAGTGCGATCGCCATCGAATCGGCGCTGAAGGCGGCGGAGTTGCTCTTCGATGTGGGTGGTGGCTCCATCACCGACCGGGCTCTCGGATTCGACCGGCACTGGCGCAATGCGCGCACCGCCGCCAATCACAATCCGCGGCAATGGAAGTTGGCCGTCGCCGGGGCATACCACCTGACCGGCGAGGAACCACCAACCAGCGGCCTTTTCTGAGTTTCGATCCACGACAACCGAATGGAAGAGATATCACCGATGACCCACAGCCCCTACGAACTGACCTACGCGGCCGCGGCCGACCGTTACGAGAAGCTCCCGTATCGCCGTACCGGAAACTCGGGCCTGGATCTCCCGGCATTCTCCTTCGGGCTGTGGCAGAAGTTCGGGACCGACTACCCCTTCGCGACGCAGCGCGAGATCATCCTGCACGCATTCGACTTGGGCATAACACATTTCGACAATGCCGACCGTTACGGGCCACCGCACCGCGCCGCGCAGAAGAACTTCGGCGCGGTGCTCGCCAAGGATCTCGCTCCCTATCGTGACGAACTCGTCCTTTCGACCAAGGCGGGCAACCCGATCGGTCCGAGCCCCTACCTGCGCGGCGGATCACGCAAATCCATCCTCAACTCGCTCGAACACAGCCTGCGCGACCTCGGCACCGATTACGTCGACATCTTTTACCACCACCGCCCAGACCTGGACACACCGCTGGAGGAGTCGGTCGGCGCACTGGTCAGCGCGGTGGAGCAGGGCAAGGCGCTGTATATCGGCATCTCCAACTACCTGCCCGATCGCACCCATGAGGCCGCCGAGTTGCTCCGTCAGGCGGGCGTCCCGCTGCTCATCCACCAGGCCCGGTACTCGATCTACGACCGCGCACCCGAACGGAACGGCCTGCTGGAGACCGCCCGCCAGGACGGCTTCGGCACTATCGTCTATTCGCCGCTCGCACAGGGCCTGCTGACCGATAAATACCTGGAGACGATTCCCGAGGGTGCTCGGGCACGCAACAGCGCGTTCCTGTCGCCTGATGTGATCGACGAGACCTACCGGCAGCGCACCGCGGAACTGAACAAGATCGCCGCCGCCCGTGGTCAGTCACTCGCCCAGCTGGCGTTGCAGTGGGTCCTGCGCCGACCCGAGGTCACCTCGGCGCTGATCGGTGCGAGTTCCACCGCGCAACTCGACCACAACGTCGCCGCGCTGGACTTCCCGGCGTTCTCCGACGAAGAACTCGCACTCATCGAGGAGTATGGCGTGCACGGGACCGGACTGAAGCTCTGACGAGCGGCGGCCGGTGGCGTCCGCGCGTCGCCGGCCGCGCTCATTCCCCCAGCAGTGGCAGCAATTGGTTGCCCTGGCGCTCGATCTCGCGCAGGTACGGCGTGTCGGACAGGACGAAGTGCGTGATCCCGAGGTCGCGGTATTTGCGCAGCGATTTGGCGACATCCTCGGGAGAACCGACGAGCCACGTGGTGCCCGCACCCCCGCCGCCGAACCTGCCCGGTGCGGTATAGAGGTTGTCGTCGAGTACCTCGCCGCGGGCGGCCAGGTCGAGCAGTCTTTGCTGCCCGACGGCGGTCTGACGGTGCGGGTTCTGCGGCGGCGCACCCTGATTGTCCGCCATCTCCGCGACTTTGGCCTCGGCGTCGGCCCACGCCTGTTCGGTGGTGTCCCGGACGAATGTGGTGACGCGCAGGCCGAATTCGAGTGGCGCGTGCGCGCGGCCGAGTTGCGTGCTCAGCGCACGCAGGCGCTCGATGCGCTCCCGCACGCCCTCGAGCGGCTCCCCCCAGAACAGCTGGACATCGGCCTCGGTCGCCGCGACCCGCTCGGCGGCTTCGGACGCGCCGCCGAAATACAGCTTGGGGTGCGGCCGGCCCGCGCGTCGGATAATCCGAGGCGCCACAGTGGAATCCGTGACCTGGTAGTACTCACCGCGGTAGGTGACGTTCTCCTCGGTCCACAACTTGCGCACGAGTTGCAGGAATTCCTTGGTGCGGGCATAGCGATCGGCCTGGTCACCCTCGGTTTCGCCGTACGCGCCGAGATTGTCCTTCCCGGAGACGATATTGACGCGAACCCGGCCGCCGGAGAGATGATCGAGCGTCGCCGCGGCGGAGGCGAAGTTGGCCGGACGCCAGTATCCGGGGCGGATCGCGATGAGCGGCTCGAAGCTCGTCGTCGCGGCGGCCAGCGCGGTGGCGACGGTGAGCGTGTCCGGGCGTCCCCAACCGGTGCCGATCAGTGCCCCCTTCCAGCCGTATTTCTCCAGCGTCTGCGCCTGCGTGCGCAGTGTCTCCAAGCTGTTGTGGTCGGCCGTAACGGGTTCGCCGCGGTGTCCGGGCGTGACCTGATTGGGGATGTACCAGAGGAATTCGAGACTCACGTGGTATTCCTGTTCTGCACGGTATCCGGACATCGCGATTATCAATGGCGGTGCCGGTCGAAAGGCGTTGACGGCGTGGGTCGTCCAGCGCGATAACGCCGTCTGAACTGGGACGATTCAACGCATTCGGAAATAAATTCGTCGAGATTCGAGGATCGGAGCCGACCCGGGTGCCGTTTCACGAAAACTGAACGATTCTCTAAGCACAGCTTGGTTGTTCGTGTCGGCGCGCATGTGCAGACTTCACAGGGGATCGCCGCTGCGTTCCGTTTCGCGTCGAGCACTGAAGGGAGTGACGCATGAGCATTCGATACCTGCCCCGCGTCGGCTCGGTGCATCGGCGTGTCATTGCGGCCTATCTCGGCTGTTGTCGCTGAGCGCTCTCGCTCGCCCCGGCTCCCCGGTCGCATAAGTCCGGCGGAGATCGACCCTCAGGTTTCCGCCGTCGCCTGCTGTGTGCAACAGGCTCGGTCACTCATCAGGAGCTCCTTCAGATGTCACCACGCAGAATTTCGAAGGCGGCGCTATTCGTCGTCGCAGCCCTCGTCGCCGCCGTGCTCACCGGATGCGCGGCATCGGGTAACCGGGTCGCGGCGGGCGATGACAATGCGGCGCCGGTCGCCGGTGGCACACTGCGGTTCGCGGTGCTCGACGCCCCGGCGAATCTCGATCCGCATTCGGGCAGTTCCTATCCGGAGTCGCTGATCACCAGCAATATCACCGATAAATTGACCTATCAGAATCCCGCGACGGGCGCCATCGAACCCTGGCTGGCGAAGTCGTGGGATATCAATCCGGGTCTGACCGAGTTCACCTTTCATCTGCGTGACGACGTCACCTTCAGTGATGGCAGTAAATTCACCGCCGACTCGGTGAAGGAGAATTTCGACCTGCTCGGCCTGGGCAATAAGCAGCTCGGCATCGTGCCGGTCTCCGCGTATTGGGTCGGCTATGTCGGCACCGCGGTGCTCGATCCGACGACCGTCAAGGTCACCTTCGATCGCCCGAATGCCGGTTTCCCGCAGGCGCTTTCGCTGTATTTCTCGGGCATCCTCGGCCACAGCACATTGCAGCTGCCGAAGGAACAGCGCAGTCTCGCGCAGAATCTGGTGACCACCGGACCGTTCACCATCGCCGAGCACGTCTACCAGCAGAAGACGGTGCTGAAGAAGCGACCGGACTACAACTGGGCCCCGGCCAGCCGCAAACACAGCGGTGCCGCATATCTCGACACCGTCGAGATCTCGGTGATCCCGGAGGCCGGTGTGCGCACCGGTGCGCTGCGGGCGGGTCAGGTGGACGCGATCCTGGATGTGAACAACACCGATGAGAAGCCATTGGCGGCAGAGGGCTATCGGATTGTGCCGCAGCTGATTCCGGGCCGCGATATCGCACTCGATCTGAAGACGGACCTGTTCCCCACCAATGACAAAGCGGTACGGGAAGCGGTGAAATTGGGCTGGAACCGGGACGCACTGGCCAAAACGGTGCTGACGCCGAGCTACAAGGTATCCACCTCGGTGCTTTCGGAGCGGGTGCCGGGATACGTCGACTTCTCCCAGGATCTGAAGCAGGATCAGCAGCGCGCCGAGCAGATTCTGGAGTCGGCGGGTTGGCGCAAAGGCGGGGATGGCATCCGGGTCGACAAGGACGGTCGCCGACTCGAACTCGCGCTGCTCGGCATCAACAATCTGGTCAACAATAAGCCCGCCTACGAGCTGATCCAGCAGGATCTGCGCAAGATCGGCATCGACCTGAAGTTGAATGTGCTGCCGATCCCGGACTATACGGCGGCCTCGACCCAGCAGCAGCGCTGGAATATCCAGGTGGCCAACCAGAGTCGCGCCGATGTGGCGGTGCTGGAGCAGGTGTATTCACCGCAGTTCACCAATATGTCGAAGCTGGCCCAGGGGGATCCGATCTATCAGCAGGCGATCGACCGGCTCAGCGCGGTCAGCAAGACCCTCGACAAGGACGAGCGCGCGAAGGCCGCAGAGTCCGCCCAGCGCTTCCTGCTCGACGAACAGGTGCTGACCGTGCCGGTCTACAACCCGGCGCAGGTCACGGCGGCCAGCCCCAAGGTGCACAACGTCGGGTATGAGGCGCAGTCGCGGAATGTCTTCTACGACACCTGGATCGAGCCGAGGTAAGTGATGGTGCGCTATGTGTTCGCCAAGTTCGGGCAGGCGGTCTTCGTGGTCTGGGGCGCGTACACGGTGACCTTCGTGCTGCTCTACGTGCTGCCCTATGACGCGGTCGACCTGCTGTTCGATCCGAATCAGGGTGATCTGGTCACCGAACAGGACAAGCAGCACGCGCGGGTCTATTACGGCCTGGACCACAATCTGATCGGCCAGTATCTGCACCGGTTGTTCGATGCCGCGCACGGAGATTTCGGTGCGTCCACCCGTACCGGGCAGCAGGTGTGGCCGCTGATTCTATCGGTTTTGCCGCAGACCGCGCTGCTGGCCGGGTTCGCGCTGATCCTCGCCGTGCTCATCGCCTTGGCGGTGGCGCTGACGGCCGGTTACACCCGGACCAGATGGCTGGCGAACCTGGTCGCGACCCTGCCCGCCGCCGGTGTATCGGTACCGGTCTTCCTGGTGGGACTCGCTGTGCTGCAGGTGTTCTCGTTTCAGCTGGGTTGGTTCCCGCCGATCGGCAATGATGGATTCGCCGCACTGGTACTGCCCGCGGTCACCCTGGCGATCCCGGTGTCGGCACCCATCGCACAACTGCTGATCAAGAACTTCGACGCGGGCCTGCGTGCGGGTTATGTGACGGTGTCGATCGCCAAAGGTGCGACGCGGCTGTGGGTGCTGGTGCGCGACGTGCTGAAGAACGCGGGCCTGCCCGCCCTCACCATCGCCGGTGTGACCTTCGGAAATCTGCTCGCGGGTGCGGTGATCGTCGAGACCGTCTTCTCCCGTTCGGGATTGGGGCGGCTCACCGAAACCGCCGTGCGCACCCAGGACGTGCCCCTGGTGCAGGCGGTGGTCGTCTTCGCCGCGATCGTCTTCGTGACGGTGAACTTCGTGGTCGATCTCATCTATCCGCTGTTGGATCCCCGGCTGCGAACCCGTTTACGGACAAGGACTTCGGTATGACAGTGCTCGAGCACACCACACCACCGAGTGCGCTGGTGGTGCCGACGAAGCAACGCAGGCTGACGCTCGCGCCCGGGATCGCGGTGTCCTGGCTGGTGATCGGCACCACCATCGCCTGGGCACTGGCGCCGTCCTGGTTCACGAGTTACTCACCGCTCGAGGGTGATTCGGATGCGAGCTTCGAGCCGCCGAGCTCGGATCATCTATTCGGCACCGACCGACTCGGTCGGGATCTGCTGGCGCGCACCATCTATGGGACAGCGACGACGGTGAGTGCCACGCTGCTCGCGGTGGCGCTCGGATTCGTGATCGGTTCGGCCATCGGGCTGTTCAGCGGTTTCATCGGCGGGCGAACCGATTCGGTGATCATGCGGTTCGTCGATGTGCTGTTGGCCATCCCGGGACTGTTGCTGGCCATGACCGTGGTCACCGCACTGGGCTATGGAACGGTGAATATCGCTGTTGCCGTCGGTATTTCGGCGGTAGCCGCGTTCGCGCGGGTGATGCGCTCAGAGGTGCTCAAGGTGGCGGGTACCGACTATGTCGAAGCCGCCTACGGGTCAGGGGCCGGATTCCGGCGGGTACTGCTGCGCCATGTCCTGCCGAACTCGGTCGCGGCCGTGGTGTCGCTGGCCGCGCTGGAATGCGGTTCGGCGGTGCTTGCCGTCGCCGCGCTCGGCTTTCTCGGCTACGGCGCGCCACCGCCGCAACCGGAATGGGGTCTCGCGGTCGCCGAGGGACGCGACTATCTGGCCACCTATCCGTGGATCTCGATCCTGCCCGGTGTGCTGATCGCCGTGGTCGTGTTGGCCACCAACCGGATCGGCCGATCGATAGGAGAGTCCTGATGGTCGACGACGCGGTCCTACTGCGGATCGACGATCTCAGCGTGCGCTACCGCACCCGTGGCGGCATTTCCGACCACGATGCGGTCGAGGGAGTCGGACTGACCGTGCGGCGCGGCGAATTCGTCTCGATCGTCGGCGAATCCGGTTCCGGCAAGAGCACGACCATCCACGCCGCACTGCATCTATTGCCGGCATCGGCGCGGGTGCGAGCGCGTGCGCTGGAGTTGAACGGCCAAGACACCACATCGTGGGGCGATCGCAGGCTGGCGCGGCTGCGCGGCCCCTTCGTCGGTTTCGTGCCCCAGGACCCGGGCACCTCACTGAATCCGGTGAAGCGGGTCGGCACCCAGGTGTTGGAGGCCTTGCGGCTGCACCGGCGCATCGAATCCGGACCGGCACGCGAACTCTCGCTGGCCAAACTCGAGCTGGCGGGGCTGCGCGAACCCGAGCGCGTCTATGCGCAATACCCGCACGAACTGTCCGGCGGCATGAAACAGCGGGTGCTCATCGCGATCGCGCTAGCCAACGATCCCGCCCTGCTGGTCGCCGATGAGCCGACATCGGCGCTGGATGTGACGGTACAGAAGGTCATCCTGGACCACCTCGCGGAACTGCGAGCCACCCTGGGCCTGGGTATTCTGCTGGTCACCCATGATCTGGGTGTGGCGGCGGAACGCTCCGATCGGCTGATCGTGATGCAGCGGGGACAGATCGTCGAAACCGGTGACGCCGCGCGGATTCTGGCCGAGCCACAGGACGAATATACCCGACGGCTCGTTGCGGCGGCACCGTCCCGGCACAGCACGCGGCTGGCACCGTCGAGTGCCGTCGCTGGTGAGAATGTCGGGGCAGCAACGGATCCACTGCTGCGGTTGCGGGGTCTGTCGAAGACGTTCGGCGGTGTCCGTGCCGTCGACGATGTCTCGATCGACGTGGGCGTGGGCACCACGCACGCCATTGTCGGTGAATCCGGCGCGGGCAAGTCCACTGTCGCGCGGATCGCGGTCGGTCTCACGAAACCGGACGCCGGTGCCGTGTGGTTCGACGGCAACCAGGTCAGTGGGCTGTCGCGCAGGCAATTGCGCGCGGTGCGCAGGGAAATCCAATTCGTCTACCAGAACCCGTATTCCTCCTTGGACCCGAAGTTCGATGTGCAGCAGATCATCGCGGAGCCATTGGTGGCATTCGGCTTGCTGAGCGGGCGCGAGCAGCGGCGCAAGCGGGTACTCGAATTGCTGGACGCGGTGGCCTTGGACCGTAGCCAGTTGCAGCGCAAACCCGCCGAGCTGTCCGGCGGCCAGCGGCAGCGAGTGGCCATCGCCCGCGCGCTGGCGGCAGGGCCACGCGTGCTCGTACTGGACGAGGCGGTTTCCGCACTCGATGTTTCGGTGCAGGCACAGATCCTGCAATTGCTCGTCGATCTGCAATACGAGCAGGGCCTTACCTACCTGTTCGTCACGCACGACCTCGCGGTGGTGCGGCTGATCGCCGACGACGTCACCGTGATGCGCGCCGGGCGGGTCGTCGAATCCTGGTCGGTGGCAGCGGTTTTCGCCGATCCCAGCGACGAGTACACCCGGCGGCTGCTGGCCGCGGTACCCGGCACGCCAGAGCTGATCCGGATCTGATCCGATGCGGGAATTCCGAAGCCACGCTGCACAGAATCGCCCTGATCGTAAGGATTTTCTCGATCGTTGCCGGTGCCGATGATGAGTACGGATGCCAGCAGTCGAAGCGAGGGATTCATGTACGACATTCGCCGCCTGATCCTGTTGCGCGACCTCGCGGAGCGCACCACCATGACGGCGGTCTCGGAACTGCACGGCATCACCACATCGGCCGTATCCCAGCAGTTGCGGATTCTGGAAGACGAAGTGGGAACCGTGCTCACCCGACGCGAAGGGCGAGTGCTGCGGCTGACCCACGCGGGTCGCGTGCTCGTCGACTACACCTCGCGGATCATCGCCGCACTGGAGGAGGCCGAGAGCGCGGTGGCCGCGACCGCCGAGGCGGTCACCGGGGTGCTCACGCTGGCCACCTTCCGCACCGCGCAATCGCGGCTCGCGCTGCCCGTCGCGGCACGGTTGATGGCCGAGAATCCGGGCCTGCGGGTCCGGGTGGTCGACCTCGTGCCGGTCGATTCGGTGCCTGCGGTGCGGCAGCAGGAGGTCGATCTCGCGATCACCTACTCCTACTCCTTCCGCACCAGGGACCTACCGCTCGGCCTGTCCTCGGAGTTCCTGTTCAGTGATCCGCTGGTGCTGCTCGCCCCGCCCGGCCTGCGCGAGCGGGCCCAACAGCACGGTCTGGCCGCGATGCGTGATGCGGATTGGATAACCGCCCGCGACGGCGCACCGTCGATCGTCTCGGTCATGTACGCCTGCGGGGAAGCGGGTTTCGCGCCGCGGATCGAACACCGCAGCGGCAGCTTCGCCGCGATGGCCGAAATCGTCGAGCACGGCCTCGGCGTCACCATCGTGCCGGAGATGTCGGTCGGCGCCGAACACCGGCATCTGATCGCATGCACCATCGCGAACGGCTCACGTCAGGTCGGTGTGACCTACCGGCAGGCCTCACTCGAGCGTCCCGCCATCGCCGCGGCCATCCGTGCGCTGCGCAGCATCGCTCGACCGGCCCAATTGGCATCGTAAGAGCTTGGCCCGCAAGGCATTTGCCGTGGGCCGTCGAACCCGAGGAGTAACCGATATGACGCGCCGACAGGTGCACCTGAACGTCAATATCCTGAATGCGGGTGTGTTCGGCGGATCCTGGCGATTTCCCGGCACCGACCCCGTCGCGAGTTTGACCCTCGACCATTACATCCGCATCGCGAAGCGGGCGGAGGAAGCGAAATTCGACGCGATCTTCCTGGCCGACGGGCCGGCGATTCGGGAGGATCTGCGTTTCCGTCCGTTCAATAGCCTGGAGCCGACGGTGATCCTGGCCGCGGTGGCCGCCGCGACCCGGCACATCGGATTGATCGCGACACTGTCGTCGAGCTACAACCATCCCTACGATGTCGCCCGCCGATTCGCCTCGCTCGATCTGCTCAGCGGCGGGCGCACCGGCTGGAATGTGGTCACCACCGCCGGAGTCGAGGCCGCCCGCAACTTCGGCTACGACGCCGAACCCGAGCACGGTTCGCGCTATGCGCGCGCGGCGGAGTTCGTCGAGGTGGTGCGCAAACTCTGGAACAGTTGGGAGCCCGACGCATTGGTCGGCGACAAATCCGCACACCGCTTCGCGGATCCGGAGAAAATTCATCCGGTCCATCATCACGGGGCTCGTTTCGATGTCGCCGGTCCACTGAATGTGCCGCGCTCGCCGCAGGGCGAACCGGTGGTGGTGCAGGCGGGCGCGTCCGCGGACGGTCGGGCGCTCGCGGCCCGCATCGGTGAGGTGATTTTCACCGCCGCGCAGACCGAGGACGAGGCGGGGGAGTACTACCGCGACGTGAAGGCGCGCGCCGTGGCCCACGGTCGCCGCGCGGACGATGTGCTCGTCCTGCCTGGTCTGTCCACCGTGATCGGGTCGACCGAGGCGCAGGCCGCCGAACGCCGGGAACTGCTCGCCGAACTGGTTCCGACCGAGTACGCATTGGACCGGCTCGCGGGTCAGCTCGGCGTCGATCGGGACGCGCTCGCCCTGGATGCGCCGCTGCCGTGGCGGCTGCTGCCCGATCCCGACGTGGCTGGTGGATCACAGACCTTCTACAAGATCGCGTTGGGGCTGGCGCGGCGTGAGAACCTGACCGTGCGGCAGTTGCTGCGCAGGCTCGGTGGCGGGGCGGGCCACCGGATCGTGACCGGTACACCCGAGCAGATCGCCGATTCGATCATCGACTGGGTGGATAAGGGCATCGCCGACGGCTTCAATCTCATGCCCGATGTCTTGCCCGGTGGCTTCGACGATTTCGTCGACGGTGTGCTGCCGATCCTGCGGCGGCGCGGCGTATTCCGCACCGACTACGACACGACCACCCTGCGCGGCCACCTCGGCCTGCCGGTGCCCACATACGCCCGACACCAGGAAGAGGGAGCGGCCTGATGACGCGCACTCTGCATTTCTTCGTCAATGTCGGCAGCGCCGGCTATCACCCCGCCGCCTGGCTGGAACCGGAACTGCCCGCGGATGCCTTCATCCGGCTCGAGCACTATCAGCGCGTCGCCGCCGTCGCCGAACGCGGCGCCCTCGACGGGTTGCTGTTTCCGGATATTCCGGTGCAGCAGCCGAGCATTGCCAGGGCGCCCGCGGCCACCCTCGATCCGATCCTGCTCACCTCGGCACTCGCGGTGTCGACCGAGCGGATCGGGCTGATCCCCACGGCCACGACCTCATTGAATCTGCCCTATAACCTGGCGCGTCGAATTCTGTCGCTGGATCACGTCAGCGCCGGGCGAGCGGGCTGGAATGTGGTCACCACGTTCGAACCGAATGCGGCCCGCAACTTCGGGATCACCGAACTGCCCGAGCGCGACGAGCGATACCGGCGTGCCGCCGAGTACGTCGAATTGACCGAAAAGCTCTGGGACAGTTGGGAAGACGATGCGGTCATCGGTGACCAGCAGGCCGGACTCTTCGCTGATCCGGCGAAGGTGCACTCGGTCGAGCATCGCGGTGAGTTCTACGCGGTGGCCGGTCCGCTGAATGTGACCCGCTCGCCGCAGGGGCGGCCGGTGCTCGTGCAGGCCGGTTCCTCGCCGCAGGGGCGCGCGTTCGCGGCGAACCATGCCGAGGCGATCTACACCACCCAGTTGAGCCTGGCCGGTGCGCGCGAATTCGCCGCCGAAATACGCGCTACCGCAACGGCATCGGGACGTGCGGAGGAGAATATCCGGATTCTGCCGGGCCTCGTTCCGATCATCGGAGCCACGGCGGCGCAGGCGCGTGCCAGATTCGAGGAGTTGCAGGGCCGGTTGCATCCCGACAGTGCGCCGGTCCGGTCGCTGGCGCGCTGGCTGGGGTACCCGGAGGTCGAACTCGACCTGGACGCACCCCTGCCGCAACACCTCACGCAACTGCCGGAAGGCCGGATCGGTCCGCAGGGCTTCTTCGAATCGGTGACCCGCTATGCCGTCGAAACCGGCCACACCGTGCGGGAACTGCTGACCGAATTCCTCGGTGGCCATCGCGTGGTGATCGGTACTCCGGAGACGGTGGCCGACCACATCGAACTGTGGTTCCGCACCGCGGATATCGACGGATTCACCATCATTCCCGCCGTGCTGCCCGACTATCTCACCGACTTCGTCGACCAGGTGGTGCCGGAACTGCGTCGGCGCGGATTGTTCCGCGACGAATACCGCACCACCACGCTGCGCGGCCATCTCGGTTTGCCGCATCCGGTGAATTCCTTTGCCCACGAGCCTGTTTCGTCGATCAGAAGGTGACTACCCCGCAATGACATTCCGCCATCTCGGCCGCACCGGTGTGCTGGTCAGTCCGCTCACCCTGGGGGCGATGAACTTCGGCGCCTGGGCCAATCGCGACCACGACGACGCCGCGCGGATCATCCACCGAGCCCTGGACGCGGGCATCAACGTCGTCGACACCGCCGATGTGTATTCGCAGGGCGAGAACGAGCAGATCGTCGGCAAGGCCTTGGCCGGCCGTCGCGACGAGGTGGTGCTGGCCAGCAAGTTCCACGGCCAGATCGGCACCGACCCGAACAGTCGCGGCAACTCGCGTCGCTGGATCATTCCCGCGGTCGAGGACAGCCTGCGTCGGTTGAACACCGATCATCTCGACCTCTACCAGGTGCACCGGCCGGATCCGGAGGTGCCGCTGGAGGAGACGCTGCGCGCACTGCACGATCTGGTCGCCGCAGGCAAGATCCGCTACTACGGAACCACGACCTTCGAACCGCATCAACTGGTCGAGGCGCAGTGGGTGGCCGAGGACCGCAACCTGCACCGCCCGGTCACCGAGCAGCCGCCGTATTCGATTCTGGCGCGCGCCGCCGAGCGGGCGACCCTGCCGATCGCCCAGAAGTATCGCCTGGGCGTGCTGACGTGGAGTCCTCTTGCGGGCGGCTGGCTTTCGGGTCGGTACCGGGCGGGTGCGACGGCGCCGGAATCCAGCAGACTGACCAGGCAGCCGCAGCGGCACGACCCGGAACTGGCGGTCAATCAGCGCAAGCGCGCGGCCGCGGAGGAACTCGCGAAGCTCGCCGCCGACGCGGGTTTGTCGCTGGTGCATCTGGCGCTGGCGTTCGTTCTGCAGCATCCCGCGGTGAGCAGTGTGATCATCGGGCCGCGCACGCTCGAACAGTTGGATGGTCAACTCGGTGCCGTGGACGTGCGGCTCGATGCCGAATTGCTCGATCGGATCGATGAAATCGTCGCACCCGGTGTGACCATCAGCCCGGCCGACGAGGGCTATCTCCCGCCTTCGCTCACCGATTCCGCCACCCGCCGTCGCATCACCGTTGGAGCCGACCGATGAGCCTGACCGATCTGCGCACCCTCGGCCGCACCGGGGTGCGGATCAGCCCATTCGTCTTGGGCACCATGAATTTCGGCGGCGGTCGCACCGCACCCGACGAGTCGATCGCACTGATTCATCGAGCCCTCGACGCCGGTATCAATGCCATCGATACCGCCGACACCTATTCGCGCGGTGAATCGGAGACGATTGTCGGCCGGGCGCTGCACGGCCGCCGCGACCAGGTGATCCTGGCCAGCAAATTCCACAATCCCGTCGACGACGACCCCACGCACCGAGGGAACTCGCGGCGCTGGCTCACCCGAGCGGTCGAGGATTCGCTGCGCCGACTGAATACCGATCATCTGGACCTCTACCAGGTGCACCGGCCCGAGGCGGTGACCGATATCGACGAAACCGTCGGCGCGCTCGACGATCTGGTGCGCGCGGGCAAAATCCGCTACTACGGCACCTCGGTGTTCGCGCCGGGCGAACTCATCGAAGTGCAATGGGCCGCGGACAAGCGCAAGCTGAATCGTCCTGCCACCGAGCAGGTTCCGTACTCGCCGCTGGTGCGTGGCATCGAACGCGAGACGCTGCCGATTGCCCGCAGGTACGGCCTCGGCGTACTCACCTACGGTCCGCTGGCGGCGGGCTGGTTGTCCGGGCGGTATCGGATCGGGGCCGCCCAGCCGCCGTCGCATCGGGCCGAGCTGATTCCGGGCCGCTTCGATATCGACGCACCCGCAAATGCCGCCAAACTCGCCGCCGCCGATGCGCTGGCCGCACTCGCCGCGGCGTCCGGTTTGACCGTGATCGACCTGGCGGTCGGCTTCGTGCTGGCGCATCCGGATGTGACCGCGGCGATCATCGGCCCGCGCACCCAGGCACACCTGGACGCCTACTTGCGCGCCGCCGAAGTCGTGCTGGGCCCCGATGTGCTCGACCGCATCGACGAGATCGTGCCCCCGGGAACGGTTTTCGGCGACCGCGACACCGGCAAAATCCCCGACGCGATCGCCGATTCCGCGCTGCGCCGGACCGTCGCATGACCTGAGGGCACGAATCTCGATACTGCTCAAAAGAGTCCGCCGCTCGCGTGCAGGGATTGACCAGTGATCCAGCGGGCGTCGGGGGAGGCGAGGAAGGCGACGATATCGGCGATGTCGCCGGGCTCACCGATGCGGCCGAGCGGGGTCTGATCGATGATCTGGTCGGTGAGTGCCGGACTGCGCGCCGCGGCGAGTGCTTCGGTGCGGACGGCACCGGGCAGCACGTTGTTGACGGTGATGCCACGCGGACCTAGTTCCTTGGCCAACACCCGAGCGAGTGCTTCGCTCGCGGCCTTGGTGGCGGCGTAGATTCCCGAACCCGGTCGATGGGTCGCAGTCACCCCAGAGGATACGACCACGATCCGTCCGCCGTCGCGCAGTCGGTTGGCGGCCGCGCGCAATGCGATGAAAGTGGCCTTTGTATTGGTGGTGAACATCAGGTCGAACTCGTCGTCGGTCGCCTCGGCGATCGGACCGAAGGTGGCGGTACCGACATTGTTCACCAGGATGTCGAGTCCGCCGAAGTGCTGTTCGGCCGTCTCGAAAAGGCCGGTCAGTTGGCCCGGATCCGCCACATCGGCCCGCGCGGCGACCGCCTGCCCGCCACTGGCCTCGATACTGGCCACGACCTTTTCGGCCGCGGACCGATCGGAGTGGTAGTTCACGACAACGGCCGCGCCGCCGGCGCCGAGCCGCTCGGCAATGGCGCGGCCGATCCCGCGAGAGCTTCCGGTGACGAGCGCGACCGGCATGACTGCCTCCAATAGGTGAGAATATGGATAGTTGATAGCATCGACTAATTTGCGGGATGTTGTCAACTGTCGATCATCTAAACTATTCGACATGACCACCTCGCAGGATCAGGATCTCGCCGCCGCCTTCGCTGCGCTGTACCGCGAAGTGGGCGTGCTGTACGGCGTCATATCGCGCAGGTTCGGGCTCACTGTGCAACAGGTCGAACTGCTGTGCCTGCTATACGACCGCCGACCGTCGTTCGGCGAGCTGGCGGGATTGCTCGGATGCGACAAGACGAATGTCACCGGCATGGTGGATCGCTTGGCGCGGCGCGGTCTCGTCGCCCGAGCGACCGATCCCGATGATCGCCGGATCACCCGAGCCGTCCTGACCGATCAGGGCGCCGCCATGCGCGAGAACTTCCGGTCCGCCCTGGCAGCGGAGCTGGAGGCTCGGGTGCCGCGCGCTAACCGCTCCAGGCTCGTCGCACTCATCACGGATTCGGTGACCGCTCTCGCCGAGACCCGCTGAATCCGCCGGAGCGCTACCGCCTCGCGTGGTGGCGGCACGACAAGGTCACGGCCCATCGGTGATCAGCGCCGCGAGCTGCGCGGTTCGCTCCGAGCGCGGTCGCTCGCGCGTGACACTCTTCACCCACCACAGCATCGCCAACGCGGGCCACTGCGTCGAACTCTCGATAAGTTAGGCGAGGCTGGTCGTGAGCGGCGCGCCGTGAGGCCATGTGGGTGCGCGGAATGCATTGTCGGGCTGTGGTTGTCGCCGGTCAATGCTCGGGCGTCCGGGGTATCGCGGCCTCGGACGCGACACTGTGGATGAGGCGCAGCAGGGCGCGAAATGGTGTGCGCGACGGCCCGATCTGGATGGCGGGCAGCGCATTCGCCCATATCGACCTGATGCTGGCGTTGATGCGACACCTCGGTGGCGCGGCGCTGACCGACGAGCTGGCCAGCCGACTCGTCATCGATCAACGCAGCTCGCAGGCTGGATTTCTCATTCCGTCACATCTGGCCGCGCGCGACGAGACCGTCGCGGCACTCGAATCCTTCGTGCGGTCCCGTTTGGACCAGGTCCACACCCTGGAATCGCTGGCGCACCGGTGCAACATCAGCCCGCGGACGTTGGCGCGGCGCACCGGCCAGGCAGTCGGCCTCAGTCCGATGCAACTCGTGCAGCGGATCCGTCTCAATCACGCACTTGATCTGCTCCGCACCACCCACCTACCACTGGGGGAGATCGCCGCGGCCGTCGGCGGCCGATCCGGCGACGCTGCACCGGCTCGTCAAACGCCACACCGGGCGATCGCCAGGGTCGCTGCGCCCCGGAACGACACGACAACGGGTGCAGTGGAAGGCATAACCGGCGTATTCGGCATCCGTCGGGCAGTGCGGTCAGGATGAATTCGGCGAGGTTATGTCGTTCCGGTGCCGGCGCAACCGTTGAGTTGAGCCAAGACGGCCGCGGTGTCGAGGAAGACGCGTTCGCCGATGACGTAGCCGTCGTCGTCAAAGGTGACGACGGCGACCATCTCGATGGCAATCGTGTTCCCGCTCGGCGCTATTCCCGCGTAGTGCCCGTCGTGGGTACCGTCGAAACGAACCAGCGCGGCACCAGTGAAACCCTCTTGCCCGAGGGGCTCGATAGTGGCGGTGAGATCGCTGAAACCGTCGAATAGCGCCGACTCTCGGGCGGCCAGCGCCGCAAGCCCCTGCTGTGGACCCGTCAGGGGCGAGTCGTAGGCGGCGGGCTCTCGCCACAGGCCAACGACCTCATCGACGTTGTGATTGTTCACTGCGGCCGCGGCCGCTCTGGCGAACTGCTGAATGAGCATGTCGTACTCTTTCCTGATCGATCAATTGGTTTGGGATACAGGCGATTCCGGCCGGACGGAACGCTCGGCGAGCGCGATTGCCCACTTGGCCGGAATGCGGCCGGCGATGCGCGCCAGCAATGCGTTCGCCGTGCCGTCGACGGTGTCCGGGCAGTTGGACCCGAGCGCGCGCAAGGCCGCGTCGACGACCTGTTCGGGAGCACGCCGGCTGCCGACTGCGGCGTCCTCGCCGGCGATCTCGAAAAATGCGGTGTCGGTGGCACCTGGGCTTACGGCGAGCACCCGGACCCCGGTGCCGCGGGTCTCGGCCCACAGCGCGCGAGTGAAGGACAGCACGTACGCCTTGGTCGCCGCGTACACCGCCATGTGCGGAACCGGCTGAAACGCGGCCGTGCTGGCCACATTGACGACGGCTCCACGTCCGCGAGCGATCATGCCGGGCAACAGGATTGCGGTGAGTTCGGTCAACGCGGTGATATTCACCGCGATCTGACTCGAGACCGCGCCGAGGTCGGCATCGGCGAGGTCGCCATGGATTCCGAGTCCCGCGTTGTTGACGAGCGCGTCGACGGTGATCGCACGCTGGGCGAGCAGTTCGGCCACCCCCACTGCGGCGCCCGGGGCGCTGAGGTCCGCGGCGATGACCTCCACGCTCGAACCGTATTGCGCGCGCAATTCGTCGGCCTGTGCTCGCAATACCGCCTCCCTGCGGGCGACCAGCACGAGGTCACCACCGTCGGCGGCGACGCGCGCGGCGAACGCGCGTCCGATACCCGATGACGCCCCGGTCACGAGCACTCGCTGTCGGTCGAAGTATCCAGCCATCACTGCCTCCTTAATTAAACCTTCACGACGGTCTAATTAATACCGCTATGATGAGCCCATGGCAAGCCCCCACCGCAGCACGCCGGCCCAGCGACGCGTCGGCCGCCCGCCCGGCCCGACCGAACACGGAGCGGCATCCCGCGAGCGGATCCTCGATGCTGCCGCCGCGGTGTTCGCACAGGTCGGTTACGACCGGGCACGCATGGCCGACGTGGTCGAAGCAAGCGGAATGACCAAGGGATCGGTCTACTTTCATTTCGAGAGCAAAGAAGCCCTAGCCGTCGCCGTGCTCACCGAGAAGCACGCACAATGGCTCGATCGGGTGCAAGCACGACTGGCCACGACGCCCCCCGGGCTGCGGCGGTTGGAAGCGCTGCTGCCCGCCATGCTGGACCTGCACCGTGACGACCCCGACGCCTGGGTCATCTCGCGCCTTGCCCAGAACCTCGCCGAGGTGCCGGCGACCCGCCCCCTGGCCATGGAACTGACCCGCCGATGGATCGACGGCGTCGCCGACCTCATCCGCGACGCCCAGCACACCGCTGAGATCTCAGGCGGAGTCGACCCAGACCTGCTCGCCACCGTCCTCGTCGGCGCCTTCGATGGCCTGAAGATGACCGTCGAAACAGTAAGCGACGACCCCCACACCGCCGATCAACGGCTCGAGGCCGGCGGCGCCCTCCTGCTGGCAATGATGCGGTCGGCCGTTCTATCACGCTGATCGTCTTCGACAGTCCGCTGGAAATCCGCCGACCTCGACGCCCTCCACGATGACCGTGACGGTGACACCAAGTCTCCAACTTCCCTGGGTAGACCGGATCCTCGAAAGCCTGACGGCCGTGTCGTTGTCCGGAATTCCGTTGCCGCGGCCGACGCCTGATCAGTGCTACAAGGCCAGCGTGCGGCCGGGTCCGAGGATGTGGACGGTCGTATCGGGGGCGACATCGGCGGTGGCGTCGCGGTAGAGGTCGGGGCGGTTGCGGGTGGATTTGGTCATCAGGCGGTCGCCGAGTGGGCCGCTGCTGAACGCATAGTGGATCGGGACGGCGAGGCGGGGACGCAGGGCGCGCGTCAGGTCCGCGGCTTCGGTTGCGTCCATGACGACCTGGCGATCGAAGGCCGGGCGGATGCGCAGGCCATTGATGGGGAGCAGGGCCAGGTCCAGTTGCTCGAAGCGGTCCGCGATTTCGTCGAGTTCGGCGATGCGGAGCGTATCGGCGCCGAAGAAGACGCTGTGGCCGTCGGCGCGCAGTACGAAGGTGACCTCGGGTATGCCGTGACTGGCCGGTGTTGCGGTCACCTCGACCGGGCCGAGATGTGTGCTCTGCCAGGGATCCAACTCGACGACATTGCGAAATCCGGCCGCTCGCACCCGTGTGCGAGGCTACGGACGACGGCGAACGGCACATTCTTGTCCGGGTAACTCTGTAGCGCGGCCAGGTCGCAGTGGTCGTAGTGGGCGTGGCTGATCACGATGCCGGCCAGTTCCGGGAGATCGGCGGCGGTGGCGATGCTGCGCGGCTCGCCCTGGTAGTAGAAGCGGCGTTCGGACAGCCACGGATCGGTGAGGATGCGGGCGCCGCCGAAATCGAGCAACACGCTGGCGTGGACGACACGAGTCGCGGTGACGGACATGGCGTTTCCTAACAAGACGGGTGTCTACTGATGATTGTCAGTTGACACCCGTCTTGTTAACCTGTCAAGGTGACGGCGAAGAACAGCACCACACGGGACCGCAACCGGCGCGGCGAAGGCGCGCGTCTGCGGGCGGAACTGGTGGCGGCGGCGAGTCGCCTGCTGGAAACATTGGACGGCCAGGAGTCGCTATCGCTGCGGGCGGTCGCGCGGGCAGCGGGTATCGCGCCGCAGAGTGTGTACCTGCACTTCGCCGATCGCAGGGAACTGCTGACCGCGGTATACGAGGTCCGCTTCGCCGAACTGCGCGCCGCCCTATCGGCCGCGTCGTCGGCGGATGGCCCCACCCGCCTCGCCGAAATATGTCGCGCCTATTGCGAATACGGCCTGCGGAATCCGGGCCACTATCGAGTGCTGTTCGGCACGGCGGGCACTCCGGGGTGGGAACCCACCGATGCCCAGATGCCGGGCCTACCGCTGTTCCGACTCCTGACCGATACCGCCGAGGCCTGCGGCAGCGCCGATCCGACCGCCACCGCCAGCTGCCTCTGGGCCGCGATGCACGGCCTGATCACCCTGCGTCAAGACCGGCCCAGCTTTCCCTGGCTCGACCCGGATGTTCTCATCGACACGCTGGTGGCGGCGCATCTGGCTGCCGCCCGGAAGTAGCCGTCGAACCAGCTGGGCCATAACAGCTCTGGCAGTGCGTGCCCGCCACGATTCCGTGGCGGGCACGCCTGTCATCGGTCCTGATTCTATTCGACGGCAACCGAATTCAGGACGGAAGTTGAGTGCACTTGGTGGCGGCCAACTTCGCGATCTTCTCCATCTCGTCGATGGCGACCGCGACATAGGCGCGCAGTTGGCCGTCGTCATCGCGGCGCAGCAGGTATTCGTAATCGCTATCGGTCAGCAGATCGCCTTCGACGTCGTAGAAGTGCCAGCGGATGTGTAGGCGGGTGATGCGGTCGGTGAGATCGACGCTGGCCAGGCCGAGCGCCTGATCGAGCGGATACGACTGCTCGAGGGCCTTCGCCATTCCAGCGGTGGTGGCGATGGATCCCGCCGAGGATATCGACTTGAGGACTACTAATCCGATCGAGTCGACTTTCGCGTCCGTGCGGCTCCGGACCAAGGTCACGAAGGGGCCAGAATCGCGCGCGGCCGGAATCGCCATGGCCTACAAGCTGATCGAAGCAGCACAATCCCGCTGGCGCAAGGTCAACGCGCCCGAACTCGTTGCGCTCGTCCGCGCCGGTGCCCTGTTCCACAAGGGCAAACTGCTCGAACGTCCCCGCGAGATCACACCCACATCGTCAACTGGCGCGGCCGACATCATCGGAACGGAGGTCGACTGACACATACCGATACAGGTTTTGGCGATTCCTCCAGAACATGCACCGACCCGCTCCACCGAACGTGTGACTAACCTCCACACTGCAAGGAGTGCAACCCCATTCTGGAGTGCTGATGCTCATTGTTGTCCGCGGCCGGGCAATGGGGCGACGTCACTGGGCGCGACGTTCACGAATCTTCCCAGCAGTCGTTTGAATTGCGCGCGCTCAGCGGCATCGAATCCCTCGAGCAGGTCGTCGGCGGCGGCCCTGGCGATCGTTTCCGCCTGTTTGAACGCCTTCGTGCCGGACTCAGTCAGTGTGACGGCGACCGCTCGCCGGTCGGCAGGGTCGTCGCAACGTTTGACGAATCCTCTGGACTCGAGATCATCGATCATTCGGACCATAGCGGACTTGTCCGCGCCGAGATGTTCTACCAGCCGTGTCTGATTCATCGGGCCGAGGCGCTGCAGGGTCATCAGTACTCCGAAATGCCTGCCCTGTATGTCCAGTGCCGTGAGCGCCGAGTTGAACGCATCAGCCGCATGCCGGTGCGCTCGCTGCAGGAGAGGGCCGATGGCGTAGTCCGGTGTCGCGTCACGGATAGGCATGGCGGGAGGCTACCTCTCTGGTCGATCACTCGACCAGATATATCTCACTTGATACTATCTCGATTGAGATAATATTCTGTCATGAACTCGGAGGATCCCGATGTCCGATCACACCACCACCGAACGAGCCCCGATCCGCTCGGATCAACCGAGACACAACCAGGTACCCCACGTCGGGCGGGTGCTGCTGGTTGTCGTCGGCATCGCTACGATCGTCGTCCCCGTCCTGCTCGACGGAGTGATCCTGGCAAGCAGACATATGAACAATCCCGCTTGGCTGCCACACGCCAAGCTGCATACCGCGATGGGTTTCTTCGCCGCCATCGGCCTGGGCGTAGGTGCGCTGATATGCCTGCTCGGCCGCCCGGTGACCGATCGCTTCAGCATGGCAACCGGCGCCTACCTCGCCGGCGCCTTCTGGATCGCGGTGCTCGCCGCGGGTTGCTGGCCCGGCACCTCGTATTTCTTCGTCGACGACCCCTTCTACAGCCATCCCCTCTATCGCCCCGAATTCCTCGGAATGCCCGACAACGTCGCCACCGCGGTTCTCATGATTGTGCTGGTCGTCATCGGGCTCGCACTGGTCCTGAGGCGTCAGAAGACATCCACCGACTGAGCGCGCTGGCACAAGGTCGACGCGCCCGAACTCGGCGCGCTCGTCCGCGCCGGTGCCCTGTGCCACAAGGGCAAACTGCTCGAACGTCCCCGCGAGACCATGTCGAAGGGACTGGGCGCCAAACAGCGCATGATGCTCATCGCGTTGGCAGAGTGGGACTACGAGGGCCGGAGATGGATCGCGTGGACGGATCTGGAACTGTTTTCAAGCCCAGAACGCCGCGATCGGGCGACTTCGAAAGCCGAACGCGCCAGCTGGCGCCGCGCGGTCCGAAGCCTCGAACAACGCCGATTCGTCGAATGCCACACCGCGGTGCGGGAAGACGGCCCACACGAAAGCGGGCACGACAACGTTGCCCAGATCCTGCACATCCGGATCACCCCCACGTAGTCGGGCCACCGAGGACACCGTCTCCTCCGACCTGGTCAGATCACCCGAGCGTGCCTGATCTGCTCGTCGGTCATCGCTGGTGGCCGACCGAGGCGCTGCCCGCGGGCGCGGGCAGCGGCCAGGCCCTCGTCGGTGCCCTGCACGATCAACTCCCGGATGAACTCGGCCAGCGCGGCGAAGATGTGGAACACCAGGCGCCCGCCGGGGCTGGTGTTGTCGATCGCCTTGTGCAGGGCCCGGAACCCTATGCCGCGCTTGCGAAGACCCACCACGATCGAGATCAAGTCCTGCAGTGCTCGGAGTCGTGTTCAGTAAGGGGCGTCACCCAGATGTCGAAGTCTGGACCTGCGCAAATCGCAGGTAGTCGAGAGTTCTCAGCACACTTGGTGTCGAGTTCGCCGGGAAAATCGTTCCCTAGGGCCCACAGTGTCTATCAGCCGATACGTATCGCGGCTTCGGGGGACCAGGCCGAACTGCTGACAACCTTGCACGCGCTCGGTCGCAACAACGTCACGGATCAGGGACGGCGGACAGGAACTGCCACGCGCGCGTTGCGGCTTGGAGATTGAATCGGATATTCACATCACGTAGGTCGAAGCCGGTGAGTTCGCGGATGCGGCCGAGGCGATAGCGCAGGGTGCTGCGATGGATGTGTAACGCGGCGGCGGAATCGTTATAGTTGCCGCCGCATTCGAGATACTGGGCCAGGGTGTACACGAGGTCCGAGTTCCGGGTGGCGTCGTAATCCAGGAGGGCACCGAGCCATTCGCGCATGAAGCCGTCGACCTGACCATCGGCATGCGCCGCGTCGACCAGACGATAGAAGCCGAGTTCTTCGAATGCCGTCGCGCCGTCCGGTATCCGCGACCGCAGCCGGATATGGACGGCACGGAGTGCGTCGGCGAACGATCGCGCGAAATCGCTCGGCTGCTCGCACCGGCCGCTGATGCCGATGGTTATCGGCGTCGCGTCGACGCGTTCGCGGATCGCGTGGTGGAAGGCGCCCGGATCCGGTCTGTGGTCGGTGATCAGCACGACCATGCCGCCGTGGCGGCCCAGGATATATTGCAGACTCAGGGCCGACGCGGCGTGGCTCGCGGCCGCTGCGATCGTATCGTCGGCGCGGCCCGCGCTGTGCACCAGGACGACGTAGTGCGGTCCGCGCAGGTCGTGTCCCAATGCTTCTGCGCGGGCGTAGGCGCTGTCATTGTCGGTGCCGCAGGCGAGATCATCGACGAGCTCGCGACGTAGCCGCAGTTCGATCTCGGCGAGATTGCGTTGATGTGCGAGTTCGAGGGCGAGCATGGTGCTTCCGTACACCAGCGCGAACAGTTGAGCCTCGACCACGCTATGGTCCGGGTCGATCAGTGCGAGCGTGCCGAGGACCTCGGTACGTGGTTTCACCAGCATGATCACCCGATCTTGGACCCGCAGCGGCGCATTGTGGGTCGCGAGACGATGCAGCAGTTGATCACGCTGCTCCGGTGCGGCTTTGGGATAGGGTTCCGGTCGGCCGGGTCCAGACCAGGCCCGCAGATTGCCAAAGGGGTCCTCGACCGCGACGGGCAAATCGGTCAGCTGAGCGAGGGCGTCGGCGATACCCTGTTCGCCCTGTCCGTACGCGGCGGCTCCGGCGAGCACCTCATGCACCCGCGTCTGTCGTTCGAGGCGTCGCACCGTGGCGGCCAAGCGCTCGTTGATCTGGGTGAGCTCGGTCGCATGGGCGGAAGCACGTTCGTGCGTGGTCGCATTGGCCAGCGCCGCACCGGTGAGCTGCGCCAGCACTTCCAGCAGGAATATCTCGTGTGGCCGCGGCGCGCGGTCGGAGCCGACAATGAGTGAACCGACCGCTCCGGACGAGCTTTGCAGGACGAACGCCCATCCCCACTTCTCGTCAGCCAAGTTCACGCTGCCCTCGCCGTCCTGGGCACTGACCTGTGCGTCCAGGCCGGGCCGTGCGGGTCGCGTCTGCGGGTACTGCAGGAATTCGCCGTCCACCCGGTGATAGCTCGCCCGCGTGCGACACGAGCCGAGGGACGGGACAGCCGCACCGGCCATTCGAAGTATTTCGACTTCTTCGTGCTCGCCCGACAGCGCCGCCGACAGCGTGCACAGCCCGTGCAGCGACACCAGTTGTCCGCGCACCAAGCTGTCGGCGATTGGATAACTCAACAATTGCTGATTCATGGCGGATTCCGGCCCGTGGCAGCAGGTTTCGAGGTGGGACCCGGCGCTGCGGCGTCCTCGGCCGCGCCCACCCCGAAATTTTCGGCCGATCCACTCGCCGCCATGCGCACCGATCCACTTCGAACGACAATCTCCAGGTGCGGATTAATTCTGCGGGCGTTGATCATCGACGGTACACCGATCAACCCCGGCGTTCGCAGCCCATGCCGAATATGCCGTTGCCGCATTCAAAGCAGCAGATGAAATATCTCGAATACCACGGACCACTCGCCGGTTCCTGGATTCTTGACCTTCGGTGCGATCGCGACGAACGTCTGCGCAAGGGCCACGCTCAGACCACCGGCAATCAGCGGCAGCCGACGCTCGGTGTCGTCCGAGAGGGCGAGGTCGAGCGGCGGGCGCGCGGCGAGTTGGTCGAGCAGCGGTTGCAGCTCGATCTCCTCATCCAGCTTCTCGAACCGGTGGATGCTCTGCTGCAGTCCCGCGGTGATCGGCAGGTCCCACGATTCGATCACATCGCGTGAGTTCGCCTTCGCCGATGCCTTGGCAACGACGAACAGGTCATAGATCTTGTCGTCGATGAATTCGGTGTAGCGCTTGAGATCATTGCGGTCCACCTGCAGCCCGGCCGCGGCACGGAAGAAACGCTGAAATTTGACAACGCCCATTACCGGCATTTCGGTCAGCTCCTCTCGAAGTATTCGTGAATATGGCGCACCGCCATCGCGCCTTCACCGACGGCGGACGCGACTCGTTTGACCGAGCCACTACGGACATCGCCCACCGCGAAGACGCCGGGCCTGCTTGTTTCGAGCGGTAGCGGTCGACGGCCGGAATCGCGCTGATCCTCGGCCGGGTACACCGCGTCCGGGCCGGTCCGGACGAAGCCGTGCGCGTCTAGCGCGACGGTGTCCGCCAACCACACGGTGCACGGTACGGCCCCGATGAAAACGAACAGGGCGGCCACCGCGAGCTTCTCCCGCTCCCCGGTGCGATTGTTCTCGACCACGATTGCTTCGAGTTCGCTGACACCGGCTACCTCACGCACCTCGGTGTTGCGGTGCACCGTCACACGCGGGTGCTGCTCGATCTGCTCGACCAGATACCGGGACATACTCTTGCCGAGATCGCCATCCCGGATGAGTAGGTGCACGTGCTCGACGTGACCGGCGAGAAACACTGTTGCCTGCCCTGCGGAGTTACCGCCGCCGACGATCGCCACCGGGTTCACGCCGCACATCGACGCCTCCTGATGGGTCGCGGCGTAGTACACGCCGGTGCCTTCGAAGCGCTCGATCCCGGTCACGGCGAGTCTGCGATAGCGGGCGCCGGTGGCTAGGACGACGGTGCGGCCGAGCAGCGCGCCGCCACCGGCCAGCCGCAGCAGATGGTGTCCATCCTCGGCTTCCAGCCCGACTACCTCCGCGGACACCAGCAATCGAGCACCGAACTTTCCGGCCTGGATGACCGCTCGCTCGGCCAGCTCGGTGCCGGAGATGCCCGCGGGAAAGCCCAGATAATTCTCGATGCGCGAGGACGTGCCCGCCTGCCCACCCGCCGCAATCGCCTCCAGCATCGAGGTGTCGAGCCCGTCCGAGGCGCCGTACACCGAGGCGGCCAGGCCGGCCGGGCCAGCACCCACCACGATTAGGTCGCACACCTCGCGCAGCGTGTCCGGCACCGGTAGGCCGATGAGGCGCCCCAATTCGGCATTCGTCGGATTGCGCAGCACCCGCTCGCCGCGCCAGATGACGACCGGAGTGTCCTCGGGTGTGACCCCGAGATCACGCAGGAGTTTTTCGGCCCGACTGTCGCGCTCGAGGTCGATCCAGGTGTGCGGCAATCGGTTTCGCATCGCGAACTCGCGTAGCCGCCGGATGTCGGGCGAGTAGCAGGAACCGATGATTCGGAACCCGGAGACGATACCGAGCAGCTGGCAGCGGCGGATCAGATACGCGCGCAGAATGAGGTCGCTGAGCACCGGATCGTGTTCGACCAGCGCGCGTATCCGCTGGATCGGGACGACCAGCACCTCGCCGTCTTCGATCATCTCCGCGGTGTAGAACGCGACCTGACCTTCCAGCAGGCCGAGCTCGCCGAGGAATCGGCCGGGCCCGTGGATGCGCAGCACCCGGCGTTCCCCCGCATCGTCGTCGACGATCGCGACGGTGCCGGACAGGATCACGAAGAACTCGTCGCTCGGCGCGCCGGCGCGCACCAACGTCTCACCGGCGCGCACCGCTCGCCGGGCGCCGCCGACGGCGAGCGTCGCCACCTGCGCGTCCGACAATCGCGGAAACGCGCCGACATCGTCCGGGGTTTCGATGTTCATCAGACGAAGTTCTGATGGACGTAGCACCAGCGCCAATTCTCGCCGGGTTCCATCGATTCGACGATGGGGTGGCCGGTCCCGGTGGCGTGCGCTCGCGCGTGCCGCATCGGGGACGAGTCACAGCAGCCGACGTGCCCGCAGGTCAGGCACAGCCGCAGATGCAGCCATGGCGTGCTGAGCCGAAGACACTCTTCGCAGCCCTGCGGTGTCCGCGGCGCCACCGGCTGGATCGCCGCGACGTGGGGATCGGTATAGATGGAGGTCATGCGGTCACCCCCTTATCCGCTCGATCGGAGAGGCCCTGGTCCAGCCACCTCCGCAGTTCCGGTACCGGAGCGGCGCCCGCCTGCCGGGCAAGCACCTCGCCGTGGTCGAGCACGAGCAAGGTTGGCACCGCCCGCACGACGAACCGCTCGGCGGTGCGGGGTGCGGCGTCGACGTCGACCTTGACCAGCTTCAGCCGACCGGCACGTTCGGTCGCGAGCTGTTCGAGCGCCGGGCTGACCATCAGACAGGGCCGACACCAGGTTGCCCACAGGTCGACAAGGACTGGCACCGAGGACTTTTCGGTCACCTCGGTGAAGTCGTCGTCCCCCGCCGCGACGATCCATGGCAGCGGTTTGTGGCAGTTACCGCAGCGCGGTGTGCCCTCCGCCGCGGCCGGAACCCGGTTGAACTTCCCACAGTTGGGGCATTTGATCTTCGCGGTTTCCATGGTCGTACCTCGTTTTCATGCCGCGATCGCGGGCGCGGTGTACGCGACCGCGAGATCGGCACCGTCCACGGTGACCGTGACGGCGCCGCCCTGCCCGATATCGCCGCGCATGAGCGCCCGGCCGATCTTCGTCTCGACTTCGTGCGCGATGTAGCGGCGCAACGGCCGCGCACCGTAGACCGGATCGAATCCGTGCTGGGCGATGAGCCTGCGCGCCTCCGGGGTGATGTCGAGCCTGATCTGCCGTTCCGCCAGGCGATGTCGGAGTTCTTCGAGTTGCAGCTCGACGATGTGCTCGATCTGCGGCAGCGTCAGCGGCGTGAACAGCACGATGTCGTCGACGCGGTTGAGAAACTCGGGGCGGAAGTGTCCCCGCAGCTCGGCGAGCACGCGATCCCGCGCGTCCGGCTTGATTTCGCCGTGGGCGGTGACACCCTCGAGTAGATGGTGGGAGCCGATATTCGAGGTCATGATGATCACGGTGTTGCGGAAATCGACCTGTCGGCCTTGCGAATCGGTGATTCGACCGTCGTCGAGCACCTGCAACAGAGTATTGAACACGTCGGCGTGCGCTTTCTCGATCTCGTCGAACAGCACCACCGAGTACGGCTTGCGGCGCACTGCCTCGGTGAGCTGTCCGCCCTCGTCATAACCGACGTAGCCGGGAGGGGCACCGATCAACCTGCTGACCGTGTGCCGCTCCTGGTACTCGCTCATGTCCAGGCGCACCATATTGTCTTCGCTGTCGAAAAGCGCCGCGGCCAAGGTCTTCGCGAGTTCCGTCTTGCCGACGCCGGTGGGTCCGAGGAAGATGAACGATCCGATCGGCCTGCGTGGATCGCGGATTCCCGACCGGGCCCGAATCACCGCGTCCGCGACAAGTTGCACCGCCTCCTCCTGCCCGACCACCCGCTCGTGCAGGATTTCATCGAGCCGTAGCAACTTCTCCCGCTCGCCCTCTTTTAACCGGGCTACCGGGATTCCGGTCCACGCGGCGACGATTTCGGCGATCTCGTCCTCGGTGACAACCTCTTGCAGCAGCGGCTGTTTGCCCTGCTTGGTTCGCAATTGTTCCTCCGCCGCTTGCAGATTGCGTTCCAGCTTGGTGATCTCGCCGTAGCGCAACTCGGCCGCGCGATTGAGGTCGTAATTGCGTTCGGCCTCTTCGGCTTCGTGGCGCAACTGCTCGAGTTGTCCACGCAATTCCTGCACCCGCCGGATCGCCTGCCGTTCGGCCTCCCATTGGGCGTGTCTCGAGTCGGCCTCGGCCCGCAGATCGGCAAGTTCCTTTCGGAGCTCCTCGAGACGAGCCTTGCTTGCCGCGTCGGTCTCCTTGGACAGTGCCGCCTCTTCGATCTCCAGCCGGGTCACCTTCCTGGTGAGTTCATCGAGTTCCGCTGGCATCGAGTCGATTTCGGTGCGCAGCCGAGCACATGCCTCGTCGACCAGGTCGATGGCTTTGTCCGGCAGGAAGCGGTCGGTGATGTAGCGATGCGACAGGGTCACGGCCGCCACCAGCGCGCCGTCCTGGATCTTCACGCCGTGGAAGACCTCGAGGCGTTCGCGCAGGCCGCGCAAGATGGACACCGCGTCCTCCATGCTGGGCTCGTCCACCAGCACAGTCTGGAACCGACGTTCCAGTGCCGCATCGGATTCGACGTGCTTGCGGTACTCGTCCAGGGTGGTGGCGCCGATCATGTGCAGCTCGCCGCGGGCGAGCATCGGCTTGAGCATATTGCCCGCGTCGAGGGATCCTTCACCGCCGACCGATCCCGCGCCGACCACGGTATGTAGCTCGTCGACGAAGAGCAGAATGCGGCCCTCGGCCGCCTTCACCTCCGACAGCACGGCTTGCAGGCGCTCCTCGAACTCGCCTCGATATTTCGCCCCCGCGACCAGCGAACCCATATCGAGGGAGAAGATCGTCTTGTCGCGCAGGCCTTCTGGCACATCGCCACGGACGATGCGCTGGGCCAGGCCCTCCACGATCGCGGTCTTGCCGACGCCGGGATCACCGATCAATACCGGATTGTTCTTGGTCTTCCTGCTCAAAATCTGTGTCACTCTGCGGATCTCGGCGTCTCGGCCGATGACCGGGTCCAGCTTGCCCGCGCTGGCTTCGGCGACGAGGTCGCGGCCGTATTTCTCCAGTGCCTCGTAAGCGCCCTCCGGGGTCGCCGAGGTCACCCGCTGATTACCACGAACCGCGGTGAGCGCCTGCAAGAACGACTCTCCGGTGATGCCCTGACCCGCGAGGAGCCGGCCCGCCACAGTGCCCGATCCCTCTTCGGTCAGCGCCATTACCAGGTGCTCCACCGAAACATAGGAGTCCTTGAGCCGCTTGGCTTCTCGTTCGGCCGATTCGAGCAGCGCCGCCAATCGCCGGGTGACCATCACCTGCCCCGGCGCGGCGCCCGGGCCGCTGACCTTGGGTCGGCGGACCAACTCGCGATTCAGGTCGGCGCGCAACGCGTCGAGATCCGCGCCCGCCTGGTCGAGCAGCCGGGGCACCAGCCCGTCCTGCTGGTCGATCAAGGCGAGCAGCAGATGTTCGCCGTCGACCTCGCTGTGCCCCAATCGCGTCGCCGCGTTCTGCGCTTCGCTCAAGGCTTCCCGAGACTTCTCCGTCAACTTGCTGGTGTCCATCGGGACGTCCTCCTTCGACGAGGATCGGCTTCGAGTTCTTCGATTCGGTCCAGCAGATCGAGCACCAACCCGATTGCCGCATAGTTCAATCCGAGCCCGGACCGCAAGCGCTGGATTCGGGCGACAAGGGCCACCGCGGACGGTTCGAAGCGAAGTTCGGTACCTTCGCGGGCACCGTCGAGCAGTCCGAGCGCGACCAATCTGCGCACCATGTCCGGATGCAGACCGGACCGCTGTGCGAAATCGTCGAGCCGCAGCCCCGGTTGCCGCACGATCACGTATTGCGGTGTGGGCGTGCTCATTGCTCTCTCCTCGGATCGAAGGTCGATTCGGCGGCCAACTGCTCGAACAACTCCCGTTCCCGCGCGGTCGGTTTCGACGGCACCATGACCTTGACCTCGGCGTACAGGTTGCCGTTGGCGCCGCGGGCATTGGGCATGCCCGCGCCACGCAATCGCAGCTTGCGCCCGGTCGAGGAGCCCGGCGCCACTTTGACTTTCGCCTCGCCGCTCGGAGTCGGGACCGCGACGGTGGCGCCGAGCACCGCCTCCCACGGGGACACGGGCAGGTCGACGTAGATGTCGCGGCCGACCAACCGGAAGCGCGGATGCGCCTTGATGTGCACGACCAGGTAGAGATCCCCGGCAGGCGCGTCGCCACTGCCCATGCCGCCCTGCCCGGCCAGCCGGATCCGCTGGCCGTCGATCACCCCGGCCGGGATATCAACGTCGTAGCTGCGCCCGTCGAGCCCGAGCTTGCGCTTGCCGCCGCGGTAAGCCTCCTCGACGGTCAGCTCCAGGACCGCCTGCTGATCGGCACCCGGAATCGGTCCGTATCCGCCGCCACGGCCACCGAAGATATCGCCGAATATGTCGCCGAAGTCGACGTTGCCGTCGAAACCGCGACCGAAGTGCACGCGGGTCCCGCCACCGAAACCACCGCTGCCGCCACCGAAACCACCGGTGGCCGCGCCGACCCGTTCGTCGTAGTCCTCCGGCACCCGCCGGAAGTCCTCACCGAAGCGGTCGTAGCGACTCCTCGTCGACGGATCGGACAGGACCTCGTACGCCTCGCTGACCTCCTTGAACCGATCCTCCGCCGCCGGATCGGAATTCACATCCGGGTGATATCGCCGCGCCAACTTGCGATATGCCTGCTGAATCTGGTCCTTGTCGGCGTCGCGGGGAACCCCGAGGACCTCGTAGTAGTCGCGCGCCATCGACGCTCACTCCTCGCGTCTGCTGACGATCACGGCCGCCGGACGCAGCTGCCGTCCGTTCTCGCCGTATCCGGGGCGCAGCACCTCGACCACGGTTCCCGGCGGGAAATCGGTCCGGTCGACCACGCTGACCACCTCGTGCATTTCCGGGGAGAACGGCACCCCCACCTCCGAATGCCTCGGGTAACCGAGCTGTTCGAGTACCTGCACCGCCTGGTCCCGGATCGCGCGAACGCCCGCGACCAGTGGGTCCGCATCGCCGTTCGCGTGCGCCAGCGCCAGTTCCAAGTTGTCCAGCATCGGTAGCCAGGCACCCGCCACCTTCGATCGTTCGGCCGCGCGCTCTCGATCGAGATCCCTGGCGTAGCGCTTGCGTAGGTTGTCCAGATCGGCGGCGGCGCGGCGCCAGCGGTCTTCCAACTGGGCGATCTGGGCTGCAGGTTGTTCGGACGCCGCGTCCGGATCGGGGGTGTCGGTGGTCGACTGGTCTGCGGAGGTTTCCATCGGAAATCCCTCAGCTCCGGTCGAATTCGGCGTCGATCACGTCGTCGTCACCGGGTGAGCCCGCGCCGGCACCCGCGCCCGCGTAGCTCGACTGTCCGTCGCCGCCGCCGGTTTGCGCGGGCTGCAACCCGTACTGCAATTGCTGCAGTTCCGAGGTGAGCGACTGCACCCGATCCAGCGGCGCTTCTTCTTTGACGGCCTGTCTGGCGTCGGCGATCAGCATCTCGGCGCGTGCCCTCTCGTGTGGCGGCGCGCTGTCACCGAGTTCGGCCAGGCGCCGTTCCACCTGGTACGCGGCCGAATCCAACGCGTTGCGGGCATCGACGGCCTTGCGCAGTTCCTCGTCCTCGCGGCGGTGCTGCTCGGCCTCGGCGAGCATCCGGTCGACCTCGCTCTGGTCCAAATTGGACTGCTCGCTGATCGTGATGCTCTGCTCTTTACCGGTGTCCTTGTCGCGCGCGGTGACATTGAGGATGCCGTTGGCGTCGATGTCGAAGGTGACCTCGACGTGCGCCTGGCCGCGTGGTGCCGGCCGGATGTCCTCCAGTCGGAACCGGCCGAGCACGCGGTTGTCGGAGGCGCGCTCGCGTTCGCCCTGGAGCACCACCACATCGACCGCGGGCTGGTTGTCCTCCGCGGTCGAGAACACCTCGCTGCGCCGGGCCGGGATGGTGGTATTGCGCTCGATGATCTTCGTCATCACGCCGCCCTGGGTCTCCACACCGAGCGACAGCGGCGTTACGTCGAGCAGCAGCACATCGGAGACCTCGCCCTTGAGCACGCCGGCCTGAACGGCCGCGCCGAGCGCGACGACCTCATCCGGGTTGACGCTCATGTTCGGGTCCTTGCCGCCGGTCAGCCTGCGCACCAGCGCCTGTACCGCCGGGATGCGGGTAGAACCGCCGACCAGGATCACCTCGTCGATGTCATTGGCGGTGACCTTGGCGTCCTTCATGGCCTGCTCCACCGGGCCGAGGCAGCGCTGCACCAGATCCGCGGTCAGGTCCTCGAACTTCGAGCGCATGATCGTTGTGGTGAGGTGCTTGGGTCCGTTCGCGTCGGCGGTGACGAAGGGCAGATTCACCTGTGTCTGTGTCACCGAGGACAGCTCGACCTTGGCCTTCTCTGCCGCCTCGAAAAGTCGTTGCAGCGCTTGCGGATCGGCACGTAGGTCGATGTGCTCTTCGCGCTGGAATTCGTCGGCGAGATAGTCGACGATGCGCCGGTCGAAGTCGTCGCCGCCCAAATGGGAATCGCCCGCGGTGGAGCGGACCTCGACCACACCGTCACCGACGTCGAGCAGACTGACATCGAAAGTGCCACCGCCGAGATCGAATACGAGCACCGTCTCGTGGGTCTGCTTGTCCAATCCGTACGCCAATGCGGCGGCGGTCGGCTCATTGATGATGCGCAGGACGTCGAGTCCCGCGATCCGGCCCGCGTCCTTGGTGGCATTGCGCTGTGCGTCGTTGAAGTAGGCGGGCACGGTGATCACCGCTTCTTTGACCCGCTCCCCGAGATATTTGCTCGCGTCATCGACCAGCTTGCGCAGCACCAGCGCGCTGATCTCCTCGGGCGCATACTTCTTGCCCCGCACATCGAATCGGGCAACGCCGCCCTCGCCCTCGACGACGTCGAAGCTCACCGCCTTGGCTTCCTCCGATATTTCGTCGAAGTGGCGGCCGATGAATCGCTTCGCCGAATAGATCGTGCCCTTCGGATTCAAAATCGACTGTCTGCGGGCAAGCTGACCGACAAGTCGCTCACCGCTTTCGGTGAAGGCAACCACCGACGGTGTGGTGCGCGCGCCCTCGGCATTGGCGATCACCACCGGCTCCCCGCTCTGCCAGCTCGCGATGACAGAATTCGTAGTTCCGAGATCGATTCCTACAGCAGTGGCCATATCAATTCCTTCGGATCGGCGCGACCGGCCGGCCGCCGGGTATTCGACACCGCCAATCCTGCCGACCGCGCCAAAGGCATGAAACGGTCCGACAAGGCGAAAAACGGAAACCGATTGGTCCCGCCGGAACAGGGGCGATAGGCGATCAGCTATGGATCGCGACGGTGTTGTCGCGGCGTTCGACCACGCCGTCGAGCAGTGGGATCGGGGCCGACCCGCAACCCTCCGGTAGAGCTGCGGCTCGGCACTGCGGGCACTGTGACGCCGAGCGCGCGGCCGTTCTGATGGGAGCCGCGGCGGAACTATCACGGTTCGTGGGTAGCGTTGCGAGTTTCGTCCCGGGCTCATCGCAAACCGAGGTCATCGATCGACCATCCGCTAGGAATTCGGAAGCCCTATTCGGCCGGCATGGGTTTCGTGCAGGCGTCGGGGCCGTTGAGCAGTCCGGCTCGGTAGGCATCGACGCGCGTGCAGCCTGGCGCGTCAGGGTTCTTGTCACCGAAGCCGCGGAAGACCAATAGCGCGGCGACGGCGCTATCGAGATCGCCAGGGGACATGCGGAACTTGCTTGGTCGGCCGGTTTTCCCGGAGGACGCTTGCGCTCCATGCGCCGGCGAAACAGTCGCCGCGCAGTGCCGCGGTTTTGTCGTCGGAGTGGTCACCGTCTCGGGCGTTCACGGCCTGGCCGTATTCGTTGGCAAAGGGTGTCGCCACGCCGAAGTCGCCACCCTGGTAGTAGAAACGCGGGAGGTTTGCGGCGTCGTAGCCGATGTAATCCTCTGGGGCGCAATAGAACAGGACGTAATCACCGGGCGGGGAGCCGCCGCAGGTCGGTGGTTCCCCCGGGTCGAAGCCGACGACGTTCACCGGTGTCCACGGCTTGTGGGTCAGCGCCGGAAATGTCTGCGCCCAAAAGTCTTCCAGGTCCGCGGGCACCAAGTTGAGGACCTGGTCGTAGGGCACGTTGCCGCCTGTTGCCAGCTCTCGCAGCGATCGGAAGGCAGTTCGATCACCCCAAAAGGAGGGATGCGACCCGGTGTACGAAGCGCGGCTGTTGCGGCGGTTCATCTCTCACGAAGTCGAGACACGCATTTGGGCGGGCGCTGTTGTCCGGCGACATCGACGACGGTGCCACCCTCACCCTCGATGCCGACAACGGTGAACTCGTTGCACGCTTCGGACTGACGGATTGCACAGATCTCGACCGAAAGGGCGGCCGGCCCAGCGCCCCGGCGATAGGGTGGACTATGCGGTCATGGTCGAGCTGACCAGCTTTTTTCGATCCGCGACGGGCCCCACGCTTCGGAAGCCGCAGAAAGTGAGGAACGAGAATCATGGGTGAGCCGACAACGATAATCGGGAATCCGTCGGGGGAACAGTACGACAATCCCTGGCCGTTCGGGCGTCCGGCCAAGGAGAACGCGTTGCCATCTTCGCGTTCGAAGTGACGAGCTTCGACGGAGAAGCCGAAGCTATCCGGACGTACCACGTGGGTCCCGCAGATCTGGCCGAAGTAAGGAAGAATCGCGCCCCGAGCCGCAGGGGGTCACGGTGCAGTGGACCGGAGTGCGGCGGAACCGTCGTTCGACCACCAGCCAGTCTCGATATCGAGGCCGCGATGATGGATCTCGACCGCTCCGCCGAGGCGATGTTCTAGTACGAAGTTATGCCGGACGTCACGCAGCTTGTCCGGATGTCGCGCGATCGAGGAGCATGTGATGAACCAGCGACTGTTCGATTTCATCGACGAGGCTCTGCGGCAATGCTTCGATTCCGGCGCCGGGCCGTATCCGTGGTTGTGCCGAGACGACGTCGAAAGGGTGCTGTCCGACGACGCCCGATGGCGTGTGATGCACGGCCGGCTTGCGGCGATGGAATGGGGCAGCGGCGAATCCACCGGCAACGTCGCTATTACCTCGGAGCGTTTGCTGATAACACCCGACGGTCTGCTCTATGCCGCCGGATTGAGCGCGCCATTGCGGCGAGCGGCCACTCTCCGAGTAGCGGCGGGGACAATGCGGCGGCCACTGTATTACCTGGCGACGCCGCCACCGTTGTTCGAATCGATCGTCGACCGGGTCGGTACCACGTCAATGCTGCGGGGAGCGGTGTCTGCGGTGGACAATCGGCTCGGCCACGACCTGCTGTTTCCTTGGCCCCTCGATGCTGCGCTGCGCCGAATGCTTGATGCCCAGCCGGTTATGCGCATGGAACCCAGCGGATGGCGGTAGGCACACCGCGGAAATGGATTCTCGGCCGCGCGCTATCGACGACTTCATCCGGGCAAGGACCTGGGAGGACAAGGCCGCCGCGCTGGCGAGCGGAAGCTACACCGACACCGCAAGGGAAGTGCGAGAAACTTTGGGAAAGTAGCACATTCTCACAAGCGTTGATGCGCAGCGGTGGCGACCTCGACGACCCGCAGAACGGCTTTGTCGACGACGCGCCCGTTGGTGTCGACCGGGCGATGCCAATGCCGCACTGCACATGATCGCTGTTGTCCGGATGCGCCATGATCCGGCCACCCGCGCCTACGTCACCAGACGCACCACCGAGGGCTTGTCCAAGCGCGAAATTATCCGCTGTCTCGAGCGCTACATCACCCGCCAAGCCTATCGAGCCATCATGACCGACTTAGCCCAGCCACGGGCGCAACTGGACAGCCCTCAGCAACCTGACAGACGTACTCGATAGGGCGCATGAGCGGATATCGATCGAGGTGCGACGGAGAAAAGTGATGCGTCACCGCCTGTTGGATCGATCACCTCGGCGTGCTGCTGACCGCAGTGGCAGGTTGGAACAGTTCAATCAGGTTGCCGGTGGGGTCGGCGAGCAGAATTTGGCGGCCGCCCGGGCCGCTGACCAATTCGCTGCGGAATTCGATGTCGGTTGCGCGGAGGCGTTCGATCTCGGCATCGAGGTCGGCGACGACGAGGTGGATGCGATTGGCCCCTGGTCCGGCGATGTCGGCGGGGGTGGCGCGCGCACCGGAACTGGCTGGGCCCGACAGCAATAGGCGCAGCGGGCCGCGGACCACGTCGGCGAAGGCGGGGATGGCGTTGGTGTGCAGGGTGAAGCCGAGGTGGCCCGTGTAGAAGTCGGCCGCTGCCTGAACGTCATCGACGAGGTAGCGGACGCTGGCGTAGTCGGTCGTGGATGTTGTCATCGGGCACTCCTGTTCGTGAGAGTCGGCAGCAGATAGTGGATGCGGGTGTCGATTTCGGCGGCCGTGGCCTGAAACCTCGGGTAAATGTCCTCGTCGCTGCCGTGTGAGGCCGCCGGGTCGGGGATGCTCCAGTGGATCCATCGAGGATCGTCACCGAAGTCGGGACAGACCTCACGTGCCTTGTCGCACAGGGTGATCACCGCATCGAAGCGATGATCGGCGAGGGTGTCCAAGCGGCGGGGGCGGCGGCCGGACAGGTCGATGCCGAATTCCTCCCGAAGCACACGCACCGTGTCGGCATGCATGGCCGGCTTCGGATTACTGCCGGCGCTGAGTACGTCGACTCGGCCGCCGGTGCGCAAGCGCAACAGCTCTTCGGCGATCGCGGAGCGGGCGCTGTTGCCGGTGCAGACGAATAGCACCGCGAGCGGTACCGAGGGTTCGAATGCGGTTGGCGCGGGCGTCATTCGCAGGGCGGGGTGCAGTACTGTCCCGGCTCCGGCGAACATCTCGGCGCTGCGGTCGAGATCCAGGTGGTAGTAGCTGTCTCGGCCGTCGTGACTGCTGCGCGTGTTGGTGACGAGGCCACCGTCACGCAGTAGCCGCAGATGGTAGGAGACCAGATTCTGCGGCTCACCCACGCGGGCCACCAGCTCGCGCACGCGATAGTCACTGTCCGACAGTTCGGTCAACAGCTGCCAGCGCAAAGGATGCGCGGCGAGATGAACAAATGGTGGGACGGCTTGACGAGTCGACGTCATGAGCTGAGGATAGCATCAAATACATCAAGTGTGTTTGATGTAGTTTCCGAATCGGTCTGCGTCAGGAGCATGGTGTCCAGGAAATCGGTGTCGGTCGCGGCGGACGAGCTGCGTCGGAGCTTGGGACTGAGCGATGCTGTCGTGATCGGACTCGGCTCCATGATCGGGGCGGGGATCTTCGCGGCCCTGGCTCCGGCGGCGCGGGCGGCGGGCTCGGGACTATTGCTCGGGCTCGCGGTCGCGGCGGTGGTGGCCTACTGCAATGCGACCTCCTCGGCGCGATTGGCCGCACGCTATCCGGCCTCGGGTGGCACGTATGTGTATGGGCGCGAACGGCTCGGCGAGTTCTGGGGATATCTGGCCGGATGGTGTTTCGTGGTCGGCAAGACCGCGTCCTGCGCGGCAATGGCACTGACAGTCGGCGCGTACGCGTGGCCGGCACAGGCGCACGCCGTCGCCGCCGCGGCGGTCATCGCGCTGACCGCGGTGAACTATCGCGGCGTACAGAAGTCGGTCCTGGTGACCCGGGTGATCGTGGCGATCGTGCTGGCCGTGCTCGCCGCGGTGGTGGTCGCGGCGTTCGACTCCGGCACCGCCGACGCCGCACGGCTGGAATTGGGTTCGGACATCACCGTTGTCGGGGTTCTACAGGCAGCTGGACTGCTGTTCTTCGCCTTCGCCGGATACGCGCGGATCGCCACCCTCGGTGAGGAAGTCCGCGATTCCGCCCGCACGATTCCCCGCGCGATTCCGCTCGCACTGGGGATCACCCTGCTCGTGTACACGATCGTGCTGATCGCGGCGCTGAGTGTGCTTGGGCCACAAGGATTGTCCGAAACAACCGCTCCGCTGTCGAGCGTGGTGGGTGCCGCCGGGGCCGGCTGGCTCGAACCGGTGGTGCGCACCGGAGCCGTCATCGCCGCGCTCGGTTCGCTTCTCGCCCTGATCCTCGGAGTCTCACGCACGACGCTGGCGATGGCCCGCGACCGGCATCTGCCGCACGCCTTGGCGGCGGTGCATCCCCGATTCGCGGTGCCGCATCGCGCCGAACTGGCCGTCGGCGCGATTGTCGCGGTCGCCGCCGCGACCACCGATGTCCGTGCCGCGATCGGGTTCTCGTCCTTCGGCGTACTGCTCTACTACGCGATCGCCAACGCAGCCGCGTGGACACTGACCCCGTACGAGGGCCGACCGGCGCGACTGATCCCCGTAGTCGGGTTGCTCGGCTGCCTGATGCTCGCGTGCACGCTGCCGGCGCTGTCGGTACTGACCGGCAGCGTGGTCGTCGTTCTCGGCGCCGCGATCTACCTTGTCCGCCGCAGGTCCATCACGACCACGTGATCCCGATGAAGTCCCACCACCCACAGCTCGACAGCTCTGGAGAAGATCCGATGACCGATCGCTGTGCCTACTGTGCCCTGGCAGGAGAGGACGCTGCCGAACCGTTCGGCGGCTGGATCCATCGCGACGAACAGTGGTTGGTGGCCCCCGGCGAACCGGCCACGACCATGCCCGGCGCGCTGCGAATCACCTCGCGACGGCATTACGTCGACTTCGCCGACATGGCCGCCGCCGAAGCCGCGACCTTCGGTCCGCTGTGTTCCGTTCTCGATCGGGCGCTACGGGCAACCACCGACACCGAATGCGTGCACCTCGTCTCGACCCGCGACCGCATCGCGCACTTCCACGCCTGGCTCTACCCGAGACCGGCCGCCCATCCGCTGCGCGGCACCGAATTTCTCAACGCCCCCCAACGCGGCACCCCCGACATCGTCGAGAGCACGGCACGCGCCCTGCGCACCCATCTCTCCGAATACCTGCTGGGCTCGACCCACTAGCACCGGTCTTCAGCTGACCCGCTACGCCCGTCCCGTCAGCGATTGCCGAGGCCACCGATGCGACGGGAGCGGTTCACACCCAACCCGCCGAGGACCAAGGCGATCAGACCGAATGCCATGGCCACCCAAGCCCCGACTATCCCGTTGCCGGTGCCGGGACCACCATCGGCGGTGGCCGCGAACACGCTACCGAGGACCAGACTGAGCAGCCCTGAGACCAAGGCCAGCACCGCGCCTCGCCGCTCATTGCCCGTGCCGAAACGACTGACGCGGGCCAGGACGAGAACGCCGACCACTACACCGACCAGCCCCACCAGCGCGGTCAGGCTCGGTCCGAGCCGCCCGGACGTCATGCCGGTGACGGCGGCAGTCTGCTGGACCGAGGCGGTCGCTGGGGCGGCGAGGACGATACCTGCGAGCAGGCCGGGTGCTAGGACAGCGGGCAGATGACGGATAGACATGAGACTCCCTGTGTCGAATGGCTCGATGTCGCTTCATCATGTGCGCCGACCGACCGCCGAACATCCTGCAGACGTGGACAATTCGCGCTGCCACCGCTGCGGTAGACAACTGCTCCGGACGCGGTAGAAACCGCGAAACTACCGCGTTCGCAGTAGCGGACTCATCGTCCGTACGCGGGAGTTGCCCAGGCGAGATTCCAGTTAGGGTGCACACATGAGCAGGGCACCGATCCGGATCGGAGACTGGGCGGTCGCCGTCGGAGCGGCGGCCATCCTGTTGGGCGCCGGTCTGTCCGGGCAACGCTCTCCCACAAGTCTCGACCTGCTGGGCTATGCGTTGCTGATAGTCGGCGGCCTGGGGTTGGCCGCGCACCGCTGGGTTCCGGTCACCGTGCTGACTGTGAGCGGGTTGTGCGTATTGGGTTACCAGGCAATCGGTTTCGATGTGGCCGCCATCGCTTTCCTGATCGCGGTGTACGCGACGGTCCGGGCCGGACATCACCTCATCGCGGTGGCGGGTTCGGTGCTCATGGTGGTCACTTTGCCGTTCGCGATGCTCCTCGCGCATCACGACTGGTCCGTGGGTGAGGCGTTCACGCAGGCCCGCGATGCCCTCCAACTCGCCTGGCTCATCGCGGCCGGTGCGGCGGGAGAGGCGCTGCGGCAGGCAGAGCGGCGAGCCGACGAGGCCGAGCGCACCCGCGAGGAGACCGCGCGGCGCCGCGCCGATGAAGAGCGCTTGCATATCGCGCGAGAACTGCACGATTCACTAACGCACCAGATCTCGGTCATCAAGGTGCAATCCGAGGCCGCCGTCCATGTGGCGCTCAAGCGGGGCGAAGCGGCGCCGGAGGCGCTACTCGCGATTCGGGAGGCCGGTCGCGAGGCCGCGCGGGAACTGCGAGCGACACTGGAGGCGCTGCGCGACGACAGCACCGCCCCACGACAAGGGCTCGACCACGTCCCGGACCTCGTGGAACGCGCCCGCACAACGGGTTTGGACGCGACGCTGACGATCGAAGGACCACGCGTGGATATGCCCGCCGCAGTGGACCGGACTGTTTACCGAATCATTCAGGAGTCGTTGACAAACATCTCCAGGCACGCCGCCGCCACGACGGCATCGGTCCGGATCTGTTACCGCCCCGACGCGTTGATCATTCGGGTCGACGACGACGGCAAGGCCGGACCGCATAACTCGCCCGTCCACGGTGTCGGACTGCTCGGGATGCGCGAACGCGTCAACGCGCTCGGTGGCCAACTCCGGGCGGCACCACGAAGCGACGGCGGGTTCTCCGTACAGGCCGAACTCCCCGTGGAACCAACATGATTCGCGTCCTACTGGTTGACGACCAACCACTCATCCGCAGCGGATTCCGCGCGCTCCTGGACCTCGAAGACGATATCGAGGTGGTGGCCGAGGCTGCCGACGGGCGCGAGGGTCTGACGCTGGCCAGGCGACACCTGCCCGACATCGCGCTCATCGACATTCAGATGCCCGGGATGAACGGCATCGAAGCAACCCGGCACATCGCGGCAGACCCGGCCCTGACCGGTGTGCACGTGGTCATCCTGACCAACTACGGCCTGGACGAATACGTCTACCACGCACTACGCGCGGGCGCGGCCGGCTTCCTCGTCAAAGACATTCGCCCGGAAGACTTTCTGCATTCGGTTCGCGTCGCCGCTCGTGGTGACGCTCTGCTCGCCCCGTCGATCACCCGCCGCCTGATCCACCGGTATCTCTCCCAACCACCCAACACCAGCGCCGGACTGAAGGAACTGACCACCCGCGAACGCGAGGCCGTCACACTCGTCGCGCAGGGCCTGTCCAACGACGAGATCGCAAACCACATGGTCATCAGCCCACTAACGGCAAAAACCCACATCAACCGGGCCATGATCAAGCTCCATGCCCGCGACCGCGCGCAACTCGTAGTCCTGGCTTACGAATCCGGTCTGGTCATCCCGCACAACTCCTGACAATCCCGCTCGGAAGTCCGGCGAGCCATCTCGCAGCGGCCAAGGACCAGACGATCACACCGTAATCGGCTAGATGGCGCGCACTCGAGTCCACTGGAGTCAGCAGCTACAACGACCGCTGATGAACCCGCTGGGCGTGGTATCGCAGAACCATCCGATCTTGACGGTGGCACCCACCACCCGCCGTGCCCGAATAGGACGGTTACAGTGCATACACCAGGCATGGCACACCCGGCGACCGAGCATGGGCGCGGCCGCAATCGCCATGGCCTACAAGCTGATCGAGGCCGCCCGAGCCCGCTGGCGCAAGTTCAACGCCCTCCGAGCTTGTCGCACTCGTCGGTAACGGCGCCCTGTTCCACAAGGGCAAACTCCCCGAACGACCGCGTGTATCACCCCGCCGCCGTCAACCGACCCGGCCGACACCACCCGAACGGAGGTCGCCTGAAACTTGCCGATCTACAGGTCTGGACAATATCCCCAACAATCCCTTCCCGGCCTCGCTGAAGCTCGGCAGTGGCGGCATGACCCAACTGACAGATCAGGGCCTTGTGCGCTTCTCGTTCGCGCGCCCACGGCAATGCTGACACTTATATTTGGCTGACTCTGCACGAACGGGCACAGGATCTCATATGGCCTTGTGCAATAAGCCCTTTGCCATTTTTGATGGAGCTTAGCGAGGTAGCGACCGACAGGAGCGAGTATGACGAGCGCGGGCCGAGACTCCTATTCTCGTCGGATGAACGACGCAGGCAGCGGCCGAAAATCCGCTCGCGTTGGGAGTATCAACACCGCGCGGGCGGACACCGCCACGGAGCTACTCCTCTATCTCCAACGTGCGGCGGGCAATCGGGTCGCTGTGGAGTTGCTGTCGCTACAGCGGCAGAACGCGCCGCGTGCGCGGCCGACCGCGCCTACCAGCAGACTCGCGCAAGCCATCGAAGCGATGCGGCAACACCGCGAGCCCGGGGTTAGGAACACCGCACGGGCGATCGACAGCGGTGAGGTACACCTGATGTACTTGGAGGATTGCCCAATCGCGGAAACCGGGGAGGGCTACATCGTCCGCGTCAACCCGCGTACCGGCGAGAGAATAGTATTGGGAGGTGAAATCACTTCTGCCATTGCCGGTCAACGCGGCCAGTACATTCTCGTTTCGCGGCTGGTGCATCCCAGCGCATTGATTCCGGCGATTGTCCACGAAGTGAACCATCTCATGCGGATCGACGGCGGTCGGTCCATGGCGGACGAGTCCGGATTCCCACGATATCGCGACGAATTTCAAGCCTACTGGGTCGAGGCGTCGATTACGGGAGCGCCCGATCCCGATGCGATCCGGCGGACGATTCTGCACGACTACCCGGCGCTGCATCGTTCGTACGTCGCCCGACCTGATTTCCGAGCCCAGGTCGATCAATGGCGTCGCCCGGACACGAATATTCTCAATTCACCCGCGTGGGCTCGGGTCGAACGCGCCGTGTACCTCGGCACGGTCGATCATTCCGACGAAACCATTCGCCGCCTCATCCTCTCGCTGACCCCGAGTGATCGAGCGGAATTACGGGGTCAGGACAATTTCATGCGCATGCTGCGAAGTCGTCTTCCCGGACCGTTGGGTGACTTGGCACTCCGGCTGATGTCACAATGATCGCTCGGCTGGCTGGGATTGGCCTGTCTTGTGGTGATCATGGTCGGTTCGGCCCTGCTGGGGGAACCGATCAACTCGAAATTCCGCCGCCTCGCGGAGGGCACGCCGCCCGAAGGTGCCGAAACGCTACGCGCGTTTTGGCGCCGGTTCCACTTCGTTCGCACCGGTGTCGCGGTCGCGGCGCTGGTTTTCCTGATTGCCGCGGTCATCGCCGCTCTGTGAATGGAGATCACGATGGACCTGACCCACTACGGTCACGCATGCGTGCTGGCCGACATCCCCGGGCCCGAAGGCCCAGTTCGCGTGCTGTTCGATCCCGGTGCCTACTCGCGCGATTTCGAACACCTGCGTGACTTGGATCTGATCCTGATCACGCATTCTCACCCTGACCACCTAGACGCCGAGCGCCTCACGACTCTGCTGGACGACAACCTCGACGCCGAGTTGGTACTCGGCCAAGACAGCGTCGCCGCACTGGCTGATCCAGACCGACTGGACATACCGAGGCATCCTCGAAGTCATGCGGTCGCGCCCGGGGACAAACTGTCGCTGCGCGGTATCGAGATCGAGGTCGTCGGCGGTGAACATGCCTGTATCCACTCCGACCTTCCGGTCTCGGCGAATGTCGGATACGTCCTCAATGGAAGCCTCTTCCACCCGGGTGATGCTTTCGACGTCCCGTCGGGCTCGATCGATGTGCTTTTGCTGCCAGCGGGTGGCCCCTGGATGAAGATCGGTGAGGGCATCGACTACTTGCGGGCGGTGGCGCCGCGTATTGCGGTGCCGATTCATCAAGCAGGGCTGGCTCCGGTGCACCAGAACTTGCATCACGGCCTGCTGAAGAGTCTGGCTCCCGCAGATACCGAGATTGTGGTTCTCGACCACGCTGCGGTTCGGAGTTTCCAGCCCACCGATGGCACGGATTCGAACTGAATCCGAGCTACCGGCAACGGTATCGGGCTGTCAGGAGACGTAATGCATTTACGCATCAAGAGCTGGCCGCTGTGGCGGCACTTCGCGGCTGGATTCGTCGCACTCGGCATGGTCCAGGGCGGGACGCAGGCTTACACCGAATACATGCGAAGCAAATCCGCTGCGGCGCAATGGGATTGGTCCGTTCCGCAGCAGTGGTACGACGCCATACACTGAACTGGTGTGGAGCCGGCCGGAATGGCGGTCCCACCCAGCATGGCACCCACAAGCACTTACGATCTATCGAGGAAGAATTCGGCGTTCTGGCGGCTGTAGTCGACCATGCCTCGGGCACGTCGTTCTGGTTGAAATGGCCTCAACCGGACAAACGGGTTCGCATGCGCCGCAATCGACGCAATCGTCGGAGTTGATGTAGAGCATGCGGTCGCGCTCGTAGATGCAGTCGACAGGGCACTCTCCAACACGTGCTCGCTGGGCCGACGTGCCGGTTTCTCAGGATTTTCTCAGCTGGACCCCAATTGAACCCACAGGACTCCTACCTGCGGTTCTGAACTGGTTCAGCTCGACGCCGTCAACCACCGGCGCACTGCGACAGCTGATCGACTCCGCCCTGCGCGGCGCGCCACTCGCCACCAACTGCTCGTAGGCGCCAAGTTCCGCACCATCACGATATTGGTCAGGGTCTGACGAAAACGGCCATCCGACTGACCCTTCCGGCCTTCGGTATCGGCCGCGCCGATTTCCCGGCGTTCAATTCCAGCAGGTCGCAGTCGCGGCCACCGGTTGATTCCGCTGGAAGGAAACGACAATGACCGAATATGTGACGCTCGAACACGGACAGCTCGCCTGCGATGTGGTCGGCGACGGACCGCTCGTGGTGCTGTCGCATGGCATGGGCACCGTCCGGCAGGACTTCCGCCATCTTGTCGGCCCCCTGACAGCCGCGGGCTACCGGGTGGTCAACGTGGACATGCGCGGGCACGGCGAATCCAGCCTCGACTGGCCGTCGGTGACCGGAAAAGCCGCCATCAGCCGCACCGATGTAGCGGAGGACCTGCTGGGCGTCATCCGGCACTTCGGCGGCCCGGCGGTGATCGTCGGGCACTCGCTGTCGGGCGGCTCGGCGACGATCGCCGCGGCGCAGGCCCCGGAGCTGGTGACCGCGATCGTCGAGATCGGCCCGTTCACCCTCACCCAAAGCCTGAATGTCGCAGCCTTGTTCACCAACCGTCGCTACCGTCGTGGAGGGGTGCGGCTGGCGCTCACCACGATCATGAAATCGTTTGCCTGGTGGCGGCGGTATCTGGATGTGGCCTATCCGACCAAGCCCGCCGACTACGACCGATACCTCGCCGGCCTCGAGAACATCCTGCGGCAGCCCGAGCGCTGGGCGGAATTCATGAAAACCGGACAGACCACCCCTGCGGACGCGCACGCCCGGCTGGCGGACGTCCGCTGCCCCGCGCTGGTGATCATGGGTTCGGCGGAGCCGGACTTCGTAGATCCCGAGGCCGAGGCGAATGCGATCGTGGCCGCCATTCCGGGCGGTTTCGGCCGGGTCGCGATGGTCGACAACGGTGGACACTATCCACACGCCCAGTTCCCGGATCGTGTTGCCGCAGTGATCATCCCTTTCCTCGATCAGCACGTGGTGCGCGGCACGGGCGCGGAGGGCAAGCGCGTCGGGTGATGTGGCTGCCTGGGCGAGCCTCCCGATCGCCATTGTGCGCGGCGATATCGCGGCCATGGGGGAGCCCGATTGCCGTCACGGTCACACACTGATCGTGGCGGCCACCTGTCCGGACTGCGATGATAGCGCAATGCCCGCACCGCGCTCCATCGTTTTCGTCGCCTACCAGGGCATGCAGTTGGTCGAATTGGCCGGGCCGATGGATGTTTTCGGGTTCGTCAACGCGGTCGCCGAGAAGACGATGTACCGGCTCGTAACGGCCTCGCCGCAGGGCCGGCCGATCAAGGCCGACGGCGGTCTGACCATCGCGGTCGAACACTCGCTGCATGACCTGGCCGCCTCCGCCGACGAGATCGACACCCTGATGGTCGTCGGCGGCTGGATCTCCGGGCCGGTGTCCGCGGAAGTGGTCCGCGAATTACCCGCCCTGGCCCGCAAATCCCGCCGAGTGACCTCGGTGTGCTCGGGCGCGCTGCTGCTCGCCGCTGCCGGCCTGCTCGACGGCTACCGAGCCACCACCCACTGGGGTACGACCGATCGACTGGCCCGCACCTACCCTCGCGTCACCGTCGAGGCCGACCGCATCTACGTCCACGATCGCAACCGCTGGACCTCCGCGGGTGTCGCGGCCGGGATCGACCTCGCCCTGGCCCTGGTCGAGGACGATCACGGCCGCGAAATGGCCCAGCAGATCGCCCGCGCCTTCGTCGTCTTCACCCGCCGCTCCGGCGGCCAAGCCCAATTCAGCGCCCAGCTGCGCACCCAGCCCGCTCGTACCCCTGCCATCCGCGCCGTCCAACGGTGGCTCCCCGACCACCTCGACGACGACCTGGCAGTCTCCGCTCTGGCTCAGCGCGCCGACATGAGCGAACGACATTTCGCCCGCGCCTTCCGCGCCGAAACCGGAACCACCCCGGCCGCATTCGTAGAAGACCTCCGCATCGAAGCGGCCCGCCGCCTCCTGGAATCCACCGAACTCACCATCACCGCCATCGCCCGCGCGGTCGGCTACCGCCACGGCGAAACCCTCCACAGAGTCTTCATCCGCCGACTCTCCACCACCCCCGAACGCTACCGCCAGCACTTCGCCACCGGCGCGAGCCTGCACTGAGCACAGTGTTCGTCCGGCGGCGGAGGCCGGGCAGCGGTTGCACTTCACCGTCAAGATCGTCGACGTCCGTAATGCGAGCGACGAAGAACTCGCGCACGGTCACCCGCACGGCCCGGACGACCACGAGCACTGACGTCGGTCCTGCCGCCGATCACATTACGCCGCATCGATGAAGTTGGTATGCCCGAGAGGAATCGAACCTCCAGCGGGTCGTCGGGATGGTAGCGGCACGAATTCGGTTGGAAGCCTGAATTGTTGGTATGCGATTACCCGATGATGTCGCGGCCGATGAGGTGGCGGGCGATGACCCATTGGAGGACTTCGTTGGCCCCTTCGAAGATTTCGAGGACTTTGGCGTCGCGGTAGATTTCTTGGAGGCGGTAGGTTTCGCCGGTGGCGCTGACCTGGCGGGCGAAGCCGTAGCCGCCGTGGATTTGCAGGGCGTCGCGGGCGAGGTCGTTGGCCAGGCGCGGGTGGCGTAGGACTTGGCCATGGAGGCTTCGGGTTCCCCGGAGCGTCGCCGCGGTCCAACCGTACGGCCGCCTTCTGATACATGGCGCGGGCGGCCTCGAGTTCGGTGGCGTGTTCGGCGAGTTTGTACTGCCAGTACTGCATTTCGCCGAGCTTGCGGCCGAACAGCACCCGTGAGCGCAGCCGCTGCACGGCCAGGTCCAGGGCCGCCTGTGCGACACCAACCCCGGGCGGCGGCGATGCCGACCCTGCCTGCCGCGAGCGAGGCCAGCGCGGTGGCCAGCCCGCGGCCGGGCTCACCGAGTGCGTGGTCGGCGGGCACCGCGACGTTCTCGAACCCGATGTCGGCGGGGATCTGCCTGCGGTGGCCCATCTTCAGGTCGGGGTCGCCGACGGTGACGCCGGGTCTGCGCATCTCGACCAGCAGCATGGTGGCGTCGTCGGTGCCGCTGTCGCGGCAGAGCAGGCAGACCCATTCGGCCACAATCGAATTGGTGATCCAACGCTTGCGGCCGTTGACCCACGAATCCATCGGCGGTGCGGGTGGCGACGGTTTTCCGGGCCTCGGGATCGGCGAGGAATACGGCGGCGGAGGAGGTGATTTCGGCCACGAGGCATCGTCGCTGAGGAAGCCCCGCCGGCCCGCGACACGTCGTTCGCGACCGGTTTCGGCATCCACTCCACCATCTGCGCGCACGACCTGGCCGCTTACGCCACCGAGGGAGCAGAAGCAGCGCTGGCTGCCGAAGGCCACCACCAGCGAACTGGTGATGGCCATCGCCATGACCGAACCGGGTACCGGATCGGACCTGCGGGCGTGCGCGCCACAGCGATCCGCGACGTCGACCACTACGGTATCAACAGGTCGAAGACGCTCATCTCCAACGGAACTCCCTGCGATCTGCTGATCATCGTGGCGAGAACCGATCCGGGCCGTATCCCAGATTGTGTGAAGGACCTCGACCGATATCCGCAGAGTTGGAAAGACTTCCGTGATCTGACTGTCCATAATCGCTGGGCCGACGTGCCGGTTTCTCAGGATTCTCTGAGCTGAACCCGAATTGAACCCCCGCAGGGCTCCCACCTGCGGTTATGCACTGATTCGGTTCGACGCCGTCACCCGCCCCTCCTGCATAACCGCAGGTAGAGCGGGTGATGTGTGCCTACTATCTGTGTCCGGAGGGGGATCTGACCCATATCCCCAACCTGATGTACGCCGCAGACCTGCAACTTCCTTGAATACACGTGGATCGTATTCCCAGGACAGTGCATTCATCCGCGTCACCATGCCGAGGATGTTGGTCGCCGGTGTTGCGAGCTGCCGGAGCAATTGCTTCGCGCTCCACGATGCCGGTGACTCGTCGCCGGGCCGCAGACAGCCCGCGCTCGACACCGCCACCTACGCGACCCAATTCCATCGAGTGCGGCATCAACTTGCACAATCAAAACCGTGCCGTAGCAAACAGGTTGAACCGCCCCGACTTTCTGCCGACTTCATGGTTGAGTCATCTGCGCCGAGCACCGTCGGGAGTGCCGGTCGCGGCGCTCAGGCGGCCTGGCTCCACTCGACGGCGAATCGCCGCGGGTGCGATCGGTTGCCGCGGAGTTCGGCCGCTGTGGCGGGCCCGGTGGAAGGAGCTCGCGACCCCGTCGCACTGGTGGTGCAGGCGAAGCAATGGCGGATCCACTCCACCTCGCCATCCAGCCGCCCAGCGATATCGAGGACGACATCGAGCCCAGTGATTCGGTTTCGTTTCGATTCCCCGTCAATCCGGGAGACCCAGCAAACTTCCCGCGTACGCTGAGCGCTGGCTCGATGACGAACGAAGGCGTGGCTGTTAGGCGGTAACCAACCCAACTCTCAGAGGAGAGGGCATGGTCGGGCCGCGGCGGGCTCCCGATGCCCGGCACCCGTTTCACGGACCGCTCCATCGGCCGCATCGTCACCGCCCGGGCCGACGCGGCAGGAGTCGGCCCCATGCGTGGGCACTCCCCATGCGCGGGAACGGCCACCCAAATGCGGTACATGCGACGCAGGCAAAGACCGGACACAGGGAGGTGCCGGATGAAGGCGATTGTGGTGACGGATCAGGCTGCGGGAACGGCCGGGATGACGCTGGTCGAGCGTCCCGAGCCGGAGGCTGCGGGCAACGATGTGCTCGTTGAAGTTCATGCGTCGGGTTTCACTCCTGGAGAGTTGACGTGGCCCTCGAACTGGACCGATCGTCTCGGCCGGGACCGGACGCCGTCGATTCCTGGGCACGAGCTGGCTGGTGTGGTCAGTGCCCTCGGCTATGGAACGACGGGGCTGTCGGTGGGACAGCGGGTCTTCGGCCTCACCGACTGGACTCGCGACGGCACACTGGCGGAGTACGCGGCCGTCGAGGCGCGTAACCTCGCGCCGCTGCCGGGGGACGTCGACTTCACGGTGGGCGCGAGCCTGCCGATCTCGGGTCTGACCGCGTGGCAGGGACTGTTCGAGCATGGCCGCCTTCAGGCGGGGCAGACCGTGCTTGCGCACGGTGCGGCCGGCGGCGTCGGATCGATGGTTACCCAGCTTGCGTGTGAGGCGGGCGCTTACGTCATCGGTACCGGACGAGCTGCCGGCCGTCAGACGGCACTCGATTTCGGCGCGAAGGAGTTTGTCGACCTCGACAACGACTCACTGGAAGACGTCGGCGGAGTCGATCTGGTGTTCGATGTGATCGGCGGTGACATCGGGAAGCGGTCGGCAAGGCTGATTCGAGCCGGAGGAACGCTGGTGACGATCGCCGGCCCGCCGGAGGCGCGTCCCACGGACGGCCTGGCGATCGACTTCGTTGTCGTGTCCGATCGCGCCCAACTGAGTGAGGTTGTCCAGCGTGTGCGGGACGGACGTCTGCGGACGGTCATCGGCAACGTCGCGACCCTCGATGATGCGGTTGCGGCGTTCAATCCGACCGAGCGGGTCAAGGGAAAGACGATCATCCGGGTTCGTCCGTAAGGGCGCGGAGACAACGGAGACCCCCGTTACCTCATAACGGGTAGGCGAGGACTGGATACTGAGAGAGGTCGGATGAAAGCGATCGTGGTGACGGACCCGGCCGCGGGAACGGCGGGGATGACGCTGGTGGAGCGGCCCGAGCCGGACGCGGGGCGGCTGGCCAGTCTCGAGGGCGCGAACTACGGTGATGTCATCGTTGAGGTTCATGCGTCGGGATTCACCGGGAATGAGCTGGAGTGGCCCTCGACCTGGATCGATCGCCTCGGCCGTGACCGAACGCCGTCGATCCCCGGCCACGAGGTGGCCGGGGTGGTCACCGCGCTCAGCTATGGAGCAACGGGGCTGTCGGTGGGACAGCGGGTATTCGGCATTACGGACTGGACTCGCGACGGCACCCTGGCGGAGTATGTCGTCGTCGAAACGCGCAACCTTGCGCCACTGCCGGGTGACGTTGAGTTCACGGTGGGCGCGAGCGTCGCGATGACGGGCCTGACCGCGTGGCAGGGGCTGTTCGAGCACGGCCACCTCCGGGCGGGGCAGAGCGTCCTCGTACACGGCGCGGCCGGCGCAGTCGGTTCAATGGCGACACAGCTCGCACGTGAGGCCGGCGGCTACGTCATCGGTACCGGACGCGCTGCCCACCGTCAGACGGCGCTCGACTTCGGCGCGCAAGAGTTTGTCGACCTCGGGAACGACGCGATGGAAGATGTCGGCGGAGTCGACCTGGTGTTCGATGTCTTCGGCGGCGACATCGGAAGACGGTCCGCGGGTCTAGTTCGAGCCGGAGGAAAACTCGTGACCGTCGCCGGTCCGCCCGAGGCACGGCCGGCCGACGGACTTGCGGTCGACTTCGTTGTCATGTCCGATCGCGCGCAACTGGGTGAGATCACCCGGCGGGTGCGGGACGGACGCCTGCGGACGCACATCGGCCAAATCGCGCCCCTCGACGATGCTGTCGCTGCCTTCAACCCGACCAAGCGCATCAAAGGGAAGACGATCATCCGCGTTCGTCCGTGAGAGATGAGGGACTGGGTATGCCGGAACGGGCGTTGGTCAATAGATGGCTTCCTGCCCGACGGTGAACATGTGCACCTCGAAGGCACGGCATGCGAAGTCGTGCGCCGCGGCGCCGATGGTCTGGGGCGGTACCTGATCGACAATCATCTTGCGACGGCAGTGCGGTGCCGCCGGGGAGCTGCCGCCGGTCGAGGTCGGGCGGTTTGTCCCGTTCGCCCCGGTCAGCAAGCGCACCGAGGTGACCGTCCGCGACACCGAGGGCCACCGGTTCTGGGTCAGCAAGGGCGCCCCGCAGGTCATGGTCATCGCCGCTCTCTCCGGCGACAACCCCCATGACCGAGATTGATGGCGCAGCCGCTTGAGTTCGACGCTGTGTGTTCTTCCGATCCGTCCGGTGTATGAGCTGATGTGACCCGTGACACAGCCGCGGGGGTATACTCACCATGGCAGTCTGAGCACGGTTGCGCGTCTTAAACTGAGGCGCCGGTTTTTCTGCTCATTGCAGTGGCCGCCGATCAATGCGTGGAACCGGCGTTGTCGGTGGCAGCGGGCGAGTCCTCACTACATAGCTCCGTCACCCTGGTCTCGAGGAGATTTCGCACGCACGCGGATTATCCCAAATTGTGCGATCACATTGGCTAATCGTCAAGACATCCGAGGGGGAAGGAGGCTAAAAAATGGTCCTAAAAATACCACTCGCCACACTGTCTATTGCGGTGATGCTCGGTAGTTCCCATGCCGAGTCAGCGCCACAGAAGTCTGGTCAAAACCCGGATGTCCGCACAGTTTTCAATCAACCTAGCAATATTCCGGGCAAATCAGTTGAAGCAGTGGTCGTCAGCTATCCGCCCGGAGCTGAAAGCACAGCTCACCACCACGCGAAATCAGCGTTCATCATGGTCTACGTGATATCCGGAGCGATCCGCAGCCAAGTCGAAGGTGAACCTGCACGTGTCTATCACGCCGGTGAGACGTGGAGTGAAGCCCCCGGCGCGCACCACACGGTCAGTGAAAATGCCAGCGCCACCGAACCCGCTGAATTACTCGCAGTCTTCCTGGTCGATACCGGAGACAGCCCGCTCACCACCGACGACACCGCCGAAAAATGAGCCGGCGCGATAGCGATGCAAGATGTTCGCACAGTTCGGCACCAACAATTTGAAAGCATTATGTATGTCCGCAATACAACACAGCAGGAGGAGCCGATGCACACGGCAAGCGCTATCCGGGTTGTCCGGATCGCACTACGCTTGTCAGTCGAGGCGACTTTTCTGTCCGCTGTTGCCGACCGATTCAGCTGGTGGAAGCAGTTTGGTCAGGTAGCTCAGGGAGCATGGGTGCCTTCGCCGACTATGCCCACCAGCTTGTTCCGGCTGCCACCGCCGCCACCGATGCGACCCTAGGAGTCTTGCTCCTGACCGGCTGGCGGCCAAAACTCTTGGCGCAGCGACTTTTGATGCTCATAGTATTTGGAACCGCGATGCGGAATTTTTCAAGGTGGATGAGTCCAGCGGGTGTTAAGCGGCTGTTGTTTCGACCTCCTGGGCTGGTGGGTTGATCCAGACGGTGTCGGGTAGGTCGAGGATCTTCGGCGGTGTGGTGGTGGCGAAGCGGTGCGGGGGCTGTGCTCGGGCCGCGGCGAGTACTGCTTCGCGGTCGGCGGCTTTGCCGGCGGCCAGCCCGTAATGGACATCGGCGGGTGTATGTAAACCGAGGCCGGTATGGCGGTGTTCGTGGTTGTACCACTCGGCGAAGGAATCCATGAATTGTCTTGCCTCGATGAGTGATCCGAAGCGCTCGGGGAATTCCGGACCGTATTTCAAGGTCTTGAACAGTGATTCGGAGTAGGGGTTGTCGTTGGACACCCGTGGCCGCGAATGTGAGCGGGTGACCTCGAGATCTGCCAGTAGTGTGGCGACGGTCTTGGACGTCATCGACGTGCCCCGATCGGCGTGCACAACCTGCGGGATGCCGTGGACACCGAAGATCTCTTTCATTAATTCCGTTGCCAGGACACCGGATTCGTGAGTATGGACATGAACGCCGACGAGGTAGCGGGAGTAAATGTCGATCATCACGTAGGCGTCGAAATACTGACCTTTCACCGGACCGGCGAGTTTGGTGATGTCCCACGAATACACCTGCCGCGCTGCGGTCGCGACCAGTTCCGGACACACCTTTGCCGGATGCCGCGCCAACCGCCGCCGCTCGCTGACCTGCTTGTTCTCCCGCAATACTCGATACATCGTGGACACCGAACACAGGTAGGTGCCCTCGTCGAGTAGTTGGGCGTAGATCTGCAACGGCGCCAGGTCGACGAACCGAGAACTGTTGAGGACCTCCAGGATTCGGCGTCGTTCCAGCGCGGTGAGCTTGTTGGCCGGATCAGGGGCCGGTCGCGGCGACACCGGCGGGGTCGGTGCTGCCGCGGTTGCGCGGCGCCGGATCGCGGTGGAGCGCACCAGCCCCGTCAACACCGCTGCCACCCTGGTGACCACCCCGCACGCGGTCAACGCGGCATACGCGGCGGTCAACGCTTCTTGCGCGGCTCGTCCGAATCCGCGCTCTCGGACAGAGTTTGCAAGAGCGCGTGTGCTTTTCCCATGATGTCCAGGGCGGTTTCGGTGGTCGACAGTCGCTTGTTCAACCGCTCGTTCTCCCGGCGCAGCCGCGCGATCTCGGCCTGCTCGGCGGTGGGTTTGCCGATCTTCTCACCCGGCTTCTTCCCGGCCAGCAGCCCCGCGTCGCGCTGCTTGCGCCACTCGCTGATCAACGACGAATACAAGCCCTCCCGACGCAGATACCCACCGCCCTCGCCGTGCTCGACCGCGCGCTCATATGCCTCCAGATGCGCGAGCTTGTCCGAGGCGCTGAACGCGCGCCGCCGCTTCGGCTCGCCACCACGCGGACCCTGTGAACCCATCCGCCCATTCTCGTCGGCGACCCTCGAGGCCCTCGTACTGGTCATGAAATGCAGATCCGTCTCTCGCCCCGCGTCAGGCTGATTGGCTGTGAGCCGGTGGACTCATCTCACCCTGACACGCAGGGATGGCCGTATTCCTCGGTATGGAGTCACCACTTAGTTACAGTGTCTTCTCCACAGCGAGCGCAGCCGCGGCCTACGCGATACTTGCCATATCGCCGCCACATGCCACTGAATCCACACGCCCTGGCGCCTCATCCAGTCCGGACACTCGAAACTGGGAAGGACTCCGTATATGCATTTTGAGGCCAAGAAAGTCATTGTTGTCGGCGGCAGTGCTGGCATGGGTCGGCAGGCCGCGATCGACGTCGTCGATCACGGGGGAGTGCGGTGATCGTCGGACGCTCGAACGCCCGTGTCGACGACACCGTCGCTGAGCTGACGAGCCATCGTCGCCAACCCTGGGGCATCGGCGCCGAGCTGACGGATCGCGCTGCGGTCGCCGATGTGCAGTGTGCGCTTTCTGGGCAACACGGCGATGCGACGCCGTTGGACAGCAGTGACAGCGCATGCACCCCGACGGCACCCCAGCAGACAGCGACGTCCGCGTGAACCGCATAGTTCACGTCCTGATCGGTCATCCGCCGGTTCTACTGGACGCGGCGATCAAAACGTCGGCATTGTTCGTGACGGCGGCGATTCTGTTTCGGTTCACCGAACGACGCACCCTCGCCGAATTCGCGCCCTTCGACTGGATCGCCGCAGTCGCCGCTGGTGCCATTGTCGGTCGTGCGGCCACCGCCTCCGACACCTCATGGCTGGAGGCGACCGTCGCGCTGGTGTGCCTTCTGGCCACCCATGCGGTCCTGGCGCGACTGCGCTTAATTCCCGCCTTGTGTCAGTTCATCGATCCGCCACTGATGGTCTTGATCAGCGACGGAAAAGTGAACCTACGCAACCTCCGTCGTTGCGGGCTGACCGCCCGTGATTTGGAGGCAGTGCTCCGCCAGCACGGGCATCCCAATGCTGACCGTGTTCATCTGGCCATCTTCGAAGCCAAAGGGGCAATCTCTGTCCTGCCCACTGGAACAGTGCCAGCGGCGGCGACCGGCTGCCGCAGTCCGTGAGGGCTGGCCAGGTACTGCGCTTGCCTGTGAACCTATGGAACCCCGAACGAGCCAGGGCTGCTGGATTGATGACTACAACCACGCGGGAGCACGAATGAGTGTCATCACCAAAGGCTTTCACGGACCGCGCACCGAACTGCGCATCAGTCTGCCACCCGGTCAGCACGTGACCGTGGACTTACCTGTGGTGCAGGCAGGAGAGACTCCGCCCATCGACCTCGACAAGTGGCGATTCACGATCCGCACGGAGTCCGGCGCCGAACAGAGCTGGACCTGGGCCCGGCTGCACCTGCTGCCCAAAGAGTGATGCAGTCGCCCCACCAGCTTCCTTGGCCGGGGCGCCTTCAGCGCCGACGGGACACTCGGCGTTGAGCGCGTCACCGGTGTGGTTGCTGGTGGTGATCTTCCTGGGTGCGGCCGGGGCGATCTGGGTTGCGGGTATCCAGCTGGCGGATCAAACGGACGTGCTGACGATACGGCTGGGCCTGGGCGCTGCGCTGGGCGGCCTGATCCTGCTCGCGATCGCCACCAACCTGCCCGAGTTCGCAATCGTGGTCAGTGCATCGGTGTCGGGCAACGTCGGTGTCGCGGTGGGCAATATCCTCGGCGGCATCGCCATCCAAACGGTGGTGCTGGTGGCCCTGGATGCCTTCGGCGTCCGCGGCGTCAGACCGCTGACGTATCGGGCCGCATCGCTGGTGCTGGTGCTGGAGGCCGCACTCGTGGTCGCGGTGCTGGCCATCGCCATCGGCGGCACGCAGATGCCCGGCACACTGATCACGGCTCGGATCACGCCCGCACCAGTGCTGATCCTGATCGTGTGGGTGCTCGGCCTGCTGCTGTTGCAGCGAGCCGAACGCTCATTGCCCTGGCACGAGTCGGGCCAGCCCCCCGACGGTCAAGAGCGGCCACGCGGACACTGCACCGACATGACCGAGCAGCTGGCCACCGCCCGAGGGATCAGTACGAGGAGGTCGGCGGTGATCTTCGGCGTCGCCGCCGCCGTCACACTGATCGCTGGTGTCCTGCTCGAACGCGCCGGTGATGCGATCGCCGATCACATCGGTTGGTCCGGAGTGCTGTTCGGCGCCACCGTGTTGGCCGCGGCGACCTCGCTGCCCGAACTGTCAACGGGCCTGCGGTCGGTGCGCCACGGCGACTATCAGCTTGCCGTGTCGGATATCTTCGGAGGAAACGCCTTCCTGCCCGTTCTCTTCCTGCCGGCGACGCTGCTGTCTGGGCATGCCGTCCTGCCAGCGGCCCAACGCACCGACATCTATCTCACGGCGTTAGGGATCGTGTTGACCCTCATCTATGCGGCTGGTCTGCTGTTTCGGCCGCGCCGCCGCATTGCCCGGCTGGGGGTCGACTCGCTGACCGTGCTGATCGTGTATGGATTGGGCATGATCGGACTGTTCACCGTCTCGAACATGGGGTGAGCAGGCCGTTCATCCTCGACGATGGTGTGCCCATCGTCAGACGCACTTCGGCGCGCAAGAGTTTGTCGACCTCGAGAACGACGCGATGGAAGATGTCGGCGGAGTCGATCTGGTGTTCGATGTCTTCGGCGGCGACATCGGAAGGCGGTCCGCAGGTCTGGTTCGAGCCGGAGGAACGGCTCGAACGCGTCGGCACGAACTATGATTTGTGCTTCAACTTCCTCGACCACACCGGGCTTCTTCTTTGACAGCAACCGACTCTTACCAAAGATCTTGAATTTGACGCGCGGCACGCTAGCCCAACGATGAATGATTTCCGCTCACGTCTCCTATGATGGATGTGTCGCTCCCTGAGGTGTCGGTGTCGTGTTCCTCTGAGGAATGGGGCAGGTTCATGGGAATCATTTCGCGAGGCTTTCACGGCCGGACGCGTCCTGCGGATGTGAAGCTGCCTCCCGGGCAATATCTCACCGATGACTTTCCGGTGCTGTCAGCCGGTCCCACGCCGAGCATCGCACCGGAAGAGTGGGAGTTCACCATCACAACCGAGAGCGGGACACGTCACCGCTGGACGTGGCAGGACCTGTTGGCGCTGCCGAGCGAGCGGCCGACGGTGGACCTGCACTGCGTGACCAAATGGTCGAAGCTGGGCACCGACTGGCAAGGGGTGTCGCTGGACACGCTGTTCGCCGCAGTGGAGACGGCGGCCGATTTCGCGCTGGTCCACTCCTACGGCGACTACACGACGAATCTGCCGCTGGAGGACCTGCTGAACGGCGGCGCGTGGATCGCCTACCAGTACGAGGGCGAGGACCTGGCTCCGGTGCACGGCGGCCCGGCCCGGCTGCTGGTGCCGCATCTGTACCTGTGGAAGTCGGCCAAGTGGGTGCACGGGATGCAGCTGCTGACCGAGGACGAGCCGGGGTTCTGGGAGAGCGCCGGCTACCACGACTATGGTGATCCGTGGCGCGAGCAGCGGTATCAGGGCGACTGAAGGCTCCCCTGATCTGGCAGGCCGCCCGGTTGGTCGGTCTGCGCGATGAGACGCTTTCGGCCCGAACGTTGGTCTTCGATGTGCTCGGCTGGTCCGGGCACCTGGCCGGTCAGCACGTGGATGTACGGCTGACCGCCGAGGATGGCTACAGCACCCAGCGCAGCTACTCACTGGCTTCGGCGCCCGACGGCGACCGGATCGAGCTGACGGTGCAGCGTGTGGCCGACGGGGAGGTCTCGCCGTATCTGGCCGGTGCGATGGAGATCGGTGACCTGGTGGAGATCCGGGGGCCGGTGGGCGGCTGGTTCGTCTGGCGCCCGGCCGACATCCGCCCGGTGCTGCTGGTGGGCGGCGGATCGGGGATCGTCCCGTTGATGGCAATGATCCGCATGCGCCGCAGCCTCGGCAGCCGCACCCCCTTCCGGCTGATCTACTCGGTCCGCACGCCCGAGGACCGGTACTACACCTCCGAACTGCGCACCCCGCAGCCCGGTGACGGCGGCCTGGAGGTCACCCACCTCTACACCCGGCACACGCCTGAGGGATGGCCGAGACCCGCCAAGCGGTTGCAACTCGCGGACCTGCAGACCTATGGCTGGCCACCGGAATTCGAGCCGGTCTGTTTAGTCTGCGGGCCAACTGGCTTCGTCGAGACCGCCGCGGCCCAGCTGGTGGCCCTGGGCCACAACCCCCGCCAGATCAGAACCGAACGCTTCGGCCCCACAGGAGGCTGACATGGACCCACAGGACATCGCAGAGTACGAGGACGGAAACGCTCTCGCCGGCCCCTTCGGTGAACTGTTCACCGCGGACGTCACCACGGCCTCCGGGCGCTGCGCCGAATGCGGGCACACGGCCCTCGTCGCCGATCTGCGCGTGTACGCGCACGCCCCGGGCCTGGTTGCCCGCTGCCCGAACTGCGACGCGGTGATCCTCCGGTTCGTACGGGCCCCCGACGCCGCATGGCTGGACCTGCGCGGCACGGTCCACCTGCGCGTCCCGCTGCCACCCACATAAAGCCGCCACCCCGCGGCACGGGTTCTCGAACGCCCTGGTCGACTCCTCGCATCTTCGGGCTCTGAAAGGGGGGACCATACCGGACCAAGCCCGGTCGACCGCGGCAAGCTCGGCTCCAAGCACCATCTGATCACCTATGCTGCCGGAACACCCCTGGCGGTCATACTCACTGGTGGCAACCGCAACGACGTCACCAGCTGATCCCGCTGCTAGATGCCTTGCCCGTCATCGGTGGCCGCGTCGGCCGCCCTGGTGGCGTCCCCGCTGGCTCTACGCCGACCGCGGCTACGACCACGACAAGTACCGCAAGCTGGTCCGCGTTCGCGGCATCACACCGGTCATCGCCCGCCGCAGCACCGCCCATGGCTCCGGTCTGGGTACCGTCCGTTGGCCGGTTGAACGGACCTTCGCGTGGTTGCGCGCGTTCAAACACCTCAGGACCCGCTACGAACGCCGCGCCGACTCCAGCGGTCGGTCGCCTCGGCTGCGCAGCCGTGGCCGGGTCCAATCGAGTGTCTGTTTGAACATCGGGAATGTGTGCTCGATGTCGAAGCGGCGCAAGAACATTCGCCAGCAGCGGTTGATGTCGTCGGTGGCGGCGTCGACGCCCGACCACCACAGCCACACCGGCTTGTTCACCCCGCCGCTGGGCAGGCGATAGACGCGAGTAGGTCGACTGGGCGGTCTCGGCCGAGGAATCGAGCGGGTAAGCGTTGTGCATGAAGTCATCTTCCAATTGGTGCGGCGAGCGGGTGGCTCCAGGAAGGGGCTTGACGATATCGGTAGGGCTGGCACAACATTCGCGATCCGGCAGGCTATAAGCCATCGGGTCGACTGCCAGTTTCTCAGGATTCTTTCAGCTGAACCCGTATTGAACCCCTACGGGCCACTACCTGGGGTTCTGTGTGCAGTGGGCGCAAAAGAGCTACCCGAAATCCTGCATAACCGCAGGTAGGGCGGATGGCGTGTCGTTACTGTCTGTGTCCGGAGGGGGACCAGGACACTCGAAATGCGGTATTTATGCACACTTTTCGTGTACATGCCATCACCATACCCCTTTTTCGTGTCCCTTCTCTTCGTGGGTCTGCGGCGCTGTCGAAGTGCGTTCGCTACGGGCAAGTGGATGCGGTTGCCCGGTGACCGCGACCAACGCCTGCGCGCATTCGACCAGGGATGCTTTCGTGTAGATCGGTGTCGCAGTCGTGCCCGGGTCTCGGTGGGCCGCGTATCGGCGTGCAACCGCTTCCCCGAACTCTCGCTCGACGAAAGTCAAGGTGGTATGCCGAAGCCAGTGCACGGTCACACCTTTCGCGTCAGCCCAGGGCAGATACCGGTGGAACCGGCCGTGGAGGTTGTCGTAGCGTCGACCGGTGATCGGGTTCCCACTGCGGGTTCGCAGCACTCGGTGCTTGGCTTTCGCGGAACTTCCGCCCCGGTTCTCGACATGCTCGACGAGTCTGCGCATGAGCAGGGGAGTCACCGGATGCCACGCGTCCACGCCGCCTTTGTGATGCAGCAGGACGGTGCAATCGCCTGCGCTCAACTCGTCCAGACGCAGTTTGAGCGCGGCTTCACGGCGGCACGCCGTCTCGATGTGCAGGCGCACGATCAGAGCGTCCAACTCGACATCGTTGCCGGTTTCAGACGCAACGCGCCCCAGCTCGGAAACCTGCTCGGGAGTCAAAGCGTGACGGCTGCTTTCTAGCTTCCGCGGCATCGGGACCTTGGCCGCGGGGTTGTCCGCCGGAGCGATCAAGCTGTCCATCTCGGCGTAGCGGTACAAACATCGCACCGCGTGCAGGAAGTTCCTGGCCGCGCCCGTACCTCCCCGCCAATTCGACCTGACCACGGCGTTGGCCTTGTGCCGATTCATCAGATGAAGGATCTCGGTGGGCGTCGGCTCGCTCAACCGCCGATGCCCCCACTCGACCACGAGAATTCGCCAGTACGTTGTGTAGCTCTCCCGCTGCAACACCGCGGCAGCGCACGACACTCGAGGGACGAACTCACCGAATGTCGGCACCTCGACACCCGCCGCTGTGAGATTCTTTCCCACGACCGTCAAGCCCAGCCGCGAGATCGCCTGCAGCAGTTCGGCTACCTCGGCGTCTTTCATCGCCCTTGCTGCCACGGGTCCGGGAAGTATGCCCATAGCGCCGTCGTCAACATCCGGGGCGGGTACACCACGAGTACCTCATCGGCGAGGGAGACCGCTATCAACACCCGATCACCGGCATACAGCCGACACTTGTTGCGGATATCGGATGGAAGTATCAGAAACTTGTGTTGTTGGAGCGGCTGGCCATCCCGCGACCGCCGAACCTTTACCACGCCGCGCTCTACGTCCATTGAAAGCGGTTGCCCTGGAGCCCAACCCAGCACTTTTACTGCAGATCTGGCAGCGAGTCGGCCTCGGTTGTCGATGGTCGTGACCGAACAGTAGAGGGTTGGGATCGGTGCCTGGTCCAGGGCCGCCGGGAACGCGAAGTCCGCCAGCGCTTTCGACGGTGCCGGACGGGCAGCAACGGTTTGGTACAACCCTTCGAACAACCCGGTGATCGGCTCGCGTTGCAGACCGCTCGGGGACCAGCTTGGACCCGGCATGTCTTGCGGGCCATCGTTACTCGCAGATAGCCGCTCGGTCACTGATCGGCTCCAGCCATGACCGCGGTGATCACACCGCTGAAGATCGAGAGATTCAACCTTTGCCCCGGCTGCCAACCCACCCGCGGGAAGCTGTCAGGTCTCGGCACTCGTAGTCTGCCGTTTCTCACTGAATCCGAAGCACATCGTCCCGTAGTCGGCGGGGTTTGGCTGTCACGGAGCAGAGGACTTACCCGCAATCCGCACCTGGGTTGAATCTCTGGGAGGACGGCGGCGAAAAGCCAGAAGTCAAACATCGAAGACATGGGGCACTTCTTTCGCACCCTGTCCACTGATTCTCCCAACATCCATAAAAGCCGATCCTGGCCGTTTGCGCCACAACTGCGGGTGTGCGCGGTCCCTGCCAGCGTCGGTTGTGCGACACTGCCACCGACGGTCGGAGGTGCGCCCCCGGGATTGAGTTGCGGGATCGCGGCCAACCATGACCCGGTCGCGGTGGCGGTGCACGAGCTGAACTTCCCTGGCGCGGAGCATCTTCCGCCCGGTGATGTGGCGAGGATGGTGCTGGCGGATCTGCAGATCGTCGACCGCTGGGCCGACAACGCTCTCCAATGAATCGGTCTTCGACCGATGGGGGGCGAGTAAATCCGCCCGATCCGGCGCTAAGGAGTTGCCCGATGACCGGGAAACGAACCCGTGCGCGCTGGAACGCACCCGACCAACTCGCTTGCCCCGGGTGGGGCCCACCTTGCCCGATAACGGTAGTCATCAGGCAACAAAACCTCTCAAGAACTCGCAGCCCCGAATAAAGGCTCTGAAGACCAAAAAACGGTGCTGACCAGTGCTAAATAGCTGTGCTGCAATGGCTTTCGGTGAATCGAACGAAAGGGAGCGCAAAGGCATGTGGCGCGAGATCGGGAAGACGGTTCGCAAGGCGATCGAGGACGGGGACATGACCGTGCGGTTCCTGCTGTGCGTTGTAGTTCTCACCGCCGCGGCGGTGGTGCTGCTGCTGGTCGGCGCCGCGGCCGTATAGGCCTGGCGCTTTTGGGCGCGCGCTCGGGCAAGATGTTGTCGATGAACGAGGACGCCAAGGCCGAGATCGCAAGGTTCGCTGGGGATCTCGGCCTTCTTCGTGAGGCTGTCGGCACCCCCAGCTTCAAGCGCATGTACGAGGCGCTGCCGAAGGTTGGGCGTGCGCCGGCTAGCGAAGGGACGCTGCGCAACGCCGAAAAAAGCGGCGCCTTCCCGAAATTGGCGACCGTGGTGCAGTTCGTCGAGTCCTGTCGGCTGATAGCGCTAGCCGATCGTCTCGACGTCGATAAGTCTCGATTCCGCACCCAAATCTGGCAGGACAGCTGGTACACGGTCAACGCCGTGGTCAACGGTGCGCGCAAGGCGGAAGCCGCACTCAGCATCACGTTCGAGTCGACCGCGACCGCCGAGGTGGAACGAGCCGGTGTCGACCGGATCCCAGTACCTGGCCAGGTCGGCCGGTCGTTCGATCCGGACGCGCCGAACTGGTTGTGGGTGCCGAAGATGACGAACTCCTCCTACCTCTTGATCGGCTCCGGCGCGCCTTCGGAGTGGAAGTTGTCCGATCCCGGCATTCATGAATTCGCAGCCATGCAGGGGCAACTCGCTGCCGCCGCGCCCGGCTTGAAGGTGACCTCGCTGTACAACCCAGAGCGTTCGGTGTTCACCACCGCGGTGACAGCGGCCGCACGGGAAGACGTCGACCTGCTGATCGTGCACCTGCTCGTCTACAGCTACCTCGGCCCGGACCTTCGTCTCTACAGTCCCTGCGCCGATTCGGTCGTCGACGACCTATTGGGGTCGTACGCACCAGTGACGTCGATGATCGACGAGCTGCTCGGCACCGCGGTTGCGAAAGCGCTGGTGCTGATAATCGACACCAGCCTGGCCGGGTACGCCCTGAACCGTGCACGCGTCGCCACGCTGCCGACACCGTGTGCGATCGTGACGGCCAGCGGCGAGAACCAAGCCCTCGCGGGCCCGGACGGACTGACCAGCGCCCTCACGGAAGCCCTGAGGTCCGGCGTAGCCAACTGTGCTTTCCCGGTACTGCCTGTGTACGAGTTGACGATGGCCGCCAGAGAGGTACTCGTCGCCCGGCGCCGCGCAATCCTCAACGAAGACCCACGCCAGCATTCGATGCTGCCACCGCTGGACATCACCATCGCGACCAACCACGGCGGCGACCGGATCGCCTGGGCACGGAACCACGCTTTCCGAGCACACGGCAGTGAGTTATCAGGCGGATGTGCACCGCACCGTCGTGGCGGGTTAGGTTGGGGTGATGCTGCAGATGACATTCAAAGTCGGTGAGATGCTGGAGTTTTCGTGGCGGCAGGACAGGCCCGTAGTTGTCAACGAACGGATGTTCTCGGCAGCGGTTCTGGCGCGTGCTGCACTGATCGCCGTCGCGCACACGGGGCAGACGATCACGTACGGCGGATTGTCGAAGGCGATTGATGGTTTGTATCACTATCAACAACTCGGCCGACTGCTAGACGTTGTGTCCTACGACTGTTTTCGACGCGGCGAGAAGAGGTCACTGGCCGCACTCGTCGTCTTGTCGACGTCCACCGAGCCCAGCTACGGCTTCGTCCACGATGACAGCGTGCAGATGGCTGATTACCAGCGATTGGTTCAGCTCGACTGGCAATGACGAGCCGTACCAGATTGACCTGCAACAGTTTTCGACGCGATTGATCGGCACTCGAAGTGCCGAATGACCAGGTGTTTCGACGAGCCGGGGCTCAATGTCGGCAAAGCGATCGATTCTCAACACCTTCGCTCAGGACACCACTACGGCCTGACCTGCCCAGAGACCGATCCTTCCGGGACCCAGGTCCTGACAACTGTAGAAAGCGCAGATGAATATCGCGCCGTGTCAAGGTACGACTGGCGCACGTCGCCGAGCCGAGCTACCAGTCCTTGTACTGCGGACACAGATCGGATTGTGCAACGACGACCCAGTTGGCGGCAGAATCCATGGGCTTACCGTTCCGGTGCAGATGGAGCACGACATCGGCAGGGCTACTCCCTTCTCCTAGCTCCTGACATATGGCGTAGCCGAGGTTGATAGTGGAGTCCGCGACCCTCGGTGCCGCTACATTCGGCTTCTCACCGAGGGACACAAGATCCTGCAGGAACGAGTCCTCCGCAGGCGTGCGCGCGGACGCGACCCCGGCGAACACCCCGGCAGCGAGCATGGTCGAAGTGGCGGTGGCAGCGACAACAGCCAGCCGCCGGTGAATTTCCCTCATCAAAATCCCTCTCGAAAAAGCGTGCGTCTGGAGCGGCGCCGATGCTATGGCGACCCCTTCGAGGCGGGGCTTCAACTACGCTCAAAGTTCTGCGACGGCAACCCCTTTAGGGGCAGGGCTACAAACAGCGCGCGACACCGCCGTGGTGTGAGCAGGTGCCCCTGCGGTGTCGGTGACTCCCTACGACCGTTGAACTCTCAGCCGGAGGAAGCTCCAGCACACGAGCTGAAATTAGCCATAACCCATCCCGGTCGTCCACATTCCGTTGTCGATTAGGGGCCGTGCGTAACAAACAGACCGGTATCGGATCTACCACCCCGCCGGGGCGGCGCAGGCGGTCATCTACGCCGGATTGCGGGAACGAATTGGGCCGCAACGTGTCTCGTGAACGATCTGTATCGAGACAGCTCTGCTCTGGCGGATGTAGGGGCTTCGGCGAGCGGTACAAGGTGGCGGGATGCTGCTCCAGTCCCAGGCACCGTGGTGAGGGGCAGCCGTCGCGTCAGCCGCACCGCCAGTCGCCGGTGATATGAATCGTCGGAATCTCCTGAAACCTTGACCTACCGCTGCCGCTGTCGACCCAACATCAATGGTGCCTGACTGGCGATCGGCGTTCATCGACACCGAGTACTCCGTGCCGATCCCACCGTTTCCGTCATCGGGGAAACGGTGGTTATACGAGGAACTCGATGCCCACGGCAAACGCCGCTACACCGTCGCTCAGATCGCTGCTGAATTCGGAGTTACACGCCCCACCGTCCAAGCCATACCGTCGCAAGCGGTAGACGCGGCCATGGCGGCGTGCCGAGGACAGGCTCACCGTATCCAGACCATCAGCGCCGCGAGAAGGTCGGTCGCGCGAGAACTTCAGTGTGGTCGGGACTGACGACCCGTTTCCGGGCGGTAAGGGTTTGGGAGTGCTTCGGTGAGTTATCGGGCTGCTCGGTAGGCACCTGAGACAGGTATTGTGACGCTCGGCCGCCGACGGGCAGCTTGCTGCCAGTCCGATGCAACCTGGGGCACGCCGATGGCGGTGACGCGGCTGAGTGCCATCTTGTGTGGCACCCTGAAACAAGGGGTTGGCTACTCTGTGACGCGTGGTGTAGACCGGACGAACGCGAATATGTTGCTGTGTACTCGGGTGCGGCGGTTATTCCGTCGCTGGCGGATCTCGCGGCAGGTAGTCGGCACTGTGATCGCTCAGGTTCTTGAGGCAGGGGTTTGTGGTGGCGCCGGTAGTGTTGGTACACGGGATCGGTGCGCAGGTTTCGGGCGAGCAGGTGTTGATCCATCAGTGGCTGCCTGCGTTGAACAGCGGCCTGATACGTTGCGAGGCATCAGTGTTGGAGCCTGCCGAGGTGGTGGCAGGTTTCTACGGCGATCTGTTCCGTCCACGCGGGCAGTTCTTGTCGGGGGGTGAGCCGTTCTACAGTCCGGCTGACGTCCAGGCGGGGTGGGAGCAAGAGTTGTTGGTGGCGTGGTGGCGCGCCGCAGCCGAGACCGATCCGGTGGTGCGGCTGCCGGGGAATCAGAGTCTGGCCTCGACACCGGTGCCGGTGCAGATGATCCTGCATCAGCTGTCCCAGTCGCGGTTCTTCGCCGGGGCCGTACCGCGAGTGATGATCGGGAATCTCAAGCAGGTGCGCCGTTATCTGTTCGAGCCGGACCTGCGTGAGCAGATCCGGGACCGGGTGCGGGCGGTGATCGGGTCGGATACGCGGGTGGTGGTGGCGCATTCGTTGGGATCGGTGGTGGCCTATGAGGCGTTGTGTGCGATGCCGGGACATGGGGTGCGGGCGTTGGTGACGTTGGGTTCGCCGTTGGGGATTCCGAACCTGATCTTCGACCGCCTCCAGCCCGCAGCCGTCGATGGTGTCGGGACGTGGCCCGGCGCAGGTGAGTTGGTGTGGACGAATATCGCCGATCGTGGCGATGTGGTCGCCTTGGTGAAGAAGCTGGATCCGGTGTTCGGTCGAGAGTTTACCCATCGGGTGTGGGATGCGGTGGTGGACAACGGCGCCAAGGCGCACGATGCGAGCCCGTATCTGACCGACGGGCTGACCGGGCAAGCAATCACCGACGGCCTGCATGCCCACTGAAACGTTCTCGTTTGAGCAGCCGCGGAGGTTTCTGATCGCGACAGCGGTTGCTGAACTCACGCACGCACCGGCTTGGGATCGCCCCGGGCTGGTATCGGCGCACGCGCAATTGATTGAGTTGTTCACCGGCACTTTCGGTTACACACTCGTTCCGACTCTCGGGTTGAATCCAACTGCCGACCAGTTGAGAGACGCCTTGGCAGAGTTCTGTTCATCGGCGGACCGGCGACCCACCGATATTGTTGCGGTGTATTTCACCGGCCACGGTGAACGGCTGGAGCACATCGACGAGCACGCGCTCTACACCGCTGACACCGACCCGACCGATCCCCGTCTAGCTGTCACCACTGCATCGATAGCGCGCATCATCCTCTACCAGACCCCAGTGCGGCGATTGCTGTTGATGCTCGACACCTGCTTCTCCGGTAAGGGCGGGGCCGACTTCACCAGCGCCGCCTTGGACAAGTTCACCCACCACTGGGACGAGGTCACTGGCAACGAGATCGTGGTCATAACCTCCGCGCAACCGCGCCAGTTCGCCGAAGCTGGGCAGTTCCCGCATCTATTCGCCGACGCGGTCCAGTCGTTGTCGGCGGAGGGATACGAGGCATCGACATTCGCGGTGCAGGATTTGGTTGCGAAAATCAATGATCTCGCTCCGAAACCGGCGTGGCAGGTTGTCGAAGCCAATATCGTCCGGTCCGCAGGTCACGCGCTGGCGTTCTTGCCTAATCCTCATCGCGTCACCCAGCGCCGTTCTACGTCGCGTGTAGCGCCCGCAGATCTGGGCCGGGCGTCTCTCGCCGCCTTGCGCCCACCTCACGCTCCCGATGATGCTTATGCGCCTGCGGAATCTTCCGGCGGGGGAGGTTGGCTTGAGGCTGAATTCGCCGTTGGATATGAGAGCTACTGGACTGTACTGCGCGGTGTCCTACCAGTTCTGGACGGCACCTATTCAAAGCTGCAAGTAGCCACGCATCCAGAGGGATCGATCGAGTTTCGACTATACGGAAAGCCGGCAGGGCGAATTGTCGAGGCGCATCAATGCGTGCAGTCCCAGGGAATAACGTGGCCTCTTACAGAACCGCGGAATATCGGCCTTCTGGATGGGCTTCGAAATATGACCAGCCGGGGATGGCGCACCGTTTTCGTCTCTGAGCAGGTGCCAGTTCTGAAGAGTCTGGCGGACAAGGCCAAGCGGTTCAGTGCGGAGGGGTTGCGCCACGAACTCGACAAGCAAACGGAGGAGCCAGCATTCGACAAGCTGCGACTTGAATGGGGCATCGACGAGTGCACGCTGCACAAACGCCTCGCCCTGATGTCGTTCAACGTCGTCAGGCACGAAGCGCTGAAGCGATTCGCATTGGCTCGCTTGTCCTACGTGATGGACGGAGACCCAGCAGCTGCCGTGTCCGTGCTCTGGCAGAGTCTGAAGACGGCACCGGCCGAACTGGATTCAGTCGACCTGTGGAGTCTTCTGAAGGCTGCCGGGCATAGGCCACGGGAGGCGGATCGGATAGATCTCGCCGGACGGCTGTCCCGTCTTGCCGATTCCTACATTCATCATGCGGCCGCTATCTGTCGCCACCTCGAGCTGGATCGCGGACCCCCGCGTGCGCGGACTCCCCGCCGGCGCCACCCCCGGATGGGCATGGGGATCAGTGGTGGCGCGGGTCGTCGCCGACGGCGGCGACGAACAGCGTGTCCATGCTCTCAGTCTCGTGACCGCGGCGTACGGCATCCACGGCGAACCCTGTCATGCGGCGGGCGTGGAATCAGTAACTGCGCTGATGCGCGAAGAGCACATCGTCTTGTCGCTACTGCGACGGTATGCGGGTGGATATCTGCCCGAGACGTTCAGTCGTCGCGTGGATGGGCTCGATGCTGTGTTGGGGCAAGCCGCGAGCGAGCCTGCACCACTATTCTGGATCAACTCTTCATGGGAGCGGGACGAAGACTCCGTGCCTGCCGACCTCGACGACTCAGAGTGGCTTGCCGAGGTAGCGGCCTGGCCGGATTTCGATACAGACGAAGATCGAGCGTACGCGCTGAAGAAGGCGGCGCGTGCGGCTGCAGAACGTGATCCCGCCCGCTTCGCGCGCCTGTTGACCGACTTCCCGAACTCCGCGCCGGCAACTGGAGTAATCGCAGTCCTCGAAGGTATTTCAGCGGCACTGCAAGCTCGACCAGAATCCGAAGAGATCCGGCGCGGGACGATGGTCGCTCGAATCTACGACGCGATTCGCAACGCTTTCGGCAGGCCGCACGATCCGGATCTCGACATTGCGATAGCGAGGTGTATTCATCATCTCGCAGGACAACCCGACCTCCCTGAGGACATCGTCTTGCTACCCACCCAGATCTGCGATGTCGGCCGGAACCCCATCGGCGGCGAGGTCTGGCACGACCACCTTGTCGGTAGCGCCCATAGCCAGCCGCGAGGTGTCGCACTCAACACAGTCGCCGCGCTGCTAGCTCAACCAGCGACCCGCTCCGAGCGTCTGCCTCTCTTCAAGCCGCTTCTGGAACAGGTGACAACAGACCTATCCGAAGCCGTTCGCGTCCTCGTACCGCAAGCGCTGGTACTGACATGGTCGGAAGCTCCCGAGTTCGTGATCACCTTGGCCCGAGAATGGCTTGCCAGTGCGCCGCCCAGAGTTCTCGAAGCTCCTAGACTGCCGGAACTGATGTGGCTGATGAGAAACCGATCCCCGGCTTCGACGGCGGCCTTCCTTCGCGCGATGGCATCGTCGCCGAGCACACATGCTCGTACTGCCGCAGCTTGGATGGCCACGATGCTCGCTGTCGACAACGTCGAACTGCCGGGCTTCGATCGTCCCCTGCTCGAACTATTCCTGGCCGATACCGACGTCAGGGCGGCCGTCGCGGACTGCCTGACCCAATTGGTCAGCAGTCTCCCGCCGAGCGACCCCGGCGAACCGGAAGCATCTCCCACCTTGGGGCTGCTGCTCAGGCTAATGAACGACGAAGCCGGGGAAGTTCGAGAGCAGACAACTGCCGTGGTCCGATATATGGAAGGGCCTCTGTCTACCTACGCCGACCTACTCAAGGCAATTCGAGACACACGAATGTTCAGCGAGACACCGGCGTACGTACTCGACGGACTGCACCGCCGACTCGGAGAACTGCCTGACATTGTCGTCGCACTGTGCGAGGACTGGCTGCAACGATGGAGCGCCGAGTCGGGAGACATCAGCACACACGCCGCGGCCGAGGCCTACGAAGTCACCGACATCGTCCTCGCGACCTACCACGCGACATCATCCGAGGCGATGATCGATCGGTGCCTCGACATCCTCGACCGCCTCATCGAGAACGGTGCTGGCGGAGCCAACCTCAGAGCAGACGACGCAGCCTAGGTGTAGGAGGCGTAGGGCCGATAATGCCAATGGAACAGGGGGCCGCTCAGGTGCAGCGCTCACCGTGACTGTTTTCGTGAAACCGGGCCGCGCAGCTTCTCGCTAGTGCGTTGTGCCTGTCGGTGACCGGCGCGTTGCCACCAGGTGGTGGCCTCGGAGAGTTGTCCGCGGTAGCGCAGGCGGATCGCGAGGTTGTGCATCGCGTCGGTGTGGTCGGCTTCTGCGGCTCGCCGGTACCAGGTGAGGGCTTCGTCGAGGTGTCGGGATTTGTCGAGCATGATGGCGAGGTTGTACATGGCGTCGGTGTTGCCGGACTCCGCGGCTCGGCGCCACCAGAGTTCGGCGTCGCTGACCCGTTTTACCTGGTGTAGCAGGATTGCCAGGTTTCCCATGGCATCGACGTTGCCCCGCTCGGCGGCCTCGCGGTACCACTCGTGCGCTTCGCGGACTTTACCTTGCGTATCGAGCAGGGTGGCGAGGTTGTTCATCGCGCCGGTATGTCCTTGCGACGCGGCCAGCCGCCAAGAGTTCTCTGCCTGGATGAGGTCGCCTTCGTCGGCGAAGCGCCGACCGCTTTCGAAAAGCGTGTCGGCGTCGGTACTAGAGCTGGTGGGGTGGTTGATGATCGGCGCGGTCGAGGCGTCGCCACCAGATACCGGTCTGAGGGCGGGTGGGGTGAACAGACGCAGTTCACCGGCGATGTTGATGGTTCGTCGTTGGGGGCGGGGGTAGCCATCGCGGTGCAGGGTCTGGTCGACCTTCTGGTAGAGCTGATCGAGCGTGAGCCCAGTATTGGTGGCGGTGCTGAGCAGGGCTGCGGTGAAGGCGGTGTGGCGGTGGCCCTCGGGCGCGATCGAAGGTTCGTTTCTGGCCGAGGATGCGATGGTGTAGGTGCCCTGGATGTCGATTTGACCGTCGATGAGCGAAGAGGACGCACCCATGGCCTCGAACGCTCGTCCCGAGAAGCAGCAATCCAGGATCAGGATGCGTGCGCGGGCTGGACTCGCGATGAGTTCATCGCGCAGCGTCGCGAACGGCACTGAGCTCCACTCGGGGTGGTCTCGGCTGGTGCCGGATAGCGCCAAGTACAGTCGCCCACGCCGATCCACCACACCATGTCCGGCGAAATACACCAACAGCACGTCATCGGCTTCGCGCGCAGCGGAAGCGACCGCTTTGCCGACCTGCGCGTTGTGCTCAGGATCGGTCAGGACATCGCATTGGTGCTCGGCAAGCGCGCTGCCGGTGGGTGCGGTCAGCAGCCGGGCTAGGTCCGCGACGTTGTTGAGAGCAGCCGGAATGTCGGGGAATTCGGGATCGACGTACCGGCTGACCCCGATCAGGGCGGCACGCCAGCCGCTGCGACTCGGTGCCGGTGTCACTGTGGGTTGTGGGGCCGATCGAGCATGCTCTGCAATGCTTGAGTGATCTGCGGTGTCTTGATTCGCTTGGCGTCCAGGGTGATCTCGGTGTGATCGTCGATCTTGAGGGTGACGGCGATATCGGATCGGCGCACGGTGAACCACGCTGTCAGCGACCGGGCCAGGGCTGGGGCGATTCCGCCCGCGCCGACGGCGACGACAAGTACATCGTAGAGGTCACCCATCTGGCCCGGACGAATCCGATTCGGGGGCAAGCTCACTCGGCCCCTCAGCTCATCGTCGTCGTTGAGCCATTCGAGGAGCTGGAATAGGTCATCGGCGCTGCCGTGGGTGCGGATTGTCAACTGGCCCTTAGCTTCCGGCATGGCAACCATCCTGCCGCGCCCAGCCCCTCCAAGCACAGGAAACCGGTGAGATCGCATCGTTGCCTCACATGGATCTCAGACCGCATAACCGTGGGGACGGCGACAGGGCGGAGAACCGAGCTCCGATCGACATATCTGACTACTGGACGCTGGTGTCTCGAAGCATGGTGTTGCACAGGATCATTGCTGGCCGGTATTTCGAAGGCTGGTGCGGCTTTGACGGTATTCCACGGCTTCGGCGAGTTCGTTGAACTCGAGGAGCTGTCCTGTCAGTGCCTGTAGGTGCTCACGTACTTCTGCGGGAGTGGCGTAGAAGAATTCGCGGCGTTGGTTGACCTGGTTGACGCGTTTGTGTGCCAGGCGCCGGTGCAGCTCGGCTTCGATTCCGGCCGCGTCGTCGGCGTAGAAAAGGGCGTGGATGTCGTATCGGAACGGCACTGATGCGTTGCTCAGGTCACGGATGCGTTCTGACGGGTCGTGGCGGCGGGTCATACCGATCTGGACTACCCCCTCGCCGAACGCGCCGATGTTGGAGATAACGTAGACGTGGCCGATGCGAATGTCGTTCTCCTGGTTGGTGATCGTGGTGAGCGCAAGCTCCCGTGCCTCCAACCGTGCGCGCAGGTCTTCGGCGTCCGCGGTGTCGTTTTTGCCTGCGGCCACGAGCGCGGCAAGGGCATCGCGGTCCTGCTGTTGCAGTTGTTCGAGTTTCGCTCGCTCGCGGGCCAGTTCCTCGTGCGCTTTGCGCTCCTCACGCAGGCGGTCGCGTTCGTCGCGCTCGCGCTGTTTCTGACAGGCGATCTTCTCGAGGTGATCGGCTGTCCACTCCAGCTCGCGTCGGCGGAGCTGGTGATAGTGCGGGGCGACGCGCAGCTGCATCGTCTTGCCCAGCCGTTCGATGGTGATAGCGATCTTGTCGAGGCGTTCGAGCGCCGACGCTAGCTTGTACGGCTTGAGGCTTCGGACGAGGTTGTCGGCCTCCGCGTTGTAGGCGCGCAGCATCAGCATCGAGTATTCGCGGATCATCTTGCGGCCCTCGGTGACCGACCCGTTGACGGACCAGGTAGTCGATGCCTCGATCGCGCCGCCGTCGCGGCGCGCCAGTTCCTTGATTTCGCCTTGTAGATGTTTGAGGTCGTCGCGGTAAGCGACCGCGTCCGACAAGGGATGACGGTATTCGTAGATGCCGATCTCTTGAAGCACTTGCTCTTCTCGAGTGCTGATTACTTGCGTTCGCAGGCTGTCCAGCAGCGTCTGCTGGTCGGTGATCTGCGCTGCGAGCTGGTCGCGCAGGCGTTGTAGTTCGGCGACTTCCAATCCTCCGAAGCTCGCCAAATGCGCTCGGAGTCTTTGATTTTCAGTGAGGGCGTCGGCCAGCTCCTGTGATTGTCGTTTCGCATAGGCGCGGGTGCCGAACAGTGGAACCTTCGGGGCCTGCGCGACGCCCTGCTGGGTATGTCCGGTGACATCGATGGCAGAGGCAGGTTTGCGGTCGCCGGTCCAGTCCGTGCCGTTCCAATACCTCAGAAAACCCTGGTCCTCAGGGTCGGGATACCAGTTCGGTGGTGTGGTAGTCATGATCCCCCTTGTCGCAGTTGCTGTTTCGAGGATGCCAGCACGCACCAACGTTTGGAGATCCAACGCACGATTGGGTCCGGGCTGGCCGGTCTCGAACCGGGACGCTCCGAAGGGTGTGGGTGCAGTGATAAGTCAGTGACATCCTGCGCTGCGGCGGGCATCTGGTTACAGACTCGGGCAGTAGACGCCGATGGTCGACACCACCGTTCAACGTTGTCGATTATTACGGAAAGTGCTCCGTCGGCGATTCCGAGCCAGAGGTAGTCTCGGGCGCGGGTGACGGCGACTAGTTGTCGGCGGGCGGCGAGTTCGTCGGTGTCCTGTTGTGACGCGGTCCGGCGGCGGGGCCGTTCGCCGGGCAGTACCGGGCGGAAGACCGCTGGAAATTCCAGCCCTTTGGCGCGTTGGACGGTGCCGACCTTCAGTACGTCAACATAGGTGCCGTCGTAGTCTTCGAGCAGCTGGATCGGGATGCTGGCCGCTTTCAGTACCCGCAGGAAGCGATTGGCCTCGGTGTTGGTGCGGGTGATCACGGCGAGGTGGCCGTTGGGTGCGTCGAGTGCGTGGATCGCCGTGATGAGTGCGGTATCGAGCTGGTCGTCGGGTCCCGCCCATTCGTCGACGTGCCCGCCATCGAGGACGCCGCGCGCGTCGCGCAGCGTCACGCCGGGCGCCGTCAAGGTCGTCGACGGTGTTGCGGGCGGCGATGCCCTTGGCGTAAGCGAGAATTGCGGCCCGGTTGCGATAGTTGACGGCCAGGGCTTCGCTGCGGTTGCGAACGTCGAACCCGACGTGCGACAGCCGCCAGCCACCGGGATCTACCTGCTGTTGACCGTCACCGACGAACAGCAGGGAATTGGGGGTGTCGGCGGCAATCTCCCCGACCAGTCGCAAGCTCATCAACGTTACGTCTTGCACTCATCGACGACCAGCATCGAATACGGCGGGTCGAGCGGTCGCGCGCGGAGCTCCGCCAACGCTGCGGTGATCAGGGTGTTGGCGTCGAAGACTTCGCGCTCGCAGCGGATTCGCTCGTACGCGGTGCGGACCAGCGCTTTATCACCTGCAGGCACAATGTGGAGGTTGATGGGCTATCGGGAGGTCGGCCCGCCCGCGAGCGTGCCAGCAGCGCGGCGAACCCCAGAGCCGATTTGGGTTCGTATGCCACGCGCCAGAGTTCACCGTGCAGGGCCTGATTCGATTCGGGTTCGCAATGCCGAATGGTCAATTCCTTTGCGTTACAGAGGTATTGACGCATTCAATGCGTCCGGAGGGCACTCGGCGCCCACGTACTTCGGCGGCGGAAGGTCCTGGCCCTGGCCTGAATACGGTTCGTTCGGCGCGGTTCACCATCTTGGATGCCACCAAAATGCCAAGGGACTTCGTTGATTTCGACGGTCAACTGCCGGTCGTGATCGACCAACGTTTTCGCCAGCTCGGCGACCGAGAACGGGCCGAGTGGGCTGCGACTTTGCCGTAGGTGCTGACGCGTTCGGGTTTGCTCGGTGGTGCCTAGGAGGATGCGAACTCGAGTAGATGCCACCCTGGTCGCGTGCGCGGCTGAAGCCTCCGCACACCGACGTTTGCGCGGCCGGTCGAGGTCGCGGTCGCGTTCGTGCAGGCCGATAAGACGTGGATGCCTCAGTCCTCGCGTTCTGAGTGTTCGGATACAGTTCCCACTGCGGCGTAAATGAGGCGCTGACGAGTCTCGCCCTGAATCCTTGTGACGCTGATCGTATTTGCAGCGTCGGAATTTCGGTATCGCCGGAGCAATATCCGGATCAACCATTGTTCCTATTGAGAGCGGCGGCCGACTATGCCGTTCGAGACAAGTGGGTGCGTGCGACAGCCTGCGAGGCCGCCGAGGAGATTTGGCGGAGGGTGATCTCGAGGCGGCGTGTATCCAGTCGTTCGTGCTGCCCGGCGATCGAGAGGGCGGCAATGGCTCGGCCACGGTGGTCGAATATCGGTGCTGCGATGCAGGACAGGCCGATTCGGCTTTCCTGGTTGTCGTGGGCAACCCCGTGGCGTCGGATAGTTATCAGTTCGTCGGTGAGGCGAACGGCGTCGGTGACGGTGTGTGGGGTGAGGGTCGCCAGCGGGGAGCTCAAAGCTTGAGCGGCGATGTGGGAATGGTAGGCCAGCAGCACTTTGCCGACCGCTGTGGCGTGCGCGGGTAGCCGACCGCCGATACGTGAGGGAGCTTGCACTGTGCGATGGCCGTAGAGTTTGGCGAGGTACACGACATCGGTTCCGTATAGCGCTGCCAGGTGCACGGTGTGGTGCGTGATTTCGTACAGCTCGGTGAGGTGCGGCATCATCAGGTCACGGAGGTGTTCGTGCTCAGGGGAGTACACGGCCTGGCCGAGTTTATGCAGCCTGGCCCCGAGTCGGTAACCGGTGCCGACACGTTCCACGACTCCATTGCGCTCGAGCATCCCCAGTACGCGAAACGCAGTGGATTTGCTCAGTTGTGCGCGGCGTGCAAGCTCGCTGACGCCCACACCGGTGCTGGCCTTATCGCCGAAGGCGACCAGCAGACTGATGGCCTTGTCGACGGCGGCACGGTCGTCGCGAAGCGGTTCGGCGATGGGCGTGGTCATCGTGGCTACCCCTTGGTCAGAGCTGTGGTGTCAACTTGCGTATACCGGATCGGCACTTCTACTTGACAATGATGCAAACCCGACCCCGGTTCGTCAAGAATGACAATGCGTCTATTAAAAGTGACGGAATGACCAGGCGAGATTCTTTTTCGGGCCGACCACAGTGACACCGTGGGTCGGCCAGCTGCCCGGGTGCGGTTGGGCACTCGCCGCGATCGGTCGGCGGACGAGGTCGGCGGACGAGAGCAAGGACGGTCAATGTTAGGGGCCGACAGTCGGCCGTCTTCGGCCGCCCAGATGGCGGTGGGCGCAGCAGGGGCTCCCCAATAGCACCTGTGCCTGTCACTGCCGCAGCTGTCGCGGCCCTGGCCCGTGTCCGGCCTGCATTCGAATACCGTCAGGCGCGGGACCAACGCGCTGCCGGATCCTCGAGGGGGCACTCTGGGAGGGAAGCATGCACATGCTCGTCGACCGGCGCTCCGCGACCGAGGTTTCACGCCATTGCCGTCCAGCCACCTTGACTCTGGGGCGTGCACCGACTGCGAGGATGGAAGCTTCTTACCGCTTTCAGCCGACCACCGCCTTCCGCGCCACGGTCTTCAGGCGACGGTTGGCATTGCGGAAGCACCCGCGCCGCTCCGAACGCTTGGGCACTGGGCGCCGGACCGGTCGCAACATACATAACCTGAGCGGCTTTAACCAGCCTGGCAGCTGTTCAGCCTCGGTGAAGCAATGCGGCCGCAAGTTCTGTCAATGTGACGAGTTCTGCGGCTTTTCCGGTACGGAGCTGCCGCTGAGTCTCCTCGTGCTCGGCAATCGGCCGCTCGCAGTCATCGTCATAGGTGCCCCGCTCGGGCCGACCAGACATCGGAGACTCAACCGCCGTTGCTTGTCCGCGCCATGCGATCAGCTTTCGTCAGGGCGTCCATCCTGACGTCTCGACAAACGAAAGTGCCGCATGGCGCCGGCAGTCACGTCTTGTCCGAATTCGGCTAGGTACCGGGCACCCGGTCGAGGTCCATGTCGACTGCCGTTACCCAGTTGGGCTCGGCCACGAACAGTGAGACCTCAGCGTCGGGGAGGTCGACGTCCACGACATATCGAAAGCCAGCCGCCTCGGCTGTGGCGGGTGCGTTTATATCGCCCACGACGGTCGCGAACACTATCTTGCGGCACTGTGGATCCGCCTTTTCGAGGGCGGACACCAGACTGGCGAGAAGTTCGACAAGCAGTGCCTGCGGTATGCGGCCGGTGATGCGGGCCTCGATGTCGTGGGTGCTGACCGGGTAGGCCTCGCGCAGGCGGCCGCTGGCGCAGCGCTCCAGTTCGACCGTGACGCTGCAGTCGGCGGGGCGTCGAACATCGAGGAGAACGGTTGTGTGCTTGCGCATTCGGATCGTTGTGATCCAGGGGTGGGGGAGTTCGGGAACGGGAATCGGCTCGATGGACATGGTCAACGGTCCTCGTGCAGTAAGCCGCGGATGGCGATCTTGTCGAGTTTGCCGGACGCGTTGCGCGGTACCGATTTCACGAGCTTCAGCTCCCGGGGCAGCTTGTAGCGCGCCAGTGTGGCCGACGCATGCGCGCGGATCTCCTCGATGCTCGGTTGAGTGCCCTCGGCGCAGGCGACGACGGCGACGACGGTTTCGCCCCATTTATCATCGGGCGCGCCGACGACCGCTACATCGACCAGGCCGGGTAGGTCGGCAAGGGCGCGTTCGACTTCCGCGGGGTAGATGTTCTCGCCGCCGCTGATGATCATGTCTTTCAGTCTGTCGACGATGAACAGGTACCCGTCGTTGTCGAGGTAGCCGATATCGCCGGAGTGGAACCAGCCGTTCTCGTCGAAAGCGGCGGCGGTGGCGGCATCGTTGTTCCAGTATCCCGGTGTCACGTTCGGGCCCCGCACAACGACTTCGCCGCTCACGCCGCACTCCACGGGCGTATTGGTGGCGGGGTCGACGACACGAACCTCTGTGTACGGCATGGGAATTCCGGCAGATCCTATTTTTGTCAGGGTGTGCTCGGCTGGCAGATGTGTTGCGAATGGAGCGGTTTCGGTAAGGCCCCATGCCTGCTGCAATGTGATGCGATGCGCGGCATACGACTCGATCAGCGACGGCGGTACCGGCGCACCGGCCACAACGATGCTTCGCAACCAGGGCAGCTCGGTTCGGAATAGGCCAGGAACCCGGGCCAACGCGGTGAGCATGGCAGGCACGGCGAAGAACGAGTTCACCTGGTAGTCGATGAGGTCCCGCAGGGCGGCATTCGGTTCGAAGCTACGGTGGATCACCGCGGTTCCGCCGCGGAGGATGGTGCGCAGGGCTAGGGCGTTGAGACCGCCGATGTGGAACAGCGGGGCGACGGCGAGAGTGACGTCACCGCGTCGGGTATCGAGTCGCGCATCGACGTTCACGCCATTCCACCAGATATTGCCGTGGGTGAGTACTACACCCTTCGGCAAGCCGGTGGTGCCTGATGTGAACATGAGTATCGCCGGGTCATCGAACCCTCGCCGTACCGGTGGGGCGGCTGGTTCCACAGCGGTGCACAGCGGGCTCGATAGTTCCCAGGGGTCGGTTGCGTCCGTAGAAATGGGCGCTTCGGGATCATCGTCCACCAGCAGGAAATGCCGGAGCGAGGTTTGTACGCGAACCCTGTCGAGCGTTTCGCGATGACCGTCTTCGCAGATGATCGCCGTTGCTCCACTGCTGTGCAGGACTGCCTGCAATTCCGGTCCCGTGAGCCGGAAATTGACCGGCACGAAGATCGCACCGAGCCGGAATGTCGCGAACATGGTGGTGAGGAAGGACGGGCTGTTGAGTCCGAGGTAGGCCACTCGGTCTCCGTCGGTGATACCGCGCGTGGCGAGTACGGCGGCGAGTCTTGCGGCGCGTTCTTCCAATTGCGCGTAAGTCAGATCGCCGCCGTCATACCGGATCACGACGCCGTCGGGTTGGTAGGCGGCGTTTCCGCGGATTGCCGTCGCGGGATTGATATCCACCGTGGTACCGGAATTCACCGACGGTGTCGTGATCATGAATGCTCCTCGTGCTCGTCGTCGAGCGGGTTAGAGATGGTCGCCGCCGGCGGCGGTGGCGAAGCCTCGCACTCCGATGCCACCGTCGACCGAGATCGCCTGTCCGGTAACGGGGCCGCTCTGCTCCCGAGAGGCGAGTAGCACATATGAGCCGGTGAAGTCGCGGGGATCGGTGCTGGAATCGTGCAACGGAATCGGCGGCGGGGGAGCGTCCGATGTCTTCTTCGCGAAAGAGCTGGCGAGTGAACGCTCGTGCAGGGAAAGCGATTCCGGCCCGCGCAGGTCGGTGTTCATCCCTCCGCACGCGACGCCGTTCACCCGCACCTTCGGGGCGAGTTCGTAGGCGAGTTCGCGCATCAGGCCGAGGCAAGCGTGTTTGCTCGCGGTGTAGACCGGGCCGCCTCCGTTGACGAAGAAGGAGGCATTGGACAGCGTCATGACGATGCTGCCGCGGGTTTTCACCAGTTCGCGCCAAGCAGCTTCCGCCGCAAGGAAATAGCCCTTCACATTGATCGAGAACAGTTCGTCGAACGTGTCGGACAGTTCCTTGGCGCTCAAGCGCGTGAGCTGGCGCTGGTAATCCCAGATACCGGCATTGGCGACGAGGGTGTCGAGTTTGCCGAAGCGCTCAACGGTTTCGGCGACGGCAGCGTGCAGTTGATCGGAATTCCGGACGTCGGCCTCGACGGCATGGATGCGCGACGGGTCGGGTGACTGCTCGACGACTTCTTCCAGGCGGTCGTTATGGCGTCCGAGTATCGTGACGGATGCGCCTTCGGCGATGAAGCGTTCGGCGACGGCCCGTCCGATGCCGGTGCCGCCTCCGGTTACCAAGGCGACGTAACCGTCGAGCCAGCCACTCATGCCAGCTCCGCCAGGAAATCGCCGACCAGACGCTCGAATTCGCGTGCCCGCTCCAATTGCACCCAGTGACCGCACTTTCCGAAGATGTGCATCTGCACATCGCGGATCTGCTTGAGCATGAGCTGTGCGCCGTCGAGGGTGATAGTGCGGTCGTCACGTCCCCACAGCAGCAGCGTGGGCGCCTTGATCTTGTGCAGGTCCCGCCACAGCGGGTCCATTCCGTGGCGCTTGGCGAACGCCGCGTTGTAGTGGTGGTAGAACTCGACGTGGCTTTCGTCGAGTGATGCCTCGTAGCGTGCCTTGACGACGTCTTCGCCGAACTGCTTGTGGTCGAAGACCATGGTGCGGATGAAGTCGGCCATCTTCTTTTGACTCGGGCCGCCGCCGTTGTAGTAGCGGAACATCTCCTTCTGACCCTCGGTCGGCGTGGGCCCGAACGGTAGCCAGCCGCCGCCAGGAGCCATCAGGACGAGTCCGGAGATTCGCTCGGGCCGCGCCTGGGCCATGGCGATCGCCGCCGCACCGCCGAGGCTGTTGCCGAGCAGATGAAAGCGTTCGATGTCGAGTGCATCCAAGGCCGGAAACAGTGCGTCGACAGTGATCTCGGTAATGGATCGCGCGTCGAGATCGGATTCGCTTGGCCGGTAGCTGTCGCCGAACCCCGGCTGGTCGGGCAGGACGACTCGGAAGCGTCGAGTCAGCGCGGCCAGGTTCTGGTGGTAGTTGCTGACTCCGGATGCGCCGGGGCCGCCGCCGTGCAACATGACGAGTACGGGACCCGAGCCTGCTTCGGCGACCGCGATCGTGCCGAGGCTGGTCGCAACGGTGTGGTGGGTCAGTTCGATGTCGCGCTGCCGGAGTGCGAGGTCGAGTTCGGAAATGGACACGGTTGATTCCCCTCGATGTCAGAAGAAGGTCGAGATGTTCTTCGCCTGCAGGATGTTCTGGTCCAGCAGGATCGTGCGGCGGGCCACACGCAGTCCGGCGGCGGTTCGTCGCAGCAGGTCGGTGCGTTGCCCGGCGAAGACGTTCTCTTCGCGTTCGAGCCGGTTGCGGTATACGAGGAAGGCCGAACGGACCAGGAGGTCGTCGGAGGTGAATTCGGGGCTTTCCTCCGGATCCACGTGGTGGACGACCACATTGGTGACGAGATGCCGCGTGCGTGAGGGCGGGTCCTCTGCCCAGGCCATGCCGGAATCGAAGCGGCGGATGCGCCACGCGAGACTTTCCTTCGTCTCGTCGTAGTAGCCGGCCTCGCCGCGCGCGGCGATCGAGAGGGCCTGTTGGCGTCGCAACCTGTTGGTGCGCGTTGGCATCCAATAGTCCAGGTCGTCGTCGAGCAGCTCCAGCCAGTCGGTGAACCGGCCCTCGTCGAGCAAATCGGCTTCGAGGTAGTAGAACTGTTCTACTTCGAAGTGGGTCTCGCGGTCGGCTCGTCGGCCGGCGGCGGACTGCGCTGTCGTGGTGCTCACGGTGTCATTCCATCCCTTCTGCAGGAGCTCGCCGAAGCGGTTGTGCCGCAGAGCGGCACATCAGCCGCGCAGCAGTTTGCGGAGGTCGGTTGCGGTGTCGGCGAGCCGGTCGGAGTCCACGGCGATGCCTCGGTCGATCATTCGACGTGCGGCACGCACGGCGGTTGGTGCGTCGACGGCGACTGCGCCGACCACAAGACCACCAGCCAGACCGAATGCGGAGAACGACGAGTCGCCGAGTGCGCCGCGCAGCACGATGTGCTCGGCGGTGGACATTTCACCGACCGCCTCCACATGCCGGTGGTGGCGGTCGGTCCAGAACCAGGGTGCGGTGTCGGCCGGAGGGGCGATACCGAGGATGGTCGCGGCGGCGCGCTGCCCGTCGTGTTGGGCAGCCTCCCAATGCTCGGTGCGTGGCAGCAACGCTCCGTTGTGGCTGACGCGCGCTGGATCTCCGACAGCGAGAATCGCCGGGTTGGAGGTGGACTGAGTCCGGTCCACAACGATGCCACGGTCCACTTCGAGTCCGGCCGCCTCCGCGAGCGAGGTTTCCGGAACCATGCCGACACCGAGGATGACGACGTCGAAAAGCAAGGGCACGTCGTGCCCGGTCAGCCGAGCCTCGATGCCGGATCCGGTGTCGCGCAGTGTTTCTATGCTCGCACGCATGCTGCGGATGCCGCGCTCGCCGTGCAGGCGGTGGAGCCAGGTGGCGATCTCCGGGCCTATCGCCTGTGCCAGGGGCGGATCGGCGGGGTCTACGAGTACCACTTCACACCCGAGATCGACTGCGGTAGAGGCGACTTCGGCTCCAATGAGCCCTGCTCCCACCACCAGTGCTCGAGCTCCGGCCCGGAGCGTATCGCGCAGTCGATCGGCATCTTCGGCGCTACGCAGAACGTGAACACGTACATTTTCGCTACCCGGAATGGGCGGGCGGGCTGCGCGACCACCGGTCGCGAGGACGACGCGGTCTGCCGAAACCGTTGTGCCGTCGGTCAATTCGACTGCACCAAAGTCGGGGCGCAGCGCGGTTACCCGGCTTTTGGTCAGGAGTCGTATTTTCTGATCGTCATACCACTGCGGCGGTTGCAGGGCGATCTCGGAGAGCTGTTTGGTGCCCGCGAGATAGTCCTTCGACAGCGGTGGCCGGTCGTAAGGGAACTCGCCGGCATCCACGAGGGTGAGGTCACCGACGAAACCGGCCGAGCGCAGCGCCGCGGCGGTGCTCACGCCGGCGATCCCACCACCGACCACGACAACGCCGCCGGTCATGGCGCCTCGTTCGGGAACAGCCAGACGTCGCCGTCACGAACCTCGACTCGATGCGGGCACGCGTTCACCGTCGCCGGAAGGCCCTGCACCTCACCGCTTTTCAGGCAGAATTTGCTCGAATGCATCGGGCACTCGACATATCCGCCCTCCACCCACCCCTCGGCGAGGGAAGCGGTCTCATGTGTACAGGTGTCGTCGAGCGCGTAGACGCTGCCGTCATCGTCGCGCAGCAAGGCGATATCGTCGCCCGTGCCTGTGACGGATTTGTTGATCGCGATTCCCTCGCCGACGGGGATGTCGTCGAGAGCCGCGACACGAATTCCCTTGCCGGTCATCGCTTCTCCTTCTCGTGCCAGGCGGGGGTGTTCATCAGGTCACGCCAGTGGCCGTAGAAGGCGCGCCCGGCGGCGTCGCTGTAGAGTTCGCTGGTCTTGCCCGGAAAGCGACCGTCTTCCTGCTCGGAGCCAATGCCCATCTGGTAGTTGAGCGGCACTCGGTTGGTGATGAAACCGTTCGAGATGGCCTGCACCTCGCTCCAGTTCTCACCGTCGTCCTGCTCGAAGATGCCGCTGGGGCCGAAGGTGCGCAGGTTGTAGAGCCGTTGAGCCTCACGGACTTCCGGGGGCATCGACTTGTCGACGACGGTCCACGACCACACTTCCATGCGATCGGGGCCCTTCGGATGCCAGACCCGGATGGTGCCGATCACCGGCAGGTAGGAGAAATTGGGGAAGACCGTGGCATGGCCGTCGGTGAGTGGGCCCTCGACGCGGGCATCACCGAGTCGCTCACGCAGGGCGTCGTAATCGGTCCAGTCGTGCACCTGCTGTGCGTTGAACCTGTTGCGCGGGTGTACGGGAAACCCTGCGCCATGGCCGTTGGGATCGACGTACTGTCGCCCGGTGCGGTGGACGATCTCGGTCTTGGGTTTCTTTTCCGGCGAGAGCACCATGAGTGCCGACGCGTGGCTCATATTGACGTGGTACCAATCGGTGGCGAACTGCTCGGCCGCCAATTTCCAATTGCCCTCGAGTACCCACTTGTGCACTCCGCCCACGACCGTGGTGCCCGCGTCGTCATGGTCGAGCATGGCGTCCATGTACCAGGCCATATCGCCGAGGTATTCGCGCAATGAGGCGGGTTGCGGATTCCAGGTGCCGAAGATCAGACCGTGATACGACTCCACGTGCGGCACCTCGACCAGTCCCCAATCCCCGGTGTCGAAGGATTGCGGGTAGCCGTCCTGGTTCGGGATGGAGACGAGCTTGCCGTCCAGGTCATAGGCCCAACCGTGATATGTACAGGTGAAGTTGCGAGTCGCGCCGAAATCGGCGCGGCAGACGCGGGCGCCGCGGTGGCGGCAGGAGTTGAGATAGGCACGGATCCGGCGGTTCTTGTCCATGGTGACGATGACCGGGTCTTCGCCCATGTAGGTGGTGAAGAAGTCGCCCGGCTTCTGGAACTGGTCGGTGTGTGCCAGGAACAGCCAGCTGGGGGCGAAGACCCGGCGGAGTTCCTGCTTGTAGAGCTGGTGGTCGGTGAAGATGGCCCGGTCCAGCAGGCCGCCCTCGGAATCGACCAGCCCTGAGACGTCGATATTGCGAGCCAGCTCGGCCGGGCGTCGCAGCGCACCGCAGGGGGTGGCGGTGGCACTCTCGCAACCGGTTGCGGGGTCGAGGGTGGAGGTCATGTCATCAGGAAAGCGGTCGCTGCGCCCCGAACACCAATGCCTGTTCCGTAGGACGGCACACGAGCTATGGCCGGGCAGCTCCGGCGGGTGATCGTTGAGCCCATGCTTGCAGCACAGGCCATCTCCCAGAGCGCAGAGGACCCGTTGTCGGGTCTGGTGGTGCGTGATATTCCGGCTCCGTCGCCCAAACCGGGCTGGACGCTTGTGCGTGTCATGGCGACCTCGCTGAACATGCACGACCTGTGGACGTTGCGCGGTGTCGGCCATCCGCCGGAGCGGCTGCCGATTGTGCTGGGTTGTGACGCCGCCGGGTATGACGCGGACGGCAACGAGGTGATCGTCCACCCGGTGATCGCCGACCCGGACGCGGGTGGGGGAGACGAGACCTTGGATCCGAATCGGGCATTGATGTCCGAGCACTTCGATGGCACGTTTGCCGAGTATCTGTCGGTGCCGACTCGCAATGTGGTTCCCAAGCCCTCCTGGCTGTCGTTCGATGAGGCCGCGTGTCTGCCCGTCGCCTGGACGACCGCGTATCGAATGTTGTTCACCAAGGCCGGAATTCGGCCGGGTGATCGGGTCTTGGTGCAAGGCGCCGGTGGCGGGGTCGCCTCGGCGGCGATCAAACTCGCTGCCGCCGCAGGCGCTGTCGTCTACGCAACCAGCCGCAGCGTGGAAAAACGCGCGGAGGCGCTTGCCTGGGGCGCCGACATCGCGCTGCCCACGGGTAACCGGCTTCCGGAGAAGGTGGACGTTGTGATCGAGACAGTGGGGGCGGCAACATGGGAGCACTCACTGAAATCGTTGCGCCCCGGGGGAGCGATCGTCGTCGCGGGCGCGACAACGGGCGCGCAACCGCCCGCAGACCTGACTCGCATTTTCTACCTGCAACAGCGCATCCTCGGCTCTACGGGCAACACGCGCAGTGAACTCGTCGCGATGCTGCGGATGATGGAGTCCACAGGTGTGCGGCCGGTGATCGATAGAACGTTGCCGCTCAGCGATATTCACAAAGGCTTCCAACTCATGATCGACGGCGCACTGACAGGCAAGGTCGTCATTCACCCGCCCGCCGCGACGCGCTGAAATCACCCGCTCACCAATTCCGAGGAATCGCTCATGACCGCAGCAGCCGTTGGTCTGTCCCACTCACCCCTGATCGGCCAAAACGACCCCGCTCTGGACGTACTGGACCGAGTCGGCGAAGCCATCACTACCGCGAAGAAATTCATCGCCGAATTCGACCCCGAGCTGGTGGTTCTGTACGCCCCCGATCACTACAACGGCTTCTTCTACAAGGAGATGCCGCCCTTCTGTCTGGCAACAGAAGCGAACGCGGTGGGCGACTTCGGTAGCGCGGCTGGCAAAGTGTCGGTCGATACCGGCGCCGCCAAGCTGATCGCCCAGGGTGTGCTCGATCGAGGGATCGATCTGACCATTTCAGCGCGGATGACCGTCGATCATGGGTTCGCGCAGCCCCTCGAGATGCTGTTCGGCGGGATCGATGCGGTTCCTGTGGTGCCGGTGTTCGTCAACGGGGTCGCTACGCCCCTCGGTCCAGTGAGCCGCATTCGAGCACTCGGCACTGCGATAGGCCAAGCCGCCGACGAATTGGATCTTCGCGTGTTGTATTTGGCCTCCGGCGGGTTGTCGCACGATCCGCCGGTACCGGTGCTCGAGGGTGCGCCGCCGCGGGTCGCGGATGCGCTGATCGAGGGTCACCCGCCGACACCGGAACAGCGTGCCAAGGGCGAACAGCGGGTAGTACAGGCCGGTCGCGATTATGTCGCGGGGACCAGCACGATCCTGCCGATCAACCCGAGCTGGGACAATCAGCTGCTCGACCTGCTGCAGGACGGTGACCTCGCGGCATTCGACGACTGGACCGTCGAATGGATGGGGCAGCAGGGCGGCGGCTCCGCGCATGAGGTGCGGACCTGGATCGCGGCCTACTCCTCTCTGCAGGCGAGTGGAGGCTACGAGATGAATTACCGCTTCTACGAGTCGATTCCGGCCTGGATCGCTGGGTTCGCCGTGACGACCGCGCGACAGCGATGAGCTACCCGCACTTCATCGATAACGGCCTGACCGACGCTCCCGTCGTCGTGTTCATCGGGGCGCTCGGCACCACGATTTCCATGTGGGACGACCAGCTGCGCGAGTTCTCGGGCCGGTATCGCACCATCGCGGTGGATCTGCCGGGACACGGTGGTACCCCGGTACCAGATGAGCGGTGCACGGTGGCGGGATTCGCCGCTGATGTGATCGCTCTGATGAACGCGCTGGGGGTGGACCGGTTCGTCGTGGTCGGCCTCAGCTTCGGCGGGGCAGTCGCCCAAGCCATTGCCGCGAGATATGCGGATCGTGTCCTGTCGGTCGTGATCGCTTGTGCTGCAACGGAGTACGACTCGGACTTCTGGCATACGCGGGCTTTGACCGTGCGAACGCGGGGACTGTCGGAGATTGTGCAGCGCACCGCTGTGCGGCGTTTCGCACCCGGATTCGCGGAACGGGAGCCGGAGACCTATGCCCAGTCGCTGCTGATGTTGTCGACGATGAACCCGAAGGGCTACGCCGCCTGCTGCGAGGCCCTCGCAACTCATAACGCCCGCCCTTTGCTGCCGCACATCACCGCGCCCGCACTGATTCTCGCCGGTGAGTTCGACGAGGTGACCCCTCCGGCTTTGGTACGGGAGATGACGAAACTGATCCCGGACTCGACCCTGCGCGTGATCCACCGCGCCGCTCACTTGGTCAACGTCGAGAAGCCTCTCGTATTCAACGCCCTTGTCACTGACCATTTCGCGAGCTCGCGTCAGCAGCAGTGACTGTCGTGCTGTACAGCGGAACGCCCAGCTGGGCTCGGCCCCGCTGCCGGGGCATGATCGCCACAGCAGCTACCGGAAGGATGTGGATTCACCCATGAGCACAACCGACGTCGATGCGAACACCGTCGTGCTTGCTGCCGACCGTGTGACAAGCGCTATCCGTGCAATGCAGCCGGTGGAACCGCTGCGTGATCTGCTCGGTGTAGACGACATCGCTCTCGCTTACGCCGTGCAGGAGGAACTGACCCGCCGTCGCATCGCCGACGGTGCGGTGGTCGTCGGCCGCAAGATCGGTCTCACCTCGCCCGCGGTGCAGCAGCAGCTCGGGGTCGACCAGCCCGACTTCGGCGTGCTGTTCGCCGATATGGATTTGTCGGGCGCTGCCGAGGTTCCGTCGCGCAGGCTGCTGCAGCCGAAGGCCGAGGCGGAGATCGCCTTCGTCCTGCGGACCGATCTTGCCGACGGCGATCTCGACGACGAACAGATCCGCGCCGCGGTCGGCCATGCGGTCGCCGCCCTCGAGATCGTCGACTCCCGAATCGCCAACTGGGACATCACGATTACCGACACGGTCGCCGACAATGCCTCGAGCGGTTTGTTCGTTCTGGCCGAGCAAAAGCTCAGCCTGGACGAGTTCGAACCCCGCGAGGTCGAAATGCGAATGTACGCCGATGACGTGCTGGTGTCGGAAGGCACCGGCGCCGCCTGCCTCGGCGATCCGCTGAATGCTCTGGCATGGCTGGCGCGCACGGCCAAGGAATACGGAAACCCGTTGCGTGCTGGGCAGATCGTTCTCTCCGGCGCGCTCGGTCCTATGGTGCCCACACCGCCGGGCACTCGAATCCGTGCCGAGATCGGCCCGCTCGGGTCGGTTTCCGCCACGTTCTCCCGGAAGGAAGGCTGATGAGTAAGACCGCTGTGGCCATCATCGGGTCGGGCAATATCGGCACCGATCTGATGATCAAGGTGCTTCGACTGTCCGAAACGCTCGCAGTGGGTGCGATGGTCGGCATCGACCCCGAATCCGACGGACTCGCGCGCGCCAAGCGCCTGAAGGTGCCCACCACACACGAGGGCGTCGACGGTCTGATCGCACTGCCGAACTTCGACGAGATCGAGATAGTCTTCGACGCCACCTCCGCCAAGGCGCACATCGCGAATGCTGAGAAACTCGCACCGTACGGGAAGCAGCTCGTCGATCTCACCCCGGCCGCCATCGGCCCGTTCGTGGTGCCGCCGGTGAATCTGGACCAGCATCTCGAGGCTGGGGTGGACAACGTGAACATGGTGACGTGCGGTGGGCAGGCAACCATCCCGATGGTTGCGGCAGTCTCGGCGGTCACCCCTGTGCATTACGCGGAAATCGTGGCGTCCATCGCCTCCAAGTCGGCAGGCCCGGGCACACGCGCCAATATCGACGAGTTCACCGAAACCACCTCACACGCGATCGAATCCGTCGGAGGTGCGGCGCGTGGCAAGGCCATTATCATTCTCAACCCGGCTGAACCACCGCTGATCATGCGTGACACGGTGTTCTGCCTCATCGGCGACGCCGACCACGAGGCCATCCGCGCTTCGATCGCCGAAATGGCCGAGCGGGTCTCGCAGTACGTGCCGGGTTACCGCTTGAAGCAAGAAGTTCAATTCACCCCGATTGCCGAGGGCGAGCCGGTGTACACGCTTGTGCCGGAAGGTGCCGGACCGGTGACCACTCGCGTGTCGGTCTTCCTCGAAGTCGAAGGTGCGGCGCACTATCTGCCCGCATATGCGGGCAATCTCGACATCATGACATCCGCGGCTTTGCGGGTCGCGGAATCCATTGCTCGACGGAAAGCCGTTGCCGCAGTAGCTGATTCTGTCACGGAGGCGGTTCGATGACCCACGAACTCTACATCCAGGATGTCACCCTGCGTGACGGGATGCATGCGATCCGGCATCGCATCGATCCGGCCGATGTCGGCCGCATCGTCGCTGCCCTCGACGCGGCTGGTGTCGACGCCATCGAGGTCGCTCACGGCGACGGCCTTGCGGGCGGCTCGGTGAATTATGGGCCGGGCAGTCACACCGACTGGGAATGGCTCGAGGCCGCGGCGGCGAACATCCGCAATGCGGTGCTCACCACGCTACTGCTGCCGGGCATCGGCACCATCGTCGAGCTCGAGCGCGCCTACGAGCTCGGCGTGCGGTCCGTGCGGATTGCCACGCACTGCACCGAAGCCGATATTTCCGCTCAGCACATCGGCAAGGCTCGCGAACTCGGCATGGATGTCTCCGGGTTTCTGATGATGAGCCATATGGCCGAGCCCACGGAGCTGGCGGCCCAGGCCAAGCTCATGGAATCCTATGGCGCCCACTGCGTCTACGTCACCGACTCCGGCGGGCGGCTGACCATGGCGGCCGCGCGCGATCGCATCCGCGCCTACCGCGACGTGCTCGATCCCGGCACTCAGATCGGCATTCACGCCCACGAGAACCTGTCGTTGTCGGTCGCCAACAGTGTGGTCGCGGTGGAAGAAGGCGTCACGCGCGTCGACGCCTCATTGGCGGGTCAGGGCGCAGGTGCGGGTAACTGCCCGATCGAGCCGTTCATCGCGGTCGCGAATATCGAAGGCTGGAAACACAATTGCGATCTGTTCGCGCTGCAGGACGCCGCAGATGACCTGGTGCGTCCGCTGCGTGATCGTCCAGTGCAGGTCGACCGGGAAACCCTCACGCTCGGCTATGGCGGCGTGTATTCGTCCTTCCTGCGGCACGCCGAAATCGCGGCCGAACGCTACGGTGTCGATGCCCGCACCCTGCTGCTCGAGGTCGGCCGCCGCCGCCTCGTCGGCGGTCAGGAGGACATGATCGTCGATATCGCCCTCGACCTCGTCGGGAAAACGGCCGCGGTGCCCGCCGGCTGATTCCTCGATGATGCTGACCCGGCCTGCCCCGCGACCCTATTTCGTCAGTCGCAGCGGGGCAGGCCGTCGGCGTTTCCAGACCCTGAATATCAATGCATTACAGGAGGTTGCGATCGAAACGCGGATCGAGATCCGTGGCATTGCGCACGTATACGGCAACGGCGACTACGAATTGCTCAAACTGATTACGGCAGCTCCGAAATCCAGCGCTGGTGGCCCGGCGCTCAGGAGTTCCGGGTCAACCCAGCGTCACCGGCAAGCACGCTACTCGGCGTGACACCGAAGGCCTGTTTGAAGCTTCTGCTGAAGTGGGCGGCGTCGCTGAAGCCCCACCGATACGCCACATCGGTGACGGTTCGGTATCCACCGGCGCGGGAAAGTTCGCGGTAGCACTCCTTCAGTCGCCGGTCGCGGATCCAACGGCCCACTGTGGTTCCCGTATCGGCGAACACGAGATGCAGCGTGCGAACCGAAATGTCATGCGCGGCCGCGATGGAGCCTGCACAGAGAGCCGGATCGTCGAGGTGGTCCCCAATGTAGCGGCGAATACGGACCAGCATCGCGGAGCGAGTCGTTGAGGGCGGGCGTGCGTCCAGTGGGGCCAGTGCGGAATCGAGGGTATCGAAGAAGCTCTGGCACGCGATCGATAGAGCGGCATCGCTGAGATTCTCCAATTCTCTTGCGATAGCGCGTAATTGATCGGCGGCAATGGCCAGCAGTCCGGTCCCGGCCGCGGCTGACACAGCGCCGGCGGTACGTGAGGCGAGGGTGGCCAGACCATCTGGGACCCGATCTCGGGGAAGCAACAGCGTGAGTTCGCGGTGTGGGTCGACCGCGTCGAAACCTTGTGCCAGCTCCCCGTCCCACACCAGCAGTTGATCAGGTGCGAGCAGTACTTCCTCGCCCGCGTAGCGGCATACCACGCGGCCGCTGAGATTCATGGAAACCCCGACCAGCTGATCGCGGTCCACAGATTGTCCGGTAACTGCCCGGCGCCCGGCGAACCGGCCGCCGTCGAAGTCGGCGACCGTGAGGCCATCCAGCCTGCGGTAGCGGATGGCGGCGTTGAATTGTTCGTCCTTGGGAAACGTCAGCGACCACGTCAGGTGCAATTCGGACATCTTGCTGTTCCAGGCGTCGAACGCGCCAGTACGCGGCAACCCCTCAGTTGACCAGAACGTCGCTGCGGTCAATTCGGACCCACCTTCGTCGGCGAGCACGTGCGGAAACGTGCCAAAACTCTTTTTCCAGTCAATTCGCATCTGTGCGCGATGGCAACCGATTCGTGCCACCACGCGGAACGGGCCGGTTGCTACTGCAAGCGGCGGGAGTCTGCAGCGGCTGTGCGCGAAAGCGCAACCGATCGTGCACTCACGTACAAGCGTAAGCCTTGGCTGCTGGGGAGAGTTGTCTAGGTCACAGGGCGGTGGCGTACCGGAAGCCGGAAGCCACCTGCCGTCGAAACGTCAGGCCGAGTCCCGCGGTGTTGGGATCTCGGCGCTTATCGGAAGGAGCAGCCGTGACTGATCGGCGTCCGGTTGTGGTGTACGGGGCCAGCGGGTCCACTGGCCGTCTGGTGGCCGAGTACCTGCGTGAATACAGCATTCCGTTCGTGGCCGCGGGCCGCGACAAGGCCAGGATCCAGGCCGTCATGGACAAGGTTCCCGGCATCGAGACCGCCGACTACGAAATCGCCGAGACAGACGGATCGGTGGAGTCGCTGACCGAGCTCTTCGATGGCCGTGAGGTGGTGTGCAACGTCGTCGGTCCGTTCCTGCGCTACGCACCGCCGGCGCTGGAGGCCGCGGTGCAGGCCGGGGTGCACTATGTCGACACAGCGGGCGAACAGTTGCACATGCTGCGCGTACAGGACGAGTTCGGGCCGAGGTTCGCGGCTAAAGGTCGCGCGGTGTCCACCGCGATGTCGATCCAGTACGCGCTGCACGACATCGCCGCCCGCATCTGCCTGGAGACTCCGGGTGTCGACAGCCTGGAGCTGGGTTCCTACGCGTGTGCGATTCCCACGGTGGGTTCTACACAGTCGATCTTCGACGTCATCCGCGCGCAAGCGCACTACCTGGAGGACGGCCAGCTCAAGAAGTACGACGGCGTGGAGCTCAAGGACCTGGTCGTGCCGGGCACCGGCTTCGTGCTCAAGGGCACCAACTGGGGTGGCACCGCCATGCCGGTGTTCTTCAAGAACGATCGCCGTGTCCGCAATTGCAAGATGTACGTCGCGATGCAGAACCAGGACATCTGGCGGCGAGTCCTCGATGTCGAACGGCTGTTCAAGGTGTCGCTGCAGTGGCTGCCGGACGAGGCCCTGTACCCGTTGCTGGATCGGATGGCCGCCATGATGACCCCCGGCAGCCCGCCGCGGGAGAACCGTCAGATTCAGCGCTCCGTCGACTGGTGTACCGCACGCGGCAATATCGCGACGTCTCGGGTGGTAATTCATTCGAGCACCGGTTATCAGATGACAGGCCTCATGCAGGCCTACGCTGCTATGCGACTGCTCGGCAACACCTACAACGGTGTCGGATTCCGCTCTCCGGCTGAACTTCTCGGACACCGAGAGCTCATGGGCGCCCTCGAGTCCTACGGATTCGCGCGGATCACCGAAGAAAGCGCGTCGTGACGACGGGCAGTGCCGCCGAGCCAGTGTGGATCATCGGAGTGGGCATGACCCCCTTCGGTGTGCGGCGTGACGCTTCGGTCAAGGATCTGACCCGCGACGCAGTGGTAGAGGCGCTGTCCGACGCGGGCATGGAGCTCGGTGAGGTCGATGCCGCATACTTCGGCAACACCTGCCAGGGCTTGCTCGAAGGTCAGGCCGTCGTGCCCGGCCAGATTGCTCTGCGTTCCATGGGGTTCGAGCGCCTTCCGATCGTCAACGTCGAGAACGCTTGCGCCACAGCGGCTACCGCGCTGCATCAAGCAGTGATGCATGTGCGTTCCGGTGCCGGCGACGTTGTGCTCGCCGTCGGTGTGGAGAAGCTGAACATCGGTGACAAGCGCAGGTCTCTTGCGGTCTTCGACGGCGGCGTGGATGTCCACGATCCAGACGGGCTGCGCGCGATTCTTCGCGAACTCGGCGGCGAGGTCGAGATCGACGAAGCCGCTCCCCGCAGCACCTTCATGGACATCTACGGCGCTCTCGCGCGCTCGCACATGAAGACGTTCGGCACGACGAAAGAGCAGCTGGCACTGATCGCCGCTAAGAATCACAGCCACGCCGAGCACAACGATCTGGCGCATTTTCAGGATCCGATGACGGTTGAGCAGGTCCTCGCGGCGCGGATGGTGACCGAACCATTGACCGTGCCGATGTGCGCACCGTTGACCGATGGAGCAGCAGCGGCGGTCGTCGTGAACGCCGCGGGGTTGCGTCGCATCGGCATCAGCCGCGGTGTCCGGGTGCTGGCTACCGCGATGGCGTCGGGAACCGTTCGGCCGCTATCGGATTGGGAACGTTCGATCAGCCGAAATGCCGCACTGGCGGCCTACGAGCAGGCAGGCCTAGGACCTGACGACATCGATGTAGCGGAAGTACACGACGCTTCGGCGTTCGGCGAACTGTTGCAGACCGAGCTGCTCGGCTTCTGTGAGATCGGCACCGGTGGCAAGTTCGCCGAATCGGGTGCCACCACTCTCGGCGGGGGGCTTCCGGTCAACCCTTCGGGCGGCCTCGAGTCCAAGGGCCATCCCATGGGCGCCACCGGGCTTGCCCAGATCTACGAACTCGTCCAGCAGTTGCGCGGAGAAGTTCGTGACCGCCAGGTCCCCGGTGCACGAATCGCACTCGCGGAGAACGGCGGCGGTATGTACAGCGGTGAGGAAGCCGTCGCCGCGATCACCATCCTCGGTGCCTGAGACGCACCCGAAAATTACGGAGTCACCATGGAATACAAGACATTGAAGGTACGCCGCGACGGCCGCGTCCTCTACGTCGATTTCGACAACGCGCCGCTGAACCTGATGACCATCGAGATGGTCGGCGAACTGTTCGATCTGGCGGGCAAGCTGGTGTTCGATCAGGAAACCGGTGTTGTCGTGTTCGGTAGCGCGAATCCCGAATTCTTCATCGCGCATTTCGATCTGCAAGACATGTTCCGGGCGATGAACGACCCGTCGGTGCCGCAGAGCAAGTACGACGACATCAACGTGCTGCAGGCGCTGACCACCATGTGGGAGGCACTGCCGCAGGTGACGATCAGCCTCGTCGACGGCATTGTGCGTGGCGGCGGGTTGGAGTTCCTGCTGGCAACCCATATCCGCTTCGCGACGCCGGAGAGCAAGTTCTGTTTCCCGGAGGCCAGTGGGGGATTCCTGCCGACCGGCGGCGGCACCACGCGGCTCGCGCTTCAGATCGGCCCGGCCCGCACTCGGGAAATCGTGTTGTCGGCAAGGGATTTCGACGGCACCGAGGCTGCGGCGTACGGCATCGTCAACAAGGCTTTGGACGCGAAGGAAATTCGTTCGTATGTCGATGATCTGGCGCAGCGCATCGCGGCGCGCCCGGCTGCGTCGGTCGCCGCGGTGGGTGAGGTGCTGAAGACGGTCTACACGAGCGCGGTCGATGCGCAGTTTGCCGGATTCGCCGTCGAGAACACCGCCATGAAAACCCTGCTGGCGATCCCCGCGGTGCAGGAATACCTGCAGGGACTGGCCAAGCTGCAGGACGTCGAGCACGAGCGTGATCTGCCCGGCACTATCGCCGAATCACTTTCCGCAACGGCGAAATAAGGGAGACGTGCCATGACACAGCAACTCGACAACGATGTGCGTGCGTCCGTGCGGCCGGTTATCCCGCACACGGAATTGTCCGGATTCGAAGTGCTCGGTGAGGACGAACGCGCCGTGCAGCAGGCATTGCACGGATTCGCCAGGGACGTGATCCGTCCCGCCGGTATCGCGCTCGACAAGCTCACCGCGGAAGAGGTTGTCGCGCCGGGTTCGCCGTTCTGGGAATTCCTGCATACGGTCGTCACCTCCGGCATCGAATTCGACAACGCGATGGAGGGCGTGCCCCCGGCCGCAATGGCTCGTCTGCAGGCTATTGCTGTCGAGGAGCTCGGCTGGGGTGACGCCGGCTTGGCCGTCACGCTCGGCGCTGGGGCCTTTCCGAAGATGATGGCGGCGCGGGCCGGCAACCAGGAACTGGTCGAGCTGTGCACGGGCAAACTCGGTGCGTGGGTCGGCACTCAGCCCGACCGCGGTTCCGACGGGCTGAGCCTGTATCCGAGCGAACGACACGCCGCCGCCACACAAGGCAACAAGGGCAACCTCACCGCGCGGGTATCCGGCGGTGAGATCGTCATCAACGGCCAGAGCTCGGCATGGGTTACCAACGGGCCGGTCGCTCAGGTCGGCCTGCTGACCATCGCAGCGGACTATGGTGAGGGCTTCTTCGACAACGAGGGACATCCCCGCGGCGTAGAAGTGATTGTGCCGCTGGATCTTCCGGGCGTCAGCCGCGGCCGTCCGCTGGAGAAGCTGGGCAAGCGGGCGCAGCCGCAGGGGGAGATCTTCTTCGACAATGTGAAAGTCCCTGTGCGATTCGCGCTCTCGCTCGGCGATGACTACTGGCGTGGCCACGCAGGTACCTGGTCCACCGCGGGTGTCGCAATGAGCCAGATCATGACCGGCCTGGCGCGCGCCGCGTTCGAGTACGCGGTGGAGTACACCCACGAGCGTAAGCAGGGTGGTGCGTTGCTGGCGGACCACCAGTTGACGCAATATCGGCTCGGCAACCTCGCCCGTAAGGTCGAAACCATGCGATCGGTAGCTCGCCGCGCCACCGATTACACATTCCTCTCACCCCAGAAGCACCCGTACTACACCGCGTCGGCCAAGGTGACCTGCACCGAGCTGGCCTTCGAGGTGGCCGACGAAGCCCTGCAGCTGTTCGGTGGCTACGGCCTCACCCGGGAATACCCGATGGAAAAGCTGTTCCGTGACGCCCGTGCCTCGCGCATCGAAGACGGCGAAAACAACCTGCTGGCAATGAAGTTCGGTGTTTTGAACTCGATGCTGCATCGCGCCGGCAAGCTGCACCCCTGAGGTCGGCGCTCGAAAAGGAAAGATCTTCATGGCAATTACCGACTTCTTCGATCGCGGCTGGCGAGCCGATCCTGAGGGCATCGCCTTCGTCGCCGGCGATCGTGAGTACACATACGCCGAAATCGGCGAACTGTCCTGCCGAGTAGCAAATGCGCTTCTCCAGCAGGGACTTGCGCCCGAGACAAAGGGCGCCGTGCTGGCGGGCAACGACCCATTGGCCTGGGCGTGCGTGCTCGGCCTCTGGCGGGCAGGGCTGGCATGGGTACCGGTCAACCCGGCCAATCCACCGGAGGAAATCCAGCGGCTGCTGTCAGGGTTCGACTGCGAGGTGCTGTTCTGCCATGAACAGTTCCTGCCGGTGGTCGCCAAACTCCGGACCGAGCTGGAGCAAATGCGCACCGTGGTCTCGCTGGGCAGCGACACCGCAGCGGCCGAGACGGCCGATGCTCGAGTGCTGGACGAATTCCTGGCCGGAGCGGCAGGCGATGTGCCGGACTATATTCCGGCCGCCGACGGTGTCGCTGGAATCATGCCGACCGGTGGTACGACCGGAGCGCCGAAGGGGGTGATGAACACCCACCGAAGCTTGACCGTCAGTGCCGTGCACCAGATGCTCGCCGCCCCCTACCCGGCGAATAAGAAGATCGTGAATCTCGTCGCCGCCCCGATGACGCACACGGCGGGCACGCTCACCCTGCCGTGCACCGCCCGGGGCGGAACCGTTGTCGTCATGACGCGTCCGGATCCGGTCGCGTTGCTCGACCTGATCGAAAAGCACCGTGTCACAGAGCTTTTCCTGCCGCCGACGGTGATCTACCGACTGCTGGAGATCCCCGGTATCGAACAGCGGGACTTCTCCTCGCTCGAATACCTGATGTACGGGTCCGCTCCCATGTCGACGGAGAAGCTGCGCCGCGCCATCGAGGTGTTCGGTCCGGTGCTGCACCAGGGCTATGGGCAGACCGAGGCGCCGTCGGGCATTGCCTTCCTGCGACCGGAAGATCACTTCCGCGATGGGGAGATCGCCGATGACACCAGGCTTTCGGCTGCCGGTCGGCCGGGGCCGATGGTGCGTGTGGAGGTCATGGACTACGACGGAAAGATCCTGCCGACCGGCCAGCCGGGTGAAATCTGTGTGCGCGGTGATCTGGTCATGAAGGGCTACTACAAAGCTCCCGACAAGACCGCCGAGACGATCGTCGATGGCTGGTTGCACACCGGTGATATCGGCTACCTCGACGCCGAGGGCTTCCTGCACATCACCGACCGCAAGAAAGACATGATCATTTCGGGCGGTTTCAACGTCTATCCGAGTGAGGTCGAACAGGTCTTCTGGTCGCACCCCGCCGTGCAGGACTGCGCGGTAATCGGTACCCCGCATCAGGACTGGGGCGAGGCCGTCACCGCGGTGGTCGAACTGAACGAGGGTGCGCAGGTCTCCGAGGAAGAGCTGATCGCCTACTGCCGTCCCACGCTGGGCGGCATCCGCACCCCCAAGAAGGTCGTGTTCGTCGCCGAACTGCCGCGCAGTGCAAACGGCAAGGTCTTGAAAAAGGATGTCCGCGAATCGTTCTGGCGCGGACACGAACGGCAGATCTGACACCACCGGCGGGCTGGTCCCGCCTGGCGACGAATCGAGAATTCATTGACCACCATGATGGCCGCGCGGTATCACGCGGACACCCGGACCTTCGCCCTGGAACAGGTCGCCATCCCGGAACCCGGACGCGGCGAGGTGCTCGTACGGGTCGAGGCATGTGGCATCTGTATGTCCGATGTCCACCTGATAGAGGGACTGCTGCCGCCACCGATCCCGGACGTGACACCCGGACATGAGGCCGCGGGCATCATCGCGGCCGTCGGCGCGGCGGTACCCGATCGTTGGAAGGAGGGCGGGCGGGTCGCGCTGACGCCAGGCCGCGCCTGTGGCCGGTGCGCGAATTGTGTGCGCGGCCGGGGTGCCGATGTGTGCCTCGACGTGCAGGTGATGGGCGCGTACTACGACGGGGCCTGGGCTCAGTACGTCGTCGTCGGGTACGAACAGCTCGTGGCGGTGCCCGACCACATTCCGCTCGAACAGGCGGCCATTCTCGCCGACGCGGTGACCACACCCTATGCGGCGCTGGTCGATACGGCGGCGCTGCGTACGGGCCAATCGATCGGGATCTGGGGGCTCGGTGGTCTGGGAACGCACGCTGTCCAGATCGCACGGCTCGCCGGTGCGGCACCGATCATCGCCCTCGATCCCTCCGAGCCCGCCCGGGACCGTGCATTGCGGCTCGGCGCCGATGTCGCACTGGATCCGTCGGATCCGGGGCACCTCGACGAAATCAGGAGGCTGACGAAGGGGAGCGGGCTCGATGCCGCCGTCGAGTTCGTCGGCTTCAATGCTGTTCGGGCGCAGGCGGCGGCCGCGCTGGGGCAAGCCGGTAAGGCAGTGCTCGTCGGTCTGACTCCCGAACCCATCAATTTGCCGGATCCCTTGACGATCCAGCTGCGGATGCAGGAGATCCGCGGTCACCTGGGCGGCGGCCTGCGCCATCTGGAGCAGCTCGTATCGCTCGTCGAACTCGAGCGGCTCGACGTTTCCGCATCGGTGACCGCCACGATGCCGCTGACCGAAATCGACAAGGGCATCGCACAGCTCAACGGCCGCGTGGGCAACCCCGTCCGTCTCGTCGTCCTGCCGCAGGCCTGAGGGGAATTATGCGACGCACCATCTACGAACCCGAACACGAGCTGTTTCGCGACTCCGTGCGCGGTTTCGTCGACCGGGTATTGAAGCCTCGCCACGAGCAGATGTTGGCGGACAAGACCGTGCCGCGGGATATCTGGAAGGAGGCCGGTGCCCAGGGACTGCTGGGGCTGGCGATTCCGGAAAGGTTCGGCGGCGCGGGAACAGACGACTTCAGGTTCAACGCGATTGTCGCCGAGGAGGTCGCGGCACTGAGCCTCGGCGTCTCGTCGTGCTTTGGCATCCACTCTGATGTATGCCCGCCCTATATCGTCGAACTGGGCAGCGAAGAACAGCAGCAGCGCTGGCTGCCCGGAATCGCGGCGGGAGAGCTGATCTGCGGGATCGGCATGACCGAGCCGTCGGGCGGCACAGATCTGGCCGCGCTGAAGACGACCGCGGTCCGTGACGCGGACGACTGGGTGATCAACGGTGCGAAGACGTTCATCACCAACGGTTTCCAAGCCGATCTGGTGATCGTCGCGGCTCGCACCACAGCAGGTGCGGGCGCCAAAGGGATCACATTGTTCGTAGTCGAGGACGGCATGGCGGGCTTCAGCCGCGGCCGCAAACTCGACAAGGTCGGCCAGGACGAAGCCGATACCGCCGAGTTGTTCTTCGACGACGTGCGGGTGCCCGACCGTAACCGGCTCGGCGAAGTAGACCGCGGCTTCATCGCGATGATGCGACTATTGGCCCAAGAACGCCTGGCGACTTCGGTCACCAGCGTTGGCCACGCCGCCCAGATTCTGCGCGAGACCATCGAATACGTGAAGCAGCGGAAGGCCTTCGGCCAACCGGTCGGATCGTTTCAGTACAACAAGTTCACTCTCGCTGAACTGGTCACAACCATGGACGTCACGACAACCTTTCTCGACCAGTGCGTGATCGCCCATACGCGCGCGGAACTTTCGGCGACTGATGCCGCGAAGATCAAATGGTGGGCAGCTGAGGTACAGAACCAGGTTCTCGACCGCTGCGTACAGCTGCACGGCGGGTACGGCTTCATGAACGAGTACCGCGTCGCCCGTGCGTGGCGCGATGCGCGGATCACCAAGATCTGGGCCGGAACCAACGAAATCATGAAAGAACTCATCGGCCGTGATCTCGGCCTTTAGGAGAGAAGATATGTCGCAAGCCACCGACCCAGCCGCGGTCAACCGTCAATGGTTGCTCGCGGAACGCCCGACGGCCGCGGTCACACCGGAGCACTTCCGCTATCACGAGGCGGCGATCCCGGAGCCCGCAGAGGGCGAAGTACTCGTCCGCACATTGTATTTCGGCTTCGATGCCAGCCAGCGCATCTGGCTCACCGACGATGGCGGCTATATGCCATCGATCCAGATCGGTGAACCGATGCGCACCATGGGCATCGGCCAAGTTGTCGCCACCCGCGATCCCGCATACTCTGTCGGCGACCTCGTCGAGGGCTTTATGAGCTGGCAGGACTACGTTCTCGCCCGAAGCGACGGTCCCATGCCGCTGCGCGTGCTGCCAAAGGCGGATTATCCGCTGTCCTGGAATCTCGGCGTATTCGGTGTCGGCGGCCTGACCGCGTACTTCGGCGTAGTGGACGGGCTGAAGGTCAAGCCGGGCGATACCGTCGTGATTTCAGCGGCGACCGGGGCCACCGGCTCTCTGGCCGGGGGCATTGCCAAGGCGCTCGGCGCGAAGACGGTTATCGGTATCGCCGGCGGCCCGGACAAGAGCCGCTGGGTCCTCGAGCAGCCCGGCTACGACGCGGTCATCGACTACAAGAACGACGACATCGCGGAGCGCTTGAAAGAGCTGTGCCCCAATGGTGTCGACGCCTACTTCGACAATGTCGGCGGCGATATGCTGGACACCTTGCTGGTCCATATGGCGCCGCTCGGACGGGTCCTGATCTGTGGCGCCATGTCCTCGGGCTACACCGAGGTGCAGGTACCAGGACCGAAGAACTATATGCAGATCTGCACCAAGCAACTGACGATGCAAGGCATTCTGCTGTTCTTCTATCGCGACCAACTGGCCGACGGAGCGGCGCAGCTCGCGGAATGGGTTGCCGAAGGCCGTCTGCACGTAGCAGAACGCATCATCGACGGTTTCGAAAACGCGCCAGCATTGCTGCCGACCATGTTCTCTGGGAAGGAACCCGGCAAACTGCTGCTGCGAGTGGCGGATCAGGATTAGGACAACGAACTGACATGGCTAATCCAGTAGCAGTGATCACCGGCGGTGCAAGTGGAATCGGCTTGGAAGTCGCGCGCCGTCTGGCCAACTCTCACCGGGTAGCGATCCTGGACATCGATGGTGACGCTGCCGGTCGCGCAGCAGAGCTGATCGGAGATGCCGCGATCGCTGTGGAGTGCGACATCGTCAAGCCGAAGTCGGTGAGCGCCGCGATCGAAACCGTTCTCGAAAAGTTCGGTCGGATCGATGTGGCGATATCGAACGCGGGTATCGGAACCGTTGGTGTGGCAAGGCATTTGGATCCCGAGGTGCTGGCCGTCCAGCTGGACGTCAACCTCACAGGCAACTGGCGTTTCATCCATACCTGCCTGCCGCATCTGATCTCCAGTCGCGGTTACATCCTCGGTGTGGCTTCGGCGGCCGCGATCATGAGTCCGCCGGGGGAGTCCTTCTATGGCGCGAGCAAGGCGGGACTGGAAGCGCTGTTGAACACACTCCGGACCGAGGTCGCGCACCTCGGGGTCGGGGTGGGCATCGCGTATCTCATGTTCATCGACACGCCGATGGTGCGCGACGGCGACCGAGAGCATGCCGACCTCGCCCGGATGCGTAGCAAGCTTCCCGGTGCCGCGCACAAGACCTTCCGGGTCGAAGTGGCTGCCGACTTACTGGTGCGAGGAATCCGACGGAGAGCGCGCCGCATCTTCGTCCCGCGCTCTCTGCGGATCCAGCACATCATCCGCGGCCTCTTGTGGTCGGTCATCGACCGGCAGTTCGGCCGCATCGCGCCCGAAGTGGATGGTTTGACCGAAGCGAAGGTTCTCGAAAAGGGAAGCTTCGCAGCGGCTTTCAGCCGTGGTCCACTTGCGGCACATCAACAGCGGAGTCAAGACTCCGGTGGTAGTTCGAGCTGATCGCTCCGAACGCCGTTGTTATGGCAGGTTTGCGCAGTTGGCCGGTGCTTCCGCACCGGCCAACAGTCGCATCAGCCAGTCTCGTGCCTCGGCGACGGCGGGGAGATACGCGAGACCGTGGTCGGTGCCGGTGCTCGGCAATAACGTGGGAATCGAATCAACCTGAGAAAGAAGGACTTTCGCACCCCGTGCGCACCAGGCCGCAGCGAGCTGACGAACCGGGACATACGGCATAACGTCATCGGTGGTCGAGTTCGCCAGTAGCACCGGTGCGATCGGCGTGAAGTTTCCGAGACGTTGTTCGTCGATGACTCGGGCCAACGCGGCCGAAGTGGCTATCCACTCGCTGAAAGGTCGTCCATCAGAAGTGAATTCACTTGAAGGGTGCCAGCCGTAACGCAGTAGTGCTTCTGGAATGCAAGTCTGGGCAGTGTCCCGAAGCATGGCTTGGCCCTTGGGGTTCAGCATCCGATCGATCTCGGGTCGGCTCTCGGGGTAGTCGGCATACGCGCCGTTGAGAAAGTAGCCGATCAGCGCAGTTCCGCCGCCCGCGCCGAAAATGGGTCCACCATCCACGGCGAGGCTGGCAAAGTTGGCCCGTAAGTCTGCGGGGACGCCACCGGCCTAGGTGCCGACGACGTTCAGTTCGGGTGCGTAGGTCCCCTGCAGCTCAGCGGCCGCGGCAGCTGCCTGCCCGCCTTGGGAATACCCGAACAGAACAATCGGAGTGTCGTCGTTCACCGTCGTATCGGGCAGATGTTTTGTCGCCCGAGCGGAGTCGAGCACAGCATGAGCCTCGGCGGCCCGGTTGACGTAATCATGGATTCCGCCAGTGCCCAATCCGTGATAGTCGGTCATCACTACCGCGGCTCCGAGCGCGAGCAGTGGGTATACGGTTGCGACCTCGTAGTTCACCATGAAATCCAGTGGCGGGTCGAAGTGGATAAGCTCACCGAACAATTTCGACGGGGCACACTGCTGGCCTTGGCCGATCGTCCCTGACGCGACCGCGATAAGCGGCCGCGGTCCAGGTCCGGTCCACCGCATGGTGGGCGGGAAATAGGTCCCGGTGACCGGTGTGGGCTGGTCGTGAGTGTCATTGCTCCGGTACATGATCCGCAGCGCGGTCCCTTGAATAAGGGCGCTGCCACCAGGTTCGGGCAGAATCGGATTGAACTGTTCAGTGCGGATGACATCGCCAGGCTCGGCCGGGAGCTCGACGGGGGGATCGTAGAAACCGGTGTCCGCTGTCGCTGCGGCTCCTCCCATCGTCGAGGTCGTCAATACAATGGTCAAAAGCGCTGCGCGCCAACGAATTCTCATGCGGTTTCCTCTCGCCCCGTGGTGCTGTGAGCCGAGTAAGGCCGGTGACGCCGATGGTGTGACGCCCGTCACTCGGTTTGCCTAATACTCGAGCACAGCGGATCCGCATCGGCCGAGTTCGCGTGCCGTAGAGCGGAACATGGGGCCGAGGTGATCGCCGTGACCCACCGACTCGCCGGACCGCCACTGTTGCGGATGTCGATGGAGACCGCAGGACCGGACGTAACCGCGGCGCCGAGGTGCAATCTCGGCAGGTGCGATAAACAGGACCGATCAACCCAAGATCAGAGGATGTGCGCAGTCGGCATCAAGTGCCCGTGCGCAATCCGTGCAGGTCGATCACTTTGAGTTGACGAGGGCCAGGCGGCCCGGGATATGACAATGCAACTGATATCAGGCCAATCTGTTCCAGTGATCGGAATTTCATACTGCCATCATTGTCGTGTGGATCTAGTCTCCGAATACCATTCGACGATTGGACCATTATGGGGCAGCTGGATAACAAGGTTGCGTTGATTACCGGCGGAGCGCGAGGATTGGGTGCGGAGCATGTGAGAAAGTTCGTTTCGGAGGGGGCGCAAGTCGTTTTTGGCGATGTCCGCGATTCGGAGGGGAAGGCACTTGCTGCTGAGCTGGGTGCGGCCGTGCACTACCTGCATCACGACGTAACCAGTGAAACGGACTGGACCGAAGCCGTAAAGGTCGCTGTTCTGCGGTATGGCAAACTTGATATCCTCGTCAATAATGCGGGAATAGTTCGATTCGCTAAAATAATTGAGCAAACGCCGGACGAGTTCCGCGAGATATTGAATGTCAATCTGACAGGCTGCTGGCTAGGCATCAGGGCGGCGGCACCCGCGATGTCCGACGGCGGCGCGATCGTCAACATCTCGTCCGTCGAGGGTTATGCTGGGGCTGCTGGCTTATCGGCGTACGCTGCAAGCAAGTTCGGTATTCGTGGTGTAACGAAAGTTGCTGCCCGCGAGCTCGGTTCGCGTAACATCAGGGTGAACTCCGTTCATCCGGGCGGCATCTTCACGCCCATGAACACGGAGATCGCATCTGATATCGATCCGGACTCTCCGTTCGTCCCGTCACTGCCTATCGCGCGTTGGGGCCGTCCCGCAGAAGTCACCAATACTGTGGTGTTTCTCGCCTCGGATGCAGCCAGCTACTGTACAGGGACTGAAGTGCTCGTCGATGGTGGGTTGCTCTCCGGTCCGGGTTACTAACCGGGATTCATAGTTGGCCATAGGCATCGACTGAGAATGCCTGTCGGACGGTTATCAGAATGAACGAATTAAGCGAGGTTCAACCATGTCCGTATGTGCAGATCGGGCTGCGATAATCGAAATTATCAACCGCTATGCTTACGCGCTGGATAGCCGGGAATGGGGAATGCTGGACCAGATATTTTCCGGCGACGCGGTAGCGCGCTACGGCAGCCACGAAAGTGCACAGCTGATTGGTCGCGAAGCGATTGTGAAGTCGATCCGGAGTTTCCTCGGAGGATGTGGCCCTTCGCAGCATCTTTTGGGAAATCATATTGTTGAGATCGACGGTGATTCCGCGATCTCTGTTTGCAAAGCGCGCGTTTATCACTATGGGTCCGGTTCGCGGTCGGAGTTGGAGCCGTATGAGTGTTTCGGTATCTACCGCGATCAATTGCGACGACTTGCGGAAGGCTGGCGAATCAGTAGCCGGACCTTTGAGGTGCAGCTGACAGTCGGCGATCCTGAGATATTGCAGCCCAACTGAAGTTCTCCGTCGCGGGTAGTCGGCAAATCTACAGTCCTTCACTAGGACGTCTCGTCCTGCCTGGTGTCGGATCGCCCCGCTGCGTTGATCATTACGCTAGTGATTGCGACACCGTCGTACCTGCCACGGGTGTCGCAGTGCACTGATCCCTCATACACCGAGGGGTGCGGCGCCGGGCTCCCGCGATCGAACCCACGTGGCGGCTATCGAGTCGGCATCGCAGCATACCGCTCGTTCGCTCCCTCCGGGTCGCCTTCGGCCGAGTCATCGGCAAAGCATCACCCGCCTCGATGGCGAGGAGAACGCCTGTACAGCCACTTTGCGGTGTTCAACTGTGTGCAGGCCGGCTCCGCTGGGTGACCCAGGCGGCGATCTGGGCGCGTGAGGTGAATCCGAGTTTGGTCAGGATGTGTTCGACGTGTCCTTCGGCTGTGCGCTGGGAGATGTGCAGGCGGGTGGCGATGGACTTGTTGGTCAGACCGGCGGCGATGAGGTCGGCTACCTCCCGCTCCCGTCTGGTCAGCTCCGCTAAGTGGCCTGCATCACGGGCTGCGGGTCGCCGCTGGTCGCCTAGGGCGTATTCGGTCGCGGCGTCGAGATCGAGCGCGGCGCCGTCGCGATGCGCGGTCTCGAATGCTGGTCGGCCGAGGGCATGCCGGGCGGCCCGCTCGCAGTCCTCATGGTGGACGGCCAGATTCGGGAACAGCACTGGGGAGGTGCCCGCCGCCTGCGACAGCGCTGCCGCGGCACCCAGCAACACGGTGGCGCGGTGCGCATCGCCTTGGGCTCCGATAATCCATGCCAATGTTTCCAGGGCTATAGCGGCCATGAGTGGGTCTCTCAGCTGCCTGGTCAGCTGCAGTTCCTGCCGCAACAGCCGCCGCGCACGGTCGCTTTCATCGTGGCGCCACGCGGCAACGGCCGTGGCCCACAACGCATATGAACGTTGGACGGAATCGCCATGGGATTCGGTGATCGCCAGGGCTCGCTCATGGTAGAAGAGAGCTGCTGCGCTGTTCTCCTGCAGCGCGTGCGTCCAGCCGAGCCCGAGCAGGGCAAAGATCTGCCCGTAGACGTCGTCTTGCGCGACGAACGATTCGATGGCGGCTTCCAGCGGAGCGCGTGCATCGGCAGGGCGGCCGCAGCGGGCTGCGTGGAGGGCTTGGGTGAGATCGGCGAACGCGTGCACGGTCGGGTGGGCGGTGGCGTCGGCGAGTGTTCGAGCCTGCACGACCAGTGCGGCCGCAGCGGGGGCATCCTCTTGTGCTTCGGCTACCAGGCTGGCGCGCCACAGTGCTTTTGCGCGCACCGCGGTGGCGGTCGCGGTCCCATGGGCGAGGGCACGGTCGAGCCAGTGCCGCGCCTCGCTGATCTGACCCCGGGAGAACCAGAACGGCTGCAGTGCGGACGCGAACGATAACGCGGCGTCGGATTCTGCTCCGATGTCGCTCAGGCAGAAGTCCAGTGCCTCACGCAGGTTCGGTTGTTCGCGGTCGAGGCGGGCGATCCAGTCGAGCTGGCGGGGGCTGATCCAGTCGGCGTCGGCGGTTTCGGCGAGCTGCCGGCACCAACCTCCGTGTCGGCGTCGCAATTGCGTGTATTGGCCGGCTTCGCGCAGTTTGTCGCGTCCGTAGTCGCGAATCGTCTCGAGCAGCCGGAACCGCACCACCGAGCCCGACTCCTCTCGGATCAGGATGGACTTGTCGACCAGGGCGATCAGTACGTCGAGCAGATCCTCTCCCGCGAGGTCGTCTAGGCACACCTGTTCGGCCGCGTCGAGTTCGAAGCTGCCTGCGAACACCGACAGCTGTGCCCAGAGCGCTTGTTCGGCTGCAGTGCACAGCGAGTAACTCCAGTCGATGGACCAGCGCAGGGTCTGCTGGCGGCTCGGTGCGCTGCGGCTTCCGTGGGTCAGCAGCGCGTACCGGTCGGTTAGTCGCTGCAGGATCTGCTCGGGCGACAGCGCCCGCAACCGGGCAGCGGCCAACTCGATCGCCAACGGTAGCCCGTCGAGGTGGCGACAGATAGCGGCCACCGTTGCCACGTTGTTCTCGGTGAGGGCAAAGCCGGGAACCGCGGCGGCGGCCCGTTCGACGAATAGCGTGAGCGCTTCGTAGCGCGGTGCACCCCGCAGCGATGGCCGTCGATCCGCCTCGGGAACCGCCAGCGGCCGCACCCGCAGCACCGCTTCCCCGCCGACCCCTAGGGGTTCGCGGCTAGTGGCAAGGATTCGCAGGTGCGGGCATGCCCGCAGCAAGGTCTCGCCAGCTTTCGCTGCCGCGTCCACGATTTGTTCGCAATTGTCGAGCACCAGTAACAGCTGCCGCGGCGCCAGGTAGTCGATCAGCGCGTCGAGCACAGGTCTGCTTTGCGGGCGCAACCCCACAGCGGCGGCGATCACCCCGCACAGCAAACCACCGTCGTGCAGCTCCCCGAGCTCGACAAGGCATACCCCACCCTGCGAGTCCCGTTGCGCGCTGGTCGCAACCCGCGATGCCAGCCGTGTCTTGCCCACCCCGCCGATCCCGGTCAACGTCACCAGCCGACAGCTCGCCAGCAGGTTTTTGGCCTCGGTCACTTCCGTGCGGCGTCCGATGAAGCTCGTCAGTTCGAGCGGGACCGACGCTCTGCCGCTACCTCCCGAGGCGAACTGTGGGCGCTCCAGCGCCGGTGAGCCGACGGCGGTCGCCGGAATCAGCGGAACCGGGGTGCTTTCCGGTCGATCGTCACTTGGGTCGGCCCGTACCGCCATATCGTCGATCGGCCCCCCACGCCCGGCCTGCAGCTGCTGCAATTGCTCACCCAACATCGCCGCGGCAGGCCGTTGGCCGGGAGTACGTGCCATGGCGTGCTCGATCACCCGCGAGAGGTCCTCGTCGATGCCGTGCTCGCGTAGATTCGGCGTCGGCTGCGTGGTGATCCGCACGAACTGAGCCACTACTTGCTCGCCACTGCGGCGCTCGAATGCCGCGTGCCCCGTCAGCGCGGCGAACAACGTCGCGGCGAGTCCGTAGACGTCCGCCGCGGGGGTGGGCGCTTCGCCCGCCAGCACTTCCGGTGCAGTGAACGCCGGCGAACCCGTCACCGTGCCGGTGGCGGTATGGAAACCATCGGGGATGCGCGCGATTCCGAAATCGGTCAATGCTGGCTCACCGTAATCGGTGATCAGGATGTTGCCCGGTTTGACGTCCCGGTGCAGGATGCCGAGCCGGTGCGCGGTCTCGAGCGCCCCAGCCAGCTTTACCCCCAGCCGTAGTGTCTCCTCCGCCGATAGCGGACCATGCCGGCGGATCCGGGCGTCGAGGGAATCCTCGGGATAGTAGGGCATCACCAGGTACGGGCGACCGGAGGTGGGAGCAGTGCCGACCTGCAATACGCCCACGATGTTCGGATGGCCGGTCAGGCGTCCCATCGCCCGCTGCTCCCGGACGAACCGATCCGAGTTCCCCTCGTCCAAGTCGGCGGTGAGCACTTTTACCGCCACCGTCCGGTCCAAGGCCGTCTGAATACACCGATACACCACGCCGAATCCGCCGCGCCCGATTTCGTGTGCGTCGGTGAATCCGCATGCCGCCAGCTCCGCCGTGACCTCAGGGATCACGGTGCGCTGAGTGCTCAACGGGTCGATATCGCCCATACGCCGGTCCTGCTTCGTGACGACCTCAGGATATAGCCTGCACCAGTCCGTCGCCTTGCTCTTTACCGTCCGACTTCTGGCCTGGCATACATTCTGCGGAAGCTGGGCTCGTCCGTCCGACAACGACGAGCCATGAACTTGGCCAGGGTCGACTGTTCCGCAACAATGACGATATGCAAATCAAAAGTGACGGCCGCGAGAACGAGCTCGTCGCACGTAATGTCCGGCGCTACCGGCTGGAACGGGCGATGTCGTTGGGTGAGCTGGCTCGGCGCTCCGGGCTATCGAAGCAGACGCTGTCGAAGATCGAGCAGGGGGTCGGCAACCCGACGGTGGAGACACTGTCACAGCTGGGCGCGGCGCTCGATGTCACTGCGCGGCGGCTACTGACCGAGTGGGGAACACCTGTGTATGTGCAGCGAGCTACGGGCGGTGCGTGGGTCGACGGCGGTCATTGGTCCGAACGCATGCTCGACGAGACCTATGGCTCCGGCTATGTCCGCACGCTGCTCCTGCGACTCGAGCGTGCCGGGGGCCACCCGGAGCCAATCGAACCGCACGCGCCGGGAACGCTGCATCATATTTACGTCATCACGGGCAAACTACGTACCGGTCCGCTCAACGACCCTGTGGACCTCGCCGCAGGCGATTTCGTTCGATTCCCAGGTGATGTCCCGCATCGCCACATCTGTATGAGCGAGCGAGTTGTGGCGCACATGGTGACGACCATCCCGCAAGTTCGCCAGTTCGGTCCGACCGTCACCCCGGCGACAGCTTCGTCCCTCCAAGCATCAGTGCCCTGACGATTACATACCGAGGCAAGATCGGTGCTCACGACGGCGAGAGGTTTGGAGGGGTGTCACCCGTGGCCGCGGACCGCGTCGCCGACACTTCGCCGAACTTCGAACGCCGCTGCATGCGTGGTGTGCCGCGGTGCGGCACAACATCTTTGGTGAACTCCCGCAGCAGGGATGGAATGACACCGTGAGCACCACGAGAGCGAGCCGCTCGCCGGCCACCGCACCGCCCGCGCAACTCATTTCGAGATCGAGCAGTTCTAACTCCGCGAGGCCGAACCGCTCGACAGCGGACGCCTCAACGATTGACTGGACATTCGCGACATCGCTCTCCCCGATGCGGGGCTGAACCCCTGGCCTCGAGCAGAACTAGGTCACCGCTGCCGACCTGACTTGGATGTCCACAGCCCGCGACAGGGGGTCAGACCATGGGAAGAGTTTGGTGGATAACGGCGATCGTCAGCGTGCTTCTGATGATATTGACGTTGGCTATCCTCATGATTGTGCTGCGCTCCGCGCAGCCGACCCATCAGCTGGGCGGCGTCATCATCGGGTTCGGTCCGTGGCTGCCGTCATTGACGAAGAACGCCGCCTACTGGCCACGGTGACAGCGCGCGCGGTTCTGATCCTCCAGCGTCAGCCCGGCAGTTCTTAGTGGACCCGCCTGGGCTTGCATCCCATCGAACAGCAGCGAAGTTGCCGCTCCGGCAGGTGGGTTGACCGGCTTGGATGTCGGGCAGAGTGGTCAGCAATGTGCCGAACAGGGCCCGTAACTGCATCCTGGCGAGATGGGTACCGCGGCAGGAGCTCCGGGTGCTCGAACACCTCGGTGGGGGGGTAGTTGTACCCCACTGGCCTGACGTGCGAATTGTCGAATGGTAATTGGAATCGTGCAGGTCGGGTGATGTCGACTTTTGTCCGGAGGGAAATAACTACTACGCCCACGCCTTCCACCAGCGGAAACTGCTGATAATAGATCAGACCTAGAACACCCAGAGCGATCGTCGCTCGTCTTGCCGTTGCTCCGACTGTGGACGGGTCGCAGAACTTGCGTCGGGCTAGGAGTACTTGAGTGCAAGTTGCGAGCAGGCCATGAGGGCGACCTCGAGTTCGAGCCGGTTTTCTGCGATGGGGCGGCCCAGAATTTCTTCTGCCTTTCGGACCCGGTAGTGGATGGTGTTCTTGTGGACGTGCATGCGGGCGGCAGCATCGGTGAAGCTGCCACTCACGTCGAGGAAGGTCTGCACGGTTTCGCGTAGGCGCGCGGTAGGTTCGTCGTCGCGCATCAGGTCGCCGAGCACTCGCTGGGCCCAGGCTTGGACGTCAGGAAGTTGATCGATGAGCAAACTGGATAGCGCGACATGGGCATACAAGGTGAGTTGGCGATCCGGGTGTGCGACAGCGATCGCGACTCCGCGTGCGCGTTGCGCGTCCCGGAAGGTTTGACGAAACCCGTTGAGTCCCGAGCCGGGTTCGCCGATGGCCATATGCAATCCCGGACGCGTGGACAAGTCGAGTTCGAGCCGGTCGGAATCGAAGGCGGGTTTGCCAGTCGAAGAGATCCAGGCCCAGCAGTTCTGTTCGTCGACGGTGACTGTCAGGGGAGCCTTGCCAGTGACTGCCTGGAGCATCGCCGTACCGGCGCGCAGTTGACCTGCCGGGTCGGGAACACCCGGTGGTGTCCAGATGGCAGCAGCCAGGTGCCAACCGCGCAGCGAGGTGGCCAGCATCTGTTCGGCCGAGGACAGATCGAGTTCGTCGGTGTCGAGTACCGCATGGAGCTGGGCCGCGCGCGTGGCGTCCGAGCGTGTGTCCCAGCGTCGCCGTTCACTCTCGTAGATGTCGATGATGCCCTCGACCACCTGATCTACGTACCTGTTGACCAGCAACGCGATCCGACCCACGGTCGCCAGCGCCTCGTCGGTGGAGTGGTCTGTGCCGCGCAGTACTGCCACGGCCCATTGCACGACCGTGTGCTCGCCGAGGCGGTAGGCGCGTAGCAGCGCTTCCAGTGATAGGTCGTGCTGTGCGAAGCGGCGAGCGTATTCAGCGGCGGCCGGCGGGACGGTGATGTCGTCGATGGCGATGCTCAACGTGAGCATGTCGAGGATAACTATCAGATTCGAGGAGGTGCTGGCGACCATAAGCCGGCGCACCTCGTCATCGTGCCGGAACTCGGGGATCACATCGACGAACATGGACGTCAGGTCGCCGGTAAGGCGATCCAGGTCGGCCTTTATGCGGCCTGCCACATCCCGCACGATGGGGTCCACGTCGACGCTCATGGGCGGCACAGTACTCGACGGGGCGGTCCGGTCATATCGCGATGCTTTGTACCGACGGCACAACACCGCAGAAATCTTCTGGCGCGCTGGCCCATAGTCGGCCATTAAATACATGTCTACCTTGTTCATGTAATGCCGATCACAGCGGGACAGGATGATGAGTAATCGTGCGACACTTCGCAGAATTGCCAGATATTCGGGCCGAATTGAATCCAACCGACCCCTGCATTGCAGATGACCTTGAATACCTTGACAACAATGCGTTCGCGCAGCGGGTCCGCCAGGCTGCCGCTGTATTGCAGGCGAATGGCGTTGGGTCTGGCGACGTGGTCGCTGTGGTGCTGCCAAATCGGCTGGAATTGGTGATCATCCTGTTTGCCGCCTGGCGGCTGGGCGCTGCCATAACGCCGATCAACCCAGCATTGACCGATGACGAGGCCCGGTATCAAATCGAGGATTCCGCCGCCAAGATTGTGATCACCGAGGGTGAGCAGGGCGTCGGCACGCTGGATGTCGCTCAAGTGGCCGGTGCCGCTGCGATAGCGAATACGGCTGTGGCCGAACCGTTCTCGGTGATCTCGGAGACGCTCGCATTGATCATCTACACCAGTGGAACCACCGGGCGGCCGAAGGGCGTGCTGTTGGATCACGGCAATATCACCGCGATGTGCGGAATGCTGACCGAGCGACTCGAGCTCGACGATACCGATCACAGCCTGTTGATCCTGCCTTTGTTCCACGTGAACGGCATCATCGTGAGCATCCTTTCACCGTTGCTCGCCGGTGGTCGGGCGACGATCGTCGGAAAGTTCTCCAAGCAGACATTCTTCGACGTGGTCGAAAGGGTACGGCCGACGTACTTTTCCGCTGTGCCGGCGATCTACGCAATGCTGGTGGCTCTGCCTGAGGAACTTCGCCCGGACATCTCCTCACTGCGACGGGTGATCTGCGGTGCCGCGCCTATGCCCGCAGAACTGATCGCCCGGTTCGAAACCCGATTCGACGTGCCGATAATGGAGGGTTACGGCCTCTCTGAAGGCACGTGTGGATCAACGCTGAATCCGCCTGCGGGACGGAAACCGGGCACAGTCGGGCTACCGATGTCGGGGCAGACGGTGGCGATCATGGATCCCGACGGCAACCTGCTCACCGACGGCTCACCCGGCGAGGTGGTCGTGCGCGGCCCGAATGTCATGCGCGGCTACCTCGGGCGCCCTGAGGCGACAGCATCGACGATCATCGACGGCTGGCTACACACCGGCGATGTCGGCCGCTTCGATTCCGATGGCTATCTGGTGCTGGTGGACCGGATCAAAGACGTGATCATCCGCGGCGGAGAGAACCTGTACCCCAAGGAAATCGAGAACGTTCTGCATAGCCACCAGGCGGTGCTCGAGGCGGCCGTCGTTGGCGCGCCCGATGCGGTGCTCGGCGAGGTGCCGGTAGCCCACGTGGTGCTCGCACCCGGCTCGATCGCCGCCGATGGGGAATTGCTGGAGCATTGCCGAAAGACGCTGTCCCGCACGAAGGTGCCGGTGTCGATCTTCCTCACAGAAGCGCTTCCGCGAAATCCCGTAGGAAAGATCGACAAGCGAAAGCTCCGGACCATGACCATCAGTTCGTAACAGATTGCCTATCCAAGAGCTGTCCGAAATACCGTGCGGTGCTCCGACTATTTCGGCGCGCCCTCGCATTCCCTGAAAAACTTCGTACGGAAGGTTCGAACAATGGGGTTCAAGGAGCCGGATTTTCCACCGGTCGACCTGGAGACATTTCTCGATAAACCGCTCATGGAGCGCATGCGGACGCTCGCATTGCATTGGGTGGAGTACGGCTTCGGCACACCGAAGGTGATCCACACCATCTACACCGCCAAAGTGGTGCTGCTGTACATGCTCGGAGGTGCCGCGCTGGCTACCTGGACCTCGGGCGTCGGCCCGTTCTGGGAGGTAGCAGCTTGGTGGAATCAGCCTATCGTCTACCAGAAGCTGATCCTGTGGACGGTGTTGCTGGAGGCGATCGGCGTCGCGGGCTCCTGGGGCCCACTTGCCGGCAAGTTCAAGCCGATGATCGGCGGCATCATCTTCTATGCCCGCCCCGGCACTATCCGGCTGCGACCGTGGAGGCGAGTGCCGTTCACCAACGGTGACCGCCGCACGGTGTTCGACGTCGTGCTCTACCTGGCTTTCCTGACGACCCTGCTGATCGCGATCGTGCTTCCTGGCAAGCCGAGCGCCTCTCTCAGTGCCGTACTTCCCGAAAACACGTCCGGACTGATCGCGCCGGTTTTGCTGATCGCACCGATCGTGCTGTACGTGCTGTGTGGGCTGCGGGACAAGGCCATCTTCCTCGCTGCGCGCGGCGAGCAGTACTTCCCTGCTCTGGTGTTCTTCGCGGTGCTTCCGTTCACCGACATGATCATCGCGGCCAAGCTGCTGATCTGTGTGGTGTGGATGGGCGCCGGGTTCTCGAAGTTCGGCTACCACTTCACCAACGTGATCGCGCCGATGACGTCCAATAGCCCGTGCATTCCATCCAAGTGGTTCAAGCGAGCCCAGTATCGCGACTTCCCGCGCGACATCCGCCCGTCAAAAGTTGCGTCGCTCGTCGGGCATATAGGTGGTTCGACGGTGGAACTGGCCGGTCCGCTGGTGCTGCTGTTCTCCACGAACCGCTGGCTCACACTTGCCGCGGTGGCGGTCATGCTGCTGCTGCACATCACCATCATCTCGATGGTTGCTCTCGCGGTGCCGCAGGAATGGAACGTCATCTTCGGGTACCTGGCGGTGTTCCTCTTCCTCGGCTTCCCCACCTGGGACGGCTACGCGGTGACCGACATGTCGTCGCCGCTGTTGCTGGCAGCCGTTGCCGCGGCGCTGCTGTTCTTCCCGATCCTGGGCAACCTGCGCCCAGACCTGGTGTCGTTCCTGCCGTCGATGCGTCAGTATGCGGGCAACTGGGCCTCCGGACTGTGGGCCTTCGCTCCAGGCGCAGAGGAGAAGCTGAACTCGCTGCCGCACCGACCAACCAAGAATCAGATCGACCAGCTGGATGCCATGGGCTACCCACCGGCGGTCGCCGAGATAACCATGCAGCAGACCATCGCGTGGCGGTCCATGCACAGCCAGGGCCGCGGCCTGTTCTCACTGCTGCTGAAGCACATTCCCGACATCGACCGGTGGACGGTGCGAGAGGCGGAATTCGGCTGTAACTCGGTGATCGGCTTCAACTTCGGCGACGGACATCTGCACGGTGTCGACCTGGTCAACGCCGTTCAGGCTCGGGTCGGATTCAACCCGGGGGAGTGGATCGTGGTCTGGGTCGAATCCCAGCCGATCCACCGGGAAACCCAGCAGTACCTGGTCATCGACGCCGCCCTCGGTGTCATCGAACGCGGCACCTGGCGAGTCCGCGATGCAGTCGAGGCGCTGCCGTGGCTGCCCGACGGACCTATCCCCCTGCAGGTCATCTCGCGGCGGGAGGACGCCTTCCAGATGCTGTTCAGCGGGCGCGCGCCGGAAGTCGAGATGGCTCGATAACCGGTTGCGCCCCACCAGTCCAGCAACAGTAAGGACATCCGATGAGCAATGCGATCGTGGTCGGCAGCGGCCCGAACGGCTTGGCAGCGGCCATCACTCTGGCCCAAGCTGGTCTGCAGGTCACCGTCCTGGAGGCTGCTGATCAGATCGGCGGCGGCACCCGCTCCGGCGAGGCGATCCTGCCCGGGCTGATCCACGACCACTGCTCGGCCATCCACCCGATGGCCGTCGGATCGCCTTTCCTGCGGAACCTGAACCTGGAACGCTACGGGCTGCAGTGGGCGTGGCCGGAGATAGATTGCGTCCACCCACTCGACGACGGAACCGCCGGTGTTCTGCACCGGTCGGTAGCCGACACGGCTGCCGGGTTGGGGGCCGACAGTCAGGCCTGGCGGTTGCTATTCGCACGGCCGGTCGCTACCTATGATCGGTTCGGTGCGGACGTCATGCGTCCCCTCCTGCGCATGCCCCGCCATCCGGTCAGCCTGGCCCGCTTCGGAATTCCGGCACTGGCTCCCGCGGCGCTGGTCGCGGAGATCTTCCGCACAGAACATGCGCGGGCCTTGTTCGGAGGCGTCGCCGCCCACGCATTCGAGCCGCTGCACCGGCCGTTGAGCGCAAGTATCGGCCTCGGCATACTCACCGCTGGGCACCGGTACGGGTGGGCGGTCGCTGCAGGCGGTTCGGGCCGCATCACCGAGGCTATGGCCGCGCTCCTGCTCGACCTCGGCGGCAAGATCGAAACCGGGATGCGAATTCGGTCGCGGTCCCAACTGCCACCGTCGGACATCACCCTCTGGGACATCGCGCCCACCGCGGTGGCCGATATCCTCGAGGACCGGCTGCCATCGCGAATCGCCAGAGCGTACCGGCGATTCCGATACGGTCCTGGTGCATTCAAGGTGGACTTCGCGGTCCATGACGGCGTTCCGTGGGCAGCCGAGCCGGCGAGACGCGCCGGAACCGTCCATCTAGGCGGCACTTTCGCCGAAATCGCCGCCACCGAACGCCTCACCCACGTCGGGCGCATGCCCGACCGCCCGTTCGTCCTGGTTGGGCAGCAATACCTGGCCGACCCTGGCCGGTCGGTCGGAGATGTTCACCCGGTGTGGGCTTACGCCCACGTCCCGAAGGGCTATACGGGCGATGCCACCGAGGCCATCATCACCCAGATAGAACGATTTGCTCCCGGCTTCCGCGACCGCATTGTCGGCCAAACAATCTGTAGCACAACACAATTTGCCAGCTACAACGCCAACTATGTGGGCGGCAACATCATGACCGGCGCCAAAGACGTCACTCAACTGGTCTTCGGCCCGCGAAAGACTCTGCACCCCTACGACATCGGCATACCCGGCCACTATCTCTGCTCGGCGGCTACGCCCCCAGGCCCCGGCGCCCATGGCATGTGCGGTGCCAATGCCGCCGCCCGAGCTCTGCGGAAACTGCGCACAAAGACCTCCTACACACGACAAAAGAGAAACGCGATCCCATGACACTCCCACTCGACGGCAAGATCGCGATTATCACCGGAGCCGGAGCCGGACTCGGCGCCGCCATGGCCCGCCGTTTCGCGGCCGACGGCGCCAGTGTCGTCGTCTCCGACATCAACCCCGATCCCGCCAAAGCCACTGCCGACTCCATCGACGGTGCGATCCCGGTCCCCGCCGACGTCACCCACGAACAACAGGTCCAGGAACTGGTCGAACAGACCGTGACCGAATTCGGGAGCCTGCACATCATGGTCGCCAATGCCCGCGTCGGCACGCCCGTGCCCCATCGTGGAAACCTCTCTAGCCGACGGACGCTCCACCATGTCGGTCAATCTTGACGGTGTCTCTGTGTGAGAACGGGTTCTGAGATGGAATTCGGCTCTCTCTGCTCCGGCGGGTAGCTCGCCGGACCCATCTCAGAATGGACCGTTTCTGAGATCGCCGACGGGGTCCGGCAGGTCGGGCTTGCGCCCGAAGCAAGCGCCGGGTTTGGTGACGGGAGTAAGTGCCGCCCTATTCGGTTTCAAGGGGCTTGACACGCCCGCTGGACTGGGGCATCTGCTCGATGAGCTTGTGCAGTTCGTAGGCAACGTGGAAGTCGGGCGTGGTGTGTGTACCGTCGCGGAGATCCGTCGCGAGATGCTGATACACGCGTGCGATGTTGGCCGCTTCGCTCGGCAGTGTGCTGGCGCCGCCCGCACCCAGTGAGACGGGTGTCCACTCTGGTCGCTCAGGCCGGGATTCGTAGAGATCGAGTTGGCCGATCTGTAGTTGCGCGGCCCACGGGTTGGTTTCGGGTGCCGAGGTCAGTGCGAGGTTCGATTCAGTGCCCGCGATCTCGATGCGTGTCCTGGGCGTGGCTATGTCGCCGTCATGCAGGTGGATAGAAGCGATGGTGCCACTGGCGAGTTCGGCGTGGGCGAGGAAATGGTCGGGCGCGGTGACGGTGATCGGTTCCCCGGTTTCGGATACCCGGTGCTCGCCGGTTCGGATGGCCGTTCGGATAGCGAGGTCGCGGATCGGTCCGAGCAGGTGCTGCATGAGGTCGAGGGTGTGTCCGCCGAGAACCTCGACCAGTCCGGCGCCGTTTCGGTGGTCGTAGGTGTAGGCCGTCCAGGCGGGAACGTTGCGCGCATTTCCCTTGCTGCGGGAGCTGTAGACGGTCGCGGACTGCACAGTGCCGAGGCGACCGTCCGCGATCATCGCTCGCGCTCGACGGACGGCTGGCGAGAACCGTGACTGTAAGCCGACAGTGCCATGAACACCCGCCCTATCTGCGTCGGCGGCCAGCGCTGTGGCTTCGGCCGCCGTCGTGGCCAGCGGCCATTCGCAGTACACGTGTTTGCCGGCGTCGAGGGCGGTGGTGACCAACTCAGCGTGCATCGGCACCTTCACGGCCACGACCACGAGGTCGACGTCGGGATGCGTGGCAAGGCTGCGGGCGTCGGTGAACGCATGTCGTGCACCGAATCGTGTACGTGCGGCTTCCGCGCTGTCTTTGCGGGTGGTAGCCACCGCGGTAAGCGTGAACTGGGGCAGCGCGGCGATCGCAGGAATGTGCGCACGCGCTGCCCATCCCCGGTCCGGGTTCGCTCCGAGGATGCCGACGCCGATCGGCCTGATCATTCCCACACCTCCATAAGCGGGTCAAGCTGTTCCGTTTTCAGACAATATCAGAACCGGAACCGATTGACCCGCTTGACTAGACTCTGGTGATGCACGACTCAGCGGTGGATGCGCTGCTCACACAAAGCGGAACCCGTCCGCGCGCGGACGCGCGGCGCAACGTCGATCGGCTGGTGACGGCGACACGCCAAGCGATCAACGAACAGGGGCTTGCCATCACAACCCGCGACATCGCGCAACGCGCGGGGGTGGGCCTGGGCACGCTGTATCGGCGGATTCCGTCGCTGGACGCCCTTCTCGCCGCCATTCTCACAGACACCATCGATGAGATGACCGATCGAGCACAACGTGCGCTCGACGCCCCCGACGCGTGGCAGGGTTTCGTCGAGTTCGCCGAGGCGTATGTACAGCTACGGGCGTCGAGTTGTGGTCTGCATGAGGCGCTGTCTGGTCATGGAGGTCGTCTCGATCTGGAGCTGCACATCACCCGTCTTCAGCAGGCGGTGCATCAGCTCGTCCAGCGGGCGCAACATACCCATGTCATTCGCGATGACCTCGACTGGTGTGATATCCCCTTCGTGCTCGCCACCGCGATACCCGCCGACCACACCATCGGTCTGGAACCGAGATCCGACCAATGGCGCCGAAGCCTGCGGATCATCCTCGATGGCCTGCGCCCGGCAACAGAGAGTTCCCGTTCACCCGTCGTCGCTGGCGGGTTGCCTCAGAAGAGCGTGTCGGCCGAGCACAGCGGCCGGTAGCCGGTGGGCCCGCGCGAGCTCGCCCTCGATACCCACGTCGATGGAGCCGAAGAAGTTGATGTTCTCGCTGTGCGCCGGGGAAATGTGGGCCAGCGCCTCGTCGTCGATCCGGCCTTCAGACCGGCGCATCGACTCCACCGCCAGCCCGTAGTACTCGGTCGTCCACGTGACCACGGCGTTGGTGACCGCCGTGAGGCAGCAAGCTTGCTCTGTCTGCGGCTCCACTGTCGGGCCCGCGCCGTGCCTTCGCGTGCAGCGATTCGCCCGTGTTCAGCTGACGGGCGATGCGGCGTCGGTAGTCCGGGTCGGACAGGTAGCGGGCGGCGTAGATCGTCCTGCGTAGTGCCCCGTATTCCTTCAGCGCCGCAGCGAGCGCATTCTGCAGACCCGACGCCGACAGCTTGCCCACCCGCAACGACGCAGTGGCGTGCCCAAATGTCGGCGACCCGGCCAACCGCAGCAGGTCGTCCCAGTGCCCGGCAACCAGATCTAGGTTGGCCCGGCGTGTCAGCAGTGGCCCGGCCAGCGGGAATGCCGCACGTAGGGAACCGCGCTGACTGTCCGAAGAATCATCCAGCGGCCGGTATGAGTGACATGACCGCGATCGCGAGGATCACCTGCAGCGAACTATGTCGGTAACCAGCGGCCGCAGCGGTCGCGATGGAATCGCGATCGTCGACTGCGGTGGCGAAAACAGTTCGGCGGCAATGCGGTTCGGCGGCTTGTACTCCAGTGGTCAGTGCGCCGAGCAGCTCCTACAACAGCGGTCCGGGGAGATTTCCGGTGATACGGGCGTCGACATCATGGGTGCTGACCTGGTAAGCGTGGCGCGGTCGGCCGGTGCGATCGAGTTCGATGATCGCGGCACCGTCGACAGGGCGGCGTACCTCGAGCAGAACCGTTGTCCGGGAGTTGGTTCGGGGTGCGCAGATCCAGGGCACCGTGAATTCCGCGATTGGAATCGACCGATACGCACGGTGTCACACCGGTCAACTCGGGGCTGTTCGACCTGCTCGGATTGCAAGTCTCGCCGGGCATCCGGGACCTCGGCAAGATCACCCTGTACCGGGCCGGGCCGAAATCTGAGATGACCAGGTGTCGGCACGGTCGACAACGACGACGCTGCGCAGCGCGGATAGGTCGGCGTGGAACAGCTCGGTAACCCGGGTTCGGTTCGTGGCTGCCGTCATTGACGAAAATGCCGTCTACTTGCCACGGTGGCAGCGCGTGCGGTTCTGATCTGCTCCAGCGTCAGCCCGGGAGTCGGTAGTGGGCCCGCCTGGGCTTGCATCCCATCCAATAGCAGCGCGAGGTACCGGCGCCAGATATCCGGCTGCACCGAATCCGCGAACGCCGCGACCGCATGCACCATGGGGATCAGCGCAAGGACATCCGACGGCACCACGTCCGGTCGCACGTCGCCACGCACTCGTGCCCGGTCGAGCAAGATTTCCACTACAGGCGCGACCGCAGCCTCGAATTGATCGAAGAATGTTGTGCCATCCTCCAGTTCCGTCATGGCGATGGCGACTCCGCGATTGCCCGCGACGAGTTCGCAGATCCGTTCGAGCAGTCGGGTCAGCCCGACCCACGGATCGTCCTCGAGCACGGCCGCCCCTGCTCGGGCCTCGAGTTCCGCGACATACTCCTGCAAAATCGCAGCGAGCAATTCGGACTTGTTCGCAAACCGTCGATACACAGTCCCGACGCCGACCCCCGCCGCATGCGCCACATCGTCGAGAGTCACGTCGACTCCACGCTCTGCGAGCAGCCGATCGGCAGTGGACAGGATCCGCGTCAGATTTCGTGCGGCGTCTGATCGCATGCGGCGGGTTCCATTCGGGCGATGTTCATTCCGCGAGGAAGGCAAGAACGAGCTGGTTGAACCGCTCCGCTTGCTCCCACTGCGGCCAGTGCCCTGCGCCGGTGATCAACTCGAATCGGCCAGCGGGGATCTTGTCGGCCATGTCGAGTCCCGCCTTGGCTGGTCCTGACGGATCGTCGCTGGTCCACACAACGAGTGCTGGACCGGGGACGGCCGCCAATTCTTCGTCGGTGATGCGGTTGCGCATGCGGACCTGCGAGTCCTGGAGACACAGGATGTGCCGCATCGAATCCGCGAACCCGGGTTGCGCGTAGATCCTGCGGCGAATCTCAACGAGCTCATCGGTCACCGACGAGTTGTCGGCCATCAACCATTCGAGTCGGGCACGGATGCGGTCGGGAGTGGGATCGTCGGCGGCAGCTTGTGATAGCGATCGGATCGTTTCCATCGTCTCGGGTCGGGACATGGTGCCGCCCGGGGTGTTCAGGACAAGCTTTTCGACCCGGTTGGGGTGGCGGGCAGCGAATTTCACGGCGATCCAGCCACCGAGCGACTCACCGTTGAGATGGGCCCGATCGATATCGAGGGTATCGAGTAGGCCGAGTAAGTGTTCAACGTAGTGGTCCAGTTCCAGGTCATGGTCGGAGAAGGTGGTGTACCCATGCCCCGGGTAGTCGTAAGCGAGTACTCGGTATTGCTTCGCGAAAGCAGCGAAGTTGCGGGCGTAGGCCTCCAGATGTCCACCGGTGCCAGGCATCAGCACGACGGTTTCGGGTCCGGTGCCGGTTTCGAGCAATCGAGTCCGCCACGGGCCGACTTGGACATATCGCACGGCGAAATCCAAGCTGGGGAATGAGGTCCACACAGATGACCAATGGGGCACGTCAGTTCTCCTGACTCGAAGAGGTGGCAGGGACAGCGGTGGTGATCGCGAAACCGGCGATCCATTCGGGAATCGGGCGGTAATACGTGGATCGGACGGCGTAAGGACCAGTGGCGGCGAGTGCGGCATATCCCGCAATCCAGGTGCGCACCTCATGCGATGAATGCCCGGCCTGTTCCACGAACCAGTCGACCGACCAGCCGTCGACGCGCTCGAGGTCGCCGGAGGCCAGCAGATCCAGGAACTGGCGATCCCAGTCCGGGTTCAGCGCCTGCATTTCAGTGAAAGCGCCTGCGGCAAAGGCACGTCCGGCATTGATCACCCGATCTTCGCGCGCGGCCCGCTCAGCTGGAGTCGGGTTTCGGCCGTCGATGAGCCGGGCTTTGACATCAGCCTCGGCGGTTTCGATTCTCGGGACCGGCGGATCGTGGGACAGTCCGCCGGAAGCCAGGAACAACACCTTTCGATCCATCCCTGAAACCGCGTGACCAACCGCATTGCCCAGCAACCGGATCCGGCTTACCGGTCCGAGCGGCTCGCCGACAGAATTGATGAATATCGGCACCGTAGGTTTCGCGGTAATCGAGCCGAGCAGTAGTTGCATGGGCTGAGCAAAACCGTGATCGACAACCATCCTGTCCGAGAGAGCCGCATCAATTCCGCTGGCCAAAACTGACCGTAGGATGGCGTCGGCGGCCGCGGAGTCGACGTCCAGGGAGCCGCCCTGGGTTCCGTAGTCGCCGACGGAAGTGGCGGCGCGGCCGATGCAGAATGGTGGGAGCATGTCGTAGAAAACGCCGTTGTAGTGGTCCGGGGCAAAGACGATGACGAGGTCCGGGTCGAAGTCGGTCACAAAAGATCGGGCGTGCGCGAGGGCGCTGTCGACTTCAGTAATGACCGATTGTTCGGGGTCGTTGCGGCCCATCAACGGCGAGTGCGACAGTGCGCATAAGGCGACTGGCATCGGTATCTTCTCCTGGCTGCCAACTGGAAATTAAAGGGCGACCGTGTCGGTCACGCGATTCGGAGTCGCGGCGTCCGCGACGTTATTGCCGAGAACCGAATCGATTGCCACCCGGAGTTCTCTCATTGCCGTGTCCGCGTGCCAGATTGGGGCGGTGTGGCGCCATGCGACGTACCCGTCGGGGCGGACAAGAATCGCACCGGCTTCGTGAACTTCTCGTAGTCGTGCCCAGTCGAAGTAGACGTCTGCGGTGTCCGACGCGCCGGTGATGACGGTGGTGAGATATGGCCGGTCGAGTAGTTCGACGGCGCGCACCCACGCTTGGCCAGCGACGCCGGTGATGAGGGTGAACCGTCCGCGGCCGGTCACGTCGAGAGTGGAAATCCGCCGCCCATTACGATCGACAAGCCACGCGTGTGGAATCTTGGCACCGGGCCGCGTTGTGGCTTTGAGGTAAAGCTGGCGATCCTTCTCGAACGTCTCGGGTCCTGCTTCGGTGTCGGCGATTACGGCACCGGATTCGTATCGCTGGTTGAGTTCGATTCCCTGTGCGTTGAACTCGAAATTCTTCAGCTCCAATGCCTTTCGAAGCTTTTCGCGGGCCTCCGCACCAGCGGGACCTGAGTCGTGAAATCTGGTCAAACCCGCGGACAGCGGATCGGTGTGATCACTGACGCGCAGGCAGGCATTGATGGGTGCGTAGTCCAGACGAGATTGGTTGGCGCGTGCCACAACCTGCGCGCCAACTGGTTGGCGCTCGCGACTGTAGGAGTCGAGCAAAGACTCGTCGGCGTTGCCGCGAATGACGTAGGCCAGCTTCCAGGCCAGGTTGAACCCGTCCTGGATCGAGGTGTTGGAGCCCAAGCCGCTGCTCGGAGGGTGCCTGTGCACGGCGTCCCCGCCGCAGAACACACGACCCTTCGAATAACTACGAGCCACAGCCTGATTGACAAACCAGGTCGAGGTCGACCGCACCTCGATCTCGAGTCCGGGATCGCCGACCAAGGCACGAACCTTCGCCAGCACGGTGGCCTCGGAGCGATCCGGCTCACCGGCGGCCAGGTCGTAACCCCAACCGGCGATCCAGGTATGCCACGGACGCACCGCACGCAGCAGACCCATCCCGATTTCGCCGAAGTCGGCGCTCGAGGTGACGATCCAGTTCAGGATGCTGGGTCGGTGCTGGACATACTGCGCCAGATCGGCTTCGAACAGGACATATACCGTGCCGGCTCGGGCGTGGTGACCATCGAGTTCGAGTCCGAGCTCACCGACGATCTTGGAACGTGCACCATCCCCGCCGACGAGGTAGCGGGCTCGCATCGAATACGAGCGCCCGGTGAGCAGGTCCTGTAGGTGCGCGGTTACTCCATCGGCGTCCTGGGTGTGTGAAAGGTACTCGGTATTGAACGATGCGGTGGCTCCGCGATCGGCGGCGTTTTTGAACAGCACTGGTTCCAGATACATCTGGGGGACGTCCAGCAGCGGGCATGGACTTCCCTTGATGTAATCGCCGATCCGGTCATCGCCTGTGCCCCATGTCCTCAGCCTTGCGATCTCCGCCCCGGCCAAGCTCGTCGTGAATAGGGTGTCTCCCATCAGCTCCCATGGCGTCGCATACTGGGCAGCTTCCTGTTCCACCCCGAGATCGCGCAGTACCTCGACAGTGCGCTGATTGGTGATATGTGCGCGCGGCGTATCGGATAGCCAGTTCCACCTGTTGACCAGGTGGACGCGAATTCCATAGGTGGCCAACGCGAGAGCGGTGGCCGAACCCATCGGTCCGGTCCCAACCACGAGTACATCGGTATCGAATGCATTACCGCTCAAAGCAATTCACTCCTGGGCATCGGCAGGCGCGCTCGACGGCAAGGCATCGAGTACGTCCTGGACAGTCACGATCTCGGCGAGAAGTCCCAGTGAGGCCAGCGAGGCGGCGTGGGCATCAGGGCTGGCGGCCGCGCAGGCATCGTCGACGACTACGACCCGATAGCCGAGGTCGCTGGCGACCCGTGCGGTTCCCTCGACGGAGAAGTTCGTCGCAACCCCGCAGAACACGAGAGTGTCCAGCTCCCGCTCACGCAGCGTCGCGTCCAGATCCGACTCCGCGAAACCACCAACCCGCTGATGTGTGATCACGATGTCACCGTCATGCGGTGCTACGTCGGCAACGATCCCGGCGAGCTCACTGCCGTCTTTGAGGCATCCGGACTGGGCAACGATTCCGAGTATCGGGGAGTTCGCCTGCAGATCGGAGAAGTCCGGCCGCCAGGCAACACGGGTGTAGACGATCATGCCGCCCGCGGCGCGCATCGCGTCCGTCAACGTGGCAATGCGAGCCAGGACTCGGCGTTCGACTACTTGCTGATGGAAGAAGGATGCAAACGCGCCATCCGGTCCGACGATGTCTCCTTGGCAATGAACCGCCACAACGGCTGTGGTGCGCGGGTCGAGCTCCATGTCATGTTCTCCTGAGCTGGAATGCTAGCGTGCTACGACGCTAGCTTGGCGGCCCTTGAAACTCAAGTGCTAGCATGCAAGCACTCTTGGTTCGGAAGGGCGCCCAGTGATCGAAAACGGCTATCGACTGCATGAGCAATCTGCTGGCAGAGGGACCCCGGCTGGATCCGTGGGCGCTGGGTTCGGTTCGACTTCCGCACGTCTTTCGGGTACGCGGTTGTCGACGGCCCTCTATGAAGCGGTGAAAGAACGTCTCCTCGCGGGACGGTATGCGGCGGGGGAGAAGATCGTGGTGGAGGCGCTGCGAGAGGAATTCGGCGTCAGCAAGCAACCCGTCATGGAGGCGCTACGGCGGCTTTCCAGCGACCACCTCGTACGGATCATTCCGCAAGTCGGCTGCGAGGTTGCTCGTTATAGTGCCCAGGAGGTCGACGACTTCTTCCTGCTCTTCGGTGGGACCGAAGGTGCTATCGCAGCCGTCGCTGCCGCACGCCGCACGGAGGCTCAGCTCCATCAACTTCGGCAGATGACCGACTCCGCTGATCACTTGGTCGAGTCGGTGGATCCGCGCGATCGCGCGCACGGCTATCTCGTCCATAACCGTGAATTTCATGCGGCCATTCATGCCATGGCGCACTCCCGGATCATGGCCGAAACCAGTCAGCGGCTGTGGGACATGTCCGATTTCCTCATAAGCACTGCGGGCGTGGAGAATCCGCTGGCAGACGCTATACCGCACCGGCAGCGTGATCATCATCAAATCCTCGACGCGATCGCCGATCAGGACGCCCTTGCTGCTCGCCAAGCGATGGAGGAGCACATCACCGGGACGATTCGAATTATTCGTGATGGTGGCGGCGATTGAGCTCCGAATTCAGCCGAGATGTCGTAGCGAGAGGTATCCAGGATGACTGCCTCAGCTACTGGACATGATCGTGACGACCGTGCTGCTGTAGAAAAGGCGATCAGTTTGTTGGCCGCATTCGGCCAGGAGGCGAATAGTGGCGTTGGTGTCAGCGAGCTTGCTCGTCGCGCGCAGCTGAGTAAGTCGACCGCGTTCCGTGTGCTTGGGACGTTGGAGCGAATCGGAGTCGTCGAACGTGTTGGTACCGGCTATCGACATGGAGCTCGGTTGCATGAGCTCGGCTCGGTCGTGAACTCGCCTGAGCACGAGTGGGTACGCGATTTGCTGCTGCCGTATCTGACGGACCTGTACGAATCAACCCACCACACTGTTCATTTGGCGAGCCTCGTCGGCACCGATGTGGTGTACCTCGCGAAGATCTACGGCCACCGTAGTGCGGTTGCGCCGTCACGAATCGGTGGCACACTACCTGCCCACGCCACAGCGGTGGGCAAGGTTCTGCTGGCTTATCGATCCCTCGCTGCGGCAAGGACTTTGAGCGCTCCACTGAACGCACTTACGGCACACACCATCACCGACGTGGCAGAGCTGAGTGCGGAATTGGGTGCGATTCGGCTCCGCGGCGTCGCCTACGACCATCAAGAAAGCCGAGTTGGCTTGTGCTGTGTCGCCGCACCGGTGTTGGGCAGGCGCGGCCGGGCCCTCGCCGCACTCTCCGTCTCTGGAGTGCACGGACAGCTCGACATCCATCGTTGCGAGGCCAGCCTTCGCCGTGTCTGCGCCCGTGCCTCCAGTGCGCTGTCACGTGTCCAGTTGCCCCGGAGTATGTGATCACAGCGCTTATGTCTGGGCCCGTAAATAGTTCAGATCTCTTTGGTGGGAAACGTGCGCTGAGGCGGCGACGCAAGCAGCGAGGATCGGACGCATGACACGACATGTCACGGGGGTATCGCAGCGTCGGATCGAAAGATGGTTCGTCCGCCAGGGTGTCCCGACGATGATAGAGAACTACGGGTTCGTCGACGACGTGCTACCACGGATGCTGCCGAACATGCTATTCGTCGCGATTGCCAGCCTTGTCTGGCTGGTTCCTTTGAAAAGCGCGGGGTCCGGGCGCTGGGTCTGGCTGGGCGTGGTCGTCGCGGTCACCGTCGCTGTTCGAGCAGCCATGGCGTTGTTCGTGAGACGGATGCCGCAGCTATCACCGCGTGTGACGGCCGCGAGCATCGCGGCCTACAGTGCAATGCCGGTGGTGGTTCCGCTGTTGCAGCTGGCTGTCGACGGCACGGTGACACCACCCGGGGGAGCCTTCATCGGTTTTCTCGGCTTCGCGGCCTTCTTTGCGCTCGGATTCGCCGCGACATTCGTGGCAACGGTTTACAGTCTCGGGGCGTTGCTGCGACGGGCGATTCGCGGCACCCTGTTCGACCTGCGGAACAGTGTTCAACTACTGGGTCGGGCGCTTCCGATGTTGTTGTTCGCCACATTGTTTCTGTTCTTCACCGGTGAGCTGTGGCAGGCGATGAACCGGCTCCACTGGTGGCGCCTATCAGCGGTCGTAGCCCTGTTCGGCGTGGTGACCGTGCTTGCTTCGGCTGCCCGGTTACGTGACGAAATCGACCGAGTCGAACAGGACCTGAGCGCGGAAAGACTCAGTGCCGCAGCATCGGGTACGCCGCTGGCGGATGCGCCTGTCGATGAGTTGGTACCCGATGGCCACCTGCCTACGATTCCCTTGAACGGGCGCCAGGAACGAAATCTATTGCTGATGCTCGCGACGCGGCAGTTGATGCAGGCCGCGGTAGTCGGGCTTGCGTTATTCCTGTTCTTCATTGCTTTGGGCCTGCTTGTGGTAACGCCGGATACCGCCGAGCAATGGATTGGTGTTATTCCTACCCCGTCGGGTCTATTCCCCAGTATTCCGGCTGCGCTGTTCAAGAACGCGACTCTCTTCGGCGGCTTCGGCTGCATGTATTTCGCCGTGATCTCGATGAGCGATGCGGATCACCGTCATCGATTCTTCGCCCCAGTTGTCGACGAGATCGAGCGCGTGCTGGCAGTCCGGGCCTTATATCTGGCCTCGGCCGATATGGTCTGGCCCAGCGCGTCTCGCTGAGAGCTCCCTCCGGCAGTCAGGACGTTGCCAGGTCTATCGATGTTGCTTCCCAGCTGAATTCGTGTGTACCAGAACTGATTCGGTGGTCTTCTCCGCAGGGGTGACTCGAACGATCGCCTGAGCTCCCGCGGGCACCGCAATCGTCAGCGTGACAAAGCCATCGGAGATCTGCCAGCCGCTGGCCACGCGACCGAATGGGGTCTGTACCGATTTCGCGACCCGTGTCAGGCCTCGTCGAACTGACCACCGCGTGGCGGTCGGCGCTTCCGACGCTTATCGGCGTAGTGCGATTGCCCCGCAGATCGGTGCGGTCCAGTCCAATTCGGTGGATCGGGAGATATGGCGGTCGAACCCCGCGGAGATGTTCTCGGGCAATGCGGTTGCCCTGCGTGCCTCGAGATCGACGTGTACCAGCATGATTTCGAGTGTGTTGGACAGACGCTGCCGGGATCGGTCGAAGAGGAACGTCATCATATGCACTGCTTTGTCGGTGCGGCCGAGAACGCGTGCGTGCACCGAGAACTTGTCGCCTTCACGCAGCTCGCTGTAATACACGAGGTGATGTTCGGTGGTGAACAGCCCCAGCCTCCGCTCGGAGCGATAGGCCTCGTCGACCCCGACGTTCCGCACCAGGGCGTCCGCACCCTCCGAGTTCTGGTTCAGGTAGTGCACAACATTCATGTGGCCGTTCGAATCGATGAGGTCTGCAGTGACGATCCCCTCGATCGGATCGGGTAGAGGCAAGACTTGCTCGAGAGTTGGGAGTTGAGGCGCCATGGTTTTCCATACTCGCGGAACGAGTCGAGCTGCAGGGCACCGGGTTCCGCTCAGTGGTCGCATCGCTCCAGCGAGGTTAGAGCTGTTTTACGGAGGTGGCATATTGTGACCGCGGCTTCCAGTTATTCGAGGTGTTATCGAGGTTGGCGAGGATGCGGCGTTTGATGTCCTGCCCGGCGCGGCGCAGTTCCTCCCAGTCGGGGGCTCGGGGAGCAGGAGTGGCGGGTAGGCGCCCGGTTGGTGGGGATATCGCCGGTGCTTGCTCCCGAATATTCGAGCACAGGCGATTTCGCATGACTTGGCGGTTCTAGGCCTTCCGTCGCCCTGCGGCAGCTGGAGACTTCTTTTGTGGCGTAACGGCTTTCAAACCCGAGATCAGTCGGGTGATGCCCGCCCGCTGCAGCGCCTCCACCTCCGCGAAGTCTTCGGTATTGCCGGCGCTGACCCAGTGTGTGTAGGCCTGGCGGATAGTGTGCAGAACGAGCTTCGCCGGCAGCGTGCGCAAGAACGGATCATCGCCTAGATCCATTCGTACGGAAAGGAATTCGGTCACCGGGTCCCACAATCCCTCGCCCCAGTCCAGCCACCGCAGCCGATACTGCGGGTCGGCGTTGATCAGGGCTAGGAAGTCGCGATCGAATTCCGGCACCTGGCGGCGACGGATCTCGGCGGTGAAGGCGTCGACGAGGGTTTCGACCGGGTCGGCATCCGGGGCGGCCTGCTCGAGCACCTCGTAGATGATCGCCTCGGTGCGGCGGAACAGCGGCATCACCAAGTCTTCCTTCACCGGGAAGTGGCGGTGGAACGTGCGGGGGGCGATTCCGACAATTTCGCAGATGCGTTCGACCGTCGCGGAGGTGTTCCCATCGGCGATGAACAGATCGCGAGCGGTGAGCGCGATGGTGAGCCGCAGCTCTTCCGCGCGGCGTTCGGTCAGCGTCTGCTTGGCCGGCTTGCTCACTGGCAGCCTCCCCTCGGTTCTGTTCTCGTCGCCAACAGTAGTGCGGCCGGGTGGGCACCGTGGTCACCCGCCCGGCCAGCGGACTTTTCCCGCGGTGCGATGTGACCTGCTTTACATCTCGCTAACCTCATGCTTACACTCACACCTGTCAGATTATGACATGCAGTCATAATCTGACATATTGCTGAGCGGTCGGAGGTAGACGTGGCAACGATGCAGATCGAAGAGGCCCCCACCGCGATGATCGATCGAGTGACATCGCTGCTGGAGACATTCGTCGGCCAGCGGCCCCTCACGCTGGCGGAGATCGCCCGGCGTGCGCATCTGCCTCGCTCGTCGACCCATCGCATCCTGCAGCGGCTGGTGGAACTCGGATGGGTGGAACGGCATGGGTTCAAATACGCCTTGGGCATAAGGATGTTCGAACTCGGTTCCCAGGTGGTGCGCCAGCGCAGCGTGCACGAGGCGGCGGTACCAGTGATGACCGAACTCAACCGGCGCACCGGCCTCACCGCCCATCTGAGCATTCTTGCCGGGTCGGAAATCCTGCATCTCGAGCGAGTCGGGCTGTGGCCCAACAATGGTCGCGGCTGGACGATCGGCGCGCGGCAGCCGGTCGAACTCAGTGCCGCGGGCCATGCGCTGCTGGCGTCGATGGATACCGAGGCGTGGCCGGAGCTGGAATTCGCCTCCACCCCGACCTGTTACAGCGTCCGGACGCGGCTGCAACTGGAACGCGAACTGCGCAAGGTCCGAGATCGAGGCGGTGTGGCGGTAGACGCGCAGGGGTGCGCGCTAGGCGTGACCGTGGTCGCCGCCCCGATCGGCATCGATGTCGATCGCGGCCGCGTCGCTCTGTCGCTGTGCGGTCCGACGCGTGGCGTGAAGACCGACGCCGTGGTCGCGATGGTGCGCAGTGCGGCCGTGGACATCTGGCACGCCGCATCCGGTGTGCCGCGCCTGCGCCCACGTGCGGTGCCTCCGGCTTATTCGCCGCCGGTAGGCCCGGTCGCGGACCATGCGCAGCTTCCCGAGTCGACCGGTGCGGTCTCGCTGGTCGAGAACGCACGGGTAGCCTCCGAACGAAAGAACCGGTGAGAATTCCATGACCGTGATAACTCCGGACCGACCCACCTATGTCGTTGCGCCGGTACCCGAAGTCGAAACCGACGCCCTGGCCCGAGCGGTGGCCATGGTCGAGCCGGGCGCACTGCTGATGGCGCTCGTACATATGACAGGCGACCGCGCCTTGCTCGACGAATTCCGGGACAAGCTCGCCGCTGCTGGGCAGCGCGTGAAAGACATCGGGGAACAGCTGGATCCAGGTGCATATCCGGACGAGGTCGCCGTCGAGGTGCGGGCTCGGGCGCTGGAGTTCTTTGCCGACGGCATGACGCCGCGCATCACGGTGCCTGATGACGAACTTTTCCGGCGCATGACCGAAGTGTGTGTTAACCAACCGGTGGGCGTGGAATTCGTGGCGCATCTGCGTGAGCAGGGCGGGTTCGAGCCGTCGCGGCGGATCGTCCCGGTCACGCGCAAGCCGCCCGCGGACTTCCGAGTGGCCGTCATCGGCGCTGGCATGGTGGGGTTGAATGCCGCGATCAAACTGGGCGAGGCCGGATTCAGCTACCACGTGTTCGAGAAGAGCGGCGACATCGGCGGCACTTGGTCGCGCAATACCTATCCCGGCGCGGCCGTAGACACGCCGAGTCACTTCTACTCTTACTCGTTCGAGCTCAATCCGCGGTGGTCGAAGTACTACCCGGTCGGACCGGAATACCTCGAGTACATGCACCGGGTAGCGCATAAATATGGCGTTTACGAGCATATTTCGCTGAAGACGTCGGTCATCTCCTGCTCCTGGTCGAACGAGGACCGGCTGTGGTCGGTCACCGTGCGCGACGCGGAGGGTGTTGAACGCACTGAGCGTTTCACTGCCGTGATCACCGCGACCGGCGTTCTGAATTCCCCTCAGATTCCCGATATTCCCGGTCTGGACTCCTTCCGCGGCGAAACCATGCATACCGCCGAGTGGCGGCACGGAGTCGATCTGGTCGGAAAGCGCGTGGTCATGCTGGGCACCGGCTGCACAGCCGTCCAGGTGGCGGTGAGCGTGGTCGATCAGGCGCGGTCACTCGATGTCGTAGTGCGCCAACCACATTGGATCAGTGCGGAAAGGGCGACGCGGCTGGATGTGCCGGAGTCGGTGCAATGGGGTTTCGAGCACATCCCCTACCTACATCAGTGGTACCGGTTGAAGTCTTTCTGGCTGGCCGGTGACAATTTGTACTCGATCCCACGCATCGATCCGGAGTGGTTCGCCACCCATGTATCCGCATCGCCGGCGAATGATCAGACGATGCAGGCGTGCCTTCAGCACATGGACAACGTGCTCGGCGATCGACCGGATCTGAAAGCCAAACTGACACCGGACTTCCCGCCTTTCGCGAAGCGGATCGTCAAGGATCCGGGATTCCTCGCCGCGCTCAAGCGCCAGCACGTCTCGCTGCACCGAGCATCGTTCCGGGAGGTCACGCCGGACGGCGTGATCACTACCGAGGGTGAGTTCATCCCGGCCGACGTCATCATCTTCGCGACCGGATTCAAGATCGAGTTCCTGAGCTTCCTGGACATAACCGGTCGTGATGGCCTGAAACTATCGCAGGCATGGGCCGATCAGGATCCCCGGGCGTATCTCGGGGTCACCGTGCCGGGGTTTCCGAACTTGTTCACTACCGCCGGGCCCAATTCCGCGCCCAACCACGGTGGCGGGCACAACGTGCTCAGCGAGGAGCAGGTGCATTACGTGGTCGAGTGCCTGCAATACCTGGTGGAGAATGATCTACACGCCATGGAACCGACCCGCGAGGCGACCGACGAGTACAACGAACGCGTCGACGCCGAATTGGACAAAACGGTATGGCAGCAAGCGAAATCGGCGACCGGCTACTACCGCAACAAGCACGGCCGAGCGTGGCTTGCGTGCCCGTGGCGCATTGTCGACTACTGGACCATGCTGCGCGAGCCGAACCCGGAGCACTTCCTGACCACGCCCGCGCGAAAGACCCGATGAGACGTGGAACGCGGGCATTACCAGGCCGATCACCGGGCCTTCGCGGAGTTGGCACGCGGGTTCGTGCAGAAAGAAGTCGCGCCGCGCTATCTCGAATGGGAGGACGCCGGCATCGTTCCGCGTGAGATCTTCGCTCGGGCAGGCGAACTCGGGCTGCTCGGATTCGCCGCACCGCAGGACTACGGCGGCATCGGGGTCAAGGACTTCAGGTTCAATCAGATTCTGATCGAAGAGTTCATGGACGCCGACTGCGGCGGGGTCGGCCTGAACTTCGCTGTGCACAACGACATCTGCACTCCGTACCTCGTGGAGTTGGCCAATGACGAGCAGCGACAGCGCTGGCTGCCCGGCTTCGTGTCCGGTGCGCTGATCGCGGCGATCGGCATGACCGAGCCAGTAGCGGGGTCAGATGTCGCCGGAATCCGCACCGCCGCAGTCGATATGGCCGATCATTTTCTTGTCAACGGTGCGAAGACCTTCATCACCAACGGCACCAATGCCGACCTCGTGATCACTGCGGTGCGCACCTCGCCCGACCCGCATCATGGGATCACGCTGCTGGTCGTCGAGCGCGGTATGGCCGGCTTCGAACGCGGCCGCAATCTCGATAAACTGGGTCTGCACTGCCAGGACACCTCCGAGCTCAGCTTCATCGATGCGGAGGTACCCAAGGCGAACGTATTGGGCGAGGTCGGGCGCGGATTCGAATACCTGATGCGAAATCTGGCGCAGGAGCGCATGCAGATTGCCGTCGGCAGCCTCGGCCGGGCACGCGCGGCCTTGCGAACCACGGTCGACTATGTACGTGCCAGAACGGCTTTCGGCCAGCAGATCGGAGGCTTCCAGAACACCCGGTTCGCATTGGCCGACGTGGCCACCGAGGTGACGGTCGCCGAGGCGTTCATCGACAAGTGCGTGCTCGAGCTGAATGCCGGGCGGCTCAACCCCGCAGACGCGGCCAAGGCCAAACTCTGGGCGACCGAGATGGAGTTCCGCTGCCTCGATAGCTGCCAGCAGCTCTTCGGCGGGTACGGCTACATGCGCGAATATCCGATCGCGCGTGCCGCCGCGGACGCCCGGGTCACCCGGGTGTACGGCGGGACCTCGGAGATCATGCGCGAAATCATCGGCCGCGACTTGCGATTGGCGGATCGATCCGCTGCGAAAGGGGTCTGAAATGATCGAATACACCACCCTGCGAGTGGAACGGCCGAAGCCGCAGATTGCCGTCGCCTACCTCGACCGGCCCGACCGGCTGAACGCCATCACCTTCCGCATGTTCGATGAGTTCGCCGCGCTGCAAACGGAAATCGAATCCGATCCGGACACCCGCGTATTGATTCTCACCGGCAGCGGCCGGGGTTTCTGCGCGGGGCTGGACCTGGATCAAGCCGCGACACTGCCGGCAATGTCTGCGGCGGAGATGCTGACCGCGCAAGAGTCATGGGCACGTTCGGTGTCCGGGTTCCAGCGGATGACCACACCGGTAATCGCGGCTGTCAACGGTCCGGCGGCCGGCGCGGGCTTGAGCCTGGCTCTCGCCGCGGACATCCGGATCGCCTCGGCCGCAGCAAAATTCAATGCCGCGTTCGTGCGCATCGGGCTTTCCGGCGGTGATCTCGGCACCTCGTGGGCGCTGCCGCGCCTGCTGGGGCTCGGCCGGGCCACCGAGATCCTGCTGACCGGACGGTTCGTCGACGCGTCCGAGGCGCTGCGCATCGGATTGGTCACCGACGTGTGCGAGCCCGACGATCTGCTGGATCGGGCGCTCGAGATCGCGGAGCGGATCCGCGGCAACAGCCCGGTCGGCATGGCGCTCACCAAACAGGTAATTCAGACCAATGTCGACGCCTCCTCCCTGGAGGCCGCGCTGTCGATCGAGAACCGCAACCAGGTGCTGGCGACGCGGACAGCAGACATGCGCGAAGCGCTCGCGGCCTTCCGCGAGAAGCGGACGCCGCGATTCGCTGGGGAATGAGCGGCCCGGCATCCGTACAGACGAGGACACGGCATGACCGAAACAAACTTCAACGTAGGGGAATTGGTGCGGAGCACACGCTCTCATGCCCTCGGTGAAATTCCCCGCCGGACGGCCAGACGGGTGCCCACCAAGCTCGCCTTGATAGACGGCGACGTCCGCCTCACCTTCGCCGAGTTGGACGAGCGGATCGACCGTGTCGCCGCAGCCCTGCTGGCCGCCGGGCTCACAGGCGGTGAGCGACTGGCTGTGATCGCACGCAACTGCTGGCAGTATCCGGTGCTGGTGTTCGCTGCCGCGCGTATCGGCGTCGTGATGGTGCCCATCAACTTCATGCTCGGTGCGGCCGAGATTGCCTACATTCTCGAACACAGCCGGGCGTCCGCCCTGGTGGTCGAGGACGCACTGGTGGTCACCGCGGAAGAGGCACAGCGGCAGGCGGATTCCCCCATCAGGCTGCGCGCGGTGATCGGCTCTGCCTACCCGGGCTGGACCGACATCGCCGAATGGCTGAATCATGCACGAACCCCCTTGCCGGATCTGGTGATCGATGACGACGAGGTGGTGCGGCTGATGTACACCAGCGGCACCGAGTCGCGGCCGAAGGGTGCGATGCTGTCGAGCCGCAGCCTGATGTGGCAGTACGTCAGCGTGCTCGCCGACGGCGGGATGACCGGTGACGACATCGAATTGCATTCGCTGCCGCTGTATCACTGCGCGCAGTTGGACTGCTTCCTGGTTCCGGACATCTATCTGGGATCGACGAGCATCATCGTCCAGCGACCCGAGCCTGAAGTACTGCTGGCGACGATCGAGCAGGAGGACGTGACCAAGCTGTTCGCCCCGCCCACGGTGTGGATCTCGCTGCTGCGCTCACCATCGTTCGATACCCGAGATCTGGGCAGCTTGCGGAAGGGCTACTACGGAGCGTCCGCGATGCCGCGGGAAGTCCTGCTGGAGTTGCAGCAGCGGTTGCCCGGCATCCGGTTGTGGAACTTCTACGGTCAGACCGAAATGGCGCCGACCGCCACCATACTGCCGCCTGAAGACCAGTTGCGGCGTCCCGGATCGGCGGGGCGGGCTGTCCTCAACAACGAGACCACGGTCGTCGATGAGGAGGACCGGTCGCTGCCGACCGGCCAGATCGGCGAGATAGTGCATCGCGGCCCGCACGCCATGTCGGGCTACCTCGACGATGCGGCGCGCACGGCAGAGGCATTCCGCAACGGCTGGTTCCACTCCGGCGATCTCGGCTATGTCGACGCCGACGGCTACCTGTACGTGGTCGACCGCAAGAAGGACATGATCAAGACCGGCGGCGAGAACGTGGCCAGCCGCGAGGTGGAGGAAACGCTCTACGCCCACGAAGGCATAGCCGAGACAGCGGTCTTCGGCGTCCCGCATCCCACCTGGATCGAGGCGGTCGTCGCGGCCGTAGTGCCGAAAGACGGTGCCCGGCTGGACCCCGACGACATCATCGCGCACTGCCGTGCGCGGCTGGCAGGGTACAAGACCCCCAAATATGTCGTCATCGTGGATGAGCTGCCGAAAAACCCCAGCGGCAAGCTGCTCAAGCGGCAGTTGCGCGAACGATTTTCGTCGCTACCCGGAACGCAGGCGGGGTGACAGGCACCGGAAAATCGGGCGTCTACCCACCGGAACACCGACGACCGTGCCGTTGGTCACGCTCCTAGCCTGGCTGGATCGCGACCGGATTCATTGGACGCGATGCGCACCAAGCCGCGGCGCGCTGCGGCGCCCAACGACGGGAGATCCATTGTGAGCAACGACATCTCGCTGGCCGAACTGTACGAATTGCTCGGCGCGTGGTGGCTGCACTACGACGCGGCAAACTACGACGAGCTGGCCGCCATGCTGGCCCCCGAGGTGAAATACACGGTTCGCAGCGACACCGGGCAGACCGAGTACGAGGAATTCATCCGGGCCGATCTCCAGGGCCGCGATGCGACTATGGAATGGCTGAAGCCGCACCGGCTGGGCAGCCCGGCCCCGCTACGGCACATGGGCATGAACCTGCACCGCACCGGCACCGACGGCGAGTCGACCACCTTCGCCTCCTACCTGCTCACCACTCAGGTGACCAACGGCCTGCCCCAGGCCGTGGCGTCGGCCGTCGTCACCGGTGCGGTCGCGCGCGGCCCGGAAGGTCTGTGGTTCACCGCCCAGCATGTCGTGCTCGACACCCAGAACTCGGTGTCGCTGGCCGAACGTGAGGCTGCCCAGGCCGCCAACTAGGCGCATTGCCGAAGCAAATCCGGGTGTGGGCGTCCGCGTCGAGGCGGGCGCTCACACCCCGACCATGGAGTGGACCATGACTGCGCTACACGACGACATACGGATTCGTCGGGCCCCGCGGAATTCGATAAACATGGGTGAGACGCGGTGAGCACACCTCTAGAGGCATTCGGCGGCGGAGTCGCCGTGATAACGGGCGCAGGTGCCGGGATCGGTGCGGGCCTGTCCCGTTATGCCGCAACCGAACTCGGCATGACCGTCGTGCTCGCCGACGTCGATGGTACTGCGATCGCGACGCTGCGCTCCGAGCTGGAGCACGCCGATGGACAGGCCATCGATGTGATCTGCGACGTGCGCGATCCGGACGCGGTTCAGCGCTTGGCCGATCGCACCGTTGCCGAGGCGGGACCCGTACGGCTGCTGGTGAACAACGCCGGCGTGGAACAATTCGGGTATCTATGGGATACGCCGGTCGCAAATTGGAATCGGCTGGTGGATATCAATATCAACGGTATTTTCCACGGGATTCGGGCGTTCCTCCCGCACTTGCTGACGAACCCGGGCCCGTCGTGGGTGTGGAATCTGTCCTCGGTCGGGGGAGTTGTGCCGTGGCCGCTGCAGGCGCCCTACATCATGAGTAAGCATGCGGTGCTCGCACTTACCGAATGCCTGCACCAGGAAGTCGAAATGGCCGGGCACGCGGACCATGTGCACGTGCAGGCAGTGCTGCCCGGTGCGGTGACCTCGAACATCTTCGACGCCGCGCATGGCGTCGAAGCGGGAGATGTCGACGCGGCCGAAGCGCAGCGCGCCGCGATGCTTGCGGTCAAGGCCGCCGCGATGGACCCGATCGAGGCCGCAGAGGTGATCTTTACCCAGGCGGCCGCGGGCACGTTCTACCTGATGACACAACCGGATTCAGTCGGCGCAGCCATGGAAGAACGGGCCGAGACGCTGCGTAGTCGCCGCGCACCCGTGCTGCCACAGGGCAGTCGCTATGCCCGCTCGGAGGCGGAAACCGCCTCCACTACATGATCATTCGACGACAGGAGCAGCATCGATGCCGATCCCACCACTGGATCCCGATGTCGCGGAGCGTATCGCCCGCATCGGCGAGATCCCGCCCATGCGAAAACGCGGGTTGATGGCGGTCCGGGAAGGTCTGGAATCGATGCCGCTTCCGGACAACCTGCCCCAGATGGCCGACATCGAAGAACGGGCGGTGCCGGGTCCCTACGGTGACATTCCGCTGCGGATCTATCGTCCTCGGACCGACGACAAACGTCCGCCGGTGCTGGTCCACCTGCACGGCGGTGGCCTGGTGATGGGCTCCAATGCCTCGTTCGAGCCACTTGCTCGGAATCTCGCGGCCGCCACTGGCGCGACCGTTGTTGGCGTCGACTACCGTCTCGCGCCGGAATCCGCGCCACCTGTTCAGTTCGATGAATCCTATGCCGCGACGGCGTGGGTCTGCGATCGTGCCGAAGAATTGCGGGTCGACGCAGAGCGATTGGCGGTAGTCGGCGACAGCGCGGGCGGTGCGCTGGCCGCAGGTGTCGCACTCGCCGCCCGGGATCGTGGCGGCCCCGATATCTTCTGCCAGGTACTGCTGTACCCGGGCCTGGACCGCGATATGGCCGCGCCATCAGTGCTTGCGATGGCCGACGCGCCGATGCTGGTCGTGGACGATATCCATTTCATGCACACACTGGCGGACACCCGAGTCGGCGCGCCAGAGGATGCGTATCGGCTGCCTGCGTATGCCGCGGATCTGACCGGCCTGCCACCGGCCATCGTCGTGACCGGAGAATGCGACCCGATCCGGGACTGGGGCGAACGGTATGCACAACGGTTGCGCGATGCTCGCGTCCAAACCACCCACACCCGCTATCCCGGTGTGCTGCACGGGTTCCTGATGCGCGGGGAAAGCGCCCGTGCCGCCCTCGCGATCGCCGAGACCGGCGCGCTGCTGCGGGCGAAGTTCGCTCATCCGCTGCCGTTCGGACCCCGGGCGGATGCATGATGCCGAAGTCGGTGCCCGCCGAACAGGACGATATCGATCTGGACGCAGTCGCACAACTGCTCGTCGACGAGGCGGGCGTCGACCTCGTCGGGCCGCTGCACCTGGATCTGCTGTCCGGTGGACGCAGCAATCTGACCTACGTGCTGACCGATGGCATGACGGAGTGGGTGCTGCGCCGCCCGCCCCTTGGGCATGTGCTGGCAACCGCCCACGATATGGGTCGGGAGGTACGCGTCCAGCTGGCGCTGGGCAGGGCAGGATTTCCGGTGCCGCGCATCCTGCTGTCGGTCGCGGGGCCGCCGGTCAATTTCTATGTGATGGAACGGATTCGCGGTTGCGTGCTCCGTTCGGACGCCGATTTGATCGCGGTTCCCTTCGACTGCCGCGGCGTCATCGGCGAAGCGTTCATTGATACCCTGTCCGATCTGCATCGGCTCGCCCCGGACCGGGTCGGCCTCACCGATTTCGGCCGTCCGATCGGATTCCTGGAGCGGCAGCTCGCCCGCTGGTCGAAGCAGCTCGCGGCCTCCCGATCTCGCACCGTCCCCGGGTTCGACGAGCTCGTCACCAAGCTCGCGACCGGATTGCCCACCGACGCGCCGGTGTCGGTCGTGCACGGAGATTATCGCCTGGACAATACGATTCTCGACGTCGGTGTCGCGCCGCGTGTACGAGCGGTGCTGGACTGGGAGATGTCCACACTCGGCGACCCTTTGAGCGACGTAGGCATGGTCCACATGTTCTGGGAGGGCTGGCGTGGTATCGACAACCCGATAGCCGGCACACCAGGTGCGCATCCCGGCTATCCGTCGTGGGATGTGCTGGCCGCCCGATACGAGGAACGCAGCGGTCGCCGTCTGGCGAACTTCTCCTGGTACCAGGCATACGCCTGCTTCAAATTGGCAGTGATCCTGGAGGGAATCCACTACCGCCACTCCCAGGGAGTCACCGTCGGTACCGGTTTCGAGGACATCGGCGGCATGGTCGAGCCGCTGGTCGACCGCGGACTCGCGACATACCGCGAGCACTGACGTACCGCTGAGTGGACGAACGGAATTTTGCTCGAAATCGCACGGCGAGAATGACTTTCGTCACTTTGCCTGGCGAGTTAAGGAGAACGCGATGCTCACTGCCGAGCAGAAGGCAAGACTATCGGATGTACTGCGGCCGGCTGCGCCCCCGCAGGAACTGACCGGCGTCTACACCGACGACCAGCGCGACCGGCTGCTCGGTGTGGTACGCGACCACGGGCCGTGGAAATTGATCATCGCCCAGCATTTCGCCTCCGGCGAGGAGCTGATCGCGACGATGAGCGGCAATATGCCCGACGGCGTGACGCCCACGCTGGACATGTATCTCACCCCGACCTTCCGCGGCTATCTCGCCAACTACGGGACCAGCCTGTACCCGGAGATCAACGACTGCTTCTACAACGATCGGTTCATCGATCTGGCCAAGCAGTACTGGAAGGCCGAGTACGCCAAGCCCGAGATGATGCTGTTCAACATCAACGGTCCCTGCGGGAACATGGACCCCGGCCATCTGGACTCGCCCAGTTTCCGGGGGCTGCGCATCGGTAACACGCCCACCTGGCTGTTGAGCGTCATGGGGAAGTCCGGCCTGTTCCAGGACTATCTGATCAAGATGGCCCAGGTCATCACCTGGTTCTGTCACGACGAAGCGTCCGGCTTCACCTACTGGCCCGAGGGACCGCTCGAGCAGCCGCAGCGACTGCTGCCACCCACGTACAACAAGGGTGTACTCGTGCAGAACGAGATGATGGTGCACCGCGGCGAGGCCAATGGCCCACTCGCACAACGCAAGCCGCAGGGCCTGGGCTTCGACACGGTGTTCGCCGGTGATCCGGATGATCGGGACCACTGGGTGCTGAAAACCGGCAACGAGGTGATCGCTCGCCACCGCACTGACGACCTGCGATTTCTGGTGCACTGGTCGGCCGAGGTCTTCGCCGACTACGACGAGCTGAAGAAGAACATGGACGGCACCGCCGATCTGACACTGGACCAGGTCTTCGACACCTTCGCCAAGGACCTGCAGGCGGGCGGCATCGCACTCGACATTCCCAGCGAGCCCCTACACGATGGGGACTTCATCCGAACCCTCAGCAACGCCTACGATCTCGGCATGCCCGCGATCTACCCCGACGAGGCCAAACCCGACTGGATGCTCGTCGCGTAACGGCGCGCGACGAATTCGGCCCCACCCTCGCGAGGGTGGGGCCGAATTGCTATGCCGTTGGGTACTTCAGCATTTGGGAATTTCAGCGTCCGGGGATGGGATGGTCCACCCATGCGAGGGCCCGCCGAGCGAGGTGTTTGCAAACAACCTCTCGGCGGGCCCTGTGCCCCGGGCTCGATCGTCTCAATACGTGCCGAGTCGCGGGATGCCCTCGGTGAAGGTCAGGTTACCGACGGCAGCGATGTCTCCGCTCAGCTCGGGGGAGGCTCCAGGATCGGTAGCGCGCCGGATTCGGCTGCCTGCCACAAGGATTCGCGCAGTTGTGAGCAGTGAGGCAGGGGCTTGCCCGATGGCAGCGCACTAGCGGTGTGGCGCTCCATGCAGGCGGCGGAGGCGGCGGCGTCCCACTGGACACTGGTTTGCGCCCAACTGCTCTTGCGCGCAAGCACTTTCGCACCGCATTGGCGACACTGCACCGGCACCATCGGTGCTTCGCGCAACCGCTCGTCCACGCGGACACTCATGACGTTGCCTTCTCGGTCTCGGCCTGACGGGCGATGTTCTCGTCGATCTGCCGCTGCCACGCCTCGACTGGGCGGGTGGTGTCGAGCTCGAATTCGAAGCGGTCCACCATCTCCGGCTTCACGTCGGCGGCGTCGACGTAGAACTGCTCGTACCATCGGCGCAGCTGGTAGACCGGGCCGTCCTCCTCGCACAGCAGCGGGTTGTCGATGCGGGTCTTGGACCTCCAGATCGCCACGTCCTGCTCGAAGCCGACCTTGACCCAGTCGCCGAGGCCGATCGCGAGCTTCATCGCCTCGTCGGCGGGTAGCTGATCCGACTTCTTGACGATAATCCCGTACATGAGGACGAAGGAATTCTCGTCGATCGGATAGTGGCAGTTGATGAGCACGGTCTGCTGATCGCCACCGCGATCGTAGTGGTAGATGAGGTCATCGATCATGAACGACGGTCCGTGGTAGGAGGCGACCGAAGTGGTGCCGAGTGACTTCGGCTTGTCCGGGCTGCCTTTGAGATCCGCGCGGGCGGCGCTCTTGAAGTACTGGGTCGCGACGGGGCCTTCGAATACATTCTTGAAGTAGGTCGGTAGGGACCCATGGATGTAGAAGAAGTGGGCCATATCGACGACGTTGTCGATGATCTCGCGGCAGTTGGTGTTCACGACGGTCGTGTACCAGTGCCAATCGGTCCACTCGTCGCTGTCCGCGCCCTCGATGCGGGGAATGGTGACATCGGCGGGCGGCGCATTGCCCTCCGGGTCGTTCCAGACGAACAGCATGCCGTCTTGTTCCAGGGTCTTCCACGCCTGGGTGCGGGCCAGCAACGGAACGCGCTTGCTATAGGGAATCTGCTTGCAGCGGCCGTCGCCACCCCAGCGCCAGTCGTGGAACGGGCAGGCGATTTCATTGCCTTTGACCGCGCCCTCGGACAGATCGCCACCCATGTGCCGACAGTAGGCGTCCAGCACATTGAGCTTGCCGCCCGAGCCGCGGAAGACGACGAGTTTGGTCCCGAACGCTCGGATCGAATGCGGTTTGCCATCGGAGAAGTCCCGGATCAGGCCCAGGCAGTGCCAGCCGCGGGCGAAACGGGTAGGCGCCGCATCTGCTTCGATCCGACGCACCTCGTTCTGCACCGTTGTCATGTCCACCGTCCTCGGATTTTCGCGTGCGGAAGCAGGCTGTTGTGGCCGCGAGCGCGGCGGATTTCCGCATCATCTCGGTTCTAACACCGGCGATTACCTCGGCGGACAAGGGATTTCACTGGCCGGAATCGTCATTCGGCGAGATGTTCGCGCTGCCTAGCATCGGTCGGTATGACCTCCATATCAGAGGACCGGATCGCCATCCCGGATTTCAAGGCCGTACTTGCCCGCTTCTGCAGCGGAGTCACCGCCATCACCGCGATGAACGAGGCCGAACCGGTCGGCTTCAGCTGCCAATCCTTTTCGTCGCTGTCACTCGATCCGCCCTACATCTGCTTCTGCCCGGCGCGCACCTCGTCGACTTGGCCGCGAATCCGGTCCGCAGCGGCGTTCTGTGTGAACATCCTGGCGGAAGACCAGGACGAGCTGTGCCTGCAATTCGCCCGCAGCGGCACCGACAAGTTCGCCGGAATCGACTGGGCTCCTTCGGAAAACGGCGCGCCACTGCTGGACGGATCCATCGCGTCGCTCGACTGCGTACTCGAACGCGAATTGGACGGCGGTGACCACATCATCGTGATTGCCCGCGTCACCGGTCTGGCCGTGCATCGCGACGCATCCCCCCTACTGTTCTTCCGCTCGGCCTTCGCGACCCTGGGCTTGCCGATGCCCCAGCATCCCATGTCCTTCAGCCCCGCCGACTGGTTCTGACCGGCCGGAATCGCCACACGCGAGGGTCGTTCCGCTGGTTGAAATTTCGCGCTGATTGGTGGGCACGTTGCACATACCGTCGTCGCATCAGCGGCTCTGGCCTCCGATGCCGCGAGCGAGCTACTGCACCGGAGCCGAAGTGGCCTGCGGCCTGCTGGCCGGTCCGGGCTATTGATGCGAGGGAGAGGGTTTCATGGGCAACAGAGTGCTGGCGAAGGTCGACGGTCTACTGCCAGGGATCCGTGCGCGGGCGGTACGCGCCGACCAGCAGCGCCGGGTGCCCGAAGACACGATCGGCGAACTCACCGCGGCGGGCGTCTTTCGCATGCTGCAGCCCAAACGCTATGGCGGGTACGAATCCGGCCTCGCCGAGGCGTATGAGGTGGTGCGCGCTATCGCGGGCGCCTGCCCATCGACCGGCTGGGTATCCGCGGTGCTGGGCATACATCCTTGGCAGATCGCGCTTTTCGACGAGCAGGCGCAGGACGAGGTGTGGAAGGACGACCCCGACATCCTGGTGTCGTCGTCCTACGCGCCGACCGGGAAGCTCATGGAAGTCGACGGCGGTTATCGGCTCAGCGGCCGGTGGAGCTTCTCATCCGGCAGCGACTACTGCCGATGGGCGCTGCTGGGCGCGCTGTGCCCGAGCGAAGATGGTAAAGCGCCGGAGTACCTGACCGTCCTGGTGCCGCGGACCGACTATGTCGTCGAGGACGTCTGGAACGTGGTCGGCCTGTCCGGCACCGGCAGCAACGACATCGTCATCGACCGGACGTTCGTGCCATGGCATCGCGCCTTCAGCGCCTTGGATCAGAACCTGCTGCGCGGTCCAGGCCACAAGGTCAATACCGCGCCGCTGTATAAACTTCCGTTCGGGATGGTGTTCTCCTATGCCATCACCAGCGCGATCCTCGGTGCGACGCAAGGCGCTTACGACGCCCATATCGAGCGTATGCAGGCGCGGGTACGCCTGTCCTACGGCGGTCAGAAGGTGGCCGACGATCCATTCGCCCACGTCCGCGTGGCTCGTGCCGCCGGCGAGATAGACGCCGCGCTGCTCGCACTGGACTACAACGTCGCCGAGCAGACCCGCTACGTCGAAGCCGGAGAAGAGCTTCCGGAGCGCTTACGGCTGCGCGCCCGACGTGATCAGGTCCTCGGCATCGAGCGCGCATTGCGGGCGGTCGAGATGCTGTTCGACAACTCTGGCGGTCACTCCCTCGAACTGGGTAACCCGATCGAACGGCATTGGCGCGATGTGCACGCCGGCAGCGTCCACGTGATCAACGATGTCGAACGCGCCCTGGCGATGTATGGTCGCGGCGAATTCGGGGTGACGATCAACGAAGGAATGTACTGAGGTGCACGCCCTTCGGGCACCGTATGCCAGCTGATCGTGCACCCCAGTAGTTACACCGACCGAGCGACTGCTTCGGCGCGCTACGGCAGAGTAGCGAGGTCCTCGTCGGTGAGGGTCCAGCCGATCGCGGAGACATTGGTCCTGACCTGCTCCGGAGTCGTCGCGCCGGCGATGATGGACGCGACGCCCTGCTGCCCGGCCAGCCACGCCATGGCCAATTCCAGGATGGAGTGGCCGCGTTCTTGCGCGAAGGCGGTCAGTGCATCGAGCCGCGCGAAATTCTCCTTTTTGTCGACTGTCCGAAAGTAGGCCATGGTGTCCAGTCGCGAACCGCTCGGGTAAGGCTCGCCGCGCTGGTATTTGCCGGTGAGGAGACCCGAGGCCAGTGGGAAGTAGGGCACGATTCCGACATTGGCGGCGCGGGCCGCGGGTACCAGTTCCTGCTCGACGGTGCGGGAGAGCAGATTCCACTCGACCTGCGTGCCGCAATACCGTGGGAGCGATTTCGCCGCAGCGACTTTCGCCGCCGTATCCACTTGCTCGCCGGTCACGTTCGATGAAGCGATGTACAGCACTTTGCCCGCCTGAACCAGTCCGTCGAGCGTTTCGAGAGCCTCGTCCACCGGGCCTTCGGCATCGGGGTAGTGCTGGTAGTAGAGGTCGATCCGGTCGGTGCGCAAGCGCCGCAGACTGGTTTCGCAGCCCTCGAGAATTCGGCGGCGCAGCGCACCGGGCGTGTAGGGCTCGTCCTTGGGCCGCGGCAGGAACTTGGTGGCGATCACGACCTGATCCCGGCGGCTGCCGAGGGTGGCACCGATGAACTCCTCCGACTTGCCTCCGCCGTACATTTCGGCGGTGTCGAAATGCGTGATGCCTGCGTCGATGGCCGCGTCGATCACCGCGGCGCTGTCCGCGAGGTCCAGCTTCATGCCGAAGTTGTTGCAGCCCAAGCCGACAACCGACAGTGGCGGACCGTCCTCGCCGAGCTTTCGTGTTTCCATATCAGTCCTCTCGACATACGTGGATGAGTTCAAGAGATGAGCGAATTGAAGGCATTGCGCTCGCGGCCCGGGCCGGTGAAGACATAGTCGAGTTCGACCACCGAGCCGAAAAGGCTCAGACCCGTTGCGAACAAATCGGTCCGGAGGTGCACCTGCACGCCGTGCCGGCCGTAGGCGAAGTCCTCGACTTGGGAGAACACCGGCGACGCGGCCATGCGCTCGTCGATTTCGGTGTCGCCGTCCTCCCCGCGTGCCTTTAGGACCTGCATGCTCTGGATGCGCGCCGCGAACTCCGGATTCGCCGCCATCTCGGCCTGCAGTCGCAGCACCGCCGCCTCCAGCTGATCAAGCTCGCTGAAGTGGAGGCCGAAATGCAGGTACGACTCCGGCCACTGGGCACGCTGCTCCAGGAACCTGCGCAGCACCGGGTGCGGCTCGTCGGTATTGGCACCGAGGCTCTCCGCGATGACGGCTTCCAACTCCATCTGCGCGGGTTTGAGCGCGAACAGATAGATGATGTTGTTCGCGCGGTCGGGCTCCGCGCTGTCCATGGCGATGATGTACAGCGGCTCGTCGGAGAACTTGTTGGGGAACTCCTGGATTCGACCGCCGAGCAGTTCGAAGAAGCGGACGGCGAGCGCTCGCTCGCCCGGCCGGAAGTGCAGGGCGAGGTGGCCCAGGCTCGTCGTGGTTGAAGTCAACGCGGCCGGTGCGTCCGCTCGGGTAGTGCCTGTCGACCCCATCGTGGTCTCCTCGGTTGGCTTCCGTGCCCGATGCATCGGGCAAATGATCGGCCGTCCCGGGCCGCGGATCGCGGTGCGCGGGACCGGGACGGCATCTCGGGTATGGCCGGTCGTGGATGAGGTGAACAGCGCCGACCGGCCGAATGTCGCTGTGCGGGTTCAGTTCCTGGATACGTGGCGTGCCGCGAATTCGTGGATGCTCTTGACGACGTGGTTCAATTCTTCGTCGCTCATGCCGTGGCTCATACCCAGCGACATGCCGCGCTCGAAGACCTCGTCGGCATTGGGCAATCCGCTTGCGGGAATACGGTATTCGACATTGCGCATCATCGGATGCCGGGTGACGTTGCCGCTCCACACCGTGCGGGTGTCGATGCCGACGCCCTCGAGGTGCTCTTGCAGGTCCGAACGGGTGAAACCGGCGTCTTCGCGGACGGTGACCGGGTAGCAGAGCCATGCGGTGTGGAATCCGGGGAGCTGCTTGGGCAACCGGAACAGCGTGGGGTAGCTGCCGAAGGCGCCGGTGAACGCCTCGAAGATCTCGGCACGGCGGGCGTAATTCTTCTCCAACTTCGAAAGCTGTACCAGGCCGAAGGCGGCGCCGAGCTCGGACGGCTCGAAATTCCAGGGCAGCACGTCGAAGATGAAGTCATTGTCGTAGGCCACGCCGTCGAGGTCCTCGCGGAATACCCGGCCGGTCTTGGCGGCCTGCGAGCCGAACAGGTGCGGCTCCGAGCGTCGGCCCCAGCGGCGCAGCATGAGACCGCGGTCGCGCAGGCGCTCGTCGTCCACGCACACCATGCCGCCATTGCCGGCGCAGGTGATGATGTGCGCCATGGCGAAACTGGTGACTGTGATGTCGCTGCGGCTGCCGGTCTTGATGCCGCGCAGGGTGGTTCCGATGCAGTCGCAGGAATCCTCGATCACCTTCAGGCCGTGCCGATCGGCGATTTCGCGGATGGCGTCCCAGTCCGGCGCATTGCCCGCGAGATTCGGGACCAGGATCGCCTTGGTTTTGTCGGTGATCAGCTCCTCGATCTTGGCGGCGTCGACGTTGTAGGTGTCGGGCTCGACGTCGACGAAGACCGGGATCCAGCCGCCGCGCACGATGGGGGAGACGTCGGTGGAGAAGGTGAGTGGGGAGGTGATGACCTCCGACCCCTTGGGCAGGTCCAGCAATTCGAGCGCGAGGTATAGCGCGGAGGAGCCGGAATTGCACATCAGGCCGAGCTTCTTGCCGTAGAGGTCGGCGACCCGCTGTTCCATTTCGGCGACGTTCTTGCCGATCTTGAGTGCGTAGGGGCCGCCGCGCAGCACCTCTAGGCAGGCGTTGATCTCGGCTTCGTCGTGCACGCTGCGCGCGTAGATGACCCGGGTCACGGTATTACTCCTTGTTGTCGTGGCGAAAAGGTCTGGGGTGCGGAAGATTTCCGGCGGGCCGAGGTGATCAGCCCTTCGACCAGGACCACTCGTGGCCCCAGTAGCTGTCGGCAGTGATTTCCTCTGCCGTGTAGTGGTTTTCGTCGACCAGCATCCCCTCGGTGCCGAACTCGAGATCCCAGCCGCCCGGGGTGCGAACGTAGAAGGAGATCATCTTGTCGTTGGTGTGCCGACCGAGAGTGGATGACAGGTGGTAGCCGCCCTTGACAACCCGATCGAGGGCGCGCCCGACATCGTCGAGCTGGTCGACCTCCACCATGATGTGGATCAATCGGGGCGCGCCCGGCTCCGACAGCGGCATCAGTGCGAGCGTATGGTGGCGCCGGTTGGTGCTGAGGAAGCGGATTCGCAACGGCCCGAGTTCGGGTGGCGTGGGCATCCGAAAAGCGCCGCGAGCGCTGAACCCGAGTACCTCGGTGTAGAAGCGGTTGGCCGTGTCGATATCGCCTACCGGGATCACGATGTGGCCGAGACCCAATGCGCCGGTGACGAATCGGTTGCCGTGTGGGGAGATCGACGGACTGTGATCGAGTTTCGGGCCGTGGAACATCTCCACCGGTGTGCCGCAGGGGTCGTCGAATGCGATGACGTCCTCGACGCCCCGCTCTTCGGCCTCGGCCTGCGAGAGGGCCTTCACCGAGATACCGGCCGCCGACACCGCCTCGCCCACGCGGGCCAGCGCCGCGCTGTCACGTGCCTGCCAGCCGACAGCCAGCACCTGGTCGACGCTGCCGGGGATCAGCGCGAGCCGGTGCTGATGCTCGTCCGTGCGCAGGTAAACCCCGTCGGGGTCCGGTCCGGTGCCCCGCGCGAAGCCTACGGTGTCGAACGCGAATTGCCGCCAGGCGTCGGCATCGGTGACCTCGATCTTGACGTAGCCCAACGAATGGATGTCGCTCAAGGGATTTCCTCTCTCACGAATAGCTGACTTTCACGCTGTCGGTCACGGGAACGGCCTGGCAGGACAGCACGTATCCCTCGGCCAAGTCCGCTTCCTCCAAGACCTCGTTGCGCAGCATCTTGACCTCGCCGTCGAGGACTCGGCAGGCGCAGGCACTGCATGCGCCCTCCCTACAGGAATAGGGAGCCGCGAGACCGGCATCGAGTAGCACGTCGAGCAGTCGGCGCGCACGCGGCCACGGATGCGTGGTCACCGCACCGTCGAGCTCGACTTCGACCTGTGCGGCATCACTCTGCGCGTCGGCGATCTGATCCTCGGCGCTTGTGGTGAACGGATCTCCGGACAGGGACAGGAATCGTTCGGTGTGCACGTGGTCGCGCGTGAAGCCCAACTGGCGCAAGGCCTCCGCCGCCGCATCCATGAACGGCTCCGGTCCGCACAGAAATGCGTCGTGTCCGCCATATGGCCGGGTCAGCTCCCGCAGCGTGGCCACATCGGGCAGTCCTTGCACGCTGACCAGCCAGTGCACCGTCACCAGTCGTTTCGGATTGTCGCGAGCCAGTTCGGCGAGTTCGGCGGCAAAGATTACCGAGTTCTCGTCCTGGTTGGCGTAGATCAGCACCACGCGGCCGTTTCCGGCGTGCAGCACCGATTTCACGATCGACATGATCGGCGTGATGCCGCTACCTCCTGCGAACAGCAGTAGGTCGTCGTCCAGTGAGCGGGGCGTGAAAATTCCTGCCGGAACGAGTGTTTCGATGATCGTCCCGGCCCTGACATGATCGCAGATCCAGTTCGAAGCCAGTCCGCCCGCCACTCGCTTGACCGTCACCTTCGGTGGCTCGCCCCGGTGCGGTGACGACGCCAGCGAGTAGCATCGCGCCACTGATCCGTCTGCCACGGGTATCCGCATGGTCAGGAATTGCCCAGGGGCATAGTGGAATTCGTTCGCTGCCTGGAATACCAGCGAACAACTTTCCGCTGTCTCGGCGATGACCGCGGTCACCCGGAGACGATGCACAACGGGATCCGGCATATCTGCTTCCTGTGATCTCCGCCGAGACGGCGGGGCTGGGGCGCTTCCTGCGGACAGAAGACCGATTGGCGCCAGTCTGCTTCGCCGGGCAAGGGGCCGGGCCGCGTAATTTCACTGACTGGACGACGAACTGCCGGGCGGAAGCGGCTGTTCAGCGAGTCAGGAAGGCGAGTACCGCGCTTTCCCAGGCGGCTTTCTGCTCGATCATCACCCAGTGGCCACAGTTGGGGAACACATGGAGTTCGCTGTTCGGAATGGTGCGCATGGGCAGCAGGGCCATGTCCAGCGGGCTCACGCGGTCGTCGCGACCCCAGGTGATGAGGGTAGGAGCCGTGATCTTGTGCAGCATCGCCCAATACGGTGGCTTGTCACCTGCGGCCGCGGCGGCGATGCCCGCTGTCATGGCTGCGCGGCCGTACATGCGCCGCGCGGCTTCGAGGGTCTTCGGTTCGGTGGCCAGCTCCCAGCGTTCCTCGATCATCTGCTCGGTGACGATCGAGCGGTCATAGACCATCGAGTGCAGCCAGTCCAGGAGGCGTTCCCGGGTTGGGTCGTCGGTGAAATCCATGAGCAGGTTGATGCCTTCGCCTGGGCCGGGGCTGAACAGATTGCGGCCCACGCCGCCGATGGTGACGATGCGGCCGAACACATCGGGATTCGCGATGGCCAGATTGGCGCCGACGATCCCGCCCATGGAGTTGCCGATCACGTCGACGCGTTGGAGCCCGAGTCCGGATAGGAAGCGCAGCACCGCCTTCGGTGCGGCAGTCATCGGATGCTCGTCGGTCGGGTCGCTCACGCCGAAGCCGGGGAATTCCAGGACCAGGCACCGGAAGTGTTCGGCGAGCACCGCGAGGTTGCCGCGATAGTTGCGCCATCCGGTCACCCCCGGACCAGAGCCGTGCAGTAGCAGGAGTGGGGGACCGTCACCGGCCTCGTGGTAGCGCAGCACGCCGTTGTCGGTCGGCAGCTCGCGCAGGGTGTTCTCGTAAGTCAGCTCGGACATAGGAGATATCCGCCCTCTCTTTGCGTGGAACAGGGTCAGGGCGGACGCTAGAGCGCCGGCGAGGTCGTCCACGGCGATGGTTCCGCCCACTGGGAGTTACGAACAACTCACTCCCACTTGTGTTTTCCTTCCAGAAGTGCGGTGAGCAGCGGTCGCTGCATGATGTAGTCGTCGGGATCCTGTGGCGCGACGTCCTCGCCGAAGCCGATCATCCGGACCTTGCCGCGCGCCATGGCGATGGCGTGCCGGATACCGGCGTAGACCAGGTAGAAATCCAGATTCCGCAGCGTGCTCTCGCTGGCCTCCTCGTAGCGCGCCACCACGTCGTCGCGGCGCAGGAAATCGGGCAGGCCGGGCGCTCCGTGCATGGTGGCGAGGAACTGGAAGAATGCGTGCATGTAGATGATCCATGCGACGTCGATCTCGCGCGGCCCGAGAGCGGCCATCTCCCAGTCGATGACGGCCGCGGGCTCTACGCCGTCGTAGATGATGTTGGCGGGACGGGAATCGCCCCAGCTGAGCACATCCGGCCCCGGATCGGCGGGCCAGTTGGCCTCGAGCCAGTCGAAGCCGCGCTCGATCAACGGAACCGGGTGGCCCTCGTCCGCCAGACCCCAGCGGTACCAGGCTCGGGTTTCCTCGACGTGGCAGCGCAGGCCGGAACCGTCCGCGCAGAGCATCGGAAACCGTTGCTGCGCATCGGCTATCGCATGTAGCTTCGCCAATACGTCGACCGTGTTGTGCATCAGGCTCAGGCGTTCGTCCGGGGCGGATTCGAGGATCCAGCCCATGAATACGTACGGCGGATTGTCCGAGGGGATACGGCCGTCCACCTTGCGCATGATGAAGAACGGTGTGCCCAGGGCGGTTTCGTCGGTCTCTTGCCAGCACAGCTCGGGCACGGGCACCGCACCGGAATCGGCGACCGCCCGCATCACCTCGTACTGCTTTTCCAGATCATAGGTACGCATCAAGGGAATGCTCGCGGGTGGCATCCGCATGACGTAGGACCCCGACCGCAGCGCGCCCGCATCGGTCCACTCGGCATCGAAAAGCACAGTGGCCCCGGACATTCCGGCGTCCGGCCGTTCGATATGAGAGATCCGCACGGGTGCGTCCGCACCGAGCCGAGGGCTGATCCACTCGATCAGCCGGTTGGACAGATCATCCAGTCCGAGTTCGCTGACCGTGATCTTCCATTGAGTCTGCTGCGGATCGTTGACAGCCATTGTCATCCTCCTGTGGCGTCGAAGTGCGCAGCAATGCTGCACCGTGGTGAGCTGCTTCACAGTGGATGCGTCCGGCCAGTGGAACGTATGTGCGGACACATCATTCGAGCAGGACGTATCGCAGTCGACGACGGTCCGTGTCGTCGAATTCCAAGCCTTCGGATAGGAATCGGTCGAAGCTGCCGTACCGCTTCGATGCTTCTTCGAAGGCGGCGTCGATATAGCTCGGATGTTGGCGCAGCAGTTCCCGGATCGGCTGCGGGTCTGCGATGACGCCTGATTCGGTGGAGCGGGTCAGCCAGGCCTCGTAGGTGGGCCAGACATAGTCGTTGGTGGCCAGATAGTCGGCGGTGACCTCGTCACGCGGTACGCCAAGGGCGGTCAATACGATCGCGGTCATCCAGCCGGTGCGGTCCTTGCCCGCGCTGCAATGGAACAGAGATGCGCCGCCGCTGCTTTCGGAAATGAGGCGCAGCGCTCGTCCGAAGGCCGCACGGTATTCGGGATCGTTCACGAACTGTCGGTTGATTTCGCGCATCAGTTCGGCCGCGCGTCCACCGCCCAAATCCTCGTCCGCGGTGGTCTCGCCGCGAATGGCCTTCAGCGTCTGACCGAGGTTACCGCCTGCGATCGGCAGCGCGATCGCTGTGGCGCCATCCGGCAGTCGATCCGGCCCCGCGTGCTCGATCTCTTCGGCGCTACGGAAGTCGATGGCCGTACGCAGCCCGAGTTCTGCGAGCGTGGCGACGTCACCGTCGGTGAGCTTGTGCAGTCCGTCACCGCGCAACAGTCTGCCGCGGGCAGTGCGGCGGCCGTCGGCAGTGCGGAAGCCGCCCAAGTCGCGAACGTTAATTGCACCTTGAAGGTCGATGAGGCCCATCGGGCCACCGTAACGGCGGCCCAGGTTGCGGCCGGTCCGAGTGACCGCTTGGCGAAACACGGTATTTCGCGGGTGGCGCTCGTGGTCGGCGTCGCTGCGATCAGTCGGCAAGTCTCGCGATGATCCGTCGGGTGGGGCGCCCATGCGTGCACGGCGTTCACGACAGTGGTGATCGATCGCTGTAAGGCATCGAAATCCGCCTGTGTGGATTCCTTTGTGCTGGTGACGTTCTCGCACACACCCGGTACTGTGCCGAGGAATTCGGCGCAGGTACTCGCTGCGATCGTCGATCCGACCAAGTTCAGGTCGTTGCCGACGATCGTGATGGTCACCAGGCGGCATCAGCGGTGACGGCGTCGATCTGAACGGGTGCGACCGCGCCGCCAGAGGAGGTGTGCTGCGGTGTATCGAGGAATTGGACGTTGTCGCCCCGCCGCAGGTCACGTCCACCAGGTCCAGTCCGATGGCGGCGGCGACCTGGTGCGGGTAGTTGCGCTCCGAGCGCGAACAGCACGGGTGTCGTGCAGGCCGGGGCCGGACGCGTACGAACTGCCCAGCGCCACGTAGCGCGCACCCGCGGGAATCGTCTGCGCGGAAGCATTTCCGGTGCACAGGGCAAGCACGGTGGCGAGTGCCGTGTCCCTGCGCAGCCAGCACCTGCCCGGCGAATATCCCGACAGGTGCCGGCCACAGTGATCAATTCAGATCATCGCACGCAATGGCCCCTGCGGGTCGACGCCCATGCTGGTGAGAGCGGTCGAATGATACTGGGAACCCGGCGTGTGGATGGCGTGCTGCAGGCCCACGTGGGCGTCGCGCCAGAAGCGCTGCATGGCATTCTGCCTCCGCACCGCATTGCCGCCCGAGCGCGCGAAGATTTCATCGACGGCCGCCACGGCGCGCCACGCGCTGCGAACCTGGTTGCGGCGCACCAACGAGCGGTCCTCGAAGGTGATCGGTTTGCCCGCGTCGGCCAGATCGTAGAGTCGGCTGATGCCGTCGAGCAGTTGGGTGCGCGAGGCTGCGATTTCCGACGCCGCCTCCGAAATGGCGTACAGGACATAGGGATCGTCCTTGATGCGAGTGCCCATGGCGCTCACCCGCTCGCGCTGATAGTCCAAGTGCGCCGCGAGCGCGCCTTCGGCGATGCCGATCACCGCGGACGTGATGCCGAGGGGGAACATCGTCCAGAATGGCAATCGGTACACGGTATCCGTTCGGCCCGCTCGTTCTGCCGTCAGTTCGCCCTCCGCGACCTGATCCGCCTCGATGGTGCGGTAGGACGGAATGAAGGCGCCGTCGACGATGACGTCCTTGCTGCCGGTGCCGGACAGTCCGATCACGTCCCAGGAGTCGTCGACGATCGTGTAGTCCTTGCGCGGCAATACGACATGCAGCACCTTCGACGGCTGCACGGGCTTACCGTCTGCGTCGCCGACCAACGCGCCGAGAAAGATCCAGTCGCAGTGATCGGTGCCGGAGGAGAAGTTCCAGTGGCCCGTCAAGATGTAGCCGCCGTCCGCCGGTGTCGCGACACCCTGTGGCGCATAGGGCGAGGCGATCCAAGTGTCGGGATTCTCGCCCCACACCTCGTTCTGCAGCCTGCGGTCCATGAGCGCCATCTCCCACGGGTGCACGCCGCCGACGCCGCACACCCAGCCCGTCGAACCGCAGTGCTGTGCGACCGCCATGACCGCCTCGGCGAAATCGCGCGGGTGCGCGGCGTAGCCACCGAATTCGGTGGGCTGGAGCAGTCGCATGACGCCCGCCTGTCGGATCAGCTTCACGCTCTCGTCCGAGAGCTTGCCCAGACGTTCGGTCTCCTCGGCGGTCGTCGCCAACCGCTCGGCGACCTCCTCGACGCGGCGAACAACCTCGTGCGACATCAACGCACCTCCAACTGCTGACAGGGACTCCACCCGCTGGTGGGGGACATCGGCGACGCTATCGGGAACAGCGTTGCGCGCCAGGGGGAGTGTCCAGTGGTCGGAACGGTAGTGTGCGATCACGTCCGGTGCCGCATCGGCTGTGTGGCTGCGCGCAGCAGTTCGTCGGAGATTGCCCGGGCCGCCCGCCTGACCAGCGGTGCTACTCGATTCAGGGCCGTCTGCGTGTTCGCGGCCACCGAGATGGCGCCGATCGGGCCATCGGGGTTGCGTAGAGCGACGGCCACGCAGCCCACCGTGGCGATGTACTCGCCGAATTCGTATGCGGGGCTGCCGTTTCGGCTGCGGCCGAGTTCACGATGCAACTGGTCGAGCGTGCCGACGCTCTGCGACGTGTACTGTTTCACGCCCGACCCATATGCGACATCGATCCGCTCTGGAGCCATGCAGGCCAGCATGGCCTTGCCCAACGCAGTGCAGTGCGCCGGCGCCCGGCCGCCCACGCGGGAAGTCACCCCAGTGGCGTGCGGTCCGGCGACCTTGTCCAGGTAGTGGATCTCCGTACCATCGAGAATCGCCAGGTGCCCAACGAGTTTGGTATGAACCGCGAGCTCGTGCAGGATAGGGGCGGCCGCACTACGCAGCGAGCCGTACCCCAGCTCGTGCCCACCGAGCGCGAGAGAACGCTGACCGAGCCGGTACCCGGCGGGGGTCCGAAACAGCCAGTGCAGCCGAGTCAGGTGTTCCAGGATCCGATAGGACGTCGACCGAGGCAGACCGGTCTCGCTTGCCACCTGCTCCAAAGTCCGCACGGTGTCCGGGCGCTCGAACTGGTCCATGATCAAAGTGACGCGTTCAAGCAAAGCCGGTGGCGGTCTCCGCCGCTCGGCAGCGAAACCGGAACCCTTGTCCAACATCGAGGTCATGACACCACCTTCGAGAAACCGACGCGACTGTCGCTTCGACGCTAGGAGCCGGAAGCTGGTCGAGCGGCGGGTGTTCCAGCCGATGGAAGGCTTCCGTCGGTCACATCCGGACAGCGCGAATGGATTCGCCCGACCCGCCGCCGCCTGATTGCGAGTCGAAGGTCCGGCCGCGCGGCCGAGTCGGTCAGTTCGGTTCCCGATTCGGTGGAGGTGCTCGAGTGCGGGCTCGCCCCAGTGCGCAGAGTTTGTGGAGCGTGGAAGGCTGGCAGTTGTCGGATGGATGCACGGTCGAGTAATCCGATTGGTTATCTCCGTCGTGGGCAGGGGATTTCACTCAGCGAAACATCCGGCGTGGGAGACCAGGCGCAGTTTCGCTGACCGGCTGTTTCGCTGACCGGAATATCCGGACTTGGGGCGGCTATCCGCATGCCTACGATCTGCGCTCCGGCGTATTCGTGCCGGCGAGAAGGGAGCACGCTCGGTGTCCGAATCAACAACGAAGAGCTGGGTCGACAGCGCCGTCGAATGGGACGTCGACTGCGATGTCCTCGTGGTGGGTTCCGGCGGCGGGGCGCTGACCGGCGCGTACACCGCCGCCCGAGAGGGTTTGCGGGTGATCGTGGTGGAGGCCACCGGTCATGTGGGCGGGACAACGGCGTATTCCGGTGGTGGCATGTGGTTTCCGTGCAATCCGGTACTGCGGCGAGCGGGCGACGATGACACCATCGAGGACGCGCTGGCCTACTTCCGCGCGGTGGTCGGCGATCGGACGCCCGCCGAACTGCAGGACGCGTTCGTCACCGGTGGCGCTCCGCTGGTGGAATACCTCGAATCCGATCGGGCTTTCGAATTCCAGGTGCTCCCCTGGCCGGACTATTTCGGAATGGCACCCCATGCGCGCGCCGGTGGGCGGCACATCGTGCCGTCGCCGATGCCTGCCGAACGTCTGGGGGAGCAGCGCGACATTCTGCGTCCGCCATTGGCCACTGACCGAGGCGGCTTGGAGCCGCCGACGGAACTCGGCGGCGGTCAGGCATTGATCGGCCGCCTGCTGCTGGCACTACAACAGTTTCCGCACGCGGAAATGCGGGTCAAAACGGTGTGCCGGGAACTGATCCGACTCAACGGTAGAGCGGTAGGGGCAGTGGTTGCGACCCCGCAGGGGCTGCGCCGCATCCGTGCCAAACGCGGAATCCTTATCGCAGCAGGAGGATTCGAGCGCAATGATGCGATGCGCAAGGCGCATGGGGTTCCCGGGTCGGAGCGCGACTCCATGTCACCGCCCGGAAACTGCGGTGCCGCAATCGAAGCCGCCATGGCAATCGGCGCCGATGTCGATCTGATGAACGAGGCGTGGTGGTCGCCCGGCCTGACCCACCCGGATGGCACCTCCACCTTTTCGCTGTGGTTCACCGGCGGCATCTTCGTCAATGACGAAGGGGCGCGATTCACCGACGAATCCGCTCCCTACGACCGCTCTGGTCGGGATGTGCTCGGGGAGTTGGAAGCAGGCCGAATCACCTTGCCTTACTGGCTGGTCTACGACAACCGCACCGGTGGGCAGCCGCCGTTGCTGTTCGCGGGTGTGCCGTTGGCGGATCGGCAGGAGTACGTCGACGCGGGGTTGTGGCTTTCCGCTGACACGCTGGAGGAGTTGGCAGAGCGGATCGGGGTACCGGTCGCAGCGTTATCTGCGACCGTCGACCGGTTCAACGGTTTCGCCGAGGCCGGTTCCGACGACGATTTTCACCGTGGCGGTGAGGCTTTCGATAACTCTGTCCCGGGCAGCCCGAGTCCGATTGTTCCGATCACACAACCCCCGTTTCACGCGGCGGCCTTCGGCATCTCCGATCTGGGCACCAAGGGCGGTCTGCGCACCGACGCCCGCGCCCGGGTCCTAGATGCGAACGGCACGGTGATTCCCGGTCTCTACGCGGCGGGCAATTCCATGGCCGCTGTGAGCGGGACGGTCTACCCGGGCGGCGGTAATCCCATTGGTGCGGCTATGGTTTTCGCGCACCTTGCGGCCCGTGACATGAAATCGGACGAATCTTGACGATCGAGGGTCGGCGGCAACCGCGGTCGTCGCCGACTCTCGTGCATCACAGGTCGTGACCGCGCCTCACATGTGCGAGCCGCCGTCGATCCGGACCTCGGTGCCGGTGACGAAGTACGCGTCGGCTGATCCGAGCATGGCGACCACCGCGGCCACCGCATCGGGCTTGGCGAAGATCGCGCCATTATCCAGCGGCAGCATCGGAGCGGTCTTGCCGAACAGTGCGAAGTCGGTATCGGCGGGCAGTCCGGGACCGATGCTCTGCTTTGCCTCGCCGCTGCCGTCGGTCATGCCGGACGAGATCGAGCCGGGCTGAACCGAATTGAACCGGATGCCAGCCTTGCTGAACTCCATGGCCAGCGCATGCGTCATGGCCTGGATACCACCCTTGGAGGCGGCGTACGCGGACATATACGGATGCGCGAAGCCCGCGGAGGTCGAGCTGAAATTCACCACCGCCGGGCCGTTGCCCTTCCTCAACGCGGGAATCGCTTCGCGTGTGACGAGGAAGGTGCCGATCAGGTTGATCCGGATTACCTGCTCGAAGTCGGCAAGGCTGGCCTGCTCGAAGTGACCTGATCGCAGGATTCCCGCGGCATTCACGAGTGTGTCGAGGCCGCCGAGCGCTCGAATTGCCTCGGCCACAGCCGATTGTACCGACCCTTCGTCGGCGACATCGATCACGACGGTGGTAAGGCGCTCGGCGCGGACGCCTGCCTTGTCGATGGTGTCCTTCAGCCCGGACTCGCTGATGTCGGCGGCGGCAACCCGGCCGCCCTCCTCCAGAATGCGCAGCACGGTTGCCTGGCCAATACCGGAACCCGCTCCGGTGACCAGGGCTCGGCGGTCCGCGTAACGCTGCAGTGCGGTCATAGTGGTGAAGCTCCTTTGCTTTGGGGAAGTCGGCCTTGCGGAGGTCTTACGGTGTGAGGATGCCGAGGTAGCGTCCTGCGCGGCGCACGATTGTTCGGTGAGCGGAACTCTGCCTGCGCGTAGGTCAACAGGTCCTTCGACTGGCCCGGCGGCCGTTGTGCCGTTTGTCCATTTCGTTGATGTCCCGGAAAAGGCGAAAACGTTCGCAAAAGCAATGTTTCGCTGAGTGAAATCGTTGGATAGCCGCCTTCTCTCACTGTGACATGGTTCACGCGTTTCTTATCTGTTGAAGATCCCGAAAGGGGTTGGCATGTCCACAACTCCCACCGTCGATTCAGCCGGGGTGCCCGACATCCCGGACTCGCCGGATGTCACCGGTCGGCTCGATGGCGCATCCCGGGCACGGCTGTTCTCACTGCTGGCAATCATCGTGCTGTTCAGTGAGATCGCGCCGATTCAGTACACGATGGTCGCCGCTGCTCTGCAGAAGATCGCACCCTCCTTTCCCCAGGCGGGGGCGAACATCACTTGGGCGATGATCGTTTTCGGCCTCATCGGGGCGTCCGCGTCGCCGCTGATCGGCAAGATGAGCGATGTGTGGGGGAAGAAGCGGATGTTCGTCGCGTGCGGCGTGCTGTTCGCGGTCGGCTGTCTGGTCAGTGCGGTCACCAGTAGCTGGGCGCTGTTCCTGGTGGGTCGCTGCCTGCAATCCTTTGCCATTGCGAGTGTGATCGTGGCGTACGGCCTCATCCGGGACCTGATGCCGCGCAAGTACGTGACGATCGGGCTCGGTGTGACCTCCACTGGATTCGGGTTCTCGGCCGCTCTCGCACCGCTGCTGGCGGGCTGGCTGGTCGACAATTACAGCTGGCGCGCGATGTTCTGGTTCCTGTTCGCGTTCACCGTGGTCATGCTGCCACTTGTGCTCGTGTTCGTGCCGGAGTCGAAACTCCGTGTGCGCGAACGGATCGACTTCGTCGGCGCGACGCTGATCTCGGGCGGTGCGGCGCTCGTGCTGATCTACGTGGACAAAGGTCAAGATTGGGGCTGGGGCAAACCGGCCACACTGGCTTGGTTGATCGGTGGGCTCGCACTGGTGCTGGCCTTCGTGGTGGTGGAACGAGGGGCGTCCGCCCCGATCATGGACATGCGACTGCTGCTGCACCCGCGGGTCAGCCTCGTGATTCTGGTGGCATTGCTGGCGTCCTGCATTATCGGCGTCCAGGGCTATGCCATCGCTTATATGGTGCAGACGCCGAGCCAGGACGTCATCCAGGGCGGCGTGCTCGCGGGCACTCTGGCGAAGGTGGCGCAACTGACCGGAATGCAGCTGCCACCTGAGGCGGTTCAGGTGAGCCTGGACCCTGGCTACACCTACGGCAACGGGTTCAGCCTGCTCGATTTCGCCGTGCGCATCGCACTGCTGCAGGGTCTGCTCACCATGGTGTTCGGCATCGTCGGCGGCATCGTCGCGCGCAAGTTCGGGGCACGACTCCCGCTACTGGTGGCAGTCGCGGTTTTCGCGGTCGTCGCCATCGCGCAGGCTCTCGCACCACACACCTGGAACGTCTTCCTGTTCACCAACGCGGTCTTCGGCCTGGCCCTGGGCCTCTACTATGCGGCGGCGCCGAACCTCATTGTCGAGGCTGTCCCGCAGGAACAGCAGGGCATCAGCGTCGGCATGCTGGGCGTCACGCAGAGCATGGGTGTGGCCATCGGTGTCGCGGTCGTCACCGCCTTCGTCAACGCGCACCCGTTGCAGGCCAGCGTCACTGTCGCGGGACAGCCTCCCCAAACCAGCCTCATTCCACAGGTATTCGGTGACCGCGGCTACGAGCTGGGGTTCTGGTTCGGCGCCGTGACCGTCATCGCCGCGCTCATCCTCACACTTGTCATGCGGCACGGCCGGACACCGGCGACGGGTGGTGCGGTGCACTGATCGCGCGAGGCGACAGCCTGCGGCAAGTCGAGGCCCCGTGCCGTTTTCGAGTGACGAACAGCCACTCGAGAGCGGGCGGGGCCTTGATTGTTTCAGTGATTGAAACAATGATTGAAGAACTGATTGACGTGTGGTTAGCTGCGTTCATGGCAGAGAAGCTTTCGACGGGTACGCGCGTTCGTTTGCTCGCGGCGGCCGAACGGTTGTTGCTGACCGAGCGCTACGACGACGTATCGGTGCGGGCGATCTGCGCGGAGGCCGGGGCGAATCCGGCTGCGGTGCACTATCACTTCGGGTCCAAGGATGCTCTGGTCGCGGCGCTGCTCGAGGACCGGCTGGGGCCGCTGTGGGCTGACCGGCTTTCCGCAGTGACCGCCGGACGCGTTCCGGTGGCCGATGTGGTGGACGCGGTGCTCGAACCCTTCGTTGCCTTGGTCGATGACCCGGTGGGCCGCTTGCATTTACGGCTGCTGGCGCAGTTCGTGCTCGGCCGGCACCCGGCGCTGTGGAGCCAGCGATGGTTCCAGATGACGTCCTGGGTTGGGTTGCTGCCGGAGCTGAGCGAGGGCGACAGTCGCCGTCGCTGGGAACTTGCTTTCGATCTGATCATCATGCGCTTCGGTGGTGCCGGGGCACAGGAGCGGGAGATGTCGCGGGCGGCGGTCGCCGCGCTGCGGGAGTTCGTGGTGGCCGGTTTGACCGCCCCGTCGAAAGAGAAGAAATGACGAACACGGAGATGAACACAGTCTTCGCACCGGCCAAGCTCGGCCCGGTGACGTTGCGCAACAGGGTGATCAAAGCGGCGACGTTCGAGGGCCGCACCCCTGAGGCGCTGGTGACCGATGAGCTGATCGCCTTTCACCGCGAAGTCGCGGCGGGTGGTGTCGGTATGACCACCGTCGCCTATTGCGCGGTCGCACCCGGCGGCCGCACCGACCGGCATCAGATCTGGATGCGCCCGGAGGCTGTCGCGGGTCTGCGGCGGCTCACCGATGCCGTGCACGCCGAAGGCGCGGCGGCCAGCGCACAGATCGGGCATGCGGGTCCGGTGGCCAATGCGGCCTCCAACCGTTACCCGGCCCTCGCACCGAGCGCGATGTTCAGTCCGCTGGGCATGAAGCCGATGAAGGTGCCCACCGAGCATGAGATCGGGGAACTGGTCGCCGCGCATGCCAATGCGGCGGGCTTGGCCGCGGAGTCCGGATTCGACGCGGTCGAAATCCATTTCGGCCATAACTATCTGACGAGTGCGTTTCTGAGTCCGCGGCTCAACCGACGCAAGGACCGCTACGGTGGTTGCGCCGAGAACCGGGCGCGGCTGGCACGCGAAATCGCCTTGGCGGTCAAGGAAGCCGTGGGCGATCGGCTGGCGGTGACGGCGAAGCTGAATATGGAGGACGGCGTTCGCGGCGGGTTGACGGTCCCGGAGTCAGTGCAGGTGGCGGCTTGGCTGGAAGCCGACGGCGCGCTGGATGCTCTGGAATTGACGGCGGGCAGTTCCCTGCTGAATCCGATGCTGCTGTTCCATGGTGACGCGCCCCGTCGGTCGTTCGCGAAAGTGCTTCCGGTACCGGCTCGTTGGGGTTTCCGTGTCGCGGGCCGCGCGTTCCTGAAGGAGTATCCGTATCAGGAGGCGTACCTATTGGAGCGGGCCCGCCACTTTCGGCGTGAGCTTTCCATGCCGCTGATCCTGCTGGGCGGCATCACCAATCTGGACACTATGCGGCTGGCCATGACCGAAGGCTTCGACTTCGTTGCCATGGGCCGGGCCCTGCTGCGCGAGCCGAATCTGTTGCACCGCATCCAATCCGAGGCCTCCACCCGGTCGGCGTGCATCCACTGCAATGAGTGCATGCCCACCATCTACACCGGAACCGAATGCCTTTACCGGCTCGGCAGCCCGGTCATCGCCGACACGCTGCCGGTGGTCACCACCGATTCCGGGGCACGGGCGTGAGCGGGCGGGTAACGGACAAGGTGACGCTCGTCAGCGGCGGCTCGCGCGGAATGGGGACGACGCATGCGCGAGCCCTGCTGCAGAACGGTGCTCGGGTGAGCACGTTTCGGTGGTGGCCTGATCGTGGGCGTCCCGCACAAGACGTTCGGATGACTCAGCGCTCGAATTACCGGTAACCGCGACGGAGGTAATGGATTATGACGGGACGGTTGGCCGGACGGGTCGCCCTGATCAGTGGCGGGGCGTCGGGTATGGGCGCTGCCCATGCGCGAGCCTTCGCCGAGGAAGGCGCGTCGGTGGTGATCGGCGATATCGCCGACGAGGCCGGGGCCCGGCTGGCGGACGAACTCGGCGATCGGGTTGCCTATGTTCATCTCGACGTCACGCGGTCCGAGGATTGGGATACTGCGGTCGCGGAGGCGACGCGGCGGTTCGGCGAGCTGAACGTGCTGGTGAACAACGCTGGCGTCCTGGATGGTGGTCCGCTGGGCGCCTACACCGAGAAGCAGTGGCAGCAGGTGCTGTCGGTCAATTTGACCGGCCCGTTCCTCGGCCTGACCGCGGCACGTGATGCCCTGGTCACGGCCCGGCCGTCGTCGGTGGTGAATATTTCCTCGGCCGCCGGAATACAGGGCGTGGCCGGTATGCACGCCTACACCGCGTCCAAGTTCGGCGTACGCGGGCTCACGAAATCCGCTGCCCTGGAACTGGCTCCGCACGGTGTGCGCGTCAACTCCGTCCACCCAGGCGGCATCCTCACCCCGATGATCGGCGCGATGGCCGGTGATGCCACCGTGGATCGGGACGCGAACACGCTGGCTCGTTTGGGGCTGCCCGAAGAGGTGACCAGTGTCGTTGTCTTTCTGGCCAGTACGGAATCCAGCTATTGCAATGGCGGCGAGTACGTCGTGGACGGCGGCATGACGGCAGGCTCCACCTTCGGCTGAATCGGACGGACTGTTCCGTTGGTCGGAAGTCTCCGGTGCGCGGTAACGCGCCGGGGCTAGCTTGTTGGCACGTGCGGCGCTGTGGCGAATTCGGCGTCCGGACAGGAGGTTTCCCATGTTCTCCGAACGGGCGTTCTTCTCGTTCGTCGACCTCGCAGAGGCGAGTCTGCATCGTGAGTACAACGAGTGGCACCAGTTTGATCATCGGCCGGAGAACCTGCTATTGCCCGGAGTGGCGTGGGGCGACCGCTGGGCGCGTCCGGCCGAGTACACCCCACTCGGGGAATCCTGTCCGGACCTGTCTGGGACCGACTATGTCGCGATGTACTGGTTCCGACCACCCTACGAGCAGAGCATCGCCGAATGGCGGAAATTGGGCGAGGATTCGTTCCAATGGGGACGCGGGCCGCTGATTCCCGGTGTACGTCGGCCGTTCACCGCATTCTTCACCCCGGTGAAAGGATATGCGGCAGAGCGCGTTACGGTTTCCGCAGATGCGTTGCCCTTCCGCCCGAATCGTGGCTTGCACATCATGGTGAGCCGGCTCGCGGAGCCGCACGGACCTCGGACACATGAGCAGTACAGCTGGTACGACCGGGTGCGCCTGCCCGCCATGGTGAACTGTCCGGGTGTGGCAGGCGCATGGACCTTCGCACTGCACTCGCCACGCAAGCATCCTGCGCCGCCGCTGGATGGCATGGCCGAGTATCCGCCCAACTCGGTGCGGATCCGGCTGCTGTACCTGGACGCGGATCCGGCGGAGGTCACCCATGAACTGGCCGATCGCGAAAAGGAGTGGGATGCCTCCGGATTCGGGCCACCGTGCCCGGATGCCGAGACGATACTGCTGACGGGGCCGCTGCGAACGATCGACCCTTGGGAGAGCTTGTGAAGGTGCGGATGGGCATCAGCACACCGGTGGTGCTGGATATTCCGGGACGCTCCGCCGAATGGGAGCGGGACGCCGGGATCGAGGAGATCGCCCGGATCGCGGAAGAGGGCGATCGACTGGGCTTCGATCATGTCACGTGCAGTGAGCACATCGCGGTCGCCGAAGACTCCGAGTCCGCCATGCTGAAGGGGGCGCGCGGGACCCGCTACTGGGATCCGCTGGCCACGCTGTCGTATCTGGCCGCTCGGACGACGTGGATCCGGTTGTGCACCAGTGTGCTGGTGCTGGGGTATCACCACCCGCTCGCCATTGCCAAGCGATACGGGACCTTGGACCGCATCAGTGGTGGCCGTGTGGTGCTCGGCGTCGGTGTCGGCACCGCGCGTGAAGAATTCGAACTGCTGGGTGCATCGTTCGCTGATCGCGGGCGACGCGCCGATGAGGCGATCCCGGCATTGCGTGCGGCCCTGGGCCGATCAGTGCCCGAGTTCGCCGGGCAGTACTACCGATTCGGCGGCTTGGTGGTCGATCCGCATGCCGTGCAGCGGCACATGCCCATCTGGGTCGGCGGTGTCAGCGATGCCGCACTGCGGCGAGCCACGACGCTCGGTGACGGCTGGCTGCCAGCTGCCGTCACGCCTGATCAGCTGCACGCACGGTTGAAGGAACGTGAGCCTGCCGCACCAGGTTTCGAAGTGGTGGTGGGAACCACGGAGACTCTCGCGCCGGACTCCGCGCCTGATCGTGCCGAACAGGTGATCGGCGAACTCGGCGCGGCGGGAGCCACCATCGTGCAGCCCCGACTGCGACATCGATCGCTCGAGCACTATCTCGAACAGCTGGACGCACTTTCACGCCTCAGCTGCTTCGCGTCCGCCTCAGGTGCCCACACGCAGTGAGGCCGCCGGGTGTCCCGCCACGCCGCGGCCGCCCGGTTCAAGTATCATCGCTTGCGAGCAGCGCTCGCGCCTCGGCGCTGCCGTTCAGGGGCCGCGTCACTCGCTGCACGATTCGCCAGCCCTCGGAAAACCGGCGCAGCCGGATGCGATGAGCACCGGCCCGCAGGATATGGAAACCGGCGGCGCTGTGTCGCACGAGAATCGACTCGCATACGGCCAGGGCTTCGTCCTCATCGACGGTGATGGTGGGCGGACCGAAGAAATGTGCGCTGCCACCGCCGATGAGTGCTCGATGACGGTCGGACTTGATCATTGCCCGCACCTCGTCACGGCTTCGCATATGCCAGCCTTCGACGTCGTATTCGCCGTTCTCGGACCATAATTCGGCCGCTCTGTCGGCGTCTCCAGCATCCGCGAGCGGACCATAGGAGGTGAGCAGCCGCATAACCGCGAGCTCGTCTTCGAGACGTTTCACACGTCGTTCCAGGCGAGCAAGTGCGTTATCCATGGAGTGCCTCGCCGTTCGGGGTCGCTGCTGCGGTGGAGTCGGCGGACGGGTCCAGATTCATCAAACGGGCCATGGCCCGATGCGCCCCCAGTACCACGTTCGCCCGGTCGAGATCGGCGCGCCTGGCGACTGATTCCGTATTGCCGCTGACGATCCATACCGGTCCATCGGCCAAGTGCGCGAGTCCTTCTCGCGCCACATCGGCAGGCTCGGACACGGTCAGACCAGGCGCGTCGAAGTTCAGCCCGACCCGCGCCATAGCCGGGGTGCGCGTGACACCCAAGACCAGTTCGAGGACGTGCACTCCGTAATCGCGCAACTCCAGCCACAGACCTTCGGTGAAGATCCGCAGAAAAGCCTTGGCGCCACCGTAGACGGTGTGACGCACCGATCCGGCATACTCCGACAACGATCCGACAATAACGATCCCACCGCGCCGCCGGATTCGCAGAGCCCCGCCGAAATGCTGCACGAGCCGCAATGTCGCGGTGATGTTGAGATCGATCACACGTTGGAATTCGAGCAGGTCACCATCGAGGAACTCCATGCTGTGAGTGTTGGCCCCGGCATTGCAGATGAGCAGCCCGACCTCGATATCGTCAGTGGCCCGGATGATCTCCGTAACGCCGTCGTCGATCAGATCGACAGCCAACGCGCGCACTTCTACGCCCAGCGTCCGGCACGTCGCGGCGGTCTCGGCCAAGGGACCGGGCTTGCGTGCCACCAACACCAGGTTGATCCCGGCCTCCGCAAGCTGCCGCGCGAACTCGGCGCCTACACCCTCCGAGCCACCGGCGATCACCGCCCACGGGCCGTACGTCGACAGATCGGGATTCGTTGCGGCCGCTGCAAGCTCAGTCATGATCGCCAGTGTGGTCTCGGGAACCTGTCGGGAAGGAACAGAGTTCCATTGTGCGGAAGCAGTTCTCACGCCTCGAGAATCGAAGCAACCGGGCGAGTGTCCAATCAGCGGAACGCTCGAAGAACTCTCCACTCCGGCGAACGTAACTTCGGAAAGCCCACGCAGAAGCGATCACTGTAGTCATCGGAGGAAGTCGTGAGCGGCCTCGCCGCGCTCCTGAGCTGATGCCAACAACCGTGATCCCACACCCGACGCAGGAGACATCGTTGCCCAGGAGACCATTACTCCCACCTCGAACCGCCAGTGACACGATCGTCGACCTGGTCGTAATCGGCTCCGGCACCGGTATGGCCGCCGCACTTGCAGCGCATGAGCTGGGCCTGGACACTCTGATCATCGAGAAGACCGACTACGTCGGCGGCTCCACAGCCCGATCTGGCGGAGCGTTCTGGATTCCGGCGAGTTCCTTGCTTATCGAGGAAGGTGCCGTCGACACGGCGGAACGCGCGCGCGAATACTTGCGTGCGGTTGTCGGTGGCAGTGCTCCTGACGAGCGTTGGGAGAGCTTTCAACAGCATGGCGATGAAACCGTTCGGATGCTGAAACGGACCACGCCCATGCGTTTCATGTGGAGTGAGGGCTATTCCGACTATCACCCGGAGCTCCCCGGCGGCGCCGCGTCAGGTCGGACCTGCGAATGCAGGCCGTTCGATGTTTCGATTCTCGGGTCGGAGCGCGCTCGGCTACGGCCGCCGGTTCTGGAATCGCCGGTGCCGATGCCGATTACCGGTGCGGATTACAAGTGGATGAACCTCATGGCACGAGTGCCCCGCCGCGGTATTCCGCTTATTGCGCGACGGGCGGCGAAAGGTATCGGGGGAAAGCTGATCGGCCGCGAGTACGTTGCTGGCGGACAAGCTCTCGCCGCCGGGATGTATGCCGGGGTACTGGCGGCGGGGATCCCGGTATGGACCCGAACCACGTTGCAGCAGTTGGTAACCGAGGACGACCGGGTGGTGGGGGTGGTGGTCGAGCAGGACGGCCGCGAGGTGACGGCACGGGCCAGACGGGGCGTGGTTCTCGCTGCGGGCGGATTCGACCACGACATCGCGATGCGCCACAAATTCCAGTCCGAAGCGCTCGAGGCGGGGTGGAGCCTGGGCAGCGACGGGAACACAGGTGACGCCATTCGGATCGGCCAAGATGTCGGTGCGGATATTGATTTGATGGACCAGGCATGGTGGTTCCCCGCTGTCGCACCGTTGCCTGGCGGAGCACCCATGGTCCTGCTGGCGGAACGTTCTCTGCCCGGTTCGTTCGTCGTCGATCAGAACGGCCGGCGGTTCGTCAATGAATCCACCGACTACATGAGCTTCGGACAGCGGATCCTTGAACGGGAACGCACCGGCGACGCAATCGAATCCATGTGGCTGGTCTTCGACCAGGAATACCGCAACAGTTACGTATTCGCGGGCGGCCTATTTCCCCGTATGCGGATACCGCAGAGCTGGTACGACGCTGGCATCGCCGTTAAAGCCGACTCGGCGGGCGATCTGGCACAGGGAATCGGTTTGCCCGCAGAGGAGTTCACCGCATCGCTCCATCGATTCAACGAACTCGCCGTTGCCGGAAATGATGACGATTTCGGCCGCGGCGGGACTGCCTACGACCGCTACTACGGAGACCCGACAGTCACGCCGAATCCCAACCTGCGCCCACTACGCGGCTGGCTCTATGCGGTGCGGATGGTGCTCAGCGACCTCGGGACATGCGGCGGCCTTCGAGCCGACGGCAACGGTCGCGCCCTGCGTCGCGATGGTGCGCCGATCGACGGCCTGTACGCGATCGGCAATAACGCGGCGAACGCATTCGGCGCCACATACCCGGGTGCTGGAGCCACCATTGGACAGGGGCTCGTCTACGGCACCATCGTGGCCCATCATGCTGCGGGGCTGAAGTCATAAGGGAACGGTCCCGTCTTCGTCGCTGAGCATCACATGACGGTATGCCGGAGGGCGTCCGAGCTGGGGCAGTTCAAGATTCGCGTGGCCGCAGTCGCGCCGGGCCCCATCGAGTCGCCCATGATGGACCCGCATCGAGACCGGCGCCGCTCCGGTCTTGGGTCCGGGGAGCATGAAGGAGGCACACACCGCGATGGCCGCTGACAAGCGCTATGGGACACCCAAGGAGGTCGCGGCCGGCTCCTCGCCAGCGACGACGCCAGCGATATGCACGGGACCAACCTGCGGCTGGACGGGGGGATGGCCGCGTTATTCTCCTGAGCTCAATGCCCACGTCTCAGGACGACTGCTAGATGCGGGTGGCCTGCCCCCACATCGAGCAAGCTCGTCGCACCCGAGACCCGAGACAAAGCGGTCTTCCGGGTGCCAGCACATCAACAAGGCCCTCTGGCGACGAACAAGGTCCTCCTCTGAACTGGCCCGGCCATCGCTGCCCGAAGCTTTCGTCGATCCCACTGCCCAGATCGGCATCCACGCGCACGAGAACCCTCTCGCTGCGGTGGCTGGCACCATCGTCGAAGCAGCGTGCCGGAACGGGCAGCTGCCCGATCGAGCCGTTCATCCCAACGCGAATCTGCAAGGCCAGCAACGTAAGTGCGATTCACTCGTACCCCAGCTCGCCGCCGAACTTGGGGTATCGACCCCCGCACATTGCTGCTCCGGGTCGGTCGCCATCGTTTGGTGGGCGGGCAGGAGGACATGATCGTCGATATCGCCTGGACTACCACTTTCAGCGGGTAGAGCCGCTACGGCATCGGTGCACCGAGGATCTGCGCCGTGCAGTGCGATGCCCGGGCACCGGCCGGAGATCACGTTCAGCCGGACGGCCAACACCGTCGTATCCGTTGTCGGCAGACCGGATCGAAGGTCGCTGACGAAGATTGCACGAACTGGCAACCGACCGTGCACTCCAGCGCAAGCGGTCCGCCGAGCCAAGCGCGACAGTTTCGAGCAGGAGGTTGAAATGGACAAAGGTGTCGTTATTCATATTCCCGTCGGGGGATCGGAATTGCACGCGTGGTGGTATCCCCCGGAGGGGGTGACCGGACGTGCGCCGTGTGTTGTGCTGGCGCACGGCTTTGGTGCCGTAAAGACCATGCGATTGTGGGCATACGCCAAGCGATTCGCGGCGGCCGGGATCGGCGCGCTTGTCTTCGACTATCGACATTTCGGAGAGTCGAGCGGTGAGCTGCGGAATCTGGTTGATCTGCGCAAGCAGTTCGCGGATTGGAATGCCGCGATCGCCGCTGCTCGTTCACTGCCCGAGGTGGACCCTGATCGTGTCGCTGTCTGGGGCAGCTCGATGTCAGGCGGCATGGTCGTGGTGGTGGCCGCGCATGATCCGAGGATCGCAGCCGTCGTCGCGCAGGCACCCTTCGCCGACGGGCGCGTCTCACTGGCGCATATGCCGTTTTCTCACTCGTTGTGGCTGTTCGCCGCAGGACTGCGGGACGCGGCCGGAGCTCTCGTCGGTGCCACTCCGTACAAGGTGCGGGCGGCTGGTCGGCCCGGGGACCGCCAAGCGGTGTTGGCCAGTGCTGATGCCTACGACGGCATGCTCCGCATGATCCCGGAGGGGGAGACCTTCGAGAACGAGGTGGCTGCACGAGTAGCGCTGCGGCTTGGATGGTTCCGGCCCATTAAGTTCGCGTCGCGGGTGCGTTGCCCCCTGCTGGTTCAAGTAATGGACCACGATGTCGTTACGCCGCCAGGACCCGCCGCAGCAATGGCAGCGACGGCGCCCCAAGGCAAACTACTCGGTTATTCCGGAGGGCATTTCGACCCATATGTCGGCGCCACTTTCGAGCAGGTGGTACCCGATCAGATCGCTTTCCTCGCCGATGCGTTGCAGTCAACCACCGGCGATGGCAACGGACCTCGTTAGAGGTTCTCCTGTTGATATCGGCGAACCACGTTCCTGCGGACCGCCCGACGACGCGGAAACCTGACGCTTTCGGCGGGTTCAATAGGTTTCGACGAGTTCGAATCTTGATTCGGGTATCCGTGCAGCTCACGGAGTGGCATTGAGAACTCTCGAGACACAAACCGCATGACCTGTCCGCTACGGCAGATTTCTGGTTCGAGTCCAGATCGGAGCTTCGGAAAAGCCTCCGACCAGCAGAGATGGTATTTGCGGTCGGAGGCTTTTCTGCTTTTCTGGTCGAGAAGGCCCTTGCTGGGTCCACGATCAGGTGTTTTCCCCCAGTTCGGAGCTGGACGTTTACATGCTGGTTTCTTCGAGGGTTGTCCGGTTGTCCACGTGTTGGTTGCGTGCGGTGACCAGGCGCAAGTCGCCGAGTTGACTGCTGCTTCTATTCCGTTGATGTAGTGGACGGCGGTTGTGGATCTGGGCATTAGGAAGCGAATTTCTCAGCTCGCGCGGTGTGCCAGAGTCGGCCGAAGTGGTTGGGGCTCCATCCTTTCCGTTTCGGGAGAGGCGGAGGAAGTTGTCTTCGGAGGGATGTCGTAGGCGAGGAGCTGGCGGGTTGGCTTGCGCGTCTTGTGAGGACAGGGCGAGTCGGCGGATGGTTGCCAGCGCCATCCGTTGCCGCTACCGCGGTATTCGAGTTTGCCGCGGATCCGCATGGCAGGGACTGGGCTGTCTAGCCAGCGCAATCCTGATGATGCTGGGGCAATTGCGAATGCTCGCCGATGCAGGGACCGGCGCATCGGTTGACGCGGCCATCGAACTCGCCATGCTCGGACTGGGCGTACCAGCCACTGATCGACCTCAGCGTCGGCGTTCGGTCGAGTTTCAGTATCTATTGCGAGGTCTGTGTCGCCGGGGACGCGTCACCCCGATGCGAGCCGCTCGAGCCGGAACCGTCGCCCGGACCTTCCTGCCGCCAGAGCACCTACAACGCCGGTGACCAGCGCTGATCTGTTGCCCTTCGCGACGGTCGATGATGCAGGGGTATCCGGTCTGGCAGACCGGATCGGCAGTTTCACACAGGAAAACAAGCCGCTCTTCATCCTATCGATCTGACTTCTCCGAATCTGGCGTCTGCGGTGGACCCAATGGGCGTCATCGTCGGAGCGGGGCGACCTTCCGATGTGGAGATGGTCCTGGTGAAGGGCCGGAGCATGAAGCACCAAGGGCGAGCTGCGCGGCTGGGTAGCGGAGCTGCACAGGCGTGCGCGCAGGACGCTGACGCGACTCCAATAGGTGAATCTGTATACAAGATTGATTCGCCCCTACTTGTCCGGGCCTGGTTATTCTTGCGCAGTCCGGCAGAGTTATGAGGTTGCGCTCAGGTAATGGCGGAGGAAGCTCGCATGAGACCTTGACCACACGTAGAGTTCTGTATACAGTTATGTCCTGTTATCAAGACAGATGAAGGTGAGTATTCGATGGCCGACGTAGGCACGCGGACCGACGGTTCTGAAGCCGGAGACATGCTGTGGGAACCGGACCTCCGGCGGCGTGACAGTGGCCTCGCCGACTACCTGGAATGGTTGGAGATCAACGGCGGGCTTCGATTCACCGGTTACCAGGATCTGTGGAAGTGGTCGACTCGGGATCTCGAGGGGTTCTGGCGTTCGATAGACAGCTTCGAAGGGGTGGGGCTGGCCGACGTGGATCGGCCGGTGCTGTCGGATGCGGCTATGCCGGGTGCGCGCTGGTTCCCCGGCGCAACCGTCAACTACGCCGATCAGATCTTTCGCCGCGCCGGCGCTGATGAAGATTCAGCGCTGATCTGTGTGGGTGAAGACGCCGGGCCGGTCCATATCTCCTGGGGTGAGCTCCGATTTCGCGTGGCCGCGCTGGCGCAGAGGTTGCGTTCGTGGGGTGTGGAAAAGGGTGATCGTGTGGTCGGATATCTGCCTAATGGCGCCGAGGCGGTAATCGGACTGATCGCATGCGCCAGCATCGGAGCGATCTGGTCGGTCTGCGCTCCCGAATTCGGCACCGGCGCCGTGATCTCGCGATTTCGGCAACTCGAGCCCAAGGTCTTGATTGCGAGCGTCGGCTACCGCAACAACGGCCGGATCTATGACCGCCGCGGTGAGCTCGCGAAGATTGTCGGCAGCCTGACAGAGCTGCGCCACTTCGTCTTGGTGGGCACTTTGGGCGTCGAGGTGGCGCCGGAGGTCGCCGTGCCGATCACGCCGTGGCGCGACGTTATCGCCGAGCAGGCTGAGTTGCACTGCATACCAGTCGAATTCGACCACCCGCTGTGGATTCTGTTCTCCTCGGGAACGACCGGCCTGCCCAAGGGCATCGTCCATGGTCACGGCGGCATCGTGCTCGAGCACCTGAAAGTTCTACGGCTGCACACCGATCTGCGACAGGGTGACCGATTCCTGCTGCTGGGCTCCACCAGTTGGATGGTGTGGAACCTGATGGTTTCAGGTCTGTTGGTCGGGGCGACCCTGGTCGTCGTCGACGGGAGCCCGGGCTATCCCGACTTGAATCGGATTTGGGAAATTGCCGCGCGGCACAAGGTTACGGCTCTGGGACTGGGGGCCGGCTTTGTCCAGGCATGTATGGGCGCCGATTTGCATCCGGGCGAGAAGTTCGACCTGTCGGCACTGCGTCATGTGATGGTCACCGGCTCGCCGCTGCCTCCAGCGGGATTCCAGTGGATACACGACAAGGTGGCACAGGTCTGGCTGGCGTCGTGCAGTGGTGGCACCGACATCTGCTCGGCATTCGTCGGAGGGGTTCCCACTCTCCCGGTGCGGGTCGGCCGAATTCAGGCGCCCTATCTGGGGGTTGCCGTTGCGGCCTGGGATGAGGACGGTGCCGAGATCGTCGGTCGTCCCGGCGAACTTGTCGTGACCAAGCCGATGCCGTCGATGCCGGTGGAGTTCTGGGGCGATACCGACGGAAGGCGCTACCGCGAAAGCTATTTCGACGCGTATCCGGGAGTGTGGCGGCATGGCGACTTCATCGAGTTCGACGTCGATGGAAGTTCGCAGATCCTTGGTCGCTCCGACTCGACGCTCAACCGGCGCGGCATCCGAATGGGTTCGGCCGAGATTTACGCGGCCGTCGAAGAACTTCCGGAGGTTGTCGAAGCACTCGTCGTGGGTGCTGAACTGGACGACCGCTACTACATGCCGCTGTTCGTAAAACTTGCACCAGGGGCTGATCCGGCAACGGCGCAGAGCCGCATCGTCGATGCGATCCGAACCGCGCTGTCTCCTCGACATGTTCCCGACGACATCGTGGTCATGCCAGGCATCCCGCACAGTCGTACTGGAAAGAAGCTCGAGGTCCCGGTCAAGCGCCTCATTCAGGGCGCGGCACTGGCCGACGTCGTCGATCCAGGAGCGGTCGATGCTCCGGAACTACTTGTTCGTTACCAGGAATTCGCTCGCCGAATCAGCACCCGCCTCGAGGTGCGCGCGGGATCGCGATCCCGCGCATCCGAATCTGAAAGGTAACCACAACAATGCGTTTACTCACTTTTGACGTCGGTACGGGCCCCCGTGCCGCGCTTCAGGAGAGTGCGGACGGCGTCCTGATAGATGTCGCCGCGGTGGCGCGACTAGCGGGAATCGATCAACTCAGTTCGCCATTCGGCTACGACGCGGGTGCGGTACTCGCTGCGGGCGAGGCGGCGTTGTCTCGCCTCAGCGAAGTCGCTTCCACCGAAATCGCTCGGCTGTCCGACCAGGGCGCCGTACATCGGCAGTCCGAGGTGCGGCTGCATGCCCCCGTGCTGAAGCCCGAGAAGTTCATCTGCGTCGGCTTGAACTATCACGATCATGCCGCCGAGGCGGGTAAGGAAATCCCGATCGAGCCAATGTTTTTCGGCAAGTTCGCTAATTCGCTCATCGGCCATGGAGCCACCATCGTGCCGCCGAGCATTACCGAGCAGGTCGATTACGAAGCCGAACTCGCGGTCGTTATCGGGAAGGCCGGCAAGAATATTCCCGAAGGCCGCGCACTGGAGCATGTTGCCGGTGTCATGTCGCTGAACGATGTCAGCGCGCGGGATCTGCAGTTGGCGAACCCGCTGTGGACCGGTGGAAAGGCGATCGACACCTTCGCCCCAGCCGGCCCGGCTCTGGTCCTGCTCGACGAGATCCCGGACGTGCAGGCACTGTCGGTGATAGGGCGGGTGAACAGCACCGTCGTGCAGAACGCGAGTACCGCGTCGATGATCTTCTCGGTTGCTGAGCTGATCGCCTACCTCTCTCGGATCATGACCCTGATTCCGGGGGACATCATCGCCACCGGAACTCCCGCGGGTGTCGCTCATGCCCATGGCCCGATGACGTTCCTGCGGGCCGGAGATGTCGTCGAGATCGAGATCGGTGGTGTCGGATTGCTGTCGAATCCTGTCGGCTCTGCCGAGGACACCACGAGCTACGGTCCGGCCGTCGCGGAGGCAGTGTCATGACCGCGACCGGTATCACACTGCAGGACAACGATATTCGTCAGATCAACGAGTTGATCATCGAGCATTCCTGGTTGCTCGACCACGGACGCTGGCACGACGCTGTCGAGCTTTACACCGACGATGCCCGGATGGAGATCGGCGGCAATGTGCTCGAGGGTCGATCGGCCCTGCTGACATGGGCGGATCGGCGTGCGACCGATAAGGGGCGACGCACCCACCACCAATGCACCAATGTTCGCCTTGTTCCGATAGCCGAAGGCACGGTCGAGGGCAGCGTAATGCTGGTCCTGCACGTCTCCATCGACGGTGCTCCTGCCACGGTCGAGTTCGTCGGTGAATATCGCGACCGATATCGCCGAAATCCTCAGGGACACTGGCGCTTCGAGCGTCGATCAGTGCTTTCCATATCAGATCCGACCTAACAGGTCACATAGGCAAACGAGGCAATGATGCCGAATCGAGTTATACACGCTGTGCTGGACCAGCTTCCGACTGAAACGTTGGGCAACGGAGCCCTGGTCCGGACCGCAGTGCGGGGCGACAAGTCGCTGACTACAGTGAATTGGTTCCATCCGGGTATTGGTGAACAAGCCGCCCCGCCGCACTCCCACCCTTTCGACCAAGTCAGCTTCGTCTTCCAAGGGCGTCTCGAGTTCGAGGTGGATGGACAGAAGTACCTGGTCTCTGCCGGTGAGGTTCTGCTCATCCCGGCGGATGTACCGCACACTGCTCGCCTGATCGGCGATGAAATCGCTCTGAACGTCGACGTCTACGCCCCGGTCCGGGCCGACTATCGCTATCTCGTGGCACACCATGCCGACGCCTTCGACGACGAGGCGCAGGAGGTACCGCAGTGAATAATTCGACGCAAACCGATGCGGCACAGCCTGTTCCGGTGGTACCGGCAGCGGCCGAGCACGTCTACGATGTGGCAATCGTGGGGTTCGGCCCGGCCGGCGCGGCCGCGGCAAACCTGGCCGGGCAGCTGGGACTGAACACAGTTGTCCTCGAGCGCGATCTTGATGTGTTCCCCCGTCAACGGGCCATCTCGGTCGACGCGGAGGCCATGCGGATCTTCCGCAACATTGGCCTGTACGACGAGGTCACCTCTCGTATGCATCGCGGTGTGGGGGTCAACTTCACCGGCCTGAACGGCAAGCCCTTCTTGCGAGTTCTGCCCATTCCGACTGAGCACTGTGACGAGGCACAGGCGAACTTCTTCCACCAGCCCTGGTTGGAGGAAGCTCTGCGAGAGGGTGCGAAGCGTTGGCCGACAGTCCAGATTCGGTGCGGCTGGGAGCACCAGTCCATCAGCCAGGATTCAGACGGTGTCACACTGCGTATTGCCGATGTCGCATCGGATCGCACCGACTCGATCAGGGCCCGTTACGTGCTGGCATGCGACGGTGGAAGCAGTTCTGTGCGCAAAGATCTCGGGATTACCTTCGCGGGCAAGTCCTACTCCGAGCAATGGATGGACGTACAGGCAAAGATCAAGCGTCCATTGCATTCGACGCCATACTTCGAATTTCTTTGCTCGCCGGAGCGACCGGGCGTCAAATGCCCGTGCCCGGGCGGCCACTATCGCTGGGAGTGGCGGATCAATCCGGGCGAAGATGCCGATCAGATGCTGCAGGAGTACCGGCTGTGGGAATTGCTCGGCGAACACGGGGTCACTCCTGACGATGTCGAGATCACTCGCACTTGGTCCTACACCTTCCACGTGCGCAAATGCGCACAGTGGCGCGTCGGACGCGTTCTGATGATCGGCGATGCCGCGCATGTCATGCCACCGTTCGCAGGTCAGGGCGTCTCGGGGGCCTTCCGCGATGCTGCCAATGTGGTGTGGAAGATCGCCGCGGTGCTGCGCAGGCAAGCCGACGAGTCGCTGCTGGACACCTATCAGGCAGAGCGGGAGCCACACCACGATGCGATGACGGCCGCAGCAATACGGATCGGTCGTCTGGTGATGCCGCCCAATCGGGCGGTGGCATGGATCCGTGACGTCAGCTTCCGATTGCTGCGCAAGCTTCCGGGTGTGGAGGTCGCCCTGAGCAAGAAGGTTCTCGAGCCCGCTCCGCTTACTACCGGCTATCTCGATTTGCCTGCCGGTCGAGGTAAGCGCGGTCCGGTCGGACAACTCATCAAAGCGGTGCCGATGGCGGCCCCTGGGGTGCGCATCGAGCACATCGATCAGGTGATCGGCGACGGCTGGGCAATTCTCGGCATGGATGCCGATCCACGCGCCGAGATGGCTCCGGAACTTGTCTCTGCGTGGGATGCGTACCGGCCGAACTACTTCACCGTGCGACCGGGGAACTCGGTTGTGGGTGAAGGCGAAATCGGCGACCCGCTCGGTCGGCTGTGGGAGTGGATGCAGCAGTACGACATTCGCTTCGTCATCGTGCGGCCTGACCGGTATGTGTACGCCGCAGCGAGGTCGGCTCAGCAGCTACCAGTGCCGGCACTCACCCAGATCGCCGCCGTGAGCGAACCGAGCCGCAAATGAGGGCTGATATCAACGACGATGTCGACGTCGCCATCGTGGGCTACGGGCCGGTCGGTCAGGCGTTGAGCGCCTTGCTCGGACGCGCGGGCCATCGCGTCGCGACGTTCGAACGACACGCGGAATGCTATCCCTTGCCCCGCGCAGTCCGTTTCGACGGCGAAGTGATGCGGATGCTTCAGCGACTCGGTATCGCGGAAGACATTGCAGCCGAAGCGCAACCGGTCCTCAACTACCAGTGGTTCGGTGTCGACCGCGAGTTGATTCTCGACATAGACATGTCGGTGCCGCATCCTTCCGGGTCGGCACAGTCGTACGTGTTCTATCAACCGATTCTCGAGCAGGCATTGGACCAGGCTGGTCGAGCACAGGACTCGGTAACCGTAGAACGCGGCTGGACTGTGGAACACGTACAGCAGCACGATGATTACGCGCAACTCTCGCTCCGCCGAGCCGACACCACGGGAGCGGGCCTAGCCGAAAGCTCGACCCGTACAGTGCGTGCACGCTACGTCATCGGGGCGGACGGCGCGAATTCCATTGTGCGCCAATGCGCTGGAATCGAGCGCACGGATCTCGGGTTCGCTGAGCACTGGCTCGTTGTGGACATTCGTCCGCATGACATCACCGCCTTCGAACATTTACCGAAAGCGGCCCAGCACTGCGATCCGCGACGTCCGTTCTCCGTGGTCGCCAATGGCCGGAGCTATCGCCGATGGGAATTCATGCTTCTGCCCGGCGAGCAGCCCGAAGCGTTCGCCAACGATCCCAACCTGGTGTGGAAGCTGCTCGAAAAGCACATCACACCGGACGAAGGAGTGCTGGTCCGTCATGCGGTCTACGAGTTCCGTTCACTGACCGCGAAGACGATGCGGCACGGTAGGATTCTGCTCGCAGGCGATGCAGCGCACCTTATGCCACCGTTCATGGGCGAGGGCATGTGCTCGGGCCTGCGCGATGCAATGAACCTCTCGTGGAAGCTCGATCTGGTGCTGAGGAGCGCGGCCACCGACGATCTTCTCGATTCCTACACCGTCGAACGCGCGCCGCAGAATGAGGCCGCGATCGCCATGTCCATCCAAATGGGGCGTGTTTCGTGTGAACTCGACCCTGCTTTGGCACTTGAGCGCGACGCTGCCCTGCGATCCGGCGCAGCGATGCCGCCGCCCCCACTTCCGGACCTGCCGGAGGGCGTCCGTCACCAGTCCGATACCGACACTGTCGCGGGCACATACGGGGTACAGGGCCGGTTCGACGGGCCGCACGGAACAGGGTGGGGCGATGACGTTCTGGGCACCGGATTCGCAGTTCTCACTGCCCGCGGCGATCCGTCGGCGGTCCTCGGCGCCGATCGCACCGATTTCCTGAGATCGATCGGTGCCGGAGTCGGAACACTCGATGCGCGGCAGCCGGGCTGTCTACGCGATTCCGACGGCAGGTTCTCGGACTGGCTGGTGGACCACAACCTCGAAGCAGTAGTCATCCGGCCGGACGGTTATACCTTCGGCGGGGTGGCGCAGGCTGGGGAATTGCCCGCCCTCATCGACGATCTGCGGCGGCGGCTCTCCGCTTTCGCGACGAGCCGGTAAAGAACTTCTCGAATACAAATCATGCGTGGAAGATATGACACGGTGCACGCAAGGAGAAAATCAATGGATCAGTCGATGGAACTAGGCTATCTGGGAGTGGAAGTAAGTAGTCCTGATGAATTCGGGAAATATGTGAATTCGATTCTCGGCCTGCAACCCGGTGATCGAACGGTTGACGGTGCACCGACATGGCGAATGGACACCAAGGCGCATCGGCTGATCGTGCACCAAGGCGACGCAGACGACGCTGCATACGTGGGTTTCGTCGCCGTCGACAATGCCGCGTTCGACCTGGCATGCGATCGATTGCGTGCCAGCGGCGCGGAAGTGGTCGAGGGCGCCGAGGCGGAGAAGGCGGTGCGCAGAGTCGACCGGCTCGTGCATACGACCGCTCCATGGGGCACTCGCGTCGAGCTCGCCTCGGGTCTCGCAGATGCCGCGACGCCGTTCGAATCGTCTTTGGTTCCCGGTGGTTTCGTGACCGCCAGCATGGGGGTCGGGCATGTCGTGTTCTTGGTTCCCGGCGGCCACGAGGAATTCGAGGCGGCCGACAGGTTCGTGATCGATGCCTTGGGCATGGTGCTCAGCGATGTAATGGAGACGGATATTCAGGGCATGGCGGTAGTCGGAAACTTTTATCACTGCAACAGCCGACATCATTCGCTTGCTTTGGTGCAGTTGCCGTTCCCGGTGCCGAAGAAGCTGGATCACATCATGATCGAGACGGTGTCGGAGGACAATGTCGGGCATGCGTATGACCGTGCACTGGCGGCCAAGGTACCGATTTCTCGGCATTTAGGTAAGCATCCGAATGATCGGATGTTCAGTTTCTACAGCGTTACGCCAGCGGGGTTCCAGATGGAATTCGGTGCGGGTGCGGTGCAGGTGGATGACAATTGGGAGGTTGTCACCTACGACCGGGTCAGCGCGTGGGGACACCACTCGTCCTGACCCAGTTGGCGACGGATCCGCGCTGCGGCCCATCTAGATAGGGCGCAGCCAATGCTCTGATCGAGCAATTCCGCCAGTCGCGCTGGCTGTCCTCCGCATTGTTCTGATCGACCTGGGACTTACCCGTCACATGAAGCCGATCGTCGAATCGGGACAGCAGCCAGCGGACCGCTCAACTGGCACCGCACTTCGTCGCAACTCGGAGCTCCTCGCCGCCTGCCGCACGCCGGGGCTCTTCAGGTGCCGCTTGCATACAGTTTGGTTTTGCTTTAGCGGGCCACGATGCAGGCGTGGCCCGCAGAATCCGTATCCTTGTATACAGAAGTTCGCGGGAACAGGAACGGACGGTTGACATGAGCGTTGTGGACGCAATATCCACCGATGAGGTGGTAGGTCGGGCGGAGCCGGTCAATAGCAAGGCCCATGCCTATGCGGAGGTGCGCAAGGCGATTATGGAGGGGCGCCTTGCGCCGGGTGAAGTGGTGTCGCAGGTCCAGCTCGCTGCCGAGCTCGACATCAGTCGGACACCGCTGCGTGAAGCCCTGCGGCAATTGCAGAGTGAAGGTCTGCTCGATGGCGACTTCAACAGGCGTATCCGAGTCGCTCCGCTAACTGTAGAGGACCTTGAACAGATCGCGGCCATGCGTATCGCGCTCGAAACGTTCGGTGTCCAATCGACGGTTCCGCTGCTGACGAAGCACGATCTCGAGGCGCTCCGCAATGCCTTCGCGCGGATGGACGACGCCCTGAAGCCTGGGGACTTAGCTCTCGACGAACACCGGATCCACCACCGTATCTTCCACACGACACTGTTCAGCCGGGTCGGCGGTCGAATGCGAACCCAGCTGACAGACCTGTGGGACAACGCCGAGCGCTACCGGGTTTTCTATCGGCAATCCGCGCAGAACCAGTTCGCGGTTGCCTGCACCGCGCAGGACGAGCACGCGAACATTCTCGAGGCCGCCGAACAAGGCCAGGCTCAGCGATGTGGACACCTCATCGCCGAGCACCTCGGGCGTACCGCATTGACATCGCTGGCGAAACTCGCACCTGCCCACGACCCGTGGATTGTGCGCGACGCAATTCGTTTTGCGACGGGCGTCGGAGTCCCCGACTCCAGACGGAAGTGAATTACTGAATACTGATTTAGGGGAGGAGGCGGCAACCCTGGACGTCGAAGTCGGGACGAATGGCTCCCCTCCTCGATTCCCGCTATGACAGCGGAACATCGGGATCGGCCAGGCTGTCCGGGTCCGGCGTGGCTCCTGCTGTGATTGCGCGGCGTGCATGGGCGAGTTCTTTGGGGCGATCGACGGTCAAGGCCCCGACGAGTCGACCGTCATCGGCCAGCCAAGCGGCGGTAGGCAGGCCAGAGGGATGCTCGCGCCAGATCAGTCTGTCCTGCGGGCGGTGCCAGCCGACGTACTGATAGCGGTGTCCGAACTGGTCGCTCCAGAAGTATGGAATCGGATCATGGACGGCGAGCGTGTCGCCTCCGCGGCTCAGTAGCACCTGCGCCGCCACGACCGCGCCCGTCGCAGCCTCATCCCAATGACCGGCGTGCACCCGCTGCTGTCTGCGTGGGGACCAACGCACCGCTACATCCCCCACGGCCAGTACGCCCGGGACCGAAGTGCGCAAATGCTCGTCGACCAGGACTCCGCGGTCGATGCGCACACCGCTGCTTTCCAACCATGCGGTCTCCGGTCGTGCGCCGACGCCGGTGACGACGACGTCGGCCGGAATATCCGTACCGTCGAGCAGCCGTACACCTCGCTCGTGCACTTCTTCGACGGCGGTGTTCAGGCGCAGGTCTGCCTCGGACCACAACGGCAGCAGCAGTCGTGTCGCGGCCTCGGTCCCGAGTACCTGGGAGCTGGGCGCCGGACCGGCCTCCACGCATGTGACGTGCGCGCCCCGGGCCAGTGCGGCGGTCGCGACCTCGGCGCCGATCCAGCTGGCTCCGATCAGAATGACGCGGCTCCCACGGGTCAGGCGGCCGCGCAAGGCTTGAGCGTCGTCCAGGGTGCGTAGGGTCAATTGCGGACCATTGCCGGGCAGCCGAATCGGTGTCGCCCCGGTGGCGATGACGAGTGCGTCGTAGCGGATTTCGGATCGATTCGTGGTGACCGATCGGCGCTCGGTATCCAACCCCACGGCAGACTCCGCCAGTCGGAGATGCACACCGAGGGCTGCTGCACTGAACGGCAAGGTCGGATCGTGATCGCGGTTCAACGTGTTCTTCGATAGCGGCGGACGATCATACGGCGCGTGCGGTTCATCGGAAAGCATTGTGATGTCGCCGGCAAAGCCGCGCTTGCGGACCTCCTCGCAGGTACGAGCGGCCGCGAGGCCGCCGCCTACGACGATCAGGCGACCTCGGTCCGGGATGAGGGCTGCGTTGTCCACTTCAGCAGAAAAGCAGCTCGGGCCCAGCGGACGCTTGTCGCACTCCGACAAGAACGGGACCGCCTTTGTGGTGTTCAGCCATCCTCTGTGGCCGTCGGAGCCGACAGGGTGTCAATGCACAAGCAAGGAGGCTTCCCATATGTCAACGAGTTTCGAGCTCGACCCGGCGACCACAGAGCTGGCCGCGCGGATGTCGGAGTTCATCAGCACGGTGGTCGTCCCCGAGGAGGCTCGCAGCGGTATGTCGCTGCACCACGCGGATGAACAATTACGGCAGCGATTGGTGGCGTCGGCCAAGCAGTTCGGGGTCTACGGGCCGCATGTGCCCAAGGAGTTCGGTGGACACGAGCTGTCGCTGCGACAGCTCGCGGTTGTGTTCGAGGAAGCTGGCCGATCCCTGCTCGGCCCACTGGCCATCCAGGCGCAGGCGCCCGACGAGGGCAATATCAATTTGCTCGACAAGGTCGCGAATTCCGAACAGCGGCAGCGATTTCTGGCTCCGCTCGCGTCCGGAGATATTCGCTCCTGCATCGTGATGACTGAGCCGGGCGGTGCGGGCTCGGACCCGAGCGCGCTGACCACGACTGCGAGCAAGACCGATCGCGGGTGGGTGGTCAACGGCCGCAAATGGTTCATCAGCGGGGCGCACGGCGCGACCTTCGGTATCGTGCTGGCCCGCACGAGCGGTAAGCCCGGCGACCGCGGCGGTGCCACGATGTTCCTCGTCGATATGGACACCCCTGGGCTGGAGGAGCTCCGGGTGATCGACAGCCTTGATGAGGGCTACTTCGGCGGGCACAGCGAGTTGGTATTCACCGATGTCGAGGTAGACGCCGACCGGGTGCTCGGCGAGGTCGATCTCGGATTGAAATACGCGCAGGTACGCCTGGGGCCGGCCCGCATGACGCACTGTATGCGGTGGCTCGGCATCGCCCAGCGATCGCAGGAGATCGCGCTCGAGCGTGCCGTCGCACGAGAAGTGTTCGGCTCCAAGTTGGCCGACCTGGGCATGGTGCAGCAGATGATCGCGGACAACGAGATCGATCTCGAGGCCAGCCGTGCGCTGCTCTACCGTACCTGCGCGGAACTGGACAGCGGCGCGACCGCGACCCGCTCCACCTCCATCACCAAGACCTTCGTGTCCGAAGCGCTCGGCCGGGTGGTGGACCGGTCGATCCAGATCTGCGGGGCCCTCGGGATTTCGCACGATACTCCGCTGTCGCGGTTCTACCGTGAGCTGCGGCCGTTTCGCATCTATGACGGCCCCTCGGAGGTCCATCGCTGGGCGATCGCGCGGCGCGCTGTCGGCCGCTTCGAGGCGAGCAGGACGAAATGACACCGGCGGCGACAGATTCGAAGCTGCTGCTCGAGCGGTTGCTGCGCCCTCGCAGTATCGCGTTGATCGGTGCGTCGGACGATCCAGTGAAGCTGACCGGACGTCCCATCGAGTACCTCAAGCGGTTCGGCTATCAGGGCAGAATCCTGCCGATCAACCCGAATCGCCAAGTCGTACAGGGTCTTCCGGCGTATCCGAATATCGGCGCGGTGGACGGAGAAATCGATCTGGCACTGATCGGAGTCTCTGCGGAGCGGACCGCGGATGCATTGCGTGAATGCGTGGCGAAGGGTGTCCCAGTCGCCATTGCCTATGCGTCCGGGTTCGCCGAAACCGGCGCGGACGGTGCCGCGCTGCAAGCGGAACTGGCCGGGATCTGCCGCGAATCGGGAATCCGATTGCTCGGGCCGAACTGTCTTGGACTTGTGGCAGCGCGCGATGCGGTGACGGTCACTTTTTCTTCGTCGCTGGACTCCGGTGACGCCTTACCGTCGGGTCCGGTCGGATTCGTCAGTCAGAGTGGAGCCTTCGGCACCTCGATCGCGAGTCGGCTGCGCGACGCGGGCGTCGGTGTCGGCTACTACGTCAACACGGGCAACGAAGTCGATCTCGATGCGGCCGAGCTACTCAGTGCGCTGACTGCGGCCGACGACGTGTCGGTGTTGCTGTGCTATCTCGAAGGCGTCCGAGACGGTCGTCGGTTCATCGAGATGGCACGCCAGGCAAGCGAGCTGAACAAGCCCGTCCTTGCGGTCAAGGTGGGCAGTTCGGCCGCCGGGGCCCGAGCGGTGAGTTCGCACACCGGCTCACTTGCGGGCGAAGATGCGATATTCGACACTGTCGCAAGGCAATTCGGTGTGGTGCGGGTGCCCGGAGTCGAGGCCATGCTGGATGCCGCGCAGTTGTTCGCCACCGGTCGTCGGATGTCTGGGCCTCGGCTGTCGATACTGAGTGTCTCCGGGGGAGCCGGTGTGCTCACCACCGATGCGGCCGAGGCTGCTGGTTTGATAGTCGGCGCATGGGATGAATCGTGGCAGGCCCGGATGGCGGAGGTGATTCCGCCGTTCGGTTCACCGGTCAATCCGATCGATGTCACCGCTGCCCTGATCAGCAAGCCCGAAATGCTCGGACGTGCACTCGATGTGGCCGTCGGACATCCCGACACCGATGCCATCGTGGTCGTGCTCACCAATGTCGAACGTGGTTCGGACGCCGTCGTTTCCGCATTGCTTGCGGCGGCGGACAGCACCGACAAGCCGCTCGTGGTGGTATGGATCGGCGGTAGCGGGCGGCCCGCGCAGGCACTCGGCGAAGCCGGAGTACCGACCTACCGGGACCCGCACCGCGCGGTCGCAGCGCTGTCGGCGATGGCTTGCCACGGGACACGCCCTGCGCTACCGGAAGTCCCGGAGTACGACGACATCGACCGGGCGGGGGCCGCGGCGGTGATCAACAAGGTCCGTGCTGAGGGCCGACGACAACTCGACGAACTGGAAGCCGCGAAAGTTCTGGCGGCATACGGCATTCCGACCGCAGCAGCGTATGCGGCGCAAACACCTTCGGAAGCGGCCCAGATATCGGGCCGACTCAGGTTCCCGGTAGCGGTGAAGATCTTGTCTGCCGAAATTGGGCACAAGAGTGAATTGGGTGGCGTGAAGCTCGGTCTGGCCAATGCGGAGATGGTCGAGGCAGCGGCACACGAGGTGCTGGCCGCCGCTGCCGCGGCCGGATATTCCGATGTCGGAGTGCTGGTTCAAGAGATGTCCCTGCCTGGACAGGAGATGGCGCTAGGGATCATGAACGATGCGGTGTTCGGACCGATCGTGCTCGCCGGTTCGGGTGGTGTCCTCATCGAGTTGATCGGCGACCGGGTTCTTCAGGTGCCTCCGGTGGATCGCGCGACGGCGGATCGCTGCATCGACGAGCTGCGAGCGGCCCGACTTCTGGCCGGGTATCGTGGCGGGCGCCCCAGGGACAGAGCGGCTTTCGCCGATGCGTTGAGTCGACTTTCTGTGCTGGCTGCCGACCTCGCGGAGGAGATCGCGGAGGTCGACGTGAATCCCGTCTTCGTCCACAACGAAGGCGAGGGTGTGACCGCCACGGACGCCCTCATCACGCTGACGGATGCAGCGCTGCGATGAATTCGTTGCGCGCCTGGGAGATTCACCGCCTCTCGGATGACCCCGAGCAGGCGCTGCGCATCGCGAGCTGCCCACCATCTCCTCCGCCGAGGAGTGGGGAGGTAGTGGTCGATGTTCGGGCAGTGGCGCTGGGATTTCCGGATCTGCTCGTAAGTCAGGGCAATTATCACGAGAAACCTAGGTTGCCCTGTATCCCCGGCGGTGAAGGTGTCGGAACCGTAGTCGCTGTGGGGGATTCGGTACCGCGAGAAATGATCGGCGGACGGTATCTGCTCACTCGCGACGGCCCAGCGCGTGGATTGCTCCGACAGCAGGTCACGCTGCACGTCGGCGAAGTTCTCCCGATATCAGATGTCATGCCGGACGCGGTGGCGGCATCGCTGTTTATCGCGTACCAGACCGCGTTCATGGCGCTGACTCGCCGACGCAAGGGAGACCTGCGGGCAGGTGAGACGCTGCTCGTGCACGGCGCCGCGGGCGGCGTCGGAAGTGCGGCTGTCGAACTGGGAAAGGCATTCGGCGCCCGAGTGATCGCTGTTGTCCGCGGTGCGGAGAAGATGGCCGCGGCGCTGCGCTCCGGTGCGGATGCCGTGGTCGACAGTGCGTCCGGGTCGATTGTCGATCGGGTCCTTGCCGAGACCGATGGGCGTGGAGCCGATGTCGTGTTCGATCCGGTCGGGGGCCCGGCTCTACAAGCATCAATGCGCTGCATCGCGGTGGAAGGGCGGATCCTGGTGGTCGGGTTCGCGAGCGGCGAGCGCCTTCCGGTGCCCACCAATCATGCGCTGGTAAAGAACTATTCAGTGATCGGATTCCGTACGCGGCCTTTCCGGCTCGATGAGGCGTACCGCCGCCAGGTGCACGATCAGCTCGTGGCGCTCTATGCCCAGGGGTTGATCCGGCCGTCGTGCCAACTGATCGGGTTCAACGATGTCCCGAAGGGCTTGCGGCAACTTCAGGACCGCGCCGTGACGGGGCGTCTCGTGGTCGACATGACCGAAGGGAGATTCGCGGGTGATGCCTGAGCACAACGCCAAGGAAGTCGATTATGTACCGAGATTGCCGAAGTTGGAGGGCGCCTTCAATTTCCGTGATGTCGGTGGTTTGCCGGTGCGTGGCGGCGGGCGGACTCGCGAGGGTCGGCTCTTCCGGAGCGACACGCTACAGGCTCTGACCGACGAGGATGTGCGCACCCTCGTAGCGGAATTAGGCATCGGGACAGTGGTCGATCTGCGTGCTGCTCACGAGGCCATCACGGAAGGACGAGGGCCACTGGCGAAACAGTCCACGGTCTATCTCAACGTGTCCCTTCCGGTAGCTCGAAACCCGATTCCGGCGGCAGCTCCGGGCCAGATGACCACGGAAATCTACCTGCGCAATCTGGAACCGGCTTCATCACTGTCGCGAGCGATTGCGCTGATCGCTGCGGCGATCGATCGGCCACTGGTTGTGCATTGTGCAGCCGGCAAAGATCGGACCGGAGTCACTGTTGCGGTCCTGCTCGACATCATTGGCGTCGAGCAGGAGGCGATCGTTGCCGACTACCTCGCGACGGCTCCCAATCTCGATCGGATGAACGAGCGATTCGAGACATGGACGCAATACCGCCTGCATCGCGCATCGATGCCGACGGAAATCTACCGAATCGAAGAGGCGGCTATACGGCTGTTCCTCGACGGGCTGTATTCGCGCTACGGGGGTGGCCGACAGTGGGCGTTGGACAGCGGCGTCGATCCTGTGCTGCTGGACCTGTTGACCAGAGCCCTCGTCGAGCGCTAGCGCCCGGCGGTTGTCGGTGAGCCCGGTCTCGCGGCCGGGCTCATCGTGCTCCGGTGGCCTCGAGTAATTCCAGTGTGCGTACAGCCAATTCGATGGGAAATCGGCTGTCGGCGTTCTGCAGATCCACATCGAGCACGCGGGCGATCCGCTTGAGCCGGTAGCGAACGGTGTTTTCGTGGATGAACAATGCCGCCGCCGTCCGCCCGCGGTGGCGGTCATTTGCCAGCCAGGCTCGCAGGGTGGCTAGGTCATCATCTCGGTTGTTGCGCTGATCGGCGTCGAGCAAGGGCCGCAGAATCCATTCCGCGCGTTCGGAAAGAGTGTCGGCATCTGAGGCCGGGGCCAGCAACTGCCAGGTCTTCAGTTCATCCGACGCCATGGTCCGACGCTGTCGGGCACGTGCGATCTGAATGGCGAGTTCAGCATCGGCGCGGCCTCTGCGGTAGTCGGAGGGCGTGGTGCAGACACGGCCGATACCAGCGACGAGTTGTGCGTCGCCGAAGGGTTCGGCCGCCTCGTCGAGCAGCGCGACGATCGCGTTGGTGGAGCCGAGGGCGGCCGGCAGAAGAACCCACACGTCGGTCTTGACCGGAATCACCGGACCGGCGCCAGGACGACGATGCACCGCCGCATCCAAGGTGCGCACCAAGTCGACCGAGATCGCCTCCGGCGGTCGACCCGGCTCCTTGGGCGGCAGGCCGATCCGCAGAACCATTCGTGGAGCCCGCAGATCGAAGCCAAGCAGCCCGGCTCGCTGCGCGAGTTCGGACGGATGCGCGGTATCCGACAGTAGTTCCACCACAAAATCTGCCTGCAACTGCAGCGCCGTAATCTCCCGCTCCCGGCGTCGTGCCAGATCCAGGGCCACCGTCTGCGCGAGCAACTGCGCTGCCTCGTCGCCGAACCCTTCACCTCGCAGTTCGAGACGGCCCAGATCCGTCTGTTCGACACGAAGGTCGAACCCGCGCAGTGGGGCGTCCCCACGCGCTGTGTGCGCGGCCAGTTCGACACCGTTCTCACCACACAGGCGAACAGCGCCGTCGAGACGCCGAGCCAGCCACGATATAACGGGCCGAGTGGGCTCTCCAGCCAAAAGCCGTTGTGCCAGTTGCGCAATCGTGTCGAAGGTGAAATCGACCTGCCGCACCCGGTCTCGCGCGCTCGCGCCGGCGATCACTGCGGCCGCCGTGGCTGCGAATGCCTCTGCCACCGGAAGATCCTGCTCGGTGAAGCTGTGTGGACGTCGCGAGCCCCAGTACAGGACGCCCGGGTGTTCCATCGGAAGTTGCACCGCGATACCCGAGACCAACTTCTCGATGTCCACGATGTTCTTGAACGCGGGATTGCGGCGCGGATCGCGTCGGTAATCGCGGATGATCGTGCTCTGCCCGGTGGCCGCGACCACACCGCCGATTCCGGTGCCCAGCTCCTGATGCCATCCCGTCGACAGTTGCGGTACGGCCAGACCGGTCCACCCCGCCATCTGCAGTACCTCGGGGCTGGCTTCGCTGGTCAATCCGACCCACGAGATCGGAACTCCGAACAGCGTGCACGCCGCCGACGTGACGTGACGCACGACCTCGGCCGGAGTGCCTCCACGTGCGCCGAGCTGGCGCAATACACCTTCAAGGAGCTGCAGGGTTTCCGGGCCTGTCGCTGCGGAGCGACCTGGTAAATCGGACATTGTCATCACCTCGATCTGGATTGTTCGTGGCATATGCCCGGAGCTGATTGTCTAACACCTACATTTCACCGGACCTAATTGTCTGTCTGCGACATACATCAGCTGCCTTCGGACGTGCAGTGTTACAGATCACAACGACGTGAGGTTGTGACGGGGCACACGCCCCGTAGCTGGTGAAGGAGGTGACAGGGTGGGTTGGCTGCATGGGCAGGTGGCGATCATTACCGGTGGCGGATCCGGTCTCGGACGGGCACTGGTGGAACGGTTCCTGGACGAGGGGGCACGAGTTGCCGTACTCCAGCTTTCGGCGCAGAAGGCGCAGGCGCTGCGCTCCGAGTTTCCCGATGTCCTGGTTGTCGACGGAGATGTCCGGTCGATCGAGGACAATCGCAACGTAGTCGCGCAGACCGTCGAGACCTTCGGCCACTTGGACTGCTTTATCGCCAATGCCGGGCTCTGGGATTTCAAGCAGGAGTTGCGAGAGCTCCCACTGTCGGACCTGGATCGAGCATTCGATGAGGTTTTCGGAGTCAATGTCAAGGGCGCGCTGGTGGGAGCGCGAGCAGCGGTCGAGGAGCTCACCCGCTCGCAGGGCAGCATCATCGTCTCCGCTTCGAACGCCAGTTTCTATCCTGGCGGCGGCGGGCCCATCTACACCGCATCCAAACACGCGCTGATCGGATTGGCCCGGCAGCTCGCGTACGAGCTTGCCCCCGATATTCGGGTCAACGCCGTCGCACCCGGCTACCTCCCCTCGGACCTGCGCGGCCCGGCCGCGCTCGGACAGGACGGCCGCACCCTGCGCGACCTCTACCCCACGGGTGAGTCCTATGCCGATCGCGCGGTGCTGGGTCGCCCGATTCACGCAGAGGACTACACGGGCGCATACGTTCTGCTCGCCTCGCGGCGCAATTCACCCACGGCAACCGGCACGGTCATCGACCTGTCCGGCGTCGGCGTTCGCGGGCGACGTGATCGTGGCGTTGCCTCGGCCACTACGAGAGAGAGTTCGGCATGACCGCGACGACCGACACGGATCGCGACTTGCAATACGAGATCGAGCAGTTCCTCTATCGCGAGGCGCGCCTGCTCGACAGCTGGCAGTGGCCGCAGTGGCTCGCACTGTTCGAGGACGATATTCGCTACTGGTGCCCGCTGCGCACGAACCGGCCGCGCCGCGAAATTGCCAAAGAGACAAGCAGTTACGGCGAATTGAGTCACTTCGACGACGATCGGCACTCGCTCGGTGTCCGTGTGGATCGCCTCGGCACCGGCATGGCTTGGGCGGAAGAACCGCCCTCGCGGACGCGGCATCTGATCACAAACGTATTGATCGACGAGGTTGGCGTCGCGGACCCGTTCGAGGTCGATGTCACTTCGAATTTCCTGCTCTACCGCACGAATTCCGAAACCAGCACCGATATATGGGCCGGATGTCGGCACGATCGGTTGCGCCGCCGCGACAACGAGTCGTTCGGCATCGCGCGACGCACCATCCTGCTCGACCAAGCGGTGCTCACGAGCAAGAACTTGAGCGTGATGTTCTGATGAAACCGACAGTTCGATCCCTGGCCTACTTCGTGATCGCATCGCCGCATCTCGACGAGTGGGCTGAGTTCGCGAAAAACGTTGTGGGCGCGGAAGTCTCGCGTACCCCCAATGGTGGAGTCCGGGCTCGTTTCGATGCCCGGTCCTGGCGGTGGGCAATCGAGCCGGGCCCCGACGACCGGCTCACCGCCCTCGGCTGGGAACTTGCCACCGTCGACGAACTGGACCGGCTCGCGACAATTATCGGCGCAGAGCGCGCCAGCGACGAGTTCGCGGTCGAACGTGCCGCGACGGCTTTGGCAAGTGTCGCCGACACGGCCGGCACCGTTCACGAACTAGTGGCCGGTTCGGTGTTGGATCCGCGGCCGGTACCCGCCCCGTACGGCGCACGGTTCGTTGCCGACGAACTGGGACTCGGTCATTCAGTTGTCGTGTCACCGGATTTCGCGGCGAGCCTATCGTTCGCTACCGAACAGCTGGGGCTGCGGGTGACGGACACGATCACCCGACCCAAGGGCGTGGTGGCCTTCCTGCATTGCAATCCAAGGCATCACAGCTTGGCGCTCGTACAAGGCCCGGCCGACGCCCCACCTTCGCTGAACCACGTTATGGCGCAGGTGGATTCGGTCGACGCAGTAGGCGCGGTGCTGGAACGGGCCGAGGAGTCCAACACACTCAGCCGCACCTTGGGTCGCCACACCAACGACCGCATGCTCAGTTTCTACTGCTGGACGCCGTCGGGATTCGAACTCGAATTCGGCACCGGCGCCCGCATCATCGACCCCTCGAATTGGGTCGTCTCCGACTACGCCGCCACCAGCACGTGGGGGCATCGCAAGCTCGACAAGGAGGACGCCAGATGAGCTGGATCCGTGCCTGCGCCGTCACGGAGGTGCCTGAAGGTGAGGCCGTCTGCCTCGCGGCCGGGTCGTGTCCGATCGCGGTCTGGAACTCTGGCGGTGAGTACATCGCGACGGCGGACATCTGCACCCATGAGGAAGCTTCGCTCGCCGAGAACGGCTACCTCGACGACGGTGTTATCGAATGCGGTCTGCACATGGCGCGCTACGACGTGCGCACCGGCAAGGCGCTGCAGTTTCCAGCCGAGATCGACTTAGCCGTCTACCCCACGAAAGTCCAGGACGGCCAGGTGTTTGTGGAGGTGTCGTCATGACCGTCGACCTGAGTACGTTGGTCGATACGGAGAACGGGTTGATCAACCGGACGGTTTTCACCGACCCGGTGATCTATGAGCAGGAGTTGCAGCGCATCTTCGCCCGCTGCTGGACCTTTTTGTGTCACGAGTCCCAGCTCGGCCGACCAGGCGACTTCTTCACCACCTATATGGGTGAAGATCCCGTGATCGTGGTGCGCCGCCGTGATGGCTCGCTCGGTTGTTTCCTGAACAGTTGCCGCCACCGCGGCATGAGAGTCTGCCGGGCGGACACGGGCAATACCAAGGTTTTCACCTGCACGTATCACGGCTGGTCCTACGACACCGACGGGAAGCTGAAAAACGTTCCGTATGAGCGCGAGGCATACTACGACGAGATCGACAAGTCGAAGTGGGGTCTGACCGAGGTCGCGCGGCTCGATACGTACAAGGGCTTGGTATTCGCCACCTGGGATCCCACCGCGCCATCACTGCTGGAGTATCTCGGCGACTTCTGCTGGTATCTGGACGGCCTGGTCGACCGGCGCGCCGGCGGCACCGAGGTGGTCGGCGGTGTGCAGCGGTGGCGGTTCAAAGGCAATTGGAAGCTGGCCGCCGAGCAGTTCGCCTCCGACAACTACCATGCGCCATCCAGCCACGCCTCCGCCATCGCGGCGCTGACGAAGGACGTGGACAAGCAGGTTGCCCGGCTCGGCCGTAACGACGGCGCGCAGTTCTCCTCGGACCTCGGCCATGCCACGGGGTTCTCCCTCGGCAAGAACCTCGAGCACAAGCTGCTCGGCCGTGGGTTCCCACGGATCCTGGTGGACTATCAGCTTTCGATTTGGGACGAGGTCGTCGAAAGGCTGGGGGAGGACCGGTTCCTGGGGCCGGCGACCAGCGGGCACGCCAATGTCTTCCCGAACTTCGCGTACCTGCCCGGCTTCCAAACCCTTCGCGTGTGGCATCCCAAGGGGCCCGACGAAATGGAAATCTACGCATGGGTTCTCGTCGATAAGGACGCGCCGGCCGAGGTCAAGGAGGCGCAGCGCCGTTTCGCGCAGCTGACCTTCGGCGCCTCGGGAATTCTCGAACAGGACGACGGCGAGAACTGGGCCGAGATCCAGCGCAACCTGCGCGGTGCGATCACTCGCCGTGAACCGTTCAACTATCAAATGGGCCTCGGTCATGAGTGGACCGAGGACGGCCGCTATCCGGGCCGCCTGGGGTGGTACGCCTCCGAGCAGGCCGCCCGCGGGTTCTACCGCCGATATGTCCAGCTGATGGAGGCCGAAACCTTTCCCACCGAAGCGCCGAAGGGGCCCGCGGTTCGGTCCGGCCGACCCGATAACGGAGGAATCCGATGAAGCAGTTCAGTCTCTCGCGCGAGCCCGAGTGCAAGCCGCTCGACCAGTGGCGGTCGGTGTGGATCGAGTTGATGGGCGCACAGGTTCGTTACGTGCAAGGCGAGCGGTGGCGGCACCGCATCCTGGAGGCAGGCACACCGGACAAGCCGCCGCTGTTGTTGCTGCACGGGATCGGCGCACACGCCGAATGCTGGGCCCGCAACCTGACCGCACTCGGCGAGCAGTTCCACGTGGTGGCGGCCGACATGGTGTTCCACGGCTATTCCGGAAAGAACGATTGGGATCCAGGCCGTTGGATCGAGCTGCTCGCCGAGGGCGTGATCGATTTGATGGATGGGCTCGGTTGGGATGATGCGTACGTCCAAGGCGAATCCCTTGGCGGACATGTGACTTTCAATGTCGGCATGCGTTTTCCGCAGCGCCTGCGACGCATCATTCTCAACACTGGCCTGCCCCGGCTGCGTTTCCCGGATCAGCCGCCGCCGATCACCCGCGGCGGCGGCACATCGAATCTGTCCGAGCTGTCGCAGCGCTCGATCACCGCTCCGACCTTCGAGCATTTGCGCCCGCGGATGGAATGGCTGGTCTCCAAGCCCGACCGCATGACCAAGGAGATGATCGGCGTTCGACTGAAGCTCTATCAGGATCCGGACATCAACGCCTCGATCCGCCGCATCTACGGAATCGACACCGAATGGCCGCACATCACCGTATACCCGGCCGAGGAGGCGGCGAAGTTCGTCCCCGAAACGCTCGTGCTGTGGACCGAGCACAATCCGGACAAGGCCTGGGATGAGGCTCGGAAGACCGCGGAGGTGCTACCGAACGCCCAGTACTACGTCATCGGGGATGCGGGCCATTGGCCGCAATGGGAGAAGCCCGAACTGCACGACGCAATCCTCGTCGACTGGTTCCTCGGGAGCTGATCTCGTGTCCGTCAACACATTTGATTCACAACACCGATCGCGCGCGGAAGTCGCGCGAAGGACAAAGGAGTTCTGGTGAGCGACAAAATCTGGGTTTGCGACGACGAGCCCAGCGTACGGTTCCCCCTCTACACCCGCGGCAATGTATCCGAGGTATTCGTCGAAGCTGTTTCACCGCTGACCTGGAGCGCCTATGGACCACACTCATGGGAGCCCGGCTGGCGTGACGCTCTTTATCGGATGGGCGTTTTCACACCGGACGAATTCCGGCCAGAGGGCCAGTGCGAGGTGACCTGCTGCTTCGGCGGCTACATCTACCTCAATGTCTCCCTGCAGCGCACCTTCGCGGTTCGGATGCCGGGTATGACGCCGGAGGCGATCGACCAGGCATTCTTCGGCGACCACCCCGATGTGCCCCCCTACCGGCCCGACCCGCGCGACGAGAACGCCGAGTGCTCACAGGCGGTGGCGGAATGGCTCACCTCGTTGTTCACCACGACCGAGCTCCCCGAATTGGCCTACGACACTGCTCGTTTGGACGCCCTGGTGGCGAATCGCCCACAATTGTCCGAGCTCAGCGATACCGAACTAGTCGCGCGCTTCCGTGAGCTGCGCGGTGAAAATCGCTACTTCTTCTCCAAGCACATCTATTTGACCAATTGTTCGAATGTCATCGCCGCTGTCGTGGCCCAGATCGCCGCAGCCGTGCAAGCTCCCGAACTCGCTGCGCGAGTGACAACTTCACTCGACATTCCGTCGGCACAGCAGTCCTTCGATATGTGGGAGTTGTCGCGGGTGGTAGCTCATTCCACGGCCTTGACCGACGAGTTCGATGCCGGCGTCGAGGGCTTGATCGATCGGCTGCGGGCATCCTCAGCGCAGGTCGTGAAAGAATTTCTGGCACAGTGGGATTCATTTATCGAGCGCTGGGGATTCCTCGGCCCGAGCGTATGGGAGTTCCGTTCTCCCACATTCGCCACGGATCCGTTGATTCCGCTGCGCATGCTGGACCGCGCGCGCCGCGCTCCCGACGATGCCGCGCCGCGCGATCGGTCTGCCACGCTGCAATCGGAGCGTGACAGTGCCATCGCGGAAATCTCGGAGCGGCTGGCTGGCACCCCGGATGTGCAGGCCCAGTTCCTCGGCGCGGCGCAGGGCGCCCGGGTGTTCCTGCCCGGCCGGGAACGCACAAAGCTCAACTCCACCCGTATGACCGAAGAGGTCCGTGCGAACCTGCGCGAGCTCGGTACCCGGCTTGTGGAGCGGGGCGTGCTGTCGACCTGGCAGCATTTGCTGCTGGTCACCGATGACGAACTGGACGACTTCGTTTCCGATCCGGGGCGTTTTGCAGACCTGCTGCTCGAGCGACAGGCACGACTGGAACTGCTGATGTCGAAGGTTCCGCCTTTCGTGTTCGAAGGTGAGGTGCCGCCGCTGGCCACGTTCGAGGATCGGGCCCGCGAACCGAAGCCGCCTGTCCAGACCGGCGACGTGCTTACCGGATTGCCGGTCTCACAAGGTGTTTACACCGGTCCTGCACGCGTTATCGACTCGCTGGACGACGACAGCGACCTCGAACCCGGTGAGATCATCGTCGCCGTCACCACAGATTCGTCATGGGGCCCGTTGTTCCTGGCCGCTGGCGCGGTGGTGTGCCAGGTGGGTGCTGCCATTTCGCACGCTGCGATCGTCGCGCGCGAACTCGGGATCCCCGCTGTGGTGTCGGTGCCCGACTGCGTCGAGCAGATCAAGACCGGCACGATTCTCACCGTCGATGGCTCCACCGGCACAGTAACCGTGGGCTGACCAGTAGAAACGATATTCGATATGACAGTTATGGCAGTACGCGAGAGCGCGCTGGTCGTCCCGCTCGACGGAACGTGCGAGCTGTCGCGAGAAGAACTCGGCGGCAAGGCGTGGAGCATCAACCGGATGCGGTCGCTCGGGCTGCCGGTACCGCCGGCAATTGCCGCCACGACCGAAAACTGCCGCGCCTACTACGCCGGTGGTATGCGGCTTTCCCAATCGCTGTGGCAGCAGATCACCGACAGCCTGCGAGTACTGGAGACCGGCTCCGGTCGGCAATTCGGTTCTGCGACGAAGCCGCTGCTCGTATCCGTTCGTTCGGGCGCTGCCCGCAGCATGCCGGGCATGATGGATACGGTCCTGGACCTCGGAATCAACGATCAGATCGAAGCTGCGCTCGCGGCCGAAACCGGAGATGCGGCCTACGCGGCCGACACTCACCGCCGGTTCCGTCACGCGTATCGCGATGTGGTGCTGGGCGATTCGTCGGGTGAAGTGCCAAACGATCCATGGCTGCAGTTGCGCGCGGCAGTGGAGGCGGTCTTTCGGTCGTGGAATTCGCCTCGCGCGCAAGCGTATCGGCATCACCATGACATCAGCGTGGAGGCGGGCACAGCAGTCACGGTGCAGGCCATGGTGTTCGGAAATCTGGATGATCGCTCCGGCACAGGGGTCTTATTCACCCGCAACCCCATGACCGGTGACCGTGAGCCGTTCGGCGAGTGGCTGCCGCGTGGGCAGGGCGAAGACGTTGTATCCGGCCGTGCGGATCCTTTGCCGCTCTCGGCATTGCGAGCACACATGCCCGACGTGCATGCGGAATTGTTGGACCTGGCGGCGCAGCTGGAGCGCGATTCTCGCGATATCCAGGACATCGAGTTCACCGTGGAGGCGGGGCGGCTGTGGCTGCTGCAATCGCGCACGGCGAAACGATCCCCGCGTGCCGCGGTCCGTGCGGCCGTCGCCATGGTCGACGAGGGCCTGCTGGATCCGCGACAGGCGCTGTCGCGGATCACCGCGAAACAGGCACGGTCACTGCTCGCTCCCACTCTGGATCGGGAACGCCTCGCCGAATCCGACCGGGCCGCAACCGGACTCCCGGTCTGCGAAGGCGTCGCCACTGGCATTGTGGTTATCGACCCGGACGAGGCCGAGCAGCGCGCCGAGGCAGGCGAGGACGTGGTCCTGGCCCGTGTCACCACAAGTCCCGACGACATGCACGGCGTGATCTCGGCCCGGGCAGTCATCACCGAGCACGGCGGATCTACTTCGCACGCGGCTGTTGTCAGCCGTGAGCTGGGCAGGGTCTGCGTCGTAGGATGCGGGGCCGGATCGGTAACCGGATTGGCCGGACAATGGGTCACCGTCGACGGCGGCAACGGCGAGGTGTGGCTGGGCGCCGCGGCACTGTCACAGGTCGACGAGGCCGACGACACTGATTTCACGCGATTGATCGAGTGGGCGCAAGCCGCTGTGCCGCAAGTTCATCGCGCAGGTATCGAGGCCGAGCCTGGGCCTCAGTTACCGGCACTGCTCGCCCTGTTGGAGACCGATGCCCTGCGTGGCGTTGAAAAGTCAACGGTCCCAGCCGCATCCGAGACGCAGGGCGATACTTCGATCGATGAGTTGACGGTGCTACGACTCCTCACGCTCAAGGGGCGGACCGAGGTCGATGTTCTTGCCGAAAGCCTCGCGGTGAACCGCCGGTTGGTCGAGGAGTCCGTCAGCCAGCTCATTACGGCTGGCTGGGTCAAGTCCCTCGGTAGCGCATTGCGGCCGACCGCCGAGGGCCGCCGTTATCTCGCGGAGCTGATCACGGCGGAGGCTGCCCGAGTTGATCGAGCCGCCGCTGGCGCTGTCTACGACCGGTTCTCTGTTCTCAACGGTGAATTCAAGAAGATCATCACTGACTGGCAAATGCGGGATCTGACCACGCCCAATGATCACAGCGACCCGGAATACGACCGCAACGTACTGGCGAGCTTGAGCGCACTGTTCGACCAGGCGCGGCCCTTGATTGCCGAATTGCCGTCGCTCACCCCGCGGTTGGCGCACTACGTGCACCGATTTACCCGCGCCCATGCGCGGATCGCGAATGGTGACCACGGCAGTGTCGCCGCAATCGGTAAAGACAGTTTCCACACGATCTGGTTCGAGCTGCACGAGGACCTGATCGGCATTATCGGCGCCAACCGCGCCGACGAGGCCGCGGCTGGGCGCGCCCTGTAGTCACCCCGGAATCGCTTCACCCCTTACAACAGAAGGAAGTTCAACGATGTCTCCGATTACCCGTTTCCAGGGCAAGGTCGTGGTCGTCACCGGCGCCGCCGGCGCGCTCGGTATCGCGATCACGCGGCGGCTCGCCGCGGAAGGCGCCGCATTGCTGCTGGTCGGCAGTGGTCGCATGCCACTCACCGAAACCGTTGCCGCGGCAGAAGCGGCGGGGGCCAAGGTAGCCACAGTCGAGGCCGATATCGTCACCGCGGAGGGCGTGCAAACGTATATCGCCGCCGCGCGTGAACAATTCGGCCGCATCGATGTGCTGATCAATCTGGCCGGCATCGAGGGTCTGATCGCTCCTCTGGTGCAGTACGACGACGAAGTCTTCGACAAGGTCCTGCTCACCAACACCCGTTCGGTGTATCTCGGTATCAAACATGCCGCGCCGATCATGATCGAACAGGGCGGCGGTGTCATCATCAACATGTCCTCGGCCGCGGGCGTCCTGGGCATGCCGATGTTCGGACCATACGTCGCCAGCAAACACGCCATTCTCGGTTTGACCAAGAGCGCAGCCGCCGAGCTTGGCCAATTCAACGTTCGTGTTGCCGCGGTGACGCCGGGCCCCATCGAATCGCCGATGATGGATCGCATCGAAACGGGTGTCGCGCCGGTGCTCGGCTCACTCGAAGCCGTAAAGGAGGCGTATACCTCGATGGCGGCGAACAAGCGGTATGGCACCCCCGATGAGGTCGCCGCCGCGGTGGCCTTCCTCGCGAGCGACGACGCAGGCCATATCCATGGCACCTACCTGCGTGTCGACGGCGGAATGGCCGCCTTGTCCGCATGAGCTCGACTGTCAGAGTCAGATATGGCCGGTCGGTGGGAGCTGACGCTCCCACCGACCGGCGCGCAGAACCGATTACGGCTGAGTTATCAATGGTCGCAAGTGGTTCAGCAGCGGCGCACACGGCGCCGCCTTCGGGGTCGTGCTGGCCCGCACCAGTGGCAAGCCGGGCGGCGGGGGCGCGATGTTCCTCGTCGACATGCAGGCACCGGGCCTCCAAGGTGCGCGTCGACAGTCTCGACGAAGGGTACTTCTGCGGTCACCGAGAGTTGCCGTTCACCAACGTGGCGGGGTGACGACGTGGTGCTCTGCGAGGTCTGCTCCGGCAGCAGCTCACGCTGTGGGCCGACGAGCTGCTCTGGGTTCGAGGCAGCATGCCGGACGGCGTCGCGGCCGCGCTGTTCGTGGCCCACCAGACGGCACCTATGGCGCTGTTCCGGCGGCCAAGCAACTGTGAAGGATGCGTCGACCGAATCGTCATCGGAAACGAATCACCCGGAATTGGCTAACGCTCGATTTGCCATCCGCATGGAAGACCACATGTCAGCAAATTGCTGACTTCGCGCTCATAATCCGGCATCAGCCGCGCAATTTCGAATGCTTCGGCATGACAGCCGCAGGCGGGGCACCGGCCGAAGTAATCGAGTAGTCCCGGACGACGCAATAGGTGGGCGGCATGGCGGTGGTGTGAGTCTAGCTCTGGTGGCTTGTATTCCGGCGGCGATGATTTCTCACATCGAGCGTCGCTGGACTCCGTCTTAATAGTCAGCCGACTGACTCTTGTTCGACGAAATGCCCGCTACAGTTGATGATTCGGGACTCGTCAGAATGGGGCTGTGCGTACGTTGATTGGGCCGAGAGCACGCACAGCGGTCCGATTCTTACAAGAGGTTGGATATCAGCCGACGGTCGATCCGAGTGGTGCGGAGATCTCGCCTGCGGCGTGCAAGGTGTTGTAGGCGTCGACCAGTGCGCCGATCCCGACGGGAATGCCGACGACGGCGCCGCCGATGATCGGTCCCAGCGCGGCCCCGAGCGCCATGCCGGGGATGCAGCCACCGATCATGCCGACTACTGCACCCACGACACATCCGCCCGCGAGACCGATGAGGCCGCCCGCGAGGGTACCCGCCGTGACTCCGAGCATGAAGGCATTACCGGCCTGGGTGAGCGCGTTGTTGATGTCTGCCTGACTGTCTGCGCCATTGATCGTCGTTGCCGGTGGAGTGACATCTGTTGTCGCCGAAACGAACTGCGCCTCAACCGTATCCGTCGCCACGGCTGACGGACTAGGGAGTGGTGCGGAGATCTCGGCTGTGTAATTGGCCGTCGGTTCGGCGGTCGATGCGGCCGTGAATGGCTGGCTCGGCGCGGCGTGGGCGGTCGCGTTCTCGGCTGAGATCGACACCAGGGCAGCGGCGATGGTGGCCGCGGCGAGGAGTCGGGTGCGGGTTGTGTGATCCACGTTATCTTCCTGAATTGTTAAGTCGTGTTACAGTTTCGAAGAGTTCATGCCGAATACGTAGTGGTGGATGAGCTTTCGGAGAGATCCTCGTCACTGCTTGCCGGTATTCAATCAGCGACGCCAGGGATTGCGGGAGTGCTAGACCGGACATAATGGGGGGGCAAACCGGACACCAGGGCCGCTTGGCTGGTTTCGGTTGAATTTCATTTATCGCTCGCGACCAGCATGTTATGGGTGCTCGCATGTGCGGGTGGTTCGAGAGCGGGACTACAGTTCAGAAGTTGTGGAAGCCCATACTCGTAAGCTCCGATATTTTGTGGTGTTGGCTGGCGAGCTGCATTTCAGTCGCGCTGCGGCGCGGTTGCATATGAGTCAGCAGGCGTTGAGCAAGCACATAAATGAGCTCGAGGACGAGGTCGGCGCCGCCCTGTTCGACCGGTCGAAACGGCAGATACGGCTGACCGTCGCCGGAGAGGTTTTCCTGACCGCAGTGCAGCGCTCGCTGGCCGTTCTCGATGAAGGTGCACTTCAGGCCAGCCGTGCCGCTCTCGGCGAAATCGGGACATTGAAGGTCGGCGCGACAGTCGGCGCAGCGTTGGAACTAACTGAGCATATTCTGGCCGCGTTCACCGAGGTCGCCCCCGATGTGCAGGTCGAGTTGCAGGAGTATTCGTTCGGCGATCGTTCGGCCGGATTGGCTTCTGGCGACACGGATATCGCCTTCGTCCGGCGGCCGATCGTTACCCCGGATCTCGACTACTTCACCTTGTTCGTGGAA